>NZ_JAESWC010000001.1 GCF_016765585.1 Clostridium rhizosphaerae
CTGTCTCAAAACAACTAAACTTAGCGTGGTATTTGAATACGTAGAAACATTTGAGTAAGCAGTAATAAGACTTTAATTAAAAAATTTATAAATCCGTTAAGAATCTTATATTGCTGAAAAGCCTAAATGGCTTTTCAGGGGCAGTTTACGAATGGCAATGAGTAAGCTAAACTGCCCCGAACTGAGCAAAGTGAGTTTATAAGATTTAGGATTTATAAATTTTTTAATTATTAGTCTTATCTGCGAAGCGAACGTTTCCTAGAATTCAAATACCACGCAGTAGGTTTAAGTTGTTTTGAGACAGCCGTTTAAATTAGAAGAGCTTATTATTGCTTTATTAATATACTCATACAGTTCTCTGCTCATTCCATTCTCTTTTGCTGCAAGGGGATTATCCCTATAATAGTTCTCAGCAGCTTGAACAATATCAGTGTCACCTTGAGCAAACATATTAATTCCTTCCTGCCACTTTTGGGCTAGTTCCTGAACAAAAGGATTATCCGGTGATGTTCCTTTTTCCATTTCTGATTGAAAAGATGTTAACAGCTGATTCCAATCACTGGTCAAAGCTTCCATCTCATTACTTTTAAACTTTTCATATTGGATTTTAAGTTTACTGCGCTGTTCCTCAGTAAAATATTTTTTTTGGTTTATTATTAATTGAATCGCCTTTATAAACTGCTCTGAACTTGGCTTGTGAACTGTATCAAATACTTCTTCAAGCTCCTTCATCTGGCTTCTAAGCTCTTTTTTAATCCTAATTTCCTCATCTAAACGTTCTATCTGCATTTTTATAACCTGCTGAGGATTATAATCAGACCGTTCAAACATTTGTTTAATCTCATCAAGTGCAAAACCTAACTGCTTAAGTGACATAATTTGCTGAAGCTTTACGATGTCCGATTCTGAATATAATCTGTGTCCTGAATCAGTATGACCTGAGGGTGACAGAAGTCCTATCTCATCATAATGATGCAGCGTTCTTATAGTTATCCCTGTAAGTCTTGATAATTCTCCAACCTTCCAAGTCTCATTACACACTGAAATAACCTCTCTTTCAATCATATAATTCTTTTGATTTCATCCTTATTAAAGCTATATTTTTTCCCACACACATTACATACAATTTCAATAGCTTTATTGTTCTCATATGAATGAATCAGCTCTTCTTTATTTAATGAATAGAGCATTGGATAAAAAATATCTTTAGAACATCCGCAAAAGAACTGAATAGGATGAATTCCCATAATATCTACATCTTTAAATAATAAATTGGGTACTTCTTTAAAAGCTATATTACTATTTGGATTAGATAAAAGCAATTGATTGTCGTTAATTATATTTTTAATATCTTCAATGATATCAATAGAAGCTCCCGGAAGTAACTGAGCTAATATTCCCCTGCTTGAAATTATCTCATTGTTTTCATCTAAAACAATATTTAAAGAAAATAACGAAGGAATTTGTTCACTTTGTTTAAAGTAATAAGAAAAATCATCAACAATATTTCCATAGGGCATTTCTGTGATTCCTGTAAATATACTGTTCATTCCTAAATCCTTCATTACTTGCAAATATCCTTTATCCCCTATTAATTGCTCCAGAGACATATTATTAGCTTCTGCTAATGGAAGCTTTAATAACTCATCACTGATATATCCTCGGATATTGCCTAATGCATCAGCATCTGCAAATATCTTGCAGTTTTTACTGCTGGTATTAACTTTTATACTGATTCTCTGATTATCTTTTAAAATTGCAGAAATTAGACTTGTAATAGAAACAGTTTTACCCAGGGCTATTTTTAAAAGCCTGCCCATATTTTTATTATCACAAATCTTTTTAAGCATTTCAGTATTTTTTACAAATAAAATTCGAACTTGTTTATTATATGCTAATGTTTTTATCACATAGTTTCTCATTTTTAATTTAGACTCCTTATTGTTATAGTAAATTTGTGCTAGGTCTATTATATTGTTAAAACACCAGCACCAAATATAATATACAACCTAACGTAAGGTTAGATGCAAGCTTTTTATTTTAGAAAACTGCAAACCTGATTTGTAAACAAAATTTAAAATTCCTGACACATAGCTGTCACAAACCTAGCTTAATATAATTCTTGAGAGTTTAATTAATAACCATGTTTCTTATTAAAGGAGGATATTTACAATGAACAAAAAATACAGCTTTACAAACAAGACTGCAGCCCTTTTATTAGCTGTAAGTTTACCAATAACAGTATTTGCAGGCTGCCAAAATAAAAATACTACAGCAAATGCAGCTTCAAAACAAGCTGGTAATTCTAGTAATAATGGTTCAAGGCGTCAAAATGGTACAGCTCCTAACTTAGATCAATTTAAACAAAGGATGGCAGACAATATAAAGTCACTTGTAGAGGATAAGACCATAACTCAGGAGCAGGCTGATAAAATAGTTGCTGCTCTTACTGAGAACATGCAGAATTTTGGAGGTCAAAACAAACAACAGAATAATAATCAAAATAATCAAAATGGTTCCCAAAGTAATGGACAAGGTAATTCACAGAACAATAATCAAGGCAATGCTCAAAACGGACAAAATAATGGGCAGAACAGACAAAACAGAAGAAATGATCAGGAGAGCAGTGCTTTAAATAAACTTGTTACTGATAAAGTTATAACACAAGCACAAGCTGATGCAGTTATGCAAAAGATAAGAGGTAATTTTAATCGTCCTCAAAACAATCAAGATCAGCAAAACAATAATAATAATAATAATAATAATAATAATAATAATAATAATAATAGTAACAGCAATAATGGCAATCAAGGTGCTTAATTAAGCTATCTGCATTAAAACTGCTTTTATCTACTAAACCTTCCACCCTTAATTAAAATGAACTGTCCCAAAATAATTAAAAAACATTTTGGGACAGTTCATTTTTTAGCTTTACTTTTTATTCTTTCCAATGTCTATTTGGTACCTTAAATAGCAGAATAGGCACCATTATTATTCCAAGTATATAGGCACTTATCATCTCCATTACTGAAATTAAATACATTATATTACCTATAGGATTCATATCTCCGTACCCTACAGTAAAAAAGGTAGTTGCACTAAACCATAAGCAGTCTGGAAACGCCTTTGGCAGTTTGTAATTAGATTTGATACCATCCTTAAGAAAGTTTCCATCAAAAATTGCATTATACTGATTTTGAGGATAGTTATGTATTATAAAGAAAATGACTGCATTTACTATAATTATAAGCAGTACAACAGAAATAACTGCTACTATGGTTTTAATCATTGTAATATGTATGTCGCTTCTAATATTTGCTGATAGATGATTATAAACCGAAAGCACTAATATCAGTGCAATACAGTATACCACTGTCATGTATAAAACTGGGGTAATTTCTATAATGAAAATATTCATAGCTGATATATATCTTAATGTACTATCTCTTAATGGATTATAATATATTAATTTATATAAAGCATAGGTAGAAATATAAATATTTATTAGATTTAGCCGAAATATTTCAAATAATTTCTTAACATCTATTCTAAATTTATATTTGTTATAATGCCTATAGGATATTATTAGCAAAACTAATAAGCTCATATAAAATAGAATATAATTCCTAAATAATACTGCAAGCATAAAACAGCATAAATTTATTGTAAGTCCTCGTACTATATTTATTTCAACAGTGCATGTAAAGTAAAAGCACAGTAAGCAAATCAATAAAAGAATTAACGTATATAGAAATATATTTATATCATTCACCACCTTAAAAACTGCAAGTCGTTTAAATACTATTAGTTATCTATATGATGAAAATCGTTAACTCTTTCATATTTTATATTTATAAAGCAATTACAAACACTGATAGAGCATAACTATCTCTATCAGTGTTTAATAATAAACGTATAATTATTTTACCATCTGCCGGAAGACCCGCCGCCACTGGAGGAACCGCCTCCCATACCTCCAAAGCCGCCTCCGCCGCCGAAACCTCCATTATTTCTACCTCCCCTCCCGCCTCGTCCAGACCAGAAGAGCATACTAATAAATAATAAAGTGATTCTGCCTCTATTGAAAATAAAATCAAACACTACAAGTGCTAAAATTATAAATCCTCCAACTCTTGTTGTAGTTCTATTTACCTCAACATTTACCTGATTCGGCATATTTACTGGCTGATTTTTTTCTAGGGTTACGTTATATTCCTTTGCAATAGTATCTGCAAAGGAAGCATAAGCCTCTCTAATACCTTCAGAATAGTTTCCTTCTTTAAACCTTGGTGCGGCAATGCTGTCCATTACCCTCGCAGAATATATATCCGGTATGGCTCCTTCAAGCGAAGTTCCCACTTCAACTCTCCACTGCCTATCCTGCATTGCTACAAGAATCAATAATCCATTATTTTTTCCCTTTTGCCCTATTCCCCAAGTTCTAAAGAGTTCATTTGAATAAGCTGCAATATCATTTCCTTGAAGGGAATTTATAATTACTACAACCTCTTGAGCACCTGTTTTTTCTTCAAGTTCTCTTCCAACAGAAATTATATACTGTTTTGTTTGTTCATCCAATGTTGAGGTATAATCATTAACATATTTCAAGTCAGTAGGTTCAGGAAATTTAGGTTCAGCGCTAACACGTGTAAATATTAAGGGCAAAAATAAGGCTAATGCTAAAACCATAAATAATGAAGTTTTTCTATATAAAACTTTTTTTCTTCTCATAATTACTTAGTAGGTGTAAAGTCAACCTTAGGAACTTCCTGTGCTCCTGCAGAAGCTTTATAGTAAGGTTTTTCATTAAACCTGAATAAACCTGAAATTATTGAATTTGGAAATCTCCTTATTGTACTGTTATATGCACCTACTGCATTGTTATAATCCTGCCTTGCTATGTTAATTCTGTTTTCTGTTCCTTCTAAGGATACACTTAAATCTCTAAAATTCTGGTCTGATTTTAGATTAGGGTAATTTTCTACTAATGCCAAAAGTCTTGAAAGCGAGGATGAAAGCTGACTGTCTGCGTTTGCCCTATCTTGAACTGTCTGAGCACCAGCAAGTCTTGACCTTGCATCTGCTACAGCTGTAAATATATCCTTTTCCTGCGCTGCATAACCTTTTACCGTTGAAACAAGATTTGGTATTAAATCTGACCTTCTTTGAAGCTGTGTATCTATATTTGACTGTGACTGATTAACTGCCTGTTCAAGATTAACCATGCTATTATAACTTCCTATCAAAGGAAACAAAATAACAGCTATTACAGCTATTACAATTAATGCTGTTTTTAATCCTTTGCTCATACTATTGCCTCCTTTTGTCGTATGTAAGTTAATGTATTGTTTATTATTCCACATAATAATAAAGATTAGGTAGAAAAAAATGAGGAATCTAATGGAAACAATAAATTGTAAAGCTATACACGAAAAGTTATAATAAAGTTATAAAATTAAGTTTATTAGTAATCTTAAAAAGGTGGGCTGTAAAATGAAATTTATTACTTATAAATACAACGACAAGGAAAGTGTTGGTTTACTAACCATTCAAGGAATTATACCTTTAACTCAATTCAACTCAATGTTTGACTTAATTGAAAACTTTAGCATGGATGCCGTTAATGAAGCTCCTACTCATTATATTCCATTAAAAGAAGTTAAACTTTTGGCTCCTATTCCTCATCCAAGAAGAAACATTTTGTGTTTAGGAAAAAATTATGAAGACCATGCAAAAGAGCTTGGTGCAACAAAAATTTCAGATAAGTTTGTTCCGGAAGATCCAATATATTTTACCAAGTCAGCTGATGCTGTTATTGCGCATGGAGATGATATTAAGTTTTACTCCGTGGTAACTAAGCAGGTTGACTACGAGGTTGAATTGGCTATTGTTATTGGAAAGGAAGGAATTAATATAAAACCTGAGGAAGCTGAGGACTATATCTTCGGCTATACTATAATTAACGATGTGTCTGCAAGAGATCTTCAAGTTAGACATAAGCAGTGGTTTAAAGCTAAAAGCCTTGATACTTTCTGCCCAATGGGACCTTGCCTTGTACATAAAAGCCATCTTCCTCTTCCTGTAAGACTAGATATTAAGAGTTTTGTAAATGGAGAGTTAAGACAGAATTCAAATACAAACAAACTTATTTTTGATATTCCTTATATTATAAGCGATCTATCTCAAGGATTTACTTTAAAACCCGGAGATGTAATTTCAACAGGAACTCCAAGCGGTGTAGGCTTTGGCTTCAATCCTCCAAAGCTTTTGAGTGATGGAGATGTTATAGAGTGTTATGTTGAAAAAATAGGAAGTTTAGTTAACAAAGTTAAAGCAATATAAATAAATTATCCCCACACTAAAATATGGTGTGGGGATAACTTTTAATTTATTGTTTTTATTTAACTTTTACAGGAAACAGTAAATCCAATTGATGCTCGTCACTTTCCGGCCAATTATGATGTGCATTATAAACGTAGTTAAGATGTTCTTCAAGAAGTCCATACATAAATTCACCATTATCATTAAGCATATTTGCTTCATATTTAGGGTTATTAGTTGTAACCCAATTATTTAACCACTGCCATTCATGAAAGTTTCCCATAGTAATCATATGAGCTGCATATAAACCCCCATCGAAATGCTTCTTCTGCATATTTTCAGGTACTTCTAAATCCTCGGGAATTGTAACCCATAGCTCATATCCATAAAAAGGCCTGTCATTAGATGGGTTAGGATGATTAAAACCAAATACTCTTGCATCTGGCTTAATTTCATATAAATTACTTTCCTTTATAAATTTCTCCAGCTGTTTTCCTGCATTGTCCTCAGGGTTTTCTCCAATGTAATGACTTGCTGCAACTGTAAAAGGCGGCAAATGAATAATCCTTACATTACTAATAGTCTCTAATTTTTTTGATGCCTTACTTAATTCTTCCACGGACTTTTCCTCCTTAAAATCAAAATTTGATAAGGATAAGGAGTCAATTACCTTAAGTATGGAATCATTGCTTAATAAATCAAGGTGTACTCTTATATCTTGGTTTCTTTCCAGTTCCTTAATAAGCCTATTCAATATTTCCTTTATGGTGGATAATGCATTTATCCTATCCTCCAGTTCGTTTATATTCTTCCTGAATATATTAATAGCCGCTGCTGCACTCTCATTCTCCAGTATATCGGCTATTTGCTTTAAAGGAATATGCAGCTTTCTTAAGATAATTATTTGCTGCAGACAAATAATAGCTTTTTCATCGTAAACTCTATAAGCATATCCCTCTTTTTTGGTGCTTTTAAGAAGCCCAATCTGCTCATAATATCTAAGAGTCCTGGTAGACACCTCAAAGTTCCTTGAAACCTCACTGATAGTAACAAGCTCCATACTTATCCTCCCTCCTTAATAAGAAGTATAAAGTACGCCACGACGTCAAAGTCAACATCATTTTCCAAATTATTTTTACTTTAATACATCCTGAACTTTTATTCTCCACACCATATGATCAGCGCCTTTTCCCCAGAAGTCCTTTAAATGGTACTCGGGGCTACCAAACATTTTTGACCAAGTCTTTTGTGCTTTTTTATACCCGCTGTCAAAACAAAATTCCTCTATTCCTTCTTCTCTTAACCTTTGAAAAATTTCATTTAACATTTTGCTGCCAATTTCCTTATTCTGATAATCAGGATGCACAAAAACTGTTCCTATCTCAACTAAATCCTTTAACTCACCGTTAGTGCAGGAATATATTAAATCATTTGAAGGTCCATATTCAATTGAGCCTACTATCTTATCATTATCTTTAGCTATAAGAAAGTATCTGTCTCTTCCATTGCTTTCTATGTCCTCATTAAGACATTTTCTTTTATCTTTAATTTCTTCTGCCAATGTATCAGCTAAGTCTTCAATACCATTTCTTTTAAAGGTATCTATAAGTACTATTTTAAAGAACTCATTAATCAATTCCGCTTCTTCAGTATTTGGTCTGCTGATTGTTATATTGTCCATAAGATTTTACCCCTCTCATAGCCTAGGATTAATTATTCCATACATAGCTACATCACAAATTCCAGAATTATTTCTATCAGCTTTTATTCTTGTTCCTTCGTATTTTAAACCGCACTTTTGCATAACCTTACCTGAGTTCCCATTTGCAGGATCATGCCTTGCCTCTATACGATTAACTCCTACTTCCTCGAAGAAAAATTCTATTAAAGCTTTAAGCGCTTCAGTTGTTATTCCCTGTCCCCAATACTTGCTTCCAATACAATAACCAATTTCCACAGCCTCTATATTTTCTTTATAGTCAACTACACCAATGCTTCCAATGGCTTCTCCAATACTTTTAAGTTCAATACACCACTGGTAGTTTTTATCCTCTGAATAGTCACTTACCCACATTTCAATTACTTTACGGCTTATCTCTATATCCTTATGGGTTGGCCAGGTCAAAAATTTGGTTACTTTATCATCACTTGCCCAATTTTGATACATAGCATCAGCATCTGTTAATTCAAACCTTCTTAATATAAGTCTTTTAGTCTCTATTCTTTTTGTTCCTAAGTTTTTCATGTAAATTTCTCCCCACCAAATTATTATAGCTATTATTTCTAATTTATCTCTTGTATTTTAACTTCACAGCTCAATTCCCATCATATTAATTACCATCTTTGCATCAGTTTCAGTAATCCCGTATATAGGGTTTGTTCTTACTAGATGCTGCTTGATTTCCTCATCCCCTAAATCCAAATCATCTAATACAACATATTTTGAGGCATTTTCATGCTCGCTTAACCATGCGCTAATTTCCTTTGCCTTTACAAGACTGAAGGTTTTCTTTTCTCTAATTTCTTCTGTAGTGAAATCAGGAGTTTTTCCAAATAGCTTTATGTCAGACTCAGTTAAGATATCATATAGACATTGAGAATATTTGTGAACTGGCATCATATTATCATCAAACCATAATTTCCATCCGGAAGACATGACAATAACCGCGCTAGTCTTATCAATTATACTTTTTAAAATTCTCACACTATTTCTATCGATTATTTTATCAGGATTATTCCTAAAAAATTCTTCTGAATTAAGGACGCCGTCAATATCTAAAAATATAACTTTCATAAATTGATTCCTTTTCCACTGACTTAAATTATTTTATACTATTTTTATCAAAACTAATTACAGTTGCCCCCATATTATCAGGAGTATCTTTATTTTCAAGAATAGCATATCTTATGCCATTATCAGAATAAGTCTTTACCATTTTAGGACAATATATCGGCTTTCCTTTAATGAATTTATTCTTATCATCATAGGCATCGTATACTGTATCCTTAATAATTTTTCCATCAGTTTCATACTCTTCAAGTTTATTAACTAAAAACGTGCCGTCCGCTTTAATACTTCCTTTAATAACACGCACATAAGCTTCTTTACCGCTATTAAAGGAAGCTAGAAATTTATCCATCACTTCTATATTGTAAACTTCAGCCTCTTTACTTTCTTTTGAAACCATTATTATACTTCCATTTTTAAGTGATGTTTTAAAATTTCTCGCTTCTTCAATATCAGGCTTTTTTAAATTATTTTTTTCCTGGTATAATGTTCCCAACTCTTTGTCTTCTTTTTCGTCCTTATTAGTGCTTGTATAAACCTTAGATTCGTGACTTACAGTTTTATTAGTATTTTTATTATTTGTACATCCGCTAATAACAAAAATCATAGCTGCAGTACCTGCTAATAGTGCATACTTTTTCATGATTCACCCCTTCAAACTATAGGAAGAAGAATAATTATAAAGATATCCACAGCAAATCTTCTATTTATACACAATCTTTCGGATTGTTTCCACAGCAAGTGAATATTCCTCCGATAGGTCTTCCATAGAAACATGTTCTGAAAACTTGCATCTTATCTCTTCATTTCGGTGTTCATAATAGCTTCTTGCACCAGAACCTTCTCCCCATTTTTTACGTTCTGATATAGAAGGTATATAAAGCGCCTCTCCTTCCACGTACTTTTGTATTTCTTTAAGAAGTTTATCGGGCAGTATATCAGAAGCATTAACATATTTCATTACTTATAGCTCCTTTTTATCTATTTACCTTCAAAAATTCTTCAAGACTTGAATACTCTCTTATTTTAACTTCATTACTCTTAATTACAGATACGATATATTCTTCGATTTCCTCTGCACATTTACGGAACCCCATCAGGTTTTCATAATCAAAAATACCCATAAGATCCATAGTCTTAAGCCCGAATTCCTCTTTAATAGAATCGAACTCCTGCTGAAAATTGTATCCCCAAGCAAAGGCATTGAAAACATCTTTTTTATCGCAATAATAATATATCCTTCTAAAAGTATATCTTCCTTCCTCATACCATGCAGCTAAGTCTTCGAAATTATATTCTCTTGTTTTAGTAACTGTTTGCGGCTTTCTTTCCATAAAAAATTCGCGAGTTACAGCAATTATTTCATAACATAATTCTTTTGTTTCCTTTAGATTTTTTGCCTCTATAATTCCTTGATAAAGAGCAAGAAATTTTTCAGGAATATTCTTCATACTGCTTAACACTTCAATCTGGTTCTCAGGGCCTCTCTTAAAATAAGCTTCATTAACATAAGCAACAGCCTCTGACAGGTATGCTGCAATATATCCGCTTGCTTTACGCACTAAGCTTAATGATTCTTCAAAAATCATATTCTTATATAGTTCCATGGCAACGTTAATCTTTTCTAAGCCTTTTTTATAGGTAAAAGCATTATTCTTCAAGTTGTCATTAAACTTATTCTGAAGTTCAATAAATCTCTGCCTATCTTCCTCGCTTCGTGCATATAGGATAAATCCATCAGCAAGGCATGTAACAATACTTTCATTAAGATTAGCCAGTCCTTCTACTCTCTCCCAAGACATAGGAAATAAATCGTAACCTATATCTTCAATTATAAATGTCTTTGCCAGTCTATAACCGTACTCTGTTTCAGGTATAAAGAAGTTAAATGCTATTTCTTCTCCATCCGGTTCTATCTTCCAATGCTTGTGCCCAATAAGAAGACTTACATCATCCTTATATTCAGTGTCTATTTTGTTAACTGCCCAGTCAATTAATTCTTTGCTAATATACTTCATAATCTCGCCTCCTGATATTTTAATAAGATATAACAGCCGTTTATCTATACTTATATGTTATCAGCGGCAAGTATCCTATTCTATACCAAAAATAATTGTAATAATTCTGTACCAAACAACTGAAAATTTACCATCCAACCTGAGAAAACGAAACATTATTTATATAATTATTTATTGCTCCTTTTACATAGTCCACCATATTATCAGGCAAAGCACTTATATCAAACCAAGCTAAATCATCACACTTGTGAGGTTCGTTATTTGAAACATCACCTGTCCATTCCTTACAGGCAAGGAAATAGTCAACTCTTTCATGGTCTTCACACTTTCGATGCATAACTTGTACTATTTCAAGCTTGCTATCTTCTATATCAATATTTATCTCTTCTTTTGCCTCTCTTATCATGGCATTAATGATAGTTTCATCTCCATCAACATGTCCTGCAGCTACACTGTAGCAGCCGTCTCCATACCCAGTATTAAATCGTCTCAGCAGCAATATTTTGTTATCTTTGATTAAAAATAAATGTACAGCTACTATCATTGAAAATCGTTTGACGGGCTTTTTGGGGGCCTCCAGGTTCATATCTTCTAACCTTTTTTCTGCCGCCTCAATTGCCTCTATACCAGATTTACAAAGTACATTTATTCCCTTTACGATTGTAACAATAACAAATGCCTCTACCAATTCTTCCATAGTTAATCCTGCTTCTACAGCAGCTATGGCATGTGATTTAGCACCACTTGTTTCATCATCCAAGCTATCTAAAAGAGTAAAAATCAGTTCTCTAGTCTTTTGGGGTAAATGCCCCCTCTGAACTGATTCACGCATAAGTAAATATCCTTTAAGAGCCTCAGGAGAATATTTAGAAAGAGTTTCTGCAAAAGGCGGGTTCCACTTCAGCTCATTTTTATAATAGTTAAGTATGTTTTCAAAATCATTCATATGTAAATCCTTTCTTATTTAACTCTAATAAGTAGATAGTCATCGTAATGTTCAAATCCCAATGCAGTATATGCTTTTACTGCAGGAGTATTATTTTTTCTAACAGAAAGCGTGGGTACCTTGCCTTTATCAATAATCCTTCTGCATAGTTCTGAGACTACTGCTTTACAATAGCCCTTTCCTCTTTCACTCTCAGGAGTGTAAACACTGCCAATCTGATTTATTTTAGGAGTATATGTTTGAACACAGGCCTGAGACACCATTATCCCATTCTTTTCAGCTATAATAAATTCCTCTTCTTCACCTCTTTGAGATAAAGTTTTCTTGATATCTTCCTTGGTTGTATTTTGTTTAAATCCGTATACTTTGGCATCCATAACAAAATCAACAACCTTTTCTGTTACTACTTTGTCAGCCTCTATAAAATTTACTTCATCCAATATAAAGAGTTTAAAATTGTTATTTATAAAGTAAGAACTTTCATTATAGGCCTGAATTTCTTTATAATCTTTAATCAGTTCATACAAAGGCTTTACAACCTTTTGCATACCAATTAAAAATTCAAAGTTTTTCTCCTTCATAATATCCGCAAATAAAGGTACAGCTTCTACGTCTTCATAATGAGGAATACAGCTTCCAAGATTATAAAAAGGCAAGATTCCTTTTAAAATATCATTCTTGAAAAAGCCGTAATAATCTGCACATCTTCTTATGTCTTTTCTGTTATCTACTCCAAATTCCACTACATTTGCATATAAAAAAGATGTTTCAATTTCATTTCTATCAAGATACTCCATAATAATTTCCTTATCAGCTTGTACAAGAAGTCTAATCATTCATATCACTCCCTTTAACTTTTAGTGTTATATTTTATATTTATCCGTACTGATTTTTCAAATTAGGCCAGTTGATTAGCATCTTACCCATAAGATCTTAATTCTTTTATTTTACAAATAATCCATAAATATATTATATACCTTACTCTTATATAAAAACATAAAAAAATCACCCATAAAGGGTGAGCAGATGCATTTATTAATTTTTACTTCATGTTATATCTTTAAAATAACTCTGTCTATCTCACAGGAGCCATTAATATCCTTCCTGTTCCCCGGTATACATTAACTAATCCTTCACCTGAAACTGCAGAGCCAATGAGACTCTTACTGGATTTTTCAACTCTAAAATCAAGTGTATCAGACCATGCAATAGCATAATTTCCATCAATTCTAACTTCATCATTTTGGAGCACAAATTCTATAAGTTCATTTCTTGGTACAGGGCTTTCAAGTACAGCAATTCCGGAACCCTTAAGACATAGATTAAATAACCCTTCATTTCCAAGCACTGCAGAAGAAAGATTGGTTCTTGTTACAACCTTTTGCTGTATCCTTGATTCACAGGCAAGGAAGAGTCCGTCATCCAGTACTATTCCACCCCAGTCTGAAACCTCTTCTAGAAGTATATGCTTATAGGTAGGTTCCAGCATAAGCATGCCTGTTCCTTGATATTTGGGTTTAATAGCAGATTCCTTTGTCATCTTGGATGATAATGCTTTTCCAAACAAATCACCTAGTCCTTTAACATCTGCAGCCATACTTACAGCTCCAGCTGTCCATTGCATTGCTCCAGCGCTAATTGTATAAGCATTACCTTTTAATTCAATCAGAACCTGTCTTTTTCTAATATTCATTTCTGAAGCAAAGTATGCATTTATAGCACTTGCAGCATCCACGCTTAAGTCCTTCTTATACTCAAGAACCTTAACATCACCTCTAGATTCAACAATCTCTAGATTCTTATTTTCAAAGAGATTTTTACATGTTATCATTTTATATTCACATCCTTTATATGCGCTGTTTCTATATATCTTTATTCAATTATGCTTAAATTTATGTAGAGCCTTGAAAATCAATGTTTTTCTATTTATTTAACAAATATCTTAAAAAACATTAGCTATGCTATCTAATTACAAAGTTCAATACCATAATTGCTCATTGTAAAGATTTCTTCTGAATTCATTTCAATCATATCTTTGACGCTAATTTTGGGGTAACGTTTTTTAAAGCAATCAATAATTTTATACCCGAAAAAGTATCCTGCACACCAAGGTATTCCTGCGTCAGTATCACCAAACATATATTTAACATAATCAACGTCAGTTTCATTTAACAGTTTAGAATAATATTTATTCCACAATTCTTCCTCTTGTTGCCTTGATATTTGAGAAATCCATGTTGGATTTAATGCTTCATTAAATCCTTTAGCGAAAAAATCCGCCTGTCCATCTATTAATATTGATTCTATAAATTTTCCTGTAAGTCCTCCATGAATCACATGCCAGTAATTTCCCCATACAGTATGATGATATTCATGTGCAAATACATAAGGTATCCAATCTACATAACCAGTAGAAAAAGGATTAACATTTATTAAAATATTACCAAACACATTGACCCCCAATACACCGTTTTGCTTTTCTTTAACAACAGCATTTTCATCATTCAATGGATAGATTGCAATTGTTATAGGATCATCATCATAATTCGGAAGTGCTTCAACTACTTGCAGAAGTTTTCTCTCAAGCTCATTTAAATCAATCTTTTTCAATAATTTGATCTGATTTTTTAACTTTTCAATATCCTTTATTGGTTTTGGTTTTCGGTCGGACATATCAAATGGTGCCCATTGACTGATTTTTTCCCAATAAGGCTCCACAGCATATTTATACCATAACATTTCACAGTCCGCATTTCCCTTTTCCATCTCTAAGATATATCCATCTAAATTTTCATAAACAGCTATTATTTCTAGTTTCATTTTCTCTCATTCCCCTTTTATATCACAATATATCCAAAGAAATCTTCTACCTATGCACAACCTTACCGAAAATTAGCTTGTCATAATATCTTCCTTCAATAAAATCATTGTCTTTTAGTCTTCCCTCTAATTCGAACCCATTTTTCTGAAGAACTCTTGCAGAACCAATATTTGCCTGTATTACATTAGCATATAGTTTATGGAGGTTTAATACCTGAAATGAAAAATCATTCATCAGTTCAACTGTTTCAGTACCGTAACCTTTTCCCCAAAAATCCTTATCAAAGACATATCCTATCTCCGCATGGTTTGCATTGCTGTCAAAGTTAAAAATCATTGCAGTTCCTATAATTTTATTAGTTGATTTAAGCACTACAGAAGCATATAAATGAGTTCCTGCTGCTTCACGCCTAATCATTTCCTCTATATAATCTCGAGTTTCCTTTAGTTCTTTCATTAATCTCCAGCCGATAAAACGAGAAACATCTTCGTCTGAAGCATAGATATGCACCTCTTGTGCATCGTTTACATCTAAAGTCTTAAAATAAATATTTTCTCCTTTTAGACTATGAAATAAGTTTATATTCATTATTTAATCCCCCCATGACTTTAATTAATTTAAAGTCTTATATCCATTGAATCAGGATATAAGGCTTGTCTTTACTAAACAGTTATCTAAATTATAACATTATTCCACTATATGTAAAACCAGTATAGCTATATAAATTCCCTTATTTTTCTTTTTATGATTTAATTATTATTATAAATTTATACAATACAAAAAGAGCATTCTTATTATATTGATAAGAATGCCTTTTATTCCTGTTTAATTTTTCTTCTGACTATCAGGAGTAATATTTAATATTGTAAATAACTCTGTAAACAGTTTTTGTGCTGCAGGTACTGCGGTCTGAGCAGCATAGAATTTGTCAGGGCTTGGCTCTTTAACTGTAACTATTAAAGTAACTTTTGGGTTATTAGCCGGAGCCATGCCTGCAAAGGAAGCTATATACTTTCCTTCTTCATATCTTCCTGTTTGAGGATTAACCTTGTTTGCTGTTCCAGTTTTTCCTGCAATATGATAGCCCTCCATAAAAGTGGCTGTTGCTGTTCCCTTATTAACAACCTCCTCTAGATAAGTTCTGAGCTGAGCTGCCTTATCGCTGTCTATAATACTTTTTTCTCCAAGATTATCATACTTATTATCCACAACTTTTTTATCATCAACCTGATGAGAAATCTCTTTCATAACGTGAGGCCTTATCCATGTACCACCGTTAGCAACTGCATTAAAGGCTGCCAGATATTGCACTTGGGTAAGAGCAATTCCTTGTCCATAGGACATAGTAGCAAGTTCTACAGGTCCAATATCCTTTAGCTGCTTCATTATTCCAGTACTCTCCCCAGGGAGATCAACACCGGTTTTTTGTCCAAAGCCTGCATTTGAAGCAAAGCTATAAAGTTTTTCTTTACCAATCTTCTGTCCAAGCTGAATAAAGCCAACATTATCTGAAAACCTAAGTATTCCTGCCAAGTCCAAAATACCATTAACCTCTTGTTGGTCATTGTATAAGGTTCTATTTGCAACCTTTATACTTCCGGTACTGTTAAAACGGTCTTTATCTGTAACAGAACCCGTTTGAAGCCCTGCTGCTGCTGTTATTACTTTAAAAATTGATCCTGGCTCAAATATATCGCTTACAGCACCATTTTTCCAGGCTTCTTGTATTTCCTCACTTGTCTTGCCTGCTTTATTAGGAGTATTAGGGTCATAAGCTGGAGTATTAACCATTCCTAAAATCTCACCGTTGCTTGGATCCATAATTGTTATACTTACTGATTTAGCATTATTCTCTTTTAAGGTTTCATTAGCTACCCTTTCAGCAAGCATCTGAATTTTAGTATCAATAGTTAAGGTCAGATCATTTCCATTAATAGGCTGTTTTAAAAATGACTCAGTATCAGGCAGTTCATTATCTGTTCTATCAGCCTCAAGTACTCTAAGACCTGGAGTACCTTCAAGCTCCTTGTCATAATATTGTTCTACTCCATTAATTCCCTTTCCTGCACCGTCAGTATGTCCAATAACATGAGATAAAAAGCTTCCGTTTGGATACATTCTGGTCTCATCCTGGGAGAGCATTAAGCCGCTGTACTTAAGACCTTTAACAGCATCTGCTGATTTTTTCTCTACCTGTCTTTTAAATGATACGAATTGAAGCGGATCGCCTTTACTATCCTTGCTGTCAAATATTTTTTGCAACTTATTTATGTCCATATCAAGAGCCTTCGATAAATTGCCTACTGCTAAATCTTCTGGAATATTCTTATTTGATAAATACGTTTTAAGTACCTTTAAATCAGCATCAACTCTATATACATCTACACTCGTTGCAAGTACAAAACCATTCCTATCCTGAACAACTCCCCTTTTAGGAGCTATATCTATGGTTTTAGTCCACTGATCTGTTGCCATTTTCTTATACACCGCGCCTTTAACACTCATTACGTATATAAGTCTGCCCTCTAAGGCAATAAACAGAATCAAAATTACTGCCCATATAAATTTAAATCTACCTTTTTTACGCATTTCCTTCTTCAACTTTTTCACCAGCCTGCCTTGTCCATTTTATATAATATTATCATATTTTTGTGAAGTATGTGTGTATTTTTGATATTATTTTTAAAACTCAAGAATATAATATATGCTTAAATTTTTAATTATCTTAATATATATAAAATCAGAGCTTTTCAGCTTACTTGTAGCAAAAAGCCTATAGTGCTATAATACACAACATAAATATATTACTTTGGAAATTTGTGGAGGGTATGTATGAAGACAATAGAAGTAGCTGCAGCCATTATAAAACTTAACGATAAAATTTTAGTTACTCGCCGCGGCTACGGTGAATTTATTGATATGTGGGAATTCCCGGGAGGAAAACTAGAACCTTCAGAAACAAGGGAGGAAGCCCTTATCCGTGAAATTAAAGAAGAATTAGAAGTTAATATTAATATATTAAATTATTTAACTACCATTGAGTATGATTACCCAGACTTTCATCTTACAATGCACTGTTTTATATGTACTATATGCAAAGGTGAAATACATTTAAACGCTCATAATGAAGCTAGATGGATAACCAATGAACAGCTATATAGTCTTAATTGGGTGCCGGCAGATATATTAGTGGTTAAAAAATTGGAAAACTTTGCTTGCAATAAAGAGCTTTAAAATCTCTTTATTGAATTAGAAATATATTTTTATATTATAGTAAAAAGGAGTGAATTTATATGGAATATAAGGTTAAAACAACTAAAGCTCAGGAATTTATAAATATTACTTCTATTGTAAAAGAAGAAGTATCAAAAAAGAAAATAACTGACGGAATTGCTGTAGCGTTTATCCCTCATACAACAGCCGGAGTTACTATAAATGAAAATGCTGACCCCGATGTTGTATTTGATATGCTGTCAGACTTGAATAGAGTTTTCCCAGAAAGGAAGGAACATAGACACTTTGAAGGAAACTCACATGCTCACATAAAAGCCTCCTTATGCGGTTCCTCAGTAACAGTGATAATTGAAAACGGAAAGCTTAAGCTTGGAACCTGGCAGGGCATTTACTTCTGCGAGTTTGACGGACCTAGAAATAGAAGTGTTTATGTTAAGGTTATGGAAGGTTAATGTAAAAATTAGATGTGTAAAAAGAGAAGATTTCTATGAATCTTCTCTTTTTTAATCTAACTATCCAAATACTGATACATATCCATAGGTATTCTATCAATAATTTCTCTTTCAATTATGTAATGAATGTAATTTCCCTCTCTTTTTTTGCGAAGGATACCTGCTTCATACATAAACTTTAGGTGCTTTGACACTCCTGCTTCTGTCATTGCCAAGTCTTTTGCAATAGCTTGAGTGCTGTTAACTTTCTTATAAATACATCTTAAAATTTTAAGCCTTGTCTCATCTCCTAAAGATTTCATAGTTATAAACAAGTCTAGAGGCACTTCTTCCGCTGACTTCTCCAAATTTACCCTTATAGTAAATTGAAGGCTTTTTCCTTCTTCTATATCAATAAGCAGATGTGGATCTATAAAGCTGCTTATAGTTATATATACCTTATTTATAGAAGTAAAAGGTACAGTAAACAAAGTGTATTTATGAAAAAGAAAAGCCTTGTCCGTAGTCTCAATTCTCGTATGAATCTTTGGAGCGTATTCTTTAAGACCTATATCTTCGCATAATGCTGTTTCTTTTTTTAGTTTCCTAATAAGAAGAGGTTCAATAAATCTGAGTTCTCTTTCAAAGTAAAGATAATAGTATTTTTTAAGACATGCAATAAATCTTCTCTTAAAGCCTTCTGGATTATTAAAAATCCTTGCCTGTACTTCGCTTATCTTTGTAAAATCACCATTATAGGAAGCTTTTCTGATACACTTTTCAACTTCTTCTCTGCTTAAGCTTTGTCGTAAAATTATATATACAAACTCTACAATATCCATTTCAGCGATACATTCTAGCGAAGCAATAATATCCAGGTCGTTAACTCTATAAACAATATTCTTAAAGTCCATAACAGTAAGCCACTCATAGTAATTATTTCCAAAATACATTATCTCTTCATATAAATCTGTATCCATTCTTTCCTTTATATCTCTGTACCAATTAAGCCTGCTTAAATGATGCTCTGGTTTTGTTATTACGTGAAGACTGCAGAGCATTTCAAAGTATGGCGAATATATAAACTCTATATTCCAATTAAATTCATTGTAATCATAAAGCTTCATAATATCTTCCTTTCACTAGGAACACTGGGAATCTTAGAGTGCTTACTTTAGGATTATTATAGCATATTTATTTAAAATAAAGACATACTCCCTGTTTCCTTAGCATGAGCTTCGCCTGTTTTAAGAAAAAATATGGTTATTACCATCATTATGGCTCCTATGATAATGCTGACTAATATGAAGTTTTTTAAATCATAAATACTTTCATTATTAAGGAGGGCCCTCCTTAATAACTCAGCAGCATAGGTTAAAGGAAAAACATAACTTATACCCTTGGCCCAAAGTGGAAATACTGCTGTGGGAACTTTAATTCCTGCAAAGATTTCCATTGGCTCCTCTAATATAGTGAAAAGAAAACCTGTATCTCTAGAATATAAAAACAGTGAATTTAAAAGCATTCCCCACAGCAGGGAAAGTACTATTACAAGCATAATTCCAATCAAAGCTGAAGCAATATTAGCATTAAAAGCATTGCCTTTTATATATAAAATAACTCCAGAAAACACTACAAATAGCCATACGCTTTCAAACACAGAAGAAATGGCATTCCCTAAAACAAAAGCAAGCCTGTTTCCCGGAGTTAAATAGATAAGTTCAAGGGTACCAAAAATTCTCTCAGTGGAAAATCTCCAGGCTGACTGAACTAGAGATCTGAAAAAACTCATAGAAACATAACCAATTAGAACAAATAAAATAACATTTGAGCTATTTAGGTAAGTTATATGGTTTCTAATCTTATCCATATTAAAAGGCTTATATCCGTAATATGTTGACAGGAAAACAAGCATAGGCCAAAAGAACAAGGAAATATATATGGATTTATTATGAAAATAATTCTTATGCTGCTTGACCATTTCAGCTCTTACAACCTTTAAAAAATATATCATTTTTAAGCCCCCTTTGATAATTTTATAATAGCATCCTCAAGCTTTGGTTCTTTTGTGTAAAAGCTTTTGATAGGCATTTTATGCTTTATTAAAAGACTAGCTATCTCATTGCTTAAATCCATCTTAGATTTAAAAGTATACAGCATATTTTTCTCATCCAGCTCTATATTACATCCCTCAATGCCTCTGCATATCTTAAATATTTCTTCATTAAGCTTTGTGTTCATAATATAAGTTTCCATACAAAGGGTCTTTTCCTCCATGCCCATTAAAGCAAGCTGCTTTGGTGTTCCCTCTGCAATTATAAGCCCTTTATCCATGATATAAATATATTCGCAAAGCTCTTCAACCTCAGGCATGTAATGAGAGGTTAAAAGTATGGACTTACCTTCGGAATATGCAATTCTCTTTACATGCTCTCTAAGTTCCTTTGCAATAGCAGCATCAAGCCCTAAGGTAGGCTCATCCATAAAAATATAGCTTGGATTATTTATCAAGCCTCTTGCAATTTGAAGTCTTTGCTTCATCCCCTTTGAATATCTCTCAACGGGAATATCCTGACTTTCTTTAAGTCCCACCAGTTCCATCAAATAATCTATTCTTCTGTCCAATTCTTTATTTTCAATATTATATAACTGTCCGTAGTACCAAAGGTTTTCCCTTCCAGTAAGCCTCCAATAAATCATCCTTTCCCCGCCAGCTACCATATTTATCTTTTTCTTTACTTCAGCAGAGTTTTTAACTGCATCTATGCCGTCTATAGTAATTTTACCTTCTGTAGGTGTTAAAAGAGTTGAAAGCATTTTTATTGTTGTTGTTTTTCCTGCCCCATTTATGCCTAATAGACCAACAATCTGCCCCTCATTTATTCTGAAATTGATACCTCTTACTGCTTCAACTCTGCTTTTTTCAGCTTTAAAAAACCCCTTTTTAGTTTTTTGAACATAAACCTTCTTTAAATTTTCTGCAATTAACATATATCTTTCCTCCTAACCAAATACTTTTTCAAGTGCTATTTTTTCTACTCTTTTAAGAAGAATAAAACCCAAAACACAGTAAATCATACTAAGTATTATCAAATAACTAAATGAATTTACCTGTTCTAATATACCTATTCCACTTATTGTGCTGTTTCTAATAATGTCAAAAGAAGCTGTTACAGGTAAGAGCTTTCCTAAATATTGAAGCGGTACTGGCAAATATTCAATCGGAAAGGTAACTCCGCAAACTAAAAACATAAGAGCAAACAAGGTATTTTGAGATATATAAGTATCTCTAAAATAAAGCATTACTGCTGCCAATACCAAGGATAGTGAAAAGTAAGCAAACAGAGAAAATACAAAACCTATAATAAAGGAAAGAAGATTTATGTGAGAAAAGTCTGCCCCAAAGAATAAACTTATAACTATCATTACTATAATCTCAAAGCTGGTAGTTATGGTCTGCTGAAGCATATTGCCGCAAAAATACTGAATCCTGTTAAAGGGTGCAATCATTAGGCTGTCCAGTGTCCCTTCCCTAAGTTCTGTTATAAGACTTCTGCTTACATTAAGACAGGTTCTGACTACGAAAAGATAAAGAGCGGTCCCCACTATTACATAGCTCATGTAATCTCCGGTTCCTGAGTAAGCTTTAAAGGTATCATCAAGATTTCCCTTAAATAAAAGCTGATACATGAAAAATGCTGATAAAACTGTGTAGATTCCAGTGAGAGTGTTTCCAATAAAAAAATCTTTTGGATAAGCTCTTAGCTGCATGATGAAGTTTCTTTTAAAGGTTGCCTTTAGGATTTTCAAATTCATTAATATACCCCCTTGTATTTCTCTGAGCCACATAAGGATTATCAATCCTTATGCCCCTTGTATTTCTCTGGAGTCACAAAATGATACATAATTATTTTGCTTTTCCAAAATTTTGATTAGCTATTTGGTTAACCAAAATCGCCCAAATCTTAGGGCAGAGGTATTATAAGCAGGAGGGATAATATTGTCAATAATAAATCTAAATAATTACTTCTTAATTTAGTTGATGTTTTATCATGCTTGTAATATAAATTCTACAGTGATACAATGAACAACATAAATACAACTTTGTATTATATTTACATTTTATTAATTGTATTTACAAATCAAATTCAGGCAGGTGTTTTATGCCAAACCTTAATAATATATTTCGCCCATTAACCTCTCATCCATTTAAAGATAATGAAACATACACAGAAATAGAGCCCTGCGATGCTCTAAAGCCATATATCCGCTGTTTTTGGGGAACTCCAAAGCCTTGCTTGAACTCTATTTCAAAATGTACAAATTTTAGTTTGGTCACACCAGATACCTGTATGGATATTATCTTTAACATAAACCATGATGATAATAAAACAGAAAATCTATTCTGCGGAATAAATGATATATCCTTTGCATCTCAAGTACAGAATGTTAAACAAGAAATTTCATGCTTTGCAATAAGATTTTACTTCTGGGCAGTACCTTTGTTTTCGAACAATTCTATGAGGGATGCTATGAATACCTTTGTTGATGTTGAAGCTTATTTTGAAGATTTTCACAGGCAGCTTGAACCAATTTTAATTGATAAGCATTTTATTAGTGAAAGAGTTGCAGCAGCTGAGGAGTATCTTCTAAAAAAGCTTAATTTAGGCAGACAAAACAATAATGTAATGAACAGCATTTACTATATTTTAAAGGCAAAAGGTACATTTCAAATCTCAGAACTTACACATTATACTGCGGTGGGTCAAAGACAGCTGGAAAGATTATTTCTAGAGTTCACCGGTATAACTCCAAAAAAGCTTTCGAAGCTTATAAGATATCAATATTTATGGCAGGACATTGTATGCAATCCAAAGTTTTGCATACAAGATGCTGTGTTTAGATATAACTTTACAGATCAGGCTCATCTTTTAAAAGAATTTAAAAAGTATCATTCAATGACACCTTCCGAAGGAAGAGCTTTTGCTTATAGAAACAGGTAATGTCGTATTTTTACAATATAATTAAGTTTATTTATTATATACTAAAAACAGAAAATGAGGTGAAACTATGGAAAAGCTGAAAAAAGAGCAATTAGAAAAAGTGGAAAAATGGATATACGAAAATGCAAGACCACTGGAAGTAGCCAAGTGGAAGCTTCTTTGGAACAATGGTTCTAAAGATGAGTTATTAAAAGAAATGCTAAAATATCAGAATGCTGACGGAGGCTTTGGAAATGCTTTTGAGTCGGACATGCTACTTCCAAAGTCCTCCGCTATTGTTTCAACAGAAGCAATCTTTACAATGCTTAATTTCGATCTAGATGTAACTGAGAAATGGTTTTTAGACCTTCTAAATTATTTTATGAAAACAAAACAGAATACCCCATCTTACTGGGAGGCTGTGCCAAAGGAAGTAGAAGACTATCCTCGCGCTCCCTGGTGGAATTACAGCCCTGATACTGAGTTTTCACCAAACCCTTGTGCTGTAGTTGCTGCTGCAATGCTTTTATATGGAAACAATGAGCAGAAAACTCTTGGAAATGAAATTGCAGAAAGGTGTATTTCTCTTTTAAAAAGTGATAAGGCTGTTGGAGACCACGATATTTATTGTATTCAAAAGTTATTTATTGCTCTTGAAAAAACAGGCTCTGAGCTTTTGAATGAAGAGGTCCGCAAGGCAATGAATAAGAGAATACTAAGCAATATATGTTTAAAGCCTGAAGAATATATGAATTACGTGGCTCAGCCACTTGACTTTATAGATTCTACTGAATCTCAATGGTATAATTTATTAAAAGAGCATATACCAATGAATATTGATTTTTGGATTAGTAATATTAATGATGAAGGTGTATGGACACCTAACTTCTCTTGGGGAGTAAATACACTTGAAGCAAGAAACGCCACAAAAAACTGGAAAGGTTATATGGCCGTAAAAAGAGTTAGAATTCTTAAGAATTTTGGTGCGATAGAAGAATTATAAATAAAAATGCTGTGAAATTAGAACTCACAGCATTTTTATAATTTACAACAACTCTCTCTTTTTAAAAGGCGCCATCATAAACCTCTTAGCTGACTTTATATTTGTAAGCCACTCAATATGTGCATCTTGTTTAGTATTAGAGAGTATCCTGGGAACGAAAAACTTGGCGACTGTTTCAGGCTTATCTGCTAGAATATTGAACACTTTTTTAAACTGATCATCTTTCGTAACTGATGATATCTCTCCTGTAGGAGATTTGGTTATAAACTCAGTAAGCATCATCCCTGGAGATAATCTTCCTACCTTCACGGGAGAATCTTTCAACTCCTTTGCTAGACCTTTTGTAAAGTAAGTTAATGCACGTTTTGAAGTACCATATAGAATGGTCTTATTAATAATCATATCATTAGAGCCTAATCCTTCCATATTAAAAACCTGTCCGTGTCCCTGCTTTAGCATATTTTCAACTGCTACTTTCGAGCCGTACATAACACCTTTTATGTTTGTATTTACAACAGCATCAATATATTCGTCATCGGTGTCCCACATAAATTCACGAGGACAGTTCTGTCCTGCATTATTAATCCAAATATCTATGCTTCCCCATTTCTTTACTGACCTAAGCCACAGGTTTCTAATTTCAGATATGTGGAAAAAACGAGGTTTCTATTCTTGGAGAGAGTTTTAATGAGATGCTTTTAAAGGTTTCAGGTATGATTAAAGGTATCCAAGCTAACACAACACAATTAGAAGAACAGTCCGGTACCCTTTCAAAGGTTTCACTAGAATTAAGCAAGACTTCTTATGAGGTCTCAGGAGCTATAGGCGAAGTGGCTAACGGCGCTACAGAACAAGCTGCCGATTTAGTAAATATAAGCGGAATAATTCAAGACTTCGGAAATGACCTTGATAAAATTTCAAAGTTAGTTGTTAACGTTTATGGAAATTCTAAGCTCATAAGCAGTAAAGCAGCTAACAGTAACTCTGAGCTTAAGGCACTAGTTGATTCAATAAAAAATATAGAACAATCCTTTGAGGGAGTCAGCGCCAAGATCGGCAAGCTCGGTTCTAACATTAATCAGATTCAGCAAATCACCAGTGCTATAAAAAGCATAGCTGACCAAACAAACCTTCTTGCACTTAATGCAGCCATTGAAGCTGCAAGAGCAGGAGAAGCGGGCAGAGGCTTCTCGGTAGTTGCAGATGAAATAAGAAAGCTTGCCGAGCAGTCTAAAGTATCCTCAGAAAATATAAACAGGATTATTAGTGAAATTACCTCAGAAGCAAATGATGTAATTACTACAACTGATGCGGTAACCACAGAGCTCAAGGATCAATCCTCAATCATAGAAGGCTCTATAACATCTTTTAGAGACATAGTATCTTCCATGGAAGAAATAATTCCTCAAATAGAGCAAATAAATGGAGCTACAAAGCAAATAGACGAAAAGAAAGAAGATATCATTAAGAGAGTTGAGGCGGCTTCAGCAGTTGCAGAGGAAACTTCAGCATCCTCAGAAGAAATATCAGCCTCAGCTGAAGAAATGAACTCCTCCGCGGAAGAGGTATCTAATTCTTCTAAGCTTTTGAATGATGTTTCTCAAAAAATTTCTGCACAGTTAAATAGATTTAAAGTTTAAAAAATAAGGAGCTTGTTTATGAAAGCTCCTTATTTTTTAATCAAGCAAACTCCTCACAATTATTATAATTTATCATAATCTATTAATAGTAAGATTAATAATTATTTTAAAAGGAGTATTTATATGTATTTCTATTGCCCTTATAAATGGAGAATTGATACACAAAAATTTGCAGCTGTTACTGGTATCGTTACAAAAATTGAGGATTTTAATCAAAGTCCAGATGATGCTTCAACAGGTTGTTACAAGTTAATGTCTATAGAGAGCAGCGACAAAGGACCAGTAAATTTTGTAATATCTCCTGAAACTTATTTTGTAGATTATGAAGTTATAAATGAAGGAGACACAGTAACTGGATTTTACGATGCAAACGCTCCGGCTATTCTTATTTATCCTCCTCAATATCCAGCAATTGTTGTGGCAAAAGATACTGAGTATCAAAATGTTGCTTTTGACTACTTTGACAATCAGCTTGTAAGCAGTAGTGGAAGCTTAAAATTGAATCTTGCTCCCTCAACTGAAATAATACTGAAAAACAATCAGCCTTTTAACAGATATCCAGGAAACAGAAATCTAATTGTTATTTACGGACCTTCAACCAAAAGTATCCCTGCTCAGACTACTCCTTATAAAGTTATTGTTATGTGCTAAAGAAATAAAAACTATGATTTACTAAAAGTTGAACATCTCTATCAGACGATAAAAATATATAGGAGCTATTTTCCCTTATAGAGCAAAGCCTATATCTTAAATTGCCAAGCAATATAACATATAGGCTAACTTTTATTCTTTTGTTGTGAATAACCTGTCAATAACATTTAATACTTACCCTAATTATATAACTCCTCTAATACTCTGAAGTCTGCCTCCTTAGCAATTACCTCTCGTATGATTTCTTCTCCCTTTTTATATACCCTATATGCATTGGCTTCTTTCCTTGTAGCAATTACACGATACCTGCCATCTACAAACTGAACAGCACAGTCGTTATCAATAGCTATACCAACATGTCCAAAATCTTCTGTCATCAAATCCATCTTTTCCTTATAGCCTTCAAGATTATAATGTGGACATATTGTAAAAGGCACAAAGCCCATGCAATTAGCTCTAGTGTAATCTGAAAATCCTTTAATTGTCTTAAAGCCTGCAGTATATTCCGTGTCAAAATAGTTTAGCCCCCAGCAGAGTGCTCCTGCGCTAATACCTGCAAATACTTTTCCTTCATTATAAGCCTCTTTAAGCATAGGTATAACATTAAAGCTTTTAAAAACTTCTAAAAGCTTTACTACAGAGCCGCCGCCTACATAAATAATATCTGCTGAAAATATCTTTTTACGTATTTCATCTTCAGCTGGCGTTTCATTTATTAAAAAGAGTATGTCTACCTCGCAGCCAAAGCGTCCCTCATAAATACTTCTATAAAGCTCGCAGTAACCAAGGTTATCCCCTCCTGCTGTAGGAACATAAAGCATCTTAGGCTGTTTTTTACCCGTAAGTTTTATAATTTCTTCATCAATGAAATCCAAGGATGCCGGTGGTGTTACTCCCCCTATAGTCACTATTTTCCCCATAATAACCCTCCCGCAAATATAATTACAATTATTATACCATTTATATCCATAACATTAAATTGAAATTTGTTTATAAAATAATATAGCAGCCAATCCGGCTGCTAAGTCATTTTTTATTATTCATCTTTAATCTCATTCCTGTTTAAATAAAAACTAATAAGGTTATAAATCACAACACATATAAATAGAATAACTACAAGAATTAATCCGATCCTATATTCTATCTTCAGAAGCTTTATATATTGGGATTCTATTTTTATACTGCTTATGTCAGATTTGATAAGCAGTACACATACAAATCCTGCTGCTCCGATAATAGATGATACAATGTTGTTCTTTATATTCTTTAAAAATCCCGCAAAAATTCCAATTACTGCTGTTATAAATGCTAAGAGTGCAAAAGTATTTGGATTCATCCTTTGTCCTTCTATAGCTTTACCTAAAGCTAAATCAATTCCACTTAAAGTTGCAATCTGCCGTCCCTGACAAGAAACTGTAACAAAAGGAAGAAAGAAACAAATTACTATAAGTCCAAAAAGGGATGGAGAAATATATCTTTTTGAGTTTTTCATTACAGCACCTCCGTAGATTTATTCTTTCAAATCTATATATTATATTTTGAAAAAATTACATAAATGCTGAATTATTATAATTATTGAAGGGCTGTTTTGAGACAACCCTCTTTTCATAATTAATTCTAAACTTCCCCTGCATCCTCAGTAAAATCAATTCTAAGAAGCCTCGTTGTGCTTATATAGCCTGAGCTTTCAAGGGTTCTCTTACTGTTATGGTTGTAGTACCAGCAGCCTGCAAGAGGCTTTAAGCCTTTTTCTCTGCATATATCCATTAAGTTCATTATAATACTTCTTCCAATACCCTTTTGACGATACTTTTCATTCGTAAACATACCTGTGCATGCACAGCCTTTTATTATTCTGTTGTCTACTATAATCCCAAGGCCTAAAAACTCGCCATCTTCTCTTAGAATATACAGCTGGCCTTCATTAATTCTTTCTTCATGCTTATCAATAAAGTCCCCTGTTATTTCCTTAATCTCATCTATATCCTCAAGAGTTGCTTTTTTTAGAAATTCTCTTGCATATTTAGGCGGTTTAACCGTCTCACCACTCTCCTTAAAGAAATAAGCCTGAAGATTAACTTTTAAATGGTTATCTAGCGCTAGAGTTAAAACCAGCTCATCGCAAGTAGGAACAAAGGCATTTTTTATTCCATAACTTTTTATAATATCAACAAATATTTTTTGTCCATGTCTTAAAAATCCTTTAGTTATAAAAAACTGTGTTAGAAGCGTTTTATTAAAAATTCCAAAATATCCGCAGTATACATCATCTACATAAATAGAATATATTTCTGAATTTAAAATATGCTCCTCTAGAAATTCATCATAAATTCCAGAAAGACTAGAAAGGTAGGAACTGAACGACTCCTTGTTTTCCTCTATATTTGACTTAACGTACTTATACATAGTAGCTTCCATCCTTCTTAAACTGTTTCTGTGCCTTAGATATGCTCTTCCAGCGTGCCTTTTCATTCGCTCTTATAGATGCATTTTCCTTCATTTCAGCAAACCTTATTTCTTTTTTAAGCTTTATATAGCTTTCCCATCTTGCCTTAGTAAGCTCTCCGCTTTGCAGTGCTGACTTTACCGCACAGCCTGGTTCACTTCCGTGGCTGCAGTCTCTAAACCTGCAATTTCCAGAAAGCTTTTCAATATCAGAAAAAACTGTATCCAAACCCTCTGAAGCATTCCACATGCCAAGTTCTCTCATTCCTGGAGTATCAATAATCATAGTTCCATTTTCCATCATAATAAGTTCTCTATGAGTTGTTGTGTGACGCCCCCTGCTGTCATCCTCTCTTATATTATTAACCTTCATAATTTCTTCCCCTGCAATAGCATTTACAAGGCTAGACTTACCTACACCAGAGGAACCAAGGAACACTATAGTCTTAGAAGGCTTTATAAATTCCTGTAATTTATCCATACCTTCACCGGTTACTGAGCTTATTGGAATTATAGAAACACCAAAAGCAATCTGCTCTATTTGCTCAACATAACCCTCATAATCCTCACATAAATCTGCTTTTGTAAGTATAATTACCGGAGTTCCTCCGCTCTCCCATGCAGCAGTTAAATATCTTTCTATTCTTTTGATGTTAAAGTCATGATTTAAAGAAGTCATTATAAAAACATAATCAAAATTAGCAGCAACAAGTTGTTCTATCTGATTAAAAGAATCAAGTCTTGAAAACTTGCTCTTCCTTTCAAGCACATGATATATAACATCCTCACCATAAGGGTTGTGAAATGCAAGCACAAAATCTCCTACTGCAGGATAGGTGCTTTGGAAAGCATCATTATAAAATATAGAGCCCTTAAGCTTTGCGTAACTTTCACCCTTGTCTGTAACAATTTTATAGGTCTCTCTTTGAACCTCTATAACTCTTCCAGGTATCAAATTCTTTTCTTCTAAATTAAAATTACCTTCCTGAGCTTTATAAAAATCTGTATAACCATATTGTTCAATAATATTATTCATTCATTTCCTCCATTTACTCGGAACACGGGATAGTTTAAACATGCTCGTTCCCTTTCGGTCACTGGGTAACTTAAAACATTCGCTTGCTCATAAGTTACCAGCTAAAGTCCTAAATAGACTTTAGCCTGGCAAACTACCCGTTAAAGCCAATTTAGGGCTTTAACCTCCAAATTTTTTTTAATTTTCTTATTTTTAATTCCAAAATCTCTACACTGCTTCTTTCTTTTATATCTACACTTTTCATAAAACATCTCTCCTTTCTAAACTTAAAAATGGACATAAAAATACCGCATAAAGCAACCTTAAAGACAGGCTGTTTCTGCGGTATAAAAAAACACGACCATTCAGTCGTGTTAATATGTCACATATACACTGTATCTATGAAAGGTTATCTAAGCTGCAAAAACACGACACAAATAAAAGATACACTTATCCCTACGTCACATTTTTGCCCATATTTAGTTTTAAGAAGCAATCACCTTTAAATTTGCACTCATTAAAACACACTTCCTTTCATAAAAATATTTTAATAATTTAAAATATTTACATATTAATAATATGCTGTCAGGATAAATTTGTCAACCATTTAATAATAATAATTATCTAAAAATAGCGAAATAAATGCTATAATTGATTATAATATATCTAAAAAATATTGGAGGATATAACTATGACTAATAAAAGAAAGATTGTTTTATTTATAGCAGAAAGCTTAGATGGATATATAGCTACTAAAGATGACTCACTAGAATGGCTTTTTAAAGTTGAAGGCGAAGGCGACAATGGCTATTCCGAGTTTTACGAAACTGTGGATACAATTTTAATGGGTAAAAGGACCTATGATTGGCTCATCGAAGCAGAAAATGAAAACTTTCCTTATAAGAACAAAGAGTGTTATGTTTTCTCCAGAACTTCAAAGGGTAAAAATGAAAATGTTGAGTTTGTAAATGAAGATATAAAAAGTTTTGCAGATAAGCTTAAAAAAATACCCGGGAAAAACATATGGGTTGTTGGCGGCGGCGAACTACTTCACTATTTTATAAAGGAAAAGCTCATTGATGAATTCATAATTACAATTGCTCCAACAATAATAGGCAGTGGAATTCCTTTGTTTAAAGAAATTGATTTTGAGTATGAGTTAGTACTTAAAGACGTTAGACGTTTTAATCAGTTTGCAACACTTTATTATGAATTAAAATAATTAAATTCGGAGGTTGCTATGAATAAATTACAGGAAATATTAGATTTTAATCATTCCTTTGTAGAAAATAAAGAATATGACAAATATATAACATCCAAGCAGCCTAATAAGAAACTTGTAATCTTATCCTGCATGGACACTAGATTAACAGAGCTTCTTCCAAAAGCTATGAATCTTAAAAATGGAGATGTTAAACTTATTAAAAATGCAGGTGCTTCAATAATGCATCCCTTTGGAAGCATTATGAGAAGTATTGTTGTTGCTGTTTATGAATTTAAGGCTGATGAGATTTTGGTTATCGGTCACCACGACTGCGGAATGAGCAGTATAAATGTAGATAGCACTATGGAAAAAGCAATGGAGAGAGGCATTTCAAAAGAGGTTATAAGCACTTTGACCAACGCTGGAATCGATATAAAAAAATGGCTGCACGGCTTTGATTCAGTTGAAGAGTCTGTTAAGGAAAGTGTAAATTTAATAAAAAATCACCCTCTTATTCCAAAGGACATAAAAATTCATGGTTTGATTATTGATCCTGAAACAGGAAAATTAGATGTCGTCGTTAATGGTTATGAAATAAGTTTATAGTAAAGGGAGAGAGTTTATATGGAAAGATTAATTTTAGTACTTATAGCAATATTTTTAGTTTTCTTCTCTATAACTTATTTGTTTCACAAACTTTTTAAAACAAAACGATTTGCTAAATACCTACCGTCTGTGTTGAGCTTAATAGGATCAATAGTTAATCTTATACTAGTTAGAACAACGCACAGAGAGGGCTTTAAAGATTTAGCCTATTTTCTAATGAGTATGCTTTTATTTGCTGGATTTATATCTGGACTTATAAGTGCACTGTGGTTTGATTTTATTTCAAAAAAAGACATAGATAATAATTAACTAATAATAAAAAACTGAGAACACATTCTTTAGCTGAAAAAGGTTATAAATATATAAATATTTATATATTTACCTTTTCGTAATTTCTGTGTTCTCAGTTTTTTCTATCTAAATAATATTTTTCCGTACCTTAATTTATTAGGATAATTATATTAATCTATATATTCAGTAACAAAATCAGTAAACAGAATTCCATCTAAGTGATCTATTTCATGACAGAAGCACTTTGCTAAATCTCCTTTGCCAGTTAAAATAATTTCTTCTCCATTTTCATTTAATGCCTGAACAGTTACTTTTTCAGGTCTATCTAACTTTCCCCATTTATTTGGAATACTTAAGCATCCTTCAATAACTTCCTGATTTCCTTCCTCAGCAATTATCTTAGGATTCACTAATTTAATAAGACCTTCTCCCATATCAATTACAACTAGACGCTTCAATATGCCTACTTGAGGGGCAGCCAACCCTCCCCCGTTTTCTGTATTATACATTGTCTCTGCCATATCATCTAATATTTGTCTTATTTTATCGTCTACAACTTTGACTCCCTTACTCTTCTTTCTCAATATTTCATCATCATATAATCTAATTTGTCTCAATGCCATTTAAACAACACCTCTGCTTTGTTCTGCTCTTGATTTTCTTTCACTTTCCTCAAAAAGGAAAACTTCTTCAATAGAACTATGAAATACATTAGCAATATCATAAGCCAGCCAAATAGATGGTTCAAACTTTTCTGTTTCTATAGCATTAATCGCCTGCCTCGAAACCCCTACAAGTTGACCTAGCTGCTCTTGTGTTAAACCAAGATGCTCACGAAACTGTTTTATTTTATTCTTCATTAAATACCACTCCTGTAATGTTGACCTTACATAACTAATATACCATTATTTTACACTTACATCAAGTCAACCTTACACGCTTAGGGGCTTTAGTCCCTATTTCTTAAGGACCTCTATCCTACAATTTGGTGACTATAGAATGCTTTTAAAGTTAACAAAAATCTCATATAATTAGTTTATTATATTAAAGTAGTACATAAAAAATAAATTTGAGGAGGGTTACAAATGAGAATCAAAAAGAGTATTACAGCACTAATCGCACTTTTTATGATCGTTATCTTCAACACACAATATGTTATGGCCAAACCTAACAATTCAGTACCATCGGTTCCATCAGGCTTAACTGCATCAAATATTAGTACAAGCTCTATAACCTTGAAATGGTCTTCTGTAACCGGTGCTTCGGGATATTATGTCTATATGGCTACTACAAACGACAGCAACTATACTAAGATTGCAACTGTTACAAGTACAAGCTTCGTAAAGTCAGCGTTAACAGCTAACACTAAGTATTGGTTTTATGTCGCTGCTTATAATCGTTATGGTACATCACTTAATTCTACACATATTTCAGCTGTAACGCTTCAAGCTTCTACTACGACAGCTACCACTAAAAAACAGATTTTAGGTTTTACAACTTATTATTATAGCGGGGATACTTCCTCCTATAACTCAATGGCCGCCAATACTTCTTCTATAGATGAAATAGCAACTCAAACCTATAATACAGATAGTCTTGGAAATATATCAGGATTAGTTCCAACTAACCAGTTAACTTATGCAAACAGCAATGGAATTAGAACCTATGCAATGCTTCAAAACAACTTTGACGGTAATATTGCTAAATCAGTACTTGAAAATCAAACAAATAGATTAAATTTAGAAAACAATCTTTTAAATGCAATAAAAACCAATGGCTATAAAGGTGTAAATGTTGACCTTGAAGGTGTATTCTACTATGACAGAAGCTACTATACAACTTTTGTGCAGGAACTTTACAATAAGCTAAAGCCCTTAGGTTATTCAGTAACACTTTCAGTTCCAGCAAAGACCTTTGATAGTACAACAAACAGCTGGAGTGGAGCATACGACTATGCAGCTCTTTCAAACTACTCTGATCAGATAGCTATAATGACCTATGACGAACACTATCCAGGCGGAACTGCAGGCCCGATTGCTTCTATTGGTTGGGCGGAGAATGTAGTAAAATATGCAGTTACAGTAATACCAAAAGAAAAAATAATGCTTGGAGTTGCAGCTTACGGATATGACTGGTCAACTAACGGTACAAAAGCTTATGGAATAAACGGCATATACAATCTTGCCTCCTCTAATAAGGCTGCTGTTATGTGGGATGATACATCCAAATCACCTTACTTCAATTATACAGATACCTCGGGAATCGCTCACTCAGTTTGGTTTGAAAATAACCAAAGCGTTAACTATAAACTTGATCTTGTTAATTCCTATAATTTAAATGGTATAGCAATTTGGAGACTAGGTCTTGAAAACACCGATTATTGGACAAGTATAAAAACAAAATTTAATAGATAAAAAATCCCCTGAATAGGGTAAAGTATCAAGATACCTTTACTCTTTCAGGGGATTCTGATATTTGCATTTTATTTCTAGTAAATATATTCAATCCTGTTTCTTACGTTGTTCTTTGCAGTATACAATAAAGTATCAGCTTTATTTACAAGCTGCTTTTCATCTTCTTTATTAAATTAAGCTTTGAAAGTCCATATTTCAAGAGCTACATTCCAAAATAAAAATAGCCTGTACTCCTTAGATTTCTTATCCAGACTGTAAGTTAAAATACCTGTATACAAATATACTATAGAAGCGATTAAGGATAAAGTTGACATAAATCTTGCCATAATTATTTACCTCGACAAAAGTATAAAAATAATTGAATTTTATTGTCTACGCAGATAGAATAACATACTTTTCATAAAATTCAAACATTAAAATAACAGCTTAATCTTTTAAAATTAAGCTGTTTCACTGTATCATTATGACTTCTTATTATTTTTAGTCTTTGAGGTTTGCACTAAGATAACACCGCCTAAAATTACTGCTGTAGACATTATTACCCCCAAGGATAAAGGTTCTCCAAGCACTAACGCTCCCAGAAGTACTGCTACAAGAGGATTAACATAGGCATAGGTTCCAGCCTTTGCAGCCGGCCATTTATCTAAAATATAAACATAGCAGCTGTAGCCTACAATAGAGCCAAAGATGATTAAATAAAGCATAGCTCCCATGCCTTTTGGAGTAACATGAAGCTTAGGAAGTTCTCCAAAAATAGTCCCTGCTATAAATAATCCTAATCCCCCGGCAAGCATTTGTATCGCTATGTTAGGAATAATTGACGATGTTGCCTTAAAGCTTTTGGAATATACAGAGCCCATAGCCCAGGAAAAAGCACCTATAAGAAGAAGTACTATTCCAAAAACATCAGCTGAATTTCCTTTTGAGTTTGGAAAAACCAAAAGAGCAACTCCTCCAAAACCTATTAAAAGACCTGTCCAACCTTTAAAATTAAGTCTTGGCCTGTCAGGTAAAACTAATTCTATAAGAGCCATAAACAAAGGAACTGTAGCTACCAGCAAAGATGCAACTCCTGAGCTTATACGAGTTTCAGCCCAAACTACACAGCCATTCCCACCTAACAAGAGAAACAGTCCAACTACTGAAATCTTCATAACCTCTGAAAAGTTCTTAGGAAGTTTTAGTCCTCTATATACAGAAAAAGCAAGCATTAAAGCACCTGCAGACAAAAATCTTATACCGGCAAATAAAGTGGGCGGAAATTCTCCTACTCCTATTCTTATAGCCAGGTAAGTAGATCCCCAAAGTATACATACAGCTATATAAGCTAAATAAATCTTGCTTTCTTTATTTTTAAATATTGAATTCATTAAGTTTCTCCTTTCACTCAAAAACACTGGGTAATCTAAAGCACTCGCTACCTTCGGGCACTGGGTAGCTTAAGATATTCGCTTCGCTTATAAGTTACCTGCTAAAGTCCATTTAGGACTTTGCTCCGCCACGGGGCAGTCTAATCTCACTCGCTCACGCTCGTAGACTGCCCGTAAAAGTCCATTTAGGACTTTGCTCCGCCACGGGGCAGTCTAATCTCACTCGCTCACGCTCGTAGACTGCCCGTAAAAGTCCATTTAGGACTTTTACCTCCTTAAACTTTTATTTTTTCACAATGTCAATTATAGCATAAATATTTAAATATTTTATCACTATGCAACACAAAAGTTTTAGTGTATTAGTGCATTTCTTACGCACATAAATAGGACATTAAATATACAAGCTATTTATAGCATTATATTTAATATATATAAAGTTTTAAAATGCAGCAAGAGATTTCAGACTGACCAATACTTCTAAGTGAAAGGATGAATTTTATGTTTATCAATCTACTGGATATAGAAAAATTATCTTCAGAAGAACTTAACAATTTATATGAGAAGAATTTCAGCAACTCCTTATATGAATTTTTCAAATTAGGCGATATGGTTGTACACTATGAAAAAGCCTTAGGTATGAATGTATGGGACACAGAAGGCAATAAGTATTTAGATTTTATGGGAGGCTTTGGAGCCTTAAACCTTGGGCATAATCACCCCAGAATTATCGAAGCTGTAAAAAATCATTCTTCAAAACCAAACCTTTTGCAGCAAAGTATAAATGTATATAATGGTGTTCTTGCTAATAACATAAGCTTTTTAACCAATGACAAACTGCCTGTCAGTTTTTTTACCAACAGCGGTGCTGAAACTGTTGAAGAAGCACTAAAGATTGCTTATATGTACTATGGTAAAGGAAAGATTGTATACTGCACAAATGGATATCACGGAAAAACCTTAGGTGCTATTTCTGCCTTAGGTACAAATAGCAAAAATAAATTTCTGCATTTTGAACATCAGTTTATAGAAATACCTTTTGGAGATATAAATGCTTTAATAAAAGTTGCTAAAAAGCATAATATTGCCGCTTTTTTAGTTGAACCTATTCAGGGTGAAGGAGGAATTAATCTTCCTCCTCAAGGATACTTTGAAGCTGTGCGTGAAATTTGCAATGAAAGTGAGATAGTACTTATATTAGACGAAATACAAAGCGGTCTTGGAAGATGCGGCACCATGTTTTGCTATGAACAGCTTAATATTGTTCCCGATATTCTTTGTCTCTCAAAATCTCTCAGTGGAGGCATAATGCCGGTAGGCTCAGTTTCTGTTAAACAGGAAATTTGGGATACTACTTATGGAAAGCTTAAAAATGCCATGCTTCCTTCTACTACATTTGGAGGAAACACCTTAGCCTGTATAGCAGCAATTGAAACCTTAACCGTTATTAAAGAGGATAAACTTCCAGAAAGAGCAAAAGAGCTTGGGGAATATGCACTTATGAGGCTTAATAAGCTTAAAGAAAAGCATGAGATAATAACTGAAGTTCGAGGAAAAGGTCTTTTCATAGGTATTGAATTTGGAGGACTCAAGAAGCTTCACTTACCTATGCTGGAAGAATTTATGATGATAAATATAATCTCAAAAATGCTTAAAGATCATAAAATACTATGTGGCTTTGCAGCTAACAATCCTTGTGTTATAAAATTTGAACCGCCGCTCATTGTAACAAAGGAAGAAATTGATTGCTTTGCGGAAGCTTTAGATAAAGTGCTTGATGAAAACAAAAATGAATTTGTACTGGCTGTTGATACTTTGGTGAGTACCGGGAAGAACATTATTAAAAATTAATGATGACATACTGGCTCTTATAGGTAAAGTTTAAAAGCGCCAGTGAAAAATGAGAGCCAAATAAATTTATATCCGGCTCTCATTCTTATCAATTCGCTATTGCTTTATTAACTTTATTTTTGATAAATAAAATACTTTTCTGCCACAGCCTTAAAGCTTGCAGAATCACGATCAACTATATTGTTAAGCTGCTCAATTGTATAAGTTCCATCCTTTACATAGCTGTCTCCTGCAAGTCTATCTATAGAACTTATGAATTTAAACTTATCAGGATACATATCTCTTATAGTATATATCATTGTAAGAGCTGTCTTAACAGAATTATACTTATCTCTATCTACAACATAAGTCTGAACTCCTCCACAGGCTTGAGCTTTTCCTGGAGTAGTATTATAGGTCAAATCTGATGAGGAATACTTTGAAAATTGAGGAGTAAAGGTTGTTGCTCTAAATTTAACTCCCGGTATATTTAAGCTATTTAATTTATCAGCTAAATCAATAGAGTTGATCCAAGGTGCTCCTATCAACTCAAAGGGTCTTGTCGTTCCCCTGCCCTCTGATATATTTGTACCTTCAAATAAGCAGTTTCCGGTATAAACTATAGCGGTATCCAAAGTAGGCATATTAGGTGATGGCATTACCCAAGTCTTAAGTCCGGTTTCATCATAATACATATCCCTTGTCCATCCGCTCATCGGTATAACTACAAGGTTGCAGTTTATATTAAATTCCTTATTAATATATTTTGCATACTCGCCTATAGTAAGCCCATATCTTTGAATTATAGGATACATGCCCACAAATGAGCTATACTTCATATCCAAAATATTACCTTGAAACTCATTTCCGCTTACTGGATTTGGTCTGTCAAATACTACAAAGGTCTTATTATTTTCTGCTGCTGCCTGCATTCCATAAGCCATAGTATTAATGTAAGTATAAAATCTAGCTCCTACATCCTGCATATCGTAAGCTAAAATATCTACATTTTTAAGCATATCGGGAGTAGGTTTAAGGGTGCTGCCATAAATACTGTAAACAGGAAGTCCAGTTTTAACATCAGTCTCACTGCCTACAGTTCCGCCAGCCTGACTATTTCCCCTGATTCCATGTTCTGCTGCGAAAAGTGTTGTTAAGCTTGTTTTTGAATTAAGTACATCTATAGTGCTCTCAAAATTGCTGTTCATACCTGATGGATTGGTAATAAGGCCAACTTTTTTCCCATCAAATATATCAATGTATTTCTCTAGGTTATCTATTCCAAGTCTAACTTTTGCCTTTATGTCATGCTTGTTGCTCATATCAGTATCTTTATAAATATAATATTTAGAAGATAAATCTTTAAATGCTTTGGATTCTTTGTCTATCATCTTATATAATTCTTTTAAAGTGTATTTTCCTTCTCTTACATAGCTGTTTCCGGTAAGCTTATCAATATAGTTATCAGATCTATACTGAAAATCCTTAGGATACATATCTCTTATTGTATATAAAATAGCCAGAGCAGTTTTCACTGAGTTATATTTATTTCTGTCTACAACATAGGTTTGAACACCTCCGCAAGCTTGAGCAGCAGTCTTTACCTTTCCCTTTGAGTCATAGACCGGTCCAAACTTTGAGAAGGTTGGTGTAAAGGATACAGGCCTAAATTCAACTCCCGGAAGCTTCAAGCTATTCATCTTTTCTGCCAAATCTATAGAATTAATCCAAGGCGCCCCTATATATTCAAAAGGCCTTGTTGTTCCTCTTCCCTCGGACACATTTGTTCCTTCAAAGATACAGTTTCCTGTATAAACTATAGCTGTATCCAAAGTAGGCATATTAGGTGATGGCATCACCCAAGTCTTAAGTCCTGTTTCATCATAATACATATCTCTTGTCCATCCAGTCATAGGAACTACAACTAGATTACAATTATATTTATATTCCTTGTTTATAAATTGTGCCAGTTCTCCTACTGTCAATCCATAACGCTGAGGTATAGGAAACATGCCTACAAAGGATGAATAAGCTTTATCGAGTATAGTTCCTTGAACCTCTGTGCCTCCAACAGGGTCAGGTCTGTCGAATACTACAAAAGTCTTATTATTTTCTGCAGCTGCCTGCATTGCATATGCCATAGTGTTTATAAATGTATAAAATCTAGCACCTACATCCTGCATGTCATAAGCTAAAACATCTATATTCTTAAGCATATCAGCGGTAGGCTTAACAGTACTTCCATAAAGACTATATACTGGAAGACCTGTCTTAACATCCACTTCGTTTCCTACAGTTCCTCCATCCTGACTGTTTCCCCTTATACCATGTTCTGCAGCAAAAAGTGTTGTAAGATTTGTTTTCTTATTCAAAACGTCTATAGAACTTTCAAAATTGCTGTCTATTCCAGATGGATTAGTAATAAGTCCTACCTTTTTGTCTTTAAATAAATTTAAATAATTGTCTATATTATCAATCCCAAGTTTTACATTTGCCTCTGTCTTTTTATCTTTCTTGTCCTGCTTGCTTTCAGAAGCTCTGGTCTTTGTCGCAATTGGGGCTAACGTAACCATAACAGTTAAAGCAGCAGTAAGCAGCGTTCTTATCTTTTTATTCATTACTAAAATCCTCCCATCAAACATACCCTTTTACTAAACAAATTAGTTCATTTGTTCTTTATATCCCTCCTTTATCCTACGTTTTCTCAATGTTACCTTATCCCCTCCTTATGTATATCTAAGTTAAATAATTTTAAGACACAAAAAAAGAGCAAAATAGGTAAACAACCTTTTTTGCTCATGCCTTCTGTTATAGAAGTAACACGCTACTTTATATTCTGTTATAAAAACGCATGATTACAATACTATAAATTTAGGAACATTATATTTTGTCATGGATATACTAACCGTCTGCAAGTTAACTTTAGAAAGTAAATATTTTTGCTTTCCATTTTATACCATAATTATATTAAAACTGTATTTATTTGTCAATAGTATATTGTTGTTTCTCTTATTATTCTGGTAGGTATAGCCACGAGAACCTAAAAGAAAAAGTTCGCTTCAGTAGCAGATTAAAGTTTAGTTATAACTTTTTAAATGAAAATGTGGTAGAAGCAAATTATAATTTATGCAATACCCCCTTGTAAGTTTATTTCCTTATCCTCATAATATTTATACTTTAGTAATACTCTTCTTTTTAAGTCACAAGGAGGTTGGAGCCCTAAATGGGCTTCAACGGGTAATCTGCGAATGGAAATGAGCGCTCTGGATTACCCAGTGTTTCGAGTGAAAGGAGGCTGAGGTCCTAAATGGACTTCAGCGGGTAATTTGCAGCAGAGCGAGTGCTCTAAATTACCCAGTATTTCGAGTGAAAGGAGAAATTATGAGGAAATCATTTTATGTTATTGTAATATGCACATTTGCTTTTATGCTTTTATGTGGTTGCCAAAATCCTACAAAGGCTAAGAGAAAAATAATCATGGAGGATGTTAAGGTAGTCAGCGTTAACGAACCTATTAAATATGATAATATTCAGTATGGCTTCACTTTTACCTTACCAGAAAGCTGGAGTGGGTATAAAATACTAACTAATCGTTGGGAAGGTTTGTCGTTAGGACAGCAAAATGGTGAAAAAATAGTAGAAACAGGCCCTCTTATCATAATAAGACATCCTCAGTGGACGATGGAAAATCCAAGACTGGATATCCCAATTATGGTATTTACTCAAAAACAGTGGACTTCGCTGCAGAAGGATGAATTTCATATAGGCGCAGCACCGATAGGTCCAAGTAAACTCGGAGAAAACAAGGATTATGTTTTTGCTCTCCCAGCTCGATATAATTTTTCATTTTTGCCTGGATATGAAGAGGTAGAAAATATATTGAAGGGTAATCCTCTTAAGGCAACTGAAAATACATCCTCATATTAAAATCTGAATAAGGATATTCCGTATGATTTAGGTTTTATATTGTGTCCAATGCTCTACATAAGTCATCAGGAATATCCTCAACTTGTTATAATTATATCTCCCATCTGACATTATAAATTCCTAATAACATATATTCTTCAAATCTATTCCAAACCATTTTAAATAAAATTATCATATAAAAATTGTTGACTCTGACACCATGTCATAGTGTAACATAAAGATAGAGCTTGATAATATTAACAAAACTCATAGCCGGCAGAGCATTAGTCGGTATTAGCAGCTCTTATTATTGTTGGAGGTATAGTCATGAGAACAGTAAAGCAAGTTTCGGATTTAACAGGAATTAGTGTGCGCATGCTGCATTACTATGATGAAATAGGATTATTAAAACCAAGTTCAGTTACAGAGGCAGGTTATAGGCTTTATGACGATGAAGCTCTTGAAACCTTGCAGCAGATTTTATTTTTCAAAGAACTTGATATCCCGCTAAAAGAGGTTAATGAAATCATGACTAGTCCCCATTTTAATAAAATGGAAGCTCTAGAAAATCAAAAGAAACTGCTCATTTTAAAACGTAGCAGATTAGATGATTTAGTAGAGCTCATTAATAAAACATTAAAAGGAGAACATGCAATGAGTTTTAAAGAATTTGATATGAGTGATTACTATAATGTATTAGAAGAATTTAAGAAAGAAAATATGGATAAAGTAATCAGGCAGTTTGGAAGTGTAGATAAATTTGATGAAATGCTTGAAAAGATAAAAGCTGGGGAGTCAAAGCTTGCCAAAATGGCTATAGAGGAATATGGAAGTATAAAAAAATATGCTGAAGCTGTAAAAAAGAATTTGAATAATAGCGTGATGTTAACAAAATCAGAGCAAATTGAAGAATTTAAAAAGGACTTTCTTAATGATAAGCATCCTAAATTAAAAGAACTATATAAAAACCTTACAGCTGACTTAAGCAAAGATCCTTCTTCTAAGGAAGTTCAGCAAATTGCTGGTGAAATAACTAATACAGTGAAAAATGATTATGAAGTTTTCGGAACTGATATGGGAGAGCATTTTTGGTATACTATGGTACGGCTCTACTTAATATTTCCTGATTGGATAGAAGAAGTTGATAAGAAATATGGAAGTGGTGCTTCTAAGTTTATTGGACGAGCTTTAGAAACTTATTTGGGGGCCTATGAGCCTAAAATAGAAACACTATATAAAAAGCTTACTGCTGACTTAAGTAAAGATCCTTTTTCAAAGGAGATTCAGCAAATTGTTGCTGAAATAGTAGATGAGTCACAAAAAACGCATAAAGCTTTAGAAGTAGAAGTAGGAGAAAATTACTGGGGCTATCAAGCTCAGCAGTATTTATCGGAGACTATTATGGCCAAAGTAATAGATGATAAATATGGAAGCGGTGCTTCTAAATTTATTGGAAAAGCTCTAAAGTATTATAATGAGTATAATATCAATGCTTAAAAGCCTGATGAGCTGAGAAAAGACTAGAAGAACTTTATTTAAAAAACTATGCTATTTATAATCTAGCATAGTTTTTTCACATATAGGTGCAGTACCAATATGGCCAAGCAAACTTTGGGAAAATATGAATTATGTTTTTGCCCTCCCAGCTAGTACTTATTCTCTTGTATCAAAGTTTCCTAGCTTTAAATACAAATGAAAAAGGCAGCATCTTTGCTTTTTTTATTCTATCTGAAACCTCACCTGCTTCATTTAATGTTTTACTGTCAGTTTGTTCAACCATTTCTTCAATAATAAATCCTGCTTTTGATAAGGCGTTGATATAAGTTGAAATTTTGCGACTGCATAGCAAAGCTTTATTTTCACCAGGCATCGGTTGCGTAAACCAGGCCTCATCAAAATAAGATTTTTCAAATAAAAGCTTGTCTTCATCTATAGTAACGCAGTTATTCAGAGGGTGCTTCCAGCTAAATATAAAAACTCCACCCTTTTTTAAATAAGCTGCAATTTTCATGAATGTATTTTCAAGGTCCGTTGTCCATCCAATAGCATAAATTGAATATACAAAATCAAAATAATTTTTTGGTATTCCACATTCCTCTTCCATAGGAGAGCATATTAACTTTGCTGCATAGTTATTTTCTCTTAAATAGTTATTAGCATTCTCAAGCTGCTTGCTGGACATATCCAATCCCCATAATTCAGCAGCGCCGTTATCTGCATGATACTTTAAAGAATGACCACTTCCGCAGCCAATTTCAAGTAATTTTGCTTCTCTTACATCCCCAAATAAATTCAGCTCCTCTTCTGTAACAAAAGAAGGGCCATATTGGGGCAATGCTGTAACCCCGAACCAATCATCAGCATATGTATTCCAATAAGTTCTATTTATTTCATGAATTGTTTTATCACTCATATGTGCCTCCTTAATTATGAAAACTTTTAATGCATTAATTTATAAGGCTTGGCTACGCATTACTAGCAACGCACTTAAGAGAATTCCAAATTGCAGGTTTGAGATATTTTACGTGCTTTTAAAATCATCTTTTGTCATTTCATAATCTACTGATGATTGAAGTTCATCAAGTTGATCTTTCCATGAGTCCATATTTACTCTCACTTTGCGGAAACCAAGCTTTTCATAAACATGTTGTGCTCGCTTATTGTTTAAATTTGTATCCAAGATAATCTTTGAATAACCATACTTATAGAACAATGTACTAATGAGCATATTTAAAAATCGTGTTCCATATCCCTTTTCTTGCTTTTGAAAATCACATATTTTTATTCCTATCTCTGCAATACCATTGCCTTTATTGTAATAAGACATCTCTCCAATCGGTGTATTACAATATTCTATTATTAATCTTCGGCGTGTTTCATCTGTATCATCTGTAACTTGAGCAGCAATTTCATTATCTGTAATATTAAGTCCCTTTGGAAAGCCTGCATGTGCCATAACAGCTCCATCACGCCACCACTTTCCTAGTATGGGTGCATCTTCTATAGTTGCATTTCTAATAGTTAAATCACCCTGTTTTATAAACATTATAAATCCCCCATTAATTTTTATCTTTTAATAAATTTACTAATCCCAGACTAAAAATTAAAGTCCCTATTAACATAAATGAATGTATAAATCCATTTAAAATTGGAACATACTCACCTGTTAAGTTTCTATTAAAATATACTATACTAACTGCTTTATACCCTAAAGGTGTGCTTATTAGAATTATAAAAAGTCCAATTAAGAAGTATTTTACTTGTTTTCTCATAAACTATCCTCCATCAATTACATATTTTCAATTAACCCTTCTCATAGGTGAAAGTTATTAATTTTCCCCTTTACTAAATTTATCTGATAGAAAGTCACCAATTAATAGAAATGGAGCTAGTATCATTAAAAAATGATTTTCAACTATATCATTAACTGTAAGGTCTATCTGATCACCCTAAATCTTTAACTGCTCTTTCCCACTTAAGATAATATCAGCCAAAGCTTCAGCATTTTTATAATAATAAGTAAACCCATTATCTCTTTCAATAGATTCATCCTTTAATTCTCTTTCTATAAACTCGATACACTCATTTAAACTTGAAAGTACCACGTCCCATATAAACTGTTTAAAATCAGGTTTACGTAAAAGCTTATCGTATACAGCTTTTAGAAAAATCTTTCTATATTCATCAGTCATATAAAATGGAAAAGGAAAAAACTTTTCTGACCCGTGGCATATTAAACGAGCTACATCTAGGGAGTATGGCATAACTCCACCAAATGCCCAGTCTATTAGAATAATATTATTATCTCTTTCTATTGCATTGCACTGCAAAAAATCACCATTGCATAAAGTTCTCGGACATACTAGCTGCCTGTCTAAGAAAATTTTATATGCAGCAGATAGTTTGGGTTCATTTATAAGACATTCTGATCTTTTATTTATTCTTGCCCAGTATCTTTCAAAGCGATTGTCCAACTTATGTTCTTCAAGATCCTTTTCATGCCAGTACATATTAAAAATACTGGAAAGGCTGTCAGCACATTCATAGGCCATATTTTTATTAAATACTCGCAAATCTGATCCAGCAATATATTCCATCAATATCCACTTTGTCTTATTAATGCAACACCAGCCTTCAAGCTCTGGCACAGGCAGGTTTTTATTTGCCAAAAACTTTTCATAAAGTCCTATTTCATTGTCGTCAGACTTTTTCAAGATATAGACTTTATTATCTGCTGTTATCTTATAAACATTATATATCCTATCAACACCCTCACCATTATCATGAAAGCGTTCAATATGTATTTGCTCTGAAAATGTTGGATTAATTGACTTAAGAACTCTCTTTAACGCATCTATGTAATTAGCATCTTTTATTATTTCTGTGTATACCCCTCTCATTTATCAGTTCCTTTCTTAATAACCACTCTGTTTTCAACGAATAAATTATTCTAATCACCTTCTAATTTCATATTACGCTTACACTATCCGTCCTAATATTGCTTCTGATATTCTATAAGCATAATCATCAACATTTTTTTGAACATCAACTTTCTCAAAATCAGCAGGAGAACCTAAATAACCTTGGCATGAAAGTTCTTTTATATGTCCGCCAAATAGCCATGCCTCACCACTGCTGTCATCTAAAGCAATGGGAGGTAAAGATTTTGCTTTATCAGCATCAACCAGAGATGGATAGAACTCGTATATCATAGCTGTCTCAATATCCCCGCCATGAATATCTGGGACTTCTGCATTGCTTACACTTATTGCTTGTGGTTTTATAGGACATAAATAGGGTTCGTTAAGCTCAAGGCCAAAATGAGAAAATCTCCATTCATCAAAAGCATAACAAGCATTGATATGCAGCTTTTCATGAGCCTCTCTAAATGCTTCTATAATCGCAATGTTATGCTCAATATCTCCATGTGCATTAACACCAAAAACATTATTGAAGCCAAACTCTGACAATGACAATAAAATATCTGAGATTAATGCTTTTGCAGTCTCTTTTCGTATATGGAAGGAACCTATAAACCCTGATGTTGATTGGCAAACACCCCAATAAAAAGGCGGAGCAATAACAACTGCATATCCCTTTTCTTCAAGTTTTTCCTTTATTGCTAGGCAGTATATATGGGAAGTATAAATATCTGTTCCTAAACATAATTGCGGACCATGCTCTTCAATAACACCCATTGGTAATAGGACAATTGCATTTTTAAGAGCTAAGTTTTGTATTTCAGGCCACTTCATATTTGCCATTGTATCCTTAAATATTTCACTAATCATAAAAATTCTCCTCTACTTTTCATTCCTCCATATTTAATCTAATTATTTCATCTATTCTCTCTGCAGTTTCTAATGGAGTCATATGGGTATTGTCCACTAATATAATATTAGGATTAGTGTTTGAAGCATTATTCTTTAACCATTCATTGAATTGCTCAGAGCTCTTAATCCAATTTTCATCAGTCACATTTCTTCCGTATTTCATTCTTTTAACAAGCACATCTTTTTCGGCAACAACAGCTATATAAATTATCTCAGTGAAATATTTTCTAGCATCGCATACCTCAAACTGTTCAGGCACTGCACATCCGCATAAAACTACAGGCATACCTATTTGCGAAATGTTGTAACAGACACGCATCCACAATTCTCGATATTCTCTATAATTATTTTCTGGCGTATTATACCTTTCTGACCAAAGTAAATCGCTTTCCATGACAATATAATCTTTTTCGTTTCTAAACAAAATTTCACAAGCAGTAGACTTACCAATGCAGCTCGCTCCTGAAATTACAAATAATTTATTTCTCTTAGTTGGCTCCATTTTTATCCCCCATTACTAAATCATTTTCTTTTATTTAACCGCTTTAATTAATGCAGCCTTATTCCATCTTCTTTCTACTGTTATGCTTTTAAATCCTATATCAGGAAGAAGGTCAAGTTCTGTATCTAATGCTAGTGGAATATCAACATGGATACTTCCAAAAGGAACTTGCTGTTTTTCATATATCTCTTTTGCATTATTAAGCAAAAAAACTTCAGTTTCTTTATCTTTGCAAGCAGTATCGCCATTTATAAAATAACCGTTTACCTTTAAACAGTCATATATTTTTCTATAAAGCTGTGACTTTTGCTGTAATGTAAAATGATGAAAAGAATATGTGGAAAGTACCAAATCAAATTGATTTTCTGTAAACTCAACATCAAAATAAGAACTGCAAATAGTATTTAAAGTTACTTTAGGATGCAATTTCTTTTTCTTTAACTCCTCCAGCATACCAGATGAAATATCAATTGCCGTAACTTCAGCTAAATGTTTAATTCTTTCTATCTCTAGTCCGGTTCCACATCCAAGAACCAAAATATTTTTAGGTTCTCCACAAGAACTAATCTGTTTTTCTATTTCATCATAAAACTCGCACATACCAAGATCCTCATAAAAATGTCTGTCGTAATCCGAAGCACATTTATCAAAATGCTCGTCCATGTTTTCAACTTCAACCACCATTAATTAACCTCCTTAATTACTGATTACCTTGTAATTCTTTCTCCACAAGCTTCTGAACTCTTCCAAAGGATATTTCTTTATCTTCTCCTCCCAAAGTAAGAAAACTCTTAGCCAAATCCTCTGTGGTAGACTCTAATAATGTCATAAACTGACCGTATGCAAAGTTGAACTTAGGATCCTGTTCATCTTGTCCAAATACTGAGTATATTAATCCTTCAATCATCTGATCCATTCCCCATAGCTTCAAATGCAATAACTCATGAATAATCACTGCTTCCAGGTTTGTTTGCTTAGGATTATAATTATTTATCATTAAAACAGCCTTTTTATCATCCATATCAATCTTGATATCACCTGTTTTTCTCCATTCCTTATTAACCATTTCATACTTAATATCCCAATCTCTAAGCCTTAAAATATCCTGCCACTTTCTTAAAAATACTTCTACATCCTTCTCATCAAATCTCATTTTTCAGTATCCTCCGTAATTTTATATAGTTATAGGGGTTATTTCTAACCCCTTATTACTCTCAATATATATTTTTACTTATCTCCCTAATTTAATTATATCATGTAAATAATGTAAAATATAGTCTTATATTTGCGAGAATTTTCCAGTAAACTGATATAGATAAACAACTCAACTATACATCACTTTTGGGGAGATGGTGCTTTGTATAAGTATTTATTAAAGAACAGAAACTTTACCTTATTAACTGTTGGAGGTTTTATTTCTTCCATAGGAGATTATCTCTACAACATAGGTGTAACAGTATATCTGTACAGTGCCACAAAGTCAGTTGGTTCTGTTGCCTTGATGTGGCTTTCAAGAGCAGTTTTAAGAATACCCATGCTGTACTTGTCGGGTATTATTGCAGATTCTTATAATAAGAAAAGGATAATTTTTATTACAAACCTAACTAGTGTTGTCTTCGCATTTCTTTTCATTTTTGCAAATGAGCAAAGACTTTGGCTTGTTTATATTTTGGCCTTTTTATTACAATCGCTAAATGACATCGATGTAAGCTCTGAAACAGCTATACTTCCTGAGTTAGTATCAAAAGAAGAACTCTCCTACTCAAACTCAATTTTTTCATTTTTAGAATCAACAAGTGTTTTTCTTTCTCCTGCTATCGGTGGAATATTATATAAGCTCTATGGCAGCAATATTTTATTTATTATTAATGCTATAAGCTTCTTAGCGGCAAGTATCTTTTTTTCATTTATTAAATACAGCTTCATAAAATCTGAAGCTGTGGTAAAGAAAGCTGGAATTATTAAAAGCGGGTTAGAAGGGTATAGGATCTTATTAAAATACCCTAATGTCAAGACAGTGTTCATTATTTCAAGTGTACTTGCTATAATCGGCAGGTTCTATGAGACTTATAAAACAGCGGTTTCAGATGTGTTATTAAATATAAAACCAGAAGGGATTATTTACTTTGATTACGCCTTGGCAATTGGCGGTCTCTCTGTTCCACTAATAGTTAAAGTCCTCTCTAAGAAAAATCAAGTATCAATATTCATACTTTCTACTGCCGCCGTTGGAATTGGATATACTATATTTGGATATTCACATAGCTTTATAATAACCTTCATTGCTTTAATTTTCTTAGGCTTAACTCAAAATATACAGGGAATTTATTCACGAACCATAATTCAAAAGAATATACAGAAAGAATATATTGGCAGGGTGTTTTCCTTTTATAAAATACTTCTTACCTCCTTTGCAATATTAGGACTTGTAATAGCAGCGCCCCTTTACAATCTAATAGGTATTGGTTATTCTTTCTTAGCTTTTTCAGTTATCTTAATTATACTGTGTGCTTTACAGCTTAGAAGTAATTTTAGAAGTGTTGAACAAAACCTTCATTTTTAATATAAATCGGTGTTTCTAATTAGTTTAATTGTTACACTATATGAGTTGGCTTGATTGCGATGTTGAGAGTTAAAATTGGCTCATAATTTAAGTTCTAACTATAAGTTAAATCATAGCAAGTCTTAATTTATGAGCCTCAATATTGCAATCAATTACTAGAACGAAGTCGCTAAAAGCCCCGTATGGGGGTTAATAGTTTCATTCTTTACATTTATAGTTAAATTTTACAGCTTTAAACCAAAATAATCCAATACTTTCTTTACATTTATATTATTTTCTGTGCGTTAGCAAATAGCTTCCCCCTCCCCATTAATTAAGATAGTATTCACTTTTATTAACTCCTATGGTGGTGAATATCTTAAAGGCATTAATTTATCTTTTTTTATTAAATTTCCCTTCTCACAAACTTTGCACATTCCAATCTTAATTCCTGTTAATTTAAAGAATAGCTCTGCTGACGACAGACTATCGTCTTTTTTAGGTTTGAGCCTAAATATCTCAAGACATCGCTTAAACTTTAATTGTTTATTTCTATTGCCTAAGATGCCATAATGCCTAATCTTCACAAATCTATCAGGTAAAATATGCATTGTAAATCGCCTAATAAACTCCTGTGGGTTCAAAGTCATTACTTTTTCTTTGTTGTTATCTTTATAATCTCTCCATTTAAATAATACGGTATCATTATCAACTTTAATTATTCTATTATCAGATATTGCAACTCTATGAGTGTACCTACTAAGGTATTGAAGCACGTGCTCCGCACCACCAAAAGGTGGCTTACTGTAAACAATCCATTCTTTCTTATATAAAGAATCTTTAAACTGATTAAACACATCTCTTGAACCCAACTCAATAATATTGGATGGAAACTTTAGTTTATTCTTTAAATAAAGTTCATTCACATAGTATAAAAACTTTCCTCTAAACTTTCTTGAAAGCACTTTAACTGGAATGAAAAACTTCTTTTTAGATTTTATCCATTTACTTTTGTCTAAACTTAATCCTCCACCTGGAATAATGCAATGGATATGAGGATGATTCATCAAATTTTGACCCCAAGTATGTAACAATGCTGTAAACCCTATATCTGCTCTGAGATATTTTTTATCGCAGCCTAACTCTAGTAATGTTTCAGAAACAGATTTGAAGAGTACAGAATATAATTCTTTCTGATTAAATAATATTAGTGAATTTAATTCTTCTGGCACAGTAAAAACCACATGAAAATAATGTGTTGGAAGAAGAGACTTACGTCTTTCATAAACCCAAAGCTCTTTAGCATAAGATTGGCATTTGGGGCAATGTCTATTTCTACATGAGTTATATGAAATTTTTATTTGTCCGCAGTTATCACATTGATATACATGTCCTCCAAGCGCAGAAGTTTTGCAATACTTAATTGCCGATAAAGTTTTATAAATATTTAAAGGCAACTTTTTAGACTTTAAATATTTATCTCCATGAAGAACCATAACTTCCTGTAATGTGCTCATGATTCTACATTCTGTCCAAAGGGCTTGTAATATTGAGTGTTTGATAATCCTTAACATGTAAATATATTGATGTGGTTTTTATGTTAGAGTGACCCATTAAAGCTTGAATGGTAACTAAATCTACTCCATCATTCATTAAATGGGTAGCAAAGGAATGTCTCAACGTATGAGGCGTAGCCTTTCTATTTAATCCTGCTTTCTTTACTGCTTTTTCCATAGCTGCTTCAACGCCACGATTAGTTAATTGCTCGCCAGTTTGCCTAGAAATAAATAGATAATCTTCTGGAGAATAACTTTTATGTCCAAACTTTTTCCAGTATTCTCTTAATAGTAGTAAGTTTTTTTCAGATAATAAAGTATATCGTTCTTTATTTCTTTTACCGGCTCTAACTCTAATCTTCATTTCCTTGCTCATAATATCAGATATTCTTAGGTTGACAGCTTCGCTGACTCTTAATCCAGAAGAGTAAATTGTAGATAAAATTGCTTTATGCTTCAGATAAGTGACATTATCTAACAAAACTTTTACCTCTTCCTTCATCAGATAAGAAGGTAACTTCTTATCGTATCTAATCCTAGGAATCCTTAAATCACTCCAACTGCCTTCAAGAGTCACAACATAGAAAAATTTTAATGCACTATTTATGGCATTTACAGTTCCTCTGCATAATTTCTTCTGATTAATGCAATAATCTAAATAGTTGATAATATCCTGTTCACCTAGTAGTTCAGGTGGCTGGTTATAGAATTTAGAAAAGTTTTTTATGGACCACCCCATATTTTTAATGGTATTTGGTGTTCGTCCACGAATTTCTAAATCTTTAATCATTTTGTCTATTTTTTGATACATTTTATCACTCCTATAAATGGCGTGTAAAATGTGAGAAGTGAAGCTTCCTTGAGAAAGAAACTTCACTTCTTATTTTTTACATATAAACTTTGATTTAATCACTGCACCAGCCATCGCTTTTAGCGATTTAGTTCTATAATAAAATTGCGACATAAAAATACCGTAAAATCCATTTACTAAAACTGTCTACAACATAGTTAACAATTTATAAATAATACGGTATTTGAAGAAGTTATTCTATATTTAATTTTTTATTTTTTAACTAATTTTTCATGATTTATAGCTTGCGGTGGTTGCTCAATAAGCCTGTTTTCATTCATAATAGTTATACCATCTTTTACATACTTCATAATTTTAGCCATAAATTTAGCATATTTAGCTTCCAAGTCTAATCTCATGCTTTGTGACATTGCCATTCCCTTATAATTTACTCCTACTGTTGACATCATCATAATATGGTATAACATTAATTTCTCCGAAAATGGTGGCTCAGTTGAATCAGTTACAAAAGATTCAGAGGTTGCTGGAATCGGAATATTCTGCTCTATTAAAAGGTCAATTAATTCCTTATTAATTTCCTCAGATAAATGCTTACCTTTAATAAAATACTCTGAGTCCTCTTTGTTTTTGGAGACCTGAGCAAAGCCTGTACAAACAGCGATTCCCATTGTATTTGTAAAAATAAGCGCAAATATATTAGTTATCTCTCTTGCAAGTAATGTGCGTTTTTCACCGAAAATATCAAATATAAAACTTTGACTTTCTATAAATTGAACTTGCTTATGTACTTCTATACGTGGAGCTTTTATAAAGATACCTTTAGATAATCTTAACTCAGCAGATTTATTATATAAATCTACACATTCAGTTACGCGTTTTGAAAAGTAATCTCGTATATCAGCACGTGCTATTTGGTTTAATATAACAGTATAATTGTGCATTCCTACTCTTGCCATAAAACTAATATAAGCTGCATAGAAGGTATCAGTGAATAAACGTGGAGCATTCAAATTTACGTCCTCATTAGTAAATCCATAAGGAATTGTTAATCCTTCCTGATTAAATATGTCTTTAATTATTGGAATATGTTGAGTTGATAAATCCAAAGTATGCTGCAATAAAACTCGTGTCTCATTATCTTCTACAGTTTTAAGAAAATGGCTAAGAACACATATTGCTAAACTATCACTTATATAAGAATCCCAAAGACCTGATATTTCAGAAGAAACTAATTCTATGTTTTTTATGTCTGCCATAAGAATAACCTCCTAAGATATTATGTATAAATTAGATTATCCTAAAAATTATTTTTTTATGTAAGATGTAGATTATAAGCATTTTATTAAATACCATACTATTCAATTTTCAACATTATAATTAAGTTTATCCTCAATATTTAGTTTGCAATAGTTCATATGTTGCACCAATTTATAAAGCGCGATTACTGAATCCTATAATAATATTGCTCCATAACTTAACTGCACATTCTCTTACTTTGATGGATATTCATAAATATTATAAGCTTTCTGTAGTGTTAATGAGAATAACTATCACCTAATATAAAAGCTGTCATAGTATATAGCACAAATATATATCTAGTAATAAACTCAGTTTATAAACAATTTTCGTGAGGTGATAGTTATGTTTGCACCATTATTAATCTGCTTGAGGGAAGGTATAGAAATATTCCTTGTTATTATTCCACTAGTTGTTTATTTCAATAAAAACAAAATGTACAATATGACTAAGAGCGTCATGCTGGGCGGCAGTTTAGGTGCATTACTCGCAACTGTAATAGCATCTGTAATATTCTCCCAGACCAGCCTTTTGAATGGCCCTGCCAGTGAACTATTTGACGGTTTGCTTGGTATTATACTAGCCGGTTTGGTACTTTACAGTGTGGTACTGCTCAGAAAAAGCAAAACCTTCAGCATTAATCCTGATGAAAACTTTGTTTCTTTAAGCCGCAGAGGAGTATCTGTAATAGCAGGCGTAACGTTTTTCAGGGAACTCTTGGAAGCAACATTGTTTATTCTAACAAGCTCAGGCACTTCGCCTCTAATAGTGACAGGCATGTCAATACTGGGCTTGGCAGGTGCCGCACTGGTTGTATTCCTTGTGACTAAGGGAATAAGCAACCTTAATATAAGCCTGGTATTCTATATACTCAATCTGTTTTTAATTGCACTAGGCGCTTATTATCTAGGTGATGGTCTTGAAGTATTGTTTGGAAGCTATATTCCTCAAATCTTTAAAATTGGCATGCTCGTATATGCTATTCCCAGCTATGCCATCATAATAAAGAAGGACTTAAAAATACTTTTAAGTAAGATAAAGTAGGAGAATTCGACTATGCTGAAAAATTTAAATCCCATATATCAGGCTTAATGCTTAATATATGGGATTAGTTTTTATTAGTAGTTATTTCCCTTTTACATTTTATCAGGAGCTTCTAATCCAAGCAGCTGAAGTCCCATTTCCAGGGTATCTTTTGTAATAGTAATAAGTTTAAGCCAGGACAGCTGCTTTTCTAAATCTTCCTCTTTTGCGATTATATTATCCTGATAGAATTTATTAAACGTATTAGCCAAATCGTAAATATATTCGCATATTCTATTAGGTGCTGTATCTTGAAAAGCTCCTTCTACTGTTTCATTGAAAGCAGTCAGCGTCAGCATTAAGTTTCTTTCTATAACACTGCATGGCTTAGCAAGTCTTAATTCATATTTATTAATTTGCTCTTTACACTTAACTAAAATTGATTTAATCCTCACAACGGTATAAAGTATATAAGGTCCAGTTTTTCCTTCAAAAGATGAAAACCTATCTATATCAAATACATAATCCTTTGTGATCTGGTTTGAAAGGTCTCCATATTTTAGAGCAGCTAACCCAACCTTCCTCGAAATTTCTTCTGCCTCAGACTCACTCAAGGATTTATTATCCTTTAATTTGGTCCTAACATTATCCTTAATCATTTTTATTAAATCCTGAAGCCTCATAACTCCGCCCTCTCTTGTCTTAAAGGGTTTGCCATCCTTGCCATTCATAGTTCCGAAGCCTATAAAATTTAATTTTAATTTTTCACTAGCAATATTTGTTTTTACCGCGCATCTAAATACCTGCTCAAAGTGAATTTCCTGTCTCTTATCAACTACATATATAATTTGATCAGGGTCATACTTCTTAATCCTCTCCCAAATAGTTGCTAAGTCTGTTGTGCTATAGAGTGTGGCACCATCAGATTTAAATAGTATAAAGGGCGGAACGGTATAATTATCTCCTTCTTTGGAAACATCGATAACTGTTGCGCCTTCGCTTTCATAAGTAAAGTTGTTGTCTTTAAGATAGTTAACCATTTCATCGATATATTTTTGACTGTCACTTTCACCCTTCCATAGGTCAAATTCCACATTTAATTCACTGTAATTTCTTTTAAGATCTTTAATTGAAACTGCAAGTATATGTTTCCAAAGAGCTATATAGCCTTTTCTGCCGTTTTGCAGTTCAAAAGTTGCTTTTCTAGCTTCTTCCATGGCCTCCTCATTGCTTTTGGCAAGCCTGCTTGCAGCAGGATATATTTCCTCAAGTTCATCTATTGTAAATGGAGCCTTCTCTGGGTATTCTCCATAATAGTTTTCATCAAAATAAGGCAGATCACCTTTACGTCTTCCAAGCTCACTAATTACCATACCAATCTGAAGTCCCCAGTCGCCTAAATGAACGTCGCCTATTACTTTATGACCTAAAAATCCTGAAATTCTCTTTATACTCTCACCTATTATTGCGGCACGAAGATGCCCCACATGCAGTGGTTTTGCCACATTAGCTCCACCATAATCTACAATAATAGTTAAAGGATTAGAAGCCTCAGTACATCCAAGCCTTTCGTCATTTCCCATTTTGCTTACATAATCAACAATAAAGCCGTCTTTCAATATAAAATTTATGAAACCAGGTTTAACTATATGAACAACTTCAAATATATCAATATTTTTCAGCTCTTCCACTACTGAATTTGCTATTTGCATAGGTGCTTTTCTATATTTTTTAGCCGCAGACAAAGCTCCGTTGCATTGAAACTGACAAATATCAGGCCTGTCAGATTCTGTGACTCTTCCATACTCTCTATCGTATCCCATTAGTTCAAACTTATCTTGAACAATTTCAGTTAAGATATCAATCATTTTTTTCATACTCTAACCCCCCAAATTTAATCTTGTTTGTCATATAAATAAAAAAACACCTGTCTCCTTTATAAAGAGACGGGTGTATATCCGCGGTACCACTCAAATTAACTAAACTTAGTCCACTCAAAACTTTAACGCAGTCAACGGCTTTTCCTCGCAATTGCTCAGAAAGCTTCTCAAAGGCCCGTTTCACCATTTTTTTCTTGCAGGACTTCCACTCTGTTCCTGCTCGCTGGCAGAAAAATTAATAGTTACTTTTTCCTTATCCTTGAATATTTGGCTAATTTATTTAAACTCTATTATATAGAACATTGTATTATGTGTCAACAATACAATCTAATAGATATTAGTTATTCCTTTTTAATCTTCGAAGTTATCTTAATTATACTATGTGCTTTACATCTTAAAAGTAATTCCAGAAGTATTGAACAAAACTTTCATTTGTAGTTTTAAAAAACGGCATGCCAACCTGACGTAGGTTAGCATACCATTACTTTTAATATAAGGCACTGTTTCTAATTAGATTAATTGTTATATCGTATAAGAAGATTGAGTATAAATTTTACGTTGATTACTATTATCTCCAACGCTTAAGAGTTGGTAATAAAGCAGTCATTTCGTTTCTTGCTTCTTCTTCGCCTATTGCTTTTCCCAAAACAGGTACAATTATCTCAATCATTTCTTTCATAGATATATTTGGGTCAATAAACTTTCCGTCTTTATAGCAATTTGTGCAGTAAATACTTTTACTTCCATCTCGCTCTGTTGCTATAAAATGTGCGTGTTCTTCGTTAAATGGTAAACCACAACTTTGACACATTGTTACTTCTTTCATTTTTATCATTCCTTTCGTATAGTATTTAAATACTCAATCAACAGTTCTCCTTAGTTTACAATTGAAACGTATAATATAAAAATTCATTATATATTAATTATAATGATAGAACTAATATTTTCAAGTTCATATTACTTAGTTCCCATTGCATATAATAATTTCTATATTTATTCTTACATAAATTTTGCGTCATTTGCAATAGCTTATAACTCAAATTATTTTCTCAAATTCACTGTAAATATATAAATATTTAAATAAATATTTATATTAATATATGAAGAAATATTTATATATTTAAAAGAATATGCTGATTTTATGCGGCTTTGGCCGCAAACACCATTTACTTTTGCATATTTATTGCTAAAAGAGTAAATGCAGGTGTATTAAATATGGGTAGAAAAAAAGCAGCACCTGAGACTGCTGATGAAATATTATGTTTTGATGAGGATTACTGTGAGGAGAATGGATTTATTCAAAATATGGAGGTTACTTACAATGTAGTCACCTGTTTCAATTTTATAGATACAGCTGACTCCTCCATCGAAGAAACAGAAATTTCTATTCCTCTCATTGATAACAGAAAACTTCAAAAACAACCTTACGGTAAAACTCCCAGCGTCGATGGAGAGCAGTATTCTGGATAAGGCTATTAGATATTACTTTGAAGCTGTTTTGGGAAAGTAGATAAGAAATATATTGAGGACTGAAGGAACCATATGGTTCCTTCTTGTTTATGGCTTTTCACTACTTAAATCAAAATTCCTGTTTTTTACTGATGTTATATTAATGACTAACAGCATCATACCTCCAGTAATAGGCATGATATACGTAGGTATAAGCTTCAGCAGTATTCCCGAAAGCAGCAGTGCAGCTGGGAGCAAAGTCTTTACAATGCTTATTCCTATACTCATAACCCTTCCCCTAAAATTCTCAGGTATGGTTATCTGCATCAAGTATGAAATAGGAATATCGATTAATGCAATAGCAAATCCAAACACAACCATCACCATGCAGTAATAAACCATATAAACGCTGCTTAAAAACTGAAGATTACTAAAAAGTATGGGCAATCCTATTAAAAGCATGGACAGTGATAAAATAACGCTTAACTTTTTTAGAAGCCTGGTATATGAGGTTTTTTCACTTATTTTTTTAACACATAATGCACCAATAATCATACCTACCGGAAATGCACCTTGTATAATTCCAAAGGATCTTGAATTTAATTTAAGAACGCTGTTAATGATGTATGGCAAAGGCACCGTGACTGAAAAGCCCAAGAAAAAGTTCAAGGAAATTAACATAATAAATAAGCTTTTGATATTTTCATTTGAACATATATAATTAAAGCCTTCCTTAATATCTCCTAACAAATTAACTCTTCCCGGTTGCTTATCATGATCATAAGACCTGCCGTTAAACCTAAAATCCATAAAGAACTCGCAGGCTGCAGAAAAAATAAAAGATATGCTGTTTACAATAATAAAGGTTCTTATATCAAATATAGCAAAAACCAAGCCGCCAATTACTGGTCCAAGAATTGAAGAAATTGAATTTATTAGCTTGCTTACGCTGTTAATATTGAGCAGCATTTTTTCTGATACAATATTAGGCTTAGCTGTTTCCATGGTTACGCTGAAGATAGTTGTAAATATAGTAAGCAGCAGAATAGATATATAAATCATTGCAAGTCTCAATCCATTTACAATACTTAATAGATAGACTATTATAAGAACAGCCCCGTTCAATAAATCCATTAAAATTACAAGCTTCTTTTTATCGAATTTATCTGCAATTACTCCTGCCAATGGGTTTACTATTATCATAGGTACAGTGCCTAAAATTAGAGATATTGCAAAGCTTAAGGATGAACCTGTAATTTTCAGTACATATAAATCCAGAGCGAAAGAAAAGATACAAGTTCCAAACACCGAAATAATATTTCCTATAGAATACAGCAGCAGGTTATTAAATTCCTTGTAGTCCTTTTTATTCTCTAACATCAATGCTATTGATCTCATATTAAAACCTCCATCAAATTCTTCTTTAATTTGATTATAAACTGTGGTCTTAACCCTCCATCAATAGGGCAAATTAAAAATTTTTAGAGCAAAAAACACTAAAAGGCAGGGTTAACCCTACCTTTTTCCAAGGAAAGAATAGCTGCATACCCTTTCCCCTTCCACAAAAAAGCTTTCATACCTGCCGCCTTTATCCGCGGTGTCTGAAGTTCTTTCTTCCATAAGCTTGTATTTTATACTTTCAATTTCCTGTTTTATATTTTTTATTAGGAAATTCTTCCGATACTTTCTTTCAATTAAACTGTTGCTGGTAAAATTCTTAAATGCAATAAAAGATCCAAGTAAATAAGCATCCTCTTTTACATAAGAATCCACGGATTTTAAAAGAAACTCCTCATGTTCAAAGCCGTAATTGCTGCTACCTGATATATCAAGAACAAAATCTACGGACCTTTCTTTTATCGGAATCTCAAGAAAATCAGAACATATAAAAATTATATTCTTAGGATTAGGAGCTCTTTCAATGAGCTTTTTTAAAAACTTATGCCTCTCCAAATTATGATCCACCGCAATATAAACACAATCCTCAGGCAATTGATTATAAATATTTCTAAGAAAGAATCCCGTACCTGTGCCCAGCTCAAGGAGTATTTTCTCATTGAGCTTCAAATTTTCTATTTTTCTGGAGGACCATTCCAATCCTTTATGCAGATTATCAAGATAGGATGTATTAGTTAAACTTATATAATCAGAAATATAATTGTCATTAAAACTAACAGCCGCTGTTTCAACAGGATTACCTGCCTTTAATATGCCTGATTCTATAATATATTCTTCTCCACAGCTGCATTTAAGAGTGCCGTTTATTATCTGATTATTGCTTATGCTGCCGTCCTTCAGCACAAGACTTCCATCGCATTTTGAGCATTTAAAAAGTTCCAGATTCTTAAGATTTATTCCCATTTCAAAAGCTGGCTCAGATGGTTTTTTAGACATAGCCACAATTTCAGTATTAAGTTTATCTTTTATTTGCAGGAGCTGTTCAATTTCCTCTGAGACTTTCCTATGCTTATTAATAAATAGTTCTCTATAGTAAATATACCCCTCATAGTCCGTAAGCCTTCCGAAGCTTTCATAAAAGAATATTATTTTAATTTCATTAAGATTAAAGCCTAAACCTTTTAAGTTTAGTATTTGTTCTAAAGCTTTTTGACACCTTGAATCGAAGTAATACTGACCGCCCTGCTTTTCAGGCAGTATAAGTCCCAAATCCATATAATGCCTTATTGTATCAATGCTTAGATTATTAGCCTGTGCAAATTTGCCTATTTTCATATTATCACCTATCATAATGATAAACTATTTTTTCGGTTTACAATATATCTTAGTGAAATTTATTATAAGAACCACCTTAGCTAATGAGAATAATATTTCTGCAATAAAATATGCTTTGCCTTATTTCTATATAATATTTATTTGCTTTCTATTTTTTTTACTCTTATACATATCTTTATCAGCAATATCTATTGCTGAATGCATTTTTGAAATTGATGTTTCCGAGTAAGCTAGTCCAATTGATATTTGAATAGGTAAATCCTTATTATTTTCGTTAAATACCTTTATAGTTCTTCGCATTTTAAGATAAAGGTCTTCAATCTCAGGCAAAGATTTATTTTTTATAATAACAACAAATTCATCTCCGCCTGTTCTTGAAACTACATATTCGTCATCATCAAATATTAATTGCATAACCTTTGCGGTACTTTTTATCAGGCTGTCTCCCTTTAAATGACCTAAAGAATCGTTAATATGTTTTAAATTATCCAAGTCACATGCAATAAGTTGACCATTCTCATCAAACTCGGGTATAAGGTAGTCTTCCACCCATATATAATGTCCGTCTTTATGCTTCATCCTTACCTGAAATATTTTTGAAAAGTCTGTATCACCTTTAATCTTTGTAAACAATGAAAGTTTATTTATAGTTACACTACAATCTCATAAAAGTTTATTTACAATTACATGCACACATTAATTGGAACTATTTGTGCTCAAAAAAACTTCCAGCTCATTTTTAAATTCTAAAGCATCAACAGATATTCCACCACAGCTTGTATCTGCAAATACAAGTATTCTGCAGCCATCTCGCTTCATTCCTTCAAGCCAGTATTCCAAAAACTCATATACATCAATTGATTCTATTTCAGTTTCCTTCCACTGATTTTCCTTACAGTACTTTGCAAACTCATAAGATGGCCACAAAGGCATAAGAGTTCTACCTTTATCATCGCTTATAGTTATCCATCCATTTTTGTCCTTTAGTCCGCAAACCTGCTCCGACTCAGCTACCCTATTAAAAAAGTACTTATACTTTCTATCTTCAGTTAAACAAAATATTTCTTCTACTTCACTGTAAGTCATTGTTTTCTCCTTAGTAATTTATTAAATTTCTATATTCATTCTCAAGAATACTCATATTAAGCAAAGACCAATATTCATCATTCATTTTTCTACATTCCCTGAGACTTCCTTCAACAATAAAGCCTGCCTTTTTATAACATGCAATTGCAGGCAAGTTAAAATCAAATACCCCTAAATCAACTCTATGCAAATTTAATTCATTAAAGGCAATATCTAAAGCAGCATTAACCATTTCTAAACCTATTCCTCTGCTTCTATGTTCATTCTTTCCTACAAGAACTCTTCCAATTCGTGCAGACAAGTTTGCCTTGTCTATCCATAATAATTGTATATGCCCTACTGTTTCATTTTCCTCAACCGATTTCGCACTAAACATCATATATTTAGGTTCTACTTCTGACATCATATCAATCTCATGTTTTAATTGGTTTTCAAGTGAATCCAAAGTATATGACGGCCCTGCCCACTGAAGTAAAAATTCTTTATTTGGTATCCACGAGGTTAATTCCAGTATGTCTTCATAACTAAATTTTTCAAGCTTAATTTTCATTTGAATACCCCTTTGTAATTTTATAATTATAAATAAGAAACAGTATATAAGCCAAAACACAGATAACTACACAAATTGTAAAAGCTGATGGCATAGAGATATCAGCCGTTTTACCAATAATAACGTTAACTCCAGCTGCAGTCAGATCTCCAAACATAGCAAATACGGATAATAATGTGGCCCTGTCAGCATTGCCTATATTCTTATTTTCAATATCTAAAACTATAGGATAAATTATAGCTGCACTGCCGCAGATAAGAACTATTGATAATATAGTCAGCACCGCATTAGACGTTAATACAAGTGCCATGCAGCTTATAATGATAGTTATATATAAAATCTGAATAACTCTATTTTTACCAAGCTTAATGCTGAACTTATATGCTTTGATTGATATTAGACTGGCTATCTGCATAATCATAGTCAACATTCCAAAATATTTAATATTTATTCCGCTTCGAAGATATTGTGACTGGTTTAGAAATACACTTACTACCTGAACTACCTCATTTATCAATGCGAAAGAAATTACCAATAATATAATATTTTTGTTTTTAAGAGCTTTAAGTAAGCTTTCTCTAAGCTTTGGCTTTTCTTCATGCTGCACTTTAATATCTTTTATAAACAATGTTAATATTGATGCCGCCGCATAAGGAATAATAGTCCAAAATACCGTACTATTCATGGATTGTCTTACAATTATTGAAAAGATAATCGATGCAATTAGATATCCGCCGGTTGAAAAAGCACTATATCTGCCAAATATTTTTTCACCTTCCTCATGCTTGACGGATGAATATAAAAGGGCTATATCACAGCCTGATATTCCAGCTAAAGAGGCGGATAATAATACTCGTTCCAAAAAGAACATTTCAAAAGAATTTGCTTTATAAAAAACTATTTTTGATATAAAAAATAAAAAATTTGAGATGAGAAGAGTTTTCTTATAGCCAAACTTATCTGCAAACCATCCCCATGGAATTTCAAAAATAATCATTAATATCCATGATACCGATTCTATCAAAAACATGTTTGATAAAGATAAGTTTCTGCTTTGCCTGTACAAGGTAGCAATAGGCCCATAAAAAACGAGACCCTGAAGAAAGACAATAATGTACATCAAATATACATTGATCTTTTTATTCAATTTTAATACACCTCCAAAATTACACGACAAAAAAACCTACGAAAGGTTAATTTGAAAATCATCTGTAAATTTAAGGCGCATTAAATTGGTCTATACATTTTTTATCTCCTTCAAAATTTAATAATTATATTATATCACTATGGATAATTCTGTATATAGATATCACGATATCTATGGATAAATTACTTTAAGTTAAGGTCACGTTAAAGTATATCGTTGATTTTATTGCATTATAAAAAGAGGTCAACCGACCTCTTTGCTTCGCTATATTTGAATAACTGAAATTAACATGTTTAATTTATATGCTCAATATTACCAACATTCATAATGTACTATATCTTCGAGATTCTTTCTTGGACGAGCTTTAGGAGTTTCATCGGGATAGCCAATAGTTATAACTCCAACTACATATTTGTCAGAAGGTATATTTAAAACTGGCCTAATCTCTTCTTGTGTAAACTCAGCAACCCAGCAGGCTCCTAATCCTGAATTATTAGCCTGTAGAAACATGTATCCTGCTGAAATCGAGGTATCCCTAATTATTCGTTTCACTTCATCCTGTGGACTATTATCATCCAAATAAACATCTATATCTTCTTTTATTCTACAACGTACATCTGCAACACATACTATAAAAACAGGAGCCGTAAGCATCCATTTTTGATTATGAGAAGCCTCCATTACTTTTTGTCTCATCTTTTCAGACTTTACTACTATATAACGCCAAGGCTGTGTGTTATTACCTGATGGAGCAAGTCTTCCGCTTTCGAGTATCTCAGTTATTTTTTCACTTTCAACTGGCTTGTTATTATACTTTCTTATGCTTCTACGTGTTTCAATTTCTTTAATCATTTATTATTTTCACTTCTCTCAATAATGTTCTAGTACGCTCTATTTTACAACTGCGTATTAATTTAAGCATACAATAACCGTATAGCATTACATGTTAATTAAATTTATGATTTTCAACAGCCTCATTTATTCTTTTTTTCTTACTGTTTTTACTAAGCCTCTACTTCAGAAGTACAGTGAGGGCACCTAGTGGCATCAACATGTATTTCACTATAACAGTATTTGCATAACTTGGTTTTAGCAGGAGCAGGTTCAGGAGCTTCCTTCTTCCTTGTAAAGCGGTTTATTTGTTTTATTACTATAAATATTGAAAAAGCAATTATTAAAAAGTCCAAAACGTTATTCAAAAATACTCCATAATTTATAGTAGCTACCCCGGCTTTTTTAGCTTCTTCCAAAGTATTAAAATTTCCGGCCTTAAGCGGTATAAACCAGTTGGTAAAATCAAGCCTTCCAACTAAAAGCCCTATCAATGGCATTACAATATCGCTTACTAAGGATGAAACTATTTTTCCAAAAGCCCCTCCGATTACAACACCCACTGCTAAATCAACCACGTTTCCTTTCATGGCAAACTGTTTAAATTCTTTCCACATAATTTCTTAGCCTCCTTTTAGTCGAAGCACTGAGTAGTTTAAAACTCTCACTCCGCTTGAAATTAAATTCTATAAATATTATATCACTCATTGTCTTTATTCTAAACATTATGCGAGCTATAAATCTTCAACATACTTTCAGTTCTCCTTATAAGTTCCTCCCGAACATTTGCTGGTTCAAGACATTCACATTTGTCTCCAAAGCTTAGCAAAAGGCTGTAGCCAAAATCATCTGCTACAAAAGGAAAGCTCACAAGCAATTTATTATCTCCGTATACCTCAATATTTTCCTCTTCGCAGTATTCAATTATTCTATCTCTCAGAGATTCGTGGACCAAGAGCTTTATTGAACTAATTCTCTTCTCTACGTGTTCCCAGGCACCTAAAACTAAATCACTTAGCTCTCTAGGAGTAAAGGCATCCTCAAGAACTTGAAGCCCTCCGATGCGGGACAACTTAAAAATTCGAAAGTCCTGTCTGGAATCACAGTAGCCTTGCAGATACCAGTTTGACTCCTTTAACACAAGTCTATAGGGCTCAACCTTTCGATTAGTTTTATTATTATTTCTATCAGAATAATTAAAGCTCAATAACTTCTTATCATTAAGCGCTGTTTTGATTTTTTCAAGGTTAGGTTGCAGGTTCTTATTTCCAATCCAAGGGGAAAGATCTATAGTAATCTGATTGGATTTTAGTTCAATCTCCCTGACCTGTTCAGCCGGAATCATACCTTTTACCTTTGCAAGTGTATTAGTAATTTCATCATTGGATATTGTGGAAGAGATACTTCCAAGCCCCATTAAAAGCGTTGCAACATCAGATGTAGTAAAAAGCTTCTTATCAATTTTATATTCCTCCATAATTCCAACACCCCCATTAACGCCCGGGTAGGAAATTATAGGTATGCCTGCTAAGTTTAGTGTCTCTATATCTCTATAAATAGTCCTTGGTGTTACTTCAAACATCTCTGCAAGCTTTACTGCGCTAATCTTTCTGCGCTCAAGCAATACCATAACTATTGAAATCAGCCTTTCAATTTTCAAATTATATCAATCCTTTATTTTAATTTATTTAATCTTATAACCATGACATACTGCTGTCAAGGTTACCTGTTAAAATAAAAATGTACCATAAATAAATCACAAAAGGAGAATGAAAATGGATTTTTTAAATGAATTTAATAGAATAATGGAAGGCACCAAAAATATTGCTTTAGCAACTTCAGTTGATGATATTCCTAATGTACGAATTGTAAACTTTTATTATAATCCTGAAAATAGGGGCGTTGTTTATTTTGCATCCTTCAAAGGAAGTTCCAAGCTCCTCGAGTTTTCAAATAATAATAAAACATCCTTTACAACCGTTCCCGTAGACAGCAGCGAACATGTCAGAGTCATTAACGCTTTAGTTCAAAAAAGCAATTTGACTATATATGATTTAAAAGAGGAGTTTGTTAAAAAGCATCCTGACTATGAAGTAACCATATCTCAAGCCGGCCACATGCTGGAGGTGTATGAGCTTCATTTTAAAGAAGCAAACGTAATTTTAGGCATCAAGCAGGCTGCTAAAATAACCTTATAAATTAACATAACGTGTTGTGCTAGTTCAACTAACCTGTATAGATATATAAAATATGTAGAAAGACCATTGAGCGAGCAATTAGAAATTCTTAGTGAAGGAAAAGATATAAAACTTTAGTGTTGTTCGTTTGTTTGAGGTACGAGTTTAACGAAAACACTTAGTTTTATGGCTATTCCTTCGCTTAGAATTCCTTTGCGCAGTGAATAGTTCTTAGAACATATTTTATATATCGGAGCATAGTTAGCTGAACTAGCACATGAGGTTATTTTAATTTCTGTATTGACTTTAACGCAGCGTCATACTCTATAATTCAATTTGTAACAAGTGATATCACAGTTTTAATTGAACTATAAGGAGATGATTTTAATGAAGATAATTATACAAGATACTTTAAGTTTATATAACGAAATGCTTAGCCTCTCTGAAGATAAGAGAAGTGAGTTCTTCAGCGGGGAATTACTGAAACCCTATAATCAGATGTTTGAAATAATGCATATGCCAAAAACCACTGAGGCGCTGGGATGTATTCAATTATGCGGGCGTGATGCAAAGATGGCAGAAATGCTTGAAAAGCTTGAAAAGACAGATGCATGGAATAATGCCAAAAGCACTATGGAAGCTGCAGCAGAACGCTTTGAAAAAGCTTGCATTCCATTACCTGAAAAAGTTGTAGTAGGAATTTTCTTAGGAAACCCTGAATTTTTAGCTATGACAGAAGGTTATACTGGTATGGGTTCTATACCTGGCTATATGATGATAATGATTGACCCAAATGAAAAGAACCTTTCAAAGCTGAATGCATGTATAGCTCATGAGTTCCATCACAATGTGCTCTTTCATAATGCAAAATGGAACTTTATGACTGATGTATCTGTTGCAAAGTATCTTGCTGTTGAAGGCTTGGCTGAAAGTTTTGCAGGCATCATGTTTGGCGAGGAGTTTGTCGGCCCATGGGTAACCTCTGTACAAGGTGAGGATTTAGAACGCTCAAGAAGAATAATTTCAAAAGCACTTGATATTAAGGGCTTTATGGAAGTTAGAAAATATATATTTGGAAAGCACCCAATGATGCCTGAAACTGATGATATTGGTATACCTTTCTGCGGAGGTTATTCTGTAGGCTATCATGCAGTGCAAGCATACCTAAAAAGGACAGGTATTTCAATAGAAAAAGCTACAATAATAGACGGTGATGAAATAATGAGATTATCCGGATATTTTGAAGCTTAAATTAATGCAGTAACGCATGCTTATTATGAGACATGCGTTATTGCTGCATATTTTGACAATAGTACATAATTTCCTGATAAACAAAGTCACTAAAATCTTCATTACTAAATTTATTGAAGTAATTTTTAAATCTGTTGTCAAACTTATAGTTATTAGCAATACATTCTAAAAGCTCTTTATCACAAGTCATACTTTGTTCCATATAGCTTTTCCATTCTTCTATTAATTCCTGAACCTTATTAGAAGAAGATTAAATACGTCTTTTCCGGATACATAGTCCTCTAAGGCATTGATAATTACACCTAAACGTTGCTGCTTTGAAAGCAAAGTTTGATAATGCATTTTTAACATTTCTATTTGTTCCTTTTTTGACAGCTTCATAATATCTGATATTTCCTTAAGAGATAAATCCATCTCCTTAAAAAATAAAATAGTTTGAAGCTTTTCTAAATGTTCTCGCGGTGACCCCTGTTATTTTTACAATATCTTTAACTGTGAAAAACTGCTTTTTCATTTCCTTAGTCCCCTATTTCTTTAATCAATATTAACACTTATGGCTTTATGAATCATATTATATATTAATATCAATATTTATGGAGAGATTCATGCAAATATTTTATACAGTCCGCTCAGGAGATTCTCTAAGTAGTATAGCCAAACGCTTTTATATTCCACTTGCTTCACTTATAAACTCAAATAATATCACTGCGCCCTATATAATCTATATTGGTCAGCAGTTATCTATGCCCCCTGGAGTAACTACCTATGCAGTAAAGCCCGGTGATTCAGTTTATTCTATAGCTCAAAGCTATGGCATTCCTGTAAACCTAATCTTAATTGCAAATGGTATTGAGTCTCCGTACAACATAGTTCCCGGACAAATTCTTACTATTCCACAAGGGGTACCCTTTTATACTGTAAAACCGGGAGATACTCTTTATAAAATTGCTGCAAGATATAATGTAGTATTAAACGGCGAACCAAGGCCTGATGTTATCATAAAAGCAAACCCCGGGCTTACCCCTTCTATAACACCAGGAATGAACATAATCATTCCACCCCCTCCCCTTACTGGACCTGGAAAGCTTGCTTTTGTACTTAATGATGATGTTAACTCTTATCTTGGTCTTTATGAACCTAATACAGCAAACCTTAATGCCGCAGCAGTAGAAAATGGAGGTGAAACTTCGCGCATATTCTGGTCTCCTGATCAAACTCGCATAGCTTATATAGACAGCACAGGAATTATTAATATTATAGAACCTGTTACTAATAAAGGAGCAAAAGTTGATCAGATTTCTATTCCCGGATTTATAGACTGGGCTCCTGACAATCGAAGAATTGTTTATTCTGATGAAAAGCAAATTAAAATCTATGACGTTTTAAATCATACTTATAAGCCAATCAATAGAGCCGGAGCTTCTTATGTACAATGGTTCCCAAACGGTACTGAGCTCTTATACGAGGCAAAGGACAGCAAAAATATAAGCCAGCTGTACAGAAATAATTTAGAAGGCAGCAAAGAAGTGCAAATAACCAAAAATACTGAATGGCCATTAAATAATGTAAGGTTATCTCCTAATGGAAAATTTGTTTTATACACAACACCGGGTGCAAGCATATCTGAAATTTATACCTTTGAGCTTGCCACAGGAAAGATATCAAAAATCCCGGGCGGCCCGGAAGCTAAGAACTATTATCCGACCTGGTCTCCTGATTCAACTAAAATAGCCTACAGTTCCACCCAATTTATACACGGAAAATACTATTCCTTAATAAGATTCTCGGGATCAAAGGGCGAAAATGATTCTACTATAGCCATTGCAAGCTGCTACTCTACTCCTGTAACCTGGTCTCCTGACAATAAAAGTATTGTTTACCTATCCGGCTGCAGAGAGGATAACCCACCCGTTGAAGTGTGGAGCGTTGATATAAGTAGGCTGGTACCTGTTAATGTGCTAAGTGGATTTAAGTTTTATACGTTGGATTGGTCGCCGGCTAGATAGGATTACAAACAAAATTACACACAATATAAAAAACTGTCATTACATTGCCTTTTCTTGTAATGACAGTTTTTCTAAGATTGCGTATATTTGATTCCAGTTATGAACTCTTGTAATATTTTCATTTATAGGCCTTCTGTTATAGGTTGTATCAATTAAAATAACCTTGAAGCCTGCATCAGAAAGTTGAATTGCATTATCATAATTATCTTCAATAAATATACTGCAATTTAATTCTCTGGCTTTATCGACCTTATAATGACTTCCTAAAACAAACAAGCCGTCATAAGGTATTCCATTCTTTCTTAAGTACCTGTGAGTAAGCATTGTAAGGCTTTTATCTCTTGCGGTTACAAAATAGATATTATGGTATAAGCCAAGCTCTGTTATAACGTCCTTTGCAGCAGGTCTAAGCTTTTGTTCTGCATGCAGCTTAAATTTATTTTTTTCATAAAACTTTTCATATTCCGCCAGTTCTACTCCTAAGGCCTCATGTATATAGTATTCTGTCACCTGGCTTTCGGTAATATTTGTGTTGAAGTATTCATTACAAGGCTTAAGCCAATAATAGGCATCAGTTATAGTCCCATCAATATCTATACAAATATTTAGGTTCTTCATTTATATTCACCTCCCTTATGTTTTCATCATACTACTTAAAAGTTAAGAACAAATTAACTCAGAGTTAAGTTATCGGAAATTTTATGTTTGCAGCAATAAGCAAAAACCCCTTGAACAGAGTATCTGTTCAAGGGGCAAAATATACAATAATTAGATTGCTGTAATATTTTCTGCTTGTGGTCCTTTTGGTCCTTGAGCAACATCAAAAGAAACCTTTTGACCTTCTTCAAGAGACTTATAACCTTCTGATTTTATTTGAGAAAAATGAGCGAAAACATCTTTTCCATCTTCTCCTGTAATAAATCCGAATCCTTTTTGTGAATTAAACCATTTTACTGTACCAGTCATTTAACTGTACCTCCAAAATTTTATTATTCTTAAACTCATTGTAATAACTCACTAATAAAATTTCGATATCCTCATACTATGACTTGGAAATATTAATTGAAATATATCGTGTTCCATTATCAACTATCAATTTAAGCTACTACAAATAATAACATAGTTTATTATATAAAGCAAGTTATTTTTCTAACTTACACATTTAGACAAATTATTTGTATAATTCTTCTCAATGGTATATGATTAAAGGATATGGCAGCCATTAAGTTTTATTGGCTTTTCATTGAGAGGGTGAAGAAATATGGAATTAGTTCAACCAATAAAGGATATGGACTTAATTAATAATCTTAGAGCAGAATTGCGAAAGAAAGAATACAAAGACTTTTTGCTCTTTGATATAGCTATAAATACTGGCTTAAAGATTACTGATATAATAAATCTTACAGTTTGGGATGTAAAAAACAAGTCTCAAATTGAAGTTAAGGAAGATAGAACTAGAAAGCTTTTGAAATATGATGTCTCTCCTGAAACTCATGAAGAAATTGATAAGTTTATACACGGAATGTCTCCAGGAGACCTGCTGTTTCCTACTAAAAAAGGTGGAAAGAGGCCTATAACCTCCAAACAAGCCTATAAAGCCATAAATGAAATAGGCAAAAAGCTTGGTATAGACGATATCGGCACCCATACACTAAGAAAAACCTTCGGATATCACCACTATAAGGAGTTTAATGATATAGAATTTTTACAGAATATATTTAATCATTCTACTCCTGAAATGACTCTTAGATATATAGGGGTTACTGAGACGAAAGCTATCAACATCGAGGATTTCTTTTTATAACAAAAGAACTTAGAGCGTACGTAAAAAAACTTATGTACGCTCTAAGTTTTTTCTCTTTAATCTAGACTAAGTATGTTATCATTAATTATGACAATTATCATTTAGAACATAAGATATTAGGAGGTTTATGCAATGGTAAACAAAGAAAGAGTAATTGGGGAATTAGTAGAGCTTGTAAAAATAGACAGCTTAAGTTCTAAAGAAGGCGCTGTAGCTAAAGTTTTAGTAGACAAGCTAAAACAATTAGATTTTGATGTAAACGTTGACGATGCAGGCGTAAAATGTGGAGGAGAAACCGGTAATATAATAGCCACCCTAAAGGGAAACAGGCCGGGAAAAACTATTTTATTCAGCGCTCATATGGATACTGTTATACCTGGAGAAGGAATAAATCCTGTTATAGATGAAGCTAAAGGTATAATCAAAAGTGATGGAACTACAATATTAGGTTCTGATGATAAAGGCGGTATAGCTGCTGTACTGGAAGGCATAAAAATAATCAAAGAAAATAATATCAGCCATTCTGATATACAGGTTGTATTTTCCATATGGGAAGAAGGAGGCCTATTAGGTGCTAAGCATTTAGACTATTCTAAGATAAATGCAGATTATGCATTTGTATTAGATGGAGGCGGTGCTCCTGGTAAGATAATAGTTGAAGCTCCGGCTCAAGACAGCATAAAAGTTAAAATAAAGGGAAAACCGGCTCATGCAGGTGTATCACCTGAAGAAGGCATCAGTGCTGTTATGGTTGCTGCAAGAGCTATAGAAAAGATGAAATTATTAAGGATAGATAAAGAAACAACAGCCAACATAGGTACTATAAAAGGCGGTCTAGCAACAAATATTGTTATGCCTGAGCTTGAAATATTAGCTGAAGCCAGAAGCTTAGACAGCTCCAAGCTAGATATTCAAACAAAGCATATGGTAGACACCTTTAAGGAAGCTGCTGCGAACTTTGGTGCGGAAGTAGAAATAATAACTACTAGGATGTACAATCCTTTCAGCATAGATAAGAATGATGAAATAGTGAAGGTCTTAGAGAAAGTATTTGCTAACATGGGAATTGAGCCTGAAGTTATTTCTACAGGCGGTGGAAGTGACACGAACATACTTAATGCTAATGGCATCAAATCTGTTAATTTAAGCGTAGGCATGGAAAAAGCTCATACCTTAGAAGAATTTATAGCTATTGAAGATTTAGTAAAATCTGCTGAAATGATAGTTGAAATAATAAAACAAGCATAAGCATTAAAAAACAAGGGGTATTTCCTAACCAAATTGGTGGAAATACCCCTTACTTTTATAAACCGGCTGCCTTATAAAAAATACTAGCCGAATATTTTTGCAAAAATACTTTTGATTGCTTCAATAAGTTTACTGAAAAAGCCTTTTGCTTCCGGACTTGTTAAAACATCCTTTAACTGATTTGAAACCTGTCCTATCTGATCTTTTATATCTGAAAAATTCAAATTTAGTCCGTTTATTTTATTCATAAGAGCAGTTATTTTATCCACATCTTCACTGCTTAATTTTAAATCATATTTTTTCAGCTCACTTTGAACTATTTCCTTTATAGCTGCTTCATCCTTAGGCTTATCCTTAACTACCTGCGCCTTTATATCATTTATAACCTTAGAAGCTTGATCTTTTCCTATCATATCTCCTAGGGCAGCTGTAGTAGTAAGCTCCTGATTAGCAGTTTTCTTTTTGTCTTCATCAATTTTAGCTCCCTTGCTGCTATTTTCAAAGCCTTTTAAAATCCCTGTTAAGGCAGCTGTACCAGATACCTTAAAGGGTGCTGATACTTTTACGTTTGCATTGGTTATACCTGCTGTAATAAGAGCATTTTTAATCATATTGCTGTCTACCCAAGTCACATTGTTAACAGACACATTTAGTCCGCCGCTTGAAGTAGGCTCTATATAAGAGCAGGATATGGACTTTGTTCCAATCTTGTCGTTGCTTACTGAATCAGCCAAATACTTTTTCTCCTCATCAATATTAACCGTTACTATATTTGCAGTCTTTTCATCAACTCCGAAATATTTAAGCATATCCGCCTTCTGCTGAGCATTAAGGTCTCCGCCCACAGTTACAACCTTAAACGAATCCGCCCTAACTGCCTTTGCAGGAACAGCCACAATTAAAGCCGCAGCCATAAAGCCTGTTAATAATCTAGTGAAAATTGTTTTTGATTTCATATTTAAACCTTCCTTTTTATGTTAAGTTTACAACATGATTATAGACAAATACGTACATTAGTGCAACTAAATTATCTATTAATAATATATTAACTATTAATAAATTCTATGTTTTCAATAAACTTAAACTAAGATAACTTGATATACACATATAAGGGGCTGCTAATAAAACAGAAAAACCCAGCGTGTTATTTAAATTCATAGAAACATTTGAGCGAGCAGCAATAAGACTTTAATCAAAAAATTTATAAAGCCGTTAAGAATTTTATACTGCTGAAAATCCTAAATGGCTTTTCAGGGGCAGTTAACGAATGGCAATGAGTAAGCTAAATTGCCCAGAACTGAGTGAAACGAGTTTATAAAATTTAGGCTTTATAAATTTTTTAATTATTAGTCTTATCTGTGCAGTGAAAGTTTCTCGGAATTTAAATAACACGCGATAGGTTTAAACTGTTTTGATAGCAGCCCCATCAACATATAATTAAGTTATTTACTTTATTAAATTATTCATTTCTATGGCAGTATTTCTTAATTCTTCTGCGCTTGCAGCAATCTCTTCGCTTACTGCAGCACTTTGGTTTACTGATTTAGTTACCGTTTCAAATCTGTTTAGAGTATTTTCCGTTGTCTCAACTATACTGGAGTTAAAATCAACAACATTATTTGTTTCTTCTAATAAGCTAGTCATTAACTGGTTGACTTCCTTGATATTTTCACCTGATAATTTTTGCTTATCCAACATGCTTATTACACTTGAAACAGTTTCACTTAAAATCTTATTTCCAAACTCTATTTTTTCATTACTGTCTTTCATGAGAGTTTCTACCTGAAGTGTCTTCTCTTTAAATTCATTAACAATAACACTTACCTCACCTAAAGAGTTTCTGCTATCCTCGGCCAGTGTTCTTACTTCATCTGCAACAACGGAAAATCCTCTTCCAGCTTCCCCGGCTCTGGCAGCTTCAATGCTGGCATTTAAGGCAAGCAGATTTGTCTGGTCAGAAATCTCTCCTATCATGGATAGTATTTCATCCATCTGTCTTGATTTTTCCTTTAGAATTCTAGTGGCTTCAGAAGTTATGACTATACTTTTCATTGCACCGTTCATAATATCCAGAACATTTTTTACTGATTTCTCGTTGCTATTTGAAGCTTCCATCAGTTCTTCTGAAATTACCTCAGTATCTTTAATTTTTGAAGATACTGTTTCATTTATGCCAAGTAGAGTATTTAGGATTTGTCTGCTTCTATGGGATTTATTAAGCATTTCACTAGCATCAGAGCTGACAGCCATACTGGTACCTGCTATTTCCTGCATAGAACTATTTTCTTCTTCTATAATACTTGTCAATGAATCGCTTGAGCTTAAAATAGACTTTGAAAACTCAGAAATCTTATTAAACAGCATTGATATACTGTTATTTTTTTCGCTAAGCATACTCTGATTTGCCTCAACTTCCTTAAGAAGCCTGGCTGAAAATAAGGTGAAAATAAAAATACCAAATGAAACAAGGCTTATATCTACAGATCTAATAATCAATTCTCTAACAAGTACTTGCTTTTCAGGAAGCACTAGCGGGTTTAATAAGAACACAGCTATTTGGCATAGTATGCTTGTTATTATTGATATTATATTCATCTTTGTATCTAAAAATATAGCACCAAGAATTATAAAGTAAAAAACGCTTATCCATAGTTCCTTTGATGGAACTAAAAGAGTTATATACATATAATTAGTATAAGAAATCAGAAGTATAACCGCTTTAAGCACAATTAATTTCCTATTCCAATTCTTCTCGTCCTTCATGATGTTTTTATACATAAGCCAAAAGGTTATAACTTCAATAAAAACCAAGCCTATCAGTATTAAAATAGGAGGCCATTTCATTTCACTGTATAAGCCAACATATTTCATAAATGCAAACAGTCCTCCTGCTAGGAAGGCACTTATTGAGTAAATAATTAAAACAAATCTCAAAGTTCTCTTTTGATAATCAACTATAATATTTACGGGTTTTTCCATATATATTCTCCTTAACTTCAATATGCTTTTTTACCATTTGTATAATAGTGCAGCCATGGTATAACCACCTGCTACTGAACAAAAAATTGAAAGCTCATCCTTGTTGAATTTCTCTTTATTTAATCTATCATCTAATGCCATAATTGGACTTGTACAACCTGTATATCCGTACTTATTTCCAACAAAGGTTGCCTGGTCAATAGAAGCTCCCAATTTTTCCATAGTCAGCCCTAAATCAAACTTTGAAAATTGGGACATGAAATAATGTGTAACATCTTCTTCTGAGTATCCATTTTCCTTTAATAGTCCAATTATTAATTGTGACCATTTTTCTGAAAGGAAGCCAAAGTCAAATGGATTCCATTCCATTTTCTTATCGTTAGGATCTATACCTTTGTTAGGTATGTTTGACAGGCCGCATGCGGGAAATCTAATTGTCTCGTTATAGGTATCATCAGTGTACATTCTTGAGCCTAAAACTCCTCTTTCCTCCTGCTCTTCTTTTACCTCTAAAACTACAGCAGCTGCTCCATCTGAAATACAGCCATAAACAACTAAATCATCTTCTTTGGCAAAAGGACTTATGTTCATTGATCCAACTACTAAAATTCTCTTATATTTCTTATCAGTTTTTAAATATCTTGATGCTATATCTATACCTGTAATCATTCCTATACAATCATTATTTATATCAAAAACATTTGTAACATTACTAGCCTGGAGCTTGTTTTTTAATATCAAAGCACAGCAGGGAGTAAGATATTCCGGAGTATCTGAAACAGAAATTATTGCATCAATATCCTTAGGCTCAAGTTTCGCTTTTTTGATAGCCTTTTTTGCAGCTTCAATGCCCATTGTAATGCTTGTCTCGTTTTCTTCTGCCAGAGTTCTTGTTTCTCTTCCCACCTTCTCCATTAAACCAACAGCATGTTCTTCCAAACCATATTTCTTAAAATGCTGAGTGTAATACTCATTATCAACTATCCTCTTTGGATGATAGCTTCCTACACCTTCTATATATACATTTCTAAACATATAAATCGCCTCCAAATCTAGCTTTTTAATTCTATTCTCTAATTTTGCATCATTAAATACACTTAAATGGTGTAAACTGCTTGCCTATAATATTGCTATAGACTCACCTCCATCTATATATTAAATCTGCCGAGTATTTTAAAAAGCCATGAATAAAGGCTAAAAAAATACCAAGGAAGACTAAGTTTAAACGTCGCCCTTGGTATTTTCTATTTATATACTTCGGCAACCTGGCAATCATAGGACTTGCATCCATTAGACCCAAGGCTTTGCGTCCCCGCCTTTCGACGAGTTTGCTATTATCGGCACGTTTTTTCAATTCATATCACATTATAGCACAATTTTCCAAAGAATCAAAGCACATGTTCTACAAATAAATTTCTTTATAGTTATTTATAAAAATATATAAAAGCCTAATTAAACATACATAGCTTATGCATATCATTAATCATCCAAGCTCTTCAAAGCCTTCTCTATCTTATCAGTCTCATCCTTCTGGATTTCTCCACCAATTCATGCTCCAAATCCTTTCCTTTTAGGCTTAACTAGATATCGCGATTTCATGATATCAAGATATTGTTTAATTATTCGATAAACTATATAAGATAAATTAATTGACAGGAAGGTAGGGTAACATGAAAAGAAGCATAAAATACAAGGAAAGATTTTTAGGCACGTTAGATTCACTTACTGTAGCTGGAATGTTATTATTGGACTTATTTGTAATATTCATAATCGCCGCAGTTCTAGATGCGGCCTTTGAGTCAAGAAATGATGTGGCAGCCTCTATAATAACCGCCATAATATTCATAGCACCATTGGGAGCAATACTTTTCTTTTTATCAAGGATTTTGTTCTCTATATTTTTTCAAAAGGATGATAAGCTTGAAGGACTAATTATAAATCAAAAAGAGTTTCCTAAGCTTTATGAAACTATAAATGAAATAAGAGCTCAATGCAAGTGTCCTAAAATACATGTAATAGCTCTGGATTATAGTAACAACGCGTACATAAGAGAAGGCTCCAGATTTGGATTTGCAAAGTGGAAAAAAAGATACTTGGTTATAGGAGTACCTCTGCTGCTTTTACTAAACGAAAGAGAGCTTACGGGTGTTATAGCTCACGAGTGTGGACACCTAGGTAGACTGCACAGCAGAAGCATTCAGAGAATTTCATGGAAAATGAGAGGCTTAAAGAAATACCTAGACAAACTAATCAAAAAAGGGAAATTCAATTCTTCTATTGGAAGAGCAGTAAAGAAATACTTAATTAACCTTAACAACTTATACTATCAATTAAGCAAAAACCATGAGCTGGAGGCTGATATGGTTGCTGCTGAAGTGGTAAGCAAACAAACTCTAATAAATGCATTAATAAAGATGGAATTTTATGACGGTATTTTCAGCGGTTACTTCTGGAGAACCATAACAGAATTAAATAAAAATAATGAAAAGATTATAGAAGACATATACTTCATGATGGAAAGAGCAATGAAGGGTAATCTAGAAATTCCCGAGGAGGTTTTCAAGAGCTTTTTGGAAGGAATAAGGAATTATAGCTCTCTGCCCGGTAGTACTCACCCTTCTATAGCTGAAAGAGCAAAGTCATTAGGGGCAGTTATACCTTCACTGGAAGGAAAGTTTAATGGAGATTTGATATCAATTTTCAAAGATTATTATGAAAGCGCAATAAGAACTCTATTTAAAAACGAAGTCGAAAATATACTCAGTAGTATGAGTACAAAATGGGCCAAGTTTTCTGAGGAGCGCTGGGAAGAATATTATAAATACATATCAAATTTAAAAACCTCACTAAAGGACTTAGAAGCTTCGGAGAAAGAAAAAGCTCTGGATGAAAGACAGTGGCTTGATAAGGGCTTTATCATAGAGGAGCTTGAGGGCATTGATGCTGCTCTTGAAGTATTCAAAGAAGCAGTAAAGGCAGATGACCAAAATCTTCCATCCAAATTTCACGTGGCTCGTACTCTTCTTCAAAAAGGAGATGAGGAGGGCGTTAATATATTTAAAGCTATTATGGAGGAAGATGCACAACTCATTCCTAAATGCTGTTTCCACCTTGTTAATTATTATCTTTATAATAACAACAGAACCGAAGCGATAAATTATTATGACTATGCGGTAAATTTCATGAATACAAACGAAGAGGCCGCTGATGAAAGAGCTAAACTATATCTAAAAGACGAATTTTTACCTAATGACTTGTCTTTTAAAACATTAGAGAAGATAAAAGATGAATTTATGAGACATAAGGAAATAAAGAAAGCTTACGTTGTCATGAAAAAATTAAATTTAACCAAAGACTTTCCTCTGTATATTATTGCAATAAAATATAAGCGTTTCGTGAGTAAAAAGAAAGTTTCATCTATTGCAGATGAAATCCTAAAATCACTATACAACGAAGAAATATTACCGTGGAACTTTAAGATTGTTCCCTTGACTCGAAAAAATATTAATATTGAATATGGTGCAGATAGCATTATAAGTTCCAGAATTATTTAAAGCAAATATTTATTTTACTGGGGGATTTCAATATGAATAATTCTATTAAGATTAACGTTACATATACTTTAAAGGATCTAAAGGCCTATGTCTATGCAAAAAGCTATCCCGGGACTTTAGGAAGGATGTATTACTTAACGCTTGGGTTTATATTCCCAATATTATTTATTATTTCAATGTTAGCAGGGTCTATCTTGACAAGTGATACCAGTCTTTTAACTATTTTACTGCCAACTACTATATCCTTTGCTATGTTTTCTCTCATTGTACAAGCCCCTTTTCTTCTGAACTATTTTACTATGAAAAACAACTTTAACAAAAGCAAACTTTTAAATGTCCCTCAATGCTTTGAATTTGAAGAAGATAAACTTGTATTATCTTCTTCAAACGGTACCTTCTCTGTTCTTTGGAAGGATATTTTTAAGATAAAGGAACTAAAGCCTTGCTTTGTCATTTATACTTCACCAGTAAAATATTTTCTTCTGCCCAGAAGATGTATTAACAGCGCTAATCAGCTGGAGCTTTTAAGAAGCATCTTTAAAGAGAAGATTGAAAAAAGGAAACTTAAACTAAAGAAATACCACCTAGGAAAAATTTCTTTAGATAAAGATATTCAAATATATAATGAAACTAAACAAAATGTACAAATAAATGAGGAAGATCAGTCTCTTCTCCAATTGCATTTTTCTCTAACAAAGGAAGAATTACTGTCTGTAAACTTCAGATTATTTTATACCAAACCCGCGGGAATAATGATGACAGCAGCAGGCATTGGTCTATTGATTCTTTACATTACACCGGTGTTCTCAAGTGGAAACAGCTCAATTATAAGATTGTTCTTAGGCTTGTTTCTCTTAGCTTATCCTCCTATTATTATATATTCTAAAATTAAAAAAGGGTTTGAAAAGGACGCCGCTCTACAGAAGGCCATTACCTATAAAATCTATAACGATTTTTTTATAATAGTAAGTGAAGTAAATGAACATAAGATTTTGTGGTCTGATGTGATTAAGGTGACAGAGCTTAAGTCAGCCTTTATGATCTTTGCAACCAAATACATTGCCTATGTAATACCTAAGAGAGTTTTTGAAGAGAATGAAGAAAAAATAGAAATGTTTAAAAGAATACTTAAGCAGCAAAGTAAATTGAAATAGAAATCGTCTTTCAGAACATGAAATGGTGCTTAATAATCAGCAAGCGGGGTAACTATCCCCCGCTTGTTCAAAAGCTCAAAGGCCTACAAACACACCTGGCTAGCCATCAAACTTGATATTACTGTCAAAATATTTTCTTTAATCATCTCTTCCTTAAATATATTCCTAGCTTCTTAAGAACCTTTCTTTTTCTTGCAAGCGCCTCTTGATAGCTCAAGTTTTTATGTTCAGCATATTTTGTTAGTTGAAGTCCTTTATAATAAATCAAATCAACAAACTCAATTTCCTCATCCGAAAGAAGCTCTATAGCCTCTTTTAATTCTTTAATATTCTCGCTATGGATTATGTCTTCTTCAAAATTATTAGGATCCTCCAAGCAGTCTACAAATTCGGTCTCCTGAAGCTCAGAGTTATGTACAGGCATATTTATACTTAATTCATTGCCAATTTTAGCGTTTGATCTTGCTGCACATCTAATTTCATTTTTTATAGAATTATATGCATAGCTGCTGAAAGTATGCGAGCCTACTTTGTATTTCAGCACTGCCTTCATTAAGGCAATATTGCCAAGCTGTACCAGGTCATCAATATCATAGTTTTTAATATTAAAACTATTGGCAGTTTTATAGATAAAAAGTCTAAACTGTTTCATTAGTTTAGCAAAATCCTCCTCACTGCCAGACTTTACTCTTATTACACATGATTCTATTTCATTATAATTCATTCAATTACCCCCATTTTATACCTTATGTATTTTGCATTTTTACGAACATATGTTCCTTGCCATGAGTTTATTTTAATACTAGAACATATGTTTGTCAAATACATATTATAATACTTACCTATTTTTATGAGATGTATTTCAATACTATTTAACCACTTATTATGCCATAACCTTCTGATACTTTCCAAACCACTTTGCCTTTATGGTTCCTGTTTCTCCGTTTCTATGATTTGCAATAATAATATCTATAAGTCTGGCATCCTCGTTTTGGGCATCATAATAATCATCTCTATAAAGAAACATAACAATATCCGCATCCTGCTCAATGGATCCTGAATCACTTAGGTATTCCCCCTCACTATATGTTTCTTTCTCTGTTATCACAAAGCAAATTTCCAAGGTCTAAGCCCTTCTCCTGAAGCTTATGTATATCAATAACAGCCGACCTGGATACAGTTTTTTCCCGAAGATTCTCTTCCCTTAAAAATGTCACAGGGTAGCAGCTTGCAATGCAGGTGTCATAGTGAACTTTCCAGAGAATTTTCTCACAGGCTAGTTTATTTAAGATATTGAAATAATTTTCAAAGTCTGCATTTAACATCTATATCAGTCCTTGTATTATATTTGATAAACATAAATATGCAGCTTTGAAAGAAGTTTTTAATGAAATGTAAAATTCTTTTTGTTGTTTTTTATTTTTTTGTTTTTCTTTTTCTTTTTCTTTTTATGTAGTTGAAGGGGCATGGGAGGGGCTTAAGCTCTCTGATACTTGTAATACAGTTTTTTACGCATAAAAATAGCCTAAGCCAGATAATATCAATGGCTTAGGCTGTGAACTTCATTTATATACTGTTTAAATTGATTTTAAATTTAGGCTATGTTAGTGTCCCATATTTTGAGCAAATTGTTTCATAATTGCTTTAACTTCCTCTACCTTTTCAGGTTTTAATAAAGAAATCATTTTAGGAGCGAATTGTAAAGCATCTTCATGTGTAAAATTACCTTCTGCTTGTTTTCTAAAATTATCTGCAAGCAATGCTTTTGCTTCTTCAACTTTATCTTCTTGTACTCTTTCCAAAATAAATCCATAAAATTTTTCTTGTCCTTGGTTCATAAATTTTATCTCCTTTCAAATTTAAAGATAGATTAATTTTCCTATCCCCTAGTTTTAACTTCAAATATGCTGTTAATATAAAACATTAAGGAATTTATGTGTCTTTATTTTCAACAAAACTTTTAAGTGCCGTAAGCTTATTATCCCAAAACCTTTCGTAGTATGAAAGCCATCTTTTAAGCTCCTGTAATGGCTCAGGCTGAAGCAAGTATCGTGTTTCACGCCCAATCCTCTTTTCACTTACTAGACCCGCATCTTCCAAAACATGAAGATGTTTCGTAACTGCTGTACGGCTTATAGGAAAGTATCCGCTAATTGACGTAATTGACATTTCGTTTTCCGAAAGAATTTTTAGCATCTCTCGGCGAGTAGGGTCGGCTATAGCCTGAAATACATCATGCCTAGGATAAGTATCTGCCATTATTATCACCCACCTTGTCACGCAAATCGTCTGTGAGATGACACCATCCTTCATACATTCTTTCACGTAATATAGCATGTTCTGCTGTCCATCCAGAGTGTACCAGTGTAAACTGTGTTTTTTCTTTCTCCAATTCCATAAGCTCAAAGTAAACATATAGGTTCATATTGTTTCCAAGCCAAGTAAAACCAAGACGTTTTGGAGGATTCAACTCCATAACCTTACATTTTACGATTCCATCCCACTTTCCCATTGGTTTGCCCTGAAATGTAAATTCATATCCTAGCTCCGATTGAAAATTATTTGGCATTAGCCATGCGGCTAATCCATCTGAAGTTGCAATAGCATTCCAAACCTTTTGAATCGGGGCTTCCATAATAATTGTTCGCTTAATATCAGGCAGCATATCTTTTGTTTTTTCTTTCACCACTATACCTCCTAATCTAAGGAATACGCAACCAAGAGGTTTCGCATATTTATTATATAACACCTTTTGGTTGCATGTCAAGCAAAAGGTATCAACCATGTAATCTTTATGGAGAAGGAGAGCATCTGGAGAAATTAGTAAAAAGGAGCAGTCATTTTAACAGAGGGATCTGTTTTGGAGTGCAAAATTAAAAATCACACCGAAGTATTAGTGTGATTTTTAATCATGATGTATTAAACCAAAGAAAGGTACTACATCAAAATTACTGATTATCATAATTTCCATCCATTAAAGTAGGTTATTTTAATAAATAAATCATTATTATTCTCTAATCTTCATAATACCATCTTGCCACTTTTGATAAATATATATAATGACAGCAATAGTTAACATCATTAGAAAAATGCCTAAGTTCCCCATATTAACCAATCTATAAATACCAATACTAATCAACACTTTAAGTGCAATAAAGGAATAGAATCCATCGACTAATATATTAATAAATATGTATATGCCAAATTTCCTTTCATAAGCAAAATGAAATACCCAGATAGTTCCAACAAGAAAAATCCCATATACTAATGGAACACTTGTGATTACATCCCATGGGGTAATCTTTTGCTGAATCTTCCACCACTCATATACGTATCCTATTTCAAATACTATTGTCACCAAAAGTGAACCTAAAATTGCAACGGGCATAAATCTTTTTATGGAATACTTACTTAAAAGAAACAAAGAAAGCCAAGGAAGAATAAGCATTGCAAATAGAATAATTTTCCCCATAATACCTCCAGTGTAGATGAATCATATTATTCTTTAGAATACTCTTATATTATTTGCTAATAATTACAAACTATACATTGTATACTTCATTCTTTTCATTGTCTTATATTTCTCTTCAGGGCAGTATTCTCACTTAAAACACCATATTATTCAGTATTTAAAGAAGAAATATAGATTTTCTAAACCTACTTTTTAGTTCACTATATTTTAATATTCTGAAGCAATCAAGCCTTTAATGAATGGTTTACTTTAACAGATAATCAAAAATATTTACTGTTCCCAATATAATAAAGTGAATCCTCTTCCTGACTCTCCTCCACTAGTTGTAAAAATAGTTACAGTTTGTCCAATGTGACGTGCTAAATCATTTACAAGATCATATCCATTAGACATGTTTTCTTTCTCCTTTTCCTATATATTTGTTAGATATCTTGTCTCTCTATATACTATGATTCTTGGACTATTTTGCTATAGTTTTACCAGTCAAATATACTATAAAAATAATGAAAAATAAGCTCAATTGCATGCACTCTTATCTAATTAAGGAATATTATGTACTAGCTAAGGATATAGAAATTTAGTTAAAGGAGGGAGCTTTATGAATTGTAATACCTATGACTATATCGTAATTGGGACAGGCCCCGCTGGTGCAGTCGCTGCAAAGATACTTTCTGACGATAGAAGAAACTCTGTTTTGCTTTTGGAAGCAGGAGAGAATAACGATAATGATATGCCAATTCGTAATTCTACATTTGCCCCAGTGCTGCAAACTCAATTTTTCCCTCAATATTTTTGGCAAGGTGAAGGAACGCCCCAAGAAGAGGTTAATAACAGAACCTTCCGTTGGACTGGAGGAAGGTTACTTGGCGGTGGCTCCTCAGTAAACCGTCAATTGTATGTGAGGCCTACACCCGCTGTATTAAGGAGATGGCAAAATCTTCTTGGACCACTTTGGTCACCTGAAGAAGCTACAGAAAGACTTAAAGAATTGGAAAGATACAATGGAATGACAGATAACCCAGAAGCACGCGGATTTAGAGGGCGCCTAGATGTAAGACAAGCCCCTGTTAACCCGTCAGCTATGGCTAGAAAGATTGTTTTGGCAATCGAGCAGGCAACTGGATTTAGAGAAGTACTAGATTATAACAATCCGGATACACCTATAGGACCCTTTTCACGAAACCAGTATACTCAAATGCCAAATGGCATGCGTGAAAGCTCATCAACAGCATTTCTTTCACCAGATGTAATTGATAGTGAAGGCTTTGGAGTAAATGGACGAAGACTGAGATTACTTACTGAGGCTACTGCATTACAAATACTCTTCTCGGACAGAACAGCTACTGGGGTAAGATTTTTACTAGAGGGACACTGCTTTATAGCTGAGGCACGAAAAAGGATTGTAGTATGCGCAGGCTTTAAGAGCCCTAAGCTTCTGATGCTCTCTGGAATCGGACCAGCTAACGAACTTAGAGCTGCAGACATCCCTGTAATTTATGACAATCCAAACGTTGGCAGACATCTTGCTAATCACACAATAATTGCAGCTAATTTCTCTACTAACCCAAATGATCCTCCTGTACCTCCTAAGGACCCAAATGCTCATTTAGTTGCAGGCGCATTCCTGCCAAGTCCTGTACAAGGTACAGATCCAAGACTTAGAGAAATACAGATTGAGCCATTCGTATCTAATGGTGTATTGGTTGTTGGAATATCACCCGTGCAGCCTAGGAGCAGAGGAAGAGTAGTAATACAATCGGATGACCCGTTGAAAATTGAACTTGGCGATGAAGAATTTTTGGACAATCCTACTGATATGCAGTTATTGAAGGATACCTTTAGAATATATATTAAGAATATAGCTGCAAAGCTTAGTGCTATCGACCCTAAATATAAGCTTCTTTCGCCTACAGTGGATATAATAGATAATGATGCAAAACTTGACAGCTTTATAAGGCAAAATCTTAATCTAACTTTCCATGAAATGAGCACTCTTAGAATGGCACGTTCAGCAGCAGATGGAGTTACTAATTTCCGAGGCGAGGTTTTCGGGGTAAGTAATTTAGTTGTAGCGGATAATTCTATTATTCCTTTTGTTGTTGATGGTAATACACAAGCATCTGCTTATCTCATTGGTCTGACAGTTGCAAGGCAAATACTTCAACAGGACAGATATGATAATTAGAAATTAAAATATCAAAGAGGTCTCAATGGACCTCTTTGTTTTGTTATTAACATATTCTCTTACTCAAAATTTATTGACACATAATATATTACTATTGTGAAAAAACATAAAAGCAATTATTTATTTAAAAAACCATATTATTCATAATGAACGCACCCTTTGGTTCGTCTTAAACGAAAGATACGACTTAACTGACACTAAAATTATGCTGCTACAACCCTACAAATTGTAATCTATTACTTGCCTATATAGTAGATTTATGATTATTCCTCACCAAAACGACTTGTTTTCTTCAGTACCTCTTTAACTACTTTTGCTATTTGTTCATACTTAGTATTATCAACAAGTCTAAAGTATAAGCTTTTTAAGAAAAGAGTTACATTAAATTCAACAAATAAATAATCAGGAACTATACCTTTTTTTTCTATGTTACCAAAGCTTCTGATCCATTCTTCAATTTCTTCTGCAGGAATTATATCTCTTTCCAAAACTTCCTTAACAGCCGATATCATACGCTCATCCTCGTTATTAATATATCCGTAGTAATTTATATTAATTTTTTTATGTATTGAAGCTAATATCTCTTTTAGTCCTTCATATCCTATTACCTCACATTGTGCAAGCTCCATCAGAGCATCAGCACCGTGGGCAGCCCCATGAGCCCATCTTTTACCCTCTACATAGCCTCTTACATCCCTGTCCTCATTATAAAATTTCAAAACTGTTTTAAAAGCTTTTAAAATATCACTATCAGATAAAAGCTTTCTGTGTTTATAGATGATACATGCAGCCACTTCAACGGAAAAAGTCCTGCCAAAAACTGTATCGTTAATTTCTCCCAATCCATTTAAAATATGTTTTTCGTCTAATGCTATGACAAATATGTCATGTGCTTCTTCAGGTGTTAGAACATCCCCCATTATCCATTGTACAAGAACGTCAAAAACCAAGTCATCACGCAGCTCTCCATCAATATCTCCTATATAATCCATCAACTCTAAGGATAGCTTATATGGGTTTACCCCCTCTGGTACTGCATATTTATTATCTTTTATACTTCTTAATAATGCCTTTAACGCTTGCCTTTCCATACATTTCCCCCATCTCTCAATATTTTTTTAACTTTATGTAATACCTCATGTAATGCTTCATAATATAAGAATGTTATGTATTACTTTACATTTTTGATTTCATCTATAATGGTAAAAGTACAATAGAATATTGTAAAAATAATACCAATGCAGAAACTCAATACAACCCAAGTATTTGATTGTTCACCAGACATATTAGGGAATGCTAAATTTGCAATTGAATAAATTCCGTACATTGAAATTACCCAAATTAAAGCCGTATATAGAGCAGACTTTAATATATTTTTCAAAAGTTTGTTATTTGTATTATTATCCATATTTTTCCCCCTTTATATCTCACCATATCCTATAACTTCCAATTAACCTTATAATCAGTCCCATTGTCCCGGAAATCTTAGCTTTGAAAGCTTCGGAAACTTTTTATTATATTCTTCCACTTCTTCCTTTGGAAGATTCTCAAAAATTTCCGATTCAAAGAATTTTCCTTTTATATCTTTCATGCTGCCTTCTGCCAGTTCAATTCCCATAAATGCATCAAAGTTCTTACCATCAGCTGTTGTAATATTAAAGTTGTCACAGGTTTTAAAGCCTATTAGGGGATAATAATCAGGTTCTCCAAAAATCACAATTCCTTTATACCCTTTATCTGCAGCTATGCTCATTGTTTCCCTTAATAGCAGCTCACCAACTCCACATCCCTGCCATTTAGGTTCTACGCAAAGAGGTCCAAAGGTAACAATTTCATGTGTATTTATACCATCAACAACTCTTGCCTTTGAATACATTATAAATCCTATTACCTCTCCATCCTTTACTGCTATTCTGCTTAACTCTGGAAGATAGTCTTTATCCTGGCGTAATTTATGCACAAGGTAATGTTCGTCACATCCAAGATGATGCTTATTCCAAAATGCATGCTGTGTCATTAACTCTACATTGTACCAATCATCCTCTGTTTCCATTCTAATTTCTATTTCTTCACGCTTTAATCTTTTCTTCTTTTCCGGAAACCATCCAAATTCTAGCCTTACTTCTTTTCTTTGCAAATCATTGTTCCTGTAGCAGCAAGAATCCATACCAATCAAGCTAAAGCCTTCATGCTGATAAAAATCTATTGCATTAACATTGCAAGATTGAGTTTCCAGTATAATAGCTCGGCGGCGTTCCCTCCTTGCCTGTTCTTTAGCCATTTCAATCAAAGCATGTCCTATCCCTTGCCTTTGATATTTTTCTGCTACCCAAAGTTCTGTAATTCTTAGACGATTAGACCATAATTCTTGATCAGTTTCAATTGCAGCCACTAGCTCATCATTAACCAGCACTCCCCAGGCATAAGCATTCTCTAAGTGCTCTTCATATAACTTATCCGGAAAATCATATTCTTCCGGGGTATGAGTTACCGGCTCAGCAAAGTCTTTCTTTTCTATTTCAACCGCATATCCTTTATCAGTTTTATCTACTACAACATCATAATATTTGTCTGTTTTGTACCTTATCGGAATTATAGTTCCCTTCCATTTGTCTTTTGGTAAATGTATAATTTCATATTCCATAATAAATCTCCTTTTAAGTTAAACCTATCTTTTAATCTGTTTCTTGTTAATCACAATTGTTCCTATAACTTATTATACAGAGCATTGTAATTAATTTCAAATTATAGATAAATATATAAATATCCAAATTAGAAATCAGGAGTTCTTGATACAAAATACGGCGGGCTTAATACTGTTTCAAATATCTTCAAAGCTCTTGTAATAAGCTTAACTATATATATTGATTTCATGAAAAGAAGATATCTTCTTTTCGCGATATCTAGTTGAATTAGTATTAATCACCTATAAACCTGCCGAAAGGTTAACTTCTCTATTTCTTTCTTTGTTGAAGCTTGTATTGCACAGCCAATAGCCCGTTTAGTAATGTTAAAGAAACATCAATATACTGATTCAAAGGCACAGCCAGATGCAGCATAGCTTTTATGCTTTATGCAAAAATGGGGCAAGAGTAAATTACTACTCTTCCCCTATTTTTTATAATTATCCTTGAATTGCTTATTCAGCAATAGCTTTGGACTCTTCATCGTATTCCTTTTTTCTGTAAAACGCCAGAATAATTAGTGCCGCCAGAGCAGCAATACCTGTAGTTAGATAAATCTGTCTGAAGCCCACATTCAATGTTTCCTGGAACTCCGACTCGATTTTAGGTGAAAGCTTATCTATCTCTGCAAGATAATTGTTATTAGCTTCTTCAAAGCTTTTTGGTACAGCCTCTTTAAGTACTGTCATCTTGTTTAGAGTATCATTCATATCAGCTTTAGCTGCCTCTATTGAGGAAATTGCATTCAACATATCCTTATGTTTGCCTTCGGTTTCAGTAATTTTGGCAAGCATATCTTTACGCTGTTTAGTAAGTTTGTCAACTTGTGCAGTCAAGGTTTTCTTTGCATTTGTAAGTTCCTGTATCTTAGCCTTGAGATCTGCAGGTGTTTTAACATCCTTAAGCTGTTCAAGTGCACTTGCAGGCATTTTTGCCTTTACGTCTTGAGGAATCATATCAACTATTGACACGTTTCCTACGACCGCTGGCATTTTTCCTCCAGTCTGGGTTCCGGTTGGGTTACCTTGAGGAGCACCCCCCTGTGGAACAGCGCCCTGTGGAGGTCCACTTTGGCTCATCATTTTTACCATCTGATCATAAAAACCATTAAGCTGTACAATTGCCGTTTCCTGTGAAGAAATAGCTTTTTTCATCTGTGTTATACCTTTATCCATTCCGGCAACTGCGCTCTTCATTCCATTTATACCATTAGTTACTCCCTCAGCACCTGCTTTAAGATCTGCAATGCTTTTATCCATTTCAGGTATACCGGATTGAATACCATCTATACCCTTTTGAATGCCATTTTGAATCTTAGCTATAACATCAGGAGTCATCTCTTTGAACATCCTAGATGAAAGAATTTTGATTCTCTCAGTAATATTTGTAACATCAGAAGTCTTCAAAAGCTCAATCAAATCCTCAGGCAATTTAGTGCTTCCATCACCCTTCATATTAATTTCTACTTTTGTCATTGTAGAAAGGTCAGGGAATTCCAAACCAGCCATCTTATCCTTCATGTTAGGATCTGACTTAAGCTTATTTAACTTATCATTAAGCTCCTGTGCATATGGCAATTGCGGTGCAGTAACCTCTTTTGGTAAAAGTGCCATTTCATTTGTTTGTACAGCACCTCCTGCATGTGCAATAAAGCCTACCATGATTGCAGGTGCGATAGTTGTTCCAATAGACCTGATTAGGGAAAGAGCAGCCAGTGCAGAATTAGATTCTTCTTTTTTGGTATTCTCAAGCATCATGTAATTTAGAGGAGCACCTATAGTAAAGCCCATTCCAAGACCTATAAGCATCAGACTGATTACTACAGTTGCTAGACCTGGATATCTAGTCGTTACAAATATCAAGAATGCTGATCCAGCCAGTGAAATCGTAAAGCCAAAAATCAGTACTTTTTTAGCTCCGAATTTATCACTAAGCCTACCAGATATTGGAGCACCCACTCCTGCAAACAATCCTAGTATTATAACAAAATATCCACCACTTCCTGAAGTAATTTTCATAGCATTTTCAGAAAACTGAGGTATGAATATAGTACCCATTAAAACAATTCCTGTAATGAAGCTGATTAAAAAGATTATAACTATTCGAGGATTTGTAAAATAGCCCAGATTCATTACCGGATCCTCTGCTTTCTTCTCTGCCAACACAAAGAAAGGAAGCAGTACTACAAATGTAATAATAAAAGGATAAACCGATGTACTTTTTATGCTCTCACTGAAATTGAAGAAATCAATATTCTTAAGTCCATATAACAGTGATAATATCATACAAATAAGAAGCAAAATTCCAATCGTATCTATCTTGCTTACGCTCTCACTCTTGTTATTCCTCAGTACCAATAAACCGGTGATAATGATGAATATTGTTATTGGCACATTTATATAAAATATAAACTGCCAGTTGTTCTTACCAAATATATCTAGTATTGCACTTCCTGCAGAGGAACCAAATATATTGGCAATCCCGTATACTCCACCTACAAGTCCTAATGCCATTCCTCGCTTTTCAGGTGGAAATGTGGTACCAAATTCTGCTGTGGCAATTGGAACTATTCCGCCTCCGCCTATAGCCTGCACAACACGTGCAACTAGAAGCATTGAAAAGCTTCCAAAGTTCTGTGAAAGACCACAGAGCAAGGAGCCCGTTCCAAAAAGGAAAATTGCTGTAAGATATACATATTTTCTTCCGAATTTGTCAGCTAATTTACCCATAATCGGTATACTTGATGCGTATGCCAAGGTATAAATTGTTATCATCCATATGCCTGTCTTATCATCAACCATAAGATTGTTCTGTATAATCGTCCTGGCAGGGGTTACTATACCTGTGTCAATTGCACCCATGAACAGTCCTAAAAGATAAACTGCTGCGATAAGCCACATCTTACGGTTACTGGTTGTGGTGCTATTATTAATCTGTTTTGCTGTTGACATAATTCTTTTACCTCCTTATAAATTAATATAGTCCATCATTTCATCACACAGCATCAAGGTACATTACCTCTCCTTTATTATTATGAACTTTGTTCATAAAACATGATAGTATTATAATTCTAATTAAAAAATAAGTCAATATTATCAATGAGAATTTTTTAGCAAATACATAAGTTACAACTATTCACCTGTTATTATTAATTTTACTGTAAATAAAAAATGCTGTGGAGCTTATGTCCACAGCATTTTATTTTCAATATATACACTATTCAGTTTTAATTATAGTATCATTTTTCTAATACTATACATCCTACTTTATTATTTCTCCGTTAGAATTTATTAATTCCTTATACCAGTAACCAGAGTCCTTAATAGTTCTCTTCTGAGTTTCAAAGTCTACGTACACCATTCCAAAACGTTCTGAGTACCCCTTTGCCCATTCAAAGTTATCCATTAAAGACCATGCAAAATATGCTTCAACATTAACTCCATCCTCAATAGCTCTTTTCATCTCACGTATATAACGATACATAAAATCTATTCTATTAGGATCATGTACCTTTCCATCCACAGAAACAACATCATGAGCGGACATGCCATTTTCCGTGATAATGATGGGCTTTTTATAGCGTTCATATAAAAACTTCGGTGCCCAATATAGGGACTCCGGCGTTATTGGCCAGCCTATTGCCGTTCTATCGTAGCCTATTGGACGTTCAACCCACTCAAAGCCATTTTTTCCTGCTCTGACAGGTGAACCGTTGTATATGTTTTGTCCATAAAAATCCAAAGGCTGCGACATTATGTTTAAATCATTCTGCCCTATTTTAGGTAAATCTTTTTCATAAAGCTTCAAGCCATCTTCCGGGTAGGCTCCAAGCATAACAGGATCACTCCACCATGTAACACTCCATAAGTAATTATGGGGGTCTGGCTGTACCTGAAAATATGCCTCTCTTGCTGCCTCAATATCCTCTTTTGAATTGGTAACAGGATAAGCTGCACTGCTGGTTGGGGCATATCCAACCTTAACATTCTTAACTACGCTTCGTATTGCCTGCACTGCATACCCATGTGCCAGCATAACGTTGTGAGCCATCTCTAAAGTGGACTTTCTGGACATAATATTACCTGGAGCATGCTCACCGGTTACATGACCCAAGCCCACAAAACATTGAGGTTCATTAAAAGTGATAAAGTTTTTTACTCTATCGCCAAGTCTTTGTGCAACAATTTTGGCGTAATTAGCAAACCATTTTGGGCTCTCGGGGTTCTGCCATCCCCCAAGACGATGCAGTGCAAAGGGTAAATCCCAGTGGAATAAGGTGACATAAGGAGTAATTCCCTTTTCTAAAAGCTCATCTACCAGTTTGTCATAAAAATCCAAACCTTTTTCATTTATCTCACCGATGCCCTCTGGAAGGATTCTTGACCATGCAATAGAAAATCTATAGGCTTGTAAGCCAAGCTCCTTCATAAGATTAACGTCCTCTTTGTATCTATGGTAGTGATCACAGGCTACATCACCATTTTGGCCGCTAAACACCTTTCCCTTAGTGTTACAAAAATCGTCCCATACTGTTAATCCTCTACCTTCTTCATAAGCTGCACCTTCAATTTGATAGGATGAAGTTGCAGATCCCCAAACAAAATTCTTTGAAAAACTCATAATAATATCTCCCTTGTTAATATAACCTGTCTTATGCTATACACGCGTACAGCTGTTTCGCACAATAAGTTTTGTTGGAATACGAACATCCAAAGCATCCTCTGTAGGCTTATTCTCAATAAGCTGGATTAATCTATCAGCTGCCGTTCGTCCAATTGTTGCCCTATCCTGGTGCACTGTGGTAAGTGCCGGGGACATATAACAAGATAATTTTAAATTATCAAAGCCTACCACAGATATATCCTCAGGAATACGGAAGCCCTGTGATTGGATAGTTGACATTGCAGAAAAAGCAATATCATCATAGGCTATAAACACCGCAGTAGGCAAATCATCCCAACATTGTTGAAGAAGCTTCTCAGCAGCCTTGGTGCCTTCCTCAGCTGAAAACACATCTGTTTCTATAATATACTTTGGATTCACTTCGAGACCTTTAGAATTTAAAAACTCCAAGTATGCACCATATCTTTCACGTCCAGCCACACTAGTAAGCGGACATGCTATATGGGCTATTTTCCTATGTCCAAGCAAATACAGATACTCCAAGGCCTGCAAAGTTCCCATACGGTAATCAGCTATTACAGTAGGTACATCAGGATATATATCCTCTACTGAAACGCATTTTATACCACTGGATATCACACTTTGAACTTCATCAACATGATTTCTGTCCATGGCCAGAAGTACTCCCTCCAAACCTCTGTACTTACAGTGTTCAAGATAGGAAGCTTCCTTATTCCCTATCTGTTTACTTACAAACAGTACATCATACCCATATTCTGAACTCCTCATCTTAAAGCTCTGCAGTATTTCACTGAAATGAGGATGTGTTATACCTGCTCCTGTATCCTCAGAAAAAATCACCCCTATAAGCCAGGTCTTCTTTGTAGTCAATGCTCTGGCATTTGTGTTTGGGGTATAGCCCAGACTTTCAGATACTTCCATTACTTTTTTATATGTGCTCTCTTTCACACTACTATAATTATTAAAAGCCTTGGAAACTGTTGCAGGCGAACAACCTGCTAATTTAGCAATATCATAAATAGTTACCATTGCTCCTACCTCGTTTTCTTTTCTCTTATATATTGGTAATTATACCCTACTCAGAATAACATTTCAATCGAGCAACTGGTATTTAAAGTAACTAAAGTCTGCATATGCGCTTGCATCAGCTAAATCCTGACAGCTCATTCCTACGAAAGCACCTGTAAAGCCCATTGGATTTGCATTTTCATCTGACAGGATACTCGTATCAATAGTGTAAGGAATTACATTCCACTTCATATCCTCTTTTGCATAAGAGAATTCACCCTGTCTGTTTTTTACAGTGAGGCGTAAATATAGATCTCCATCGCCAACTGGTATTTCATCTTCTCCAAGCGGCATAGAGAAATTACCTTTATCCATACACAAGATTCCCAGGCACTTTTGGCCCTTCTTCTCGTCATAAGCAACTCTCAAATAAAATTGATTTTCCTCGTCATACCTGTAAATTAATCCTGCCATCCTTTGAAAATGATCAAAGGAAAGCCTTACACAAGTTTCAGCCTCAAAGCAAAAGTCTGTCTGTCTCCTTACAAGCATATTCTGATTATGCGTGGAGGATAAGGATTCCCTCCCATAAAGCCTCAGACTTCCATTTTCAAGCAGGTCATACTGTGCAGGAACACGCAGAGACATAAAATCTGCTTTGAACTCCTCATTTTCAAACTTATAATCATATAACTTTTGTATGTTTTTTTCACCGTAGCCTTCAAATTCTGGTGATGGTACCATACTTCCATCTTTGAGGTAAGGCCAGTCGTTTTTCCATATAACTTCTGCAATAGAAGTTTCCCTGCCAAGAGGACATCTCATACTTTCATCTAAAGGTCTTCCGCATAGAAATGCTGTCCACCATCTTCCATCAGGACCCTGACATATGCTTCCATGTCCGGCCTTCTTAAGATATGCATCAGGGGCTCCCATTGAGCTTACCAAATGTGCATCAGGATGCAGCTCATATGGTCCATTAATGTTCTTTGAACGAGCTACAGTTAACGCATGTTCATAGGAGGTACCTCCCTCAGCGGTTGTCAAATAATAATATTCATTAATTTTATAAAGGTGAGGTCCTTCAACCATTCCCCTTTCTGAACCTTTGAATATTTTCACTGGCTGAGAAATAGGCTTTAGCGTTACAGCATCCAATTCTGTAAGTAAAATACCACTGAATTGCTCCTTGTCCTGTTTTCTATAATCCCATTCCATGTTAACAAAATATTTTCTTCCATCCTCATCATGAAAGAGGGATGGGTCAAAGCCTGAACTGTTTATATACACCGGTTCACTCCAAGGCCCTCTAATTGAAGGAGCGGTAGTAATATAATTATGCGTATCCTTGAAAGGACTAAAAGTCCAAGTTTTCACATCTGTAAATACAAGATAGAACAATCCATCATGATAGGTAAGACATGGAGCCCAAATTCCACCTGATCTTGGGTTGCCCTTCATATTAAGGTAATTAAGGTTATCTAGCGGCGAAGGGACACTTATCCAATTAGCCAAATCCTTTGACTCTGAAATTGCAACTCCCGGAAAATATTCAAAGGTTGAATTAGCAATATAAAAAGTTCCATCAACACATATCATACTGGGATCTGGATGAAACCCAGTCAGTACAGGATTTTTTATCATTAAAAGCACCTACTCTCTGTCATAAATCTATTCTTTTACCGCTCCCATAGCGATTCCGCTTACAATATATTTTGAGAATATAGCATACACAATTATTATTGGCACAATAGATACAGCAAGGCCAACATATATACTTCCGTAGTCTGTTCTATAGGTATCCCCTCTCAAGGTCTGAACAAGCATTGGAAGTGTGTACTTTTCAATTTTATTAAGCATAATAAATGGTGTAAAGAAGTTATTCCAAGACCCAACGAAAGCGAATATTCCCATTGTAAATGCACCTGGTTTTGCTATAGGAAGCATTATTTTATGGAATATTGCAATCTCACCACAGCCATCTATTCTGGCAGCATCAATTAAGTCCCTTATAACCACCGACTGCATGTACTGAACCGCAAGAAATATGGCTCCTGGGGCAGCAATGGCCGGTACTATAAGAGGGATATAACTATTTGTAAGTTTAAGCAGTGACATATATCTATAAAAACCTATAATAGAAACCTGTGTTGGTACCAGAACAAGAACAATTACTAAACCGTACAAGAATTTTTTGTAGAAAAAATCATATACTTGAATTGCATAAGCAAACATCATTGAGAAATATACAGAAAGAACTGTAACACCTACAGAGATTGTTACACTGTTTGTGAAACCATTTGTTATACTAAAGCCTCTATTGGTAAGGTTTCTCCAATTGGCAACAAAATTCGAACCAGGCACTAAGCTTATACCCTGTTGTATTTCTGGTGTTGTTCGCGTTGCATTTACTAGCAGAATCCACATTGGCAATATGCACATTACCGCCAGAATCACTAAAAATATATAGATGAAGACACGCAATAATCTCGTTTTAAAAGTATAATTCATACTCCTGCAGCCCCCTTCTTAAGCTCTCTGCTTTTTACTTTTGAGGATACTCCGGTACCCTCAGGATCCTTGTCTCGCAGCAGCCTTACTATTGCAAAGGCACATACACATGTAATTATGAATATAACAACCCCTACGCTTGCGGCGGCTCCAATATGCCCTTTAGTACTGGAGAATTTCATATACATAAGTATGTTCATTGTCATTATGGAACCACTTGGAGAACCACGTCCATCTGTCAGCATGTATGGTATATCAAACATTTGCATACCGCCTACAAGAGATGTAACTAAGGTATAAACCAGAATTGGTTTTAAAAGAGGCAGTGTTATTTTTGTGAACATCTGTGCTGCCGATGCTCCGTCCACCGTTGCAGACTCATAGTAGGAAGGCGATATTGAGGTCATACCTGCCATTAACACTATAAGTGTAGAACCAAACCACATCCACCACTGCACAAATATTACAATTCCTTGCGTCCATCCAGCGCTTCTGAAATAATCTGTGGATTGACTAAAAAGCTGATTAACAGGGCCATACATTGAGAAAAAATTAAAGAACAATACCGCGATTGTTGCAGGCATTAAAAGGTTTGGCAAATAGTAAATAGCACGAAAAATACCAACACCCTTCATCTTTAATCTATTATTTGTAAACCATATAGATAAAAGCATAGCTATGCCAATCTGTGGTATAAAGTTCATAAGCCATATCTTCCATGTATTTAGTAATGATTGCATAAAAAATTTGTCATCAAATAATTGCTTGAAGTTATCCAAGCCGACAATCTTAGAGGTTTCACTCATCAAAGTAGTATTTGTAATGCTTAAATAAAATGTATATATAAGAGGATAAAAGGAGAATAAAAGAAATCCAATTATAAATGGAGCTGTAAATAAATAACCGTAATAATTTTTTTCAAGCTTTCCTTTACGTCTCTTTATATTAACATCGCTCACTGACACTGCAATCACATCCCTTCATTTTAAATCATAAATTACTAATAAAATCTGCGGCTATAAAGTAACCGCAGATTTTATTATTTACTGCTTAAGCTACTACTCCACCTTTACATCAGGTAATGCATTTTTAACAGCTTCTTTGAACGCTTTAATCGTTTCTTCTTTAGTTCCCTTACCCGAAGCATAGTTTGCCATTGGGTCATTTAAAGCTCTTTGAATTGCATCATCAGAAGCTTGTATAAGCTTTGCATTTATTGATGGAGCTGCGGCTTGGAATGCCTTATAGGAATTCTGTCCGCCTATAAACTTACTTGCAGCTGAATTATCAAAGGATGAAACTATTGAGTCTACAACCTTCTGGCTGGATACGAAGTCTCCTGGTCCTTGACCAAGTGTATCTCCAATTGTATTATCAATTGCCTTAAGGTAAGCATTATTATAAACACCAGTTGCCCAATTCTTAAGAGTAGTTTCATTTAAAGTCATAAACTTTATGAAGTCTTTAGCTGTATCAAGGTTCTTAGCATTTTTTATAGCACCTACATAAGTACCGCCCCAGAAATATGGCATTGGTCCACTGATACATGCCCAGTCGCCGGTAGTATCCTTACCAACCTTCGCAGTCTTATCAGCGTTATCCTTTGGAATTCCATTTTGCATCAATACATATGGAAGTCCCCAAGTTGGAAGCAGGTATGAGAATACTTGTTTAGCCTTCTTGGTAGCAGGATCTACTAAGGAATCATTCATTCCAGCAAACCAGCCCTCCTGCCATTGAGTAGCCTGAGCTTCATAACCATTTTGTCTGAAGTCCTTAGCCATATCAAGAAGATCATTTACCTTAGGGTCAATAACAAGCTTATCATTTTCAACCCATGGCTTCTGACGGTTAGCAAAATAAAGATTTGCAAAATCTCCTGTTGATGCAACCATGTAAGTGTCTCCATTTGAAGCATCTTTAATCTTCTTAGCCACATCTTTAAACTTATTCATATCTGAAACCATAGCTTGAACTTGTACTGGATCATCAGTTCCTAAATATTTCTTAGCCAAGCTTCTGCGGTAGAACATTGCTCCAGGGGTAGCCTGATATGAAAGAGCCTTTAATTTTCCTTGACTACTTCCTATATCAAGTGTATATTGATATGTTTTCATATCCTTTGTTAATGGACTTAAATCTGAAATGTCAGCTAGGAAACTACTTTCTACATATTCTTTTACAAATGAAATTTCTAGTGATACTACATCAGGAACATCTCCTGATTGAAGAGTACTCTTAAGTTTTGTCTGGAATTCCCCATTTGTCATGGGTATCATTGTATACTCTACCTTCACTTCTGGGTGCTCTTTCTGATAAGCAAGAGCATATGTCTTAACTTCATCAGTAAAAGACCAAATTTTAAGTGTCTTTGGCGTATTGTCACCTGGTTTTGCTGTAGTGCCTGTACTATTTTTTTGACACCCAGCTAGTATGCCAACAGACATCAAACAAGCAAGCGCAAATGCCATTTTCCTTTTTAACATGTATACCACCCCATCAAAATTAATAATAGCAACGTTTACAGAAACCGGTTTCTCTTTACATAAATATATTATCATACTCAGAGTATTCTGACAATACTTTTTTTACCTAATAATCGTTAATTTGTTCAGTATATTTATATCATTTTATTACTAATTTGATATATATCCTATAAATAACTACTATTATAGATGAAAAATGATTATACTAGCCCAATCATCACTTTCCAAAATGAATATATAATACAAAAAATATTAACCGGTTTCTTTTTTGTGTTTATTATGCATATATATTTATAAGCTTAGCCAGATATTCTACTTCAAAGCCTATACACTCATAAAACTAAACCTCATATCCATTTAATGGTACAACTTTATTATAATTAATATTCTTAAGCTTAACTGCATATATGCTCTACTATGCCATTGCTTTTAGCCCTGAGCTCCAGTAAAGACATATAGTTTTCCAAACCCTTCTCCAAATCCCCATTTCGTTAATAAAGTTGACATATTTCATTAGAAAGCAAACAAAGCCCTTGAAATCAAGAGCTTTGCATCAAACTGCTTAAAACACTACCGGAAACCTCAAAATATTTTTAAGCCTTTTATTTATAATATCTATATCAAATTCTCTATAGCCTTGACTCTGCAACCAGTCATCCGTATCATTATATTTCTCATGCTTAGGGTTTGAAATTATCTTTAAAAACTCAATGTATCCGAAAATCCCGCCAACATCTTCTGGAGGCGTATTGACTTCACCCATTATACAAACAGGATAATTTTTATCGTAGTCATTAATTATATTCTCTATTATAATTTCGTGCTTCCAGTCAGCACCGTAATCATAGCAATAAACTATTTTAAGGTTCTTATCAGCATATTCTGAAAGCCTGACTTCTTCATCTAAGAGCAGCTCGCTCTTCGTATAGGTATTATAGGTTTCTTCATTTTTACTTATAAGAGTTGCAAGGCACTTGCTACTCTTATCAAATACATTAAAATTATATAATTGACGATCCTTCCAATTAAAAGCTGTCTGAATTATATAGTGAAGCTCTTTAAATGTAATATCTATTGGAGTTATTATCCTCCTCCAAGCGTTGTACCTTCCAAGGTTCAGCTTTACCCTTAAATTAACGGCCTTGCAGCTGATAATATTGTCCCCTGCAAATTCCTCCATATCACTTATCAATAAATCATGCGGATGCTCATAATCGGATTGCTTATCTGTTTTAATAAAGTCATCGTTTATAAGTCTTGCAATTTCAGCTTGATAAACTTCGTCAGGTTCTATCCTGTCACTTAATGCTTTTACCATCTCAACAGCTTTATTCAATCTGCTTACATATTTAGGCCCTCTGGTCTTAGAAAAAGCCATATCACCAGCTGCTTTTAAGTATTCCTCTATAACTTCCTCTTTAATTTTTTCATCAGCCAAGCATTTCCTTATCCCTTGAAGAAGAAGCTCCTTTAGATTCTTAAATTCCTTTGCCTTAAGTCCAAAGAGCACAAATCCAAATCTATTGCTGTCATTGACTGCAACAACTGCTTTCTTTCGATTAATCGTAATTATATGAGCGCTCCAACAGAACAAATCATTTTCCACAAAGCCTGCTTCGGCTCTAATTCCAAGCTCCTGTTGAAGATCTTTTGTACAACATATTTGCATATTTAATTCTCCTAACGTTGATTATCATAAGTAGTATAACATAGAAGATTTTAGTTAATCACTTCTTTGTTTGGATGAATGATTACTATTAATACTACCATCTACCTCGGAAAATTTCACCCCGGATTGTTGGTGTTTTGAGCCTATAAGTAAATCAATTTCCCCTCTATCTTACAGTAATCATCCTTCACCTTTTTAAAATATCTACTCATTATCAAATTAAAAACTTGATATAATGAATTATAAGAAGCTGAAATGAGGTAGGTTAAGAGTGATAAATATATGTCAGGGCGGGAATAGGATACCAATTGAAGTTCTGCTTAACTATGCGATAAATGAATATTTAAGTAGTGATGAGTCCCAATTAAAGAAGCTTAAGAAAGTAAACTTTATAAAAAAGATTAGAAATAAAAGAGCACTCAAAGGATTATCCCAAAAACTTATACATGATTTAGAGCCTTACAAAACAGAGCTTCAGGAGAAGTTAAACTCCAAGCCTGATTTTAGTTCTCCTGAAATGAAAAGGGTGAAGGCTATTGTTACTGATTTTATACTGAAAGTGGATAAAAGAAAACTTGTTTTTGACAGACCTTTTTTAAATTTTTTTATAGAACAAGGATATCTTGAAGTAGCCCAGGAATTCATTACACGTGCAAGAATGGAAGACTCTGAATTAAAGTCTGAAGAAATATTTCAAGCCATGCGAAATGTCTGGATTATGAACAGTCTTCAAATTTTCTGGGGATTGCCGCTTGAAATGACTTCTTCTGTTTATGCTTACAGCATGCTGTATCCCTACACAGATAATTTTCTTGACAATCCTGAGGTTAATAGTGAAGAAAAAATAAAATTCAATCAAAGACTATCTAAAGTTTTAAATGGAGAAATTTTAACGACCACAAACTTTATTGAAGAAAAGGTATTTTCTCTTGTAGGCCAAATCGAGTCCCAATACTCCAGAGATAGTTTCCCTGAGGTTTTTGAAAGTCTAAGACTTATTCAGGAAGCCCAGACTGAAAGTATAAAACAGGATAAGGATGAACAGCTTGCCTATGATAAAATACTACCTATAAGCTTTTTTAAGGGCGGCACTTCTGTTCTTGCAGACGCTTTTCTGGTCAAAGGAAATCTAAACATAAAGGAAATGCATTTTGCCTTTGCATACGGGAGCTTTCTTCAACTTCTCGATGACCTCCAAGATGCCGATGTTGATAAAAAAGACAATCATCAAACTCTATTCAGCGTTAGAAATAATAATGAGTTAATTGATAATGAAGTTAGAAGCCTTGTTTCATTTATATTTAAAGCTAATACCACAGATGAATCCGATACACCTATTATGTCTTTAATGAAGGAAGTCATAACCTCCTGCACATTGGTAATGATAATGGATGCAGCAGGGCGAAATCCTGAGCTGATATCCCACAGGCTTTATAAAGAATTGGAATCCTATTCTAAAGTTAGACTTTCCTTCTATAAAGAATTTGAAGATAAAATTAAGAGCTTAATTAAATAAAAAGTCCATAGCTTGAAGGACTTGGTTAGTTTTTATAACTGCTTACGCTAAATAAATATTTAAATAAATACTTATATAAACAAATAAATATATGAAGAAATATTTATATATTTAAAAGAATATGTAGGAATCATACGGGTTTGACCGTAAATATGTCTTGAAAATGCATATATATTATTAGATTAATAAAGGCAGGTGAACTGATTATGAGTAAAAAGAAAGCTACTAATGATAATATTTTTAGTTTTGATTGCAATGAAGAAGATGATGATGGATTTTCTGAAGGCAATGTACCGGTTGGCGATGTTGTTAAAAGTTTCAGCTTTGGTGATAATGTTTCTAAGCCAAAGGCTCAAGAAAAATTAATTGATAACAGAACTCTTCAGAAGCAGCCTTATGGTATAACTCCTCCAGTTGATGGCGAGCGCTTTGAGGTTAAGAGAACCTTTATGTTTAGGCGCTCAACAGTTAGGATGCTGAACAAGCTTAAGGCTGAGCACGAGGACGAGAATGTTTATTTGAGCAGTATTTTAGATGAGGCGGTTAGGCATTATTATGAGTTTGTTTTTTCGAAAGAAAAATAATGCAAAAGCTCATAGCTTAAAAAGCTATGAGCTCTAAATATTTGTTAGCCTATTAGAATTTACTCAGATGTTGGAATCAACTCATAAATAACAGGCTTTATACCGTTGCCAACCCACTTAATACTAATTTGATTAATGTCCTTGCCAACAGTAAGATTGTTATATCCTTTTGAGAGAGTTCCTATTTGCACCACATTGTTACTACTATCTCTAACTTCAACAACTGCGTTGGAGATAGCCGCGTAGTCCTGGAGAATTAATATTTTCTCTACATGCTTAGCTGCTGGGAAGTCAAGCATAAGTTTATCCCCTGATGTTGGTACACTGGCAGCCTTATATGCAGTATCAATGTTGCGGTCTGCGATATTCAGTACTCCGAAACCTTTTTCTCCTTCAGGTGTTCCACTTATGGTTATGTCTCCAGCTTTGCGGTTTACCGAGAACTCACGTACCTTTAACCAATCTGAGTCGTCCTGCAAAGCTTTGTACCTTAAATATCTTGCCTTTATAGTCAGCCCCTCTAAGGAAATTTCCCTTTGAGTGAGAGTTTCTATTAAAGCTGTCCACGTACTATTATCGGTGGAATATTCAACAACACCCTTTTTAGTATAATCTGTATCACCCCAAGGCGAACCCATCAGTATATTTACAGTCTTAACATCCTTAACCTCTCCAAGATCAACTCCAAAATAGTCGCCCGTATTTTGTGCTCTATCTGTCCAATAGAATGTATTTGCATCATTATCAGTCATTCTGTCAGCAGTATAGTTTGAATAGCTGTTGAATGATGAAAGTGTTGAGGTCACCTCTGGCTTAGTTGTTCCTACTGAGAATTCTCTTACCTGTATCCAGTACGGTCCATAACCTTCTGCACATCTTAATCTTACATATTGTGCTTTTACAGAAATATTGTTCAAAGTTATATCCGGAACACTTTGTTTCTCTGTTAGTGCCGTCCAATTAACATTATCAAGGGAATATTCAACAACCGCATTTCTCATATAGTCACTTGCCCTTGTATCTTTTCCCATTAAAATGTGTATAGTGTATATGTCAGTGGGTTTGCCAAGGTCTATTCCAAAGTAGTCCCCTGTATTTGGATTCCTGTCTGCCCAGTACCATGTATTATTATTACCATCTACCATTTTGTCAAGATTATAATCTGTATAGGTTCCAATGGTGGAGAAGGTTTTTATCTTGCCTATATTTATAGTCTTATCATATTCGCTTATAGCTTTTTCTATAAAAGGCACTATAACCTTTGAACCTATAACCAGGTTAATTGCTTTTGCCTTATTGTATGCCTTTCCGACTTCACTTCTGTACTTCCAAGCAGACTCTGCATCCTTATTTGCTAATGCATTCATCATATTTGTTGCAGCAATCCCTGAAGTTCCAAGAGCCTCAAGCTTTGTGAGATAGTTGTCTGTCTCAGTAAGGAAGCCTTTGTTTGCAAAGTTATTGCGCAAATCTGAAGGTGCCTTTTGTATCTTCTCGAATTCCTTTTTAAGAGATGCTGCTGTTTTCTTGAGAGAATTTAAATCAGCATTACTAAAGTTGTTCAAGAATTCATCAGCAATCGGTTTTAATGAAGTAGATTCCTGACTGCTTATTATAGATGACCTAGCACTGTCAGAGAAGGTGAACAAAGAATCAGCTACATTAGGGCCGAAATCTTTGATTGCCCTCATCCATGAATCATCAGCATTATATGCCTTTGGGTTCCAGTTATAATCACCTATTGTGAAAACAGGAATCTTTGAAGCTTCTGCCTCATTCATAGGATTAGAAATTATACCTACTATTCCATTGTCAGAAAGCTCAGGGTCTAATCCCTGTTCAGGTCCCATTAACAATTGGTTTCTGCAGTAGTCATTAACAGGGTAGTTGTACCATATTAAAACCGGATGCTTCATAACTTCCTTTATAGTTTTTGCCTCATCAGCAGTTATGGTTGCAGGCACTACAGCAGGTCCAGTCCACATAAATACAACCTCAGGGTCTGTAAGTTCAGCCATTCTGTCCAGGTATGGAGTATGTTTTGCTACATAATACTCTGTAGGAACAGTTTCAAGTGGGTTTGCACCTGGATGAGTTTTGATGAACTCATTTTGGAATCTGTTAAGAAGATAAGCCTGAGCTGCAGCTGATGGATTAGAGTCTTTTCCGAACTTTTCTATATCCTTAGCATCTCTTAGATTAGGGTCAATGTCATCAAGCAATATGGAAAATGTTCTTATTCCTATATCCCACATTGCCTGCGCTTTGTTTACAAGTGCCTGAAAATCCTCATCGCTTGAAAATTTCACAGTTAACCCTGGAGATATAGCAAAATTAATATCTACATGATTTTCTTTAGCCTTATTAACAAGCTCCTGAATCTGAGCCAGTTTATCTGCTGGATATGGCTCTCTCCACTTCTCTCTATGGTATGGATCATCCTTTGGTGCATATATATAAGTATTCATCTTCATTCTTCCATAGAAATCAATCTGGTCAAGTCTGTTTTGGTGTGACCAAGGAGTACCGTAGAAACCTTCTATTGAACCTCTGTATGGCATAGTTGGATAATCGCGCACTTCAACACTTGGTACCCATACATTGTGTGTATTGCCCTTTATTATCTGTCTTAAGGTCTGAGCAGCATAGAAAGTACCTGTATTGTCTTTCCCCGCCAGAACTATATCTCTATTACCATTGCTGTCTTTTCCCACTGCCAGTACATACCCTTCTGCAGGTAGTTTATCTGGACCTTCTATACCAAGCGTTCCTAAGATTTTATCCGTGCCAGGTATCTCAGACGGACCTCCTACCCAAACTGTAACTTGGTTGCTTACCTGAGGGTCTTCTGCCTTTTTTTCTACTATTTTCGATACACCAGCTGATTTTAGTGCTTCCTTTACTACTTGCAGTGCATAGGAGTCCGTTTTATCGCTGCTTACTAATCCAACTTCCGGTGTAATTTCAAATCCACCTGGATTTTGCTTTACAAGTTGAGGTGTTGGTGAAATGCTTAATTTGTACTGACCCGAGGAATTTGAGTTATCTGCAGCTAATGCAACATTAAACTTTATTAGGCCTGTAACCATCATACTTGCTGCAAGAATGCTTACAAACCTTTTTGATGATTTAGTCATTTCTTCTTACACTTCCTTTTTTAATGTTCTAATAGCCTAGACCAAAACCATAATCAAATAAGCCTCTAATAGTTACGGGAAGTTTTCCAGTTGGGTTAACTTCACCGGTTAATACTCTGGCTAGAGCTTTTGTTGAGATAGCTTTATTACCATAGGTTGCAACATATCCATTAACCTGAGGGAAAGCATTTAAATCATAAGGATTTCTCATAGCTGCAACTATAACAGTCTTTCCGGCAGCTGTCAGAGCATTTACTAGATCTTTATGAGCTATAGTCGAACTGGAGGAATATGTGGTAACAATTACAACATCAGCAGCATCTGCCTTTGTTTTAGCAGTATTAATCTGAGCAGTAGTTGGAGTAGCACTTGTTTGATAGGAACTGCTTGTAAAGCCCTTACTAGTAAGTTGGTCTGATAGTAAAGCTGGATTTCCGGTAGCTGGACCTGTTACTAGTACTTTCGTTCCTTGCTTAAGTGGCAATAAACTATTTTCATTTTTAATGAGTGTTATGCTCTTATCTGTCAATTCATCAGCGAACTTTAAGTTTTCTGCAGTACCTATCTGATTAAGCTTTTCAGGGGCTGCATAAGGATCGCTGAATAATCCGCTCTTCATTTTTACCTTTAGAATTCTAAATACAGATTCATCAAGTCGCTTTTCAGTTATTTCTCCGCTCTTTACTGCATTTAATACACCATTGTAAGCAACATCTACATCTGGGGGATTTAATAATATATCCGCGCCTGCTAAAAAGGCCTCTGCAGCAACTCTGTCAGCTGGCACTACATTAGCTCCAGACATTCCAAGACTGTCTGTAATAATAATTCCTTCATATCCGAGCTTGTTTCTAAGAAGGTCAGTCAATATAGGTTTTGAAAGTGTTGCAGGAAGTCCGGAGTTATCTAGAGCAGGTACAACTATATGAGCTGTCATTATGGAATCTATCCCTGCAGCTATTGCAGCCTTAAAAGGCTTTAAATCGATTTCATTAAGTGTTTGCAAATCATGATTTATTATTGGAAGACCATAATGTGAATCGGTATTAGTATCGCCATGACCAGGGAAGTGTTTAGCGCTAGCTATAATATTTTGACTTTGATAACCCTTTATTTGGGCTGCTCCAAGCTGAGCTACCAAGCCAGCATTTTCTGACATGGAGCGAACACCGATAACTGGATTATCAGGATTTATATTAACATCAAGCACAGGAGCCAAGTCAAAATTTATGCCTAGTTTTCTTAATTCTGAGCCCATGATGCTGGTCATCTTTGTTGCATAATCTGCTGAGCGGGTTGCTCCCAACGCCATGTTGCCTGGGAATACTGTTGCAGGCTCAGTTACCCTTGCAACAATTCCACCTTCCTGGTCTGTAGCTATAAGAAGTGGGATAGGCATTCTTTGATCCATAGCTATTTTCTCAATTCCATTAGAAAGAGCATTTACTTGTGCAAAATCAACAGGCGTACCAATATTATCAGACCAGTTAAAGTAGATAATACCACCTATATGGTACTTTTGTATTGCTTCTTCAAAGTTTTTTGCACCACGGTTATTACTTAAGTTCGTTTGTTCATAATTAGGATCTGTTGGTGTCTTTCCATAAACATGGATCATAAATAGTTGCCCAACTTTTTCTTCAAGAGTCATATGCTGAATTTTACTTTCAATCCAGCCCCTTTGAGCCTTTTCGTCTTTCCAACCTGGTTTCACTGGATCGGTTGTATTAGCGTGAATATTAATTGCCGGTACTGCTAAGAGTAAGGATAAAGCCACAGAAAATGTTTTTAATAGATTACGTCTTTTCATTAGGAATCCTCCTTTTTTATTTAATTTACATATGAATAGCTCCAATATTACATTTATCACCCCCAAAGAAATAATTTAAGAGTCTAAGCTAAAAAACAGAAGGCACGAGCATTATAGGTATCTAAACCCTTTTGCTCATGCCTTCTGTTTTAGAAGTTACACGCAACTTTAATATTATTATACTGAAAATATACGTAATTGTCAATTAATGGAAATAAATTATAGTAGTTTATCAATTTCTCTTCGAAAATACACCTACTGGATTTTCTCGTTTTAAGTATTGCTTCCTTAGTGTTTTTTCATCTGGAATTGTGGGATAATAATACTAATATGAATTTTTTAGGAGGACTTTATTATGCAAAGAATAATTCCATACTTATGGTTTGATAAAGAAGCAGTAGAGGCTGCCAAATTGTATGTCAGCTTGTTTGAGAATTCTAAAATAATTAACACTACAATCATTCCGGATACCCCATCAGGCGATGCTGAGACTGTAGATTTTCAGCTTGCTAATCTTGAACTCTCTGCAATAAGTGCCGGCCCCTATTTTAAATTAAACCCATCCATATCTTTAATGGTAGCTTGCGGCACTTCAGAAGAAGTAGATAGACTACATACTGCACTAGTCAATAATGGAACAGAATTAATGCCTCTCGGAGAATATCCCTTCAGCAAGAGATATGCTTGGGTTCAGGATAGATTTGGGGTTAACTGGCAGCTTATGTTAGTAGAGAATATTGAAGAGCTTAAGCAAAAGATAAGACCATCCTTGTTATTTTCCGGAGTGGCCTGTGGCAAGGCTGAAGAGGCTATCAACTATTATGTTTCTGTTTTTGATAATTCAAATAAAGGATTTATCAACTACTATGGAGAAGGTGAAGCATCGGACACCAGGGCGAAGGTTAACTATGCAGAATTTAATATTCGCGGCCTTGAATTAATTGCTATGGATCATGGCTTTGGTGAGGATTATACCTTTAATGAGGCCTTTTCCTTTATGGTGATGTGCGATACTCAAGAAGAAATTGATAGGTATTGGAATAAACTTTCTTTTGTTCCAGAAGCGGAACAGTGCGGCTGGGCAAAAGATCAGTTCGGAGTATCCTGGCAAATCGTACCTGCCAATATGAACGAAATGATGTCGAAGGGCACACCAGAAGAAATAAGCCGTATCACAGAAGCCTTCTTAAAAATGAAGAAATTTGATATAGCTGCTCTGGAAAAGGCACGGTTAGGTTAGAGGAACTTATATATCCTCCAGTTGATGGTCAGCGGCTTGAAATTAATAGCAGTTAAAAAACTCCAGCATCTATACTGGAGTTTTTAATCATAATCTGGTTATCTTCCATATAACACCTGTATTAGGTGCGAACTCATCCGGTTCTCCCTCAGGGTTAATAGCAAAATCTAATACATACATTGCTCCAGCTTTATCGAAAACCACATCAATAGGTCTTTCAAATCCGCCACCGCCTGTATAGGATGCAGCAAAGCCTGACTTATTTATTGCAAAGGTATCTACTGTACCCGTCTTCATATTAATTCTTGAAACTCTATGGCCTACTCTAGGCAATGGCTTTCCACCTGTCGTTTCAGGAGCTTCACTGCCGTATTCAGCTATAAAGACATCTCCGTATGGCCCAAAATCCCTGTTATAGTTAAAATCAAAGCCCATTATAGCTGCGTGAGGAGTAAAAAGTGTAAAAGGTTTAGGCGGCTTCATTGGATGCTTTGCAAGCAAAAATTCTGGTTGAGGCCTTCCTTCAGCTTTAAACATTGGCAATGTAATCGGCATACCTCCAGTATAATCTGGCCATCCATACCATGCACCTGGCATTATCAATTGAAACTCATCAGGAGAGTTGTCAATAGGACGGCTGCCTCTAACATCAGCCCCATGGTTTGTGGAAAAGAGTCTGTTAAATCTATCAAACTTTAATCTAAACGGATTTCTAAGCCCCCATGCTACAAGCTCCAGGTTTGAACCATCAGGGTTAGCGCTAAGTATGCTTCCACTCGCTCTTACAATTCCTTTTTTAAACTCATTAGCAATATTTGGCACACCAAAGGGTGAAAATGCGCCTGTATACGCATAATCATTAGGTGCTTTTGTTTGAACATTTTCAGTTATAAAGTTTTGTCCCTTTACATAGATATTGCCTCCAGGATAGTCATGGAAAAAGGGATATTTTTTAAACCAGTCATTATCTAATCCTACAACACCTGAGTTAGTGGCTGTCCCTTGCCCAAAATACATCTTTCCATCCGGTCCAAACACAACTTGGTTATTATGGTGATCCCCAAGGCTTGGTAGGCCTGATATTATATCCTCCTTTGTGCCATCTGGTTTTATTATTGTGATAAAGCCGTTGCATAAAACTTATAAAAATATATAAATATATATAAATTTTATTTTGTATTCCCTCTTCTACGTATCCTATTTCGACTAAAGTCTAATCTAGTTTGGTATGACACTCCAAGGGCTTAAATTCGGGTACAACGCACCCTACATATCAGCATAACGCTCTGCACTAACCTATTTTAGTTATGCCGATTTATACTTACCAAGATTTAATGAAGCATTTTTATCTCTGTCTATTGTTAAACCACAACTTTCACAGGTAAATATTCTATCTTTTAGTTTTAAGCTTTCTTTTTTCTCTCCACAGCAGGAGCATAGCTTGCTGGAAGGATAAAACCTGTCTACCTGTATAAACTCTATATTATTAAACTCACATTTATATTTCATCTGCCTTATAAATTCATAGAATTTCTGCTCTGCTATCTTTTCAGCTAAGTGCTTATTCTTCATCATTCCGCTTACATTTAGGTCTTCCATAACTACCCTGTAAGGTTTTAGTTTTACTATATTGGCGGTAGCCTGATGAATATGATTATTTCTAATATTAGCAAGCTTTCTATGAATTAGTTTTATCGTCTTTTCAAGTTTAATAATATTGTTTGTTTTAACAAATTTATTGCCTTGTTTATTTGCTTCATATTTTCTTGATAGCTTTCTTTGCAGTCCTTTTAGCTTCTTTTTAAGCTTCCTTACTTTCTTTGACTTATTGATGTTTTTAATGGGCTTATCCATGTAGCTTACCGCTGCTAAGTCCTTTACGCCTAGATCTATTCCTATACTTAAATCTTTATTTAGCTCCGCTTGGTTTTTGCTTTCTTCATACCCAAATGTTAAATACCAATACTTGCCGTCAAAACTGCATCTAGGATTATGACATTTATCTAAGTTAGGTATATCATAATTTGTTTTATATTTTACCTTGCCTACCTTTTCAATATTTACTTTCCCATCTTTAAACTTTACAGCATCATATCTAACATAAAAGGATTTCCTAGAGCTTTTCTTTGTTTTAAATCTAGGATACTTCGATAAACCTTTAAAAAAGTTTGTATAAGCAGTATTTAAATCCTCAAAAGCCTGAACAGTTATCTGTCCGCTTACTTCATAAAGCCAGCTGTAGTTTGGATTTTTCTTTATGGTATTGTTAAATTCTTTCTTTAAGCTGTACTTTGAAGGTTTTAATCCTTGCTTATACTGTTCTTCCCATTTAGCAAGTGCCCAGTTGTAAGCAAACCTTGCTACTCCGCAGGACTTATACATCAATAACTCTTGTTCCTTTGCAGGAAGCAGTCTTATTTTTATGGACTTTATCATTTTCTCACCTCCTTCTATAGTTAGTATAACCAAACAAGTGTTCGATTATGCATAGAAGGGGTTAGTCAATAGATGCTAAAAGGACTACACAAAATAAATTATATACTTATATTCTTTTACAAGTTTTATGCTCATTCACATATATTTGTTAGATATACGCAGTTCTCAAAGCTATATACAATGCAATAAAGCTCTTACGTTAAGGATGTCACAAAATATCTAATCTTTAAGGATTTTTAGGGCATCCTTAACGTATTAGAACTTTTGCATTGTATAAAAGCTTATGAACTTCTCATACTTTCATATGAGCGTAGACTATATCATCACCTGTTACAGATAAGAATTTGATTCTTAAATGCAACTTAGGTGTCCTCCACTTCCACTGACTTCAGTGTACTCCCTGACGGGATAGTCGTTGAACGTTCTCCTTTTCGGAGCTTCGCTGCTGATTACCTATTGTTATTTAGCATTTAGGATTTAACCCTGTGCCATTTAGCTAATTTTTTCTGCTTTCGCAACCTTCAAGCTTAGTCTATTTCATACTTACTTTGTGGTTTAGCTAACTTTAAGGACTTCCAGCAATTCAAAGGATTTTGGATAGAATTCTATTCTATCGCTCCAAGCTCTTTACGAACTTGGGAGGCTGTCAACATTACTTAGGTGTTATAAAAATTTATAGTTTTCAACAAACTTTTACAACTTTTTTGTAACTGTTAGTTACCTCGATGAGACACATAAATATTTCCATTGTAATAATTAATACCGGTAAGAGGAGGATTAAAACCATCAGCAATTACCCTAAAACCATCCTTTGTAAGCCGTAAAACCTTACCATTTCCTGAGGTAACTCCAGCATCGGCAACAAGCATTTCCCCTTTATCCGTAATAATCATGCTTATTGGCGTGTTTAATTCTTCTGCAAATACTTCTATTTTATATCCGGGCGGCAGTTTAATATCTGCAGGATTTACTTTTCTTTTAGCGGCAGTTGTTTTTACTTCCATGCCCTGAGCAGAAGTAGAGTATTGTTCCATTTGTCTCACTCAGAAACTCCCCCAAATTTAATACATTCATAATAGTATATGTTCAGTATATTTTTTGGTTCATTTTAAAGAGAAACTTAGGATTAAGCAGTGATAACAAATTCCGCTTTAAAATCATATAATATTAAGGATTAATTAATGGAGGCATTCTATGTCAAATACCAAACCCCTTGTGATTGGAGCATTATTTGCAATTATGGCAGCCTTATTTCAATCCTTGCCTGTTATATTTTCTGAAGTATTTGTGCTTTTCACTATATTCAGTGCTATTCCAATTTATATAGTCGCAAGAATTAACCCTAAGGCTGGTGTTTTATCTTATCTTGTAGCTGCTATGCTCATTATGATTATAAGTACTCATGAAGGCCTATTCTTTTTATTTACTAATGGAGCTATCGGATGTTCGCTTGGAATCTCCAGCAGCTATACAAATAAAAAAGCTATAATTTGGGCTTCAAGCTCTATTATTCTTACAGTAACGCTAAGCATAATGAATTACGGCATTGGAATACCTGTATTTGGAACTAAGCTTCCAGGAGCACTGTATCTTCAATTGTTTATACTATTTTTGGTTTCTGTTTTGTATAATGTTATTTACTCTTACCTAGGAGATTTTATATACAAAAGGCTTGTGAAATATAATATTTTTCGGAAGTAATAACAGTATCTATAGGGCTTTAAGTTAAGTTTCACATTAAAACCCTATAGATACTTTTTGGAAAGCATGCAAATAGCAGCACAAAAAAGCCAAGCAGTGTGTTATACCGCTTGGCTTCTTGTTTTACTATTTACCATACCTTATTCCATTTTTCACGATGGCATACTACTTCAAAGCCTATGCACTGATAAAACTCACGGTTACCGCCAAAGCAGTAGGTAGCTCCATATTTTTGAGTTTTCTTCATTGCTTCTGTAAGTGCTATGGTTGCAAGCCCCATTCTTCTATACTTAGGGTCTGTTGCCAAGGGCTCAAGATAGGCATAGTCATTAACTCCATCCATCCACATTCCAGCAAAGCAGGCATATTCACCATTTGGAGCTTTAATAATAGTAGTTAAATCCTTTCTAAAATGAGGACCGCTCTGCATAAGTCTTCTGCAATCTAAGTCATCATCCGGCTCATCTCCGTGGTCAAAACCTTTCCAGAGCACATCATTAATCTTCTTAAAATCATTTTCATCCTCTAAGGATATAACTGAAAATCCTTCAGGCAGCTTGCATTCCTTAAAGCCCTTTTCATATTTAAATACTGTAATATTTCCAGTATACTCCTTCTTATAGCCTCTTTCTGCAAGGTGCTCCCTAAGCTCTGTCTCATAGTCGAACAGCCACACATCAAGACTTTTTTTGCCATCAACTACTTTAGACAACTCTCTTTCAGAATACTCCAGCATCATAGGCTTCATGTATTCATAGCCAAGCTTTGTCATCATAAAGGTTTCTCCTAAGCGCATTTCATAAGCTGCAACTGCAACTATTTCACCCTTCTCTTCCCATATTCCAAATCTGTGAGTCATTTTATGATCAAAGTACGGATGAGTATGAGCATACTCAAAATAAGGCTGCTGTATATTTCCATTCTGCTGATACTTAACAAAGTTATGACGAAGAAACTCACTAACAGGTTCAAAGTCACATAATAATTTATAATTTCTAAAAGTTATAGCCATAAAATCAACCCCCATATCCATTTAATGGTATAAACTAATTGTAATAATTTCCTAGTTAAATTAATAGGGAAAGTTTGTTTATAAGTTGTTTTTTACATAATTTATTTATAACCCACGAGGTCCCTGCCACCGGAAAGTATTTATTCACAAGTCAGGAATAAAACAAAATAAGTTGTCAGAAGAAGATATTCCTTATATAATATCAGTGTTGGTGGTATGCCGCTTTCTGAAAGAATAAAATAAATATTAAAGGGTGAACATTAATGTCAGATAAAAACATTGAAATGATGAAAAAGCTTATAGAAGAAAAGAAGAAAAATGGTTCCTCCAAAGGTGGAAAGCTAATTCCTAATAAAAAGTCCATAGGAGGCGGCGCCAGCAAGGTTAAGAACAATAGGAAAACTGGCGGGGTGTTTGATTAGGTCGATTCATATTACGAAAATATAAAAACTGTGAGGTATAATAGAACCTCACAGTTTTTTGCTTCTATTTTTACTGAAGAAACAAGTATTTTATCGTAAATAGTATTTATCCAGCATTTTATTATGACTACTTGGTATATTTTCTGGCAGTTCTTCATAACCGAAAAATCTCAATTCTCGAGTTTCTACATTATCTACTTTTAGTTCACCAGAGTAGGTCTTAGTGTAATAACCTATTGTTATAAAGTAAGCCTTATCTCCGCTCGGAAATTCTATATAGCAATCTTTGCCGGAAGTTGTTCCTAAGAAGGTCAGGTCTTCAATATTCAGGTTGGTTTCTTCTTTGATCTCCCTTACTGCTGTATCTTCAAGAGATTCACCAAGCTCAGTTATACCTCCAATTAGCCCCCATTTATAGGGGAAAGTGCCCCTCTTTTGAAGTAGGATTTCATTTTTATCATTTATTATAAGTATATTAACTCCTGTTAGATTTATCGCATCAGTTCCTACTTTGTCTCTTATGTATTTTACATAGTCCATTTGATATGACAGCTCCTTCTATTATGAAGTTTTTAATACTATTATATTGTTTTTTTACTTTGCTATATTATTTACTATATTGAAAAATGCTCTTGGATTTAAAGTTATGCAAGATAAAAATCAGGTGGGTTCTGACCCGTTTGCGAGGAGTGGAGCGATGAGTTTGCTAACTTTTTAAAAATCCTATGTCATATATAAGATTTCTCATTTTGTTTTCGAGCTGGAGATAAAACCCCTCAAACTCTTCTAATTCAGTCTTCATATATTTATTTAGCAATTGTTTTATTTGATACCAGCCTGCATCCCAACTGTTTATTTGATATTGAGGAAATTCATTATCAAATGGCTCTCTATACTCGATACTCTTTATAATTAGCTCCTTAGCTTTTTCTAGCACATCTCTACTTTCTTTTGATAAATGGATATTTTTAAGCAATAAGTAAAGATATCTTTCATTTGAATAATTTTTAGCATCCATATATAACGGATAATTATTGTACTTATCAGCTAAAGTCTTTATTTCGTCATTTGACATAAAAAATAACTCATTGAAGATATTGAAATCTCTACCCGATGACTTAATTTTTCTTAATGAACTTTGATACGATGATACATTAAATAATGAATAAACAATACTATCCTTTTCCCACTCCTTATATTTTACATGGTTAACATTGGGCTCCTGATATTCATCCTTTTGATTTATCCAGTTACTCTTTATAACCTTCCTAGCTGAAAAAAGCGACAAACACTGCATTATATTTTCTTTATAGATTGGTATCGTCCTAATATGCCTAGTTATTTTACTAGACATTAAATAAACCCCTTGAGTATTTGCATATATGTTATTACTGTCGTTAATGAAATAAGCTAGTGCCTCCTGATCAGTTTTTACAATCTCCTTGTCGGGATTAACTGGTGACTTAAGTGTAATTATCTCTTTTGTCTTAGGCAGTTCCTTAATACTTATCCAATCTGCTGCACTTCTTAGTCCATCCAAGTTATAAATTTGTTTTTTACCTATAGTTACTATACTATTTTCGTTTGTAATATCCTTGATATCATAATTAAAAGTACTAATATCAGTATTTGTACCGGTATCCCATAAACTGAAACTTATAGCCCAGTCATTTGAAACATCATAAAAGTTTCCGGCCTTTAACAGCATTCCCTTAACAAATTTAAAGTCTTCAAAGAAATGCTTTCTAAATCCCTCAAATGAAGGACCACTTAAAAATAAAGGATTTGAAAAGACTGCAACTTTAACATTAGATAGGTTATCTCTTCTTTTCAATAGAAGAATTTTATATAGAAATTGGGCGTAAAGCTGTTGAGCTGATTTCCCAACATTATATTTCTTCATCAATTTATTTATCTCAGTATTAGCTGTACCGTTTTTGCTTTTTGCATCTTTTGCTTTAGCATTTCCTGCAGTGGCAAAAGGAGGATTAATAAAAAATAGAAAAGGTTTATCCGCCTTCAAACTTTCAAGTAGCTTCCTAGGCATTTTACACATACTTTCTAGTAATTCTGCTCCCTTTAAGATATCAATATCATCATTAAGGAAATCATATTGAAACTTTGTAGCATTAGTATTATATTTGCTTCCTACAACTAAATCTCCTTTAAAAATGGTAGAGCAATACAATTCTTTAAAATAATAATCTCTTGTTAGATTCCCAGTACCCCATGCGCAATCCCAAACCACATATTTTTCTCTCCAGTCTTGTCCATAAATTTCAGATATCATTTTATTTGCTTCATCAGCCCAAACTGTAGGTGTATAAAATTCTCCTCTAAATCTCCTCTGAGTATCTTCATATAACCTATCTGAAATAGATGTTAGCCTTTCTTTTTCTTTAGGACTGTAATCTAAAGAGTAATAATCAACAAAAGATTCGTATGCATCTCCATTAATATATATGTGATCATTGTTCGAAAGTACTAAAGTATTCTTTCTTTTAGGATGAATATAATTATCTATAGGATCTAATATTAAATTAATAAATATAAAAACCAAATCACTAACTGTATATTTATTTGGATCTTTTATAATTTTAATGATGAAATAATCATATATTGAGGAAATATTTTGCTCTGTAAGCTTAATTTGTATTTTCATATTCATGGCTATAGCTTGAATATCGTCTATAACATCAGTAAATTTAAAATTTTTATCAATTTGAAAAACGTGAGGAATTATTGTATTATCTGCTGCTATCTTATTTAAGAGTAGGCTATTCTTGAAACGAGCTGTGGATGGTGCTATAGACCAGTCTATTTTTTCATCTAAATATGGCATCAACTGCTTCGAGGATAAAACAAAACACTCATCTTTATCTCCAACCAAAATGACTTCAGGGAACTCATTGCTTTTTAGGGAAAAACTTTTTAGATAATATAAAACTTGAATTAATACTTTTGCCTGATTAATCTTTGAACTAAAGTCTTCATCATGCTTAAACTCCATGATTAGCCTTAATACCTTAGTTTTATTATTATAGACTATATTACTAACTAGATATCCATCACATCCATAATCATATCTAATAGAATTATCTGTGAAATAGCTTTCTAATGCTCCTTTATAGACATCCTCAACTTCTTTTTCAATTTTAGAATTTTTAATATCATCAAAGAGCCTATTAATTTTTTCAATTAACTTTTGGGGAGCGATTGGATTGGCTTGATTATTCAAATTTCTACCTCTTTATAAAATATTACTCTTTAATAATATATTATTGAGAGTAGATGCTTTATTATGAATAAACCATGTTTATTTTCAGCATATTTCCTTTACTAATACAAATAATTTCTATTAAGTGAAACCTTGCTTTTCATTTCTATTTTATCTATTTTCTTGTTTAATCTTTATTAGTACGATATCTCATTTTAATATTCGATAAAGTTATGTTCATAAACTTATTCAGTATTTTTTTATCTCATGATATCATATGGATAATTAATAGTTCATACAATTTAAAAACTGCCTTTATTACCTTATACAACATCATAACTGTAGAAACTTTTCATTCACAAAAATGCACATTATTTTGTTTAAGATATTGATACATGTGCAAATTTTTATTCAGATTAAGTTTTGATATAAGTATATCCTCAGTTATATAGCCTGAAACATAAAGTTCATAAATGAGAATCCAAGAAAGAGCATTACTGCTTACTAGGGTTATTTCTTCCTGACCCAACAAACCTTTTCTCATAAGAATAATTTTAGCTAATTCGTTTTTACTTTCTACGATTTCATGCACCAGTGATTCATCAGTTTTAATATTGCCTGTTTCGATTAACAAATATAACAACCACAGTACTTCTAAATCGTGCTCAAAACTTATATGTCTATTTAACATTTGCTTTATAATATCAACATCTTTTTCATCTAAAGTCAGACTTTCTTTGTTTTTAATAAGCAATGAACATGCCTTTGTCAAAGAACGTTCATTGTTTTCGATAATTGTTAACAAATAAGCTTTATATAGAGATGTATTGGTTGATTCTATGTGACTTTGCTCTAATGTTTTGAGCAAATATCGTATTGATCCCTTAGTGCCGTTTCTTTCCAAGAGAAAATATGTATTAAACAGCTTCATTAAATCTGAAGTATCCAAATTTTCTTTCATGAGCCCCTTAAAAATCTTTTCTAAATTTTCTGCTACATAATAAGGGAACTCAATTATTTCTGTCTTTTCATTATTAAGAGAAAATCCATATAATTTAAGCACCCTTGTAAAAATGCTTATTACAGTCTTATCGTCATTATCAAAAAGATAAACTTCATAATCATCAACATACCGAGAAAACTTAATTCCCTCTTTACTTAGTTCTTTATCAATACGTGTAAGAATTCCTTCGACAATCATTTTAGATATCAACGGACCAGGAAGCAACCCATTGGTTCTATTCAAATTTTGCCGTCTAAGAACTTCATCCAACTTTCGATATTTTCGATAAATACTATTAATAGACTGGTCATTAGGATCCTTTAAAAATTTATTGTAGTTACACTCTGCTTCTTTCACACCTAACAAAATTGCCGGAATCATATGCATATAGAAGCTGGAAAAACAATTTGATATATCCAATTTTAATACTTTCTTAGACCCTGTTGCTTTAATGATTTTTTTAGATATATTTTCAATGTAATCTGAAGAAATTTCCTCTAACTTGGAAAGTTCCATTACTTGGCCCGTTGTTCCACCGTATGATTGTTCATGCCTCACAATGCTATCATTTTTACCTAGAATAGGGGAAAATGATGCATCATTGTTTTCAGTGAACTCAACTAGATCTTTTACAATCTGCTCTTGCCTAATGTAATTTCGAACTACAGTATACGCTCCTATTTCAGGAATAAAAATATTACGCCTAGCATCGTTATTGTTGTATCTACTCATTGTAAAACAATATGGTTCAATTAATTCACAACTCTCAGATGGAACTCTTAAAAATACTTTTGGATCTAGTTTAAAACAGGGTGGCAAATATTCAGAAAAGAACCCTGTTTCAGCTATTTCTTTTTCTATCGTTGTATAATTTCTAATCATTTTATACTTTTATTCCTCCGTATACATTTTCTATTGTTCTTAATAGGTAACCCTATTTAAGGTGCTTTTCTTTTATGTTTTTAAGTCTGTAGCCATATTATAATACTAATTATTAACCCGATGGGATATTACTACCTTTCTTTCCCCAGAATAATATGGTTGACCTCGCTATATAAAAAATATGCTTATAAAATTAAAAACAGCTTGATTAGTAGCTTACGACTATCATTTTAATCGATATTTATAATCAAATTATTACCTATAACTATTTTTTATCGTTTAAACATATTGCTATATTCGTCTTATATGAACAAAATTTATCTCTTTAATACTATGAACTAAATCTATAATTGATACGAACGTAGAGTTTAGTTCTAATTTATTAACTTTGTAAGCACTTCAACAATTTCCCTATCAACATCCCCTGCCTCCATGGCATTAAATATACTTTTCATGGAGCAACTTTTCTTATAATTTTCCCTCATCCAATTATTTGTTGCCCTTAATAGTTCTTTCCCAGGTACAATAGCAAGCTTTCTATCTAAATTCGTCCATCTTAAATTAACATATTCTCTTGCCTTTGCAGCTGCGGTCCCAGCAGTAAGTTTTTTTTCTTCTTCCTGAATTTTAGTAGTAAAGCAATCAATGACATCATTTTTAAAAGTGTCAATAAGCCCCTCATACTTTTCTATAAACTCTTGAAACATTTCACTACTTTGTTTAGTTATTCTGAATAAAACTGCAGGTATTATAATATAGTTTTCTAATTCCTTTTTACTCCAAACATGGAGTGAAAGATGATTATCTATTGACTTATTTCGTTGTACTTCTATTTGTGATTCAGAATAATAATCTCGGTCTAATATTGCAAAACATTTATAATGGCCACTTGAATTCTCAAATAACAACTTTGCTGCCCCAAAAGCTTCGTTTATTCTCTTAAATCCTCCGAGAGGCAATGAGGGTATAGCATCTAAGGAATATGTATTCTTAGGGTAAAGTACATTATAAAACTGCTGTAGTATTTTCACATCTTCGCCTTCAACAAAAAAACATTTATTTGAGCCATTTAATCTAACTAATGATAAATTATATACGCTACCAATATCATCCACAATATTTTGAACAGCTGCAAGATGATTTGCATACCTCATTTGTCTATCGTGTTTGTCAATCGTAAGTATATTGCGTGGTGAAACATTAGATATTATTTCTATAGAATGGGTAGCAATAACTACCTGCTTAAATTGGGATCTTACGAGCTTAAGTATTTTTAGCTGAAGGTCTGGATGCATATAAACATCAGGCTCATCAAGAATTATTGTTTCACTTCCACCTGACCTACAAATAAACCATATAATTTGCAGCCACATTTGAATCCCGCTTCCCATTAATCCAATTTCGGCTGGAAACCTTTCATCTTCAATAAGAAAATTAATATATTCACTGTGACTGTAATTATAATCTAGCTCTCTCACTCTTAGACCTGGCCATGTTTCTTCAGCGAGTCTTTTGAATTTATTATACAATTCTTTTTTATATAATAACATTTCGTTTCTAAAATGCCTTGAAGTCAGGTATGTATCCATATCATCTATAATTGTGCCTTCACTTAACTTTTTCTCATTCTCTTTTATAAGACCAATTTGTGGTAAGATACTTATTGTGCTAATATTAAGTGATATCGCTTTTGCCTTTGAGGAAACTAAATTTCTACTTTTATCATATATAGTCGCAAAGGCTATTTCCTTATTGATATAGACAATTATTGTAACACCACTTTTAAAACATGCCGTAACTTTAGCTATATCAGACTTATAATAATAAATCACTCCTCTTAAATCAATTTTTAATTTCTCAACTGGCAATCGAAACCCTTTAATATTTTGTGGTAATCCCAATGACTTTGGAGCGCTAATATATGAAGTTTTTGTACATTTTTTAGTAGCCATTGCTATCATTCTCAGAGATTCTATAATAGAAGATTTACCTGCATTATTTTTTCCGACAATAATAGTCAAGTCTCTCACTGACATTTTCGATTTTTCAAAACACCGATAGTTTTCAAGCAGTATACTTTCTAACATACCTAACACCCACCTACAACAATATTTTCAATATTTTATGATTTTGATGAATTATTTCATTCATCTACAACCTTTCAACTTCCTATTTTGAAAACTGTCTGAACCTTCAAAGTCAATTTTCTTATTTCATTATTCTACAAATATCTTGCATTTCCTTCAAAATATGGACAATTTATATTTAAAAATTAACTCATAAAAAGAGCTACTATTTGTATAGATAGTAACTCTTTTATATGACTTTTATAATACCAGCAAAAAACATGCTGATTATAGATTATTGAATATTCAACAACACTCTGAGCCTAATTGTTATACTCTTTTTCCAATTCATTGCACTATACTTTTATTGACCACTGTCATCATCCCGGCCTCGCTCTCCACACTGGTTCTGCTCTGACTCTGCCAAAGAAATAACCTTCCATTTATCGCATAATCCTCGTAGAGGGTTGAAGGTCAATACTCCTTCGCTAAACAATGGCCTCTTTCTTTCCTCAAAATGGCTGAAATCAACCATAATTGTATGTATTAATCTCTTTCCTTCCTCTGCGTCCTCCTATAACTTTACTTTTCTTAGTAAAAAATAGACTTCATCTATAAATACAATCAAATGTAATATATTCGCGAATATGATGTTATATTGAAACTATTCTCTAATGTCAGTAACCTTTGCCAAACCATTCTACTAGTTATGGAGAAGATAGTAAGTTTTGTGGTATAATTTAATCATAAAGTAAAAGCCTGGCGAATTGGGGGATACTATGTTTATTTCACAAAAAACAATCGATATTTTAGTTAATACAATTACAGGGACAATAAAAAATCAATTTATAGAAGCGGATCAAACTTGGTAAAATTTTTTGCAAACTTGGGATTATGGGGACAATTTGAAGCATGTTTACCATCAAGAACAAGATTTACTGAACAAAAAAATTAATCTAATTACCAAAACACCAGAGATTGAGGAGCTAATAACCAGTCTTTTGGATCCACATGAATATTTTGATTCAGAATATAATTTACTTGATATAGTAAATTTTTTGAACAATTATTTAAGATTTGACGATTATGAGATAGTTGACCATGATGGTTATTATAAAATTTATGATAGAAGAAAGCCTGCCAATACACCTAAAATATTTAAGGGAGAAGTTAAAACTTGTAGGCTAGCACCATCAGGTAGAAGCAATATTATTACTATGAGCAATAATGAAGTTTTTTACACAAACATTGATGAACTATTTGAACCAGGTATTTCAATCTTTGCAGAAGCATTACTTTACAAAAATACTGAAAATTACTTTTCCGGCCACTATGAGGTTAGAAAAGTGCCAAACGAAGATATTCATGTAAATGATCCATTAGAAAGGAAAGAAGTAGGTATGGATAAAGTTGATAAAGTGTTTATTATACATGGACATGATAGTGAAATGAAAACAAATGTTCAGTTGCTATTAAGCAGAGCTAAAGTAACTGATGTAGTTCTCCATGAATGTGCAGATAAAGGTAGAAATATAATAGACAAACTTATTGAAGAGACTTATGGCGCTACATATGCTATTGCTTTGCTAAGTCCTGATGATAAGCTAGAGGATGGAAGTATCAGAGCAAGGAAAAACGTTATCCTAGAAATCGGATTTTTTTTAGGAAGATTAGGAAAGCAAAACGTTAGATTATTAGTAAAAGATGAAAGAAGCAGGTATAAATGAAGCTATAAACAAATTTCAGATAATATTTGGAGGAAATATATGTTTTGTACAGGCTGTGGCAATAGTATAAAAACTGTTGATAAGTTCTGCTCTAGTTGTGGTAAGAAGCTTTCAGCATTTAATGAAACTAATAATACAATTATTACTGGTGAAGGTAGTGTAAGTATTGTTAGTAGTGGTAAAGGAAATATAAAAGTTGGTAATTTATATGCTACTATTAATTCAACTGAACAAGCAAAACAGCTTGAATATAGTTACACAAAAAAAGGAAAGCCTTTTAGTCTTAATAAGGTAAGATATTTAAAGATTGTGTCAATGTCAGCAGGTGCAATCGGAACGGCTCTAGGACTTGTAGATTCAACTTTAGGAATTCTAAATAATAGTTCAACAATGCTTGGAAATAATAACTCTTTTATAATTACTGCAGTTTCTGTTATTGTTCTTTTGATTAGTCTTTTGATACACATTTTATATAAAGAGTTACTTACAAAAGGCTTTATTTGGATTAAACCTCATAATTTAATAAACTTGAAACTAAAGTGCAATAATGACGGTACAGCATCTTTATTAGATCTTAGTGGAGTATGCCCTAAGCCAAAATGTGGTGGAAAGATAAAACTGTATAAAGATAACATCACTGGTAAGATAATTGGGTATTGTGAAAAGAACCATGACCACAAGTTTACCTTTGACCATACTGACTTTTCTGGTAAAGATATAAAATAGAAATTTTTTTGCTTTCAGAAGGATATATACCCTTTTCGTTTTTTTAAATAGATTTGATAATTTAGATAAGCTAATATAGGTCAATCACTAAATTATGATTATCTTATCTTTTCATTATTCGCCTAATATCATTGTATCTCCGTCTCCTCTGAGCTGTCCCTCTTCGAAAATGTAGTTTACACCCAGTGAGAGCTGATCATATCGGACGGAGATGTATTAATATGTTAAGTAATCAATGAAAGCTACAATTTAGATTAATCCACTTATTTCAGCTTATACTTCTTGCACTCTCCATGCTTATTATAAATTGCGGATAGATAACTATTATCAACCATTCCAAAAATTGTATCCAGTAACCCACCTTTCAATTGTTTTGCCACTAATGCTTCAGACACATCTTCTAAAGAAACTACTCTTCTAGCTATACTGAATATTTGTTCAAAAAAATCACCTGTTCTTTCAATTTGTGCTCCATTAGCATCTAGTTCAATAACTATTCTCTTTGACATTTTGAAATGCCCTCTATCATACTCAAGTAGTATTAGAACTGGATTATATGGAAAATCAATATCGAAATCCTGTTCCAGTTTCATCAAAAATTCAAGAAAGATCTCACGTTTAAAGTAATAATCTTTGCCTTTAATAGTTATTTTCTTTTTGCTCTCATACATCCCCTCTTCCATATAACCTGGTAAATAAAAATTTATATATTCGCCAGATTTATAGTTAAAAACATCAATATAATTTAATATATACTCTTTGCACTTTCGTTGGTCAAAATCTGCAATTAGTAACCCAAAAGTAACAGGTAAGTCGGGATTCTCTCTTCTTTTAATTTCATAAACCAATCTTTCATAACTTCCTAACGCCCACATGTATATTTCCCCTTTCTACTTCAAACCGATATCTATTTAACTTTTTCATTATTTCACATAACCATGGGTCTACTTGCACTTCGTTCAGCATGATATTATGATACTAACTCCACATTATAGACATTATTTGAACCTTTTATTTCACTTATCTTATTTTTCTACTCTATAAATACCCAATATTTCCTCTGTAACCTGGATATTTAATATTTGCAAATAGATTCAAACAAAAATATGATTTACTTAAATAGTAGTTTTTCTATCGCTTTTATAATTTCAGGCCGAATTTACACTGGTTATTAGCCATTGAATAGTCATCAAGCCTCTGTAACTGCTTTTTATATACTTTCTCCAACATATTATACAATACTTTTATTCGCCACCCTCATCATCCCAGCCGGCATCTCCTCTTTCATCTCCCAAACAAAACTAATCGGCATATCCCCCTCATGCTTCACATACTCCACCTCACCCAAATAAACATAAGGCGAAGTCACACCATCCTGTTTCTTATTCTCCCTAACAAACAGAACTATCCTATTGCCAGTTCTCAAATGGTTAATATACCTCTGTCCAGTCTCACTGTCTACTGAAGTCCTACTCTGACTCTGCCAGTGAAACAGCCTTTCATTTATTGCATAATCCTCGTAGAGGGTTGATGGCGAATATTCCTTCTCACTTTTATTCAAAGTTACAAAGAAAGCATCAAGCTTCTTCTCATTAAAATACTTAACTCCCTCTCTAAAGGCCGGCTTCTTGCTTTCTTCAAAATAGCCGAAGGCAGCCATAATTTGATCCACACTATAACTGCAGTGCAAATCCAGCGGACACTGAAATCCTAAATCCACCTGCTTATCAACAAAATCAATGTGCAGATAGTTATATTGAAGTATCTCTAAAGCCTCTTTCATAAGCTCCTTGTTATTTACACAAAGCTCACTTAAGCATTCTTCAAAAGTAGCGAATCCTTGCTTTTCTGGCGCCTCTAAATAAAAGCTATAATATAGCATTCCAAGCATAAGCTTCTCTTCTGTACTAAACACCTGTGCTTTAATATCCTCACCTAAAGCCAGCACCCTAGTTGCAAATTCAATAAGTTCTCTAGAATTTATATGAAACAAATTCTTAAATCTCTTATTTATTACTTCCTCATCTTTATTATCAAAGCTCTCCATAATACCGGCTTCAACTTTCATTCTGCTAAAGCTTCTGTCTCCATTCTTGCCATATACATCAATTAAGCTATAGCCATAGTGTTCCATGAAGTTAGCCAAGATAAGCTTATGTCCTGTATCAGCTTCAAAATATTTAATCTTGCTTATTAAAGCAGCCTTTGTAAGCCTTGCATCCTTTATGTTTCTAAGTATGTATTCCTTAGCCTGCTTTTCTAAATGTATATAGCAGCCCTTTGGAAGGTTTAAAAATCCATTGTTAATGCTGTATTCTACTGAATGCTTTGATTTGCCTATCAAGGCTTTAAACTTCTGTTCAAAATCATAGTTTTTGTGAGCCTGACCAACAAAGTCCAAAACTGTTAGGCATTCTTTTCCTTCGCTAAGTCTTAGACCTCTTCCAAGCTGCTGAAGGAATATGGTTAAGCTTTCTGTAGGTCTTAAAAACAGCACAGTGTTTATTTCAGGTATATCTACACCTTCATTATAAAGGTCAACTGTAAATATGAATTTTATTTCTCCGCTTACAAGCCTTTTCTTAGCGCTGCTTCTTTCTTCATCGCTGCTCTCACCAGTTAAAGCAATTGATGCTATGCTATTTTTATTAAACCTGTCAGCCATGTATTTAGCATGTTCAACACCAACGCAAAAGCCTAGTCCAACAATCTCATTCATATCCGTTACATACTTTTGAAGGCTAGTTATAATTTGATTTACTCTAATATCATTGCTTGTATAAACCTTCTCAAGCTCCTGTTTGTCATAGCCTCCTCTAGTCCATTTAAGCTTTGATAAATCAACTAAATCAGACACAGCAAAATATTGAAAGGAGCTTAAAAGCTTTCTGTCTATAGCTTCAGGAAGTCTCATCTCTGCTGCAATCCTATCATCAAAGCGCTCTAATACATTTTTGCCGTCCATTCTTTCAGGGGTAGCAGTTAATCCTAATAGTATTTTAGGATTATAGTAATCTAAAAGCCTCTGATAAGATGGAGCTTCAGCATGATGAAATTCGTCAACTATTATAAAATCATAAAAATCCGCTGTAGTCTTTTCATAAAGCTTAGCAGAGTTAAAGCTTTGTATGCTCATAAATAAATGGTCTAAGGAAGAAGGTACACTTCCTCCAACATACAAATCTCCAAAATTGCTGTCCTTTAAAATAGCTCTAAAGGTATCCCTGCTTTGCTTAAGTATTTCTTCTCTATGAGCAATAAAAAGCAGCCTGTTCTTATCTCTTTTATGTTCACGAACAAAATCCTTATAATCAAAGGCAGCAATAACTGTTTTTCCTACTCCAGTTGCAGCAATCAAAAGGTTTTTATGCCTGTTAAATAAAACTCTCTCAGCCTTAAGTTTCTCAAGTATTTCCTTCTGATAAAAATAAGGCTTTATATCAAAGTTAAATATAGATTCACCCTCACCATCTGTTCTGCTTTCCTTATTAAGTGAGGTTTTAAGCCTTTCTTTATCCTCCTGAGCCTCTCCGTTAAATACTATAAACTCACCATCATTCCAATAGCTTTCAAAGGTTGCTTCAAACTTCTTAATAATATCAAAGGAATCTTTCTCCGTTACTTTAAGGTTCCACTCAAGTCCTGAGGTTATGGCAGCACTTGATAAATTGGAGGAACCAATATAGGCCGTAGTAAAGCCAGTTTCTCTTTTGAAAAGATAGGCCTTTGCATGGAGTCTTGTTCTCTCCGTATCATAGGAAATCTTTATTTCTGTGTTCTTTAGCCTACTTAATTCCTCTATGGCTTTATAATCCGTTGCTCCCATGTATGATGTAGTTATTATTCTAAGCCTATGCCCCTCCTGCTCTGTAAACTCCTTAAGCTCCTCAATAATACACCTAAGACCGCTCCACTTTACAAAGGACACAAGCATATCTATAGAATCACAGCATAAAATCTCCTTCTTAAGCTCACTCATCATGTTAGGTTCCTGAACAGAGCCTGTAAATAACGAGCTTTGATAAAGAGGAGTTACAGGTCTTACAGACTTGCTTTCCTTCACAGCCTTTATGATGTTTATCTTAGAATACAGAGCTGTCATCACTTCTCCCTCTTCTTCGATCTTAAAGTCCTCAATATTCCTTTCCCGGGCAATATTCGCTAACATTTTTATAAGTTCGTTGCAGGCTTCTATCTGTGAAAGCAGTGCTTCCTTATCATTTTGCTTGCTGTTTTCTCTTATAAATCGGAGTGCCTTTTTAACTACTGAGGATATGTAGGCAGAGAGTATTGTCTTTGCCTCTTCTACATCAAGCTCTTCTTTTTCTATAAGATATTTATCTAAACTTAATTGTTTAAGCTTTTGTTTTAATTCTCTATTTATGATCTGCTCATAAACTCCTTCTTTTAGCATGGAATTCACCTCGGTTGTTTGATACATGGTATATTCTGTATTAGGATGTGGAAATCCTGCTAAAGTATTTATATAAAAGTTAAAGGAACTTTAATTCATTATTTATATACTCCGTATTAAGACAAAAAACCTCCCAAGGCAGTTATACTACCCAAGGAGGCTTATATTATAATCAAATTTGTTTACAAGTTGCCTTTATACAGCTAATACTTTTTTTCTAAGCAGCTTTTATAACAGCTTTTGAACCTATTCTAGTTTGTTTTATAGTTACCGGAGCCTTTATAGCTGCAATTATTATAATTGAAACTAGGCATAATATTCCTATAACCATGAAGGTAGGCTTGAAACCACCTGCAGCGGCAGATATAAATGATCCTGAAAGAGCACCTATTCCAAAACCTTGATAAATAATTCCGTAGTTTTTAGTTTGGTTTTTCAAACCGAAAAATTCACCTACTATAGGAGGGAATATCGTGATGTTTCCTCCAAAGCAAAAGGCTATCCCAGCAACACAAGCAAAGAAAATTCCAAAATTCAAATGTGCAAAACTTAATACAAATACGCTGATTGCAGTAAGTGTAAAGGTAAATGCTATTACTTTTAGTCTGCCTATTTTATCTGACAGTGCTCCTAAAATTATTCTTCCAGCAGTATTAAATATTGCTACCATTGCAACTGCATTTGCAGCTACAGCAGGGGTGAGACCAGCTAAGCTGACACCTATATCTTTTACAATTCCTATTAGATAAAGACCGCTCATGCATGCTGTAAAGAATATTATAAACAACATATATGCTTGCTTAGTCTTTAACATTTCTTTCACCGAATAGTTATGCCCTTCTGAAGCATTATTAGCTTTAACAGTTTTAATTGATGCATCCTTTAGTAATTGAGCACCTGTAAAAACTAAAGCTATTACAATAATCCCCCAATATAGAAATGCTGTAGAAACACCTTTTGAAGTTATTAATCCTGCATTTATATATTTAAAAATCAAGCTTCCTGTTCCATAAGCTCCAACTGATATACCTGAAATAAGCCCTTTTCTCTCTGGAAACCACTTTATACAATTAGTAAGAATAGTGATATATGCAATACCATCTGCGGCTCCAACAATCACACCAGCAGTAATATATAACATAGGTAATGAATTTACTTTAGATGTTAGTAAAAGACCAACTCCAAGTATTATTCCACAAATTGATACAAGCTTTCTAATCCCTAGCTTGTCTTGAAGCTTACCAGCAATTAATGTAGAAAATGCTAAAGCAAAGCTTGTAATAGAAAATGTCATGGATACCTTGCTTAATCCCCAGCCAAACTTATTAACAATAGGCTGATTAAATAAACTCCAAGTATAAATTGTCCCTAAACCAATCTGGGCAATTATTGTACCTAATACTATTAACAATCGTTTTTCTGGTGTGTTTTTCATTGTGAAGCCCTCCCTTTATTTTTTCTGTTAAAATAATGTTTATTTAAAACGTTTATCATTTTTGAAAACCTTTCCCTAATCTGATTCAAATTATATATCAAAGCAAAATAAAGAGATTAAATACTGAATGAAATGCAAAAAATAGTGCATAAAATGCATAGTTTCGACAACTAGTTACATAGCTTCATTACACAATGAACATTATCAATCTTTGTATAATTTATAACAAAAATGCAGCCTTCTAATTTTTTTCAATAAAAAAATCAGATGTGGCAAAACCTCATCTGATATAAATTTCAATTAAATATTCATAAGCTGTTTAAATTCCTTTAGATTGCTTCTGCTTACTGGCACTTCATAGTCAATATCTTGAAGCTTCAAGTTATAAGTATTGTTAAACCAAGGAATGATTTCTTTTATTTTAGTTATATTTACTATATAAGATCTATGACATCTAAAAAACTTATCCTTTGTCAAATTGTTATAAAACTCAGATATACTAAGATTTACCGAATACTCTTCCTTTTTAGTATAAACATAAGTTACTCTTTCTTTTGCTATACAATAATAAATATCATTCATATCCACAACTATTATCTTATCATTCTTCCATAAGTTTATCTTATCTGTAATACTTCCTTTTTTAGGAATTTCTTTTTGCTGTCCATAGCTCATTTCAAGCTTTTTAAGCATAGATATAATTCTAGTTTCTGAATAAGGTTTTAATATATAGTCAAAAGCTTCTATTTCAAAGGCCTCCGCAGCATGTTCTTTATACGCAGTTATAAATACTATTTGCGGCTTTTTAGCAAATTTACTAATACTTTTTGCAAGCAGAACTCCATCAAGTAAGGGTATGTTAATATCTAAGAAAATAACGTCCACTACATTTTCCTGCATAAATTTAAGCACTTCTATTCCATCTTCAAACTCATCCACAATATCTATACTGCTGTAATTTTTAATAAAATATTTAAGTTCTTCCCTTGCTAAAACTTCATCTTCAACTATTATTGCTTTCATATCCTTACCTCTTTATATAGAATTGTACCTTAGTTCCTTTATCAAGTCTTTCTATTATAAGCCCTTCTCCATAAATAAGTTTAAGCCTTGAATGTACATTATAAACTCCAATTTTGTTTTCAGGCATACTTCCATTATAAACTCTTTCTATAATTTCTTCGCTTATGCCGATACCGCTATCAACTATTTCTATTTTAACCTTTTCTTTTTCATCTTTTACATTGATTTTTACAGTTCCCCCGCCTTTACAGTTCAAAATGCCATGTACTATGGCATTCTCTACTAAAGGCTGTATTATAAGACTAGGAATCTTAATTTCCACTTCATCTATATCATAAACTACACTAAGCTTATTACCAAATCTAGCTTTTTCTATTTCTACATAATCCATAACTTGTTTTAGTTCTTTCTTTATATCTATAAACTCACCGTTTAACTCTAAATTATATCTTAAATAACTAGATAAGGTTGTTATAAGTTCTCTTGCCTTATCAGGATTTATTCTAATAGATGAAGTTATAGCGTTTAACGCATTAAATAAAAAATGGGGATTTATCTGAGTTTGAAGAGCTTTTATTTCCGCTTTATTTGCCATTTCCTTCATTTGTTCAATCTTAGACACTTCCATCAAAGTAGAAATAATCTGTGAAAGTCCTATTGCTAAAGTTTGTAAGGAATACGTTATTTTATACTCCTTTAAATAATATATCTTTAAAGCACCTATAATATCATTCTTTTCTTTAAGAGGTATTACAATAGCAGATTTTAACCTAGTACTCTTGTCACCAAGATCTTCATTTCTAATAATTATTTCTCCGCTGTTTATTGCTTTTTTAGTTACATCAGTAATTATTTCATGGCCAATATTATAGTATTCTTCCCCAACTCCTACATAAGCCAATATATACTTTGTATCAGTGATAGCTACTGCATCTGCTTGTATATCTTCTTTTATTATATTACATATTTTATTTAAAGAGTCGCTGTTTATATCTCTAAAATATGGAAGAGTCTTATTGGCAATATCCAGTGCTAATTTCGCCTGTTTTGCAGCTATCTTTTCTTTGTCGTCTTCAACGCTTTGAACCAGCAGAACAATAAATCCAACGCTGATTTGTCCCAAAATCATTGGGATAGCTATTTTAGATACTATATCATACCCTAAGGCATGAGGCTTACTTAATAGAAGTATAAGTGTCATTGTAATTGTCTCACTAAGCATACCTGCTGCTATACCTGCAATCCACCTATATTTTCTCTTAACCTTTTTATTTATATATCCGGAAACAACACCTGCTGCTATACTGCTTATAAGACAGGGTATTGAGGTTATGCCGTTTATATCTATGAGGTATCTGTGAACACCTGATATAAGTCCAGTTACTATTCCTACAATCGGCCCAAATATTATTCCTCCAGACACTATAGTAATGGTCCTTACATTTACTAAAGATCCTTCTACATTTAGTCCTGTATAAGTTGCTAGTACAGCAAATAAAGAAAACACTACACAAATAAAAACATAATCTTTTCTTTCGTAATTTTCTTTTATGAATATGTCTTTAAAGACTCTCATTCTTGTAATAATAAATAAACATATAAGAAGCAAGGTAGCTCTATCGACATATTGAACCAAAATAGTATATATATAATTCAACGTAAATCCACTTCTTTCTTTAGGCATCTTCAAAAAATAAGTCTTATACTGAAGTATTATGTATTAATTCTGCAAAAACATTCCTTTCAGGCTTCAAACAACTCAAAGCTAATGTAAAAAGGTTTTACTTTCAGCAAGTTATCATTTAATGCAGAATATAATTATTGCAAAGCAAAAGGCGCCCTATAGGACGCCATATCATTTTACATACTGTAGTAAAGGTTGTTTGTTGGATATTCCGGATCACTTGTAACATCTATATCCACTCTTCTGAAGGTTTCTTCATCGCTTCTTGCAAGGATAGCTGTTGAGTGAGCCTGACAGCCCTTTAGCATTGAAAGTTTTGATAAAGCGGCTTCAGCCATTGTATTTGTTGCTGCACATATGCTTAGCGCAATAAGCACCTCTTCACAACTTAATGCAGTGTTTTTACTGCCAAGATCTTTTGATTTTAACTTTATAATAGGCTCAAGTATAACAGGAGAAATTAAATGCATATCATCTGCAATATTAGCAAGATACTTGATGGCATTTATAACTACAGCCGCAGATGCCTCCATAGTTTCCGAGCTCTTTCCTGTTAAAATTGTTCCGTCAGGAAGCTCAAGTGCTACAACTGGACATGCTTCATTGTTTCCGCAAGCTTTCTTTAACTCTGCAGAACGCTCTCTTGCAGGCATAACAACCCTTCTGTCCTCCTGCTTTAAGTTAAGCTCATCTAAAATAAGCTTTATTCTTTGGAAGGTTTCCTTGTCCACATAACCCTTCTTATATTCACAGCCTACCTTAAAGTATCTTCTGATTATCTCTTGCCTTGAAGCTTCTTTAATAGCTTCATCATCAATTATTCCAAAGCCAACTCTGTTAACTCCCATATCTGTTGGAGATTTATAAACTGATTCTTTTCCTGTTATCTTCTCAATAATTCTCTTTAAAACAGGGAAGGTTTCAATATCACGATTATAGTTTACTGACACTTCATTATAAGCATCAAAATGGAAGGAGTCTATCATGTTAACATCCTTTAAATCTACTGTAGCAGCTTCATAAGCTGTATTTAACGGATGCTTTAAAGGTACATTCCACACAGGGAAAGTTTCATATTTTGAGTAACCTGCAGTAATCCCTCTTTTATTCTCATGATAAAGCTGACTTAAGCAGGTAGCCAGTTTTCCGCTTCCTGGCCCTGGTGCAGTTACTACAACTATTGGCTTTGTTGTTTCGATGTATGGATTTGCTCCATACCCCTCATCGCTTACTATAGCATCAACGTCTGCAGGATATCCTGGAATTGCCTTATGCTTATAAACCTTTATGCCTCTTCTTTCAAGCTTGTTAATAAACATAGTTGCAGCAGGCTGCCCATCATAACGTGTGATTACAACACTGTTTATATCAAGATCATAGCTTCTTAGATCATCTATAAGCCTTAGAACGTCCATATCATAGGTAATGCCAAAGTCTCCTCTTATCTTGTTTCTTTCAATATCTCCGGCATATACGCAGATAACTACTTCGAGCTTATCCTTTAGACTATGCAGCACCTTAATCTTTGCATTTTCATCAAAGCCAGGCAAAACTCTTTTGGCATGAAGATCAAACAGCAGCTTTCCACCAAACTCTATATAGAGCTTGTCGTAATTATTAACTCTTTCCAAAATAAACTTAGACTGTTCTTCTAGATATTTTTCATGATCAAATCCTTTTTTCATAGCTTCCACTCCTTCAATTATTTGCGATATTAATTTATATATAATGTCATAAAACTACATAATTCTTCAACCTTTTTATTATCCCACAAATATAGATGTAAGTAAAACAAAAATACCCTATAATATAGACCTTTTTAAGTGCCTATCTCATAGGGTAATTTTTATTTATGATTCGCCATACCATTTAATTCCTCGGCTAAATTAGAAACATCTGATACGCTGGCTGCCACTTCTTCAATTGCTGCTGACTGCTGCTCTGTTGTTTCAAGGGTTGCATTTGATGTTTCAATAGTTTTATTTACTGATTCCTGGATCTTACTTGTAAGGTCCATTATTCTTACAGCTGTTTCCTTTGAATTCTCGGACAGCTTTCTTATTTCGCTTGCAACTACTCCGAATCCTCTTCCTGCATCCCCTGCTCTTGCAGCTTCAATTGCTGCATTTAAACCAAGCATTTTTGTTTGGTCAGCTATGCTTTTAATGGAGTCTAATATTGTATTTATCTCTACGGAAATTTGCTTTACATTATTTATTTCATTATTTAAATTAAGCTGATTATTAGTAACATTTACTGAAGATGCACTTAACTCTTCTAATGTAGCAGATATTTGACTGAAATTTTCTGAAAGAGTTTTTGACATAGTACTTAATCTAACCCGTTCATAACCACCATTAGAAAGTGCATTTGCTACTATGAACAAAACTTCAGCTGCTGATCTTACATTTTCTTCTTTTGTCATATAAACATTATTTGCTGCTTTAACATAACCTTCAGGGTCCACACCAATTTCTGAGGCTGTTTTTCTAAATTTCTCTTCTTCAGGCTTGGAAGTTAGAATTTGTCCACCTAAAATTGTGCCTATTAAATGTCCATTAATTATTATCGGTGCCGCAAAGTCTATAAGCCCTGCATGACAGGTATAAATATATGGTCTTCCGGTTCTAGCTGCTTCTTCTCCGCCTTTCTTGTGAGATAATGCACATCTGTCGTCTCCACGCTTAGTAGAATGTGTAAAATCCATACAAAATTTTGTGTAGGAGCTTGGCCTAGTAACTGGGTTTCCTTGTCTATCCACTGTAACGCTTGCTATATTCATTCCTGTTGCGAAATTATCTTGAAAGGTTTGTAACAAACCAATATCTATTACATCACCGATTTCAAGTACGTCTAAGTCTAGATCTCCATTTTCTAATAACTTAATCAATGCAAAGCCCTCCAATATAAAATTATATTCTATGATTATTTTAATGAATAACAATGATATTGTTTAGGTGTGATATGATAACAATTATTTTAGGGTTCTGATCATATTTATGACATGTCCAAAAACTAAATTATTAGGAATTATTGATTTCTATTTTCTTAATCTTTAAAGCTTCTTTTTGCTAGCTAGACTACGGTGAAATATAGATTATTAAACGCTTACCAGTCTTACTAATATTATAATAGAAGTATTGAATACGTTCAATAAAAATTTTAAGTTTTCGTCAAATTTCTACTTTTTTCGAGCAACTTTATTAACCTAAAAATTGCTTTACGCAATTGCTTGAAAATCCTAAGGTTGAAATCTCAGCTTTCAAAAAGGACATCGATAAAATTATTAATCAAAGTATTTACATTTAAGTCTTTACGTATAATAAAGTTTATTGGAAGTTTATTATACTCATTAGATAACTCATGTGTATATACTTTATTGCTATCTTTAATGACACTCTTGGGCAAAAGAGAAATCCCCATTCCATCTGATACACACTTTAAAATAGCCTCTAGAGAATCAATCTCCATAACTCTGCTTAAATTTCCATTGTTAGCTATAACCCATTTTTCTAAAAGCACACGATAAGGGCAATTAATATCGTTTTTTATAATAATAGGCTTTTTTAATACTTCATCTACTTCTTTGATATCTGTAGAAGATACAATTGCTAGTTCTTCATTAAAAGTAAACACTGATTTAATATTCTGATGCGTAAATTGGCTATTTATAAATGCACCATCCAGTTCTCCATTTATAAGTTGTTCAATTAATCCCCTTTGATTATCTGTTTTTAATGATAATGATACATCGGAATATCTTTCAGAATATATGCTTAACCATTTTGGTACAATTGAAGCTGCTATTGTTTGAGTTGCACCAATTTTTAAATAGTTATTGTTATCATTATTTTTTAAAGCTTTCACAGCTTCATCTAGTATCCTAATAACTTGGTCTGCATAAACCAGCAGCTTTTCACCACCAGGGGTAAGTGAGACACCCTTGCTATGTCTTATTAACAGCTTAGTTCCAAGCTCATCTTCCAGTGTTTTTATGCGCAATGTTACATTTGATTGAACATATCCCATTTTTAAAGCTGCCTTAGAAATAGACCCTTCATATGCAACTACTTGAAATATTCTTAAATCATTACTTTCCATAGTTTTATTACCTTCTTTACTATGTATTAATCATAATTTTAACATATTTTTATTATTAGTACTCTCATTTATATTGATATTATTTTAATTAATATCTGCTATCATTTATAACTATTATTAATATTATTTAGATGGATATATAATGAATTTAAAGTTACTTAATTAATATAAAGGAGTGATTGTCAAATGATCGCAACACAATACAAAATTACACTTCCAAGTAATTATGACATGAACATAATCAGAGAAAGAGTAAAGAATAACGGTTATAAAACTGATGGATTTGAGGATTTAAAATTTAAACTATATTTAATAACAGAAAAAGGAGAAAACGACAGCTTGCAGAATAGCTATTCTCCTTTATATCTTTGGAAAGACAGCAATGGCCTAAATAAGTTCTTATTCAATGGTTTTTATGACAATATAATAACTTCTTTTGGATGGCAGCAAGTAAATATAGGAATACCTTTAATTGATACAACCACCGATAAAATTAAAAATATTAGATACCTGTTTGAAATTACAAGAGAAATCCAGCCACAAGAAAGCCTAAATAATTTCAAGGATAAAATAGAGCAGGATATTCCTAAAATTAATGATGCAGAATATATAGTTATTTATAATCCTGACAAATGGAAATATCATGTATTCTTCTTTATAGATGACTTAGGAAAAGTAAATGCAGAGAAAGGAACGATTTATAATATACTTCATATATCATGCTAAAAGCTTCATAATATTATACTTAAACGAGATCTTATAAGCCTCTACAGACGCTTTTTACTTTCGCTATATACATTAATATTAAGCGTTTATCTAGAAATAAAATTATTGAATTAAGCTGCTTGAAATAATTAAATTATAGAGCTATACTTATATCAGACACTTTTAAAAGTATCTGATATAAGTATAATGGAGATGATTTTGTGGCCGGCTTTACAGGCAAACCAAAGACCATGAAGGAAATTAATGTTGCTTTAATAAAAAATGAACTAAAGAAAATAGGCGCAGCTACTAGGGCGGAATTATCTGAAATTACAGGAATAAGCCAGACTACAGTGAGATCATTGCTTGAAGAGTTACTTCAAAATAACGAAGTGATTAGATTAGGCTTGGATAAATCCAGCGGAGGCAGAAGAGCCGAGAGGTATGCTCTGAACTTAGAGGAAAGTCTCGCATTAGCTTTTTATATTAGAGACAATTTTATTGAATATGTGATATCAAACCCTTTACGTGAAATCATTGAAAATGCAAGAGTTGAAATAGGCAGCACTGACTACCTTTATGAAATAGAAAAAATCCTTGATGATATTATGAAGAGTAAAAGCAATATTAAAGCTATAGGAATTGCAGTACCCGGTGTAGTAGATATAGAAAAGAGAAAATACTTATTCGGTAAAAACCTTAAGGTATGGGAAGAAAGCAATATTGGAGAATATATCGAGGAGAAATATAACATTCCTGTGGTTCTGGAAAATGATTTAAATGCTATGGCGTTTGGTCACAGTATATGCCTTATGGATAGGCTTGATGTGGATGATCTTCACATACTAAATATGATATATATACATTTTACTAAATCAGGAGTAGGATCAGGAATCATTTTAAACGGGGAGCTTATTCATGGCGGCAGTAATTTAGCTGGTGAGATAGGATTTATTCCATTAGGTGATGGACAATACCTAAATTCTTTTATAGAAAGCGAACCTGAGGATTATTCCTATATCGATACTGTTTCTCGAGTTATTGCAACCACTAACTGTGTGATTAATCCCGATTTGGTTGTTGTTGGCGGGGAGACATTTAGAGAGAACCTAATAAATCAAATTATAGAAAGATGTGAAACCTATATTGCAAATAAAGTCATGCCTGAAATACTCATAGCTGAAGACAGCAGAAGAGATTGCCTTACAGGTATTATTGAACTTACTATTAAGCTTATGTATTCAGGTGTGAAGCTAGTAGATAATACGAAACGCAATATTAACAGAGTTTAAAAGTCACGCTTTATTAAAAAATTAAATGTTTTCGGATGGAGGTTAAAGTCATAAATTATTCCTAGTTCGGCAAAAAGGAGGCGAAAACCCTAAATGGGTCTTTGCGGGCATTTACGAGCGGAAGCGAGTGGGCTTTTGCCCAGTGTTTCCGACTAAAAGGAGGAAAGTATGTACGACTATATTATATTCGATATTGATGGTACTCTTTTGGATACAGAGTTTGCAGTTCTTTCATCTCTCCAAAAATTAGTGTTTGAAGAGCTCAATAAAAATTTAAGTTTTGATGAATTAAGCTTTGCTCTAGGAATTCCAGGAGAAATTTCATTAAATAGGCTCGGAATAAGTAACGTTTCAGACTGCAATGTAAAATGGAATAAATACTTAATGGAATATTTTCATCATGTGAAAGTTTTTAATGGTATTAAAGATACTTTAATTAAGTTAAATGAAATTGGAATTTCAACTGGTATAGTTACTTCAAAAACTAGAGAAGAGTTTATAGATAACTTTCTACCATTTGAGCTTAATGATTTTTTTAACATAGTAGTTTGCGCGGATGATACAGAAAAGCATAAACCTAATCCAGACCCAATTTTAAAATTTATTGAACTTTCCGGTGCTGATAAATCAAAGGCAATATATATTGGCGATACTAAATATGATATGGATTGTGCATTGGGCGCTGGCATAGATTTTGCACTAGCGTTATGGGGTGCTAAATCATCAGTAGGAATTGATGCAAAATATATTCTTGAAAATCCTAAAGAAATATTAAAGCTTATAAAAGCTTAATTTACGTTCTTCTTATTAAGAGTCGTAAAGTAAAATATGACAAAACAAAGGCACCGTAAAATTCACTTTTGAATAATACGGTGCTTTAAATCAGTATGCTATTACCTTTTCCACATATCTTCAAGAAAAAAGTCAAATCGCACTATCGCTTTTTCAGGCTTTCCATCTATAATAAAGCTAACACAATAGAGTTTTTCCCTTGTAGTTAATTTTTCTATATCAGTCACTTGTCCACCAAGATTACTTATATGGTTATATATTTTTTTCTCACAAATCTTTGGGCTTACCACATACTCATATATTAGCAACGGTGTAAAAATTATAACTAAAAATATAAAGGCCATAGTATATACTCTCCTTATAAACACGAACTTAATTTTGTTCATATTATTTTGGAATCATTACAGAATATAAGAATTGCATTTAATAATAAACTTTATACTAAATTCTCATTATGGTCCTCATTTGCCGTTGTTTTTCTTATATTAAATTCGTCAATAAAGTCTTCTTTAAGTTCAATTGATGCTCTTTCTACACCATTTTTGATTGCAGCTAAAATAATTATAAACAAGCAAATCGGCCCTAATATTATTGCCATTATTGCTATAATTTCCACATCAACCACTCCTTTAGTGCAACATGATATAAATGCTAAATTCACTTTATATAATTATACCATATAATGTAAAATAATGCATCGCTATTGCTGTACCTATTACATATATGCATTCAATATAATGTTTCTATATTCGTTCAATAGAGGAAACTTATTGTATATTGCTATATTAATAATCTCATCTACAGGGTATGTAATGCTACTCCATTTCCATGAATATCAGATAAAACTGCTCCCTTCATAAAAATCCCCCTTAGTTATAATATACTTAATCTATTTATAACGTCTTGCTCTTGTACAATATGAGAACATTACAAATTAATTCTTAAATTTGGTTCTGCATTTTCTTACTGCTAACTATTCTTTTATTTGCCCAAATCTACGGTCTCTTTTAGAAAATTCATTTACTGCCTTTTTCAATTCTTCTTCACTAAAGTCAGGCCATAATATATCGGAAAAATAAAACTCAGTGTACGCCATCTCCCACAATAAGAAATTTGATAATCTTTTATCACCGCCAGTTCTTATAAACAAGTCTGGCTCAGGAATATCCCTTGTATCCAGATAAGATGAAAACTCAGCTTCAGTAATGCTATTCAAATGTTCTTTACATAAAAGAATTTTATTAACTGCTCTTACTATCTCATCTTTCCCACCATAATTTACAGCTAATTGCAAATTTAAGCCATTGCATTTTCTTGTTGCTTCTTCCATATCTTCTATCTTTTGAAGAATATCATTATCTAAGCCATTTCGATTTCCTATAATCCTAACACGCATGTCATTTTGAATACATTTATTCTTTTTATCTACTAAATACTTTCGAAATAGATTCATAATTCCATTAACTTCATCATTTGGTCGATTCCAATTTTCAGTTGAAAAGGCGTATACTGTAAGATATTTAATTCCAAGTTTATAAGAACTCTCGCAAATACTTTCAAGCCTTTTACTGCCCTCTAAATGTCCTATTTTACGCGGCATCAGTCTTTTTTTCGCCCATCTTCCATTACCATCCATCATAATAGCAACATGCTTTGGAATATTGTTATTTATTTTCTCCATCATTATCTATCCTCTTTTCAAGATACATTAATATGTTCTTTTAAGATATTTTGTTTGACTATTTCTTACAACTTCTAACCAATTAAAGCAATTATACCATATAATGCAAGATAGAAAATCATTATATTTATGCCTAAGGAAGGGCTTTTATTATTTAGCATTTTATTATTCAATTTCTAAAGATCACTGTTTGTTTTACTCTTCACTTATGTTATTACGCCATAGTTTTGTATTGGGAAACAAAAACACCGTAAAACTCAATTCTGAATAGTACGGTGTTTTAAATAAATATTCTATTTTTATGCTATTTTACAATATAAAAAAATAGCGTATTATTTAATTTTCTTTATATATTCAATTTCATCCTCATTTCTTGCAACTTCTATATACCCAAATTTTTTATATAAGTGTTGATTACCTACACTAAATACGGGTGTAGAAAGTTGCCACTCATTAATATGTGGATATATTTTTTCAACCAATTCCATTACTATATAACCATATCCTTTTCCTTGAAATGATGGTTCTATTACAAAATCTTCAAAGCGCATCTTACTATCATTCAAAGGAATAAGAAACAATGCACCTATAATTTGATTATCTAATTCAATCTTATAAGCAATAAATTTCTTTATAATATTAATTTCAGACTCCACCTTATCATATCCTGGGGGACCTCCATCTCTTCCTAAATATGTATTAATTTCTTTGTTGAATGCTTTTGTTTTTATATCAGTAATTAATTGAGCATCCTCAATTTTTGCCTTCTTTATCGCTAACAATCCCCATTCTCCTTTCAAATAAAAAGATTATATTAGTAATCCTAATTCGCTTTCATTTACAATTTCGAATTAATTATACCATATAATGTAAGACTGGGCATTATTGTGCTTATACTATAAAGAAATAATTTAATTATTTAACACCTTATTATTCAGTTTTCAAAGATCGTTCGTCTTATTTTCTACTAAGACTATTTCGAAATAGTTTCATAAAACGAACCAAAGGAGGTCAATAATTGACCTCCTTTAATGATTCCATAAAATCGGCAGTATTTTTTAACATAGCCTGAATTCAAACGCCGAAATAGAATTTTTTTTATGTTATCTCCTTAATAAACTTCCTTAAATGCTCCAAAAAAGCTGTAACATATTTACTATTTATAGAATGATGATTCTCAATAGCGTAAATAGTACGACTGCATTCCGGTTCACTAATTGTAAGAAGTACTGCATCCTTTGCTGTTAGCTTTCCCCAGGAGTGTTCCGGCCAGAAAGCAACCCCTAAGTTAGAGTCAATCAAATTACGAACCGATTCCTGATTATCACTTTCAAAGACAATCTTAGGTCTAAAGCCAGCTTGCTTACAAAAATCATCACATATATTTCTGAAGGGTCTCGCCTCAGAAAAGCTGATAAAGCCTTCCTGTTCTACCTGCTTTAAAGCTATGTTCTTTTGCGATGCATATTTACTACTGCTTGGAACTGCCAGCAATATTTTTTCCTTAACAAGTGGAATACCGCCTTTAGGAACTGCATCAAAACCTACACAGGAAATGCAAAGATCAAACTCTCTCTCATCCGCATGCTGCAATAAACGAAAATTCACTTCAGGAAATAACTTTTTGAAAGAAATGATTGATTTCGTAACCATTACAGAAACAGCAAGGATATTTAATTGTATAGTGTAAGAAGCTTGCTTCTCGGACTCTTTTAATTTAGCAGGCAATGAATCAAGTGTATTTATTATTGGAAGTAATTCACTTTGCAGGAGTCTGCCTGAAGCATTCAAGCGTATACTTCTGTTTTTACGGTCAAAGAGCTGCACTCCCATTTCCTCTTCAAGGTGCTTTATTGATTGTGACAAAGCAGGTTGTGCTATGTGCAGAGAATGTGCAGCCTTAGTCATATGCTCATATTCAGCAGCAGCAAGAAAATATTTTAGTTGAAGAATATCCATGTCATCCTCCATAAATCCATAAGCATTTTATTATCAATTTAATAAATATTATATATTTCTATTTATTAATAAACAACGTTATAATAAAAATATGATTATAAAAATAATAATTATTATAAAAGAATCAAGGTGATCCATTATGAAAGACAAAAAAGTTGATATAGAGATAACTGAAAAATTAGGCTTTGGAATGCTTCTTGCCTCAGCTGGCGGATTAATGGATGCTTATTCTTATACAGTCCGCGGAAAAGTATTTGCTACAGGCCAAACCGGTAATTTTGTGCTTGCTGCAGCTCAGTTAGTAGAAAAAAATTATATAGGATTTTTTCACGCTTTAGTTCCCATTGTAGCTTTCTGGGCAGGTATTTTTTCAGCATGGCATATATTTTATTCTATTTGCAAAGAAAAACAGCTTGCATGGAAACGTGGAATACTTGTATTTTCAATACTGATTTTATTTATTACAGGTTTTATTCCATTATCTTATTCAAATGTAATAGCTGATTCTCTTGTGGCTTTTGCTGCCTCTCTTCAGTACTGCGCATTTCGAAGATTTGGCACAAGTGAAAATTATGCCAATATATTTTGCAGCGGAAATATGCGTTCCTGCGCAGACAATTACTATAAAGGTATTGTAAGAAAAGATAAGGAAGCTTTAAGAAAGGCATATAGATATAGCTGCATTCTCCTTTCATTTTTCTTAGGAGCAGGCATAGGAGCCATAGAAGCAGGATTCTTTCACGAAAAAACAATATGGACTGCAGTTATAGTACTTTCCGTAGCATTGACAATTTCCTATGTATCAGATGTAAATGCACATAAAAATGCAGTTTTGACAAGCAAGGCATAGATATAAGATCTAATAACAAAGGGGGATGTAGCAAAACAGCCTAAACCTCTCGCGTGGTATTTGAATTCTATGAAACGTTCGCTTCGCAGATAAGACTAATAATTAAAAAATTTATAAATCCTAAATCCTATAAACTCGCTTTGCTCAGACAGTATAGGATTCTTAACGGCTTTATAAATTTTTTAATTAAAGTCTTATTGCTGCTTGCTCAAATGTTTCTACGTATTCAAATACCACGCTAGGTTTGGCTGTTTTGCTACATCCCTTATTTATTTGTTTTTATATACCTATCCTGCTTTTCATATATTCACAATACTCTATAGCAATTACAGGATCAAGCTCCATTTCTACATCTGAAATATAACATTTAAGCGCACTTTCTATTAACACCTTATATTTTTCATCAACATTTTTTATTCCCCATTCTCCGCCTTCTTTTTTGGAAAGCACCAAGCTATCTTGTACATAGGCAAGTACTCTGCAAAGATTCAAAACAATGTAAATAGGATTATGTGCTATATCATCTTTTGCATCCATGATGTCCTTTTTAATACTGTCCAAATACGCTTCTGAAGGAATATTTCCAAAAACCTCACTGATTGGTTTTCCGTATAAAGTAATACCTCTATTCTTTGTAATCACAAAGTGAGCTGCCAAGTCATGGTCTGTGCCCTTCATTTTTCTAATGTATTCCTCCGGATTGCTTCTATACCAATTCAAATGCATATTTGAAAAATGCAAATCAAAAGGTGTTGGATAAACAAAAATTTTACAGTGCTCACTCCTAACTATGCTCATTTCTATACCTTTAGAAGGAGCATTATCATTTAACTCAACAATAAAATCCATAAATCTCTTCTTCTGCAAATCTGTAATTGCGTTTTCCACAACAATTAAAATATCCAAATCACTTTTTATTTGATTGTAACATCCCATAGCCATAGAACCATGAAGATAGACTCCAACCAGGTTATTTTCAAAAATATTTGAGCTTTCCTTAACCAGTTTATCTAACAATTCTTTGTTTTCCATCATATCCCCCATATTAAATAGTTTTATCTTTTTGCGATGCGTTCTTTTACTTTAAAAGAAACCTTATTTAAACTAAATTGTAACACTTTTGATACTATTAGCAAGTGGTATCAATGTTAAAATATGGGTAATAATATATATTATCGGATAAGTGTATAGTAAAGGAAGGATGAGAATTATGAGAAAAAAAATATTAAATTTAGCACTAGCAATTATTTTCATAAGTACATTTTTTCTTGGATGCGGCAATGTAAATAGGCTTGCAGCTGAAAATAGCGGTATTGGCCTAATGAGTACAAATGACGGCACTGAACAAGGCATCCCATTTAAATGCGTTTATTCAGGGTTCTTAATTAACTATACAAATAAGATTGAGCAGGGATTTTTACCAAGGAATAATATAATCTTTGATACACAGGAAAAGTGGGACGCTTTTCAAAAAGAGTATCTTCATGATGACAGTGCAATTAATTATGTATTTAATTACCCTATAGATTTTACTAAGCAGTCCTTAATATATCACCCTATAGTTAGTGCAAAGCAGGGCGTTTATAGTACAGCAAATAAAATAACAAAAATTACAAAACAAAACAATGAATTAAAATATGATATTGAGGATATGAATATCAGTGTATCCAGCCTGCATGATACAGACTTTTTATTTGCATCAATTATTGCCATAGATAATGAATATCTCAAAGATATAAAAAAATAATACTTCATAGGTTTACATTTAGCTGAGAAAATCCTTCTTATATATTGAAAATAAAAATTATAAGGAGGATTTTATTATGGCAACATTATCAGGCAATGTAGTTTCAGGTACATCTCTAAAAACTAATAAGGGATTTGATACTGCAACAAGACTTACTGTACAAACTGCTCAAACCTTAGCAAACAACGGCTATTCGTTTTGCATAAGGTATCTTTCAAGGCAATCAGGTCAACAAAGTGGAGACTTAGACAACACTGAGGCTGGCGCAATTTTACTTACAGGTCTTGCTCTCATGGCCGTTCAACACTGTGAAGGTGGATATTGGATCGCAAATGGCTCTAAAGGTACTACTTATGGTGCAAACGCAGCTGCAAATGCTCAGTCAATTGGTCTTCCTAAAGGTGTTACTTTATGGCTTGACCTAGAACAGGTTTCATCCAGCTGCAGCTCAACTGATATTATTGCTTATTGCAATAATTGGTATGATCAGGTTAATGCTTCTGGCTATGAGCCTGGAATATATGTAGGTGCTAACTGCGGACTAACAGGTACTCAGCTGTATAATAATCTTAAATTCCAACACTACTGGAAGTCTATGAGTACAGTTCCAAGCATACCTACAAGAGGCTATCAAATGACTCAATCTGCAACAACAACAGTAGGAGGTATCTCTATCGATCCTGATACAATTACTGCTGATAGTCTTGGTGGAACCCCGCACCTCATTTATCAGCCGGGAACTAATGTATAGAGTATTATAATTTATGAAAAAAGCTGCTGCACTAACTAATTAATTAATTGTGCAGCAGCTTTTTGATTTTGCATACAACTATATTTTATCTAATGTGCTGAATCAATCCCTGGTGTTTTAAAAGTTGAATTAACATGAGAAACTATTGAATTATAGCTATCTTTTTGGCTTAAAGGATATTTAATAATAAATGTATTTATTGAACCATTTCCTACAACTGTTTTTTGATAAACAATTTTATCTCCTTCAATCCAGGATACTATGTGCCAATTATTTTGCTGTGTTTTATATGCAGCATCACTATGCGCCTGTAGTAGTTTGTTATAATTAGAAGTTACAGTTTCATCTAACACATTATTGATTCCCGACACAGTAAGTTCTGCGCTGCCATCCTTAGATGATAAAACTATTCCATCGTTATTATCTGGAGTCAATTTAACTACAAACGTACCTGGATATTCTATTGAAAATCCAAATCTATCATTTATATACTTTTTATAGGATTGCTGCTGATCCTGTTCTACTGATGAACCGCTGTTATCTTCTTTACTTTGGGCAGCTTGAATATCTGTTTCCTTCTTTACTTCCTCCTTCGGCAAACCTATAGAAGTCTTTTCTGAGCCATCTAGTTTAATTTTATATAGCGTTCCGCCGCCAACACCTCCGGTAAAAACCTTGTAATAAATCCAGTCTCCTGCCACGCTTATATTCTCCGGCATATCATCATTTAATTTGGTTTTTTCAGTACCGTCTGTTTTTATTTTATATAGTTTTCCCATATCATTATAATTCGCGTAGAAGATCCAGTCTCCCGATATATTTATATAGTCTGACTGATTGTCATTAATCTTTGTTTCTCCCGTGCCGTCAATTTTCATCCTGCTTAAGTTTCCGCCTTCTTTTCCACCAGGATTATTGCGCGTATAATTAGTCATATAATAAATCCAGTCATCAACAACATTTACATATTGTGCATCTTCATTCAGTTTTGTATCCTTACTTCCATCGGTTTTTATTTTATATAGCTGTCCTCTGTTATTAACAATTTTAGAATAGTAAATCCAATCGCCTGATATATTTATATACCACGCTCTATTGTCACTTAACTTTGTTTTTTTAGTACCATCTGTTTTTATTTTATACAGTTTATCCATATCATCATAGTTGGAGTAATAAATCCAGTCACTTGATATATTTATATAACCGGCTTCATTATCACTCAGTTTGGTTTTTCCACTGCCGTCTGTTTTTATTTTATATAGTTTTCCGCCATAAGTCCCAGCAGAACTGCCGCTGGTGTAATAAACCCAGTCGCCTAATACATTTATATAAGTTGAATGATCGTCATTCAGCTTGGTTTTTTCAGTGCCGTCCGTTTTTATCTTATATAATTTTCTATTATCACTAAAATTACAATAATAAATCCAATCACCCTGCTTAGCAATTACACCTCGATTTGTTATATTGCCGCCTGTGTTTCCAACTTTGCTTTCTGCGGCACTTCCGCTTGTGGTAGTTTTTGAAGAACTGCAGCCTGCTAAAAGCCCTAAAATTAAAATAGTTGAAATCAAGAAACTGATTATTTTTCTCCCTTTCATCATGTGGCCCCCTTTATAGTAATCAAGCTATAAATTCGACATGTTATTGTAAATTCCTTCGTTCAGGTGAATTAGATACTTCTTGCAATTGTTCATGAGTTTTATAATAATATTTAAAAACATTGCCATTACTTCACTGATTAAGTTAAAATTAATAATAATAATATGTAATATTTGTAAAATAAATCAGATATATTATATCATCTTATTAAAACTTGATTGGAGTGAGTAGATTGAAGCTTTCAAGAGCAATCTTAATTATGGTTATCCTATTAATTTTATCAATACCAGCTTTTTTTATATACACGAGATTTTGTTTAGATAAATTTGAGATGAATGATAATGGTAATACCTTAATAATAAATAACATTATTTATAATCGCAGTAATTCCTTATCTGCTTCAGACGAAGAAAACCTTGGGAAAACTATAGGTATAGCAATAGAAGGTAAAAGGGTTTTGTCTGATTATATTTGGCCCTTTTGGGTTATTGAATATAAGAATGACAAAGAACATAATCGTATTTTTGTGAGAGGACTCATGGGATCTGGTGGAGTATATATTAAAAATTCTAGATGATGCTTCGTACAAATTTCTTATATGAACTGTAAAAAACTATCGCGATATCTTCCTTTCTTGAAAAGAAGATATCGCGATAAGAAATTAACTAGATAACTTTTCTAGCTCTAAAGACACTTCATTTAATTCATTAAATGCATTAATAGTTTCTGCTATTCGATTATCTTGCTCTTCAACCCTTAAGAATACTTCTTGAATTGATGATGTAGTTTCCTCAACAGTGCTTGTTATTGTTTCCAATCCTTTAAGAATAGTCTCTGAGGATTGCTTCACATTCTTTATTCCACTTCCAACATTTTGTGCTTCATAAGCAACCTTCTCGCCATTATCGGAAATGTCTTTAAATATTGTTTCTACCCTGGTTGTTGACTGTAGACTGGAATTAACGGCATTTTGCGTTAAAATTATTTCGCTTGTAACCTGTCCTGTCTTTACTTGAATATGTCCTAAAATATCTGCTATTCTTTCTGTTGAATCCTTCGAATCTTCTGCCAGCTTTCTAACTTCCTCTGCTACAACTGCAAATCCTTTCCCAGCTTCTCCAGCTCTTGCAGCTTCGATTGCAGCATTTAATGCAAGAAGATTTGTTTGTGCTGCAATACTTGTTATTGATGATAAAATTTCCTCAATCATCTTTGTTTGTTCATTTAATTCAGCCATAAGTCCAACAGTATTATCTATAGTGTTCTTTACTGAATCCATGTCCTTAGACAGGTTTAATACTAGTTCATCTCCATTTTTTATAGCAGCAACTGTTTGGTTAGAAATACTTTTCATTTTACTTGAGGCTACAACTACGCTTTCTATTTCATTATTCTCATCATCCATAAATTCTGTAATTTCAACTACTGCTTTAGCCTGGTCATCTACCACTGAGGCTATTTCAGAAAAAGTCTTTGTAATCTCTCTTGATATATCCCCAGTTATTTTAATATTATCAATAGAGTCTCCAGAAAACTTATTTAACTGCTTAACTGAATTTCTGATCTTAAAAAACATATTCTCTAGAATTTTCTTTCCTTCTTCTGTTTTTCTGTTGCTTTCATATAATGTTTTTCTTAAGTTTTCACTAAATATACTTTGAAATACAAGAATGCTGGTTACAAGAATTATATAAAGAATAAAGTTAATAAGGCTTACAGTATTACAGCTTGGAAACATCTGATTATAATTAAAAAAGAAATATATGGTGAGTGCTATATTAATTCCACCTGATAAAATCATAGGTTTCCAATCTTGATAAAGCGCCACCAAAACCATACTATAGTAAATTACAACATATGTAGTAATATGCGGTGTTCCTCTCATCATAAAGAATGAAAGAGCTGCCAAACCAACAACAACTACATACATAACTTCATTAACAATAATTTTTTTATAAGTCAAAAAAGTAATAATAATACTTGTTCCAACTCCACCATACACCAAGCTCAGCAAAGTTCCGGCAGGCTTTTTTGTAACAATGGAAAGTGCGATGCTCAAAAAAGCAGAAAACCATAAAAGTTTAACAAGCAGCCGATTTCTTTCATGATTAATCTTCATTTTATCCATAAATAATCCCCCCTATTAGCATAATACTTATACATTTTATGAATAATTAATCAGATTTTACCATCCAATCCATTAAGAATCAACCTTTTTTGATATATTCTTACATTTTTTTCATTTTCTAAAAGCCTTGTTAAAGCTTTAAGTACTGCTCTTTCCCTGATTATTAGGCACATGCCCATGCATCTACTTCAACCTTAAAGGATGGATCAGCTAAAGAAGCTACATAGAGCATTGTCATACAAGGATTGTGATCTCCTAAAAATTTTGAAACAGCTTCACGTCTCTTGGCATTATCTATAGGTCCAACCATATAGAAGGTTATTTTAACTAAGTCCTTAATTCCCATGTTAGCTGCCTGAAGATTTCTAACGAGGTTTTCCATAGCATTTTCTATTTGTTTTATAGGGTCCTCAGGAAGATTTCCGCTTTCATCTTTTCCAAGCTGCCCTGATAAAACAAGCCATCGGTTGTTTCCGGTGACCTCTATTTGATGTGTATAAGCGGCTACTGGTGCGTGTACAGTTTCAGGGTTTCTAAATTGTTTCATTTTATAATTCCTCCTTTTAGTCGGAAGCACTGAGCAATTAAAAACTCTCGCTCCCCTTCGGGCACAGGGTAACTTAAGACATTCGCTTCGCTCATAAGTTACCCGCTAAAGTCCATTCAGGACTTTAGCCTCTAAAATTGCTCGTTAAAGCCCATTTAGGGCTTTAGTTCGGGGTAACTTAAGACGCTCGTTTCCACTCACAAGTTACCCGTTAAAGCCCATTTAGGGCTTTAACCTCTATTTATTAATTTATATTTGTTCCTTCTTTTTTATTAGTTAAAGCTTCTTTAATGACTTTTACGTAGTCATCTATAAATTGATGCTCTACATCTCTTACATCAAATTTTAGCACTTTGAAGGCAAACTGTATAAAATATCCGCCGAAAACTACCATAATTACAGTTCCAAATCCTACACTTCCTCCTAATAAATAGCCGATTATCAAAGGCACAGCTTCAATGCAGCTTCTTATTAATTTAACTGGTTTGTTGGTCTTCTTGGCTAATGCCACCATAAGCCCATCTCTAGGTCCGGAGCCTAAGCCAGCACCAATATAAAAGTAACAGGCAATTCCTATAATAAGCATTCCAAGAAGCATCATTATTATTCTGGCTGCAATATTATCAAAAGAAGGTATTAGATGGTTAAGCATCAAAAGATCCATAAAGATACCTATAAACAGCATATTGAATATAGTTCCGATTCCGACCTTCTCCCCTGCTGCCCAGTCTATAACTACAATAATTAATCCAATTACAATACTTGCCTGTCCCATTGTAATACCCGTATGTTTAGAAATCCCCTGATGAAAAGTATCCCATGGTGATAGTCCTAAATTAGCATTAATAGTAAAAACTATCCCAACTGCATAAAGAAAGAGTCCTATAAATAATCTAACCAAAGTTAAAGCATATTTTTTCACTTAACAAGCCTCCATTAATTTTAATTTGATCTGTGATATGATTATAAAACAAAACACTGTATAACAGTCAAGCGTCAAGTATAACAGTTGAATCATGAAAAACTTATGTTTTAATGGTATTTAGAGCTAAATTAAGATATGATGTTATTATAATTTAAATAAGTTATATTAAAACTGTGTATAACACCTCTGCAGTTAAAAGCCCTAAATACACTTTTACAGCTGCCTAGCCAATGATTTAATTTCTCGGTGTATCCGACTAAAAGGAGAATTATATATGATTATTGAAATTGATAGAAACAGTATAATAACTATAACTCAACAGCTATTTGAATTTTTTTCTGATAGAATTTTATCCGGATTATTTAAAGACGGTCAGCAGCTTCCTTCAATTAGGACTCTGTCAAAGGAATTAAATATTAGTCCAATGACTATAGTAAAAGCTTACAATGAATTGGAGAAAAACGGGCTTGCGGTTACTATACAAGGCAAAGGAACTTATGTTAATCAAAGAAATAATATAGAAAAACTTAACAGCTTCCCGGAACATAACGATTTTCAATGGCAGATGGGGATTCCAGACTATTTATCAAGATCACAATTTCAAAGCAACAGTAATTTAACCTATGGCAATAATATGTACAACCTATCAATCGCCTCAATTAATTATAAACTTCTGCCTACTGCTGATATTTTAAAGGACTCCTTAAACTTAACGGAGCGTAATATTGAGTATCTTGCTCAATATCCTCCTGTTCAAGGAGATCATGAATTTAGAAACGTGTTAAGCAATTATTTAAAATCAAAAGAAATATCAACTGCACCTGAAAATATTTTGATAACAAGCGGTTCTCAGCAGGGAATAAGCCTTATAGCCAGTACCTTTGTCGGTCCTGGAGACATTGTTGTTATGGAAACTCCAACTTACCCCGGAGCTATAGATTTGTTTAAAAGCAGAGGAGCTGTAATTTTAACAGTACCTGTTGATAATGAGGGCATGAGAACTGATATTTTAATAAGTTTATGCGACAAACATTCACCAAAAATTATATATACTATGCCAAATTTTCATAATCCAACGGGTTGCAGCATGAGCCTTAGGCGAAAGATTGAACTTCTTGATATAGCTAAATTTAATAATAGTATCATTGTTGAGGATGATCCTTGGAGTGAAATTTCCTATAAAAAGGAAAAGATAAAATCAATAAAATCTATGGATACTGATGGACATGTTGTTTATATAAAGGGTTTAAGTAAAATCCTTGGTCCGGCATACAGACTCGCAGCAATCGTAGCTGAAGGCTCAATACTTTCGAGGCTTATAAATGCAAAAGCTAATCACGACCTCGGAACTTCAATGCTAAACCAAAAGACGCTTTTAGACTTTATTAAGTCGAATAAGATGAACTCTTATCTAGATAATCTGAACAAGAAATTATTAAGAAGACGTGATAAGGTTATTAATTTATTAAAGCATAATGCGCCCTCAGGAGTAAACTGGACTATACCTGAAGGTGGAATAAACCTTTGGATTACTCTGCCTAAAAGTTTAAATGTAGAAAAACTATTATATCATTCAGTAACAACAAAAAATATTTCATTCCTGCCCGGAACTATATGCTATCCTAATGAAGTTGAGTTCAATCATCTTAGAATATGCTTTACCTATTTAGATGAGGAGCATATAGAAAATATAATAATAGAGCTGTGCAACCTAATGAAGCTCCTAAATTCAGATGAAAAGGGCAGCTGCTATGTACCTGTTATTTAGTTTTATAGGTTCAACCTTCCTGAAAGAGAGTTATATTAATGTACAAACCTTGATAGTTTCTATATAATAGAGTTAGCTTATTTTCAGCTGATTCCTTTATGATTTTAAAGATAGGGAGATAAATTATGTTAAAGAAGATCTTTTATTGGATATCCATAATACTACAAGTACTTTTTGTGATTGCAGCTTATGTAATACAATATTTTTCTATGAAAAGAATGGGAATGATGAGGTATGTGGTATTTAAAAATCATGAATGGGAAGCGCAATATCCTATAACTGCACTAAAATATGCTGCAATTATATTTTTAATAATACTATGCGTTGCTGCTATTTTATATGTAAAAACCAAAAAAGGTAATTATATTAAGGATAAAAAGGCTTTGCCAATGTTACTAGCAGGCATAGTGCTTACTCTCATATTTGTGCTTTTCACTCTAATATTTTCTACTGGAAACTATCGTTCCTACTATTTTACCAGTTTGATATTAGCAATTATTACACTTATACAGCATATAAAAATACTTTTAATTTAATTTCTACGTAAAAAATGTCTGAAAGCCTTTTAGGCAATCAGACATTTTTATTAAACTTATTTATGTTGAGCTGCGGCCTCTTGTGGTGTTATAGCTTGCACTGGATTCTTCTGATCCATCTGCCATACAAACCATCCGCCATCATATAATTTTATGTTTGTCCAACCGTTCTCATAAGCCATTAAAAATGGAATGGTAGCTCTCCAGCCAGTACCGCAGTAAAATGCGATTTCGTTATCTTTTGTAACTCCTTGTTCTTTCCACATTCCTACAGCTTTATCGAAACTAATAAAGGTTCCATCGGCATTGCGGTAGTCAGTTTCATCATGACCCCATACAGCTCCTTTAGGTTCTCCTGCTCTTTTTATATAGTCATATCCGCTTTTTTTGCCTTCAAATTCATCAAGGCTTCTTATACTTACCAATCTAAACTTATCATTTTTGGACATTTCAGCCTGTACATCTTTAGGCATAGCTAAAACATACTCAGGATGAGCAGGTACAGCTGAACCAAACTCTTTAGTAGTTGCCTTTGGCTCTTCTATATCTTTGTTAGTAGCATATCCTGCTTTTGTCCATCCATTTAAGCCGCCATTAACTACTTTTACATTTTCAACTCCAGCCCAAAGGCATGTAAATGCAACCCTAGTAGCACCTGAGTCAGCACCATAAACAATAACAGTAGTATCTTTTGTTATGCCATAATTAGCCATAACCTTTTTAATCTCATCACCTGTTCTTATATTCCAGTAAGTTGATTCTTCAATATCATCTGTATTCAGATGCACTGCCCCTGGTATGTGTGCAGCTACGTAGTCTTTATCATCCTTAGCTGGACCCCATGCTGCTTCGATGATTTTGTAATCTTTTGATTCTGATTGTTTACCATCAATTACACTTTTTACCCATTCTGGTGATACAAATACCTTTGTCTTTGCAACAGACTCAACAGCCTTAGTATCTGCTTTAGTATCTGCTGGACTAGTTGGTTGGCTCTTAGAAGCACATCCAGTTGCAAATGAAGAAACCAAAGCTGCAAAAAGAAGGCCTATAAGTATTTTCTTTTTCATAGTGTCACCCCTTAAAAATTTTCATATCAAATATATTTATAACTTGAATTCCCAATGCATTATGATACACTATTGTCGAAAAATGGTCTAATAGATTTTTTTTATAGTACTATAGCCCACTATTTATTTTTTTAATAAAGCTTGTACTAGAATATAGAAATAGCACTTTTAAGGATATTTCTCCGTAACTTCAATACTATATCAATTTAATATTCGTTTTGCTTCAACTATACGCTGAGCAGCTGTAAAAAACACTGCTGCTGAAAACAGATTTGTTATCAAAACCAGCCACGGAGTAAACAAGCTCATTAAAGAAAACATTATAAAGCCCTCTGTTCTTTCCGCCAAGCCTGCCTGGTAATAAAAGGACTTTATTCCTTTTTGATCTGAAAGAGCTCCTACTGTAAGGAAAATTGTCATTGAAAACAAAATGCATATAGTTAATATTAACAAATAAATTCTTGAACTTGGAAATCTCATAGCCAACGCTATCACAATTGACATTTCAACTACCCTGTCAAAGGTGATGTCCATAAGAGTTCCTAGTGCTGAAGTATTTTTACTTATTCTTGCCATTGAGCCGTCTACAGCATCTAAAAAGCCAGAAACCCAAAGAAGTATTACACCTATTAAGCTTAAGTCTAAGTATACGAAAACTCCGGACAATACTCCTACAAAAAAAGCAATACCTGTTACATGGTTAGGCTTTAAATTAAGCTTCAGCAGGTCTTTTGCAGTTTTATCTATTATCGGGTTTACATATTTTCTTCCATATGTATCCAGCATTACAAGTTCTCCTCTCTGGTTTTATTTATATCACCAATAATTCTTTGAGAAATTTTCTTCTTAAACAGTGCTGAAACGACTAAAAGTATTATAAGCAGCGCTATGGATATATAAAACTGAAAACTTCCTATCTCTAAAGACTTGTCGCCTATATTTGAAAATACCATTACTCCAGGAATTATTCCTAATAAAGTAGCTAATAAAAAATCTTTATACTTCACTTCAGATAAGCCAGCACTGTAGCTTATTACATCAAAAGGTACCAGTGGTATTAGCCTTAAAACAAGTATAGCCCAGAAGCCCTTTTCCTGAGTATGCTTGCCTAATATAGAAATATCCTTCTTTATAATTCTTTTTATAACATCCTGTCCTAGATATCTTGCTATAAAGAAAGCCAGAGTTCCTCCGCATAAGGCTCCTATTATAGTTAACAGACTGCCTTTAATAAGTCCGAAAGCCATCCCACCCGCAATAGCAAGCACTGAATCCGGGAAAAAGGTTAGCGGCACAAAGGTAAAAAGCACTATATAAACTATAGGGGCAAGCAGTCCAAGAGAATCTAAAAACTGCTTAATATCCCTAGAGCTATAGTTTTTAAATACATCAAGTCTGTTTAGAAAATACACAGCCAAAGCTATAACTGCTATGAGGCTAATATATTTAATTCCTTTCACATAATTCTTTTTCATAACTTTAAATCTCCTGTTATTTATTGATCTTATTTATAAGTCTCACTCCATTATATCTATTAATCCAGCTTTTTAAAGTGCCTTGACTGCTTTGACCAAAATTCTTGCTTGTATATATTTCTTCATTAAATAGCAAATCCAGAATATGAACAGCCTGCGTTCCTCCTCTTATAAGAGATTGCACACACTCTTCACAATAAGTTACAAAATAATTTGATTCAGCTTGATTAGCTACCTTTTTCATGTGTTTTAGCGCCAGCTCATTATTGGTTACACTGAGCATCCCGCCTGATCCACAGCATAGAGTGTTATTTCTCGTATATTTCAACTCTTCTATTTCAATGCCAAGCATAGTTAATATATTTCTTACAGAAGTATGAATTTTATCTTCCTTTCTAGTTGGACAAGGATCGTGAAGAGCAAATCTAATGCCTAACTCTCTGCCTCTATTTTTTACACCGCTAGGAACGCCTTCCTTTGCAATAACCTCCCATAAGGAGGTAACCTTTATATCTGGACTGTGCTTAGAGATTATTTTATAGCAGTTTTGGCATGCTGTTATAACTTCTTTAACCTTTCCTGCTTCAAAGTCAGCCTTAACCTTTGAATAATAATGCTCAAAGGCAGCTTCATCTCCCATAGATTGAGTTGGCTTTCCACAGCACTTCAATAGTATTCCTGTGCCCGGAAGCTGTTCATTTAAATATTCATAAACCTTTAAAACTAACTCTGGGCTATAAGCAGTTAAGCTGCAGCCAGGAAAGAATACTCTTTCAGCGTTTGAGCCTTGCTGGCTCTTTATACTAGTAGTAAACGGCTTTGAAAAACTGTTTTTTTGATGGTAATTCACTGTAGTTCTGCCAAATTCCTTTGGTACTCCTTTATTTTGAAGTACAATAAACCTTCGAAGATCAAAAAAGAGTTCATTAAGATCAACCTTCTTTGGACAAACCTCAGTGCAGTAACCGCATAAAGCACAAGAGTAAGGTATTTCGGTCTTTATTGCTTTATTTTCCACTGCATCCTTTAATAATTCTTTTGGAGTATTGCAATAAGTATCTAACATAGGACAATTCTTCATACACAGCTTGCAACCACTACATTTATCCTGTTCAACTTTTATCTTTTCTATAACTTCCCTGGATAGTTTCAGCTCTTTCATATTTTCCCTTCCATTAACAAAAATAAGCCTCTATTAGTTCAGCACGAATCCGTAGCTAAATAGAGGCCCTTTTATTCCATTAATCTAGAATAAACTAAATATCAAATACCAAAACTATATTAACACAGCTTGGCTATAATTCACTATAGAAGTTTTTAATAAATAACTTATCAACTATTAATTTTATCTATACTTCAATTTTGTTATCAATATGTAAAATTATGATATAATTACTAAGGTTTCTTTATGTAACACTATTATTTATTTGGGGGTAGTAAATTTGAAACGATTATTATCTTTTATTCTATCTTTAATTATTGTATTTTCTTTAATCGGATGCAGCAGTAAGACTTCTAAAACCGCTGAAAACGTTGATCTTTCAAACTGGGATGCTGTTCTTAAGGCTTCTAAAGGAACAACTGTTACCTTCTATGGATGGGGTGGCAACGAGCTTACTAACAAATGGGTTGACAATTACCTTGCAAAAGCAGTTAAGAACAATTATGATATAACGCTTAAAAGAGTTCCCATGAACATTGATGATATCTTACATAAGCTTTTGGCTGAAAAACAGGCAGGAAGCAAGAACGGTTCAATCGATATAGTTTGGATAAATGGAGAAAACTTTTATAATGCAAAAAAAGCTAATTTGCTATATGGGCCTTTTTCTGAAAGCCTGCCAAACTTTAAAGAAAAGGTGGACACGGCTTCTCCTGAGGTTACTTATGACTTTGGATTTCCTGTGGAGGGCTATGAGGTACCTTTTGGAAAGGCACAGTTTGTTATGCTTTATAATTCTGATAAAGTATCAAAAACCTTTAACAATACCAAGGAGCTTATGGATTTTGTTAAAAGCAATCAAGGGAAATTTACATACCCAGCCCCTCCCGACTTTACAGGAAGTGCTTTTGTAAGAACTATAATATGTAATCTGGTGGATCCTAATAAGCTTTCAGATATTAAAGCTGATAAGGCTGAAGTTCAAAAGGTTATTCAGCCAGCCTTGGACTATTTAAATGAATTAAAACCTTATTTATGGAATAAGGGAAAGAGCTATCCTGCTACTATTGCTCAGCTTGATAGCATGTATTCTGATGGACAGCTTTTGGCCTCAATGACCTATAATCCTTATGGTACTACAAGCAGAATAGAAAACGGCGAGCTGCCATCTGGAACAAAGAGTTTGCTTTTAGATAAGGGTACAGTAGGTAATACTCATTTCCTTGCAATTGCAGGAAATTCGCAGAATAAAGCCGGTGCAATGGCTGTTATTAATCAAATACTAAGTGCTGAAGCTCAGGCCCTTAAATATGATCCTAAAAACTGGGGAGATCTTCCTGTAATTTCTTATGATAAACTACAAACCGATGAGAAAAAACTTTTTGACAATATTAAGCTTGGACAGGATTCCATACCTCAGAATATAATGCTTCAGCAAAGAATTCCTGAGCTAAGAGCAGAACTTGTACCAATAATAGAAAAACTTTGGCTTGAAAATGTGGCAAAGGGAGATTAAATTGAAAGAAAAACTAAAACCTTATATACTTCTGCTGCCGGCGCTTGTCATAATTTTGGGCATACTTATTCCGGGAATAATCAATGCTCTCTTTGAGAGCTTTGGTTATTCAAAAGCTTATGGAATGGGAAGTATAACTCTTAATTACTACAAGGAGATTTTGCTTGACGGTGATTTTATAAGTTCTTTAAGGTTTAGCCTTATAACTTCACTGACTTCCTCTCTTACAGCCTTAGTCTTAGGCACTGCTCTTGCTTTCTGTGTCTACATGAGCAGCAGCAGAAGAATCCTAGAAAAGTTTATTTTCAGGTTGCCTGTAATAGTACCTCATATTATAGCTGCTGCCGCAGCATTTAGTATTTTGTCTCAAAGCGGTATTTTAGCAAGGCTGCTTTTTAAGCTTGGGCTTATAAAGACTATGGAAGACATGACTCTTTTTATTTTTGACAGGCAAGGTATTGGCATTATGCTAACCTATCTTTGGAAGGAGATCCCTTTCACAGCGATGGTTGTGTATACTGTGCTAAAAGATATAAATGATAAGCTTTATATTGCCGCAAGGAATCTTGGAGCAACCAAAAGGCAGGTTTTCTTTCATGTAATGCTTCCCCTTTGCTTGCCTTCCATATTATCGGCTTTTGTAATCATATTTGCATTTTCCTTTGGAGCCTTTGAAGTTCCTTATCTCTTAGGACCTACTTTCCCAAAAGCTCTGCCAGTTAAGGCTTACATGGAATATACAGGTGCAGACCTAAGCAGCAGGCCTTATGCTATGGTTATAAACATAATACTTGCCTGTATTTCAACTATTTTAATATATATCTATTACAAAATCGTTAAAGCCTCTAAACAATATTAAAGACGTAACAATACAGGAGGCATAGAAATTAATAATCTCTATGTGCAGCATAAGGAATACAGGAGGGTTATATGAATAAAATATTTAAGCATACTGCAAATTGTTTTGCCTTAAGCTTTGCCTTTCTAGGTCTGCTCCCTATAGCTGTACTCCTCTTATGGAGTATTTCTGGCAAGTGGAACTGGCCAAATATTTTACCCCAAAATTATAACCTCAGAGCTTACAGGTATATATTAGAAAATGGTCATCAGCTGTTAAAAGTAGTTTTCTTCAGCATAGGACTTTCTCTCTCTGTAACCTTTATTACAATTTTATTCTCCATACCTGCTGCAAAAGCTCTTGGCACCTTCAACTTTAGGGGAAAGCGGCTTGTTGAGATACTTATTTTGACTCCACTTATAATTCCTTCAATAACTATTGCTACAGGCATACACATATTTTTTATAAGGCTAGGTCTTGCAGATACCCTGCTGGGAGTTATTATAATTCATCTATTTCCATGTCTGCCCTATGGAATCAGGATTCTTAAAAATGTATATGAGGTAATCGGAAACAGCTATGAAGTTCAGGCTAGAGTTCTTGGTGCTTCAAGACTAAAAACTTTTTTAAACATCACTCTACCTCTTTTAATGCCTGCAATTGTTTCTGCTTCCAATCTTATATTTGTTGTGTCCTTTAGCCAGTATCTTCTTACGTTGATAATTGGCGGTGGCAAGGTTATGACTTTAGCAATTATTATGTTTCCTTTTATTCAAGATGGAGACCAGACTATGGCTGGGGCTCTCAGCATAGTTTTTATATCTGTTTCCTTTGTTTTTCTTCTTATATTTGAGAAAATGCTTAAGAACTACTATAAAATAGAAGGACATCTATACATTTAAGGTGATTAAATTATGAAGAAAATAGAACTTATTGATATTTCCAAAAGCTTTAATGGGCAGAAGGTGCTTCGTTACATTAATCTTTCTGTTAAAGAAGGAGAATTTCTCTCTCTTCTTGGCCCATCCGGTTCTGGCAAGAGCACCTTGCTGAAAATCATAGCTGGAATTCATAAGATAGAAGCTGGCGATATACTTGTTGATGGCAAATCTATTAAGGAAGTTCCTATAAATAAGAGAGGAACCGTTATTGTTTTTCAGGAATCTCTGCTTTTTCCTCATTTAAATCTTGAGGAAAACATAGGCTTCGGACTTAAGATGGCTGGAGTTAATAAAAAAGTACGAACTGAAAAGGTCCAAGAAATAGTTGAGCTTCTAAAGCTTCAAGGCTGCGAAAAGAAATATTCTGACGAACTTTCCGGGGGACAAAGGCAGAGAGCTTCTATAGGAAGAGCCCTGGCTGTAAATCCAAGCCTGCTTCTTTTAGATGAACCCTTCTCGAGCCTTGATATAACTCTAAGGCAGGAAATGCGTGAGCTTATTAGGAAGCTTCACCAAAAGCTTTACATCACTACTATTTTAGTTACTCATGACAAAGAAGAAGCTTTTATGCTTTCTGACAGAATTGCACTGCTGCTTAATGGAAGTATTAATCAGTGCGATACTCCACAAAGAATTTATGAACGCCCTGAAAGCCTGGAGGCTGCTGATTTCCTTGGTGAAAAAAATTATATAGAAGGAACTATAGAAGATAGTGTATTCAACTGCTGTTTAGGAAGCTTTAATATAGGAGACAATTATGAAGTTTTAGGCAAAGGTTCCGCTCATTATAGAGGTGAAGTTACAGCAATGCTTCACAGGGAACATATACATATTTCTAAGGAAAAGCTCCCTGATTCTATTGAAGGAGTAATTTCCAGCTTAAGATATGCTGGCGATAGAAGTTATTATTCTATAACTGCTAAAGATATTGAACTAAAAGGTTTTACTTCAGACACAAATTTTTCTCAGATTAATTCTTTAGTAAGTGTAGTTTTAGATTTTAGCAAAGCAGTATTTTATGCACGCTAGTTTGCTTTAAAGAGACTTTCATTAAAATTTGGAGGGATTATATTGACGCTTAAAAAATCCACTTTAATCAAATTAGGTTTCCTGCTGCTAATTATTTGCCTTTATTTATTTGTTCCACAGGTAAATACAACGGTAAAGAAGCTAGTTGTTTTATTTTCCATGCTGGATATAAGCACCATGAAGGAATATATTAAATCCTTTGGAGCATGGGCACCAGTTGTATCACTTGTACTTATGATGTTTCAATCCATTGCAGCACCTCTTCCTGCCTTTATAATAACCTTTGCTAATGCATGGCTGTTCGGTTGGTTCTTTGGCGCAATATTATCCTGGAGCGGTGCTATGCTTGGAGCCATCCTTTGCTATTATATCTCAAAGCTTTACGGAAGACCTGCTGCTGAAAAGTTTGTAGGCAAGAAAGCTCTTGATATCTCAGATAAATTTTTCAATAAGTACGGTCCTTATGCAATCTTAATTGCAAGGCTTCTGCCTTTTATATCCTTTGATGCAGTTAGTTATGCTGCCGGACTTACTAGCATAAGTCTCTGGAGTTTTTTATGGTCCACAGGAATCGGACAACTCCCTGCAACAATTGTATATTCTGTACTAGGACAAAACATAGACAAGGCTTCCAAGCTTGGACTTTGGGTTATATGCGGAGTGGCGGCCCTAATTGCATTTGCGTTAGCGGTTAAAAAGTATATTGATGAAAAGCATAAAAATAAACAAAACTTCTAAAAGAAAACAAGGCTCAGGAATAAATGCTTAGTGTTGCAACACTAAGCATTTATAGAAAAACCTCAATTACTTATGATACGGTTCTCCGTAAACTTATTATCGGAGGTTTTTACCTGTTTATTATCAAACTTTAAAATACTAATACCTGATCTTGTTCTTGTTTTCTTTGCTAAATTTTTCCCTAATTAAAGGCATGCTCATACATCTTGGCCCTCCACGGCCTCTAGATAATTCATAGGAATCAAACTCTAGCACTTCTATATTATTTTTCCTTAAGGTTTCGTTGGTTACATGATTACGATTATAACAAATTACTTTGCCGGGAGCTACAGCAAGTGTATTGCTTCCGTCATTCCATTGCTCTCTGCTTGCTGCAATGCGATCACCATTACCGCACCTTATTAGATTTACTGCGGTTAGGTTTAGATGTCTTTTCAATATACTAGACAACTCTTCATATTCATACTTTATTTTGATTTCATCATTTTTTCCTTTATGAATACTATATACATCTAAAGGGTCCTCAATACCGGAATATATAGTAAACTGATCATAATCCACCATAGTAAATACTGTATCTAAATGCATATAGGCTCTTGTTTTAGGAATATCAAAAGCTAAAACTGTTTCAAAAGGCTCCTCTGAACTTAACAGTTTATGTGCTAGCCTTTCAATTGCTATTGGTTCTGTTCTGTCACTTATTCCAATAGCTAAAACCTTATCAGAAAGAACTAAAATATCTCCACCCTCAATTGGATGAGTTTTGTTTCTGTTATACCACCTTGGCACATTCTTGAATCTAGGATGATTATCAAATATATATTTTGCAAATATAGTTTCTCTATTTCGTGTCTCATTGGCCATAACATTTAAAGAAATACCCGATCCAATAGATGCAAAAGGGTCCCTTTGAAAATACATATTAGGAATAGGATCCAGATAAAAAGGATATGGATTTTTAACCATATCACCCAGTGACTTGGGTTTAATATGATTAAGCTCTTCTTTTCTAATACCAGCTATGCATTTTCTTATTAGCTCCTGTGGTGAACAACCGCTAAACAGCTCAATAATAGCTTCCTGAAGCCCCTCAGTAACCACTTTTCCTTCTTCCATAAATTCTTTCAAAAACTCATCTCTAACCTTATGGTCCTCTAAAATATCTGCCATAAGATCAGTAAGATATAGAACTTCTACACCTTCATTGCGCAAAATATCTGCAAATTGATTATGCTCTTTTTTTGCCTGTTTTAAAAAAACAATTTCATCAAATAATAATCTTCTTAAATAATCCGGAACTATATTCTCAACCTCTTCTCCAGGGCAATGAAGAAGTACACACTTTAGATTTCCTATTTCACTATAAACAGAAATATTAGAATTAGAAACCACGAAATTCATCCCTTCCTTTAGTAATCTAATCCTTAGTGTTCCGCTTTTCTTTAATATTATGTTTTAGGAAGTGTTTTACAGGGCATATAACTATCAGTAGGTTATGTTTAGAATGGCATTGGTATTAGTTTTAGGATGTATGCATTTAGCAATATGAATATTTAAGTTATAAAAACCGCAGAATAATGGTATAAAGTAATTACTCTGAATACTTGAAGGATTTTATAGCAATCTATCGCGAATTAATCTATAATTAACTATGATATAAAAAACAGGAGGTGTTAATATTCCTAAATTACCTAGAAAAGAAAATTTATCTAATATATTCACATTTGGCAATCTAATCTTTGGTGTGCTTTCTATACTAATGGCATCCGAGAGAAATTTCCTTTTTTCCAGTTTATTCATTCTTATTTCAGCCCTATTTGATAGATATGACGGACGCGTTGCACGTTTTTTTGGAGTGGAAAATACTCTAGGAAAAGAGCTGGATTCACTGGCGGATGTAATATCATTTGGTGTGGCCCCGTCTGTGCTGACATTCTATATTTGTAACCTTATTTCCTATTCTTTAATCGGGTATATTATAACTATTCTCATGCCGATAGCTGGAGCTTATAGGCTGGCAAGATATAATGCATTTGATTTTAATGGGGTATTTACTGGAGTGCCTATTACTGTGGTTGGATGTTTTATGGCAGTATATTATCTTATTTATATTTTCATTAATGCAGCTATAATGATTAATATTATTGTTATTGCAATAATATTATGTATTGCTTCGTATTTAATGATTAGCAACATCAAACTAAAAAAAATATAGTAATTAATTCACTTTTGCTCAAAAACAATTATGGATGTGAAACAATAATTAAGGGTAAGCCACTGGCATGCCCTTTAATTCTTTACGATAAGCAAAAGTTATAATTCTATTCTTATAAATTTTATAAGCAACTAAATATGAAACAGAAAAAGTACAGTTCAAAATTAACAGCAGTTCCACCAATAATGAACGTAAGTTTGGATCCATTCACATTCTGGGCCACACTTATGTTGGCTTTTAGCTATTTCTGCTTTGCCGTCGGCGTCTCCTATCCGATTTATCTCAAATTTTCCTTTGCGAAAGCCTACGTTTTCACGATGCTACCGATGTACGTAATCGCGGTGTTAATCTTATTCATGACGAAAAAAACGAATTTCATTAGCAATCTAGGCCAAGTCATGCGGTATTTCACGGAAAATCAAGTTCTGATCCCCATATTTGGCATTCTGATCGGACTGGTGTTACTGACAATTTCTGCACTGATTGCAAACCTGATCTACATGAAAAAAGAAATCTGAGGAAAGAAGGATTATAAATGGCATCATCAAAAATCTCTATTTCTTCTATAAAACCCCACAAAAAATAGGGCTGAAAAATGCACTTTTTCAGCCCCACTTTTGCTCAATTTTTACTTCGAAACCACAACAGATTGAGGTAAGGTTCTCAATAGTTAATCCTAAGCTATTCTGTCTAGCAGTGGAGTCAGCTTTCCTGTGTAGTATACACTTAACTTATGAAGTGCTCTTGTGCAGGCTGTATAAAACAGCAGTCTTTCCTCTTCGCAGCTGTAGTTTTCATCTCCTGCATTATAGATAAGTACTACGTCAAACTCCAGACCCTTTGCAAGATGGGCGGGTATAACAAGGGCGCCGTTTATATACTCATCATCATCTTTTATTAGAGCTTTAACCTCTGTTTTGTCTTTTAAGAAGCTGTATACTCTGTCTGCTTCCTTTGTAGTTCTTGTTATAATGCCAATGGATTTATACCCCTGCTCCCTGTACATTTCAATATCTCTAAGAATTCTTTCATTTATAGGCTCTTCATCATTAAAACCAAGCACTATTGGCTTATCCCCTCTTCTTTCCACATACTCTGCATTGACCTCATGATTGAGAATCCTTCTTGAAAACTCAGTAATCTCCATTGTAGATCTATAGCTCTTCGTAAGGTTTATTATGCAGGTATTATCCTGTGGAAATATATGCGAAATATTATCATAGCTCCCCACATTCATAAATGGATTAATGGATTGATTAAGATCTCCCAGCATTGTTATACTTGCTTGATTAAAAAGCTGATAAAAGATTTCATACTGCAGAGGTGTGTAGTCTTGAGCTTCGTCTATAATTACATATTTAATGTCCGAGGTTTTAGGAAGGTCACCAAAAACCCCTTTTAGATATAACAGCGGGGGCTGGTCCTCGTAGTTAAGAATGTTAGCTCCTAAATTCTTTAAGGTATATTCTTTGACTTCACTGTCTAGATTTTTAAACAGCTTCCTGTATATATTCATTAAATCAAACCTTGTAATCCTGCTAACTTCCTCATATATATTCTTTGTTTCTTCCCTAACTGAAGCAATAGCTTTTTCTTTAGCTTCCATCTCATCTACAAAAGAACCTGTATTCCAAAGTTCATCATAAATTTCATTTATCCTTTCTTTTTCAAAAGGCTTTAGAAGGAATAAAGCTCTTTCTTTAATCTTATCAAGCCTTCTTTTGAAAGGAAGGTTTATATAATCCTTATAATACAGCTCCTCAAGTTCATTTTTAGATATTACTAATTTATCTCTAAAGACTATATCCTTAAAGTTTCTACCAGCCTTTTCTACTTTTGCTGCATATTGCTTTAGTACATCTATAAACTCAAGTGAAGACTTGTATTTTATATTTTTAATTCTCTTTTCATAATCCAAATGCTTTTTTGAGGTAAGAATATATTCCATCATATCAGAATAATTTTCTTTAATAAATTTATTCCCTAAAGCCTTATGCATATATTCCTTAAAGGTTGTCTGGAGCATGTTGTCTTCTCCAAGCTGAGGCAGAACGTTTGATATATAATCATTAAAGATATCATTGGGTGAAAATATTACTATATTTTGAGGCGTTATCTTAGCGCGGTGCTTATAAAGAAGATATGCTATTCTATGAAGAGCAATAGAGGTTTTTCCGCTTCCTGCAGGCCCCTGAACAATTAGGTTTTTGTATTCTTCATTGCGGATTACCTTGTTCTGCTCCATTTGAATAGTTGTTACTATGGCCTTCATCTTATTGTCGGTGCTTTTACCTAAAATGTCCTGGAGTATTTCATCATCTATCTTAAGGTTACTGTCAAACATATATTCAATATTGCCATTACTTATTTTATACTGTCTTTTTAAGGTCAGCTCTCCTTCTATAGTCCCTTCAGGACATTTATAGCTTGCCTTTCCTATTTCATAATCATAAAACATGCTTGAAGCCGGAGCTCTCCAGTCATAAATAAGAAAATCATAATCTTCATTTATAAGATTTGATAATCCAATATAGCACTTCTCAACTTTATCCTCCCCGTTTTCAAGAAAATCAATTCTTCCAAAATAGGGAGACTTAAGCATTCTCTCATAGGTTTCCTGAAGCCTTCTTGTAATTTCATGATTTCTCTTTTGATATTTCATTCTGTCGATGAAGCCCATAAAACTTACAATCTGCTCCAGACCGTTGGTTACAGAAACAGAGCCGAGCTCCTCCCATAACTCCTTTTGAGTTTCAAGTGCATCTTTTCTAAACCTATCCTTGTAGTGAAGCTTTTCGTCAAGCTGCCTTTGTGCCTCTTTAAGTACCTTCTGAAGCCATTCCTTTTCTGATTTCCATTCAAAGTCGTTAATGCTCATACCTACATCAGCCTCCTTTTAGTGTTTGAAGCCTTCATAAAATGCTTTTTAAGTATACTCGCAAAATGACCTAAATAACAGTCTGTAAATATTTTTTTGGATATGGTATAATTAAAGTAGGGAGAGTAGATCTCCTAATATAACCTGCCTTAATATGAAATTTACATACATTTAAAGATAGGTTCCTCTATATCATCTCACCCTTGTAAATTCCCACACTGTCAAAACTATAAATAAAAAGCCTTCATAATATAAAATTATGGAAGCTTATTAGTGTCTTTATTTCTATTTAATATTATTCTTGTTACAATTAAATAAACAATAAGTGATTGAGGAACGTTTATAAGGCCAAAAAGTCCCCAAAGCCAGTAGTACTTTTCCTCTCTTTTTCGTGCATCTGAAAATATCCAGGCAGCCTGTGCCAATAGTAAAGGGCTTACAATAATCAAAACTAATATCAGCTGATTTCTTGTCATCTTTGAACCCCCTTTAGTTTAACCCTTGCAGCTATTGGTATTAGAGTTAGAGGAAGAAAAACAGATATTGCAACTTCTGCATATATTATAATTTTTATATCTACATTAAATGCAAGGAAGATAAATGAAGATACTATTACGAGACAAATAGAAATAAAAATAAGGTATTCCTTTCTAAGCTTTTTCTTAGCTTTTATTGCCTCTGCATTATTTATAACTTCTAAAATATTAATATCCATAGGAAAATCTAAAGAATCTACTATATCCATCTTTTCTAAGGAATTATTAAGCTTCTTGTTAAACAGCTCATCAGTCTCTGAAGTTAAATGTTCCGAATAAGAAGCTTCTTTATAATAGTTATCAATTATATTATTTTCTATGATGTCTTTCTTCATTAGACCAGCTTCCTCCTCTCTAATTCATGAATTATATATTTTATAGTGTTATGAAGTCTTGAACGAACTGTGCCAACAGGACAATCCAATATCTTTGCAATCTCTTCATATTTATAACCATAATAATGTTTTAGTATAAATACAGCTCTCTTTTCATAGGGTATAGCTTTTAAAATTTCTATAATATCCTTATACTGAAGCTTGCTTATAGTTAGCTCTTCGGGACTCATTTCCTTTGAAGGAATACACTCGTCTATGAGCTCAAGCTCTTTATTTTTTCGGAGGTAATCCCTATAAACATTAGTAGCTATTGTAATTAGCCAAGTTGAAAACTTTGCCTCTGGCTTAAATTTATGAATATTCAGCACCGCCTTAAGCATGGCTTCTTGAATAATATCCTGAGAAAGTTCGGCATTGCCGGTCATTTTTATTATGTAACCTTTAAGCAGCGGAAGGTTATCAGAAAGAAGTGTATTAAGAGCACTTTTGTTTCCCTGCTTTGCTTTATTTATTAATTCTATTTCATACAAGCACTCTCCGCCTCACCTTCCTAATACTTTAACGTATTTAAACGAAAAAAGTTCATCTACTGAAATAAGTATATTATTAATTATTATTATTATTCAAGTGATTATTATATATTAATTCTCTTTCATATGCTTATCTAATAAATTAAATATTTTTTGAACTTTTTTCACGATTGTACGTTTAATAATTGTAAAAATAAAGTTGTTAATGGAGTTTAATGGATAGATTCTCAGTGTTTCGAGTGAAGGGAGGTTAAAGGTCTAAATGACCTTTAACGGGTAGTTTGCGAGTGATAACGAGCGTCTTAAACTACCCAGTGTTTCGAGTGAAAGGAGAAAAAAATGAATGCAATAAATGTAGAAAATCTTAAAAAGTCCTATGACGGTCAGACTAATGCTTTAAACAATATAAGTTTAAGCATACCAAAAGGTGAGATATTTGGCTTTCTTGGCCCTAATGGTTCGGGGAAGACCACTACAGTTAGAATTCTTAATGGAATTCTTTCAAAAACCTCAGGGCATGCTGAAATCTTAGGAATACCTGTGGGGGAAAATAATCTTGAGATTCACAGATTATGCGGGGTAATGACTGAAAGTTCCTCCTGTTATGAAAATCTTACTGCAGAGCAAAATCTTATGTTCTTTGGGAGAATGCATGGAATTGAAGAAAAAGCGCTTAAAGAACGTACTGGTTTTATATTAAAAAGACTAGAGCTATTTGATGTAAAAGATAAAAAGGTAAAGTCTTTCAGTACAGGAATGAGAAAGAGAGTTTCCTTAGCACTGGCCTTAGTTCACAATCCTCAAATTTTATTTCTTGATGAACCTACTTCCGGACTGGACCCGGAAAATGCGCTAAATGTTACTAGGCTTATAAAAGAACTCGCAGAGGAAAATCAGGTTACGATCTTTCTTTGTACCCATCAATTAAAATATGCTGAAGATATTTGTACACTTTATGGTTTTATAAACAATGGCAATGTCCTTGGCTTAGGCAGCTTTGACGAGCTTGCTTCAAGAAAAAATGCTTCCCTTCAATTAAAAATCAGAGGCAAAAATATTTCTGATAAGTTTGGATTTATCCATGAAGGTAATGATATGTACAGCAAAGCTATTTTAGGAGACAAAGATGTAAATACTCTACTGCAAGGTATACTGACAAGTGGCGGAGAAATTTATGAAGCAGTGCAGCAAAAATGGTCACTAGAACAACTGTACTTTAAATACATCAAAGGTACATCCGAGGATGTAACCATTTAGACTTAGGAGGGTAGAAAATGAATAGAAGTGAAAAAGCCTTGATAGATAAAGATATAAATGAAATAACAAGTTCAAAACAGGTTATTATGCCTATGACTATTGTACCAATTGTGCTGATGGTAATTATACCACTGGCAATACTTATAGGTGCCAGCTTTATTGGAAAGGATTCAAGCATGATCACAAAGCTTGGTCCTCTTATAAAAAAATTACCTTCTGAGTATACAGCCTATACTCCGGCACAGCTTTTAATAAAAGTAACCATAAATTATATGTTTCCATCTTACTTTCTAATAATTCCAATAATGTGCTCAGGAGTTATCGGAGCCAGCAGCTTTGTGGGAGAAAAGGAACATAAAACTATGGAGTCTCTTCTTTACACGCCAATATCTATGGAACAGCTTTTAAGGGCTAAGATTTTAGGAGTTTTTATTCCATCTTATATCATAACCTTGCTTTCCTTTATAGTCTTTGGCATTGTATTTAATATAGGAGGGTTCATATATTTTGGAGGGCTTATTTTCCCTGATATAAAATGGCTCATAATTATACTATGGATTTCACCTGCAATCAATTTGTTATCCCTAATATTTACTGTGATGGTATCTGCAAAATCAGAAACCTTCCAAGAAGCCCAGCAGGTAAGTGGTCTTCTTGTTCTTCCAGTGCTTCTTTTATTGGTAGGTCAAATGACAGGTGTATTACTCCTTAGCAGCCTTGCAATGTTTATAGGGGGCGGAGTTCTCCTAGTACTTGATTATATATTGATAAAAAGGATTTCCTCTAAGTTTATTGCAGAGAAACTAATTTAAAGCAGCACTAGGCTTCTCATAAAAACTACAGCCGTATCTTAATCAGGTACGGCTTTTTTATTTGTTTCTTATTAAAGCTTCATGAAATATTAATTTTGCAGCTACTTCAATAGATAAACAAAATTTCTATAATATTTCTTTCACTTCCACCACATATTGTAAAATGATATAATATTTGTATTGAAAGGAGGCTAAAGTCCTAAATGGACTTTAGCGGGTAGTCTGCGAGTGGGAACGAGCGTTTTAGACTGCCCAGTGTTCCGACAAAAGGAGGAATTAAATTTGATTCTAAAAAACTTAAACAAGTATTCAAGCTTTATATCTCAATATACCGAGCTGAGAGTTCAGGAGAATAGGACACTTAATATAACCTTCCTGAATGGAAATTTAGTAGGAAACGCTAAGGATATTACAAATGGGGTTAGTGCGAGAACATATAAAGGAGGTTCCTGGGGCTTTGCTTCCAGTGCCGAGGTTGACGAAGAAAGTATAAAATCTGTAATAAAAGCAGCTAGTGATAATGCTGTTTTCCTTGATTCCAGAGAGAAAAGAAACAAAGCGTTTTTTAATGGAACAGCAGATTCCTTTGAAAAAAACTTTGGCACACAGAAGACAAGATTATCACAGCAGGAGATTATGGATTTCATAAGAGAAGTTGATTCCTATATGGCATCCAAGTATCCAAACCTAAGCGAAAGAGTTGTTAGCCTTAGATGTCTTGACATGGAAAAATCGCTCATAACCTCTGATGGTGCTTGCCTTTATTCTCTTTTGCCTCGTTCTAACTTTATTATCTCTATGACTGTAGTAAAAAATGAGGAACCTATAAGTTTATACGATGTTTTCGGAGGACTTGGCCAGTTTGAAGATAACTTTTCATCTCCAAAGGACTTTTACAAAAAAATAGACAGCTTATATGAACACTTAATAAATAAAAGTGAAGGTATTTATGCTGAAGCAGGCTTAAAGGAATGTGTGCTGCATCCTAACTTAGCTGGAATTCTTGCACATGAAGCTATTGGACATACTACAGAAGCTGACCTCGTACTTGGGGGTTCAATTGCAGGAAGCTATATGAATAAGCAGGTGGCAAGCCCTCTTGTAAGCCTTGTTGACTATGCTCATACCTATGAGGGGAAAATATGCCCTGTTCCTATTTTTATGGATGATGAAGGAACTACAGCAGAAGATGTTGTTATCATAGAAAATGGAACTCTTAAAGGATATATGCACAACAAAGAAAGTGCAAGGCATTTTGGGGATGTTCCAAAGGGCAATGCAAGAGCTTTTAAATTTAATGATGAGCCCCTTATAAGAATGAGAAATACCGCAATTCTTCCCGGAACAAGCAAGCTTGAGGACATGATTGCCTCCATAGAAGATGGCTATTATCTTATGAATACAAACAATGGTCAGGCTGATACAACAAGCGAGTTCATGTTTGGGATTGTGCTGGGCTATGAAATAAAGAACGGCAGGCTTGGAAGAGCTATAAAAGATACAACTATATCAGGAATTGCCTTTGATGTTTTAAAGAGTACAACTATGGTTTCCGATGATATGGTTTGGCTAAACGGCGGAATGTGCGGCAAGAAACAGCCTATAACTGTTGGAATGGGCGGCCCTGCCATCAAATGCAAAGTTAATATAGGGGGTAGATAACATGATAGATAGAGAAATAGTAAGCTATTGCCTAAATTCTCTTAAAGATTTTGGAGCAGATAAGGCTCAATGCATGCTGTATAGAAATAAAAAATATGAAATGAATGTTGAAAGCGGAGCAATATCACTTTTACGTACTACCCTTGATACTGCTTTGGTTTTAACCGTAATAAAGGATAATAAGAAAGGCACCATTTCTATAAATAAAACCGATGAAGCTTCAATAAAGGAAGCGGTAAAAACTGTTTTTGAATTAAGCTCAAACTCAGATGCTGACGAAGCTTACGATATAGCTCCTTATCAGGCACCTAAGGAATTTACAAATGGAGACAGCGAGCCTGTCATGGACAGAATGTATGATCTTCTCAAAAGTTATATAAGAACTGTTAAAGAAAATTATCCATCTATAAATCTCATGGATACCATTATGTCCTTTGATTCAGGTGTTATGTATTTAGCAAATTCTAATGGAGTAAATTTTAAAGAGTCCACAGGAGTATATAACTTCAGCTCTATGTTTGCTGCTAAGGAAGGAGAAAAGAGTTCCTCCTTTAATGCCAGCGGAAGTTCAATGCTCAAACTGGAAAAGGAATTAATGGACTGCGGAAGTGTAAAGACTCTCTTAAAGCAATCTGTTGAACAACTAGATACAAAAACCTTAGAAGGAAAATTCCAAGGAGATGTTATTATAACTCCAGATTGCCTAAGCGAGCTTTTAAATGCATATATTGATACCTTCTTAAGAGACGGCTCCTTAATATCAGGAACAAGCATACTTAAGGATAAGCTGAACGAAAAGGTTGCAAGTGAAGTACTTTCAATACATTCAAAGCCTGTTTCTAAGGAAATAAGCGATGGCTATCATGTAACCTCTGAGGGTTTTGAAGCTGAGGATGTGACAATAATTGATACTGGAATTTTAAAGAGCTTTATGCTAAGCAATTACGGCTCAAAGAAAACTGGTCGTGAGAGAGCTAAAAATGAAGGTGGCTGTTATGTTATAGATCCTGGAACAGAAAGCTTTAATGATATTGTTAAAGGTATTGAAAAAGGCATACTGCTTGCAAGATTTTCTGGCGGTCAGCCAAGCTCCAACGGCGACTTCTCAGGAGTTGCAAAAAACAGCTACTATATAGAAAACGGAGAAATTAAATATCCTATAAGTGAAACTATGGTTTCCGGAAATCTTTATGAAGCCTTCAATAATATAAGGAGAATTTCATCTGAAACAATAGACTACGGCTCTACAGTTCTACCTTATATATGTGTTTCAGGGATAACTATTTCTGGAAAATAATTAAATTTAGTGACTCTGCATTTTCTAATTGCAGCAATTTGACAAATATTACGCTCCCTAAAAGTGTAACTGTTATTAATTATGGAGCATTTTCATATTGTAATAACTTGACTGCTGCAAAGTTTTTAGGAAATGCCCCGTCTGTAGAGCCAAAGGTATTTGGCGGCATTACCCCGCAATTTAAAGTGTACTCATTAATAGAAGCCACCCTACCTGGGATTTTGCAGCAGATAGGATAACCTCAGATACAACCTTATATGCAAAGTGACTGGATATATATATATGTTCTCAATAAGTACATTCCTGCGAACTTAGGTAGTTTTGCAAATAAATAATATCAGCAGCACTAGATTAATCTAACTTAGTCTAGTGCTGCTTATTAATTAATTTTTTATGTTTATAACAAGTATCTGTAGCTGAGGTACATATTGAATCGTTATACTGGGTTTTATAACTTGAATAATTGCAACTATCTTTAACTGAAAAAATGTAATAATTTTTATTTTTTGATTATACTTAAAGAAAAGACTGCCCATTCTCCAGTCCTTTCAGTCCAAAATAATCAACCACCGTAGCACCAACATCAGAAAGACTGCCCCTATATCCAATAAATCCTTTTTTAAAGTTGCTGCCATGAACCAAAACCGGTACTTTTTCTCTTGTATGGTGGCTGTGGCCTATGGTTGGGTCATTTCCGTGATCAGCCATAATTACTAAAATATCTTCTTTATTCATATACTTTATTATTTCGCCTATATATTTATCTGCAACAGTAAGCTTTTCCGCATATCTGTAAGGATCTTCAGCGTGTCCTGAAAGATCTGTTTCCTGCACATTGGTACATATAAAGCCATCATTAGTTCCTTCTATAGCCTCAATTGTAAACTTCATAACCTTTTCAGTATCTACACAGGGTATGCTGGTTCCGTATCTGTTTTCAACTATATCAGCAACTTTTCCTAGAAGTACAACAGGGATACCTGCCCTGCCAAGTATAGTTGGAGCCTGCGTTTCCGAATTAACCCCATAGCCTAAATGAATAACCTGGTAGGTTTCATTATACACTCCTGATTTAGGAGCATTTATTCCAATATACTTATCTTCTTTTATCTCCACCGCCTTAAATATATCATCAACAGTTACTTTCTTTCCTCCGAAGGGTATAACCCTTGATACATCAACAGCGCCTCTAACTACCCTTCCAATTTTGAGTACTTCTTGATAATCTATAAGGTCTAAGGCCGCGGTGAGGTTATAGATTTGTCCTAAGTCTGCCTCAAGGTTATCCGCAACGGTTACACATCCGTTTACGAGCAGGAATTTTAGTTTGTCTCCCACATATTCTACTTTGTACCCTGCTGAAATCAATGCTTCATACACCCTATCAATAACCTTTGAAAAAGGCTGTATCTTTGGCCTTTTAGGCTTCGTACCCATGATTTCCTGATGCCCTTGAAAGGTATCTGCTCCAAAATGCATCAGCCCGGAAACTCCATAGGTTGCCTTAGGACTGTATTTCATTTCTTTAGATTCGCTGCCCAAGGCATTCATTACTCCCATTCTTTCTAGTGTGGGAAGCTTAAGACCTGGAACTTTCATCAGTATATGCTGAAAAGTGTTAGCTCCTAAGTCTTGGGGCCTTACTTCCATAACATCATCTGTATATCCTACACCAAAACCATCTAAGACAATAACTATAAACCTGCCCACTTAGCATCCCTCCTTATCGATTTACCCAAGCTGCTATATATACCTATAAGCTCGGGTTTTCCAGCCTTCACTCCTTTAATTACGGCAACCTCGCTTCTTGTTACAAAAATCTGAGTTCTAAAAGCAAGCACCGCAGTACTACCAATCTTTGAATTGCCATTAAAGGTTAAATAATAATCTATACTCTGGCTGTCCATTTCACTTAATGTGAATTTATTTGAAGCCTCAAAGGAGCTGCCTATTAAAGCTTCCTTCATATGTGAGCGCCTGTAATGCCCCCCCCCATAGATATAGCCATGATTATCCAAGTTGTGAGAAACCTCGCTTACATAGACCACAGCCGGTATTTCCTCTTCATCCTTAGCTGCATGAAAAGGGGTAGTACCAAGCAGCCCATGCCCCGGCTCTCCATGAGTTCCACCGAATTTAGCAATTTCCTTTATACTGCTTACGCAGGTTGCTGATGGAAGATTTACCTGGCCTAACTTAATAGATAGCTTTTTTTCTAATATATCCTTAGCTTTTAAGACTGTGTTTATATTTCGAGTTTCTTTTATCTGCCTTGACTCCTCATCATATAAGAAACATGGAAAGCTTGTTATTCCATGTATGCCTATATTAGGAAGCTCCATTATTCTTCCTGCCTCCTGTTCAAGGATTTCCAAATAAAAACCGCCGTACTGGGCCGGATATAGGATATCATTGTAATCCAGCACTCGAAGCATAAGCTTTTGGTTTATACCAAGCCTGCGGGCAGCTTTTGAAATATCCCTTGCTTTTTCATAAGAGTAAACTGTAATAACTTCTGGTCTTTTCATTAATATGCCTTCTATCCTATTAGAAGGGATTTGAACCAAATGACCGACATGGCCAAGCTTAACCCCGGCTTCTCCTAGAGCCTCTGCTTCTCTGAAATCTACTGCTACAGCCCCATCATATCCAAGCTTCATTAGCTCATTGGCTACATAGGGATTTCTTCCAAACTGCTTTGTCATGAAATATAGTTTTACTCCGTAATTATCAGCTTCAGACTTTATTTTCTTCGCGTTGATTATAATCGCATCTAAATCTAAAACATAAGTATCAGGGCTAATTTTGCCTTCCTGATGTAACTCAAAGGCTGCTTTCATTAAATTTGGATTTCTTCGCATGGTTACATCTAAAAACAAATCTACCGCCTCCTTTAAGCTACACTCTATCTAACGCTTCATTTAATATCCTTAATACGCCATCTGCTCCTGCTCTCATTGGGTTTATTCTGATCATCCTGTTTTCCAAGGCCTTATCTGCTGCTCTGAAGGTACCTGATACCCTGTAAAACATAGGCACAAATTCATACTTGGATTCTGCTCCCACTGGATTTGGTGCAGCTCCTAGAAGCTCTGCTTCTCTAAGTACATCTTTTGCAATATCCTTTTCAAATTCTACCAACACAACCTTTGACTGTGCGTTAGCTATGAAAGCATTTTTAACTCCCTCAATTTCACCCTTATTAAGTCTTCTTACTATTTCCTCGCTTACCTCAGCTTGGATTGCAAGGGCCACAGGAGCATATGCAAGCCCTCTTAATAGTTCCATAGCCTCATGTCCTTGAACCTGTCCGCCTCCTGAATAATTCCAGCTAATTATCTTATCTATATATTCCTTCCTGCCAACAACACAGCCTATACCTTCAGGCCCTAAAAGCTTAAACAAGGAAAAGGCGGAAAGCTCAGCCCCGCACTGAACTCCAATGTTTCTTACCTTCATAACAGCATAATTGTCATCAGTTAATATAGGCAGACTTTTATCAAAGCCTTTTATTGTTTCTATTACTTTGGTGATATCATAGCTGTCATCAATTTTCTGCCTCGTATACTGTATTAATACTCCATTCACCTTATTTACCTTTAAAGCTTCCAATATATTATCAGTGATGTTAAAATCGGCTTTTATAAGGTTAAGTCCCATAGAGTCAATAGTAACCTTAGTTGTAGGATAAATTGGAGCATCATGTACGAGAAGGTTTTGTCCCGGTCTAATCATACTTAAAAGTCCCCATCTTATAGCTGCTGTTCCTGCTCCTCTAACTAACACTACTTCCTCTGCTTCAAAAAATTTGGCTAGGACCTTTTCCGCCTTTAAAGTAGCTGTAGGCTTGTTTATACCTGATGTCACCCCTAGGTCTCCTAAGGACAATATTTCTTTTCCTCTAAATTCACTTGTTATCAAATCAATTAGCTTAAACTGAAGTGTTTTAGCCTGTTCAAGGGTAATAGACTCTAGTGGATAGGTATTCATCTTTTTCTCCTTTCATTCGAAACACTGGGTAATCTATAGTGTTCGTTATCACTCACAGATTACCCGTTGAAGTCCATTTAGGACTTCAACCTCCTTCCAGTCGGAAGCCTGAGCAATTAAAGATTACTCGCTTCTGCTCGCTAATTGTTCCTTAAAATTCATTTAGGACTTTAACCCTCAAAAAACTTAACTGGATTATACTTAGTCATAAGGTCTATATGCTCTTGACTAATGCCGTTTTCTTTTATATATGGAATAAAGCTATTTAATAAATAATCGTAACCCAGTCCATTTTGATTCTTAAGATGTGATTTTCGTGTTATATCCATTGACATCATCACTCTGTCAGAAAGCCCTCTTCGACAGATCTCCTTAAGCATTTCAAGCCTTTTTTCCTCAGGCATATAGTTAATCTTTCCCACTGTATCAAAGGCGACATATACTCCTGAATCTATAATCCTTAAAATATATTCAATATCTCCACTTAAATCAACATGGCCAATAATAACCTTATTTAAATCCACTCTATATTTTTTAAAAAGGTTTATCTGTTCAAGTGCTACTGTTCCAAGAGTTGTATGAGTTGATATAGGCTTTCCTACTTCACAATGCGTACGGGCCGCTGCTTCTAATACCTTCTCTTCCATCTCAGTAATTCTATTAAGGCTTGTTCCAACTTCACCAATTAACTCTGCCTTTACAGAACTTCCTTCTATACCATGAAGAATTTCATTACACATAATCCTGCTTAATTCCTTCTCTGAAAGCCTATAAACTTCCTCAGGAAGAAAGGGTTCCTTGTAATAACCTGTTGAAAAAATGATATTTATTCCGCTTGCCTCCTGTACTCTTAATGCATATTCTATATTTCTTCCCATTCCTCTATTAGTAACATCAACAACATTTGCTGTTCCCTGTTTTTTTAGTCTAATAAATTCCTCGATGGTTTCCTTTTCACAATCAAGCCGGCAGTCTAAATCCTGCTTAATGCCTGACAAATCAATGGTTATATGCTCATGGATATAGGTTATACCTTCCTTTAACTTCATGTCTAAACTCCTCTCAAAGAAAATATAATATTGTCCTTCCTTCTCCTATATGACTCTTCAAAATAATTTTTATATAAAACAGGCATTTCATAAATGTCTTTTAATTGCTCTGCCAGCTTTAAAGCAGAGAGGCCATCCTCAATTCCATCTCTTGCACAAATAACTACTCCTGAGGAAACTTCGTCAGAGGGTATGGTTATAGCTGTAGCATTAACCATGTTTGCTATCTTTACCATGTATTTTCCCGATTGATTTTGTAGTGATTTTGCAAAGCTTCCCAGCATCCCAAAGACAGAATCTCCAGTGCCTAATAAATCTACTGGCCCCTCATAGGTTATGAGCATGGAATAATTTTTGTATAATTCCTTAACTCTTTTAATAGCTTCTTCCCTGTTTTCAAAATCCGGAAAATTCTCCTCATTAATCTCAATTCCGAGGCTCTCTATTTTTCTAATTATTGGTGCTAACTTTTCTCTCATGTCTTCTTTTGTTGGAAGGATAGTATTTTTCCTAGTACAAACTGCAATTTTAATTTGTTTGTTAATTTCTAGCTTGTCCTCTATATTCAGCATGCTTAAGATGCTTTTTTTCGCTATTTTAAAGGAATGGCTTATTACTCCAATCCCAGGAACAAAGGATATATTGTCTGTAGAAACCTTTTCGTCCGAACCTTTTAAGCCTAGACCCTTTGCCATGATAGAAAACAAATTCAAGCTTAAAGCCGGTGCTAGTACTGAACCGCCTCCATCTGTCCCAATGCCCAAGTCATTAATGCCATAAAGCACATTGATAGCCGAGGCGCTGGAAGAACCAGTCATAACTCTTCCTGTGATAGGATTGATAAGGTTTATATCTATCGCCCTTCCTCCATCTGACATGCCGTCAATGGTATGCCATATAAAATCTTCAGTATCTATTAATCTTTTTACATATAATCTATCTATCTGCTTTGTATTTTTTACCCCTACTGTTATCAACCTATCTTTTATCTTCAAGCTTTCCGCTTCCTGAATTAATAAATCCTCATTAATGCTTACAACAGTTTTTCCTAAAAGCTCTCTTGCTTTTAAAGTTCCTTTTGCTATTTTAAGATATTGTTCAAGTACGTCTTCTTTCATTTTTCACTCCACTCAAAATTATTTATCAAAGGAGGCACTAAGCCTCCTTTATAATGTATTCTATAGTTTATTAGCTTTATTTAGCTGCAGGTGGTAAATATAATCCTACAAGATATAAAATGTTTATTAACACTCCTACCAGAATTGCTCCGATAGGTCCTACTGCCATATCAACAACTGCTTTCTTAGAAGTCTTATTTAATAGATACAAACCGCCTACTACAAGGAAGCCGAAGTTTGGAGCCATAGCATGAGCAGCCATCATTCCGCCTACAAGCAATGCTATTTCAAGGAGCTTTGACATGGCTGTTCTAATATTATCCCCGCATTTTCTAACGCCTGGGAACCTATCAAGAAGCTTAGCAAGTGCATCGAGTAATAAAACTTCAAGTGTAATAACAACAGCACCTAAAACAAAGGAAAGTATGGGGTTTTTAACAAGAAGACCAACAACAAATACAAAGGTCATTCCTACAGGTCCGTATACACCTGTTGCTATAGCTGTAGTTCCAACTAAAGGAATAAAGCCTATTCCTCTAGCCAAAGCTGTTAAAGCAGCTTCTACATTTTTGCCTTTAGCCAGTAAATTTAGGGATATAGGATCTCCGGCAACTAAAGATAAGCTTGTAGCTGCTGAAACAAGTCCACCCATTACAGCAAGGTAAGGTATATTCTTTCTTATTCTTTTAACTCTTTCGCTAAACAGAGCTGTCAAATCTACAGTTTGCGCCTTTGGATCTGGTTTTTCCTTAATTGCAAATGCAAGCATAACAATCATACCGGCTAAGAGGGCCATACCTTCTGGATTTAAAGCTACTTTTGCTGTTCCTATATTAAAGCTTCCATAGTATTGAACTATCTGTCTAATTACGAAGGTTACTACAAGAGTAATTCCGCCTTTCTTAAAGCCATATTGATAAGCCACAACCAAAGCTGGGAATGCAGCAAAGGCTGCAACTATAGGAGTACCTACTGTGCCTAATTGAGATAAAAAGTTTACTGGCAATTTAGCAAACAGGTCTACGACAAACTTTAAGCCAACTGCTATACCAACACCATAAACCGCACCCACAATACCTGATGCGATAACACCCTTCCTGCCTGAAGGAATCCAAGTACCTATAATATCAGTTCCCAGAAGTATACTATGAATTAATATAATTGCTGCTGCTACGGACATTGGGAGTCCAAAGCCTATAACAAGTCCAAAGCTTAATGCAAAGCTTGTTGCTGCCAGCGCCTTTTTGTCCATTCTTCCTTCCAGGTATTCAGGCATAATAGGCCTAAGTCCATCATTGAAGACTGCTACACCTTTGTTCGCTAAAATTGAAGCTAAAGCTCCAATCAAAGCCATTAATACATACTTCATAACCTTTCCCCCTTTAATTAACCTAATATTTTATTCATGATAACAGGAATAACCTGTTCAGCATGCTCCGGAGTAAACCCGAAGGCTTTCTTTCCCTTTTCTATTTCCTTTACTATTTCTTCATCGCTTCTTATCTTCCCAGGCATTGATACTGTTGCACACTGGTTATAGCCTAATAGTGCAATAGCCATTGCTAGAGCTCCGCCACCCCCTGTGTTGCAGGCACCGAAATAGTAATCAGCTTGATTGGTTTTTATCGCAAGAGCAGCTTCAATATCCGATTTAATTACAACTGTTACTTTATCACCTCCTATTTTTTTAATAATCCCAGCCACCATGTCCTTGTCAATTTGTCCTCCGACTACAATCCTCAGCATTTAAAACTCCCCCTCAAAGATTTGTTTAAACCTTTACATCATCCCCGCCAAGTAAAGCGCAAAGATGCATTAAAATAAACCATTGTTCTCCTTTTTGAAAATGTATCTTTAAATTTTTTTCAAGTTCACAAAGTACTTTTTCAGCTATGTAAAACTTATGATGCGCTTTGATTTGCCCATGCATATCCTCATCCTGAAATTCAATAAACTCCTCCTTTTTAATTCTTTCGATAGCAATTGCCATATGGGTAATGAGCATTGAACCATTTTCCTCATTAAGTTTTATGCCGCAAAGCTTATCAATTACTTCAATGGTTTGCAGCATTTTATTCATGGTATCGTCGCTTATCTGACTACTGTTTTTAAGTATTTCTAATCTAAAATTCAAATCCATTTTAGTCCTCCGCATTACGTATTACTTATTTTTAAGCTAATAATTAGGGATTATTTCACCTTTTATAACTTGTCTTTGATAATTAATAACCTTAGCATCACTTATAAACTGCTTTAATATCTTTGTTATAAGCTCATTTCCACTGCAAACGACCAGAACAGCTTCTGTATCATTTTTTTCATAGTTATTTTCGTTTAAAGGGCAATATTTGATATTGATTTTTCTTTCAATAATCTCATCCAGATTCCATACAGCCGCATCAATTTCTCTGTTAAGCAGCTTAGAAATTATTTGATTATAGGGCATCTCAACCAATTGAATATTTTTACCTATACATTGATTTAAAGTTAAAATGTAATGATCAATGGAGCTCTTGTCTATTCCAACCTTCATACCATCTTCGATAAGCTTTTTACTGCTGTCGCCAAAAGCAATTACATGCTCATTAACATAACTATATTTGCCAAACTTCATTGCTACTTCCAAATTTATATTCTCTTTTACTCCCTGCAGAGCTGCCAGCTTTGATACTATTGCAAAGTCATATCTTCCTTTTTCTAGAGCTCTAAGTCTTGTTTCCGCCCCTCTCATATAGGCAAGACCAAAGGAAATTTTTTTATCCTCCACAGATTTATACAATCCTGTTGCAAGCCCTTCATAAAGCTTTGAATATGGTAGAGGCATTACCCCCATTATTGTACCTATATCCGCAAACTCGCAAAGCTTCTCATAGTCTATTGATGTAATAAAGGTTCCTAAATGTCCTCTTGGCTCAAGTCCTATAGCTCTGCTTTTTTCCAGTAGCTTTATTGCAGCCTGAACAGTACCTCTTGCAACCTCAAACTTCTCGGAATAGTCCCTTACCGTTCCTATCCTGTCCCCTTCCTTTAATGTCAAAAGCTCTTTTGCTATGTTTATAGTTACCATGCCGCTCTTTTGCATAAGTTTTACATCTGAATTCATTTAATCACCTAATGTACAAAATTTTGTATTTTGTTTTCTAGTAATATGTCTATGAATAAATGAGCTGATTAATTACTAAAATTTATGTCATTGGTATCAAAATAAAAAATTAAGGGCTGTTGCAAAACACGGAAGATTTATGGTGTTTTGCAACAACCCTATTTTTATTTTGTTTAATTATTAATGGATTGGTAAACTAAGTTAGAAATATTTTTACAGAAAGTAAATGTGCTTGGATATGACTGCTTGCTATTTAAACCATTATTTTGCTTATTAGTAAGAACGATGATTTGGAGATTATATTGAGGGTCGAATATAACGTGTGTTCCTGTGAAACCATTGTGTCCAAAAGCAGTTGATGAAGGCTTACCTCCCTCCATAAAGGAACCCATATAGGACATATCAAACTCAAAACCATATCCCCGGTTGCTGTAATGACGTGTAGCAAACTCATCAATAACAGCTTTATCATATACCTTTGTTGTATCATAGCCGCCACCGTTAAGCATTGCCTGACCTAATACAGCCAAATCTCCTGTAGTTGAGAATAAGCCTGCGTGCCCTGCTACACCACCATTTGCATAAAAGCTGTTTCCATCATTAACTTCACCAACTAGTGTATATTTTCTCCATTGAGTAAAATCTTCAAAATTAACATCTACAGGATACGGCTTGCCTGTCTTTACCATATTCTCTTCATATGGATTTCCCCAAGAGGTAGCTGCTATTCTATCTCTTAGACTTACCGGAGGAGTAAACATGCTGTCCTTCATTCCAAGAGGTGAGTAAATTTTATTCTCCACATACTGATCTAAGGTCTGTCCTGTTATTTTTTCAACTACAAACCCTAGTGTCATAAAGCTAAAGTCGCTATATTTATACTGTGATCCAGTTGGATACTCCAAAGGAAGGTTGCAAATAAACTTCAATTCATCCGCTGGGGTATTACCATAATACCAGGTTGGCTTCCAAGGTGTCAGTCCAGAGGTATGAGTCAGCAAATCTTTAATTTTTACATTTTCTTTTCCATTCTTTGCAAATTCGGGTATATACTTAGTAACCGTATCATCAACATTTAACTTACCTTCCGAAACTAATTTCATTATGGCCTGTGTTGTCGCCATTACCTTGGTACATGAAGCCATATCGAAAAGCGTATCGGTTGTCATCACTCTAGGATTATCTAATAACTTTCCCATATCATATTTTTGCGCATAACCATAAGCGGCATTCTTAACGATAATACCGTTTCTAGCAACTAGCACTACTGCTCCGGGAGTAATTCCGCTATTTATGCCATCATTTACTGCAGAATCTATTTTATTTAATATATCGCTATTCATGCCTGCTTCAGATGGTACACCATCCTTCAATGTCAAATACGGAACAACAACCTTTGTACTGTCTTTTCCTGTTGTTCTTATTTCTATTTTATTTTCACCTTCATTGACATATTGACCTATATTAACTTCAATTACCTCCCCTGAGGGCTTATGAATATACGGTGAAACGTTTACTTTCTGATCATTAACATACAAAAGCATAATTCCCTTTTGCTTATCCTGAATATATATCTTTCCTTCACCTTTGTGTCCTAGAAATTTGCCTGAATACTGTGTGTTCTCTCGATCCAAGCTAACTACAATCTGACCTGACAATTTTGAGAAATCATTTGTATTTGCAGTTCCAGCATGAGAAGGTGTAGCTACAGAAGTTGTAAGGACTAGTGCAGCAGCTACTAAAAGACCAATAACCTTTTTCTTTAACATTCCCTTTCCCCCTAAAAATTTCTATCGTACAAAATTTTGTACTTTGATAAAGGAGATATACTCCTATAACATATTTATGAGTCATTCTTAAAATTAATGACCCTAACTCTTTTTTTTACAAACTTATTGGAATAACTCTATGTTTATATTTATTAATGTTGTTATGCAAAAACAAAAGACTGTACTCAAAGCCCATAATACAGCTTAAAGTACAGCCCATTCATCCCGATTTATAAATATATCACTTAACACGCAAGCCTGTCCTCCATATTCTTATCTCAATATCCCCTTAACCTTTTATATCTATACTATGAATCTATATCCCGCTACCCATACAGTCTCAATATACTGCGGATTAGATATATCCGATTCTATCTTATTTCTTAATCTTGCTATATGAATTTATATCTTATTAGTTCCGTGCCTTTATACAATGCTCTGCGGGTTCTCTTGAATCCAGTTTGACTACAGGGGCTTAGAAATAAATCTTTTAAATTTTCTATAACTGTAGTAGAATCTTCAGTGTAAAACTCTAGCATATATGCTTCCTCCTATCATTAAGATTGGGCGTGCTTTTTTAATGATAAGTTAGCATGATTACTAGAGTTTTTCTATTTGTAAATAATGCTATTGATTTTAACTAGCATAATAACTTAATTTAAAATAACAAAATAATATGATATAAAACATAAACTGCAGCAATTAAAATTAGAGTAGCTCCTGCAAGAATTCCAACAGCCTTGATTGGATTCTTAACTTCATTTTCATCATAGTGTTTTGAAGCTCTGTTAGACTTTTCTTTAACGATATTGCCTGTCATAGCATGAATTCCCGAGTAGTTTCTTCTTGTCTGTTCCGATACTTCTTTTCCCTTGTCTTCTGACACAAAACCATCCCCAATACTTATTTACCAAATTATAACATACTGGAATATAAAATCAAATGGGATTTCCTGTCAGCATCTATTTATTTCTTAGCTGCAGCATCCTTTGCTTTGTAAAAAAGCTTCTTTTGCTTCATATAGTCAATAGCCTTGGTTTTATTCCTTTGCTCTGAAACATATTCTCCCTCGTTCTTAACTCTGTAATAGTAATTAAACCTTTCCTCAGACAAGATCCCTACTGAAACTGCTTCTTTAACTGCGCAGCCAGGTTCAATAGTATGAGTACAGTTAGAAAATCTGCAATTCTTAGATAATTCCAGTATATCCTCAAACTCATCCTCTAAGTTTTCTACTGAATCTAAAATTTCCAATACCTTTTTATTAAATCTCACCCTTCAACCACCTTATATAACTTAATAATACCTTACAGTTATTAATTGAGAAGAATTATTTTACCCAGCTGACTACATATTCTGTATTTTCGTCCAAAGCTTTAATGTCAGGCTGAACCTTCTTAAAGCTTCCGTTAATACCAGCTTCTTTTAAAGTTAAATCAAGATGGCACATAGCAATCCCAATATCTACTCTCTGCATATCGAATCCCATACCCTTGCTGTAACCTGGTGTATGTTTAATATAGATATGAAGGCTGTCCCCTTCTTTTACTATTCTCCAAGGCTGCTTGTTTGAAGCTGAAGGAGCAAGTTTTACCATTTCTAAAGCATCTTTATAAACTCCGGCTTCACTTTCTGTCAAAGTCTTATCGAAGCTTTCATTATAGAACAATTCTTCAAAGCTTTTTCTGTTCTTTGAACCTGCTACAGTTCTCATTAAAGAACCTATTACTCCTTCCTTTTCTCTAGGGTAGCCTATTGGTGTTACTATAGGTAAAATTTCATTTCCTTTTAGCTCCATCGCTTTTGCAAATTCTCCCTTTTTAAAAGTCCCTCCAAGCCAGCAGGTTCCAAGACCTATAGAAGTTGCATATAAAACAAATTGCTCCAGTTCATAGCCAAGCTGCTCCAAACTCATTCCCTCATTATTAATTGATGTTGCTACAAAGGAGGATACACCTCGTATAATTCCATAGGTGCCAAGCTTAACATCCTTGCTTTCAAAATCTTTAATGTCTACAAGCTTATAGCGAACCTTAGAATCAAAAGGTCCCTTTAAGTTTATAAGACACTCTTCCAAGCTGCTTTTTAAGCTGCTATCCATAGCTTTTGAGTCATAAGATCTAACTGATATTCTTTTCTTTATTATCTCTGTGACCGGTTTATTAAAAATCATACTATTTTCCATTAATACCTCTCCATTTCTCTGGTTATTTAAATATATATAATATTATATTCAACAAATATAAATATCAAGTTTTAAAGTAATCAGACAGAAAATTAAGCGCCTGAGGTCTTTGACTTAATAATTTCTTTTGTATATTAATCTCTAGTAAAACGCGCGGCATGTCTAATCAAGTATTTGCAGCATTCCTGAAGGCAGCTCCGATTGAACTTATTTTATACTTAATTATTCTTTCATTCGTTTATAAAATCTTAAAATTATATTTGCAGGAAACAACCTCTGCTCAAATAGTATTGCTGCTGACAAAGCAGCTTCGACTAATCCAATGATAAAAAATATAACATGCAGTGAGACTACAGCATTGAGCATTATGCATTGAACAATAATCCAAATTACTAAAGCCCAGCTAAACACACTGCTTATATAACCAATAAATTTTGACCTAAGATAAATCATTACAGAACTAAAGATGCTGCCAAGCCCTATAACACTAAACAAAATAATACCTGGAATAAGATAATTATTAAAAGGCGAATTTTTCAACGCATCTGCCGGCATTCCTCCTGGCCCTTGGGGATTAAGAATAGCCATCATACCTCCACCAATAGCTCCAATCCCTACAAATAGTTGTAATGCAAATAAAAAGCGATAAACCACTTTCATTTTTATACCCTCCCCAATAAAAATAACTGTATAAACTTAATTACAATCCATCAACAGCTAACTTATAATACTCTCCAACCAAATTATACCATACATTTCTAGCTAGAAGTGTCCTAAAAGTAAAGTTATTGTTATTGTTTTTTAATACAAACTTCTGCTATACAAAAACAGTAGTTTTAGAAGCAAAAGTAAGAAAACACATTAAAATCACCCCTTCATTGGCGTGGTGTCTGGTTTTTATAGTAGGTGTTATGTGTTTAATCACTGCCTTCATGGGGTTTGGTTTTAATAATATAAGAAAACCTTTATAAAAGTTGCCAGTAAAGCAGATGTTTTATGAGCTCATATTAGAGCTCTTTTTTATTAATCAAATATCATCGCTAAAATATTTTGTTTTAATAAGGAGTAATAAGAAAATGCAAGTAATTCTATGTAATACTGAGCTTAAGTGTATCTGTCATACAAAGTAAGCCATCAAAACCAAATATGTAAATTTAATTAACTTGTTATATAGTATAATATAACCTATAATATATTTATAATAATTGCTTTTATATTTAGCTTGTTATTAAAATGTAAAAGTAATAAATTAATAAATATTGAGGGGATTTATATGTGGTCTAGAAAAGAATTAAAGGACAGAGCTAAAACGGTTTTAAGCAGGATTTATTGGAGTGCATTTGGAGTTAGTATAGTCATGGCCTTAGCTGGCGCCAACGATGGCTGGGGCGGAGGCGGAGGCTCACACTCTAGAGATTCAAGAGAATCTTTTTACTCAAATATCCATAATGGTAATTATGTAAACTGGGATCTTTTAACTATGGTATTGGTTGGGGCTTTAGTAATAATTGCTCTTCGTATTTTTATCGGGTATTGCTTAGAAGTAGGCGGAAGACGATATTTTGTTCAATCTGCTCAATACAGAGATAATAAAAGATGCTTTAGTTTCAGTTTTGATCAGGAAAACTATATGCAAATAGTAAAGACAATGCTTTTAAAAAATATTTTCATTTTCCTTTGGAGTCTGCTATTAATAATACCAGGTATCATAAAATCCTATGCTTACAGTATGGTGCCATATATTCTTGCAGACAATCCTAACATCGGTGTAAAAAAAGCCATTGCTCTAAGTAATGAAATGACTATGGGCTACAAATTTGATATGTTTGTATTAGACTTATCCTTTATCGGATGGTATTTGTTAGGTGCATTAGCTTTTGGAATAGGCATATTGTTTGTAATGCCTTATGAGAATGCTACAGATGCCGAGTTGTATTTGATATTAAGAAAAAATGCTTTAGAAAGCAACTTATGCATCAGTGAAGATTTATTATTAAGTAATCCAATCACTGTTAATAATAATATATGGTAACAATAAATAATCTAAAAATGTTTAGTGCTGGCATCACTAAGCATTTTTTATTTACATTATAAAAATCAGCTAATTACATTTTCATGCTTATTTCCTTGTGACAGTATACCCTTTCTTCTCCAAAAGTTTAACCACAGAATCATCGCCAATGAAATGCCCGAGTCCTGCCACAACAAAGTAGCTGTCATTAGTCTTTAGATATCCATCTATTTTATTAGCCATGCCTATATTTCTATCCACAATCATTTTTTGATAGATTTCGGGATCTTGCTTATTAGAATCTACATTTAAGTTAATCAAAGCATTTTCATCTCCAGCTTTATAAGCATCATAAAGTTTCTTAAAATTATCATTGCTTTCAGCTAAATACTTAATGTCTGAAAAAAACAACTTTTCCTGCTGTTCATCAGTAAAACTATTTAGCAAATCGAGCTGAAAGTCCACACTTTCAAGTTCCAATATCTTCTTCCTATTTTGAGCTTCATTTAAGAAATATGAGTCAACTCCAGCTTCTGAAGAATAGCCTGACTTTTTCAGCTGAGCTTGCATAATAGTAGATTCAATCACCCAAAGCTTCATCTTCTTTAGGTTATTCATGTCCATCCCAAGCTCCTTAGTAAAGGTATCAAGTTTTTCATTTCCCTCTTTTGAAATATGATTATAAACATCATCATTTTTAGAATAAAGCATCTTGCTTTGTGACTTATTTGTATTAGCACTTTTATTAGCATCGACCTCAACAACAAGGTTGTTTGAACTTCTAAAAGCATCTTCTACTGTTTTTTCAAAGGGATACATATCCTTTTGCGCTATGTGTATTGATCCAAATAGATATACAGTAGCCTTATCATTTTTGATTTCCCATATACACCCCTTTACATCCCCATATTTCTTCTCTCCCAATGGCGTAAGATCACCTGAAGTCTGATTTGACTTACATCCGGTGAGCAGCGTTACAAGCATTACAAAGATAATAGAAATAATTAAAAATATCCTTTTCTTTTTCATAAATTTTCCCCCATACAATATAGTTAACATTAACATTAATAAGTACATTATAATACTTACAATAATATATAGTAAAACTTACTATGTGGTTATAATTGATAAAATATGGATAATCTTAGTCTACATCAAAGCGTTAGCATGCTTAATCTCACCTTATCTTCTTTTATTGATGACTATACGCGTGACAAGCACATCAAAATTCTAATATCAAATCAGTAAAACTCTCACTTATTGTCAAATGATTTGTCTAATTAATTTAAAATTAAATGTAAAGCCCACTTGACACTAAATGTAAAGCATACTATACTATAAATGTAAAGCTTACTATACTTTTGAAAGGTAGTGATAATTTGCAGACTAAAATACAGGATTTGCGGAAAGCAAGAAAAGTAACTCAAAGTGAGCTTGCAGATGCAGTCAATGTAACAAGGCAGACAATAATATCTTTAGAGAACGGAAAATATAATGCATCATTGGTTCTGGCACATAAGGTTGCTCAGTTTTTTGGAGTTTCTATTGAAGACGTATTTATTTTCGATAAGGAGGATGAGAATTTATGAAAGAAATTTTTTGCACAACTACAGCAAAAACTAATGATGAGTATAGGGAAGTTATTAAAAAACGCATGAGAACTATGGTGTTATTAATCATTATAGGTTTTATAACTGCACTAGTCGGTTTTGGAGCAGAATCTTATTTAAAGCTTTCAATTAATGAGCATATGCTTGGCGTTTATACCGGAGTTGGCACAGGTCTTTTTGTAGGAGGAATAATTTTATGGATAAAGAACAAACTTCTGCTTGGTAACGAGGATAAGTTAAAGGAAAGCCGACTTAGTAATACTGATGAGAGAATTCAGGAAATTGGAAATAGAGCTCTTCGCACTGCCACTTATGTAATAATTATAGTGATATATGCAATTGCATTAATAGGTGGACTATTTAATCAAATATTATTCCAAGCTTTTATGTTTGTTATCTTTACCTTCATAATAGCTTATGCAATAGCCTATAAGTACTACAATGGTAAAATGTGAGGCAGTATTATGAAAAATAAAATATTGAGTTTTTGTTCAATTGTTGGCCTATTTGTTTTTCTAATATATAAGCTAGCAAACCATTATGTAAAAATTAGTGATGCAGTTGCTTATCCTATGTTTATAGTCTCAGTTTCACTAATGCTAATAGGAACCGCTTATTCAGGCTGGTGTTTAGGAAAGCATAAAAATCCCTTTAGCAGATAAGACTAATAATTAAAAATGGCTGCTCCCTTCCTAGAAGAGAGCAGCCATTTGACCAGCTTTGCATTTATCTCATTAATTAAATTGAAGCAATTATACTATCGGCAAGATCATCTATTGAACTTGCATTTTCTTCTTTAAGACTTGAGCTTAAAGATATCTCATTATCAAGAATTGTCATTTCTTTCATTTTGCCTAATAGCTCACGCATTAACTTTCCTGACTGAGGTGCCCATGAGCCGTTCTCAATAAGTGAAACAGTACGCTTTTGCAGATTCAGCGCCTTCATATCTATTAAGTAATCATGCATAGGTGGATAAATATTAAGATTATAGGTTACTGAAGCAAGAACTAAATGACTGTATTTAAAGGTTTCTGAAATTAAATATGATACATGAGTTTTTGATACATCATACATAGCTACGTTTGTTATTCCTTTTTCTACAAGCTTTGTTGCCAAGTAGTTCGCTGCAGCCTCTGTGTTGCCATACATTGTTCCGTAAACTATCAAAACTCCCTTTTCTTCAGGCTCATAACGACTCCACTTGTCATACTTATCTATAAAATATGCCAAGTCATTGCGCCATACCGGCCCGTGCAAAGGACAGATAATTTTTATATCAAGTGTACTTGCCTTCTTAAGCAGAGTCTGAACATGAGGCCCATATTTTCCTACTATATTTGTATAATATCTTCTAGCATCGTCAATCCAATCTCTCTTGAAATCTACCTCATCGTTAAACAGCTTTCCATCTAAAGCCCCAAAGGTTCCAAACGCATCAGCTGAAAACAGTATTCCATCCTTTTTATCATATGTCACCATAGCTTCAGGCCAATGTACCATTGGAGCAGTCACAAATACAACCTCATGTTTTCCAAAGGACATTGTATCCCCTTCTTTTACTACTATTACTCTGCCATCTATGTTGAAGCCAAACTGACGCATGAAAAGCTGAGCTTTTTCAGTACATATTATTTTTACATCCGGATAACGAAGTAATACTTCTTCAATGGAAGCTGCATGATCTGGCTCCACATGGTTGATTACCATATAATCTATAGTTTTATCTCCTATAACACCATGGATATTTTCAAGAAATTGACGGCAAATTGACCAGTCAACTGTATCAAAAAGTACATTTTTTTCATCTAAAAGCAAATATGAATTATAGGAAACTCCTCTTGGAATAGGATGAATGTTTTCAAATAAAGCAAGACGTCTATCATTTCCCCCAATCCAATATAAATCTTCAGTTACTTTTCTAACACAATGCATCGATTTTCTTCCTCCTTTTGTCGGAAACACTGAGCAATTAAAGATTACTCGTTTCCACTCGCTAATTGCTCGTTAAAGGTCATTTAGACCTTTAACCTCTTAAAAGCATAGTTATGTCATCTATAATATTAATTATACTTCTATAAACATATTCTTGTCTTCCCCACAAGCAGGGCAAGTCCATTCTTCAGGAAGTTTTTCAAATAACGTACCTGGAACTACTTCTCCCTCTAAATCACCTATGGCAGGATCATATTCGTAACCGCAGCCATTGCAAGCATAATGACTCCAAGAAGGAAGTGCTTTCTTTTGTGCAGGCCTCTTCATTTTCTTCATAGGCGGTGCTTCCTTCTTTGTTTCTCCATTATCCAGAGCAGCAGTTAAAAGCGGCAGAATTTCAACTAAGTCGCCAACTATACCATAGTCAGCATTTTTGAAAATTTTCGCATTAGGATCAATATTTATAGCCACAATTGTTGATGCATCCTTTATGCCTTTTAAATGCTGGCCCGCTCCTGAAATACCACAGGCTATATAAAGGTTTCCATTAAACTTTTGCCCAGACATTCCAACGTAACGGTTAAGTGGTAAGTATTTGAGTGTTTCGGCCACAGGACGAGAAGATCCTATAGCAGCACCTGCTTGGACTGCCAAATCCTCTATAAGCTTCATATTTTCCTTCTTTCCTATGCCTAGACCAGCACTTACTACTCTTTCAGCCTTGCTTATAGGAGTATCAATTGGAATTCCAACAGTAAAATCATAGCCTTCTGCCTTAAGAGCATCTACAAGAGCCTTTACTCTTTCTTCAGCAGTACCCTTCTTGAAAATTATTTTCTTGCGTTCTCCTGTTATAGGTCCTTGCTGAACAGCCTTAACTACACTCTCGTTCTTAGGAAGTTTACCTATAATCTGAGATGATATAACAAGTCGTTGAATTTCATTAGTTCCTTCATATATTGTACAAATCTTAGCATCCCTGTAGGCTCTTTCAACCTCCATACCTTTTAAATAACCGCTCCCGCCAAATATTTGAAGGGCATCGTTTACAATTTCAAGACAAACATCTGAAGCATATTGCTTAGCCATAGCAGCTTCCATGCCGTATTTTTCATGGTTTTCCTTAAGTTCGGCAGCGCTGTATATGAGCAATCTTGCCGCTCTAAGCTTTGTTGCCATATCAGCCAGCTTAAAAGCAATAACCTGCTGCTGGCAAATAGGTTTTCCAAATTGAATTCTTTCCTTCGAGTACTCTAGTGCATGTTCATAAGCGCCTTGAGCTATGCCCAATGCCTGTGCTGCAATACCGATACGACCGCCATCCAAGGTAGACATGGCAATTTTAAAGCCTTCACCTTCCTTGCCAAGCAGGTTTTCTTTAGGTACCTTTACATCGTTAAAGATAAGTTCTGCAGTTGCTGATGAGCGAATTCCCATCTTGTCATAATGCTTTCCAAAGCTAAAGCCTTCATAGCCCTTTTCTACAATAAAGGCACTGATACCGCGAGTTCCTATATTGGGCGTTGTAACTGCAAAAACAATGTATATATCTGCCTCCCCACCGTTAGTAATAAAAATCTTTTCACCATTTAAGATGTAGTAATCTCCATCTAAAACAGCAGTTGTCTCTGTTCCTCCTGCATCACTTCCTGCATTCTCCTCAGTAAGGCCAAAAGCTCCAAGATTCTCTCCCTTAGCTAGCGGAACCAAGTATTTGAGCTTCTGCTCCTCTGTTCCATAAGCTGCTATTGGATACGTACCTAGTGATGTATGGGCAGAAAGAATTACTCCTGTTCCACCATCCACCCTTGATAGCTCCTCAACAGCAATTGCATAACTTATTACATCCAGGCCGGCTCCACCATATTCTTTTCCATAAGGTATGCCCATCATTCCCATTTCAGAAAGTTTTTTTACAGCTTCTGATGGAAACTTGTTTTCCTGGTCCAGCATAAATGCAATAGGCTTGACCTCTTCTTCTGCAAACTGTCTAATCTTCATTCTCAAATCTTCATGCTGCTCTGTAGTTTTAAAAAACATAAATTTTCCTCCCTTCACTTGGAACACTAGTAGTCTAAATTGACTGCTTTAGCTTGCAGACTACCGTTGAAATCCATTAGGATTCCTACTTCCTTTTAAGCAATGTACTTTCATGGATATATAATTATGAAAGTTGATAAACAGCCCAGTCTTTAATAGATAAATTTATCTATTAAAAGGCACTTTTTAATTTTTGCTTTAGTTTTGAAGGTCATCTAATCAGGCTATTTTACAACTTTTATCACATTATGATATATATTGTATAATCATAACCATTATTCTTTATCATACTTTTTTCTGAAGCTGAAAAACTTGAGTCTAAACTTTGTATGTACTTCAGACAAAAAACAAAAAGGCTGATAGAAGTTTATTCCTGCAGCCTTAATTATCAGTATTTTAACTTTAAGCTTCTATTAATCCCTGCATACTATAATTAAAATGATTATTTTAAATTTTTTGTCTGGTAATTATTTTTATTATACCATATTATGTATTGATAATAAAAGTTTCGTTCCAAAAAATTTCTAAAATTAAAGACGTATATAGCTTAGTCAAAAATAAAAATTTTAGGTACTTAACAAAGTAGTATTCCAATAGTATCATGATAAACTTAAAATTCTACTCTTCTTATTCTTCTTGAAGCCATAGGTAAATCAAAGCAATCCAGCGCTAAGAGTTCTTCAATGGCACAGCTGCTTATATTTAAAGTATCATTCTGCACACTAGATCTAGTTTATTTATTACTAATTATAGGAGGCACTGGCGGCATATGTATTGGAATTAGCTTATTCAAAGTTTCTTTAAATTTAGAAAGGTTTGTAAGCAGCTCTTAAGCTTTATAATAAGATATGAGTAACCAATAAAAAAACTTATCGCGATATCTTCTTTTCATGATAAGAAGATATCGCGATAATAAATTTAATTCCCTATTTCAATAACTTTTCATTATTAGGTTTATTCCTTAACTATATTTTTAAGAGCGTCTTGTATATTTCCTTCGTATTCTCCACCATGATAACAAATTATTTTTTGTATATCGTATCTAAGAAGTTTTGCAACAGATTTTTTAGCTTCTTCGATATCCAACGTATACTGGGCAGCTGCAATTTCTAATTTTCCATTTTCTATTACAAGAGCATCTCCGCTGATTAATGTTTTAAACTTTCTTAGATAAATTGATATATGACCTGGCATATGTCCGGGTGTTTCAATAATTTCTATACCTCCACACCAAGGAAAACACTCTCCATCCTTAACAGTTATATCTACCTTTACATTTTCAACAGCTTTCAATATGCTTTGAAATATCTTTCCAAACTCCTGCTGCTCTGGCGGCAGAGTCGGCTGTATTTGTTCAGCCTGCCTAAGTCGCAAAGATTTTTCTATCCCTTCTATATATAGAGCATCTTTTTCATGAGCAATAATATCTATATTTGGATACTTCTTTTTAATAGCAGCAAGACTACCCATATGATCATGGTCATGATGAGTAATAATTACTTTTGTTAACTTAGTAAAATCTATATTCATTTTATTAGAAGCCTCTTCTAACATTGGGAGAAAATTCGAGTATCCGCAGTCTATTAAAACCATCTCATTTTCACTATTTAGTATAACAGGATATATTGCATCCTCTCCATTTCCAAAATTATAATCAATTTTTAAAACAACTATATTGTCCAAAAACTTTCTCCTTTCAGTCGGAACACTGGGCAACTTAGCTTACTCGTTTCCACTCGCAAGTTGCCCGTTGAAGTCCATTTAGGACTTCAACCTCCTCAAATATAAACCAGCCTTGCCAGAAAGTATTGCGCATTCGTTTTATATATTGATTATAATCTGTAATTTTATATATTGCCATAACTAAGATGTAACTATATGAAACAAAAGTAAATGTATGGTATAATTTGTTTATATTTACCTAATTAAAGATTGAAGAACAGAATGGAGTGATTTTATGTCCAGAGCAAATGACAGAGAGATAGTTAGCCTGCAGTATAATTCAGATAAGAACTTACATGCAAGACAAGCCCTTCATAGAGGCTTTAGTACAAACAAATATGGATGGGAAAATTGGGTATTTGACCAATACATATTTAATCCTAATGATAAAGTTATTGAATTTGGCTGTGGAAACGGAAGTATATGGGCACATAATAAAAATAAACTGCCAAAGAACATTGAGATAATACTTACAGATTTGTCAGAAGGAATGCTTAAAACATCAAAGAATAACCTTTCAGGAGTTAATCAGATAGTTAATTATTGTACTATGGATATACAAAACATTGAATATGAAAACAATTCCTTTGATTGCGTCATTGCCAATCATATGCTTTATCATGTTCCAAACAGAGATCTAGCAATAAGCGAAATTGCTCGTATACTTAAACCAGAAGGAACCTTTTATGCTACTACTAACAGCACTTATAGTTTGGCAGGTCTTAAGGATTTAGTGAGAAACTTTGATTCAAGACTTGATTATGCATCTTTTTCTGTTGCAAAGGAATTTGGCTTAGAAAATGGCATCGAGCAGTTGTCTAAGCATTTTGATTCTGTTGAAAAGGCAGTATATGAGGATTCTCTCCATATAACAGAAGCAAAGCCTTTAGCAGATTATGTTCTGTCTTTAGAGGGTCATGTAAACATTCACGATATAATGACCGAGAATAAAATAAAGGATTTTCATGAGTATTTAGAAGAAATGATTTTAAGGGATGGAAGCATTGATATACCTAAATGCAGCGGAATATTTATATGTAAAAGGCCCAAGAAATGAAAATAATAGAGTAAATTTAAAAGGCTAAGGGAATTCTAAAAAGATTTCCTTTAGCCCTTTTTATCTTGTTATTCTTCAAATTCAAATAATTCTTCAACTGCAACTCCAAATATTTTTGCTATATCCATAGCTAATTTTAAGGAAGGATTGTACTTTCCACCTTCAAGGTGAATTATTGTTTCACGACGTACTCCTACCAATTCTGCTAATTCACTTTGTTTTATATTATTCTTATCTCTGTAGTATTTTATCTTAGTCTTTAGCACCGGCATCTTTCAATCCCCTTCTATCGTAATAAACAAAAAGTGTATATCTCAAAAATGTAATGAAAAATAGAAATATAAGAATAATTAAACAAATATTATCTCTTGTAAGTTTTATTCTTTCTTGAAATCCAGGTGCTCCAATAACAACCGCTAATATCAGCAAGCCTATTAGTACAACATTCCAAATTATACGGTAAACCTTACCCAAGGCCTTCTCCGCAGATTCATCAACCTTTTCCTGCCTAAAAACTCCTGTGAAACCGCACAAAACCAATGCTGCATAGTAGATCCACATAAAAATACTCTTATACTCCTGAGGTATGATATTGGCTTTGCTTACAATAAATACAAGCGCTACTAAGAAGAAGATCATCATGTTAATAAAATACTGATGTGACAGCCTTACTGTTTTTGTTCTCATAATAAACCTCCTAATGTTATATAATTATAACCTCTATGTTATAATTATATAACATGAAAAACATAAAATCAACCATTATTGTTATATATTTATAACAATTTTCATTATTTACCTTATTGGGTACCTAACGCTGCTTCAAACTGAAATTTATTCACTTATCTGTTCTAAGATTACTCTTCTCTTATAAAAACCATGTCTTTTGTAAAAATCTAATACATTTTCATTTCCTTCAGCTACGCCGATAATCTTAGTTTTTACCTCAGCATTATCTAACCACTCTACTGCCCTATCCATTAGTTTGTCTCCTAGACCGTACTTACGATATTCTTTTTCAACAAAAAGAGACTCAATTTCCCCAATTAACTCTTTATTAACAGTGCTTATGCAATAGCCTATATATGCATTTGTTTCTAGCTCTTTAATTAAATCAACTTTGACTTCTAAATTATTATCATTAACAAACTTACCTTTTCTAACATCAAATTTAAGATTCTTAAACTTATCCTTAAAATAAACTGATTTAGATTCATGATGTTTATTTAATTTTTCCCATAACGGTTGTACATAATCAAGTAATTCTATACTTCCAGTCATAAATTCAAATCTATTCATGTTTAATTCTCCCCTGCATTTAAAATAGTTTATTGTTTCATACTAATATATCCGAAAGTTAATTTGACTTAAGCCATTCTTCTTCCAATATCGCATATTCGTAAGCATCATGCCATTTGGGTTTTCCGTCTAAGTCTCTTTCAAAGAAAGCTCTTTTTTTGTAATACCCTTCTCTACTCATAGAAAGTCTCTCCATTAGCCTCCAAGATGCTGTATTTTCTGGGTTGCATCTAGCTATAATGCGATGAACGCCAATTTCTTCAAAGGCATATTGAAATATTTTTAGGCATGCCTCAGTAGCATATCCCTTTCCATAATATAACGGATTAAAAACATATCCAATTTCCCATGTCATAAATTCTTCAGGCTCCTGCTGACTAAAATAAAGGTTGCCTATCATCTTATTATTTTCTTTAAGGCAAACAGCCCAAAAATCATTATTTCTTGAGCGGTTTACAGCCTCTTTTTTAGCTTCTTCTTCATTAAAAACTCCATATGGTTCATACTTGATTACTTCTTCCTGAGAAAGATATTCGTATAAATCCTTCCAGTCCTCATAGGTAAAGTTTCTAAGTACTAATCTTTCTGAATTCAAAACCCTCATATTATACCCCCATGCCATTTCTTGTAAATATTAATTAAATTGTACCATATTCTTTAAAAAGAATCTTATTTGGCTGAATATTTTTTGAAAGCATGTCCATAATTATAGAAGATATAGTAATAAGTTTTATTAAGGGGGTAAAAGATATGAAAAAGATTGTTGTTAAAACCTCAAATAAGAAGCCATCCAAAAAAAAGGATGGAAAATATATAATGTGCGTCGGCAAAAACTTTTAACTTATAGTAAATAAATAATTATAATGATGAGAAAATATAAATCGCTTCAATACAAAAACCTATATTCTACTCCACACAATAAAAGCAAGAGAATCTTTTCTCTTGCTTTTATATTTATAATTTATTCTCAAACACTTTATTTACCTGTTCGAATTAATAATATTAAAATAAGAATTTACTGTTAAAAAATAATAAATCATGTATATAGCTGTGTAGGCACTGACCGTTATAATTATAGGCAGTGTTAAGTTTATTCTAATCATTTGCGCTAAAAGTGTTGAAGCTACTAAACTGTGTAGTATACCAATTACTAGAGGCAGTGCAAAGACAACAAATATTTGTTTGCTTATGGAAGCTTTGATTTCTTTACTTGTTACACCTATATTTTTAAGAATCTTATATCTGTTTTTATCATCATTGGCTTCTGATAACTGTTTAAAGAATATTATACTTCCTGTAGCTGCTAGAAATAAAAGTCCCTGGAATGCGCCTATAAAAACTATTAAGCCTGAATAAGTGAGGCCTCCCCTGTATTCTGAATAATAGGCTGAAAATGTTGATGAATCTCCTTCAGTTTTAGGAAGCTGCTCTGTTAATAAAGCTGTAAGCTCTTTTGTAAGGGCTTCACTATCTTTTTTATTATCAGTAATATATCCTTTTATTCTATAATTATTGTCTTTTGTATGATATTTATTATAAACTTCGTCTTTTACAACAACGGAGTATCTCATCAGCCCAGAATTTGAGAGCGCATATGGTTTAAAGTCTACAACCTTTATAGGAAACTTCTCGTTATTCTTGTTTATTGATATGTTTTTTTCTGTATGATCATAGGCCGATGTAAAATTTAAAATCTGACCAAATACAACTGCTTCACTGCTGTCTTTTAGCTTTATATTATCCTTTAATCCTCGTGCATTTGCAATTTCATTATACTTGCTTTCCGATATTATATAAAAACTAGTCTCAGAAGTTTTATTTTTTGAGGATGAATTAAATAGATCAGGCCACTGTCCGCTTACTTTTGCATAATTCATCTCTACAGAATTAATAATTTTATTTTTAGGATATTTTGTAATAACAGCTTCTACCTTTTTATCTATAGAACTGTCATTACTGGCATAAGCATAAGTAAACCCGTAGTTTTTTTGCAAATTTACTGAAAGGTCGTAATGAAAACTCGCAGATACCTCCATAGCTGTAAGTGTAGCAGCACTTAATACTGCAATTACGGCCAGGGTTCTTGCGCTAGCTTTAATTCTGTACGATAGCTGCGAAGTTCCTATCATGTTAATACCTTTATAGTATTTTCTCTTGTTTTTCTTCGAGAGCTTAATAACTAATAAAGTTAATGAAGAAAAAAGCATAAAAGTTCCTATTACAGTGAGTACCAAGGTTATAAGTATAGCAAAAGCAGTAAATCCTGACACAGGCCTTGTATAAATAAAGTATCCTATTCCTATAAGTATAATAGAGAGTACAGATTTTAGTATAGAGGTCTTTGGTTCATTATCCCCCTGAGTCTCTGCCTTAAAAAGCTCTATAAGCTTAAATCTATATATAAGCCTGTAACTGTTAACTGATGATATTAAAAATAATACAGTAAATACAATTGTGGTATTGGAAATAGCCTTTAAAGGTATCATAAACTTAATGCTAGCCGAAAATCCCATAAGCCTTACCAAAAGCATTATAAAAAGCTTAGAAAGTAAACCTCCAATAAAAATACCGGTTGCTAGTGCGGCTATGCCCATAACAATATTTTCATAAAAAAGCATTCTTCCTATTTGTTTTTTTCTTATTCCAAGAAGAGAATAAAGAGCTACTTCCTTTTTTCTTTTCCTTATAAAAAAAGAATTGGAATACCAAATAAAAATCGCAACAAATACTGCAATGACAATAGCTGATGCTTTAAATACACTGGAAAACTGTACAGAAGCTCCCACAACCTCTTGAATTTGTGTATTATATTCTATTGAAGTAAAAGTAAAATAAATCATTATACTGAATACCATTGACATAAAATATAAGAAATAATTGTAAAAGTTCCTTTTAATGTTTTTAAAGGAAATATCAAATAAACCCATCGTTTTCTAAGTCCTTTCTCATTTGTTTTAAACTATAATATTATTGTATAAAATTATAGTTATTCAATCCATGTTTCTAACTTACATATCCTTATGCATTTCTTACATTTTTGTCACTTGGGACAAAATTAGAGTGCCATTTTAATATAGCACTCTATCTATAATAGCTTAACGTTCAATTTTTTCAGCTTATCTCTAATTTCATCAGCAATATCCGTATCAGTAATTACAACATCGAAATCTTCCAAAACTGCAAATCTATATGTACTGTCAACATTGAATTTTTCCTTTTCAACAAGCAAAAATACTTCCTTGCTGTTTGAAACTATAAGCTCTTTAACATTTCCATCCTCTAATGAGGCAGTGCCTACACTACCTGTGATTAAATTAATGCCTGCACTTCCTAAAAAACCTTTGTTAAATATGTATTTGGATATACTCTTAAGTACTTCTGATCCCATAACTCCACCGGATTTATTATCATAAACTCCGCCTATACATATTATCCTAGAAATTTCATTGTCCTTAAAAAGCGGCGGAATTAAAACCATATTAGTAATCAAAGTTATTTCTTTGGTGCTTTCAGCAATTAATTTGGCTAACATAAAATTTATACTTGAAGCTTCTAAAAAAATCACATCTCCATCTTCTATTAAATCAAAAGCTTTTTTAGATATTATCTCCTTGCTGTTTAAGTTTTCATTCATTCTCGAAGTTATAGGACTGCTTTTAGAAATCTCTCTATTTAAAATAGCTCCTCCGTAGGTTCTTCGAATATAGCCTTTCCTTTCCAGGCCTTGCAAATCCTTTCTTATCATACCTTCTGAAACATTAAAAAATTTACTTAACTCATTTACCCTTACTCTGCCATTTTTATTAAGCATGTCTAAAATCTGTTCTATTCTTTCTTCAGTAAACATTTAGGCACCTCATCGCTTATTCTCATTTAGTGTTACTCTTGATTATTATTATAACATTAGTATTAATATTCACAAAAACATCTTGAATAATAACTTCAAATAATATAAAATGATAATAAATGATAATAACCACTAACAAGTGATAGTAAAATATATTTTTATTAGGACATATAATTTAGCGTAATAGGGTAATGCCTAGCGAAATACTTTATATGTTTAGGCATCTTCAAAAACAGACTGTACTTTCAGTCTGCTTTGAAGATGCCTAATTTATTTTAGCTTATTCAAATATAATCTAGCGAATCAGCATGCCTCTTACCCCTGATTAAAGACCACTAACCTGTAATCTGTAGATATTTTATGGAAAAACATGTATTCTATAAGCAAGGAGGCTGATAAGATATGAAAGTGGAAATACGGCACGTCAATTCTCCAGAAGAGGAATGTGCAATTCTTAATATTTTTGAAAATCACACTGGAATTGCTAAACTTAAGGATATAATTGAAACAGAATCCTATCAAACGATAAAAATTTCTTGTTTTCTGGGGGATCAGATATATTCAATTTCCTGTGAACACATTCTATTTATTGAAACTATACAAGAGATGCTGTTTGTTCACACCGGCAGCAAAATATACGAAGCTAAAAAAAGATTATATGAATTAGAAGAAATTCTTCCTAATAATTTCGCACGAATTTCCAAGTCGGTAATAATGAATCTTAATCAGGTGGAGCACTACAGTCCGCTTGCAAACGGACTTATGAAAGCATCATTTTATAACGGTGAGGAAATCTATATATCCAGAAAATATCTGCGTCTTCTTAGATCAAAGATAGGAGGTAAAAATCATGACGAGAGAAGATAAAAAAGAAATTATTATAAAGGGGTCTCTCTTAGGAGCTATTTTATTTGTAAGTACTTTTATATATTTAGTTATTTATGGCAGCATACAATCCTTAGTAAATATAGGTACTTTTTTTGTTCCAATTCTTTTAGGCTATTCTCTAATTGGTATTATCATCCGATGGCTAGTGTACCGAAGTGCTCTAAAAAAGGAAAGTTCCCATCTATTTTCAGGTGTTGCTTCTTATTATTGGGTATGGATGCTCTGTATAGTTTTTAGTGTCTGCGCTTATTTTATACCTCAGGCTATTCGATATATAATTCTTACAAACGCAGCAGTATTATTATTAGTTTGGGTTTTGGATTATTTATATTTAAAGAACATTGCTAAAGAATTAAATTCCGGTCTTAAATATCACAGAGTAACACTTGTTGAAGATTTGTTATCAAGACCTAAAACAGAAAATATGTTTATGGAGGAAATAGAAATTTACTGTAATAAGAATCATCTTACTTTAGAGGTTATTGAATACGGAATGCCTGCAAAAATCAAAATGGATAATACACCATACCTCGTAAAACTCGGGCAGTATTATTCCATGGTTGGAACTGTCGTGTATACTCTAGAGTTTCGCAGTATACTTTCTAATGCTGTAAATAGTAACAGTTAAGGGGATATAATTATATGGGAATGATGAATAAACTTAAAAAATATTTTCTGACATCTAAGTCCTGGGTAATTGATCTCAAAGATTGTACTTCGATTCCTTCCAGCAGTACAATTATAGAAACTATTCAAGATTGGGCTTTTAATAACAATAAAAAAATAACATTTATAAGTACCGAGAAGCCTGTTACTTTTATACTTGAGGAAACAAAATATATAGTTAATATCAATAAAGAACGTGGTGCTTATACTTTGTATATTACAGACAACGATTCTTATTCTGATATAAAAGAACGCTTTAACATCAAATAACCACTTTATAAAATTGTATATCGTTTCTTGAATACTATTATTAGAAATAGAAAAGCTGCTGCACTCTAAATATTTACTTAGTTGTGCAGCAGCTTTTTCCATAAAAACTAATTTACTTTACTAATTTGATAATCGTAAATCATCTTAGAAATATGTCCTATAACCTCACTAGCATTTGAAACCCCTTGTGTATACACAGATAAAATATAAGGATTTTCAGTATACACTATTCCCACATCGTTGACATAATTGCTGTAATCACCAATCTTATGAGCTGCTATTTCCTGAGGTATATATAAATCTATTCTATCGTGAAAATCTGTAATTTTCATATTTGTGATAAGCTTACTGTAAAAAGGATTGTTTTCCGGATTACTGTATAGAAGCTTTAATAATGCTGTTTCATCATTTGCAGTTATATAATTTTCTGAATGATCAGTTGCATGACCTAATTTTTCATCTATAAGATTACGCATATTCTGATATCCCAATTTCTTTATTATCATATTAGTTGCAATATTATCAGAATGCAATATGGAATAATCACTTAAAGTCTGAATAGGAATAGGACTTATTAAACTCTGTCCCTGAAGAATTCCAGTTCCTTCTTCGTAGCAATCAGGAGTGTACTTAAGAGATTCTGATGAACTTATTTGGCCCTTTTGGAACATATCGTAAAGAACCATATTCATCTGTACCTTAACAGTACTTCCTGCTAAAAAAGTTTTATCTCCATTTATAATAATCTGTTTTCCTGAATTTATATCATAATAGGATATTCCTACATTATCAATATTCTTTCCTAAATAACTCTTAATTTGATCTTCAAGAGCTTGTCTCTTTTGTTCGTTCTGTTTATTTATCTGCAGCCTCAGCTTTTCTTCGTTAAGTTTGTCCCGTTCTTCCTCATAACTTAAACTATTATCATTTGAAACTGCTGGAGGGACCGACTGATTGGATACTTCACCGCTGGCTTGAGCTGTCTTCTTTATTTTTTTAACATATGGATCAAACCCTGCAGCTGATACTATGATTAAAACTATACCTATAACTAAAAGGCTTAGTCTTATTAATCTTTTCTTATTCAAACCTCTTACCCCCTCGTATTCCTTAAGAGTCCATAAAGATTATTAATCTTTATGCCCCTTGATATTTAACTTCCAACACGACATAGAAAATGATAACAGGACAATGTGTGAGAAATATAGCTATATTGTTAATAAATTGTGAACATAATGATTTTTATATCTACTGTGTACTAATGTTAAAAAAGCAAGAGTAAGATTTAAGAAGAATCAATTTAGTAAAATTGAGAGGATTTATGCTGAGAAATAACTTTTATAGATATAAACATAATAATTTCATGAGATATAAGCTTTTATTAATTCTAATTGCTATTGTTGCAGGGATCAGTATAATTCTGCTATTTCCCCACCTTATTAGAAATACTTATAACGTAACTGTTACAAATAAACAAATAATAAACCAGAATAATGTTAGCTATTATTATATTTATACTGAAACGGAAGATGGAGAATTAAGAGTATTTGAAGATGCTAATAATTTCACTGAATTAAAATTCAATTCAGGTGACTTATATTGGGCAATGGGGATTAATAGAAAATATGAAATAAAGGTTTATGGCATAAACATGCCAATATTCTCTCATTATCAAAATATTGTAAAAGTAAAAGGAATAGTGAAATAGACCATACAAAAACATAGGGTGAACCACCCTATGTCTTCTTTTTATTATTTATAATCTTTTAACAGAAACAGCCTGCCTCGCCCCCATTTCTTTTGAAGCACCGTAGTTATATTTAGGTGCCAATTCAAAGGCATAATCAAATCCGTATTGCTGTGGATTATAATTTTCTATTGCTTTACATACACTGTCAATTGCCTTACCAAAGTCATCTTCATTTTCAAAAGGTTCGCTCTGAAAATACATCATACTACACTCCGGAAGATCTATGCAATCACACCCTTCTGGAATCTTACCTTCATAATTAAATGGAATCTCAACTCCAGCAGCACAGTTAGTAGTTCCATCTGTTATAAGCTTTTCCGGGAGCTCTAAAATAGCTGCATTATCCAATCTGCATTCTATACTGTTAAAAAGTCCCTCCCAGTCGCATCCGCATTCTTCACAAAAACTCCAATAGTCCTGAGCCTTCTTTGCACGCATAAGCAGCAATTTTATTTTTGGTCTTTCAACTATACTTACAGTACACAATGTTATTAAGTTTTCCTTTTCCATATTTTCTTCCTCCTTACTATTAAGATAGGAATAGTAATGCTTAATGGGGTACTGAACAAAATATTTTACCGGCGGTTTCTCTCGTCTGTACTTTTGCGGCGTTATTCCAAACTCACTAGAAAATGCTCGTATAAATCCTTCATGAGTATCGAAATGAGTATCAAAAGCAATATCTAATACATTTTCTTTACTCCTCAGCAAATTCTTTGCACCATCAGTTAAACGAATTGCCCTTATATAATCAGAAGGCGTTCTACCTAAAAGTTCTTTAAAAATACGAACAGCATGCCGCAAGGAATAGCCAGATGCCTCTGCTATATCACACAGCTTGATTTCTTCATCTATATGACTTCTAATATAATCCTGCATTCTCTGAACCGCAGCTACCTTTTCCCATTGATTCATTACTTTTTCCTCCCTTTGGTCGGAAACACTGAGCAATTAAAAATTACTCGCTCTCGCTCGCTAATTGCTCGTTAAAGGTCATTTAGACCTTTAGTTCGGGGTTGCTTAACATGCTCGTTTCCACTCGCAAGCAACCCGTTAAAGGTCATTTAGACCTTTAACCCTTAAAGAAAATATATCAAATTTCAACTTTATTTTCTTGACCTAAAAAGACAAGTTTATATATTCAATGTAATATCAGTTTTTTCACAAATTTAAATTGCTATTGGCTTTTGCATTTTCTTAAATACTCCATCATATTAATATCTTCACTTTGATTGTAGTTGTACCCGAAATGTTTTGAAACAATAAGTGTAATATCTCTGAACAACTCACATGCTTCAAATACTGACTCCCAAAGGTTATTATAATTGCTATCTGAATAAGTCCTTGAGTACATTTCATAAAACTTATTTGGTAGATAGTTCTTAAAATACTTGCCCTTCTTTCCAGCAGATACAGAGAAATTAGTGTTGATGCCAATATACCATTCAAGCATTTTTATAAGCATATCTCGTACAACTACATTAAACATCCACATGGCATAAGGTAGCTCATCTCGTGCAATACCTTTTCCAACATTATTCAAGCACCACCAGAATTCATTGCAGCAGCCTTTAAACTGAAGCTCTGTGGGTCTTTTTACCCAGTAATCTTCATCAGTTGGAGGTGATGTTTTAGGCAGGCAATCGTCCTTATCCAAAAGAGGCATATTAAGCCTTTCCTTTGAATATTCATTTAGCATTTTTTCTTTAGTTTCTATTCCCAAATCGATCCGGCTGCCATCTTTAAAAAGCATCAACCATGTATATGAGCTCTTAAAATCACGTTTTATGCCAAAAGAAACATCAACCAAGTCAGGTTCCTGCACTATTGCTATATCTCCAAACACTGAAATCCAGTTTTTATCTTCTAAAAATGATTTTGTTTCAGTAACTACATAACCGATGTCATAATCTTGGTATATATCTTTCTTCACCTTTGAATTAGTCCTCGAACCACTAATATAAACAGCTCTAATACGTTCATCCTCTTTCGCTATATTAATTATTAAGTTCAGTATTTCTTCTTCGCTTCGCAAGCTATCCCCCCTAACTCAATATTCTTTTGAACTCATTAAAATCTCTTATTACACGATGACTTTTACAAGTTAGTCTATTATAAAGATATGATTTTAAGTCTCTGCACATTAAAACCGATTTAATTCCTAGCTTTGCTGCACCATCGCAATTTTTAATGCTGTCATCAATAAAAATTGCTTCTTCAGGCAGAATTTCAAGTTCCTCAATAGCTGCTTTATACATCAGTTCATTGGGCTTTGTAATTCCTTTTATTGAAGAGATAATGAAGGATGAAAAATACTCTCTCATCCCTACCCTTTTAAATACATTCTCCAACGAAGGCCATGCATCCGATACTATTGCCAGCTTATATTTTTTACTTAGCTCTGGTATTACCTCAATTGAATCCTTATAGAATTGATATTTACTATAGTTATAAACCAAATCTTCAGCAATTGCTCTTATTTGATTATCCTTTAATTTTAACTCAGGAAGCTCACTTGAAAATATCTTGTAATACTCATAGAAGTGAAGGAACTCTTCCTCTTCTGTAATTATTAAACTCTGTTTTGAAATATAATCGCTCGCTTTGTTAAATGCCGCATTTCTTTGCTTTGTATCTATAGCTTTAAATATATTTTCATCTACATAGCTAAAAAAATTAGGGGTTATGAACCAATGTCCTGTAATCGGACCATTAAGCACCTTCCCCGAATCAATTAAAATTGCCTTTATTTTATTGTTATTTATTTTTTGTTTCATAATATCCTCAGTCTTCAATAACTTAATCTCAATATATCTTGGTCAGTGACTCTAATATCTTTTTAACTATATGAATAGAATTAAGAGAAGCATGTACACAATTTTCTTCAAATACCTCTGCTCCAGAGTTTTCTTCAGTATCCGTTATAGATCTTATTGCTATGAAAGGAATTTTATTAACATAGCATACATGAGCAATACTTGCTGTTTCCATATCAACGCAGAGAGGATTATATTTTTCTTTTATTTCACTACGTCCCTTGTCACTTATAAATGCTTCCCCAGTAACTATCCTTCCAAAAAATATTTTTTGAGGAAAAGCATTCTTACCAGCAATTTCTCTGCACGACTCTAAAAATTCATTATCTGATTTAAAATATACGCTTTCCATCCATGGATGATATTCAGTCAAAATTCCTTCAGCAACATCATGATAGGCTATTTCAGTTGAGATTACGGTATCTCCAATTTTCAACCTATTATCTATTGCTCCCGCTACTCCGGTTACAATAATATGTGTAACTTCAAATTTATCTATCAGTATTTGAGCTGCAATAGCAGCATTGACCTTGCAAACTCCACAATATAATGCAACAACCTCTAAACTTTCATATCTTCCGCTGTGAAAAGTTAACATTGCAGAATTTGTTACCTTTTTATCTGGTATTTGTTCAATAAAAGGCATAATTTCATTTTCTGATGGCCCGATAATTCCAATTTTCATAAAAGTAACCTCTTTTAATCATTTAAAACATTACTTATATTATATAATACAAATATTGTAAATACTAGCACCACCTCACAAACATGTTAAACCATTATTCCTCATAACAAACAATTGGTGTACCATCTTCTATATTTTCAAAAATAATTTTAGCTAAATATATAGGCGTATTTACGCAGCCATGGCTTCCGTAATTCTTATATATATCCCCTCCAAAAGAATTTCTCCAGCTTGCTTCGTGTATTCCTGTATTTCCGAAGAAAGGCATCCAGTAAGTTATATAGGTTGAATACCCAGGTCCTTCTAAAATAGCTCCTTTTTGTTTATAATTAAGCATAAAAACTCCAAGTACAGTAGAGTACCCTTTCCTTACATTTCCTGATACTATGGGTCCTTCAGCTATAACTTTTCCATTTTTATAAAACCATAAATGCTGCCTTGTTATATTAATTTCTACATAGGTATTGCCTATTTCATTTTCACCTCTAGGCAGAGACTTCTGAGCATATATGGGTTCTTTTTCAATCACCGCTCCTTGTTTAATATTCTCCAGCAATGCCTTTACTTCAGCCTCCCGATTAATTTTCCACCCATAAAGTCCGTCTTTAATTTCTACTGTTTTACTTACGGAAGTTTTAAATTTTCTTGTTATTCCAACTGTATCGTATTTTTTGCTTAGTTCTCTTACATATTTCATGGCAGCTATTTCACTTAATACTACATCTAGATTTTCATCAACACTGAGCCAATTATTTATCGCATTTCCATCTAATGTTTCTTTTTTGTCTTCAAATATATAAGTTATATTTGCTTTTACATACTTATCGAGCAAACCTTTTGTTTCCGAAGTCTTTCTAGAACTTAAAGTATACCTTGGATTAAAGTAGCAATTCTTTTCATTTAAATCTAATTTTGTTTCACCTTTTAATACACAAAATTGTATACCAGCTTTTAATTCATCCTTATTGACTTTATTTCCATATACTTCTTTAACTATCTCATAGGACCCATTTGAATATTTAAAACTTACATTTTGCGGTTCTATAACAGGTTTATGCAAACAACTTAGCTCATTTATTTTGTTCTCCAAAATGTTTCCATCGTAAACAAACAAATCATCTATGTAATAATTTTGTTTCTTAAATAGTGAACTAATCCATTTAAAGGCACTTTTACAATGATAGATTTTAGAAATACTGTTTTTTTCATTGTATTCCATTCCTATGTCTTGTCCAATAATTGTTTCTACTTCTCCGCCTCTTTCTATTAATTGCAGTTTATAATCTTTAACATAGCTTTTAATTATATCATCAGCATCCTTATGCGCCTTTAATGATACATTTACTCCATTTATTACTGTGTAAAAAAAGAAGTGATTTGCAAAGTATGCTGAAGTAAGAATATAAATCAACAGTATTGATGCTACAAAAATAGCAAGATTTCCAAAAGCCTTGGATTTAAAACTAATTTTTCTCACGATATTTTAAACCTCTCATATAAACATAGTAACTATATATAGTTTAAACTATGATTATATTTTTGCTTTTAAAACCTAATATTTAAATATTGGATCTATAGTTTCATAAAAATACAACACATAAAAAAGAGCTGCCCTAAAGCAGCTCATATAAAACTATTTTTTTAATTCCTTCAGCTCAGAAAGCGTTTCTTTATACTCCCTATCAAGCTTTTCTACATCATCCTTCTTGCTTGGCATAGAAAGTCTTCCTATAAGCTCTGAAAGTCTGTTTTCAAGTACTAATATTTTCTTTTCCCTTTCTTCCTTTGAAACATCCACCTTCTTATTTTTCTTTTCCAAAAATTCTTCATAGCTTCCTTTAAAGGAAATAAGTCTTTTATTTTCTATAGAAATTATATTATCCGCTACAGAACTTACAAACCTTCTGTCATGGGAAACGAATAGAATAGTTCTAGAATAATCCTTAAGTGCTTCCTCCAAGGCTTCCATAGAATATATATCCAGATAATTTGTAGGTTCATCTAATATAAGAAGATTTATATCCTGAAGAAATATTTTTGCAAAGGAGGCTTTAACCCGTTCTCCTCCGCTAAGTACCTCTACCTTTTTATAAATATCCTCATTTTTGAACAGAAGCCGTGCTAAAAGTGTTCTTGCAAAGGTTTCATTATAAATAGATTCCTTCATAACATTTTCGATTATGCTGAGTTTATCCTCCAATACATCAAGAGATTGACTAAAATAACCTATCTTAGCTCCCTGAGATAATTTAATAGAGTTATCACCTTTCATTATCATACTTATAAGAGTACTTTTACCACTGCCGTTAGCTCCTATAAGCACTGTTTTGGAGCCATTGTATATATCAAACTCTGCATCGCTGAAAATTATTTTATTATTAAAGGCTTTATTTATATTTCTTCCGCTTATGAGAATTTTGCTGTAAAGCTTATCTGTACTTAGAACATCAAGCTTTATCTTAGAAATATTTTTTGGTTTTTCTTTAACCTCTAAATGCTCTAGTCTTGCCTGCATATTCTTAACAGCTCTATCCAAGTTTGCCTTAGCCTTTTGGTTTCCCATCTTATGAAGTCTGGCTTCTGAGTTTCCCATTCTTGAGGGCGCCTTTTTCATAGTCCTGACTTTATCTTTTGTATCAACCACAGCAACTTCTAATCTTTCTTTCTCTCTTTCGTATTCTTCATACTCAAATTGAGCTCTTTCCCGCTCCATTTGCTTTTGATGTTTGTAGGCTGTGTAGTTTCCAATATAAAACTTTACTTTTCCATTTTCAATCTCTAAAATTTTATTACAAAGCACATCAAGAAACTCTCTATCATGAGACACTACTATCAAAGCTCCATCATAAGCCTTGAACTTTTCTTCAAGAAACTTTACAGAATCCATATCAAGGTTTGATGTAGGCTCATCCGCAAATATAAGTTGACTATTACTGTTAAAGCTTTGAGCAAGCTTAAATTTAGTTTTTTCACCGCCGCTCATATAATCTTTCCAACTGTCCTCAATATTAAATTTGCTTGCAAGCTCCCTGTCTACCTCTTCCTGCTCTGAAGATTCCAGCTGAGATATATAGCTAAAAGATCCATAACCTTTGACTAAGCCTTCATCAGGCCGAAGCTTTCCACATAATATATTCATCAAAGTAGTCTTTCCCATACCATTAAGTCCAACCACTCCTATACGGTCTTCAGAATAAATTTTTAGATTCTCTATATCTAGTATTAATCTATCACCATAATACTTTTTAATGTTTAACCCTTCAATCAACAACAAAAAAAACCCTCCTTATTAACCCGGAGAGGATAGTAGTTTTCTTATTAAATAATCATCTTTATATATGGACAGACTTATAGACCAGCTAGTTTAAGATATAATCCATCCAGATATAGAAAGGCAGCCATACTAAAGCACAAGCTATTATTTAAATTAAGATACCATCCACTCTCAAGTTTCAAAAAAATGTACGACTTACAAACCTTCTTTAAGAAGATTTTAAAATAAGCATTATTACATTTAAAAAACTATTTAAAAGCAGATTACATTCTCAATTCAAAAATACCTTACCCTTTCTTTATAGAAAGCTTTTGCTTCCCTACTTTTCATGAATATTTTAACTTATCTTTATAATATTTGCAACTTTTTTACAAAATTAATTTGAGGCTTTAGTTGGTATACAGTATACTTAAATAAAAAATGTTATCTCATAAAGGAGAATTTATGTATGATCACTTATATAGCATTACTTCGTGGAATTAATGTAGGCGGAAAGAATATTATCAAAATGGCTGAACTAAAAAAAGTATTTGAATCTCTCGGACTTTTTAATGTAAAAACATATATTCAAAGCGGTAATGTACTCTTTAAATCAGATGAAAGCGAAGAGGCCTTAAGAGACAAAATTGAACATGAAATAGAAGCAGTTTTTGGAATTTCTCTTTCTGTTGTTATAAGAACAGCTGCTGAAATAAATCAAATTATTCGTAATTGCCCATTTTCAGAAGCTCAGATAAAAGAAGCAGAAGCCTTGTCGCAAGTGGAAAGCCTATATGTATTACTATTGCTGCATACCCCTTTAGAAGAAAAGGTTCCTATATTAGAAGCTTATAAAAGTGAAAATGATGAATACAAAATTATAGGCCGAGATGTATTTCTTTTATTTAAAAACAGTGTTCGAAACTCAAAGCTTGCTGCTAATCTGCATAGACTTGAGGTACCATCAACTATGCGTAATTGGAAGACAATAAATAAACTTGCTGACTTAGCGAAGGATATATAAAACTCAACTGTTGTCAATCATCTTAGTGCATGTGTTGTTAGTAATTCTTAATCCAAGTCAAATTTCAATATCTTGTTCGGACAAATACCAGCACGCAATAACAGGATTATTTTTTACATTTATTATAAGATAATTATGACAGGAGGGATTATATGGATTGGATAACAGGGCTTCAGAAAGCAATTGACTATATCGAAACAAATATTTTAGAAAGCATTGATTATGAAGAAGTTGCTAAATGTGCTTACTCATCAAGCTTTCACTTTCAAAGAATCTTCAGCCTGCTTACTGGAATGACTGTTGGCGAGTATATACGAAACAGACGTTTAACTCTTGCGGGCATCGAATTATCAATATCAAAGTCAAAAATTATTGATGTTTCTCTAAAATATTGTTACGAAACTCCTGAGAGCTTTGCAAAAGCCTTTACTCGATTCCACGGGGTAACTCCTTCGGCAGCTCGAGAGCCGGGAGCTAACCTAAAATCCTTTAGCCGTCTGTCAGTAAAAATTATTATGGAAGGCGGAGATGTTATGGATTATAAAATTGTAAAAAAAGAGGCCTTTAAAGTAATAGGAAAAGCAAGAAGTTTTTCTAACGACAACAGCATTAGCTACGCAGAACTCCCAAAGTTTTGGTCGGAAAGCTATTCGGATGGCACTCTAGAAACTCTTATAAAATTAATTAAGAGCAGTAACCAAGTAATTGGAAATGCAGTTCTCGGAATCTGCGACAGTGTAAATAGTGTAGATAGTAAACACTTTAATTACTCCATTGGTGTGGAATCAGATGTGAATGAAGTTCCTGATGGATACTCAATAATCGAAATTCCTGCCTCAACCTGGGCTGTATTCAAATGTGTAGGCGCTATGCCTAACGCTATTCAAGATATGTGGCAAAAAATATATAGCGAGTTTTTTCCTCAATCAGATTATGAACCTACACAAGGCATAGATTTTGAATATTACCCTGAAGGTGATAACAGTAAAGCTGATTATATCAGTGAAATTTGGCTTCCTGTAAGGAAGAAAGCATAAAATGATGGGGCTGATGCATAACAGCCCCTATTCTAGTTAACAATGCTATAGCCTAATAGCATTACTTTGCTAAATCTATATTTATTTTATACTTTTCATCAATTTGAGGTTCATCAATAATAGGAATAGCAATCTTATATTTTTTTGTTTTATTAATAGGAGGAAGCTTAATAGATGCAATTCCTTCATTAGCATTTTCCATGACTGCTGTATAGCCGTCCTCAGCCCTTTCGACATCGTTATAATTTTCATCAAAAATTACAGCATTATCAAAATTTCTATAGTAATATAGTCCATTTCCTTCAATCTTAAAAGTTATTTTTGTTTCCTTATCAGTTGCCTCAATATTTTTTATAAAAATAGTATTACTGCTTCCAACCTTTATTCTCTGACCTATTAGCTTATCTATATTTGCAAATTCCCTGCCCTTGTCTATATTAAATATATGGGTAACATTATCTAAGAAATATCCGCTTGATTTTTCTTTTTCAGTCACAGGCCTGCTCTTTATTATCGTCTCCTGCGGAACTGTAAAATCTGAATTATTTACAGTCGTTTGAAGAATAGAATAGGTTACCTCGTTTATTTGCTTTGATTTTATTCCCCATTGCTTAAATATAGGGATTACAGTTATTGAATTTATGTCAGTTAAATCGTTAAGAATTTCTATTTTACCATTGTATTTTAGATTATTGGAACTTGAGCCTGAACTTTTAGTCTGAAGACACTTACCCTTGTCATCAATTATTATAAAATCCTTTATACCATTAATCATACTATTATTGGAAGAATCAAAAACACCTAAATAACTTAGAGTATTTCCTAAAGGACTCATCACTAATTTATCAACTTTTAATGTACTATTTGGTATCTTAACATCTTCATTCAAATTAATTACTTTTGAATTTGTTGGTTTATCAGCTTTAGAAACTTTAAACTTAAAATCCCATGGTCCTTTCACATCACCAAACCATACAATATTTAAATCAACAGCTATATCCTTTGATAAATCTAAATCAGCGACATTAGCATAGGTTACAGTTGCAAGCTTATTATCATTTACTTTTTTATCCTTGCTGTTTCTGGTTCTAATAAGATTTCCATTAAGCTTTATATGTCCCATATATCCACTGTTTTCCTTAAGATTTTCCCCCTCTTCAGTTGAAGTAATGGCTAATACATTATCGTCAATAACAATTTCATCAATAGTTATCTTTATTCCGCTTTTTTCTATTGTCTTATTTACGCTGGATGAAAATTGCTCAAATTTATCAAAACTTTCACCCATGCTTCCATGATTGATAAGCTTAAAAATAGAATTTATACCCGGAATAGCCTTGACTATCTCAGGATGAACAATTCCTGCTGTTACTGCAACGAATAGTATTGCTGCTGCCGCCGCTACCTTTTTATATGTTCTTTGTAATTTTATTGACCTCTTTTCTTTTCTTCCTCTTTCAATCCCCGCTTTAATTGCTAAGTCTACACTTCGTGGAATTTTAATTTCATTTTTTATATTTTCAAAATCATTCATACTAAATTATCTCCTCATTCATAAATACTCTTAACTTGCTTAAAGCCTTATTAAGATAAGTCTTTACAGTACCTACAGGATAATTTAAAACCTCAGAAATTTCGGTAATTGTAAGATCCTGAAAGTACTTTAGAATTATCACACTCTTATATTTGTCTTCCAACTTATCTATAGAACTCATAATATCAAGCTTTTCATCTATACTATTGCCTTCATAAGAATCTATACTATTTGAAAAATCCTCTGTTGTGTAAACTATTTTTTTATTCTTATTTATAAAGTTAATAGCGTTATTGATTAATATCTTAGTTATCCAAGTTTTAAAGTACTTTGCTTCCTTCAACTTATCTATAGATATGTATGCCTTATACACAGTTTCCTGGAATATATCTACAGCATCTTGCTCATTCTTAACATAGGCAAAAGCTGTTCTATATAAGCCCTCTTTACAGGCATCCATAAGATTTTCAAAGGCTTTTTCATTTCCCTTAATTGCAAGCTTTACTTGTTCCTCAAAATTCATTTTTAAACTCCTCAAACATTAAATTACATGTAATTAATATTTTACATCCATTAGACAATAAAAAGCATCAAACGGTTTTACAATATAGCAAAAAAAATGAGCTATAAGCTCATTTTTATATGTAAATTCATAAATTTTTTATACAATCAAATTAGATAACACTTAATATAACTTAGCTAGCTATTAAGAACATATTTCATATCAGAGAATCTAAAATCTCATTACTCCAGTCAACATATAGTTTCGCTTGGCGTATACCTAGATCTAATACTCTAAGAATATGTCTGTGATTATTATGCATATCAACAATTTTACTTAGTTCCCCATAAAACAGGTTAAATAATTTAAGTTTTTCTTCCGATTGTTCCTTAAAATGAATAATATGTCTTCTCATTTCTTCAGTATTTTTGTCGGTTGATAAAAACATCTTCAAAAGGAATTCACTTCTAGCAGTATCTTTTTCATTTTCTGCTTCCATCCATTTCTTAAATTCCTCTTCTCCTTTAGGAGTTATTTTATATCTTATTTTTTCACGCTTCATTTTTTCAGTTGATTCGTTGCTGGAAAAATCAATTAGTCCCTCTTCTATCATCTTATTAAGCTCAGGATATATCTGTCCAAAACTTTCCTGCCAAAAGAAGGACATTCTTATATCTATAGCTTTTTTCATTTCATATCCGCTTAGTTCTTCCTCCTGCAAAAGTCCAAGCAGTACGTATCTTGTTTTTTTCACTTATGTTCTCTCCTTTATTTAACCTTATAAGTAATGGCCTTTTTAGGACAGTTATCAACACATGCCCCACATAATATGCATTCGCTGTCGTACATATTTTCTCTCTGCACCTTCTCTGTTACATTAAGACTCATGGGGCAGCTTCTATCGCACATATGACAGCTTACACATGTATTTTTATCTGCAGATAGCCTTAGTCCTTTAATGTGAAGCATGTTTCCAAGCTTACTTCCTATCACCATAAATGGTGCCATCCAACAAAAATAATGGCAGAAAATTCTTTTACCAAACACTACAGATGGAATAAATATTAGACACACTACTCCATAGTATATTATATATCCATATATATTTGCTATTGATATTCCATGATCCGTCTGATAGAAGAAATCAACTGCTAATTCTTTCTTTCTAAATATAAAACATATAATTATAGCTATTATCCATATCACCCAAATTACATACTTTATATTGTTTCTCCACCCCTGCTTAGGTCTTTTATCATTAATTAACACAGCACATTCTTGTATTCCTCCCGCAGGACATAAATACCCGCAAAATAGTCTTCCAAGAAAAATGGAGCCTAAAAGCATTGTAATAAATATGATGAAACTTCCGTTAACTATGCCTTCCATTGCGCCTTGAATTATTAAATATGGCGATAAATAATATATGCTTATTGGAAAAAGCAGCATTGAGCTTATTAAAACCAGCTTTCTAGCATTTTGTCTTTTCATAATTAATCCCCCAATCAATATATCTTTTAGATATATATCTTAAAGATATATTAACATGGAAATTTTAGTATGTCAATGCAACTATTAAAATAAAAGGGACGAATATTCTTCGTCCCAAGAAGTTAATAAAATTCATCACAACTAAATTTACATTTTTATATCAAAGGCTCTTTTCAATGTGAAACAGGTTATATATTTAAATCCTTTTTTTTGAAGAATGAAGCTCAGCCCATACAGGAAAGAAACCTGCATTAATGGCGATGTTTTGCGAATGAAAATGCGATTCTACTGTTCCATAAAAAGGCACCTTTCCTCGTTTTAAAATTTCATTTTTTAAAAGGTTTACTAATTTTGTACCTATACCTCTCCCACGATACTCAGGCAATACATCAATACCAATCTGCCACATAGTTTTACTGTCTTCACTTGCTCCTGCCATACCCATAATGTTATCTCCATCTAAGGCCGCAACTGCAAGGATATCAGGCCGATCTTTATCAAAGGCAAAAGCCTCTTCAAATCTGCTGTCATTTTCAAATCTTAAAATATCTTCTGCATCATACCATTTTACACTAATATCAGTTTCTGAATATTTTATATCAGGATTAGGAAGATAGTAATGATGAACATCTTCTATTTCGTAACCAAATTCATTTAGTTTTCTATCTATTCTTCTAAGCTTAGGATACTCAAAAAACCAGGCAGGAACTCTATTTTTTAAATTTTCCTCACACCAAGGCATAATATCATTAGAAGCACTTATGATAATCTTTCCAGAAAAACATAATATTTTAATGGGTTCATCTTTACTTTTGTTTTCAACTATAATGTTTTCTGCTGTTTCAAAATCACATATCTTACAGCCATAATCAAGTGCAAACCTTTCTTTTGCAATCCTCAAAACTTCACTTTTTGTATACATATTTCTCCCCCTCTTACTATAAATTAATTGCTAAAACTCAGCCACATTTCCATAACACCTTCAAGTTCCTTCGAAAGCTCTTCTTTCCTGCAGAACAGCTTATTAAGTTCCTCGTAGTCAAGCCCTATAACTGACATGGCTAAGTCAAGCTCTTTAATTTCATTTTCAAGGCTTTCAACCCTTGTTTCTACCTTTGCCTTTTCAGCTTCTCTTTTTTTATTTTCATCCACTGTTTTAGGCTTCTTAGGTTTCTCAACCTTTACAACAGGCTCTTTTATAAGCTGCTGTTTTTGTTCATCCTTTATATTTTTATAATAATTATAACTGCCTAGATAGCTCTTAAAGGCATTATCCTCAATAGCTATAACCCTTTCACCAATCTTATTAATAAAATATCTGTCATGCGATATGAAAAAAATTGTTCCTTTAAAATCATCCAAAGCCTCTTCAATAGTTTCAATAGAATCAATATCAAGATGATTAGTAGGCTCATCCAGTATCAATAAATTTATATCCTCATATAAAAGCTTAGCCAGCTTAAGCCTGATTTTCTCTCCACCGGACAGGAATTTTACCTTTTTAAATACAGTGCTTCCATAAAACATGAATTTAGATAAATACTCTCTTGCCTTTCCCTCCAGTATATAAATATCTTCTCTGAAGCAGTCAAGCACAGTGAGTTCCTCATTATTAAAGGTTATTCTTTGAGGAAGATATGCAGCCATCACGCTGGCCCCTAATTCAACTTTGCCTGAATCAGGCATTTCTTCGTCTAAAAGCATCTTTAAGAAAGTTGTTTTTCCGCTTCCGTTTGGTCCAATTAAAGCTACTCTCTCACCATAATTTACAAGCAACTCAGCATTTTTAAAAATAACCTTATCCTCAAAGCTTTTAGATAGCCCTTCAGCTTTTATAGTTTCATTACCTGAACGCTGTGCAGCCTTTAAGTTAAGCTTCATATTTTTCTTTTCCAAAGCAGGTCTATCTATTTTCTCCATCTTTTCAAGCTTTATCTGCATGCTTGCGGCTCTTCTGAAGAATTTGTTGTTATCGGCTCTCATGGCCCAGTCTCTTAGATCCTTTATAGTTTTTTCCATAGCATTAATCTTCTTTTGCTGTTCTCTATAGTTTTCAAATTGAATTCTTAAGTTCTCTTCCTTTTGAGCAACATAAGAAGAATAGTTACCTTTATAAGTTATGCACTCCATATCCTCAACTTCTATAATTTTGTTTACTACATTATCAAGGAAGTATCTGTCATGGGATACTATTATTACAATGCCCTTATAGTTTTTAAGATAGCCTTCCAGCCACTCAATTGAATCCATATCCAAATGATTTGTAGGCTCATCTAACAGAAGTATATCAGGATTATCTATAAGAAGCTTTCCAAGAACTACTCTAGTTTTTTCCCCTCCGCTTAAAAGACTAAAATTCTTATTTAAGAAACTGTCCTCAAACTTTAAACCCTTGCAGACCCTGCTTAATTTCTCCTGCATTTCATAACCGCCTTTAACCTCATACAGCTGAGTAAGACGACTGTACTGATCCAATGCCTTATTAAGCTCATCACCTTCTGAAGTCCTCATCTTCTCTTCAAGATTTCTCATTTCAACTTCTATACTATGAACTTCCTCAAAGGCTAGGTTTAAAACCTCAATAACCCTTAAACCTTCAGGATACTCAGGTATTTGCTCAAGGTAAGCGCAAGTAGCTTCTTTAGGCTTCATAATAAGCCCTTCATCATAGCCTGGGCTAGATGTTTGAGGATAACCGGGCCAGTAGTTCATAGGCAGAACTCCAGCAATTAACTTAAGAATTGTAGTTTTCCCGCTTCCGTTTACACCTACAATTCCTACCTTTTCTCCTGAATAAACCTGAAAGGTTATATTTTTTAAAACAAGCGTAGCTTCCATATATTTTTTTATTCCATTTAACGATAATTCAAACATAATTTTTTTCTCCTTTTTTTGTCCTCCATATTTTAAGTCAGGCATTTTATGGACAGGCAGAAAAGCTTGCAACTACTATTTTCAAATACACTTTAAAGCAGATCTTTCATCAGAACTATTCAAATATAAATTCGATAATTGAAGCTATATAAAAAGACTGCAAGAAGACAATCTTCCTACAGTCTGAAAACACTCCATTATTACAATTCACTTGTTAAGATAAGCAAAAATTCTGTATATTAAGGTACCAATTATGCAAATCCTCTATGCGCAAAATTTCACTATAAAATTCAGCTTACATTTATAAATTATAATATTTAATTTCAGTAAAGTAAGTTACCTTCTAAATTGCCTTATTCCATAAAGAGCACAACTAACAAGCCTAAATATAATTAGGCAAATTAAAACTCATTATAAAATACATATTAATTTTGAATTAATTAATGTTAGCAATTTGCAGGCATCATAACTCACTTTCCCCTTTCGCAGTTTTTCTTTATTATATCATGTTTTGCATTTGATGTAAATAATCTCAAATAATGTATAAAATTCTATTTCTTATTTTAATAAACTCAAAATCTACATTGTTATACCCGGAAACATTAAGTTTTTTCTCACTTCAGTATAGCCAAAGGATTTGTAGAGCTCCACCGCCCTCTTATTTAACTCCCAAACCTCAAGTTTAGTTTTTTTCAATCCAACCAAATCAAAATAACCTAATATATAATTCATTATAACTTTTGACAATCCTTTTCCTCTATGCTCCTCAACAACAAAAACTGTTTCAATATATCCAAAACCGTCTTTTTCAAAAAAAGTACATCCTCCTGCTAACTTGTCATCAATGAAGAATGATAATATCTTAAAGTGTGGACACTTCATTTGCTCTTCTAAAGCATCTCTATCTAAACGCGTTATAAAAATGTTATCATATATATTCTTATATTCAGTAAAATCTTGATCAGATTCAATTTTCTGCTCTATTATTTTAATATTATCAGGAAGCTCATTATTAAAGTTACTTTGAATATGTGCCTCCATAATAATACTGTAGTCTCTTTCAAAGCCATTATTAATATAAAAGCTCATCTTTTCCTCGTCATATTCAAAAGCAGAATATATTCTTGCTATCAAATTCAATCTTTCATTTCTCAACTCCTTAGCTCTTTCAAATACCCTACTAAACAGCTCTTGTTTAACTTCATTTTTTAGGGATTCATTAAAGCTATCGTCAGCATTAATATTAATAAATATTATGTAAGGTGTTTCATAAGTCTGGTGATAATTTATAGAAGGATACGCGTAACTGCTGCCCAAAAACTCACCATCGTCATTAAAGGCTAAAAAAATATTTTCTTTGCTGTTGCCGTATTGATCTTCCTTTGGATTCACTACTTTTATATGCATTATATCCCCCCAATAAAATCACATTTTCCAGATAATACATCTCTTATTTTATTGTTACTCTACTTTTTATGCAATTCAAGGGAAAGTTTTATTATAAAAAAACTTTCCTAAGTTTATTGCTCTATTCCTATATTTATACTTCCATATTTATACACTCATGATATAATTTAATATATAGTTATTTTGAAAATAGAATTGTTTTAAACACTACATAATTCATTTATATTCAGGAATTCTGCAATGTTTTTAGATTAAGTTTAATACTCAAGGAGAACCATTATGACTAAAATATGTGAATTCACTTTAGAAATGATTAATTTTGACGCTGGAGAACCAGAGCTTATTCAGCACTTTATAAAAGTTCATGAGTTTGCACTTCTTATTGGAAGTATGGAGAGTGTTCCGTATAATATCATAGAAGTTATAGAAGCAGCAGCAATAGTTCATGATATTGGCATCAAAGTTTGCATGGAGAAGTACGGAGAGTGTAATGGAAAGCTTCAAGAACAAGAAGGCCCTGCTTATGCAGAAGAGCTATTAAATAGGCTGGGATTTAGAAAAGAACTTGTTGAGAGAGTAAGCTACCTGGTTGCACATCATCATACTTACTCCAATATCGATGGAATTGATTATCAGATTTTAGTGGAAGCTGATTTTCTTGTAAATCTATTTGAAAACCAAGAAGGTAAAGAAAATATACAGGCTGTTTATAATAAAATCTTTAAAACAGAGTCAGGAAGAAAGCTTTGCAGACAAATGTTTATGATAAAGGATTAAAAATGAGGAAATATTACATTGATAACATAAGAATTCTATGTATTTTTTTGCTTTTTCCATTTCATACATGTATGGTTTTCAATACCTTTAATGAGCCCTTTTACGTGTTTAGTACACCTGTTACCGTTCTCTCACAGTTTAATATAATCATATATCCGTGGTGGATGGCACTTCTCTTTGCTATTGCAGGAATTTCTTCTTCCTACGCACTTAAAAAGCGCAGCGGCAAGGAATATTTAAAAGAAAGAGTTTTTAAGCTGTTAATTCCACTTTTATTCGGAATTGTATTAATCATTCCTGTGCAAAGTTACTTAGCTGATATGTTTCATAATGGCTACTCAGGAGGATATTTTGAGCATTATATTGTATTTTTCACGAAACTTACAGATTTAACAGGCTATGATGGAGGCTTTACCCCTGCACATACATGGTTTGTGCTGTATCTATTTGTGATTTCTATAATTGCACTTCCACTCATGCTGTGGTATAACAAGAGAAATAAAAAAATCGATGGCGGCAAAATTAAAATGCCTACGCTTCTTTCTATGTTTCTTGTTATATTGCTAATGACTCCAATTATTGAACTTAGCGGAAAAAGTGTTGGCGAGTTCCTTGCATGTTTCCTGCTTGGATTTTTTCTGCTCAGTCTTGAGGAAGTTCAGGACAAACTTGCAAAATATCGCTGGATACTTGGAGTTTCATGGATAATCCTTATGGCTATAAGAAGCTTTATGCAGCTGAATAATATAGGACATGGACTTATATGGGATATTGAACAGCGTATGCTTACCTGGATCGGTATACTTGCAATACTCGGTCTCGGTAAAACATATCTCAATTTTAATAATAAATTTACTCAGTATTTCTCTCCAGCAGCATTTCCAATATACTTCTTTCATCAGTCTATATTAGTTATTGTTGCTTTCTATGCAGTAAGGTATACAAAACTAGTTTCCACGCAGTTTGCTTTAATCCTTTTATTAAGCTTTATTATTACATTGCTTTGTTATGAAATTTTAAGAAGATTTTCAGTAACCTGCTTTATGTTTGGAATTAAGAAAAAAAATACAAATGGCTAGTAAAAAAATATATACAATATTTTAAGTATATTAACATTAATTTTGGAGGCGTATCCTGTGAAGTTCATTAGCGTGTTTAACTTCCTGCAAGGTCTTATAATTTTAATACAAGCATTATTTACACTTTACACTAAAAGTGCTTCATTTTGGCTAGATATAGAGGTAAGCATATATACAAATTATGCTTTTATTCTGTTATCAGTACTTATGATACTATCATCTGTAGGACTATTCCTAAAGAAACATTTCGGAATTGCCCTTACCCTTTATGCCTCCATCATCCTGACTATATATGGAATTATAACTTGTTTGTACTCCTCTATTAGGGGAGGGCTAAATACATATTCAACCCCTTTTGTTACAGTTACTCAATTAATCATTTTCATTTATATTCTCAAAAGAAAATCCATCTTTAAACAATAAGTCTAGTAGTTATAGAATATATTTACGCTATGCTGAGATTCATTTCTATCTCTCAGCTCAACTAATAATTCCTTCGTAAATCCACCTAAATCATATAGCTCAATTTCTTCTAAATCAGCCCACTCATATTCTTCAGCTTCATCATTTAAACACACTTCACTTGATGAAGTTTTGCAAACATAGTCAATAAAAATAAAATGCTTCTTTTCTACGAAGGTATCACTATATATGCTTTCTTTTAAACTAATCAATTTTATATCATATATTTCTAAGCCTGTTTCCTCACGTACCTCTCTCTTTAAAGCTTCCTCTAGCTTTTCCCCTAGCTCTACATGGCCGCCGGGAATTACATATTTATTATCCCATTTATGAGATTTACACAATAACACTTTTCCATCTGGATTAAAAATAATTGCACTAACTGTTGGTTCAGGATATCTATTCATAGCTTATTAACCTCTCTTTGCTTGCTCACAGAGCAACTTTAACTACTTACAATTATAGCATAATCTAAGTTCATTGGCTTTTTTAACAATCTTTTATATAACATACATTTCTCAATAACTGAAAGTAAAACTTCCATACTTATACCTTTATGGTATAATTTAATAAAACATATTGAACTTTTAGAACTGGGATATTCATCTTACTAAGCCAATTTTTTCAATAGGAGAATATATAAAATGGAAAGTTTAAAACTTGTTTGTTTTGATCTTGATGATACTCTAATCAGAGAAATTCATTCGGTTATGCTGCCATGTATATTAAATGGAAAAGAAAAAGAGCACTCAATTATTCAAAGCCAAGAGGATATTGGTCTTATCGACTATATATCAGCAGACTATCTTAGAGCAAAACTTCTTCTAGGTCTTGAGGAATGCAAAATTGCTCAATCTTTTTTAGAGATTGCAAAACCATTAAAGAACATAAAAAATGTTGTTGAAGCCTTACACAAGAACAATATTAAATGCATTGTTATTACCGTCGGACCAAAACAGGTAGCTAAAGTTGTAAGCGATATTTGGGGCTTTGATGATTACTACGGCAGTGATTACGAAGTTGTTGAAGGGAAGTTTACAGGAAAAATTCTCAATTACGTCGGAGCGGAACAAAAAATAGAGTGCCTTCAGGATTTTTGTAAAAACAACCATATTAAACCTACGGAATGTGCTGCTGTAGGTGACGGTTCAACAGATATCCCAATTTTTAAATACTGTGGAAAATCTATAGCAATAAACAGTTCACCTAAAGTTCAAGAAAATGCACTATATTCAATTGATACAGACGATCTAACAGATATTCTTAAGTATATATTGTCAGCATACTAATACTTAAAAGTTAAAATCAAGCGAGGTAAAAAATGAATGCTTTAGAAAAAGTAACAATATTCATAACTAGGACTAGAAATGGAGTAACTGAGCTGCTTCTATTTAAACATCCTAATGCAGGTATACAAATTCCTGCAGGAACTGTAGAGATAGGCGAAACTCCACTTGAAGCAGCTTTAAGAGAAGCAAAAGAAGAAACAGGACTACAGGAATTTGAAAATAAAACATATATCGGTTTAATGAAGACAAGCTTACCTAAAGATAGATTTGTTGTCATAAATAGAACAAAAGTATTCTCAAGACCAGATGTAACCAGCTTTGATTGGGCGCAATTCAGGAGAGGAATATGGGTAAATTCATGTAATAGAGCTGAGGATGAATTTTTTCAGGTCGAATATAAAGAAGATGATAGATATCCTAATCCTAATTATGTAACCTATAAAATTATGGGCTGGGTTCCTAAAGAGTGCCTATCTCAGGAATTAGTACGACATTTCTATCACTTTTCTTTCAATAGCGATACACAAGCAGAGTGGACGCAGTTTACGGATAACCATAATTTCAAACTATTTTGGGCTCCAATTTCTAAGTTGCCTAATATAGTAGCTCCGCAAAACCAGTGGCTGGAATATATAGCTAATGAATTAGGTTATAATTTGAAGAGTACAACAGATTAATTATATATAAATTTGTAGATTCCAATGATAGGCTTGCAAATTAAAGACTAAATAAGGAGGAGCAAATGAAGGAAGTTAATTACGTAAAATACATACGCGACAGAGTTGGTCATGATGAAATAAATCTGACAGGAGTTAACGTATTAATAATAAATGAAAATAATCAAGTCCTTCTCCAAAAACGCGGCACCTTTCCATACAAATGGGGGTTAATAGGTGGAATCACTGAATTGGGAGAATCCTTAGAACAAACTGCTGTTAGAGAAGCTAAGGAAGAAACAGGGTTAGATATTAAAGAACTAACATTATTAGGGACTACCTCAGGAGAAAAATGTTACATGGAGCATCCAAATGGTGATAAGGTGTACTTTATAACTGTTGGGTATTTTACTAAAAACTTTAAGGGTTTATTAAAAATAGATAATTTTGAAACTAAAGAATTGAATTTTTTCACTTATGAAGAATTGCCTGCTAATATACCTAACAGCCATAGGATAATGATAGATAACTATTATCATGGCGGCGTATATAGATAGCAGAAGTCATTAAATATCCAATAGTTTAATAAGGAGGTTGAAGTCCTAAATGGACTTTAGCAGGTAACTTATGAGCGAAGCGAATGTTTTAAGTTACCCAGTGCCCAAAAGGGAACGAGTGCTTTAGACTACCCAGTGTTCCGACAAAAAGGAGGAAATCATGCTAATTAGTGATTTTGAAAACTTTATTATGGATGCTTTCACAAAGGAAAAGTTAGAAATTGTTAAAAACAAGAACGAATACGGCTTCACTAATATAGGCAAAAATAATATTTCAAAGCTTGGATATTGTACAAATCTAACCATAGAATCTGTGCAAGAAGCAGTTAAAAATAATGTTGATTTGCTGATAACACATCACGATGCCTGGGAATGGATGAGCGGAATAAAAGAAGAAGTTACAGAAATTCTAAAGCAGGCTAACATAACCCACTTCTTTGTTCATTTACCTTTAGATGATGCTGAATTTGGCAATAATTGCTCAATATTAAAAAAACTTAACTTTAAGACCGTAGATAAATTTTCAAATGAAGAGGGAATGTATTGCGGAAGGATAGGTGAACTTGAAGAACCAATTAAGTTCGAAGAGCTTGTAAATAAAATAGAAGTGCTATTAGAGGAACCCGTACGAAAATGGAAGAACAATGATAAATTAATAAAGAGAATCGCAGTTGTAACAGGAGCAGGTTTTTCTGCAATTGACATAAAAGACGCAGTTAACCTTGATTGCGATGCATATTTTACCGGTGAAAAGATACTTTACACTGTTCAATATGCTCAGTTCAGTAAAATTAATCTCATAGTTGGCAGTCATACCTTTACTGAGATATTTGGATTAGAAAGCTTAGGAAAAATGATAAAGGAAAAATATTCTGAGCTAGAGATTATAAGAATCCATGAAGAACACGTTGAGTAAGCATTTCATAGAAGTCTATTGGTATTTAAAATTATAGTAAAGATAGTAGGTGATAAATATGAATACAGATGACAGAAAACAATTATGGAATTCAAATCAAAATCTATTAAAAAGTATAATAACAAAGAAGGATAAGTTTGATGAAGCAATTGATTTATGCTTAAAGCAGCATGCTATGGTTCACCTTTCTGAGGTATCGCAAATTGATGAGACAACCTTTGAGGATGATTTATGGGATAATTTAAGCGATGCAGCTTTTAGAACTATGCCCTCACCAAAGGATGAGTCTACTATAGCTTGGTGTTTATGGCATTTATCCAGAATCGAAGATATAACAATGAGCATATTAATAGCTGATGATATCCAAGTTATAAACAGTGATAAATGGCTTGAAAAAATGAAAGTAAGGATTTGCGACACGGGCAATGCCATGACTAATGAAGAGATTATTGATTTCAGCCTAAAGATAGACATGCAGGAGCTGAAAAATTACAGAAAAGCTGTAGGAAGAAAAACCAGAGAAATTATCAAAAACCTCAATCCTTCCGATATAAAAAAGAAAATGGAGGCATCTAGATTGCAGCGAATCTTAGATGAAGGTGCAGTATTAGATGTTGAGGCTTCGAAATGGCTAATTGATTTTTGGGGCAGAAAAAATACTGCCGGTATTTTACTAATGCCTATAACACGCCATAATATTGTCCATCTTAACGAAGCAATGCAGCTTAAGGAAAAATGCAGAAAACTATCTAAGTAATTATTAAAAACTGCCTATTGTTCAGTACTTAAAGTTATATAAGCTTTTGCAAAAAATTATAGGCAGTTTCATCTTCCCATTGGGATAACTTAATACTTCCCCTACTCAATTCTTCAGTATTAAACTTTAGTAAATCTTTTAAGTTGTCATAATACATTTCTCTATCCAATCTAACCCTGCTGAATAAAATTTTTTGAACGCACGGCTTGCTGTTTGCATCTGAAGGAAGCACGAGAATAGCCAGCCCTCCAAGATATTTGTTCTTATTTATGTTTGGCTTAATCATACTTATGTAGGCAGCGCCGTCACTTTGACTATTCAGATTAAAATCTATGAGTTTTTCAGAGGCATTACAATTTCCCTTGAAGTATTTCACTACTGAGCCCCTTGCTAAAATCTTAAAAACCACAGCATCATTATTAAATTCAATAATACCTTCATGTATTGCCCCTTCTTTAGCAATGTTTGTAACTAGAAAATAAGCATAATATTTATCTTCAAATATATTAGGTTCACTTATATTATTAGTTGCCATACTTTCTATATCACCCGCAGTCAGCGGTGTAGATAAAAGTTCTTCTAATGAAATATTATAAACCTCGCAAATATACAACAAGGTTTCTATAGAAGGAAACGCCTCGCCTGATTTATATTTTGAAAGCAAATCTTCTGACACGCCTATTTTCTTTGCAAGTTTTTTCTGAGTAGCTTCAAGCATAATAAGCCTCCTTAAATTGTATACAAAGGTCTTGGAGACTTTTTCATAAATATTATTTTTTAAAGCCTTTACCTTGTTATTATCCTCAAAGGACGCTTTAGGATTACTCTTAATATTTCTCAATTCATTTTTAACTTTTTCATCTATTTCTTTCAATTCACATAAATCTCTACTCACTTTTATCTCCCCATGCTCATAGTTACGTTTATTTTCTATAATTACACTCAAGTTAGTTGAATATTATTCAACTAACTATCCTATTGTTTTCAATTATATTTGATATTTATACATACTTATTGAGTGAAGTTAATTAATATACTACCATAATTATGTAACTTTAAAAATACTTAACTAAAAGAAAGCTGGTGTATATTTTGAACTATATTGTTTATGCAGTACTACTGAGCTTTGCAATATCCTCAATTACCGGCTGGTTCTTAATTCCGGTATTTAAAGCTCTAAAACTTGGACAAAACATCCGAGAAGAAGGACCCAAAAGCCATTATAAAAAAGCAAATACCCCTACTTTTGGAGGAATTATATTTATTTTTTCTTCTATAATAGCAATGCTGTTCTTTCACAAACAATTTAATAAGGAGATACTTTTTGTTGTTTGTTCCTTTGCAGTTTTTGGACTTATAGGATTTCTTGATGATTTTTTAAAAAAGATACATAAAAAGAATGAAGGATTGGCCTCAAAACAAAAAATGCTGCTTTTAATAGTTGTTTCCACAGCCTGCACCATTTATGCCTATACTAATCCATCAATTGGATCTACAATTATGATTCCTTTTATAAGAAAAAATTTAAATCTTGGAATACTGTACATACCATTTGTATTATTTATCTATGCATCAACAACAAATTCGGTAAACTTGACTGACGGACTAGATGGACTTGCTACCTCCGTCACTTTGCTTGTAATGGTGTTTTTTTCTTTAATAAGCTTCAGCATGGGTTATTATTCGCTGTCAATCTTCTGCGGATGCGTATCCGGCTCTTTGCTTGGATTTTTAAGATATAATTCCTTTCCGGCAAGAATAATTATGGGAGATACCGGCGCGCTGGCACTTGGCGGACTTATATCATCAGTAGCAATCGTAATTAAAAATCCGCTCATTATCGCGATTGTCGGCGGAATTTATGTTTTAGAAGCACTGTCTGACTTAATACAAATAATATATTTTAAAACTACAGGTAAAAGATTTTTTAAGATGGCTCCTATTCACCATTCTTTTGAATTATCCGGGTGGCACGAGGCCAAAATAGTTTCTTTATTTTCAATTATTACAACACTTCTATGCCTTATCGGCTTCTTATCTTTTTGAAATACATTTAAAACTAAACTTATCGCGATATCTTGATAAGAAGATATCGCGATAAGGAATAAATTATATATTAATACTTCAAGTATTTTTCACTAAATAAATTTTGAAACCATCATGCCTTTTTATTCTTAACATATATTACCTGTTATTAAACTCCTATAATCTACTAACAATAAAATCAAATTACATTATAAAAATGCAATACGAAATATTTATAAAGAGTAAGCAACCATTTTCCCGACATGCATTTAGCTTTAAAACATCTTAGGAGAGGACTGATTATAATGAAAACTAACATATATACAAGATTATTACCTCTACTAATAGTCTTAACAATCATTGTTTCTATAATATATCCTTACAAATACGTTCAGGGCAAGGAAGAAGATTGTACGAAGAAAAAGGTATATCTTACTTTTGATGATGGTCCAATACCTATTATAACTGATAAGATACTGGATACTCTTAAAGAGCAGAATGTTAAAGCAACATTTTTTGTAGTTGGTAAGGAAATACCTGAAAGAGAAGAACTACTTAAAAGAATGCATAATGACGGCCATACTATAGGCTTACATACCTACAGTCATAAATTCAAAAAAATCTATCGAAGCGAAGATGCTTTGGTTAATGAAATGCTACAGACGCAGAAAAAAATTAAAGAAACTATAAACATTTCTCCTACTTCGGTGAGATTTCCAGGAGGGAGCTCCCACCATCTTACACGAAGTCTTTTAGATAAGCTTCACAGCTATAACCTTAAAGTATACGATTGGAACGTAGATTTATATGATGGCAGCAGACCAGATGCTACTGTCAGTCAAATTATTAAAAATGGTGAAAATATAAAACCTCAGTATTCAAGAATAATAATACTTGCACACTGCAATTCAAATAACATGAATACAGTTAAGGCTTTGCCTGAAATAATAAAGTTTTATAAAGATTCAGGCTTTGAATTTTGTGCTATTACAGATGATACTGATGAATATTATTATAGGTTGAAGCAAAGCTTTAATGACTTTTCTGAGTCAATAAAACTCTTCAGATAGGACTCTTTTTAATTTTGCAGTATGATTTATACATTTATAAAAATAAGCTGTAATCATTAGGTTTTAGCTCAATGGATAACCTGATATTACAGCTTAATATATTTATAAAAACTTTGGGAAGAAGGATTTTAAGTTGGTGCAAATACATATCTTCTTTAGTTAACAGCCTGTATTCTCCAACTAATCATGATCACTTGGCTTAGTTACATGAACTACTCCATGAGGATGTTGGGGCGGTGCATAAATAGAGTATACTTTTAGAGGCGTATCTCCTGTATTAATAACATTGTGCCAAGTTCCTGCAGGTACCATTATTGCAAAGTCGTCTGAAACTCTAGCTTGAAAATCAAGATTGTCTTTTCTGGTTCCCATTCTAACAATTGCCTGACCTTCTTCAACGCGTATAAATTGATCAACATTTGGGTGAATTTCTAATCCTATATCATCACCAACATCTATACTCATTAATGTGACCTGCAGATGTTTTCCTGTCCATAAAGCAGTGCGGAAATTGTCATTTTGCTTAGTAGCCTCATTTATATTAACAGTATAAGGCTGTGGGCCATAATCTTTAAGATTAACTAAACGTTCTCCTTCAAAAGAATCAGATCTGTAGGCGTAATTCATTTCATCATCATAAGGGAAATAGTCTTCCGTAAACTGCCTGTAGAAATACGGATTATAAATTGTTGCGTTATCCATATAAGGATATGGATAATTCTCATAGTTATATCCATCATCTGAGTAGTATCTTGATGAATCATCATAATAAGGACATGGATATGTCCTGTGGTTATTATACATTTCATTCCTTCCTTTTAAGTAATCACAATATTATGCTATGATTTAAAGTTATGAAAGGTGTCTGTTTAGAAACTTTTAGAGCTATAACTCTAAAAAATACCCCGCCTTTTTCATTTCTGAAAAAAACGGGGTATTTTTATTCTGCACTCTTAAGCGACTCTATCATATCGATTTTATCAAAACGCTTATACATAGCTAAGTTTACAATTACTGAAAACAAGATAGTAAGTAAAACGGAATATATAAAATAAATCGGGCTGATTTTTTCTAAAAATTTAATTACATTTGTTTCAGCAGTAACAAGAATAAACTTGTTTAATAGTATCCCTGCCCCGATTCCTGCTATGCTTCCTATTACTGTTAGTATCATGTTTTCTCTGTATATATAAGCTGCAAGTTCATGATCATAAAAACCTAAAAGCTTAATAGTTGCCAGTTCTCTTCTTCTCTCAGAAATATTAATATTTGTAAGATTGTATATTACAACAAAAGCTAGAACTCCTGCAGATACTATAAGCACAAGAACTACAGTATTAACACTATCAATACTCTTATTGTAGTCAACATGAACATTATTTTTAAAACCTACAGAATTTACACTGCTTATAGCTTTTAAAGCGCTGGAAGTGTTATTTTCGTCAGCCTCAGATAAACTTTTTAAAAGTCCATAGAAGCTGTTATAAGTTATATTGCTGCCTGTTATCTTTTGATAATAAGCTGGGCTCATATAAATATAATGCTGAATGTAATGCTCTGTTACAGCAGAAACCTTAGCCTCTACAACCTTATCATTAAGTGTAATTTCTACAGTGTCTCCTATCTTTTTATTTATAAGTTTTGATAGTTTTTCTGTTAGTATAACGCCATTATCCTCAAGCTTTAATTCTTGATCTTTAGTATTTAAATTTATATAATTGTTTAGTTCAGTGTTATTTTCAGGAACAATTACATAAGCATCCTGACTCTTTAAATTTTTACCTTTTATTGAAGCATTCTTTGAATAAGTAAACAATATAGATTTAATGTTTGAATCCTTAAGTGACTTTTCTTTTACATCATTCTTATCAGCTTCATTTATGCTTTTATTAAGAGTCCCCTGCATATCGTATCTATAGATTTTACTAAATTGAGATTCAGTTGCTCCAATTATTCCTTCTTTAAGTCCAAAGCCGGTTATCATAAGCCCTGTACAAGCTGCTATACCTACAACCGTCATAAAAAGTCTCTGTTTATATCTAAAGATATTTCTTGCAGTAACCTTCTTTGTGAAACTAATCCTCTTCCATATAAAGATCATTCTTTCAAGAAGTATTTTCTTACCTGATTTAGGTGGCTTTGGTCTCATTAAAGATGCTGGAACCTCCCTTAATTCATCCAAAGTTGCTGCTACAGCAGCTATTGCTGTAAATAATACAGCTACCAAGGAAGCCTGCAGTGCAATACCTGTATTAAACGGTGTTACGTTATCTGCAATCGCGTAAAGTGACCCGTAAGCATTCATTATCAAAGGAGGGAATAACCTAAACCCAATTGATATACCTATAAGACTTCCAATAACACTTGCTGAAAGTGCGTAAATAAGATACTGAGCTACTATTGAAGTTCTTGAATAACCTAAAGCCTTAAAGGTACCTATCTCTATTCTCTTTTCCTGTACCATTCTTGTCATTGTAGTAAGACTTACCAAAGCTGCCACAAGGAAGAATATGAGTGGAAATGCCTTTCCTATATTGTCTATTCTGTCGCTGTCCTGCCTGTAAGTTTCATAGCCTACATTCTCAGACCTTCCAAGAACATACCAGTCAGGCTTTTTTATATCATTGAGTTTATCTCTGTTCTTTTGAATTTCATCTTCTGCATCTTTAATTTTGGTATTTGCCTTTTCTTCTTCTGATTTTAGCTTTTCAGTATTAGTATCAATTTCTTTTTGCCCGTCTTCAAGCTTTTTTCTTCCACTTTCAAGCTTTGAAAGACCTTCTGCCCTTCCCTTATTTAGCTCTATCTCTGCAGTTGCAATTTTTTTCTTACTAGAGTCAAGCTGAGCTATACCATTATTAAGCTGCACTTCACCATCTTGAAGCTTCTTTTCATTAGCGGCAAGCTGCAGCCTTCCATTGCTTATATCTGAAGCTGATTTATCAAAATTATTTTTTAATGCTTCTAAATCAAAATAAACTTTTATACTTTCTAAAGCATTATCAGCCTTTAAAGAGCTGTACATACTGTCAAAATCTTTTCCCTTAATATCTTTTTCATAAAGCTGATTCATCGCAGTATATTGATATCCATAAATAGGGTTCAAAGGGTTAGCATCAGCAAGCTTTTTAGCATTTGCTACCTGCTCTGCAATTGCTGAAGAAATACTTCCTGCTGCCTGAACTTTGCCTGCATTTAATTTTGCTTCACCCTCATCAAGCTGTTTTTCACCTTCAGAAAGCTGAAGCTTTCCATTTTCAATATCCTTCTTCTTTGAATTTATTTCATTTTCTCCAGATAGGATTTGCTTTTTGCCATCCTCTATTTGCTTTTTACCATCTGCCATTTTTTGATTAAAAAGGGTTTCATTTTTCTTAAGTTCTTCCCAACCTTTAGCCAGCTTATCTTTTGCATCATTTAACTGCTTATACCCATCAGCAAATTTATCTGTTGCTTCTTTCTTCGAGCTGTTAAGCTTTTCTTCTGCTTCATTTAGCTTATCTGTTCCAGTTTTTAAAACCTCAGCATATCTTATTTCATTTCTTGATAATCCAAGATTTTTAAGAGAACTTTTTATACTGTCAATTTTATTATTATAGCCTTGGTTATCTAAAAGGCTATTTGTTGATTCTGTTCCTTCTGTTCGTACATAAATTTCTGTATAAACCTCACTCTTAAAAACCTCTGGAAGTATATACACAAAGCCTCTTACAGAACCATTTCCAACTGAGCTAAGCTGTCTTTGTGCAGATACATATAAAGGTGACTCCGCAGTTCCAACAATCATAAATTTAGTGTTTTTCAAATTATCTTCAATTTTTGTGTCGTTTCCGGATGTGAGGACTATACTGTCACCTAAATTCAGCTTATTTTCTCTTAAAAATCTATCTTCTACCACTGCTTCATCAGCTTTTTCAGCTCGTCTGCCTTTTATCATTCTTATACTGTTAATTCCATTTTCATCAGGCAAAGCATTAATGTTGAGTACCAATTGCTTCTTATTCTTTTCAATTACTGCATCTATGGAATAGGTTCCCTCTGCTTTGCTAACACCGCTTTGTTTTTGAACCTCTGCTAAATCATCCTTGGTAAGTCCAAGAGTAGAAATCAACTTAAAATCCATGAGATTATTTTTACTAAAGTACGAATCTCCCGACATCTTCATATCAGGGCTTGTAGCTCTTACACCTGCATAAAAAGCTACTCCCACCGCAATAATTATAACTATGGATAAAAACCTTGAAAGTGTCTTTTTTATGTCTCTAAATAAATTCTTAAAAAATGTCTTCTTCATAACTACCACTCTATACTTTCTATTGATACTGGGTTTTCATTCTTCCTTACACTTGATATTTTACCGCTTTTCACAGTAATTATTTTATCAGCTATTGGTGCTATAGCTGAATTATGTGTTATAACTACAACAGTCATATTGTACAGTTTTACTGTATCAGACAAAAGCTTCAAAATAGATTTTCCAGTATTATAATCTAAAGCTCCGGTAGGTTCATCGCAAAGCAAAAGCTTTGGATTTTTTGCAATAGCTCTTGCTATAGAAACTCTTTGCTGCTCTCCTCCTGAAAGCTGAGAAGGAAAGTTATAAAGTCTATGCTCCAGTCCAACACTTTTTAACACTTCCACAGGATCCATAGGATTTTTGCAGATTTCTACTGCCAGCTCAACATTTTCTACTGCATTCAAATTTTGAACCAAATTATAAAATTGGAATACAAAACCTATATCTTCTCTTCTGTACTTAGTAAGCATTTTTTTATTATATTTGCTTATTTCATTTCCATCTACAAATATACTTCCTGAGGTTACACTGTCCATTCCACCTAAAAGATTAAGTATTGTTGATTTCCCAGCACCGCTGGCACCAAGTACAATAACAAATTCACCCTTTTCTATAGAAAACGAAACATCATCTACCGCTGTAATTGCAACTTCACCCATATCATAGGTCTTTCTTACATTTTTTAATTCTACAAAACTATTCATTTATATGTCTCTCCTTCATTAATGTCGTGAACCTAAGTTCTCTTTTAATTCAAAAAATATACTTCTTTTTACAGAAGCATATCATTATCATATGTAATGCTGAAATTCTAATTCACTATATATCTTCGCTTTCTAATTTATCTACAATATCAGTATAAAAAATATCAACTATATTGAGTATAAGTTTTCTAACTTCCGCACCATCCTTACGCTCTCTAACAATAATAGCAATACTCTCAACAAGGCTGTGAGAAACAAGATATATAGCAAAATCATCTTTAAGCTTCCTGCCTTTATTAAACAATTGATACTTCATCGTCTGAGTAACAATTCTTGTAATAAAGTCAACAAATATACTTTTGCAGTTTTCATATCTGGAACCCTTGCTTTGATTTAAAAGTATGGAAATCTCGGTGCTGCTCTCATTAACAACTTCCATTATCTCTTCCATAAGCTCATAAAATATAAGCTGAGCATTTTCATTAAGCTCCACCTTATCAAACTGCTTTATGTAATCTATAAGTCTGTGATAAACAGAGCCTATAAGATTTTCATATAAAGCTTCCTTTGATTCAAAATACTTATACATATTGCCTACAGATGTATTTGATTTTTTAGCTATACTTCTTATAGAAGCTCCCTCATAGCCTTTTTCCATAAACTCTTTCAAAGCTTCTTCTGCTATACTGTTTCGGACTTCATCTTTTAAATATTGCATTAGAAAACCTCCGTTCACTTTTAAATCTATCTCAATTTTAAGTTTCTGTCAACTTATTTTTATTGCTTTTACTAATAAAGTCATATTGTGTATTATTAGGCACACCCAAAAAGAATATATCGCGATGCCGCGATATATTCTCAATTTATTTTATGCTGTTGTTCTTAAACCCAGTTGTTGAAATAACGTTGTTATCTTTTATATCAAGATATTTAATCTCAACATTATCTCCTTCCTTGCTTAGGACAATATCAATTCCTGCTGATTTAGTAACCATATAAACCGTTGGTCCTTCTGAAAGCTTTACATAGAAAACAGTATTTCCATCCTCAGTTACAGGATTTATTCTTGATATTTTTCCTGAAATAGTTTTTTCATCTGCTTTTATGCTGTTTGCATTTTTATCATTGGAAGCACTTATCTTTCCATAAGCAATAGCATTTTTAAAGGATTCTATAGCATTTGTTTTATTATCCTCTAATACAACATAGCTATTTTGAGCGGCAACTATTGCCACCTTAACTAGAGCTCCATCTGTCTTGTTAACTACCGGAACCACCCAGGCTTCTGTTCCAAAGATATTATAAAAGAGCGGCTGTACAGGAGCCCAATTTGATTTATTTGCTCCTAAAGTTTTATCAACAGCGTTCATTGCACCTTTTCCGTTTACATAACCAGCTGTCTTGTAATAAATCATATCTCCTGTTCTCATATCCATAAGGGTATACCCCGTCATAGTAGTTGATGAACTTGAAGTGTTAGTATGGTCAGTAAACCACTTCATCTTTCCATCACCATCTATAACTCCTGTTACTTCCTTTGAATTAACCTGAAGTCCTTCTACTTTTGTATCCCCGCTCCACTCTGTAGGAATATGCACTCCAACCTTTGCAAAAAGCTTATTTATAAGCCCCTTTTCAAGAGTTCCAAAGTACTTATTATAATCCTCTGAAACATCTGATGGATAAATTTCATCTACCCATGCAGGAACTTTATCCTTACTGTAATCAGTTATTTTTCCGTCCTTAAAGGATAGTAAAAGCACACCATCAATCACAGGACCTGTACGTCCATATTTATAGTGTCCATAGGTACCTACATAATATGGATTTCCTTCGTCATCAAGTTCTGCATTAGCTTGGAAAAGTATTGCGTCAGGTTTAGCATTACGCAAATTTCTTTCTAAGTTATGTCCTAGTATAAGAGATTCTGCTGAACTTACTGGCATATTTATAATTTTAGCTTCTTCCTGCTTTTCTGCTGAAACATACATAACTCCAGGTATTTGTCTGTTTGTAATAGCTCTGAAAAATCCGTCTACTTCAATTGGGGCTACATACACAGCTCCATTTTTAGTCATTGTAATTCCAAGTTCTCCAATTTTATATACGCTTGGATTAGGCAGTGTGCCTATCATCTTCTGCATTTCGTAATAAGCAGTTTCTGGTGAAATAATCACAACATGCTCTGCATCAATTTGAGAAACCTTTTCTGTACTTTCCTTTACAGGAACCATTTTAGCAAGGTTCTTAGCTCCACCAGTTATATAAGGAAAAAGATTGTATCCAACGCTGAAAAGCATAGCTGTAACCATTATTAATGGAATTACTGACGAACCTTTTTGAACTGTCTTATTCCTTGACTTCTTATTAGCCGAAGAAGTCCCTGCATAAAAAAGCACTTGAACTAAAGCTGGAAGCCAAAGCATTGATAGCATAAAGGAAAGGCTTCTATCAAACTTTAGAATATATAAGACAAAGAAAGAAACAAGTACGCCTATGATGCCTCTTACTATCTGCTCCGGCAAATCTTCTTTTCTGATGCTTGGTTTAAGAAACAAAATGATAATTAATAAATAGAACATTTTAAAATCCCCCTGTTATTTATGCGTTATAAATTACATATTATTTATAATTCTATTATAAGTTATTTTATACCATATTACAAGTTATTTTTATTGATATATTTGTGTTATTTCTTTCATTATTTGCACTTTATATAATATAATATTATAATTACTTTACAAATAATTTACATTTACGCTTGCAATTGTAAGTTATTCATTATTGTTGCTAGGGGGATACAAAATTATGGGGCTTATTTTTAAGGAATTTAAAGATGAAATTGATAATCTTGTGGAGTTTTTAACCACAAATACTTGGGAGTTTTTTGGTACACCCAATCCAAGTCCAGAAAGAGTAAGGGCAAATTATGAAAACCAACTTTATACTGGAGAAGGATATAAAACCTTCTGGATTATTTCAGATGATGATATAAGGGTAGGAATTTTGTGGCTTTATGACTTAGACGACGGCGATCCTTTGTTCGATATAAGGATTTCAAAGAAATATATTGGCATGGGCATAGGAACAACTGCTGTTAATTGGCTTGTTTCATATGTATTCAACAACTATCTTGATATAAAAAGAATAGAAGCTAACACAAGACAAGATAATTATGGCATGAGATGTGTATTTAACAAATGTGGTTTCGCCAAAGAATCACATCATAGAAACGCATGGGTAGGCCAGGATGGAATACCTTACGATTCAATTGGCTATGGCATCACTAGAGAAGACTGGCAAAGCGGAAAAGTTACGCCAGTAAACTGGCATGACTTTAAGTGCTAATTATATGAGATAGGGGGCTGTTATGTTCAGCCCTCTTGTTAATTACTTACTCTTCTTTGCTTTATAACTACAAGCGTAACAGCCAGTACAGCCACAGCAAAGCCAATAATTATAAGCATATTTAAAAATATTGGTTCAAGATTTTGCATATCAAAATTAGTCATATTAACAATACTATTATTAGATTTTACATACCAATAGTTTGGTGTAAAGCTTGCAATTCTTAATACATTTTTCCCAAGAAGAGCCTGAGGAACAAATACTCCGCTTATAAAGCAGCTCCCTAAAGAAACCACATTTGCCGCTGCAGACATTGCTGTTTTGCTTTTTATAACATTTCCTATTAGATAACTTATACTTAAAGCCGCAAAAGTAAATATTAAGGAATTTAGAAGGAATAAAAGACCCTTAGCAGAAAACATATATCCTCTATACATTATAAAGCTTGCTAAAATCATTATTACCCATGTAATTACTGCAAAGCTTAAGTTTCCTAGTATCATTTGAAAGTTCATGCTTCTTAGCTTTATTGGAGAGCAAAGATTTCTCTTCTTAAGATCTGTATTATTAAATACAATCATAACTGAAGATACTCCTAAAATTAAAACTGAAAATAAAGCATAAGCCATATAGTTAAAATAGTAAGCACGCTTTTCATTATTGGAAGATTCATATGCTGAAGTTTTAAGATTTACATCTGTTTTTAGTGCCAAGTCCTTGTTAATATAGCTTACAAGCTGTTCCTGAGACAAATTCTCCATACTTTCAGTATAAAGCTTTGCGGTATTTAAATATTTATTTATTATACTATCTATATATATTGAACTGGTTGATCCAGGAACTATAGTCTTTTCAAGCTGAACAGTCTCTCCTTTTAATATTCCTTCTGTAAAACCTTTAGGTACTCTTACAATATACTCTGCCTGCCTGAAGAATAAAGCATCTTGTAATTTTTGTGTTTCATCAGGTATATCTACAAAGTTAACATTATTGCCGAGATAACTTTTGAAGCCCTTCACAAAAACTGAATCAGTGTCATTATTTATGAAGGCTACATTTACCTTTGCATCCGTAAAGTTCGTATTTACAGGTTTGCTGTTAGTATTAGCCAAAGCAATTGCTAAAGATATAAAAACTACAATATAAATCATTATTTGATTTAAGTTCTTTAAGATTATCTTAAAGAAAGCTTTATAAACTTGCATATTTCTGCCTCCTTAAAACCAAATAGGTTAATATGCTGAAAACTACTGTGAAAGCACATAGTATAGATATATCAATAAAAAATTGAGTATGAGTATTATAATAATATAGTGAATAAAAACAATCAGTTATCAAATTTGCAGGATTGAGATAACCTAAAATCGGAGCCTTTGTTGTAACTATATATTTCATCTTATCGTACATCATTCCTGATAAGAATGACATTGTCATTGAAGTTCCAATTAAGATTGCAATTTTAATACCTTCACCTTTTTTAACTATTGAAGCTATGCAGGTTCCAAAGGTAACTCCTGTAATTGTGCCTATTAAACAAGTCAGCGCTATATAACCCAGCTGATTTCCAAAGTTAACTTTTAATATCATAGTAAGGTATAACAATAAGATAAATATTTCTGCAAGCTGAACTGTAGCTGCAGCAGCCATAGAAGCCATAAAAAATTTCAACTTATGGGTTGGCGCCATATTAACCCTTGCTCCCTGTGGAGACAAATCAGCCTGTAAGGCAACTACTTCTTTTAATCCGCAAAAACCACCATATAGACAAGCCATTGCTATTAAAGTATAGAAGTAATTTGCTGACGTGTCCGGTGCGGAACTGCTTGAAGCAACCTCTTTTAAATACTCAGTCCTGTTCGATATATTACTTAATAATCCCTTTTGAATTGAAGCAGGATTTTCACTAATAATTGTTGTTACTGTTGATGTGGTTTGCTTATAGTCATCTAAGAAGCTTTTTAAAATAGTCTGATTTAGACCTGACTGCTTAACAACAAGCCTTATATCATTGTCAACATAAATATATCCATCTACCTTATCATCATTCAAAAGCTTCTCTGATTCTTCCTTTGTTGTATATTTTACATCCAGCAGTTTATCTGAAGTTGACTCTACTGCTTTTGCAAAACTTTCATTTTTCTTATATTGTTCATCATTAACTACAGAAACTTTGATTTTAGAAAAAGTCTCTGCATTTGAAAGATTTGAAAAGGCCATATTGAATAAGGTTGCCAAAAGTATTGGAAAGGCGAATGTCCAAAACATGGTTTGCTTATCCCTTACAATGCATTTGAGTCTATATAAATAGTTATGAAAAATCATACTGTTTCCCCTCCCTAATCTCTAAGCTCTTTACCTGTAATTTCAAGGAATACATCATTTAATGTAGGCGGTTCAGAATAAATCTTTCCAACAGCAATATTATTAGCTCTTAAATAGTCTAACAGAGCAACCAGGTTATTTTTACCTCGGCTTGATTTAGCCACAAGCAAGTTGCCGTTATATTCTGCTGAATTTATATGAGGAAGAGCTCTGACCCCCTCTAAAATTCTATTGTCGATCTTAAAGACTTCAACTGTGAGTTTTTCACCAGAATTTATCATTCCCTTTAATTCATCGTTAGTTCCTGTAGCTATTATTTTACCTTTGTCCATGATTGCAATTCTTGTACAGATTTCTTCTACCTCTTCCATATAGTGAGAGGTATAAACTATTGTGGCACCTTCTCTGTTAAGCCTTTGTATCCCCTCTAATATATTGTTTCTGCTCTGAGGGTCAACAGCAACTGTAGGTTCATCAAGTATAATAAGCTTAGGCTTATGCGCAATACCGCAGGCAATATTGAGCCTTCTTAAAAGACCTCCGCTCAGCTTTTTAGGATAAAATTTTCTAAAATCCTTAAGACCTACAAATTCAATAGCTTCCTCAACAAGTTCTTTACGTTTCTTCTTATCTGTAATATACATACCACAGAAGTAATCAATATTTTCATAAACAGTAAGTTCATCAAAAACAGCTACATTTTGCATTATTATCCCGATATTTCTTTTAATATCATAAGCATCTGGAGTCATAGGTTTATCATAAATTTCAATTGTACCTTTATCATATTTCAGCAGGGATAAAATACAGTTTATTGCTGTTGTCTTTCCTGAGCCATTTGGACCTAAAAGACCGAAAACTTCTCCTTCTCTTACTTCAAGGTTGAAGTGATCTAAGGCCACTAAATCATTATATCTTTTTACTAAATTTTTAACATTTATTACCATAGGAATACCTCCAATTATTAATCAATGATTTACGTACATTTATTTTCCATATACTAATAATAATACATTTGCTGGAAGCATATAAGTGAATAAACTCCAGGCTTAATATGACAAATGTAATAATAAACTTGAGCACTGTTATTTTAAATGTTAAAATTTATATACAATGACTATTCTTAGAAAACAAAGGTTTGGATATTATAATGAAAAAGTTAACTGATAAGCTTGTTATTTTTGTTGTTTCAGCAGCCTTGTATATACCTAATGGTAATAGCATATACACCATTGTACCAATTTTAATTTCCATAATTTTAAGTGCACTGTTAAGCTATATTGAAGATGAGCTTACTACGATAGCGGTATTTTTTATATTTTTGATCATTTGCTTCTTTAGATCTGAATTTTTATTCTTTATTCCTCTTATATGCTACGATGTAGTATCTATTAAAATTAAAGGACTGTGGATACTATCTGCTTTCCCTTTAATCGCAAATACCGCAAATGCATACCTACCTTCTGTGTGGATGATTGCCTCACTTATTATTGCTTCGTTTATTCTAAAATACCGTACTGCTTCTCTTTTAAATGTTGAAATGGATTATTATAAGCTTCGGGATACTGCTAAGGAAATATCACTGCAGCTTGAAAAGCAAAATAAAGAGCTTATAGAAGGGCAGGATTCTGAGGTTCATCTTGCTACCTTAAGAGAAAGAAATAGAATAGCAAGAGATATTCATGATAATGTAGGACATCTTCTTTCAAGGTCAATACTGCAAATAGGCGCACTTATGGCAATAAATAAAGATGTAGAAATGAAAGAAAACTTAAGGCTTGTAAAAGATACTCTCTCAGAAGCGATGGACAGTATACGAAACAGCGTACATGATTTGCACGAGGAGTCAATAGACCTTCAGACAGAAATTGAAAAGTTAATTGATAGCTTTAAATTTTGCCCTGTTAAATTTAATTATGATATAGAGACAAACCTAGATAAAAATATTAAGTATGCTTTTATATCAGTAACAAAAGAAGCTTTATCAAACATAATTAAACATTCCAATGCCACAGAGGTTTCAATTATTGTTCGTGAACACCCTGCACTTTACCAGTTGGTTATTCAGAATAATGGTTCAAAAACAAACTACAACAGCGAAAATGGCATAGGAATAAAAAACATTGCTGACAGGGTTTCAGCTATAGGCGGAAATGTGAACATTAGCACCGACAAAGGTTTTAGAATATTTATTTCGGTACCAAAAAAATAACCATCTTAAACTACCCAGTGTTTCAACTGAAAGGAGAAAATATGAAAGTTTTAGTTGTTGATGATGATAAACTAGTATGCGTATCTCTTAAAACTATACTTGAAGCCGAGAAGGATATCACAGTAGTTGGTATAGGCCATAACGGCAAAGATGCCATTGAACTTTATGAAAGTCTAAAGCCTGATATTCTTCTTATGGATATACGTATGGAAACTATGACAGGTCTTGAAGCCGGAGAAGTTATATTAAAGTCAGATAAAAACGCAAAAATACTATTTTTAACAACTTTTTCTGATGATGAGTATATAATAAAGGCTCTTCAAATGGGAGCAAAGGGTTATATTATAAAACAGAATTTCGAAAGCATTGTACCTTCACTTCGAGCAGTTCATATGGGGCAAAGCGTTTTTGGAGAAGATATTGTTACAAAAATACCTACCCTTATTAACAATAGCAATAAAGCTGACTTTTCCTCCTTCAGCATAACAGATAAGGAACTAGACATTATTACTAATGTAGCTGAAGGGTTAAGCAATAAAGAAATAGCAAGCAGGCTTTATCTAAGCGAAGGCACTGTAAGAAACAGTATTACAACTATCTTAGAAAAACTTAACTTAAGAGACAGAACTCAGCTTGCCATATTTTATTATAAAAATAAATAGAAAGATAAAAGAGCATCCTAAGGTGCTCTTTTTTTAATCTTATTAACCTCTTTATACTTTTCGCTGCCTTGTCTATATCTTCATAATTTCTATTCAACATATATGAATTCCTATCCAAATATCTACTTTATTTTGTGGCAAAGGAGATAGAGCCTTATTAGACGAAGAAACTTTTGAGATATACATCCTTTTTCAGGCAGCTTAGCGTTAAGCCATATTCTGCAGTTAAATATTCATCAGAAAAATTAGATATAGTTAATACATTAGTAAACAAGTTTACGCCAGAATCACATGGATTTATTAAACCATCCCAATCACTATACCCATTTCCTACCCAATTATTATTCTCAAATGTTTTTATCTGTTTTTTTCCATCCACTCAGTTGCAAAATCTACTAAAGATCTTTGCTTCATAAACCTTACATCAGCATCTCCAACCTTATGAATTTTATTATCCGCCTCTTTATCATATTGATTTCCTAAAGCTACAAAATCCGAATCATCAACCGCCTGTGTGCTGTAGGTTACCCATTCTCTTTTACCGTTAATTATCACAGCACTACTTTCATTTGTAAACTTCTTAGATTTAAAATCAGCCCTAATTTCAGCAAGATGCAGTGATGTATTCTTTTCATATCCTACGCCTATTAATAAAATATGTCCGTCAAGTTCGTATAATTTATCTACCGGCGAACCTTTTCCAAATATATTGCTTAGGTCGTGATTATTAGTTAAGTATCCAGCATATTTTCCTACCGCAGCTACAGACCTTGCAGGATGATCTGATCTTTTTGCTCCAGGCCACTTTCTGAACACCTCAGCAACTACTCCCATTCCTATTGCAGGGGTAACCTCCTTATCATAAGCTGGCCAATTTGCACGTATTATAGGCCACCATTCTTCAGGCTCTTCCCAGTGTACTCCCGTAGATGGATCAAGGTTCTTCCAGGTTTGCGAAGGCATCATTAGAGTTCCTTCTTCGCCAACTATTTCAAGTAATGCTCTTATTAAAGTTTCAGCACCACCTACTACAAATCCTAGACTCTTCAGTGATGTGTGTACAAATATAGCTTGCCCTTTAGATACCCCGCAGTCTCTAAACTGCTTTACTAAATCCTCCTTTATTAATATAGATCTGGTTTCTTTACTTTGTTTCATATTTTTCCCCCATTAACTATTATTATAAAGATTTTATATATAAATTCTTAGATAAATCATTAAGCCTTTTTTCATCTAAGATATATATTTTTTTACCATCACATTTTATAATCAATTCTTCTTCCATCTCTTTAAGAGTTCTATTTAAATGTCTGTAGGTTGTTCCTAAAAATTGAGCAATTTCTTTAAATGATGAATTTAAAGTTACATAGTTTTTATCTGTTATATGCTCAATTAGATAGCTGGATAATCTGTTGATAAGAGGATAGACAAAATTGTAGGAGCTATTATTTATAGTTGCATATAGCTTTTCACTTAGGGAGTCTACTAAATGATGTAAAAGCATTATATTATTGAAATATTCTTTTCTAAGTGTAGCCGCTGGTATTGCTATTAAATAAGTATCCTCAACTGCCTCAATATCGCATAGTACAGGAATGTTTTTTAAAAGTTCCAGGTCTCCTATAGTATTAAAATCTTTATAAAACTTTAACTGCATTGATTTGCCATTTTCAAAAAGATACGATACTTTGATTTTCCCATCTACAAGCAAGTAATAGTATTCAAGCTCTGTCTGTGCTTCCAATATGAACTCATTTCTCTCAAAGAAGTGAAGCTGAGCATTTTTTAATATATCTTCTCCAAGTATTTCTTCTATATTATGTTTGTCAATATATGTTCTTAATAACTTCCTATCAGAAATTCTTCTCATAAATCCTCCTTGAAATGACATATGTCATATTCAGATTCTTATAAATATTGTAGTTTATTAACAAAGGATTGTAAATCTTATACGAGGAGGATTATTATATGTATAAAAATTTAGCCTTTATAAATGGAGTTATTCTTGCTCTCATGGTGTTTTTAAACGGTATGCTTGGAAGTAAATCAGGACCCTATTTAAGCACACTGATATATCACTTATTGGGACTTTTATTAATTATTACTTTATCTATATTTAAAGGAAATAAGCTTTCAAACTTTAAAACTTTATCTCTTGTATTTTTTATCCCAGGGCTTTTAAGTGTTTTAACCATACTCTTTAACAATATTGCTATTCCTAAAATAGGTTTGAGTCTTTCTATTGGAATAGGGCTATTCGGCCAGCTTGTAATGTCCTGCATAGTGGAACACTTTGGGCTATTCGGAATGCCTTTAAACAGATTCAAAAAGAAAAAACTGCTAGGCTTTTCAATTATTTCTCTTGGAATAATGATGATGATAATAATGTAGTAAAGGAGGAATTTTCTATGTATATATTTTTATCTTTTTTTACTGGTATAATAATAGTTGTAAATATGATGTTAAATGGAAAGCTTGCTCAAAAAGAAGGAATGCTAAACGGGCTTATAATAAATTATACAACTGCAGCCTTGTCTTCTATTATACTATGCGTATTAATGGTAAAAACTGTGCCCTCATATTTAGTTATTAAGGCCATTCCCCCTATATATTTTCTTGGGGGTTTTATTGGAGTTTTAACAACCTATTTGTTTAATATCATTGTTCCAAGGGTACCGGCAGTATATATAGTCATATTGAGATTTATAGGACAGATGCTTACGAGTGCTGCCATAGATTATGTATACTTGAACATCTTTTCTAAAGGAAAGCTAATCGGAGGACTGCTGTTTTTAATAGGATTAATAATTAATGCAAAAATTGATAATAAGCAGCTTACTAAACTAACTAAACAGGAGGATAATAATGAAATACGAAGTTATAATATTTGATGCAGATGATACCTTATTTGATTTTAAAAAATCAGAAAGAGAAGCTTTTAGAAATGCTATACTTGAGTTTGATATAGAATATGATGAAAATCATCACTTAAAAATATATCAGGAAATAAATACTGCAATATGGAAGGAATTTGAGCAGGGACTTATCACTCAAGAAAAATTAAAGGTTGAAAGATTTAAAAGACTATCTGATAAATTAAACACAAGCTTTGATGAAAATAAATTTGCAAAAGTGTACATGAAGCATTTAGCTGATGCATCCTTTTTATTTGATGAAAGCATAGAACTTGTTGAAAGCCTCCACAAAAATTATAAACTTACTATCGTGACCAATGGCCTTACTGATGTTCAAAGCAAGAGAATAAGAAAATCAGAGATAGCAAAGTATTTTGAGTATGTAGTAATATCCGAGGAAATTCAAATAGCAAAGCCTGATCCAAAAATTTTTGAACATGCTATGCAAAATATCAATCATACAGATAAGAGTAAAATCCTTATGGTTGGAGACAGCTTAACTTCTGACATACAGGGAGGTATAAATTTTGGAGTAGATACTTGCTGGTACAATCCTAAAAGACTTCAAAACAACACAAATATAAAACCTACCTATGAAGTTTCATGCCTTATGGAACTGAAAACAATACTTGAAAAATAGGTAAAGGAGTTGTCTCAAAACAACTCCTTTTACCTATCTTTATTATTCCTGTCATCATTATTTGAAAATGGTGACTCTAGTATTTTAGGATCTTTTCCATCATTTTTATCAATTTCAAAGCCTAGATAACCCCAATCATCGCTGAAGGTTAAATTGGGTTCCTTTTGTTTGTCTTTCTCTTTCATAAAAACACTCCCTTTATTGTTATGATAAATGCCTCGATTATCTTACAATATAGTTTGCACATTTGTTATAAAAATATAAATTTAACTAAAAAGAGCCTTGGCAGAATCTCATTTGCCAAGGCTTCCTAATTATTGATTTTGTAAATTTATAAATCTGTATATGCCTCATATTAAATAAACTTATGTAAAAGTGACCATATCTTCTCTTTCAATATTAATTAACTCTGCATCTGTATTAGCTTCAACAAAATCAATTATATTTTCCATTGTAGAATCTACCTGAGCTGAGCTTCCGCATACTGCAGAAATTCCTATAACTATTGTCTGATGAATATCCTGCTCAGCTACTTCTGCAACAGATATATTAAATTTGTTCTTAAGCCTTTGAACAATACTTTTTACAACCATTCTTTTTTCTTTTAAAGAATGTACCCAGGAAGCTCTCAGTGTAATTTTCATAAGCAAAATCTTCATATGTTTCACCCATTCATTTATTTTTAGTTAAGCTTTGTATCACTCTTAATAGATGTTAGCCACTTAATTTCTATGCTTAGCTCTTTATCCTTAAGGCTAGCGCTTATTTCGTGTCCCATTTGCTCAACTAGCTGTTTTGTTATTGCAAGTCCTAAACCTGTACTCTTTTCCGTTCTTGTTTTATCTCCAGTAAAAAATCGTTCAAACAGGTGTGGAACATCCTCTTCTTTTAAATCCGGAGCATCATTAGTAAAAATATTGCTTATATAGCCATCTTTTTGAGATAAAGTTACAGACATATTCTTACTGCTGTACTTCAGCATATTTTGTATCAGGTTAGAAGAGATTCTTCTTACAGCATTTTCATCGCTTATAACTAATTTTATATTTTCTTCAAGTTCCAAGGCCGGATCAATGCCTTTGTTTAAAAAATCATTGTAGTAGGAAGCTGTTATGTCACAAATTATGTTATATAAATTTAAAGTCTTAAACTCAAACTTATATTCCTTAGCTTCAAGCCTAGACAAATCATAAAAGCCGCTAATCAACATCTGAAGTGCCTTTGAACGTTTCTTTACAATGTCTATATACTGCTTTTTTTCCTCTTCCGGCAGGTTATCATCTTCTATAAGCTGGATATAGCCCATTATAGAAGTAAGAGGTGTTCTTAAATCATGAGATATGTTTGCAATTGCCTGTCTTAGCTCAAGATCCATTCTTTTGTATTCAGCCTCTACCTTTAGTTTTTCCTCTAATCCATTATTTATAGCTAAAGCTAGCTTTTTTATTAAATTATTCGCTGAGCCAATTAGTATTTTTGCATTAGTCTTCGTTGAATTAATACTATCCAATCTGTCTGCTATATCAGAAACATTTTTTCTTAGAGAAAAGTATAGGGCAATGAATATGATTAAGCCAATCGCTAGTATAATAATTATAAATTTCTCCATAAACATCACCCTTTCCTTTTATTTTATTTCTTTTCTATTAAAATATACAATACTTAATACTGTAAAAATAACAGTATACGCAAGGCCAATAAATGCAGCATAATAGAGTTCATTTACTGTCATCTTTGGATCACTTAAAGCACCCAGCCTGTTTGTAATAAGATATCTTCTTAAATATTCGAATTTATCAGAAACAATATAAGCAAGTAACTGAAATATCTTAGAAGTCAAAAGGAATACCCCACCATAGACAAAGCTAAAAATCGTATTGCTGTTTATAGCCATACCAAGGAAAGTTCCTATTGATACAGCACCAATCCATAAAGGTATTGCTGTTAATATTCTTTTTAAAACCATAGGAAGAACTTCTTTAACTCCCTGGTCAATTCCAAATAAAGCAGCTGCACTTCCATAAAAAACACCGAATATAATAAAAGCTGCTATGAATGATAATATTACCGAAACAATTAACTTTGATAATATAAGCTTATATCTTGGGACTCCAAAGGTTATTACGTTTCGCATTGTTTGATGCTTATTTTCTTCTGCTGTAACCATATCAATATATGGAACAATAATAAATACGGCTGCTGTGAGAACATAAAGACTGCTGCCTAAAAGCATAGAAAAATTTATTTGGGAAATATTATTTGCTTTACCTATTATAGTTACTGTTAGTGCAAGTGCCGCTACAAGTCCTGTAAAAACCCAAAAATACATACGATTAAAATTTCTATATAATTCGGCTCTAATATAATTAAGCATGTTTATTACCTCCAATCAAATCTATAAAGTAATTTTCAAGGTTTGCTCCTAATTGATTTAGAGAGTAAAGCTTAATACCGTTATTAATCATTGCCTCAGCTACAACCTCAGGCTTATTTATATAATCGTAAATTCTTATCTCATTTCCGTTTAACACTTCATATTTAGTAGAGCCAAGCTGTTTTTCAATCACTGCTGAAGCTTTTTCTGTGCTGCTTACCTTTACAGAAACTGAGCTTCTGCATTTTTCCTCTAAGTCCTTAGCAGATATCTGTTCAATGAACCTGCCGTCATTAATAAAGCCAAAAGAAGTTGCGAGTTGAGCAAGCTCACTTAATATATGACTTGATATAATAATAGTAATATTTCTCTCTCTATTAAGCTTTAATAAAATATCTCGAAACTCCACTATCCCTGTTGGATCAAGTCCGTTTATAGGTTCATCTAAAATCAATAAATCCGGACTTGCCATTATAGCTAGAGCCAGCCCTAAACGCTGCTTCATTCCAAGTGAAAAGTTCTTGAACTTTTTATTTCCTGTGTTATCAAGTCCTACAATTTTTAATGTATCATCTATAACATCTTTTTCTGCGATACCTCTTTGTATTCTATAGTACTCAAGATTTTTCCTTGCTGACAAATATGGAAAAAAGCTTGGAGTTTCTATAATGGAGCCTGTTCTCATTCTTGATTTATTTAATCCCTCATTCGAAGTCTCCTGAAAAAGCTCAATTTCTCCGCTTGTTGGCATAGTAAGACCAGTTATCATTCTAAGCAGTGTTGTTTTTCCTGCTCCATTTTTTCCTACTAGTCCAAATACTTCACCTTGTTTTATTTCTAAATCAGCATTATCAACAGCAAGATGACTGCGGTATTTTTTAGTTAAATTCTTAGTTTTTATTACCGTGTTGGTCATTAATTTCAACCTCCCTTTCCTTGTACAATGTTATAGTAAATCTTAATGTACAAGAAAACTTAAAGAAATCCTTAAGAAAGTATTAAGTTTTATCGCTTAATTTAAAACCGATTCCCCACACAGTATGAATATATTCACTGTCTTTATCTGCTTTAGCAATTTTTGAGCGCAGATTGCTTACATGAACATTAACAGTATTATCATCACCAAGAAAATCATCCTTCCAAACATGCTCAAATAAATTCGCCTTTGTAAACACCTTATTAGGATAGGTCATTAATAATTCCAGAATAGAAAACTCTCTTGCTGTAAGTGAAAGAGGAATATCATTAACTTTAACCTCCATAGTTTCCTTGTCTAAAGCCATATTTTTATGCTTAAGAATGTTTTTTTCTTCCTTTGGTTTTGAAAATATCATAAACCGTCTTAATTGTGCTTCTACCCTTGCCTCAATCTCATTGACATCAAAGGGTTTAGCTACAAAATCATCAGCACCGAGCTTTAACACATCTATTTTTGTTTCTAGAAAGTCCTTTGCAGATATAACTATAATAGGCATCGTCTTTAACTTTCTTATGTATGCTATAAGTTCCTCTCCAGAAACCCCCGGAAGCATCAAATCAAGCAGTACAAGCTGAAAATCATACATCTCAAAACACATCTTAGCTTCAGTACCTGAATATGCCGCCCTTACATTGTAACCTTTTCTGCCTAGTATTCTGCAAAGAAGACTATTTATGTCTGCATCATCTTCCACAACTAGAATATTTATATCAGTTTCCATAATAACCAAACCACCTTTATAAAGCTGATAAATAAACATTTCAACTATAAATCTATACAGTACTAAAGTTCCGCTGTTTTCCAACTGTACAAATTAAGTTTAACCTAAAATATGCTATTTCTGCAATTACCTGAAGTGTTTTTATAAACTTTTCATCGTATTATTAACAAAGATAAAAATAGAGCAGAGATTAAATAACTTATTTATTCCCTACTCTATTTCATATTACTATATATTTTGTTTTTCATACATTGCTATTTGAAAGGCTGGCTTCATTCCAATGCTTTTATAAAGCTTATGGGCATTAGTAGGACTGTCTGCATCTACACTAAGCGCAACCTTGTAAATACTTCTCTTATAGCTTTCTTTCATAATTGTCTTAAGAAGGTTTCTTCCAATTCCATGCTTACGGGCACTGCGAGATACCCCTAACAGATCAACCCACATATATTCTCCTTCTATTTTTCCAATTAAAAAGCCTGCTAAATCTCCCTTGTAGTAAGCCATGTACCATAGATTGAAATCTCCGGTATCTTTTGTCTTATGATTCAGCCATTCTTCATATGGCTTTGGCCGGTGGCTTCTTGCATCCTTAAACGCTTCACAATAAACCTTGTAGATAGATTTAAAATCCTCATCAGAACTCCACTTTCTTATAGTTACATCTTCTGGAAGGATAACCTCATCAGGCTCTTTATCAAGCTCAATACTCATTTGGCTGTATAAGCGCTTAAATTTATATTCTCGTTTCTCTAAAATATTCTTTGCACCAGTATTTTCGGCAGGAATAACGTTGTTAAATTCATAGGATATTTGTTTTTCCTTGTATTTTTCAATATATTCCTTGGCCCTCTCCTCAGTACATTTTACCAAAAGCGTTGCAACTCCTAGTCCTTTATACTCCGGATGAGTAAATACATAAGTATCCAGCCTTCCTTCACCCATTTCTTCCATAAATGCATTTCCAATTACTTTATTGTCCTCTGTCGTAACCACCCAGCTATTTGTTTCCATGGGTATTGATTCTAGTACCTCTTGCATATTGATTACAAATTCATCTGTTCCAAACTCATCTATATCACAGGCTGAAGCAATATACTGTATATTCTGTATATCTTCCAAGCTAGCAGGACGCATTATTAACTTACCTTCATATTTTTTCATCATATCCCCCATCTCTATTTATCATTTTCTGTGGGACACCATAACCTTAAGTCATTTTTAATTTCAAGATGTCCTACTCTATATATAGTTTATCTTGCGAAGAGAGGAGCCCACAATAGTAAAAACATTTCTATATTATTTTCTACACAAAAGGAGCTGTTATAAAACAACTCCTTGACTATTTATTCATATATAACTTTTTAATGAAATCATCATTATTAATTAATATATAAAGTTTATACATCATAAAATATTATACAAATAATTATATGCTTGGCAATATTTGTAGTGTGATGTATAATATGTACAAGTGTATATACATCATTCTGCTATTCTTTACACATTTATTTAAGTACTAATATATAAATAGTGAGAGGAGAATTCTTATGTCAAAAAAAAGTATGTGGTCTTTTAAATTTTCTACTGCATCCCTTGTACTTATTCCAGCAGCTGTCGGCATCAATTATATCGGAAAACTTATTGCCTCGGCTTTAAAGCTCCCTTTATGGCTTGATGCTATAGGAACATCTCTTGCAAGTATGCTGGCTGGTCCTGTTATAGGAGCCATTTCAGGAGCCGTTAACAATGTAATCTACGGTCTTACTGCAGATCCTGTTTCCTTTGTTTATGCCCTTACAAGCATAGCTATAGGTATTGCAATCGGAGTTATGGCTTATAAAGGCTGGGTAGATAATATCGGCAAAGCAATTGTCACTGGTCTTGTAGTTGCATTGGTTTCAGCAATTGTATCTACACCTTTGAATATCGGTTTCTGGGGAGGACAAACAGGAAACCTTTGGGGAGATGCACTTTTTGCTACTCTTACAGGTCATGGTTTTCCAACCTTTATAGCTTCTTTCTTAGATGAACTAGTAGTTGATCTTCCTGATAAGGTAGCTACCGTCATTATAGCCTTTTTAATATTTAAGGGTCTTCCTAAAAAACTTACTCACTTATATAATAATAATAGCGATATAGAAAAACTGTAACTTTCAAGGGGCTGTTGAAAAATAGCTCCTTTATTCTAGGAAAAAGGTGATAAATATGAGAACTTTAACCCTTTATCAGCAAAGAAATTCTTTAATTCACAAGGTTGATCCTATAAGCAAGCTCTATTACATAGCTGCCGCCATACTTATCCCTATAATTCTGCCGACTTTAAACATGACCTTTATCTGCATGCTTGTAAGTATAGGACTGCTTCTTATAGGAAAGGTTTTTAAGAAAGTAATTCCTCTAGTTAGTTTTAGCTTAATCGTGCTTTTATCAATAATTATAATTCAAGGACTATTTAATAAAACCAATAAAATTGCTTTTCTCACTTTAGGGTCTATTACCTTTTACAAAGAGGGACTTTTTTATGCTTTTAAGATTTGTATGAGAGTTATTAATATAATCTGTGCCTTTTCAATACTTATATTAACAACAAAACCATCTGATCTTATTGAAGAGCTTGTTAGAAAAGGGCTTTCTCCTAAAATAGGCTATGTATTGAGTTCAGTACTTCAGATTATTCCTCAGATGGTTTCAACTATGGATACAATTACTGATGCACAGCGCTCAAGAGGAATGGAGACAGAAGGAAAACTATTTGTGAGAATGAAGGCCTTTCTTCCTCTTATAGGTCCAGTAGTAATGAACTCTTTGATTTCTACAAGAGAAAGAGCTATGGCACTTGAGGTTAGAGGCTTTAACTCAAAAGTTAAAAAAAGCTTTCTAAATGATGAGTTCAAATTTAAACATGGCTTTTTAATAAGAGCAGTAATAATAACCTTAATAGCTGCTGCAATACTTTGGAGGATTATAGCATGAAAAAGATAGTTGTAGAAAATTTAAAATACAGATATCCCTTAACTTCTGAGCTTGCCCTTAATGACATATCCTTTGAGGTCAACCAGGGAGAGTTTATAGGAGTTATAGGAGAAAATGGTGCGGGAAAATCCACATTGTGTCAAGCTCTCGTTGGTTTGGTTCCTCATTTCTATAAAGGTGCTTATGGAGGAAAGGTGCTTGTAGATAATATTGAGGTTGGCGAAAGTGATGTTAATACTTTATCGCTAAAGGTAGGCATAGTTTTTCAGAATCCCTTCACACAGGTAACCGGCTCAAAGCTAACCGTTTATGAAGAAATTGCCTTTGGACTTGAAAACCTTGGATTATCCCAAAGTGAAATGAAAAATAAAATAGATTATTCCTTAAAGCTTCTTGATATTTATAAATACAAGGATAGAAATCCTTTTGATTTATCTGGCGGACAGATGCAGAGAATGGCTATAGCAAGCATAATAGCTATGAAGCCTGAAGTTATTGTTCTTGACGAGCCTACTTCGCAGCTTGATCCTCAAGGTTCTGAAGAAGTCTTTAAGGCGGTTCAGGCACTTAGCAGCGAAGGAATAACTGTAATTATGGTGGAGCATAAGATTGAAAAGATAGCAAAATACTCAGACAGAGTTATGCTTTTAAATAAAGGTCAGTTAATAGACTTTGATATTCCTGAAAAGATATTTTCTAGAGATGACATAGAGGCTTACGGAGTCGAAGCTCCAGCTTTTACTAGAATATGCAGAGGGCTTAATATAAAAAATGAAGCCACAGGACTTTATCCAATCACAATAGATGAGGCTTATGATTTGGTGGTGAAAAAAAATGAATAAAATTTCAGTTAGAGACCTTCACTTTTCTTACAAAGATTCTGAAGAAATACTTAGAGGCATATCTCTTGAATTTGATGAGAGAAGCACAGCTATAATAGGGCAAAACGGTGCTGGCAAAACGACCTTCGTAAAGCTTTTAAAAGCACTTTTAAGACCTGTATCCGGAGATATATTAATAAATTCAATAAATACAAAGGATACCACTGCTGCAAAGCTTGCAAAGCATATAGGTCTTGTTTTTCAAAATCCTAATGATCAGATATTTAAAAACAAGGTTATTGATGAAGTAATGTTCGGCCCGTTAAACATAGGCATGGATAAAGATAAAGCAAGGATAAGTTGTGAGTATGCTCTTAAAGAAGTAGGTCTTTTTGATAAGCTTAATGAAAACCCTTATGACTTAGGTCTTTCTGAAAGAAAGCTAATCAGTATAGCTTCAATACTAGCTATGGATACAGATATAATAATCTTTGATGAGCCTACAATTGCTCAAGACTATTTAGGAAAAGAAAAAATTAAACAAATAATAAAAAAGCTCATAGCACAAGGAAAGCTTGTAATAACAATAATCCACGATATGGACTTTGTAGCCGAAACCTTTGAAAGAACTATAGTGCTAAATGACGGCTCAATACTTCTTGATGGAAATACAAGAGAGGTTTATTCTCATGCTGACGTACTTAGAAAAGCATATCTTGAACCTCCTCATGTAACTCAGCTGTGTCAAAAGCTTGGATTTGAAGATACTTTTCTTACTGCTAGTGAGTTTATAGAATATAAAAAGTCCTTAGGAAACTAAAAATAAGTGCTTTGCGTGATGTTGAGTTATTCTCTTTAAGTAGGCTAGTTTACTCTAGTAATATTTCATTATAATTATTTGCGTATTTATAGTAAAAACTCACAGAAAAACTGTGCAAGGTGAACGACAAAAATCAATCAGGAGACTTTATTTATTAGGAAGTGACAGAGATAGAACTGGACAATGGTTATTAATACCGTTGTCCCTTCAATAATTCTATGCTCAGTCTATAATTTTCTTAACACTATTATTTACAACTAATTTGGGCTCAAGACAAATATCTGCAAATTTAGAATGCCTATTTTGAATAAGACTAATCATAAGCTCGGAAGCTTTTTTTCCTAAATTTAAAATATTTTGTTCAACAGAGGTCAGCTGCAAATCTATTATAAAGTCATTTAATGTATTATCATAACTCACAATTGATAAGTCCTCAGGAACCTTTATGCCCTCTTCCTTTAGACGCTTTAGCAGACCAAGCGTCATCATATCATTGGATACAAACACAGCAGTTGTGCTGTTTTTCATTATTATATCTCCAGCATTATATCCGCTTTCAATATAATAATCGCCCTTGATAATATATTCCTCTTTTACTTCCAGTCCGTATTCGTCCATAGCTTCTTTATAACCTTCAAATCTATAAGATAGATTGTGTGAAGTAATGGAATGTATAATACAAGAAATTTTTTTATGACCTTGTTCAATCAAATACCTAGTGGCTAGATAAGCTCCTTTTTTGTTGTTAAAGTACACCTTGTTACAATTAAAGTCGCTAAAAAACCTGTCTATTAAAATATAGGGGACTGTTAATTTATTTAATTTAGCGCACATCTCTTTTTCATGCTTATAGGCTGAAGTAGAAAAAGTGATAAATAAGCCATCAATACCTCTAGATAGTAATAGGTCAATTAAATATAAATCTTGCTCGTACTCATCATTGGAGTTAACAATAATAAGAGTATACCCCGATTCTCTGCAATAACTTTCAATAGATTTTGTTAGTCTAGAGAAAAATATGTTTTCAATATCAGGAATAATGAGACCAAAAGTCTTAGTCTCTTTTGTAACTAAACTTCTTGCATTTATGTTTGGGGTATAGTGGTTTTCTTTTGCAATCTTCTTAATTAACTCTTTTTTTTCTTGAGAAATCCTACAAGGTTTATCGTTTAAAACCAGCGAAACGGCACTTATGGATATATTGGCTTGTTTAGCAATGTCTTTTATAGTACAACTCATATCAATCACCATTGTAATTATACCATATTTTTTGCAGAGTTTAAATTGCTAAATGTTATCTTAATATATCTGATAAAACGTTTTATTTCTATATTGACAATGTTTACATCGGGCTGTATTATATAAATAAAGATAAAACGTTTTAGCATAGAAGGTGATTAGATGAATATTGAAAGAAACGGTTTAACTTGGGAGATTTTTGATTCTATAAGAAGATACGCAGATATGCAAATATATGAGAAAACCGATATTATTGAGGCACTAAAAAATACACTTTACAGCGTCGTGATTTATGATAGGGAAAAACCCGTAGCTATTGGCAGAATTGTTGGAGATGGAAGAATTGCATTTTTTATAAAGGACGTTGTAGTTCATCCTGATTACAGAAACAAGCATGTTGGAACTATGGTTGTTAATGAACTTTTAGATTATATAGAATCCTGCTGCTGTGAAAATCCCTATATTGGACTCATGGCTATGCCTCATACGGAGAAGTTTTATGAAAAGTTTGGTTTTATTGTAAGACCAAATGATAGGTTTGGGGCAGGAATGATATGTTTGAATAGAAGGAAGGTATAGACTAGAATGAAAAAAGTTGTTGTAGTAGGAAGTTTAAATATCGATCTTACAATTAAGGTTGATAGGATGCCAAAGGAAGGAGAGACCATTCATGGTCATGACTTTTTAATAAATACTGGCGGTAAAGGCGGAAATCAAGCAGTGGCATCAGTAAAGTCTTGTGCTGAAACAGTATTGATAGCAAGTGTAGGTGGAGATGCCTTTGGCAATCAGATAATAGAATCTCTCAAAGGTTACGGTATAAGCACAGACTCAATACAGCTTCAAAAGCAGGATTATACTGGGTCGGCAATGATTATATGCAGTGATGATGACAACAGAATCATATTAAATCCTGGAGCGAATTTTTCTTTAGATTTTGATTTTGTAAGGGAAAAGCTGGACAAGATTGCAGATAAGGAAGACCTGTTCATAACGCAATTTGAGAATGATTTTGATACAACCCTAAAGGTACTTGAATACGCAAAAACCATCGGTATGAAGACTATATTGAATCCCGCACCTGCAAAGGTCATACCAGATGAATTTTTTAAATACATTGATATACTTGTTCTAAATCAGAGTGAGTGTGAGGTTCTGACAGGAATTTACCCTAAAACTCCAGAAGAGTGCGAGAGCCTGGGAAAAGCCATAAGGGGTAAAGGAACAGAAAATGTGATCATAACCTTAGGTAAGGTTGGTAGCGTAACAATAACTCCAGAGGAAGTTATTAAAATGCGTGCATATAAGGTAGATACTGTAGATTCAACGGCGGCAGGGGATTCTTTTATTGGTGCGCTGGCAGCAAAGCTGGCCTTCGGTGATCACTTAGAAGAGGCTTTGGAATATGCCACAAAGGTGTCAGCAGTAACTGTTACAAGGAAGGGAGCTCAAATAGCAATACCAACCACTGAAGAAGTAACTGAATTTTTTAAGTAATATAAAGGAGGGTGTATTATGCAAGACAAAAGAAAATTAATAATCGATACAGATCCAGGAATTGATGATGCTATCGCCATAGCAATCGCTCTTTTTTCCGATGAGCTGGATGTGAAACTGATAACTACTGTAGCAGGAAATGTTAGTTTAGACCTGGTAACTGAAAATACACTAAGGCTTCTAACATTCTTTGGCAAAAATGTACCTGTTGCAAAAGGAGCAAAGGAACCTCTTATACAAAAGTTTGATGATGCTAAAAATGTTCATGGAGCATCAGGAATGGATGGCTATGAATTTGGAGAACCAATTCGAAGCAATCTGCTTGAGGAACATGCTGTGAATGTAATGAGAAAAACTATACTTGAGAGCAATACTAGAGTAACCATCGCAGCTATTGGACCTCTTACAAACATTGCACTGCTTTTAAAAATGTATCCAGAAGTTAAAGAAAACATTGATGAGATAGTATTCATGGGTGGTTCTTTAACAAGAGGAAACAAGACAGTAATGGGAGAGTTCAATATAGCTACTGACCCTGAGGCAGCCAAGATTGTATTTGGCAGCGGAGTAAAACTTGTTATGGCTGGCCTGGACATGGGGCTTAAAGCACTTGTTTATCCTGAGGATAGTGAAAAGATAAAAACCTTTGGGAAAACTGGTGACATGATGTACTCACTATTCCAAAAATACAGAGGTGGAAGCTTTAAAACGGGACTAAAGATGTATGACAGCTGTGCCATTGCATATCTTCTTTGCCCTGAGATGTATGAAATGACAGATACCTTTATAGATGTGGAGACACAAAGTTCCCTAACACTTGGATGTACTATTGTAGATTTAAAAGGCTACATGAAGAGAGATCCAAACGCAAAGGTATGTACCGAAATTAATCCTGATATTTTTAAAGAGTGGTTTTTAAAATCAATTAAAAAATGTATATAAAAGATAAGGGGGAAAAATAGTATGAACAATTTCATTATGTATGCAGCTGCAATAGTAGCTGTTGTATTGGTAGTCTATATGCTTATAAAGAAAATGGACATAAAGGTCACTTTATTTGCAACAGGAATCATACTGCTTTATATCGCTATTGCAATGGGCAACGGCTTAGGAATCAAGGATTTTGCTTCAACCAAGTCCTGGATATTGGATCCTTTAAAGGTTACAGCAGATATTTTTAAATCAACCTTAAATGGAGCCGGCTTCATAATTCTGATATTAGGTGGTTATGCTGCTTATATGAGTAAAATCGGAGCAAATGATGTTACAGTTAGCGTATTAACCAAACCTATATCAAAGATTAAATCAGCTTATGTTTTAGTTCCGATAGTATTCTTAATAGGAAACATGCTTTCATTAGTTGTTCCTAGTGCTTCTAATCTAGCTATAATATTATTAGCTACATTATATCCAGTATTGAAAAAATCAGGTATGAGCACATTAACAGCGGCGGCAGTTATAGCGACAACTGCAACTGTAATGCCAACTCCTCTTGGAGCTGACAATGTTGCTATAGCCAAGGAACTTGCAAAATTCCCTGCTTACTCAGGGCTTTCAGTAACTAACTATGTTATGAACTATCACGCTATAGTATCTGTACCTACTTTATTTGTAATGGCAGTTCTTCACTACTTCTGGCAAAAGAGTATGGATAAGAAAGCTTTAAAATCAGCTGTAGAAGAAGAAATACAAGTTCAGGAAATTAAGGAAATCAAGGGCTCACCATTATTTATAACAGTTTACGCACTACTTCCTTTACTACCAATACTGCTTCTTATAGCAATGTATTTTACAAAGTCACCTGTTTCCTTATCAGTTGAAGTTGCATCAATACTAAGCTTTATTGTTGCTATTATCTGTGAGCTTATCAGATACAAAGGAGATAAAAAGGTTTTAGACGATACAGAAAGCTTCTTCAAGGGCATGGCAGGCGGTATGTCAATAGTAGCATTACTTGTTGCAGCTAGCGTATTTGTACAGGGACTGCAGTCCATAGGTCTAATAAAGACTCTGCAGATAGCAATGACTTCTACAAAGGGTACAGGAATGGGAATAATCCTTCCTCTTATACTAGTAGTACTATCCTTAATAATCGTACTTCTTTCAGGAAGCGGAACAGCCCTATTCTACGCAATGGTTCCACTTATGGTTCCTCTAGCTCAAGCAGCTGGAATCAGCCCAATTGCAATTTCAGTTCCAATGGGACTTGCTGGTAACCTGATGAGAGCGGTTTCTCCAGTTGCTGCGGTTGTAGTAATCGTAGCGGGTACCACAAAAAAACCAGCTTTGGAAATTGTAAAGCGCACCTCAGTTCCAATGATCGGTGGAGTTATATTCATGTTTGTGCTATCAATGATATTATTCCTATAAACACAATAAGATATTGTTAAGATTAATATAAAAAAATAATCAGGATTGATTTCCTGATTATTTTTTTATATTGCCGCTTATATCAAAATAATGTGTACATACCTCTCCAACTGCATTTTTGTTCTGAAAAATATAAGCTTCTGATTTTAATATGTAGTTCTTCTGAACAATGTTGGATTTAGCAGACATATCTCCGATACCAACTATTGCTATAGTGCAAGCCTTCTTAACTTCATTCACCAAGGAATCGCAAAGCTTCTTGTTTTCTAAGATAATAGGAGCGTACATAAAGCAAGGTTTTGCATTTAAAACTTGTGAGGAGCGTCCAACTATATAATCTAAATTTATATAGGATTCTTCCGCATTGAGTCCACCAACAAGCTGTATGACAGTAAGATTTTTCTATCAATAACTGGACTCTCACCAGTAAGTATGATCCTGCTTTGCTGTACGCACTCGCGATATCTTCTTTTCTAGTTAAATATATAAATATTTCTATATTATAGTTAAATATAATTTAGTCAGCTTCTTTAAACTTTACAACATCAAGCATTGCTTTTATATTATCAAATTTAGTTCTTGGTCCGATGCCGCAGGCTGGCGATAATATATTTACTCCTGAATCTAGACAACTTAACGCCTGTACCTTTATACTTTCTTTAGTACCATTTTCAAGTGTAAAGGTACTTACATTTCCCATGACAGCTTTATTATTTACATTTTCGCAAACCTCTCTTACACTTGTAATGGAATCAAAGCTTATGGCATCACTTCTCAGAGAGTTAAGCTCTTCATAAATACTCTTAAGCCTTCCGCATATATGAATTATTACTCCGGTTTCTGCATATTGCTTTAAAGCATCAGCAATTTTATTTAAATAAGGAACAGCAAACTTTCTAAAGCTCACAGGACCTAATATTTCACCTGTGGCACTAGGATCAGAAATAGCAAGAACATTTGCTCCTGCCATAAGCTGAGCTTTTCCGAACTCAATTAGATTTTCTGTTACAAATTCCATCAGTTTATGTGCTTCAGAAGGCTTCCTTATAATTTCCTTATAAAAATTTACCGGTTCCATAAGGGAAGCTGCAAGGCTTATCGGTCCAGTCAGATTAGCTACTATAGGAACTTCATTATTTTTTTCCTTAAGTATTTTAATAGCATCGATTACTGTTTTAACTCTTCCTTCATCAGTTTTTATTTTCTTTAGCTTTGTCCATTCACTTACTGAGTTTATTACATACTTTGTTACTCTAGGTTCATTTACTTTTGTACCTAGAAAAACTTCAGCACCCATGGCTTCTGCTTCGACAGTCATGCAAAAGGGCACTCCAAAGTTTTCAAAGCCTCCGTTTTCACAAACTCCTGCAGAAAGCTCAGCCATTAGCCTTGCATCCGTATGTGCCTCCGGCCATTTGCAGCCTGTTATATCCATGATATCCTCGACAATCATATTCATCATTCCACTAGGACAAATACATGGTGGTCTGTCTACCTTCTCTCTTAAAAGAGTAAGTTTTAATCTTTCCTTAGGGGTCAACAATTTAGCCACCTTCATTCTTTTAGTTTTCTATCATTTTATGAAGTTTCTCTACATCTATCGGATAACCTATTTCTCTTACTGTATCCATCATAACGTGTATATTTTCAAGAGGAGTCTCAACAGGGAGACTGCAGCCTGACATAATTGTATAGCCTTTAGGGTTGTCATATCCATCTATAACGCATTGTGTAACAGAATTTCGTACCTCCTTGAAGGTACCTGCATACATAACATTTGATGGATCTACATTACCTAAAATCTTCATTTTATCTCCTATAGTTTCTTTGCAGGCTTTAAGGCTCACTACGTTATCCATGCTGAATCCTGAAACACCGATAGAAGCCATCTCACCGATATCCGGCCATATCTTCTCAGTTTTTCCGCATATATGAAGTACTGTGGCCTTACCTTTTGATTTTATAAATTCTACAAGCCTTCTTAAGTAAGGTGCGCAGAATATCCTAAAGTGCTTTGGATTTATTATTGTGCAAGAGGCTAGAGGTTCTGATATAGTTGGAGTTAATCCTAATTCTATAGCTACCTTGGCATAATCTATACATGTCTGAAGTGAAAGTTCGCACAGCTTGTGTACAGCTTCAGGATCTTTAAATAAAATCTTTGTCATCTTTTCTAGACCTACAAGAAAGAAGGCATTTGAAAATGGTCCTACTATTCCTGCTGAGCAGGGAACTTCCTGTCCTATTTCATCAATCAGATACTTCATCGCATCAATAAATACAGGAAGCCTGCCATCCTTATAAGGATTAGCTACCCTAAGTTTGTCTATATCTTTTACATCTTCTATTGCAGGCTTTAAAAGGTCTGCGGTATTATCCTCAGGTAAAATAAGCTCTGAGCCCATTGCTTCTGCCCAAACATATAAATCCGTAAATACTCTAACTCCGTCCATTCCATATCTTTTATAAGCGGAAATCTGGGCATCTGCTATAGCCTTGCCACTAATATTGAAATCAGAAATTTTGCAGCCATGAATACGGGCTACCCCGTTTGCAATGTTAGGGTTACAGGGCAGCCTATCAATTGGCTGACCCTTTCCCAAGGCAATAGCTCTTTCCATTGGAGTCATTTGATCCTTCATTATATTACGCCCCCTGAACTAGAGTTTTTGCACGTTTAGCAGCCTTTGAAGCATCTGTAGTATAAATATCTGCACCTATTTTATCAGCAAAGCTTTGGGATATAGGACCTCCGCCTATCATAACTTTTATCTTGTCTCTTAATTTTTCTTCTTCAAGTATCCTTATTACCTCTGCCATTCCATCCATAGTAGTTGTCATAAGGGTTGATAAGGCAATTATGTCTGCACCTATTTCCTTTGCTTTTTCTACAAAAGCTGCAGGTGGTACATCTCTTCCTAAATCAACTACTTCAAAGCCCTCTGTTTCCATCATAATCTTAACAAGATTTTTCCCGATATCATGCGTATCTCCTTGAACTACTCCTATAACAACCTTATGTTTACCTTCAGTTTCGGACTTTTCAAGGTGCGGCTTTAAAACCTCGATACCTGAGTACATTGCATCTGAGCACATTAAAAGCTCAGGAATGTAGTATTCGCCTTCTTCATAAAGTTGCCCGGCTCTATTCATTCCATCAGACAGCCCCTTTTCAATTCCCTCATAAGCGCTAATTTCTTTTTCTATGCACAACTTAGCTAGTTCAACGGTTTTTTCCTCATCCATATCCACTACTGAATCAGATAATTCCCTTAAAAGATTTTCCTTTACATCACTCATTTTTTATCTCCCCTTCTATATTAATTCTATTTTCCAAACAACAGGTTTTTTCATTTTTAAAGTTGTCCTTTTTAAGCAGTTATAGCCGATAAGTTTAACATCCTTTCTTAACTCGGTAATTAACTTTAAAGCATCACCATAGGTCATATCTTTATCTATCCCAATTGGAGTAGATTTTATAAATCCGGATTTGTTTAAAGAAGTGGAGGTAACTCCGCAAATATGCACAAATGCTTTTCCTAGCTTACTTTCTATTTGCTTTAACACCTCATAGCTGTACCTTCCGCTAAAATCCTTGTACATCTTTGGCCCAAGTATATCAATGTTTCCAGCAGAATCTCCATAAGATATTATCTTTGCTCCTCTTTTCAAGCCTTCTTCTGCATATTGGACTGTGCTTTTACAAATAACCTCCATAAAAGCTTCTACTGCTGCCCTGTCTTTCCTTACAGCCTTATAAAATAGTACCGGGTCAATTAAGGAAGACATTATAGTAAAAGGTCCTTGAATATTTAATGCCACTTCTTCTCCTTCGCTGCTTAACTTTTCTACAGCTTTTAGCACTTCGCTAATTCTTCCTGTTGAAAAATCAATTGGTTTAATATTTTTCAAATCCTCAATACTTTTATAAGCATATTCTCCAACTCTAGGTCCTATTTTTTCATCTCCAAGCTTTATATCTGCTCCCAAAGCCTCAGCTTCTACGGTAAGACAGAAGGGAACCCTTGAAATAGAATCCTTGTGGTGGTTTTTTAAAGTTTTTGCAAGTATTGAAATTTTATCAACTTTTGTATGTGCTTCAGGAAACGTAATACCTGTTTGATTAGCAACACTCTCCGGTATTTCTTCAAACTTGTCTAATGTACATTTAAAATTAATCTGGTTTTCCATTAATCTACCCCCGCAAATTTCTAAAAAGAAAACTTTAAAATATAAATAAGTTCTCCAATAATAATGCTGACTGTCTGCACAAGGAGCATTATTTTAAATGCTTTCTTCACAGATAACTCTTTAAAGATAACCAATATTCCAAAACCGGTATTAGCGCATAACCCTGCGATCAAAGGTCCAAGACCTACAGCGCCTTTAATAAAGCCTTCTGCCAGAACCACAGAGGATAAACAGCTTGGGATCATACCTATTAAGCTTGCATACACAGGCTGCAGATAGGAGTTCTTTCCTAACAGCTTATAAAGACCTTCTTCCCCTATCTTGTCCATCCCAAGATTGATAAGAAATACTGTAATAATCAAGAATATAAAAATTTTCAGAGTAAATTTTATATTTCTGGTTATTATACCTTTTCCATCTTTACATTTGCTGCAATCGCAGGATATATCGTATAGCTTAAATCTATTTCTTTTTTCTTTTATAAAAGCATTAATTAAATATCCAAAGATCATGCCTATTATTACTTTTAAAATTATAAGCTTAAGCATAAAAGGCAGCTTTTCCGGATGAGCTCCTATAATAATAAGTGCTTCATCTGAACTGGATAAAAATATTGCTACAAGCATTCCTATGCTTATTAATCCGCCACTGTATAACTTAGCCATAGCCACAGGTATGCCGCATTGAGGTATCACACCAAGGATAGCTCCACCTATACAGTCGTATTTTGAAAGCTTTTCTATCAGGCGATTATCCTTATTTACCACATTCACCAGGTAATCTACAAGAATAAAGGCTATAAATAATATAGGAAGGGTTTTTGATACATCCTTTATACTGTCAATTAGTATATCTACCACTTAAAAAGCCCTCCAATCTTTGTCTGAAAAAGCTCTTTTATCTTTTTATCCTCTAAGTTTTTTCCTATTATGCAAAGCTTGCCTGTAGAATCAAATTTGCTTTTATATATTTCAAAGTACCCGTTTGCATAACTGAATTCCAGTCCAAATCCTTTTCCCTTTAAAAATCCTTTTGCTCTTATAACCATGCCAAATTCGGATTCCTTCAGTCTGTTCAGTGCTTCAGCAAGAGATTCTTCATTAAATTTTTTTGAGGTTTTAATGGCCAATGCATCAAACTGATTATCACTGCAGGGCTTATATTCTGTATAAAACAAGTTATCAAAATCTATATTTAAGTCTAAATCTAAGAGGGATTTTATTTCTTCCTGAGTCAGTTTACTCCAATTATCTGTTATTATTGGGGCCTTTAAATTTAGCTCTCTTAAAGATGCAATAATTTTATCTATTAGTTCTGAATCTGCCAGCTGACTTTTACTGATCATTAAAGTTCCGGCATTTATTATTTGATCTTCAAAAAACTCACCAAATACATCTCTCTGCTCCATATAGCTTATTCCGTCTATAACGGTAATAATTGAATTAATCTCACATATATTTTTGAATTGCTCAAGTTTTAAAACTTCTATTATTTCGCTTAAAATACTTATCCCTGTGGGTTCAATTATTACTCTTTCCGGTTTATACTCACAAAGCACCTTTTCAAATAAGGTTACAAAGTCTTTTTTCATGATACAGCAGATACATCCACTGGTTATCTCGACAACATCAAAACCGTCTTTTTCAACTATATCTCCATCTATGCCTATATCTCCGAATTCATTTTCTATAAGCACAACTTTTTCATCCTTATAGGCAGTAAGAAGTTTCTTTATTAAAGTAGTTTTTCCTGCGCCTAAGAAGCCCGATACTATATCTACCTTTATCATATTTTTCTCCCTTCAAAGAATCAGTACTTGATTAAAAGCTTATTTCCTTTACAAAGTAATCCTGAAATTCCTGTTTTACAGAAAGCTCTACTACCTTAATATTTTCTTTGATTTTACTCATTTCTCTAAGTTTTTGTTCATTAATAAGTGCAAGCCTTGCTCCTTCAACAGATGAGTTCCCTACGAAATTAATTTTCCCTTTGAAACCCTGAGGGATGAGTCCAATAGCCTTTATACTTTCAGAATCTAAATGATAGCCAAAGGCTCCTGCTACAACAGCTTCTTCTATAGACTCAATATCAATGTTTAATTCTTTTAAAAGCATAATAATTCCTGAAGCTATTGCTGCTTTTGCAAGCTGTATTTGTCTTATGTCATTTTGAGATATATAAATTTCATCGGTTATATAAAACTTTTTATCTACAAGCCTGAAGGCTAATTTATCAGGAAGATTTTTATTAAATCTACCGCTTTTTAAAATTATATTTCTATTTATTAAACTTGCTGCAATATCTATAAGACCACTTCCGCAAATACCCTTTGCCTCTTTATCTCCTATTGTTGTAAAGGCTATATTGTATTGTTCATCTATGTTAAAACTGTCAATTGCACCGGCCTCGGCTCTTAAGCCGCAGGAGATATTCATGCCCTCAAGGGCAGGTCCCGCTGCTGTGGAAGAAGCAACCATCTCTTCATCCTTTATCACAACTATTTCGCCATTTGTACCAATATCGATAAATAATGATGGTTTTATTTTGTTCTGAAAATCTACGGCCACTATTCCAGATAAAATATCAGAACCTACATAGGCTGAGGCAGAAGGAAGCAGCGTTATAGTTCCTTCGTTCCTTATATCAATCCCCAGTTCCTCAGCTTTAAAGTCCTTTTTATCTAAAAAAACAGCTTTATAGGGCGCCTTTGCAATAGTTTCAGGGGTTACCCCTAAAAACAAATGAAGCATTGTAGTGTTTGCCGAGATCACAACTTTATAGATATCTTTCAGGTTATAGTCTTTATGAGCAGCTTTTTTAAGCATATTGCTTATCTTGTCTCTTATACACTTGCTCAAGGTCTCCAAACCATTTTCTTCCTTTATGGCATAAGTTATTCTTGATAAAACATCTCCGCCATACTCAGTTTGCGGATTTAAATCGGATATTCTGTCCAAAACCCTGCCATTCTCTAAATCAACAAGATAAACAGAAATACCCGTCGTTCCTATATCTACAGCTGCCCCTAATGCCCCCTTTTCAGGACAGTCAGCTTTTACTTCAATTGAATAGCCTCTATTTATTGTTTTTAAGTTTTCTCCTGCACTGATAAGTTTAACCTCAACATCTCCTAAAATCTTAGCCACACATGCAAGCCTTGTATCAGGCTCCTTTGTATGTTTTTCTTCTTCCTCTGATTTTGAAGAAAGCTTTCCGTAAGCTTTAACCTTACACTTGCCGCATATACCTGTGCAGTTGCAGGGAGTTTCAGCTTTTAAACCGGCCATTCTAATGCAATCTATAAGTCTTGTTCCCTCTACAGCTTCAACATTAATATTCTCATCTATAAACCTGACTTCTGCCATAAATTCACTCCCTCTGTCAGCCGTCTTTTTAAAGCATCTCTATAAAGGCAGCGATTCTGGTATTTAATTGTCCAACATCTGTCTGTGAATAATCAGTTTCTATATTCATATATGGAATTTGTTTTTCCTCATTTACAAATCTTCTAATCTTATAGGATTCAACAGCAAAGGTATGACAGGCTTGCAGTATGACATCTATAACTCCATCTACCTTGTAGTCATCTATAAGTTCAGAAAGAAGATTTATCCTGTTATCATTTGGACTCATGCAGGAACATCCTATATTTAAATATTTTTCTGCGATTGCATCTATAGGATTTTTATCTTCATCAACCAACCTGCTAATTTCCTTTATACCTGAGCAATTTTCGTAGCAAACAACCACACCGCCGTTTTCTTCTATGGCTCTTATTACCTTTTTTGTAGCGTCTCCCATAGGACAGCCTGTTATTAGTATTCTCTTAGCATCCTTAGAAACTTTTCTCTTTCCTTCTTCATATTCTCTTTTAGCTTTATCTACTAAATCCCTTAGGTCTTTTATTTCCGCTTCCTTATCCCACTTAAAGGATGCTCCGCTCAATACCTTGTACATTTCAAATCCTGTTATAGGCGGCGGACACATTTTACCTAATTCATAAAATTCTTTTAGTGCCAGTCTTTCTCTATTTCGAAGCCTAATAGATTCCATAAGTTTTTCTTTAGTTATTTCTACATTGAATTCCTTCTCCAGCTTCTCTTTTAGACTAATTATTTCATTTCTCCAAAGTCTGTAGGCATCTTCTCCCTTATTTGTCTGAGGAAGCTGCATAACATGTACATTTTTTATTTCACCCAAAAATTCGTACATTTTCTTTTTTCCGTCACAAGTTGTTTCTCCAACAATCATATCTGAAAAATAAAAGTAAGGGCACTTATCTGTGATGGCAAAGCCGTAGCTGGACTTTATTAAAGGGCAAAGATTTCTAGGAAGGTACTGTTCTGCCTCTGAAATAGGCTCATCACTTTTTGCACAAAGAGAAACAGGTGCTGCACCTGAAGCATGTATAACCTCCCAAGGAGTAAAAGTACAAAAGGTGCCAACAACCTTTTTCCCATCATCCTTTAAATTTTTAATTGTTATAAATCCGTTCTTTCTTGATTCGCTGAAATCTTCAAATATCTCAGGTAAATTATTCATATATAATACTCCCTTATATCTTAATTAATTATATTCATACAGTCCGTAGCTTCTCGCTACATCCATCATAGCCTGTACATATTCAAAAGGTGCTTTAGGTGATATATCACAGCCAGTTGATAAAATATATAGGCCCTTATAATCTCTCATAAGATCAATATATCGTTTACAAACCTCCTGGATTTTCTCTACAGGTCCATGCAGCATTTCATCTGTTGTGTCAACATTTCCAACAATAGCCGCTCTCCCTGCTACAACTTCCTTAACCACCTTCAAATCCACTTTATCAACACTTATAGTATCTGCACCTGTTTCAACCATAAGCTCTAAAATCTTTTCTGATTTTCCGCATATGTGAAGCGCAGCCCCACTATTAAAGCTATGAATATAGTCAACAAGCTCCTTAATATATGGAAAGGCAAATTGCTTAAACATTTTAGGACTTATTACGCTTGCAGAAGCTATCGGGTCTGCAATAGCTCCTATATCAGCTCCGTGCGCTACTATAGTTTTTATGTGTCTTTTTATATTATCTGTTGATTTTCTCAAAAGCTCATGACAAAGCTCCGGATCTGCATACATATCTCTTGCAAAAGCTTCTGTACCTCTTAAAGTTGCAGCTGTAGTAACAGGTCCAGATACTGATATTGAAATAGGTACTTCTTGGCCTATCTCCTCGTTTACTATTTTAAATGCCTTGTAAAAAACCCACAGGTTTCCATCCTTTTCAGGATCTATGTCCTTAACCTTGCTCAAGTCTTCTCTTGACTTAACTAATGGTTCAATGCAGTTGGCAGCATCATCTTCCGGATAATCAAGCTTAGCTCCCATGGCCTCTGCAAGTACTGAACAATTTGTACTTAGACCTACTGAATCATACTTGAACCTTTTATAAGCAGCTATATGTGATTGAGCCATTACTTCAGGATCAAGCTGGAACTCTTTTATGGTTTTACCTATTAAGTAAGCCGCACTTATTGCTACCATAGGCAGGCATATTATCCTATCCATAGGTTTGCCTTCTGAAAATGCCTTGGACCTCTCTCTAGGAGTTAGTATATCTTCTCTTATATCCATCTTTTTTCCTCGCTATATGCACAATTATTTATATGATTTTATTGTCCAACTAAATTGTAGAATGGCATGAAAGCTTGAGCAACAACTATTGATATTTTTAATACTTGGACATCTTACTATTTATATTTTTAGTATTTACAAGCAAAATAGTGTATGGTAAAATATAACAAAGTGAGTGTACCTAGTTTTATCAAGCGGTACAGGGGCTTATCCTACACGCAGAGTTAAACCCTGCGGAGTCACTAATTATAAGCATTACTGAAACTTAAATTATATGAAATTAAACATCAAAGTTAACTTTTTTTATTTCATATAATTCATAGCTAAAGTTTGTTTATAAGATGTGATTTCGCAGGGTTTTTTATTTTTATAAGAAAGAAGGTGCCACCATGAGTATTCAAAAAAACATTAAACTTTACTACTTTTATTCAACCTTTGCTGAGCTTTTAATTTTAGGACCTGTACTTGTATTATTTCTAACTGCTAAAGGTTTATCCTTTACAGAAATAATGCTGCTCCAATCCATCTCATCAATATCAGTATTTTTCTTTGAGGTTCCAACAGGAGCGGCAGCAGATAAATTAGGGAGAAAATACAGCATACTTATAGGTGCCTTTCTCTGGGCTGTAGGACTGCTTTTATATGTAGTTGGTAAAGGCTTTTTAGTTTTTGCTCTTTCAGAAATAACCTTCAGCCTTGGTTCGGCCTTCAAGTCAGGTGCTGACAGTGCTTTAATTTACGATTCATTAAAAATGCTTAACAGAGAAAAGGAATATCAAAAGGTTGAAGGCAAGGCTCGTTCCTACTCTTTATATGCTCAAGCTATAGGATCAGTGTTGTCAAGCTTCCTATATGAAAAGAATATAAATCTTCCTATGATTGTTTCAATTTTGTTTATGCTCATAACAATTGCTGTAACCTTTATGTTTAAAGAACCTGAGGTTGAGGGCAAGGAAGGAAAATACGGAATAAATTATCTTAATCAAATAAAAGAAAGCGGAAAATATATTTTAAGTCATGATAAGCTTAAAGCTATTGTATTTTTCTCCATGATATTTTTCATTTTTTACAGAACAGGTTTCTGGTACTATCAGCCTTACATGGAGGGAGTTAATATACCAGTAAAATATTTCGGTGCCATTTTCTTTATTTTTAATATTACTGCTGCCTTTATTTCCAAGAGAAGCTCCTATATTATGGAGAAGACAAAACCTAAGACATTGACTTTTATGTCTTTTCTAATGATAGTTTCCTTTTTAATGCTTGGTACTATCAGGGTTTGGCCTGGAGTTTTTGCAATACTTCTTCAGCAGGTTTCAAGAGGAATTTACAGACCTGTTACAACAAAATATATGAACAAGCATATTCCTTCTGATAAGCGTGCTACAATTTTATCCTTCCAGAGTCTTGCTACAAACTTAGCTGTTGCAGTAGCTTTTCCATTGATGGGTATTTTGAAAGACAATAGTGATATATTTACTACCCATTTAATCCTTACTGCAGCAATGCTAATATTGACATTAATAAGCATAAAGTATATGAATGGAAAACTTGGAGTGAAAAAAAGCTGATACTGATCAGGTATCAGCTTTTTTGCTAGTGTATCTAATTACCATTACTTTGGCCCTATTTTTAGTATATAATGTAATATAGTAATGTAATTTGTAAAAACTTAATATAAGGGCAAACCTATTCGAAAGTTAGGGACGCAAAACTACGGGTCTAAAGTTCATACAATGACAGCCGGGTTGCCGTGTATTGGACAACACGTTAGTTTTTTCAATCAGTACCAGTACTAATGCTTATCATACATAGTTACTGGTACTTTTTATACGATTATTTCCTACTTTAGACAAGCTATCTTTTTACTATTTACTATGGATTAACTCAAACTAAATAAACAGTGAGGACAACAGCTCATGAACATAAAGACATTTATTAAACATACACCTAAAAAAATATATAATTACGTTTTAACAAACCCGTCTAAAACGATATTCGATTTTATTATATTATCTACCGGAGTTGGTTTTATAGCATGCGGGTGGAATTCTCCCGCGCTTTTGATATATTCTGCTATTATCACAGGATTACTAATCTTTGCAAATTACTGGGAAGGACATGTCTTATATAGATATATCTTTTCCTTAGCTGCAATAGGCCTATTCTATACAATAATACAGTTTCATCCTTTAAAATTGGTATACCTTCAAAGCCTAGCATTTTATATTCCATTGATAACTGCATACTTACTGCCTGATGTAATATCTACAAATATAGTGGGAGTCATACTTGCAGAATTGTTTTCTACATACTTTGGAAAAGCTGATTCTAATATTGTTCTGACTGATATTATTGGTATTATTTATGCATCAATAGTCTTATCAATAAGCTCTTATTTGTTTAGAAAATTAAATTCCGAAAAAAATAAATATCTTAAGGCAAGCATAACCGATTCACTCACTGGACTATATACCTTAAAATACTTTTTAGAAACTGGTCAAAAAATATTAGATAGAAATCATGAAACGGCTGTACTTTTAATTGATTTGGATCATTTTAAACAAATAAATGATACCTATGGCCACTTAATTGGAAATAGGGTTCTTATAGATCTTTCAAACTTACTAAAGAAAGAGCTGATGAATACTAATTGTATCATTGCCAGATTAGGAGGAGATGAATTTGTAGTTTTCATACAGGATGTTTCGAGCATTCAAGTTGAGAATATAATTGATCAGTTGTATCTAAGCTCTAAAAACAAAGTTTGTTCTATAGATCCTGCTCTTCCACCCTTAAGAATATCTTTTACAATAGGTGCAGCATATTCAAGTGATCATAAAAAATTAAATCTTCAGGAACTTTTAAATCAAGCGGACAGCAATATGTATCTCAATAAATTCGGAGAATACAAATTAGCTAACAAAGGCTCAATAGGTAATATAAAACAAAGTTCCAGGTTCACACAACTTTTAAAAACTCTAAAAGAGAAGGAAGCCTATACTTATGTTCACTCAAAATATGTTGCTCAATATTCTGCAGACCTTGCTATTGCTTTAGGCTTTACAGAAGAAAAAGTTAAAGATATATACATCTCGGGATTAATACACGATATTGGTAAGCTGTTTATACCCAATGAGATATTACGAAAGCCAGAAAAGCTAACCTTTGAAGAGTACTTAATAATAAAAGGTCATGTAAATGATGGAATAAATATAGTAAATGATATGGAGCTCTCTGAAGTTATCTTGAGCGGTATCAAATATCATCACGAAAAATTCGACGGCACCGGGTATCCTAATAAAATTAATGGAAATGATACTCCCATTGAAGGACGGATTATACAAATTGCAGATGCCTTCTCTGCCATGACAATTAAAAGAATATATAGAGAAAGTTTATCTTTAGAGGAGGCTCTGCTTGAACTTAAAAAGAATAGCGGCTCACAGTTTGATCCAAGCCTTGTAAGAGTGTTTACCAGCTTGTTTAAAGATAAAAAATCTGTAATATAGTTGAGAGGTTGTAAAATGAGAAAAAATTTGCAAATACTCAAAAGTATAGAAAATCGAATTCTATGTGCCTTAATAATAATAGCTGTAATACCATTACTAGTCTCCTTTATAATTAATAACTTTATTATTTCACAATCTATATTGAACCTGGAAAAAGAAAACTTACACTCATTAGGAAATCAGGCAAATACAATAATTGAAGAAAAATTAAATGAACTAGGTACTATAGCAAGGGATTATTCTATTTGGGATGATGCCTATAATAAACTTGAGGAAAACAACTCTCAATGGTTTAAAGAAAACTTTTCTGATTGGATTCCATCGAATTTTAATCTTGATTTTTCTGTTGTAATTAATAATAACAAACAGATTATTGATGAGTCTGGCTTAAAAAATAATGATATATCTCAACTGCTGCAGGATGAAAGTATATCAAATATGTTAAAGGCCCCTTTTGTTACTGACAAAGCAAATTACCCCAGAGGAATAGTTATGTATAATGGAGATCCTTATTTATTTTATGCAAGCCCAATTCTTAAAACTTATTACAAAGGCGAACAAAAAGGGCTCTTAATAATTGGAAAAAAAATATCTTCCAGCTATATCAGTTCTCTTGGAAAACGTTTGGAACAAAAAATATTTATGACCTTTGGAGATAAGATTATTTCCAGTGATGATCTGCATGATAATATCAATGACTATATTAAAGTAAGTGATACAAACAATACTTCTGACGATGTTAAGTTTTGGGGCAATGAACTTATAGGCTCTATATACATTGATAATATACCAAATACATGTCAGGCAAAGCTGACAGTTATAATGAAAAGAGATACTTTTATATCTACTAAAAAAATGCTTGATATTACTTCAAGCTCAGTAATATGGCTTGCACTTTTGGCTATTCTAGCTGCGGTACTTATACTAAGAAAATATACAACCAAACCTCTTAAAAACTTTGAAAACGAAATTTATGAAATGAGTCAAAATAATGTTATCAGTTATGTTACAACCGAAGGACCTCGAGAAATAGAGAAACTTACTGAAGCCTTTAATAAAATGGTCAATAAACTTAATGAAAAGACCATAGAAAACCAAAATCTTAAATCAGAACTTCAATACGATAAATTAAGGGGTGAATTTCTGACAAATATCTCTCATGAGTTTAAAACCCCTATAAACGTAATTTTTAGTGCACTGCAGCTGACAGAGCTATACGTAAGAAATGATCCGGATAGCAAACTATCGAAAAATCTGAGCAAAAATATTTATATAATGAGGCAAAACTGTTACAGATTGCTCCGAATGGTTAATAACTTAATTGACTTAACAAGAATCGGTTCAAATACTTACCGCCTTGACTTTGTAAATTTTGAGATTATAAGTCTAATTGAAGATATAACTCTTTCAGTTTCAGACTATACAAAAAGCAAGGGATTATTTATTGGCTTTGATACTGATGTAGAAGAAAAGGTTATTGCTTGTGATCCAGATCAGATAGAAAGAATAATATTAAATCTTCTTTCAAATGCTATAAAATTTACTGAACCCGGAGGTGAAATTTGGGTTACTGTTCAAGATAAGAAAGACATGCTATTGATTTCAGTAAAAGATAATGGGTTGGGAATACCGGAAGATCATCACAAATTAATATTTGAACGTTTTAGGCAGGTAGATAGTTCCCTTACAAGAAACCATGAGGGAAGCGGGATTGGATTATCACTTGTAAAATCCCTTGTGGAAATGCATGAAGGAAGTATTGCGGTTAAAAGCGAGCCTGGAAAAGGGAGCGAATTTATAATTGAGCTTCCTGCAATAATAGTTCCCAAGACAGCTATTACTGAAAATAAAAATAATTTCACAAGTCATAATAAAGTAGAAAGAATTAACATTGAGTTTTCCGACATATACTCGCATTAAATTAGGTAAAGGGGATGTTCCAAAGCACCTAAACTTTCTGCAAAGCGAAAGTTTCCAGGAATTCAGCTAACACGCGGCAGGTTTGAGGTGTTTTGCGAGAAGCCCCTTTTGTTAATTAATCTTAAAATCACTTAATTCTGGCTGTTTTTCTTCAAGCCAGTATTTAGAACAGTCATTTAATCTTCCCAAAAATCCTTTATTAAACAATTCTCTTCTGATAAGGCATCTATCGTTAAAAGCATGTGCATTATCCAGTATTTCGTTTATCTCCTTTTCAGAATATATTATCCCTTTTTCAAATTTAGAAGCTAAAAATATCAGAGCTAATATTTTATATTTTCTCTTGGATGGATATATTTTCAGTCTACTCTGGTCATCTAGATAATTTTTAAGTTCTATTTCCAAATCCATTTATGCTCCCTCCTATTCCTTAATCCATTTATGCTCCCTCCTATTCCTTAATCCAATAATACTTACAATCATTTGTACGTTCCATAAAGCCATATTCTATAAGATAGCGTCTTATCGTAGCAAAATCTTCATAAATCTCTTTTAATATAGAGTTAAGTTCTTTTTCACTATATTTTTTTTGTTTTTCAAACTGTTGCATTATTTTCTTAAGTACTACTATCTTCTTCTTTTCTTTTGCCGGAAAACTTATTAATTTTAACGGTTCAAGTGATGAAAACATGCTTGATAAAATCTGCATCTCTTCAGCTTTTGTAGTAAAATATCTATCATCCACCATTTTGGCACCATTATGAATGTTTATGATATCATCTTTAGTATTCTTATTTCTTTCCGCACTTTGAAAAGCAAGTTCATAAATGGCTAGATACAGTTTTGCCTGCTTTGCTTTTTCCCTAAATGTAAATCTTTGATGGCGCACAGTTGCTTGTGCAACACCCATTTGCTTAGCTATCTCACTGTCAGTCATACCAGAGGTAATCATACTAAGCAGTTCCTTTTGGTTGTCTGTAATCCCTGTAAACTTTTTATCATAGGACATAAGCAGTTTTAATATTTCATCATGTTCATTTTTTATATGAATTTTAGCTGCTTTCTCTGCATCGAAATATTTGTCTCCAATTTTAAAAACTTCGCCACTTTCAAATTCTCTTCCGCAAATATTGCAAATATATTTATCTAATTGTCTATCAAAGCTATAGCCATTTTTTATTTCATTCAAAGTAAGGTTTATAAGTTCATCAAACATCTAATCCACCTCCGTATGTTTGTTGTTTTTATAAACATATTATAAATCTGTTTATAAAATAAATCAACATATTCTTCCACCAATTTATACTACTACCCAAATACTTCATTGATTAGTGTATCCGCAAATATATTTTCTTCCAATTTTTCATGTATTAACTTCTCTACATACTTTATTAATTTTCTGAATAGATGTAAAACTTAGCTATACAACTCCAGTAATATTATTTAGTGAAGCCAAAAAATAAATGAGCAAGAAATGACAAGATTTATTAAACAAACTAATCTATAATAAAGAAAAGAATTCAAATAGGTAGGTAGATTAATATGAATTATGATGCTTGCATAAAAAAATCCATCGAATTTATTGAAGATAATCTTGATAAAAAAATAGAACTTAAAGAACTGGCGGATAAAGTATTTTTATCAAAGTTTCATTTTCACAGGAAATTTCATGCCGCTACCGGCGAACCCGTAGCTGAATACATAAGGAAAAAACGGCTTGATAGAGCCGCAAAAGATCTTATCTATACAGATGAAAAGATTATAGATATATCCCTAAAATATCAATTTAGCTCCCAGGAGGCTTTTACAAAGGCTTTTAAGAAATTTTACGGAGTTCCTCCAAGAGAATTTAGAAGAAATAGAAATCATATACACATGATGCTTTCAGCTTCCAAAGCTAATATTAGGCTTTCTATGGCGGCATAGTATTCATTAAAATTTTTAAGAGGTGATTAATATGAGTTATGTACCTGTTGTTATTGAACAGACAAATTTAGGCGAGCGTTCCTATGATATTTATTCAAGGCTGCTTAAGGATAGAATAATTATGTTAAACGGTGAGGTGTCGGATGAAACAGCTAGTATAATTGTAGCACAGCTGCTTTTTCTTGAATCAGCAGATCCAGAAGCAGACATCAGCTTTTATATTAATAGTCCTGGAGGTTCCATTACTGCAGGACTTGCAATCTACGATACAATGAGAGCTGTAAAACCAGACGTATCCACAATATGCGTTGGACTTGCAGCAAGCATGGGATCATTCTTGCTTACAGCCGGTACCCCAGGCAAAAGGTATGCTCTTCCAAACAGTGAAATTCTAATACATCAGCCTTCAGTATATGGTGGTTTTCAAGGACAAGCTACAGATATAAAAATCCACACTGAGCATCTCCTCAGAGTTAAAAGCAAATTAAATAAAATATACAGTGAAGTCACCGGACAACCGTTAGAAAAAATAGAAAAGGATATGGAAAGAGATTTTTATATGTCTGCTGAAGAAGCTAAAGAATATGGCTTAATCGATAAAATTTTATAAAATATAGCTCAGTATTTTCACCTTAAATTGAAAATACTGAGCTATTTATTATTAGGTAATTATCATACACTTAAATCCCGCTTAGCATAAAAGGAATATGCTGATGCTAAAAGTACCGCCACAAGCAAAATAGAGAGGATAGTTACACCAGTGCTTAGACCATTTCCTTTAACGATATTTTCATAGCTGAAATATTTAAATGGTGAAAGTACATTAAGTGCATTTAAACTATCTGTCAGATCAGTTATCTTTGATATTACATATGAACTAAACAATATTCCGGTTGTAAGAGAACCTGCAGCTTTTGGCTTTCTCATAACAGCCGAAATAAATACACCAAGTGATAAAAAGATTAATTGGATAATAAACATGCTTAAAAGAAACACCAACACTTCTCCACTAATGTCTTTTCCCTTATTATAGGCTGCAACCATAGCTATGGATGAAAGCAAAGTAACTAAATTGATAACTATAATATTTATCAAAGCTGCAAAAAGTTTTGAAGTTACAATAGCTGCTCTGGATATCGGCTTAGCCATCAAAAACTCCGCCGTCTTGTCTCGCTCTTCTTTTGATATTATTCCGCTTCCAAGCAATGCAGCATGGATAGCCGCTGTAAGCGCGAGATAAGGAAATAAAAATGCAAAAAAACCGCTCATAGTTGTCACATCAAAAGATCCGAACCCCAACAGTGCCTTCATGGTATGAGGCATTTTATCAAAAACCTCATTGTTAGCACCTGAAGAATACGCAGTGTATTTTCCCATGCCGCTAAGAACAAAAAGAAACATACATATACTCCATATAATTAAAGCTTTACGATTAGCCCTTAATTCTCTAATAAAAACATTCATAATCAACCCTCCTGTATTGTTTATACTGTACATAGAGATTATTAATCTCTATGCCTCCTGTATTCATTTTAATCACCTCAAAAGCATATTAGTTAACGGCATGTATGTCCTTTTTGTTATAGATAATATAACTAGCCGCTATTGCAATCACTATAATTGCTGTACCTGCGGCCAAGTATGGAGTTTCATAGCTTGCATTTTTGATAATATATGTTATATCGAAGTATTTAAAAGGAGATATAAACCGAGCAAGGTCATTATTTTTTTCGGTAGCTATCAGTGCTCCAATCATGTACGTACCGAAGACAACACCAAGCGAAATTGGAAGAACAGATTTAAGCTTGTTAAAAAATACTGAAACAACAACACCAATTGCTAGAAAAATCAATTGAGTAAAAAATAGAGTAAGGTTTATCATAAAAAATATCTTTCCGCTATAATCTGCTGACTTAACGCTGTTGGCTATCAAAGACGATACTCCTAAAAAAACTATATCAGTAGCAAGCAGAGTTGTAAAAGCGGCTAAAAGTTTAGCCGTTACTATAGTTGAACGTGATACTGGCTTAACTAAGAGAAAATCTGCTGTTCTCTCTCTTGATTCCTTGGAAATAATAGAAGTTCCGAGGTTCATAGCCTGAATAGCTCCACAAAGAATAATAAAAGAAAAAATCATAGAGTAAAAACCTAAGATTGATGTAATATAATCAAGATTTATTCCCAGCATTGCTCTAACTGATGGAGAATATCCACCTAACAGCTTTTTAAAATCTTCGGCTTCACTTACCATGCTTGGATATATAGAAAGAAAAAGTGCAGCTAGGGCGATTATTGAACACGTCCATATAAAAGTTGATTTCCTCAGTGCTTTAAGTTCAAATAAAAAGATGTTCATGCTGATTAATCCTCCTTTGCATAATAATGCATGAAGATTTCTTCAAGGTCAGGCTCATCTATGGATATATTTCTAAGTTCAATCTCACTAATTTTTTTCATAATGGAGTTTATATTTCCCTTGAATATAAAGCTGGCTGTATTTCTTTTACACTCAAAATCACTCACTCCGTTAAGATTAAAGGCTTCTCTGGTAATATTCGATTTAGCCTCTATACTTATCCTCTTATAATTGTTTTCCTGAAGAGTGCTCATTTTTTCAGTTTTAATAATTCTGCCATCTTTAATAAATGCCACTCTGCTGCACATTTTCTGAACTTCGCTTAAGATGTGAGATGAGAAGAATACTGTAGCTCCCTTTTTATTTTCCTGATCAATTAATTCGAAAAACTTTTGCTGCATTAATGGATCTAGACCACTTGTAGGCTCGTCCAGTATAATCAACTTTGGCTCATGAAGCAGCCCCTGTACTATGCCAACTTTCTTTTTATTTCCGAAAGAAAGATCATCAATTTTCTTTTTCAAATCCAAGTCCATTATCTCAGCAAGTTCTTTTATTCTCTTTGTACAATCTTTATTGTAGAAGCTTGCTGAATACTTCAGCAAATCAATTACCCTCATATTGTCGTAATAAAACACCTCAGAAGGCAAATATCCAAGTTCCTGCCTAACCTCCGGATGTTCAATACAGTTCTTTCCAAAGATAGCAGCAGTTCCGCTGGTAGGAGCTATTAATCCTAATAATGTTCTTATAGTAGTAGATTTTCCGGCTCCATTTGGACCGATAAATCCAAATACCTCCCCTTGCTCAACATTAAGATTTACATCTATAATGCCTCTTGCCTTTCCATAATTCTTTGTGAGATTTTTAATTTCAACTACACTCATGATTTACCCCCCTATATTTTTATTTTTAAAAAACACTCTAATTGGTTTGATAGATATGCCTTCCTATCTTAAATATTCCTCTTTGTAAAAATTATTTTTAAGCATATCCAAACACTCGTCAAATTCTTTAAACAACTCATCAAGATCAGTTGCCGGATTATTCTTCATCTGATTTGCATAACCATCAGCAAGCCAAAGAAGCATTTTCATAAAAAGCTTTAGATTAGTACCCTCTTTAAATTTAGAATAATCCATACCATCAAAAGCAATTTTATTTCTAAAATCATCTCCCTGTGACAAAATAGTTTTTATGTCATCTCTTACTTCCTCATCATTTTCAAAATACACACTTGTTAAAAAAGATGGGATGTCTGGATGCTTCTTCATAATAGAAATTTCTATGCTTGTTGAAAGTCTTATTCTCACAAAAAAGTCATCAATGGTACTATCAAATTTGTCATCAATCTCGCTCATAAAAATGTTTCCGCATAGATTAATCAAATAAAAGTATAGTGACTTTTTAGTTCCAAAATAGTGGAACACCATTGCTTTTGAAATTCCAGCGGCAGCTGCAACATCACTAACCGATGTTTTCTTGTAGCCGTTGGCTCCAAAGCACTTAAGGGCAGCATTAATAATTACATTTTGTTTTTCTGTAGGTAAACCTAAAAATTTTTCCAAATGTTTCACCTCTTAACTTTATAAACCGAATCGGTTTATTTAATTATAATCCTATAAACCGATTCGGTCAATAAGTATAATATAAAAAAACTTCCACAAACTAATATAATCTATATGAAAAGCATTAAATATCTTCGCATTGAACTGCTCCAAAAGATTCAATCTTCAAGGATTTATGAAACTGCTCAATGTGATTAGATATTTGCTTTCTATATAAATATTTAAATATTTAAATTTATACTCAGAGGTGCCGCATATGGAAAACGTGTTTGATTACGAAGATATTCAGCTGATTCCCGCAAAATGCATTGTAAGTAGTCGCTCAGAATGTGATACAAGCATTTGCTTTGGAGGCCGAACTTTTAGACTGCCCATAGTTCCTGCGAATATGCAGACTATTATTGATGAAAAGATTGCTCTTTATCTTGCTGAGAATAATTATTTTTACATTATGCACCGCTTTGAACCAGAAAAACGTTTATCTTTTGTTAAAGATATGAAGTCACGCGGATTATTCGCCTCCATCAGCGTTGGGGTTAAAGATGAAGAATATAGATTTATTAAAGAGTTATCAGAAGAAAATCTCTCACCGGAATATATAACTATCGACATTGCACATGGTCATTCTAATGCTGTCATAGATATGATTAGGTATATAAAGAAGCACTTGCCGAAAAGCTTCGTTATTGCAGGAAATGTAGGAACTCCGGAAGCAGTAAGAGAATTGGAGCACGCCGGTGCTGACGCCACCAAGGTAGGAATTGGTCCAGGAAAGGTATGTATTACTAAAATTAAGACTGGATTCGGAACTGGAGGATGGCAGCTAGCTGCCCTTCGCTGGTGTTCAAAAGCAGCAAGCAAACCAATTATAGCTGATGGAGGGATTCGAACCCATGGAGATATAGCAAAATCAGTTAGGTTTGGTGCTTCTATGGTTATGATCGGTTCATTATTTGCTGGTCATGAAGAGTCTCCAGGAGTAACAATTGAAAAGGATGGAAAACTTTATAAAGAATATTTTGGCTCTGCTTCAGAGTTTCAAAAGGGTGAAAAGAAGAATGTAGAAGGTAAAAAAATGTTTGTAGAGTTTAAAGGTCCATTAAAAGATACCTTAATAGAAATGGAACAGGATCTTCAATCTTCTATTTCTTACGCAGGCGGTAAAACCTTAGATGCAATACGCACTGTTGATTATGTAATTGTTAAAAATTCAATTTTTAACGGTGATAGAATATATTAATATAAAAAACCCCTAGCATTTCTGCTAGGGGTTAATCCTTCTAGTAAAAGCAAACAATAGGAGTACCTGGATTTATATTTTCAAATATAGTTTTTGCTAAAGCATACGGAGCGTTTACGCAGCCATGCGATCCGTTAGTTTTATAAATACTTCCACCAAACTCTTTTCTCCAGCTGGCATCATGAATTCCAATACCTCCATTAAAAGGCATCCAAAACTTAACTGGTGACGCATAATCTTGTCCTTTTAAAACGGCATCCTTATCTTTATATTTTAACTTATAAACACCTGCAGGTGTCCTATGGCCTGCACTTACATTACCTGTAACTACATCTCCCTGAACTATGAGGGAGCCATTTTTATAAAACCATAAATGCTGCTTTGACATATCTATCTCAACATAGGTACTACCTATGTCATTGCTTGCGCGTGAAAGCGCACTTTGAGAATATTGAGGTTCCTTATTTATAGTCTTGCCGTCTTTTATAGCCGTAATTAAATCTTGTGTTTCTTTATTTGTATTAATAGACCAGCCATAATCACCACCGCTGACACTTATCGTATTACCTGAAGATGCTACAAAGCCTCTTGTCTTACCAACCGTATTATACTTACTGGAAATATCAGAAAAGTATCTTTTCACCTTGTCTTCATCAAGTTTTACCGCTAAATTTTCATCTATGGTTATCCATTTATTTATAGTTGATCCATCTATTATCTCTTTCTTTTCTCCAAAATTGTAGGTAATCTTTGAAGCTGTATATTTATTAAGGATATTTTTAGCATCTATAACTCTTTCAGACTTTGCTGAATATTGTGGATTTACATAGCAATTTTCAGTCTCTAAGTCTATTGAGGTTTCTTCCTTAAGCACCGCATTTTCAACTTTAGTATATAAAGTATCTTTATTTATCTTATTTCCAAGAACTTCATCAATAACTACATACCCATTATCGGCATATTTAAAGCCGGCACTTTTAGGTTCAATTACACTAGTGCTGTCAAGACAAGAAAGCTTGTCTATCTGCTTTGTCAATAACTCTTTATCGTGGATAGTTTCTAACGTGATTTCATTATCTTTTCTATCAAAAAAAGCCGACGCCCATTTGATAGGCTTTTGACTATCCTTTAATTCCTTAATTTTTTCCTCTGAGCTGAACTTTAATCCAATATCCTCTGCTTTAATTTGTTCTTTTTTATCCCCTCTTTCCTTTAACTCCAAGGTATACTTCTTTAGTTTTCCTTCCATTTCTTCTTTTACTTCCTCTACTGTTTTGCCTGAAACATTAATACCGTTAATATTAGAACCAAAATAAAAATGATTCCTATAGTATATTGCCGGTGTACCGTATGCAATGAGCAAAATGCAAAATGAAATTAAACTACCTATTATAACTTTTTTGCGTTTAGCTTTTTCCATTTTCTTAATACCATCCCCTTCATAGCAGCAGAAAATTTATAGCTCATATTTTTTTCTTAAGCAAAGCCTACATTTCATTCTATGTATTAACCCATATATTTAAAACCAGTATATTTTTAATAATAAATTCGAACTTGCCCATATTTTATATAATATCATTTTATCCTTATATTTCCAAGCACTGATTTGTTCATATTGCTCTATATAAAGTTTTATTCTCCAAGTGTTATTTTTTTGATATAATATATATACAAAGAATAACACTATGAATTGAGTCTTAAATAGGGAGATACTTATGAGTAAGGATAGAATAGAAACTGACGCTTATAAAGCAAGCTCTGAGGTAGGAGACAAAATATATAAAGAGGATTCTTATTTCTTTAAACCTTGGCAGTTTGCAGATTATGAAGTGAATATATGCACCTTGAAAAGCACCTATGAGGAAATTTATATATGGGGAACTCATCAAGCAATGTTCAGACCAGGTTTTAAGGTAGAAGATAATCATATATATATTACTAACATATTTGCAAAGATAAGTGGAGTTCACACGAGTAAAAGACAATATAGAAAAGAAATTAAATTGCTTAGGAAAACTCCCAACACTTTATTTTTTCCGTCCTTTCCCCTTTTTAGAGCAAAACCTTCAAAACTTACAAATAGATCTTATTATTCAGTACTTGACTCCTCAGGTTATATTGATAAGAAAAAGCTGCTATCTTCACAATTTTGGAAATACAGGCAGCTGAGAACTTCTGTCCAAAACCTTATAGCTGATAGAATTATAGATTTTTGCTCTCTATCAAGATTTAAGAATTACGAGCTTTGGAGTACTGAGCCTAAAAAAGGTTTATTAGACACCGTGACAGACTTCCTTCAAAACTTTGATATTAATATTAATTTAAATACAAATACTAAAAGCTTTGAGTTAGCCAAGATGAAGGTTTTTAATATTTTAAACGATATCGACGAACCTCTAATCAGACTTCTCTCAAAATTTGACTATCCTTTTTATGTACCTAAACTGGTTGTTTACAACAATGGAAGCAAATTCTCAAAGGTAACTTTCGAAGATGTAGTTAAGCTGACATTTATAAACAGCCTTGGAGCAGATGTGATAATTTATAACCCAGCAGGGTTTAATGATATAGAAGATTTTATAAAGGAAAGCTACTATGATATACACAGGCTTGATGAAGTAGCTTTTAACCTAAATTATAGTTCTTGGACATTATTTTAAATTATAAAGGTTATAAAGGAGAAAGTATTAAAATGGATTATACTGATGAAAAACATGAACTTCAACTCCGAATGGAAGAAATCAAAAAAAACTTAGAAGATTCTTCTGAAGTTAAAGCACTTACAAATACAGTTGAAATTAATAATCTTAATTCAATCATGGAATTTGGCAACGGTCCGGCAGAAGAAGTTTCAAAATTTGCAGATAAAATTCTTCATTCCATAAAAGGAAGCAATATAGAAGGCTCAAGCATTATGCTTAGAGAACTTTCAAACCTTATGACTAGATTTGATAAAGAAGAGATCTTAAGTGAAGCTAAAGGAGGCTTTATTTCCAGAATATTTAGAGACAGCAAAAAAGCTGTTGAAAAATTATTAAGTAAATATCAGACCTTAGGTAAAGAAATAGATAAAATTTATAAAGAGATAACTGTTTATAAAAATGAACTTACGAAAACTAATGATATGCTAGAAGAAATGTTTGCACAAAATCTTGAGTATTATAAAAAGCTCGAAAAATATACTATAGCCGGAAACCTAATCGTTAAAAGACTTGAAGAAACAGAACTCCCTAAATATGAAGCCTTGGCGATGTCCGGCGATGCAGAGGCAAACCTGAATCTTCAAACTATCAATAACGCTATTGAAATGATGAAAATAAGAGTGCATAACTTAGAGCTTGCTAAGATAGTTTCCATGCAGACAGCTCCTCAGATACGAATTATTCAAAGAAGTAATTTTAAGCTTATTGGTAAGATTCATTCGGCGTTTGTCATAACTATACCAATCTTCAAAAATGGAATGATTCAGGCAGTTACTCTGAAGAGGCAGAATCTTATAGCAGAATCTATGGTAGCACTTGATAAAACCACTAATGAGCTTTTGCTAAAAAATGCAGAAAATATAAAAAATCAAAGCATTGAAATAGCAAAGCTTTCAGGAAATTCTTCTATAAAGATAGAAACCTTAGAAAACACCTGGAAAACTATTGTTGATGGCATAAATGAAACAAGAAAAATTGAGGAAGAGAATAGAAAACTTAGAGAAGAAAGCAGTAAAAAGATTAATGAAATGCAGATTGAATTCATACAAAAAATTAAATAATAAAATTATAACTAAGGGGCTGTCTACAAAACAGCCCCTTAGTTTTTACTATATACAATGCAAAAGCCTTACTACATTATGTAGTTACTTTATTTACTTGGTAAGAAAGTTTTAATCTGAGATACAAATATTCCTCCAAGTATAAGTGCACAGCCAATATATCCCCTGCCACTCATAGTTTCTCGAAGTACAACAGCACCTCCTATAGCCCCAAATACTGATTCCATACTTAATATAAGAGCAGCATGAGATGGCTTGGCATTCTTTTGAGCAACTACTTGAAGAGTATATGCTATGCCAACGGATAAAAAACCTCCATAGAGTATTGGAATTAATGCATGGGATATGCCGCTTATAGTAATCTTTTCAAAAATTAAAGCTGTCGCTAAACTTAAAATTGAACAAGTTGCGAACTGAATGCAAGATAGTTTTAGAGCATCCATCTTATTAGAAAAATAATCTATTATCAAAATATGTATAGCCCAAAATACAGCTCCTATAACTTCAAGCAAATCACCATAACCTATAGTGAAATTTTCATTTACACTTAATAGATAAAGTCCAACAACTGCAAATGCTACTCCAACCCATGAACTTTTTTCAATTTTATGCTTTAAAAATATCCCCATAACTGGTACTAAAACTATATAAAGGCCTGTAATAAAGCCTGCCTTTCCAGCAGTTGTATAAATAAGTCCGGTTTGCTGCAGTGTTGCTCCTGTATAAAGGGCAGTACCGGCAAGTACACCATATAAAATTGACCTTCTAGTACTTACATAATTATTATTCTCATCAATACCTTCTCTTTTCTTTCTTTTATCAAAGTAAATAATTAAAGGTATAAGTGAAATACTTCCAAGAGCAAATCTTATTCCATTAAAAGTAAGAGCACCTACATATTGAGAGCCTACTCTTTGTGCAACAAATGCAAATCCCCATATAGCTGCAGTAAGCAATAACAGCATATCGGCACCTAATCTTTTGTTATTCATTTTGTCTTTCTCCTTTCAGTCGAAACGCTGGATAGTCTGACCTTGCTCGTTCCATTCGCAGACTACCCGTTAAAGTCCATTTAGGACCTCAACCTCCTATCATCAATATGCCTTGTTGAAAAATCTTCTATCTAAAAACAGCAATTTTATTATATCATATTACTCCCTTGAAAGCTTATCCACTAGTTTTAATACCCATGGAATTCTATTATCTCCATCTAAATTTTTAATAAATTCTGCTGCAGTTCCTAACTCTATACCAACTGAACTCACGTATAAGGGACTATGGCTTTCTCCTCTGTAAATTTCCTCATAATTTTCGGCATCTTTAAAGTGAGTCTTGGCTACTCCTATAACTGGAATTTTGTAGCTTAGCGCCTTATATAAATGAGCCCCAAGTCCCTTTTTCCCACTGTTTAGCCATACAAAGCTATCTGTTATCAGTAAATCCACATCTTCCTTCACCTTGTTAAATACATTAAGTATACATGGAAGCTCTCTTTTGTAAAACTGCCCTGGAATATATTCCTCTACTCCTCGTACTATTACACTATAGTCAGAAAGGATCACTTCCCCTTCTTCTTTTTTAAATACAACACAGCAGGATTTAGCATAATCTTCGTGATAATATACATCAAAACATGCAGCAGTGATACCTTTCATAATAACTCCTTTAACAGAAAAACTGCTTATTAGAATTTACACTTCTCTTTCAAAGATAATCTCAAAGTTCTTTGCTCTGCCTTCCATAGTGTAATATAAAGGCACTATCTGAACAAATCTCCAGCCTTGCTTTGCATACTCATTAATAAGCTCCTGATGATTGTCTCCGGTAAAAATTCCGCCCATGGAACACTCTACATATTTATACTCATACATATAGTTTTACCCCCTATTTTGAAAAATATATACTTTAATAGTATACCATATTATGTAAAAGCTTTTTCTGTATTGTTATTAATTTGACATACTTATTTTTGTAGTATAGGATTGTTATAGACGAACAATAGGAGATGAAATTATGAGTGGATTTAATGTACTAATGTATCATGAAATAATTAAAAGAGAAGACTTCAATCTTGATAATCCCTCACACATAAAGGTTAATCAAGATTATGATGATGTACTTCCATGTGTTTTATTTGCTTATCTTGATGAGTTTGAAAAACAGATGAAATATTTTTATGACAATGGCTATAAAACTCTAAGCCTTAAGGAAATCATTGATTACTATTACAATGGTAAGGAGTTGCCTGAAAAATCAGTTCTTCTAACCTTTGACGATATGTACAAATCTATTTACATATATGCTTATCCAATTTTAAAGAAGTATAATTTTAACGCTGTTGGTTTTGTAGTTCTTGACTGGATTTTTGAAAAAGAGCAGGAGTATTCTACTGTTTCCTCTGTATGCATGTCTAAAAAAGAACTTAAGGAAATAAGCGATATTTTTGAATTTTCAAATCACACTAAGTCAATGCATACAAGAGATGCAAATGCAACTACTGTTCAGAGTGTCGATAAGGAAAGCTTTTTCAAAGATCTTAATGAATGTGAAGATTTTGTCAGCACTAAGGGAGCTTTTGCTTATCCTTTTGGCGGCTATAATGAGGAGGTTATTAAAAGACTGAAGGAAGCTGATTTTAAACTTGGTTTTACTTCAGAGCCTGGTAAAAACGCCAAAACTACAAATCCATTTCAGCTTCATAGAAACGGAGTTCTTATAAACATTGATATAGATAAATTCACAAGCATGTTTGAAAAAAAATAAAACATTCAAAGGAGATACAAATGAAAAAAATATTATCATTAACTTTAGCAGCACTACTTTCAATAGGATTATTATCTGGATGTACAAAGAAAACAGAGGAAAACAAAAACATAAGATTTGGAATACTTCCAGCAGAATCAGCTATTCCAATAATTGTTGCAAAGGAAAAAGGATTCTTTGAGAAGGAAGGAATAAATGTAGATATTACTACCTTCACTTCACCAAATGATAGAAATATAGCTGTACAAGCTAATAAATTAGATGGAATAATTGCAGACACCATGACTGCCCTTTCTCTAAACGAAGGCGGCTTTAAGATGAAAATAACTTCTGATATAAATGAAGATTTCAAGCTGTTAACTTCACCAAAGTCAGGCATAGACAGTTTTGAAAAACTAAATAATAAGAAAGTGTCTATTGTTCCAAACTTTGTACTTGAATATATAATGGATGAGATGGCTAAAAAGAATAATATTAAATATGAAACTGTTGTAATTCCAAGTTTCCAGGCACGTTTTGAAGCTCTTCTATCAAACAAAATTGACGGTGTTATATTTACAGAGCCTCAGGCGACTCTTTTAGCTTCACAAGGAGCAAAGGTTTTAGCTACTTCTAAAGAATATAAGCTAAAAGCCGGAACTATATTGTTTAATAACGATGTATTATCAAAACAGCCTAATACAGTTAAAAACTTCTACAAGGCTTATAATGAAGCTGTTGAGTATATAAATAAAACTGATGCTAAAGAATATGGCTCAGTGCTTACTAAATACACTTTCCCAGATGCCATAGTTCCATATTTAAGTGCTAACGGAAAGACCTATGAAAAGGCTCAGGAAATATCAAGCGAAACTTTTAAAAATGTCTTAGAATGGACTAAAAGCAAGAACATGATCAAGAAAGACTATAAGTTTGAGGATGTAAGTGATTTTAAATTTATCAAGTAGAGGATTAAATAATGATTGAAGTTAATAATTTAAGCTTTAATTATGGAAAAGAAGAAGTACTTAAAAATATAAAATTAAATATAGCTCAAAATTCAACCTGTGCTATAATAGGTCCTTCAGGCTGTGGAAAAACAACCCTGCTTTATATATTAGCAGGGCTTCTTTCTAATTATAACGGTACTGTTAAAATTGATAAAAAGGAACTGTCAGGTATAAGAAAAGAAACCGGATTGATACTCCAAAATGTAGGGCTTCTTCCATGGAAAACTGTTTATGAGAATACAGCTTTAGGGCTTAAAGCTAGAGGTATAAGCAGTACACAAATTGAAGCAAAGGTAAATTCAATACTTAAAGAATTAAATATTGTTGAATTTAAAAATAAATTCCCCTCCCAGCTCAGCGGAGGTCAAAAGCAGAGAGCTGCTATAGCAAGAACTTTGGTACTTCAGCCCGACTTGCTGCTTTTAGATGAAGCTTCTTCTGCTCTAGATGCTATAAATAGAGAACATCTTCAAGACTTGATTCTCAATATCTATAAAGAAAGAAAAATAACCTTAATTATGGTAACGCACAGTATAGAAGAAGCGGTTTTCCTAGGCCAAAGGATTGTTGTTATGGAAAAAGGACGCATAAAAAATATTATTGATAATCCTTACTTCGGGGATGAAAACATAAGACTTAGCCCTAATTATTATAAAATCTGCCTAGAAGTTAGAAAGCAGCTTAACGAGAGTGATAAATTATGAAATTTTTAGAAAAACTTAAATATTTAAAAACTCTATATGCCTCTCTTATTGTAATTGTGCTTTGGTACTTGCTTCACTTTATAGTGAATTCTGCTATTGTACCAACTCCTCATGAAACCATAATTGCTTTCTTTATACTGCTAAAAAAAGATTTACTCCTTCATATTAGCGCAAGCTTATTTAGACTTATTGCTGCACTTTTAATATCTATGCTTATTGGAGTGCCACTAGGACTTATGCTTGGTATGAGTAAAAGAATGGATTCTGTTATATCTCCTGTTGTATATATACTTTATCCTATTCCAAAGATAGCTTTTCTTCCAGTTCTAATGCTCTTATTTGGACTTGGAAATGTATCTAAAATTATACTCATTATGACAATAATAGTGTTTCAAATAATGCTCGGGGCCAGAGATGGTGTTAAGGAAATTGACACTCAGCTTTTTTTCTCAATGGAATCTCTAGGACTTAGCAAAGTTCAAATATATAAAAATTTAGTTATTCCTGCTGTACTCCCAAAGCTTATTTCCTCACTTAGAGTAAGTATAGGCATAAGCATATCTGTACTGTTTTTCGCAGAGAACTTTGCAGCTACCTATGGAATTGGCTATTTCATAATGAATACATGGTCAATGATTAAATATGTAGATATGTTTGCAGGCATACTGGCTTTGAGCCTTATGGGACTTTTAGTTTTTAAATTTATTGATTTTATAGAAAAGAAGTTATGTCCGTGGATTTATATAGACAATGAATAATTTTTACTCATAAAAAAGTGCACCTCCAAATGTTATTTTTTTATAACATTTGGAGGTGCACTTCAATCTTTAAAGCAGTTTTTTTACTTCAAGATCGTTTATTCTACTTGTGTTAAAAGTGTTCTCATTGCATTTCCAAGCTTAGATTCACCTAAGTCTTCATGAGCAATAGCTATAACCAGCTTTATGTCATTATCAGATTTATCCCATTTATATGCTCTGATATCAAGGATAGATTCTTCTGGAACAACTTCTTCAAGCTCTGTGGCAATTTCTTCTGCCAAATTAAGATACTCATCGAAAATATCATCTTCTGTAAGCTCACCTTCGGAAAGCTCATTTATATCAAATTCATCTTCTTCTTTCATAATATCATTTAAGACATCTAAACTTATACTTAAGTTATAAGCTAATATATCTTCTCTCTTAGAGCCTTTACTCATGTCCTTAACAACTTTAAACTCTGAATTATTTTCAATAGCTTCTTTCATTTCCTTGCTATCTACAACATTGTTCCCAAATAGTACGTACATACTTTATCCTCCCTGTAATATTTAGTGTATAAGTAAAAAGCAGTTCACTGCTTATAAACTTCTTCTACAAATAACACATGCATTTTATTTTACCTCTATAGCATAGATATATCCATTATTTTGATAGTTGTCAACTAATTTTATATATTAAGGATAAATAAGCCATACTTGCATCTAATTCACTAGTACATACTGACGTTTTTGCTCTATAGCTTTATAATGAAGCCTTCGATAAATAAAGCATCAAACTTTATTATACCAAAATTTAAGGGGGGAGTAGTTTGTGTTTAAAAAATATACAGCCTTTTTTACATCATTGTTCCTAGTTATTACAATGCTTCCTTTAGCTATTACGCAAAAGGTTTCTGCTTATCAAAACAATTCTTATTTTAATGATTTAAAAATTGGGCTTGTAAGTATGTCAGCCGCTTCTATAAGCATGGCATTAAGTGGAGATTATACTTTTAACGGTAAAGTCTATCCTTCCGGATCAATATTAAGTTTAACGACCGATGGGACAAGCATTTTATTAAATGGAACAACATTAAATCAAGTTAACTTAGTTCCAAGCAGCAATTCTAATTTGATAACTATGACCTCAGGCACAGTATCAAATAAATATATGGGTTCTTTTCTTATAAAAGTTCTTAACGGAAAGCTCATGCCCATCAATAATATCTATATAGAAGATTATTTAAAGGGTGTCATAGGTTATGAAATGGCTAATAATTTTCCTCTTGAGGCTTTAAGGCTCAGACTATAGCAGCAAGAAACTATGCTTTATCAAGAATAGGCTATGAAGCATCAAAAGGCTATGATTTCGATGATACAGCAAGCTATCAGGTTTATAAAGGGTATAACTCAAGCTATCAAAATGTTATAAATGCAGTTAACCAAACACGCGGTGAAGTACTTTTATATAACGATAAGCTTGTAGAAACTCTATATTCTGCGTGGCATGGAGGTATTTCTGAGAACAGTGAAAATGTGTGGGGTAACACCGTTCCATATTTAAGATCTGTTGCAGACCCATATGAAAGCGATGCGTGGCCAAATGTCAATAGAATATATAGTAATGCCCAAATACAAGCAGCTTTAGTTTCTAAGCGTTATCTTTCTTCAACAGATACTTTTGAAAACTTGGATTTAAGTTCAATAACAAGATTCGCAAGCGGAAGAGTATCTAATATAAATATAATCTATAAAGATTCTGCTGGTGTGGAGCAAACAAAATCAGTTACAAAAGATAATACAAGAACCTTCTTAGGACTGCCAAGTAATTTGTATACTGTTAGTTATGACTCAATAAATGGTTCCTATACCTTCTCCGGCAAAGGAAATGGACATGGTCTTGGAATGAGCCAGATAGGAGCTAGAAATCGCGCTTCAGCTGGACAAAACTATAATGAAATATTAAAATTCTATTATCAGGGAACGTATATTCAAAACCTTATACTTAAGGCTTCTTTAGGTTCAATTACTCAAAGTAGCAGTTCCTTATACCTTGGAAATACCGTTTCCTTTAATGCATCAGGAACAAACGGTAATGGTTATGGATATTTATTTAAATTCATTATAAAGAATGATTCTAATATAGTATTTACTCAAGACTACAGCAGTTCCGCAAACCTTAATTATGTACCTTTAAATTCCGGAAACTATACTGCTGAAATTTATATAAAAGACAATTTCTCAATTTCAGATTACGATGATATGAAAGTTGTTCCATTTTCAATTTATAATCCATTAACCCTATCTTCCTTCAGTAAAGATATTCAGAATGTATTTACAGGGGATACTGTTACTTTGAGTTCTGCAGTAAGCGGCGGCTCGGGAAGCGGTGTACAGTACAAATATACTGTAGTAAAGGATGGTCAGATTATAGCTGCAAGAGATTATGATGCAAGTAGAAGCTTCAGCTTTATTCCAGCCGTATCTGGAAACTACGAAGCATATGTTTATGCCGTTGATCCTATAACAAAAAATGAATATGACGTTACTAGAAAAATAACTTTCGGAGTAATTCAGAGAGCTTCTATTGCCTCTGTAACTGCCTCAGGCAACTTGTATGAAGGAAAAATGGTAACACTTAATTCTATAAGCACAGTTAGTGATTCTACAAATATTAATTACAAATACGAGGTATATAATAACGGAAGTTTTTTAACTTCTAACAGCTTTAGTAAATCAAGTCAGTTCAGCTTTACACCATCAAATCCTGGTGTTTATACAATTAAAGTTTATGAAAAAGACGGATTAAGCTCAAGAATTTATGATAGTATTAAGCAGTTTGATATCACAATAATCAGCAAACCTTTAATTCTATCAACTTTTCCTCTGAGCTATGGGATGACTAGCAAAGATGTAGCTTCGCTCCAAAATGCATTGATAAAATTAGGCTATCCTCTTTCCGGAGCAACCGGCTACTTTGGTTCTCAGACAAAAGATACCGTTATATCTTTTCAAAAGAGCAGAGGATTGACTGCTGATGGCATAGTAGGAAATCTTACCTACAAAACTTTAAATGATACACTCATCCAAAAGGCTGGAATCAAAAACTTGACTTTTTAAAAGTAATTAAAAATGCCTCAAAACAACTTAAATCTATTGCATGATATTTGAAATCTGTCATAGCTTATTTTCTACACATTCAAATACCATACTAAATTTAGTTGTTTTGAGGCACTCATATCTTTTTTCTATTTAAATTAACATGATGTGATAGTTAAAGCAGTGGGAGGCTGAAACTTATATATAATTAATAATTTTATTTACATCTCCATCCCAAATTTGATATTTGCTATTAACTTCTGTAACATTCCTTGAAAGATTGCTATGTATATAAACACAATCCAGGGAGGATGCAGCAGCGCCTTCAGCATCACACTTGTCATCATTTCCTACGAAAATAGTTTCTTGTCTGTTTAAGCCCTCTTTTTCAACAAGATAATCAAAAAATGTTTTATCAGGCTTGCAAACTTCTATATCAGAGGAGCTGTATAGCCCATCAAAATAATCATAAATACCTAAAAACCTTAATTCGGGGACAGTAAATTCTCTCTGACCATTAGACAGCATAAATATTTTTTTGTCCTTGCTTTTTAGCTCTTCTAATAAATCTATTACCCCAGGATACAGTCTTATATACTCTAAGGACAATACTCTGAAGAGCTTCATTGCTTGGTTTACAGCCCCCTTTTCTATTTTAACCCCTTTATTCACATATAGCTTTTCAAATACCGACAACAGTTTTATATCGGGGTATTTTGTCTTAGTATTTGCCTTTAATCCTTCCTTAACCTCTTTCAAATATGTCCTTTTAAGCTCACTATAGCTGTAAACAGCGCCATTGTAACTATAAAAAAGCGCAAGCTTTTCCCAAAATGTCTTTCTGCTTTCATTTGTTTTAATATCAACTAAAGTACCATACAAATCAAAAATAAAGTTTTTATACATTAGAACCACCCTCACTTAATCTAATAACTCTATAATATCATTTGTATCTAATTCTTAGTAGTCTGTATCAGTAACTTCAAATACCTTTTTATAGTTTTAAAAGGCATACACACCAATTACGATCTTAGGCAAACTTTTACAAAATCAATTTTATAGCATCTAGAAGGCTTTTTACAGGCAACCTTGATTCAGAGTCTACAGAGAGCATTTATAATTTAATGAGAATATAAATGAAAAATTTAACACTACTTTCATTGTAATAACGCATGATAGAAGAATAGCTGAAAAAACTGACAGGATAGTTGAGATAAATGATGGAAAGATATGTATTGATGAAAAAAACATCATCAAAGCTGCTTCATAAAAATAGGGGCGGCTGTTCTAAAGCAGCTGCCCCTTACTTTTAACTAATCTCTCCAAATATGCCACAAGGCATTATTTGTTCCTCTTGCAAACACATCTGTTCTATTTGGTCCCCAAGATACAGCTGCAGGATCAGAAGTTATATTTCCTCCAATATCACTCCAGTTGCTCCATCTTGAACCGTTCCAAGTAATTGTCATAAGTTGATTGTTTCTTCCCCTAGCAAATACCTCAAGCCTATTTGCTGCTCTTGAAGAAGCTGCGGGTCCAGAAGTTAAGTTTCCTCCGAGATCTTCCCAATTGCTCCATCTTGAGCCATCCCACCATAAATGATATAATCTGTTACTTTGACCTCTAGCAAATACATCTATTCTGTTATTTCCCCAAGATACTGCTGCCGGCGATGAAGTGAGTACACCTCCAAGGTTTTCCCAATCGCTCCATCTTGAGCCGTTCCACCATTTATGATAAAGCGCATTATCAGCTCCTCTTACAAAGGTATCAAGTCTGTTTGGTGCCCAGGACGAAACTGCAGGTGCTGAAGTTAAAACTCCGCCAAGACTTTCCCAGTTACTCCACCTTGAGCCGTTCCAGAATATATGCCACATAGCATTATCTGTTCCTCTACCAAAAACATCTATCCTATTGTTTCCCCAAGACACAGCGGCAGGTGCAGATGTAAGTCTTCCCCCTAGGTTCTCAAAATCACTCCATCTTGAGCCGTTCCACCATTTATGATAAAGTGCACTGTCAGTTCCAACTACAAAGGTATCAAGCCTGTTTGGTGCCCAGGACGAAGCTGCAGGTCCAAAGATTAAAGTTCCACCAAGGTCTTCCCATCTGCTCCATCTTCCACCTGGAGAAGGTCCAGGCCCAGGAGCAGGTCTCATATTTCTTAAAGTAAACTCTATTACGTCTCTGAAAGTTGCATCTATTACATTATTAGGTACTCCAGCAGAACGAAGTGCAGCAAAAATCCATGCATTGCTTCTTCTGAAGCTATTGAATATTGCTGTTGTTCTTTGATTTATATTTCCGCTAAATCTTTCAGCATTGTCTAGAGTATAGGCTATAGCAGTTCTAAAGTATAAATTAACAGTTACCGGTCTGACTCCAAATCTTTGAAGTCCTCTGCTAAGATCAGGTCTTTGCCTGTTAAGTAAGAGTAATATTCTGTTTACTTCCTGCTGTGGAGCTCTAAGAGAATTTTCATAGCCTACATACTCTTCGTAATCATCTAGTTCTTCAAAGTCATCATAACTTCTCATCTGTTCTTCTGAAAATGGACAGATAACTCGTTCATAGCAATAGGGACAATAAGTAAATGGACTAATATACATTATAAGCCTCCTTATATATCTTGATCCGCTGCATAGCTTATCAATTTCAGCTTATGATGAAAACAATTTTTTGTTACAAAAATAAACGGGCTATTTTAATAAGCCCGTTTGTATATCTTAACTTTCTATATTATTTTCTTTTAATTTATTTGGCAAAATAAGCGAAAGCGCAAGACAAAGTACTGAAATAGCAACTAATATTATAAATACAAGGTGAACACCTGAATATATTGAAGCTTTTATATGTTCTGCCGATAAATTTACATTAATTGCTTTAGATGAATAAATATTATCCGGCTTTATTCCTTTTATACCTATATCACTAAAATACCTGACTATACTTAAATTAACTATGCTTCCTAAAATGCTTACTCCTATAGTTTGACCGATAGTTCGAACAAGAGAGTTCGCAGCAGTTGCTGCACCTCTTATACTATATTCCACAGAGGACTGCACCACTATTGTCAGTATAGTAAAAGCTCCTCCAAATCCAAGACCCATTATAAAAGCATAAATTAATACCAGTGTAATTGAAGAATTTAAATTAAGCGTGACTAAAAACACACAGCTTATTAGAGTAATCAAGACAGACAAAGCTGTGACCACTCTCTCCCCATATTTAGGTATTGCCTTTGACAGTAATACAGAAGATAATGTCCAGGCTAGTGACATAGGCGCCATAGCTAGTCCTGATATTGTAGGACTAAATCCTAAGATATTTTGTATATATAAAGGCATATATACATCTGTACCTATGAGCACAGAGGAAATTAAAAAACTAATTATATTTACTATGATATTTGTTTTAGTAAATATTTCAAAAGGTATTATGGGTTCTGAAACTCTTTTTTCTATAAAATAAAAAATAATAAACATACCTATTGTAACTACTATAGAAATAAAAGTCTTAACAGAAACTGCACTGCTGCCTTCTCCCTTTGACATGGTTCCATATAAAAATAAAAGTATTGCAAAGGAAAGTACCAAAGCACCTGCATAATCTATTTTAACCTTTTTCTTCATAATATGCTCATCAAGGTTTTTCTGTAAAAGAACAATAGACAGAATTCCAAAAGGTACATTAATAAAAAATATCCAATGCCAGGAAAGATAATCTATTAAAAAACCTCCTAAAAACGGACCTGCAAGACTTGCTACCCCCCAAACAGTTCCAAGCCACCCTTGTACTTTAGCTCTTTCAGAAAGTGTAAAAATATCACCAACTATCGTGTAGGTTACAGTAAATATTGCACCTGCACCAAGCCCTTGAAGAGCACGAAAAATTATAAGCTGATACATACTTCCTGATACTCCGCAGAGAAAGCTTCCTGTTATAAATACAATTATACCGATGGAAAGTATATTCTTTCTTCCATATAAATCTGACAATTTCCCATATATAGGGGTAGAAATAGCTGAAGTTAAAAGGTATATTGAGAAAACCCAGCTTATAAGTTCAAAGCCATTTAATGCCTTTACTATTGTAGGCACGGCTGTAGTTACAACTGTACCTTCAACTGCTCCTAAGAACATAGCTACCATAAGCGAAATTACTATATTTCTTTTTCTTAAATCCATTAATTAATCCTCTTTCCTAGCACATTAAAGTTCAATATTTACAAGAACTCTTCCTATCATTTTTCCAGCAAGAATTATATCTATCTTATCATTAAGCCCATTTAAGGACACTTCTTCAATATTTAATGCCAAATCCTCAGGCTTCCACTCATTTGAAAGCAAATTCCAAAGTTTTAATCTTAGGTCTTTTGGACATTGAACAGAGTCAACACCTAAAAGTGATACTCCTCTAAGTATAAAAGGATATACTGAGCTTGAGAACTCATAAGAAGCAGCATTACCGCAGGATGTTACAGTTCCTCCATACTTTGTTGCTTTAAGTGCAGATGATAAAATATTACCTCCAACTGTATCAATAACACCTGCCCATCTCTCTCTAAGCAGCGTCTTTCCTGATTTATCATCAAGTTCTTCCCTTAATATTATATCTTTTGCTCCTGTCTTAATAAGCATTTCTCTTGCCTCAGGTTTTCCTGTACCTGCTATTACACTATAACCAAGCTTATCAAGTATACTTACCGCAACACTTCCAACACCACCTGTTGCACCTGTCACTAATATATCTCCATCCTCAGGCTTTACTCCTGAGTTTATAAGCCTATGAACAGATAATGCAGCAGTAAATCCTGCAGTACCATATATCATGCTCTCCATAAGAGTAAGTCCTTTAGGCAGCTTAACAACCCACTCTGATGGCACCCTTATGTATTCGCTGAAACCTCCTGAGGTGTTCATACCTAAATCATAGCCTGTGACAACAACCTCATCTCCAGTTTTAAAAACGTCACTGCTGCTTTCTACTACAATTCCTGCAGCATCTATACCAGGAGTATGAGGATAATTTCTAGTTACTCCTTTATTTCCAACAGCTGAGAGAGCATCCTTATAATTTAAAGATGAGTATTTTACATTGATTAAAACTTCACCTTCTGGAAGACTTGACATATCTTTTTCTTTAATCTCTCGAGAATACTTTTTAGGCTCTATCTCGCTTACTACCATAGCTCTAAATTTATTTATCATAGTTGTCCCTCCCCTTCTAAAATGTTCCTATATATTATAACCTATATAGTTTTAATTAGTAAATCGCTAGTCTGAGTGAGCAAAAATCCTGATGCTTCTACTGGTCTTTGAGAAGCTCAACTAACAGATTTACTTTAAAATCTATGTAGAATATATAAAAAATAAAGGAGTGGCTTAATTCTTCCACTCCTTAAATACACTACAAAACTAGTCTTTCTACATATAAATCCTTATATTGTTTTAAATCTATAAAATTATTATCATCAAATAAAAGAGGTCTTGTAAGGTTATTTGCATCTACCTGAACTATCTTGCAAATCTTATTTGTATTAAGCTGTACCGTTTCTCCCATGTAATAGTTTACAATATGATTTAAAAATATATTGCAATATTCGTAATCAAGCCTTCCTAAGCTTTCCTTTTTGATTATCTCCAAAGTTTCAAAGGGACCTTTGCTTTTTTTATACACTCTGTTTGAATTAACTGCATCAAATACATCAGCCACCGCAATTATCCTTGCAAACTGATGGATTTGATTTCCCTTAAGTCCTAAAGGATATCCCGAGCCGTCCATCCTCTCATGATGCATAAGTACTCCGTAGCTTACTGAATGATCTAAGTATGGTATTTCTTTTATATATTTGTATCCTATTGTAGGATGATTTCTTATTTCCTTAAATTCGCCCGGAGTCAAGTTACTTGGTTTATCTAAAATTTCTTTATCAATTTTAATCTTTCCAAAGTCATGTAAAACTGCAGAATAAGTAAGAAGATTAAGATCAATTTCACTCAATCCTATCCATCTGCCAAGTATTGCACTTAATGCCGCCACATTAACTCCATGTCTGTATATGGTGTCTTTACCGCTTCCATATAGAACAATATTCTTTATTACTGAATTTATTGACTTAAGCTCAGATTGAATTCTTGAAGCAAATTTTCTAACTTCTTCAATACCTGAGGATTTCAGGCTATCCATATCCTCAAATATTCCTTCAACATTAAAAGAAAGTTCATTAAGACTTTCCTCTATTTCTTCAACAGTCTTCGTCCTTTGAGACATACTTGTGTTTCTTAATTCATCTTCATCACCATAATAAACTTCGATTAAGTTTGGAATATAATGCTTTTTGATTTTTTCCAATGCATAGTCAGTGATGGTAGCACCTTTTGCAACTAGAACTTTCCCATTAGCTCTTATATCCTGCGACAAAATCATACCTGGGGCTAACTCATGAACATAAAACAGTTTCTTTTCCTTGTCCATAATTGGTCACCTTCCATAGTTGCTGAAATCATGTAACTTACATAATAACTAATTTCCACAAAAGAGTCAGATATCCTTTGTCTAATCAGGTCTTATTTTGTCTTTATTCATATTTCTTAGATAAATATTTCGACAAGCCTAAAATAATAATAAAATTATTGTCTTTGCCATATTAATAATCTTGCTGAGAACTCCGTAAAGCAGTCCATTTTAAATACTTACTATTCTATTTCTCATAACACTTTCAACACTGCCTGCAGGCAAAGGCCTGCTGAATAGATATCCCTGTGCCATATCACAGTTTTCATTAAGAAGAAACTCATGCTGCATTTTCGTTTCTACACCTTCTGCAATAACATTCATATTCATTTTATGAGACATGACTATTATAGCTTCAGTAATAGCGGCAGCATAAGTATTTTCGTTAATTTCATCAACGAAAGACTTATCTATCTTGATAGTATTTATAGGGAGTCTCCTAAGATAGCTTAAGGAAGAAAAACCTGTTCCAAAATCATCTAAAGCTATACTTATTCCTATTTCCTTCAAATCCGTAAGCATCTTAACTGCAAATTCAATATCCGAAATAGCAATACTTTCTGTTATTTCAAGACAAAGCCATTTAGGTTCTAATTCAGTTTCAATAAGTACATCTCTTATTTTCTCCACTAATCCCGGCTGCTTTAACTGATTGGCAGAAAGATTTACAGATATACAAACCTTATGATAGCCCATATCTTGCCAAAGCTTATTCTGTCTGCAAGCTTCTCTTAAAACCCAATCTCCGATAGATACTATAAGTCCTGTTTCCTCGGCTATCGGTATAAAATCATTTGGAGGAATTAAGCCCTTAGTAGGATGGTTCCATCTAATCAAAGCTTCTACTCCTATAATCTCTTTTGTTTTTTGGTCAATTTGAGGCTGATAATGAAGACTAAGTTCATTATATTCTAAAGCATGCCTGAGATAGTTTTCTATCTCAATTCGCCCCTTGAGCTTTGAATTCATCTCCATGGTAAATACATTATAATTATCTTTTCCGGACTTTTTGACAGAGTACATTGCACAGTCTGCATTACTTAAAATACTCTGAGTATCACAATTTTTACTATCATAAAATACAATTCCAACACTTACTGTACTATAAAATTCTCTTCCTTGAACTAACCAGCATTTATTAACCGACTTTACAATATCTTTTGCCAAATTAGTTACCTGCTCATTACTTTGAATATTATGTATCATTATTACAAATTCATCGCCGCCAAATCTTGAAATAACTATATTATCATTCTCGAAAGTTTTTAATATGGCTGCTACACCTTTCAATATTTCATCGCCGGCTGAATGTCCATGTGTATCATTAACACTTTTAAAATTATCAAGGTCCAGAAACAAAACGGCTCCTCTAAGATTATTCTGCTTTGATTCATGTAAAGATTTATTTAGTCTCATTTCCAGCATTGCTCTATTATTAAGACCAGTTAATGAATCATAATAAGCCATAAAATTAATCTTTTCTTCAAAGTTCTTTCTCTCAGTAATATCTGTCTGTGAGCCCGCAATACGGATAGGATTACCTTCTTCATCTCGAAGTGCTTTTCCTCTAACCATAACCCACTTATATTCACCATTTTTCATTCTAAGTCTATATTCACTGGTATAAAAAGGAGTTTTCCCATCTAAATGATCCTTCTGAGCCTTGAATGCACGTTCTTTATCATCAGAATGTATAAGCTCCTTCCAGGTTAGATGATCTACTCTCAAATCTTCTTCAGTGTACCCAAGCATCTCTCTCCATCTACTTGAAGTAAAGGCTTTATTTCTTTTAATATCCCAATCCCATATGGCATCCCTTGCTCCATCAAGTGCCAGCCTATATCTTTCATCGCTGATTCTAAGCTGCTCTTCTTTATTTTGCAAATCGAAATAATTTTGTTTTATCTCCTCTTCAGTAGCTGCAAGCTCTTCATAAACTGCTTCCAATTCCTCATAACTGTTCATAAGCTCTTGTTCTGTTTGTTTTTGCTTAGTAATGTCCATCCCTATAGATATAACTTTCTCTGATTTTGCTGTTTCATCCTGAAAAGCTATATTATTCCACCATACATAAACTTCTTGTCCATCTTTGCATTGAAGTTTTCTTTCATAGGATTGCTTCTTTATATTAAAATAAGCACCTCTGTCTTTTTCAAACAAAGTGCCTACCCACTTTTTCCCTATGACTTCTTCTTGTAAATATCCACTAATACTTTCACTGTATTTATTAAAATTGATAATATTTTCTTCTCTATCCCAAACAATAATAAATATATCTAAATTATTTAAGGTATTATTAATTAACTCTATCCCCATATGCCGTACCTCTTCTTTTGTGTTTTTTACGTTACTTGACAACAACCTTCCATGTAATACAAATTATAGCACATATTGAATTTATATCAAAGTGGCTGCAGATAATTTATATAAACACTTATCGTTTATAAACCTATACTACACGTACAATAAAACAAACCAAAGAATAGGGGGAATTCTTTGGTTTGTTCTTAATATAGATATTTATATAATTAAGCTGTCTTCTATATAATTAAATCTATTTAATAGTAGCTCCTGAAGTTCCGTCAACTTGACCTTGTCCTGGAGCTCCAGACTGTTTATTATTGTTTTGTGTTTGTCCGTCTGGCACTTGTCCATTTTTACCTTGTGTCTGTTGGTTTTGTCCTTGTCCATTTATGCCTTGTCTGCTGCTCTTACCTTGTGCAAACTTTCCATTACTTCCTTGCTGCCCCATAGGTGCTCCATTTCTATCCTGTCTTTGATCTGATACTCTAACATTTTTTCCATTACCTCTACCATTACCATGAGAACCTAGTACGTAACCTGCCCCGACTGATACTGCTACAGCTAATACAACCGCTATAACACCTATCCTCTTTTTAGTAAATAACCCTTTTGTATTTTCCTTTGAAAAAAATCTTTTTAATTTTGCATTCATTTTTAATTCCTCCTTTTAGTCGGAAGCACTGAGTAATTTAAAACTCTCGCTCCCTTCGGGCACAGGGTAACTTAAGACATTCGCTTCGCTCATAAGTTACCCGCTAAAGTCCATTCAGGACTTTAGCCTCTAAAATTACTCTTAAAAGTCCATTTAGGACTTCTACTTCCTGTTTGTTTTCTATATTTAGAATTATAGCTGCAAATTGTTGCAGAAGTATCAAGACATTTTGTGAACTTCGTGGGATTTTTAGAATCCAAAATAAAAATATTTACTATTGACAAAAATCTTTTTATGTGATATGATTAAATTTTATGTCATTGATCTTATATCTTGTTATGTTATAATATTCTATACCAACAATACTAAATTTGGAGGTGTAGGATGAATATAACCGATAAAATTAAAATGTTAGAAATACCGGTAAAAATTAATGGAAATCAGAATATGATTTATCCTGTTATTTTGGTAGACGGAAACTCTACTATCTTGGTGGACACCGGATACCCAAATCAGCTTGCTCAGCTTAAACAGGCTTTTAAAGCTGAAAATATATCCTTTAACTTGTTAAACAGTATTATTATTACACATCAGGATATTGATCATGTTGGCAATCTTATGAGTATCAAGAAGGAAGCTTCTAAGCCAATTGATATACTTGTTCACGAAGTGGAAGCTCCATATATTGAAGGAAGTAAACTTCCTGTAAAGCTGGCTCTTTTGGAATCAAGGCTTGAATCATTAACCGAAGAAATGAAATTAATATACCAGGGTTTTAAAAATTTTTATAATAATTTACACATAAATATCAATTCAACTTTAACTGATAATCAGGTACTGCCCTACTGCGGCGGAATTACTGTAATTTTCACACCAGGACATACCCCTGGACATATTTGTCTCTATCATAAAGCAAGCAAAACACTTATTGCTGGAGATTGCTTAGGCATAGAAAACGGTGAACTAGTTACCTCTTCCGAATCTATCAATTATGATCAAGATTTATATATAAAATCTTTAGAGAAACTTTCATCGTATGACATAAATACAGTTATCTGTTATCACGGAGGCCTGTACGAAGGCAACGTATCACAACGCATTAAAGAACTTGTAAAAAAATAAGCAAAGAATAGGCTGAGAATTATATGAATAATCTCAGCCTATTCTTTGTTTATTTTTAAAGTTTACGAAGCATCTTCTAAGATATATTTTCCGATACATTCAGCTACAGTATCAACAACATATCTTGCTTTTGACTGCAGCTCCTTCTCAGCTCTTTTAAAGGTAAAAGAATGTTGTGCGGACTTAAACATAGATACATCATTCCAGGAATCACCTATGGCAAAGGTATTTTCACTAGGAATCCTTTCTTTCTCCTTTATATAGTCCACTCCATCTCCCTTAGAGCATCCTGCTGGTACTATATCAATGAAGCTTACATTTCTATAAGCTATAATTTTGTCACCAAATTTATTATTGATTTTTTTGCACATTTCATCAACATACTTTGTATCTTCTTTCTTATAGTTCATAGCAAACATAGATATATTCTCTTGTTTTATTTCTTCAATACCTTCAATCACTATGTTGTTCGCATTTACTAAATTTCCTTCCTCAAAATTTAGTTTAAAGCTTTTAAAGCCTGTTCCAAAGTATATTCTCCAGTCATCGTTATAAAACTCTTCTACAATAGCTTCTATAGTACTCATAGGTATAGTTTGATGATTAATTACACTACCACGCTTATCTAAAATCAGCGCACCATTTAAAAGTATGTAGTAATCTACATCTAGATTATATTGTTTCTGCAGAGCTTCTATATGGTCATACGCCCTGCCAGTAGCTATAGCAAAGCAGTGTTTTAAATCTTTTAACTTTTTGATATAATCAAGGTTTTCTTCAGTTATAGATACATGATTTTCTAAAAGTGTTCCATCCAAATCAGTTACAAATAGTTTTTTCATAGCTGCCTCCTGTAAACAAAAATCAGGGACAGTTTATAAAACTATCCCCTGCTCACTTAATTATATCATAATTTTATTTTCTTTTTTATAAGATTATTTAAACACCATAAAACGGAAGCAAAGATTATAATGTCAAAAGTAAAATTAAATAAATATAACTGTTTTGAAGTATCTGCCTGACCATTTCCCATATAAGACATTGGAAACTGAAGTATACTTATAAAAAATATTGCCCAAAAAAGCTGTATTTTTGCTTTGACCTCTGTATTAAGCCTATTCCTTAAATATATAAGTATTGAAGAAGCTAAAATAATAATATAAATTAGAACTATAAATACGAGCTTCTTAGGCGTGCATTTTAACCTTAAAGAAGACCATGTCGTAAATCTATCGAATTTTCTTATCGGTACTTCACTATAGCTTCTTTTATATTTTCCCAAATAAGTACTTGTATCAAAAGAATGCGCTGCTGTGTACTCCATTCCTTGTATAAGCCTTAAAGGATGAGTTATATAAAACTTAATCAGTTTTCCATTGCTCATTCTGCTGTAAAATTCTTTTTCAGTAATTTCTGTGTGAGGTATATATTTTACATAATCCTTTGTAGGAGAATATGAGTTTTTTCCTGCCTCTACGACCATATCGGTATTAAGACCTAAATCTATCAAATCCTGTCTTGGATTTTTTGAATCCTTAAGTATGCCATAAAAAACAGAATTATAGTTTGTATCCTCACTAAGAGGTTTGTGAATAAGACTAATATCTATTGGGTAAGCCACTAGAATTATCAGTAGAATTAAAAGTATGCTCTTTTTCATCCAAGTCAGCATATTTCTATTATCCCAAATAAGCTTAGCAAACATAAGTGATACAACAGGCAGGGCAGAAATAACCTGAAGCTTTGAACCTATAAACATAAGTGATGCTATAAAAATCAGTATAATCTTCGAAAATATTTTTTCGCTTTCTTTTAAAACTTCTTTGCAGTAAATATAATACATCCAAGATGACAAATACAACATGAAGGTTGTTATCATAGCAGGTTCACCGTATAGGCTATTAAACCATACAAGGTAATTCCCATCAAAAAATATAAACAAAGTCAATAAGCATACTATTATACATTTAACTTTACCTTTTATATTTATATATTTTAATATCATGATAATGGAAAACAAGTATACTAAACAATAAACGCCTGCTAGATATTCAGTACTAAATAGCTGTCGGCCAAGTATTCTGCATATAATACCTCCTATAGTAGTAAATACTGAAACTGTAGTTCCTATTATTCCAACAAACATTCTTGGTACACCTTTATCAGGCATCTTATAATCAGTAATAATATAGTCTAAATATCTTTTAAGATTAGGATTATTTTTATCTTCATCTGTAAGCTGAAGCCCTGAAGCAAACATAACTCTATTAAAATCCCCCTGATCAGCAACCCCTGGCCTGGGATATTTAAAAAGCACATAAGATATAATTATAATTGCTAATAAAACAAAAATAATAAATATATATTTTCTAAATATCTTTTCCTTATCTGTAAAATTCCCCTCATTTAAGCTGCACATTATATTTCACTCCAAACTCCTATATATATTTACTATTATTGACAATAATATAACATATCTTTCAAGCTTGAAGTGGTTTTATCGTAAAATAGAAAAACTAAAACAGAAGCCCGTATATAGACTTCCGTTTTATAATAATCAATTTAATTTGTTTATACTATATTTTGAATTTATGTACCATTAAACTTAGCTTCTCTGCCATTTCTGCTTGGCTTTGAGCTGCTTTTGCAACTTCCTCTATAGCCATAGTAGTTTCATTGACCCCATTTAATATTTCCGAGGAGCCTGCAGCTGTTTCTTGTGCCGTTGCTGATACAGTTTCTAATGCACTTCCTACTTGTTCCATAGACTCTGAAATCAATTTTGTGCTTTCCAAAATATTCTTAGACATATCACTTACATATACAGAATCCTTCTCATAACTGTCTGCCGTACTGCTTAAAAGCTTATAGGTAGGCTCAACATCAGTCACTAAAAACTGAAGGATATCCTTGCCGCTTTGTGATAAATTGTCAAATGCATTCATAACTTGGCTAACAATACTTTGAATATTACTTACAGTTTCAGAAGACTGCTCTGCAAGTTTTCTAACCTCTTCTGCGACAACGGCAAATCCCCTTCCGGATTCCCCTGCTCTTGCTGCCTCTATTGCTGCATTCAGAGCCAATAAATTTGTCTGTGCTGCAATACTTCCTATTGTATCAGACATAACTTTAACTTCATGTACAACTTGCCCTTCTTCAATGGCCTGATTAATTCGCTCCTGAGTTTCGGTGTATTTTTTAATTCCCGACTGCATTGCTGTTTCAGCTTTACCCTTAACCTCAACCGCTCGTTTTTCTATTTCATCAAAAGATGTGCTTGCTTCTTTTGCCTTCCCTGCTAGACTAAATACAGTAGAGTTAACCTCCTCGCTGGAGGCGCTTACTTCTTCTGAAACAGTGCTTACTTCTTCTGTTCCTCTTGATATTTCTATTGAAGACTCATTTATCACATTCATCTTTGAAGTAATTTCCTCTATAGTGGCAGATAATTCTTCACTTGAAGCACTTATTTCTGAAGTGCTGTAATTAATCTCAGAAATTAGTTCTCTAATATTATCTGCTGCTATGTTAAGGGTATTTGCCATAGTTCCTATTTCATCCTTAGTATCAATTTTTACTTTATGAGTCAAATCTCCATTTCCTATAGCCTCTGCAAAAGCCGATACTTTGTTTAAGTTCTTTGAAATCATTTTAGCAATTCCGTATCCTATTGCTATAGAGATTAGAACACAAAAGACTACTATACCTATCGTTAATTTGTATGTTAAATTGAATAATGAAATATTATACTTATTTTCATTCTCTGCATTACTAATATTAGCTTGTACTAGCTCATCTAGAACATTTTCCATATCTTCTCTAGTTTTGGATGCTAAATTTAGTGCATTGACCCCTTCTTTATAATTATTATCATTCACGGCTTTTATTATTGCTTCTCTATCTTTTCTGTACTGGAGAAGATATTCTTTAAACTTAGGATAAAGTTCCTTTTCCTTTGCAGACATATTTGTCTTTTCATAAGCTGCCATAAGATTATTATCTTCATTTACCAGCTTTTCGATGTCTTTTTCATAGTCTGCAATCCTTGCTCTATCTCTTTCATAAACAAGAAGCAAACTATCACTCTTAATTTCAAGTAAATTAGTCTTGATGGTTTTAACCTCATTCAGCGGCATCAAATTATCATTGTACATGGATATAGCATTACTATTAATCCTAGACATATTCACAATACTAATAATCCCATTCACCGCTACCAACACTGCAACTACTAAAAAACTTAATATGAGTTTCTGTGCTATTTTTAAATTTCCAAACCATTTCATGTCGCATCCCCCTTGTCATAAGTAAATATTGATTAATTTATTAAATAACATAAACAAACAAATAATTGAAACAATCTGACCTATTCTATACTTGTTATGCCTCTCCAATACACATTAAAAACTTTTTTCATAGTTTCAGATGAAAATCCAGGACTTCTATAAGAGGTTAAAAAGGTTCCTTGAAGAAAAACCATAAAGGAATAAATTAATTCTTCCATCGGCTTAGGAGTTATGATACCCTTACGCAACCCTTCATTTATTATTCCACTTACTATTTCAACAGTTCTATCCCTAAAACTCAGCGCTCTCTTTCTTATTTCATCATAAAAGCTTAATTTAGAGAAAAACATTATTCCTATCCAAAAGCTGCTTACATATTCATGTTCCTTAACATAATCAATGCAATTTTCGACAAATATAAACAATTTTTCTTCTTCGTTCCTACCTTCAAAATATTCTACTATATGATTTATATAGATTAAGAATCTTTCAATTTCTTTATCCAAAACTTCTAAAAATAACGCTTCCTTACTTGGAAAATGTGCGTAAATTGATGGTTTTTTTATCCCTACTTTTTCTGCAATATCCTTTAGGCTTGTTCCATCATATCCTTTCTGCGCAAAGAGCAAGAAAGCTTCTTCCACAATTTTATCTCTCGTCATAATTTCCTCCTACCTATCGTTAGGTTGTTATTTATATTTTATACAAATAATGCAAGCAAGTCAATAAACGTTTGCAGAAAATTTGAAACACTTCTATTCTCTACTACAGATACATGTCGATAATTGTAAATTTAAATTTAGTTCTTTAAATAAAAACGAGTACTAAATTTTTAATAAGTTTAGTACTCGAAATAAATATTTATATAAATTCTTTAATATTTTTATAATCCTCATCTAGTATAGCAAGCACCTGATGATCTTCCCATTTTCCATTTATGTTTACATTTTTTCTTGCTATGCCTTCCTTAACAAAACCAGCCTTTTCCAAAACTCGCATAGATCTTAAATTATGAGGCATTACTCCTGCTTCAATTCTATGCAGCTTTAACTCTTCAAAACCAAACTTTACTGTATGCATAACAGCTTCAGTCATATATCCCTTACCATTACACTCTAAATCTAAATAGTATCCAATGTAGCAGCTTTGCAGAGGCCCTCGAAATACTTCTGATAAAGCTATATTTCCTATAAGAGCATCATTATTCTTTTCGAAAATTCCAAAAGAGTATTTTTCATCTCTTTTACTTTGTTCATTATTACTTTCTATAAGCTGTCTTTGAACTTCAAGAGTATAGAACTCACTGTTTCTGGTAGACACATATTTTTGAAAAAACTCCTTATTTCTTAATTGTAGATCTAATACTGCTTCTGCATCGCTTTCTTCTAAAAACCTAATATAAATATTATTTCCCTCTAATTTCATATAGTATAAATTCTCCCCTTTCCATTAAGTAAAAACTTTATAGATTATATGATCTATTATTAATTACATTTCCAGTTCCATTATTTCATTGCTACTGGAAAATCCCTGCCGTTCATAGAAGGCTACTGATCTTTGGCTTGGCCAAACAAATAATAATTCAATTTTATTATTTATAGCCCATTGTTTTACTTTTTTCAAAAGTTCTGTTCCTATTCCTTCATTTCTAAATTCAGCCTTTGTGTGAACATTTGTTACATAACCTATCTCTGCAAATAGTTTTTGTGGCTTGGGCACTTTTCTTATTCTATTTATGTAAACATTAGAAATAACTTTATTGTTTTCTTCTGCAATCCAATATTCCCAACTGCCGCTTTTAAGGCCATCAACTAAAAACAAATTACATTCTTTAATAAAATCTTCTTTAGAAATATTGAATTTTCCTTCTTCTTCATATTCATGTTCCCATCTCATTTCTGAAAGCATTGAAACATCACTTTCTGTTGCTAATCTGTATATCACATTACCCCATCCTTATACTCAATTTTTCTCAATTACGAATTGATTCTATTATATAATAATCTTACAATACTTACTATAATTGATATGTATTGCTTCAGCACTTTTATTTAATATAGTCTAATATAATAGAAAAACAGACCTAAGCCTCTGACACATCGGTTTAGGTCTGTAAGTGTATTCATCTATATGTTATTTGAATATACTTCTGCAGCCATGCAGAGATAATAACCTAATCCAATCTGCATATTTTCCAGCATTTCTCTGTGAAAATCATCTTGTAAAAAGAATCGTGTCTGCTGAACAAATCCTTGTGCATCAATATTTATCCCAGATTTATTTAAGAATGCAATATGCTCTCTCACTCTCTTCTGAAGTCTTTCATCATCGCTCTTCCACTTATTAACTAAAGCTTCTTTTATATAATTAAGAAAATCTTGAGCCTCTGCTGCTTTTTCATTCATGCTTTGTACTTCTATTTCGTTGTTCTCAAGTATGTCATGTTTGTATTTATCTTTTATATATTCTCTTTGCTCTGAAAGCGCACCTTCCCATTGTTCTTTATTTAATCCTTTAAACATTTCTGATTTATCCATAATTTCTCCTTTCATACTGCTTTCTATAGATGTTTTTATTGTTTTTAACAGGTCATCCATTCTTTTTCTTCTAGATATAATCATCTCTTGCTGTTTAATTAAACATTCAATTCTATTAGGCTCATTCTCTAAAGCTTTTTTAACATCACTAAGTGAAAATTCAAGTTCACGATAAAACAATATCTGCTGCAATCTTTCAAGTTCATTTTCTCCATATAATCGATAGCCAGCTTCACTTATATGGCAGGGCTCAAGAAGTCCTATTTTGTGGTAATGATGCAGCGCTTTTATTGTGACACCTGACAGCTTTGCAACATCTTTAACAGTATATAACATAATTTTCACCTCATTAATAATCTTATCTGTGCGCACATTTCTTGATTACATTTATATAATAATGTCTCCTCTAAGGTAAGAGTCAACACGTATTTCAAATTTTTATTTAAAAAAGTACCGAGTGCTGATTTATAATAAATTCAGCACTCGGCAGTAATAATTAAATATCATATTTATAACACGCAACTGCTTCAACCTGCTTAAAACCTTCCTGAAGATATAAAGCTTTTGCTCTATCATTTTCTGCATTTACGCAAAGCACGGTTCTGGAATATCCGCTCTTACCTGCAAAGGCAAGAGCAGCTCTTAATAAAATTTTTCCTAATCCTTTTCCCTGGTATTCAGGTATTATAGCAAGAGGTCCTATATTTAAAGCAGGTAAATCTTCGTACTCATCCTTAGATGCTCTTACCACCCCTACAGCCTTATTTCCATCGTAAAGAATCATAGCTCCGCCTTCTACATAATCCTTTCCGGAATTCATCTTTGAAATCATTTCAGGAGTTTGCGGCGTTTCGCTTCCAAGAAGCTTTGCAAAGCTTGAATTTCTTACTTCACACCAGATTTCTTCATCTCTTCCTCTTTGAAAAGACCTTATTATATATCCTTTAGGCAAAACAACCTCTGGTATATCTAAACTTTCTCTTAGCAGAAAAAAAGAATATCTCTCTGCATTAAAGTTTAACTTCTCCAATGTGCTTGTAAATTCTTTATTTATAATTGATGAAAAAACCATTATCTTATCCAGCCCTTCTGTGTGATTTAGTATACTCCTAAGAAGCATTTTATAATGCTCTAATTGCTGTGAGCTTGAATGAAATATTCTAAATCTCCCTTTCTTTCCTTTTTTCATATAATCATCCACAATTAGTGATGCTGCAGCTGTTATCTTATCCCCATCATCCACAATTATATATGTGGGATTTTCTAAATCAGGTGTAAATCCTTCTAAATCTTCATCATAAAGAAAAGATTCATCAACCTCTCTTCGATATTTTTTACAGTAATCTATGAATTCTTGAACTCTCTCATTTTTTAAAGCTTCTATCCTCATAATCTCTCCCCCATAAATTTAGTTGTATATATTATAATTCTATAAAAATCCAAAATTTCCTCCATATATTTACAGTTTATTAATTATCAAATTCCCTGATTCGTATTTTTTAAGCCCCTTATAAAACATAGAATAAGCAATCCCTATCCAGATAAGAGCCGCTCCCATGACCTCTAAAAACAGCACAGGATTAAATTCATTTATGACTCTTGACGGTATATATACCATAAAGCCTGCCGGAATCAAACTATAAAGTATATACTTAAGACCTCCCTTGAATATTCCTTCAGGATATATGCTGAAGCTTATTAAAAATTCCGTAGTAAGCTGAGCCAACCCCTCTACATTGCCAGCGTAAAAGCTTAAAGCATGTATAGTTACAAGCACAGAAGCAAACATTATACTAGCTGTTACGCAGAATAATAAAAACAGCAGAAAGCCTTTAATATCAAAGCCTTTTACTAGGAAAAACAATACTATTCCATACAAGGTATCTCCCCAAGCTGACACTATAGTTTTAGAGCAAAGTATATTAATAAGAGGATCTTTAGGCTGAAGCAGATACGTGTCCAGCTCCCCGTTTAGTATCATTCTTGTAATCTGCCCTACATTCCCAAAGATAACAAAGCATAAACCATAAGCTGAAGAAGATAAAGCCCACAAAAGCATTACATCTTTAAAGCCGTAGCCTCCGATGCTGTTAACATTGTTAAACAATATCCACCAAAAGAATATAAAAGCAGCATTATTTATAACCATACCAAAGCTTTGAATAAGAAAACTAACTCTATATTCCATGACAGAGGATATATTAAATCTAAAATAATAACCCATTAATTTAAAAGCCTTTTTAACCTCCATTAACATTTAGATTCCTTGCCCCCTTTCTATATAAAGCCATTGCTAAAGTAAAAAATACACCCAAATAAATTAGCTGCACTGAAAACTGACTTAAAAAGCTAGTTAAGGAAAAATCCACTGCAAGCTTTGAAGGCACATAAGTTACGTAAGCAAAAGGCATATATTTAGCTACGCTTTGCAGCCAGTTTGGAAACATGTCTATAGGCATAAGCATTCCCCCTAAAGTAAACACAAGCTTAGAATAGATCCAGAAAAAAGCACTGTTTTCCTCAAACCAAAAGGAAGTTAAAGCCAATATTATATAAATAAAAAAGTTTATTGTGCAACCTGCTAATATTGAAAGCATAATTAGCGGAAAATAAATAAAATTAAAGTTTTCCAATGGCCCAACATAAACAAGACCAACCACAATACCTGCTATTGCATTGGTTACAAGTTTAATGCCTATTTCACCTACAAAATAAGAAAAGCAGTACAACACGTAATTGTAGGGTTTATTTAAAAGGTAAGCTATATTTCCTGTTTTAACATCCTCGTTAACCTGCGAATGTATATCTGTTCTTGAAAGAGTAACAAGCTCTGTAACAACAAGATACCAAATCATTTTATTTATTGATAATCCACCAATTGTTCCACCCTTTTGTCCGTATATATTTCTCCAAAGCATAAGATATATGAACATGATAAATACAAAAAACAAATTTTTGCTTAGAAAGTTCCAAAAGTATACGAGGCTGTTTGACATTGTTATCTTTGAAACCTCCATATATTTACGAATTGATTTCATATACAGCCCCCCTTTTCTGCTGATAGATATATGATATTATCTCTTCTAAAGGCGGTTCAGAAATGGTTATATCATCAACCTTTCCATATTTAATCAGTTCCGTTAAAACCTCTTCTATATCCTGCTTTGAAGTATCAACCTGAACCTTTAAGGCACTGCCTTTTCTTTTAACAACATTTATATTAGGATCATCTACCTTAATCTCCTGATTATATTTAATACTTATTTCCTTTTTGTTTAGGTAATCATATTTAAGACTTTTTATGCTTTCATTCAAAACTACCTGACCATGATTAATAATTATTGCTCGCTTGCATAGCTGCTCAATATCCCCGGCATCATGAGAGGTTAAAAATATCGTTGTCTTTTCTTCCTTATTAAGCCTTAATATAAGTTCTCTTATTTTCTGCTTAACAACTACATCGAGTCCTATAGTAGGCTCATCTAAAAATATTATTTCAGGCTCGTGAAGTATTGAAGCTGCTATTTCACACCGTATTCTCTGCCCTAAGGAAAGCTTTCTTACAGGCACATCCATTAACTCTCCTATTTCAAAGGTTTCCTTTAAAAATTCTATTCTGTTTTTAAGCTTTGCCTTATCCATTTCATATATATTACCAAGCAGATTGAAGCTGTCTAGAGGCGGCAGGTGAAACCAAAGCTGCGACTTTTGCCCAAAAACTGTTCCTATTCTAAAAGACAGCTGCTTTCTCTGGGTAGACGGGTTCAAACCTAAAACCTCAATGTTTCCTGAGGTTTGATGCAGAATCCCTGTAAGCATTTTAATAGTAGTAGACTTGCCTGCTCCATTAGGGCCAATAAAAGCCAATATCTCTCCCTTCTCAACTTCAAAGGAAATGTTATTCACCGCTTCAATCTCTCTATAACTTGGTGAAATTATAGATCTAATACTCCCCTTCAAACCTTCCTCTTTAGTCTTTACTTTAAAATTTTTATAAAGATTTTGAACTTTTATGATGCTCATCACATCGCCCCCTTTAAATAAAGATAAAAAAATAAAGCCTAAGAACAAATCTCTTTATAGAGACTCGTCCTTTAGGCTTTTTTCCTAAAAGTGTAGATTGAAATCCTGTACCGCTCGGACCTGACATCTATTGACCGGAACCCTAGATACACTCTCTTATTGTTAATATTATAATACGATTGTTAATTTGTGTAAACAGTTTATTTCCAATTTTCGAGCAAATATTTCTCAGCTTCTACACACCACAATCCTTTGTTTCTCTTAACTATCTCAGCCAAAGCAGCAAAGTGTGGATTTTCCTTTCCCTTTTCTTCAAAGTCTTCAATAGCAGTCAAATCCATATCTATGTGAGTATAGATAAGCTTCTTTCCTCCAGGTATCTTTGGAAGACTTAGAGTAGTTTCTGCAACACAATTAAGTCCTCCTATATGAGTTACCATAACTGCAGGGTTAATCTTTTTCTGCTCAGTCAGCTTTAAAGATTCTATTAAGTCATCCGTATTTCCGCCGGTAGTCCCCATAATGTGAGTTGCAGCATAGTGAACATTGTAGTAATTTATTTCTCCGGAGAACTTAGTATCTGTTGGGCCTGCAAAGAAATTAAGGCAACCATCTCTTCCAAGTATTCTATCTGCCTGCTCTACAACTGCTTTAACAGGTGCAAAGGCGAACACATCGTCATAGCCTGTACCACTTGTTATATTTAATAGATATTCTTCTGCATTCTCAATATTTTTAGTGTTTACAAAGATAAGCTCAATACCGCACTCCTTTGCTTCTTCCTTGCTAAAAATTTGCTCTGCTCTTTCAAGTCTTCTATCATCAACATCAGTAACTACTAAAAGGCTTGGTCTTCTATCACAGTGAAGAGCGTAATCAATAGCTCCAAGTCCCATAGGACCGGCTCCGGCAAGTATGGCCATCTTTCCGCCTTCTTTAATTCCCATGTGATGTACGTATTTTCCCATCTCAGTATGATAATTTGCATGGAAGGCTCCTATAATACAGGACATCGGTTCTGCTAAAGAAGCTTCGTAGTAAGCATCTCCCTCATAATTTAAAAGGCAGCCTATTTCCATAACTTCTTGAGGGATAACTATATAAGTTGCATCTCCTCCAAAGTACATGTATGAATATCCTGGTGAAGCCATGCTCCCCTTGTAGTTAAGAGCGGGCTGCTGAGCAAACTTAGTTCCAGGCTTGAATTGATTCTGCCACTTCTTTCCCACCTTAACTATGTTTCCTGCAAATTCATGTCCGATTATTATCGGATTTTCATGTACGTCCTTCGGCACCCTTTTATGATTTTCACCTAATATTGCACATTTATAACTAGACATACATATGCTGTCTGAAACTACTTCAACTAATATTTCATCATCTTTTATTTCAGGAAGTTCAAATTCCTCTAATCTTAAATCATTTGATCCGTATAATCTTACTGCTCTAGTTTTCATATCTATTACCGCCTTTCTAATCATTTTATATATTCGAATTTTACATCCTTCATAAGTCTTGATATTTCATTAATATCAGCAGGCTGCGTACCCGAAGTCATAACATTGGCTGCGCTTGTTGCTACTGAAAGTATAACTGTTTCTTCTAACTTATAGCCTTTCTCCATTGAATATGCCAATGCAGCTACCATCGAATCCCCTGCCCCTACTGTGCTTTTAACTTGTACATTTAATCCATGGGCAAGTATTGTCTCTTTCTTATTTATAAACAGTGCTCCGTCTCCACCTAAGGAAACAACTACTTCATTAATTCCATAGTTAAAAAGGCATTTTGCCGCCTCAATCACAGCCTCGGTGCTTTCAAGCTTCTTATTAAAAAGCTTTTCCAGTTCATGAATGTTTGGCTTTATCATATAAGGCCCCGCCTCTATCCCTTCTTTTAAAAGCTCCCCATCAGCATCAAGTATTGTCTTTATTCCAAGCCCCTTTGCTTTATTTATCCACTTTCCATAAATATTCTTTGGTATTCCTTGAGGAACGCTGCCTGAAAATATTACAATTAAACCTTGGGACAAATCCTCAAATATGCTTAACTCAACTTTTCGTAGGTCTTCCTCTGATACAAAAGTACCAGTTTCATTTATATCTGTGTTAGTACCATTAATTTTATCTATAACCTTAAGATTTGTTCTTGTCTCACCATTTACAAAAACGAATTTATTATCAATTTCTATCGAATCTAAATAGCTTTTAATAAACTGGCCATTTCTACCTGCTAATACTCCCAGTGCTTTGCTTTCTCCGCCTAGGCTTTTGATTACCTTTGATACATTGATACCTTTTCCCCCTGCATCAACTCTTTGAGTGGACACTCTGTTTACATTTCCTACTTTAAAGTTATCAATCTCCACAGTTTTATCTACCGCAGGATTTAGAGTTATTGTTCTTATCAATTTTATGCCTCCAATCTAAAACTCCGTAAAAGTTTTGTAAATATAATCAACATCCTCAGTGTCCCTTAAGATACTTACAGTATTTTCATCTTCTCCTATTATAGTTGCTATATTAGATAATATATTTAGGTGCTCGTCTCCAACACCTGCTATTCCAATGACAAGGTAGGCATTCTCCCCACCAAAATCTATCCCCTCAGGAAACTGCAGAACAACTAAACCTGACTTTTTTATAAATTCTTTTGCCCTGCCAACACCGTGAGGAATAGCAACTCCATTTCCCATATATGTGCTCAGATCATCTTCCCTTTGAATCATGGCATCAATATAATTTTCATCAACATATCCACTTTCAGCCAAAAGCCTTCCAGCCATTTTAATTGCCTCATACTTATCTACAGCTTTTAATCCTACCTTTATATTATTTTTCGATAAAACCTCATTTTCTTCTGACTTTTTATTTTTGTTTCTGAAACTAGAAAAAAAACCAAAGCTCATATCTAATCTCCTTTTTAAATCAAGCTATTTTTTTGAACTACTTTTTCATTCTATAAAATTCATCTAATATCTCGTTAAGCCTCATGTATAAATCATCCCTTGAATTAATCAGCAAAGCTTCTATAAACTCAGGTTCTTCAATAAACTTTGTACTTATAAAGCTTATGGCCTCTATATATTCTTTATTGCAATTATCTGGTGCAAGCATAATTATTGCGAGCCTTATATTTTCCTTTTCATCTTCTGCATTTACCAAAGACAAACCCTGTTTTATTCTTACCGCTCCAAAATATAACTCTTCTACTCCTTTTGTCCTGCAATGAAGTAAAATTGAATTAAGCCCAGTAAGTATTGTACTTCCCTTTTCTTCTCTTTCTTTTAATGACAGCTTAATATTTGTCTTATTCTCCTCATCAACTGCAATACCACTTACTATTTCAATTATTTCTTCAACACTTCTAATTTCTTCTTTTTCAAAAATAAAAAAGTTATTTAAAAGCTGAAGTATTGCATCAGTATAAAGCTTTTGTTTTGAGAGCTTTTCCTTCAGACTCACGGACTTCACATTAGGTTCCGAGTAGTTTCTAGCTTTATCTTTTAAGGAATGTATGAATTCACTGATATTTTGCTTATCTTTTTCGAAGAGCAGCGGATTAACTACTACAACAGGCAGCTTAGAAAACTTTATATTTACCGTTGAAATGATAAAATCTATGGACTTGCCTATCAAATAGTCTTGATTAAGATGTAATGTAGACGCAACCTCCACAATCTCTATATTTTCATACTCCTTTTCTATCCTTGCAGCTAAAAGAACTGAAGTTCCAATTCCTGTAGTGCATACAATTACAGTTCTATAACTTCTCTTGCCATACGATCCTCTTTTTTCAATCGCAGCTCCAAGATGCATTGCAATATAAGCAATTTCTGATTCCGGCATTTTCATTCCTATATATTTTTCTACTACCTTGGAACATTTGGAGGCTAATTTGAAGAGCTTAGGATAGAATTCCTTTATCTCATCTAAAAGTGGATTTCTAATATCCATATTCATCTTCATTCGATTAATAACTGGTCCAAGATGATTTACTAAGCCTTCATAAAGTCTTTCATTCTGCTGAAGAAAAATCCCTGTTTCTGCTTCTGCGGTTTTAATAACTTCTTTTGCTATACTCTGGACATCTAAATCATTATTTGATGAAGCCTCAAGACCTCTTGAACCTCTAATATGCATAGTTACATATCCAACTTCATCTTCTGGTATTTCTATATTAAAGGTTTGCGATATTTTCTTAGCCAGTTCTTCAGCTATTTTATATTCTTCATACTTTTTAAGCTTCGATAAATATTTTTTGTCCATGCTTATTTTTTCATTTTTTATTATTCTTTGAATAGCTAAAGTTAGATGAACTAAAAGGCCTATAAAGGCATTGTCTGCAAATCTATAACCTAAAACCTTCTCAAGTTCAAATATCAAAGCTTCAAGTTTTTTAACTGTACCTTTGTCTATTAAATTTAGCAGTCTATTTTTAGTATCTTTATCTAAGGCTTTATACTCCTTATCAAGCATTGTTATATTTTCTTTTATCAAATCTACAAGCTGACTTTCATCAATATTTTCATAAAATAAATTTATTATCGCTCTTCTAATCGAATCTTCCTGTCCTTCTATATAAACACCTAAACCTGGTTTTCTAATCAATTTTAAATTATATTTTAAAAGCCATTCTTCGATTTTATCCAAATCATTGCTTACAGTTCCTTCTGTTACCTTAAGGAGTTTTGTAAAGCTATATATTTTTACCGGCTCTCTGTTTTGTAAAAGTTCACTTATTATGATTATTTGCCTTTCCTTAGGCGTATAGCTTTTTAATTCTTTTTCTTCTTCCAGATTATCTAATACATCCCTTCTGGCTTCCATACTTCCGTTTAATCTTATTCCTAGTCCGGACTTTTTATCTAAGCAGCAATTATATGGCTCAAGCCATTTGTCTATGTTAGGTAATTCTCTTAATACAGTTCTTGCACTAATGCTCAGCCCCTCTGCAATTTTTGAGATTGTTATATACTTATATTCGCTGCAGATTTTTTCTAATATTTCCTTCTGTCTTAAAGTGATTTTTATTTGACTCATTTTTATACCACCTTATTATTGAATGAGGAATGAGGTAATGAAGAATGGAGAATTGAAGGCAGAAAATTCCTTGGGGGATTTTCAATTAATTAATTCAAAGTTTCTCTTGCGAAACCTCCTTTAACTCTCCATTCTTCATTCTTAATTCTTCATTACACAGTTTACTGTGTCCTCTACTTTTATGACAATCTCTTTACTAAAGCATCATATTCCGGGCTGTTCATGAAATTTTTTATTGATATATGCTCAGCATTCGGAGCTTTGCTTCTTGCTCTTTCAGCTAAACTTTCGTGAGTAATAACAATTTCCGAGTCAAAAGGTATTTCGTCTACCGCACAGTGAACAACTTCAATATTAAGACCAGCTTTTTTAAGCTTGTTTCTTAAAGTAGTAGCTCCCATTGCACTTGAACCCATACCAGCATCGCAGGCAAATATTATTTTGCTTATATTTTTCTTAGCTGATACATTTTTAAGTTCTTTTACTTTATCTTGTGCTTCAGCAAGCTCTGTATCATTCATCTTATCAGCACTTCTCTTAACAAAATACGAAGCTACCAAGAAGGATACTACCGTTGACACTATTACTCCTGCAAGCACTCCAATATATCCGCCTTTTGGAGTCATTGCAAGTAGTGCAAATATACTTCCTGGTGATGGAGTTGCAACTAAGCCTGCTCCAAAAATTGTAAAAGTTAATACTCCACTTGCTCCACCAGCTATAACAGCAAGTATTAATACTGGGTTCATAAGAACATATGGGAAATATATCTCATGAATTCCACCTAAGAAATGAATTATGATAGCTCCTGGTGCTGACTGTTTTACCATTCCTTTTGAGAATACCCAATATGCAACCAATATACCAAGTCCTGGTCCTGGGTTTGTCTCTAATAGGAAGAATATTGATTTTCCTACGTCTTTAGCTTGTTGTATTCCAATTGGGCCTAATATCCCATGATTAATAGCATTGTTTAAGAATAATATTTTACCTGGCTCTATAAATATGGATGCTAACGGTAGCAAACCTGCATTTACTATTCCCTCAACACCTGCTTTAAGCACATTGTTTAATCCTTGAACTACTGGTCCAATTCCTGAATAAGCAAGTAATGTAAGTAAACCACCTATAATTCCTGCAGAAAAGTTATTAACGAGCATTTCAAAGCCTGCTGGGATTTTTCCATCTACAACCTGGTCAAATTTCTTTATAATATAACCGGCTAGAGGCCCCATTATCATTGCTCCTAAGAACATTGGCACTTCTGCGCCAACAATTACGCCCATAGTTGCTATTGCTCCAAGAACTCCTCCTCTAGTACCGTGAACCATCTTACCGCCTGTATAACCTATCAAAAGAGGTAATAAATATTTTATCATCGGATCTACTAACTTTGATAAATATGCATTTGGTTTCCAGCCTGTAGAAATAAATAATGCCGTTATTAATCCCCAAGCTATGAAGGCGCCTATGTTAGGCATTACCATTCCACTTAGGAAACGTCCAAATCTTTGTATACCTGCTTGTGCATTTCTGCCAGTTTTAACACTAGCATTTGTTTGAAGATTTGACATTAGCCTTTCCCCCTAAATAATTATTTTCGTAATATTATAATAGAGTTTCTGCAGAAATCCTTTTTCATTACGTTAATTAAATTATAGTTTACTAAACGTTTTCATTCAATCTTAAGATATTATGGATAAGTCTGCAATACATAGTGACAAAATTAAATAGTCACTTTTCATATTACAGAAAATTGTATCAATTTACTTATGCCGAACTCGCTTCTCTTCAAGTAAGATCTCCATTGAAACTTCCATCTTAAATTGATGTTTAATAACGAAAAATACTACTCTAAACCAACATAAGGTGATTTCTATATTCACAATTACGCCAGACTCTAAATAATGCAAAATATCAAAAATAAATATATTTACAAATAAGTCTACAGTCTTAACAAAAGAGAATATACATTAATTAAGACATCATCATTATTTATTTTTTTGTTTATTATTCAACACTTTATAGGGGGAAATCGCATGTCAAAATATAAAAAGCGTTTTGGGGACAGATATGACGGAAGACTTTTAAGAAAAATTGATCCTTTCTTTAAGCTTATACCGTACATAATGAGAACACGATCTGATTCTCAGGTTTTCTTTGATGATAAAATATATATGGATAAAGTTGAAGAATTTCTCAAAGAAAAAAGAAGAGCAGGAACTCGTGATATAAAGTTTTTACATATTATTATAGCAGCTATGGTAAGAACTCTATCTCAAAAGCCCCATCTTAATAGATTTATAGCCGGTCAAAAAATTTATGCTCGAGATGAAATTCTTATTTCCATAGCAATAAAAAAGCAGTTAAGCGATGAAGGAGAAGAAACTACTTTAAAGCTTAACTTTGAACCGGCAGATACATTGAATCACATTGTCTTCAAGGTTAACTCAGCACTTGAGGAAAATAAAAAAGCAGATATGAAAAACGATGCAGATAAAACTGCTCGTATTTTTACAATGTGTCCAGGCTTTTTTATAAAATTTTTAATATGGATATTAACGAAACTTGATTATTTTGGTCTTATGCCAAAGGTAATTAATAAGGTAAGCCCCTTTCATACAAGCGTATTTATTACCGATTTGGGTTCCTTAGGCATACAGCCTGTTTACCATCATATATATGACTTTGGAACCACCTCTGTTTTTATGGCCTTTGGCTCAAAGCAAAAGGAAAAAGCTTTTGATATTGATAACAAAATTATTGAGAGGAAATTTGTTAACCTGAAGGTAGTGGCAGATGAGAGAATTGTTGACGGATACTATTACGCAAGTGCCTTTAAGCTTTTTAAGAAACTTATTGAAAACCCTGAAAGGCTTGAAACATCACCTGATAGATTATTTAAAGATGCTGCAGTATATGAATAAGTCGCATAAATAAAAGGCAATTTGTACACATTAAATTTTGTGAAATTCTTTACTATGAAATTAACTTAAGGATGTGACTACCGGTGTCATTATTTATGACTATTGTTTTTAGAGGAGTTATAACTTTTCTTATGCTTTTGCTGTTTTTTCGTTCTATGGGACCTAGGCAGCTAACTCAATTTACTTTCAAGGATTATGTGCTTGGGGTACTCGTAGGAAGTATGGGCGGCAGGGCAATTACAAGACCTGAGCAGGCCTACATAACTTTTCTTTACGGCATAGTCACTGTTATTATAATGCAAATGCTATTATCCTATTTATGTTTGAAAAGCGACAGGGTTAGAAGATTCATAAATGGACAGCCTATAATCGTTATAAGCAAAGGTGAGATATTAAAGAATAACTTGAAGAAGGCTAGGCTTACTATGAATGAGCTTGCTAGTTTGCTTAGAGCAGAAGGCATATTCAACCTTTCGGAGGTAGAATATGTAATATTAGAGCCTACACGCTGTTTCAGTGTAATGCAAAAATCTGAAAGAAGTCCGGTAACTCTCAGTGATTTAAACATACAAACTGCACCTAAGGAGCTCCCTATACTAGTAATAAAAGACGGAAAGCTGATAAGAGCAGAATTGTATAGGTATAATCTAACAGAACAATGGGTTAAGGAACAGCTTCTAAAGAGAGATATTAAAGATATTTCCGAAGTTTTATTAGCACAGGCTGACAGCTCCGGCATAGTATATACCTGTTTAAATAATACAAACAAATAAAAACTATCCACAAATTTATATTTTACTCTATAAATTTTGTGGATAGTTTTTATTTTCCTGTTGATTATTTTGTTTTTTTGAACATATTTTTTATTAACTCAAAAATACCTTTTGGCTTTGACTCTTCATCTTCTTTATAATTAACTGCCAATTCAGCTAGTTTCATAATACCTTCTAAGGATTGCGCTACCGCAATAAACCTTCCAGTATGGCAGAATACCGCATCAGAAACTCCTGTTACAGAGGCCAGTTCCTCATCCCTAAGTCCAGCCCACTCCTTAGGCAGCTTCTTTTTATCTTGGCTATTTTCCCCTCTCACAGACTGCATTGCATAGCTGTCTTTTCTTGGATATATTACAAAAAGTACTTCTCTCTTTTCATCTGCTTCTCTTAGCGCTTCAGAATAAGGACAATATCTGTCTAAAACTAAAAGCTGTGGATTTTTTCTCTTTTTAAAAGCTCTAACAACTTGTTCTTTTGATTTTAAAACAGAAAATCTCTGATTCAGCGTGTTTCTTAGTATTGCTCCTGAAAACTCCACAGCCTCATTAAAAGCTTCATTCTCGTCTTTATCTGAATTCCAAAGTGGATTAAATCCTGAAATTATTGAACTCATATGCACTAAAGGTATATCTGTCTTATCTATCCATATACCGTTGTCCAAAGCATCCACACCCTCAATAAAGTTTCTGTCAATATAGCTAAATACAGACTCAACCTCATTTTCATCAAGCTTTGGGTCCTTAAACTTTATTACTTCTTTCCCAAACTTATTCCATATAAGTCCACAGGCGGCATACGGAGTTCCATCTTCTCTATAAACCTTATTATTCCCGTGATGGTCAAGCTCTCCGCCGCCAACATCATAAACAATATCTATCTTGCTTAAAATATCCTCATTTCTTGTTCTTGTAAGCTCTACTTCAAATATTTCTTTTAAAATAGCTGTTGCGATAACTTCATCTGCATGAAATCTACCATCATGAGTCCCAACTTTTTTAAATTCTTTTTCTGTATATATACTACCAGCTCCTTTAATTACTTTGTCTTCTAATACTATACTATATATAATGCATAAGTTCTAATAAACTATACTGCGTAAAAATACCGTAAAATTCATTCTGAATAATACGGTATTAAAAGTATTTATTATCACAAATAATTTTATTTTAAATTTTTTCCGGTAAATGCTAAAGGAAGAAGTTCTTCTAATGTTCGTTCTAAGTATTCCTCTGTACTTTTTGCAATAATTATCTTAAAAGTTTTTAAATCACAAAACTCCGCCATAACTTGTCTGCATACTGCACAAGGTGCACAGAAATCTCCTTCTCCCGCCTTTACTCCTTCTTTATTTCCTACTACTGCAATAGCAGTGAATTCTTTTTTCCCTTCAGAAATTGCTTTAAAGAAAGCTGTTCTTTCTGCACAGTTTGTTGGTGTAAATGCAGCATTTTCTATATTGCAGCCTTGATATATTGTTCCATCAGCACAAAGAAGAGCCGCTCCTACATTGAAATTAGAGTAAGGAGTATAACAAAACTTCTGAGCTTCAAATGCCTTTTCTATTAATTCTCTTGCATCTATCATAGTTTAATCACAAGCCTTTCTTGAAAATTTCTAATATATTACAATTAAGTTAGGGAAATCTATTATATCACCGTTGCACAAATATGTAAATATATTCTGATATTATTTTGTAATGCTTCTATTATTATAAATCAGACCAACAGCTTAAATAATTTATTTTACCTTTCATTGATTAACCTTCCAAATTATTAATAGGATATTGATAGTTTATGAGGGAACTATAGAATTGTGATGATATTAATTTTGAGGAGGCGCTTGTATGAGTATACTTGATAAACTTTTTAGTGATACAGATAATCAGGATAGCGATAACAACAATAATAATTCAAAAACTTCAAATGAAGGAACTTTAAAGCTTCATAAGGAAGAACTAGATATAAATAAAGATAAGATACAGACTGGAGAAGTTACACTTAGCAAGGAAATCGTTGAAGACCAACAGACTGTTAATGTTCCTGTTACCCATGAAGAAGTTGTAATAGAAAGACGACCAGTAAATAGCAGCAAATCCTGCGATGCTGAAGTAAGCTCTGAAATAAGTTCTGATGATAAAGAAACTATAAGAATACCAGTAAGCGAAGAGAAGGTTAATGTTGACAAGCATACTGTAGTTACTGAAGAAGTTTCCGCTTACAAGCGTGAAATTGAAAACAATAAAGAAATAAATGAAACTTTAAAAAGAGAAGAAGCTAAAATAAATAAAAATGGTGATGTGGAAGTCGTTTCTGAAGATAATAATTCACCTGACAGCTTCCAATAACATTATTTCTAAACTAAGAAGCACCTTTCAAATTATGATTTTAGTTTGAAAGGTGTTTTACTCACTTATGGAGGAAAAATCATGTCACAAGATATAACATCCTTTGATGAAAAACTTAAGCTTCACGAAGAAAAATTAGATATATCAAAAGAATGGATTAAAACTGCAGATGTTAAAATGCATAAGGAAACTGTAACTAGAGAGGAAACTATAAAAGTTCCTGTTGAAAGAGTGGAACTTGTTATAGAAACTATTCCTCTTGCAGAAAACTCCTCAAGCAAAACAGAAACTATAAGAATACCTATCAGCGAAGAAAGTTTTGAAATAATAAAATACCATGTAATACTTGAAGAAGTTTCTTATTATATCAACGAATATCAGGATAATAAATGTATTACTGAAACTCTAAAAAAAGAAAAACTAAATGTAGAGACCTCTGGTTTTACAACTGTTGTTGATAAAGAAACCAAGGATCTTCCTGATACTTCCCTTGAATAAATAAAAGAGGCTGCCTCAAAACTGTTAAACCAAACGTGATAGATTTAACATTTTTTGAAACGGCCCTTTTTTGTATATCTTGATATCTTCTTATCGCGATATCTTCTTATCTTCCTGCTTTATTCTGAACTTTTTTCATCTCCTCAGGGCTTAAAACCATTTTATCCATAGAATAATTACTTGAAGTAAAAGCATTTCTTACATAGTCGCTTGTTTCACTTCCGCATTTTTCCTTCACAACCTCTAAGAAACCATCAAAGGTCGCATTTTTAAATTTGTATCTGTCATAATAAGTTTTGAAAATATCTATGAACTTTTCCTGCCCTGCTTTTTGTCTTAAGTCTTCTAAAGCTATTGGACCTAAAGTATAAACTACCTTTGAGAAGTTTTGCCAATCAAACTTATCTGTTGGTCTGTAAATTGGTCCATCACCTTTTATAGACCTAGTCAAAAAGGCTCCCTTCACTCCCATTGGAGTGTATTCTCCAAACTTATTTTCAAAGAATAAGGCTGTTGAATACGCAGTGAAAGATTCATCCAGCACAGGCTCTCTAAATTCATTATTTCCAACTGTTGAAAACCACCATTGATGTCCAGTTTCATGAACTACAGCTTCATCTAAAAAGGTAAGACTGTTTTCTTTATATTCTGGCTTTAAATAATTATATGGTCCCATTTGAGTTACAGTTGGATATTCCATCGCCCCACCCTGCAAATAAGTTTCTACAACGTCATATTCCGGATAAGGATATTTTCCAAAGGTTTTATTATAAAAACTTAAAGATTCGCAGGCAAGGTCTAACATTCTTTTAGCTGTTGTCTCCTCTGATACATAGAAGCTATTTACTCTAATGCCATCAACCTCTTTTGACAACAGCTTGTATCTTTTACTTAAAAATAAAACAAAATCCCTGTTATTTGAAGCTTCAAAGCCTAACTTGCTTTGTGACCCTTCTTCTTTATCTGAAACCTTAACTCCTGTTGTTGCAGCAACGATACCCTTAGGCACTGTTACAGAAACCTTATAGTCTGAGCAGTCACTATAATTTGATTCTCCTACAGGATAAAATGGTGTCTCGTCCCAACTGCCAGCCTTTTCATCATAAATTGAAAGTATTGGATACCAGTTTGTAAGTGAATACTGCTCATTTTGATAAGCGAGCCTGTCATTCCCTTTAGGTATTTTTAAAGTAAAATCTATTGCTATATCTATAACTTCATTAGGTTTGAGCTCTTTATTAAGCAGAAACTTTAAAACCTGATTATCTTCTGCATATCTCAGATTCTCACCATTTACAATTACAGAATTAATCTTGATATCTCCTAATTCATCTTTGCTTACCTTCTTTACAGTAGTGCCTATTGAAGGCATTGTTTCAGCTGAGTTATAGGAATCAGGATAAAGATGAAAAACTATTTCCTTAAGACCTTTACTATATTTGTTCTTAAACTTTACTTCTTCATGACCTTTTACTGTTTTATTATCTGTGTTTAATGCTATATCCAGATTATATAAGCTTCTTTCCCCATTAAATCCTACACTGTTTTTTTCTTCTTTTTCTTGTGTTGTTATATTTTCATTAACTAAATTAGCCCGAGAAATTTTCTTTTCTCTTGCTAAACTAATACGGCCATACGCATAGTAACTTATTATAAAAAACACTACAACACCTAAAATTATAAATGATTTTTTATTTTTCATATTGCCCCCCTAATATAATCTTTTTTTATTTATATGCTTTAATCATGCACTAATACTACAAATAAAACATCCCCTTGCTAAATTATACCAATTACAACATGTACTCTTCAATAGCTTTGCTTTATGAAATTACTTTTCCTCTTCCATTTCATAAAAATAAACAGCCATATTAACCTCCATAATATAAAAAGGAACTTTCAAATAAAATACTATGTGAAAGTTCCTCTTGCATTTGAAATTATAAAACAGATTGATTTACAAGTTCTTTAATATTCCAGGTTGTATCAACTAGAGGGCTTATTGATTTATCTTTATTAACATAATCTATCACTGTAGAGATAAACTCAGACATATCTACTGCCTTAAACCACTCAGCTTCTCTAGCCTCTTTGGGAACATAGGTTAAGTTTGTAGAATAAACTCTGTCTATAAGTCCATTTTCATAAAACTCATTAAATTTATTAACACCTTCTGTAAATAATGCAAAGGTAGTTGCAACAAATATTCTTTTGGCTTTTCTACCCTTTAGTTCCTTGACTATATCAAAAACAGACTCACCGGATGCAATCATGTCATCAACAATTAAAACATCCATGCCTTCCACATTTCTTCCTATATATTCATGCTGTATTATAGGATTTTTTCCTTTTACAACAGTTGTGTAATCTCTTCTTTTATAAAATAGTCCAATATCAAGTCCTAAAACACTTGAGTAATAAATTGCTCTGTCCATAGCTCCTGTGTCTGGGCTTATGGTTATCATTTTAGACTTATCAATTTCGATATCCTCATTATTTATAAAGGACTTAACAATGTCATAAGTAGGATATAAGTTTTCAAAGGTTAATAAAGGAATCGCATTTTGAACATTTGGATCATGAACGTCAAAGGTATATATATCCTTTACTCCTAATCTTTCAAGCTCTTGAAGGGCCAAAGCACAGTCAAGAGACTCCCTGCTCTTTCTCTTATGCTGCCTTCCTTCGTATATTATAGGCATTATAACAGTTACTCTTCTTGCCTTACCGCCTATAGCAGATACAACTCTTTTAATATCCTGAAAATGCTCATCCGGTCCCATATGATGAGTAAAGCCATACATATCATAAGTGCAACTGTAATTTCCTACATCGCACAATATGTATATATCCTTGCCTCTTACTGTCTCTCCAAGCTTAACCTTACCCTCACCATTTGAAAATCTTACAGCATCTGTGCAAATAAGATAGCTGTCAGGACCTTCTTCATTGCTCTCTTTTCTTTTTTCTACAAGGTATTTATCTATTTTAGCTCCTATTTCTTTACAGCTCTCTAAGGCTATAATACCAAGCTGACCATAGGGCATCTTATTAATTAAATCATAAGTCATAATTTTTCTCCTTTCAGTCGAAACACTGGGTAATCTGGAGCACTCGCTCCCTTTGGGCACTGGGTAACTTAAGATATTCGCTTCGCTCATAAGTTACCCGCTAAAGTCCATTTAGGACCTTAGCCTCGAAGATTACCCGTTGAAGTCCATTTAGGACTTCAACCTCCTTTTTCAAAACCTTTTCATCAATTATTATTGTAATGAATTATGACGAATAATACAACCCAAAATACGACACTTTTCTGCTTTTATTTAAATAAAAAGTATTTTTGTAGAATATCACATAAAATTAAATTAAGGGAAGTCATGAAACTTCCCTTAGCAGACCTTTTATTAATTTATCTTATTACCTTTAAGATTTTAAACTCCATCTTATCTAACTGCAGTTCATTTTCTATTGAAACAGCTTTTCCTGAAACAAGATCTATAGTTTCTGCCGAAACTTCTACTACAGCCTTTACAGCTTCATCATTATTATTTATAGCTACGATGATTGTTTCATCTTCTAAGCTTCTTTCAAAAATTACCACATTATTTCTTAGGTATATTTCCTTGTATTCTCCATGAACTAATGCTTTATTTTCATGTCTTACAGCTATAAGTTTTTTATAAAGCTCTAAAAGCTCTGTGTTTTGCTTTTCCTTATCCCAAACCATGCAGCCTCTGCACTGAGGGTCATCACCGCCAGCCATTCCAACTTCATCGCCATAATAGATATAAGGAACACCCATGTAGGAGAACTGGAAGGCAATAGCAAGCTTCATTTTTTCTACATCACCATCGCACTCTGTTAAAAATCTCTTAGTATCATGGCTGTCAAATAAATTCCACATCTGCTTTATAACACTGTCCATATATATTGTTCTATTCATTGTAAGTATATTGTCAAACTGTACTTCATTTATCTTTCTCACTGCAAAGAAATCAACCATAGCGCCTTTAAAAGGATAATTCATTATAGTATCCAATTCATCCCCTCTTAAGAAGGAAGAAGCTTCGTGCATTATTTCTCCAATTATAACAGCCTCTTTGTTTACTGCCTTAACTCTTTTTCTAAAGGCTTTCCAGAATTGATGGTCAACCTCATCGCAAACATCAAGTCTCCAGCCATCTATTCCGATTTCCTTTACCCAATACTCTCCTACCTTAAGAAGATATTCCTTAACCTCTTCATTTGCGGTGTTGAGCTTTGGCATATAGGCAGCACCATTTGCAAAAGTATAGTAGTTAATCTTTTCAAGGCTTACAGGATATTCATATGGGAAATACCAATCCTTATACTTTGAGTTTTCCTGGTTCTTTAAAAGGTCTTCAAAGGCGAAGAAATCACTTCCGGAATGATTAAATACAGCATCAAATACTATCTTTATTCCTCTTTCATGACATCCCACTACAAGCTCTTTAGCAGTCTCAATAGTTCCAAACTGAGTATCTATATCAAAATAATCTGCAGTATTGTACTTATGATTTGAGGTAGATTTAAATACTGGAGTCAAATATAAAAGAGTTATTCCTAATTCCTTTAAATAATCTAGTTTTTCAATAATACCTTGAAGATCTCCGCCAAACATAGATTTTTGAGTTATCTCTCCTCCCCACTTTTCAGTATTTTCAGGGTCGTTAGCCTTGTCTCCATTATAAAAACGATCAGGGAAAACTTGATAAACTACCGCCTCCTGAAGCCACTTTACTTCTTCATAAACATCAGCTTCACCGATATAAGCAAATTGGAAGCCTGTAGCTTCTGGTTTTTCTACCTCTCCTCTAAATCCCCTATCATCAAAATATATGTTGTTTCCTTCATTATCTAAAAGTTCAAAGAAATATCTATATCTATTCTTTTCTACCTTTATATCTGCTTCATAATAATCAAATAATTCCGACTGAGACATTAACTTCATTTCCTGTACTTCAAAAGGATTTGTCCAATCATATCTGCATTTATAATAAACCTTGCAAACTTTAACGTCATTTCTAGCAGTTCTTATTCTAACGGTTAAGGTATCCTTGTCCTTTGCGTAAGCGTAGGGTACATCTACTACATGGTATACGGCATGTTTATTCATAATTGCCTCCTGTTTATTTTTATTATTATTTTGGTCTTTATGCTTCGTATTATATCAAAGTGAAAATTTAAGTCTTGTACTGTATTAATATTTTTTGTATATAAATTATGTGAGTTATGTATTGACCGTATATTTTTATAATGTTAGATTAATTTTAGAGAGTAGTTTTGTATCCTTATAAAGGAGGCTGAATTTTGGATTTAGATTTTATATCAGATAAATATTTTTTTAATCCTACAATATCTACTTTAATTGAATCAAATTCAAAGCAGATAATCATTGATTTAATAAAGAATAAACAATTAGAAGAAATAGAAGACGAGGTTTCTTTTGAAAATAAGAAAATAGACTTATTTATATGGAATGCAGTTTACATAAGAGAAATTCTTACAAAAGGCACTTATGCTCAGAATCTTCATCTTCTTTATAACAAGTTTTATAGGAAAATATCAAAGGCTTCAACTATAAAAGAGCTTCAAATTTTTGAAGTTGAAATTGCTTCAGCATATCTGGATTTATTAATTTACGACGCCGAGGTTACTGACAGTTTTATAGTTAATAAAATGCTTCAATATCTGCACATTAATATAGAGGCTCATACAACTGTTGAGGCTCTTGCCAAAAGCCTTAATATATCCAAAGGATATGCTTCAGATTGTTTTAAGAAACATATGGGTGTTACTATTATGCAATATGCAAAAAAAATAAAGGTTGAAAGAGCAAAAACTCTGCTGCTAAATTCTACAAGCAGTATTCTAGAAATAGCTTCACTACTTGGCTTTTATGATCAAAGTCATTTTACAAAAGCCTTTAAAGAACTTGTCGGAGTTACTCCTACAGAATTTAGAAACAGCCATTATTTATAATTCAATTTAAAAGAGTCTTAAATCATGATGACTTAAGACTCTCTTATTTAACAAACTACTTACATAACTCTCTTTCCGCCTGGGAGGAAAGAATCAATTACTCCTATAAGAAGTGCTGCTATCAGTGCACTTATTAATCCAACACGAAAGCCTGTAACAATGTAGCTTGTAAGGTATATAATAGCTGCAGAAACTATAAAGCCTGTAAGTCCTCTTCCAAATGGGCTTGCATTAAAGCCTGTAAACTTTTGTATTAGATAATCTAATCCAGCTATTACTACAGCAGCTATGAGTAGTGTCCATATCCCATTAATAGTGAAACCTGGTGTTAAAAATGCTACTATAGCTAAAACTATTGCTGAAACAATTATTCTTGTTATGAAATGACCTATACCAAAACCGTCATTGTCATCTCTTCTTCTGTCTTCCATAAAAATACCTCCTTGATTTTATAGCTTTCAAAGTAAATCTGCCTAAGCTTTTATAGTAGCAGTTTACAAATTGAAGCTATATAGTTGGTTTATATAACTTATTATTCTAAGTAACTTGAAATCTTATGTATGAATTCTATATGCAAATTTTTACTCTAATCTTAATGAGCCTCTGCCGCTGGTCCTGCATTGCCTCCAAGCCTTATCCAAAAATAATTATGCTCATCACCAATATAATCAAAATTACCTTTATCCCATCTATCAATAACTTCAAATATATAGTTTTTATCTGGATAATTCATCTGCTTGACTATTTCTCTCACTGCTTCAAGCTGCTTACTGTTTATTTCAAGTTTGCCGCTTTTATCTTTGTGATCTGATGAAAGCTTGCTGTTAGCCATTCTATGCATTTCATCATAAATAATTATTTCATCCTTAAAATCTACTTGTGCTAGTTGACCTGAATTAAAAACTGCTGTATCAGGTATATTATTTTGTTTAACATAAAGTCTCTCTCCAAAATTAAAAGAAATAGAAAATAATGCAGCAGCTCCAAAAATACTGCAGCAAATAAGCTTACCATTTCTTATATTTATCTTTTTTAAAAAATTTAACTTTACCATAACTATCTCCCTAAAATATTTATTCCATATAGAAAGTATTAATAATCTTTTCATTGAGCTGTCCCAAAACGTCTAATCTTCAAGGACTTATGGGACAGCTCAATGTAATTAGATTATTACTTCCTATATAAAGAATTTTGTCTAGTTAATGGTAAAGTATTCAACTTAATAAAAATAATTTAAATTATTTGCCAGGCTGGCAGCTATTGTTGTCTTTAGAATGGTCATAATCATTATTTGACCAAGATATCTCACTTATCTCATCAGCTTGCTCTATATCAAAAGCACTTGTTCCTTTTATTCTGCCTCTAATTACTTCTTTTTTATTTTTTGCATTATTTTTATCCATATTAAATCTCCTTTATCTTTGTAACTTTACATTTATATTTCCCATTAAAAATCAAAATATATATTTCAATTTTATATTTTAAGATATAACTTAACGGGTTGTGCTAGTTCAGCTAACCTGCATAGATATATAAAATATGTAGAAAGAACATTGAGCAAGCAACTAGAAGTTCTTAGTGAAGGAATAGGTATAAAACTTTAGTGTTGTTCGTTTGTTTGAGGTATGAGTTTAACGAAAACACTTAGTTTTATGGCTATTCCTTCACTTAGAATTTCTTTGCGAAGTGAACAGTTCTTGGAACATATTTTATATATCGGAGCATAGTTAGCTGAACTAGCACAAGGAGTTAAATTAATGAAATTTAATATTTGCAAACCTTCTTTTCAATGCAAAGCTATATTTTATACTAGGGTATCCAAAAATAACCATTATGCCGTTTTTATTTTTTAATGGTATTTCATATTTTTGTTTTATTGTTTTTCCAAAAATGTTTAATAAAATATTCGGTGTACCCAGCATGCAGCTTCCAAGTCCTAATGCTTGTGCTCCAATCATTGCATAAGTTGCAGCAACATAAGGATCAGCAGGATCAGCATACTTGGATGCATGAAAGAACATTGCTAATGGTGCAGAGTAAGTTAACCAGTTTATTCCTTCATCATATTTATTTATAAATGTATCAAGAGCAGTTGCTGCAAAGGATTTAAGCGAGTCATAATTTTCTTTACCCATAAAAGGTCTATAAATCTTAAGCATAGCAGGTGAAAAAAGCCATTTGTTCTTTTTAAGCACATTAACTAAATCCAAAGTAAATTCTTGAACCTTTTCTTTATTGTCTAATACCATAACTTCAACGTCAGAACTTCCGAGACCATTAGGTGCAGTTGATGCAGCCTCCAATATTTTTTGTATAATCTCGCTTTCAATCTTTTGTTCATTGTAATCTCTCACACTTCTGCGTGATATCATTAATGATTTTATACTTTCATAATCAGCTATGCTTTCATTATTAGGCATCTCAATAACATCATCCGGAGTCATATCTCTTCCGTTGACCTTTATTGCTTTATTTGGGCATACCGCCATGCATTGTCCGCATGCAATACATCCAAACACTCGATTATGATCTACTTTAACCATTTTATCCTCAATAAATAATGGTGCTCCCTTGCATACCTTAGTACATAGCCCACAAACATTGCATCTATCTCTATCTATTTCAACCTTAGCGCATTCGTAAAATCTTCCTGTTTTTAACGCCATAAGTTCCCACTCCCTCTTATTTAATAAATTGTATTTTTACAAGTAATTTAAAAACAAAAGCTGCTTCCGTAACAAATGTCATAGAATCTAAAATTTTTAAGTAATATAATTTTTATTGAGCAAAATATACTTAGGATAATTGATAAAGGAGGATAAAAAATGTTTCCTAAAAAAATGTTAGAGGTTTTAAATCATGAAGGTGTGGTGTCCATCGTAACACAAGGTGAAAATGAGCCCCATATAGTTAATACATGGAATAGCTACTTAAAGATTTCTGAGGATGGAAAAATAATATTTCCTGCAGGAACTATGAAAGTTACTGAAGCTAATGTTAATAAGAATAATAAAGTGCTTATGACCTTAGGCAGCCGTGAAGTTCAAGGCTTTCATTCAATGGGTACCGGATTTTTAATAAGCGGCACTGCAGCCTTCATAAAAGAAGGGACTGCCTTTGAAGAAGTGAAAAGCAAATTTCCTTGGTCACGAGCAGCAGTTGAAGTTAAGGTTGATTCTGCTACTCAAACACTTTAATTATTTCGTTATTAATATCAGCATGAAAATTATATTTGCTTTTAAGAATATTGGTATATAAAAAAATCCGTCTTAAATCTAGATATATGGGGATGCTGCAAAACACTCCCACTTATCTATTTCTAGTATAATGTTAGTTTCTATAGTTATAATACCTTGTTAATCATCACCCAAACTTTTACAAGTAATTATCTTAAACAACTCTTCGGAATCTTTTTTGCTTAATTGAATATACTTTCCTTCATTATCTATAACGAGCTCTATCTTATCTTTATTGGGACTTATCCATAATTCATAAATAAGTTCTTTTGCTTTCTGATCTTCTCCAATATGTTCAAAATGAAATTTATATTGAGGAGGATACGCCATACTTACTTTTGCATTTTCCCAGTTAATTCTCTTAAGAATAGTCTTTACATCTTTAACTTCTTTGCTATCGGTAATCTCATAGTAAAGCTTATATTTATCTGATCCAATGACTTGTTTTTCAACTACTATTTTATCTCCATCATTCTCAATATTAATTAAATACCCAACTAATAAAATTAAAAATATGGCAATAAAGACTATAATAATTTTATTTATTTTCAAGCTTACTCCCCCAGAACTTTTACTTTACTTGTAATACGATGTAGTATTTCAATTAGTTTATTTAAAAGAATACTCCAACTTCTAAATATATCATATTCTTTGTTGTCTTATATATTCACTTATAGCATGTGTCTGAAATTATTCCTGCATTTTTTCTGCAGCCTCCTTAAAATGCTGTAATTTAATATCATTAAAATCACTTCTTTCTCATAATTACAGCTTGAAAATCCATATTTCTGCCAACATCAATCTGTTCAAATTCAATTATATCGAAAACCTCACTTAACACTTCTTTAAGCTTACCTTCAGAGTATGATGAGAAAAAGCGTGGAGTATTTGCAACTTCATTTACAAACTCTCTTTCTGAATCCTCGCCTCCATATACCCCCATATAGAATAATCCTTTTTCATTAAGTACCGAATTAATTTCATTCAAAACTTTAGGTAAATCAGTTTTGGGCACGTGCAAAAGGCTATTCATAGACCATATACAATCAAATTTTTTATTTAAATTTGAGATATTATAAAAATCCAGTTCATACGCTTCAATGCCTTTTTCCTTACACAATCTAATCATTTTACTAGATAAATCAATAGCTATAACACTTAATCCCCAATTCATAAAGAATTGACTATCATTGCCTGTACCAGCCCCTATTTCCAATAAGGAGTTTTTATTCTCTGACTTTACATAACTTAAAAATTGATCTCTTTGACTCTTCTTCCATTCTTGTTTTTCAGATATATTTCTTAATTCAGCTTCTTGGTTATAAAATTCTTTTAAATTTAATTTCACTATATTTGTATCCATAATTTAAATAACCTCCTAATTATTTTTGTCTATATTTAATTTCCGTATTTCTTTTCAAAATTTTTCTACCACGCTTATCTTAATCTTATCCTATTTAATACATCTTTTACAGCTTTTATTTAAGACAAAGTATGAAATATTATTTGTATATTTACGGCTATCACTTTTAATTATCATTAATTCTTCAGTTAAAAACAAAAGCAAAATATTGTGAATAATTTATCAATTTAGAAGGATATTAAAATCCTTCATCGAATATAATACAGTGACGGAAAAATTTCATAATAAGCAATCATATTAATACTGAATAGGAGTTGATGAATATGGAACAATCCAGTACTAAATTAAAAAAAGAGCTTGGATTATTAGCATCTATAACAATAGTTATAGGAATGGTTATTGGATCAGGAATTTTCTTTAAACCAGCTATAGTTTTTAAGAATGCAGGCTCACCTATTATGGGAATTATGGCTTGGGTCATAGGAGGACTTATTACTGTAGCCTCTGGACTTACTATTGCAGAAATCGCAGTTGCTATACCTAAAACTGGTGGTGTATTTATTTATCTAAAAGAACTGTACGGAGATAAGTGGGCATTTTTATTTGGATGGGTACAAACTGTAGTATATGTTCCCGGCTCTGTTGCTGCACAAGCTATTATACTAGCTACCCAGTTAACTTCCTTTATAGATTTAAACCATACTCAGCAGCAGCTGTTAGCTATATTCTTCTTATTTTTTATAGCTGCAATGAATATTATATCTACAAAGCTTGGAGGGAAAATACAAGTTGTTGCAACAATAGCCAAGCTTGTACCTATAGCAGTGATAATTATATTGGGCTTCATGAATGGAACAGCTAAGGGAATTGTACTTAATACAGGAGGACAGTCAGCCTTTAAAGGTTTGGGGGCAGCTATACTAGGTACCCTTTGGGCCTATGACGGCTGGGTCAGTATCGGAAATATGGCAGGAGAATTGAAGAATCCTAAAAAGGATTTGCCAAGATCAATAATACTAGGTCTATCCTTAGTTATAGTTGTTTATACCTTGATAAATATTGCACTAATAAAAATTATGCCTGTTGATGCTATTATAAATTCAGGCAAACCAGCTTCAGATGCTGCCACAGTACTGTTTGGAAGTGTAGGTGCTAAATTTATTTCTGCAGGAATAGCTATTTCAATTTTTGGTGCATTAAATGGTTATATGATGACCGGAGTGCGTATACCTTTTGCTATGGCTCAAGACAAGCAACTTCCTTTCTCAGATGCTTTAGGAAGTCTAAATAAAAAACTTCAAACACCAATCAATTCTTTCATACTTGTAGTTGTATTGGCATCTTTGTATGTTTTGTCAGGTTCCTTTAACACGCTTACTGACCTGGTAATGTTTATATTATGGATATTCTTCACAATGGCCATAGCTGGAATCTTTATATTGAGAAAAAAGTTTAAGCACATAAAAACCTCTTATAGAGTTCCTTTGTATCCTGTAGTACCCCTTATAGGAATAGTAGGAAGTATTTATATAATTATAAGCACATTGATAACTAACATTTCCTATGCTGTTTTTGGTACAGTTATAACTTTATTGGGACTACCGGTATATTACTATCTAAAAAATAAAAAGAGTTAAGAAAGATCAAAAGCGGAAGCTGCAAACGGATTTATGTGTTTCTTTATAAAAATCCTATCTGCCGCTTCCGCTAATCATATTTCTATGACAAAAGTTCTTTCTTAGCATCTACACGCTTATTTAGCATCTCTACCATTATAAACATAAGCACAAGTATACCGCCTGTGTAGAAAGGCATAAGTGAATATCCTATATGCGATGCCAAAATACCAAATAGAGGCGGCATAAAGGTGCTTCCTATGTAGGCACATGCCATTTGTACTCCCATAATTGATTGAGAATATTCTGCCCCAAAGTTCTTAGGAGTTTCGTGCAGCATACTTGGATATATTGGTGCACAGCCTATTCCTGTCATTATAAAGCCTATTAGTGATGTAACTTTCCCAAAAGGAAGCATAATCAAAATTATACCTGCCCCAATTAAAACTTCTCCCAACCTAATCATTTGTCTATTGCTCAACTTGAGTGTAATAAAGCCTGACAAGAACCTGCCAAAAGTGATACCAAAATAAAAAAGTGATGCCCATTTTGCAGCTGTTTCTGCTTGAATTCCTTGGGTCATAACTGCAAAGCTGCTTCCCCATAGACCTGTTGTTCCTTCTATAGAACAGTAGCAGAAGAAGGCTATCAATGCAGGTTTTGCTCCAGGAAGCTTTAAAAGCTCCTTTTTACTTATTATTTTATGCTCTTGTTCTTGTTCACTGCCAAGCTGAGTATTATTATTTGGTACTGCCTTCTTCCAAAATGGCAAGGTAATAATTAATATAGCGACCAGGCTAAACTGAATAATCGCAACAATACGATAGCCTAACTGAAAGATAGCTCCTCGCTCTAAACAATATGACATAATAATTGGTCCTGTCATAGCTCCAACACCCCAAAAGCAATGAAGCCAGCTCATATGTTTTGCTTTATATTTTAGCGCTACAAAGTTATTGAGTGCAGCGTCTACTGAACCAGCTCCAAGTCCTAATGGAACTGCAAACAGACAAAGCTGAAAAAACTTGTTGCTTATGGAAAAGCCTAATAATGCCGCTGCTGTCATCAATACACTGATGCAGGTAACTAAACCGGTTCCAAATTTCCTGATAACCTTATCGCTAAATAAACTGGATATAATAGTTCCTCCAGCTATAATCATTGAAACAATCCCGGCATAAGAAATTGGCACCCCCATGCTTGGATACATAGACGGCCAAGCTGAGCCTAAAAGCGAATCCGGCAGCCCAAGACTAATAAATGCTATATAAATTATAATTAATAAAACTGTTAATACCATTCTTTAACTCCCCCATTTCTTTCCAACCTACTAAGTGCTATACGAACCATTCCGTATTCAAAGTCTTTTTCAATGTTCTTTTCAAATTCAATGTTCGGCAAAAAATTTCCATTAAGAAGCTTTTGAACTCTCGATATTAGCTCTTTTAAAATCTCTTCTGTCAAAAAGTCTCCATAAAACATAATACGTTCCGGAGCTAAAACACAACTGTACACAACTACAATTTGACTAAGCATAAGAACTACTTCTTCAGAATTATTATAATCTACTTCATTCCAAGATGGACTTAAAGGTATCCATCCAACTTCTCCGGCAAAATTTTTACATCCTCTATATATCTCTCCTTTTATTACAACGCCTGCTCCCGGTCCATACACACGTGGATAATAAAGCCCCACCACCGTTTGAACTGTTTCAGTATTTTGGCGCATATAGAATCCACATACGGTAGCATTGATGTCATTTTCATAAAAAACTGGAGCTTGGTATTTTTCTTGATAATAAGATAAAAATTTATCTCCGATAATACCTGGATAATCATGTACATAAATTATCCCATTTTCCTCTGCTCCCGGAAGGCCAAATACTATTTCCGAAATATTTTCATATGTTTTAAAGGCTGTCTCTATCCACTTATCAAAACTATCTGTAACAACATTTGCATAATATTCTTTTTTGCGTTCTAAGCACTCTCCAAAAGAGTTAATAACCAGCATGTGAAACAAATCTTGATTATCATCTTCGTATCCATAAATAATTATTGCTTTTCTATAGTTTCCATTATAAACATATTGCTTAGATGGCCTCCCACCATTAGATGGAACTTCCTCCCCTTCTATCACTTCTCCTGCAGTAACCATTTCACTTATTAGAGCATTAACTGTAACAACACTTAATTCTGTTAATGCAGCTAATTCAGGCTTTGTAGCTTTTCTACTCTCTTTTAAAACTTGTCTTAAGATATTCTTATTTATCTCTTTCATCTGAGTTCGGTTTGCCTTTAACAATTAGTCAGCCTCCTGATTTTACTCTCTTTAAATGCTATAGCATTACTTAATACAGTAACTTTATTAAGTCGCTATATTAAGTTTAGGCTAAAATACATTATTTGTCAAACCATGCTTAAAGTTTCTTTACAAATCTCATATCAATTTCACTTTACTAATTTTTTAAATATACATAATATATATTCTGCAAAAATAAATACCGAGCAATATTGTATCTTAAATAAGACTACAATATAATTATGATTATAATCATTGATAAAGAAGGAGAAATTCTATGCAAGATGATAATAAAGGTTGTTTAGATAGAATAAAAGAGACTTATACTTCATTAAATACAGCAGAAAAGAAAGTAGCTAAATATATACTTGAAAACCCAAAGGAAATAATACATATTTCAATAACAGAGCTTGCAGACAACAGCAGCGCCAGTGAAACAACAGTTTTCAGACTGTGCAATAAGCTCGGCTATAAAGGCTATCAAGATTTAAAGATAAATTTAGCTGCTGCTATAGTTGAGCCTATTGAAAATATTTATGAAGAAATAAAAGAAAATGATGATATGTATATCTTAATGCACAAAATAATGGCTTCAAATATATACAGTATTGAAAATACCTTTAAAATAAATAAAAGCTCAGATCTTGAGGCTGCAGTGTCAATGATTTTAAAGGCTCAAAGAATTATGTTCTTCGGAATGGGAGGTTCAGGAATCATAGCACAGGATGCTCATCATAAATTTCTTAGAACTGGCTTAAACTGTGTTTCTGCCTCTGACTCTCACTGGCAGGCTATGTATGCCTCTATGTCTAACGAAAATGATGTTATAATTGCTTTTTCAAATTCAGGAAGCAACAAAGAATTGATTGAGACTATAAATCTTGCAAGGCAAAAGAACATAAAAATCATTTCAATTACAAGTAATGCAAAATCTCCTATATCAAAAGTTTCTGATATAACACTGGTATGCTACGGAAATGAATCCATGTTTAGAAGCGAGGCAATGGAATCAAGAATTACCTCCTTAGCCATTATCGACTGCCTTTATGTAGGGGTAGCTATAAAGAGAAAAACAGAAACCCTTAAAAGTCTTGAGGATATGAGAAAAGGTATCGCTCTTAAAAGATTTTAAATCAGCATCTATACAATGTAAGAACTTTTGCATTGTATAGATGCTGATTTTTTATGTGGAAAATTTTTTTCTTGATTTTAAAAATCAACATGCTATAATATAAACAAAGAAAATTTTTTTCATATTCAACTTATGTACAAGCATAAAGTATTAATAAAGAAAATAATTTTTATAAATTAATATTTTTTCACATCTTTGTATAGGTTATCCTATACCTTTACAATACTATGTTTGTAAACGTTTTATAAAAGGGAGGGCTATTATGAAATACATTATTGGGGTTGATATTGGTACAACCAGCACAAAGTCAATTGCTTTCGATTTAGATGGAAACGTTATTTCTAAGCAAAATATTTTATATCCTATTTACAATCCTGAACCTTCGTGGAGCGAACAAAGTCCTGTTGAAATGCTTAATGCTGTTGTTGAGTCTATTAAAGGTGTAGTTTCCGATAATAACACAAAAGGCAACGAGCTTTTAGGAATTTCCTTCAGCAGTGCAATGCATAGTGTTATAGCTATGGATAAAGACGGAAAGCCTTTAACAGATTGCATTATATGGGCTGATACCAGAAGCAAAGACTATGCTGATAAGATTAAAACCAGCATTGAAGGTCATGAAATCTATATGAGGACAGGTACACCTATTCATCCTATGTCCCCTCTTTGCAAGCTTTGCTGGCTTAGAGACAATATGCCTGATATATTTAACAAAACCTATAAATTTATATCTATAAAAGAATATGTATTCTTCAAGTTCTTTGGTGAATACATAGTAGACCATTCTATAGCTTCTGCAACAGGTCTATTTGATATATACGATTTAAAATGGAATAAAACCGCTTTAGACTTGGTTGGTATTACTGAAGACAAATTGTCTATTCCTGTTTCAACAACCTACAGCATTAAAGGTTTAAACAAGGAATATGCAACCTACATGAATATATCTATAGATACACCTTTTGTTGTCGGTGCAAGCGATGGCTGTCTTGCAAACCTTGGTGCAAATGCAATTAAAAAGGGTGACGCTGCAGTTACCATAGGAACAAGCGGAGCTATAAGGATTATTTCTGATAAGGCCAAAAATGATGAGTCTGAAAGAATCTTCAGCTACATTCTAAGCGAAGAGCATTATGTTCTTGGCGGACCTGTAAATAACGGCGGAATAGTTTTCAGATGGTTCAGAGACAACTTCTCTCCATTGGAATTAGAAGCAGCTAAAAAGCTTAATATCGATACTTATGAAATTATGACTGATGAAGCAGCAAAGGTAGCTCCAGGGTCAGACGGACTTATATTCCTGCCTTATCTTTTGGGTGAAAGAGCTCCTCATTGGGATGCTTATTCCAAAGGTGTATACTTTGGAATTAATATAAAGCATAAAAGAGAACATTTCTTAAGAGCATTATTAGAAGGGGTGATATATGGGGTATATAGCGTTGGAAAAGCTCTTCAAGAAACAACTGGGGAAATAGACACAATCTACGCAACAGGCGGTTTTGTACGCTCTGAGCTTTGGGTACAAATGCTTGCCGATGTATTTAATAAAAAAGTAGTAATTGCTGAAAGCTATGAAAGCTCATGTCTTGGTGCAGCTGTACTAGGAATGAAATCACTAGGAATTATAAATAAAGTAGAAGAAGTAGAAAAACTAGTACCTATATCAAAGACTTTTGAGCCTGATGCAAAGAATCATAAGGCTTACATGAAAAACTTTGCAGTATACGAAAGACTTTACGGAAAGCTCAAGGATGAATTTTATAATATCAGTTTAATTCAAGAAGAAAATTAAGGAGGTTAAAGCTCTAAATGGGCTTTAATGACTAGTTTATGAGCGGGAGCGAGTGGTCTAAACTACTCAGTGCTTCTGACTAAAAGGAGGAATTTACTTATGCCATTAGTAGTTGTCGGTATTGGTGTTATTTTATTATTAATATTAATGATTGGCTTTAAACTTAACGGTTTTGTTTCTTTAATTCTTGTTGCTCTTGCGGTTGGTATTTTAGAGGGAATGCCTCTTCCTAAGGTTGTAAGCTCTATAACCGGCGGAGTTGGCGGTACTCTAGGAAGCTTGGCACTTATTCTTGGTTTTGGAGCTATGCTCGGAAAGATGATGGCTGACAGCGGAGCAGCTTCAAGAATAGCTACAACACTTATCAAGAAATTTGGTAAAAAGAGAATTCAATGGGCAGTTGTTATTACTGGATTTGTAGTTGGTATAGCATTATTTTATGAAATAGGTTTCGTACTTCTTATACCTCTAGTATTTTCTATAGCTGCTGAAGCTGAATTGCCATTACTTTATATAGGAGTACCTATGGCTGCTGCTTTATCAGTTACTCATGGATTTTTACCTCCACATCCAGGACCAACAGCAATAGCCGGAGTTTACAAAGCTGATATAGCTAAGACTTTACTTTACGGTATAATTATCGCTATTCCTACTGTTATTGTAGCAGGACCTGTATTTACATTATTCTTAAAGAAAATGGAGCATCCTATTCCAACAAACCTTTATAATCCAAAGACTTTTACAGAAGAAGAAATGCCTGGGTTCGGCGTAAGCATATTTACTGCTTTAGTACCTGTTATATTAATGGCTCTAAGAGCGATTATAACAATTTCAGCTCCAAAATCAGCACTTATTCCTTTTGTAACTTTCCTTGGCGATCCAACAATCGCATTATTGATTGCAGTAATTATTGCTTTATTTACTTTTGGACTTAACAAAGGAAAGAAGATGCCTGAAATCAACAAGACCTTAACTGAAGCCATAGCCTCAATAGCGATGATAATGTTAATAATCGGCGGCGGCGGAGCATTCAAACAAGTACTTGTAGACAGCGGAGTTGACAAGTATATTAAAGTATTAATGACAGGTTCACACCTTTCACCGCTTATTTTAGCTTGGCTTATAGCAGCAGTACTAAGAATAGCTCTTGGATCAGCTACAGTGGCTGGTATGACAGCAGCTGGAATTGCAGCACCGCTGATAGGCATGGGCCACGTAAGCCCTGAGCTTATGGTTTTGGCAACCGGTGCAGGAAGCTTAATATTCTCACATGTTAATGACCCTGGATTCTGGATATTTAAAGAATACTTTAATCTTTCAATACCTGAAACCTTAAAATCCTGGTCAGTACTTGAAACCTTAATATCCGTAATGGGATTGGTACTTGTTTTAATAGCAAGTGTTATAATTTAGTTTTAAAATTCATGTAAGCGGTCTGTCCTAAGCATATTAAACTGCTGTGTTGTTTGAATCAGACATTTCGAGGTATTTAAATAACACTCAAGGTTTACCTGTTTCTAGGACAGCCCATTTATATTTTAACCAAGCAAAATCATATAGCTTTAATAGAATACTTGCTTGGGAATCCATATAAATTGCTCAGTGCTACAATGAACGGAGGAAATGAAATGAATATAGGAATAGTTGGACTCGGAAAAATGGGTTATAATATAGCATTAAATTTACTAGGAAATAAGCACTCTGTTTTTGCCTATGATACTCTTAAAGAAAATGTGGACAATATAATAAGTGAAGGTGCTGAGGGTGCCTACAGCTTAAAGGCTATGGTAGAAAAAATGTCAAAAAGACGTGTAATATGGCTTATGGTTCCAGCTGGGGAAATAGTAGACTCAGTTATAAATGAATTAGTCAATTATCTAGAACCTAACGACATAATAATCGACGGAGGAAACTCAAATTATAAAGACTCTATCAAAAGATATGAGCTTTTAAAGGAAAAGCAAATTGATTTTATTGATTGCGGAACAAGCGGCGGAACTTCCGGAGCTCTGCAGGGAGCCTGCACAATGATAGGCGGAGAAAATGGAGCAGTTAAATACTGCGAACAAATTTTTAAAGATATTTCTGTAGAAAATGGATACCTTCATGTTGGAAAACCAGGCAGCGGCCACTTTACTAAAATGGTACATAACGGTATAGAATACGGTATGATGCAAGCCATTGCTGAAGGTTTTGAGGTTTTGGAAAAAAGTGATTTTGATATAGATTATGAAAAAGTTGCTAAAGTTTGGAACAACGGTTCAGTTATTAGAAGCTGGCTTATGGAGCTCACAGAATCAGCTTTTAATAAAGATAAAAATCTAGATAATATTAAAGGCACAATGTACTCTTCCGGCGAAGGAAAATGGACTGTTGAGACTGCACTTGACCTAGGGGTTCCTACTCCTGTTATAGCAATGTCTCTTATGATGAGATACCGATCCCTTCAGGACGACACCTTTACAGGAAAAGTCGTAGCTGCTCTTAGAAATGAATTCGGCGGTCATGCAGTTGATGCAACGAAGAATTAATAAAGTTAGGCATTAACTCTTACTACAATCAACTTTTCAGCCTGAAAAATAGTGATGTATAAAAGCTTTATCGCGATATCTGGATAAGAAGATATCGCGATAAGAAAACAGAAATATAAATTTATTTTTCATGTTTTTTATATTCATACTTCATTATTATATCTCCTTTTATAAGTATCTATCTAATACGCTGGTTCACTATTAAAAAGTTTTATGAGCCAACCTTATTCAAAGCTTTCTCTAAATATTGTTTTTAATAATTCACATGGAACCTGTTGATTGTGAAAAATTTGCAGCATACCTTTAGGTGTTATTTTATATCCTAACAATTCATCCTTATGAAAAACTACTGATTTTGCCACAATATTAATATGGTCTTTAAAAGGAATAAGTCGAACGAAATTATCATTTACATAAAATGAAGGTAGTTTAGCCCACAATTTTTCATCAATGTTACTGGAAGTACTTTCATAAATAAGTTTATGTAAATCGCAAAATCTTTGCTTTGTTTGTTCTTCAAACTTCTCTAAATAAGTATATATATCCTCTTTCATTTTTTAGTTCCCCACTTCTATGATTTATTTGTGCCTACATATTATAATAATTAATCTTTATTACTCAATTATTGAACAATATAAAACCATCCAAAATACTATTTTTTATCATATTTTAACTTATATATTACAAATGGAAGTATTCCTAAAATAAAAGAATACTTCTTATCAATATAACTTCTTGTGCCGGTAATACTTCTGTGAATAGAGATTTTATCAGGTAAAATCGGCATAAGTAAAAGCATAATAATTATTGGAACAATTAATATTAATAAATCTATCATCAACTTTTTATTAAACTTCATATAAACCTCTTCTTTCTTTTTGTTAGATAAACAATAGTTTACATAGATGAAACCATTCTATATGTATAACTACTTCGGCCTTTTAAAAAATATATACTAAAACTTTCCTGATAATTTGCTGTTGAAATAATCCTTTACGTTTTGTTTAACGACAGATATAGATTGTTCATCATCATATTTGATATTAATACATCTCTTTCCAAATCTACAACTTAGCAAGGACTTTTTCATATCTGAAATATATTCTTCATCGTGGAAATGTATCGAATAGTGTTTTTTTGCTGTGGAGATACCTACATAACCATCGTACATTTTCATACCTATCCACCACATTGGCATTGCAAAACAGATTCTAGGTGTGATTCCCGGAAATTCTGTTTTCATGAAAGCAACAAAATCACAAATGCACTCTTTTCTATTCTCATCTAAACTACTAATATAGTCATCAATTGAAGCTAAACCCATGAACTTTTCCTCCATATTATATAAAAACTTTATAAGTATAATATTAATTATAATCTACAGATAAATACAAAGCAAAAGCCTCTGTCTTCCAATCTTTGATTTTTTTCAAAGAGGGACAGACAGAGGCTTTCTTTATTTGATTAACAATTATAATTTACATTTTAAATAAAATCCATCTACAGGTTCGAAGCTCATATTTTAGTTCGAATATTTTTTGTGTGTTGTTGATTACACTTTGGCATTTAAAAACAAGCATATCATTCCCAACCAATCTTTCCTTGTCTACGGCAAAGACCTTATCAACTTTTATTACCTTTTCGCTTTCATCTTCGCTTGTAATCTTGAATCTAATCGGATGAGGCACGCCTGTTTTTTCAAACCAGCACACCATGTCAACGGGCTTCGCAAGAATTTTCATAATTGCCTCCTGTATTCCTACTAAATCCATAGCAATTATTAATTGTTATGACTGCCATGTATTTTATTTACAGGTAAATTATATCAGAACATAAGTTCGTGGTCAATAGAAAATACGAATTCATGTTCTGTTTTTGCTTTTTCATTTAAAAAGCGCACTTAATTTATTAAACTTTGTCGTGATATCTTCTTTTCTTGATATCACAATGGATTAAAAAACCCCGCTAGTTCTTTTTAAAACTAACAGGGCTTTCATTAATTTTCTGATATATCTTTAATAAGAACTTTACTAATTCTCTTCCTATCACATTTTAATATAACAAACTCGTAATTTTCAAAAACTACTTTATCATTAATCTGCGGATAGGATGACAGCTGAGAATAAATCCATCCTCCAATAGTATCAATGTTTTCTGATTCAATATCTGTATTTAATAATTCATTAACATCTTCAAGAATAAGCTTTCCTTCTACAATATAATTTCCTTCTTCTGTTTTAATAATTTCGTCGCCTTCTTCATCAAACTCGTCCTGAATCTCACCAACAATTTCTTCTAGTATATCTTCATTAGTTACTAATCCTGAGGTTCCTCCATATTCATCAATAACTATAGCCATTTGAGCTTTTTCTTTTTTAAACACCTTTAAAAGTTCGCTTATGGACATTGACTTTGGAACAAACTTAACCTCACGAATAATATCTTGTATGTTTTGAGTATTTCCCTCAATCTTCTGCTTATATAAATCCTTAATGTGAATAAATCCAACAATATTATCTTTGCTTTCCTTGCAAACTGGATATCTTGTCAGCTGCTCCTCTAACGCATATGCTATTATCTCATCAAAAGAATCCTCCAAATATATGCATGACATATCAGTACGAGGTATCATTACTTCTTTTACAGTTGTTTCGGAAAAGTCAAATATATTATCTACAAAGGTTAATTCAGTTTTATCTATTAAGCCATGCTTATAGCTATCTTCAACTAAAAGCTTTATTTCCTCATCTGTATGAGCTGCTTCATGTTCATCAACCTGAGAAATTCCAAAAATCTTTAAAACTAAGTTAGTGCTGTGATTGAAAGCCCACATTATAGGGTAGGTTAATTTATAAAACAATATGAGAGGCAGCGCTGTATACATAGCTATCTTCTCTGCACTAATAATAGCCAATGACTTTGGTGCCAGCTCTCCCAGCACAATATGAAATCCTGTTATAAGTGCAAAACCTAAAACAAATGAAATTGAGTGTACTGCACTTTCAGGAAGGTGAAATAAATTAAATAAAGGCATAAGCATATCTGAAACTGCAGGTTCTCCAACCCATCCTAGACCTAAAGATGCTAATGTTATTCCTAGCTGACATGCAGATAAGTATGAATTTAGGCCATTAACAACCTTTAAAGTATTTTTTGCACTTTTGTCTCCTTCAAGTACCAATGTTTCTATTCTAGACTTTCTAACCTTTACCATTGCAAATTCTGTTGCAACAAAAAAACCATTCATAAATACAAGTAAAAATACAATAAGAATATTTATTAAGATAATCATGTATAAATAGCTCCTCCTCAAGTTATAGCAAGGTTCTCGTTTATAGTTACAGAATATTATAAAATTAGTCATCTTAGATTATATCATATTTGTAGGATATATTGAAAAGCAAATAATTTGTAAATGTTAATAGAAAAGCATAATCTCAGGTTCAAATTTAAATATAAAATAACTCACGAAAATTGCTTTCGTGAGTTAACTTATTTGATTGATATTTTTTGTTAAAATAAATTATATATAGCAATAGGTATTAACTCGGCTTTATCCTCTTCCTCACAAAGAACTCTCTGAAAAGTAATCTGGTTATGCAGCAGAGCTAATTCTAAAAAATACAAAAAAATCCCCATGTCAATTGAATTGTAAAATGGTACTTTGTCCTTAGGCATAATAGATTTAATCGTTGTTGTTCTGTATATTTTCAATTTATCCTTTTCAGAATTAACTCTCCAAGGCTGTGTATTGCATGCACTTGGAGCATATTTTACAACCTCTGCTATTGTCTCAAAACCTGAAATGCCGCTCCAAATCTCTTCTGTTTCTTTTCTTTTGGATTTTCTATAATCTCTTCTAAATTCGTTAGGCTCACCTTTTCCAATAGACATCATAATGACAAATTTCAGGTTTTCATATTGTGACTCTTGAGTTTTTCCCATTCCGTACCAACATACTCCAATATCTTTAGAAGCTAAATACAAATCCAATTGTTCAAACATATATCCAATATTTAATAAAAACTTCTCTTTTTCTTCGCTATAAATAAGCAGGCAATACTCCCCTCGTTTGCAGGTAGTTTCTTCCCTTTTCACAATACGATATTTAATATCTATACCGTCCACAAGCGCTACTAAAGTATTAATTTTTTCATTAATATCACGTAGTTCATCATTAGAGAGCCTGAGGGTGTCGTTAAATTTCCTAAAAGATTTTCTCTTAAAAATCATTTCATAGTATTCTTTATCTATCACCATTAATCATTCTCCTATTTTTTAGTACACCGATGCCTGAGACAATCATACAATGCTTTAAAATGAAAAACAATCATGGGTTTAAAATTTTGGGGTTGGATTTTTTATATAGCAAATTACTTTATATAGACGCCATTAAAACTTACTTTTAATGAAATTTATAAGAAATTGATTTCAAGTGATTATTGAAATAATGAATATTTAAATATAATATAAAGCAGGGGTAAGTAAAAAGGCACTTGATTTTATTGTAAGTTCATTTAAATATGCCGTAGACCATTATTATGTTGAACAAAAATAGTAATGTCCCTTTTAAAATCTCTTTCATGCTTAAGGAGCCATTCCTTCCTCCATAACCCGCCAGCATAGCCGGTTAATTTTCCTGTGGAGCCGATAATTCGGTGACAAGGAATCACAATGCTTAATTTATTTTTGCCATTTGCACTGCCTACTGCTCTAACGGCTTTTTCATTTTCTATAGAAAGAGCTATATTCTTATAGGATCCCGTTTTGCCATAAGGTATTTTCGTTAAAGCGTTCCATACTGTTTTTTGAAAGTCAGTTCCTTCAAATTGATATGCGAAAGTAAAATCCTTACGGCAGCCCTTAAAATATTCGTCAAGCTCTTTGTAGCACTGAATTAACGCTTTAGGGGTTTCAGCCTGTAATAAATTCTTCTTTTTGCTTTCTTCAGAAAATAGTATAGAAGTGATGGCCTCCTCAGTGCCGATTATTTCTATTATGCCAATTGGTGATTCATAGTCTAATTTATATTTCTTTATCATATAACGTCCTCCAAAGATAAAATGTAGCATATGCCTGCCAACCTTCCCAGTTTGCTGCATATTCCTTTATTTCTTCTATAGTGGGCTTCCCCTTAAGTCCTAGCAAATTCTTTAAGGCATTATGAAGGCCCACATCCGCAATTGGGAATGCGGATGTTTGGTGTAAACTTTTCATCATAACATAATCCGCTGTCCATGCTCCTATGCCCCTTATGGACATTAATAATTTATGCACCTCATGATAATCATGTTTCTCACGCAACATTTCCTTAGTTAATTTCCCACTTTTCATATCCTTAGCAATACCAATGATATATTCAGCCTTTCTGGTGGTAAATTGAAGTTTCTTTAAATCCTCTACCTCTAAGGCTGCAATAATTTCAAAGGAAGGAAATAGCCAAAATCTTTCTCCTTCAAAGGGTATAAACTCGCCAAACTGCTCAACAAATCTCTTCTTTAAAGTGTAAGCAAAGACTAAGTTAATCTGCTGTCCTATAATTGCCCACACCAAAGCCTCAAATAAATCAGGAATACACATAATCCGTAAGCCATAGTATTTGTGGACGAGTAACTTTAATATTTCATCTTCATTGGCTACTTGATAAAATTCATCTAAATTCTGTTTTAAGTCAAACCATTCCCAAATATACTCCCCTGCTTTTTTACGCTCGTTAGCAGATGGATTATTCATTGGAAATTCAACCTTTATTGAATTAGTGGTGCACCTAATTTTGCATAAAATCAAAGATTCCTTCACCTTTATTAGTTTATACAAAAAGCCGCCTTTAATCTGGTGAAGCACTTCAATATCAGATCTTCCTAAGAAGATTAAACACTCTTCAAAATTAAATTCCTTTGGAGGAAAGAGTTCTATATAGGCTTCATGATCAATCCAATTCATTTTGAAGCTCCTTTCGATATTGGCTGGGCGAACAGTTTTTCAGGCTTCGGAAGGCTTTATAAAAATTAGAGGTACTCTGAAATCCAACCTCATAGCAAATCTCAAGGTTCGTCAAATCTGTACTTTTAAGTAGGTGTGACGCTTTATCAATGCGTATTTTTTCCAAATAACTACGCGGCGTCTCAGAGGTTTCTTGTTTAAATAAGCGTTCCAAATAATAAGGGCTTACACCAACTTGATCGGATATATCTTTTAATTTTAAGTTTTGATTATAATGATTTACTAAAAAGCTGATTACATTCTTAACAATCTTAGCACTGGGGGATTCTTCGATTTCAGGCTGACATCTTTTACAGGGACGATAGCCAGCTTCCTGAGCCGCATTCATATCATTATAAAACTCCACATTTATCTTTTTAGGCTTCCTTGATTTGCAGGAAGGACGGCAGTATATTTTCGTTGTCTTCACTGCTGTAAAAAACAAACCATCATATTTGCTATCACAAGCCATAATCTTCTCCCACATCTCTTCAAAGGAAAGATTGATTTTGGTCTCCATAACCCATCGTCCTTTCACATTAATGTTTGTTGGATTCATTTTAACAATCAATCTATCTCCAATTCGTCCTCATTCTTGCTCTTATGGTCTAAGACTAAAATAAAAAGTAAAGTTATATTGTGCTTCACCTAAAAATCTATGTAATCTATTTAATAAACTGAAAACTAAATTATTAATATCCTAACTGCTTTCCAACAATAATTACTTTTATTCTATCTTTAATAAATTGTCCTCTAATGATTGTAAAATCATTGCATATTCTATTAGGACTTTTGCAGTCTACACAATAACCCAAGGTTGTGCATGGAGTGTTTTTGCCTAGTCTTTTAGCATCAATGGGAGCAGAATAGCTTCTAACCCTTTTTTCAGCTTCTTCAATGTCCTTAACTATTTTGTTTATTCCGGCTACTAAAATAACCTGTTTAGGTCCATAAAGCATTGGTGCAACTCTGCTTCCATTACCATCAATATTATAGAGTTCTCCATCTTCTGTTAAGGCATTTGTACTGCACATAAAGGTATCGGCAGAAAAATTTTCAATATATATTTGCTTTTTTTCTTCACTTGTAATACCTTCTCTGTACTTATCTAAAAAGTTAAACTTCTCTTCACGAAGAAAATCTTTAACACCTGTTTCAAAGAGGCTCATCGAGTCGCCTACCCCTACTACAGAATTTTCAGCTATAAGTTCTTTTAAAAGCACTTTTAATTCCATATCATCATTAACAAAAAATCCCGCCATATTGCGTTTTCTTAAATTATTTATAGTTCTTTCAATTTGTTTTTCTCTGTACCATAAAGCATTGTTATCCATCTAAATATATTTCCTTTCTAGTACTAAACTTCTACTCTTTCTTAACGTAATAAGTGAAATTATACTTCCAATCAGATAGCATTTAATATCTTTTTATTAAATCAGGTACAAACATTCTTTCATGTATTAATTATAGTTTTTATTGAATCTTCAAACAAGTACACATTTTTACAATGCAGATGAGCTTATAAGATTGCTATTAATACTTTGAAATTCAGTAGATTTAGAAGACAAAAGTTGGATTATGAGCAATGAGTAATTAATTCATATTTTTCCTATACGACGAAGCAAAAGATCAGCTGACCTCTTTTTTAACAACTTAAAATTAATGATCACGCAATCAATTATCAAAATTATATTTTCAGCGAAAGAATAGTTGATTTCAAAGTATTATCGCGATATCTTCTTATCTTTATAAGAAGATATCGCGATAATATCCTAATTGTTTTCAAACAATGACTGCTTTATTCTATTCCAATATTTTTAAGGCCATCTTTTTCTTTGCTCTTGTTTACAGGTTCATCTTTGATTTCTTGAGAGCTTTCATTAATACTTTTTAGTACTATCTTGCTTAAGTTTCTTAAGTTATCTGACATTTCTTGTGGCAGCTGATTCAATATTTTATCAGCTTTAGTTAATTTATATTTAATTATATTTTTAATTAACGCTTCATTCATTTTTGTCACTTCCAAATCTTATCTTTAATACTTCATTTTCAAACTTAGCTGATTTTATTGATAGATTTAAAAGTGTTCTTGGAAGAGTGATATTTCTTTTTATGCTTCCAGCCTTAATAATAAGTTCATCGCCCTTTTGGTTTAGTGAGAGCTCCTCTTTATTTAGAAAAGGCATATTTATGGCTAAAATATAATCCTCTCCTTCTTTAGAAACTGCTTGCGACCTTCCATTAAATTTTATTTCAACTGGATTTTCATTTTTAAAAACTGCCTCTGCCATTCTATTAAGCATCTGCATTCCTACAACCTCATTTTCAAATAATGGAGCATAATATATTGGTAATGGCGAAAAACTTTCAATTATACTTTCTCTATACTTTTTCTGAATATCCTTCCAGACCTTAAAATAGCTGTCTGTTACATTGTCCGGAATAACTCTATTAACTACAATTGCATCCACATTAAAATCATAAATATTGAGATAGGTAAAACTTCTTTGTGCTTCCTTAATAACCATCTTTTCAGGATTAACAACAATTCTTATGCTGGTTATATCTCTATCAGAAAATATTTTTTTCATTTCATCAAGCTGATAATACATATTGTCAATTTCATCAAGAACTTGTGAAGAAGGCATTGGTATCTTTAACATAGTCTCAGCAATTGGACCGGCAACCTTTATAGCCTTTTTCTTTATAGGAAATAACTTTTCCATCCACCATCTCAGCATTTCAGGGAAACTTAATAATGCAAGTGTCTCTCCTGTTGGTGCGCAATCTATAATTATAGTGTCAAATCTGCCTTCCTTATAATACTTTAGTATTCTTAGAAGACTTAGCAGATCCTCCATACCAGGAAAAACAGTGAGCTCTTGTGTTGTAATATCTTTTACAGTTTTTGATGTGAAAAGTTCAGTTAAATATTTTTGAACCTTCCCCCAACCTTCTTCCACCTCATGTATTGCATCTATTTCTTGTGCCCAAAGATTTTGACTTATTTCTTGAGGTTCATTAGATAATTTTATATCCAAAGAGTCTCCAAGACTGTGAGCAGGATCAGTGCTTACAACAAGAGTTTTCATCCCTTGTTTGGCACTTTCCAAAGCTGTGGCTGCAGCAATGCTTGTTTTTCCAACTCCACCTTTTCCTGTATATAGTATTATTCTCATGATAATTCCTCCTTATTGTCGGAAGCACTGAACAATTAAAAACTCTCGCTTCCGCTCGAAAATTGCTCGTTGAAGTCCATTTAGGACTTCAACCTCCATTTTTATTTTTATTACTTATGTCAAATATTACGATAACCGAAGTATTTCTTTTGAAAAATGCCCACTCTGGGCAACTATTCAATATTTATTTTCTTTATAGTTGTTTTGTTATTGTCATCCTTAGTATCGGATATTTGAGATTGTAATTTATTTATAATTTTAAAAACTATGTTTATCAAAAACTGCTGTTCTTCTTCTGTTAGTTCGTCAATAACCATCTTCAAATACGATGATATCAAATTTTTAAAATTTGTAATTAATTCTGAGCCAGCGTCAGTAAGTTTTAATACAACTATCCTTCTGTCAGTTTCACTCCTACCCCTATCAATATATCCATTCCTTACAAGTCTATCTATTATACCTGTTGCTGTACTCATTGGAGAATTAATGTATTCTACTAGTTCTGTCATTGTTGCTTCTTTATTTTTATCAAGAAACAACAGCGTAAAAATCTCAATTTTTGAAAATTTTATATCAAGGTTAATCCATTCACTAGGAAAAAATAATTTCTTGCTATTGTCAATCAGCATATCTACAATATTATCTAAATCAAACATTACTTCCTCCGCCAAACACTTCGTCTCTCGAAATATATTAATTATATAATACTCCTCTATATTTTTTATGTCAATATACTATGCATGAGTTTATAAAAAATATTGTTGGCAGCATAAATGTATTGTGAGAAGTACTATTTCCTTCAATGGTCATAGAACTATTCTTGACAATGCATACCAATGATACATGGCATCATCAAAGTCTATAGGATTATAGGTTTCTGCGAGTTCATTATCAGCTTCATTGCTTCTTTTAACTTTGATGCTGCAATTAATTATTACTACAACTATATTTCTAGCGAAAAGGACAATTAATTTTTTCAAAGTTTTATCGCGATAATTGAAATTAAGAACAAATAAAAAGATGCTCCATTCTCATAAGAGCAGCATCATTTTTGTTAACCTATAGTATGTGCTATTAACTTAAGTTCTCACTACTTGAGATCTTTTTATTAAAACTGTAAGCGCCAATGAGAGAAAGAATGCACACGGTTCCTTCAATAATAGGTACTATAATAGGCTTTTTTAGAAATACACTTACTATAAGAGTTATTAAAAGCACTAATGCTACATCTATACATACAGTTCTCATTATATTAAAATTTTTCACAACCTCACCGCTTTGTCTTATAGCTAGTCAAATCCTCATTAAAGGCTTACGCCTCTCGAGTCCAGCTTTTTATTTAATTTAGCATCTTTTTATATAGCCTCATTATAATTCAATAGCTCTACACGTGTTGAAACTCCTTTGAGTGCAATTTTGTGTACTGCTTCATTTACAGTTGTGCAGCAATCAGATAGTATCTTTACACTATATTTTTCTGCTTCTTTAGAAATGGCAGTGAACACAATACAATTTTGTGTCATCATTCCACATACAAGAATTTCTTCTACTCCAAGCTGTGATAATACTTTCTCTAGGTTTGTCTCATAAAAGCTGTCTGCAAATTTCTTTATTACTTTCTTTGCATTTGAAGCCGCCTTTAATATCCTTGAATGAATTTCTGCTCCTTCCGTACCTTCATTAAAAAATGATGAGCTGCCATCTGCAATATGCTGAATTAAAATTACAGGTATATTATTGTCATTCGCCTTTTCAATAGCTTTTTCCACATTATTTAAAGTATTTTCAGTATTCCATAGCGGAAATTTTCCATATTCAAAATAGTCGTTTTGTATGTCAATAACTATAAGAGCTTTTTTCATTTTATAACCTCCTAGTTAGCTTTATTTAAATTTATATTATACCATATTCTGTAATATATAGTGCAGCTATAATGTGATTTTTTATGCAAAAAAAAAAATAGCCTAACCCCGTATTATCAATAGCTAAGGCTATAAGTCTCGTTTACTTATACTACAGTTCCCCGCAACACATGTAGAATAGATTTTTATAAATTATTGATTTGAATATTTATATTTTAATATTTATCTTCAGGATGAAAACTTCCCTCATTCTTAAGATAACAGTTAAAGAATTGCAATACAATTTCATAAAGCTTCTGCCTCGACTCAAACACCTTGTCCTTACAATAGATAAATACTTTATTATCTACTGCCTCAAAATAATACACATCCGCAATATGCAGCCTGTGTATATTACATTCATCATAGCCAAGAATCACTGCTTTTTCTTTTTTTAATTTACTTATCAATTTCAGTATGCCATCATTCACCTCATGACACCTGATTATAATCTCTTCATCAAGTTCCATACTGATTTCCTCAATTGATATCTTCATGCTCTCACCACTTTAAATCTAATTTTACTCTCACAATTTATATTATATCAGGTAGAGCCTAAAAACTACCATATACTTCATCATAGTTTTATCTATGATGTTTCCACAAAAATCACCCCCATAGTTACTCAATCTGTTGAACTTTAACACACGCTATAATAAAATAGAAAATACAAGCTGTTAATCAATGTATAAACTGTGCAACTTAAATGGGGGTTACAACTATGACAAAAGAAGATTTGATATCATTGCAGCAAAAGGCTACGATGCTGCGAGTTGAAGGTAAATATAAAGAAACTATTGAGAATTGTTATACCCTTCTTGAAGCTGGAATAGAACTTAAGAATTATAAATCAATTTTAACTGCCTATATATACTTAGGAGCTTCATTTTATTGCATAGGAGTTACAAATAATTTGTCTTTAAAAGAATTAAATTTTAGTGAGTTATTTAATATTGCAGACATTAGACTCTACAAAGCTAAGCAGAATGGAAGAAATCAAGTTTGCGCTGTAAGCTAATGAAGGCTTAAGTAAATTTACTTATATGCAAAAAAGCCACAGGAAGTTAAAATCCTGCGGCTTTAGTATTTTTATGCTATTTTCCCCTTAACAGACTATCAATTATAAAATGAGCATCAGCATTTAAAACTGTCCTTACTTTATCCTGTGCTTGGTTTCTTAATGCTTCGTTGCTAAGATGTTTTATGAAACCTTCCATGTGTTTTGCGGCCTGATCAGGTCGCCTTTTATCAATCTGGTGCTGCGCTTGGTTAAGGCTGTTGCTAAGCTGTTCTAACAGTGGTCCACCTAATTCATTTGACTTTTTATACCTATCAATTAATACTTTCATTGATTCAATGCTTGTTTTAACATTAAACGGTAATACTGTTTCAAAGGAATTACCAGCATAGTCTCTAATAGTAATACTTGCAGAAAAATATCCAGTTTTTCCTGCCATATCTATATTTACAAGCTGTTCACCTTTGTTTATGTTATAAGTCTCCCCGCCAATATTTATTTTAGCTTCAGAAACACCTGAAAGGTTATCTTCAACCTTAAAGATAAATGGTTGTGAGTCTTCAAATGAGCTGCCTTCGCCTAGCTGTTTTCCATCGGCTATCAACATAAATGTAGGTTTGCTTTTATCTATTCTTATAGTTTCTGTTTTGGCTTCTTCTATATTACCTGCCTTATCTATAGAACGATACTGTATTTCGTGAGTTCCTTCTTCTGTTATAGATATGGGCTTCGTGTAGTCTATCCAGTCTCCGCTTCCCCCTAATTTATACTCCGTGCTAGCTACTCCCGATACATTATCTTCAGCACTTAACAATATAGATATATCTGATTGATACCATCCCTCTCCTTTTGTTCCCTTAATCTCTGCTTTTGTAGTTGGGGACGTTCTGTCAACTGTTATATCTAAAGCTTCTTCTGCCTTGCCATAGTAGGATTCCGCAGCTGCTTTTATAGTATACTTTCCATCGGCTATATCTTTTATCTCATAATTCCAACTTCCATCCTCTACTGTTTTAACCTGAACACTTTGCTCTCCAATTGTAAGATTTATATTGCTTGTCTTAGCACTAGTACCGGATATTGTAAACGGAAGTTCCTTTATTATTTGATTGTTATAAGGAGCTTTTACAGAAATTGGGCTGCCACCTATAAGTTTATAATCATGCCCTGGTGTCAATTGGAACTTAAAAGAGCCCGTCTTTTCTTCGTAATTAAATTCCACATTTGTATTAGCTGTAACATCTATAATTACCATATTGCTTGGATTCCAGCCTATATTATCATTGGTTATTGTGGAAGTGGTACTTCCATCGATATAAGTATATTTATACTGCGAACCATTGTTGGCAATAGGATACACCTTCGCATAGAATTTGTTTACTTGTGAATCCTGTAATACAACCGTTCCTTTTCCACCAATAAATACAGGCATTTTATCCTTTGGGAGGCTAAAATTCTTTAAAACTTTTGGCCCGTAATAGACTTCTCCGGTCTCAAAGTCCATCCATTTACCTTCAGGCAAGTAAATATCTCTTGAGGCTGCACTTGCGTAGTCACTGCCATATAACGGTGTTACAATCATTGATGGCCCAAGCATCCACTCATATTGTTTAGTTGTCTTGTTAGCAAGATTGTAGGTATTGGCATCAGATGAAAATGCGATAGGCAGTGGGGTCATTGTATAAGGATATCCTGTATTAAAGCTGTCAACCGCTGCACTATAAATATATGGTGCAAACTTAGAGTGCCAATCTGCAGCCTTCTTTACTATTGCCTCATATTGTGTATTGTTCATTTTCCACGGACCAAGCCCCATTGACATTGCAGGACTAACAGCTGCAAACATTGCATTCCTTACAAAATACTCTTTTTGGTCAGCAGTTAAAGTATTGGGTAAGTATTTACCTGCAACTATATCAGGGTAAAAATTAGGAGCGGCGCTTGCAGCATAGTTAAGTCCATTTATAACTGGCCTATCCTGGTCAGAGCCATACTGGGTATCTTCGAGTCTTATGATGTCTCCCGGTACTGAATATGAAGAATTTCTTACCATTACATAGTATCCACTTCCCATAAGCTTGCCATTTGTTTCATTAGCCTTTGCATCATTATAAAGCTGACTTCCATCACCGAGCATAGTATCTTCCTTAAACCCGTCTACCCCCCAAGTATCCACAAGGGATTTATACCAGTTCACAGCTTCTGGATTCTTATTATCCAGTAGATAGACTTTCCCCTTAGGGAAATTGACACTAAAGGTACTAGTCTTACCTGAGGAATCCTTCATGAAATATCCGTTTTTCAGGCCATCTAACGGAAAGCTTCCATCATTAGAAGGATTATAATTACCGCCATCTGCTGCTGTCGCTTTAAAATTAGTCCTTAGTCCCAGCATAAGTTTTATGCCATTACTATTAAAAAACTGCTTTAAGCCTTGTACATCAGGATATCTTGGGTTTGGCAGCCCATCAGTTCTGCCTGAGGAATCATAGGTATCATCCCATATGCCAAAACTTGTTGTGCACCCCTGATTATCCTTGTTTCTATCACCCTTCCAGAATCCTGATCCTATGACACCCCATTTCAGGTTGTAGCCTTTATCTATGTAACTCTTTAAATCATTCGTAGCAGATTGCTGATAAGTGTTCCAGCCAAGTGATCCAAATGCCTCATATCCAACTTCAAAGAATTCATACTTAGGCTTATAATCAGGATATCCCTCATTTATTCTTGCGTCCTTGTAATCCTTATATATTTGTTCCATGCTGCCTATAAAATAATATAATTTGCTCACATTATCTACATTTGCAGCTCCAAGGGTATTTTCATCAGAGTTGATGATTACTCTTTTCTTTCCATCCTCAAATAAAACCTCAGCAAACTTCTGAGAAGGGAATACAGCAAAGTTGGATTCAAAACGCTTTGCATTATCAGTGTCATGGAAGTCAGAATCTGATATTCCAAATACATTTGTGCTGCTTCCGTAACCTCCTTGGTCGCCTAATCCATATACTAGCGCCATAGGAGCTGTCCTTGCATCTATTATTACCTTAGTAGATTTAATAATGGTAGATGTATTAATTGCCCAAGAACCGCTTACTTTATTCCACGAAGCACTGCCACCGTTTTGAAAATCATCGCTTAAGAGTATCTTCGAATCAGATTTTACAGCAACATCATCAAAACTGCAGGCATCTTTATAAGTTCTCAGACCAATTGCACCGCTTGTGAGTCCTGAACCGCTATCAGTAATATTAATCTTTTCAATATCATTTAAGTAACACTTAATTGTATTACCTTCAATTTCAGCTTTTAACCTATACCAAGTATCCTTGTTGATTTTTTCATCTAATTGCTTCAAAAAGGTAGTAATCCCATTCTCTTTTTTAAAAAGCTCCAATTTCCCGCCAGAATTTAGCCTTAGGTGGTAGTAATTATTAACATCTTTATATCTGAATAACAATCCTGATGCACTGGAGCCAATAACTGAATTTGATGCTTTTACCCTGCCTTCAACAGAATAGTCTGTCCAAGACTTGTCTCCAGTCCAGGTAAGCCCTTCTCCTGCATTGTTTGTACCTATATAAACACTTTCCGCTACCGGTTCAGTGCCACCTGAGTTGTCTCCCGTCTGTACTCTTGGAACTATCTTGTATTTCGCAAAGCTTTCATTAGGATATATATAAACATCCGCTTCGTTGCCATTGCTGTTGGTAACCATCATATGCACTTCTTTATCGTTATAAGCTACTAGTGATGTTGTTTTTGCATCGTAAAGATCAGTACCGCCTGGTGCTGTAAACCGAAGCCCTGATACTTTATGAGCATCTGCTATCACTGTACCATCTGGACCCTTAAATGCATATTTAAAACCTTCTTTAGTTATTACAATCTTGTAGTTTGCTTTATTAATGATAATGTAATTACTGTCTTCATTCACCATACTTTCTGCTGTCAACGCCTTTACAGGCATGGTTGAAAGCACTGATACGAAAAGCATTATAAATGCCATAGCAGTGCTGAGTATTTTTATTTTTTTCTTCATTATCTATCCCTCCATAATACATATATACCCTGTCTTATGGTTAATATGGATATCATCAAAAATCATCAAATATTATCAGAATTATTTTTAGCAGCTGAAGGTATTGCTATAATTATACTAGTTCCATTATTAACCCTGCTTTTTATCTCTATACCGTAGTTTTCACCAAAACTAAGCTTTATCCTTTGGTTAACATTCTTTATTCCAATATGGTTTTCTTCCTTTATATATTCCGTCTGAAGTTCGTTATTAATCAAGCTGCACTTCTCTTCTTCAATCCCTGTTCCGTCATCATTAATCTCTATTAAAACCCTGTCCTCTGAAATATAGGATTTTATTGTCAAAGTGCATTTTTTATTGGTTGGTTTTATTCCATGATAGATTGCATTTTCTACAATTGGCTGTAGAGTTATCTTTGGAAGTACTGCTTCCAGAGTTTCTTCCTCAATATCATACACAACCTGGAACTTGTCCTCATATCTCACCTTTTGTATCTCTAAGTAAATTCTTACATGCTCAAGCTCGTTTCTTAATGTATTCATATATTCCTTTGTATCAAGACCTATTCTGAGAAGCTTTGAAAGATTGGAAATCATATGGCTTCCTTCATTTTCACCATTAGTAAACTCCATAACCTTCCACTTTATATTCTCTAAAGTATTAAACAGGAAGTGTGAATTAATCTGAGACTGAAGAGCTATAGATCTTGCCTTTTTTAAAAGGCTCATCCTATTATTAAGTTCTTCCTTAAGCTGCTGTACGTCGCTTATTGAGCTTTCCAAGCCTCTAGATATGATTTTAAGTTCATTTATCTTTGTCTTACTGTAAACTTTAGTGTCATTGAGATTTTTCTTTTCAAGTATTCCAATTATCTCTTCTATTGGAGTAAAAAGCTTAACTGCTATAAGAAATGAAATAATAAGTACTATACTAATGCTGAAGACCAAAAATCCAATCATTAAATCTCTGATTCTGTTTACCTTAAATTTATTGTCTTTGGTGCTTACCAAAGCTACAAAACTCCAGTCATTGTAGTCAGATTTGATATTATTTATGAAGTATTCTTTTCCCTCTATGGTTATTGTGCTTCCTTTTCCTAATTTTGACACACCTATACCCTGAAGAGGCTTTACGCTGCTTATATCTTTACCCAGCAAACTCTTGTCCTTATTGAATACAATTGAATTGTTGTTAAGTATATAGAAATCTTTAATAGTAACATCTTTGTTCTGATTTATGAGCTTATTAATTCTATCAATATCAATGCTCACTGCAACTACTCCTTTTTTCTCGCTTGAGTATAAAGGAATGGCCCTAAAGAAGGATATGGTATTCTTCTCAGGAAGCACTGAGGTCCAATAGGTCTTACCTTTGTTTTGTTTAAATTCTTTTTCGAGAGTGTCGCTGTACTTCCAATTCGCATAGTCCAGATTGCTGCTAACGATCTTATAATTGCTTTTTTCTGCATAAATACATATAGAATTGATGAAATCTCCGTAATACACATAGGTATTCATAGCTTTTTCTATACTATTTATGCTTCTAAGCATATCAGAATTTTTTTCATCATAGTTTTTGCTGCTGTATCTTAATATGTTTTCTACCTCAAGGTCTGTAGCCATACTTAAAAGAGTAGTCTCCACCTGTCTGCTTATCATATCTATGCTGTCCTTTGTCCTGGAAAGCGCAGCAAGATTTGCACTCATCATCTGATCCTTGTAGATGTTATTTAAATAATTGAAAGCTAAAAATACAGACAAAAATAAAGGCAGAGTTATAAAGAGATTTATAGTTATAAAATACTTAACCAAAATACTGTTAAATCTATATTCCTTTATATACTTCCATATATTTAAGCTCTTGAATTTCCCCATAATAACACCTATTTATCTTCTTTGTAATTAGTTGACCTGCGTTTCATAAGCATTTCTCTATAAGTATTTGGAGTATAGCCAGTATAGTTTTTAAAAATCTTATAAAAATACTTCAGATTTTTATAGCCTACAAGATTTGATATCTCATAAACCTTTAGGTTTTTATTGCTTAACAGTTCCTTGGATCTCTCTATCCTTGTCTTTGTAACATAATCAATAAAGTTAATACCCATCTTTTTCTTATAAACCTTGCTTAGGTACACAGGGCTCAGAAAAACAACTTCTGCTACCTTTTCCAGGGTTAAATCATCCATATAGTTTTCTTCGATATATTTATTAGCTCTTTTAATAATAAGTTCAGTATTGCTGCTGTTATTTTCTTCGATGGCATTAACAGCTGAATCTATCCACTTTTCAAAACTCTGAAGTGCATCTTTGTAGCTTACAGCTTTGTTGATATTTTTCATTTCATCTTTTAAATCGTTTTTAATAGTGAGTCCTACGTAAGAAGTGGATATTCTATTTAACAAAAGCACCAAAGTGTTATCTAAAAACTTCAGTCCAGAATTAAAAGGCATATTTACTATTTTACTTGATATATCTTTAAAGGTATTATAAATACACGTCTTATTAAACTCCAAGAAATATTCTATTAAATGAGACTGCTGCTCTATAAGAGCCTTGTAGTCATGTTGAGCACTTTTATTATTCTCTGCTTCTACTCTTGTTTCTTCGAGCAATTCATATACATCCTTGTATATTGCGCCCTCTTTCTTTAATATTATTTTTTGAGGCTCTGCAGCCTTTTGCTTTTCCTGTTGGAGCTTTTCATTTATATCTTTCACACGATCAAGGTCATTTTTAACCTTTGTAAATTTATTTTTAATCTCCTCAAGTTCAATTGGCTTTACTATATAAGAAACAACATTATACTCCAAAGCTTTCTTAGCATATTCAAACTCCTGATATCCACTCATTAAAATCACTTTTATATTAAGAGAGTTTTCAAATATATATTTAGCTACGTCCAGCCCTGATTTTCTGCTCATTCTAATGTCGCAAAGCACAACATCTACTGACATGGCATTTATATAATCTATTACTTCATCACCATCTTCGCATTTCATTACAACATTAAAGCCCAGCTCAGCCCAATCAACAAAACGGCTCAAGCCTTCCCTAATATTCTTTTCATCATCTGCTATAACAAGATTATACATACACATCACCAGACTTCTTCTAATTTTATTTATAGACGTTACCTTATAGTATTCTTCGTAATGCTTCAAAATCCTGCAGAACTGGTTTAATTGACAATTGAGAATGGACAATTGTCAATCGTCCATTCTCAATTGCTTAATACACTCTAATCTCATAAATGCTAATCTGCTCAGCTCCCCATGTACTCAACGGCTTAACCCTAATCTTGTCACAGCTGATGTTATCCACCATAGTACAGCTGAGTCTTCTATGATTATCTCTAATCTCTCTCTTACCTACCAGTATTTCCTTATCATAAAATTCTATATCATAATCTTTTACAATTTCTTTAGGAGTACCTTCCTGCTGGCGCTCTCTTACGCTGTGAGTCATGGAAACCATTATCTCTTTTGAAAGATTAGAATCAAATTTTATTCGTATTTCCTTAGGTGAAACCCTATTTTGAAAAGCTAGTTCAATCCATGGAGCCTTGTCACTGCTTTTAGCTATCCAAGCATTGATTTGATCTTTAACCGTTCTTGGGCATCCATTTATTATATTTTCTGGTTCACAGTTTTCCAGGAAACTTGAAGCGCTTACCTTTGCAGATAACGCTTGGTCATCTTTATCTTCATTTTTAAAGCCTGGTATAAAGCAATCGTCCTTCATAAGTTTCTGCTGAAGCTCACTGATATGCTCATTAAGCCCTCTTGGTAAAATCTTTTTCTCAGTGCACATAGCAGCTGCAGTTCCGGCGGCCTGACCGATAACAGCACAGGTTGCCATAACCCTTGTAGAGCCAAATGCCATGTGAGAAGCGCTTATATCTCTTCCTGCCAGCATTAGATTGCCAATATTCTTTGAGTATATTGATCTGTAGGGTATTGTATATAAATCTTCCATCATAATAAAATCATTTGGTTCTCTTCTTGTTCTTATTCCTCCTACAGTATGCATATCCATAGGCCACCCGCCATAAGCAATGGCATCTTCAAATATTCTTCCTGCAAACAGATCCTGTTCCCTAAGAATATAATCTCCAACTATTCTTCTGCTTTCTCTTTTTCCTGGCAAAAAGCCTACCCAGTCAAGAGCAAAATTATCTGCGTTGTGATGTCCTGAGTTTTTGATATGATCCCATACACCATATACAGCCTTTAAGAGTTCATCTCTTATTTGCTCTCCATCCTGTATAACCTCCAGATTATCTCCACCAATTTCAATCCACCAATATCCGCTGTTTATTTCATGATGTTCTCTGTAGGCCAAATCTTCCTCTTTATAAGTATTAGCCCACTCTGGTTTTACAAAGTCTACTTTTTTACCCATATCTATAGCTGTAAACAGCAAAGTGTTCCCCATAGTATGATTATCCGGCTCATCTGGAGCATATTTTTCTCCAAATACTTTTTTACCTTCCCTTCCAGACATGTATTCAGCTCCAGATAAATAGGCAATAGTACCATCACCTGTAGCATCTATAAACACTTGTCCATTAAGCTGAAACACTTTTTCTGTAGTTAATTGTTCTCCGATAACACTTACAATTTTATCTTCCTCTTTAATTAAGCTTGTAATATGAGTATTTAAATATAAATCAAGGTTTTCTTGAAATCTTGTTTTTTCCCATAGTATTGTATCTAATATTGAAAAAGAGTTGCTTCTATTGACTCTTTTGTTGTCTAATAAAATTTCTTCTATTATTCCGGTCTCTCTGGCATTTTGCCTAAAACCATGATAATCTGCCCCGCATATATGCATTCTTATTTCAGAGCTTGCATTGCCTCCTAGTACAGGCCTATTGTTTACAAGAGCAGTTTTTGCTCCTTCTCTGGCACTGGCTATGGCTGCACATACACCAGCCATACCTCCTCCAATGACTATTACTTCATAATCCTTAATTTTATTTTTCTTATCCATTTTTTCTCCTTTCAGTCAAAACACTGGTTAGTTTATAACGCTCGTTCACACTCGCAAACTACCCGTACAAGATCATTTAGATCTTGTACCTCGCAATTTTAACCTTTTACTGAACCAGAAGTGATTCCTTGAATAAAGTATCTTTGCAGGAATATGAAAATGAGCGCCACAGGTATGGATACAAATATTGAAGCCGCCATCATATTAGACCAGTTGTTTTGGAATTCTCCCATATAAGTTAGTGATAGCCCTGGTGCTAAGGTTCTTTTTGACGCTGAAGTAACAAGAGTCAATGAATATAAAAGGTCATTCCAACTCCATACAAATCCATATATTGCAGTAGATATTATCCCAGGCACTACAAGTGGAAATATAATCTTATGCATTATAGTCATTCTTGAGGCCCCATCAATGTTGCCTGATTCTATTAAGGAATCGGGAATTTCATCAAAATAGGATTTTAGTGTAAGAGTCCCCATTGGCAAGGTAAAGGTTACAAAAGATAAAATTAGTGATATATAATTATCCAACAGGTTAAACCGACGCATTACAGTGTAGATTGTAAGGAGCAGCACCGCAAAAGGAAACATCTGCGCTGTCATTACAAGCATCATGAAGGACTTTCTTCCTCTGTAACGAAACTTCGAAAAACTGTAACCTGCATAAGTGCATAGCGCTGTAGTTATAAATGAACTGAGAAAAGATACAAACAAACTGTTTTTAAGGTATGTTAATATTCTTTTATCTGTAATTACCTGTTTGAAATTTTCAAAAGTTATATGAGCAGGAATTATACTTGGGTTAACATTGAACGCATCCTTTGCAGGCTTTAAGGCAGTTATGATTATCCAGTACAGTGGGAACAGTACAAATAATCCTACTACAACTAAGGAAATCGTAAAGAAAATCTTAAACCCTGTGCTTTTACTGTCAAACAACTTATTTTCTGGCATAGTAGTCCCTCCTTTACTTTTCTCCCTGCATTTTTAGGTATAAGAACATAAATACTGATAATATGGCAACCCATATGGTTCCCATTGCAGATGCTCTCCCCAAGTTCCAGTTTTGGAATGCAGTTCTGTATACTTCTACTGATAGTGTAGTTGTTGATATTCCTGGTCCTCCTGTAGTCATAACCCATATAATATCAAAGTGCTGAAGTCCTGCTATAATACCTAAAAGTAAAATAAAGAATATTATATTTTTCATAGATGGAAGAACTATTTTAGTAAACACTTTAAAGTTTGTTGCACCATCTATTCTTGCCGCTTCAACAATATCATAGGATATTCCTTTTAATCCACCTATGAGAAGAGCCATAAACCAAGGCATGTACTGCCAGGTTCTTGCTATTATAACCGCCATCATTGAAAACTTTGGATCCGCAAGCCATGTAATATTTTCTTTTATTAATCCCGTACTTCTCAGTACATAGTTTAAAACTCCAAATTGGCCGTGGAATATCCACATCCATAAAAAACCTATAGCTGTTCCAGGTATTATCCAATTAACAAGAGTAATACCTCTTAAAATTTCTGATCCTCTGAAGCCTTGGTTTAGCACTATTGCCCATATAAATCCAAGCACAAAGGACAAAAGAGTGGTTCCAAAAACAAATATAAACGTATTTATAAGTATTTTGGTGAAGTTAGGATCAGAAAGAATCTTCCTGAAGTTATCTAATCCAATAAAGCTCTTTTGTGTAGTTAGCATCCCAGCCTTATAAAAGCTATGTGAAACTGATGATACAAAGGGATATAAAACTATTATAGAAAATACAATTATAGCTGGAAGTACTAACAGAAAGCCAAATTGGCTGTCTGTTAGTCTATTCTTTTTTATTTGTTCATCAGTTTTATTTTTTACAAATAAATTTGATTGCATATAGTCACCCCTTTAGTTGATGTTCTGTTGAAGTCTGTTTTGAGCATCCTCCAATGCCTTCTTAGGAGTTTTTGTTCCGAGTAAAGTATTTTGAATTTCTTCAGTAACTATAGTTGCTAACTGGCTGTCATTCTCATACTTTTGAGTTTCAGCCTTCTTACCTGTTTCTGTTATTTTTAGCCATTCACTTGACCACTTGTTATTTTTAACTTTATCATCATTGATAGCCGATTTTATTACTGGAACTGAGCCTGTAGCATCAAAATATTTTAATGAAGTATCTTTACTAATCAAATATTTTATAAAGTCTCCAGCCTTTGCTTTATCTTTAGCGCTTTTAAATATAACTAATTGATGTCCCCATAATGTAGACTGTGGCTTATCTCCTGCCTTTAAAACTGGTCTTGCCATAGGTTGTATTGTAGCATCTAACTTATCTGCAGCAACACCGTTACTCTTAGCGATACCTCTTGCTAGTATTGCGTCATCATAGAAAGCAACTTTGTTTTGAGCAAATAACTGTCTTGCATCAAATCTTGTTAAATCCATTGCTATATAGCCTTTATCTTTTAACCCTTTATACCAAGTTAAAGCTTTTTCGTTTGCCTCGCTATTTATAGCAACTTTTCCATCTTCACTTATATATTGACCACCAAAAGTCCAAAACCAAGCATTAACATCCTTTGATATACTTCCAGCTTCTTTAGTTGCAGCTGCGTAAGGAATTATGTTTTTGTCGTATTCTTTTATCTTCTTAAGAGCCGCTTCAAATTCATCTACAGTCTCAGGAACCTTAGTAACTCCTGCATTCTTTAGTATTGTAGGATTATAAACCATACCTATAGATGCTTGAGTCCAAGGCACTGCAAGCTGCTTTCCGCCTATATTACCAGACTTTAAAGCTGCTTCTGAAACATTTTCCTTCATCCAGTCTGCACCTAATACCTCATTTAAGTCCACTAGCACATCCATCTTTGCGAGTGTTGATAGCCAAGCCATATCAACCTGAGCTACATCGAGGTCTTGATTACTTTGAGTTCTTATTATGAGCTGCTGAAGTGTATTAGCCCAAGGCCATCCTACCCAGGAAATCTCAGCCTTATCCGTTGAAGTATTATAAGTGCTTATCATATCCTTTATTATTCCTTTATTTGCTTCTTCTTCGCCTGTCCAGCCTGCCCAAACTAACTTAGTCTTTTCTGCCGGCTTATTGCTTGCTTCATTTGTCTTACTTGAACAACCAACACCAGCAAGCATGCTAAGTACTAAAAGACCTGAAACTAAAATTTTAACTTTTTTCATTTTACCCCTCCATAAGCTTTATATATTTATAAGCCCTAATCACTTGACTAAGCTTATTGTAAATGTTTACTTAGCCAAATTAAATGGTACTACTTTTCTAACTTGGTACTGCAATTTTAACATAATACAAAAAAATATACTTTTAAAAATAAAAAGTATACTTTTTTATCTTCAAAGTCATGTTTTATTATCTATAACTAAAAAACAGCAGAGGAGGTTAAAAACTTATTTCAAAAGCATTTCAATAGGGTTTACGTGAAGATATAAATTAAGAAGGATAGCATTAAAATATTTAAATATTTGTCAGATAAATCAAGATTGTTGATAATAAGCAACCTGAAGGAAAGCCCTTTGTATGTAGAACTATTATCAGAAAAAGAAGTTAATATAATTATTGCTGATTTCCATGATGACTTTTGTACTATTAGAAGAGAAATGATTGCATTTAATATATTAGAAAGGCATAATAATATTTATAAGTTGGTAAATAAAGAAGGGGAAAGCATATAAAAATGGGGGGATTTTAATGAAAAGAATTTTTGTGTTTATATATGATGATATGGCAGATTTTGAAATAACGTTTATTACTCACTTGTTAGGAGCAGATTTATCTATGGAAATAGTAACTATTTCCTATGAGGACAAATTAATAAGAAGTAAATCAGGGGTTATTTATAAGCCTTCAAAACTAATAAAAAATGTCTTGGAGGAAGATGCTGACGGGCTAATAATTCCAGGTGGTTGGAATGGTGAAATAAGGCCAGAATTAATAGAGCTTATTCAAAACATAAATTCCAAGGGTAATCTATTAGGAGCTATTTGCGCAGGTCCAAGATTTTTAGCCAAAGCTGGGGTTTTGGATAGTGTAAGCTATACTACATCAATTGTTAACTGGACAGAAACACATAAGAAGGATTTTATGGAGGAGGATCCCTTCCCAAGACAGAATTTTATTTTAGATAGAGTAATTAGAGACAGCAATATTATAACAGCCCAAGGTACTGCATTCATTGATTTTGCAATTGAAATAGTTGATTGGTTTGGTGGATTTGATGATGAAGAAGATAAAAACGCCTTTACAAAGGTCATTAAAGGCATATGATAGATAAGAAAGTATAATTTAGAAAAGTAGAGAGTGTAATAGGCCAAATGCATAAAGCCCCTATATACACTCTTTCTATAATAAATTAAATTGGCATTGCAAATGTATCTTTTCTCTTATTTAATAAATTCTCTAATTTAATTCTTAAACTTTCCATCCAATCAGGTTCGTTGTTCCACTTTTCTTCTGCAGAGCGAAGTATTCGAACATATCCAAATAAATTAACATATCTTCTGAAAACAGGCAATAATTCTAGCATTTCATCAGAAACAGCGTACTCCAAGCGGTAACCCCTAATAAACTCATTTACCGAAGATTCTACTTGATCTTCCGGCATATCTTCTTTTATGCTATCTAATGATTGCTCGATATCCAATGCATACCAATGATACATGGCATCATCAAAGTCTATAGGATTATAGGTTTCTGTGAGTTCATTATAAAATACGTTGTCAGGCTCAAAATCATAATGTACAAGTCCAAAGTTCTCTTTTGTTGCCGGTAGTCTTGAAAAATAAGTTCTAAGTATAGATAACTCGTTTTTAGCAGCAGTTTCATTTGGAAAGTTTGATAATACATCTTCCATCCAGCACGCTGCTTCTTTCCAGTCATTACGTTTATTATTTACCGGGCTGAATTCACTGCTTAGTTTATGCAATCTTCCTAAGGCTTTACCTAAGCCAAAGATTAAATCCTTTGTAAGTGACATTTCTGCTATTTGTTTACCGGATGCTTTTTTAAATGCAACAGCATAGAATGTTCCCCAAGGTGTGTCTACTACTTCAAGTTCATTGCCGGCTTTAGATAATATAGTGTCAACTGCAGGATAGCCATTATCCCTTAAATAGCTCAAAAATTCAAGTTCAGCAAGTATTTTTTCCATTGGCTTTTCTTCAGCAGGTGTAAATCTAAGAAAAAAAGCTTCACCTTGATTCTTACACCAATAAACTGCATTTGATGAAATTCTATAATACTTTAAAAGGTTAGGGTCATCATAATCATACTCCCAATTTTTGAGTATCATTTGAGCTAAATCTTTATTATCAAATAAATATTTTAATTTTAACATCCATATAACCTCTTTCCTTATTGGTTTACTATTGAAATCTCCTTTTCTATAGAAAGATATATACAATGCAATAAAGTCCATGCATTAATGCACTAGAACTTTTACATTGTATATAATTTTAAAGATTAATTTGAGTTTGAAATAAAGTTATACGAAGTTATGAATTATCATTATCCTAAATTCATTTGTTAAAACTATTGATATAAAAAGTATATAAAAATACCACAGCAAGATTAACCTACTGTGGTATACCTAATATTCGGACATAAAAAAATACACGATAACCTGTACCGTGAATTCTAATACTAACTATTAAGGTCGAAAGGTTAAATCAAAATTGTTCAAAAGGCACACTAAATAAAGAGTATACTAAGTACTCGTAAAAAATCCTTTTGAACCCATATGCAATTATTTTAAAATCACCTCATATAACTTTTGCATAAAAAAATTCACTCCTTTCGCCTAAAATCTACCATTAAACCTTAACCGTAATATACCATATGGTTACTAAAAATGCAATGTTAGCAATGAATATAAAATTATTATTTCCGCAAAATCTTATCCATAGCTTTTCCCTTTGCCAGTTCATCGATTAGCTTATCCAAATAGCGAATTTCCCGCATAATTGGTTCTTCAATATCTTCCACTCTAACACCGCAGATCACACCTTTGATCAATGCCCTCGAAGGATTCAGCTTAGGAGCTTCAGCAAAGAAGTTCTCATAGTCTGTCTGTTTTTTAAGCTGTGCTTCTAACTCTTCCTGACTATATCCTGTCAACCAACGGATGATTTCATCCACTTCTGATTTTGTACGTCCTTTTTTCTCCGCCTTCGCAACTAAAAGGGGATAGACACTTGCTACACTCATTTTATAGACATTATGTTTACTCATTATACACCCTCGCTTATGTGATTTTCTTTATTATATCACTAAAAATAGTCGTAGCAAACGAAAGTTAACTTGCCGCCCTCTTATCCCATACAAAAGAAATTATACTTCCAACTAAATAACATATAATATCTTTTATATCAAATGAAGAACCTGCAATTGTTGAAACTACTTTATTGTTTTGCAGATGAATCAGATTTAGAATATGAAAATACTGTATCACTTCTACCATTGAAGCAAATAAAAACAAGTATAAGGGTAAATATGTTATTGGTGTTTTTATAAAGGCTTTTATAAATGTGTACATTAAAATAACAACCAAAATATCTCCAATATATGGCCTGATAATCTTATCTTTTATAAAAAGTGCAATAATTACTTCTGTTATAAATAAAATAATAAACCACACCATGTATTTAATATTGATTTTCATAAAATTTTTTCCCCTTTGTCAATTCAATCTTCTATGGTTAGCTCCGATTTGAATGCAATTACTGCACTTCCAGAAATCTTAACTTCTACAGGCTCTTTATTTTCAATTTTAACTTCAACTTCAATAATTCCTGGGCGCTTTATGGCTTTACCCTGCTTAGCTTTGAATTTAAATATAGAATTATCATGGCGAACAAGCTTGTGATGAACAAGATATGCACCTAAAGGGCCATTTGCGTTGCCGGTTACAGGATCTTCATTGATACCAATTGCAGGTGCAAACATTCTCCCATGTACTAAAATATCCTTATTCTCAGCATCCACTGTAAAAACATAATATCCATTACATTCAATATCCTTGCTCAGCTTAGAAAGCGCATCGTAATTCGGCTGCAATGCATTTAAAGTTTCAATACTTTTTATACCGATCATAACCTTAGAGTGACCCGTTGACACTATCTGAATTTCATAGTTTTCCAGTAAATCATTATGTTTTATATTAAGGGCATCCAAAAGTTTTTCTTTGTTTGTTCCATCAATAATACTGCCAAATTCAATTTTTCCCTGGGTCATAACAATTTTGTAATCGTCATTTTCCTTTATTATATTAACCGGCAAAATACCGGCACCCGTTTTATGATAAACCGTTGTAGTACCAAAATTATTTTCAACAGCACGCGCATAATGGGCAGCAATGGTAGCATGTCCGCAAATGGGCACCTCTTTTGTTGGACTAAAAAAGCGTACATGAACATCATACTCATTGCTATCTGAAGAAAATATAAAAGCAGTCTCTGAGTTGTTAAGTTCTCTGGCAATTTTCTGCATTTCATAATCAGTTAGGCCATCTGCATTCGTTATTACCCCTGCTGGGTTCCCTGCAAATTTCTCTTTTGTAAAAGAATCAATTTGATACAAACTATATTTTCTTGTCATGATTTTTCTCCTAACTATATTAAATTATAGATTAGCCTCTATTTTTATTTATGACAAATAGTATCTAGATATTATATTTTAATTATAGTTTTCCTTGAATCTTCACACAAGTACGAAATTGGCAATCAGATACTTGCGACCTGTATGCACATTTATCTTCTCCTTTTGTTTCAATTTGTTATAAATATACGAAAGAAGATGTGTATTTATATATAGAATTAAACTTTTTATCATAACAGGCAAGGTATCCAAGCTTTAATTATTTTAATATGAAAATTTTAGATAGGAGATGATAATGTGAATTCAAAAAGAAATTTTAGTTCAAAGGTTGAAAGTCTTGATATGAATGATGATGATGAGAATGGTTTTTTTGAAGGTAATGTTGATTTTGGAAAAGCCCTTGTGTCTTTTAATTTTGATGCTCCAAGTTTAGATAGCAAAGCATTTTTTAAGGAGCAACCTGTTAAAGCAAGCAGTACTTCTGAAACTAAAGCTAATATTTTTTCATCTTCACCAAGAGGCTTAACCCCTGCTGTCGATGGAGAAACATATTCAATAAAACGCGGCTATCAATTCAGACCTTCAACAATAAGAAAGCTCAATGAGATCAAAGCCAAGCATTCTGATTTAAATATTTATCTTAACACAATAATTGATGATGCAATTAATTATTACTACAATTATATTTTCAGCGAAAAGAATAATTGATTTTCTTCAGAGTTTTGTCGCGATATCTTCTTATCTACTTAAGAAGATATCGCGATAATGTTATTTTAAAAAACCTTTTTTATCTTGCCATTCCAAATATTGCACCTGAAATAAAAGGTATAAGCCATATAATCCAAACAACAATACTTAATTTATGGAAGTTTGCTTTAGCTTTCGCATCATTCTTAACTAATACTACAGTTGCCCAAACTGCATGAAACAGCATTAGTAAAATTGCAAGCAAGCCTGTAATTCCGTGAAAATTAAGTTTGAAGCCGCCTGATGCAATCTTGCTCATTATTGTTGTTCCAGTGGTGTCAAATATTAACCCTATATAAAATATAGCTAAGTGCCACCTTTTTAGCTCCCCTTGAACTTTTTCACTCCATACACCTATTGTGTAAAATACAAGAGCTAATGTGATTGTTATTATTGCAGAAATTAACATAATAAATTCCTCCTTATAGTCGGAAGCACTGAGCAATTAAAGATTGCTCACTTCCGCTCGCTAATTGCTCGTAAAAGTCCATTTAGGACTTTTACCTCCTTATAGTCGGAAACACTGAGCAATTAAAGATTGCTCACTTCCGCTCGCTAATTACTCGTAAAAGTCCATTTAGGACTTTTACCTCCTTATAGTCGGAAGCACTGAGCAATTAAAGATTGCTCACTTCCGCTCGCTAATTGCTCGTAAAAGTCCATTTAGGACTTTTACCTCCTTATAGTCGGAAGCACTGAGCAATTAAAGATTGCTCACTTCCGCTCGCTAATTACTCGTTGAAGTCTATTTAGGACTTCAATCTCCTAAATTCAATTAATTATTTTACTTTTTTGTTTTTAAGCATTATTGATAAAATTAAACCTATTAAAGCTATCACAGCTGCTGCTATAAATAGCTTGCTAAACCCGCTGTTTAAAGTATTTTGAAAAGTTGTTTCCAGTAAAGCTTTTGAAGAATCCACCTGTTTTAAATAATCCATCTTCATATTCACAACAGCCACATCAGGAGAAACACCTTTAGGAAGCTTTCCTGCCATAGACTGCTTTATGCCTGGTGCCATTGAATCAATCATAGATGCTGAAAATTTCTTTAAGCTGTCAACTATAGTTGTTACATCAGCATTTTGAATTCCTGCCAAAGCTTCAGGGGATACACCCTTGCCTGTAAGGCTTTGTGCTGGTGCATTTGGTCCCATGGGTATCTTAGGCATTACAGCCATTAAATTGCCTTGAAGGTTTTTAGCAGCATCGGATATAAAATTAATAAGAATGTTTGGAGAGATAGCAACTCCGATGGATCTTATTAGAGATAGTGTAGACTGAGCAGAAGCAGTTTCATCCTCAGGCACATTAGTCTGTATTAAGTAGTTAAGCGGCGTTCCCATGGTAAAGCCCATGCCAAGTCCCATAAGAGCTAGTCCTGCTATTAATATAAAGATAGAAGAAAACTTTACAACTATTAATGCTAAAATTAAGGCTCCAATAGCTGTACATGAAAAACCTAGAACTAAGATAAATTTTGCAGAGAATTTATCTATAAGCTTTCCTCCAAGCGGTGCTGCCACTCCAGTAAAAACAGCCATCAAGGTTACTAAATAGCCGCCGGAGCCTGTCTTTAGCTTTAGAACATTTTCAGCGAACTGCGGAATAAATACTATTCCCATAAGTCCAATACCGCTTATGAAGGCAAGCATAAGAGTAAGTGCTATTTCGCGGCTTGTAAAATACTTCAGGTTTATTATTGGGTCTTCAGCCTTTTTCTCAATGACTATGAACACAGGAAGAAGCACAATAAATGAAATTAAAAACGGATATACATTTATTGAAGAAACACTTTTAGCAAAGTCATGGAAATCAAAGTTAGTCAGTGCATACATAATTGATAGAATCAATAAGCTTGCAACTGTTCCTCCGCTTAAGTCCATTTTCTTTGAAGGTTTTACTTCAGCACCATCTTTAATTAAGATAGATATTGCTATTACAATTATAACTATAGGTACATTAACTAAAAACAAAAGTCCCCAATTTGAAGAGCCTGCAGCACCAAGTATTGCAGAGCCTACTGTAGGTCCAAGTACATTTGAAATACCATAAACTCCGCCTACAATTCCAAGAGCGCTGCCTCTTCTTTCCTTTGGAAAGCTCTCTCCTATATAAGCTGTTGCAATAGGCATTATTCCGCCTCCCCCTAAAGCCTGTATAGCTCTAGAGATTAGAAGCATAGGATAACTGGTGAAATAATTTGACAGGCCGCATAAAAGCGATCCTAATCCAAAGATAAAAATACTTACAGTAAACAACTTCTTCTTGCCATATCTGTCAGACAATTTACCGGAAATAGGCATAGACACTGCGTAAACTAAAGTATAAATAGTAATCATCCATACACTGTTATTTTGAGAAACAGCTAAGGAATTTGCTATAACCGTCCTCGCCGGAGAAATTATGCCTGAATCAAGAGATCCAATAAAAATACCAAACAAAAACATAATCAGTAATATCTTTTTATTATTTTTCATTTTTTCACCTCCTAAAATTATTTCCTTTTGATTTGAAAAGTATTAGCTAAATGGTTTTACATAAAAATCTCTCTAATGAACGCTGTTCATTCAAAGCCTTTAATAAATCATATCCGTAAGGATATGATTTATTTGGTATAAATTATTTTTGATTTTTATTTATTCCAGACAATACTTTTTCGTTGGCTTTCCAAATGAACTATGTTCAGTATATGATAATTATATCTTCTTGTCAACCATAAAATTATAATCTATTTATTTTTTCTTTTTAATAACACCATTTTCACAAAGTGGCTTTAACGTCCTTAAAAAATGTCTGTAACTAGTGCTCATCAGCTTTGTTATTTCAGTCAGATTTTCATCAAATATTAATGTATTTGTTCCATCAACTCTTGTTCCTGTATCTAAAATATAACTTGTCAATCTATTTTCCAAAGGATAAAGGAGGTTTATGGAACTATTTTTAGATAACCTAGTTAACTTTTGGCTTAAAGACTCACAAGTAAAACGCAGAAATTTAGCATCATCTAGTAAGTATTCTCTAACCTTTTGAAAAGAAACTGCCATGCAGTAACTATCTTCTATAACCTGAATATTTGAATTAGCCGGTTCTAATTTCATAAATCCAATATCCCCGATTATTTTAACTGCATTATAGAAACCTATCAAAAGAACTTTGCCATTACTCTATGATAAATTAAGCTTAAAAATTAAGGGAGGTACTAAACTGAACAATATGTATGATAAAGTTGCAGAGTCTGCAAAGTATATAAGAGATATAATTACTAACTTCAACCTAAAGGTTGCAGTTATTCTTAGTTCAGGATTAGGTAACTTAGTAGATGTATTTGAATCTAAAGAATATATAAATTATAAAGATATTCCAAACTTTCCTCAATCAACTGTGGAAGGTCATGAAGGCAGATTAGTATTTGGGAAAATAAAAGGTTCAGATGTGCTAGCAATGCAGTGGCGATTTCACTATTATGAAGGGTATACAATGAAAGAGGTTACTTATCCTGTATACGTAATGCAGCAATTAGATATAGAAAAGCTAATGGTAACTAATGCCTGCGGAGGAATAGACACTGATTTTAAGCCTGGCACATTAATGCTTATAAAAGATTTTATAAATCTATTCGTTGACAATCCATTAATTGGCGTCGATGATAAAAGGTTTGGGGATAAGATATCCTGACATGTCCGAGCCTTATAAATTAGAATTGATAAATAAAGCAAAATCAATAGCTGAAAATGCATCAGCTAATTTATGCAGATGGGTAGCTAATATAATAGAAAATATATAACAATTTAGAATTAGATAAAAAGGTTTCACTTCATCTAAGGCTATAAAATTAATGTTCTAGGAAAGCTTTGTGTTAATAGCACTAAGCTTTCCTTTTTTATATAGAGCTCATTTTTTAGTCGTATAATTTTATTTTTAAGTATATATTGCATATAAATATGGTATTATTCTAAAGTACAACTATCTATTCTAAGATTCTTAATTAACATTTCATATTGTAAATCTCCTAGCCCATACTGTGGGAATGTTTTTAATAAATCAACAACAAGCTCACTGTTTTCTTTGCTTATATTTTTCATAATATAACGATTGATCTCACTATTTTTAGACCTGTAGTTTAAATATAATGATACAGCTTGATACATTACAGGCATCAATTTTTCAGTTGTCATCTCTTTCTTACAAACTATACTTTTATATTTTTGTAAGCTTCCTTTTATATCAACTTCATAGGCATCTGGCAGCATTTCATCTGTAATTTCATTTGTCATACAGAATAATACATCTCCCTCAAAATTACATTGCTCTAAATAACCCAGTATGGTTAGCATATTAATTTGACAAAACATATCGTCACCAAACCATAAAACTATAGTATCAAACCTATTCTTTAATAATGGTTCTAATGGGTTCAATACTATACTCCTATACTGTTCTATTGTTGTGTTAAGTGACTGTACTCTTTTTTCAATAAATGAATCTGAGAATATCTCTTCATCTGCCTCGCCCCAACACATCGCTTCATTGAATGGAATATAGGTAAATTTTTCGTTAACCCATCTATTTTTTTCAAACTCATCCATCATGCAACTACCATTTAATATATGTAATACATTTGCTTGATATTTTTCAGATATTTCTTCTTGAATATTGTAAATGACTTCATTTTTCATACTACATCCATCCTTATTATTTCCACAATTAGAACTATTCTTTGCATAATATTTTGAAATTGGCAACTGTTTTTTTCTATATTCGTATGGTGAAATACCATACGAACCTAAAAATGCACGTGAAAAAGCTTCTTGAGATGAGTAACAATATTTATATGCAATATCAATAACTCTTAATTGATTCAAACACAAATCCTCCGCTGCACGTTGCAATCTCCTCTTTAAGATATAACTTTTTATTGAAGTTCCAATATAGTTACGAAAACAAGCTGAACAATAGTATGGTGAATAATTAACTATTTTAGCTATATCATTTAATGAAATTTCATGGGTTATATTATCCTCAATATAAATAATAATATCTTGAATATTAGTTTTTCTCATACACCTCACCGCCTTAGTACCCTAATTATATTTTCTCTCTAGCATTATTTTATGATATTGGTTGTGATTATACATTTAATAATATACTAGGTTATCTTTTATCCTATATTTAAATATTACCTCTCTGTTTTATTGATTACTTTTTAAAAAATTTTAATTATAGTATAATTTTTTACATATAAAGAAAACCTTAACCAATTAGTATCAATGGTTAAGGTTATTTCACCTTTTAAGTATAACATATTTTGTAATTATAGCATTACTTGTTATAGAGTTTTTATATGCATATAAATAGCCTCAGGCAATCAACTTAAATGCCTAAGGCTACAAAATTCCATTATTTATTGTACTGCTCTCCGTAACAGGTATAAAGTAGGCTTTTTAACTTCAAAATACTATTTGAAAGCACCTTTATATTGTTCTGGATACTCAAAATCTAAGTTTCTAATTTTTGCTTCATTTAATACAAAGTATGGATTTCTTAAAAGTTCCCTGCCAACTGCAACTAAATCTGCTCTATCATTCGATATTATTTCTTCAGCCATATTAGTATCTGTAATTAATCCAACTGCTATTGTAGGAACGTTACATTTTTCTTTAATTGCACTTGAAAAATTTACTTGGTATCCTGGATATACATTTATTTCTGCTGGAATTAACCCCCCAGTGCTTACATGTACTATATCAATATACTCTTTTATTTCATTTACGATTTCAATCATGTCATTTAGTGTTATTCCGCCATCTTTATAATCATAAGCTGATACTCTAAGGAAAATTGCTTTCTCTTTTGGCCATACTTCCGTCACAGCCTGTAATATTTCTTTAAGAAATCTTGTTCTATTTTTTATATCTCCACCGTATTCATCTTGTCTTAAGTTTGATAATGGTGATAAAAATTGATGTATAAGATAACCATGTGCACCGTGTATTTCTATAGCATCAAATCCTGCTTTGTCTGCTCTTTCTGCAGCTTCTTTAAATTTTAATACAATTTCTTTAATATCATCTTTAGTTAATTTCTTTGGCAGTGTACTTTTTTCATCAAATTTAACTGCACTTGGAGCTACAGCTTGACTAGCTGTTCCTGTATATTTTCTTCCACCGTGATTTAGTTGTATTGCAATTTTAGTACCATGTTTTTTTACACCATCAACAATTTTTCTTAGCCCTTCTATATGCTTATCATCCCAAATTCCCAAATCACTGTCAGTTGTCCTTCCATTTTCAACAACTCCTGTAGATTCAACTATTATAAGACCTACTCCTCCAATAGCTCTGGTAACATAATGAGTGTAGTGAAAATCATTTGTTATACCAGTCTCGTCAGAAGAATACATACACATAGGTGGCATAACAATTCTGTTCTTTAAGTTTATATTTTTTAAAGTATAATTTTTTAAAGTTTTCATGATTATTATCTCCTTTTTATTTAAATTTCTTGCTTATTGTCATTATATTATCTATACTATACTTTGAAAAGTAGTGATATTTTTTTCATATAATTTCAAAAAAGTAAGTATTGTGAGAAATCAATGTCTGAAAGGAGTTTTTATTTATGTCAGAAATCAAACTTGAACGAGGAAATCCTAATGAAAAATGCCCTATTGAGGCAGCAATAGATATCATAGGTAGTAAATGGACATTTCTAATAATAAGAGATTTATTGATAGATGGAACAATAAGATTTGGGGATTTGTTGCGTTCTTTAGATGGAATAAGCCCCAAAACTCTATCCCTTAGACTACGTGAATTAGAGAAATTCGGGTTGGTTAATAGAATCGTTTATCCAGAAATACCTCCAAAAGTCGAATATGAGTTAACTGAAAAAGGTAAAAGTTTAGAAACTGCATTTATAGAATTGAAGAAGTGGGGTCTAACAATTATAGAATAACTGAAAATCTTATGCTGTATTTTAATATTTCCAAAAATATTTATGATGTATATAACAACCTCGCACATCTATGTTATACTATGGAAAATATGAAGAAACCAATACTATCTATAAAGAATTTCTATTCTAAATATAATCATAATAAATAATAATGTCAGTTATAAGAAATAACTGACATTATTATTTACACTAAAATTCTATTTTCTTAGGTGGCATTCCAGAAAAATCTGAAATTGTTGCGGTACCATGTTCAATATAGATTAATTTATAGATTTTTCAATCTATGGGAGAGTTTTTTGCTATATTTTAATATTTCATCTTACCTTTTAGCAATTTTTCTCGTATATATAAAGTTTCTTCATATGAAACTTATACATAAATCTTATAACTTGAAACCTAAAAATGCAGTCTCTTTTTAGCTTCATATTTAAACTTCTTGTCTCCAAATATTATCATAGCTAAAATAGTAACTATTCCGTATAGAGCTGAAACTATACTCGGCCAGAGCTTAAAGCTATATAACAACTTAATAACAATGGGCAGGCAGCATACAGCTGCAATTGTCATTTGGAAAGAGTAGAATTCTTTCCAGGTTGTTTTTAAACACACTACTATTATTGTAATTATGAAAGCAGTAGCTAATGGCACAAATGGACCAATATAGCTCAAAGTCCATCCTTTTAATGAGAACGTAGTGTCAATGGCTATTAGTAAAATACTTATAATAACATTGTCAAAAATCATCATTAACGGGGCTAGTTTACCCTTTATTATTGGTACTCCAAATAGTATCCATAGCATCCAAACAGCAAAAATAGGTATTATGCTCCAGTAATATTTGTGGGGGGTAATAAGATTTAGTCCAAAAATAAATATGGTATAAATAAATGTTGAAAATAATAACCACTTAAACAATTTACCCCTTTCTTTTAAAGGCTTTTCACCTAACCTTGGATACACATCTTTGTATTCACTATCATTTTCAAATAGATATTTTCCACATAAGGGACAATTATTAGTTATATTATTAGTTTCAATTTTACAGTTCTCACACTTCAAAGCCTGCACCTCCTTTCCATTAATAATTAGCTTCTATATTAACCTTAAGCCCTCTCCCAGTTAAGAAATCAACAAATTTTTTAGGTACAGTATTTTCTACTATGATACTAGAGAATGAAATACTGATTGTATCTTCAAAGCTTATTACTGCACAGTTGAAGGCATTTTGTTTCGGAGCACCAATAAGAAAATCAAACCTTTCTACCATATCAACCATACCTTTTGGCAACTCAATATTTCCACCATTAGACAAAGTGGAAGTTGTAATACGTTCCCCAAATAATGAAAATCCAGTCTTCAAAACTATATTTTTTAAGACCAGGGGGGCTATTCTCATAACTATATTTTTTTCTGTTTGTACGTTGCCGCTGAATTTACTTCTTAAAGTATTTATATCCACACCATCTCGAATTTGTTTACTAACAACTTGACATATATCCTTAAGAGTTATCATTTCGACACTTCCTTCAGGGGTAAATTCCACATTTATATATGAAGAAAAGTTACGCAAGGTTTTGGATGGAAATCTCTTTCTAAGATTAATTGGTACTGATATTTTAATAGGTTTCTTTTCACTTGAGCTATAAACTTTAGCATCGAGTATGGCATAGATAAAAAGAGCTGTTAAAAATTCAGTAATTGTAGAATCAAATTCCTTAGAAAGTCTATATAAGTCTTTCACATCAACTAGAACATGAAGAGCTTTTAATGTGTTTTCCTTTATTCTTGTTCCCGGAATCTTAAATGCTGTATTTTCTTTCAAACTCATTTCATTGTTAGCAAGCGCATAATGTTGAAAGGAATCGGCTGTTTCATCAGGCGTTGATAAATCTTTGTGATACAAAATTCCATATCTCTCTAAATCAAGAGAATTATCTATAGGCTCTCTTCCATTTAGCAGAGTAAAATAATTAAAAAGCAGCGTCTTTAAAAAAATAGTTGCTCCGAACCCATCAGTAATAGAATGGAATATTTCTAGAGATATTCTATGCTTGTAGTATAAGACTCTAAACAAATAACCTCCATCCTTTCGATCTGAAAAAGGTGAAGTAGGATAGGTATCTTCAAGTCTTACTCTAGGTTCAGATTCATTTGGTTCAAAATAATACCAGAAAAGCCCCTTCATAATATTAACAGCAAAGGTTGGAAACCTCTTGTAAGTCATTATAAGTGCTGATTGAAGAACCTCCGGATTTACTTCATCCTTTAAAATAGCATCAATTCGAAAGATTGGAGCCCAATTTTCCTCTCTTATAGCAGGATATATTTTTGCTGCATTGTCTAATTTATACCATGTTCCTTCCATAATACTTACCTCCTTTATACAAAATCCCCTAATATTCTCAATACCAAATTAGGAGATGATATTTTAGCTAATTGCATTTATAAAAATATCTGATAGTCTTTTTATATACTCTTTTAACACATTTTCATCTCTAAGGTCTATATTCGCAAAATCTTTAAAAATACACGGAAAGATTCCCATAAAAAGGCTTGATGCTGTTAACTGAATGACAGCTATTTTATTATTGTCTTCATTTGCATTATGCTGTTTATTTAATTTTATGCAGAGCTCCTTACACAAAGCATTTATCTTATTAATAAAAACGCCATTATAATTATTATTAAAAAACGGCTCGTACAATACCGCCTTCACAATATTTGGATACTTAATAGTACCCTGTATAATATATAGAAGCAATTCTTCTACTATTTTTCTTAAATCTATATCCTTATTAATAATTTCGGTAAAATCCATCATAAAATCTTTCTGAATGTAATCAAAAACTTCTTCTATAAGCTTCTCTTTCGAACCAAAATAATAGTTAATAGATGCACTGTTTACATTAGCTTCTTTGCCAATACTTCTTATTGTTACAGCATTAATTCCTTCCTTTTCAATACACTCGATAGTAGCTAATACTATCTTTTGTCTTGTAGAAAGTTCCATACTTACACCTCAATTCGTCAAAAATAATAATCACATGATTTAATCAATTGATTAAATCATGTGATTATTATAACTTGCAATTTACTTTTAGTCAACAATGGCTGGACTATTCTATTTAAAAAGTTAAACCAATGAGTTTATTTGAAATCTATAAAGGCTATTATCCAAGCTAAGATAGGATTTTTATGGTGCGATATTAATAAAGGGAACTGGATAGAATTATGAAACAATGACCACCACAGATTCCATCCATGACTATCCTTCTGCATTCCTATTGAAGTTGTAAATATTTCTATAGCTAAATAAAGCGCTATCTAAAAAACTATATACTTTATCTGTTTCCAGATTCCTTTAGGAAATCTAAATAAAAATAATAAAGTGGTAGAAAAAAATATGGTGAATATAACAAGCAGTTCATTTATTGATGGCACTAAAAAGTCACATTCAAAGGCCCATAATTTCTTATCTTTAAATACAGTACTGTAAATTAAATCGCCACAAGCAAAAATAAATTCAACTCAAACAACTGAGTAAATATAATTTAAGAAGGCAATACATTTAATCGTTGTGCAAAACTATAATGCATTAATTACTAAATTAGAAACTCCATGGATGAGTTTTTACTCAAGAATTAAATTCCTTCATGTATTCTACTATTAGCTCATCCAAGCACTCGCTAATAAATAATCTGTCTGGATTGGATTTACCTTCATCAATAGTACAACATGCTTCGTTTAGTGTTTCTCTTAATTCATCTATTTGATTCTTAATTCTGAGTAGCTTCAGATTTTTATTTTCAATGTTAGTTCTCTCGTCAATATTAATATGCTGTTGTACGTTTCCTTCTTTTGCCACAGTTCTGTTCCTGCCTGAAAATTTAGCTTCATATAGATTATCATCAGCTTTAGATAGCAGCTGCGAAACTTCAATATTATAGTCTTGAGTACAATATACTCCGAAGCTTGAAGTAATACTAATCCTTTGACCCTCGAATTGAAAAACAGTATTTTCTACCTTTATCCTAATTTCTTCGGCTATATCATAAGCATTTTTTAAATTCGCATTATTTAGTACAATTAGAAATTCCTCTCCTCCAAATCTGGATGCCCAATGGCTATTGCTTCTTATTGAGTTCAATATTAGATCTGAATATTCTTTAAGTACTCTATCACCAGCTAAGTGGCCATACTTGTCATTAACTTTCTTAAAAAAATCAATATCTGCCATTATAATTGATAATGGAGAATTGTTTAATTTACTATAGTTCAGATCAATTGGCAGTCTTTCATTTATATATCTTCGATTATACAATCCAGTTAACTCATCTCTAACCGCCCTTTCATTTACAGAACTAATCAGCTCCTCTACAACCCCACGATTTTTATCAAATATATTATTCACAGTACTGTTTTTAGTAATATCTTTTAATATCTCTACAATATAAGTGTTTCCTTCGATTTCTACGGATGTTGCTGTGATCAGCATAACCTTTTCATTGACATGCTCCATTTTTATGAATGTATCCTGCTCAGTTAATGCTCTCATAGAAACACAGTTATCACAAGCATTGCTCCTATTCCACATACAGTAACAAGTATAATTTACTTCCTGCACTTCATTTTCAGTAATTATGTATGATGTTTTGTTTATAGGATCCATAACTCTTATCACATCATAAAAATTTTTGAATATAGATAATCTTTTCTTTATCTCGTGACCTAAGTTCATTTGTTGTTCACCCCCATGACTACTTAACTTCTTTTGCAAATTTCATTTCTGGAAAATCAACTTCTATACAAATTTACTAATAGTCACACGTATCATAAGCAAAGTGCCTCCAAGTTACTTTATGCAATTTATAATTTAAATACTTGCATATATAATATTATCAGTTATTATATTCATGTTTGGACTTCATCTGATACATATGTTATACAGATTATATCATCAACTATGATAGCTTCACAATGCTATTAATATGAAATATTATGACATTCATTTGTCTATTATTTGATTTTTTTGTTTATTTATTTGTTGGTAATTTTTTCAATAGAAATACCTAGAAGAACTTCTTCTTCTAGGTTCAGTTATTTCATCATTTTTACTATTGCTACACAATAATTATTCGCTTAATACCTAACAAATATTAATTTATATCTAACCATAATCTTTGCTTATTAGTTCATAAAACACCGATATAGCTTTAATCATCTCTAAATTTACCTTGTCTAGATAAAGGTTTATATTTTCTATTAAGTCCCTTGTATTTGGTTCATTGTATATAAATTCTTTAAGTTCTTTTTTTAACATTTCCATATTATAATAATTATGCTTTATTTTTAAGGAGTACTTTAGGGCATGAATAATTAGTATTACTTTAATTTGATCTTCATTAAATAATCTATAGTTATTGGTATCCCCTCTAACCGATGAAATTAATCCAATAGTTTCCCAGTAGCGTATTGTTGTGATACTTACGTCTGTAATTTTGCTTATTTCTTTTATGGTCAATAAATTTTTTTTATCTTTTTTTATGTTTTTACTTTTATAATCTAGATTTTTTATAAGATTTATCCCAACTTTCTCCAATCTCATTTTTTCAGCATATAAATCAGCCTGAGATTTAGTAATCATCCATAATGCTTTGTCGGTATTCCCCTTTATATGCTCCTTCAACAGATCTCCAGTAAATTCTAAGCTATATCCTTTTACCATCTTTCTAATGCATATAAAATAATCAAGATGAATTTGTGTAAAAATCCTATATCCCGAACCCGTTCTTTTAACAGATGGGATAATTCCCATATCCTCATATATTCTAAGTGTTGACGTACTAATATTTAATTTTCTAGCTATATCTATAGGTTTATACTCCATTTTATTCTTCCTTTTCGTCGAAACTTTTGGCAATCTAGGATTTTAAATGCCTTCACTAAAAAGATTAAATATCGTTATAATGTTTTTAATCATAATCTCTTACTTTTGCTATACTCAATTAATAAAAGTTTATAAGTGCATTAATGTTATATAATTGAATTGTAACATTTACTCTATATAATTAAAACTAATTTATAGGAGGATTATTGTGGGAAAACATAAAGATGGACATAGCTATATGAGTTGTGTGGGTATAATAAGAAAAATTGATGATATTCCAGAATTAAAATTAAGGCTAATAGACATTAGTGAGAGTAAATCACATAAACAAATGTCTAGGTATAGTTTACTATTAGCTGAACATATTTTAGAAATAAGCAAAATTGAGAAAAGCGGTGACATTGCTGAATGCTTTGAAATAAACCTAAAGTGGCAGGAGGGAAAAGTGAAATTCCAGGATGCACGAAACGTTGCATTTAAGATGCATACACTTGCTCGTGAAGAAAAAGATCCTATTAGAGTAAAGGTATTAAGAACCATGGGTCAGGTTGCTGCTACTCCTCATGTTAAGTGGCACGCCTTAATTGCTTCAGATTACGCAATCACTTTGATAAATTTAATGTACCCCAATGATTTGGATGAAGTTAGGAAAGAAAGAGAGCTTCAAATTGAATTGATGAAAAGTGTCTAATTTTCGAGCGGAGCGAGAGTTTTAAATTACTCAGTGCTTCCGACTAAAAGGAGGAATTTCTATGGGAAAACATACAATAGAGGAATTATCTGAAGCACTACGGCTTGTATCTTCAACCATTAATAACTGTGAAAAAATGCAGCCCAAATTTGCTGAAGGTACCTCGCAACATACACTTCTTAAGAATAGAATAAAAGCTCTGTATATTTCAAAGTCATTAATAACAGATGAGGATATTATAGATAAATATACAAAACAAGAATTGTCAGAAGCACTCCCCCCTGTATCTTCAGTTATCCGCAAATGTGAAAAAGCGCAGCTAAAATTTGTTGAAGGTACCGCTCAGCATACTCGCCTTAAGAACATAATAAAAGCTATGTGTATTTCAAAATCATTAATAACAGATGAAATTAGTAAAAGGGATTAATTTATATTTTTAGAATATTGCATAAATTTACAGGAATATATTAATTAATATCGAATATTATATAAAAGCATATATTAAAGGAGCTGATTAAATGGAAAATTTAATGTTTTGTTATCAGTGTGAACAAACTGTAGGAGGTAAAGGCTGCACAAGAGTTGGAGTGTGTGGAAAGACACCAGAAATTGCAAACCTTCAAGACTTATTAATTTATCAATTAAAGGGAATTTCCTGCTATGCTAAGCCATTAATTGAACAAGGAAAGGCACTTGATAAGGAAATTGTTAAATTCATAGAGAACTCCTTATTTACAACCTTAACGAATGTAAACTTTGATCCAGAGGTTCATTTAACTTTACTTAAGCAGTCACAAAAAATAAAGGAAGCTTTAAGAGAGCAGGCTCCGGAAGGAAATTATCCTGAAGCAGCCATTTACAACTTAAGCGAGACTAAAGAAGAGATGTTAAAGGATGCAGTTAAAGCAGGAATTATGTATGATCAAACCTTAAACGAAGACATCCGTTCTTTAAGATCAACCATAGTGTATGGCTTAAAAGGTGTAAGTGCCTACGGACACCAAGCAAGATTTATTGGTTTTTCAAACGATAAGGTGGATAACTTCTACTTTTTAGGATTAGAAGCAACAACAGATGATTCTTTATCTGTAGAGCAGCTAATAGACGTAACTATGAAGGTAGGAAATGCAAGTGTAGAGGTTATGCAAATTTTGGATAAAGCAAATACTACTACATACAGTAATCCATCACCTCAAAAAGTAAATGTTAATGTTAAAAAAGGACCATTTATTATAATATCAGGTCATGATCTAAGAGACTTAGAAATGCTTTTAGAGCAAACAGAGGGCAAGGGTATCAACATCTACACCCACGGTGAAATGCTCCCATCACATGGTTATCCTGAACTTAAGAAGTATAAGCACCTTGTCGGAAACTTTGGCTCAGCATGGCAAAATCAGCAAAAGGAGTTTGACGGTATACCAGGCTGCATATTAATGACTACAAATTGTATGATGAAGCCAAAGGATTCTTATAGGGATAGGATATTTTCAACCAATGTAGTAGGCTGGGATGGTATACAGCATATCAAAACATTAGAAGATGGAACAAAAGATTTTTCTGAGATGATAAATAAAGCTCTTGAGCTTGGCGGTTTTGAAGCTGACGAAGAGGTGAAAGAAATACTTGTAGGTTTTGGTCATCATGCAACTCTATCTAATGCAGAGGCTATAGTAAATGCAGTGAAGGATGGAAAGATAAGACACTTCTTCTTAATAGGAGGCTGCGATGGTGCAAAGCCAGGAAGAAATTATTATACTGAGTTTGCAGAAAATGTTCCAGAGGATTGTGTAATTCTAACTTTAGCCTGCGGTAAGTATAGATTCAACAAACTAAACTTTGGTACAGTTGCAGGCCTGCCAAGACTTCTAGATGTAGGACAATGCAACGATGCTTATTCAGCAGTTAGAATAGCTACTGCACTTGCAGACGCATTCAATACTGATGTAAATTCATTGCCTCTTACAATCGTTCTATCCTGGTACGAGCAAAAGGCAGTTGCAGATCTGCTCGCATTATTATCCTTAGGGATTAAAGGAATGTATCTAGGACCTAGTTTGCCAGCTTTCCTTTCTCCAAATGTGCTTCAATATTTGATAGATAATTTTGACTTGAAGCCAATAAGCAATGCACAGCATGACTTGGAAGAATCATTAAAGTAGGCAAATAAATATAGATAAACAATATGTAAACTTAATTTATAGTTGAAGTTGTTTGTCAATAAGTTTTAAATGCTGTATATCTAGAGTTTAGGTATACAGCATTTTTTATAAACATTTGAAAATATTGGTATTTATTGATTGACTGAGTTATAATATTGATATGAAACATGAGTAGATTGAAATTTATAAGAATGGGATGAGCATTGTTATTATACGATTGTAAAAGCTTACGAAGTAAGAGAATTATTAAACGCGGAGAAATGAAAGAGAACGCAGAAGACACAGAGGAGAGTCTTTCATAAAATATCCCCTTCCTCGTCTTCAGTGTTCCCCGTATCTTCCGTGTTTAATATAAAAAAGCGTTTGCTTTGCAATTTTCTTATATAACAAATTAACCAAACTATAATGGAGGGGTATTATGGGGGAAAAAGCAAAGATACTTATATTAGGGACTTACCACTTTGACAAAGGGGGAAAACATTTAATAGATTTTGATCCTGAAGATATTACTACAGCTAAAAAACAAAGTGAGATTAATGAAGTTATACAAAAACTAATGGAGTTTAAGCCCAATAAAATTTCAGTTGAAGCAAAGATACAAAAGGAAGAAGAATTAAATAAAGCATACTCTCATTTTTGCGTAAACAGTTCTGTTGAGGCTAATGAAGTAATCGGTCATAGAAATGAGATTGTTCAAATAGCCTTTAGGTTAGCACATAAATTAAATCACAACAAAATATATCCTGTAGATGTTCCTGTAGACTTGCCCGAAGATGTTTTTGAATATGCCGAGAAAAATTGTCCAAGTTTATATGGTAAATTTATTAATAGAGCTAATGAATATGGATTATCTGAAAATGAATTTATGCAAAAGCACACAGTTAACGAAATTTTAAGGCATCTAAATGATCCTGCCCGCATTGAAACTGAACACAGCGATTTGTACTTGTATCTAAACCAAATAGGTGCTGGATATACTTATTATGGAGTAAATACATTGACAGAATGGTATAAAAGAAATCTTTATATCTTTGCAAATTTACAGAACATAACTAAGCCTGAAGACAGAATTCTAGTTTTGTATGGAGCTGGACACTGTAAAATACTTCGAGATTTCATAAAGGATTATAGTGAGTTTGAGTTTGTAGATCCCTTAGACTATCTGTAAATTGCATTGATGAAAATCGTTAAAAATTATAAATCTGTTTAAACTTGGGGAGGAAAATTAATGAGTGAAACAAAAAATGATAAAGATTTTAGCATCAGGATTTGCACTATAGTAATTGATTGCAAAGATGCAAATGCATTAGCGGACTTTTATGCTAATTTATTGGGATGGCAAAAGCATGCCGATAATCCGGAATGGATATCCGTAAAAAAACCGGGAATATATCCTTTCTTGTTATTCCAAGAAGAAGCTGGCTATAAAGCTCCTGTTTGGCCGGATACCACTAATGAACAGCAGAAAAGCATTCATTTTGACTTTGCTGTGTCAGACGTAAAAAAAGCTATCCATCATGCTATTGACTGCGGGGCTACTATTGCACCTGTTCAGTTTTCTGATGACTGGACGGTTATGATTGATCCTGCCGGACATCCCTTCTGTATATGCAAAGGATAGTGTTGAGAAATAAATCCACACTTTGAAGAAAAAATCTGCACGAGACAAAAATTTTAAGTATTGGTCGTACTGTGGGAATTTATGAAAAATAAAGCTATATTTATATGTAAAAGTATTTTCATTGGTTCGTCAATATGGATAAACGTAGATTTCTTGAGTGACAGTCTTAAATATGAACTTATATATCAAATACTATGTCTAATTATAGCAATATCGTGGGTTATTATAATTTTTAAAGATATATTATTTCATATAAAAGAAATAAAAAGTAAGAATACTAATCATTTGGCATTTGGAAAATATACATTTATGATAGGATATTCTATTTCTGTGATAACAGCATTAATTCTATATATTGATCTTGGAAGTTTTTTTAAATAAGAAATACAGAAGTAATTATTTTAAGCACTGCATTATTCATGATTGAATTTCGCGGTGTTTTTGTTTGAAATAGTAATTAAAGATGAAACAGTTATCTCTAAATTCATGTTATATGCCTAATATCCCACAATTCATCTAAAAGATCCAGTTCTATATTGTATTTAAATATAAATTTATTGAAAAACAATAATAAATGGTATATACTTACATATACGATGGTTGTTATTAACCATGATGAATGATTATGGGGGTATATCAGATGAAAAAGTTTATATCAATTGCCGTTCTTATAATGATAACTATACAGTCAACAGTTTTATATTTATTTTTCAATGAAAAACTTTCAAGTTATCCGACTAACATAATAAGTATTGTTTGGATATGTTCGGCTTTACTAGCTACTTTATTTGGAATTCTATTCTTTAGAGCAAATAAAAAAATAAGGACGCCAATAATCACAATTTTCAGCGTTGCACTAATTGGAATAATAGGATTTCAATTTATGCTTTTTAAGAATTGGACTATTGTATTTACTCTAATTTTATTTGTATTTGCTTTACACTTTTTTAAGTACAGGGATAGTAAATTTATTATTTTTCCAGTTATATCTTTAATAATGGGCGTCTATTCGATTTGTTTATATTTGTTTATGATAGGCATTACTTCAATGTAGGTTTTCTTATATATTCCTTAATTCTATTTACAGGTTAATTAGCCATATTATAATTTATTGGTTTGATGTGTTTTAATTCAGATTAAAATTATTAAAACAATGCATCATGAATTGCAAGAAAAATATAAAGGAAATTTGGAGGAGATAAGAATGATAGAAGTTTTTGCTAAACCAGCAGTAGGAGCAATAATTGAAAAAGTAAGTAATGATAAAAGATATATTTTAATTCAAGATAGAAACAAGAATAATGATGATATCGAAACAGGAATGATTGAACTTCCAGCAGGAAAGATACGAGAATACGAAAATATTTTTGATGCCTTAAGACGTGAAGTTTGGGAAGAAACCGGATTAAATATAACTGAAATAGAAGGAGAAGAAGCAAAAGTATGTTCATTTGACAGTGGATATGAAACAATTAGTTACTTGCCATTTTGCTCTACCCAAAACTTATCAGGTGGATATTCTATAATTTTACAAACATTTATATGCCATGCAGAAGGCGAATTACTAAAGCAAACAAATGAAACAATTAATATCAGATGGGCATTATTATCAGAAGTAGAAGCCATTCTTAAAACAAATCCTGAAAAGTTTTACCCTATGCACATAAATTCCCTTCGTAAATATATCGCTAAAACCAGTATAAAGTAAGCATAACATTTTTCTCTTTTTAATTCATTTTCTTATGTACTTATTTAATGTCGATTTATTAACAACAAGTATGCTTATTTATCACATATCAAAGCAACTAGCAAAATATCTTATATATAAAAATAATAATGTTAATGGGGGTATTATAGTTATGGAAACAATTAAATATGAATTCATCTACAGTCTTTCTGAAGTGCAAATATTGAACTTACTAGAAAATTTCAAACGAGAAAATTGGTCTGAAAATAGACAAATAGATGATGTAAAGAAGATGCTTGAAAATAGTTGGATAATCGCAATTATAGATTCAAGCAATGGTAAAATAATTGCTTTTGCAAGGGTTTTATCAGATTTTATTTATAGAGCCTTTATCTATGATGTAATAGTTTCAAAGGAATATAGAGGTTTAAAGTTTGGAAAACTGATAATCAATAGCATATTAAACAATAAAGATTTTATTGGAGTAGAGAGAATTGAACTATATTGCAAAGATAAAAATGTTGAGTTTTATAAAAAACTTGGCTTTGAGAAAGTACCTAGTGGAATAAACACGATGAGATATGGTGGGAGAATAATCTAATTTGCAACATGCTTATATGACGAAATACTCTAAGTGATAAGCCGATATTTATGTTTTTTCTTCGGAAAATATATTGGTGGTCATCTATTGATTAAGTTATAATATTGATATGAAATATGAGCAAGTTCAAATTTATAGTGAATGATGTGAATATAATAATAATTATTACACACTTGTATTTTATTATGAGTACTTGCAGCGGAGGTATACTGTGGAAAAACTTAAACATTCAAAACTTGGAATAGTATCTTTTATACTCTCATTTATTCCTATCATCTATGTTATTATTCAAACAATCATAGACTTGTCGTCGCCAATAGAGACAGGCTTAAATAAAGGTTTGGTTATTTCTTATTTTATAATGAATTTTATGTTTGCTATATCTTTGGTTAGTTTTGTACTTGGTATTATTGCAATTACTCGAAAAGGTTATAAGAGGAATCTATCAATAAGTGCAGTTATAATAAGTGGATTAATCTTATTAGTACCAATTATTAGTTCGATAAGAAGCGTAATAAAAATATTAAACATATAAGATTGGAGTACACTCATGTTTATTGCTTTCTCATAGGACTGACTATTTCAATTATAGTCATTTGTTCTGTATTATTTAATTTAGAAAAAAATAAAATTTTTTACCAGAAGAAAAACATTACTTATTATAATATTTATTGTTTTGTTTGTTATTGATGTATTTACTAAATCTAAATATGGATTTGGAAGCCTTGTTCAGTCTATTATTATGGGCATTTCTTCTCCAATAAAATTGATGATATTATTCTATCTTTTTATGAGTAGGAAAGAAATTAGCAGCAAATAGAATTTTGCTCTCTTTGTGTTGTAATTGAAGATTATCTATCAAATGACAGCATTGTTAGACGTATCTGTTAAGTTACTTAAGCTTAAACTTAGTATACTAAGCCTTATCGCGATATCTTCTTATCTAGATAAGAAGATATCGCGATAACTTTAAAATAAAGGACTGGCTCATATCTTGAACCTAATTCGTAGGTTAAGTTATGAGCCAGTCCTTTTTATTAAATATCAATACCTAAGAATTTTTTTACCAGTAATCCTATTACAAAAGAAACTGCTGCAACAGATAAACTAATGCCAGCCATTTCTCCAAACTGCTTTTTAAAAGAGAGGTCTTTTGCAATGGAAATATAATAATTAAAGGCTGCAATAATTACTATAACCATAATTAGCATAATTCCTAGCGCCAATCCATAAGATTTTTCAGGAAGTATAAGATAAGGAAGTATTAATAAGACTACAGTAATAAAATAGGCAATACCTGTATAAGTAGCAGCTTTTAGGGAACTTTTATCTCCTTCTGAACGCGAGGATAAAAACTCTGAGGCTGACATAGATAAGGTAGCTGAAATTCCCGTAATAAGCCCCGCAAGAGATATTAGCTTGTTGCTCTGCATTGCAAAAGTGTAGCCCGCAAGGCTTCCAGTAAACTCAACCAAGGCATCATTTAATCCAAGCACCATTGATCCAACGTATTGAAGACGCTCTTCATCTAGCAAATTTATCAGTTCTTTTTCATGTTCAATTTCATCATTGAACACTGAAAGAGTCTCAGGTACCTGTTCAAGTAAAATTTGTTGAGTTTTACTATCATATAAATGTTTGCTATTTAACATTTTCTCCATCAATTTAATTGCAAAGGTAAATCCAAAAAGCTTAGCCATAAAGGAATAGTAAAACACTTGCAGCTTTGAAGCGGGCATATCCACTCCAGTATACTTCTTCCAAATATCATAATGTTTCTTTTCTTCATCAGCTATTTTAAGCAGTGTAGCTCTATTTGCATCGTTTTTAATATATTTTGCAATTTTTAAATATGTTAGTCTCTCAGTTATTTCAGCTACCTGCAGCCTCTTTAAGGTTTCTATTAAACTACCATCAATCATATAAATACCTCCATTAATCAAATATAATGTAATATAAAACAAGGATATACTTTATAGGAATAGAGTAATATCCTTAGTTAAATTCTAATTTATTCTTCTATCAAACCCATTAGTTCATCAAGCTGTTTTTAAAGGCAATAAGTTTTTCATCATCACCCTTGAATTTACAGTATATTTCGTCTGGAACTTCAAGGATATCCTCTTTAAGCAGTTTGCCTTTCTCAGTTGATTCAACAGTAACTACTCTATCATCCTCTTTATTTCTGTATTTAGTCACAAGTCCCATAGCTTCTAATCTTTTTACTACAGGGGTAAGAGTGCCGGAATCCAGATGCAGCCCTTTTCCTAACTCCTTAAAGATAACTTGCTCTTCTTCCCACATAACCAGCATAGTTATATACTGAGTGTACGTAAGATCATATTTATCAAGTATCGGCTTATATAATTTAATAATTTCTCTTGATAAGGCATACAATGGGAATCAGATTTGATTTTCCAATTTAATTTTATCGTATTTATTCATATTCATATGCTCCATTAATAATTTATACAAATCTAATTTAGTTTAATTAATTGCAAAATTACTCTTTAAAGTCTATCAATAAGCTCAAGTATTTCATCATTTTCAGGAATGTCCTTCATAGAGTTTCCGTAGTGTACATACCTTAATGCGCCATCCTTATCTATAAGCATCTGTGCCGGCATTCGTCCAAGCTTGAGTAGCTTTATCTTTTGATCATACAGTTTAAGTATGGAATGTTTATCATCAGGAATACCATAGAACTTAAATTCATTTTCTTCCCAAAAAGATTTGAAGCTCTTTGCATTTTCAGGTCCTATCGATACTATTACAGTATCCTTTTCAACAAATTTATCATAATCTTGATGCAACTGCATCATATGCTTTCTGCAAAACGGTCAAACAAACCCTCTATTAAGCACAAGTAATACATTGCTCTTTCCTTTGAAATTAGAAAGCTTAAACTTTTCCCCTTTAAAATCCTCAATTTCAAAATCAGGTGCTTCTTTGTTTAATTCTATATTCTCCACCTTTTCAACTCCTCAATTTAATTTTATTTTATTTTTACATTATTTTTTATACTATGCCTTTATATCCATAGGCACAATTAATTTATAGCTTGAGTATATTATGCATTTAATTATTAGTTGTCTAAAATTTAATTGTGTACAATTAAATTTACATAAATCAATTATATATTCATAACATAACCTTGTCAATAATTTTATTGTGAATAACTAGTTATATCGTCAAAGCTTTTGATAAAAAAAGAAAACACACTGATAAGATTATCAATGTGCTTTCTTCTCATCCTATTCCTTTTTAATAACCGGTATCCATATCTCACTTCTGAAATTTGGTGAAGCAATATCCTTGTTTTCGTTCCATAAAATTTCCGGTCCTTCTGATATTTCATAATTTGAAGATGGAAACCACTCAGAATAAATGCGTCCCCAGACATCCTGAAGTGTATCTGGAAATGGACCCACTGCTTCAAATACAGCCCACATTGAAGCTGCAACTCTAAGCTCTGATAAATCACTTGAACATTCCTTATTTGTTGCTACACCGATATAATGATCAAGCTCTCCCTTTTCTTCCATTCTGCCTTCGGAAAAGTTAGTAGATGCACTAAGCAGCCCTATAGGCTCTACATTAGATAGCTCCTTAAGTTTACTAATTTTCTCGCTGTTTAAGCTTTTCCACATTTCAGAAATCTCCGGGTTTACTCCACTGAAAATAATAGGAACCCTCTTCTTAATACCAGCTATGCTGAAGGCTTCTTTTTCTTCGATTCTATAGTTCATTTCATTTCCTCCCTTTATTGATAATTGGAAGGTCATTCTTGGATACGCTTTTAGAGATTGGCCATTGTTTCTGGCTTCAGAAGGAGTTATTCCATGCAGCCCTTGGAAAGCCCTTGTAAAAGAGTCCGCTGATCTATATCCATATTTCACCGCAACATCAATGACTCTTATATTACTCTTACTAATTTCAAATGCTGCAAGGGTAAGTCGTCTGCGTCTAATGTACTCTGATAGCGTAACACCAGAAAGAAAAGAGAACATCCTTTGAAAATGATATTCTGAACACAAAGCTATCCTCCCAATTTCTTTTAGGTCAATATCATTATTAAGATTATCTTCAATATAACCAAGCGCTTCGTTCATTCTTTTAAGTGAATCCATTTTTATGACCTCCTTTCATCAATAGAATAGCAGAAACTGAAACTATTCATCCTACATTTCTTGCCCTATTGTGCAGGGTGTATATTCATTACGTAATAAGTATATTATTGACTATATCCAATTGCCTTAAGCCAACTTGTTACCTCTTCCGGCGAAGCAGTCCCATTTACGGCTATACCCGGAAGAATATTGGATTTTGAGCACTCTCTTGCTATATCATTTTCAATTTGGCCAAAGCCGCCTCCTCCATGAGTACAAAATGGGATTATTGTTTTGCCTGTAAAATCATGTTTTGTAAGGAAGCTCATAACCGGTGGAGCTAATGTCTTAAACCAATTAGGGGAACCTATAAATATTGTTTCATAATCATCTATTGGCTCATTCCCAGATATCAGCTTTGGACAAAATCCTCGAGCAATTTGATTTCTTACTTCTTTAACTGCAGTATTATAGTCAAAGGAGTAATTTTTATCAGGAATTAATTCTCTCAGCGAACCATCGGTCTGAACCGCTATTTCCAAGGCTAAATTTGCTGTATTTTGAAAAAGCGAATAATAAACAATCAGTGTGTTGTTCATGCATATTACTTCCTCTCGTAAGATCATATTTATCGTATTATTTATAAATAATACACTATGACCTTACGTGATAGTCAAGTATAAATCAATCTATTGTATGCCCATCTCAGCAATTGATAAAAGACCCTTAACATATGACAAATATGCCCATGTAAAGTATAGTAGTAAAGTTATATAATAGCTTTATAGGGATGATCATTAATAGGATTGATGCTTCAGCAGGTCCTGAAATAAAACAATGCAAACTTCAGGAGGTACAATGATGAAGGAATTATTAAATATAGTTTATGATGAAACTCACCCAAGCAGTTGTTCTTTGGACATGTACTTACCGGACACTGATTCTCCTTGCCCGGTATTTATTTTCTTTCATGGAGGTGGTATTGAGGGAGGAAACAAAGACGTTTCCGAGGATTTGAAAAACCTAACTTCACAAAAAATAGCTTTGGTCTCTGTTGAATATAGGATGTATCCAGATGCAAAGTACCCTGAATTTATTGAAGATGCTGCAAATGCGATAAACTTTGTAAAGAAATATGGTGAAACAAATAAGTTATTTAGTGAAATTTTTGTAGGTGGTTCTTCAGCAGGCGCATATTTAGCCCTGATGAATTATTTTGACAGTCGTTATCTTGGTAAATATGGTATCTCACCGAACAGCATCACCGGATGGATTTTTGATGCCGGTCAGCCCACTGTTCACTTTAATGTACTGCGTGAAAGAGGTTTGGATTCCAGACTTGTAAGAATAGATGAAGCTGCTCCTATATATTTTGTTGATCATGATATTGATTCATCTTATCAAAGTAATCAGCTGTTTATCACAGCTGAAAATGACATAGCAAACCGCTTTGAGCAGACAAAACTGCTCCTTAAAACAATGGAACAATATAATTACGATATGTCAAAGATAGACTTCAAGTTAATGAAAGGCTGCACCCATTGCTCTTATCCAATAGGTGATATTATTTCTGATTTCATATTTAATGCAAATAAGTAAATCAAGGACCCAGAAAATTATAGGAGGCAGTCCGGATATCACACACCTTGTTACTGGGTGTGTGAATTCTTTATTTTCTAAACTATCTATAAGCCATATTCACATGCTCTTACTTCAGTTTAGCTAAATCCGCCGCCTCCATGAGTCTAAAATGGAATTTTCATTCTTCAATTTTTATTTATAGCTATTCACAGTTTTCTTAATTAAACTATTTATACTTTTCACATCTACTGTATTAATACTCTTATCTGCAATTTGGTATTTCTGCTTAAGCTGCAGTATTTTATACACACTGCTGTTTATTGTTTCTTGAGATATTGTTCCGTCCTTAACTGCTGCTTTGATTTTTTCAATTACCTGAACCTCTTTATCGAAGTCGTGACAAACCAATATAATGTTGCTTCCTGCATTTACAGACCTTACAGCTGCCTCACCGATATTATAATTACTTGTTATTGCTCCCATAGTCATGTCATCAGTAATTATAAGTCCCTTGTATTTCATGCTGTTTTTCAGAACATCAGTTATGATAGTTTTAGACATGGTTGCTGGATACTTGGAATCTATCTTTGGAAATAAAATATGAGCAACCATCATCATATCAACATTATTCTTTATTGCTTCAGCAAATGGAACAAGTTCAAAGCTTTTCAGTCTTGCAAGGTCATTATTTACTATTGGAAGCCCTGTATGAGAATCCACTGAAGTATCACCGTGTCCTGGAAAATGCTTTACTACTGGTATCACATTTTCTGAACGAATTCCTTTCATAGTTTCAATTCCAAGCTTTGTTACAACTTGAGAAGTAGCGCCAAAGGATCTGTCACCTATGATAGGATTTTTAGGATTACTGTTTATATCAAGTACAGGTGCAAAATCAAGATTGAAGCCAAAACTTTTTACTTCCTGCCCGATTGCTTTCCCGATAGAATTTGAGAATGTGCTATTGTTTATTTGTCCTATAGCTTTATTTGTCGGAAATTTTTCAAAGCTGGGCGACATCCTGTCTATCCTTCCTCCCTCCTGGTCAACTCCAAGAAACAGAGGTATGCTGCTGCCGGATTTTTTGTTTGTATCCTTTAAAGAATTAAGTAGATTTAGAACCTGATTTGTATCTTTCACATTCTGTCCAAGTAGTATGAAGCCTCCGACATGATATTTAGTAATTAACTCGCTTGAATGCGTGTCGTTTGTATATCCATCTACTCCGGAAATCACCATTTGGCCAACTTTTTCATCCAAGGTCATTTTACTTACCTGCTCAGAAATTTTATCGACATTCGTCGGTGCATTACTTGTATTATCACTAGGCTTACCTTCTTGCTGGTTCTGATTTTGGTTTGATGATGCATTACTATCAGAGGGCTCAAATTTATTGGGCACTTCTTTTATTGGCGGAGTATTGGACTGGTCAGTACCTTTCAGATTAAGCCTTCCACATCCCATAAGCATTAGTAATGCAACAACCGGGATTATTAATCTTGATACACGTTTTAGAATTTTACTCGCCGTCTGCTGATTTTTCATATTTAATACTCCTTTCCGAAGCATCATCCATCATATTAATAGTGCTCTATATTAAGTTTATTCTATTTTAAATAAAATATCTAAAACTTTTAAAAAAACCAGACTCAATGTAAGTTCTGATAGAAAAGGAGGACAGCATTTTCAGGCTTCATTAGTCCACACTCAACTTTTCAATTCCCTGATTTTCATCAGAAACAAAAAATATATGCCTGCCCTTGTTGCTCTCATAAATAAAATCTTTTAAACTTTTACTTGAATAAACAGAAAAATCTCCTACAATTGCAAGTTTAACGTTATAATTAACGAACTTCTGCAAAATTTCTCCGGCCAGCCTAGTCTTTAAGTCAAAAAATTCCTCAACTATTGCTGATTTGCTTAAAATTATTCTATAGCAGCCTGTCTCGTAATTTATAGTAGCCATTAAATCCAAAGCAGACTGGACATCGGTAATCAATACCTCTTGGCTGTTAACAACAGCAATTTGAAATTTAGCGTTTTGTATGACATTTATATTCATGATTTTCCCCCTTCATTAAGACAGTCCGTAAGCAGAGAAATTATGCTCAACATTTCTTCAGTGAATTTCATTGTTCCCCACAGCATAATTTTTAGTCTGTCTTCTCTTTCATTATATTTCATATTTATCGTTGAATTGCCTAGGCTTGGATCTTTACTGTTCATGACAGCAATCAGGGTATTTGATATTCGCATATACTGTTCTTTGCCTAATTCATTCACTTCTATCACAGTTGAGACATTTATTTTAGGTCTTATAACTCTAGAATTTGTTTCATTTGCAGAAATTTTTATTTCCTCATCTGCTTCCACTTGTTTATTATCAGCACTAACCTTTTGTTCCATGAAGGCATTCAAATCCTGACTAGAAATTCTCCACTGCTTTCCAACCTTGCTTGCGCCAAGTTTTCCTTCAGCGATAAATTTTCTAATTGTCTTATGGTGCATACCTAATATCTCTGCAACTTGATCAATATTATAAAACTTACCTTCCATAGTAAATTATCCTTTCAACTCTATAATTTATTCTCATTATACGCAACTTCATTATCCAAGTCAATTTTTTATTATACTTTATTGTAGTTTAATATACCTTATTATACTTTATTGGTACTATTGTTTATTTCTAAGTCAATATATTTCTTTTAATCTGCCAGCTCAGCAAGCATACTGAATATAAAAAAGCAGCTCTTATTGAGCTGCCTTTCAAGGTTTTATTTTTCTGCATATTTTTTAAAGTTATCCAATATTGCTTGCCATCCGCTTTGTTGCATTTCGAGTGAATTAGCGCTTTCAGCTTCGAAAGTTTCTATTATCTCTGTTAAGCTTTCCTTATCTGTAAAATTAATCTTAACTTTTCTTCCATCACCTAAAGTATAAGCAATAACCTTATATAATTCAACTTCATCATAAGTTCCGCCAAAATCAAATCCAAAGCTGCCATCTTTAGCTTCCATTCTATTAAGGAATATGCCTCCAACTCTTAAATCATTCTTTGCGCTTGTTGTATGCCAATCCTCTGAGGCATTGCTCCATTTTTTTATGTGGTCTGGTTCAGTCCAATATTTCCATACTGCCTCTATAGGTGCATTAACTGTTGTTTTTATAGTCAATATTTGCTTATTATTCATCATTATCCTCCTGTTTGATTAAAATTTACTTTCTTCAAGACTATTTTTAATATTTCTAAGACTTAAAACTAAATTAGCGAAGAATGTGTAAATTTATTCATATTTTTATATTATTATACTAGAACAAAATAATTATGTAAATACTAATTACTTTCTAATAATACTTAATATCGTCATGGAAGTTATATATAAAAATAACCCCCTAAATCAGGGGGCATATAGCTCTATTTATATTTTAACTCCATGTTAGTTTCTCAAGTGCAATATGGCTTCGATACCAATCATCACTTTCCAGAAGCACTTCAGGCGAGCCGGAATTCTTAACTCTTCCGTGTTCTAATATAACTACAGTGTCGCTTGCAATCATTGAAGATAAGCGATGAGATATGGACAATATTGTGTGTGACTCACTTGTTTTCTCAAGTACCGATACTATTTTCTCTTCTGTGATTGAATCAAGGTTTGCTGTAATCTCATCCAATAAAAGTATAGGCGGATTTGTTACAATAGCCCTTGCTATGGCTAAAAGTTGTTTTTGTCCTTGAGAAAAAAGATTATCGCTAACTACTTCAGTATCAAGGCCCTTTTTCATGGCTTCTACATATTCAGTAAGTCCTACAAAATCTATCGCCTTTTCAATTTGCTTTCTCGTAATGCTCTCATCTTGTAAACTTATTTGATCCGCTACAGTACCTTTTATTATATGAAAGTTTTGATCAACATACCCAAAGACCTTACGTTTTTCAGAGTTTGGTATGTCGTAAACATCCACTCCATTTATTGTTATGTTGCCCTTTGTTGGTTTTAAAAGCCCCATTATAAGTTTGAATAACGTGGTTTTTCCTACTCCTGTTCTTCCTACGAAAGTAACCTTCTCATTTGGTTTTAAGCTAAGGTCAATATTTTGAAGAACATTAATGCCTTCTTCATATTGAAAGGTAATATAATTAAAGGATAGTTTAACAGCTTCACGATTTGGTATAATGTTCTGTGCCTTTAGTTTATGTTGCTTAGGATCGTCTTCGGATTCACTGTAAAAATCATTTACTCTCCTAATACCTGATACGGCCTGCTGAATATCTTGAAGCTCCATACCAAGGTTCTCAATGGGTGTAAACAAGTTGGATATTAGTTCAATTGATGCTGCAACCATACCAAGGGATATACCTAAAAAGTTCAGCTGCTTAGAGGACAACACTACGATGAAAGCTATAACTACAGCCCGAGTAAGCTGAATCAATGGCGAGTATATGGAATCATAAAAATTTACTTTCTCTATTGTTTTATAATTATCAAGCAAATATCTCTTGTAGTTCTCTTCCATGTAGCTTTCCTTGCTGTAGGATTTAATCATTTGTATGTTTTTCAAACTCTCTGAAATATGATTATTTACCTTACCAATAAGTATTCGATTTTCAATCTGTGATTTAAGCATTCTTTTTTGAAAAAGTCTTGTTAAGCCATAAATAGCAGGCATTAAGAGTATGGTTACAATTCCAAGCTTGCTGCTAAAGGTCCAAATTGATATTACAATACCTATAAGCTTAAAGCAGTCAACCATCATTCCTATAATACCGCTTGTAAATAACGAATTGATTGCGTCAACATCATTTGTAAATCTTGAAACCACTGTCCCCGAGCTATTTGCTGAAAAGAATACTGCATTAATTCTTTCAAGCTTTTCCATCATTTCAATTCTTATCTCTTTTGTGATTTTTTGTCCCAGGATTGCAAGAATAGCTTCTTTTACAAAATCAAATATTCCCACAAACAATATCACTCCAATATAGGAAGCAGCTAGTGTAAGTAATTTATCATATCTTTTTGGTACAAGATTATTATCAACTATATATTTTAAGATTTGAGGAGGAATTAAGCTTGTAACTACAACTCCACAGATAACAAACACTAACAATATGCTTAATCCAATATTATTTCTAATTACTTTGGCTATTGACCTTTTTATTAAGCTATTCTTCATAACCGTCCCCCTCCTCTGTGCATTGTAAGTTATATATAGTGGCGTAAAGTTCAGATTCTCTCATGAGTTCTTCATGTGTACCGAAATCAGCCGTCTTATCACTTTTTAATAATAATATCTTATTTATCCTATTAAAAATAGCCAAGCGATGGGAAATTAGAATAATCAAACTATCTTTGTAGTTGTTTCTTAGGTTTTCAATAATCTTTTCTTCTGTCTTCATATCAACTGCCGAAAATGGATCATCTAATATTATAATTTTATTTTTGTTAAGAAGAGCCCTTGCAAGTGCTATCCTTGCCTGCTGACCTCCGCTTAATTTTATGCCACTGTTACCAACTAAGGTATCTTGTCCATTTGGCATTCTCATCAAATCTGTATCAAAGCAAACATCCTCTAAAACAGAGTTTATATCTGTATTGCTTCCCAAAGTTATATTATTGTATATAGTATCAGAAATCAGCTGGGATCTATGACCTAAGTAAGAAATCATCTTGCTTTTTTCATATTCCGAATAAGCACTAAGTTCTTTACCATCAATTTTAATACTGCCTATATAAGGATATAAGCCTAGTAAAGCCACTCCAAGTGTAGATTTTCCGGAGGCAATAGAGCCTGTTACGCCTATAATTTCTCCTGCTTCAGCCTCAAAATTGATATCTTCAATTATGTTTTCTTTGCCTTCTTCATATGAGAAACTAAGATTTTTAACTGAAAGTGATGTATCGTCATTATTTATATTAAAAGAATTATCTTTAGTTTTATATTCTGCAAGATATGGCTTAATACGCTTCCAGGAAACCTGAGATTTTTGCACAGAATTAAACAGCTTTGCCGCCTTGCTCGCCTTAACAGCCATAGCTGTAAACATAGCAACATAAGTAGAAAAAGCTCCTACAGTCCAGCCGCCATTAATAACCTTTGTACCTCCAAAATAAATCACCATAATTATTCCAAGCATAGCGATGACATTATATACAGGCTGCATGGAATTTTCTAATATATCAGCTTTGATGGCTTTGTTTTGTAAATCCTCCAGCTCATCATTATACTTTGTCCTATTTTTACCCTCCATACCGGTTACACGATAGAGCATGAAATTTTCAATTGTATCGTAAGTAATATCAGCAACCTCACTGCTTTTCTTTCGATAATCCTTAGAATACTTATATATAATTCCTTTTAATTTTTCAGCAATTGCCATGGCAACCGGAATAAAAATGATAGAAAGTAAGGTTATTTTTATATCGTACACAAGCATTGATACAAGATAGGATATCATAAGCACACCTGTATCAAACACTTCAGTAGTAAACTTTCGCATTCCTTCAACGCACAAGTCCACATCAGAAATAGCTCTTGTCATAAGGTTACCCGTATTTTCATTATCCAGCTCTGCAGTACTTTTATGCATTATATTATTGTATATCATAAGTCTCATAGTTGAACTGGTGCTGTTAGCAAACCGCCTTATGTAAAATCTCTTAAAATATCTTAGAAACTGAATAATTCCAATAAGAACAATATACGTAACTGCAAGTATTATTACAGAGGACATGTCCTTCCCATAAGCTATAGAATCAATAAGCTTTCCTTGATATATTGGGCCTAAAACGATGGAACTATTGAAGGATAATCCAAAAATAATAATGCACGCTACAACAAACTTTTCTTTCTTCCAATAGTTTATAATTCTATCAGGCTTCTTCATAGGTTCAATCTTTAATTTTGACATGATGTCACCCCCTAAAATAATGATACCGCTATATGTATCAAAATACAACCATCTATACATTATATTCATTTAAAATTATGCTATAATACAGCTTTATTACATATCCAATTGACCAGCGCTGCTAATTAGAATATAATTTAAATAAATAGATAACTAACGTTAATTACCAAGTCCCTTATAATATAAAAACGGAGGAAAGCAAGTGGATAATGATATTTTAAATTTAGAACAGGCCTGCAATTTTTTAGGAGTTGGAGAAAGAACATTAATAAAATTGTTAAGGGAAGAGCATATACCTGCCAGAAAGATAGGCAGGGAATGGAGATTCAGCAAGTCTGCTCTTATGGATTGGATTGCATCCGGAGACTCATATGAATACACAAACAAAGAAGATTCCTATGAAGTGATTAAAGACAAGATCGGCAATTATAATGTTATGCTGGAAAGTATTATAAATGAGGCATCAAATATTAAGATAAATAAAAGTATCAACGCCTTGTTAAAGGACGTTCCAGAGGGAATTGATGTCCCTGACAATATTACTCTTAGGGTTAGTTACAAGCAAAAAAGAGAAGTAGAAAAATTGGCATTTAAATTGTACTGGCCGCTGAGAGAGGAACATAGGCTCACTTCAAAGGAGAAGTAAATATTCCCCTTATTTTAGGGGTATATTTACTTATTTCAACCACAATTTTCATTGTCTAAAATTAGGTTGTATGATTCTAATTTCTAAGTTTAGGCAGTATCCTATAAATCTCTAATAGAATAATTGACAGACTTAGCCATACCATACCAAATTCAAAGCCCGCAGCAATGTCACTTGGATATTGTATATTGAAATAAACAAAACTTAATCCTACAAAAAAACAAAGAATAAAATATGCAACTGTTATAATAGTTTTTATCCAAGTTTTTTTGCTTTGTTTTATTATCAAATATACCATAAATCCATAAATTACTATAGAGATCAGAACTTCATTACTTGGGAAAGTATATATAATTCCTGATGGGCCTAATCTATGAAAAACATTCTTCAATAGAATGCCCAAACCTTCGGCACCCAGATAAGAAATTATTAAAAACCTTATTTCATATAATTTATTGCTTCCTTTAATGCTGATCCATAGCATTGTCAAAAGTATCACTACTAATAGTGCATAATTATTTGACAAACTATTAAAAATTCTCATGAAATACATCCAGCTTTCATCAAAAATATGTGTAACTAAATACTTAATTACTTCATCAAATTGTCCAAATTCATTTGCTAGGTAATCTTGAATAATACCTATTACAAGAACCGAAAATACTAAAAATGTGGCCGCTATTCCGGCAAATAATATTTTTATCTTTCCAAGAGAATTAAATATCCTTATGCTATTCTGTAGAGTACTTATAAGCCATTCGAGTATCTTTTGTTTATAATTTCTGTAAAAATAAATAATAATTATTATTGCAGCAGTTATCAATCCTGCTATCACTAGATACCTTGTCATTAAACTATGATATTTCTCCCAGTTTGCCCCAAGAACCTTCCCCAAACTAATAAATGTAAAAGTCCATACTAATGCACCAGAGTAGGCATACACAGAAAACTTCCTATATGATATATTTGTGATACCTGAAAAATACCCGGTAACATGCCTTACTCCTGGAATGAAATATGCTATAATTAATAACTTACTACCATAACTTTGAAACCATATTGAAATCTTTTCAATTCTTTTTTTATCTAAATGAACAAAATGTCCATATTTCTCAAAAAAACCTACGCCCAGTATTTTTCCAATAAGATACGATATAGTAATACCCGTTATTGCTCCAGAAGCGGCAACCAAAATACTAACTGTCCAATTCATTTTATTAGTATAAACAATATAGCCGCAATATGTCATTAATGCTTCTCCAGGCAAAGGGAAAGCTATAAGTTCCAATGTTAAACTGATTAATAATACCAAATATCCGTAATGATTAAATAAATCTATAATTAAATTCATATTACACACTTCCATAGTTCTAATTTATTCAAAGTATGGCTTTCCTCTTTATTATTACCCTATTTAATTAAATCAATTTATTACCGTTCTCCAAACTAATCCGATACCCCAAATCATAAAAACAAATAAATTAAACATGTACTATATTATTGGATTATTTATAATTAAAATTTGCTTCTTCATTTTCTATTATAAGTATTCAAAATTAAAATTTGATTAGAAATTCTTAGAGAAATAATAAAAACTTCACAAATAGCACTTAAAACAAATATACTTGCAAATAAAGCAAGCTGGTTAAGACGATTACCTAATATCTCTAACCAGCTTGCTTTACTATTAAAATCTCTAACCTTTTCTTGAATTACGCTCACCTTTGCCCTTAAAACCATGTCTGCCATTCTCACGGAAATTTCCTTTTCCATCTGCATTTGAAATATTTCTATCTCTCACACTTATGATATCTCCGGAAAGGTTCTTCATTATTTTTATTCTGTCACCAACTTGTACTGTACCTAGCGAAGCCTGAAAATTAGCAATATCTACTGTTTTGGTAGAAAGGAAATTGGCTACTGTAATCCTGCTGCCCTCCACCTTATTAACGGTACCCTCCACCTCAAAAATTAGCGAAAATCCAATTCTTAGAGCTGCTGCCAGTACTAATATTACTATTGCACCTATGACTGTTTTCTTGTTAAAAACCTTCTTTAGTTTTTCGCTTTTTAAAAAAGCATTGATTTTTTCTTTCATTATACATATCCCCTTTCAATTTATTTCTCAATTCCTAATCTAGCCGAAGCCTTTTCTTCAACGGCCTCATATATACTCTCAATCTTGGCTCTTAACTTAAGGTTATATATATAATTGGTTAGAGCAACAATTGCATATGCACCAATGACATCTAAAGGATAATGATTGCCAACATATACTCTTGAAAAGCCAACTATGAGAGAAAGTATGGTTAAGATTATGTTTAATGCTTTTTTATTAATTTTAAGTCCTAAGGCTATACTCATTGTTCCTGTAGCATGATCACTTGGAAAGGAAGCATCTGAAGTGTGCGGTACCAATAGGTTCACTTTGTTATGAACAAATGGTCTATCCACGTAATATATACTTCCAATAAGAAAGCTTAGGATTAAATTGATAATCGTAAAAATAAAAGTGCTAAAAGCAGCTTTTCTGTATTCTGAATTCTTCTGCAAAATACCAAGTAAATAAACTACTGCAACTATCATCATAAATACGTAAGGTACATACTTTGAAAATACTACCATTATGCTATCTATCAAAGTATTTTTATATGCAAGGTTGTTTATTAATCTAAAAAGCTCCATATTCATCTCGAAATCCTCCTATAATATATTGCTAAAAAGTACTGCCACATTTGTAATAAACCTGCATCGAAGTAATGTATATTAGTTACTATGTTCATTATCCATCACCAAGATTAAAATCAAATTAAATTAACATAATATCTTTTGCGAATTATTTTTTATATTTAAATAAAATGCCTGCTTTAAAAATAAAAAAAGATGCCTCATAATGTGTTGTGAGACATCTTTTTTGTTACTTTTACAGCTTAAAGGTTACCGTAATTTTTGTCCATTTTCCTTCTTGGCTTTCCACGTCAATGGTTCCCTGATGCATGTTAACTATCCACTTTGCGATAGATAACCCAATACCAGTGCCCCCTAGTTCTTTAGATCTTGATTTATCAACAGTATAGAATCTATCAAATATTTTTTCTATTTCATCTTTAGGAATTCCAATACCATTATCTCTTACAGATATTTTAACTTCCTTGCCATTTGCCTCAGAGCTTATATCAATTGTTCCTTCCTCGGGAGTAAATTTCAAGCTGTTTTCAATAAATATTCTAAGCAACTGCTTTATCATCTTATAGTCAGCCAGAATCTTAACCTTGACATTACTGCTGTTTGTTATTTTATGACTTTCTTCAATAAGCATGCTTTCTTTTACAACTTCATCTATAAGCTCATTTAGATAGAATTCTTTCTTCTCAACTACTTTTTGGCCGCTCTCCCCCTTAGCAAGGAAAAGCAGTTTTTCAATGAGATTAGCCATATTTCCAGCCTCTAATTTAATACCATAGATTGATTTTTCAAGAGCAGTCCTGTCATCCTTTCCCCATCTATCCAATAAATTAGCATAGCCTTGAATAACAGCTATTGGGGTTCTTAGCTCATGAGAAGCATCTGACACAAACTGTGTTTGCCTGTTAAAGGCATCCTGAAGTCTGTCTATCATTTTGTTAAAGGTATTTGCAAGCACTTTAAGCTCATCATCAGGCCCCTTTACCTCTATTCTTTCCTTTAAATTGTTTATACTAATGTTTTCTGCAGTTTTAGTTATATAGTCTATAGGCTTTAACATCCTTTTACCAACCATATAGCCAAGTATAATTGCTGCTATAATGCCGATAAAATCAGCCACAGCCATAACAGCAAACAGTATTTTCATAAAATCATACTCATTGTGCATGTCCTTCACTATCTGCATAAGAACTGTGCCAAAACTCTTGTTTTGCACTTGAACATTTTTGTAAACCAAATGTCTTTCTTTATCTTCCTGGTGCCTTGCATTATTTTTTAGTTTTTTTCCATTGTCATTAGGCAGTTTAAACCTATTGTCAAATCCTGATGTTGAGTTTAATATCTTTCCATACTCATCGACTATCCTTATAGATATACTTTCTCTAGGAGGAACATCAGAAAAAAGCTCTTTACTTTCCAAATCTGCCTGCCCATTTTGGGATGAGAGCTTATTAGACATTATTGTCTGCATATCTTCAATCTGTTTATTTGCCTGGTTGTAAAGATAGTATTTTACCCCAAACAAAATTGATGCGTTTAATAAAAGCAGGACCAAAGAAAACATAACTGCATATATTACTGTCAGCTTTATAGAAATTCTTGTACTTTTAATACTTTTCAATATACCTTTAATTTTCTTCAATGACATATCCTACACCTCTAACGGTAGTAATAAGCTTATCTTCAAAATCATCGTCGATCTTGCTTCTTAAATACCGAATAAATACATCAACATTTTTAGTATCGCCTATAAAATCATATCCCCAAACCTTTTCTATAACCTTCTCTCTTGTCAGCACTATATTTTTATTTATTAGAAAGAGTTCAAGAATATCATACTCCTTTTTTGTGAGTTCAATTTCTCTGCCTGCTCTCCATACCTTATGCGTTTTATTATCCATAACAACATCCCTGACTTTTATTACATCCTTGTCATCTTTTACAGACTTGTTTCTTTCATATACGCGTATTCTTGCAAGCAGCTCCTCTATTGCAAAGGGCTTTGTCAAATAATCATTCGCACCTGCATCCAGACCCAAAACCTTATCATTTATTTCACCTTTTGCTGTAAGCATTATAATAGGTACATCGGAAAACTCCCTTATTCTTTTACATACTTCTACTCCATTTAAACTTGGTATCATTATATCAAGCAGTATTAATTTATATTCTGTGATTTCTGCTTTTCGAAGCGCTCCCATTCCATCATATGCGATATCTACCTCATAGCCTTCATGCGTAAGCTCCATCTCTATAACCATTGACATCTGTACTTCATCTTCCACTAAAAGAATTTTAAAGCCCCTCAAGTTTCCACCTCCATATGAAAATAGTGAGCCTTTGCCCACTATAAACTACTATATAATATCTTCCAATAACTTTAAATATATTACCTGTTTTTATTATATTATATTATCCAGTATTAAGGTTAAAATCTGATTAAATGATATCTTGATTCAGAGATTTCTTGATAAGAAGATATCTTCTTATCGCGATGGTAATAAGACATCCTGACAAAAACTTCCCTCAAACTAAATCAGTCTGAGGGAAGTTGAAAATAATAACTTGGTATATAATTCAGTTCGAGGTGAAATAAATGAAAAAGTCAGTTGAAATTTTTATCAGAAGTATATGAAAGGTATATTATAGTAAATGAGCGCTTTTTACAGCAATCCTTTAAAAACCCTCTTAATTTCTTTAAGCCTTCAACCATGCTAAATACACTAATAAGTTCTCCTAGCTGCTCTACTTCTTCATCAGTTAAATATGTCATCCCATAATTTAACTGTCTCATATCATCATTATTATTTTGATACATTGCTTCAACATAATCCTCATACAAGGCTGTTATCAGGTTTTCACCAACTTGCTTGTATTCAGTCGTTCTTTAAAATATGAGAATAAAAAAAGAATAGATTTCTCTATTCCATGGTTATTAACCTATTTTGTCTCTATCCTTGCAACGCTCTCCACATTGTTTTGATAGAATAATGATACTGTTACGTGGAATTACCATTTAACATAAAGGCACACCCCCTAAGATTAAGGAGGTGTTTTGAAATTTACTTTTATACTTTCTGTTTTATAATTAATTTAAGAAATGCATTGGAAAATTAAATTATAGTATTTCTACATACCCTTCTGTTCCGTTCACCCGAATCCTCTGACCATCTTTTATCAGTTTGGTAGCATTTTCTACTCCTACAACTGCTGGCAGACCATATTCTCGTGCGATTACTGCACCATGGGTCATCAGCCCACCAACTTCAGTAACCAGGCCTTTTATGGATACGAACAATGGTGTCCAGCTAGGGTCAGTAAAGGATGTGACTAATATATCTCCATATTCTAAATCAGCGTCTTCCATGTTTAAAATGACACGTGCTCTTCCTTCAAAACTTCCTGAAGAAACAGGCAGACCTGGTATAGCGCCCTCCAGTAGATTTTCTCGTTTGTATTTACCTATTATAATTTCACCATCAGAAGTAATAACACGCGGTGGAGTTAGCTTTTCATATAATCTGTACTCCTCTTTTCTCTTGTTTATGATTTGATAATCTGGTTTATTTCTACGCATAACTTCACGAAGTTCTTCAAAAGTTAGATAATATATATCTTCTTTTTCATGAATAACCTTATTTTTTACCAGTCGATCAGCTTCTTTAAGCAATGCCTGTTTGTAAACAAAGTAGCGGCTAACCATACCGTATTTGGGATATTCCCGATAGCCGATGAAATTTCGGATTAGGTCAATCATTCGTTTTGTCTCTTTGGCCTTTTGTTCACCATCCGGTAACTGCTTTAACCGTTCTAATAACTCTTCTTCCTTTTTCAAAGCTTCCTGTCGCCCTTGCTCAAATTTTCTATTGCCGGCATTAGGCTCAAAATTTTTGATATTGCTTAGAATCATAGGAACAAGTGTAGTTGGTTTTTCACTGAAGCGAGGTCTAGTAATATCAATTTCTCCACTGCATCGCATCCCATATTTGTCAAGATAAGATAGGATTGCATCGTGAACTTCTCGCCCGCCATCAAACTTAACAAGTTCCTCTAAAAAATTATCGTCTTTTACATGCTGCAAATAATTAATTACTTCTGGATAAGGACGAATCACATCTGATACATCCATTAACGCCAAGCCCATTTCCGAAGTAATATTGTTTGGTACAGATTGTGAAAGGGTATCTGCTGCGTTTTTCTCACCCAGCCACTCCTTCATTTTTTCATTGATCCAGTATGAAGCATTTATAGCAGCCATAAATACAGCTGTACTTTGCGGGTTAAATAAGATGCTCTTTAACTCCTCTATATCTTCGAATATAAAATCTATTAAATCTGCTCCTGATTTCCCTTGAATATTTTGTTTTAACTTTTCTATGGAGCTTTGACTTTTCTTAATCAGATCAGAAACGATTGAAGGGTCAAAGTCTATTTGTACCTCCGAATTTGCAGGCGTCCTAACTTTATTGCTATTACCTAAGCTCTGTTCCTCTTTATCATTTGATAAACATTTTATGAAATCACGCTCTATTATTGTCATAAGTGCGTCTTCCATGAGAGGATCATGCTGCCCCATGTTGTTTAATAACATTTTTCTGCTGTCAGGTGAAGCTATCATTTGTGTCACATCAACAAATAACCATCCGCCAGCTTTAGTTCTGTGGCCAAAAGATATTAACTCCATTAAAGACATTCCCAATGGTTTCAAGGGATCTGTCATCATTTGTTGATGTCCAACAGATAAATAAACGTGTTTTTCCTCATTATTTACTTCAGGTATGGGGAATAAAGTAGTGATTGGGCGGCTCTGGACAATATAAAATGTATCATGAGCCAAACACCATTCGATATCCTGAGGGCAGCCGAAATGTTTTTCAATATTTCGGCCCATATGAGTGAGGGTCAAAATCTGCTCATCTGTTAGTGCTTGCTTAGTCTGCATCTTTGGATCAATCTCCCTTTTTTCAGTACCGCCTTTATCTACGGCATAAATAGCCAACTTCTTTGTGGAGATTCTCTTATGGATAACCTTGCCACTCTGCACTTTATAATTATCAGCATTCACAAGGCCTGAAACCAAAGCCTCACCAAGTCCGAAGCTTGCATCAATGGATAACACCTTCCTATTAGAAGTTATGGGATCAGCAGTAAATAAAATTCCTGACACCTCAGGAAAAACCATCTTTTGGACGACCACAGACAAATGAACTTTACGGTGATCAAAACCGTTTTGAATACGGTAAGTTACTGCCCTTTCTGTAAACAGTGATGCCCAGCACTTGCTGATATGCTTTAAAATTGCCTCTGTTCCGATAATGTTCAAGTAGGTATCCTGCTGGCCTGCAAAAGAAGCTGTCGGCAAATCCTCTGCTGTTGCGCTAGAACGCACGGCATAGGAAGCACTTTCTCCAAACTTTGTGAGATAGCCTACAATCTCTTCTTCTATATTCCTAGGAATAGATATTCTTTCGATAACATTACGAATTTTTTTGCTGACTTGAGCAACTTTTTCTCTATCTTCTAATCTAAACTTAGATAATTGATCTAATAAAGCATTAAACTCCTGATTATTTTCAGTTATCTTTTTGTATACCTCTGTAGTAACACAAAAACCCTCCGGCACTAGGACACCATTAACCTTGGATAACTCCCCTAGGTTGGCACCTTTCCCACCAACTATGGAAAGCTTTGTTTTGTCAATCTCCTGAAAGCTAAGCACGTATGGATTCATACATATTCCCCTTTCTTTTTTAGGTATAGTTGAAGCAATTCTCTGTAGAGTTATTTCTGTTCCTATGATACACACAAAAGACGCAGATTATAAGCCTGTAATTTAAAAATTATATATGATATAATAATAGTGGGGGAGATTATATTCTCAGATAGTTGAAATCTAATAACTTCTTTATATAAACAAAAGGTCAGCCAATGCTTATACATATTATTGGCTGACCTTTTCAATATACTTAATTTTTATGTTAAACTTCTATCATTGATAACGAGCTGTATTATCAGCATTTAATTCCCTGATTAAAGTTATCTATTTTTTAATTATATTTATTCTACCTTGCCTTTTTTAAAATCCTTCAGCATTCTTATATAATGATTTGCCTCTCTGACCACATGGTCTCCCAAAAGCGGGAATGCAATGGACCTAATTTGACACTGTATTAATCCTTCAGTACCCTGCCTCTTAAAATTACGAATATCTACAGTATTCTTAAGGCTCCTATCTGTTACCTCTGGTAGCAACCCCATATCCTTGGACAGATTTTTTGCTTCAAGAGTAAGTTCATCAAACTTCTTTCCAAAGTCATTAGCAGTATCAAACAATTTCTCTTCAGTAGGATCTAATAGTCCTCTTATAAACTTAGAGTGTTCAGCCATAATTCTGTTCCAGAAAGTTTCCTGATAGGCAGCCTCTCTTGCTATATCAAATTCTTCTCTTTTTTGAAGCATAGTAAGCATTCTTAAATAGAATTTAGCTTCTCTTAAAATATGATCAATAAGCAGCGGATAATTTGTTGTAAACATTCTGCAGGATAAAACATTTTGAAGAAGATTGCTTTTAAAGCCTGCTATCTGCTGTGCAGCTCTAATAGCTCTGTTATTTAAATCTTCTACCATCCTTACTGTATTCATAGTAATATTACCTGGACTGCTTTCTGCAAGAGCTGCCTCCATTCTAGTTATGTTTGGATCAATTTTTATGTTAGTATAAAATTGCGTTTCTCTTTCTGCAGCTAAAGTCAAATCTGTCACTAATTCACCTGAATTTGCAACTTCCGGACTGATTATCCCATCTGACATATTAATAGTTTCTACAAGCAGCTGACTGAATATATTCTTTAGCATTTCAGATTGTTCAATAAACTGCTGGTCTCTAGGAGTAAAGCCTGCCTCTAAGAAAATAGAGTGCTCTTTAGCTATTCTCATAAAGAATAAGTTTAGTTCCAAGGATTGTCTTACAAATTCATTGTTTGATAACATCCCAAACCCCCAAATATTTAAATATCATAATATAATATGACTGCGCAGAATATTATATTACTGTAATATGATCTAAAACTCCGATATTTTTCTTATTACAAGTTCTATACAATCTAATCTAATATTGTTAGCCGCAAATAAAAACAGGCTAACCACAATAAGCAACTATGGTCAGCCTGTTTTCTAATTTAATCTATCATGCTTAAAAACTGTTTCAATCGTTCATTATTAGTATTCTCAAAAACTTGCTCAGGGGTACCTTCTTCAACAATTACTCCTTGATCCATAAAAATTACTCTATGAGCAGCTTCCTTTGCAAAACTCATCTTATGTGTAACTACCACCATTGTCATTCCCTCATTGGAGAGATCTTTCATTACTTTTATAACCTCAGCTGCCAGTTCTGGATCTAAGGCTGAAGTAGGTTCATCAAAAAGCAATACTTCAGGTTCCATTGCCATAGCACGTGCTATAGCAACTCTTTGCTGCTGACCTCCTGAGAGCTCATGAGGATAGCTGTCTTTTTTATTTGAGAGGCCAACTTTTTCAAGCAGTGCCACTGCTTTGCCATATGCCTCCTGCTTTGATCTTTTTAAAACTGTAATCTGACCTTCAATAATATTTTCTAATGCGGTTTTGTGCGGGAAAAGATGAAAACCCTGAAACACCATTCCAGTGTTCTTTCTTAAAGCAATAATATCTGTTTGCTTTAATTTTGATTTTCCATCAATATTCAATTCATTCTGTCCTATCTTTATGGTTCCGCAGTCAGGAGTTTCAAGCAGGTTCATGCATCTTAAAAGAGTTGTCTTGCCTGAACCTGAAGGCCCTATTATAACTGTAGTTTCCCCTTTTGCCACTTCTAAATCAATATTCTTTAATATAGTATTTTCTCCAAAGCTTTTATATAAACCTTTAACTGATATCACTTCTTTTTCCTCCTTTTGTAGGAAACACTGGGTAGTTTAAGCATGCTAGTTTCCACTCGCAAACTACCCGTAACAGTCCATTTAGGACTGTTACCTCCCTATCTAGCTACAAATCTATCAAGCTTTTTTTCTACTCTGCCTTGTACAGCACTTAAAATTGTACAGAATATCAAGTATATAAATGCTACTTCAACGTACAATAAAAGCGGTTCATAGGTGGCCGCTGTAACTCTTTGCGCCACTTGAAACATTTCTGTAAGTGTAATTGAGGCTGCGAGAGAAGTATCCTTTATAAGACTTATAAAGGAATTAAAAAGCGGAGGTATTGATACCCTGGCAGCCTGAGGTAGAACAATTCTTTTTAATGTTTGAGTATGCGTCATACCAATAGAAGAAGCTGCCTCCCACTGTCCCTTTGGTATTGATAGTATTGCAGCTCTTATAACTTCTGAGCTGTATGCCCCTACATTTATTGTAAAGCCTATAATTGCTGCAGGCAGTGGATCTAGAATTATATTAACTTTGGCCAAGCCGTAAAAAATAATAAACAACTGTACTAATAGTGGAGTTCCCCTTATTATCCATACATAAAATTTAGCAAGTGAAATAAGAGGTTTAACCTTTGATATCCTTGCAAGTGCAGTCATTAGACCAACAACCAGGCCTAGTGCAAAGGAAATCAACGCTACTGGAACAGTAAAGGCAATGCCAGCCTTAAGCATTGGCCAAAAGGAGTCCAATGCTATTTGTATTAGTCTTAAAGTTCTATCATCAAAATTCATATTATCACCACATTATTTGGATACGTCAACACCAAACCATCTCTCAGAAATTGTTTTATAAGTTCCATCTGCTTTTATATCAGCTAGAGCCTTGTTGACTGCATCCACTAATTCCTTGCTATCTTTTCTAAACATTAATCCACTGGAGCTTGCATTGTCTTGCTGAGCAGCTATCTTTACTCCTGCATCTGGCTTTTGCTTTAATAGATCATAATAGGATAAACTATCATTTATAGTAGCATCCGCTCTCTTAGCTAATAATAAATCTATAGATTGATTAAATCCTTCTGAATTTACTATTTCTGCTCCATTAGTTCTAGCTATATCAGCATAGTTGCTTGTCATTGATTGTGCAGCCTTCTTACCTTTTAAATCTTCAAATTTTGTAATGCTATTGTTGTCCTTAGCTACCACAAGTACTCCTCTTGAAGAAATGTATGGGTCAGAAAAATCATATTTTTCTTTTCTCTCTGGCTTTATTCCAACTTCATTTGCAATCATGTCAAATCTCTTAGCATCAAGCCCTGCAAACATTCCATCCCACTTTGTTTCAACAAACTCGGCTTTAACCCCTAGACGCTTTGCAACCTCCTGAGTTATTTCCACATCAAATCCAGTTAGCTTTCCGTCTTTGTCATGGAAGGTAAATGGTGCATAGGTTCCTTCTGTTCCAACAAGAATTTTACCCTGGCTCTTTACTGTTTCAAGTAAATTTTTTGGTGCAGTTGTACCTGCGTTGTTAGACCCATTATTTTTTGCAGAGCATCCTGTAAAACCTGCAACTAAAGTTATAGCTAATACAGCACTTAAAAATATATTTCTCTTTTTCATCTTAATTTCTCTCCTTTAAAATTATTTATTGTTTTGCTCTAAAGCATTTTTAATATCTTCTATTATGTCTTCAGCACTTTCAATGCCTACTGACAGTCTAATTAAATTATCTACTATACCAACCTTTTGTCTTAGCTCATAAGGTAAAGCCGCATGAGTCATGGAAGCTGGGTGGCATACAAGGGATTCTACCCCTCCAAGGCTTTCTCCAAATGTTATCAATTCAAGGCTTTCAAGAAAGCTCTTATAATCATAGCCTTCCCTAAGTACAAAGGAAATCATACCTCCAAAGCCTTTAGCCTGAGATTTTTGTATTTCATGACCAGGGTGACTCTCAAAGCCTGGATAATGGATTTTCTCTATTTCCTCTCTGGTACTTAAAAATTCAGCAACTATCTTAGCATTTAAATTATGCCTGTCCATTCTAACTGCCAAGGTCTTAATTCCTCTTATGAGCAGGAAGGAATCGAATGGTGCTAGTACTCCTCCTGTAGAGTTTTGTATAAAATGAAGTCTTTCAGCTAATTCTTGGCTATTTACAACAACAAGCCCTGAAACTATATCACTATGACCTCCTAGATATTTGGTTGCACTGTGAATGACTATATCCGCTCCCAAAGAAATTGGTTTTTGAAGATATGGGGTCATAAAAGTGTTGTCAACTATTGTGTAAAGGTTGTTTTCCTTAGCTATCTTAGCTATTTCTTTAATATCTGTTATATCCATTAAAGGATTTGTAGGACTTTCTATAAAAATAGCTTTTACAGCATCATCTACTGCATTTCTTACTTCATCTAAATCTAAAGTATTAACTACTTCATAGCCTATACCAAAATGCTTAAACACCTTGTCTATCACTCTAAAGGTTCCACCGTACAAGTTATTTGGAATAAGGATTTTATCTCCTGACTTAAACAATGATAATACTGCTGTTGTTGCCGCCATTCCTGAACCAAATGCAAATCCTGCATATCCCCCCTCTAAATCTGAAATGAGCTTTTCCAGAGCTTCTCTTGTTGGATTCCCTGTTCTAGAATATTCATAACCTGTATTAACTCCAAATTTAGGCTGCTTGTAGGTAGAAGTTTGATATATCGGCACGTTTACCGCACCAGTATGCTTGTCTCCATCTACTCCTCCATGAATTAATAGCGATTCAATTTTCATATCCGACCTCCCTGTTTTTTCTGTATATAGAATTTGATTTATTACATAAGATGAAAATGAAAAATCCGGATTAAAAACAAAAAACTCCTGCCTCTAAATACATAGAGGCAGAAGTTATATTCTGCGGTTCCACTCTAATTAACACGACAAAAAATCATCATGTTATCTCATTCACTCAGGTACATTCATACCCTAACGCTTTAACGCGCGTACACGCTGCCGTCTACTATTTTTCGAGGCAGTGCTCAAAGACGCATTCACACAGTTTACACTCAAAATCCCTTTCAGCCAAGGGGATTTCTCTCTGTCAGTTTAGCCTATGCTACTATTTCTTATCTCAGCATTTTTATTTTCATCACGTTACTATCATAAAATACATGAGTACTTTTGTCAACATTATTTTCGATATTTTTACTATGGTAATTTTACCCGTATAACACTCGAAATAAACTCATTACATAAAGTGGACTATACATATGAAAATAATAAAATCGCCATTTTACCTTATTTTAGCGGGTATATTTGAAATAGGAGGAGGATATCTTGTTTGGATATGGCTGCGTGCTGGTAAAAGCATTTGGTACGGAATTGCTGGAGCAGTAGTATTAATCCTATATGGAATTATTCCAACATTTCAGCCTCCAAATACAAACTTCGGAAGAGTTTATGCAACTTATAGTGGAATATTTATTGCTCTTTCATTTTTACGTGGCTGGAAAGTGGATAATGTACTACCTGATAGATTTGACTTAATTGGAGAATGGATTGCATTAATTGGTGTTATTATTATAATGTATGCCCCAAGATGTTGAATGCTCACCACTGCAAACATTACTGATATTGCAGAGATAGTTAAAGGTGGACCTCTATCATCGCTTCCGAACAGTGATCACCAGACATATAATGGTAGCAAGTATTTACAATACATTTAATTCCTTGATCTTGGTAATCCGTTTTTTCTACTCCCATCCTATAATGTCACTGTCATGTATCTAATAAAATGGAGCCAATCGAACTTTTGCGATTAGCTCCCTACTTAGTGCACTTATTTAATAAGGATGAGTTTTCGCCTCAAAATAGACTGAGTCTGGGCATGCCGAGGAGATTACAGATACTCTCTCCTGGTCTTATTCTTTTACCAGCCGCTGCCTACTGCATTATGGACAAAGGAAGCAATTCTATCAATTGGAATATCAACTATTGAGCCAAGAGTACGACCAGAGCAGTCAAATCTATTTCTTTCTCTATCTCTATCTCTATCTCTATCTCTGTCTCTTCTATTAAACTCTTCTATACCTTGAAGATTCTCGTTTTGGAAATTTTCTTCTCCAAATTCCTCGTTTCTGTTAAAACTGCGTCTTTCGTGTCTCTCATCGCAGCAGTTTCCCAGTGCGCATCCAGGTGCTGATCCTAGCTGAGTTATTAACCTAACAAATCTATCATTTACAGAAGCTAGAACGCCGGTAAAACCCCTTCCAGATTCTCCACCACTAGTTGTAAATATAGTAACAGTTTGTCCTATGTGACGAGCTAAATCATTCGCAAAGTTAAGTCCATTTGGCATATTCATTTCCTCCCTTTCCATATATATGTTGAGCACTTTGGCTCGCTATATATTATGACACTTATCCCATTTTGACACTATTTTATTGGTATACTTCCATTTAAAAATATACTTCAGTGCAACGATTATACTCAATTATCTAAGCACAATCAAAAATATATATCACATACTATATAAGTATGAGCAATATTAAAGGAGTGAAAAAATGTATCATACTCATCACTATTCAGGCTATACTACAGTCACCGATGGCCATAGTCATAGATATGATGGCGAAACCTCTGCAGCCCAAACTGGAGTACCACATATTCATTATATAGTAGGCTATACAGATTTTGCTGATGGCCACAGACACTATTATGCAATGCAAACAAGTCCGAATTATCAGGTGCCTGGCGGTCATATTCATTTTATTTCTGGCCCGACCTATATAACCGAGCAGCATTATCATTTTATGAAAGATAAAACCAGTGTAGATTAGATTACCTACTTCCTTCCTAATCCAAAAGAATTTTGGCCTCTTAATTTTCAAGAGGCCTAACCATTAAAATATATTAGGATCCTTCTCGTTTTTTCCTTCTCCTAAATGCTTTAACGGAAGAAATGCAGGACCTTCTACATTGTCACCATCATAAGTAAACCTTGAACCGTGACAAGGGCAATCCCAAGTTTTTTCTGCTTTGTTCCAAGTTAGTTCACAGCCTATATGTGTACAAGTTATATCTACAACATGAAGCTCTCCCTGCTCATCACGATAAGCTCCAACCTTTTGTCCATCCATAGTTACAATTTTTGCTTCACCATTTTTATTTCAACATCTTTAGGAGCTGGATAGAGCTTGCCTCCCACAAGATTTTCTGCAACTTCTAAGTTACCTGAAAGGATCGTATACTGGAGCCTATGGACTTTCTCCTTTAATTATTAGGTCAGTAATTATCTTTGCTGCAGCTGTGTTATTGGTCATTCCCCACTTTCCAAATCCAGTTGCAACAAATAATTTTGAAGTATTAGAAGTTAGATATCCAACATAAGGTACATTATCTACTGTTACATAGTCTTGAGTACACCATCTATATAATATGCCCTGTAGATCAAAGGTTTCTTTAGCAAACTTGCCTAGATTATCATATTTACATATATTATTTTTCTGTCAGTAGCATTAACAACACCTCAAACATAATATAGTAATAAAGTCATAAAAAGTGGTGATAGTTATGTATTTATATGAAGCAAAACCCCAATACAATGATGACAATCCTTATGTTTACCCTAGTTTTTAGGCACCTTAGTACTGCGGGACTAATTTTATCTGTCCCTTATACAGACACTACCTTATAAGAAATGATTTCACTTCATCAAGAATAACTAATCCTCAATTAAAGTTATCAAACAAAATACGTGAACTTTAGGAACAGCATACTGTATGGACAAGAGCTACCATTGTCAGCATGGTATTTGATCTTCCAGATGTGAATTTCGTTACTAACAGACTTCTTCAAAATCCTAAAGACTTTGGAAATGTGTTTAGAGTGTACTATGGGGATAGGGCTGACTCGAGGCTTAGAGATTTAATAAGAAAGCACCTAATAATTGCCGCACAGCTTGTGAACGCAGCTAAAGCTGGAGACAATGCGGCTGCTGCCGAAATCGAGAAAAAATGGTATGCAAACGGTGATGAAATTGCCACCTTCGTTGGCAGCATAAATCCTTATTGGTCCGCGGAAGATTGGAAAAGGATGTATCGTACACACCTTGGACTAGTAAAATCAGAAGCTGTTAATTTACTTACTAAGAATTACTCAGCAGAGACCTCTACTTATGATGAGCTTGAAAGCCAAGCCTTAGAAATAGCTGATATAATGATACATGGAATTGTTAAGCAATTTCCGCAAAAATTCAAATAAAACATATAAAGGACAAACGATAATTCAAATCGTCTGTCCTTTTAGTTATTAATTAACTGTTTCAGAAGAACAGCTCTTTTCCTTATCAGCAGAAACTTCCTGCCCAGACAGTGCTATATCGCATACCTGACCATAGTAAGCAAACTTTACTCCAAACAAATAAATAAGTACTCCCAGAGCTACAAGGAACAAAATTATATAAACCGGAGTTAAAAATGCTGCAGGCACTGATTTATATAAAGTTAACGCTCCAAAAAACATAAATATTATTCCTGCTACCCATTTAATATATATTTCAGGTATATGTCTGCACATCCAAGCTCCGCCTATAACACCTATGCCGTCTGCCACAAGCATACCTGCTGTTGTTCCCATAAGTATTAAAAGGGGCTTTGAATTTTCCGCAGCTATACTTATAGTCATAAGCTGGGTTTTATCTCCCATTTCAGCCATAAAGAAGGCAATAGCTACTGTTACTATAGGCCCAAACTTTACTTTTTTCTCTTCTTCATCATCTAGTTTATCTCCACGAATTGTCCAAAGACCAAAAACTAAGAAGGCAACTGCCGCAACAATCTTTACTATATCCATAGGTATTACATTACCTAAATAACTTCCTACTGCAACTGCTAATGCGTGATTCAAAATAGTTGCAATTAGAACACCCATCATTACTTGCTTAACCTTGTATTTGCTGGCCATAGCCATTGCAAGAAGCTGCGTCTTATCCCCCATTTCCGCAACTACCACCAATAATAATGCCTTAATAAATGATGCCATTTGTCATCCTCCCAATTAAATAATTTCAGTTCTAAGCCAACTCCCCCTCCTTAACTCAAATATTTATTTTTAAAATAAATAAAGACTTTCAGCACAATATAACATCCTGCTAAAAGCCTTACTTGATACTTCATTTACAGCATCAAAAAAGACTTCTAACACAATGAAAGCATTGTGTTAAAAGTCTCACTTAACTAAATTAGTTACGATAAAGCCAGACCAAAGGTCAGTATGTTGACTTTATCACCTTTTTTCAAGGCAGCTACTCCCTTTTAACGAAGTTATTTAATTTACATTAAAATTATATTATATACTATTCATTTTTGTCAATTGATATTACAAACTTAATGAATACTCTTACAAAAATGCTTCTATAGCTTTATTTTAGCTGTAATAGAATATTAAATATACTGATAACTTATTTTCAATTGATAATAAACATCAATCTGCAGTAATCTTTTATTTTCTATACTTTTACAAATGGTGTAAGGCTTGGCTTAGAATAAAGAGTCTTAAATCTCTTACACTTTATACTATACACAGATATAAGCCTAGGTTTTTAACTGATACTACGCTTTATAAAGGCAATTGTTTCATAATTCCTTGTTCCGTAAGCCTTTTTATCAATTCATGTAATTTATCATTTGGAATAGCATCTTCCTGTGTAAACCAGTAGCTCATGATGCCAATCATGGCAGACAGAGTATACTCTAAAATATAATCCAATTCTCTTTTATCAACATTGGGCATATCTTCGAAAACCTGCATTATTATCGGCTTGATTGTATTTTTTAATTTTCCTGCGAAAGATGGGTCTCCTTTTTCTCCAAGCAATACAGAGTAATATTTGCTGTTTTGTTTGTAAAGCTCGAAAAATTGTTCCAGGGGCATTCCCAAGGTTATGTTTGGTGTGAATACAGGGGGAAGCTCATCAAGGGTAGGTATCAATGAATTTTCAATATGCTCCAAAACATCATACACATCTTCGAAATACTCATAGAAGGTGCCTCTATTATACCCCGCTTTATTTGTAATATCCTTAATAGTAACTTTTTCAATTCTATTTTCGCAGTATAAAGACCAAAATGCATCAAGTAGGTTTTGTTTAGTCTGTTCTGTAATTTCTGGTCGTTTCTTCATTTTCACATCACTCCCGAATCCGACATTTATCGTTTTATTGTCGGTTGATGCTAAGCTTAATTATTACTATACTATAATCATACAACAGGTTGTTGGTTTACACAAGACCTACTATAATTTGAAAAATTCTCGGGAGGTTTAAAAATATGATTACAATTCTTTGTTCAGGTTCACGAGGTGATTTTCAACCATATATTGCACTTGCACAACAGTTAAAAAAACTAGGAAAGGAAGTTCGTATCACTGCAAGTAAAAGCGTTGAAGGCTTAATTCGCAGCTATGGAATTGATGTGTATCCTATAAAGGCAGATATTGAAACACTAAAGGTTGATCCGAAACTACTAAAGGCTGCTGGCTCCTCTGATAATCCTATGAAAATGATGTTAACCTTCAATAAGATGAAGGAATATGGCATCTACATGGTAAATGATTACTATTCCGCGTGCGAAGGAAGCGAACTTATTATATATCACCCAGGCTGCACAGTTGGCTATTTTGCAGCAGAAAAATTCGGTATACCTTCTGTTTTGGCTTCTCCTTTTCCAATGCATAAAACAAAAGAATACTTATCTGTAATAATGTACGGAAAAACAAAATCCAATTCTCTAACTAAAAAGATAAGCTACTCTATGATTCAGGGAATGCTGTGGATGGCTTCAAAGAGTTCTGTAAAAGGTTTTTGGAAGAAGAACTTTGGGGAAATACCAGACAATTTTAGCTGCCCTTTTGAGAGACATACAGATAAAAAACACCCTGCTATTGTATCCTGCAGTAACTTTGTTTTCAAAAGACCAGAGGACTGGAATGAAAATATTCACCAAAGGGGCTATTGGTTTGTTGAAGAGTCTTGTGACTACACTCCACCAAAAGAGCTTGAAGATTTCTTAAATGCTGGTGAAAAGCCTGTATATATAGGCTTTGGAAGTATGACATCCTTAGAACAGAATGAGGGTTTGTCAGAAATAGCAGTAGAAGCGATTAAAAAAAGCGGAAAACGCGGTATTATCTGCGGCATGGGAAAACCAAAAGATCTTCCTAAAAACATTATTGCAATTAACAGCATTCCACATACATGGCTGTTTGAAAGGGTTTCCGCAGTATGCCATCACGGTGGGGCTGGTACAACTGCAGCAGGGTTTAAGGCTGGAGTTCCAAACATCATTATACCTTTTTCCAATGATCAGTTTGCATGGGCTCACAGGGCTTATGACCTAGGGGTTGGTGCAAAACCTATTCCTAGAAAGGAACTAACTTCAGACAAGCTTGCCGAAGCAATCAAGTTTGCTATAACTGATAAAATCATTACAAATGCCAAAACCCTTGGCAAAGATATAGCTAAGGAAAATGGGGCTGAAGAATGTGCAAAAACTATTGTAAAGTGTCTTGAGAGGTAATGATATGGAGAAAGCTAAGAGTTGGAAAAAATCATTTTTTACAATTTATATAGGTCAGGCATTTTCCCTATTGAGTTCAAGCGCTGTGCAGTTCTCAATAATTTGGTGGATTACCATGGAAACGGGTTCAGCCCTTTCCTTGACAATCGCCAGCGTCATAGGCCTTCTGCCACAAGCGGTTATTGGACTGTTTGCAGGGGTTTGGATTGACAGGTTTAACCGTAAAAAAATAATGATTATAGCTGATAGTGCTGTAGCACTTTCAAGCCTTATTCTAGGAATCTTATTTATTATAGGTATTAAATCAATTATATTCGTTTATATAGTTCTATTTATCAGGGCTTTGGGGGAAACCTTTCATAAGCCGGCACTTCAAGCTGCTATTCCAAATCTAGTACCTCAATCTGAGCTTACAAAAGCAGGTGGGTTCGGACAAATGATAAACTCAGCCTGCTCTATAGTTGGGCCTATGCTTAGTGCATTTTTAATGAGCATAACGTCCCTTCAATATGCAATGCTTGTAGATGTTTTTGGAGCTGCCTTTGCTGTAACAACCTTATCCACCGTAAAATTCCTAAATAATACAGCTAGCCAGGGAGATAAACTGAGCATAATTCAAGACATGAAGCTAGGTATAAGCGCTTTTAAATCTAACAAAGCACTGCTTAGACTTTCTGTCCCTATGATTATATCTACCATCATTTTCGTTCCAATAGGAACTCTGCTTCCTCTTATGGTTAAGTGGTATTTTAATGGGACGGCCTGGCACAATGGACTTGTACAAACCCTCTTTTCAACTGGTATGCTTATTGCAGCAATGATTATTGGTTTTACAGGGGGGCTCAAAAAGCAGTTTTTAATGATTTCACTTTCTACTGGTTTACTAGGTATCTGCTCCCTAATTGGTGGTATCTTGCCAGCAAGTTTATTTTGGATATTTTGTATAGTAGTATTCGTCATGGGTACAACGGGCATGGGTTTCAACATTCCCTTTACTTCCTATATTCAAAGAACCGTGCCGGCAGAAAACTTAGGCAAAGTTATTTCTCTCGTTACAAGCGTTATGAGCTTCGCAGCCCCTGTAGGAATATTCATTGCAGGTCCTATTTCAGAAATTATAGGTGTAATCAACTGGATGATTTGTGCAGGAATAGTTATGATCTTTGTAGGCCTTCTATGTTATTTTCTAACTAGAGAATTTGATACCCCATTGAACAGCGAGGTTATAGTAAATGAAAAATAACGCTTTGAAAGCTATTTCAGGTATGATTTTTTTAGCAGTTTCTCCTTTTGTTGTTTTAACTATAGTTGGCCTCCTATATGTTATATTTCAAATGCTTGGAGGAATCTCATTTGCAGCAGGAACTCAGGCATTTATTAATTCTATCTACAGCCTTGTACCGTTTTTTAAGTATCTCACAACCATACCAATAATAGTTTTGGTTATAGTAGTCATCCAAAATAAATCAGTAAGATAGTATAATGAGTAAGTATGCTCCTCTGAATCATGGGGAGCATAAGAATTTCTTAAATTTTTCTTTTACTCAATTTGATCACTAGTGTTCAAGCTAATATGCATTTTTATCACATCACCATCGCACTCTGCCCAAATTTGTCCTCCATGAAGCTCAATGATTTTCTTTGAGATTGCAAGTCCTAGTCCTGAGCCTTCAATACTACTGGATCTCGAAACATCAACTCTGTAAAATTTATCGAACATTTTATTTAACTTATCCTGTTCTATATGTTCACTCTTATTAGAAATTGAAATATGAGCAGCACCCTCTTTGTTTTCTGCTCTAATACCTATATCCGATGGTTTAACGCTGTATTTTTCTGCGTTGCTTAAAACATTATCAAAAACCCTTACTATTTTTTCAATATCAATTTTAACAGGAATCTCTTCATCAATATCCGTTACAATTCTTAAACCCTTAGATTCAAACACCGGAGTATACTCTCCCAGCATTTGAATAAGTATAGTGCTCAAGTTAACTTCTTGAACCTGTAACTTAATACCGCCACTAGAAAGCTTTGTGTATTCAAATAATTCATCAATAAGCCTTTTTAGCTTTATAGAAAGATTGTACGTTGAAGTTAAATATTCCTTCTCTTCCTCTCTGCTTTTATATTTCTCGCTTTTTAGGATGTCCAAGTATCCTATTATTGCAGTAAGAGGAGTTCTTAAATCATGAGAAACATTTGTTATTAACTCAGTTTTTGCATTTTCTATCTCTCTTTCCTGTTCAAATTTATCTTTTAATTGTTTAGACATAGAATTAATACTTTTGCACAGTTCAGCTAATTCATCACTGCCCCGCACTTTCAGAGATAAACCTAGTTCTTCATTTGCAATTTTACCAACCTGTTCAGAGATATACTTGATATATTTAATTTTATTGTTAACTAGCAATAAAAATACAACTAAAAAAGCTGAAATCCCTATTGCAAAGATAATAGTAGCAATAATATTATACTCCATCATTCCTATAGAGTTGGCTCTTGCTGAAACGTAAGGTTTAACAATATATCCAGAAAATAAATATACTGATAAAAATGCAAAAAAGAGAGAGACCACTATTGATAATATAAGTTCAAGGCTGATTTTCCTTGTAAATATAGTTGCTTTCATATCTTATACCCAACTCCCCAAACTGTCTTAATATATACAGGCTTTTTGGGATCTTCTTCAATCTTCTCTCTTATCTTTGTTATATGAACCATTATTGTATTATCTGATTTATAAAACTCCTCTCCCCATACCCTTTCATAAATCTTTTCTATGCTGAAAACTATTCCTTTGTTTCTTGCAAGAAGCTCCAGTATATCAAATTCCTTTGGTGTGAGCCTTATTTCTTTATCTCCTACAAGTACCTGTCTCGTATCAGTATTTATAGTTAAATTTCCAACTTCGATTATATTCTTGGCTGCATTTTGAGGAGTCGAATATCTTGTATACCTTCTAAGCTGCGACTTAACTCTTGCGAGAAGCTCCATAGCATTAAAAGGCTTTGTTATATAATCATCAGCACCTGATGCCAAGCCTTGAATTTTATCGAGATCTTCTGATTTTGCAGATAGAAATATAATAGGCATGATATTATCTTCTCTAATTTTCATGCAGGCTTCTATTCCATTCATAACCGGCATCATGATATCTAGAAGAACAAGATCAATATCATTCTCAGCTATAATCTTAAGCGCTTGTTCTCCATTTTCTGCCTTTAATACCTCATAGCCTTCATTTTCTAAATATATTCCTGTAATTTTTCTTATTTCATTATCATCATCAACTATTAGAATTTTGTTTGGCATAAAGTTATTCCTTCCTTTTATGAATTTTGACATTTTAAAACATAAGCCGGCGGAACATTAAGCATCACTCTTTCTAAATCTATTTTCTTAAAAAAGCCTGCAATAAATTCCTTCTTTAAAAGAGTGTACTGGAAAGTTATAAATAATCCATCTTTCTTTAATATACTTTTTGTTTTTCTTAGTATTTTATTAGAAACATTTTTTGGCAGGCTTGCAAAAGGTAACCCAGAAACTACACAGTCTGCTTTACTGATATTATATTCTTTTAAATATTTATCTACATTTTCAGCGGAATCATTTATTAGGATAATGCTATCCTGTCCCCTATATCTCTTCTCTAGTTGTTCACAAAACTCTTTATTATACTCTAAGAGCAGCAGTATTGTATCCTGCTTTTTCCCTTCTATAAGCTTGTCTGTGAAAACTCCTGTGCCAGGTCCGTATTCAACTATGCATTTTGCATTTTCAAAATCAATATCCTTTACCATTTTCTCAGCTAATTTTTCTGAGCTAGGTGCTACAGCTCCTACAGTTCTCGGTGACTTAAAATATTCTATTAGAAACTTTATCATTTTCATACTAAGGCTCCCCCTTATTTTTTAAGATATTAATTCTGCCTGCTTATATAAGTTATCTTACGGTCTTAGTATAAAGCTCAAAACTTAAGAATCTCTGTATAAAGTTCTTAAGAATTCTTAACATTTTTATAAATTAATCTGACTATTCCACTTCTTATAATTCATATAGCTGATTGAAACTATGATGATTAGAGTGATTATGAATACATATAAAGAATATTTCATGCTTATCCCTAAAAAGGTATACAGCAATATGATTGGTGTATCAGCAATAAATATAGTTAAAGCATACTTATTTAAAGGAATACCTGTTAATACGGAAAAGAAGCATACAATGTCTGAAGGCACCACAGGAGAGGAAACCCCCAAAGCCAGAATTTTAACATTATTTCTTTGAATTAAATTGTATACTTTAGGATACTTGTTTATTATCTTTTCCTGATAACCCATGCCAATTGTGGCTTTAACAAAGAAGAATAGTAAAACTTCGCTCAGCAAATTTGCTATTGTAACTAAAATAAATGCCTTCACAGGATTAAATAATATCCCCGCAATAATTATAAAAACAGTACATGGTACGAGGGTAAAAATTCTAAATGAAGCAATGGTTAAAAACAGTAAGGTACTGTACTTAGGATATATCTGTAAAAACCCTGTTATTTTAACTATTCCATTTGAATATAGCTGATACTTAAAGAACACAAATAAAATTGCCAGCCAAAATAAAAAGACTATACCTTTAAATAACTTATTCATAATGCACCCCTATTCTTGTAATTATATTTATAATGAAATCTTTCATGTAATGTTGCCGTTTAAGCATTATGTATTTTATTGTAGAGGTTAGATATTAAATAAAGGTTACGAAAAATCTTAAGAATTCTTAATATTTTTATAGGTATAAAAAAAGCATGCTAATTTTTTGAGTAATTAGCATGCTTTCTTACATACGAATATATAGTTGTTGATTAAGAATATAAACGAGTACTAGATCATAAGCTTCATCAAATTATCTGTCTGCTCATCATCACCAAGCTTAAAAATATGAGTATCAAATTTCACAAACCCTTGCTTTTCGTAAAATCTTATTGCAGCTACGTTGTGCTCCCATACGCCCAGCCAAATATAGTTGAGGTTATTGATTTTGCCAATTTCTATAGCCTTTTTTATTCTCGCCAGAAAAGGTCTCATAAAAGGTTTTTTCACATATATATTTAACTTTTTCTATGTCGTTTAAACTGCATTCTTTGATTACTAAATTGTCCATAATCTTTATCTCTCCAATTGCATTAAAATTTCATCAAACCTTTCATCTGATACACCAAGCTTTTTCTTAAATTTTTCATCATCCATTCTTTCAACAATAACCTTGTCAGGACATAATTTATTAATAACATCTTTTATCTTATTAACAGCTTCTTCTGTGTCATTGTAGCCTTTGATAATTGTTACCTCTAAAATAAATTTGCCTTTATATTGTTTATTGAATGAAACCATATTTGAAATATACTCTTCTAGTGTATAGCCTTCAATTGGTCTTTGTACTTTCTGAAAATCCCCTTCTGAAATGGCTTTTATCTCTCCAATGACTTCATCACACTTATTGGCTATTCGTATATATTCATCTCTACCTAACAAATATCCATTAGATAATAGTCTTACAAGTAATCCCTTGCTTTTAATAAGAGCAATAATATCATCAATTCTGCTGTTTACAAAGGCTTCACCCTTTGAATTAATATAAACTAATTCTGCCTTATTATCTTCTATCATATTTTCTAATTCGTTTAATGAATTATCCATATCATCAAAAGGCTGTTGCGTATCTACCTTATTTTGAGATCTTCCAATAGGGCAAAATATACAGTCAAAATTACAATACTTTTCAGGCAGAATGTTTACCTCCAACACTCTTTTGCCATCCTCAATATAAATATCTTTATAATTAAAACCACCCATCCATCTAACCTCCTAAGTTACTCTATTACTACTTCTTTATTATTAATATCTAAAATTGAAACTTTGCTTGTTCCACCTAAATTATTTTCTACTTTTTCTGCTAATTCTTTTAATGCATTTTCAAATTCTGTCACTCTGTTTTCATCTATTAACTCAATGCATAAAAAAGCATTAGTTGTATCTTCAGTGAGCATTGTTCTTACCGCTTCACGCCAATTAAAGCACCTGCAAATTGCTCCATCATTATCTTTATATACTATCTCACCTTCATATGGAGGCTCGCTTTTATCAGTTCCTAATGTAATAAAATCTTCGTTTCCAACAGCCTTGGTGAGCCTGATATCACCAGCAAATTTATCTATATTCTCACCACCGCATGGCAATGCATATTTTAATGAAATAGAATTATAAATATCAACAAGCGGATTAATGGTTCCTAAATGATTTCCATTATAAATTCGTTTTAATAATGCCTCAATGGATGACCTTGCACCTTTCTTCGTTTTAAACTTTTGAAAGGCTTCTCTCCATACTTTTATTACAGAGTTGCTGCTAAATTCCTCACTCGGCAAATGCTTTAACGCTTCTTTTTCTGCTTCTAAAATCATTTCAGCGTATTTGTCTTTGTCTTTTATAGAATTATCTATGCCTTTACAAACGATAACCCCAATTTTTGCATTGGGAAACAAACTCCAAAGATCATCCTCGATAATAAATTTTTTCATTAGAATTCCTCCTTTTAGTCGGAAGCACTGAGTAGTTTAGACCACTCGCTCCCGCTCGTAAACTACTCGTAAAAGGTCATTTATTTAGACATTTACCTTCTTTATAGTGTAATTATATAGTTGTTTTTTATTCTATTTATTTAGAGATAATAACTGCTGCTTCCAAAGAAATAAAATAAAAAAAGCCTAAAGAAATATTATAAAAATATCTCCCAGGCTTTTATCCTTCCGTGTACACAATTCTTTGTGCGTTTTCTCTCGGACCTGCCAGTTATAACTGCGGAACCCTAGAAAACTAAACTCTATTAAGTATTTTATGATTATAAATTGCAATTTATATATGCATTTTAGCATAACATAACCTTTAAATCAATATAAAATCTTACAACATGTAATCAACTCTAATACATATCAAACATAAGAATCATATATGAGCAGCTCAAATAATTTTTAATACTTTTATTTAAAATATCTTTAGTAAAAAACTTGTCGCGATATATTCTTATCATGATAAGAATATATCGCGACAGGATTTTTATTATCAATTTTTCATCTAACAGGGTTTTCAGTATACATACGCTCTACCTTTCCACTGTCTGTGTTATTCTTTTTATAGAGCTTGACAGAAAACCAGTATCTTTTATCAACCTGCAGGCTGTCAAAATCTTTTTTATTCATATCATATCTGCATTCAGTAAGGCTAGGACCTCTATACACCATTAAGTATTGCTCTTTACCATTATAAATTTTAACAGCAATGTCCTCTCCGCTGTATCCTTCTGATTTTTTTGTTTCTAGGTATCTGTTATCAATAATTTTTGTGTCAGATGTTATCATTCCTGTAATCTTTGGAGGTGCACAAGTATAATATATTACAGAAAATAATATTAATGCTGCTACGATTAATATTATAGACATTTTAAGATTATCTTTCGTTGCATATCTCATATTAACATCTCCTTAATATCCCTTTTATTATATATTCATCCATACATTTAAATATCATCCTTCATACAATATATTTTCTAAAATTAAATCATGAACCAATATACAGCTTTTGTGCTATAATTATCATACATAAATATACATCTGGAGGTTATAATGAAAATAAAAAAAAGCTTATCATATATATTAATTATTGCACTTACTTTAAGCTTCACAGCCTGTGATAAGATGAGTTCAGCTTCACTTCTTTCACACAAAATAAAATCAGGCAGTGATGTGACCTTTTTTGTTACAACAGACATTCACTATTTATCTAACGATTTAACTGATAACGGCGAGGCTTTTCAACAATTTGTTAAGAGCGGTGACGGAAAAGAGGTTGGTTATATTGATGATATAGTTAATGCTTTTACTAATGATATAAAAAAGAAAAAGCCTGACGTTTTGATTATAAGCGGTGATTTAACTACCAATGGAGAAAAGAAAAGCCATCTTTCGTTGGCAGAAAAACTAAAAGCAATTGAAAAATCAGGTACTTCTATTTATGTTATTCCGGGAAACCATGATATATTTAACCCCTATGCAAGAGCTTTTAAAGGCGAGGATCAATTAAAGACAGATTATATATCAGATAAGGACTTTAGCAGTATTTATAAGGACTTTGGCTACGGGGAGGCTGTTTCAAGAGATAAAAATACCCTAAGCTATCTTGCCGAGCCCTCAGAGGATGTATGGCTTTTAATGCTGGACACAGCTCAATACAAGGATAATATAAAGAAAGGCTCTCCACAACTGGATGGAAGAATAAGCAGCGAGACCTTTGAATGGATAAAAAAATGCAGCGACATGGCTAATGAAAAAGGTGCAAAAATAATAACAGTTATGCATCACAATATGCTTAACCACAGCGATGTTGTCAGAGAGGGCTTCACTTTAAACGATAATGAAAAAGCTTTAGACCAGTTTCACAGCATGGGAATAAATTTATTTTTAAGCGGTCATATTCATATTCAGGATATAAGCTCAACTAAAAAAGATAATGACACTATGTACGATATAGTAACAAGCTCTCTTGCTGTATATCCTCAGCAATATGGAGTTATTAAATATTCAAAGAAATCTGGAATTGACTACAGCACTTCGAAGGTTGATGTAGAAGGCTATGCTAAGGAATCAGGAATAAAGGATCCAAATCTTCTAAACTTCAGCAGCTATTCTGAAAAATCCTTTGGCCAAAGATCCTACGCAAGAACCTACAGCAATCTTTTAATGGCGGACGCCTACACTGATGAACAAATAAAGTTAATGGCCGAAACCACAAGGCTCCTTAATCTCAGATATTTTTCAGGCACAGAGTATTTAAACTCAAAGGATGTAGTAAATTCAGAAGGCTTCAAGCTTTTAATCTCTGATAATTCAGGCTTTTCAAGCCGATATGCCTTAAGCATAGTTTATGACAATGACACAGATGATAATAAGCTTCATATAGATAATTAAAAATAAAGGGCTGCAGCAAAACAACTTAAACCTATTGCATAGTTGTTTTAATGCAGTCCCTAATTTATACCTTTAATTACTTTTAGATAGGATAAATAATTCCCATTCATACAGCTCATACGTGAAGAAGTTTCTTTTTATTAAAGGATCATTTTCTGCAATTGCTTTTGCCTCTTTAATGTCCTTTGCTTCATATATTATCATACCGCCTTTTGTATTATTGAACCCCCCGCCAACAAAATATCTTTCGCTGGCTATTGTATTTAAATACTCTACATGCTCTTGAAAATCTTTAGGTGAGGAGTTTAAATCCGGGTTCTTATAATCAATTCTTACAAATAGTTTATCACCTTTCTTCATAGACCTGCCTCCTTTATTTATGAGATAATATAAGAACATTTCTCATCAATATTTTTTATTTAACAAAATCAAAGGCCTTCATTCCTCATTTTCTTATTAGATTCATTATTATTTTAAGAACGCCTGCAAACAAAGGTAACAAAGGAATAATTACCATCGGGATTAGTAATATGGCAAACAGCAATACGTCAAGTCCCCCCATTCCTGCGAACGGTTTTCCTAATTCTTCTTCCTTAGGCAGCTCATCATAACTTGGATTTTTAATTATCTTCATCACAATTTTCCTTTCTTCTTTTTATCATCAATAGTGAAGTTCATTTATAAAAGTATCACTTTGTCATAGGCATAAGAAATTAAATAGTATGTCTGTCAATTAATTTTTATCAGATATAATTGCAAGTATTTGATGGTCTTCCCATTGACCATTTATTTTTACATTCTTCTGTGCTATACCCTCTTTATGAAATCCCACCTTCTCCAAGACTCTCATAGAACCAATGTTTGTTAGCATAACACCAGCCTCAATTCGATGCAATTTTAACTCATCAAATGCAAACTTTACTGCTAAAGAGACTGCTTCCGTTGCATATCCCTTTCCATTATGTTGTTTATCTAATGAATAACCAATTAAACAGCTTTCAAGTGCTCCACGAAATATTTGAAACAAGCTCACATCGCCTATTAGTTCATTGCTGTCTTTTGTAAATATACCAAAGCAATATTGTCTGTCTTTTTCTCTTTGTTCTGCCATATCACTAATAGACTTTCTTTGTGCCTCAAATGTATAAAAGTTATCATTATGAATCGGTGAATATTTTTGAAAAAACTCCGTGTTCCTTAAATTCAAATCAAGTAATGCTTGTACATCAGTATCTTTTAAATATCTAAGATATATTTTACTGCCCATAATATCCATATTAATTTGCCTCCCATATGCAAAAATACAGTAATGATTTTTCGTCATAGCTTATCTTTATGTATTTCTATAAACTACAAAATAATTCCTGCATGATTAATATATTCTTCAACTCTTTCTTTTAAAAAACCATTTTGCAGTCTTTTTAATATCTTTCTCGCCTTTTCCTTATCTCCATAATTGTGATAAAGGGTTGCTGCATTAAACATCATCCATCCCTCTGCAAAGCTATCAGGCTCATCATTATCTATATGCTCTAATAATTTTTCAGCACTTGGAATTGTGCTAAAAAACTTGATTATAACATTTTCAATATCAGAAGAGATAATCTCGTTAAATCCTTCCCCAGTCTGCTTATTATATCTGCTATCGAGTTTGTCTTTTAATAACTCTTTCTTCTCATCTTTCTTTGTTTCAGTTAGGGAAACAGGAAGCAACCTACTGTTCCATAAATCTAACAAATAGAGAGGATAATGAAAATCACCCAAACCATTCTCCCAACCGATAAGTGAATCAGGATCTATACTAAATATAGTTGCCTCCCATTTCTTATCGTACTTTTTGCCTAGCGAATCGTATAATGATGGTATAGCAATTTCTACTTGTAACCAAAACCTGGCATGAACTCTGGTATTATCTCTTGAAAACTTAACATAACATACTTCTATAAGACCATCCCGCTCGCGGTAAAAAGTATTTCCATTCTTTCTGAAGCCTCTTCCTTTAAATCCTGGAACAATAACGTTATCAAAGGTTTCATGCAGCATATGTGCATAATGATATTTTTCAGAAAGACTGTCAAGATAAGGACTGCCATAAAAAAAACCATCCATATTTAATCACTCTCCTCTACTTTATTAGTCAAACATCCAAATCCTTTAATTCCACTAACTAATATTCTTTTTCTTCGTATTCTACTTAAAATATAAACTAAAAACACTCCAAAATTCATCACTGAATAATGCAGTGCTTAATATTTTTATTATCTAGTAAACATAAATGAATATTGTGTTTATTTTATTGGGTTATACCTTTCACCATATTTTTCTTTTGCCTTTTTTGTATATTTCAAAATAAAATCAGATTTAGCGTCTGTATATCCGTCTCTGTCATGCTCATATTTTCCTATCAGTCCCAATTTAAGTTTGCCATATTCATCAGCAACTTCTTTGTGCTCTATAAGATAATCCCTAAAATATAATTCATTCCAATCATCGTTATAGCGAACATGTAAGTGATACACTTTTTCAGCAAACCCTTCTTTTGTGTACCCTTTATTAAATGAGAGCTGCATATTTGGTTTTTTTCGAGATGACATCAATATCCAACCATTCTCAATTATTGTATTTGTCAATTGCTCAATATCAGTTTGATCATCTATTTCTAATAAAATGTCTACTGTCGGTTTAGATATCAACCCTTCAACCGCACTACTTCCTATATGATTTATACGTATAATATTCTTCTTATTAAGAAAACTTAAAAGTCTTTCTTTCTCAATTTCATACCAATCTTTGTAATCTTTATTATGTTCTTTTAAAATGATAGGGAATAACTTCCACAGTTCTTCTAGTGTCATTTCTGACAATTCCTTTCCCATATATGCCTCCATCAGATAAAATTGTAAACTAACTTAACTTCATATTATACTTACACCGCAAATTTATGGCTTCCTTGCCAAATATAAAACTATCGTATCATGAAGAGTTATATTGTTACCAAAACTCAAAATAGCATCTCTTATTCCTGCATAAAATTCTGATTTATATGGCTCCTGTAGAGTTATATGATCAGCATGTGTACTTATCCATGAAACATACTCATCAGCATTAAGTTCTCTTGTTTTGTTATAATGACGGCACTCAAAATCAGTAAAGCCATATTTTTTAGTATTGTTGTAATTTAACTTTTGCGTATATTCTGTTTCTGGATGAAAATATTTGGAGTATACTTCCTGTATCTTCATATATAAAGGCTCATTAGCGCTTTTTCCATCTGTCTGAGTGAACATCATTGCAAAGGTTCCATTGCTTTTTAATAAGTTATAAACCTTTGGGAAACCAATTTCTTCCGGTATCCACTGAATTGTCGCAGCCGAATAAACCAAATCGAATTTCTGATCTCCAAAATCATATGTTTCAAAATCAGCATTTACAATATGAAAATTATCATATGAACTGAATTTATTCTTCGTATATTTTGCAAGATCTTCACCAAGCTCAATTGCTAAATAAGAACATTCTGTTTTCAATATTGGTTCTGTAGCCTGTCCTGTTCCTGGGCCGATTTCAAGAGCTGTTTTTCCACAATCAAGCTTTGAGTATTCTATAATATCTGTAAAAACTTCATCACAATAACGAGTTCTCCATTTATCAAATTCCTCAGGAATGCTATTAAAAACCTTTCTAAAATCCAAAATAATCCCTCCCACTAATATGAATAATTGTTATCTTGCATTATTTACTAAGGATACATAAAAAGCCTCCCTGCCATAAGAGCTATTTATCATTTAAATAATCCTTATGTTCAGTCAGAAAATCACGCCCCATATTTTTTAAGTGCTTTTTTATAAATGCTTCAGACAATTCGTTTGAGGTTATTCCATAACAAGCCAAGGCATCACTATAAAACATCATTACATCTACTAATTCCTCCACAAAAGCTTGTCTCACTTCAGAATCATTCATTATAGCCCGTTCACCGCGTTTTTTAATAATTGCTATAGCCTCACCCATTTCTTCAATCATCCATAACAAGCAGCTCCGCCCACTTTCTACGGAAAGAGGAGTCCATTTTCCTTTGTATTTTTCTTGTAATTCCTGCTGCATTGACATAATCTCTGATAATTTTAAATCTGACATAATACACCTCAATATTTTCTCTCAATTAATGAGTTATATTTTAAAAACAGAATGACCCAATTTAAATCTATATCTATAATTCAATCCAATACCGTTGGTCAATAGTTCCATCCTCATTCATAATTTCATTTTCGAGAACACCTCCATTATTGATTATACTTTTGGCTGAACCTATATTATCCCTATAACAAACCATAAGAACTCTATTAATATTCAGTTTTATACATTCTTCTAATGCTAAGGCTATCATCTTGGTGGCGTAGCCCTTTTTTCTCTCTGATGGCCTAATACCATCGCCTATATGCCCCCCATTTCTTAGAAGTTCTTCATTTAGCCAATGTCTGATATTTACGGCTCCAACAATAATATCACGGTCATCATCATATGCCCATAATGTAGTTGCGGGAATACCACCATATAAAAATCCATTTTTCTCTTCCTCAAATCCATACAAATATTTATCAAAATTTTTGTAATCCAATCTTCGTATGCTATAAGGCACAATCTTCTCGCCAAAGTTGTGCCATTCATCCATCATATCTTTATATTGTTTCTCATATTTTTTATCTGGTTTTACTAACTTTAACATTATTTTGCCACCTTCACTAAATACTAAATTAGTTTAAAACATTTTACGTCTGAGTCCTAAAATAAGAAACCTTTCATAATAATCTTTTAAGACCCATATAAATTCTTGTTCTATTATTCAAGCAACTGAATAATTAATTGAAAGTACTCAATCTATAATTTTTTCTTTGAAATTAGTTAGTAATAGTTTATACACTAATATAAAAAAGCCAACTTATCATCAGTCAGCCTTAACAATGTCCCCATCATTTTCTGTAACGTTCTCTTATTTTTTCCAGAATATCTTTCTTTTAACTACTCTAATTATATACTATTTTCTTTAATTTTACAGCTTATTTACAAATCTTATGTTAATGGTTTTATTTATTTAAAAACCGCTCAAATCCATCAGCATATTTGGTAGGTAAAAACTCAACAATTTCATATTCTGCGATTTCATTTATATAGAATGGATCTTCTTTAATTATCGCTTGAACCTCCTCCATATCCTTTGCACTACAAAGAATTACTCCTCCTACTCTGGGGTTTCTTCTGCCAGAGCAAATAAACTTTTCCAATGAATAATATTTTTCCAAATAATTTATGTGTGGTTTCAATTCTCTATCCACCTCTTCCAGCGGCTTTATATACTTTAACATTAATATAAACATCGGTATTCTCCTCCTGAAAATAATTTTTAATTTCCATAAATCACGTAGTAAATGTTATGCTGCTAATCTTGATAATAAATCTGAAAATAAGTAGTCTTCAAATTTTAATATTTAAGGGAGTAAAATTGATCCTATACCCCTATGTGAATAGAAAGCTTGCTTAAAAAAGTATCAATATATTTAATTACATCCTTAGTATTGGACCAATATAGATAGTGAACCGCATTGTCTATGGTTATCTGTTCACTATTGTCAGACCACTTTGCTAATTTATCCTGCGCTTCTTTCCACGAACTTCCACTATCAGAGGATAAAAGTAATATTGGAATATTGCCTAATCGCTTTGCAGATAAAACTTTTTCTGCATTTTCATTAATATATTTGATATTTTCAAAATTAGAATAACTGCCTATGCATTTATAATACATTACTTTGTCAATTTGTCTCACAGATTCAGGTAGATTTTTATATCGGGTACTTTCACCATAGATTGGAAGCAAAACGCCACACTCACCAAGAAGCCTATCCACTCCTGTAAAGCGAGAGGCAGCCAATGTACGATTAAGAGCAAAAGATTTTAATTCAGAATCCTTGCTATAAAACTCAGGGCTTCCTCCATCTAGAAATATTATTCCTAATACTCTTTCAGGATTTCTTTGAGTATATCTGATTGCTTCCATTGATCCTAATGAGTGAGCTATCAATATCACTTTATTATCCTTAGCTAACTTGTTAATAATAATTGATAACTCATCTGTAAGATTGTCAATATCCCTCTTTGTATTTGTTTTAGAACTCCATCCAAGACCAGCATGGTCAAAAGATATAGTTTGACCATATTTACTTAATTCATTTTGCAGATAGTAATAATCAGTATAAGTACATGGAGTTCCGGCACCTGATATGAAAACAAAGGTAGTATTTCCACTTCCTTTAGTGTAATAATGAGCATTATAAGCACCAACATCAACAAAGTTACCAACCGCAGTGTATTTATTCTTTTCACTGCTTACCATCAAACTTTGCCAAATAGCTCCGATACTTGATAAGCTAACCAGAGCAAGCAATATAATAAATGGCTTTGATTTTAATATCTTTTTCATTAAAATTATCTCCTAAAAAATCTAAATCTTTCTGATAAGCCTAATCAAATCACTAAAAAGTCCATAGCCTGTCTGCTCTATTTCAGGATCACTTTCGATTACTGTTACTTCACCCATAAGTTCAGTTTTTATGGACAGTATCGAAGAAGTTTCCTTTACACTGGCAAAGACATCATTTTTATCAATAAGTACAGGTTTTACTTCTCCAAGAACCCTATTGTCTTTATAGTAGGCCTCGCAAATAAGCTTTATTACCCTGCCGCTTTCTGAAGCTTTTATAATATCTTCCTTAACAACATTCTGTATTCCTTCCCTTTTTATATCTAAAGGAGTTATATTTCCATCCATAAGTACATTTATTAGTGCCGCAGTTTTAGCAGCTGCATCAAAGCCCTCGATATCCAATGATGGATCTGCTTCTACAAAGCCTCTTTGCTTACCTTCAGCGATAGCTTGTTCAAAGCTTTTTCCACTTGCCATCTCTTCCAGCACAAAATTAGTTGTTGTGTTTAGAATCCCTCTAAAACCTTCTATCTTACACATAGGCAGTGTTTCTTCCACCAAATTAAATACAGGAGTTCCATCCATAACAGTTGTTTCATGAAGAAACTTCACACCCTGCCTGTCTGCATAATTTTTAAGTTCTCTATATGCCCAAGCTATTGGCCCTTTGTTTGCAGTTATTACATGCTTTTTTCTGTTAAAGGCAGCTCTTATATTATCAATAGCAGGCTGGCCTGTGAAAATATTAAGAGGTGTAATCTCAACAAGCACATCATAATCCGCTGTTTTAATTATATCTTCACTACTTAAATTGCTGCAGCTTTTATAGTTAAAGTGTCCATTAGACTCTATATCCTCTATCGCCTTTTTTAAATCTATACCATCTCTATTTACCAGGTTTCCTCTGGTTGCCGTCACAACAGCAGTAACCCTAATTTCATAATCAAATATATTTTTTATTTCTTCCTGCTTTTTTAAAACAATCTTTCCAAAAGCTCTTCCTGCATTTCCAAAACCAATCATGGCTATTTTTAGTGTTTTCATGAGTTTATCTCCTTTTTGTTTCTATATTTCAAGTATAACTTTTTTTATAAGTGGATATCAATAAGATACAATAATTGAAAATAATAATCATATTATTTATTAAGTAAATAGAAAGCGAGGGATAAAAATGAAAAAAAACATCTGTGTCATAATGCTTACAGCTATCTTTATGCTGACCAGCGGATGCTCAAGCTTAAAAAATATAACTAATCCTAAGCCAAATACAGGTTCTGAGCAAAGTCAAAATTCTGATGGAATATCTAAAGACACAAAAGAAAGTACTTCAACCTATACTATAAAGGATTACTATCCATTTAAAGAAAATGTAAGATATGAATTTCAGGGCATTGGAAATGAATATGCTTCTTATTGGACAACAGTAGACTATTTAAAAAATAACCGTATACAGCTTAGAACTAACAATGGAGGTACTGAAACAGTTCGTGTTCTTGAAAACAAAGATGGCATTCTCAAAAATATTTTTACTAGAGAAGAAACCTACTTTAGAGAAGATTTCACTTCAAAGCAGGCAGCTAAGGAAGACATACTTTTAAAGGAACCTTTAGTTAAAGGAACTGCTTGGACCTCTGCAAAAGGCAAAAAAAGATATATTTCTAATGTGGATTTAGAGGTTAAGACACCTTCGGGAATATACAAAGCACTCGAGATAACTACAGAGGGAGATGGCTTTAAGGATATTTCTTACTATGCTTTAAATACAGGTTTAGTCAAAACTGTTTATACCTCAAATGGCCTTGAAGTAACATCAAGTCTAAGCAAGCTTCAAGAAAACTCCCCGCTAACTAAAAACGTAAAATTCTACTATCCTGACAGCACAGGAGATAAGATTTATTATGTTACAAAAAAACTGACTTTCAATACAAATGATATTACTAAAGCACTAATTGAGAAAAACTTAAAGGAGGCTCCAATCAAAGATACTCAAAAAGTATTGGGTCCAAACGTCAAAATTAAAAGTCTTTATTTAAATAATAATGTTGTATACGTAGATTTTTCAAAGGAGCTTGTCAGTGAAATGAATGCTGGTTCCGGCTTTGAAGCTATGCTTCTTAAGTGTATAACAAATACTTTAGGAGATTATTATAAAGTCGACAAGGTTTATATTACTACAGAAAATGAGCCTTACAGCTCAGGTCATATAGTTATGAAAAAGGGAGAAACTTTTAACGTTAGTACGAAAGGGATTACTGAGCTTAAAAAATAAAAACTGGATACCTTGATTTAATGGATTTATATTAAGAGTGCAAATTTAAAAATCTTTGCGCTCTTTTTATTTAGATTAAAAAATTGGCGTAAAGATTATGAATTTATGGACATATAATATTAACAGCTTGACTTAAAAACAATATAAATAGGGGTGTAAAATGGATATTAAAAAGAAAAGTATTATTTATATTTTTGCTGCTATTACTATTACCTTGTTAGGCATAATAATATCTATTAATTCCAGAAAGGTTAAGTCAGCCGATGCTTATCTTAATAATAACTATAAAACTGTAGACTTTACTGAAAAAGGTATAAGTTCTGCACTTAAAATAATTGATGATAGTAATAAATATGATATTTTATTCACTGGAGAATTTCATGCAATTCCTGGGAATGAAACAATTAACCTTGAAATGTTAAAATATCTAAACAAAACGGATGGAGTTAACTATTTAATATGCGAGATGCAGTATAGTGTAATTTCTAAATTAAATAAATACATTCAAAATGGCGACGAGGTGCTTCTAAAAGATGCCTTTAATTCAGTTAAGCAGCGTAATCCCAAATTTGCCGGAGATGACTACTATAAATTCTGGCAAGAACTTTATGAATATAATAAAAGCTTGCCTAAGGACAAAAAGATACAAGCCTTTGGCATAGATGTAGATTTTATAGGTGACTATACAATAAAAGAAATGTCTGGTTTAATACCTTCTAAAGAGCCATCTAAAGATATATCGGATAAACTGACTGAATTCAAAAAAATAGCTGATGGTAAAATCACTGATGATAAGGAAGCAATTAATATTTTTAAAGCTTTAAACGATGATATAAATTCTAATAAGATATCTTACAAAGCCTTTTTTGATAATAACTTTAATGACTTCAAAAACAACATAGACAGTATGATTAATACATCTAAATATGCACAAATCCAAGACCCGAATAGAGACGACTTAATTTATGATAATTTTATGAGAATATATAGCCAAAATCCAAAAGGAAAATATTACGGACAATTTGGAGCTGATCATATCTTCAGAGAAGATATCTTAAGCAACGGCAATGCTTTCTATACTCTCGCAAAGATGTTAGAGAAGAATAATAGTTTTAAGGTACTATCTATACCTATTGCACCTTCTAACCGCATGGAACTGATAACTCAGGCACAAAAGCTAGCTCAAAATAGATTCTCCATATTTAAATTAAACGGCAAAGGTTCGCCTTATATGAAACAAAACGAGGATATTTTTACCAATAACGTATTTGGAATTGTTAATGGAACTATCGTAGATAATTACCAATATGTGATATATCTTAAGGACAAATAACTATATTAAGCTCTGAACAGCTCCCATCAAGCAGACAGGGAGCTGTTAAAACTATTAAGACACAATTTTTGTTACAGCCTATTCTTCATACCCACTGTCATCAGGAATCACACCATCATAATCAGCAAAGACACCCCAGTTTTCAACCTTATTATACTGAGGAAAGGCTGAAAAGAAATAAACAATTATTGGAGCATTATTAAGCGTTGGATGAGCATAGAAGAATTCTCTGTCTCCATACCTTATAGCCTCAAGTGCTAGCGGAAGTTCTCGTCTGAAAATCATGTTTCTAGCCGCCGAAGCTGCTGCCCCTCCCATTTCACCATCTACATATAAGTATATATAGCAGGCATATTGATTGTAATAGATATTCCATCTCCCTAATACTTCATCTCTCATTGAAGTTATTTTACTGTAGTCAAAAACAAGCCCTACTGTAAGAAATAAATCTCCTGTTGTGTCTGAATGAGTTAAAGTATAGCTTCTTCCCATTATAGGATCTGTACGAGTCACCCCCGGTGCAAAATCTACATATAATTTTTCAGGATTAAGCCTAGCCAAGCAATCCACCTTCTTATATTAATTATAAAATATTCATAATTAGTATATGAAGGCTGTTAAGCTTTTGTTTAATTTATTTTTAAATTTCTTTAATTTAGATATAATATTATTGAAACTAAATTAAATATATGGAGCGTGATTACTATGAATGAAACCATGAACACTATATTAAATAGAAGAAGTATAAGAGCTTACAAAGAAGACCAGCTTAAAGAAGAGGAACTTCAAACAATAATAGAAGCCGGAAAATTCGCTCCTAGTGCTATTAATGAGCAGTGCTGGCATTTTACTATTATTCAAAACAAAGAACTATTACATAAAATAAACAAGGCCTGCAAGGAAATCATGATAAAGTCAGGTAATAAAATGTTCGCTGAAAGAGCAAAGGATGAAAACTTCAGCGTACTTTATAATGCACCTACCTTTATTATTATTTCAGGTGATGAAAAGGCTGTTGCACCTCAGGTTGACTGTGCTTTAGCTATGGAAAATATGTTTTTAGCTGCAGAAGCTATGAATATTGGTTCCTGCTGGATTCATGCTGTAATTAACCTTCTTGGTACTGAAGAAGGAAAAGCATTAAAGGAAGAGCTTCAAATTCCAGAAGGCTTCGCACCTTACTGTTCTGCAGCCTTTGGAAATAAAGCAGCAGACAGCTCGAAAGCTCCAAGAAAAGAAGGAACAGTAACTATACTTAGATAAAAAACAAAAGGGACTGCACAAAACAGCTAAACTCAGCAAGCTTAAGCTGTTTTGCATCAGCCCCTTTTTATATTATTCTTCAAACATAAATTCTCTATCTACATATTTGCTTAATAATTCTATGCAGGCTTCGGTATCTTTCATGTTTACAAAGCAGTTTGGACCATGAACATATCTTGTTGCTACAGATATTCCGGAGGCTTTTACACCGAAATAAGATCTGTTGATTGCACCAGCGTCTGTTCCGCCTGCATCAATAATATCACGCTGATATTTTATACTGCTTTCCTCTGCACATTTTATCATTTCATCAACTAAATACTCATCGCATAAAACTGAGCCGTCAGATATTTTTATAGCAACTCCTCCTCCTAAGGTATTACTTCCTTCTCCTGAGTTTGGATAATCAAATGCTACAGTAACATCCAGAGCTATTCCTAAATCAGGTTTTACTCTTTCAGCAGCCACAGTTGCACCTCTAAGTCCAACCTCTTCTTGAACTGTAAATACAAAATATACATCGTTGTATGGATTATTTAATTTCTTAAGCGCCTCAATCATTATATAGCAGCCAATTCTGTCATCTAAAGCCTTAGCTATAACGTTATTGTCCTTTAACTCAACATATTGTCCATCGTAGGAAGCTACGTCTCCAACCTTAACATACTTCTCTGCTTCTTCCTTAGATTGGGCTCCGATATCTATGTATAATTTTTTGATATCATTCTTTATTTCATCAATTTTCACGGTGCTTGAGAAAACGCCCATAGTGCCGTTTCTGAATTTAACTCTATTCATGACACTTGCTCCGACAGGAATTCCTCCAAGACCTCTTACCTTTATGAAACCCTTGTCCTCAATTTTCATAACCTGGAAGCCTATTTCATCCATATGAGCAGCTGCCATTATTTTTTTCTTATTTTCTCCTGTACCTTTTTTAAGAACAATTAAGTTTCCGATAGCATCTACTGTTATCTCATCTGCATAATCCTTTACTGCAGACTTTATAACCTCTCTTATTTCTTTCTCATATCCACTCACTCCAAAAGCTTGAGTAAGTTCTTTTAGTAGCATACTAATTCCCCCTTTAAGTCAATAATTGAAATTTACACAAATTTCAGTCTTTTTTATATATTAACATCTACTTATTATTTTTGCAAACTACTATTTAGATCTATTATCCAAGCATTATCAATATAATTTTCAATTATTCCTCTTGATAAATTTAGCCAGCTTTCACATTTATCAAGTATTACAGAATCGCTTGTAACTACTCTCTCCATGCTCTCCAATATAGGATCAGCATTTGGCACAAGTATAACCTCTACAGGAACTTTCCACTTTTCTGCATACTCTAGTATTTTTGATTTTAATCTTCCTGAATTTGAAACAGGAGCGTCCAAATAAAAGCTTGCCTTAAGGATATTAAGCTTTTTAAGTTCCATCATAATTAAAGCTAAAGCTTTTTCGGTTTTATCAATAATTTTATAGGTCCCCCTAAGCCCTGCCAAATCTCTAATACATCCATCATTGCCAAGTATTAATACACTATTAGACAAGGCAACCTCAAGAGTTATTATTAAGTTAAAACCGTCTATATAAATGCAGCCATCCTTAGCTTCTGAAAAACTTATAAGCTTAGAACTTCTTTGAGTGCTTTGAGCCTCTGAGGCAGTTCCTCTTAAAAGTGCAGTTCTCTGCCTTGCTGAAAACTGATAATGTCCCCCTGCAAGCTCAATTATAGAACTCATTTTATAACCTCTGTCTAGAAGCCACTTTACTTCTTCCTGTGCTGTCTTAAGTCTATCCACTTGATTATCTCTAAACCATTTATAATCCTCTGCATCGAAGCCTCGTCTTGTACTCTTACCAGCTTCCTTAATTTCTTCAGTCATAATAAGCATAGCTCCTTAAACTTCTCTTAGGCTCACAACAATATTTTTATTATACTTAGGTTCATAAAAATTATACAAAGTCAGAAAGATATTGCATATAAAACTTTTCTAAATATAGAAAAGGGAAAAGACGCTGAAAAGGCCATATATTACATACCTTTCCCGCGTCCTCTTTTTACGCAAGGTTTGATAAAAACTTTAAAAGTTCTTGCAAACCTTCGCCTCAATTATTTCTATCCCGCTTTCACCAAAATACAGCTTTATATAATTGTTAATATTTGTAGCCGCATAAAAGTTTACTTCTCTTTCGATAACTTTACCGTTAGTTCCGTTTATAGTAATAGTTTCGATTATATGATTATTTATAAATATTGATAAAGGCATTTGTGACACTTCACCGGCATCCGATTTCATTTTGAACTTTATACTGTACTCTCCCTTTTGAGGAGTTTTAATATCAAATATAACTGAGCTGCTTTTTTCGGTTTTAATATTAGAGACCTCTAACTCAAGTTGTTCTTTTACTATGCCGCTTTCAATAATATTTTCTATGCTTTCTCTTTCTTTGTATGCATTTAACTCTGACCAATTTTGTTCTTCCCCTATAAAGCGTTTCATTGCGGGAGAATTCAAAACAAAGCCGCAAATATTAAGTGCATTTCTTACAAGCTGTCCACGAGAAATATTCCCCTTTTTAAGCTCTTCCTCTGCATTATCTTGATTACTGTTAGCCTCAGGATTTGCAGTTACCATAAACAAATCATTTTGAGCACGTATCATAGCTGCGGTATTTTGAGAGGATGCAGGCCCCCCCTCATCATTCATTTTAGCCCACCAGTCAGTCATGACAATTCCATTAAATTTCCACTCACTACGAAGAACAGTGTTTAACAAATCAAAATTTCCTGCTGTCCAAATACCATTTATAGCCCCATAGGAAGTCATAACACTATATGCTCCTCCCTCTTTTACAGCTATTTCAAAACCTTTTAAGTAAATCTCTCTAAGAGCTCTTTCAGATACAATTGAATCTATTTCTGTACGCTTGAATTCCTGATTGTTGCAGGCAAAGTGTTTTATAGTTCCTGTGGCACCATATTTATGCATACCCTTAAGTTCGGCTGCCGCTATCTTTCCTGTAACATATGGGTCTTCTGAAAAATATTCAAAATTTCTTCCATTCAGCACGCAGCGATGTATATTCATTCCCGGTCCTAAAATTGTATCAACCTTATTTTTTCTAAGTTCCATTCCCACCATTTCAAACAGCTTTTCTATTAAATCTACATTGAAGCTGCAGGCAAGAGCTGTTCCGTTAGGCAAACTAAAAGCTTTACTTCCATCATCCATACGTATGCCTGATGGTCCATCGGCACAGCAAGCAGCCGGAATACCAAAGTACTTTAGCTTATCAGTTATTCCTCCAAAAGCTCCGGCTGTTCCAGGGGTAACCTTTGGGGAACACATACCTTCTCCTCTGCTCATGCAAACTAAATCATGATCAGTTAACTGACCTAAAAACCCAGGTAGCGAAACTTTTTCCTCATAAACATCCTTTAATTTGTATCCTTTATCATCTGTAAAAGAATCAACGCTGCTGCCTTTATAATTTAATCTTTCTTTTAAATTTATTGTTCTTATAGGAACTTCCTCTTCTGTCATATTGTAACTTCCATTGATGTCTTGAGAGGGTTTTAACCTATTAAAGGTATGAGTAGGTGCAAGGGCCTCCTGCAATTCCTCTATAACCATTAATTTTTCTAAAGTATAACTGCCTGCTAAGGATGTATTTCTTACATCAAAGCCAACATATATTTCATATAGTCCTTCCTCTAATACATAACAGGACTTGTTATTTGTTAATCCCGAATCATCATAGGAGGCAAGCTCCTTTAACAAAACCTTAAACGAAATTGTTTCACTTTCTCCTGGCTTTAATAATTCAGTCTTTGCAAATCTTACAAGATTTCTAACAGGCTTTCCAAGAAGACCCTGTGGAGGACAAACATAAACTTGAATTACTTGTTTTCCTGGAACATTTCCTGTGTTTGTAACAGTAACATTGAAGTTTATTGTATCCTCTATCACTTTATAAGAGTCTGAGAAATATTCAAAGGTTGTATAAGAAAGTCCGTATCCAAAAGGATATCTAACCTTTTCTTTAGCAGCAGTTTCAAAATATCGATAACCTACATATATATCTTCTTTATAATAATTTCTTTCACTATCTCCAAAGTTATCAATGGCTGGATAATCTAATATATTACATGCAATGGTATCAACTAACTTCCCCGATGGGTTACTTTTTCCCGTAAGAATATCGCAAACACCATTTCCTCCCTCGCAGCCACCCTGCCACACATAAAGTATTGCCTGGGGATTATATTTAACGGTCCACTCCATATCTATTACATTTCCTACGTTTAATAAAACTACAACTCTCGAGAAAGTGCCGCAAACAAGCTCTAGCATTTTGTCTTCTTCATTCGAAAGTAAATAGCTTCCTTTCTCAGCGCTGTTGTCTTTATCTTCGCCTGCAGTTCGTCCAATGATTACTACTGCTATATCAGACTGCCTTGACGCTTTATCTACAAGCTCCTTAGTAAGCGGCATTTCTTTTTGGCACCATGGTTCCTGCGCCCAGCCCTTACCCATATCAAAAGGATTTTCTTTAGTCCATGCTTCATATACACTAAGCAGCTCTTGATTTATAGTGATATCCCCGCTAGCTTTTAAAGCATCTAAAATTGAAACCACATAAGGTGGATTCACCATTCCTCCCGAGCCTGTTCCGCTATAATAATAATCAAATTGTATTCTTCCAAAGACAGATACAGTTTCGCCTTTATTTATAGGAAGAGTATTATTGTCATTTTTAAGCAATACACATCCCTCTGCTGCTGCCTGCCTTGCTATATCTGAGTATTTTTCCCAATCAAATTGATAATGCATAATTTTATCCTCCTTTAACTCGGATTACTGGGTAGTTTAAGAGCGCTCGTTCCACTCGCAAACTACCCGCCAAAGTCCATTTAGGACTTTAGCCTCCTTAACTCGGATCACTGGGTAGTTTAAGAGCGCTCATTCCATTCGCAAACTACCCGCTAAAGTCCATTACTAACAGGTATTTATTTAATTAACATAACCTATAACTGTGTGCTTATTGGTGAAAGCATCGTATAAATTGTCCTTCACTAACCTCTCTCGCTTCTGGAAATTCCCTTGAACATCTTTCTTCAGCAACAGGACATCGGCTTCTAAACGGACATCCTTTGCTTTCCGGCGTCCAGACCGTAACTTCCGATTCTTCGTCTTTTAACACAGGAAGTTCCACTGCTTCTTCTCTTTCAGGATCTGGAGCTGCCGCAATGAGAAGCTTTGTATATGGATGCTTGGGATTAAGAATAACTTTATTTACCTCTCCCCATTCTACCATATGTCCTGCATATAAAACTATAATTCTATCAGCAAAATATCTTGCAGTTGCTATATCGTGAGTAATATAAATAAATGATTTTCCATTTTCAGTTTTTAATTTGTTCATTAGGTTTAAAATACCTAGACGAATTGACACATCAAGCATAGAGGTTGGCTCGTCCGCAAAAATCACTTCAGCACCTACAGCTAAAATTCTTGCAAGGTATGCCCTTTGTCTTTGACCTCCGGAAAGCTGGTACGGGTTCTTGCTTCCCTGTTCCTCAGGAGGAACTAATCCAACCATAGTTAAGTATTCATCCATCTTTTCCTTCATAGTTTTCTTATTAGAGGGATGATACAGCTTAAGCGGTCTCTCCAAATGATAGTAAATATTATGCAAAGGATTAAGCGAGGAGAAAGGATCTTGAAAAATCATTTGAGATTTCTGACGATAGATTTTTAGTCCATCTCCCTTAAGCTTATGAATATTATTATTTTCAAAGTTCATAGTTCCGGAGGTTGGATTGTAAAATCTCATTGCAACTCTGCAGATAGTAGACTTTCCACAGCCGGATTCTCCAACAATAGCTAATGCCTCACCTTTATACAAGTCAAAAGATATATCATTTAAAGCACGTAAAGTTTTCTTAGCTGAGAAAAATCCTTTTCCGCCCACTTTAAAGTCCATAACAACATTTTTAACACTAAATATCGGTTGTTTCTCTTCTTTCATATCACACCTCATACTACAATTGTAATGGATTGTGGCAATAGAAGAACGACTCTTTATTACGAGTAAATTCAGGTTCCTTTACAGAGCATTCCTTACATGCTCTGAAGCAACGCTCCTGAAATCTGCACCCCTTAGGAATACACTTTAAATCTAGAGGCGTTCCCGGTATTCCTTCCATATACTTAATTTCTCCCTTTAAGGAAGGGAAGGAGTTTTTTAAGCCATAAGTGTATGGATGGCTGGGATTATGCAAAATCTTATAAGCAGGTGCCTGCTCAACAATTTTACCTGCATACATTATGGCTATTGTGTCACAGAACTCCATCATAAGGCTTATATCATGTGTAATAAATAAAATAGAGAACTTAAATTGTTCTTTAAGCTCATAAATACGTTTTAAAATATCTCTTTGTACTACTGTATCAAGAGCAGTAGTAGGCTCATCTAATATTAAAAGCTTTGGTTTAAGTGCCAAGGCCATAGCTATAACCGCTCGCTGACGCATGCCTCCTGAAAACTGATGGGGATAGTCCTTTAACCTTTCTGCAGGAATGCCTACAATTGATAAAAGCTCTTCTGCCTTTTTTCGAGCAATCTTTTTATTATCAGTAATACCATGATATTTAAATATTTCAAAGAACTGTTTTTCCATAGTAACTACAGGATTAAGGCAATTCATAGCTGACTGGAATACCATGCTTATGTCATTCCATCTAAACAGCTGAAGTTCCTGTTCTGACATAGCTAATATATCTTGGCCATCTATACGAATAGAGCCGCCTGATATTAGTGCAGGAGGTCTATGCAGTCTCATAAGGGAGTATGCAATGGTACTCTTGCCGCAGCCAGACTCTCCGGCCAGCCCAAGACTTTGACCTTCTGCTATAGAAAAGCTCACATTATCAACAGCTCTTATATAGCCTCCATCTCCTGTCACATAATCAACACAAAGATTTTCTACTGTAAGCAAATTACCCATATTTACATACTCTTTCCTTCCTGTATTTTTGTATTATCAAGATTTATATTTTTTAGCTTTCGCTGCTTTTTCTTAATTCTATAATAGGCTCTCATAATTCTTTGAGCTCTAAGTTTAGGGTTTGAAACTTCATCAATAGAGAAGTTAATAAGAGTAAGGCCTGCTCCGAATATAACAATTCCGGAAATAGGTCCAAGTAATTCCCACCACATGCCAGCTGTCAAAGCTCCTGATTTCTGCGCATTATATAGCATAGTGCCCCAGGTAACTGAAAGCGGATCTCCAAAGCCTATAAACTCTAACGTAGCTTGAGCCATAATAGCATAAATTAATGTACTAACAAATGCTGAACTTATCATGGAAAGCATATTTGGCATAATTTCTACAAACATGATTCTTAGTTTTGTTTCTCCCATGGTTTCAGCAGAATATATAAATTCTCTATTGCGTATACTCATGGTCTGAGCACGCAGCACACGTGCATTCCAAGGCCAAGAGGTCAATCCTATTATGATACAGATTAGTACTGGTGATACTCCTCCTAAGAGAGAAGCAATTATTAAAAGCAGTACTATGTTTGGTATAATCATTAAAATATTAATGATTGTAGTCATAATGCTGTCATACACTCCTCCGAAGTATCCGGAGCTGATACCGAAAAATAAACCTAAAAAAACTGTAATTGCACCGGCAAAAATACCAACTGTGATTGATTTTCGTCCACCATATAAGGTTTGGGAGAAAACATCGTTACCTAATTGAGTAGTACCCAAAATGTGGGTAGCTGAAGGTCTGCTGTGATATTCTCCTATATATCTATGTGTTGGATCATGAGTGGTAAACAGCCCCGCCCCTATAGTAAGAAACAATATTATTATAATCAGCAAAGCTCCAATGGTTGTCTTAGGGCTGTTTCTAAAAAAGCTCACTAGTTTACTGTTCCATATTCTTTTCATAACTTCCTCCTTATAGTCGGAAGCACTGAGCAATTAAAGATTACTCGCTCCCGCTCGCTAATTGCTCGTAAAAGTCCATTTAGGACTTTTACCTCCCTTCATTAGTTCTTACCTGCACCCTGTCTTCTAATTCTAGGATCTAAGAAGGTTATACTTATATCAGCAAGAAAATTGGCAGTAAGCATTAATACTGTAGTCATTAAGAGTATTCCCTGCATTAGAGGATAATCCCTTCGATTAATGGCATTTACCATAACCTTTCCCAGACCAGGGTAATTGAAAACCTGCTCTATAATTAGTGAACCTCCTAGTAGGAACCCTATCTGCATTGCAAGAGATGTAACAACGGGCAGAAGCGCATTTTTAGCACCATAGCCGAACATTATTTTTCTATCTGGCACGCCTTTGGCAATTCCCATAACGATATAATCTTCACCAAGTTGATTAATCATGTTAGCTCTCATGCCCATGATTCCACCAAGTCCAGTAATAAGAATTGAAAGTACCGGCAGAAAAGCATGGTAAGCAACGTCCTTTATATATTCAAAACTATTTTGCGGTGTAAATAAGGGAGTAACTGCATAGCTTCTAGGAAATATGCCCGTAAATCCAAGGGCAAAGCTTAAAACAATGGCGACAACCACAGAAGGAATATTGGCCAGTATTTGTCCACCTACAGTTAAGGTTGTATCCATTCTGCGTCCACGTCTCCAGGCAGCAAGAATACCAAGAAGTGTATTTATTATAAATCCGAGAATCATTGCTGTTCCCATAAGGAACACTGTCCATCTTAGTCCACGTTGAACTGAATCTAAAACTGTTTGAGGATAATAGGTAAAAGAAACTCCCCAATCACCTTTAAATATACTAATAATATAATGAAAGAAACTTAAGAGAAGTGGCTCTTTTTGATTGTAACCAAACAATTTCTCTATAGCAGCAATGGTACTAGCATCTATTTTCCCTCCTGATTGATAAAGGGTTGATATATACATTTGAACAGGATTACCCGGCATCATACGAGGGAGAAAAAAGTTCAGAGACACCGCTCCAAAAAAAGCTACTAAATAAAAACCTAATCTTTTTAAAATATACTTCATCACTTTCCTCCAGCTCCCGGTCAACTACCTTCTAACGCTCAATTGACCGTTGTTTGTAATAAAGTGTGGCATGAAAGCCATGCCACACCTTTGTAAAAATATATTCATATTGCCTTATTTCTTTTCTACTGGTCTTAAATCCATAAGCTGTAAAAGTTTTGAGTCGTGGTTGCAGTTTGCAGGGTTGAACTTTGGATTTTCCTTTGTTGCCCAGCCAGTAAATCTGCTGTCGTTGTAAACAAACCAGTTACCATTGTGAAGTATTGGAATATTAATCATGTTTTGTGCAAAGAACTGTTCAACTTTGCTAGTTATTTCTTTTAACTCTGCGTCAGATGCACTTGGCATTTTAGCAATTAAGTCGCTCATTTCCTTGTTAACATAGTTATTTTGGCAAGTTGACCACCAAGTTGAAGTTAGAACTCTGGAGGAATCGCCGATTGTATCAAAGTAGTACTTCCATATATCTGGTGAACTTCCATAAGCGGTATAAAGAACGTCATGGTTTCCTGTTTTCCAAGTTTCAGTAACTAGAGAAAGGTCAAGAGCTTTTGCTTTAGCATTTATGCCTGCTTTTTGAAGTCCTTGTGCAGCTATTGCAGCACCATCATTCCAGTCACTCCAGCCTGCAGGTGATATGATTTCAAAAGCAATCTTTGATCCATCTGGATTTTCTACAAATCCGTCACCGTTTGTATCTTTAAAGCCTGCTTTAGCAAGTAATGCTTTGGCTCCATCTATATCAAACTTAGTGTACTTAGCCATTTCAGCTTGTGCTGTAGCATCCTTATATCCGAATAAAGCTGGTGGTAATCCTGTATTTGTAGGAATTTCTTTTGAAAGATATCCATAAACTGCTGAGTCAATTATAGTACTTCTGTCAACTGCCATGGACATAGCTCTCTTGAAGTCTGCATTGTTGAAAGCCTTAAGGTTATCCTTGTTTTTTGTCATATAGTTGAAGGAAATACGTACGGAGTCATTCATTCCATACCAGAACTTGCGGTGTGAATCTCCTTGTACATAGTTCTTTTCAGCATCTGGTATAAATAAGTGAGCCCAGTCAATAGTTCCACCTTGAAGTAATGCTAGACCAGCATCATTTCCATTGTACTGAGGAATTCTAAGCTCATCAACAAAGAGCTTATCTTTTTGCCAGTAGTTTGGGTTTCTATCTAAAACAACCATTTCTGATGCAAAAGACTTAACTACTGAGAATGCACCTGTAACAACAGGATCCTGTAATACATAAGTGGCAGGGTCAGTTACTTTTGCAAAAATATGTTCTGGTACTATCCATTTTTGGAAGAACACTGAGTTTCTAGCAAAACGATTAGCAACCTTCATAATAATTTGTACAGTGTAATCGTCTACAATTTTAACAGATTCAATTTTTCCTTTTTCTCCCCAGTCACCGTTTCTATCGATTTCAGGGTGATCCTTTGAATAAGTGAAGGAGAAGGCAACATCTTTAGCAGTAAGGTCTTGACCATCACTCCACTTTACGCCTTTTCTTACCTTTACAGTAAGTGTTTTGTTGTCTGGCTCTGATGTAATGCTTTCAGCAAGCCACATATGTTCCTTGTTATTGTTGTAGCTGTCGAAAACAACTAGCGGCTCATACATGAAGCCTTGTTCAAATTGATAAACGTTAGTAACAAATGGGTTGAAGTTTCTCACCCAACCGTCATTCATTTCCATAAGCGAAGTAAGAACAGCAGGTTCTTTTTTAGTGTCTGTATTAGTATTGTTTGGCTTTGTCTTGCTGCTGCATCCAGCTAAAGAAGCTGTTAAAGCAATAGCAATCAAAATTGAAATAGCTTTTTTCATAGATATACCCCCTTTTTATTTTAAAACCTTGCGGTTTTAATACAAATAATAATCATAACCTTTCCTAATGCATGAATGTTTAAATCAATAATTTTTTAGTTGTCCTACTGACTCACCCGTTAAAAGCTGTCCTTTTACCATAATTGTCTCCGGCAAAGTTGTTTTTGGTTTTTCAATATGACTTATCAATTTTTCTGCTGATTTTTGACCAAGTGCCTCCGTATCTTGTTTATATGTAGTCAGTTCTGGACTTAGTACCTTTGAAAGAAGTATTCCATCATAACCAGCCACAGAAATATCCTTAGTAATACTTAATCCTCTTTCATGTATCATATTGATACCTCCTATAGCCGAAAAGTCGTCAGGAAATATTATACATGTCGGCCTGTCTGAAAGATCTAGCAGCTCTTTTGTTATTTTCGCAGTCGCATCAGCTCTATGATATATTCCTTGTCTTACATACTCCTCAGGGATATTTAGCCCATACTCCTCTATAGTTCTATAAAAACTTATAAGACGACTTTGTGTAACAGATGTAGACTCTCCATGAATAAAAGCAATTTTTCTATGTCCCTGGCTGTAAATATATGAAACAAGATCATGAATTCCTAATATATTATCAGAAATAATAGCGGATCTATTATTAAATTTATGATCTAAAGTTACAACAGGAAGCTCACTGCTTACCAATTGCATTACTGCTGGTGAATTAAAATCTACACAGGCAATGAAAATCCCATCAACCCCTCTGTATCTGCAATGCTCTAAGTAATTCATCTTTTTATCGCCAATATTATTATTTATAAAAGTTACATCATATCCTCTTTTTTCTACACCCACCTTAAAGGATTCTAATATTCCTGAAAAATAATCATGGGTAAGCCCGCTATGCGTACCGTCATTAAAAAGCACGCCGATATTATTGGATTTATTTGTTTTTAACGTTCTTGCTACAGAGTTAGGAAAATACCCCAGCTCTTCTGCAGCCTTTAATACTTTTTCTTTTGTATCTTTACTTATATCACTATAACCATTTAAAGCTTTGCTCACAGTAGCAGTAGATACACCGCAGCGACTAGCTACGTCCCTTATAGAAATCATTTTTCTCAACTCTCCTAAGTGCAGATTTACTAAATCGATTTAGTAAGATACTAAAAAAATATTGTTTACTTGTCTTTTTCTTTATTAATGTAAATGTAACTTCAACTCTCTTGATAAACTCTACAATTAAACAACATTATAATTGTAAGATTATACTAATGAACATTTATGTTTTTCTTAATCTCTTAGGAGCTCAAATCAAATTTACATATATTCACTATATCTTACTATCCATAATCTAAATTTATGATAGTATGAACACAATTTTTCTTAAACGTTTTCGAAATATTTGTAAGTTTGTATATTTTAATATAAAATAATCCAGTTGTTCTCAATAAAGCACCTGTTAAACATATTCATACAAAAATAAAAAATACAGGGTTTTAATCTACTAAACCCTGTATTTTGAGTATAACTTTCTATTTTAAATTTTATAAAACTACATGTTCTCATGGAAAGTTCTATTAATAACTTCTAACTGCTGATTCTTTGTAAGTCTATTAAAGTTAACTGCATATCCACTTACTCTGATTGTTAGAGTCGGGTACTTTTCAGGGTGTTCAACAGCATCCATTAAAGTTTCCCTCTTTAGAACATTAACATTTAAGTGATGTCCACCTTGTCCAAAATATCCGTCTAATATGGAAACTAAATTATTTACTCTATCTTCACTTGCGACAGTTGTGCCTTCATTTTTTACTGCATCTTTATGTACTGCTGTTATTTCTAAATGTGAACCTTCTTCATCTTCAGTTAATTGAAACTTTGGTTCATATCCCTTTTCCATTAATCCTTTTACTAACTCTAAATTTTCGTTTACTTCTTCTACAAGCATTTTCATATCCATCTTCATCCATCCTTTCAGTAATAACGATTAGTAGATACATATTAATTATCTTTTCATATTAATAATAGCTTACTATTTAATATTTGTAAATAATCATCATAACTTCCAAGGAAATATTAATAAACTTTTTATTAATATTCATAAGACTTCTAGTAACTTAATATGGTTAGGAGTAAACTAAACTTATAATTGAGTTTTTTTCCAAGCAATATGATTTAAAGAGGCATAATAATTGATAATTGTTATGGACCTATGAGAAATACAGGAGGAAAAGTTATGCTCCAATCAACACTCTCAGAGGATAATGAGCTTTACTTTTATACTATAAAATACAAACTTTTTGAAGAAAGTCTTTGCAAAGCAGAAATGAGGTATCTTTTTAACACTGTTACTGATAATAAATTCTTTTTCTCAAGGACTTATATAAGTCCATCTCGAAGCGCTTTTTTAAAGCAATGCATATCAGTAATATATAAAGCTAATAGTTTAGATAATATAGTACAGCAAATCCTTCATAATAATTTATCTTATGAAAAATTTAAAGTATGCTATATCAACCATGAAGATAACAACATCCCTTTTGAAGAAAGAAAAAAAACAGAATATCTAATTGGCTATAATATCAATGGCTTTGCTGATGTGCACAATCCTGAAGTGCTTTTAGGAATAACTAAGATTGATAATATGTGGATTTTCGGCGAGCTTGAAAATAATAATTCCGCCTGGAAGGAACATAACAATAAACCCTACTCTTACTGCAATGCACTGGATGTCAGACTTGCCAGAAGCTTAGCAAATATAGCAGCTTCAAATGATCTGAATTCAAAGTTAGTAGACCCCTGCTGCGGAATAGGTACAGTTGTTATTGAGGCTCTCTCGATGGGTTTGAATATTAAAGGCTATGAACTAAACAAATATATAGCAGAAAATGCAAATAAAAATCTTGAATTTTTTAATTATGAAACTGTTATAGAAAATAAGGACATGCATACCTTAACAGAAAGGTTCGATTGTGCAATTGTTGATCTACCCTATGGACTCTTCAGTGCTACAACTTTAAACGACCAGCTATCCATAATGAAAACTACCCGCAGAATAGCTGATAGAGCAATCTTTATTACCCTTGAGGATATGGAAGCTCATATTAAAGACTGCGGCTTTACCTTAGTAGATAAGTTCTGTGCTGCAAAAGGCACCTTTAAAAGAATTATCAATATTTGTGCATAAATAAAATATGGGTTGGTGAAAAACAGCTTAAACCTACCGCGTGTTATTTGAATTCTATGAAACTTTCGCTTCGCAGATATTTCTACGTATTCAAATAACACGCTAAGTTTAGCTGTTTTTCACCTACCCCTTATCTTTTAACCAAATAACTGTGATATACCCATTATTATCATTAGAAAGCCGGCAATTATGTTGGCCTTTCTGCCGATTTTAAGCTTAGTAAAAAATTTAATGCCATAGTTTCCTAAAAAGAATATTAAAAAGCTAATTACAAAGTAAGGCATGGACACCATAAAGGCATCATATCCAACGAGTCCTGAGCTTATAGAGCTTGGAACATCATCAAGAGCTAAAACCAATCCTACGAGAAAGGCTTCTTTATATCCAATGACTTTTATGCTGTTTATTTTACCTTCATCCTCTGAATCATGAAAGGCTTCATATATCATTCTAATTCCCATTCCTGCAAGAAGAAGCATGCTGATAATAGCTGCAGTGTCGTCTCCAATATATTTTGATACTATAACTCCTGTAAGTGAAGAAACAAAAGAAACAGCGAAGGCCAAGAAGGAAATAAGCATATTTTTTGAAAGCTGTACTCTAACCCCGGCTATACTATAAGCTATTCCTATTCCTATGTTATCAATACTATTGATAAAAGCTATGAAGAATAAGTATATAAGCTTCATATAATCTACCCTCCCCCTATTATTAAGATAATCTGAAAAACTAAAGTTCTTCAGATACTTAAATAATTAAGTACACTTATTTTTCCGGGGTATAATCTTTTGGTACATTATATGAAGCTTATTTATTTTGGTTCGTTACTCCATAAAATATTACTTAAGTCTTTCAAACCTTTCCCATAAATCAGTATTGTATCTCTTTAAGTTCACTATTTTAAAGCTTCTGCTGTCTACAAAGGTCTGAATAGTTTTACCTTTTGAAATTAGTCTTCCATCCTCAACTCTTATAACCTTGTATTCCAAAACAACCTTAACAGGACTTAGCTCCTGAAGCGAAGTTTCTATAATAAGCTCATCGGCATATTTAGCTCCCTCAATATATCTGCACTGGGTTTCTACAAGCGGCATCATAATACCCCTATCTTCAATTTCTTTATAGGAAATTCCTGCACCAAGTATAAAATCTTCTCTTGCTGCTTCAAAGTAAACATAATAATTTGAATGATGTACTATTCCCATCTGATCAGTTTCAGCGTATCTAACCTTTAATTCTGTTGTACTTTTATACATTTTAAAGCCTTCTTTCAATCTATTTTTCTGCCCAAGAATCTGCTATAGTTGTCTCTGCTATAACAGGTACCTGTTTTAAATAATATTCTCCTGCCTTCTCCATTGCAGCTTTAAGCTTAAGAGCTGCTTCCTCAGCTAAATTCTCTGGTACTTCGAGTAGTATTTCATCGTGAACTGTACAAACAATATGACCTTTTAATTCTCTAGCTGCGGGCACAAGCATTCCTAAAGCCTTCTTTGCAATATCAGCAGCAGTACCTTGAACGGGAGTATTTAGAAGGGTTGTTATTGCAGCTTCACCTTCAAAAGTGCAGCGTCTTCCTGCTAAGGTTCTTACTTCAGTTATATCCGAAGCCCTCTTCATTCTTATGTGCCAATTTGCTATTCCTTTATAGGCATCAAAAAATCTTTCTCTAAATATTTCAGCCTGCTCTAAAGTCATATCAACTCCATAAACAGTTTTGGCATATCCCTGAAGTCCCTTTGCACCCATAGCATATATGAGCCCAAAGTTAATAGCTTTTGCAGACTGTCTCTCAGCCTTTGTTACATCCTTTATGTCTTTATTAGCAACCAAAGCTGCGGTCAACGAATGTAAGTCTTCACCACTTTTATAGGCCTCTATCATAGTCTTATCCTGCGCAATTTCTGCTGCTACTCTAAGCTCAATTTGTGAGTAATCTGCGATAATAAATTTGTATCCATCCTCAGGCACAAAGCATTCCCTAAATTCTTTTCCTCTTGGAATCTGCTGAACATTTGGCTCTCCGCAGGAAAACCTGCCGGAGCCTGCACCTATCTGCCTGTAGCTTGAGTGAATTCTTCCAGTTGTTTTGTTTATATATTGAGCCATAGGAATTAAAAAGCCTTGAAGAGCCTTTGATACTCTTCTATAATCTATAAGCTGCTTTATAACTTCATGCTTATCTTTATATTCCACGAGCTCTGCATGAGAGGTTGTATTTAACTGTATACCCTTTTTAGCTAAAGCTTTTATAACATGGGATTGGCTGTCTAAATTTATATCTACACTGGTTTCTTCACCAAACATACTAGTCTGCATGCCTTGCGAGCCAAGCTCTGCATTCAGCTTTGTTCTAAGCTCTTTTAGCTGAGCATCATATTTTTCAAAAAGCTTATTCCATTTTTCCTTATGAAGCTTTATTCCGCTAAGCTCCATATCAGCAACAGCAAATACACAATCAAATTCTAACTTGCAAATCTCAATAAGCCTGTATCTTTTTATTTCTTCAATAAGCTTTTCTCTCAAAGGAAGCAGTATAACCGCATCCTTTGCAGCATATTCTATCTGCTCTTTTCTAAGAGCTCCTGTAAAATCACTCTTTTGCTCTTCCTTTGGAAGATTTATATCTAAATAATAAGCTGCCAAAGCACCAAGCCCGTGTCTTTGAAGCTTTCTGTCTCCAATAATCTGTGAAGCAAGCATAGTATCAAAGATAGCCCCGCTGAATTTAAAGCCATTAGCTGTAAGAAACTCCACATCAAATTTAGCGTTTTGAAACACCTTAACACTTGACGAGTCAAACACATTTTTTAGCTTATAAAGCACATCTTCTTTCAGCTTAAACATATCAATAACAACTGCCGGCTTATCTGTACAGGCTATTTGCAATAATCTTATTCTATCATTTATAGGATCAAGACCTGTTGTTTCTGTGTCAACACCAAGGACTTTTGCTTCTCTTATATAGCTTAATACTTCATCAAGCTTTTCTTCATTCTCTACATATATGTAATCCAAGTTATTTATATCCATTAAATCACCTTTAGTTTAAGTAATATTTATTATCAATTATATCACTTTTATATTAATTAAACCATTTAATAAAATTGTGAACTAAAATGTCCGCAGGCTGTGGCGTAAAGACCTTAGAGCCTTGTGTAGAAAATAATATTTTACTTTATGATTCCTTTGCGTATGTTCTAAGGCTTGCAATACCGAAAGGCTAAGAGCCTCTATAAATTCGCTTTGACTTCTTGTTACTTTAATAGCTGCAGGCTTTAAAAAATCTTTAGTAAACTTAAAATACTTTTAGCTTGCTCAGAGAAGAGGCCCTAAGCTTTTCAGCATTACTTCGCCAAGAACATGGGCAAAGTTATCAATCAAATTAAAATATTATTTTCTACACCTACTCTCGGTCTTTACACCCAGCATATGTAGCTTTTATACGCAATTATAATTATCTATCTATACCATTTACTCAATGATTGTTTTTATAATTAAAATTTAGGTCCTTATTAAAAGCTAGTAATGGCATTTTTATCATTCATATATTTAAACATAAACCTATAAAAATATTTAAATATTTACTGCAGTCATGCTGGTTTGCAGTTGATTTGCTTTCTACAATATCAAAGAACATACTTATATTAACACTATTATTAGACAGCGCCAAACTTTTTAATGTTCAAACTATATATAATGCAAAAGTATTCTAGGCTTGCTTTAAAGATAGCAAAAGTTAAAGCGAATTCCTAGAGGCTCTTAGTTTTATGGCTTCACGAACCTTAGAACAGTAGCAAAGTAATCACTAGGATTATATATTATTTTCCACGCAAAGCCCTGCGGCAATTTATTTGGCAATATACTTATATTATTTATATATTTTACTAATACTATATCCGATATATTAACGAAAGGGGACGTCACTATGCCTTTAACAAACAAAGAAAAGACTTTGATAGAAGACAACTTAAATGCTGAATATCTATGTATAAGAAAGTATGAGCAGTACTCTGCAATGGCTTCTGACCAAAAGATAAAACAGGTGTTTACTGATCTTGCGAGCAAAGAACATCAGCATGCCCAAACTCTTAAAAACATGTTAAGCAGCAATGGAGAAAACACATATAATATGTTTGAAAGCTATGTAAAACCTCAAGGTGATTTGTCCAATATGCAGCCAAACCTTGGGATAACAGATGCACAACTTTTGAATGATGCACTGTCAACTGAAAAGCATGTATCCGGATCATACAACACTGCAGTATTAGAGTCTGTTGATCCTCAAATTAGAAAACAGCTTCAGCACATTCAGCAGGAAGAACAGGGGCATGCTGAAACCTTGTTCAAAGAAATGCAGTCTAGAGGCTGGTATAACCCCTCCTAATCAAAAAAGGAAGTGCCGCAAAACACCTTGTAAGTTTAAGTGTTTTGCGGCACCCTCTGCTCTTATAAGGCCGGTCTTGGAAATCCATTGCCTTGAACATCTACAGTTTCTATAATTGATACCATTGCAGAAGCATCAATCTGCTGAATTATACTTCTGACTTTATTTATCTGGTTTTCAAGAACTGCACAATAAATAATCTTTCTTTGAATTCCAGTGTAGGCACCTTCTCCATATAGATAGGTAGTTCCCCTTCCCAACTGAGTCATTATAGCCTTTGAAACCGCCTCTTCTTCTGAAGTTATAACCATAAGTATCTGTTTTTTATTAAAGGAATTGATAACTTTATTTATAACAATGGACTTAATATACATTAAAATCAAGGTATATACTGTGATAGTCAAACTTGATACAAAAATACCGCATCCCACTATTATGCTGTTTATCATAAAATACAAGGTAGACATTTCTGTACCTTTATTTCTTCTGATAATAACCGCTATTATATCTGTTCCTCCCTGAGAAGCTCCGATCCTGAAGATTATACCCATTCCAATGCCGCTTACTACTGCGCCAAGCAAAGTGGATATAAATATATCCTCAACCTTTAGAAAACTAAAGACATTTTTCGTTAATACTAAAAATAAAGACATAGATATCATTCCAATGAAGCTGTAAAAAATAAATTCCTTGTTTACAAGCTTATAGCCTATGATGAATATTGGCAAATTAATAATAAATACCCAATAGCCTGATGGAATATTAAAAACATACTGAAGAAGTATTCCTATCCCAGCTGCACCTCCGCTCAATAATCTATGGGGTACTATAAAAGCATTGATTGCTATTGAATAGATTAAGCTTCCAAGTAAAATAATAGTGATTTTTTTAAACCTTTGATAGTTATCTTTAAACATTGTTCTCCTCCAAATCATTGTTTTGAAATATAACTACCCCCGCTTAGCATAAAATTAGATTCAAGCTATCCTCCTTTTGCAAGACTAAATAAAAAGGTACCTCCTTTAACGGAGATACCTTGTAATTACATAATTGCACGACAAAAATACTGTTTTATTATCAATGCACATCTGTTTAAACTTCCCTCCGAAGTTTTACATACAGTACTAGGCAGGTCTCCTGACTCACGGCTTATAACCTCTGCCATCCTTCCCAGACAAGTCCAGTGGAATTAGCTTCGTTGCCGTCTACAGTAGCGGGGGCTGTAATGGATTTTCACCACTTTCCCTATTATCCCTTTTAGGGCACCTAAACTGTTTATATTCAGTTTCATTATTATTATAATACAATTCTTTTGTTATAGCACTACTTTTTTAAACATTTATAGAAACACTAACGTTTAATAAATCTCTATTTTTCTCAAGGACTGGTTTTATTATATCATTTATAAAATCTTCCACCTGTCCTGGTGCTCTCCCAATAAAATTCTCTGCTTCCATAATTGAAAGAATCTCTTCTCTGCTCATAGAAAAAGCATCATCAGCTATTATTCTATCAAGAAGATCATTACTTAAACCCTGTTCTTTTACCCTTTTAGCAGCCTCCATAGAATGAACCCTTATCCTTTCATGAAGCTCCTGTCTGTCTCCGCCTTGCTTAACTGCTTCCATTAAGATATTTTCAGTTGCCATAAAAGGAAGTTCGTTATTAACATGTGCTGCTATTACTTTCTCATATACAACAAGATTGCTTGCTACGTTTATATAAAGATTTAAAACTCCATCTAAAACTAAAAATGCTTCTGCCACAGAAAGTCTCTTATTTGCCGAATCATCCAGAGTTCTTTCAAACCACTGAGTAGATGCAGTTATAGCAGGATTTAAGGCATTAACTATTACATGTCTTGCCAAAGCACTTATTCTTTCAGACCTCATTGGATTTCTCTTATAAGCCATAGCTGAGGAACCTATCTGATTTTTTTCAAAAGGCTCTTCTACCTCCTTCATGCTTTGAAGAAGTCTTAAGTCATTACTGAATTTATAAGCACTTTGAGCAATTTCAGATAATGTATTTAAAACTATAGAGTCAACCTTTCTAGGATAGGTCTGCCCTGTTACCGCATAGCTTTCCTTAAAGCCCATTTTTTCTGTAACAAACTTATCAAGCTGCTTTATTTTATTTTCATCTCCATCAAATAACTCCATGAAGCTTGCCTGTGTTCCTGTAGTTCCCTTAACTCCTCTAAATCTCAGCGTTTCTATAACGTAATCTAAGTTTTCAAGATCAAGTACTAAGTCCTGCATCCATAGAGTTGCTCTTTTGCCTACTGTAGTCAGCTGTGCAGGCTGAAAATGAGTAAACCCTAAAGTTGGAACACTCTTATACTTTAATGCAAAGGCAGCTAAAGCGTTTATTGTATTAATTAATTTTTTTCTGATAAGAAGAAGACCTTCCTTCATTATTATTAAATCCGTATTGTCTCCTACATAACAGCTTGTAGCCCCAAGGTGTATTATTCCTTTAGCCTTAGGGCACTGAACTCCGTAAGCATAAACATGGCTCATAACATCATGCCTTGTTTCTTTTTCCCTCTGCTCAGCTGTTTCATAGTTTATGTTGTCTACATTAGCCTTTAATTCTTCAAGCTGTTCTTCCGTAATATTGAGTCCAAGCTCTTTTTCACCCTCAGCTAAAGCCACCCAAAGCTTTCTCCAAGTTTTAAACTTCATTTCCTCAGAAAACAAATAAGACATTTCCTTTGAAGCATACCTGCTGTTTAAAGGTGTACTATATAAATCTCTCATTATAACAGCCTCCATTATATTTCATGAACCACTATAGTTTGATCTCTTCTTGGTCCTACTGAAACTATTCCTATTTGCACTCCAGTGAATTCTTCTATCTTCTTTAGGTACTTCTTTGCATTTTCAGGAAGTTCCTCATAGATTCTTGCATCTGCAACGCTATCGTCCCAGCCGTCGAACTCTTCATAAACAGGCTCACACTTTGCTAAATCTTCAAGGCTTGCTGGGAAGTAATCAATAACTTTATCTTCAAACTTATAACCTGTGCAGACTTTTAACTTATCAAGTCCTGCTAAAGTATCAATCTTTGTTACTACAAGACTTGTAAGTCCTGAAACTCTAGCTGAAGTCTTAAGTATAACAAGGTCAAGCCATCCGCAGCGTCTTGCTCTACCTGTTGTAACGCCGAACTCTTTTCCTTTTTCTCTTATCCATTCACCTGTTGCATCTTCAAGCTCTGTTGGAAATGGTCCTTTACCTACTCTTGTTGTATAAGCTTTTGCAATACCTACAGCACCGGTTATCATTGTAGGTCCTATGCCTGCTCCGGCAGAAGCACCGCCTGCAATAGTATTTGAGGAAGTTACATAAGGATAAGTTCCATAATCTATATCAAGAAGCATACCTTGTGCTCCTTCAAATAAAACCTTACTGTTATTTTTAATCTCATCATATACTCTTACAGAAGCATCCTGAACAAATGGTCTTAATCTTTCGCCATATGCTATGTATTCATTATAAATCTCGTCAAAGTTTAAAGGTTCTTCTTCATAAACCTTAGTTATAATTTCATTTTTAAGTCTTATATTCTCTTGGAGCTTTTCTTTAAAAACTTCTTTATGCATAAGATCGCAGACTCTAATCCCGCTTCTTTCTGCCTTATCTGTATAGCATGGTCCAATACCTTTTCCTGTTGTTCCTATATCATTTTTGCCTCTTGCCTTTTCCTTTAACTTATCTAAAAGCTTATGATAAGGCATAATAAGCTGTGCTCTATCGCTTACTATTAATTTCTCAGGAGTTATTTTAACGCCCAAATCTTCCAAATACCCTACTTCTTCAAAGAAAGCTTTAGGATCTAGCACTACACCGTTACCTATTACATTAAGTTTATCTTCATACAATACTCCTGAAGGAATCAAGTGAAGCTTATATTGCTTATCACCAACCTCAACAGTATGCCCTGCATTGTTTCCGCCTTGAAATCTTACAACTACATTAGCTTCTTCAGCAAGAAAATCTGTCATCTTGCCCTTTCCTTCATCTCCCCATTGTGCTCCTAAAACTACGAATGCTGACATATTAATTATCTCCTTTTTCTTCAAATTTATTGGCTACTATTCTTCCCACATAAACTCCACTTGCCGAAGCTTGGGATAAAGAATGAGTAACTCCTGAACCATCACCTAAAACATATAAGCCTTTTATTTTAGATTCTAAGTTATTATCTACTTCAACTTTTGAGTTGTAGAACTTAACCTCAACTCCATATAAAAGAGTATCTTCATTAGCTGTTCCAGGTGCTATTTTATCTAAAGCATAAATCATTTCTATAATATCGTCTAACTGTCTTTTAGGCAATACTAGGCTTAAATCACCAGGAGTAGCTTTCAAAGTAGGTCTTGTAAAACTCTTAGACATTCTGTGTTCATTAGTTCTTCTGCCGCTTACTAGATCTCCAAACCTTTGAACCAAAACACCGCCTCCAAGCATGTTGCTGAGCCTTGCTATGGATTCTCCATATTCATTGCTGTTCCTAAAGGGCTCTGTAAAATTATTTGATACTAATAGTGCAAAGTTTGTATTTTCAGTATGAAGTTCTGGATTTGAGTAGCTGTGTCCATTAACAGTAACTATGCCATTAGTATTCTCACTTACTACTTCTCCATGAGGATTCATACAGAAGGTTCTTACAAAATCAGAGTACTTCTTAGTCCTATAAACTATTTTACTTTCATACACATCACTTGTTATATGTTCAAAAACAGCAGCTGGAAGCTCTACTCTCACTCCTATATCTACTCTGCTGCTTTCTGTCTTTACTCCAAGTCTTTCACAAACTGAAGAAATCCATTTTGATCCTGATCGTCCTGTAGCAAGTATCAGATTATCGCACACGTACTCATTATTTTTTGTGTAAACAACAAATTCTTTATTCGTGTTACTTATATCTTGAACTTCAGTATTAAATACTATATCTAGCTTATCCTTTAAAAATTTATATATGTTATCCAAAATAACTAAATTTCTATCTGTTCCTAAGTGCCTTACCTTAGCATCTAAAAGGTGTAAATCATATTTTAAAGCTTCACTTTTAAGTTTTGAAGCAGCAGTTGAATATAATTTAGCTTCTGCTCCGCCCATGCTGCACAAAACCTCATCCACATAATACATAAGATTCATAGCTTCTTCATAGCCTACATATTTATATAAATCTCCACCAAAGTTATTTGTTATATTATACTTTCCGTCAGAGAGGCTTCCCGCTCCTCCGTAGCCATTCATTATATTGCAGGTCTTGCAGTGTATACAGGTCTTTATCTTGTTCCCATCTATAGGACATGTCCTTTTCTCAAGAGCATTTCCTTTTTCAATCATAATAATTTTAATGTTCGGATTTAACTTGACCATCTCATAAGCTGCGAATATTCCGCTAGCCCCTGCTCCAACAATAGCCACATCATATTTCATTAAAATCCCCTCCACACCATTAAGTATGTCATTTAACTACTCATTAATATTAACAGAGTAGATTTTACCAGTCAATATAAAATACGAATATTAATTTTAAGTTAACAATATTGTTCGTATATTTATTTTTATAAAAGTAAAAACCAGAATAATTCTACAAAGATGTAGTTTAAAATAATGTCTAAAAACAGAAAAACTGCGTTAATTTCAACACAGTTTTCCTGTTTTTTAACAACTATTTAATTATATACTCAATCAATTATCATGAGGATCATTTTCACATGAATCAGCTGGATGTCTTCCAGTTAATCCATAATGTTTTCTTAGTTCATATAGTTTAGCGACCTGCTCTTTATTCAATTCCCTTGCTCCACCTAACTGAGTTGAAATAGCTGTCAGCTTAGCATAAAACTCAAGTGACTCCATTTTATAATATGCAGTTATTAAATCAGCACCGTAGCTTAGTGCTCCATGATTTTCGAGTAATACTGCATCATAATGCTGCAGATATTTTTCAACAGCATCAGGTATTTCATTAGTTGAAGGAGCTCCGTATTCCGCTATTGGAACACTGCCTAAGGATATAACTGCCTCTGGCATAATTGCTTTATCAAGTGGTATCCCAGCTATAGCAAAGCTTGTAGCATAAGGCGGATGCGCATGTACTACTGACTTAACATCTGCTCTCTTTTCATAAACTCTTAAATGCATTTTAATTTCTGAAGAAGGTTTGTACTTGTCATTTGCAGATATTACTTCTCCCTTTAAATTAACTTTGCATATCATATCAGGAGTCATAAACCCCTTACTAACTCCTGTTGGAGTTGCTAAAATTTCATTATCGCTTATTCTTACAGTTATATTTCCATCATTTGCTGCAACAAATCCATTCATATAAATTCTTTTTCCAATTTCACAGATCTGCTGTTTAATTTCATCTTCAAAACTCATTTTTCTTTCCTCCTTTTAATCGGAAGCACTGAGTAATTTAAAACTCTCGCTCCGCTCGAAAATTACTCGTAAAAGTCCATTTAGGACTTTGTCTTGGACCACGGGGCAACCTAAGCACGCTCGCCTTCACTCGCAGGTTGCCCGTAAAAGTCCATTTAGGACTTTGTCTTGTACCACGGGGCAACCTAAGCACGCTCGCCTTCACTCGCAGGTTGCCCGTAAAAGTCCATTTAGGACTTTTACCTCCTTAAAGGTCATTTACTTATTTATTATTTTTAAAAACTTCTCATAATTAACTGTATATTTTTCATTATCTAATGGCTTATACTCTATAATCTCAAAGGAATTTATTATAATTTCTTTTCCGTGGGCAATGTTTTTAATTATACCAACCGCCTGTGCCTGCACAATTATGTTTCCAATAGCTGTTGCTTCTACCGGTCCAGCTATAACTTCTTTTCCTGTAACATTCGCAGTTAACTGACACAATAGTTTATCCTGTATTCCGCCTCCAACCATATGAATTGTATCTATCTTCCTCGAAGTTATTTCTTCCAGCTTTTCGATTGCCCATCTGTATTTTAAAGCAAGACTTTCCTCTACACATCTTACGATTTCGCCAATGGTTTCAGGCACAAATTGATTTGTATTTCTGCAGAATTCTCTTACTCTTTCAGGCATATTTCCCGGCGCATAAAACAAATCATTGTCCGGGTCTATAAAACACCGTCCCCCTGCTTCAGCTTCCGCCAATTGAACCATATCACTAAACCCTATGTTCTTACCTTCCCTTTCCCAAGCCCTTTTACACTCTTGAAGTATCCAAAGCCCCATTATGTTTTTTAGCAATAAAACTTTGTCGTTTACGCCGCCTTCATTTGTAAAGTTATATTGAAATACTTTTTCATTGATAATAGGCTTATCATTTTCTATTCCAAGCAAAGACCACGTGCCACTGCTTATGAACACATGATTTTCTCCAAGTCCAGGAACTGCAGCTGCTGCTGAAGCGGTATCATGGCCTCCTACTGCAATTACCTTAATTGGCGATATTCCGAGCTCCTTGCAAATGCTTTCTCTTAATATCCCGACTTGTTCTCCTGGCTTAATAATTGAGGTAAATATATATTTAGGAATATTTAATTTTTCTAAGGTTTCCTCGTTCCAATAAGAATTTTTATAGCTATATAGCTGAGTAGTTGTAACTTCTGTAAACTCTGATACCTTTTCTCCAGTTAACATATAGTTAATTAAATCCGGCATAAGCAAAAGTGTCTTTGCGTTATAAAGTTTTTTATCTTCATTTTCTATCATGGATAGCAGCTGATAAATTGTATTATAAGGCGCAAATTGAAGTCCTGTTTCCTTGAACAATTCCTCTTTTTTTATGTATTCAAAGCATTTTTCCATAATGTCCTGAGTTCTATCATCCCTATAATGATATGGGTTGCTCATTAGTTCTCCATCTTCATCTAAGAGTCCAAAATCCACACCCCAGGTATCTACTCCTATACTTTCTATATTGTAGCCCTGGTTTTTACACTTTAATATTCCTTGCTTTATTTCATGACAAAGCCTTAATATATCCCATTGAAGATGCTTTGAAAACATAACCGGTTCATTTAGAAACCTATGTATTTCTTTTAATGTAAGTCTATTATCTTTAAACTCCCCGACAAAAGCACGCCCACTACTTGCTCCAAGATCAAAGGCCAAAAATTGCAAACTGTCCCCAGCACCCATCTTATCCCCTCTTTCTTCCATAAAGAGGTCCAAAGTTTTCACAAGCTCTAAAATCCGCTCCTTCTCTATCCATTGTTCCAAATGCGTTCCATGTACTTGGTCTAAATATTCTATCTTCAGAAACATTATGCATGCATACTGGAATCCTAAGCATAGAAGCGAGAGTTATTAAGTCTGAACCTATATGTCCATAACTTATGGCACCATGATTTGCTCCCCAATTGTTCATTACGGAATACACATCTGTAAATGCACCTTTACCTGTTAATACTGGTGCAAACCAAGTTGTTGGCCATGATGGACTTGTACGTTTATCTAAGGCAGCATGTACATCCTCTGGCAGATCTACTGTATATCCTTCTGCTATTTGAAGCACTGGCCCTAATCCGTCAATGATATTTACTCTTGACATAGTTACAGGCATATTTCCTTTAGATAAGAAACAGGAAGAGAATCCGCCCCCTCTAAAGTATTCATATTCTGCTGCATCCCATTCTGTAGCATCCAGACATTTTTTCATTTCTTCTTCTGTAATTTCCCAAAACGGCTTCATTGCAGGCTTACCATCTTTACATTGCTGTCCTGTTGCATCTAAAGTAGTTGCTCCTGAATTAATTAAATGTATAATTCCATTCTTTGCATGTCCTTCTAGCTCTTTTCCCGATACTCGTTTTACTGCTTCTGGACTCCAATAGGTTCTTACATCCGAGAAAATTTGAGCAGTATTAGTTAATAGATGCCCAAACAGCATAGATGCTCCATTTAAGCTGTCATTTTCAGTAGCTAAAACAAAGGCTTCTCTTATTCCATTCCAGTCAAAGGATGAGCAAAGCATAGCCTCCATAAAGTCTCCATTTGGAAAATGATCAGTCCAATGTCTCTGTCCTTGGAAGCCTGCTGCTATAGCATTATGACCTTCACTTTCTTCAACAAAGCCCATTTCTGCAAGCTTTGGATTTCCAATCATTAAATCTCTTGCTATCAGGGTCATTTTTACAACAGTTTCCCAATCTCTATCCTTTTGTTCTTTTGTTTTTATGTACTCTGCTTTATTAATGTCTTTTCCTTCTTTGCAATTTTCCTTTGTCCATTTTAAAGCTCTTTCATATTCTTCCTTATCATAAATGCCTTCTTCAATTCTTCTTATAAACTCTGACATATCTACATATTCATTTCTCATTCCAAGATATTTTTGGAAGAAGCTTGAATCTACTATTGAACCCGCAATCCCCATTGAAACATTTCCTAAGGATAAATAAGACTTTCCCTTCATCATTGCAACAGCAAGTCCTGCTCTTGCAAATTGTAAAAGCTTAACCTTTACATCCTCTGGAATTTTATTATCATCTGTATCCTTTACATCTGTGCCATAGATTCCAAAGGCAGGTAATCCTTTTTGACTGTGTCCAGCAAGGGCTGCTGCTAAATAAACTGCACCTGGTCTTTCTGTACCATTGAAACCCCAGATCGCCTTTGGCATATGCGGATCCATATCTGTTGTTTCTGTACCATAGCACCAGCAAGGAGTTACACTAATGGTTAAACCTACCCCTTCTCTTGAAAATTTTTCTGCGCATCTTGCTGCTTCTGCAACACCGCCTATAGTAGTATCTGCTATAACACATTCAACCACTTCTCCACTTGGATATCTTAAATTTTCTTTTATAAGTTCTTCTACGGCTCTTGCCATATTCATTGTTTGTTGTTCTAAAGATTCTCTTACACCTTTTCTGCGGCCATCAATAATAGGTCTAATTCCTACCTTAGGTAAACTTCCATTTAATCTGTTACTCATTTTTAAATTTCCCCTCCTATACTACACCTTTTTTTAATATAATATTTGCATATAAAGCAGCTTCACTTGTTGCTATAACTGCATATGCATTTTTTGCTCTTTCATAAAATTCAAATCTCTCTATAAATTCAAATTCAGCAGCCTTTTCATCATGATTTTTAACTATTTCCTTATATTCCTCCCATATAGTAGGCTGAACTGTATCTCCAGGAACCACCTGCATTAAAGAAACAGGCTTTTGAGTATAAGGGTCTAGTGGGAAAAACTCTAGAATTGCATCCAGAAGTTCTGGAACATTATGCCCGTCACATCTAACTAATCTCTTTGTACAAGCTGCAGCCGGAAAGTTTCCATCCGCAATAACGATTTCATCTCCATGTCCCATCTCCATCATGATTTTCATTAAATCTGGCGATATAATCTTTGGAATATGCTTTAACATTCTTCAACCTCCTTTTATTTTAACGTTTTGCCTATTTATTTATATATAAAGCTAAACGTTTAGCTTTACATTTATAGGTATGCGTTTTTATCATTCATTATGTGAAAATAAAAACGCAAATTGTATACATATCTTTAAATTTAAATTAAAGCTTTTACAGAATCTTTAAATTCAACTTCAGCTTTCAATCTATCTATATGCGGAAACCCGCTTAAGTCCCCAGCAAGTCTTTTCAGTAAAACACTTGCTGCTGTTTCTCCAATTTCCTTCATAGGCTGCACTACTATAGATAGCGCAGGTTTAAAAATTCTAGCCATTTGAAGATTATCAAATCCAATTATAGAAAGTTCCTCTGGAATTACAATATTTTTTTCATTGATTGCTATAATTGCTCCTAGGGTCATATCATAATTTGTTACATAAACTGCCGTAGGTGGATTATCCATGTCTAAAAACTCCATCAAAATCTCGTACCCACTTTCCAGCTTGTAATCTCCATGCTTTATCAGCTGATCATCTACTTCCATAGAATAATCCTCATGTACCCTTAGATATCCCTTTAGTCTTTCCTGTGCAGTATACACTTCCTCAGGTCCACATATTATCCCTATTCTTTTATGTCCTTTTACAATAAGATGTTCTACTGCATCATAAGAAGCATTTAAATTGTCCACTAAGACCATATCGCAATTTATTGACTTTAATATTCTATCTATTGAAACAATAGGAATTCCCTTTTCTGATACCTCTTTAATATAACCATTATTTTCACCCAAAGGCATAATAATAAGTCCGTCTACCATTTTATTCATTAAGAACTCTAGTTTCTTTTTTTCTAATATAGCATCATCTCTATAATCGCATATAATGGTACTGTAACCATACTGAAGAAGTATATTCTCTATGCTGGATACAACACTAGTACAAAATATGTTTTCAAGAGATGGTATTAAAATACCTATAGTCTTCGTTTTACTTGTTTTTAATCCCCTGGCCAATTCATTTACTTTAAAATCAAGAGTTTTTATAGCCTCTTCGATGACCATTCTATTCTTTTCAAGAACATTTCCGCCATTAATAAATTTAGATATCGTAGCAATAGATAACCCTGTGTACTTAGCTACATCTTTTATCGTCGCTGCCATATATTCACCTACATTCACAAAACGTTTCGCTCTAATTCTATAGTATTGCTTTATTTTTCTATAGTCAATACTATTTTTATGATTCTCTTGAAACTATATGCACTTTATTTTCTCATAAAACAGTATTTTAAAATCATTGAAAATTAACTTTTTATTACTGTATATTCTTCACCCTTTTTAACACTGATATTAAATATATCTCCTGCTCTACAATCAATAATCTGTTTTTCTAAAGAATTTATTACAATAACTTTATCTTTTCCAAATGAATTCATTATCTGTAAATCGCCTGATTTTTCAACTTTCAGCTTTATATGTTTAACCTCTTCATTCTTCATTTCAGAAGAAATTAAAACTCCATTTTCACCTCTAAAATTTCTGAATGAAACACCTTCCTTTTTCCATGCATCAGGAACTGCAGGAAACACTCTAATTACTCCGCTATTTGTCTGCAAAAGCATTTCCTGCAATGCATCCGCTGCACACATATTGGCTTCCAGGGTAAAAGGTCTGTAGTGAAAAGAAGATATTCCTCGCCTTTTAAAATCACCGTTCAGATGAAATCCATTCTGTGAACAAAGATTCTCCCAAAAAAGTTTTAACTGATAAGCAGCGCCCTCTCCATTGCCTTGAACCGCATAAAGCTCCGACATCCATGTGAATGAAAATCCTACCCAACAGCCTGTACCCAATACTTCAAGATCTTCTACTGTAGCATCGATAATCTGTTTGTCTCTATCACATCCGTTATAGTCCATGAGATAAAGAGGATGTATAGCCATTGCATGTGAAAAATGTCTATGGCTTTTAGTAAGTGATTCATTCGGGCTTAACATCAATACATTATGTTCATTTACTGCAAGTCCAGGTAATCTGTTAACTATTTCCTGCCACTTTTTTATGTCATCGTTATTTAGTATACTAGACATTTCATAAAGAGTCTTAAATAGGTATTTAAGCAGAGCCAAATCGTAATTACTATTTGGAGTGAGCCAAGCCTTAAGGCTGTCATCATGTAATTCTGGAGAACTAGACAATGGCAATATCAATTTATCGTCTTTATCGCTCTCAAGCCATCTCAGTATACAAAGAGCTGTCTCTTTGAAATAGGGATAGGCCTTTTCTCCTAAGAACTCATCATCTCCAGTAAATCTCCAATGCTTTTCAAAGGACTGACATAGCCAAATTTGATTTGTAAGATTTATGCTGTACATTGGCCAGCCTCCTAAAGCCTTACCATCAATACTCATTACAGAAGGCAAGCAAAGCCCGGGAGCATCAAAGAATGTCTTTGCAAATTTTCGTGCTTGAGGCACAAGGTTCCATAAAAAATCAATAAAGCTTTCTCCTTCTTCCATGTGATTTGCTTTAAAATAATGATAATAGCTCATCTGAGTGTTAAGGTCATTATGATAATCCCCCTTCCATGGGGGAAGCTGTCTATTATCAGCAGTCCATACGCCCTGCAGCGGCATTGGCGGTGCCCCTTTTCTCGAACATGATCCAAAAAGATAATTTGTTAAATACCATTGTTTTTCAAATTCTTTATCAGGCAAGAAAATGGAACTCTTTTGCCAATAATTTTCCCACCATCCAGCATGTTCTTTAAAGTTTTTATCAAACCCATTTTTCAATGCATTTATCACCCTGTTTTTTGCTTCCTCCAGCCAGTCCTTGGTAGAATCATTATTTGAGGCAATGTAATAGCACAATTCAAGTCTGTCTTCCACTTTCTTCTGTGCTAGAACTATACCATACTCTAGTCCTTCATTAGTCTTCTGTACAAACCAATTAAGAGAATCTTCTTCTTCCCATTCTACTGGAGGATACTTAAGCTGTTTAAGAGAACTATTTGATATCCCTTTTTCAGAAAGTATATTATCTATTTCATTTTCTTTTCTTACACCAAACTTTGGTGCTGTAATTTTCACCTCTGGCATTACTGCATCTCCAGTTATAACTATATATCCAAATGCTTTTGATGCATGAAGAAATGTTTTTATTTGAGAACATTTTGCTCCAAAATACAGTTTTACTTCAGCCAATGCACTTTCAAGTGATAGGCAGCTTTTTACCCTATCAGCAGCTGCTCCATAATTTATCTCAAGCTTGCCTGCAGGAATTTTTGTAGGCGTTACCCTTGAATAACAGTCATCAAATTTTTTTCTTATTCCTTCCTCATCTTGATTTTTCACTAATCTTATCAACTCTTTATATGTAAAATCTGTATCAAGAGTTTCAGGGGCTGGTGTTGTATCCCATAAATCCCCTCTGTCAAGGCTTAAGCTAATAGGATTACCGTCTCCCCATAAAAGACATCCTATAAGTCCGTTTCCCAATGGCAGCGCTTCATCCCAATTCATTATAGGGTTCTCAAAAAATAAATCATGCCTTTTGTCAGGTATTTCAATATTCAATAATTCCATTTTTCTCCCCCTTATATCTTATTCTTATCAACATTTTTGGAATTCAAGTTGCAAAAAATAATCTATAAAAGGCTATGGGAGAATTCCAATAGCCTTTTATCTTACTATGATATTTCGTTAAATGTATCCTTAAGCCTACTATATAGACTACTATATACCCTATACATTCTTTCATATTTATCTATATTCATTTTATTTGGATAAACACTTTCTGTAACTTTAATCAACTTACTACAAGCTTCATTTACAGAATCAAATTTTCCTGCTCCTACTGCAGCAAGTATAGCCGCTCCATAGGATGGTCCATCCACTGAATTTATCATATCTATTCTTGTCTCAAATATATCCGCAAGTATTTGTCTCCAAAGCTTGCTCTTAGCTCCACCACCACTAACTCTTACTTCATTAATAGGAATATTTAAGTTTCTAACAAGCTCTAAAGAATCTTTAAGTCCAAAAGCTACTCCTTCTAAAATAGCCCTAGTCATATGAGCCCTAGTATGAGTTATATTAAGTCCTATAAAACATCCTTTTGCGTAAGGGTCACTATAGGGTGTTCTTTCTCCCATCAGATAAGGTAAGAATATTAATCCTTCGCTGCCTGCCGGTATCTTCTCAGCTTCATATAATAATTCGTCAAATGTCTTTGAATTGCCTTTATTTACAGCTTCTACCCACCATTTTAAGCATGAAGCTGCAGATAACATAACTCCCATCACATGCCATTCATCATTGGCATGACAGAAAGAATGTAATCTATTTTCGCTATCCACAGCATATTCTTTTTGAGAAGCAAAAACAACACCTGAGGTTCCCATTGCAACGGAAATAATTCCACTTTCAACAGTTCCAGTACCAACGGCTCCTGCAGCCTGATCTCCTGCGCCGCCTACTACAAGAGTTCCTTCCTCAAGTCCAGTCTCTAGGGCTGCTTCCTTAGAAATACTTCCAGTTACCTGTGATGATTCATAGCATTTTGGCAGCAAGTCTTCAGAGATTTTTAAAGCATTCAACATTTCTTTAGACCATACTCTATTTTCCACATCAAAAAGAAGTGTTCCAGAAGCATCGGATACATCTGTAGCATACTCCCCAGTTAATTTAAACCTTATGTAATCCTTAGGAAGCAGTATATGGCTAACTTTAGAATACACTTCTTGTCTATGCTTCTTAATCCATAATATCTTAGGCGCTGTAAAACCTGTTAATGCCTTATTTCCTGTATATTTAGAAAGCTTATCCTTGCCTACTACTTCTGTAATATACTCACATTCCTCGCCCGTTCTCTGGTCACACCAAAGTATTGCAGGCATTAATACCTTATCATTTTCATCTAATGTAACTAGTCCATGCATCTGTCCGCTAAAACCAATGGATTTTATAGTTTTTCCATTTATTTGTTTCTTTTCAATTAGTTCTTTTATCCCCTCTTTTGTTGCATTCCACCAATCCTCTGGATTTTGCTCTGCCCATCCTTGTTCTGGATAAAATACTGGATACTCCTTAGACAAGCTGGCAATTACCTTTCCTTCTTCATCCATCACAATTATTTTTACTGAGGACGTACCTAAATCAATTCCTAAAAAATTCATTTTCCCACCTCCATAACCAGTGAAAATACTATATTTTTCCGAACCCAAAATTTTTTAAAATAGGTATTAGCGCTGCTCCCAATATATTAGAATCACTTCCTAATGCAGAAAATAATATTTCTACATCACCTTCATTATAAAATTGGTTATTATTAAAAATTTTAGCTACAAGCTTACTTTGAAATACTTCAGAATACTTACTAATCTCTCCGCCTATTACTATATAATCTGGATTAAAAATAAAATTTAAATTTCCTATTCCTTCTGCTAAATCTTCAATGTATGCTTCGATAACCTTAGCCGCTGAGGAATCTCCTCTTTGGAATTTCTCGATAATTTCTCCTATATTTGAAGTTTTTATATTTGTAACTTCGTAATAGTCATTAATAAGAGCTCTATTAGATGCATAGGTCTCAAAGCATCCTCTTTTACCACAATTACATGCTCTTCCATTTTTATATATAGTCATGTGACCTATCTCACCTGCACGCATACCTTTTCCCTTATACATGCTTTCATTGATTAAAATTCCCGCGCCTACACCCTCAGTAATAGATACATAGATTAAATTGGTAAGATCTTTTGCAACACCTAACTTAGATTCTCCTAATGCTCCGGCATTAGCTTCATTTTCTAAATAAATAGGTACATTAAAATAATCCTGAAATTCTTTAAAATATAGATTCTTTAGCTTAAAATTAGTTGCAATTTCAAGTTTTAACTCTGCTTCATTTACAATTCCAGGCAGAGAAAATCCTATTCCCAAAAGCTTTCCATTTATATTTTCATTACTCTCGAACATTTCTTTAATTAAGCATTTCATCTTATCTAAAACTTCATCTTCATTTATAACGTCCAAAGCTTTTCTTTTATCTTCAATAATCTTACCATCTAAGTCTGTGAGCACAGCTCTAGCATATTCTTTTCCTAACTCTAAGCCTATGCTAAATCTAGAATTAGGCAAAAATCTTATTATAACAGGCTTTCTTCCTCCTGTTGAGGTTGCCATTCCTGCTTCAAGAACCATGCCTTCTTCAATAAGTTCCCCTACTATTGTTGTCACAGTAGGAACACTTATATCAAGTTTTCTTGATATTTCAAGCTTAGTAAGTTCTCTTTCCTTAGCTAGAAGCTTAATTATTCTCTTTTTATTATTAGTTTTTATATCACTATTCTCTATTACTTGCATATTTTCACCACTTTTAAATATAATGTAGAGGCAATTTTCTGCCTCTACATTATATTACACCATTATTCATTGAATATATATTGATTTAATATAGCTTCTAACATTTCTTGTCTTCCTGACTTATTTTTTATGCAGCTATTATTTAATGCATACTGCTCCAAGGCTTCAAAGTTTGTCTTTCCTTCTACTATATCCTTGCCTATGCCTTCTGTGAAACTCTTATATCTGTCTTCTACAAACTTTTCTAATTCTCCACCTTGTAAAAGCTTATGAGCAACCTTTAGCCCCTTAGCAAGAGTGTCCATACCAGCTATATATCCTAAGAATAAATCTTCAGCTTCAAAGGATGCTCTTCTTACCTTAGCATCAAAATTAAGACCTCCTGGAGCTATGCCTCCATTTTTAAAGACTTCATACATAAGAAGTGTTGCATCATATATATTTGTTGGAAACTGATCCGTATCCCATCCAAGCAGCATATCTCCTTGATTAATGTCTAGACTTCCTAATATTCCATTGATTCTAGCTAATGCAACTTCATGCTGGAAGGTATGTCCTGCAAGAGTAGCATGATTCGCCTCGATATTAACTTTAAAATATTTATCCAAATCATATTTCTTTAAGAAAGCCATAACAGTAGCTACATCAAAATCATATTGATGCTTTGTTGGCTCCTTTGGTTTTGGCTCAATTAAGAATTGTCCAGTAAAATCAATTTTCTTAGCATAGTCTACAGCCATGTGGAAGAATCTAGCCAGATTATCCTGTTCAAGCTTCATATCTGTATTTAATAGTGTTTCATAGCCTTCTCTTCCACCCCAAAATACATAATTTTCTCCGCCAAGCTCTTTAGTAATCTCAAGAGCCTTTTTTACCTGTGCACCGGCATAAGCATATACATCTGCATTACAGGTTGTAGCTGCACCATGTACAAATCTTGGATTAGAGAACATATTAGCAGTTCCCCAAAGTAACTTTTTATTATATCTTTCCATTAATTCTTTGCAGTAAGCTACTATTTCATCAAGATTCTTGTTGGTTTCAGCGAGGTCTTTTCCCTCTGGTGCAATATCTCTATCGTGGAAAGCAAAATAATCTATTCCTAACTTATCCATAAATTCAAAAGCTGCTTCCATTCTAATTTTAGCTAGCTTCATAGCATCTTTTTCACCAGTCCAAGGTCTTTCCATGGTTCCAACACCAAAAGGATCTTGTCCTTCACCAGTCAATGTATGCCAGTAGGACATGGTAAATCTAAGCTGCTCCTTCATAGTTTTACCGCCTACTATTTCTTCTGGATTATAGTACTTGAAAGCTAAAGGATTCTTTGAATCCTTACCTTCATATTTAATTTTTGATATATTCGTAAAGTGCTCTGTCATTTTATTTCCACCATCCCTTTTACTTACTATAATTTAATTGTATTCCTTACCCAATACTTTTTCAAGTAGTTTTAAAAAGTATTTTAATAATTTATTTAAGACGGATTTACTCTAGATTCTATATATCAATTTTTCGAAGACTGTGTAAGCTTGCATCTAACTATAACAACAAATGTATATGTACAAATTAAATGGACTGAGCCCTGTTCAATACAGGATTCAGTCCTCTAGCGTTGTTAATAAAATTATATGCTTCCTATTTTCTGAGCATACAATAATCTGTAGGTGCTATTCCAACATTTTTCTTAAATATTCTACTAAAATATAAGGGATTATCATATCCAATTATATTTGCTACTTCACTTACAGTAAAAGATTTACTGTTTAATAAACTTTTAGCCTTATCCATTCTTATATTAATAATATATTGTGCAGGCGTAGTTCCAGTGTAATTTTTAAAGCTGCGTATAAACCAGCAGCAACTTATATTGCATCTGTCTGCATATTCTTTTATATTGATAGATTTATTAAAATCTTCGTTAAAATAATCAATAGCAGCTTCTAAAATTTTATTTTGTTTATGGAAATCAGAGCCAGATTCTATTAGGTATCTGCCGATCAAGGTCATTAATTCTTTTGTAAACAGATTGCATATTTGGAAATAATTCATTCGAGTTAGTTGCAATTCCTTAATTATCTTATCAAAAATTAATGTTAGAGAATTATTTATTCCTATAAAAAAAATATTGCCATTAGATAAATTATTTTCTTCTAATATCTTTATTACATCAAATCCGGAAAAATGAATCCAATAAACAATGGGACAATCTTCAATATTGTAGTAATAGTTTTGATCCTCACCCGGATAATAAATAATTACAGCGCCTTCCTTTGCCACCTGTTCTTTTCCATTAATACAAAAATTAGCACTTCCTTTTGCTATGTATAGTAACTGAAAATCATCTCTACCATCAGGTCTAAAGGTTTTAACCTCTTTTAGATTGATAAGTTCATATCTTCCACAACTATTGATTGCTATATCATTTTGTGTATTCACCAAGTTTCCATCATCTTTTATAAAATAGGCAGATACTATTTTCATAATTATATATTTCTCCTTTCACTGGAAACACTAGGCAGCCTGAGCTTGTTCGCTCCCCTTCAGGCACTGGGTAACTTAAGATGTTCGCTTCCGCTCACAAGTTACCCGTAAAAATTCATATAGAACTTTTACCTCACAGGCTGCCCGTTAAAGCCCATTTAGGGCTTTAACCTTTATATCTAAATAAAAAATGCTAAATACCATTTTAATTATTATCTATAATCTTAAGCAAGTTGTCCAGAAGTTTATATCATTTTGTGCATATTTTAGTCAATTTAATGTATTAAAAAAAAATAGTACAGTAGTAGTATTATAATTAATAAAATTATTTGAGGAGTGAAAAAATGAGAAGTTACGAAAATTTAAATTTAATTTCAGAAAATAGAGAACCTCAAAGGTCCTACTATATTCCCTATGATACCTTGGAAAAAGCCATTGAGGGGAATAAATACGATTCAAAATATTATAAACTGTTAAATGGTCAGTGGGATTTTGCTTATTTTGAAAGAGATATCGATGTACCAGATATAATCACTAAATGGGACAAGATTCCTGTTCCTTCTAACTGGCAGATGCATGGATATGATAAACCTTATTATACCAATGTTAATTATCCTTATCCCGTTGACCCGCCATATGTACCGGATGATAATCCCTGCGGAGTATACGCTGTAGATTTTAACCTTGATACCCAATGGATAAATAGAGATACTTATATTGTATTTGAAGGTGTGAATTCTTGTTTTTATCTATATGTAAACGATAAATATGTGGGTCACAGTCAAGGTTCCCATCTGCAAAGTGAATTTAATATTTCTCAATTTGTAAATGAAGGCAATAATAAGTTGACAGTTAAGGTGTTAAAATGGTGTGCTGGTAGTTATTTGGAAGATCAGGATTTTTTCCGTTTGTCGGGAATCTTCAGAGATGTATATCTGCTTTCCAGGGATAAAGAAAGCGCAAGGGATATTGAAATTACTGTAACCAATAAGAATATATTTGTTTCTGAAAAAGATTTTGTTATTTATGATGGTAAAAATAAAATAACTTCTTTAGATAACCCTATTTTGTGGAATGCAGAAAAACCTCATTTATATACAGTTATAGTAAAGAGCTGTAGTGAATATATTCCTTTTAAAGTAGGTATGCGAGAAATAGGTGTATCTGGAAAAGGCGAACTGCTTATCAATGGTATTTCAGTAAAATTGAAGGGAATTAATAGGCATGATACCCATCCAAACTTAGGTCACTATACACCTTATGAGCACATGAGAGCTGAGCTTCTAAAAATGAAAGAATTGAATATAAACTGTATTAGAACTTCCCACTATCCACCAACTCCAGAATTTTTTAATTTATGCGATGAATTGGGATTTTATGTAGTAGATGAGACAGATATTGAAATTCATGGCTTTACATCAAGAAACACAGGCTATGAATATGATATTGATAATGAAGATTGGATATGCGGACAAAAGCAATGGAAAAATGCTTTTCTGGAAAGAGTTCAGAGAATGGTGGAAAGAGACAAAAACCATCCTTGTATTATAATGTGGTCTATGGGGAATGAAAGTGGCTATGGCAGCAATCATGATGAAATGATCGCTTGGACCAAAAACAGAGACAAATCAAGACTTGCACATTATGAAGGATCAGGTTTAATAAATGATAAATGTGGTGTTGATGTAGTATCAAGAATGTATACCGGCATTGAAGATATGGAAAAATTTGCTAAAAATAATGATATGAGACCATTCTTCTTATGTGAGTATTCTCATTCCATGGGAAATGGCCCAGGTGACGTATGGGATTACTGGCAGAAAATATACCAATATCCTAAATTGATAGGCGGCTGTGTATGGGAATGGGCTGATCATACCGTTGAAGTGGATGGAGTATATAAATATGGCGGCGACTTTGGAGAGGCAACCCACGACCATAACTTCTGTTGTGATGGACTGGTTTTTGCTGATAGAAGCTTTAAAGCTGGTTCTTTAGAAGTAAAAGCTGCTTATCAATATATAAAAACATGCATTGAAGGCAATAAGCTAACAGTAAAAAATCTTTATGATTTTACAAATTTAAAGGAATATACATTGCTTTGGAAGATTGTCTGTGACGGAGATGTTATTAAAAGTGGAAATTTAGTTTGTGATATTGAACCTCATGAGACAAAAGTATATGAGCTTGATTTTATCTTGCCAGAAAGCTGTAAGCTAGGATGTTATCTCGATATAAGCCTGCTCGGAAAATATGAGGTTGCTATGGAGCAGCATGCTTTAGATGTGAATATTCAAAGTCAGGAAAATTATTCAGCAGGTGAACTGCAGTTTATTGATGAAAAAGAAAGCATAAAAATAATTGGCACAAACTTTTTGTATACATTTAACAAGCATTATGGAAATTTTGAGAGTATAGTGATAGATGGCGAAGAAAAACTAGCAGCTATAACAAAATTGACTGTCTGGCGTGCTCCCACAGATAACGATAGAAATGTAAAACATCAGTGGTGCGGGCAAAATTTCAATAAAATGTTTTCTAAAGTGTACGATTGCAGACTTGAAGGCAATAGAATTATAGTAGAGGGTAGTCTTGCTGGAATTTCACGTTCACCTTTTCTAAGATTTAATAATATATTCACTATTTTATCAAATGGAGAAATCCAGGTTGAATTTGAAGGAAAAGTAAAGGAAGACTGTGTCTACTTACCACGATTAGGTTTCGAATTTCAGATTCCAAAGAAAAATAAAAGGTTTAAATATTTTGGAATGGGACCTTCTGAAAACTATATAGATATGTGTCATCATTCAAAAATAGGCATGTATGAGAGTAGTGCTAAAGAAGAATATGTACCATACATTGTTCCACAGGAGCACGGAAATCATATAAAAACAAAAATTATTGAAATTGTAGGCTTGAAGTTTTCAACAAATAAGGAATTTGAATTTAATGTATCAAATTATGCTTCAGAAATGCTTACAAAAGCTATGCATACAAATGAGCTAAAAGAAAATGAAAACACTATATTGCGTATAGATTACAAAAACTCAGGTATTGGTTCAAATAGCTGTGGTCCGGAGCTTTTAGAACAATATAGACTTAAGGAAAAGTATATAAGTTTTAAATTTTCTATTAGCAAATTGTAGTTAAACTGTTTTTGAAGTGATTTATAAGTAGCCATACTTCCTCTGCATCCAACTCTATTTGAATTTATTGTGCTACCTCTTTAAATGCTTTAGAAAAATCAGCTGATTCTTGTAGCCTACGGAATGTGATATATCACCTATAGAAAGGGCTTGGTTTTCTATCAGCTCAATGGCCTTTTCCATTCTAAACGGAATAATATATTCTTGGGGCTATATGGTAATATATTATTTAAATTGCAACCTATTATAAGATTTTGATTTGCTCATTGATAACATAAGCGGTAAATAACAGATAAAGTACTTAGTTATTTACCGCTTATGTTAAAGCTGTTTATGAAGTTCAATTAGGAAAACATCATGTGGCTTTAATAAAAACTGTCTGTTGAAAGCTTTCGCATTTTTAATATACTTTATTGAGCCCTTAGGTCCATTATTTTTCTTTAAAATCTCCAATTCCTCACTAGTAGGACTAGCTGGCGCTCCATTATTACGCCAGATATCAAATATAGATCCATTTTCTCTTCCAAATGCGTAGCTTATCACCCTGTAATCACCCTCAAGTCCATCTACGGATATCTCCACAGAGATATTTTTTTCTTTAAATATTGAATACCGTTCATACTGAGTTAAGCCAGTTGTGTCACCAGTTGCAAAAGTTTCTTCATAATGACAGTAATTCCATATAAGTATTTGTATTTTATTCTCTTTTCTGGTTACAAAATAATTGTCTCCCCAGGTCAGCCTTTCATCACCTAATTTAGATAAAAACCAATATCCATAATATGAGGGCTTTTTTAAGCCTTGAAAATTAATTAAACCAAAACCACCATGAAATATTGTAGATCCAGCGGCATTCTCCTCAAAAATATCTGTAAAGGTCCAAAAGCCTAATGAGTCTACAAGACCAATGTTTTTTAAATTATTTTGTATAATAAAAGGCGCCATAAAAGCAGTATCATGTACCAAATCTCTAGGACTTGGAGATGAGTTCCACTCAGTAAGATGAATTTCTGCATTTTTATAAGATGATTTTTCAAGTCGTTCTTTCAACCAGCTTAAGTCTGTACGTAAGCTATTCTCATCTCTATACGCTGTAACACAATTTCCCTCTGTATCTAATGGCCAGCTGTTGGGATATGGATGGGTTGATATAAAATCAACGGTCACATTGTTTTTGTCGCAGTAAGTTATAAAATTATCAACAATATCAGAAAACCCATCAGTGGCATGACCAGGAGCTGCTGGCCCCCCTACCTTTATGTTATTATTTATGGATTTAATTGCATTAACTGTATATTCATACATTTTGCAATACTCTTCTAAGGTAGAAGCCCAAAAATTATCGTTGGGTTCATTCCAAACTTCAAAATACCATTTTAAAACTTCAGATATTCCATATCTATTTATAAAGTGTTTCACTAATTCCTTTATTAGATTTATCCACTTATCGTAATCTTTTGGAGGAGTTATATTTCCCTTCCACCAAAACTGATACTTTTCACCAGATGCCAAATCGTAAGGCATAAACCCTAATTCTACAATTGGACGAATTTTATTTTCAAGCAAGAAATCAAAGAGTTCATCAACATATTGCCAGTTATATATTGGGTTTCCGTCCTTATTCTCACGATAAATCATGATATCCTCATGTAAAAGTCCATGGAACCTTATATATTCAAATCCAATTTCCTTTTGCAGTTCCTTAAATTGATTTCTCCAAGCTTCTCTTAAACCTTCTGCTGCCCGTCCAGCACAAATAACTTTGTGCCAATATGGAGCAAAAACTTCTCCAGTTTGATTTGCATTAAAAGATATTTTTGTCATTTTATCCTCCACTAAAACACTAAGGTTCCACTTGAATACGGCTTAAGAATTATCCTTTGGCAATTAATCATTGCATTCTGTCCCAATACTTTCTCCATATCCCAAGTATTCTCTACCAGCACTTTTACTTCCGCTGAAAATTTAGTAGGGTTCTTTAATTCAACAACTAATCTTTGCTCACTATTTTCAACCACTTTTGCTTCAATATGGTCGATAACACAAACGAATCCAGTGTCTTTCTGAATATATACACCTGGTACTTCCACATAGGTCAGCATATTAGAAACCTCACACCAACATGAACCACCAGGTATAGCACCGATATTTCCCTTCCCTTCCCAATCACTTGTATTAACTCTTTCATTCATCCAGCCGCTAGGTATATACTTACCATTACCACTGGCATCACCATTATACTCATCATTGTCAAAGTACCAAGAAATCCTTAATGGCTTGTCTTCTCTAGACAAATGCTGTGAGATATTATGGGCTATTTCCTGTAAAAGCTCTAAATACAAATAGTTTCCTGTGGCTCTAAACAGCTTAAATAGTGAATCTCCCGACAAAGTACAAATACCTGGCGCAGCATGCTTGTTTTGTACATTTGCCCAAACTGCTCCTGCAGAATGTCTTTCTAACTTTCCAAAAGGAGAACCTTCAGGGAATCTATAGTCATAGGACATGCACCATGTAGCGCACTGGTTAGCTGCAGCTTCTGCCATACTTATCCATTTTTTCTCTCCTGTTGTTTCGTAAAGTACTATATAGGATTCAAGAAGGGCAAAAGCTGCTTCACTATCAGGACACTGGCATATTTCTCCTGGAGCGCCATTTGTAATTCCTATTTTTGTGAAATTATCATAAAAATACTGAGCAGATTCTTTTGCAGCTTTTAAATATATATCATTTTTTAAATATTGACCTGCTAAGGCAAGGGCTGCTGGTGCAATTCCTGCACTGGCAGTTCCACCTATAACAATTTCTTCCTTTTCAATATCAACAAATTGACCGAATTGACCATAATTATTCCACAAGCGAACAAAAGCGTCACAAGCTTTTTTAAGTCCATCCTTCCATGAATCTGAAATTCTGCTTTCAAACCCTTTCCTATCCATCAGCATAAGCTGCTTAGTGATAAAATATACTACGTCAGCATTTTTTCTGAAAAGTACAGTTGACTGGTTCTCTTGATTATTAAACCCATCTCCATAAGGCTTTCCCTCGTAAACAATTCCGTAAAATAGTCCAGAAGGTGCTTGAGCTTTTCTGAAAGCAAAATCTAAATTTTTTATAGACCGTTCTGTTGAAAGTTCATTTCCTTCAAATAACAATGGAAAGGAGTTCATTCCTCCTCCTACCCATCCTGTCTGCCACTGTCCAAATATACAGTCAGCCGTTGACACTCTATAAAACTCAAATTCTTTCTGCCAATTATCCTTGTTATACTTTCTATGTTGTATATCCCAGGCACTTGAGAAAGGTATTTCATTGTGCAATGAAACCTTTCCAGTTAAGTCCTTTCTTATATTAATAAAATATTTAAACAGCTCAAGAATATCAGCACAATCAAAAAAATATAACCTGAACCTTAAAGTAATTTCATCATTTTCATGGAAGTCGTATCCTCTGTCATCAGATATTTTTTTAGTGGTACACATTCCATACTTATAATCTTTTCTAACTGCGGGAGCTGAAAGTGATATTACAGCCTTAGTTCTATCTTCATTTTCCTCTATTGAGATTCCTGAATCTCCTAAGAAAGTCTCCTGATTGCTTAGGAGAAAAAATCCTCTCTTCATACTTGCTGCATGAAAACCTATAGCAGGAGTAGCCATATCACCAGCACGGAGGTCTATCCTTGACATTCCACTACCAATATTCAACCTTGGTACATCGGTTATTGTAATAGGAATATTAACTCCTATATCCTCTTCCTTTGTAAGCATGGGAGGATATGCTTGCTCTACGGATTTAAATCTATTTCCGTTATATACTGCGGCGGGAATCAATACATAGTTTTCTTTTGACCAGTTATCTACGGCAATATTTACAGACATATTTGATTGCTCTAAATGACCTTTTATTAGCTTAAAAGTAATTTCTCCATCTATTGCCTCTTTATTATTGGATACCTCAGTAAACATATAACTAATATTCCAACATGAATCTAAAAAACAAACCTTATGGGTTTCATCCAATTCACATAAAGTGCTTTCATAACACTGTATTGGATGTGAACCATCATATTTTGTTATACTGATGCTTAGACTTGAATTATTCTTCACTAATTTTTCTAAATATAAATTTGACATTTTCCCTTCCTCCTATATCATAAAAGTTACAATACCATAACCTTCATCCTTCATTGTTTTAAAGCTTTTCTCTATATCTGTTGTTCTAATAAGGTCTAGTGTATAATTGAACTCTACGATACCTGATAAATCCATTTTGAAATTTGTTTCCCATGTATTATTCATAATCCAAGAGTAAACATCTCTTTTATTGTTTTCTTCTTTATTATCACAAAGTATTATTGGATGATGTTTTAATTCTCCCATATATATAAGCGGTGCATCTTTTGTTTGAATCAAAATAGTATTTTCTTTTGATTCATAAACCAAACCATTATCTACAAGATAATATTCCATACAAGTACCTGGTATTTGATCAATACCTGGGCGCATAATGGCGTCACTCTTATCTATATATAATGCTGCATCAAGATCATTCAATGTTAATGGAAGATAAATGCTTTCAATATCTGTAGATAACGTTTTAGCTATTTTATATTTAAATTCTAATTTAGGAAGTGTGTTATAAAGTTTGATAACTACAGAGCTAAAATAGGTACCTTTGAGTTCATAAATAAGTTCTATTGTGGTAAATATTTCACCATTATTAATGAGTTTTACTTCTACTAATTGACCTATGTATTTTTTCGAATGAAGCCCTCTTATATTTCTTCCTAAAATTCTTCTTTCTTCATAAACATTTGTTCTAATTTTAGTATTTTCATATATAGGAGTAAAGAATCTAGCATCTCCTTCTTTTAACATTTCTACATTATCTACTTTATTGTAGAAAGATGTTACACCTTTACCTATTTCATAAGCTATTTTGAAATAGTCATTTTCTATTTGGTAAGGTAGTTTATAGCTTTTTGAATCATAGTTGTTCACTATATCCTTTATTCTTTCTGCACCAGCATGAGCTACTCTTAGGTTAGCTGTTTCTATTTTTGCAGCTGCCTGTTCATATATGTATACTTTTTCTTCATTAGCCTCAAAGGTATCTACGAAGCTTATAAGCACACCCCTTGGATGTGAAGATATTTGAGTCTTTATTTCTCGCCCTGTTGTTTCACAAATTACTTTTACTTCTCCCTTGTATTCCCATGCTTCTATATAGAATTCCACAACTTTTTTGCCTTTTTTATCAGATACGTTGATTGCTTTTACTTTACCGTTTAAATTATAATACCTAAGTTTATCTCCCCTGCTATGCATGATACGGTTTAAATTTTTAGCGGAGGCTTCATGTGCTTTAGAGGCATAGCTTGTTTTTCTAATATCTAAGTTTTGCACCATAGTATCATAAGGATTTGTAATGGTAGCTGAATGTCCCCAGGTATGTTCTGCATATAAAAGCAAATTATCTTCTGCTTCTCTCATTAAGGTCTTTTTACTTACCATATTTTGATTATCTAGTTTTTCACATAAATGGTACATTCTTTGAGCGTCTTTATAGTGTTTAACCCCATAAGGTGTACTTCCTACACCATTTGCCCACCAATCATTGAGGTCACCTTTGTAAACAGGTACATCTTTTACCTGGTTTTTAATATTATCATAAAATTCTTGAAGGGTTACCATTTCTAAATGTATTTCATCGCCATAAGCTTCATTAAATGCTGCAATGGTTCTTATAATATCTGTATTTGGTGGTGCATTGTCACAAAATATTCCTGATACACAAGCAGGGATAAAGTTATAGTTATAGCCATTTTCTTCACAGGATGTTAAGTACTTAACTATATTTTCTTTAAGCCTTTCAAGATGGGTTAATGGCTTTGTATTTTTACCAAAGTAATTTTCTGTCATAGGATTAAAATTATCATTATCAATTAAACCAAAGGCATTACCTAAGTTATAATGCTCTCCACTAAATACTAAAAGTCTTTTTCCTTCTTTATTTTCCCAGTAGTAAGGCTTTTGATTTTGATAAAGTGGATACATTCCATGATGTGTATGAATGTTTGTAAATAAGAACTCTATTCCATTATCTAAAAGCACATCAAGGGTTCCTAAAGATATGCCATTAACATCTGCATTCATAGCTGATTTAATATCTATACCTTGTGCTTTAAAGTGCTGAACCATTTCTTTTGTTCTTTTATTAAGCACTTTTTTATCTACTAAGTCGGTAAAATTAAGATAAGTTGCTGATAACCCTATATTGTTTGATTTAATCATTGAATAAAAATCTTGTTTCTCTTCTTCTGTTGCTTCTTCTAAGAATCTTTCTACACAGTAGTAAGTTTCACAGTTCCATTTGAAACTTTTATCAATTGTCCCAACTTTGTGTCCTTCTTTTGCAATATTTACCGCGGTTCTAATATAGTCAATGTGGTTGTAAACTATTCTTTCTTGTAAATCTGTATAACCTATATCTGTATGTGAATGGTGCAATATATAAAAAGTCCATTTTCTGCCTAGCATAATTTAGCTTCTTACCTCCTTATTCCATTAAATATATTCTTCATCATATAGATTTATAAACCTTTTACCCATCTTACCTCTGGTCTCACTATATCTCAAACCATCTGCACTCCATTGGCTCTAGCTTAATATTCATGCTATCATTGTCTCCATAGTAAATTACTGTGTCCTGGCTTTCATAGGAATTATTCAAAACCATAAATTTTCCTGAACTTAAGTATGCATGACATTCAGTATTTATATTTGAGGAATACCATTTTTCCATCTCATTTTCTTTTCCTGCTACCCAATAAATAGCTCTAAGGAGAAGCCTGTTGTTTTCTGGTTCATATTCAAAACCTGAAAAATATGCCGAGCGCCCTTTACCATATGAATTTGCCGCAACCTGAACATAATCTCCGCTCATAGAAAGTATTTTTTCATCCTTTCCATTTCCGTAGACCCATGGTATTTCTTCACCAAAGCTAATTTTATTTGTTGTTACATCCTTCATTATAAAATGCTCTTCAGTACTCAACTGGCCATATCTAGGATAATTAAGGTAATATCCTAACTCTCTCTCCACTCCAAGTATGTCAGATAATTGAAAGTACTTTCCTTGATGCTGACATGCAGTAGGTTCACCTATGCCAATAAATCCTCCGCCATTATGAACAAATTCCCTTATTCTTGAAACTACTGTTTCATCAAGCCAGTTTGCGCCACCGCTCCATGCAGTATTTGCTGCACCTACATTGATTATTACTCCAATATCTTCAGGTATTCCATTTTCTTTTATATCATCAAAGCTTATATACTCAACTTCAAAAGGCATACCGCATAAACTTTCTTCTACCTGTCCACTTGAATATATTGCCTTATAGCCTGAAGCACGGCCTGCACAGCCTGCATACCAGGCACGCAGTTTACCCCAGCAATTTAATACCGCCACCTTGAAAGGTGCGCTGTATGGCTTATCTCCATCTATATTTGAGTAGATTTCTCTAAACTCATCACATATTTTACCTACTCTTTCTACAAACTCTGGGAACTTCAACGCAAGCGATGGATAACCACCATATCCCATCCTGTCCACAGGTTTCCTTGCAATTGCCCTTCTTCCTGCTAGCCAAGAAAAATTAAGCTCCTTTAAAGGATCGCCACCTTCAAAGAATACATCTGGAAAGAAGTAAGGCATAAATCTAGCCTCTGTGTATTTAAGTCCTGGTATCTCTGAAAGCATTCTTATTTGTGCTCCATAGGAAACGGACCCTACTACTGCATCAAGGCCAATCTTCTTGAAATGCTTACCAAAGGGTTCAGTACCAATCCAATTATCTCCTAAAAACATCATAGCTTCTTTTCCATGCCTATGTGCTATATCCGCACACTCTTTTGCTGCAGCAGCCACAAAAGCCTGCTGATAATCCATATAGTCAAGAAAATGCTTTGATGGAATCCTGAAAGGATTGTTGTAATAACCTTCATCAATAATATCTTCTGGTCTTAACTTATAGCCTTTTACCTCTTCGAATTTCTCCATTGCTATAGGACTTATACTGGAACCGTAACCAAACCAGTCAAAAAACTTAGGCATACCAAGTTGGTTATAAATAAGGGTAAAGTGATAGAAAAAAGTAGTGAATCTTACTACATCCGTATCTGGATGCTCATTAAGCCAGTCCTCAAGATATTTAAGCATATTTTTTCTGGTTTCTTCATGGCATATATCACTTGATATCTCATGAGGTCTGTCGCCCCAATTATTTGTAATATGGTTAAACATTTGTGTAGGATCCCAAACCATATATACAAGGAAGCCTACAGTGTAGTTATGATACTTTTTAGTATTACTGATTATTACCTTTCCCGTTGACTTGTCAAACTCCCAACACGAAGGATCAATTATCTCTCCTGTTGTTCGATCTATAACCTCCCACCACTCCTTAGGGTCATGCACAGTATCAATTTGAAACTGCTGATCAAAATATCCTGCCATTATATCTATTTCTAATGTATCTGCTGCAGCAGTATTGTACTCTGACATAAGATATAATTCTTGAGCTTGATCTTTATGCTCAGTTGCCCAAGCTTGATCTCCTCTTGTAGGAAAAAATGTAGAATACACTTTTTCAGCTAACTTTTTTATTTCATCCGGAAGCTTTGTGCCATCACAATCTCTTACTGCATCGCAGCCCCATTTATCATAAAGCATTGCAATTTCTTTATCCATGCCTATTTCAGTAGGCAGCGTAACTTGACCTTTTAACTTTTTACAGTTTCCTTTCAAATAACTCATCCTTTCAAATAATCTTATTTATTATTAAAATAATTGGATAGCCTTATGGTAGCATGATGCCCATATGATAAAAACATTTATAAAATTACATTTCTATAAATGTTAAAGAATGTACACTTCAAAATTAATACTTTTCTTTAAAATATAAATATAATGCAAAAAGTGGTAGTATGATCCCGCTACTCTTTGCATTATGACTATTTTTTATTATAGTATACGAAGTATTTTTTCCTTTTTTTATAATTTAGTTTCTATCAAAACTTCACACTCACTAAGCCCTTGAGATGAAGCTTTCAATGCAATACTTCCTTGCTTTTCTATTCAATGGAATTTACTTTTTACTTTTCTTTTTTAAGTTCATTTATGTAATCTTGAACATTAATTATTTTATTCTCTAATCTAGATCTCTCTGCAGCTAAAGACATTATATGACTTTGAACCGATACACTTGCTGAAGTCACGCCTTCCACTTTTCCTTCATTCCTAACAAGCTCTACAAAGTCTCTCATTATACCTAAATCACCGCCGCCGTGACCATCTGCACTAACGTCTAAATTTATATCTTCCCTTTTTCCAGTTACAAAGCTTCTAACTTCAATCACATTTTTATCCAAGTCACATCTAATTTGTCCTTTTGTACCCATGAGCTTTATTGATCTCCCGCCTTCATATGTAAAGGCACACATAGTAAATACTGCAGTTACTCCATTTTCAAACTCCATATTTACTACTTGGTGATCAACAACATCATTGTCGCAGTGATAAACACATCGTCCATAAGGTCCTTCTTTTAGTGCTTTAAGTAATGCTTCCTCACTCGTATCAATGCTAACAACCTTTCTTATAACATCAGCCTGCCAATTATCTATCCAGTCAATATATATTTTAGGAGCATAGTAAGGACATTCCTTCTCTGCAGGACATCCATCAAGACATCTTAGAGGTGCTCCAGCTGGTGCCTCTTCTTTTTTGAAATGACCTAATGAGCCGAAGGAAGAAATCTTGCTGCAATTTTCTCCAACTAACCATAATATAATATCCATATCATGACAGGATTTTGCCAAAATCATAGGGCTGGATTCTTTTGAATTTCTCCAATTTCCTCTTACAAAACTATGTGCTTGGTGCCAGTAAGCAACATTTTCTATTTGCTGTATTGACATAAGCTTTCCAATTCTTCCATCCTCCAATAATTTTTTAATGGTTCTAAAAAATGGAGTATACCTTAGCACATGACATATTGAGAATACCCTGTTGTATTTTTTTGCGTATTCTCCCATTGAAACACATTCCATTGCATCATAGGACATAGGCTTTTCTAGCAGTACATGATATCCTTTTTCAAGTGCTTTAATTGTAGGCTCATAATGCATCCTGTCCTGGGTACATATTAATATGGCATCAGCCAGCTTAGGCTGTTCCATTAGCTCTTCCCAACTTTCAAAACAATACCTATCCTCAATTTTATGTAACCTTTTAAATTCTTCTCTTCTTTCCTTATCCGGTTCAGCAACTGCAACAAACTGAAGTTCCTCAGGAAACTTAATTGCATATGGAGCGTAAGCTCCCGCACCTCTTTGTCCTGCTCCTAATAAAACTGCTGTAACTTTTTTCATTTAGATCCTCCATCCTATTGCTAAAATATTTTTTCTTAGGTTTTTATTGTTTAAAACAGTATAGTCTCCAATTTAAATGGCCTCTATGTCCTTTTAAATGAAGACTATACATAGTTCATTAATATATTAGAATAAATTATTTACCGTTAACTTTTTTCCAAGTATCTAATTGTGCTTGCTTTTCTGCTAATATTTTATCTAAACCAGCAGTCTTAAGCTTTGCAACTAATTCAGGCTGATACTTGTCTGGATCAACGGAACCTGAGCTAAGTGCATAGTAAAATTCGTCAAGTACACCATTACAATTTGCAACTTCTGTCTTTACTTTATCCATACTAAATACAAATCCTAATGCTGGTGATCCTTTTGCATTCTTATTTAAATCTATCCATATCTTATTACCTTTGTCGTCTTTTTCTACACCTTTTGGCCAGCTCTCATCATAATATGAGTTACCCATATATCCAAACTCCCATGCAGACCAAAGCTGATATCCACCATCTTTAAGAGTTTCAATTCTGTTATCGCCAACCTTATTATAATTCTTGCCCTCTACTCCCCAGCATAGAGTATTGTAAACTTCTTTATCTGTGTTAAGAAGTTCAATAAACTTCATAGCTCTCTCAGGGTTTTTAGAATTAGCTGATATTGCTAAAAGTGATGATGTTGCTTTATCAGTTGTAAGCATTGGTTCTACAAACTTTTGATCGTAAGATTCAACACCTGAAGGTCCAAACATTCTACCTTGGAAAGGCAAACCTAACTTTTCATAATCTGTAGTTCCACTATCAATTTGTGCCCACTGAGTCGCATATTTACCAGCCTTTCTATCAGCCATAGTATCATTTAAGGTTGCTGCATCTTTTCTTATATATCCTTTTTGATACCAATCTCTCATAGTCTTAATATAATTTTTAAACTCTTGTGTATCATATTGATTAACTACCTTAAGGTCCTTATCATTTAAATATATCCATCCTGGAGTTTTAGAATCACCAAGCGCTTCCATACCATACATGGTTGTCCCTGATATAAATGGATCACTCTTCTTAGCATATTCAAAAGGTATTAAATTTGTCCCCTTTTTTACTTGTTCAAGAAGCGGTGTTAAATCGTTCCAACTTTTTGCATTTTTCCAGTCAAATTTGTATTTGTCTGCAATAGGCTTTTGAACAGAATATCCATATCCGGCAGCGTTCTGTTGGAAGTTTGGTACCGCATAGGTTTTCCCATTAACTTGAACTGATTTCCAGAAAGTATCAGGTACTAAAGCTTTAGTCTTAGGAGCATATTTATCAATAAGTGGTGTTAGATCCTTGTATGCTCCTTTTCCAGCATTCTGAAAATAGTTATTTGTCCAAGCAGATGTAAAGCATAAATCAAAGGATTCACCAGCACCAACCATCATGCTCATTTTTTGATCATAAGCGCTCCAATCAACAAGATTAAGCTTAATTGTTGCGTTTATTTTCGGCTTAACTAATTTGTTTAAAGCGTCTTGCACGCCCTGAAGATCCTTTTGAGGTGTGTTTGGAAAATAAAAGCTGAGTTCCACCTCTTTATCAGTGTCTTTTGCATCGCCTGAAGTTTTGCTTGCTGAGTTACACCCTGTCAATAAAGTTGATGACACCATTACGGATGCCATAGCAAGCCCCATAAGTCTTTTAATGCTTTTCATTATTATTCCCCCTAGATTTGTTATATTACTAATCCAGATTTCTCTGGTAATAGTCCGTTACTCTTTTACTGCGCCAATTGTAAGTCCCTTTTCAAAATACTTTTGGATGAAGGGATACGCTATTATTATAGGTGCTATTGCAAGAATACACGTAGCCATTCTAGCTGTTTCATCGGGAAGGTTTGTACCAACCTTTTCAAGCATAGGATTTCCCTGCAGGTAAGCAATATTATTCATAATTGATTGTAGAAGAAACTGAAGATCGTACAATTTATTATTATTGATAAAAAGGGAACATGTCATCCAGTCATTCCAATAGAAAACAGCTACAAATAAACCAATAGTTGCAAATACAGGTTTCGAAATTGGCATAATTATCTTTAAAAATGTATTATACTCACTGGAGCCATCAATTCTTGCTGCTTCTATAATGGAATTTGGTACTCCTTTAAAGAAGTTTTTCATAATTAATACATTAACTGATGACACAAGGTATGGAAAAATTAAAACAATTATCGTATCTTTCATATGCAAATATTTTGTTATCAATATATACCAAGGAAGCATTCCTCCAGAAAATAACAGGCAGAAAAATACGAAAAATGAAAGTCCCTTATTATATTTCACTTCTTTTCTTGAAAGTCCATAAGCTAACATTGATGTTATATATAAATGAATAAATGTTCCTACAACAGTTACTATAGTTGTAATCAAATATGCATTCAAAACTGGAGAATTTCCTGAAAAAATAAATTCATATGCCTTAAAACTGAATACTTGTGGAATAAGATGATATCCATTTTTATAAATCGAATTTTCATTAGACAGAGAAACAGAAAGTACCAACAGTAAAGGTAAAATACAGAATATACAAGCTATAATAAAAACTAAATTTATAATAACATTTGCAATACTAAACTTTTTTCTGCTCTTCAAACTTCTCATATATCTTTCCTCCTAATACAAAGCGCTGTCAGGATCATACTTTTTGGCAAGCCAATTAGTAAGCACTACAAGTACAAATCCAACTATGGACTGATATAAACCAATTGCTGCAGTCATACCTGCATCATTCAATTGTCTTAATGACCTAAAAATATAGGTATCGATTACATCGGTTGTACTATATAATGTTCCTGAATCTTTTGGAAGGTTATAAAACAGTCCCCAGTCTCCCACTCCACCATAGAATATTTTACCTGCTTGTAAAAGGAACATAGTAATTACTATAGGAGCGATTAGTGGTATAGTTATCTTGAATGTTTTCTGAAGGCCAGTTGCTCCATCCATTTCAGCTGCTTCGTAGTAATCAGATGAAATACCTGTAATAGCTGCAAAAAATATTACAGACAGATAACCAACATTTTTCCACATATAAGAAAGCGGTATAATAAATCTCCAGTAAGAAGGCTCCATGTACCATTGAATAGGCTGCAATCCAAAGAACTGAAGAACATGATTTATTAATCCTCTATCCACACTCAAAAATGAAAACAGCAAATATCCAGCTACTACCCATGATATAAGGTAAGGAAAAAGAATTATGCTCTTATATAAAGAAGAAAAAAATTTGTTTCTAATTTCATTGAGCATTATTGCTACCAAAACTGCCAATCCAAGTCCTACAACTATAAATATAATATTGTAAAACAAGGTGTTAAACGTAACAGTAGCTACTGATTGTGATTTGAAAAAGAACTCAAAATTTTTAAAACCTACCCACTTGCTTCCGAATATTCCATCTCTAGGATTGTAGTCTTTAAAAGCGATTACAACACCAAGCATCGGTAAATAGTACATTACTAATATAAATAGAAGTCCCGGAAGCATCATTAAATAAAATGCTTTATTCTTAGAAAGTTCTTTAAATAATCCATGAGGTAAAAGATGATGTGAAAACTTTCTTTTATTTTTGGGTACGTTTACTTTAGCCAAACTATTCATTTTTACTCTATCCTTTCATGTAATGTATTTTGTCATCTAAATCTAAAAATATAGTAGCATGTGCTTTAAATTGAGCAAACAATAAAAACAATATAAATCTTCAAAAACATCAAATATCAATCTACAAATTTAATACTTTTCTCTAAAAATTACATATTACCTTATTGAATTATCCCCTAATACCCATTGAAAACACTTGACTTGCTTCCATTTTAATGCCATATTTGCCTGCCATGTCTTATATTTATTTTTACTTTTTCCCATGATATAATGAATTCAATTAGATTACTAATGGGTTAGGGGGATAATGTTGATAATTAGAAATATATCAAAAAACTTTGGCTTCTATAAAAGATTGTTAATATATTTTTTCATTAGCATATCTGTATTAATATTGCTGATATCGTTTACCCTATATTTTTATTATTCAAATTCAGCTATGAAAATTCTTGAAAGTTCAAACACTAGATATCTCTCTCAAATAAGCTATAGTTCAACATACATGGACAATATGGCAAACAGCTTTTGTAAATCTGTTTATTTAAATAATTATACTAAAGCATTTATGAACAGTGATGCAGAAGACTTAATATCCTTAGGAAATACTAGTCGTACTTTGGATGCATTAACTGTCCCTAACTTATATATACATTCACTTTATATTTACAATAGGAAGCTTGATACCTTTATCTCTACTGATACAGGCGCCTTTTATAAAAGCTCTGATTTTTATGATCAAGAAATTGTAAATATGATAAAAAACGACAAGCAAAACAAAACTTCTGAACTTGTGCCTTTTCCCCGAAAGTGTCCCACTCCTGCAGCCTATCATGAAAAATCTACGGATTTTACTAATACATATACTTATAAAATGCAAGATAACGATGCAAGTTCTGACGAAACACGGGGGGCCATCATTTTAAATATAAATTCAGATTGGCTAAGAAATACAATGTTATCCTTAAATGATGGTTTTACCAGCAAGGACTGTGAGTTATTTGTTATTAATGAAGATGGTTTAGTAATAAACCATTCAAAAAGCGAAGACTTTATGAAAAATATATCCAACGAAGATTACATTAAACATATCTTATCTTCTAAAACACCATCCGGATCATTTATTCAAACTATTAATAGGAAAAAATACATATTTTCCTATGTATCTTCAAGTTCGCTCAAATGGAAATTTATTAGCATGACTCCATATTCATCTGTTTTTTCAAGCATTGATAAACTCAAATTAGTTACTGTCTTATTTTGTATTATGGTTTTAATTTTAGGACTTCTATTTTCCATTATAGCGTCAAAAAGGCTATATTTTCCTATTAATGCTCTTACAAATAATATAAAGAAGAATTTTATTAATTTAAGTGCATCAGAAAATAATATGGATGAGCTAAACTTCATTTCCAACACCTTTATTAAAATATTTGATAAAGCTAATAAGCTGGAAAGTCTCCAAAATAATAATATTGAAAGTTTAAAAAATGATTATTTGAAAAAACTCTTAATTGGAAATGAATCTCTGTCTAAAAGCGATACTTCTAATAAAATAGATGAGCTTGGAATTTCGCTCGATTTTGAAAATGATATTCTTATCTCCATATTGAAGCTTGACCACTATAAAAAATTTATGGAAGAATTCGATGAAAAAGATAGGTCATTATACAAGTATGGAACTTTAAATATAGCCTATGAAATGATATCTAAACGCTATACCTGTGAAGTTGTAGATATGGGCACTGATCACTTTGCCATTATTATAAATATTAATGAAAGTGGGGAAATGACTGAATCTATATATGATAATCTTAAGACTTTAGTTTTGGAAATTCAGGAATATGTAATAAAGTATCTTCATTTATCATTATCTGCTACATTAGGATATATATCACACGAAAAAAATACTATTACTTATGTATATAATAATACTTTAAATATTTCTATGTATAGGTTAAAATACGGACATGCTTCTATTATTACCCCGGCAGTTTTGAAGGATATTCTTACTGATAATTTCAAATTTCCTTCATCCAAAGAAAAAATAATTCTTGATTCTTTAAAGCTTGGTAATATAGAACGTGCGAAAGAAGCGTATTATGATATCATATCAACTATATCAAACTATTCCTATGATAATATTATGGCTTCTATAATATACTTAATTTTTTCAATCTATAATACTACAAATAATTTAATTGAAAATAACCACGGAAGTTTTTCTAATGTTTTTACTAAATTTTTTAGTGAGGTAAGCAGTTACGAAACACTTGATGAAATCAACCAGACATTTATAAACATATTTTCGGAAATTACAAATGCAGAAGATACGATTAAATGCAATAAATCGAATATAATTGCAAAAAATATTATTGATGTTATTAACGAGAATTATCATGACAAAAACCTATGCTTAAACAGTATTTCAGAAAGACTTAATATGTCGTCTGTGTATATTGGCAGGTTATTCAAAGAAATAACAAGAAAGTCAGTTTCAGAATACATACTTAATGTAAGAATGGAGAAAGTCAAATATTTCTTGGATAATACCAATTTGCCAATAAATGAAATTTTAGAAAGGGTAGGTCTGGAAAGATCCAACTATTTCTATACAACCTTCAAAAAATACTTTGGAGTATCATTGACTAATTATAAATTAGAAACATCACAAAAAAAATCAAAATAAAATAAGCGATAAATAATTTGTCATATTGACAATTATTTATCGCTTATGTTTTTATAACTACTTTTTTATATTATCAAACACTTTTTTAACTAATTCCAATTGATTCTCTCCTGCTTGGCAGCTTGAGAATTTGACCTCATTGTAAATATCTATCATTTCATCCAAATAAGCATTATTTTGTACATTTACTTTAGTTTCACCCTTTAACTCTGTAGCTGTCATGTAGGTCTTATAAATTCCAGCCTTTTCTGTTACTTTTTCAAAGTCTTTGAAAGGATTTAAAATCTTTTCTCTTAAACTACCCGATAATAGCACATCCACTACTTGCCCCAAGATCAAAAGCCAAAAATTGTGAACTGTCCCCAGCACACTAATTTACGAGTTAAATGCGGATTATATATGTTGTTATTACTAATTTTGTGCAATATTATGGAATTTTTTATAAAAATACTATATAATTTTTATAGTTTCAATTTTATACATAATCCTATATGAATATTGAGGTGAAGCTTTTGTTAGCTCAAGACAGATATAAAAAAATAATAGATTTACTAGAAAGAAACCATTCAGTAAAGGTTTCTGACCTTACTCAGCTCTTCGGTGTATCCATTGAAACTGTTAGAAGAGATTTAGAATATCTAGAAGCTGAGGGCTGCCTTAAGAGAGTTTATGGCGGTGCAGTCTTAGAAAAGATTAATATAAAAGCGCCAGTTTTAAACATAAGGAAATATGAGAACATAGAAGAAAAGCAAGAAATTGCTAATATTGCTATGCGTTATATTACTAATGGCCAATCAATTGCATTAAATGAGGGCACTACAACCTTTGAAATCGCACGGGCAATAAAGAACAATTTTCAAAAACTTACCATAGTTACTAATTCCATATCCATAGCCGCTGAGTTATCGGATATGAATAAATTTACAGTTATACTCTGTGGAGGAATTTATAAAAGTGATGAGTTTTGTCTTGTTGGTGATTTAGCTCAAGATAATATTTCTAAGTTCCACATAGATACAACATTTATTGGAGTAAGTGGTATTTCTTTAGAAGCTGGCTTTACGGACTATAGATTTGATGAAATTCAAATTCAAAAAAGAATGATTGAATCATCAAACAAAGCAATATTAATAACAACTAGCAATAAATTTGAAAAATCAGCACTAATGAAAGTATGCGATTTAGATAAAGCTGAAATTGTGATAACAGATTCTAAATTAGAGCCCTGTTTATTAGATAAATATAAGAAACATGGAGTTACTATTGTAAATAAATAGAGCAAATTTAAATTCAATTATACAGATGCAGTGATTTTGTATGTATTATATACAAGATATTACTGCATTTTATTTTATATTTTTTAATAAAACCAAAAATTGCTAGAAAAGTTTAACTATATTATGCTTTTATTTTTGTTAAAATCCACAAGAATACACAATACAAATCATTATTACTTGACATTGCATATAATACGTATTATTTTATAAGCATAACACATAAAATGGAGGTACAACTATTATGACAACATGTGCCATAAAAAAATGGCAGCGTAAGATTTTTGTATTATGCTGGATAGCCTATGCATCTATATACTTTGGGAGAGTAAATATCTCAGTAGCTATTCCTGCAATACAAAATTCTCTAAATTTGAGCAAAGCTCAGATAGGTATTATTGGCAGTTTATTTTTTTGGATTTACGGCGCCGGGCAATTAATTAATGGATATATAGGTGATAAAATAAGTAGTAGAAAATTTATGTTTATAGGATTATTTGTAACGGCTGTTTCTAATATTCTTTTTGGATTTTCTGCAAGTCTAATAATAATGTGTTTATTGTGGTCAATCAATGGATATTTTCAGTCAATGATTTGGGGACCAATGGTAAAGACATTATCACATTGGCTGCCAGAGGAAAAACGAAGCAGTACAGCAGTAGCTATATCAACATCTATGGTTGGAGGGTACTTATTATCCTGGGGACTTTCCGGGGCAATAATTTCACATTCCAGTTGGCAATGGGCCTTTTGGTTGCCAGGCTCAGTGATACTTGTCTATTCTTGTATATGGTATTTATGTATTAGGGATCATCCTAATGATGTGGGGCTTCAGTCGCCTAATGACCAAATAAGCAGTACTGTTGTTAAATCTAGTAAAAACTCAGAATCTTTGTTAACTATTATTAATAAATCAAAGCTATGGCTAATAGTTATAGCCTGCTTTGCTCAGGGAATTATCAAAGATGGTATCGGACTATGGGGCCCAACCTTTTTAATGGAAACCCATAAAATAGATATGAAATCCACTGTTGGTTTAATTATGTTTATTCCTATTATGAATTTTTTTGGAATACTTGCTGCGGGATGGCTTAATAAAATATTTAAAAACGAAGAAAAAATCCCAGTAATTATCCTTTTTTCATTTAGTATGGTATTAGTTTTTCTATTGGTTAAACTAGGTGGAATTAGTATTATTCTAGCTGTACTACTTCTAGGATTGATTTCTTCAATGATGTATGGTGCTAACACTCTGCTATTAGGTATCGTCCCTATGAAATTTGCTAAATATAATAGAGTTTCTGCTATTGCCGGTTTTCTTGATTTTTGTTCATATGTTGCCTCAGGCCTTGCAGCTGCCCTAACTGGTTTTATAGTGGATTGGTGGGGATGGAATGGTATTTTAATCTTTTGGATAGGCGTATCACTAGCAGGCTTCATATCACTATTCATTAGTCTAATGAATAGTGATAAATAAAATATCGTAATCCATAAAAATGATGAGTTTATAAGAAGCCCTATGAACTAGCTAGTATTTGTTAAAAAATGCCAGTAGTACTGGAATCAATTCAATAGACTGTTTAAAAACCAACTAATATTTCTAGGAGGATGTAATAATGAGAACTGAGTTACAATGCTATGATATTTATCCAAAGGTGCTGTTAACTAAAAAGAAAACAGTGATTACTATTGAAACACTAGATGAAAAATATAATTTTACTGGGGAAAATTATATAGTTAAGATTGTTCCAGTAAACCAAATAATGAATCATGAATTTACAATGGAAAACACTATTGATACTAAGAATTATGATAATAAACTTGTATTTGAATACGAGTTTAAGAAAGAGCAGGAATATTATATTCGTTTATACAAAAAAGATAACTTAGTCCTTGGTGACAAAGGGATTCTTCAATTATCAGTTTATGCTGTAGAGCAAGATTTATATGAAAGAATACCTTTAAAGGGAGATCTTCATGTTCATAGCTGCAGGTCTGACGGAAAAGAATCTCCTGCTATAGTAGCATGTAATTATAGAAAACAAGGCTATGACTTCTTTTCACAAACAGATCATGGACAATATAATCCATCTGTTGAAGCTATTAATTCATTTAAAGATGTTAAAATTGATTTGAATATAGTAAATGGTGAAGAAGTACATTCTCCCGATAACTATGTTCATATTATTAACTTTGGTTCAGAGTATAGTGTTAATGATATATACAGAGCAGACGAGAAAAAATATAGAAAAGAAGTAAATGAAATAATGGAAACTCTAACAGAACTTCCAAAAGATGTAGATAGATTTATATATGCTGCGTGCGTATGGGTATCCAACAAAATAAGAGAGGCCAATGGGCTTTCAGTGTTCTGCCATCCGTTCTGGATTTCAAATACATATAATGTTACTCCAGAAATGTCAAGAGAGATATTAAATAATGGAGTATGTGATGCATTTGAGTTATTAGGTGGACAAACCGTGCACGAAAATAATATGCAAGTAGCTCTATATAACGATATTATGATAACACAAAAAAATAGAATTCCAATACTGGGTAACAGTGATTCACATGGAACTATAAATGCTACATGGTTTGATATAGCTAAAACAATAGTATTTGCACATAAAAATGAAAAAAATGAGATTATAAAATCTATAAAAGATTTATATAGTGTAGCTGTTGATTCACCAAAAGGAGAATCTTATAGAGTTTATGGCTCATTACGTTTAGTAAATTACACAAGATTTTTAATGGAAAACTACTTCCCAATTCATGATGAAATATGCATAGAAGAAGGAAGATTAATGAAAGAATATCACTTAAAGAGAGACGGAAGCAAGGAAGCATTAGAAAAATTAAGCGGCAGATGTGATAAACTAATAAAGAAATATTTTGGGGTTATTTAGATTATAAAAAAAGTGGTCAGTCAAGACCACCCGTAGGGAACGTGGATAGATCTGTGTAAATTCAAATCTATTTACGTTCCCTATTCTTAAACTATTCAACCTTCCAGATATACTCCCCTTTTTTATCAATATATCTTGTTCTATTTTCAAATAAAACTTTAGAAGCTCCATCTATAAACTTAGATACTTCATCAAAAACAGGATTTATAACAAAGTTTTCTTCCATGTCTATAAAGCCCCATTTGCCGTTAACTTCAACAGATATTAAACCTTCACTTACAACGTCAACATTATCATATTTTACAGCTATAACTTCTTTACCTTCTTTATTAATAAAACCATATTTATCTTCTATAGCAACAGCTGCAAGACCTTCATAGAAGCTGTCTGCCCAATCGTACTTAAATTCTATAACAGTTTTTCCTGAAGCATTTATATATCCATATTTATTGTTCAATTCAACTGCTGCTAAACCTTCGCTGAAATCATTAACTAAAGAGTACTTAGGCTTTATCACCATTTCTCCTTTATTATTTATATAACCATAATTTCCATTTACCTGAACAGCCGCCATTCCTTCACTGAAACCATGTGCATAATCATATTCAGGTTCTATAACTATTTTTCCGTTTTTATCTATGTATCCAAGCTTGCCGCCAAGCTGTACTAGAGCTAAACCTTCGCTGAAATCATAAGCAGCTAAATACTCCGGCTCTATAACAATGCTGCCTTCTTTATTTATAAATCCCCACTTATAGCCTATTTGTACAGCAGCAAGATCTTCCGCAAAACCATTAGCCTCATCATATACTGCTTTTATTTTTAGGTTACCCTTCTCATCTACAAAGCCTTTTTTACCGTTAAGCTCAACAACTGTGTAACCTTCACTGTACTCAAATACATCCTGAAATTCCTCTGAACTAACTATGCTGCCTGCTTTGTCTGTAAAACCAAAATTGTCTCCAATTCCTATAACAGCCAGTTCTCCATAGAATTCCTCACCATATTCAAACTTTGGTTCTATAACTATTTTCCCTGTGTTATCAATATATCCATATTTTCCATTAAGCTTTATTGGATATAAACTTTTATTATCAGCCATTTAAAATTCTCCTTTCAGTTGAAACAATAGGTAGTTTAAGCCCCTCATTAACCCATTAAGGTCCATTTAGGACTTCAACACCTTAAGTTGTTATATAATATATTTTTAGCATACCTTGCTGTCTTATATATTATTCTTTCTATATTTAAGTCCTATGACAATAATACATTATCATTGATTAAAAGGTCAAACTTTTAGCAAAATTGAAGCTGCCCGTATCATTTTAATACAAGCAGCTTTAAAACTAATCTCCCAAGCTAAGCTCACCCACATCCTTAATCTTATCCTTGCTTGAATAAATTATATAGTAGTAATGAGTCTTAACATCCTGATCCTTTTTATAAGTTCTTTTAAATGCTCTAACCTTGCCTTCAAGATTTTTATACTGAGAATTTTGTGCTTCATCTGTATACACTATATTAAAAAACTTTTTAGTAGCATCAATAGTATCTGAAGTCTGTCCGTCCTTTTCAGCCTGGAACCTTACATGAACTATATTATTCAAAGTGCCGGTTCCTGCATAATAGCCATCTAGATTTACTAAATTAGCCTCCTCCATAAATTCTTCTCCGGTTTGAGTGTAGCCTTCTAACGCCTCTACGTGTATTACCTTTTGACAACTGGATAACGCACCAACTGAAAACATTGCAATAATAAACAGAAAAAATCCCGCAAAGGCTAATGAGATCTTATTATTATTCTTTTTTACAGTCTTACTTCTTTTTTTAGGACTGTTTTGCTTTAGGGTGTTAGGATAATAATCATTTCTGGGACTACTTTCCTTTAATGCATTAGGATAATAACCATTTCTTGTACCTTTATAATATTTCCCTTTCAAAAAAATCCCCCTCTATTCTATAAATGCAGGAGTATAAATACATAAGTTTTGTGTTACGAACTTGCCAAGCCTTGTATATATTCCCGCAAATTCAGTTCCCGTTACATAAGCTCCAAAAATAGGATATAATACATCCTGAAACTTATCTATATTATCATGAACAGTATAGTCAACATTAAGAGTATGAACTCTTCCCTGATATATATGATTTTCGTCCGGTATGTCCTTAAGCTCAAAAGCTAAATCTATGCCTCTTCCTTCTCTTGAAAGTATGGGCTTTACAATATAATCATAAGTTTCAAGCTTTTCTACATCAAGCGAAGTCTTTGGTATATATTTTGTTATAAGACGGCTTTCCTCTTCATTATAGAAACCTTGATTTAAAAACTCATACATAACTGCAAAAAAAGCCTTTGACTGTGAAATAATAGTATGAGTCGGATTTATGGACAGTGTATTTTTAAGCGCTTCTTTTAAATCTGTCATCCCTTCTAAATCAAACCAATCCAGCGGATAATATCTATAAACTGCATCCAGCTCTTTATTAAACAATGATATCTTCCCGCTATCAGACACGGTGCAGTCATATATAGTGCCAACAACAAATTCAAAAGGCAGCTCTTTTAAAGTTTTGTACAGGGTATTCGTAGTATACCAGTCTTCGTAGTAAGTACTTGATAAAATACCTATGGTTTTTATGCTGTGTACCTTTGAATAATCCTCCATTATCTTTGTAAATTGCTTTATTATTTTGCTTTTAAGCTCCTCATTTGCACTGGACTTATTTATATTAAGTTCAGCTTTCATAATATTATCAATATAAAGGCTTTCAATAAGTCCTGCTGGAGTTTCTGAGTTTATCTCAAGAAGCTTTAAATTTCCGGAGAAATCTATTGCCCAATCCATTCTAGCTAAAAACACAAATTCCTCTGTAAACTTATACTTTAATATTTCCTTTAGATTCTCTATACCTAATATATCTGCAAAATAATCTATATTGTTGTATAAAAGAGATTGTGTCTTATGCATTATAGAAGCCATTTTGCTAGTTGCCTCTTTAAGCTCCTCATACTTATTCTTTTCTAAAGTAATATAGTCAAGTCCTACATATTCAAAATTCTTTACATATCTTCCTGTAAAATCAGCCTCAAACATAGCCCTTTCAGTAATCTTATTCCAAAGCTTTTTTCGCTGTTTTTCGTCTAAAGCAGCAGAGTTTATTTTAACTGCATCACTCTTTATGCCTATAGGAGTAATCCAGGTATAGTCGTCCGTAGTCAAATAATCACCGCTCCAGCGTATACAGCAGCCTGAAAGTTCATTATCAAATATAAAGCAGCCTATATTGGCAAAGGCTTTTGTAGGAATAACAAATTTCCCATCGGGAGTGTAGTAGGAATCACTTGGCTTAATTTCACAAAACTCTTGTATTATAAAATCCTTGCCACTTTCTAAAACATATTGAACACTTTTCTTCCATTCTTCTTCTGTATGAAGAGAGCCTATAAAAACATCTATACTGTATCTTCCATACACCGGTTTAAGTACAAGCTCGTTTTTGTGCTCTAATATATAATTTATCTTGGACTTATCAAATAGTTCTGTATGAGGTAAGGTTGCCGCTATAATTTCCATTTCAAGCTCAGTCAGCCTTTTATCCTTTGCCTTAGTCAGCTGCCAAAGATATGTGTAAAGATTTTTGCACTGTCCAATTATAACTCTAGCATCATTAGCTATATCTACTCTGCCTTTTTCAAAGACCTCAAGTATCTTATCAAAGTCATTTATTTCATAAGAAAACTCTGTAGGAAAGAGTCTTAAAATAATATCTATCTGTCTTTTAAAACCATATACCTGCTCATTTTCTACATAAAGATTTTTAGGTCCTACTCTTATGAACTCTACATTTTCTCTCTTGAGCTCCTTTTCCAAAAGATACATTATATGTGCCTCTTCAGCATGACAAGGATCTGATAGAAGAGCTATGGTATAGTTTTCTTTATGAGGCTGTGCTTTTAGAAGTTTTTCAAAGGCCTTTTTAAACCTATCTCTATATTCAAGATTTATATTATTATTAGCCTCCATTTCTCCTGTAGCTAATATTTCTCTTTGAGCACAAGGCTTGTCATAATTGAATTCACTGTAGAAAACTCCGCCTTTAGCTCTAATAAAGCTGTCATATCTTACCCAAAAAGTATCTCCTAAAGGTCTTTTTAAATTTAGTATTTTATCCTTATATTGAAAGTCAGGTATAAAGCTCTGAAAATCCTTAAATTCATCGGTTATATTAGACATAATCCTATATACAAGCTTATTTAGTATTTCAGAACTGTCTTTAAATTCCTTGTACTCTTCCTTTGAGATATAAAAAGGAACAGTACAATAGATATCTTCTTTTCTAGTTGAATGAATCATATAATAATCAAACAATAACTTGTCTGATAGTTTTCCGTACATAATTTAACCCCTTCTTAACTTGAAGAACTTGATAGGTGTACTCCTGAGTATCCACTCTTTGAACCGGTTGAAGCAGTCCAACTTTTCCATCCTCCATTTGATATGGATTCATTGGAATTATTTATTGAGTAGCTGTGGAATATGAATGGAGTATGGAATCCCCCTCCACCAGACATTATTATTGGACTTCCGCTATTTTGCTGTTCCTGCTTTTGCATTTCCTCTTCATCAACTACTACCTTAGGCGGCTTTTTTTCACAGCCTGTTTCAAAAAGAGGATTTGCTAGTACCATAGATACTACCATAGCAAGAGCTACTGCCTTGGACTTTCCTTTATTCTCTTTTTCGCTCATTTAATATCTCCCCTATATCAATCATGTTTACAGTAAAATCATTTTCTTTTAGATAATCTAAATAGCACTTTATATCTTCTTTTATATCTTTATCATATAAAAAACTAACTGATCTTTTGTTTAGTTTCCTTAGCATATCGATATCCGGCATCTCTTCTTCAGTTATTTCATACTGATTATTAAAAACCATAGGATTATTTATATCCATACCATTTATATATCTGTTCTTATCAAGTATAAAAGCCCAGCTTATTGGTTTTATAGGCTCAATTACATCCGCTGCTCCAACGAGTGTTTCAATAAGTCTATTATCTCCGACTATGCCATAAGGATGAAAAAGGAAGTTATAAGACAGTATAGGACAAACCCTAAATTCATTGTTTAATACTACTGCCGTATTAATACCAAGCATGCTGTCTACATCTGCTATTAATATTCTATCTTCCTCAATATTTTCCTTTAAAGCCTTTCTAAGCTCATCTTTTATTTTAAAATCCTTATTTAAGTTTAACTCAAAGTCCTCCATATATTTTGCCGTAACAAAGGGTGAAGACTTAAACAAATATTCAAACTCACAAGAATTAGCAGTCCACTTTTTATATATTAGGTACCATTCTACATTACTTAATCTCATAGTGTGTTCCGCCCTCATGAACAAAAGCAATTACAGGAAAAGTAGATACTATATGAGTCAGCCCTTCTTCCCCGGAAACTATTATGTTATGCTCGTTAATAGCTTTTACCACTCCATTAAATTCAATTTCAGGGCTTGAACTATTATAAGCCTTTTCTGAATAGTATATATACACAGGCTTAAGCATATGATAGCCTCCAGCATAATCTCCATCATAAACTATAGAAACCACATTAGTCATTGGTATAATATGTTCATAGCCCTCATGGTCTTTTACAACAAGATTATGGCCTGTAACCTTTATTATATCTCCCTTTAAAGTCACCTCTGGATTGCTATCATTATAGCTTCTAATTGAATTATATATATAAATATTGCACATAGAACATCTCTCCTTCAATAAACTTTTACTTTTAAAATGCGTGACATATGCGTCACGCATTTTATCATTTCTTATTCAATTATTTTTCTTCTTTTTTAGTATCCATATTTTCTATCTTTTTATTTAATAGATTCATGATATTAACTCCTGTTAATGCCTCAACAGTTTCTGGAAGCTGTGCCATTATATCAGTAACATAGCCTGTAACCTTGGAAGCCCCTTTTCCTTCACCGTTTCCGCTGTCAAGAATAACAATTTTTTCAGTTTTAGATAATGGCTCTGCAACAGCTTTTGCAATTTCAGGAAGCTTTTCAATGATCATTTGAGTCATAGCAGCATCGTTGTAAAGCTTAAATGCTTCTGCTTTCTTAGCCATAGCCTCAGCTTCAGCCTTACCTTTTTCTCTTATTATATCAACCTCTGCCATACCTTGAAGTCTTAAAGCTTCGGATTTTGCTTTACCTTCAAGTTCTATAGATCTTGCTCTTGCTTCTGCATCAGCAATTTCCTTATACTTTACAGAGTCTGCAACTTGTACTTGTCTAAACTTATCAGCTTCTGCCTGCTTTTTAACTGTAGCTTCAAGTTCTCTTTCTTTTCTTAAAGCTTCTTTTTCAGCAAGTTCTATTTCTCTTTCCTTCTTTGTTATTTCAACTTGTACTGCGGCGTCAGCAAGTTCCTTTTCTTTAAGCTTTCTAGTGATTTCAACCTGCATTTGAGTTTCAGTAACTTCTCTTTTAACTTTGTTAGATTCAATTTCGTAAGCAAGGTCAGAAGTAGCCTTTGCTATTTCCTGATCTTTTCTATAAGCCTGAACCTTTAATTCTTTTTCCTTATTTGACTCAGCAATTTGAGTTTCTGATAAAATCTTAGCAGCCTCTCCAAGTCTTACAGCTTCTGCAGTTTTAATTTTTGTTTCTTTGTTCGCTTCTGCTTCAGCAATCAAAGCATCTCTTTTAACTGCTGCTATTCTTGGCTTACCAAGTGCTTCTAAATATCCATTTTTATCTGCTATATCTTTAATAGTTAATACCTTAAGTTCAAGCCCCATTTGAGCTAAATCAAGAGCTGCAACTTCCTGTGCATGAGAAGCAAACTTTTCTCTGTCCATATATATTTCTTCAACTGTCATCTTAGAAACTATTTCTCTAAGCTTACCTTCAAGTACATTTTTCGTTGTATGCTCAATTACTTGAAGAGTATGCTGAAGTCCATTTGAAGTATTAAACTGTTCAGCAGCTGACAAAATAGATTCAGTGTCCGACTTTACCTTAACAACAGCAACACCATCAGCTATTATGCCAACACCTTGACTGGTTAATGCACCATCAATACGAGTTTCTATTTGCATGTTTTCAAGTGAAATCTTATCTGTTCTTTCAAGCAGCGGAACAACAAATCCACCACCGCCTGTTATAACTCTTTTTCTAAGTCCTGTAACAACTAAGGCTTTGTCCTGCGGAACTCTCTTCCACATTGAAAATACGCTTAGGATTAATAGTATTATGACCCCCACTATTATTCCTGGAATAATAAGATTTGTTAAATCCATTTTTAAATCTCCCCTTTTTATAATTAATTTTTATAATTTAATGGTTCAACATAAAATAAGTTATTTTTTATTTCGTATATTATTACATCTTCACCTTGTAAGACTTCTTTTTTAGCTATATGCTGAGCAGGAGCATTGTACTTCTTGCCATTTACTACATAGGCTATAGTACCGTACCCTTCTTCAAGTATCGGCGATATAACCTTTGCCTGCATCCCAATAAGCTGTTTTCTAGAGAAGGCGCTTGTATTTTGTGCTTTATAAAGAGGTACAACTATAAATTTATAAAGAATAAATGCTACTATTAATCCAGAAACAATAGCCATGACACATAATATTAACGCATTTAAATTATAATGAGTACCTATCATTCCAATTCCGCCAAAAACGGTAAGGAAAGAAACTATAGTTATAGGCTTTAAAGGAAACACTGCAAAAGTAGGGGGAGTCCCGCTTCCTTCTACATGAGTATCTAAATGTCCATGTCCTCCAAAATGAGCATCAAAATGCGTATGCATATTTGTATCTACATGGCCGTCGATATGAAGCAGCCCAAAAAGTCCGCCCATTAAGGAAGTAACTACGGTATAAATAACTCCTACCCAAAAAACAATAGTATACAATTGACTCATAAATTCATAAGCACCCCTTTCTTCTTCAATTAATTAAAAAAATTGTAAGTCTTCTCTATTTTAGTATAACATACTTTATTAGGTAATTTTTATAAAATTATCATAAAAGTTTAAACCTTCACAAAGTATATTGCTACTTTCAAATAGGGTTATCAAAGGTTTTGTAATATACAACATTGCATTATATAGTTATTAATAACTTTTTATATGTTATAATTTATTATAACATATGTTACATAATTAGCAAATTCTTGAAAGACTAATTATGTTGAATTTAAACAATGAATTCTCCTAATAATAAATTTATTTATTATTATCTTGTTAAGACTTTAATTATCTCACGCTATCTCTTGAAATCATCATAAATTACTAAATATTTTTATTTAGAAAACATATATATTAAAAACTTGTCAAACCGCTCTGCCCAATCTTTCTCATTGTGCTTTCCTTCGTTAACTTCTAAATACATAATTTCTTCATTCGGCTTAAGGCCCTTTTTATTAAGCACTGATACCATATCTCTTGCATCATCAACCATATCAATTACTCCATTATTATTCCTATCACTTGTTTCCTCTGCCGTACCTGCATCAATCCATATTTTTAAATCCTTCTTATCACCATTATATTTTTCTATTTCCTTTATAATTTCACAGGAGTTCCACCAAAATGATGGTGAAATCGCTCCTATCTTTTTGAAAACGTCACTATAATTCCAGCCTATATAAAATGAAATCAGACCACCTAAAGAAGAACCAGCTATAGCAGTATTATATCTATCCTTTAATGTCCTATAGTTGCTGTCTATATATGGCTTAATCTCTTGAATAATAAAGCTTGCATAATCTCCCCCTCTGCCGCCGCTTTTAAACTTTTCTACGTAACTTGTCGTATACTCATTTATTCTTCGCTCATTATTATAAATTCCAACAATAATAATATCTTGTATTTTATTTTCCTTAATAAGCCTGTCTGTAGTTTCTTTAACCCTCCACTTAATATCGCTTCCATCATCTATACCTGTAAAAAGATTTTGTCCATCATGCATATAAAGTACAGGATAGCTTCTGTTATCATCTTCTTTATAAGATTCAGGAAGATAGACTGCTATATCTCTTTTATTATTCATAATTCTAGATTCAAAATTCTTTATAAATACAACTTCCGAACCATCTGTTTTATGCATATATTTTCCTCCTAACCGGTTATAATTATCTTCTATTATATAACAAAACAGCAGTTATGCTAAAAGTTTACTTTAGCATAACTGCTATTTTAATAGTGTACACGTACAAGCCAGAATTTTATTTTTTTATCACTCCAGCCTAAGTCCCAAGGCACATTATATCTATCTGTATTATGACAAGTAACTAAGGTATAACCTCTGGAATCAGAGCCTGTTACCATAGAAATATGAGTTATATCACCCTTCTTTTCATAAGCAACAAAATCTCCGGGCAAAAGTTTGTAGGAAGCTTTATAAACCTTATCATAATCTCCGTAAGCAATTAGCGAGGCTCTTCCGCTGTATAGCATATACCTCTTAAAACCATCTGCATTTAACCAAGCTCTTGTGGCACCTCTTCCGTCATAATTCCAAGCGCCATTCTTTTTAAACTTAGCCCCTTCAAATAAAATTTGAGAGGCAAAATTAGCACAATCTCCTCCCTGAGGATTATAATTTCTATACTTTGGATTATACTTAAATCCATACTGTTCCTCGCTTGCTGCGCCACAAAATTGCCTAGCATAATCTACAGCCCTTATTCTTCTTTCATTTAATTGCTCTGAGTCTCTGCTTCCCTGAGATAAAATATGCTGCTTTATGTTATCTGCTTTAATATTATCTAAATTTAAGGAATCGGCAAACGGATCATTATACCACTCTTTTTCTATAATCCATGCTCCATCCTTATTCTGAAGATTTATAGTATGGTATGTTCCAATTCTTGATGTGTTGATAACTTCCGGCTGATTTTCATAAACGTATTTATACTCAGTAGAACAAATTAAATATGATGAAAACCTGCTTCCGCTCCCACTGATTTTTTTAAATACTACTTTAGGATTTATTTCAATAAATTTAACACCTTGCTTTTCTGCCCAGTTTCTTACGTATTTAACCTTTCTCTGCTCATATTCATACGCCCAGGTCCCATATTTAGTATTAGTGTTATACATAGATTGAATAAATTCTAAGTCTCCATCAATTATAGCCTTGCTTTTCTTTTGAAAGATGTCTTCTATTGCCTTTTTAGCTTCTTCCTTATCTGATGCCTTTGCAAAAACCTGATATTTTGCCCACATAGTGGTCAATGGTAAAATGATAGCTATTATAATCAAACCTGTAGTGATTTTTTTAAACTTATTATGCTTAGAAAAGTTCATATATTAATACTCCTTTTCCCATAGATTTGAAATTAATTATAATAATGCTATTATAATGCTTTTATTATTCCCTCATTATCCTAAATCACTTGTGTCAATTTAAGGTAATTTATTATTAAAATAGCTGCCCAATTGGGCAGCTATTTTAAAGCTTCTTCAATATTCCTTATATAAATTTTTATTTTTTCATCTTCCTTAGGAAAACCTTCATACCAATTACTTCCCACTTCATTTTTAAAATACCTTGCCTTCATTATTATCTCCGGTCTGTATTCAAAATGAAGTATATCAAAATGCCCCCACTTTCCGCCCCAAACAAAATTGTTTTTTTCAAAAACCTCAACAACTTCCTTAGAGTAAGATAATAGCCTTTGCTGCCCTTGCTCTGGAGATGCCCACTTCCAATAATCTCTCTTATCACTTGCTAAATCTATTGCAATACCATAAGAATGAGGGCTTAATCTTCCCGTTCCTGATATTAACCTATAATTATAAGTACCTTGGCATGGGGCTAAAAATCCTCCTATTTTCTTATTTGTTTTTGCAAGTTCTAAAAGCTCTTTAGAAGCAGCTTTTAAGTTTTCTGCCGCTTTATTATTTTTATTGAATCTATATACTCCATAACCTGTATTAACTGACATCATATTTTTTTCTATCTGCTGCCTGGAACTCCCATAAACATCATTAATAAGTTCATAATCCCTTGAACGGCCAGGATCAAAATTTTTATCCATAAGCTTTGTAACAGAACCTAATGGATAAACCTGTTCAAGCATATCCTGCAGGTCTGGATTATTCAGCTTTTCATCAAAGCTTTTCTGCCTTTTATCATCATAAAGTATTTTTCTGCCTGACTTCATCACAAGATATACATGTTCCTTGTTATCTTTTTGAACTCCCTGCACATATTCAGGATATGCCATCATTAAAGCCAATAAATCCTGCTTCATCGTTGCAATATAGTTTTGATTTTCAATTTTATTATTTGCTGCCTTAACAGCGCATACATTGTTTGAAATGAAAAAAACTGAAACTAATAATGCTGCCAACTTTCTCATATTCTCACCTTAATTCATTTTTTAATTTCACTTTATATGCTTGCCAGGCTTAATAAATTATATGTACCTAAAATCTAACAAAAATAAATAGAGCCCTACAAAATATAGAACTCTACCTTAAATAAAAATATCATTTTTTTATATTTATCTTATCTATTCTCTTCTTAATTTCCTCTATAGCTCCTTCAAATCTCTTAGAAGTTAAATGAGGATATGCTCGTAACAGTTCTCTATGTCTTAAGCTTACTCTCTTTGCAAGCCTGTCCTTAATATCTCCAAGATAATTTATTCTCTGCTGGATTGTTAAAATAGTTTCCTTACTTAATCTTGCTTCTATTAATTTATCTATATTTATTTTTGTTTCTGATATTACATCCTGAATTTCAATAAATAACCTTCTAAAGGTGATTAAGCTATTTATAGTTAGGGCTATATCAACTATTATAATAATTAATAATATATTATATAATACTTGTCCAAAATTATTTAAAATCCAATATGTAAAATTAGAAATTATAGGATTGATAATTTTCATGAAGAAAATAGCTAACAGCCCCCAAAAAAGTGAAAATCTTAAGCATATATATCCCTTAAAATTAAACTTTTCTGTTGAGTAGTCCCACCATTTTGTATGAAAAAACAGCTCCATTAAAAATCCAGTTATCAGCTCTATTAGAGTGGCTGCAACAGCACCACCCATATACACATAAAATATATTGCTGCTTATTGATGTTAAAGTTAAAATTAAAAGTACCGATGTAGCTCCATAAATAGGACAAACAGGTCCATATAAAAAGCCTCTATTCACAAATCTTTTTTCAGTATATATGTGATAAATAACCTCTAATGTCCAGCCTAGAAAGGAATATACTAAAAAAGAGTAAAATATATAGTAATAGTTCATATCTAACCCCACCCATAATTTATATAAATCATAGATATATTAAAACACTAATACTTAAATTTTTCCAGTAATTATTGCTTTGTATTTGCATTATGATTCTTGTTTTGAAATTGTTTAATTTCCCAATCAATAACAAAAGTTAATACAATTCTTATTAGTACTACAGCTCCAAGGATATATAAATCATTCATAGTATGAATAATTACAGTCTTTATGATTTCGCTTGCAAGCTTAAATTCTATTGCAAGAGCTACAGATTCTGCAAAATCAATCTTTATCTGATTTTTATTGGGATTAGTTATAGTTTTAAGATAAATATAAAACGCCTTAATAGTTGCCACAACTATTATAAAAATTCCGATCAACTCAAGTGAATGAATTATATAAGGCACAATAGCTTTAATCAAATATTCAAGTTCCACTTATTTAGCCTCCATTACAATTTTATCTGATTATAATATGTGCCAATTATTTTTCAATTATTAGTATAAAAAATGCTGAGCATATGTATCTCCTATGCCCAGCATTTTTATTAAAAAGCAGCTTTAAATATCTTTAGTACGTCTTCAGCTTCTAATGGCCTAAAGTTTCCAAGAGTGCCTCTTCTAACAGCCTGCTTTGCCATTTCTTCAAGCTTTTCCTCACCTATTCCTACTTCTCTAAGTGTCATAGGAATATCCAAAGATTTAAAGAATTCTCTTGTTTTGTTTATAGCTTCTTTAGCTATTTCATATTTATCTTTGCTTGAATCGATGTTCCAAACATTAACTCCGTATTCAACAAATTTATCTACAGTCTTATCACTTAAAACATATTCCATCCAAGCCGGTGTCAATATTGCAAGCCCAACTCCATGAGTAATATCATAGTAAGCACTTAATTCATGCTCCATTGGATGAACACTCCAGCTTGTTGCTTTACCATAAGTTAAAAGTCCATTTATTGCAAGACTTGAAGTCCACATAAGATTTGCTCTTGCTTCATAGTTTTCCGGCTCATCCATTGCTTTTCTTCCATAGTTAATGCAAGTCTTAAGCATTGCTTCAGCCATTCTATTTTGAAGGTAAGCACCTTCTGTAAGATTAAAATAAACTTCAAAAATATGACTCATTATATCTGCTGTTCCTGCTGCTGTTTGATTTTTAGGAACTGTAAAAGTATATGTAGGATCTAATATGGAAAATTTTGGTGCCATATCAGGATGTCCTGTTCCTAATTTTTCATTAGTTTCCAAGTTTGTAATTACTGCTCCGGCATCCATTTCTGAGCCTGTTGCTGAAAGTGTTAATATACTTGCAACTGGAGTTACTTTAGTTATCTTTCTAGGGTCAAGCACTAAATCCCATGCATCACCCTCATAGTTAGCTGCTGCCGCTATAACCTTTGCGCAGTCAATAGAGCTACCTCCCCCTACCGCAAGAACCAAGTCTATATTATGCTCCTTACAAAGCTCAGCACCTTTTCTAACGCTTGTTACTCTTGGATTTGGCTCTATGCCTGGAAGCTCCCAGTAACTTATATTGTTGCTCTTTAATAGCTCAATAACCTTATCGTATAAACCCATCTTCTTTATGCTTCCTCCGCCGTAAGCAATAAGTACTTTGGAGCCATAATTCTTTATTTGTTCTGGAAGTACCTTTACTTGATCCTTTCCAAAGAAAATTTTAGTTGGAATTGAGTAATTGAAATTTATCATTTTTACTTTCTCCTCTCAGGTTTTATAAAAAATATTATAAAATGGAACTCTCAGCTATTTTCTGCCGAAAGTTCCACTATTATTACTATTATTTATTATACTGCTTCGCTATCTAAATTAGCACCAGTAAACTGACTGTTATATAAATCAGCGTAAAATCCGCCTTTTTCAAGAAGCTCATGGTGATTTCCCTGCTCAATAATTGTTCCATTATTCATAACAAGGATTAAATCAGCATCACGAATAGTTGAAAGTCTATGTGCTATAACAAAGGAAGTTCTTCCTTGCATTAGGTTATTCATAGCCTTTTGTATTTGAACTTCTGTTCTTGTATCAACTGAAGAGGTAGCTTCATCAAGTATTAATATAGCAGGGTCTGCAAGTATTGCACGAGCTATTGTTAAAAGCTGCTTCTGACCTTGTGATATATTGGAAGCCTCTTCATCTAATACTGTATTATAGCCTTCAGGAAGAGTTCTTATAAAGTGGTCTGCATGAGCTGCCTTAGCTGCTTTAACAACATCTTCAAAGCTAGCACCCTTACGTCCATAAGCTATATTATCTTTAATAGTTCCATTAAAGGACCAAGTATCCTGAAGTACCATACCAAACATTGTACGTAGGTCACCACGCTTCATATCTCTTATATCTAATCCATCAATAGTAATCCTTCCGCCTTGAATTTCATAGAAACGCATAAGAAGATTTACCATTGTAGTTTTACCTGCTCCAGTTGGCCCAACAATAGCAACAGTTTGACCAGGTTTAACTTCTATATTCATATCTTCCATAAGAGTAACTGTCTCTTTGTAACCAAATTTAACATGCTCAAATCTAACTTCACCCTTTGGAGCTTTAATTAATTTAGAATTTTCCTTTTCGGGAACTTCTTCAATTTCATCTAAAACTTCAAAAACACGTTCAGCAGCTGCAACTGTTGATTGAAGGATATTAGCTATATTTGCAGTTTGAACTATAGGCTGACCAAACTGTCTTGAATATTGAATAAATGCTTGAATATCACCAACGGTAATTTTACCTTTGGTTACATATATACCACCAACTACTGCTACAAGTACATATCCAATGTTGTTAACAAAGTTCATCATAGGCATTATAATACCCGAAACAAACTGTGCCTTCCAGCCTACATTAAACAATCTATCATTTATATCATCAAATTCTTTAATAGCCTTATCTTCATGACCAAAGGCCTTTACAATTTTATGCCCAGTATACATTTCTTCAACATGGCCATTTAATTCTCCAATAATTTTTTGCTGCTCTGCAAAAAACTTTTGTGAATTCTTGGCTATAGTTATTGTTATTAAAACAGATATCGGCAGTGTAGTTATAGTAACAAGTGTGAGTACTGGACTTATTGTAAGCATCATTACTATTATACCTACTATTGTTACTACAGAAGTTATAAGCTGAGTTAAACTCTGCTGAAGAGTTGAAGCAACCGTATCTAAGTCATTAGTAACACGACTTAATATTTCACCATGAGTACGGGCATCGAAATATTTAAGAGGAAGTTTATTTAGCTTGTCATTAACATCCTTACGCATATCAAATACGGTATTTTGCGCAACACTAGACATAATGTACTGCTGAATATAATTAAATAACGAGCTTATTAAATATAATCCTATTAATATAACTACTATTTTCCCTATATAATCAAAATCCACCTTAGGAACTTCCATTTGCTTTAGCTTGTTTAATATGCTTGGGTCTGCTCCTTTTTTTACTGCTTCTGCCGCCTTTGATATCTGAGCATAATACATATATCTTCCCATTAGGCCCTCAAAAAGCTTTGTTGTCGCTTTACCCATAACCTTAGGGCTTACTATACTGAATACTGTACTTATAATAGCAGTAATAAATACCGCTATAAGGTTAAACTTACGAGGCAGCAAGTATTTCATAAGTCTTCTTATTGTCCCTTTAAAGTCCTTCGCTTTTTCAACTGCTCGGCCCATTGGTGGTCCACCGCCCATAGGACCTCTGCCTGCTGGTCTTTGCTTATTATTCTCACTCATATTTTAGCCTCCCTTCTGCTCTTAAGCTAATTCCTCTTCACTAAGCTGTGAAGATACAATTTCACGATAAATTTCATTGCTGGCTAAAAGTTCTTTATGATTTCCGATTCCTGCAATCTTACCTTCATCTAAAACTATAATTCTATCTGCATCCATTACTGTACTTACTCTTTGTGCAACTATTATAACTGTAGCGTCTTTAGTTTCATCCTTTAGCGCTCTTCTAAGCTTTGCATCCGTTTTAAAATCTAGAGCTGAGAAGCTATCGTCAAAGATATATATTTCCGGTTTTCTAACAAGTGCTCTTGCTATTGAAAGTCTCTGCTTTTGTCCTCCAGAAACATTATTACCACCTTGAGCAATAACCGATTCGTAGCCTTCTTTTATTTTAGAAACAAAGTCTGCTGCTTGAGCAACTTCTGATGCATGTTTTACTTCTTCATCTGTAGCATCTTCTTTACCATACTTAATATTTTCGGCTATGGTTCCTGTAAAAAGTACGGCCTTTTGAGGCACAAAACCTATCTTGCTTCTTAAATTCTCTTGTGTCATCTCACGAATATCTACCCCATCAACTAAAATACTTCCGCTTTGAACATCATAAAAGCGTGGTATTAAACTTATAAGAGTAGATTTACCTGAACCAGTACCGCCAATTATAGCGGTTGTTTCTCCCGGCCTTGCGCTAAAGGTTATATCCTCTATAGCTGGCTGCTCTGCACCAGGATAACTAAAGTTAACATTCTTAAATTCTATATAGCCTCTTTCTTTATCTGCTTTATCAGCACTCTTAGGATCAACGATTTCTGGTTCCATATCAAGTACTTCATTAATTCTTTCAGCTGAAGCTTCAGCACGAGGAATTAGTACAAACATCATAGCAAGCATTAGGAATGAGAACATAATCTGCATAGCATATTGTATAAAAGCCATCATATCTCCAACCTGCATATCGCCATTGTCTATACGAATGCCCCCGAACCAAATAATAGATACACTTGTAAGGTTCATAATAAGCATCATAATTGGCATAACAACAGCCATCATTTTGTTAACCTTAATAGCTGTGTTAGTTAAATCAATACTTGCTTCCTCAAAGCGTACTTTTTCATCCTCTTGTCTATTAAAAGCACGTATTACTCTAATACCTGTAAGATTTTCACGTAAAACAAGATTTATTTTATCAATTTTCTTCTGCATTAACTTAAATAAAGGTATTGCTGTTTTAGCTACAAAAAATATTACAAGCCCTAAAAGAGGAATAGCAACAGCGAGCACCCACGTTAATTGCTTATCCTTTGTTATAGCCATTATAATACCACCAATTGCCATTATAGGGGCATAAATCATCATTCTGAGCGCCATTACTGTTACCTGCTGAATTTGAGTAACATCGTTTGTGGTTCTTGTTATCATTGATGAAGTTCCTACTTTATCAAACTCATGTAGCGAAAAGCTTTCTGCTCTTGTAAAAATATTCTTCCTCAAATCATTTGCAAAACCAGTAGCTGTTCTAGAAGAAAGATAGCTTGCTGAAATCATGCATACCGCCCCTCCAAGTGCTACAAGAAGCATAAAACCACCTATTTTCATAATATAGACTGAGTCACCATTAACTACACCGTTATTAATGATATCAGACATTAATGTAGGTAAGTATAAATCTGCCATTGCTTGAAAAAACAAAAGCACTAAAATAGCGCCGATATAACTTGAGTACGGCTTTAAAAATCTAAATAGTTTAGCCACAAATAATCATCTCCTTGTCCTTAATATCTAGTTATACATTTTCTTTTTTATTGCTCGCTTCAATAAGATTATCACGCATCTGCATGAACATTCTTCGAAGTAGTGCCTTTTCTTCTTCTGTAAAGTTGCTGAAGCATTCATCACTTATACTGTTTACAATCTCCATTGACTGCTTGCAAATCTCTCTGCCTTTTTCAGTTATGTAGACCCTGGAAATACGTTGATCCTCAGAATCCTGTTTTCTGGTAATAAGTTCAGCCTTCTCCATTCTTCCAATCATAACTGTAATTGTTGCAGGCTTTATAGCCAGCTTTTCTGCTAACTCTTTCTGACTTTGACCGTCTTTAAAATTCAGAGCCATAAGAAGCGGCGGCTGACCTGGGTAAATATTTATTTTTTCAAGATATGTATGCATTCTTTTGTGCTGTAACTTGATTACTTGAAAAAACAATGCAAACAGTGAATCCTTATCCCATGAAATCATTTATCAATCTCTCCTCAATTTAGTTAGTCGCCTAAACATGTTATTATATTATCACCACTATATTTTTTAGTCAATAGTTGTCTAATTATATTTAATATTTGTTAATAAAATAAGTATAAGTATTGATATCACTACATTCTTTAAATTTATTACATCCTAGTTATTCGTTTACATGAATATTTTGATCAAGAAAATATTTTGTTAGCCAGCTAAATTTATTTGTCTTATTGTTCATTCATTTATATTTTTATATAATTATTGTTGTGTTAACCACAATAATTATACAGAAAGGACTTAATAAATGAAAAGATTATTTGAGGAAACCAAGTTAGGAAACATAGCAATAAAAAATAGATTTATCAGAAGTGCTACATGGGAGAACATGGCTGATAAAGACGGCCATCTTACAGAGAAGCTTTATGATACTTATAAAGTCTTAGCTTGCAATGAGCTTGGTCTTATTATTACAGGATATGCTAATATCGTAAAGGAAGAACAGCCTAATCCTGGAATGATGGGCATCTATAATGATTCCTTTATTTCTGAATATAAAAAGCTTACAAATATCGTTCATACGGGCGGTTCAAAAATAGTTCTTCAAATTGCTTATGGCGGAACAAAAACTACCTATAATGTAGGTGAAAGAATTATTTATGCTCCAAGTGAGGTACCTGAAATAGGAACAAAGGTCACAGGCAAAACTATGACTAAGGAAGAAATAGACTATATAGTTAATGCTTTTGCAGAAGCAGGAAGACGTGCAAAAGAATCTGGTTTTGACGGGGTAGAGATACATGGTGCTCATACTTATCTTATAAATCAATTTTTAAGTCCTTATTATAATAGACGAACTGATGAATATGGCGGCAGCTTAGAAAATAGAATGAGATTTTTATTAGAAATTTATTATAAAATGAGAGAAAAGGTAGGGAAGGATTTCACTATTTTAGTTAAGCTTACTGCAACTGAATTTTTTGAAGGCGGACTAAACTTTGAAGAAACCAAGGAAATTTGCAGAAAGCTTGAAGAGGCCGGAGTTGATGCAATAGAGCTTTCAGGAAATGTGCATGGTAAAGCAAGAAATATGGCAGGAGAAGTTTATGATAATTACGCCATACAAAAGGAAGGCTATTTTACTGAATATGCAAAAATAATAAGTGATGAGCTTAAAATACCTATAATCACAGTTGGTGGCTTTAGAGATATTAATTCTATAGAAAAAGTTCTAAATGAAACTAATATTACATATTTTGCTTTATCAAGACCATTGCTTGCTGAACCTGACTTAATCAAAAGGTGGAAAACAGGGGATAGAAAAAGAGCCATATGTGTAAGTTGTTCAAGATGCAGAACCCCTGAGGGAAATTACTGCACAGTATTTAATAAGTAATATACAGAAAATGAACTCAACTTATAAATAATAAATATTTTGTGAAAACATTTATTAAACTAAGTTATTTGTATTGTTTTATGATATATTTTAACTATAATAACGAAAGTCATACAGAGGTTGAAGGTCTAAATGAACTTTAACGACCAATTTTCGAGCGGGAGCGAGAGTTTTAAATTACTCAGTGTTTCCCACTAAAAGGAGGAATTTCATATGAATAATAAAAAATTTAGAGCCTACATCGGAACTTATACTAAAGGAGAGAGTAAAGGCATTTATACCTTTTCATTTGATTCTAATACCGGAAAAATTGATAATATATCATTAGCAGCGGAAGCTTCTAATCCTACATACTTAAACATTTCTAAGAATAACAAATATTTATATTCTGTTATCAAAGTAAATGATAAGGGCGGTACAGCTGCATATTCTATTGATGATAATACAGGAAAACTTAATTTCTTAAACTATGAAATAGAGCTAGGCAGCTCACCTTGCTATGTAAGCTTAGACAGCAAGGATAACTATGTTTTATCAGCAAACTATCATATGGGAACTGCAGAAGCTTTTCCAATTAATGAGGACGGAAGTATACAATCTTATTCTTGTAAAGTTCAGCATGAAGGATCAGGTCCAAATAAAGACAGACAAGAAAAGGCACATGCTCATTTTGCACAGCTCACACCTGATGACAAATATTTGTGTGTAGTAGATCTCGGGATTGATAAAGTTGTCATTTATGATTTTAATAAAGGAACTTTAACAAAGTCTAATGAAATAATCTTCAAACCTGGCTCTGGCCCAAGACATATGTCATTTCATCCTAATGGAAAATTTGCCTATGTCTTAACTGAGCTTAGTTCTGAAGTTTTAGCTCTTCAATATAATTCTTCCAATGGAAACTTTAAAGAAATTGGATATTTTAATGCTTTACCAGAGGATTTTAGCGGAGAAAGTATCGGAGCTGCAATCCATATATCTCCTGATGGAAATTATCTATATGCCTCAAATAGAGGGCACAACAGTATTGCAATATTTAAAATAGATGCCGGTTCGGGAAAACTTTCACTGATTGAACATGTTCCTACAGAAGGAGATCATCCTCGCGACTTTGAAATAGATCCAAGCGGAAACTTCCTACTTGCTGCAAATATGAATACAAATAATATCGTAGTATTCAGGATAGATAAAAATACAGGAAGGCTCAACAAAACTGGACATTCAATTTCAATGCCAAGTCCTGTATGTATAAAATTTTTATTGTAATTATTAAAGGTGCTGTCTTCTAATAGACAACACCTTTTTCACTGAGTCTTTAATTATAATATAAACTTTTCAATAGCCTTGCCGACTCCTGAGTTAATATTGGTATCAGTTACATAATCAGCCATAGCTTTTAATTCTTCCGTTGCATTTCCCATCGCTACCTTCAGTCCTGCCGCGTTAAACATGGAGATATCATTTTCGCTGTCCCCAATACACATTATCTCTTCCTGACTTATTCCTAATATTCTGGCAAGAGCTCTAATACCAGTTCCCTTTGTCATTCCTTTAGTCATTACTTCAAGGTTATCTGCCTTTGAGCTTGATATCTCAAGTCCGTCAAATTCCTCAAGCTCCTTTCTGGCTTTTTTAATTGTTTCTTTACCATTTTTAGAAAACATTAAAACTTTAAGCAAACCTTCCTCATAGATATCATAAATTTCCCTAAGATTTTTATGAACTCCAAACTTAATCTTAAGTTCCTCAGAAACGGTTTTATTTGCCAAAACATGATTATTCGTTGGAGGAAGCTCATAATCTGTAATAACTCTGTCAAAAGTATTAAAATTTATATCTAATTTATATCTTTCAATAACATCGCAAATCTTATCAAAGCCTTGTCTATCTAATGGACGCTCAAAAATTGCTTTTTCTCCATCTATTTCTCTAATATATGCTCCATTAGAGCCGATAATAGACACATTAATCCCAGCTTTACTGGCGTGAAGCCTTGCGGAAGTAAACATTCTTCCGGTTGTGAAAGCTATGCGAATACCTTTATCTACTGCTGCTTTTAGAGCTGCCTTGTTTTTTTCTGATATCTGACAATCATTATCCAATAAAGTTCCGTCTAAATCAATGCAGATTAGCTTATAGTTCAAAAAAACACCCCCTAAATTTAATGTAGAATGTAGAATTAAGAATATAGAATGAATGAAGAAAATCCCTTTACAGGGATTTTCAAATCAGAAGGTGCTTCGCACCGATATTTAATTAAGCTTTGCTTGCAAAGCTTCCTTCATTCTAAATTCTACATTTTACATTCTACATTATTTTGCGAAGCAAAATGTTACCATTCCGCAATAGTTCCGTCGTAGTTTTTCCACTTAGGATTAGTCCAGTTAAGACCTTCAAGTGCAACTTTTTCAACGAAATCTTCATCAATTTCTAGTCCAAGGCCTGGCTTAGTTGGGATATTTACATAACCATCCTTGTATTCAAATATCTCTTTATTCTTAACAAAGTCTAGAAGATCGAAACCTTTATTATAGTGTATCCCTAAGCTTTGCTCTTGAATAAATACGTTTGGAGTACATACATCCATTTGCAGTGTTGCTGCAAGAGCTATTGGCCCGTATGGTGCATGAGGTGCTACCGCAATATCAAAAGCTTCGGCCATTGCTGCAATTTTTCTTCCTTCAAGTATACCGCCTGTTAAAGCTAAGTCTGGCTGAATTATATCTATAACACCATTCTTAAGAATATTTTTAAACTCCCATCTAGTGTACAGTCTTTCACCTGTTGCAAGAGGTGTCGAAGTATATTTTGCTACTTCAGCAAAAGCTTCTTCATTTTCTGGAAGTACAACCTCTTCAAGGAACATTAATTTATATGGATCAAGTTCTTTTGCAAGAACCTTTGCCATTGGCTTATGAACTCTTCCATGGAAGTCTACACCTATATTTAAGTCATAACCTACTGCTTCTCTAATTGATGCAACTCTATCTACAACTGCCTGAACCTTCTTGAAGGAATCTATATAGTGAAGCTCTTCAGTTGCATTCATTTTAATTGCCTGGAAACCTCTTTCTTTTCTATCAAGAGCTTCTTTAACAACCTCTGAAGGTCTGTCTCCGCCAATCCAGGAATAAACCATTATCCTGTCTCTAGCTGCTCCCCCTAGAAATTCATACACAGGAATATTGAAGGCCTTTCCTTTTATATCCCAAAGTGCCATTTCAATTCCGGAGATTACAGTCATGTTGATTGGGCCGCCTCTGAAGAAGGAGCGGTAAAGCTCCTGCCAGAGTCTTTCTATTTCAAAAGGATTTCTTCCTATAAGGTATTTACCCATTTCATTGGCACCAGCAACAACTGTTTCTGTCTTTGTTCCTGATATAAGCTCGCCCCATCCATCTATTCCTTCGTCTGTACTAATTTTTATAAATATCCATCTTGGTTTTATTTTGTATACTTTAACTGCTGTTATTTTCACTTATATCACCTCGAATTTATCTTATACTGCTTCTTCTACTACTTCGTTTTTAGCTTGTTTTTTCTTCTTTATAACTTCAATGTAAACCCAAATTGCTATAAATGCTGCAAAGAATACTGGTAGGGTTATAATTAAGTTTCCTGTAAACACCTTATAAACTATAAAGCTTACTGTTAAGCTTGTTGCTGCGAAGGAAGAAATAAGCGCTCCTCCTGCCATTCCTAAATCTATACCTGTAGATTTTGCAAGATTTGTTAATACTGGTGCTGTGTTAGTACCCGCAAGAAGTATTGCTCCTGTACATGCAAGACCTATGATAATGTTCTTTACAAGATTTCCTTCTGTTAATGCAACTACCATTGCTACTCTGAATGGAACAACTGCCAAGTCAGCAAATGGAAGCATTCTGTTTCCTGGAAGGATAACTGCCATAGCTATTGTTAAAGGTATTACTATTAAAGAAGTTGTTATAACTTCTGGATTTCCAACTACAACTGCTGCGTCTAATCCTATTAAGAATTTTCTTCCCTTGAATTTTTCTTTTGTAAACTTCTTAGCTGCTTCTGATATTGGCATTAAACCTTCCATGAATAAGGAAGTCATTTTTGGTATAAGAACCATTACTGCTGCCATGTTAACTGCTATATTAAGAACTTTTGTAGTGTTGTATTTAGCTAGAGCTCCAATAACTCCTCCAAGGATAAGTCCCATCATCATTGGTTCTCCGAATAATCCTAAATACTTCTTAGCATCTTTAACGCTGAAGTTTAATTTATTTATTCCTGGAATTCTATCTAATAACCAGTTTAATGGTGCTGCAATTACTAAAGATGAAAGTGCAGACATTGTTGGAAGTGATACTCCAGGAAGTCCAAAGTAGTCACTAACAAGGTTTTCTGACCAGTCTGACATTTTAAATGCTATAACTGCCATTGTTATTGCTGCAGCTATACCAAGAATAACGTTCTTTGTTACAAAGTAAGTCATTATACCAACTATAGCCATATGGTGATAATTCCAAATATCAACGTCTAGTGTGTTTGTCTTCTTAAGAACAAGCATTACGATGTTAGTAAGTAATATTGCAAATATTAATATTGGTATTATTGGTGATGACCAAGTTACTGCTGCTATAGCTCCCCAGCCTATATCAAGTGTATCTAGTTTTATACCGAAGTTTTTAACCATTGCCTGAGCAGCTGGTCCAAGGTTTGAGGAAAGTAAATTTATAACAAGTTTGATACCTGCAAAACCTATTCCAACTAATAAACCGGATCTAAAAGCCTTTCCTGGCTTAACTCTGAAGATAAGTCCTATAATTAATATGATTACTGGAAGCATTACAGTAGGGCCTGCGTCATTTAGCACTACCTGAAATATTTTATAAAGTTCCTGCATTTGTAAATCCCCCTTTTATTATTAAAATATTATTATTTTAAGGCATTAATAATTTCTTTTATTGTTTCCTCTTCACCTATACCAGTTAATAATGATATAGCTCCTATTACAGGAATATTAACTTCTGCTCCTGTAAACTTTCCTGTAGTAACTAAAAGATCATAGTCTGAAACCTTTGATGATACTTCTAAAAGCTTACACTGGTTAACGTTTACGTTTATTCCATTCTCTTCACAAGCCTCTCTGATTTTCATTGCCACAACTGTTGATGTTGCGATTCCGTTTCCACATGCTACTAATACTTTTTTCATTTTTTATTTCCTCCTTATAGTCGGAAGCACTGAGTAGTTTAAATCACTCGCTCCCGCTCGCAAATTACTCGTTAAAGTCCATTTAGGACTTTAACCTCCGTATATTTATATTTTTATATTCTTTTCTTCTTATCTTCTTATCTTCTTAAGCTATTAAATAAGGTTCCAGCTTATTTATTACTTCATCTGTTGAAGGTGCTTCAACAATTTCCCTTAGTACTTCTGGATTTTGAATTAATTTAACAACCCTTTGAAGCATTTCAATGTGCCCATGAGGTTCACTTAATGCAAGCATTATAATTACACTAACATCTAAAGATTTATCTGGATCCTCCATGGATTTAAATTCTACCGGCTTCCTTAAAACTCCAATGGCCAAGGTCGCCTTGTTTACTAAATTGTGATCCGCATGAGGTATTGCTATTTTTATATCTGCTGATGGAAGTCCTGTTGGATATTCTTCTTCTCTATCTAAAATAGCTTTTTGATACCCTTCCTTAACATATCCTTTTTCTTGAAGTTTTGAGGATAAAAACTTTAATACTTCTGTATTACTTGAAAACTCTAAATCCTTAAAAACTAAATCTTTTGCAAAATCTATTCCTGCGCTCATGTCTATATCTCCTAGTTTATTTTTTCTTCAAACTCTTTAAGGGAATTAATTAATCCTTCAAGGTTTTCATTTTCAATATCTTCTTTATTAAAGACACCTGAGCCTATTCCTAAGAAATCTGCTCCGTCTCTAAAGAAATCTTTTGCATTTTCCTTTGAGACACCGCCCACAGCCATCAATGAAAGTTCTCCGAGTGGAGCTTTTACATCTTTAAAAAATTTTGTTCCACAGCTTATTGCTGGAAACACCTTAACTATATCTGCTCCATATTCAAAAGATTTATATATTTCCGTAGGAGTCATTGCTCCTGGTACTGATATAACTGAATTTTCCCTGCAAAGGTCTATTATTTCTTTAGAAAGCATTACTGGAGAAAGAATGAATTTTGCACCTGCATTTATTGCTGCTTCTGCCTGTTTAACTGTTGTTACAGTTCCCGCACCAACATACATAGTGTCTCCAAATTCTTTTGAAAGCTTACTAATTGTTTCTACTGCGCCTTCAGTATTCATTGTTATCTCTACAGCTCTGATATTACTTTGAACTAATGCTTTCATAACTGTTCTTGCTTGATTATAATTGTATCCACGCAAAATAATAGTGACCTTTGGGAAGTTTTTGATATCCATTTTATCAACCTCCTTATTGTCACTATTATAAATAGCAATTATGATGCCAACTTATTTGGCTGGTATTGTATTTTTAAATAAAATATTTGATATTTCCTCTTTATCTTTTGCTTCCCTTATCCTTTTGAGTGCGTCAACACTAGATATTATCCTGTATAACTGCTCAAAATAATCTTTAGAATCTTCTTTTAGAGCAATCATAAAAATTAAATCCACATTATTAACCCCATCCCAATTTATAGGATTGGCCAGTTTTGTAATAGCAATGGTTGGTTTTGTAACATACTTGCTATCTCCATGCGGGATAGCTATACCCCCTTTTAGATAGGTAGTGCCTAAAGCCTCTCTTCTGTAGACACTTAAAAGAAAACCTTCTTCTACATAACCTTCTGTGATTAAATTCTCTGCTATCTTATCTATAACTTCATCCTTATATTTATAATTTTCTTCAGGAAGAATAACATCTGGTGGTATTACCTCTGATAATCTGTTGATAAATATGTTTTCATTTCTTATTACTTTTTTAAGCCTGCCAATCAACTTACCTGTTATTAGTCCCTCAACAGATATAAAAGGAATATCCTTAAGTTCTGGATTTATAGTTCCTACTATTGCAAGCACCTGCTTTGTTCTCGAAATTCTATCAATAGTAGCTGCAATATCATCATTATTCATATATCCTAAAGGTATTATATCAACATCTCTGACACTTTCACCTAAAGAATTCTCAATATATTCCTTAACCTTCGCTGCTGAACCTTCACCCGTTATACATAAGGTAATTATAGCCTTGCCTTTATCCTGCATATCAACTTTAGAATACCTATAAGGATTATCTTTATTATCTATTTCATCTGCGATACTGTCTAAAGTATCCTCAGGAAGAATGGCTCTCCTTACACATTCTAATACCATCAGAGTATCTACTCGTCCAATTACTCTGGTTGGAATTCCTGTTTTGGCAGTTATTATGTCTCCAAAAGTTGTTAAGGAACCCATATCTACAAGTATAATGCATCCTTTACCTTGGTTAATCTTTTGAACAAGCTTAGTAGTTCTCTCAAGCATTATATTTGGTGAATCACTAAGGTCCATTTCAAGCCCCACAGCATGATTAACCCCAAGCAGTCTGTTAGCTACCTCTGCCATTCCACAGGCTACCCTTCCATGAGATAAAACTATTACTCCAACTCGCCCTTCCTCTAGCTTGCTTTCTTCCTGAAAATGCTTTAGATACATTGCAATAAAGCCAATTTCATCTTCTGGCAGTTCTATCTTTAGTCTATTGTTGATCAGTTCTCCAGCCTTCTCAGAAGCTTTATACTCATTGCTGTACTTATCTTTAACCATATTTAAATTAGGATTTACTATTTCTCTCCTATTCAATATCCTGTCATAGGTTGAACTTAAATGGATTGCAAGAGGATAAATAACTTTTCTTTGTAGGCCATTTATATATTTTTTAGCTAACTTATAAACATCCTCAGTAATTTTAAGCATATCTTCGCCAATAATATTCACAATTTCTTGGGTATTTGAAGCTGCTAAATTAATAGAAGATGCAAATCTCATAAGTTCATCCTCTACTTGTTGACCTATTACCTTATTAATATCCTTATCACTATAGCCATCAGATTTAAGCTCCTTGTATTTATCTTCAATAAACTGATATATATTATCCCTTTCAACCGAGCTATACTGGTCTTTATATAAAATCTCTACACCTTTAGAAGATACTATAATATTCTCTTTAGTAAATCGCTCAAGCTCTTTACTATTTATGGTGGCAGTTAAGACCTGTTCTTTTACATGATCAGGCACATGCTGAAAGTTTACTCTTACATTTTCTTTATTATTTAAAGTAGAATGCAAGAAACCTCTAGCACAGCAAACCTGAATATCACTTTTGAGCTGTCCTATATTTCCGGGACAGTCATAGGTCATAAATGCTTTAATAACATCTCTTCCTACAAAGATATCTTTGCCAAGCCGTACACTTTCATTTAAAAAGAAATTTTTCACTATATGAAATCTTTCATCATAAGCCCTATCTTTTACAGAAGGTATTTCAATAACCATAGGAATTCTTCTTCTGAAGGTTAAAAGAAGTGAGCTCTCCGGACTCTCAGTGGTTGCTGCTATAATCATTAGTTTGCTTTCTCTAGTTACTTCTGTTTCTCCAAGTCTTCTAAATTTTCCTCTATCTATTAGATAGAAAAGGATTTCCTGCCCTTCAGAAGGAAGTCTGTGGATTTCATCTAAAAATAGTATTCCCCCATTACAAAGCTCAACAATTCCCTTTTTATTTTCATTTGCTCCTGTAAAAGCTCCTTTTGCATAACCAAAAAGCTGAGATAAAAGCAGCTGAGGATTATCTGCATAATCAGCACAATTAAATAACATAAAAGGAGCATCCTCTGAAAAGTTTTTAGTAGTTTTGGCAAACTCATACATAACTTCAGCCATGTAACTCTTTCCTACTCCAGAAGGTCCTAATAATAATGTATGAAGACCATGAGGAGGGTATAAAATTGCAGCTTTCGCCTGATTAATCTGAAGCTTTAAACTGCCCTCATGGCCTATTATAACCGAAAAAGGATCATCAGAATTTTTTGATTCAATCACTTGCTCTGTCTGAAGTTCACTAACATCTGAGCTTTTATTTATATTTTCTTTTTCTAAAATATCTATAACTTCCTTTTTAACACTTGCTGCTGCATATCTTGCTAAATTATATCCTTTTTCATTTAACTCTTTTGCAAATGCCCTATCAGAAAGCTTGATATCTTTTCGTAAGATCTCTAAAGCATCTTTAACTATAAATTCTTTTCTTCTCTGTCTTGAATCTGGAATATCATATTCCTTTCTATATTCCGTTACAGTTTCTCTTAAGACACCAAGTTTATTTGCTATCTCTTCATCAGTTAATGGATTTTTCTTATCTTCAGCTTTTATTATATCTAGAATGTTGTATTCCACTTTTATCACCTACAATACACTTGAGCTGCTATTATAAACAAATTATAATGCATTAATTATCTCTTGTACCCATCTACATAAATCTGTTGCAATTCTATTTGCTGTTTCTACTACTCTTTCATGTGAATGTTTTACTTTCTGTATCCCTGTTGCCATATTTGTTATACAGGCTATTCCAAGTACATCTATACCTAAATAATTAGCTGCAATAGTTTCCGGAACAGTAGACATTCCTACCGCATCAGCTCCCATTCTTCCAATCATGGTTATTTCAGAAGCTGTCTCATAATATGGTCCTGAGAATCCTGCATAAACACCTACAGCGTGCTCAATATTTAGCTCTTCAGCTATACCTTTTGCCTTGTCTATAAAGTTAAGCTTATAAGGCTCTGACATGTCAGGGAATCTTACTCCAAATCTTTCATCATTAGCTCCCATCAAAGGATTATCTCCCATTAAGTTTATAAAATCTTTAATAAGCATTAATGTGCCTGGCTTAAAGCTTGTATTTATACCACCGCAGGCATTTGTTACGACAAGCTTTTTAATACCAAGCTTCTGCATTACATAAACAGGATAAGTAACTTCCTTCATTGTATAGCCCTCGTAATAGTGAAATCTTCCCTGCATTATAAGTACTGTTTTCCCTTTAATATCTCCAAAAACTAATCTTCCTTCATGACCTGCTACTGTTGACTGTGGAAAATTTGGTATATCCTTATAATCTATGTATTGCTTGTTTTCTACTACATCAACTAAGTTTCCAAGCCCTGAGCCAAGTATAACAGCTATCTCTGGCTTTAAACTTACTTTACTTTCTATGTATTTAACTGATTCCATAACTTTATCAAACATATTATTCATATTTTTTCCCTCGCTTTTATTAAAATTAAATTAATATTACTTTATTGCATTGTATATATATTATAACAAATTAAACACTCTGATAATATTTTCTGAAGTTTTTTCTAGATTTTCTTGCCCTTTCATTAAAGCTTCTTCTAAAGAGGTTACACCTTTCATTATCCCAAATACAGCATCAATACCTTTTTCATAGAGAATATCTATGTCATCTGAAACTCTGCCTGCTAAAGCTATTACTGGTTTATTATATTTTTTTGCAGTAGCTGCTACACCTATTGGTACCTTTCCATAGTGAGTTTGAAAGTCAATACTTCCTTCGCCAGTCCAAACCATATCAGCCTCTTTAATTTTTTCTTCGAGATGTGAATACTCTATTACCATATCTATTCCCTTTTTCAAATTTCCATTTAAAAAGGCCATAAGTCCTGCTCCGAGACCTCCAGCCGCTCCTGCTCCCGGCACTTCTAGTACATCTTTTCCCAGCTGTTCTTTTATTATACGAGAATAATGATATAGATTATTATCCAGAATTTTAATCATTTCATGGTCAGCCCCCTTCTGCATTCCAAATATGTTAGCTGCTCCTCTTTGTCCGCACAAAGGGTTTGTAACATCGCAAGCTACATCAATTAAGATTTCACTTAGTCTAATATCAAAATTCGATAAATCTATTTTTGAAAGCTTCCCAAGTTCTCCGCCTCCATACCCTATTTCATTACCAGCCCTATCTAGAAGCCTTCCTCCTAATGCCTGAATCATCCCAGCTCCACCGTCATTCGTAGCACTTCCTCCTATTCCGATTAAAAGCTTTTTTACTCCTTTATCTAAACAAGCTTTAATTAGCTGGCCTGTTCCATAGGTTGTTGTAATAAGCGGATTTCTTTTTTCTAAAGGTACCAGCTGAATTCCACTTGAACTTGCCATCTCAAATACACCCGTTTCTTCATCTCCTAGAATACCATATCGTGCTTCAACTTCATTACCTAGAGGACCAATTACCTTAATGGAATATGCTTTTCCATTAGTTGCATCAACTAATGCCTGCATTGTACCTTCACCACCATCGGCCATTGGAACATGAACACAATTTATTTTATCCGAAGCCTTTTTTATGCCTCTTTCCATAGCTTCACAAGCCTGCTTTGCTGTCATACTCTCTTTGAAGGAATCCGGAGCTAAAACAATAGTTATATCCTTTTTCATTTAAAACCTCCATAATTGGCTGCAAAAATATATCACATACCTTCAATATAATATACTATTTAATGCTTTTCAAAACTTTTTATAAATTTATACAGCATTGTTGTATGATTATACAAAATTGTAATTTTTTAGAGGATTTTAACAATCGTTTACATAATAATATAGTGGGAAAAATTTTTATATTTTTGACGAAGGAGTTGGTCTTAATGTTTAGTCTTACTAACGCGACTACCTTTGAGATAGTTGCTATTTGGTGTGTTTTACTTATAGCATTTTTAGGCTTAGGTTACGCTTTAATGCTTAGAAGTCAGATTCTCAAGTATGATAAAGGTACCGCTAAAATGCAGGAAGTTTGGGGCGCAATTAAGGAAGGTGCTGATGCTTATCTTAAAAGACAGTTAAGAACTATTGTGCCTCTAATTATTGTACTTACTTTCATTTTATTTCTTTCTGTTTATGTAGTTCCTCCTTCAGAAGAAGCTATGACCCGCTTTGCCGGCAAATCTGAAGCTTCTGTAAAAATCATTATAGGTGTTGGGCGTGCAATCGCTTTTGTTATGGGTGCCTGTTTCTCACTAATGGTTGGACAGTTCGGTATGAGAATGGCTGTTGAGGGAAATGTACGTGTTGCTTCTGCTTCCACCAGAAATTTTGGTGAAGCTCTTAAAATTGCTTATAGAACTGGCACTATTACAGGGATGCTTACAGATGGTCTTGGACTTCTTGGTGGAACCTTAATATTTATGGTATTTGGTGTTTCTGCTCCTGACGCTCTCTTAGGCTTTGGCTTTGGCGGAACCCTCCTGGCTCTTTTCATGAGAGTAGGCGGGGGTATTTATACAAAAGCTGCTGACGTAGGTGCGGATCTTGTTGGAAAGGTTGAAGCTGGTATTCCAGAGGATGATGAAAGAAATGCAGCCGTTATAGCTGACCTTGTTGGTGATAACGTTGGCGACTGTGCCGGTATGGCAGCAGACATTTTTGAATCTTATGAGGTAACAATAGTTTCAGGTCTTATACTAGGTCTAGCACTTATGAACCTTAATCATGGTGAGTTAAAATGGATTGTTTTCCCTCTACTAGTTAGAGGTATCGGTGTTCTTTCTTCAATAATTGGTACTTATATTGTAAAAGGTTCTAAGGACTTAAAAAATAATAATGCAATGGATTCTATAAATAAAGGCTTTCATGTGTCTGCAATAATTAGCTTAGCTTCTTTTGCTTTACTGGCACACTTCTACATGAATGAATGGAAAGCTTTCTTCTCAGTTGGTGTAGGTATTGTACTTGCACTAGTACTTGATGAAATCACAAAATACTTTACTGATACTCACTATAGACCAGTTAAAGATATTGCAGCTGCTTCAAAAACAGGTTCAGCAACGCTTATCTTAAGAGGTCTTGCTGAAGGCTTTGAAAGTGCTGTTTGGCAGACAATAGTTATCGCTATTACAATACTAACTTCACTGCTTATATATAATGGAATGGGAATAACTTATGTCTTATATGGTGTTGCTATGACCGGTATAGGTATGCTTACTCTTACAGGAAACAATGTAGCCATGGACTCTTTTGGGCCGATTTCTGACAATGCAAATGGGATAGGTGAACTTGCCGGACTTGATAAAAAAGCAAGAAAGGTTATGGATCATCTCGATGCAACAGGAAATACAACAAAAGCTATTACTAAAGGTGTAGCTATAGGTTCAGCTGTTATTGCCGCTGTTTCCTTGTTTGGCTCTTTCTTAACTGATGTAACTAAAATACAAGGTCAGATGAAGGTTAGTGAAGCCTTAAGGCTTGCATCTACAGGAATTCGTGTATCCGAGCCCATAGTTTTTATAGGAGTATTAATCGGAGCTTGTATACCTTGGCTTTTCTCTTCCTTGATAATTAATGCAGTAACCCGTGCTGCTTCAAAAATTGTTGAGGAAGTCAGAAGACAATTTAAAATACCAGGCCTTATGGAAGGCAAGGTTAAGCCAGATTATCAAAATGCAGTTGATATATGCACAGTTTCAGCTCAAAGAGAGCTTATAGGGCTTGCTCTAATAGGTATATTAAGCCCTCTTGTAGTGGGAATTTTGCTTGGCGTTGAATCTCTAGGCGGCTTCTTAGCTGGAGTTATAGTTTCAGGACAGCTACTTGCAGTATTTATGGCTAATACAGGCGGCTCTTGGGATAATGCTAAAAAGACTATAGAGGATGGACTTTATGGAGGCAAAGGCTCAGAAGCTCATAAGGCTGCCGTTGTAGGCGACACAGTAGGCGATCCTCTCAAAGATACTGCTGGTCCTGCACTAAACCCTATGATAAAGGTTATGAACCTTGTATCCTTGCTTGCTGCTCCAGTGCTTGTGCAGTATAAAGCTTCGGATTGGGGAATGATAACTACCTTAGTTATCTGTTCTGTAATAGTAATTGTTTCAGTGCTTTACTCTAAAAATGGAGGATTTAAATTTCTTAAGGGTAATACAGTAAATACAAGCGGTAAAACAATAAATAAATAGTTCTAAATATTTGAGTGTCTTTTTAGTAAGACACTCTATTTTTATATAAGTTAATTTTATTAAAAAAATAGGTAAAAATAAGATTGGTAAATAATATTACGAAGGAGAAAACTTATGAGTATAGAAGGATTTTATTTAATGCCTCATCCACCAATTGTTGTTCCTGAAGTAGGCAAAGGAGAAGAAGAAAAAATATCTGCTACAGGTCAAAGCATGCACGAGCTCGGAAAAGAAATCAAAGAAATAGCTCCAGATACAATTATTGTTGTTACACCTCACGGTACAATGTTTCAAGACGCCATAGCACTTGCTTACGAAGAGAAGCTTCGTGGAAGCCTTATAAATTTTGGAGTGCCTAATGTCACACTAGAACTCTCTTTAGATAAGAAGCTTACTAACAAAATTCATCAAATAGCAGCTGAAAATAATATTCCTGTTGTTATGGCTAATAATGAACTGTTAGAGATGTATGAAACTTCAGTTACAATAGACCATGGAGCTTTAGTTCCTTTATATTTTATTAATGAGCATTATAAAGATTTTAAGCTTGTTCACATTACCTACGCTCCTTTTAGCGATATTGAGCTATACAAATTTGGTATGATGATAACTAAAGCTGTAGAGGAAGTAAATGAAAAAGTAGTATTTATAGCAAGTGGTGATTTGTCTCATAGGTTAAAAGAAGAAGGTCCTTATGCTTACAGCCCTTATGGAGAAAAATTTGATAAGGAGTTTCTTGAGCTTTTAGAAAAAGGTGATATATTAAAACTATTTGGCATGGATAGAGAAACGGTATGTAATTCGGGAGAATGCGGAAGGCGTTCTGTATTCATAATGCTTGGAGCTCTGGAAGGAAAGAGGTTTAACGGCAACTTATTAAGCTATGAAGGAACCTTTGGAGTAGGCTACGGCGTAATGAAATTTAATGTTCTATCAGAAGATTCCTCAAAGCTTAAAGATATAGAAAATCTAAGAAAACTTAACCATAAGAAAAAGCTTCAACAGACTGATCCCTATGTAAGACTTGCACGTGAAAGCCTTACAACTTATTTAACTAAGGGCATAGAGCTTAAAACTATTCCTGACTATATTCCCGAGGAAATGAAGAATATAAGAAGAGGAGTTTTTGTCTCTCTAAAAAAGTATGGCGAGCTTAGAGGATGTATAGGAACAATCCTGCCAACAACAAATTCTGTTGCAGAAGAAATAATAAGAAATGCTATTGAGGCTGGAGTAAATGACCCAAGATTCAGTGAGGTTGAAGAAGATGAACTTTTAGATATAGACTTTTCTGTAGATGTTTTGACAGAGCCTGAACCAGCAAAAAAAGAAGAGCTTAATCCAAAGGAATATGGAGTTATAGTAAGAAGCAGAGGCCGCTCAGGACTTTTACTTCCGGACTTGGAAGGAGTAGACTCTGTAGATGAGCAAATTTCCATTGCCCTTAGTAAGGCAGGTATAGACCTTTATGATGATTATACTCTGGAAAAATTCAGAGTTATAAGACACAAAGAAGACTAAGGCTTAAGGATGTGATATTTATGAAAGAAAAAGCTATGTTTTTTGAAAAACTAAAAGATAAAATACATTGTTATCTTTGCCCTCATAATTGTGTAATTGAAGATGGTCATGTTGGAAAGTGTCAAGTCAGACTGCATGAAAACGGAGAACTGTTCAGTATAAACTACGGTATGATTACTTCAATGGCGCTAGATCCCATTGAGAAAAAGCCCTTGCATTATTTTAAGCCAAACAGCTATATATTGTCTGTTGGAAGCTTTGGCTGCAACTTCACCTGCAGCTTCTGCCAAAACTATACTATTTCACAATATATCCCTCCGAGCCAGTTTATGTCTAAAGAAGACTTAGTAGAAACTATACTTAATGCAGAGGATAATATAGGAATAGCTTTTACCTATAATGAGCCCAGTATATGGTATGAATATGTCTATGATACTGCAAAATTATTAAAGGAAACTGATAAAAATAAATCTGTAGTCTTAGTCACAAATGGATATATAAGTGAAGAACCTTTGAAGGCGCTTCTTCCCTATGTAGATGCTATGAATATAGACCTTAAAGCTTTCAGTAACAGGTATTATAATGATATATGCGGCGGCAGCCTAAAGCCTGTCCTTAAGACCATAGAGCTTTCTGCAAAGTCCTGTCATGTAGAGATAACAACCTTAGTTGTAAGCGGTGAAAATGACAACATAGATGAAATAGGAGAATTATCAAGCTTTCTGAGCAATATAAATAAAGATATCCCTCTTCATCTTACAAGATACTTTCCTAGATATAAGATGAAGAGTCCGCCTACAGACATAGACTTTATGTATAAGGCTGAAGAAACAGCTAAAAAATATCTTAACAGGGTTTCTCTTGGGAATATATAAATGATAGGCCGTATACAAATACGGCCTACCCCTTCATAGCTTCAAATAAGTCTTGAGACTCTTTTGTAGCAGCTTCAACTATTCTATAAAAAAATTCTCTTTGAGTTAAACCTTCTCTTTCAATTGTCTCTTCAATCTTCCCGTCTCTTAATAGTATAAGTTTTTTAGCATAGCTAGCTATCATCGCATCATGAGTAACCATCAATATTGTTATTCCCTCATTTTCGTTAAGCTCCCTTAATATCTTTAACAACTCATGTGAGTTCTTTGTATCAAGGTTTCCTGTAGGCTCATCTGCTACTACCATCTTAGGCTCTGCAACTAATGCCCTAGCAGAAGCAGCCCTCTGTCTTTGGCCACCTGAGCATTCAACTGGGAACTTATCCAAGATATCAGAAATGCCAAGTTTCTCAGCTATAACAGCAACCCTTTCATTTATCTCTCTTTCAGGCTTTTCTGCTAAAGCCAAAGGTATTCCTATGTTTTCTCTTATGGTAAGTGAATCAATAAGATTAAACTCCTGGAATATAAAACCTAAGTTTTCATATCTGAACTTTCCTAAATCAAACTCATTCATAGATCGCACATTAATATTGTTTATTTTAACTGTTCCGGAGGTAGGCATATCAATTGTTGATAGGTTGTTTAAAAGAGTTGTTTTTCCGGAGCCTGAAGGACCCATAATGCATATATAATCCCCTTCATTTATAGATAAATTTATACCATCTAAGGCCTTAAATTTGTTTTTATCTCCATAAAACTTTATCAAATTTTTAGCAGCTACTACTTCGCTCAAATTAGTTCTCCCCCTATCAAATAAATTTAAAAATCATATTTTTATAGATTTTATAAGAAGCTAGTGACGTAATAAGTAATACAATTACAAATGCTCCTGCTAGGAATAAAGCTAATGTAATTCCTATAGCCCCTATCTTTAAATGAGTAAAAAGCAGAATAATCACATGAATAAGAGGCACTCCTAAAACAACAGAAAAAAACATAAAATTCTCTTGTTTTATAATCTTTACAATTTGATCTGAAGTATATCCAATCAGCTTTAGCTGTTTAAAGCTAGTTTTTCTATTAAAAGCCTCAATTAAAACCTTGTATATCATACTCATAGATATTAAAAACAGTATAACAACATATGAAAATATACAAACCAACTTTACTCTAGGAGAGGAACTGTATCCGCAAATAAATGATATAAGAATTACTATAGAAACTGCTAACAGAACTATCAAATAATTAGCCTTTCTAAGAGAATAATGCAGATTACTTAGAGCTACTAACTTTATTTTATTGTGTATATATCTTTTCTTTTTCAGTTTAAGCACTAAATTAGGTAAGAAATATCTTATAACTCCCTGAGTTCCATAAGTAGACAAGATTATGGCATAACAAACCGTGAAGGAAGGATTATCTTTACCTAAATCTAAAAAGATTAGAAGTATAGGTAATAAGTAGATAATTAGATATATAACCCTTGGGATTTTCATTGTTCTCCTATCCGGTTCATAAACTTGTTTTTCTATAGTCAGCAGTTCTTTAATTTCTTTTCTATAGGCATAACCGGTGTTTACAAGCAGTAAAAATATAAACTGTATAGCTATGACGCATACAGTACAAACAAAGCCCATCCCGGAAAACTCCCATAAGCTTCCTTTCATATCTAAAGCCTTATGCATTATAGCTGTAAAAATCGGCATTATAGCTGTACCCAATACCAACCCTATTGGAAATGCTATTAATATGATCATTAAAGTTTGATAGAACAAATACTGTGAAAGCTTATACACATTTATTCCACCTAATGCTGCAATAGCTATCTCTTTAGTTTTTGACATAATAAAATATGTGTTAGCAAAGAATACAAACAATGCCGCTATTACGATTACTACCAACGCTATAATTTCGTATATAACAGCATCATCATTTTGCGATGAAGTAAAGTTTTTACTAAAGGTAACGTTAAAAAAATTAAATACTATAGCAGTTGAAAAAACTATTGCTGCTATAAAGAAAATACACTTTCTAAAATCCAACTTAAGCATCTTAAGTGAAAGCTTGTAAATCCCCATATATTACACCCCCAATTAAGCATTATATGAAAATTATATAATATTTTACAATTAGTTACTATGAAATTTGTATTATTAGGATACAATATATTATATATAAATTATAGGAGAGTGATATTAATGAAAACTGTAGTTATGCTTATTACTGATTGGTGACCATACTGCAAAAAAGCTGACTCCTGGATGGAGGAATTAATTAAAGAAAATCCTGAATACTCTAAAGTTGAAATCAGAGTAATCGACGAGGAGAAAGAACCTGAAGCAGCTAAAAAATATGACTACTATTATGTACCTACATATTATGTTGGTGAAACAAAGGTTCATGAAGGAGTTCCTACAAAAGAAATAATTAAAAATGTTTTTGATAAGGCACTTGAATAAAATAAAAAAAACCTCAAAGCTGAGGTTTTTTTATTTTATAAATTTTTTGCCATGTCTTTAAGCTTTTCGGCCAAATTAAGCAAGTTATTGTTTATAGAAGAAATGTTATTCATAGAAGAAGTCTGTTGTTCAACTGAGGCTGCAACCTGCTCCGTGCTTGCAGCACTTTCCTGAGCGGATGCTGACAGGCTCTGAAGAATATTGATAATATTATCTTTTTTCTTATTCATAACTTCCCCGGATTTATTTAGGTCCCCAACCTTTATACGTATATCTTCAACGGCCATTGCAAGGCTGTCAAATATGCTTTGTGTACTCTGTATAGAGTCAGTTTGAGATTCTATAATCCTAGTTGTATTTTCCATACTATTAAAAGCAGATTTCATATTGTTTTGAAGCTCTTCAATTATTTCATTTATTTTTTTTGATGATAAAGATGATTGTTCTGCAAGCTTTCTGATTTCATCTGCTACTACAGCAAATCCTTTTCCTGATTCGCCAGCTCTTGCAGCTTCTATGGCTGCATTTAATGCTAATAAATTTGTCTGCTCTGCTATAGAAACAATAACATTACTAGCAGCGTTTATTTCTCCGGCACTAACATTTGTATTCTCTATTATATTTTCAAGTGATTTTATAGCCTCATTACTTTCGTTGGTATTATGCATTAAATCTGAAAGTATATTGACTCCCTTATTTTTCAGCTCTTCAGTTTTGTCGGTAACAGTTCTCAATTCTGCTGAGGATTGAACCATTACTTCTATATCTTTTGCAATCTCCTCAGAATCTCTAGCACCTGACTCTGTATCCTCTGCCTGAACAGAAGCACCCTTTGCTATTTCTTCAATTACATTTGAAACTTCTTCTGAAGAAACAGCCACCTCTTTTGTTGCTTCATTAAGGATAACAGCAGAACCAGCCAACTCCTCTGCAGTTTTTACTAAAGCCTCTAAGAGCTTTCTGCTGCTTTCTTCGTTTGCTTTTATTTTACTTATATAATCACTATTTTCTTTATTTGATCTTCCAATAATATAGGTATTTATATACTGAACTATAGAGGTAATTAAAACTACTACTATAGTTACTACTAACTGTGAATCATGGAGCTTTCCATTTATAACATTGATGCTATTAGACGCTAGAACAACTGCAACAGTAAAGGTAGTAAGCTTAATCTCTCCATAAATGCCAAACATAACCAAGAGAGGGAATGCGAAAGTAAAAGCAAGTGAATCCTCAGTTGATATGGTTGTAAAAAAGTTAGTAGCCATAAATGTAGCTGCTAAAAAATATTTAATCTTTGTATCATAGGGATTTTTTTTGTATTGTATTATTGAAAATATAAGAGTTACTACTGAAATGGCTATAAAGATATATACTATGTATGGCACATTCTTTACAGTAAAAGCCGTAAAAGCAGAAAATGCACAAAGTACAGAACAAAGTACTAACAGGTTTCTATTTGCAGATTTAATAAAATTTTGATTCATGATGCCCCCCTAATTGTTAAAGTATGTTAATTAGTATTTTACTAATTTATCGTTTCATTATAGTAATACTTTATATTGCTTTTATATATTTTGTAAGCTACTTTAAATTATTTAGTATGAGTTCTTTTTCTGGAAATCAATAAAGCTGCATTTGCAATTACTAATATACTTCCGAGCATTGCTAAGCACTTGAAGGCTGTAGTTAAGTTAAATTTATCCCCGATAAGCCCAATGAAAGGAAATAAAGTTATCATAAAAAAGCTGAACACCATGCTTGCAAAAGAAAGTATAGTCGCTCGATTCTCGCTTGGAATCATCTTATTTATATAGTCACTCATGGAAACATATATAATTTCTTCTGTGATCATCAAGAGTATAAAAAACACATAACTATATTTACTTAGTGCTACTCCCCATATACATGCAACAGTCAAAAATGGAACTATAAGAAGCAGTCCCTGCTCTTTGATCTTTTTTTCTATGCTATGGACCTGGGTTGCCAACAAAGCAACAGTCAATGAAGAGATCGCATAGATTATTCCTATTGTCCATTCGGTATATCCATTTCCTTTAAGATAATTCTGAAGATAAAAGAAAATACATGTACAAAAGGCCATAATAACCTGAGTAAACAAAATCAAAAACCCTACTTTAGGCTTGCTTATAACAACCTTTATGCTTTCCTTTAATTGGTTTACAAAAATATTTTCTTTCTCTTCTTTAGAATTAATCCTTCCTATATTTGGCTCTTTAAAAGTTAAAGACTGAACTATAGTTATTATTCCGATAACAACTGTAAGAAGAAAGGCAATATTATAGCTCTTTGTTGCAAGGTATCCACCAACAAAGAAGGATATAATACCTGCAGCTTGATAAAAAAGTTCCTTTTTGCCATTTACCTTCATGTAGGTTTCTTCCTCACCTATCTCCTTTAAAGAATCATAAATCAAAGCATCTCCTGCACCAGATTCAAGATTATATGATAACGCCGTAAACACAAAAGATATTGCAAACCATAAAAAACTATTTGCAGATAGAAGTAATATAACGCTTATCAAGGAAAAAACTCTTCCCATTATTCTGCTGATTTTTCTGCCAAACAAATCTGCAACAGCTCCCGTTGGTACTTCCATTAAGAAAGATGTTGTATGAAATATGGTTTCTAAAAGGCCAAGCTGCGTGAGGCTCATACCTTTACTTGCAAGGTATATCATCCAAATTCCTCTTGTAAAGTCTAAGCTTTGCAGCAGTGTGAATATATAATTTTTATAAACATTTCTCTTCAATCTAATATTATTTTCCATAACTATTCTCCTTTTAAACTGTGATTTTTGATAAAGCTCCCACCCACCACAGCGCGTTCAAAAGGCATAAAAATACCCCTAAGCAGAATTTTACTTAGAGGTGAATATTATCTAAAAATATAGGTTTGAAAGTAAATTTCTACATTATCAGGCTAATTATATTTAATTTTGGACGCACTTTCCCCATGTGTCCCAAAATTACCTGTAATAGCATGAGCATTAGCCATATATTCAAGCATGCTTAACCTGATAACAACTGACATTTACTTAACCTCCTTACTAAACTAAATTTATATATCTCAATCATCGTACCATAATTTACTATTATAATCAATATATGTTTAATACCTAAGAAAAGTAATTATAAACTTAGTCCCTAAACCTACCTTGCTTTGCGCTTCAATCAAACCATTGTGTGCTTCTACAATAGATTTAGCTAAAGCTAATCCAATTCCAACCGAATCTGTTTTTCTTGAGGTTTTAGCTTTATAAAATCTCTTAAATATATTAGGCAGATCTCTTTCATCTATGCCTTCTCCAGTGTCCTCTATTATTACTCTTCTATAGACAGGATTTTCTATTAGGTCTATAGTTATTATCCCTCCGCTAGAAGTATGCTCAATACCATTTTTAATAATATTTATAAGAGCTTCTTCAAGCCATAATCTATCATGTTCTAAATATATATCATAATTACCTTTACAAATTATTTTAACATTATTTTTTGATGCTCTGCTGTCTAATGCATCTACAGCCTCTTCAACAGTTTCATTTAAACTCTGATTCTCTTTGTGCAGTTCTATTGCCTTAGCATCAAGCTTTGCAAGTTTTAACATACTTTGTATAAGCCAATTCATTCTACTGAGCTGATTTTGATTACTTAACAAAAAAGTTTGTCTTTGCTCTTTATCTAATTCCTTAGTAAGCATAATATCATTGTACACAATCATGGAAGATAAAGGAGTCTTTAGCTGATGAGATATATCGGATAATAAATCAACTAAAAACTGTTTTTCCTTTTTAAGCTGGCTTATATTATTTCTTATTATCTCTCTCATAGAATTAAAGGAAACCGCAAGCTTTGAAAAGTCCCCCTCTTTATTTTCATTAATCACTATATCATAATTCCCATCAACAACCTTTTTCGCAGCTAACGTTAATCTTCTTATTCTGCTATAAAAATATCCATACTGAATATAATTAAACATAAAAAGTATAAATGCCAATATTGTAAAGATACAAATAATAAAGGTTTTATTTTGAAAGCTGATTGTATTAATATATGGGAAAAGTTCATTTTCCAGATCCTTTGTTATTCCATATTGTTTTAATGTATCTTCTCCTTTTGCAGCTTCCTCTTTAGAAATCTCTTTTGTAATTAAAGGAACTATTTCTCCCTCTAATTCAGGATTTTTTTCTATAATTCTTGCTGTAACAGCTCCTAAACTTCTTGTATAATCTCTTTTTAAGCCATCAGTGTATGACTTTAGGACAGTAGATGTAATAGCTAGAAATAAAGCAACAGTAAATAAAAGAGTGAATGAGCTTATCTTTAATTCAGGATTACTAAAATATTTCTTTGAAATCACTGTGAAGCGACCTCCTTATTCCACTTGTATCCAAGTCCTCTTTGTGTAATTATGTATTCAGGTTCCCTTGGATTATCCTCTAGCTTTTCTCTTATCCTCTTTATATAAACTGACAGGGTGTTTTCATCAAAGAACACCTCTTCAGCTTCAATAAGTTCCTTCAATATTTCATCCCTTTTTACGATTTCACAAGGCTTTTTCATAAATATTAATAGCAGCTTGTATTCTTGAGCAGTAAGGATGATATCTCTATCATTTTTCTTTACTGACGCAGCTGATATATCTACTGTTATATCTCCACTTTTCAGCTTATTTCCTGCAGAAGTGTTCCTTAAGTTACGCCTTAACAATGCTTTAATCCTTGATAGTAATTCTCTTACTCTAAAAGGCTTTGTAATATAATCGTCTCCTCCAATTTCAAGTCCAAGCACTACATTAACTTCTTCATCAAGAGCTGTTAAGAACATAACAGGAACATCGCTTTTCTCTCTTATATATTTACAAAGCTCATATCCGCTTCCGTCCGGCAAATTTATATCTAATATTACAAGATCAATGCTTTCTGCTTGAAAGGCTTCTTTTCCCTTTTCTATTGTATTAGCTTTTATAACATCGTATCCTTCATCTTTTAATGTAAATTCTATACCTAAAGCTAGAGCTTCATCATCTTCTACCAATAATAATCTACTCATATTTATCACCTTTTTCACCTATATTATTATGGGTTCAATAAGTATTATACCTATTGAACCCATACAAAGCATTATATTTTAAACATATTAGTTGACTCTATCATCTTTTCAGCTTTTCCATTTAGACCTTCTGATGAGGCAGCAACCTCCTGTGAAGAAGCACTCAATTCTTGTATAGATGCTGAAATCTCCTCAGTTGAGGCTAAAACTTCTTCGGACATCTGTTCAACACTGCCCACACTCCTTAGTATGCTTTCCTTTTCCTTATCTATAATAACAATACTATCACTAATTCTGCTTATTCTTGGGAAAATCTCTTCAATGTAGGTAATGATATCCTTAAAAGAATCTAGTGAATTCTCAATTGTTGCAGTCTGATTGTTTAGTACATTATTCATATTGTTGGATGTCTCTACAACCAAATTGCTTTCTTTTGAAATATTTTGAATCAGATTATTAATACTTAAAGATGATTCTTTTGATTGTTCTGCAAGCTTTCTTATCTCTTCAGCTACAACAGAAAAGCCCCTGCCAGCTTCCCCTGCACTAGCTGCCTCAATAGCTGCATTAAGCGCAAGAAGGTTTGTTTGATCTGATATATCATTTATCAAATTAGTAATTACATTGACTTGAGATAATTGTATACCAAGCCCCTTTATTTTTTCACTTACATTATAAAAAGCTAAGACTGTCTCTCTAATAGTATTATCTAAAGCTACCATATCCTCATTACTTGCATTAGCCTTAGATTTAATTAAATCTATTTTTGAATTGACATTTTTAATAGAATCTGTGGCATTATCCAGCTTTTCTCCAAAGCCTTTTAATATACTGCTTATGCTTTCAATTTCCTCAGTCTGGCTGGCAGAGCTTCTAGCTAAGTCTTGTATAGAACTTGCAACTACTTCTGAAGATGACGCCATTTCTTCTGATACAGAAGCTAAACAATTTGAATCTATCATTACAGCATTAGAATTATCTTTTATAATTTCTATAGCGCCTTTTAGCTTTTTATTGAAATTATTAATTGAATCAGCTATATCTTCAAATTCATCTTTGCTTTTTATTTTTAAATCAATAGCTAAATTTCCTTCTGACATATTTTTTAAGACTTCTTTAATTTTTCCCACATTAAAGGTTATTCTTTTTGAAAATGCAATACTGCTCAGCACTGATAATATTATAATAATAACTGAAGCTACAGCCATAGACATTAAAAGCTCACTTCTGATATTAACAAATGCAGCAACATCCTTGTCTACTCCAACAATAGATATTATCTTGCCTGAAGAATTTTTTATTGGTGCATAGGCTGAAATAAACGTCCCATCCTCGTCGGTAACAGGTTTATCAGTATATTTAGTCTGACCATCAAAAGCATCTTTCATCTCTTTCTCAAGATTATAGGGGTCACCAATTTTGCTCTCATTAATCAAAGATCCATCCACCACAAAATATGCTTTACTATCATTCTCCTTAGCCAAAGTATAAACATATCTTATATCTTTATCATTTTTAAACTTAATCATTGCATCTTGAATTTCTTTATAATCACTCGAATCCATTGATTTACTGTTTATAATCTTCTCAAGCTTATCTCCGTCAACAGCTTTAGCCGCATCAACTACCGATTTTTGGGCATCTATTTGCAATTTAGAAAATTGCCTGTTGAAAATAACAATATTTAAAGCTACCAGTATAATCATAGAACCAACAGATATTGAGCCAATTACCTTTAATATTTTCGCTCCTAGCTTACTCATCTTTCGTTAACCCCCAATTCACATTTTTAAATACTACAACAATATTATACCCGCTAAGTTTATTCAAGCATAGTATAATTGTATACTTTTTAACAATCAAAATTTAAATTTCTACAAAAAAACACTTGCCTTACATTATTAATAAGACAAGTGTATCATAATACTCTTACAACTAATTAAATATTTTCTTAAGTAATTCTTAAAAATCTTCTCTTATAGCTTCAATTAAGTTTTCCTTTTTAATTCTTGAAAGAGGTGAAAGTACAGATAAATATCCAATTATTAATGCTGCAGCTCCGGCTATTGCCACTGCATCCCAAGGTATTTTATAGCCAAGTCCTCTTACTCCGTTTATGCCTCCATAGATAACATAGGATAATCCGCAGCCTATGATTGAGCCATAAATAGTTCCCATTATTCCATATAAAAGCCCTTCAAGCACTATCATCTTCCTTAAGCCCTTTTGAGTTAACCCTATGGATTTTAATGCTGCAAACTCTCTTTTTCTCAATATAATGTTTGTTGTTAATGTATTTATAATATTAACACTTCCTATTAAGGATACAACTACAACAAAACCGTACATTAATATCTGAACCATAAGCATAGAAGTTTTTGATCTTCTATTTTGATCTATATTATTTATAAGCTCTAAAGATGGATCCGATTTTATAACTCCTTCAATCTCTGATTTTGCGGCATCTTCATTTTTTACATCTTTAATTGATACATTTAGATTAACAGGCTTTACTTCAGATTTTCCTGATATATTTTTAACTACCTGTTCAGTAGTAATCATTTTTATTCCTCTGCTGCTGCCTCTAAAGTTAAATGGTTCATTATCAACTATAGCCATAATCTTAACCTTGTTAACTTTTCCTTTTCCAAACTCTAGCTTTGGCTTTTCTTGATCTGAGGTTTCTTTATATTGAAGCTCTATTTCATCTCCTACCTTTAGATCAGCAATCTGTCCAAAATATTCTTTTTTTGTTTTTTGATCAAAAATTCTATTTTTTCTTATAAGGATAATTCCATTTTCTTTATTTAAATCTTCAACATTTATGTTTCCTGACTCTATATACTTTTTAGCTGCCCCCATAGCTGAATCATCATAAATTACCATTGAGCTTTCAATAATAGTTTTATCGTTCCCACTTACTTTTGCCCTATTATATATATTTCCTATATCCTGCACTTCTTTAACTTCTTTATTTGGATTAATAGCAGTATCAAAGAAATAAGGATCATATATTTTGTATACTTTATCTACTGACTTTAAGGACTTTATATTATTTATAACATTATCTCCAATTGCTAAGTTTTGCTCCGTAGCTTGGTTATCTCTTACAATTGAAAAATGCATATTTTTTGACTCGTTAGGAGCAGTAGTTACAGTTAGTGACATATCCATAAAAGATTTGAAAGTTACAAAAAGTACTACGCTTATTACTATAGAGAAAACGGTTATCCTGTATCTCTTTCTGTTTCTTTTTATATTTTTAGCAGCCATAGCTCCTTCAAATCCAAACAACTTTTGTACAATTCTATTTTTTCTTCTCTTTATTTTTTCTTTAGTTATTGAGGTTCTGCTGCTTATAGCAACTAATGGGGATATTCTTCCTGCAAAGAAGGCCGGAATTAATGCAGATAAATATATTGATATAAGACCTACCACAGCACTTATACCAAGTATTTGAAAATCTACTGATGCCCTCATAGGTATAACTGTATCTCCACCAATTAATTTAAAAACAAAACTTATTCCGTAAATGGCAACAACGCCAAATAATAATCCTAAAGGCACTGCTATAGCGGCTAAAACCGAAGCCTCTCTCAATACTATTTTTCTAATTTGTTTTGGAGTTGTTCCCACAGCTCTTAAAAGTCCAAACTGTTTGATTCTTTCAACAACACTTATCTGGAAAGAGTTATATATTACTGCTATAGTTGCTACCATAACTATGCCCACTATTATTCCAATAGTTACAAGCAAACCTCTTAATCCATCGTTATTTCCGCTTACTCCTTGTGCAAAAAGTAGGCTTGTATTTTCCTGTACGTTATCTTGTGAAGTTAACTGCTTTAGCTCAGTTACTGCTGTTCCCAGCTTTGTTTTGGAACTAACTTCTACTAATAATATTGAGTTTTCTTTATTGACATTATTGTTTTTAGTTAACAGCATAACTTTATTATCAATTTGATTTTCTATTATATCTTCTAAGATTCCTACAAGTGTGTACTGCTTATTATCGAAGTTAATTTTATCTCCAACTTTTGCATTGCTATCTATATATTTTAGCGCCCACTTTTCTATAGAAACTTCATTCTCATTTTGAGGAAGTCTTCCTGTCTTAACTCTATATGGAAATAAATCTATAGCTTTATCCGTTGCAATCTCTTCAAACGCAGAAAGCTTTCCTGAAAGTTGAACTTCTTTTCCTCTAGTATAAAATCCATATCGGGAGACCTTAGGATTATTTGCTACTTTAGATAATAAACCACTATCTACCTTCTTGTACATTACGTGCCAAGCACCATAATCATTTTTTGCCTGATCTATTTCAGCAACTTGTATTCCTTTAAAGAAAAGTCCTATAGAGGATATAAGCGCTACTGATAGTATTATTCCTATTATAGTTAATGCACTTCTCTTTTTGTTTGATTTCAAATATCTTCCTGTAAGCTGTTTGTAACTACTTATCATTTTTGCACCTCCATTCTCCATTAATCTTAACTATTCTTCATATGCTTATCCGAAACTATCTCTCCATCTTCTATAGTAATTACTCTATCTGCCATAGAAGCAATATTAACATCATGTGTAATAAGTATAAGTGTCTGATTGTACTTTCTTGCAGTATACTTTAAAAGTTCAATTACCTCTTTTGAATTCTTGCTGTCAAGGTTTCCAGTAGGCTCGTCTGCAAGTATTATTGATGGCTTGTTTAGAAGAGCTCTTCCAATTGATACCCTTTGCTGCTGTCCCCCTGAAAGCTCAGAAGGAAGATGATTTTTTCTTTCTTTAAGTCCTAATATTTCAATTATCTCTTCTAAATAAGCTTTATCTACTTTATCGTTATCTAATAATGCAGGCAAAGCTATATTTTCCTCTACATCAAGAACAGGTATCAAGTTAAAAAACTGAAATATAAATCCTATTTTTCTTCTCCTAAAAATAGCAAGCTTTTCTTCTTTATAGTTATAGATGCTCTCTCCATCAATAACTACCTTACCGTTTGTCGGTCTATCTAATCCTCCTAGTAAATGAAGAAGTGTACTTTTCCCTGAACCGGATGCCCCTACTATAGCCACAAACTCTCCTTTGTTTATTGATATATTTACGTCTTTAAGTGCTTCTACCTTGTTATCTCCTTTTCCATAAGTTTTATTTAAATTTTCAACCTTTAATATTTCCATACACTCTATCTCCTTTATCTTCGTGATTACTATATTTTCATTATAGCCACATATTCTCTGCCACTCCATGTCAGAAGTCTTACAATAAAAAGGCTTATCTTACAAAGCTGTAAGATAAGCCTTTTTATTGTGAACCTAGTAGCTGTATAATCCTAAACAGCTTATAATTTTGCTGTGAAATAATAATATAGCTATTCTAGAACATATAAGTCCTAAAATAATTCCCATTAAAACATCCGTCGGATAATGAACGCTTAAATAAATCCTGGAAAAGGCAATTAACGAAGCCAGTATAAGCATTAAAACACTATATTTACTACCATACGCAGCAAATATGCCAGCTGCTGCAAAAGAAGATGCCGTATGCCCTGAGGGAAAGGAATACGTTATAGGCTTTGATATTAAAAGTTTGCATTCCAACATATTGACAAAAGGACGCGTTCTCTTTATTAAATGCTTTATTATACCTTCCCCTATGACTGCAGCAATAACAATTGAGACAAGTACCATATACCCTTCAGTTCTATGATTCTCACTGCCCATTAAATATATAGATATTGCAAGCCAAACTATGCCACCATTACCCAGTGCGGTAACTAAAGGCATAATTTTATCAAGAATTCTGTAGTGAAATTTTTTATTTATCATATTTAGCATTTTTATATCAATATTTTGAAGATAATTTATCATATAATAATCACTTCCGTTCTACATTTTTATTATAATATTCATTATACATTTTAAAGTTTAAAAACCCATTAGAAATATCTTAAGATTATCTTAAGTTTTGCTATTAATTAGTAATTGATTATAAAAAATAAAAAAACGATTGGTCAAACCTAATCGTTTTTTCATCTTTACTTATTTACAGCAGCATATTCAACAACAGTTCAAATCCCTATGTCAGCTTAGTCCTTTCTCCAATTCTAAAAGATATTTTTTAATCTCAAGGCCTCCGCCATATCCGACTAGCTTTCCATTTGAACCAATAACCCTGTGACAAGGAATAATAATAGGAATAGGATTTCTATTGTTTGCATTTCCTACAGCCCTGACAGCCTTTGGGTTTCCAATGCTCTGCGCAACATCTTTATAACTGAATGTCTTTCCATAAGGAATTTCACATAAAGCCTTCCAAACACTTCTCATAAACTCTGTTCCTTCAAGCGCAAGCGGAAGTTCAAATGTCCTTAATTCTCCTGCAAAATAACTATTTAGCTGCTTTGCAGCTTCTTTAATAAGATTTGTTTCATTTAAAACCATATCCTTTGGGACACTTTCTCCCTGAAAATATATATTTGTAATCGCCTGTCCATTTTCTGCTATTCCTATTTCTCCAATATCAGTTTGATAAAAAAATAGACTTTTCATTTTCTTCTCTCCATTATTGTATTTATTATCGTATCTTATTATAAATTATATTATCATATGTCCATATCATTGTCTTTCTAAATTTCAATAAACGGAATTATTCACTACAAAGCACATACTTCCTAAAGCTTCTCATCATTACACTATATTCCTTTTATATTTAATTCTTAAAGTATAAAAGGCCTGAAACTCTTGAGCTCCAGACCTTTATTTTCTAGATGTTATTTATAATTGACATTGATTAATAATAAAGGAGTCGTTAGAAACATTTAACAGAGGACTGCTATACTCTCTAAATGGAACAGGTCTTCTTGCCTTTATTTGAAAAGCATCATTACCATTAGGCTGGTTGTCTCTTATTTCTAGCGCAAATGTTCCTGTGCCAGTACCATCAGTATCTGTAATAGTAGCATCTCCAGATATTACTATTCTATCAGTGTCACAAATAATTTGGAATGAAGATGGTATGCCATCAATAGTTATTGAATTCTGTGATTGCATTGCAGTCTCACTAAAACTTATATTACTATCTTCAATAAACCCACAGTTTGCACATACGTTAGCAATTAGATTAAATATACTATTACCTTGTATTATGGTAGCTGAACCAGTTACACCACATAATCCTGCTCAACGTATATCTTCTGTTGTAGTTGTCGATGTGCGAGTTGTGCTAGTAGTTGACCTTGTGGTTGTAGTAGTTGATCTAGTAGTTGTGGTTGTTGATGCAGTGCTTGTGGTTGTTGACCTTGTAGTTGTAGTAGTTGATCTTGTGGTTGTAGTCGTAGATGCAGTGCTTGTGGTTGTTGATCTAGTAGTTGTAGTTGTAGATGTTGTAGTTGTAGTAGTTGATGCTGTAGTTGTAGTAGTGCTGCTTGAGGTACTTAAGAAGTCAAGTATATCCTCCAGTTCAAATTCTAGTATAATCTCTTTCTTGATTATTGCTCTTAAAACCTTTTCGACAGCTCTATCAATTCTCTCTAATTCATCAATACCTGGGTTTTTTACTGCTTGTCCAGGTAAAATCCCTAGAATAGATTTGATTTTATTAGCTTCACTATTTATTAAGTCAGCTAGACTTAGTTCTTCAGCTGCTATAGCGGCAAGAAGAAGTCTAACTATTTCATCTGTGCTTGGTATTTGTTGCGGGATTAAATTACTGTTGTTTGAATAAAGCATAGTATCACCTCAATAATATTTTTTGAGAAGGCTTGTACCACTCATGGTGGTACTTTTCTCGATATATAGTATGAAGTATTATCCATATGGTGAATACTTTAGATAAATAATAAATTAATTTTTTATGATAAATAAAATTAAAAAGTGCATACTATCAATACTAACTCTAATTTCCTAAACCATATGCTACATTTATATATGGAAATAATATTATTACTTCCTTGTAAATATAAGTGTCAAACCTGGACATGCATTAATATAATGTATTACAAAAATATACCTATATTAATAATTAGGGGTGTTAACTTATGGAGTTTTCTGAGGACTTTAAAAATCTATTACCCAAAAATCTTACTACAGACAAGGCAATTGAACTGCTCCTTGCCTCAATAGCTCATGAACAATATGCGCTAGGAAATATAATTGATGCAGAAGCAGATAAGATTAACCATGCTGTTTCCTTAAGCGAAAGAGGTTTGGCAACGCTTGATGAAGTTAGAGAAATTAATGACAGTGCATTTAAGGTATTAAAGGCGATAATAAAAAAAGAAATGCTTCTTGAGTTTGAACTTGATGATCTTATTGATTTTATCCCTAAAACAAGTACAAGCTCGACTACTTCAACAACAACTACCACTACCACTTCAACTGCAACAACCACTACTAGGTCTACCACTACTACAACTTCAACTTCCACAACTACTTCACGAACCTGTACATCCTTTACAACAACAAAGCACAGTAGGTGTAAATGGTTGACCGTAGGAAAAATTATGCTTTTATTGATTTGTATAGCAAGTAAAAATGATTGTAATCACGATTGCTGCCATCATGAGAATTGTGAAGAAGATCACTACCACAAAAGTAATTGCGGCAAAAATGATCCCTGTAAAAATGACTTACGCTATACAAAATCTAAGTGCTAAATTTATTTATAAGCTATAAAAATGCTGCTAAAGGTAAAGAACTTTAACGCCTTAATAAAAGGTTTGTTAAAGTTCTTTTAACTTTATTCTGGATTACTTATCCAGAAGTGGAAGAAGCTGATTTTCGCATATCCATTGAGGACTATATCTTTGTCTCACCAGAGTTTTTGATAATATAACTTGATTTTCCCTCATCATGTTTACAACCATATCTGCATTATTTTCAAGGTAAACCTTCTCAGATGGATTATAATTTTCTTTTGTATCATAACCAAAGTTTCTGGCATCCCAGCGCATAAAATATGCTCCAATCTGTTTTCCCAGTTCCTCTAGAGCTGGAACTGCCTCATTCAATATTATAAAATTTCCTCTACTTGCGGCTTCAAGTACAGTTAGTCCAAAAGATTCTGAGAATGATGGACAAACAAAAAGATTAGATAATATAAATAACTCTAAAACTCCTTCTCTTGGAAAACCGTTTGGATATCCTAAATCTGATGTAAAATACATATCTCCATCATCAAGTCCAAACTTACACCCAATTCTTCTTATAATAGCCTTATATATATTAGGATCTATATCCATTGATGCAAAGTCGCAAAAAATAATTTTCACTGTTCTTTCAGTTTTCTTCTTAATTGCACCGGCAAAGGCTGCAACTTTTTCAAACTTCTTTCCCTGAGTTAACCTGCCTGGATATACCATAAGTATATCTGGAGAAAATAAGTCAATCTTTTTACAGATGGACCTTACGTCTTCCCCAAAGTTTGCAGTCAAATCAAGGCTGTTATTTATTACTCTGCATTTCCCTTCCGGTACATTGTATTGCTTTGCCAAAGCAGGTATTCCCGAAGCTGTAGGATAAACATAGATTGTGTTTGGCATTGGTGTATATCGTGCAGAGAAAGGCCACTTTGAATTTATTGCTTTGTTGTTTGGAGCCGAATGAGTAACAGCAATAAATCTTACATTAGGAAGCTTTTCTTGAGCTTTTCTAACTGCCACATTATGAACTAGATGCCATCCTTGATAGTGAATATCATGCATCATGCATATATCAACATCCGAGAGTTTATCTATTAAATCTTCTGCTATTGCTTCTGCCTCTTCAAAAAATGTGTCATGTACTTTTCCTTCTGGCTGAGAATAGTCGTGCCAGTGTATCTGTTTTCCATTTAGTGTATTCCTAACTTTAACCCATTCAATTCGTTCATCTAAAAATATTCCACTTCTTTGTTCATCTGGGCAGTTTTCACATACCAGCATTTTTACAGGAATATTATTATCAAGAAGCATTCTTAAGTGTTCTGCAACAACATTTACAAGAGAATAAGTCCTTTCTAGACCGTTAAACATAGTCAATATGGCTACTTTCATATTTTTGTACCTCCGTTACTTAGTGGTCATTAAATACTATGCTCGAATAGGTTAAAATGCTACTACAGACATCAAAGTTTATCATTAAAAATCTTTACCATTACAGATTGCCTCCTATTCTCATTATCTGTAATTTTAGCAAAGGTAACTTTTCCCATCTAGGCATCAACACTTTTACACTTACTTTCATTAATACACTTATATGTTTATTTACTAGAAATTTAATTTACATTTTATTTGAAATATTCACCATATGGACAACCCTTCATAGTATATACCGAAAAAAGCATTATCATGATGAACTTAAATTTACTAAAATATAATAATGAGGTGATACTGTGATAAATTCACAACAAATACCAAGTACAGATGAAGTATTCAGACTACTTCTCGCTGCTATAGCAGCTGAAGAACTAAGTCTAGCTGACCTAATAGGTAGTGAATCCAATAAAATCAAGTCTGTTTTAGGTATCTTACCTGGTCAAACCATAAAAAACCCAAGTGTTGATGAACTTGTAAGAATTGATAAGGCTGTTGAAAGGATATTAAGAGCAATAATTAAGGAAGAGATTATATTAGAATTTGAATTGGAGGATATACTTGATTTCTTAAGCAGCTCAAGCAGTACTACTACAACAACTACGGCATCGACTACGACTACAACAACTGCAACAAGAAGTACTACAACTTTATCAACTACAACCACCAGGACAACTTCAAGTGCATCAACAACTAGTACCACAACAAGTAGAACATCAACTGCCAGTACGACCACAGGCAGATGTGCCAGTCATTGGAATGTGAGGACTTCAAATACTGCGAACCTGCTCAATACTGTAACATTTGGAGACAGCAAATTCGTTGCAGTTGGAAGTGTAGGTAGGATTGTTGCTTCACCTGATGGGGTATCATGGACTGTGCAATCTGTGATGACAACGAATAATTTTGAAGGTGTAACATTTGGTGCTAATAAGTTTGTAGCAGTGGGTGATTTAGGAACCGTTGCTACTTCACCTGACGGAATTACTTGGACTGTGCAGCCACCTCCAACAAACCAGAATCTAATAAGATTAGTGTTTGCCGATAATAAATTCGTGGCTGTAGGATCTAATGGTTCTATTTTCACATCACCAGACGGAGTGACATGGACTCCGCAAACCTCAAATACTACGCAGCAGTTGTCCTCAGTGACCTTTGGTAATGCTCAATTCGTTGCTGTGGGATTCAACGGAACAAGACTAACCTCACCTGATGGCATTACCTGGACGGTACAGCCTCCTCTTAATGCTCCATTTACTAATGTCAATATCATAGACGTAACCTTTGGAAATAACTTGTTTGTTGCAGTAGGTTTTTTCGGAGAGGTTCTTAACTCGACTGACGGGATAGTCTGGACAGCGCAATTTGTGACTACTGTACCTGCAGCGTCAAATCTTAGAGGTGTTACCTTTGCTAATAACTTATTTGTTGCAGTAGGAGATGGAGGTGCTATTGTGACCTCACCTGACGGAGTTAATTGGACTCCCCAAACCTCACCTACAATGAATGAGCTTACCTCAGTAGCATTTGGAGTTGATACCTTTGTTGCCGTAGGTGATGCTGGTACTATTATACAATCAGATCCTTGTTAAAATATACCTCTAATGAAGAGCCTGACATTTAATATGTCAGGCTCTTCGCACTTGCAGAGTTAAACAAATGAACGAAAATTATAAAATTTTGTTTGACCCTTTCCAGCATTGAAGATTTCATATCTAATATCCGAGCTTTTCATTTTGCCCTTGAATATTTTTTTATAAAAGTAACATATCTCCTATTGTTAACATATAATGCAACTGGGACAACCTATATGAAATTAATATAGTTTTATAATAGTGGAGGAACAAGGCAATGAAAGTTCTATTATTTACACCTTCTTACAAACGGCCATACATGCTTCGACAATGTATACTAAATATAAAAAACCAATCCTATACAGATTTCACCCATACAATTAGCATTATGTATGATGATAAGTCTGAAATTGCAAATTATGAATGCCTGTTTGATGACATCCTTGATGACAGATTTATAATCGGATTCAATAAAAATGGTACCTCTCATGAAAGGTATATGACTACACTATCACAAAGTTCACAACCCTATGATATATATATTAAAATCGATGATGATGATATATATAAAAAAGATTATGTGAAGACAATCGTGGAATATTTCGAGACTCATGAGTGTGATGTTCTAAGCTCGCCGGTTGGCTATGATCTAAATAATTATTTTCTATCCAAAGGTTATCATTACACCTTTTGTGGGGATCCTCCTGTAAATAATTTTCTGATGGCTCCGACTTTCGCATTTAGTCACAAAGCATATCAAGTTTTGTTTGATATTATAGATAACTATGATGATGAAAGCCGTCAGTGGATGGCTGCCTGGCCCGCAGCTGGATTAGAATCTCAAAATGTAGACAACGCTAATAATATAATCTGGCATATTCACGGTAGAAATACGTCGATACCTCACTGGTTTCGTCCCAGCTAAAAAGTTATGCAGTTAAAGCTTCATAAATTGTATCTTAATGCTATATTAAATCAATCAGCTTAACGATAGAGGAGGATAGCCGAAATGAAAGTTCTATTATTTACACCGACCTATAGACGTCCGTATATGCTGCGTGAATGCATACTGAATATAAAAAACCAGTCATATACGGATTTCACCCATACTATCAGCATTATGTATGACGATAAATCTGAAATTGAAAATTACCAATACTTGTTTGACGATATAATTGATGACAGGTTTATTATAGGGTTCAATAAAAATAACAGTTCATTTGGAAGATATATTGCTGCATTATCGCAAAGTCCGGAGCCCTATGATATATATATAAAAATCGATGACGATGACATTCATAAAAAAGATTATGTAAAAACAATTGTGGAATATTTTGAAACACATGAATGTGATATCTTAAGCTCGCATATTAGCAGTCAGCTAAATAACTATTTTCTATCAAAAGGTAATTATAGAAGTCTTGGTGGTGATTATCCCAATAATAATTATCTGATGCCTATGACTTTTGCCTTCAGTCATAAAGCCTATGAAATTATACTTGGCATTAAAGATAATTATGATCATGATGATTTACAATGGAGGACTGCTTGGAGCAACTGCGGATTAAAAGACGATAATGTTGATAATTCCAATAATATCATCTGGCACATCCACGGTAAAAATGCATCTGTAGGTGAATGGTTTCGTCCCAGTTAAACCATTATTGTAGGTCTGACAACTATATTCATAGGTGTCAGACCTTTTAGTTTCTTTTGTAACCTCTTTAGATTACTTGCATATTATAAACCAGGTATGAGGCTAGTCCATCTTTTTTGTTATTACACTTAATATAAGGTTTAGCCATAGAGCCTATATTTATAACCTATTAATTATTAAAAAGTGAGGGTATAAAAATGAAATGATTATTACAAGAACACCTTTTAGAATAAGCTTCGCCGGTGGCGGTACAGATCTCGCGAGTTACTATAAAACAGGATATGGAGCGGTAGTCAGCACAACCATTGATAAGTATATGTATATAACTATCAACAAACGCTTTGATGACAGCATTAGGGTTAGCTATTCAAAGACTGAAATTGTAGATAATCTTGATGAACTACAGCATGATATTGTAAAAGCCGCCTTAAGGATGGTAGGTATTTCAAAAGGTATTGAGATAACCTCCATTTCCGATATACCAGCAGGCACAGGACTTGGATCATCCAGCAGTTTCACTGTTGGATTGCTAAATGCTCTTTATATGTATATAGGTAAACAGTGTTCAGCACATGAACTTGCACAAAAGGCATGTTATTTAGAAATAGATATGCTTAAACATCCAATCGGGAAGCAGGACCAATTTGCTGCTGCATACGGCGGAACGAATTACTTCAGATTTAATGCAGATGGCAGCGTGACCTACAAGCCAATTAATTTATCTTTAAAGGATTTAGAAGCTATGAATAGCAAACTTTCCATGTGGTATACGGGAATAAGCAGAAGTGCAGATAGTATTTTAAACCAGCAGAATAATGATACCTTAAAAAAGCTTGATGTACTTGATTTTATGAGAAATCAAGCTGACGATCTGGCAGAGAACTTGAATAAACACGGTTTTACTGAATCATTGGCAAAAGTGCTTCATGAAGGTTGGATAAAGAAAAAGTCAATAACAAAATCAATCAGTAATAACAATATTGATAATTTATACGAGATTGCTCTTTTAAACGGAGCCAAAGGCGGCAAAATCTTAGGGGCAGGTGGCGGCGGATTTCTTCTTCTGTATTGCGATGCTGAAAAGCATGATAATTTAAGTGCTGCTCTTGGATTAACTAAAATGCCTTTTAAAATTACTTGTCATGGCAGTAGAGTTGTTTATTTTTCAGAAACTTAAGCATGTATAGAGGGAATTTATATGGTAAAGGTTATTTTTTTAGACCGTGACGGTGTAATTAATAAATGCGCAAAAGAACACGAATATATTACCCAGTGGGAAAACTTTGAGTTCCTTGAAAATGTTCCAAAAGCAATAAAATTGCTTACCGATGCAAAATACAAGATTGTTGTTATAAGCAATCAACGAGGAATTGCAAGAGGTGTTATGACTAAGAATGAAGTTGATGAACTTCATAAAAGAGTCAATGAATACCTAAATAGCAAAGATACGAACATTGATTTGTTTCTTTATTGTCCCCATGAAATTGGTGAATGCAATTGTAGAAAACCAGGAATAGGCTTATTCCTGGCAGCAGAGAAATTATTTAATGTTGATAAGTCACATTCATATATGATAGGCGATAGTGATAGCGATATTGCTGCCGGTCATAATTTTGGAGTAAAAACAATATTTATCGGCGACTATAACAATTTAGCGGATATATGTTGCAAAAGCCTATACGAAGCTGTTCAGATAATTTTAGGAATAGGGAGATGTGTTTAAAATGAAAGTCTTGATTACTGGTGGAGCAGGTTATATTGGAAGTCATACTAATCGTTATTTCAACCAAAAAGGGATTGAAACGGTTATTATCGATAATTTAATTAATGGTCACAAAGAAGCTGTTACTTCTGGAAAGCTTGTAGAGGGAGATTTCGGCGATAAATTACTAATCAATAATATATTATCTTCTGGTGATTTTGATGCCATAGTTCACTTTGCCGCTTTTGCTGATGTAGCGGATTCCGTTGCAAATCCGGCAAAGTACTATGAAAACAATGTGTCAAAAATGATTACATTGCTTGACGCCGCAGTGGCCAATAATGTTAAGTATTTTGTTTTTTCATCTTCAGCAGCTACTTTTGGAGAGCCGCAATATTTGCCCATTGATGAAAAGCATCAGCAGCAGCCAATTAACCCATATGGATTGACTAAATTAATCGGAGAAAAGATTCTAGAGGACTATGACCATGCATATGGTATAAAGTTTTGCGCGTTCAGATATTTCAATGCAGCTGGTGATTCTAAGGATGGAATGATAGGCGAAGCTCACAATCCTGAACATCATATTATTCCTTTGATACTCCATGCAGCCATGGATGGGGCAGCTGAATTGAAAGTGTTTGGAAGTGACTACCCTACACGAGATGGAAGTTGTCTAAGAGACTATATTCATGTGGATGATTTAGCTGACGCTCACTATAGAGGTCTTATGCATATAATACAGCATAATGTATCTGAAGCCTTTAACTTAGGAAGCAATAACGGATTTACGGTATTGGAGATAATCAATGAATGTGAAAAGATTACAGGAAAAAAAATAAAATACAAAGTTGTCGGAAGGCGTCCAGGGGATCCTGCAAGTCTCGTAGCTTCGAATGAAAAAGCAAAAAAGATACTTGGCTGGGAACCTAAGAATGATATATCAGCAATAATAAGAGATGCTTGGAAATGGCAAACCAATAAACGATATTAGTGCTTGAGGCAGAAGAATTTGAGGTGATAAATTGAAAGCTTTTCTATTAGCAGCAGGCTTTGGAACACGACTGAAGCCGCTAACGGATATTACACCAAAATGTTTGGTGCCTATAGCCGGGCAGCCTTTGCTGTTTTGGTGGTTTCAGCTCTTAGAACGTCATGGAGTAACTGAAGTACTAATCAATACGCATTATTTATTTGGACAAGTTCGCCAGTATATCAATTATTACAATAAAAAAGGGAAACTATATGTCCACGAATTTTATGAACCAGTTCTTTTAGGAAGCGGCGGGACAGTAGCAGCAAACAAAAGTTTTGTATCAAAGGAAGAAAGCTTTTTGATTTGCTATGCTGATAATCTAACTGATGTCAATATAGGCTCCATGATTGAGTTTCACAATTCTCATGATGGAATATTAACAATGGCACTTTTTCATGCAAATAACCCCAAGCAGTGCGGCATCGCACAAGTTGATAAAAATAGAAAGATAGTTGAATTTATTGAAAAACCACAAAATCCAACAAGCAATTTAGCCAATGCCGGCATATATGCGGCAAGGAAAGAAATATTTGATTTTTTCCCCAATAGGAAGTTTATTGATTTTGGTAATGATATATTGCCGCAGCTTGCTGGGCATATGTATGGCTGGGAGATACAGGACTATCTCATAGATATCGGTACGCTAGAAAATTATGAAAAGGCAAAATTGGATTGGAGCAGCAAAAAAATTATGTACGGTGTTTATTAGGAGGTTAAAGTCCTAAATGGACTTTAACGGGTAATTTGCGAACGGAGTGAGTACTCTAAATTACCCAGTGTGACGACTGGAAGGAGGAATAAAATGGATTACAGCAAAAATATTAAAGCTTATATTGCCAAGGAAATTGAAGTTCTCAATATGCTGGACATTGATACCATCAATTTAGCAATAAATGAAATTGTAGCTGCATTCGAGAGAGAAGGTAATATCTATATTTTTGGGAATGGCGGAAGTGCAGCTACAGCTTCACATTTTGCAAATGATTTTAATAAGGGTATTTCAGAATATACTAAGAAAAAGTTTAGATTTATCTGTTTGAATGACAATGTGCCTACTGTTATGGCTGTAGCCAATGATATTAGCTATGATGAGATATTTAGATTCCAACTGCTTGGAAAGTTAAAGCATGAGGATTTAGTAATAGGAATTAGTGGGAGCGGAAATAGCAAGAATGTGGTAAATGCTATTGAATATGCAAAACAAGAAGGAATTAGAACTCTCGGCATAACTGGATTTAATGGCGGGAAAGTAAAACAGATAGTTGATGTCTCACTTCATGTACCGATTAATAATATGCAAATTACTGAAGATATTCATATGGTGTTCGACCACATGATAATGACTGTACTTTATCAAGTGTGGAACCTGCTTGCAATTAAGTTTTGAAAGCTGCAGATTTTTGTGGTTTTTAATAATTATCTTTATATATCATAAGTCCTAACTAAGCGATGGATACAATCTCCTTCGCTTAGTTTTTTAGAGTCCAATCATAAGTATACCCTTTATAAAATTGAGTCTAAAATTATTCAAAACTTATTAAAATACATCTTGACTTTGTGACTCACCAGTCATATAATATGACTATAAAGTCATATGACCCAAAAGTCACACGTATTAAGAATTTTAATACCAATTATATCTATACTAACTTAACTTCAAATTTTTATAAAACCAGCAAGCATTACAGAAAGGAACTATAGAAATGCCAAAAGAAACTTTTTTAAATCTTAATGAAGAAAAACAAGAGAAGATAATGAGAGCAGCCATAAGTGAATTTGTAAAGCACGGTTTTGAAAAAGGAAATATTGGAGATATTGCTAAGAATGCAGGAGTTGCAAAAGGAAGTATGTATCAGTATTTCGAGAACAAAAGAGAGCTCTTTTTATATTCCGAACAATGGTGTGTTGAATTGCTTATGAAAAAATACGGCAAATACATGGTGGTTACTAATAAAGATATTAATATTTTTGATTTTTTGTATGAAAGTTCAAAAGAACTTTGGATACAAATGAGAGAAGAAAGAGAGTCTATTATCTTCATTCAAGATGTATTCCTAGGTAAATATAACACTTTAACGGATGAATCTATGTCATATATGATGAAAGTTTCGAATGAATATACTCTTCAGCTTATACGTCAAGGTAAAGATAATGGTCATATTAGAAAGGACATAGATGATAATCTTCTATCTCTTTATATTACAGGAACATCCCTAAAATTTAAAGAATACATGATGAACAGAGCAAGAATCCTAGGAGAAGATATTATAGATGAGCCTTTTGAACGTGTTGAAAAGGAATTAAAAGCTATGATTGAATTAATCAAAAACGGTATGGGAGGAACAAAATAATGTTTTTAAAAGTAGAAAATTTAAAAAAGAGTTATAAAACCGGAGATATTACTACACAAGTTCTAAAAGGCGTTGGTATGGATTTAAGCAAAGGGGAAATTGGAGTTATACTCGGGCCTTCAGGTTCTGGAAAATCTACTCTTCTCAATATAATAGGAGGAATTGACAGATGCGATTCAGGCACTGTTTTAGTAGACAATATTGAAATTACAAAATTAAATGACAATAAGCTTACTGACTATAGAAGAGAAAATATAGGCTTCATATTTCAGTTTTATAACTTAATTCCTAATTTAACAGTGGGAGAAAATATTGAAGTTGTTTCGAATATAAGCAAAACCCCTTTAAATACTGATGAAGTTTTAAAGGCTGTAGGAATGCTTGATAAGAAACACAGATTTCCTAAAGAGTTAAGCGGAGGAGAGCAGCAAAGAGTTTCCATTGCAAGAGCCATAGTAAAAAATCCAAAGCTTTTACTTTGTGATGAACCAACAGGGGCTCTTGACTTTGTAACCTCCAGAGAAATATTAAAGCTTCTTCAGCAGATTAATAAGGATTTTGGTACAACTATATTAATGATAACTCATAATAGTGCAATTAGCGCTATGGCTAATAGAGTTTATAAGGTTAGAAGCGGAGAAATTGTTGAGAGCATAATTAATAGCACAATTATGCCTGCAGAAAGGATTGAATGGTAATGATTATTAATAAAAAAATAAAGTGTACCATGCTGGAAAGCAAGTCTCAATATCTTGGTTCCTTAGTACTCATTATCTTAAGCTGCCTTCTTTATACTATGTTTAATTTGCTTTCAACTAATATGGCTGGATTGTCTTCTTCCTTTGAAAAAAATTATAAGCAGGAAGACGCAAACTTTATACTGGATAAAAAACTCAATAACATATCCGCTTTAGAACAAAATTTCAATATGAGTATAGAAGAGAGCAAATCAGTTGATTATTCTATATCAAAAGATAAGACCCTAAGGATATTCAGTGAAAATACCAAAGTTAATGTACCTGCGATAATCGAAGGAACTTCCTTAAGCGCTGGTAACATTATTATTGATCCAAGCTATGCTAAAGCAAATAAGTTAAAAGTTGGAGATAGCATAAAGTTATATGATAAAAACTTTAAAATATCCGGATTTATGTCTCTTCCAAATTATATATACCCACTAAGAACAGAATCAGATTTGATGAATGATCCTAATAATTTTGGAATAGCCGTAATAGGAAAAGAAGACTTTAATGCACTTAACAAGGGAAATAGTTTTTATACTATTAGATTTAATGGTGATAGAAGCAATATTGATAATAGTATCACTCAATTTAAAGACTTCTTAAGAAGTAATAATTTTATTATCCTCGGATGGATGAATATTACTGATAATGTTAGAGTTACTTATGTCACTGCTAAGCTTAAAGGAATCGATCAAATGAGTTCTTCTGCGCCAATAGCTATACTTATTCTTACCTGTATACTGACAGGTATAGTGATGTGGAGAATGCTAAAAAGAGAAGCAGTTATTATAGGAACTCTCTATGCTTTAGGCTATAAAAAAAGAGAGATTGTGAAGCATTATCTTATGTATCCTCTCTCAATTGCTTTGCTTGGAGGTATTGTTGGTACAATTCTAGGTGCATTAACACTAAAGCCTATGCTTAACTTTATGGTGTCATACTTTAATATGCCCGTTGGCTCAGTAAGTTTCAATATAAACTATATTATAATAAGCGTTCTTCTTCCATTAATATTTTTAGTAATTTGCAGTTACTTTGTAGTAAATAAAGCGCTTAAAAGCTCACCTGTTGAGCTTATGAGAGGCGGTAAAGAAAACAATAAAGTTGGATTCTTAGAGAGAAAGATAAAGCTTGATAAGTTAAAATTTAATACTAAGTTTAAAATAAGGGAGCAGCTAAGAAGCATACCAAGAAGTTTATTCCTTTTGCTTGGTATTATAATAGCTACCATGATGCTATTAATGGGCTTTGCAGCAAAAAGCTCTATTGATTATCTAATGAAGGATTCCTTTAGTGAAGCCTTTAAGTACAACTATCAATACGTGTTTAATTCTATTCAGAATGGAGTTTCAAATGGTGGTGAAGCTTTTTCTGAAATACCGGCAGCATTAAAGTCAGATAACAAAGCAACCTTTACAATATACGGAGTAACCCCTGATTCTAAATATATTACCTTCAAAGATAAATCAGGCACTACTTTAAAATCAGATAAAATTATTATTACAAGACCACTTGCTGATAAACTAAATATAAAACAGGGAGATATTATTCAATTTGTTAACAGGCTTGACTCAAAAGCATATAACGTAACGGTGGATAGTATCGCCGAAACCTACGTAGGTCAGTATGTTTATATACCTCTTGATAAACTAAATGATATGTTTGATTACCCAGCCGGAAGCTACATGGGACTATGGAGCACAGAAAAGCTTGACATTCCTGAAAACAAGCTTTTAGCTTCTGTGACAGTTGATGACATGAGGAAAGCCTTCGATACTATGACACAGCCTCTTCAAGCTTCTATAGGAACTATAGCCTTTATGTCCTTTATAATCGGGCTCATAGTGATATATGTTGTTACTTCACTTACAATAGAGGAAAATAAGGAAAATATATCACTTATGAAGGTATTAGGTTATAGGAAAAATGAAGTATATTCCCTCATTTTGAACAGCTCTTCTTTCATAGTTATAGCTGGCTACATTTTAGGGGTACCTCTTCTTCTAGTATCCTTAAAAGCAATGTTTGCATCAGTAACAAAAGATATGAGTATCTCCTTTCCTGTAACTATTGGTTATGGCTATCTTATTGCAGGGTTTATAATAATATTTTTAACCTATGAACTATCAAAACTTTTGAGTAGAAAGAAAGTAAATAGGATTTCCATGGCTGAGGCCTTAAAATCTAGAATGGAATAAGAGCAAAAAAGACAGCAAGCAAAGTTCTAAAGCTTTGTTTACTGTCTTTTATATTTAAAACAATCATTGTATCATCTTTCTCATAAGCCTTCCATGAAGCCCTTCATCCTTTATGAACAATTATCTAAGAGTCCCTTAACCTGAAGCTCTTTCTCAAATAGCAAACAACCTCCAGCATGTTCCCCTAATAGCATTCCCGTTTCCTTCAACCTTTTGAATAAAGGTGATTGAAGAGCTTCAAGGAGAGTGCAGTCTTTTATATTAGTATCTGAATATGGCGAGAACGGGCATGGCTCTGCCCCACCGTTTACACTAATATGGAAAAAGCCTCTTCCAGCAGCAAGACATCCTCCTGTATATTTTTCATCTCCAGGAAATGATAGAAAAATAGCATCTTCATATTCTTTCCTAAGCTGCTCTTGGTTATTTTCAAGTATTACACGTTCTTTATCAGTAGGTGCAAGTTCTTTAGTTACCTCAGTTACCGGAACATACTCTACAAATATTATACCCTTACAGCCCAAACGATACAGCTCATCAAAAAATGTCTTGCTTGTAACTATCTCAGTATTTTCAGTTGTAACTGTTATAGACGCTCCAAATAATATCCCTTTTTCTTTTAAAGTCTTCATAACTTTAATTATAGAATTATAAGTACCCTTTCCTCTCCTTTTGTCCGTTTGCTCTTCATTTCCTTCTATACTAATCATCGGTATAAGATTTCTATTGGAATCAAATAATTTTACATAATTATTATCAATAATTGTCCCATTTGTAAAGATAGGAAATATAACTTCTTTTACTTTTGCCGCCTCCTCCATTACATCTTTTCTCATTAATGGCTCTCCTCCAGCAAGCAGTATAAATGAAACTCCTAAATCCCCAGACTCTCTAAAAATTTCTCCCCATCTTTCTGTTGATAATTGATTTATATCTAAGTTTTCTCCACAGGACTTATTTGCTCTTGCATAACAGCCTTTACAAAATAAATTGCACCTGCTGGTTATACTTGAGATTAAAAATGGCGGTATATCTTGTCCTTTGTTTGAAAGCAAGGTCCTTTTTCTTTGGGCTTCTTTGCTTGCAAGCATATATTTCATGACAAAAGCTGTTTCCTTAGGGTTTTTTAATGATGCTTTCACTATATTTTTTACTATATTTTCAATTCCGCTGCTCATATATTCTGACAAGTCGAACTTTTCTTCCATTATAACATCTCCCTTTTTTAAACCACTCTTATATTATATACTTCTTTTATGACATGAATGTGATTAATTCTTTTATATGTATTTTAAAATATTATTTTATTGACTCTAAAGCTCTATAAAAATAGCGCAAATATATTTAGACTTCTCCAAATATATTTGCGCTATTTTTATAATTCTTTAATCTTACTAATAAGCTTTTCGTATACTTTCTGCATATGTGCCTCATTACTGTATTCATTGACTTTATCAATAGGAACCCATCTTACACCGCTGTTTTCATCTTCTTTTATAGTTAAAGCTTCTTGTTCATCAGCTTCAAGCAAATAAGCTATAGATAAGTGAAGATGCGGTGCTACATAGTTGCCCTTTTTTATATGACCCACCACAGTTAGTATATCTATAGAAAATATGTCTTTAGTTACAGGATATACACTTTTAACTCCGGTTTCTTCTCTAACTTCTCTAATTGCTACAGTTAAAAGGTCTTCTTCTCCATCAGCATGTCCTCCTGTCCACGACCATGAGTTATATATATTATGATGTACCATTAGAACTTTATCTTTATTTTTATTTACAACGAAAGCTGAGCTTGTAATATGTGCTATTTCATTATTTCTAGTTAGCACATCATCAAAAATATTAATGCAGTTTAAGATTATTTCTTTATCCTTTTTTTCCTGCTCATTATAGGGTTTGTAGTTTTTTATAGAATTTATCCAATTCACTTTTACTCACATCCCTTAGTTCATTTTAATTTAGATTATGACCCATATTGTAAACATTCATACAATCTTGACCATTATTTATATTAACTCTGCTGCTTACCTCAACCAATGCCCTGACTGTATCAATAGAGGTTAATATTTCAATATTATTTTCAATGGCAGTTCTTCTTATAACAAATCCATCCCTATGAGAATCATTACCTTTAGTTGGAGTATTTATAACAATATCTATTTCTCTATTCTTTATTACATCCAGTATATTGGGCTCTCCTTCTTTTAGCTTCATGACTTCTTTAACTTCTAAGCCTTCATTCCTTAAAAATTCAGCGGTACCACCTGTAGCTATAAAAGCATATCCCATTTCACTAAGCTTCTTTGCAATATCAGAGAATTCTTTTTTATCATGATTGTTTAATGTAACAAGTACGGTTTTCTTTTCATTTTTAAACTGCATGCCTGCCGCAACAAAGCCTTTATAAATTGCTTCGTATACATTTTTTCCTACCCCCAAAACCTCACCTGTTGATTTCATCTCAGGTCCTAAGGATACCTCCACATTAGGAAGCTTTTGTGTTGAGAAAACTGGTACCTTTACAGCTACAATATCCGGCTCTTTATATATGTATATGCCGTAGCCTAGGTTTTCTATTTTTTCTCCCATCATAATTCTTGTCGCAAGCTCAACTATAGGTACTTTGCTTACTTTACTTATATATGGTACTGTTCTGCTGGCTCTTGGATTAACTTCTATTACATAAAGTTCACCCCGATATTCAATAAATTGAATATTAATCATGCCCTTTATGCCTATATAAGAGGCAAGTTTTTTAGTGTAATCAAGTATCTTGGCCTTTATATCAGCTGATACATTTTGTGTTGGATACAATGTTATACTGTCTCCAGAATGAATTCCAGCCCTTTCAAGGTGCTCCATAACTCCGGGGATAAGCACATTTTCCCCGTCACATATAGCATCAACTTCTATTTCTCTTCCCATAAGGTACTTATCAATTAGTATAGGATTTTTCTTGTCTTTTTCAAAGGCATTTTCAAGATAATATTTAAGTTCTTCTTCACTATAAGTTATCTCCATGCCCTGTCCACCTAGAACGAAGGAAGGCCTTACTAGTACAGGATAGCCTAAAATTTCAGCTTCCTTTAAGCCTTCTTTTAAACTCCATACAGCTTTTCCCTTAGGCCTTTTAATATCAAGCTCTTCAAGAATAGCATCAAACTTTTCTCTATCCTCTGCAGCATCAATTTGTTCAGAAGTAGTTCCTAAAATGTATATATCTTTTTCTTTTAAGAATTTAGCAAGCTTAATAGCTGTCTGTCCACCAAATTGCAGTATTACTCCGTATGGCTTTTCCTTATCTATTATACTTAAAACATCCTCTTCTGTGAGAGGTTCAAAATAGAGCTTATCCGATATATCAAAATCTGTACTTACTGTTTCAGGATTGTTATTTATAATTATTGTTTCTATACCCATTTTTCTTAAAGCCTTAACAGCATGCACAGAAGCATAGTCAAATTCAATTCCCTGCCCAATTCTTATAGGACCTGAGCCAATAACAACTACTTTCTTTTTTTTGCAAACCTGTACCTCGTCATATGTATCATAAGTTGAATAATAATATGGTGACAATGCTTCAAATTCTCCGGCACAAGTATCAACCATCTTGTATACCGGTGTTATATCCCACTTTAATCTTAGCTTATAAATTTCATCAGGACTCACCTTTAAAAGATTTCCTATTCCTTTATCTGAAAAACCTTTTTTCTTTAACTCAATTAGTAGTTCTCTTGATACATCATTTAAATCTAATTGCTTTAGTTCTTCCTCTTTATCAACAATGCCTTTAATTTTGTTTACGAAGAAGCTGTCTATGCCTGTTATCTGAGATATCATTTCGATTCTATAATTTCTTCTTATCATTTCAGCTAAAGCAAAAATTCGTTCATCATCAGGAGACATTACTCTATGTTTAAGTTCTTCTAGGCTTAACTTTTTCATTTTCTTATGCTCTAAAGTAAACTTTCCAAGCTCTAATGAACGTATTGCCTTTAAAAATGCTGCCTCAAAGGTATTGCCAATAGCCATAACTTCTCCGGTAGCCATCATCTTGGTGCCAAGCTGCCTGTTTGCGTCATAAAACTTATCAAAAGGCCATTTTGGAATCTTAACTACTACATAGTCAAGTGATGGTTCGAAGCAGGCAAAGGTCTTCTCCGTAACTGCATTTTTTATTTCGTCCAAGCCATAGCCTAGTGCTATTTTAGCGGCAACCTTGGCTATTGGATACCCAGTGGCTTTAGATGCAAGTGCTGAAGAACGGCTAACCCTAGGGTTTATTTCTATTACTGCATATTCAAAGCTATTTGGATTTAGTGCTAATTGTACATTGCAGCCTCCTTCAATACCTATTGTATTTATTATGTCTATTGATGCACTTCTTAGCATCTGGTATTCACTATCTGACAATGTCTGGCTAGGGGCAACTACTATACTATCGCCTGTATGTATGCCTACCGGATCTATATTTTCCATATTGCACACAGTAATACAGTTTCCAAAACTGTCCCTTATAACCTCGTACTCAATTTCCTTCCAACCCTTAATGCTCTTTTCAACAAGTACCTGTCCAATAGTACTTAATTGCAATCCTTGAGCTAAAATTACTTCAAGTTCTTCTTCATTTTCTGCTATTCCTCCGCCGCTTCCTCCAAGAGTATAAGCAGGTCTTACTATTACAGGATACCCAATTTTTCCGCTAAATTTTTTGCCGCTTTCCATATCCGTAATTATTTCACTTGCTATACACGGCTGGCCTATATTTTGCATCTCATTCCTAAAAAGTTCTCTGTCTTCTCCCTTTTTAATAGCTTCTATTGATGTTCCAATAACTTTTACATTGTATTTATCTAGAATACCTTTTTCATAAAGCTCTACTGAAAGATTAAGACCTGTTTGCCCGCCCATTCCAGCAATTATGCTGTCCGGCCTTTCTTTAGCTATTATTTTTTCAAGAAAATCTACAGTTAAGGGCTCAATATATATTTTATCTGCCGTATCCTTATCAGTCATAATAGTTGCCGGGTTGCTGTTTACAAGTACAACCTCTACGCCTTCTTCTTTAAGCGCTTCACAAGCTTGTGTACCAGAATAATCAAATTCAGCTGCTTGGCCAATAACTATAGGACCAGAACCTATTACTAAAACTTTTTTTATGTCATTATTCTTTGGCATTATGAAATTCCTCCTTATTAGTCGAAACACTGGGTATCCTAGACTTGTTCGCTCACGTTCACAGGCTACCCGTTAAAGCCCATTTAGGGCTTTAACCTCCTTTTAGTCGGAAACCTGGACAGTCTATCATACTCGCTCCCCTTCGGGCACTGGGTAACTTAAGATGTTCGCTTCCGCTCACAAGTTACCCGTAAAAGTTCATTTAGGATTTTTACCACCTAGTCCTTATACTTGTAAGAATTTATCAAATATATAATCTGCATCCTTTGGTCCTGGACATGCCTCTGGATGATATTGAACGCTGTATATTGGAAGTGTTTTATGTCTCATTCCCTCTATAGTTCCATCATTCATGCTTATATGTGTAGCTACAACATCCTTTGGAAGCTCTTTAACGTAATATCCATGGTTTTGAGAAGTTATGAAAACTCTATTCTCCTCAAGGTCCTTTACCGGATGATTACAGCCCCTGTGTCCAAATTTAAGCTTTGCAGTAATGCCTCCTAAAGCTAGTGCCAGAAGCTGATGTCCAAGACATATTCCAACTATAGGTTTTTTGTTTATAAGCTTTTTTATATTTTCTATTACCTCAGGCAAATCCTCTGGGTCTCCGGGCCCATTTGATAAAAATATCTTATCAGGATTAACCTTTAAAATATCCTCGTAAGATGTATGAGCCGGAAATACTGTTAGCTTGCAGCCTCTATTTTTAAAGGACCTAAGTATATTAGACTTAGTTCCAAAATCTAAAACCGCTATATGCTGTCCATTTCCCTCTATATTATAGACCTTATCAGTAGTAACATTTTTAACCGCTTCTACATTACTGAACTCATTAAGCCTTTTATTTATATAGCCTTCACTAAGCTCCTCAGTTGTTATTATTCCTCTCATTGTTCCGTTGTTTCTTAGAACCTTTGTAAGCGCTCTTGTATCAATTCCTTCTAAAGCTATTATCTTATGACTTTTTAAATAATCACTTAGCTTAATCTCGCATCTGAAATTATTAGGCATGCTTGCAGCTTCTCTAACTATAAAGCCCTTAACCTTTGGGCACTCCGATTCTCCATCCTCAAGATTAATGCCATAGTTTCCTATAAGAGGATAGGTCATGGTCACGATTTGACCATAATAGGATGGATCTGTTAGGACTTGTTGATATCCGGTCATTCCTGTATTAAAAACAACCTCTCCAACTGTTTCCTTTACATATCCAAAAGCCTTCCCTTCAAATACTATTCCATTTTCTAAAATAAGTTTTGCTCTCATCCGTCCCACCTCACAAGTAATAAACATTTATTTAGCTATTTTATGTTTCTGCTTCCTGGCTTTACACAAGGCAATTCTTCTTTGCATAATGGACATTCTTCTTTTTCATAAGTTTCAATTTGAAGCTTTATGGAACTGTAAATAGGGTAATCTATTTTGCTGCTGCTTCTATCAACTATACAAGCAATTCCGACCACTTCTCCACCTAGACTTTTTATAACTTCTGCTACTTCTAAGGAAGACTTTGCTGTTGTTACTACATCTTCTACTATCAGCACCTTTTGCCCGGGCAATATCTCAAAACCCCTTCTAAGCATCATTTCGCCATCTACTCTTTCAGTGAATATTGCAGGCTTTTTAAGCTGCCTTGCTAACTCGTATGCTGCTACAATCCCTCCCATAGCAGGTCCAACGGCTATATCAAAATCTAAATCTTTAATTTTATCAGCAGCTTCCTTTAAAACTTCTTCTGCTTTATCCGGATACATTAAAAGCTTTGCACATTGACAATACCTATTGCTGTGCTTCCCTGATGATAAAAGAAAATGTCCTTCTAAAAGTGCTCCAACTTCTCTTAATATATTTAAAACTCTATTCTCCATATAAGTTTCTCCCTTCATTTTACATTCTATATTCCTATAGAATTCCTCTAATTTCATCCAAGCTATTAATCCCGTTTCTTTTCATAAACTTTTCTAATCCTTGTATAATTTCTACAGCAGCATCAGGCTTTATAAAATTGACAGTACCTATTTGCACTGCATGCGCCCCAGCCATTATAAATTCCAGTACATCTTCAGCACTCATAATCCCGCCTATTCCTACAACAGGTATATCAACTGATTTGCAAACCTCGTACACCATTCTAAGAGCAATAGGCTTTACTGCAGGACCTGATAACCCTGCAAATATATTATTAAAAACAGGTTTTCTTTTATTTATGTCAATTGCCATTCCCTTTAGAGTATTTATAAGCGAAAGTGCATCTGCCCCAGCCTCTGTACACTTATATGCCATATCAACTATGTCTTCTGCATTAGGTGAAAGCTTGACTATTAAAGGCTTTTTACAAATTGCCTTTACTTCTTTAACTATACCGTAAGCAATATTTGACTTAATTCCAAAAGCCATCCCACCGCATTTTACATTAGGACATGATATATTTAGCTCAACCATGTCTATGTTTGTGAGGTTAACCTTTTCTATGGCTTCTAAATATTCCTCTAAAGTGCTTCCTCCTATATTGGCAATTATATTTGTATCAAACTCCTGCATCTTAGGCAGCTCTTCTTTAATAAAGCTATCAACTCCTGGATTTTGAAGACCTACGCTGTTCATCATGCCTGAGTCTGTTTCATATACTCTTATTCCGCTATTTCCTTCTCTTTTATTAAGAGTTAGTCCTTTTGAGCATATTCCTCCAAGTATTCCTACGTCATATAACTTATTAAACTCTTGTCCAAATCCAAAGGTTCCTGAAGCAGCTATTATAGGATTCTTAAAATCTAATCCGCAGAAATTTACGCTAAGCATCTAAAATCAGTTCCTCTCCTAGAAATACCGGCCCATCAGTACAAGCTCTCTTATTTCCTTTTATAGTATTACAGGTGCATACAAGGCATGCACCTAAGCCGCAAGCCATATATTTTTCCGTAGACACATACACAGACACTGAAGCTTCTCTGCATTTTTTAACGACCTTGTTCATCATAACTTCCGGCCCGCAGCAAATAACAGTATCATATTTATCCGCCTCAAAAATATCTGTTATAAAGCCTTTATGTCCGTGACTTCCATCATCTGTGGATATATAAACTTTGCCTATATATTCTTCCATGCTGTCTATACCGTAAACTTCATCTCTAAAACCGCAATAGATATCTGCACTGCTGCTTAAATTTTTCACGAGGTATTTCATAGGCGCAATTCCTATGCCTCCTGCTACTATGGCTACTCTTCCCTTAATACATTCTGTATCAAAACCATTCCCTAAAGGCCCTAATAGCTTTATGTTTTCGCCTTCATTTAACCTGCTTAATATTTTTGTTCCCTTGCCTTTAACCTGATATAAAAAATATATTCCTTTATCGTCTATATCCTCTATGCTTATAGGCCTTGGAAGGAGAGTCTGCCCCTCCCAGGCACTTAGCATAAAAAATTGTCCAGGCTTAGCCTTATAATTTCCTTCTATATGAAGCCTATATATTCCGCTTTTTATCTCCTTGTTACTAAGCACTTTTGCTGATAGATAATTTAAATTCATCGATATCTCTCCTTATAGCTAAAGCCTCTTCTCTTGCACAAAGATCAAATTCAGCTTCTCTTCCTTCCTGACCCTTATATGCTAAAAGAATTCCTCTAGAAGAGTTCACTATACCGCCATTTCCATTGTTTAAGTAAAGTGCTACATCTTTAGCTGTTCCGCCTTGGGCACCGTAGCCCGGAATAAGGAAGAACATTTTATTAAATTTATCTCTTATTTGTTTTCCTTCTTCTACATGTGTACAGCCTACTACCGCACCTATGCTGCTGTATCCACAGTTTCCTACATATTCTCTTCCTGATTTTTCTATCTTCTCTGCTACTGTTTCGTACACTTTTCTGCCTTTATGGTCTCCGATATACTGTATATCCTTTGCTCCGGAGTTAGAGGTTCTCATTAGGATAAATAATCCCTTTTCCCCGCTGCTGACATATTTTAAATAAGGCTCTATGCTGTCCATGCCCATATAAGGATTTAAAGTTACAAAATCACATTCAAAATCTCCTGTAAAATGAGCCTTGGCGTACATTTCAGCGGTCTTGGCAATATCACCTCTTTTTATGTCTCCTATGGCAATACCGCCTAAACTTTTAATATATTCTAAAGTTCTTTTATAAACATTTAGTCCGCTAATACCTAATGCTTCATAATAAGCTATCTGAAGTTTGTAGCAGGCTGCTGTATCAAAGGTAGCATCTATAATTTTTTGATTAAATCTAAACAGTGCCTGGTCTTCAAAACTATATTTATCTAAAAGTTGTTTTGGTATATACTCCATTGCAGTATCAAGTCCTATGCAAACCGGTCCCTTTTTATCTACACTTTCATATAATTTATCTATAATCATTTCAATCCCTACCTTTTCTTATAAACTATAGACAACTCTTCCGGCTTTAATGGTATTCACAATCATACCTTTAGTACTTAAGCCATCGAAAGGAGAATTCCTTCCCTTTGATCTAAAGTTTTCTGCATCAATTTTATATTCTTTATCTAAATCAATAAGCACCAAATCCCCATCATAGCCTATTTTTATTTCACCCTTTTTAAGCTTCATAAGATTTGCTGGTTTTTTAGACATAAGCTCAGACAATTTGTTTATACTTATATGCCCTTCATCAACAAGTTTTGTATAGCACAATGAAAAGGCTGTTTCCAATCCTGAAATTCCATTTGCGCCTTTAAGCTTATCTTCGCTGCTGTGAGGTGCATGATCAGTAGCTATTGCATCTACCCATCCTTCTTTAATCGCATTAACTAGATAATTTATATCCTCAGTCTCTCTTAAAGGCGGGTTAACTTTATATTGAACTTTGCTTGTTAAAGTTAAATGATGAGGAGCTACTTCGCAGGTTACACTAACTCCTTCTTTTTTAGCTCTTATAATATCTTTCATAGCTTCTTTAGTACTTACATGTGCTACATGCAAATGGCATCCTGTAAACTTAGAGAGAGCTATATCTCGCCATGTCATTGTGTTTTCTGCCAGTCTCGTATCAAATGATGATAATTCTTCACTTTCAGCATGGCTTATAACCATGAGGTTTTTTTCTTTTGCCTTAAACATAGCCTCAAGCATTACCTTGCTGTTTGAAACTCCCCTGCCATCATCTGAAATCATCTTTACAGAAGAGTCTAATTTATCTAAATGTGATATATCTTCACCCCTTAAATCCTTAGTTATAGATACTGATTGGTGTATATCAATAAGATTAACTGTTTCACATTTATTTAAAACATAATTAACTGTTTCCATGTCGCTGCAAATAGGCACTGTATTTGCCATAAGATTAACCGCTGTATAGCCGCCTCTCACTGCAGCTAGGCTTCCTGTATATATATCTTCCTTATAAGTTAAACCCGGATCTCTAAAATGGCTGTGCAAATCTATGAAGGAAGGCATAAGAACTAATCCTTCTGCATCTATGGCTTCACAGTCTTTATTTAGGTTTAATCCAAGCTCCTCTATAACTCCAAACTTTATATAAACATCTCCTTTAAAATCCTGAGATGAGTCTATTATTCTCGCATTCTTTATCAATAGTTCCATCAAAATCCCCTCCAGATTGTATTTTATATTCATGGTCACAATATGAACATCTGCATGTGTTCTTTTCACCATTTGAGGTATAAAAGCTCTGAGGAATATTTTCTTCAATGGAGGTTATACATTTTGAGTTAGTGCATTTTCTAAATTCATTCTTAATTGCTTTAATCTTTGTACCAGTTCTTTTAACTGTATCTTCATCCTTATCAAAGGCTGCTTCCGAAAGGTTTAGTCCTAGAAGATTAACTATTAATGCCATTCTTACAAACATACCGTATTTTGCTTGATCAAAGTAATGTGCTCTTACATCTTCATCAACTTCATAAGCTATTTCATTTACTCTTGGAAGAGGATGAAGTATTATCATGTCTTTATTTGCATTTCTTAGTTTATCTGAATCTAAAATGTAGCTGTCCTTAAGCCTCAAATAATCTTCTACATTTGCGAATCTCTCTCTTTGCACTCTAGTCATATAAAGTATATCAAGCTTATCAATAACATCTTCTAGTCTTTCAGCTTCTTCAAACTCAATATTATGCTTTTCTAATATTTCTTTTTTTATATAATCAGGAATTCTTAATTCTTCTGGGGAAATTAATATGAATTTATTACCTTTATATCTGGATAAAGCTTTGACAAGCGAGTGTGTAGTCCTTCCAAACTTTAAGTCGCCGCACAAGCCTATTGTATGGTTTTCAAAGCTTTTTTTAAGATTTTTGATAGTTAAAAGATCAGTTAGGGTTTGAGTAGGATGCTGATGACCTCCGTCACCTGCATTTATGACAGGAATTGAAGAATACATGGAGGCAACCTTAGGTGCTCCTTCCATTGGGTGTCTTATAACTGCAATATCTGAATAGCAGGCAACTGTTCTTATAGTATCTGCAACACTTTCTCCCTTTGCCGCTGAACTGGAATTTGGTTCTGAAAATCCTAATACCTTGCCGCCAAGTCTAAGCATAGCTGCTTCAAAGCTGAATCGAGTTCTTGTACTAGGTTCATAGAATAGAGTGGCTAAAAGCTTACCTTCACAAACATGTGAAAAAGCTCCTGGATCTGAAATGATTTGATCTGCAAGCTCAAAAATTTTATCGAATTCCTCCACAGAGAAATCCATTGGGTCAATTAGGTGTTTTCCCTTTAACATAAAAATTTCCTCCTTCTTAACCTCTCAGGGTTAAATTTAAAGTAGAGATATTTGATTTTCATTTTATAAACATTGTGAACACGGAGTATTATTTCTTAGTAAAATCTCCGCGCATTAAAAAATGCCTTCCTTTAAGCAGGAAGGCATAGTTGTACCCTAAAAAAAATACAAAACTATTGTCTTTATATCCTTCCTAGCCTCACAGGACTATTCTTAAAGGTTTTATAAAATATTACCACTTTATATACTGGTTGTCAATATACTCATTCTAAGTTTCAAACTTTCCTTGCATTCCATTTTATTTCGTCCCTGTTTAATAATAGTGTTGATATAAATATGTTCTTTGATATTATATAAAGCAAATCTACTGCAAACCAGCATAGTTGCAGTAAATATTTATATATTTAAATATTTTTATAGGTTTATATTTGAATATTTTTGTAGCCTTTAAAACTTGCATACAAAATAAAAATGCAAAGTTTATCATACTAAGTTGTACAGCCAACAGATATGATAAACTTTGCACACAATTTTCACCTGCTTATAAAATTCTTTACCTTCGAGACTTAATGCTCCTTAAAATACGTTTTTATGCTGCTTTAAAAAAATTAATTGCTAATATAAATAATAGTTATTTTAACAAGCAACAATTTCCTTAATCATAAATTCTCTTCCACATAATAATTCCCAATCCTTACTTTCACACTTAGGACAAGTACTATTATTTTCAATAACATTAAAAACCTTCTTACATTTTTTACACAAACCATTGCCTGGCATAACCTCAATTTCTAGTTTCGTATCCTGCAGCATAGTTCCATCTATCGCAGCTGGATAGCAGGCCTCAATATATCTTGGAATCATAGATGATAATTCACCTATTTGAAGAACTACCTTTTGAATTTTGCTTACTCCATTATCTCTCGCAAAATTTTCAACTATTTTAACGACCTCAATCATAACTCCCACTTCATGCAAATTAAATCACCTCACTTATCAAAGAACGGGAGAACTTCTGCTCCCCCGTATTGCTTAATCATTACTTTACAAAAAGTCTCTTTACATTTTTCATCGCAATTCTTCCTTGACGTTTAATAACGTGTTTTATAACTATAGGTTTCATATGGTCGATATCTGTACCAGCTGCATCATATTTTCTAACCAATGAAATTGCATCAAATTTACATTTAGTAGTACAAACTCCGCAGCCTACACATTGGTATTGATCCACAACTGTAGCACCACAACCAAGGCAACGCTGAGTTTCCTTCTTAACTTGTTCTTCAGTAAATGTAACACGCGTATCCTTAAATGTTTCTTTTGATGTATTTCCTTCTACATGAAGCGCTCTTTGTCTAGGTAAGCGATCATATCCAGCCAGACTTAAGTTTTCTTTATCAAGAGCATGGTATTCTCTTTCTCTTACTAATGTCAAACTGTCTCCATGAACATATCGATGAATTGAAATATACCCTTGCTTTCCAAGTGCAATTGCATCGATAGCAAACTTTGGTCCAGTTAAAGCATCTCCACCTGCAAATACATCTTCTTCGCCTGTTTGATAAGTTAATGGGTCAGCTTTTATTGTCTTATTTGGATTTAATTCAATCTTTGAGCCTTCTAATAATTTACCCCAATCTATTCCTTGACCAACTGATATGAGTACATGGCTCGCTTTTACTATCTTTGTTTCATTTTCATCGAATTTAGGACTAAATCTCTTATTTTCATCAAAAACAGAAATACACTTTTTAAATTCTACTCCTACAACATGACCATCTTCTACTATAATTCTCTTCGGGCCCCATGAATTGTTTATAACAATTCCTTCTGCCTCTGCTTCTTCAATTTCCTCATCAAGGGCAGGCATTTCTTCTCTACTTTCTAAGCAGAACATATCTACTGCTGAAGCGCCTATTCTCTCAGCAGTTCTAGCAACATCTATTGCAACATTTCCTCCACCAATAACAACTGCTGGTCCTTCTAATTTCAAGTTTTCACCTAGGTTTACCCTGCGCAAGAATTCTACACCTGTTATTACACCTTCAGAATTTTCACCTTCAAGTCCTAGTCCTCTACCAGCTTGAGCGCCTATTGCTATATAGAACGCATTATAACCCTGCTCTCTAAGTTTAGGAATTGTTACATCCTTGCCAACCTCGACTCCTGTTTTAAATTCTACTCCTAATTCTTTAAGTACATCTATTTCTGACTCTACTACGTCTTTTTCAAGCCTAAAAGAAGGAATCCCAAGTGTTAACATACCTCCAAGCCTCTTTTGCTTTTCAAATACTGTTACCTCATAACCATCAACAGCTAAGAAATAAGCACAAGAAAGTCCTGCAGGGCCAGCACCAATTACAGCAATCTTACCTGATCTTTTTACCATCTTTTCTGGCACATAGCGATGCTTAGCTTTCATATCTTGATCAGCAATAAATTTTTTAACTTCATCAACAGCTAATGGTTCATCCATATCTCCTCTTGTGCAGGCATCTTCACACTTTCTTGGACATATACGACCACAAATTGCTGGTAATGGATTTTCTTTCTTTATAAGCTCCAGTGCCTCTCTATATCTTCCTTGAGAAGCCAGCTTTATATATCCTTGAACTGCTATATGAGCAGGACATTCAGATTTGCAAGGACTTGTTCCACTCTCGTCTACAACCTTACGGTGACGATAGTCAAAGTTCCATTTATCTTTTCCCCATTTAGTATCATATGGAGTGTCTTTCTCTTTAGGAGTTTCAACAGGTTTCTTTGAACATAATTTTTGCCCCAATGTTAACGCATTTGATGGACAATTCTCAACACACTCTCCGCAAGCAACACATTTATCTTTATCCACTTGTGAAACATAATTTGATCTAGACCAATCAGGATTTCTATAAAGATTTGCATTTCTTAGTCCAAAACAGGAACATCCACAGCAGTTACAGATAGCAAGAGCATTTCCTGGTCCAGATAAATTAGGTATTTGATGCATAAGTCCTTCTTTTTCAGCCTGAATACAAATCTCTCTTGCTTCTTCCCTTGTAACTTGTCTGCCTTTTCCTGTACGAATATAGTATTCAGCGGCTGATCCAAGTCTAAGACATATATCCTCAACTCTATGTCCACAGCCCTCTCCGATAATTCTCATTGATGCACGGCATGCACAATCTGTAACAGCAAAAAGATCATGTTTATTAAGGAGGTATTCTATTTCCTCATAGGAAGCCTTTCTTGTATCTCCGTCAATAGCAGCTTGAACAGGAATAACTCTCATTACACCTAGTCCAATTGGAATGTTTCCTGCCATTAATGCGCCTAATTTTCTTGTATATTCTTCAAAGCACTCACCAATTACAGGATACTTTTCTAAATTAGCCTTATTATCAACCATATATTCCATAACACCAGGAACATAAAGTTCAAGACAATATTTGATGACCCCATGCTCTTTTTCTGATTTTATAACTCCATCGTCTGCCATCTGATCTAAGATTCTTACTACTTCTTCAACCGATTTGCCACAGCGTTTTGCAACTACATCTGCACTTTCTAGTTTTCGAATTTCGAGGCAAAGTGCAACTTCAGCCATTTCATCCGTAACAACCGGCTCTAGGATTCTATATTCTGGGTCTGTTGGCTTTACCTTTACTATTCCTCCAGTAATACCGGCAGCAATTTTATTCGCTAATTCAAGTACTTTTTTCTTAACCATATTTGTTATCCCCCTACAAAACTTATTAAGGTATTATTGAGCCTTCCATTCTTTAACTTCAGTACGTATCCATTCAACCCACTCATCAATTCCCTCACCAGTTTTAGCCGATATAGGAATAACTTTAATATTAGGATTTATTTTTTTTACACGTTCTTTAAACTTATCAAAATTAAAATCAAAATTAGCTATTGCATCAATCTTATTAATTAATACAACATCTACTATTGAGAATATTAAAGGATACTTTAGAGGTTTATCGTCTCCCTCCGGTACACTTAAAATCATAGCATTTTTTGATGCTCCGGTATCAAACTCTGCTGGACACACTAAATTGCCTACATTCTCTAATATTACTAAGTCAATTCCCGTTGTTCCTAGTCCCATAAGTCCTTGCTTAGTCATATCTGAATCCAAATGACACATACCGCCTGTATGCAGCTGAATTACCTTTGCACCGGTTTTAGAAACGGTGTCTGCATCCACATCAGAATCAATATCAGCTTCCATAACTCCAATACTCATTTCATTTTTTAGAGCCTCAATAGTTTTTACTATTGTTGTAGTTTTACCTGAGCCCGGTGAGGACATCAGATTAAGTAAGAAGGTTTTATCCCTTTTCAATTCCTCTCTCAATAACTCGGCTTGTCTATCGTTATCTTCAAAAACACTTTGCTTAATCTCCAGAACTTTAAATTTATCCATATTATCCTCATCTCCGTTATTATTGTTATATTATATTAAATTGTATCCTTTAAACATTCTTATTACTTAAATAAACTACAAGCTTCTTATTACAAAACTTAACTTATACATGACTCAAAATAATACATATAGAGTATTTTTTGAGCATGTATAAGTTACTAGTTAAGTTGAAAGCCCTACTTAATTCTTTTTAATTTGATATACTATAACCTTTACCTTGGTGTAATGACACTTGATCTGAAAGCGCTTTAATTTCTTTATATTCCTTTAAATCTGTATAAAGTTCACCAAGATAAGGATTTCTCTTAGTTTTAACAACCTTATAAATCATATAAACAAGAACTGCTATATTTGCTAATAATGATGCTAGACCAAATATAAATAGCGGTACCTTATTATAGGATGAAGCAACTGCAAAGGCTCCTTTATCAATAAATGACGGGAAGGTCTGAGCAAACATACACCATATAGCCAAAGTTTGCGCGCGATGCTGAAGCCATGCTCCCTTTCCTACTGTAAATGCGCAAAGTGTTGGTGCTAATAATAGTGCAAAACCGCAGTACCAGGAATGACCTGGAAGACAGTTATAGGTATAAGTGAAATTCCATAAATCATATGCTATAATCCAAAACCATAACATATCAGGCCACAGCATATCTTTGCTGCCATCTTTATTTGTCTGCTTTTTAATACAAATTCCAAGCCATCCAGTTATAGTTATAATATTTAATATACCTGCAATACCATTCATAAAATTCCATGGACCGCCAAGCACATACATAGCTTCATCAGCTAAAGTTCCTCCGCCAGCGTATTGAATACCAACTTGAAAATCACGAGTTACTGCCTCTAAAATATTTATGGCAAGAATTAATGGTGGAAAGCAAAGTGCCCATTTTTTATCTGACAGCCTCCATACTTTTCCGGTGGACTTATTCTTCCATGTAACATGTCTAATACACCAAAAGCCTATACATCCGGCAGTAGAAGAATATACTTTTGCTAAATGGAACCAATCTGTATAAGTTGTATCTCTTAATACAGTAAACCATAATATAGACAATACTATAGGTAAAACAACAAAACTAAAAAAGCCAACATACTTCCATCTGCGAGCCACTTCATTAAAGCCAAAGAGTGCTGCGAAAATAATTATCCAAACACCCCATACGCTCAATGCTGATGCTCCGCCTGCATAATTGAAAACAAACATAATATACCCCCTAAAATACATTTTTAGTTATATATATATTGTATAATTTTTATCAAACTTTTTTCAATAGACAGAAAAATGAAAGTGTCTATTTTAGACACTTTCACATAATTTTAAAGCTATTCTCTTGTTTCTTCCTTGATAAAAGCATCTACAGAACGTGGAATACTTCCTGTTATCATAATTAAAAGTTTATTAAGAATATATTCCGGTTCCTCCTCCATTCCTTCACTTACCCAATCTATTATGAGTCCATTAAATACATGCCTATAAAAATTGACTATAAAATTTTTATCTTTATCGTTTATAGAAGAATTTGTTCTTTTAATACATTCATCAACCACATCTTCTAACAATATAGTAGAAAGATTTGTAAGATATCTGTTTACTTCAGGCCAGTAAGAAGAATTATATACATGCAGAATCATCTTTGAATTTTTTTTGAGATAATTCATAGTAGCTAAAAAACCGCCAGTCCAAGTTTGAAAGGTTCTATTTTGTGCAATATCTTTCGATAATTCATCATAAAATACAAATTTAAATACATCCATAATATCTGTAAAATGATTATAAAAAGTTTGCCTATTTACATCGCAATGCTCACAAATACCCTTGACCGTAATCTTATCTATAGATTTTTTATTTAATAACTCTTTAAATGAATCAATTATTTCAGTTTTAGCATTGTGCTTCATAAATTTCTCCCTCATTAAAAGCTTGTCTTTATCTCTATTCTTTTCTAAATTCTACCATAGCACTCATGCATAATTCAAGGCTGCTTATTTTATATAGAAATTATGGCAGCCATATTAAATTACATAAATAAATTATGGAAATTTAACATAAACTTATTGACAAATAATATAACTGTTATATAATAGGTATTAGATAATAATAATTATTAATTGGCTTGTATCTGATATACATATTCTAAAAAGCTAATCGTTATAAAAAATTAAAAAACAAATCTTAGGAGGTAATTTTATTATGTCATTAATCGGAAGTGAAGTAAAACCATTTAAGGCTGAGGCTTATCAAAACGGAAAGTTTATTGAAGTTACAGAAGCAGATTTCAAAGGTAAGTGGAGTGTAGTTTGCTTTTATCCAGCAGACTTCACATTTGTATGCCCAACTGAATTAGAAGATCTACAAAACAACTATGAAGAATTAAAGAAGCTTGGAGTTGAAGTTTACTCTGTTTCAACAGATACTCATTATACTCATAAAGCATGGCACGATAGCTCAGAAGCAATAAGCAAAATTACTTATGTTATGATCGGTGATCCTTCACACACACTATCAAGAAATTTTGATGTTTTAATCGAGTCAGAAGGTGCTGCAGATCGTGGTACATTCATTATCGACCCGGACGGTGTAGTTCAAGCAGTTGAAATCAATGCTGGTGGTATCGGACGTGATGCAAGCATTCTTATAAATAAGATTAAAGCAGCTCAATATGTTAGAAATAATCCTGGTGAAGTTTGCCCAGCTAAATGGAAAGAAGGCTCAGCTACATTAAAGCCAAGTCTTGACCTTGTAGGAAAAATTTAATAGGTTGAATATCTAAACAACTTACAGCGGGTAGTTTACGAGTGTTAACAGAAGCTCTAAGCTACCCATTGCTTTAAGTAAAAAAGTGAGTGCTCTAAACTGCTCAGTGTTTCGAATGAAAGGAGGTACAAGGTCTAAATGACCTTGTACGGGTAGTTTGCGAGTGGGAATGAGCGCTCTAAACTACCCAGTGTTTCGAGTGAAAGGAGAAAATTATGCTACTAGATACAGATATAAAACAACAGTTAGCCCAATATCTTCAATTGATGGAGGGTGATATATTAATAAAACTTAGTGCTGAATCTGATGATATATCTAAGGACATGGTAGCTCTAGTGGATGAAATAGCTGCCATGTCCTCTAAAATAAAAATACAAAACAGTCAATTATCCAGAACTCCAAGCTTTAGTGTAAATCGTATTGGTGAAGATACAGGAGTAACCTTTGCTGGAATACCTTTAGGTCACGAGTTCACTTCCTTGGTATTAGCTCTATTGCAGGTAAGCGGAAGAGCCCCAAAGGTTGAACAAAAGCTAATTGACCAAATAAAGAATATTAAAGGTGAATATCATTTTGAATCTTATATAAGCCTAAGCTGCCATAACTGTCCTGAAGTTGTTCAGTCGCTTAACTTAATGAGTATTCTTAATCCTGGTATTACTCATACAATGATTGACGGTGCAGCATTTAAAGAAGAAGTTGAAAGCAAAAATATTATGGCAGTGCCTACAGTTTATTTAAATGGAGAATTTTTTGCCAGCGGTCGTATGACTTTGGAAGAAATTCTTACAAAGCTGGGGAGCTCAGCAGATATATCAGAGTTTAACGATAAAGAACCTTTTGATGTGCTTGTTATTGGAGGCGGCCCAGCTGGATCAAGTGCAGCTGTCTACGCAGCACGTAAGGGTATTCGAACAGGAATAGTTGCGGAACGTTTTGGTGGCCAGGTAATGGATACTATGGGTATAGAAAACTTTATCAGCGTAAAATATACTGAAGGTCCTAAGCTTGCAGCTAGTCTTGAAGAGCATGTTAGAAATTATAATGTTGATATTATGAGTTCTCAGCGTGTAAAACGCTTAGAGAAAAAAGATTTAATTGAAGTTGAACTTGAAAATGGAGCTATTTTAAAGAGTAAAACTGTAATACTTTCAACAGGTGCTCGCTGGAGAAATGTAGGTGTACCCGGTGAAGCTGAATTAAAAACTAAAGGTGTAGCTTACTGTCCTCACTGCGATGGTCCTTTATTTAAAGGAAAAGATGTGGCTGTTATTGGAGGCGGCAATTCCGGAATCGAGGCAGCTATTGATCTTGCAGGTATTGTAAAGCATGTAACTGTTCTTGAATTTATGCCTGAGCTTAAGGCTGACGCAGTACTTCAAAAACGTCTTTACAGCCTTCCTAACGTAACTGTATTGAAAAATGTTCAAACAAAAGAGATTACAGGTACTGATAAAGTAAATGGGATTTCCTATATTGATCGTAGTAACGGTGAAGTTAAGCATATTGAACTTCAGGGTGTATTCGTTCAAATAGGACTTGTACCAAATACAGAATGGCTGGAAGACACTATTGAGCGTAACCGCATGGGTGAGATCATAGTAGATAACCGCGGTGCTACAAATATACCTGGAGTATTTGCTGCAGGAGACTGTACAAATAGCCCATTTAAACAAATTATCATCTCTATGGGTTCAGGTGCTAGTGCAGCCTTAGGTGCATTTGATTATTTAATAAGAAATTAATTTAAAAAATCCGCTGAAATATCCGAATGATATTTCAGCGGATTTTTTATTGTCTATTATAATATTTCTCTTTTATGTCTTTATCTCTTATAAATATGTTCATTTTTATATTGCCAGTCTTAAGTTCACTCAATAAAGTCTTTAATTAATATAAAAAAAATAATATACTTAATAATGATAATTATTGATTAATATCTGCAAATACAAACAATTAAGTTGAGGAGTTTATATATGAGAAAAAAAGATATACTTGAATTAAAAAAGCGTTTAAAGAAAGATTATTGCACCTTCACCAAGATGTGTGGCTGCTACGTTAACGGAGAAAAACATATTATTTTAAAATTTAGAGAAACCTTCCTTAATCTAGAGGAGGAAGAATATTTTAAGTTCATGGAAATAGCTAAAAAAGTACTGTCTGGAACTATTGGTAATAATATTTTAGAGCTTAACTTTCCACTTAATGATGAGCTTATAAATGAAAGCCAAATTTCCCTTATGCAGCTTAAAAGCAGTGGTTTAAAGGATGACGCTCTTTTAGATAGTTTTTATCAATCCATTATAGATAATTATAATTTTACTGGCAATTTTTTAATACTCCTTTTCCATGATGCTTATGATGTTATTACCAAGACTACTGATAATTCAAAAATAGACGAGTCTGAAGAAGTATATGAATATGTGCTATGTGCAATATGCCCTGTTTCACTTTCAGAGCCTGGTCTTCGATACTTTGAAGAGGAAAATGCAATAAAGGCGCGCATTAGAGACTGGGTGGTTGAAGCACCTGCTAATGGCTTTGTTTTTCCCGCTTTCATTGATCGAAGTACAAATGTGAACTCTATTATGTATTACACTAAAAATCCAAAGGATACACATCCTGAGTTAATGGAAAATGCTTTAGGCTGTTATTCAAGGCAAACTGCAGCCGTGCAAAAGGAAACCTTTGAATCTATTATTAAAGATTCTCTAGGTGCTGATGAAGACACAGCTGATAAAACCTTTATGGAAATACAGGACAACCTGAATAATATGATAGAGGAATACAATGCTACCTATGAGGATACGGATTGTGAACCTATAACCTTAACAAAAAAGGTTATACAAAATCTTTTAATCGAAAGCGAAGTTCCTGAAGAAATTATTACTAAGATTGAAGAGTCTTATGTGGACAACTTTGCTGATGATCTTCCCTTAGCAGAAAACTTAATTGACTCAAAAGCACTTAAGGCAAATATCCAAAGAAAAAAGGAGGAACATCTTCAGAGACAGGTAGAATTCCTTCAAACCAGGCTTGAGCAAATCAAGCAAGAGGTTGCTGTAGATAACGATGCAATCCAACCTGAAGAAGCCGCAGATGATGATATAGTTTTAGAAGAAACTTCAGAAACTGATTTGAAGAAAGTTCAAGATATAGATTCAGAAGATAGTAGCATTGATACCCAATATGATATTATACTTCAAGTAAAACCCGAAAAAATATCTCAAATAAAATCTCAAATAATTGATGGACAAAAATGCATAGTTATTCCCATTGACGAGAATGAGCAAACTACAGTTAATGGTTTAGATAATTTGATTTGATAAGCTTCATAGTGTCATTAGCTTTTGCCCATCGATTAATTTTGGCATACTATATAACTGCTAGTATAGCTGGTTATATAACCATGTGTGGTACTGTCATGAATAAAGAAGACAAAATTGATTTTTTAAGTGCTGAAGCCATAGAAAAGACTACGATTATAACTAAAGAAGAAAATTAGTTGAATATAAGAGCATAAAACTAAGACTTACAACATACCATGTAAGCCTTTGTTTTATCTTCACTGTTATTTATAAATTATCCTCAAGAACAACTTATTATGTGCTTTATCTGCCTTAATTAAATATACTTAACAAGGTTTAAAATATAGAATAATACGTCATTTAATGAGTTTAAACATTAATTAAAAATCAAAATTATCTGGATCAGGTCCTACTCTCAAATCTTGATTTAAAGAATTTATCTTCTCTACTTCTTCATTAGTTAATTCAAAATCAAATATCTGTGAATTTTCTATTATTCTGCCTTCATTTGTGGACTTAGGAATAGTTATCACTCCATTTTGTATATCCCAGCGTAATATAATTTGAGCAATAGATTTATTATGATTATGAGCAATTTCCTTCAATATTTCATTATCAAATAATTGACCAACCATAAGTGGTGACCATGCTTCAACTTGAATATCATTTTGTTTACAGAATGCTCTAACCTTCCCCTGTGTTAAACGTGGATGAAATTCTACTTGGTTTATCATTGGCTTAATCTCTGCATCCTTCATTAAATTTTCAAGATGATGTACTTGAAAATTACTTACTCCGATTGCTTTTACACGGCCTTGTTTATATAAATACTCCAATGCTCTCCAAGCATCTTTATACTTACCTTCTACAGGCCAATGTACAAGATATAAATCTAAATAATCAAGTCCAAGTTTCTTTAAACTTGTTTCATAAGCCTTTATTGTAGATTCGTATCCTAAGTCAGCATTCCAAACCTTAGATGTTATAAATAGATCTTCTCTTGAAATACCTGCTGCCTTTATTCCTTCAGCTATACCCTTTCCCATACTTACTTCATTACCATAAATAGCTGCTCCATCTATGCTTCTATAACCATTTTTTATTGCAGCCTTTACTGCATCAACTAAATTTTGGCTATCCTCTACTCTAAAAACGCCAAGCCCTAGCCATGGCATTTTTACACCATTGTTTAAAGTTACTGTGTTTTTTAAATTGTTTATCATATTATTTCTCTCCTTATAATTTATTTTAATACCTTTACCTTCAAAGCCTATCTTATAAAGTTGGTAAATATTTTATCTTCTCTTTCATTTTCCTTTACATTGTTTTTGCCAGAATCAATAACCTTCAATAACCATGCCATATTCTTTCCTAGAACACTCATAATTTGCATTCCTTCTTCATCTTGCATAGCCTCTCCAGGTGTTGTACCATGAATTACATTCCAATAATTTGATGATGGCATTACCATCTCTGAATAATTGATATAGTTATTCAATTGTTCAAATGTTGGAACGCCACCGGATCTTCTTACTGCCACCACACTAGCCCCTACCTTATGTCTAAGCATTCCATTATTCACAGATGTAACTAAAAATGCACGATCCAAAAATGATTTCATTGTTCCTCCAATAGCTGAATAATGCACTGGAGAACCTAAAATAATTCCGTCAGCTTCCTTCATCTTTTGAATCCATTCATTAACTTCATCATTCTGCATAACGCATCTTTCATTCATGTTTCTGCTGCATCCACCGCAATCCATACATCCGCGTATTACCTTATTTCCCACATGAACAATCTCTACCTCTATATTTTCTTTCTCGAGCTCTGCTGCTACAGCCTTTATTGCCTCATAAGTGTTTCCATTCTTTTTAGGACTTCCATTAAAAGCAACTACTTTCATATATACCTCCGTATAATTTAGTTTCAAATATGAGTTCATTATATGGCTCGAAAATGCAAGTTACAAGTACGCACTTTTTCGTAAGCTTACTTACCTCTAGGTAAGATTTATTGTAATATCTACTGGCAGATATAAAAAATTTTTCTTGATAATAATATATATTTATTTATTTTAATCTCTGGATTTGATATTATAAAGTTACTTGGTATATACTGTAATTCTAATGCATAGTTAATCAAGTTTTGTTAAATATAAAAGATTAAAGGCAGGTAAGCAAATGATAAATTATAATGGTAGACACTATATATGTTTATTAGATTTTGCAATGGATTTTATCAGAGGTAAATGGAAAGCAGTCTTATTATGTCATTTATATGATGAACCCAGAAGATTTTTAGAGCTTCAACGAATAACTATAGGAATAAGTCAAAAAGTATTAAATGAGAAGCTTAAAGAACTAGAAAATGAAGATTTAATAAATAAGCAGATTTATCCTGAAATTCCACCAAGAGTTGAATATTACCTTACTGAAAAGGGAAGAGATCTTACTAAAATCATTAAGGAAATTGAGGCTTGGTCTATTAAATATTATTCTCACTTAGATAGTGGATGTAATATATCGGACTAACGATATTAATTGATTCTTCAATTATTGACAACATAGTATAAACATAGTAAATTTAAGCCCACCTAAATACAAGGTGGGCTTGCCTTTTTCTGCTGCAGTTTATTATTATATAGATTGCACATTTTTTCCGTTTTAATAAAGTCTACTTCATTTATGATACGGTTCACCGTAATTATTGCAAGTGAGGTCTTCCCATTTTATTTTTGTGTATATATACTACATAATTATGGTATAAGTCTAAAGTACACTTTAATATTTGTCTTGGTATACTAGTATCACTCATCTCTTCTATGAAGAAAGGTGTTACTTATAGAAAAAATCTCAAAAAAATAATGAAATGGTGTTTATAACAATGATTAAATTGAATATATATCGGAAAACTCAATGCAAATTGTCTATGCCTGAATAGTTACTATTCAATTATAAAAGATCACTTTTCATATTTTTTACCCATGAATAAATTTGCTGATAAGAAAACTGAAATTTCTCTAATGTCATTTGGTAATTATTGTTGTTAGTAATACAAAATGATTTAGTTGATGAAGGGTATTTAGAAAAGAATAATAGAAAGTTTATATTTACTGAAAGAGCATAAGCTGCATTGGGAGGAGATATAGGTTATATAAAAGATAAGACTGTAGACTATATAAAAGCTAAAAGGTCGCTTAAATTCTCTTTTAAATATAAATTAAGTTCTTCATTAGTTAACTATGATACGGTTCACTGTAACTAGTCTATCGGAGGTTTTTCAAAGGCTATTACTTTTGTTAAGTAATAGCCTTTTATACCTTAATCACAATATATTAACCTTCAAACCTAATCAAACTATCATTTATACCTTTTAAGTATGCTCCTATTACTAATGAACTTAAAGTGTACATGCCTAAACGCATGGATTATAGAACCTATGCTAGGATGCGTTCCTGAGGAGATTCTATTGTTTTGTATTATTCATGAGATTGGATATATTAAAGATATGGAACATGAACATTCATATACTCTGTACAACGAATATCTTAGATTACAAAAGGAATCTAAGATAACCGTTTCTTATAGACAACTGTAGTTATAACTTTTTAGATATTAGTACCAAATCAAATATATCAACTATACCATCTTTATTAAAGTCAAAGTTTGAATTCCATTTCCCGTCTGTATGCTTTGTATTATAATTCTTTGCAACTGATGTTAAATCTAATATACTGACAGCTCCATCTCTATCAAGGTCATAAATATCTGTCCATTTTGCATACAATACTGTATGTGTTGTTACTTTATCTGTTGTAAAGTTCCATACATTTATGCAATCTGCTTCTTTGTACCATCCCTCAAAAGTGTATCCTGCTTTTGTAGGTTCTATCGGTGCTGTTATTAAAGTATCATTATCTGTTTGTACACTATCTACTGTACTTCCACCTTCACTGTTAAATGTTACTGTATAATTTATTGTAGGCAGTTCTTTGAATGTTATAGAGTTATTACCTGCATAAATCTGTGCGTAAGAACCTCCAAATCCATTAATTTGAAAATTTGAATTACAACTACTGAATGTTAAAAAGCCAATATCAGTAACACTTTTGGGAATGGTTATTTCTGTTAAAGATGTACAATAATAAAATGCATAATCACCAATACTTGTAACACTGTCTGGAATTATTATATTTGTAAAAGCATAACAATGGGCAAATGCATTAAAATCTATGCTTTTAACACTGTTTGGAATTGTTATGTTTGACAGAACTTTGCACATCAGAAAAGCACGACCTTTAATTTCTGTGACACTACTTGGAATTGTAATGTTTGATAGAACTTCACACTCTTCAAAAGCACGATACCCAATACTTGTAATACCATTTGGAAGTGCTATACCAGCAAGTTTCCAACATCGGTAAAACATAAAATCGCTAATTTTTGTTATATTATTTGATAATCTTACATTTGTTAAATCCCAACAATCATAAAACAAATAATCTCCTACACTTATAATGCTATCAGGCATTTCCACATTATTAAGCACCTTACACTCTTGAAAAGCACTGTCTCCGATGCTTGTGACACTATTAGGAATTGTTATACTCGTAAGAGAAATGCACTCGAAAAATGCATAACTTCCAATACTTGTTACACTATTGGGAATTGTTATTCCTGTTAATGCTTTACAATCTTGAAAGGTAAAGTTTTCTACACTAATAAGATTAGCTGGAAGTGTTATATTCGGAAGCGATATACAATATGCAAATGCACTCTCACCTATGCTTGTTACACTATCTGGTATTGATATGTTTACAAGAGCTGAGCAATAATAAAATGCAAAACTGCCTATACTTGTAACAGTATTCGGAATAGTTACACTGGTTAATGATTTGTATTTTATAGCATTATTTCCATTAAAGGCATTAGTTCCTATACTCGTAACAGTATGTCCATCTATGGTACTTGGTATTGTAATATTTGTATCACTACCATTATAACCTGTTATGGAATATGTTACTCCATCATCAGACTTCCAAGTAAAACCATTTGCATCTGCACCTGTTGTAGTTGCAAAAATAGGCATGACTCTAAAGCCTACATATAAACTTATCAACACAAGTATTAAAGAAATCATCTTCCTTTTTCTGTTTTTCATCTACATTCTCCTATCAAAAATAAAAATACTTTTATTTTTTCTATTATTAGATAAAGCTATTACTATAATCGTATTTTTCATTTATTTCTTTAATTTCTTTTTTACTACCGATAAACATAAGTTTATTAAAAAACCTCCCTTATACCTGATACGGTGAACCGTATCAGGTATAAGGGAGGTTTTTTATATATTATAATGCTAGAAAAAAGTCCTCCAAAACATTAATGGAGGACCTAAGATCAATCTAATTTAATCTTCTTGAACAGGTTACCAAATCAAATATATCAATGATATTATCCTTATTAAAATCAAATCGTAGGTTCCAGTTTACCTGAGTACTTTTAACATTATAATTTTGGGCTACAGATGCTAAATCTATTATACTTATCTTACCATCTCTGTCAATATCACATTTATCTATGATAGTTAGCTTAGCCTCTTGAGTAACCTGATTTCCAGCTAAGTCCTTAACTAAAACTTCAACACTTTGTTCACCTATCTTAGTCCATATAGGTTCGGTTAAATACTCATAGCTTAGCTTATTATTATCTGAAACTTTTACAAATTTATTTGGACTAATTTGTGCACCTTCATCTATTGTTTGAGGGTAGCATTCCAACACCTCAGGACTTGTTTTATCTATCATAAATTCAAAATTAGATGGTTGGATATTCGTTGGACTCTCACTTAAGACAGCTGAAGATGCTTTTAATGAGCGTTTCATAGGATTTACCTGATTTACGTTACTATTGAATGATAATATATATTTTCCTTCCTCAGAGATAGTACTATTATCACTAAGAACATAACTATTACCGTTCCTTGTTAAATTTATTGAATTTAAATTAACTAGATTAGACAAATTTAATGATATCTCCTTATTAAAGAAGGTTCCTTCCATTTCACCATTTTCATTATACGCTAGATTACTAACTACCGATACCCAACGATAATCTCTATATACATCTCCATTTTTACCTATTGCCTCATATTTAAGAAGATATATGCCTTCAGCATTGGAATCTACTATCCCTGTGAAGGTGATTTTGTCTGTAAAATCACCTTCAAATGAACATATAGCTTTTACCCCGTTAAGAGGGCTAAATTGTGCTCCTTTTTCAATGGACAAATTTTCAGTCCCCTGAAAAACTGATTTCAGATCAAATTTGTATTCCTGGCTGAAATCAGATTGATGATAATATTTTTGATTACCTGCATTATCTTTTAAGCTAACAAAGTATAATACCCATTCTCCGGCTTGCATATCTGTAGTTATATTAAATGTTGCTTTTAATTTCTTACTGGATTCATCATAAGCTAATTGCTGTGCCTTATACACACCCGTTATCTTATGCTTTATATAAATACTTGTGTCTAAGCTCCCAAAATTTATTCCAGACTCTGTATCAGTTGCATCTATTTCCACCAACATCTTATCGCCTGCCTGTAATTCATTAGACAACCATGTCATACCTGATATGCTTGGTGGAGTTATATCAGTAACACTACTAATTATATTAACTTTATATTCCTGGCTGAAATCAGATTGATGATAATATTTTTGATTACCTGCATTATCTTTTAAGCTAACAAAGTATAATGCCCATTCTCCGGCTTGCATATCTGTAGTTATATTAAATGTTGCTTTTAATTTCTTACTGGATTCATCATAAGCTAATTGCTGTGCCTTATACGCACCCGTTATCTTATGCTTTATATAAACACTTGTGTCAAAGCTACCAAAATTTATTCCAGACTCTATATCAGTTGCATCTATTTCCACCAACAGCTTATCACCTACCTGCAATTCGGTAGCTGACCACGTCATATTCTTTATTATAGGTGGTGTTACGTCAGCAGCTGCAGATACATTAGTAAAGTTGCTAACCACTACAAAAAACAAAACAAACAAGCTTAATATTCTCTTATACAACCCTATCCCCCCAAAGAACCCAAATATTAAATATTTATACATATAATTATATTACAATAATATGGAAATATCTAACTATTTACTTACATTCCTTAACTTTATCAAAAACCTCCATTACTTATGATACGGTTCTCCGTAATTAATCCTAAATCCTCTATATATCTGCTCAAGAAGTATAACTCTCATCATCTGATGAGGAAAAGTCATCTTTGAAAAAGACAGCTTATAGTCAGCTCTATTTAGAACTTCCTTTGATATTCCTAAAGAGCCCCCAATTACAAAAGCAATATTACTATCACCTTTTACTCCCAAGTCCTTTATAAGATAAGCAAGTTCTTCTGAAGAAAGCATTTTTCCTTCTATAGCTAGTACTATTACATACATATTGTCTTTAATATACTTTAAAATAGCTTCCCCCTCTTTAGTTTTAATTTGAATTTCCTCTTTTTCGGAAGCATTGTCAGGGGTTTTTTCATCAGAAACCTCTACTATATCTAATTTACAATATCTTTTTAACCTTTTTGAATACTCATCTATTGCATCTTTTAGGTACTTTTCTTTAATTTTTCCAACAGTTATAAGTGTAATGTTCATTTATTTCTCCTTTTAAAAGATTAGTTAATAGTAATTATTACCCAGGAAATACCATATACTCTAGTTCTTAATTTTATTTTTAAATCATAAAATTATTTTAGCTTATTTTAATTAAAATTAAAACTATGCTTATGAACTATTAAATTAACATGGGGGTGTTACTTTGAACAATAAAGCTGTACTTACAGGCAATGAAGCCGTAAGCAGAGGCTTTTGGGAACATGGAGGAATTATAGCCTCAAGTTATCCTGGCTCTCCTACAGTTGACATCTTAGAATCACTGAAGAAATATGAAGAAATAGACAGCGAATGGGCGACTAATGAAAAAGTAGCTTTCGAAATTGGTATGGGGGCAAGCTTTGCAGGTGCAAGAACATTAGTTTCAATGAAGCATGTTGGAGTTAATATAGCTTCAGATCCCTTTATGACATTTACTGAAACTGAAACTAACGGGGGTTTTCTTCTTGTTGTTGGTGATGATCCCGGCCTAACAAGTTCACAAAACGAGCAGGATAGCAGATTTTGGGGGAAGTTTGCTAATGTTCCGGTTCTTGATCCGTCCACACCTCAAGAGGTAAAAGACTTTACAAAAATAGGTCTTGAGCTAAGTGAAAGATTTCATACACCAGTACTTTTAAGGCTTACAAGCAGACTATGCCATTGCAGAGGAGTTGTTGAACTTTCTGATAGAAAGGAAGTAAAGCCATATGGCTTTAAGGAAGATCAGAAAAAATACTGTATGCTTCCACCTTATTCAAATGCCCAACAATATTTCATGAAAGAAAGAATGGAAAAGCTTGAAGACTTTAATAATGACTTTTCCTTAAATATCGTTGAAGAAGCTGATGCTGATACTCTTATAATTACAAGTGGTATGCCGTACGAAGTGCTTAAGGAGTTAAGTCCTAAAGCATCTATACTTAAGCTTGCCATGGTATGGCCTCTTCCTATTGATAAAATAAAAAATATAGTTTCTAAATACAAAAATGTACTTGTTATAGAAGAAATGATGCCTTTAATTGAAGAAGCCTTAAGAATAAATGGTATTTCAGCCCAAGGGAAAGCCTATTTTCCTTTTACAGGAGAATTTACTGTAGAAGTAATTGAAGAGGGTTTGAGCAAAGCCGGAATTATTAGACCTTTAAAGGGTGAAGTCTCAGAGAAAACACCAATTATTCCCAGACCTCCTATGCTTTGTGCTGGATGTCCCCATAGACCAATTTACAGCATACTTAAAGCCGCTAAGGCTGTTGTTATGGGAGATATAGGCTGTTATTCTCTAGCAGTTCAAGAACCTTTTGAGGTTCATAAAACAAACATAAGCATGGGTGCTTCTTTAGGCTCGGCACTAGGAATGGCAAAGGTTTATAAAAGAATGGGGATAGATAAACCTATAGTTGCAACCATAGGAGATGGCACCTTTTTTCATTCCGGTATGACTGGCTTTGTGCAGCTTGCACAGTCAAAAGAAAACATAACAGTGATTGTACTGGATAATAGGACTACAGCAATGACGGGAGGGCAAATAACTCCGACAACAGGGGACTACTTTAAAGAAGAAAACTTATATTCATTAAATATATTTGAAGTTCTGCATTCCTTTGGAATAACAGACATAACTGAGATCGATCAGTTTAAATATAAAGAAACAAAAGAAACTATACTTGCTTCTATGAAAAGAGAAGGTTTATCAGTAATAATAGCCACAAGACCCTGCGCTCTTAATTATAAAATTAGAGAACCTTATTTTTATGTTGATGAGAATATATGCATAGGCTGCAGAAGCTGTATAAAAGTAAACTGTCCTCCAATTTCTATGAAGCTTTATGAAGGTAAAAATAAAAAGAATTCTTTTATAGATCCTGATATGTGTGTAGGCTGCTCTGTTTGTTCTCAAGTTTGTCCTGTAGGGGCCATAAAAAGAAGCTCTGAAAGAGCTGAATAGGAGGCAAAAGCCCTAAATGGGCTTTTGGGGCAGCTTGCGAGTGGAAACGAGTACTAATAAGCTGCCCAGTATTTCGAGGAAGGAGAAATTTATTTTGGATACAACAAATATACTTATATGCGGTGTTGGAGGTCAAGGACTAGTCCTTACAACAAAAATATTAGCAGAAGCAGCCTTTGAAGAAGATTATGATTTAAAAACCAGCGATGTAATCGGCCTTTCTCAAAGGGGTGGTATGGTTTGGGGAAGCGTGCGTTTTGGCAAAAAAATTTACTCTGCTCTAATACCTGATGGTGAGGCTGATATACTGCTTGCTATGGAAGAACTTGAAGGACTTCGCTGGTCAAGTTCACTAAAAACAGGAGGAAAAGTTATATTGAATGAACATAAAACCTTTCCTAACAGAATTTTAATAGAAAAAGAAGAATATCCGGAGTCTATTAATGAAACCTTAGTAAATAAAGGCTTTGAGATTTTTTCAGTTAACGCTAATAAAGCTGCTAAAGGATTAAACAATATAAAGGTAGTAAATTTGGTGCTATTAGGCAAACTTTCAACATTTCTTTCACTTAGTTTAAGTACTTGGGAAAAGGTTATAGAAAAAAATGTTCCTCCTAGCACTGTAGACTTAAATAAAAAAGCTTTTATGCTAGGAAGAACCCTGTAAATAAAAATCTCAGCTGAAACTAATTTTTCAGCTGAGATTTTTATTTAAAATTTAAGCATTTACTCCGCAACACTTTTTATACTTCTTTCCACTGCCGCATGGACATGGATCATTTCTTCCAACTCTATTTTCATTTACTATAGTTTTGGTTTCTCTCCAGTTAACTTGAATCTCTCTTCTCTTTTCCTTTGAGAATATACCTTCCCATTGTGGAAGCTCATATAAATAATCAGCTTTTGCATCGAGCATATTAAAATATAATTTCTCAAAGTCTATTTTTAATTCTATTTCTGAATTTTCATCTAACTTCTCAAGATCAATAGGCGCTATAAGACTTTCATTTATTCCATCTAAGAATCCCATAAAGAATATACTGCTTGTTCCATACTCTTCACCTAAATTCTTTATAGTACCTTTTACTTCATTTTTATGATTAGCTAAAAGCTTAGTATATATGCTTTTTTCTACAGTTCCATATTCTCTCCAGAAAGCAGCTTCTCCCTTTGTTTTAACATAGTCTACAACCATATCTGTCCATTGTTTGTATAGGCTCATGTTTATTATCTCCTTTTGTAAAATCTTTTCAAATCCTTAATGTTTTATATATATTATAATTGAAATTATAACCATTTTCAATATTTGTAAATTACATCTCTGCTGCAAGTTACTTTTTAATTATTTGCTCTAAATCTTCTTTTCCAAAAGGCTTTGAAATATCAAAGTTTCCACCAATAGTTTTAACATCACTATTATCAATCAGGATTTTCACTTTTGTTATAGAAGGCAGTTGAGTTAAGGAATTAAGAATACTTCTTAAGCATGCTTCCTCCTTTGAAGGAGTCATAGTGATTCTTGCTTCACCACTTAAGCTCACATAAGCAATTCCATCCTTTATAGAAAAGCTTATAAGTCTTGTTTCCTTTGGCAAAATAGGCTTTAAGTTACTCGTAGCCTTCGACGGTCCTTTTAAAAGTTCCTGCATAATTATTTCGCCTAAGAGTTCTTCCTTATTAATAAGCCTTTCTTCCTTAGACATTTCAACCTTGTCTTTGCTTTGAGATGAATCAAAGTACAAGTCTAAATTAACGCTATTGTCTTTTTCTTTTGGTAATGCAAGGTTTTTTATCTTCTCGTTATTATTTATACTGAGTTTATCTTTCTTTTCACACCCAGTAAAACCTAAAGTTGAAACAACAACTCCGCTAATAAGAAAAGCCAATACTGCTTTTTTCATACTTTTCACCTCTTTATTAAAACTCAACATAATTACTCGGCATGTCCCTTCTGGCCACAGTTAAACCTATATCTTTAGTTAAATCTATTTTGCTTTCCCTTAGTATATTAACAACAGTTTGATATGCAAGTTCTGGATAGTTATTTGTTTCACTTAAGTGTCCAAGTATAACCCGCTTCCTTCTAGTTCCATCTACAAGGTTAGCTATGGCTCTTCCACAATCTTCATTAGACAAATGACCAACATCACTTAAAACTCTTCTCTTTAAAGTATATGGATAAGGTCCAAACTTTAGCATCTCAACATCGTGATTACTTTCCAGCAGCACCACATCAGCATCCTCAATATTTTTTCTAACTTCTTCAGAATAATGCCCCAAATCTGTGGCTATAGATATCTTCTTGTTTCCATTGTATATTGCATAACCCTGAGGTGCTGCAGCATCATGAGGTATTTTATAACTTAATATATCCAAATCCTTAATTGTTACAGTACCTTCATCTATTAATCTTATATTATGTTCCTTAATGTTTCCAACAATATTCTGCATAGCTTTCCAAGTAAGTTCATTAGTATACACAGGAACATTGTATTTTCTTGATAAAACTCCAACACCTTTTACATGATCAGAATGTTCATGAGTTACAAAAATACCATCTAATTCAGCAGGATTTTGCCCTATATCACTAAGAGCTTTCTCAATGTTTTTACCTGCCATTCCTGCATCTATAAGTATATTAGCATTTCCGGAGGATACAAACATGCTGTTACCACTGCTGCCACTATATAAAGAACAAAATATCATACTTTAATCCTCCTAAGTCTATAAACAATTAGCAGTCTTCTGTCTTTATCCTTCTTATATCTGCACCTAACATCTTAAACTTTTCTTCTATATGTGGATATCCTCTATCTACATGATCTATACAAGTTACCTCTGTAGTTCCCTCCGCCATAAGACCCGCGATAATCATTGCTGCTCCAGCTCTTAAATCTGTTGCTTTTAAAACAGCTCCTGTAAGCTTTGAAACTCCATCTATAATTGCAGTTCTTCCTTCAACCTTTACGCTGGCTCCCATTTTCTTAAGTTCATCAACAAATTTAAATCTGCTTTCCCAAACACTTTCATTAACTATACTTCTACCTCTAGATACCGATAGAAGAGTAGTCATCGGCTGCTGAACATCTGTTGGAAAACCAGGATAAGGAAGTGTCTTTATATTAGCTCCTTTTAAATTTCTATCAGATCTAATAAGTAAAGAATCTTCATTTTCAATGACTTCTACTCCCATTTCTATAAGCTTTGCTGATATGGACTCCATATGCTTTGGAATTATGTTGCCGACTACAACTTCTCCTCCACAAGCAGCAGTAGCTATCATATATGTACCCGCCTCAATCTGGTCAGGAATTACACTATAATTACAACCCTTAAGTTCCTTTACTCCTGTAATTCTAATAACATCAGTTCCGGCACCCTTTATATTGGCACCCATTGAGTTCATAAAATTGGCAACATCTACAACATGAGGTTCCTTTGCTACATTTTCAAGAGTAGTCGTCCCTTCTGCAAGAGTTGCTGCAAGCATTACGTTAATAGTAGCCCCAACACTGACTACATCAAAAAAGATATTAGCTCCAACTAATCTCTCTGCCTTTGCTGTTACTACGCCATGTTCAATATTAACTGTTGCTCCTAGCGCTTCAAAGCCCTTAATGTGCTGATCTATAGGTCTTACCCCTATAGCACAGCCTCCTGGGAGGTCTACATGGGCTTCTTTAAATCTTCCAAGAAGAGCCCCAATTAAATAATAAGACGCTCTCATTCTTCTAACATCATCTGTATTTGCAAAAACATTATTTATAGTAGTACTATCTATAGTTACAGTATTGTTTCCTCTAATAAGCTTACAATTAAGGCTTTCTATAATTCTTTCTATACATTGAACATCTTCAATATCAGGAATATTATCAATTATAGAAACACCTTGGCTCGCCATTACAGCTGCTGGAAGTATAGCTACAGCAGCATTTTTAGCTCCACTTATATCAATTTTTCCAAATAATTTTCTTCCACCATTTATAACTAGCTTTTCCATGCCAGCACCCATCCTTACCAAATTTAATTTATATGTCAACTTCTTAATTTTTATGCTATGTTCAGAATAAATTACAAATTTTATTATAACACAATATATATAATTTAACATAAAATTTTATAGAAAGTATCCATAGGAATATTTTGCCACATTCAACTAAAAACATACATTTCCAGTTTATATTTATATATTATATATTAAAAACAGTTTACTTTCTATGGTAATATATATTTTCCATGGAAATAATAACAATAAAATAAAAATGAAGAATTGAAATTATAACATTTCAATTCTTCATTTTTGTTTTTCTACCTTATTTCAAAACTTCCACAGTCTGTACATTGAACTGTACTTGCTTGAGGTTCATGTTTAACTACTTGAATTTGCTCAAGTGTACAATAATTATCATCTTTACAATGATACTTGCATTCTGTAACTGTGCATCCTATGCTTGCGTTGTGCTCCATTGATTCTAATCTGTGTTTCATACTCTTTCCTCCTGTAACTGTATTATTTTCTATAAAACTTCATATACATTATCTATGCGTACAATGTACACAAGTTTAGTATGAGAAGAAATATGATGTATTATACTTGCCATAAATATGCTATAATAGGTACTGAAAAATAAAAAAATGTAAAATAAAGAATTATAAAAATTTTTAATATAAAATTTTAAATTAAATTCTTAATTTGTTTTGGGTTTACGGGGGACTTATATGAAGTATTATTTAGTTGCTTTATTTGATACAGAATCTTACAACGCTATGGAAGTTATTCAAAAAAGTATCTGCAAAAAGTATAAGACTTATAAAAACATTCCTATGCTGCACATAACTTTAGAAGTAATTGATGATCCAGATATTGAAAAACTATCTAAGGTTATAACAGATATATTAAAACCATATAAAAAGTTTAAAGTTGAAACGAATGGAATCGTTTGTTTTGACCCGCCTTATAAATCAGTTAACTTAAAAATTGAAAATAAAGGATACATTATAAGGCTTGCAAGAACTATAAATGATACATTAAAGCTGCACGGTTTTAATGTTAGAGAAAATATAGATAACTGGGATCTTCATGTTTCTCTTGCTAATACAAATTATGCTGTAAGAGAATGGTCGGGCCGAGAATATGTTGCAGCCTGCAATTCTGCGAAACAGGAAGGTTTTTATAGATTAGCAAAAATAGAAAGAATAGAGCTTTGGAAGCCTATTAACAATAGAAAAGAAATGCTTGTAAAAAGCTTCCCTCTTAGAGACTTTTAAGTCCGGCTGATTATCAGCCGGATTTTTTACTATTTTTCGAAAACAAAAAACTAACTGCCTTTTATTTACGTCTAATAGTTATAAAAAATAAAACAAAGGCGGTGCACTAAATGTGGGGGAAGAATTAATGTTGGATAACTGTCTAGATAAAAATACCTTTTGTATTCTTATCAATGAAAAAAAAGAAAGCCTCTATAGAATGGCTTATATGCATGTTAAAAACAGTGATGATGCTTTAGAGATAGTACAGGAAGCTATATATAAAGCTTATTTATCCTTTGAAAAGCTTAAGGACTTAAAATATTTTAATACTTGGGTTACTAGAATAGTAATTAACTGTTCTCTTGACTATATAAGGAAAAGAAAAAAGCTTGTATTCCTTGAAGAAAATATTAGCAGCGGCGAATATAATGCTGATAATAAAGAAGAACTCATTGATTTATACAATGCCATAGACAAGCTTAAAGGCAATTCAAAAACCATTGTTATTTTAAAATATTTTGAGGGCTTAACCATAAATAATATAGCTGAAATTTTAAATTGTTCTGTAAGTAAGGTAAAGAACCATCTTCATAAAGCATTAAAAGAATTAAGATTAGAATTAAAAGAGGAGGATTAGTAATGGATGATTTTAAAAAGAACTATGAAAATATACCTATACCTGAAAATTTAGATAGTATTATTGATCAAGCTATAGAAAAAGCTGAAAGAAAAAAGGTTTTAAGATTTACTAAGCCTCTTATAGCCGCTGCGTGCATAGCTGCAATTACACTTGGCTTAAACTCATCAGTTATAAATCATTCAAACTTGAGCAATAATAGTTCAGCAAAAAATTCAGCGGTAGAAGAAAAAATTTTAGCAGCTGCAGATATTACTCCTCTTCCTTCTGTTGATTCGATAGAAAACTTATATAATCTTATTGTTTCTTCAAATTCACAATATTTAGGTTACGGAAATGATAATCTTTCAGCAGGTGATAGATTTAATTCAAACAAAGAGCTTTCTAGTGTAAAGAATGATTCAAAATCCTATTCTTCAACTAACAATCAGGTTCAAGGAGTTGCTGAAGGCGATATAGTTCAAACAGATGGACAGTATATCTACAGCATTAATTCAAATAAACTTATAATTACTAAAGCATATCCTGCTGAAAACATGGAAGTTATACAAAATCTAGATTTACCAAATAACTTTTATCCTTCAGAACTGTTCGTTGATGATAAGCATTTAGTTTTAGTTGGAAACTCACGGGTACAGCAAAACTTTCCTATGGAAGATGCCACTAAGAGACAATCTACAGCTAAAAAATCAATTCTCCCTGATGTTTCTTCTACTAAGGTTATAGTTTATGATATTACAGATAAAAAAACAGCTAAGGAACTGAGAACTTTGGAAGCTTCAGGAAGATATATTTCTGCAAGAAAAATAGACTCAAGACTTTACCTTGTATCAAGTCAATATATCTATGGAGAATTATTAAGGAATAATACTACTCCATATAGTTTTCCGTTTTATAATAATAATTGTAAAAGTAATAATATAATCAACGAAGACTTAAAAGATATTAAGTATTTCCCTGATTCAATGTCAGATAGCTTTATAAATATATGCTCTCTAGACTTAAATAATATTGAAAGCAGCTTTAATGTATCCTCCTACTTGGGATCAGCAAATAATATATATGTATCAGAGAATAATCTTTATGTATCTGGAATCGGAAGAGACAAAACCTCTATATATAAATTCTCACTCTATAATGGTAACCCAAAATATCTTGGAAAAGCTGAGGTAAATGGAACTATATTAAATCAATTTTCTATGGATGAATACAATGGAAATTTCAGAATTACCACTACTAAAAAAGATACAGTTCCAAAAAATAATATCTATATACTAGATAAAAATATGAACACAATTGGGAAGATAGAAGACTTAGCACAGGGTGAATTGATATATTCGACGAGATTTATGGGTGACAGAGCTTATATGGTAACTTTTAAGCTAACAGATCCTTTATTTGTTATAGATTTAAAAACTCCTAGCAGCCCTAAAATTCTTGGCGAACTTAAGATACCTGGCTTTAGTAATTATCTAGAACCTTATGATGAAAGTCATATAATAGGTTTTGGAAAAGATGCTGTTGAAGCTAACGGAACAGCTTATCATCAAGGCATGAAGGTTGCATTATTTGACGTATCGGATGTAAATAATCCTACGGTGCAATTTTCAACTACCATAGGGGATAGAGGAACGGATTCAGAACTTCTGAGAAATCACAAAGCCCTTCTATTCTCAAAAGAAAAAAATCTGCTTGCTTTTCCTGTAAACGTGGCAAAGCTAACAGATAAAGTAAAAAACTCTAACGTTCACGCTTATGGAAGTATAGTATTTAGCGGTGCTTACGTCTACAGCATAGATCCGGAAAAAGGATTTATATTAAAAGGACAAATCACTCATGATGATGTCAGCAAAAATAAGCCCTCTGATAAAAATATAGGACACAACTTTTCAACACAGGTAAACAGAATCCTTTATATAAATAACACCTTATATACTGTGTCAAATTCATCAATAAAAGCAAATGACCTACTCAGTATGAAAGAACTAAAAAGCGTAAAACTTCCTCAAAGTAAAAACTGAAGCGTAAAGCTTCAGTTTTTTTGTTCTTTACCACATTTAGGACAAAACTCTGCATTTCTATCCATTTCTGCACCGCACTTTTTACATGCTTTTTTATCTTTAAGCTTCAATAGTTTCTTTCTTATAGAATTTATATCCTTCTCTATTTCAGCTATTTCTTCACATTTATCTTTTAAGCTTTTATCTGTAATCTTGTTCTCTCTAAAATCCTTATAAATCCTTTGCCCGATCTTAATATATATATCTTCAATCATCTTCTCCTCTGAAGAAATAGCCATATTAAGCTTAGAGATTTCAATCAAATTCTCTGACTTATAAGCAACATTTGAGACTCCCTCTTCTATATACTTTCCTATCTTGGATAAGTTATCTTTAAGCGGCATCTTAATCACCTCTATAACTTGTTATAGTTTCAGTATATGAAGAAGATATAGTATTGGAACACTTGAAAAGCACAGCTTGTGCTGTGCTTTATAGTTATATATCTAATAAGTTTTTCTTGTAACTAGCATAAAGCTCTCTTAATTCTTTCATTTTGGCATCAAGCTCTAGTTGAAGCATAGAAACCTTACTGTAATCCTTAGCTTCAATAGCTTCTTTTATTCTAGTAAATAATCCTTTTGAAGTGTAGGTATCCTTCATTAGATAATATCTTATATTATTAATTGCCATCCAGTTTGATACATCCAAATCTAGAGCCTTATCTAAGGAATGGAGCATTTTATAGCTTCTTATTTCATCACTGTAGTTTGGTATTATCCTTCCGGTTATTTCAGTAATCCATCTTTTTGTTACTGCAAGCTTAAAACTTTCTATAAGCTTATCATTTAAAACATCTCCAGCTTTAAATATCTTTAGTTTATTGGAATACTTATCAAAAGCTGAAAGATTTTCATAAACTGTTGCAGGAGCTTTACCAAAATATTTTACTCTTTCTTCGTCATTAAAGTCTTCGAATACATCTTCTTCAGTTCTATACGCTCTATCTTTTTCTAGATAATCCGTCTCCTTGCCAGGTTTTTTAGAAAGCTCATCTAAAAGAGCATCCTCATCTTTTTCTTTGGTTATAGCATAAGTAATTCCATCTATCATAGCCATGTAGAGAGTGGCTAAGCATAAATAAGTGTTAGTATACGGATTTGGTGCTCTAAGTTCAAATCTTGTTGCTAATGGATTCTCCAAGTCTCTTATAAGACCCATCAATATTGTTCTATTTCTTGAAGGCATATCCACGCTGTGTCCTAATGATGTAACTATACATACTGGTGCTTCAAATCCAGGCTTCAATCTTCTTAAGGAATCATTAGTTGCAGATACAAACGGATTTATAACCTCATAGTTTTTAAGTACGCCCATTACGGAAGCATATCCAATAACACTTAGGTAATGTTCCTTTGTTGCTGTGAATAGGTTTATTCTCTTACCATTTTTAAGTTTAATAGCCATACCAATATGAGTATGCTCTCCGCTTCCTGCTACACCATCTATTGGTTTGGCTTGAAATGTTACATCAAGACCATTTCGTCTAAAGGTTTCTTTTATTATGGTTCTTGCTAAAAGCTCATTATCTGCTGCTTGGATAGAAGTTGAATATTTCCAATCTATTTCGAGCTGCTCCATTATATGAGTAAGCCTTCCAGACTCATCCATTTTGGCTTTTACTCCTCCAACCTCTTTGTGCCCCATTTCAGGCTCTAAATCATATTCTTCCATCAATAATAAGCTTTGTTCCATAGCAGTACGTACTGCTCCTTTAGTTCTTGTCCAATACTGCTCTTGAAGAACCTGCGAAGTAGAAAGCTCTTCTACAACAGCCTTTTCATCCGGGGTTTTTACCCAAAACTCTAACTCTGTGGCTGAAGTTGGAACCAAATCATCAATATCCTCATATTTAATTCCATAAGCGGCTAAAGACCCTGGGTACTTCTTAAATAAATCTAAAAGGGTATTTTTGAAATGTCTTATAGAATTTTTTAATATATATCTTGAATCCACAGCTCTGCCTTCATGAAATAAGAAGCTTGGTATTCTTAATGTTCCTACAGGTTTATTTGTAAATGGATCTATAAATTCATAATTATAGTCAACAAACCAATTAACTTCATGGTCAGCAACTATATCTACTTTTGCATTATTTAAACTAGCAATTCCAGGGAGAACAACGGAAGAGCCATCGGTTTGAACCGCTCCGTTAAGAAATGTATTAATATCTTCTAAGAAAAGTTTGACAGGGATTTTTTCGTCAGTATCATTTCCGGAAAGGTCTATACCTACCAGAGAGACAAATTTAATTTCGGGGTGTTCTGCAAGTATTTTTTTTAAACTTTCTTCTGAACACTTTTCCTTTGGAATAACATAAACCAAGTCTTTGTACATAAATCTTCCTCCTATACCAATTATTAATTTTCATATTTTCTTAATACTGATATTATAGTAATTAAATCAAGGTATTGTGATTGTTTGATTTGTTAAATTCCATTTAAATATTTATATATTTTTTAAATCATAAATAAAATTTTATTATAGGGGTATGTCTATGTCAATAACAAAAATGAAAGTTTACAAATTAATAATTTCATTCGCAAATTTATTTCAACGAATTTTATCCTGCATCTTTATATCTATTAATTATTTTTTTAATACACAAAGAAAAATTATTGGAGTATAATATAAAATATATTTATCTATTTTATTGGAGGTGAATTTGTCTTGAGTGATACATTAAGCTTAAATAACCTCCCCATCGGTTTTTTTGATTCCGGTGTTGGCGGATTAAGTGTACTTAAAGAAGCTATTAAGCTTTTACCTAATGAAGACTTTATATATTTCGGGGATTCTAAAAACGCACCTTATGGTACTAAGGCCGTTGATGAAGTTAAGGAACTTACTTTTAATGCAGTTGATTTTTTATTATCTAAAAATGTTAAATCTATTGTTATTGCTTGCAATACTGCAACTAGTGCAGCCATTGAAGATTTAAGAACTTTTTATAAAAATATTCCTATAATAGGTATAGAGCCTGCTTTAAAGCCGGCTGTAGAACTTGATAAAGATGGAAAAATTATTATAATGGCTACACCTATGACTCTCATAGAATCAAAATTTAACAACTTAATGAAAAGTTATGCTGATACCCGAGATATAATTCCTCTACCTTGTGCTGGTCTTGTTGAGTTAATTGAAAGAGGGGTAGTTGAAGGTAATATAGTAAATTCTTATCTTAAAGATAAGCTAAAACCTTATTTGAGTGAATCTATAAGTTCTATTGTACTAGGTTGTACCCATTATCCATTTATAAAAAATGAGCTTGAAAAAATATTAAGTACAGACACAACCATAATTGACGGCAGTGCTGGTACTTCAAAGCAGCTTAAGAGACAGCTTGAAAATATGAATGCATTGAATTCTAGTACAAACAAAGGTTCAATAGAAATTATAAATTCACTTAATGACAAAAGCATAATAGAACTTTCCTACAAATTATTAAATCTTTAGCCCTTAAAGGGCTTTTTTTATTTGTAAGCACTTTCTTAATGAACAGATTTTATATTACTTGAATACATTGAAGTATAACTATACAGTAGAAATAAGGTGATTAATTTGAAGGTTTTTTTGCTAAAAAAGTCAATAGACGAAAGAGAAATTTTTCTTTTCAGAGGATCTACGGAGATAAAATATGTATCTAAAATAGATATAAAAGAAGAATCTCCCTTTAATTACTTATCAATAACAAATCCAAGTGACAGCAACTGTATCTGCACACTGCACAGCCTTCAGCTTAAATCTAATGATAAAAAATCACTTATACTTCTTATGAATGATCAAAAAATAAATTGTAGCAAAGAGCTAAAAAATGATATTTTGAAAATAGGTTATGATTTTAAGGATAATATTGATTCTAAATTCATGGAACTTAGTACTATTATAAATAAAGATAACTTATTAGAGGATAATTATATTATTCTTGTTCCAGGGGGTACTCTTATACTAAGCTTTCAGGAAAGCGTTAACGAAACACATCTAAGCATTACTTATAACTTAGAAAACTTTTAATATATTCCATATAATATTCCTAAATAGTGCTAAACAATTAATATTTATTTAGCACTTAGCTTTTTTGATCTTATAGATTTTTTGATCCCAGCAAATATTATTTGCTGGGATTGTTCATATTTTAAATTAAATATTGTATAATAATATTTACTATGGTAATAACTACTAAATAGTATAAAGAACTAAACATTAGATTGGAGAGATAAAAATGACAAACCCTATAGTTACTATTAAAATGCAAGATGGCGAAATTATGAAGGCTGAACTCTATCCAGAGATAGCTCCAAATACCGTTAAAAATTTTGTAAGTCTTATAAATAAAGGTTTTTACAATGGAGTAATATTTCATAGAGTAATACCGGGCTTTATGATTCAAGGAGGAGATCCTGATGGAAATGGAACAGGAGGACCTGGATATTCTATTAGAGGAGAATTCACTTCAAATAAGTTCAAAAATAATTTAAAGCATACTGAAGGTGTTCTATCTATGGCAAGATCTTCAAGTCCAAATTCTGCTGGAAGTCAGTTCTTTTTAATGGTAGCTGATGCTCCTCACTTAGATGGCCAATATGCCTCCTTTGGAAAACTAATCGAAGGACTAGATGTTGCAAAAAAAATAGTTAGCGTAAAAAGAGATTTTAGAGATAAACCCTATGAGGATCAAGTAATGACAGAAGTTACAGTAGATACCTTCGGAGTTGAATATAGCGAACCTGAAAAGGCGTAATACTGTAAATTCTCAAAGGAAGGGAGATGTATGGTATTGGATAATAACAAGCTAATGCTTGTATTTGGTCTTAGTGAAGAAGATACAAATTTTCTAAATAAAATGATTGAAGAGCTTGATCTTCCGCACTATAGAGTAATAGAAAAAAACATGGCCAACATGAAAATACGAGATATAATACAAGGTCTTAAAGTGGATACTTATGATAAAGAGCTTCCGGATGAAAAAATTATCATGTTCAATAATTTTGCAGACTATGAGCTTGACAAAGCTGTAAGAACTATTAGAACAAATAAAGATATGAAACCAATACTCGCAATAGTTACTCCTACTTCAATAGACTGGGAATTTCACTATCTTGTAGAACACCTAATGGAAGAAAGAGAACAAGCCAAAAAATATAGACAGCAAAAGGCGCAAGCTTAATAAAAAAGGAAACTTTTACAAGTTTCCTTTTTTATTACTATTTTCCATATTATCACACATATCGAAAAATTTTAAAAACTTCAAAAAAATATTTTTTTGTAATAGTTTTCACAACTTTTAAAATTCATTAATATTAGGTAAAATATAAAATAGGACAAATTTACTGGTTATACAAAACTCGCAAAAAGAAAGGCGGATCTTTTTTATGAATTTAGAAAGATTATATGAGTTTCAAAAAAAGCTAGATGGAGAAATTAAGGACAAGTTAAGTGATACCGAAAAATCTCTGCTTCCTAAAAAACTTTTAGCATTTCAAGCTAAAATCGGAGAATTAGCAACAGAAACTCAATGCTTCAAATTTTGGTTATCTAAAAAATCACCAGTTAAAAGAAAAACTTTAGAAAAATATATTGAATGTTTATATCTTGTTCTAAGTATTGGAGTTGAGAAAAACTATACAGAAACCGAATTCGAAATTAAACAGGTTGAGTATAACTTAACAGAGCAATTCCTTAATTTATTTATTGATATGAATGATTTTATGGTATATTCCTCTAAGGATTCTTACATTACTTTGATGGAGGATTTACTAAGTTTAAGCCTCACTTTAGGCTTTAGTGAAAGTGATATTGTAAAAAACAGTAAAGAATTTTATAGCGCTTAATGTAACTACCACCTTCAATTTATGGATTATAAGGCTTTAATAGCATAAAATATTTTTTATTTTTATGCTAAAAATAAGATATAAAGCTTTATAAATTCTATACTTGGAAGGTGATTTTTTATGCTTGGAGTTATTTTATCCATAGTGGCAGGAGTTGCTATGAGCCTTCAAGGTGTATTTAATACAAGACTTGGAGATAAGATAGGAACCTGGGAAACAAATGTAATAGTGCAGGCTACAGGTTTAATATTAAGCTTAATTGCACTTTTTATTGCTGGCAGTGGTAGTTTTAAAAACATAAAGGATGCAAACAAATTATACTTATTGGGTGGAGCACTTGGTGTTATAATAATTATAACAGTTATGACCGGCATAAAATCTCTTGGACCAACTTGCGCCATATCTATTATATTAGTAGCACAACTCACAGCTGCTGCAATAATTGATGCCTTCGGACTATTTGATTCCGCAAAGGTAGCCTTTGGAACAACCAAGATAATAGGAGTAATCATAATGATTGCAGGGATTTTGATTTTTAAGTGGAAATGCTGATCAATATAGAGTTTAGAATGTAAAATGTACAATGATTGATAAAAATCCCTTAGGAGTTTTTTAAATTTATAAATTAAAGAAAGCCCCTAAGGGCTTTCTTCCATAACTTTTCATTCTTAATTCTTCATTCCCATTAAAACCGCTCCCCAGGCAGCATCATTTTTCATGCTTGTAACCTTTATGAGGGGATAGTTTTTATTCATAAGTCTCTTAAACTCATTTGATACACATTCGTTTTTTTCAATAACGCTTCCGTTAACCGCTAAAAAAGCTTCTTTTCTGTTAAGTTTTAAATAATCAATAACTGCCTTTGCAGTTAAGAAAAGTTCAAAAGCTGCCCTTAAAAGTATTTCTTCTGCAAGAGTATCTCCTTGCTTATAGGCCTCATCAACTAATTTTGCCAAAGAAGCAATTTCACTTTTTCCAGCACCGCTTCTATAAACAAATTCAATTAGGCCTTGAGGACTTTTTAAGTTTAAATGTTCTAATATTAAGTCTGTCATTGCAGTTTTTTCTTCTATTCCATCATAACCTTTAGCAATTCGATTAATTGCATTAATTCCTATATAGTAACCGCTGCCCTCATCACCAATAATATGTCCCCAGCCTCCAGCTCTTTTAGTTTCGCCTTCGCTGTTTCTTCCAAAGCATATAGAGCCCGTTCCTGAAATAAGTATAACTCCTTCAGCTCCTCCAACTCCTCCATAAAGGGCTGTTTCAGCATCATTAGTAATTATAGTTCTTCCACTATAGCCTGTCCCTCTAATTATATCTTCCATTATCTTTTTATCATCAGGCCTGTCAACTCCGGCTGTCCCTATACAAAGTGTCTTTACATCTTCCATGGATATTTCTGCTTTGCTCAAAGTATCTTCTAAAAGTTCTTTGAGCATTTTTTGAACATATTCTTTACCCATAGAATTAATATTGCAAGGTCCGCCTTCATTTGATAATATTAGTTTTCCATCAACATCTGCAAGCTTAAGTGCTGTTTTTGTGCCCCCACCATCAATACCTATAATATAATTCATATAATTTCATTCCTTTCCTAAATAAATAAGAGTTTTCTATCTTTTATATGGAACAGGTGTAATATTCCCTAAAATAACCCTCTCTTTAGCTCCAGTAGCCCCTAATACATTACCTGCATTACCATTTATAGTTTCATTAGCTAAAACTGCAAAAGCTATTGCTTCTTTAGCATCAGAGGAATATCCTAAATCCTCCTGTATCATAACCTTACACTCCGGAAGAAGTTCTTTTATCATACTAACTAACGTATTATTATAACTTCCCCCGCCTCCAAGAATAACTTCTTCAATAGGATATGCGTTAAACACAAACTCCCTGTAGTTTAAAGCAATAGACTTGGCAGTAAACATAGTAACTGTTGCTATAATATCATTAGCTTCGAGATTACCCCACTTTTCAAGAAGTCTATCTACAAATTGGCTGCCAAAAAATTCTCTTCCTGTTGTCTTCGGCGGCTCTGCATTAATATATTCAATACTCATAAGTTCTTTAAGCATATCCTCGTTTACTTTTCCCAAAGAAGCAAAATAGCCGCCTTTATCATACTTTTGTCCCTGAAGTCTTTTAGTTACCTCATCCATAATCATATTTCCTGGACCGGTATCAAAAGCATACATTTGCTCCATACTGCATTTTTTAGGTATAACAGTTACGTTGCCTATACCTCCAATATTTTGAAGAGCTCTATTTTTATCAGTTCTATATAGAAGGTACTCTGTATAAGGAACTAAAGGCGCTCCCTGTCCCCCTGCTGCCATATCCATTGTTCTAAAATTAGAAACTACGGTTACTCCTGTTTCATAAGCTATTACTGCAGGCTCTCCAATTTGAAGTGTAGATTCAATAATATTATCATGACCTTTCGGAACATGATAAACTGTCTGACCATGAGAACCTATTAAATCAAGTTTACTAATATCAAAATTTGCTTTACTGCAAACCTCTTTTACTGCCTGCGCAAATAAATATCCAAGTTTAAAATTTACGCTGCAAATAAGTTCAACGTTAGACTTTGTAACACTAAAACAATCCATAATTTCATTTTTAATATCTTCTGGTATTTCTTTGTTTATAAAATCAATAAGCTCTACATTTGTATTTTCTCCTGAACCGCTTATTTTTACTAAAGCAGAGTCTATACCATCTAAAGATGTACCAGACATTAAACCGACTATGTACTTTTCCATAAATCCACCACCTGTAAGTTAATTTTATAATATATTATGTTTTACGAAACAAACTTACATATATTATAGCAATGTTTTAAACATTTCTCTATAGATATATTACATAAACTGATATAATATATTATATCAGTTTTTAGAGAGGATATGTTTACAATGGACTTTAAACAGATTGAAGCCTTTATCACTGTTGCTAAATATAAAAGCTTTTCAAAGGCAGCAAATACTATATTTTTATCCCAACCTACAATAAGTGCTCAGATTTCAGCTCTTGAAAAAGAACTTGATGTACAGCTTTTTGATAGAACATCTAAAGAAGTTTCTTTAACCTCCTATGGTGAGACTTTTTTAGAATACGCTTTAGACTTAATTAATACAAGAAACACTGCTGTTTCACATCTTTCAAGCTTTAATAACAGTATTTCAGGAAGATTTACTTTAGAGGCAAGCAGTACTCCCTGTAATTCTATAGTACCCTTACTGATTGATAAGTTCTCATCAAAATACCCTGATGTAAGTTTTAATATAATTGAGCAGCCTTCTGGTGAGATTATTGAAGATATTTTAAAATTCAATTGTGAAATAGGTATAATAGGAAGCTTCATCAAAGATGAAAAAATAGACTGTTATAAGCTTACTGAAGATGAGCTAGTACTTATATCAAAACCTTCCTTGAATCTACCCGATACAATTTCTATAAACAAGCTGTTAGATTGCAAATTTATTTTTAGGGAAATAAATTCTGCTACTCGCAAGAATTTTGAAAAAGCCATTTTAGAATCTGAGCTGGATCTTGAAAACTTAAATATATACTGTGAGGTTAATAGCTTAGATGCTCTGCTTCAGCTAGTCAAAAGAGGAGTGGGCGTTTCTATAGTGTCAAAAAAGGTATGTGAAGATTATATACTTTCTGGAAGTATAAAATTCAGCAAAATTGAAGACATATCTTTAAAAAGGTATATGTATCTAATTACTAGTTCTCGAAGAACTTTAACACCATCAGCTAAGGCTTTTTTTGATCTTTGCAATGATTATTATAAATTCAAATAAAAAGTTCAATATAGGATTTTATAAAAACCTATATTGAACTTTTTATTTTATACAAAAAACGGAACAAAGAAAATTAATGTGACTATAGTATCTAGAAATAAGGCTACCGAGAAATCAAGTATCATCATGTTATTCTCTGTGTCCTTGTTAAATCTTACATACCCATAGATACCATATACTATACTTAGCAATACACAGAATGCCATACCTACCGGAAAACTTAAAGCATTAGGCATAAAACTTTTAAATTTCCCATAGGATACATCGCTTATAAAATAACATTTTAGACCTATTGCAATTATATAGCTTAATATAAACCAAATTTTTGATATAATAGGCTTACACTTATATGCAAACAAAAATGAAAAAGCATTAAAAATAACTGCAGGCACAAACCACAAAATACCATAAACAAATATATAGGTAAATCCATAAAGCACTTTTTCCAGTGTTTCAAAGAAAGCCACCTTATACTCATCATTTCTTAAATCATTGTTTGCTTTTATAAATTCAGCATTACTTGAGGTCATATAAAGATTTGTCTTACCCTTTTCTATAGCTTGACAAAATACTACTTTATCATCATGAGCCTCTTCATAAACAACAGATCCTCTTACTCTAGAAACCGGTATAACTTTTCTGTCTCCACTTAAATTTATTGACGCCAGATTTAAATATTCATTCTTTTTTCCTCTGCTTATGTATGTACTTGCCAATATACCTGCATCTTTTCCATTAGAATATGGAATTACATTAGATATAAAAGTTTTTTCACCATTAATCATAAACTCACCGGTTTCATAACTCTTATCTGAAAGAGAGAACTTTATTTCTCTTGCCCCACCAAATTCACCGCTTACTCTGTACTCTGCCAGAATATACCCGGTAGTCTCATCTACAGAAATTGCTGCATTGAAAAAAGTCACCTTACTTGTTTCATCTAATTTTCCGGCGAGTTTTGGCACATCTGCCTTCCCATCTCTTACAAATGAGTATAAATAACTTCCATCCTGCTTCCCATATGCTACTACATATTTGTCATTATATTTAGTTCCCATAAGAAACTTAGTATTTGATTCCTTAATAGTGGCTGTAGAATTATTTCTTATATCTTTAATTTCTATTCTGTCCTCATATGATATTAACATAACCTTTTCATCTATTTGTATTAAATCAGTTACATTCTTAATTTCACTATTTTTTTCTATATTAAACTTATCATCTAATGTCATTGTTTCTATATTTTTTGTATTGTCATATTTTATATAGCTTAAATAAATCTTATTATCGTCTGTAATCAATGTTATATTATATGGTATTTGATTTTTAATCTGAAAGCTTTTCTCGTTTAACTTTTTGCCATAATTATCTGTAGTAATTAGCTTTATAGCTTGTCCGTCATTATATGCAACAACATAATTACTTTTAAATTTTACTATTTTCGGCACATATTGTATATCTGCTGTATCAAGCAGCACTTCTTTACCCCAAGAGTCTGAAGGAGATTTTTTAATTTCATTAAGATTTATAACATAATGCATAGAAATCTCCAAAATTAGAACTATTATTGTAAAAAATATCACTAGTCTTTTTTTCATAATTATATCCCCCAAGAGTTTGTCTTATTTTATTACTATTATACTATATTTTTCTAAAAATAACATAAATTAAAACTAAGAAAAAAAGCCATCGCGATATCTTCTTATCTAGATATCGCGACAACTTTTTAATTATTCTATCTTATAAAACTATCATTGCTAAAAGTCCACTTACTATACCTAAAACAACAACTGAGCAACCTACAAATGCCAAAACCTTCTTTGGGAAAACTCGTTTTACTAAAAGTAATGAAGGCAGGCTTGTTGATGGTAATGTCATAAGCAGTGCCCCTGCAGGCCCAACTCCTAATCCAAAATGCATTAGTGTCTGAATTATCGGAATCTCTGCAGCAGTAGGAATAACAAATAACGTTCCAGTTATAGCAAGCAATACTATAGTTAAAATACTGTTAGACCACGTAGTTCCTATGACTGGGAACAACCAGGCTCTAGCAGCTCCAAGCAGCGTAACAACAATGATATAAGCCGGAATTGTATCTATCACTAACTGAATTAAAGCCTTAATCCATCTTACAAAAATATTTCCTTCTTCGTCAGATTCATCTAGGCTGCTTATAACATCTTCTTTGATTATATCTTCTTTAGCATATTTCGATGCCAATGTAGAAATACCAAATACCAAAATTAGTCCCATTACAATTCTAAATATAGAAAACTTCCATCCAAGTACAAAACCCATAAAAATTATTGTTGCTGGATTTAAAGTTGGATTTCCAAGCAAAAATGCAAGCGCAGCACTAATTGAGGCTGAGCTTTTTCTAAGTCCTACTGCAACTGGTGATGCACAACAAGAACACATCATGCCTGGCAGCGATGCTCCTGCAGCTACTGCAGTACTTCCAAATCCATCTCCTCCAAGTGCCTTTTTTATCCACTTTCTAGGAATAGCAACCTGAATTAAAGAACCTAATAATAATCCAAGTACTACCGCTTTCCATACAGCATTAAAATAAGTAACTGTATATCCCCAAGCTGCTGCCCAGGAAGGTACTGGCGCTGCTTGTTTTTTTCCACTTAAAATAGAGTCTCCAATAGAATGCGCAGAAGCAGCTTTAAAAGCTTTTGAATAATACGGATTCCATTTTACTATATAAAGGCCAATAACTGCTACAAGTAAAAATACTACAGGTAATATTACATACAATGCTTTATTCTTTGATGTTTGTTTTGATGTTGCTAAATTTTGTGACATCTTATTCCCCCTATTAATATACTATTGCACCTTTAATTATATTTACTATGAAACAAATGTCTAATAAAAAATACAAATAGTTGATTGCTCATGTATTTGTATTTTTTATATATAATCCTTATCCTGAATGCTCTGTTTAATTATAGTGCAATCCCTCCATCTTTATAGCATACATTTGTAACTTTTCCTGTGTTTCTAAGATAACACGGTATAAACGCACATACTCTTTGAAGCTTACGAATATATTCACAATTCATTTTGCCTCCTCCTTTGTTATATATATATTTTAATATGAATATATATTTGAGTAAGTGATTTTTTAATTTGCTTTTTCCTTATATTTCGACACTTCAATATTTCAAAAAAATGATTTAATCCACAATAATTATTTCATAAAGAGGATTTACTCACATTATTCTGTAGTTGTCCACAGTTTTTAATAATTTATGCACAGTTTTTGTGGATAACTCCAAATCGTTGATTTTGTTAATTTCTTATGAGAAGACATATTTTTTATTAACATTATCCACATTTTCTTTGTTAATAACTTGTATAACACTCTGTGGAATAATCATATTTTTTTATATCAGGCTCTGTCAATTTTTATATTTTTCATTTTCTTATGTTCCAATTGCTGTAAATTATTTTTTAAAAATTAATACCGTCATTAAAATATATATAGTACAATAAAATCTTCCCATTATTACATAATAAAATCTTAAATCTTTAGATCCATAATTACTATATTAGAGTTTTGAATTATATATAGTTAATATTTTTTCAAAATGAAATAAAAGCTTCATTGAAAGCGGAAAACTTATTCTATAATTTTATATAAATTATTAATATCTAATCTGAAAATTTACTTATTTTTTACATTTTCATTTAATTTTAATCTACAAATAACACTCTTTATATTTTTATAACCATATATTTCATATTATAATAAATTATGTATAGTTATCTATTTCTTAATTTTTTAACTATTATAAATTTTGAAACTTATTTTTATTAAATTAGTAAAACTTATGTATTTGTTCGACATTTTTCTTGACTAAACCAATTATTTACTATTTTATTTAATATAATTAAATATTAAAGCCAGATTAAAATTTATGTATATATATTCAATAAAAATTTTGTCCAAGCTTGAAGGTACAAGCTTTGCAGGTACAGTAAAATTTTGTATTTTCTTATAAAAACATATTGACTTTTGAATAATATGGTAGTATATTAACTTTAGATGGAATTTAGTAAGAAATTTGTAATTTTATTTTAAATTTCAAATAAAATATATTGACTTTTTATGTCATATTTGTTATTATTTAATTGAACAAATGTCGAAAGGTGTAAACATTAGGAGGAGAGATTATGAAATCAACAGGAGTAGTAAGAAGAGTAGACGAATTAGGAAGAATAGTTATTCCAATAGAGCTTAGAAGAACTTTAGATATTGCAGAAAAAGATGCATTAGAAATATATGTTGACGGTGAGCAAATCATCCTTAAGAAATACGAGCCAGCTTGTATTTTCTGCGGAGATGCAAGAGACGTTGTTAACTACAAAGGTAAAAACATTTGTAAGAGCTGCTTAAACGAATTAAAATCAGATAAATAATCATTTTGCAATTTAGTTTTCACATATATTAATACACTCTATCCCCAACCCACAGGCTTTACTGTGGGTTTTAATTTTTTTATAACTTAAAAAGCTTCAAAATAAAATAGCAGAAGTCTGCGCTTTAAAGTCTGCAGGGCTTTGCATAGAAAATAATATATAATCTTAGTGATTCTTTCCACACCTCACTACATACTTTAAAGCAGAGGCCTATAATACTTTTGTTCTTCTCTAGTTAATCAGGTTAAATATTAGGCTTTGTTAAAAAGCCTTTTTATCATTCCTATATTTATATATAAACCTATAAAAATATTTAAATATTTACTGCAGCCATACTGGTTTGCATTAGATTTACTTTCTACAATGTCAAAGAACATGCTTATATCAACACTATTATTAAACAGCGCAAAGTATTAAAAAGTTTTAATTATAAAATCATCGTTGAGTAAATAGATATATAATTATAATTGCGTATAAGATATATAGGTTGGGTGTAAAGACCAAGAGCAGGTGTAGAAAATAATATTTTAATTTCATTGATAACTTTGCTCATGTTCTTGGCGAAGTAATGCTGAAAAGCTTAGAGCCTCTCTTCTGACCAAGCTAAAAGTATTTTAAGTTCACCTAAGATGTTTTAAAGCCTGCGGCAATTTATTTCGCAATCTACTTATAATTTCATGAAAAAAAGTATGCTAAAAATCTTAGCATACTTTTTGTTATTTTAATCTTCTAGCTATATAGTAATCACTTCTGGTAAGTGATGATACTTTAACTACATCACCTGTCTGAGGAGCATGAATATAAGAGTTATTTCCTACATACATACCAACATGGTGAACTTCTTGTCCAGGCCTTTTAAAGAAAACCAAATCACCAGGCTGAAGCTGATCTCTCGATACAAAAGTTCCAACGGTAGATTGATCTGCCGCTACTCTTGGAAGGTCAACTCCAAAATGTCTATATACATATTGAACAAAACCCGAGCAATCAAATCCAGATGGCGTTGTTCCGCCATAAACATAGGTTGTCCCTAAAAAATTAGCCGCATAGGCTACTACGGCATCATTTGAAAATGCGGTTGCACCTCTAGAAGGATCATACTTAGGAACTCTATTTCTAATATCTTGTATCTGCTTTAAAGTGGCATTAACTATATCCTGAGCTTCTGATTTTTGAGAAGCATATTGCTTTTCCTGCACCTGTAAATCTGTAATTATCTTAGCCTGACTGCTTTTATTTTCATTAAGCTTGGCCAACTTTTGTTCATTATCAGTCTTCATTGCCAAAAGCTTTTTGTTTTGATCGTCTAATGATTGTTTTTTCTTATTTACTTCATCTTTTTTAGCAGTTAAATCAGCAATAACTTTTTTATCTGCTTCAGCTATACTTCTTACAGCCTCTATTCTGGAAATGAAATCATTTAATCCTTTTGAATCCAAAAGAATATCCAAATATCCATCAAGACCGCTTACATACATAGCTCTCATTCTCTTATTAAATAATTCTTTTTCATCTTTCATATCATCTTCTGCTTTTTTGATATCATTTTCGGCAGCTTTTATATCTTTTTGTGTTTGATCTATTTTTTTATTAGTATCACTCATCTGTCTCATAAGACCTTCTATTTGAACGTCTAACATTTCTATTTTGCCTTCAAGCTCTTCTCTTTTATCTTGAATGCCTTTAAGTGAGTTTTTACTGTTTTGAAGCTGGCTTTGCTGCTGTTTTAACTTACTATTAAGCTCGCTTTCACTTGGCTCAGCAAAAACTTGTACACTTACTGAAGTAACCATTCCTAGAGCTAGCAAAAGTGCTAATATTTTCTTATTCAAAAGCTACACCCCTTCCCCTTGAATTTGTATGTAAATTTTTCACCACTTCATTATAACACTAAAGTATAAAATTCAACAATGGAAATATGTGTTTTTTACATGTTTTATTATAGGTTTTACTAATATTCCATAATAAAGCAAAGCTCTATATATCAAAAGAACTTTTATATATTTCTGACTTAGATATACCTCTATCCTTTGATACTTTCTTAATGGCATCTTTCTTACTTAACCCATCATCAATATACTTTTTAATATGCTCTTCTACAGTCATATGCTCCCATTTAGCTTTTTCCTCTTTTTCTATCTCCTCTTCTTTTTTTCCTTCAACTACAAGTACATATTCTCCTCTAGGAGCTTTTTCTTCATAATATTTTATTGCCTCTAAGAGAGTTACTCTTATTATCTCTTCATGAAGTTTTGTGAGTTCCCTGCAAATAGATATTTTTCTGTCTCCCAAATTATCCTTCAAAAACTCTAATGTATCTAAAAGTCTATGTGGTGCTTCATAAAATATCAAGGTTTCCCTTCTATCTTTAAGCTCTTCTATAACGGGTTTTCTATCCTTATTTTCTCGAGGCAAAAAACCTCTAAATAAAAACTTTGTAGTATCTAATCCTGAGTAAACTAATGCTGTGGTTATAGCTGTTGCACCAGGAAGTACTTCAAACTCTATTCCTTCTTCTATGCATCTTTGCGCAATTACACTTCCAGGATCCGATATTCCTGGAGTACCTGCATCAGTAACTATAGCTATGCTGATTCCTTCTTTTAACTTATTTATAATATCTTCACTTCTGCCTTGCTCGTTATGCTGATGGTAACTTATAAGAGTTTTCTTAATCTCGAAATGATTTAAAAGTTTTAAGCTTTGCCTCGTATCCTCTGCCGCTATAATATCAACTGTTTTTAAAACCTCCAAAGCCCTCAGAGTTATGTCTTTTAAATTTCCTATTGGTGTAGGAACTAAATATAATTTCCCAGACATTGTTAGCACCTCCATTAGATATATATAATCCAATAAAGTTCTTACATTCATAATGTCACAAAATATCCAATCTTCAAGGATTTTGGGGACATCTTTAATGTATTAGAACTTTTGCATTGTAGATATTAATTTATTCTTCCGTAAATTTTATTTATTTCCTCACTATACCCGCCTTCATCATTGTAAACATAAAGCGGCGGCTGCCATTTTAAGAAAGCTCCTCCATCTCTTTGTCCTTCAATTAACATAATATTAGGTGCTTTATTTGTACTCGGGTGAACCATTCTAATAAGCTTAGGTTCTATTTTATGTTTTCTCATTAGGCATAAGATATCTGCAAGTCTTTCTGGTCTATGAACCATATACATTCTACCGTTATCTTTTAATAAAACTCTGCAGGCAATAATAACATCTTCTAATGTACAGCATATTTCATGTCTTGCTATAGCATTTTTATCATTAGGATTTATAATTCCTGAATTCTGAAGCTTATATGGCGGATTTACTGTTACTATGTCAGCTTTAGGAATAGATTTCAGAAGCTGCAAGTTTTTTAAATCTCCATTTATAAACTCCATCTTTTCTTGAAGCTTGTTAAGTTCCACAGAACGTCTTGCCATTTCTACCATATCTTCTTGAATTTCCACACCAGTAATATATGAGGCTTCAGTCTTTCCCGCTATTAGAAAAGGAATAATTCCTGTGCCGCTGCATAAATCTATTACTCTCGTGCCTCTCTTTACTTTCGCAAAATTTCCAAGCAAAACTGCATCTACACCAAATCTAAAAGCTTCTTTTTTTTGAATAACATAAATTCCTCCAAGCTGAAGATCATCTAAAGTTTCATCCTCTTTTAAAAAATACATATAATCACTCTTTCATCTATAATAAATCAAAATTTCTATTTCCATAATATATTTGTCTAATATATAATGCAGTAAAGTTCTTACATTAGTGATGTCACAAAATAGCCAGTCTTCAAAGATTTTTACGACATCATTATTGTATTAGAACTTTTGCACTGTATATATTATATATTTTACTGTGATCATAAACAAGAGACTACCTGTCCGTTAAAATTCTATAAAAAAAGAAGCATCCTTTGCAAGATGCTTCAAATAGGAGAAAACCTATATTACAAACATTACTATAAATAATGCTGCAATAACATACATTGGTTTAGGAATTTCCTTTGCCTTACCGGTAAATAACTTAATAAGCACATAGGAAAGGAATCCAAAAGCTAATCCATCTGTTATGGAATAAGTCAATAATGTTAATATCAAAGTAAGAAATACTGGTAATCCTTCAGTAAAATCAGAGAAATCGACTTTTGTTATAGGTTCCATCATTAAAAGTCCCAAAACAATAAGTACTGGAGCTGTAGCAAAAGATGGTATTGCTGTAAGCAATGGAGCAAAGAAAAGTGATAGAAGGAATAGTACTCCTATAGTTAATCCAGCAAGTCCAGTTCTACCCCCTTCTGCAATACCGGCTGCTGACTCAATAAATGCAACTGGTGTAGATGTTCCAAGACAAGCTCCTATTGTAGAACCTATAGCATCTGCTGTAAGAACTTTATCAGCATTTTTAACATTTCCTTTTTCGTCAAGGTATCCTGCTTTAGAAGCAAGTCCTATTAGTGTTCCAACGCTATCAAATATATCTATAAAAAGCATGGTTATAATAACAGGTATTATACCTATTACCATTGCACTCTTAAAATCAAATTGCATAAATATAGGGCTTATTGATGGAGGCATAGAAACTATACCTTTAGGGAGGTTAGCAACTCCAAATATCATACCTAATACATACACAGCTAACATTCCTATTATAAAAGAGCCTTTTACATTTCTATAATATAATACAGCAATTAATATAATTCCAACTAAAGCTAACAATACTGTTGGACTGGTTACCTTTCCTAGTCCTACTAATGTTGCTTGATTACCAACTATAATGCCTGCATCTTGAAGTCCAATAAAGGATATAAAGAATCCAATACCAATACTTATAGCATATTTTAAGGTTTGTGGTACACTGTCAATAATCATTTGTCTTACCTTAAATAAATTAAGAAATAAAAATATAAGACCTTCTATTAATGATGCTGCTAAAGCTGTTTTCCATGAAAACTTCATGGTTATACAAATTGTAAAAGTAAAGAAAGCATTTAGTCCCATACCTGGAGCCATTCCAAAAGGATAATTAGCTACAAAGGACATAATAACTGTTCCAATAAATGAAGCTAAGGCCGTAGCAGTAAATAATGCTGCTTCAGGCATTCCTGTCTTACTTAATATACTTGGATTAACAATTAAAATGTATGCCATTGTCATAAAGGTTGTTAATCCTGCAAGAACTTCTGTTTTAATATTTGTGTTGTTTTTCGAGAGATGAAATACTCTCTCAAGTAATCCGTTGTTTGTTGTTTCTTCTGATGAACGTACAGTATTTTCTACCATAGGTATCCCCCTAATATTTTAAATTTTCTTTGGTTTAGATGTTAATAAACCTGAAGAATTAAGTTTATTAGAAAGTTGAGCATAAATAAAACTCCCCGTTTACCAGGGAGTTTATAAATATGCTAAGATACCTATAAACACCCATAGTCAGACAATTTACGGTAGTCTGGTAGAAACGCTTGGACCTTATTACCAAGCATATACGGGTATATTCTTATCGAGAATTATTTATTGTTCGCTTATTTCTTTCTATAGATAAATATTATACTATTTATCTACAAAAATCAATATTTATTTTTTAAAAATCCGAATTTTATTATTAATTTTTATCTTATTTTTCGCAATTTTACTTATGACTATGCTGCTGATCCTTAACTAGTATATGTTCACTTATCCATTCAGATATAAAGTTTAAAAGTTCCATGATATACTCATTTTGACCTTGGTCAATACGATTAAAGTCAATGTCATCAAACTTTTTAATAAAATCATCATGTTCTACCTTATGTGCAAAAAAACCTTTATATCCTGTTTCTAATAAATATTTTTCCTCAGAACTAAAGTGAAACTCTGTATAATCTTTAAGTTCCTGAATAATATCTACTATTTTATCATACTTGTCCACATAAATGTTGTTTTTCAACAGATCAAAAGCTCTATTTCCTATTTCAAATAACTTTTCATGCTGCTCATCGATAAATACAACTCCCGTTTCATAATCTGATTTCCATTTTAACATAAACAAATCCCCCTACTTCTATTAGATTTATACAGTTCCAAACAAATAATATATCATAAATTCAATATTATTTCAGTAACATTTGCAACTAATATTATATAAACTTTCCAAATAGAAAAGACAACAAGCTTTATATGCTAGTTGTCATTTTTACTTGAAAACCCATTCCAGTCACTGCAGGCTGAGCTTTGAGTAGTTTTAATATTGTAAAAGCCATCAGAACATCCACATTTTCCATCACATTCGTCGGTTTCTATATATTGAAACTCCACATTTCTTTTCCCTTTCCAATATATACAGGTTGCACATCTTTTTTCATCTTTTCCGTAAACAGCCATGTCTATCCCCCAAAATTTTAACTTTTATATTTCTGCAATTAATTATATGAAGGGAATAAACAAAAAATTACTGTTCTACTTTGCATTATTTTCAACCTCATTAAACTTTGTATTCATAATAATTATATCTACTCTTCTATTGTTAGCTTTACCTAACTCAGTATTGTATCAGATCTCGGCCTAATTACAGATAAATCCCAATTAGATTTAAATATATAAGTATTGATAGGAACACTTATATATTGCAGTTTATTATATGTATAAATAGGACAAGAGTAAAAAAGGCATACACATTGCGTTATGCAACATATATGCCTTTAATACTTATTTTTTATTGTTCTCTACTTCATTAAACTTTGTGTTCATAATTAGTATATCTACTCTTCTGTTTAAAGCTCTTCCTTCTTCTGTATTATTGTCTGATTTAGGTCTAAATTCTCCATATCCAGCTGCCGATACTCTGTCAGGTCTTATGCCTGATTGATTAATTAATAATTGTGAAACGTTACTTGCCCTGATAACAGATAAATCCCAGTTAGATTTATATAAATAAGTATTAATAGGAATATTATCTGTATGTCCTTCGACTCTTATAAAACTATCATTTATTATAGGCTGATTTAACATTTTGCCTATTTCAACAAGCTTTTTAACCTGCTCAGATTTTATATCTGCTTTGCCGCTATCAAAGAAAAGAGAATCCTTAAAGCTCAAAACCAATCCTCTTGTTTCTATAGTAGTAACTACACTGTCGCTAAGACCACTCTCTTTCAGATACTTGTCTACAGCTTGCTTTACTTGCTCCAGCTTTTGTTCTTCAGGCATATCTACCACATTTGTATTTGTCGGAGAAGTATCTTGATTTATCGGTGTCCCGCTGTCTTTGCCTATAATAGTAGAACCACCGCCACCCATAGCCGAACTAAGTCCTGCAGCAACCTGTTTATATTTTTCTTTATCTATATTACTCATAGAGTACATAACTATAAAGAATATCATAAGAAGCGTTATTAGGTCAGAATATGTAAGAAGCCAGCGCTCATGATTTTCATGGGACTCATCATGCTTCTTTCTTCTCATGCTTCCACCTTCTTGTCTAATTCCTCAAGTTTAAGAAGTTCCTGTTTATTTAAGAAACCTTTAAGTTTTTCTGCTAAAGTATTTGGATTAACTCCTTCTTGTATAAACAAGATGGCCTCAATAATAAGATTTTTTTCTGTTTGTTCTTGTTTATCAATATTTTTTAATCTTCCACCTAAAGGAAGGTACAATAGATTAGCTGTTCCAACACCATACAACGTAGCTATAAAAGCAGTAGCTATACTCTCACCTAATTGATCTGGACTGCTGCTAGCTAGTCCACCCAAAACGTGAACAAGACCCATAACAGTACCTATAATACCCATTGTTGGGGCATAACCTCCTGCAGAATCAAACATAGCGGCCCCAGCCTTATGTCTTTCCGAGGTCATATCCGCTTCTAATTCCAAAATTTCTCTAACTGATTGTGGTTCAACTCCATCCACTATCATCTGAAGACCTTTTTTAATAAACGGGTCTAATTTGTCATCTACAGAAATCTCACCTTCCAGGCTTAGCAATCCATTTTTTCTCGTTTTGAAAGCTAAATCCTTAAAATATAAAATTAATTGAGATAAATCTTTATCTTTGGCTGTAAAAGCAACTTTCATAACTTTTCCAATTCTCTTAACTGTTCCTATCGGAAAAGAAAGCATAACTGCAGCAATAGTTCCACCAAAAACTATTATAGCTGCCGTAGGCTTTAAAAGAGCCATCAAATGGCCACCTTCCATTATAAATGCTAATATTAAACTTGCAAATCCAAGTACAATAGCTATAATTCCTGACATTTTTATATCCTCCTTTGTGCCCCAAGTCCATAACTTTCGTAATTATTATATATTTATAATATTCGTGTTTAAAACAAAACTCTTTAGTACCATAAACATTTTATCAAATAATCAATATTATGTATATAAACACAATATTTCCACAAAAACTTATATTTGAGTTACATTTTAAAGCAGCTTTGTATTTAATGTAACCACTTTTTTAAGACAAGTAAATTTTTACAAATAAGTTGTCACAAAAGTTGAACTATTTTGTATTTTGTGGCATTATATATATAAAGGACTTTATTTAATTTATATATCTTTGTAAACGATAACACTTATATTTATTATTTTATGGGGTGATTTTACTAAATACTTTTACAAGACTAGTAAAAATAGGGGGTATTCATATGATCTATTTATTACATGGTTATATTGATGTTTTTAACCATGAGATACGTAATGATAACTCAAAAAAGCTAAAATTAGTGACTAAAACCAACGATATTGTTTTCGAACAAAATGGAACATACAATTATAACTCAAAAGTTTTTGTAGATAAAATAATTGAAAAAGTTGTGACTGATTACAATAGTCAAAATTCAGGTTATGATAAAATACAGCTTAGAAAAAGCTTTCTGAAATTTTCACCAAAAAATAAACCTCATAATGGAGGATTTTATAATGAGCACTCATTAATATTTAGAGTTCATGCAATGGATGATACAGCTCATATCACCTTCGAAGAATTCAATATTATAGCTGTTTTTAAGAATGAGTTAACCTGTGTTAGAAGAGATTATATACTAAACAAAAAAGCATCCTTTGAAGAAAATCAAGTTAGACTTATAACTCTACCTCAGCACTGTACACAACTTTCCATAAACAAATGTAAAAACTATAGAATTTTTAAAGAAAATATATTATCTGCTATATATAATGATATTTCATGCTTAATGATAGATGAGTTAAAAAAGATAAATCTTTCTAAATGGAATATATCTTTAAAGGAAACAAACTTAGATATAGAAAAAATAATTACTGATAACTTTAAAATATTAATTGCATAGAAATTTCAAGGTGTGCTTATCAGCATACCTTTTTGTATATTGAAAACTTCTGTAAATAAATCATACATTTTTTACAATTTTTATTGTATAATACTAGGTAAGAAAATATAATTTTGAATTTATATCTTTATTTAAAATAAGAATAGAGTGGTGATAACTTGCAGGATAATAGCTATATTGTGCAAAAAATCTTTAACAATAACATTATTTTAGTAATTGACAACAATGTTGAAAAAATATTGTTTGGAAAAGGTATTGGTTTCGGAAAACACGCTGGCGATGAAATAGCTTTGAATAAAAGTATTGAAAAAACATTTATTATTCAAGATCCTCAGAATAAAAATAAATTTAATCAATTAATTAAGACAGTTGATGAAGATATCATAGTTATCTGTGAAGAAATTATTTCTATGATAAGTGAAGAATTTACTGAAGAACTTGATGAAAGTATACATATTTCTTTGACCGACCATATTTTCTTTACATTAAAGAGGTTAAAGGAAAGTAATGAAATTGTTAATCCTTTTTTAGTCGAGACAGAGGTTTTATTTAAGAAAGAGTATGAAATCGCAAAAAAAGCAGTATCTATTTTAGAAAAACGTACTGGTATATCTATTCCTGAGGGTGAAACCGGATTTATAACCTTACATATACATTCCGCCAGAAATAAAGGTACTCTATCAAATACGATAAAGTATGCTTTTCTCGCAAATACTATAACTGAGTTTGTTGAAGATAACTTAAATATTGAGCTTGATAGAGATTCTTTAGATTATGCTAGATTTATTATTCATTTAAGATTTGCAATTGAAAGACTTTTAAAAAGTTCACCAATTAAAAATGAACTTTTAACTGCTATAAAAAGAAAATATAAAGCTTCCTATAAATTAGCAGAACAAATAGGAAAAATAATAGAAGATAGTCTTGAAGTAAAGGTTGTACCTGATGAAATTGGGTACATAGCAATTCATTTGCAAAAACTAACGGAAAGCAAATAAAAAGTATATATGAATTAGTGGTTTGCTAATTTATATATACTTTATTTTTATCTATTTTGCTTTATAAGTTAAAACCTCATCCTGTCCAGCCTTAACTTGTGCTCCAATATTCATTTCTATTTCCTTAAAATTGTCTGGATTAGTTATTAATACTGGAGTTAATAATGAATATCCTTTTGATATTATTTCATCTCTATTTAATTTTATAATTATATCCCCTGCTTTAACATCCTGACCTTCCTGAGCTATTCTTTCAAAACCAGCTCCTTCTAAAGCAACTGTATCCAGCCCTATATGCACTAATATCTCGGCCCCATTACTCAATGTTATTCCAAAGGCATGATTTGTCTTAAATATCATACTTAAATTTCCATCTGCTGGTGCAACTACTACATCTCCTGTAGTATCAATAGCAACTCCATCACCAGCCATCTTCTGCGCAAACACTTGATCTGGAACCTCCGAAATATCAAGTATCTTTCCATCAATCGGTGCAATCAGCTTAAAACTCTTTTTAAAAAAACCAAACATTTTATATCCTCCTTCATAAATCTATATTATGTATAATTAATTTGCAATATACAACAAAAAAAGCATGAGCGATAAAACTCATGCCTGATTTAACAGTAACACGTTACTTAAATATTATAAAACCTTACATACTATATGTCAATGTCAACATGATGGAAAGCATTATACAAATTATACTAAAAATCATGGAATACATATTTTTTATTGTTGACACAAAAAACAAAAAGTTATAAAATTCTGTAAACAACCATATTTATATCAAAATTTACAATTGAAAGGAAGGATATCTAATATGACAAAAAGATTGCTTGATTGCAACAGCTCAGATATTAATGCCATGGATAAAAATCAAATATTAGAATCTATAGCTGCCAGTGAAGGCAGAGTCATGGTTACAGAGATTATAGGAGCATTTCAGCCAATACTTTTTAATATAAGCAACGCTGAATTAGCATGTTCATTTGGATCTGATATACTTTTACTAAATTATTTTGATGTATATAATCCTATATTTAACGGAATACCTCAAGTTGAAAATCATAATATAGTAAGGGAAATAAAAAAACTAACAGGAAGACTAATAGGAATAAACTTAGAGCCTGTGGATTCTCATGAACAAACTATAGGCGAAATTAGAGAAATTTCAAATGGGAGAAAGGCTACTATCGAAACTGCAAAAAAAGCCTATGAAATGGGTGTAAATATAATACTTCTTACAGGCAACCCAGGTACTGGAGTATCTAATAAAGAAATAATAAGCACTTTGAAAGAAATAAGCAAATCCTTAGGTGACAAGCTCATACTAGCTGCAGGAAAAATGCACGCTGCTGGTTCCTTACATGAAGCAGGAGAAAATATTATTACCAAGGATGATATTATAGATTTTATTAATTCAGGAGCGGATATTATACTTCTCCCTGCCCCTGGAACAGTTCCAGGAATAACTGTTGAGTATATAAAAGAACTTGTTACCTTTATACACAGTAAAGGAAAACTTGCTCTTACAGCTATAGGTACCTCACAAGAAGGAGCAGACAGCCAAACTATACGACAAATCGCCTTGATGTGCAAGATGACAGGTACAGACCTACATCATATTGGTGATGCCGGGTATGCAGGTATCGCGATTCCTGAAAACATCATGGATTACAGTATTTCAATTAAAGGGAAAAGACACACTTATACACGAATGGCTAGGTCAGTTAACAGGTAATAAAAATGAGAAATGAATACTTTAAATTCATTTCTCATTTTTTGCTATATATACTTGAAGATTTTCCCCCATAAGTCCAACTTTAAACCTACTATTAAGTTCAGTGTATTCTTCATGTGCTAAAATCCATGTATTTTTACTTACAAGCATATATTTTTCTATATCCTCGATGTTTATCAATCCTTCAGTTCCCTTTATCGATATTACACCACATCTGAATCCACCTATCTCCATTTTACAAGGTAATGAATGTAACGTTGTACTGAAAATTTCAACCGCTACTCCTTCTGGGATAAAATAAGCTTCTACTTTTTTTATATCATACTGGTCTTCTAAAATATCTTGAAGTTTTCCAATAAAAATTATCATATCTGTTATAGCAACAATTATTTTATTACTTTTATGATTTCCTAAATAATTCAATTTAGAATTCATCCCATTACAATATCCAGCTTGAATAGGCATCCAGCCGAAATACTTACTTGTGAGCTTTTTAAATACTTCCGTGCTTTCTAAGGCTTCAGCTGATGGAACACAGACAACTCCTTCTTCTGGTACTGGGGTTTTTTCTTCAATATATTTAATCATTTCTGTAAAATCATAACCGGTTACTATTTTTCCATATTTTCTAAAGGCTAGATTAGTAATACCTTTAATTCTAATATGCTTATTTATCTTTCTCAATTGATTTAAAGTCATTGCACTACCTCTTTGTATTTTTATTACATTATTATTTCCAAAGAGTAATTAATTTAATTCAAATAAATACTGCTGCATAAAATTTATATGCAGCAGTTTATCTATATTTTATATTTTTCTATACCTTCAAGCATATCCTTAGACATATCAGCTAAATCATTAGCTGATATTGTAATCTCTTCTACTGAAGCATTTTGCTCTTCTACTGAAGAAGTTATTTCTTCTGATGAAGCAGAAACCTCTTCAGAAACTAATGCAACATCTTCAACCTTTTTAATAACATTATTTTTAGATACTACTACACTGCTTAAAGCACCATTAACTTCTTTTATTTGAGGAACAATGCTATCCACTTCTCTTATTATTTCTTTGAGAGAAATAACAGTTTTACTAACATCTTCACCTTGACTAAGCATTTTATTTGATACAGCCTGTGCAGTAGAAGATGCATCCTTAGCCTCATCAGTGATTCTATCAACCAATTGTGCTATTCCTTTAGAGGAATCTAATACTTGCTCTGCAAGCTTTCTTATCTCATCAGCAACTACTGCAAAGCCCCTTCCAACTTCTCCTGCGCGAGCAGCTTCGATAGCAGCATTTAATGCTAATAAATTAGTTTGCTCTGCTACAGCATTTATTACATCTGTTATGGTAGTAATTTGTCCTACACTGCTATCTAATAAAGATAACTTTTCAATAACATATTTAAAACTGCTAGTTACATCATTAATAGACTTTATAAGCAATTCTATTTTATCTGAACCATTATCTGCAGCAATCTTTATTTTAGCTCCTCCATCTGTCACATTTTGAAGCTTATTATTAACTTCATCTAGAGTTACACCAAAGTTTTCAAGCATATTTACTGTATCAGAAATACTTTCAGACTGCTTTGAAGCCCCAATCGCAACTTCTTCTATTGCCTGAGCCACTCCATTACTTGAAGCAGCTACTTGTTCTGTAGAGGCCGCCAAGTTTTGTGAAACCGAGCTTAACTTGTCGGATGAAGCTTTTATATTTGCTACCATATCTCTAATTGAAGCTATAGTTGAATTCATTGCATCAGCTAAAATAGAAATTTCATCTTTAGTATTAACCTTAAACTTAACGCTAAAGTCTCCTTTTGCCACTTGCTGTATTGTTTTAGTCATCATCTTTATTGGCTTTGAAAGTCTATTAGCTTCAATATAAGAAATTGCTATTGCTATTAATAATATAAATATAAGAAATCTTAGAGATTTAAGTAATATTCCCTTTGAATCTAAATTTACTGATATTCCAACAGATAATGCTCCATTACCAAAACTTTCTCCCTGAACTGGTATTATTACTTGGAGTATATTTTCTTTATTACTATCTGCTGAAAGCTCCGATGTATCTTTTCCTTCCGTAATAACCTTTTTTGTCTTACTATCACCATCTTGTCCAACTTTTGTTTTGTCACTACTTGCAATTATCTTGTTATCCTTATCAATTACATTTATAAATGCTATTGAATCTTGATGACCTTTAGTTCTTTCCAAAAACTCCTGGACTTTATCATTGCTTGAAGCATTAAAACCTCTAAGTCCATCAGCTATTTGCATGGCTAATGCACTATTTTGCTTCTGAAGCTGATCTCCCATACTGCCGATAAGCTGACTTGCTATAAGTCCTGTAGTACCGATAATACATAAAAGTGCTAATCCCAAATAACTTACTGTCAATTTTCTTCTTATTGTTTTCATTTTCCCTTTTCCTCCGTAAAAACTCATGCTTTCCAACAAATCAAATAAGTTTAATTCTACCCTTATTACAATATAAACTCAATATATAAATAGTAAATAATACGTTAATTTAAAAAAATAAAAAGACCGTTAAATAACGGTCTTTTTAGTAAGATTACTCTTGAACAGGTGCTCCTACTGGGCAAACATTAGCGCAATTTCCACAATCAATGCAGTTATCTGCATCTATTACAAATATGCTATCTCCTTCGCTTATACAGCTAACTGGGCATTCAGCAGCACATGCACCGCAGCTTATGCAAGCATCAGTAATTTTGTATGCCATAGTATACTCCTCCTAAATATTTTAATATGGATTGTCCATTCTTATTTTACCACTATTTAAAATATTTTCAAAGATATTTTTATAGAACAGTATACCCTAAATCCTCAAGGCATTGAATAAGCTTATCTTCATTTAAGAAATACTTATCATATACAACATTTACTTCCTGCTTCTCTTTATTAATTTGGCAGGCTATAACTCCTTGATTCATAGATATAGCCTCCCTAATACTATTAACATCTTCTAAGCTTTTCATATTTGCAATTTTAATTACTGACTTCATTGAGATGGAACCCCCTAGTTTTCTTTAAATAATTCCTTTATTTCTTTAACATCTACATCTACGTCTTGAATTTCTATTTCTATTTCTTCTTCATCAATTATTCCTTCATAACCGCCAGAAACTAAAGTTACCTTTTCAATACTATAATCTCTAATTATTTCTTCTCCATCTTTTGGCTTTATTTTAACTTTAACTAATTCTTTAACAACACTATTAGAAACAACCTCTCCTTTTCCATCTTCTGTATCCACTACAGAACCTACTCTTGGAAGCCTTTTTCTAATATCTTCATAGGTCTCCTGCTCATAATTTAAGCAGCACATAAGTCTCCCACAAATACCCGAAATTTTAGTAGGATTCAAAGATAAATTCTGTTCTTTAGCCATTTTTATAGATACAGGAACGAAATCTCCCAAAAAGCTTGAACAGCATAAAGGTCTTCCGCAAGGGCCAAGACCTCCAACCATTTTTGACTCATCTCTTACTCCAATTTGCCTTAGTTCTATTCTTGTTCTAAAAATAGTAGCCAAGTCTTTTACTAGCTCTCTAAAGTCAACTCTTCCATCTGCAGTGAAATAAAATATAACTTTATTATTATCAAAAGTATATTCTACATCTATAAGCTTCATAACAAGCTTATGTTCTTGAATCTTTTCAATACAAATCCTAAAAGCTTCCTGTTCCTTTATCTTGTTTTCTTTATGTTGAGTTTCATCCTCTTCTGTAGCTTTTCTAATAACACTCTTAAGAGGTGAAACAATATCTTCGTCATTAATGAATTTAGTGCCAGTAACACACTCACCAAATTCTATACCCCTAGCTGTCTCTACTATTACACTTTCACCCTTTTGAATATCTAAATCACCAGGATCAAAATAATATATTTTTCCAGCTTTTTTAAAACGAATACCTGCAACTTTTACCATAATGCCTCCTATAATATAAGGAAATAACTTCAACTATATAATCAAGTTTACATATTATTTCTTTTAGGTACCAATAAAAATATCTATATATCTAAAAAATTAAGCAGCATAGTGCTGAATGTAAGTGATGGATTAACATTTCTTTCTAACTTCTGCCTTGTTTTATTTACTATTTCTATAATATCATTTAATGAACTAAAAGAAAATAAGGAAGCTAATTCTTTTAGCTCGTTAATCTTATCTAAATTTATAATTAACTCTTCTTTACCGGTCTCTTTATAAACTAAAATATCTCTAATAAAGGATAACAACCAAGTTAGCGTTTCCTGCCAGTTATTTTTATATTTCAAAAAGAAATCTTCATATTTTAGAAATTCTCTTGGTTTTTTATTATTCATACTTAATAATATACTAAGTAAAGTATTCCTTATTTCTTTAAAACTTTCATCCTCGATAAATCTTTCTGCTCTTCCTGGTATTCCATCGCTAAAAGCAGTTACAGCTTTGATTTCATTTATAGATAAATTGCTGTACTTTATCTTTAGAAACTTTTCCATTTCATCTAATGTGAGTCTTTGAAGTTTGTGAATCTGACATCTTGACTTTATGGTTTCTAAAATATTTTCTAGTTTTTCACAGAGTAAAATAATAAAAACCCCCTGAGGTGGTTCTTCTATTGTTTTTAGAAAAGCATTCTGAGCATCCACAGTCATTTTATTTGCTTCATATATTATTATAACTTTCCTATTACCTTCATAAGGCTTTTTATTTATTTCATCTATTATTTCTTCAACTAAATATTTTATACCAATAGTTTGCTTATTATCAGGAACCTTAAACTCTATAAGGTCAGCATATTCTCTATCATAAGGTTTACCTAAAAGCTTAAGTCCTATACCTCTTGCAATTAAACTTTTTCCAATTCCATCTTCACCAACAATAAGATGGGCATGTGAAAACATGCCCGAAATTATTGATGTATTTATTTGATTTTTTATATTCTCATGTCCTATTATTTTCTCAAAGTTCAAGTTTACCGCTCCTTAATAACTTTGCCATATAATCATTTCCTATAGTACAATTTATCATATTTTTATAAATTTATCTACATCTACAACAAATATAGTGGCTCCCCCAACTTCAACCTCAACAGGATATGGAACATATACTCCTGTGGAGCCTGCTACTGGCGAAGGTGAAGTAACAACTTGATCTCTTGTCTTGCAAACTTCTTCTATTACACCAAGAACCTTATCAACCTTATCTGCTTCAACACCTATCATTAAGGTAGTATTTCCAGCTTTTAAAAAACCTCCTGTAGTTGCAAGCTTTGTAACTCTAAAGCCATCGTCATTTAAAACATCAATAAGTTCACCTGCGTCATCATCCTGAACAATAGCAATTATAAGTTTCATTTTACTCCCTCCATATCACATAGTTTAATTATATCTAATTTACATCTTTTTCTAAATTTTTGCAATACTTAATTGTAAAGATTTCATTGATATTAATTAATATAATTTTATTACATATTAATTCACCAAAAACCTTTTGGAGAATATACTGAAATTAAGGTGCTAAGGATTAAAGTTGAGTCAGACAAAGTATAAAAAGGAGGGTTTCTTATGAGCAAAAAATGCTGTGAAAACAATTATGGACTAATGGATGGTTTAGGGTTTGGTTCCAGAAAACCTAGCTTATCTAACCTAATCATACTAATACTTATTATTCTTCAATTTAATAATGGTACTAATTTGTTAGGAAGCGGTAATGCTGGCTATCAAGGAATCGACAATGGTATTCTGTTCATAATTGCATTATTCTACTTAAGCTGCTGCAGCCCATGCAAAGAAAGCTGCTAGATCTGCTAATGATTAATACTTAAAAAGAGCTCCTATAGATAGCAGACTGCTTTCTATAAGAGCTCTTAATTTATATTAAATCATTTATTATCTTTACAATGTGATTATGAATATCCTCTAAAGATCTATTAGCATCTATAGCTGTTATGTAATCTGCTGAATTAATTAAACTCATATAACCTTCATATACTCTTTTATGAAATTCATCACCACTATTTTCTAGTCTATCTAGAGATCTTTGCTTTGATTTCCTTTTCAATCCTTCTTCAAAAGGAATAGTAAGCAAAAATGTTATATCTGGTTTCAAACCATCAATAGCTGCTTCATTTATATTTTTTATTCTATCTGCCCCAAGATTTCTACCTATCCCCTGATATACAATTGAAGATTGTACAAATCTATCACAGATGACTATTTTTCCTTCCATTAAAGCAGGCTTAATAACTTCATTAACAAGCTGAGCACGAGATGCTGCATATAAAAGTGCTTCACACATATCCGCCATTTCGCTATTGTCATTATCAAGTATTATATTTCTAATCTTTTCACTTATTTTAGTTCCACCAGGTTCTCTTGTAAAAACTATTTCAAACCCTTTTCTACTTAAATAAGCTTTAAGCAATTCTATTTGAGTAGTCTTCCCTGACCCATCCGGACCTTCAAAAGTAATTAATAATCCTTTTTTCATTTTTATCACTCCACCACAGTAATATGTTCATTATCAATTCCAAGTATAGTTACTTTATTTTCTACATAATATCTTATCATATCTAAAGCAGTTTTATCTATAATTTCTCCAGGATTTACAAGTGGAATTCCTGGGGGATATGGAACAACTGCTTTTCCGCAAACCTTACCTTCAGCTTCATTTATGAAAACACTTCTCTTTTTCATATCAACAATCTGCCAAGGCATAAGCTCAGCCTTTGGTATATGAAGTTTATATATTATTCTTTGCTCCTCTTTCAGCAATTCCACATTACATTCGCTAAGCACCTTATATAGGGTTTCAAAATCTTGCTCCTTATTAAAAGGTGAAAATATTAAAACTACATTTGAAGCATCACTCATTTCAGCTTGTATCTTTCTGCTTCTTAGATATTCTAGAAGTTTGTGACCGCTGAGTCCTTTATTAAGATTTATCACATACCGACTTAAATCTATGTTATAAATATCATCACTATCTAAAACATGTAGAAACTTAAGCTTGTTTATTTTATTTCTAAATATATTTGCGATTTTTATTAGTTCTTCATAACCTTTCCTGCCATACTCTTCTATCCAGTACCTTCCATAATCCATAGATGCCATTAACATATAAGAAGGGCTTGTACTTAAAAAAGCGCTGACATAAAAGTCGACTTTTTCTATATCTACATTCTCACCCACATGAAGATATGCAGTTTGAGTAAGACTGGAAAGTGTTTTATGGCAGCTCATAACCACCATATCTGCTCCAAGCTTTACTGGACTTTCAGGTAAGGCATCATGTACACCAAAGTGAGCTCCATGAGCTGAATCCACCAACACCTTCATATTATATTTTTGGGCTTCATTTATAATAAATTTTAAATCAGGGCATACCCCATAATAATTAGGATAAGTAATTATTATTCCCTTGGCATCTTTATTATCTTCAATTAAGCTTAAAAAATGCTCCATATCAACTGACATTGGAGCATTAAACTTATTACTAATTTTATTCCTTATATATATGGGTTTCAGCTTCCGCATTAATATTCCATTAAAAATGCTTCTATGACAATTTCTTTCAACTATAACTTTATCTCCTTCACTAAAAGCTGAAAAAATCATAGCAAGATTTCCACTTGTGCTTCCATTCACTAAGAAATAAGACTTTCTACTTTTATAGAATCTGCTTAAAAGCTCCTCTGCTTCCTTTATTATTCCATCTGGATTATGGAGATTATCTACCCCATCAACCTCTGTAATATCTATTTTTAGTATATTACTGTATATTTCCTTTCCTATATCTGTACTCAAAAATCCTTGGCCGCCTTTATGACCTGGCATTGCAAACGGAATATTATTTTCATTGGTATACCTTAAGAGTCCCTCTACAAGTGGTAATTTAGACAACGAGTATCCTCTCCCTTTAGTGTAATTTGCACTATTGTCTTTTTTATACAGTCTTTATAGAAATCATAAAAATCTGTATTCATATTGGAATTTATCAATCTTTCCTCGCAGCATTTACAAATTCTTTTCCCGTTTATAATTATACCATTATTTAGAGGCTTCCTACATATAATACATGCTTGTTTTTTCATAATTTCCCCCTGTCAATTGCTGTACATGCTTATTTTATTCTAATTTTTGCCTCTTCTAATATATTTTATTCAGTATATTGTCCACTTTTATTTTGTCCACATAAATATTTAAACTTTGTTCAAATATATTATGGAGTTTGAGGAAACAATATTATATATAATTTGCATTCTAAATTACGGAGGTCTATTATGAAACAGGAAATGCTAAGCTATCTTTATACAATTAAAGATGACATATTCAATCTTTCAAAATATTTATATGAAAATCCTGAAGAAAGCTTTTATGAATATAAAGCTTATAACTACATAGTAAAAATGCTTAAGGATAATAATTTCAAGGTAACAGAAAATTATTTAGATATACCTACTGCCTTCCACGCAGAGCTTGGAAGCGGTCATCCTAAAATATGTTTTATTTGCGAATATGATGCTGCAACTAAAGAAGGTCATGTAACTGGTCATAACTTAATATCAGCTATGGCTACAGCTGCTGCTCTTTCCTTATCAAAAGTTCTTAAAAACTTTAATACAGGTACAATAATTTTACTTGGCTGCCCAGGTGAATTTGTAAGCGGTGCTAAAGTTACAATGACAAAGCAGGGTATTTTTAGTGATATTGATGTTGTTCTTATGGCCCATCCTGATGTAGAAAATGCTGAAACAGGAACATCTATGGCTCTTCTTCCTGTGCAAATTAGGTTCACTAGCGAAAATCCTTCAATTAAGTCAGATAATGGGACTTATTCTTCTTTAGATGCATGCTATTTTATTGTAAACTCTCTTAGTTTTTTAAAAACCGGATTTAATAAAAGCTGCAATATAGATAATGTAAAAATAACTAATGGAGAGTCTTGTCATCAAATACCTACTCAATCAGATTTAAAGTTTTATATAAGAGCTCCCAAAATGACAGAAGCTTGTGAAATTGAAAATAAGATTAAAGAACTTGCAAATACAACTGCTAATATTATGAATCTAAAATATGAGATTACAATGCCTGAACTTCCATATGATGAACTTATACCTAATCATGCTCTGTCAAGAATTTTTGCCCATAACCTTAAAGAAATTGGCATTATTGATACTGTAGAGCCTAAAAACAGTTATTCTGGCTTAAGTCTTGGAACAGTAAGCCATGTTGTCCCTTGTATACACCCTTATGTTTCAGTAGTTGAGGATTCTTCTATAAAATATAACTCGATAGATTTTGCTCGTGCAACAGTATCTAAATATGCAGAAGATAAAGTTCTTAAAATATCTTCTGCACTCGCTATGACTGCACTTGACCTATTGGAAAAAGAAGACCTTCTTCAGGAGGTTAAAATTGAATTCTATGAAAACATTAAAAATCATCAAGAAACACCTTGTGAAGTATTATAAAATATAGACTTTATTCTCTAATCAGATATAATATAATTAAGAATGAATAATGAGGAATGAAGAATGTTGGATGAAAGTCCAAAGGACTTTACTAAATTGCATTAATTTATAATCCTTAATAAACTTTCTTCAACAATTTTTCATTCTTCATTCTTAATTATTCATTTTTTACTTGGAGGATAATCATGATTTCTATATACAAAAATTTTAACGAAACATCTCATGAGCTTCAAAAGCTTGATAATATTGAACCTGGATGCTGGATTAACATTGTAGCACCTTCTGATCAGGAATTACTTCTAGTTTCAAAAAAAACTGGAGCTCCTTTAGAGTTTTTAAGAGCAGCACTCGATGAAGAGGAAACTTCTCGTATAGATACTGAGGATAATAACATACTCTTTGTTATGGATATTCCTTTCACTGAAATGGAGGCTAACTCGCTAACCTATGACACATATCCTCTTGCAATAATACACACTGAAAAGGAAATTATAACTGTATGTCTAAAAAACAGTAAAATACTTACAGACTTTGTTGAGGGAAAGGTTAAATCCTTCTTTACTTTTAAACGTTCAAGGTTTATTCTTCAAATACTATTTAAAATTTCAACTTATTATTTGCTTCACTTAAGACAAATTGATAAAAAGAGCTTAATGATTGAAAGAAAACTTCATAAATCTATGAAAAATAAAGAGTTAATTCAACTTTTATCCCTTGAAAAATCCCTTGTTTACTTTTCAACTTCATTAAAATCTAATGAAATTACACTTGAGAAAATGCTTAAACTAGAGATAATGCAAAAATACCCTGAGGATAAAGATGTGCTTGAAGATGTGATCATAGAAAATAAACAGGCTATAGAAATGGCTACAATCTATAGCAATATCTTGAGCGGAACTATGGATGCCTTTGCATCTGTTATTTCAAACAACTTAAATATGGTAATGAAATTTTTAGCTTCCATAACAATTGTTATGGCTATACCTACTATGATTAGCGGGTTATTTGGTATGAATGTTCTAGTACCATTTGCAAATAATCCTAATGGATTCTATATTATTTTAGCCATAATAGTATCTATAGCTTTAGTTGCTGCTTTTGTTCTAGGTAAAAAAGATATGTTTTAAAAAATAAGCACTTAAATTAGTGCTTATTTTTTTAACTATTTGAAGCATATAAAATCAAAAAATAAAAAATGCTAAGTTTTATACTTAGCATTTTTGACCTAGCAACTCTCTACTCTTCCACTCAGTCTCCCGAGCAGTACCATCGACATCTCAAAGCTTAACCTTCGTGT
>NZ_JAESWC010000010.1 GCF_016765585.1 Clostridium rhizosphaerae
TAACGCGGAGGAAGGTGGGGATGACGTCAAATCATCATGCCCCTTATGTCTAGGGCTACACACGTGCTACAATGGTCGGTACAAAAAGACGCAAAACCGTGAGGTGGAGCAAAACTGAAAAACCGATCCCAGTTCGGATTGTAGGCTGCAACTCGCCTACATGAAGCCGGAGTTGCTAGTAATCGCAAATCAGAATGTTGCGGTGAATACGTTCCCGGGCCTTGTACACACCGCCCGTCACACCATGAGAGTTGCCAACACCCGAAGTCCGTGAGCTAACCTTTTGGAGGCAGCGGCCGAAGGTGGGGGTAGCGATTGGGGTGAAGTCGTAACAAGGTAGCCGTAGGAGAACCTGCGGCTGGATCACCTCCTTTCTATGGAGAAATTCCTAAATGTTCAATTAGAACATTAGGTAATTGTTGGTTCCTTAATCTCTGTTTAATTTTGAGAGACCAAATTGTGACCTTAAGTGGTCATTTTGTTTCTCAAGAGGAAATAATTAACTGTTGACCAATATGCGTCAGCATGATAATATATTCTTCCACTCGATGAAAGTCGAGATTGTTCTTTGAAAATTGCACAGATTAAAAACAAATCAAATTGTTACTCAAACTAACTACAAACTAGAATGGGTATACAATTTCGCAAGTTGCGTCGAAAGATGTAACTATAAAAA
>NZ_JAESWC010000011.1 GCF_016765585.1 Clostridium rhizosphaerae
TCGAATCCCTATATCTCCACCACAAGGGCTTATAGCTCAGCTGGTTAGAGCGCACGCCTGATAAGCGTGAGGTCGATGGTTCGAGTCCATTTAAGCCCACCAATTTAATTAAAAATTAATAATTTTTAATTAAATAAATTGTTCTTTGAAAATTGCACAGATTAAAAACAAATCAAATTGTTACTCAAACTAACTACAAACTAGAATGGGTATACAATTTCGCAAGTTGCGTCGAAAGATGTAACTATAAAAATTATAATGGTCAAGCTACGAAGAGCGCATGGTGAATGCCTTGGCACTAGGAGCCGACGAAGGACGCGATAAGCTGCGATAAGCTTTGGGTAGGCGCAAATAGCCAGTGATCCAGAGATTTCCGAATGGGGCAACCCCTACAGTCAAAACTGTGGATCGTGCACTGAATAAATAGGTGTACGAAGGTAACCCAGGGAACTGAAACATCTAAGTACCTGGAGGAAGAGAAAGAAACATCGATTTCCTAAGTAGCGGCGAGCGAAAGGGAAAGAGCCCAAACCAGCTATTTATAGCTGGGGTTGAGGACAGTTCATAAATAAAAGCAGGAGTTAACTGAAGCGAGCTGGAAAGCTCCGCTATAGAGTGTAATAGCCACGTAAGTGAAAACGGAAGCTTTTAGAACTGATCCAGAGTACCACGAGACACGTGAAACC
>NZ_JAESWC010000012.1 GCF_016765585.1 Clostridium rhizosphaerae
CAGCGTTCGTCCTGAGCCAGGATCAAACTCTCAATTTAAAAGTTTGAAAACTTAAGCTCATCGCTTACTTATTTTATCGAAGTTGACTAAACAACTTCAAAAGAATTGCTGGTCATTTACCTTAATCATTCTCTGTTTAATTTTCAAAGACCAATTTGCTTTGCCGTCATCTGACAGCTTTTATATCTTATCACCATTTTACTTCAAAGTCAACAGCATATTTACTGGTAACTTGAGGGAAACTTTGCTGCTGCCTTGTCAGGGGCAACTGCGTAGGAACTATGTTAACAGGATTATTTATTTCTGTCAATAACTCATTTAGTGGTAATTTTTACACAGCTTATTGAGTTATTAGATTAATATATATTCCTTCGTTCTTTGTCGTTTTTTGTCGGCAACGAAATATATATTATCATTTTTATTTATTATCGTTTATTCTTCTAAGACTATTGTTTTAATATATCTTTATTTATTCGAGTATTTCTCTAAATTACTCCATTTATCACACATTGATACACTAGGATAAGTATTTCTGGATATGTATATTTTATTGCATAAATTTACTTGCGAATAGTCTTTACTATGTGTGGATTTAGCTAAAAGACTGCACAGCGAGGATATCATAATTAATACTTTTAAAAAAAGAAATATCAATTATCATTCACAATTTAGAATATACTTGATACAAAATAGGGGTAACTCAAAATGCAAACTCTATAGCTTAGAGGCTTAAGGAGAAGCGCATAATTAAACACTCATAATCTAATACAACAAAATAATTCATTAAAACAGACTCTAGTATATTTAAATCTCAAAAGGGTTGTTGCTATCAACTTCCATATCACCTAGAGGCTTACTCCACTAATAAACATGGAGAGCTTCGCTGTTAAAAAATCCTACACTACGAGACCTTCAGCAGTAAGAAAGCTCAATGCCCTGAAAGCAGAGCATCCAGATGTTAATGTTCTGTTCAACACCATCGTTGATATGGCCGTTTTCCACTACTACAACTATATATTTGATGAGAATGGAGGCTTCAACATTCAAGAAGGTAAGAAGGTCCAGAAGTTAAGAAGTTATATATTTTAATTCTTTAGAAGGAAAGAAGTTATATTTATATAAAGTTAACTAATAAAAATTTCATTCACAACTTCAGATCCTAGGAAGCTTTGTACAAGCTGTAGCGGTACTAAAACCATGTATCCCTGCAGCTTATCCAAAGCCTATAAATTGATAATCACAGCCTGTGGTCTTTCTCTCGGGTCCTTTGCCTGGGTCAATCCTCAGGGGGCACAGTAAAACAAGCCTCCTTCACTCACTTTGCTTCAGAACAACAGCCAAAAACCGCAGCAGCTCCAAGTCCCGGGTATTCCTCTGGGGTCTTTTATTAGTTCTATAAGATTGCAGCAGTTTGTTACTTCAGCGAAGCCAAGCCTGTAGCTGGACATGCCCTGGTCAAGTCCACCTTGAACAAGCATAATCTTGCTCAAGGTTGGCTAGGAAGTTTAAGGATCTTTTTCGGGTATTTCTTTACCGCATTCCTTCCATATAATTGGAAAGTACTAACCATATTAATCTAAATACTGCGTATGTTATGATAATCTTTAATGTATTTTGTTTTTTATTTTATTCCCTTCTTTGTATATATTTTGGACTACAAAGTGCGTCAGTAATTAGTTCTGCTGGCCTTGTTATCGGTGGAATACTTTCTTTAATTCCTTCAGAAGTCCTTTTAACAAAGCCTCTTATATTGCCAATGGTTTTGATCAAAATTCTTACCCCTACATTTTTAAGTTCTGTTCCGTACAGTGCTGTATATTTAAACCAACTTATTAGATTATGTGTTATAAATACTAGCCATAATAAACCGTAGATACCATAAAACTCAGAAGTTCTAAGATTTTTTATTTGGTATACATTTTTGCCATCTTAAAGAAGGCTTCTATAGTTTGAAGTTTATCATAAAAATGAAATATTTCTACTGCGCTCTATAAAGAGGGTGTTATGGATATCTTGCAGTTGATTTATGCTATCCAAATTGCATCACTGTAATTAACCAAGTGGAAGTAGTTTCTTCTTTACAGTCATCTTGAGTAAAGGTAAAATTATTCATATTTATTTTATTCCAAAATAAACTCTCCAAAATACTGCGATAAATGAAAATCTGGTTTTTCATTTACTATTGGGTTCCATGATCCATAATGTGGAAATTTTGTTTTATCACCACATTTGTAAAAGTTACCTCTCATTTTATATCCTGATGAAAAATCTATTTTTCCAAAATACTTTTCAATAAACTCAAAAGGAATTTTAAATTCTAAAGTCCATACACTTCCGTCATATTCTCTAATATTACCTGGATTAATAGAAGTTTTGATTTCGAATATAGCTGGATCCACATTAATGAGCGCTCTATTATGTCGATTGCTACCAATGCCTAATAATAAATTACCAAAAGCATTAAATTCAAAATTCATGTATCTTTCTTCCATTTGAGATTTAGGAACAATAAAAAATTCCACACAGCTATCCTCATAAACAGGTTCATTTATATTTAAATAAATAGCCCTTACTTTTTTCTCATGAGCTATAAAGCGTAATTTAAAATATTCATTAGTATAAAACATCTCAACTTCTGTCATTGGCTTATAACCACTTGTATCCCATGGAAAGCAATCAATGTCTACTTTAGAGATTGACTGCCATATAACCTGTAAACTTCTCTCATCATTATCAACCTTTTTTACTATATAGCTTTTCACAAGCTACCACTCCCTATTGGCATATTTCCTTAACAATTGATTTCATCTGCTGGAATTTTTCTTCCATATCAGCAACTAATTTAAATTGATTCCTTGCCCTGTCAAGGTTGTGTTTTTCTCTGTGAATTCTAAAATATACATCGCCATTTAAGTAATCTGTTAAAAATCTTATACCACACTCAAAGGTTAACAGTTTTGCTGAGAAAGATAGATATTTGATTTCCATGTTCGTTAGTGATTTTCCTGCTGCTTCAATAAATCCTCTTGTAAAGCTTTCAAATAGTTCAAGGTCCAGCCATACCTTTGAAAGATCAGCCTCATCCTCTTCTGCAGTAGTTGCTCCGGAGCGGATGGAATCACCAAAATCATATAAAGACAATCCAGGCATTACTGTATCCAAATCAATAACACATATTCCTTCTCCAGTTAAATCATCTATCATAACATTGTTAAACTTAGTATCATTGTGAGTAACACGAAGCGGCAGTTTATTTTCCTTCAGTAGGTTCACAAGCACCTTTGTGTCTTCGGAGCGATCCATTATAAACCTTATTTCCTCTGTTACTTCTTTTACCCTGCCTTTTACATCATTTGTTACAGCGTCTAAAAAAGCCATATATCTCTTTTCAGTGTCGTGAAAATCAGGAATTGTCTCATATAGTTCTTCTGCTGGAAAGTCATAAAGATTCTGTTGAAATTTTCCAAATGCTTTTCCTGAGTTATAAAAATGTATAGGGTTCTCAACCAGCTGATAGGTCTGAGCATTTTCAATAAACACATACCCTCTCCAGCAGTCTCCTGACTCACTTATATAAAGATTTCTTCCATCCTTTGTTCTAATTATCTCCATGGTTTCTCTGGCAGGGTTTCCTCCGTTTGCAATTAGCTTATTCTTTATATGAGCTGTTACCTTCTCTATATTCTCCATAAGCTTTTCTGGAGACTTAAATATATTTGTATTAATCTTCTGAAGAATATATCTGTGAGTTGAACCATTTTCTTTTTCAAAGTACACTACAAAGGTGGCATTTATGTGTCCGAAGCCATATGGTTCAGCTTTTATGAATTTACCTTCAAAATTGAATTTTTGTATTATATTCTTAAAGTCAACTTTAGATTCCATTACTTTTCCTCCCAAAGTTTTTCAGGATAAATTCCTGAATTTATAAGTCTATTAATAGCCTTATGAACAAGTGGCTTGTCTTCTTTATAAGTAACTCCATACCACTGCTCCTTTGATGTTAATACCTTAACCTTTGCCTTGCCTTCTATAATTAATTTATCTACAACACTAGGCAGGAAATATTCAGCCTTTAGATTATCAGCTTCTTTCACTTCCAAAAACCTTGAGAAGCCTTTTTCTAATTCCATAAATATACTTGGAGTAAAGCCCCATAAATTCATGGATACTGTACTTTCCTTCGGAATGTCTATCCATAGATCTTCTCCCTCAGCATATTGAGCTCTATCACTTGATTTCTTTATCTTGGTTCTTTCTGTTATGTTTATTAAATAATTTTCATTATCTACATTACATACACCTCTAGCAACAGTTCCATGTTCAGTTAGTGTGTTTTCTAGCTCAAAACCAACCATCGCATAATTGTAAAAGTCTCCATCATCCTTTATCCCTGAAAGAAACCTTCCAATTTCCTGAAAGGAAGTAGCTCCATAAAAATCATCTGCATTTATTACTGCAAAAGGTGTATCAATAACATCCTTGCAGCATAGAACTGCATGAGCTGTGCCCCAAGGTTTTATCCTTCCCTCTGGAACTTCATAATTAGAAGGCACTTTTACTATTTCCTGATATACATAGGTGGTATCAATAACCTTACTTATTCTATCTCCTATGGTTTCACGAAAAGCTGCTTCAATTTCTTTTTTTATTATAAAGACAACCTTATCAAAGCCGGCCTTCAAGGCATCATATATTGAATAATCCATTATAATTTCTCCATTTGGTCCAACGGGATCAATCTGCTTGAGCCCCCCGTATCTGCTTCCCATCCCTGCTGCCATTATCACCAAAGTTGGTTTTACCATAATTATTCTCCTTTCATTTACTGCTTTCAAATGCATTTTAGTTAGTGCCAATCTTTTTCTCATTTGAGTTTATCTATTTCTCATATCCATTAGGATTATTCGACTGCCATTTCCATGAATCCATACACATATCCTGAAGGGTCAGCGTGGTTGAAAAGCCTAGCTCTTCCTTGGCTTTTGAAGTATCAGCAAAGCAGGCAGCAACATCTCCAGGTCTATTATCAACTATTTTATAGGGTATTTCCCTGCCACAGGCTTTTGAATAGGCCTCCACTACCTCCAGCACAGTATAGCCGTTTCCTGTCCCAAGATTATATGCCTCTATGCCTTTACTTGTGCTTACTTTTTCCAGTGCCTTAATATGTCCACCTGCTAGATCTACTACATGAATATAATCCCTTACCCCTGTACCATCCTTTGTAGGATGGGTATTTCCAAACACCTTCAAATAATCAAGCTTTCCGCCTGCTACCTGTGCAATATATGGCACTAGATTATTAGGAATTCCCTTAGGGTCTTCCCCTATAAGCCCGCTGCTGTGAGCACCAATAGGATTGAAATAACGAAGCAAGGCTATTGACCAGTCATTATCAGATGCATACAAGTCTCTAAGTATGTCCTCAATCATAAGCTTTGTTCTTCCATACGGATTTGTCGCACTTAATGGGAAAACCTCACTAATTGGTACAGAGCTCGGATTACCGTAAACCGTAGCAGAGGAGCTGAACACAAGCTTCTTTATATTAAATTCCTCCATAACCTCGCATAAATTAAGGGTGCTTAGAAGATTATTATGGTAATATCTTAGCGGTATCGATACTGATTCCCCCACTGCCTTCAGCCCTGCGAAATGAATTACAGCCTCTATATTATTTTCAATGAAGATTTTTCTTATCTCCTCTTTATTAACCAAATCAGCCTCATAAAACTTAAAATCCTTTCCCGTTATTCTTCTTACTCTATTTAATGACTCAACACTGCTGTTAACCAGATTGTCCACTACTATAATGTCATAGCCTTTTTCAAGTAATTGTATTGCGGTATGACTTCCAATAAAGCCAGCGCCGCCAGTGACTAGAACTGCCATATTTTCACTCCTTTTATAATTATTTAATTACTTATATTGTATATGTTTGCACGTTTAAATTCTTTATCAAAAAAGTCAAGAATTTTGCACTTTTAGTCTTTAATTCTTTTAATTATTCAAAGAATCAGTTATCATATATAAGAGAGTTTATTTATTTAAAAATCTGCAGAAAATAAGGTTTAAATTCTATAAATTAATTCTGAGTTGATGCTAAATTAATTCTCTAGTTAATTTTAATATTATATATTAAGGTGGTTATGATGAACTATATCAAAACTGTTCTAAATGAGGAGTTTAACATAAAAGAAATTGTAACTGTACATTATTTTGAATTTGCTAAAGATTATGTTTATGAAGGAGAATTTCATAACTTTTGGGAGTTTGTTTATGTAGATAAGGGTGAAGTTGAAATAATGGCTGATACTAACGGCTACAAGCTTAAGCAGGGAGAGATCATTTTTCACAAGCCAAATGAATTCCATAACCTATGGGCTAACGGAAAGGTTGCTCCCAATTTGATCGTTGTATCATTTCATTGTAATTCACCTTTAATGTCCTTCTTTGAAAATAAGATGATGAATGTGGACGATGTAGAAAAGAAGCTGCTGTCTAAGGTTGTAAAGGAAGCTCATAATGCTTTTTCCTCTGACCTCAACATTTCTACATTATTAAAGCTTGAACCAAGAGAAATTTCGCTTTTCGGAAGCGAGCAATTAATCAAGCTATATCTTGAAGAATTCTTGATTAATCTTGTGAGAAGGGATAGAAGCATCACAAATGAGGTGAGGTTATCTTCTTCAGTAAAAGAGCGATCAGATAATAATCTGACCAATAAAGTTATAGCTTTCCTGCAGGATAATGTTAATAATAACTTAATCTTCGAGGAGGTCTGTAAGTTTTCAAACATGAGCAAAACTAACTTAAAAACAATTTTTAAGGAAAAAATAGGAACAGGAGTAATAGAATATTTCAGACATTTAAAAATTGAGGAAGCCAAAAGGCTTATTCGTGAAGAAGAGCTGAACTTTTCTGAAATAGCAGAAAGATTAGGGTATTCTTCAATTCACTACTTCTCAAGACATTTTAAAAAGGACACTGGAATGACTTTATCTGAATATAACAACTCAGTTAAATCAATTTAATAAAAGTTAGGAAAGCCAAAGTGCGATAGATAACATTGTTACCTATCGCCTATTAATTTCTTTTTATGCTTTATATTTCTAAACAGATAGATTTCTTGAGCTTTGCTCGATTTTTATTTTTACAAGCTTTTTAGTATTTAATTCAACCATCATTCTTAAATCTTCATCTGTAAGTTTGTAGTATGGAGAAGTGGATCTTCAATATTAGTTAATAATACTACAGTTCTTAAACCTCTCTTTAACTATATATGCTGCTCCTAAAAGCCCCGCATCGTTGTCAAGGTCTGCTTTAATTATCCTGGTATAGCTGCCATAGGGCTTCATAACCTTCTCTTGAAATAATCTGTTCACTTCCTCAAAAAACAAGTCCCCTTGAGCAGATATTCCTCCCCCTATAAGTATACAGCCTGGATCAAGAATATGGGTCAGATTTACTAATCCAGCTACTAGGGCCGCTAAATATTCTCTATATACAGTACAAGCAGCTGCATCGCCCTCTTTGACCTTTTTCATTACTTCCTCCCCATTGGTTTTAAGCTCCTCTTTTTGACTATTACTAACGCCTGAAGCTTCAATATATTTTTTTACCAAAGCAGAGGTTGAAGCATATCTTTCAAAGCAGCCTATAAAGCCGCAATTACATTCTTCACCCTTCAGGTTTATTGTCATATGTCCTACTTCCCCAGCATAGCCTCCAAAGCCCCTATAAAGCTTCCTATCTATTACGATGGCTCCGCCTATGCCAGTGCCCAAGGTAATACAAACAAAGCTATCAATTTCTTTTCCTCCACCCATCCACAGCTCACCTAGTGCGGCGGCATTCACATCATTTTCTACAAATGCTTTCAGTCCTGTACTCTTATAAATGTCTTCTGAAAGCTTTGCTCCAGAATAATCTTCAAAATTTACGCCACCTGCTATTACTTCACCTTTATCAATATCCACTTGCCCTGCAGTGCATATTCCCACAAACTCAAGATTGAATTTATCCTTTAAAACATTTGTTATCTCTGACAGCTTAATTGGTATATTAATTCTACATTTTGCCCTTGGTGTAGCAGTCTTATCTTTGTATAATATTCTGCCACCTTCAGTTACAACTCCGTATTTTATAAAGGTTCCACCTATATCAAAGCATAATACATTTTTAATTTCCATCATCTCCTAAATTATTCTTCTTTTTTTAATTATAATTTTTATTCAACTACTTGTATTTATAATATCAGTCGAGAATTTTGTACATTTAGCCTGTTGGACAATTTTAACTACAATTAAATTAGATAATGCCATCTTTACCAAAATAAATTCAAACTGCTCTCACATTTTAGAATTAATTTTAAAACAACTGCCTCCCAAATTATGCATAATCCGGAAGGCAGTTGAATTTTATACTTAGTCCATTTTTAAATTTTTTAACCTTTTCCATATACCTCAATTTGAGTAAGGGCTGCGAAAGCAGAGGATACAGGTCTTCTTATTTCCGTAAGCTTTATCCAGCTAATAGTTTTAGTGTCAAATCCATATTCCTGCGGTTCTGCAGTTTTAATCATTGTAATTGGCATTCTACTTCCATCAGAAAATTCAAATACACCAGTTTTCCAATTTGTATCATGGTCATCTTTATAGTCAGCTCTTAAGTATAGTACTATTTTATCTACTTGAACTTCTCTTCCAAAATATAATATAAATTCTAAATCATCACGGAGTCCACCACCCCAAGAATGATAAGGGTAATGTCCATGTGAAGAGTTATCCTTGCATCCATCAATAGCATTTCTCGGTTCAAAGCATGATTCATTTCTTGTTACTATACTGGCATAAGCATGAGGATAATAATTTACATCCATATGTTTATCCAGTCCGTTTAGAGCAAGATTTCTATACTGAGAAATCTCATCGTTATTTGCTGCTCTAAGTGTTATTTTATGAATATCTCCCTGAAACGCTTCTGGATGATATGCTGTAAGCTTTTCTCCAAAAGGAATATCATATTCGAATTTTGATTCCGGTGCATATACTAAAGACTCTATTATATGTTCACCAATGTTTGCGAAAGCATATTTATAATCTCCAAAATTAAAAATTAGCTTATCTCCTATTGAATAATTCCCATTGTATATAAGGCTTACTTCCTTTTCACCTGCTGAGGATGCTATTATTTTTCCATTAATATTTTTAATTTCAATTCTCATAATATTACCTCTTTATCTTTTAATTTCAAAACCGCGAGTCATAAAGCTATCTATTTGCTTTTTGCTTGAAAGATTTGCGTCACCTCTTATTGTATGCTTTATGGCAGAGGAGGCTATAGCAAAATCTATAGTTTTTTGTGGTTCAAAATTCTTCATCAATCCGTATATAAGGCCTGCAGTAAAGGCATCACCGCCACCTACACGATCCACAATATCAAAATTTATTTTTTTACTTTCATAAGTTTTATCCCCTATGTGCAAATAGGCTTTTAGTGAATTATTGGTACTGGAATGTACCTCTCTCACAGTTCTTGCTATAGCCTTGAATTTGTACTTTTCATTTAACTTTCTGAAAATGGTGTCCATTGTATTAATATCCGGGTTCATGCTGAGTCCGTCCTTCAATTCCTTACCATTTTCGTCCTTCAAATGGATAGGTTCTATTCCAACTAATATATCAACATACTGCATGTACTCACTTAGTACATCTCTTGAAGTATCAAAGCTCCAAAGCTTTCCCCTAAAATTAGGATCAAAGCTTACTGTAATTCCTAATGCTTTTGCTGATTTCAATATTCTTTCAGTGAGAATTCTACAATTTTCCGATAAAGCAGGAGTAATACCACTAATATGAAGCCAATCAAATCCTTGTAATAGTTGTTCATAATCAATGGAATCAGGGTCAACTTCGCATATAGAAGAATGCTTTCTATCATATATAACTTCTGAAGGTCTTATGGATACCCCTTCTTCTAAGTAATATGTTCCAAGCCTTTCACCACTTCTTTTTATATGTCTTGTATCTATTCCATTACTCTTTAAATATTTTAATGCTGCATCTGCTAAAGAGTTATCAGGTACTACTGAAAACACTGAAGTATCCACACCTAAGTTTACCAGGGAAACTGCAACGTTTACTTCAGCTCCGCCATAATTAACGTTAAAGGCAGAAGCTTGAACTATTTTTTCATAATTTTGAGGTGAAAATCTTACTAGTATTTCACCAACAGATATAAATTTCAATTAAAGTCGCCCCCTTGCTTCCTTAACCTTATCCACAAATTCCTTTGCATTTTCTTTAACCTTTTCTATTCCAAATCCCTTATAACCCTTAAGCAAATCTCCGCCGATTCCTACAGCTATTGCTCCCGCAGCTATCCATTCATGTACATTGTCTAAACTTACTCCACCAGTAGGCATTATGTTTGCTTGCGGCAGTGGTGCTTTGATAGCCTTAATAAAGGATGGACCAAAGGCATTTCCTGGGAAGAGCTTTATTATATCAACTCCTGTTTCCATAGCCTTTATCATCTCTGTTATTGTCATGCATCCTGGTAAATATGGTACACCGTATCTGTTACATAATTTTGCAGTGGCTTCATCAAAGCCAGGACTCACAATATATCCGGCGCCGGAGAGTATTGCTGTTCTTGCAGTTTCTGAATCCAGTACCGTTCCGGCACCTACATATAATTTATCTTTAAAAGTTTCACTTAATGCCTTTATTACATCAGAAGCTCCGGGCACCGTATAAGTCACTTCTATAGCCTTTATTCCGCCTTCAATACAGGCCTTTGAAATTTCTATTGCCTCTTCCATTGATCTCGCTCTTATTACAGCAATAACTCCGCTTTCACACATTGCATCTAATACTTTTAATTTAGATAACATAGTTACACCTCCATATTAAAAATGCAGTCAATGCTTATTTATCTTCATAAACAGACTGCATTAGTATATTTATTTTAAAGAACTTGTAGGTACTGCATCCATATCAGTAAAGGTTTGATTTTCGCCAACCATACCCCATATAAAGGTATAATTCTTTGTACCAACACCAGAATGTATTGACCAGCTTGGTGATATTACAGCTTGTTCATTTTTCATAACAATATGTCTTGTCTCATCTGGTCTTCCCATGAAGTGGAACACTACGCTTTCAGCATCCATATCAAAGTATAAGTAAACTTCCATTCTTCTTTCATGAGTGTGACAAGGCATTGTATTCCAAATACTGCCTGGTTCCAATATAGTCATTCCCATAACCAATTGGCAGCTTTCACAAACTGCAGGATGTATATACTGATTTATTGTTCTCTTGTTACATTCTTCATCACTGCCTGCACTTACTTTGTTGGCCTTATCTAAACCTATCTTTACAGTAGGATAACTCTTATGAGCAGTTCCACTGTTTATATAAAACTTAGCCGGCCTAGCTGCATCCAAGCTTTCAAAGCTTACTTCTTTTGCTCCCATTCCTACATAAAGTCCATCTCTTGAATTTAATTCATACTTTTCTCCATCAAGAGTAACTATTCCAGGCCCACCTATATTGATTACACCCATTTCTCTTCTTTCAAGAAAATATCCGCAGCCAAGCTCTTTGCTTGCTTCTAAAAGCAATGGCTTTTCTGCTGGAACCGCTGCTGCGATGATTATTCTATCTATATGACTGTATACCATTTTAATTTCACCTTTAACAAAAAGGTCCTCTATTAAAAAATGATTTCTTAAATCCTTAGTATCATATTTTTTTGCATCTTCATAATGGCTTGAATATCTTACATCCATTTTTGCACCTCCAAAATTTTTCTTATTTCAATCTATACACCTTTGAGCAATTTGTTTAAAATGCTCAATATCAAAATTACGTTCAATAATTTCAACATATTAATCTACTTTTAAAGAGCTTAACTTTCCTTCAAAGGAAAGTTTTCTTTCCGCTTAAATTTTATTAAACTTTTTACCAATATAGCTTCCAATCTGTTGTTAGCCTCATTAAAGCTTCCATGTAGAAGTAGTCGCCCCAAGTATTGCATTCATCTACTCCTCTGTTACTGCATGGATTATTAACTGAAGCTCTTGCATAGGTGCCATGCAGCAATATACCATTTGATATTTTGGGGTTAGTAACAGCACAGCGTTCTACTAAAGCCTTTAGTAGTATTTTAGCTACTTGTGTATAATATTCCGCTTCTTCTTTTTCCACGTATTTTGCCATTTCAAGCATTCCGCAAATTGTGATTGCTAAAGAAGAAGAATCTCTAGGTTCATTGCTGCCATCATTAAAGTCGAAATCCCAGTAAGGTATTAAATCTGATGGAAGATTTGCTAAGAAATAATCCGTCAGCCTTCTAAATATCTCAACATATTCTGTATTGCGTAAATACTTATAGCTTAATGCTGACCCATAAATCCCCCAGGCCTGCCCTCTTGACCAAGCAGAACCATCACGGTTACCTTGACAAGTTACACCACGCATTGGCTCACCGGTTTCTTTATTAAAAAAGTAAGTATGGTACGTGGAATTGTCAGGACGTATAACATAATTCATTGCAGTTATTATATGGGTTGTTGCCTTTTCTGCGTATTTTGGGTCTTTAGTTACGTTAGAAGCCCAGAAAAGTAGCGGCATATTTAGTAAACAGTCAATGATTAATCTGTAATTATCTACAGCTCCCAGTTCTCCCCAGGCTTGAAAGAATTGACCCTTTTCTTGAAAGCGGCTCATTAAATTGTCTGCAGCCAACAAGGCAGCTTTTTTTCCTTCTTCATTTCCAGTCAACTCATATGCAGCAACACAGGAAGGAGAATATAAGAATCCCATATCATGATGATTTACATCAATTTTTTCTACAATTCTTTTCATAAAGCTTTTTACATGAATATCTCCAACTTCCTTAAGCTTTGAATCTCTTGTGCACTCATATGCAAGCCATACTTCCCCTGTCCAAAAACCTGTTGTCCATTCTACATTTTCAGTTTGAGGATAAAAATTATTTACACTGTTAGAATCTGGAAAATAGTGTGTAAACTTATCAATATTTCTCTTTATCAATTCAACTGCTCTATCACGAGCCTTTTCTAATTCAGCAGTTGTTATTTTTTCATACTTTAATAATGATTCTTTTGTCTGCATTTTGTACCCTCCGATCAAATAGCAATTTATATTGAAAGTCTTCCTTCCAATTCTTCATAATCAACAGTAATATTCCTGCCATCCTGCATTTTAAGATACACTTTACCATATCCGCCGCACCTTTCCCTATCTTCAAACTTGAAAGCTTTAATTGGGAATAGCTCTTCCTCAGTCCATGAACTTAAATCATTTTTAGTTAATATTGCAGATATCATTACATAAGGCTTATATTCATAGTACTTATCACAGTTTACTTCTCCATAAATGAGATAGCTTTCCTTTGCTATGGCATTAACTCCTACTCTTTCCTTTACTCTTATGTCATCAAAGCCAGCATATATGCACATAGCTATTTGCTTTTCTTTTCCTTTTATGACTATAGCCTTTGCACCAAAGTAATTTCTTTCTTCAATGATTACTTTATCATCCTTTGGAAAACCATAAGCACCCAAAGAAAGCATAAAAGGCTTATCATGAATTCTCATTTTGTCTACACGTATCATCCCATAGTCAACAGGAAAATCTGCTATACAAATTGAGGGCTTTCCTTGAAAGGAGGATTCAAAATCGAAATATTCCTTTCTGTAAAGCACTCCTTCTTTCTCCCCACCATACAGAATAATGTTTGGAACTATCGCTTCCTCTGTATTGAAATATTTCAGACTATACTGCATTGCTTCAGCACCGGCATAATCAAAATCTTCCCAAGGGAATTCACTGTTGAATGATAGGCGAAGGTAATTCCTTATATATGCACTTTTTCTTGAAAACATTGTTTTTCCAGTTCTAAATTCAGTAATACCATTAGCACCATGGTTGTCTATTACTATTCCAGGACCATTTAAAACCGTTGTTTTTGACTTAGTTTTCTCAAGATTTTCCCATATACCATTATTCTCTTGGTCTTGCCAGTAGGGATGATTATCTTCTAAACAAAGGCATACAAAGGAATTGGCTAACCAAAAGGGGCTCTCTGCACAACTATAATCCTGAAGCATAGCTTCAAAAGGACCATAGAAACCTAAACAAGGAACACCCTCATAAAAAACCTCTTCTTTTGTTATAAACTGTAGTAGAGCTCCTGAATTTATTCGCCTTGCGAGGCCCGGATTTGCTTTATGGTTTCTTAATAAAAAGTTAGCAGCTAATGGTGCCGTGGCAGCACTTCTGTAGATACAGCTGCGCCCCCACATAGTAACTTGTGCTCTTTTATCAAACATATTAGGATAGCTTTCTACTAGAGAATTTGAATATTGCTCAATTTTTTCTGCAATGTATGGCTCATTCTCATACCCATACCATTGATTCCACAGTGGACCATATACATGAAAGGCCCAAGGAGTATAATAGTCGAAAGAATGACCATCCCTGTACCAACCATCCCCTGCATAATATGAGATAATTGTTTGACCATGGTCCCTCATTATATCTTTATCAATGTCATACCCTTCTTGATGTAAAAAACCAAGAATTAGCATATTGAAAAGGCGCCAATTATGCGATGATGTTCTACTATGACCAAAACTTGAAAGGTACGCTGCTATTGCATCTTTTTCTTCATCAGTATAGGTATCCCAAATTACTTTCTTACACATTTCAAAACCAATTACTAAGGATGCACACTCACAGGTATGTTGAAAAGCAGTTTCACCTGATTTAGCCATACTCTCTAATTCTGGCACGCTTAGCAAATAATTAGGCGTTCCCGATGTGACTGAAAGTAATATTTGCTTTTTATAATACTCTTTGAGAGAATATCCACAAACCTTTGCCGACGGTTCATTATGTAAAAGTGGTGCTGCTAATAAGAAGCTTCTTGCTAGGCCTTCAAACTTTTGCGCATACTTTTTCCACTCATTGGTGTTATTATTAGGATAACTTATGCTAAATTCCTGTCGTGGAACTAAAACAGGTGCATCCATATTCGGTATATGCCTAAATATACCTTCTAATAGAAACTTTGAAGCATCTAACCAATGTTTTTTTGTCATTCCTGAATAAGGGCTTTTTTCATAATTTGGATCTAAAATTTTAAACGCCATTTCAGTCTCCTTTAAATTTCTTATCATTAAATGAAATCATTGCATAGTTGTTTGTTAAGTAATCAGACCATTTTAGTCTAAGTTCTTTGAACACCAACCTTACTCACCATCCTAATACTTTTCAATGACATCCGATTTAATGAATACATAATAAGTACCATATATGATTATTTGATCATCTACATTACCAGTTGTATTTGTTCCAGAAAACACTTGATATTTTACTCCATTGTTTTCTAATATAAATCTGTCACCTTTATATACTATTTTTTTATCTTTGTTGTTAGTTTGAAGTATTTTATCTTCCATCTTTATATAAGTTTCCAATGGTACTTCACCATTTTGATATTCTTCATTTTTATAAACCTTTGCTTTTTTCTTTAACTCTTCGCTCAAAATATTTTGTTTGTTATCTTTAGTAGATGGCCTTGCTTTGGCACATCCATAAAAGAAGATTACTGAAATAACTATAATGAAAAGAATAATTATTATTTTACTTTTGTTTAAATTCCTTATAATCATGTTTTGTATTTCAGATCCTTCTATAGGCCTATTAATAAAGTGATATTTATCATTAACAAATACCACTTTAATCATAATGTATTTTAAGTTACTATTAGCATTTTTGCAGTTATTCCTTTGATTTGTATAAATAAGTATTGTTTATGTAAATTAGATAAATAAATATACTTGGTAATATAACAACCCCAAACACTGGCATTAGTAGTGTTATAAAGAACAAGCTTAAAACAATAATTAAATTTACAATTCCAAAATAGAATTTTCTAAGCGAAAAGTAAAAAGAAATTTTTAATAAATCTTTAATACTTGAATTTTCATTTTTAACTAAATAGTAAAAATAATTTATAGCTGTAATTAAAACAACATAAAAGGCTATAAATATTATTGGGGCAAACATTCCAATATACTGCGTTTTCATAAAAAACAACAGATCTATTATCAAAATTGTAATTAGCAATAACGAGACTAACCAAACAGAAATTGCTTTTTTAAAAAATACCTTATATCCTGTGAAAAAATCACTAGATATATTTAGTAACTTTTCTTTATTATACTTATTTAAACAATAGATCAATGCTGATATAGAAGGACCTGTTGGAATAAGTGCAATAGCAAAGGTTAATACATTTTGAATTTTAAAAGTAAAAGTTACAACTGTTATTAAAAACAATGCATTCGTTAATCCAAAATAGATGTTCATCCTCAAAAAGTAATATATAGTATTGAAAATATTAAAACAAACATTATTTTGAATAAAATCCTCTTTTATCATCACTTATCCCACCTTTTCTCTTTTATATTTAGCCCTTCATACCAGATGTTGCAATTACCTCAATAAAGAAACTTTGTAGAGCTAAGAACTCTTCCCTTAAAATGAAGTTTAGTTATCTAACTAACCATCCACCATCTACAGCTAAAATGTGCCCATTAACATAATCTGAAGCTTTACTTGCTAAGAACACCATAGCTCCCATTAAGTCAGATGGTTCAGCCCATTTACCTGCTGGTATTCTATTTAATATTTCTTCATTTCTTCCTTCATCCGCTCTTATTGGAGCTGTATTAGCGGTCTTAACATACCCTGGTGCAATAGCATTTACTTGAATATTGTAACAAGCAAGTTCGTTTGCAAAGGCTTTAGTGATACCAGCAACTCCATGTTTACTTGCAGTGTATGATGGTACAAACTTACCTCCTTGGAACGCTAACATCGAGGCTACATTAATGATCTTTCCGTAATTTTGTTTAGCCATAATCCTTGCTACATCTTGGCTTAGGAAATATACAGCATTCAAGTTAATATCCATTACCGCATTCCAATCTTCTTCCTTGTAATCAAGCAGCGGCGCTCTTCTGATTGTTCCTGCATTATTTATTAATATATCTATCTTACTAAACTGAGCCAAGGCAACATCTACAATTTTCTTTCTATCTTCTTTCTTAGTTAAATCAGCTTGTACAAAAACAACCTTTCTTCCTTCTTTTTCTATTAACGCTCTAGTTTCATCCCAATTCTGATCATATGTTGGAATTACTAAATCTGCACCTACTTTAGCTAAAGCTACTGCATAGCCTTGTCCAAGGCCAGTGTTTCCACCAGTAACTATTGCGACCTTTCCATCTAATCTAAAAAAATCAATAGAAAACCTATCCAAAACATTACTCATATTCAATTCCTCCATCACTTTTACTAATAATTTATTATTCAAAACAGTTTGCAAAATAAAGCTTATCCTTATAATTAGTATAAATAAATGGTCTCATACAAAAACATTTAATTTATATCGTTAATTTATAGGTGAATCGCTTTACTATAATTAGATTAGCACCTTAGTTATCAACTGTATGTTAGTACTTATAGAATTTACTTCTTGTCATTGTTTTAGTGGAATGCAAGCATTCCACGAACTGGTCATTGTAGCAAAATCGGCTTCCTTGCCATCGTTTGTAGCAACAAAAAGATGGGTCATTTTATCGCCGTCAAACAAGATAAACGGGCGGTCCATATTGCCCATAGTGCGGATTTTACCATCAGACCATAAAATATCACGGCCAAAAGCAGGATGATTTTCTATTGTCCAGTTTAGACCATCCGTAGATGAGGCATATACAGTGCTGCCAATATTTCCGGTATAGGTTCCTTTCCAATCTTTTGCTATCATACCGTAACCGTTAGATGTTTTCCAAATAAAAGGATCTTCCAATACACCCTCATTAATATCAAATAAAGCCTTATCCGTTAGGCGTTTGTATGGCCCGCTATAATGTGGCGCCCATGCCACACCAAGAGCCATAGGGCCATAAATGTCATCGCATTCATAGGGAGGCTTCAAATATGAGCGTGTTTTATATATTAAAAGGCAACTCCCATCTTCATTGATGCATGGAGCAGGATTAGATGTAAAGAAATTATCAAAACATCCTGATCTTACGTTCAAAAGCGGTTGGTCACTGCGTTTCCACGGGCCAAACACACTTTTGGAAGTAGTAGCACCAATGCGCTTATTGCTTCGGGCAGCTTGCCATTGATAACTTTCATGTTTTAAATTTCTACCACGGGGGGTTGCCCCGAAGGGGTGGGTTGTACCCATATAGAACAATACATATTCATCTTTGTATTTGCAAATAACGGGATTATGCACACTACATCCATCCCAATACTCAGGGCCTCGGAAACCGAGCACAACCTCAGCAAACTTATATGGACCTTCCGGAGTTTTGGACACGGCGCGCACAATTTCGCTTTCCATGCCCCACCCTGGATGAAAAGGCAAGTCCTTAGGCCAGCGGGATGCGAACATGTGGTAATTACCGTCTTCACCCTTAATCACACTGCCGCACCACACCCAATAGCCTTCCATAAAAAATCCTCCGCCAACTGGTGCTAGCATAAAATGATTTTCAAAATCCTTTGAATTTCTATTCATAGTATAAACCTCCTACAGGTTTACTACAGTTTCTATATTAAGTATTTAGCCTTTAAGGCCGCTTGTGGCAATACCTTGTATGAAGAACCTCTGAAAAGCCACGTAAATTACAAACACCGGTATAAGTGCAATAACACTTGCTGCCATAATCAAGTTGTATTCTGCAGAATATTGGCTAATAAACATACGGATACCAAGCTGGATCGTTTTGACGCTTGTAGAGTTAAAATATATCATAGGACCCATAAAATCATTCCATACACCTACAAAGCTGAATATTGTAAGTGTTGCAAGGGCCGGTTTTGATAAAGGCAGAACGATACGTGCATAAATCCCATATTCTGAAAGTCCGTCAATACGCGCAGCTTCCAAAAGTTCATCCGGAATACTCATATAAAATTGACGTAGTAAAAAAACACCAAACGCTGTAAAGCTTTGTAAAAGAATTATAGACAAGTGCGTGTCTACAAGATGCATCTTATTCATAATTATATACTGGGGCAGCATATATACCTGCCATGGAATTGCAATGGTAATTATATAGCAGGTAAATAAAGTATTTCTACCTCTGAATTGGCATTTTGAAAAACCGTAAGCAGCAAAACTTGAAGTTATAAGTTGTATAAACGTAATTATAATCGTAAGTTTTATGCTGTTAAAAGTAAATAGAGCAAGAGGTATTTTTTGCCATATCTTCACATAATTGCTCCACTGTGCGTTATCAGGTATCCACTTTATAGGAACACTAAATACCTGGGTTTCTAATTTCAATGATGCCGACAACATCCATACAAGCGGCAAAAGAGTTATAAATGCGATTAATATGAGAAAAATGTATATAACAATTTTCCATACACGGTTTTGTTTTTCAATCATTACACTTTCCTCCCTACTTAAAATTAAGCTTCTTTTCCACTCTAAACTGCACAAGTGTAATGCAGCCAACTATAAGGAATAAAATTATTGATGCAGCGCTTGCTGTACCATAGTTCCAGGATACGAACGACTGGTCATATATATAATTAGCCAGCATTTTCGTTGCCGTACCAGGTCCGCCGTCTGTAAGAACGAATATAAGATCAAATACTTTAAAGCTGTTTATTGTAAGCATCATAAATACAAAGAAATGAGCCGGAGTGAGCATCGGGAATGTAATACTCCAAAACTGTCTCCATTTTGATGCGCCGTCCATATCGCCAGCTTCATATAATTCGTACGGAATATCCTGCAATGCAGCTAAATATATAATCATAAAGTAGCCTACATTTTTCCATACACTTACAATAATAACAGCCGGTAAAGCCCATGTTACACTGGCAAACCATCCTGGAGGGTTTTGAACCCCTATTAGGTGCAGAAAAGCATTTATAGGACCTGATTCTTTCATAAACATTGCGTTCCATACCGCACCTACTGCCACTATCGAAGCAACGTAAGGAAAAAATACAGCACTACGGAAGAAGTTAACACCGCGTATTTTTTTATTTAGTAATACCGCTAAACCAAGTGCACCAGCCATACTAAGCAAAACTGAAAAAACCGTGTAAATGCCAGTATGTCTCAGCGCCTCCCAGAATATACGGTCTTTAAAAATTGCAGTAAAGTTTAAAAAACCTGTAAACTGAATGGCATTAAATCCGTCCCATTTGGCAAAACTAAGTACAAATGAAAATACCACAGGGATCATAATGAACAAACAAAAGCCAATAAAATTTGGCAAAATAAACGACATGCCAATGAGTGTATTCCTAGTATTAAGCGACAAACCTTTTTTGGTAGATTTGGCCGTTTGCATGTAAGTACCTCCTTTGAGTAACAACTTATGCTTTTTATAAAATTCGGACAAACTTAGCAAGCTAAGTCTGCCCGAAACTAGATAGGGCTATTTTATTATTTTCCCTGCAATTGCTTGCCGCGAGTTCCCATTTCTCCAAGAACATCATCAACTTTCTTTTGTCCAAGCATTATAAGTGAATGTTCTTCGTCAAGCATTTTGTTAACTTCAGCTACATGGTCTGCTATTGGACGGTCTGGGGTGATCTTTTTAACAGCAAGGGCGTCACCTAGACCTTGAGGCATACCACTCATATTAACGATAGATTTAAGCGTATCTGCATTAGCGCGGCCAGGAATAGCGCCGGCATCAGCATAGATCTTTGCGCCTTCATCGCTTGTAGCGAATTTTACAAATTCCCACGCAGCAGCCTGCTTTTTAGATGCTTTATTTATAGAAAGAGGAGTTGCAGCACCAACTGTATAGCCGGCAGGTACGTCCTTACCATGAGGTAGTGTTGCTACGCCCCAGTTTACTTTACTTTCACCGCTTTTTATTTTTGAAGCGATAGTTGTCATAAACCAGGTGCCCATAGGCAACATGCCCACTTTTCCTGTAAGGAAAGGACTTGAGTAATGAATCTGTCCTGTTTTAAGTGTTCCATAATCCATGATTGACTTGTCAGTATTTTGCATACGTAAAGCCATTTCATAATACGGCTTAAAAAAGCTGTAATCGGTGTCAAGAATAGTGTGTTTGCCATCCTGTACGCCCCAGTTTTGTACACAGGCATTCCAGGTGTGAAGCAATGCACCATACTTTTTATCAGCTCCTTGACCAGAAGTAATTTTCTTAGCAGTAGCTTCAAAATCATCCCATGTCATATCGTTTGTTGGATAAGGAACTTTTGCGGCATCAAAAATATCTTTATTGTAATACAATACATAGTAATCGGTACGTGCAGGCAAACCTACTATCTCTCCTTTTGGCATTTTAAAGTTTTCTGCAAGGCCGTTATATGCTTTAAGATCAACTTTATCCTTTGTAATGTATGGAGTTAAATCGGCAAGCTGTCCTTTGTCATAAAGTCCTTTGGTTGTATCCGCATCTTTTATCCAGAATGCGTCAAGATCGCTTCCGCCATTAAGCATGATATTAAGTTTCTGGGTATAATCGGCGCTTTGAATATCCATAAGATCAACCTTAATATTTGGATGAGCTTTCGTAAATGCATCGACTACATTTTTAACTGATGGATTTGCACTTAAGTCCCATGTGGAAACTTTGATGGTTACGTTTTCAGAAGATGCAGATGAATTACCTGCTCCTTGAGTGGATGATGAAGTTTTGCCACAGGCAACAACTGTTGATGCCATCATCACAGAAAGCGTTAATGCTATTAGTTTTTTCATAAGTCAATTTCCCCCTTTAAATTTAAGAGAAGAACTTGTTTCCTCCCTTATTATGATTTAATTCTATAATATCGATGATTTTAAGAAAATGTAAAATCTCAATTTTATGTAATACTTTTCAACTATATCTTAGCCATGAAATAATACTATTTTAATAAATATTACTTTTTAAATCAGTCTTATAGGATGCATTGATAAAAGTGAGCTTTTATCATATAATTTTTATATGTATTTTATTATATAAATAACTAATAACTATAGAGGTTAATTATGAATTTGCACAGCACTAAATTTAAAATTATTGCTAATACTATTTTGTGTGTCCTACTAGTCGGTGTTATCAGCAATTGGCTGCTGTACAACTATTTTAACAATATAATTATTGAAAAAGCAAAAAAAATGGACCAGCTTAACCTGGACACTGTTAATAATCAAATACGTCAGCACATTTCGGATGTGTTTAATCTTGGCATGCTGTGTGCAAACGATGACAGCATTTCATATGCCTCTAAATATACAAGCATTGAAACAATACCATCAAAGGAAGCCGCACTGCGGGCTCAGGAAAAGCTTACATTATATTTACGGTCCAGCGCAGCGGAACGCTATGCCGCCAAAATTGCGGTTTTTAATAACAGCGGACTATTGCTGCAGTCAAGCACCCATTATTCTGGCACATTGTCGGATTTCAATTTAATCACTACTTCCTCTGCATTTATAAGTTTTACAAATGCTTCAAACAATCAGCCATTTATCATATGCTTGTCACAGTCTATTGTGCACCCAAATCAGCAGGCTCTTGTCTTCATTTCCAATGTCAGTGGTCCGGGCGCAAAAAAGAACAATGCCTATATTTATGCTGAATTTGATATAGAAATTTTAAAAGATGTGCTCGAACCGTTCAGTGATTTGCAAAATATATTTATATCATCAGCAAGCGGTAAAAATATATTAACCTTCGGCAATCATCCTATCCCTTTTGACGCAGACCTTTCAAAAGTGAAGAATGGTGATCATATACTTTATAATGGACAAAATTACTTAATAAATTTGGTCCCCTTTGAAGATGCAGATTTGGTTTTATGTACTTATTCGAACATCACAGCATTATCCCGCACAGACGGAAATATGCTATATACTGTTATAGTTGTGGTTATCACATGCATTTTGATTTCTATAGCTATTGCCATAATTCTATCAAACTATATCACAAGACCTATTAATCGCTTGATTTTCCGCATTCGCCGTATTTCAAACAATGACTTTTCATATGACCCATCAATCGAGCAGTCGCAGGATGAGATAGGGCAAATAGGCAGGGTGGTAAACAAAATGGCAATGAACATAGATCAGCTTATCAGCGAAACCAAAAGCATGTATGAGAAGCAGAAAAACATTGAAATATCGCTTCTGCAAAGCCAGGTTAACCCTCACTTTTTATACAACACTCTTGATTCACTGTACTGGATGGCCATCATACAAAAAAATACCGGTGTCGCAAATATGACCCGAAGTCTTGTTAATCTTTTGAGAAATATTGCTAAGGGTACCCAGGATAAAATAACATTAGGCGAAGAAATACAGCTTCTTGAAGACTATATTGCAATTCAGTCTGTCAGATATGTTGAAGTCTTTGAATTTTTAAATGAAGTTCCTGAAGCTTTGCTTGAAAATAAAATTATAAAGCTCACACTGCAGCCATTGGTAGAAAATGCTATTTTTCACGGCATTGAACCTACCGGAAAGTACGGTATAATTAAGTTGAAGGCCAGGGAGGAAGATGGTGATGTCCTCATAACAGTTGAAGACAATGGATCCGGCATGACTCAGGAGCAATGCGACTCATTGCTGACAGATACATCTTCGAAGAATAATAGCTCCCTTAACGGCATAGGTGTGTCTAATGTCCATACTCGTTTGCAGCTCACCTATGGTAATGGCTACGGCCTTTCAGTAGTAAGTGAAAAAGATAAATATACATGCGTAACGGTGCGTATACCTAAAGAGGTGTAAATATGTATCAAATACTTATGGTTGATGATGAATCTATTATTTTGTCAGGAATCAAATTTTTAATTGACTGGGAGGAAAACAACTGCGTTATAGCGGGTACTGCGAGGAACGGCCAGGAAGCTCTGGAAAAAATAAACTCGCTTTCTCCCGATATTGTATTTTGCGATATTAAAATGCCTGTTATTAACGGTATAGAGCTGTTGAAGCAGGTTTCTAAGCAAAGGCCGGATATTGTTTTTGTCATGCTCACAAATCTTGAAGATTTTGAACTTGCAAGGGATGCCTTGCGCCTTCATGCAATCGATTACCTCTTAAAAAGTCAATTAGAGCCCGAAACTCTAAAAAATACTCTTATAAATGCATGTAATGAGTGTGACAAACGCACAAAGCTAGCGCAGGTTGACATGGTTGAAAGCTTTTTGAAAACCAACCGAAGCCAATTGCTTAAAGACACATTTATGCGTATACTTCAAGCATCACAAAGTGATAATGCGTCTTCCGACATTGCACAAATACTTGAGGATAATGGAGTACGAAATGGGTTTGGTGCGATTCAAATTCCATTTGATTTTTCTGCCGTATCCCAATATGAAACATTCTCTGATGATGAACGGTCAAGGTTATTTGCATGGCAAACTGAAGTCGCTCAGAAGGTTGTAAAAAACTTTTTCGAACACAGCATAATAATTTCTCCCAACAAGTCCTGTACAAGTCTTCTGGTTTTCTGCTGGGATATGCGGTTAGACGAATGGACGGAGAAATTGCCAATTTTCACAACCCGCTTAATGAGTGCAAGTACGAATATCACACAGGTTAAACCTATTGTACTCGCAACAGATTATTTTTCCAGCGTTTCAAAGTGGCCCGAATGTCAAAGCCAGCTTTTTAAGCTAATGGACCATTATTATTTAACCGATTGCCCTGAAGCAAATGCATCAGATATCCCGAATACAGAATACCGTAATCTTGGTTTATCCGGCATTGCAGGGCGTCTTGCTGCAGAGATACGTACAAAAAATATCCCAGGCTGCAGCTATATATTGCAGAAAGCGATGAATAATGTGCGCAAATTTCCGCATCAGCAAAGCCAGGCTATATGGCTTTGCAATGATTTATACAACGCTGCCTCAGATGCAATTAAGACTATTGCATCATATACAGAAATAAACTCTCCGTTTTTTTACTCTTCATACAGTCATCGGGCAATTGACCATTTGACAACGCGGTCTCAGGTATTGCTATGGCTTGAGGTTTTACAAAACAATATCACAGCTATTTTAGAACAATTTTCAAGCGGCAAGTCGGAACTGATTGAAAAAGCACGGCAATATGTACGGGATAATGTTGACAAGCGTATTATGCTACAGGACGTTGCTGATTATATTTGTATATCACCCGGATACCTTTCTGCATTGTTCAAAAAGCAATACAATCAGAATTTTGTTGAATATGTAAGTTCAACTAAAATAGAACGTGCTTGTCAGCTAATTAAGGAAGATAAACTCATGATTTATGAAATATCAAACACGCTTGGCTTTGAAAATGCTTATTATTTTACAAAAGTATTTAAACGCCAAAAAGGCATGACCCCAACAGAATATCAACACAAGATGAAAGGTGGCTTCACAGACAATGTGGAATAAACAGCAAATACTCGCGGCACTTAAAACTCAAAGTCAGCCGCTGCTTCAAACAGAGCTTTTAGAGTTTAGTAAAAAAAGCCATAGCCAGTTTACACTTAAGCAACTGTCAGCAGTAGAAAAACAGGCAAAAATTTATTTATCCCTGCCAATACCTGAACTTACCTATTCAAAATTCCGCTTATACTGGGATACCGGAGACCGGGAGTCGTATGAATCTTTGTATTTTGAGAGGCGTGGACGGCTATTTGTATTTTCTGCTTTAACATGGCTTAACCCGCAAAATGAGGAATACAAAAACGCTCTTAATGAAATAATATGGGCGATTTGCTCAGAACCCTTCTGGGCTATGCCTGCACATTTTTTAGGAGCAGATGACAAGGCTTTGCCGTTTGAGGAATATCCTACACAGCTGGATCTATTTGCATGTGAAACGGCATTTGCATTAGCTGAGACACTTGAACTTAATGGGCAGCTTTTACCTGAAATGGTGATTAAACTGGTAAAGCTTCAAATAGAGAACCGTATTTTAAATCCATTTTTACAAACCGATCATAAATATCGCTTTGAAAATATGAAAAACAACTGGAGCAGTGTTTGCGCCAGCGCCATCGGCGGAACCGCACTGTATCTTGTTGATGATACTGATACTCTTGCAGAGCTTTTGCATCGATGCTTTTTATGTGAAGAAGTGTATCTTTCATCCTTTGGAAATGATGGAATCTGCACCGAAGGAGTTGATTACTGGACCTACGGATTTGGATTTTTCGTATGCTTTGCAGACCTTCTTAATAAACGCACCAACGGATCACTCAATTATTTTAAGGAGCATAAGGTTCAGTCCATTGCGCGCTCTCAACAGCTTTTTTATATAAGCGGCAAATCCACCATCAGTTTTTCTGATGGCAGCGAGGACAGCCATTACCGTATTGGCTTATCCTTTTATTTGCAAAAGCACATTGATGATGTCATATTGCCTCCGCAGAATTTTGCTGCTCCTATACTTGAGGATAAATGCTATCGCTTCTGCCTTGCTTTGCGCGATCTTTTATGGGAAGGCCAGCCGCTTACAACCTTAAACGAAAATTTTTCGGCATGGCTTAGCAATGCCCAGTGGTTTTTATCCAAAAAAAGCTCGATTACACTGGCAGCTAAAGCCGGCAATAATGGAGAAAGCCACAATCATAATGACTGCGGGTCCTTTATACTTTATAAAAATGGTGTCCAAGTTCTATGTGACCTTGGTGCCGGACTATACGACGCTGAGTATTTCAGCCCAAGGCGGTATGATATCTTTGTAAACCGCTCTTTCAGCCACAATATACCATTAATCGAAGGCGGTGAACAGCAGCCCGGATCAGAACATAACGCCGAAGTTTTGCTCAGAGAGTTTGGAGACACTAAAAATGTGTTTTCCTGCGAGCTTAAAAGCTGTTACGAAAATGAAAATCTTATAAGCTTCAAGCGTACACTAATCCATGAAATAAATACTGATAAGGTTGTTGTAAATGATATATTTTCATTCAACCGACCTGGTAATATTACAGAAGTTTTCTGCTCCCGGGAGCCTATTGCCTTACAGGACGATTGTGCTATCATAAAGCGCGGCGATGAGAAGGTTGTTTTGAATTATGACAGCAGCCTATTTCATGCAAATGTCATACAGCAGGAATATATTGATCATTATGCCCAAAAGCAGTCGGCATGGCTTCTGCGCCTTGAAACTCGCAGCCCTCAAGCAAACAATTGCTGCTCGATTGAAATTGAATAGGTATGTTAAATGGTGGGCATAAAGATAATGGTATTTTATTTAAGATTTAATCTACATTATCAATTGTACTTACCCTTGCTGTTGCGTTAGGATTAGCGGTACTGCTAAAAGTCAATAGAAATGTTTTCACACTAGTGATTAGAATTATAACTTTTATAGTGATTTTTACATTCATTTTTCTCTCATTCTTGTCTGTATAGATCTAATTATTTTACTTATCCATACAATTTCCAAAAGCATCCTTTCCTGCTGCATATTTATTACTATCAAAGCATGAAAGGAGGAATGACCATGGAAGAACTATTAGCAGCAATAGCCAACACTGGCTTTCCCATAGCTGTTGCTGATTATCTCCTGATAAGAATAGAAAGCAAAATGGACAGTTTATCCTCATCGCTAAACCATCTGTAAACTATACTTTCTATCAAATTAGGTGGTAATGATGAGCCTAAATCCTCATAAACGAAAATCTCTCCTATAACAGATCAAAATTGTTATAGGAGAGATTTTTATACAGTTACAATAATGGTCCAGGTCTACTTTTACCATGGTTCTGTATGACTCTCTTTATTGCACCACAAATGCACTGAAATCGAGAGTAATCCATATAAATAACGGTATCGCAATATTTTAACCGAAGTGGAATCGTTCGACTGATGTTTCCGTCCATAATCCATTTTGGATTTGTAAGCTCCTGCATTAACAGCCCATCAAACTCATACTTGGAAGCAGTTTGGCAATTATCTCTCCAATATAATATATCAAGATAAATCAAAGGCAGTTTCAACTTGTCACATAACATTTTTGAAAAGGTCGTTTTTCCACAACCATTTCCCCCTATTATCATAGTACGCTCCAATAGATACACACCTCGCAAAATATAAATAATTTTTACTTCAAATTTTTATTTATCTTATTCATTCTTAATTTGGGTTTATTAATTGCTTTATAACATAATGATAAATCATATCCACTATTTCATTTAAACTTAATTCTTTATACAGGCATACCTCAGGAATAATATCTAATAAATCTTTTTCATTCCACCATCTTTTCATTTCTATTTCTCCAAATTCATGAGCATTAGGCTTTTGTTTATGACGAATTAGGGTTTCTTCAAAAGATATATCAAAGTAATATGCAAAAATTTGATTGTTAAATTCATCATATAAATTTTTAAATAGTTTTTTATACCACTTTGAATTTAAAATTCCTTCTAAAATTATAATATTGCAATGTTTTTCCCGTATAGTGCAAGTTCATTTAATAATTGACTGGCTTCTGTATCATGTCCATCTTTCACAAATAGCATTTCTCTTCTAACAACTTCTTGTGAAATTAGCATTGTACCATGTCCAAATTTTCTTTGTAAAGCCTTTCCTGTATTAGTCTTACCACTTCCAGAATTACCTCTTAGTATTATTAACTTCGCCACTCCATCCATATAATACCTCACCCTTATGAATTGACTAAATTACTATTTATCTGTATATTATACAAATAATATTTACCTTACCTTTTACAATTGCGAACTAATTTAATTGTACACGAATTGGATAATTTTTTATATTAATAAAGTGTTCTGTTTACAACATCATTCTTTAACATAGTCTAATAAAAATAGTCCAAATTGACCATTTTATTTAGCCACTTTAAGTTGTGTTTATTAATGTGTCGCTTTATTTGGGTTGTGTTATTTGGCATAAAAAAAGACCTCCCGAAATTCGGAAAGCCTTGTTCTATTTATATTTGGTGCACCCAACAGGAGTCGAACCTGCGACCGTTGGATTCGAAGTCCACCACTCTATCCAGCTGAGCTATGGGTGCACATAAATTATTAGCCCAAAATCAAATGATTTTGGGCTTAAACTATGGAGCGGGTGATGGGAATCGAACCCACACGACCAGCTTGGAAGGCTGGGATTCTACCATTGAACTACACCCGCATATTTGGAGCGGAAGACGGGATTCGAACCCGCAACCTTCACCTTGGCAAGGTGACACTCTACCATTGAGTCACTTCCGCAGATTGGTGCAGATGACAGGAGTTGAACCTGCACGCCGAAGGCGCTAGATCCTAAGTCTAGTGCGTCTGCCAATTCCGCCACATCTGCAAATCTTATTATAATTTTGGTGGCTCACCGGGGAATCGAACCCCGGACACCATGATTAAAAGTCATGTGCTCTACCAACTGAGCTAGTGAACCACTGTTGGCTGGGATGGCAGGATTCGAACCTACGAATACCAGAGTCAAAGTCTGGTGCCTTACCGCTTGGCAACATCCCAATATTTAAAATGGGGTGGACGATGGGACTCGAACCCACAACAGCCGGAACCACAATCCGGTGCTCTGCCAATTGAACTACGTCCACCATATGGTGCGACTTAAGGGATTCGAACCCCTGGCCTACTGCTTAGAAGGCAGTTGCTCTATCCAACTGAGCTAAAGTCGCATATTGGAGCGGGTGATGGGAATCGAACCCACACGACCAGCTTGGAAGGCTGGGATTCTACCATTGAACTACACCCGCAGAGGAAATAAAAAAAGTTAATTTAATAACTTTTAAATGGTCGGGGTGACAGGGATTGAACCTGCGACCTCATGCTCCCAAAGCACGCGCGCTCCCATCTGCGCCACACCCCGATATATGGTGCACCATCAGGGATTCGAACCCGGGACCCACTGATTAAGAGTCAGTTGCTCTACCAACTGAGCTAATGGTGCATATTAAATTAAATTGGTGCGACTTAAGGGATTCGAACCCCTGGCCCATTGCTTAGAAGGCAATTGCTCTATCCAACTGAGCTAAAGCCGCACATTTGGAGCGGGTGATGGGAATCGAACCCACACGACCAGCTTGGAAGGCTGGGATTCTACCATTGAACTACACCCGCATATTTGGAGCGGAAGACGGGATTCGAACCCGCAACCTTCACCTTGGCAAGGTGACACTCTACCATTGAGTCACTTCCGCAGATTGGTGCAGATGACAGGAGTTGAACCTGCACGCCGAAGGCGCTAGATCCTAAGTCTAGTGCGTCTGCCAATTCCGCCACATCTGCAAATCTTATTATAATTTTGGTGGCTCACCGGGGAATCGAACCCCGGACACCATGATTAAAAGTCATGTGCTCTACCAACTGAGCTAGTGAACCACTGTTGGCTGGGATGGCAGGATTCGAACCTACGAATACCAGAGTCAAAGTCTGGTGCCTTACCGCTTGGCAACATCCCAATATTTAAAATGGGGTGGACGATGGGACTCGAACCCACAACAGCCGGAACCACAATCCGGTGCTCTGCCAATTGAACTACGTCCACCATATGGTGCACCATCAGGGATTCGAACCCAGGGCCCACTGATTAAGAGTCAGTTGCTCTACCAACTGAGCTAATGGTGCATATTAATATTAAATTGGTGCGACTTAAGGGATTCGAACCCCTGGCCCATTGCTTAGAAGGCAATTGCTCTATCCAACTGAGCTAAAGCCGCACATTTGGAGCGGGTGATGGGAATCGAACCCACACGACCAGCTTGGAAGGCTGGAATTCTACCATTGAACTACACCCGCATATTGATGGTCGGGGTGACAGGGATTGAACCTGCGACCTCATGCTCCCAAAGCACGCGCGCTCCCATCTGCGCCACACCCCGATGTTGTGGAAGTTCTTCTCGAACTCCCGACGACATAGATTATTCTACACGATATATTTTAATTCGTCAATACCTAAATTTTATTTTTTTTTATTCAATCCCTTTAAGCATAACTTGAATCTTATTATTTTTGATTTCAAGCACAGCTATACTCTTAAATGAATCTCTTGGCAGCGCAGCACTGCCGGGGTTAATAAACCATATTCCATCTTCATATAACTCCAAAGATTGATGCGTGTGTCCAAATAGTACAACATCTGCACCAACTTCTTTTGCTCTGTATTTTAATCTTAAAAGATCATATTTTACATTATACTTGTCTCCATGAGTCATAAAGATTTTTTTGCCTTCTATTTCTTCAAGTCTTTCCCTAGGGACAAAACTTGTAAAGTCACAATTGCCTCTCACATTTATAATATTTCCTTTGAACTTTTCTTTTAAAACCTCTACATCTTCTACATTATCCCCTAAATGAATAACCATATCCATTCCTTGAATTATACTCGCAGCTTTATTTATACTATATGAGTGTCTATGTGTGTCACTAATTACAGCTATCTGCATTAACTATTTCTCCTTTTGCTGCACTAACTTTCTTAATTCATATTTTAGTTTTTCCAATGCTCTAGCTCTATGGCTGATTTTATTTTTCTCTTCGCTGCTTAATTCTCCAAAGGTCTTATTATATTCAGGAACCAAAAATAAAGGATCATACCCAAATCCTCCGTTACCTGTTTCATTTTCTCTTATATAGCCTTCTATTTCTCCCTGAACCTTTATAGTACTGTCCTTATCCATTATAAGTACTATAGCACTTACAAATTTAGCTTTTCTATCTTCAAGCTTCTTTCCTTCAAGCATATGCAAAAGCTTCTCATTGTTTTTCTTGTCATTTCCATGCTCTCCGGCAAATCTTGCTGAATAAACTCCTGGTGCCCCTCCTAAGGCTTCTACCATAAGCCCTGAATCATCCGAAAGTACCATTGCATCTTTTGCTATTTTAAAAATCTCGTAGGCCTTTTTATGGGCATTTTCCATAAATGTAATTCCGTCTTCCTCTACATCAATGTCTATTCCTGCTTCTTTAAGCGAAACTACTTCAAAAGGAAATTCTGAAAGTATAGCCTTAATTTCATCTATCTTATGTAAATTATTGCTTGCTATTATTAGTTTCTTCATTTTCCAGCTCCCGTTCCTATCCATAAACAATCAGTTTTAAGTGCATCCTTTTGTATTTGAATCATATGCTTTGTTCCTTTTTCTCCAAGCACCAAAAGTTCATCAAGATCTTTTCTTGAAAATGGACTTTCTTCTCCAGTTCCCTGAACCTCAATATACTCGCCTTCATCAGTCATAACTATATTCATATCTACCTTTGCTGTTGAATCTTCTAAATAGCATAAGTCTAATACTTTAGTATCTTTTATAATTCCCACACTTACTGCACTTACAAAACTTCGTACAGGGTAGACTTCAAAAGGAGTATGCCTATGAAGCTTATTAACTGCATCTACAAGCGCAACAAAAGCACCAGTAATAGAGGAAGTCCTTGTTCCTCCATCCGCTTGTATTACATCGCAGTCAATCCATATAGTCTTTTCGCCAATAGCTTTTAAATCAACGGCAGAACGCAAAGCTCTTCCTATAAGTCTTTGTATCTCCATCGTTCTTCCATCAATTTTAAGCCTTGATATATCTCTAGGTTTTCTTACTTGAGTGGCCCTTGGCAGCATATTGTACTCACAGGTAATCCATCCTTCTCCACTGCCTTTTAAAAATGGAGGCACCTTATCTTCAATTGATGCAGTACATATAACCTTTGTATCACCGACTTCTATTAGTACAGATCCCTCTGCATGTTTTATATAATGCCTTGTTATTTTTACAGGCCTTAATTGATCATTTTTTCTTCCATCTATTCTGCCCACTTTATTTAACCTCCTGCATTTATAGCTTCCTTTATTTTGTTATACATAATATAATATCACAATTTATTAATTTTTTCCTCTATAGTAAATAATTCATCTCTCTCAGGCGGTTCTACTTCGTATTCTATATTACTTTTAATTAAAACGCCTTTACTTTTAGTAATATTGCCTATTACAGAGGCATTAATACCTTTTTGCTGTAAAAGTTTAACAAGTTCTTCTCCATTCCTAGTTGTTATAAGCATACTTCCTGAGGATATAAATCTTAGTGGATCTAAATTTAGTTTGCTGCAGACTTTTCTTGTAACAATTGTGATTGGCATTTTATCCTCATATACCTTAAAGCCGACTTTACTTGCCTCTGCCATTTCCCAAAGTGCCCCAAGCACTCCCCCTTCAGTAATGTCATGCATAGAGTTGACTCCAAACTCCCCTGCTAAGCTTCCTTCTAAAGCTACACTTATACTGTCTACATATTCTTTAGCTTCTGTTACTTCTGTCTCTGATAAAACTTCTTTTATTTGCTCATAATAATCGTTAACGGCTATAGAAGTTCCCTCCATTGCAAGACTTTTAGTTACTACAATATCGTCTCCTTCTTTTGCTCCGGAAGTTGCAACAGCACTGCCTTTTTTACCCTTTCCTATAGCTGTACAGGAAACTATAAGCTTGTTAACAGCTTTTGTTATTTCAGTATGTCCTCCCAGTATTTCCACATTAAGTTTTTTAGTCTCTTCATCTATTTCCTTCATAACATTCTTAAGTTCTTCCATAGTTGTATGCTCCGGCGCTAATATTGTTACTAAAATTCCTACCGGCTCGACTCCACAGGAAGCAATATCATTACAATTTATATGTACAGCAAGCCTGCCAATATTACTTTCAGCTCCTGTTATAGGGTCTGTCGATACGACACATTCATACTCCCCATATTCTATAACGCTGCAGTCTTCACCTACTCCGTTTTTTACCCTCACATCATCTCTATTTACACTTTTATTTTCTTTTATAAGTTCATTTAAATCATCCCAGTTAAGTTTTCCAACCTTCATTAAAAAATCTCCTCCAATTTTTAAAAGTGAACAAGCACTATTTAACACTATTATTCATATTATTTATATAAGGATTAATTTATGGTGGTGTAAAATTTGAAGTATATAGGCCCTTTTTTAAGAATGAATTCTTTAAATAGTGAAACAATCGAAAAACAGTTATTCTTCCTTGCAAAAGAATCCGTAAAGTACCTTGTTCTAAATTCAAAATGCGGAATAACTATCCCAACAAGTGAATTAAAAGTAAAGAACTTACCTAATTTTGATATTAACATAATTAAATCATTTTCTCCACTTTATTGTATCTATAAAAGGGGAAATGCAAAACTTATAAACATAGGAGGAGGCTTAAGCTTTGATGAAGACGCCTTAAAAAAAGATATAATTGTTGAAGGTAATGCTTTCATGACATTAAGCCTTTTGGAACTTATAGACTACTACAAAAAATTTAAGGACATAGACAATAAAAAATATTCACTCAGTATGCTTTATTTGATACTTGCAAGAAAACAGCTTGAGTTTTTCGCGGCTAATTTTAGGAACATAGAAGGTGTTTTTGTAGATAAAAAAAATACTACACCGGAACTTACAAGAGACATTAAATTTGAAGAAAAAAACAAAAAATTCAAATACTCTGACCAAGCTCTGCTTATGGCCGCTTATTACAAATATTCTTTATATGATGAAGATAAATGCGGCGCAGAGTACAAAAGCTTTGCCATGGATATTTTAAGCATGTTCCTTGAGTATAGAGATGAACTCTATAGATGTTCTACCGAGGAAATCCTAAAGCTATGCTTTGCTTTTAATCTGCTTTACAACTATTCAAAACTTGATGAGGCTAAGCTTATTCTCCTTGATTTAATGGAGTATATTGTTGAAGATGATATATGTGAATTAGAAATCAATGAGGAATCTAAAATTGAGCATAATAATCTATTATTTTTAAACTGTATATTATTTTATAATAGTACAGGGATAATTAAGTTTAAGGATAAAGCTTTTAAAAACTATAATAAGTTCATGGAGCTTTATGAACCAGAACGCGGAATTTATATAAAGCCTAGCGAAAAAAAGGAGATTGAATACAATTCTCTTGAAATAATTTCATATCTGTTATGTATATTAAACCAAGGAAAGATTTTTGGTAAAGATAAAGACAGCAATATGGTAGCAGTTGATATTTTCAGGCGTCAAATAGTTGATTCCGGCATAATATTAAGCTGGCCTCCAAGTCCTGACTTAGATGATGTAGAAAGGTATAAAAATTTCACCTCAAAGTCTGAAGATTTATTGGATGAGCAAACTTTTAGAATGTCAAGCTTACCTACTCCTGAAGCTATAGAGCTTGCTCCTGTTTTTATTAAAAATATAACCTATAATAAAAAGAAGGAAATTTTTTCTCAAAGCAAACCTAGTTTTGACAGTTCAAAAAATATGTTTATATTCTTTCTTATAATCTATCTCAATAAAACACTTACTGAACATCAGATTGAAGATTCAGAGGAATAATATATTTTAACTAACAGATTAATGCAATTTAAACAATTATCTACTAGTTCTCTTTTATCATAAAATAAATTTCACTGAGTAAACTATAAATACTAAATACACTAAAGCCTGGAGTGATACACTATGACTAACATCAATTGTTCAGAAAACTGTGCTTACTCTATTAATGGAAAGTGTAATTTAAACTATATCAAAGAACCAACAACGCTTACAAATCTACTAAACAACTGTATTTATTTCAGTTCAAAAAACGAAAAAAAGGACTCCCAAATTACTTAGGGAGTTCTTTTTTTACTTTTCTAAATACAATGCAAAAGTTCTAATACATTAATTGTGTCCTAAAAATCCTTGAAGGCTGGATATTTTATGACAAAATTAATGTAAGAACTTTATTGCATTGTATCTACATAAGCTCTATCAAGCCTAATATTGCCTTCTTTTGTAACGTATACATCCTTAATACTAGGATTTTTACATAAAAGAATATTATGAAAGTATAGGGGTATAGTTGGCATATCGTTAATAAGAATTTTTTCGCTGTTTTGCAGCAAGCTTAACCTTTTCATTTTATCTTTCTCATACTTTGCTTCATAAATCATTTTATTATATTCACTATTGTTATACCCAAATAAATTTAAATCTGAGCTTTCAGACCAAGCTTCTAAAAGAGACAATGGATCATCGTATAAAGAGGCATAATTTATTATCATCATGTGATAATCTCCCTTTTTTATAGCCTCCTTAAGCTCTACATCATTGTACCCTTTATAATCAATGCTTATATTAAGATTATCTTTTATTTCCTTATATAAGGCTTCACAGAGCCTTTTATTTTCATTGTTATCTAAATAAATCAGTTTTATTTTCTCTTTCTTGTCATATTTGCTTTCTTCTAAAAGTTTTTGTGCTGCAGCTACATCTGCTTCTTCTTTGAGAAGATGCTTTTCCTGCTTATTTTGAGCTTTATCTTCCTCATCATAAGGAACGTATGCAGAAGCACTTCTGGCAACATAATTCAAATCATCCTGCACTAAATTTTGTCTGCTTATAGCTGAACTTATCGCTTTTCTAAAATTAACATTATTTGTGATGCCTGATTTTTTAAGATTAAAATTAATACTCGAACCGCTTTCTATAGGTATTGCTTCAGCCTTTCCCTCTGCTACCAAGTTTGAACTCTCACTAATTGGAGGATTAATAAAGAGGTTAATTTTATTATTCACAAATTCTGCTAAAGCTTTTTCACTTTCTGTTGATGAGGTAATATAAAGTTTGTCGGCTTTAACTTCATCCTTGTCATAATAAAATTTATTCTTTTCCATCGTTACTTCACCAGTTTCAGATACATCGGTGATTACAAAAGGTCCTGAATACACAATATCCTTGTAGCTATTTTTCCAAGTTTTAAGACTGGTATTTATTTTTCTCAATGAATAAATAGGCTGACTTAATACCTCTAAAAAATAGCTTACCGGAGAATTAAGTCTAAATTCTAAGGTTTTATCATCTACAGCTCTAATTGCTACTCCATTGAAGCCTTTTTTACTTTTTCTAAATTCCTCAGCACCAAATACATAGTATAACTGGTAGGCATAAACATTATCCTGCTTTGGGTTTAAAATTCCTTTATAAAAATCCACAAAATCCTGTGCATTTATAGCTTTACCATCACTCCATTTGGCATCTTCTCTAAGCTTAAAGGTATAGGTTATGTTATCTTTTCCTATATCCCATTTTTGAGCTATTCCCGGAGTAATATTTCCGAATTCATCAACTTTGATTAAACCTTCAAATAACGAAACAAGCAAATCCTTATCCCTTATTTTGCTATCTTTAAGCATAACTAAATCATCAGGCAGCTTTCCCATATTATATACAATATAATTATTAGTTCTGCTATTATAAACCTTTATTTCAGTTTTTTTCTCAACGCAGCCTCCTGCTGACAACATGAAGAAAATCATGATAAATGAAACAAACTTTTTCATAGATTAATCTCCCAACATCAGGTAATAATTACTTTCCTTTTATAAATTATTGTCAAAATATAATAATTTAATCAAATTTCAATTACCTTGGAAGATATTTTAATAAATTTAATCTGCTTGTTTTAAAGCTTTGCATCGTTTTTCCTCTTAATCCTAATTGCCCTTTAATAAAACTTAAGCAATCCTCAAGGATAATATCTTTTTTTGAAAATAAGTTTTTAAAGCTTTGCCTCTCTTTCGTTTCAAAATTCCCTGTAGTTATATAAATACCTCTATGAGCTTCTCTCTTATCAATTTCACTCATAAAAATATCTATTTCTTTCTTTGAAACCATGCAGCAATTATGGTATTTAAGCACTACTGTTTCCCTTTCACTAGTAAGCCTTATAACTAGAATATCTCTTGTCTTTATTATTATTTCGTACTGTATATTAAACTTCCAACAAAGTTTTGATAAATTTTGCAATATAGTATCCGTCTTTATCCTCTTAAATCTAGTACTTGCTTTTTCTATTTCTTCCTTTCTGAGTTTATAGTAAACGGAATCTAGTAGTGTACACATTCCCTCCTCCATGTCAATTTCTCAATTGAGTACATTACATTATATTAATAATTTTTATTGAAATTACCAAATTTATGATATAATTATTTTGTATCTAATAAGTCATTATAGGAGGCTTACATAATGCTTTTAACTTTGGAAATTTTAGGACTTCTCACAATGATTACAGTAATATTTGTTCTTGTTTGGGGATTTATAATACTTAATCAAATCTTTGGGCAGCTAAGATATAAAAATTATCTTATGGAAAAACTTATAGAAACTATTTATAACACTTCAAAGATTGTACCTAAAGAGGAGACTGCATCTAGCCATGAAGCTGACATTATTGAATAAAATTTAAAGAGGATGCATTATGCATCCTCTTAGCTTATAAAAATTTATTTAATTCTTCAGTTACTAACTTATTTGCAATTTGCGGATTAGCCTTTCCTCTAGTTTCCTTCATAACTATTCCTACCAGGAAACCAACAATTCTTGTCTTTCCACTCTTAAAATCTTCAACAGCCTTAGGATTTGCTTCAATAACCTTTACGACTGCATCGCGTATTGCACCTTCATCATTGTTTTGAACAAGTCCCTTTTCTTCAACTATAACCTTAGGACTCTTACCGCTTTCAAACATTTCTTCAATAACTTTTTTGCCTATATTATTTGAGATTGTACCTGCATTTATAAGCTTAATAAGCTCTGCTAAATTACTTGGCTTAAACTTAAGCTCATAAGCTTCCATATTTTTCTCGTTCATAAGTCTTGAAATATCGCCCATAAGCCAGTTAGATGCCGCTTTAGGATCATTGCTCTCTTTTGCAGCTGCTTCAAAGAAGTCTGCCATTGCCATTGAAAGAGTTAAAACTCCAGCATCATACTTAGGAATTTCGTACTCTTTAACAAATCTTTCAGCCTTCTCATAAGGAAGCTCTGGAATAGTGCTTCTAATTTCTTCTATCCATTCATTGCTGACATTAAGAGTTACAAGGTCACCTTCAGGGAAATATCTATAGTCATTAGCCTGCTCTTTGTTTCTCATAACTACAGTTTCAGACTTAGTCTCATCCCATCTTCTTGTCTCTATAAAAAGTTTTTCTCCATTTTCTAAAGCTTTTATCTGCCTGTCATATTCATAATTCAAGGCTTTTTCTAAAGCTTTAAAGGAGTTCATGTTTTTAATTTCTGATTTTACTCCGAATTCTTTGCTTCCTTCAGGTCTTATAGATATGTTTCCATCACACCTTAGTGAGCCTTCTTCCATTTTAACATCGGATACTCCGATAGAGCTTAGTATGCTCTTAAGCTTTTGAAGATATAGTGTTGCTTCTTCCGGAGTTCTAATATCAGGTCTTGAAACAATTTCAATAAGAGGAACCCCAGCTCTGTTATAGTCAACTAAAGTTCCGGCTGCAGTATGAAGAAGTTTCCCTGCATCCTCCTCGATATGTATTCTTTCAATTCCGATTTTCTTTCTTTCACCATTTTCAAGTTCTATTTCTATAAATCCATCATAACACAAAGGAAGTTCATCCTGTGTTATTTGATAATTTTTAGGATTATCCGGATAAAAATAATTTTTTCTATCCATTCTGCTTATATTATGTATTTTACAGTTAAGTGCAAGTCCTGCTTTCACTCCATACTCCACTACACTTTTATTTAGCTGAGGCAGCGAACCTGGAAGGCCCATACATATCGGGCATACATGAGTATTTGGCTGACCGCCGAATTCAGTAGTACATCCGCAATAAATTTTAGTTTTTGTAGAAAGCTCAGCATGAACCTCTAAACCTATTACTGATTCGTAATTCATATTGTTTTTCACCTCTTTAACTTCAACTTCTTAAATATTTGGTACTTCTTTGTGCCAGTTTGTCGACTGTTCATAGCTGTAAGCAAGATTAAACAGTAAATCTTCTCTAAAGTAGTCTCCCATAAGCTGAAGACCTACCGGAAGTCCGTTAACCTTTCCGCAAGGCACTGAAATCGCTGGTATTCCTGCAATATTTACTGGAACAGTATATATATCTGATAAGTACATAGAAAGCACGTCATCAACCTTTTCCCCTATTTTAAACGCAGGTGTTGGGGTAGTTGGAGAGACTACTGCATCAAATTCCTTAAATACTCTTTGGAAATCCTGCTTAATTAAATTTCTAACCTTTAAAGCTTTTTTATAGTAGGCATCGTAGTAACCTGCTGAAAGAGCATAGGTTCCAAGCATTATTCTTCTTTTAACTTCTTTTCCAAAGCCTTCATTTCTTGATTTATAGTATATATCAACTGCATCATTAAAATCTTTTGTTCTATGTCCATATCTTATTCCATCAAATCTGGAAAGGTTTGATGAAGCTTCAGCACTTGCAATTATATAATATACTGCTAAAGCATATTCTGAAAGAGGCAGTGAACATTCTTCCACAACTGCACCATTATCTTTAAGAACTCTTATAGCCTCTTCTACAGATTTTCTTACCTCATCATTTAAGCCTTCGCCAAAGAATTCTTTTGGTATACCGATTCTTTTTCCTCTAATATCCTTTGTTAACCCTTTTGTATAATCTTGGACTGCAACATCAGCTGTTGTAGAATCTCTATGATCAAAGCCAGAAATATGCTTAGTTATTAGTGCGCAATCTTCAACGTCCCTTCCGAAGGGACCTACTTGGTCAAGAGTTGAACCAAATGCAACCAAACCATATCTGGATATTCTTCCATAAGTCGGCTTTAAACCCACTACTCCGCAAAGTGATGCCGGCTGTCTTACAGAACCGCCTGTTTCTGAACCTAGTGAAAGCGGTGCTTCAAAGGAAGCAACAGAAGCTGCTGCACCTCCAGAGGAACCACCTGGAACTCTATCTAAATCCCATGGATTTTTTACTAATTTATAAGCACTGTTTTCATTAGAAGATCCCATAGCAAACTCATCCATATTAAGTTTACCAAGTATAACTGCATCTTCTTTCTTTAGATTCTCAACTATATGTGCATCATAAGGAGCAACATACCCTTCTAATATTTTAGAAGCACAAGTATTTTGCATTCCCTTAACACTTATATTGTCTTTTATAGCTATAGGAACTCCGCCAAGTGCTCCTATACTTTCCCCGCGGCCTATTTTCTCATCTAATTCTTTTGCCTTGCTTAGTGCCTCTTCTTTAGCAACATATAAATAAGCTCCTATTTTATCATCCACATTATCTATTCTATTCAGAAAAGAATTAGTAACTTCTTGTACTTTTACTTCCTTTTTATTTATAAGCTCTTTTAACTCATGAGCTTTCAATTTATGTAATTCCATGTTCAACCTTCCTTCCCAGCTAAATAATCTATTCAATAACCTTAGGAACTAAGAAATACTCTTCCAGCTTGTCAGGAGCATTGGAAAGTACAGCATTAAGTTCCATAGAGGGCTTAACCACATCTTCTCTTAATCTGTTCTCAATATAATATGGATTTACTATGATATCCACATTTTCTGTATCAAGTTCATTTAGTTTTTCTATGTACCCTAAGACATTATTTAAATCCTGTATTAAGCCTTCCTTTTCATCTTCAGTAAAGCTAAGTCTAGCTAATTCTGCTACATGTTCTACATCTTTTTTTGTTACTGACATATTTCCACCTCTTCCCATGTTATCAATATTTAATATTCTACCACAAAATAAACTTTTTAGGCTATAAAAGCACAAAAAAATACATCAATCTTGTAATTGATGTATTATATAAACCTATTTAGTTAACCTTCATTAGTCTAAAAAACATTGAGCCAAAAGCCATTAGAAAACATATAGCTGTATAAATCAAGTCCTTAAAGGAAGATTTTAAGTAAAACATCTTTATACCCCAAATAAGCATTGTGAAAAACAAGCACATTTGAAGTGTATAATATCCATAAAAATATTTTATGTACACAAAGTGATAGGTTGAAAGCATAGTTGAAACTAATGCAGCTATTGTAAGTGCAACGCTTAACCATCCTAGTACATTTATGGTTTTTCTCATGTTCTCTCCTCCATTAAATTGTTAGGACAAACCTTTCTCCTACAGTATAATAATTCAAAATGCTGCATTTGTAAAGTTATTTATGATATATTTACAAATATTTTACAATATGGAATTAAATTCTTCTTCTGTAAGTATCTTCACCCCAAGTTCTACAGCCTTTTCATATTTGGATCCCGGTTCCTTCCCGGCAACTACGTAATCTGTTTTTTTGCTTACACTTCCTGATACCTTAGCCCCAAGCGACTCGAGTTTTTCTTTTATTTCAGTCCTGCTGTAGCCCTCAAGGCTTCCTGTCACTACTACCGTTTTGGTCTTAAACGGATTATCTATAACTTTTGTTTCTTCAAAATAAGGATTAACTCCTAATGCTAATAATTCATTAATACTATTTTTTATTTTCTCCTCTTTAAAGAATTCTAATACACTTTCTGCAACAATATCTCCAATATCCTGTATAGAAATTAATTCATCAAAAGCTGCTTTTTGTATAGCTTCTAAGCTTTTAAAATTTTTTGATAGGTCAGTAGCTGTTTTTTTACCAACATTAGGTATTCCAAGTGCGAATATAAAGGATGGCAAATCACATCCCTTGCTTTTCTCAATAGCATCTAATAAATTTTGAGCTTTTTTATCACCGAACTTTTCAAGAGTCAATAAATCTTCCTTTTTTAATCTATATAAATCTGCAATAGACTTAATATCAAGCTTTTCAAAAAGCTGCTCTGCAGTTTTCTCGCTGAAGCCTTCGATATTCATAGCTTCACGGCTTCCAAAATGAACAATGCTCTTAACCATTTGAGGCATGCAGGATAAAGTATTTTCACAAAAGTAGTGCACGCCTTCCTGAATAAGTTCACTTCCACAAGCTGGGCAGTGCCTTGGTGCTTCTATCTCAATACCATCTTTTGCCGTTTCTTCAACAACACCCATTATTTCAGGAATAACGTCATTTGATCTTCTAACAAAAACCTCGCAGCCGATTTTAACACCTTTTCTAGCTATATCATCCATGTTATTTAGAGTTGCCCTCTTTACAGTAGCTCCAGCAAGCTCAACAGGTTCAAGAAGTGCGGTAGGAGTAACTCTTCCGCTTCTGCCTACATTCCACTCTACCTCTAAAAGCTTTGTAGTCGCTTCCTGAGCTTCAAACTTAAAAGCAATTGCCCATCTTGGAAATTTAACTGTATACCCTAAAAGCTCTCTTGTTCTAGTATCATTAATAACTATAACAGCTCCATCTATATCGTAATCTAATTCTTCTCTTATAGATTCTATGTAATTTATTTCTGCTTCTAGTTCTTCGATAGTTTTGCATACTTTAATATATTCATCTACTGGAAAACCTTTTTCTTTTATAAAATTCATCATATCTATGTAATTTTCAAAGGGTTCGCCTTCTGTATATCCTATGTCATAGAAAAACGCTGAAAGATTTCTTCTTGCAGTTTCCTTTATATTTAAATTTCTAAGCGCCCCTGCTGCGCCATTTCTTAGATTTTTAAGAGGCACTTCAGCATTTTTATTGTATTCATCAAAGGCCTTCTTAGTCATTATAGCCTCACCATGAATCTCAAACTGATAATCATTATCTATTTTTAAAGGAAGACTCTTTATAGTCTTTGCTTGTGCTGTAATATTCTCACCAACTGTGCCAGTACCTCTTGTAGCTGCTCTTACAAGCACTCCTTCTTCATCGTAGGTGCAATTAAGGGTAAGGCCATCAAATTTTTTTGTAACAACAAAGCTTAAATCAGGTAATTTATCCTCATGAGTTGAATTATACTCATTAACAAATTTTTTATTTCTGTTAAACCAATCCTCAAGCTCTCCCAGAGATTGTGATTTATCTAAACTCCAAAGTTTAGCTCTATGAGTATATTTTTGAAATTCTGACAAAACTACATCCCCAACTCTTTGTGTTGGTGAATAAGGAAGTGTATAATCTACTTCCTTCTCAAGCTTTAAAAGCTCATCATACTTTTTGTCGTATTCCTTATCTGAAATAGAAGGATTATCAAGCACATAATAATTATAGGCATGCTTATTCAGCTCTTCAATAAGTTCCTTAATTCTAGCTATTTTGGTATCCCTATCATCCATAATAAAACCTCCAAATAAAAATTTAGAATGTAGAATTAATGAATGTTTTGCAAAGCAAAACTAAAATTTAAATTTGATATTCATAATCCTTAATTTTGAAAATCCCATAAGGATTTTCTTCCTTCATTCTACATTCTACATTCTTAATTCTACATTACTTCAAGCGGCGCAAGTCCCAGCATAAAGTTTTTAATTCCTTGTGTATTAAAAGCAATGGTAAGTCTTACGTCGCTTCCATCCTTTGTAACACTCACTATAGTTCCAACTCCAAATTTAGTATGTTTAACTTTTCTTCCAAGGGTTGCTTCATCAGCCGTAAGAAGCTTTCCTGCGCCTTGGGCATTTGACTGAGCTACATTATTCATATTATAAGCTTGTGCTCCGGCACCTACGGGTTTTGGCGCACTGTTTCCAAAAATGTTGTCCATGCTTCCCTTAGTTGGCGCAGGGCTGTTAAATCTTTGGCTGAAGGATTTTCCTCCAACATATTCTTTTAATAACACTGGAATCTCATTTAAAAAGTCTGATGGGGAATATGCTACTGTCCTTCCAAAGACCCTTCTTATCTCCGCTGAGGTCATATAAAGCTTTTCCTTTGCCCTAGTAATTCCAACATAGCACAATCTTCTTGACTCCTGCATTTCATCCTCATTATTTAAAGAAGATTGCCCAGGGAATATCCCATTTTCCATACCAACCATGAATACCACAGGGAACTCAAGTCCCTTAGCACTGTGCAGAGTCATTAAAACTACAGAATCCGCATTTTGATCAAAATTATCTATATCAGAAACCAAAACAACCTTTTCAAGAAAGGCTCCTAAGGAGGCATCTTCATTATTCTGCTCAAAATCAACTGCTGCAGATACTAATTCCTTAAGGTTTTCTATTCTGCTTTCATCTTCAATATCATTTGAATTCTTAAGCTCTTTTAAGTATCCTGTATCCTCAAGAATTGTTTCAATAAGCTCAGAAACCGGTACTTCATCTCTTTTTCTCATAAAGCTGTTAACAAGACTTGTAAATTTATTAACAGAAGTTATAGTTCTTGCTGTTAAACCAGGCACATAATCTATATCTAATAAAGTGCTGTAAAGAGGCTCTTCATTATTATTTGCAAATTCCTGAATTTTAGCAACGGTAGCTTCTCCTATACTTCTCTTTGGTACATTTATTATTCTTTGAAGACTTATATCATCTAAAGGATTATTTATAAGTTTTAAGTAAGCCATAACATCTTTTATTTCTTTTCTGTCATAGAACTTAAGACCGCCAATAAGTCTGTATGGAACATCTGATCTAATAAAGCTGTCTTCAAATATACGAGACTGAGCATTTGTTCTATAAAGTACAGCAAAGTCACTAAACCTTCTGCCCTCTTCTTTAATAATTCTCTTCATTTCAGAAACTACAAAGTCACCTTCATCATTATCTGAGAAAGCTCTATAGATTCTTATCTTTCCGCCATCTTCGTTAGTTGTTCTAAGAACCTTGTCTTTTCTTTCAAAGTTATTTTTTATTACTGAGTTGGCAGCGTTTAATATATTACCCTTAGATCTATAGTTTTGCTCAAGCTTTATAACCTTAGCTTCAGGATAATCCTTCTCAAAATCCAGGATATTTCTTATGTTTGCTCCTCTCCACTCGTAAATGCATTGATCATCATCGCCCACAACACATATATTCCTATGTCCAGCTGAAAGAAGCCTTACAAGCTCATACTGTGTCATATTTGTATCCTGATACTCATCCACCATAATATATTTAAACTTTCTTTGATAGAACTCAAGTACGTCTTTTTGCTGGCTGAAAAGCTGAACTGTTTTAAATATAATATCATCAAAATCTAAGGCATTATTGCTCTTAAGCCTCTTTTGATAAAGAATATAAGCATCGGCTATTTTATTAAGTCTGAAATTATATTGATTTTCTCTTTTAAATTGTTCTGGAGTTATTAATTTGTCTTTCGCACTGCCTATTTTGTTTATTATTTCTTTTTCATCTATATCCTTATCATTTATGTTAAGTTCCTTCATACACTGTTTAACCAGAGTCTTTTGATCATAAGTATCATATATAACAAAATTTTTATTATATCCAAGCTTATCTATTTCACGTCTTAAAATTCTTACACAGCTTGAGTGAAAGGTTGATACCCACATATTATTAACTTCATCACCAACTAAAACCTTAACTCTTTCCTTCATTTCCTGAGCTGCTTTGTTAGTAAAAGTAATGGCAAGAATTTGAGAAGGATATACTCCTAAATCATTTATCATATGAGCGATTCTATAAGTTAAAACTCTTGTCTTTCCCGAGCCCGCTCCTGCAAGTATAAGAAGCGGTCCATTTATAGTAGTGGCTGCATCATATTGTTCTTTATTTAAAAGCTTTTGTAAATCCATGTGTTCCTCCTTAATCTAATAACAAAATAAACACTTGTTCCTATTACATAGCTTTAATTATATCATATTTTTTGCTTTATATAACATTTAAGAATATTTAACAAATAAAAACTGCCTCACTTTAAAATTATTTTTTAAAGTGAGGCAGCCTGTAATTTATTTTTCTTTCCAGTTTATTCTTTCAAATACAGTATTATATCCATCGCTTCCATAATTAAGAGATCTGTTTACTCTGCTTATAGTCGCTGTACTAGCTCCTGTTGAACTTGCAATATCAAGATAAGTTCTTTTTTGCTTAAGCATTTTAGCTACCTGAAGTCTCTGCTCCAAATCCTTTATCTCATTTATTGTGCAAATATCTTCAAAAAATTTATAAACATCTTCTCTAGTCTCTAAACTTAATATTGCTTCACAAAGAAAATCCATTTCCTTATTTTCAAGCTTTGACCTATATTCTCCCATACCTTTGTCCTCCTGGTACTCTATGTACTCATCTTAATTATAACGTTTTCTTATTTTATTTTATCATTTTATCCAAAATTATTCTACATAAAAATTATCTTTATTTCAATTTAGTACTTTACAACTTTACTATACTAAATTATAATAATACTGTAATTAACTTATATCATAAGGGGGATTCAATAAAAATGATTAAAAAATTTAAATTTATAGGAAGTCTATTATTAGCTTCCACAATATTATTTACAGCTGCGGGCTGCAGCAAAACCAAAGAAACTTCCAAAGATACAAAAAATGCATCAAGGAAAATAGTTGTAGGGATGGATGATACCTTTCCTCCAATGGAATACAGAGATGAAGCAAATAACCTTAAAGGTTTTGATATTGATCTAGCAAATGAATTAGGAAAAAGATTAAATGTACAGTTTGAATTCATGCCCACAGACTGGAATGGTGTAATTCAATCTTTAAAATCAAAAAGATTTGATATTATTCTTTCCGCTCTAAGTATTACTCCAGAAAGAGAGCAAGAAATAGCATTTTCAAGACCTTATATGTCTGGTGGACAAATTGTAGTTGTGAAAAAGGATAACACAGCTATTAATACCCGTGAAGATTTAAAGGGAAAGGTTGTAGGCCTTCAATTAGGAAGCACTGCCGAGGCTGCAGTAAAAGATATAGAAGGCAGCATAAAACAGGTTAAAAAATATGATAAAAATACTGAAGCACTTCAGGATTTAGCAATCGGAAGACTTGATGCTGTTGTAGTAGATGAATTAGTTGGCAGATATTATGTAAAAGATAAAAGTGCAGACTTCAAAATTCTTAAAGAACAGTTAAGCAAAGAGGATATGGGAATTGGCTTTAGAAAAGAAGATACTGCGCTTAGAGATGAATTTAATAAAGCACTGGAAGACATGAAAAAGGATGGAACCTTAGCAAAAATTTCAAACAAGTGGTTAGGCGAAGATATAACAAAATAAGTATTGTAATAAATGAGGTGGATTACTTTGGATACTAATACAATAATAAAATTCTTTCCTATATTAATAAAAGGAAGTATAACAACCATAGAACTTACTACTATTACTATTGTTCTTGGAACTGCTTTAGCTCTTTTGATAGCATTTACTAAAATTAGCAGGAATGTATTTCTAAACTCCTTTGGAAGCCTGTATACCTGGCTCTTTAGGGGAACTCCCCTATTGGTTCAGTTATTCCTTATATACTATGGCCTTCCACAGTTTGGGCTAAGACTAGATCCTTTTCCTGCTGCAGTAATTGGGTTAACTCTAAACATAGCAGCATATATTGCAGAAGTTATAAGAGCCTCAATAGAATCTATAGAAAAAGCTCAATGGGAAGCTGCCTATACAATGGGTCTAGGCTTTTGGAAAACTGTATTTCTTATAATACTTCCTCAAAGTATGAAAAGAATGATACCTCCATTAACAAATGAATTTATTGCTTTATTAAAAGATACTTCTTTAGTATCCACTATAGCCATGGTGGATTTAATGAGAACCGCACAGCAAATATCAAGCACAACCTTCAAGCCTATGGAAATACTTCTTGGAGCTGCAATACTTTATTTAATGATGACTTCTGTATTTACAATAATATTTAAAGTAATGGAAACAAAATTTAGTTATGATTAAAAAAATCTGCAAAACACTGCAGATTTTTTTATTTAAGTTATATTTTTCAAAAAAGTAAAACAGCCCTTGGGGCGGGGCTGTTTTTAATAAATAAAAAGGGGGCTATTTAATTCTTTTTATTTATCCTTGCACAATTATTATATTAAAATTATACAAAAAATACAATAGTTTTTGCAAAGAAAATTGTAAAGTAATTGTTAAATGAATAACTTTCCTTCATATTTCGTTTACAATTGAATGTTTTCTTATCAAATATAGTATGATTAAATACTTTTTAAAATACTTATTTCATTTTCGGTCAATTCTCGACATTGACCTTCTTCCAAATCTTCTGGAAGCAAAAGTGGTCCAAAACTAATTCTTTTCAAAAATACTACATTCTTATCCACACTATTAAACATTCTCTTAACTTGATGAAATTTCCCTTCCTGTATAGTTACCAAAACTTCTGATCCATTTTCATCAGAATTTAATATTTCAAGCTTTGCAGGCATGCACTTATACTCGTCATCTAAGACAATACCATTCTCAAAAGCCTTAATATCCGACTCATCAACCTTTTTATCTATTTCAGCGTAATACACCTTATCTACGTGCCATTTTGGCGCTATCAGTCTGTGATTTAATTCCCCATCATTAGTTATAAGAAGCAGCCCTACTGTATCTTTATCAAGCCTTCCTACCGGAAAAGGTTCAAAAGCTCTGTATTCATCATCAATCAGATCAATTACTGTCTCATCATAATTGTCAAAGGTAGCAGATACTACACCTGCTGGTTTATTCATCAGTAAATATATGTACTTTCTATAATTCAGCTTTTCACCCGATACAATTATCTCGCTCTTTTCCGGATCTATCTGCATGGAACTGTCTTTTGCAGACTTACCATCTATTAAAACTTCTCCCTTTTTAACAAGAGCCTTTACTTCCTTCCTGCTTCCATAACCTAAATTGGCTAAAATTTTATCTAATCTTTCCATTACTTACCTCCTGTAATAAAATTGCGAATTAAAATAACCACAGCCTGTGGCGCAAAGACCTTAGAGCCTATTGTAGAAAATAATATTTTACCTTATGATTCCTTTGCGTATGTTCTAAGACTTGCAATACTGAAAAGCTAAGAGTATCTATGGGTTCGCTTTAATTTCTTGTTTCTTTAATAGCCGTAGCCTTTAAAACTTCTTTAGTAAACTTAAAATACTTTTAGCTTGCTCAAAAGAGAGACTCTAAGCTTTTCAGCATCACTTCGCCAAGAACATGAGCAAAGTCATCAATCAAGTTAAATATTATTTTCTACACCTGCTCTTTGTCTTTACACCCAGCCTATGTAGTTTTTATACGCCATTATAAGTATTTATATGACTTGCTTAATGATTTCTCTTTGTAATTATGTTTTAATTATGTAACAAAACTTAATTAGAAATTTATAAGAAGCTGCCGCTTAAAAGGTTTGGTGAGAAAAAACAGCTAGAAAGATGGAGAATAACTAAGATAAACATTGAACAAGCTTTAGAAAATCTTATGCCGGCGTTTAAAAATTTGTATTCCTAGCTATGACCCTCAAAAACTCTCCTTAAGAGAATTAGTGTTGAATAAAATTTTTTTAATAAGTCAGCATTAGATTTTATTAGTGAAGTTTAACATGATATTCTCCATCTTGCTGGCGATATTTTATAACCAAAACTTTTTGCTCGCAATCTACTTATATTATATCCTTACTCAAAAAAATAACAACAGCCCGTAAAAGGCTGTTGTAACTTATTTGCCTGAATAATACTGCATTACTTTTTTTACATAATTTTGAGTTTCCGTGTAGTTTGGTATTCCATTATACTTTGCTACAGCTCCTGGCCCTGCATTATAAGCAGCTAAAGCAAGCTCCTTTGAATTTCCGTACATGTCTAAAAGATTCTTCAAATACTTTGTTCCGCCATCTACATTCTGCTGTACATCATAAGGGTTGTCTACTCCCATTGAACGTGCTGTTCCAGGCATAAGCTGCATAAGACCCATAGCTCCTGCTCCTGACTTAGCATTAGGATTAAAGCTTGATTCCTGCTTTATAACTGCCATTATAAGCTGTTTATCTACACCATACTTTTTTGATGCATTCTGTGCTGCTTCATCAATGGAAATATTATTGCTGGTAATATCATTATGAACACCATACTGCACGTCTTGTACAAAATCTTGAAGAGGCTGCCCACCGCCATAGCCTAAACCGCTTAAAGTACTCTCATCAATCCCAAGAGAACCTAATCCGTCTGGATTATCCTGCATAGCTTTTGTTAAGCTTTCCATTACTATTTGAAAGGCACTTGAATCCTCACCTGCTGCACTTTTAAGCATTTGTGTAACAAGCTGCATTTGCATATATTTTTCTACATTATTTTGCGCATTATTATCTACTTTCAAAACCGTCGCACTCCTTATAAAGATAATTATATATAATGCACTAAAGTTCTTACATTCATGATGTCATAAAATATCCATTCTTCAAGGATTTTTGGGACATCATGAATGTATTAGAACTTTTGCATTGTATTTATTATAAGTTATAAATATCTCTGCTTTTTATATTACTCCATATTAATTATGCCCTACAATTTATTTAAATTCAATGGAAATAATACGATTGTCTACTTTCTTATTCCACTAAAAATTCAAGCATATCATAATCTTCATAGGAACACTTTTTCAAACTGCTTCTTGTTAGAACCAATATTCTATAAGTTCCCTTTGAAAATGGCATAAAACTGTAGTAGTTCTTCTTGCTGTAATTTTGCATTAGCTCCCAGTCACCCTTGTTCATAAGATAGAACTCATAAAGTACATCCTTTCCCCCGCTGCAATCTGCAGTGAAGGTTACCCCTTCATTTACTATAACCTTCGTTCTATCACATTGTATTTTTGTATTAGTAATAGGAAGTGCATCTTGTACCTTTATCCTTATATCTTTTTTAGTATCAAACTCTTTATCACTGTCCTGATTTTTTGCGTATATCTCAATCAAATAGTTACCGCTGCATTTAGGCGTAAACTTATACTTTTTTTCTTTGACAAAGTCTGTTTCCTCAACCTTCTGACCATTAATGCTAAGAACATACCTTAGTATAGTTTTCTTAGTGTTTTGTGTTATTATATTATATTCTATAGTATCTCCAACAAGATAGTGCTCTTTTGCATTTGAAAGTATATGCTCTATAACAGCAGGCATATAATCAAAAACTTCAACAAGAACTATGGAATGACTATCATACTCTCTTGTAGAATACTTATCCTTTACTCTGACCTCAACCTCGTAATTCCCCTTTTCTTCTGCTGAAAAATTAACCCAGTTACAGGTACCATATTCTATTTTATTTATAGGCTTTCCATCTTTTTTCTCAATAAAACTGTATCTGAGCTCTGTTCCGCCGCTTGCAATAACTTTAACTTTTACAACTTCATTCTTTAAAAGCCTATTATTTCTATCTAAACTTACCTCATTAATTACTACAGGGTCATTACAGTATTCATCTATTTTGAAATTCAGGCTCGAAGCTGCTTCAAAGCTGCTTTCATAAGATACATCCTTAACCCAAAGCTCAATATTATACTCTCCTGATTTTTTAGTCTTCCAGGCATAAGTATTATTTCTTATATAGCCTGAATCCTCACTGTTGTTTCCATCTATTTTAAATCTATATAAAAGCTCTTTGCCGCCGCTTACAACTGCTTTTAAAGTAACTATACTTTCACAAACCTGTGGCGAGCTTAAATCACTTGAAAAGCTTTGAATCACAATATCCATATAAGGCTTAACATTGTAATTTATTATAGCTCTATCATCATACTCTTTTGGTGAATACATATCCTTTGTAAGACACAAAAGCTTATACTCTCCATAAACCTTCTCAGAAAAACTTACCATTCTCTTCGTAGAATAATCTTGAACACATTCTGAAGTTCCATCCGGATTGAATTTTATAAATTTATATAAAATCATTCTGCTGTCTTCATAATCTGCCTCTACCTGAAAAATAAGTTCACTGTTAACAATCATATCTGAAATCAAACATTCAAAATTTGTTATTTCCAGTTTCTTTATTCCCTCAACTTCAAATTTAACTTTTTCAAAATCATCAAATTTATTTTTAGACTCAAGGGTTTTACACTCTACTAGAATTTCTTGTTCTCCTGTTTCCCTAACACTTAATGCTAAAGTATTTTCAGCACTATAATCTTTAATTAGATTCCAGTTTTCTTTTTCTTTTATCCAATATCTATATACAACAGGTACTACGCTTGTTTCTACAGATAGATAAAGCTTATCTCCAATTTTTAGTTTTGATTTATCTAAATAAATATGTTTAATAAGCTTTTCTTCTTCGCCAATTGTATAATCAGCCTTAGCAAAATAATCAAAGGATTTGCTGCTGTCTTTTTCCTTAGCTTGTACCATTATTGTATATTTGCCCTCCTTTTTAGGAAGCCATTCCACACTTTCACCCTCGCTAAAATCCTTCAAGGTCTCCCATGTTCCATCACTGCCAACTATAAATTTATATTGAAGTCTTTCTTTTGGTTTTTCATCAATAGACATAACAATTTTTGTATTTTTTTCTTGTGGGCTTTCTACGTTAAAAACTATACTTATATCGTTCATTTAATCTCATCCCCTGTTTATAAGATACCTCAAAATACATTATACTATAATTCCATAATTTGTTATAGTATTTTTTTAAGTTACGTAACTCTGATTTTGTCTCTTAATATACTTTAAAATATATAATGAAATAAAGATTTTACGTTAATGTTGTCTCAAAACATTCAATTTTGAAGGATTTTTATGGCATCGTTAATGACTATAACTTTTGCATTGTATATAATAATATAATAAGTTATAATTTTTGTTATAACGTTTGCACATTTTTATTAAAGGAGATTATTTATAATGTTTAATGCAGAAGTAACTAAATTTAACGAAATAAAATTACACTTAATCGAACAGGTTAATCTGTCTTCTAATGAAATAATAATCAAAAATGGAGACAAGTATCCTAAAATTAATGAAATTCAAAATAACAACAATTCTATAATTATAAAGCTAAATGATGAAATAAATATAAAACATGACTGTTATATTACTTGCAAAAATGTAACAGTTAAAGCTATTTACAGGGAAATATTTAATACTGAAGCTTTTAATATGAGATACTTCACAGATTTAGAGCTGGGTAATTTCTATAGTGAAGATAATACAAATTTCAGAGTATGGTCTCCAGCCGCTGAAAAGATAGATTTACTGCTTTATAAAAACTGCGATCCGGAAATAAAAGAAGATCCAGTAAGGCTGTCAATGAAAGAAGACAATGGTCTTTGGAGTCTAAATGTTAATGAGAATCTAAAAGGCTTATTCTATACTTATGAAGTAACAGTATATGGTCAGACAAAAGAAGCCGTAGACCCTTATGCAAAAGCCCTTGGAATAAACGGCCTTAGGGGAGCAATTATAGATTTTAATGACACAAATCCTGAAGGCTTTTTAAACCATCAAGCCCCTAGAATTGAAAACTTTACTGAAGCAATAATATATGAAACTTCAATTAGGGATATTTCCACCCACCCTGACAGTGGCGTAAAAAGTAAAGGTAAGTTTTTAGGACTTGCAGAAGAAAATACAAAATCAAGCAAAGGACTGTCTACTGCCCTGAATCACATATTAGAAATGGGGGTAACTCATGTACAGCTTATGCCGATGTATGATTTCAGTTACGTAAGTACCAATGAAAGAAATTCTGTAAAATACAACTGGGGTTATGACCCTCAAAACTATAACGCTCCTGAAGGAAGCTACTCCACTAACCCATATGATCCAATAGCAAGAATTTATGAACTTAAAATTTTAGTTCAGGCTCTGCACAAAAATAATTTATGTGTAAACATGGACGTAGTTTATAATCATGTTTTCAACCTTGAGACTGAAAACTTAGAAAGAATATTCCCTGGCTACTATTTCAGATTTTTTGAGGATGGAAAAGCATCAAATGGCAGCGGCTGCTCAAATGACACAGCTTCAGAACGTCTCATGATGAGAAGGTTTATTGTAGATTCTGTTTACTGCTGGGCTCAGGAATATCATCTTGACGGTTTCCGTTTTGATTTAATGGGACTTCATGATGTTACCACAATGAATGCAGTTCGTGAAAAGTTAAATACTTTAGAAAGACCTATGATGCTGTATGGTGAAGGCTGGATTTTAGGTACTATGCTTTCAGATGATATAAAAGCAAACCAGCAGAATGCAAACAAAATGCCTCATATAGGACACTTTAACGATACAATTAGAAATACTGTCCGTGGAAGTGTATTTATTAAAGAAGAAAAGGGCTTTGCAAGCGGTATGGAAAATATGGAGGAAACAGTACAATACTGCGTAGTTGGCTGTACTGATTATACAGGCAACGGAAATTCTCTTTTTAAATCTCCAGATCAGGCTATAAATTATGTTTCAGCTCACGACAATAATACTCTATGGGATAAACTAAAATTTTCAAATCCTGAAGATAGTGAAGAAAATCTGAAATCAATGCAAAAACTTTCAAATGCAATAGTATTGACTTCACAAGGAATTCCCTTCCTTCACTCTGGTGTTGAATTTTGCAGAACAAAATATGGTATTGAAGACAGTGTTCGTTCAGAGGACCATATAAACTGGATGGATTGGGACAGAAAAGCTCAATACATTGATGTCACTAAGTATTACATGGGTTTAATAAAGCTTAGAAAAGAGCATAACGCTTTTAAGATGAACAATGTAGAACAAATTAAAAATCACCTGGAGTTTTTGCCTGATATGCCTAAAAACACTGTAGGTTTTATTCTTAAAAATTATGCTAACGGAGATAGCTGGAAGGATATAATTGTTATTTACAATGCAGGCAAAGAAGCTGTAAGCATAAATATTCCTGAAGGCACTTGGAATGTAGTTGTTGATAAAAACTCTGCAGGTGTTGAAGCCTTAAGAAATCTAAACACAAATGCAATTACTGTAGAAAGTATTTCAATGACAGTTATATATAGATAATGAGTAGATTACGCACTAAATGTTTTTGTGATAGAATACCGCTGGCAAGATGGAGAATATCACGATAAACTTCACTTCACTAAGAAAACCTAATGCCGTCTTATTAAAAAATCTGTATTCTACGCTAATTCTCTCAAGAGGAGTTTTTATGGGTCATAGCTAGGAATACAGATTTTTCAAACGTCAGCATAAGACTTTCTAGAGTTTGTTCAATGTTTATCTTAAGTTATTCTCCATCTTGCCAGCTGCTTCATATTCACACAAAATCTTTTAAAGCGTAGGCTTTTTATTAACTTTTAGCTATAATTTCAATACAAAAGCTAGGCTCTAAGGCCTTTACGTCGCAGCATGCGGTCATTTAGGTCGCAAAATCATTTAGCTTTTTACATGCTTTCATTCTTAATTAACTTTAAAAGGTTTCTATAAAGCCTTTCGTCATCTTCTCTGCTTCTTTTCTTTTGATTTGAAGTTTTTCCTCCACCTCTTCTAACCTTAGCAGATATATGTCTTTCAAATAAAAGCTTATCTATATTATCATTAGTGTAAATATATCCTTTAGGGCTAATAGCAAAGGCTTTTTTACCAAGTACCATTGCAGCTACACCAAAGTCCTGGCTTACAACTATATCATTTTGTTTTGCTTCATTGGCAACAGCCATATCAACGCTTTGGAAACCGCTGTCCATATATTTTATAGTAGAATAGTCGCTTGAAAGAAAATGATTTATATCACAGTACATTATTATTTCAAGACCATGTTCCTTTCCAAGTTCCTCTATAATATCTTTTCCCGGGCATGCATCAGCATCTACTATTATTCTCATACTTCTCTCCCTTAAATTAAAAATTAAGGGGATGATGCTATTTTGCAAAATCCCCTTGTAATTTTATTATAGCCTCTTCTCAAGCTCTGCTTTCACAGCTTCAAAGCCAGGTTTTCCAAGTAAGGCAAACATATTCTTCTTGTATGCTTCAACTCCAGGTTGATCAAATGGATTAACGCCATTTAAGTAACCGCTTATTCCGCAAGCTTTTTCAAAGAAGTATACAGAATATCCAAAATAGTATGGTGTTAATTCTGGTAAGTTTACTATGATGTTTGGAACTCCTCCATCATTATGAGCAAGCACTGTTCCCTGGAAAGCCTTCTTATTAACAAAGTCCATAGTTTTGCCTGCTAAAAAGTTTAATCCATCTATATTTTCAGCACTTTCTTCGATAGTAACTTCTTTTCTAGCCTTCTCTACATTAACAACTGTTTCAAAAATGTTTCTCAAGCCTTCTTGAATATACTGTCCCATGGAGTGAAGATCTGTTGAAAAATCAACTGCTGCTGGGAATATTCCCTTGTTGTCCTTTCCTTCACTTTCTCCATAAAGCTGCTTCCACCATTCATTAAAATAATGCAGTGCAGGCTCGTAGTTAACAAGTATTTCAGTAACCTTGCCTTTTCTGTATAATGCATTTCTAGCTGCAGCATATTTATATGCATCATTTTTATTTAAATCAGGATTACTGTAGGCTTCTCTAGCATCAGCAGCACCCTTCATCATTTCATCTATGCTAATTCCTGCAACAGCAATTGGAAGCAATCCTACTGCTGTAAGTACAGAGTACCTTCCTCCAACATCATCCGGAATAACGAAGGTTTCATATCCTTCTGCATCAGCTAATGTTTTTAATGCCCCTCTTGCTTTATCAGTTGTAGCAAAAATTCTTTCTTTTGCTCCTTCTTTTCCATACTTCTTCTCAACATAGTCCTTGAAAATTCTGAAAGCTATAGCTGGTTCTGTAGTTGTACCTGACTTGGATATAACATTTACTGATATGTCCATTCCTTCAATAGCTTCTAATAAATCTGTCATATAAGTAGAGCTAATGTTGTTTCCTACAAAGAATATTTGAGGAGTTGTTCTTTTTCCTTTAGGAAGATTGTTATAGAAGCTATGAGATAAGCTTTCTATAGCAGCTCTAGCTCCTAAATATGAACCTCCTATACCAATAACTATAAGTATATCAGAATTGTTCTTTATCTTTTCTGCTGCCTTTTTTATTCTATCAAATTCATCTTTATCGTAATTTACAGGAAGGTCAACCCATCCTAAGTAATCACTGCCTGCTCCTGTCTTATTATGAATCATATTGTGTGCTTCAGTAACCATTGTCTGCAAATTTGAAACTTCATTCTCATTTAAAAATGATTTAACCTTGCTCAAATCTAAGCTTAATGTTTTAGACATGTTAATACCTCCAAAAAATAATGAAATAATTTTAACCACTACATGCAATTTTAGCCTAATAAACTAAATAAATCAATATTTACTATAAAGTTGTCCATATTGCACAATAAATTTAACTTATTATTTACATATATAATTTTAACTTTCAACATCCGCTTTATACAAAATAAAGTTCGAGACATAAAATCTCGAACTTTAGTGTTGTATATATAAAGTCAAAGCTTAAAATCACTTGCCATACCCTTAAGCTCCTGTGCTATTTTAGCAACCTCTTCAATGGTTGCAGTCTGTTCTTCAATTGATGCGAGTATTTCTTCCCTCGAAGCGAAAGTTTCCTTGGTTACAGCTAAAATGCAGTAAATAGATTCAACTACATTATTTTTACTGTGAAAATGTGTGACAGGCTAATAAAAAGTGTTCTCCTGCTGCTTTAAAGGCGAAAAGTACTTTTTACATAGATTTTTTATGATATCTTTTATGTCCTATCTTAGTTTATGATATATTATTTTTCTTCTATATTTAGACGCAAATACAATATGATACTTGCATACTCACTTAGTATGTGCCAAACTTTCTGCCATGGAACATCACCTTTCTTTATTATTTTAATGTCTTGAAGAATCATCATTATATCAAAAATCTGATGTTCTCTGCTTAATCGCTTAATCACATCAGCATAACGGGCGGTTTTTAGTTTCGGTTGCTTTACCAGCCTCAACAAGTTAAAACGCAACTATCTATCTCGATAAGAAGATATCTTCTTATCGAGATAGCTTTCAAAGCATATAAGTTATTTAAACATAAAAAAGAGCTCGTGTGAGCTCTTTTTTATGTTTAGAATTATTTATCGTCAGCATCTACTTCTTTATCTTCGATAAGTATTTCTCCGCAGTTTTCACATATGTTATCATCAAATGTACTTGATGTATACCATATGGTTCCACATTTATTGCAAATAAGTTTCCTCATGTCTATCCTCTTTCATAACCAAGCATTAATACTCATACTTTTTCGCTAATATTATATGAGAATAGTCTCCGCTAATTTGAGTATTCGACATTTGACTTCATATTCCTTCCTTTGCTAATAAATCTAAATTAGATAAATAAATGATAGTTCTATATGAAAAAAGAGCCCTTATAAGAGCTCAACTTTTATCAAACTTCTCTTGTATGAATTTGTTATACTGATTTAACGCTGCATTTAATATCTTACTTGCTGTTACTACCTCAGTATCTACTAAGTTTCCACTTTTTTCACTTATTAATTTCTCTAGTTGCCCTCTCAATATTTCTACATCCTTTAATAAATCTTCTAATTCAGACATTACATCACCTCCACATTTAGTATTAACTATGGAGGCATTTTTAATCGTTATGTTTATTATAAAAACCAGTTGGCTGACACACTAACTACCTTATAGAGGTTAGGAAAAATAGGTAAAGTTTTTAATGTTAGAGCTATTGACACTTATGTATAATTTCAAATATTACTAATTTTTTGATTTTCTCTCTCTTTATATTCATATTCTAATATATCATTAAAAGACTTTGCTTCTTTCTTCTTTGCAGGTTCAGACTTACTTCTTTTTTGCTGTCTTTGTTTTAAGTATGTTTGAGTTTCAATGATTTTTGTAACTATCATTTATACTACTTCCTTATATCTAAATTACTAATATTATCGTTAGCTCTCTGTAAAACTTTACCTTTTTAGTATAAAAAGCACCAGTATTTCTACCAGTGCCGACATAAATATTTTTATTAATTTTAAAAAATAAATACTGTATTATTCATTTCTGAATATTACAGTATATGAATGAACTATTAAATTTTTATGATTAAATCTTCTAGTAAGAAGTTATAAAATAAATTAAATTAGCGGAAACTGTAGTTCAGTTATATATTCCTCTGGGTTATTAGTTGCCCACTCCCCCTTATGGTAAATTTCACGAACTGGTCCACTTATCTTATAATTGTTTTTCTCAATCCATTGGCTTATAAATTTGTAAGTCTTGCCTATTTCGCTAAATGAACCGTTATGAACAATACACGCCATTTTATCTACTGAAGGTAATTCATGAACCTTAACAGTACCATTACCAGAAATGATTTTTGTAATAGGTTCAGCTACTTCTATATCCCAGTATTTCGTCATTTCCCAGTTCCATGTTGAGTTGTAAAATAGCGTCATACATGGAATCATACGCTTAATTTCCGACTTATCAATAAAGGAATTGACTGATGTCCACATCTTTCCGGCTTCCTCAAAATCATCTTTGTTAATATTCTTTCTCGTTGATGCGATAAGTATCGGTTCAACTCTTTTTATAGTTATCTCATTCATTATTGGCACCCCTCCGTTTTTAATTAGAAAAATATTAGTTCTAAGACGGTTGAGCCTTTCAGATTCATTTTTCAGTGCTTGCTCAAGTGCTTCAGCTTTATTCTCAAGCATCGAAATCATGGTATCAATTGAAGGAAGACTACATAAAATTCGGGATATTTCATTAAGGGAAAATCCTGCATCTTTTAAAGCCATAATTTTATTTACAGTAACAAGCTGATTAGCACTATAATAGCGATATCCTGAAAATTTATCAACTTGTTCAGGTTTTAGAATGTCTATTTCATTATAATGATGTAAAGTATTAATAGATAATCCGCTTAGATTTGAAAATTCACCTATTTTAAACATAGAAACCTCCTTTTTAAGGCTTTACAGGTGTGCACCCCTGTCGTCTATCTTGATTATAAAGTAATGGGTAACCATAGAGTCAATACGCGAATTAAGAAAAATATTTTATTGGTATATTATATTCCTTTGATAAGTTATCTCTTACTATTGTAAATTATCGAATAAATTCATCTATACTATTTATGTATCATTCTTACTCCATTAACTATAAATGTCATAACGAAAGGTCCTAACATCGTAACTATAACTATCGCCCATATTATTCTTATTTTTGTTTTAGTTAATTTCATTTACTCACCCTCTTTATATTAAAATACCATAAAAAAGGAATACTTTTTCTATATTGCTGTAAATGAAATGTAAAATATGTGAAAACATTAATTAGCATCATCTGGATTTACAAAGGCTAATCTTGCAAGTTCTCTTACTGCTATATCCTGGACTATTCCCGCTCTCTTTGAACATTCTGACACTGCCTGATCTATATATGTGCGAACACTAACATTGCTAACAATCTATTTCCTTATTCGTTTGCATTTTTTATAACTATATCCTGCTCCGATTTCTGATTGTGTGGCATTTAAGTCTACTAGATATTCTTCAACAAATCTTTGTTGTTTTGGAGTAAGTTTAACCTTCTGCACCAGCGCCTTGATTTTGTATATAAAAAAGAGTCTTTACAAAGACTCAAATTTAAGTTATTTATATTTATCTAAAAACCAGTTGATAATATTTTCTATTCCTGTTTTATCATTTATATCTTTTAATACAAAGCTTATTACTTCGTTATCAGCCTTGCTTACATCTATTGCAATAAATCCATTATCTTCTCCAACGATGATAGTACCATCTGAGAGTGAACTTCCCCTTCTTTTAAACATCATACCTTTAGTATCAAAGTTGCTTTCAATAGATTTTATTTTTTCAAACTCAATATTATCTTTGAGTTTATCTTTTATTGCATCTAATATATTCTGAAAATCTTCATGTTTTATATTCATAAATCGTCCTCCTTTTATATTATTTTCTTCATTGAGGTGTGCAATCTATACTAAAACATGACTACTTTTATACATGAAAAGAGCTCTGCAACGAGCTCTTTAAGTTTTGATAATAATTAAACTCTATTATAAATATCATTTTTTTCATTGATGATCTATTCTTTCATTTGTTTAATCTGTTTTTTTAGGCTGATTATATTTTGAAATATTCTGTTTGTAGTCTTCACTTTATTTTCATCTTTAATTTCTATGACTGATTTTATTTCCTTTGCCTTTATAATCATAGTATTCCGTAAAAACTTAATAATGCTAGATTTAATTTCTCCAGAACAAAAGCACCCTATCTCTAGAGTGCTTAATAGTATTAATAAATGAAAATATTTTCTATTCCCACTCGATAGTTGAAGGTGGTTTTGAAGTTACGTCATAAACGATACGATTGACTCCCTTAACTTCGTTTACTATTCTCCTTGAAACCTTATCTAGTACTTCATATGGTATATGAGCCCAGTCAGAGGTCATTCCATCGGAGCTTGTTACTGCTCTTAAGGCTATGGTGTGGCAGTAAGTTCTCTCGTCTCCCATAACTCCCACTGATTGAATGTTTGGAAGACATGCAAAGTACTGCCATATTTTATTTTCAAGTCCGTTTAAAGCAATTTCTTCTCTAAAAATCGCATCTGCTTCTCTTACTATTGAAAGCTTATCCTCTGTAACTTCTCCTAAAACTCTAATAGCAAGTCCTGGCCCTGGGAAAGGCTGTCTCCAAACTAAATTATGAGGAATTCCAAGTTCTTCTCCAACTTTTCTTACCTCATCTTTAAATAGCTCTCTTAATGGTTCAATAAGCTTAAATCCTAAATCTTCAGGAAGGCCTCCAACATTATGATGGCTTTTTATTACTGCTGAAGTTCCTGTACCGCTTTCTACTACATCTGGATATATGGTTCCTTGCACTAGAAAATCTATTTGTCCAAGTTTATTGGCCTCTTCTTCAAAAACTCTTATAAATTCTTCACCGATTATTTTTCTCTTTCTCTCAGGCTCGCTTACTCCTTTAAGCTTTCCTAAAAATCTTTCTTCTGCATTAACTCTTATAAGATTCATATAAAACTGCTCTTTAAAAATCTTTTCAACCTGATCCCCTTCGTCTTTTCTCAGAAGACCATGATCAACAAATACACAGGTTAAATTCTTTCCTATGGCTTTATGAACCATAACAGCAGCTACAGAAGAATCTACTCCGCCGGACAAAGCACAAATAACCTTTTTGTCTCCTACTATTTCTTTAATTGCTTTTACTTTCTCCTCTGCAAAGGAAGACATGGACCAATCACCTTCTACTTCGCAGACATTATATAAAAAGTTTGTAAGCATCTTTTGACCGAAAGGTGTATGTTCTACCTCTGGATGAAACTGAACTCCATACAACCTTTTACTATCATTTGCCATAGCAGCTGCTTCACAGCCATTTGTGCTTGCTATGATACTAAAGTTCTCAGGAACTTTAGCAACAAAATCAGTATGACTCATCCAGCACTGCTCTTTCATATTTATATCTTTAAAAAGCTTACTTTCGCTGTTTAGAACAACCTCAGTTTTTCCATATTCTCTTATTTTAGCGCTTTCAACTTCTCCACCTAAAGTATAAGACATTAACTGTTGCCCATAACAAATTCCAAGAACAGGTATATTTAAATCAAATATATCCTTATCGACCCTTGGTGCTCCTTCCCCATATACACTGTTAGGGCCGCCTGTAAAAATTATACCTTTTGGATTTTTTTCTTTTATTTTTTCTAAAGTATAAGTATATGGAACAATCTCGCAGTATACTCCTGCTTCTCTAACACGCCTCGCTATAAGCTGATTATATTGTCCACCAAAATCTATAATTAAAATAAGTTCTCTCATGTAGTCCTCCTTTAATAATTTTGCGGACTGAAATGTCCGCAGGCTTTCTTAAAAGTAATTAATAGCCTTTATATCATTTACCTATTAAAATATAAACCTATAAAAATATTTAAATATTTACTGAAACCATGCTGGCTTGCAGTAGCTTTGCTATCCGCTTAATTTACACTGTAATTAGGTGCTTCCTTTGTTATAACTATATCATGAGGATGGCTTTCTCTAAGTCCTGATGCTGTTTGAACAACAAATACCGCTCTATCATTAAGCTCCTCTAAGTTAGCAGCTCCAACATAACCCATACCTGAGCGCAAGCCTCCAAGAAGCTGATAAATTGTTTCTGCTATATATCCTTTATAAGGCACTCTTCCTTCGATTCCTTCTGGAACAAGCTTTTTGTTTCCTTCTTGGAAGTATCTATCCTTGCTGCCCTGTGCCATTGCACTCAAAGAACCCATGCCTCTATAGCTCTTATAGCTTCTGCCCTGATAAACTTCCATTTCTCCCGGAGCTTCCTCACAGCCTGCAAACAATGATCCCATCATTACAATCTTTGCTCCAGCTGCTAAAGCCTTAACAACGTCTCCAGAGTACTTAATTCCTCCATCAGCAATTACAGGTATACCATGTTTTTTAGCTTCCTCTACGCAGTCCATAACTGCTGTCAGCTGAGGTACTCCTACTCCAGCAACAACTCTTGTTGTACATATTGAGCCTGGTCCTATTCCAACCTTAACACAGTCCACGCCAGCTTCAATTAAGTCTCTAGTTGCTTCTGCAGTTGCAACATTTCCTGCAATAACTTGAAGCCCTGGATAGCTTTTCTTAATTTTTCTGACAGCTTCTGTAACCCCAAAAGAGTGTCCATGTGCTGTATCAATTACAATAACATCTACTCCTGCTTTATAAAGCGCTTCCACTCTATCCATCATATCGGCACTTACACCCACAGCTGCTCCACACAAAAGTCTTCCTCTAAAGTCCTTTGCAGCATTAGGAAATTTAATTGCTTTATCAATGTCCTTAATGGTTATAAGTCCCCTTAAATTATTCATTCTATCTACTAAAGGAAGTTTCTCTATCTTATGCCTTTTTAATATTTCCTTAGCTTCTTCGATAGTAGTATCTTCTGATGCAGTAATAAGATTTTCATAAGTCATTACCTCTGAAATAGCCTTAGTATGGTCATTTTCAAAAATAATATCCCTATTAGTCAAAATCCCAACCAGCTTTCCTTCTACTGTTACAGGAACCCCTGAAATTCTATATTTGCTCATAAGAGCCAATGCTTCTTCAATTGTATTTTCTGGCGAAAGTGAAAAAGGATCGCTTATTACTCCGTTTTCCTGTCTTTTAACCTTGTCCACTTCTGTTGCTTGTCTTTCGATGCTCATATTCTTGTGTATGATTCCAATTCCGCCCTCTCTAGCCATAGCAATAGCCATCTTAGATTCCGTAACAGTGTCCATTCCAGCGCTTATTAAAGGAATATTAAGCTTAATGGTCTTTGTCAAGTTAGTTTCAAGTATTACATCTTTAGGTAACACCTCAGATTTTTGAGGTACTAATAGGACATCATCGAAGGTATAAGCTTGTTTTAAAATTACTGCCATTTTTTCAACTTCCTTTCTTTATAATTATTTGTGATTTTTCCAGAAGCTGCATTTACATATAAAGTAATAAAATTCTCACATTGTGCAGAGCAAAATATCCAATCTTCAGGGATTTTTGCGAAAGCAGAATGTAATAGAATTTTTACTTTATATATATAAAATAAAAAGCATACCAATATCTCTTACAAAAAACCATAAGTGAAATTAGTATGCAGCAAATGCATAGCTATAAATCACTCATAGTCGGAAATTTACGGCTTCCGGTAGATACTCCCTGCCATATTCAGGGGATATACGAGTTAAAATGCAATATTTAATTTATTTATATTATTGTAATGAAAGATTTATGTTTTGTCAATGGAAATACTATTTAAATAGGTTATCCTTTCCATAAGCTCCATGATTAAAATCAAATTTGTCTGAATTAGATCCAGTTCCATTTACATAGTAGAAATTTACGTTTATATTTGCCTGAAGTAAAGAACTTCCCTGTGAAATATTTAAAGTTTCAATCTCGGCGAGTCTGCTTCCACTTTCTATAGAACTTGTAAAATTTATTATACTGTTATAATCTCCTGTAACTAGTAGCGTCACTGGCAAATTCATAACACCGGTTTGACTATTTGTATTATTATTTTGCCCATTACTCTGCTGGGTAGCAGCAGAACTAGCTGGTTGCCCAAAGCTTATATTATCAACTTTTACATTGCTCCCATCAGCCATAGCTTTTAAATTATAAGCTACCTCGGGTTCTCTTGCACTCTGTGGCAAAGCCTTAGTAGATTCTTCAAACTTTTTCCCCATCTCCTGCAGCTGAGTATCAAGCTTCTTATTACTATCGCTAGTTAGCCTCAATTGTTGCAATTGATTGTTATAATCGCTAACAACAGATTTTGAGTGCATTATTTCGCTGATAGCCGGAGATAGGAATAACTTATAATAAGCATAAAATATAGCTATGGAGAGCATAGCTATAACTAATATCTTCTCTCTTTTACTTAAACTCTTCACCGATTTACCCCCTAGATTAGATACCCTTAAGTTTTAATAACTTATATTTATAGTGAAACTATACTTAGAACTGGAGTTGCCAGCTGAATTATTTATATTAACTATATTGGAGTTTTTTAAACTTTGGGTTCCTTTTAAATTTGCCGCGAATTCAGCTATTGAATTAAAATTGGCTGTGACTCCATTTATTGTAATAACGTTTTTTGTAAAGTTCAAATTCGTTAAAACAACATCTTTAGGCATAAAGCTCTGAAGTTCCTTTATCCTATCACTTACTAAAACTCTTTGCTTTGAAAGACTGACGATTTTTTTATCGTAATCATTTATTTGACTGATTTCACTATTAACCTTTTTATTATCCTGTATAACTTTTGAACTTAAACTTATTTGCTGGCTTAAGTTCATCTCCTTATTTTTAAGTCTGTTGCTTTCAAGCTTAGGTATATAAACACATATAAATAATAAACAAATCAATATTACAGCCAGAGAAACATAGTTTTTTATTCTTAATTTTTTTTCTCTTTCAGCTTTAATAGTATAAGGAATTAAATTAAGTTCTCTCATACCTACTCCTTTCTAAGCAAAAGCCCACAGGTGTTTATATAAGACGTCAATTCACAGTCACTCGGCAGCTTTACCTTTAGGTTTATTTTTTGAGGAGAATCTGGTATTTCTACATTAGTTTGAAAATATTCCTCAATATATTTGTCTAGCCCTTTAAACTTGGGGCCAAGATCAGTTATATATATCTTATCTAACTTTTTTGTAACTTTTCCAGTAGTATAAAATTGAATAATCTTGCTAAACGAAGATAATACATTATCAAATAAAGTTTTGATTCTATTTTCAATTTCATTATCTTCATTAATATTAGAAAAGCTAAAATCGTTCAATATGAAGTCAAAAGCTTCATTGTTATCTAAATCAATTCTTTTAGTTACCTCTCTTAGTACATTATCTATACCGAAAGGTACCTCTCTTTCCATGAAAAGTTTTCCTTTATCCAGTATTATAATACTGCTGTTCTTATTTCCGATGTCAATAATTCCTATGCTATCTATAGATTTATCTGCAGTAGAAATATTCTTAAATACGCGAGCGGCACAGTTTGCAGAAATATCTATGGATTTTAAATTTAGATTAAGTCTTTCACAAAGTTCAAGATGAATATCAACTTTTTCCTTAGGAACCGCTGCTGTCAATACCTTATACATCTTCTTATCTTCGTCTATTATCTTTCCTAATACTTCAAAATCAATATAATGATTTTTCCCTTCATCAGGGAGGTATTGATTTACCTCCCACTCAATAGCATCCTTAATATTTTTCTCATCCATAATCGGTACATCAATATGTCTTACAACAATATCCTGTCCATGGATGGCAAAGGATACATTCTTTGTTTTAATTTTTCTTTCCATTAAGAAGTTATCAAGCACTTCATATACAGCATCTAGATTAATTATTTTATCATCTAATACGCTATTTTCCGGAACCTTTATATTATGAAACTGACTTATCTTCTTTTTATTTCCAATAAGAATTTTTATATAATTGTTACCTATATAAATAGCGATAGTTTCGCTATTTATAATATTGTCCATAAACAATTTAACACCTCATTAATCTTTAGTTATGATCTATAATGCTATTTCCAGTTTATACTCGACTGAATATTATTAGTTATAATTGCTCTAATTACTGGGTCATTACCAACGCTTGGCAGGCTAGAATTGCCTCTAGCATAGCTTACTGTATTTGAACCAATAATATTTAATGTATTTGCTATAAAACAAATATCAATATCCTTCATTTTATTTTTATTCTGATAGGAACCTAAAATGCAATTATTCAAATTTATGGTTCCCTGCCCATATCCTCCGGTACTGTAGATTACCAACTGATCTAAATACTTACTGGAAAATTGCGAAGTAATATTCTTCAAAGTAATATTACCATTAACCAAAATAACCCTCGGATAAGTATTATTATTCATCAAACCTTGCATAAAGGCATTATTTAGACTAGGATCAATTACTAAATCAGAATTAGATTTATAATAATATCTCCCTGAGTATAAAATCCACATTCCAAAAGTTCCTGAATTATTAAGCTGAGGAACTACATTACTGGTGGATGTACCGATAGTGAAAAAATTATCTGATGTTACTTTTACTCCGTGAGTATTATTCCCCTTTGAAAAAGTATAGTTATTGCTAAAACCTGTTCCATTCTGTATAGGATTCAAGAGTAAAAAGTTCTCATCACCAGACAAAATATTTCCATTTCCCGGCTTCACACTAAAGTTTAATGAATCATTAGCCGTATTAGTAGTAACGCTTCCTACCATAAACTTTCTCATAGTAGTAAATAAGCCCGAGTTAATAGTTGCGGACTGATCTATTATATTAACAGTTACCTTAGCACTGCCAACACCTCCGCGGCCGTCGCTGATTTCGTAAGTAAATACATCTGTGCCAATACTTGTAGCCTTATATACTATATCATTTCCAAAAGAAACTATATTTCCATTTTTCGGCGAGGTTAAAATTCTTGATACTATAATATTATCATTATCATCATCGCTATCATTAGCTAAAACATTAATGCTTGTTGTTGAGTTAAGATTAACTGTTTTACTGTCCTCCTCACCAATTGGGGGAGTGTTTACGGAAGTAACTTTAACATTAACTACGCCAACACTTTCCCCTCCATAACCATCACTAATTGTATAGGTAAAGGTATCATCTCCTGCTGATGTTGCCTTATAAATTAAATCGCTTCCATCAGGATTAATTGATACATTTCCTTTAGAAGCCGCTGTTACATTTGTTATGCTAAGAATATCGCCATCTTCATCAATATCATTAGCTAAAACATTTATATGAATTTCATTATTTATAGATACTGTAATACTATCTGGCTTACCATCTGGATTAGCTACAGGTTTATTATTTTTAGCCACAACTTTAGTTAGTTTCTTCTGATATTTGTTATCACTGGTATGTGCATAAGAATATATGGTAATATTATCACTGTCGCTAGTATCAAAGCTTACAGAACAGCTTATATTATTATCAAAGGTTAAGCTTATTTCAGGAATGCTGCTAGCAGTATTTCCAACCAAATAACCGCTTAAGTGCTTCATATTAGACTTCATACCAAGCTGAGACATACCTTTTTCTATACCTGATTGCGCTGCAAGATTTACTTTATCCATGTAATCAAAAGCAAAAGCTGTTTTAAAGGTACTTGAGGATGAAGTTGCTATTGAAACAGAAAGTATTAACAGCAATGATATAACTGCAACCATAAGAACCAGGGCCGACCCCTTCTTTTTCATAAAATTACCCCCCATTATTAATAGAGCTATAAGTTGTATAGCTTTCAGAAAAACTTCCATATTTAACTGAAAATTTTATAGAATATGTATGTTGAGTAGCTATCGGCATATTAACAGTCGTATTATTGTAGTCAATAAAAGTAGTTATTAATTCATCCGTGCCAGAAGTATAAACTCTGTGAAGTTCGCTGCTATTTTCGATAACATATAAATAAGGCTCAGCAGAATTATCAGCCGGATTAACATACAAAAGTGATTTTGTTAAATTAGGGATATTAGAAAAGGTCTTATCATCAATAGTAATATTACTTGCATTACTTGAAACTATACTTACGCTTTGCGCATCGTTTATACTTTTACTTACTGCATTAACAGCTTTTCTCGCAGAATTTTGTATTTGAATTTGAGAATACCCAGTATTATAAATTCTTTGACTGCTGCTGTATATTGAGTATATTATAACAAACACAATTCCCATTATTGCAATTACAGCTAAAAGCTCTATTAAAGTAAAGCCTTTTTTTCTCAAATCATCACCTCATATAAATCTCTCTTGTACTTCCGCTATCTTGTCCAAATTGCAAGTCCCAAATCCTAACCTTTAAGTAAAGATTGTCTCCACTGTTTTTTAACATAACATATCCGCCGTATTTTTTTTTAGTTGTATTATTTGCTATACACTTGTTGTATAAATTTGCATCAGTACTGCCAGCATTATAATCTTCTGAAGATACTAAGCTATTTATAGCAGGACCGGAATTATACCACCCTATAAAATTATTTGGGTTTGCTGTATCAGAAAAGGTGTTGCTTACGGATGCAACTCCATTTTTTAGAAAATATAAAGAAAAATTATTATAATCTTGATTGAAATAAACAAAACAAGACGACCCATTTACAAGATCTGTACCCATGCTCTTCAGCTTATTTATATCGCTGCCCGTAAGCACCTCAACCATTCCCTGTGCATAATACATGGTTTGAAGCTTAACATCTGACTTTTTCCAAGTTCGTGTTGCTGTCATAAGACCTACTGATATACTTACTATAGCTATTGAAAATATAGCAATTGCCGCTATGATTTCTATTAAAGTGAAACCTTTTTTACTCATTAAATCACCTTTATTAAAACAACCCTATATACCATGCAATAATCTTTTCTCCAAATAGAATTGTAAAGATTCCTGCTGCTGAAATAAATGGTCCAAAGGGTATGTAATCTTTTCTTGATTTCTTTTTTAATAAAACTAATAAAACTCCAATAAATCCTCCAAATACAAAGGCGAAAAATAACATCAATATAGTTAACTTAAATCCAAGGAACAACCCTGTGAGCAGGCATATTTCAGCATCACCCCAGCCCATTCCTTTAGTTAGCAGTATAATTAAGGATATTAATCCTCCCCCTAAGAGGCCTCCATAAGCATAATATAGCATATCGCTTTTAAAATAGTATCCAATAAAATAACCTGTAATTATTAATATAATTCCGATAATTATGCCTGGCAGTGTGGTTTTTAGATATACATCTGTAGTATCTAAATCAATCATACCTATAACAATTAAAAAGCATACTAAAACAGCATACTTAAAAAAACTAAAACTTAGTCCATACTCTATATTAAGTGCTAAAAAAATAACACCTGTTGTCAACTCTATAAGTGGATATCTAACTGAAATTTTTTCTCCACAATATCTGCATTTTCCTTTTAAAAAAATATAGCTTATAACTGGTACTAAATCGTACCACTTTATTCTGTTTTTACAATTAGTACAATGTGATGGTGGAAAGGATATTGATTCATTTCGTGGGATTCTGTAGATACATACGTTTAGGAAACTACCGATTAAAAGGCCGTATATTAAAACTAAAAAAGTTTGCATTGTTCCTCCAAAAAGAATAATGATTCTTGAGGAGATATCTCCTCAAGAATAGAAATTTATTATATGAAATTATTGTCCCAATAAAGTCTTTAAAGCTCCATAAGTAGTGCTAGTTCCTATTTCTGCTCCATCAGTTGTTACAGTTGCAGAACCTGAATGATCGCCTGACGCTTTATTAGTTACAGATGTAACTGTAGCTTCTAAATCAGTTACAGCCTGTGAAGCATTAGTTGTGTCTAGTGTATGTGTTGCAGTAGCATCATAAGTTCCAGCTTTAATTTGAGCTAAAGTCGTAGTATCAGTTATTTGAGCACCTACAGCTTGTGCATTATAAACCGCTATAGCATTAATAATAGAACTTGCATCTGTCTTTTTAGCAGCAGTCTTTGCACTTGATGTGTAAGAAGTAACCTTTGGTACAACAACAGCAGCCAAAATTCCTAATATAGCAATAACAGCAATCAATTCAACTAATGTAAAACCTTTTTTCTTCTTTGCGTTCTTATTCATTTCTTTCTCCCCCTTTTCATTTATAGTAATATTATTAAAATTGTTTGTCATAAAATTCCCCTCCTTTAAGATATAAGATTATATTTTAATTTTTATAAAATAAAAATTACTAAGTTAGCTTCCCATAGCACTGTACATGCTGAATATAGGAAGTATGATTGAAAGAACTATAAATCCAACAACTACTGCCAGGACTATAATGATTAACGGTTCTATTAAAGTTGCAAGCTGAGCTGTAGCCGTATCAACCTCATTGTCATAGAATTCTGCTGTTTTTTCCAAAATTGAATCCAAGGTACCTGATTCTTCACCTATTTTAATCATTTGAGTAAGCATCATTGGAAAAATATTTCTAACCTCTAGGGTTTCCCCTAGGCTTGTACCTTTTTTTATTTCATCTCTTGATGATCTAAGAGCATCTGCAATAATTCTATTTCCTACAACATTTGCACAGATTTCTATGCTTTGTATAAGGGATACTCCGCTTGCAATAAGCGTTCCAAAAGTTCTCGCAAATCTTGCTGTTACAATCCTCTTATTTAGCTTGCCAAATATAAAGATATTTAGCTTCAACCTATCAACAAATTGTATAACTTCATCATTTCTTAGAGCTATTCTAATTAATAGAACTAAGAAGGCCAGAGCTGCTAATATTACTAGCCCCTGATTTCTTATTGCATTGCTTATACCCATAACTATTCTAGTAGGTAAGGGTAACTCGCCAACGCCTAGACTACTAAGCATACCTGTAAAAGTAGGAAGTACTTTTACAACCAAAACTATAACAACTATTATGGCAAATACACTTACCACCATAGGATAAGTCATAGCTTGGCTTACCTTCTTGCTGAACTTATATTCTTTATCATAGTAGTCTGCCATTCTCTCCATTATTCTGTCTAAGGTACCGCTAACTTCTCCTACTTCCACCATATTAACAAGCATATCTGGCATTTCTTTGTGCCTTCTGAGTGCCTCCGAAAAGTCTTTTCCCTTTTGTAAATCATTAAAAACTTCATCGAGAATTTTTTTAAGTTTTAAGTTCTCTGACTGCTCTTTTACAATTTTAATTGCTCTAAGTATACTTATACCTGAAGAAGTTGTAAAAGCAAACTGCCTGCAAAAAATTGCGATGTCTTTAACTGATACTTTTTTGTAATTGCTAAGTTCTATATTAAAAGCTTCTTTATATGGTCTAATATACATCGGATAATAGTTTTTACTTCTTAAATTAGTTATAACAGTATTTTCATCAACTGCTTCTAATTTCCCTTTAACCACTGTCCCCTGCATAGTCTTAGCTTCATATTCATATAACGGCATTATTAACACCTCATACTATTCTTTTAAATAAGCTATTTTAACAAGCTCATCTGCAGTAGTAATACCATCTAATACTAGTTTCTTACATGACTCCCTAAGTGTTTTCATTCCTCTTGCCATGCATAAATCTCTAAACTCATCCAAATTAACACCGTTCATAACGGCCTCTCTAATTTCTCTATCCATGTTTATTATTTCAAAGGCTGCTATTCTGCCTTTGTAGCCTGTGTCGTTGCAATGCTTACATCCTCTTCCCCTACCCAATGTAAGACTTTCTTCAACTGGAATTTCCAGCATATTTTTCTCATAGCTTGTAGCCTCATATTCTTCCATACATTTTGGACATATCTTTCTAACCAATCTTTGAGATATTATACCATTTAGAGATGTAGCCACCAAATATGGCTCGATGCCCATATCAATAAGCCTGTACACTGTTGAAGAAGCATCATTTGTATGAATCGTACTTAGAACCAAGTGACCTGTTATAGCTGCCCTTATCGCAATTTCAGCAGTTTCATTATCTCTGATTTCACCTATCATAATAACGTCTGGGTCTTGTCTTAAAATGGATCTAAGGCCAGCTGCAAAGGTAAGACCAGCTTTTGTATTAACATTTACCTGATTTATTCCTTCCATTGAATATTCAACAGGATCCTCTACGGTAATAATATTTCTATTAGGTTTATTAAGGTCGTTCAGAATTGTATAAAGAGTTGTGGATTTTCCGCTTCCAGTTGGACCAGTTACTAAAATAATTCCATGTGGACTTTTTATTATTTCTTCTAACTTCTCTGCCTCTTCACCGATGAGCCCCAAATCTTCTTTGGGTACTAAAAAGCTGTCTCTCTTTAATATTCTTATAACGATTTTTTCTCCATGAACAGTTGGCAGGCTTGAAATTCTTAAGTCTACAGCTTTACCGTCAGCTTGAGTTATTATTCTTCCATCCTGAGGTATTCTTTTCTCAGCTATATTCAAATTTGCTAAAATCTTAATACGAGTTACCAAAGCTCCCATAGTATCTTTTGGAGTCCTTAAAACTTCTTGAAGTTCTCCATCTATCCTGTATCTAATTTTAACGAAGTTCTCAAAAGGCTCTAAATGAATATCACTTGTTCTAGCCTTGACTGCATTATCAATTATAGTATCTATAAGTTTAACTACTGGAGCGTTTCTTATATCATCAAATTCATTTTCATCCCTGTTTTGTTCCTCTGATCTAACTGACTGTTCCTTTGAAAGTTCATCTGCTGCCTTCTTAACTACCTGAGTAGAATAATACCTGTCAATTGCTTTTCTTATTTCAAGCTCAGTTGATAGCATTGGCTCCACTTCATAACCTGATGCAATCTTAACATCATCTAAAGCAAATATATTAAGCGGATCAGCCATAACAACATTAATCTTATCTTCATCAAAAGAAATCGGTATCAAATTATATCTCAATGCTAAACTCTGAGGTATTGTCTTAACAGCTTGTTCATCTACTGCTATCATATCTAAATACACTCTAGGTATACCGAGCTGCACTTCCAGCAAAGAAAGCATTTCATTCTCTGTTATAAGTCCGTCTTCGATCAGCAGTTCACCTAGTCTTTTTCCTGTGACCTTTTGATTTTTTAATTCACCCTCAAGCTGCTTTTGGGTTATAGTGCCAAGTTCTACAAGCATATCACCCAATCTTTTTTTTTGCTGTACTGCCATAAAGCCTACCTCTATTTTACAATTCTTTCTATTTTAAATATTATTCAACAATTATTTTTGTGCCCATTTGTATATATACAATTATAACGTTTTTTTTGTCTTTTTCCACATATATTTTTATGTATAAAATGACATATTTTTCAACAAAAGTATATTCTTATTTATTGTAAAAATATTTTAATATCAGATTAAAAGCATTATAAAAGGCTCCTCGTTTCCGAGGAGCCCCTATTTTTTTTAGTACATTCCGTCCATTCCCATTCCGCCAGCTGGCATTGCTGGTGCTGGGTTCTTTTCTGGCATGTCTGCAACTACGCTTTCAGTTGTTAAGAAAGTAGCTGCTACAGAAGCTGCATTTTGAAGTGCACTTCTAGTAACCTTAGTTGGATCAACGATACCAGCTTTAATCATATTTACATATGTTTCGTGTAAAACATCAAAGCCTACACCTGGTTCGCTGTTTCTTACTTTTTCTATAATAACTGAACCTTCAAGTCCAGCATTTATTGCAATTTGTCTTACTGGCTCTTCAAGAGCTCTTTTTATAATATTGATACCTACTGCAACATCAGCATCTTCTGAAGTTACTTTTGCAACTTCTCCGATTACGTTGATATAAGCAGTTCCACCACCAGGAACGATACCTTCTTCAACAGCAGCTTTTGTAGCAGCTAGTGCATCTTCAATTCTAAGCTTTCTTTCTTTAAGTTCTGTTTCAGTAGCAGCACCAACTTTTACAACTGCAACTCCACCAGCAAGCTTAGCTAATCTTTCCTGTAACTTTTCTCTGTCAAAGTCTGAACTTGTTTCTTCTACTTGAGCTCTTATTTGAGAAACTCTAGCATGAATTTCGTTCTTGTCGCCTTTTCCATTAACAATTACAGTATTTTCTTTAGAAACCTTTATGCTTTCTGCTCTTCCAAGCATATCGATAGTTACGTCTTTAAGTTCTCTTCCTAACTCTTCAGAAATAACTTCTCCACCTGTTAATATAGCTATATCTTGAAGCATTTCTTTTCTTCTGTCTCCAAAACCAGGAGCTTTTACAGCTACGCATGTGAATGTTCCTCTAAGTCTATTAACAATAAGTGTTCCTAAAGCTTCACCTTCAACATCTTCAGCGATGATAAGAAGCTTTCTTCCCTGCTGAACTATTTGTTCAAGAATTGGAAGTATTTCTTGTATGTTAGATATTTTCTTATCTGTAATAAGTATTAATGCATCATCTAAAACTGCTTCCATTTTTTCAGTATCAGTTACCATGTATGCACTTACATATCCTCTGTCAAACTGCATACCTTCAACTACATCAAGTTCAGTTACCATTGATTTAGATTCTTCAACAGTTATAACGCCTTCGTTTCCTACTTTTTCCATAGCATCAGCTATTAGCTTACCAATTTCTTCATCAGCAGCAGAAATTGCAGCAACTCTAGCAATATCTTCTTTACCTTCTATAGGTCTTGAAATATTTTTAATTTCTTCTACAGCTTTGTTAACAGCCATGTTTATACCAGTTCTTATTAGCATTGGATTTGCACCAGCTGTAACATTCTTTAAGCCTTCTCTTATTATTGCTTGAGCAAGAAGTGTAGCTGTAGTTGTTCCATCTCCTGCTACATCGTTAGTTTTTGTAGCAACTTCTTTAACAAGTTGAGCTCCCATGTTTTCAAATGGGTCTTCTAATTCTATTTCTCTAGCTATAGTAACACCATCGTTAGTTATTAGTGGTGCACCAAATTTCTTATCAAGAACTACGTTTCTTCCTTTAGGTCCTAGTGTAATCTTTACGGTGTTAGCAAGTTCGTCAACACCTTTTTGCATTGCTCTTCTAGCTTCTTCACCATATATAATCTTCTTAGCCATGTCTAACCCTCCAAACTTAAATTTATTATTCTACAACTGCTAATATGTCGTCTTGCTTTAAGATAGTGTACTCTTCGCCATCTACCTTAACTTCTGTTCCTGCATATTTGGAGTATAATACCTTATCTCCAACCTTAACTTCCATCTTAACTTCTTTTCCCTCAACCATTCCACCAGGTCCTACTGCTACAACCTCAGCTTCTTGTGGTCTTTCCTTTGCAGCACCGGTTAATACTATGCCGCTTTTAGTTTTTTCTTCTGCCTCTAATTTTTTAATAACTACTCTGTCACCAAGTGGTCTAACTTTCATTTAAACCCCTCCTTAATGTATTTAAATTTATTTTATTATTAACATACTTTTATTAGCACTCGTTATTGTTGAGTGCTAATACAATTATTATAATAAATAATACCACTTATAATTTCAAATTCCAAGATTTACTTTTTAGCTCATTTAAAGCTAAATATTTAATTTTATATCAATTTACATTACTATTTTGCTATTTTACTCACGTTTTCATTATTATGCTAAATCTTTAGAAAACTGAACTAAAATATTTTACTAATATTATCCAAACATCTGATATTATATCCAAAACCTTATAAATTTATATACTCACTATAAAAAATAAACACGGAAATAACGGAGAAACGCAGAAGAGTTTATATATTTTTCTTCTGCGTTCTTTCTGTACTCCATTAATTCCGTGTTTAATCTATATTGAAAGTATTAATAATCTAATTACTTTCTATATGTCTACAAAACTTTTCTCAAAAAATCCTGTGTTCTTGCCTCTTTAGGATTTGAAAATATCTCTTCCGGAGTCCCTTCTTCAAGAATCTTTCCTTCATCCATAAAAATAACTCTATCTCCAACTTCTTTAGCAAAGCCCATTTCATGAGTAACAACCACCATTGTCATACCTTCTGCTGCAAGTTCTTTCATAACGTCTAAAACTTCTCCTACCATTTCAGGATCTAAAGCTGAGGTAGGTTCATCAAAAAGCATCACGTCCGGAGACATGGCAAGTGCTCTTGCTATAGCAATTCTTTGCTTCTGCCCTCCAGAGAGTTGTCCTGGATAACTTGCTGCTTTATCCTCTAATCCTATTCTTTTTAAAAGAGTATAAGCAATTTTTTCTGCTGCTTCCTTCGACATATTTTTAAGCTTTCTGGGAGATAAGGATATATTGTCTAATACTGTCATATTGGGGAACAAATTAAACTGTTGAAACACCATGCCCATCTTTTCTCTAAGCTTATTAATGTCATTGTTTTTATCCATAATATTAGTACCTTCAAAGATAATAACCCCATCGGAAGGCTCTTCAAGTCTATTTAAACATCTTAAGAAAGTACTTTTACCCGAGCCGCTTGGACCTATAACTACAACAACCTCACCTTTATTTATCTCTATATTAATACCTTTTAGTACATGAAGCTTTCCAAACTTTTTATTTAAGTTATTTACACTAATCACGGTTTTTCAATCTCCTTTCAAACCTACCCATAAGCTTTGAAAGCGTAAAGGTCATCACAAAATACATAAGAGCCGCTATAATTAAAGGTTCAAAGGCTCTAAAGGTATTTCCTCTAACTGTATCAGCATTGTACATAAGCTCCTTAATCCCTATAACCGAAACAACTGAAGATTCCTTTATAACTGTTATAAATTCGTTGCCTAGTGCAGGAAGAATATTTTTTATAGCCTGAGGAATTATTATATACCTCATAGCCATTCCATAAGGCATTCCAAGCGAGCGTGAAGCTTCCATCTGACCTTTGTCTACAGCCTGTATTCCTGCTCTTATTACCTCTGCTACGTAAGCACCACTGTTAATTGAGAGTGCCAATACAGCTGAAACCATTTCCGGCAAATTAACGCCTATTAAATCAGGCAGTGCATAATAAATTATAAAAATTTGAACCATTAAAGGCGTACCCCTTATGAATTCTACATAAGCCGTCGCAATTAAATTTAAAACCTTGCTTTTGGATATTCTCATAAGTGCAAGTAAAAGTCCAAGTAAAACTCCAAATAACACAGTAAAGAATGCCAAAATTATTGTAAACTTAGCTCCATTTATAAAAAACATATAGTATTTTGATAAAAACGAAAAATTCAAGAACTATCCCTCCATCCTGTTACCACTTTAAAATATATATAATGCAAAAGTTCTAATACATTAATGATGTCCTAAAAATCTTTAAGATTGGATGTTTTATGACAGCATTAATGTAAGAACTTTATTGCGCTACATATAGGTTAGAAAGCTTAAGCAATCTAACCTATAATTTTGTATATTATTAATTTTCTACTGAATTTGTTGCGTCTGTTACAAGCTTTTCTATAGCTTTGTCTTTAGTAAGTCTGTCTAAAGTTTTATTTACTTGATCAATAAGTTCCTTATTTCCCTTGTTAACAGCGACTGCTGAACCTGCGTCTTCAGTCTTAAGAACTATATCTGATATTTTAAATTCACTGTTTGCGTTAACATAGGATTTTGCTACAGGTTCCTCGATAATTGCTGAATCTATCTTTTTAGTTTTTAAAGCTAAAGCTATATCTGAAACTTTTCCCAATGCTTTTGCCTCTGAATCAGGCATCTGTTCTTTTGCTATAGTTTCTTGTATAGCACCCTTTTGAACTCCTACAGCTTTTCCTTTTAAATCAGAAACAGCTTTAATTTTATCGTTATCTTCAGTTCTTACAACTACCTTTTGAACTGCAGTGTAATATACATTTGAAAAATCAACGCTTTGTTTTCTCTCTTCTGTTGGTGTCATACCTGCAAGAACAAAGTCAACATTTCCTGATTGAAGAGCACCTAAAAGTCCTTTAAAATCCATTTCCTTAACTTCAAGCTTTACTCCAAGATCCTTTGCTATTTCTTTTGCTATTTCAACATCAAAACCAACTATTGTATCTTTACCGTCTACTGATTTATGAAATTCATATGGTGGATAGTCACCACTTGTTCCTAAAACTATTTTCCCGGCTTTCTTAATTTTATCAACCTTAGTTTCTGCCTTTGAAGCTGCTGCCCCTGTTGACTCTGCACTTTTTCCACATGCTGCAAGTCCTAAAGTAAAAAATACTGTAAGTAAAATTGCTGTGATTTTTGATAACTTTGATTTCATCTACAATTCCTCCCTGAATAAATATTAATAAATTTATAAAATTAATTTTGTTAATCACTACATGTATTATTATACATATATTATTATATTTATGCAAGTATATTTTTATAATTATCCATTAAATTTTTATATTTATTCGATAAAGACGTTGTTTGTTACACTACTCTCTCAGCCATACCTTCATATTATTACAACAGAAACTAAAGTAAACGATACCATGGTCGGTTTTGTCAAAATATGCATACTTAACAGCATATTTATACATGATTTTATAAAAATTTGCATAAACCCTTTATATTTTATTTTGAATATTCTGCGTAAAAATTAAATTTTGGGCAAAAATATAAATGTTTATATAGTTAAATTGTTGAATTCTTAAATTGTTAAACGGCTTAATGAAAGGATGAAAAAAATGAGAAATTTTTTAATAGCAGCAGGTGCTGATATAGTACTTATTTTAGTTTCATATTTTATCTTTAGAGCAATAATTAGTGGACCAACAAGACATAGGCTTTATGAAAAATTCTTAAGTTCCTTTGCTAAATTTGTTATATTAATATTTTTAGCTTCTTTGATTATTACAGGAATTACTGCGTTAGCACTTTACAGAACTAGATATATCCAATATATAAATATAGTTGCCCCTGCTCTTGTATCTATTCTTGTAGGTTTTATAGTTTCAACCGTCCCTACAAGAGGTTATGGAGATAAAGAGAAGGGGAAATAACCCATATCCCCCCATAATAAAAAAGGTTCCAGCATTATTATAGCTGGAACCTTTTTTAGTTTGACTTAACTCTATTCAGTGTTTAAAATAATAAATATACAAAGAACGGGGGAGTATACATGAAAAAACTTATTACTATAATATTGTCTTTATCTTTAAGCATATTTTTATTATCCCTTGCTGTTAAAGGCACTCTTGCTTTTAGACAGCTGTACTTTTATGATCTGGATCACCTAAATATAGCTACAGACTACGGAATGAAAAAAGAAGAGATTATGAAAAATTATAATATACTGATTGATTATATTCAGGATAAAAAAATTACAAAACTAAGCATGCCTTCCTTTAAGATGTCTAGAGAAGGTGAAATTCACTTTAAGGAAGTTAAAGATATCTTTATGAAGTTTAATACTTTAATGTATATATGCGGAGTTTTAAGCCTCATAGGAATCATATACATGACTAAAATAAAGAACTTTTTATTCCTAAAGTTTAGCTCTATTATGCTTATTGTCATACCGGTGTTTTTATCAATTCCTTTTGCAATAAATTTTGACAAAAGCTTTACAGCTTTCCATAAGTTATTTTTCACCAATGACTATTGGGAGTTTGACCCGGTTCGAGATCCAATAATAAATGTACTGCCTCAGGAATTTTTCTTTCACTGCGCAGTTATGATTTTAGCTTTAATAGCATTGTTTAGTTTTATCTTGTATTTTACATATAGGAAAACCAAGAAAATAAGCAGAGCATAAAAAAATAAACCCTCTTGTGAAATTTAAATTTCACAAGAGGGTTTTATATTCCTATTTTTCATTTCTTTTATAATAAATCCAGCCACACCTATGCACTCCACAATATCTCCAATGCTTGCAATACCTAATTTGCGATTTCCTAAAGGTATAATATCCGAAAGGAAAACAAAATGTGTATTCTTATCTATAAATCTATATAGCCCGGTTGTACCTAAATCGCCCTTAAAGCCATACGATCTTACAATAGTTTCTCTTACAGGCATCATGCCACCATTTGCAAATATTACAATTGCATTCAGCATAAAGCCTATTCCTAATATTAAAATCCATCTATCTTTTCTATTGAAATATGTAAAAATCACAAGCATTAAGTACATAATGATATCTGATAATAAAGTTATTGTTCCAATTTTTATACTGCCTTTTCTTAAAAGTGTTAAAACTATATATTCTAAAAAAAAAGCCGCAAAAACAAGATATAAGCCCTTAACCTTTTCCGCATCAATATTTCTTAATTTTCCTTTTAGGCAATAGCCTATTATTACAGCAATTATTAATGCTAATAAGAACATATCTACACCGCTTTCTTTCGCTTTTCCAAAATACTTAAATATGCTTCTACTACCTTAGGATGAAACTGCGTACCTGAATAGGTAGTTATCTCTCTGATAACTTCCGACTCAGTTAATGCCTTTCTATATGGTCTATCTGTAACCATGGCATCTATTGTATCAGCAAGCTGTACAATAAACACATCAAGACTTAATTCATCTGGCATCTTTCCATCCGGATATCCCTTGCCGTCATATCTCTCATGATGGTTTCTGATAATCGGGAGAATATCCTCTAAATTTTTTATATCTTTTAAAATGTTATATCCTATTTCTGGGTGACTTTTAATTGTTTCATATTCTTCTTTGGTTAATCTTCCCGGCTTATTTAATATGCCGTCATCAATCCCTATTTTACCAACATCATGAAGAAGTGATGCTATACGAATTCTTTCAGTTTTTAAATCATCATATTTTAGTTGTTTCGCTATCATTGTCGAAATTTCTGAAACTCTTCTTGAATGCCCTTCAGTATACTTGTCTCTTGCCTCCATAGCATGCATTAAAGTATCTACCGTTTGAATATATTGATTTTTAGATTCAAGATAAAGATAGAAGGTATATCTTACAAGCACTATAGGGAATATGATTAGAAGTACTCCTCCATACTTATATTCACTGAACATATAGGCTAATCCTATACCGAAGGGAGTCATTACCAAGCTGTTAAGTAAGCTTAGTTTTACATTACCCATAAAAAAGTATAAAGGATTTTTATTATTTAATATTGAAAACAGTATAGAAATTAGAAAGGTATTTATGAGCAAACAAATAATACTAAAAATAATTATTAAGAAAAATTTGTTCCATAAATTTTCTGTATCAAAAGTTCCACCAAGCTTATAATAGGCTAGACCAGAATAAATAACAGGTATAATTTGAACGCAGTAATTATAAAGAGTTTGATAAATCGGGATATTTAATACATGCTGGTACTTACCTTCTATATTGCGAATTCTTAAAGTAAATCCTAATACTATTATAATGCTTGTAGCTAATGGACCAAACAAGATAACAGATGCAATTAATACTGCAAGTCCAGTACTTATTGCCATCTCTTTATAACTAATTCTAAAACTTTCTGCTACAGCTAAGAGAATACCAAAAAAAACTATTTTTATATAACTAAATTGAAAATGCATAAACATCTTACTGTCATATAAAAATATTAATGTTAATAATGTAAAAACATATAATATAGCCAAAAAAGCCTTAAGTTTTAACGGCAGATCTTTCATAGTATCCCCCTTTATTATATATAAAGACCGGTTATGCTAATATTTTAGCCCCAACTCCACATTGAGCCACCTGCAGCTAAAAGTGCAAGTATGGCTAATAGTAAAGGTATTAACTTTCTTGTTTTCATTTGGACATTCCCCCTTATCGAATATTAACAGCTTTCCGCTAAGAACTGTCATATTTCACTCCGCTAAGGGTAATTAAAAAAAATTAACCGGTCTTTATAAACAGTGTTAAACGCCTCTTTGGATTCTTCTATTTACAGCATCCAAAGCTGCTTTTGCTATAGCTTCGTTTATGTCATTTTTCACTATAGCAGAACCTATCATTAGTTCCTCTCTATCATCAATAACCATACTAACGATAACAGTTATATATGTAATGTTTCTACTTGCACTGGAAATTACATCTTCTACACTGAACAAGTAAGCTTGTCCAAGAATTTTTTCTATTGTTTTAATTGCTGCCTCAGCAACAATTCTCTTTGCGTTTGCGACGGTTTTTACTAAGGTTACAGGTTCCTCATATTCTTCTCCGTCATGAGTTAATCTTACACTGCACTCTAAAGCGCTGCCTTCTGTTTTAAAATCTATACCGCTGTATCTTACTCTTCTAATTGGATCATTATCTTCTGTTTGAATTTGAGCAATACTTATAATTTTTCTATCTATTCTATAGTCAAATGCAGCTAAAAGTGCTGATTCTATATCCCTAACTATCTGCTTTGGAGCTCTTAAACTGTTAGCAAGAATGTGAACTTCTACAAGCTCATCGTTTTCATTTACAACCTTGACATTTAATACTCCCTCAATTTTTGCTATCATGTCTCTAATACTAGCAAAATCCATGTTTATCCCCCATCTCTCCACTTAACTGTTTTGATTGTATCATAATATTCAAATAAAAACAATATTGCCTTTATTATGCTATTGTTCCTTTTTTATCATCAGTTTTACTATTTTTTCTCCTTTAAAAACACCAACTATAAATAATAAGGACATAATAACTGCAATAGCTATCAATGCCCCTTTATGCCCGGAATACATCCTTGAGCCAAAGTAAGCTGATATGAATATGCCTGGTATTCTTCCTATAGTTGAATATACAATAAAATCCTTAAAGGAGATATCCGAAATACCACATATATATCCCAGCACATCCTTAGGTATTCCTGGAATAAGATATAAAAGCAATACAACATATTTTATACTTCCAAGCCTTAGTAATTTATCAAAAAATGTAAAATGCTTTTCAGATATGATTTTCCTTATAAATGGTTTACCGTAAGCCCTTGAAACTATATAAACAATTGCACTTCCAATAGTAATTCCAAGCAGCGTCAAAAGCCCGCCTATAAAAGCTCCATAGATATACCCTCCAGCAATCTGAATAACCTCACCGGGTATAAAAAAGGCAATCACCTGAATAACTTGAAGCCCTAAAAAGGCAAATACGCTATACTGTCCGTAAGATAATACTATCTTTTTAATCCTCTTAGGATTTTTAAGTTCATGAAAATACTGACCATAGTACTCATATGCTGATAAAATTATAATAGCAGCAATAAGAGCCAAAATAAAATATCCTCTATTTCTATAAAGAAATTTAAACCCTTTATTAATATATCCCCTAATTTTCTTCAACATAAATTCAACCCCTAAAAAAATTGCGAAACAAAATGGCAGCAGGCTGTGGCGTAAAGACCTTAGAGCCTAGTGTAGAAAATATTATTTTACTTTATGATTCCTTTGCGTATGTTCTAAGGCTTGTAATGCAAAAAAGCTAAGAGCCTCTATGAACTCGCTTTGACTTCTTATTTCTTTAATAGCCAAAGGCTTTGAAATATCTTTAGTAAACTTAAGTTACTTTTAGCTTGCTCGGAAGAGAGGCTCTAAGCTTTTCAGTATTACTTCGCCAAGAACATAGGCAAAGTTATCAATCAAATTAAGATATTATTTTCTACACCTGCTCTCGCTCTTTACACCCAGCCTATGTAGCATTTGTACGCAATTATAAGTATCTATCTATACAACATACTCAATGATTCGTTTTATAATTAAAACTTTTAGTTTTGTTAAAAGCTATTAATGGTATTTTTATCATTCACCTATTTAAATATAAACCTATAAAAATATTTAAATATTTACTGTAAACATGCTGGTTTGCAGTAGATTTGCTTTCTACAATATCAAAGAATATTCCAATATCAACACTATTATTAAACAGCACCAAACTTTTTAATGTTTAAACTATATAAATGCAATAAAGTTCTTACATTAACGATGTCACAAAACATCCAATCTTTAAGGATTTTGGGGATATCGTTAATGTATTAGAACTTTTTCATTGTATATGATTAACTAGAGAGCAACAAAAGTATTATAGGCTTGCTTTAAAGTCTGTAGGGCAGTGTGGAAAATAATATATAAAATTAATTGAGTACTTTGCCCATGTTCTTGGTGAAATGAAGTCATAAAACCTAGAGCCTCTCTTCTGAGCTAACAAAAATTAAAATACGCTATCAACATTTATTATAGAAGCTCCGCTTTAAAGATAGCAAAAGTTAACGCGAATTCTTAGAGGCTCTTGGTTTTATGGGTTCACGAACCCTAGAACATCCGCAAAGTAATCACTAAGATTATATATTATTTTCCACGCAAAGCCCTGCGGACTTTAAAGCAAAAACTGTGATAACTTTAGTTCGCGCTCTACCTTTATTCTACACTAATATTATTCTCTCTTGCATAATAGAAAAGATACTGCTGTGCAAAACCAGAAAGATCACCAAATTTATTTCTGCCAAAGTCTCTTATTTTTTTAAGAGATACGTCTGGTGCAAGATAAAAATGCTGCATTGCTCTTTTTACCCATACATCTACCGGAAATGCAGAATACTTATTCATAGAGAAAAGCATTATGCAGTCTGCTACCTTTGGACCAATTCCATTAAATACTTGAAGAGCACTATGACATCCATCATCATTTTGTGCTTTTATCCAGTCCAAATCATATTCCTGCTTATATTCTTCTGTTATGCTTTTATATATCTTCTCCACTGTGTCAGCAATATACTTAGCTCTAAATCCGACTCCGCAGCTTTCAAGTTCCTCCATAGAAGCTTTAGCAAGCTGCTTTACAGAAGGAAAAGTATAATAAACCTCCCCCTTATATTCTATTGTTTCTCCCCATGTTTTGCTTATATTATTTATAGCTCTTTTTATCATTGGGATTCTATTATTTGCAGATATTATAAAAGATATTACAAGTTCAAAAGGCTGCTGCTGAAGTATTCTTATGCCGCGGCCAAACTCAACAGACTGTTTTAAGAGCAAGTCTTCCCTTAATACCTCTTTAATACTTGAATAATCTCTCTCTAAATCAAAATAATCTTTCCATATTTCATTAAACTCATTTTTATTACTATTATATATTATAATATTTTCACCTTTTTTTTCTACTTCAATAACTTTTCCAAAAGCTACTCCTATATAATTTCCATTATCCTGTCTATTCCATCTAAAACACTGCCCGCAGTCAAATATGTGTGCAAGTTCGAAATTTTTTACACTTTCTATAATAACCGCATTATCTATTTCTTTAACATTTGTAAAATCCACTTTTACTACCTCACTTTCTACTCAAAGTTTTCATCATTTACTACAAATATATACTATTAAATAATCATTTTCAACAAAAATAAACAGACAGCATCATATATACAATGCTGTCTGCGAAAATTTATTATTCTTCTGTTTTTGATAAGAACTCGTGTATTGCTTTTGCAGCCTTCTTTCCAGCACCCATTGCAAGGATTACTGTAGCTGCTCCTGTTACAGCGTCTCCACCAGCATAAACTCTTTCTCTGGTAGTCAGACCTGTTTCTTCTTCTGTCACTATACACTTTCTCTTGTTTATATCCAAACCTTTTGTTGTTGACGAAATAAGAGGATTTGGCGAGGTTCCAAGAGACATTATTACTGTGTCTAGTTCCATTATAAACTCAGAATTTGGAACTTCTACAGGCTTTCTTCTGCCTGAAGCATCCGGTTCTCCAAGCTCCATCCTAACACATTTCATTCCCTTAACCCAGCCTTTTTCATCTGCTAAAATTTCTACAGGGTTAGTTAAAACATCAAATATAACTCCTTCTTCTTTAGCATGATGAACTTCTTCAATTCTTGCTGGAAGTTCTGATTCTGAACGTCTGTATACTATATGAGATTCGGCTCCTAGTCTTAAAGCTGTTCTTGCAGCATCCATTGCAACATTTCCACCGCCGACTACAGCAACTTTATTTCCAACTTTAATAGGAGTATCATAACCTTCCTTAAAAGCCTTCATAAGGTTTGTTCTTGTTAAAAATTCATTAGCTGAAAGTACTCCATTTGAGTTTTCTCCTGGAATACCCATGAATTTTGGAAGTCCTGCTCCTGATCCTATAAATACAGCATCAAAACCTTCTTCGTTAAATAAATCATCTATTGTTACAGTTCTGCCTACTATAACATTAGTTTCTATTTTAACTCCAAGCTTTTTAACGTTTTCTATCTCATGTTTAACAACAGTATCCTTTGGAAGTCTGAATTCCGGAATTCCATAAACTAAAACTCCGCCTGGTTCATGAAGTGCTTCAAAAATAGTAACCTCATAACCGAGCTTTGCTAAATCTCCTGCAGCTGTAAGCCCAGCAGGACCGCTTCCTATAACAGCAACCTTCTTGTCATTCTTAGGAAGGGTTTCAGATAAATCTATATTATTTTCTCTAGACCAGTCAGCAATAAATCTTTCAAGCTTTCCTATAGCAACAGGCTCGCCCTTTATTCCTAATATGCATTTGCCTTCACATTGTGTTTCCTGAGGGCATACTCTTCCGCAAACTGCAGGAAGCGAACTGTTTTGTGCTATAACTTTTGCAGCTGCTTCAAATTCACCATTTTTAACATGCTGAATAAACTCAGGTATTCCTACAGTTACTGGGCACTGAGTAACACACATAGGCTTTTTGCAGTTTAAGCATCTTGAGGCTTCCTGCACTGCCTCTTCTACTGTATATCCTAAGCAAACTTCTTCAAAGTTTGCAGCTCTTTTCTTTGGATCTTGCTCTGCTATTGGAGTTCTTTTCATTCTATCCATTTGTGCTTTTTCCCCCTTAAGTTTACTTTTCACACCCGCAGCATCCGCCGCCGCTGTGAGAATGTTCTTGTCTAAACTGAGCTTGTGCTTCTTCACTTTTATACATAGTCTGCCTTCTCATAGCTTCATCAAAGTTTACTAGATGTCCGTCAAATTCAGGTCCATCAACACAGGCAAACTTAGTTTCATTTCCTACAGTAACTCTGCAGGCACCACACATTCCAGTTCCATCAACCATTATAGGATTTAAGCTTACTATAGTGTGTATTCCTAATTCTTTTGTAAGCTTAGCCACAAATTTCATCATTATCATTGGTCCTATAGCAACTACCAAATCATAATGCTTACCCTCATTTTCTACTAAGTTTTTTAAAACTTCTGTAACCAATCCTTTATTTCCATAAGATCCATCATCAGTTGTAACATATAGATTTCCTGCTACATTTTTCATTTCATCTTCTAATATAAGCATTTCTTTAGTTTTGCTTCCCACAATAACGTCAGCACTTATTCCTCTTTCATGAAGCCACTTAACTTGAGGGTATACTGGAGCAGTTCCTACTCCCCCTGCTATAAACATAATCTTTTTATTCTTTAAGCTTTCTATATCTTCATGAACCATTTCTGAAGGCTGTCCAAGCGGTCCTACAAAATCTGCAAAATACTGGCCTGCTTCAAATTGAGCCATTTCTTTTGTAGAAGTACCCATAGCTTGAAAAACTATAGTTACTGTTCCTTTATCAGCATTATAATCGCAAACTGTAAGAGGTATTCTTTCACCCTTTTCATGCATTTTAACTATTATGAACTGTCCAGGTTTAGCTGATTTTGCTACTCTTGGTGCTTCTACGTCCATTAGATATATGTTTGGTGCTAGTAATCTTTTATCAACAATTTTATACATTCATACCCCTCCTGGATATTAAATTGAACTTCCCTAACCAAATTTATTATAACATATTAATAAATTATTTCATTATGAATTGCAAATTTTGCAACAAAATTTATAAAATTATATTAATTTGCTCATAATTAATAAAGAATGCGAAGAAATTATAAATTCTCACAAGAATCTTTAACTCCTTTACATTCTTTATTGTTAAATACTGAATATTAAATATTTTAGAAGTTTACTTTCTCGCCAGTAAATGTGCAAGTATATAATTTCTTCATTTCTTCTACAGTTATTGCTCTTGGGTTTGAACCTGTACATGCGTCTTGAATAGCATTTTCTGATATTCTATCAACATTAGCATAGAAATCTTCTTCGCTTATTCCATATTCTTTTAGAGTTTGAGGTACTCCCATAGCTTTGTTCATTTCTTTTATCATGTTTGTTAAAGAATCTACTAATTCATCCTCAGTACTTCCAGCAAGTCCAAGGTTCTTAGCAATTTGAGCATATCTATCTTTGCATGCTTTCTTGTTGAAATCTATAACATATGGAAGGTATATTGCATTAGCACAACCATGAGGAACATGGAAAACAGCTCCTGTTTTATGAGCCATACTATGAGTGATTCCAAGTAAAGCATTGCTGAAAGCCATACCTGCTAGGCATTGAGCTATATGCATTTCTTCTCTTGCTTTCTTATCTCCTTCAAAAGATTTTAATAAATTTTCTTTAACCATAGTAATTGCCTGCATAGCAAGTGGATCTGAAAAAGCAGATCTTAAGCTTGCTACATAAGCTTCTATAGCATGAGTTAAAGCGTCCATTCCTGTGTGTGCTGTTAAAGTTGCTGGCATTGTTTCAGCTAAGCTGGAGTCAACTATAGCTATATCTGGTGTTAAATTAAAGTCTGCTAAAGGATATTTAATTTGTGCTTTATAGTCAGTTATAACTGAGAAAGCTGTAACTTCAGTTGCTGTTCCGCTTGTAGATGGTATAGCAACAAATCTTGCCTTTTGTCTTAATTCTGGGATTCCAAAAGGTATTACTGCTTTTTCAAAGGTAAACTCTGGGTACTCATAGAATATCCACATTGCTTTTGCTGCATCTATAGGTGATCCTCCGCCAATTGAAACTATTAGGTCTGGTCCAAACTCTCTCATAGTTTCTGCGCCCTTCATAACTGTTTCAACTGATGGGTCTGGTTCAACCCCTTCTATAAGTTTAACTTCCATACCTGCCTCTTCTAGGTATGAAACAGTTTTTTGTAAAAATCCAAACTTTCTCATTGAGCTTCCGCCTGTAACAACTACAGCTCTCTTGCCTTTTAATGTCTTTAAAACTTCTAGTGAACCTTCTCCAAAATAAATGTCTCTAGGTAATGTAAATCTGTTCATTAATAATTCCTCCCATTGATCTTAATAAATTGATAAATTTTTAACTATTATACTTATTATATTAGCAATACCTATGCCAACTTTGTTACAAACTTAACATGCAGTGTTTTAGTGCATTTAATGCTAAAACTTATACTTATAATAAAAAACTGTCCTAAAAATAAGCATCACAAATAAAATATTGTGCTCATTTTTAGGACAATTGTAATATTATTTAACAATCTTTAATTTTATACTTTTTCATCTTTTGATACAATGTATTTCTGCTTATGCCTAAAGTTTTAGAAGTTTTAGAAATATTTCCCCTAAATTTATCTAAGCAGGTAATAATAGCCTTCTTTTCAAGCTCTTCTAGCGAACATAAATAAATATTATCGCTTATGGTACTAGTATTTTCAACAGCTGCTGCTATTTCTTCATTTTCGTTTTTATCTTGTATCATAATTTCTTTGGAGAATTTCCCCTCCATATTAACTATATTTTCAACAAAGTTTTCTAATTCTCTAATATTTCCCGGCCAATCATAATTCAAAAACTTGCTATAAATTTCAGAATCTACCTCAGGAATTTCTTTATTTAGTTTAGCTGCTTTTATCTCTAAAAAATGTTCCATTAAAAAGACTATGTCTTCTCTTCTTTCTCTAAGTGGTGGAAGCTCTATAGGAATAACACTTAATCTATAATATAAATCTCTTCTAAAGGTTCCTTTTTCTATTTCTTTTTTTAAATCTTTGTTTGTTGCTGCGATTATTCTAACATTTACAGGAATACATTTTTCTCCCCCAACGCGGGTAACGGTGCCTTCCTGAAGTACTCTTAAAAGATTTACCTGCATATCAAGAGGCATTTCACCAATCTCATCTAAAAATAAAGTTCCTCCATTTGCAAGTTCAAACTTACCAGGATGACCGCCTTTTTTCGCACCAGTAAAAGCACCATCATCATAACCGAAAAGTTCACTTTCAATTAAATTTTTAGGAATGGCACCGCAGTTTATTGCAACAAATCCGCAATTTCTTCTGCTGCTGTTATTGTGTATTGCCTGAGCAAGTACTTCTTTACCTGTGCCGCTTTCTCCCTGGATAAGAACAGTTGACGGACTATCGGATATATGCCTTGAATATTCAATTATCTTTCTAATTTGACTGCTTTGACCTACTATGTTGTCAAAGGTATATCTTGCTGTCATGCCAGTATATTTATTTACAAGGTTTATAACATTTTGAATTTCTTTTAAAGTTATTACAAATCCTACATTTTCTCTGCCCTCAAGATCAATAGAATATATATTCATATTATATCTTTCTCTTTTGCTTTTACGGCTTATTATTATTTCTTCGTCTTGAATATTTTTCTTCTGCTCGATAAGCTTTACTAGTTCTTTGAAATTAATGAAAGCTTCCTTTATTGGTCTTCCTAATATATTATCTTCAGCCACTCCAAGCATATCGCAGGCATTCTTATTTATAAGTTTAATATGTCCTTTATCATCAACAGCAAATATACCTGTTGATATAGATTCCATTATAGTATTTAGGTAACTGTATGCTTCAGTTAACTTATTTTGTATACTTTCACTTTGCATTTGATTTTCAATTGACTTAACTGCCGCTGCCACAAGCCCTAGAGTATGTGGATGTACTAAATTACTGCTTCCTGTTAAGTTTAAAGTACCTATAACATTTCCTTCTTCATTATGAATAGGCGCCGCAGAGCAAGTCCATCTATGGTAAGCCGTTATAAAATGCTCTTTTGCCGAAATCTGAATGGGTGAATCTTCTTTTATAGCGGTACCCATGGCATTAGTACCTATACTTTTTTCATCCATATATGCCCCTACTACCATGTTAAGCTTCTGTGAAGCTTCAATAACTTCTTTATCACCAACTAAATTTAATATGCAGCCTTCTCTGTCTGTAAGTATAATAAAAAATCCTGAACCTTCTAAAAAATTATACAAAATACTCATAAAAGGTTCCGCTACTCTTATTAATTCCTTGTTTTTATCAATATTCTCTGATACCTGATATCCTTTTAATATCTTTTTAGGCGAAACTCTTTCTTTTTCTATTCCATATTCTATGCATCGTTCATGAGATTTTTTAATGATTTCATCATGTTTTTCTTTCAACTGCATTTTCTTCATCCCCATATTGAAATAATTTTGTATATATACAATGCAAAAGTTCTAATATATTTATGATGTACCAAAAATCCTTGAAGACTGGATATTTTTGTACATCATGAATATAAGAGCTTTATTGCATTATATATACCTTGAATTATATATGCTATTTCTTAATAATGAAAGTAAAAAATAAACTGCCGCATATTTAAAATACATGGCAGTTTATAACATTACTTACTATAATTAAAGAACCCTCTTCCTGATTTTCTTCCTAAGTATCCTGCTCTTACATACTTTCTAAGCAAGGTGTGAGGTCTATATTTAGGATCTCCAGTTTCTTTATATATCACTTCCATAATTGCAAGCACGATATCATTTCCAATGAAATCCGAAAGAGTAAGTGGTCCCATAGGGTGATTTGCTCCAAGCATCATTGCCTTATCTATATCCTCGGCTGAAGCTGTTCCTTCAGCAAGAACTCCTATTGCTTCATTAATCATAGGAACTAAGATTCTGTTAACTACAAAGCCAGGTGCTTCTTTAACTTCAACTGGATCTTTGCCTATATTCTTTGAAAGTTCCTTAATTGTATTAAAGGTTTCTTCAGAAGTAGCTATGCCTCTAATAACTTCTACAAGCTTCATTACTGGGGCTGGATTGAAAAAGTGCATTCCAATAACCTTGTCTGGCCTATTTGTAGCTGATGCTATTTCTGTTATTGAAAGCGATGAAGTATTAGTTGCAAAGATAGTTTCTTCCTTGCAGAGCCTATCAAGTTCACCAAAAATACTCTTTTTGATATCCATGTTTTCAATTGCAGCTTCTATAACTAAGTCGCAGTCTTCTGCCAAAGCAATATCAGTTGTGCCTGAAAGCTTGCAGAGTATTTCTTCCATAGCCTCATTAGTCATTTTCCCCTTTTCAACAAGCCTTGAAAGATTTTTCTTTACTCCTGCAAGTCCTTTATCAACAAACTCATCCTTAATATCTCTTATAATTACTTCATAGCCCTTTGCAGCAAAAGCTTGAGCTATCCCAGCTCCCATTGTGCCTGCACCTAAAACAAATATTTTTTCCATATATCCCACCCCTTTTTAATTTTTAACTTCTTTAACCTTATTTATAAGCTCAGGTATAACCTTTGTAAAATCTCCAACAATAGCAAGGTCTGCTGCTTTCATAATTGGAGCTTCAGGATCTTTGTTTATGGCTACTATATAATCACTGTCCTGCATTCCAGCAAGGTGTTGAATAGCTCCGGAAATACCGCATGCTATATAAACCTTAGGTCTAACAGTTTTTCCTGTTTGCCCTACTTGATAAACTTTGTCCATCCATCCATTGTCAACTGCAGCACGGGATGCTCCCACAACTCCGCCCATAGCTTCAGCTAATTCTTTTAGCAGCGCAAAATTCTCCTTATTTCCAATACCTCTTCCGCCTGAAACTATTATTTCTGCTTCTCCAATATCAACCATGTCCTTAGCAGTTTTTACTATTTCTATAACTTCAGTTCTTATATCTTCCTTAGTTAAATCAATCTTTTCAAATTCTATACTGCCTGTTCTGCTTTCATCCTTTTTAAGTCTTTCAAAAACTCCTGGTCTAACTGTAGCCATCTGTGGTCTATGCTCAGCACATTCAATTGTAGCCATAAGATTTCCACCGAAAGCTGGCCTTGTCATCATTAAGTTTTTGCTTTCGCTGTCTATATCAAGGCCTGTACAGTCAGCAGTCAAGCCAGTACTTAATCTTGCTGCAACTCTAGGTCCTAAGTCTCTCCCTATAAAGCTTGCACCAATTAAAAATACCTCAGGCTTATATTTCTCTACAAGCTCGCAAATAACCTTTGTATAGCCATCTGTCGTATAGTTTTTTAAAAGCTCATGGTCGCAAACTATTACTTCGTCTGCTCCATAATTCATTAATTCTTTAGAAATATCAGTTATACCGCTTCCTAAGAGTACAGCAGTTAATTTAACTCCTAACTTATCTGAGATATCTCTTCCCTTTCCTAAAAGCTCAAGAGAAACTTTTTGAAGTTTAGCTCCTCTTTGCTCTGCAAATACCCATACACCTTTATAATCTAACTTATTCATATTTATTCCCCCCTCTTATACAAAGTGCTTTTCTTTAAGCTTAGCTATTGCATATTCTGCTGCTTCCTTTGGAGACATATTGATAAGTTCTCCTTTGCCTTTGACATCTTTTGTCATAGACTTTCTAACCTTTGTTGGAGAACCTCCAAGTCCTAGAAGGGATTTCTCAATATCTATATCATTTGAATTCCAAATTTTTATTTCCTTCTTAAAAGCTTCATAAATATATTTTACATTCATATATCTTGGTACATTTAATTCTTTTATAGCGGTTAATAACACAGGTGTCTTTACCTTTATAACTTCATAGCCATCCTCTAAAGCTCTTCTTATAGTTAATTCTCTGCCTTCAATTTCAACCTTTTCAACATAAGTAACCTGTGAAAGACTAAGGTGCTCTGCAATCTCCGGTCCAACTTGAGCAGTATCTCCGTCTATAGCCTGTCTTCCTGTAAATACTATATCATAAGGAAGCTTTTGAATAGCAGCAGCCAAAACTCTTGAGGTAGCTAAAGTATCAGCGCCTCCAAAAGCTCTATCTGTAATCAAAACAGCCTCGTCAGCTCCCATGGATAAAGCTTCTCTTAAAGCCTTTTCAGCTTGAGGAGGACCCATTGTTATTACAGTAACATGTGCGTCATACTTATCTTTAAGTAAAAGTGCTTCTTCTAAAGCATTTTTATCATCTGGATTTATAATAGACGGAACCCCTTCTCTTATAAGAGTTCCTGTAACTGGATCTATTTTAACTTCATTTGTGTCTGGAACCTGTTTAATACAAACAATTATATTCATCATAACTTCCCCCCAATTACTTTAAAGCATTCCCCGCAATAACCATTTTTTGAACCTGTGAGGTTCCTTCGTATATTTCAGTTATCTTTGCGTCCCTCATCATTCTTTCAACTGGATAATCCTTTGTATAGCCATATCCTCCAAAAAGCTGAACAACCTTTGTAGTGACATCCATGGCAACTTCTGAAGCGTAAAGTTTAGCTCTAGCGGCTTCAACAGAATAAGGAAGTCCTTTGTCTTTATTCCATGCAGCTTTATATACAAGGTGTTTTGCAGCTTCTATTTTTACATCAAGCTCAGCAATAATCCATTGAAGTCCTTGGAAAGCTCCAATATTCTTTCCAAACTGCTTTCTTTCCTTTAAATACTTTATCGCTTCCTCATAAGCTCCTTCTGCTATTCCTAAGGCCTGAGCAGCTATTCCTATTCTTCCTCCATCAAGAGTTTTCATTGCAACTCCAAAGCCCTTCCCATCCTGACCTACCAGGTTTTCTTTAGGAACCTTGCAATCTTCAAAAATAAGCTCTGTAGTAGAAGAAGCACGAATTCCAAGCTTGTTTTCTTTCTTTCCTATAGAAAATCCCGGATATCCTTTTTCAATAATAAATCCGGATATACCTCTTGTTCCCTTGCTCTTATCAGTCATAGCAAAAACAACAAATGTGTCTGCAACTCCTCCATTTGTTATAAATATTTTAGACCCATTAAGTACATAATAATCACCTTCAAGCCTTGCAGTAGTTGTCTGTCCTGCTGCATCAGTACCTGCATTTGGCTCAGTTAATCCAAATGCTCCAAGTTTTTCACCTTTTGCAAGCGGTATAAGATATTTTTCTTTTTGTGCGGCATTTCCAAACTGATGTAAAAGCCCTGCACAAAGTGAAGTATGAGCAGAAAGAATTACTCCTGTAGTTGCACAAACCTTTGATAATTCCTCCACAGCCATAATATACGAAAGATTGTCTCCTCCAGCACCTCCGTACTGTACTGGAAAAGGTATTCCCATCATATTATACTTGGCCATTTTTTCTACTGTTTCCATAGGAAACCTTTCTGTTTCATCTATTTCCGCAGCTATAGGCTTAACCTCATTCTCTGCAAATTCTCTAACCATTTGTCTTATGAATTCTTGTTCTCTAGTAAAAGTAAAATCCATTTGCTACACCCCCAACTACCTATTTTTAAAGCTTTTTGCTCTTTTTTGTACGAATGCTTCCATTCCTTCCTTCTGATCTTCAGTTGCAAAACATTCTCCAAAAAGTTCTGCTTCATACATAACAGCAGTATCTATATCCATCTGCACGCCTCTGTTGATTGCTGCTTTGCAAAGCTTTACAGCAACTGGCGCATTCGATGCAATTGTCTTTGCCATAGCTTTAGCTTCTTCCATAAGCTTATCACATTCAACCACTTTATTTACAAGACCTAATCTATATGCCTCATTTGAATCTATCATTTTTCCAGTAAATATAAGTTCCTTAGCTGCTCCTATACCAATAAGTCTTGCAAGCCTCTGAGTGCCGCCAAAACCCGGAGTAATTCCAAGTCCAGCCTCTGGCTGTCCAAATTTAGCCTTGCTGCAGGCAATTCTGATATCACAGCTTAAGGCAAGCTCACAGCCGCCACCTAAGGTAAAACCATTTAATGCAGCAATAACAGGCTTTTCTAAAAGCTCTATCTTTCTAAAAATACTGTTGCCAAGTCTTCCAAATTGTCTTGCCTCTATAACATTCATATCTTTCATCTCGCTTATATCAGCCCCAGCAACAAAGGCTTTTTCCCCTGCTCCAGTTAAAATAACTGCATAAATATTGTTATCTTTTTCAATCTCACTAAATACCTCATCAAGCTCAATTAAAGTTTCGGAATTTAAAGCATTTAGTGCTTTAGGCCTATTAATTGTAACAATAGCCAGATTGTCCTCTTCTTCAAAGATTATATTTTCCATGACTATCCCCCCATTCAAAATACTTAGATGTTAAAATATTAACAATTCTTCAAAAAAATAAATTGAAGCTTAGCTTCAATTTAATTATATACCTGTATTTTCTATTTTTCAATAAATGCTCATAGCAATTTTCAAAATATTTTTATTGTTCTCTATCTTTTAATAAGTATGTAAGAGTGAGCAAACTCTCACTTAAATGAACATTTTCTACAACAACGTCCTCTGGAACAATCAAATCTGTCGGTGCAAAGTTCCAAATTCCTTTTACTCCATTTTCAACTAAAGCATTGCATACCTTTTGAGCACTGTTTTTAGGTACGCATATAATTCCTATATTAATTTTATTTTTATTTAAAAAATCAGTAAGATTATCTATATCTTGTATTTCCACATCTCTTATTCTAATCCCTATAACCTTTGGATTAGCATCAAAGATTCCATCCAATGAGAAACCTAATCTTTCAAAACGTGTATAATTAGCAATTGCCTGACCTATATTACCTGCACCAATGATAATAGTCTTATAGTCCTTGCTTAGGCCAAGAATACCGCTGATTTCATTATATAAGTCTTTAACATTGTAGCCATATCCCTGCTGGCCAAAATCACCAAAGCAATTCAAGTCCTGTCTAATTTGAGATGCCGTAAATCCGATTTTTTCACTTAATTCCTTTGATGAAATTCTATCAACATCATTTTTTAAAAGTTCACCTAAATATCTATGGTACTTAGGAAGCCTCTTTATAACTGCCATTGATATATTGCTTTTTTTCTTTTCCATAGTACACCTCACTCACATTAAATGTATTTTATCTATATAAAAACTATAATATTCTAATTAATAGTATTACCCAAATTGTGAACACTGTCAATATTTTAACATATTTATTCACATAAAGAAACTATTTCCATAACAAAATAAAAAGTGATACAATGGTTAATATATATTTTGTATCCAAAGGGGTTGTCTTAATGCATAGTATTTTCTTAAGTATCGCTATTATACTTGTCGCTACAAAACTTGGAGGAATATTGAGTTCAAAAATAAAAATGCCTCATGTTCTAGGTGCTCTCTTAGCCGGAGTAATTATTGGTCCTTCTATATTAGGGATTGTACATGAAAATGAATATATTAAACTATTATCAGATTTAGGTGTTGTTATGCTGATGTTTTTAGCCGGCCTAGAAACAGATTTGAAGGAGTTCAAAAAAGCCGGAAAAACCTCACTGCTTATTGCCATAGGAGGAGTTATTCTTCCTCTTATTTTCGGAATGTTATCAGCTTATATTTTCTTTAATAATTTTTATGAGAATTTATTTATAGGGGTTATACTTACTGCAACCAGCGTAAGTATTTCTGTAGAAACCTTAAATGAGCTTGGAAAACTAAATACAAGAGCAGGTATGAATATATTGGGCGCTGCTGTTATTGATGATGTTATCGGGCTTTTGGTAGTTTCCTTTGTATTAAGTCTTGCAAGCTCTGCTAAAAGTTCTGCTTCAGTGAGTGTAGAAGCTACCTTAATTAATGTTTCTCTTAAGGTATTAATATTTATTGCGGGTTCTTTAATATTAATTTGGCTCCTTCCTAAATTTATAAACAAATTTAATGAAAAAAACGGAAGAAATGATCTGCTTGTAATACTGGCCATAGCTTTTGCTTTAGTATGCGGTTTCTTTGCTGAGGAGCTTGGAATTGCCGCCATAACAGGCTCCTATGTAGCCGGTCTTGTACTATCCTCTGTTTCTCACAAAGATTATATAGAAAAAAAGGTTCATACTATTTCTTCTAATTTCTTGACTCCTATTTTCTTCGCTAGTGTTGGTATTGCTGCAAATGTTAAGTCTATGAATAGTACAATATTTTTATTAACACTGCTTCTATTAGCTACAGCTATACTTGGAAAGATAATAGGCTGCGGGGTTGTAGCAAAGTTATGCGGTTTAACTACCGAAGAGTCAATACAAATAGGTGCAGGAATGATTTCAAGAGGTGAAGTTGCTCTTATAACAACAAATTTAGGTTTAGACGCTGGAATAATAACTCCAGAATTATTTATACCAACCTTAGTAGTAGTTATTGGAACCACCCTAATAACTCCAATATTTCTTAAAATAGCTTTTACAAGAAAGTATTATAGAAAGAGGCTGTCTGAAAACAACTAAACTTAGCGTGTTACTTGAATACGTAGAAACATTTGAGCAAGCAGTAATAAGACTTTAATTAAAAAATTTATAAAGCCGTTAAGAATCCTATATTGTTTGAACGGAGAGAGTTTATAGGATTTAGGTTTTATAAATTTTTTTATTATTAGTCTTATCTGCGAAGCGAAAGTTTCATAGAATTCAAATAACACGCAATAGGTTTAAGCTGTTTTGAGGATAGCCCTTTTTATTTACTAACCTTTTACATTCTACATTAATTTAGGTACTATTAAAATTTTGCTTTCCATAGTAAAATATACTTCAGGAAGGTGAAAAGAATTGATAGTTTTAAGTTGCAAGGATATTCATAAAAGTTATGGAATTGATGTCATTTTAGATAAAGTCACATTTAATATAAATGAAGGTGAAAAGGTTGGACTTATTGGTGCTAATGGAGCTGGTAAAACCACTCTTTTTAGAATTTTAACCGGTCAGCTTGAACAAGACAGCGGAGAACTATTTATAGACAAGAACAAAAAGGTGGGTTATCTCTCCCAGCACTTGTCACTAGAGAGCGGCAGCACTATATATGAAGAACTTTTAACGGTTTTTAAAAATCTTTTAGATATGGAAGCTAAAATCAGTGAACTTGAAATCAAGTTAAATGAGCCTTATGATGCGTCAAAACAAGAGTATCATGAAAAAATAATTAACGAATACACAACTCTATCTGAACTTTATGATCATAGAGGCGGATATACCTATAAAGCTGAAATTAGCAGAGTATTAAAAGGACTTGGATTTGGTGAGGCTGATTTTAATAAGAATATTAATATATTGAGCGGCGGTCAAAAAACCAGAGTTGCTTTATGCAAACTTCTTTTAACAAATCCTGAAATACTTCTTTTAGACGAACCTACAAATCACTTAGATTTAGATGCTATAGAATGGCTTGAAGATTACTTAAAAGCTTATAAAGGTACAATAATTATTATATCCCACGATAGATTTTTCTTGGACTCAATAACCAATAAGACAATCGAATTGATAAACGGCCATGTGAACAGCTATGCTGGAAACTACACAACCTTTGGGGAATTAAAGAAAAAGAATTATGAAGTACAGCTAAAAGCATATAATCTTCAACAATCCGAAATAAAGAGACAGGAAGAAATAATCGAAAGATATCGCTCCTTTAATAGAGAAAAAAGCATAAAGGCTGCCGAAAGCAGAGAAAAAGCACTTGAAAAAATAGAGAGAATTGAAGCTCCTGATATTGAAACTAAAGCTTCAAAAATAAATTTTGATACTCAAATCAAATCAGGTAACGATGTTCTTCATGTTGAGAATTTAAGCAAAAGTTATGGAGACAAGAGATTATTTCATAGCCTTAATATGGATATAAAAAGAAGTGAAAAAACTGCCTTAATCGGTGAAAATGGAAGAGGTAAAACAACTTTATTTAAAATAATAATGGATAAGGTTTTACAGGATACTGGTATAAGCGTGCTTGGCAAAAACGTATTTATTGGTTACTATGACCAAGAACAGTCAAACTTAAATCCTGAAAAAACAGTTATAGATGAAGTTTGGGATGAATTCCCTAAAATGACCACTACACAGGTTAGAAATGCTTTAGCTGCATTTTTATTCACAGGTGATGATGTATTTAAGAACATATCCACATTAAGCGGTGGAGAAAAGTGTAGAATAAACCTCTTAAAGCTAATGCTTTCAAAATCAAATTTTCTTCTGCTTGACGAACCTACAAATCATCTTGATATAGTTTCTCGTGAAGCTTTAGAAGACGCACTTTTAAGTTATGATGGAACAGTACTTGTAATTTCACACGATAGATATTTTTTAAACAAAGTTATTAATAAAATTTATGAGCTTAATGAGGATGGTATAAAAGAGTATCTTGGGAACTACAGTTATTATGTTGAAAAGAAAAAAAATCCTCAAAGATATGAAGAAGAGCTTTTGAACCAGGGCAAAACTAAAACTCAAATTCAAGAGGAACGTAAAAAGAAAAGAGAACTTGAAAAACAGGAAAAAGAAAAGCAGCAAAAATTAAAAACAGTAGAAAATTCCATTAGTGATTATGAAAATAAACTTTTAAAGCTTCAAAATGAGCTTTGTCTTGAGGAAGTATATTCTAGTCCTCAAAAAAGTGAAGAGATAAATAAAGAAATTGCTGCTGCAGAAAGTGTCTTAGAAAAACTTTATAGTAATTGGGAAGAACTTGTATAAAAAGGCAGCTATATAGATTTCAAAGTTAATCTATATAGCTGCCTTTATAATTTATGCCCGCAATCTGGACAAAATTTAAAATCTCCTTTCAGCTTCCCGCCGCAATAAGGGCAAAAACTGAATTTAATCTCATTTTGCTCTGATAATTCTAAATTATATTCTAGTGCAGACTTTAATTCTTCCCTATTTATAGGAGTATGAATGACAGCATCAATATCTTTATGCTTATAATCCTCAAGTTGTATAGGATTATTAGAAGAAAGTATGCATTTTATCTTCCTATTTACATTTTTAATCTTTTGTATCAATTCATCGCCTAATGTATTTTTCATAATTAAATTCGCAATAACAATATCAGGATATGAATATTTAGTTTTTTCCATAGCTTCAAATTCATTTGTTATTTCAACATCATAGCCCATTTCATCAAGTATGTCTCTCATTATCATACTTTCAAACCTACAATCATTTATAAGGAGTACCTTACTCATAAATTTCTCCTTTCACTCGAAACACTGGGTAATCTAAAGCACTCGTTATCACTCGCAGATTACCCGTCAAAGTCCATTTAGGACTTCGACCTCCTTTCACTCGGAACACTGGGTAGTCTATGACTGCTCGCTGCCACTTGAAAGACCTCCCGTATAAGTGCATTTAGCACTTATAGCTCAATTGCCAAAATAAATCACCATTGTTATAATTGTACCAAATATTTGCATAAAGATAAATATTTTTATTCTTTAAAATGCAAAACTATTAGATCCAGCTCTGAACTGTTGCCAACTCTTATCGGTGGTCCCCACGTGCCTATTCCTGAAGTAACAACAATATTAAAGTTATCTTTTTTTAAATATCCATAATCTATTTCGTAAAGCCTTCTTGTAATATATTCGCTTGGAAACATCTGTCCCCTGTGTGTATGTCCTGAAACCTGCAAATCCACACCTGCTTTTTGAGGCTCCTCCAAGTTTTTAGGGTTATGGTCCATCAAAATAATTGGAAGACTTTTATCCACTCCATTTAATATTTGATCCAGAGTTTTTCTTTCCTTCTTATTGTAGCTTAGAGATGCTATATCCTGTCTTCCAGCAATGTAAAAACTGTCATCAATTTTTACACAATCATCAGAAAGTACTTTTACTCCAGATGCTTTTAAATTGTTGACAATCCCTTCAACCTCTCCCCCATAATATTCATGATTCCCTGTTGAAAAATATACTCCGTATTCAGATTTTAGCCTTTTAAAATTCTCTCCCATATTTTGCTTTACAAAGGGCGACAGTTTTTCATCCACAATATCTCCCGGCATTAATACGATATCAGGATTAAGTTCGTTAACCTTATCTATCATCTTTGTAAGTCTTGCATTATCTACTATACTGCCAAGGTGGGCATCGGAGAACATAGCTATACGAAGTTCTCGGACATTACCCGCTTTTTTAGCTACATTTATATCATACTGACTAACCTTTATATTCTTAGCATTATAAGTTCCATAAATTAATATTCCTATGACAATTAGAAATACAAACAACCCTGCATAGGTCTTAATAAATGTATTTTCACGAATTCCTTGAGGAATAAAGCTTGCTTTTCCTCCAATAAATCTCCCTATATCCACTAAAGGAAGAATTATAAGAAAATACAGCATTGCAGCCATCCAATATGCACCGACCAAATTTAAATATCCTTCTACACTATTAGGTAAAAATTTCTCTCCTAAACGTGCCAAAATAAAAGAAACTGCAATTATTGAAAATAAAATCCAATAAATCTTTGCGTTTATAAAAGGGATCAGGCTCCCTACTCCCTGCCAGCCTCTAAGCCCAATGTAATAATTAACCCCTCCAAACATTAATATTGTAACAATAATCATTAGTACAAAACCTACTGTTTTCATATCTATCTCCTTATAATCCTATGTCAAAGCTTTTTATCAATATTATATAGCAAAATTTAAAATTTTTATAACATAAGTTAATAAAATTCCGAACTAAAATGTCTGCAGGCCCCGCTTTAAAATCCGTAGGGCTTTGCGTGGAAAATAATATATAAGCTTAGTGCTTACTTTGCGTATGTTCTCTAATTATATTAGGTTTTGTTAAAAGCGAGTAATGATCTTTCTATCATTCACATATTTAAATATAGCCCTATAAAAATATTCAAATATATATCTATTTAAATATTTACTTGAGCCATGCTGGTTTGCAGTAGATTTGCTTTCTACGATATCAAAGAACATGCTCATATAAACACTATTATTAAACAACCTAAATATTAAAAAGTTTTAGTTATATATAATGCATAAGTTCTTACATTATATATAAAAACAATCATTGAGTAAGTCAATTGCGTATAAGATGCATAGGCTGGACGTAAAGACCGAGAACAGGTGTAGAAAATAATATTTTAATTTGATTGATAACTTTGCCCATGTTCTTGGCGAAGCAATGCTAAAAAGCTTAGAGTCTCTCTTTTGAGCAAGCTAAAAGTATTTTAAGTTTACTAAAGATATTTTGAAGCCTGCAGCCATTAAAGAAACAAGAAGTCAAACGAATTCCTAGAGACTCTTAGCTTTTCAGCATTGCAAGTCTTAGAACATACGCAAAGTTATCATAAAGTAAAATATTATTTTCTACGCAAGGCTCTAAGGTCTTTGCACCACAGCCTGCGGCTATTTTATTTCGCAATCTACTTTTAGGTTGATTTAATATGAAATTATTGGTAAAGTTTATATGTAAAGGTTATTTTTGAAAGGGGGCATTTTAATGCAGGTTACTATGTCAAGTTTTTTGCAGGGGAGAAAACCTATATTAAAAGAACTTATAGGTATTTTAGCAAAAGACTACAAATATGTTTCTATACTGGGAACTGATAGTAAAGGTAAGACCTATAATGTACAAAGAACTGGGGTAAGTCTAAACGACTCTTCTTGGTCAGAAAGGGGCTTTGTTGTTAGAGTTCATAATGGTATTAACTACTCTGAATTTTCCTTTAACAACATTGACAAAGATACTGTAAATCAAGTTGCTGAAGAGATAAAAATGAAAATTAATAATCAAATAAAGGCGCTTGAAACGTCACTTAACCTTAACAACTATGATTTAATCAAGGAAGAAGAACTAATCAAAAGTTTTTATGGAGAAGTTGAAAAACTTCCTGAAAGCAAAACTTCTAAGGAAAAAATTGAATTCATGACTGCTTTGAAAGATAAAGCCTTTAATTTATCCAAACTACTGGTTAATTTTAGAGTTGCTTATAATGAAGTTCATGTATCAAAAATATTTTTATCTGATAAAAAAGATTTAGAACAATCCTATATCTGGAGTGAAGGTTATTTATTTGCAATAGCAAGAAAAGAAGATAACACCAGATATGCTTATAAATCATTCTCAGGACTTAAAGCTGTTGAGCTTTTAGATGAAATGGAAGCTGAAGTTTCTAATGTGGTTTCATTAGCTGAAAAACTTTTAGATGCAAAACCAGTTAAACCTGGAGAATATGAAGTTATCTGCACACCTGAAATTTCTGGACTTATTGCCCATGAAGCCTTTGGTCATGGTGTTGAAATGGACATGTTTGTAAAAAGACGTGCTAAGGCTATTGAGTATATAGATAAATATGTAGCTTCAGAATTAGTTACAATGCATGATGGAGCTGCATCAGCTCATCACGTGTCCTCCTACTTATTCGATGATGAAGGTACTCTCGGAACAGATACTGTAATTATAGATAATGGTGTTTTAAAAAGAGGTTTATCTGATATTCTTTCCGCTATGAAGCTTAATACAATTCCAACAGGTAATGGTAAAAGACAATCTTTTGAAAGAAAAGCTTATGCTAGAATGACAAACACCTTCTTTGCAACAGGCAAAGATAAACTTGAGGATATGATTTCTTCAATAAAACATGGTTATCTTCTAGATGGAACTATGAGTGGAATGGAAGACCCAAAGAGCTGGGGAATTCAGTGCATGATAATGTATGGAAGAGAAATACTTGACGGTAAGCTTACTGATACAATAGTTTCACCAGTAATTATGACCGGATATGTTCCTGATCTCTTAAAATCAATATCAATGGTTTCAGAAACAGTTGAACTCTCTGGCTCCGGAGCCTGCGGTAAAGGTTATAAGGAATTTGCAAAAGTTTCAGATGGCGGTCCATACATTAAAGCGAAAGCGAGGTTAGGATAGTGATGATAGATAAAATAAAGAATCTTTTATGCACTATAAAAGATATTAGCGGCTATAAAATTGTTGAAACAAAAATTGAAGCTGGAGAGCTTTTCTTTGTAAAAAAAGGTCTTGATATGAACAGAGAAAAAGCAGTTCACTATTTTAGTGTAACAATTTATAAAGATTTTGAAGAGGGAGAAACTAAATATAGAGGTTCTTCCACTACTACAATTCATCCTACTATGAATGATGAAGAAATTACATCAAGTATGAGTGATGCGGCTTTTGCAGCAGGTTTTGTTAAAAATGAATATTATCCTTTAGCAAAACCTTCAATGCTTGCTCCTACTGAGATGTCAACCAACTTATTAAGTGATACTATAGAAAATTGGCTTCCTAAAATTACTGAAGCGGTATATAAAGCTGATACTCTTGAAAATGGCTGGATAAATTCAACAGAAATATTTTTAAATAAGATTTATACTAGAATTGTTAATTCTGAGGGTGTTGATGTTTCCTATAACAGTTATAAAGGTGAAGTAGAATTTATAACCGACTGGAAGGAAAACGGAGAGGATATAGAGCTTTACAAAAGATTCGACTTTTCAGAATTTAATAGTGAAGAATTTACTGAAATAGTTAAAGAGCAGCTTAAAATAAGCAGAGATAAGGCTATTGCTAATCCAACTCCTGCTTTAGGAAAATGTACTGTGCTGCTTACTGGAGGACCTGCTGAAGAAATGTTTAATTTTTATTCTGCTCAATCAAGTGCCCAGGATAAATATAATCACACCTCCAGTGCCGAGCTTGACAAAAATATTCAAGGCAATGAAGTTTTCGGAGATTTAATTAATATAACCTTAAATCCTCAGTTAAAAAATTCAACATATTCTGTTCCTTACGATACGGATGGTTTTCCACTTCAGCCAGTCAAAATTTTTGAAAATGGTATTTTAAAAAGATATTGGGGAGATATAAGACATTCTCATTATCTTAATCTCGAACCCACTGGATTAATCAGAAATATTGTTGTCGAAGGTGGAAAATATTCGGCTGAAGAATTTAGAAAACAACCTTACCTTGAACTTGCAGCTTTCTCTGATTTTCAAATGGACGGCTTAACAGGAGATTTCGGAGGAGAAATCAGACTTGGCTGGTACTTTGACGGAGAAAAAACCATACCAGTTACAGGAGGCTCAATTTCAGGAAATATCAAAGAAGTTCAAAAAAATCTATATCTTTCTAAAGAACTTCAAAAAAATAATGGTTTTTATGGACCAAAGACCATAAAACTTCTAAATGTATCCGTATCTGGCATAGAATAAGTGTTTAAACAAATTAAAATTAACATATAATAATTCTGCAAGCTTCTTTAAGAAAAAAAGTCTTACTATTTAGTTCTGCAGGAGGACAATACCATGGGAAGAAAAGAATATGAAAATAGAGAACGCTCAACTGGACCTAATAGCGCTAAGTATGATTCAAGAAGTGCAGAATTTAAGCAGATGAATAAGCAAAATGAGAAAAATGGCAAGGATAAATTTAAAAACACTACAATGTAATTAAGGAAGGCTATTGCCTTCCTTTTGTATTTGCAATATTTTTGCCCAAAATCTTTCTGACAAGCAATCCGACAAAAAGCAAGAGTGGCTGTCTTATGCTTAACCCTATAGATATTTGAGACCATGGAAATGCTAGAAAATTGATATACTTATTATGATCTTTCACGAGCTGATTTGTAAGCTGTGCACTTCTTACCTGCTGCATGCATACTACTACAAATTGCTTCATTACATCAGCACCTAAGACTCCCACCTCGAAAAAAGTCCAAATCAAAACAGAAATTGTCCAACTATCATAGCTGCAACTGTTATTCTCTTAATCCCTTTCTTCTTACTTACCGTTGGATAAACCATCCCTAATGCCATAATTACCATTCCTATATCAGAAAAAGTATAAATACTGTTTGTATCTCCTAATACATTTTTTATATATTTTTGATTTTCATTAAGGCTTCTGCTGATTTTATCTTTCTGCATAATTATCACCCTTTGTAAAATAAACCTAAGTATAATTATAACCACTATATGGGAAACTATATTGATTCTTTATAGTCACTGACAATTGTTAAAAACTTAATTTATTACTTTCTAATAATGATTATTGACTAATTATCAGAATTGTTTTATAATTAAATTAATGAAATATAACTTAACTTTATATAAATATAAAATAATTGAGAGGGTGAAGTTTATGAAATATCAAGATAATAGTAATAAAGAAAAAGATAATCAAAATGTAAAAAGTAGCTTCTCTAAAGAATTTGCAAGCAGATATGATGAAATAGATAAACTTACTGAGCAGACTTATATAATTAATTTGATGTAAAAATAAACCCCAGTTTAAGTATCAAAATGTACCTAAGCCGGGGTTTATTATAAGTTTTTAGAAAATCAAATGATATAATATCGGTATAAGTATTGCAGGAAGTAAATTTGCCACCTTTATTTTAGTGAGGCCAAGCATATTAAAAGCAAGCCCCATTATCAGAAGGCTTCCTACTGCTGAAAGCTCGGTTATTACTGTTCCTACAAGTATTCCTTGAAGTGCAGAAGCTGCAAGAGTTATTGTACCTTGGTATGCAAAAACAGAAATTGCCGAAAGAGCCACACCTATTCCTAGCGTTGATGTAAACATAATGGCCGATATTCCGTCAAGCATGGCCTTAGTAAAAAGTATTTTGTAATCACCTTTAAGGCCGCTGTCTAAAGAACCTAATATAGCCATAGCTCCCACACAATATACAAGGCTTGCCGTAACAAACCCTTCTGAAACTCTTCCGCCCTTGCCCTGAAGCTTTGCTTCAATATTGTCTCCAAGTTTTTTTAGCCCTTTATCTATATCAATAAGTTCGCCTATAAGCGCTCCAATAACTATTGAACAAATTATCAATATCATATTTTCTGATTTTATGGCACCCGAAATTCCAATAACCATAATGCAAAGAGCAAGCCCCTTCATTATATTATCATTTACTCTCTCTGGAATCCCACCCTTTAAAACAAATCCTAATAGACTTCCACCTATTATTGCTAGAGAATTAACGATTGTTCCCAGCAAACTATTACCCCCCTATAATTTTCAGAACAGATTATCTATAATTACTAAACTGTAAGTCAATTCCGAAGTCTTTTCCTTTTAAAAGTGTAATTGCCGCCTGAAGATCATCTTTATTTTTTCCTGTAATTCTAACCTGATCCTCCATTATTTGAGCCTGCACTTTTATTTTACTGTTTTTTATTTCTGCTACTATATCCTTTGCTTTTTCCTTCGATATGCCATTTACAAGCTTTCCTGCTTGTCTTACTGTACCAAGGCTTGCATTTTCAATTTTTCCAAGATCCAAAGCCTTAGGAGATATACCTCTTTTTATAAATTTAGCTTTTAATATTTCAACAACTGAATTAAGTCTAAACTCATCATCGGAGGCAACTTTAATCTCATCCTCTCCTAAAGTTATTTCTGTTTTACTTCCTTTAAAGTCATATCTTTGTTCAATTTCTTTTTTAGCTTGATTAACTGCATTATCTACTTCCTGCATATTAACTACTGAAACTACGTCAAATGAATATGTACTTGGCATAATATCCTCTCCCTTCTTACTAAAGATAAACATTACGCAAACTTAACTTACAGACAATAAAAATAGCAAAGCTTCACAGCTTTTTTATTGTCTGTAAGTTTATAGTTGAAGTTGTTTATCCATATTTCAATATATTAATAGAGTTTACTCATTTTATCAATATTTATCCAAAAAATTCTAAAAAAAACCATGTATAAATTTCAAAAAAGTTATATAAAACATTCAAAGTGTATTGTATTTTAGTGCTCTTGTGCTATAATTATTATTGAGCAAAGGCTTAATTATTTGTTTGGGTCAATTTTTCAAGGAACTTTTATCCCCTTTAATCAGAAAAGGGAAGTAGTCCAAGAACAAATTAGTCCCTAGATTAAAGGAGGATTTTTAAAATGGATAGAAACATCGTATGTAAAGATTGCGGAAAAGAATTTGTATTTACTGAAGGCGAACAAGCTTTCTACAAAGAAAAAGGATTTGAAAATGATCCAGTTAGATGCCCAGAATGTAGAAGAGCAAGAAAAGCTGAAAAGAACAACAGCAGAGAAAGAAGATTCTAGTTTATAAAGAGAGGTTTAACCTCTCTTTTTTATTTGAGAAAATAACTGCAACTGTATTAGTTAAGTTATGCAGTAAAAATTATATAAAAAAACAAAAGCTGTCCTGAAAACTATTTAAGGTGACCCTAAAAAATGGCATACCAAAATAAGCCTGCCTTTAGGTAGGCTTTTTTCATGCCATGATTAAAATTTAGGTCTGTGGCATCAAGCTCA
>NZ_JAESWC010000013.1 GCF_016765585.1 Clostridium rhizosphaerae
ACCCCGATTGAGCTGGTTGGGACTTTGATCCCGCATCACCGTACGAACCTGAGGAGAGTGGTGAATAGAGGGTCCCCGGTATTAAGGAGGTACTGTATGAACAATCCATCCCTATGTATTGATGTTTCAAAGTCCAGCAGCTATGCTAGTGCTTACTTGTCTTACAATAAGATTTACTCCGAACCAATTGAATTTACCCATACGCCTAACGGCATAAGAGATGTAACAAAGCTACTTTTAGAGTTAGAAAACATATCAGGTAAAAAGCCTGATGTTGTTCTTGAAGCTACAGGGAACTACTCTAAATCTATAACCCAACAATTTCAGCATCTTGGATACAACGTAATTATATTAAACCCACTTCAAACAAGTATTCAGAAAAGGAAAAATATGCGTAAAATCAAAACTGATCCTATTGATACATATCGTATTGCCCAAGTTTACTACATGAATGATTTCAATCATCATGTACCTCTAAACGAGGTAGTTTCAGAGATACGTAACTTAAGCAGGCAATGGGATGGTATAAATACTCAGTATGCTGAAACTCAAGTAAGATTCAGATGTATAATAGATCAAGTATTCCCAAAACTCGATACAGTCTTCTATGAGATAGCCTGTCCAACAGCACTAAGCTTGATTTCTAGTTTCCCTACTCCAAAGGATATTTTATCGGCAGATAAGGAAGCTATAATCAATATTTTAAGGTTATCTAGACACTCCTTTGATTGGTGCGAGCAAAAGTATAATGCTCTATTAACTGCTGCAGAAGAAAGTTTAACCTATGATGCGGCACAACAGTCTAATATCATTGCTTTAAAGAGCTATATTACCCTATTAAGAACCTTTCAGCAGATATTGGCTGACATACGTACTCAAATTATCAAATGGTCTAAACTTTCCCCTGAATTATCCCTACTTTTATCAATCCCAGGTGTAGGAGAAATTACAGCAGCCACCATTCTCGGAGA
>NZ_JAESWC010000014.1 GCF_016765585.1 Clostridium rhizosphaerae
TGAGCTTGATGCCACAGACCTAAATTTTAATCATGGCATGAAAAAAGCCTACCTAAAGGCAGGCTTATTTTGGTATGCCATTTTTTAGGGTCACCTTAAATAGTTTTCAGGACAGCCCTGCAACAGTTTGTCCTTTAATAATACATACCATTATTATTTCTTCTGGTATTAATATTAATAATATTAGTAGTTTGTCCACCTCTAGCTAACAAAGCAGCAATTCCCCACATTGGACCTAAGCCTAGTCCCAAAATTGCAGGTACTCCCACATTGTTAATTAAATTATTGAAATTATTAGGCTGATAACCTGACAGATAGTTTGGATCAGTATTGCTGTAATAACTTCTTACATAGTAAGGCACTTAAAATACCTCCTTTACATATTATTTTCGGTACATACTATTCTTCATAGAGGTATTAAGTGCATTAATTTATTTTATAAAAATTTAACGGCTCTAACTTTACATTAGAGCCTATCCACTGACTATCTTAAATTAAGCAGACTCATTACGGAGAAAAAGTGACATACACTTCCCCCTATAACAAATAAATGCCAAACACCATGATTAAAGGGCCACTTATCTTTTGAATATATAAAAGCTCCAACTGTATAAAGCACTCCGCCAAGTACCAAAAATACTACTCCGCCAAATGGCATAGTCAAATATAATTTCTTAAGTGATAAAACTATGAGCCACCCCATAACAATATAAAGCAGAGTAGAAAGTTTATCCTTTTTTCCTGTAAAAAATGCCTTTAAGGTAATTCCAGCTGCTGCGCTTGCCCATATCACACCAAATATTATCCATCCAAATTTGCCTCTAAGAGCTGTTAGGCAAAAGGGTGTATATGTTCCTGCAATAAGCATATAAATTGACATATGGTCAAATTTTCTAAACAATTTCTTAACTTTTTTATTTGTAATGCTGTGATATAAAGTTGATTCTGTATAAAGAATAACTAAAGTTATTCCAAAAACTGCAAAGCTCACAACATGCCAAACAGTTCCTTTAAGTGCTGCAAATACTATAAGAATAACTAAAGCCGCTATAGAGAGCAGTGCTCCTATACCATGGGTTACTGCATTTGCTATTTCTTCTCCCTTAGTATAAAAATTTTCTTCCATAATTATTTCCTTCCTTCAAAATTATTAAAAATATATGTAATATGCAATCTCATGTTATTATATCGATATTATACCATGTAGTTTTTAAAACCACAATGTCTATATATTAAATAATTTATTTTTGTAAAATGATATACTTTTTAAAATCAAATAAGAGGCTGATTTAAAATAGCTAAACTTACCCAGTCATTTGAATAGGTATAAGTATTACACTTCAAATAACATACGGTAGATTTAATCTATTTTAGAATAGCCCCTTTTAGGTTTTTAAATCAAATTATTTAAAAGTAACCAATTCTATATATATTTCTTTAATATCATACGGCTTTTCTTCACCATAAAACTTCCATCTCAGCCAGTCGTCAAACCATATTGCTAAAGGGGTAAGTAAAAACCATAGAAAACTATAGGTTAAACATATCTGCCCTTTAAAGTTTCCCCATCTTTTAGAATAATCCCATATGTTGAGTTTAAGCCAAATGTTTAAAATAACTCCTGAGATAAATTCTATAGAAATAATTATTAAAGTTCCTAATATGCACTGCTGCCATATTTTAAGATTATAGCGTTTGGGAGCCTCATCTAAAAGCCCTATAAGGGCTCCGCACAAACCTCCCACAAACAGCATCGAAATATTAGTCCATCCCCTCCAAAATCCCTCAAGCGTAAAATATACCATACCCATAATAAAACCAATTACCAAAATCTTTTTCATAATCAAACCACTTCCTGAGTATTTAATATAAAAATTTCAAATATAGTATACCCGCTTAATTAAGGATATAAATTGGTAACTTCTTCTTTGTTGTAATTAACTTTACTTCATTATGCTAAAATGATAAATTATAGTATGTGTGAAATCTGCTAGCTGCAATTATATGACAACAATAAGGAGGACTAATGAATGAAGAAAATCAGAACAAAAATTATTTTACTAGCTTTATTAATTTGTTTTTTTAGCCTATTATTCTCATCATCAATAGGATATTATGAGTCTTATAAAACTACTATGATGCAATCTACAGAAGGACTTAAAGCAATCTCTGAAAAATATGCTGAGTCTATTGATAAATGGATGTCTATTCATGGAAACTTTATTAACGAAACAGCGGGCAGTATAGAGTTTAATAACAACTACGACGATACGATACTTTTAAAATATCTTCAAACTAAAACCAAATCCTTTCCGGATGTTATGGATGTTTATTTTGGTTTTCAAAATAAACATTATATTGATGCAAGCGGCTGGATACCTGATAATACATATGATTGTACACAAAGGAACTGGTATAAAGAGGCCATTAGTTCTAACAGTGTAATTTACTCAAACCCTTATGTTGATACAGAAACAAAGAAAATTATTGTTACAATAGCTAAGACTGTCAAGAAGGATGGTAATCTTGTAGGTGTCGTGGCTGCTGATATTAATATAGATAACATTTCTGCTGTAGTTCAAAAGGCTCAGCCTATTAATAACAGCTATGGCTTTCTATTAGATGACAGCAATGAATTTGTTGTTCATCCTAATAAAGACTTTCAACCTTCTAAAGATGGACTAAAGAGCTTTAAAAGCGTTTTAAGCGGAAGTTTAAGTACTTTACTAGGAAAAGATTCTTCTGCGACAAACATTACAGCTTTAAAGGATTACGATGGAATAGATAAATACTTTGTTACCACCTCAATTCCTTCGTCAAAATGGGTAATGGGACTTGCTATACCGAAGTCTGAAATTCTAAGGCCTCTAAATAGCTTAATTATTAGTTTTGTTATTGTATTTATAGTATTCTTAATATTATCCTCACTAATCGCTTTATATTTTGCAAACAAAATATCAAAGCCGATTTCATTAGTAACTAAGTTAATTAATCGTACAACCAAATTAGATTTAAAGCTTAATAAGGAAGATGAATTTGAAAAAATATTAAAAGTTAAAGATGAAACTGGAGTTATGGCAAGAGCATTAATAGCATTAAGAAGAGAGTTAAGAGAAACTGTTGGAATACTTCAAGAAAACTCAAAAGTTCTTTTAAATCATTCTGAAGGAATAACAGCCTCAGCAGGTGAAACGTTTGAAAGTATGCAAGCTATTTCGTCTACAATGGACGAGCTTGCTGCCGGTTCCTCAGAACAGGCAAGAAATACAGAGCTTGGTTCTGAAAAGTTACTAAGTCTTGCTGAAAAAATAAATATATCTTCAAATAACGCAGATATAGTGAACAAGCTTTCAAAGGAATCTCAGCATATTAGTGATGAAGGTGTGAATTCCTCTTCAGAACTTGTAAACAAAATTACAGCTAATTATGAGGCCTTAGAGAAGGTAATTGAAAATATAGATTCATTATCCAATAAATCTGGTTCTATAAGAGAAATAATAACATCAATACATTCTATATCTGAGCAAACTAACCTTCTAGCTTTAAATGCCGCTATTGAAGCATCAAGAGCAGGAGAAGCAGGAAAAGGTTTTGCAGTAGTAGCTGAAGAAATAAGAAAGCTCTCAGATCAAACCTCTAATTCTACTAAGCAGATTGAAGGAATTATAACTGGAATAACCCACGAAATAAATAGTGCTAAAATCAATATTGATAAAGAAAAAATATTGATGCAGGAAGCCAGGGAAGCAACAATGAAGACTATGAGTAACTTTGAGGTTATAAATAATTCCTTTGAAACCACAATAGAGAACATAGAAAATCTCACTTCAAATATAAAGTCAATTGAAGAAGATAAGACTTCGGTTATAAGCAGCATTCAAGAAGTATCTGCAGTTGCAGAAGAATCTGCTGCTTCAGTTGAAGAAGTATCAGCTGCTATTCTAGAGCAATCCAGTCAAATGGAGACCGTGTCTAATGCAGCCAGAGAGCTTAAACGCATAGCAGATAAGCTGAAAGGAATTATTGAAAGGTTTGAAGTGTAGAATGAATGGGCTGCCCTAAAAATAGCCTAAAACTACTTCATGTTATTTGAATTCTAGAAAACTTTCGCTTCGCAGATAAGACTAATAATTGGAAAATTTATAAAGCCTAAATCTTATAAACTCGCTGCGCTCAGACAATATAAGATTTTTAACAGCTTTATAAATTTTTCAATTAAAGTCTTATTGCTGCTTGCTCAAATGTTTTTACGTATTCAAATAACATGCTAGTTTTAGCTATTTTCAGGATAGATCTTTTATTTAGGTATATAGTACCTAGTTGAAAATCCCTTTAGAAACTTTTTTTCCATTTTACATTCTCAATTAAAAAAGAATGTGTACATAAGCTTGATTCCATAAACAACTATGATGATTCCACAGACTATATTAATAATTTTTATTACTTTGCTGTTAAAACTGTGTTTAACTGTTGAAATAATACTTGATAAAGAAGTAAACCATAAAAAAGAAGCTGTACATACTCCCAATATAAAATACTTAGACATATCTTGAGGAAGTGAAGCTTTATATCCTCCTAAAAGCAGTGAGCCGTCTATTACTGCCTGAGGATTAAACCATGTAACTACAAAGCATGTGGTTACAATTTTAATAAGAGAGTTGTCTACATTAATTTTATCAGATACTCCTGCTGAAGTTCTTATCAATCCAATTCCAATGTAAGTAACAATACTTCCACCAATTAAAAGTAGTGCATTTCTTAATACAAATGATTTATCAATTAAAAATCCTATTCCAAAAAAGCATGCTGCAGCCAGAGAAACATCAAAAACAACTGTTATAAGTGCTGTCTGAAGTGCTTTAAGTCTTGTTTTTTTAATCGCTGAATTAATTACATATAAATTTTGGGTTCCTATTGGAGCTACATAAGACAGCCCCAATAGCAAGCCTTGAGCAAAATATTTTAGCAAATTTTAATCACCTGTCCTTATTTTCATTTGCAAAGTTCCACGGCTTTATTTAAAACCGTATCTTCTCCCTTTATAAAATCTTCATAAGTAAGCTCTGAAAAAATATCAGACTTAGTATGAGTTTTTTCATTAACGGTACCATCGCTGTTTATTCCCATATCAAGGCTAAACCTTACTACAAGACCGCTATTAGGTAAAGCTACCACACAAGGATCTATTCCTATACCGTCACCGCCGGTAGTGGTACCAACAAGCTGAGCAAATCCTGACCCTTTACAAAAAGCTGCAAAGGATTCTGAAGAAGAATAAACATAGTCATCAACTAAAAGATATATTTTCCCTTTAAAGCCTACTGAATTTTGAGGATTAACCTTCGTTGAAGTTATTAAGAAACGTTCCATTGAAGCAATATACTTGCTGCTAAACTTATCAGGTAATTTTTCTATGGAATCAGTAATTATACCCCTGCCTCTTAAGAAGGGTTTTATATAATTTCCTTTATAAGCCATAGCAATGGAAGAACTCTTACCCTCCTCGATTAGTGGTGCTGTCACATTACTCTTCCAATATCCATCATTACCGCCGCCATTGCCTCGTATATCTATAACCAGATAAGGATAATCCTTTATACTCCCATAAAAATCTAAAATCTTTTTCTTATCGCTTTGAAGCGTATCAGAAGACATAGCCTTAACTTTAAGGTAAGCAATCTTATTTTCCTTTAAAATTTTTTCTTCGCAATAAGAACTCGCCGGCTGCCCCTTGGAATTCTGCTCATATTTAATAGGTGCTAAATTTTTAGTTACTTTTAGATTATTCCTTGTAATAAAAGTAACCTTATACTCTTTTCCTTCATCTACGCTGAGCATACTTGAATTCATATAGATCTTATTTCTTTTATCATCATAATTTACATAATATTTATCCAAGTTATCCTTAAGATAAGAGTCTATATTCTTGTTTTCAATTGATTCTAATATATCTCCTTTTTTAACATCCTCGTAATCTTCATTAAGAACGTATTTTCCTTCAACGTACTTAAGCTTTATTGGAAGTACAGTTCTGCTTTCGCTTATTATTTTGCTCCAATCATTATATTTTTCCTTAACCCCAGTTTGAGCAAGCACCTGTTTCCATGCATAATTCTCAACTCCATTGTATCCTGAAGACATATTCTCATAATACATAGGAGACAACAAGCCTGTATGTGCGTTTTGTACCATATTAACGATTTTCTTTAAAGAATCATAAAATTCTTTATTATTTTTAGCTGCTTTTATCTGCTCTTCAAACTTCTCTTTATTTGCAAGCCAGTCAAAGCCTGTCTTATCTTTTTCTATTTCGAAAAAAGGAAATGAATCTTTTAATGTATTATATAAATATCTAAAATCTTCGACCTTTTCTTCACTTGTGAGTTCCTTTAATGGCTCTGCCTTAACTACCTTGTCTGGTGAGACTAATAGCTTTAAAGCAAGAAACCCACCAAGAAATAAAACTAATATTACCATAAACAATCCTATTAAAATTCTTCTGCGTTTTTTCATATATCCCCACCCCCTTCAATTTTCACCTTTACTTTGTATCATTAATAGGTGTATATCCCGTTTTTTCAACTAAATATTGTCCCTGCCTGCTTAATATCCATTTTATGAATGGCTCTACATTAGGATTCTTACTGCCCGCAGTAATAGCATAAAACTCTGCTGAAAGAGGATATTCCCTGCTTTTTATAGTTTCTTTGCTCGGATAAATTCCATTTACTTTTATCAAATTTATTTCTTTGCTTTTAACCATCTCAGTTGCGTAAAATAAAAAGGAATAGCCTATGGCATTTTTATAATTTTTATAATCGGAGGTCTTTTTGATAATACCATCCATTGCCGATACTACATCTTCCCTTGGAGGGCTCATAAGAGTTTTGCCTTCCATTAACTTTTGAAGCATAGTTTGACTGCCGCTGTTTTGAGGTCTTTGAAAGGCTCTTATTTTTTCATCCTTCCCCCCAACTTCGTTCCAATTAGTAATCTTTCCGGAATATATATCCTGTATTTGCTTCGTTGAAAGATCAGAAACACTATTATTAGAATTCACAAAAAAAACAAAGGCTTCTCTTCCTATGGACGTCAGTCTAAATTCTATTCCCTTTGCCTTTGCATCCTCAATCTGCTGCTGTGAGGGTTTTGCCGCAAAAATTACATCCACTTGTCCGGACATCAAATTATCATAGGCCTTTTCAGTAGTATTGCACTGAACCGAGCTGATGCCAATATTGTAGTTGTCTTCAGGATAAACAGCCTGAGCAAAAGCAGAATATAACGGGTATAATGCAGTTGCACCATCTAATTTAGGAATATCACTAGTAATTTTGAGCTCTGAAGTCTCGGGAAGCTTTTCAGCTTTCGTATCCTTTTCAAAAGGCATATATTTTATCAAGTCAATCTGCTGTTCATTTATAGTCGCAATACTATTTTTATAGCTTCGATTAGCAAAATATACTGCCCCTGAGATAATGCAAATTGCAAAATATATACACATAAGCTGAATAATTCTTTTCTTTTTTACAAAACCAAGTATCATTAATGAAACTAGTACAATTATTCCAATATCAACGGCCATAATAACATAGCTATAAAATACTACACCAGAAGTAAGGCTAGTAATTGCACTAGCCACAAATCCAAAAAACAATAGTATAACCCCTAAAAACAAACATAAAAATATTTTAGAAATAACTTCACCCATTATTAACCCCCAATTCGCCACTCATCCCCCATGGCATTTTATATATTATTTTTTATTCAATTCACTGTAAAGCCTTTCAGCCGCATTTATAACTTTAGAAATATTTTCTTCATTTTTCATATTTTCTTTTGAATATAAAAGTACAGATCTAACAGATTCTACTGATCTTCCAAACTGATTCATCCACGAATATCTTGGCATCATCCAAGTATGAAAGTGATGAGTAGTATCCTCATTATAAAAATAGTAAACATAATCAATACCAAGCACTTTTCTTTGAGCTGCTCTTATTTTTCTTAGTACCTCCATGTACTCTGCTGCTTCCTCTTCATACATCTCATCTATAGAATATATGTGTCTTTTAGAAGCTAATATAACTAATCCAGGTATAGGATAAGCAAAATCCTGATGAGCGTGGAAATATTTGGTATTTAAAATAGTGCCTCCCATCGTTTCTGTGTTTCCCTTAACTATTTCACAGCTTAAGCAGCTTTTCATAACTCTAAAGATATTATCAAAGTATTCTGCGCCGTAATCATGGAATATACCTGAGCTTATCATACTTTCAAGTTCTTCTTTGCTTACCCACTTAGCCTCGCTTACTTCCTCAGCCTGAAGAGATATATCTTGAAGATCAATATTTTCTCTCACAAGCCATACATCCGCATGATTGTCCTTCCTCCTTATGGACATAAGCCTGGTCATATTATTTGTATCTAAATCTATTCCTAGTTCTTCTTTAGCTTCCCTTATCGCCGCAACCTTGCTGTCATATTCTCCTGCAACTGCAGATCCTCCGGTAGCTGCCCAAATCCCCGGCATAAGCTTTAAATGCTGTGCTCTTTTCTGAACCAGATATTCATTCTTGTCATTTAAAATCCATATATGAACAACTAAATGATATTCTCCTTCCTTAAGTTCCTCTCCTCTTACAATTGTTCTTCCTGTTTTATTTCTTTCTGAGTCCAATATGTCCCAAAGTTCCATAATATCAACCCTTTCATAATCTTTTTCAAATCTTATGCTTCAAAATATTATAAAAAATCCGTCTGATGAAGACGGATCAATAATCTATTATTTATCATCTTTTGAATTAATCAGATCAAAGTGGCATACTTTTGTCTTATTTTCTTTAAAGTCCCAAAGATGAAGACTAGATCCATTACATTTATTCCATTCTCTACACTTAACACATTTATCAGTCTTCATCCAATGTCTGTTTCTCATATTTTTATATCTCGTTTCCCAAGCCTTTGAGAAAGAAATTTCATCTACATGTCCCTGAATCCATTCTCTCGATAAAGATGGGCATGCGCTATAGCTTCCATCTGCCAGCAGCCCTCCAACATGTATTCCTGCACCGCAGTAGAAAAATTCATCTCTTACTTCTTTTTCCCAATCGCAGCCTAAATATCCTTCTTCAGAATAGCTTACATACATCTCAGAGTTGTTTTTTCTTTTTTCCTTGATAAAGTTAAATAATTCAATGAGTAGCTTTCCATTAAGCAGCAGCTCCTTATTAATTTCAGCCCGTCCTTTAGGAAATATGGTGAATAACCTCCAGCCTTGTATTCCTAAGCCTTTGAATATCTTATACATATCCTTAAGCTCACTTATATTTTGCGAATTTACACAGGTTATAGCCTCCACTACTTCAAATTTCCCCGAGCTGGCAAATAGCTTTAAAGCGTTGACAGCTTTATCATAGGAGGCTTCGTTTCTTCTTAATAAGTTGTGAGTTTCTCCTATTCCATCTATGCTTACAGAAACAGTTCTCATGCCTGACTCATAACATCTATTCACAATATCATCATTAACTAGCATGCCATTTGTAACCATTCCCCATGAAAACCCCATCCTGGAAACTTCAGAAAGTACATCAAACAAATCCTCCCGAACTAAGGGCTCTCCCCCTGTTACTGCAACCATAATATTTTTAGGATCATAATTTTGAGCTATATCGCCAAAGACACTCAAAACCTTATTCGCAGAAAGTTCTTGTCCCCTTTTATCCTTACCGCAGTCTGAACCACAGTGCATACAGTTAAGGTTACACTTAAGAGTTGTTTCCCAGAAAAAATAACTCAAGTCATGCACCTTGGCGTTCATCTTCATTCCATAGTTCCAAGCCCAATTTTGAAAATTCTTTTTGCCTCTTGTTAAGCCTTCCACGCTACTCATTTTGTGCAGTATTTCCTTTTATCTTATTATCGCACATGCTTGTAACTGGAGGCGGACCGTATTTAGATGTAGGCGGACCATATTTAGCGGCTGGCTTTCTGCAGCCTGCCAAAGCACCTGAAGCTATAAGTATTGAAAAAACCCATGCCAGAAATCTGTAAGCCTTTTTAACCTGTTTAGACACATAAATTCCCCCATAATTCTTGTTCTACTCAAATTATTAATCCCAAATCAATATAAATATTATAGTATAATTGTACTATAATTTCATAATACTGTAAAACGATATATTAATTGCTTTTAAACCCTAACATTATAAACAAAGAATATTTAACTATTTTATTACTTAATTCCTTTTCCCCATGGTAAAATGTCTTAGAATTTATATTATCAAAGCCTATCTCACTAAGTAAATTGGAAAACTCCTCTTGATTAAAACCATTATGTCCATTAAAGCCATCTTCTTCCTCATGAAAGCTTCCATCGTCTTTGTCTAAATCAACTATGCAAATACATCCGCCTTCCTTTAACAGCTTATAAAGATTTTTTAAAATTTCCTTTAAATTAGTAACATGATGCATTACCATAGATGAATAGATAATATCATAGCTTTCATTTTCAAGTTTATATTCTTTATTGATATCAAGTTCAAAGGCTCTCATATTCCTTATATTATTTTCTTCAATCTTAGAGTTTAACACTTCAATCATACCTTTTGATGTATCTACAAGATCAATACTATTAAATTCATCCTTAAGATTAAAGCTTATCAAGCCTGTCCCACATCCAAATTCCAAAGCTTTATAATTTTCTTTTATATCAATATAATTTTTTATTTGCTCTGAAATAGTTTGAGCCCTTTTTACTCTTTTGGGATCATCCCATTTTGCCGCTCTATCATTAAAATTCATGACCGTCTCCTTTTTATTGTATTAATAACTTACCATAAGCATTGGCCTAATAAAATTTATTTTAAAAGCAGAAACTATGCGTTTTAACATATCCTCTGCTTTTTTTAGCTGATAATTTAATAATTTTGCTACTAGATCTTTGAGCCATTCTCTTTAATTAAAGAGATAAGCTTATCTGAATCTATTGAATATCTTTCACTTTCCTTGCTTTTATAATCTTCTGTATCAAATTCTTTCTTTTGATTATATTCCAATAGAATTACAGAATTATTATCTCCTGCCGAAAGCTGTGCTGCTGAAGATTCAATTATATTTTTTTCCTGATGTGAATTGTAGTTTAATGTTAAAACTCCTTCAACTCCGCTTTGATTATCTTTCATAGTTAGTTCACTCCTTAGGATCTCCATAAAAATAATTATCCGGAATTATTATTCCACCGGCTAATTAAAATATGCTGAAGTTACTTGTACCGTCTTATCACTCTATCCTAGCAAAAATCCTTGCCATGGAACCATCAGCTCTTATATTAAGGGGTACAATAAAAATCTCGTAATTTCTAATACCTTCCAACTTATCAAGATTGGCTAGGTTCTCACCAATTAAAATACTATTTTTCAGTAAAAGCTTATGCACCTCGAAAGGATACCTATCCGGGGAAGGAGCATCTATACAAAGAGCTTTTATCTTTTTTCTTACCAATAATTCTGCAAGATTTTCGCTTACAACAGGGTGTTTCTTAAAATATATTTCAGTTCCAAACTCCTCAGAAAACCCAGTATTAATAACAACAATACTATCTTCCAATATAATTTCTTCGTATTCTTCCTTATAATCAATTATTGTTTCATTCTTAGCATCAATTAAGATACCTCTGCCTATGAACTTATCGAGTTCCATTTCAGATATATAAATATTACTATCAGTCATATGCATAGGACCGTCTACATGTGTTCCTATATGCATGCCTGTTTCAATCCCATGATTGTTATATCCGTCTTTATTTATATAATTTGTTTGATAAAGCTTTACCTCATCATCACCGGGATATACCGGCATATTATTACTTATCTCTCTTGTTAAATCAATTATTTTACTCATCTCTCAACCCTAACTCAAACTCAAGATTATTAATAAAATGCTCTAAAAACTCTATCTGTCTATCATAAAACCTTCTTCCTGTCTCAGTTTTCATCAAGAAGGTTTGATTTTTTAATTTTTTAAAATAAAATTTATTTCTCTCATAAAACTTCATATAGCTTGGACTGTCTTGAAGTGCAACAGCCATGCTGTCCCATACTATTGATAATGACCCAACCTCATCCAATAAATCTGCATCTATCATTATCCTTTCTTCAAGTGAAAGTTCTTCACTAGGAATATCTTTGGAACTGTGCTTTTTTACTATAGCAACTATTCTATTTAATCTGCTTTCATCAAAATTCTTTTCTCTTAGATATTCCCCCACAAGCCTTGCACTTATCTCAGCATGAGGTATATTTTCATCCCATCCGGTATCATGAAAAAGAATTGCCATGGTCAAATCCTCCATGTTCCCGCCTTCATGCTTTTGAATTCTCTCAGCCCATTTTAATACTCTCAACGTATGTTCAAGTCTGTTTCTAAAAGGGAATCTTTCTCTTCTATTTTCTTTTATCAAGTTACTAGTGTATTCTAAGATCTCTTCATAGGTAACTTTCATAATCTCTTCTCCTGCCTTCTTATCTGTATTACCTCTAATTATATTCTAAATTATCTATTTTTTTCAATTATATTCCTAAACGCGACCAATTTTTTATTAAGTCTTAATTAAAATGTAAAATACTCCAAATTATTGCATCTTAAAATTAAATATATGTTGACAAAAATTTGTAAACAAGCTATTATAATAACCGCTGACAATGATTGAGGGCTGACATTATAACCAATATTATCTAGTATATGAATTACCATATACGCTTAAAATATTGTTAGCTCACTAAGAAGGAGTGATATTATGAAAGCTTTTCAAACTCTTATAAGCGAAACTTTAGAAGCACAGGATTTAGAGGAATTAGAAGCTGCTGCAGACCTTTTTCAATTTGGTATTGAAAGAGGACATTATACAAAAAGACAGGCAGATGAATTTAACAATGTATATTGGAGAGTAAAGGATAAGCATTTAACAAATACGGTTTCACAAGAAGTAAAAGCTAATTACTTAGATATCTTATCTATAATTTCTAAAGCTCCGACAGAAATGAAAGACAATAAATATGAGCTTGTCAATTATGTCAACGGTCGTTTAAAAGCCCTAAAAGGCAAAATAAGTGGACTTAAATAATTTTATAAACATATAAAAGAATCTCACATTACTTTTTAGTAACGGAGATTCTTTTTATTTTATATTATTTCCAATCCTCATGCTTAAAATTTACTACCCTAAATCCATCCCTGTCTTTTTTTATTGTTATAGTTTCAATTCCATAGGGTGGATTATGCGCTCCTGTGAAGGTAGACACTTTTACACTTATATTATAAGTTCCCTGCAAATACTGGATATCCAATATAGCCTCATCTGTAAACTGTCTTGGTTCTTTATAGTAATCATATATAGCTTTATATATGCAGTCGAATAAGTTATCCAATAAAAGCTTTTCTTTTACCTTATCTATATACACATATTCCGGTAGCTGATTACTTTCGAAATCTATAAGTGTAAGAGACAATCCTTTAATATTTCTTAACGGTGTAATGTCTTTAATTTTATTATCAGATATATTGATATATCTTAAACTTTTTAGTTCTTCAAGATAAGATATATTCCTTATATTGTTATTATTAATACTTAAACTTCTTAAGTTATTAAGCTTTGAGATTTCTTTAACCTCACTGATTTTATTATTTGAAACCCTTAAAGCTTCAAGCTTTGTTAAGTTTTCTAATCCTTTAAGCCTCTGGATCTTATTATTATCTATATCTAAGTCCTGTAGTTTATTTAACTTATCCAAACCTTTAAGGCTTTCTATTTTATTATTGCTTAAAGATAAATGTTCAAGGTTTATAAGCGAATTTAATGAAGAAATATCACTTATTTGATTATTCTCCAAATATAAATCCTTTAAATTACTAAGCTTTGATAAAGCTTTAATGCTAGATATATTATTTAGTCTTGCTTCAAGCAAAGTAAGCTTTGATAAACTTTTTAAAGGCTCAATATTTTTAATTTTATTGTTTCCTAATGATAATGTTTGTAAATTACTTAGATTACTTAAGGACCCTATGTTCTCAAGATTATTGCAGTATAAGCTTAAATCTCGTAAGCATGTTAAACTTCTCAATGGACTAATATCTAAAATTTTGTTATTATCCAAATTTAAGCTGGCTAAACTTTTTAAGCTATCAATCTGACCTATATTATCTATAGAATTATAAGCTAAATCCAAACTCTTAAGATTACATAAATATTGCAATCCTTCAACGCTTTTTATATTTCTTCCTCTTAGTTTTAGTTTCTCAATATTTTTAACATCTTCCTTACGTATATTTCCCTCTGGCTTGTTGAGATTTTGCCTTAAAGCTTCCTCAAGCCTTTTATCCTTAAAAGTTACACTCTCATTATCAGTATTTGACCCTTGGATAAGAACCTCAGTAGTATTTTCAATTTCTATATTTGTTTCTGCTTGAACACTGATAAAACTATGTATTTGAATAAATAAAACTGCAGCGGTTATAAAAAAATATTTACCTCTCATTTTAACCTCTCCTGTAAGTTTAATATATTCATATTGTTTACAGAAGTTTTTATATTATATATAAAATACGTAAGAGGTTGTAAAACAGCTAATACCAGCATGTTTTACAACCTCCCACTATATTATATAATTTTCGGTTATTATTTTACCTTATCTGATGCTGCTTTTATGCTGTCATATAACTCTCTCGTTTTATTCTCATCTTTAAGATTTATAATTATATACTTGCCTTCTTTTTTGATATAGATATAAGGCCCTTTTTCATTATTTACATATAATCTTGCTCCACCTATTCCCTTTAGGTTAAAATCTCCTTTTTGAGAGCTTCCCATATCGTAGCCTATACTCTTGCTTAAAATTTCCGGTATGGTGTCCTTTAACTCTATATTTTCAATGCCCTTAATAGAATACTTGCTTGAATAAGGTCCTTTTATATCTATTAAATTATCACTGACTATCACTTGAGTTTCTTTGTTTCCATGAGTAAATAATGTTCCCACTAAAATTCCTGAAACTATCAATACTCCAATTACTAAACCAATAGCTATCTTGCTTTGAGTACTAGATGTTCCTCCTGGGCTATAACTTTGCGCTTTAATTACAAAGTAGGGAACGATAATAAAAACAGAAAGCACAGCAGGTAAAATACCTGCATTAACTTTAAAATAAGCAAGCGCTGCTGCAACTCCAAATACTGCAGCCATAGCAAAACAAAGCTTAGCCATCAAATTACCAAGCGGAACAATATCATATTTAGCCTTTTCCTCCTTAGAAGCTAAATTGTAGCCGGAAATGAGCCAATAGCACTTGTAATGTTTTATAAGTACCCCAAAAGCGACAAGAACAATAGCAAAAACAATAAACATATAGGTTATTGTGCTTGGCATAAAAAATCCCCCTTAAAAATATTTCAATTCCTTTTAATGTTAATATATATCTAATAATATAATTATAAATAACTCTTTTAATTTTGTTAAATACTTTATTCTGTAAAATTATCCGGAATTTGAATTATCTTTCCATGCTTTATAATTAAAACACCCCTGTATCACTGTTTTGCTTAATATTTATTCTGTTTTCACCACTCTAAAAAACTTTCTTTTTCCAACCTGAATTATATCTTTATTATTTAAAACTATAGAAGTCAAATCTGATATTTTATCTCCATTTACTTTTATACCTCCCTGAGCCACAAGTCTTCTTGCTTCACTTTTTGAAGGTACTAATTTTGAATTTACTATAATATCGATTATTGGATCTCCATTACTTATATGCACCTCTAAAATATCCTCTGGTACTTCATTTTTTTGAAACAAGCTTTTAAAATGCACTTCAGCTTCACAAGCTTCCTTGTTTCCATAATACAAAGCAGTCACTTCTTTAGCCAATCTCATTTTTATATCTCTTGGATTTGCCCCTTCTTTCAACTGTTCTTTTATCTTATTTATTTCATCTGGATGAATATCTGTTATTAGTTCAAAATATTTAATAATTAAGCTGTCAGGAATCTGCATTACCTTTGCGTATATATCCTTTGAGCTCTCATTAATGCCAATATAATTACCCAAGCTTTTACTCATTTTTTCTAGTCCATCTATTCCCTCTAAAAGCGGCATGAATAAAGCTATTTGACACTCCTTGCCATAGTCTTTCTGAAGCGTTCTCCCCATAAGAACATTGAATCTTTGGTCAGTTCCTCCAAGCTCAATATCTGCATTTATAGCTACAGAATCAAAGCCCTGCATTAACGGGTAGAAGAATTCATGAATGCCTATACTAAGCTGATTTTTAAATCTATTTTTAAAATCCTCTCTTTCAAGCATTCTTGCCACGGTATACTTTGAAGCAAGTTCAATAACTTCTTTAAAGCTTAGCTTTGAAAGCCATTCACTGTTAAATCTTAATTCTGTCTTATCCTTATCTAAAATCTTAAAAATCTGTCTCTCATAGGTCTTTGCATTTTCTAAAACCTCTTCACTTGTAAGCTGTTTTCTTGTTTTTGATTTTCCAGTAGGATCGCCGATCATACCAGTAAAGTCACCAATAATTATAACTACCTTATGCCCTAAATCCTGAATCTGCTTCATTTTTCTAAGCACTACTGCATGCCCCAAATGAATATCCGGAGCTGAAGGATCAAGCCCAAGTTTTACAACTAAGCCTTTGTTCTTCTTCTGTGCTTCTCTTAATTTTTTCTCTAAATCTTCTAAGTTTATAACCTCAGCTGCTCCTTTTGTAATGATTTTAATTTGTTCTTCTACATTTATCATATTAATACCTCCATTTAATAAACTTTTAAAATAAAAAACTCCCGTCCTTTAGAAATCTAAAGGACGAGAGTATATTCCCGTGTTACCACCTTAATTTATCAATATGTTGCCATATCAACCTCTTCAAGTACAGTTTTAATCAAACGATACTCTATCACTATAACGGGTGAAGGGCTCCGTAAACAGTCTACTACCTTAAATTTAAGGATTTGACCTTCTGCTCAAAGACGTATTCAAATACCGTTTCCTGACCCTCTCACCAACCGGGAACTCTCTGTAAAGACAACATGTATCCTACTCTTTCTTATCAAAGCATTTAAATATTTATTTTTATATATTATATGCTAATCTTCAAAAAAGTTCAACAATTAATTATTTGCTTTCATAACCTTGTTTTCTAATTGAAGCACTAACCTTAGGGTAATACACAAACTTATAGGTACTTGCAATTCCCTTTGACCAATTTCTATCACTTTCGCCCTTTGTTCTTTCTCTCATGTACTCGGATATTTCATCGTCATATCTATCAATCATTTCCTTTTGATTGCTATTATACTTTTCTTCATGATACACAGCTTCCTTTGGAAGTCTTGGTTTAGGAGCTGACTCATCTTTCGGATGCCCTACAACCAATCCGCATACTGGATATACATACTTAGGAAGCTCTAATAATTTTATAAGCTCTTCAGGCTCTCTTCTAACTCCTCCAATAGGTACAATTCCAAGTCCTAAAGATTCTGCCGCTGCTATTGCACTTCCCATAGCTAATCCCACATCAACACAACCTACCATTGTAGACTCTATATTTTCTGTAATAACTAAATCTACTCCATTCTTTTCAGCTGCTAATTTAGCTCTATAAAAATCTGCTGCAAAAATTAAAAATACAGGAGCTTCCTCAATCCATTTTTGACCGCCTGCAAGCTCTGAAATTTTTGCTTTTCTTTCTTTATCCTTAACTGCAATTATGCTTACTTGTTGTCCATTAATTGATGATGGAGCAGCTTGAGCAGCTCTTACTATATAGTCCAATTCTTCATCACTTATCATGTCTTCCTTATAGTTTCTGATTGATCTATGGTCTAATAATATTTTAATTGTCTCATTCATTTTAAATTTTCCTTTCTGTTTTATTAAAAAATGTTAATATAAATCAAGTTTTACTGTCTCTAGTATTTCCGCATATGATTAATTCATATGCTAAAAAATAATGTTAAAGTGTAACAATAATCACGGAAATATATTATTAATAGATATATAATATCACTATACGGATTAAATATAAATATTAATTTCTATCCCTAAACCAAATTTATTTTTCATTTAAAAGAACAGTTTACCCGCTGTTCTTTTTTAATTTTTAGTTGTTTTTTGAAACACTATTTAGTTAAAATTATAAGTAAGGATATTAAATAATTATATTTTGTAGTTTTAAAAAAGTTATCAACAACATATTGTGTACAATGTGCATAAAAAATGCAATATATTGAGTCTTTAAAATTTATATAAATTTTATATTGACATCTGTTTGTAATGATTTTATAATGAACAATGTTCAGATGAATAAATGAGGTGTTTTAATTGTCTAGAATAATAGAAAATCCAAAAGAACTTATATTAGAAAAAGCCAAAGAAATTTTATGTAATCAAGGTTATTCTCACTTAAGTATGAGGACGCTGGCTAAAGAATGTGACATTGCACTTGGCACAATATATAATTATTATCCTACAAAAAAAGAATTAGTACTTGAAATGATGACCGGCTATTGGAAGGAATATTTCAAACTTCTACAAGTCATTATTGCTTCTGATGATAATTTGTATGTTAAACTAGAAAAAATATTTAACGAGCTTAATTTATTCATTAAGCAATTTAAAGAAATTTGGCTTAAGCCTGAGTTATATGATAAGCCAGACTACGTAGAAAGCGGCATAGAAAGGGAAAATATTTATATAGATAAATTTATTCGTGTAATTGAATCTATGCTCGTAAAAGAGGCATCTGATGATAAGATAACTTTAAAACTAGACTCTTATGAAACTGCTAAGTTTATCCTACTGAATTTTATTACTATGATACAAATGCCAATTTTCAATTATTCTTCTTTTGAAGTTTTTCTCAGAAATATACTTAAATAAATCATACCAATAAGTATGAGCAGATAGTAAAAGGACTGATGCATAAATTGCTATTTAGTTAGCTATGTATCAGTCCTTTACCTTTAGGATCATTCCTAACCTTTATACATATATATCCGATAGCTCTATGTTGATTTTTTCTTTTTTGTTTTCTTCAAGATTTGAGATATTAGTAAAAACAATGTCTGTACTATAATTTGAAATTTTCTTTGGAAGTTCTATTAAGAACTCGCTTCCTTCACCTATTTTACTCCAAACTGATATTTTTCCTCCGCTTATTTCTACTAAAGCCTTAACAAGTGCAAGACCTATACCACTGCCTTCAGCTCTTTTAGTCAAAACTTCATCAACCTGCCTAAACCTTTCAAATATAACTTCAAGCTTATCCTCAGGAATACCGCTTCCCGTATCTCTTACACTTATCCTTATGCTATCTTCAGATTCCCCTATATTAACCTTAATATTTCCCCCAGTTGGAGTGAATTTAATAGAATTCGATAATAAATTTAATAGTATTCTCTCAATCTTTTCTTCATCACAAGTTATAAACTTTTCTTCAAAGTCAGTGTCAAAAATAACCTCTATTCCCTTCTGTTCTGCATATGGTACAACAGATAAAGTAATATTCTCTATGATTTCAACTATATTATAACTATTCAAATTCACCTTATAAAATCCTGAATCTATCCTTGTGATATCTATTAAATTATTAATAAGCTTTAGGAGCCTATAACTGTTTTGCTTCATCACATTCATGTATCTATTATTCATGCTGAAGCATCTTCCAAGCTTATCATTGCAGCAGCCATAGGTGTCATTTAATAACTGAATAGAACTTATAATGACATTTAAAGGAGTTCTTAATTCATGTGATATATTAGCAAAAAATTCAGTTTTAAGCCTGTCATACTCTAGAGTCTGATTAATTAGTTTTTGATTTTCTTCCTGTATTATTTTCTTTTCTGTAATATCCTTGGCTATGGATAAAGTATATATTTTCCCATTAAAGATCATTGGAATAGGTGAAACTTCTGCATAAATAACATCACCGTTATGCTTAAGCATCATTATTTCTATAGAATGAACCTGCTTGCCTTCACCAACTGTTTTCATTCTTTCATTTAAAATATCATGAAACTTTGGATGAATAAAATTCTTAACATTCTTTCCTATTATAGCTTCTTTAGAAGGAGCATCCAAAAGCTTTACTCCATTATCATTTACAAAAATTATTCTTCCATTATCTTGAATAAAAGCTCCGTTTGGCGAAAGTTCAACAATATTTCTATATCTTTCTTCGCTCTCTTCAAGCTTCCTCTGGACTTGTATCCGATCGCTTATATCCCTTACAACTTCAAGCTTCATTATAACTTCATCTTTTTCAAAAAATGTTGTGCTAATTTCTACTGGTATATTATGCTTATCCTTAGATAATAGAGAAGTATAAACAGTATTTGGATCTAATGCTTTTTGTTTGTTTAACTCTTCTTCAGGTTTAATTTTTGAAGTCCTTATATTATTTATAGGCTCTCCTATTAATTCTCCTTTAGAAAAACCTGTTAGCCTTACTGCTGAATCATTTAGCTCTACCAGTTCTTCTTTCAATGTTTCCTTATCAATAGTTGATAGAAAAACAGCATCATTAACACCATTGAATAAAGTTCTATACTCATTTTCATTTTGTTCTATTTTTTTGATAGCTGAAATATCAATATTAAAACCAGATATATAGTCTGCAATTTCATTATCATTATAATGAGCTTTTGCTTTTACATAAATCCACTTGTATCCTTCATTTTTTGTTTTTATTCTATATTGTGACTCGTGGTAAGGTATTTTACCGTTAATATGGTCTTTAGTTGATTTGACTACTGCTTCCACATCCTTAGGATGAATAATACTGTACCAAAAACCTGAATTAAAGTATAAATCATCATCATATCCTAAAAACTCTTTCCAGGCCTCAGAAACATACACTTTGTTTTCTATCAAATCCATTTCCCAAATAAAATCAGATATACATTCCGCAATTAACGAATTTCTAATTTCAGTATTAAATGAGTTCACCTGTTTTTCCTCCTAAGACACTCTCCTCTTATTAAGTCGTTAAATATATATTACTATACTTTTATGATAATTTTACATATCTATAGAAAAATTGCGGACATGTAATAATTGGGATCAAAAATATATTATAATTTTTCTTTTATATAGTAAAAAAGGATAGATAGTAATTATCTTTACTATCTATCCTTTAATGACTTTTTTATTTATCCATTAATCTTGTTTATAATTTCTTCAACAGTTAGCTTAAACTGCTCTCCGCTTCTCATATCCTTAAGAGTTAAGATTCCGCTTGCTATTTCATCCCCTCCGATAATGATAACGTAAGGTATTCCAAGCTTATTAGCGTAATTAAGCTTCTTTACAAATTTACCATCTTCAAAGAAAACCTCTGACGGTATTCCAGCATTCTTTAACCCAGTTGCAACATTTATTGAATATCCAACATTCTCATCCATTGGAACTACTAAAGCCTTTGTTAGGGTTGAAGAAACACTTTCCTTAAAGAAACCTGCTTCTTTAAGCTGATAAAATAATCTGCTCAATCCTATAGATATCCCAACTCCAGGAAGCTTTTGGGTAGTATAGTATTCTGCAAGATTATCGTATCTTCCGCCGGAGCATACTGATCCTATTCCAGGATAATCGTTAAGTATTGTCTCATAAACTGTTCCTGTATAATAATCCAAACCTCTTGCGATTTTTAAATCTACCATGAAGTTTTTATCAGGAACTCCAAATTGTCTTATATAGTAAACTACCTTTGAAAGTTCCTCTAAACCTAAAGTAAACTCTTCATTATCGAGGTTTAACTTTTTAAGTCCTTCTAAAACCTCATCATTGCTGCCAGTAATGTTTATAAATTCTTCAATTCTAGCTACAGATTCATCTGTAAGGCCTAGCCCCTTAAGCTCTTCTTTAACTGCTTCTATACCTATTTTATCAAGCTTATCAACAATTCTAAGAGTATCAACTTTATTGTCAACGCCTACAGCATCAAAAAATCCATTTAACACCTTTCTGTTATTGATATGAATTGTAAAAGAATCAAAACCCAAATCAGTAAATGTTGAGTAAATTATGCTTGGAATTTCTGCATCATTAATAATGCTTAACTTTCCGTTTCCTATTATATCTATATCACACTGATAAAATTCTCTAAATCTACCCTTTTGATTTCTCTCTCCTCTATAAACCTTTCCTATTTGATATCTTCTAAAAGGAAAAGTTAATTCACTCATATGCTGAGCTACAAATCTAGCTAGAGGAACAGTTAAGTCAAATCTTAAGGAAAGATCGCTGTCTCCTTTTGTAAATCTATATATCTGCTTTTCTGTATCTCCGCCGCCTTTTGCAAGAAGAACTTCTGACTTTTCAATAACGGGAGTATCTACAGGTATAAAACCAAATTTTTCGTAATTCTTTCTTATTGTATCCATCATTTTATTAAATGCTATCTGATCTGCAGGTAGCCATTCTATAAAACCTGGCAGAGTTGATGGTTTAACTATTTTATTAGCCATTTTATCCTACTCTCCTATTCACTTCTTCATAAACTTACATAAATAATTTATCACTTTATTATAATAAAATAAATATATATTTTAAACAATTAATATATATTATAGACTATTTTTAATATAGATTTCATTATTTTTCACAAATTTAATAATGTTTATATACATTTTGTCTCTATATAGGTATTTTGTATGCCATATTGCCCAAATAGTAACTAAGGTAAAAATAATATAGGCTATAATAGGTCTTTTATAATGAAGCTTGAGTCCCCAAAATAATATAGCATCAAAAATAATTGACTTCCATAATGACCATCCATTATAATAGGCTATTCGATTTGTTAAAGTTGCAATCCATTCAATAGAACTATATATCAATACCCATTTTCCTATCTGAATGGTACTTTCTTTTAAATTAATAGTATCTTTACTTAAAAAAAGCAAGGTTGTAAGAGGAAATATAATAGCTACATATAACGAAATTGTTGATACTCTGTTCATCCCCATGTCGGGCAGTATCTTCCACAAAAAATAATTATTTGTACTTGCTATTAAAATATATTCAAGCTCCATAAAAGAAAAAACAGCATTGTAGCATGATACTTTTTCCACTCTCTCCATATACCTCTGTACAAAACCGCCGCAATAGCAAGGAAACAAAGAATTATATGCATATTCTAAACCCTCTTCTTAAGTTCTTATATAATTAAAATAATTCCCTAAAATGAAAAAATAAGAACATGATAATTTTGTTTACTGACAACTGTTATTATGTTATAATGATTATATAATATAATATTTATGACAGAGGGAGTAACAACCTGAATTTTTCAGGAATAAAGTCGTCATTACGGACAATTATCAGTAGATAAATGCCCGGCTTTATTAGTTAACCTATTGGTTTGCCATGTGAGACTCTGCATCTAGCTTATAACTAGGTGCAGGGTCTTTTTATTTAAATGGAAAAGGTAATTTTTAATTATTATTTTAAGGAGGTCTATACTTTGAACACAAAAAATGCACTCAAATGGGTTATCTTCTGGATTGCTGCAGCTTTAATCTTTAACACAGGAATATATTTTACATTAGGTGAACAAAAGGCAATAGAATTTTTAGGCGGTTACGTAATTGAAAAAAGCCTTAGCTTAGATAACCTGTTTCTTTTTCTACTTGTATTTGGCAGCTTTGGCGTATCAGAAAAGCATCAGCGAAGGATTTTAAACTACGGTATAATTGGCGCCTTAGTTTTGCGCTTTATCTTTGTCATACTAGGTGTAACAATAGTAAGCAAATTCCACTGGGTATTATATATCTTTGGGGCTATACTAATCTTTAGCGGTCTTAAAATGTTACTGAAGCCTGAAAATGATGATGCTGAAAACTTTAAAGAAAACAAATTAATCAAGCTCGTTAACAAAGTTATACCCGTTACAGATAAACTTCATGGAGAGAAATTCTTTGTAAGAATTAATAAGACACTTTACGCAACGCCTTTATTTGCAATACTTGTTTTGATAGAAGGAACAGATATAATATTTGCAATAGACTCTATCCCTGCAATATTCTCTATTTCTACTGATCCTTTTATTGTATATACCTCAAATATCTTTGCCATCTTAGGTCTTAGAAGTCTTTACTTCCTTCTTGCAGGAATCAATAATACCTTTAAATATGTAAAGCATGGGGTTGCCTTAATTTTAGTCTTTACAGGAATTAAGCTTTCAATACTATTCTTCCATGTTGAAATACCTGTTGCTCTTTCTGTAGGTATAATATTTGCAATATTAATTGCCAGCATATTAATTTCTATTATTGCAAGAAAGAGGGAGAACTTGAATAAAGCTGATACTAAAAATGAATATATTTAAAAAATAGTTAATGCACACTTTGACTAACGGCAAAATAAACTAATATCAAGTAACTTTTTATTGATCGGAGGTTTACATGCCGTATTTACAAAGATCAGCTTATAAAAATGCTATAATTAATTTTATTGGACCTAACCCTTCAACTTCCTTTAATCCAGTAAGTGTATACCCAACTATACACCCCTCTGCCTTTATTGGTCCTTTTTCATCAGTAATAGGAGATGTGACCATAGGTAGAAATGTATTTGTTGCACCAAATGTTTCAATACGTGCTGATGAAGGTAGTCCATTTTATATTGGAGATAATACAAACATTCAAGATGGGGTTATTCTGCATGGTTTAAAAACCGGAAGAGTTAAAACAAATGGGACATTATACTCTATTTATATAGGAAATGGTGTCAGCTGCGCACACGGTTGTTTAATTCATGGTCCTTGCAAAATTAAAGATAGTGTATTTGTAAGCTTTAATGCCATCGTATATAACGCCATAGTTGGAGAAAATTCATATATATCTCCAAACTCAGTAGTAACCGGAGGAGTAAAACTTAAACCTAACAGCTTTGTTCCTCTTGGAGCGGTGATTGACTCTCAAGAAGAAGCTGATAAATTAGGCGTTGTTCCTAAGTCCCAAGAAGATTTCGCCGAAGAGGTTCAAAGAGTAAACAGAGAGTTTCCAAGGAGCTATTCTTTACTTTTTGGTTCAGCACGCTGCTCCTGCGGTCTTAGCTGCAATCCTATTAATTTAGAAGATTTAGATGAATAAAAAATGCTGCTTAAGGAAGTTATTTTACTTACTTAAGCAGCATTTTTTATTTTTCTCTCATTAATTTTAGTGTAACAACAGTAATAATATAAAGTATTAAATTAAACACTCCAAAAAGTAATGTAAAATTCAGAGCTTTAATATGAATATCATTTATCAGTATATAAATTATGTTTAAAGGGTCAAATATCACGTCCCAGCTGTTCCACCTGATAAATCTTCCTAGATAAATAGCAAAACCGCTTAATAAATTTATAGCTACTACAAATACCCAGCTTCTTGCTCTTCCAAATTTATCTTCTATAAGCTTTTGATTTATATAAAGCGATATTATTCCAAACATATATCCAAGCCATACTCCAATTCCGATATTAATATAATTAAGCCAAAGCTTAAAATTATCATTAAATAGGGTTTTAGGCTCCAAGCCATAAGGCACATATTTAGGATTAGGTATAAAAAACTTATTTGAATTTATATGAATAAAATCTGTAATTATATATGGTGCATTAGGATAGAAAAGCAGCCAAAGTATACATAAACCTATTGTGATAATTCTAATGCCTTTAAATACTAAATGCTCCTTTTTTATTTTATAGAGCAAATTAGCCGCCTCGAAAGGTACCAATGCCAGAAATAGATTCCAAGCCATGTATAATAGCTGCCCGCTGCTTGAAAAAACGACCCAAATGCAATATATTAAAGCTAAAACTCTTAAATAATTTCTAACTTTTCTCATTAATACTCTCCCGAAATGTCTATTATAGATTTTTCATCATTAGAATATGTACAAAAAATCACAAAAATACCAGGCAAGCTTACTCGCCTGGGTATTAATTGTGAATTGCTTACATCTATTATACTTTAATGACTTATAAAATCAACTATTATTTATTGTGGAAATTATAGAAGCTATTTTTTTAACTTTTTCTTCATTATTTATATTATCTAAATCCTCATATAAAATCTGATTATACAGCTCACTTCCTTCTATAGGCTCATAATTCCCTTGTATCCATTTAATAGTTCTTATTTTAAAATCTATTCCCATTAAAGTGATGTCAACTATGCATTTTCCTTCTTTTCCAAATTCAAAGGAATAACCTTCTTCTGTCTTTTTATAAGAACCTTTATCAGAAGCTTTTATTAAAATTAATACAGCCTCTTCAACCTTTTTTAGAATTTCCATCTAATAATTACCTCTTCCCTCTTTATCTACCTTAACCTTAACATTAACCTTAATATCAGAAGTGGATACTATTTTATCCCAATCCTTGTTTTGATGCCTTCCAAAATTAGCTGCGGCAACTCTTCCTAATTCTAATAAGTCAAGCTTATACTCACATTTCATCTTTTGAATAAAAGCATTGCACTCATCTTCTATTTTATCTGAAAGCTCTGCTTCAAGCTTTTTCTTAAGCTCAGGATTATCTATTACGCTTGGAAATTCCTCGTTTGACGTAATATCCCCTTCTAAGTTTAAGTCTATAATAAATTTATAATTATCTCCATCTTTTTTTACCTTTACCTTTCTTCTGGCTTCGCAATAATAATCAACATAACTTTTTGCATCCTTTTGAAGGTTCAATGCGCCTCTTGCCTTTTTTTCTCTTAATAGATTTAATATTTTCCCTTCCTGCATGTTTACTTTATCAACCATTTTGTCTTTATTAAATACTGCAAAGCCTGCTACCTCAGGCCCTGTTTTCTTAATCTCAACATATGGAATCAAAGCCTTACGTCCTTCTGAATCAACTCTTACAAAAACATCTGTAAGCTTATAATTATTTGTAAAAAAGTTATAACCTTGAGCGTTCTTAATAACACCTTCAAGATAATCTGATGAGGTTGGGTACCCATTAACTTGATAGCCTAAAAGCTCCTCAGCCTTTCCATTATAAACTATGACTGCTCCCATATCATTTACTTCTGAATTTGTAAATAAAACATCCAATATATTTCGTATGCCAAATTTTGCGTAATCTTCACTTATAACATATACTTTTTCAAGACCTAAAAGAAACTTGTTATCAGATTTCCTTTGTCTGTCTCCTCTAGTCATTCCAATTGTACTGCCAATACCTGTCTTAATTTCCCCTGTAATTTTATTATCTTCTCCAAATACATATACGCTTAGCGGTATACTGTAGGTAATATGACCATCAACTTCCTCAATAATATCATAACCTGCTCCGGAGAGGACTTGCATATTTTCTACAGGCTTCATATTAGTATCATAAATATAAGATATAAAAAGTAAAACTAAGCTAATTAGAATTACAGTTTGTTTTCCTTTCATATTTTCCTTCCTTCTTCAAATAAGTGATAATTACAATTAATGTTATGCCTATAATATTAAAGAGAATAATATTAGGAGCTGCCTTCCTGAGTATATTTCTTCTAAAGGCTTCATCTGAAAACAGAATAGTAACATATGCTACAAAGGGATACATTGCATAGCAAAGCTTCTTAAAATCTAAGCCTTTAAAAAAGTCATTAAATATAAAAGTAAAGGTAAAAAAATAATTCGAAATAGTTTTTAGTGCAACTATACTCCATAAAAACAAAAATATGTATCTGAAATTATTTATTACCGGCATGTTGACAGAACTGGTAACAGATAAAAATGGCCATCCATACTTCGGTACTATATCAATATCAAGATAGTAAATAGTTGAAAATACAAACCAAACGTATATTAAAGCAGTTACTATTACAGCTTTAAGGGAGGCTTTCACCATATTCTCCTTATCTGCTATCCTTGGATATATGATAAATAAAATCTCAACTCCACAGTAGGAGTAAACAGTTTGTATGCTTCCAACAATAATTTTTCCGATACTATTTTGAAGCACAGGCATTATATTTAATATACTTCCATCCCTTAATACAGCAATTGGACATAAAATTAAGATAAGCATTAAATAAAAAATCATTTCATTTACTCTTCCTATAACTTTAAGTTCGAAGGAAGCGGTAAAGGCAGCAGCTAAAATGAAAGCAGCTATTAATTTTGCAGGTGTAAGAAATGAAGCTATATAGGTTTGCAAAATATCATCTAACCCGGCACTTCTTGTGGCTGCGAAAAATAAAAATTGAAGCATAAAAACAAAATTAAATAAACCTCCAATAAAACTTCCAAAACATATCTTGCTAATCTGAAGAATATTTTTATCAGGATATCTTTTAAAAAGCAATATCCCCATAATAACAAGATAAAAAGGATACATCATACCGAAGATAACTGAGATCCATGCGTCCTGCCCTGAGGCCTTAATAAGATCCTTAGGCGCTGATAAAATGGCTATCCCAATCATCGTTCCTATAATAATAAAACAATATTGATTAGCTGTTATTTCATTAGTTCCTACCTTTTTCATTGCTATCCTTTCTTCCCTTAAGCCATTTATATCTAAAATCACTTTGTCTTACAGGGTCTTTATTAGGAATACTTTCCGGCCTTTTATTCATCTTCCAAAATTGCGTTCTTATGAATAAATCCTTAAAATCTCCAGGTTTATTTATACTGAAATACGGCACGCCAAAGCTTTCAAGAGAGCAAATATGTACTATAATAAAATACCAGCCTAGTGCAATGCCAAACATCCCCATCATTTCAGACAATATGAGTATCGGAAACCTAAGCACTCTAATTGCAATAGCCATATCATAATTAGGTATTACAAAAGTTGCCACGACGGTAATACCTAATATAAGAAGTGTAGTTGGACTTGCAAATTTTGCCCTTATAGCTGCATCACCGATAATAAGTCCACCTACAACGCTGAGTACCTGACCCACCTTTCCCGGCAGCCTAAGTCCACCTTCTCTTAATACTTCTACCACTATTTCCATCGCCAGTATTTCTAAAAAAGGTGATAAAAGAATTCCCTTTCTTGACAATACTAATGGGACAACAGAATTAATGGGAAAAAGCTCTGAGTTATATTTTACAAAGGTTAAATATATTGCCGGCAGTGTAATAACAATAAATATATTAAGCATTCTTAAAAATCTTGTTACTGAAGAAACAATAGAACGCTGATTATAGTCTTCTACTGCCTGAAAAAATTCTTCAAATATTGCCGGTGCTGTTATAACAAAAGGTACATTGTCAAGAATAATAGCTACTCTTCCTTCCATTAAATTTGCTTGTATCTTATCCGCTCTTTCTGTTCCAAAAGTTTGTGGAAACGGGCTGTAGGGATGATTTTCTATATATTGTTCTATAGCTCCTATTCCTGCAGCACCATCTATGTCAATAACACTAATTCTTTTTCTTATCTCATTTAATACATCATCGTCAACAATATCCTTTAAGTAAACTAAAGCAAGCTCCGTTTGAGTATGTCTTCCGATGATAAACTTTTCTACAGTCAGATACTTACTCTTAATTCTTCTTCTTAAAATTCCTATGTTAGTATTTATATTTTCAATAAACCCTTCCCTTGGGCCTCTAATAACAGGTTCATTAACAGGCTCTGAAATGCTTCTATAATTCCCTTCCGCAGCATCTATTAAAATAAAAGAGCTTATCTTATCTATGATCAAAACAGCTTTTCCTGTTTTTATTCCACTTATCGCTTCCTCCAAATTGTTTCTAACAACTGTATTGCAAAGAGAAATATATTTTCTTGATAGATATTCTGGAATATTAATGTTCAAATTCAAGTCTTCTGACAGTTGAAGCATAAGTGGATTTAAAACATCTCTGTTCAGCATATCCTTGCTTACCATTCCGTTATTATAAATGAGGGCTGCATTTAAAAACCTTGTCTTCCCTATTATAAACTCCTTAACAGCTACCGGGGATTGAGTACCTATTTCACTTAAAATGATTTTTAAATTTGCTCTTATATCTGTAGTCAGAGTCTGCATTATTGCCTCCTTTCAGGAAACGGGGCTCTCTAAAAGCGCTCACTCCGTTCGCAGAGTGCCCGTTAAAGCCCATTTAGGACTTTAACTTGTCAGTAATAATTATTTGTATGTAATGAGTATTTGCATATCTTGTTTCATATATGCAAAAAAATAAAAGCTACTCCAAAGACAACTATACTTAGTGTGGCATATGAATCTTATGTATTCAAATATCACACATTGAGTTTAAGTTGTTTTGGGGCAGCCCCTGATTTTTGATTTTTATATGCAAATTGTATTTCTTCCTGAGTGCTTTGCCCTATAAAGCTTGATGTCAGCTTCCTCTTTTAATAAACTGACATCAGTAACAGTGGCCGGATAAACTGCAATCCCAATTGAAACTGTTACTTTTATTGTACTTCCACAGGGCAGAACAAATATATCTCCTTCTATGTTCCTTCTTATCTTTTCGGCAATCTCTGAGGTTCTTTCTTTTGTGCAGTCTCTTAATATGACGCTGAATTCTTCCCCGCCAACTCTTCCTACCACATCAAAATCTCTTACTGATTTTAATAAAATAGTGCTTAATTCCTTTAAAACGGCATCTCCAGCAGCATGTCCATAAGTATCATTAACTCTTTTAAATAAATCAACATCTATAGCAAGAAGAGCTATGCTTTCCTCATTTACTCTAGCCTTATTAATAAGCTCATTAAAGGACTTATCAAAGCTTCGCACGTTATCTAGGCCTGTAAGATAATCCTTCGCAGCCTCCTCTTTTAACCTTTCCATAGTGCAGCAGACTTTTGTTATTTTTCCTGAAAGATACAAAACTATTAAATTTGAGATAATTGCTCCTATCAAAAAATAAAGCAGTATAAGACTTTGATTTTTTGTATCCTTAAGTAATGCAAGAATCAAAAGCGTTAAAGCAAATTCCGCGTAGAAAAGCATATTTGTCCATCTATTACTTTTATATATATTTGATATAAATTCTTTTACTGTGTCCATTACTTCGATTATCCCCCTAGAGAATTCAACTTAAAATACTGTGTTGTAGTTAATATTTCGACAAACTTACAAAAATCTTTACTAGTAATGTTTGGATAATAGCTTGTCTTACTATATAATATGAACTTTTATTTAAAATGACATTTAAATATTGTAATGTTATAATAAATTGGTGTAAACGATATGAATAAGGAGAGTGGTACTATGATAAATTCAATAAAATTAAACTTAGATACTATAGAGGCCATGCTTTATTTCTGGAGCGCTGTAAATGACAGAGAAAATGTTTCTGAAATGTTTATCTACGACTTAACTGCAATGCCTGGATTAACTTTAGCTTATGATGAAAGCTTTACTGAGGAGTCTGTTAGAAGAGCACTTAGTGCAATTAAAAACAGAGAAATTTTCTCAAGAACATCCAGGGAAGAGGGAAGATTTTATAATAACAATCTTTGGATGATGGAAGACCTTGAGTATACAAACTTAATGGTTGCACCAATAAAGAAGTTAAACTTAGACTTTTTATTAGAAATACTTAATTTCAAATTTTCTGATCCTAAATACACAGAGCTTGAAGTTTATTTTTCTCCTCTTCATGTAGATGAATATTTAATTAAGGAAAATAAGCTTATAATAAACTTTTTCAGAGTAAAGCCTAGCGATTTTGATGATAATACTTTTATTGGCGATAAAGAACTTAAGGTATACATAGAGGAAAAACTAGAAGAACTATTACGAAAATAAAGGAGACTTCATGTAAATGTCAAAACTATTTAGTACTTATAAGATAAAAGATATGGAGCTTAAAAACAGAATAGTAATGGCTCCTATGTGTATGGATTCAGCAGAAAACGGCTTTGCAAATGATTGGCACTTTACTCATTATACAACAAGAGCCGTTGGTGGAGTGGGGCTTATAATCATTGAAGCTACCGGCATTGAACCTGGTGGAATGATTACAGACAAAGACTTAGGTTTGTGGGATGATGCTCAAATTGATGGGCTTAAGAAAATAGTTGAGGTATGTCACAAAAGAGGCTCTAAGATTGGTATACAAATTAATCATTCTGGAAGAAAATCAGAGGTTCTTTCACATCCAATTATAGCCCCAAATGCTATAGCTTTCAATGAAAGCTATAGAGTTCCTTTAGAGATGAGCAAAGAAGATATAAAAAGAACTATAACCCTATTTAAAGAAGCCGCTGAAAGAGCCTTAAAGGCAGGTTTTGATTTAATAGAGCTTCATGGAGCTCATGGATATTTGATAGGACAATTTCTTTCACCATTAACTAATAAAAGACAGGATGAGTATGGTGGAAGTCCTGAAAATAGAGTTAGATTTTTGAAGGAAGTTATCAGAGCTGTAAAAACTGTATGGTCTGAAACAAAACCCCTACTGCTTAGAGTATCTGCTGAAGATTATAACGAAGGAGGAAATACCTCTGAAATAATGGCACAGCTTATTAACTTAGTTAAAGCTGAAGGAATAGATATGGTTGATGTCAGCACAGGAGGAACTGCTCCTGCTAGAATCAGTACTTACCCAGGCTATCAAGTAAAACCTTCTGAAATAATTAAACACTCCTGTTCTATCCCAACAATAGCCGGAGGACTTGTTACATCACCTCTTATGGCTGAAGAAATACTGTGCAATGACAGAGCAGATCTAATTTTCCTAGGCAGGGAATTGCTAAGAAACCCTTATTGGTCTTTTGATGCAGCAAAAATTCTTAATGATGATATAACCTGGCCTGTTCAATACGAAAGAAGTAAAACTGTTAGAAAAGGCGGATTTTAAATTTAATAGGGGCCGTTCTTAAAATACCTTAAATCTATCGCATATTGTTTTAAGGGCAGCCCCTTTTCATAATTACAACTTTTTTCCTTCCTGTAATGCCAATTCTATATAAGCACTAATTGAATTAATATTTGAGTTTATTCTTGACTCATTCTGATCCGCAGTATTCTTTTTATAATTTAATTCAACATTGTGCCCTTTTGCTGTAAAATCTACTTTCTTTAATATCTGTATACATTGTTCTAAGACATCTATTCCTTTGTTATCAAACTCACTATCTTTATATCCTCTGCATACAACAAAATTAATATCATATGCCAGATGATTTATATCTCTAAAATACTTCAAAATCCTTTCTATAGTTTTAAGCTTTTCAGGGTGCAATAAATTAAAAGAGTACGATGCTTCATTTATCATAATGCTTATATTGGAATATACTAAATCTAAATCGTTAAATATGGCTGGAAAAAGAGTTATATACTCTCTATTTTCATTATCACATTTTCCCTCCAGCTGTTTTTGTGTATATTCCAGCCCGTTTAGCAATTGATTCTTAGAAAATTGAAGCCTCTTGTATGCAATTCTTCTATAATACAAAAATGAAAAAATAAAATTATAAAGTATTGCTATTAAAACTCCTAACCCAAGCGCAGCTATTCTTAACCTGTAAGTAAGCCATATGCTTGGATTACCCAGAGCATCCTTCTGAACGTATTGAGTCATATAAATACAAGTAAATATTGCAACGGGAGAAACCATTCTCCAGTTTATCTTCAAAGACACAAATAATGTTAAAGCCATAGAAACAGCTATTACAAATGCATTGATTCCAAAAAATACTATTAAAATTGATGTACAGGCAGCACCTAAGGTAGACGCAATAAGCTGGCTTATTCCACCCTTGATTCCAAGAATATTAATAGGTTCAAGATTATACATGACTCCTAAAAGTACAGAAATCATATCCAGCCTTGTAAGCGGCAAACCTGTTCCTATAACATATCCGGTGGCTATAGCCGCCATAGCTTTAACAATATAAAGCTTTGAGTCAAATAAAGCCGCCTCTCTTTTTAAGCCCAATAAATCTGACAACCCTTTCATAAATACCTCACTAAAATCACAAAATATAATCATTTATAACCGAACTTTATATCACTTACAGGTTAATACTCAAATATAAGTGAGAAGAATATTATTTTTTATTTTTCGAAGACTATTAATAGTATATCTATATGGAAGGGATTTATGATGAATACTTACTTTCTTATCCTTATTAGAACAATAACAATAATGTCAGTAACTCTATTTTCAATACTTCTTATAATGGGGAAGAGGCCTATAGGTGAGCTTCCGGTATTTGACTACCTTATTATAATAACTTTAGGTAGTGTTGTTGGAGCAGATATAGCCGAACCAAATATAAATCACGCTCACATTGCTTTTGCAATAATAATCTTGGCACTATTTCAAAAATCAGTTACTTTATTAGCTTTAAAAAGCAAACTTATAAAAAAGCTTGTAACTTTTGAACCTACTATAGTTATCAAAAACGGAAAATTCATATATAAAAATCTTAAGCATGCTAAATATTCAATAGATGAAGTGCTAATGCTTTTAAGAGAAAAGGATATATTTGATATAAATGAAGTATACCTGGCGATACTAGAGCCGAACGGAAATCTTTCAGCACTTAAGCATTCTCAATACGAAACAGTAACATTAAAGAATATGAATATAAAGCATTCAGATCCGCATCCACCTTTAACTATAATTCATGAGGGAAATTTTGTTCAGGAAAATCTATCAGCTTTAAAAATCTCTAAAGAAGAGATAATTGAAAGACTTCCCAAAGAAGGTTTCAATGATTACAAAAATATAGTTTATGCTTCAATAGATACAGAAGGCAATATAAATATATCACCTTATGATTACGACGGGAATTCTTAATATTTTTTCACCCAACAAGAAAAGAAGATATCTAGTTATCGCGATATCTTCTTAGAATATTCTATTTATTTAATTCATAATATTTTTCATACTCTTCTTCAATTAAAGCTTCACTTAAGCCTTCAAAGGCAAGCTCATCCGAAGTAATGCATAAGCCTGCACAGATTGTTCCTAATTTCAAGCAATCGTCTATTGATTTTTCTTTCAAGAAGCCATATAGAAAACCTGAGAAGAAACTATCTCCTGCACCATTTGCATCTTTAAACTTATAATCTTTAATTATTGGAGTTTCAATCCAACTTCCATCTTTGGTTAAGGCAGTTGAACCTATTTTGCCATGAGTACACACGACAAACTCCTTACCCCTAGCCATCCAGCTTTCCATCACAGGCTTATAGTTGCTCATATTATCGGAGCTTACAAAAATATAATCTGCAATATCTATATAATCTTCATGATATGGATTTCCTATATTATAATCATGTAAATCCGTCCAAACAGGCTTATTATATTTTTTGATAAGCGGTATTATCTGTTTTGTATATCCTACAATGATTAAAACTATAATATCACATTCTTTTACAAGTGCTTCCATCCTAGCCATATCTAAATCCAATTCAAAGGAAGACTGAGTAACAAAGATAGATATTCTATTTCCGTTTTCATCCATAAGGTTTACATGTCTTTCTGTACCTTTTGGGTCTATGTCGTAAATAAAATTTACTCCGGCAACCTTAAGCCCATCAACAATCTTGCTTCCCCACAAGTCATCTCCTATTACTGAATGAAGTGTATTATCTACATCAAGCTTTGTCAAATTTAAAGCTTTCCCTGCACCTGTTGATCCTAAAGTCTCATTAAAAGGTGCATAATGTATCGTCTGCGGCTCTGGCTCTGGCAAGTTTTTTAAGTAAATTATCGAGTCGAAGGTTGTTCCTCCAATTACCAATATTTTTTTCATTTAAACCCCCTCTTTATTTTTAGGACAACCGTTTGCACCAATAAACCCTGATATTTGATTTCGCTAATTATAGTATATTATTATGCTTTGAAATAATCAACATCACCTCATTTATTAAATCAATAAAACTTACAAAAATTTACTTGTTTATTTAGATTGAAATTACACAAGATAATAAATGAGTTAGTAATTAAGTTTATATAATGGAGGTATCACAATTATGAGAAATCTTTCTGAAGCAGAAGTTTTATCTTTAACTGGTCTTTTAAAAATGGAAAATGACACCTTAGCAGTAGCAAATGCTATGCAAAGCATAATAAAAGATGATGAACTAAAGAAACAAGCTGAGGCTGGAGTACTTGCAATGGAAGGAAGAATAAAGGGAATGCAGCAATTTATAAATGAAAATGGTATAACAGGGGAGGTTAGATAATATGGCTACTATAATAAGCAATATGGTTCAAGGCACTACAGATATAAACGACGAAATAATAGCAAGCGATATGCTGGCTGGTGCAAAAGGCGGAGCAAATGCATATCTTAACGCAGCACTAGCAGCACCAACTCCAGAGCTTAGAGCGATATACTCCTCAAATTTAACTCAAGTTTTAAATGGATACAGTGCACTTGCAGATTTATCGATTAACCGCGGCTGGGAAAAACCTTATAACGACCCTGTACAACAGCTCAGCGAAGCCTTTGCAAAATCAAAAACTACTGTTTAATGTTAATAAAAAGAGCCCTTAGGCTCTTTTTAACTATTTAATAGTTTTGTCTTATCAGTCATCCTTAAAACTGTACCTTCTCCGGCATAAAACGAAACTTCATCTAAAGTTACCCACTTTATAGCTTTGGATTCATCCTCCTGCCTGTTTATCTTCTCATTTTTATCAGCCTCAAATAAAAATCTTATATCGTAGTGATTATGAGCCTCTACATTTCCTCTTTTAGGAATTAAGTGAACATCTATATCAAAAATTTCTTCTGAAAGTGGTTTAATAGAAGTTAACCCGGTCTCTTCCATTGCTTCCCTTAGCGCTGACTCTAATATACTATTGTCACTTTCTACATGTCCTCCAACCTGAAGCCACCTGTCTAGTTTAAGATGATGTGTCAATAGAACTTTTTTTCTATCCTGGTTTACAACCCAGGCCGATCCGGTTATATGCCCTATATTATTATCTCTTCCGGTGAAATCATCATTTTCGTACAAAAAGTTCAATATTTTTTCCTTTGATTCCTTTTCCTGAGCATCATCTGGATTATATTTTTTAACCAAATTAATTAATGTTTCTTTATTCATTTATTTTCTCCTTTACTAATAGACTTAAGTATAGCAATATTTCTAAAATTATTGGAGGCAATGATACCATGTCAAATTTTAATTCTTTAAGCCCTACAGAACTTGCAATTCTCGCTGATGCTGTTGCAATAGCTCTGACAGAAGGCAAAAGTGCAGATGAAATAAATGTGCTTGGTAACTTTGTTGCAGCTGTTGGAGCCCTACTATTAACTATAGCAGCACAGGGTCAAAGTTTACGTGACTCTGCAGATACAAAGAACAATAATAAAACCAAAGGTTAGTTAAATTGCAAAGTTTACTAACCTTTAAGCTTTTTATCCTTTTTATTTTTTAATATAGCAAATAAATTCTACTCATATCTAAGGGACTCTACAGGATCAAGCTTTGAAGCTTTGCTCGCTGGGTATAAACCTGCCAGTACTGATATTAAAATAGCAAAACCTATAGTACCTAATACAAGCCATATAGGTGTAGCAAAAATCTGAGGAATTTCTTTTACACCCTTTGATTTTAAAAACGCCTCCATAGCAAACTTGATTATTTGAGTATTAAGGGTACTAAATAAAATCCCCATAATCCCTCCAATAAACCCTATAGCACCTGATTCTGTTATAAACATAAACCTTATATCTTTCCTTGAAGCCCCTAGTGATTTCATTATACCTATAGAACGAGTTCTTTCATAAATTGACATAGTCATTGTATTAATAACACCTATTGAAGCAACAAATACAATTATTATACCTACTATTGACAATATCGCTTGTATCACTGTAAATACAGACTTAATATCCTTAATCATAGACTCAATACTTGTTACTCCGTAATCCATTTTTGCTATCTCATCAGACACAGAAGATACATATTTTAAATCCTTTACTACAACCTCTACATTCTCAGGTCCCTTGGTATCATAATAATTTTTATCCATATTAATATAGTTTAAAAAATCCTTTGCTTCATTTATAGAAACTATGATTTTATCACTGAAGTTAAATTTTTCGTTAATTACTCCAGCTATCTTAAACTTTTTAACCAAGGGCTCAATTTGAGGCACCCCCTGTACATCAGGCAGCTTAGCAGTTAAAGTTATTTCTTTTCCAACAGCTGAGGCATAATCGTTAATTCCAAGCTTTTTAAGCATTTTTTCGCCAATTAACACAGAATTTTTATCTTCCTTTGTAATAATTTTACCATAACTTATAACATTTAAGTCTTTTTTCTTTTCTTTAATTCTTATATTTTCAATTTGAGCGCTTGTAAATACACTGTAATTTAGGTCAACACCCATAACAGAGGAATATTTTTTCTTTGTTCCATTAAGTTCTATATATAAAGAAGGCATATTATTGTACACAGCTATATCTTCTACATTATTCATCTTTTTTATTTCTTCTAAAGCTTCTCTATTTATAAGCTTAAATTTTGGTTTTATTGCTTCTTGAAGCTCCTCATCATCTAAATTATCCTCAAGCTTTACCTGAGATTCTTCCATCTTGTACGGACTTATTGATATTGAATTTCCCGGAGTGTTAGCCTTTATAGAGTCCACTACAAGCTTTTGAACTCCTACCCCTAAGCTTACCATAAGAACTATAAGCATAGTACCTATAGATACTGCAAAAGCAGTTAAAAAGGTTCTCATCTTCCTTCTCCTAAGATTTCTTAAAGCTGTTTTTGTATAATCTCTAAATTTCATTATTAATTCTCCTCCGCAATCATTCCATCAACTATTTTTATCACTCTATCTGCATAAGCAGCCTCATCCAAGTTATGAGACACCATAACTATGGTATAGCCTTTATTTTTAAGTTCCCTTAAAAGTTCCATTACTGCTTTCCCTGACTTTGAATCTAAATTTCCAGTAGGCTCGTCAGCTAATATTATTTTAGGGTTGCATACTAAGGCTCTTGCTATACTTACCCTCTGTCTTTGGCCTCCCGAAAGCTCAGTAGGCTTATGTTTAAGTCTGTCCCCTAAACCTAAAGACCCCAGAGCTTCCTTAGCCTTTTCCTTTCTCTTTTTTTCTGGAATGCCGGCTATGGCTAAAGGCATAATTACATTTTCTAGAGCTGTTAAAGTAGGTTCTAGATTAAAGGATTGAAAGATAAATCCAATTTTTTCATTTCTAAATTTAGACATCTTTTTATCCTTATAGCTGCTTATATCTTCACCGTCTATGATTACTGAACCCTTTGTCGGTCTATCCAATCCCCCTATTATATTCATCAAGGTAGATTTTCCTGAACCTGAGGGACCAATAACTGCTACAAACTCTCCTTTATTTACTTTTAAATTGACATCATTTAAAACAGGTAGATTTTCATTTCCCATTTTATATATCTTAAAAACATCTTTTATTTCTATCATAGCTGAATCCTCCATCGATTTTTATAACTATATTTCATTAATTATGATATAGCACTAGCCTTAAACCAAGCTTATCCTAATCTTAAATTAACCTTAAAAAAGCATCAGGCTTAGAGCTGAAACCCAGCTTTAAACCTGATGCTTTTTAATTAATAGGAAGCTTTACAATAAACTTACATCCTTTATCAGTATCGCTTTGAAGTTCAATAGTACCTCTATGTTTTTCTATTATTTCCTTAGATATAGCTAAGCCTAAACCCGTACCTCCGCTTTCTGAATTTCTTGACGCATCTACTCTTACAAAGGGGTTAAAAATATGCTCCTGCATAGACTTTGGAATACCTATTCCATTGTCATCAATGATTATTTGAAGAAAGTTATCTGCGACATAGGTTTTAATAATTACTTTTGTATTTTGTGAATTGTATTTTATTGAATTGATTATGAGATTGCTTAATGCCCTATCTAAATTTTTAGCTTCAAATTCTATAAATGCACTTTCTTCCGGTATATCGAATTCATAATCAATATTTTTATCTTCAAACTGAGGAATATATACTGCTATAAGTTCTCTTAGGAACTCACAAATATCCTGTTTTACTAGGTTAAGCTTAAACTCACTGCTTTCAAGTTTAGAAAACTCAAAAAGATCCATTATCAGCTTATTGGCTCTTTCGCTATTTTGCCTTATTGTTTCAATATATTTTATAATTTCCTCCTGAGAAAGATTGCTATCTTTTAATATATATTCTGAGTATCCTAATATACTTGATAAAGGGTTTTTTAAATCATGGGAAATATCTAGAATAAGGTTCTTTCTGTTTTCCTCTGCTTTTTCTTTTAATGTTCTTTCAACTGCAATCTTTTCAGCCATATTATTAAAAGCATCTCTAAGTTCTCCAAACTCATTTTTAGATTTCAGCTCTATTCTTGCATCGTAATTTCCCTTGGATATTTCTCTGGCACCTTTAGTAAGCAGTTTTAAAGGCTTAGTTAAATTTTTTGAGGTAATCCTCGAAACAATTAGGAAAAACACTATAAACATTAAAATATTTAGTGCTATTACAACCAACAAATAATTTTTAGGTGTCAGTTTTCTTTCATAAACAAGAGACCTAAAATATTCTTTTTCTGGTACAGCAATAACAAGCAAAAAATCTTTATCTTTATTATATGCAGTACTGAACACATACTTTTTCTCTAATTTATCATATCCAACTAATGCCTGCATCTGCTTCGTTTCATTATTAAATATTTCATACATCTCATAATACATGCGAGGAGTATATTGAGTAGTATTAAGAGGATTATTTCCTTTTCTATAAATAACTTTATGACTGCTGTCTACTATCTCTAAAAATCCATTTAATTTTTCAATTTCCGTTGTATCAATTTCCTTATAGTTATCCTTCATAATTTTTGCTGCGTCATTTATATCCAGTCTATTGATATTTATATATAAGGCAAGAGCAACCAGCAAGGTAGTAACTAAAAAAATCAAAACAAAAACAGTAATGCCAAAATAAGATAAAACATAATTTTTAAGAAGCATATTGGCTAATCTTTTTGTATTTTTAGTCTTCTTCATAACTTATTCACCTTTTCAAATCTATAGCCTATACCTCTAATAGTTTTTAGATACTTTGGGCTTTTAGGGTTATCTTCTATCTTATCCCTTAGATAACTTATATGTACCATAATGGTGTTATCATCCCCGAAGTATGGCTCACCCCAAACTGCCTCATAAAGTTGTTTTTTTGTATAAACCTTCCCTGCATTCTCCATTAAAAATTCTAGTATTTTGTATTCCTTTGCATTTAATTCAAGCTTAATTTTGTTTTTATGTACTGTACAGTTTTCCTTATTTAAAATTAATTCACCTATAGCAACATCTGAAACATAGGATGTTTTACTGTATTTGTTATACCTTCTAAGCTGAGCCTGAACTCTTGCTGTCAGTTCAATGGGACTGAATGGTTTAGTCATATAGTCGTCAGCTCCTAGGCCAAGTCCCAATATCTTATCCGTATCTTCTGCTCTAGCTGTTAAAAACATTACCGGAATCATGCTTGTTTCTCTAACATTCTTAACTACTGCAAAACCATCAAGCAAAGGCATCATAACATCTAAAATTATCATATCTATTTTATTATTTTTAAAAACTTCTATAGCCTCAATGCCATTGGCAGCTTCAAAAACATTGTAACCATCCTTTATTAAATGAATTTTAACCAGTTCTCTGATATCTTTTTCATCTTCGGCAATTAATATATTCACTGCTATCACCTCTTCTTAAAACATTCTACCATATGTTGTAAAGGTATTTATAGTACAAATTTAACTATAAACTATTTGCAAATAATTTCGATAATTTATATAAGTAAATATTAATTTACCATGGAAGGAGATGTTTTTGTATGGCTAACAACTTTGAAATGGAAATTAGAGCTGCAGAAAAAATTATTGCTGTACAAGGAAAACCCAAGGATAGGGACACTCTCGATAAAAAGAAGAAACGGAAGCTGTCTTCTTCTGAAGACAAAGCATCCGAAAAAAGCATCAACTTCGTAAAAGACCTTAAATCCCAATTGACTTATGGAGATACCGGTCATGGATTAATGCTTGATAAAAAAGTATAATTGATTATTTACAGGGTTGTCCTCAAAACAGTTTAAGCCTTCTGCGTTTTATCTGTTTTAAGAGCACCCCTGTATTTTTGTAATATATAAGTAAATTTAGGTAAATAATATATATAAATAGCGCATTTTTAAATTTGCTTGGAATGGAGTGTATGGATTGAATATTAATAAAGATTTGATTTGTCCTAAATGCGGCGGAGAATATTTTAATGTAAAGAGAGAAGCTACCTATTTATATACATACAAATTACAAAGTCCTGAAATAGGGGAAAGAGATACAAATGATTCTGCCTTGCCTTTTTTATTTGACAATAGAGAAAAGGTTAATGGGAAGGAATATTTGGAATGTGAAAAGTGTAAAACTCAGTTTCCTTGTGATTTAGATGAACTAAGCGGGAAAATTCATTTTACAATACTTCAAAAGGCTATAAGAGCTGACCATATTGATACTGTGGGGTTTTTAGGATAAGGAAAAGGATGGACTTTATACTTAGAAAGTTCACTACTAAATAGATTATACAAAAATGAGAGGCAGCTTGTGCCTCTCTAATTATTTATTAGTTTCTATCTGAATACCTTCCACATGCTTCTTATTCATAAGCTTATTTTTCTTTCTATTTTCCTTGCTTTCAAAAACAATATCAAAATCATAATCTTCAGGGTAAAGCTCCTGTCCTTCAATAAATAAGGAAAGTCTTTTATGATTAATCTTAAACTTGTTTTTCATAACCATAACTCCTATTTCCCCTTTATTGTTTTCAAGTTCACAGACAATTCCTGTTCTATTTATACTGCTTATATACACACAATCTCCAAGATTGAATTTTGAATTTAACTTCTTATTTTCTAAGACCTGCTTAGCTTTATCTGAAGCTTTAAACTTTTCTACTACTTCCTTATGCTGCTTCACTATTTCATCTGATGCTTTAGCATATTCTATGACCTCAGGCTTATATTCTGTGTATTCTTTAGTCTCTTTATAAGTTATTTTATGGGCTCTTTCAATAAGTGCTTTATCCATGCCAAGCCTTAAAGCTATAAATAAGGCATTACTCTCTCCAGCTTTTCCTATGCTCAGCTTATAAAGAGGTTTCAGCGTATTTATATCAAATTCCATGCAGCCATTTATAAACCCTGGAGTATTTTTCGCAAAATCTTTAATCTCGCTATAGTGAGTTGTAGCAAGCATTGTAGCTCTCCGCTTATGAATTTCTTCAAGCACTGCAGCTGCAATTCCCATTCCTTCTCCCGGATCAGTTCCTGAACCTACCTCATCAATTATTACAAGAGTATGCTCATCTGAAGAGTTAATAATGCTTATAATATTTTTAATATGAGAAGAAAATGTACTTAAGCTTTGCTCTATGCTTTGCCCATCCCCTATATCTGCAAGTATATCAGCAAAAACAGCAAACTCAGAGCCTTCATCAACTGGTACATGAAGCCCGGACTGAACCATCATTGTCAAAAGCCCTACAGTCTTTAGAACAACAGTTTTTCCTCCGGTATTTGGTCCGGTTATAACTAAGCTTTTATAGGCATCACCTATGGTAAAATTAAGTGGTATTGCATCTTTGCCTATCAAAGGGTGCCTTCCATTCTTAATTAATATAAACTTTCTATTATTAAGCTTTACCGCTCTTCCATCTATTGACTTGCTGTACTTCGCTTTAGCAAATAAAAAATCGTAATACGACATAGTTTCAATATTTATTGAAAGCTCTCTTTCTCTATCTTCAAGCATAGCAGTTAGAGAAGACAATATTCTGTAAACTTCCTTTTCCTCTTCAATTCTAAGCATATTAAGTTCATCCTGAGCTTTTTTAACCTCTGCCGGTTCAACAAATACAGTAGAACCTCTGGAGGACATATCATGAACACTGCCTTCAACATTATTTTTATATTGATTTTTAATAGGAATAACATATCTTCCGTTTCTCATACTAACTAAGCTATCTTGTATATAATCCTTATACTTAGGATTCTTCAGAAAGCTTTCAAGCTTATTTTTTACTCTATCTTCTAAAATAGCTATCTTCTTTCTAAGCCTCGAAAGCTCGCTGCTGGCCCTATCATCCACTCTTCCTTTATAAATACATCTTGCTATTTCTTCTACTACCTCTGAAAGTTCACTTATTGATAAAGCATAGGTACCTACATTAGGTGCTGTATCAACTTTATCAGCCATAAATCTTTTAAGCCTTTTCCCATCCATCAAAAGCCCGCAAACAGTTTCAAACTCTTCCGGTGTAAGATTGCCGCCTTTCCCAAGCTTATCCTTTATATTCTTTATTCCCGTCAGCCCATGAAGAGGAACAGAAGAGCTTCTATCAACAATATTTCTTGCTTCTGTAGTCTCCTTCAAATTCTTTTCAATAATATTTATATCTATAGATGGCTCTAATTTATCTACCATATCCTTAGCGATTTCTGATAGTGCATAATTTTTAATACTTTCCTTTATTTTATTGTACTCAAGTATATTAATAGTATTTTTGTTCAACTTCTTAACCTCCAATAATTTTATTTAAAAGATTTTGTACTAACCAATTGATTGGAGTTAAGAACATCAAATATAAATAAAAGCCTCATAGAACACTTTCCCTGAAGCTTACAATAACCTTAATAATTACCCAAATTTAGCAAATTAAAAATGGGTATAAAAATTCCGTGCATAGGCACGGATACAATTCTTTCTTATATTAAAAGGTCGAATGCTATCTGTGTTCTTAACATCTTAAAAAACTTCGTCAAAAATAAACCTAATCCACCCTAGGTTTTTGAAATCTTTTAAGCTCCAATATTTAATTGGTTAGTTAAGAACAACCTCACTCACAAAACATACTCCCTTTTCTTGTAAATTTAAACAATTATATTATAATATATGAATTTTGAAAAAGCAATGTGAATTTTTATTATGCATGTAACTCCTAATTCATGGGTATCATAACATATACCAAAAGGAGCTGAGATTTGTATGAAGAAAAATGCTATGGATAATTGGATGAAGGCTTTTGGAAATAATTTATTTGATGATAGTGCGAAAGGCACTAATCAGCTGAACAATGCTGCAGTTCAACCTGAAAATATAAAAACATCAAGTAAAACTGATGCCTTAAAGGAAAAAGGAGATAATTGATTATCTCCTTTTACTTATATTGCATTGAATTCAAAAACACTATAAATTCGTCTAAATTATCACTAAACACCATCATCATTCCAGACTTTTCTTCTAAGTTCTCAATTGCATTATCTAAATAACCTATTCCTATGTCATATTCTTTAGCCTCGATGTGATTATTTGCCGTTTTTAAGTTCTTCCAGGAATCAGATTCCACTTCGCCTATTTGCATAAGCTGTGTCATTATCATTTCAAGCCTTCCACTTAACTGTGCTTCAACAGTTTCTTTTGGAACTATACTGCTCTTTGAAAATTCCACAAGTATCTTATCAACCTGTCTGCTTTTTTTATCTATTTGTTTTTCGAGCTTTTCGTTTTCCTTGAGGAGTTCTTTAATGTGTGCTCTTTTTTCTTTTATTAATTCAAGTTTTTGAGCAACTGGGTCAATTTCTTTCGCAAAAGCATTAGTACTTTCTATATTGCAGGAAATAAAAATTAAAACTAAAAAGGATAAAATAAATAACTGCCATCTTCTCATAATTTTCTCCTTTCACTCGAAACACTGGGTAATTTAGAGCACTCGCTCCGCTCGCAAATTACCCGTTGAAGTCCATTTAGGACTTCAACCTCCTTTCACTCGAAACACTGGGTAATTTAGAGCACTCGCTCCGCTTGCAAATTACCCGTTGAAGTCCATTTAGGACTTCAACCTCCTTGTATCTTATTTATTATTATCATTTCACTCATTATTCTAATTATGTTAGTACATTATTAGAATAATATAAAACATTTGGCTTATATTGAATTTTATATGTTGCGTTCTTAAATAAAATTGAATATAATAATTATTAATTTGATAATTAATGTTTTCTAGGGTTCCGAAGCTTTAAACTACTTGACTGGTCCAAGAGAAAACGCACAGTTTACTGTGTACACGGAGGGACAAAAGCCCGGGAGGTATCTTTTAGGATATCCTCTTGGGCTTTTCTTTTTTGCTGAAACTTAATTATTAAATTTAAAATATTATTACAAGAACTTAGGAGGTTATATATATGGCGTGGCTAGTTTTAATTGTTGCAGGAATTTTTGAAGTAGTTTGGGCAATAGCATTAAAATACTCACAAGGTTTCACTCGCTTAGTACCCTCTATAATAACAATAATAGGAATGCTAATAAGCTTTTATCTATTATCTCAAGCTACCAAAACCCTCCCCATAGGCACAGCTTATGCTATATGGACAGGAATCGGAGCTTTAGGTGCAATAATCTGCGGTATTATTTTCTTTAAAGAACCGCTCACATTTTTACGTATAATATTCATGATACTTTTGCTCACTGGAATAATAGGTTTAAAGGCTACATCCTCATAATAATACTTATTTTAAAGAAGGTTTTTAAAAACCTTCTTTTTATTTTCATCTTCCAATACTATTTGTATTTTAGCAAAGTGAATGACTAAATTATTTCTAGCCCATAAACCAAAAATGAATAATTTTTTCTTACAAATTCATTTCTTTAACTTTTGACCAAATATTGAATATACTCATTCATTTTATATTTGATTAGACTATTTCGCTTCATATTTTTTGATTATTTTTTTGAATATAACTTCATTTTTTTGAAAAAACTTAATCTATCAAACAAACTTTAATGTCTAAAAATAAAATAAACTGAATTTTCCTGTTGCAAAAGTAAAAATAAGCTATTATAATTAAAATCGAGCTAAGGAGCTCAAAGAAATAATTCTATTATTATTTAGAGGGGGAAGAATGAAATGTCTTCAAATGTAAACGCTACCAAAAAACTTACGTTGGTATCACTGATTTTAATGATTTTTACATCAGTTTACGGTTTTAACAACATCCCAAGATCCTTCTACAAAATGGGATATGCAGCAATTCCATGGTACATTTTATCAGCAATAACCTTCTTCGTACCATTCGCATTAATGATGGCAGAATTCGGTGCAGCATTTAAAGAAGAAAAAGGTGGAATTTATTCTTGGATGGAAAAATCCGTAGGCCCTAAATTCGCATTCATGGGAACATTCATGTGGTTTGCTTCCTATGTAATCTGGATGGTAAACGTATCCTCAGGTATCTGGGTTCCAATATCAAATGCAATATTTGGTAAGGATACAACAGCTACTTGGAAGTTCTTAGGTATTCAAGGATTAACTGGACCTAAGACACTTGGTATCTATGGTATTATCTGGATAATATTTGTTACTTATGTATCAACTAGAGGATTAGATAAAATTAAGAAAGTTACATCCGTTGGTGGTACAGCAGTTGTTTTAATTAACGTTGTTGTAATACTTGGTGCAATAGCAGTATTTATAGGAAGCGGCGGACACTTAGCACAACCTATCGAAGGATTAAAATCCTTTACTACTACACCAAATCCTAAATATGCTGGAAATATAATTGCTTCATTTGCATTCGTTGTTTATGCTATATTCGCTTACGGCGGTATAGAAGCTGTTGGCGGTCTTGTTGACCAAACAGAAAATCCAGAAAAGACATTCCCTAAGGGAGTTTTGATTGCTGCAGCTGTTATAGCTGTTGGATATTCATTAGGAATATTAATGGTTGGTATATTCACTAACTGGTCAGCAGTAATGTCTGTTAAAGGTGTTACACTTGGAAATGCAAGCTACATCGTTATGTCTAACTTAGGATATACTGCAGGTCATGTTTTTGGTGCTAGCGAGGCTACATCAGTTGTAATGGGACAATGGGTTGCTAGATATGTTGGTTTATCAATGTTCTTAGCATTAACAGGAGCATTCTTCACATTAACTTATGCTCCACTTAAGCAGCTTATAGATGGTACTCCAGCTAAGTTATGGCCTGGTAAATTAGGTCAAACTAGAGAATCAGACGGAATGCCAGTTAACGCAATGGTAGCTCAATGTATAATAGTTGTAGTTATGATATTTGCTACTTCAGTTGTTGGTGGAAAATCAATGGCTAAGTTCTTTGATATACTAGTTGCTATGACTAACGTTGCTATGACTATTCCATACATGTTCTTAGCAATTGCTTATATCTACTTTAAGAAGAAGACTTCAATCAAGAAACCATTTGAAGTATTTAAGACTTACAAGAGCGCTCTAATCTGGGGAGTAATAATTACATTAACAGTTGGATTTGCTAACTTCTTCTCAATCGTAGAGCCAGTAATTTCAGCTCATATTCAAGGTGCAGTTGGTGCTGATTTAAGCGATGCTTGGATAAACACAATAGCACAGGTTGCTGGACCAATATTATTCGGTGTAATAGCTGTATTAATGCAATCTAGCTACCAAAAGAAAGTAAAAGCTGAAAAAGGCAACAAAGTTGCTTAATAGATATAATTAATAAAGACCTGACAGGATAACCTGTCAGGTCTTATTTTATTTCTTTGAACTTTTAATAAAATTATTATTTCTTACTCTAAAGGCTGACCAATCATTATCAATAGACACAAGGCTAACCCCTTTAAAATTATACTCATTTATTATTAGCATTAAGTTCATTCCTACTTAAACTTATAACCTGCTTAATCTTCCTCAGAATTCTTTAATGCATTATCTATAAGAGATGTTAAAGCTTCAGCTCCTTTGGGCTGCAAATGCACACCGTCAGGCGAGAAATATTCCGGATGATTAATTGCTGCAGAGTGCCAATCGGTCAGTGTTATATTCTTATTATCTTTAGCTTTTTTCTCCAATGCTTTATTCACATCATTCTCCCATTGGCGCGGCACACGTACATTAACTAAATAAATATGTGCTTTAGAAAAAGAGTTAAGCAATTCATTAATCTGTTGGTCTGTAAAATAAGCATTTGTTCCCAATTCAATAATGACTGCATTATCAGCATCATTAAATTCTTCATAGGAAGGTGCCAGTTTAACAGCTTGAGACACTTGTCTACCAATCTTTCCATCAATTGTAATGTTATTATATTTATTTTTTAAATTTGGAGTAATATCCAGCATGATAGAATCCCCAATAGCCAGTATTTTTTTGTAAGATTTACTAGCTGGTGGAGAGTTTGTTTCAGCATTGTTTATTGCCGTTTCAGGTTGAGATATTTCAACATTTTTCGCCTGTTGTTTGCCTTCTAACACACTAGTGGTACTAACAGTAAATACTAAAAATATTAAAATAGTCACTATTGCAGAAACCCTTCTAGTCATAGGTGATACCTTCAAATTAGAAACATTAGCTAATGAGCATTTATTAAGAAATCCTTTGAATTCATGCTTTCGTATAGGCATTTCTACAAAGCTGTATGAAAGATGGGAAACAATAAGTATAGCAGTCAGCTGCAAGCCTACCCGCAGATATGACGGATTTCCAATTTCATAAACAGGAGTGCTCAAAACAATAATAGGATAGTGCCAAAGATAAATTCCGTAAGATCTTTTGCCAACCCAACGTAGAGGCTTCCAGGAAAATAAGCACCCTAAATAGCAGGCAGGGTGACAAACACAAACAATAAGCAAGGCCGCATTTAAACAAAATAGCAACATTCCGCCTCTATATAAAAATTGCCTATACTCATTCATAAAGATTACACTAAGAATAAAAATAGCCAAACTAACAGTACCTGTGATATTTAACACTCTTCTCTGCTTAATTGAAATTCCTTTGGCGTAAATTTTCTTACTCCAAAATCTTTCCATAGGACAAATAATAGCCAGCCAACTTCCTATAAGCAATTCAAATGCACGAGTGTCTGTTCCATAATAAACACGGCTGGGATCTTCGCCTGGAATATAAAATATTCCCATTAATATTGCTGAACATAATGCTCCGATAAAAACTATATTGGCAAGCTTGTCTCTCTTTTTTAAAACTTTTAGTCCTATTATCAGCAGAATAGGCCATACAATATAAAATTGTTCTTCTATTGCTAAGGACCATAAGTTTTTTAAAGGTGATGGTGAACCAAAGCTATCGAAATAGGATAGTTTGTGAAAAATGAACCACCAATTACTTGCATACATAATAGAGGATATCGCATCTCCTATAAGGTTCGTTAATAATTTTCGATTAAAAAGCACTACCCACATAAAAGTAGTTATTATCATTGTATAAGCTGCCGGTAACAATCGTTTTATACGTCCAATCAAAAATTCCTTAAAACTAAAGCCGTAATTACTTTCCTGCATAGATAAAATTTTGGACGTAATTAGGTAGCCGGATATGACGAAAAATATGTCAACTCCAAGAAATCCCCCTTTAGCCCAATTAAAGCTAAAATGGTAGGCAACGACAGCTATTACTGCTAAAGCTCTAAGTCCATCTATTCCAGTTATATATTCATAATTCTGCATTTTATTCAACATATACGTTTCCTCAGTTATTTTATATAATCATTACTAACTAAAAGATCAGATATTAGATTCGTTGGGATTACAAATTCTACAATGCCCATAGAGCCAGGAGCCACTTCATATTTATCGAAGGAGATTACTAATTGAGATTGTGCATTGATATAGAAATTTTGATTCTCTGGTATTTTATTAAAAATATCCATACTATCTCCTTTGCTTCCATTTGCAATCCAATAAATTTTATTAGGATCTGACTTCATCTGTTCTCTCATTTGCTTTTTTATGTTCTCGCTTATAACATCTACATAGCGTTTATCTTTAAATAAGCTCGGAAGAGTTATTAAAATTTCATTTTTCTTATCTACAGTATCATATTTAAATGTAGTAGATGAAGACCCTACTGTATTTACAATGTAGCGGCCTACAGAAAGGATATTTTCATTATCTGTCTTTACTACATATCCGCTGTTTATACCCAAATGACCATCACCATTTTTCTTTAAATTTTCCATATCAGCTTTAAACTCATCATATAACTTTTTATTTTCAGCAAGATATTTTTCATTTAAGCTGTTTTCCAAAGTCTTATTTTTTAAGCCTTGTATTGAAGGTACTTTTATATCGGCCTTGTATTTATCTTCATTAACAGTGTATTCCTTAAAAGTCAGCACCTTTATTACACTGCCTACTACAGGTATTTTTGACAGTGTTGCTGCAAATACTGGGTTGCTATTAACTCCAATAGTTAGTACACCTACAGATACTGCAATTGAGGCAGCTATAACGCCTGATCTTTTAATTATATTTTTCTCTTTCTTACTATAAACACCACTGTCTCTAAATGCCTTATTTACTATAAAGTCCAATTCTTCCGGAATTGGTGTTTCAATATACTCATTTTTAAGCTGATTTAAGCTTTTATTTGACATTTTAAGCCTCCTCATAATCATTCATTTCTACGCGTAACATTTTAAGTGACTTATACAAGCGTGTTTTTATTGTGCTGATATTTTCGCTAAGAATTTCTGCAATTTCCTCTATCTTTAAATCTTCAAAATACCTTAGAATTACTATAACCCGATATTTCTCAGGCAAATTATCTAACGCTTCCTTAAGATCAAAGTTTTCGTATTTGTCATTTATTCCGGAATCTAAACCTATTAAAACTTCGTCCTCAACAGCAACTATCTTTCTTCGTTTTCGCAGAAAATCAAGTGAAGTATTTACTACAATTCTATAAAACCATACCTTTATATAATCGGAACCTTTAAGAGAATCAACATTTGAAACCGCCTTATATATAGATTCTTGTATAATATCTAGAGCATCATCAGGATTTTTCACATAGCTATACGCTAATCTATAATATTTTTCCTTATTCCTAATGACATACTCCGCTATTTGTTTTTTTAAACTGTCTTTATGCATTAGCGCTAAACTCTCCTTTGTCTTAGATACGTATCTTAACTGCATTACACTTTATAGACGTCAATGCAGCGCAAAAAGTTTTTAATTAAAAAATAAAAAGCAAGAATTTATTTTAGAAACCTCTTGCTCTCTTTCAAAATTATGGAGCTGTCGCATTAGTATAAAAATATATGCTAACGCGACAGCCCCCTCTTATTTTATTTCTTTGAACTTTTAATAAAATTATTATTTCTTACTCTAAAAGCTGACCAGTCATTATCAATAGACACAAGGCTAACCCCTTGAAAATTATACTCATCAGTAACCTCATGCATTGTATCTCTAGTCAAGTCAGACTTTTTATACTTTTTAGAAGTTCCTTTAGGGTAACAAATCCAAAAATACTTATCTTCATTTAAGGCTTCTATGCAGGCTTCCATACTCTCCTTTGCCTCAGCTACATTCCTTGCAAAAAGTTGGATAAAATCATACTTTCCTTTAACTTCTCTATGAACTTCTCCTTCTATTACCTTTATAGTTTCTTCATACTCTTCAGGTACATTTAAAATTAGCACAGGACTTTGGTTTGTAAGCTTCAGCTTTTTTAGTATTTCGCTCATATATTATGTTCCTCCAATTTATATTTGCTTACCTAATATTATCATACACAAGTAAAATATTAAATATATTACTTAAGCGGCAATACGGGAAGAAGCCCATAGGACTATAAAAATAATGATGCCTGCACTTACTGTCACAGTTATCTTAACTCTATCTATCACTTCTTTAGCATCAATAGATTTGTTTTTATTTAACTTATCATCTTCTAATACATCTTCTTTATTCTCTTCAAAATTTTTAGCCCATTCCCTGCAAAAACTGCACTCTTTTTTATGTTCTGTCATCCATTCTTTTGTTTCTTTATCAACCTCTCCATTAATAAAGACTCTATATAACTCTTTAAACATTGAGCATTGACTTTTACAAACTCTCATATAAATTATTACCTCCACCCAATTATCTTATATATAAGACGTAATAATCGGGCATTTGGTTCGCATTTTACAAAAAATTTTTCCAAACTTAAAGGATACCAATTTTTCTCTTGGTATCCTTAACTTCTAATGAGCATATTTTATTAAATAATATATAACATAAAGCCATCCAAAAATTCCATGTATTATTGCCCAAAGCACAGAGTGATTTAAGCTCCAGGATATAACCATCGCAAGACATGCCCCAAAGCTGACTCCTTTTTTGACTACCTCTTTTTTATAAGTCTTTTCACTCATCCCCAATCCCCCTTTATTTATTAACTAAAATTTATTTTACTAAAGCCTTTATTGTTTTAAAGTATTTTTTGCTGAAGGCTGTCAGCTGCTCTACATTTATGTTTTCCATAATTCTTTTAGCTTCTTTATAGGCCGCCTCATAATCTTCTTTTGATATTTCTTTATTATCTAAGGCTTCATTCAGCTCATCCTCATCAAGCAACAAAATATTATCAGGAGGCAATACTACCACATCTAAATACATATCATCAAAATATGGAATCCCTCGGTCATTAACTCCACTTTCTCTTATAATATCGAAATACCATTGAACAATTTCCTGTTTTTCATTAATCATAGTTGTAAGGCAGTACTTTCCACCCTTAGGAAGACACTCCAGCCATACATATCCCTCTTTAGCCAGGCAAAAATCTCTACCAAGCATATTTTTAATCAAGGGTTCTCTAGTTTTATCTATAAAAACTGCAGCAATGTATCCGCAGAAACTTTCATCTTCTATATATGTATAATAAAATCTTTTTCTTAGAACTCTCCTCCAGTTAGGTCTATCAAGAAATTTTCTCTCAACCATAATTTTTCACCACCTTAACTTATTCTTTGCAAGAAACCCACTTGCTTATTTCACCTTCAAAATACCTGCCTATCTTAGAAACTTCACCCATAACAAGTGAAATCTTTTCACTATCTAAAAACCAGTTATCTTTTGTAGTTTTTCTTCTATCTAAAACTGGTGACACATAAAACTCAACATCTAAAGGAAAAGCTGTCTTGTAAGTCAAAAGAGCTCTTCTTGAATGATAACCCTTACAAACTAAAATTGCCTTTTTAACATCTATATTATTATCCCTTAAAACCTTCCAGGATAAATTCGCATTGTCAAAAGTGTGCTTAGCCTTATCTTCTTTTAGTATAGCCTTTTCAGGAATACCTAACTTAATACCGATATTTTTTAAAAACTCCCATTCAGACTCATACTCTGGTATTCTGTAATTTGGACCTCCTGTAGGCAGAATATATGGAGCAAAGCCATTATGATACAGCTCTGCAGCTCTTTCCATCAGTTCAGGCACAGTTCCACCAGGGACCAATATTACATCTGACTTCTTTATATCAGTTTCAACAAAAATAAAATCCGTTATACAATCAAATGGGTAATTCACTTTATTTGCCCCCTTTTACTCGAAGCGTTATGTGGTCTATATGACTTATCCTAATTTCATCTTATTTACTATATTCCACAAAATTTTCTCATTTCCTTTTTATGTACAAATAAAAAATAGACTGATTCACCTATTGTTGAAACAGTCTATTTTAGCTTTTCTCGCTTGTTATTATAATACTTTTTCAAATTCTGTTAGATAAAAGTTTTTACTAACTTCAATATCCTTGTTCTTTTTAAATCTATTTTTTATATATAATTTTACAGCAGGTAAATTATCCTTTCCAGTGCATACTATTATTTTTTCAATATTATTATCAACTTTTTCAACAAAACTGATAAGTTCTCCAGCAACACCTCTCCTGAAAAAGTCCGGATGTACCGCAACCCTATGTATATCCAATATATTATCAAAAATTTTATAAGATATGATTCCTGCTAATCTATCTTCTAAATAATAACCATAAAAAATCTCGTCACATTCTTTTAAGCTGTCAACTGTATCCTTCAAAGTTGGTATATCATAGAAGCCTATAATGTCGACTTCAATTTTATATGAAGCAAACTGAATTTTGAGCACTTGCTCTGCTGTTTCTATATTTTTTAAATCAAGCTTTTTAATCATACCTTCCCATCTCCTAACACATTCATAGCCTTTCTAAATAGCCCAACTATAGGAAGGGTAAATATAATGTTTAATAAAATTATAACTGCTCCTATCATAGACATATCTTGAGACAGATTAATTGAAAACGGTAAATATAGGACTAATGCAATTACAGTTATAGAATAGTATTTAAATCTGTATTCAGCATTTGATTTAAGCTCCTCTTCTCCTCTACTGCTAGCCAGCAAATATATACTCCTGCATAAAATATATATTAAGTATACTGTTACAAGTGATGTAAAGCTCCCTATCAAAAGTGAAAATAAATTTATATTTTCTTTTTGATTTACTATATATCCTGTAGTAAAATAGCTTATCGCCTTAACTAGGCTTATACTTAGCAAAATAATCAAAGGAGCTTTTGCCTTTTTATAAAATTCGTGCTGCTGCTGCAAGGGTATTAATCCAGCATATATGAGGAAGTAGCCTATAAAATCAGGAAGAAGATTTATTCCACCAAGATTAAAGTCAAAAATTATAAATATCATTCCCCAAAACAGTTTGTTATAGCCAGCCTCATACATATTACTTATCTCCTTTGCTCAGCATAGACTTAATATTATATTGATCAGGAAACTGCTTTATATAATTCATATAAATTGAACTATAGCCCTTAACTCCTGAAGCATCTTCTGTAAGTATGTCAGCTGAAAGATTGTATATATTATTATTTTCTAAACTGTCTTTATCAAAATTAAAAAAATAATTAACCCTTACTTCTTCTCCATTCTTTATTATCAAAGGGAATTTAATATCTTTTAAATCTTCATTATTAATAGTAAGTTTTATGCCCTTATTTATAAGCTCCGGAAACTTGCAACTAACCCCCGTAATATTGATATCTTTATCAGCAATAAATCTTGTACTGCCGGTATTATCGCTGCCGCTGCTTACATAATTTGATTTCAAAGCTGGGGTTTGATTATTTCCGCTGTCATAAAGATATATCTTGCCTATATCTACCTTAATAACTCTTCCGCTTATAAATTGCACTTCTGCCTTTGTTATAAGCTTATTCTTATATTTATCAGAAGTATCACTGTTTGCTGCTACATATATTTCATTAAGTTTATAATATCTCCTATCTGTGTTTCTATCATTTACATGAAATTCTGCAATATCCTCATCAATCTCAGGAAAGGTGATTCTAATAATCTCATCCTTATCATTTATATTTGATATATAATAAAGCCCAAAACCTTTCATCCCTTGTTTTATATCATAAAAATGCTTTATAAAAATTGGCTCTTTCAATAGGTGAGCCTTATAGTAAACTATATTTCCTGTCCATATAATTATTAAAAGCAAAGCTCCAAGAATAACTTTCTTTTTACTTATATTCATAGGGATATCTCCTTAATTATGGTGAATTTATATAATATATTCTATAAATTCTGAAAATATCCTTTTAATAATAGCTTCTCTATTTTCTAATAAGCCACATTATTAATAAACTTTTCTAACGCTTCCTCCCAAGGCCTCATCTCATCTCCAACTGTACATCTCAGCATCATATTATCTAAGACAGAATATCCTGGACGTTTTGCTATACTTGAATACTCTTCTGTAGTACATGGAATTACTTCACAAGGTATATTTGCAAGCTCAATAATTTTAGCTGCAAAATCATACCAGCTGCATTCTCCATGTCCTGAGCAATGATAAACACCATATTCCTCAGTTACTATTAGTTTTAATATATGATGAACTATGTCTTCAACATTTGTTGGATTACCCTTTTGGTCCTTGACTACCTTTAAGCTTCCTTTCTCTTTAGCTGTTTTAAGTATTGTGTAAACAAAGTTCTTTCCATTATAACCGTATACCCAGGATGGTCTTACAATAAAATACTTTGAACAAAACTCCTTAACGAAATCATCACCCATCATTTTGCTTTTACCGTACACACTCTGAGGGCAAGCTTTATCGTATTCTCTAAAAGGTTTATTTCCTTCTCCGCTGAAAATATAGTCAGTAGAAATATGAACTAGTTTTGCACCAATATTATCACAGGCTATAGACAAATTTTTTGCGCCTAAAGCATTAACTTTAAAGGCTAAATCTTCATTAGTCTCGCAGCCATCTACATTTGTATAAGCTGCTGCATTAATAATCACATCCGGCTTAACTTCATAAATTAATTCATTAACTTTATTAAAATTTGTTATATCGAGATCCTTTGAGCTCTTTCCTATAATCTCTGCATTTATAATTTCTTTTGGAATGCAGCCCAATTCTGATTTTCCTTTATTAATTATATCTATAAGCTGAGAGCCTAACTGTCCTTTTGCTCCTGTTACTAAGATTTTCATATACTCTTACCTCAACTTTTTAATTTTTTTATAGCAAAGCCTCATAATTAGTGCGTATTCTTATATTCTTTTATTCTTATAATTATTTGTTGTTATATTTACACGTAAAGTATTCTATTTTTTATTTTTAATTCCTTTATTGCTCTTAAAATTTCAAAACGCTGAAACGCTGGGGCGTTGGGGCGTTGGGGACGGTTAACAATAATTCAGTACTTCATAAAGTAAAATTGTTAACCGTCCCCTAGTTTCTTACATATATTCTTCATAAATTCTAATACTATTTACGACTATATATTAAAAGGAGAGATATATAATGGATTTATTAGATAATTGGGGCAAATGGAAAACCATACTTGGAAAAGCTGTTGATTTAGGACAGACGATGGGACTTTCAGATCATACTATTACAAATGTTTCAGAAAAAATCGGCACTTATCTTTCAAATAATGTAGATCCTCACAACGATGAAGAAAGACTTTTAAAACAATTATGGGATGCTGCAAGCGATGAAGAGAGAAAAACTTTAGCTAAGCTTGTTGCCGAGATTTCAGACAAGTAATCCTTAATATCTTGTGACTATTTTATTATAAAAAACATTATGGTTTAAGTGTCCCTATCAAAGTGATAGGGACACTTAAACTATTTAAATCTGTAACCAGTACCCCACAGTGTCTCTATAAACTCTGGGTTAGCTGGATCCTTTTCTATCTTTTTTCTTATCTTTTGTATATGAACTGGCACTGTTGCAGTCTCTACGCTAAACTCATCTCCCCAAATCTTATCGAAGATATGTTCCTTTGTAAACACAATATTAGGGTTTGACGCAAGTAAAAGTAAAATCGCATATTCTTTGGAAGTCATCTGAACCTCTTTCCCATATACAAATACTCTATGTGATGCAGTATTTATCTCCAGTCCCCCACGATTTATAATTTCTGAAGCTGCGCTGCTTCCTTTCAGCCTGTTATACCTATTTATGTGAGACTTTATTCTTGCAGCTAACTCTGCTGGGCTAAATGGCTTTGTTAAATAATCATCAGCACCATAATCCAACACTCTTATTTTATCTATATCTTCTGTTCTTGCCGAAACCACAATTATAGGTATCTCAAGATTTTTTCTTATTTCCTTTGTTACCTCATAGCCACTTTTACCAGGAAGCATCAAATCTACGATGATAACATCATAAATTCCGGTTAAGGCCATTTTAAGCCCCTGAGTTCCGTCTTGAACAATTTCAGCCTTAAAGCCGTTAAGCTGCAAATAATCACGTTCCATCTCAGCAATATTTATATCATCCTCAATTATTAAAATCTGCTGCATACTTATTACCCCTTTTCAAAATTATTTGTCTAAAGGAAGCATTATTGTAAAGCACGTACCATCATTCTCTTTATTTTTGGCTGTTATACTTCCTCCGTGTGCTTCTACAAGCTCTTTCGCAATTGCAAGCCCAAGCCCTGTACTCATCAAATTTTTAGTCCTTGCATAATCAACTCTATAAAATCTGTCAAAAATGTACGGCAGCTTATCTTCAGGTATTATCGGTCCATTATTAAATATATCAATATACGCTTCACCATTCTTCTCATATAACTTTACGTTTATTGATGTTTTTCCCTCATAGCCATACTTTACCGCATTTCCAACAATATTGCTGAATATTTGCTGAATCCTTTTTCTATCTATATTTACATTTGGATTAATTCTCATCTCATCTACATAATCAAACTGTATCTGCCTATCCTCAAGCTCAAATTTAAATTCCTCCATTAGATCATTCATAAAAGCTTTAAGACTTATATTCTCAAAATGGAACTCCAGTTTCTGCATATCCAGCTTGGAGAACAGGAAAAGATCATCGATAAGCTTATTCATGTATAATGCATTATTATGTATAATCTGATGATATTTATTTACAGTCTCCTTGGGTAAATCTTCCCTTTCCGACATAGTTTCAATATAGCCTTGAATCGAGGCAATAGGAGTCTTTAAATCATGTGATATATTTGCTATCAATGCTTTTCTGTTTTCTTCATATACTGTCTTTAATTTTTCACTTTCCTTTAGTTTTCTTGCCATATCATTGAACGAATCTATTAAGCTGCTTATTTCGCTTGTCACATCACATTCAATATTCACATCGTAGTTCCCTCTGGAGATTTCGTCCACACCCTTTTTTAACTGTCCTATTGGCACAAATATACTCTTTTCAACTCTAAGATTAAATAGAATTTGATTAACTCCTCCTATACCGACAATTACCGCAAGACCTATTGCAACTGCTTTCATACCAAAATATCTAAATATAAAAAACCATATTAATAAATTAAACAATATAATAAAAACATGTGAATATCTATTACGTCTTTGGTACCATTGCAGTCCTTTTTGTTCATGATGAAGTTCATCAACCTTTTTCTGAAACTCGGTTCTCAATCGACGAATTTCATCGTGATTTCTTTGATGCTCCTTCATCATCTCTCTATGGAGTGCATCCTCCAATTTATGCTTCTCCCTATGGTTGATTAAGAATTTCTTAAATCTTAAAAACAGATTTTTAAGATGGTTTTGATTATCGTGTCTTTTATTCATAATTTAACCTTTATATTATCCCTTCATAAATATTTAGTATCTTTCATTTGTAATAATCTTAATATATACCTTTAAAAATCTTTTAAAGCAATTTTAAAGATTCTATAAAGATAATATCATAACTTCAATTATTTAAAAAAGCTTTAAACATCTTTATAAATTCTTTAAAAATTCTTTAATAGGGTTTTAAAATAAACCATTAACATTATCCTGTAAGCAAAACGCAGGTAAGATAAAAAATAGTAGTCTTTATCTTACTCATAAAAAATACAGGAGGGTTATGCTATGTCAAATATAATTGAAGTTAAAAACTTTACTAAAAAATATGGTGATTTTGCAGCAGTAGATAATATTTCTTTCAATGTAGAGGAAGGGACAGTTTTTGCCTTCCTTGGACCAAACGGTGCAGGAAAAAGTACAACTATAAATACCCTTTGCACTATAATAAATAAAACCGAGGGAGACTTAAGAATTAACGGCTATGAGGTTTCCGAGCATAAGGGCAAGGTTAGAGAGGATATAGGAATAGTGTTTCAGGAAAGTACACTTGATAGCAAACTAACTGTTGAAGAAAACTTAAAATTTCACTGTGAATTTTATAAAGTTCCTAAAGACGATATCAAAAAAAGAATAGACTTTGTACTAGACTTGGTAGACCTAAATGATTGGAGAAAGGCTCCAGTTAACAGTCTTTCCGGAGGTATGAAAAGAAGGGTTGAGATTGCAAGGGGACTTGTTCATTATCCTAAAGTATTATTTTTAGATGAACCAACTACCGGGCTTGATCCACAAACAAGAGCAAATATATGGGACTATATCTATAAGCTTCAAAAACAGGAGAACATAACAATATTTTTAACAACACATTATATGGATGAAGCAGAAATTTGTGATAAAGTTGCCATTATGGATCACGGAAAGATAGTTGCTTTTGATTCTCCCTATAATCTAAAAAAGCAATATACCTCTAATATAACAAGAATCAAGGTTTCAAATTCTAATGAGCTTGATCAGTATCTGAGAAATCAATCAATGGAGTTTAATTTTAATAACGGACTTTTCACAATACAATCAAGCAAAATAAATCATATTTTAGAAATAGCTTCTAAGTTCAAAGCTTCCATTATTGATTTTGAAACTACTAAAGGAACTCTCAATGATGTATTTTTGACCATAACCGGAAAGGAGATTAGAGCATAATGCGAGGAATGATAGCTATTATAAAAAGAAACTTAACTAATTTCACAAGGGACAAACTAAAGTTATTTTTTTCAATATTTATGTCTGGATTTTTTCTATTTATATTTTCATTTGTAATGAAACCAACTCAAGGTGTTGATCAGCCCCTTAATTATCTTATTTCGGGAATAATAATTATGACAGTTTTTCAATCAGCACTGAGCAATTCTACCAGTATTATAGAAGATATGTCCATGGGATTTATGAAGGAAATAATAGTTTCGCCTGTAGCAAGATGGCAAATATCAATTGGACAGGTACTTTCTTCAACTATTATAGCAGTGCTTCAAGGCATATTAGTAATTATTATTGCACTTTTTATGGGTCTTAAAATAGATGTTCTCCAATTTATAGAAATGACTGGAGTAATGCTTGCAGTAGGTATAACCTTTGGTTCAATCGGCCTTTACTTAGCATCACTTGCTAAAAGCTCAACTACTTTTCAAATTATGATTACGGCCTTTACTATGCCCCTTACCTTCTTATCCGGCGCATATATACCAACCACAGTTATGCCTAAAATCTTACGTCCTTTTGTTTATATTAATCCACTGACCTACACTACCTCCATTTTTAGATATATAACATTAAAGATGGAAAACTTAACTACTGACACTCTTGTGCAGGCAGGGGTAGCCTTTAATGTTCACGGATTTATAATTAAGCCTTATATGGGACTTTTTATCATATTAGGTATAGGAGTTATTTTCTTTGCATTGTGTGTTATACAGTTTAATAAAGCAGATTTTTCAAATGTTAAGGTGTTTAATCACAATCACAAATAGATACTAATAAATACTCATAAAATTCAGGCCCATGAATCTCAAATGATTAATGGGTTTGAGTTTTATTATGATAAAATTTGTTGTATACGTGCTATTCAAGCAGCAAAATAGCCTCTTCAGGAACTTTCAAATATACATTTTCTTTATCTTTTCTATCTTTCCACTCCTCTTTATTAATCTTAAATAATATATCTGCATTGCTATTTTCTTTGCTGCTTTCTTTATTCTGAAGAAAAATGTTATATTCAAATACATCTTCGACAATCTTATCAATTCTGCATTTCATTACATTCTTCTCACTCTCTGCCTTATCAACATCAATAGCTTTAAAATCATGTGTATGAATTCCAATATATTTAGTATTTTTAGTTATTATTCTTTCCGTCTCCAAAATAATGCCCCAGTCAATGGCGTAAACTGTATTGGAAGTTAAAATCTCGCATCTTGAAATATTTTTGCAACCTATAAGTTGTGCTGCTGCATGCAATTTAGGCTGATTAAAAACTTCCTTAGTATCCCCCAGTAAAACTGATTTTCCTTTATCAATAATTGCAAGCTTTTTACAAAACCTGTATACCTCATTCATACAGTGAGAAACCATCATGACTTCTCCATCATATAATTTTAGAAGCTCTAGTACTCCATCCTGTAGCTGATCCTTTAAGTGTGAATCCAATGCAGAAAACGGCTCGTCTAGCATCAATATTTCTGGTTTATATATTATACACCTTGCCAGTGCTGCCCTTTGCTGCTGTCCACCTGAAATCTGATTTGGATATTTATTTTCTAGTCCCTTCAAGTGAAAGGCTTCTATCATTTTACTTACTTTCTGTTCTTTTTCCTTTTTAGTAAGTGCTAATCCCATATTTTCTTCAACTGTCATGTGAGGAAACAGAGCATAATTTTGAAACAAATAACCAATATTTCTATCTTGAGGCTTAAGATTAATTTTTTTCTTAGAATCAAACAAAACCTTTCCGTTAAGCACAATAACACCTTCATCAGGAGTTTCAACTCCTGCTATACACTTTAGCGTCATACTTTTTCCGCTACCGGAAGCTCCCAAAACACCAAGATATTCTCCATCTGTTTTAACAAAAATCTCAAGAGAAAAATCTTTTAATTTCTTCTTTATATCAACTATCAGACTCATAAATTTATCCCTCACCTTAAATATATAATGCAAAAGTTCTAATACATTAATGAAAGAACTTTATTGCATTATAAATATCTTCTTTCCTTAGCTGAAAAATAATTGGTCAAAGCAACAACTATAAAGGATATTAACAAAACGATTATTACATAGTACGAAGCTGCCTTCATATTTCCAGCAGCAACTTCTGCATAGATTGCCAAAGGAAGGGTTCTTGTTGTATTTTCTATATTACCTGCAATCATAGCTGTAGCACCGAACTCGCCAAGCCCCCTGGCAAAGGCCAATATTCCTCCCGCAGCAACCCCGGGCAAGGCAAGCGGCATTATTATACGCCAGAAAATTTTTCTATTAGGCATTCCAAGCGTCCTCGCCGCCATAATTAAGTTTTTATCTACCTGTTCAAAAGCTCCCCTTGCAGACCGATACATAAGCGGAAATGAAATCACTACGGAAGCTATCACCGTAGCTGACCAGGAGAAAACTATTTTCACACCCAAAAATTGCAGCAAAAACCTTCCTAAAGGCCTATTTACTCCGAAGACAATAAGAAGGATAAATCCTATTACTGTAGGCGGTAAAACTAAAGGTAAGGTTAATATGCCGTCCAAAATCATCTTTGTTTTTTCACACTTCATATTCACAATCCATCTTGCAGTAAAAAGCCCTAACAAAAATGTTAAAGCAATAGCTGCCGCTGCAGTTTTGATTGAAATTAGTATTGGTGATATGTGCATATTATTCCTCCTTTTACTCGAAACACTGGGTAGTCTCAGACGCTCGTTCCACTTCGCAGACTACCCGTTGAAATCCATTTAGGATTTCAACCTCCTTTTACTCGAAACACTGGGTAGTCTAGGACGCTCGTTCCACTTCGCAGACTACTCGTTGAAATCCATTTATGGCTTTAACCTATTTACTTGGTGTAAATCCGTAGGATTCAAACACCTTCTTTGCCTCATCACTTTGTAGAAACTCAAGAAGTTTCTTTGAACTATCTTTATTTTTAGAAGCTTTAATTACTCCTGCAGGATAAATTACTTTTGAAACGGTTCCCTCCGGTGCTTCTGCAGTAATTTTTACTTTTTTGTTTGAGGCAGTATCCGTTGAATATACAATTCCAGCATCTACACTGCCTTCAGCAACCCAATTTAATACCTCTGTAACATTTGTTCCAAGGCTGGCCTTTTTAGATACATCCTCCCAAACCTTAAGGTTTGTTAATACTTCCCTTGCATACTGCCCGGCAGGTACGCTTGCTGGGTCTCCAACAGCAATTTTGTCAGCCTTTAAAATATCTTGGAAAGTGCTTATACCCTTCTCATTGTTTACTGGAACTATGAGTACAATTTTGTTTTCTAAAAGCTTAACTACAGAATCTTTATCAATTAAGTCTTTTTTATTTAATTCATCCATTTGCTTCATAGCTGCTGACATAAACACATCTATAGATGCTCCTTGTTCAATTTGCGACTGCAATTTTCCAGAGCTGTCATAGGTTGCTTGAACTTTTATTCCTGGGTATTTTTCCTTAAACATTGGAATAAGTTTTTCATCCATGCAATTTTTTAAGCTTGCCGCAACTGCAACAGTAATAGTTGACTCTTTCGCAGCTCCATTATTACCACAGCCTGTTAAGAAAAACTCTAAGCAAAATACACACAGTAACAAAGTTATAATCTTTTTCATTTTCTCCCCCATATCTTTTAATAATTAATATCTATCTAAACCTCAAACCAATTAAACCGAACTAAACACAATTCAAACTAACTGAACATATTATATATTATTTGTCCCATGCTAAAATTATTACTTTAAGTTCAATTACATTTTATGGTAAAATATTGTATATATTTAAATTATCAAAGCAGGTGAGTTAATTGGAGAACGATATATTATATACACCAGAGGAAATTGCACAAAAACTTAGATTAACAAAAGGCACTGTATATGAAATGATTAAAAGAGGGGAGCTTGAGGCTCACCGCATAGGAAGGTATATTCGCATATCTCAGACCCAATTTGAAAATTATCTTTTAAAATCCAAGGGCTATGATAATATTTATGAAGCCATCTTAAGTCAAGAAGGTAATGACACCTTCGCAAATATTGGTCTGCCAAAAATTCAGGTTGATACTGATCTTACAGGAAAAGTTAAAGTTTCAATCCGCCCTGAAAATATCATATTAAGCATGGGTACATTTATAAGCAGTGCAAGAAATGTCCACAAGGGCAAAGTTATAGACATTATCATTGATGAATCTAAGGCACTTGTAACTGTTGATATAGGCATTCCAATAAAATCGCTTATAACTATCAAATCTTTAGAAGAAATGAGTATTGAAAAAGGAACTGAGCTCTATGTTGTTTTTAAAACTATGTCTGTGATAGTCTATAAATAAAAAACAGCTAAGGTCAAAATTACCCTAGCAGTCTGTCTTATTGTTATTTACTATACTATATTATATATTTTGCCGCCTGCAATTCCTTAAGATTCATGAAAATCTGTTTTTTCAGTACCTTAAGGTGCATAGGCCGCTAGTCAATATATCTTACTCAGTTCATTAACCTTTGGCACTCTCCTCAATAAATTCCCATGTTAATCCATTGTCTTTTGATTGGTACAAGGCTTTACAGCCTTCGTTATAATCTCCATCAGCTCCTTGACCTACCAAAACATTAAGTGTTCCATCTTTTTCATAAGGCATCCCAGGCAAATCAAAAGGATTATACGTTTCACCGTTGCTTAATGTTACTTTTACCCCTGGGATATTTACCTTTCTATAAGATACTCCTCTATCCTCTGTTCGATATAATTGTCCTTTGGTTCCTCCGCTAGAAGATAAACATAAAAATCCAAGCTTATCATTTAAAAAAGTTATTCCTGCTGCAACTCCCAGGGACCCTGAGAACGGATCTTTATTTATTGTCTTCCATGTAGTTCCACCATCAGTAGTGCCTGTTAATGAATAAGCTCTGCTTCCTGCTGCAGCATCAGTTACTTCTAAGCGATATCCAACCTGCTTTGATAAAAAAAATTGTTCTGCAGTATTATTAGATTGGCCGGAACTCTTCTTATTGTCTTTCGAAGGCTCTGCTGTTTTAGTATTATTTAAATTGTCCGTTAAGCTATATCTAATAGGAGCATATAAGTTTTCTTTACCGGGTACATATACAGAAACAAAGTATCCTATTATTTCAGAACGAGCATCTGCAGTAGGGCTTACATTTCCCTTTGAATCAATATAAAAAATACCATTAGTATTGTATCCAAAACTTCGTTTGCCTGAATAAAGGATACCGTACTTATCGTCTGACCAGCTGCTTACAGTTTTCTTAAGTGGAATTACCTTTACCGTATTTATTAATGGCTCCAAAAGCTTATCATCATTGAAACTTGCATTCACATACCCATTTAAATGTACAATTATATTATTTAAGTTTTTGCTGCTATAACTAATCAGATAGCTTTCTGTCTTACCTTTATCATTTTTTCCATAAAGCAACGCATCAAAAGCTGTAATTTTCCCATTTGAATCAAAATCAAGACTAAAGCTGTTTGCAACATATAGCTTTTCAGGCATATGAATTTTTTTATTGATATCTAATAATATACCTTCAATACCGCTTTCATATATATTGCTATGTTCAAGCTTTATGCTTTTTTTATTTTTTAAATCAGCTAAAAACCAGGAGAGCTTTCCATTGTAATTTATTGCACTATGATATATTTTTGCTCCATAAAAACCTGTTATAAATACTATACTTAATATAGCTATAAAATTTCGTATAATTTTATATTGAGAATAAAAGCTATAACCTTCTACATTTTCCTTCGATATAATTGACTGCTTTCTCACTTTTCTAATTATAAAAAATATAGACCATGCTAAAAGAATTACCATACATATCAATAACACAGTTATATTATTATGGATCCTTCCAAATTGGCATAAAGTATATAATTCATAAAACAATATCCAATATACAAATATAAATATTGACCAAGCTAATATTGATAAACCTAATTTTATTTTTGCGCTTTCCATATACTTTTCATTTTCACCTCTGCAATTCATATAAATTTTGCACTGTTCTTTAACATAGTCTTAAATTATAAACACTTGTCGCGATATCTTCTTATCTAGATAAGAAGATATCGCGACAGATAAAAAAAATATAAAATTCTTATTTCATTCCTTCAGCAACAACCATAGCAAACCACTCTCCCTCAAATGGCAGCAAATCAAATTCATTTTTCTCTCCGATTGATTCTCCTATAGTTGTTATATTTATATTATCAAATGCAGCTTTTATATAAGCTCTTTCTATTCCAGACCTTAATGCGAACTCCTCTGCACCAATCACATTATTTTCTTCACAAAATTCCTTTAGAGTCTTAAATCCTTCAGAGTCTTCTTTAAGAATAACATAACTGTCAAATAATGAATGACCGCTTTTTAATACCCTTTTAGCTTCTTTTATTCCTCTAGCAGCTAAATTTAACATATTAGCGATTCCAAAAAAAGATACAGCAGCGTCTATTGTATTATCTTTAAACGGCATATTAGTTGCATCACAAGCTATGTAGTTTACTCTTACTTCAGGATTAATTTTTTTAGCTTTTAGTCTATCATACTTTAATACTATAAAGCTTAAGTCTGTACATATCATTTGTGATTTAACTTTCAGCTGCTTCACCATTTCTATAAATAATGCTCCCCTACCCGTTGCTATATCTAAAATAAATTTATTTTCCTTATTATTAATCTTATCAATAATAAACTTTTTAGTTTTATCCCCTATTATTATTTGATTCTTAGGAATGCCTTCCGATAGTTTTTTATCCATCTCCTCCTCATCATACTGCTCATAAGCTTCTGTCCAGTTATTTGAAAGCTCTTGTTCTACTGATCCGAAATTTATTACTCCTTCTTTGATAACCCAATCATGACCGTCCTTGCAGCTTAACCTTCCTTCGATAATCTCATCATTTTCTTCCTTTTCAACCGTCAAGCTTAACTCCCCATTACATTTTGGACATCTTAATAAATCAAGAATTTCTTTATACACTCTTCCCCAACCCCTTTAAATAAAAATAGTATTTACACTCATTGTATATTAATTGTCACATCATTTCCAGCATCCTCAACGTAAAAAGAGTGCACACTAATGCACTCCAAGTAAATCAATTTTCAATTCTACTCATTTATTTTCTCTTTATTGCCTTTTATAGCCTTATAAAGCATTCTTGCACCAACTATTATTAATACTCCCGGCCATATATTGTTTATAATAACCATTCCAAAGGACCAGTTAAAATACTCTACTGCATAGGTTATTCCACCAAACACAAATAGTATTATGCTTACATATAAAGGCCAATTCCTCTGACCTTTGCTGATTTCCTTATACCAGAAGCTATGAATAAAGTATATTGCTAAAAAGCTGGCCCCTAAGACTCCAAATACTGTAAGTATCTCAGTTTTTTCGCTAACTTTATAGTCATCAGCAAATTTTAAAATCTGAAGCCCAGGAAGTATTATTCCAGGTATTAAAAAACCTATATTTCTATAATTCTTTCTTGCTCCTAATATAAAGTAAACAAACAAGAACGCAGCTCCCATAATAGGAAGTACAAAATTTTCATTTAAAAGCTGTAAATTACCTATAAGTGTTAACCCACCTGCTAAAACCAAAATTGAACCTGTTACTACTTTTGACCTTGAATTCATTTTTTTTACCCTCCATTTATTTGTTTTCTATATTTATAGTATAGTGTGGAGGAGAGTCATATCGAAACTGAAGAAGGTCATATTATAAGTCACATTATAAACCTAATTTTCTTAAATGAATAACAGCAGCAGCTCTGTTTGCTACTCCAAGCTTATTATATATGTTCGTTACATAATTCTTCACAGTTCCAAGACTTATAAAGAGTTTTTCAGAAATATCCTTGTTTGTAAGCCCTGAAGCTATAAGCTTTCCAATTTCAATTTCTCTTTCAGTTAAATCAAAGTCATCCAAATTTAGTTTGTTGTCCTGTTCCTTTTGTGAAAAACTTTTTGATAATCTTGCAGCAAGTTTTGCAGCTATATTTGACTGCATAATCATATTCCCTTCATAACCGTCCCTCATTGCTTGAATTAATTTGTCTCCATGCATGTCTTTAAGCATGTAGCCGCTTGCTCCATTACAGAGGGCATCTACAATATAATCCTCATCATCAAAGGTTGTAAGTATTAGAACTACCGTACTGGGATACTTCTCTTTAATAAGCCTTGTAGCTTCAACTCCATTAAGCTCAGGCATTCTAATGTCCATTAAAACTACATCTGGCTTAAGATTTTCAACTATCTCCAGGCCCTTTTTCCCATTTTCAGCCGTACCTATTACTTCCATATCATCTTCTAAATCTAATATAGTTTTAAGGCCGTCTCTCATAAGAGTTTGGTCATCTATAATAACTATTTTAATCTTGTCCATCTATTTTTCCTTTCCAAGGGGGATTTCTATATATATTTTGCAGCCTTGATTTTTTGCAAGACTTACCTTAAAATCTCCGTTTAACTGCTCTACTCTGTGCTTCATGTTTGAAAGTCCAAAGCCTAGCTCTAGGCTGTCAGCTCCTAAGCCATTATCCATTAAATTAAAAATAACAGAATTATCTCTTTTAGTAATAGAAAGCTTAAATTCACTGCTTTGCCCATGTCTAATACCATTTGTAAGCCCTTCTTGAAGTGCACGCAGCAAAACCCTATGAACATTTTTATCTAAATTCTCAAACTTCTCAAGGCTGTATTCAATTGTAGCACCGCTGTGCTTTTCTGTTTCTTCTATCAATGAAACTATAGAAGGCTCGAATTCTAAAATTTCATCTCCGCTTTTTAAAGCTCTTACAGACTTACGAATATCATTAAGGCCCTTTCTTACCTGCTCTTGGGCAAGCTCCAGCTTTTCTAAAGATAGCTCCATATCCTTTTTCATAAGCCTCTTGGCTGCTTCTAACTCAACAATTACAGTTGTCAGAGTATGCCCAACTGTATCATGAATTTCCCCTGCAATTTTATTTCTTTCTCTTTCAACCAAAAGCTCTTCCTTAGTATCATAGCTTTCCTGAAGCTTCTCATATGCTTTTTCTAATTCTCTCTTAGTCTTATCTAATTTTTCTCTTTGAAGTATCTCAAACTTAGCCACAAAGGAAAAACCAAAAACAAAACCAAAGTTTAAAAGATAGTTAAATACTCTCGGAAGTATTGAAATTAAGCTAGGATAACCAAGCTTAATATAATCTATAATGATAAAAGACAAAAAATTAATAAGTGTAAAAATCAGCCCATATTTTATAGAAAAGCCAATCACGGCTCGTCCAGTTAAAATGAAAAATAGAATTTCAGAAGCTCCTGAAACGTCAATTCGAGCAATCCAATAAATAAGAGCGCTCTCTAAAAATATATTTATTTTAAATGCATTGTCCTTACTGTTTAATACTTCCCCTAATTTATCTATTGTTGTCAGGGAAAAACATAGTAGTCCTATTAGCACTGCCATCATAATTATGTTGTTTCCCTTATAAGTGAGCATGTATACGCTTGCCCAAATAAGAAAAATCCATAAGATTATATTCAATATTTTTTCTGTTTTTTTATCCATTAATTATCTCCTGTTGTCTATCCAATACCTACACTTATATTCTTCAATATTTTCAAGCTTTCCACCATTTGTTTCTATAACTTTTCTCGATGCAATATTATCTTCATTACAGGTTAATAAAACATCATCTATCTCCTTCTTTTTTGCTTCCTTTAAAAGCTCATCAAGCATTATTTTTCCGTAGCCCTTCCCTCTTTTTGAAGGTATAATTGCATATCCAATATGTCCACCAACTCTAAGGAGTGCATCTGTAAGTCGGCTTCTAAGCTTGCCTATACCTACAGGTTTCTCATCAATAATTAACCAATACATTGTCTGAGGCACCTGCCATGAGCTAAGTCCAATTCCTTTAGCCATATTATAATTTCTTTGGAGATATGCAGAAAAATCTTCATAGTCTATTCCATAGGCACTATTTTCAAAGCCATTCTCTCCTTGTCCCATTTCTTGAAGCATTTCATATATATCTTTTCCATCTTCTAAGCTTAATTCTTTTAGCTCTAATTTCATCTTTTGTGCCTCCTCTTTTTTATTTATTGATGTTTCTTATAAAGCCTTTGTATCTGCTGCCTTGGAAAGTAAGCTTTCCTTCATCGCCTTCCACAAGCATTCCGTATTCATTACCTGATACTATAAATTCCATCCTGTCTCCGCTTTCTACCTCAAAGGTCACGTAGTAAGTGGAGGTAGTACTATGGCTCATATTATTATCATTATTGTGCATACTTTCTGATACATTTACTCTTTTCGCTACAATCTTTGCTATAACTGTAAGTACAGGCTGTGCATTATTATAGTTCCAGGTTTTAAGCCCCTTAAATATTGTAAATATGACAATTGCAAAAATTATAATGAATATTATAGTCATAAAGGCTGGTACTGCACTAAACATAAAACCGTCAAAACCGCTGCCTGGCATCATTATTAACCCCTCCAATATTCTCTTTCTTAATTCCAATATATTCTATATGGCATTTATAATTCCTTCTTACAAAATTATTATTTAAACATAATATAAAAAAGAAGGATATTTTCTATCCTCCTTTTGCATTAAATTTAACTAATATTTGATTTTCGGAATTCCTCTTTTATTTCGCTAAGCTTTTCTTTATTTATTATGAGTTCAAGGGCAGTAATAGCTAAAGCTTTTGCTCCGGTTATTAAAGCCTCATCTCCTTCTTTAGAGGCTGCAGCAGTGCAGAACTCATGGGTATGACCAACCAGGCTCTCCGGTCCAATCTTTATATATGGATGAATTGTTGGTACAACTTGGCTTATGTTTCCGGCATCCGTTGAACCTAAGCCTCTCTCCGAATTTACATCTATCTCCAAGCCTAATAATTCAGCACTTTCTGCGAATATTTGATCAAACCTTTTATTTATAAGCAAGTTATCAACTTCATTTTGAAAAGCTATTATATTGAGCTTTGCACCTGTTGCTAAAGCGGCTCCTTGAGCTATATTTTTAATTTTTTCAGTAACTTCGCTGCAGATCTTTCTTGTAGCTGCACGTATAAAAAATCTAGCTTTAGCATAGCCTGGCACAATATTTGGTGCTTCTCCTCCATGAGTTATAATCCCATGAATTCTTACATCTGTTGTAACATGCTGTCTCAAAGCATTAATTCCGACAAAAAGCTGAATTACGGCATCCAACGCATTGATACCTTTTTCCGGGGATGCTGCTGCGTGAGCAGATTTTCCTATATACTCAAAATCTAAAGGATCTACAGCCAAAGAGCTTCCAGTTACACCTGTCTTGTTTGAAGGATGAATCATCATACATGCATCTATTCCTTTAAGCAGTCCATGCTTTACAAAGCTTGCCTTTGCACTTCCGTTTTCTCCGCCTTCCTCTGCTGGAGTACCCAATACGACTGCCTCTCCTCCTATTTCTTCTAGAAGCTTAGATAAAGAAATGGCAGAAGCTGTACTCAAGGTTCCTATAATATTATGTCCGCAGGCATGCCCCAGGCCTGGAAGCGCATCATATTCCGCTAAAAAACCTATTACCGTACCCTCAAGTTTTGATGATTTTTTTCTTGCTATAAAAGAAGTCTCATGTCCTGCTACAGCTTTTTCTACAGTAAAGCCTGCTTCTTCTAAAGTATCTGCAAGAAGCCCGGACGCAAAGAATTCCTGATTTCCTATTTCAGGTCTATCATGGATTTGATGGCTTATATTTATAAACTTTTCTTTTTCTCCTTCTATAAAACTCACAAGTCTTTGCTGAAAAGCATTTAATTTATTACTCATTATAAAGCCCCCTTTAAAATTAAAAAATCTTCCTCCGAATTGGAAGAAGATTTTAAAGAAACCCTTAATGGATTATATCTAAAATTACGTTCTTCCTCATCTCTCAGAAACACAATCTGTTGGATTTAGCACCATACAGGCTAATGATACCTGCTGGTTGCTGAGACTTCATTGGGCCAATCCCTCAGTCTCTCTTGATAAGGACGTTTATTAAGTTGAATTGTTTTGAATTATATACCCATTTATATTCACTGTCAACAAATTTATTCCAAAAATATTTATTGAAAAATGAAATTTTATTGTTGACTTACTTCAAAATGCTCTATATAATAAATGACAAGAACAAAAGAACGCACGAAAATCGAATATTAATCCTTATCTAGAGAAGCCGAGGGACTGGCCTTATGACGCTTCAGCAACCAGCATATTTCATTTGTATGTATGGTGCTAAATCCTGCAGACATTATAGTCTGAAAGATGAGGGAAGGTAGAACGCTTTGTCAGGCTGTTTTTATCCTCTTTCCTCATATGGAAAGAGGATTTTTTATTTTTATAGATTTCAATGCAAATCTAGTATTTGAGTTTTTTAAATGCTGATTTACTAATTGGAACTATATAGTTAGGGGGGTATTAAAAATGCTTTGGCTAAAAAATGTTACAAAAACTTATGAAACTAAAGATCATAAGATAGAAGCTGTAAAGGCTGTTAACTTGCATGTGGAACCTGGAAAAATTATGGGCATCATAGGCTACAGCGGAGCAGGAAAAAGCACCTTGATAAGATGCATAAATTTACTTGAGAAACCTACTTCCGGTGAAGTGATTATCGACGGCAGAGACTTAACAAAACTTTCGCCTAAAGAACTTAGAAAAACCAGAGAAAAAGTAGGTATGATTTTTCAGCATTTTAACCTTATGAAAAGCAGAAACGTATTTGAAAATGTTGCTTATCCTTTAAAGGGTAAGGATCTAAGCAAACAGCAAATGAAAGAAAAAGTTGAAAGTCTTCTTGAAATAGTTGGCTTGAGCGACAAAATAACCGCTTATCCCTCGCAGCTTAGCGGAGGACAAAAGCAAAGAGTTGCAATAGCAAGAGCTTTAGCAAATGATCCTAAGCTGCTGCTATGCGATGAAGCTACTTCTGCCCTAGATCCTCAAACAACTCAATCAATTCTAAAGCTTTTAAAAGATATTAATGAAAAGCTTGGTCTGACAATAGTTATTATAACTCACCAGATGGAAGTAGTTAAAGAAATATGCCATAGGGCAGCTATTATGGAAAAAGGACGAATTGTTGAGGAGTCCAATGTAATTGATATTTTTTCAAAGCCTAAAGCTCAAGTGACAAAAGACTTTGTATCAACTGTTTTTCACTATGATAGAGCTTATGAGTTTTTAAATAAGGATTCCTTTATTGAAGAACTTACAGAAGAAGAGATAGTTGCAAGAATATCCTATATCGGTCAAAAGGCAGGTCAGGCCTTTATCTCTAAGATATCAAGAAAATTTAAGGTTGATGCCAGCATAATATTTGGAAATATTGAGCTGATTCAAGAGACTCCAATAGGAAACTTAGTTGTTAAATTTAAAGGCTCCAGAGATGGAATTATAGAATCTATCAATTATCTAAAACAAAATGATATTTACGTGGAGGTGTTAAAAAATGCAACAACTTCTTTATACCTTTATGCCGAATGTAATAGAACTCTTTCCTGATATGATAAAAGCCCTTAGCGAAACACTCCTTATGGTATTTATCGCAGGAAGTATTTCAACCTTAATAGGCATACCAATAGGAGTAATTCTTGTAGTAACTAGGCCCGGAAATATTCTTCAAAACAATCTTATTTACAACCTCACAGGTAAGATTATAAATATATTTCGTTCTATTCCATTTGTTATCCTGCTTGCAGCAATTATACCGATAACACGATTTTTTGTAGGTACAACAATTGGCTTAAAGGGCGCTATTGTCCCTCTAGTCTTTGGTTCTGTTCCATTTGTAGCAAGGCAAATAGAATCTGCACTTCTTGACATAGATAAGGGAATTATTGAAGCAGCAGAGGCCATGGGTTCAAGCCCCTTTGAGATAATTTACAGAGTACTTCTTAAAGAAGGACTCCCAGGAATCATCTATGCTCTTACAATTACAACAGTGAGCTTAATTGGTTTTTCCGCCGTAGCGGGAACTGTTGGGGGAGGCGGCTTAGGAGACTTTGCAATTAGATATGGTTATCAGTATTTTAAGACTGACATTATGATAGCAACTATAATAATTCTTCTTATCTTAGTTAATTTAATTCAAGGCTTCGGGGAACTTTTATTAAAAAAATTAAGTCATTAATTAATATTTAAATAAATTTTATGTACGTAAGGATTAAGATACTTGCGTGCTAAAAAAATATAAGGGGGCATTTAATAATGAAAGCAAAAAAATTATTAATATTATTAGGACTTGTGGTAGGTATAACATCACTAGCAGGCTGCGGCAAAGCTAAAACAACAGCAGCTTCTGAAGACTTAAATAAAAAGCAGGTTATAAAGCTTGGAGTTACTGGAGATGACCATAGAATTTGGGACAATATAAAAACAAGATTGGCAAAAGAGAATATAGAGCTTCAGATTGTAACATTCAGCGATTATGTAAGGCCAAACCAAGCCTTAGCTGATGGTGAAATAGATGCAAATTCTTTTCAGACCGTAGCTTACTTTGAACAGTTTAAGAAAGACAGAAAACTTGATTTAACTTCAATTGGAAATACCGTTTTAGCACCAATGGGGATTTACTCCAGCAATATAAAAGACTTAAAAGAACTTAAGAATAAAGATAAGATAGCAATACCTAATGATGCGACTAATGGAGGAAGAGCTTTACTGCTTCTTCAAGATGCAGGTCTTATTAAGCTTAAAGAAGGCTCAGGTATAACTCCAACAGTTAAAGATGTTGTAAATAATCCAAAAAGCCTTGAAATAATCCCATTAGTAGCAACACAAATTCCAAGGTCTATAAAGGATGTAGCGGCTGCTGCTATAAATAACGGAGTTGCTACAGAGGCAGGCTACTCCCCATTGAAAGATTCAATTTACATTGAAGATACTAAAAAAGAAGGAGCTAAAAATTACTTTAATATTATAGCTGTACGCACAAAAGATAAGGACAGTAAAGTTCTTAAAAGACTAGTTGAAGTCTATCAAACCGATGAAACTAAAAAACTTATAGATGAAACAACTAAAGGTTCCTCAATTCCTGTATTTTAAGATAGGACTTAATAAAGGCCGCAGCTTTTAATAAACTGCGGCCTTTCAAATTAAGACTTATTATTTTTCAAGTAAATATAATGACCATATGCACTATATAAAAGGGCTAAAAGAGCAAGTGTATTTATTATTTTTCCAAATAATCCAAACTTAGTAGTCAATCCTATATAAGCTAATAGTATAATACATATAATATCTAATACGAGCGATCTTTTTCTATTCATTTGTTTTTCCTTTCAAAGTTCTACATTGCAGAACTATTTTCTTTATTTTGAGGTACAGGTAAATTTAAATTATATATCATTGATAAAATTCTTATAATAAACGTAACTATAAAAGAAATATATAAGGACATGGCCTCTGAAAGATAATTATAGGTAAAAAAGAAACATAAAGCACCTAGTATAGAAGCAACAGCGTAAATTTCCTTTCTAAACACAAAAGGAATATCCTTGACGAAAACATCTCTAAGTATTCCGCCTCCAACCCCTGTTATAAGGCCCATAGAAACAACTATAAAAGCATAGTTCATCTCATGAGTTACTGCTGTATTGGCTCCAACCGCTGTAAATACGCCAAGACCTAGGGCATCAGATATTACTATTATGTTTTTAAGCTTATGAAGCTTTTTATAAAAATAAAATGTAATAAGAGCTGTTGCTATACTGATTACACAGGAAGCTGGATTAATAAAAGCTGTTGGTGGAGTATTTCCTATTATTATATCTCTGAATATTCCCCCTCCTACAGCAGTTGTTATTGCTAAAAACATAACACCGAATAAATCAAGCTTTTTCTCGATACCTATTAATGCACCTGAAATAGCAAAAGCTATTGTTCCTATTATTTCAAAGGAGTTAATTAAAAACATTAGACTACCTCTTTTAATATTAATTTTTCACACTATTACATTATATATCAGCTTAGTTAAAAGTTTAAATCTATTTTTTATATAATTGCACTATTTATTATTTATAAATATAATTTGGATAAGTGGATGAGGGACGGTTAACAATTTCATGACAATCAGATAAATCAAATATAATTTGAAATCTATTTACTAATTTTTTTATAAAAAAGAAAAGTATTTCATAAGAAAAGCAGCAACACCATAGGACTATAAGTCCAAGCTTTCCCTATAAAATACTCTCTAAAACTATTATGTCATTATAAAAACAATTTATACTTACATTTTAAATCTTACTTCAAAGCTTATATAGCCATCTTTATATTTAGCCTCAATGCTTCCTCCTTGAAGCTCAACAATATTTTTAGCTATAGCAAGCCCTAAGCCGCTTCCTCCAGTGTCTGAAGATCTGGATTTATCCACTCTGTAAAACCTGTCAAATATTTTATCAAGTTCTTCCTCACTTATAGAATCACAATTATTTTGAATATTAATTACTGAAAAATCCTCTTCCTTGTTTAGTATCACTTTGATTTTACCTGGCTTTAGGCTGTATCTTATAGCATTCATAAGCAAATTTTCAAAAACTCTTACGGTTTTATTAGCATCTATATTAACTGTTATCTTTTCATTTATAAACTCTTTTGTTATCTCTGCATCATTTTCTTCACAAATAGGCACTAACTCATCTATAAGCTGCTCTAACAAATCATTTAATACTATATTTTGCCTATACATATTAATTTGGTTATTGCTTAGCTTAGTATATTCAAACAAATCATTAATTAAAACTTCAAGTTTTTCTGATTTATTATAAGCTATGTTTACATATTGCAATAAATCTTCCTCTTCTTTATATCTTTTATCCTTTATAAGTCCCAAATACCCTTTTATTGAAGTTAATGGAGTCCTTAAATCATGAGAAACATTAGTTATAAGTTCACTTTTAGCTTTTTCTACTCTTCTTTCATTTTCTATCTTATTTTTGAGTTCCTCTGCCATGGTATTTATATTGCCAGCTAAAGAAGCAAGTTCATCATCACCATATTTATGGATTCTGTAATCTAAGTTTCCTTTTGATATTTCCAGAAGGCCATTAGAAACAGATTCTAAATATTTCATTTTTTTATTAGTCATAAAATAGAAGGTTAAAAGAAAAGCTGCTAAAATGGCTATTACTCCTGGAAATTCATTACCCGAAGCATAATATTCTATTTGGCCTTCCGGGGTTCCGCTTACTATAACATAACCTCTTCCATCAGTAAAATTAATTGGATAAAAGCTTATGATTTCTCCGCTGCTGTATTGTTCGTCATAGCTATAAAAACCATTTATATATCTGTTATACTCCATGGAATTTTTTATAGTATTATATATATCTACCTGACTCTCATTTGAATTATTTGATTTATATAACACCTTTCCATCTAAATCACATATCACTATTTTAATATTTCTCTGCTGCTTTGTTACTTCAATAATCCTACTTATCTTATCCTTATCGTTTATGCTGTACTTACCATTAGTTATAGAGTCTGCAATAGACGTGCCTTGATGCAATATTTGTCTGCTTCCTGTAGTGTACTCTATTCTTGCATTCTTAACATTATTTTTAAAATAACTTCCTACTATTGCACCCGCTACAGTGGAAACCAGAAGGCTTATTCCAAATATTAATACTAACTCTGCTCTTATACTTTTTTTGACTTTATTCCAAATAATATTATAAAGCTTTCGTAGTGGACTAAGTAGCTTTCGCAATGGACTAAATAGTATTCGTATTAGCTTTGGTGTCCTAATTTTCAATTTTATAGCCTACCCCCCATACAGTTTTTATATATTGAGGCTTTCTTGAATCCGATTCAAGCTTTTCTCTTATCTTTCGTATATGAACCATTACTGTATTATCCGATTCAAAAAACTCTTCCTTCCATATGGTTTCATAAATCTTTTCTATGCTGAAAACCATACCCCTGTTTCTTGCTAGAAGGAATAATATATCAAACTCTCTAGGTGTCAGCTTTACTTCTCTATCACCAACTCTTACCTCATGGGAGTTAACATCTATAGTTAAATCTCCTATTTCAATAATGCTGTCACTTTTTTCTGTTTTTACATTAAGTTTTGTATATCTTCTAAGCTGGGACTTAACTCTTGCTAGAAGCTCTAATGGATTAAATGGTTTAGTCACATAGTCATCCGCTCCGGTAGTGAGACCCATTATTTTATCCATATCCTCACTTTTAGCTGAAAGCATAATAATAGGCATATTTTTATCCTGTCTTATTTTCATGCAGGCTTCCATGCCGTCCATATTAGGCATCATTATATCTAATAATATTAAATCTACATCTTCTTTTTCCAATACATTTAAAGCTTCTAATCCGTTGGAGGCTTTAATTACCTTATAGCCATCATTATCTAAGTATATACCAATTAGGTCTCTAATTTCTTTTTCATCATCTACAACTAAAATAGTCTCTTTATCCATGGCAACCAACCTCGTTTAAATTATTATTAAAGCAGCGATTAGGGACAGTTAACAATTTTAAGCATAATCTTTGCTTTATAAATAGTATAGCAAATGTTCCATTAAGCTCCAACTTGAACATTAATAAATTCTGAGTATTCAATAGTTTTATTATAGGTTTCAAGTATTTTAGCCGCAAAAGTACTGCTTGAATATTCATCAGCCTTAGCTTGAGCTGCCTCACTCATACTTAATCTTAAGCCATCATTTAATAATATTCTGCTGATATAATCACTGAATTGAGCTTCAGTCTTATAAGCGTAGCCATTTGTGCCTTGAAGAACAACACCTTCTATGCATTTATCATATTTGCATACTATAGGACACCCTGTACTTAAAGCTTCAAGATATGTTAAGCCTTGAGTTTCGCTTGTTGAAGCTGTAACAAATGTATGAGCAAGTTTATAATACTTATACACCTCTTCAGGTTTAACCATTCCGGCAAATATCACTTTACCTTCAAGCTCCATATCATCCACCTGCTGCTTTAGCTCGTCAATATAAGGGCCACCCCCAACAATAAGTAATTTTGTGTTTTCGGCCTTTTCTAAAACTGAAGGGAATAAACTTATTATTTCTGATATGTTTTTTTCTTCAGCTATTCTTCCGACATAAGCAATTATTTTATCTTCTCTATTTAAATTAAGCTTTCTATATAATTCTTCTTTTTCTTCTTCTGAAATTTCTCTTTGAAACTTTCTTAGATCTATTCCTGTTGGAACAATATGCATGTAGGTATTTACTCCATAGCCTTCAAGCACTTCTCTAGTCTTGTCTGTAGGCGCCACAACCCCGTCCAGACTGTTTAGAAGAAGCTTTGTAAACATAGCTGCAGCGCCCTTTTTTATCACCTTTCCATTAAGTATATATTTTAGATAATCCTCATACAGCGTGTGGTAGGTATGTATATGAGGTATATTAAGCTTCCTAGCTATATGTTTAGCTGCGATCATTGTGGAAAACTCGGTCTGTGAATGAACTATATCAGGCTTCCAGTCCAAAATTTCCTTTATGAGCTTATTGTAAAACGGAACCTTTATTCTTGCATCAGGATATATTCTTGTCTTTACTGATTTTAAATAATATATGTCTCCCTCTGACCATTCCTCTGATCTATGAGATAAAGTAAGTATTTTAACTTCATGTCCCTTTGTCTTTAGCTCTTTATATAAATTATTAGTGGACGTCACTACTCCATTTATCATTGGAAAATAAGTATCTGTTGTTATCAATATCTTCATCATTGTTCCCCCCCAAATATTTCTTTAAGAACAATATTAATTATAAAATCCATATCTTAATTATTTATCTCATTATTTCTTAATTATTTCTTAAGTTTTGGAATTAGGGACGGTTAACAATTTAATGAAGTTGCTGTAGTTAGGATCTAAGATGGAAAATCAATAGAAAGCAGGGTGAGCATTGGGCAATTAATGAGAGGTGCATGGTTAATAAAACTAAGGTTTGTATCAAATTTATTAATTATGATTTTTAAAGATATGTTTTAAATGTATTTATTTTAATATTTTGCGTAATATAATGCTTGTACATATTTTTATTACGTAATTTCATTCTCTTAATCTATTATTTTTAGATAAGATATATGTGCTCTAGTCTAATAATTACACACAATAAAATCATTAATAATATTTCTATAAGCCTCATTATTTTTTATTAGCGATACTCCTACGCTGCATAATTTTGATACCCTCGAACTTGTTATATTTCCTAATACCCCGCATATCTCCTTACAGCCTATGCCGCATAGATTTCTCAATAAAACAATTAGAAGAGCTTTGGCTTCAATCATATCTTTTCTATATTTTATATGCATGAGGTTCTTTTCTAGTTTAAGTTTATCTTGTATAAATCTTACTACATCTTCGACATTATTATTTCTCACTAATATTTTTCTTTCACTTCTATATTCTGTTCTTTCATCTTGAAATTCTATCTCTTCTTCTATGATATGTTGGATATCCATAGTTCTAGTCTCCTTAACAAGTTCCATATACCATTTTCTTAATCGTTTTTTATTTCCATTGAATAGACTTAGTATAAATCTATCATCCACAACATTAAATTCATCCTTTTTAATTCCTAGATATATGTACAAACTTGAATAACTATATTTCTCTGGATTATTTTTGTATCCCGGTATATCTAAGGGATTATTATGAATATACGCAGACAGGCTTATAAGATATCTATTATTCTCTACTATCTTGCTTTTAAATCTATCCTGAAACAAATGCCCATGCCTTTTATGCAAATTATTGAAATAATTTGCATATTTAAAGTTTATACAATGCATTATTTTTGATATATCAGCACCATTTGAATCGATAATCAAATGAACATGATTATCCATGAGGCAGTATGCATATACTTTAAAATTATATACTATCTGATATTCTTTTAATATTTTCATATATTGATTTTTGTCTTCTTCTGATTTAAACAAATCAACTTCACTTATACTTCTTGCCATAACATGATATATCGCATCTTCAGATTTTTTTCTTGCTGCCCTAGGCATAAATACACCCCACTTATGATTAAATTTATTTGAAATTCTAACCACAAGTGGAGTATGCTAAACATCTTAATTTTGTTAACCGTCCCCAATTCCCAATTCCAACTTTTAAGGGCTGCCGAGAGGCAGCCCTTAAATTAGTCAATTTTAAACTTTCTCACCATTTCATCAAGTTTTTGCGATAAAATTCTTAATTCCTCAGCAGAAGCTAATACCTCCTGGAGTCCTGCAGATTGTTCCTCTGAAGAAGCGCTTACCTCTTCTGTGGTAGCTGCAGTTTCTTGAGATACCGTAGCTATACTTGTAATTTTATCAATAACCTCATCTTTTCTTATACTTACACTCTGAAGAGTATCACTTACTGAATTTATACTTTGTTCAAGAAGCTTTATAGCATCTTCAATACTTATAAAGCTTAAATTAGTATTTTCAACACCTTTTTCTGAGTTAACGGCTAATTTTGATACCAACTCTATTTTGATAAATACTAAAGCTATACTTTCTCTAATATCACTTATAACCTTATTTATTTCTTCCGCAGAACTTGAAGACTGTTCTGCAAGCTTTCTGACCTCCTCTGCTACAACTGCAAAGCCTCTTCCTGCTTCTCCAGCCCTAGCTGCTTCTATGCTAGCATTAAGTGCTAAAAGGCTTGTCTGCTCTGTAATAGACTTAATAGTATCAGTTATAGCACTAATTTTATTTGAATTCTGAGCTAAAATATTTATTCCCTGTTCAAGCTCCAAATTTGCATTAGTAGTTTCTTTAAATGCGTCTTTCAGTCTAGTTATGGCTAAAGTTCCATCTTGGGTAGATTTCTTTACATTATCAGAAGCTGTAAGCATGCTTATGCTGCTCTCAATTGCTGTATTCACATCTTCTCCTAGCTTGTTTACTATAACTGAACTATCATCTAAGCTTTCAGCCTGATCCTGAGCTCCTTCTGATATTTGCTGTACTGCTTTAGAAACTTCTTCTCCAACTTCACTAGATTGCTCCATTATTGAGACTAGACCCTCTGAAGATTCTTTGACTCCAACTGAGGTATCTATGATACCTTTTAACAGAGCAACTATATTTGATATCATTTTATTTATAGAAATAGTAATCATTTCAACTTCATAACTTGATTTTTTATTCTCTGCTATTACTGTAAAATCCCCTTCACTAGCTTTATCTAAAACTCCTAGAAGCTTATTAATTGGGTTAGCTATTGAACTCGAAAACCAAACACCCACAATAGCAGCTAAAATACACAGGATTAACGAAATGATTATCGAAGCAATTGTACTTTTGCTAATAGCACTGGTTACTTCTGATTCAGGTATAAGTCCAACTATTTTCCAAGATGTTTCAGGTTCTGTTAAAGAATAAGTTACATAACTTTTTCCTGAAATTATATGTTTTCCTTTGCTTTCTTTTGAATTAAGAATTTCATCTATCCATTTTTCATCTTTTGAAGTCTTTCCTAAAAGTGCAGAATCTTGATGCGCAATTATTGTTCCTGCGTTATCTATAACTGCAGCATATCCTGAATCTCCAAGCTTAACCTGAGATACAAGTTTAGAAATTGTTGAAAGCTTAACATCAATTCCTACAACTCCAATAACCTGATTAGTTTTAGCATCCTTAACAGCCTTCGCAAATGTAATCTCATAAACTCCTTTTTGAATTGCATCCTCGTAAGGCTGGGTAATAGCAACTTGTCCATCTTTCTCTAAAGCAAGCTTATACCAATTAGTTTTTGTTGGATCATAACTGCTTGGAAGTTCCTGCTTAGGTACTAAAATCATTTTTCCGTTATTTATGCCATAGTATACGTTTAACACATCTTTATGTGTGGATAGAAATGATTCAAAAGATTTTAAAAGCCACACTTCCGAGTCCTTGTTATCTAGTATTCCCATTACATTTGGATCCTGTGAAAGCATATTAACAGATTCAATATTACTTTTGCTATTTGCCTTAATCGTTTCGGAAATCCAATTTACATTGTCAGAAAGATTACTTTCATATTGATTATTAAGCATGCTTCTAGTATTTAGGGAATTATATGCTGTTATAATAAAAACCGGCACAACTATAGCTACTATAAGCATAATAACTATCTGTGTTTTAAGTTTTGTACTTTTTTTCATGAACTCACCCCATAATTATTAGTATTGATTATATAACTTTCGTATATTAGTTTACTATAAATTTCGATATATTAATATATTTCTTTATAATATTCGACTAATTTCACACAATTTCACATAATTATAGGTAGACAACTTCAACTATAAACTTACATATTGTCTATCTATAAAAGCTCTTAAGATTAATTTTAGTCTTAAGAGCTTTAAACAACATTTATGCTCCCTTTATACTTATTCTATCTTTAAACCTATCGTGTACATACACAATATCTCCATTTATAATTGTACTTACAACCTTTGACATCATATCCAATGGATATCCGCTGTATATTACTAAATCAGCATCTAACCCTTCCTCAATTTTACCCAATCTATCCTCACAACCTAAAATTTCTGCTCCATTTGATGTTATGCATTTTAGTGCCTCCACAGCATTTAAACCTTCTGAAACAGTTAGTATAGCTACCGGTCTTAATTGGTCTATAGTATTGTATGGATGATCTGTAGTAATTCCTATTTTAATTCCAGCCTCAACTAATTTTGCTGCAAGGCTATAGTCTCTTCCTTTAAGCTCAATCTTAATTCTCGGTGTCCAAACTGGTCCAAGTGCTATTGGAACCTTTTTTTCTGCAAGATACTCCTTTATAGCTTCAGCTTCTGTTCCATGCTCTATAACAAGCTTTTTAATATTAAATTCCTCTGCTACCCTTATGGCAGTAACCATATCATCTGCCCTATGAGCATGTGCACGAAGGTACATATCCCCCTTAAGTACAGGTATTACAGCTTCAAGCTTCATATCTCTTTCTTTAAGCTTTCCATTTTCTTTATTATACATATAGTCCTGAGCTCTCATAAAGGTTTCTCTAATTAAAGCTGCAACCCCCATCCTTGTAACAGGACATTTATCACTTGTTCCATATGTACTAATAGGATCCTCGCCAAAAGCTACTTTAAGACCTAAAGGATTCTTTACAAGCATTTTATCTATTATATGTCCATAAACCTTCATAACAAAATTCTGTCCGGCTACAGGGTTATTACTTCCCGGCGTACACATAATGGTAGTCACACCTGATTTTATAGCATCTAAAAAAGCTACATCTGATGGATTTACGGCATCAAGCGCTCTTACATGAGGTGTTACCGGATCAGAGGTTTCATTATTATCAAGTCCAAGCTTTCCTACAGCTTCTTCTATAATTCCCATATGAGTATGTATATCAACCATGCCAGGTAAAACATAATTTTCGTTAACATCTACTATCTTAAGATTTTCAGCTTCGAAATCTATGTTATCTGATATCTGCTTTATCTTATCATTCTCTATTAATATATCCTTTTTATTTTCCTTACCGCTGCTCATATCAATAAGCAAACAGTTTTTTAATAGCACATGCTGCATTAAACTATCTCTCCCTTTTAATAATTATCGTTTAATTATTGTTCCAAAATACAGCAAGTACAATACATTATTATTAAAATAAAAAAGCTGAGAAACTACTATGATCTTAGCAGTATCCCCGCTTTTTATTACACTTTATCTAAATTCAAAATGTATCAATTATTAAGTAGTTAGTGTATCAGCAATTTCAATTATCATTTTTGTATGTTCACTTAAACTTTCCATAGAAGCATTTATCTCTTCTGTAGCCGCAGCCTGATCCTCTGAAAGAGAATTTAAACTAGCTGCACTTTTTGCAATCTTATTTACTAAGTCAGTAATCTCCTGCAGCTTTCTAGTTATCTCTCCTACATGCCAGCTTGTATCTTGAGCTAATTTTCTTACCTCCCCTGCAACTAAGCAAACCCTTTACCCATTTCTCCTGCCATTGCTGCCTCAATAGCAGCATTTAAAGAAAGTAATCGTGTTTGATTTGCTATCTGCTGAATCATATTTGTTACAAAACCTATATTTTCAAGCTCACTTTGAGCTTGAGTTGAGTTAACTGATAGTTCCTTATATTTCCATCCTTAATTAATGGTATTGAAATTCCTACATAGCCACCTCCTAAGGGTGAGCTTTCCTTTGATATACTTTTAAAAATCCTCTTTCTGCTATTGATAGCCTCGTAGGTTACAGTACCAGGCTTAACTCCCAACTTCATTTCCTTTGATTCATATACGGCTATAATTTCCTTAGTATTTGTCACAACAACAGTACTAGCCTCATCAAATAAATCAAATATATTCTTTCCAGTTTCTATAATATTATTGTAATGATTTTCATGTTTATCATTAGTATTAAAAGTCATAAAATAGTCCCCCTAAGCAACGTATAATGATATAAATTTAGTACAATAATATCGTTTTTTTGACAAAATTCAATCTTTTTCATAATTGTTTCCCGAGTAAATTTGTGGGTTTATATCAAAATAAAAAGAGTTGTTGCAAAATGCCTAAACCCAACATGTTATTTAAATTCTGAGAAACTTTCGCTTCCCAGAATTCAAATAACATGCGGCAGGTTTAAGCTGTTTTACAACAACTCTTTTAAATATTTATTAAGCTCCTAATGTAGCAACCATAACAGCTTTTATAGTATGCATTCTGTTTTCTGCTTCATCAAACACTACAGAATGTTTGCTTTCGAACACTTCATCTGTTACTTCCATTTCCTTAAGTCCGAACTTGTTGTATATATCATTCCCGACTGTTGTTTTTAAATCATGGAAAGCTGGAAGGCAATGTTCAAATAGAACATTTGGATTCCCGGTCATCTTAAGCATTTCCATATTAACTTGGAATGGCTTTAAAAGATTAATTCTTTCTTCCCAAACTGAATCTGGCTCTCCCATGGATACCCAAACGTCAGTATAGATTACATCTGCGCCTTTAACTCCTTCTGCAATGTTATCTGTGCAGGTTATCTTTGCTCCTGTTTCTTCTGCAACAGCTAAGCATTTGTCAAGAAGGTCTTTTGCTGGGAAAAGACTTTTTGGGGATACCATTCTAAAGTCCATACCCATTTTAGCGGCACCAATCATAAGTGCATTAGCAACGTTGTTTCTTCCATCTCCTGAATATACAAATACCATTTTGTTGTATGGCTTATCAAGATGTTCTTTAGCTGTTAAAAAGTCAGCTAAAACTTGTGTTGGATGGTCAGCATCAGTTAATCCGTTCCAAACTGGAACTCCTGAATATTTTGCTAAATCCTCAACAGTTTTTTGAGAATATCCTCTATATTCAATACCATCAAACATTCTTCCAAGAACTCTAGCTGTATCAGGTATGGACTCTTTCTTACCCATTTGGCTTCCTGATGGTCCAAGATAAGTTACATGAGCTCCTTGATCATAAGCTGCAACTTCAAAAGCACATCTTGTTCTAGTAGAATCTTTTTCAAATAAAAGAGCAATATTTTTTCCTTTTAATTTTTGCTGCTCAGTTCCAGCATACTTTGCTCTCTTTAATTCTGTTGATAAATCAAGCATAAATTGTATTTCCTTTGGTGAAAAGTCTAAAAGTGTTAAAAAGCTTTTGTTTCTTAAATTATACACGGTGAATTCCTCCCATTAGTTAAAATTTTATTTTTATTTGACTTTTAATTGATATTAAGATTGTACATTTTACCTTAATAAATAAGTTTTTCTCTCCAAATCGGCTGACTCATGCATCTTGGACCGCCTCTTCCCCTGCTTAGCTCGCCAGAAGGAATCGATATAACATTTACATTATGCTTATCTAATATTTCATTTGTTATATAATTTCTTTCATAGGTTATTACCTTTCCTGGTGCTATAGCCAAGGTGTTTGAACCATCATTCCACTGTTCTCTTCTTCCAATAACCCTATCTCCACCTCCGCAGCGGATAAGAGTTATTTCTCTTTTTAGATACTTTGAAAGTATTCTTTCTAAGCTGTCTTCCTGCTCTTCTATGATTAAATCTTTGTTCTTGTAATCATAGCTTAATGCACTTACCTTTAAGTTGCCTTCTATACCTTCATGAACAGTAAATTTATCATAATCTATCATTGTAAATACAGTATCAAGATGCATAAAGGCTCTTGATTTTGGAATATCAAACATTAGGACTGTTTTGAAGCTTTCACCTGCTTCAAAAATAGTTTTAGCAGCCTTTTTTATAGCTTCTACACTTGTCCTTTCACTGTGCCCGATTGCTATAACTTCATGAGAAAATACAAGTTCATCTCCACCTTCGATGCTGAACTCTTCGTCTCTGTTATACCAAAGTGGAATATTTGAATCTTTAAACTCAGGGTGATATTTAAAAATGTACTTCCCAAAGATAGTTTCTCTATGTCTTATATGATTTCTCATAGAATTTAGAGTTATGCCTTTTCCTATAGATGCAAAAGGATCTCTGGTAAAATACAAGTTAGGCATTGGCTCCATTATAAATGGGTAATCATCATTTTCTTCACTTAGTCCAATTTCTTTTTTCCTTATACCAGCAATTATCTTATCAACCATCTCTTTTTCTGGAAGGGAAAACAAATAATCTTTTAAGCTTTTAGCAATGTCCTTGCTGTCAACTTCGCTTTCTATAATAACCTCATCTAAAAATGCATCTCTAATTTGTTTATCTTTAATTGCTTGAGCTGCCAAATTTTCCAGATATAAAACCTCAACTCCATTATCTGAAAGTACCTTTGCAAAATTATCATGCTCTGTTCTAGCTACCTTTAAAAACGGTATATCATCAAACAGAAGTCTTGATAAGTGCTCTGGAATTAAATTCTCAATCTCTGCACCAGGTCTGTGAAGAAGTACTGTTTTAAGGTTACCAATTTCGGAATATACCTTAATTTCTCTTTTCATTTTAGTCTCCTCATTATTTAGCTACTACTCTTGTGCCTGAAGTACCTCTTAGGGCTTCTTTAGCTTTAGAAAGTGATGCTATAATAGAAATTTTATTACTTTCAAACTGTACAAATTTCTTGCAGGCTTCAACCTTAGGCAGCATACTTCCAGGAGCAAATTGTTTTTCTTCTATATATTTATCTACTTCTTCCAGGTTCATAACATCTAAATTTTTTTGATCAGGCTTATTAAAGTTAACCGCAACCTTATCAACTGCAGTTAATATAACTAGAGCATCAGCATCAAGTATCTCAGCTAATTTTTCAGCTGCAAAATCTTTATCTATAACAGCAGGAACTCCCTTAACCACTGAGTCTTCAATAATTACTGGGATACCGCCGCCTCCGCAGGATATTACTACAGTACCGTTATCCACAAGTTCCTTTATTGTAGCTTTTTCTATAACATCAACAGGCTTAGGTGAAGCAACAACTCTTCTATAGCCTCTTCCTGCATCTTCCTTCATAACATAGCCCTTTTCTTCTGAAAGAGACTCAGCCTCTTCTTTAGTATAGAAAGAACCTATAGGCTTAGTGGGATTTTGGAAGCCCTTATCATTTTTATCAACTACTACTTGGGTTACTATTGTGCCTACATTTTTATTAATATTTCTCTTTTTGAGCTCTCCTGAAATAGCATTTTGAAGGTGATATCCTATATAACCTTGTGAAAATGCCCCGCAAACATCAAACGGAAACAAAACATTAGTATTATTTGCTTTATGTCCTGCCTCTACGGAACTAAGAATTTGGCCGACTTGAGGTCCATTTCCATGAACTATGGATACTGTATGTCCCTCTTCAATGAGGTCAACTATAGATTTAGCGGTTTCTTTACAGGTTTTTAATTGTGACTCTGCGCTTGCATCCTTAGGGTCAGCCTGGAGTGCATTCCCGCCCAATGCCAAAACAATTCTCATCAAAATCCCTCCTTAATATAAAAGCAAATTTCCTATTAATATCTGCTCTATAGATTCAATTTTCGCACAAATTCATTCTCATAGTACATTAGGTATTAATCATTGTCAATAGTTGAATTTCTAGGCAAAATGAATAAGTATTACCTGGCAATATAATGAACTTATTAACCTATTTCTTTGCAAATACTCATTTTATCTTCTCCATTATGAAACAAATTCATTCAAAGCTGCTAAAATATGAATAAATATATGTAAAATATGAATAAAATTCAAAAAAATTTTTACTTAAATTGCTTGTTCTTATTCTCAAAATATTTGACATAATAAAAGTAGGGTAATATAATAACATTATTACAATATACCCCTATAGGGTAGCTGAATTTGTGACTTTTATTTGAAAGGAGTTTTTTTATGGATATTACTATAGACAGCAGTACAAAAGAAGCATTGCTTGAAAACTTAGAAAAGAGAAACAAAGATGCAGTTAGACTTGCTATCAAAGGCTTTGGCTGAGGAGGCCCAACCTTTGGAGTTGTTCTGGATGAACAAAACGAAAATGACGATGCATTAGAAGTTGATGGAATTAAGTTTGTAGCAGAAAAAGATATAAGCTTCGTTTTTCAGGGCGTTAAGGTTATTCACAGAAAAGGCGTGTTTGGTGACTTTTTTGATGTATATAACCCAAATGGCGGAGGCGAATGTTAGGCCGAAGCATAATATACAATATAGAATCAAGATAAAGGGAGCTGTCACAAAACAGCTCCCTTTAATTCTTCATTCCACTCACGCTGCATACCATTCTTGTTGATTTCTATACATCTCAGCATATCGTCCATTTAATGTTATTAGCTCGCTATGAATTCCTTCTTCAACAATTACTCCATTTTCAAAAACAACAATCCTGTCTGCCTTTTTTGCAAAACCCAAACGATGAGATATAAAAAGTACTGTTCTATCGCCTGCAAGCTCATATATCAAATTATATGTCTCGATCTCTGAAATAGGATCAAGATATGCTGTAGGCTCATCCAAAATCCATATTGAAGCCTTATCATTTGCCAAAAGCCTAGCTATAGCAAGTCTCTGCCACTGACCTTTGGATAAATCTATACCATCATCAAGCTGTCCAAGCTTTGTATATATTCCATAAGGAAGTGATAGTACGTATTCATTAAGCCCAACTTTTTGAAGAAGCTCAATTATTTCTCCATCGCTAAAATTATAGTCGCTATTTCCTGCCTCTATATTTTCTCTTATTGTCATCTGATATTGAGAAAAATCCTGCAAAATACAAGAAACACTGTTTCTGAGATGAGAAATCTCATTATTATTACTGTTCTTTCCAAGCTGAATATTTCCTTCGAAATTATCAGTAAGAGCCATTAATAAATTAGTAAATGTAGTTTTGCCGCTTCCATTATGACCGACAATTGCTATTTTCTCACCTTGCCTTATTTTAAAATTAAATGCATCTAATGCTTTAGTTTTAGATTGTGGATAAGAATATGAAATATCCTCAAAATTAATGCAACCTTTTACTGTCCTCACGCAGGATATTTTTTGTTCTTCTTTAAGCTGAAGTATATCAAAAAAACTTCTTACAAATTTAGCTTCTACTTTATCCCTATTTATATACTGTTGTATACCTCCGAAAGTATTAACGATATTATTGAACATAGTTTGGCATAGCATTAGAAAACCTATTTCATGTTTACCAATAACAATTTCATAGGAAACATATATCATCATAAGCATATATGGTGTATTTAAAATAATTCTCGCGGTTTGAAGAGTAATTTCATATCTTTTAAATATTTTAAGCCTAAGCTTGTATTCTTCATCAAAGTAATGCTCCCATCTATTGCTTACAAAAGAAAATAATCTATTGAATTTATATTCCTGATGTCCTATCTTATCTCCACTTATTCCAAAGAAATACTTTTGCTTTAAACTATGAGGCTGTATCTTGTCCCATATATCTTTCACCTCATCAAACACTCTATCTGATATTTCAATTGATATTAAAACTAATATAAAATAAACTGCTACCGCCAAAATATTTATTTGAGAAAGAAAGAATCCATAAACAAATATAGATATAAAAGTAGTTATATAAAACATGCTGCTTTCCATTAAGGTAAGCATTGAGGCTAAAGCTTTTGTTTTTACTTCGTGAATTTTTAAATAGGTTTCATGCTGTTCGTAGTAATCCCATAGAACTTTACTTAGCTTTGAATTTAAATCGTTCTCGAAATTAAAGGATATTTTAAGATTAATGCTGCTTAAAAGAAGCTTTCTCAATACTGAAATAATATATAATAAAATTAAAGCTATGCTATATAAAACTATTATATTTACTTCTTTATTAATTCCATAAGAAGTTCTTGTGAAAAGTCTATAAACCGCATTACATGTAAATTCAGAAGCTTTAATGATAACAACTGTTTGTACAACTGATAATATATTTAGAAAAATATAGACAGCATATCTTTCAGGACAGCACTTAAATATATATTTATTTGTTTCTAAAAGATTGTCTAACATGTATCTCATCTAACTCACCTCTTCTTCATATAATTGCTTTTGAGAAGTAAAAAGTTCATAGTATCTGCCCTTAAGCTTAATTAGTTCTTCATGAGAACCTTCTTCAACTAATCGTCCACTTTCCATTATGCATATTCTGCTACATAGCCTTGCAAAACCTATACGATGAGATATTAGAATGGCGGTCTTACCTTTAATAATTTCTTTAAATTGATTCAGCATACGCATTTCTTCTATAGGATCTATTGAAGCAGTAGGTTCATCCAGTATTAAAATTTCAGGCTCTCCCATATATGCTCTGGATAAGATAATTCGCTGCCACTGCCCGCCGCTTAAGTCCTGTCCTTCTTTGTCATATTCTTTACCTAAAATAGTACCCTCTTTATTTGGAAGTTTTTCAATTAGTGCGTTTAGATTTCCTTTTTTTATTGCTTTGCTTACTTCATCGTCATTCTCAATGCCTTCAACCATACCCACAGCTATATTTTCTTTTAAGCTTATGCTGTATTTTGAAAAATCCTGAAAAGCTATGCCAAAATATTTATATATTTCCTCATTATCTAGTTTCGAAAATTCTTTTCCATTAAGGCTTATATCCCCTGTATAATCCTCCAATAGCCCACAAATTACCTTTGACAAAGTGCTTTTTCCGCTGCCATTATAGCCTAGTATGCTCACAACTTCACCTTTTCTTAAAGAGAAGTTTATATTTTTCAGACTAGCTTCTGTACTATGAGGATATTTATAGCTTACGTTTGTAAGCCTAAGCTCCTTAAAATCACCGTAGCAAAGATTATTTTCCTTATATTCGCCACTTATTAGCTTATCTGTACTAAGGTTATTTACAAAATCATAATACTTGTCTGCGTATTGATATTTTTCATTAATTTCACTGCTTAATATATCAGCAATATTTCCTATGCCGCGGCTTAAGGAAGCGACAAGGGTTATTAAGAACACACAGTCTCCCGCATTAATACTTCCATTGAACACCATGTACACAAAATATATTGTAATGCCCTTTTCCATTATTATCTGCAAAAGTCCTACTATACTGCTTAGAAGTTCAGCTTTTATTTCAAAACAAAATTTAGCCTTAGAATATGTTCTATAGCTTTCCTCCCATTTTCTTAAGAAGAGCTCCCTAAGTTTAAATATTCTAAGCTCACGAGTATGTTTTCTTTCAGATAGCAATTCTTTAAAATAGGCTGCTTTTCTTTCATCTTTTACATAGCTTTTATTTAGTTCAATTTTCTTTCTTACTAAGTATTTGTTCAAAAATGTAATACCAAGAGCAAGGATTATAATCCCTATTAAAATATATAGATCAAACACGGCTATGGCAATAGAGGATAGAATTGCACTAAATATAGACATTATAAGATTATTAAATATGGATACAGTTATATCCGAAGCAGCCCCTATATTGTTTTTTACAAATTCATAGTCATTATAAAAATTGTTATCATAAAACTTATCCTGCCTAGTTTTATAACTTTTGTATAGAAACTTTGTTCCGAAAAACTTCCTTGACTTTCTAGTATATATTGATACAAGCATATCCTGAAAATTAAAATAATTGCCCCCAAGTGTTATCCCCAAGAAAAATAAAATCGATGGAAACACTACATAGAAGCTGAATTTGTGAGTACTTTGTGCAGTTATTATTGAGTTTACAAGCAATCTGCTTGAATAATTAGCCGCAAACCAGGATAAAGCCATTAACAATACAAAACCTACATTTACAATAAAATATATTGGGGCTGAAACTATTGTAACCTTACAAAACTGAAATATCTTTTTTATCATAAATTTAATCCCCCATTTTTATTCCTTCCATACGATGGTTGATAGAGCACCCTTTTCTTCTTCTTTGGGAGTGCGCAGCTTTCCTATACGCTCTATATATTCCATACAGCCTATTATAATATTGCTTACATCATTCAACGCTCTGTATCTAACATCATTGTCAGGTATGGTTGATGGAGTTCTACCCTTCCAAAGCTTGTAACAGCTATTCGCTAGACATTTAAGCAGAGTTTTACTATTTAGCCTCTCAAACTCATTATCTATAGTTTTAAATACTTCCTCCTTTTCCTCTTTTGTCATTATAGGGAAGTTAAAACTTACCTTCTCATTATCTACTGATAAATAACCAAGCTGAACATATTCAGCTATAATAATTTTTTCAAATTCATTAGGCTTAATATTGTTTCTTACTATTTCTGAAATCCTCCAAAGCTTATCTAAATCAGAGGCATTAAATTCTCTCCATTTGAGACCCTCAAAATACGAGTCTATTTGATAAGAATGTAAATTAGAATCAGCTTCTCTTGTTTTAAGACCTTCACATGAATATCTAGAATAAATTTGAGAATATTTGCCGCCTTTATATCTAAGCTCCTCTCTCACTTGAACACTTCCATTTGCTATATATTTTCCTCCATCCTTATGTTCAGGTGGAACGGTGTTACTTAGTTCTTTATAGTCTTCAACCTTTTCCAAAAGTAATTGAATACAGCATGGATATAATGTCCACATTAAAACATTTTCATCAATATTGCTGCCTAAAAATCCTACACTTTTAATCTTTTCAAGCATACCATACAATGCTTCATAAATAGGAAGGGCTACTTGCTCCGACTTTTCTATCATCATATCTAGCAAAGGAATACTATCCTTTGGCTCATATATAAAAAATGCTGTCTGATACTTGTTTCCTGTCTTTTTTATAAGGTCAGAATACTCTAAGTTCTCTAAAGCCTCTTCAACAAAGGCTGCTCCAACCTCAAGTTTTCTTGATATCTCTTCTATAGTCATCGGCTCTTTGTAAGCCACATAAGCGATATTTTGATACAACAAGCTGCTGAAATAAGAATTAGGCTCATTATTTTTTCCTGGGTTCCCACAGTGACCAACTGACATTTTTATTGGACGGTAGCTTTCCATACTATTTTTCAACTTAATATCCTCCCTTAATTTACGTTTTGCTTCATACAAATACCACTTCACAGTTCCTTGAGGTGTATATAATTCTTTACTTATTTCTTTAATTGATTTCTTTTCAAAATAAAACTTTATAAGTATTTCTCTATAAACCTTGCTCATATAAGCTAATTCCTTGCGAAGCATAAGTATAAGATTCTGCCTTTCCTCTTCTTCTATAAGGTCATCTATTTCGTCTTTATCCCTCAAGTCTAATAGAATATCAATATTTATGTTATTCCAATGTCTTCTTTGTCTGCGATAAAAATTCGACCAAGTATAAAGACAAATCTTATAAACATAAGCATCAACATTATCTACTTTATTTATCTTCTCTGATGAATTGTAAAGAGATATAAGTATCTCTTGGGACAAATCTTCTGCGTCCTGAACATTATTAGTCTTGGTCAGAGCAAAACCAAATATTTTCTTTGCATAAGCTTCTAAATTCATTTTTTCACCTGCTTTAAAACTGTTTCTATAATATTAGTAGCATCGTAAATAAAAAGGTTTGTAAATTTATATAATTATTTTATCATTATTTTAACTTAACTACATTTGTGGCATATGTAAAATTTTCCTTGACATTATACTGTGTATATACTATAATCACAGTATAACGGAGGTGACTCTATTTTGAATATTGTAGTATCCTTCTTCTCTCAAGTGCCAATTTATGAGCAAATACAAAACCAAATAAAAGAACTAGTTTTAACTGGCGATCTAAAGCCTGGAGAAGCGCTGCCATCAATGCGCCTAATGGCCAAGGATTTAAAAGTAAGCTTAATAACTGTAAGGCGTGCTTATGAAGAGCTGGAGCACGAAGGTGTAATTACAACTTTACATGGAAGAGGCTGCTTTGTATCAGATATTAATGTAGACAAAATTAAGGAAATTAATATGAATATGCTTAAGGAGCGTCTTGAGGAAATAGTGGTATTCTCAAAAACCTGTGGTATATCAAAGGAAGAGTTTAAAAATATGTTAGATGAAATGTATGAGGTGGATAAATGATGACTGATTATGCTTTAGAAGTCAAAAACTTATATTCGAATGTGGGCAATTTTTCTCTTATAGATGCTAATTTGTCACTTGAAAAAGGTACTATTACAGGTTTTATCGGAAAAAACGGCTCAGGTAAAACCACTTTCATAAAGACAATCCTAGATTTACTTCCAAAGTCAAAAGGAAAAGTATTATTTTTTGGTAAAACTATGGATGGTAATGAAGAAGAAATAAAGTCACGACTTGGAGTAGTATTTGACAGTCTTATTTATTCACAAGCTTTAAAAGCTAAAACCATAATGAATACTTTAGCACCTTTTTATCCTAATTTTGACCAAACTTACTTTAACAAGCTTATGAATAAATTTGAATTAGATCCTGATAAAAAACTTAAGCATTATTCAAAGGGTATGCAGATGAAATTTTCAATTATTATGACTCTTTCGCAAAAACCAGATCTACTCATCTTAGACGAGCCTACTGCAGGGCTTGATCCTGTTGCAAGAGCTGAGGTATTAGACCTTTTATATGACATAATTCAAGACGAAGAAAAGACTATATTTTTTTCAACTCATATTACCTCTGACTTGGACAAAATAGCTGACTATATAACATTGATAGATAGTGGTAAAATTCTGTTTACACAAGCAAAGGATGAAATGCTGGAAAGTCACGCTTTAGTGCATGTAGATAAGAAAAATATGACAGATGAAATAAAATCCTTATTTATAGGACTTAAAGAATCCTCCTTTGGCTATGAAGGAATTATATCAGATAAAAGTAAGCTGTCACTTATTCCAAATGCAAAAGTAACTAAGCCTAGTGTTGAAGATATTATGATTTACAGAGGTGGATTGAAATGACAGTTACAGATAAATACTGGCTTCAAGTCAACAAAAAATATTTCAAATATGATATCATCGGAATAATTATTTTCAGTGGTTTTCTTGGATTTGCAAGCCCTTTAGGAATTTGTTTCTACATGTATAGAATTATCAGCTATTCAATGAGGTATTTAAACATAAACAGCTTATTTTCCGGTGGAATAGAAGGTTTAAATCAAGTTTTGACTATGCCATTTTCCAGAGAGCAGATTTATAAGACCTATATAAAAATGATACTGTCTATGTCGGCTATATTTACAGCTATAGTCTCATTGAGCAAATACGTTTATGTCTTAATTGGAGGACAAGGAACTGCTGTTTATGAAGATGGAATGGTTATTCACACAAATCTTATTACCAATACAGCTTACTATTTATTATTTCTTTGTTCACTTATTTTGCTTATTATTACTCTTGTAAATAGAATAAATAGCAATACTCCAAAGACTAAAGGTAATTCGAATATATTTACATTTTTAATGATTATTTACTTGGTACTTATTAACTTTGTTGTAATGACTCTTTTTTTAAGAAGTTCACTTGGTAAAAATATATACTTTTCAGTAAGTTTTCTTGCAGCAATTTTACTGATATTTATTTTAGTAAAGAGCCTAAAGAAGAATTATAAAGAATTTGTATTAAGGTACAGGAGGTATATTCATGTTGACTAAAATATATAACATGCAAAAACTTCTCCTTCAAAATGGAGCTCCTCCTTTTGGAAGCGGTAACAGCAATGTATTCGCTGCTCAAAAATATACAAATCTAGATAAAGCCTTTGCAATATCAATCTTAGCTATCAGCAGTATTTATCTTTTTACTGTGGATCAGTCTATGATTTTTATATTAATGGCTTCATTTACAGCACTTATAATAGGCGGTTTTACAAGTTACAACAGCGACATAATTGGATTACTTCCTGTATCAAAGAAATTTAAGTTTATAAATTTATATTTAGCTGGTTTCATATTATTTCTCATAGAATATATTATACTTATTGGAATTTCCTATTTGTTTTATGGTTTGCTTTACTTATCAGCCTTCCTTATTAACGGAGGCAATATAGCTCAATCATCAGATGTTTCAAATAATATCCTTGGAATGGAAGCTTCAATTTTATTTCTGTTACTAGTGGCTATGTATTACTTAATAATTTTGACTATAATATTCATTAAAAATCAAAAGATACGTTTTAGCTGCGGAGTAGGATTTTCATTATGCTATTTAGCATTTCTTCATATTCTTAAGAACAAGATAGCCTCTAATCCGAATACATCAGCTGCTCATGATATGCTAAATAAATTTCAGCTTCTCCCAAACAAACTTGAATTTTTAAAAAACTACAGCATAGCTACAACAGCAATATTAGCCTTATCCATATTAATAAGCTATCTTTTATATAAAGGAAAGAACTGAGAAATAATGAGGTACTGCAAAACTATGTTAAAAATACTTCTTTAGAATATCTATTATAATTTCATTTAGTATAAAAAAGGTACTTTAGCCGCTGTCTAAAGTACCTTTTATTCATCCTTAATTCTTCATCCTTAATTCTTCGTTGCTAATTATCTTCTTTTCTCCCCTATGAACTATCTCCAAGCTCTCGCCTTCAAGCATCCTGTAGCTTGTTCCATCCTTATTCACCTTTATTTCAATAAGCCTTCCTCTATAAGTCACCTTAAATTTATATTCCTGCCATTCTTTTGGGATGTATGGATTAAAGCTTATAGTATCTTCATATACTCTCATTCCTGCAAAGCCATTCACAAGACACATTCCGGCTCCAGCCATATTTGCAGCGTGAATTCCATCCTTTGTATTTCTATGAGAATCTGTTAGATCCATGGTTGCTGTTTCCATAAAATACTTATAAGCCTTATCATGGTATCCCACCTCACTTGCCATTATGCTGAAGATACAGGTGGATAAAGAAGAGTCATGGGTAGTTACTTTTTCATAGAAATCATAATCTCTTCTCTTTTGCTCAATATCAAATTTATGGTTAAGCAGAAATTCAGCTAATACTAAATCAGCCTGTTTGCATACCTGGTGCCTATAAATAACTAAAGGGTGATAATGAAGAAGCAAAGGATAATTTTCCTTTGGAGTATTTTCAAAATCCCATGGAGTCTTATATAGGAAACTGTCATCTTGAAGATAAATGCCCAGTTCTTCATTATACGGTATATACATATTATCAGAAGCTTTTTTCCAAAATTGAAGTTCGTCTTCTATAAACCCTATTTTATTTATAAGCTCTTCATAAGCTTCCTTCGCGTTTTCTTTCATCCATACTGCTGTTTTATATGCATATTCTAAATTTTCTTTAGCCATTAGATTTGTGTAGCAATTATTATTAACAATAGCTGTATATTCATCCGGTCCGGTTACATCATTTATACAGAATTTATTTCCCTTGTTTTCTATAAACTCTCCTAAGTCTGCCCAAAGCCTGGCTGTTTCAAAAAGTATTTCTGCTCCATAATTTAATAAAAAATCTTTATCTTCTGTTGCTTCCATATACCTTTTTATTGCAAAAGCAATATCAGCATTTATATGGTACTGTGCTGTTCCTGCTGGAAAATAAGCTGAACACTCATCACCATCTATAGTTCTCCAAGGGTAAAGAGCACCTTTTTTATGAGACATTATTCTAGCTCTTTCTCTAGCATTGGGTAAAATGCTGTATCTATATTCTAAAAGCTTTCGGCTGATGTCAGGATTATTATATAGAAAGAATGGAAGCATGTATATTTCTGTATCCCAGAAGTAATGACCTTCATAACCCTCTCCACTTAAACCTTTAGCCCCAATATTAGTCTTGCCGTCTCTTCCTACAGACTGCAGAAGATGAAACATATTAAATCTAATCCCCTGCTGAAGAAGGTCATCACCTTTTATTTCAATGTCAGTTTTATACCAAAAGTCATTCAAAAAATCTATCTGTTCCTTTTTTAGCTTATTAAAACCAGTTTCTTTACCATTAGCTGCTTCTGAAACAGCCAGCTTTATCATAGCGCTTTCTTCCATATGCTTTGAAGTAGTGTAGGCAATATACTTATTTAACGTAATCATACTATCTTTCTCAGCTCTTATATTAAAACAAACTGAAACACTTAATTCATCTTTATTATTTTTTATAGTATATTCATTTTCAGTTAGTATTTCATTTTCCATTACACATGCTACAGCAAATTTAGTGTTATGTGTCTTTTGAACAAGTAACCCTCTAGTATCACATACCTTTGCCTCTTCTAATGAAAGCACCCTTCCTGTAAAACCTGAACCTACTCTTGGATCATTTTCTGCAGTTAGATTTGATACGTTTCCATCAATACAAGAAACCACTTTAATCATTCCATCAAAATTTAAAGGAGTAATTTTATAATTTATGGCTGCCAAATGCTTATGTTTAAAGGATATTAGTCTTTCTATGTCAATTCTAACTTCTTTACCCTTTTCAGAACGCCATATTAAATTTCTTTTTAATATACCTTCTTTAAAATTTAAACTTCTTTCGTAATCTAATAGTTGTCCCTTAAGCATATCAAACTCTTCATCTTCTATATAAAGTTTAACTATCTTACCATCAGTTATGTTAAGCATTGTTTGACTTTTATCTGCAAACCCATAGGCTGTTTCAGGATACTTAATAGTCTCACTTTCATAAAAAGCATTTATATAAGTTCCTTCAAGTCCAGTTCCCTTGGGCCCTTTATAGCCTTCCTCAAAATTACCCCTCATTCCTATATAGCCATTTCCTGCTGCAAACAGGCTTTCACTTACATAATTGTTCTCTATAATAAAATTTTTTTCAACAATACTCCAAAAATTAATAACATCATTTCTCACAACAAAAATCTCCTTTCAACCATAACTAACAGGCTATTAAAGATACTAATTTAATTCAAAAATTTATTAAAAGGCTCTATTCAAGCCTTCTGCAAGATTCATTTTCAACAAGCTTATAACTCACGACCATATTTTTTTCTTCTACATCTTCCTTATTCATAAACTTTGTGAGAAGCCTCATGGCAACAGCTCCCATTTCATACCTTGGCTGCCTTACTGTCGATATGGAAGGATAAAAAAATTCTGCAGCCTCTACCCCATCAAAACCCATAACAGAAATATCCTCAGGTATTTTAAGTCCTGATTCCAAAATTGCTTTTGAAGCTCCAACAGCCATCAAATCTGAAGCACAAAATACAGCAGTAGGCTCTTGTCCACCATTTAAAATACTTTTCATATTTTTATAGCCCGACTTATAGCCATAATTACCTTCATAAATTAGTTTTTCATCAACTTCAATATTGTTATTTATAAGTGCTCTTTTGTAGCCCATTATTCTTGGTGTCCCAGAGTTAGGATCATCAAATTTCCCTGCAATCATAGCAATTTTTTTATGACCTAATTTGCAAAGATAGCTTACAGCGTCGTAGGAAGCTTGCTCATTATCTATAGTAACACTTGAAAGTATATTATTTTCATCCTTTGTAGCTATAAGTACTACTGGTATATTCATTTCCTCAAACTTTTTCATTGTATCTTTACATATAGTATTACTTATAAACAACACTCCATCAACTTTCTTCTCATAAAACATATTTAGTGCTATTTTTTCCTTTTCATAATCCAAATCGGTATTACAAAGTATAATATTATACTGATATATATTAGCAACATCCTCAATCCCTCTAACAATCTCCGGATAGAAGGCACTTGATATATCAGGAATTAAAATTCCCACAGTCATAGTAGATTTCATCTTTAGACTTCTAGCTATAGCATTAGGCTGATAGTTAAGCTCTTTCATAGCATTTAATACAAGATTTCTTGTCTCCTCTGTAACTGAAGGATTATTATTTAAAACTCTAGACGCAGTCCCAAGACCAACTCCCGCAAGCTTAGCCACGTCTTTAAGGCTTATATTTCTCATGATTCTTCCTTTCATCTAAAACACTGAATAATATAAGATATTAGTATTACAATTCCAAAATACTCTGGAAACGTTTCATTTTGATGATATCATAATTGTAATTTTTTATCAATGCATAAAATCTATAATTTTACAATAAGCATATATTATAGATGAACAGCTTCAACTATAAGTTAGTACAGCATGAAAAAGTGATGAAAACTCTCTATTTTCCCACTGTATTAACTAAGTTTATGTATTGCTTATCTATATATAGTATTGTGAATGAATATTGTAAAAATTATGTCGTTTTGTGCTGTAAATTTATTATTGATTCTATTTTTTTACAATGCTATAATAATTACATAAGGTTTGGAAACGTTTCCGAATAGTAGTATTCTATCTATTTTTCTAGAATACTACTATTAAAGCAAAACCTATGCAAACGTTATCCGTATTAAAAGGGGGGTATACCATGAAGGGTAAAAAATTATTATCAATTTTAATGACAACAGTTATGTTATCAGCTGTAGCTACAGGCTGCAGCAAACCAGCTCCTACTACAACTACACCATCTGGCGGAGCTAATGATACAAAAACAGGTGAAGTTGTAAAGCTAGTTTATGCAAGAGGTCAGGATACTACAGGAGCAACAAACGAAATAGTTAAGCAGTTTAACGAAGCTCACAAAGGTAAAATTGAGGTTACTTTTGCAGAAATGCCTTCAGATAGCGGCAAGCAGCATGATCAATATGTAACTGTATTTAATGGTAAAGGAACTGATTATGACGTATTTGATGCAGACGTTATTTGGCCTGCAGAATTCGCCCAAGCTGGATATGCACTTCCGCTTGACAAGTTCGTTGAAAAAGACGGAATCAACATGAAGGATTATATGAAAGGCCCAGTTCAAGCATTAACTTTTAAAGGACAGCTTTGGGGTATGCCAAAATTCATTGATGCAGGATTATTATTCTATAGAAAAGATTTAGTAACTAATGTTCCAGCAACTTGGGATGATCTTATAGCACAAGCTAAATCATTAAAAGGCAACACAGGTTCAGGATATTCATATATAATGCAAGCTAAACAATACGAAGGTTTAGTATGTAATGCTACAGAATTTATATCTGCTTATGGCGGAAAAGTAGTTGACGGAGACGGAAATATAACTATAAACTCACCTGAAACTAAAAAAGGTCTAGAAGTTATGAAATCAATTGTTAAATCAGACTTTGTACCAAACAATGTCACTACATTTACTGAACCAGAATCAGATACAGCATTTATAGAAGGTAAAGCTGCTTTCTTAAGAAACTGGCCATATCAATGGGCAGAATCTCAAGACGCTTCTAAATCAAAAGTAGTTGATAAAGTTGGTGTTGCTCCACTTCCAAAAGGAAGCGTTGCATCCGCTGCAGCTCTTGGCGGTTGGGTAACAATGATTAATAAGTACAGCAAGCATCCAAATGAAGCTTGGGAATTCTTAAAATTCATGACCGGAGCAGACGGACAAAAGATTACTGCTGTTAAAGGCGGAAGTGCTCCAACATTATTATCTGTATACAATGATTCAGAAGTACAAAAGAACCCATTATTCGGAAACAAAGATTTCGTTGCTGGTCTTTCAGCAGCAGTATCAAGACCAGTTTCACCAATATATCCAAAACTTTCTGATATCATGCAAGTTGAAATATCCAAATACTTAGCAGGAAGCCAAGATGTTGATACAACAATTAAGAATATGGATACAAAGATGAAGGAAGCTGTTACAGCAGCTAAATAGTAAACTAATAAGAGCCATTAAGTAAAATCTTAATGGCTCTTACAACATAATGAGTTTATGGGGTTCAAACTGAAAGGGGGAAAATAGAGGATGGAAGTTAAAACTAAAATTTCACCAAAAACTAAACATAAAAAGTACAAGCGTACTTCAAGCGAGACAAGACTTGGCTACCTTATGATAGCTCCAGCAATGCTAATAATATTTGTTATTGCTCTCTATCCTGTTGCACGTTCATTTTATCTTAGTCTATTTGACTTAAGATTAAATCATCCAACTAAAAATGCTACTCACTTAAGCTATCAATTCGACTTAGAAAGATATTTAAATAATTTTGACCTTGTTAAGGGAAACCTTAAAAGAGCAGCAAATGATTCTACAGGAGATTCTAAAGAAAAGCTCTTAAGTGCAGTTACTGACATAGAGGACCTTAATAAAACTATTTTTAGTCAAAGCGAAGTTGCTGCAAAAGAAAAGACAGCAAGAAGTTATGTAGATAACTTTAAGCCTATTGAAGATGATAAAATAAAATTTGCTCAAATCGATAAAGCTACAGCAGAAAAAGTCTTAGACAAATATAATTCACTTTTAAAAACACTACCTACACTAACTGTAAATGAGGACGCCAAACCTTCTTTAGATAAAGGTACTGGTCTTATGCAGGAAGTTAGAGACTCAATTATAAGCCCTAACTTTGTAGGTTTAGATAATTACATTTACTTCGGAAAAGACAGCAGGTTCTGGGAAGCTACAGGCTACACCTTTAAGTTCACAATTATATCCGTATTTATAGAACTTGTTCTTGGACTAATGGTTGCTTTGATAATAAACAGAAGCTTTAAAGGCAGAGGTATAGTGAGAGCCTCAGTACTTATTCCATGGGCTATTCCTACTGTTGTATCTGCTTTAATGTGGAAATTCATATACGATGGACAATTCGGTATCATTTCATATATATTAGCAAAACTTCATATTATATCAAATCCAGGAGTCTTATTAACTAGTAACTTTGGTGCAAAGTTCTCTGTTGTATTTGCAGATGTTTGGAAAACAACTCCTTACATGGCACTGCTCCTTCTTGCAGGACTTCAAACCATTGATTCAACCTTATACGAAGCTGCAGATGTTGATGGTGCTACAAAACTTCAGCAATTCTTCAGGGTGACTCTTCCTCTTTTAAAACCAACTATGCTTGTTGCATTGCTATTTAGAACACTGGATGCCTTTAGAATATTTGACTTGGTTTATGTATTGACAGGTGGAGGAAACAGTACAGAAACGATAACCTCCTATGCTTATAAAACAATGTTTGCTCAAATGGAATTTGGTAAGGGTTCTACCCTATCAGTTGTACTATTTATATGCGTTGCATTCATAAGTATAGGTTATGTTAAAATACTTGGCGCTGATGTAATGTCAAATGAAAACTAGAATGGGAGGAGAAAAGATGAATAAAAATAAAATTAACTTTAAAACTATTAGATTCTATGTTTTTATAGTAATTTTCTTAATTATAATAATCTTCCCGTTCTATTGGGAATTTATAACTTCTATTAAGAAACCCGATGAGATTTTTGGAAGCTTCACTAGGTTCTGGCCAAAGCATTCTACCTTAGAATCCTATAAGTTAGTTTTCACGGCAAGACCCTTTGGTAAGTTTTTATGGAACAGTTTTGTAATTTCTTCTTTGACTACAATAGTTGCTATTGTATTTGCTTCCTTTGCAGCTTATGCTATTGCAAGGCTTAAATTTAAAGGAAAAAGTATTATTCTAGGATTAGTTCTAGCAGTATCCATGTTCCCTCAAATTTCAACTATTTCTCCGATATATATGTTTATGAAAGCTATGGGACTTAGAGATACGTATATAGGCTTAATTATTCCTTATACAACCTTCGCTCTTCCTTTGGCTATATGGAACCTAACTACTTTCTTTAAAGAAATACCCTTTAGCTTAGAGGAAGCAGCAAGAATAGATGGTGCATCGCCTATGCAGACTTTTGCACGGATAATAGTTCCACTAGCCGCACCTGGTACCTTTACTACAGCTATACTCGTATTTATAGCAGCTTGGAATGAATTCCTGTTTGCGCTGACAATAAATACTAAAGATATTAGAAAAACAGTCCCTGTTGCAATTACAATGTTCCAAGGGCAGTATACAATTCCTTGGGGCGAAACAGCAGCTGCTACTGTAATTGTAACAATACCTCTTATAATTTTAGTTTTACTATTCCAAAAGAGAATAGTTGCTGGTCTCACATCTGGTGCTGTCAAAGGTTAATCTAAGTTTCCCCTTAGAACCTATTAAAAAATGGAGGCAATTGCCTCCATTTTTATTATGCTTCTGATTCTCTTTTTCTTCTTCCTGCTGCTACTATAAGAACTCCAATGAAGGTTGTTATAAGTCCAGCAGTTACTAGTGTAGTTGTATCAATCATCGATCCTGTCTTTGGAAGTATTCCAGCTGAAACTAAATCCTTATCTGCTACAAAGTAATCACTATTATGAGTTATTTCAAATTCTATATAGCCATCTTTGTCTACAGTAAGCTTCTTAGCCACAATTTCAGCTTTTTTAGTACTTGGATTATAGTAATAAACATAAAGATTGTTCTTATCTTTTCCTTCAAGCCATGCAGCATCTAGTTTAATCTTTACCTTAGCTTCTCCCGGAAGAACTCCGTTTTCAGCAAAGGACAGGATAAGCACATCTTCATTTTTAACCTTTTCTTTAATTGCATCTTTGTTAGGAGATGTAGAATTATCTAAGGTTTCAACCTTAACTGTCAAGTCAATGTCCTTAATATCCTTATTTATATCTTTTCCATTGAAAGTCCATACTGAATTTCCTGCTGTAAAGGTTATTGACTTGTCAGTTCCTTTTATAGCTTCAAATACAGATTTGTCAACTTTCTTGTTTTCTGATGCATCTACAACTATTGCAGACTTGCTTGCAGCATTTTTTACAGCTTCTACAACCTTTGAAGCATCATTTTTGACGATAGCCCCGGAATTATTATTTGTATTTCCGTTGTTGTTTCCATTATTATTGTTGTTCCCTGTATTACCGTTATTGTTCCCAGAGTTTCCACCATTATTGTTATTACCATTGTTTCCTGTATTTCCGCCATTATCTACTGGAGCAGCCTTAACAGTTACAGAACACTTAGCTGTGAAACCTCCGTCTAAGGTAGTTACAGTAATATCTGCCTTACCTTCTGAAACGGCTGTAACTTTTCCACTAGCATCAATCTTTGCAATGCCGCTGTTACTTGAACTCCAGATTACATCCTTTAAAGTTGTATTTTCCGGAGCAACAACAGCTTTAAGATTAGCTGACGCCTCAACAGTTATTTCTAAGGAGTTTTTATCAATAGTTACTCCTGTTGCTCTAACCTTATCCTTAACTATGTAGCTTTGGTCATAGGCATCTTTTAGTGCTGAAGTATTTACTGTTACTGCCTTGTAGCTTGCAACTAAAATTAATCCTGATTGTTTTGGAACATCCACAGTTACTTTTCCAGCCTCAACCGTATATTTCTCTGATGGATTTAAAGCATTTGTTAATACAGTTCCATTTGGAATTGAGCCTGCATCAAGCTGTAAGCCATTAGTGTATTGAGCTTTTCTGCTAACTACAACTAACGCATGATTATTTTTATCATTTCTTAAGTATGACATTACATCCTTAGCATCATCCCCTGAAACAGTAACTGGTACAATATCTCCAGTTCTTAATACAGGATATGCATTTCTTATGTTAGCAAGCTTAGCATACCATTCAACTAAGTCTTGATTTCCCTTGCCCCATATCATACCTCTTCTGTTATCTGGGTCGTCTGCTCCTGGTATACCAGCCTCATCACCATAGTAAATAGTTGGTGCACCCGGATAAGTCATTTGGATTAAGGGTATTAGCTTCATTTCAGCATAGGCTTCTTCTTTAGGAGTATTTGCAACAGCCTTAGTATCCTTTTTATATCCGTCAAATGCAGAAATAACTCTTTGGGTATCGTGAGAATCAACAAGATTCATCATAACCTCAAAAGCTTCCTTTGGATACTGCTCTCTCATTTTTTCCAACTCGTTCATTGCCCAAACAGCATCAGTAGTTGTCTTATTGTCATCCTGAGTGCCTTTTACAAAGTATAATATAGCATTTCTAAATCTATAGTTCATTACAGAATCATACATATCTCCTAGAAGATACTTTGATGCATCATCCCATATTTCACCGATAATAGCATTGTCTCCTTCTTCTTTAACAGCAGTTCTAAAATGATTCCAAGTTTCATCTGAAACTTCATTTGCAACGTCAAGTCTCCATCCATCAGAACCCTGCTTTAACCAATATCTTGAGTTAGCATCAGGACCATCTATTATTTCATCAGCCCAGGACTTAACTTGATATTCAGACCCGTTTAAAGCCTGTATAACTGGCATTGAATCATATCCCCACCAGCCTTCATAGTCATAACGCTTTGGAATTGGGTTTCCATCCTTATCTTTATCTACTATCTTATTATTTATAACAAACCAATCCTTATAGTGTAAATCAGTAATACCTTGTGCTGATAAATCTGCAGTAACTTTCTTTTCTGCATCCTGCTGATTTAAATTTTGAGCATTCATTAAATCATATACTTTTGACCAATATTGATATGCTCCTATTGGTTTTCCTTTCTCCATATATTTTCCATATCTGTCAAAGTATATAGAGTCATCTGATACATGGTTAAATACACCATCAAGAATTACGTGCATTCCTCTCTTGTGAGCTTCTTTAGAAAGATTTACAAAGTCGTCCATATGTCCCAGCAGAGGGTCAAGACTTCTATAATCAGTAGTATCATATCTATGATTTGATATAGATGAGGAAACTGGATTAAAGTACAGTACATTAATACCTAGAGCTTGTAGATAGTCAAGCTTGGCTTGTACTCCTTTGATATCTCCGCCATACATATCATTGCTCCACTCGCCATCGCCTACAAAGCCTTTATAGTTAGGGTCTAAAACAGGCTTACCATTACTATCCTTTACAACTACAGCATTTCCGTCCTTATCTTTAACTGTTTTAAATTCTATAGTTGGATCTTCAGGAGGCATATACCAGTTTGTTGGATTTTCATAAGCTACACTGCCTCTTGCAAGCTTCTGTGCATAATCATTGCTGTTATCCCCATTAAAGAATCTATCCGGGAATATTTGATATATAACAGCATTTTTCATCCAATCCGGAGTTTTAAAGTTCTTATCATAAACATTTAAGTCATAAAGCTTAACATTGCTTATATCACTGGCTGTTCCAGCTCCAAAATAGCCGTCATCGTCGCTATAAGCCTTTACATCTGAACCATTTGAAACTAAGAAATAGTACTTATTCATTCCTATTTCATTAAATTTATAACTTACAGTCCATTTGTCAGCTCCATCAGCAAAGCTTCCGTTTTTGCTCATATCTATTATCTTTGTGCCTTTATTAGTTATAAGAACTAATTTTGCAACAGTTAAATCATCCTTTTTAGCCTTTATGTTAAAGGTTACATTTGAATCGGTAGTTATTGCTCCATAAGGCGTCTTAAATTCTTCACTTCTTGAGTCAAAATATAAATCACTCAAGGATATTTTTTGGCTAGCCGCATCACTAAACACCATTTGAATAGCTGGAGCATAGCTGAAGGTTACATCCTTTGAGTCTTCTGTTATATTAATGGTTCCAAAGCTGTACTCTTTTCCATCTACAACTGCTTTAATATCACTATAGGAACCTTTACTAAGCTTAACTTTTGCATTGTATATATTTGTTAATGAAGCATCTGTTAATTTTGTTCCTTCAGAAATTCCTGTTCCTTTTAGTTCAACATCTAATTTTTTATATTCTATAGAGTTAGCTGTATAGTGACTATCATCCGAATACCAGAAGGTAACATCCTGCTTTGATGGAACATATAACTTCATATTATCCCCATGTTCCTTACCATTAGCACCATAGTTTTCTGGATCCCAGGACCCCATAGCAATCTTATACTCATAGTTTCCTGCTGGTACATTTGGTATGGTTATATGGTACTTTGCATTTCCATCATAGATCAATTTTGTTTTATCTGAGCCTGGAACCCATGTACCTTCTCCTACAACAGATTGTATCGTTCCTGCTAGAACTACTTTTCTGCCTGAGTATGTTTGTAGTTCTAGTAATGAGTTATCCCCTGTAACTTTGGTATTAAGTGGGTCTTTAATCCAACCATGATCATTATCATTATTTAAGAAAAACTTATATCCTATACTCTTCGCAGCATCTCCTAATCTAAGAGTAACAGACCAAATATCAGTCTTAGCATCCTTTGTCATTGGAGTTTGCCCCCAACCATTCATATCCCCTCTTAGAGAAACTGAAGTCGCATCCTTGTCTTTGTAATTAAAAGTAACTGTACCATCTGAATTAATTACTGGACTTTTAACTACAACTTCTGGAGTCACAAGACCTAAAGCTACAGAAACATCGCTAGGATTGTTTATTGAATCAATTACCTTTTTATTTACTTTATCAGCAACAAAAACAACGTGCTTTCCACCTTCTGGTATAGTTAAAACCTTATTGCCATAATCATCTTTTTTACCATCTTCTCCACCATAGCTTTCATCCCAGCTATAATTTACTACAGCTTTATATGTGTAACTACCTGCTGGCAAAAACTTATTATATATATATTTGCCTTGAGAATCTAGATAAGAAAACTCATATCCTTTAGCTGCTGCATCCCATTCATTTTGTCCTTGTCTTACTGTGCCAATTAGTGATACTGTGCTTAGAATATTAGAATTATGAATAGAATCTGTAGCGAAACCAAGTATTGGATTCGCTAAAAAAGTAACATCAGCTCCACCTTGTGGAACTGTAGTTTTAACATTTGAACCATTATCTCCAACTTCTCCATTGTTCCATCCATGATTAAAAGCCACCTTATACTCAAGCTCACCTGCGTTTAAGTGGAATACCTTCTTATAAAAGCCTCCACCAATATAATCAATATCAAAGTTTGAATCAGCTGTATCCCAATTTTTACCATTGACCGATACCTTGTCCAAAATTCCTGTAATAGTAGCTGAATTTTTAAATTGAGCCGCATCATTAATTGAGTCATATACCTTTCCTGCTAAGTAATCAACCCTAAAAATAACCTTTCCAGGCTGTTTAATATCTATCTTTTTATTTTCCCCATTATTACCTAAAGCCTTAGGATTATCCCACTGTCCGTTAAAAGTTGCTTTATACTCATAACTTTTAGCGACCTTAAACTCCACAGTGAGCTCGTATATCCCCTTACTGTACTCTTTCATTAGTGTACCCTGGTTTTTAGTATCCCAATCATTGCCTAAGCCTTGGTCCTTAACGAAATTACCTGTTAATACAGCCATCATATCGGCTGCCGGCATCTGTACCTCTTCAGCTTTAACCAAGTGATTAAAGTTAGGCATCAAGCTGAATAAAAACAAGAAGGTCAATACCAAGCTGAACTTTTGATTTAGTTTTTTCATTATATTCCCCCCTATGGATATATTTGAGCAACCGTTTGCACAAATATATTTATATGCAACCGTTTGCATTTGTGCTAATTATATCATTATTCAATAAATTAAATCAATAAAAATCTAAAATTTAACAATACATTTTTTTACATAAAAAAAAGATGCTAGAACGCTCCTAGCATCAACCACAGTTTAGAAATTATCTCTAAGGGGGATCTAACTTCTTAATATTATAATAACATCAACATATTAAGAATTTGTTAAATAAGAGTAACTTATTAATGAACCCTTCATTTTTATAAAATTATCCAGTTTTTCATGCAGTTTTTTGAAATTTCTCATAAGTAAAGCTTCATCTTAGCTTTTTCAGTGTATTAATGACGCCAGATAGATTATTAATGCTGCTTGTATGGCTCTAAAGTTTACTTTCTATCCTCACTAATAGATAAATAGATACAGCTATTGGAAACCCCACATTGTCTATTAAACTTGCCATTGCATCCATATTCATCACCTTAATTGATAAATATGCAGTAACTTAATAAAATTGCGATGTAATCGCAATTTTATTTTGATGCTTCTATGGCTTTTTGCACATATCCTTTATTTTTATCTAAAAGCTTTCTTGCACTTTCTTTATCTAATCCAGTTTTAATCATAACAACGCTTAGCTTAACATCAAAGTTTGTTTCATTTAGAATCTTAACAACATTTTCTTCAATTTCACCTGTTGCCATCATCGTTATTCTCTTTGCTCTAGCAACAAGCTTTTCATTTGTAGATTGAACATCTATCATAAGATTACTGTACACTTTTCCAAGCTTAATCATAGTTCCTGTAGTTAACATATTAAGAACTAGCTTTTGTGCAGTTCCAGACTTCATTCTTGTTGAACCCATAATAACCTCTGGGCCTACAACAACTGCTATTGGAACATCAGCAACCTTAGCCATTTCACTTTCAGGATTCATTGTAACGCATATAGCTGCTGCTCCAACCTCTTTCGCGTATTCCATTCCTCCAATAACATAAGGAGTTCTGCCTGATGCAGCAATTCCGCAGACAACATCTTTATCTGTTAGGTTTTTTTCAATTAAATCAGTTTTCCCTAGCTCTTTGTTATCTTCTGCTCCTTCAACAGCCTTAAATATAGCTGTATGACCTCCTGCTATTAACCCTTGAACTAGATCAAATGAAACACCATAAGTTGGAGGACACTCTGACGCATCAAGTATTCCAAGCCTGCCGCTTGTTCCTGCTCCCGTATAAATAAGTCTTCCGCCTTTAGATAATCTATCTGCAATTATATCCACAGCTTTAGCTATGCTTTCCTTAGCTTCACCAACAGCTTCTGCAACCTTCTTATCTTCCTCGTTTATCATTTCTATCATTTCTAAAGTACTAACACTATCAATGTTCATTGTTCTCGGGTTTCTGCCCTCTGTAACAAGTTTTTCAAGTTTTTCTATTTTCATATTGTTTCTACTGCAAAATTATTATGCAGCATTCACCTCCTAGCAGATTATATATTATATTATAAAACATTTTTTCATAATTTTCAATTGTTGACTAAAATTTATTTCAAACATGTTATTTATATATTTTAAATCTAAACTTTGTCTCATCTTCAATATATTCAAGCAAAAATAATTCTTCATCAACAATCCTTCCAACAACATTAACTCTTCCATCTGCAGGCAAATACTTTTTGCAAATTTGCAGTTCACCGCAATATCTTAGGTAATACTTGTTATCTATTGTTATGAACCCTTTTTTTCTTTCTATATTATTATATGGGCTTATAATATCCTCTTTTTTTAGTGCAACTCTTGAATTAGTTGATCTTATAACATCTTCTGCTGAATCAGGTCTATTTTCATGGCAAGCATTAAAAATAATACCTTGTTCTACTACACCTGGTTTAAATGTTTCTATCCTAAATTCAATTATATCTTCAGGAATACTGCCAACATCTTTTAATTCTTCATCTGTTGGTATGCTGTCGCCAAAAAATACCGAGTCAATCCCTAGTGCATATAAATGCTTAGCAGATACTAAAGGCTCTTGAAACCTATGAATTTCAAGCGTCGGAAGTCCTTCAAAAACTGGACCTCTTTTATTAACTAAAGAAGGTACAAAAGCAGAAATAATCATATTATATTTTTTAAGCATGGTATTTTTCTTTTTAAAAGTTTCCATCGAGATTCCTGTGTTTATCCTTGGATAGTAGTTATGACAAGCTTGAAGAGTATTATAATCCGGATTAAAGCTTTCAAGCTCTTTTAAAAATCTTTCTGTAACTGTACTGGCATTTATCTCAATTTTTAAGCCATACGGATTTTTTGTAAAGTTTGCAATTTGTTCCGGAGTAAATCCAAAATCCACTCTAACACCATATATACCTAAATCCTTTAGTGCTTTTAAGTCATTCATATCTGCACCTAAATAGCTAAAGGCTCTAGGAGATATATCTGCAATAATATTCATATTTAGAGTCTTACTTAATTCGGTTATTTCTTTAAATTGTTCAATAGCTTTTTCATAATTTGCCTCTGGAATATGAAGCGAAGTAAATATACTACTAAAGCCATATTTTTTAGCTTTTTTTATAAACTCCATGTTTTCTTCAAGTGAATAATTCATTCCTACAAAAACTGAAATACCTTTTGGCATAATTTTCTCCTTTCAGTCGAAACACCTGATAACCTATCTTTCTCGTTTTCACTCGTAAGATACCCGTCTATTCTTTGATAGAAAAAGGATAGCAGCAAATAAATATTCTATTAATATTAATTGTGCTATCCTTTTATTTATTTTATTCTTGTGGATCTTCAAATCCTAATGCATAAGAAGCTATGAATCCAGCAGCATATGCAACAACAACACCAATTAAGTATCCTAAAGGCTTAGTAACTAATAGAGTAAGTGGAAGTCCTGATAATCCCATACTCTTAGCTCCTACAGCTAAAGCAGCCATAACTGCTCCACCAAAGGCACCACCTATACAAGCTCCTAGGAATGGTTTACCAAGTGGTAAAGTTACACCGTATATTAATGGTTCCCCAACTCCAAGTATTCCTACTGGAAGAGCTGACCATATAGTCTTTTTCAATCTTTGATTCTTTGTTTTAACAAGTACAGCTATTGCTGCTCCAACTTGTCCTGCACCAGCCATAGCTAGTATTGGAAGAAGTAATGTCTGTCCTGTAGTTTTAATAAGATCCGCATGTATTGGAGTTAATCCTTGATGCAAACCTGTCATAACTAGAGGTAAGAAGGTTCCTCCTAAAATAAATCCAGTGAATGCTCCTCCACCGCTAATAGCAGTTTTAACAGCAGTTCCTATAGAGTCTGATATAACTCCTCCAAGTGGTTGAAGTGCTAAGAGTGCTACAAAACCAGCAACCAAAACAACAATTAATGGAGTAACGAAAAGATCTAATATTTCTGGAATAACTTTTCTAACTTTTCTTTCAAGCCAGCTGCTGAAAGCTACAACTATAAGTACAGCTATAACTCCGCCTCTGCCTGGAACTAATGCTTTTCCACCAATAGTAACAGTTGAAAGATTAGGATGTGTAAGTATTGCAGCCATTGCACCACCAAGCATTGGAGAACCACCAAATTCTTTAGCAGCGTTAACACCTACAAATAAGTTAAGTCCCCAGAATATTGAGTTACCTATTATAACAAGTATTTTTCCTGTTGGACTAGCAGCAAAACCAGCATCAAACTTTATAATAATATTTAATATTCCTGTTACAAGACCACAACCTATGAATGCTGGAATAAGTGGTATAAATATACTTGATATTTTCTTGAGCAAATTCTTAAATGGAGTATTGTTTTTAGCTTTTATTTCTTCTTTTCTTACAGTTGCTTCATCAACTTCTCCAACTTTAAGTCCTGTTATTTCTCCAACTTCATTTGCAACCTTTGTAACTCTTCCTGGTCCTAAAACAATTTGAAGTTGTCCTCCTTGTTCAACAAGGCCCATAACTCCTTCAACTTTCTTAAGCCCTTCCTTGTCAGCTGAGCTTCCATCCTTTAGCACAACTCTAAGTCTAGTCATACAGTATGCCACAGATGCAATGTTGTTTTTCCCGCCAACCTTTTCAAGGATGGCTTCTGCGATAACTTTTGGTGTGTTTGAATTAGCCATAAATGATTCCTCCTTTTTTTCGGAACACGGGGCAATCAATGCAGGCTCATTCACATTCGCCAGATTGCCCGTTAAAGTCCATTTAGGACTTTAACCTCCTTATATAATATTTTTATAAAAAATAAAGAGCTAAAAAAGATTAAACCGATTTACGATAAATCTCTTTTAGCTCATGCCTGCCGAACAGTAACACGCTATTTTTTATTTATTTTTGTAACTTTATTTTATAACATGAAAACGATTATGTCAATAACTTTTATGTATGTTCCTAAAAATTTGTTCAATATGAATTGCTAAATATCCTATTTCATCGTCTGGAAGTATTATTTTATACACTCTTTCAACTTCTTTAGCAATTTCTACTGCCAAATTATAAGACTCTGCAAATTTTTGTTTTATATCAGATAAAAGTATATTTGTTATAGGTATTTTCTTTTCAACTCTGTCTAAAGCAAATCTAACATGAGTTATAAGCCTAACATAATCTATGCTTTCCTTATCAATTTTATTCCCTGTTTTCTCCTCCATAAGATTTATAACATCATTTATTATGGTAGTACTTTGGGCAGTTCGTGAAATATCCTGCTTGTTAACTGCAGCATGAAGATGCATTGCAATAAATCCCACCTCATCTGCAGGTAAGGTAATATTAAATCTCCCATTAATCTTTTCAAGAGCTTTTAATGCTATCATATACTCTTCTCTGTAAAGACTCTTAATCTCTGCTAAAAAAGGATTAATAATATCTATGCCATTATTATATCTATCTATTGTAAAAGATATGTGATCAAGAAGTGTAATATGTATTCTTTCATCAATATCTTTATTTAATTCCTTAACCGCCATCAATATTACTTCTTCAGTAACGCCTATTATATCCTTGTCTATCTCTCTAGACATTCCTGCGAATCTATATTTATTATTCTCATCAGCTAAATAAAATATCTTTTCTACCCTTTCCTCATTTTTTAGAGGCTTATTCTCTTTAGCATTAAACCCTACCCCGCTGCCAACAAGAATACATTCTTTGCCTGAATCTTTATCTATGCAATAAACAACATTATTATTAAACGATCTTATTACCTTAAATTCTTTTTTCATCATAGCCTCCAAAGTACATATTTGTATCTTTAAACCATTTTATACCAACTAACAGTATAATTTCAATATAATTCTTATATTACTTCACTACTTAAGAATGTTGTGTTCTAAATCAGTTTATAGAATACCTCTTGAACCCGCATAGAATGAGCAAATATTTGTATATTTATATATTTAAATAGGTTATGATAATCCCACAAATGTGACAGAAATGTAAGCTTAGTTTGTGTTTTTGTAAGCTAAAAAAATGGTACTATATATACTAAACATATACAATAGTATTGTAAGATTTGAAAACACATATACGGAGGTAAAAACCCTAAATGGGCTTTTACGAGTAATTTTCGAGCGGAGCGAGAGTTTTAAATTACTCAGTGCTTCCGACTATAGGGAGGAATATATATGAGCGATGTTTTAGTAGCTAAAAATTTAAAGAAGGTTTATGGATCAAGGGGAAACGTATATACCGCACTTCATGATATAAACTTAAATATTAGAGAAGGTGAATTTGTTGGAATAATGGGGCCTTCCGGTGCAGGCAAAACTACACTTTTAAATATAATTTCAACTATAGACAAACCAAGCAGCGGTACCGTTACGATCGGCGGAGATGATATCGTAAGAATGAATGAAGAAAAGCTATCACTGTTTAGAAGAAATAAGCTAGGTTTTATATTTCAGGACTTTAACTTATTAGATACCTTAACAGTTAAAGAAAATATTATACTTCCATTAACGCTTTCAAAAGTGAATATTAAAGAGATTGAAAATAGGCTTAAAGAGGTTTCTATCAGTCTTGGAATTGATGATATTTTAAATAAGTACCCTTATGAAATATCCGGTGGACAAAAGCAAAGGACTGCTGCCGCAAGAGCTATTATAAATAAACCTGCACTCGTACTTGCAGATGAACCTACGGGAGCCTTAGACTCAAAGTCCTCTACAGAACTTCTTCAGTCACTTAATGATTTAAATGAAAATAATAATGCAACAATAATGATGGTAACTCATGATGCCTTTGCAGCAAGCTATTGCAAGAGAATAATTTTTATAAAGGATGGTTTACTGTTTACTGAGCTTGTTCGTGGTTCTTCACGCAAAGAATTCTTCCAAAAAATATTAGATGTATTAAAAACCTTAGGCGGCGGGCTTGATGATATGTAATAAAAGAAAGGATTGATTTTAAGTGGGTCTATTTAATATAGCCTTTAAAAATATAAAACGAAACTTTTATAACTATTTTTTATACTTTCTTTCAATGATATTCAGCATAATGATTTATTTTACTTTTACTTCTATACAATATAATACTCAGGTTCAAGAGCTTGCAGGCTCTTCCATGAAAATTTCAGTTGTTTTTAATTGTGCTGCAGTAGTTATTGCTGTGTTTGTAGCAATATTTATATGGTATTCAAATTCTTTCTTTACTAAAAAGAGAAAAAAAGAAATTGCGCTATATTCTCTTCTTGGCATTAGAAAAAAACAAATTGGCAGAATGCTATTCTATGAAAATATAGTTATGGGTATAGCAGCCCTAATTTGCGGAATCTTCATCGGAGGTCTTCTTTCAAAATTATTCATAATGTTACTAGTTAAGCTTATGGGTTTTTCAGCAGACATTGTATTCATGGTATCATCAAAGGCAATTTTAAACACATCAATAGTCTTTGCCGTGCTATTTTTAGCTACATCCATTCATGGATATAGATTAATTTATAGGTTTAAACTAATAGAACTTTTTAAAGCTGAAAATCTAGGTGAAAAAGAACCAAAGGCTTCTATTATTTTATCTATAGGTTCCGTATTATTTATTGGAGGAGGTTACTTAATATATACTAAAGGACTTCTTCTGTTTGGTGTATTATCAGTATTTATTACTCTGATTTTAACTGTAATAGGTACATTCATGCTTTTCTCTTCCTTAACCTTATATATTATAAAGCTGGCAAAGAAAAACAAGAAGAGATACTATAAAGGAATAAATATGATAGGAACTTCTCAAATGCTTTACAGAATAAAAGCCAGTGCAAGAACCTTAGCCACTATAGCGGTACTTAGTGCAACGACTCTTACAGCTATGGAGGTAAGTTCAAGCTTTTATTATGACTATTCCAATACTCTTGAGAAAGGTTATGCTTTTACTTATGCCTTAGCAGGTAATGATGACACCTTATATAAAAAGGTAGAAGATACAATTGCAAAGCATCCAAACAATAAGCTTCTTTCATCTGTAGATATTAATTTTGTAAAAGTAAACGGAACCTGGCCTAATGTCATGAAGTCAAATCATACTTCGCCATCAAATAAAACCAGCTTCTATATGGTGTCGGAAAGCAAGTATAACGAAATTATAAATGCGTGGGGCATTAAAGATAAAATCAAATTAAATGGTGCTGATGAAACTGTTGTATTCGATCCCTATTATAGAAAAGCTTTTATGAATTCATATACAGGAAATACTATTATAATTGATGGCAAATCTATAAAAATAGTTGATTGTAAAAATTATTCACTAGCAAACAATGGTATGATTAATGAAGCTATTGTTGTAAAGGATGAGGTTTATAATAGTTATCGTAAGGATGACAATGTGTATAGAATAAAGGGATACATTACAGCTAATAAAAAGGACAGTAAAGATCTTACTAAGGAACTTGAGGGAATGATACCTAAAGAATTCACAAAATTCAATGGAGATTTTATTAAGTTTACATCATATTACGATCAATATGTATCCGGACTTAGCTTTTCAGGAGTAATAATATTTATTGGGGCTTTCTTAGGATTACTTTTCCTAGTTGCTACAGGAAGCATAATATTCTTCAAACAGCTATCAGAGGCTAACGAAGATAAAAATAGATATAAAATTCTTAGAAATATCGGAGTAACAAATAATGAAATCAGAGCCTCAATCAAAAAGCAGATATTCATGATATTTGCACTGCCCTTAGCTATTGGTATAATGCATAGCCTGGTTGCTTCAACCCTTTTAGGAAAGACAATCAATACAAATTTAACAATACCAATAATACTTACAATTAGTGCTTATTCAATCATTTATATGATTTACTACTTCTTGACTGTGAGCTCATACTATAATATTGTTAATTCAAAAAATTAAAAAACCCGCCAAAGTTATTATAAGAACTTTGGCGGGTTTTATCTAACCCTGATTATATTCATCAACTATTTTTCTAGCCAGCTTTTTAATAGCACTCGCCTGAGCTATAAGAGACATAACTATAAGGAATACTAAAATCCTTTCCTCGTCAGAACCTTTTAAGCTGTTATCTTTAATAATATCTTTAAGTTTAGACTCCTTAAAATGATTTTCGGATAGAAAATCATTAAACATTTCTGCTTGCAGATTAGAAAAAATCTTATAAGCTTTTTCCCAGGATAATATATCATCGTTTCTATTATTAATGTTATTAAAAGCAAGCCCAAACACTTTTTTAATTTCTTCTGTGGTAAGTATTGGCCTCATATAACTTAAAAGCAATAGCTGTGCCAAATGATCCTTCGTATAACCCCTCTTCTTGCCATCATCAGGTTTTGATATAACTTCACCTTTTATATAATTCTGTACAATATTGCTGGTATATTTCTCATCTTCAAACTTATCATTCAAGTAATCGATTACTTGCGATAGGAATAAATCATAACGAGGTAAATCCTCGTAGGAAACAACAGTATTTTGCGCTATATCACTTGCTATCTTTTTAATATATTCGATATCGAATTCATTATTCTTTTCCATAAATTTGCCTCCTTGTATATTATCAATTCTTTCCCAAGGATTATGTTATGTCCTTACTTAGATTATACGGTATATTTAAACTTATTACAAGTTATATTTTATAAATATCTATTATGAAATATCGAGATATTTATAGAAATTAAAAGATTGATAGAGATTAGTCAATCTTTTACTGGATAAATGGTTGTTTATTATGCAATATAGGTTTATATTTAATTTGTAATACAGTAATACATACTATATAATAAAAACATGAGCTGATTAATACATATGAATATGAAGTTTGAAGAGCACATGGTATAATTGTAATATAATGTATTAATCTTTCTTGGGGGTGAAGAAAATTAGAAAAAAACGACAACTTATTTTTAGCTTAATTTTGGCTTTTCTGTTTGTATCAATAGATATTATAACACCAGGTATGTTTAGTAAGTTTACAGCAGAAAAAGACAGCTACATTGTTTATGCCGCTCCAAAGGGTGGAAGCAGTTTTAAATCCAGCAGCTTTAGCAGCGGATCAAAATCATCCAGCAGCTTTAGTACTCCAAAGTCTTCTTCGGGAGGCATTAAATCAGGAAGTTTTAGTACTCCAAAATCTTCTGGAAGTTCAAGTTCCAGTAGTAAATCTTCCGGAAGTTCAAGTTCTAGTACTAAATCATCTTCTGGAGGTTTTAAATCTGGAAGCTTCAGTACACCAAAATCTTTCCCCGGAAGCTCAAGCTCTTCAGGAAGCAGTACAAATAATTCTTCTTCAGAAAGCTATAGCTCAAGCGGTACAAAGCGAAGTATTATACCAATACCTATTCCTATTCCATGGGGAACAACAAGACATTACAGTACCCCTTTTGGAAGCTACTACAGCGGCCCCGGCCATATAGTAGGCAGTTTTTTTTCCGGACTTCTTAGATTTATCATAATAATAATAGTTATAATAATAATTTTAAAAATAATTAAAAATTCAAAAAGACGATTTTAAAGGAGGATTTTAAAAATGGGAGTATTCGACAGAATATCAAATATCTTAAGGGCAAAGGTGAACAATGCAATAGACGACATGGAAAATCCAGTTGAGCTATTAGATCAAAAAATCAGAGACATGGAAGAGAGTTTAAACACTGCTAAGCTTTCATCAGCACAAATCTTAGGAAATGTTCATGAAATTGAAAAGAAAATGGAAACTGCAGAAAAGGAATCTAAGGATTGGGACAACAAAGTAAGACTTGCAATGGGTAAAAGCGATGAAGAATTAGCTAAAAAAGCTCTTGCTAAAAAACTTGAAGCTGATAAAAACTATTCAAGCTTAAAATCAAGCTACGAAGATGCTCGTGCAAAAGCTGAAGCTATTAAAACTAAGCTTAGAGAGCTTGATGAAGAAATCGAGCAGACAAGAAGATACCGAGATGAAGCTGCTGCTAGATATAACAATGCAGAAGCTACTGGCAAGGTAAATGAGATTCTTGCAAATGTTGATACAAAGAACAATAAAATAAACATGGATGATATTGAAAGAAAAATTCAAAAGAAAGAATCTTATGCTGAAGGTCTTGGCGAATTAAAAACAGACAACACTCTTGAAGATGAATTTAAAAAGCTTGAAGAAGTTGACTTAGAAGAAGAACTTAAAAAATATAAACAGCAATAGGTGATGTAATGGGAAGAGCAGAAGCGTTTTTAAAGCATGAAAAGGAGCGTTATGGTAAGGTCTATGTTGACCTTACCTACGCTGTAGATAATATATCTCCTTTTGTAGATAAAGAAGATCTTAACAGAAGAAAATATGTTACCAAGCTTCCTGTTTTAAAAAAATATATTGATTTAGTTGAATCAGCAGAAAGAGAAGCTCATAAAAAAGGCGGTTTCTTAAATTTCTTTAATGATGACAAATATATTGATTTATTGAATTCTTATAAAAAAGATAATTTCGAAGCACTTAATCAGCTCGAACACTGCAGTCAGTGTGTTCACAGAAACTGCACCGAAAGTAAATTTGACGGCTGTCTTGGCTGCCGAGAAAATTCAAAAATAGTATATTGCGATCATGAAAGAATAAATGTAACTTTCCACGATAATTGGATACTTACACTTAATAATGATAGAACTGGTGATGTAGATAGACACAAAGTGCTTGCAACACTACAGGATGTTATTAAAGATCAAAAATATATTATTATAGAAAATATAAGAACCGATGAAAAATTTGTTCTTTACTATTATCCTGGAATTACTGAAGATACCTATGGTGAAATAAGCGATGCTGAAGAATTTGATTATGTAGTTTCAACTTATCAAAGCGTGGAGCCTTAAAGGATAATTAGACATACAAAAAGCACAGACTATTGCTCTGTGCTTTTTGTATGTCTATTAAATTCAACCTATCTCAAGCAGTTCCTCACCTGAACTCTGAAGTACATCTATAAACAACTCTACCAACTCTGAATTAAACTGTCTTCCCTTTTCTTCTATTAAAATCTGTACAGCTCTCTCGTATCCTAGACTTTTTCTATAAACTCTATTTGATGTCATGGCATCAAATGCATCTGCTATTGCAATAATCTGCGCTCCCAAAGGAATCTCATCTTCCTTTATTCCTTCCGGGTATCCCCTTCCGTCCCATCTTTCATGATGGTATTTTATTATATTGCTGATCTTTTTATAGCCATGTATTTTTCCAACTATACTGGATCCAATAACGGGATGATCTTTCATTATTTCATACTCTTCATTAGTAAGCTTATCAGGCTTTTTTAATATACTGTCTGTTATCCCAATTTTACCTATATCATGTATAGTTGCTGCTATCTTTATATTTTCTTTATGCTTATCATCTATCTCTAGCACTTCACACATTTTAGAAGTATATTTTAATACATTTGAAGAATGTCTTCCAGTATAAGTATCCTTTGCATCAATAGATTCTGCTAAAGCTTCTATTGTTGATAAAAATGTAGATTCTATTTCATTTTTTAATTCAACCTCTTTAGTTACATCATGAATATGAATTATCACTTTTGAAACCTTGTTTTCATTAACTACTGCATCAATATATGTATTAAAAACTCTATTTTCCTTAGTTATATTTGTTACATAGTTTAATCCGAACATTACACTGCTTTTTCCTGCAAGTGCAGATACTATATTCCTATATATAAAATTATTTTTTATTGAGTCAATATCAAGTATATTCTGTCCTAAGGCTTCATCTGAGCCAAGTATTTTTATTATAGCAGGATTTAAATATTCAATTATTCCCTTATTGCTAAGTATTATAAGTCCACTAGGAGTATTTTTAATAATTAAATCGTTCAATTTCTCACCCTTTTGATACATCCCTAATAGCTGTTCTTCCTCTAAATGCAGATTTTTCATTATAACTGCTAAAATTATATTACTACTTATATAAAGAAATAATTCAGCTAAAGATATTATTGTATAGCTGTTATTACCTAACTTAAATAAACTCCAAACAAATTGATAAATAAGTAAAATTGATAATGGAACATTAAAGAAACAGCTTATCATGAATATCCTTCTAATGGACTTTATGGTCATATTTTATAATCCTCCAAATTAACAGTACAAGTTATACACACTATTTTTGACTTAAGTTGACAAATTATCCCTGCATTTTACATATTAATTGTTTTTTATACATAAATCAATATATTTTACAGATAATTCATTCGACATTAAGCAAATATTATATTTTGCATATACTAATCCATTTTTGCTAAAATTAAAATATATAAAAATATTTAACTAGAAAATACATGTTCAATACATTTTTCATTCTCAGCTGTTGTTTATATAATATAAGTTATTAACAAGATAATAATTATAATTAGGAGATTAAAAATGATCAATTCTAAACCAACTGTGATAGTAAGCAAATGTCTAGGCTTTGCAAAATGCAGATACAACGGTGATACTATACCTGATAAGTTTGTTAAAGAGCTTGGTAATTATGTTAATTATATAACAGTCTGTCCTGAAGTAGGTATCGGACTTCCTATACCAAGAGAGACTATCAGACTTGTATTGGAAGATGATGAGATAAAACTTTTTCAACCTTCTACCGGTAGAGAACTTACTAAAGATATGCTTAAATTTTCAGAAGAATTTTTATCAAAGCTTCCTGAAATAGATGGCTTTATATTAAAAGGACGTTCACCTTCTTGTGGAACTAAAAATGTTAAAATATATCTTGGAAAAGAAAAAGCTGTTGGTTCTATAAAAGGATCAGGATTATTTGCGAGAACTGTTAAGGATAAGTTTCCTTCTAAAGCCATTGAGGAAGAAGGGCGCCTTACTAACTTTAAAATAAGAGAACATTTTTTAACTAAGCTTTTTACTTTCTTTTCACTTAGACAAATTAAAACTCTTGCTGATTTAGTTAAATTTCAAAGCGATAATAAATATCTTTTAATGGCTTATAATCAAAAGGAACAAAAAGTACTCGGAAGAATAATTGCAAATCATGATAAAAAGGATTTTAAAAATATAATGAAAGAGTATGAGGAGCACTTAGCCTTGGCTTTTGCTAGGGCGCCTAGATATACAAGCATAATAAATGCTCTTCAGCATATTTTTGGTTATTTTTCTGATAAACTTTCACCTAAAGAAAGAGCTTTTTTTCTAGAAACGCTAGAAAGCTACAGAGAAAATAAAATACCATTAAGTGTACTTATTCACCTTTTAAAAAGCTATGCAATCGAATATCAACAGGAGTATATCCTTAGACAAACTATACTTTCTCCTTATCCGGAAGGTTTGGTTAACTTAAGAGATTCTGGAAATGTAAATTAATAACAATAAAAAGTATAGGAGCTGCTAGAAAACAGCTAAACTTAGCGTGGTAGGTTAAGGTGTTTTCATGGCAGTTCCTACATTCTTAATTCTAATTTAAATATAAAGTTTCGTACCAATTCTTCTATCATACTCCGTCCAGCTTCCTGGCTCTACTCCATCCCTAATCTGTCCAACCTTATTCATAGTTGCATCAATAAAATCAGCATAATGAACAATATAGGCCTCTTCGGTATTAGGAACCTTTGGAGATCCGTATTCTACTTTTCCATGATGCTGAACCACGCAGCCTCTTATTCGGTTTTTAAAATCCTCTGAATAAATTTTTCCACCAGCGTTAAAGGCCTCCTCAAGCATTGTTATTCCTATCACAATATGGCCTTCCATTTCACCTCTCATGGATACTGAAAAAGGTCCTTCTACGTTGTACTCTACAGTTTTTCCTATATCATGGAGTTTCGCTGCAAGTATTGCTATATCCTTATGAAGGCAGTCATATCTATAAGCCATTGTTTTTGTCATATACATTACATTTAAAGTATGTTCTGCTAATCCGCCTATATAGTTATGATGCTGATTAAGACCTCCAATTCCTCTTTTAAAGCTTTCCACAAAATCTTTATTGCTAAAAAAATAATCATTTAAAGTTTTACATTCCTCACTTTTAAATTCTTCCTCAGACATATCTTGCATCTCTTCCATTATTTCATCTATAGGCTTACTGATTGCCGGAAGAAAATCATTTAAATCGTAATTAGTTTTCTTCTTATATTCCCTAACCTGAAACCCATTATTATTAGAAGCTTTTATATATATAACATCTCCAACCTTCAGGTTATCGGAATTTTGTATACAAACCTTAACATCTCCAGTCTTATCTCCTATATAAGCCTCTAGCCTTTTACCTTCATTAAACAGCCTCTTCATTATCATAAAGCTGCCTTCTATATATTCATCATTTTTAATATCTTTAACAAAGTTTCCTTTCATGCCTTCACATCCTTTTGCAAAATTCTGTGCTATAACTTATTTTTTTCTGTACTAAATTTTTTATCCTAAGTAATTTTTGTATTATCATAAAAAGGATTTTATTATTTTTTGTAGAAATATACTATGTAATGCTTTTCACAGCATAAATTATAATATAGAAAAAAATTACAGGCTTGTACAAAATTACTGCCTGTACTAAAAATGTGCATTTTTATTGCACAAAAATAGGGGGAGATAATCATGACTATCAAAAGTGTAAGAGAAATCAGCTATTTCCAAACTTTAAGAGATAGGGAAGTCAGAATTACCTTTGGAGAGTCACTTCATTTCATCAGCAACGTCATAGGCATTGCTAATGAAGAAATGGAGAAAAATCAATGTAATGAACTAACACACATGGAAAAAGAATGTATAACAACACTGCTAAATAAGCTACAAAATCAAGTATCCAAAGAAACTGAAAAGGTAAACTTAACTTTTATAGAAGCAGTACACCTTCATAATATACTTGAGTATTTTGAAAATAACTACGACCTTTTTAAAGAGTACGTACAAGACAAAAATACTTATAATCAGCTAACAAGCTTTATTCTTGTTCCAGCAAGCTATTATAGTACAATTTTCACTATTAAAAATAAGCTGGAATATAAACTTGGCTATCTAGCTGCTCATTCCTATAAGTATAAGCACAAATAAAAAATAAGCTGAAGTTAGGCATTTTACCTAACTTCAGCTTTCTTATTCTTCCTCTTTTACAATTGGATTTTCTTCATAGCTTATCCAATCGCTCCAGCTTCCTACATATAACTTAGGTTTAAAACCTATTTCATCCATTGCAATAAAATTACCGCAGCCATCAATACCGGAGCCGCATTGAAGAACTATTTCTTCATACTTTTCAAGTTCACTAAATCGTTTTTTAAGTTCAACATCCGTTTTGAACTCAAGCTTATCATTAAGCACTTCTTTCCAATAATAATTTTTAGCACCAGGTATATGTCCTGCCTTTTTATCAATAGGCTCAACTTCACCTCTATACCTTTCAGGTGCCCTCGAATCTACTATAACAAAGTCATTCTTACCCATGTTATCTTTAACTTCAAAGACATCTGTTATTATATTTTTATTTAAACTCACATTAAAATTTGCATGCTTTGCTGCTGGAATTTCTTTAGTCAATTCATAGCCTTTCCTTATCCAGGCCTTTATTCCTCCATTAAGAACATATACTTTCTCATGTCCTAAGTATTTAAGTATCCACCAAAATCTTTCTGCTCCTGCTAAAGCACCCTCGTCATAAGCAACAACTATTTTATCATTACCTATACCTGCCGCCTCCAGCTTAAACTTTAAAATCTTTATATCTGGTAGAGGACTTCTGCCGCCATGTTCTTTTACCTCTCCAGACAAGTCTTTTTTTACATCTAAAAAAACCGCATTCCTAATATGTCCCTCTTCATAACATCTTTTCCCATAGTCCCTATCATATAAATCGGCTCTGCAATCAACTACTACAAGATTATTATCATCAATATGCTCATAAAGCCAATCTGGTTTAACAAAATTACTCATAAGCTCTCTCCTTATAAACTTACTATCTTAATACCTATAATATAATATATTTTTTCAATTATTCATATCTCTTATAAATACAAAAAACTAGACTATTTAACTTTAGTCTAGTTTTTACATTTATATAGTAAACTTCTCTATAGCTTCTTTTAACGCCTTAGCACTAATATTGCTTATATCCGTATGTTCCTGAACTTCATTCACCTTTCCTGCGATATCTGCTACCCTTTTAGCCATGTCTTGAGTTCCTTCAGCACCTTCATTCATAGTACTTGCAACTCCATCTATAGCCTTAATAATATCTCCAACTGCCGCCTCTAACTCTTCAGCTGTTTCATTTATGTTTGTAACCAGTCCAGCAACAAAATCAGCATCATTATTATATTGCTCTCCTGTCTCAATCATTCCGTCATAATCCTTAGTTATGCTTGAATCTATAAAGTTCATTATTTTTTTGGAGCTGTCCGAAAGATTTTCTACAGACATTATAACCTGAGAGGCCGCTTTTTGAATTTCTACTACTGCATTTTTCGAATTTTCAGCTAAATTTCTAATCTCATCCGCAACTACAGCAAAACCTTTTCCTGCCTCTCCTGCTCTTGCGGCTTCAATAGCTGCATTTAACGCCAGCAAATTAGTCTGATCAGATATTTCAAGTATAGTATTAGAAAGTACATTTATTTGCTCAACAGTTTTTGTCTTTCTTATTGCCTCTTCAAGCTTCTCTTTGGTTTCTCTATATATTTCCTGTGCACTATAGCTTGATTTTAACGCATTATCCTTAAGAGTCTTGGCTCTATAGCTTATCTGTATAGCTTCCTTCGAACCGCTCTGAGCCTTTTCAGTCAGAAATCCTACATTAGCTTCAATATTATTTGAGGAAGCTCCGATCTCTTCTGCTGTAGCAGCAGTTTCCTGCATACCAGAGCTTAAATTCTCTATTGTATCAGATGTATCCTCAACGATTGTTCTTAATGATCCAAGAAGAGTAGAAACCTTATCAGAAGCTTCTTCCACATTTTTAGAACAGAAATTTACATCAGTCATTATTTCTCTTATATTCTCGATAAATTGATTAACCCCTTGAGCTAAATCACCTATCTCATCCTTTGAACTTATATCTATTTTTCGAGTTAAATCTCCCCCGCTTTCAGCTAGCACAACTAAGCTTTTTCTTAACTTTCCAAGTGGCTTTGTAATAGATACAATGATAGCTAGTCCAGCTATTATTGAAAATATCACTGCGGCAACAACTATTCCTATTAATATAAATTCTGCTTTATTAAAAAGCTTATTTGCTTCATTGCTTGCTTCTGTGGCATGATCTCTATTATATTTAACAAGCTGCATCAATTTATTTGATAAAATATCAAAATTTAACCTAGCTTCTCTTGAAGCTATAGATTGAGGCTCTGCTGTCTTAAGTTCCAAACTGAGAGGCTTTATTCTTCCATATATCTCATTCATGCTATCTATGTCAGCTTTAATTGAGTTAAACATGCTTCTATCCTCTTCGGTTGTTATAAGCTTTTCATAGGCTGCCAGATTCCTCTTAATCTCCTCATTTATTCCATCAATCTGTTTATCAACATCAGCCTTTTCTGATTTATAATTTAGGCTTATATGTTTATTTTCAGCAACTGAAAAATTTGATATTAAAGTGTTTATAGAATGAGCATAATCCATTCTTTGGAGCCATTCATTTGCAATAATCTTTGAGGAATTATTAACAGTATAAATTGTTTTAAGCGAATATATTCCAAGACTAATCAAAAGTAAAATAATTAAACTAAAAGCAAATATTAGTTTTCGTTTTATTGTAAGTCTCATTTTTGTGTCATCCTCTCTTCAAAATTGCCAAAATCTTATGTTTATTAACTTATTATATCAAGATTCTTGCATATAGTAAACGTTATCTGCTTTATTTTGATAAATTAAAAAACAGAGTATGCAAGCAAATCCTTGGCACTCTGCCTTTTAAGCTACAACACAGTTTCTACCCTTGCGTTTCCCCTCATATAATGCTCTATCAGTATTTCCAACTGCTTCTTCAATATCAATATTAGAATTATATTCACTTACCCCAAAAGTCATTGTAATTGATACTTTTGTCTCTTTATATATTACAGTAGTATCTTGTACACTTTTTCTAAGCTTTTCCGCCAGTTCCTTTCCTCTCTTAATATTACAATTTGGAAGAAGGATTAAAAATTCCTCTCCTCCCCACCTGGAAATCTTTCCACCATTAAACAACTGGCTTTTCATAATTGCACCAGAAGTAGTTACAACTAAATCACCGCAATTATGTCCATAATTGTCATTAAAAGATTTGAAATTATCAATATCTGCCATTACTAACACAAAGTTCTTTCCCGTCTTTTTAAATTCATTTATATTTTTATTTATTTCATCAATTATCTTCCTTCGATTTAAAAGCCCTGTCAAAGGATCCGTATCAGCTAAAACTTCAAGCCTTCTGTTTGCCTTTCGAAGTCTTTTATCGGCTTTTTCTACAGCCATACAATAATAATAGGCTAAAAATGATAAGGATGAAAAAGTAACAATTATATTATAATTATTAAAAACATTTAGTGTCTTAGCACTCAGATTAACTATTGCATTATTTGCCGCAGAATAATAACCAAGAACTATATATACTACACAAAATAAAATATTTAAAATAACTTTTCCAGGCCTACTTATATCTTTAGAAAAAAATAAAAGCGGAACCAAGCTTAATATGTAATAGTGAAATCCGCTGGGCCATCCAAGAAACATAATAGCTAGAGTTGCATGTCCAACAACCTCGCAAATAGCTAGAACTACAGCATAACCGTGAAATCCTCTTCTATTAATAAAAAAGGCCATGGCATAAATTATACAGCTAAACATATTAAATGCAGCTAAATATTTAATCCCCAGAATAAAAAATACAGTAAGTAAAATTAAATGAACAGCCAGACATAATATACTGGTATAATTTATTACAGAATATAAAGAGTACTTGGAATCGTCTACATTAGATGTCTTTAGTATCTTTCTAAAAAACTTTTTATTCCTAAAGTTCATTAACACTCTCTCCCCCATAGAGAAAATAATTTACAGTTAATTATAACATAATTTTACACTATTTTGAATTGTTTTATTTTTTTAAACAATTTTCAGGATTAATTTTAATTGCCTTCCATGTATTATCTTTATCCTTTACAAACTGCGAAACTTCTATATCCGTCCCATTTGTAAGATTCATAAATACAAATTTATAATCCTTACCATCTGTTCCGTTAATCTCAATATTTTTTATATACCCTTCCTGAGTAGTAGGAAGTCTTTTTTTAATGAGTTTGCACCAATCTCCATAGGCTATATCAACATAAGCTTCTGCATTATGTCTCCAACCATGATAAGCTGCACATAAAAAGTCCTCACCTGTAAGCTCCATGCTTGAAATTCTATATGTATCCTTTTCCTTTTCTATATCTATAAACCCATAGTAATAACCAAAGTATGTATTTCCTTTATCTGAGCCTTCAATAGTCTCCATTTCTACAAAATACTTTATTTTGCCTAATTCAGTAAGCTCATTAGTTATGTTAGCAGCTTTAATCAAATTTATATGTGCAATATTTTCAAAGGATTTTAAAAAAGCATTATAGTCTACCTTGCTTTTATATTTTGATGACAAAAAATTATATGCAATTGGGTATGGCTGTTTTTCCCAACCAATAGTTCCGCAGCCCCCCATTTTATCTTTAGGTAAATTTTCGGCTTCTTGAAGGATACTGAAGTAATTGATAACTGCATCATAGGGTGTTTTAGTTAATTCCTTAGGCAGAACTATATCAGATGGTTTTTCATTAAAATAATCGCCTATAATCTTACTTGCTTCTTTGTTGTTATTTAAAACCGGAAGCTTTGATGGCCTAAAGTACTTTTCCGTCATATTTTCCTCATTTGTATTTACCTTTTTATCCTCCGTATCTTTTTCGTTTTTTAAAAGTACAGCTCCCATTACCATTATATCTTTGTTATTTTTCCCCTTTAGTAGAAATACTGATCCCAAAATACATGCCGCTAAAAAATGCAATGCAATAATGATAATAAATGCCTTTTTAAAATTCTTTAATACTTTAATCTTAAACCTCTCCTAAAGCTTGTTTACTTTATTTATATTCAGTATTTTTAATCATATCTAAAAATATTAATAAAAATTTAAGATTTTTGCCAAGGTTTTATTAAGGTTTACAGCTTAAGCTTATATCGTTGAGAAAATGCAGCAGGAGTTGATGAAATGAAAGGTTCTAAAAAATACATATTGCCTATTGGATGCATGGCACTATTTTTACTTACAGGTGCTTTATATCCAATATTCAATACTGATTCGAGAGGCGTATATTCTTTGGTTACTGGCTTTGATAAAATGATTCCATTTACAAAAGAATTTATAGTTCCATATATATCGTGGTATCCATTCATATTTTTAAGCCTTTTATATTTTTATATTAAAGATTCTGAAATTTATTATAAAGAAATAATAAGCATTATTTTAGGGATGCTTATATCCTATGGGATATACTTTATATTTCAAACAGCAGTCTCAAGACCTGAGCTTTCAGGAAATGATATATTTACAAAACTTGTTGCTCTTATTTACGCAAATGATAAGCCTTTCAACTGCTTTCCAAGCTTGCATGTATTGGAAACTTATCTTATTATGAAAGGAATAAAGACCTCAAGCTGCAAAAATAAGCTTAACAGTTTTATAATTAATAGTGTAGGAATACTGATTATTATATCGACACAACTTATTAAGCAGCATGTAATACTAGATTTGATTTTTGCAATAATTTTAGGTGAGATTATATTTAATTTTATATATAAATTAGATTTAAGTAAGGCTGCTTTCACCATAAAAGCTTTTGTGTTATCTTTATTTGCGAATAAAAAGCCTGAAAATTATTTAAACAAATAGCTCCCTGAAAGGGAGCTATTTGCTTATTATCTATTCTATAAAATCCGCTAAGATCTCTTTTGCTTTTTCTTCATATTCTTCCGGTACTTGAAGCTCCATTGGATTTATTGTAGTAAAAGTAATAATTCCAAAGGTCAGTTCACCTGATACATAAAATGGTATATACTCTGATTGAAGCAAAGATTTAGCTATAGCTATAACTCCTCTGTCAAAGGTTTTTAGCACAGTAACCATAGGTCTATATTCTACTCCATCCTCCTCATTAAGCTCATCAATCAGTTTCTCTCCGCATTCCGGGCATACCTTTATTCCTTCTACATATTCACCCCTACATTTAGGACAAAACATATTTACCCCTCCAATATAATTCTATAACTTAATTATAATACAATTTTTTCAATTTATATCCATATAGTTAATATAATTTAAAATAAAAAAGAGACTGCTCTAAAACAGGCCTCTTTACTAAATTTTAAACTTTCAACTTAAATCTTCTCATTCTGTATGCATTAACTGCAGTCTCACCTAACTTATCTAAAAGCTTATAATTGGCATAGGCGCCTACGGCCGCACCTATTCCCGGTACAAGCTGGAGCATTTTTGCCAAGTCTATATAATCTCTATACTCCTGCTGAAAGGTTCTCCAATCAAAATCATCTACATCCATAGGGAGGCTGTGAACATAATTATCCCAATTTAGCATTTGATTATATATTTCCACCTGCCTTTGTTTACTGGAAAAGGCTAATTGAAATATATATAATATATAAAGTCTCTCCCTATAGTCTCTCACATCGTAACCATATAGACTTGCAATATCAAATAAAAACTTCATTTTTATGCTAAGAAGCAGAGGAAAATCTGCTAATCCAAGCAAAAATCCACCAGCTCCTGTTCCCGCTCCTTCAAGGGCCGCAGTTTTCTTATAAAAATTCAGCTTATCAGTAACGTGCTTTTCTCTTTCTTCCAAACTTCCTTTAATAATAGGACTGCCAGTTATAAATCCAGAGCCCCACAGCACAGCCTTTGACATATTTTTGATGGCTTCTGTCATTATATTATGTACCTTATCAGGAATCAAACTGTTTGTCTTTCTTTGAATTCCCTTAGTCATTTTATCTATAATAGAAGGCTTTTGTGAAACCTTTCTCTGCCATTCCTTTAGCTCAGCTAAGGCTTTTTGTTCATATAGGTTCATATTTACCCCTTACAAGGCTTAACTACCACAGCCAGAGCAGCCTTGACAGCTTCCTCCGCTGCAGCCGCCTCCTTTTCCATAAAATTTTCCTTTATATATTCTTTTAGTACTCTCACTTCCGCATTTAGGACACTTTATTTCTTCATCAGAACTCTTTACAATCTCAAAAAAACTGCTGCCGCATTTTTCACATTTATAATCAATTAAAGCCATATAAATATCTCCTTCCCTATACATCATACATCTTTAGTAAGTTTATATAAAATTATTCAAACCCTCTTATAATAATTATATGTCAATGAAAATTTATATTCTATAATTTTCTATTTAACTGTATCAATATAAAAAACCAAACATAGTATATAATGGTATGAATTTTACGGAGGCCACTATGTTCTCTTTAAAAAACAAATTAGACTATAACTTAAAATCAGCTATAGCTAATAACAGCTATAAACACTACAGAGTAATAATTCAATGTAAAAATTTAAGAGAAAGTATAGAAAATAAAATAAAATCATATAAAGCCGAACTCATTAGATCTATCCCCTCCATTGATTGTATCAGTGCAAGTTTATCTGCCAGTGCGATAGAAAAACTTTTAGAAAACCCTGCAGTAGCTTATATAGCCTTTGACTCTATGGCTTTTTTATGCGGTTCAAGCGTTCTCAGCTCAAATGGAATAACCTTTCAAGAAAGATATAAGCTTACAGGCAAGGGTATTGGAGTTGGAATTGTAGACAGCGGCACATATCCCCACACTGATCTTTTAAGCCCAAGCAGTAAAATAAAAAATTTTACTGATATTTTAAGCGGATTGAGATACCCTTATGACGATAACGGTCATGGAACTTTTATGAGCGGCATAATCTGCGGCAGCGGACTTTCTTCAAAGGGAATGTATAGAGGTATTGCTGAAAACAGCCATCTTTATTCTGTAAAAGCCTTTAACAGTATAGGTAGAGGCTTTGTTTCGGATATCCTTTATGCTATAGAACTTATCATAAATGATTCCTCCGAATATAACATAAAAGTAATTTGTCTTCCTTTCGAAGTAGTTGATAATGATCCTTTTATTATTTCTCTATTTTCAAAGCTTTTTGATTTGTGTGTAAAAAAAGGAATCACTGTGGTAGTACCAAGCGGTAACAGCGGATGTAAAGAAAGCTCTATAAAAGGTATAGCAACACTTCCAAATTGTATTACCGCAGCTGGTTTAGATACAAGAGGCAGCATTAAGCCTTATATTTATTCCTCAGCAGGCCCCTATGGAAGACTTGAAAAACCTGATTTAGCTGCTGCATGTGTAGATATATGCTCAATAAATACAAACAAAGATTATATTTCCGAAAGAAACGGCTCAAGAGTTTATGCTTATCCTTTAGATAATCCTTATACTACCTATAACGGAACTTCTTGTGCTGCAGCTTTTGTAAGCGGTGTATGTGCTTTACTTTACGAGAATAACCCTGAGCTTTCCTTTAATGATATTCTTTCTCTTTTAAAGGTTTCATGCAATCTGTTAGACATATTTAAATGGTCACAAGGAGCCGGCATGATAGATATGCATAAACTTTTACCATAAGTACACCTTGAATTAAATTATATAAACAGGTTACAATGATATGGAATACAAAAGAATTTGGAAGGAGAGTTAAAATGCTTAGTGAAAAACTTATTGAGCTTATTAATAAGCAAATCAACTATGAATTTTTTTCAGAACACGTTTACCTTGCCATGTCTGCCTACTGCGCTGATCAGGATTTAGATGGACTTTCTAATTTCTTTAGGGTACAGGCAGAAGAGGAAAGATTTCACGCAATGAAGTTTTTTGATTATGTTATTGATATGAATGCACGAGTTAGAATTAAAAATAATCCAGAGCCAAGAAATGATTATAATTCTATGCTGGATGTGTTTAAAGCAGCTCTTGAACATGAAAAGTCTAATACAAGAAACATATATGAAATAGCTGACGCTGCTACCGAGGAGAGAAATCACGCTACAATAAGCTTTTTGAAATGGTTTATTGACGAACAGGTAGAAGAAGAAGCCCTAATGAATTCACTCATCAAAAAACTTGAACGCATAGGAGATGACAGCGCTGCTCTATATATGCTTGACACCGAGCTCGCTGCAAGAACCTTTGTGCCTCCTACAACTTCAAATGTCTGATGACAAATTAGCGAGGGCAAGACACCTTAAACCTATCGCATGTTATTTGAATTCTATGAAACTTTTGCTTCACAGATAAGACTAATAATTAAAAAATTTATAAATCCTAAATCCTATAAACTCTCTTCCTTCAGACAATATAGGATTCTTAACGGCTTTATAAATTTTTTAATTAAAGTCTTATTGCTGCTTGCTCAAATGTTTCTATGTATTCAAATAACATGCTAAGTTTAGATATCTTGCCCTCACTTTTTGTACACATATATAAACCTTCCTTCATATAATAAATATGGATTAATATGTAGGGAGGAATTTTCATTGTATATATCACCTGATTTTGAAGAATCCGTTCGCTTTGAGCACCGTTTCTGGCTGCAAATATTAGGAGATCATGCTAGATTTATTCTTAACACACTTTCTCCAAATGAAATGGAGAAGATAGAAAGAACCAAAACTTTTATTAATACTTTTGATAGATATTTGGATAAGGCAAGAGAAAACTTAACTGGTCCAGCTTTAGATGCATTAACAGAAGAAGCTTTCAGATTAACCAAAAAGTTTAGGATATTTAAACTTGAAATCTTAAAAGAGCATTTAGTTGGAAAAGTAGAGATAAATCTTCCTCCAACCTTTATAAATCATATGGTAAATGAGTTGGATGAATATTTAAATATCCTCAATTGCTTTTTATCAAATGTCTACCCGGAGGCACCAGCCATTCATCATCATATACTTTGGCTATTAGACGGGGTCGGTCATGCAAACTCAATTAATTCTAATCTTGACGATGTAGAAAAAGATTTGAAGAAAAAAAGCAAAGAATTCGCTAAACACTTTGATGCACTTCATATGAAGGCAATGGAATTTGCAGGTTATATGAGAACTAATTTAAGCAAGTTTCCTGCCCTGTCAAGACTCAACAAGCAGGCTGAGCTTGAAATGCTTTTATTTATGAACTTTTTAAAGGAACTTGAGGATTTAAGATTAGATAAAGAAGCCTTAGGTATAATACAACCTTTAATGCTTGACCATATGTTTAGAGAAGAATGTTACTATCTAACTAAGCTCTCACAGGTTTCAGAAGTTAAAGGACCGGATTGCAACCCTGCAAAACCAAGAATTGAAGAATAAAATAGAAACAGCAGCTGATTTTATGAACGGCTGCTGTTTTTTACTGATAACTTAAAGTGTACTTTTCTTTTTGATATTATATATGTGAAAAATAATAGAACAATGGATAGGACAATATAAAAAAGCTTTATTTTAATTATATCACTTTTAGGGCAATCAAAATATTGATAAATATGTCCCAGTATACCTTTTTCCTGAGTAATCTTACATCTCCACAAAGCCTCTTCAATCAAGTAATAAGCCGTAATTAAGGAGGTACTTACGGCTATATTTCTTGTAATAAACAGTATTAAAAGGCTTAGAGATAATATAAAAATGTTTGTGGTAGCAGAATAAAAAGCTATCTCTTTAAAGGGCAACAGCCTAGAACCACTCGGCATTAATTTGTTATACAAGCTATATATTAGCAAAGGTTACACCATAAAGCATAATATATAAACCCAATATTGCTCCAAGCTTTCTAAGCATAAACTTATTTGTTCTGCTCCCTCCTACTTATAATTATAATCTGTAATATAATCGTAAAATAAATCATCTTTTAATAATTTTATTTATTATATTAAACTTATATTTTTCAAATAAAGATGTAAGTACATAATAAATAATGAAAAAATTAATCCCAAAAACTATCGAAAACTTATTAAGTCCTCTTACAATAATGCATATAAGAAAAACAACTAAAGAAATTGCCATTGATTTAAGCAATATTTTCATATAATTACCTCCAAAACTTTTAATAATGTATTCTACTTTTTTACATTTATCTATAACTTATAAAAATAATATCATAAATGGATTTTCTAAATCTATATAATTTCGTAAAACATCATTTTTACAGCGCAAAAATTTAATACTAACATAAAAAAATCCCCGCTAGGGGATTTTTCTTCATTTTTCATTTATTGAGGTACGCTATTGGATCCTTCGCAACACCATTAACTCTCACCTCAAAATGAAGATGAGGACCTGTACTGTTTCCTGTGTTTCCTACCTCGCCGATTTTATCACCTTTTTTAACTGTATCGCCTACAGCAACTTGAATCTTGCTGCAGTGACCATAGGCTGTTAAAACTCCATCAGCATGTTTTATTTGAATAAAGTTTCCGTAGCCTGTTTCCCAGCCCGCATAAGTTACAGTACCGTCAAGGGCTGCATAAATTGGATCGCCTATATTTGCTGCAATGTCTATACCTTCATGCATTCTTCCCCATCTTGCTCCAAAGGCTGAGGATATTGTTCCTCTTGAAGGCGTAGTTAAATAAGCTAATCCTGCTACAGCAGTTTTTGGCTTTCCCTGGAGAACTATTTTATTTTGAGCTTCAGTTATAACCTTCTCACTTAAGGCTGTTGTGCTTATAACTTTGTTATTTTCCATAACAACTTCTTTAACAACTAATTTCTGACCTTCTTTGCCGCTGCTTTGAACCTTAGTCTGTCCTGATGGTATACTGTCTGATGTAGTGACACTGGTTCCAGGGCTTATAACTTCCTTAACTTCCTCTGTACCTTTTAGCTCAAAAGCTACTACTGGATTTTTAAATCTAGAATTTGCTTCCTTTACTCTTTCCACAACTTCATCTATGCTGTCTATATTTGATATGATATCCTTCTGTTTTGAATATGTGATTTCGGTTTTTAATTTGCTTTCTTTAATGGAAAGACCGCTTTTAGCTGTGTAGTAGTCCTTTAATTTATCTAAAGCCTGCTTGCCTTCACTCTCACTTGCTACTAAGCCTATTTGCTTTTTATTAGCAAAAATCGCACAGCCTTCTACTTCCATCTTAGAATTTTGAAGTATTGTTTGTTTTAAAGCCTTGTCACTTACTACAGAACCCTCCTGCACTCTTACCTTGTTTACAGCTATGCTTTCCTTAAATTGTGAGGTTCCAAATCTGTTTTTTATTTCTTGTTCCAATGAATTAACTATATCTAAACTTTTTGGGTCTTCGATGCTATAGGCTACTACCTTATCACCAATGCTGATTTCATAAGCATTAGCTTTATTTTCTGTAATAAAGATATAGGATGTAGTAAAGGTTCCAAACACCGCTGCAATAATTATGTATTTTTTACATTTGTCGAAAAACTTCAATACTATCTCTCCTCTCACCTTAAGTAATATAACCAAATTTGACAATTATTATAATTATTTTTCTATAAAATACTAAAATATGAATAAAAATTTACTAGCTGTTAATATTTAAGATATCCTATATGCTGTTGTTACTACCTCTATATTTTGTTATAATTATTATGTACGATACCACATATTGTATAAAATTAGCAAAGGAAGGTTGTTGTTTGATGAGCACTTTTATGTTTAAGAGTAAAGCTCAAGATTACACGCCTGTAAGCAACGTTTTCATAGATAACTATATGACTAAAGCACGTGGAGATTTTGTTAAGGTATATATACTTGGGCTTAAATACTGTACTTCTGGAGAGCTTGGAGTAAGCTCCTCAATAATGGCGAGCACTCTCCACTTATTAGAGACAGATGTTTTGAATGCATGGAATTATTGGAATGATGAAGGCGTAATAAAAATGATTCCTATTGATAACATGGGAAATTTCAGTATACAATTTTCAGATTTAACGGAACACGCTGTAGAAAGCAGCGAAAATGTAAACTTACTTCAAGAGTTAAACAAAAATACAACAAAGGATATGCTGCAGGATATAGAAAAGCTTGTTGGCAGACCTCTTTCTACAAAGGAAATGAGTCTTTATATAGGCTGGCAGAAGGAATATAATTTTCCTCTTGAATTAATTCTTCTTCTAATACAATATTGCGTTTCCAAAGGCAAAACTGATTACAGATATATAGAAAAAATAGCTATTGCCTGGTATGATTCTAAGATTAAAACTATTGAGGAAGCACAATCCTTTATTAAAAGACATGAAGATAAATGGATTAAGATTAAAAAGATATTAAATTATCTTGGTATAAAAGATGGGGAAGTTATGAAACCTCAAGAAGATATGCTGGATAAGTGGATTAATATTTATAAGTTCCCTTTAGATGTCATATTTAGAGCCTGCGATATATGTTTCGAAAGAATAAACAAAGCAGAATTTAAATATATCGATGGAATTTTGGGAAGCTGGTACAAAGATGGGCTTACAAACCTAGAAGATATAGCCAAAAAGGATGTTAAAACTACGCAAATTAAGAGAACTACTAATTACAAACCAAATACAAATAGTACCTTTAATAACTTTGAGCAAAGAACCTATAATTTTGATGAACTTGAGAAAAAGCTCTTAGGATGGGAGAATAGCAGTGATGATTAAAGGATATCAGGCTGAGATATTAAAAATTTATGATACCTTAAAAGATAACGAGGAAAAAGCTTTAGCTAAAAGAAGAAAAGAGATTGAAGAAAACCTTCCTCAGGTTTTAGATATTGAACGTCAGATTGGAAAGCTGAGTGTTGAGGTTTCTATAAGCGCTTTTAAGGATATTAAAAACAGAGATGAGTATTTAGATAATTTAAGAGAAAAAATCAGAGACCTTAGAGTGCAAAAATCAGAACTTCTTTTTTCGCACGGCTATGCTATAAATTATTTAGATATGAATTACAAATGTGAAAAATGTAAAGACACAGGCTTTATCGGTAATTCAAAGTGCTCCTGTTATAAGCAGAATCTAGTTAAGATTTATTATAAAAACTCTGACTTAAACGAACTTACAAAGGACAATAATTTTGACAACTTTAATATTGAGTATTATTCTTCCAGGAAAGCTTCTAACGAGCCTGAGAGCCCAAGAAAAACCATGGAGAAGATAGTAACAAGATCTATGAGTTTTATTAGAAACTTTGATTCCTCAAATGAGAACTTCTTGTTTTACGGAAATTCCGGAACAGGAAAGACTTTTCTATCTAACTGTATTGCAAAGGAGCTTTTAGATAAGGGTTATCTAGTAGTTTACAGGACGTCAGAAAGTTTAATTCAAAATCTAAAAACTATACGTTTTAATGGTGATGAGCTTTTAGAAGATTTAATAGTAAACTGTGATTTACTTATAATTGATGACCTTGGAACTGAGCAGATAAGCGATTTTTCAAAGACAGAACTATTTAACTTATTAAATAAAAAAATACTTAAAAACAAAAAAATGATTGTATCTACTAACTGCACCTTGGAGGAAATACTTCAAATTTACTCTGAAAGAATCAGTTCAAGGCTTCTCGGAAACTTTGGACTATATAAGTTCTTTGGTGATGATATCAGAATAAAGAAAAATTTAAGTAAGGCTAAATAAAAAATTAAGCAGTAAAACTATAAATTACTGCTTAATTTTTTTATTTTTTGCACTTTTGGCACCTTTTCGTACATTCTTAAGAAATTCTTAAGAATCATGAAAGATACTCTTTAAAATTAAGTACTATAATTAAAAATGACTTAACTGGAACAAGGAGGTTCATGATGAAAATATTGGTTATAATACCGGCGTATAATGAAGAGGCTACTATATATAATGTAGTAACAAATATCTATAAATGCAATTTAGGTGTAGATGTTTTAGTAGTCAATGATGGTTCTAGCGATAATACTTGTGAGCAGGCATCACAAGCAGGAGCAAAAGTTATAAATCTTACTCATAATGTAGGTATAGGCGGTGCTGTACAAACTGGTTATCTGTATGCATCATATAATGATTATGATATAGCAATCCAGATTGATGGTGATGGTCAGCATAATCCTTCGTATCTTCCTCAACTTATTCAGCCTATTATTGATAATACAGCCGACATGACTATTGGTTCACGTTTTATAGATAGAACCAATTATGTTCCAAGCTTATTTAGAGGTATAGGAATAAAGTATTTTTCAAAATTGGTTTCTTTAATTATACATCAGCCGGTTTTTGATACTACTTCCGGCTTTAGAGCCATAAACAAAAAAACTATAAAGCTTTTCTCACATTATTATCCATCAGACTATCCGGAAGTTGAAACTATAGTAAGCTGCTGCTCTCATGGTATCAGATTAAAAGAGATACCTGTAGAAATGAATTACAGGCAAGGGGGAAAATCCTCTATAACACCTATAAAATCAGCATACTACATGATTAAAGTTACACTTTCAATCATCCTTTAAAATAATTAAATATAGGGGGTTAAATATGAATGCATATTTATATTGTATATTTTTATCACTAATATTTATGTTTGTAACAATCTATTATTCTCGAAAAAGGAGCCTGGATCTTAGATATTGCATATTTTGGCTTGCCATTTCATCAGCACTAATTATTTTAAGTATTAACAAAAATATATTAGACACTATTTCAAAGAGGATTGGGATTTATTATCCACCTGCGCTTTTATTTGTTACCGGAATAATCTTCAGTTTCTTATTAGCCTTTATACTAACAATTGAAGTTTCAGATTTAAAGAGAAGAGTTATAAATTTAACACAAGAACTTGCTATACTAAAAAGTACTTCGGAGGCTGACGATGAATAAACTATACGGATTGCTAGCTATTAATATATTGTTATTGGTTTCTGGACAAACTCTTTGGAAGATAGGCTTGAATAACACTGCTCTTCAATTTAACTTAAGCTCAGTAATAAAATTATTTATGAATGTATATATTTTTTCAGGACTTGTCTTATATGGCTTTGCAACTATGATTTGGTTTTACATTTTATCAAAAGCGGATTTGTCCTTGGTTTATCCTCTTCAGAGTTTATGCTATGTTGCAGCGGCTTTTGCAGCAATTCTTGTATTTAAAGAGAAAGTTCCTCCTACAAGATGGGCAGGAATACTCCTTATAGTTCTAGGAGCTTATTTCGTATCAAAAAAATAGGAGGATATATAATGTTTAGTTTAAAAAACGAATCGCGATTTACAAAAATTATTTTATTAATTATACCAAGCATATTTTTCTTAATCTGCTTGTATACAATATTCAAATACGGAAATTCTACTTTGCTCGGAAGCTTGGAAACTTATGATAATGATGATGTTAAATATATAAGAAGTGCTCGTACTTTACTTGATACAGGTGTATTAACTTATAAAAACACAACTAGTCCTACAGTTTTTATAATGCCCGGTTTACCTTATGTTTTATCATTTTTCATGAAACTATTTGGTACAATGAACGGTGTTGCTGCCTTCAGAGTTATGCAAGCTGTTCTTCAGGCACTTTCGCTTTTATTAATATTTTTCATAGGAAGAAAAGTTTTTAATAGTAAAATAGGCTTAATTGCTGTATTCTTGGATGCTATATATATACCTGAAATCTGGGCATCTAATCTAATTCTTACCGAAGTTATATTTAAATTTCTATTTTTACTGCTTATTTACTTTTGTTTATATGCTGTTGAAAATAAGAAAACTATATATTACATAATAGGAGGCATAATATGGGGACTTTCAGCATTATTCAGACCGCCTATAGCTCTTTTTCCTATAGTTATATTGATTATGTGGATAAAGGGAAAATATAGTATTTCTTCTATTATTAAATATACTGTTCTAGTATCCTCTATCTTTGTTATGATAATGAGTCCTTGGTGGATACGTAACTACAAATTATTTAATACATTTATCCCATTCACTGTTTCAAGCGGGAACCCTATGCTTCAAGGAACTTACATAAACTATAATGACGAAGATGGAAGTGATTCATATATAGATAGATCTCACTTTAAATACACTGATGATGAGATAGAAAACGACAAAACTGAAACCGAGATTGCAAAGCTTCGAATAAAAACTTTAGTTCCTCAAAAACCACTGCAATATTTATATTGGTATACTGTAGGTAAGACTGTTCATCAGTTTAGTTCTCCTTTTTATTGGAGAGAAATATTAGGTTTTGAAAGTATATCTGTACTAAAATATCATCTATTTTTAATAACCTTATTTATCGTAAGTATTTTTATCTTCTTATTTAAAAGAAAGACCTACAACAATTTCTCACTGCTGATTAATTCTGTTATTTATTTAAACTGCATATATCTTCCTTTCTTCTGTTTTTCAAGATATATGTTTCCTATAATGCCTATAATATCTATCTCTGCAGCTTTTGTTATTTCCGAAGTAAAAGAACTTTTGATAAAATTGATTTATTTATGTCGTAATCGTCCCTATGTTATATAAATATTTATATATTTTTAAGAACAAATAAATATAAGAATAAAAGAATATAAGAATATGTGGGTTTTCTGCAAGCTACAATCTTATTAATTTATTTTTAATATATCCAATGCAAGAACTTTATTGCATTGGATATTTAATACAAAATAAAAAAGTATAGTTTTTCAACTATACTTTTTTGGCGACTCAGAAGGGGCTCGAACCCTCGACCTCCGGCGTGACAGGCCGGCACTCTAACCAACTGAGCTACTGAGCCATATTTTATTTTTAGTGATTAACTCACTATGGTGGGCACAACAGGGATCGAACCTGTGACCCTCTGCTTGTAAGGCAGATGCTCTCCCAGCTGAGCTATGCGCCCATAGTGTGGTGACTCATGGGGGAATCGAACCCCCGTTACCACCGTGAAAGGGTGGTGTCTTGACCGCTTGACCAATGAGCCATATTAAATTTAGTGGAGCTGGCAATAGGAATCGAACCTACAACCTGCTGATTACAAGTCAGCTGCTCTACCGTTGAGCCATGCCAGCATAATAATGGCGACTCAGAAGGGGCTCGAACCCTCGACCTCCGGCGTGACAGGCCGGCACTCTAACCAACTGAGCTACTGAGCCATATTATTTTTTAGTGATTAACTCACTATGGTGGGCACAACAGGGATCGAACCTGTGACCCTCTGCTTGTAAGGCAGATGCTCTCCCAGCTGAGCTATGCGCCCATAGTGTGGTGACTCATGGGGGAATCGAACCCCCGTTACCACCGTGAAAGGGTGGTGTCTTGACCGCTTGACCAATGAGCCATGTTTTGTCTCAGCCGCCTTGGCGACCCGACATAGAATATAATACATAAAATTTTAACTTATGTCAACAGATTTTTTTATATTTTTTTCTTTTTTTTATTGTTACATTTTACCTTGTACAACAAGCTCTCTATATCTCTGCCTTTCTCCATTTTTCTTTAGTTATTGAAAACATAAGTAGATTGCGAAATAAAATTTCCGCAGGCTGTGGTATAAAGATCTTAGGGCCTAGTGCAGAAAATAATATATAAGATTAATTGAGTACTTTGCCCATGTTCTTGGCGAAGTGAAGTCATAAAACTTAGAGCCTCTCTTCTGAGCTAACAAAAGTGCAACATGATAGAAAAATTTATTATAGAAGCTTCGCTTAATAAGCATCAACAGATAAAGCGAATTCCTAGAGGCTCTTAGTTTTATGACTTCACGAACCTTAGAACAGTAGCAAAGTAATCACTAAGATTATATATTATTTTCCACAAAAAGCCCTACGGACTTTGAAGCGTAACCTACGATAACTTTAGTTCACAATTTACTTAAGTTTCGTTCTAAACTTTTCTATTGTAATAAGAAAGTTCTACTAAAGCACAGCTTTCTATTGCTGTTATGTCATTATTTTTACAGAATTCTATTATATCTTCGCTCTCTGCACCTGGTTGGATAAGCACTTTGTCAATCTTTAATTCCAAGGCTTCCTTCATAATATTTAAGCCTGTTATTGGATTGATACATAAATCTATAACATCTATTTTATAGTCTACATCCTTTAAGTTTTTGTGAAGTGTGTTTGTGTTATCCCTGGGGTTTACCCCCTCCACGTTAAAATCAGCAGCTTTTAGAGAATTTAAAATCCTGTGTGCATATTTGCTGCTGTTCAGCACATCTCCGATAACTACCCAATTTTTATAATTTAATAATTCTTGAGCCTGCATAAGATCACCTTCCTTTATCATTATTATACTCCAAATTTATTATATAATAACAAAATAGTCTTTATACAAGCCGGTTAATATCATCTGGTATAAAGACTATAACAAAAACTACATGCCTGAAACAAGTTTATTTTTTGAATTATTTTCTGAAGCTACACTATTTTTCAACACATCATTTAACATATGCTTATATCTATCAACACTTTTTTCTTTTTCTTCTATTTCTCTTTTTATATGCTTTATATTTTCAAAACACCCTTCTATAAAATCATTAAGATTTATTTCCTTAAAGGTTATACTAAATTTATCTGCATATTTTTCACCTATAATTGTTACATCTAATGGAATTGAGTTATTAACAACTAAAACAAGCCTCTTATCCCATACACCTCTTTTACTTATCTTATATTCATCCTTTAATACCTCAAGACTATCTAATCTGCTATTAGTTTCGCCTTCTATACCTTCAATTAGCGCTGCATATAAGGCAGCTGATATATAATTATTTAGCTTTACTTTTAATATATCGCTATAACTTACTATAAGCTTGTCAATGTCGGTTTCAGGTATTAACTCTACGTCTTCTATATTTACAGCAGTTCTTTCATTATTATCATCAACAACAACCATATCATAATTCATACCTTGAACCTTGTATTCATCATTATAATTAGAAAGTTTTTCATTTATTATTTTTATTCTCATAAAAAACTCTCCTTTCTATCTTCTCTATGGCTTAATTATATTTTAATAAACTCATCGTTACAAAGGTAATTTTACCCCTAGTTTCTAATTAGTATTTAATTGTTTATGCCAAAAGGTTTACAACTTTTTATGAAAATATAAAATATTTTTCTAATATATTCAAAAAGCTGACTTTAGGATAAAATATATAAATGATATGTAATTTTGTTAACCTAAGGGAGAGATTAATTTGAAGCACGATATTTTAATTGTAGGCGGCGGAGCTTCCGGAATTATGGCAGCAATTTTAGCTCATGACTTTGGAATGAATGCAGCTTTAATAGAAGGTAATGATAGAATCGGCAAAAAGCTTCTAACTACCGGAAATGGAAGATGTAATATTACAAATAAATATATAGAAGCATATAGATATCACAGCAGTAATAAGGATTTTTATACACCTGTCTTAGATAGCTTTAAAGTAAATGATACTATTAGCTTTTTTTCCTCTATCGGACTACCCCTCATTACTTTGGATGAAGGCAAAATGTACCCAATGTCTCTTCAAGCTTCTTCTGTACTTGATATAATGAGGCTTGCCCTTGAAGATAGAGGTATACCGGTTTATTTAAATTCCAAAGTTAAATCAATAACTAAGAAGAAAACAGGTTTTATTGTTGAAACTTCCAATGGTGAAGTTTATGAAAGCAGCAAGGTAATATTAGCCTCTGGCGGAAAGACTCTTGCAGCTACCGGATCAGATGGATCTGGATATACCTTGGCAAAAAGCTTTGGGCATAAACTAATAACTCCAATACCTGCTCTTGTGCAGCTAAAACTTGATTATAAAAACTTAAAAGCTCTTTCCGGGGTGAAATTTAATGGTATTGCTGAAGTGCTTGTTAATGACGAATTAAAAAGAAGAGAATTTGGAGAGATACTATTTACAGATTACGGTATCTCAGGTCCGCCAACACTCCAATTGAGCAGGACAGCTTCTTCTGCTCTTTCTAAAGGAAGCGATGTAAAAATTAAGGTTAATATGATGTATACAATGAAAAGTGATGAACTAGAGAATTTCTTTGAAACCCATTTTGCCTTATTCGGTCATAGAAGCCTTCATGATGCTTTTATAGGAATAGTAAACAAAAAGCTTATACCAATAATTCTAAAGGAAGCAGGTATTAGCAACATTCATAAGCCATGCTGGGACCTAGACTACAGAGAAAAGAAAAACTTATACAATCTCTTAAACTGCTGGGAGTTTAAGGTTTCAGATACAAACTCCTTCACTAATGCACAAGTAACTGCAGGCGGCATTGACACAGCTGATATCAACCCAGAAACTTTAGAATCAAAGCTTGTTCCTAATTTATACTTTACCGGAGAAATATTAGATGTTGATGGAGACTGTGGCGGCTTTAATCTTCAATGGGCTTGGAGCTCAGCTTATTCTGCAATAAAAAGTGCAAGCGGAAGATAGTAATTGAAAATGATAAAACCGAATTGATTTATTAGAAGAGGCTGTTTTAGGCAGCCTCTTCATTTCTAATTATTGCATTATGTCTGAAAACTCAATATTAATCTTTTCAAGACTTTCCCCAGATATAGCTTTCTCTTCCTTATTCTTTGTTGACTCCGAGACAAGCCTAATCGGTAGTTCTATTATAAATTCCGTTCCCTTTCCATACTCGCTTTCAACCTTTATACATCCCCCATGAAGCTCTATTAAAGATTTTACTATAGATAGACCTATTCCGCTTCCCTCATGACTTCTGGCAAGAGACTTGTCTACTTGCTGAAATCTTTCAAATACCAAACCCTTTTTATTTTCAGGAATTCCAATTCCATTATCTTTTACTGAAATTACAACCTTATCTTTCTTGTCATATATATTTACAGAAATTGTCCCTCCTGGATTTGTAAACTTAATGGAGTTTGACAAAAGATTAAGCATAATTCTGTCAATCTTATCAGAATCACAAGCTATTATTTTTTCTTCTATGTCAGTATCAAAAATTAAGCTTATTCTCTTATGTTCGGTATATCCTGAAACAGAACCCGTTATATCTTCAACTATATTAACTATATTATGATTTTTAAGCTGCAGTTCAAAAAATCCTGCATCTATTTTAGTTATATCAATTATATTGCTCACAAGTCTCAAAAGCCTATAGCAATTTAGCTGCATACTATAAATATACTTAGTAATTTTATTTTCTTCCTCTTTTATACTTCCTTCAGAAATATATAAATTCAAAAGCTGAATGGCAGATAAAATCACATTTATAGGTGTTCTGAGCTCGTGAGACACATTTGCAAAAAACTCTGTTCTCAGTTTGTCATATTCTCTTGCCTCATTTAACAACCTTATATTTTCTTCAGAGGTTTTTTTTAGGCTTTCAAGCTTTTTTCTTTCGGTTATATCTCTGATAACTGATACCATTGCACTTTGATTCTTAAATGGGAACATGCTCGCAGTTGCTTCTACATCGATTACACTTCCATCAAGTCTTATATACTTCTGTTCCTCAAAAGGAAGAGGAACACCATACTCTTTTAGATCAAGCTTTCTCTTGATTACTTCCTGTCTATAATCCTCATGTACAAAAGCCATCAAGTTTTTTCCTACTAGATCTTCCTGTTTTTCAACTCCTAAAAGTTCAATCGCAGCTAAGTTAGCATATAGTATCTTGAATTGACTATGTACCAATATTGCAGCTGGTGAAAGCTCAAATATTTTTCTATATCTTTCTTCACTTTGAATAAGTTCTTCCTCAACTTGTTTCTTAATTTCATCTTTCTTAATAGTGTCTATTGCAAAAGTTATATCCTCACACAAATTATTCAGCAAATTAAGTTCTTCCTGCTCAATAAAAGAATATTCTTCCGAGTAAAAAGCCATAATCCCTACAACTTTTTCTTTAAGCTTTAACGGAAAAATTATACATGAATTTATGTTATGCTTGATGATACTTCCATGCCATGGAACTCCTTCTGTTTCTTCTTTAATATTATTAGTGAAAACATAATTACCACTATTAATGGATCTTTCAATAATTCCACCTGTCACAAACCCATTTGTATTGAATTCACGTATTAAAATAGCTGCTTCTTCATAATCCAAGCCGCATTGAGATACAGGCTCTAACAAAAAAGTTTCTTCATTAGTGATGCCAATCCAAGCCACCTTAAATAAACCTTCTTCCACAGCTATCCTGCAGGCTTCTTTATATAGTAATTCAATGTCCTTTATTCTTATGATGGCATGATTTATTTTACTCAAAATAGAATAAAGCCTATTGACTCTTCTAAGTTTATCTTTAGTGGACATTAATTGTTTTTTCCACAACCTATATCCAGCGGCATCTATTTCCGAAGACTTAAACTTTGCTCCCATAATCTCATTTCCTCCAACATAAACAGACATATTTCCTTAATAATCCTATATAACATTTTATCAGATGTGACAAATTATTCAAACTAAAAAGGAGAAAAACTTTTAGTTTTTCTCCCAGGTGGTTTCTATGAGTGTAAGTTCTTTTTCTTCTTTATCAACGATTTTATGAAGACATGTTGCAATATTGTCATTATTAATAATCTCAGTATTGACTTTTATAGTCTCTCCATAAGTAGTTTCTTTTTCATAAGTTACTTTCAAATTTTTAAGAGTATAATTTAAAACTACTTCCATAGGAACAGTTTCAATGGCCCAAGCTATGTACTTTACATTATTTACATGCTGATTTGTATCTATATCGCTGTATCTGACATTAAATATCTTTTCCGAATCAATTTTATCTGGTTTTTTAATATCTTCTATTTCTAATGTATTTTGGTCATTATAATCAAGTCCGTAAAATTTATATACATCTTCGCTGATTCTGCCAGGTCTCCTTCTTTCCAGGTTTATTAAGAACCATATAGACTCAGCTTTTGCTATTGTTTCTCCTTCCTTATTTAACACCTCAAAGGTTCTGTAGGCATAAAACTTCTTCATTGAATAAGGGCAAGTCTTAACAATAATTTTTTCACCATGAACCGGATACTTAATTACATCTATATTCCATTTGTATAAAACCCAAGCTAAATTATTTTCTTTTAAATACTCGATTCCAACACCAAGCTGCTCTGATTGTGCAGTTGCTATATCACCAAAAAAATCTACTAAACTTGTTATTAAAGCTCTCCTATTATAATCTATTTCATAGTAATGTATTTCATATTCTTTTTCATAAACAAATCCCGGCATAATCGATCTCCTCTTCTAATTTGTTTCTCTAGCTCTAAAGAAAGCTTTTCCTAAATTTACACCAATTTTTCCGCAAAACAGACCTAAAAGTACTCCTCCAAGAACATCTGAAGGATAATGAACATGTAGATAAATTCTAGAAAAAGCAATTAATATTGCTAGGGCTAAAGCTAAATATCTATATTTTGCCTTGCTAAACAAGCAGGCTCCAAAGGCTGCAAAAGATGAAGTTGTGTGTCCTGATGGAAAAGAATAAGATTTTGGAATTTGAGCTATAAAATTAAAATTATACTCACTGCCTACAGGTCTTACTCTTCCGACTGTATTTTTTAAAATTTCCTCACCTACTATAAATCCTATCGCCAAAGAAATAAGCATACTTATTCCAAGTCTTCTTATACCAACATTTTTATTTATCATAAGTATTATAGCAATAGCTATCCATACCTCTCCATGATTATTAATGCCTGAAAAAACAGGCATAATACTGTCAAAAAAACTATTTCTAATTCCCTCTGAAAGAAATCTTAAAATTGAATTATCAACTTGAAGTAAACCATTCATGTTATTACCTTCCTAAGTTACCAATTGATGTTATTATTATACTAATTCATTATACACTTAACAATAACTATAGAAAAGCTTATAATAAGGATACTATTATAAAAAGGATGATTTTATTATGAGAAAAATTATTTATATGCTTTTATCTTTAACTCTAATATTCGCTTTATCAGGATGCAGAAGTTCTTCAAAAAAACAACCTGATTTATCTTCATCTGCGCCTCAGGTTACTAATCTTAAGGTCCCTGATCCAATTAAACCCGAACCCTCTAAGGATAATATATCGCCAAAAGAACCTGCAATATATGATATCTACGGAAAATCCAATAAGCTTAGCAAAAAAGAAATTGATGCAATGGATGCTTGGCGGAAAGACATAGTTAAGATGTCAAAGGCTAACCCCGATAGGCTATTTATTAATGGATATACTGAAGAAAAGGTTGTTGCCTTAACCTTTGATGATGGCCCTGATTCAAAGATAACTCCTAAAATTTTAGACATACTTAAAAAAAATAATATTCATGGAAGCTTCTTTTTCATAGGAAACAAAGTTAAGCAATATTCTTCCGTTGTAAAAAGAACCTATGAAGAAGGAAATCTAGTTTTGAGTCATAGCTTCTCGCACCCTGAATTAACTAAAAAAAATGCTGAAGAAGTAAAAAACGAATTTATCTCTGCAGAAAATGCTATTTACAGCATTATTAAAAAGAAGCCTGCAATAGCAAGACCTCCTTATGGTGCAGTGAATGATACTGTATTAAAAGCAGCTTCGGAGGAAAACTTAAAGCTTACTATATGGTCTACAGATACCTTGGATTGGTCTCAAAAGGAAAAGGCTAATATAGTTAAAAATGTAGTGGACAATGTAAGACCTGGTGAGATAATTCTTATGCACAGCAACGAAGACAAAGCCACTACTGCTGAAGCTCTTCCTGAAATAATAACCAAACTTAAAGAAAAAGGCTATAGATTTGTAGACTTAGGCGAGCTTCTAAAAACTAATGCCTATAAATAAAGAGACCTCCACTTACTCTCTAAATGGATAGTCCCTGTCAACTTCATTATCTTTACTATAGGAATGCTGAATTTCCTTTATTGCTTTGAAATACTGCTTTGGCGACAAGCCAAAGCTTTTTTTAAAGGCTCTAACAAAGCTTGAATAATCATTAAAACCACACTGCTCAGAAGCTCTTATTGCCTGAATACCATTTTTTATAAATCCTGCTGCCTTAGCAAGTCTTTTTTCAAGTATATAATTATGAAGAGTATAGCCTGTTTGATTTTTAAAATTATGCATCAAATAGTACCTATTTATATAAAACTTTGCTGCTATATTTTCTATTGATAAATCGCTAGTCAAATGTTCATTAATATATGATAATATATTTACTATTCTTTCATCATATTGAATATCTTTTTCATCTTTTTTTATTTTTGGCCCAAGCATTAACCTATTCAAATACACTATAAGCTGAATAAAATAGGCATTTTGAAGCTGCCTTCCTCCAAAGTCCTTTTCTTTTATCGCTTTTTCTAAATAGAATAAAATATCTTTAATTAGAAGTAAATTTTCTGAGCTTAAACGAAACAAGTTTAGCTTTTCCTTTACAGCTATATTAAAGCAAGTAAGAAGCTCACTGTCCTCAGTGCTCTGCTTTTTAAGAAAATCAGAATTAACCCAAATTATAATTCTTTCATAGAACTCATTTGAATCTATAATTGGTCTATGAAGCTCATTGCTTCCCACAAAAAGTATATCCCAGGGCCTAAGCTTGTAGTACTTTCCTTCTATAGCATAGGTTACACTTCCTGAAATAAAAATCACTATTTTATTAAAATCATGATAGTGAAAAGCATGCTCTTCATTTTTCTTATCCTTTAGATGAAAAAATCTGAAATCTTCATTTAGATAACCTTTTTTAATATTTACTAAAGCATTATTCTCCAAAAATATATTCCTCTCCTTACAAATTGATACATATTTATTATAGCACTTTTTACATTGTATTAAACACTATTAACAATAAGTATTGTATTTGTTTAGACTATACTATTTATGTAGTATAGTCATTTATAAATAATGGAGGCAAATAAATGAAACTAAAAGAACTTTTAATAAACTTAAACTATGAGCTGATTCAAGGAAGCGATAATATAGAAATTAAAAACATAGGCTGGGATTCAAGAAGAGTAAAGCCTAATTCACTATTCATATGTGTCAAAAACAAAAATATTGACAGGCATGATTATGCAGCTTCAGCTGTTCTAAATGGTGCAACAGCTTTAGTTATTGAGCATGATATTGAAAAAATTTCAGAGAATATAACAATTATTAAAGTACCGGATTCTAAAAAAGCTATGGCTAAAATTGCAAGTCTTTATTACGGTGAGCCCTCTAAAAAGTTTAATCTTATCGGTATAACCGGAACTAACGGAAAAACTTCAGTAACTTATTTTGTTTCAAAAATTTTAGAAAATGCAGGCAGACTGACAGGAATAATTGGCACAATTCAAAATACAGTAGGAGGCAAGGAACTTAAGGCTGCAAAGCTTAACCCAACTACTCCAGACTCTATTGAGCTTCAGGAATCCTTCAATGAAATATTCTCTGGGGGAGCTTCAGATGTGGTTATGGAAGTTACCTCCTCTGCTCTCGATAAAGGAAGAGTATACGAGTGCCACTTTAATATAGGCGTATTTACAAATCTTACTCAAGATCATCTTGAAGAGCACGGAACTATGGAAAATTACAAAAATGCAAAGCTTAAGCTTTTTAAAATGTGCAAGAAAGCTCTAATTAATGCTGATGATATAGTTTCAAAGGAAATAAGAGAAATTGCCTCAGGTAAAGTTTATACCTACGGCATAGAGGAACCTTCAGATTTTAAAGCTTTTGATATAATTTACGGCTTAGATTCTGTAGAATTTTCCTTAAAATTTATGAACGAAGTAAAAAGAGTGAAATTTAACATTCCGGGTAAATTTAGTGTATATAACGCTCTTTCAGCTATAGGGATATGTTATCTTTCCGGCCTAAATCTTGATACAATAATTGATGGTTTAAAGGATATAAAAGGAGTACCCGGAAGAGTAGAAAAAATTCCTAACGATAAAGGAATTTTGGCAGTTGTAGACTATGCACATTCACCAGACAGCCTTGAAAATATAATAAATTCTATGAGGGAAATTGCTAAGGGAAAAGTAATCACAGTGTTTGGCTGCGGCGGTAACAGAGACAAGACAAAGCGTCCCATAATGGGAGAAATAGCAGGAAGGCTTTCTGACTATGTTGTCATAACCTCTGATAATCCAAGAAAAGAAGATCCTATAACAATTATTAATGAAATTGAACAGGGAATCCTAAAAACAAACTGTCATTATGAAAAATGTGAAAACAGAAAAGAAGCAATATTCAAAGCCTTGGAAAAGGCGGACATTGGTGATGTTGTAATAATTGCGGGAAAAGGTCATGAGACTTATCAAATTATTGGGGATACTACTATACATTTTGATGACAGAGAAGTTGTTAGAGAATATTTCGATAAAATTTAGGTTTATAATATAGAAAGAGGCTGTATACAGCCTCTTTCTATATTTAATCCATACATAATTATTAGTAATAATTACCGCAGTATGGTATTATTAACTAGCTTAAATATTTAGGTTAATCTATTGAAAACAGAATATTTTAAGATGTATTAATTTACCTTTATAAATAGAACCCTAGAACAAGAGAGGTTGAACATAATGAATTTTGATCAATTAGGAATTAATGAAGATATAGTAAAAATATTAAAAAACAACGGCATCACTGAACCCACACCTGTTCAGTCTGAAAGCATCAGACTAATAAAGAATGGAAAAGATGTTATAATTGAGTCTCAAACCGGCACAGGAAAAACCTTGGCATTCTTGCTTCCAATTTTCGAAAATATTTCAGCTAATGTAGATGCAGTTCAAGCTTTGATTTTAACTCCTACGAGAGAGCTTGCCCTTCAGATAACTGAAGAAGCTTTAAAGCTTAAACAAGCCAAAGATATTAATATATTGGCAGCCTATGGCGGAAAAGATATAGGTTCTCAGTTAAAAAAACTAAAAAAAGGTATTCACCTTATTATTGCAACCCCAGGAAGACTTCTGGATCATCTTGAAAGAGAAACCATAGACCTTAGTAAATTAAAAACATTTGTGCTGGATGAAGCAGATCAAATGCTTTTAATGGGCTTTAAAAATGAGGTGGAGTCAATTATAAAAGAAACATCTAAAAAGCGCCAAACCCTTTGTTTTTCTGCAACAATAAACTCCGATGTTAAGAGGTTGGCCTATAGATACATGAAAGAACCTGCAACAATAACCATAAGTAAAGAAGAAGTAACTCTTGATGCTATTAAACAGCAGGTTGTAGAAACCACAGACAGAAGAAAGCAGGATGCCTTGTGCACTGTACTAGATCAGGATAACCCCTATATGGCTATAATATTCTGCAGAACTAAAAGAAGAGCAGACGAGTTGGAAGCTTCATTATACAAAAGGGGTTACAACTGTGAAAAGCTGCACAGCGACATACTTCAATCGAAACGTGAAAGAATAATGAAAGCTTTCAGAAATGGAGATTTTCAATATTTAATAGCAACGGATGTAGCCTCCAGGGGACTTGATATAAGCGGAGTGAGTCATATTTACAACTATGATATACCTGAAAGTGTAGAAAGCTATATACATCGTATTGGCAGAACTGGAAGAGCGGGAGAAGAAGGCTATACCTGTCTGTTTATTGATCCAAAAGACAGCTGGAGACTTGATGAAATAGAAAAAGCTATTAAATTCAAAATACCAAGAAGGGAACTAGGTGAATAACAGTATGGCTACAAATAGAAGTGTTACGGGCAATTTTAATTACAATAATATAGAGAAAAAAGATAAAAACTTTATGTACAAGAATTTAGAGAGAAGCAACTGTTATAACTGCGACTTCTCAGGCTCAATTTTTGATTTTGTAAGCTTTAGAGGAGCGCATTTTAAGTCCACCAATTTCTTTAGGTGCAGCTTTAAGTATGCAGAATTTATTGGAACAAATTTAAAGGATAGCGAGTTTAAAAATGCAGTGTTTGAAAATGCTATTTTTGATTCAGTGAAGCTTGAAGGTGCTAATTTTAGAGATGCAAAGTTCATAAATACTATATTTTTATCTACTGATATAAGCAAAGCTAAAAATATAGATATAAATACTCCCGGTATCAGAATTTTTGAGGAAATGCCTAAGTTAGAAATAAGTGAGGAGCTAAGAGCTGCTGTTTTAACCGCTATGGAAAATCAGTACATAAAGAAAGCACGAGTTCTTGATACAAAAGAGGGTGGGCTTAATATGTTAAATATTATGCTTCTTTTAGAGAACTTTGAAGAGCAAACAATAATAAACGGGCTAAAGTTAATTGCTCCAAAGATAGATAGAGAGTTTTACACTTTGAGTTATATAATAAAGTTTTTGAAAAATATGACTGAATAAAAGGTAGTCTATTCATCCATAAAATCTTTTTATAGGCTTACATCAAAGAAACCGCGAGAATAGAGATTCATGCGGTTTCTTTATTTTATTCTATTGCTTAAGTTGTTAAAGTGATATATTTTCCATATTTGAAATTATAATCTATCAACATTCTTAGTGGCTAAAATACTTACACCGGTACCAGAAATATTTTCTATAATCACATCTCCAATTTTAACTGGAGCTTCTACCGATAAACCTTTCAAAGCCTTAACGCAATCGAAAATTTTGCCCTTTGGGATATCTCTTTCTGTTTTTACAGGTACGACTTCCTCTGTTCCATTTTTAACCAGTACCGTTGAGGTTACTATTCTGGTTGGATTTGTACATTCTTTTATGCCGTAAGCTTCTCCGCGCTTGCAGCTGTTTCCTGTTACTTTTATATTATCTTCATCTATTATGTCAACCTCTAAATTGCAGCCTAGAGGACAGCTTATGCAGGTTAATTCCTTCTTAGCCATAAAACTACTCCCCCTCCACCTTAATGGTTATTTTTTTACATTCAGGATGCTTATCAAATAATTCCTTTTTAAATTTGATAACCTCCATTTCTCCTGGAGCTAATATCTTTTTCTTTAGATGCATCTCTCTTACATCATCAAAATAAACAGATATAAAGCTGTTATTAAATACTTTTCTTACTCTAAATTTAACATCAACATAATCCTCTATATTTAAAGGATTAATAAAATTAGGAACTATATAACTTATTCCATCTTCAGCAACAGCTTCTATAGTTCTCCCGGAGATATTTTTTCCTTTTACATACTTTACTGCATTTTTTCCTGCTGTATAACTCTCAAGAGTTACGTAATCTACAAGATCATGGACATGCAAAACATTTCCGCAGGCAAAAATACCTTCCACATTAGTCTCCATGCTTTCGTTAACCTCTGCTCCGTTGGTAGCCGTACTTAGTTTTACCCCAGCCTTTTTAGATAGTTCATTCTCAGGCACAAGCCCTACTGAAAGCAGTAAAGTATCGCAGGATATATATTCTTCAGTTCCCTTTATTGGATTTCTATTGCTGTCTACCTCTGCAATAGTGACTCCTTCAACTCTATCCCTTCCCTTTATATCAATAACTGTATGACTTAACTTTAACGGTATATCATAGTCATCAAGACACTGCACAATATTTCTTTTAAGTCCGCTTGAGTACGGCATAAGCTCTACAACAGCTTTAACTTTGCAGCCTTCGAGGGTCATTCTTCTTGCCATTATAAGGCCTATATCTCCGGAACCTAATATTACGATTTCCTTCCCAGGTAAATATCCCTTAACATTTACAAACTTTTGAGCAGTTCCCGCTGAGTATATGCCTGCACATCTGCTTCCAGGAATATTTATAGCTCCTCTTGGCCTTTCTCTGCAGCCCATAGCTAAAATCACAGCCTTAGCCTGTATTTCTATAATTCCATCACTATCATTTACAGCTGTAATAATTTTATTTTCATTAATATCAAGAACTGTTGTATTTAGCTTATATGGAACCTTAAGTTCTAAAGCTTTATCAATAAATCTCTGAGCGTACTCAGGTCCTGTAAGCTCTTCTTTAAAAGTATGAAGACCAAAGCCATTATGGATACACTGATTTAATATTCCACCAAGCTGATTTTCTCTTTCCAGGATTAAAATATTATGAGTTCCTTGCTCCTTTGCTGCAATTGCAGCAGCTAGACCTGCAGGTCCTCCTCCAACTATGACTATATCGTAATTAATCATTCCTAATCCCCCATTCTACACAAAACTTTCTTTGTTTTTTTCAATAAGAACCTTAGAGTCTCCTCCAAATTTAGTTACTTCAGTAGGTACTATATTCAATTCCTTAGCCAGTATATCAACTATCTTAGCAGAACAAAATCCTGCCTGACATCTTCCCATGCCTGCTCTTGTTCTTCTCTTCACACCATCTAGGCTTCTAGCTCCTAATGGTCTTCTAATTGAATCTATAATCTCTCCCTCTGTTACAACCTCACATCTGCAAACTATCTTTCCGTATTCAGGTCTTTCCTTTATAAGCTTGTTTCTTTCCTCGTTACTTAATTCTCTAAACTTTGGAATTCCTTTTCTTATAGGATTAAAGTTTTCATTTTTTTTCGGTTTAAGCTTTTGGGCAATAATATTTTCTATCATTAAACCAATAGAAGGTGCACTTGAAAGCCCAGGTGATTCAATACCAGCTGCATTAATAAAGTTTTCAGCATCATATGCTTCACCAATAATGAAATCATCTGCCTCACTGTGAGCTCTTAATCCAGAAAAAGAAGTAATAACCTTATTTAATGGAAGTGCCTTAACACTTAACTTTCCCTTGCTTACTATTTCATCCATACCTTCCTTTGATGTAATTAAGTTATTTTTATCCTCTATATCAGAAGCATTTGGCCCTAATAAAAGATTTCCATCTACCGTTGGAGTTACTAATACTCCCTTTCCCATTGCTGTTGGAAGCTGAAATATTGTTCTTGAAACCAAGTTACCTGCTTCTTTGTCAAAAAGCAGATACTGCCCCTTTCTTGGCACTATATTTAGTTTTTTATTGCTCACCATATTATTTATTTCATCAGCATATACTCCTGCAGCATTTATTATTAACGCTGCTTCAATTTCACCATTACTTGTATTGATTAAATATCCTCTATCATTTTTTTTAATGTTTTTTACTTCTGTTTCAAATTTAAATTCTACTCCATTGCAGTTTGCATTTTCTGCTAATGCAATAGTCATTTCATAAGGGCAGACTATCCCGCTGGAAGGTGCATAAAGTGCTGCCACTGCGTCTTCAGATATATTAGGCTCAAGCTTCTTAATTTCTTCCTTATTTAAAATTACTAGTCCAGGTACTCCGTTTGTTTCTCCCTGTTTTTTTAGTTCCTCTAATTTGTATAAATTCTTTTCATCAAAACAAAGTACAAAAGCTCCTATTCTTTTAAAAGGAAAATCCAGCTCCTCTGATAGCCTGTCAAACATAGCATTTCCTTTTGCATTTAGCTTTCCTTTTATGGAATCAGGATTTGCATCAAATCCGGCATGCACTATAGCGCTGTTTGCTTTTGTTGTGCCGGCGGCTATATCTGAAGCCTTTTCCAATACACATATCTTTAATTCATACTTTGATAATTCTCTAGCTATAGAACATCCAATAACCCCAGCCCCTATAATTGCAACATCATACATACTCTACTTCCCCTTTCAAATCTATTGATTAAACTATACTTTTTTAACTATTAAATACGTTTTTAATTTTTTGCAAAAAAAGAGCCATTATCCAAGGTTCTCCCTTGGATAATGGCTCTCACTCTCTCGCCTGTCTTTATTATACTACTTTATCAATATACTTTCAACAACTTTAATCTTCTTCTTTCTCCCACTCCATGGCCCTCCTTAAAGCTCTATGCCAGCCTTTTAAAAGCTTTACTCTCCTTTGATCCTCCATTTGAGTCTTAAAACTCTTTGCTATCCTTCTATTTTGTGAGATTTCCTCTTTATCCTTCCAATAGCCTACAGCAAGCCCTGCAAGATAAGCTGCACCAAGAGCTGTTGTTTCTACAACCTGAGGCCTGTCAACCTGAGCACCTAATATATCAGACTGAAACTGCATCAAAAAGTTATTTGAGCTTGCTCCACCATCCACATTAAGTTCAACCAAGGATATATTAGAGTCTTCTTCCATAGCTTTTAAAACATCATAGGTTTGATAAGCAACTGATTCTAATGTAGCTCTTATAAAATGCTCCTTTTTTGTTCCTCTTGTAAGCCCTACAATCGTTCCTCTTGCATAGGGATCCCAATAAGGTGCACCTAGTCCGGTAAACGCAGGTACTACATAAACTCCATTTGTATCTTCAACAGCTGAAGCATACCTTTCAGATTCTGAAGCATCTTTTAACATTCTTAATTCATCCCTAAGCCATTGAATAGACGCTCCCCCTACAAATATGCTTCCTTCAAGTGCATATTCTACTTTCCCATCTACTCCCCAAGCTATTGTAGTAAGAAGCCCATGCTTCGAAGTTACTGCTTTAGTGCCTGTATTCATAAGCATAAAACAACCTGTTCCATAAGTATTTTTAGCTGTACCCTCTTTAAAACAAGCCTGTCCGAATAAGGCTGCCTGTTGGTCTCCAGCGTCTCCTGCTATAGCTATTTCTTCTCCAAATAAAACTTTGTTTGTATAGCCATAAATATCACTCGATGGCTTAACTTCAGGAAGCATACTCTTTGGTATGTTTAAAACCTTTAAAATCTCATCATCCCATTCTAAGGTGTGTATATTAAAGAGCATTGTTCTTGAGGCATTTGAGTAATCGGTTATATGCACCTGACCCTTAGTAAGATTCCATATAAGCCAACTATCAATATTTCCAAAAATAAGATTTCCTCTTTCTGCTTCCTCTCTTGCCTTAGGCACATTATCTAATATCCATTTTATTTTTGTACCTGAAAAGTACGGATCTACTAATAATCCTGTTTTTTCTTTTACTATTTTATCAAAGCCTTGACCTTTTAAATCTTCACAAGTATCTGCTGTTCTTCTGCACTGCCATACTATTGCATTATAAACAGGTATTCCTGTCCTCTTATCCCAAACTACTGTTGTTTCTCTTTGGTTTGTAACTCCTATAGCAGCTATATCCTTAGCCTGAAGCCCTGCCATTAAGAGTGCCTCTACCGCAACACCAAACTGAGTAGCCCAGATTTCTATAGGATCCTGCTCTATCCACCCAGCCTTAGGATAAATTTGTTTCAGCTCTTTTTGTGCCATACTGACGATAGAACCGCTCTTATCAAAAATAATACATCTTGAACTTGTTGTTCCTTGATCTAAAGACATTACATATTTCACTTAATACATCCCCTTTTATGATAAACTTGTAAACAATTACATTCAATTTAATAAAAAAACCACATCATAATAAAGCCCTCAGGCATTACTATAATCTGGCTCTCACTTCTCTGCCAATTATAATTTTATTTTACATGTTCCATAGCTCTGAACTGCTTGTTGATATTGCAACCGCTCCGCTGGAAAGCGCTTCTATAACATCTTTTTTATTATTTATAAGACCTCCTGCAATAATAGGAGCCTTAACTTTATTCTGAATTATATTTATTATCTTGCTTGCAATCCCAGGCATAACCTCGACTGCATCCGGAGTTACCTCCCGTATATTTTTAATTCCAGTTTCTAATGATAGTGAGTCAATTATAAAAATTCTTTGTATAGTGCACAATCCGAACTGTTTTGCATGCCTAATATTTGTAGGTTTTGTTGTGATTATACCATATGGATCTGCATATTGTTTTATGTATTCTATACCAAATACATCTCCCCTTAAACCTTCAATCATATCTAAATGTATAAAAACTATTTTTTTAGCAGCCTTCAGTTTTTCACAAATATCCTTAACATTCATTAAATTTCCATATAATACAAATACAACTTCTGCATTGCTGAAAATAGCTTTATTTAAATCGCTATCGTTTCTAATCGCAGCTATTACAGGATTTTCTATCAAGGTTTCTTCTAACTTAATCATCTTATACCACCTTATAGGAACTAATGATAAATATCACTGTATTTTTATTATAGCACAGCACCGTTTAAAGTAAATAATTGTTATTTTTTAAATTTATAGTCTATATTATTGTTTAGTATCTTGCAATGTACAATACTAGATGTTATACTATAGATAGTTAAAATTAACCAAAAGGATTGATGCTATGAATACCCAATTAAAAAAAGGAATACTCGAACTATGTGTTTTAGCTGTATTAGATAAAAAAGACTGCTATGGTTATGAGCTAGTCAGTGAAATTTCCAAAAATATTGAAATTTCTGACGGAACAATCTATCCTATACTTAGGAGATTAAATCAGGAAGGATATTTTACAACTTACTTACAAGAATCGCAGGAAGGCCCCCCTAGAAAGTACTATAAGCTTACAGAGATTGGCAAAGCTACTAAGGAAGAAATATTAATGGAATGGAACGACCTTGTTGAAGGTGTTAACAATATAGTAAAGGAGACTAAAATAAATGAATAAGGAAGATTTTTTAAGAAATCTAAACTCCTCCCTTTCAGGTTTTACAGAAGAAGAACGAAAAGATATTTTATATGATTATGAAGAGCATTTTAGACTTGGAATTGAGAGTGGAAAAACAGAAGAAGCTCTTATAGCTGAGCTTGGTGATCCTGAAAGCATTGCTAATCAATATAAGACAAATTTAAACTTTGAAAAAGCTGCTATTAATGAAGCTAATGAAAATATGAATAACAATATGAATACCAGCTATAATAAGAATAAAACTACTGCAGAAGATGTATCTATATCAATAATTGCAGCCATTGGACTGCTTTTATTCAACTTAATATTCATACTTGGACCTTACTTAGGACTTTTAGGGGCACTTATCGGCCTATTTGCAGGAGCTGTCGGAGCCTTTTTAGGAGGAGCTTTTATGACTTTTGGAACTATGCTGCTTCCTTTTACAAACAACTTCTTCGGTGTTCCTTTTAACGTTTCTCCTTCTGCAGCATTTTTATTTGGAGTTGGAACTATTGCCTTTGGAGCATTATTCTTTATAGGAGACTGCTATATTGCAAAATACTTTTTTAAAGGCACCTCAAAATACCTCAACTGGAATATGAGAATTATTAAAAGAATGTAAAGGATGGGCTTAAATAATGAGTAATTGGAATATGAAAAAAATTGTTCTGTATCTTGTGGCAACAATGTTTATTGCTTATGGATTAGGTGCTATTGTATTTTTTAGCTCCGCTAAGACTTCTTTTAACGGCGCAAAAGGTAATTATGATATTAATGAAGAAAAGACTTCAAATGTTAATGGAATAAAAGAAATAAGAGTCAGTGTAGCAAGTCCTGATATTAATATAATACCAGTTGATGGAAGCGAAGTTAAAGCTATCTTAAACGGAAAAATTATAAGCAGCGGCCCTTATATAAAACCCGAGCTTGAATGCTATACATCCGGAGATAACTTATACATTAATGTAAAAAGCAAAATTAATATGGTAATAGGATTTTTCAGTTCATCTTTAAAGCTTGATGTTTATATTCCTAATTCCTATACAAGTGCGTTAAAACTCTCCTCTTCCTCTGGAAACTTTAATGTTAAAGACCTAAAGCTTTCAAGTTTAGAGTGCAATGCAAGCTCCGGGGATACAAATATAGAAAATATTTCTGCTGATAATTTTGTTTTTAACACCAGTTCAGGAAGTTTAAAAGCTGATAAACTCACTACAAAAACCTCAAAATTATCAAATTCCTCAGGAAGCAAAAGAGTTACAGGTTTTACGGGAGATTTAAAGGTTTCTTCTTCCTCCGGGGATACAAAAATTGATTATGCAGCTTTTGATAATGATATTAACGTAGAGTCTTCTTCAGGAAGTGTTGAAATCAGGCTTCCAGAAAACTCAAACTTCTATTTAAGCGCACGTACCAGCTCTGGCGGAATAAAAACTGACTTTCCAATAACAGTAAAAGGCGAGACAGGAAGACACGAACTTATTGGAACAGTGGGGAGCGATAAAAACAAAGTTAAAATAAACACTTCTTCAGGAAGTGTTAAGATATTAAAGTAATTATAAATGCCTAGGTAATTAGCCTAGGCATTTATATTATTCATTAAATAAATTATTTAATGCTTCAATCATTTCTTCTGGGTCTATTCCGTGAACCATAGCCCCTTGTTCAACAGTTTCCATTTGCGCTCCTGGGCAGCTTATGCATCCCATTCCAAAGGACATAAGTACTCTAGAAGCATCTGGATGCATTCTAACTACTTCACCAATTGTCATATCTCCAGTAACCTTGCTCATTTTTTCCTCCTTTCAGTCGGAACACTGAGTAATTTAAAACTCTCGCTCCGCTCGAAAATTACTCGTTAAAACCCTTTTAGAGTTTTAACCTCCTATCATCCGGAACACCGAGTGATTTAATATACCCACTTCCGCTCTCAAACTACTCATTAAAGTCCATTTAGGACCTTAACTTCATAATTATACCATTATTAATCCATACTGTTTTAGTATGAATTAATTAATATTATATCATACAGCTTTTGTTTTATAAAGTATCTATATTAGTTTATGGTAGTTTTTTTATTTTATTCAGGATGGACATTTTGTAGTTTCAAATTAGCAAATCTCTGTTTGACAATGACAGCGTTTTAAATCAAAATGGTTATGTAGGTTAAGGTGCCAAACGTGTCATATTAGACGGGAGTGAGCACTCCAAGATTCCCAGTGTTTCGACTGAAAGGAGGTACAAGTGCTAAATGCACTTGTACGGGTAGTTTGCGAGTGGGAACAAGCGCTTTAAACTACCCAGTGTTTCGAACGAAAGGAGAAATTAATTTGTCAAATTTAAAAATATATTCTTTAATGATACTTTCAACAATATTTTGGGCAGGAGCTTTTATAGCTGCAAAGCTTTCTTCACCTTTTATTCCACCCTTTACACTAACCTTTTTGAGGTTCTTTATAGCAACTATAATTCTATGCGGAATAATAAAATATACAAAACAGGATATTAAAAAACTTACTAAACCAGATATACCAGTATTTTTATTTACAGGCTTAGTGGGTATGTTTGGATATCATGTACTATTTTTTACAGCTGTAAAATATACAACTGCAATAAATTCTTCTATAATAGGAGCTTCAAATCCAATTATAACAACAATATTAAGCATTATTTTTCTTAAGGATAAAATTAATTACAAAAGATTCTTAGGAATCCTCTTATCTTTTATAGGAGTTTTCTTAACCTTAACAAATGCTAATTTATCTGTGATAAAAAGCTTTTATTTTAATAAAGGTGATCTTATTATGCTGCTTGCAGTGCTTATGTGGGCATCCTATGGGGTGTTCAGCAAATGGGTAATGCTGCGATACTCACCCATGACACTTACTTTTTACAGTTTCTTATTCTGTACTATTTTAATTACTCCTTTTGTAATATATGAAGCACCATGGAGGCTTTTAAATAATATACCTTATTACTCTTATATCTCTGTAGTTTATATGAGCATATTCCCATCCGTCATAGGATATCTTGTACAGCAGCTGTCTATAAAGCAAATAGGTCCCAGCAAAACCTCTATATTTATAAATTTAGTACCTATGTTTTCAATAATTTTATCAGTTTTAATTCTTAAAGAAAGTCTTAATCCTATTAAACTGCTAACAGCCTTTTTAATAGTTGCAGGCGTTTATATCTGCCAAAGAAATTAATTATTTAACAAAGCATGAAGGAAAAAACTTCCTTTATGCTTTTTTTAATTCATGAATTTAGCAAAATTAATATTGCAATAGAATCAATCTATTAACAGATAAAAAATAATATTGTAACTTTTCAAAAAACACTTAATTTTTTGTACAATATCCTGTATAATGGTATAGTAAGGTAAAAATATCATCTTAATATCTAGTTACATTTTTGTAATTATCTATTTTTATGCACTTGATTGTTAAATATATAACAATCAGTTAGCGAACGGAAGTGAGCAATCTTTAATTGCTCAGTGTTTCCGACTAAAGGAGGAATTATTGTAAATGTGTAAAAGCGTCCTTGTTGAGGAAAAGTTTCACGAGCTTGAGGAGTTTATAAATGAACTTCCTGATAAAAAAGGTGCTTTAATCGAAGTTCTTCACAAAGCTCAACATATCTTTGGATACTTACCTGAAGAGGTACAGCAGTTTGTAGCAGAAAAACTGAATGTTCCTGCTTCAAAAGTGTATGGAGTAGTAAGCTTTTATTCCTACTTCACAACAACTCCTAGAGGAGAATATGTTGTAAATATATGTATGGGAACAGCTTGCTTTGTCCGTGGTGCAGCTAATGTATTAGCTGAATTTGAAAAACAAATAGGTGTTAAAGTAGGACAAACTACTGCTGATGGAAAATTTACAGTGGAAGTTCTTCGCTGCGTTGGCGCTTGTGGACTTGCCCCAGTAGTAACTATAAACGATAGAGTTTATGGTCATGTTACACCAAACGATGTAAAAAAAATATTGGCAGAATACCAAGATTAAAGGGGATTAAGGAGGGAACTAATTTGAACAGAATCCATTCTTTAGAGGAACTTGAAAATTTACATGAAGAATGTAAACCTCTTCTCAATTTAAGACAGCTTGCGCATGACAGTATACCTTCAGAAACAATTATAGAAAAAAGAGAAATATTAGTTTGCGGTGGAACAGGATGTAAGGCTTCCCGAAGTGATCAAATAATTAGAAATTTAAACCGTTATATAAATCTAGCAGGCCTTTCTGATAAAATTACCGTATCAATAACAGGATGTTTCGGTTTTTGTGAAAAAGGACCTATTGTTAAGATAAGTCCTGATAACGTATTCTATGTTCATGTAACTCCAGAAGATGCAGAGGATATAGTTGTAGACCATCTTGTTAACGGAAAAGTTGTAGAAAGACTTCTTTATGAAGAGCCTACTATAAAGGAGAAAGTAAAAAGGCAGGATGAAATGTCCTTCTATGGAAAGCAGCACAGAATAGCTCTTAGAAACTGCGGACTTATTAATCCTGAAGATATAAATGAATATATTGCAGCTAATGGTTATTTAGCCCTTGGAAAAGCATTAACTTCCATGAAACCTGAAGATGTTATTCAAAACATGATTGATTCAGGACTTAGAGGCCGCGGCGGCGGCGGATTCTCCACAGGACAAAAGTGGATGTTTGCAAGAAGAAGCAAAGCTGAACAAAAATATATAATCTGTAATGCTGACGAAGGAGATCCAGGTGCATTTATGGATCGTTCCATTCTTGAAGGAGACCCAAACAGTATTATAGAAGCAATGGCAATAGCTGGCTATGCTATCGGTGCTAGCAAAGGATATATCTACATTAGAGCTGAATACCCTCTAGCTATTGAAAGACTCAGAACTGCAATAGCTCAAGCAAGAGAACTTGGACTTCTAGGAGAAAATATTTTAGGAACAGGTTTTGACTTTGATCTTTACATTAAGTATGGTGCTGGTGCTTTCGTTTGCGGAGAAGAAACAGCTCTTATCCACTCTATTGAAGGAAGTCGTGGAGAGCCTACAACAAAGCCTCCTTTCCCAGCAGTAAGCGGACTTTGGGAAAAGCCAACATGTGTTAATAATGTTGAAACCTTTGCTAATATACCTCCAATTATTATAAACGGACCAAGCTGGTATAATGTTCTTGGCACAAAGACTTCCAAAGGAACAAAGGTTTTTGCACTTGCAGGAAAAATCAATAACGTTGGTCTTGTTGAAGTTCCGATGGGAACAGCTTTAAAGGAAATTATTTATGATATCGGCGGAGGAATTCAAAATGGACGTAAGTTTAAGGCAGTTCAAACCGGTGGACCTTCCGGCGGATGTATTCCTGCTTCCATGCTTGATATTCCAATAGACTATGAATCCTTAAATGCAACAGGCTCAATGATGGGTTCAGGCGGAATGATTGTTATGGACGAAGACAACTGTATGGTCGATATAGCTAAATTCTATCTTGAATTTACAGTTGATGAATCCTGTGGAAAATGTACTCCATGCCGTGTTGGTAACAAGAGACTTCTTGAAATACTGACAAGAATTACTGAGGGTAAAGGTACAGAACAAGATTTAATTGATCTACCAGAGCTTGCTGAAACAATTAAAGATACTTCACTTTGCGGACTTGGTCAAACTGCTCCAAATCCGGTATTAAGTACAATGAAATATTTTATGGACGAATATGAAGCTCATGTTAGAGAAAAGAGATGCCCTGCTGGAGTATGTCAATCACTATTACAATATCATGTTACTGATAAGTGTATTGGATGTACAAAGTGTGCTAGACAATGTCCAGTATCCTGCATAAGCGGTAAGGTTAAAGAAATGCATGTAATAGGACAGGATAAATGTATTAAGTGCGGTGCTTGTATGACGGCATGCCCAGTTAAAGCAATAATTAAAAGATAGCAGCTGCATAAAGTTAACAAATTGATATATAAGCAAAAAATTTATCGGAAGAGGTGAAGATTTTGAGTTTAGTAACTGTAACCATTAATAACAGACAAGTTCAAGTAGAAGAAGGAACTACTATACTTGAAGCTGCTAAACTATTAAATATAAAAATCCCTACTTTGTGTCACCTAAATTTACATGATACAAAGATGGTTAACCAAATTGCTTCCTGCAGAGTATGTGTAGTTGAAGTAGATGGAAGAAGAAACTTAGCTCCTGCATGCGCTACTCCTGTGTTTGATAAGATGGTAGTGAGAACTAACAGCATTCGTGCAATAAATGCAAGAAGAACAGTAGTTGAGCTATTACTATCCGACCATCCAAAGGACTGCTTAATCTGCGAAAAGAATACAGACTGTGAGCTTCAAAAGCTTGCTGCTGACTTAGGAGTTCGTGAAATACCTTATAAAGGTGAAATGTCTACTTATGAAATAGATGATTCAAGCTATTCTATAGTTAGAAATCTTGATAAATGCATACTTTGCAGACGCTGCGAAACTATGTGCAGCAATGTTCAGACAGTAAATGTATTATCAGGAGTTGATAGGGGTTTCCAGACAGTTGTATCCCCTGCATTCAATCTTCCAATGACAGAAACCTCCTGTACCTTCTGTGGACAATGCGTTGCTGTATGTCCAACAGCAGCACTCACAGAAGTAAACAATGTTCCAAAGGTTTGGAGAGCATTAAAGAACAAGGATAAGTATGTTATAGTTCAGACTGCTCCAGCAGTAAGAGTTGCTCTTGGTGAAGAATTCGGAATGGAGCCAGGAACAGTTGTAACTGGAAAAATGGCTTCAGCTTTAAGATCCTTAGGTTTTGATAAAATATTTGACACCGACTTTGCAGCTGACCTAACTATAATGGAAGAAGCATCTGAATTTGTTCACAGACTTCAGCATGGCGGAAGACTTCCTATATTAACTAGCTGCTGCCCTGGATGGGTTAAATTCTTTGAGCATCAATTCCCTGATCTTTTAGATATACCATCCAGCTGTAAATCACCACACGAAATGTTTGGCGCTGTAGCAAAAACTTATTTAGCTGAAAAAATGGGGATAGCTCCAGAAAATATAGTTGTTGTTTCAGTTATGCCTTGCCTTGCTAAGAAATATGAAGCTGCAAGACCAGAGCTTTCAAACAACGGAAATCAAGATGTAGATATAGTAATAACTACAAGAGAACTTGCTAAAATGCTTAAAGAAGCTGGAATAGATTTTAATTCCTTAGAAGAAGGCGAATTTGATAATCCTCTTGGGGAATCAACAGGTGCATCAGTAATATTTGGCGCAACAGGCGGAGTTTTAGAAGCAGCTCTTCGTACAGCCTACGAATGGTTAACCGAAGAAACTCTTGAAAATGTTGAATTTCATGCATTAAGAGGTATGGATGGAGTTAAAGAAGCTACAGTTAAGATAAATGATATGGATGTTAATGTTGCTGTTGCTCACGGTCTTGGAAATGCTAGAAAGATTCTTGAGGCTATAAGAGCTGGAGAAGCTAACTATCATGCTATAGAAATAATGGCATGTCCAGGCGGCTGTATTGGCGGAGGCGGACAGCCATATATCCACGGAGATGTTGAAATACTTAAGAAACGTGCTGAAGGTATTTACAGCGAAGACAGAGGCAAGGTTCGCCGTAAGTCTCATGAAAATGAAGCTGTACTTAAGCTTTACGAAGAATTCCTAGGAGAACCCTATGGAGAAAAAGCACATGAATTGCTTCACACTCATTATGTAGAAAGACAAAAGTTATAATATTAAAGAGGGCTTCATTAAATTGAAGCCCTCTTTCTATTAAACCTAAAATATATCAAATTAATTATTGGTATCAAGAACAAATAAAAAGCAAACCCTATAGCTTTCAAATTTACCCCTAATGTTGTTAAAGGTACTAAGACAGCTATGTTCCAAGGAATCATTGGAGAAATAACTATTGCTGTGTTCTCCAAATCTACCGCAAAGCTTTCCTTTGCTATGTTATTTTCCTCATAAGACTTTTTTATAAGCAGGTGCGTTAAAATTACCGCTAAAGTCTGGCTACAGCCAAAAGCAGCTGAGACTATGCTTACTAAAATAGAAGAAGCGAACAAGTCATATCTGCCTTTTGCTTTTCTTAACAGTGTCTCAATTACATCAAGCATTCCAGTACCTTCAAAGATTCCGGTAAATCCTGAGGATATAAATACAACAATCGACACCTTCAGCATGGAGAGTATCCCCCCGCCTTTTATTATATCTTTTAACGGATTTTCATAAGGCATGCTATAGCCTAAAAATAAATACTTTGTCATTTCTACTATGCTGACCTTTTGCAATACTATTGCTATGGCGCAGGCTATCAATATACTTATAAGCATAAGAAGCTTTACATCCACCTTAAAAAAAGAAAATATTAATATAATTGCTGCGGGCAGTATAGTAATTAAGTTTACATTGAATACCTTCATTATTTCTGAATTTATAATATTTCCACTATGACTTAAAGGATACCTCAATGAAAATATCAAATATAAAATGCACGCAAATAAAAAAGGAACTATGGAAGTTTTAAACATATTTTTTATGTTGTCATAAATATCTGTATCAGTTAAGTGAGCTATTAAATTAGCGCTGGAGGACATGGGAGAACATCTGTCTCCAAAATAGGCTCCTGAAAGAACAGCCCCTGCAGTAAGTGCTGCATTAACATTTCCGCTCCGAGCCATTACCATTAATGCCACTCCAATTGTTCCTATAGTTCCAAAGGAAGTTCCTATAAGAAAAGATACTAAGGAACTTATCAAAAAAGCTGAAAGTACAAATATATGAGGATTTAAAAATTTCATTCCATAGTACACAATAGCTGGTACGGTTCCGGCTGCCATCCATGAAGCGGTTATAGCTCCAATCAAAATAAATATCTTTAAAATAATTAAAGATTTTTTCCCGCCATCATAAGCCATTTTAATTAAAGCTTTCATCTCAAACTTTCGCTTTACTCCAAGCAATATAAATAAAATAAGACTTATAAATAAAGGATAACCAACAAAAATCCCTTTAAATGAACTAACAAGCAATAATATAAAACATAACACAAAAATTATAACAATATCCACTTGTCCTCCCCCTTATAGTCAATAACAATATCCATAAATATCATATCAAACACAATTATACTTTTAAAGCTTACTATAAATTTACTTCCATATATTACTTCTGAATTTTATAAAAATCCCATCGATAATTCTAATATATCAATTTTATCATACTAAAGTGCCTCAAGGAAGAGACATAATCAACAAGGAGGTTGAAGTCCTAAATGGACTTCAACGGGTAATCTTCGAGGCTAAAGTCCTAAATGGACTTTAGCGGGTAACTTATGAGCGAATCGAATGTCTTAAGTTACCCAGTGCCCGAATGGGAGCGAGTGATCTAGATTACCCAGTGTTTCGAAAGAAAGGAGAAAATTATGAAAAAATCTAAAAGTTTTTTATCTGCAATAATTGCTTTTTCATTATTAGCACTAAGTTCAAACACTGCTTTTGGGGTAAAAAGTGAAGCTCAAACATCTGTCATCACTCAAGCAAAACAGATAGAAAAATCTGTTACTCAGCCTTTGCAGTCTTCAGCTAATAGTATTCCTTCAAACAGCTCTGCTGATCAGAAGAGTATACCTAAAACTGTTGCCGCTGCAAATATATTTGTTAATGAGACTTCCAAATTAACCCCTGCTTCAAGTATTCCAAGTAAAAATACTTCAAGCAGCACTGCGGCTCCAGCTTCTGCAAGTACAAGTTCAAAAACATCTTCACCTGTTTCAACTTCCACTGCTCAGGCTTCGAAGTCTACTGTATCGACATCTACCTCTACGACACCTGCTGCTCAACCAGCTCCAACGCCAGCACCTGCACCTGCAGCTCCGGTATCGTCACCAAAACCTGCACCACCAAGCATACCTTCTTCAGATAAAATTGTGCTTGGTTACGGAACTTATTACTCATCAAGTGATACTTCTTCATTAAATTCTATGAAGCCTCACAGTACAATTATAGATGAGCTTGCTACACACACTTATATAGTAAATACTGATGGAAGTTTATATATACAAAATAATGTATTTCCAAAAAGCCAGGTTTCTTTTGCAAACAGCAATGGGATTAAACCTCTAGCGGTAGTTAGAAATGAATTTAATGGAGATTTAGCCCATGATGTTTTAACCAATTCTACAGCCAGAGCAAACCTATTAAGCGGAATACAAAACTCATTAATGTCCAACAGCTTCTCTGGAGTAAATATTGATTTTGAGCTATTAAAATCCTCTGATAGAGATGTGTTTACAGCCTTTATGAGAGATTTATACAATATGCTTCACCCTCAAGGCTTCATTGTTTCTATTGCGCTTCCTGCTAAGACCTCAGAGGCTGAAAAATGGGTTTATGCCTATGATTACGCCAAGCTTGGAAGTTATTCGGATCAAGTTATACTAATGACTTATGATGAGCACTATCCGGGAGGACAGCCTGGACCAGTAGCATCAATTGGATGGGTACAGAGAATAGTAAATTATGCTTCTTCAGTAATACCTAAATCTAAGCTTCTTCTTGGTATAGCAGCCTATGGATATGACTGGACAGTAAGTGGTGGAAAAACTGTATCAACAAAGTCTGTAAGCATAGCAACTGCTGCAAGCATTGCAGCGAATAATGGGGCTCAAATTCAATGGGATTCCACTGCTCAGGTTCCTTACTTTAATTATACTGACAGCAAGGGTTCACATTCTGTTTATTTCGAAAACAGTACAAGCATAGGATATAAGCTCAATATAGTAAATAACAGTAATCTAAAGGGTATAGCAATCTGGAGATTAGGTCTTGAAGATGAAAATTATTGGACAACCATAAAAACAAAACTTAATAAATAAAAATGATTCCAAGTTAATTCCTGTAGATGAATTTCTAAGGTTTAACTTGGAATTTTATTTTACAAAATGTTTTCAATATGAAATATTCCTATGTGGACAATCATAGTATATAATTGTACTTATGTCCAAATATTGAAAACCTATCATTTCGAATTTATTAATGTAATTTTACCATTTTAACTTCGTAATCAATATTTAATATATAGATTTCAATTTTAAAATTATATCTATTACGCTGGAAGGGGAGTAGGATGAATAAGATTAAAATTTTTACAGACAGCACAAGTGATCTCACACCTGACCTTATAAAAGAAAATGATATATCAATTATTCCTTTGTACGTAAATTTTGATGAAAAAAGCTTCAAAGATGGAGTAGATATTAGTACTGAAGAGCTTTATAGAAAAGTTGAAGAATATAACATGCTTCCAAAAACCTCTGCTGCTCCTCCAGCAGAATTTTATAAAACCTTTAAACCTTACATTGATGATAACTACGATATTATATTTATTGGCCTTTCATCAGCTTTATCTTCACATTTACAAAATGCAGTGCTTGCTGCAAATCAATTTCCGGAGGGAAGAATACATATTGTTGATTCATTAAACCTATCCTCTGCAATAGGCCTTCTTGTTATGAAAGCTGTTGATTTTAGAAATGAAGGTTTGAATGCTTTTGAAATTGCTGAAAGAGTTAAAGCACTTGTTCCTAAAATAAAAACAGCTTTTATAATTGATACTTTAGATTATCTTTTTATGGGCGGAAGATGTTCTGCATTAGAAAGCTTTTTTGGCGGGGTTTTAAAAATCAGACCTGTAGTAAAGGTAGTGGACGGGAAAATGGTTCTTGGTCAAAAATTAATGGGTAAAAGAGCACGTGCTCTTAACACTATGCTTAACAGTGTTATAAAGGAAAAAGGTAATATATCGCCTGAAAGAGTTATGGTAACTCACTCAATAAGCAATGATGCAGGCTACTTAAAAAATGAACTTAATAAACATATTGATGTTAAGGAAATAATTGAAACCCAGGCAGGCTGCGTAATCTCAAGCCACTGCGGACCAAATACTATTGGAATACTTTATATTGAGAAATAACTTGATAAAATTGCGAACTCAATGGTCACAGGCTATGCTTTAAAGTCCGCAGGGCTTATTGTGGAAAATAATATATAATCTTAGTAATTACTTTGCGGATGTTCTAAGGTTTGTGCAGCCATAAAACTAAGAGCCTCTAGGAATTCGCTTTAACTGCTGCTATCTTTAAAGCGAAGCTTCTAGAAAAAATTTTTCTATCATATTTTACTTTTTGTTAGCTCAGAAGAGAGGCTCTAAGTTTTATGACTTCACTTCACCAAGAACATAGGCAAAATACTCAATTAATCTTATATATTATTTTCCACACGGCCCTACAGACTTTAAAGCACGCCTATAATAATTTTGTTGCCTTCTAGCTAATCATGTTTAAAACAAGTAATGATGACTTTATCATTCATATATTTATATATAAACCTATAAAAATATTTAAATATTTACTGCAATCATGCCGGTTTGCAATAGATTTACTTTTTACAGTATCAAAGAACATGCTCATATAAACACTATTATTAACCAGTGCCAGACATTAAAAAGTTTTAATTATATAAACATCCATTAAATAAGTCATATAGATATACAATTATAATTGCGTATAAGATGCATAGACTGGGCGTAAGGACCGAGAGCAGGTGTGGAAAATAATATTTTAATTTGATTGATAACTTTGCCCATGTTCTTGGCGAAGCAATGCTAAAAAGCTTAGAGTCTCTCTTTTGAGCAAGTTAAAAGTATTTTAAGTTTACTAAAGATATTTTGAAGCCTGCAGCCATTAAAGAAACAAGAAGTCAAGCGAATTCTTAGAGACTCTTAGCTTTTCAGCATTGCAAGCCTTAGAACATACATAAAGTTATCATAAAGTAAAATATTATTTTCCACACAAGGCTCTAAGGTCTTTACACCACAGCCTGCGGTAACTTTAGTTCGCAATCTACTTAAATAACCTGTCAGCATCAACTTCACTAAAGGCTTCCACAACCAAATCTGCCATAGATATGTCCTGATTGCCTGAGGATATATTTTTATATCCAATACATTTCATGCCCGCTTTTTTAGCTGCTCTAACTCCATTATGAGAATCCTCAACTACTATACATTCGTTAGGCGAAACACCAAGCTTTTCTGCTGCATAAATAAAAATATCTGGCTCTGGTTTGCTTTTTCGAACCATATCTCCTGTTACTAGAACTTCAAAATACTCTTCAAGCTTAAATATTTTTACCACAGCCTCAATAACATTTAAAGGCGATGATGAAGCAATAGCTAATTTAGTTCCTCTTTCATGAAGCTTTCTAATAAAATCTCTTACTCCTTCAACAAGAGCAACTTCACACTCTTCAGAAGTTAAATGATTAAAATATTTTTCCCTAGCGTGGTTAACTAAGTAGTCCAGATCCTGAGAAAGCTTATATTTTTTCTTTAATGTATCCCACATGTAATGAGAAGTTGTACCAACAAATGTACTATGTTCTTCTCTCGTTACATCTATTCCCAATTCATCGTATATCTCATATTCAAGCTTTAGGTGAACTGGCTCACTGTCAATTATTACTCCATCCATATCAAATATAACTGCTTTAAACATTGTTACATCACTCCCGTCAATTATCTGTGTTTTATTTCATAAGTTCTCAGCCATCTCATAAAAATACTTGAAATAAAAGCTAATATGAAGCACATTATCCAAAGTTTTCTTATACCATAGGAATCTATAAATCTTCCAAAAATATAAGGTCCAAAGGAAAAACCTACTCCTGTTATAAGTGGGATTACTGCGTTAAATCTTCCTCTGTGATTTATAGGAGAATGATTTGCAATATAAACTCCTGAGTTTGTAGCTTCAAGTATTTCTCCTATTGTATATAACACTGCAGAAAATATAAATAAAGGAAAACTGTTTACAAAGCCGAGCATTCCAAAACCTACAGCGTAAAACAATGAAGCCAAAGCTACATTTATAACAGGTTTGATTTTCATAGTCAATTTTAGTATAAAGGTTGTAGAAATAATTATAACTATGCCGTTTGTAGCCATAACGAAACCAAAATACTTGGATCCTAAATCACTTCCAAAAACTTGAGTCATTTGAATAGGTATAACAAAACCTATAGTTGAATATACAAAGGCATTTATGGTTTTCCCTACTAAAAATAAAGATAGTGATGGTCTCCTAATCAAAGCCTTAAATACATTTGTATCTTCAGCAGATTCAGTATCATTTGCAGCCTTGCTCTCTTCAATTTCTTCTTTACTTGGGAGAGTATCCTCTATAAATATTGATAGTAATATTAAAGCTATAATTATTGAAACAGTATTACCTAAAAAGATAAGTCTTGTATGATTTCTATATAAAAATCCCGCTATCATTGGTCCTACAGAAAAGCCAAGGTTTATTCCAAGGTATAATAAAGAAAATGCTGATTTTCTATTATCTTTGTTGGTTAAGTCTGTTATCATAGCCGAATTTGCCGGCTGGGCAGCACTCATAAAAAAGCCCGCTGTTATTAAAAGCCTTGGAATCCATATAGAATTTCCTAAAAAGGCACAGGGTGCAAAACATAAGGCAGCAAAACCTTGAAATATCAAATATAATTTCTTTCTCCCAAAATGATCAGTAAGCTTTCCTCCAATCAGCGAACCTGCAGCTTGAACAAAAGCACTAATCATAAAATATGTACCGGCATCTTTTTTACTTAAGCCTATATGCTCTGTTAAAAATAATGTTAAAAACGGATAAACAAAATTACCCATCGCATTTACTACACGTACAATAGCAAGAATATAAATAGTCCGAGGCAGCCCTGAATATATTTCTACTTTACTAAGTAACTTCTTTGAAGTTTTCATTGTAAGCCCCCCTTTTTCCCCATAATCTCCAATTACTATTGTAATATAACGGTATATAAAAAACTATTAAAAGTTGAAGAGCTGTCAGAAATATTATACAATAGTCTATGTGCCACCAAATTTAGGAATTAATTATATTTTTGAACAGGAGGAATTATGGGGATAATTCAATTATTTAATGACAAAAAATTTTTTAAGTCCATGTTAAAACTTGCTATACCGATAGCACTTCAAAATTTAATATTATCTTCTTTAAATCTTGTTGATACTATCATAATTGGAGGATTAGGTGAAACTGCCATTGCAAGCGTCGGACTCGCAAATCAGTATTTTTTCCTTTTAAATCTTCTTTTGTTTGGTATAACAAGCGGTTCCTCTATATTCACTGCTCAATATTGGGGCAATAAGGATATTAAAAATATAAGAAGAGTTTTGGGACTATGCCTTTTAACTGGCTGCAGTGCGGCTTTGTTATTTACCTTAGGCGGATTATTCTTTCCCAAACAAATATTAAGCATATTTTCAAAAGATGCGGATGTTATTATGCTTGGAAGTCAGTATTTAAAAATTATAGTCTTTAGTTATGTTATAACTTCCATAACCTTTGCATATTCCTTTACCTTAAGAAGCACCGGACAAGTAAAAATCCCTATGATAGTAAGCGTTACAGCTCTTGCTATTAACACTATTCTTAATTACCTTCTTGTATACGGCTACTTTGGTTTTCCTAAAATGGGGACCAACGGTTCTGCTACAGCGACTTTAATAGCCAGAATTATAGAAATGTGTTTAATTCTATTTGCAGTGTATAGAAAAAATAATGTTATAGCCGCTAAGTTCAGCGAGCTTATGGATTTATCAAAAGCCTTTATTCTTAACTTCTTTAAAGTGACAATACCTGTAATATTAAATGAATCAATTTGGGCTCTCGGAGTAACTATGTATGCAATAGTTTATGCAAGAATGGGTACCGAAGTTATTGCATCTACCAATATATCAAGCACGGTAGAAAGAATTACCTGGGTAATATTTATGGGACTTGGCAATGCTTGTGCAGTTATGATAGGCCATAAAATTGGTGAAGGAAATGAAAAAGATGCATTTATTTATGCAAAACGCTTTATTATCTTAGGTCCTGTATTTGCAATGTTTGCAGGAATTCTTGTATTTTTTACATCACCTTGGATATTATCTGCTTATAAGGTTTCACCTGTAGTTTATAATTATGCTGCTAAAAATCTTATAGTTTTTTCAATATTCCTTTGGGTAAAAGTATTTAATTTTACTTCCATAGTTGGGATACTTAGAAGCGGAGGAGATACAACATTTTGCTTAATATTAGATACCGGAGGAGTATGGCTTATAGGAGTGCCTCTTGTATTCCTTGGCGGACTTGTATGGCACCTTCCAGTTTATTATGTTTATGCCCTGGTTTATATGGAAGAAGTTGCAAAGCTTATTATAGGTCTTCCTAGAATACTATCTAAAAAATGGATTAATAATTTAGCTTCAAAAACAGTTGTATAACTAAAGGGGTTGTATCAAAACAGCCAAACCTAGTGTGGTATTTGAATATGTAGGAACATTTGAGCAAGCAGTAATAAGACTTTAATTAAAAAATTTATAAAGCCGTTAAGAATCCTGTACTGTCTGAGCAAAGCGAGTTTATAGGATTTAGGGTTTATAAATTTTTTAATTATTAGTCTTATCTGCGAAGCGAAAGTTTCCTAAGATTCAAATACCACGCAGTAGGTTTAAGTTGTTTTGATACAACCCCTTCATATTATAGGCTTTCTACTCTAACATAACCCTGCTTTAAATCTTCATAGAAGTTAGCTTTAGTTGTATTATAATATGCACTAACCCATAAAAGTCCAATAACTAGGGCTAAAAGGCCTAATATAAACCATCCAATAAAACTTAGCATAAGCATAAAAAGCTTACCCTTGTTTCCTTTCATCATTTCCTTACTTCTTCTAATTGCTTCTATAGAACTTATCTCTGGATTATCATGCAGTATATAATAAGCCATAGAATATCTTAAACCTGCCATTATTACTGATACTGATGAAGCGATACCAAATACTATTATTGTTAATACTAACATACCAAAGGATTGTTTTATAAAGAAAACTATTCCGAGTATTGCACCAGGTATTATAAATATCGAACTCCATAAAGCAACAAATATTATTACCAATAGATTTAATAAAAATGAATTTCCAAAGTTTTTGAATCCACTGAATATATCTTCTATAATTGCATTTTCCCCTCTTGCTAATTTCAAGAAATATGTTGTTATTCCAAGTGCAATTGGACCTGCCAATATAAAATTAATAAGTGCTCCAAAATTAACAAATGCCCCACTTGTCCTATGCACAAGCTCTCCATTTACATAGCTGTATTTTATTCCGCTGTTAGCCTGAAAGGCTTGAGTAAGAATATATGATATCAGGATAATTAATACAGTTATCATCCACTTTCCTGCAAGCTGTCGCCTAGCTGATGCCCTGTATTCGTTGTTTTGTTTTAACATCTATTAACCCCCTATATTATTTATTTCAGCATGAATACTCTCGCATTTATGCTGCTATTATTTGTAATAATAGTGTACTATATATTTTATTTTTTTAAAAGCACTAATATTCCAAATATTATTTTTCACAAATGAAAAAACTGCTAACTTTATTTTTTGAGCTAAGGGAATACTATTAAAGGTAAATATAAAATTGAAGAGGAGGAAATCTAATGCCAACAAAGAAAACAGATAATAAGGACGATAGAATCTTATCTACACCTTCAGTTACAGGCTCGCACGCTACCTCTGAGAGCTCAAACTTAACAATCAGCTCCGGGCATGTGGAAGCAGACAACAAATCTTTCTTTTTAAATTTTGATAATGTAAAAAACCCTATCCCTACAGATACAACTATGAACTTAAAGCCCGATAATAATAAATAGTAAAGGCACTGCAGCTGCAGTGCCCTTTGTTATCTATAATATAAAGCTAATAACTTAGCAGATGGTATTAATAAAAGCTGTCCTAGCAGAGTTCCTATAAGCTTAGTTCCTATAAGCAGAATAACTAAAGCTTTTACATCTCCATATTCTCTTTTACCTCTATAAACCTCATCTGTTATTATAGCAGCCTTGGGGTCTATAAATAATGTTAAGAAAATACTTGCTACACCATTTATCATACCTGAGGAAGCTGATATTGCAAGCCTCTTGTCTGGAACATATATTGCTGCATAATATGCTGCTAAAACACCTATAGTATATATTCCTGTAATTAAAGTATTTAATATCAGAAGCCTTTTCGGAATGTCCTTAAATCTTAGCTGGCTTATCATAGATTTTTTAGGTCTTATTGTGCTTTTAGCAATACGTTTTATGTTTCCTATACTTAAAGATTGTATAACTAAACTTGGCACTGAGCCAGTCTCCTCAAGTTTTGAAACCCCCTTAGAAAAAATTTGAAGAAAGCTTGGTATTGCAATAATTCCCAAGATAGTTCCAAGCGTAGTCGCAAATATCACCTGTCTTGTTTCAAAAATAGGGTTATAATTTTGTTTTATACTATTATCAATCAGTGATCCAATTAAAGGACCCTGAAACATATTTGCAGTTCTAGCCACTAAAACTATAAGATTAAACATAGAAGTTGATAATGCAAAGTTTCCATGCTTTACAGAATTCAATCTTACAGAATATGAAATAGTGTCGACAATATGTATTACTACTGTAAGTATAAATAGTTTAAAAATCAAGCTGTTTCCTATAATCATTAGTATCTCCTTTATTTTCTATATCGATAAGACTAATTTGACTCCTATTACAAAGCCTTATAGGTAGTCTTGTTGTTCCTACACCGCTGTCTATATAAAGTAAGCTCTTTTCTCCTATTTCATAAATTCCTTTATTATACTTTGGCTTGAAGCCTTGATCCGGAGCTATAAGTGCCCCAATTATAGGAATTCTTATTTGACCGCCGTGAGTATGCCCGCAGAGAATTAGGTCGCAAGGCATGTTTTTATAATGTTTTACTATATCCGGCTTATGGCAAAGCAATATTGTATATAAATCTTCATTAATATTACTTACTGTCTTCTCCAAGTTTCCCTTTTTACTTGAAGAATAATCTATCCCGCAAATATTTATTTTCTTATTTCCTATTATTAAGCTTTCATTATTATTCAGCAGAACCTTTACTCTTCTTCTTTCAAGCTCCTCTAGAAAACTATCCATATTTCCGCTTTTTAGCTCATGGTTTCCCGGAACATAATACACATTTTTATTAAAAGTTATCAACAGTTCCACAAAGTTATAAACATTACTATAATCCTTTGTTCTTTTATCTATCAAGTCTCCCGTTATAACAATAATATCAGGCTTTATATGACTTATAAGCTTTAATATCCTTTTATTATGTTTAAAATTATGATAATCCGTTATTTGAACAATCTTTAAGCCTTGCTCCGGCAGCTGCTTTTTCGTTTTTAACCTTACCCTGTTAATCTTAGTAAAATTAGTCTCAAAATATATATCTATAATAGTTAAAATAATTAAAGCTCCTAAAATTTTTATAAACATTAAACTCTCCTTTTATTTTTATTACTATTATAAACCATTATATGGCATATTTGTACATAAAGTTAATTTAAAAATGTGAAGTGAATTACTTCACATGAAGATTTGCTGGAAGCTTTTAAACTTTAAAGATGTAAAATAGATAATTAAAGTATTTTTCCAATATAAAAAGCATGTTAATTTTAAATAATTAATTAAAGGCTCAAATCCAATACTTCCAAAAACATATAATAAAATTTTAATGGATAAACTAAATTTGAATCTGATTATGAAAGGAAGATTTATATGAGCAAAGATATTCTTGGCCAGCAGACTTTAAGAGATGTAATATGTCTTCAGGTTCTTATAGCAAATGTATGTTTTATAGGAAAGCCTGGACTTGATGACTGGGTACTTGTCGATGCCGGAGTCTCCGGTACGTTAAATAGAATAGTTGATGCAGCTTCTGAGTATTATGGAAAAGGAAATGCTCCAAAAGCTATAATTCTTACTCATGGGCATTTTGACCATGTAGGTGTTCTCGATAAGCTTTTAGAAATATGGAAGGTTCCTGTATATGCGCACAAATTAGAAATGCCTTATTTAACCGGACAGAAGGACTATCCACCTGCTGATCCAACTGTTGGAGGAGGCTTAATGTCTTTAGTTTCTCCACTTTATCCTCATAAAGGTATAAACTTAGGAGATAAAGTTAAGGCTTTGCCTGATGACGGGAACATTCCGTTTTTGAAGGATTGGAAATACATTCATACTCCCGGACATACACCAGGTCACATTTCTCTCTTTAGAGAGTCTGACGGCGTTCTAATAGCTGGTGATGCTTTTATTACAGTTAACCAGGAGTCTGCCACCGCAGTACTTACTCAAGAAAAAGAGGTTAATGGGCCACCATCATATTTTACCCCTGATTGGGAAGAAGCCAAAAAATCTGTGCAAAAGCTTGCGGCATTAAAGCCTTCCTTAGTTATTACAGGTCACGGTCTTCCCCTAAGCGGAAGCAAGCTTACTAATGAACTTCAAAGACTTGCTGATAATTTTGATGAATTAGCTGTCCCTGACCATGGAAGGTATGTGAAAAATAAGTAGAGGACGCAGTAAAGTTATCGCAGGCTGGCGAGTAAAGACCTTAGAGCTTTGTGCAGAAAATAATATTTTACTTTATGATTCCTTTGCGTATGTTCTAAGGCTTGCAATGCTAAAAAGCTAAGAGTCTCTAGGAATTCGCTTGACTTCTTGTTTCTTTAATAGCCACAGGCTTCAAAATATCTTTAGTAAACTTAAAATACTTTTAGATTGCTCAAAAGAGAGACTCTAAGCTTTTCAGTATTGCTTCGCCAAGAACATGGGCAAAGTTATCAATCAAATTAAAATATTATTTTCTACACCTGCTCTCAGTCTTTACATCACAGCCTATGTAACTTTTGTACGTAATTATAATTATCTATCTATAAGACTCAATCAATGATTGTCTCGTATTTATAATTTTTAATATTTGGCGCTTTTTAATAATAGTGTTGATATAAACATGTTCTTTAATATTGTAGAAAGCAAATCTACTGCAAACCAGCATGGCTCAAGTAAATATTTAAATAGATATATATTTGAATATTTTATAGGCTTGCTTTAGAGTCTGTAGGGCAGTGTGGAAAATAATATATAAGATTAATTGAGTACCTTGCCCATGTTCTTGGTGAAGTGAAGTCATAAAACTTAGAGCCTCTCTTCTGAGCCAACATAATGTAAAATATGATATAAAGAGTTTATTATAGAAACTTCACTTTAAAGATACCAAGAGTTAAAGCGAATTTCTAGAGGCTCTTGGTTTTATGGCTTCACGAACCTTAGAACATCCGCAAGGTAATCACTAAGATTATGTATTATTTTCTACGCAAAGCCCTGCTGACTTTAAAGCAAAGCCTGCAAACATTTAGTTCGTAATTTTATTAAAGCCTATCTCTTCCCACCCATTTTCTCAAAACTTCAGGAACAATTATGCTTCCATCTTCCTGCTGGTACTGCTCCATAATTGCAGGGAATAATCTGCTTGTTGCAAGCCCTGAAGCATTTAGTGTGTTTACATACTCTGTCTTTTTGCTTCCCTCTCTTTTGAATCTGATCATTCCTCTTCTTGCCTGATAATCTCTTGCGTTTGAAGCTGAGCTTACTTCCTTGTAATCATTCATGCTCGGAATCCAGATTTCTATATCATAGGTTTTAGCCATTGAAGCGCTTGCATCTTTCGCAGCAAGTTTTGTAACCCTATAGTGCAGACCTAGGCCTTGAACAAGCCTTTCTGCTTTTCCTATAAGTTCTTCTAAAGCTGCATTTGAATCTTCAGGCTTTGTATATTGAAACATTTCAACTTTGTTAAATTGATGTCCCCTAATCATTCCTCTTTCAGAAGCTCTATGGCTTCCTGCCTCAACTCTATAGCATGGAGTATAAGAAAAATACTTCCTTGGAAGGTCTTCTTCCTTCAAGATTTCATCTCTGTGAAGATTTATTAAAGCAGTCTCAGAGGTTGGAAGCATAAAGCTGTAATTATCCTCCTCACCTTTTACTATATACACTTCGTCAGCAAACTTAGGGAACTGGCCTGCCGTAAGTCCGCATTGATAATTAAGGATATGAGGTGGAAGAATAAACTGGTAGCCGTCCTTAATATGCTCTTCGATAAAATAATTTAAAAGCGCCCATTCAAGTATTGCACCATTGCCTTTATAAATCCAGAAGCCATTGCCGCCAAGCTTTACGCCTCTTTCGTAATCAATAAGATCATTAAGCTTAACAAGATCCATATGATCTTTTGGTTTAAAATTAAACTCAGGTTTTTTGCCCCATTCTCTTACACCCTTATTATTTTCTTTTCCTCCTGGAAGAATATCTTCATCAGGCATATTAGGGAGCTTCTCTATGGAAGTCTTGATTTTTTCCTCAATAGCTGTCAGCTTGTTATCCAATTCCTTTATTGTAGTAGCTAATTCCTTCATTTCCTGAAAGTTATCTTCAACATCTTTCCCCTGTCTCTTTAACTGAGCTATTTCCTTTGACAAAGTATTTCTCTTGCTTTGAAGTGTCTCAACTTTAACTAAAAGCTCTCTTCTTTCCTTATCCAGCTCTAATATTTCTGTAAAATCAACCTCATCCATACGCTTTAGAAGCGCTGCCTTTACTTTTTCAGGGTTTTCTCTAATTAAATTTAAATCTAACATATCTATTTAGCCTCCTATAATCAATTTACCTTTATAAACTTACTGCAAAATAAAAACTTCCGCCTCTGTATAAAAACAGAGACGGAAGTATATCCGCGTTGCCACTCTCATTGTCAAATAAAAATTTGACCTCTCAACAGTGCTTTAAAGGGCACAAACCATTGACTTTTCGTCTAAGTTCAAGAAGTGGATTGACTATTTCCTGCATCGGTTTTCACCAACCACCGACTCTCTTAAGCAGTTCTTAAGTCTTAGCTTCCATCATAACCTTATATATTTATTAAACACTAGTATTTATATTATCATAGATTTTAACACTTATTTTGTGCAAAGTAAACACAAAATATTCAAAATCTTATTCTAAAATCATTAAATGAAACTTTGATACAGTTATTCCTTTTGCTCTGTCAAAGCTCATTTTTCTCTTAAAGCCTGATTTTTCATATAATCTTATTGCTCTTTTATTAAAATCAGCTACTGTTAATCTAATGTTATCAGTTGAATACATTGCTTTAGCAAATTGTATTCCGCTGCTTAAAAACTTTTCTCCTAATCCTTTTCCACATAAATCTGGTCTCATGCCAAGCCCTATATCAACATAATCATCATCTTTATATACCAAGTGCTGATTTCCGGCAGGCACCTGTGCAGCTTTTCCAAAACAATAGAATCCAATAATCTTCCCCTCTTCATCAGTTACTGAATAATAGTCTCCACTCATAAATTCATCTATACACTCTAAGCTTCCATCCATACTATATATAGAGTATGGCTCTTCATATTCCCAAGTGGAGATTTTAACAGCTGCAGATTCGTCCATCTTTTTAATAAAAAACATAGTTTCGCCCCCTATTATCTACATTTGTAGAACCCTTAACTACCTTTTTATATTTATGATTTGTTCAACCCTCTTATTACGATTATCGTATATCATCACAACTCATTCCCCAGAAACTTTTCAATTTTATTGTAGCAATTCTCCCAGTTGTAGCCGGAATTATCTAATATTAATTTATCTATAGATAACTTTTCTAGAAGTTCAAGTTCTACACTTCTTCTATCCTCAAAAAACTTCACAGTACCATCAAATCCATTTAAATCATGCTTTTCCCCATAAGCCTGATTACAAATATATTCTATAACAAAATTAATCCAGCCTTTATCTCTAATCTCCGCTACTCTTTTAATAGTTTCCCTTACACTTTCTTGATAATAATAAATAAGCTTAGGATTCAATTTATTAATTATATTTTCGATTTGAAGCACATGACTCATAATATATTCCTTAGCAGTACAATGTCTTGCCATCATTACAACTAAAGGATTTTGTATGAAACAGCACTCAAATATATATACTTTATCTTCCTTGCTTGCTCTTTCTGCAAATTCATTCCACCTTTTAAGTGTAAGTTCATGATATCTCTCTAAAGATAAACCATCACACACATCAAACTTAATAATTTCATTATATAGATCTTCCGAAAGTTCATTGCCCCTCTCATTTTTAATTTTACCATAATGTATAAAGATATTATTATCTTTCTTTATTACACTGCTTTCTAATATAGGCTTAAATCTTTCGTATTTTAAAAGCAACAGCTCATACTCAGCTTTACTCAAACAAGCTACTGCTTCAAAATCTGCAGGATGTTCTAAATTGCCTTCACTATACAATTCATTATCTATACCTTCCTTATCCAGCAGTTTTTTAATAAATTCAGCCGTTGTAGTTTTACCTGAACCAGGTATTCCCTCTACTATAATCAATTTAGTTTTTGTCATATAAAATCCTCCATTATTCTACGAAATAAATTGTGTGCTCTCCTTCTTTAAATACAAGTTCAAACTTAGCAAAACCAGCTTCGTTAAAAAGCTTTTTCTGAGTTTCTATTGAGAATGGTATATCTATGTGATAAAGCTTGCCCGCCTCAAGGCCAAACTTCTCATAAGCTTTATAGTATTCCTTTAGCCATTTTTCTTCATTTTCCTGACTTACCACATAATCTCCTTCAATATATCTTCCACCATCCTTCACTGCACTTCTAATCTTTTCATAAAGCTTCTTCTTTTCATCGTATATAAAATGATGCATTGTCATAACTGATATTACATAGTCGTAGCTTTTTACTCCAAAGGAATGTGTAAGGTAAGAATCCTTAATTATATTGATTTGATTTTTTTTGCTTTTGTACTTTTCTAAAAGTATTTCAAGCATCTGCTCTGACATATCAATGCAGGTTATTCTTGCATTGGGGGCCTTTTTAAATATTCCCTCTATCTCTAGACCGGTACCACATCCTAAATCTAATATTTCAACCTCCTTATCCGTTTCTTCTATAGAACATGATATTAAGTTATAATAAGTCTCAAAGGAATTAACAGTATCCCTCATATGTGCTTCGTATCCTACTGCCCTTTCATTAAAAAAACTTGACATTTCCTCGTACTTAACAGTTTCTTGACTACTCATAATAAATCCCTCTCCTAATTTAAGTTTATTTCTCAATAAAATAAAAAACGTAAAGAAGACTAGCTTCCTTACGTCAATTCAGCATTACTAAATACCTATTTCATGAAATAAAAAAGCCATACAAACAGTATGGCGTAAATTCATGTAACAAGCAGTATAAAACAAGACTATAATAAACGCTATATCATTCTTAACATTGGTCTCTAAGAAACACAACAAACAAACCTGAGCTTTATATAATTTAAAATTATATAAGTCAAGCCAAAAGCTTCTTAGATTAATTATTAAATTTAATTATTTAACAATGTTTAGAATGAACTTTAACATCTATTAAGTACCTCCGTATTTCCTTTATCTAAATATTATCATCACTTCCTTATGATGTCAATTACTATGCCAGTGTAATATTTATTCAATAAATTACACAATCTATCTTTAAATAGTATTTAACAATTAATAGAAAAGAGGCACTTATTATGAATGACTATCCTAAAAAGCACAAATTTCTAGATTTCTTAAATCGAATTGGTGAGGCCGCAGACTTTGTTAATACTGATTATTTAAACTTAACTAATTTATCTAAACCCCCGCTTAATTTTGAAAGCAAATATAATACAGGCCAGGATAATAATGACTTTGATTAAAAACCCTTGGTTACAAAAGTGCCCCAGGGTTTTTATCAGTTACAGCATCATATATTAATAAAATGCTTATGAAATTCTGCTTAACTTTATCTCACACCTTATTGTATTTGCTGTAATAAATATGGAGAAACACTTCTTTTGAAAATAAAGTAAACATTGTATAATATAGGTGTATATTATTTTTAGTAGAGGTGTATTAAATTATGACAATAAAGTTAGCCCTAATTGTACCATTTCTAATTTTGTGCATACTAAATGTCTTTTATGAGAAAAATGGCAAAAGAAAAGGGGTAGTATTTACCAAGCCACTTTTAATGCCCCTTCTTGGAGTTTTCTATTCACTAAACACAGCACATATAAACTACTATATTCTTTTAGCATTAACCTTTGGGTTTTTAGGTGATGTCTTTTTACTGAAAAATAATAGAAACAGCTTGGTTTTAGCTGGTATTGTATCATTCTTAATAGGTCATGTATTTTATATTTTTATTTTTGCTTTAAGTTCATATATGTTAAAACCTATACCTATTTGGTTCTTATTATTCTTACTCCCCTATATTGGTATAGCCTATTTAATGTTTAAGAAGCTCTTATCTACAATGGAGTCTATGAAGTTTCCAGCTATTATTTATATGTGTGTACTCTGTACCATGAGCTTTATGAGTTTATCGCGTATTTGGGCTGTTTCCTTATTATCCTTTATGCTAACATTTTTAGGATCATTGTCCTTTTTAATATCAGATTCCATATTGGCATTTGATATGTTTTCTGCTCGAAAAGGAAATAATGGTGCAGTCATAATGGCAACCTATACTTTTGCACAGCTTTTGATTGTTATAGGATTATTGGTATAAAATAAAAAGATCACATTGAAATCAGAAAACTTACAATGTGATCTTTTTTCAATATTAAATTATTATTTCTTTTTATATTCAGCAAGCAGCAAATCTACCATTCTTCCGTAGCTCTGTACTCCATCCTTTTGTCCGTTTGATTTTAAATATGTATTATTTACTTGATTAGTAATTTTCTCAGTTTTTCCCTTATACTTCTGCCAATACTCTGAATCATATACAAGATCTCTTCTCACACCTTCAGAATAGGTTTTAGCAAGGTGTTTATAACTTTCCATATCATTATCTGCAAGTGCATTCATGGAATATATAACTGCCAGCATCACGCCGGAATACTGAAAATCATTGTCTGGATGCATTGAACAGGTTACATAGGCAATATAATTTGCTTCATCCTCTCTTGCAAAACCTCTCTGATGAGCCATTTCATGAGCTGCTGTAGCTGGCAGCATATAGTCAGTAACATTAATATTTACATTTGGTTCACCTGTATAAGGCATATAAATACCAGTAATACCTGTGTAAGACATTTTTTCAGACAACAAAATCCTCTTAGGAGGGCCGTATTTTCCTCCAAGTTCAGGATAGATTTTAGAGGCAGCCTCATAGCCTGAGGCTTCTCTTTTGAAAACATCTTTATAGCCTCCTTGAATCGTCATAACACCTTTGGGATTTTCGTAAACTTTGCTTCTTAAAGTATTAGCTCTTGCTATAAGACTTTCACAAAGCTTATATAAATCTTCCTTAGAGGATTTTTCTATCTTAAGGTTTGCAATCTTATCGAAGGATATTCTATTATAATTAAAACCCCAAAAAATCATGAATATAATATATAAACTTGAAGCAAAAGCTAAAATATTTATAAGCTGCTTAATAAATCCTCCTTTTACTATTTTAATAAACAAAACAATAAATGATATCACTAAAATTATTACAAGTGTTATTATCAAAAATTCTGCTGCTGAAAAAGGAAAAACACCTGTAATTATGCTGAGTCCTTGTCTTATAGGCCTATCTAAGCCAGTTGAATAATACTTTTCAATAAACTCGGGATAGCTTTTGGTTATAATGTTTAAAATAAAAATTATTGGCGCAAGTGCAATTATTATTATCTTTGACCTTAACTTATCATTCATAAACAGCCTCTCAACTTATACCTTAAAACTTATTATTTACCTTTATTTGTATTAATTATATTACATAAACGCTTCGTAGAATATATAAATTTTATTAAATAAAAAAGGGACTGTTACAGAAACACCTAAACTTAGCATGTTATTTGAATTCGTAGAAACATTTGAGCGAGCAGTAATAAGACTTTAATAAAAAAACTTATAAAGCCGTTAAGAATCCTATATTGTTTAAGCGTAGCGAGTTTATAGGATTTAGGCTTTATAAATTTTTTTATTATTAGTCTTATCTGCACAGCGAAAGTTTCCCAGAATTCAAATAACGTGCAATGGGTTTAGGTGTTTTTCAACAGTCCCTTTTTTCTTAATTAGCTTTTTTTAAAGTAATATAATTATTTTTAAACAGCTTTTCTACAAGCTTAATTCTTGCAGCCGCCTCGTCTCTTGCTTCAACTTTTATTACTTCCTCAGAGCCTACTTTATATTCATAAATTCTGCCGCCTATTTTTAAAACCTTGGCTGCACATTCTCCATATTGTTTGTATTCATCAGTTCCTTTTTTGATATATTCAACATCTACATTATTTTCTTCCGCGATTTTTATTATATCTTCCCACTTAAAATCAAGATAGGAATACATAAAAACCTCATTTTCCTTAAGACCAGAAAAAAAATCTTTTCTATTAGAATATTGTGTTAAGTACTTAACCATTTTTCTATCCCTCCTGCATTTCTCATACTAACCATAATAGCTATTACTATTATGCATCCTGTACTGCTCATGCAGTCCATAAAAACAAATAGTTCTTATGGCTCCATTTATTGAACATTATAAGTCAATGGTTAAGCTATTACAAATCATAATTATTTCCATAAATGGTACTACAAATTTACGCTAATCTTCTTTTTTATGAAAAACATTTTCCTTTACAGCTTCTCCAAAAGCCTTCCATGCAAACACTGGCAAAACTAGCTGTCTTCGCCATCTTGAAGGTTGTGATAATAATCTATGAAGCCACTCAATATTTAACTTTTGCCATATAAGAGGAGCCCTTTTTACTTTTCCAGCAATTACATCTAAACTTCCACCTACACCAAAAGTTACCTTTGCGTTAAGCCTTAGTTTATTATTATAAATCCATTTTTCTGCTCTAGGTGCTCCTAAGGCTACGATTAAAATATCTGGTTTTAAATTACTAATCTCTTCTATTATTTTTTCTTCCTCTTCTTTATTAAAAAAACCATTATGTCTTCCCGTAACTACAATATTAGAATTTTTCTCTTTTATTATCTCTACAGCTTTTTTATTTGTTTCTTCATCTGCGCCTAAAAAGTAAAAAGACCAGCCTCTCTCATTACCTCTGTCTAATACTCTCGCTAGTAAATCCACCCCCGTAACTCTCTCCGGCAGTAAATCCTTCTTCCATTTTGAGGCTAATATTATGCCTACACCATCCGGCGTTATCAAATCTGTATCATCTATTATATCTTGAAGAACCTTCTCTTTTTTATAACTAACAACGATTTCCGGATTGCCTGTTATTATATGATAAGGCTTTTTTCTATCTGAATTGATTTGATTTTCTATTATATCTACTGTTCCATCAGTAGTAATTCTATTAAAGGGAACTCCCAATATTTTTACGATATCTCTCATAAAACATTCACCTTTTCCTTTGTATTTATGTAAATATTTTAACTTAAATTCTATTATTTTTAAATACTTAACAATATATTAGATTGTGTTATAATCAAAATATATTTGTTTAAGCAGACATTAATTTGACTGAAAGGAAAATAATATGAATATTAAACTAAAATTCGATTGCGATAATATAAATTGGGAAATTGTTTGTGAGGTGATTGAAAAAGCCGGTCTTTCAACCCATCCTGTCAAAGAAACACAAATAGCCTTTGAAAATAGCTTTGCATGCGTATTTGTATTCGATGATGATAATCTTATAGGCACTGGAAGAGCAATTTCAGATGGAGTTTTTCAGGCTGGCATTTACGATATAGCTGTACTACCTGAATATCATAAAAAAGGTATTGGAAGAGTTATTATGGAAGGGCTTGAAAGCAAGCTTCAAAATATGAATATAATATTGTATGCAAATCCAACAGCACAAAGCTTTTATAAAAAGCTTGGGTATTCTAAGATGCTTACAGGCATGGCAAAATTTAAAAATGAAGAATCTATGAGAAACAGAGGCTTCATAGAGTAAGTAAAGACAAGTTAATTTAAAGGTGTTATCATATTTATATTAAGATAATTTTTATTAAATGGGGGTAACAAAATGATTCGTGATTTAGTTGAAAAAAATCGAACCTATAGAAGATTTTATGAAGATGTTAAAATTGAAGAAAGCACTTTAAAGGACTTAGTAGACTTAGCACGCTTATCCTCTTCAGGAGCTAATCTTCAACCTCTAAAGTACATAATTTCAAGCAGTGAAGAAAAAAATAAGTTAGTTTTCCCAAACTTAAGATGGGCAGGCTACTTAAAGGATTGGGATGGTCCATCAGAAGGTGAAAGACCTGCTGGTTATATTATAATGCTTTTAGATAAAGAAATAAGCAAAAACCCTATGTGGGATCATGGCATAGCTTGCCAAAGTGTTCTATTAGGAGCTGCCGAAAAAGGGCTTGGCGGATGCATGTTTGGTTCTGTAGATAGAGATGCCTTAAGAGCTACTTTAAATATTCCTGAAAAATATGAAATTCTTCTTGTTATAGCTCTTGGAAAGCCAAAGGAAGAAGTTGTTCTAGAGAATTTAAATACTTCAAAGGATATTAAATACTGGAGAGATGAAAACCAGGTTCACCACGTTCCTAAGAGAAGACTTGAGGATATGATTTTAGATTTATAATTATTTAAAAGGATGCAGATATTTTGTCTGCATCCTTTATTAATATTACTCATTAAGCTTTTTTATTTATTTTTAAGACATTACTCTCAGAAAATACAGCAGTAATTCCCTTCACATCTAAAGAAATATGAGAAAAATACGAATATTATATTATAATTAAAAACCTTGCTATTTTAAATAAATTAATTCTCCAAATTGAAATAACCTAGGTACATTTTAATTAAAAAACAAGGAGGTATTGAAATGTCACTAAAAAAGAAATTACCAATTTTAATTACTACATTGTTAATATTATCAGTTGTAATTACAAGCATTTTTTCCTACTATGAATCTTCAACTTTAATGTATAGGACAAGTAAGGATGAAATGCAATCTGTATCAAAAAGAGCTGTAGAAACAATCACCGCACTTGTGCAGAAGGAATTGATTACAGTTGATGAACTTTCAGGTAATAAGAATATTGATGCTTTTTTGCAAAAGACTTTGACTCAACACCCTGAAAGCGACGAATATAAAGCAGCTTTGGAAAATACAAATAAAATGTTAGATGAGCACGTAGCTTCTTCTGGCAATTTAGAGCATGCATTTTTAGTTAGTTCTAAAGGAATTATAATTGCAGATAGCGACAGAAAACTTATTGGCAGTAATATTAGTGATAGAAGTTATAACAAAACTACTTTGGAGGGAAATGGAAAACAAATAATAAGCGAAACTCTTGTTTCTAAATCTACTGGAACACCAATAATAGTATTTACTTGTCCTATTAAGGAAAATGGAAATATAGTTGCCTATATGGCTACAGCAGTAAAAGGTGAGAGTTTTTCAACATATTTATCTAAAATAAAAGTTTCCAGCAGCCCATCTAGCTATGTATTTTTAGTTGACGAAAAGGGTAGTATTATTTATCACCCTACAAAAGAGAAAATAGCTAAGCCTGTTGAAACACCACAAATCAAAGCTATATCGGACAGAATAGTAAAAGGCGAAAAAATTGAAGGCACTTCTATTGAATATAATTTCAATAAAGCTGATAAGATTGCTGCTTATGAAGAGGTTCCAAATACAAATTGGTTAGTAGTATTTACAGCAACTAAAAGTGAAATACTGGCACCCATTAAAAATATGACTAATATAATTTTCATAATTAGTGCAGTTATTGTTCTTGTTGCTATAGTAATAGGAATAATAGTATCTGGAAGAATAACAAAGCCAATTGCTATGGTAACAAATTTGGTAAATATGACTTCAAATCTTGATTTGACTTATCAAAAGCAATTCGATGAAGCACTACAAAATTATAAAGACGAGGTCGGCACTATGGCCAGGTCTATTATAAATATGAGGAAATCACTAAGAGAAGTTTTAAGCAGTTTAATACAAGTGTCTGAAAATATAAGCAGTAATGCTCATAATGTCGAAGTTTCTACAGAAGTATTACAATCTATTGCAGATAACACTTCTATGGAAACAGAAAGTCTTTCTGCCGGTATGGAAGAAAGTGCAGCAACTATTGAGGAAATATCAGCCTCTTCTGGTGAGATGGAAGATGCAGTTAATGAAGTAGCGATAAGGGCAACTGGCGGAAGTGAAAAAGCAAATGAAATTGCTGGAAGAGCAAAAGAACTTAAGCAAAGCGCAATACTATCCAAAGAAAATTCTAATTCAATTTATAATAGTGTAAAATTAGAAATGGAGCAAGCTATCAATGGAGTAAAAGCTGTTCAGCAAATAGAAGCCTTGTCTAAAGCTATATTGGATATTAGTGAACAAACTAACTTATTAGCCTTAAATGCAGCTATTGAAGCTGCAAGAGCTGGTGAAGCTGGGAAAGGCTTTGCTGTTGTAGCTGATGAGGTAAGAAAGTTAGCTGAACAATCAGCAGCAACTATTTCTGATATTCAAAGCACAGTAAAAATCGTAAATGATTCTGTAAATAACCTTACTAATACATCAATTAAAGTACTTCAATATATTGATACGGATGTTAGACAGGATTATGATAAATTTATAAACACTGGGGATCAATATAGTGAGGATGCAGAGGAAGTAAATAATTTTATGATAGAATTTAGTGCCGTATCTGAGGAATTAAGTGCTTCAATATCAGGAATTTCCAAGGCTATAAATGAAATGGCTAATACGGTAAATGAGGGCGCTTCAGGAATAGGTAATATAGCTAACAAAACCATTACTGTAGCTGAAAAGTCACAGGAAATAAAGACAAGCGTAGACGAAAATATTAGAAGTGCTGAAGTACTAAAAGAGATTACAAATAGATTTAAGATTTAAATTACTAGACAGCCCCAAAGCGTATTAGGACTATTTTGGGGCTATATTTATATAGAGGAATACTGCTGTCTTTTTATCAATCCTTCTTACTATAGTATTCATCCTTCGTAATATTATAAACCAGCTCTCTGGCAGGTTTGTTGTCTAAAAGTCTCATTGTAACATAGCGGGTAAACTTATAATTAAATCCGCATTTTTCAACTACTCTTTTAGATTTATCATTAAAGTCATAATGCCCGCACCAGATTAGATCAAGATCCATTTTTTCAAAACCATACTTAATTAAAGCTTCTACAGCCTCAGGTACATAGCCGGTACCCCAGTAAGCTGGGTTTAGAGCGTATCCGATTTCTCTTTGTTTTAATTCTTTCAAATCTTCATCTGGCTGTCTGTTATGCATGCCGATTCCGCCAATTACTTTGTTCTCAGCTTTTAATACAATAGCATAACAATCATTGTCTTCGATAAACATTTTTACAACAGCTTTGCTTTCTTCTGGGCTTTTATGGACAGGCCAACCTGCATTTGGCCCTACTCTGTCGTCTTTTCCATATTCATATAAATCAGAACTGTCACTTTCACGCCAGTCTCTTAATACTAATCTTCTTGTTTCTAATGTTTCCATAGAAACACCTCCAGTATAATTCTATTTAGAGCCTATTAAAGAAATCAGACCATTTGCCAAGGTTTCGCCCCAGCATAAATAATCATGGCCGCTTTTAAATTCCTCAAAATGAACATCATAGCATTTAGAAATTAATAACTCTTTAAAATTTATATTTGTATCAATCATTATAGGTTTAGCTTCAAGAACTCCAACATTTAAGTAAAATTTAACAGGAAGCTTATCTATTTTCTCATATTCAGAGCTCATCCAGCAGCTATTTTCTTTATCTTCATAACCTTCAGGCTTGTACCAATAAGAACCTGACTGTGAAAGCACATTTCCAAATACCTCTGAGTGTTTTAGTCCTAAGTAAGCTGCTGTTAAGCCTCCTAGGCTTAATCCTCCTATTATTGTTTTCTCAGGGCTTTCTGATATATTATTATTATTTCTAACCCAAGGGATTAATTCATTAACTACAGTATTGCTAAATTCATCACTGCATTTTAATTCTTCCATTCTTGTTTCAGTTGAGTCTATAAATAAAACTGCTATAGGTGGAATCTTTTTATCAGCAATTAGATTATCCAGCACTGCTTTTGAAGAAAGCATATTAATATATTCATCTCCATCAGTCAGAACTAGAAGTCCATAAGGCTCAGTATTTTCGTTATAACCAAAAGGTGTGTAAACTCTAATTCTTCTCGGCTCCTTAAAGCTTTTGCTTTCAAAGTAATGTTCATGTAATTCTCCTTTAGAAATTTCACTTCTTTCCTTTGTCCAAAAGCGAGGCTCTGCTTTAGGCATTACAACAAAAGGTCTTTCTATATCTTTCTTTCCGTTTTCACCTTTAAAAACCGTTACCTTGTTATTAAATTTATCAGAAACTAAATTATCCCCTCTTTTTTCCCAATCATCATCAAGAGGATCGTTAGGGCAAAAATAATATCCAAAATAAACGTCATTTCTCACTTTATATGTTATATACCATACATTAGTATCCAATAATCTATCCATCTTATTTTCTTGTATATTTCTCATATCAACTGGAGGTATAAACAAAACATTTTCCATATCCCCTTCAGCCCTATAAAAGAAAGTCACTAAGTCATTTTCTTTATCTCCTTCAATATCTTCAATTATTGGACTGCCTTCTGTCAAAAGCCTATTATATAATCTTTCCAAAGCTATTTTACCCTCAGATTTTACCTCTTCTTCAAGCTTTATGATTGTGTTAATTTTTTCTTTAATTCTTTTCATAAGTTATTTCCCCCTTAAAACCCTATTTTTTATACCAATTTTTTATTATTTCTATGCTGTACTGACTTGGATAATATCTCTTATCAGGACCATTTTCACCAATAGCAAATACAGAAAAGCCTAAATTCCAAGGTTCCTGTTCGAAAGATTTTCTATAAGCTTCAAAACAATTAGCCTGTTCCTTTTCATTTAACTTATTTGTCTGATTTGGATTCCAAGGCTCTATAGATGCCTTATCAGTTATTGGAAAACCTAGCTCTCCAAAGAAAATTGGCTTATTCCATTTATCATAAAAATTCTTAATTTCTTGCTTTACATTTTGCTTTCTCTTATATCTTTGAGTACTTTCTATAGCGCTTACTAAATTATCAACTGTATTTGTATCATTTTCAGTAAGCTCAAAGTAAGCTGCAATTGAGATAAAATCTACCTTTGAAAATATCTTATTATTAAGCTTTTTTTCATAGTCTTGCTGAAGCTTCTCTTTAAGCTTTTCAGTGGCTGGATCCTTCCAGTCTACAGTAATCCAAAAGCTGGTTCTATAGGTAACTAAGCCTTTATAATACTGCCTTACATAATCTATCATATTGCAAAAGCCTTCTTCTTCATTTTCAAACTTTGTAAAGCTTGTACCTATATTAAAGGCATCAACTCTATATGGCACTGCCACCTCATCTATAAGAGGTTTTAACACTTTTGTCTTCCAGTTAGCAAAAAACTCATCCTTATTATCAGGAAGCCATTCAGTTTCATATTTCGATCCGTTTGCAATCCAAGGATAAGGCTCTAATATTATGTTTATTTTCTTTCCTTTTAGCTCCTTAATAAGGTTTATTGCCTTTTCTTTGCTTGAATTATCTATTGTCATATTACTTGCTGTAAGGCTTTCTATATTTATTGCCACAGGAACATTTAGAGTATTAAGCCCCAGTTTATCTATGTCCTTAAGAACGGTGTCTATATTATAATCCGTAGCTAAATTACCTGATTTTATTTTAGTCTTAAATTTATTATTTAAGGTCTTTCCTTGAAGCTTGTTTATTGTATTATTGATATATCCTCTAGTATTATAATTAACTTTAAAAGTATAATACCAAGCTGAAGTTAATACTGCTATTAAAACTATAATAATCAAAATCTTTTTTTTCATACGCTTCTCCACTCTTTTATGTATGTGAGGTCATAGGAAACAATATCTCCTTAGATAAATCCTCTTTGCTTCTTAAAAACAAGGTATCATTTTTTCTTTGTTTATACCCCTTAATCACATTATACTTCATCAGCTCAGGCACAAAATGAATTTCTATTATTTTATCACTTTCTAAAACAAACTTTTCAATGATATTATCTAAAATAAAAGGTTCTAAAGTAAGAATATCATATATATGAAGCCTATCCCCTTCTCTTACTGCGATTACAATAATATCTTCATCCTCTAAATAATATAAATCATTGCTGTACTCATAAAGGCAATACACTAATAGAGGCCAAATATCATTACATATTCCTAATTTTTGAGATACAGGCTGTCTATTTTCAGCAAGTCTTAAAATTATTTTATAATCCTCTTCATTTTCTTTATTAAGTTTTCTTATTTGGCTTTGCTTTTTATTTATCTGTGCTGCATCCAATTCATAAAAATACTCTTCTGCTTTTTTAAATCCAAACTTAGGATAGAAATTCAAAACGCTGTCATTTGCAAAAAGATAAATAATATCATAATCATTCTCATATTTTTCAATAATATGCTTCATGAGTGCTGCTGATAAACCTTGATTCCTATACTCAGGGTGCGTCATTACTGTCCCTATTTGAAGCGCCTTTTTCTTTTGATTTTTAATAATCAAATTCATCTTGTTGATAGATATATTAGCTATAATCTCGTCTCTATCAACAAAGGAATAACAAATATATCTATTATAAAACAACTTATTCTTATACCAGTCCTCAAAATCAAGTCCAAAAGTGCCTACAGCAAGCTTATTAAAACTTGATCTATATTTTTCATTGTCCATATAATTGCTTATCATTTTATATTTTTTCATTTGCATCCTCATTGTATATAAAGTCTAAAACTTCATCTAATTTATAATCTAAGTCATTAGGAATTTCATGCTCTAAACCTTTATTTATATAGTATTTACAGGGTATCCCTGTATTTTTAAACATTTCAAGCATTTCTTCTTGAGCTTTTACTGGCAGACTATTCTCACCTTCCATGAAAACTAACTTTACTTTTCTGCATAAAGCATCTTTGATACTACTAATTGTTACGGATTTGGGTTTTCTTTCAGGGCATATAGATATGAGGCCCTTTATAGGAATTACCCCCTCCATAACAATATCAATAGCAGCCACAGCACCACCAGAAAATCCACCTAGAATTACACATTCCTCATTGATAAAACACTGCTTTTTTAATTCTTGGTATAACCCTGAAATATCGTTTCTTGCAATATCTAAATTGCTAATCCAGCTGAAGCCCTTATGATTATATACCTGAGATGACTGCGCATATACAACTATGTATCCTCTGCTTAGAAACATCTCCGCCTTCCATTCCTTAATAAAGGATTTAATATTATCACCATCACCATGCATGGCTATAAACAATGGATATTTTTTATTACAATCATACTCTTTAGGAAAATATATATTATACTTAAACTTGGTTATTTTTTGTCTTTCAACCCTTAATAAATCATTTTTCTCTTTAGTTTTTCCATATCTATAGTCACCTTGCCATAACCTTAAAAACACTTCATAATCTTCATTTCCTTTGTATTCAAACATCCACTGTGGGCAGATAATTTCATTTTCTACCGCCTCAATAATATTGTTAATAAAGCCTTCAGAATTCTTCATCATATAATGAATCCAAATCCTTCCGCAATATATATCAAATTTATATTCATTTAATTGTTCTTCTGTAAAACAATCAAAGCCAGAATTCCATACTTCTAAAGCCTTTGTATATTCCCCATCATCTTCTAAACCATATGCATTATTGATTGCTTCCTCAACATTTTTATAACTCATAATTCCCCCAATACCCTCATTAACTATTTCTTACTTACAATTAATTTAAAGTGTTTTGAAAAATATTTTGTATTATCCATGTTATATTCCGTTTCCTCAACAGGTATCTTCACGAAATCAAAATCTATAAAATATCTTTTTATATCTTCAATATCAACATAAAAATGAGGCACATCTTTCTCGGTTTCATGCTCGTCCCTTAATATAGTGTTGTCATCTACACGCTTGTACTTTTCAGCGCTTTGATAGGACCAGGTATTTTTTGAAATGAGAGTAATAAATAACTCTCCATTGTCTTTTAAGACTCTTTTAATCTCATTAAGTGCTTTTATAAAGCCTTCAGTATCTGTGTGATAAATAACATTGTAAGCTATTATGCAGTCAAAGGTATTATCTTCAAAGGGCAAATTGAGCATATCACATACTTGTGCATCAATATTAAGCTGCTCTTCTTTAGCCCATTTTTTCAGATGATTTACCCCATAATCAGATAAATCTACCGCATTTACTTCAAAGCCCTTTTTTGCTAAATAAATGGAGTGTCTTCCAAGCCCACAGCCTAAATCAAGAAACTTATTAAAACCCTTTGACCTCCATACCTCAGATAAATAGCAGGTTTCAATGGAAGGAACAAGCCAGCTGCTGCTTTCATTTTTACTCCAGTCCCAAGCTTTTGATTCAATCATAATATGCTTCCTTTCTATAACTTCTTATCTTTATTTGTTTATATATTCCTTATATTTCTTAAAATTCCTTTAATTTGATAAGTATTTTACCATAAATAATCAAAAACACATAAATAAATTACCACAACAAGCTTTTGGTAAAATTCACCGAGTTACCAGTTAATAATAGCAAGAAAATTAAATTATGCTGATGGCTGAATAGTTACCAGTTTTAAATAGTTGTAAAATATATACTCAGTGAATATACTATAGTATAATTATTTCTAAGGATAAGGTCTCTATTTTATATATTGCTATCTGTGATTATTATGGATATGTTAAGGGGGAAGGATATCTTGGGTATTTTATATCAATCAACAAGTTTAGCTGTATGGGGAATTTGGCTTTTTGTTCTCTTTACTTTAATGGCATTTAATGAGTTCGGACGTTCAACAAAATGGGGTGGAATTATACTATTTTTTATTGTACCTCTAGTGCTAACAATTTTTGTTTGGCCAACCACTGCATCACCAGGAAATGAATATGGTACTGGAACTTGGTTTAATTGGGTTAAAACCTATTCTGCATTGGCAGGCTGCTTAGGATTTATGGCTCTTCGTTATATTCCATCGCTGCAAAAAAAGAAATGGGCATTATGCTTTCCACCACTTATATTAGCACTAAATATTCTTGAAGCTGCTATTCGTGACTTTCAATGCTTTTCATTTGGTGCTTGGAGTGGAGCTAGAGTTGACAGCCTATGGGTAATGTCAGGACCATGGAATATCATGAATGGCATAGCTGGTTTGCTAAATATTATCACTATATGTGGCTGGGTAGGCATCATTATTTCTAAAGACAAGACAAAAGATATGATTTGGCCTGATATGATTTGGGCATGGATAATAGCTTATGATTTATGGAATTTTGCATACACTTATAATTGTATTGCAGACCATTCATTCTATTGTGGACTAGCATTGCTGCTTTCCTGTACTATACCTACCTTTTTTATCAAAAAAGGAGCATGGCTGCAGCATCGTGCACAGACACTTGGCTTATGGATTATGTTTGTTATGACAGTACCATCTTTTGCAGATCGTATTGCACCTGTACCTACTACACATAATAAAACTGCGTTTTTTATAGTAAGCTTTATATCTTTAGCTGCAAACCTATCACTAGCAATTTATCAGTTTAATAAGATTCGAAAAAACAAGCTAAATCCAATGAAAGACGAAATTTATGCAAGTACAAAAGTGTATAAAGATGTGATTAAAGAAAACATATAATAGTAGAACTAAAAAAATCCATGGCTTCCATGGATTTTTTTAACTACATTTCGGGAATCGTAAAGCACCTTCATCCAAAAATTAATTATATAAATATATTAATCCAGTTTGCAAAGGTATGATATATACCTGCTGCTGCAATATTTTTAGTTTTAATCTGTATATATCCCATTGTTAAACTTATTGGAATCAGCAAAACTGAATTTATAAAAGCTTCTTTTAGCGGCAATCCCATTGATACCATTCGTTGAGGAATATGAATTAGAGCCATAAATATAGAAGTTATAACCCATCCTCTCCATATTCCTACCCAGCTTATTAAACGGGTTTGTAAATAACCTCTATACATAAACTCCTCACAAAATCCTACAACTGAATAATAAATGAAAGCATATATAGCATTTAGAGTTAATTTTTGCCCTATACCTTCCAAATTTATTGAACCAAATAATACTGCAGATAACATAGCAATTGCTGCAAGTATAAGACCTATTGAAACAGACTCCTTTAAATTATATTTTAAAATTCCTGTACTCTCCCAAGTTTCCTTGTTAATCTTTTTCATTATTAAAATAGGTGATAGCAAAATCAGCCAGCTAATTGCAATATTTACTATACTATTTAAACTATAGCTTTCAATCCTTGAAACTGTTTCAGATGTATTCTGCGCCTTAATTAACGCCATTAATGTTATAATTATACAAGAGCTAAGTGTAACTGCTAATATTGAACATAAAGCATTTTTTCTAGGATTTGAAAACTTAACCTCATAGTTTTTTATTTTTATATTTTTAGTTAAAAAATATATTATTACTCCTAAAACAAAAAAGTTAAGCAATGAAAGTCCTAATTCTTTTAAAATATTTATTGCCCCCATACAAACCTCTCATAAAATTATAATTATTTTATAGATACCCAATATCCTCATTAACTATTTCATACTTAAATTATATTATTAGCTTTAATTGTTAATCATCTCAACTACCCACTGATAACATTCTTCAAGTTCTTCATCACTTATTAAATTAGATTTATGCTCAAATAAGACTTTATAATTATTATTCTCCCTATTTAAAGCATTAAAAAATGACTCCATATCTCCCCAGCCATCCTCTACTCTCAAGGTTTTAAGTGCCGGATAATGAGAATTTGTTACATTAGTATTTACCTTTACGTTCCATAAATGAACTAAGTAAGTATACCTTCCAAACTTACTGATTATCTTTTTTGCCGTAAAATTTTTATCTATACACTCTTGTAAGTGTATTCTTCCAAAATCAAGGCATAACTTAATATTAGGATATTCCTCTAATAGATTTTCAAGAAGGCTTGTTTCATAAATATATCTGTTCAAACCATCTAATTCTAAAACAGGTGTAAAATTATATTTCTTTCCATACTCAGATAATATCTTAAAGAAATGTCTGCTTCTTTCTTTAAAGTACTCATAGGATATAGTTGATTCATAATAGTACTCGGTATCATCTTCAAATCTCCAGGATGTCCAATCAACATTATCGTCTAAAATAACCGGTTTGGGATAATGAAGCAAAATATAATTCGGATTAAGCTCCTGTGCTCTTGCAAATTCATTTTCCATATATTTAATAGACTCTTCATAAGTTCTATTATCCTTAGAAAGGTATTGAGGATCTCTTGATCTCCATTGATTCTTTAATAAAGGAAAATGAATACCTATGTTCAAATTCCTCTCTCTAATGTTGTCCTTCAATATTTGCAGTTCATAAAGAGATTCCATTTGATTAACTTCAATTCCAAAAAAATAATTTCTAAAATCCCTATTCTGCCTCTTTGTATCAAATCTATCAAATTGGCCAATCATTAATCTTTTCATATGACTCTCCTTTAACCTATATACAATGCACTAAAGTTCTTACATTAATGATGTCACAAAATATCCAATCTTCAAGGATTTTCGGGATATCATTAATGTATTAGAACTTTTGCATTGTATATACCATAAGTTTTTGCTATTTGTTTATATATTCTTTATTTTACTTAAAATTCCTTCAAAATAATAATCTTACTTTCACATTAATAAAAAAACAAGACTGCCCTTAGGCAGTCTCTCTATTAACTATTTCAGTTACGGCAAAGCTTGCAACATCATCAGCATACTTTCCAGGGCCAAAGCCTGCATCATAGCCAAGTTCTTTTGCTAGCTCATGAGTTATTCTTGGTCCTCCGCAGATTAAAATCACTTTATCTCTTATTCCTTCTGCTTCTAAAAGCTCTACAAGATTTGTTAGGTTTTGAATATGAACATTCTTTTGAGTTACTGTCTGAGAAACTAAAAGAACATCAGCATTAAGCTCTATAGCCTTCTTTATAAATTCTTCGTTAGGCACCTGACTTCCTAAATTATAAGCTTCTATCATTTCATATCTTTCAAGTCCGTAATGCCCTGCAAAGCCCTTCATATTCATTATTGCATCTATGCCTACAGTATGAGCATCCGTTCCTGTACTTGCACCTACTATAACAACCTTGCGCTTGATATTTTCTCTAATGTATTCATTAGTCTCTTCCATGCTCATTGCATGAACGTCTACTGATTGCACTTTTATTTCAGTATAATCTACTGTATGACTTAAGCCTCCATAAACTACAAAGAAAGTAAATTCCTTATCCAGTGCAGCATGATAAGCTACATTAGGCTCTTCAAGCCCCATCTTTTTAGCTAAAAGCTTTGCTGCTTCTACAGCTTTGTCATTATCAGCAATAGGAAGAGTAAAACTAACTTGAACCTTTCCATCATTCATTGTATCGCCATAAGGCTTAAGCTGCGTTAAATCCAAGGTTTTATCAAAATCTTTTTTATCTGTTGAATAAAGTCCACCACTCATGGCTATACCCCCTTATTAGCTTTATCATTAAGCATAAGTTCTATAAACGGATTTAAATATTCCTTTTCTTTTATAACAACTCCATCAAGACCTTTTCCTCCATCTATAGGTCTCTTTATTCCTGCAAAGATACCTTTCTCAAGAGTCTTGAAAAGTCCTATAGATTCTATTTCCTTAAGAAGTTCATAAGCTTTTTCTACAACTTCATTAGCTCTATTATGAATTATGCCTCCATCCTTAAAGCTTATTTCCTCACCTAAATCAGACATAGTATTAAATATATATCTTGCATTTTCTATAGCTAAGGCTCTGTCTGACATAAATGGAGTGTGAATAGCTTCTGTTAACATTCCAAGAAGATGAAGCTTTTGATTTGTCATTATAGTAACCATATTAAACAATGCATCCTGAACATGACCTTTAAATATGTTTCCGGTCATAAACTTTGTAGGGGGCATATATTTAAGAGGTGCCTTAGGGAATATTTCTCTAGCCATCTGAGCCTGTGCAAGCTCATATAAAAATCCATTTTTAAGCTCAGGGTTTATTTCAAAAGCATGGCCAAGTCCCATTTGTTCCTCTGGAAGTCCTGCAAGTAGAGCAAACTGCTCATTTATAAACTGTGAAGCAAGAACAGTATGTGCTTCTTCTACCGCATCTGCTGTAGTAAGATAATTATCTTCGCCTGTATTTATGATAACCCCTGCAAAACCATTTATAATTCTTGAAAAATGCTGGTCAACCAGTGTTCTCTTCATATTTATATCTCTAAATAAGATTCCATATAGAGCATCATTAAGCATAACATCCAGTCTTTCCAAAGCTCCCATAGCTGCTATTTCAGGCATGCATAGTCCTGAGCAATAGTTACACAGCCTTATATATCTTCCAAGTTCTTCACCAACCTCGTCAAGAGCTTTTCTCATAAGTCTGAAGTTTTCCTGTGTTGCAAAGGTTCCTCCAAAGCCTTCTGTAGTTGCACCGTAAGGTACATAATCTAAAAGACTTTGACCTGTAGTTCTTATAACAGCTATGATATCTGCCCCTTGCTTCGCTGCTGCAACTGCCTGGGTTATATCTTCATATATGTTGCCTGTAGCCACTATTACATATAAGTATGGACCCTGCTTATCGCCAAATCTATTAAGATATTCCTCTCTATTTGCTCTGTTACTTTTTATTTTATCAACAGTCTCTTTTGCAATACTATTTATTTTAAGCTTTATATCAAAAATATCTGCTGCTTGAAGCCTAGTTAAATCCATCTCTCCTTTTGATACTTTAAGTGCTATCTCCTGTGGAGTTAGATTTGTATTAACAACTGCATTACCTATAAAATATGCTGACCCCATTGAAAGCCCATTACCATTTTTAATATTATCCACTACTACATTAGGAAGCGGCACTCCAAATTCATCTACTCCGTCTATTCCAAGAAGTCTGCAAATAGTTCTTTCAACTGCTACTGTAGTATGTCTCTCGATAAATTCTTGAGTATCCAACGCTATATTTTGGGCTGCTTTTCTGCTTTCCTCAACTAGTTCAAAGTTTAAGTTTAATTTACTCCCCATAACCATTATTCCCGTATTCCTCCCTTGCAATATCTATAACATCATTTTGAAGACCCAAAAGCGTACATATATTAAGTGCATCCTTAGGTACTTCAGAATGTGTATTTACTTTTTCAAGTCTATAATCCATATGTTCTTGTATTAAGCTTACTGAATTGATTTTATCTGATTTTATTTTTTGCCTAAGCAAATTAAAATCTATATTTTTAAGCCCCATTACCTGATAATGAGTCATATTTTCTGAAACTGCACCATCGTAATGAGTTGAAATTACACTTACAGACTTATAAATATTTAAATATTTACATATGGCTTTTACCAAATACAAGCCTTCCTTTGGATTTGTCCCTCTCGCAAACTCATCTAGTGCTATGAAGCCTTGTGATGATTGAGCATCCTCTATAACCTCTTTAAGCTTTACTATTTCAGCTCCGAAAGTACTTAGTCCTTTCGATATGGACTGCATATCATCCGAAATAAAATATATAAAACTCAATATAGGTATTTCTGCTTCTTTAGCAAACACATAAAATCCATACTGTACTAAAAGAAGATTTAATACAGTAGTTTTAAGTACAACAGACTTTCCACCCATATTTGCACCTGTTATCACAGTTGTGCCGGAGTTTAATTCTATGCTCACAGGTACAAAGGATTTTCCTTTTGCTTTAAGAGTTTCCGAAACTTCCGGATTAAACATATCCTTAAGGCTTATTTTCATGTTTTCTGATATATTAGGCTTTATACCCCCATAACTTAAAGCCAGCTTACTTTTTGCCATTAAAAAATCAAGCCTGCCTATAGAATTTATATTTTCCTCTATTAACTCCGCAAAGCTTGATAGCTTTTTTGTTAAATCTTTTCTAATTATGAGTTCTTCTTCCTGCTCTTCTATAACAACTTTCATTCGGAAAGCCTTAAGTTTTGCTGCTTCTTCTTCATTGCTTTCTTTAAAAATTAATTCCTCAAGCCTTTTCTTTTTTTCTCTTATTAGCCTTAACTTATCAGAATAGCTGTCATAAATATAAAAAGTAGACAACTTCTTATCTTCTGGATCAAGTATGCTAACTACCTTCTCCAAACTGTTTAGCTTGATGCAGCTTATATTCAAGCTGAGATTTTCATAAGCTTCTATAAGCTCTTTTATTAATAAAGCAAAATATTTTATTTCGTAAAGCTCAACATCATCTAAGGTGGTGAGATTTCTGCATCTTTTGGCAGTTGCTCTTATATCCTTTACTCTGCAAAATACTCTTTCTATCTCACCTGTGGAAGCTTTATTCTTAAGCATACTTTCTATAAAGCTTTCAATATTATTTAGCTCCTCTAAAAGCTTTTCTCTGTCACTATAAGGAACCAGTTTTTTCTTTTCCTCTATTCCAAAGGCTGTCATTACTTCTAAATTATCTATTATAAAAGAGAAGCCTATTTGCTCTCTTTGCTCCCAATCTAAAAACTTTACTTTAACCCCCTCCTGTCCTAAGCTTTTACATCAATTACAGGCAGACTCACAGCCTGACTTAGCTTTTCTAAAAACATATTTTTATTAAATTCATATCCAGAAGGTGACCTTGGATTACAAGTTATACAAACCAAATTCACTTTATTAACTGCCTTTAAAATGCCTCCCATTTTAACAAACTTTTCAAAGGTTTCATTTTTTAAAAACAGCTTCGTTCCATCTTCAACAAGGAATGTAACTCCTTTATATTTATCTGTAGATTTTAATATATCTTCTAATAATTTGTCTGAAACAATGCCTCTTATTAAAACATGGCTCACATCATCATTTAATTCTTCTACAATTTCTTTAGCAGCTTCCAGTGAAGTTGCTGCTTCTAAATTTTTTGTTTCTTTATTCTTATATATAATTCCTATCCTCGAATGGCTGAGCTCTTTTTTTATTATTTTTATTACATCTTTATCGGCTTCCTTTTCCAAGGATAGGAGCTTTACTGAAAGACTTGTCATCTCTACTACCTTATTCATACTTCTGTTTAAAGAAGCTCCCGTTGATAATATGCAGGCTTCTGTTACAGCGGGCGATGCCATAGTTTTTCTGCTTAATGCCCCATCTACTAGGATAAGCTCGCTACCCAGATTAGAAAGCTTATCACATATCTCTTTCATATAATTATTTACAGATGGTCCCCCAAGCTCTACGTAACCGTCGCTTAAAGCCTTTGCAATTATTACTTCCCCCATGGGAGTGTTTATGCCGGTAGTTTCTATTATCTCTTTTGTGATATCTCCATTGAACAAACATTCCTTTGCGGTGGCTATAAAATTACCACTCTCTATAAATATCCTAGGTTTATCCGTTCCGATGACCCTGTCTTTATCCTCTCCATCTCTCCCAATAGAAGTAAGACCAAGGGTGAGCTTTCCCCTAGCTTCACCCAGTATATGATTCAATACTGTGGTCTTACCAACATTTTTATCCATACCAATTATTGATACGGTGCGGTATTGTTTTATTTTTTCTAATATATTAAAATTCCCCATGATTAACCTCCGCACCTTAATTATTAATTTTTAAACTGTCAGCAAATCCTCTTGAGGCGCCTGTTTCTTACGTTTCTTACGCTCAAGTCCTTCTGGCTCAAGTGCCATTTGCTGATGATTTAAGAGTCCTGCAACACCTACTCTTACTGCCTCGCTCTCTCCTCTGCAAACCTCGCAGTTGCAGCCTGGAGTGTAATGTTCAGGCTCATCGTAAGTTGTAATAACACCTTCAAAGTTTCTTAGGATAACCTTGTTATGTCCTTGTGAAATAACGTAGTTTGGCATAACAGGTATCTTTCCTCCACCCCCTGGAGCATCAACAACGAAGGTTGGTACACAGAAGCCTGAGGTATGCCCTCTAAGTCCTTCTATGATTTCAATTCCTTTTGAAACACTGGTTCTAAAATGACCAAGACCTAATGATAAATCACATTGATAAATGTAATATGGTCTTACTCTTATTTTAACTATTTCATGAACAAGCTTTTTCATTACGTGTACGCAATCGTTTACTCCTCTTAGAAGTACTGATTGGTTTCCAAGAGGAATGCCTGCATTTGCTAAGCGTTCGCAAGCTCTCTTTGAATCTTCTGTAACTTCATTTGGATGATTAAAATGAGTGTTAATCCAAATTGGATGATATTTTTTAAGCATATCTACTAAATCCTCAGTAATTCTTTGAGGCATCACAACAGGTACTCTTGAACCTATTCTTACTATCTCAACATGAGGTATTTCTCTAAGTCTTTTTATAATATGCTCAAGCCTTTCATCTGATAATAAAAGCGGATCTCCACCTGATATAAGCACATCTCTTATCACAGGAGTTTTTGCTATATAATCTATAGCATTATCTATCTGTGTCATTGGAAGTGCTGAATCATGGTGTCCTGCAAAACGTCTTCTTGTGCAGTGCCTGCAGTACATGGAGCACTGATCTGTAACAAGTAAAAGCGCTCTGTCTGGATATCTGTGCGTAAGACCAGGTACCGGAGAATCCCCATCTTCATGAAGAGGGTCTAAGAGATCTGCTTCGCTTCTTATTAGCTCAAAAGCTGTTGGTATTGCTTGTTTTCTTATTGGGTCATGCTCGTCATTTATGTCGATAAGTGATAAATAGTAAGGTGTTATAGCCATTCTAAGACTTTCTAGGCACTTTTTTATTCCTTCCTCTTCTTCTAAGGTTAAAGGAATAAATTTCTTAAGCTCCTCTAAAGTTTCTATTCTGTTTCTTACCTGCCACTTCCAGTCATTCCACTGTTCATCTGGTACATCCTTAAAAAGTTCATACCTTCTATTTACTTTCATTTCGAACCCCCATATAATTTTTATGCCTTATATAATTTCTAAAGGTATGTCAATCTACCCCTTAGATTGACATACCACAGCATCTAATTAAACATATAATTCTTCAAAGATTTTTCTCAAAGTTTCGCTTTCTCTAAGCTCAGCTAAAGTTATTTCAGCATGGTCTTTTGTATATCCGTTTCCTATAATCATGTTTACATCTTTGCCTATGCCTTCTGCTCCTAGAGCTGCTTTTGTAAAGCTTGTAGCCATTGAGAAGAAATAAACTATTCCATCATCTTTAACTGGAAGTATGCAGGACATTTCAGTATTAGGTATGTTTACACAGCTGATTGAAATATCAACTTCTTTTCCATTGTTAACTTCTAAAGTCTTATTAAGTACATCTACCGGCTTTTGAGCATCTCCAACTATTACTTCATGGCAAAGTTTCCAATCTAAAAGCTTCTTAGCCTGCTCTTCTTTTCTAACTAAAGCTATAACCTTTCCAGTAGGTCCAACTCTCTTCATTGCTTCATAGCAGCATAACATTCCTGATTTTCCAGCAGCTCCAAGAATTAATACGCTTTGTCCTGGTCTAACAAGCTTTGCAGCCTGAGCTGGTGCTCCTGCAACGTCTAAAGCTGCAAGTGCTAAGTTTTCAGTCATATCATTTGGAAGCTTTGCATAAATTCCGCTTTCAAATAATATAGCTTTAGCTTTAACTTCTACTCTGTCTATTTCCTTTTTAATATCAACTATTTCTTCAATTTTTAATGGAGTTAAAGAAAGTGAAACTAATGAAGCTATTTTATCTCCAACCTTTAAGTCTCTACCCTTTAGATCTTCTCCGATTTGCGCTATAGTTCCTATTAACATTCCGCCTGAACCGGTAACAGGATTTTGCATCTTTCCTCTTTGTCCTACTATTTCTAGTATCTTAGCCTTAATTTTTTCTACATCACCATTTGCTTCTTGTTCTAATTGAGTAAAGCTAGCTGAGTCAATATTTAATGCCTGAACATCAATAAGCATTTCATTGCTAAAAATATTCATGTCGTTGCATATCTTTAATGCAGCTTGTGGTAAAACTCCCTTTGGCTCAATTACTCTGTGTGTTCCATATTTACATCCTTTATTCATGATGATTACCCCCATATATTTAATTAATTTAGTTTAAACTTCCATAACCTTAAGATCATCAGAAATTATAAGTTCTGCTTCAGTTAAGGATTTAACTTCTTCAACTGTTGTGTCTTTGTGAATTTCTTTTAGAACTAAACCTTGTTTAGTTACTTCAATAACACATAATTCTGTAACTATTAAATCCACCTCTGCTTTTGCTGTTAGAGGCAGTCTGCATTTTTTTAATATTTTAGGCTCGCCTTTTCCGGTATGCTGCATTGCAACTATAACCTTTTTAGCTCCTGTAACTAGATCCATAGCACCGCCCATTCCCGGAACCATCTTTCCCGGTATAATCCAGTTTGCCAGGTTTCCTTCTTCATCAACTTCAAGTGCTCCAAGAACAGTTATATCTACGTGTCCTCCTCTTATTAAAGAAAAAGACATTGAGCTGTCAAAGAAAGCTCCATGAGGAAGTACAGTAACAAATTGACCCCCTGCATTAGTTATATCTAAATCTTCTGCACCAGCAACCGCTGCAGCTCCCATGCCTACCATTCCATTTTCTGACTGGAATGTTATATCCATTCCCTCAGGAATATAGTTAGCAACTAAAGTAGGAAGTCCAATTCCCAAGTTAACAAGCTGACCATCTTTAAGTTCTTTTGCAACTCTTTTTGCAATAATTACCTTAGCCATTTTACTGTCAACCATGCTATTCAACCCCCTCAATAATATAATCAACCAATACTCCCGGTGTAATAACGTAGTCTGGATTTAATTCTCCCTTTTTAACTAGTTTTTCAGCCTCTACAACAACCTTTTCTCCAGACATAGCAATTATTGGATTAAAGTTTCTTGTAGTACCTTTGTAAAATGTGTTTCCAAACTCATCAACTATAGTTCCTCTTATTATTGCTAAATCAGCTTTTAAAGGAAGTTCAATCAAGTATTCCTTACCTTCTATAGTAACCTTTTGCTTTCCTTCTTCAACAATTGTGCCTACTCCGGTAGGTGTCAAAACTCCCCCAAGTCCTGAACCTCCCGCTCTTATTCTTTCTATAAGAGTTCCCTGAGGTACTAATTCCACTTCCATTAAGCCTTCATTCATAAGTCTTCCTGTTTCTGAATTAGTGCCTATATGAGAAGCTATAACCTTTTTAACTTGTCTGTTTACAACAAGGCGGCCTATTCCCTTATCAACATAGCTAGTGTCATTAGCTATTATTGTTAAATCCTTAATATTAAGCTCTATAAGAGTATCAATTATCTTATGTGGAGTACCGCAACCTAAAAAACCGCCAATCATAATTGACATACCGTCTCTAAAAAGGCTTTTAATTTCTTCCGGCTTAACTACCTTATTCAAGATTTATCCCCCAATCCCCAAATTATTTTTTAAGACCTAATATTTCTCTTGCCTCAGCTGGAGTTGCAATTTCTCTACCAAGTTCTTTAGCAAGTCTTACAACCTTTTCAACAAGTTCTCCGTTTGATGCAGCAAGTACACCTTTGGATAGGTAAACGTTATCTTCATAGCCGACTCTAACATGTCCACCAGAGATTATTGACATCGCTGCCATAGGAAACTCATTTCTTCCTATGCCTGATACTGTAAAGGTACTTCCTTCAGGAATACTTCCCATCATAAAGGTAAAGTCTCTTGCCTCTGCACTTATTCCCCCATTAACTCCCATTACAAAGTTAAAATGCATTGGGGCCTTTATGTAGCCCTTCTTTTGAAGCCTTACAGCCATATCAATCATACCTTTATCAAAAACCTCAACCTCAGGCTTTATTCCTAAAGCTATCATCTTCTCTCCAAAAGCTTTAATCATATTTTCTGTATTTACAAAAATATCATCTCCACCAAAGTTGCAGGTTCCACAGTCTAAAGTGGCCATTTCAGGTAAAAGCTGCGTAGGCTGAAGTCTTTCTTCTATGCTCATACCTACTGCTCCACCGGTTGAAGGCTGAATAATAACATCTGGACATCTTCTTTTTATCTCTTCAATGCATAATCTGAATCTTTCCTTATCCTGAGTTGGAGTACCATCATCATTTCTTACATGAAGATGTATTATGCTTGCTCCTGCTTTATAAGCAGCTTCAGCTTCTCTTCCAATCTCTTCCACAGTATATGGAACACTAGGATTATGCTCTTTAGTAACCTCAGCACCACATATTGCTGCAGTAATAATTAATTTTTCCATAATACTTCCCCCATTTTAAACCCATAGACCTTTATTTCTTTCTTTGCTTATCCTTTGGCACTACGCAGGTTCCTGTAGCCCTGCATACTACAACAGGCTCATCTAATACATCTGCTGCAGAATCATTTATATAAGGCAGAGGAACAATAACCTTTCTTGCTTCAAATCTCATTTTTCTTGAAGTTTTTCCACACTCAATTATTTCTCCCTCGGCTTCAATGTAATCTCCAGCATAAACAGGTGCTAAAAATTCTACATTGTCATACGCTCTAAAAAGTCCTTCGTCTCCATCATTTCTTATTAGGAGTTCTGTAGCCACATCTCCAAAAAGCTGAAGCATTCTAGCTCCGTCTACAAGATTACCTCCATAATGTGCGTCGTGCGTACTCATTCTTAATCTAATTAATGATTTCAATTCCTTCACCCCCTATAATCTTTAAAAAAATAAAAAGCACTGAATATTTTTCAGTGCTTTGATGGCATAGTTATTAAGAGCTACCCTTCACTTAGTAGCCATCTATGCAATGAAAAATTCTTTCTCATTACATAAATAGCTCTCCATGAAGCTTATTCACGGCAAGGATAAAAGTGTGCCTATTATCCCCAAGATTATACCCAAGAACAAATATAACCTTTCGGCAGGTAAATCCTTCGCTTTTAGTCTTGAAGGTTCTTCTCCTTAACACCTAAAAACTACAACGTTTACTTGCTCCTCTATTTATGTCTATTTTTGTTAAATTTATATCTTTATTATATTACTCCCTAAATATTCTGTCAATACTGTTTGCTGAAAATTAAGATATTTCATTCATTTTGAAAAATTCGTGTTTTTTATAATTCATTTTTGTTAAATAATTACTTATATGCTATAATTAATTCAGTTTTATTACTATGAGTTATGATATAATGCGATGCCTAACTAAAGAAAGAAGGTTTTAAGATGTCAGACTACAAACCAACTAGAGAAGAAGCCTTTGAACTTCTAAAAGAATTTAATAAAAGCGAAAGTCTTATTAAGCATGCACTTTCAGTTGAAGCTGTTATGAGGCACTTTGCAGAACTTTTTAATGAACCTGATGTTGAGAAGTGGGGTATTATAGGTCTAACACATGATTTAGATTATGAGATGTATCCTGAAGAGCACTGCAAGAAAACTGGCGAGATTTTAAGGGAAAGAAACTGGTCAGAAGATTATATTCATGCAATTCAAAGTCATGGCTATGGAATATGTATTGATATTGAGCCTATAGAAAAGATGGAAAAGATGCTTTATACAACAGATGAATTAACAGGTCTTATTGCTGCAACTGCTCTTATGAGACCCAGTAAAAGCATATTAGATACTGAACTTAAATCTATTAAAAAGAAATGGAAAACAAAAGGCTTTGCCGCAGGAGTAAATAGAGAGCTTATAGCAGAAGGTGCTCAAAAGCTTGGCATGGATTTAGATACAATTATTGAAGAAACACTAAAAGGAATGCAGAAGGAAGCAGATGCTATAGGTCTTAAAGGCAGCTTATAAAACTAATGTAACATATTTCAATTACTAAACATATTATATAGGGAATCAATGTTTTTCGGGATGTATATATGGGGCACAGAAAGTATAGAAGCATCAATCTCTTTGAATGTAAGTTTTTAGGCAAAGGACATAATGGTATTGTGTACCTTCTTCCTGATAATAAGGTAATTAAGATTTGCTATGTTATGAAAGATTTTCATGGTGAAGCTTATATTTTAAAAAAGGTTAAAGGAAATAAATATTTTCCTCGAATATACGAGGTTGGCGGGAACTACATGATAAGAGATTATGTAGATGGAATAACCTTAAAAAGCTACATAAAGAAAAATGGCCTCAGCAGGAAACTAACGCTTGAAATAATTGAACTACTTAAGGAATTTCAAAAACTTAAATTTAAGAAAATAGATATAAGATGCAAGGATGTTTATGTTCAGCCAAACGGAAAGCTGAAGGTAATTGACCCTCAAAAATTTTATTCAAAAGAGAGAGATTTTCCAAGACATTTATCTAAAGGCTTATATAAACTTAACGTTTTAGATGATTTTCTCTGCATATTAAAATACGAGGAACCCTCTCTTTATAAAAAGTGGGCATATAAAATCAGACGATATGTTATGACCCTAGAATTAGAAAATAAAATCGACGATGATGATTAAAGTAAAACAAAGTGGTTATAAAACACCTTAACTTAGCGTGTTTTACAACCACTTTGTTATGCTTCTTTATCAAAATAGTCCATAAGAACTATTATTTCTTTGCAAAGCTCTGGATTCTTCAAAAGCTCTAATTTATTATAGCTTATATTATTTTCCTTAAGTCTTTTAGCTACTTCTTTATATGCATATAAGCTTTCTATGTCAATAACTTTGTCCATAACTATCACCTTATCTATCTTTTGTATCATAGTATGAAGCAAAGTTATCTTATGTTACATATTTGAGACCACTTCTTTAATGGGGACAACAGTAATGTTTGCTCCAGGCATATCAGGCATTTCTCCAACTCTAAAGCTCATTTGGCTGTTTTCTAAAGGAGTTACCTCACAGTAATAATAATTTCTGTTATTATATCTAAGAAAATTTCCCGGAACTCCTTCCGCACCTTCTACAGCTAAAGCTAAATGTCCTTCCCCCTCCGGAAAGGTTATTCTAAGTAAAACTATATCATAACCCATAGCATATAGTATCGCTGCAGAACAAATACTGTGACAATCACAGTCCCCTTCTCTATCAACTATGGTTTCAAGAGGATATCTTAAATACTCAGCGGTATTTTTCGAATCAATATCAGGAACATACTTAAGGCTTTGTTGAAAAGCCATTATTACTGAAGCCTGATGGAAGGTTGTAAAACCTCTTGCAACACAAATTCTTTTTATCTGTCTTGCAAATTCTACAACCTCGGGACAAATCCCATCTAATACATGTTCTCTTAAAGCTTGAGGCATATTATCAATATGATCTTTAGCCTTATACTCAATATACCTATCTGTATTAACAGGCAAACTTACTACAAATCTTACAGGCTGCTGCATTGCAAGAGGATCCATATTGTAAGTCCACTCAAATAACAGCGAATTGCTTCCTTGAACTGTTTCTTCGGACGCTGCTTCCGCTCTATCTCTTTGTTTAAAGCTCTTCTTATCTGATGTTCTAAATACATACATAAGACACAAAAATGCCAGCACTATAATTTTTATATCAAATACACCTGCTAATATATGAATAAAAAGTACAATGACTATAGAAATAAAGCCTATGGCATTTATATTCCTTTGCCCTTTTGTGAACTTTGCTAAAAGCTTATTTTCTTCTATTTCATTATCTAAATATACATACACGCTTTTAACAACTATATATTTTAGCAAAAGATAAATACACAAGAACAAAACGCCTGCATATACAACATAAAAAACTGCTGTTAAGATACCTGCCGTTCCTTCTGTAATAAAAGGAGTCCTTTGTGCATTTACAATACTTATAACAGTTTGATTTGATAGATGATAAAAAACTAAGTTAAGCGGTATTATATATAATAATCCAATCACTAATAACGCAGAAGCCTCAAGCATTTCTCTCACTCTCCCTCAACAGCTTTCTAACAGGAGCTATATTATTAAAATTCACACCCAGGCAGAGTCTTATGATAGATATACAATTTGTATAAATATCTCTTCCCTCAATAATTGACACATCAAAGCCTGAGAGATCATCAGGTTTCATTTCCCTAGTAACCTTATAAACCTGAGGGGAGGTTATAAAAAGAGAATGTTCTTCAAGCAGGTCATTATTTATATACTGCAAAAGATACTTTGATTTAACCAAACCTTTATCAATCCACTTGCTTAATTCTTCACTGATATTTTCTTTGTATTTAAATTTCATGTATTCAAAAAAATCAAGTTCAATATAAATTGGAGAAGCTTCTAAGCAGAACTTCTTTATCTTATCTTCCAAGTTACCTTTATTAAATTCCTTAAATCCCCCAAGCTCTAATAAAAAGTTTCTATATAAATCTGAAATTCTGGGAACTTTCTCCTTATAAAAATTGCTTCTATCTTCAAAATTCAGTAAATCTGAAATAAGATTTCCCATGTTTTCTTCTTCCTCCAGCTTAACAGGAGACATAAGCATAGAAAGCTCTCTGCATTTCTTTATACAGCTTATTAATTCTTCTCTTTTACTAGTTATATAGTTAATTAAACCTTTTTGATTATCTAGTAAACTTTTTTCTATATATAAATTTATTAGACTGCCACTCTTTATATATACTTCTTCTTTATAAGCTTTAATAAAGGTATTAATCCTCTTTAAAGTAAACCAGTATTCTAAGTAAGCTGCAGCAAAAAATATTAAAAAGAATACTATGGAAATAACAATATTAACCTCTATATCAAATCTTGGATATAGAATATTTATCATAGAGTAGAGAAAAAACGCAGCTAAAATTATGCATTTTCCTATATATCCAATGAGGTTTGGATAATTTTCCACCCTTTGCTTAAGTTCTTTGTTAAGCTTTGAAGTATCAGTGCTTATACTTGCTTTATTTGCAGGCTTCTGCTTTAAAATATGTTTCTCTAAAGTATTCAAATAATTTACTGCTTCTTTTAAACTATAGTTTAAAGTTATATTGCTTAAGTCTTCTTCTATATTTTCTATAATTTCCTCCGCACTTGAGTGAGCATTTTTATCAATTGTTTTTTTCATATCAGTAAGACATTGATGCTCAATAAATTCCTCCCAGTTTTTAAAAACCTTTGGATACTCTGATATATCTTTAGGTAAGTTTAATTCAAACTGCTCGATATTGCTCAGTCTGCAGCAATCTTCTTCCTCTACTATATTAATGTTTTGTTTTAATTTATTTTTGTGAACCTCATAGTTTATAAGCTGAAATACTTTATTACCGCTAAACTCTCCATGCACCTCGGACTCAACTGCATATTTTAGTATGTCTTCTGCCATATACCTTGAAAAATCTTCAAGAAGCGTATCCTTAAATACAGTCAAGGTTGTAATGCCAATAGTGCCTACCTTATAATCCCCTTCATTCATAAGAAGCCTTCTATTAAAGTTTGAAAGTGGCGGCTCCTTTGAAGGAAGTATGTTTAGATAAGTTAATATGCCGCTTATATATTCCAACTCTTTCATGGGTATTCTTGTCCCATCGTTTGAAACACAATGGAGCACATATACCTTTGAATCAATATTAAGTATGTTTTCTTTCTTTGAAACGTACTCTACAATTTGTTTTAACTTTTCTATGGATTCTATACTGCTTTTTTCCTCTAAAGTCCATTCCTTTTCCATAAGAGGAAGAACGTATAGGGAAACCCCCGAATGCTGCTCCTTATCAATATTCCCATAATTTAAAGAAGACAGCATTTTTAAAACCTCAAAGGCAGAAATATCAGAGTTATAAACGTCCCAAAGCAAATATATATTAATTTTTACAGAACTTATATTTTCACTTCTAACCTTATAGCCTAAATCAACAAGCCTATTTAGATATTTTGCAGAAAGCAGCCTTGTATCTACTATTTCTTGAATTTCCTTGGATAAGCTTTCTAGGCTTTCTGCATTATAGTAATCTACCAAATCCAAAAAGTGCTTTGGCATATAGGCTAAAAGCTTTTTAGAAAAATCAAGGGCCTTACTCCCAGAAGGCCCAAGAGATATTAAAAGTGAAGGATTAAAAATCTCATTCATCAAAAACCTCCAGTATTAAACATACTGCTTAAAAATGTCTCTACTTTGGTTAACCTTCAATAATTCTCTGGTTAATCTTTTCCTTTGCAATAAAATCTCCAAGTGCTTTATCCTTTATATAATTTTCAATGCAGTGAGCCTTAAGCTGTTCTTTATTAAGCTTGCTTTTTACATTTTTTATAAAGCCGTCAATAAGTTCGCTTGCTTCAGCATTTTCACTTAAATATTTTATTGCCTCATGATAATTGTCCCCTATCTTAAGCTTTAATAAAGTCTCAGAAGTTGTACTTGGTATACCTCCATTTTCCATAACATAATCAATAGGCTTGAGGCAGTACTTGTAAGGGTAAATATACCAATACGCATCCTTTTCCTTCTTTATATTTAAATAAAGGCCATTATCTATCTCCATAATCGCTCCATAAGCCCTTGCTAAAGAGTAGTTTAAAAGAACCTTTTCCATATCTAAATCCAATTCTTCAAGTCCTATATACTCCTCATTTAAATGAAGCGGGTAGGCTTTTGAAGCTAGAAGCTTTAGGTAAAACTGCTTATAGTGCTTTATATCTGGAAGATAAGCAGCACAGGCCCCCATTGTTATATGAATAACATCTATAGCATTAGGATTAGTTGTTTCCACATATCTAGCCCATCTTGAACGCTCTCCTGTCTGATTTCTTATCCAGTTGTCAATTTCCTTTGGAGCTTTTATTGTAAAGCCATTATTTATGCTTTCATCCTTAACACAACCAATGTAATAGCACTCTGTCCAGGATACCTCTGGATTTTTTATCGCTGACCAAAACGGCTTAGCAAGCTTTGAGGTAATATCCAATTCTTCTGTTACATAGCTTTCGAAGCTCATACCTTTAGTTTCAGCATTTTCCTCAAGTATTTTCATAATATCGTTATATGGTGCTACTCTTTCATATTGAGCTTCACATAGCTTTATAAGTTCTTCAGAATTCCCTTCAATTAAAATAGGATCTATTATTCCTTTAGAAACACCTTTAAAATACTTGTTATAATAGCTTTCATAGAATTCCCTTCCTATCATTTCACGGGATATAATATTTCCCCCATACTTCTTCTCGTTTTGATTATTAATTTTATTAAGATTGTTATTAATATCATTTAGCATATAAAGTATATTGTTATTTAAATTGCTCAGCTTTTTAATAACTTCTTTTATGATATCTTCAATAAAATTATATCTGTCTTTATAAATTAGATTTCTTACTCCAGAGTAAAGCTGCTGAGCATAATCATTAAAATTATTTATTATCTCAAATGGAACAGGCTCTTTTCCGGATAAAACTTTTCCGTAAGTTTTTTTATTGGACGCAATGCCATTTATTTCCCCTTCAACATAGCTTCTGTCTACCGAAGAATAAGAATTATTGCTGCTCATATCTTTCATAAACCTTGTATTGAGTCTGTCTAAAAGCTCTATTGTAAATTTTATTCCCCTTTCAATTACAAGGTCATTAACAAAGTTATTTACTATTTTATCAATGTCACCCTTACTGCTCGTCTTAATCCTTTTCCAAAATTCCTTCTTATCTCTTTCACTGTTTTCAAGCATGTCTAAATTGCTTTTATACGCTTCTTTTAAGTCCTTATAATAAATTACAGCCGGAAGCTCACAGCCAGATATAAAATCTTCTCCTGCTTCTTTTATCTTAAGCCTTTCATCAATACCTTTAATTAAACTGTTTAGTTCCTTATTTAAAGCTTCTTCATCCTTACTAAATTCACTGCTTATTTTATTTAAAATATCCTTAGCAAGCATATTGCAGCAGTATCCCTTTAAGTTATCTGCTGAAAATTCCATAGAGGAGGAAGAGAAGGTACTAAAATGTCTATCCCTATTTAATACGGGGTCTTTATCCTTGCATATAAAATTAGCATAATCAGCTCTAAGCTGAGAACCAAGCTTTGTTCCTATCTCCTGAAATAATTGAAGAGAGCACAAATCGTATATATCTTCAATATTTGTAAGAACTCCACCCATTTCATTTTTATTTTCTATAAGATAGCAAATATCTAAAAGCTTTCTATCAAGCTTTATTTCACCAACATTGTTATATTTAAAGGTATATTTCTTATCCTCAGGATTTGTAATGGAAGACATGTAAAACTCAAGCTCCTTAAGAGCAGCATAACAATTAGCCTTACTTCTGTTTTGTGCATCCAAATCTGAGGAAAGCTTGTCATCATAGCAGCTTTCCAGTGTAAACATACCTATAATATTCGTATTGTCTCTATTGAATATTTTTGAAACCATCACTGCCACATCAAGAAAGGTTCCGCAACCGGTTCCCCCTGCAAGAGATCCCACTATATAAACCTTATGTCTGTCTATATTCTCTAGATAGTTATCCTCTAAATCAATTAAAACCTTATGAAGATCGACCAAATCATTTTTAGCAGTCTGAAGACTGTCATATGATAGCTTTGCATTTTTGCACAGATACATTCTTCCTATGGGCCTTACAAGTCCAGCACCTTGATCTGTAGATGTAAAAAAGTCTGGTGTTATCTTAGGGTTTTTAGGCAGCCATTCAAAATTAGAGTTTCCATAAGCCCATTCAAGAGTATTTTTAATTCCTTCACCGAATCTTAGCTGGCACTTTTCATTGTTCTTTATACTGTCATCAAGAAAGGATTTTAAATCTGTATCTATTAATAGATATCTAACTGGAAGTTTTTCATCCTTGTATCTTTTGTCAAAGAGCTGTTTAAGTCTTTTAATTACCTGATATCCTGTACCTCCAAGACCTATTATAAGGGTCGGCAGAATATCCTTTGGAACCTTGGTATTTTTCATAATGTACCCCCCGGTAAATTTAAATTTTATTTGAAGTAAATAGTTATTGTTTCTTCATTAATATCAAATCTTATTGGTTTAGCCATCTCATAATCCATCTGTCCTATAGGGTTTCCCTTTAAGTCCTTTTGCTTTAGCTTTGGAACATACTTAACCTTAAATATCTTTTGTCCTTTGATTAAAAATTTTAGTCCTTGAGTTATTTTATTTCCGTCAGGCTGACTTAAAATAAAATGCCCAATAAGGTTACCTTGCGTATTATTATCTTTGAAAGCTTTGATATTTCCGTCTATAAAATTTAAATAGCAAACATTATTTTTATTGTTTAGCTTAATGCTAACAAAGCGATTTCCACCTTCTGAACTTCTGCAGCTTATCTTTTTATTAAATTCATATTTTGATACCTTAGTATTATAAATAAAAATACACAGGCTGATAAATGCACCAGTTAAAGCCAGTAGTATAAACAAACTTATAAAAGCTATCTTATACCTGTACCAAAAATATTCTCCAGCAGACATTATCCTTAAGTTTGTTTCAACTTCGCTGTTTATTTTAATATCATTATCAGCTTTAAATAAAAACTTTAAATTGCTGCCTTTTTTCAAATTATTTAAGGTTATGACTGCCATACGGTCTTTAGGTTTTACATAGAAGTCCTTCAAGTGATTATTATTACTGTCATACAGGCTTATTTTTTCTTGTTTGTAAATTAAATTATCTGGCATAACAAATCTTATATCTACAGAACTATTCTCCATAAAAGGCTTGCTATAAATTATGCTGCAAAATGTAATATGAGGATTATCTATAACTTTTGCCTTAAAGTAAGGGAGATAGTAGGAGTGGTTTTCTCCATCCTTCATAACTGTTATCTGAGAAGAAATCTTTACATCTCCTATGTTTTTTAAGCTAACCTCTGCATGCAACACTCCATTTTCAAACCTAAAAGGAAAAGTTTCTTCTTTACCTTCATACTTTACATGAACATCTCCAGAAGCTTTCTCAATACTACTGCTATCAAGCTGCCTTAAGTCTATAGAAACAACTTTATCTTTAAATATTTGTTCTGGAATAGGCTCGCAGTAATAAAAAGGAGTATTATCAGTAACATTAATATTTATATATTTAGCTGAAATTATATTGTCATTACCATCGCAAGCTGTTATAAAAACAGGGTAAAAACCAGGTTTATCTTTGCTAAAAGTAAATTTAAACTCATTATTGCTCTTTTCTATCTCCTCTTTTTTACCTTCATCAACCTTGTACATATGAAGATCGCTTATCTGACTATCAGTATTAAGTACAGCCTGAAGATTTACAGGAACCTTATAGGGTATTTCGAAGGTATCGCTGGAACTGTTTATTCCTATAGAAACCTTGCTTTTAATCTGAATAATTATTGAATCTCTACTGTCCTCTTTAGTGGTTATTGTCAGCGTTCTATCCTCACTGTTTTTAAACTTATATATTTTATACCGATTTTCAGATATACTGCTTATCTCTGAGCCTTTGCTGTCTATTACATCTACAGAAGGAAACTTATCTTCACAGGAAGCAATTTTGACTATTACCTCGTCAACATAAGAACTTAATTTTATTTTTTCCTCTGTCTTTCCGCTTGTTATATACTGTTTAATTGTATAAAATCCGTTAATATTTCCAAGTATCTTGCTGAATATATCAAAGAGCCCTGAAGCATTTTCACTATAAAAATAATCTCCGTCTGTTTTATTAGATATATTTGAAAGGACTTCTTTATCAGAGTCTTTTGAAAGTCCTATGGAGTGAATTTTAATTTTTTCCTTTTGAGCATCACCAATAATAGAATCGAGCTCTTTTTTATGCACCTCCATATTTACTCCCTTAATGTCTTCTCTTCCATCAGAAAGCACTATTATTATTTTTTCTCCAGTAACAGCTTTAAGCTGATCTAAAGCTTCAGCCATTCCATCCTTTAAATTTGTATTCTTGTCAGTAAATTTAACTTCAGACAGCTGTTGTTTTAATATATCTCTCGAAGGCTTGTCTTGAAGTTTCTTTGTATAAACAACCTTATCTCCAAAGCTTAGTATGTTTAGATTTGTATTAGAATCTAAGGTATCTATAAGCATAGAAGCAGCAACAAGAGATAATCTTTTAGAGTCTGTTGTCTGCATACTTCCTGAATTATCTATTAAAAGTATTATATTCTTTTCATTTTCTGCAGCTTTTATATTCCTAAAAGTTAAAGGTTCAATGATAAATAGCAATAAAAAAAGAACTATTAAAACCTTATTATATCTTTTCATAAGCATCTCCCCTTTAAGTATTCATTATTAATATATTTGTCTCTTATATATCTTTAGAACAAAAAATAAAAATACCAAGATAATAATATCCTGGTATTTTTATAGTTTATTTTGTTTTAAACTCATCTACAAGCTTTAAAAGTTCCTTTGAATCAAGAGAGCTCTTATTAGCTTCCTCAGTTATTCCTTGAGTCTTTGCATATATATCTCCAACATCGCCGGAAATTTCAGAGGAACTTGAAGCTACTTGACCTACAGCACTTAAGATTCCTTCCATATTAGAATTTATATCATTCATAGAGTATGCTATTTGATTTGTTATATTTTCAAACTCACCTATAATATTTTCAAACATATCTCCATCGTTTTTATATTCTCTGCTTATATCAATAAGCTGGTCGTAATCCTTAAGTATTTCCGTTTCCATTATATTAAGCATATTCTCCCCTGAGGAGGACAATTCCTTTATTACTAATAGCGCTTCATTTACTATCTTTTTAATGCTTTCTGCCGCTGTACTTGACTGGTCAGCTAACTTTCTGACCTCATCAGCTACTACAGCAAAGCCTTTTCCAGCATCTCCTGCTCTTGCTGCTTCAATAGCAGCGTTTAGTGCAAGTAGATTTGTCTGCTCTGATATAGCTAATATAGCTTCTGTCATTTCTCCTATTTTATATACAACCTTTGAATTATCAATAGCCTTTTCAAGTCTGTTCTTTGATTCATCATAAGCAGTAGCTACCTTATTTTGAGTAGCCTTTGCATTAGACATTATAACTTCCGCCTTTGACTTGACCTTGTCTGCAAGAAAAGCTCCTTCCTTTGCTTTATCTGAAACAACATTTATAGTGGTTTTAACCTGATTTACTTTTTCAGAAACCGAATCTATGGCCGCACTTGATTCCTGCATGCTGGCCGAAATCTGTTCTGTAGCTACAGTAACGTTGTAAACCTGGTTTCCTACTTCGCTATACATATCTTGGGTCTTCTGAACTAATAAATATGTTGAATTTGTACGTTCCTTAACAGAATTAAGAACTTCCCTTAGGTGGCTTGTGGCTCTATTTAGTGAAGTTACAGTCTGCCCAAATTCATCACTTCTATTAACTATAATTTCATGAGTAAGATCATATTCTGCTAAGCTTTCAGAATACTTCTTTATCTTAGTTAAAGGATTAGTTATATCTCTTCCTATAAACAGCCCCACCGCTACCCCTAAAACTATAAATATTGCTGTAAATACTATAACGTTAGTTCTTAAGGCATAAACGCTTGATAAAAATTCAGATTCATCCATTGTAATGCCAATAGACCAGTTTGTTTTATCTATAGGTGCATAACCAATAATCCTTTTGCTGTTTTCATAAGAATAAGAGTTTACACCTGCCTGTGCCTTTGACATTGAAGTTAATATATTGTTAAACAACTTGTCTTTACTGTTTTTACTTGTCTCTTCAATTAAGTTAGTACCTTTTTCAAGAAGTTCTTTATCTTGATGAGCTATAAGCATTCCATTATTATCTACTATAAAGGAATAGCCAGTTTTTCCTGCTTTTATATCGCTTACAAGTCCAACAATTTCACTAGAATCAATCTCTCCCACTAGAACTCCAAGCTTATTACCTGATTCATTAATTATTGGAGAGGCAATTCCAAATACTAATGCCTTATCACCAGCAGCGCTCTGCCCTGTAGGTATAACAGTAATATCCCCATTAATGGCAGATTTAAAAAAATCCATTTGGCTGAAATCAATGTTTTTTAAAGTATTATCGGTACTAGTTCCTTTTCCATCCTTGCCTAATATATGAAATCTAAAGTATCCAAGGCGTGTAGCTTCACCTCTTAAATATGTTTTACTCTTATCAATTTGAGTCTGTTCTACATTATTATTTACTAAAAGCTGAACATCTGCTCTGCTTGATAATGCAAATATTTCAGTTTTTTTATTTTCAATGGATTGAGATATCAATTTTGAAGCATCTTTAGCTCTCGCATTTAGAGAAGCTTTTGTTTCATTTTGTAAAGCTCTTGAAGCATTATAGTAAGACATAGTACCTAGTATTCCGCAAACTACAATCAGTAGAATTGATATTTGTATTACTATCTTAGTTCCAATTTTATGTGATAGCCCTTTTCTTTTACTCGAAACTGCCGGCACCTTCTTTACTTTATTTCGTAATTTACTAAGCTTTTCTTTGTGTTCAAACGTTTGCATTTTCGTGCCTCCCTGCTTTTTCTTTTGTTACTTTTTATTATAATACTAAATTAAATCATTTACAATAAACAAAAATTCAGGAAAAAGAATTTTTGGTCCGTATTTTTTTCAAAATATTAATTGTTAGAATAAAATAGCAGCCGATATAAAAACAGCTGCTTTAAAAATAGTTAATGATAACCTATTTGTATTCTTTTAATTCGGAGGAGCTACAATAAAACTACTTCAACCTAACTTTATCATATTCATTTAATAGCTTGTCTAATTTTTTGCTAATTAAAATTACATCATTGCTTGTTAGTTTGTCAGCCTTGGTTATAGCCAACTCCATCTCACATCTTACGATGTCTATTTTGTCCGCTAACCTTTCAAGGTTGTACATACCATTTCCTCCCTTTACTTTTATTATAGCAAAGAAATGCCAATTCTCAAGTAACATTTGTTACCACTTAGTTGCTAAATATGAATTATTTGTTAAATAATCGATATTATTAAATATTTGAAATCAGAACTCAAAATAATCAATATACTTTTTGACACATCGGTATCATAATTAAAATAAATGTATATGATATATTGATAATTTTTTAGGAAGTGTTGTAATGATTGAAGCTGAAAAGTTAGCCCAGCTTATAAATATTATAGAAGATGATTTATTAATCCATGTAAAATTGAGAAGTATAGATGATTATGACCCTATAGTTGCAGAACATATTCCATATCCATGGACTCTCATAGGATCAGGAAATTATGCAGCAGTCTTTTCTAATCCTTATTATCCTGAAGTAGTTATAAAAATATACGGGGAAGGCCGACCCGGGATAGAAGAGGAAATTGAAGTGTACAAAAGACTTGGTTCTAATCCTGCCTACTCAGAATGCTTTTATCACTGTAGCAATTATCTAGTGTTAAAAAAACTGAATGGAACCACTCTTTACGATGCTATAAAGAAAGGGATTCAAATACCCGAAAAAATAATACAAGATATTGATAATGCTCTAGAGTATGCAACAGCCAGAGGTCTTCATCCTCATGATGTACACTTCAAAAATGTTATGGTGAATAATAACTCTGGTATAGTTGTGGATGTTTCTGACTTTTACCATAAAGAACACTGTATGCTTTGGGAGCACTCGAAAAAAGCTTATTATAAAATATATTTACCATTTTTATATAAGCTTCATCCACCTATACCTGACTTTTTATTAAATTTAGTTAGAAAATGTTATCAGCTTTATAAAAGAACTAAAGGAAAATAAATTACATTAAATAAAGCCTAGAGTTAATCTCTAGGCTTAGCTTAAAACTTACTAATCAAATTAAAATTTTACTTTTCATTTTTCTCATTTTCTTTATCTAACTTGTTTGATATTAATAAAAAATATACTCCGCCAAATATAAATATACCTAAAACAATTGCAATTAATATATCTTGAGCATTCATACTAATCCCTCCTTATTAAATCATTCAAAAGGCATTAGTATCTTCTTTATACTTACTCCCATTAAAGTATACCGTTCTAATATAAAGTATTATCTTGATGATATAAAGCGGTGGATTATTTAGCAAGAAATATAATGCGCATGCAGCTATTATATAAATCTCGATACTTTCTACTCTTTCATCAATGTTTATTTTTAAAATTCCTAAATCAATATTATCAGCATGTTTATAATCAATGATATTACTACCATGTAATGAAGCACTTATTATTGTTTGAGTATTTTTACTGGCACTTTTACTATCGTTATTAATATTTGCTGATGGAACTGAAATTTTTATAAATAAAACAAATAATATAAATAAAATATATATTACACGTTTTTTTCGTTTCATCAAAATAATTCCCCTTGCTGAAAGTTAATAATGATATTATAACTGATTAAATTAAATCCGTGAATATAAGTTCATAAAATAAATAATTAATTTTGGCGCTGTTTAATAATAGTGTTGCTATAAGCATATTCTTTCATATTTTTGAAAGCATATCTACTGCAAACCAGCATGGTTACAGTAAATATTTATATATTTAAATATTTTCATAGGTTTATATTTAAATATATAAATTATAAAGGGACCATTACTTGATTTTAATAAAGACCTGTTTAACAAGAGTATTGATACAAATATTTTTTTACATTGTAGAAGGCACTAGAGCAGGTATTAATAAGACTTTGAATAACCTGCAGCATTTCAATACGTTTCTTTAACAGAGCATTAATTGTAAGCAATAAAAATACCAAGGCTATAAAAGTCTTGGTTTTTCTTTAATTATTTACTGGAGCTCCCAGGGGGATTTGAACCCCCGACCTACTGATTACGAATTACACCGAAACAAAAAATCAGCATATATATAAGAAAATACATGCTATATAAAAGCCTGTATTCAAGCCGTTTTTAGGAATTTTTTGTATAAAATCAAAAACAGAAAAAAACTAGAAATAATATGCGGCGTTGGCAAAAATAAATATATATATATTGTCCTAGAAGTATTAATATATCTACTTTTATAGCTAAGTATTTCTGTAAGTAAATATAATTATTTATACCTTATGTGTAATTAGTATGGGAAAATAAGAAAAGAACTAAGATCTTTTCAATATCTGGATTGTCCTCGGCATACCTTCTTTCCACATTATTGTTTATGCAAAGATTTCAAAATTTAAAATGCACTTTATAACACAGCTATAATCTTTATAGCTATTTCAACTTATGTAAATTTATGGTATTCTGTATGGTATAATAAAGAAAATTTTTATTTAAAATTATCACATTATATATGCAGAAAGGGGAAATTTATTATGCAAAAAAGAGTTCTAGGAAGAACAAAAGAAGAGCTGTCCATAGTTGGTTTCGGCGGAATTATAGTCACGGGGGAATCTCAACATGATGCGAATAACTATGTTGCAGAAGCCATTGATGCGGGAGTAAATTACTTTGATGTTGCCCCTACTTATGGGGATGCACAAGATAAGCTTGGTCCTGCTCTTGTCGGAAAAAGAAAAAATGTATTCCTAGCCTGCAAAACAGAAGACAGAACTAAGGACGGCTCTAGAGCACTGCTTGAGGAATCCTTAAGAAAGCTTAATACTGATTACTTTGATTTATATCAATTTCATGCAGTTACTACCGCTGAAGATGTAGAGAGAATATTGGGAGTAAATGGTGCTATGGAAACCTTCATTAAAGCAAAGCAGCAGGGACTTATAAAACATATAGGATTCTCAGCTCACTCTGAAGAAGCCGCTATGGCTTTAATGGATAGATTTGATTTTGACTCAATACTTTTCCCTGTTAACTGGGTAAATATTATGAACTCAAACTTTGGGCCTAAGGTAATAGCTAGAGCTAAGGAAAAAGACATGGGAATACTTGCTTTAAAAGCTATGGCTAAAACAAAACTTGAGAAAGGTGCAGTCAATAAATATCCTAAAGGCTGGTATGAAGCCATAGATGATAAAGAACTTGCAATGCTTGCATACAGGTATACTCTTTCTCAGCCTATAACTGCAGCAGTGCCTCCAGGGGATATAGAGCACTTCAGATGGGCAGTAGAGGCAGTTCAAAACTTTAAGCCTGTAAGTAAAGCTGAAGAAAATACGCTGTCAGAAAAATGTAGAGGACTAAAATCCTTGTTTCCCCTAGGCTGATAAACAAAAAATAAAAAAATCGTGCGATGCAATATTCGTACGATTACCGTTGAATTCAACTAAAATCTTAATAGAGAATATATAAAAAATTAGAAAGCAGCCAACTATATTTAAATAGCTGGCTGAAATAATTTAAACCATTCTATGTGTTTTTAAGTATGACTTTATAACATCATTCCTTAACGTAATATTTTACTAGAGCTATTTTATCAAGTAAGTAGGAGTGAAAAAAATCTATTTAGCTCTTGAGTTTTTATTATTTTAATTGATTAGAATATTGATATATTACCATATATATAAATTTCTCCTGAACATGTTAATCAAGTTTGTTTATGACTTCCTCAAATGTTGTACTGTATGTTTTCCCTTTATAAACCGCCACCATATCAATTTTTATCTTTGCATCTCTAGGTACTTCAGTTCTATTTGCAGGTATAAGCTTCATATCTTCTGATGATTTACCCGAAACACTAACATCTCTTCCTATAATATGAAAGGTTACTTTGTACGATACATCATTGCCAACAAAGCTATAATATATTCCATTAGGCTGTGTCGAATAGCTTAAAAACCTTAATCCGAAAGCATCTACTAAGTTCCCATTTGAGTCCTTAACGTTAAACATATCATATGATGCGGATACAATATAATTAACACTGGATCCAGTACTTCCAGAAGATGGCTTACTAGGTTCTTGAGTTTTTTTCTTTGCATCCTCTTGAGCTTTCTTTTTTGCATCTTCTTCTACTTTCTTTTTTGCATCTTCTCCTGCTTTCTTCTTTGCATCTTCTTCCGCTTTCTTCTTTGCATCTTCTTCCGCTTTTTTTTGTATCTCTATATTATATTGTTCCACTAAATTCCCTGCTTCTTGATTCAGAGGTTCTATCTTTACAATGTTGTCTAGAAAAACTATTGCTTGACTATAATTTTTATTTTCAGCTTCTTTTTTTGCATTTACCAGATTTGCTTTTATATATTCGCTTTTTGCAAAATCAGCTTTTAACTTGGATTCCTCAAAGTATTTAGTATCTTTTTGTGGAACCTTTTTGAATTCATCTATAGCCTCCAAATACTTTCCATCATCTAATAGTTTCGTTGCCTCATCATAACTTATCTTTGATTTTTTTAAAATATTTACCAGCTCAATGTTAGAGTTAATATCGCTGTTATGTTTGTCGCTATATTTTATGGACTGTCTAAAATAATTTACGGCATCATCAAATTTTTCGTTTGCTAGTGTTTCAATTGCTAGCTTGTAATATTTGTTGTAATTATAATTTTTATAGGCATATACAGATGTTGGAATAAAAATAATAGCTATTAATATTCCAATTATTAATAGGCCTAAAGACTTATTTTTAGTAAAACCAAATTTCATAATAATCCCCCACAACATTACTACTTTCGTACAAAGCGATTTTTTATCATTATAATACTAATGTATAAATGTATTTCTATATAGATTACAGAATACCTTTTAAAATACATTATATTTTCTCGACACCATTTTACATAGCTATCGGATTAACCCCTTCGCTTTGGACAAAACCTAATAATTTTTCTGTTTTTCTCAAATTTACACACTTATTTCAGTATTAGTTAGGTTTTATCCAAAATTAAGATTATAAAATTCATTTGGTGATATAAAACTTAAGCTCGAATGCATTCTCCTATTGCTATAGAATTCCATGAGGTCGGTTATTGTTTTGTATGTTTCTCTCATTTCAATTTTCTTACGCATAATATTTTTCCTCCTATTACGTGCGAAAAAACAACGCACGCTTATGTATTTTTGCAATACACAACGTGCGTCTATTTTAAACGTGCGTTAATTCAGTTTTTTCAATGCTTTCCAGACAAAAAAATGGTGCGAGAGACGGGACTTGAACCCGTACCGCCTCCCACACGCCCCTCAAACGCGCCATAAGTTTAACGTATCTCAAAGCTTGTATTTAAGCCATTTTCGGTTAATTATTACTAAAAACTATCACACATATTTCAACGTGTTTCATTATTAATATAATAATCATATATTTAATAATAATTCAACTAAAATCTTAATAGAGAATATATAAATAAGTAGAAAACAGTCAGTTATATAAATAGTTGGCTGCTTTCTACTTATTTATAAGGTATAGCAATACTTCTATGGGAGATTGCTAATTATTTATGCTTATGTTGTAAATTCTAAATGTAATGGTTTGATGACAATAATAAAAGCTATCTATTAACTTCAACCTAATAAATAAAAACTTATTATCAAAAAACTAAAAAAGCTGATTAGATACTAATCAACTTCTTAGTGTTTATATTAAATGGGGGGACTTATTTGTCATGTTTATATAATACATTCCAATTATGACCATTCCATGACTTTTTTAGAAACTATATATTAACTACATTTTAATAATTAGTAAATAAAAACAACCAACTAAAAAAAATAGTTAGCATTCAAAGTACTAACTATTAAATAAGGAATTGATTATGAAAAAATTAACCAAATTTTTATTAGCAATCCATTCTGGCATAGGTGTTAAAATTAAAACAAAAATTGGTACAAGTATTAATCGAATTGTTGTAATTTTATTAGCAAGATTCATAGCCTCAACCCCTTACTATTTTAGTTTAGTATATTACTATTGGAGAATCGTATATATTATACGACCCTGCAGAACACCCCTTATTTTGTCATACCATCCACCGTTTCGTACTCAAGATGCCGAAAGGCCTGGAGCGACTGCACTTAGCTTTGCAGATGTGATTTGCAATCTTCTCATGCAATGAGGAATTGAACATTTTGTTATCAGATGGATATGGATATAAAACTTATAATAATCTCCATCTCATCCCTAATGCATTTATCCATGTCCCTTCGTAATCTTCCTGTTCTGAATTCACATCATCATCATAAAACAAAATAGCTTCATCTCTTAGCATAATAGTTGCTGAAAACAAATCAGAAGAATAATTATCTTTCGCAGGCCGCAAATTAAGTGACAATACACCTTCAAAGACAATTTCTATACTATCAGACCAACCACTATCAAATTTCAGGAATTCTTTGTATAAAATTAAAAACAGAAAAAAACTAGAAATAATATGCGCCGTCGGCAAAAATAATTAACATATAAATTGATAAGTCTGCCAGTGAGTCTCTCAGTTAATATAGTAAACGCACACCTGCCAAAACTACTTACATGAAGTATACGCTACCTCCACACGTGTGTCAATTATTACAGGATACTCAGTAATGCTTTCATTCTTATATTTTTTGCCCTTGTCGTAGAAGTATTGATATATCTAACTTTTATAACTAAGTATTTCTGTAAGTAAATATAATTATTTATAACTTGAGGTGGATTAGTTGTGGGAAAATAAGAAAAGAACTAAGCTCTTTTCAATATCTGGAGTGTTCTCGGCATACCTTCTTTCCACGTTATATATCCTTTTTCTTTTAGCTTTTCCAAATAACTATGCATCGTAGAAGTTGATTTTATTTAAAATAGATGCATTAACTCTCTGGTAGTTGGAGATATCTTATTATCATCAATATAAATAGATATTATCTCTAGTACATTCTTTTGTTTTTCTGACAATTTATTACTCATAACTTTCATTCCCCTTTTTTATAACTTCCATAAAATCCATTTACATGTCTTTAGTTCATACTTTAATTCAAATAACTTCCACTGGTTATTAATAACACTTTGGCATCTAAATATCAGCATCTCATTTCCTGCCAGTTTCTCTTTATCCTTATGCAAGATTCTATCTACTTTTATTACTCTCTCACTTTCATCTTCACTTGTTAACTTGAATCTAACAGGATGAGGTGACCCTGTTTTTTCAAACCAGCACACCATATCCACAGGCTTAGCAATTATCTTCATAATTTCACCTACCATGAATCTTCTTTATAGCCAAATTATATTAGAACATTTGTTCGTATGTCAAGTATAAAAAAGTAAGTTTATTAACATGTTTAATAATCCTTTATTTGTTAAGAGTTTAAGCAGAGGTGAATTTCATGTATGATGAAGAGGAAAGCTTTTATGCTACGGTGAAGCTGATTGTTAAAGAGAGTAATAAGAAGAGAATAAGACTATTAGAAAATGAGCTTATGGCCTTGGGATGCGTTAATGAAGAAACTGGAGAAGATATTATAAGAGCTACGTTTTGTTTTAAAAGCATATAATAAAAATAAAGCTCTGGAATAAACTCCAGAGCTTTTATTTAATAATATAAACAACATCATTACACTTTTTACATATTAAAGCTATTGAACCATCATCAATACTTTTTATGCTGAAATTTTCTAATGCTTTCTCTGTTATGATTTTTTCTATATTTCCACATTTGCAAATAAGTTTCGTAAATATCACTCCAAACATTTCTACATTGTATTGCAAATATAATATTCTCCAAATGAATTAAAATTCCTTGAAAAAATAAAAAACAGTAACCATATTTAGATAGCTACATAATATATACCAGGACAAGAAGTCCCACGATTTTATATATAAGGGAGGATATTAATATGCCTAATGATTCTAGACTAATTAATGATTTAGCACGACACATAGGACAAACAGTAACTATTTTTACAACTAGTGGAGGTCAATCTGGAAGAGGATTCACAGGAGTTCTTGCATCAGTCAATTGTGATTTTGTTAGACTTGTAACTAATATTGGTCCAGCACCAGGATGTGCATTGGGAAACTGTTGTGAAGAAAGAGAAGAAAGAAGACGTAGAAATGACGAATGTGAAGAAGAATCTTTCGACAGAGACAGAGATAGGGACAGAGATAGGGATAGGGATAGAGACAGAGACAGAGACAGAGACAGAGACAGAGACAGATTTGATTGTAATGGAAGAAGAGGACTAGGCGCAGTAGTTGATATTCCTGCAGATAGAATTGCTGCTTTTGTTCACAATGCTGTAGGAAGTGAAGGTTGGTAATAGTTACATCAAATTAAATCTTTCTGAAAAGCAAATAAACTTGGAGGGATTTCTCCCTCCAGGTTTATTGATACGTCATATAAGAATAGGTAATTGGAGTTTTATAACTTTCATCTGGGCTTTTAAGCCAATCATGCCTTTCTTACTTTTCATTAAGCTCGCCGATAACATTTCCGTCCTTATTAAAAGACAGTTTTATTGTCTTAGTCACTATATCTCCATTATTAAACTCTGCAGAAACAGTTATGGTATCTGCCGGCAAATCCTCATAAAGTATATTACCATCTTTTTGTAGAATACCCATGGCGTTATCCGGCGACCAGTTTATAACTTTACCCGGGGTTGCTTTTACTACCAGCCCCTCTTTGAAATATGGAGGCCTTCCATTCTCTTTATTGTATATCTGCATATATCTTCTTTCTCCTGTTGTGTCTGGAGATCCATGGAAGCCGATCGTATAATCATCAAGGTTTATATCTTTTCCATTGAAATATTTGTTTTTGAATTCATCAAGGTCCCCGCTGGCCCACAGCTTTGAAAAAGCTTTCTTAATACTGTTATAGCCCATTTCCGGATTTATGAGATCTACTGAAACAGGAATTTGGCAAATGTACAGTTCTCCCTTTGTCTCCATCTCTTTCATGAGTTCCACATCAAAATAATGAAGCATACCATTCTCTGAAGTATATGTGATATTTACAATATTTTCTCCCATACTGGTTAGCCCCAAACTTCCACCTTCAAAGTTAACCTCGTATCCATTGCTTTTCTTTACATTTCCTCTTTTAATTTTTCCGGATGGCATTTGGATTTTTAAATTGGGTTTCAACTCATTCTTTGTATTTGGATCTACTTTAATACCAGGTGAAGTTTTAGAATTATCAATTGATGCTGCATAGGCAACTATCATGAAGTCATTTTTCTGCTTAACTGTAGTCCCGGTGTCAGGGTTATTTTCAGCATATTTTGTATTGGGTATCAGAGACATATTCGGAAAGTTGAACAATAATACTGCAGCTATGATTAAAAATGTTGTTGCAAACCTGAATGATAACCGCACATGTCTGCTTGTCCTGCGTTTGTTTGCAATACTATTCCTGGTGCTTGAGTTCAGTACATTTTTCAATATAAGGTCTTTATCAGCTATATTTTCATCAATCACTCTTTTAAACAACATACTTTTTTTCATATACATTATTCCTCCTGAAGACTAAATTTATCATTTATTTCCTTCAAAGTCCTGTACAGCCGGTTTTTTACCATAGACTCGCTTATCCCCAAGCTTTTTGATATATCACAAATCTTTAAGTCATGACTGTAGTATAATGTGAAAATTTTAAAAGTGAGTATGTCTCTTTCTTTCAGGTACTGCCATATATCATTGCATATAAGTTTATCATCGCTCAATTCCTCGTCATATAATCCTTGCTCGAAATTTATTAAGGTTTCATCCTCCGATTGTGAAAATACCGGTATAAAATTCTTTGTGAAACTAAAAATACCATAATACTTGAATAATTCATGCTTTGCTATTTTGATAGCATACCTTTTATGTTCCCTGATATCACCCTTGGCTTTAAATCTTTTATAGAAGCTCAGGTATATATTTTGTATCAAGTCCGGAATATCATCCGGATTATGGCATTTTATCACCACAAATCTCAGGACATCACTATATGTAGAATTATAAATGTCTGTAAAAAGTTCATTTATCTCCGGAACTTTCAATTATAATCACCTCCTACTATAAAGGATATATAAATATGGTATTTTGTTTCAATAAAACTAATTTTTTTATATGTCTTCTTCCCAAATAAATGTTACACAAGGGAACAACTCAATACAGGGTTATTTGTGTTTTTTGGTGAATTAATATACCGGATAAAACAGGAGACTTTTTACGAAAGGAATTTAAGAGAAACCTTGCAAAATAGTCAGGAAAGCAAAAGAGATGCCCTTTAAAAGAGGACGTATTAATATACATGTATGCTGTATCCGCTTAGAACTTAGTTGTAATATCCCAGAACTCTTATTCAAGATATTGTTTAGTAGCTATATTTTAATTTAATTCTATTTAGTATAGCTATAAAAAATTAAACCTATAATTGATAGACAAAAAAAGTTTAGTAAAATAAACTTCAATAGATATTCTCTCTTTTTATAAGGATATTCAAGGATGAACATCTTGTAAGAAATAATACTTGCAAGAGAAGCAACAGGTGTTCCTAGTCCACCAATAGTTACTCCATAAAATAATGCATGCCAGTTGAATGTAAATGGAGCAAGCAAAATACTGCTTGGCACATTACTTATGATTTGGCTTAATAGCAATGCAGACAGATAAGTAGTTGCTGGTGTATGAGTTAGAAATGTTAGGTAACTTCGTATTATAGCAATATTTGATATATTGCCTACAAAAATGAAAAAACAAATAAAAGTAAGTAACAGCTGGTAGTCAAGTTTTCTAAATAAACTTCTATTTAAAACTAGTGTTACTAATATTAAAATGGGTAAAATCACAAAATATGGTATAGTACCAAGAACACTAAATATCAGTAAAACAAATAATACTAAAAACACGGTTATTTGTTTTTCAAGTATTGGTGTTTCATTTATGGTAAAAAAAATTCGTTTAGGCCTAACAAAGAAGGTTATACAAATTATTAAGAACAAACTTGCAATACAAATCGGTAATGAATAAGAAAAGAAGGTCTCAACAGGCAATTTGTAATGAGAGAAAATGTATAAATTCTGAGGATTCCCAATTGGTGTTGCACAGCTTCCAAGATTTGCTGAAATTGTTATAAGGATAGTGGGGAAAATAATATTATAACTGCTTCTCCTAGAGATATTAATTATGATTGGGATAATTGCTATCAATGCTACATCATTTGTTAAAAACATGGCTGATACAAAAGCAAATAAGCACAAAACCTGGAGTAAAATTCTTTCATTTTTACACCGATTCAAAATCAATAACGATATATGGTTAATCAAGGAGTATTCTTCAAAAGCTTTCACAATAATCATTAATTCAAACAAGCAAATAATCACTTTAATATCTAAGTACCTCCAATTTGGAGTGTTGAAAAATGAAGTTATAATAGCAGCAAATAAGGAAATGGATAAAAACAAATCATTTTTCAAAGCTGCTTTTATTTTTGCTAATATTTCAATTAAAAATTCGTAATTTTCATTTAATAGAAATGATTTAAATCCATACAAAGTATTTAAGACAGTTTTCATTATAGATCACTCCTCTAATTATTTTATATAAAATAAGATCTATATTTTTTATGACCAATTAAATAAATAAAAATATTCATTTAAACCTCTGAGATAGGTATGACCATTTCATAAATATGAATTGGTGATATTGGCAAAGCAACAATAATAGGAATAAATGCTGAAATAATATCTATAATGCATTAGCAAATTAGATATTATTTTGTAAAAATAATTTTTTTATGCACAAATCTGGAAAAAGATTATATTTTGATTTATGATGTAAATACATTTTATTTGTCATGATTTAATGGAAGAACTGGATCATGCCCATTTCTTTCATGTGGTGGAACATGTCCTCTCAGGTGAGGTGGTAATGGTTCATTTAAATCATAATCTTCAAGGATTGCCTGAGCTTCAAAATGAGTACAAAGCTTTTTAATGGTATTATAAAATGAATGTTTTTCATCACTAGATAGATTTTTAAATATTTCTTCTGAAAAATCATTCTGATTTTCAAATTTTTTTACAAATTCTAATCCTTTAGGGGTTAAAAATACCCGCATTTTACGTTTATCCACTTTATCTTTTGTCCTGTTAATAAGGCTTGAATGTTCTAGTTTATCCAGAAGCTCTGATAATGTTGCTGCTCTGATATCCAATATTTCAGTAAGTTCTTTTTGGTTCAATCCATCATTTTCAGCTATAATATTTAAAAGTCTGACCTGGCCACGATAAGGTGTATAATGAACTCGTGTTTGATATAAGCTTCTTTGGTACATATTTATAAATTTGTTTAGTGCAATTAATAATTCATTTGATGAAATAATTATTTTTTCATCCTTTCCATCAAAAGTATTGTTGTCCATTTGAATCCTCCTCGAAATATAATAAGGTACCTAACTATAATATTAATATAAACTGTTTAGATAACTAAGTCAAGAAATATTTTAAGGTACCTAATTAATTATGTTGATATTTTGTCTATTTATGAACCAAATAATCTATAATTTTCATACAACTTCTTAAATATAATCTCAATAACATTTTAATATATTCTATATAAGAAGTTAAAATCGTGATAAAGAAAAAAGTTTTGATTGTTCAGAACTTTTCCTTATCTTTATTTACATTCCTATTTTAATATTTTACTTGATATTATCTTCATTGTTATATAAAACAACTTTATTCCTTCCAGTTCTTTTTGCTTTATATAATGCATTGTCAGCATGTTCTAAAAGCTCATTTACATTTTGTGTTATATTCGGATATGTTGAGACTCCGATAGAGATAGTTATATTTATAAATTTTTTATCGGATATATAGAATTTATTATTCTCTATACTTTTTCTTATTCTCTCTGCAATTTCCATTGCACTATCAGATTGACAATTATTCAATAGAATGGAAAATTCCTCTCCGCCATTACGAAATACATTATCATATATTCTACATGAATTACGTAAAATATCAGCTAAATCTTTCAGTATAATATCTCCAATATTATGGCCATAGGTATCATTAATTTTCTTAAAGAAATCTATATCTAAAAAAATTAGTGATAAATACCCATCATTTCTTATTGTCTGTTGAGCCACAATATTAAAAACTTTATCAAATTGTCTTACATTATTTAATCCAGTTAAAAAGTCCACCGTAGCTTCATTTCTAAATTTCCAATATAGTTTTATAGCTTCATTTATATATTCTGTATACTTAAAAACGAAATATGACATTATAACTGTACTTAAACTATATGCGATAAAAATTTCAAGTATTGAACTTGGATCTTTAATAAGAATTATCATTGGAAATAAATTAACTGTTAATAAATATCCGATAGAATAAATCCACTTTCTTTTGTTAGTTACCTTCATTGCGCTAATAAAGCAAAACCCTATTCCTATTAGTATAATGGCTATCACTGCAAGTATAGACGCATAAGAAATACCAAAATGCCAAATTCGAAATATCCCAATTATTATTGAAGCAATAATTGGAGGTATTACTCCTCCATATATTGCAGATAATAAAATTGGTAAAGCCCGAAAATCTGTAATTATCGTAGGAGCAATCTTTACGCTATACATCATAAGTATTACCCCTAAAAGGCCTGCCCATAAACCTGTTATAAATTTTAATAGAAATGATGATTTGTGATTTATGTCTATTCTCCTTATAAAATTTTGAGAAATACTAATAAATGCTATTAAAATACATGAATTTATGAATATTTGAGAAACCATAACTATTTACTCCTTTTAATTAATACATAAATTCCTCATAAATATATTAATTTTTTTCATAACAATTATCAGTGTATTACAGATTATTGCTTATTTCAACATTTTCATTTTCAATAATTTGAATATTTTCATATATAAATGTCATATTTTCTGCTATTTCTATTAGTCAATTTACCTTGCCAGTAATTTTGCCCTGAAGTATCTGCAGCTCTATCAAAAAACAACCTATACATTATACTTACATAGTCAGAATCCGAAAGCCATATCTGCAGCTGTGCCTGAACTTAAAACCAATCTATTAGCCCAATAAGAAGGGCCATCCTGGTCAGGTTTTCTGTCTAGTGATTTAGAGTAGAACCTATATGTAAATGCAGTTATATCTGGATATCTATCAACAACATCTGTTATTGTTATGTTTCCTTTTACTATATTGTAGCTTGTACATATATCACCAAACTCTTTCCAATTAACAAACGATGTAAATACATATCGTCTTGCTATTCCACTGTTAAGTTTACTTGACCAGTAATTTTTTCCTGAGCTGTCCGTTTCTATATCTCTATTGAAAAACGTACTGTACATAATTCTTAAAAATTCAGAATCTGAAACATTATTATTTATAAATTCTGAACTGAATATAAAAGAATTAGCAACTTCTGCACCTGAGGTTGAACCTGTATTAAGTTTATTTAACCTTGTATTGTTTAAATAGAAGTTCCCTATGAAGTTATCGTATTCCCTTGGCTTGTTACTGTACTCTTCAAACTTGTAAAAGCAACATCCAAAGTTTGATTTTCTCTATCAAGCTTTACTCTTGAAGATTTAAGCGTAGTTGTATCACTATTAATCTGTACATTAGCAGAAGAGCTATGGCATCATTTTACAACTATATGAGATACAACAGCTGAGTGCTTCTGATATATAGATAGGGTTCTTATTGATAAAGTTGAATTGAAAGCTCTAAGATGGGCAGTACATACTATTTTGTCAGCCGATGAAATAGTATAAGCTTTAAATAGCTGCGGCTGTACTTTTGAGTGTGCAGAAGAACTTAGTGTTACAGAAAAGTTTTGAATTAAGTTGCTTGATACATATGCAAAAATAAATGTCGCTCCAAAAACTTATGATAGCTATAAAAATATGATTGATACATATATTGTTCCTAAGATTGGAGCAATAACTCTAGAAAAGCTGAAGCCTCTTCATATACAAAATTTTTATAAGAGCTGTATTGAGGAATTTGGACTCTCCGGAACATCAGCATTATACTGCCACAGGATATTGCATACTGCATTAAACCAAGCGGTTAGATGGCAGCTTATTAAAACTAACCCTACAAACATGGTTGATAAGCCAAGAAAGAGCAAGCCTGAAATGAAAGTTTTAGACACTCACGAAGTTGATTCGCTGCTTAATAGAATAAAGGACTTAAGCGTTTATATTCCAGTATTTTTAGCCGTTACTACTGGTATGCGCAGGGGTGAGCTCTGCGGTCTTAAATGGGAGAATGTTGACCTTGATGAAGGAGTAATTTATGTAAAGAATCAGCTTCAAACTATTGATAATATTAAGCAGATAGTTCCTTTAAAAACTGCAGGTTCAAAGCGTAAAGTTATATTACTAGACTATACTATATCTATTTTAAAAGAATATAAGGATCACCAGGAAGAAAATAAAAAAGTCTACGGAGATAAGTACAAAACAGAAAACTTCGTACTTTCCCACGTAGACGGAACGCCTTTTGATCCTGATTATATATCAAGAAACTTTGCTCGTTGGATACATCCTATATCTAAAGAACTTAATATGCATAAAATTAGGTTGCATGATTTACGCCATACCCATGCTACGCTACTTTTAAAAGCCGGGGCTAATATAAAAGCAGTTAGTGAAAGGCTTCGCCACACATCTGTGGCTATGACTTTGAATACTTATAGTCATTTGCTGCCCGATATGCAGAAGGATGCGGTTAGGAAGTTGAATGATTTGTTTTATAAATTGTAAGATGAACAATTATATGACTTTACAATATATTTTATAAAATACTTCAATCTGTAGATGCCAAATTAGCCACTATAGGAATACCCCTTAGCTGCAATTGCATCAGGAAAGTAATATTCATTGGTGATACTTATAGCTCTACCAAAACTTAGTATAGAGGCCTAGAATTATCAAGTCTGCTTGTCATAATTCTCTATGTTAAAGCGAACTTGGGTGTATTGTTAGGTGCTCTCTTATTTTAGTTCTTATGAAAGAACCCAAATACTACTTCAATCAGATATATTTTATATCAAACTTGGTATATATGTTTTAACAGCATCAATAATTTTTTTCTTTGTTTCAATATTTCCTGATCTTTTTAATAGATTTATTATCTTTTGCCTATATTGCCCTTTTTGCAATCCGTATTTTGAATCAGCACATTTGCTTAATTCTTTAAAGTTAAATAATTTTATAATACTTTTATAATCTTGAGCTTGATCAAAAAGGTAGCATTTTGATTCATATATAGAATTAATATTTTCTATAGAAAACTTATTATTAATATTTTCTTTGATCTTTTCCTTAGTTACTTTTTCATCAAATTTTATTATATTAAGTTGGTGATTGATCTCTTTAACAAAGGCTTCTTGTATTTGTTTTGGTTTTTGTTCTTTAAATATTTCAATAATTAAATTTTTAACATTCTCTGCTGTCCCACCCTGGCATCCAAGATGTGCTTCCATAAAATCTAACAATTCTGGCACAATAAATAAATTTTCAACCTCAGCTACATCAATAGCATATATACCATTATCTTTTAGTGAGTCAATTTCATTTTGTGGCCTAAAATCACGATCAATAATTCCGTATACTTCAATATGATTAAACTTTGAATAACCTTTTTTAGCTTTAACATAATTTATTACCTGAGAGCATCCACCACATGGTATTACATGATAATCATGATCTTTATATAATTCTTGATAAATAAGGTAGTCCAGGCTATCCTTAGTACCTTCTACAAAAATAACTTTCTTTTGAGTACCAATAATTTCAAATATCAAACCTTCAGGTAAATCCGAATATTCATTTATTAACAAGAACTCATATTCCCATTTATCCAAACCGTTAAAAGATTTTACCCATAATACTTCATCAACATTCCTTGATACAGCAAAATCTAAATCGTGAGTAATATACATAAATACACAGTCTTGCCGTAACTCTTCAAGTTTGTCCCAAAGTTTATTAAGTATAGCTTTATGAATATGCAACTCAGGCTCATCAATTATTATTAATGAATTAGATTTAACCGATAGACATTGAACAATCATATATAGAATTACTCTTTCTCCATCACTCATCTCTTTACCATGATAACGAGATTCATTAGTTTGAGCATGTACTTCGTTACCTGATAAATCAATTTGCCTGTTGGGCAACAGATATTTCCAAATACTTTCGGCTTGTTCTTTCATAGATTCATCTGCAATAGGTGATGGTTTATTTTCAGCTTGGGCTTTTCTACATTTTTCATAATATTCTTCTGTTTGTTTATTATTTCGTGCAAAAAATAATGAAAGCATTTTATCATAATCATTTAAAAAAGATGTTGCTGGATTATTATTAAACCTACTACCTAATTTAACCGAATATTGACTACTATCACCAATAAATGCTTCTTTCTCTGATACATCTAATCCTTTTATAATTATATTATCACTTAATTGTAAGGATTTTTGAGCAGATAATCTATGTACTAAAAAATTATCGCTATTGTAAAAGTTTCTATAATTGTTATCATTTAACTCTTCTATCTTTACACTAAAACGTGTTTTGCCGGCTCCGTTTGATCCAAGTACTACTATCGGTTTCCCCTTTTCAAACTGCTTACTTTCCCCATTTGGAAATTTGATATTTATTGTTTCCATATGAATCCCTCCAACCTAAAATCTGATCCTTTTGGCCAATATTGACTTTTTACAGTATTTATTTAAGACTAAACATATTTCAAGTAACTTAAAAATCTCTATACATATATAGCTATATACCATTAATAAACTAATATTCTCGACGTTAATGCTAAAAACATAATTATATTAATCAATATAATTATAACTTAATCTTACTGGGATTACATCTACTACATATTAATCCACAAATTATTTAACATAAATGTTATTAATTTTATTTTTATACGTAAGGAATATATATTAACACAATAATGTATATTCTATTAAAAATATTAAAATAAAAGATGATTACTCAAATTCAAATTATTAAAGTACTCATCTTAAAACTCTCTTTTATTATTAAATTATTTTTTCGTCGGCAATCCGTCGGCAAAATCATTTTTTCTATTTATTAAAGGCTCTGAAAGCCTTGATTTACTGGAGCTCCCAGGGGGATTTGAACCCCCGACCTACTGATTACGAATCAGTTGCGCTGCCAGCTGCGCTATGGAAGCATTTTAACTTACTCATTCATTATATTTGTCGCCCACTCTAATGCCTGGGTGTATAGCTCAGATATGTCCTTTTCGCTTATATTAAGTCTTCGAGAACATTCGCTAAGCATTCTAAAATCTCCGTTTTCATAATAGAAGATTAGATCGTTTATAAATTTAAAAATGTTTTCCTCTCCTAGAAGTGCTGCTTTTATGTCATCTGCTAATGGCAAATCCACAAGGGCTTGCTCCATTGGTTGATTTAAAAGGACATCTATGTTTGAAAACATCTCCATAATAAATATTTCTGAAGCTCTGCTTTTAAAATTTATTTTCTCTGCAATTGATTCTCCAAATTTTGCTCTTACAATGGATATATCCATTACAGCTTCGCTGTTTGTATCTGAAAAATCCCTTATGGTCACTAAAGCAATCCATTTCATTAATTCTTTCTTGCCCATCAAAACTAAAGCCTGTTTAATAGATTTTACTTCTGCCATTAGTCCCAGCGTTGCAGAATTGATATACTTTAAAAGTTTGTAGGAAAGAGCTACATTCTTCTTTATAACATTTTCTATATCATCTACTCTAAAAGTATCTTCCTTAAGGAATTTTAAAAGTTCAAAACTACATAAATTATTTGTAGGCATTTCTTTTGCACTTAAAATAGTAGGTTTACTAAAAAAATAACCTTGAAAATAAGTATAACCTAAATTTACAGCTTCGTTGAAGTCTTCTATGGTTTCAACTTTTTCAGCTAAGAATTTAATATTACTATTATTAACTTTCTTAATTATATTTTTTCTCTCTTCACCTTTTGTGATCAAGAAATCAACTTTAATATAATCTGCCAGCTGTATAAGCTCTTCATAGTCAGACTTAAAAACAAAATCATCCAAAGCTAATTGATACCCTCTAGCCTTAAGCTTTTTACAGCATTCAACCAATCTAGCAGTAGGGGTTACAGTTTCTAAAATTTCTATTACTACCTTGTCCTTGGGCAAAAGAAGAGCTGTTTCGTTTAGAAGAAGGCCTTCTGTGAAGTTTATAAAGGCTCTTTTCCCATTAGTCATATTCTTCATGCCTATAAGAGTAAAACTATTTGTTATAACATCTAAAGTAGCCTTATCTCCATCAACTTCGTTATAGTAGTTTTCTTTATTTTCTCTAAAAAGGAGTTCATAATAAGCTACGCTTTTGTTGGTATTCAATATAGGCTGTCGTGCAACAAATACTTCCATTCTTACCCCCAAAGTGCAAACCATCATATACATAATTATCTTGTATCTTAATTATATCCTAATTTTATAATTAATTACAATATTAAAATAACAAAGGCACAGTATTACACCGTACCTTTATTAAAAATCACTGTGAACCGTATCAAGATTTCCAAATTTACTGAACTGACCAAGCCATGCAAGCTTTATAGTACCAGTCGGGCCGTTTCTCTGTTTTGCTATTATACATTCTGCTACATTCTTATCTTCTGTTTCCTTGTCATAATACTCATCTCTGTATAGGAACATAACAAGGTCAGCATCCTGCTCTATAGAACCTGATTCTCTAAGGTCTGAAAGCATAGGTCTGTGGTCTGCTCTTTGCTCAGGAGCACGAGAAAGCTGTGAAAGTGCAATTACAGGGCATCCCATCTCTTTAGCAAGAGCTTTTATAGATCTTGATATTTCAGAAACTTCCTGCTGCCTGTTTTCCGGATTGCTTCCTGACATAAGCTGAAGATAGTCAATTAAAATCATATCAATACTACCATGCTCAATCTTAAGCCTTCTGCACTTAGAACGCATTTCCATTACAGAGACCCCTGCTGTATCATCTATAAATATCTTTGCTGCAGCAAGAGGCCCTGAAGCCCTGGCTATGTTCTCCCAATCTCTATCATCCAGGTTACCTGTTCGGAGTCTAAGCATATCAACATTTGCCTCAGCACAAAGCAGCTTATAAGCAAGCTGTTCCTTAGACATTTCAAGAGAAAATATAGCAATACTTTTTCCGGATCTTAAAGCTGCATGCTGAGCTAAGTTAAGGGCGAAGGTTGTTTTACCCATAGAAGGTCTTGCTGCTATAAGCACCATATCACCCTTTTGAAAACCGGAAGTCTTTGCATCAAGGTCTCCAAACCCTGATGGTACCCCTGTTACCTGACCTTTGTTATTGAAAAGTCTTTCAATTTCTAAAAAGCCTCTTTCAAGAACTACATTCATAGGTTCGAAGTCTGCTGTATTTCTCTTTTCTGCAATATTAAATATTTTCTGCTCTGCTGAGTCAAGCACACCTTCAACATCGTCCTGCTTATTATAACTGGCTTCTATTATTTCATTTGAAGCTCTTATAAGCTTTCTAAGCATTGCCTTTTGTCCTACAATTTCTATGTATGACTTAACATTTGCTGTAGACAGAGCTGTACCATATACTTCACTTATGTAAGTAAGCCCTCCAACAGATTCAAGTTTTTGGGCAGATTTTAAAGCTTCGGTTAAGGTAATTATATCTACAGGTGTATCTTTTTGATATAATTCAACCATCGTGCTGAAAAGCACCTTATGCGCATCTCTATAAAAATCCTCACTTTTTAAAACTTCCACAGCTGAAGCTATGGAAGTTCTTTCTTTAAGCATAGCACCTAATACCCACTGCTCTGCTTCAATATTGTGAGGCAAACTTCTTAGAGGTGTATCCATGAAGAGACCTCCTTGCGTATATTATTTTTTAAAATACCATTTCCATTAATTCTTCTATTGTTTCTACTGCTTTAACTTCGATATCCTTAAGACCTGATGGAACTTCCTTTAAATTATCCTTAGGTACAACTACAAGCTTAATACCCTTTCTTCTTGCACCATATACCTTTTCAAATATTCCCCCTACAGGCTTAACATTTCCTCTTAAGGATATTTCACCGGTTATTGCAATATCCTGTCTGATTGGCTTGTTTAACAAAGCACTTATTATACATACAGTTATTGCCGCACCTGCTGAAGGGCCATCAATATTTCCGCCTCCAATAACATTAACATGGATATCATAGTCTTTTATATCCTTGTCAGTTATCTTTCTGATAACGGAAGCCGCATTAAATACAGAATCCTTTGCCATGCTTCCAGCAGTGTCATTAAAGCGAACCTGTCCAGTTCCTTTATCTTTTGCTTCAAAAACAGCTGTTTCTATTTCTAAAGTTGAACCAATATATCCATTCACACCTAGACCATAAACATGACCTATTTCCCTATCATTTTCAGTCTTAACTTCTTCATAAGGAGTTAATCTTCCAATAGATATTATTTCGTGAACATCTTTTATCTGAAGCTTAATATTTTCACTTTCACCCTTGCTGTATAAAACATAACCATATACATCAGCTAGTATATTTACAGCTTTTCTTCCCTCTATGGTGTATCTGCTTATTAGCTCAGCTACCCCATCTTCAAGCTCTACCTTAAGCTTTTCTGCTGCATTTTCAACTATTTTCTCAATATCCTTTGCAGTTAAAGGCTCAAAATAAACCTCGGTACATCTTGAACGAAGAGCTGGGTTTATTTCATAAGGCTCTCTTGTTGTAGCACCAATAAGAACAAAGTCTGCCGGTGCTCCATTATCAAATAAATATTTTATATATTTAGGTGTATTTTCATCCTCTGGATCATAGTAGGAAGATGAAAATTCAACTCTCTTATCCTCTAGAACTTTTAGAAGCTTGTTTTGAAGAATTTCATCAAGTTCTCCAATTTCATCTATAAATAGTATTCCGCCATGGGCCTCTGTAACAAGTCCCGGCTTTGGCTCTGGAACACCAATTTCAGCTAAGTCTCTTTTGCTCCCTTGATAAATTGGGTCATGAACAGAACCTAATAAAGGGTTTGTTATTTCTCTAGGATCCCATCTTAAAGTAGTACCATCTACTTCTACAAACTTAGCATCTTCTCTAAAAGGAGTATGCTTAATTTTTTTAGCCTCTTCAAGTGCGAGTCTTGCAGCAGTAGTTTTACCTACCCCTGGAGGTCCGTATAAAATTATATGTTGAGGATATGGTGAAGCCATTTTTGACAACAATGACTTTATGGCTCTTTCCTGCCCTACTATTTCATCAAAGCTATCTGGTCTAAGCATAGACTGAATATTTTTGGTAAGCTTTTTTGTATCCAAAACTTCTAGGTCTGCATACTTCTTTAAAGTCTTTGCATTTTCAGGACCCTTTTGCTTTTTAAGTATGCCTAATCTAACTTCATCAACATACTTATCCTGTTTTTCCATAAGAGCCTGTTCAACTTCTTTTTCAATTTCATTTTGTACATATCTTTTAGCTACAGCTTCTGCAATCCATTTATTTGTATCAGCCAAAACCTCATGTAAGTTGTTCTCGCTTGGTATAGTATCTATACCTTTTCCATCACTTACAATTCTGTTTAAAGCATAAATTCTTTTATATACATCGCCGCTGTGAATATGCTTTTGAAGCTTAAACTTTGTTATTCTTGCTCTCATAGCACCTTCATCAAGTACATTTTTAGTTACTTGGAACAAAACATCTACTTGAGACTCAATCGGAACTGTATTTATTTTATTTTCATCAAAGCTATAGTCAAACTTAAATTCTGATTTCATTATGTTTCCCCCTTATGCTGCAGCGTAATTTCTATGTTTAGGAGAACTTTATAGTTTCACATGGTAAATTGCCATTTAAGAAACTTAAACGGCACACTTACTTTGAAATCTATATGCAATCTATTTTTGCTCTACAATGACAACATTAATTTTTGTAGACACTTCAGGGTAAAGTTTAACTTCAACCTCATAAGTTCCTAAAGTTCTTATAGTATCAACATTAACCTTTTTCTTATCTACGTTTATCTTGCATTGAGCATTTATTGCATCAGCTATATCCTTGCTTGTTATAGAACCAAACAATCTTCCGCTCTCTCCTGATTTTGCACTTATCTTAACTTCTTTTCCTTTAAGATCGTTAGCTAACTTTTGAGCTGCTTCAATTTCAGCTAATTTTTTTCTTCTTTCTGCTTCTTTCTTCTGATTTAAAACAGTCATATTTGCTTCTGTAGCTTCTTGAGCAAGCTTCTTTGGAAACAAAAAATTTCTTGCATAACCATCAGAGGCATTTATAACTTCTCCTTTTTTACCTACATTTTTAACGTCAGCTAATAATATAACTTTCATTACTTTTCACTCTCCCTTAAGTTTTTATCAATTGCATCTTGTAATATCTCTAATGCATCCTCTATAGAATCGGCTTCAAACTTAGTTCCTGCCATAGTCATATGGCCGCCTCCCCCTATAGATTCCATGATTACTTGTACGTTGACATCACCCAGGGATCTTCCGCTAATAAATACCTCATCACCTATTTTAGCAAGAACAAATGATGCTTGGATACCAGTAATATTTAGCAGTTCATCCGCTGCTTGGGCAACCAATACAGTATCTTCTATTTCTTTTGGACAAGTAGCCACAGCTATTCCATTTACTACCTTTGCAGATCTAATTATATCGGCTTTTTTGAGATAAGTATCCAAATTTTCCGCAAACAACTTTTTAATGTCTATAGTATCTGCGCCAAGGCGTCTTAAAAAGCTTGCAGCCTCAAAGGTTCTAACACCTGTTTTAAAGTAAAAGTTCTTTGTGTCTACGCATATGCCTGCAAGAAGCGCTTCCGCTTCAATAGGCTTAATCTTAGGATTCTCAATCATATACTGAAGCATCTCTGTAACAAGCTCAGAGGTTGAAGATGCGTAGGTTTCGATATAGCTTAGAAGTACCCCCTCTACAGCATCCGGTGATCTCCTATGGTGATCTATAATTACTATCTTTTTAAACTGCTTAACCAGCTCAAAATCTAATACATATCCTTTATTATGGACATCAACAATTATAAGTAAACTATCTTCTTTTAAATTCTGCCTTACAGCTTCAGTGTTAATCATGGTATTCTGGTAACCCGGCTCCTCACTAAACTTTTTAAGTATTCCCTCTATAGCTGAATTTTTTTCATCAAGTATAATATAGCAGGGTTTATTTAAAAGCTTAACTGCACTATTTATTCCAATAGCAGCACCAAAGCAGTCTATATCAGGATTTTTATGTCCCATAACAAAAACATTGCTGCTTCCATTTATAAGATCAACTAAAGCATGAGCTATAACTCTTGCTCTAACCTTAGTTCTCTTTTCTACCTCTTTAGTTTTACCACCATAGAAAGAAAGCTTTTCTCCATTTTTAACAACTACCTGGTCTCCGCCTCGTCCCAAAGCAAGCTCCTGCGCTGAAGAAGCAAACTGATGATTTTCAAGAGGAGTTTTACCGTTTCTTCCTACTCCAATACTAAGCGTAACAGCTAATGTATTTCCATAATTAATATCTCTTATCGAATCCAATATATCAAACTTCTTGTCCATTTCAGCTTGAATACATTTATCCTGGCAGACAATAATATATTTATTGTTATAGTATTTTTTAAGAATCCCATTTAAGCTTAGAGCATAATTATTAATAGCCCTTTCTATCTCTGCATTTAAAATAGGTCTTTTATCCTCTTCAATACTTTTAATAACCTCATCCAAATTGTCCACTTCTACAAGCATAACAGAAGGCTTATTCCCCTCTATGCTGTTTTCAAGTTCAACCAGCTCCGTCACATCATAAAAATACAAAAGTACAATATTATCTTCTTTGTTTTTAACTTCAGAAGTATCTATTATGCTTGTATATATATCGTAATATCTATTCTTAAGTTTAATATTTTTAAAATTGCTTCTCTTTTCATTTAAAACATACTTAATATTAAAATCCTTAACAACCTCTGTGATGTTTTTACCAAATATATCCTGACCCTCCATAATAGAAGAAGCATTTTGGTTATACCAGACAATACTACCCTTATCACTTACCATGATAAAAGGAAAAGGAAGTTTAACAAGAGTACTTCTTGTAGCAACATCAAGTTGTGAAGAAAAGTCTTCAACAAATCTTTTCCACTCATCCTTTCGTTTTCGTGAGTGATACATATTATAAATTAAAAGAACAGCGTATACAACTAATGCTGCAGTACCTGCAATAAAATGACCATAAGCAAACATCACTATTATGGAAACTGCAATAATGATCATATAAAGCTTGTTGCTTGCATTAAAATAATTGAATTTATTATCCATTATTTGGCCTCCCGCATTATTTCTTCAGGATTCTATTAGGATTTATTTTTCTAAAATCAAACAGCATATCTATTAAACCTAAATAAACAAGTATAGTTCCAAACATTGGATTAAGCGCAAGGAAGATAACTATTATAGTTATTATAGCGTTTGTTAATTTGAATCTATTTTTAAGATAATAAGAAACTACAGAAATACCCACTAATAAAAATGCGAACTGCATAATCACTTGTCCTGACACAAGTATAGGCTTACCTATAGGTATATTTTTAGCACTTAAAAGTACACCAAGCGGTACAGGCATGACAATAAGAGCACCAATAAAGCTATTAATATAAAACTCTGTAAATGGAGTAAACTTTTTTAAGTTGTATCCAAATCTTCTTAGTACAGCCCTTGAAACAGCATAGTTAACAAATGAGGACACTATAGACTGCATAATTAAAGCTGCTGCTAAAAAATTCAATATATATTGAGGAGTTAGCATATTGAACACGCTTAGAGATTGATTTATCTGCTCCTCAGTCATACCAGCCTTTACGTACAGCTCTTTAACCATTGGTATGGTTTCTTTCATCATATCATTAAACTGATTAACCGTTGTTGTAAAAAAACCTGTAATGCTTGTTTTTTGAATTATTAGTATTGTAATTAAAAAGTTTATAACAATAGCCAATAAAGATGCTAACGTTAGTATTATCAGCGTAAAATTGATACTTTTATTTTTTCTTATGCTGTAACCGAAAACCAGCCCGGTAAAGCCAAAGGATAAGGCTGACAAAGCGGCCTGAATAGGGTTAAAAAGCATAGCTGTAATAATCGTGCTTACAATTATAGCTGTCAAAGTTACTTTGAAATTATGTCGAAGGTAAAGTATAGCTACAGGTATAGGTAAAATTAAAGTCCCTAAAAAAGCTATCATAGGCACATAACCTGTAATTAGCATTAAAACTACAATTATAGCTGATATAAGGCCTGCTTCAACTGTAGATTTTGTACTGTTTGTTCTGTTTTCCATTTATGTATTCTCCTAGATTATTAGTTTCTTTCTTTTATATGATTATAAAGTCTGCTTAAATCCTTCCCCTGTTTTTCTACTCCATCTTCTTCAATTATACCCACTTTAAGCTTTTTCTTAACGCTTTCATCCACTGCAGTAAAAGAGTAACCTAATCTCTCTGCAAGAATATAAAGTATTATAATTGCCCCAGAAATGCAGTCTAAAATTGCATCATGAGCTACATTACTTCCTTTAGTAAGCAGTTTAAAAAAATCTCCTATAATACAAAGCAGTTCCGCCTTAAGCTGCTCAATTATCTTTATATTGGACATTATATTAAATTCATCTCTCTTCAATTAGCTTTCCTCCTTTTTGTCGGAACACGGGGCAGTTTAAGCCTGCTCATTCCCATTCGCAAACTGCCCGTAAAAGTGCATTTAGCACTTTTACCCCCATCTGTATACAAAGTAACCATTTTCAATAACTCTATAAATCTATTTTAGTTATTTTTAGGTATTAATGCAACAAAAGTTTGTCCTTTCCATTAATTATCTGTAATTATATGGTATAATAATCGAGAGAATATGTTAGGAGGGAGAAATTCAATGCTTATTGCATTAATATTAGCTTTATTATTAATTTTGTCAATAGTCTCAGGAATTTATTTTTCAAATGTAGCGCTCAAGCCCAAAACCCGCGATTATGAAGAAACTTATGAATACGAACAGGAAAAAGGCAGAATCATAAAAGATGAATATGAAAAACTCCTTAAAGAAGAGTTTTATATAAAATCGCCCTATGGGTATAACCTTCACGCGATATACTTTCCAAATGGAAATTCAAAAAAGACAATAATCATAGTTCATGGAATAACCTGTAATCTATTTGTTTCTGTTAAATATATGAATATGTTCTATAAAAGAGGTTTTAACATCTTAATTTACGATCATAGATTCCATGGAAAAAGCCAAGGAGACTTTTGCAGCTTTGGATTTTATGAAAAATATGATTTAAAGGCTTGTACAGATTGGGTGCTAGCCCGTAACGGAAAAGATTCTATAGTTGGGCTTCATGGTGAATCCATGGGAGCAGCAACTGTGCTTCAAAACCTCGCTATAGATGATAGAATAGCCTTTTGTATAGCAGACTGCCCTTATTCAGATCTTTTTAAACTTTTAAGATTGAGATTGAAACTGGATTACCACCTTGTACCATTTCCAGTTTTATATATAGCTAATATAGTTTCAAAGATAAGATACGGGGTTTATTTAAGCGACGTATCTCCTGTAAGGGATATTCATAATGTAGAAATTCCAATATTTTTTATTCATGGTCAAAATGATAATTACATACCTCACGAAATGAGCGTTGATATGTTCAATATTAAAAAGGGTGTGAAAAAGCTTTATCTTGCACCAAATTCAGACCATGCTGAGGCTTACTGGAACAATCAAGAAGAGTATGACAAATTAGTTGGAAACTTTTTAGAAGAATTAAATATTAAATAAACAAATCCCATAGAATCATCAATTTCTATGGGATTTTTATATCTGTAATTAATTATTACTTGTTTTATATTCTCAATTGAGATTTAATATTTGTAAAATATTTGCATTTTTATATTGAAATAGTGTAACATTCCAACTATAATTATCATATACTTAATTATCAATTGAAAACATATTAATAAAACAAGGAGACTTAAAAATGACCACGCAAAATTTTAAAAAGATTAAGCAAGTACTTTGGATAATACTATTTGCTAATTTAGCAGTAGCTTTACTTAAGATAATAATAGGAAGTTCAATAAAAAGTGCCAGCATGACTGCAGACGGTTTTCATTCGCTGACAGACGGTTCTTCTAATATAGTAGGACTTATCGGAATAAGCCTAGCATCAAAACCTGTTGACGAGGATCACCCATACGGACACAAAAAATTCGAGACTTTATCCGGCCTCTTCATAGCGGGAATGCTCTTATTTATTGGAGGAAAAATTGTTTTTACTGCTATAGGTAGATTTGTAAACCCTGTTGCACCACAAATTACTATTGAAAGCCTTATTACTTTAGCTGTAACTCTTGCTATTAATATCTTTGTAAGCACCTATGAATATAAACAAGGAAAGAACCTAAACAGTTATATTCTGATTTCCGACTCACTTCATACAAGAAGCGATATTTACGTATCCATAGGAGTAATCTTTACATTAATATGTGTAAAACTTGGTCTTCCGGCAATAATAGACCCTATAGCTTCTTTAGTTGTATCAGGCTTCATATTTCATGCCTCCTATGAAATTTTTTCATCAGCAGGCGGTATATTAGTTGATAAAGCTGTTATTGATACTTCTAAAGTTAAAGAAATAGCGCTTGAATTTGAGGAAGTAAAAGGCGTTCATAAGATAAGAAGCCGTGGAAGCGAAAATGAAATGTACGTTGATATGCATATATTGATCGAACCTAAAATGAGTGTTGAAAAATCTCATGAGCTTATTCACCTCCTAGAAAAGAAGATGCAAAAGGAGATAAACCAAAATCTTCAGGTAACCGTTCATATAGAGCCATTTTATAACAAGTCTGAAACTGCTAATTCCTTAAAATTTTAGTGTAATTTAAAAGCGGCCTTGAGGCCGCTTTTAATGTGTTCCAAGTATTCCAAGTTCCCTGCACTTTCTTTCAACTCTCATAAATATGAAGCTTCCTAGAACTGCAAAACCTATCATAGCTATTATAATTATTATAAACTCCTTTTGAAGAGAAAATAGGGGAGTCTGATTAATAAGTATTGCTCTGCTGCTGTCATAAATATATGTCATCGGAAGTATAAGAGAGATAAATAGAAATCCTCTTGGCATAACCTTTACCGGAAAGTATCCTCCTGAAAAGGCTGAGACCATTGAACTTGTTATATCAATAATTCCGTTTGCTTCTTTTGCAAGAAGCACTAAAGCACCAACAGCTAAGCCTAGCCCAAGCATTCCAATTATACCCGGAATCAAGAACAATATAGCCTTAAGAAGTCCTGCCGTTATTGTAAAGCCAAAAGCAAAGTGACATACAATACCTGTGAGTATTACCTCAAAGGTTGTAGCACAAAAATTAAAAATGCTCTTGCTTGTCATTAAAACTATCCTATTTACAGGAGCACTCCAATTAGATTCCAGAACCCCCTGCCTCATTTCTTCCTTTAGTGAAAAGCCCATAGTCCAAAATACTGTTGACACATAAGAAGAAATCATGTAGCCAATAACTAAAAAACTCATAAAGTCGGAGTTTCCCGTATATTTTTCAAACCCCATAAGCTTTCCGCTGCCAGAAAAGCTTTTTCCCATAAAATAAAAGGGTGTAAGCCACATTATAGGATCAAACAAGGTCATTATAAAATTAACAGGGTACCTAAAATATATTTTCATACTTATAATAAATCTCGACCGAAAAACAATCATTATATCTTTAAACTTCAATTTTCATTCTCCTTTTACCGAATACTGGGTATCTTATACTCGCTCGTTCCCACTCGCAAGATACCCGTTAAAGTCCATTTAGGACTTTAACCTTAGAACCTCTCTAGTGACCCAGAGTTCTTAACTTTATTCTCTATAACCTTAAACAATACCCTTCCAAGTACAAGCAAAATAAAACCTTCTATTAAACACATCATAATATTATATCTTGCTTCAAACAGTCCATTTCCATTGACCATAATCTGTCTCGAAGCCTCTATACCATAGGTGAAAGGAATTCCCTTTGCCAAAACTCTCATCCAATTTGGCATTACAGCTATAGGAAAGGTTATCCCGCAAAGTATCATCATAACTCCCCTTGCTACGTTAACTGCTGCATTTGCTTCCTTAAGCCACAAAATTATGCTTGCAAATAATGCTCCAAGTCCATAAACACCCGGCATCATAATAATAAACATCACTATCCAGGATAGTACGCTTCCTGTAAAATGCATCCCATAAATAAATCTATACTCCAAAACCGAAACTACAGATATAAAAATAGCCTGTATAATAGATACTAAGCCTCCACCTATAAGCAAATCAAACTTATTTATAGGGCAAAGCCAGTTTGACTCTAGTGTTCCTCTAGTCTGCTCTTCTCTTAAGTATGTTCCAAAGCTCCACATGGTTGTATTAACCCACATCCAAGCCATAGTTCCTATTACAATAAAAAGCTCAAAGCTGTTTGTACCTGTTGTATTTTGAAAAGCCTGAAGTCCTGACCTATCAGGCCCAGCCATACCGTATGCACTTAATATATACATAAGAGGAAATATCAGCGGCCAGATTATAAGCTGAATAAACCAGGTTGGATATCTCATCATCTGAATAAAATCCTTTTTAAAAACTGCATATATAGTTCTAAATCTTTGCATTATCTCACCTACTCCCTAAGGCTCTTTCCGGTAAGATGTATAAATACATCCTCGAGAGAAGGCTCCAGCACATTTATATTAAGTATTTGGGATTTATTTTTCGAGATGCAGTCTAAAAGCTTTTGTATGATTGTATTTCCATTGGTGTGATGAATAGTTAAAGTGTAATTTCTCTTTTCTGAATTGTAATCGCTTATGACGTTTTTAATATTATCTAAAGTTTTTATTTCTTCTAATAATTTATTATCTACTTTGTTTAACTCTATTTTAATACTCTTAATCTCATTTATACTTTTCTTTAAATTTTCCGGAGTATCTAAAGCAATTATTTTTCCTCCGTCTATAATTGCGATCCTGTCACAAAGGAAATCTGCTTCCTCCATGTAGTGAGTTGTTAAAAGTACAGTTCTTCCTTCATTTTTAATATCCATTATTATTTCTCTTAAATTAAGCGCTGATTGAGGATCAAGTCCCAAGGTTGGTTCATCCAATAAAACTACGGGTGCATTTGGTATAAGAGCCTTTCCGAGAGCAACCTTCTGCTTCATTCCAGTTGAAAACTTTTCAACAAGTTCATCTGCTTTTTCTGAAAGTCCAAGCCTATTTATTATAAGCTCTGCTCTCTTTTTACCTTCACTTTTATTGCAGCCGTAAAGCGATGCAAAATACTCAAGGTTTTCTCTTGCAGTAAGCTTCCAATAGATGCTCCTATCCCCTGCAAGAACTGTCCCCAAGCTCTTAAGGGCTTCTAAAGGTTTTTTATCTACATCCTTATTCATAACACATACGCTGCCTGAGGTCGGTCTTAAAAGTCCCGTTATCATCTTTATCGTTGTGGTCTTTCCTGCTCCGTTTGGACCTAAAAGACCAAAAATTTCTCCTTTATATATATCAAAGCTGACACCATCTACAGCTTTAAATTCCTTCTTCTCTATAGTCTTTAAAAACTTCTTTTTTCTCGTTATAAAATACTTTTTTAAATTCTTAACCTCTACCGCTTTTTCCATACCCTTATTCCTTTCAACAACAATTGCTAACCTTTTAAATGGCTATATGGTTATATCATTATATTCTCATCTGGAAATCTTCTTATATTGATATCTTCTTATCTTCTTATCGCGATATCTTCTTATCTTCCCAGCTTAAACAATAATTTTCACCTCTGTTCCATCTCCTGCTTTTACATCAACCAGGATCAAGCCTTTATAATCCTTAAGCACATCAAAGCCATGTCTAAGCTCTCTTAAATCTATGCTATCAACATAGTGGCGCTGCTCTTCAGGAATATACTTTTTACCTATTGATAGACCAAAGTTTCCAAGACCAAGAGCACCCTTAACAAGCCATAAAGGCGCCGGAATTCTAAAACTTTTGCCGTCATCTGTTTTAATATAAATTCTCACAATACTTTCCCCTTTCAGTCGAAATACTGGGTAGTCTCAGGCAGCTTAAGCTTTAATACATCCATACCTAAGCTGCCTAACATTCTCTTATTACTCTATAGAAACCTCTACTATATCACCATTACCGCTTTTAACATCAACTATCTTTCCTTCAAGTCCTGAATCAATTGCTTCCATTATCATTCTTACATCTATTCCATCCTGCTCTGAAACTCCAGGAATCTTTATATTATTAACTGCATTTCCTATAGCCTTTAAAAATTTAACAGGAACATTAACATTTACATTATCCTGTGTACTTGATAAAACTCTAATTTTAACCATTTTATCGGAATTGCTTATTACAGCCGGCTGATCAATTACTGCAGGCTTATTTAAAGCCTCTATAAGTTCTGTAGCCTTATCCGCATCAATCTTTCCATCCTCAACCATTTTTAAAATTCTTTTAACCTCTTCTTTCATTTCAATACCCATCCTTTCAATTTATAATTTATTCTTCTTTCATCATGTTTAGAGCCTGCTCTGGAGTTATTTCTCCTCTTTCAAGCATATCTAAAACTTCCTTACTGCTTACAGTAGGCTTTTTTATAACTGTATAGCCTAAAGCAGAAACTACATCGTCAAGCTTTGCTCTGACTGTTGGATATGATATTCCGAGCTCTTTTTCAACATCTTTAATATTGCCTCTGCATTTTAGAAAAACTTCCATAAAGTTAAGCTGCTCACTGCTTAAATACTCAAATTTAGAAAGTTCGAAGTCATTTTCAATAACTGTACCGCATTTATTGCATTTAAGCCTTGTAACCCTTAGTTTTGCACTACACACAGGACATTTGCTTATAATTCTATACGCTATGATCATCACCACCTAAATTTTTCTCTCTTGGTATATTTACATTATAATACCATAAATTAAATAAATCAATATATAAATTAAATATTTTAATATTTCCATTAAATATATTTAAAAATATTAAAGGTCATAATTAATTTTATTAATTACGACCTTTATTTATTTAATATTAGCTTATTTTAACCTGATTTTTTACTCTTCCGTCTTCATTTATTAAAAGCTCTTCCTTATATTCAACATTATCTATATTGCAACCTCTTCCTATAGTAATGTTTTTACCTCTTACGATTTTAGCAGTTGTATATTCAAGATAAATTTCATCACCTTCAATAACATCAGCCTTAAGTCCTGCTCCATGAATTGTAAACAAGCTTATTATTTTATTCCATATACCTGCACTGCCTAATTCCCTAACTTGAATGTTTTCTCCGCCTATTTCCTTAGCTGTGCAATAACCACCTACATATATTTCTATTGTGTCCGCATTTAAAAGGCCATCAATTTCAAAGCCTCCCTTAGCTGTAAATTCCTCAGCCTCGCAGTCTCCGTTTATAGTTATGCCGCCTGAAATCCTTACGCTTTCTCCATGAAGATTTCCTCCAATTTTAGCAGAACCTGATATTTCAACCTCTTCTCCATCTATATCTTTATCAAAATTACCAGAGCCTGAAACCTTTATACTTTCACATTTAACATTACCCTCAATATGAGAAGATCCGCTTATTTTTATTTCCTCTGCCTCAAGATTTCCAACAACTCTTGAAGATCCACTGGTTCTAAATTCAGATGCTTTAACATTACCTTCTGCTTTACCTGAACCGCTTATGGAAAACTCACCGCACTCAATATCCCCTGTTATTTTACCTGAACCGCTTATTTTAACTTCTTCATAGATCCCACCGCCGGCAGAACCCGAACCTGATATTTTTATACTTCCATTTGCTCCATTCATCATTTAAATAGCCTCCTATATTATATCTTTAATTTTAATTCTTCAATTGACTTACTTATATTAACCTTTAAAACCAACTTTGCGCCGGTTTCAATATATGCTTCATTAGGAACTCCTATTAAAAAACAGGTTGCAACTCCAAACTTACGAACCAGAACTATCTCACAATCTCTTCCTTCAAAGTTTTTATAATACTGCTCTACAGTCTGAAGAGCTAATTTCCCTTCATCCAAGCTTACCTCACCTGAATGCAGCAAGGTTTCTAGCAACCCTACAAAAAGTATCTTTTCAAAAGAAAAAATCTTAGTTTCTCCATGGATACTCTCGTAAATATCCATAGACATTTGAGCAACAATCTTTTTACTAAAAAGCTCTTCCTTAGTTAACGCCACATCAGAGGGCATTGGCGAAAATACCTGCGCCAGCTCATCTAAGGATGCATCATCCTTCATATTGATAATCTTGTCAATTCGCTCTAGTATTTTATCCTTAGGAAAAAATGTTTCCTGACCAGTGAAGCTGGACTTCTTTATAAACCAATCCTCAGGTATAAGATTTTTTCTCTTCCACCTATACAACTGACCATAGGAGATACCCATAAGTTCTAGCAAATCTTTTTTTGATATTAGGTTTTCTTCCATATTGTTCACTTCCTTATATTGACTATAGATATAGTGTAACAAAACATTGTTACGTTGTAAAGGGGTTGTTACGATATTTTTTGAAAAAATAAAAAAAGACTAGTGCGTGTGCAGTAGTCTAATATACAGAACCTCTTTCCTTAATTGATTTTAGAATAACTTCTCTTGCTTAATTTAGTAAAGCATACTCTTTAAAGCTTCTCATTTCAAAACACATTCTTCGGTTATCATCGCTGCAGTAAATAACCTTTCCTGTACCAACAATCTGTGCTTTAAAAACTGCAGAAGCCTTGTTTAAATCAATTAAGTCTACATCCCTATTAAAAACACAAGCTATTTCCTGAGCTATCATAAAAACTTCATAATCGCTAAGTTCATTATCAGATAAAAATGCTATATCAATATCACTGTCTTCTCTGAAGGCACCCTTGACACTTGAGCCAAATAAAAAAATAAGTATGGTTCTATTCTACTTACTAAAATACTATGTATTTTACCTATTTCATTATCACTTAATACCAACTAACTCACCGCCTCTGATATAAACAGTATTTGAGTTCAATTTCTATAATTTTTAATCTTGCACTATATCCTTAATTATATCATAGTTCAATGCAAGTTAGTCGTGAGCCTTCATTTGTTATTTAAAACAAAAACCTCCAGCGTAAAATAAACTGGCGATTTTTCCTAACTTAAACATGCTATTTTATTATATCTAATTATAATTGCGCCTAATTCTTTATTTCAGGATCCCAGCTAAATAGCATTCTTGCATCACTTAATTCCTTACCACTATACCCAATATTTATGGGATTACTACAATAATAATTTAAATATCTTATATATACTCCACCCTTTAATATAGAGCTCCATGGAAAAGATTGAATAGAATCTACCTTTAATGGTATTGGAATTTCATATATATAGTTGTCCCCGTCTTCTCTCGTTGCTCTTTCCTTACTTAATTCAATCGGGTTAATATGTTGTATAAAATAAGGTAGCTGGCCTGTTACCTCAAAATATATTATAGGATTGTTACTACACTTTTTATTCCTAGTTATTATAAGCTTATCAGGTGTTTCTTTAATACCTGGATTTCCTTTAGACTTTAAATACTTAACGTCTATATTATCTATATTATCTATAGCATTTCCAAACTGTCCCACGCTAATATTTTGATAATTGCCGCTGTAATGTGGATAATCCTTTATGTATTGAGCCTTATATACAACATCTTTAGTTTCCATACTTTCAAATCCATTTAGATACTTTGCAACAAATTTCCCACCTACATCCGTATTTAATTTACTTTGCTCATTGCTATTATTTTTCAATGTAATAGGTATCTCATATACATATCTTGTTACTTTATCATCACACTCTTCACGTTTCATTTTTGTATCATCTAATTCTACAGGATTTATTGGTTGTACATAATAAGGAAGCCTTCCTGTTAGCTCTAAGTAAACTATAGGATTTGTTTTACACCTTTCAGATTTAATTATTTTAATTTTCGTAGGATTAACAAAATTATCAACACTTATACTTTTTATAATATCTCCTTTGTCAGCCACTGTTGCTTCCAGTGCCACAGATTTACTCGTATTAAATTGAGAATAAGATTTTGATATATTCATAAGTAATATATTTATACTAAACATAGCAGCGATACCAGTAAGCAATACTATCTTTGGCTTCTTTTTAGAACTCATCTATAATGCCTCCTCTCTGATAATTATACGATTTACTACATGAATGCTATTAAAATGTCGCTCCATCAACATTTTGCTTTGCTTTAATAGTAATATCACCAGTTGCTTCATCGCCCTGATATTCTATTGTTGCTAATTCTTTATCTAATATAAACTTAAGTTTGCATATCAATTTTTCATCTTTTTTGAACACAATGGCTTGCAATTTACTATTTAAGTTTTTAGTGAATTCATCATAACTTTCGCTTTTTTCATTAGATGAATATATTAATGTATCACCTTTATATATCTGTGAAATAACCTTATAAGCTTTCACCTTGTTACCATCATTTCCAAACTTTTTAGATTGAATATTAAGATTTCCCATGAGTATCATATCCAAAGTTCCTGCATTAGCAAAAGATACAACTGTCCAATCCTTTGAAATATATCCCGGTTCTATATTATCCATTTTAATTGGAGCATTTGCAGAGCTGTCTGAATCAAATCTTAACTCAAAAGAGCCTACCGTAATAGAGGCCACGTTACTTGACGCGCTCGAAACAAACCAAGAATAAGTGCCTACCCCTGCACCTAAACTTATAAAACCGATTAGAATAGAACATATTAACAGAGTCTTGCTAATCTTTAATCTGCTAATAAAACTTTTATGTTTTTCTGATCTTTTAACAAGCTTATCTTCAGCAGCACTTTCATTTTCAGTAACTATCAAGCCTGACTTTTCAACACTCCATATCATATTAATACCTCTCTAACCCTTATATTTTTATAGAATTCAAAAAAACTCAATTATGAACTTAAGTTCTTTTGAATTTTACCTGCCTGATTCTGTTGAAATAGGCAGGATTAATAATATTTCTTTATCTTTTCAGTCCTTGAAGGCTCCAATGGCTCCAATCCATAGTATCAATATTCTTAAATATATCTCTTCTTCCTTCCACTCTCACCTGGTATTGGCTTTTTTGTCTGCTGAGCATAAGGGCGGAAAGCAACCCTATTACTTTTATAAATTATTGAAGCTGTGAATTAAAATATGGCATAATGCTGTTTTCTATATAATTTGCCCCATTAACTCCTGGGATTCCGTCAAGATTTAATGCTTTTATAGCATCAGCATTAACTTGAGTTGTTTTTACTTCATATTTAAGCTTACATGTTTTTCCTTGCTCAGTAGCATTTGGGTTGTATGCAAGTTTAAACTTAATAACATAATAATCTCCAGGCTTCATAGCTTCTTCATCCCAAGCAGTTCCAGGAATATCTAAAGGACCATTTCCATTAACCCAGTCTTTCATATTAGAAGCAAATTGTGAATTAGTTGCAACACCCTTGTCTATAAAATTATCTTTACGATAAGGAGTTGTTGCACCTTCTCTATAAAAATCTACTGAGTAATCTGTAATCAACATATCTTTTGCTAAATCATTATCATCAGCTAATGTAAATCTTCCAAAGGTGGCCATATTTAAAGTTCCAGTATTTTTTACAGTTATTGTTGAGTATCCGCCATCACCTGTTGTAAGAACCTCTCCTGGCTGTATGTTATTAGTCTTTAATGCTATATCAAAACTTCCACTATTTTTACTTGAATTATTTACATCAACAATTATTGTTCCTGCCTTAAATGTGTTTGCTGAGCTAGTTGCAGTGCTGGTAAACCACGCATAGGATCCTATTCCAGCCCCAAAAGCTAAACCTCCTGCTAATACTAGACTTAATACTGTCTTTTTATTCATTTTCATTTAATAATTCCTCTACTTTCTTTTTACTGTTTCCCATTTTTTAACTTTTCGTATTTTTTCACCTGTTCTATATCCCTACCTCCTTGACAGTAAATCATAGATATATTTGTCCGTACTATTCTTGTCCAATTTTTCCGGCTTTCCCTTTTTTCTGCTCTGATAATATGGTTTTCATCTGCTCGCAAATTAACAATCCCGTTGGTATTAATATTAATAATATAAATCCATAAACGCTTCCGGCAAATCTTGAAATATACCCTCCATATGGTATTCTAAAACTTACCTTACCAACAACCTGTTCTGGCTCTATAAGCTTGCCATCATCTGTATCATTGGCATCTCCTTTAGCTTTATACACATTTTTTCCATTTTGTAAAAATATTCCTATAACTCTATGTGTTACAAGCATATTCTCATTAGCTTTATAAGTTATTACATCGCCAACTTTGATATCTTCAGCCTTTATTGATTTATCAATAATTACATCTCCTGGATTAATTTTTGGTGCCATGCTTCCTGTCAAAATAGTCATAGGCTTATACCCTAGAAAGGATGGTATTTTATCCTTGCTTCCTTTTGCTCTTATAGACATTATTAAAGATAAAACAACTACGATTACTAAAGCACTAAAAAGTATATTTCCTACCAACTTAATAATTTTCTTCATACATTTTACCTTTCTGACGAATTATATTTTTTATAAATAAAAAATCCAATCTACTCTTTTGCAGATTGGGTCGGTTGCACCACTGACTCAGTAAGTTTTAGGTGCCCACATACAAAACTTACCTCTATGTCTCCCATTAAATTTATTTACACTTTTTACATTATTATTCTACTTTATTATTTTTACATATTTTGTAAAATATAGTTGTCGATACTGATTTTGTTTCATCATATAAGAATAATAATTCTTTATATTTCCCCTTATATTACAAAATAATCTAATGTAGGTTTTGTTAATTATTAATTAATTTATTAAGAAAACCAGCAAAATCAATATTCTACTAAAAAATATCAGCATAATTACTGTCGATTTTTTTTAGTATATCTTTTTACCATAGAGCATATACTGATTAAGCTATTATTAAAAATGAAGCAGGCACTTCATATAAAGATGCCTGCTTCTATTCATTTTCCTTATTATTTAAATGCTTATACATAATCATATGAATAGTTAACTTTTATATACAAAAAAAGCTATCCCCCCACAAAAACTTCATGTAGAGAAATAGCATATGCCTTATTAGTTTCCGAAATAGATAGAGTTTATTTCTTCAGAAATTGTATTACCATCTTTAATAAGTTTTACATCACAAATACTTCTATCTAAGCTGCATTTTAAATCATTATTCTTTATCATCTCTTGAACTGCATTATACATAGGAGTTGAATTTTGATAATGTATATCATATTTATCATTATTCAAGTCTGCATGAGGTTGATTACCACACAATCTCCCGTACAGCTGATCCAGAACCTGCTGCTCAGTTAATTGACCCTTATCACCAGGTTCAGCATAGTATCCCTCTCCACCTACATCGAATAAGATCATATCGGCTTCATTAGCTGGTAAATCTCCATTGCTCGACTGATTATCATATGTTAACTTTCCATCCTTATTTTTAAAACTTCTAACATACTTACCATTTATCAAATCAAAGGTCCTAACTCTAGTACTGTTCTGGGGATTTGCCGGTGAAAAAGCTTCCGGTTGTCTCTGAACATTGTACTCTCCTTTGCTGCCTTTAAAGACATCGTGTTGGGAGATTGAGATAGTTATATTATCAAGTTTTAAATCAGCCAACTTAATTTTAGGGCTTTCCTGTCCATATCTATTGGAATTTTCTATAACCACTATGTGATGTATAGTAGTGCCATGTTCTTTTTTATCTTCTGCTTTATCCAAATTACTATCATGCTTATCTATAGCTACACCCTTCCAGCTATAAAAGTTAGCACTTACCATAGTACTTTTTCTGCTTATGTTCTTGGAATTATTCGCAATGCTTTCGTAGGTTTCATACTGATCTCTAGGAGCTGGAACATCTAACACCTGCCCGGTTAAATCCTTAATTATATATTTAGAAGCATCTGTTAACCACAATGGATAGCTTAAGCTTTGCTGGTTTTGATGTCCTGACAAAGTATCCTTAAATACAGGCCCAGCTGAAGAATATAATTTAACCCTAAACTTAGGGAAGGCACCTGCGGATACAGTATTATTCTCGTTAGTAGTTTTATTTGTCAAAAAAGCAAAGGATCCAGCACTCATGAAACAGATTGTAATAAAAGCCAAAATTAAGATATATATTTTTCGCATACAGTACCTCCCCCTTACTTTGCCCAATTTGGATTGTTAGGTTGTGTCGCATAAATATTTAAATTGAACTTAAGTGTTTTGTTCTGAGCAGTATACGGTGTATCCTTATCTAGCTTTATTGTAATCTTACAGCTAGTTTTATCACCATTTTTAAGCAGTACAGGCTTACTGTTGTTCATTAAGTAAAAATACTTTTGAGTATTATATAATTCTTTTAGCGGACCTTCATAGCTGTTACTTCCAATAACAAGCTTGTAGTTTAAATATGGCAGTAATGCCTCAATTCCATCTCCAGTAAAATTATCAAAGCTTACTTCTACTTTGCTGGTTAAAGTTCCAGTATTTTTAATAAAGAAATCAAAACTTTGATTGGCTCCCGGGATTAGCCCAGCAGCGTTTACTACAGCACTGCTGTATGGAGTTTTTCCGTCAATGGCTATGAAATTTGAGTCAATATTTCCTATAGATAAATTAACGCTGTTTTGCACCTTCTGATTTACTACAAAGTACGAAAAGGTATAAGTAGTACTTGTATATATGCATACCAAACCTAGTATAATTATTAATAGCTTTCTTTTACTTAACATTAATACTACCTCCTTTTCTCAAAGAGGCTTCTTCTTTATGCCCAATAATTAAGAATCCGATTCCTGATATTGTTAATCCTATTACAACAAGTGTAATAAAATTATAGAATCCACCAGTTTTCGGCAAGGTTGTTATATTATCACTTACTGTAGTCCCATCGTCTAAGTTATATTGGATGCTAATATTAAACAGGTTCTGCAGGTCTTGAAATATATTGCCTGCCTCCTCTTGAAAATGAAGGCTTAATAGAAATTCCTTTTCATTATTTCCATCGATTTTAACCGGATTCTTCAGTATAGCCTTATTATTAAAATCCTCAAAGGTGCCCTCAAAAATAACATTGTTTCCATCCTTAAGCTGAACCTTTAGATTTCTCAAAAATTCCTTATATACTTCTTCATCGGGATTAATAACTCTATTCAAGATAAAGTTATTTACTGATTGAACATTTACAGAAACATTCTTGATTTCTATTTCACCAGCGTTTGCATTCTTTATAAGAAATTGCTTGCCTAAAGTTCTCCCCGGATACCAAAACCCATCTTTATCACTAAATATTTTGTCATCTCCATCGTTATTTTTTGAAACTATAGTAACCTTATTTTCAGTATTTTGCTGTGCACTTATCTTAAAATAGCTACCTGTAAAGAACATAAATATTGTTATAGCTATAAAGGAAATGATAGTTTTTCTATTGATATATCTTTTAATCTTCATAAATTCTCTCCTCCTTCACAGCTATTCACTCCAAGTATTGTTGTTCCACTGGGTGGATACTATATTTAATAGCTCTAGTGCATTATTGCTTAGTCTTATATTATTTTGATTTAGATCATTATTCGTTATATCTATTGGAAGTTCGAGTTTTATTGTAAACGTAACTTTAGCATTATTTTTTAAATTATCAACATACCAAGTATTTTTATCATTTGCATCATTTCTTATAGTAACATTTGCATCATTTCCTCTTGGGCTAACAGTTACTTTAAAGGGCGAACCATTTAAGAGCGTACCTTTTGTTATCTTCAATTTTGAACTTAGCGAGCCAGTATTAGTAATAATAATGTCTTTTTCAAATGCATCTCCAGGTCTAAGGTTATTTGACTCAAGCCCTCCAGATAAGTTTTTAATATCTATAGAGTCATTTGATATATATTCATTTCCTTTTACAGCTACTGGAGCATACCTCCAACAATTCTGAGGGGTATCATTTGTTTCAATTTTTAAGTTTCCAAGAATTATTGATTGTGTGTCTGTTTTATCTCCAGTCCTAAAATAAGAATATGTCACTCTATTATTCAAACACACAATTATAATTATAGATAATATGAAAACTAACAGCTTATAACGCCTCATCCATCTCCCTCCATATATAAATAATTACAGTACAAGCGTACTGTAATTATTTGTGTATATTAATATATTAATTGTTCCAACCTGGATTGTTCCACTGAGTTGCATCTACTTGAACGTCGAACTTAATGTTCTTATCCATTCCGCCATTATTTATTGAGCTATCAAGATATACCATAGTAAGAATTGCTATACTTTCACCTTTTTTTGCATCCAAAATAAATGAGCCAGGATTGGTAGCATCTACAGTTAATAAAACATCATCGCCAAGTGTTCCATCAGAATTCAAAGTATAAGCTTTAAACAAATGATTTCCGCACGGTAATAGAGCTGCAGTATTATCCATTCCTACAACTTGAGCATCTGCTATACTTAATTTTACCTTAGCATCTAATGAACCAGTATTCTTAAGTGTGAAGGTCTTTCTAAGAACATCACCAGGCGCTACATTAGCTATATTGTTTTTGTCAGCCTTAACTATTTCGTCATATCCATTATCAATTAATTCCAAAGCAGATTTAAGGTCGATTTTAGCAGCTTCTATATAGTTAGGTACTGCTCTTCCTACAACATCCCAGTTAGCATTTCCACTAACAGGTTGAAAATCCACATGCAAATTACCTAAAGTAATTGACTGTACATCTGTTTTCTTCTGGTCTGTAAAATAAGCAAAAGTTGCTCCTGTTGAACCTACTAATAATGCTGCTGATAATAATAATGCTCCTATTGACTTTTTGTTCACAATAATACCCCCTGGTTTATAAAATTTAATATTTCTTAAATTTTTCATGCTTATGGCTATGGCCAGTAACCGTAAACATATCTATATAAAAAGCGCGCTGTTTTACCAATACTATTGAACTACTGTTTCTTCTGTCTTCTGCTTCTTTGATTCCTTTATATTTCTATATACCTCTGAGCCTGCTACATAGAAAAATAATAACCATATAGCTATTATTCCAGGCAGCCCCTTCAACTTTTGCAGGACAAAACCTACGAATGGTATTCTAAATGAATATTTTCCTACTATCATATTTTCAGGTATAACATTTTCATCTGCAGTTTGGTTATTATCACCCTTAGTTTTAAATGCATATTTTCCCTTATCATCTTTGTTAACTTCTATTATTCTATGTGTTGAAAGGAAGTTCCCTCCAAACATGTATGTTACTACATCGCCCTTCTTAAGCGAGCTCGGGTCTACCTTCTTTTCAATTATCAAATCACCAGGATTAAAAGTTGGCTGCATACTTCCAGATAAAACTGTGAGCCATCTATAGGATCCAACTGTTGGTACTGCCCAATCTCTTCCTTTCGATTGAATATTCCCGTATACCGAAAGTCCAACCAATACTATAAGCAATGCAATAATTACATTCCCTGTATATTTCAAAGTTCTTTTAACAGCCTTATTACCAAAAACCTTTCTTATGTTTTCAACAATTTTTTTCATTGTTTCTTCGCCTCTTTCCAAAATATTAATTAATACAACAATTTAACTTTTGAATTTAAGCTATTCAGATTTTCCTACATATTATATTTATTCATTACTTCTTCAAGCTATTACCATAATCTTTTATAGGTAATGAATTTTTTTATGTAAGTAAAATTTATTTTTTCATTTTCTTACATTCTTATATTTATTCAAGGTTTTCTATATTAGAAGGGTAATGCTACACTGTTTTTTATTAAAATCTATATTTTTTACCTTTTTTATTTCTCCCCTTATATACATTGATAAATATACTTAAAATAATTAGAAAACAAATAGTGGTTACTCCGGCAGTGCCTTTCATAAACATAATTACAAATCCAAGAAGTGGTACCCTAAATAAATATTTGCTTATTATATTTTCATCACCTACAGATTCCAGATCTTCCACATTATTATTATCACCCTTAGTATTAAATAGCAGCTTCCCATCCTTATTTATTACATTTATTACTCTATGTGTGGTTAGGGAATTTCCAAACCTAAATGTTATAATATCGCCTTGTTTTAAATCATATGGGTTAATTGTTTTACCAACAATAACATCTCCTGCATTAAAAGTAGGACTCATGCTGCCTGATAAAACGGACATTATCTTGTAAGGTCCTAACCCTGGAATATAATCCTTTTGCCCCATACCCCTAATATTTATCAGTAAATAAAATACGATTAAAACAACTACGACTATAAATAATAGATCCATTAATTTTTTAAAAATTGTTTTAAACAATTCGTTTTCCCCCATTTATACTTTTTTAACATACATATGCTTCAAATATCGGCTTATGCAGTAAAAAAATCGGAGCTGTATCAAAAGCTTTTTTTACCTTTGTTACAACTCCTTATCAGGTGATTAGATTATATAATAATAGCATCAATAGATGCTGTTATTAGCAATAATTATACCTTTTAAAGCTTCAAAGGCTTTGCTATTTTGTACGAAGGAAACAAGGAAACAACTGCATAACCCTTTATATCAGAAATTAACTGAGGCCCAACACTTGGATCTCTGCTATCTAAACTTTCTCCCGGTTCACGGTTATCTCCAATGACAAAAACACTACCTTCTGGAACTACCTGCTCTTTCATATCCTCTGATTTTCCCTGGGCATAAACCTCAGGAACAGGACTATTGTTCACATAAACAACTCCATTTTTTATAAATATTTTATCTCCCGGCAGAGCAAGAACCCTTTTTATAATTTCATAGCCTTTTCCCTGCTCATTTATAATTGCAACATCTCCATACTTTGGCTTGCCAAAATGTGAAGAAAATTTATTTATAAGTATTAGACTATTATCCTTAAGAGTTGGACTCATAGAAAGTCCAGACACTTTAGTTAAGCCTATAGTATTAGTTATTAAGACATATATGATAAATAACTTTGCTATAAACTTTATCCAATCAAATACTTGTGTTTTCATATTTACATTTTCTTTTGCAGCTTCCATATTTGTATTCCCCCCTAACTATTTAGCCTGCTGTGAATTTGTATTGTTTGGTGCTTCATAAACTTGTTTAGGGGGATTATAGCTTTGATTTAAATTATCCATAGCGTTTTTAGCACTTTCTACAATAACATTTAATTTATCCTGTATCTGTTTTTTATCTGCTTCATTTGAAAACTTGGTACTATTTATTATGTTTGAAGCATAATCAATAACAGCCTGCTTTCTTTTTGTCTTTTCTTCTTCAGTAAACTTGTCTAAATCCTTCGAGGAAGCCTCCATTTTAAGCTTTAATTCTTTTGTAATCCTCTGCTTTTGAAGCTCAGTTTCTGATTTTACTGTCCTTTCTATCTCTGTTTTTGCTATGGTTGTTTTCTTATTAAACCAATTGTTTAACATTGCATTAATATCTCCATCAGCAAAAACCACTCCAATATTAGTAAATAACATACTGCTTATAATAACCGTCCCTATAACGGCTTTTTTTCTTGTCTGACTTTTCTTTTTTTTATTTATATCTAATCTTTTCATGATCCAATCACCCACCTAAGTTTTAAATTAAGAACCCTCCTGTGAGGGCTCTTAATTTATAATTGATTTTTATTTACTATTTAGTAATTCCGGCTACTAAAGTATCTAAAGCAGTCTTAGCAGCATCCTCAATTGACTTTCCAGCACTTTGAATTTCAGTTGTCTTGTCGCCCACTAGCTTATTCGTGTCAGCTTCTATTGCAGCTTCTGTATTTGTTATTTTTTCATCCATATGAGACTTAATTTCGCCTACTGCAGCTTTCTTTTCAGTATCTATCTTTCCATTAATAGAATCTTTTGCCGTATTAATTGTGTTAGTTAAAGTGCTCTCTGCTGATGTTTTAGTTGCTCCTACATTTGTATTAACTGCACTTAATGAAGCTGCTGCTTGATTATTAACTGCCTTGTTTATTTCTCCCTGTGCGTAATTCTGTCCTTGCTTTGCAAGACCATCGATATATATATTTGATGTAGTCACAAATCCATCGAATTGTCCTGGCATTCCTGCTTCAATTGTACCTTGCATAGTTGTTATAGCATCCGTATGCTCCTTTAATGCTGCATTTATAGCATCATTTGCACGCTTTTCTTCATTTTCTCCTGCTGTCTTAACATCACTAACTGCTTTTCCTTTAGTTGTATTAAACCAACTTGTAAGATCTGGAATTTTAGTTTTTGCATAGCTAGTTACATCTAATGTAGCACTAGCTACAGCCTTTCCAAATTGTACATCATACCAAGTTTTTAACTGTGCTCCAGCATTTGTACTTGCAAAAACTGTTCCTGTTCCGCCTACTAATGTAGCAGCTATAACTCCTGCAGCAATTTTATTTTTTAAACCTTTTGTTATCATTTTTATATTCCTCCTAAAAATTCAATTTAATTTATTTTTCCTACAATGTTTATTAACTGTCCTTTAGCTTGATTTTCAAGCTCACTGCCTGTGCTTTGCAAGCCCTTAGCTTGTCCATCTACAAGAACCTGAGTATTTTCTTCTACGTTCTTTTTTGATTCTATAATATTTGAATCCATATTATCTTTAATACTATTTAAAGCCTTTCCTTGATAAGTACTAATATTAGATGTTATATGTTCCTTTGAATTTGAAATAGTTTTTGCCAGCTCCTCCTGAGCATTTTTTGAACCGCTCTCCATTACTTCTTTACTGGCGTTTACTTCATTATCCAAGGAAACATTTAAATCAGTGAAAAATTCATTTACACTATCATCTATAGTCTTATCAAACCCCTCATTTTGCTGCCCAATATAGTTATCAAAGTCCTTTGCAATTATGCCGCCCTTTTTAGTTAACTGATTCTTTTTGGTGCTGATTTGATTTATATACTTATTATTGTATTGTAATATTGATACGCTGTTAAAAGATGTCCCTGCTTCAGCTTTTTGAAGCTTTTCTTTAGCATCTGAAATCAAGAATTCCTGTAAATCATCAATCCTATTAAACATATCATCAACTCTAGGATCAATCGTATTTTTTGTTATGCTCTTTGTTACAGTCTTATATCTACCTTGATACCACTTTTGCAGCTGCTTTCCAGCATCGCTAACAGCAAATACTGTTCCAGTACTTAACGATGTTATAAGCACCATTGAAGTTACTAAAGCTTTTGTCTTTTTCACAATCTCATCCCTCCTCTCACCTGACAAATTTATTTTACAATTTATGGAATAATATGTATATTAACTACAGGTTTACTGTTTGGTATACTATAGTGTAATAAGAAAGTATCAAAAGTGTAATAAACTATTGTTTGCAAAAAGTAAAAACGGGAATGTCTCCATTCCCTGATTATCCTACCAATCCATGCGTGTTGGCATATATAGCAGCTTGTGTTCTATCACTAAACCCAAGCTTATTTAATATTTGGCTCATATGTTTTTTTACAGTATATTCTGTAATATACAGACTGCTTGCTATTTCATTATTGCAAAGACCTTTTCCTACAGCTGCCAGCACTTCCTTTTCTCTCTGAGTTAAATTATTTACAGCTGGATCGTTTATTGAATTTCTTTTTTCAAGTCTCATAGCACTGGTCATAAGGTTTGCATCATAAAACTTTCTACCTGCTTTAACTATTTTTACTCCATATAAAATTTCCTCTGGAAGAGCATCTTTTAAAATATAGCCTTCAATTCCTAGCTCTTCTGCTTTTCTAAAATCTCTATAATCTGATGAAGTTGTTAATATTATAAATTTGCATCGTCTCATATTGCCTTTAATTTCTTTAACTATATCCAATCCATTTTCGTTACCTAACTTCAGGTCTATTATTGCAATGTCAGGCTCACTTTCTAAAATAAGCTTTAATCCATCTTTTACATTACTGCTTTCTCCTGTAATTTCAATATTATTATCCATGGATAATATTGATTTTAACCCCTGCCTAACTAAGCAATGACTATCAATAATAATAACCTTCATAAATAACTTACCCCCTCATCCGTATAAACAATCTTTTAAAAATAAAAAACCGACTGACTGTAAAATCAATCGGTCGGTTGCACTACTAGCTCCATAAATTCCAAGTGCCCAAGTAAAGAATTTATATCTCAGCTTCCGTAAAAATTATATATTTAACTTATTAACCAACAACTCCATGATTGCTGGCATATATGGCTGCCTGTGTTCTGTCATACAAATTAAGCTTATTAAGTACTTGTCTAATATGCTTCTTAACTGTGTATTCTGTAATAAACAGCCTATCAGCTATTTCACTGTTCTTATATCCGTTTCCCAAGGCACCAAGCACCTCAAATTCTCTTTCTGTTAAGTTTTGTATAGGATCATCGGAAGGAAGTCCTCTTTTATCCAGTCTCATGGCACTAGCCATTAAGTTTGCATCATAAAATTTTCTTCCTGCATTAACTATCTTTATTGCATATATTATTTCTTCAGGCAGAGCATCCTTTAAAATATACCCCTCAACGCCCATTTGTTCAGCTGCTCTAAAATCCCTATAGTCCGATGTGGTTGTTAATATTATAATCTTACAATCTATCATATTATTTTTTATTTCTTTTACTATCTCTAATCCGCTTTCCTTACCTAACCTTAAATCCACTATTGCAATATCAGGTCTTTTTTCGATGATAAGTCTAAGCCCTTCTTCTATACTGCTGCCTTCTCCAGCTATTTCAATATCTTTATTCTCTGATAATATCCCCTTTAACCCCTGCCTAACCAAATAATAGCTATCTATAATAACTACCTTCATACGTAACTTCCCCCTCATTCGTATAAACAGTATTTTTAGCAATAAAAAACCAACTGACTTAAAAAATCAATCGGCCGGTTGCACTACTAGCTCCATGAATTCGAAGTGCCCAAATGAGGAATTCATATCTTAGCTTCCGTAATTATTATATAAATAATTTACTTTTTTTTCCATAAAAATTTTAGGCTATATTATCCAATTTATTGACATCAATAGTACAAAAGTATAATATCTCTTCTGCTTAAGTACCATATATTGTGCATATACTCCCATATAAATCACTTTATTTACATATGCAAGCATAGATTTTGTCATAATTTTTTAGTGTCAATTAGTTATATCTTTTCCAAATACCCCATATAATAAAAGTTGGCCAATTATCTATTCTCACACCACCTCAAACAAAAACACCTTCCTGCCTTCCAATACATAAAAGCAGCTTATCTCACTTTCCTTTCCGGCATAAACATAAAGCACAGGCTTCTCAGCTTCATCTGCAAGTCTTATTAAATCCTCCATTTCAACCACTCTTATTACTGTTTCAGTGCCATCAACAGGGTTGTCTTTGAGTGCTACCAATCTATCTTTGTAGTCTCTTAATATTTTTTCTGACTTTTCAAAAGCTGCCTTTTTACGCTTTTCAGGTTTCGTTAAGAATAATATAAATAAAGTTCCCAAAATACTTCCTACCAAAGCTATGGAAAATATAATTATGCTTTGAGTATATTTTGGTGATACAACTTTTATTGTTTTTTCTAAAGCTCCTTTTTTATCCTGAGAAAGCTTCCCCCCTATCTCAAAGTATTTGTTTCCTAATGGGATTTCCATTCTTGGGGACATCTGCTCATTTATAACTCCCAAATCTGCTTTAGTGTTTATATTTATTGTCCATATTACAGTAAGCTTATTATTTAAAGTTAAATTTACACTTTTATTTATCTGTTGAATCAAATCATTATAAGTTTTTAAACTTAATGGCATTTCCTTTTGGAGTTCTCCATTAGAGCTGTCAAAGCTGAAGTCTGTTTTATTTTGAAGTATAAATTTCTTAGTAAATACATTCTTGCTGTCCTTTTCATTGCCTATGGAACTTTCAAGAAGAGCTGTTATTTCATATTGCCCTGAAACCTGAATATTTTTGTCTGATGAAATATTATATTTTAAAATTGTGTTTATCTTATCTACATAATCAGTTAAATAAATGTTTCCTTCCCCTAAGACCTTTTGTTCAATTAATGGATTTGGAATGAGGCTTACATTATAATTTACTACTGCCTTGTTGTTATAGGAAATTACAGCCTCCTTTTTATCCATATATTTATCCTTTGATATAGTTTTTATAAGTAAAGCTGCTGATACTAAAAATATAATTACAAATACGAAAAGAAGCTGCTTTCTTAATTTGTTATTTATTGTTTTCATTTTTATCCACCACACCTTAATATTACTCATTCTATAGAAAAGAACTGCTGCAAGACATTAAAACCATAATGTATCTTTGCAGCAGCCCCTCATTTTATTGATTAAATTGTTTTACATTTATGGTTACGGTAAATGTATCTGTTAATTTCTCTAAGGAGTTATCACTTACTGTGTAAGGAAGACCTATTATTACACAGTTATCATTTACAGGATCATAGCCGCTGATTCCTTGAGACTTAAGCACTTTGTCAACAGCACCCTTATATTCTTCCGGAACATCTAGGGTAATTATATCTCCGGGCTGCATAGTTATCCCACCAAGCATACTGTTTAATCCGCTTTGAAGATCTCTAAGCCTTGGCATTGGCATGGTCATAAGAGCCTCTTCACTATAGTCTGACAAATCCTTAATTCTGCTTAACACATCACTTGCAACCAGCTTATATTCATTTCTGCCGTCTTTTCTATACTGTCTATAACCGCTTATTGCTATTGCATTATCAGCAAACTTACTGTTTATGTTTGATATAGTTACGCTGCTTATTTTTACTGGTATGGTTGATTTATTTTCAAAGCCTAAAGCATAAAGTGCACCGGAACCTGGATACATTCCGCTTAATGTAAATGTTGCGTTATTTGAGTCATTCTTTATTAAAGTTGAAGTAGAATAATTTTTATTTCCTGATTCGAGAACTCGTGAGCTCCATGGAATAGTCTCACCCCTGTCAAATAATAACCCATCTAACTCTATTTCCTTAGGTCCCACAAACTCAACCTTTAATTCTCCGGTAGAAGCCGAAGCAGTTATATTTAGGTTATCAGTCCAAGCTGCATAGCCTGCTCCTGTTGTAAGAAGCGCTGCAAGTACAGCGGATAATATTATTTTATTTTTCTTCATTACGAGATTGCACCTCTTTTCTATGATTTTATATTAATTATGTTGAACCAAGTTGAAGTCTACTTTGAATTTAATCCAGCTTTTTTCGAGTTCATTTGGCTTTTGAGCTGTTCCTGTTGCACTGTCTAAGCTTACTTTAAGATTTTCAAAGGATACATATTCCGTTGGAGTTGAACCTTGAGCCGGTTCTAATTGAACGCCTGAAAGCTGTGTATTTAGAGCCGCTTGAAGTCCTGCCAAAGATGTATCTACTGACTTAACTATCTTTGTTCTATCAGCTTTATAAACTGTTACATTTCCTGAAACCTTTATTTTTGAATAGTCTGTTTGTGATATTGCTGTATATCCATTAGGTGCAGTCTCGTTCAAAGGATTATAAGTAACTGCCACGCTGCCTATTTTAGCCGGTATAGTTCCATCATTTTTGAAAGAAGCATTTAAAGTTGCTCCTGCTCCAGGATATAAGTTTTGGATTGTGAAGTTGATGCTGTTAGTTCTTCCTGTTGGAGCTATTGCTGATGCATTTGCTGTTACATAAGCATCACCTGATGCACTTGCTGAAGTAAATGTAGCTGCAAGTTCTCCTGTTTGAATTACATTTGTTATATTAAGATTGTCTGTCCATGCTGCATAACCTGCTCCCATTGTCAGTAAGCCTGCTACTAGGGCAGCTGTTAAAACCTTTGCTTTTTTCATTAAAATATCCCCTTTCAGTTTTAATTATCAATTAATAATTTTTATCCTATGTTTCTATTATATTGAAATTAATTCTCATTACCTACGACCTTAAGTACAAAAACATATAGTACTTTGGTACAATAAAAAACACAGAGCCTAAACTCTGTGCTAAAATTCCACTTTTTCTTTCAAAACCTTATTTCTGCTGTCTTTTAATATAAGCGTGGGCCAGCCTATCTTAGGCACTATATTAATGACCTTTCCTTTTATCATATCTATGCTTACAAGTTCACTGTCAGCTATAGAGTTGTTATCACCCTTCGTCTCATACTTAATTTCATTTTTTTCATCTACAAGCTTTGTTATTCTGTGAAAAATATATATATTATCTTTTTTATAAGCCACTATGTCCCCAGTTTTTACATCTGCTTCTTTAAGCCTTTTTACAAGCACTACATCTCCAGGATTTATTAAAGGCTTCATGCTTCCTGTAGCAATAACTGCAGGATATACAGGAAACACCCCCATAGAAAACCATATTATGATTACAGAAATTAGACTTGTAATTATAAGTCCAGCTGGTTTTTCTTTATTTATATCTCTCTTCTTGATTCCTTTTGATTCCTTAAGATAAAAGTATTGTAAAAGCATCATGCTGAAGATTGGACTTAAGCCTCCCATAATTGCAGTAGCTATCCATTGTAAATTAGGAAGTATAGGAGAAATATACAAAATTCCTTGAACTATTACTAAATATATTATTGATAGCCTTTCCGTGTCTAAATAAACTAAATAAGCTGCCATTATGCTCATTGAAAGCTGAGGAAGCACAGTTTCACCGAAAAACTTCATAATTTCAAAGTTTCCCTTAAGGCTTAAGGCCTTATTCAAAGGAAGATTTATAATTGTAAGCAGCACAACTGCAAAGCTAATTCTAATCCAAGGCTTATCTTTTGAACCATTATTTATTAAATAAGCTCTAATTTTTTCTTTTCCAACTAAGGTTGATAATAGCAAAACAGCATTTTTAAATATTCCTAACGGACTTAAATCATAGGGACTGCTTCCAAAACCTTGTATAAAGCCCCCCATTACTTGTATTACAATATAAAATACTGCAAGGTATACTACCCATTCCGTTAAAAACTTTTTATATTTTGATTTCGCAGCTCCTTTAAGCTTCGGAAGTTTTGAAACAAATAATATTACTAAAATCCATAGTATTGGTTTTATGCCATATATGAAATAGCTTTTTTTGTTGAAGGTAAAAACAGAAAGATTATCAACTGTATAAATAATTCCAAGCATAAGTACCAGTAGAAAATTGATTAATCTTTTGTTCATTTATCCTTCAATGCCTCCAAGCTCCATACTGTTCATGTAATAAGCTACCTGAGAGCGCTTGCTTAGACTTAACTTACCCAATATGCTGCTTACGTGCTTTTTTACTGTACTCTCTGATAAGAACAGTTTTTCTGCTATAGCTATATTACTTAGCCCCCTGCTGACCTCCATAAGTATATCTTTTTCTCTTGAGGTTAAACTGTTTACAGAAAAACTCATATTATTTCCAAGCTTATATTGAACTATTGAAGGGTGATAGTATTTTATCTCTCTATTTACTGTTTTAACAGCATAAATTAAATCTTCTATACTAGCACTTTTTAGAATATATCCATCTACACCTATATGTTCTCCTCTAATAAAATCAGAATTAGAAATAACAGAACTTATTACTATAAACTTAACTTTGCTTTGTTTTTGCTTTATCTCAGAAATTATATCCAGTCCATCTTCTTCTTTAAGCTTTAAATCTATAATAGCAAGATCTATATTTTTAGCTTCTAATAAACTTAAGGCCTCTTTTTTATTAGAAGCCTCATAGGCTTCATATATTTTAAATTCCTTAAGTAAAATAGCTTTTACTCCAGATCTTACAATTGGGTGGTCATCTACAACTAAAACCTTCATCCCCATCACCTTTCACATCTTACTTTATTCCTTCTTACCCTTTTTTAAATACAGCACAAAACCTAATACAAATAATAAAACTCCAAATATAGTGAGCACATATGTGTCAAAAAAAGAGCCTGTTTGAACCAAAGTTTCACCCTTTACTCCCTTATCTATTGGAGGAAGATAGACAGACTCAATTTCAGCAAAGTTAACCTGAATATTAAACTTATATTGAAGCTTCATAGTAGAGTTATCGGAATCCTTATCAAATAAAAACTGAACCTTAAATTTTTTCATTTCATTTGCATTTATTGCTATAGAATTTTCTCCAACTAAGTTTTTATTTAAAAGTGCGTCTTCATTTCCTTTCCAAATTTCTTTTCCTTCATAACTAAAGGAAAGCTTTGTATCCTTAATAAAGTTCGTATACTCTGTTGTGCTTTTATCTAATTCCTTTCCGTTCTTATCATAAAGCTTTCCATCAACAATAATATTTTTAACATAACATTGAAAGTCATTATCATTGGAAATGTAAAATTCTTTCTCCAAGGTTTTACCAGGCCACATTATTTCTTCTCCAGTAAATAAAATCTCATTTAGATTCCCTTTATCAGACAGATGATAGATTATCTTATTATCATCTGCTTTTACTAGAATCTTTGGCACTGTGATACCTACCATAAAAATAAATATACATATAAAACAGCAAAACTTTTTTAAATTTTTCACATCAACTACACCTCATATACTTTCTTTATATATATTTATTCTTAGTTAATAGTAATGTTTACTTAATTTTAAAATTAAATAATTATTTTTAAAGCTATATACAATGCAAAAGTTCTAATACATTAACAGTGTCCCAAAAATCCTTGAAGATTGGATATTTTGTGACATCGTTGATGTAAGAACTTTATTGCATTATATATACTTTATTACAAAATTATATCCCTTCTATAATAATCTGGTATTATTTTACATAAACTTCTATATATTCGATTAATTCTTCTTAACATCAAATTAATTTGTCTAAATATTTTACTATATTTTCCAGTAAATATGTATCATAATTATTTATGCATACTTAATATAGTAAATTAAGCAAAATAACAATAGATACAATGCAAAGTTCTAGTACACAAATGATATAAGAACTTTACTGCATTATATAGATAGTTTTAAGAGAGGGGATTTATCATGATAAAGCTTATATGTAAGGAATGTGGTGAGAGTTGGTATACAGCAAATACAAGACCAAATCAAAAATGCGGCAACTGCGGCGGAACATTGATTGAGGAGGACTTTATACCCTCTAAGGATATAGAAAATGATGAGTCTGATGATAATGCAAAAATTAAAGATGAATGCAAGATTATTTATCTTAATTAATTTTAAATAAAAAAACTGGTCTGTATTTTCTATAAATACAAACCAGCTTTATTTTTTATTATCGTAAAAAAATCTAGTTAAAAGTTTGGGACTTACTCAAACTTATATTTTTGCCCTAAAGTAACAGCTTGAAGATTATTAAGAATATAACCCCTGGAACTCCAAAGAACCCTGCAACTAAAGCTGTTATCCAGTTGATTCCTATGAAGAAATTGAAATATCCGCCGATAAAATTTACTATTACAAGAAGTATTACGCCTAAAACGGCATTGGCAATAAGCTTAAACAGTATTTTAATCGGCCAGGAAAATAATTTTACAACAAGAAATAAACATATTATTGCAATGAGAAAATATCCTGCATATTCCATTGTATACCCCCTATTAAACTGTTGTTATATAGATTTACTCTGAAATCTATATATAATTATATTCTAATATATCACAAACTATTAATAAAATCACACAATATCTTCCTCGTAATGCTTAAAGGAGTTATCGACCCTTATTCCTTTATCCTTTGCTTCTTTTAAAAGATATATAAATCTTGACTTTGCAGCCTGCTCCATATATATTGCATAATCTACAAGCTCAGGAGTACTTACCTGTTCAAAATAGTGAGCCGCTTTTTCCATTTCTCCCTTGGCTTCCTCAATAGCTTTAATAAGCTCTATTTGATCTTCTGTATACTTAATTTTATTTGATAAATATTCAACTATTGCTAATCTGTTCATATATAACCCTCCCAATTTGGACAATCTGTTATTTAAATCATTGCCTCAATTTGGAATTTGTATACATTATAACTTAAATTTCTCTTCTTCCCTCTAATGCCTTTGATAGCGTAACCTCATCAGCATAGTCAAGGTCTCCTCCTACAGGAATTCCGTGAGCAATTCTCGTAACCTTAACTCCTAAAGGTTTTATAATCTTTGATATAAACATAGCTGTAGCTTCACCTTCAATATTGGGATTTGTAGCTACAATAACTTCTTTAACCTCTCCGTTTAATCTTCTAATAAGCTCTCTAAGCTTTATCTGCTCAGGTCCCCTGCCTGCCATAGGCGAAATTGTTCCATGGAGCACATGATATACCCCATTATATTCCCTTACCTTTTCCATAGACATAATATCCTTAGGCTGTTCTACTACGCAAACCATACTTTTATCTCTGCTTGGATTTCCGCATATGCTGCATGGATCTTTATCCGTAAAGTTTCCGCAAATTGAGCAGTATTTTATTGTTCCACGAGCCTTAACCAAGGCTTCTGAAAATTCCTTTACCTCTTCCTGAGGAAGGTTTAAAACATGAAGAGTGAGCCTCTGAGCAGTTTTATAGCCAATACCGGGGAGCTTGGCAAATTCTTCTATAAGCTTTTCTATAGCAACTGGATAAAAATCCATAGTTATTCCTCCTTTTAGTCGGAAGCACTGAGTAATTAAAGACCCTCGCTCCGCTCGAAAATTACTCGTTAAAGGTCATTTAGACCTTTAACCTCCTTTTTATCGGAACACTGGGTAATCTAAAGTGCTCGTTCCCACTCGCAGACTACCCGTTGAAGTCCATTTAGGACTTCAACCTCCTTTTGTCGGAAGCGCTGAGCAATTAAGCTCTCGCTTCCGCTCGATAATTGCTCGTTAAAGGTCATTTAGACCTTTAACCTCCTTTGATGCTAGATATCGCGATATCTTCATAGTTTCAATTAGTAAATCGCTATTTGAGTGAGCAAAAATCCTGATGCCTCTACAGGTTTTTGAGGAACTCAAACAGCAGATTTACTTTCAAATCTATATAGTTAAAATACCCAAAACTAAATTAAGAATGAAAAACTCGGAATGAGTTACTATTATTGTCTCTCATTCTTCATTCTTCATTCTTCATTAACTAAAACATTCCTGGTATGTTAAGTCCGCCTGTTAATTTACCCATTTGGTTTGCTGTATCTTCTTCAGCTTTTCTAAGTGCTGCATTACAAGCAGTCATGATTAAGTCTTGAAGCATTTCAACATCATCTGGATCAACTACATCTGGATTTATTTTTATTTCTACTATTTGTTTCTTTCCATTAGTAGTTACAACAACAGCACCGCCGCCTGCTTTTTCTTCATATCTTTTGTTCTCAAGATCCTTCTGCATATCTTCCATTTGCTGTTGGAACTTTTGAGCTGTCTTCATAAGATTATTCATATTAGCTCCGCCTCCGAAGCCTCCAAAACCGCCTTTAGCCATTATTTATACCCTCCTAAAATTTTTAAAAATATTATTCGCGCATTATATATATAGAAAGCTTTAAAATTCTTACATTGTGCCAAGCAAAATATCCAATCTTCAAGAATTTTTGCGAGAGCAGAATGTACTAGAATTTTTGCTTTGTATATAGAATATAAAAAATTCTATATACATGCACCATTATATACCTATTCATCAATTATTTCTACAAGTTCTTCGCCAAAAGTCTCCATGAGCATTGCTTCTGGAGATTTTGCTTTTTCCTGCCTTTTGTCCACAATATATCTTATTCTGATTTTTTCTTTTAGTGCCTGTGAAAATACTTCTTCAACAACTTTTCTATTATCTTCCTTCTCAAGCCTTTGTTTATTGAAAGCATACATTTCCTCAAATTTTATCTCTATTACTCCATCTTTGCAGCCTACAAGCTCACCTGTAATCAAAGAAGCATAAATAACCATTTGTCTTCTCGACTTTAAAAGTTCCATTATGTCTCTCCAGGACTTTCTTACCGTGTCAAGTGTTACCGTTGAATGAGGGTTAGCCTCCTCATATACCTGCTCTTTAACTTGTTCAGGCTTTTTAACCTGCTGTGCTGGAGCTCTATTAACTATTTTTTGAGAATCAGCAGAGCCTTCAGCAATAGTCACAGTAACCTGACCGTTTTTAATTGCTTCTTCAAGCTTGTTTATCCTAGCTAACATTACTTCCTTAGAAGTATCATATTCAATTTTGCATATTTTTATTATCGCAAGCTCTAAATATATTCTTGTCTGCTTGCTCCACTTTGACTGCTCCTCTGTTTCCTGAAGTATTCTAATAATTCTCATAAGCTCTTCCATTCTTATCTTCTGAGACTGCTCTTTTATAATTTGAATATTTTCTAAGGACATATCAAGTATTTCTTCAGGATTATTACTTACCTTAACCATCATGAGGTTTCTCACGTGGCTTATCATTTCTTTAATAAAATTATAAATATCCTTGCCGCTTATTACTATATCATCAACAGCTCGCATGGATCTTTCTACATTTTTATCTATAAGTGCATCTGTAAGTTTAAGCAGATTATCATTTGTAACAAGTCCAAGCATATTTATAAGTTCATCATAATCAACCTTACTATTGCCCATAGATATGGCCTGATCAAGTACACTTAAAGCATCTCTCATTGCACCGTCAGACATTCTTGAGATCAAATGAAGGCTTTTATCATCTGCAAAAACACCCTGTTCATTAACTATTCTTCTTAGCCTTTCAAAAATGTCCTCAGACTTAATTCTTGTAAAATCAAAGCGCTGGCATCTTGAAAGTATAGTTATAGGAAGCTTTTGAGGATCTGTAGTTGCAAGTATAAATATTGTTCTGCTCGGGGGTTCCTCCAACGTTTTAAGAAAGGCATTTACAGCACCGTCTGAAAGCATGTGAACCTCGTCCATTATATAAACCTTATATTTAGCCTCTCTAGGCGGATATTGAACCTCATCTATTATGTCTCTTATGTTACCTACTCCATTATGAGAAGCAGCATCCAGCTCAACTACATCTATTGAGAGTCCAGCATTTATGCTTTTACACATTTCACATTCATTACAGGGCTCACCATCTTGTATATTAAGACAATTTACCGCCTTTGCAAGTATTTTAGCGGTAGAGGTTTTTCCTGTCCCCCTTGTTCCGCACAAAAGATAAGCATGAGCTATTCTATTATTTATTATCTGATTTTTCAAGGTTGTAGTTATATGTTTCTGACCAACCACATCCTTAAAAGCTTTTGGTCTCCATTCTCTGTATAAAGCGGTATATGCCATAGTTTCACCCCTTTGTGTATTAGATATCAGCTTATATTATACCTTAATAAGATTATATTTAAAATAACTTTACTTAAAAATAGTTTTTGTATAGTTGCTTTCTATAAAGATTGTTTTCACTAAAATTTATATAATATCGATTGTACTCAATAGCTTTTTTGCAATATTAATTACTCGAATTTAGGACAAACAATATATAATATTTATTATCTTGTAAATTAAGCTTAAAATTATGAATTTTATAGTTACATATTTTATTATCATTAGCAAATTAATTTTGAATATATTTACATTTTTGTAATTATTATATACAATTAATTTAAAATAGGATATGAAAAGGTTTATATACTGATAATAGCACACTTACTGAAAGGTAGGGCCGCAAAGCCATGGATCTAAAGGAATATACTTTCCTATGACTGCCAGGTTGCCAAAATATATTCTCTTTGTTATATCTTCTGTTAAATTTATGTATTTTTATTTATACATATTTATTGTAATTTAGATTAATAATTTTAGCTAATTTACGCACTTTTTACGTAACTAATAATAATAAATTTTATTGTTACCATAGGTTTACATTTTTAAATCTTAAACCTTTTTATATTATAAAAAATTATAAAAGGGTGGGATTATTATGGAAGACCTATGCAAGCTTATAATCAATTCAAAAATGCACAACGAAAGCAGTACTTTAGCTATTTTGGACAAGTTCAGCCCCTTGATAAACAAATATTCTAGAAAATTAGCTTATGATGGAGCTCACACGGACTTAGTAATATGCCTTCTCGAAACTATCGAAAGCATTCCTGTATATACTAATAAAAATTTAAGAAATGATGCTGGTATTATTGCTTATATTAACACTTCAATAAAACATAAATACATAATTCTTTCTAAAAAGAATTGTAAAATAACTAACAGTGAAACCGAATTAAATACCGACTTCTTTGGGGAAAATCCATACAATTCTGTTGATGATAAATTATTTATTCAGGAGATTTTAGACAAGCTTCCTGCTTTTCAGAAAGATGTTATAAAAAAGATATATATAAATAATATAGCCGAGAATGATTTAGCTAAACAGCTAAGAGTTTCAAGACAGGCTATAAACAGAACAAAAAATAGAGCGCTCAATAACTTGAGAAAGTTTTTAAATTAAAAGGGGGGAAAAAAATATGGAAAATGATTTAATAAAACTAGCTTCAACCCAGGGCATATGGGCTGCACTAGCTGTTGTATTAATCTTTTACATCCTAAAAGCACAGGAAAAAAGAGATCTTACACAAGCAGAAAGAGAAGAAAAATATCAAGAGATAATAACCAAACTAACTGATGAATTTAATGTAATAAAAGATATTCAAAAGGATGTTTTAGATATTAAAGATTATTTACATAAATAAGAAATGGGAGAGGAATTTTTAATTTTCCTCTCCCTCTTTAATTAAAAATATTATAAAAGGCAGTTGCTATTTTAGCCTATACTTACTTTTTAATGTATGTAGTTAGATTGAAGCGCTTCTCTTAACTGCAAATAAACATAAACTAGGAGGAATTTATTATGGGACTTTTTCAAAGTAATTTAGAAGCTTTCCAAAATCAATACACATCATTCAGAGTTCGTACATGGGTAATAGAAAATGATTTAGAAAGAATTAAATACAGCGGTTTTATACAACTTCCTTACAAGCTTGGAGCTAAAAATACCCCAAACATGATTAACAGCTATTTAATGCCTTTATGTACAGATTCTAATGGGTATTTTAACAAAACTACTGCTGAAATCCAACAGCTTGCAACAAATAATCCATCTTCTGCCGGAGTTGATTGTTCAGGTCTTGTATATTATGTATTAAACGAAGCAAGCTACGGAGCTGTTAATAGTTTTTTTAACGTGTCTTATGCATATGGTGTAAGCGCAAACAATCTAGCAACCACTGTTAACGGAGTTCAAAAAACTTCTGCAAAGCAAATTGTTCCGGGATGTACTTTTAGAATGGATAATGGAAACCACGTTGCTGTAGTATATAAAGTTGAGACGAACTCAAGCAATGTAGTTACAAGAATATGGTACGCTCACTCAAATGGAAGCAAGGGTCCTCATACCGCTTATATTGATATAGGAAATGAAAATTATGATTTGAAATCTTCATATCAAACCTGGCACGATATCGCCTATACTGACAGCACTGCTAAGTCATTATATAACTACACTGTATTATTAAACTGTGTGGCAAATCAATCATAGGATTTTTAGCTTTAAATAAAAAAGGTGTTGCAAAACCTCATTAAGATCAGTTTTGTAACACCTTCTTTATTATTAATCTGCATTAGGTTTGATATAACAAATTCTTTCCAGCAAGTTATTGTCATCAAAAAGCATTATCATAGAAACAGGTGCTGTGTTCATATTTTTCGATGTTATACTTAAGATTTTATTGTATTTTAAATATGTATTGTCCTTGCGGAATCTATTTAACTTTTCCTTTATATCTTCAATGTTCACTGAAGTTAGTTCATCAGTCTTATATTTGCTTGAAATTATATCGTAGCTGTCCCCAATCTTAATTAAGTTATTAAGTGATGAGCCTTCTCCATAAAAATCAATTTGAAAAATTTCATTATCCTTTTGCAGATTAAAAGGTTTTTCCTTATCATAACAATATATTATAAAATTCATATTATTATAGCCCAAATCAGTAAAGTATCCCTTTTGTGTAATGAGCGTTTCATTATTAAAATTGGTAGTACTTTTCGGTTTTCCATACAACTTAATAATATCTTCATAGCTTGACTTCATACCTATGCCTTTTGGAAGAATATTTTCAATATTTAATTCTTCTTTATTAATTATCACCTTAGTACTTCCGCTCATGTTATTTGAAGTTACGATAGGTGTTTCATCTTTTTTAACAGAGCATGCAGAAAAGGCTATTATTATCAATATTATTATCCAAATACTCTTCTTCATTAAAACTCTCCTTTAATATTTAATATAAAAATAAGTACTAGATTATAAAATTAATTCCTTTAGTAATCTAGTACTTATTCTTTATTAAGCAGTAATATCTCAGAAGTTAGTTAAAATTGATGCTTAACTTTACCTTCTATTACCTATTGGCCCAATTTAATAATAGAAAATAATTTTATGCATTCATAGTTATTGTGGTAGTGTTTTGTCCGATCGGTCCTGGTTCATCTGTACCTTTGTCCGATTTTGTTACCACAGCCCCTACTATAAGGAAAGTAATTAATAAAACTGATAGACCTTTTAATACTTTTTTCATAAATTCTCATCCCCCCATTAGTTATTAACCATATTATACCATATATTCCCACTCTTGTAACTACCCATTTTATACTTTTTTGTTACAGAATTTTTTGTGCCTCTTTTAAATAAAGTTTATATTCCTCTTTGTTATTAGTATCAGAGCTTAAAGCTAATAGTTTTATATATATCTTTAAAGCTTCCTCTGTGTTGTCCATTTTATTAAATAGGCTTATCATTTTAAGATATATATCTATAAGCTCTTCATACTTTTTATATTCAGCATATAAGTCTTCCAACACCTTATACCCATCGATTATAAATTTATAGTCATTATTCTTTTCTGCAATAACTATTGAATAATTAATCAGCTGTAGGGCTTCTATCTTCATATCCTGCTTTAAAAATACCCTAGCCTTATTAAGCACTGTATGACTGAGATTATAAATATCTTTTTTTTGTCTTATGAAATAAGCTTTATCCAAATACAAAAGAGATTTGTCAAGCTCATTCATATCCATATACAAAACTCCTAAGCTGTTATATATATAGCCTAAAAGCAAATCCTCTGGATTATCAAATTTATTGATTAAATCCCTAAGTATCTCAGCTGCAAACTGATAATTATTACTCTCGATATAGCAATTAGACTTTAAAATAACTGCACCAGCATACTCTTTAACATCTATAGAAACATCACATAATTCTATATAGTTATCTATATATTTTATTGCAAGTTCAGTATTATTTAATCTTTTATAGCATAATGCTATATTATAAAGACCGCTTTTCATTGTATTTTTATCATTAACAATAATAGAGTTTTCATAACATCTATTAAGGTAAGTTTTTGCCTCTATATAATTCAGCATCATGATCTTGCATTTACCTAACTTATTATAAATGAAAGCTTTTTCCTCAGGCTTATCATCAACATTATCCAAAATTTCATAATAATATGTAAAAGCTTCTTCATATAATCTATTTTCATAAAGACTGTCAGCCTTTATTTTATATACTTCCGGTATTAATTGTTTAATGTTATAATCTTTCACCAACATTGTTATTACATTTATATCCTCAGAGGTTAGCTCATTCTTTAATTTTTCACGACAGAACTCCTCGGCCTGTTCTTTTGCAGTAATCATTAGCCAATGTTCATCTATAACCAGAGTTACCCCCAATTCATCAGCCTTTTTATTAAAAATCCCCACAAGTTCAGAAGCAACATGATAAGGCAGTTTTCTTTTTCCATTCTCAATCATGCTTATAAAATTTCTGGATACTCCCGTAGCATTAAGCTCTTCCTGCCTTATGTTTAATTCTTTCCTTAACTTTTTTATTTTTTCGCCCACATCAAGAAATTTCATCTATACCACCACTTTACCCTTATGTAAAATCTATACAAAACATAAACTCTGTTTTCATGCCTTATATTTTGTAACTATAATAATTATATCAACTTATAAACATTATATCCATTTATTAACTGATATTTAATAAATAATTTGCTTGTCCCATTACATTTTTAAGTTTTTACTTTATCAAAAAATAAAAAAAGATGCCTTCTTAGCATCACAAAACTTAATTATAAGATTGTTATGTAAACCGTGCACCTCGCTTCGACTGATAGCATATGAGCGTTATCTATACAGTTAACTCAAACCAGGTTTCCCTACGGCACACAAAAATGATCACTTACCGCTGCTTCCTTCCGGACCTGACGGGGTTCATGAGTTTCTGTTGCGTAGGACCCAATTCTCAACGCCACTTTTATAGACCAGACCTCACATGCTAGAGCCTAAGCGAGGAATTCAACCCTGCTGTAGCGGATTGCAGGTTACAGGGCACCGCTAGTTCCCCATCTAGCACGGAAAAGTTTAACTGGCGGAGAAAGGGGGATTCGAACCCCCGGTAGAGTTTCCCCTACACACGCTTTCCAGGCGTGCTCCTTAAACCACTCGGACATCTCTCCATATACTCATGAAACTAAACTTTTCTGTTGTTGTCATAACGACAAGATTGATTATACTATGATTTTTATTTTAAATCAATAGACTTTATTATAAATATTTATGGAAAGTAATGAAATTTATTCTTTAATAAGTATCTATACAAAATTTCTTCAATACTTTCTGTATATTCTATGTTTGTTAAGGAATCATTATATACAATGCAAAGTTTCTAATACATTAATGATGCCCTAAAAATCCTTGAAGATTGGATATTTTATGACATCATTAATGTAAGAACTTTATTGTATTGTATATAAACAACATCAACTATAATATTTAATGTTAATAAATATAAACTTATATGTAATCCCGAGAAAAACCTGCATATTTACTAGTAAACAAAGATTAATTTAATATAACGACTGCTAGTTAGGGTTGATGAAATTTAATACAGCATATATAATAAAATTCGTCGGGTAAGCCGATAAACAATAAACCTTGAAGCGAGGGCGCATAGCTCAGCTGGGAGAGCATCTGCCTTACAAGCAGAGGGTCACAGGTTCGATCCCTGTTGTGCCCACCATTAAAAACTTAATATGCTGGCATGGCTCAACGGTAGAGCAGCTGACTTGTAATCAGCAGGTTGTAGGTTCGATTCCTATTGCCAGCTCCACATGGAGGAATTCCCGAGTGGCCAAAGGGGGCAGACTGTAAATCTGTTATCAGTGATTTCGATGGTTCGAATCCATCTTCCTCCACCAAAAAGACATACGAATGTATGTCTTTTTTATTTTATCATATTTAATCTACTTATACAAAGCAAAAGTTCAGAAGCCCTCTGCTCTGAACTTTATTCATATATGTACGGATTACCTGGTTTATTTACTTTATTTATCTTCTGCACCAATATAACGGGCTGCTTTCCTTTATTACTTACTATACCCTCAATATTTACCCACTCATCTTTGCTTAAGCTTATTGCTTTGTCATACTTAACCGTTATTCCCATAACCTGTGAATCTGCCGCACAGCAGTTTATCAGCAATCTTGTTAAAATAAACTCATCTTCTTTAAGTTTATCGTTTTTCAAAACAGAGCCTGTTATTTTTATTTTTTTGCCAACATGCTTATCAAGATTTTTACTCAAATCCTCTAGATAGTGAATGTAATTTTTTTCAGTAAATATTACTTCATTTCCTTCAATCACCTGTTCTTCACTGTGAGAATGCCTTCCTATATTCTCAACATCTTCCGAGCTTACAAGAATAACCCCCTTCTTATCTCCAATATCTGAGGTTAATCCGCCCGGTGCAAAGAAAATACCAAATACTAGAGCAAGAAGAAATAAAGTATAACCATTTTTGCGGGTTATTCTTGTTTTAACAGTAAATATCTTAAATAATTGTACTATTGTAAGCTCTCCAAGAACTATAAAAGAGAACATAGAGTACTTAACAAGCTTTGGATGAATATATAAAGTTATTTTTCCTGTATAAAGAAGAAAGTATATGTACAAGGTGAACATTAAAAGTATAAAAAACCATATGAATTCACTTATATTAAATTTTTTCATTATGTCTCTCCTATATATTAATTACTGCATTCACAATAAAGCCTGCTGCAAAGCACATTATAAAAATTAAGGATATAAGCTTTACTATGAAACCTTTTTTAAAAGAAGCACTGAGCATTAGTGTGTTTTTTATATCAATCATAGGTCCTAAAATAAGAAAAGCTATTATAGCACCTGGTGTAAATTGACCTAAGAAGGTGCTTGCTATAAAAGCATCTGCCTCAGAACAAAGTGATATTAAGTAAGCAAAAAGCATCATTGCTATTATTGAATATACAGGATGCTGTCCAAGCTTAAGTACATAGTCTCTTTCTATAATCGTTTGAAAAAAAGCCGATATAAAAGCTCCCAGTATAAGAAATTTACCAATATCATAAAGCTCGGAGTTTGTATGGTAAATTACCTCCATAAATCTTGACTCTTTCTTTTTATAGCTATGATCATAGCCACAGGAGCATAAATTTCCACTATCTATGTAAGAGAGTTTTACGGCCTCTTTGCCCTGCTGAAATATATCTACCAGCATTCCTATAGCTACTGCTATAAAAAGTCCTAATCCGCCTCGTAGCAGCACTATATAGGGTCTTCCATGAAAGGCATAGTAAGTAGACAAAAGAACTATAGGATTTACTATAGGCACAGAAAGCATGAAGGCAACCGCCATATTTAGAGGAACCCCCTTTTTAATAAGCCTTCTGCCTATGGGTATTACTGCACACTCACACACCGGAAATATAAGCCCCGAGAGTGCTGCGGCCAAAACTCCCAGAAGCTTATTTTTAGGCAGAATTTTTGCAATTGTATCTTCAGATATAAATACCTGAATTACAGCTGAAATAATAGAACCAAGTAGTATAAAAGGCAGCGCCTCAAGTACTATGCTTATAAATATCACTGAAAAATTTTGAATAATACTGTTACTCACTTCTTAATCTTCTCCTAATCAATTTTTTAAGCATTAAATTTCTAATAAATACAATGCGAAAGTTATAATACATTAATGACGTCCTAAAAATCCTTGAAAATTGGATATTTTATGACATCATTAATGCAAGAACTTTATTGCATTGTGTATATATAACCGTATATTTCTTATTAGACTACTCTCTAGTACATCAGACCTTTTTAAAACCTCTTCCAATTCTTCTAAATTCTCAAGCATAAATATAAACGCATTTGCATTTATATTTTTAAACAGCTCTTTCAAAGTTTTTAACTTTTCTTTCTCTAACATATTACAATTATTTATTATTATTAAATTGCTGTAGACTATATAAGGCTCCACAAGCTCTTTCATGTTGCTGTAAAACATATCAAAGGTTAAAGCATCTGCTGTATGATAAATTGTGGGTTCACTGCATAGCTTTGATAGTTGTTCCTCGTTAAAAATATTTAAAACTTCACTTAAAAGTCTCATGCCGTTATGCTCAATAATAACTCTATTGGGATTATAAAACTCAATCATTTGTTTAAGATATGCTGAAGTTAATGCTTCTGAAGGGCCATATTCTTTTAATATTATTTTGCTTTTGAAATGCAGTTTTATATTTATCCTTTGCTGTCCCTCCTCACATTGAATTATGAGGACTGTTTCCTTAGGTACTAAAGTATCTTTAAGAAAGGTATTTATAAAAAATGTTTTTCCTGAACCAAGAAAGCCTGTAAAAATATCAATTTCACTTTTCATATTCATATATTTTATCCTCTAAAGACTAAAGAGCCTTTTTATATTTTCCTTGTTCAAATCCACCCCTATGACGCAAAGTCTTCCCGAGTAATCTGGTGCTGTTTTTCTCATTTCAAATTCTCCAGGCACATAGTCGAACTGTATCCATTCTTCATTCTCTACTTGGACAATACCCTTTGCCCTAAGAATTGTTCCATAAGCCTTATTTTCATTTGCTTTATCCAAATAATTCTTTAACAACTTACTACTGAAGGCTTTTGGAGTTTCAAAGCTTATAGTTTGAAACACATCGTTGCCTTTATGCCCAGCAGAAGCTCTTAATCCTAAACTTCCAGAAGCTCTTTTTATCAAATTAACTTCATTTTGTACTGACTTTTTATCATTAAGCTCTGAAATTTTTTGTCCGCTAAGCTTATCCCAAGGTGTTGTTACAACAAAGGCTCTGTTGTTTAAACTGCTGATATTTTCTTTAATGCTTAAAAGCTTATCTGAGTTTATCTTCTGAGTTCTGCTTAACACTACAGTTTTTGCATTCATAATTTGATTTTTATAAAACTCACCAAAATTCTTAATATACATATCATACTTTAAGACATCAATAACAGTTATAACCATGTCTACTTCTATAAGGCCTTTAAGTTCTGCACTGCTGCAAGCTGATAATATCTCAGAAAGCTTTGCAACTCCTGAAGGCTCAATAATAATCCTCACCGGTCTATACTTATCTATAACTTCCTTTACTGCCTTTTTAAAATCACCAGCAATGCTGCAGCAGATACAACCTGCATTTATTTCCTTAACCTCTATATTAGAGGTCTTGAGTATACTGCCATCTATACCAATTTCACCAAATTCATTTTCTATAACAACTACCTTTTCTTTATAAAAGCTTTCGTTTATAAGTTTTTTAATCAATGTTGTTTTTCCTGCACCTAAGAATCCTGAAAATACGTCTATTTTTACTTTCATGCTTTTCCCTCCCTTCTAGTCGGAAGCACTGAGCAATTAAAGCCTCTCTCCCGCTGAAAAATTTTCCGTTAAAGCCCATTTAGGGCTTTGTCTCCGACTACGGGGCAACCTAAGCACGTTCGCTTCCGCTCACAGGTTGCCCGTTAAAGCCCATTTAGGGCTTTAACCTATCATTAAATAATATTTAATATTAATTAGATTTATACTAAAAAATAAAAAAAGAGCTCAAATTAATGAGCTCCGTTGTATAAGGTTACCGCATAGTCTAGGGTTTCTTTTGCATCTTTCATTTGTCCTGACTGAAGTTTTGCTCCTGCATCATTTAAAGCATTAAATAACTTTCCTAGGTCATCTCCGTAGTTAAGAGGCTCTGATTTCTCCAGCATTGTAAGAAAAGCTTCCATTTGAGGATATTTTTTTGTATACTCCTGCTGCATGGATTTTCTTGATGGTATAGCTATTCCGCTTTCTGCAACAAGTCTTTGTACTTCACCTTCCGAGAAAAATTTTGCAACTTCAACAGCTTCTTTTCTATACTTTGTACTATTGCTTACTAAAACTCCAGTGGATTGAAAAAAGCCTCCTGTTGTATTTCCCTTTGGTAAAGTAACAACTCCCCAGTTAAAACCAGGATTGCTGCTTATTACATAACTTGCATCTCCTGAAAATCCTATAGCCATAGCTGCATCTTTCTTGATGAAGGCTTCCACTGAATAATCTCTTGATAAAGCTCTTCCATCTGCAGCTATTTTCTTTGTAAATAATGAATTAAAGAAGTTTAAACCCTTTATACATGCCTCACTATTAAAAGAGGGTTTGTTCCCTTCCGTTATTTTTCCGCCGCTTTGAAGCATAAAAGGTATAAAGAACATAGGATTATACTCCACTGATAAACCAACTATGCTTCCCTTTGTAAGCTTTGTTGCTGAAGCTTCTAGCTCCTCCCAAGTTGTTGGCGGTTTAGCCCCTGCCTCATTAAACATATCCTTGTTATAAAACAAACCTAAGCTTTGTCCTGCCTCAGGAAGTCCATAAAGCTTTCCATTAATACGAAATTGATTTAAAAGATTAACATTAAAATCCTCAAGATCTTTTTTATCAATAAGTTCATCAAAGGATAATAGCTTTCCTGAAGCTGCAAGTTTTGAGGTACTAACACTATCCATCATAAAAATATCCGGAGCCTGCCCCGCTTGTAATTTCTTATTTAATTCATTCCCATAATTATTCCCACCATCTTCAATTTCAATTTTAATCGAAGTATGTTTCTTTTCAAACTTATCCTTTAAATCTAAAAGCTCTGTCTGCTGAAGAGTCGGAAGAGACTGCATAAAACATTTAATTGTTACTACCCCCGATTTTTTTGAAACAGCTGCAGAGCTGCAGCCGCTTAAAATTGAAGAGGCACACAAAGCAGCAGTAATAAAACTTAATATTTTCACTCTTGTCATAATAAATCCCCCATAAATTTATGTAACTTTAATTTTAATAAAACTCCCTGTCAAAAGTAACAATACTTCTATAACTTGAACATAGATTTGATATAATACCTTTAATCTGTTCGCTAATAAGTTCTTTCTTTTCATCATTAAAACAGGCCTTATCTAAAACAACATCAAAAATAAGTGTTTTATTCTCATCATTTCCAACTACTCTAAAATCGTGCATGGACAATACTCCTGTTATTTGGGCTATTTCTTTCGATACCGTTTCTTTTAATTCTCGTACATCAGGACTATCTATTTTTATAGGATCCATATGAATTGAAAGGTACATATTCATTTTGCTTCCTATTTCCTTTTCAGCCTTATCAATAACATCATGTATTTCCATAACGGATACATCACAGGGAACCTCCGCATGAAGAGAGGTGATGTATCTTCCCGGACCGTAGTTGTGTATAACTAAATCATGTACTCCTGTTATATATGGATATGATAATACACTACTCTTAAGTTCTTCAACAAACTCTTCACTTGGAGCTTTTCCAAGCAAGGTATCTACCATTTCTTTTCCAAGCTCAATTCCTGAATGAAGAATAAATAATGATACGATAAATGCTACATACCCATCTATAGGAAAAGTAGTAAATCTTGTTACTAAAAGTGAAAAAATAACCATAGCAAGTACTAAAATATCTGTAAAAGATTCTAAAGCAGATGCCTTAAGTGCTGAAGAGTCTATAGTATTTCCTAGGTAATTTGTAAACCTATTAAGAGTAATCTGCAGAGGCAGAGCAAACAGCATGCAGATAAAGCTTATTTTATTAAAAGGCACGGTTACAGGATGCATTATACGAACTACTGAATTTCTTAAAAATTCATAACCTACAACTAGTATCGCTCCTGCAAAAAGAAGGGCAGTAAGATATTCAACTCTTCCATAGCCAAAAGGATGTTTATCATCTGCAGGCCGGTTTACTATTTTAAAGCTGATAATAGTAACCAAAGACGATATTGCATCAGTTAAATTATGAAAAGCATCCGCTGTAACAGCAATACTGTTCAAAAACAGTCCAACAATAAGTTCTAATATAAGTATTGTAGAATTAATAATAATACCTACAGTTCCACCAAGCTTTCCATAAGCTTGTCTGACATCTTGAGAATTGACATTCTTGTGGTCTTTAACAAATTTTTTTATCAAAAAATCAAAAAAAGGTTTCATATTTCATTTTCCTCCTTACTTTCAATCATATCAACGCCTACATTTTATAAATTATACCATAAAAACCCATGAAGGTAATCTATCAAAATACATAATTTTTCATTACATATAAGCAAAAAACCCGGCTTATCTAGCCAGGGCTTTAAATTAATCTATTTTAAACTTTCCAACACTATCATTTACTTTGTTTGTCATTTCATCAATTTTAGATGCCAGATTAGTAAACTGTCTCATTGTTAAGGCATGCTCTTGAACAGATGCAGAGATTTCTTGAGTTGAAGCTGAAATCTGTTCTGATATCGCTGAAACTTCATGAACATTACTCGTTAAAGTTTCCTCTTCCTGAACTATGTTTTTCAAACCCTCAGATATATTTTTGAACTGCGGTGTAGTGTTATGAACCTCTGTTTGTATATTTTTAAAAGCATATCTTGTATCATCTATTATGCTAATTTGACTCTCTATCTTGCTAGAAATATCTTTAGTAGTATCAACTACCCCTTCTACATTTGTAACTATACCACCTATTATATCATTAATACTCTTTGAAGAACTTACAACCTGTTCTGCGAGCTTTCTTATTTCCTCTGCTACAACCGAGAAACCTTTTCCAGCTTCTCCTGCTCTTGCTGCCTCTATAGCTGCATTTAAAGCTAATAAGTTAGTCTGCTCAGCGACGCTGTTAATTACATTCATTATCTCTCCAATTTTATTTGTATCCTCACTTAAAAGCTGTATATTTGAAGCTGCATATCCAAAGGAGTCTCTTACTTCCTCAATTGAACCTATTAATTCTTTAATTTTTTCAGCTCCAACATCAGCAGTTTTCTCGATTGCAGCACTGCTTGAAGTTGTATTATTTACTTTAGCTTGTATTTGCTCGAGCTCTTGGTTAAACTTTTCTAATGCTGTTGTTACCTGTCCTATATTACCATCTTGCTCTTCAATTCCCTGTGCCACCTCTGTAATAGATTCGGATACAACTTTGCTGGAATTTTCTACTTTTTGACTTGAAGATTTTAGTGTGCAAGAAACCTTTGAAAGCTCCTCCATATTTCCCTTTGTATCAGTTATCATCTGCTTTAGCATTTCTACAGATTTATTTAAAGCATTAGTTAATTTCTTTATTTCATCTTTAGTCCTGCTTTCAAACTTTACTGTAAAATCACCCCTTGAAAAGTCATCCAACTTATTAACTACATTAACAATCGGCGTAGTTATATTTTTTGATATGATTATACCTAAGATAACTGCAATAAACTGAACAATCAATGATATTATAATTATTTGTATCATAGAGCTAGCTATCATTGAATTCATAGCATTTAGTGATATTCCAACACTTATATTACCAACTAGTTTATCGCCTTGATAAAAAGGAGTTGAAACATTATATACCTTATCACCTTTATCTGTTTTATAAATATAACCAGTGCTTTTTCCTTGTTTTATATTTCCTGTAACAGCTGCAGTATTTTCAGTGCTTGCGGAAGCTACCGCATCGGTACTTTTATCACTTTTGTTTGCAGCAGCAAAGTTATCATCACTAGATGCAATAACTTTTAAATTTGTATCTGAAAGAGATAGGTATGAAATATTATCTTTACTTTGATCTTTGACTTCTTTTAGTACTTCACTTATTTTCTCTCCATCACTTAAATTATATTTGCTAACTTCCCTATTAACTACTGTAACAAGATTCTCACCATCATTTTTCATCTGATTAGTAACTGCTGTTCTCATTTCATAATAGGAAACTCCCATAAAAGTAAGAGTGCAAATTAAAGTTAACAAAAACATTGAAGCTAATATTTTTGTCTTTAATGATTTAAACATAGTTTTCCCCCTAGTTGTATATCTTCATAACTTTACAGATAAGTATTCGACATTTCTATTGTTTTTCCTTTATATTCCTTCGGGGAAAATATTGGAATTAATAAAAGGCATATAATCAAATAACTGTCTAGCAATTATTCTTGTAGAAAAAAGGTAAATTTGATAATATTATATATATCCTAAGATATATATAATATTAAATAGTATATTAGCTTGATTGGAGTTATTTTATGAATTCTAATGATATGATTAAAAAAATTGATGAATTAAATAATTGCGCTGAAGATGTAATACGCCATAAACCTATAAGATCTATTGAACTATCCAATGAAGCTTATGAACTTTCAAAACATATTGAATACAAAATAGGTACTTTAAAAAGCTTGCTTATACTTGGAAAGTCTTCTTACATAGTTGGAAATTTTGAAAAAGCAATCATATACTTAATGGATGCTCTTGAAATTGCTAAAATTGAAAATTTTAAAGAATACCAGGCGGATTTATTGAATATTTTAGGTAATGTTAATCTAGCCCTTGCAAATTATAATTTAGCCCTGGAATATTACATGAAATCTCTTGATATCATACGTAATATTGGCTATAAGAAAAGTCAGTCTGGAGTATTAAATAATATTGGAGAGATTTATAAAGATTTAAAAAATTATGAGATTGCGCTGGACTACTATACTGAAAGTCTTGAACTATGTAGCTTAGCTAATAACGAAAATGTTGAATGTATTGTGATTCAGAATATTGGAGAGGTATATTATTATTTAAATAATTTTAATATGGCAGAAAAATATACCGAAAAAAGTTTGAATTTGTCCCGCAAGGTTAAGGATAGAATGATTGAGGCTGCCTGTCTTCATCAGCTTGGCAAAATTGTTTTTAAGCAGAACAATTCGGATAAAGCTTTAAATTTATTTTTAAAAAGTCTTGAAATAAGCAAAGAAACCGAAGAACGATATTTTATAATTAGCGTAATGATAGATATATATAAATTGCTAATCAGAATGAATAATAATGATGAAGCTATTGAATATCTTGAAAAAGCTTTAATCATAGCTCACGAAATCAACTCTAAAGAGATGATTATGAAAATATATTCCTACTTAGCAAAAAATCATGAAAAAATAGGGAAGCTTGATAAAGCCCTTTATTATTATAAAAAGTTTCATGATGAAGAAAGAAAAGGAATAAACGAGGAAATTGCTCACAAATTAAAAAATATTACTATGCAGTTTAAAATGGAACAATCCCATCAGGAAAAAGAGATTTATCGTCTTAAAAATGTTGAGTTAAAAGAAAAAACGGAAGCTTTGGAAAAGAAGACAACTGAACTTATAGAATCTTATAATAATATGAAAACTATAAGTGAAATAGGCCAAAATATTACTTCTACATTAGATTTTGAAAAGATTTTAAACTTAGTATATAAAAGCATAAATGATTTAATGCAAGCTTATGCTTTTGGAATTGCACTATATGATAAATCTACCGAGAATATTGAGTATAGTCTATTTATCGAAAACTCTATAAGATATCCTGTTTTTAAAAGCAGTATTAATAACAAGAATACTTGGGCAGCTTGGTGTATCTTAAATAAAAAAGAAGTACTTATTAACGATGTAGAAAAAGAGTATAGAAATTATATCCAGGATAGAAATTTTATTCATGGTACCAAAGCAGGATCATTAATTTATTGTCCGCTGATATTTGAGGATAGCGTATTAGGTGTAATAACTGTTCAGAGTATATCTAAAAATGCTTACTCTCAATATAATCTTGATACTGTAAAAGCTCTTGCTTCCTATATTGCTATTGCTATTAGAAATGCACAGAAATCAAATGATCTTGAAAAATTGAATAAAAAATTACTTGGTTTATCAAATCTAGATGGACTAACAAAAATACCAAACAGAAGATATTTTGATGAAGAACTTGAAATCTTATGGGAAAGTTCAAAAGTTAATAGGGAGCCTCTTTCTCTTATGCTGATCGATGTAGATAACTTTAAGGAATACAATGATAACTATGGTCACCTACTAGGGGATTACTGCCTTCAACAAGTTGCAAGCACCTTACAATCTGTATTAAATAATGTAGATGGCTTTGTTGCAAGGTATGGAGGGGATGAATTTGTAGGGGTTTTCCCAAACACCTCCTCAGATGCCGCTTTTAGCTTAGCAGAAACTATGAAAAGTCATATTAACGCTTTAAATATAGAGCATAAGTTTTCAAAGGTGTCAGATCATATAACCTTAACCTTTGGTATTTGCACTCTTATGCCTGATGAAAACTTAAAAATAAGCTCTCTAACTGATTCTGCAGATAAAGCTTTATATTCTGCAAAACAGAAGGGCCGTAATACAATAGCTGTATATTAAAAGCTCCTGAGAAAGTCTCAGGAGCTTTTGCTTTGTTTAGGGAATATTATATGAAAAAGAATTTTATACTAAAACAAACTCTTGCTGATTCTGTGTACGACTGTCATTTCCAATGTATACAACGAATTCACCTTTTTCACTGGTAAAATTCATGTTGATATCATAGAACCTTAACATTTCTTCAGTTATCGTAAACGTCACTTTTCTTTCTTCTCCAGGCTGCAATTCTATTTTCTGAAAGCCTTTTAGCTGTCGTACTGGTCTTGCTACGCTTCCTTTTTTATCTTGAATATACATCTGAACTACTTCTTTACCAGTAACTTTACCTGTATTTTTAATAAGGATTGAAGCTTCAATACTTTCTCCATTTCTAAGTTCACTCTTATTTAGTGTAACTTTTGATATATCGAAATTAGTATAGGAAAGCCCATAACCAAAAGGATATAACGGTGCATTTGGAACATCAAGATATTTTGAAAGATATTTTACATCTTTTTGCTCATCAGAATATGGTCTTCCTGTATGAAATTCACTATAATACACAGGAACTTGTCCTACGTTATAAGGAAAACTCATAGAAAGCTTACCTGAAGGATTTGCATCACCGAATAAAACTTCTGCAATTGCATTTCCACCTTCTGTCCCAGGAAGCCAACCTTCCAAAATGGCTTTTGCTTTCTCACTGAGACTCTTAATTGTAAGCGGTCTTCCATTAAAAAGTACAACCACGATATTTTTATTTACTTCGTATATTTTTTCAAATAAATCCATCTGTACTTTAGGAATATCAATATTTGAACGGCTGGAAGCTTCTCCGGATTGAATAGCAATCTCACCTAAAGGCATTACTACCACATCAGCCTTTTTCGCGTTTTGTATAGCCTCTTCCAATAGTTTATCCGCGATTTTATTATCCTCTAATATATTCTGATTTTTATGATAAGTATCTATTCCGCTGTCAGGATCAATAAAACCACATCCCTTTGCAAAGGTTACATTATCTATTCCAAGGTTCTTTATTCCTTCTTGAACCGTTACGTTCTCATCTATCTTTGCAAATATGGACCATACACCGGATATCCACTTATTATCAACATGAGGTCCTATTACCGCAATACTTTGTCCTTCTTTTTGCAGTGGAAGTATATTATCATTTTTCAATAGAACCATTGATTCGATAGCAGCATCTTTTGCTGCCTCTCTATGTTCCTTACATAATATAATCTCTGCTTCATCTGCTTCACTTGCATCTTTATATGGATTTTCGAATAGACCTAACTTATTTTTCAATTCAAGAATTCTCAGAACTGCTTCATTAATAAGTGCTTCATCTATCTTTTTTTCTTCAACTAAATTTTTTAAGTTTGAGCAGTAACAAGTTGTCATCATATCTATATCAACGCCTGCTTCAATTGCTAGCGCTGCAGCTTCTTTTTTATCCACTGCCATTCCATGATGAATCAATTCTTCAATTGCTGCCCAATCTGAAACAATTACGCCATCAAATCCCATCTCACTTCTTAAAGTGTCTCTCAGTAATTTTTTATTACCTGTAGATGGAATACGATCTAAAGTATTGAAGGAAGTCATGACTGTAGCACAACCTGCATCTACACCCGCTTGATAAGCTGGTAAATAGTCTTCTCTTAAAGTTCTTTCTGATAATTCTACAGTATTATAATCTCGACCTGCCATTGGAGCACCATAACCTGCGAAGTGTTTTACGCAGGCAGCAATTCTGCCTTTTTCTTTAAGCTCACCTTTTCCTTGATATCCTTCTACCATAGCCCTTGAAAGACGGCTGTTCAAAAAAGTATCTTCCCCAGTTGACTCCATAACTCTTCCCCATCTTGCATCTCTAACCAAATCTACCATTGGTGAAAATGTTAGGTGAAGTCCTGACGCTGCTGATTCCTTTGCAGAAATAGCTGCTGCTTTCTCAACTATTTCTGGGTTAAAGGTAGCACCTTGAGCAAGAGGAATTGGGAAAATAGTGCGATATCCATTAATGACATCTGCCATAAAAAGAAGTGGAATGTGGTGAGGCTGCTTCTTCATATAATTTTCTTGAATTCTTCGTAAAAGCTTTGCTCCCCCTCCACCAAGTACTGAACCAGCATTTTGAATTTCTTCTTCAGAAAAACCAGCTTCATTTTCAGGTCCGGTTATAACCCCTTCTTTTTCATAATAATAACTACATACTTGTAATAGTTGATCAATTTTTTCTTCCAATGACATATCTTCAAGTAATTCTATCAGCTTTTCTCTATCCATTAATTTTCTCCTTTTAAAACCTAACCGATCATATTATTTCTTTTCAAAAACTCAAGCTTTTTCTGCATATGGACATTACCACAACCATCATGGCCATTAAACGGATATACTGCAATTTCTTTTGGTGCATTTATTCGGTTATAGGTTGCATAATAATGTTTTGCAGGACAAATATTGTCTTTTAATGCTACCGATGCTAACACCGGACATTTTATTTTATCTGCCATATTCATGGTGTCAAAATAGCTTATGGTATCATACACCTTTTCAGCGCGATCCGGAAATCTTCGAATATATTCTGTTAGAGAGGCAAAAGAACCATTCTCTCCTTCTATTCTTGCTTCAATATTGCTGTTACTTGGAACATCAGCTATTGCAAGCTTTGCTCTATCATCAAGAGCTGCCATAGCCATAACAAGCGCTCCACCTTGACTTACACCATGCAAAACAATTCGGGAAGAATCAACTTTTTCATTTGATTCTGCGAAATCGATTGCCCTCATACAATCCATATAAACGGCCCTATAATAATAATTCTCTTTGTTTAATATTCCAAGGGAATTTACATTTTGAAAAAGCCCGCCTTCATAATCGGCGTTGCTTCCCGTATCTCCACCTTGTAATCTGCAGTCTATTGCAACCACTGCCATACCCATCATTAACCAGGTCATATACTCGTGAGGAACTCCTCTTCCACCGGTAAACCCATGATAGTGTATTAGGCAAGGAAACTTTTCTTTTTTAGTAAATGTAGGGATCAAAAACCATCCTTTTATCTTGGTACCGTCGTAACCATCATAGGTTAAATCATATACCTTCATATAAGGAGAAGGATATTCCTGTTCCTCAAGTTTTGCATTCAGTTTAACTGACTTTGACATTGCAATTGTACTATCCCAGAACTCATCAAAATCTTTCTTTTTTGTAAGCTCAGGCATATAAGACTCATACTCTTTTATTCTATCATCTATATATTTCATACAACTCGCCTCTAATCTGCTTTCTCATTCAATTTATAAGGTTGTTATATTATAGAACATCTATTTCTGCTAGCACATGAACCTCTTTTTAATAATGACGCCTCATATACTAAATGACTTGTGTTACCACCCTGTAACATTTCAAATAAGGCATCGATTGCACCCAGTGACATTTGTTCTGCTGGCTGACATATAGTATCTAATGATGGATTGTAATATTCTGCTACCTCAATACCATCAAACCCTATAATCGACATATCCTCTGGAACACGAAGCCCTGAAGATATAGCAGCTTTTGCTGCTCCAATTGCCATTGTATCAGCCATTGTTACAACTGCAGTCATATCTTTATTACGACTCATAAGGTTTTTCATCATATTAAAACCGAACTCATAACCAGATTCCGATACATTTATGGAAGATACTAATACAGGATCAAATGGGATTCCATTCGCTTCAAGAGCTTTTTTATAGCCACCAAAACGCAAACGATTCGGTGTTACAATATTGCCAACTGTACTATAGATACATCCAATTCTTCTATGTCCTAAATTAATGAGATACTCTGTAGCTTTAGCGCTTTCAGCCTCGTCATCAATAATTACACTGGAATATAAATTTTCATCAACATCTTTTCCTGCGGAAACAGTTAATAGTACACATGGAACGCCAAGTCTATCAAAATCTTCGTTTGTGTATTCAAAATTACCGCCCATAAGAATTACACCGTTCAGGTTTCGATCCTGTACTTCCTTAATAGCCATTGACATCTCATGATCTGAATAATTTACATTACGAATCTCTAGATGATATCCTCTTAGGAATACCTTTTGTTCAATTGTGTGAATCATTTTTTGAAAAAATGGGTTTGTAATACCTTTTACTAATAGAGCTATTGTTTTAGACTGCACCATCCTCAGACTTCTTGCATTGTTATTTGGTACATAATTAAGTTCTCGTACGGCAGCCATTACTTTTTCCTTAGTCTCACTACTCGAAATACCGCTATTATTTAATACTCTGGAAACTGTTGCAATTCCAACTCCTGATAATCTAGCTACATCTTTAATCGTTACACCCATAACTAATTTGTACCCTCCATATGACACAAAAATCTAGTTCTTAAACATATTCTACCATTTCTTCAAATTCAAAACTATAGAATATTACATTAATTTATCAATAAAACAGGTAGAGAGAGCCCTAATCATATAAAAATGTTAGATACTCTCTATTATAACTACCTTTTTATTAAACTAACTGTACAATAATTATTTTGCAGATAATTTACTGTATTGTGTTTTAACTGCTTTAGCAACGTCATCAACACCAGCAGCTTTTAATTGTTTTCTATATTCAGCAACTGCTGCTTTAGGATCCTGTTTTGTTTTACCTAAAAGAATTTGAATACCAAGCTGTGAATCAATATTTGCAATAGCTGATAATTGAGAAGAAACGCTTGTGCTATCAAAACTGAATCCAATATAAGGACTTTCCATTGCAACTTTTGACCAAGCATCGTTTAAAGTATATCTGCGAGGATCTTCAGTGCTTTGAGGAATGTTAAGATTGTCCATACGGAATGCCCATCCAGCAAATCCGCCGCCATCTTTTTTAGCATCAAAGTTTGCAGGCTGTGCGATTTTTCCATCTTTAAGCTCATACTGCTTGCCTTGGATACCATATTGGAATAAGTCATAGCATTCTTTATCTGTCATTAACTTTTCAATTAACATTAAAGCTCTTTCAGGGTTCTTTGAGTTTTTGCTAATACCTGTTGCTGCTCCAACTCCAGTTGACTTTATGAACTTACCGTTAGCCTCTGGGAAAGCGTAAAATTCAGTATCAATTCCAGGTAATTTCTTTAACTGATTACCATAGTTACCAGTCCAGTCTGGCTGATGGCTGATATAAGAAGCAGATAAACCATTGTAGAAGTTATCTTTATCATCTTGTGAAGAAGATAAAATATCTTTTGACCAGTAACCTTTTTGTGCCCAATCATGCATTTTTACTGCAAAGTTTTCAAATTCATCTGTAAATGCTGGGTGGAACACATTTCCTGGATCTTTTTTACTTGCTGCTAAGTACATTTCAGAAGATGGAATACCAGGAGCATCAATCCAATCACCTGTTGTTCCAATAAGCATTTTATAAAGGTCCATTGATAAGTTGGAACTTCCGTTTAGCGGAACCATTCCACTCTTTAATGCAGCATCCATATATGTTTCCATATCAGAAACAGAAGAAACCTTTTTAATATTGTTTTTATCCATAATATCTTTTCTTGTTACAAAACCATATGCTGTATATTCACTATAGTTATTTGGAACAGCATATATCTTGCCATTTACTTTTACATTGTTCCATTTGCTGCCTAATTCTGTTTTAAGCTTTGGAGCATAAGTATCTATCATATTTGTAATATCAACAAGTGCATCTTGTTTTGCTAAAGTAGCGTAAGGAACAGCAGCTCCTGATGCTACATATGACATATCAAATTGTTCCCCTGAGGTCCATAATAATGGGTATTTAGTATTGACATCTCCCCAGTCAATATATTTTACTTCAAGTGTTGCATTAATGCTTGCTTTTAGCTTTTTATTTAATTCAGCTAAAATGTTTTTATTTGCTACACCTTCTCCTCCATATAAATACATAACAAGATTTACTTCTTTTGAAGTATCTACCTTGCCATCTACTGTTTTAGCGCCGGAGCCTGTTCCTTTACTGGCACATCCAGAAAGAAGGCTTCCACACATCATCACTCCTAATATTGCCGCAATTAGTTTTTTAGTTTTCATGATATCCTCCCTTAAATTTATATTTTATTTGTGACTGCATATGATGAACTGTTTAATTTGAGTTTTCATACTGCAGTTCACTTTTATTTATAATAAGCTGTATTAACAGCAAATTAACCCTTTACTGCTCCAACGGTCAGTCCGCTTACAAAATATTTTTGAACAAAAGGATAAACAAGAATAATTGGTCCTATTGCTACTACTGCCGTTGCCATCTTAATAGATTCAGAAGGTAATTCTGCAGTGTTAATCGAAAGCCCCTGCTGTACTAACAATTGTACATTTGCTTGGCTAACAATTCTTTGTAAGAAATACTGTAATGGATACTTATAGGTAGATTGGATATAAAGCATAGCATTATACCATTCATTCCAATATCCAAGAGTTAGAAACAATCCAATAGTTGCAAGTGAAGGTTTTGCAAGCGGTAAAAATATCTTCCAATAAATATAGAAGTCTCCCGCTCCATCAATTGCTGCAGATTCGTATAGAGAATCTGGAATTGCTTTCATAAAGTTTCTCATCAAGAATATAGACCACGGACTCATTATTCCCGGTAAAATCATTGCCCAAATACTATCTTTCAGGTGAAGTCCATTTACCATAAGAATATAAGAAGGAATTAATCCTCCACTAAATAAAGTTGTGAAATATATAAAGAAAGAAATCTGATTTCTATATTTAAAATCATTTCTGCATAGTACATAACCAGCCATTGACATAAAGAATAGTCCAAGGACAGTTCCTAATACAGCAATTGTTATTGTTACACGATAAGCTGAAATTAAATTAGCTGAGTTATGAAATAAAAATTCATATGCATTGAAACTGATTTTTTTAGGAATCAACTTGTAACCTTCTGTTAAGATTTCTTTCTCATTCATAAATGAAGATGAGATCATAAGTACAAAAGGAACTAAGCATATTAAGGCAAATATAGCTACAGCAATATAGAAGATAACCCTCATTGTTAACTCATCTTTTCCTATAGGTCTTTTGATATTCGTTATTTCTTGCATACTTATTTTTCCTTTCTATTTAGAATAATGCACTATCAGGCTCAATTTTCTTAACAATAGCATTTACTGTTAATACAAGTATGAGACCGAAAAGAGATTGATAAAAACCAACAGCTGCACCTTGTGAGAAATTAAACTGACCAACTAAGCTTCTGAATACAAAAGTATCAATAATATCTGTCTGTTTATATAACACTGAGTTATTACCAATAAGATTATAGAAAAGATCAAATGAACCCTTCAATATACCGCCTAAACCAAATAGGAATAATAAGATAAAGGTTGGCTTTAATAAAGGAACTACAATACAACGAATTTTTTGCCAAGCTGTAGCACCATCAAGTTCTGCTGCTTCGTAGATTTCACTACTGATACCTGTTATAGCAGCTAGATAAATAATCATGCCGTAACCTGTGCTTGCCCAAAGTTTAAAGAAAACAATGATATATTTCCATATCCCCTGATCTGAATAAAAATCATGTTTTGCAAGTCCAAAGTTTGTAAGTATTGTATTAATAAAACCATGATTAAAATTAAAAAAGTTATATGCGAAAAATCCTACAATTACCATTGAAATAAAATGTGGTAATAAGATAATTGACTGAGATAACTTTTTGAACCATCTGCTTTTAATTTCTGAAATCATAATTGCAAAAGCTACCTGAGATATGTTTGTCAGTGCTAAAAATGCAAGGTTATAAAGTAAGGTATTCTTTGTAATTCTCCAAAGATCTCCTGTCTTAACCAGAAACTCAAAGTTTTTAAGCCCAACAAAGTTACTTCCAAAAATACCTTTGCCAATGTTATAGTCAACAAAAGCAATATAAGCACCTGGCATTGGTATATAAGAAAATATTATGAAATAAATAATTACTGGGGATATCATCAGAAACAAAACTTTCTTTCGCTTTAATTCATCAATAAAGCCTTTCATATTCCCATTAGTTTTCGCCATATGCTAAACCCACCCTTCTAAATATTCATTTTTACATCTCTTGCAATTTTCACGTCGGTTTCTTTTGAGGAAATGTTTTCAGTGCTATGCTAGAATCAGTGGAAACATTTCCACTATACTGAGGAAATGTTTCCACTAGCTACTAAAAATTAACTTTATGAGTAAATTGTATTCGTTATCAACATATTTGTCAATGAGTTTTTTGTATAAATTAATAAAATTTGTTATTTAATCATACACTTTACCTATTCAGGTTGACAAAAAAAGCTAATTCTTATATACTTTTAGTGAATATAAAAACATTTTCATACGATTTTCCTTAATATCGCAAAAACGTTTCCACAAAAAATAATTTACTTATTTTCTAGAAAGGACTGTACGCAATATGAATAAAATGAACAGTTTTATAGATATTAAGCAGGATAAAATGCTATATCGTTTTCTTCAAAGTGGCGATATATTTACATTTACCTACGATAAATTTCTGATTAATCAGTTTCGTGGCAATGTAAAAGATGGTTCTGCAAATAATATTTATCTACGAATTTATGATGGAGAGTCTATAAAAGTCTATCCTCTTCTAGGGATCAGATCGAAAAGTATTATTTCAGCAACTTCTAACTCGCTAATATATGAAGGAACTATAGAAGAAATAAACTACAAAGTTACTTTTCACCCAGTGAATCATATTTGGTTTTGGAACATAACTTTAGAAGGATCAAATAAGAATGTTGACCTAATATATGGTCAGGATATTGGAATTGCTGAAGAGAATGGTGTCTATACTAATGAACTTTATATATCTGAGTATCTTGGACATACTGTGTTTCAAAATGACAACAGCTATGTTGTGTGTTCAAGACAAAATATGCCGAGTGCAGATTGTTATCCATACATACAGCAAGGTGTAATCGGTGCCAAGGCAGTACATTACTCTACTGATGGATTACAATTTTTTGGATTGTCATACAAAGAAACCAATACACCTGAGATTTTAACATCTGATTTGTTAGACTGTAATCTCCAATATGAATTTGCCTATACAGCATTACAAACAGAACGAATTAATATTAATGGAGAATACTCCTTATCATTTTATGGACTTTTTCTTTCTACGCATCCAGAAGCAGTAAAGGAATTGGAATTCAAAACTCAAATCGAGGAAGCGTACATAAAAGCTCAAAAGGAGCCTGATGAAGTTAAATTAATAAATCCAATAAAAACTAAAAAAGAATTTTCTTCACCTTTTTCGTCTCCATCTTTTACTGAAGACGAAATAAATACTTTGTATCCAGAGAGAGTTTTAGAAGAAAGAATGGATAATAAATTACTCTCATTTTTCACTACAGAACACTCTCATATTGTAACAAAAGATAAGGAATTATTAACTGAAAGACCTCATGGCACAATTATCATTACACCCCCAAATATAAAAAATGTTGATAGTCACATTATATCCTCGACACAATATATGTATGGAATTTTTAACAGCCATGTTGTTACAGGTAACACTGACCTTCATAAACTGCTTTCGACTCCAAGAGGTTTCCTAAATGTGATGAAAAACAGCGGTCAGCGTATTTACTTGCGTATAGACGGAAAATATCGACTGATGACACTCCCAGGTATTTTTGAAATGGGGATGAATTATTCAAAATGGTATTATAAATTACCAAGTGATATGCTTACGATAACAGCTTACACTGCTGCTGATAGATCTGATTTAATATTAGAAGTTTCAAGTAAAAGTAATAAAAAATATGACTATATTATAACTAACCAATTAGTTATGGGTACTAATGAATATACTAAAGATATTTATTATACAGAGATTAAAGATGGCATCCGTTTTAATCTTGACACAGAAAATTATCCAGGATTGCATTATGATCTTACTATTCCTGGACAGAACTTTACTTTATGTGATGATCGTGTCTTCTTTGAAGATGAAAAACCCTTTGATGAAACTTTCTTAACAGTTTCATTAAAAGATACTAGTAGTTTTGAGCTGGTAATCAAAGCTTATTTAACAGAAAATGATATTTCTCATGATACAAAATACACATTAGTAGAAGAGAAGAAAAAAGTTTACTCTTTTTATCAGAGTTTAATTAATAACTTTCACTTAGATATCGACAATGAAAACAGTAAAGAGAGAATACAAATACTTAACGAGACCATCTGGTGGTACTCGCATAATGCTATGATCCATTTTTCAATGCCTCATGGTTTAGAACAACCCGGAGGAGCTGCATGGGGTACTCGTGATGTCTGTCAAGGTCCTATGGAATTCTTCTTAGCTACTCAGAATTATACTATTATGAGAAAAATACTGTTAATTATATTCTCACACCAGAATATCGATACAAAAGAATGGCCTCAGTGGTTTATGTTCGATAAATATCCAATTAATGCAGGAGAATGCCACGGAGATGTTATTTTCTGGCCACTAAAGAGTGTTTCAGACTATATCATAGCATCAGGCGATAAGGAGATATTAAATGAGCTGCTTCCTTATGACGGTGCTCCTGAACGGAAGGAAACATTACTACAACATATATGTTACGCATTAGAAAACATCAAGGAAAGCAGGTTTATTAAGGATACTGGTTTGATAACATACGCAGGCGGAGATTGGGATGATACGCTTCAGCCTGCAAGTGAAGAACTAAAAACAAAGCTAGTAAGTTCTTGGACTGTTGCTCTAGCTTATCAAACCTTTAATTCTCTTTGTGAAGCGCTTACAGATATTCATAATGAATTATGCAAAGAATTTGCTTCACTAGCTGCTTTAGTAAAAAAATCCTTCCATGACATTTTAATTAAAGATGGTGTTGTAGCTGGATTCCTAGAGTGTGATGATACATATCGTTATATGCTTCATCCTGCTGATGAATCTACAGGCATTCATTATCGCCTGCTTCCAATGACAAGAAGTATTATCGCAGAGCTTGTTGATCAAGATCAAGCAAGAACAAATGTAGCTACTATTCAAAATAATTTAAAGTGTCCGGATGGTGTACGTCTGATGGATTGCCCTGCTCATTATGATGGAGGAGTTAGTCATCTATTCAAACGCGCAGAACAAGCTGCAAATGTTGGACGTGAGATAAGCTTGCAATATACTCATGCTCATATTCGTTATATCGAGGCAATGGCAAAGATAGGTAACGGCGAAGAAGCATGGAATTCACTTTTTACTATTAATCCAATACTCATTCAACATAGCGTTAAGAATGCTAATATCCGTCAAAGCAATCTATATTTTAGCAGCTCTGATGGAAATTATAACGATCGTTATGAGTATGAAAAAAACTTTGGACTACTAAAAACAGGTGACATAAAAGTAAAGGGTGGCTGGAGACTTTATTCAAGCGGTCCCGGAATCTATATAAGACAATTAGTAAGCAATGTGCTTGGTATTCGTTTTAATAAAGAAGGCCTTATTATTGATCCTGTATTGCCAGCTGAATTAGATGGACTAAAATTCACATACCAATGCTTTGGCAGAACCCTTCACTTTGAATTTAAAATTAGTGAAGCTGGTAGGACAACAGCATGGAATAATAAAAATGAAATACCATCTTCTCCTGTAGTAAACCCATATAGAGCTAGTGGTATCTTAATTTCTAAAGAAGAGCTCACAAGTTGTGGAGACAATATAACTATATATGCTAAAGCATTTAATTAATTTTTAGTATGTAAAAGCCCTAAATGGGCTTTTACAAGTAATTTTCGAGGCTAAAGTCCTAAATGGACTTTAGCGGGTAATTTATGAGCGAAGCGAATGTCTTAAGTTGCCCAGTGCCCAAAGGGGAGCGAGAGTTTTAAATTACTCCGTGCTTCCGACTAAAAGGAGGTTAAAGGTCTAAATGACCTTTAACGAGCAATTAGCGAGCGGAAGCGAGTAATCTTTAATTGCTCAGTCTTCCGACTAAAAGGAGGAATTTTTATGAGAATACAATTTCTTGGAACTGCTGCTGCTGAGGGATGGCCAGCATTATTTTGCACTTGTAATAACTGTCAAAGAGCACGTGAACTAAAGGGTAAAAATTACCGTTCCAGAGCCCAGGTGCTAATTAACGATGATTTAATTTTTGATTTTGGTCCTGATTCTTTCTATCATGCAATGACCTTTGATCTTGATTTTTCAAAGATACAAACTGTCCTTATGACTCATTCACATATGGATCATCTTTATCCTCTGGATTTAATATTAAGAGGAATCCCATATGCCTATGACAGAGACAAAAATAAGATGACTATATACGGAAATGAAAAATGTGAAGCTTTTTATAATCGTATGCTTGTTGAAGAAGATGATTCTGCAAATCTCAAAGATTGTATTGATTATAGCGTAATCAAAGCTTTTGATGGTTTTAAGTCTCATGGCTATGATATTCTCCCTCTTCAGGCACAGCATGATCCGAGAGAAAACTGTCTTGTATACAGCTTAACCGACAAAGATGGGAAAAGATTATTTTATGGAAATGACACAGGAGATATTACAGAAGAAACTTGGAATCATATAAAATCACTTTACTTTGACGTAGTTAGTTTGGATTGTACAATGGGTGGAACTCCGGGATGCAAAAGTCACATGGGACTTGAGGAAACCATACTTCTCAGAAATAAAATGCTAGAAGTAGGCTGTGCTGACGAGAATACTAAATTCGTAATAACTCATTTTTCTCATAATGGTTGTCTTTTACACCATGAATTAGAAGAACGAGTTAAAGACCTCGGAATGCTAGTAGCCTATGACGGTATGATACTTGATATATAAATCAGCTGATGAATCAATTTTTTTAGATTATTTTTTTTAATAATACAAGAATAAAAAATATCCCAAGTGTGTGAAATTACACTCGGGATATTTTTTTATGTCAAAAGTTAATGCAGTTGAAAATTTGATGTAAAAAAGCATGTTGAAGCCTGTAAAGCAAGCAATATTGTATTTGAAAATTTATTCTTTGACAATCAAGTCTATTACATCGCGACGCATACTTTGCGGAACTTCTTTTGTAGGCTTGCCTAAGCGCACCAGCATCTGAATAGTTCCTCCTTTAGGAGTATAGTCCTGATGGATGCTCCTATAGAGTTCTTTCATTTCAGGGTATTCCTCAAGAGCCTGACTGAGAGGCTGCATAACGACGCCTTGCTGATGAGCTGCCAATATAAGTTTACTGTAAAGTATTCCACTTTTGACCTGACTTAACCGGGTATTATCCTTCGTAATAATCATGGCGTAAGCAGGTGTATTGTCAACTGATATCTGAGTAGACTGAATAAACATATTCGATGCAGCTTTTCCGCTATTCATTGAAGGGAAAAGCGTAACCAGCCCCTGCATAATATGCTTCATGATTCCTGAAGTACCCTGCCCTTCAATAGAAAATCCATAGCGATATTTGTTTTTCTGGTATTCATTGGAGCGAAAGATAGTCTCCGATTCTTTCATAACACGATTCACGCCCGCTTCGATGGATGCCCCTTTCATTGCATAGCTTCTCAATTTATCTACGTTTTCTTTATCTTGCAAAATCTTTATTGATATATTATCATCAGTATTTAAATTTTCCAACTCATTTATCTGTTCAGAGGTCAACTTGGTTGACTGATATGGCGCTCTATTTGTATCCGGTAAAAACATATAGGCATAAAGAGGGGCGCTTTGGGAAGTTGCCTTGGTAAGCGTAATTTTTGCTACGGGTGTAGTATTCATACTCTCATCCAATTTTTGCTCATCATAACCGCCTTGAGGAAACAGTTCTATATCTGTTTTATACCCTAATTTATCTCCGGCGATATTGATATATTCTAAAAAGGCACCTTGCGTAATCATCATTTGCCGTGCAAAAGGGTCTACCTCGTTTGTTAAACGCTCACTGTCGGCGTATAAGAAAAATACCATAGGATTATCCTTATCCAAACGTATTTTCCATGGCTGCATATTATGACCGTTCGCCGCCAGCAACCCATATGCCGTAAGCTGAATTCTTGGGTCATCAAATTTTTGTGCGTAATCTTTTTTCCATGGTTCCAGATATGTTGATTTCTCAAAATTGCCGCTTATGATTAACAAAGCAGTAACAGCAATTACTATAAAAGCGATTATGCCAGTAAGTATAACACCCATTATTTTTATTACTCCTTTCTTTGCCATTTTAATCCCTCCATTTAATTTTGTATTGACCTAATCATCAAATTAAAAGCTTCAGAAACCAAATCCTCTGGTTTTATTCCGTGATAATTCTCAATATAGTATTTCTTCTTCTTAGTCGTATTAAATACGCCGATTATACAAGCCCATAAAGTAAGAGCTGTATTTTTAATATTCAAATCACTTCGAACGGAACCTTCTGCGATACCTTTTTTTAATGCATCCATCAAATAACCCAAGATTTTCTCTCCAAGAGCATAGCACTCTTCTTTTGAATGATCCGGGATGCTTTTTTGAAAATCAAGCTCACTGTTTTCATACTCCATAATTGCTCTAAAGTATTCCGAATAATCATTGCTGAACTGGTATAACGTTGAAGCCATCTGACTTAATTCCTCAATAGCAGTGTGAGCTTTATCTTTTTTCATATTAGCTTTCAGCATTTCCATCAGAAGCCTGTAGCCTCTGATCATGATCTCAAAATAAATCTGCTCTTTGCTGTCAAAATACACATATACTGTTCTTTTGCTATATTCGGCTTCTCTCGCCACATCATCCATTGTGGCATAATTATATCCCTTAGTGAAAAAGATTCTTTCCGCTGCGCTTATGATATCATTTTTGCGGATTTCTTTCTCTTTTTCCTTGCGTTCATTACTTCCCAACTGCCAAACCTCCTTATTGCATACAAGTAACATAAAGTAAACTGTTAGTTTACTTTATATTATAGATTGCTATTTCTTTTTTGTCAATATATCGTTTAAGCAATTATTATCAATCTACTTTAGTCGTCGCTATTTTATCGTCGTGTCGGCGTCGTAATTCAAATATTCTTTTATGATTAAAAAGCTTTTAGAATTATATCAGATGAATCGTACCTTAAATAAGGTAGATTTTTTTGTAGAAATGTTAAAGGACTTACTATTGAAGAATAAGTCCTTTAGTACGGTTTAGTAATGTAATGCAAAAAAAGCACTTTATAAGTGCTTTTTTTAAATCAGGATATTATTAATAAAGATGACAATAGTATATTCTAAAATACATTATTTTGATTTTTTCTTTACTAACTATTTTCGTTTAGGTTTTTCTACTTCGTATCAAAATGGGCGACGCAGGTACTATTTTTATACGATTGATTACAGCAAAAAGGCTCTAGCAGAAATAGCTAGAGCCCTTTTATTTGGCGGAGAGAGCGGGATTTGAATCCACGGTACTGGTTGCCCAGTACGCCTGATTTCGAGTAATGCTGAAGACTTTTATGTTTTTATATGTTATTATTGCACAGTATACTCCTAAGCAAGGCAAAATGTAGTTATACCTAAACACATTCCAGTACATTCCTAGATTAATCTAATAATTAATATTATTTTTATTTTCTTCAATAACTTCCACAAATGCATCAGCTATAGAAGAATCGAACTGAGTGCCGCTACATTTTTTTAACTCTACTATTGCTTCCTCCTGAGTTTTTGATTTTGAATATGGTCTATTAGATGTCATAGCATCATAACTATCCACAACAGTCAAAACTCTGGCAAGATAAGGTATGTCTTCTCCTTTTAGTTTTCCGGGATAACCATTTCCATCATATCTTTCGTGATGATGTAATATTAGAGGAGAAATATCCATCAACGATTCAACAGGCTTTATAATTTCAACTCCGTTTACTGGATGCTGCTTTAATATTTCCCATTCATCCTTAGTTAATGGCATTTTTTTATTTAATATTTCTTCGGAAATATTAATCTTACCAATATCATGCATATATGCTCCATATATTAACTTTTTTTTATCTTTCTCGCTAAGTCCAAGCTTATCTGCAATTAATCTACTATAAATAACTACTCTTTCAACGTGACCATAGGTATATCTATCTTTAGCATTAATAACACTTATTAATGTCTTTATAGAAGTAACAAGGTCTATATTTTTATCATCTATATCCTCTTTTAACTCATCCAGTATAGAATGATATGCTTCAACTCTGTTTTTGTTAAAGAATTTAGCTCTATAAAGAGCATCATCTGCAGATTTTATAAGTTCAACATCACTCTTAGCCTTGTCAGGGAAAACAGATACTCCTATGGAGGCAGTCAGCTTTCCATTAGGCTGGTTTTCTTCACCTTCAAAATATGTTTCTTCTATTTTTCTTCTTATATTTTCTGCTATTGTAATTGCATCCTGTTCCAAAGTATCAGGTAGTATAATAGAAAATTCCTCCCCGCCGTATCTTGCCACAACATCTCCATCTCTCACACTATTTTTTAGCAGAGACCCTATAGTTTTTAGTACCTGATCACCCTTTTGATGACCATTCAAATCATTATAATATTTGAAATAATCTATATCTATAAATATCAGTGAAATAGGCTTATTATCCTTTTCACATGCAGTTAATTTCTCTCTTAATGCATCATAAAAAAACCTATGGTTGTAAACTTCAGTAAGTCCATCTTCATTTGCCAAACTTTCAAGCTTTTTTATATGGCTGCTTTCGATTTTCACATAAAAGCCTAGTGTCCATGCTGTAAGTATAAAAACTCCAGCTGTTATCAAATCCTTTTCAAAATATATGTTTTCAGGCGAACGTGGACCATATATCAAATCCATTATGAGCAATATACTTGAAGAAACAAAAGCAATTGTTACTCCTTGTTTCATACCGGATTGTATGGTGGTAGTTATTATAATAAATAAAAATAAAAATTTAAAATCACTCTTATACGAATCCGTAAGAAGTATAATTATAGAGAATATTAAAACGAATAAATAAGTTTCAGCAATTTGAATTCTGGCAATATTTTTTTTATTAAATTTCTTAGTAGTGGAAAAAGTCCATATAAAGTAAATAAGTGTTAAAACAAGTACTGCTACAATAATTACGTCCATAGCTAGAGTATTATTTGAATTATCTACAGTAATTTTATAATAATTTAAAACATACTTAAAAATTCCCATACCTGAAAATAATAATGAACATAATTTTACTACGGATACTATATCATTTATCTGCTTTCTTTCATCATCAGTTTTATTCATATCTTCACTACCTTATATCAAACTAAAAATAGCAAGGTCGGTAAAACCGACCTCTTACCTAGTCTTCTCTTAAGCACTTTGGCTCTTCTGGCTGATAGTTGAAAAAATAACATGCTGATGAAGCTACCATTGCAGCAACCAAAGTTGAAACAGAAGCAACTAAAAGTAACATTCTTTTTTTCATTGTAATCCCCTCCTTTTTATAATTCCTAAAATATTATTTAAAAAGGAATCTATTTTATTTACTGTACTATGACCAAGTCTAGTTAGTGTAAACACCTGCCAAATCACTCCTCCATATATACATAGAGAATAAACTATAAATCTCTTATCCCTTGAAAAAATATTGATAGCTACATTAATAATTACGATTACTATATAAGCACATAATACAAAAATAGAACCTTTTTTCATCCTGATTTTCTTCTCTTTTGACCTTATTGGTTTTGCAGAACTATCAACTGGAGCTAATTTATAAATAAAATAATAAGACACTCCAAAAGTACCCATTCCTAAGAATATTAATACACTAGAAGTAATTACAGGACCAATTACTGCTGAAATTAGCAATGCCTGTCCAATACAAATAATAGTTCCTATAACAGCACAATTACCAGGTGAACTTGCATGAGCACCTCCGGAATATTTCCTTAATATAGCTCCTGTAAAACAAACTATAAGAGCCTCTATGGTAACATGAAATATTAGTCCAAATATAATAATTAGAATTATGGATAGGGCTATATGCATTAACGCAAACATTCCATAGGAGATTACTTCTTTGTTATCATTATCAAGTTTTAATTCTGCTGCAACTTTGCCAGCAATATTATTCGTTAACTTTTCCATATGAAATAATCTTCAACTCTTTTCTTTTCCATAATATTGCATAATAAATAATTACAAAGCATGCAAAAATTAATAATGAAGGGTATGAATATAATATTTTTAACATTGGATCTTTAAAAATAGAATTTAAATCTTTTTTTAGTATAAACTGAACAAAAAATACATTTATACCTTCACTTATAAACTCACATAGCATTATAATAATTCCTGCTTTAATAGCTTGAATAATTTCAATTTTAATTACAATTACACTCATCATTATTAATAAAATCAAATTTAATATTGAATCCGCTCCATTCTGAATTGGAAGGAATCTAATAAGATACACAATTATAGATTGAATTATAACTGAGCTTAAATATCTCTTTTTATGAACCTTACTTTTTGTGAATGCATAAACTGCTAAAAAAAATACTAAGTCTTCTGGAATTCCTCTTATTATCAATTCTAAAAATGACAATTTTAGCATAGACTTTTTCTCCTTAGTAAAAATTATGTTCTATATAATGCTTTGAACTATATCATCATCTACTTTTTCTTTAATATTATTAGTACTTTTAATACAACTGTAAATAATAATAAAGGCAAAGACTCTTATAAATATGTCACCAATACTTAAAATACTATAGCCTAAATCAATGATGTCAGTTAAAAATATAAGTTTACTAGTTCCACTTCCTATGACATGTATGTCCTTAACTTTTGTAAAAACATCCGGTCTCACATAACCAGTTATATATGATAATGTTGGAAACACTGGCATTTTACCATCATTGGCGTAAATTGCTACCTTGTTTAGTATTGTTCCAATAATAATAGATATTGACCCAATAATTGCACTAATGTATTGCTTGTACCTAAAAATTAAAATTAAAAATATACAAATATAAAAAGTCTCTAATATACCAGCAAATTTTATAAAGTTATAATTTCCAAAGAATACTTGCATATTTAAAAACATATATAAACCCACAAAGACTAATACAGGATATATTTCCCAAGACATAAAGATAGGTTTTAACTTGTACCCTCTTATCTTTGCCATCAACATAGCTATGATTATGGTTTCTATCATAATACATACCCCTTAATTTTTTATGACATCTTTGTTTTTATCAAATTATTGATTTATCATTTTTTTAAAATAATTATATTATACCATTATTATTCATCAAATACTATAATTCTTACCATTTCATCAAAATATTCGGTATCTACATTTTTTGGTTTTAATTTAAACTTTACCAATAATATTGAATATTTTTTATCTATAAATATTCATTGACATTTAATAATAATTATTGATATTATAGTTGTGGAAAAATATTTTGATAATCAAACTATTTATTTGTACTACTAATTGTTTTGACGGTGTTGAATAAAAGGAGGTTAAATTCCTAAATGGACTTTAACGGGTAATTTGTGAGTGGAACGAACGAGGTTAAATTACCCCGTGTTCCGACTAAAAGGAGGAAACTTATGAGAGAATTGCACACACTTGTGTGGTATAGAAAGCATCTTGCTCCACACTTACCAAAGGAAATTTATAAACCTGCTGCTACTCGTCTTGTAGGAGGATTTATATATGCTTCTATTATAGCGTCCGGCATTGTTGCAATAAGTTTATTTAATTTAAATACATGGTTAAAGCTTTTAATTGCGGTTATATTGGGATCAAGCTTTGCTTCCATTGGTTTTTTAGGCCACGAGATTCTTCACGGCACAGTCGTTAGGAATACCTTGATTAGAAATTTACTTGGGGCTCTATGCTTCTGGCCCCTAAATATTGGTCCAAAACTTTGGGTAGAATGGCATAATATGAATCATCATGTTTATACACAGGACGAGAAAAGAGATCCAGATTCCTGGCTTAGCACAGAGCAATTGGCCAACAGCTCTTTTATTACTTGGATATATAGACTTCCAATTGCCTTTAGGGCAATAATAAGCTTTATATCTTTAGCCTTTACCTTTACCGGCCATGGTATATACATGTTTCTTCGTTATATGAAGAATATGAATAAGAAAGAAAGTTTTATTACAACAGCTCAGCTTATTATTACTTTAGCAACCTGGATAGGGCTTTTACTTTTGATTGGGCCAGGAAGATGGTTTTTTGCATACTTATTACCACTACTAATAGGTAATTTTATTGTTATGATTTATATTTCAACTAATCATAGATTAAATCCACTTGTTTCAGTAAATGATCCTCTAGCTAACAGCTTGACTGTTACTGTACCAAAGTGGATGGACATTCTTCACTTTAATTTTTCTTATCACACAGAGCATCATCTTTTCCCTGGAGTGAGTCCAAAGTACTATCCTCTGATTAAGGAGAATATTAAAAGATTATGGCCAGATTTATATCATGAAATGCCACTCAGCCAGGCCATAGTAGCCTTATGGAAGACTCCAAGAGTTTATTTTAATAAAAGTGAATTGATAGATCCACATTTAGGTAATATTTATGGTTCCCTTGGCAATGGATTAAACCCTTCACATGTTCTTTATCGTAAATTAGATTTCTAGAAAGACTGGTAGCCGCCAAAGGCTACTAGTTTTTTTGCTTCATTATTGTAAGAAGCATCTTGCAAACTAGCCTTCCATAGTTTATGGTTTGTTAACATTAATTATTTAATATGAATAATATATAAATGCATTTTTAAATTCTTCACGGACAGGAATTAATACTTTTAATAAAAGAAGAAGAATCTCCACCTAAGGATTCTCCTTCTATATTTAAACTTTCACTATATAGATCTGTTTAAACATTAATTATTTATCTTCCTTTAAAATCTCGAAGAGTTTGTGATAACTCTCGGCAAATTGTTTGGTGTTCTTAATTACCTGTTTTGCAAGTCCTACAAATAAATAATCCACTATAAACAATTGACCATACCTCGAGAAAATTGCCCCTAGTCTGTTTTCATTGATTTCATAGCTCGGACTTAATAGTACATAATCCGCCATTTGAGCTAAGCGATTGTCCATTCCCTGAGTGATAGCTACAATTGGTGTATTACGTTTTTTTGCATTACTTACAGCAATATTTACTTCCTTCGTCCGCCCGCTAAAGCTGATAGCTATGACTACATCCCGTGGAGTACAGATGTTAGAATTTAACATATTCAAATTACTGTCACTAATAAATATGGATTTAATTCCAATCTTTAATAACTTATTCTGAAAATCCGTAGCCACATTAGCTGAAGAACCTACTGCAAAAAAGTAAACTGTATCAGCGTTTTTAATCAAGTTTATAACATCCTTAAATTTGTCAGTTGTATTTGCAGTAATAACATCATTACAGGTCAGTGAAATTTCATTGATTATCTTAGAAGGCATATCAACTAGATCATCTGCCCAGCTTAAAAGTTCAGTCACGTTATTCTTCTCTATTTTGGAGAAATTCTTAGCTAATTCCACCTTTGTTTCAAGAAAATTCAGTCCAAAGGTCCTTTTTACAAATCGTGAAACAGAAGGTGCTGAAACATTGCATAAATCAGCTAATTCAAATATGCTGAGATTTAAGACTTGCTGTGGATTTTTCATTACAAAATCGGCAACCTTTTTTTCTGATGGTGATAACTTGCTATATATATTTCTTATTGTGGAAATCATATCCATAGTAAAGTCTCCTTATTATGGTCTGTAACTGCACAAAATCCTGCAGTCTCCTCGTATTTCATATTCCTTTACAGATGCCGGAATTAAAAGTGTTTCTGTGTAATGCAGACAATACTTTTCTTTATCTATTATAATATCACAATCATTGAGCACACAAGTAACTATATGATACTTATTCTCTTTAAATATTCTCTGAATTCCAATGGTGTCAATTACATCTACTTTGAATTCTTTTGATTCAACTCCAGTCCTAATTCCGTTCTTATTTCTTGCCTTCAGCGGAAATTCCTTTTTATTTGCGCTAAGAGAAGTGTCAAGCACCTGAAATCCTTTATCCAAATGCAGTTCACGTCCCCTGCCGTAATCATACATACGGTAGGTTACACCTCCAAAGCTTCCTATTTCCATAACCAGTGTTCCTTTTCCACAAGCATGTATAATACCAGCAGGAATATAAATAAAATCACCTGGTTTAACATTAATTCTAGTAAGATACTTTTCAATGTTACCATTTATTGCAGCATGCCTCAAGAGTTCCTGATCATCTGTATTGCAGCCAGCAATAACAGATGTATCTTCATCGCATTGAAGTACATACCAGGATTCTGATTTACCAAAGTCATTTTCAACTTTTTCAGCATACTCCTGATTTGGATGAACCTGAATAGACAAATCCTCTTTTGCATCAATGTATGCGGCACGAATCATCTGGTCGCTTGTGTCATCTCCCATAAGCTCTTTTTGGTGAAGGCTTATTAAATCACGCAGATTCATACCTTCATACTCACTATTCAATATGGAATTTTCACTTTTTTTATAGGCACACACTTCACGAACTATTCCTACACCTGTCTCCAGCTTTCTTAAATTAGAAAGGTAATCCCCTGCCCAAGGTGTCTTTATGTTTACAGACTGCAGCCTAATTGGTTTCATCATATCTGTCCTTTCCATATGATTTCACCATTTTCTTTATAGCAGCGGTATGGGAAACCTTTTTCTTCGATTTTTTTATGATTTTGCTTGCTGGATGGAAGGCTGCAGGCAGCAACAGCTAGCACCGTATCCCCACTGTTTATTATTCTATGAGCGTAATGCCCATTAATATAGTGAAGTGATCCCTTAAATACTTTTTCTACATAAAAGTCATCTTTGCCGTCCCAAAATATCAAAAAGCCTGTACCACCTAAACCGTAATAATATTCATCGCAATCACTGTCATCATGGTAGTGGCCTGAAGTCATGGCACATTCTCCATCTACGGTAAAGGGATTTATATAGGTAATACCCCACTGGAGATTACCCTTAACGAAGCTCTCACGATTAAAGTTCTGATTCGCTACCTTATATGCAATTTCATCGCCAAAATCTTTGATAGCCTCATTATTCTTGTATACATTTGTACATTCTCTAATCAATTTTTGACGCCACTTCACATTCTGTCCACTTAACTCAAAATCATCCCAGAATTTTTGAATAGCTTTTGGTTCTCTAATAAAATCCATGATTTACCCCCCATTTATAAAATATAATTTTCAAAATTAGGCCTTAGATAAGTTTTATGAATAACTGCAGGCTGATATCCCTTATTAACAATTACATAATCCGTAATTGAGGCTGGAATAACTACAATCTCCAGGTACTTTTGACAAAATTTAAAGTCCGGATTAGATTTTGAATATACCTCTATTTCTTCACCATCCACAAGCGTTATTACCGTAAACTGATCATTTTTACTTGCTTCATAGCTTCCATTTGTGTTGAGCTCTACACGTCTGATTTGGTAATACATTAAATCTGTATCACCTACAATAAACTCCTTAAAGTCATCGCTTTCTTTCAATAAAATTGGTTCTATTGCAATATTCTTCTTAACCCAATCCGCATTTCTATCATATTCCAAAACTTTCTTAGCATTATTAAGGTGAATAGGACGAGTGTTGCCATCCTTATCCTTGCGATTATAATCATAAATCTTATAGGTATAGGAGCCTATAGTTAAGCTTCCAAGTTCTAGTATAAGCTGATTCTGACCTGAAGCATGGATAGTACCCCCTGGCAGCATAACCTGCTTACCTGGAATGGAATCTTCTGCGTTTATATATTTTTTGTAATCAACCTCGGTTCCATCCTGCTGAGATTTTTCCGTTAAGTCAATGAATTCCTTCACATCTGCGTTGTTTTTAAAGCCCACATAGGTTTTTGCATTATGCCCCGTAGCGATAACATAATAAGCTTCATCCTGAGATCCTTTTTCACGGTAATTTTCCCTTGAGAAACTTCCTCTTGGATGTACCTGTATTGACATATTTCCGTTGCTATGGTACGTATCATCATAATTAAAGCGAACTGGAAAATAGCCTTCAAATTTCTTATCTGCCTTCTCACCTATGATTTTCTTACTAGCATAACTCATAAAAGTTGCAAAGGGCAATTCAAAGTTATATGAATTCACATCCACAACAATACTGACTTCCATAGGAATAAATTCAAAAATCCAAGCTATGTTTTTCGCAATATCCATAGGAAGGTTCCTTACTTTTCTAATGTATTCCCCTCCCCAAATACCTTCCAAATAAACAGGTTTGCACCTAAAAGGATATTGAACTAGTGTACTTAGCATGTCCTTAAGCGCTTCAAAGGGCAGCATCATGTATTCATCATCATTATTTCCATCAACATAAAAATCGATTGTACCAGCATTCACAAGCCTCTTTCTCTGATGAACCACCACTTCAAAATCAACAAAATAGTTGCGGCGCATTAGAGCATTAAAAGGTCTTGGTTTTTTATCACCTATATTCATGAATTTACCTTCACGTGCACGGATGGCAGCACTCTTAGGTGAAATGTCAATATATACTACCTTATCAGCAATATTAAGCAGAGGCTGTACTGTAGCCCCATGTCCATAGACAATGCAGATTCCTTTAAAGCTTTGAATCTCTTTTATGCTGTCATTTAATTTTTTATCATCTATTAAATTATCAATTTTTCCATCAAACAATTTTCCAAACAGCAGTACAGGGTCATCCTCATAGTTTAAAGGCAGATTTGACTTTGTGAGTTCATTAATTTCTTTTTCACTTAAATATACATCTTTCATATCAAACAACTTACTGTTTTGACCGATTATTTGTCTTTGCAGTTCATTTACAAAGTTTTCAAAGCTGCTCCCTACGTACCCATCTACCAAAATGACAGACTTTGCAGATGGCTTTACACTTCCTATGATTGTTTTTGCTACATCCTGATTCCCTACTATAATGGCATTCTTAACATATGACGATAATTTTGGACGATTAATTGCAGTTAAATCATCATATGCTAATGGTTTAAACATAAAACTCATGATATTTTCCCCTCTCCTCATAAAATAATAGTGAATTTATTCTCTATTTTTAATATAAACCTTTTGTAATATGATTTCAATGTTTTATTACATTTTTATTTTGTTTGTAATTGTGTTTCAATAATGTTACAATTAAATTAATATAAAATTATTTCTTATTAAGTGTTTTAGGAGGGAAAATATGAAAATCACTGTCGATGCTAAACATGCATATAGAAAGTGGCCGCATGTTGAAAAATTTCAGAATACAACCTTGCGTTATACTCCTTCTTCTTCATTTCCTGAAGTAATGGAAAAAGTAATTGGACGCCCATCGATTATCAGGTTATTTGTGACATTAGATGAGGTCTGGGACTATCGTACCGACACATATCATTGGGACTATCCTATTGGCGTGAACCCATATATAGGGGATAAAAATCACTACGCTTATGATTGGCCATTAACTGTTCCATCACCGGTCAACGCCCATATACAGGAATACCTGATTTCACATTCAGCATATTCGGATGAGGTACTTTTAAATTTACGCAGGTATGAGCGAGAAACTGTAGATGGTGTAATCACCTATGAACAGTATGAAAGGGTATTTGAAAAAGTTGTGGAATATTATAAGGATTTGTGCCCAAACATCACCTATATCGAATGCTGCAATGAAGTAGAGCTGCCTCAGTTTGGAAACTTAAATATGAAAGAGTATTATAAACTTTATAAGTGTGCCTGCCGCGGAATTCAAAGATTAAATCAAAAGCACAATTACAAAATGCCTCTTAAAATCGGCGGCTTCGGAATGTCCAGCGGTATCTCCCACTGGAGCTATTGGCAGGAATTTTTAGAGTTATTAAGTAAGGATGAGAATAGAAGCATTGATTTCTACTCCATGCATGAATACCATACTAACCCACAGCGTATCATGGAGTTCTACATGCGCCACCAAGAGATAATTCATGAGCTGAAGCTCCCTGATTTACCCTTACTTATGACTGAATATGGACTGAGAGTGGGACTTGGTGATGCAGGACGACCTACAAATATTCAAAACTCATGCGGTGAAATTGCAGGAATGATATTGGCCTCACACTGCCCAAGCTTAAAAATATTTCCTTGGTGTACTTTCCATAACCCCAATCAACAGCTTGGCAGAACCATGTTCATACTAAATGAAGCTAATGAATATCTTCCTACACCAAATGCGCATGCAATGACCATGTTTAAAATGCTTGGAGAGCATGAGCTTATGATTGAAGAGTATCTGGAAAACAAAGTAGTTGCAACAATAGATGAAGAGAGGATATGTGTTTTAATTTCAAATCCAGGACAAGCAGAAACCGAAATAGAATTAGTATTAGACAAGCTAGAAAACGGCAGCTATGATATCCATCAATATATGGTAAGTAATGACTTGAACAACTGCCTTACAAATCCTTCCTCACGCTCATTGCAGGCAACAAAGGAGCTTAATACTGAAGTAGATAATCATAAATTATGTATATATGATAAAATGATAGGAAATGCATTTTGTCTATGGACAATAAAACTCCACAATAGATAATATTAAGCTTATTTGTGGTTTTAGTTTATTTAACATAATGGCTCTAGCAAAATCTGCTAGAGCCATTAATTTTTGGCGGAGAGAGTGGGATTTGGTTCGGGGACGCTTAAGAGCGGTGGCTTCCCAGCCACCAATCGTCCCGCATAAGGTCATTTAGGCCTTATGCCCCACGGAACGGAATAACCCGTTCGCCTGTTTTCGAGTTGTGCTGAAGACTTTTTTATAGTCTTTAGCATTGATGAATGCTTGTTTTTATTGATGCTTATTTTCGACGCCATGACATCTAGTTTCAGCTAATTAGTATTACTTTATTAAAGTCGTCGATATTTTGTCGTCGTGTGGGCGTCATACAGCATTAGTATCAGAAGTAATATAAATATCACTATTTAGTTTGTCTAATATGCTTTAGCATAAACTACATTTGTAAAGTTACTATATATTTTTGTTGTTCCAACTAATCTATATGCTTTCACTTTGTAATAGTAAGTATTTCCTCTTATTAATCCTGTATTTACAAAACTCAAAGATGTTGTGGCTTTCAATAAACTATATGTTCCATTACTTGAACTCGCTCTGTATAACTCATATCCACTTGCTCCTGATACTGCATTCCATGAAGTAGTTATACTAGTTGAACTTGTTCTTACTGCTTTACAATTTACTGGTACTGCTGGTACTGCCTTTATACTTACTACAGTTGAGTAATTTCCATATATTTTTGTTGTTCCTACTAATCTATATGATCTTATTTTATAATAGTATGTTATTCCTGTTGATAGTCCTGTATTATTATAACTTAATACTGTTCCTGCTACTGTCCCTGCTAATGAATATGTTCCTGTACTGCTTGTTGATCTCCATACTTCATACCCGCTTGCTCCAGCTAGTGTACTCCAACTTGTACTTATACTATTATATCCCGTTGATGTTGATTTTACTCCTGTTGGTGCACCCGGAACCGGCTTTGCACTTGCTATTGGTGAATAGTCACTATATACTTTTGTTGTTCCATTTAATGCATATGCTCTTACTTTATAATAATACGTTGCTCCGGTTGATAGTCCTGTATTATTGTAACTTAATACTGTTCCAGCTACTGTCCCTGCTAATGAATATGTTCCTGTACTGCTTGTTGATCTCCATATTTCATATCCACTTGCTCCAGCTACTGTGCTCCAACTTGTACTTATACTATTATATCCTGCTGATGTTGATTTTACTCCTGTTGGTGCACCCGGAACCGGCTTTGCACTTACTATTGGTGAATAGTCACTATATACTTTGGTTGTTCCATTTAATGCATATGCTCTTACTTTATAATAGTACGTTGTTCCGGTTGATAGTCCTGTATTATTGTAACTTAATACTGTTCTAGCTACTGTCCCTGCTAATGAATATGTTCCTGTACTGCTTGTTGCTCTCCATAATTCATATCCGCTTGCTCCAGCTACTGTACTCCAACTTGTACTTATACTATTATATCCTGAAGATACTGACTTTGTATTTACAGGTGTCGCTGGATTACTAATCCATTTTGCATATAAAGTTATGTTCCCTGCAACTTTATCAGCTGCGAAATACCATGGCGTTATACATGTTGACTCCTTATACCATCCTCCAAAAGTAAAACCAGCTTTTGTAGGTACTATTGGTGCCGTTATTAAAGTATTATTATCTGCTTGTACACTTCCTACAACACTTCCATGACTGTTAAATGTCACTGTATACTTTATTGGAGGCAGTTCTTGGAATATTAAATGATTATAAGTTGCATAAGTCTGTGCGTAAGAGCCTCCAACCCCCTTTATTTTAAAATTCGAATTACAGCTATCGAATGTTAAATAGCCAATATCAGTAACACTTTGGGGTACGGTTACTTCTGTTAAAGATGGACAGGAATAAAATGCATAATCCCCAATGCTTGTAACACTATCTGGAATTATTATATTGGTAAATGCATCACAGTGAGCAAAGGCATTAAAATCTATGATTTTAACACTGTTTGGGATTGTTATGTTTGGAAGAGCTTTGCACATTAGAAAAGCACGACCTCCAATAGTTATAACACTGTTTGGAATTGTTATATTTGTAAGAACTTCACATTCCTCAAAGGCCCTATATCCAATACTTGTAATACCATTGGGAAGTGTTATACTTGCAAGTTTCCAACATCTATAAAACATAAAATCGTTAATTTTTGTGATCTTATTTGATAATTTTACATTTGTTAAAGCCCAACAATCATAAAATAAATAATCTCCTACATTTATAACACTGTCAGGCATTACCACATTATTAAGCACATTACATTCTTGAAATGCACTATCTCCAATACTTGTGACACTGTTTGGAATTATTATATTTGTAAGACCTTTACAATCGAAAAATGCACGATCCCCAATACGTGTAACACTACCCGGAATTGTTATAGCTGTAAATGCTTTGCAATCTTGAAAAGTACTATTTTCTATATTACGAAGATTAGTTGGAAGTGTTATATTAGGAAGCAATATACAATATGCAAATGCACTATCTCCTATGCTTGTTACACTATTTGGTATTGATATGTTTACAAGAGATGAGCAATAATAGAATGCAAAACTACCTATACTTGTAACAGTATTTGGAATTGTTACACTGGTTAATGCTCTGTATTTAGCAGCATTATCTCCATTAATACCATCATTTCCACTAAAAGCATTATTCCCTATACTCGTAACCGTATGTCCATCTATGGAACTAGGTATTGTAATATTTGTATCACTCCCATTATAACCTGTAATTGAATATGTAACTCCATCTTCAGACTGCCAAGTAAAACCATTTGCATCTGTGCCTGTTGTAGCTGCAACAACATGCATGACATTAAAGCTTACAAATAAACCCATCATAACAAATATTAATGATATTATCTTCATTTTACTCTTTTTCATCTCTATTCTCCTTTCAAAAATAAAAATATTTCATTTTTTTATTAGTAGATAAAACTATTATAATATTACTATTATCGTATTTTTCATTTTTTTCTTAATTTCTTTTTTCTACCGATAAACAAAAGTTTATCAAAAAACCTCCGTTACTTATGATACGGTTCATTGTACAAAATTCTAAACCCAGTATTTCGGTTTTCACTTTATCATCCACTTTCGCTTAATTTTTTCAATTTCGTCGTCAAACAGGTGACACAAAGCACAACTTCATCAAAAAATCCGCACAAAAAAGCTCTAGCAAAAACTGCTAGAGCCTTTCATTCTGGCGGAGAGAGTGGGATTTGAACCCACGGAACGGAATAACCCGTTCGCCTGTTTTCGAGGCAGGTACCATAGACCACTCGGACATCTCTCCAAATAAATATCTTAATAATTATACTATATTATTTTGAAGTAAACAATAATTATGCTACATATTTGTTTACTTTAGGTTTAAAATAGTAATATAATATTTAGTGCAAATAGAAAATATTATCTAAAGATAATTGTTATTAGGGAGGAAATCATGGACTATAAAGAAAATTATAATAAGTGGAAAACAAATAACTTTTTTGATGAAGCTACAAGAAATGAACTTGCTTCAATTGAAAAGGATGAAAAAGAAATAGAAGATAGATTTTACAAGGATTTAGAGTTTGGTACTGCAGGGCTTAGGGGGAAGCTTGGTGCGGGAACAAACAGAATGAATATGTATATAATTTCAAGAGCTACCCAAGGCCTTGCTGATTATATTAAGAGCCAAGGGAAGTCCTATATGGATAGAGGAGTTGCCATAGCTTATGACTGCAGACATTTTTCAAAGGAATTTGCAGAGAGAGCTGCTCTTGTTTTAGCAGCAAATAATATTAAAGCATATCTTTTTGAAAGTCTTAGACCTACACCGCTATTATCCTTTACAGTAAGACATTTAAAAACTGCTTCTGGTATAGTTGTAACTGCAAGCCATAATCCTAAGGAATATAACGGTTATAAGGTTTATTGGGAAGACGGCGCTCAAATAGGTCAAGACCTTGCTGATGCTATTACTGAAAATATATTAAAAATAGATAATTTTGAAGATATTAAAGTTATGGATGAGAAAGAGGCTCTAGATAAAGATCTTCTTACTATACTTGGAAGCGAGATTGATGATATATATGTTTCAAAGGTTAAAGAGCTTGCATTAAGAGAAGATATTGATAAAGATATTAAGGTAGTATATACACCTTTAAATGGTACTGGAAATGTACTTGTCAGAAGAGTATTAAGAGAAAGAGGCTTTTCTAATATTTCGGTAGTTCTTGAGCAGGAAAATCCTGATCCTGACTTTACTACTGCACCTTTCCCTAACCCTGAGGATACTAGAGCTTTTGAATACGCAGAAAAACTTGGTCAAAAGCTTGGTGCTGAGCTTTTAATTGCTACAGATCCTGATTGCGACAGACTTGCCATAATGGTTAGAAATAAGGATGGAAAATATGTATCCTTCAATGGAAATCAAACCGGGGCAATGCTTGTAAAATATATTGTTGAGGCTAGAAAAGAATTAGGACTGCTTCCAGCTAACGGATTTATAGTAAAGTCAATAGTTACCGGAAATCTTGGAAAGACTATTGCTGAAAAGTATGGTGTTAAGACCTTCGAGTCTTTAACCGGATTTAAAAATATATGTGGTAAAGCAAATGAGCTCGAAAAGACAGGAGATTATAAATTTGTTTTTGGATATGAAGAGAGTATAGGTTATGTTACTGGTGATTTTGTTAAGGATAAGGACGGAGTAATATCTTCCATGATGCTTTGTGAAGCTGCTGCTTACTATAAAAAACAGGGAAAAAATTTAATTGATGTACTTGAAGAGACCTATAAGGAATTTGGTTACTATAGAGAAAAGCAGATTTCTTTAGTGCTTGAAGGTGTTGAGGGAAGCAAAAGAATAGGCAGAATGATGGAAGTTTACAGAAAAGAATATCCTACAGAAATAAAAGGAGTAAAACTTACTCAGTATGCTGACTATAAGTATGGAAAAGAGGTTAATATTATAACAGGCAGCGAAACAAAGAGTGATATTCCTGCTTCAAATGTATTAAAGTTTACTTTAGAGGATGGCTCCTGGTATGCAGTAAGACCTTCAGGTACAGAGCCTAAAATAAAAATTTACTTATATTCTAAAGCAGATAATAATCAAGCAGCAGAAGAAAAAATATCTTCTATGGAAGAAGTTGTTTTAGGCAAATTGCATTCTGTTAAATAAAAATAACCAAGGCCGCTTTTTAAAAGCGGCCTAAATTTGCCTTCTTCTATTAGTAAAAAAATTCTTAAGTATATAACTGCACTCCTCATCATACATCCATTCAACAGAGACCTTGTAATTTAAATGTGCATGTCCTAAAACATCTATTACAGAACCACAGCCTCCTGAAGTTGGGTCGAAGGTCCCTATATAAAGCTTACTTACCCTAGCCTGCGCAATGGCTGAAGCACACATAGGACAAGGCTCTAAGGTTACATACATCTCACAGTCCTTAAGTCTCCAATTATTTAATACTTTTGAAGCCTCTTTAATAGCTAATATTTCAGCATGAGCTGCAGCGTCTTTTAAGCTTTCTTTGAGATTATGTGTTCTAGCTATTATTATATTATGTTTTACTATAATTGCTCCTACTGGTATTTCTTTTAAATCTATAGCCTTATATGCTTCCTTTAAGGCTTCTTTCATATAAAAATCTTTCATATCATACCTTCCACCTGCTTGAATTAACATACTCTATTTGGTAAATTACTAACCCAATAAAAATAAATAAAATATATTTGAGAATCATATTGCAAGCTTTAGAAGTTCTTGGTGAAAGAATAGACACAAAGCCTTAGTGTTGTTCGTTTGTTTGAATGAATATGAGTTTAACGAAAACACTTGGTTTTGTGTCTATTCTGAGCCTAGAACTTCTTGCGCAGCAATCAGCTCTTAAAATATATTTTATATATTTTTGCGGTGATTAGAAATTTAACCAAGAATTATTTTAAAGCACTGTTTAATCTGTTATTTACATCATCCCAGTTTATTAAATTCCAAAATGTCTCTACCCAAGCTGCTCTCTTGTTTTGGAATTTAAGATAGTAAGCATGCTCCCAAACATCTACAGTTAGAAGAGGACATACTTCCCATTGAGTAAGGTTTTGATGCTTTTCAACCTGTAAAACTACAAGTTTTCCAAACATCTTGTTGTAGCAAAGAACTGTCCAGCCTGAACCTTCTACAGCTGTTGCTGCAGCACTAAACTGCTTTTTAAAGTTTTCAAAGCTTCCAAAATCCTTGTTTATCTGATCAGCTATTTGTCCAGTTGGGTTTCCGCCTCCGTTTGGCTTCATATTATTCCAAAACATTGTATGAAGTACATGTCCTGCTCCATTAAAGGCATATTCTCTTTCCCAATGCTTTATTAAAGCATAGTCTCCTTTTTCTCTTGCTTCAGCCAGCTTTGTTTCCGCGTTATTAAGTCCGTCTACATAAGCCTTGTGGTGCATATCGTGATGAATTCTAACTGTTTGTTCATCATAGTGTGGTTCTAGTGCATTATAAGCATAAGGTAATTCAGGTAAAGTATAAGGCATAATATTCCCTCCAGTTAATATTATTTACCTCTTATATTCTGCCTAAATTACCATTAATTATTACACTGCAATAAAACATTTATAGTAAATTTCCTTCTTTAAAACCGTCATACAAATTTCTAATTGATTCAATATTTTTTATAAATACATCAATAATATACGGATCAAAGTGTTTTCCATATCCATCTTTAATTATATTAATTGATTCTTCAAAAGTAAAAGGCTTCTTGTATGGTCTCTTACTTGTTAAAGCATCAAATACATCTGCTAAAGCTACTATTCTTGCGCTTAAAGGTATCTCCTCCCCACTTCTTCCGTGGGGGTACCCACTTCCATCCCATTTTTCATGATGCCCTTCTGCTATTTCTACAGCCAGTGTAAAAATACTTCTCCCATGCTTTTCTAAGTTTTCATCTGCCATGCTAAGTACTCTTGCTCCATAAGTAGTATGGGTTTTCATTGTTTCAAATTCTTCATAGGTAAGCTTTCCCGGCTTCAATAAAATTTCATCACGAATAGCTACTTTTCCTACATCATGAAGAGGCGCAAATCTTTCTATATCATCTATATAATCTCTGTCTATTATATCCTTATACTTTTCTTCCTCAGATAAAAATTTTGCCAGCATTTTAGCATATGTTTTCATCCTATTAAGATGTTCTCCCGTATCTGAGTCTCTTTCTTCCGTAAGCTTCGCCAAAGCCAGTGTAGAACTGATTACCATATCCTGCATTAAAATGTCTTTTTCCAAACTTAATACTATACTATTTGCTAAAGTTTTTAAGAATCTTATGTGCTCCTTTTTATATACATTTTTATCTTTACTCGAAAAAAATATTATCCCTATAACTTTATCGTTACTTTTAAGCGGAAATGTTATTGAAGATCTTATCCCTTCTTCAAGTAAAATTCCATTATATTCCTTTGCCTTTTTACCCTCAACATACTTTTCCAAATCATCTATTATTCTTTCCTTACCGCTGTCTACAACATACTTAAGGCTTGTCTCACTTAAAGATACCTTTCTTCCCAGAAACCTCTTAGGAAGATTTTCATGATATTTCCCTGTAACAGCATAAGAAGCCTTGATACTAGAGCCATTATCCTCAATTAAAGCTACCCCTATATAAGTATAGGGTATATAAGCTGAAAAACTATTAAATATATAGTTTAAAGTATCTTTGAATGGGATATTTTTATTTAAGTTTTCAATAAGTCCAACTAAACTATTAAACTCATTAAAAACCTGGCGAACTTCATAAAACACCTGTGTGTTTTCCATGATGTTTCTATCTACTCTTAGATTTGACATACCTTTTGATAATTGTCTTATAGGAAGCAGCAAATCATGATACGCTCTTTTTATAAAAACCACTAAAAGTATAAGCACCGCAATTATAAAAAACAATAACGCATAATATATGGATAAGATTTTTTTATTATTATAGTTTAAAACTTGATTTAAAATAGTATCGCTATAGTTTAAAAGAACTTCATTGTTTTCATTAATATATTTTATTGATTGTAAATAATTATTACTATTATGATTATCTTTAAGTACAGAATCAATTGAGTTTTTGTAAACTTTCCAAACCTTTTGGTGCTCAATTAAAATTGGATTAAGCTCATTTAAAGTACCTTTAAAATTTATTCTTGTACTTCCTGCATTTATATAACCTTTTTCTATAGCTCCTAAGGTTTTATCATACTCTTCTTTAGATTCTCTAAGTTCTTTATTAGTTTTTAAAAGCTTATCCTCTATATTTGCTTCATCATTTTTATCATATAGATTTTCATTTCTTATAGTAGTTAACTCATAAATTCTCCCTACATCTTTAGCCATCATCTGTGAAAGCATTCTCTGCCTTCCAAGGATATTAATAATCATGCTGTCACTGCTGCCTTTACTTATATTAATAAAAACAAGAACAAATACAGATATTATTATTAAGCATATAACCATACCTATCATTCTAATATGTTGTTTATAAAGTTCTTCAATAGACTTATCTTTTACAAAACTCAAAATCTTGCCCTCCTGAAAGTAGTCTTATCACATATGAATATTATCGCTTTTTAGAAAGTATTTATCAAGTAATAATTCACATATAAAAACTTTTTACCAATTTATATTTTTCAAATAAAAAAGAGCGTTACCGCTCTATAAAATAGCTTTTGTATTTTTCATAAATATCAGGGTTTTCCTTCATGAAATTTATAAAGGTCTCAAAACATTGTACTGTGGTCTTACTTATTGTATGCTCAACCTTTTCTGTTTCTTCTAGTGTGTCCTTCTCTGAAACCCCAAGCATTTCTAAAAATTCTTTTATAGTATTATGCCTTTTTAATAGTAACTCTCCAAGCATTTTTCCTTCTTCCTTAAGCATAATAACACCATACTTTTCATATTTCAAAAAACTTAACTCTGCCAACTTCTGTACCATTTTTGTAGCAGAAGGGGGTTGTACATTCAAAGCTTCAGATAAGTCATGTATCCTTGTAAAACCTAAGTCCTTTGAAAGTCTATATATCATTTCTAAATAGTCTTCCATAGAAGCAGTAAGAGAATTATCTTCTTTTTTCATATATTCACTAAAGGTATAAAAATCTTTGTTATTCATAACTCCACCTTCTTTTGACAATACAATTGTTAATTAATTATATGCTGTATATCTATAAAAAATTACAACTATGTAACACTTTTATCTAATAATCCATATGTTATATTAGGCAAATAATTTTAGCCAAGACTAAAATACTTAATCTTCTATAACTTTAATTAATCGCATATGAGGTGATTTTAACATGAAAAACCAAGAAGATTCGTTAGAAATTGCATTAGAATCTAATGCAGTTTATCCAGTAAATGTTAAAGAAATAAATAATAAGCTGTCAAATAGATTTAAAAGCCTATTAAAGTTTTTGGGCCCTGCCTTTGTAGTCAGTGTTGCTTATGTGGATCCAGGGAACTTTGCAACAAATATTAGCGGAGGTTCCATATTTAATTATAATCTTATCTGGGTAATACTCTGGAGCAACATAATGGCTATATTTCTTCAAATAATGTCAGCAAAACTCGGAATAGCAACAGGTTCCAATCTTACAGAAATGTGCAGAAAAATTTTTTCCAAAAAAATAAACTGGTTCTTTTGGGTTGTAGCAGAACTTGCTGCCATAGCAACTACCATGGCAGAATTTATTGGCGGTGCTTTAGGACTTTATCTTTTATTTAGAATTCCTCTTCCACTTGCAGGGCTACTAACAGGAATAATTACCTTTGGAATTACTTATCTTCAAAAATACGGTCAGCGAGTTATTGAAATTATTATTACTGTACTTGTAGCTGTTATAAGTATTTCCTACGCTGTTGAATTAGTTCTTGCAAAACCAGATTGGACTCAAATAGGAATTCATACATTAATACCTTCTCTTCCTAATGGAAATGCTGTTTTAATAGCTGCTGGTATGCTTGGAGCTACAGTTATGCCTCATGTAATATATCTCCACTCAGAATTGGTACAGAGTAGAAATGGTAAAAAGGCAACCTTGGAAGATAAAAAAAGACATTTAAAAATGGAAAAGATAGACGTAGTTATAGCAATGAATATTGCATTTATCGTAAACGCAGCAATGGTTGTGGTATCCGCTTCAGTATTCCACAGCCAAGGACTTGTAGTAGATTCAATTGAGCAGGCTCATAGATCCTTAGAACCGCTTTTAGGCTCGTTATCAAGCTTTGCCTTTGGAATGGCTCTTTTAGCCTCTGGACTTTCCTCATCAACAGTAGGTGCAATGGCAGGCGAAACCGTTATGGACGGATTTGTTGATATAAAGCTTCCTGCTAATATAAAAAGACTTATAACTATGGCCCCAGCTATGCTTATACTTATTATAGGTATAAATCCGATGAAAGCATTAGTCTTAAGTCAAGTATGCCTAAGCTTTGCTCTTCCAATGGCTATAATTCCAATGCTTATCATTACAAGCAGAAAGAATTTGATGGGTATATTCGTAAATAAAACTTGGGTAAAAGTACTTGGAATACTAATAACTACTATAATAGTATCACTAAATATTATGCTGCTTTACCTTACCTTTACCGGAAGTGTATAAAATATAAAGCTAAAGCAAATATGCTATTTGAACTAGTAAAAATTGTAGTGTTTATACAACTTTAAAAAATTCAAATAGCATATTTACCAACTAAAGTTGCCGACTACATTAATCCTTTTACTATATCTTCAACTATTGCTCCAGCAATGTAGTCATCAATATTAATATTTGAAAGAGCAGCTTCTATAACCTCTTCATTATGTTCTTCTCCTATCAGCAAGCTTTCAATATCAGAAACATTAGCTTTTCCGAAGAAATCCCCAAATATCTTAATTTCAGTAATTTTCCCCTTCTCAACATTTAAATAAAACTCTAAATTCCCTCCAGAAAACTTTACTTCATTAACTAAGCTATATTTAGGTGAACTTCCATAGTTCCACTGCCAAGTATTATATTTCTCATCATATAACTTTTTTATATTTCCCAAATCCTCTTCTGAAAGTTCATAAACACTATAATTATCATTCATTTTTGATACATGCTTCATTATCATATCTTTAAATTCTAATATAGTTATAGGTGTCTTTAGATGATCACTTATATTTGTAACTCTACTTGCAACTGATTTTATTCCCTTGCCCTCAAACTTAGTTGGTTTTACTTTAAGTGCAGAAGATATATCATTTATTACTGAAGTAAATAGCAAAGTACCATGATGCATAACCTTATTTTTATAATTGCACTGCGCATTTCCAGAAAACTTTTTTCCTTCTATTGTTAAGTCATTTCTTCCGGTAAACTCTGCATTTATATTTAATTCTTTTAATACATCTATAATTGGTTGAGTAAACTTTCTGAAATTAGTAAAGCTTTTACTATCATCTGTAGATATAAAAGTAAAATTTATATTACCCAAATCATGAAATACCGCACCGCCTCCGGTTAATCTTCTGACTACTGGTATAGATTTTTCCTTAACATACTCATAATTAATTTCTGATAATGTATTTTGGTTTTTACCCACAATAATCGAAGGTTCATTTCTCCATAACATAAATACATCTTCATTAAAATTTTTCAATAGATACTCTTCAGTGGCTAGGTTAAAATACGGATTAGTTAGATTATTATCAATAAACAGCATGTCTACCCCTCCCATAAATCAGTTGCTGAAATTATAAGAAAATAATATCAAATATAATTTTTATATACAATGTCATATTATGAGTATTTATAAACTATTATGATATACAATAAATGCCCATTCAACTATTTAATTGTTAAATAAATAATTAAACGACATGTAATTGACACAATATTAGGAATATACTATCATATAATTATAAGATGTATATTATAAAACTTAATACTATCAAATGACGCTAACGGGAGATATCACTTTGTGGTAGCCGAAGAAGCAATAAATTATTTCCGATTAATTTAGAAACTTTCAGGCAAAATTACCGTTGACTGATGAAACTCTGGAAAGTCCCATTTGGGCGCCGAAGAAGAAAAACATTTTATTATGTTAAAACTTTCAGGTAAACATACAGAGATATGAAGGTGCATAGCATTGCTATTTCTTTCATATCTCTTTTTTTATTTTTCAAAGGGGGAATTATAAATGGACAATTTAAAGAAAACCAGACTCTATGATGCCCACATTAAATATGGAGGAAAGCTTATAGAATTTGCGAGATGGATGCTTCCGGTGCAATATGAAGGCATAATCGAAGAGCATGAGGCTGTACGAAATGCTGCCGGATTATTTGATGTTTCACATATGGGAGAGATAAAAGCAACAGGTAAAGATGCTTTTAATTTTGTCCAAAACTTAGTTACCAATGATATAAGTGTACTTGAAGATAACCAAGTTATTTATACATTTATGTGCTATGAAAATGGCGGTGTAGTTGATGACCTTTTGGTTTACAAATTTAATAAAGAAGACTACCTCCTAGTTATTAACGCAAGTAATGTAGAAAAAGACTTTCAATGGATGCTTGAAAATAAAATGAATTATGAGGTAGAACTTAAGAATATTTCTGAAGAAATTTCTGAAGTTGCACTTCAGGGACCAAAAGCACAGGAAATACTTCAAACTCTAACTGCTTTTAATTTAGACGATATTAAATTTTTCTACTGCAGAAGAGATGTAGTTATTGATGGCATAAAATGTCTTGTTTCAAGAACAGGCTATACAGGAGAAGATGGTTTTGAGATTTATACCAATAACGAAGATATAACAAAAATCTGGAATAGCATACTAGAAGCCGGAAAAACTTATGGAGTTAAACCTGCCGGTCTTGGATGCAGAGATACTTTAAGATTTGAGGCTGCTCTTCCTCTGTACGGTAATGAAATATCAAAAGACATAACTCCACTGGAAGCAGGCCTAGGATTTTTCGTAAAGCTGAATAAGAAAAGCTTTATAGGAAAAGAAGCTCTGGTAAGACAAAAAGAAGAGGGCTTAAAAAGAAAGCTTGTTGGCTTCGAGATGAACGAGAGAGGTATTCCAAGACACGGCTATGAAGTTACTTCTAATGGAGAAAACATTGGTTTTGTTACTACAGGCTATATGTCACCAACGCTTAAGAAGAATATTGGTCTAGCTCTTATTGATTCTAAATATACTGAACTTGGAACTGAAATAGATATATTAATTAGAAATAAATCTGTAAAAGCAAAAGTAATTAGTAAAAAATTTTATTCTAAAAATTATAAAAAATAAATTTATAGGGGGAATTTTATTATGAAAATATTAAAAAATTTACTTTACACAAAAGAACATGAATGGATAAAGGTTGAGGGCAACAAAGCTTACATTGGCATTACTGATTTTGCTCAGCACGCACTAGGCAGCATTGTTTATGTAGAATTACCGGAAGTAGATTCAGAATTGAGCGCTGGAGAGACTTTGGGCGCTATTGAATCAGTTAAAGCAGCTTCTGATATATTTATTCCGCTAGATGGAAAGATAGTCGAAATTAATGAAACTATAGTAGATGAGCCTGCCTTAGTAAATGAAGATGCTTTTGAAAATTGGATGGTTGCTATTGAAATGACGGATAAATCTCAACTTGAGAGCTTATTATCACCAGAAGCTTATGAAGAGCTCTGCAAAGAAGGTGAATAATATGTTTCCTTATATACCAAACACTAATTTAGATCAAAAGAAAATGCTTGAAAGTATTGGTATAAAAAGCACAGATGAATTATTTAAAGATATACCACAAAATCTTCAGCTTAATAGAAGACTAGATATTAACAAGCCTATGTCAGAGCTTGAGGTAAGGAGAGAGCTGAAAAATCTATCGGATAAAAATCTTAGTGACGAAGATTTAATATGCTTTCTTGGAGCAGGAGCTTATGACCACTATATCCCATCGGTTGTAAAGCATATTACTTCAAGATCAGAGTTTTATACTGCCTATACTCCTTATCAGCCAGAAATAAGTCAAGGCACTCTTCAAGCTATTTTTGAATATCAGACAATGATTTCTGAACTTACAGGTATGGAAGTTTCCAATGCCTCTATGTATGATGGTGCAACAGCCTGTGCCGAGGCGGCAATGATTTCTATGGAAAATACGAAGAGAAAGAATATAGTAGTTTCTAAAACTGTTCATCCTGATACTCGAAAGATACTAGATACCTACATTAAATTTCACGGAGGAACAATCATTGAAGTCGATTCAAAGGATGGAGAAACTAATGTAGAACAATTACAAACCGTAGTTGATAAAAATACTGCATCAGTTATTGTTCAAAATCCTAACTTCTTTGGAATAGTTGAGAACTTAACAGAAGTTGAAAAAATAGTTCATTCAAGTAAATCAATCTTTATAATGAGCGTTGATCCAATATCTCTAGGTATCTTAAAAACTCCTGGAGAAATTGGAGCAGATATTGTTGTAGGCGAAGGCCAATCCTTAGGGAATGCCATGAACTTTGGTGGTCCATATTTAGGCTTTATGGCTTCTACTACAAAACTTATGAGAAAAATGCCCGGCAGAATTGTTGGTCAGACAGAGGATGTAGATGGAAAACGTGCCTTTGTTTTAACTCTCCAGGCCAGAGAGCAGCATATAAGAAGGCAAAAGGCAACCTCAAATATCTGCTCAAATCAATCTCTTAATGCTCTTGCCGCTGCAGTTTATATGTCTGTTATGGGTAAGGAAGGCGTTAAGGAAGTTGCTGTGCAATGCATGAAAAAATCTCACTATGCTTACAATCAGTTAATAAAATCCGGAACCTGCAAACCTGTATTTAATAAACCATTCTTTAAGGAGTTTGTAGTAGAGACTGTTCTAGATTCCGATAAAGTTAGTGACGAGCTTCTTCAGGCAGGTATTTTAGGAGGTTACTCCTTAGAAAAAAATTATTCTGAACTTAAAAATTCTCTTTTATTCTGCGTAACTGAGAAGAGAAGCAAAGAAGAAATTGATAAATTGGTAAATCTCATGGGGGTGATGTAGTATGAAGGAATACAGTAAGTTAATATTTGAACTATCAAAGGAAGGCAGAAGAGCCTATACACTTCCAAACTGTGATGTACCTGAATGCTGCGAAGAAGACTTGATTCCAAGCGAGCTTCTTAGAAAAAGAGATTTAAAGCTTCCTGAAGTAAGTGAAGTTGATGTAATAAGGCATTATACTCTGCTTTCAAATAAAAACTATGGTGTTGATTCAGGATTTTATCCACTAGGCTCCTGCACTATGAAATACAATCCCAAAATCAATGAAGACATGGCATCAAATCCTCACTTTGCAAATATTCATCCCTATCAGCCTGAAGAAACTACTCAAGGCTGCCTTGAGCTTATGTATAATTTACAGCTGAAACTTTCAGAAATAGTGGGAATGGATGGATTTACACTTCAGCCGGCAGCAGGAGCTCACGGAGAGCTTACCGGTCTTATGATAATGAAAGCTTATCATGAAAGCAGAAGTGACTTTAATAGAAATAAAATAATAGTTCCAGATTCTGCTCACGGAACAAACCCTGCAAGCGCTGCGGTTGCAGGCTACGAGGTTATAGAAATAAAATCTGATGAAAATGGTGCAGTTGATTTAGAAAACCTAAAGGCTGTTTTAGGCGATGATACAGCAGGACTTATGCTTACCAACCCAAGTACCCTAGGCCTTTTTGAAACAAATATAAGCGAAATATCAAAGCTAGTTCATGAAGCTGGCGGTCTATTATACTATGATGGAGCCAATACAAATGCAATCATGGGTATTACAAGACCTGGAGATATGGGCTTTGATATTGTTCATCTAAATCTTCACAAAACCTTTACAACTCCACATGGAGGCGGAGGTCCTGGAAGCGGTCCTGTTGGAGTTAAGGAAAAGCTCATACCTTACCTTCCTGTACCTGTTATTGAAAAATCAGAGGACGAATTTATATTGAATTATAATAAACCTCAGTCTATAGGAAAAATTAAAAGCTTTTATGGAAACTTCGGAATTCTAGTAAGAGCATACACTTATATCCTTACAATGGGTGCTGAAGGTCTTAAAGAAGTTAGTGAAACAGCTGTCTTAAACGCTAATTATATGAAAGAAAAGCTTAAGGATTATTATGTAGCCTTAGATACAGTTTGTAAGCATGAATTTGTTTTAGGCGGATTAAAGGAATATGGCAGTGGAATATCTACCCTGGATGTAGCTAAAAGACTTATAGATTATGGCTATCATCCGCCAACAATATACTTCCCTCTAATTGTTGACAATGCAATTATGGTAGAGCCTACAGAGACTGAAAGCGTTGAAACCTTAGATGCGTTTATAGATGCTATGATAAAAATTGCAAAAGAAGCAGTAGAAAATCCAGAGCTTCTTAAAAATGCGCCTTATAATACTCCTGTCAGAAGAGTAGACGAGGTTAAGGCAGCAAGAACTCCTGTACTAAAGTGGGAGGGTTAATCAATGGATAAAGATTTAATAGTAATCGGAGGAGGTCCTGGTGGATATGTAGCTGCAATTAGAGCTGCTCAGCTTGGTGCAAAGGTATGTTTAATAGAAAAAGATAAATTAGGCGGCACTTGCTTAAACAGAGGCTGCATTCCAACTAAAGTACTTTATAGAAATGCAGAAATATTAAATACTTTAGGACATATAAATGACTTTGGAATAAGTATTAGTGATTTTAGTATTGATATTGAAAAAATACACTGCAGAAAGCAGTGCATTATTGATCAGCTTGTAGGTGGAGTGGCTCAGCTTCTAAAGGCTAATAGTGTTGAAGTAATATATGGAAAAGCTGTATTTAAAGATAAGAATACTGTTTCAATAACTTGTGAAGACGGCACTAATAAAGAAGTATCCTCCAACAACATTATAGTTGCTACAGGATCTATCCCTGCTGTTCCTCCGATTAAAGGAGCAGACTTAGAAGGAATTTATTCAAGTGAGGAGATATTAAATTTTGAAAGCCTACCAAAATCTCTAATAGTTATTGGCGGTGGAGTGGTCGGCATGGAGCTTGCCTGTATATTCAATGCTATGGGAACAAAAGTAACTGTTGTTGAGTATATGCCTAATATCCTGGGACAGATAGATAGTGATATTACAAAGAGACTTGCAGTATCATTAAAGAAAAAAGGTATAGATATAAATCTTTCAACAAAGGTAACAAATATTGAAAGAAGTTCCGATGGATATATAGTTTATGGAGAAGGTAAAAAAGGTGAACTTAAAGTTGAGGCAGAAAAACTTCTTCTCTCGGCTGGAAGAACTCCATCAGTAAACTGGCTTAACCTTGAAGGCATTGGTATGGATTTTGACAAAAAAGGAATTAAGGTAGATTCTAATTATGAGACAAATCTTAAAGGAATTTACGCTATTGGTGATGTAAACGGAAAAATAATGCTGGCTCATGCTGCCTCTCATCAAGGTATGCTTGCAGCAGAAAAAATTATGGGGCTTAAAGCTTCAGATTTAACCCATATAGTACCAAGCTGTGTATTCGTATTTCCTGAGATTGCATCTGTTGGTATAACTGAAGATGAAGCTAAAAAAGAAGGCATACCTTATAAGACAAGCAAATTTATGTTTGGAGCTAATGGCAAAGCTCTTGCTCTCGGAGAAGGTGAAGGTTTTGTTAAGGTTATAGCTCGCGATGACTCAATTATAGGAGTTCATATTATGGGCCCTCACGCATCAGACTTAATACACGAAGGTACTTTAGCTATTACTCACAATATGAAGATTGATGATATTAAAAATACTATTCATGCTCATCCTACGCTTTCCGAAGCCTTCTCTGAGGCTGTAATGGGAATTACAGGAGAAGCTATTCACTTAGTTCCTATAAAAAGATAAAGCTAATAAGGTGGCAAGGTAGTAAAAAAATGTTATCTTTGCCACTCAATTTTATTATTTATATCAAAGGAGAAAAAATATGAATTTAGAATACTTAAGAGATATAGATCCTGAAATACTTGAAACTATCCAAAACGAAATGGATAGACAGGAAAACAAAATCGAGCTTATTGCTTCAGAAAACTTTACAAGCAATGCGGTTATGGCAGCAATGGGATCAGCGATGACAAATAAATACGCGGAAGGCTATCCAGGAAAAAGGTACTATGGTGGCTGTGAGGTCGTTGATGTAGTTGAAAACATAGCAAGGGACAGAATGTGCGAACTTTTTGGAGCAGACCATGCCAATGTTCAGCCTCATTCGGGATCTCAGGCAAATATGGGAGTTTATATGGCTGTTTTAGAACCTGGAGACAAGGTTTTAGGTATGAATCTATCACACGGTGGTCATTTAACTCACGGAAGCCCAGTAAACTTCTCCGGAAAGCTTTATAAATTTATTTCCTATGGGGTTAATGAGAATGGCTTTATTGATTACGAGGAACTAAGAAGAATAGCTCTAGAAGAAAATCCAAGAATGATAGTTGCAGGAGCCAGTGCTTATTCAAGAACTATTGATTTTAAACTTATAAGAGAAATCTGTGATGAAATCGGTGCTTATATGATGGTAGATATGGCTCACATAGCTGGACTTGTTGCTGCGGGACTTCATCCAAGCCCAGTTCCTTATGCTGACTTTGTAACTACAACTACTCATAAAACCCTTAGAGGCCCTAGAGGAGGAGCAATTCTTTGCAAAGAGCAGTATGCTAAGGCTATAGACAAGAGTCTTTTCCCTGGTATACAAGGCGGCCCTCTCATGCACGTAATTGCTGCAAAGGCTGTATGCTTTAAAGAAGCAATGAGCGAAGAATTTAAGGACTATCAAAAAAGAGTTCTTAATAATTCACAAACCCTTGCAAAGGAGCTTATGAAGAGAGGCTTCAAAATTGTTTCAGGAGGAACAGACAATCATCTTATGCTGGTTGACCTTAGAAACAAAAATATAACTGGTAAGGAAGCTGAACATCTTCTAGATGAAGTGGGCATTACAGTTAATAAGAATACAGTTCCTTTTGAGACTCAAAGCCCTTTTGTAACAAGCGGAATTAGAATAGGCTCTGCAGCTGTTACAACCAGAGGCTTTGGAGAAAGAGAAATGGTAGAAATCGCTGATATTATTTCCTTTATAATAGAAAATAAAGATAGTGACTTAACCCCTATTAAGATGAAAATTAAAGAAATCTGCTCTAGATTTCCATTATACAAATAAAATAAAAAGCCTAGAGAACTAAAATTCTCTAGGCTTTTTGTGTCATTTGCTCAATTGAGATGCGAATGGTTTGATATCAAAACCAGTAAAATGCTTACATAAGAAATCTTAGTGCATTTGCACCGGCAGTAATGAGAGCGCAAACACCTGCAAGCAAAACCCATACACACCATTTGCACTTTTTACCGCTCTTTTTGGCAACAAAAAATCCAACTCCTCCAACAATTAATAAAAGCAGTCCCAAAATAACACCTAAAATGATTCCTATTTTCATTTTTCAAATCTCCATGTCATTAATCTGTTTATTTGTTGAATAGGCAAATGCAAGTCCGATGATAAATAACCCCACAACCCCGATAAACACAAAACTATTTGTACCCAAGCCCATCAGTACGTTTCCTAAAATAGCAGACAATATGATTGCTGTTACAATTGTTGTAGAAACAGATTTGTTAATAAATCCGATTCTTAAAGAAATGAAACCGATTGAACTAAGCGCCAAAATAAAGGTGACAATATTGATTATCTGTGAAGAAACTATTCCGATCGTGATATTGCGGCCCAAGATAGGGAATGTGCTTTCCGTCAGGAAAAACAAAGTGTCTGGTATGAGCGTGGATGACAAAAAACCCAATGCAATAAATCCAGTTACTAAAACCATTTTTGCAATGAATATTTTCGTTCTTGATATCGGATAAGAAAACATCAACAATGCCATTTTAGGGCTATAGTCCTCTATTATAAATTTTGAATACATCACCACCGAAAATATTGAGAATACAAGAAATGCTATTCCCGTATGCAGCTTCAGAATATTTTTATAATCCCTGAATTCAACATCATTTTCCACCTTTGCAATTGTTGCTATCATATATAAAAAACCAGTCATCGCAATACTTATAACAGTCAGAGCGATATAGTAAGTCGTTAGTTTGTTCCTTTTCAGTTCCAATTTAATTAGTTTATGCATTCGTATCCGCTCCCTTTATCGCTTCAAAATAGTAATCCTCTAAGCCATTCGAATATTGATTTTTAATATCTTTCATTTTTGCTTGCTTTGTTACCGTACCATTTACTAAAATTCCTACTGTATCGGCTACATATTCTACTTCACTTAACGCATGGCTGGAAAGGAGTATGGTTTTATCATATTTCTCGGTCAGCTTTTTAAACAGTTCCCGCATATCGCGAATGCCCTGTGGATCAAGGCCGTTGATGGGTTCATCTAAAATCAGAATTCGTGGGTTATGTATCATTGCTCTTGCTATTGCAAGGCGTGCACGCATACCTAAAGAAAATTTCGATACCGGGCGAAGATCAATTTCTCCAAGGCCTACCATCGAAAGGACTTTTGGAATATCTGCCTCGGCATTCATATATGCAAGGTGAATTTCTAAATTTTCCTTTGCACTCAAATGCTCATAAAACACAGGTGTTTCTATGGATAAACCTATACTTCTTAAAATTTGATTGTGATGATTTTCGGTGTCAAATTCAAAAATACGAATAGATCCTGCATCCTTATGAAGAAAACCTGCCATCATTTTAAAAACAGTTGTTTTTCCCGCACCGTTTGCCCCTAAAAATCCGTAAATTTCATTCGGACGAACAGACAGATTACAACCTTTTATTACCTCTAGGGATTGAAAGCTTTTTTTCAAATTTTTTACTTCTATTGCATACTCCATGAAGTTTCTCCTATTTTAAAATTTTATCAATTAAATTATCTACCATGAAATCAAAGACCAAAAAGTGATCGTAAGATAAACGCTCTTTTACTGAAACGATAGAGAGAAGAGACATCAATATTGAAGCTGCTTCCTCCTTATCGATTAAAAATTGCAAATATGATTTGTTTAAGAGCAACTCTCCGCTATGACGACTGTTTTTTTCAATTACACTAAGCTGCTCAGGAGAAAGCTTATTCGCAAAGGTAAGAAAATCCGCACTCTGCATATCGCATATCAAAAAATTTTTATCGTACTCACGATAGCTTGCTTTCAGTGCTTGAGCGAAGCCTTGCTTGTTTGGTTGTTTTTCCATGATTCCTTCGGTAAGCCGATACATGTGATCCTGCAGTATGCATAGAGTTTCGGTAAATAGCGCTTCCTTCGATTCAAAAAACAAGTAAAAAGCACCTTTTGATATTCCAACTTGTGCGCAGATTTCATCTATACTTGTTTTTTTATACCCATATTTCGCCCAGCTTTTCTGGCATTCCGCAAGCAGCTTCGTTCTGATATTTTGTTTTTCCTGTTTTGTAAAACTTCTTGCCATTGCAGCCTCCTATATATGACTCAAAATATTTTTTAGGTCATATATATTTTACTCTGTTAATTAGAATATGTCAATTAGTAATTTTCAATTCGTTCAACTGAGATTATGGCAAGATGGTAACCATAGATCAAGATAAAAGAAAAGCCACGGTGGAAAAATTCCATCGTGGCTTTTCTTTTTGGTTCAAATCCTCAAATATTGGTGTTCCCGGCGGGAATCGAACCCACGGCCTACCGCTTAGGAGGCGGTCGCTCTATCCTTCTGAGCTACGGAAACGTATTAAGTTTACCCTAACATTTTATTACAAGTACTTTTCAAAGTCAAGTATATAAAAAATGAAAGATGGGTTAAATAGTGTTATAATTGAAATATAGAGAAACCTATGAGAAATTTAGGAAGGTGAATTTATGAGAAACATACATATAACAGAAACAGTTCTTAGAGATGCTAATCAATCACTTATAGCTACAAGATTATCCTTTGAACAGTTTGCTCCTATATTAAAGGAGCTTGATAATACAGGATATCACTCACTTGAATGCTGGGGCGGTGCTACTTTTGATTCTTGCATAAGATACCTCAATGAAGATCCATGGGAAAGACTTAAAAAAATAAAAACTGTAGCAAAAAAAACTCCTCTTCAAATGCTTTTAAGAGGTCAAAACCTTTTAGGCTATAAACATTATCCAGATGATGTTGTAAGAAAGTTTATAAAAATGACTGTATATTACGGCATGGATATTATAAGAATCTTTGATGCCTTAAATGACTATAGAAATATTGAAGTTGCTATGGACGAAACCAAGAAGCAGGGTGCTCATGCACAAGGAACTATAGTTTATACTGTAAGCCCTATACATGATATAGAAAGCTATATAAAGCTTGCTAAGCAGCTTGAAAACATGGGTGCAGATTCTATCTGCCTTAAGGATATGGCTGGTCTTATAATGCCAAAGGTAGCTTTTGATTTAGTTAAGAGTATAAAGGAAACTGTAAAGCTTCCTGTGTACCTTCACTCTCACTCAACTAACGGCATTGCTGAAATGTCCTACTTAAAAGCTGTTGAAGCTGGGGTAGACGGGATAGATTGTGCTATTTCTTCTTTTTCAAGCGGAACCTCTCAGCCTCCTACAGAATCGCTGCATTTTGCTTTGGAAGATATGGGCTATAATACGGGACTTGATGCTTCAAAATTAAAAACTATAAATGACTTCTTTAAGCCAATAAGAGAGGATTTTGTAAAGTCAGGAGTTTTAGATGCAAAGGTATTAACACCACAGCCTGAAGCACTTACCTATCAAATTCCTGGAGGTATGCTTTCAAATATGATATCACAGCTTAAAGCTCAAAATGCTATAGAAAAGCTTGATGAGGTTTTGAAAGAAGTGCCAAAGGTTAGAGAGGACTTAGGTTTTCCTCCTCTTGTAACTCCAATGAGTCAAATGGTTGGAACTCAAGCTACCATGAATGTACTTACTGGTGAAAGATATAAAATGATTTTAAAGGAAGTTAAGGCCTACTGCAGAGGAGAATACGGAAAAGCTCCTGCCAGTATAAACGAAGAGCTTTTAAGAAAGGCTCTTGGTGATGAAAAACCTATAACAATAAGATATGCTGATACTTTAGAGCCTGTGTTTGAAAAAACAAAGGAACAAATCAAAGACATGACAACTCATGATGAGGATATTTTATCCTATCTGCTTTTCCCTCAAATAGCTGAAGAATTTATAAAAAATAAAAATATGCATCCAACTACAGACCATTATAGGAGAGAATATAAAAGTCAGCCCGTATAGGCTGACCTTTCTTATTTCATCTTCTTATTTGTTATTGCTTTTCTTGTTTTTTCAAGACTGCTCTTTACTTTATCAAATTGTCTGCTTGCAACTCCTGCAAACAGTATATCTATTATATTAAGCTGTGCAATCCTTGAGGACATAGCGCCGCTTCTAATGCTAATTTCAGGTGCTGAAACAAATAAATTAATATCGCATATATCACTTACTGGGTTTTGTCCAAACTTGGTTATACTAATGGTTTTTGCTCCGGCTTCCTTAGCAACCCTTATGGACTCATAAGTATCAACAGTCTTACCTGAATAGGATATAGCAACAGCCACATCGCCTTTTCCTAAGTTAGCAGCAGATGCTATCTGAAGATGAGGATCCGGATAACTTACTGCAAATTTATTTATTCTTGAAAACTTCTGCATTGCATCAAATGCTATAATAAAAGATGCTCCTACCCCATAAAATTCAAGTCTCTTGGCATTTATTATTGCTTCTACAGCATCTTCTACGTCCTTATAAGTTATTATTTCAAGTGTGTTATCTATAGATTTCTTATTGTTATAACTTATATTTTGAATTATTGATTTTAATTCATCACCGGGCTCCACATCAGTATATTGCTCATTACTATCGTCAAATGACATAGAGGCTGTATCTTTAGTTATACTTATCTTAAAATCCTTGTAACCATTAAAATCTAAAAGCTTGCAAAGCCTTACTACAGTAGCTTCACTAGAGCCGCTTTTTTCTGCTAGTTCACCAATCGCTAAGTGAGATATATCAGCAGGGTTATCTAAAATAAATAGTGCTACTTTTTTTTCAGATGGACTTAAACTATCAATTATTTCTTTAATCTTTATTAAACTGCCAGCCATAATAAATTCCTCTTTTCCAAAATATATTAATATTATATCAATCTTAAACAAACTTTCATATATATAATACAAATTTTTATAATACGTTATAATTTTTACAATAAACAATATACTATATATAATACAATAAAACTCTTACATTAAAGATGTCACAAAACATCCAATCTCCAGGGATTTTTGGGACATCTTTAATGTATTGGAACTTTTGCATTGTATATATTTATATAATCTGATTATAAAATAACGGAGGTTAAATTATGGGAGTTAGTGAAGAAATAAGAAACTTAATGCTGGCCGGTATAGGCTCCATGGCTCTTACCTATGAAAAATCTATGGATATGATTGAAGACTTAGTAGAAAAAGGCAGGATGACTGTAGACGAAGGAAAAGAACTTTCTCAGGAGTTAAAAAGAAACCATATGTCGAATTCTTCAGCTTCTAAAGCTATTACAAAGGAAGAAATGGCTGAACTTCTAAGACAAATGAACTTTGCTACAAAGGATGATCTTGAGGATTTAAGACAGAGAATTTCAATATTAGAAGCTAAAAATCAAAATGTATAGGTCCACCTCTCAAAGATTCAGGGAGATATTAAAGGTTTTTGCAGCTTATGGCTTTGGATATGTTGTAGATAATAAGTTAAAAAAAGAAAATAATTCGCCTGAAAATCTTAGAAAAGCTTTCGAAGAGCTTGGTCCTACCTTTATAAAAATTGGACAGATATTAAGCACACGGCCGGACATAGTTCCGGCTGCTTATATCAAAGAGTTATCTAGGCTTCATGATAATGCCTACTCAGAAGACTTTAATGATATATGTAAAATATTTTTCAACGAGTTTTTTGTGAAACTTGAATCTGCTTTTTCATACTTTGAGAAAGTTCCCTTTGCCTCTGCCTCTATTTCGCAGGTACATAATGCAGTGCTCAAGGATGGGCGAAAGGTTATAGTAAAGATACAGCGTCCGGATATTGCCGAAAAAATGAGACTGGATATTGCAATACTTAAAAGAATAATTAATATAGCTAAGCCAAAAATCTTTGAAACCTTTATTGATCCTGAAGAAGCATTAAATGAGCTTCTGATAGCCACTGAACTTGAACTTAATTTTTATAACGAAGCTGAAAATATAGAGCGGTTTAGAGATCTAAATAAGAGTGTAAAATTTTTATACACTCCTTACTTAATAAAGGATTTAAGCAGTTCAAAGGTTTTAACTATGGAAAAAATTGAAGGCATTAAAATTGACGATACATCCTTACTAATAAAAAACGATTATGATTTAGAGGATATAGGAAGAAAACTAGCTTTATTCTTTTTAAAACAGGTATTAAGAGACGGATACTTCCATGGTGACCCTCACCCGGGTAATATAATTATTAAAGATAATAAAATATGCTTTATTGATTTTGGGCTTATGGGAAATTTCTCACAATCACTTAAAGAGAGTCTTAATGATCTTCTTATTGCTTTAGCTTATAAGGATATAAATAAGTTAGTTGCTGTAATACTCAGCATTAGCATAAAAAAAGGCTCAATTAATAGAAGCAGACTATATGAAGATATTGAATATCTTTATGATAAGTATTTATTCACTTCACTGGAAAATATAAAGCTTTCTGTCATGCTGCAGGATCTTTTAGATATGTCAAAGCAAAATAACCTTATACTACCGAAAGAATTAACTCTTCTTGCAAGAAGTCTTCTTATATTAGAAGGTGTTGCAGCGAAAATATCTCCTAATATTAAAATAATTGATATAGCTATACCCTATGTTAAGGAAAATATTAAAGCTTCTCTGCTTAAAGATATAGATCTAGATAAACTTTTAATAAGTTCTATGAATAATGCAAAAGCTGCTGTAAAGCTTCCTTCTAAACTCATGGAATTATCAGATGGCCTTTTGAATGGACGTGTAAAGCTTCAGTTTGAATTAAGATACTTAAACAAATCTATAAATGAGCTCAATAAAATGACAAATAGGCTTGTATTTGGAGTTGTTGTTTCATCCATGATAATAGGTTCTTCCTTTATACTAAATTCAAATATCGGCCCTAAGCTTTGGGATATATCTATAATAGGAATCCTTGGCTTTATAGCCGCTGGTTTTACAGGTTTATGGCTTTTAATATCAATAATTAAATCCGGAAAAATGTAAAAAGCACCCTGAAATTGGGTGCTTTTTATTTTATACAACTGTAGCGCTTTCTTTAGCCTGTTTTATTCTTTCCTTAACTCTGTCTGCATGACCTTTCATCAGAACAGATATGAATAAAAATACTGCCATTGTAGTTGCAAGAACTGTTACATCTTTCATAAATACTGAGTAATCCATACCTGCAATTACTTCTCTTAAACCTGAAACTGCATAGGTAAATGGCATAAATGGATTTAATATCTTAAAGAATGTTGGTACAACCTCAAGCGGGAAGGTACCTGCGCAAGCTGTTAACTGAAGTATTAATAATACTATAGATAAAAGTCTTCCTACTTGACCCATTAAGAATATTAAACATTGAATTATAGCAACAAATACTAAGGATAAAAGTATATTAAACAAGAAATATAGTGGTACATTTGCCGGCTGCAAACCAAGTACTATAACTATTGAGCTGGCAAGTAATGCCTGTATTGTTCCTATAACACCATAAGTTAAAAACTTTCCTAAAACTATTGAAGCAGAGCCTGCCTGAACATCTGAATCTACATCATCACTAATAACAAAGAACATCATTAATGCTCCAACCCACAATGATAGTGGTATAAAGTATGGTGTAAATCCTGTTCCGTAGTTTTTAATTGCATAAGCTGGCTCTTCGTCCATCTTAAGTGGCTCTGAAACGAATTCTGCCATAGTCTTGCTGTCATTTACAAGATTCTTATTAATCTTGTCTGAACCTTCTTTTAGCTTATCACTAAGTTCCTTTGAACCGTCATAAAGCTTTCCTACTCCATCTTGAAGCTCTGGAATATTGCCCTTTAAAGTTCCAAGACCATCTTTAAGCTGATTAGATCCGTCGTATAGCTTTGTCATCCCTGCAAATAATGTGTCTGTTGAACTTGTTTCCTTTTGAGGTATATCTTTAACCTCTTCTGGTTTCGCTATAGCACTCTTAAGCTGAGTAGAGCCATCTTTGATTTGTGAAATTCCACTATTTAAATCAGTAGAACCTGCATAAAGTTTTCCTACTCCGTCTGCAAGTGCTGGTACGTTGCCGTTAAGTGTATATAATCCATTATTTAATTGAGTAGTTCCATCATATAACTTTTGGCTTCCTGCAGATAATTGTTTGGTTCCATCCACTGCAGCTACCATTCCTGGAGCTAACTGAGAAGTACCATCTTTTATTTGCTTAATTCCTGCAAGTACGCTTGGCTGACCTTGAATTCCGGTATTTACAGCACCATTTAATTGAGCAACTGCATTAACTAAGCTTGGCTTTTCTGCTGTACCTACGTTAACTCCGCTATTTACAGCCGTTATTCCATAAACTAAACTTGGGTGAAGCGCATCTGTTCCTAAGTTTACTTTTGTATTTAAGGCTCCTATTGCTGCCCCAAGCCCTTTTGTTGGATCTGGATCTGTTATTCCAGTATTTAAAGCTCCCACTGCAGCAACTAAACTTGGATGCTGAGCATCAGTTGTTGTATTTACCGCAGCATTTATATATGCTACAGAATCTACCAAACTAGGCTTTGCAGGATCTGTTGTTGTATTTACTGATGTATTTAGCTGAGACATTCCTGCATTTAGTTGAGGAATACCTTGTAAAATTGCAGTAAGTGCAGCATCTCTCACCTGTTGAGGTTGATTTGTATCATTGTATAATTTAACTGCATCATCTAAAGATTTTGTACTTGCAGCTAATGCTTTAACATTTGGTGACAGTTTACTGCTTACCGAAGTATTTAATGCATTTAGACCAGGTGATAGCCTATTTGCTATACCATCATTAATACCAGTAATCCCAGCAACCAGACTTGGATGTTGTGCATCTGTTCCTGTATTAACTTTAGCATTTAAAACTTTAATTGCTGCTCCCAATCCCTTTGTTGGATCCTGATTTGTTATTCCATCATACAATGACTTAACTCCAGTTGAAAGACTTACACTTGTTTGTGTATCCTTACTAACTGCATCATTTAATTGTGATAAGCCTGCTCCAACTTGACCTAATCCAGTTTGAAGTTTGCCAGCACCATCATCTAATGCTTTAGCTCCATCCTTTGCCTCACCAAGTTTTGAACCTAAAGTGTTTATTCCATCATTTATTTGTGTCGCACCATCTTTTAAGTCTCCTGAGCCTTTATAAAGCTGTGAAACTCCATCTTTTAGTGCAGGCACCTGACTATTTAACTGACCAAGACCATCATGGATTTGACCAGCTCCATCTTTTGCCTGACCTAATGCTATATCTATTGCATTAGCACCATAGTAAAGCTGAGCTGCTCCATTCTTAGCCTGACCAAGTCCGCTGTTTAAATCTCCTGAACCATCAGCAAGCTTGTTAACTCCATCTTTTAGTTCTGGAACTTTATCATTTAAAGTGCCAACACCATCATAAAGTTCCTTACTTCCGTCTGAAGCCTTTTGCATGCCATCTTTAACATCATAAAGATTATCAAAAGTTACCTTAGTATACTCGTCAACGATATTTTTAGTAAGCTCTGATTTAAGCTCTACTAATACTTTTCCGTTTATTTGAGATGCTAAGAAGCTTTTCTTATCGTTTGAAGAATATAAAATACTAGGCTCCTGTGGTTTTCCATCCTTTGCACTAATAACTTTAGTTGAAAAGTCCTCTGGAACGACAAACATAGCATAATATCCCTTTTTGTCTTTTAAGCCTTTCTCAGCTTCTTCCTTAGACACAAACCGCCAGCCTATTTTATTGTTATCTTTCAGTTTGTCTACCAAATCTTTTCCGTAGTTTACCGGTTCCCCGTCTTTTGTTGCCCCTTTGTCCATATTAACTACTGCTACAGGCAGATCCTGCAGCCTATTATACGGATCCCAGAAAGCATAGAGGTATAGTAAACTATACAAAAGCGGTACAACAATAATTGCTATAACAGATACTCTAATAAAACGATTCTTAAATATACTAGAAATATCTCTTCCTGCTACCTTAAAAAAATTCATTATAACCCTCCTGTCCTCCTAGTAAGCCTAAAAAATTTAATCACTAGGCCCATACTTTTTTAAGAGATAAACTTCACCTCTTTATTAATTGCTGAACTGACTGTTCAGTATAAACTGACTGGTCAGTTATAGTTATAACTCTTTTTTTAGGGTTTGTCAATATTTTTATAATAAAAAAAATCCAGATTTCAAATAACTTAGAAATCTGGATTTAATCCTTTTATGCTTGTATTCCATGCAAAATATTCTGCATTAAACTTTCTGAAATATCATCAATATTATTTTTGTCTTTGTTTATTAGCTCATATACTGCGGCTGAACAAAGGGCTCCAAAGAAAGTATATGCCATAAAGTATGGTTCACCATTCTTAATAAGGCCATCATCTATAGCTTCTTTAATATATTTTTCAATATTGCAAATATACTTTTGTATTATGTCTCTAAGCTCCAGCTGTCTGATTTCCTGACCCCAAAGCTGGCTCATAACCACCTTGAAAAAATCTTTCTTCTCATAAACTAAATTAAGCTGAAGCTTGCAGATAGCTTTTAACTTTGAAAGGGAATCCTTCTCTCTTTCTGCAGTAGTTTCAAGCTGTTCCTTAATAAGCTCCATGCCTTCAGTTATTATATATCTAAATATTTCTTCTTTACTTTTGAAATGATAGTATAGTGTACCCTTTGCTACGCCGGCTTCCTGTGCCATGTCATCCATGGTAGCTCCATCATATCCATTTATAGAAAATACTTTTATAGCTGATTCAAAGATTGACATTTTTGTCTTATTCATCATAAAATTCACTCCAAATTTATTCATACGTGTATGAAACTATTAACCAGTCAGCAATTTATTAAAATTTTGATACAATCAGTTTAATTTTATGTAATTTTCTGCTATTTGTCAAATTTAAAATTTATATTTTGCTGGTTAAGTATGTTACTATTGTGATAAAATAACCTTAAATTATCCTGTGTCTTCACTGAAAGGGGAAAAAAATGATTAAGTACTACAACAGAAAAACTAAAGATTATGAAGTTGAAAAGGTTGCAGGAGAAAAATATTTAAATTGGACTTACTCTTCTCCAGTTGGCATGAAACTCTTAGAAGGTATTATAAAGAAAAAGTTATTCTCCAGTATTTATGGCTGGTACTTAGATAGAAGCTTAAGTAAAAGTAAAGTTAAAGGCTTTATTAAACAATTTGGACTTGATATGTCGCAAGCTGAAAAAGATGAAGCTAACTTTACTTCCTTCAATGATTTCTTTTTCAGAAAGTTAAAACCTGTTGCCCGTCCTATAGATATAAGTGAAAAAGCAGTGGTATCACTTGGAGATGGAAGACTTTTCGCTTACGAAAATATTGATTTGAATAAGCTTGTTCAGGTTAAAGGCTTTACTTACAGCCTAAAAGAGCTTATAAAAGATAATAAGACAGCTTCTAAATATTCTGGAGGTGTATGTCTGATTTTAAGACTATGTCCTACAGATTATCACCGCTTTCACTTTATAGACAGCGGCATATGCGGTGAAACGGAAAAAATAAAGGGTGCTTATTATTCTGTAAATCCAGTAGCACTTCAAAAAGTAGAAAAACTTTTTTGTGAAAACAAAAGAGAATGGAGTGTATTTAAATCAGATAACTTTGGAGATATTCTTTATGTAGAAGTAGGTGCAACCTGCGTTGGTTCAATAATACAAACTTATACTCCAAACAAAAAGGTTACTAAAGGAGAAGAGAAGGGCTATTTTAAATTCGGTGGTTCTACAGTAATATTATTTTTTGAACCTGATAAAATTAAAATTGATGAAGAAATACTGAAGCAAACTAATTTAGGTTATGAAACTTATGTCCTTATGGGCGAAAAAATAGGGGATAAAGCTTAAGCTTCTTCCCCTTTTAACTTTCTGAAAGTATCATATTAAATATTTCATCATTAAGCTTGAATTCCATCTTAGTTGAGCTATTTCCACTAACCGTTAAAAACATATCTTGTCCAACAGCCACGGTAGGCGGTGATAAATTAACTACATTTGAAGACTTTACCTTCATAACTGCAGATCCCAATGTCATATTAGCCAATTCTCCGATTGCACTTTTTGCCATAAAATCAAACTCTTTAACTTCCATTCCACCCATCATTGCAGATACAATACTAGAAGCTGTATCCTTCTTAAAACCCATAATTACATTTCCCCTAATTCCATCTGTAAGACCGATAAGAACATTTACCTGCTCACCAGTAAATTGATGACCTTCTTTAGTTTCTCCTTTAAAGGATATATTTAAGCCAAACATTTGTGAAATTTCAATCATAGCCTCAATTATTGCACTCTTAATATCCATTAATTAACCCACCTTATATACAACCTTAACCTATGTACAATGAAATATAGCTCTCACATTAATGTATTAGAACTATTGCATTGTATATTAAAATTAAGGTATTAATAACAATTACTTTATAATTTAGTTATTCTTTTAAATGAGAAATGAGAAATCAATAAACAAAATGTCTCACTTTTTATGTTACACTGTTTATATTTATAGTCAATATATTTCTACAAAAAATATACAATATTTTTAACATTTTGTCGTTTTTGGTCGATAAAATTTAATATTTTATACATATATTAAAAAGTTTTAGCTATATTACACCAACTTTTCGGCAAAATTCTAATACTTTTTTAATATAATAATCTTTTATATATTTAAATTTATACCATTTATCTTAAGCCATTCTTCAGCTTCTTTATAATTAGGAAGTATACTTTTAACTAAATTCCAAAAGTTACTTGAATGATTCATATGCACTAAGTGACATAATTCGTGTACTACAAGATAATCTACTATATTTTCAGGCGCCATAATAACTCTAAAATTAAAATTTATGTTTCCTTTTGATGAGCAGCTCCCCCACTTTGTTTTTTGATCTTTTATTACTATTCTTTTGGGATAAACCTTAAGTTTTTCGGCATAAGATTTAACTTTTTCTGTAAATATTTTTTCAGCTCTATTTCTATACCAGCTTACAAGAGCTGCCTTTATATAATCTTCCTTATTTTCCTTTATTGATTTTGGAACATATATCTTGAAATTTTTACTATCAAATATTATTTCTATATTAGAATTAAAGGTATCAAATAAACTCAAATTATATTTTTCACCTAAAAATTTCAACTTTCTCTCATCTAAAAAAGTATTTTCCTTTAAAGGCTCTCTTAAACTAAACTCTTCAAGCTTTAATAAAATCCAATTAGACTTTTTTTCTATTACTTCATTTATTTTTTCATCACTTATATGCAAAGGAGCACTTATTACTACCTCTCCTTTATTTGTTATCTTTATAGAAATAGTTTTACGATTTTTTCTTTGTAAAGTATAAGTTATTTTTTTATCTTTTATTGTTATCTGCATTTTTTCTACTCCATTTAATAAAATTGCGAAATAAATTGCCGCAGGCTGAGGTGTAAAGACCATAGAGCCTAGTGTAGAAAATAATATTTTACTTTATGATGACTTTGCGTATGTTCTAGGGCTTGTAATACTGAAAAGCTAAGAGCCTCTATAAATTCGCTTTGACTTCTTGTTTCTTTAATAGCCGTAGGCTTCAAAATACTTTTAGTAAACTTAAAATACTTTTAGCTTGCTCAGAGGAGAGGCTCTAAGCTTTTCGGCCTTACTTCGCCAAGAACATGGGCAAAGTCATTAATTAAATTAAAATATTATTTTCTACACCTGCTCTCGGTCTTTACACCCAGCCTATGTATTTTTTATACGCAATTATAATATCTATACGACTTACGCAATGATTGGTCTTATAATTAAAACTTTTTAATATTTTGCGATGTTTAATAATAGTGTTGATATAAGCAATTCTACTGCAAACCTGCATGGCTCAAGTAAATATTTAAATATTTAAATATTTAAATAGGTTTATATATAAATATACAAATGATAAAAAGGCCATTATTTGCTTTTAACAAAGCCTAATATTTAACCTGATTAACTAGAGAATAACAAAAGTATTATAGGCTTGCTTCAAAGTATGTAGGGCAGTGTAGAAAATAATATATAAGATTGATTGAGTACTTTGCCAATGTTCTTGGTGAAGTGAAGTCATAAAACTTAGAGCCTCTCTTCTGAGCTAACAAAAGTAAAATATGATATTAACATTTATAATAGAAGCTTCGCTTTAAAGATAGCAAAAGTTAAAGCGAATTTCTAGAGGCTCTTGGTTTTATGGCTTCACGAACCTTAGAACATCCGCAAAGTACTCACCAAGATTATATATTATTTTCCACGCAAAGCACTGCGGACTTTAAAGCGAAGCCTGCGATAACTTTAGTTGCCAGTTTATTTTTAATATTATTTTATCATTATAAAAGCCTCAATTGAACTATTTCTCAGTCCAATTGAGGCTTTTATATCCTAAAAATTCTAAGAGCTTATAAGTATAGCTTATATTAAATATTTCCTCGCTGTCTTTTAATTCTAATCCTATAATTTCTTTTATCTTTGCTATTCTGTAATTTAGAGTGTTTCTATGAATAAAAAGCCTTTCTGAAGTAAGGTTTGTATTTTGATTATTTATAAGAAAGGTTTTTAGTGTTTCAAAATAATCTGTAGAATTACTTTTATCAAATTCTATAAGTTTTAAAACTGCTGGATGGCAGTATTTTTTTATATCACCTGAAATATTACCTAAAAGTGCATAGAACTTATAGTCATCATATTTAATAAAATTATTAGTTCTATTTAGAGATTTTGAAATATCTAAAGCTTTTTTTGAATCCAAGTAGTTATTATTTAATTCAATTAGTCTTGAGAATTTACTGCTTATTGCTGCCTTTAAATTATTATCCTGTAAAAAACCTTCTATTTTAGTTATAAAATCTTTATCATTTATTTTATTATCTTTCATATCTACTAATATAACTATATCTTCTTTATAAAATACTGACTTAGAAGCTATTAAAAGCTTCTCTATATTCTCTTTAAGATTTCTTCCTTGAGTACTTTTTGCACTGTATTCAGATAAACTTATAGTCAATACAAAAAGATTGACCCCAAAAGAAAACTCGGCATTTTTCATTCTTTCTCTTGCTATTTCCTCTGAATCAATTTTACCTTCTAAGAGATCATAAATTAGATTTTCATATTTTAAGCCTTTGATATTTCCATACAAAGAATTATTTTTTAATTCCTCTGTAATAGCACTATTTAATACCTTAAAAAGTTCTAGATGATCTTCGGTAATTGTATCCCCGCATTCTAAAAGCAGCAGATATCCAATAAACTTTGAATTCAGCATAACCTTGCTTACAACTCTTTTTATAGGACTTGCATCACAGGTAACTATAAAAGGCTCGTTGTTTGAAGGAGAGTTCCTTACTGATTTTAGCTTTTGAACCTCAGCTATAAACTCATAACTGCAGTAGCCTGTTTGAATATTTTTACTCCAAATCTCATCGCTTATATGTTTATTATTAGAATAAGAAATGATAGAAAAATTAGCATCTATTAAAATAACAGGGTTATTTAGTGTCTCTGCTCCTATTTTTAGAAGGTACTTAAGTCCCTTTCCTTGAGCCAGTGACTTTAAAAGCGTAGATGCAGGATTTGAAACTTTCATGTCTTTAACAAACATATCCTTTATTAGATTAAAAGCGGTATATAAATCTTCTTCATCCTTTACTTCTGCAATATTTGTAAAGCTTCCATCAACATTTTCATTACTGTCATTATAAATTATAAAATTTCCTAAATTCTTATTGCTTTTAATATTTTCAAGTTGTGAGGCTTTTCCAACATAAAGAATGTCTTTTTGCTCTAGGTTTGAAGTTTTAGTAATAAATCTTATATCCTTTAAGCTGCAGCTTTTAATATCATTTAATAAATCTATGGCAGGAAGCTGCTTTTTTATTTTGTTATAAATTTCACTAAATTCTATGGACATTCTATCACCTCACAGCTTAATTATATGTCATCATGCACAATTACAGCAAGATTTTTTGTGGTTTATTAACAATGTATTCATAGTCCTGGTATGTTAAATTATAAACATACTTTAAGGTTTTCATTAAATTTAGGATTAGGGGAGGATTTATATGAAGTACAAAAATCTTTTTTCAAAAGGTAAGATTGGCAATCTGGAACTTAAGAACAGAATTGTTATGCCTGCAATGGGAACTTCACTGGCAAGTTCAACAGGAGAAGCTACTCAAGAGCTTATAAGATATTATGAAGAAAGAGCTAAAGGCGGCTGCGGGCTTATAATAACTGAAATAACAAGAATCGATAGCGAAACCGGTGTTGGAACACCAAACCAGCTAAGCGCTATGACTTTAAACCATATCCCTCAACTAGAGAGATTGGCAAGAACAGTTCATAAGCATGATACAAAAATATTTGTACAGCTTCACCACCCGGGAAGAGAAAGCCATGGAAGAGTAATAAACGGAAGACAGATAGTAGCGCCAAGTCCAATACCTTGCAAGGTTTGTCAGGAAATGCCTAGGGAACTTACAACTGCTGAAGTTGAAGATTTAGTTAAAAAGTTTGTAACAGGAGCTAAAATTGCTCAGACTGCCGGAATAGACGGGGTAGAGCTTCACGGTGCTCACGGTTATCTAATTGGTCAATTCATAAGCCCATATACAAACAAGAGAACTGACAAATACGGCGGAAGCTTTATGAACAGAATGAGATTCATAACAGAGATTATCATGGGAATAAGAAATATCTGCGGCCCTAACTTCCCGATAAGCGTAAGAATCAGCGGAGATGAGTTTGTTGAAGGCGGTCTTAATCTTGAAGGAGCTGTTAAGGCAGCACTTTATCTTGAAAGCATAGGAGTTAACGCAATAAATGTAAGCAGCGGTCTTTATGAATCGGGCTATACTATTATAGAGCCAATTGCCTTTGATCAAGGCTGGAAGAGACACTTGGCTCAAGCTGTTAAAAATGCTGTTAAGATTCCTGTTATAGCAACAGATGTTATCAGAAAGCCTGACTTTGCTGAAAGTCTAATAGCAGAAGGCAATGTTGACTTTGTGGCACTTGGAAGAGCACAGCTTGCTGATCCTGAATGGGGAATCAAGGCTATGGAAGGAAGAGATGAAGATATTCGTCCATGTATTTCTTGTCTTCACTGCATAGAAGAATTAGAAGGCTGCAAGACAATCAAATGTGCGGTTAATGCAAGAATGGGAAGAGAACTTGAATTTGATGGCATGGATAAAAATGGAGAAGGCAGAACAGTTGCTGTAATAGGTGCAGGCCCTTCAGGTATGGAATCCGCTAGAGTTTTAGCTACTAAAGGATTTAAAGTTGTTCTTTTTGAAAAAGAAAGTGAGCTTGGTGGAATGCTTGCATTAGGAAACAAACCTCCAAAGAAGGATAAGCTTACTTGGCTTGTAGAATACTATGATATTCAGTTTAAGAAGCTTGGCGTAGAAGTAAGACTTAACACAGAAGCTACTTTAGAAGCTATAAAAGCATTAAATCCTTATGCTGTATTTGTTGGTGCCGGTTCAAATCCTGTAGTTCCTCCTGTAGAAGGAATAGATAGAGAAAATGTATATAATGTTTCAGATATATTAAGCGGTAAGATTAAAGTCGAAAATGAAAAAGTAGTTATACTTGGAGCAGGTATGACAGGATTAGAAACTGCTGAATACCTTGCTGTAAGAAACAACAAAGTAACAGTTGCAGATATGCTTCCTACAATAGGAGCAGGAATCTACCCTGCTAATCTTGCAACTGTTATGAAAAACTTCCAAACGCACGGAGTAAATATGCTTCCAGGACATAGATTATCTAAAATCAGCGAAGGTTTCATAGAACTTGTAAACACTAAAACTAATGAAACAATAAAGGTAGAAGCTGATAAAGTTGTTCTTTCACTTGGAATAAGATCAAACAAAGCTCTTGTATCAGTTCTTGAAGAACATTTTGATAAAGTTAGAGTAATTGGTGATGCTGACAAACCAGGAAGAATTGCAGAAGCTGTAAGAGCTGGTTTTGAAAAAGCTTATGTTTTAGAATAGGGGGATATTATAATGAGGGAATTTAAAAACAAAGTTGCGGTAATAACAGGAGCAGGAAACGGATTTGGAGCAGAATTTGCAAAAGAAGCTGCCAGAAAAGGCATGAAGCTTGTACTAGGAGATATAGATGCTGATTTAAAGAGAACTGCTGACACAGTTAAAGAAATGGGCGCAGAAGTTGAAACCTTAGTAATGGACGTTACTAAATATGAAGATGTAGAAAATCTATCAAAGCTTACTATTGATAAATTTGGCTCAGTGGACCTTCTTATAAATAATGCGGGAGTTGTTGTTTCAGGTCCTGCCTGGGAGGTTCCTCTTAGAGATTGGGATTGGATATTTGGTACTAATGTATATGGATTAATTCACGGTGTAAAAGCTTTTGTTCCAATAATGCTAAAGCAGGATACTCCATGCCATATAGTTAATGTAGCATCCGTAGCTGGACTTTTAACTACACCAAGCATGGCAGCGTATCATACAACAAAGCATGCTGCAGTTGCCTTCACTGAATCAGTTAACTACAGCCTTCAAGCTATGAACTCAAAAATAAAGATGTCTGTTTTCTGTCCGGGTTTTGTACAAACAGATCTTGATAACTGCGACAGACATCGTCCTGAAAGATTTGCTATAGACCCTAAGGATCCTTACTATGAAAGTGAATCTTATAAGGCTGGTTTAGAAAGAGCTCACTTTGTTATAAAAACAGGTATGCCTATACATTCAATAGCTATGAGTGTATTTACTGCAATAGAAGAAGAGCAGTTCTATATACTTACTCATCCTCAGTATCTTCCTGTTATAGGACTTAGAGTTAAGAATATATTAGACGGCAAGAATCCTGATTATAGTATATTTAATAAATAATAAACAAGGGGCTGTCCTCAAAATAACTAAACATAGCGTGTTATTTGAATACGTAGAAACATTTGAGCAAGCAGCAATAAGACTTTAATTAAAAAATTTATAAAGCCGTTAAGAATCTTATACTGTCCGAGCGAAGTGAGTTTATAAGATTTAGGATTTATAAATTTTTTAATTATTAGTCTTATCTGCGAAGCGAACGTTTCCTAGAATTCAAATACCACGCGATAGATTTAAGTCATTTTGGGGACAGCCCCCTTAATTTTATTATATAGCTTTGTTAAAGAATAGTGTTGATATTATAACCATATTAAAAGAAGTCCAGTTAATGGACTTCTTTAGTTCGTCATAGAAGAGGATTACGAACTAAAACTCTATCCTTACAGATTTTTCTTGAAACAAATTATTCTATTTGCTTCCTCGAAACCAATTAATAAATGAAATTTTAAACTTTCCGTATTATTTAACTCACAATCACTTGCAAATTCACTACATCCCTTACCTTTTGCCCATTCTTCACATTGAATAAGAAGGTTTTTCGCAACACCTCTCTTACGATACTCAACTTTTACGAAGATACCTTCCAAATAGCCAACGGGACTGCTTTCCGTTCCCTCAACGTAATCGTTTCTTAAACTACACTGTGCGAAACCAACTGGTAAAGTTCCATTAAAATAAATAAAAATTGCTCCATTTTCAGAAGTAATGTAATTTGTCATTTCTTTTTCTAAATCACTAATCTCATTGTCTGGCCATAGTAACATAGCCAATTCTGCAACTGTTTTGCTGTTATCAATACCTGCTTGTTTTATCATCATTTATAACCTCCCAATGATCCCTTGGCTTATAATTGTTTACATGGCTAAACTAATCCTAAAAATTTAATTAATGCAGCCCATAAGAAGATTGCGAAATAATTATATTGTATTTTTACGAATTATTTCTATGAAAACTCTATATGCAAAAACCTTTAATTTCTTTTGTCTTTCTTTTCTTGAAGGCTGAGTTATTCTTCTATGTAACCATTCCAAATTCAACTTTTCCCAAATTCTTGGTGTACGTTTAACTTTTCCTGTAATCACATCGAGACTTCCTCCTACACCAAAAACCACCTTAGCGTTTATCTTATCTTTATGGCTATAAATCCATTTATCTGCAAGTGGGGACCCCAATGCAACAATAAGAATATCTGGGCTTGCGTTCTTTATATTTTCAACAATTAAACAATCTTCTTCATCTTTAAAATAGCCATGATATCTTCCAGTAATTTTAACGTTAGGATAATTTCTTGCAATATATTCAGATGCTTTCCTATTGACTTCCTCATCTGAACCTAACAAATAAAAAGACCATCCTTTTTCATTCCCAACTTTAAGTGTTTCCAAAAGTAAGTAATAACCTGTAACTCGTTCTGGTACAGGATTCCCTTTTAATCTTGAAGCAAAAACAATGCCTATACCATCAGGCGTTCTTAAGTCTGCCTCAAGTGATATTTTTTTTAATTCTGGGTCATCCTGAATTTGAACTGCAATTTCTGGATTTACAGTAATAAGATGAAACACACTATTACTACATTCCGATACCTTAGCATCTATTAGGTCTACTGTTTCCTTGAGGTTTAACTTTGAAAATTTTATACCTAAAATACTTACACAATTCTCCATGTAATTTTCTCCTTCATGAAATCAAGTTAATAATTGCTAAGAGCTAAATAGAGTAAACTAATTCGTATTGGATTACAACTGCGAACTAATTCAATTATATATTATATGGATAATTCTGTATATAAATAGGGTGTTCCGTTTTCAACATGATTCTTTAACATAGCCTATTATATTAATATTATCTTGCTTCACTTTTAGAGCTTAACGCTACTTTATTACCTTGGAATAGAAATAGAATATATCTAAATAAAACATAAAGTGTAAGTGTTATTCCTAGTATTTCTTGAAACTTAACCAAATACTTAAGTATAAAAATAGGTTGTCCTATTTTAGTTAAAAATCCATTGGTTAATTTTATTGCTATTCCACTTATTATAAAAGGAAAGGTAAATGATGAATAGCTTGGGTAAAATTTTAAACGTAATAATCTAGGCAAAATAATGATAATTGCACCGTACATAACAATTGATAATGTCATCAAAAACCAAACTATAGCCATATTCTTTGCTTGAAAAGAATTCATATATCCTGCAAGCAAGAGGCTTGCAGGGGCTGAAAATATTGCCAGTGTAGGCAGAGCCTGCTCAGGTAACTCCTTAACTTTCACAACTCTATATAATATTACAGGAAGAAGTATTAAATAGATGACAAATCCAAACCAAAATGATAGCTTTCCTATAGATACCATGTTATAAACCGGTCCTGTAACACTTGCCACAACAATCCCTACATAAACAACAAACCAAGATGGAAAAACCTTTTTTATGCTGAAATTTATTACAAACTTTTTTGTAAACCAAATAATTAGGCAAACATGACCTATAAACCCAATAATCCAAATTGCATACGCTAATTTTGAGTTATAAGGCTTTAAATATGTTGATAATATCATAATTGCCATAGTAAGTGTTGGAAAGACTCCGGCTACTACTGGGTTTTCCAAACTCTCTGATACACCTTTAAAATATTTCACAAGTTTTAAAAGCATTAAAATAAGTAGTATAGATGATATTATACCAAAGATATTTCTGTATGTATTACCATAACTTTGTACAAGATTTCCTGCTGCTGCAAGTCCTAATATGAGTCCTACTATAGGTACCGGATACTTCTTTAAAAATTCATTCATAAATGCCGCTCCTTACATTATAAGTTCTTAAAATTTTCAAACAATGTTAATATTATAACATAGTATAGACAAGCCTTATTATTACGTTTTTTAATAGTTGCAGCCTGCTCTATTGGATTTATCTATTAGTAGATTTAAGTTATGTACTATATAATAAAAATCGTATTACAGATAAACAATACGTAAACTTAACTTATATAGTAGGAAAATGGCCAAACTTCACCGCCTTTTCATACTATATAAGTTTATAGTTGAAGTTGTTTATCCATAACTATGTTATATGCTTGAGGGGGAATATATAGTGACTATTTTAGATACTAAAGAACTTATTAAAGAGGAAATACTTGATAAAGTACAAGAAAATGCAGAAGAACTTTTTAGAAGTGGTACATATTTTTGCAGTGAATCAGTAGTACAAACTATAAATGAACTTTTAGGGAAACCATATGATCCTAGCATTGTTAAATTAGCAAGTGGATTTCCTATCGGGATGGGTAAGGCAGGCTGCTTATGTGGTGCTGTATCAGGCGGACAGATGGCTTTAGGTATGGTATACGGAAGAGTTCAAGGTGAAGCTATGAATGACAAAATGTTTGAAATGTCTAAAGCACTTCATGATTATATAATAAGTGAATATAAATCAAACTGCTGCCGTGTAATAACAAGACAATGGGCTGGAGATAATTTTAAGAGCCCAGAAAGAAAAAATCACTGTATAACCATAACAGGAAAAGTAGCAAGATGGATTGCTGATAAATTAATTGAAGATGGTCAAATTGAAGTAAAATAAATTTATTGTATAAGCTATTTATATGTCGGCTTCTAATTTATCTTCCATGTAACAATGCGTACAAGTATGCTATAATATTATTGGGTGATAAAAATGGTTTATATGTTAAAAATGATTTCTTCAATAACTAATAATATACATGACCTGCTTATACAGTTATTTAAAACCATGGGTTACAATATGACTGACAAGCAGCTTCATTTTTTAATAATTGGTATTATAGGAATGATTATATTCCTTATTACAAATCTTATATTTAAGCAATTAGCAAAATACAGTGTTGAGGTTATATCTTTTATTTATACCTTTACCGTTATGGTTGTCTTTGTATTTGCCATAGAGATTGAGCAGAAAATTACAAAAAGAGGTAATATGGAGTTTAAGGATATAACTGCCGGGCTATGGGGATTTATTGAAATATTTGGAGTATATCTTGCCATCAGGTTAGTTATTTATCTTATCAAAAAAGGATATAGCAAAATTAATAAAAATAAAAAAGTTAATATATAGTATAGATAAAGTTAGAAGCTCTAGAGTACCAGTAAGGTGCTTTGGAGCTTTATTTTTTTAATAAAATCTATTCTACAGTTTTTAGCCAAGATTCACTGAAATAGGATTCTATGCTAGAATAAAATAAATACCCATCAATTAACTTTTTAGTTATAAATTCCATAAGAGAATATTGTTAATACGTTACTTCATATAAGCTTTAGGAGGAAAGTATGGATAACATTAAAATTTTACTGATTGAAGATGATGAGGCTGTTGCCTTAGGAATAGATTACAATTTGAGAAATGAAGGCTTCGAAGTAATCAGAGCAGGTGACCTATTAAGTGCAAAGCAATTATTTAGCGATGAGTTTCAGCTTATTCTTTTAGATATTGGATTACCCGACGGCAATGGATATGAATTTTGTAAGTACATAAGAGAAAACAGCATGATTCCAATAATTTTTTTAACAGCATTAGATGAAGAAGTAAATGTAGTCCTAGGCTTTGATCTTGGTGGTGATGATTATATTACAAAACCCTTTAGAATTAAGGAACTCTTGTCAAGAATTAAAGCGGTACTTAGAAGGACAAGCAATTCTCAAAAAACAAGACTTATTTCCGGAAATATAGAAGTAAATAGTTTAGCAGCAAAGGTTTATAAAAACAAAAAGGATATTATTCTAACAGCTGTTGAATATAAGTTGCTCTTATATTTTATGGGGTACCCATATAAGGTTATTTCTAAGGAAGAAATTCTCCATAGGCTGTGGGATATTCAAGGAGATTTTGTAGATGAAAATACAGCTGCTGTGTATGTGAGAAGACTTAGAGAAAAACTTGAAGACGAGCCATCAAATCCAAGCTATCTAATAACAGTTAGAGGCTTAGGGTATAAGTGGGATAAAAATGTTATAGAGGAGTAAATTTTAAAATGAATAATATATTTAAAAACAATTTTTTAAAACAATTTAGTCTCCTATGGCTTATAAATATAATTGTTTTAATAGCTGTATTGAATATTTTTATTAATATAAGCTTTGATAAAATCAAAAGCAATTACATAAGTGAAAGCTATGCATTAATTGGAGCTCTTTCAAATACACATTCTATTCAGGAAGATAAAATTGCTTCAGTTTTTACACAAGATACAAAAATAGAATATTATAAAGCCGGAAAGCAAATTATGGCTACCTATGGTTATAAAGAGGACATGGACATCAAGCTAATTCCTAGTGTAAATAAATCCTACGAAAGCCTGAAATTACGGGTGAATATTCTTATTGTCCTTTCTATTATAATGTTATATTTAATTACCCTCTTATTTTATAGGAAGATTAATATTTATATTGAAAAACTAAATCAAGGAATAAAAAAAGTTATTGAAGGAGATTTTTCTTTAAGATTTTCATTTATAGGAGAAGATTCCTTTAGTGTACTTGCACATAATTTTAATCAAATGGCAGAAAGACTTGAAAATGCATTAAAAGAACTTACTAAGGAAAAGTTTTTTTTAAAGGATACCTTAGCCAACATATCCCATCAGCTTAAAACACCCATAACTTCTATGAACTTATTTACTGAAGCATTGATTAACAATTCTTCCATGGATGAAAACGAGATAGAAAAAATAGGCTGCAAAATGAGGAGTTCCTTGTACAGCATGGAGTGGCTTATAAAAAAATTATTAAAACTGGCTAAAATCGAAAGTGGAGTAATAGAGTACAATAAGGTAAGCAGAAGCTTTAAAGAAACTATAGAAAAAGCTATAGAGCCTTTATTAATAATTATAGAAGAAAAAAATATAAACCTTTCAGTAAATCTTGAAGATGGCTCATACTCTCATGATATAGGATGGACAAGCGAAGCATTAACAAATATAATAAAAAACTCTGTTGAACATACAAAACAGCAGGGTGAGATTTCTATTTGCTATGAAAACAATCTTCTCTATCATAAAATTACCATAAGCGATAATGGAGAAGGTATTGATAAAGAAGACTTGCCTCATATTTTTGAACGGTTTTATAAAGGAAAAAGCAGAAGCAGTATTAAGAACACTGAATCCATAGGAATAGGCTTAGCTCTTTCCAAAAGTATAATAGAAGGTCAGGGCGGCTTTTTACAGGTAGAAAGCACAAAGGAATATGGCAGCAAGTTTACAATTACCTTTCTTACAAATGTGTAAGGAAGGTATTTATCTTGCAGTAAGAATTAGAGAGTATATTTATAAGCATAGATGAAAGCGGGGTGGAAATCTAAATGAATGGGTATTTAGAGGTATCTAATAAGTATTTTAAGCAAAATAAAAAAAGAACCTTGGTTAATATTATTGCAATAATACTGGCTACTATGTTTATAAGCGGCACAGGACACATGATTTATTCTTCACAGCAAAATATTATTACTATGTTACGGGAAGATGGAGATTATCATGTTATCTTTAAGCTAACACAAAAGGATAAATTTCCAGCAATTAAAGTACATTCAGCAGTAGAAAAAGCAGCCTTTCGCGAAAGGCTTGGAAGCACACAATTAGGAGACAGAACACTGCTGCTCAATAAAATAAATAAAGATGGCTTTGATTTATTGGGTGTAAAGCTGCAAGAAGGAAGATTGCCTGAGCATGCTGATGAGCTAATATTAAATTCAGACTTTAAAGATAAGCAGCAAAAAAATATCGGGGATAAAGTAACCTTCAGACTAAATGATAATACAAATATAGATTATACTATTGTAGGCTTTTCACAATATACTAACAATGCTTTTATGAGGACATTTGATGCATATTCAGTAAGCAGTAATATGCAGTCTGATAGTGCAGATGTCTATGTAAAGTTAAAGGAAGTAGGAAAATTAAATAGTAAAATTGAAAGCTTAGTCAAAGACTTTAGTATAGATGCTAATAAAGTCTTAAAAAATGAACCACTATTAACTGCATTAGGAGAAGGCAGAAGCAAAAGTGCTCTATTAGACTATATTACTTTTTTTATGATAGCTGTTATTGTAATGATTTCAACATTAGTATTTATATATAATTCCTTTAATATATCTACCATGGAACGAATGAAGGAGTATGGATTAATAAAGGCTATAGGCGGAACTAATAAGCAGATAAAAAGAATTATTTTAAAAGAAGCTTTTATAGTTGGTATAATAGCCCTGCCTATTGGTCTGCTGTTAGGTATGTCCACAGGCTCATTACTGTTTAAAGCCTTTAATAGTTTGATTTTAAGCAAATCAATTACTGTAAAAACTTATTATTCCCTGTACAGCATCTTAGTAACAATACTTTTAACTGTTATAACATTGTACTTATCAGTAATGTCTATGCTTAGAAAAGTAAAAAAGATATCGCCTCTCGATTGTTTCACTAACAGAAATTATGAGGTTAAAAAGATAAATATAAAAAAATGGACTTTTATTAATAAGCTTTTTAACATTGAAGGAATTATAGCAAATAGAAATATTCGAAGTAATAAAGGAAGATTTAGAACAACGGTGGTTTCTATTGTACTTTCAATAACCCTCTTTATTACATTTAGCAGTTTAGTCGGCAATATAGAACAGCTTCCTTATGAAGCTTTGCCGATAGACATGCAGCTATGTAGTCATAACCATTATTTTTCTAACTTGTATACAGAAAAAGACAGCAAAGATATGATAAGAAATAATAGTGAACAAATAAAGTTAGTTGCAGACAATACAAAAAAAATTTATGGAGTTAAAGATGTTTACAGCATATATCAATGTATAAAATCTTACACCTTTTTACCAGAGAAAAAAGTAATGGTAAAGGGTGATGCAATTAATATAAAGGGCAATAATTATACAAATATAAAATCTGAAATAGTCCCCATTGATTTGGATACTATTGATCAGCTTTCACCATATCTTTTAAACAAATTCAATAACAAAGAAAAAATGAAAAAAGAAAATGGTGTATTTATTACTCAAATATACTATGAACAAGATCTTAAAAGTTTAAGCGGCACAAAATACAAGAAGAAAGATATTTCAACTCTGAAGGCAGGAGATGAAATATTAATTGATACAGCTAATTTGACCTATGCCGGCAAATTTGAAAGTAATGATAATACAGTGAGTGAAGCTATGAAGGTAAAGGTCTTAGGTATTGTTAGAGTCATACTCTTCGATAAGGGAAACTTTAGTGATGCATCCCCAATAATATACATGCCTACGGAGCTTTACAATAAGATGATTGAAAAAAAATCTGTAAATATACCTAAAAATATTGGAGCAGATGCTGATAAAAAGCTGGAGCTTGATAAATTACAGCCTGCACAGCTTAAAGGCATGGTCGTAAGCTATAAGGATAATGTAAGCAATAAAGAAAGAGGAGATATTGGCTCCGAGCTGTTAGAAAAGTGGAAGACATGTTATGACAATGGCAAAGTTAATAGTTGTTCTATTTTTAGCGAAAAAAATGATAAATATATTAAGTTTAGCAAACTCTTTTACTTTAGTGTTATAGCATTTATAGCTCTTATAAGTATGGCAAATGTATTTAATATAGTAAATACTAATGTAATTTTAAGAAGTAAGGAACTGGCTCTTTTAGGTGTTGTGGGTGCTTCTAAGAATAGCATAAAGAAAATAATGTATTTAGAAGGCATTCTATACTCAATTATAGGAATAATCTATGGAACTGCTTTAGGATGGTTAAATTCTATAATAATCGGTAAGATCTTTAGAAGTGGACATGATATAGCATACGTATTTCCTTATAAAGAAACCTTAATAAGTATAATGTTTTTCATAATTGTTGGTATATCGGCAATATATTTTCCTTTAAGGAAAATTAAAAAAGAAAATCTACTGCAATATAAAGAATATTAAATTTGGGGGTAGTTTAATGTTAGAAATAAAAGAACTCTATAAAACCTATGGAAGCGGAGAAGTAAAGGTAGAAGCTTTAAAAAATATAAATTTGGCTATTAACCAAGGAGAATTTGTTGCTATAGTAGGGTCCAGCGGCTCCGGTAAAAGCACCCTTCTTCACATCATGGCCGGATTAGACATGCCTACAAAAGGCAGTATAATTATGGATGACCAGGATATATATACTTTGAAAGAAGATGATCTTGCTGTTTTCAGAAGAAGAAAAATAGGTTTTGTATTTCAATTTTTTAATTTAATTCCTGTGTTAACCTTGGAAGAAAATATACAGCTGCCTGTGCTGCTGGATCATCAAAAAGTAGATGAACCTTATATGAATGAGTTATTAGAACTATTGGGTTTAACAAGCAGAAGGTCTCACCTTCCCTCACAGCTATCCGGAGGCCAGCAGCAGCGTGCAGCTATAGCAAGAGCATTAATATACAAGCCTTCTATTATATTTGCAGACGAACCTACCGGAAATCTTGACAAGAAAAACTCAAAAGAGGTATTAGACCTGCTTAAGTTATCCTCTAAAAAATATAATCAAACACTTGTTATTGTAACTCACGACTTAGAAATAGCTGCAGGAGCAGACAAGATAATCACTCTTTCGGATGGGGAGGTTAAGTTATAATCTCCCTAAAAAGGAACGTAAGTAGATTTGAATTTATAAAATTCACTTGCGTTCCTATAAATTTCTAATGACGAGGCTCTCTAGACATCATTTTTCTCCAGCTTTTATAATATTCAGGATAGTCGTGCTTAATATAATCAAAGAAAAGCATTAAGTCGCCATGCTTCTGGAGTCCCTTTAGCATAGACTTAGGATAAGGCTGTTTTCTTTCATAACTTTCTCTTGGATCAATAACCTTAACAGTATCGTCCGGCTGTAAAAATATATGGCCAAGTCTCGCATCAAGCCTTGTAAATCCTAGTTTTTTCAGTTCATCAATAAGTTTTACAAGTTCAATGGAAAGTGATTTATTAATGTTATTATTCTTTAAATAGTATGATAAACGGCTTCCATATACAAAACTCATAACAATAGAATGACTGTCAAAATCATAAACAGTAGGAAAAAACCTGCTGTTTTTTGCGCTCATAAGTACCTCTAGTTGTTTTTTACATGCTTCTGGATTATAAAATATCTTTAATACCTTGTCATTGGGCAGCATATAAACCTTGCCTTGATGTCCCTGACCTATAAGCTTTAACTTAGTTACATCATATCCTAAATACTCAAACCTATATTTTGGTACCTTTTTCATAGCATATCCTCACCCTTATTAAAATTATTGCATCATCCTATACTTTTTAAAAAACTAAAATCCTTATCAATTATATTTTATGATTAAGAATAGGATTGGTTACAAGAACAGGGATATTTTTCTGTTTAAATTTATAGGATGCCATGAGAGTACTATTATTAGAAACCTTATAAAAAAAATGATATAAAAAAAAGCCACCTTATCAAGGCGGCATGACATTTCAAAATTATATTACAATTTTATATTATAATTTTACAACGTTGGATGCTTGTGGTCCTTTTGTTCCTCTTTCAACGTCAAACTGAACTTTATCTCCTTCTTGAAGGCTTACTCCTTGAAGTGCAGAAGCGTGAACAAAAACATCCTTTTCTCCTTCTACTTCGATAAATCCAAATCCTTTTTCTGTATTAAAAAATTTAACTGTACCTGTTTTCATAATTTCCTCCTTAGAAAAATATCTCTTCCTTGATACATCAAATTTATATCAAAAACATTTTTCTTTTAGCTCGTCAAGTATATCACTATTGCCAGAAATAAGCAATCATTTTGATTTTTCGTATTGCCCTTTCTTTACTCAATAATAATATTACCATTATGTCGTAAAACAATACACTACAATATTATATCGTTTATGTAAAAAACAAAATATCAAAAAATTTAATAACACCAAAATTTATTTGTTATTTGCCCTCGATATCATTCCTTTAACAATATCACGATAAGCTTCAGATACTTCCGGACATGAGGATAATATGCTATCCACAACAAAATCAATATTTTTATCATTTAGTATCTTCAAGTTTCTGCCTTCATCAAAAATGGAACCTTCGCTGTCTAAAGCATTGTATATAGTGCTTACCATTGGCGACTGCATAATATCTTTATTCTCAAGGCAGCTTTCAGAGAAATAAAGATTTTCCTCAATAACTACAAATTGTCCATAGGCATATTCCTTACTGGAAACAGCAACAGAATCTTCACCATCAGCAGCACATTCATACTGTAGATGTTCAACATGCTTCAAGTCAAATCTGTAAGCTATGTCTTTCCTTGTTAAAAAACATCTGACTTCAAGATCCATCAATCTCTCTTTCATATGCTCTGTAAAACTTCCTCCAAATTCCTTTATAAACATTTTTATAGATATGTTACTTTTTCTAGCATAGTTTTTATTAAACATAAATAATCTCCTTTTTATATAATATATTATATTAGTGCCAAAATTAATTATCTAAAAAGGCCACCCTTCTTCAGGTGGCATAACACGCTCTCGTTACATAAAAAGCTTAAATAAGCATTTTTATCTTCTATTATAATAGTATACCACAAATATGGTAACAAATATACATATAGATTTCCAACAGTCTTCAGTTCCACTGATTCATATAATTTTTGGGGCTAGATAGAAAGTAAAAATCTAATCACATTGAGCAGTCCCATAAATCCTTGAAGATTGGATATTTTGTGACAGCTCAATGTGAAGATTTTTATTACTTTCTATATAGATACTTTCCATAATTGCCTCAGCTAGTCCTTTTGGGTTTTCCCAAGCCATGGAATGTCCAGCTTGCTTAACAATCTGTATTTTTATACCATGATCAGATAGAACTTGCATATCAGGGTCTGGTAATGAATTTTCTCCAAAAATAAATGTTTTAGGACATTCAAGTGAATATAATATTTCTCTCCATGATGGCTCTTCACCTTTTGCCGCTGATTTAGATATCAAATAGGCAGCTTTGGGTAACCAAATGGATAATGATGCTGACCACATCTCATTTCCACTTATTCGGCTATCCTGTACCAACTTATTAAATCCATAATTAATAAATTCTTTCATATCAAAATTAGAAATATACTTGCTTGTTGAACCCTCAGCACTTTGATCCAGATTTGATTCACTTAAGATAAGCTTAGAAATTCTATTTTTACACATTTCAGCCAAAGAAAGTGCAACTGCCCCTCCAAGACTATGTCCAAATAATATAAATGAATCTATTTTTAAAAAATCAATAAATTCTATTAAATATTCTGCATGTTCTTTAACAGAATAACCAAAGTCATTAGGTTTATCACTGTATCCTGCACCTAGAAGATCAACTAAAATACAACGATGATTTTTCAAGGCTTCTTGTGCAGCAACTTGCGGATAATCAAACGAGCTAGCACATCCAAGTCCATGAATAAATATAATAGGCATATCGCTGCCCGGAAAATCATTATAGCGAAGCATACAATTAGTTTTGTTTAAAAAATACTCTTTCATTAAGCTTTCTCCTTCACTCGAAACACTGGGAATCTTAGAACGCTCACTTCTGCTTACAAGATTCCCGCTGAAGTCCATTTAGGACTTCAACCTCCTTTGATAAATCTAATTGACCACTATTAATTATACCATATTATTGTAAATAATGCACAAATATACTTGTAACTAAATTAGAAACCTTATTTTAAAACTTTATTATCATGTTTTAAAGAATCTTGTTACATTTACAGAATTGGTTAATTTATTTAAAAAAGTTTTACTTACATCAGCTAATTTTTATGTGATAGAATATAAAGATACCCCAATTATTATAAAATAACCTGGAAAGGGGGAATAGCATGCCGAAAAGTATACATCAGGATATAATGATATTTCCTAATTGCAGTGCTTTAACTACAAGAGGAAGATGTACTCGGCTAACACTTTCTATCTGTCAAGGAGAAGGATGTACCTTTAAGCATTCCTGCGAAGAAGACATAAACTCATTTGAATATGCTTATAAACGTTTAGCTGCTCTTGACCTTTCACTACAAATACGCATTGCAAATAGATACTATGGTGGGGAAATGCCGTGGTCTGAAGCAAAAAAAATTAAATTTACTTAAAAATATTTTTTTGAAAGTAAATATGTAAACGTTTACCGAGCGCTTTTAAGAACAAATAATTTTACAAGCTAAGAAATTGTTTCTATTATGTATAAAAACTTTTAGGAGGTATTGGTATGACTTTAATAAATGAAAAAGTAGAACACATCAGTTATGGTTTAGGAGTAGTTATTGAAGAGGAGGCCACTAAAATTTTAGTGCAGTTTACAGATGATATTGGTAATAAGGCATTTAAGTATCCTGAGGCTTTTGAAAAATTTTTAAAGGCTGTGAAGCCAGAAGTTCAAAACACTATTCTGGAGGAGCTGCATTCAAAACAGAAACGTCTGGAACTTGAGTGTTTGGCAATAGCACAAGAAGCTTTAGATCTTGAGGAAAAAATATCAAAGCTGACCTCTCCAAAAAAAAGAACCTCCAAAACAGTGAAGCAAAAGGCTTAAATAATAAAAGTATGTTAAAACATACTGGATATAAATAGTGAAAAACCTACAGCAATGGAGACGGCCATGGCTGAAGAAATAATTGAAAATCAAAGAACATAAGAAGCTGATACCCAGCTTCTTATAATATTATACATTAATTACTTGAGAGAAGCCTGCTATTAAAGCATTTCCCATTGAGTTGATTTGAGCATGAGCAACTTCCATTGCATTTATGTGTCTTTCTTTACCTAGAAAATCTACTACAAAACCACCCATATAAGTTTTTTCTTTCATAAACTCCACTCTATCAGGAATTTGAATGTATGGAGGTCTTATATAAAGTCCTTTCTCTAGTAAAATACTATCTGCTCTATTAGACAAGTCTTTATCTATGGTTATAATTCCTCATTTAAGGAAAAATATTTATATATAATAACAAACTTTATTGATTATACTAAACAAGAGATGTATAAATTAAGCGTGCAAATAGGAAAGGGCTGAAATAATTGAATCAGGCAATAGAGAGCAGACTTGAAAAGGCTTTGTGGAGCATAGCTATACCCGGATTTGGACAGTTAATGAATAAAAAATACTTTAAAGGAATTATTTTAATTATTTTGGAACTTATTATTAATGTTAAAGCAAATATAAACACAGCAATTGTTTTAAGTTTTTTAGGCCAAACTGAGCAAGCAGTGGAGTTATCTAACTATCAATGGTTAATGTTTTACCCGTGTGTTTATTTATATTCAATATGGGATGCATACAAAGATGCCTGCGAAGAAAAAGAGAAACCTTTGCTGTTTTTGCCTTTTGCTATTGCTGCATATGTTGAAACAGTGGGTGTAATCTACTCCAAGATATACAGAATAAAAGGAGTGCTTCTGGGACCCATATTTTTACCTATGGCATGTATTTTTATTGGGTTAGTCATTGGATTTGTTATTAGATATTTAGTTTTAAAAATATCAAAAAATTACCAGTAAGTAAATAAACAAAAATCACACTAATACTTCGGTGTGATTTTTCGTTTTGCACTCCAAAACAGATCCCGATATTAAAATGACTGTTCCTTTTTCTAATTGCTCCAGCTGCTCTCCTTCTCTACAAAAATTACAACCTGCTCATCTCTCTTATCCCCGCAGCCTCAGGCTCCTTAACCCTTCCTTTAAGAAACCTGTTATCACTTATTGCAAATTTAATAATGAGTGATATAATTAATATAGTTCATGATTGAACCGTTCCATTGTGGATTATTTTAAATTTTTATTGGAGGATTACTATTATGGATAACAACACTCTCAAGGTTAAGCAGGCTGGAGAAGTGGTTCAATCTTTTATGTCAATTAGCAGAACTCTAACAAGGTTTACATCACAAAATGCTGATAGTCTCAGACTTACATTACAGCAGATGGGTATTTTGAATACAGTAAGTGCCTTTCCTGAAATAACTCTTAAAGAGATTACGGACAAGTTAAATCTCCCCAAAAGTACGGTTAGCGTCAATGTTGATAGTCTTGTTAATTTAGAACTTATTGATAGGAAAATTACTGAAGAAAACCGAAGGGAAATTCATTTAACTTCAACGCCAAAAGGTAAAGAACTATCTCAAAAGTCTTCTGAAAACGCCCTATCATATAGAGCTATGGCTTTAGCTTTAAAAAAAATAAGCCAAGAGGATGTTCAGGTTTTAATTCGAGTACATAAAGAACTTTTAAACAACTTGCGAGACTGTAAATTTTAAATACATAATTTTCTCTTATGATTTCCTAAAAGTCTAAATAATCATAACTTCCAAAACCTCCTCTCTTTCTGCATATTTATAAATATCCTATCAAGAGAGGAGGAATACCATGGAAGATTTTCTAAAAGCTATTGCAAATGTAGGTTTTCCCATAGCAGTTGCTGCTTATTTACTTATCAGGATTGAAGGGAAAATTGACAGTCTGGCTGCTTCAATAAACCAGCTTTCAGCCATACTTTCAGTAAAGCTTGCTGGCAATGATGAGCGAAAATCCGCATAAGCAAAAATCACTCCTGTAACAACTTTAATTGTTACGGGAGTGATTTTTTTGTATATACATCCCAAGTCAAACCTTAAAATGCTCTCAAAACTGCATATATATGTTTGTAATCAGAATTCAAACAAGGAGGTGAATAAGTATGGCAGTAGTAAGCACACCTGTAAGCTCAGCTTTAAGCATCAAGTTTAAGGCCGGAATCGACTCAAATGGAAAGGACATTATAAAGGCTAAGAAGTTTTCAAATGTAAAAGTGACAGCAACTCCTGATAAGCTTCTTGAAATAGGAACAGCTTTAGGCTCCCTGTTAAAGAATGAGTTTGTAAGCGTAGGAAGAAGCGACGACAGTGTTTTAGTTAATGAATAATTGAACTGACTATTAATGTGAAAGGAGGAATTTTAAATGGCAGATAAAAGTTTAGTAATGACTTTTTTAAATGAAGAAGGCACAAAAGCCAATATTACGCTTCCAGGCGTTAAAGATAATGTAAGTCAGCAGGAAGTGTCTGTTGTTATGGATACTATAATAGCAGGAAACATATTTTCTTCAACCGGCGGAGATTTAATAACTAAACATTCAGCTCAGGTAACTGAGAAAAATGTTACTGATCTTGTAGTTAGATAATTGGAGGGGTACCGAGCGGTACCTCTTTTAGTTTGCTTATATTGCAGGTAATCATATAAGCATGTTGTGACTTAAAATATCTATAAGATGTTTGTTAATCTATATATCAAAATAATAATATTCATAGCTTCTAAAATACCTATTATGTGTAAGAGTCAAGTCTAAGTCTAATAATTGCTTTCAACAAATCAATATTTTCTTTTTTTGTAAATATTCTTCCTAATTGCCTCCAGTTCTAACATCTAAGATAAATTACAAATCAAATTATAAACATCATTCACTCATTTGGATATTATTTTAGTTACCTGCAGGTAAGTATAGCACTTCTAAGTGCTTACTTGTTGTATTTTTCTTTATAATATAATATTTACTTAAAGCTTAATAAATTTTATCAATATTTATAGCATATATCTTCAAACGATTAATAATGTCTAACATATGCAGGTGATGGTTATATTATATAAGTATTGAATATTTATTAAAACTGGAAATAAAAAGGAGGGTTATTTTATGAATCATCTAGTAGTTTTTGCACACCCAAATCCAAAGAGCTTTGGCAAAGGAATAGTTGATACTATTCAAAAGGCCGTTGAAGAAAAAGGAGACAGCTTAATAATTAGAGATCTTTACGAAATTGGATTCGATGCTATACTTAAGCCAGAAGATTTCGTAGCTTTTCAAAGTGGGAATACACCAGAAGATATTAAAGCTGAACAGGAACATGTTAAATGGGCTGATGTTATTACGTTTGTATATCCTGTTTGGTGGGCTGGACTGCCAGCTATGCTAAAAGGTTATGTTGATAGAGTTTTATCCTATGGATTTGGCTATGAATATGTAAACGGAGCACCAAATGGATTACTAAAAGGCAAGAAAGGATTACTATTCTGCACGACTGGAACTCCAAATGATGTTTACGCTCAGAACGGAATGCACAATTCAATGAAGCAAACAACTGACCAAGGTATCTTTAATTTCTGTGGAATAGAAGTAATCAATCACACCTTCTTTGGTGCTGTACCTTATGTTCCAGATGAAACTCGTCAAGATTATTTAAAGGAAGTTGAAAACATAATAAAATCTATAAAGTAAATACAATAAATAGCAGCACTTGTTTTTTGAAATTTAAACCAAGTGCTGTTATTATTTTCTATAGTTATTTACTTGCTTTTAGAGCCTTCGCTGCCAATTTTCATATGTAGGATATTATCATCCATATTTTTATCACTGATTATATTCATAACATAGCTTTTAAGGAAGTTTGCCTGTGAATTATGGTTTGATTTTTTCTTTATATTGTTCGCCCCAAGCCAACATAGAATCCAAGATAGGCTTCAAGCTAATTCCGTCTTCAGTAAGAGAATACTCAACTCTTGGGGGTACTTCAGCATAAACTTTTCTCTCGACTAAACCATCTTCCTCCATGTCTCTTAACTGCTGTGTAAGCATCTTTTGGCTTATAGATCCAATAGATTTTCTTAATTCTCCAAACCTTTTAGTGCCTTCAATTAAGTCTCTTAATATTAATACTTTCCACTTATCTCCTATAAGCAAAAGAGTTGTTTCAACCGGACAAGCAGGTAATTCTTTTTTCATCAACTATCCTTCTTTCTTTTAAATCATAAAAATACCCATTAGTTACTTTTAGGTACCTATAGCACTTTAAAGTGCTTACTTGCGAAACTATACTATTGAATCTATTATATAATTGTAGCCGATAAAAATCAATTGAAGTGGAGATGTTAAATATGAATGAAGTAGTAAAGTTTTTACAAGAAAACCCTGTGCAGTATCTTGCAACTGTTGGTGTAGACGGAAAGGCAAAGTGCCGTCCTTTCATGTTCTGTTTTGAACAAGAGGGCAATCTATGGTTCTGCACTAACAATACAAAGGATGTTTACAAGGATATACAAGCTAATCCTTATGTAGAAGTTTCAGTTTCCAGTCCAACCTATGCATGGATTCGCTTAAACGGCAAGGTTGTATTTGAAAACAACATGACTGTAAAAGAAGCATGCATGAATAACCCTATTGTAAAAGGTCAATATCAGACTGCAGATAATCCAATATTTGAAGTGTTCTATCTAGAGGATGCAAAGGCAGTTATAGCTGATTTCTCAGGTAATCCCCCTGCAGAATACACTCTTTAATTTAAGTCCTCATTAGGATATTATGATGTGCCCCAGTTATATTTTATAATACTGGGACACTTACCCTGTTTGTATGTAGAAAGATAATATGCTGCTTAAACTAGCAATACTAATAGTTACCGAGAGATAACTATGTTACTATAAAGTGTTTACTTAACTATTTATACTATATTGTTTATACTAATGATTAGAAGGTAGTAAAAGTTTATAAAAGCGAAATTTAAAGATTTATAATCTTTTGATATAGAATTAGAAATATTAGGGAGGCTATATAATGGACGCAAAAGAATATCTTCAAATACTTCATAAGGAAATTCACTCTACAGCCTTTGCAACTGTGGATGAAAGTAGACTTCCCCAGGTCCGAATCATCGATATTATGTTAGTGGATGATGACAGCCTCTATTTTATAACTGCAAAGGGCAAGGAGTTTTACAGACAGCTTGAAAAGCAAAAATTTGTTGCAATTACCGGCATGACTTCTGGAAGTGGGGACTCTCTTACGAAAAAAGCAATCTCTATTAGAGGTAAAGTAAGAAATGTAGGACAGCATTTGTTAAATGAAGTTTTGAACAAAATCCCTACATGAAAGAAATATATCATGAAAATGCCCGTCATGCCCTTGAAGTTTTTCAGCTTTATGAAGGTCAAGGTGAGTATTTTGATTTGTCATCTAAACCTATATACCGAGATACTTTTACTCTAGGTGATAAAAAAGAAAAACACTCACAGTATGTAATTGATGAGAAATGTATTGGATGTAATGAATGCACAAAAATCTGTCCTGAGCAATGTATAGATAAAGGAGCACCTTATTTTATAAGACAGGAAAACTGCTTGCATTGTGGACTATGCCTAGAGAGCTGTCCTTCAAATGCAATTCAATTGCTATCAATTAGAAAGTAGTGATGTTATGAATAAAGAAGAAATTTTAAATGAATTATTACAATATTTTATAAATGAAAATAGAGATGTACACATTAATTCTATTCCCTCTGATTATAAAGAAAAAAGAAACCTTCTAAGAGCTTTAATGAATATAAGAGAACCTGAGCCCATAGATTCAAAAATTCTTAAATTACAGGATGAACTTTTAAAGGAAGAAACAGTTAATAGAAACCCGGTTGATCCATGCAAATTACCTACCATAGCAGAGGCATTTAAGGGAAGGTCAATACCCTTTTCTGAAAAATTGGTACTTTGGCAGGGTGACATTATTTCTATAAGTGCAGATGCCATTGTTAATGCCGCCAATTCAAAGCTTCTCGGTTGTTTTGTACCTCTTCATAGGTGCATAGATAATGCTATTCATTCAGCTGCTGGTGTAGAGTTAAGACTTGAATGTGATGAGATTATGGAAAATCAAGGGTTTGATGAACCTACAGGTCTATCTAAAATTACTAAGGCTTATAATCTCCCCAGTAAATATATTCTTCATACTGTTGGCCCAATTATAGATGATAAATTAACTAAGGAAGACTGCCGAATGCTTTCATCATGCTATACCTCCTGTCTAAACAAAGCCAGTGAGTATTCTGATATAAAAACAATTGCCTTCTGCTGTATATCTACCGGAGAATTTAGGTTTCCTAAAGACAAGGCCTCACAAATAGCAGTAGAATCTGTATGTAACTGGCTTAGGGAAAATCCAGAAAGGTTTGACAGAATTATTTTTAATGTTTTCACAGGGGAGGATTATAATGAATATGCAAAATTATTCAGATAATATAACTAAAGCAGCGAAGCTTATTAAGGAAGCAGATTATATACTTGTAGGTGCCGGCGCAGGTCTTTCAGCAGCCGGAGGATTAAATTATGGTGATAGTGAATTATTTATAGAATGGTTCCCGAAGTTATCAGAGCTTGGTATTGAAACCATAGGTGAAGCAATCTCATTCTACTGGAATGCGGATGATTCAAATAGAAGAAGCTTTTGGGCCTATTGGGCAAATCACATTAATAAAATACGTTATGAAGCCCCTGCACTAAAGCCTTATCTCGATTTATACGAAATACTGAAGGATAAAAATCATTTTATTATAACTACAAATGTAGATGAGCAATTTGTTAAGGCTGGTTTTGATAAAGAAAAAATCTTTGCTCCTCAGGGCAATTACGGCCTTTTCCAATGTGACAAACCCTGTAGTAATGATCTTTATGATAATAAGACTTTCATTGATAAAATGATTGCTAATATGGATAAAGATAAGTTTGAAATACGGGAAGAAGACATACCTCGTTGTCCTAAATGCGGCTCCTACATGTCAAAAAATCTTCGTGTAGATGATACCTTTGTTGAAGCCCCACATATGGAAAAACAAAAGGATTATATGGATTACGTCAACAATTCCATGGATGGTAAATTAGTTCTTATAGAGTTAGGTGTCGGCTTTAATACACCTGGAATTATACGCTGGCCTTTTGAAAAAATCACAATGAAACATCTTAATGCGGTACTTATTCGAATGAATATGCAGTATCCTGATATACCTGAAAAGCTACTATCTAAATCTTTAACTTTTAATGAAGATATACAGATGGTACTTACAGAGATAAATGCTGCTCGCTTTAAAAAATAGAAAGCAGTTTAAGGTGATTTTAACCCCCTTAAACTGCTTTCCACTTATCTTTCTGAAGAAAAGTATTATATTTCTTCAGAAGTTGCAACAATATACAAGTCTTCACCAAGTATCTTCCAGCTGATTAGTTCACCCTCCCCAGCGCCTTCTCAATCTCATATTTATACCCAGCCGGGCAAAACAGTTAAACTTCTTTAATTAGTCCCTCCATATTCCTGCACCTTTTCCTCACATTGATTTAACTTTGTTTCTAAGATATTCTTCAATGATATTTTTCCTCAGGCTATCTAGTCATCTTTGAGTTTGTTAACATTAAAACATTCACCTACTATATATACTTATATAGGCTTATTAGGTATATTATATATAACCTATATATACCTATATTATCTATTTTATATTTATATATAATTTAATGTTAACAATAATAACAAAGTAATATAAAGCTAGTATTCATCAGCATTCAAGCCGTTAACATTCTCGTTAACATTGTGCTTTTGAATGTTAACAATGTTAACAGGTGAATGTTAACAGAATTTAGTCTTTAATGAAACCTCTTTGATGACCATAAGCGCTTCCAAAACGATACAGCGTATTAAGCCTTTTCCAGCCTGGCAGCTTTTCTAAAATACTGTTTATCTCAACGGAATCTGCCCTTCTCATATATTTCAAATCCCCTCCAAGGCACTCGCACCATATCTCCACCGAACATATTCTGTCCCGCTCCATCGTTTCTGAATTATCATTTTCATACTCTACGGCCCAATAAAGCCGCCTTTCATTTAAGGTACGCTTATCCCAATTTATCGGGATAGGTCTATTAACAAATTCTCGGATAATACCTTCCTTTGCATTGCTTTCAGAGTGTGCTTCCTGCTCAAGCCTTGCCTGCAGCTCTGCTTCATCAGTTAAAAACAGCTTTTCTCCAAGCTGCCAGTAGAGATATGCTTCAGCCCATATTTGATCTGCTTCCAGAGGCAGGTTGTTCCACACGTTTTTAGCGGCAGGCTTTAATCCCACATCCACAGGCCAAAAACGTCTGTTGCCTGTCCTGTCTTTTAAAAACTCGCTGTCATTGGTAGTTCCAAAGAATACGCAGCGTCTTGGATAAGCCTTTGTTCTCTTTCCAAAGGGCTCTCTGTAGATATCTTCATTTTTGCTTAAAAACTGCTTTATTGCATTAGTTTCTGAACGATTAAAGCCGCTGAGCTCTCCAATTTCATTAATCCATATACCCTGAAGCATCTCTGAAGCTTCCTTTCCTTCAAAGGTCTGAAGACTGTCTGAGTACCAGCTTTGTCCAAGAATTCTTAAAAAGGTGCTTTTGCCTATGCCCTGAGGTCCTGCAAGTATCGGCATATAGTCATATTTACAGCCCGGTGTCATGGCACGAGCCACTGCTGCAGCTAAGGATTTACGCATAACTGCTCTGGTGTAGGTAGTATCAACTGCACCAAGGTAATCTATTAAGAGAGTATCCAGCCTCTTTATGCCGTCCCATTGAAGCTTAGTAAGATAGTCCTTCACTCTGCTAAAAGAATGATTATTGGCACATATTCCAAGAGCATCATCAACTTTATTTGGACTTACTATGTCATAGGTATTTTCCACATACCAACGGATTCCCTTATCGTCTAAATCTCCCCATTGCCTCTGCTCTGGATTTGCATCCCAAGGCACAGCTCCCATAACCACAGCTCTGCTTGCAAATTCATCAAAAGCTATTTTGTCTTTTAAAAGCGGATCATTTTCAAAGATAATAAGAAGATTGTTTGTAGTCTTTGCTATGGCTCCTGTGGAAGGTATTATCTTAAGCTTTGCTATCCAGGAGAAATCATTTTTGCCGGCAGCTTCAGGAGACAAAGCAAAATCCTGCACTGCTTTTTCATACCTTTCTTTGTTTAATAAGGCTGAAACTTCTACATCACTAACCGCAAGCTCGCACATGGCTGTATAGGAAGGCAGCTTATTGACTGGTGTATCTATCTTTGCTTCATTATCCATTTCGCTGAACTTGTGAAGCCTAACAAGGTCAAAGGAGTTTACAAGCCTCCCACCTGCAGGATCTGTGGAGTGATGAGAATACAGGAAATTTCCGTTCTCATAAACTACTGCACCCCCTGTAGTTGAGCCGCCGCTGTAGGTAAATCTGCCTGAGCCATCCTCACAAGGTATATAAACTCCGGAAAGAAATACCTCCATAGCTTTATATATGTCATAGGTTCTGCAGAAGGCTCCTATAACTCCGGTTTTTTCAATCGGATTCCCCTGCTTTGCTGCCTGTTTTACAGAGTTAAGCTGCGCTCCAGTCACCTCCGGCCATTCTAAAACATTTCTCCAATCCTTGTATAGTGAAAGTATTCCATCTGCATCAAGAAAGGGCTTATCACCATATGCATAAACATAATTGCTGTTTAGACAGCAGCTTGGCCAATACATAAGTCTTGAAGCTTCAAAGGTTGTTGGGTCGCAGAGCTCTATGCCAATTATCTGAGCTAGTTTTCTAGCTATAGGCTCATATTCATCTGCTGTGGCAGGTCTATTAAGTGGTACAAGTACCCTAAGCCTTGGCTTTGCCTCTTCATGCTTTCTTGTAGAATAAACTGCATAGCTGCAGCCTAGACCATCTATTCTTCTTAAAACCTCCTGCGTACCACCAGTCGGAATGTTGTCTAAATCTAAAGTTATAATATCTCTCGTCAGCACATTGCTTGCTTTTCTTCTGTTGTCTTTAAGTGTTCCAGCTACAAAGCCGCCTATATCCTTAAGCTCGTCCTGCCTAGTTTTAGGATAGCGTAGATATTCTGCCAAGGTTTCTGTTCCTCTGGCAGGCGTTTTAAGCTTCTCCACAAGCTCTGACCAATAAAGCTTCTGCTGTGGCCAGAAGGTAGCTTTTCGGCTGCCCGCAGCTGATATTGTAATTTGTTTGTCATTTATTAGCATGGTTTCCCTCCTTTATGCAAAAAAAACACCGTAAAATTCAGAAGTGAATAATACGGTGTTCTGGGTAATTATTTTGTTTTATAGCTTCATGGGAATATAAGCTCCATACATATCAATTATTGACTTCAACCTATTAATATACATAGTATTATCAAAATTCATTATTATGTAGCCTAAAAAATTCATAATATGTGCGTACATTCTCCAATTCTGTCCACCTTTTTATATCAACAGGATTTTCATCAAGATCATATATTTTTGCTCCTCGCATAGCCAGCAGAAATGGAGAATGAGTTGATATAATAAACTGACATCCAAAAAAACGTGCAGAATCCTCAATAAAACCCATTAATTCCATCTGACGTTTTGGAGAAAGACTGTTTTCAGGTTCATCCAATATATAGAGTCCATTTTCTCCAATTTTTTCAGTGAAATATCTGTATGCACTTTCTCCATTCGAATATTCCCTGACATTATCAATCAATTCACTTCTCACAAATCGTGACTGTGTTTTACTTCTAGCATTATTTACTCTTTTTAGCTGCTCGTAATCTGCTATTGACTTCATTTGGAAATGAGAATATTTCGTATCTAAATACTCTTCAAAAAGCTCTTCCCGTTTTTGGTCAATTCCTTCATTGAGGTTACGTATATTCAACATATAATCAAATACATCATCACTTGTAATAATTCTGCTATTTAGAGGAATGTCAGTTTCAAGATACATCTCGCACATATTTACATAGTCAGGATAAAAATTTGATTTATTATAGATTGAATCACGTCCGATTCCTGTTTTTTCTGCTATAACATTTAATGCCGTTGATTTTCCTGAACCATTTCCGCCATATAGAATCGTAACTGGCTCAAAGTCAATTCTTTCAAGACCATGTACTGATAATACCTTAAAGGGATAAAAGGAGTCATAGCATGTTCTTTTTATCTTCAAGAAAAAGTCAAATTCCATATCTTCATTGGGAAATGTAAAACAATTTAAGTAGATCATTTTTTCTCCTTATATAAATAATCTTTAAGTTCACACTTTTTACGCTTCCGAATTAGCTATAATCAATTGTACCACATTCTTAAAATCAGCACAGCAATATACTTCCAACTAAAAGGAAAGCCATATTTTTTAACACCTTATTATTCACTTTTCAACGAACATTATTCTTTACTCCTCTTATAAAACACAGACTCATACCCCTCTGACTTTAAAAGCAGCCCCGGAGCCAATCAATAGGCTGTCCCATTATGTCAATCACAGACTTTAAATTTCCCACTTCTTTGTTTCCTGATTTATGCCTCTATAGTAAAGTGCTTCTCTTCGGACACTGAGTAACTTAAGATGTTGGCTTTCGCTCACAGGTTACCCGTTAAAGCCCATTTAGGGCTTTAATCTCCTTTTTCTGAAATTTGGTAAATAAAAAACACCGTAGAATTCAGGGGTGAATAATACGGTGTTATATATGATTATTTAATTCTTGAAGTTATATCGGGATATAAGAAGATGGCGAATTAAAACAACTTCTATTATGCTTATACTGTGGAGTTTGAGGTATTTAGTTGAGCTCTGAAAAATTCTAAATCATTGTAGCTCATATTTGTCAGATATGTAATATCTTTTGCCATACCCTTCAAAATTTTATGAGCTTCACTATATGCGAGGTTAAAATCACTTTGTGTAATATCTCCACTTTCTAAAGCTTCTTTAAGTTCATCTTCATCAAATAAGACTACCTCACCTGATGGAAATACAACAATATCAAGGTATAAATCATCATAAAACGGCTGACCATTCTCATCGATAGAATTTTGTTTTGTTATATCAAAGTACCATTCAATTATATTATTTCTGTCATCAAACATAGTAGTAACTGACCAATTTTTACCGATTGGTAAGCGTAGTATCCACGAATAACCATCATCTACAAGGCAAAATTCCCTGCTGTCTAACTTACATATAAGCTTTTCGTGAACTTTCTCAACAAATATCGCTGATGCATAGCCATTAAAGCATTCTTGATATGTATTAAATAGCACACATTTGCTTGTCTTTATTCTTTGCCATTGACTCTTTGCAATATATTTTCTTCTCATGTTCCACCACCCATTATATAAATAATATATAGTTTACCATTATTTATCAAATTGTAGCAGTCATAAAAAATACTTGATGCAACCTTAAAGAATATTGCGATACAAATTATCTAATTTAAACTACGTGTAAATGGTAAACAAAGTCCGTAACTGGAACTGTTACGGACCCTGCAAATAATTAATTATAGTAATTTGGAATAATCAATTTCAATAAAGGGAATCCTGTTCTCTATTCGTTCTTTTCTTCCCTTCATAAAATTCATGCTCCATTCATCCAAATCATTTAAGTCTCTGCTTCTTACTATTGCAATATAAAGGATTATCTCTCTAAGCTTAACAAACAATGGTATCTGTTTTAGCCAAAAGGAATCTAGTGCTTTATTCTCACAATAGCCTTTTAAAAAGTGTGTGGCACTTAGTCTGGACCCCTCTATATCTAGCTCTCCTCTCCAGGTTAAGCTTTCATAAAACAACTGGATTGCTATATCATTAATAAACCAGCAATAACTTGATTCATCAAAATCAAATATGGTAATTCTGTCTCCATCAACATGGTAATTGCAAGCTACCATATCTCCATGTATCAATCCATAGGAATCCATGCTTCTAGGTAATCTATTGATTTGCTCTATTAATTCATTTAATGCTTCAATGACTTTTGAATGTCCCTTGGGCAAATACTCACCAGCCCTGGAGATGAAATTATTTTCATACCACTCAAACCTTCTGCAGTTGCTAACTGGTGTATAGTCCTGCGATAAGATATGCATTTTTGCAGTTAGTCTACCAAGTAATTCAACATTGTCAGTGCTCCAAGGATACTGCCCGATGCCTTTTCCAATTGCTTCTTCAAAAGCTACAACAAAAAAAGTATCATTTTCAGCTATAACTGTTTCTATGAGTAAATCATTCCTTGAAGTTACAGGATTTGCAACTAATATACCGTTGTTTGACAGGTATTCAATCCACTCTATTTCTGCCTGAATAAGCTGTTTAGTTCTATGAGATTCATGAGTTATTCTAATGAATATTGTTCTGTCATGTATATAAGCTCTAAATACATAGTTTTGATGATTCCCCATCATAGTTATATCAGTATTTTTCGCACAGTACCTCTGGACTGATTCTGCAATTACTTCCTTTGTAAACTTATTTATAAATCTTTCTTCCATTATTAACCTCCATTAATTTAATTTGGTTATATAATGGAATTTCTCACTTTTCTACAATACATATTAAATTGCTTTGTCATGTATTTCACCTCCTGTCAATAGCCTTTTCGTAGAATACTTTCTCTTCTGTTTGTCCACTTTATATATATCCCATTTTCTCATATAAATGCTGATTTCTAACACTAAAGGTTGATGTACTTAATGACCATATTTTTATGTCTGGATGTAATTTTTCCATAAGCTCTAATGCTTGTGCTCCATACCCCCTATTGTGGTATTCTGGAGCAATGCAGAAATCCTGTAATTCAAAGTAATTAAGACGTTCATCGGTCTCGTGATCTAACCAAAATGTGCCTATTATTGTTCCATCCAACATTATTTTGTAAAGATGAAATCTATTCATGCACCAATTAATAAAATCAATATTTCCAACATATTTTAATTTTTCTCCTCTACCACCGCCAAATCTGATGTCCTCATCTGTATACGCAAGGCGTTTCACTTCAACAATTCTTTCTGCATCCTCAATGTTGACTCTTTCGAGATGAATCATATAATTTCCTCCATCAAGCACAAATTAAATCTATCATATAGCAAATGGGTAGTATTTACAATAAACAACAAAAATTTTCAACGCTATTTTTTATTAGCTTGATTCACATTTTAATGAGGGTATTCATATAAACTTATCTAATATAGTTCTTAAGTATAAATAAAGCTTCTCCGTAATTATTATTCTCATACCCTCCAAGCCCACGTTCTGAAGTTATATCAAATCCTGCCTTTTTATAAATATTTATAGCCTTATAACTCCACGTTTGAGTATGCAAATATACATCTTTATCCCCTTCGATTTCTCTTAAATTCATCATTGCTTTAAATACAATTGCTTTTCCTAATCCAAGACCTTGATATTGTGGTTTAACTGCCATCCAATGTATCCAAGGGTCTCGTTTTAGTTCTGTATAATTCCACCAACTTGTAATTGTTGCAACTTTAGTCCTTTTTTCATCCTCAAATTCACCAACATAAGTTTCAATTTCAGCCCAACTTTTCTCATCTCCTAATTTAAAAAAACTAAAAGTAAATCCAGGTGGAAGTGATGGATTAGAAATTACTGTACCTATTTTTCTTTTCATAAGCACGTCGTAATACTGTATAGATTTATCGAGCATAAAACCCTCCAAATGCCTTTTAAATAGCGCCTTATTAACGAACAATATTTTACTAATGTGAATTAACTCAACTTCACATGGACTTTATTTTTATTTGTTTAAACCTATTTCATAAAGACCACCGCATTCCCTGTATCCCACTTTCTTATAAGCCTTATTTGAAGCTGGATATGTATTATCAGTATAAACTACAGGAATTCTTCCTTCATTTAAAAGCATTTTTGATAGTTCATACATTAGCATACCTGCATATCCTTTATTTCTATATTTTGGTGCTGTATATACTCTGTTTATTCTGGCTTGTTCTTGTGAACGATGAGCAACAAATGCTATTGAAGTAATATCGCCATCACTATTTTTCCACACATATAAATTACCACTTTCAATTAATGATTTCGAATTATTCGATTGTTCTTCCTTTGATGTATTAATGTTATTCATTTCTTTTAAGTCATCTGCTCTATACCCAGCAATTATATCTATATCACTCAAGTCTGCTTGTTGCATAAATCCATCAATATCTTTAGGTTGTATAGGCTCAACACAGTGGTAAGTCATCATATCTGTAATAATACAACTATCTTTTCCTATCTTATCCTTTATTACTTTTTTTATAATATCACACATAACAGGTTTAATAACAAAAGTTATGTTTGTATTGATTTCAAATTCATTATAAATACATTCATATAACATTTGAGAATTATCCTTTGTTATTGTATAATCTGTCCAAATCCATACTGCTGTATCAGGGCTTGACCGACAAATTATAATATGACTATTATCAGAGTACAATTCTAGATGCTCACTTTCTAATATTAGGCTCAAAATATTAAATTGAACTGAATCCTCCTTGTAAATATCGCAGTTTATACTTTTTAACAGTTTTAATTCCTTATACTCCATTTATATCCCCCTCCACCAAATTTTCATTTTTCTTTAAGTCATAATAAAATACCATTAATCATTTATCGTATTTGAATGATTGGAGAACCATATAAAAATTGTGTATTTGAATTGACTAAACTTTGAGTCCAGCCATTTAAAATAAATACTATTTTTTGATTTTTGACCTGATATTGTTATATAGCTCTTCTGTCTTATTCTTTTCTTTTCTATTTATAATTACATACTGGTAGTCTACATTTTTTGTTGTTATATAAATAAAAGGGCCTTTATCAGAAACTACAAAAACTTTTAGTTTATTCATATTTGGTGAGCTGAAATTACCTATAAAGGCAGTACCAAAAAGATCGATTCCATTAACTTTTCTTAAACCTTCCGGAAGAGTATCCTCTAATTTAATATCCTGTATATCCTCATATTTTAAATCTAAGTTATACATACCTGAAACCTTTATACCTTCAGCTTCAACCTTTGGTACAGCAGTCTTTATACTATATAAAACCACAACTGCTATTACAATAATTAACAATGCCGATAATAAATATTTAAGATAATTATCAAAAAACTCTCTGTTAATCTTCATAATAATTTTCCTTTTATAATTCACAATATTTTACCTTTGTGTAATATCCTACGAGAAAGCAATTAACATATGATAACCTAACTAATTATAATTTGTTATTTCTTGACTTTATATGTTGCCTTAAAGAATAAATAACCAAACCTATAAAATAGGATATTAATAGTATCAAAATATCTGGGATAATGATATTAAATAAAACCGTATTAAAACCGTAATATCTCATGAAATAGAACTTATAAAATGAGTAAATAATACAAATAGACATTCCTAGGATAAGGTCCCCAAATATAAAAGCAAACTTTGTCTTTTCACTTGTCTTCATTATAAATCCCCCAATCAATTCGTGATATTTTACAGTTGAGACGCTATATAAGAAGATTGTTCATTATAAGTTGCTTAAAACAACCAATTAAAAATTATTCTAAATCAAGTCTGTATGTGTACTCGTCATATATAATATCAGTACCACTTTTTTTAAAAACACCTTCTTTTTCAACATAAAAGTTAAGTTTTTTCAATACAGCATTTGAACCAATATTTTCTTTCGCAACAGGAGCGGTTATTTTTCTTCCACCGTTAGTATGACAAAAATCAATTAATGATTTTATCATTTCTGTAGCATATCCTTGACGCCAATAATTTTTATGAATAGCGTAGCCTAAATCCCAATGCTTTTTATCTTCACTTGGAACAGCACTACATGTTCCAATATAATTACCAGTTTCCTTTAAAATTGCAACAAAGTAATAACACCCATCATAATTTTCTACATTCTCTTTCCACTCTAAATAGGTATCATTTGCTTTTTCACGAGGTGGGTCTGATAAATATTTCCCCATTTCATTATCCAGCCATATATCCAAACAAAAATCAGTATCCTCTTTCATAGTTTTTTTAATGATTAATCTATCTGTTTCTAAATTTCTTATCACTATAACTAATGCCCCCTGTTATTACACTAATGCACAATATTTTACAAAGAGCCACTAACCTATAACTATAATTAGTGACTCTTTTAGAAAAATAGTTTTTAGCTTAATTTTATTTTTTAGTCCTTCTTATCATAAAGCACTTGATCAATTACAATTACCAAAGCCAGCATAAAAGCTTGATTTTCAGTATCATCAATATCTACACCATAGCTGTCAGAAAAAGAGAACCAAGCTTTACTGACACTAGCGACTGGTCTGCCATTCTTTAATATCTGAAATTCGTGTGAAAATATGTCTCCGTCTACAGTATAGTTTCCCATAGAACTATCTATTATAAAACTGGGCCTGAAAAAGCTTAATTCCTTTTTCACGGAAGCTGCATGACCACCCTCTAGATCAATATTATAAGTTGGAAAGAAGTGAAATAATTCCTGTTCGATATAGACAAGTTCTTTTCCTGCCAAATCATATATCCTCAGCTTATTTCCAAGAGAAAAAACTTTTCCTTGCACTTCATAGCGATCATTATCATACTCATCCCTAATAGTGAAGCTGTCACCGAGACTAAAAATTCTCTGTCTTACTTTATACCTCATATTCGTCACCCCATAAACTAACTTAAAACTCTTTTTCAATTTACACTGCTTATACTTTTATCTCATAAAATATAATTTTCAATAAATCTTTTACTAAAGTGAATTGCAATAGATTAAAATTGTTTATCAATATAATATATTACTCGTAGTTCTAATCCTTGCTACCTTTGGTAACTTTCTTGTGATTAATGTAAGCATTAATAAACATAAGAATGCTCGTAATTACATTTAGAATAAGCGCTAAATATGATTTATTAGTTTTTAAATTAATTACAGAGGATATTAAAAAACATATTCCAGCAAATAACCACAGATTTCGCGTTAATTTATACTTATTCATAAAGTTTTTCCTCCAATAAATTTTGCTGCACAATAAATTACTCTTGCGTCGCAAGATAAGAAGATTCTGAACTTGTTTAAATTTCATAATTCCTGTGTTACTTATTTTCATCAACTTTAAATATATCTGGCTTTTCAGCGTAAAGTTCAATATATCCACATGTAGCACACACATAACAATGTATATTACTCCACTTTGCAGATATTTTGCCTGTTTTCTTAAAAATTCCGATACCACCAGCCGCTCCTACTTCAGCCCTGCCCATAGGTAATTTACATTTAGGGCATTTATACATCATCTGATTCCTCCCATCTAATATAATCTTATTAGGACGGTATATCTTTACTGTTGCAGAGAACTCCACAATATTTTCACTTCATAGTTCACCATACTTTACCATTATTCATTTATTGCATTTGCATCATTAGTCAACCATATAAAAATATTGTGTCCTAACTATTTTTTAAAGAGCCTTGATAATACAGCATCTCCAACAGCCAATATAATTGCACAAACCACTAAAAATAACCATCCGTAGTTTTGCTTGTATGTTGTTGCTATAACGGTAATTAAGAAGTACCAAAGCAGTTTTAAGCATATATAATAAAACTTTTTCATTGTTTACACCTCGTTGCGTATCTATTTCGCCCTTTTTTTACTATGATTCCCTAATCTATGTATTGAACTAGCGAATCATATAAGAAGATTCTGATACAGTTACAAGCAAGTATTATCCTCTTCCTGTACCACTAACATTAATGACCCATATTCCAAGTATACCCCGTTGAACTGAATAACCCCAGTGATCTTCATATATTTCTGGATTTTTGCAGTAATATATTTGTCCATATATTTTATCTACAGAACCTTTGTATATGGTGGTTTGTATACCCTTGATAGGATGACCAGAGAATATTATACTAGTGCGAATAGCATTTTCAGGTGTGCTATGACCCCAATATATCAGCCCCAATATAAGAATAAAAGCACATATTATTTTTTTCATAAATTTATCTAAATCCCCCTTTCTTGCTTCGCAATAGGTTACAATTCCGAATTAAATTCTAACTAAATTGTACCATATACTTGAAGCAATTACACTAATATACTTATCATTGGATTTAGAATCATATTTTTCAACACCGTATTATTCACTTTTCAAAGATCATTTTTTTGTTATTAATACTTTATTCCTTTTTATAAAACCCAGTCTCATACCCCTCTGACTTTAATAGCAGTCCCTGAGCCCATGCAATAGGCTGTCCCATTATGTCAGTCACAGCCTTTATATCCGCCTTATCTTTAGGCACATCCAGTATAACTTCATCATGGACATGAAAACAGGTCTGATACCCTGCTGCCTCAAGCCTTTTGAGGCTTTCTGCCAGGCAGTCTCTTGCTATTGCTTGTACAATGTTTTCCGTCAGCTTGCCTCCATAGGTGGGGATGCTCTCCCACTTCTTCTTTTCCTGATTTATGCCTCTATAGTAAAGTGCTTCTCTGCCCATTTCATTAGTCTTTAGAAATGGTTTTGCATAAAACAGCTTTCTTTCACTTGGAAGCTTTATAGTTAAAAAATCCTGATTATTATTAAAATCTATTTCTCGAGCTATGATGAGCCCTTTAATTCCTACTACCTGTCCTGTTTTCATTACTTCAAGAGCCGCATTTTCTATGCTGTACCAAAGGTCAACTATCCTTTTGTTTGAAGCTCTCCATCTCTTTACTAAATCTTTTAGCTCCTCTTCTTTTAGGGCCATCTTTAAAGCTCCCATGGCAATTAGTGCACCTGTGGAGCCTTGATAACCCAGCGCAAGCTCTGCTACTTTGCCCTTTTGCCTAAGCTCATATTCCGGATTTCCTTTTACTATCTTTTCTATAGGCACTCCAAACATCCTCGAAGCCGCCGCTTCGTAAATCCTTCCGTGGGAGGTAAACACCTCTTGTCTCCACTGCTCCCCTGCAAGATAGGCTATGATTCTTGCTTCTATTGCTGAAAAGTCCGCCACTAGGAATATGTTATTATCTGAAGGCACAAAAGCTGTTCTTATAAGCTGAGATAAGGTATCAGGCACATTTCCGTAAACAAGCTTCAGTGCATCTACCTTCTTTTCTCTAACACAATCCCTTGCATGAGATAATGTTTCGAGATAGTTTTTAGGAAGGTTCTGCACCTGCACAAGCCTGCCTGCCCAGCGGCCTGTTCTGTTTGCTCCGTAAAACTGCAAAAGCCCTCTTACCCTGTCGTCGTAATTCACGACATCAGCCATGGCCTTGTACTTCTTAACGCTGGTCTTTGAAAGCTCCTGTCTTATCTCAAGCATTCTCTTTGCTGCATCACTGTTTGTAGTTTTAATAAGTTCTTTAACCGTTCCCTTTTTAAGGTCTGCTACTTCCGCTCCGGTTTCCTCTTCAAGCCACTTAGTCAGCTGCTTAACACTCTTAGGATTTTGAAGTCCTGAAAGCTTTACTGCCTCCTGCGTAAGCTCTGAGTTTATCATCTCACTACAGTACAAAGCTCCTTCAATAAGTTCTTTGTCCACCGTTACTCCATAGGTATTAATTCTCTGGTCAAGCTCCCATAACTTTTGCTCTGCCTCAGGCACCGGAAAGGCTGATAATCTTCTTTCAATCTCCATTTCTACAGCTACATCCTGCCTGCAGTATTCTTTAAATAAATTCCACTTTTCTATCTCGTGATGAGGAAGATCTCTTGTTCTTTGACCGTTTTTTGCTGTTGGTTTAACCGGAACACAAAAGGTTCTAATTAAGGCAGAGCCTACTGATAATTTTTTTTTATCCTCAGAAAGTCCTAGGACTGTAGCCGTAGCAGCAAGTCCAGCTGTATATCCGCAGTAAAGTCCATGAAGCATAGTGCATCTCCACTGATCTAAAGGTGAATGGTAAAACTTGTTCAGTGCATACCACTCAAAAGATGCATTATAAGCATGCTTGATTACATCAGGATTCTGCAGAGCTTCAACAAACTCCATGGGTAAAGTTTCACCCTGAGCCAAATCAATTACTTTTACTGGCTCATAGTCCATGGAATAAGCTAAAAGCAGTATCTGAAAATCAAGGGACTGCACATATTTGTACAGTCCGCTCTTTTTCAGGTCAATACTCGAGAAGGTTTCAATGTCTATAGATAAATGCCTCATAGCCCCATAACACCGCCATTAACCGGTGCTCCTGTTATTGGATCAATCTGAAATTGCTGCACTTTATATATTGGCTCACTGAAGGCTTCAGCAGCTGAAACTCTTCCTCCAAGGGGCTCTCCATCTTCAAGCTTCTGCACTGGACCTAAGCAGCAACCTATACCCTTTTTACCGTTTGAAGCATAAGGTAAAAACCTAACTGATACCCTGGCATAAATGCCTGAATATATTTCTGTCGCATTAAATATTCTCTGCATTGTGACGTTAACTATCTCAGGAGCATGCTTTGAAGAAGCTGTGAAAACCCAGTGTCCCTTGCACTCCTCTCCAAAAGGCATACCGTCAGAAGGTCTGACTCCATCTCCATCATAAACCGGTATTGCAAGTACGGTTGGTCTTACTCCGTTCCATCTTGAAACTATACCTTCCTGTATTGCGGCATTGATAGCTGCATCTATTCTTTGCTTGGTTATTATATCTGTTTTAGGTAAAAGGATTGTTGTGCTGTACTTAGCCTCTCCCCCCTGAGCACTTACATATGGTGTAAATAAATGCACATAACTCAGCCTTACCTTTCCTGTTACTACATCTTGATTGTTTATGTTTGCCATATTATTTCTCCTTTCACTCGAAACACTGGGTAATCTAACACATTCGCTCCGCTCATAGATTACCCGTTGAAGTCCATTTAGGACTTCAACCTCCTTTCACTCGAAACACTGGGTAGTCTATCATACTCGCTCTCGCTCGCGACTACCCGTTAAAGCCCATTTAGGGCTTTAACCTCCTTTCCATCATATCTTTGCTCCCAAACTTCTAAGCTCAGTTACAAAGGCTCCATACTGCTCCTTAGAAAGTGCAGTTATTGTTTGTACTCCAAAGGAACTTAAAAGTCTCACAAGCTCAGCTTGATGCCCTGCATCTACTAGCTGAGTTGCAGCAACCGCTAACTGTTCCATGGTGAAGCTTTGAGCTGAGGTTGGTACAGAAACCCCTTGAGTTGGTACCGTCTGCACCGGCACCTGTATTGGTGTATGTATTGTCTGCACTGGCACCTGCATAGCATTCTCCTTAGAAGCCTTAGGCTCTGTAAAATCTAATGTGTATTCTGGAATTGCTGCCATCTTTGCTGATACAATAGCACTTGTGAAGCTTGTCATTGCTGCCAGTAATTCCGGTGCAGCCGTTATGGTTAATGTAAGATTTAACATTTTATTTCCTCCTTTTGTCGGAACACTGGGTAGTCTAAAACGCTCGTTTCCACTCGCAGACTACCCGCTAAAGTCCATTTAGGACTTTAGCCTCCTTTTGTTTTAGCTCAACATACTATCTTGAAACTTATTTATAAAGTACATCTGCCCCTCGCCTGTTACCTTAGTAGTCTTAGTTATCCTTATGGAGCCGTCAGGATTAGTTATAGAAGTCTCTTTTACAAAGAATAGCCACATGGAACTTCATTTACCGCACTCAGAAACCTTTGAAGATTCTTTCATATTCAGCCCATTAAGAATCTCATCAGCTGAGCATTTATATAGCTTTCTCATCCGATTTAACAGCTTAATGCTTGGATATAAATATCCTTGTTCAAGCTTATACAAAGTACCTCTAGCTATTCCAAGCAGCTCTGCTGCCTCGCTGGTTTCAAGCCCAGCCTTTAACCTGCATAATCTTACACCGCTTATAATAATTCTCACCTCCAATTTGAATTTTTATGACTTACTGTCACAAACATAAATATGCAGAATGTGAAGGCTTTTCATTTAAAGTATTAAAAATATCATTTTTTTATTTTTATAATCTTTTATAAGTATGAGAAATCTATTGCTGCTGATTGCATAAAGGCTGATTATTGGATATGAAGGGATGATCAGCAAATTAATTTTATGGACGACAAAAAACCCTAGAAGCATTACAACTTCTAGGGTTTTTGTGGTGAGACAGAGAGGGTTCGAACTCTCGAGCAACTGGTTCATATTATAGGAGTTTACTAATTTTATAACTGTAATTCTTCAAGTCAGCTTCCAGTGTTGCTTTACAGCCATTGTTTTCCCACTGCAATTTTAAAATATGTGCTTCAGATGGTAATATGGTTAACTTAGCATCAAATCCAAATGCAGGGCAAGTATTTCTAAATCTAAGAAGTTCAAGCTGTTCATGAACAACTTTTTTCTCTAATCCTTCTTCAATTTGTTCCAATGAAAGGTTCGTACGGTTAATCTCTTTGTGTCCGCCAGAGCCAGCTTTTTCTACAGCCTCGTGGTTGTTTTTGCCAGCAAAAAGGTCTAAGTACCATATCTGTGGCTTTCCGGGCATAAACATCTGAATAGCACGAGCTAGGAGAAGCTTTTGCTCATCCTCACCTAATGCACTGAAATAAGTGGCATTAACTTGATAATACATATTTTTCTGACCATGCAGATCCTTCACATAGCCGCCTCTTTCAACCACAGTTTTAATAAGGGTTTCTATTTGCTCATCAGGCAATAATCCCTTCAAATCAAGTAATGGTATGCCATCGTGGCAGCCTAACATATTTACTGTTTTAATTCCTTTTTTCTGAATATCATTAATCCATGCTAGTAAAGTCTCATTTGTATTTCTCTCAAAGGCATCAATAATTAATCCAGGTAAAAAGAAGTCATAAGTCATATATCCTTTTTCGGCTATTTTTTCATGAATTTTTTCTTCATATTTTGAATGTATCTCAGGAAGAAGCACTAGACCATATTTATCTGCCAGTTCCCTAACACCCTCGAGCAAATCCCATGTTCCTGGATCGTTTAAAAAATTCTTTTCTCCTGTCTCTTTAGGTGCATATGCAAATGCATCCAGTCTCACTATTTCCGCACCATAACCAGCAAGTTTTTTTAAGGTATCCTCATAGAATTCCCATACTAGCGGTGACTTAATATTTAAGTCCATCTGTCCTAAATATTTTCGTCTTGATTCAAGTAATTCTACAACACTATCTTTGTATTTTTCAAATCTGCCAAAGTCTATTTCCTTAGGTCTTTTCTTAGCATCAAGTGAGTCATTTACTAAACTCCCTATAGCATCTGAAGTTGCATATTGGATATTTATAGCTGCCATAATATCTTGGGCATCGATTTTTTCATATTTAACTTCTTGATAAAATGTATTCCAGTAAGGAACTTCCTTTCCATCAGGCATACGAACCATAAGAATAGGTAGTCCAGGTTTTCTAAAAAACATATCCTTTATTAATTCTGGGTCAGGCTGTATATATCCATCAGCTGTCATCTCTCCATGACCTTCCCAAAACTTGTTCCAGTTAATAAAAAAGTCTTTATATTTAGAAGCCTCACCATTTTTTATAATATCCTGAAACTGTTTTGAAAGCACAGAAGCATGGTTCAATATAAAATCAAACTTAAATGCAATACCACATTCTTTTAAATCCTCTAAATCCTCTGAAGAAGCAAGCATTTCATTTAGCTCATAGTTAATAACGGAAAAACCTCTGTCTAAATCCGTATTAAAAAGACTTGGTAGAATATAAAAGGACTGAAAGACATCTTTAAGCTTTGGATTTTTAATAAATAGAGCAATGTCTTTTAAAGTTCCTCCAATACTATCAGGATATGCATTAAGCATAGGCCCTGCCTTAATAGTCTTATTTTCTGATGTATTTAAAGTGCTTGTGGACATAGTCCTTCACCTCCTTCAATTATTCATTCATCAATTTAAGATAATCGTCATAAGAAATTACATTTCCGGCCTTAGTTACAATAATCTTTGCTTTATGTGCCTGTGAACACAATAAGTTTTGCTCGATATTAAGCACCATCATTGTAAATGGACTGTCAGTTCCGCCATCTCTATTACGAGATCTGCGGTGTTCAAGGGTTTCCTGTGGTGTACTGTTAAGTAATATAGGTATATCTACACCTACTAGATTATCGTTATTTCCATGAGTCCATTCAATGACTAAAACCTTCACATTACTAAAATCAACGGCATCATACCAAAGTTCTTTTTCTTCTCTTCCCATACGTTTAAGCATTATGCTCTCTGCGCCATTTTTAAATTCAGCAATAATATGATTTACTTCATTAAAATCTATTTCATTATTTGTTCCTAGGTAATTACTAAGTCCACTCTTTCCTGCTTCCTGATAAACAGCTAGCCATGGAAGTTCCTTGCATAATTCAGGATTAGAATCACTGCCTTGATCCTGCAATTCCTGAAGCTTAATATTTCTTTCCTTTGTAAATTCACCTTTTCGAACAAGACCTTTTATACCATTTTCTCTAAAAACACGCATTCTTTCCGCATCATTTACTTTAGGTATACGATGTGGATAGTTATCTCCGGACAAAATATAGCTGCCTATTCCTAAATCATTTAAATAATATCCGATTAATGAACCTATTTCTGATTTTCCAACACCTGACCCGCCATGTACGCTAATAACAGCCTTCTCACTTGGCTGTGCCTTCAATATTGGATTCAAAAACCTTAGCAATTCTGGAAAAATAACATTTGCCTTATCTACATTGCCTTCATTTATAACAATTTTATCCGCTGGCATGTCCCCTTTTTGTATTGTACTAAAATCAGAAATCTTAGGAGCAGTCCACTTTATATCATGATTATTTTTTTCAAAAGTCATTATAAATTCCTCCTTTTAGTCGGAAGCACTGGGTAATTTAACCCGCTCGCTGCCGCTCACAAATTACCCGTTAAAGTCCATTTAGGACTTTAACCTCCTTTTAATCGCCTATTTCATCCTATAAATCTTTATACATACACCAGGTTTCTCAGTTTTTGCAGCCTCCAAGCTTCCAACAAAAACTCCGCTTCTGAGCCAGTCGTATTTACCATCAGCTACCTGAAAACGAGGATTTGTCTTTATAACTCTGTCTTGTGTTCTGGAATCTAAATATCCTTCGTTTTCAACAGAAATATAGACACCATCATCTGTCTGTAGAGCATATTTTGCAAAGACATGTGCCATGTTGTCATCTAAGGCTATATTCCAGTCATAACCCCCGGATATTACTTTTCCTTTTATATTAGTTCCTTTAAAGGTTCCTCCTGTGATTGGAATAAGTCTCAAAAAACCCTCTGGAGTTTTTCCAACCTCCTGAACTTCTCCAACTTCTACATCTAATTCTAGGACTAAATCCGCTTCTAATTGCATTTGCTCTCACATCCTTACAACTTTTTAGTTTCCCCTGGTTTTATTTCAATTTTCGTTCCGTTTAACTCTATCCATGTTGAAATAGCTGAGGGGTTAAATACAGAAGTAAAATCTGCAGAAAACTTCAAGTTGTTCACAGCATTAAGGTAATCTACTATCTGTATATTGGTTGCATACCAAATATTGTCCTTATTGCTTATATACTCACAAAACTCTTCTATTACGTTCCAATTATTGTCCAAATCGAATTCGTAGCTGTGACCCCACAAATAGAAAAGCTCCATTCCTAAAGAATCACCTTCAACAAATCTCTCGGCGAGCTTCATTAAATTAGCATCATTATGATGAGCTGTAGGATTCCATTCTAGAAAATTTGAAGGTAAACTAAATCCCCTATGGTTATTTACTGTTCTTGAATATTCTACTCCAAGAGCTTCTAACACCTTTAAAACAGTTTTATTATAAGTACCATAAGGATAAGCCATTCCTCTAACAGGGTATCCATACATCCTTTCATGATTTTTCCTATCTTCTAGAACTTCTTCAATCATAAGTTCCTTAGGTATATCAATTAATGAAAGATGTCTTAAACCATGAATTGCAATTTCATGTCCATCATATAAATGAGTTATCTCTTCTCTATCCATCCTTTTTATGAGCAAATCATTTATAACAAAAGAACCTTCTATCCCTTGAAGTCCTGAATTTAAGTTAAAAGTAGCTTTTAGTTTATATTTATTAAATATATCAACAAGTTTCTTATCTTGAGTAATTCCATCATCATAACTTAGCGTAAAAGCTTTTTTATTTCCACCAGGAAAAAGCTTAATTATTTTAATCATTCATAAATCACCACACTTTATTTTAATGCCCAAAGAATTGCTTTTTCTATATACTCATTCCAAAAGTTCCAATCATGAACCCCAGGTCCTTCTACATAGGTATGTTCTACATCTTCTGAAGTAAGAAAATCATGATAACTACGATTTTCATTTAACAAAAAGTCTTCTGTTCCGCAAGCCATATATATTTGAGGTATAGCTGCATTTTCTTTCTTTAAGTTAATAATTAGAGCCTCAGGATCTTTGTCACTTCCAAGAAGCTCATTTAAATCTCCGAAAACACTCCTATAATATTTATAATCAGCTATTGAATCCTTAAAGTCAACAGGAATTCCAGCAATATTATGAGTTATGAGGGCAGAAGATAATGCTATAATACGGCTAAAATTATGAGAGTACTTTAATCCATTTCTTATTGCGCCATATCCTCCCATAGACAATCCACCTATAAATGTATCTTCTCTCTTATCTGAAATCGGAAACATCTTGCGTGTAAATTCAACTAGCTCATTTCCAACATATTCAGCATATAACGCTCCCCTATCAACATCATCTATATAAAAGTTGTTTTCTCCAGAAGGCATAAATATTGCTACATTATGAATTAGTGATAATTCCTGAATTTTAGAACCAGAAACCCAGTCCATATGATTTCCTGAGTAGCCATGCAAAAGGTAAATGGACTTCATTGGTCCTCTATCAATCCTCTCCTGACCTGGTATCTCAAAAGTATCTATTGGTACAAGAGCATTAAAATTAACTAGTCTTTTTAATGCTTTTGAATAAAAGTTCACCTGTAAAAAAGCCATTTTTTATATACTCCTTCTTATATTTGCTTATTCAAAGCTCTCTTTAATGCATTTATAAACTCTCCTCTGGCTCGCCTACTAATCTCCGCATTATTAATAATTGAATCGAAGCCATGAAAGCATCCAGGATACAAATGAAATTCAACCGGTACACCAGCCTGAGCTAGTCGTGCAACATACTCTATTGTTTCATCTCTAAAAGGGTCCAACTGTCCTATGAAAGTATATGCTGGTGGAAGCCCAGTCAAATCCTTAGCTCGAGCCGGAGCAGCATAAGGTGAAACTTCAGCTGAAGCATTTTGTCCCAAATACATATTCCATGCAACTATATTAGCTTCCCTATTCCATGCTGCCGGTAAATTCTCTTCATTAATCTCATAGCTTGATGGAGTTACATTACGGTCATCTAACATAGGATATAAGGGAGCTTGAAATGATATTTTAGGTTCTCCTTTATCACGAGCCATCAAAGCAAGAGCTGCTGTCAATCCGCCTCCAGCACTAGCCCCTGCAATTGCTATTCTCGAAGCATCTATTCCTAGGTCTTCACTGTTATCAGCTGTCCATTTTAATCCTGCATAGCAATCTTCAATTGCTGCTGGATATTTATGCTCTGGTGCCAGCCTATAATCAATTGAAACTACAACACAATTTACTTCATTTACAAAGCACTCACATAGTCCATCATCACCATCAGGATGACCAAGTACATAACCACCGCCATGAATCCAAAATAGTGCAGGGAGTTTTTCATTCTTTCTATGCTTTGGCTCATAAATTTTAACCAGCAATTGTGATTCCGGGCCTTTAATCATACGAGTAACTGTCAATACATGAGGGGACTTTTCTAAAGCTGGCTGTTTGAGGTTCCTCATCATCACTAAATCTTTGTTTAAATCAAATATTACGTTACTATGCAGCATTGGCAATAGTTCAGGCAAAACTTTATCTTCATATGACATAAATAAAACACCTCTTATAGAATAATTATCAGATAATGTATACTTTTCTCTTACAAATCTCTGTTATCCTTTAAATTTTACAAATAACTAAAAGGTTCTTTTGCATCTATAAAATATACAGGAGTGCCAGCCACCATAGGGGCCAGCCATTCAGCCATATATTTCATACCTGCTTCTTCACTGCGCTCATGTCCTAGTACAAGCATTGCTTTATTCATACCAAGTGCTGCCGCATCACGGATGTATGGGCATAAAGTCCATTCTGTAATATCACCACAAACCATAACATCTAAATCTTGATCTTTCATAAGTTTCATAGGCATTTCTTCAACTCCTAGTCCAAGACTTCCGCCACCAACTAAAATTCCTACACGTCTACATTTTGTATTAGGTGATCCAACGATTTGAATCACATCCATCTCTAATTTTTCTTTAAAAAAGTCGCTTAATTCCTTTAAGGACATTTCAGGTATTTCATAACAATGAGGAAATTGCAGTCCTTTAATCAAGTAATCTCCCCATCCTATCTCTTTTAATAATCCGTCATATATCAAATCTGTTGGCGCAGCATGCATATGGTCATGAAAACGCCAAATTGCAATACCATTATCCTCAAGCAGCTTTTTCTTTTTTATATATACAGGATCATTTTCAATCCATTCTGTTTTATCAAGTCCTGTATAATATGTTGGCTCATGAGTAATGATAAAGTTTGCTCCACAATCTATAGCCTGGTTAATAACATCTACAGTAGCCATAAATGTAGTTACAACACCAGTTACTTCTGTGTCAAAACTTCCACTCATAAGCTGATCACAAGTATGCTCAAATTTAATTCCTCCAAATTTATTAATAATTTCATCTATAATTTGTTTTACTTTCATAATATAACCTCCTCATGATTTTAATTGCTAAATGTTTTATCCCTTAACAGCTCCAACAACAACACCCTTTATAAAATACTTCTGAACAAATGGGAATATTATTAGGATTGGTAGTATTCCAATTGCAGCTAGTGCCATACGAACTGCATTACTTGGCAGTTGAATAGCTACAGATCCTACAGCACTGGTAGCGGATCCTGACTTTAAGAATTGAATATTATCCATAATTCTAACCAATAAATTTTGTATTCCAAAAAGCTTTGGGTTAGTAATGTAATATAATCCATTTATCCAATCATTCCAATAAGCTAGTCCAGTAAATATTCCAATAGTTGCAATAGCAGGAGTAGAAAGAGGTAACATTATCTTGAAAAATATTCTTAATTCGCCTGCTCCGTCAATTTGCGCTGACTCAATTAATGAATCAGGAACATTATTCTTATAGTAATTTGTCATAAGAAAAACATTAAAAGCATTCATTAAATAATTAGGAATCATCAAAGCAAATATTGTATTTTTAATATGAAAAACCCTTGTCCACATAATATAAGCTGGAGCTATACCTCCACTGAAAAGCATAGTAAACAGAACAATAAAAGAAATAATTTTTCCATACTTAAAATCTTTTCTTGATAGTGGATATGCCAGCATAGCAGTCATGATAATACTTAAAAAAGTACCAACTCCGGTAACAAGTATTGAAACACCATAAGCTCTCAAAATTATTTTAGATTGAGAAACCATGTAATAATAGGCATCAAGACTCAGAGCTTTAGGAAAAAAACTATAGCCATTAGCTACTAAATAACTTTCTTTTGTAAATGATGCAATAAAAATCAAAATTAATGGTGCAAGGCATAATAGAGCTAGTACAGTTATTACTGTTGCTGCAAAAATACTAAACGCCCTTTCTCCACGAGTTTTTAATTCCTCCATTTTCTTTCCTCCTTTTAGTCGGAAGCACTGAGCAATTAAAGATTACTCGCTCCCGCTCGCTAATTGCTCGTTAAAGCCCATTTAGGGCTTTAACCTCCTTATAGTCGGAAGCACTGAGTAATTTAGAACTCTCGCTCCGCTCGAAAATTACTCGTAAAAGTCCATTTAGGACTCTTACCTCCTTATAGTCGGAACATGGGGTAATCTATCTTAGCTCGTTACCACTCGCCAGATTACCCGTTAAAGTCCATCTAGGACTTTAACCTCCTAAAACAATGAATTTTCCGGATCTAGTTTTCGAACAATTCCATTAGCCACAATTACTAAAATAAACCCAACAATAGATTGATATAAACCTGAAGCTGCAGCCATTCCTGTATCATTTAGCTGCATCATAGCACGATATACAAAGGTATCTATTGTTTGAGTAGTACTATATAATGCACCTGAATTCATTGGCACCTGATAGAAAAGCCCAAAATCTGAAGCCATTATCCTACCTACAGCCATAAGCGTCATAATAATTACTGTAGGCTTTAGTAAAGGCAATGTAATACTTGTAATTTGTTTAAGCTTTCCTGCTCCGTCAATCTTGGCTGCCTCATAAATGCTTTTATCCATACCTGCGATGCTTGCCATATAAACTATTGATGCATAACCTGTATTTTTCCACAAAAAAACAATTATTAATATAACAGGCCAGTATTTTGGCTCTGAATACCATGAAATTTCCGGCATTCCTAAGAGATGTAAAATTGATTTATTTATAAGTCCTGAATCTGAATTTAAAAATGAAAATGCAATATAAGATACAACTACCATAGAAATAACACTTGGTAGTACTAGTGCATTTTGATAAAATTTTGATATTGTCTTCTTAGTTAATTCTGTCATTAATATTGCAACTATTATAGCGCAAATTGTACCTATAACAATGAATGCAAGATTATATAAAACTGTATTTCTTGTCATAATCCAAGCATCTTTTGTCTTAAATAAAAAGTCAAAGTTTTTAAACCCAATCCACTTGCCTCCAAAAATTCCTTTTGAAAAGTCTTGATTTTTAAATGCTATAATTACTCCTGCCATTGGAATATAATTATTTATTAACAGATAAAGTAATCCTGGAATTGTAAGCATCAATAAAGGCAATGAACTTTTAGCTTTTTTTCTTTTAATACCTTTTTCCATATTCACTTTCCTTCCCACCTTATAAAGGAAGTGAAGGTTTAAAAAACACTTCACTTCACAAAATTTATATTTATTTTTGTTTAGCAAGCCATGCATCAAGCTGCTTTTGCTTTTCTGCAACTATCTTATCCATACCTGCTTCTTTTAGCTTCTTAACGAAGTTTGGAATTTCCTTATCAGGATCTAAACTTCCACAGTTTAATCCAGGTAAATATTGATTTATTACATTCATAACTGAAGAATATTCAGTTTTAACTGGTGAGCTGTCAAAAGTAAATCCAAATGCCTTTGATTTAGCAGAAGATTTATTTTCACTATCCATAAGCTTTAGGTCATTTGTGCTTTGACCTTGCATTGCATATTGATTGAACATATTTCCTATAATTCCACAGCTAAGTTGAGCAGTATAAGGTACTGAATTTGGATCTTTTCCTTCTGGATACTTTACGTGGTCAGCATCTACTTTAACATAGTCCTGTCCTTCTATTCCGTATATAAGTAAATTAACAACAGCTTTATCAGAATAAGTTAAATTTAAGAATTTCATTGCTGCTTCTTGCTTTTTACTATTAGCAGATATTGCCCAGCTTACAGCATTTACACTTGTAGTTGATAAATATGGTTGATCTATTCTTATCATATCTATTGGCTTTCCTGTAGTTGCTGAAATTTGAGCTCCTGCTTCTTTTCCTGAGTAGCTTGCTATATATGAAAAGCATCTATCTGAAGAAATAAGTTCTGTAGCTAAAGTTGCTGAGGTAGCTGCATCTTTCATAATATATCCTTTGTTATACCAATCTCTAGCTAACTTTACTCTTTCTTTAAAAAGATCTGTTTCATAGAAATCAACTACCTTAGTATTATCACCAATCAATACAGCAGTTGGTTTCATAAAATCATCTGTAAGATAATCAACACCATTTAATGTTGATAAAACACCTGAAAATCCTTGATTTGTTGGTGCAATCGGAATCATATTTGGGTACTTAGCCTTTACTTTTGCAAAAAGTGCATCTAAATCAGCTATTGTTTTGATGCTATCTGGAGAAACTCCAAGTTCCTTCATTATATCAGTTCTATATACCAAGTCAGGGGCAAGAGCATAGCCTTTATATGCTGGAATAGCATAAGTTTTTCCATTAGCTTGAGTACTTTTTAAGAAAGCATCTCCTACAATCTGTTTTGTGTCTTTACCATAATTATTAAGTAGATCATCAAGTGGAGCACATTCATTCTTAGAAATATATTGATTTAAATCACCTAGCGTATGGAATACATCAAGCTGCTCTCCACTTTGTATAGCCAAATTAACCTGCTGAGTATAGTTTGAAATAGCCATAGGCTTTAGTTTAACCTTTACATTTATTTTAGGAACAGTGATATCATTTATAGCTTTTTCTACAGTTCCCAAGTCCTCTGAAACCTTATTAAATGTTGTAAAAGCGTAAACTATTTCTTCTGGCTCGCCTTTTTTGCCGTCTGTTGAATCCTGTGAGCTTTTGCTACAAGCGGTAAATACTGAGCCACAAAGAGTCACTGCCATTAAAGCACTAAGAAGTTTTTTTGACCTTTTCATATGAATCCCCCTTGTTCTTTTTATATTTTATATTATTTAGTTTTTACTATATTTCTATTATAATTTCTTAGTCCGGGTAAACGCTTTCAAAAACAAGTGATGAGTTTTCAATTTTAAGCAATTTTAAAAAGAGGACGAAATTTACCTTTCATCCTCTTTACGAAACGACTGTGGACTAACCCCAGTTAACTTTTTAAAGATAGTGGAGAAATATGAAAAATTATCAAAGCCTACCTCTGAAGCAATCATACTAACACTAGCATCACTGTTTCTAAGCAGCTCCTTGGCTTTTTCAATTCTGCAATTATTAATAAAATCTTTAATAACTACACCTGTTTCTGCCTTAAACATTTTAGCCAAATAGTCCGGTGTAAGAAAAACACTTGCTGCTACATCATTTTTTGTGATTTCCTCTTTGTAGTGTTCTTGTATATATTTCTTAGCCTTATCTATAATACTATCCGACTTTCTTACCTCTTCTGCATAGTCAATTGTCTTCGTTGTAACAAAATGTACCCACTTCAACATATCAAATACTGAATTATCCGCTCTTTGGTTTAGTTTTTGGGATACTTTATCGGAAAATAGATTATGTGCCTGTATTTCTTGCTTATGCAAAAAAGTATATACTACTTGCATAAAATCCTGATGAATTGAATACATAGTGGAACCATCCAAACTATTCTTTGCAACTAATAATTCTAGCTCACTCTTTAAAAAGTTTACAATTTGAATCTTCTCCCTCTTTTCAAACATGGTTCTAAGTGTATCTGTATCGAGGGCATATTGACCTTTAAGATTAAGAGTTTCAACGTCACTTTCAAATAAAACATTATTTCTTAATATAAAATTATTCTGATCCATTTCCTCCAGCTTCACTCTATTTTTAGCTAACGCATTTATTGTAGTCTTATTGCCAATATAGCATACTGCAGCATATTTCAAATATTTTTTACAGTTTTCAATAAACTCTGCACATTTATCCTTTATCTGCTCATCAGAAAATGTATCAGCTAGGAGAACGGCAACATAATGATTTCTGTCAGTAACATAATAAATTGTATGCTCGAAATCCAATTCACCAAGTATAACTTCTGATGAAAGCTTTTTTAAAGCATATTCAAAGGTCTGATCATTAGGTTCATCCCCCTGATTTTCAAATTTTATTACACTGACCAGCACTAAATGATATAACTCATCTATATTCAGTAAAAGTTTTCTCTTTGTTATTTCCTCTGCTATTGCCGTTTGTTCAGGCGGTATATTAAAAAATAATATATCTCTCCAAAAGCTTTCTACTATAAGCTTTTTATTTTCAAGCCAGTATTGTCCATATTCACTATATTGCTGAAGGTGATTTTCCTTTCTAATTTTATCAACTGCCTTTGAAATAGCCATCTCTGTCTTTTCAATATTAAAAGGTTTTGTTATATAACTTATAGCATTGTATTCCAATGCTGTTGATGCAAATTGAAAGTTTTCATGGTTTGTCAAAAATATAAATTCACTTTTATAATTATTGCTTCGAACCCATTTTAAAAGGTCCAATCCAGAGCCCTTTGGCATCTCGATATCACAGATAACAATATCAGGTATATTTTCTTCAAAGAGCTTTTGGGCACCCGTAACATTATGAGCCATTTGAACATCATGTATTCCAAACACACCCCAGTTAATAGAATCACGTACTACTTCTGCTGTGAGCAAGTCATCTTCAACTATTATCAGTCTCATTTTTATCCCCTTTCTGAGTAGGAATCATTATTTCAACCCTGCCCCCTAAGGCTTCCACATTTGAAATTTTTAAAAGATTATTTTTGCCATACAATAATGATAACGTCCTTTTTATATTAGCAATTCCAATTCTGTAACCATCAAGTGTATTTGTATCATCAGAGTTGTTAACTTTATCTAAAACCTCTTGAGGGAACCCCTCACCACTATCTTCTATGACAATCTTCACAGCGTCTTCTCCATCTAAAGTATCTTTATTTATCTTAATAAAAATAGAAAGCGGCTCTTCTAGTGTCATTGCATACTTAAATGAATTTTCTACAAAGGTATGAATAATAAATTGTGGTATTTGTTCTTGTTCCATAGATGACTCAACATCAAAAACATAGAAAATACTATTGGGGAACCTAATTTCCTGCATACAAAAGTAATTTTTAATATACTCTATTTCCTCATTTATCGGCACCATGTTAAGTCCACCTTTAAACATATACCTCAAATGCTTCGATAGGGCATCTATAAACTTTCTAATATCCTCATTCTTATCCTTATATGTTAAACTATGTACAGTTGTTAATGCATTTAAGAAAAAATGAGGTCTTATTTGCATCTGAAGGTACTTCAGCTCTGCCTTCTGCAATTCAATCTTTTCTTCATAAGCACTTATTTTCAGAGTTTTAATCTCTTTCGCCATAGAATTGAAGGAATTATTCAAGGTTTGGAATTCAAATGAACTCCCCTTATCTTCAACCTGATAATCCAGATTTCCCTGTTCAAGCTGTCTTGTACCAACAACCAATGCTCTTACTGGTTTTATAATTTCCTTATTCAAATAATTAATAATATATGGCATCAAAAATATAGATATAATACCTAAAATGACAATAACCCATTGAATATATCCAAGTCCAAGCAATACGCTTTTTTCTTTTACTATTGTAGAAAGCCTAGCATAACTTGAATCTAAATCTGTTGAAACCATTAGATACTTACCTGCTAAATTATTTACTACTTGCTGGCCATTCTTTAAGGGAAATTTTATATCTGAAAGGCTCATATTCCCTGACCTAGCTAAGGAATTGCCCGCTTTATCAGTTAAAACTATCTGTTCATCTGTACTAAGACCCTTTATGTTAGCTAAAGCCATCAATGTATCTGCCTTAACTAAAGAAATAATTGTAATTCCGGAAAAATCATATGCTTTAATAAAAAAGTTCTTTTTATCAATCTCAATGGTTGACCACAAATCATTAAGTTTATGGTTCTGACTTGCTAATCCGGCCCTTATAACATCAGTTGCTGAAATCTTCTCTTGTGATGAAAGTCTGCTGCTGTTGCTAAACAATAATATTCCATGCTCATGATTATATATAGCTAATGCATCCGTAGTTCTACTTATATTTATTCTTTCAGATAAAATATCTGATAACCTCATTGTGGAAAAGTACCTTTCCGACTCATTACTGCTTCTTAAAGCCGTAATATCATCAATATTCATAGCAACTTCATTTAAATCATTTACCGCATTATTTAAAGAATTATCTATATCGCGGATGTGAATTCTCATTTCACTCATAGCAGAATTGATGGTATTAGTTCTTACAACATACAATGAATAGAGGTTACTTGTAATTAACACCGCAAAAAGAATTATCATTACTACTGCAGTTCCTGCTGAAAGCTTAAATACCAAAGAATTTTTGTGTATTCTCCTTTTTATATTCATATTCACCCAACTTTTCTATCATAAAATTGTGTATATAGATAAACAACTTCAACTATTAACTTACAGACAATAAAAAAGCATTGAAGCTTTGCTGTTTTTATTGTCTGTAAGTTAAGTTTACGTATTGTTTATCTATATCTTATATCAAATATTTTTTATATTATATAGCATGATTTTTTATATTTCAATCTATTATCATTTATTTCGCTAATACTAATAACCATATATCAATTATTTCCCAATTATTTTTCTTTTTTATATAGAAATATTATGCCAAAAAATAAAAAATACAAGCTTCACATTTCTGTAAACCCTATATTTTTAATAACTTCTGGTGCGACAGAGAGGATTCGACCCCCCGACCAACTGGAACCTAGACATATAACTTCTTTTTCAATTAAGTTTATTAAATTTCTATAATTACATACTCCTATGTAAACTACGACTATCTGGGGAAAAACAACGATATTAAATAAAATCTTATTTGTTACCATAATTACATTCCCAATTACATATATTAATAAATTACCGATCCATATTATATAATTCAGAGCTTCACTCGTAACTTTTCATATCAACGCAACACCCAAATATACTGTTTAAATCAATTCTATAATTATAAAAACAAACATATTCCTATGCACTAGTACGGGTATCTCACTCAATTCTAAAGTTGATCATATCAAACTCTTAATCAATAGCTACAAATGAAAACATCTCCTCTGCTTTAGAAACTGTTTTTGTACTTATACCTCTGATAGTTAATAAATCACTTGGATCTAATTTACCTTTCTGTACTCTAAGTTTAACTATTTCTTTTGCTGCATTTTTGCTAATATCTAAAAAGCTTTGTAACTCATCTAAAGATGCAACATGAATATTCAATACATCATCTTTATTAATCATATCTTCATCCAGATATTCCAAGATATCTGCTACCATTAAATATGTATGAAATACTGTTTTAATAGCCTCTACTCTACTTAAGCTTGCATGTACACCTTTATTAGATAATTTATGAATTTTTTGGAGGTAAGCACCTAAAAAATCTACATGCGATTTCGCAAGCTCACGATTCGATTCACTTTTTATAGCTTCATCCATAAACGCCCAAATCCTATTAATGTACTGTTGTTGACCAAGTTGTCTATCATTCTTCTGTACCTCTCTAGGAGGATATAAAAAATCAGCTAGATTTTCAATAAATCTTCTGCATGTAGTAAGAGATTGAGACCACTCCTCTGAATTATTGTTAGCTACACCTTTAAAAGCTATCATAAGTTTTTCAGCCAATTCTGGATTTAAATCTAATAATTTATCATCAATTTGATTTTTTAATATATCAAAACTAGTTTGAAGATCATCACTAAATGCTAAACTATTGTATAATAAGGTAGCCCTGTTATGAGCAGCTTTTCTAACATAATTAAGATGATTATTCAGGTTAGACTTGTAATAAGTTCCATCATTGCCTGTCTTCCTACGTACTAAGTCTGCATATTTTTCTTCTACAAACCCTATATTTATATATCCACCACCTGATTTAGCTGCTTTTGCATTTAGCTCATCTAATGAATAATGTTCAGCCTTAATTAAGCCAAGTTCAATAAGATTATCTTCAGCCTCTTTACAAGACTTCTCAGTAGCTTCACTCTTTTTCTTATTTATTGCAATTAAAGTATCTAAATATTTTTCTAATACTTCAGTATATTTTGAGTTACCTAACTGTATTTCGCACCATATAACAACTTTTTCATTACTAAGTATTTGAGCAGCACGGGATAATTTTTGAACACCTGATAATACACTTCCTTTAGAAGACTCTAGCTCTTCAATTGATTTTTTTAATATCTCAATTGCTTCTGTTGTAATTTTTGAGTTCATTTAACCTCCTCCTAAAAATGTTTTATATAATAATAGTTAATATATAATTATTCAAAGACTCTTTATTATTTTAGAACATGTCCATTTATTTAATTATAGCATTTTTGAATATTAAATAACTAATAATCTTCAATCCATATTGGTGTTAGTATGCTAGTGGAAACGAAAACACGAGTGCTCTAAAATATACAAAAAAGAAAACAGCACGAAGTATTTCATAAAATGCTGAAATATTTCGTGCTTCCTTTAAAACTTAATTCAATGTTTACTGAAAAAACTTAGCTTTTTCAGTGGCCTCTAAAATTAGAGAGCTTTTTAATTATTTTACTTTTATTAAATTAACACATCATTTGAACATAAAATTTTTTTTCATTAACAAGCGAAGTTTATCATTTTTATCATACTTCTATCTTGTCCAAAACTTTTTCTTTCTTCTCATTTCGTTTCTTTCTACCTTCAATAACACCTAATTCCTTATGAAAATTATGTAGTGTAGAGAAACAATACTTTGGTTCTCTTCTTTCACGTTTTTTTATTGCAGCAGTTACATAACCTTTAACATAAGCAATAACTTGATTACATATTGTCGAATAGTTCTCACGTATTATTCTTTGTTGACTACTTGATACTCCGTCATTTTCCAAAGGCATTACATATTTGCTATCATTGACTACTAAAATTTTCCTATAATCTAGGCCTGCATTGGGTCTTGTGCTTGAGGGTACAGAATAACCTATGATACCAAATGATCTCTCCCCTTCATTTTCAGTTCTTAAGGGTACTAGAAGAGTATTATTTTCATAAATAACACTTAAAAACAAATACATTCTTTTGTTCTGTTCTACTGGATCATTAGGATCTAACATTTCTATAAAATGTGAGTTATCTTTAAAATATTGCTTGTCCAATCTAACATAGATAATAGTACAGCTTTCCTTACTTACTGCATCCATTCACCATCACCCCGATAAAATAAAAGGAACATCGTAACGATGTTCCTTACAAATTCACTTTTTTCGGTTTTTTATTAGCCAGGTACTTCCGACAAACACCTCAAACTTTTTTCGGTTTTTTGTTAGCCAGGCACTTCCGACAAACGCCTCAAACATTACTTTTGCACTTATATTATATAATATTACCTGTTAAAAAGCAACTTATACACAAAATTTTAAAAAATATTTTTATTTAAATCTAATTTCCATTGAAATAAAAAAGCACCAAGAATTGAATTAGTTCAACCCTTGATGCTTTCTGGTGCGACAGAGAGGATTCGAACCCCCGACCAACTGGTTCGTAGCCAGCTACTCTATCCAACTGAGCTACTATCGCATATTAAATTTAATTAAAAACACCTAAACTAAGTTAGGTGCCTTTGTGGCGGAGACGATGGGATTCGAACCCATGCTAGAGTTACCCCTACTAACGGTTTAGCAAACCGTCCTCTTGAGCCACTTGAGTACATCTCCAAAAATATTAAAATGGCGGAAAGATAGGGATTCGAACCCTAGGTACGGTCACCCGTACGCCGGTTTTCAAGACCGGTGCCTTAAACCAACTCGACCATCTTTCCACGTCTAATGACAAGGTTTATTATAACAAAGACTTTTTAACGTGTCAACATTTTTTATTAAAAATTTTTATAGCAAAAATTGTAATGAACAATTAAAAATGAAGAATTAAATGGACTGTCTCAAAACAACTAAACTTAGCGTGTTATTTGAAACATTAGGAACATTACAGCGAAAGTTCTATAGGTTTCAAATAACACGCGGTAGTTTTATGCTGTTTTGAGACATCCCCTTCATTCTTAATTATTAACTACCTAATAACTTCTGCTCCGCCCATATAAGGTCTTAAAGCTTCAGGAACAATAACGCTGCCGTCTTCTTGTTGGAAGTTTTCTAGTATTGCAGCTACTGTTCTTCCTATAGCAACTCCTGATCCATTTAGTGTATGAATGTATTGAGGTTTATCTTTAGGAGTTTCCTTGTATCTGATGTTTGCACGTCTTGCCTGGAAGTCTTCGAAGTTGCTGCAGCTTGATATTTCAACATATCTTCCATAGCTTGGCATCCAAACTTCAATATCATAAGTTGTTGCTGATGAGAAGCCTAAATCTCCCATGCAAAGTCTAACTACTCTATAAGGAAGACCTAACCCCTGAAGCACTCTTTCAGCATCATTAGTAAGTTTTTCAAGCTCATTATAGGATTCTTCTGGTTTTGTAAATTTAACAAGCTCAACTTTATTAAATTGATGCTGTCTTATAAGACCTCTTGTGTCTCTTCCTGCTGAACCAGCTTCTGATCTGAAGCAGGCACTATAAGCTACATGTTTTATAGGCAGCTCTTCACCGCTTAATATTTCATCACTATATAGATTAGTTACTGGAACCTCTGCTGTAGGTATTAAGAAATAATCAGTTCCTGTAATCTTAAAAGCATCTTCTTCAAATTTAGGAAGCTGTCCTGTACCTGTCATACTCTTTCTATTAACCATAAGTGGAGGCAGTATTTCTGTATAGCCAGCTACATCTATATGAGTATTTAAATAGTAATTTATTATAGCTCTTTCAAGCCTTGCTCCTAAACCTTTATATACAGTAAATCTTGAACCAGTTATTTTTCCTGCTCTATCAAAATCCAGAATATCTAATTTTGTACCTAAATCCCAATGTGCCTTTGGTTCAAAATTAAAACTTGAAGGCTCTCCCCATTTTCGAACTTCTATATTATCCGCATCGGACTTTCCCTCTGGAACATTTGGATTTGGAGTATTTGGTATTCTAAGCAGTATGTTCTGTATTTTTTCATCAATCTCAGCTAAGTTAGAGTCTAACTCTTTAACTTCATCCCCAACTTTTTTCATTTCAGCCATAACTTCAGTTACATCCTGACCTGCTTTTTTAAGTTTTGGAATTTCAGCTGAAACTTGATTTCTTTTGCTTTTTAAAGTTTCAACCTGTACTAAAAGTTCTCTTCTTTTTTCATCCAGCTGAAGTATTTCATCTATGTATGCAACATAAACCTCTCCTCTGCTGCTTATTAACTTCTTTACTTCATCCGGATTGTTTCTTATTCTTCTTATGTCTAGCATTTATTTCTCTCCTGCCTTTATTAATTTATTCCTTAGTTATATTTTTTGTACAGATTATATCTACTCCTGTATTCAAAATATTTTTGCAGACTACATCTCCTATATTTATAGGTGCACCAACATAAATTCGACTCAAGGCTTTGGAACATTCTATCCAAAGCTTTTTATCAATAGGCTTACTGCTTTTAACTGGCACAACACTATATTTTGAACCTTTAATTCTAACTAAGGTAGTTAAAATATCACTTTTTATCTGCTCACTCATAAATTACACTCCATCGAATTCCTTAATTCTATTTAATATAATTCTAGAATTTTTAGAGTCCTTAACTATATCTGTTATTTTTTTATTTGTTTCTCTTGCTAGTATTGAAACTATCTTATTCAAGCAATAAGAGCCTTGGCAGCTTCCAAGAGTTGCTCCTGTTCTTCTCTTTATTCCTTCAACTGTACGAGCTCCTAGAGGCCTTCTTATAGCTTCTATAATCTCTCCTTCAGTAATAAGCTGACAAAGACAAACTACTTTTCCATATCTCTTATCCAGCTGAATTAATTGATTTCTTTCTTCATTGGATAAATCTCTAAACCTATAAAATTCTCTTCTTTTATCATTAAAATCCTTTTTTAAAGTACATTTTATATTGCTTACTATAGTTTCACAAACTATTTTTGCAATAGCCGGAGTCATAGTAACCTCTCCGTAATGCTTTGCAGATATTTTTATATATCCTTTATCTACAGAACTGTCATCAATAAGTACGTCATTCTTATAAGATAAGGCTTGATAGTAATTTGTTATATTATCGTCAACAATCCCATTAACAAGGTTTGAAACTTTGTTAACTGCTTCATTATACTTAAGATTATCCTTTGTATTTAAAGCCGCTATAGTGTTTCCTTGAACAGAAGGTACAGTATAAACTCTTTCGCCTTGTTCATTAATAGTAAACAGTATACTTGAATAAATCTCCTTAAAGGTGCTGTCAAGCATAAAATATTTCTGATAAAACACATTGCTTTGTATAGTTTTATCACTGTTATCTATACTATAGCTTTTTCCTGGAGTTGTATTTATAACCATCTTGCAGGTAAATTTATTTTTGTTAGTTTCAACTCTAAATCCTCTTGATATTTTAACAATATCAATTACCTCTTCATTAAGTTTAAAATTAACTCCATTATCAAAAGCAATTTCTGCATAAGCTATAGCCAAGTCATAAGGACAAAGCACCCCAAGGTTTTTGGAGTGTATTGCCTTTACAGCTTTACCATTGAAATTAGGCTCCATTTCATATATTTCTTTACTATCTATAAGACTTATATCTAGGACTCCTCTTTTTAGGGCTCTTTCGTACATTTCAATCAATGCTTTTTCTTCATTTTCATTTCCTGCTATTATAAGTCCGCCTGTTCTTTTAAATGGTACATTAAACTTATTAGACAGGTCATCAAACATTTCATTTCCCATACGCTCAAGCTTAGCTACAAGTGTATCCCTGCTTTCTATTCCGTCGTACACAATAGCTGAGTTTATAAGAGCAACATCATCTGCTATATCATAGTCCTTTTCTATAAGTGCAATATTAAGGCTGTACTTCGAAAGTTCATATGCAGCTGCACAGCCTATTATTCCACCTCCTAAAATAAGAACATCATAATCCATATGGTTATGCCTCCATTACTTGTTTAGTTCTCCTAGAATATCCTGCAGGTTTTTAATATATTCTCCATACTTAGCCCAATCACCATTCTTTTGAGCTTCTACTGCCTTATCAAAAGCTTCCTTTGCACTCTTTATTTTTTCTTTCATATTTGCATCTACATTTGAAGGCACAGAAGGTGCATTTGGTGTTTGTTGCTGTTCTGCTGTATAGTTAAATATCTGCTCTAAAGCATTTTCAATACTATCTGAAAGAAGTAATTTATCATCATAACCTACAACTATTCTCTTCATTTCCGGTATACTATTCTTTCCTGTAGCTCTTATATATATCGGTTCAACATATAAAAGCGAACTCTTAATAGGAACAATCATAGTGTCACCATAAATGACTTCAGAGCCTTCCTTGTTCCATAAAGATATTTCCTTGGAAATTGAAGGGTCCTGATTTATCTTCTGCTTAAACAAATATGGGCTGTATATAGTTTTTTGCGGAGGGAATTTATAAAGAACCATTTTACCGTAGTTTTCTTTATCCATTCTAGCTCCAAATAAAGCAACCATATTATCCTTACTCTTCATGTTGAAGTATTCAAGCAGTACCATTTCTTCACTTTGATTACCAGGGAGCCTTGTAATCATATAGGCACCTTCATTATTTTGCTTCTGCTCTCCAACCTTCTTTTGAGTTTCAGCTATCTGCCATAAATCCTCACCATTATAGAAAACTGTTGGATCTGTCATATGATATTTGCCAAGCACGTTGCACTGTACATTAAATAAATCTTCCGGATATCTAAAATGATCCCTGATGTCTTGAGACAAGGTACTTGCATCTTTAAATAAACTTGGGAATATTTTAGCATAACTTGCTGCCACAGGGTCATTTTTATCTACAATATAGAAGTTAGTATCTCCATCATAAGCATCTATAACTACTTTAACTGAATTTCTTATATAGTTTATATTGTTATAAGGCTGTGAATATGGATATCTATCAGAAGTAGTAAAAGCATCTATAATCCAATAAAGCTTTCCGCCGCTTATAACCATATATGGATCGCTGTCATAACTTAAAAACGGCGCTATTTTCTCTACTCTGTCTTTAATATTTCTATTTATAAGAATTTTACTTTCACCGCTTATATCCTTTGAAAGAAGGAAGTTAATATTTCTTTCATTTATAGCAAACAATACTCTGTTAAGAAAGCTCATCTTTATGCCTGCTTTTCCATCATACTTGTTTACTTGGTTGTCTCCGCCTTTAGGATAATCAAACTCGCTTGTATCAGTATTTCCTATAGCATAATCATTTGTTTTTTCTCCAAAGTATATTCTTGGATTTTTCAGCTCTATATTAGTGCTGTTATCTGGTGGTATGTCCTTTATAACAAAGTCTGGCTGTCCTTCTGAGGTTACTGAATTAACCTTGCTCATAACTACACCGTAACCATGCGTATAAATCAAATGCTTATTCTGCCAGGTTGTAGCATTGCCTTCTAATTTGCTTAAGTCTATTTCTCTTGGTGCTACAAACACTTGATTGTACTTACCATTCATATTATATCTGTCTACGTCTATATCATTAAAGCTGTAGTAATATCTTATTACTTGAACTTGATTGTAAAATTCAAGTGCTGGAGTAAAAGAATTTATTTTAATATTATCAATAGTATCTTTATTACTCTTAATATCATCTTTAGTCAAATTATTAACTACTTCAAAGGGCTTTTCTTGTATATTATCAATGTTAAAAGCCTTTCTTGTGTAATTTATATTGTTTTCAATATAAGGCTTTTCAAGACTTATTTGATTAGATTTAACTAAAAAATTCTCAATAACTACTGAAACTAGGCCTTCTCCAACCATAAGGACTACTATTGCTATAATAGATACAATTATAGGTTTTGCCTTAGATCTTAAAACGCTTATAAAAATAATAACTGCTGCTGCCACTGCTGCTACACTTATTACTCTATAAAATGGAAGACTTACATGCATATCAGTATAGCTTGCTCCAAAAGCAACTCCCCTTGGGCTGTAAACTATATTCCATGCCTTTATAAAGTATCCTAAAGCTATCATTAGTGAAATAAGTGCAGATACCACAGCAAGTTGTTTCCCTGCAAACTTGGTAATTCCGCTTCTTATCCCCTTCATTCTAATTACATTGCCTCTAAAATCTCCATTAAAAAATTTATCCCTTGTACTTAACGCAAAATAAGAAACCAAAGTTATTATTATTAGTAATACAAGTAAAATCATCACTGCCGAGTAAAGTGATTCTATTAATGGCAGCTTAAATACAAAAAAGGATACATCTTTATTAAATATAGGATCTTTTGTTCCGAAGTTTGTTGAATTAGCAAACTGAAGTATCCTGTACCAATAGCTTGAAGCTATGCCAAAGGATATAAAAAGAGAGATTACAGTATTAGCTAATACAAATATTTTTCTTTCTAAAGCTCTGCTTTTTGAACTAACCTCTAAAACATTAGCAAGCCTCATAATACTTGCTCTTAAACTTCTGTAATAAAGCCAGATTCCAACATACATTATAATAAATATAGGAACCATAAGCTTAACTATAGCCAATATCTTTGTAAAATAAACGGAAAGATATCCTACTTCACCGTACCATTTAATATTTACAACAAAATTAATTATTCTATCAAAGAATATAACCGCTAAAATTATTATAAATAGAGTCGTAATTCCAAAATACTTTTTTTTCATACTTTCTCCTTTCACTCGAAACACTGGGTAATCTAACGCATTCGCTCCGCTCATAGATTACCCGTTGAAGTCCATTTAGGACTTCAACCTCGCAGGATGCCCGTAAAAGCCCATTTAGGGCTTTTACCTCCCACTCATACCTAATAGTTTTCCTAAGGTCGTGCTTTTAGTTTCTATTGCTCCAACAGGACATAGCTCCTGACAGCAGAAACATCTTATACAGTTTTTCATATCCCAGCTAGGTTTTAGCTTACCATTTATTTTTACCATAGTAATAACTTTTCCTTGTTCCGGACAAACTTCCTCACATCTTCTGCAGCCTATACATTTATCATCTTTAGTTAACACTGGACTTGGTGCAAGCATTCCAGATAAAAATTTTGAAACTACAGGACTTGTGAAGTGAAATCCCTCTCCATGTCTCGCAAGCTTAAAGTTCTTAGCCTTCATGCTCTCCATCGATTCTCCTACAACCTCTATTTCATCAGGCAGTACAGCTCCCCATTTATTATCATAAACTTCCTTTAATGTAGGAGTTTTTAAAGGATCATCATACCCTATTAGTCTCACTGCAACAGAATCTACAGCACTCATGCATTCTCCCATAATGATGGTATCCATCTTATATGGTTCTCCGTTTTTAGGTCCATTACCCTGCATTGCCGTTACACCATCTAAAATTGCAAAATTAGTACCTACTAATGTATTTAAATCTAAAAGCATTTTACAGAAATTGCGAGCATCAGGCATTCTAGTATGCCATCCTGCCTTTTGAGTACCTGAAATACAGCCAAACTGATTTTTAACAGCTCCTGTAAAGTAGGCCATAGCATGTGTCTTAAGCTTAGGAAGTGTTATAACGACGTCAGCTTCATAAGGTGCTCTTGCTACATCCCAGGACTTACATAAAATAGAATCATCAAGCTTTACATGCACTGTATCTGTAAATGGATCAAACTTAACATCATACCTTTTAGCAACCTCCATAAGCCCGCTTTTCTCTGCAGCCTTTCTAGAATCACCAAAACCTGGTGAATCACCAAAGGTTATATCCTTTGAATATTCCCTAACTATCCTTATAACTGCCTCAAAAACAGCATAATGAGTTACAACAGGTGAACCAGCTTGTTCCACGCTTAGCATATTAGGTTTTAATAAAACCTTGCTTCCCTCTGGTATAAGTTTTCTAAGGTAATCATCTCCCCCTAAAAGTTCAAAACCTTCTCTTAGCTTTTTTTCAAGAACATCAACCTCATATTCCGTACACTTTAATAATGCTACTTTTTCCATAAATTGTCCCCCGCCTAGTCTGAAATTAGGTATCCTCTACTCTTTAATTCAATTAAAATTCTTTCAATAGCTTCTTCATTTTCTGCTTCAATATTATGTATATGAACTCCTCTAGTAAGTGCTGAAAGCGGTTCTGCCTTATACTCCTTACATTTTTGCATAAAGCTTTGAACATCATACAAGTTTTTAAGCATAAGCATACCTCTTATTTCTCCATATAAAGGATGCTCTATAATAACATCTTCAACTTTTCCTCCAAATTTAACTATACAAGTAAGTTCATCTTCTATTTCATCCGGCTTATGGCTCACTGCAATAACTCTTTTTATTCTATGATTATTTTCTCTAGGCATCATATAACCTTCTGGTGTTGCTATTATATTAATGCCTTCAGCCCTGAGTATTGCAATATCTTTAACTATAACCTGTCTTGTAACACCAAGCTCCACTGCAAGATTATTTCCTTTTTGAGGTTCTGCTCTTTTGATTAGAAGTTCTTCGATTAGTTTTCTCCTATCCTTTGAACTCATTATCCTCTCTCCTATTCTAAAAGCGTGGAATAACCACGCTCAGATAAACCTATTTCTTAATTCATACTATCACATTTTTTTAATATATCAAGCTCTTTATCTCCAAATAAATAGTCATTATGATGATTTTTTATTAGGTAAAGAAATCTTTCATTATAATCTCCAAAAGACTTTAAGAGTTTATAACCTTTTTCAGCATGATTATAATATATATCTACCTTTTGGAGCCTTTTAAATTTTTTAAGCCTTCCCTTTGAAACATTATCAATCATAACCACAAGAGATTTCTCTATTGGATTTAATTTGCTATAAATTTTGCCAATATCATGAAGAAGAGCCGCTCTTATTAAATTATCGCTATCAATATTATTTTTACTGCAAAATTTTATAATATCTCTTGTTACATTTACGCAGTGCTTTTGCTCATATTCTGAAAGCTTTTTAAATAAATCTTGTTCTTTTTTATTTAAATACTTATTTATTATTTCTATATCATTTGAATCTATCTTAGCCGTTATTGACCAGTAAAATTGTTTTATTCTATAGATAGACATATTTTATTCACCTTCTATACTTTTGACATTCACTTACATTTTAATACATTTATATATCATAGTCTATTAACAATTTGTTAATGAAAGCATACCTTAACTAAATATTTTGATTTTAATTATATTTTAGATTAATATATTTATAGTGCATTAAATTGGGGCTTTTTAATATATACAATTCAAAAGTTCTAATACATTAACGATGTCCCAAAAATCCTTGAATATTGGATATTTTATGACATCGTTAATGTAAGAACTTTATTACATTATATATACTTTATTGGGGGGCTTAAAATATGAAATTTTTTAAAAAATTTAAAGGAACTACATTAGATTATAATTTATCTATAAATAATCTAAACGGAATTTTACAAGCACTTTCTATAAATCTTGTAATGCCTTTTGCAAGCCTTTATACAAAACGTTTAAATGGTACGGATAATGACATAGCACTTTTAAACGCCTATCCTTCAATCTTTGCAATACTTTCAGTTTTCCTCGGTACCTATCTTTTTAGAAAATATAAAAACAAGAAAAAAGTTACAGCCTTATTTTTCGGATTTAGCCGTTCCTTCTTTTTATTATTTGTCTTTATTCCTTTTCTGCCTCCTTTAATTCAAGCTTCACTTTTCGTTCTATTATATGGTGCTATGAGTTTTCCAAACTCAATTGCAAATATGGGTTGGCAGTCTTACTTAGCAGATTTATTTCCTGAAAAGTGGAGAGGAAGAGCTTTTTCGAAAAGAAGTACTCTATCAACTTTAAGTGCTTTAGTCGTTACATTAATTACTGGCAATCTACTTTATTTTATTCCTAAGAGTGATACTGAAAGAATTAGATTATATCAAATATTTTTTATAATAGCTTTCATATTAGCTGTATTTGAAATATTTTCTTTAATTAAACATAAACTCGACAAAAATAATAGACAAGTTGAGACTATAACAGAATTTCAAAATGAATCTCTCTCATTACAACTTAAAAATATATTTAAACTTGTAGTAAAAAACAGAATTTTTTTAGATTACTGTATATGTGTAGTCCTATTTCACTTTGCTTGGCAGATGGGTTGGCCGCTATTTTTTAGCTATGAGTTCGATGTACTTCATTCTAATGAATCTTGGTCATCAATTATAGCTACAGTCTCTTGTATAGCACAAGCAGCGACCTTTCCTTTATGGCAAAAGCTCTCTGAGAAAAAAGGTAATGCTTTTGCAATATTTATAGCAATATTTCTAATGGGAGTTACTCCATTTTTATATCTTTTATCTACAAACATAATTCATGTTGTTCTTTTTAATACAATAACAGGCAGTGCTGTTGCTGGGACTACATTACTGCTTTTAAGTAACTTATATGAGGCCGCTCCCAATAAAGATAGAACGCTTTATATTGCAGTTTATACAGTTTTAACAAATATTACTCTTATGTTTGCTCCAATCCTTGGAATGAAGCTAAAAGGATTAACAAATATATATACTGCACTATTAGTAGTCGGAGTACTGAGGTTATTATCTAGTGGTTCCTTTTATATTAGATATTTAAAGTACAAAAAAGCTAGCCATTCTTAAGGGCTAGCTTTTTCATTAAACTTATATATATAATAGGAAACAATTTAATTATTTGCAAAATAAAAACAGCCCTTTTGGACTGTTTTCTGGTGGAGATATAGGGATTCGAACCCTAGACCCTCTGCGTGCAAGGCAGATGCTCTCCCAGCTGAGCTATACCCCCATATGGTGGACCTTCAGGGACTCGAACCCCGGACCGACCGGTTATGAGCCGGTTGCTCTAACCAACTGAGCTAAAGATCCATATATTATCTAGCAACTCTCTACTCTTCCACTCAGTCTCCCGAGCAGTACCATCGACATCTCAAAGCTTAACCTTCGTGTTCGGAATGGGAACGGGTGTAACCTTTGCATCAT
>NZ_JAESWC010000015.1 GCF_016765585.1 Clostridium rhizosphaerae
GATTGGTGACATATCTAAATTTAGTTCAGCAAAGAAACTTGCAGCTTACGCTGGATTAGATCCTTCAGTTTACCAGTCTGGGAACTTCAGGGCTAAGAATAATAAAATTTCTAAACTTGGTTCATCTTATCTTAGAAAAGCGTTATATCAAGCCACTGTAGCTGGCATTAGTAAACGATCTAGCGGTATCTTGAATGCTACGCTTTATGATTTTTACGATAGAAAGTTAAGTGAAGGTAAGTCATCTAAGTCTGCTATTGTAGCTACTTCGCATAAACTTTTAAGAATAATTTATGGGATATTAACACATAAAACTACTTTTAACTAACACTCAACATATAAATTCTTTAATTAAGCCTGTCTACAAGCCTATTTCCTCTATAGGTTAGCTTTGCTATTCTCAATTTTGCCCAATATAAATTTTTTTATTAAACCACTTGACTAACATTAGCTGGTTTATGCGAAGTTGGTTTTTATTTATGCAATACCGTTACTTATTTGGTAAAGCCTCATTTAACCAATCCGTAAATTTCCTAAAAGCTTCACTATTAGGATCTACAAATTCCATGTGCTTACATTTTTCTATTTCGATATATTCTATGTCGCTTCCAAGACTTTTCGCTATACTTACATAGTCTCTACTCCAATTCACAAAAACATCCTCATCTTCAACCCCATGGAATATTACTTGCTTTTCAGAACTTGGCAACATTTCTATTGGTGAGGCTTTTTTATATCGATCCGGGTACTCTTCAGGAGTTCCATCAAGCAATTGAAAAACTGAATCGCCTCCGATATTTTCATAAAATGCCTTTCTTAGGTCAAGAATTGGTGCCAATCCTACAAATCTTGTACATTTTATAGCAATCTCCTGCAAACTTAGCCATAATGCTAAATGACCACCTGCTGAATGACCTACCACGAAGATATTATCAATATTGATATTTGAATATGCATCTTTACATGAAGAAAGAGCTTGAATCGATGCTATTGCATCAGTAAAAGTATCAGTCCATACTCTACCGCTCTCTCCTATTTTCCTATATTCAATATTCCAAACACAGTAACCCATTTCTGTGAGTTCTTTAGCTACTGCATCAAACTGAAAACGGTCATAAGGCATTTTCCAAAATCCACCATGAAATAGACAAACAATCCCTAAACTGTTTCTAGATGGTATGTATAAATCACCTATTTGAGATTCATGATCACCATATTTTATAGTTTGGATCATATTAAGAATTCCTCCTCTATATTTGTCTGCTTTATATATTTTAAAATTTTATATTACTCTATGTATATAACAGTTATTCTCAATTCTTGAGTATATTTTTACATCATTTTTTACATACATATTAAACAATAATGCTTAACTAAAAGGTATTTCGCATAACGTCTCGCACTCAAGACGTTCCTGAACCGGACCCCAGAGGAATATCCCTTGGTTGCGCTTGCACCGGTGAAGGAATGTGCTTTGGCTGTCTTTTCAAGCCAAAGCGTACTTGAGTGTTTTGTTAGATGCAGTTTTTCCCACTACACTTTAAGTTAAATCTATTCTCCTACTTTTTAACTTTAAATTTACTTCGCTTTTACAAGAAAATTGAGCAGTAAAGATTATACCAGAAATCACAGTAACAAGCTGAAACTTGAAGCTCTTGTTCATACCCTTCCTAATAGTAGTGCAATTCCTCCTATAATAAGAAATTGCAGTGGATAAATAATATAGAAAGCCCATTTAGAATATTTGGAACCACCCTTTGTACCATTATATAAGTATAATAATAGAACAACTAACAAAGGACTCAATATCCTAGGAATAATTAGATAAATATTTAAGCCTTCGCCTGCAAATAATACATCCACTAATTTAAGCAGACTTAAAATTGCAAAGGACCCAATCTGTTTTTTTGTATTACCATAAAAAACACCAAAGGCCAAGACAAACAATACTCCAAATATTGGCCAATCAGCCCAATAAGTAACCACGATTAAAAGTAAAATTAAAACAACCTTAAGCGGCTTATTCTCAATCTTCTCAAATACTATCAACGCTAAAAGCCCACACATTAATGTAAAAATGACACTGGTAGGAAGCAGAGTAATTCTTCCTTCATTTACAAAAATATTAAAGGGTACATGGGATATTAAAGCGAAGATAAATAATCTCTCTACGTACTTCTTTCTATCCTTGGAATAATGATTGCCTTCCGCTATAAAATAACACATGATCGGTCCTGTAATTTTACCGATAGTGTGCATTACTGCTCCACCGACAGTATTAGAACTAACAAAGGCCCACCCCAAATGGTCTATTATCATGGCTATAATTGCAATTATTTTAATCGTATTTCCTGAAAGAGATTTGTTTTTAAATTCCTCAATTATTGTTTCCATATAAAAAGTTCCCCCATTGACTAATTCACCATATTTTACCATTGCGTCTTAATAAAAAATTAATAACTTTTAAGCTGTCGCTCTGCTAATCTAAAATTGCATCTAACGTTCCGCACTCAAGACGTGCCTCAGCGTTACAGGAACTTAGAAAAGCTTACATAGCTCTTATGTTAGTTTTTCTAAATTCTGGCTCGGTTAGCTGAGGCATGTGCTTTGGCTTCTACATTGGCTTGACCCCTTGCTGCCAAAGCAAATTTGAGTGCATTGTTATCTGATGAGCCATGTTTATCAGTTTCCTTCATTCGATACTCCGTACCTCGAAATTATTCTTTAAATTCGCCTTCTAAGAAGATTGCGTCATACCTTAAACTATTTATTATGAACACAATTTAATACGTCCCATCTGAAATAAACTTGCCCTCTCCCTTTAAATAGCAATCGAAAAACTCAAGACAGACCTTGTTAATCACTTTGAGGCAGTATTCGGTGCTTGTTATTGATTTTTGTCCGTTGAGTATGCTTGTCAAAAATGGACTTGTAAGTGCCAGGTCAGTAAGCGTCAAATGTCCCACACCTCTGATATGGACATTAAATGCAGTTGGATTAGTATTGGAAAGCAGGGCATAGTTTTCAGCATATTGCTCCCAGTCGCCTAAATGTCCCCATGAACTGTCTGAATACACATTAAGTACAGGTATAGGGTACTTCTCACCTGTGAAAATGAACTCATTGTTATTAACACCTTCAATATCACACATGAATGGTGATTCCAATGCAATAACAGCACTAACATCTTTTCTCATTCTACCGATACCCAGTGCTGAAGAGCCGCCAAGAGAATGTCCAAAAACACCTATTTTTGTTATGTCTATAAGTTTGTATAACTTATCTGAAGTATTGCTCTTAGATTGTCCGAGTATATAATCTAATACAAAATTTATGTCATCTGTGCGTATTTTCATCCACTTTTGATAATACTCATAACTTTGCTGTTTATTTGAATGTACGTCGTCAGACCGTATTTCCTTCATAAAACCCTTGTCTACCCATATCATGTGCCCATCATTACCAATAGTGTATAAACTTTGGTATGTATGGTCGATGGAGCATACCACATAGCCATGGCTGGCCAGTTCATTAAAAAGTGTTTCATTGCTTGTTTTAATACCAAATGCCCCGTGCGAAAAAACTATAAGAGGATACTTTCCCTGTGCATTCTGGGGATACCACATTTCCACATTCAATTTTCTATTTTCCCCAGTATTGATGTAGGTTTCAATACGTTTTGTATCTGTGTATGTGTATTTTATAGTCTCAACCTGATACTTCCCTGTTGGTTTTATTGGAACATATTGTGGAAATATGATTAAAGGTAGAGTTACAACAAAGATAAGCACCATTATTCCTATTGTTTTCATAATAACACTTACTGCTTTGTATGCTCTCTTTCCTTGCTTTTTCTTAATCAAGCCAACTGTTCCGATTATCGCCAGTAAAAGTAGAAAGGTGGCTAAAGTATAATAACGAAAGCTCCAGTCAATTACAGACAGAGTACTGAACAGTACAAAGACTATAAATGCTATAATTCTAATAATGTTTCTTACCTTTTGTTGATTAGATTTTGTAATAATACAGAAAACTGCAAATGTGATTTCAACAACAATCGCAATCAGTAATATAATAATACCCATTTTTCTTTACCTCTCTTTTTTTTCTGAGCAAAGCATAATCCTACTTCGTAAAAATTTACTAATCCGTCCTATCATACTATCTATGTAACGGCAACGAGTCTTAATAAAACATGGCTTTTCAGATAACGTTCCGCGTCTCCGACGTCGCTGAACCTTAGATAACTCCTATCTTGGTGAAGCGATGTGGCTGACCGTTTGAAGAGTTCCACATACTCTGGCAGTGCTTTGGGTCAGCCCTCTGCGGAGACGCATTGTTAGGCGATTGACCATGCCCCGTTATTCAGAAATCGCCATGGACGGCGATTCCCTACGGTTTCTTGAATACCCTAAAAAAGTCTGTCTTCCCAATTGATTTTCTTTATTTAATGATTTTCATTTATATAAGCTAATAAGATCCTTCACAAATATTTCTTCATTAGAAAATTGAATTTTATTGTTGCTTAAAAATCCATCTAATGATTGAATTGTTTTTTCGATAATAGAAATTTTCCATTTTATACTTAAATCTATTTTAAAACTAATATAAACTTCATTTTTTAATGGTTCAAATACTATTGAACACAAAGTATTCTCCTGACTAGTTTTTCTTAAAACTTCAAAAGCTTCATTTATTCCAAAGCTGCGAATATTATTATCGATATATTCATGAGCACAAATATATCTATCAGCACCACAACCATATACTTTATCATAATTTGTTTCCTTGAAATCCCCATTTGGAAAATTAGTCATAATTATAAAATCATTCTTAATCCGACTTATTATATTTGTGTCAATTCCTTCTTCCAGAATAAATGCATTACCAGTTTTATCTGCAATAATAGTATGTAGTCCAAAATCCGGAAATAATGGATTTCTAGGAAACACGATTACTCTTTTATTAAGAATTTCAAAAAATTCAGATGCTTTTTTTGTTTTCTTTAGCGCTTCATCAAAAATATCAAAAGCAAACCAATCATTCTCGTTACAACTTGGTTTAAAACCTGGACTATATTCTACTGCTTGAGTACAGATAAAAAGACCGTCGCTATTAACACCAGCGATATCCCTGTATATGTTATCTAATAAGCCTGAAAAGTAAAATATGTTTTTATCGTTATAACAAATGACTTTAAGTTTTAAATCAATTTCATCAGTATCAAAATTCATACCATAAATAGTTTTTTCTTGACCATATACTGCAAAACTTGTACACATTTTGGAACTTCCTTTCAATATATAATTTTGGCATATAATATGCTTAGAGTATTTAGAGAATCATTTAACTATTTTATAATTCCATATAATAAAAGTCCATCAAATACCTTCCCCAGAAAATCCGGGCAAGGATGCCCGGTCAACCTATGCAGGGTCTTTCGCCTAACGTCTCGCATTCAAGACGTTCCTGAACCTAGCCAGACCTGGCTTGGTGAAGGAATGTACTTTGGCTACTTCAAATGCTTGACCCTGTTTTAGCCAAAGTGAACTTGAATACATTGTTTATCCGTCGTGCGGTACTACGGAATTATAGTTATATCACATGGATAATCTATTTCTTTTATATCTTCTATTAGCACTTCATAGTCTATATCCGAATTTAGAGTCTCTACAATCTCTTTAGTTAATGGTTCATGCCTATATATTTTTTCAATGATGCTTAAATCAAAATCACTTTCGTAGTAAGCATCTGCCCATCTCTTATATGTCTGTGGAAGCCCATCTAGGATGTTGATAAGATTTTCCGAACCATCGAAATCACACACCTTTAAATCCTGCTCTTTGATCAAGGAATTCAAATCTAAGGTTCTCCAATGAGAATCACTATTCAGTCTCCATATGAAGAACGTAGCTTTATCCGTAACAAAAGCAGGTTCGCTTAAAAATGAATCAAACTGATTTGGTATCTGATTCATTTGGTCTTTCCAGAATTCTTTATCAGTAAATCCGTTAATTGGTGCATCTATGTCATAACCTTTTATCATTACTCCGTCAATAAAAAATAATATAAAATAATGGCTACCTTGCCCGTCCCTCATAGATGCCATCATTTCATTCTGAGACCATTTGGAGTTGAAGGAATAATACCTGTATTCCCATTCCTGATAAATAATAGCATCTAGCATAGCTATTGACTGGCTTATTCTTTTCAGACTATTAATACTTGGTAATAGCTTTAAATTCTCAGTTGAAGTTTTCATTTTATCCCCTCAATTCTCTTTGTATGATTTCTACTTATATGTAACTTAGCATGACGTATAACGTTGCTAACTCCCGACATTCTTGAGCCCTAGCGCGACCGCACTTGGTGAAAGAATGTGTTTTGGAAGTCTTTTCATGCCAAAACGAACGGGAGTTTTTTGTTAGCAGATGGAATATTTCTGCGATCACTTTTTTGATAGTTTTAACTTCCTCATTCCTACTAGTGCATCACAATGTTTGAAAGATGTAAACTACTTATTTTAGACTTAGATTAATTAATATTTCTATAAATTGTTTTTAGTTTCAGGTTTATTGTCTTTGCGGTTGGCTTTTTATAACAAAAATCAAGCTTTATAACACCCAGACTTAATAACCTTAAAGGATTAGTATTCTCTCCCCATTACTTTATCTTTGTTTCCTTCAGTACCAAATTTACCATCAAATCAACAAACTTGTCTCGTTCGTTAATCCACGGGCTGTGTCCAGAATGTCCAAACCAGATAAACTCTTTATGAGGAGCTTTTAGTGCATTGAAATACTCCTCAGCCAATGCTGGTGGTGCGTTGATATCGTGGCGGCCCTCAATAAAGTAAACTGGAACATCTAATTTTATAGCTTGTTTGAGAAGATCTACATTATATAACTGTGGATAGACATGATTAAAAGTAGTAACCAAACCAAGTAGAAAATTTACTTTATCGTATAAACCATATTCAGGACCTGCTAGATCGCTAAATGTATTATATCCTGGTCGTTCAATTTCAGGTTTTTTTGTCATGTAACCACCTAAGTACTGATTGTAGGTAGCTACTTTCCAAACTACATCTTTACCATAGTATGGTGGCAGCCCTTGTTTCTTAAGTTTTTCAACCAGTTTTGTATCTCCCTGCTCTTTTGCCATCTTTAATGCTAGTTCATAGTCACGAACTTCAGTTTCAGCAAATGCAACCATCTGACCAGTACCAATAAAAGCATGATATAATTCTGGGTAACGTTGTACGAGCCATATACCTAGTGCACTCCCCCATGATTCACCGAGTACATATATCTTTTCCTGTTTAAATCTCTGGCACAAATACTCTGTTAGTTGATGTGCATCAGAAATGTATCGCTCAGGGGTAATTGATTTAAGTGGTACAGCATTAATTGATTTACCCGCTCCTGGTTGCTCCCAGTTAACAATCACAAAGTTATCTTCAAGCTTTTTTAGTTGGTCTCTGGTTGCAGCTAGCTGCGTTCCACCGGGCCCACCTGCTAGAAAAAGCAACACTGGATTATTTCTATTTTTTCCACGGATAGTTATCCACTGATCACTGCCACCTAGAGTTACTTTTTCTAAGACAGCAATACTACCCACTATTGTTTTGCCATTGTTCCCAAGTATAGGTGGAGTGTATGCCATCCACTGGCTGCATAGTATAGAAATAACATTCACAAATAATAATACTACTGTTACAATCAACTGACTGCGCAGTTTCAGAAGCCAGGTCGTTATTCTTGCTCTTGTACGGGTACAAATAGCAAGAATTACTGTAATCAAAATTGAGATAAAAAGAGTTGCTATTGTTACAACCAGAGAAAGAATCAATATGAACGCAAACCCTGATTCTATAGGAACAGTTTTCATCGTAGGCATAAGATATGGACGTATAACAATAGCATACAAAGTTATTATAACTGCTGTGAGTAAAGGTAAAAGAAAACGTAGTTGAAGCAACCAATAGGTTTTCCTTCCGTGAAAAATTGTTTCTTTTTTTAATGTAGACTTCATCTTATCCTCCTTAACAAAGCTTAATAATCTTTACTGCGCATTTTTTACAGATGCGCACTATCACTTTTTTAGTAACGGAACATAAACTTCCGATAAAATATTCTTGCTGCTAACTATAAACCCACGAACCTTTTTCGCTAATTCTTAACTCTAGGTGTAATATCTATTTTCCTGCCATTAATCTATCTAATGGACTTTGTATTTTGGTAATACTTTTTTCAGTAACATGTGTATATATTTCAGTGGTTTTTGAACTTGAATGACCTAGCAGCTCTTGAATATATCTCAAATCTGTTCCACCTTCTAATAAGTGAGTAGCAAAAGAATGTCTCAGAGTGTGTACTGATACATCTTTTTTTATTCCAGATGCTGTACACGCTTTATCAAAAATCTTCTGCACAGATCGCTCTGTCAAATGACCTTTCCCATCTCCCCCCTCAAACAACCAATCCTCAGGCCTGTATTTTTTTGCATATATTCTTAATTCATCTAACGCTATTTGAGAAAGAACTGTATATCTGTCCTTCTTTCCTTTACCTTGCTTAACATGAACAAGCATTCTATCGCTGTCTATATCACTAACTTTAAGGTTTACAACTTCACCGACTCTTAGTCCTGCTGAATAAACCAAATACAAAATTGCTCTATGTTTTATATTTGTAGTTTTCTGCAGTACTCTAGCAACTTCTTGATAGCTTAAAACTTCTGGAAGCCTCTTATCTTTCTTTGGCCTATAAAGTTGAACCTCATTTATATTTCTATTTAATACAACAGTAAAAAGAAATTTTATACTGCTTATGGATTGACTAATCAAACATGATAATAGTGCCATTATTTACCGTTATTATAAGTATATCTTATCATAATGCAAAACTCATCAACAGTCCTTATTCTAAAAAAAGCAGACTATTCAAACACTTTATTAGACTGCATGAATTTCCAAATACAAATGAACTGTTTAGATAAACACAATATATTCTTATGTTCTTTTATTTATTTGTTCTATATTTAAATATTTATATATTTATCTATTTCTCAGGATAAAATAAAAAAACGTTGAAGAATCCTTCAACGTTTTTTTATCTTATCTATTCATAAAAGCTTCAATATCTTCTACGCTTTTTATTATATCCTTTGCCAAATCCTCGCAGCCGTCATTAGTTACAACCACATCATTTTCGATTCTTATACCGATTTTTTCTTCTTCGATATAAAGTCCTGGCTCAACAGTTAGAACCATTCCGGGCTTTAGTTCTAATTCTCTGCTTCCTACATCGTGAGTATCAAGTCCTAAATAATGAGTTACATTATGATAATAGTATTTTGAAAGCTCAGCATCTTCTTTAATAAGACCTATTTTCTTTAAGCTCTCAGCTAAAGAAGCTCTTGTAGTTTCATTTAACTTTGTATATGGAACACCAGGTTTAATAACAGCCATTGTATCAGACATAGCCTTAAGAACAATGTTGTATATTTCCTTTTGTCTTTCAGTAAACTTTCCGTTTAAAGGGAAAGTACGACTTATATCTGCATTGTAGTAATTCCATTGAGCTCCAAGATCGAATAGAATCAAATCTCCATCTTGTGTCTTTGAATTATTTTGTGAGTAGTGCAGTACTGTTCCATTTATGCCTGATGCTGCGATTGTTTTAAAAGCATAATCTGTTACTCCGCTGCATTTTAAAACATAATCAAAATTAGCCTCAATTTGATATTCCATCATACCTGGCTTAGCATTTTTCATAAGGCTCTTAATACCTTCATTAGTTATTTCGATAGCCTTTTTAATTTCTGCAATTTCTTCATCTGTCTTTATAAGTCTTAGGCTGCAAATATCCTGATATATATTTTTAACCTTAAGCTCAGGATATTTTTCAGTAATAAGCTTAGCAAAAATATTTGAAACTGTAGGTATCGAATCCCAGCCTCTTCTTTCTAAATCTAAATAAAGTTTTTTCATATTATAATTTAACATTAGTCTAGCTATAGTGTCTTCAAAATCCTCTAGATATTGAATATTTTCTATGCCTGAAGCTTCCTTAGCTTCTTCTACAGTCATTCTCTTTCCTACCCATTTTTCAAGCACTGGGTCTGCTTTTTCGATAAATAGAGTCTGGTTTACTTTTTTATTTACTTTAGTTATCATAAGTATCATTTTTTCTCTATTTATACCAGTCATATAGTAGAAGTTTCTGTTTGGAGTAAAGCTGTAGGCTTCATCCGCGGATTTTTGCGGTGCTTCTCCAGCAAATAATATAAGTATTGAGTTATCTTTAATGCTCTCTAGAATATTTTCTCTGTTTTTCATAAAAAATTCTTTTTTCATCTATTTTTCCCTCCTGAGTGCCCCATTATAATTTACAGTAAAGCCATTATTATCCCCGTAGCCTCTTAAATAATTATATCGTTTATTTTAGTATCTCTCAACACAATATTCTTATAATTATCAATATTAAAACTCTACCAAGCATTTCACTTATTTAAAGTCTATTTGTCATATTTTCAAGCATAGAAGCTGTTTCTTTCAAAGATTTAATTGATTCAGTTATATTCTGTATAGCATCCGCTTGTACATTCGAGGAATTAATTGTATTATCAATATTTTTTTCTATTTTTACAATAGAGTTGTTTATTGTATTCAGTATAACGTTTATCTCATTAATAGAACTTTTGCTATTAACAGAGAGTTTTCTTACTTCTGTGGCAACTACAGAAAAACCTCTTCCATATTCTCCGGCCTTTGAAGCTTCGATAGCAGCATTTAGTCCCAGTAAATTAGTCTGAGATGATATTTGATTTACAATTCTTATTATGTCATCTGTCTTTTTCGACTGTTCTAAGGTCTCTTCTATATCAGTTTGTATACTGCTGTTTGTCTTCACTATATTTTGAGTCTGCTTATTTATAACTTCAATAGTATTTGCTATTTGAATTGTTGCATCAACAAGCTTTTTTGATAAATCAAGCACATCATTACTATTTTTTAAACTTCTGCCATAGGACAGAGCACCAACAATATCTCCGGCATTATCTTTTATTGGAACGGCAACTACCCTTATATTAAATCCTGTTGTTGCTCTATCTGTAGTAATTGCAAAGACCCTATCATTTTTTATAGCTTTCATAAGCACATCATCTTTTGGAATAGGGTCTCCTACTTTTGCAATAGCCCCCATATTTTCGCTGATTTTAAATTTTATAAACTTTTCCCTATCTGTAAGTGAAAATGATATTTCATCCTCAAACAATAGTGGTAATTGATCCAATATAATATAAAAACAATCTAAGACATTAATCTGATTATTTAAATTTACAGCCATATATCCCCCATCCTTTTACTTTAGTAATATAACTTGTAACATCGTAAGCTAATTTTAACAATATTCCATCAATATATCAACTATTGAAATTAATTGTAAAAAAAGAAGACTAAGTCTTTTTAACCTAGTCTTACTCCTCATATTCTCCAAAGCTTCTGAACTTACTATATCTCTTATTCAAAAGCTCCTCTATTTCATTTTCACAAAGCTTAGGTATAATTTCCTCTAAAGTCTTTTTAATATTTTCTGCAGTCTCATCTACATTTTTATGTGCACCGCCTGCAGGTTCCTTAATTATTCTATCTATAATTCCGTAAGCCTTTAAATCTTCGGCAGTTATTTTCATAACACCTGCTGCTTCTTTGGCTCTGCTGCTGTCCTTCCAAAGTATGCTGGCAAAACCTTCAGGTGACAGTATAGAATAAATTGAGTTTTCAAGCATCCAGACCTCATCTGAAACAGCCATTGCAAGTGCTCCTCCGCTGCCGCCTTCACCTATAACGATAGAAACAGTTGGAACTTTTAAATTTGCCATTTCCATTAAGTTTCTTGCAATTGCTTCTCCCTGGCCTCTTTCTTCAGCTCCTATACCCGGAAAGGCTCCTGGAGTATCTACAAAACATATTACAGGTCTTCCAAACTTTTCTGCCTGCTTCATAAGTCTTAAAGCTTTTCTGTAGCCTTCAGGATTTGGCATTCCAAAATTTCTCTTTAGATTTTCCTTTGTATCTCTTCCCTTTTGCTGACCTATGATAGTAACTGCTTTTCCGTTAAGCTTTCCTATTCCTGAAACTATGGAAGGGTCATCTCTAAAGTTTCTGTCTCCATGAAGTTCTATAAAATCTGTAAAAATTCTTTCTATATAGTCAAGTGCTGTAGGTCTTTCAATAAGTTTAGCAAGAGTTACCTTTTCCCAAGGTGTCAGATTGCTGTAAGCCTGACTTTTCATGTTCTGAAGCTTAGCTTCCATTCTTTCAATCTCAGAAGCCAAATCAACTCCATGCTCTCTTGAGAAGAACTTGAATTCTTCTATTCTCTTAGATAGCTCTTCGATATTTTTTTCAAATTCTAAAACAGCCATACTCTCACCACCCTAAATGCTGTGCAGATTTAATATCTGCCCAAGCGTTTCCTTAAGCTTTTCTCTTGATACTACAGCATCTATAAATCCATGTTCAAGCAAAAATTCTGCTGTTTGAAAACCTTCTGGAAGACTTTGTTTTATAGTTTGCTCAATTACCCGCTTACCTGCAAAGCCAATAAGTGCTCCCGGCTCAGCCAAGATAATATCACCTAGCATTGCAAAGCTTGCAGTAACTCCGCCTGTAGTTGGATCTGTAAGTACCGGGATATATAAAAGACCTGCTTCATTATGTTTTGCAAGAGCTGAGCTTACCTTTGCCATCTGCATTAGAGAAAACATTCCCTCCTGCATCCTGGCTCCTCCTGATGCAGTAAATATTACCACAGGAAGTTTTTCAGAGGTTGCATATTCTATTGCCCTTGTGAGCTTTTCGCCCACTACAGAACCCATGCTTCCCATCATAAAACGGCTGTCCATTACACCAATAACTAATTCATTTCCATTAACTTTTCCTCTGCCTGTAATTACAGCTTCTTTTAATCCTGTTTCTTCTTTTAAAGCCTCCAGCTTATTTTCATATCCCGGGAAATTAAGCGGGTTGCTGCTTAAAAGTTCTTTATCAAATTCTATAAAGCTTTCTTCATCAATAATTGAATTAATTCTATCTAGAGCCGGCAGTCTAAAGTGTTTCCCGCAGTCTTTGCATACCATCGTATGCTTTTCTAAGTCTTTTTTATAAATAGCTTTTCCGCAGCACTCGCACTTTACCCACATTCCATTAGGAATATTGGGCTTTTGTTCCTCTTCATTTTCAATTGGAGAAGTATTCTTAGAAACACTTCCGGCAGGAGTTTGACTTACTGTTATATATTTAGTTTTCTTGAAAAGTCCGTTAAACATCGGTATCACCAACTTCCAGATTGAGATTAAACATTGATTTTAAGCACATTTGCAATAAAGCCTGTGTCAAAATTCCCGCTTGCAAATACTTCATTGCTTAAAATTTCAAATTGAAACTCTATATTAGTATCTATTCCATCTATTACAAACTCACCAAGAGCTCTTTTCATTCTATTAATAGCTTCTTCACGAGTTTTTCCATGAACGATAAGTTTACCTATCATAGAATCATAGGTAGGAGGTATTACATATCCCTGATAAGCAGCACTATCTAATCTTACTCCAAGACCTCCTGGTATATGCAGTCTCTGGATTTTCCCTGGAGATGGTCTGAAGCCCTGTTCAGGATTTTCAGCATTAATACGGCATTCTATAGCATGACCACTTATTTTTACATCCTCCTGAGAAATCTGAAGTCTTTCTCCTGCTGCTATTCTTATCTGCTCTTTTATCAGGTCTAATCCGGTAACCATTTCAGTTATAGGATGCTCAACCTGAATACGAGTATTCATTTCCATAAAGTAGTACTTACCATGCTTATCAAAAAGAAACTCAATAGTTCCAGCATTTTTATAATTAACAGCTTTAGCAGCCTTCACAGCTACTTCTCCCATTTCTTTTCTTAAAGCCTCACTCATTACAGGTGATGGAGCTTCTTCTAAAACCTTTTGGTTTCTTCTTTGTATTGAGCAGTCTCTTTCCCCAAGATAAATAGTATTTCCATAGTTATCCGCTAGTATTTGAAACTCTATATGCCTTGGATTCTCAACAAACTTTTCAACATACATAGTATCATCGCCAAAAGCACTTTTAGCTTCAGACTTTGCAGTTTCAAAAGCCTTAGAAAACTCTTCAGGGTACTTAACTATTCTTATACCTCTGCCGCCACCTCCTGCTGAAGCCTTAACGAGCACAGGATAGCCTATTTTTTCAGCAAGCTTAAGCCCTTCCTCAATAGTTTCTATTGCCCCGGCAGACCCCGGAACAACAGGAACATTAGCCTCCATCATAATTTCTCTAGCCTTTGACTTGTTGCCCATCTTATCCATACTTTCAGGATCAGGACCTATAAAAGTGATATTACATTCTTTGCACATCTGAGCAAACTCACTGTTTTCAGATAAAAATCCAAAACCAGGATGTATAGCTTCAGCACCAGAAAGTACTGTAGCACTTATAATATTTTGCATATTCAGATAGCTGTCTCTTGCCCTTGCTGGTCCTATGCAAATAGCTTCATCTGCCATTTCTGTATGAAGAGCATCTTTATCAGTCTGTGAATAAACGGCAACAGTTTCTATTCCCATTTCTCTGCAGGCTCTTATGATTCTAACAGCTATTTCTCCTCTGTTTGCAATAAGTATCTTCTTAAACATACTTTTCTCTCCTCATAAACCCGCCCTGCCAATAGTTCAATATTTTACTGAACTATAAATGATAACTCGGCTTCTGCCGCTTTTTTATCATCAACATAGGCAATTGCTTTTCCTATTCCAACAGGTCCTTTTCTCTTAATAATCTCAACCTCAAGCCTTAATGTATCACCAGGAAATACTTTTTTTCTAAACTTAGCTCTGTCTATTCCTGTAAAGTAGCCTATTTTACCTTTAAATTCTTCAAGGCTTAACATTGCTACTGCTCCAACCTGAGCTAATGCTTCAATTATAAGTACTCCAGGCATTACAGGCTCCTCTGGAAAATGTCCTTGAAAGAAATATTCATTGAAGGTTACATTTTTATAGCCTACAGCTTTAATGCCAGGTTCTAAACTCTCGATTTTATCTATAAGAAGGAAAGGATACCTATGAGGTAATATTTCCTGAATTTCTTTTATATTTAACATAAGCTTCTCCCTATTATATAATTCTAAATAATGGCTGACCATATTCAACCATTTGTTCATTTTCAACTAGAACTTCTACTACTTCTCCATCTACTTCACTATCTATTTCGTTCATAAGCTTCATAGCTTCTATAATACAAAGAGTATCTCCCTTTTTAACTCTGCTTCCTACTTTTACAAAAGATTCTTTATCTGGCCCCTGGGAAGCATAAAAAGTTCCTACTATAGGAGAAGTTACAATAGTGCCTTCTTTTTTAACTTCTTCAACTCTTGGCTGCACTTTTTCTTCTGAAGTCATGAGCTCAGCTGCCGCTTGAGGTATCTCCTCCACTGAAACCTTTTTAATAGTTTCAGTAATTTTTTCTACTGCAGTCTCCTGCTTTTTCTCAAGCTTTATCTTTATACCTTCTGTTTCAAGTTCTACAAGAGTTAATTTAGAATCGCTTACTGTCTTTATCAATTCTTGGATTGCTTTATAATCCATAATTTTCTCTCCTTATTTTTCATTCCAAACTTTAAAAACAACAGTTGCATTATGCCCGCCAAAACCTAAAGAGTTGGACATTGCATATTTTACTTCAGCTTTTCTGCCTGTGTTTGGAACATAGTCTAAATCACAATCTGGATCAGGTGTACTGTAGCCTATAGTTGGAGGCACAAAACCTTCTTCTATTGCCTTTATGCATACAATACCTTCAATAGCTCCTGCTGCTCCTAATAAATGTCCAGTCATAGATTTCGTTGAGCTTACAGGTACTTTATAAGCATATTCACCTAATACAGTTTTAATAGCCATAGTTTCAAATTTGTCATTAAAAGGAGTACTTGTTCCATGAGCATTAATATATGAAACTTCAGAAGGTTCTATTCCTGCATCTTCTATAGCAAGCTTCATTGCCCTTGCACCGCCTTCACCATCTGGTGCTGGTGCTGTCATATGGTAAGCGTCGCAGGTTGATCCGTAGCCAACAAGCTCAGCATAAATTTTTGCTCCTCTTTTTTGTGCATGCTCAAGTGTTTCTAAAATTAAAATTCCAGCACCTTCTCCAATTACAAAACCGCTTCTGTTTGCATCAAAAGGAGTTGAAGCATTTTTAGGATCATTGCTGTTAGTTAATGCAGTCATATTTGTAAAACCTGCAACTGCTATTTCAGTAATAGAGCCTTCTGCTCCTCCAGCTATAATCACATCTGCTGCTCCAAGCTGAAGAAGTCTTAAGGCATCTCCAATAGCATTGGTTCCGGTAGCACAAGCTGTAACTACGGAAGTACACATACCCTTTGCTCCGTATTTTATAGCAATATTACCTGCAGCCATGTTGCTTATTGCCATTGGTATAAATAAAGGTGATACCCTGTTTGGTCCTTTTTCAACTAAGTTTCTAACTTCCTTTTCTATTGTAGAAAGTCCACCTATACCTGAACCAACAACTACTCCTAATCTTTCTTTATCTATACTTTCTAAATCGAGTCCTGAGTCTTCAACAGCCTCTTTAGCTGCTGCCATCGCAAATTGACAGTATCTGTCCATTCTTCTTGCTTCTTTTCTGTCAACATAATCTTCAGGTTTAAAATCCTTAACCTCAGCTGCAACTTTAACCTTAAATTTTTCTGTATCAAAGTGTGTAATAAAATCTACTCCACACTTTCCCTCTTTAATACCCTTCCAAAAACTATTAACATCATTACCTACTGGAGTTATCGCTCCCATTCCAGTAACAACTACTCTATTTTTCATATCGATACCATCCTCTTAAATTTTTACATTACCATACCGCCATCAACATTTATAACCTGACCTGTAATATAGCTTGCATTATCAGAGGCTAAAAAACCTGCTAAATTAGCTACATCTTCAGGACTTCCAAGTTTTCTAAGCGGCACGTTTTCCAAAAGCTTTTCCTTAACTTTATCTGATAAAACTTCAGTCATATCAGTAGATATAAAGCCTGGTGCTATTGCATTAACTGTTATTCCTCTGCCGCCTAATTCCTTTGCAATAGATTTTGTAAAACCAATTATGCCCGCCTTTGCTGCAGCATAATTCGCCTGACCTGCATTACCAATAAGACCGATTACTGAAGAAATGTTTATTATTCTTCCGCTCTTTTGCTTAAGCATTATGGCACTGGCATGTTTTGTACAATTAAACACGCCTTTTAGATTTACTTCCAATACTTTGTCGAAATCTTCTTCCTTCATTCTAAGTAAAAGAGTATCTTTTGTTATGCCTGCATTATTAACAAGTATATCCAATCTTCCAAACTTCTCTACAGCAAACTTTATAACTTTTTCAGCATCTTCAAGACTGCTTACATCTCCTTGAACAGCCTCTGCATTTCCACCGTTACTTTTTATCTCGTCAATAAGCTCCTGCGCTTCTTTTATACTGCTTCTATAATTAATAACTACACTGGCTCCAAGCTTTGACAACTTCAAAGCTATTGCTCTTCCAATTCCTCTTCCTGCTCCAGTTACTACTGCAACCTTTCCAGTTAGCATAACTTATCTCTCCTGACTATTTAATGTTTCTACAGCCTTTTCTAAAGACTTCATATCTTCTATATTTACTACTTTAACTTTTCTATCAATCTTTTTAACAAATCCGCTTAATACTTTTCCTGGTCCTAGCTCTATAAAGGTATCAACACCATCATCAAGCATTCTCTTTATGGTATTTTCCCAAAGCACTGAACTCATAACCTGTTTCTTAAGAAGTTCTTTGACTTCTTCTGTGCTTCCTACATAATCAGCAGTTACATTAGTTATGATAGGAGTTTTAACATTTCCTAGTTCAATATTTTTTAATTCTTCTTCAAGCTTATCAGCTGCCGGTTTCAGCATTGAGGTATGAAAAGGCGCACTTACTGAAAGAGGCATTACTTTTGCTCCCTTTTCCTTTGCCTTTTCTGAAGCCGCCTTAACAGCTTCAATTTCTCCGCCAATAACTATTTGTCCTGGGCAATTAAAATTAGCAGGTTCAACTATTCCTAAAGAACTTGCTTCCCTGCAGATTTCTCTTACATCCTCAGAAGATAAACCAAGGATTGCTGCCATTGTGCCTACGCCTTCTGGTACAGCTTCCTGCATAAATCTTCCTCTTTTTCTAACAAGTTTAACCGCATCGCTAAAGTTTAAAACTCCGCTGCAGACTAAAGCAGAATATTCTCCCAAGCTAAGTCCTGCAGTAAAGTCAGGTTTAATTCCTTTTTCCTCTAATGCCTTAAGTGCAGCTATGCTTGTTGTTAAAACTGCTGGTTGTGTATTTTCTGTCTTATCTAAATTTTCTTTGGGTCCTTCAAAGCATAATTTGCTAATTTCAAAGCCTAATGCCTTATCCGCCTCTTCAAATATCTTTTTAGAAGCTTCTATGTTATCTGCAAGTTCCTTTCCCATGCCCGCATATTGAGCACCCTGACCTGCAAAAATAAATGCAACCTTATCCATAACTCCTCCTTACAGTCGGAAGCACTGAGCAATTAACGATTACTCGCTTCCGCTCGCTAATTGCTCGTTAAAGCCCATTTAGGGCTTTAACCTCCTATTTCCTGGCCTTAAACAAACTTTTTTATTACTGCTTCTGCTTCAGTGAACATTTCTTCAACTATCTCTTTGCAGCTTTGCTTTTTATTTACAAGACCGGCAATTTGCCCTGCCATTACAGAACCGAAGTCTGTATCTCCTTCTCTTACAGCCTTAGGTAGACGACCTCTTCCAAGTTCTTCATACTCTTCTGCAGCTGCACCGTTTTTCTCAAGAAGCTGGAATTGTCTAGCTAGTTTATTTCTTAAAATTCTTACAGGGTGTCCTGTTGCTCTTCCTGTAACAACTGTATCTATATCTCCTGCATCTAAAACCTTTTGTTTATAGTTTTCATGAATATTACATTCATCAGCAACTAAAAATCTAGTACCAACCTGCACACCTTGTGCACCAAGCATAAATGCTGCTGCAACTCCTCTTCCATCACCAACTCCGCCAGCCGCAATTACAGGTATATTTACTGCGCTGACTACTTGAGGAACTAAGGACATTGTAGTAAGCTCTCCAATGTGTCCTCCTGATTCACAGCCTTCAGCCACAACAGCGTCGGCCCCTGTTCTTTCCATTCTCTTAGCTAAAGCTACAGATGGAACAACAGGAATAACTATAATCCCATGGGCTTTCCACATCTCTATGTACTTGCCTGGATTTCCTGCACCTGTGGTTACTACCTTGACTCCTTCTTCGCAAACAAGCTTAGCTAAAGCTTCAGCATTGTCACTTAAAAGCATTATGTTAACTCCAAAAGGCTTATCAGTTAAAGCCTTGGTCTTTCTTATTTCATCTCTTATATAATCAACCGGCGCATTAGCTCCTGCTATAAGACCTAAGCCTCCGGCATTTGATACTGCTGCAGCTAAAGAGCTATCTGCAACCCAAGCCATTCCCCCTTGAATAATAGGGTACTTTATTCCTATCATGTCGCATAAAGCTGATTTAAACATAGCTACCTCCAAGCTTAATTTTCTACTCTTGCTTCCACATACTTAACTGCATCTTCAACAGTTTTGATGCTCTCTGCATCTTCAATTTGAACATTAAAAGCTTCTTCAAGCTCAATTATTATTTGGAAAAGATCCAATGAATCTACTCCTAAATCTTCAAAGCTTGTCTCTAACTTAATTTCTTCCTCATCAATTCCTAACTGGCTTCCTATTACTTCTCTAATCTTTTCAAATATCATTTTTAACATCCTCCAATTTAATCTTTATTTGTATTATTTATCTTTGTTATTAATTTATGAAAATCCCGTTAGGGATTTTATGCAATGATTATTAATTATTCATTCTTAATTCTTCATTTTTCTTAGTACTGCCACTCTACAAGTCCTGCAGACCAAGTAAGTCCTGCTCCAAAAGCAACTAAAATTAATTTGTCACCTTTTTTAATTAATCCTTTATCAAGCATTTCATCTAATGCTATAGGAATACTTGCTGCTGAAGTATTTCCGTATTTTTGAAGATTCATAAAGAATTTTTCTTCCGGAAGTTTAAGTTTTCTTGCAGCATACTCAATAATTCTGTAATTTGCCTGATGAGGCACAATGTACTTTATATCATCAATGTTTAATCCACTGTCTTTAAGTACTTTATCGATTGCCTCTAAAATAATGCTTGTGGCAAACTTAAATACTTCTCTGCCATCCATAAAAATCTTTATATCATCAATCTTTTCTGGTGTTACAAAAGGATTTTTAACAGGTACACAATTTATTCCCAATACCCCTGCTTTTCTTCCATCAGCACCATTAAATAGGGATGTTACTCCTTTTTCTTCACTAGGTACTAAAACTGCTGCTCCAGCACCATCACCAAACAGTACGCAAGTACTTCTATCTGTCCAATCAGTTATTTTCGAAAGTACATCTGCTCCTATAACAAGTGCTGCCTTGCTTTGACCTGTTTTAATAAACTGTGAAGCTGTATTTAAAGCATATATAAATCCTGAACAGGCCGCAGATATATCAAAGCATGCTGCATTAAAAGCTCCTATCTTTTCTTGAACAAATACAGCTGTTGCAGGAGTTAATGCATCAGGAGTAGAAGTAGCCAGTACAATCAAATCTATATCTTCAGGCTTTAATCCTGCTTTATCTAAAGCGTTTAGTGCAGCCTTAGAAGCTAAATCTGATGTATTTTCACCTTCAGAAATTCTTCTTTCCCTTATTCCTGTTCTAGTTGTTATCCACTCATCATTTGTATCCACAATTTTAGATAAATCTTCATTAGTCATAACTCTTTGAGGAACAGCGCTGCCTATTCCTAATATTTTAACTTCTTTCATTATCTTTCTCCCTTACCTTCAGTCAAATTGTATTTTGACTTAAAGAAATTATTTAGCTTCTCAAGAGAACCAACAAGCACTTGCTCCTGCTCTTCACTTAGGCCTTCAACAGTAGCTCTTACCATATCCTTATGAAACTTATCATGTATTCTATAAGCAAGTTTTCCTCTTTTAGTAAGCTGTACTAAAACAACTCTTCTGTCTTCTTCGATTCTCTTTCTCTCTACATAACCTTTTTTAACAAGATTATTGATAGCCGTGGTTAAAGTTCCAACAGTTATCTTTAAATCATAAGCTACCTCTGACATACTTCTTGCTTCATACATTCCTATTGCATCAATAGTATGCATTTCAGTAATTGATAGATCTTTAAATTCACCTTCGCTTAAAGCTCTTTGTTCTATTACTAAGATGTCATTAAAAATATCTACCAAAAGCTCATTTACTACATTTATAGTTTTACTCATAATTTATATATATATCCCCCTTCTTAATCGAGGTTTTTTTCTGCTTCATCTGTCAATTCCTTAATAAGTTCTTTTACAGTTACGATTTTATCAATCCTATAAGCATTGCTTCCTGTAAATATAAGTCCTTCTTCAATATTTCCTTTTACAGCTTCAATAAGTGCCTTAGAGATACAATATGGAGTTGTAGCTGGATTACAAGGTTTTAAACAGTTATAACATCTTGTAACCTTAATATTCTCTTCATCCAGCTTTTCTAAAAAGGAATTTTGTACAGCTCTTCCAGGCATTCCTACAGGACTCTTAACAAGTCTTATATCCTCTTTACGCGAATTCACGTATGCCATTTTATATTTTATATCAGCATCGCATTCTTCTGTAGCAACAAATCTTGTAGCCATCTGAACTCCAGCTGCACCTTCTTTTATAGCCTCTGCTATATCTTCACCAGTATAAATTCCTCCAGCAGCAACTACTGGAATTTTTTTATTATGTTTTTCTTCAAAAGGCTTAAGTACTTCTATAACACTCTTTACTATATCCATTAACTTTGGCTTATTTTCTGAAATTAATTCATCTTTAGAAAAGCCCAAGTGTCCTCCTGCTTCCGGTCCTTCAACAACAACCAAATCTGGTATGCGTGAATACTTGTGATCCCAAAGCTTCGTTATTACCATTGCAGCCTTTGCTGAAGAAACTATTGGAGCTATTTTTGTACTAGAACCATTAACAAGCTTTGGAAGCTCTGTTGGAAGTCCTGCTCCTGAGATTATTAAATCTATTTTTTCCTCTACTACAGCTTCAATCGTTTCTTTATAGTTATTCATTGCAACCATTACATTAACAGCTATTATACCCTTAGGGCTTAATTCTCTTGCTTTTCTAATTTCATTTTTCATAGCTCTTATGTTAGCTTCTTCAGTATTAGTCTCAAAATCAGGCTCGCTAAAACCAATTTGAGCACTTGATATAACTCCAACCCCTCCCTCATTAGCCACTGCTGAGGCAAGTTTTGAACGGGATACTCCTACGCCCATACCGCCTTGAATTATTGGAACTGCTGCTACTAACTCACCTATATTTAAAGGAGGTAGTTTCATAATATCCTCTCCTATTTATTTGATTTTCAAATGTTTTGATAATCAAATCATTTATTTTGATAATCAAAGTATATAAGAAAGTTAAAATACTGTCAACCTATTTCCAGAAAAAAACTTTTTAAGGATTTATGAACAATAATAAAAGCACTTACCTATAAAAGATTAGTGCTTTTTCTAATTATATACTTTTTTAAGTACCAGTACTAAATTCTAATTCTCAGCATTTTTGCTGTCCATTATCTCCAAAAGTCTCATAAGCACAGCTGAAACAACACCTAATGCTCCGATAAAGAACCATCCGCTTTCTATACTATGGTTTGTAATAAAACCGCCCATTAGCATAGGTCCAAGAGTATAACCTGCTCCAAAAATCATTGGCAATATAGAGCTTATCCTTCCTCTATGAGAAGCTGGAGTATGATTAGCTATAAAGGTAGATGAATTTATTGATATCATTATTTCTCCAAGTGTCATAATTAAGATTGAAATGAAAAACAGAGGTATTATCTTTATAAAAGCAAACATTCCAAATGCTATACCATAGAATAACCCTCCTAAGGCTATAACCTTTATAGGCTTAGTATGGTGAGTTATCTTTGATATAAGAGGAGTAAATAATATTACAACCAAACCATTAAAGCTTGCTAAAGCACCGTAGTAAGCAGCACCATTATCTTTAAACATTTCTCCAAGCTGAATTGGCAGTGTAAAACCCCATTGTGAATATGCAAAATCAATACAAAATAATATTAATGAAAAGTATATAAGAATAGGTCTTTGCAGAAGTACTTTAAATGCAGAGCCTTCAACTTCCTTTTCAAGCTTCCTGTTTTCTTCAGTATCTGAAACAGTTTTATCATGTATGGTTTCCCTAACGTATATTACTACAAGAATTAAAGAAATTATTGTAGTCAAACCATCCCCGATAAATACCAAAGGAAGATATTTTTTATATAAAAATCCTCCTATGATAGGTCCAATTGCAAAGCCTAAGTTCCACCCCATATATACTAAGGAGTAGGCTCCTTTTCTATTTTCAGGAGTTGTTAAATCTGCAAGCAATGCATCATAAGCCGGTGAAGATAACGCATACAAAAGCGACGACAAAGCCAGCACATAAGTCATTGTCATATTCGGCTTCATAAAACCGCAGCTAATTACTGCCACTGCACCAAGTGCTTGGGAAATTATAATTATTCTTTTTCTGCCTATTGTATCAACTAATTTCCCCCCAATAATCATACTTGGTGCACCAAGAAGGCTAAGTATAGTTATGTAAGTGCCTGCTTCTCCTTTTGAAAGACCGATTTTTTCAGTTAATATAAGTGCCAGCAAAGGATAAACAAAAGCTCCAATACTGTTTATAACTCTGGATATAAAAATAACATATATCTCTTTAGGCATACCTTTGTAAGGATCAAAAAGCCTCTTTATCTTCCCCATAGTTTCTCCCCCTATCAATCCATATATTGTTAGAATACTTTAATCTCAAAGTAATAGCAATGATATTTTCTGAATAATAAAAAAACTTCTATGAAAATTCATAGAAGTTTTAAGCACTTACCTATTTAAAAGCTCTCTTCTTAGCCAGTCTAGTATATTTACTACTGTACGATTTCTTACCTTTTGTCTGTCTCCAGACATATTAAGCTCTCTAACCTTAGTTTCACCATTTATATACATTCCTACATAAACAAGGCCTACAGGCTTTTCTTCAGTTCCTCCGCCTGGTCCTGCTATTCCTGTTACAGATATTCCTACATTTGTTCCGGCAGCTCTTGCAATTCCAACTGCCATTTCTCTAGCGGTTTCTTCACTTACTGCACCATATTTTTTCAGTGTTTCTCCCTTAACTCCAAGCCTTTTCATCTTAGCTTCGTTGCTGTATGTCACAGCACCTTCCATGAAAACTGTTGAGATTCCTGGATAATTTATTAATGTTCCCGCAAGTAGTCCTCCTGTACAAGACTCTGCTGTAGATATAGTTAAATTTTTCTTAACCAGCATTTCTCCTACAACAAAATCTAAAGAGGTTTCACCTTCAGCATAAATATTATCTCCAAGTCTTTCTCGTATTTCTTTTTCCATAGGAACAATAAGTTTTTCTGCTTCCTCTTTAGTATTTGCTTTAGCTGTTATTCTAAGTATTGCTTCAAAATCCTTTGCATAGGGTGCAACTGTTGGATTTGTCTGCTTATCTATAATATCCTGGACCTTCTCTGCCATTGCACTTTCTCCAAGTCCAGAAACCCTCAATATTTTTGAAACTAAGATCCCATCCGAAAACTTTTGCAAGTATCTTACTGCATGATTATCAAACATTGGAATCATTTCCTTTGGTGGTCCAGGAAGCATTATTAAAACCTTATTATTCCCTTCTATTATACATCCCGGTGCAGTTCCATTAGGATTTGGAAGGACTGTAGCTCCTCCAGGAATAAGTGCTTGTTTTCTGTTGCCTTCACTCATAGTTCTGTTTAATCTTTTGAAATAATCTTCTATGTACTCTAGTGATTCATTATGTAAAACCAGCTCTTTATTAAAATACTTTGCACCTATTTCTTTTGTTAAATCATCCTTTGTAGGTCCTAAGCCGCCTGTTGCTATTACTATGTCAGCTCTTTCAAAAGCTTGCGTATAAGCCTTTAAAAGTCTTTCCTCATTATCTCCAACCACAGTTTGATGGTAAACCGATATTCCTAAATCAGCTAGTCTTTTAGAAAGATACTGAGCATTTGTATTTACGATATCACCTAACAGTATCTCTGTTCCTACAGCTAAAATTTCTGCTCTCATAAGCAAATCTCCTTCCTATATTCTTTTGTATTATGCATAGCAGCTATATTATTTATATTTATATATAAAAATTGTATAGCAAATATCGTTGCTATACAATTTAATTCTTCATTATTCATTCTTAATTCTTTATTTAATTAATACTTCCATCTATAGTGTCCATAAATATTAGGTGCCCAATAAACCAAACTACTGCTTTCTTTAGCGTGAGGTGTTGTATTATGAATTACTTTAGGCACTCCATCCTTATCTCTTTTATCTGAAACAATGGCTATATGTTCAAAAGGCTGCATTATAATAACTATATCTCCAGGCTGCCACTGCTTAAGATTATCTACATCAAAGGGCTTAAGCTCTTTAGTTAAATTTTCGGCATTTCTCTTTAAAAATACATCAAGATTTTTAACCCTTCTAAAATCTATATTGGGATCTGGTTTTCCATTTACCCTTGGATATAGATTCATATTTTGCTTAATATCTTTATCTACCATGGTCTTTAAATCTATCCCTGCACCTTTAAGCCCTCTCCAAATAACATCTGTGCATACACCTTCATTTTCTGGAGGATATCCGCCAACATAATATGCATCCTTATATATTGTCTCGTTCTCTGCTTCTTTTCTAGCTGCATTAACTACATCTATACAGTCAGGAGTTCCGTTTTTATTGTTATCTGCATTGGAGTACTCCTCTGGCACTTCTACTCCTTTAATATTTTTCGCATGCTTAAGCCCCAGCTCCAGATAATATTTAATATTTATATCATATTTAACTATGATATAAATCCCTGCACAAGCTATAATCAGCAGTACTATCAAAACATAAATAAGTCTTTTCATATCCTTCCCCCATACCCTATTACCATTTTAAACACAAAATGCACCCAGCAATTTAAAATTAATCTTGAAATTACTAGGTGCTTCAATTTACATTTTATTTATACCTTTTTTCAACTTCATCCCAGTTTACAACCTTCCACCAGTTATCTATATAGTCTCCTCGCTTGTTTTGATATTTTAAATAATAAGCATGCTCCCAGACATCAAGGCCCATTATAGGTGTTATTCCAACCATTATTGGACTGTCCTGATTTGGTGTGGATATAATTTTAAGTTTTCCATCTCTATCTTTTATAAGCCATGCCCATCCGCTTCCAAACCTGTTTAAAGCTGCTGTTTTAAATTCTTTTTTAAAATTATCAAAACTTCCAAAGTTCTTTACTATGTCTTCCATTAGCTTTCCTTTAGGCTCTCCACCTTTGTCCTTGCCCATTATAGTCCAAAACAGGCTGTGATTATAATGTCCGCCTCCATTATTTCTTATGGTTTCTTTTACATCATTAGGCAGCTTATCTAGATTACTTAGTAGATATTCAAGAGATTTATCCTTAAGCTCTGGATATTTATTTACAGCTTCATTAAGCTTTTCAACATAGGCTGCATGGTGTTTGTCGTGATGTATCATCATAGTTTGAGTATCTATGTACGGCTCTAAAGCATCATAACTGTAGGGAAGGTCGGGAAGCTTAAAAGGTCCTCCTGCAGGCTCACTTGCTCTTACAGAGCTAATAGGTATTAATGCAATAGCTAGTGCCCCGCATAGTATGAAAAACAACTTTTTGATTCTTAAAATACTCATGGATATCCCTTCTTTCGTAAAAATTTAATTAAATTCACGTTATAGTTATACCCAAAACTGTTTTATATTATAAAAATCCTTAGTTAAGTAGCTATTTAGTCGTTTATCATAACCCTAACATTGCTTCCTACCTTTTAAAGCCGCCTTCGGAATGTATTACCTGCCCCGTTATCCACTGAGCCTCATCACTTGCCAAAAATGCTATTAATCTAGCGGCATCCTCTGGTTTACCTATCCTTCCAAAAGGAAATGCTTTAATAATTTCCTTTTCTAATTCTTCAGTAATCCATCCCGAATCTGTTGGTCCCGGATTAACCGCATTAACAGTTATTCCCTTGCAAGCAACTGCAGCAGAAAGTGTGTATGTAATTGTTTCTATAGCTCCTTTAGTAATTGCATAGGACAGTTCATCAGGCATAGGTCCAAGTGACTGACCGGAGGTTAAGTTAATAATCCTTCCTCCCGAGCCTTTATTAAAGCCTTTTGCAAACTCAGTACTCAATAAGGTATTTGCCCTTATATTTATAATGTAATGAGCATTAAGACTTTCTGCTGTAATATTTTCAAAATTATCATTAACAGAATAGCAGGCATTATTCACTAAAATATCAGGATAACCTAATGTTTCTTTAACCCTATTAAGAAGCTTTGAATAAGAATTTATATCTGACAAATCTAATTCCATGCTTTCAACTCTTATTCCAAATCCTCTTAATTCTTCAATAAGGCTGTAAGGCTCATCTGATTTTACGCCAACAGAAAGGCAGTTATCGTAATTAGTCCAATATGTGAAAAATACATCTGCTCCCCTAAGAGCAAGTTCTCTGCATATTGCAGCTCCTATTCCCTTAAGCCTGCTTGCTCCGGTAACCAATGCAAGTTTTCCCTTTAAAGAGCCATAGTTGATGCTTAAATTATCCATATTTGTCACCTTACCTTAAAAGTATCTATTCTTCTTCTTATCTAGAAGAGCACCGGTATCTAATTTATTATCTTCCTTATCTTTAGATTTTTTATCCTTAGAGTCTTTTTCTTCATGTTTTTCAGTTTCTAAAGGTGTCTCTGAAGATTTTTCATAATCAACATACTCCTTCTTCACAGTTGGTTCAACAGCTTCCTGTAACTTCTTATCTTCTTTTCTTTTCTTAAATAAATCCTTAAAAGATATATTTAATTTTCTTTGAACAATATCAATAAAGAATAAAAGCAAAGCTAAACTTAAAAAGTATGGTGTCAGCTGAGTCTTGCTTATTACCGCTTTTAAATCCCCTGAAAAAACCTCTGAAGGACTTTTTATATAACTTACTCCCATTTCAGTAAGCATTTTATCTAAAGAACTATTTTGCGTTGAGATTTTATACTCTGGTGAATACTGAAGAGCCGCTGCAGAATTTATTGCCGCCAAGACCTGATCTCCCTTATTTTGTCTTACACTCACCATGTATACCCCGGTCTGTTTCATATCAAAGCTTCCTGTATACTCACCTGGTGACGTCGGATTTAGCTTTACTTCCTTGCTGGTAGAATCTGGTGCCATTACTACAGCATTTACCGTTAAATCCTCACCCGCATTCTTAGTTGTAAGCTTTATCTCACCCTTGCTTCCGGAATTTTTCACATCTACATGTCCACTTTCATCACCGTAGTTTTCTACTGTATAATTTATTATGTTCTGCCACAGCTTTAAATTTTTATCCCAGGTTACATAATTTTTGCTCCACTTTCCATTCATATCTGAGTTCCAGGCTACAGCCTTGCCTAGCCCGTACTGCCATACAGATAATATAGGATCTTCCTCATCACTTTGCAGAATAACTCTTGCTGTTTCCTTTGGTGAGGAGGCAACATATCCAAACAAATTAGGAAGCTTTCCATCTACTAAAACTCCGTTTAAAATCTGATGATTGCTTACTACTCTTGGAGTAAATTCTCTTTCATTCAAATAAACGTTAGCGGCCATAAATATCTCTTTTGCAAATATTCTAGGTATATTTGTGTTTTCATCAGTGTAATAATATCGTCCGCCAGCCTTTTTAGCTATTCCCTGAAGAAGCTTAGTATCAGCATCTTTACCAACTGCAACAGTAGAAACAGTTATCTTTTCTTTTTTCATTTTTTCTATTAAAGGATCATAGCCTGATTGTTCGGCCTGACCATCGGTTAAAAGAATTACATGTTTGATTTTTGTTTTACTTTCTTTTAGTGATTTATAAGCTTCTTCAAGTGAAGGAAGTATTGTTGTTCCTCCGCCAATGCCTATTGCTCCTATTTTCTTTTTGATTTCAGTCTTATTGGAAGCTTTTTGTCTTGATACAGCCCAAGTTACTTGATCATCAAAAGCTATAACTCCAAGCTCATCAACATCTCTTAGTGTATCCGCAGCTTTAAGAGCTGCATCTTTAGCCAAATCTATCTTTTTAACATTTTGATTTCCGCCGCTCATACTTCCGGAGTGGTCTATAACAAGAACAAGCCCCATCTCAGGTATTGCCTTCTTGCCTCTCATGTCCATATATACAGGAAGTACCTTTTCAAGAGGAGTATTCAGATATTCTCCTAATATAAAGCCTTCATCTCCTCCTGTTGCTATAAAACCTCCTGCAAAATCTTTAACATAAGGCTCTAAAGCATTTAAAAAACCTTTATTTAAGCTTTCAACATGGACGTTGCAGGTAATTATGGTCTTATATTGATTAAGCTCTTCAATATTTCTTGGTGCAGCTGCGGCATTAATTTTTTTATAATCCATCTTTGAAGCAATAAGCATTTTTTCTAATTCACTTGCTTCTCCATTTTTATCTTCAATTAGAAGTATTTTGGGCTTGTCCTGAACATTGGTAAAAGAAGAGTATTCATTATTTTTAACTTCAGTATCCTTGTTTGGCTCTACAACAACCTTATAGCTTTTGAATCCACCGCTGTCAGCTGTATCCTTAAAAACGAATTTATTGCTGCCCTTTTGAAGCTCAACATTCATTTCCCCTCTTTTTTCTCTTCCGCTGTATAGGGTAACCTTTGCTGAAGTGCCTACTGTGCTTGTTATATTAGCAACTACGGTAAATTCATCTCCAAGGTTTATCTTTTCAGGTATGCTTATATTGTCAACAGCCACCTCATCACCCTGTGGCTTTTCGATTTTGTACACCTTAAAATCTACATTCTGCTCCAGTAGCGATGGTGCTATTTTATAGGCGCTGCCCTCATTTTCCTCTCCATCAGTTATAAGTACAACCCTTTTTTTATTATTCTGAGGAAGAAGTGACAATGCCGTTGTTAATCCATTTTCAATATTTGTATATGTACCTACTGGTTTAGTCTCTATTTTGTTAAAGGAGTTATTTTTCGAAATAAATTGGTCAATTAAACTGTCACTGCCAAAGGTTATAATACCCATCTTATCCTTCTTTGGCTTTTGAAGCAGTGCATCTTTGACAAACTTCTCTTCTTCATCTTTATGAAGAGCCGTACTGTCTGAGGAGTCTACAACAAACATAGTTGTGGTAGTATCTATCTTCCACTTTATACTTATACCTGCAAGAGCCAATGCCAAAAACGTAAAAACCAATATTCTTGCAGTAAGTACAGATATTTTCTTTTTTCTCGTCATTCTTATCATGAAACGAGTCATTACAAATGTAAAAACTATAGCTAAAGGAATAATAATTAATGCGTACGGTCTTAATATTTCTAAGGTCAAATTTATCACCTCCAAGTGGTGTCTTATGTATAATGGACTGTTATAAAACAGCTTAAGCCTAGCGTGCTATTTAAGTAAGGGGTCCCTAAAATTCAAATAACACGCGATAGGTTTAGACTGTTTTAAGGCAGGCCCTACTCAATAACTACAGCAGTACCTGATGCAGTAACCATAAGCATATTGCCTCCTTGACCAAGTACCTCGTAGTCAATATCGATTCCTACAACAGCATTTGCGCCAAGCCTTGATGCACGCTCTTTAAGTTCTTCCAATGCATTTTCTCTAGCCAGAATAAGCTCATCCTCATAGGACTTTGATCTTCCTCCAAAGAAGTTAGTGAGTCCTGCTGCAAAGTCTTTTATAAAATCGACTCCGGATATAACTTCTCCGCAAACTATTCCTCTGTATTCAACTATCTTTCTTCCTTCGATATTGTTTGTTGTTGTAACTATCATAATAAACCTCCATTTATAATAAATTTAATATCTTCTTACATATGCAATCCATTCAAGAGCCATAAGTGCAATTAGCCCCATAATTAAATATAGCTGAAGAACTATTCCTGACATCTTGCTTAATGCTGTTTTAGCTTTTGCATCTGTATTGCTCACTTGTACATTTATATTTGATTCCTTATCCGTCGGGAAATTTACAGCAAATATATTGCTTTTTTCAGCATCTCCAAACTTTTGAGTTACCTTATAAACTCCAGGCTTGTAGGTTGCTGAAAAATTCTTTAGCGGATACCTCAAAGGTATTATTTCCTTTGTGCCATAGGAAGTATCCACGGTTAAATCTCCTCCATCAGCCTGTGCATTAACCTCAACTCCATCGCCGCAAAGATAATCAGTCTTAACCATTAGTCCTGTATCAACAAGATAAGAGCATAAATTATGCATAAGTATTGGAAACTCAGCATTCAAAACTAAATCTGTCTTGTGAAGATCAAAGCCTATAGCTGCATACTTTTTATTCTTATATTCTCCTACAAAGGCTGCAACTTTATCATTTACCTTTAAAATAGGTTTACCCCATTTAGGAATAACCATATCTCTTTGCTTTTCAACATTAAAAATAGCTCCAGTTACATACTTTGTTACATTATCTTCTACAACCTCACCAAGTCCGCCTTCCACAGTTGAATTTACCTGGAAAAGCGAGTTATCAGGAGGATTAACAAATAGAATACTTCCGTCGCTTGGAAGAACACTTGGAACCACACCATCAAATATATATAAATTATACTTATCTGAAAGCTTAAGCCCATCAATGCTGCTGGCTTTATAAAGTTCAACATTATTTACAGTTGAAAGAGCTTTTTCAATATATAGATTCTTTGAAGTAACTAACAGAACCTTTTGAGTTTCTCCCTGCTTAATAACATCATATGCAGTATTATCATTCATTAGGTCATCCTTTTCAGTAATCTGAGCCTTCAAATGATCACCTTTTATCGCAATACCTTCAAAGTAAACAGTCTTGGTTTCTCCTGCCTTAATATCGACCTTTTTAACAGCAAGCACTTTATCATCACCATAGATGCAGATTTCTCTATTTAAATCCTTATCGCTTCTATTTGTTGCTCTCACCATAACCTTAAGTCCATTCTTTTCCTTGCTGTGAGATATGTAATCAAGACTCACATTGTCTCCTTTACTCGTAAGGCTTACTACCTCCGCATTTAAATCCTTTATATCAACATTTCCATCAGTATAGAAAACTGCTCTGTAGCTTTCGTACTGCTTGGCCATAGATTTTACAAGAGACACTGTTTCGTTGATATCTCCTGACAAATCCATAGGCTGCATTTCCTTAAGCCTTAAAAGCGCCTCAGCCTTATCAGTAGTTCCGCTCACCTCAACCTTAGGAGTATTTCCACTCGATATAATGCTTATTCTGCTTCCTGTCCTTAATGAACCTATAAACTTTTCTGCCCTCTTTTTCGCTTCCTCAAATCTTGTATTATCATTATATTTAGCTTCCATACTTCCTGTATTATCAATAACAAGAATCACATTCTGATAATCTTTCCCCCTAAAATTTAAGAAAGGATCTGTCAATGCCAGTATTAAAAGTAAAATGGCCAAAAGCTGTAAAAATAAAAGCAGGCTCTTTTTAAATCTCTCCCAGGGTGTATTTACTTCCTTGCTTTTATAAACCTTGTCCCAAAGATATAAACTGGCTACTTCCTTTTCCTCCGGTTTTTGCTTTAAAAAATACAGCATAACAACAGGTGGAATCAACAGCAAAAATAAAAAAGGCCAGTACGAAAAAAATCTCATTTAATCACCTACTTTTGTAAATTCTAAGGTTCTGTTTCAGCAGTAACAACAGGCTGTCCTTTCTCTAATAACCTAGTATTACGGACACTTCACTCCATCATTTAGAAGTTTTATTGACTCTTCTATTCTCTTTTCTCTTGTGTCTATTTTTTTTGCATTTGTTATCCACTCAATATACTTTTTCTGATTTGTATAGGATAAGCAATAAAAAAACTCTTTTGCCTTTTTACTCTCCTCCAATACCTTTTTAAAGTCTTCAGGCAATTGAACAACTCTAGGTTCATCATCTTTTTCAATAATCACATGTACTGAGTCTCCTGCCTGTTTGCTAATCTCTTTTCTTATCTTCTGAGTTATTCCAATACAATGGCAGTAATGCCCCATTTTAGCAAGTGATCCTCTATATTGATATCCATCAAATGATGCCTTAACTTTTACTTGCCCTTTAGTTTTAAATTCTTTTTCCGCATCAAAAGGAAATTCAATAAATGCTGCATCCATTTCATCATGTTTTTTTATTACTGCGTCAAATTCATAAATATTCATATTGCCATAATCTCCTTTTTTTATTGGTGCTTTTTCTCCAGCAAAACTTCACTTTTAAAGCTCTCAACGTTAATTTTATTTATATATTATCTGCAACATCCGCAAAAACATATAAACATAAGAACATATATCTGCTATATAAAATTTTTAACATGCTCTTTATTTACCCCAAACTATGATGCACTCTTCTTTGTTCCATAGGATATAAGCGTTCCCGGTGCTTGAATAACATAGGCATTATCTTTATTAGTCATTAAATACTCACTTATTTTTGAAATGCCATCAACATAGCTTTCAGCCTCTTCTCTGCTTAATCCTCTGCCCATAAGTCCACTAATATAATCTGTCTTATCTATTTCTGATAATTGTTTATTCCATCCCCAAGCCTCTGTGAGTGCCTTGAATTGTTTAAGATGCTTTTCTTCATCTTCCATAGGATTAATAAACTTAATACTGTCATTCATTCTTACTCCAACCTTATGAAGTCCCAATTCCTGCATAAGCATAGGAATTTTCATAGCAAACCTATAATCTCTTCCACCGTTTTTAAGCTCTGTTCTATATAATTTTCTGTGAAGCTCTGTCATTCCCAGTTCAATATAATCTAAACCACTGAAATAACAGCCTGCCTTTTCAAGCTCCAAATCTGATTCCATACATATAACTAAGCCCTCAGGTACAATCGCCTGTATCATTTTTCCAAGAACTTTCTCTGCATTAGGTATATGTCTTAACACAGCTTGAGATAGAGCAATATCATATTTTTCTTCCGATTCATATTCATTCAAATCTGCTTTAATAAATTTAACAGTATAGCCCGAACCCTCAAAAATATTTTCCGCTTCCTTTAAAAGTTTTTCACTTATATCAACTCCGGTATATGTACTTCCCTTTGGCAATAAGGGCAAAAATAACAGACCTACATATCCAAAGCCACATCCAAAATCAACTAGATTCACAGGCTTCTTTATCTTCCAAACTTTTTCTATTAGAAATTCAATATAATCCTCATTACACCAGCCTGTACGTATTGCTTTTAAAAAATCAAGTCTTTCATTCCAAAAAGCTTCACTCATAACTTTCACACCCTTTTAAATTGTCAAAGAAGTATATATCTCCTAAGGTTCCATCAGCATATTCCGTTTCTGGATAAGCTTTTACAAGCCTGTAATTGTTGTTTGTGTATTCACTTACTACGTTATCCCAAAAGTATACAGAAGCTAAGTTTTTAGGATGTCTTTTTAACTGCCATCTGCCCTTAAACATATCAAACACTCTTTTTACCGCATACTTTCCAACTCCCATGCGGCGATACTTGTACATAATAAAAAATTCGGCCAATGAGTAATCGGTCTCTTCTTTTGTTTCTGGAAAATCATTCACCATCGAAAAGCCAGCCAGCTTATCGTCTACAGTAATAAAAAATGCCCATCGATTTTTTTCTGTCCAATAATTATCCAAATAGTCATAGCCATATAACCCCAGCTTGTTTACATCACGATCATCATATTGAGAAAACTCATAATCATATTTCTCTAATAAATTTCTTAGTATTTCTTTATCTTCTAACCCTACAGGAATGATGTCTATTTTCATATTGAATCACCAGCTTTATTAAAATTTAGTATCAATATAAATGTCTAATCATTTCCGAACAAAATACTATTAATATAAATAGATTCCTCTGAAATAAAATCCTGCATACGAGAAATAGTAGCATATTTATTACAAGATACATCTACAGATTCTCTTGGTAAAAATTGAACATGCAGGAGATTGTCTTTCATTTTATTAATTGCATCTTCATCAATAATATTTGGAACATGGTAACTTTCTGCATTTTCAAGCATTTCCCATATTATTTTTTTATTCGGATTTAAGTCATATAGTACATAGTCCAGATCATAAGATTCTTTATGATAAATACTACCCATTCCGCTTTCTAGTGCTTGTATATTTTCTTTTAAAAATGGGGTCCATATTTTTATATTATTTTGTATATCAGCTAGTATGTGTGCACAAAAGCCATATATGAAGTCTGCTTTTTCTGTATGCTTGTTTTCCTCTAAAAAAGCAAGTACATTTTTTAGCCATTGTTCATTATTTGAAATCTTGCCCCATTTTTCATTTCCAACACATAGATGGCTTTTCTTTTTCATATCACTGTTATAGTTTTCTATAAAGTGAACCGAGTCAGGTGCAACAGCACCAAGCATAAAATCACAAGGTTTCTCAATCTGAGTTGTATCCTTTAATATATTATAAGCAATAGACAAATGAGTCATTGGAAAAGGCATTATATTACTTCCCCTCTTATTTAACTCAAAGTTAAATTATTTACGGTCATAAATTAATTTAATATCTCAAGTACTTCTCAACTTTATCGAACAAGCACGGCTGAATCAGAGGATAAGTTAAATTCTCAGGTATACTGTCAAATAATTTAACTTCACCTATTTCGAAATCAAGAAGTTCTCCTAATGATTCTACTTTTGCATAAAATAGTTGACCAAAGGATTCCTCCTCTCCCCTGCCTACAGAATATATATATATTGGTATGATATTAAAATCCTTTGCACCAGTCTCCTCAATTAGCTCTCTAGATGCCGTATAGTTTATATCTTCGTTTTCTTCCCTGTGTCCTCCAGGTATCTCCCAAGTCTCTCTTTTCTTATGCTTTACAAATATCCATTTACCACTATATTTTGCCATGATAACTGCAAAATGAAGTTTGTCATCTTCTATTGTATTTAAATCATAAAAATTAACCTTAATCATATTTTTAACTCTCTTATTTCTTCCGCGCTAAGTATAGCACTACAAATTGGGGCTTTAATATTTGATCACCATGCTTTTTTATTGTTTCTCTAATATTATTAAACAACTTATCTTTTATATCTGCATCTAAAACCTGATGTGCAGAATTCGTATTAAATAGTGCTATGTAATCCTCACTTGAATACTTATCAACCCACTCATATCTTTTCACAACCAAATCCTTAAATAAGCAGGTTGCATTAATTGATTTTATTCTCTCCTCTATTATTTCTTCGACCTGATTTGAATTATTATAGTCAAGATGAGGTGCATATTTCTGATAAGCTTCACTTATCTCGGTAAATATCTCTCCTATTCCGGGAACATGATGTGTCCAAAAGAAACCTATTGTTCCGCTTTCAGTTAATAATTCTGCTGTTTTCTTATATCCTATATTCTGCTTTATCCAATGAAACGCTGTAGCTGATATAGCTAAATCAAACTTCTGTCCTTGTTTTTCTTTCCATCCTTCAAAATCCGAATGAAAAATATTAATATTTTTATAATGTTTAAACTTATCAGCCGCAATTTTACATAAATCTTTTCCTAGCTCAACAGCAGTAATATTTGTGTATCCCAAATTCACAAAACCTTCTGTTGCCTGACCAGTACCACATCCTATTTCAATTATGTTATCATCTTGCTTCAAGTTTGAATACTCAATTATATCTTTAAATACTTTTATAGGATACGTTGGTCTTATTCTGTCATATTCCTCAGCAACTTTATCGAAAGCATATTTTCTTTGCATAACTTTTATCCCCTGTACACCTAAAAACTTATATCATTTTCTATTATAGAATCCTCATTCTCATCAATAATTTCCACACTTACTTTATTAACTATAGTTTTAAAACTGTCAGAAAAATGTTTAGTATCATTAATCGCTCTTTTAAATGCCTCTTCATCCTCCAAATTTCCTACAGTCATATGAGGCATAAACTTATTTCCAATCAGCCACTTAGGGTAATATTCTTCAAGTACTCCTGTGTATAATTTTCTATGTATCTTTATTATTTCCTCGCTGCCTTTTGCTACATTTAAAAATAAATATCTTCCAAAGTTTATTGAAGGTGTTATACCTGATATAACTAACTCAAAAGGTTTAAATTCAGATAGTACATTTATTATATGTTCCTTTAACATTTCAGAAGTTATGTTACTTTCAAAAGGAAAGACCACGGTTATATGAGGCCTTACATGATTAGCAAGAGGATCATATTTTTCTCTTATTTCATCTATAACATGTCCACTTTCAAAATGAGGAAAAATCATAATGCATCTTTTTATCATAATTATCACCAACTCTATAATTTAAAAGTATTTTCAACTACACCCGGCAGCACACTATAAATAGATTTTCCCATACGCTTTTCAAAATAGTCTTTTATTTCAAAGGTTGCTTTCCATTTAGGTATGATATGTTGATGAACCCCATGTCTTAAAGCAACATCAATCATTCTCTTTTCCATAAGCGTAAAACCTTCTGGAAGTGCTAATGCATCGCATAATTGAATTAACTTATCATAGTCATCCAATTCAATTGAGTCCAAATATTTTACAACAAACTCATATTCATCCTCGCTGCAATCCCATTTCCCGAAGGCTTCTTTTATGTTTTTAGTGGAAAAAGAGTGCGTTATGCATATTCTGCCTAAAAAATCATATCCATTTTCTAATGCATAGGTATATCCATCAAGACAATGTCTCATATTTGTAACTCCGCATCTTCTCCCGATATCATGAAGCATTCCTACTATATATGCTGCTTCTGGGTCCATGCCTTCGCAGTTTTCAGCTATTAGTTTAGCTGCTTGTCCTACATATAGAGAATGTTGAACCCAAGGTCCTGGATTTAATTTTTCTGCCTCATTAAGTATTATCTTTGCCTCTTCTAAATTAGGTATTCCTCTCATAATTTTCTCCTTTCACTCGAAACACTGGGTAGTTTAGATTACTCGTTCTCACTCGCAAACTACCCGTTAAAGCCCATTTAGGGCTTTAACCTCCATAAATTTTTAAAGCTATTATTATAATAATTAAAATCCAAATACTTATTATAATTCCGCCGGCAATCCAACTCTTAGGCTTACCATCACTAAAGATATTTTCGGCCTGCTCTCTACATTCTGCCATAATATTGCTTGGTATCAATTTTACTGCTAATGCAATACCAATTGGAAGCAAAACTAAATCATCTAAATATCCCAAGACAGGTATAAAATCTGGTATCAAGTCAATTGGACTTAATGCATAGCCTACTACTAGCAGTGAAACTATTTTTGCATACAAAGGTACATCTTGACGTCTGTATGCTAAATATAACGCTCCAATTTCCCTTTTAAGTTTTATAGCCTTACGCTTAATTAATAAAAACAATTCTCTAAGTCTACTGTGTAATTTATTTTCCATAATCTACCTCGAAATAAGTTAGCCTAAATTTTGTAATCCTGATAAAGCAAACCATATACCTCCAAGTCAACTACTCCTTTACCTGACCACAAACTTGCCTGTCTTAAGGCACCTTCCTTTATAAACCCATTTTTAATAAGAACTTTTTTTGACTCATTATTATCAGGCATTACTTCAGCTTGTATTCTGTTTACCCCTACATTTTCAAATAAATATCTTACTAGTATTTTTAATGACTCAGTAGCAATTCCTTTTTTCCAATATGCTTCTGCTAAAAAATATCCTATAGTTACCATATTAATCTTTTGATTAATATCAAATACTTCAATGATGCCAACAAGCTTCATATTGTCCTGCTTATAGTAAATACCCCACTTTATTCTTGATTTTTTATTATAATCCCGTTCAAAATGCTCTATCATATTTTTTACAGTCTCTTTATTCTTTTTAGGTATTATTCCACAGTATTTAAATACATTATCATTGCTGTATATTGAAAATAATTCTTCAAGGTCAATTTCTTCTATCTTTTTTAGAACAATATTTTCTGATTCAAGTACTGGAAAACTATCAAATAAAACATTATCTTTCATTGTAATCTCCTTTAATATATTTAATTGCCACTTCATTTTTGTCCTCTAATAACTTATACAAGAAAGAAAGATGAACTCCTGCATACATTTCCATATCATAGTTAATTTCTTTTTGCCTAATGAACTTTCCACCGCCGTCAATAAAATCTCTTAGTGTTAATCTATTAGAACATATATTTATTATGTCCTTATCTTTCAAGAAAACTAATCCATAAGCTTCTGATGAAGGTTTTGGCTCTTCTTCAGTATAAGATAAAAATACTGCAGTTGAACTTAATTTATCTTTTTTTATAACTAAAGGCTTAACATTCCAATTTATTAGATCACTTATATCGAAGTAATCACTGTCCTCCCAGCTGCTTTTATAGAGTATGCATGGAGCGTCAATAAGCTTTACTTCTATCGAGCATTCTTCTTTTATTTCTCTTTCTAAGGCCTGCAGCAAACTTTCACCTTGTTCCACATGCCCTCCAAGTCGAACTATACCAAGTTTCTCACCGGAACTGTCAGGTCCTATCATAAATACAAGAGTATCCTGATACCTAATAAATGCTCCTACAGTTTTAAGCGTATTTAAAAGATTTATATCAAACATCTTAATTCTCCTAAAAATTATTGCTATTTTAGGCTTAGCCTATCAATATGCTCTTTAGCTTCCTTTAGTCCAATTCCGGTAGCTATTCTATACTTTTTAATTGCTTCAATCTTTTTACCTTCTAGAATAAGTTGTTTTAGCTCAATATCTAGTTCATCAGTAATTAAATCAGGTACACCAATCTGCTTGGCAATCCTATCTAAATTTGCATTTATTCGTGCTAAGTCACTTCTTAGCTGACTAATAGAACTTGATATACTTATTAATACTACTCCACCTATAATTATCCAAACTAAATTTATATCCATTTAATTACCCCTTTCAGGTTAATCTCTATGTTTTCTCAAATAATCCTGACACCTATTGTACCAAAGTCTTTCATGCTCCTCTGGTGCAACGACTCTCTTAGTTAAATCACTAACCTTAAAAACTCCGGCTTCTTCGCACCAGCTCATACAAACTCTATAAAAGGCTGTATCTGCATTTCCAAGCTCAAAGTGCGCATAGACATATTGAAAGCCTTTGTTAAAAGCAGCAACAAGTCTTGAATGTCCATCTATTGAAACTATCTTATTATCAATTTTCACACAGGTAACTACAACATCTTCAGGCTTCTCTATCCATGAGCATGCCCTATCTAACTTTACCATGTCCACAGTAAGCTGTTCTGGAACAATGTCATTTATATCTATTTTAATGACGTTAATATTAGTATCTAAGTTCAATATCCAAGTAATATTTTTCTTAAAGCCTGCTTGTATTAACTCATCACAGCTAAATATATTTTCATCCTTTCGATATGAAATTGTTTTTACATATGGATTCCAATACACAAGTTCCTCAATGAATCCTTTAAGCAATTGCATCTTATCGCATTCTTCGAAAATACTAAAATTAATAATTTCCGCTTCATAAATGTTTTTTATGTCATATTCAAATACTCCAAAAACCTTTTCATTTTCACTAGCCAGTAATGCAGTATTATGTATAAAACTATTTTCGTATTTTATATAATCATTTTTCTCTCTCGCCCTGTAAAATTCCATTTTATATCCTCATTTCGTTAGTAATCAGTAGAAAGACTTCTTAAGTACCTGCCCTCGCCCTCTATATTCTGTGGCGGTTCCACAAAGCCTTGTTTAACTAGATACTCATTGGTTTGTCCGAAAATTTGATGCCATATTTCATTTCCTATCTCTTTAATTGACACGCTATGTGTTATTGCTGTTAGTTCCCTCATTTGATCTTTTAGGTTTTCAAAAACTTTCTCTACTATACGATATATAGTTGAAAGAATTATATCTGCCAATTCATTAACTATTTCATTATCCTTAGAGTAAAAGATAGGAACCTTAACATCCACGCCGCCATTTTTATCATTTAAACTTAAATAGCTCATTTCCTCTAAAAAATCCACTATATTTCTATCCGACTCTGAAAGTTCATTATAGTTGATGTGCCCTTTATTTATTTCGAGAATTAATTCTCCACATCTTTGTGCAATTTCTTTGTTCATATTATCAATAAGTTTCACATAGGCTACGTTTAATTCATGAAAAGGAGTTGCAGCCTCAAGAGATTTTTGTGTCATCCTAAAAAATCTAAATATATCTTTTCTTTGACCGTTATCATCACCGAAGCTATTAAAGATATATCCACAGGATCTATAATTATTACTGCTGCACAAAAGCTTGTTGCTATAACTTTCTATATTCTTGCTTTCTTCATAGGCTATAATAATATAGTCTCTATTTCCTGGTTGAATCTTAGAAGTGCAAAATACATCCTTCTCTTCGAAAAAGTTGAAGGCGAATCCATCAAATATCTTATCGCAAATGATATGATATAAAATTCTTTTATAGCTAAAAGAACTGCTGGCCGTTAGCTGAGAAACTTTTTTTATAAGTGCTTCTTCTAAAGCCATTATACTGGTTCCAATTTCTTGTCCAACATTTTTTAGATATTTATCCATAAGAAAAACATCTTTTTCTAAAAATATTGGGAAAGTAATTCTGTAATTGTCTCCCCTTACTTCTATTGCATTAATCAGCTTAAGGCTCTCTATTACTTCATTAAAATTCTTTTCGTCAATAGCAAAACTTTTTATAATTTCATTTTTAGTTATTGAAAAAGGCTTGTTATTCGCAATTATGTAGATTATTTCCGCAACATATTCCTTACTGCATACATAGGCTGGATTATAGTCATCATAGCTCCCTGTATCTCCAAAGAAATAAAAATTTACTCTTTTGTGTTTCATTTTTTTCTCCTATCCATTCAAATATGGATTATATATCATATAAGCATGATTTTCTGTAACATACTCATCTTTAATCAAACCAATATTTTTGTTATAAGTTTTCCTATAAATTATATTATTACGTACATATCCACCAAACAGAGCAGGTGTAATTGAATGTTCCTTTTCATATAGCTCATAGCTATTCATAGACTCCTCTGTACTCCTCCACTCACCTACTAGATTGTCTTTAGTTAGATGTAATAAAAGCTGAAACTCAAAATTTGTTCCATTATAAATTTGCAGGTCTAGGGAAGGATATGAACAGGTTGCTCCAGTTCCAAAGGGCTGAGTTCTACTTACATCTGGAAAAATATCATGGCTGTGCCTGTATCGTTCGGTTATAGTTAAACCGGTATGCAAAGTCATCCAATATATAAGATTTGAAAGCTGGCAAAGACCGCCGCCAACTCCAGCCTTAAAGCTGCCGTCTGCACAGAGTACCAATCCATCTAAATATCCCTTTTTATATATAGGCTTGCCTATAAGCTTCCAGTAGGAAAAGGTTTCTCCCGGTTTTAAAACTATACCATTTAGTTTTTTAATAGCGATTTTAAGATTTGTTATTTTATTATATTGAAGCTGCATATCCACATCCTTTAATTTTCTCAAAAGAGGTGTGCTATGTGTAAACACTCTATATGTATATAGTTCTCTACTTATATTATTAGTATAGACTCTTCCGCTGAAGTACCACTGCTTATACCTTTTTGCTGTATAATAAGCTTTTCCCATTAGCAATCTTATTTTTGATCTTTTTATTGCCTTTTTTTCTAGATACATCTTCCACACATCCCCATACCATCAAAATGTAGAAATGGTTTACCATATAAACATTTATCCATATGGCTGACTACAATTTCTTTTTTAATAATGTCAGCTAACCGACTTCCTTTTACAAGTCACTAATAGTACTAGTCCTATAACTAACTACAGATTATTCTTATATCTTCTTTGCAAAAGCCAATATATGACCATCTAAGTCTGAGCCGTAAGCAACATGATCTCCCCAATTTCGAAGTTCTGCTTTGCTTATTCCGGTTCCACCCGCATTAACAAGTCTAATATAATATTCATCTGGATCATCTACAAACAAGTATATTTCGCTTCTTGGAATTCCATTTGCCTCCTTAGGATTTGGAATCTTATTTTGAAGAACTCTCATTATTCCTTCCTCCGGCATTATACCTAATAAAGCATTATTTAAAAGCTGGAACTCTGTCATACCTGGTACATGTAAATTAGGTTTATAGCCTAAAAGCTCCTCATAAAATAATTTACTCTTTTCCTGATCCTTTACATAAATAATAATCATTAAATTTTCATTTTTATTAATACTCATTTTATTCCTCATTCTTACTAACTCTTGTAACTTAATTAACCTTATATTTCGTTATTCTCTATATACTCAATTTTTTCATCATTAAAGGTGAATCTAAATACATCAGGCATTTTCATCTTAATCCAAAAATCATAATTATATTTTTCATCAAAGTAATTCAATATAACCCCTAATATAGTTCCATGTGTTCCTATTATAATATTTTCACCCTTATATTTTCTAAGAACCTCATATAATGCTTTTATGCCTCTATCTTGGGTTATTCTCAATGTTTCCCCATTATCCAGGCAAAAGTCAAAGTCCTCCCATTGCCTTTTAGAGAAGGAAAAGAAATCTTCTATATAGGCATCAGATACCTTTCTTTCTTTAAAATCATCTATAGTTTCTATGTCTAAACATTTATCTTTTGCAATTAGTTCAACAGTTGAAACAGCCCTTTTATATGGACTTGAAATAACTCTTGTTATATTAATATCTTTAAATACTTTAACTAATCTTGTGGCATCTGCTTGTCCCTTTTCTGTCAAAGGTCTTATAAATTCATCTGGTGTATACTTGACTTCTGCATGCCTTACAAAATAGATATTTGTGTACATCTTTGCCCCCTAATTTACCATTGAGTATTAATGAGTTTCCTTAATTGCTCGAAAGTACTCCGCTCCTAGAAAGTTTTTCAAACATTATCTTTTCTATACCTTCATCAGAAGCTGCCTCAATATATGCAGCACCATATTTTGCGGCAGTATCTATTATGCTCTTTTTAAATAACCCTAGCTGCTTTTTATAAGCCTTCATAATAGAATTATTTAATATTATATTTCTGTCCTCTCTAGTTTCGCTGTCAATTAGTTTTACCTGACCATAATAATCAGGTTCAAGTTCTTCCGGAGATAAAATATGTATAAGAATTACTTCTTGTTTTTTAAAAGTTAAATATTTTACTGCCTCTACTATTCCATTTTCAGTAAAGAAGTCAGATATAATTATAGATACTCCCTTGCTTTTAAAATCCTTTTTCATAACAGAAACATTAATATCAGTTGTTCCTTCAAATTCGATATTATTTAAATAACTCAAAGTCCTCTGAAGCATTAGCTTTCCGCTTAAGGCATCAGTAGCTTTAAGTTCCTTGTTTTTCATAGTATTTACACAAACTCTATCAAGATTGTTTAAAGCTAAATATGAAAAGGCAGCGGCCAGCCTTAATGCTAAAGTGGATTTTGATGGTTCTCCAAAGCCCATAGACTTACTGCTGTCAACAAATACGTTTATCATTGCTTCTCTTTCTTCCATAAAAAGCTTTATAAAAAACTTATCAAATCTCCCGTAGGCATTCCAGTCAATTCTTCTAAAATCATCCCCAGGCACATACTCTCTAAAATCTGAAAACTCTACAGAAGTTCCTTTTACTTTTGATTTTCTTGCTCCTGAAGCACCAAAACTTGCGCTTTTTTTAATATTAATATTTAAATTTTGAAGAATTTTAAAAAATTCAGCATCAAATAATTTATTCTTCTCTTCCATAACTGCCTCACATTACCTTAACGCTTTGAAGTATTTCTGTTATTAGTCCGTCTGTAGTTATACCATCTGATATGGCGTCAAAGTTTAAAAACACTCTATGTCTTAGTGCTGGATATGCAACATACTTTATATCCTCAAAAGATACATTAAATCTACCTTCCATAATAGCCCTTATTTTAGCAGCGCTTATCATAGCCTGCGCTGCTCTTGGACTTGCACCGTAGCTTACATATTTTTTTGATATATCAGGAGCATGTTCATTTTCGGGATGAGTTGCTAGAAGCACCTTAAGAGCATATTCTTGTACTCCTTTTGAAATTGGTACTTCTCTAAATATCTTTCTCATTTCAAGTATAGTTTCACCATCTATTATTTTATTTAATTCAATCTCTCTGTTTGTTATAGTCACATCCATAATAGCTTGAAGTTCACTAAGGTTTGGAAATTTAACATCTAATTTAAATAAAAATCTATCAAGCTGTGCTTCAGGAAGAGGATAAGTTCCTTCCATCTCAATAGGGTTTTGTGTTGCGAGTACCATAAAAGGCTCTGAAAGCTTATATGTATTTTTACCAACAGTAACTGTCCTCTCCTGCATAGCCTCAAGTAGTGCAGATTGAGTTTTAGGAGTTGCTCTGTTTATTTCATCTGCTAAAACCAAATTTGCAAAAATAGGACCCTTTTGAAACTCAAAGTTATTATTGGAGTTGTTATCCTTAACAATGATATTAGTTCCAACAACATCAGCAGGCATTAAATCTGGAGTAAACTGTATTCTTGAAAATGATAAATCCATAACCTTTGCAAGAGTTTTTACAAGTTGAGTTTTACCAAGTCCAGGAGCCCCCTCAAGAAGCACATTACCTCCTGTAAAAATAGCCAGCAATACCTGCCTTATAATATCCTTTTGTCCTATAATAGCTTTTCCAACTTCCTCTTCAATACTTTTTACTTTCCCAACTATATCTTGTATAACTTTTTCATCAATTTCCATAACTATACCCCTTTCGTTTTTTATTGTTCCAGTGAAGTAAAATAATTCTTAATAATATCTTTCATAGCTTCTGGTATTACATAAGAATTCATATTTTCGTAAGCTTTTTCTTTATATTTTCCTATAACTTTACTTAAGTCCTGAGGCTTACTATTTTCTGCAGCTGTCTTACTATCAGGAGGCGGTGGAAGATATACATCTTCTCCCTGCGCGGCATTACCATTTTCGGTCTTGTTTAGACCTGTAGAACCTTTATCGCTGTTTCCGCCGCTGCTACCAGTTTTACCACTGTTGTCACTGCTGCTGCCATTATTTTGATTTGGCTTTTCTTTATTATCACCAGATTTATTTTCATTGTCACTTGATTTGTTTTCTGGATTCTCTGAATTACCTCCTGGCTTTTGCCCCTGCTCATTATTACCATTTGGTGATGTGTTGCCTGTATTACTGCCATTTTGACCCTGCTGATTACCTGATTGTGGATTATTGCCTGTCTGTGCAGATTGGTTTTGATGCTGTGAATTATCAGCAACTTTATTTTCAGGCATAAAATTGCTTTGAATATCTTTCAATTCATTTTTAGCATACTTATTGTCCATAGGCTTACCTAAGGATTCATTAAAATTGTTTAGTGAATTAGCCAGCTCCTTAAGCTTCTCCGGATTATTCGATGCTAGTTTTTCTGCTATATCATTAAGTGACTTTTTAAGCTCGCTGTCCTCTGTATTTTTTGCAGTATCTGCAAAATCCTTCCCTACTTTTTTCTGTTCTTCTTCAGTAGCCCCCTGCATAGTTTGTGGCAGATTACTAATTTCCCGGGCAATTTCTTCTTTATCTCCTCTTTCGATAGCATTTGCCAAATTATTTGTATAATTATTTCTCGAAAGTCCGCTGGCCACATTGTTCAAATCATTTTCTTTATATTTATCTTTGATTTCATCTGTCTTAATTTGAAACTTGCTTAGTGAATTATCTATTTCGGAGAGGCTTTGGGCCTCTTTAATCTCTTTTCTTAATGAAGTTAGATTATCTAATAATTCTTTTTTATCTTCTTCTTTTAAAGTAGAGTTTTTCTTTATATCCTTTTCTACTTTCTCTATACTTGCTATTTTTTCTTCTTGAGTTATATTAAACCTATATTTTTGCTGTGCTTTGTCTTTTGCCTTTGTTGGTATAAAATTTGTTCCTGTTATTATGAATACAAATACAATAAATAAAATTATTTGCTTTCTGTTTATCTTAAATTTTAATTTTTCTTTATAGTCTAATTTCCTCAATTTACTTAAAGTATCTTTTTTCTGCAAAAGTGCAAAATTTTCTTCATTTCCTATAAGTTCTAAAGAAGTCACTGCTCTTTCCTTAAGTCCCATAGAATCTGCTGCTGCAGCTGCCTTATAATTCTTAGGAACCATAGTTAAGCTAACTAAAAATGCAATCCCTGCTCCTATTGCTGCAAGCTTAAGTGCAATTAAATATACTTTATATAGAGGAAAGAGCAGTGCTGAAATACTCACTGCTGCTCCACAAAACAAAGCTCCAATTATTCCCCAAATAATATAATTAATAATTATATTCAGATGAATTCTAAGCTTTATTTTCTTAATGAAAGCCAAAATTTCTTTATCAACACTGCTCATATTGCTACCTCCATAATCTTATTTAAACTATATTTTATTTTTGTACTACGGCATGTCTAGATGTCTTTTCTCTATTCTTTCGCTTTTTCCTTATTGGATTTACTTTTAAAGAACTAAAGAAAAATAATAAACAAGCCATTCCAAAATTTACTATTGTGCTTATAACCCAAGGCTTCATACCGCTTTTGCCAAAACCAGATAGCATACCACCAATAATAGGAATACTCTGTGCTCCGCTGCCTCCGAACTGATCAACCAAAAGTGAAGCAAATCCAACTAATGGATTGAAGTACAAAAGTGGAAAGAAGGTTTGAGCTGTTTGGGCTGGCGGCATACCTGGCTGCTGTACTGGTGCAGCCTTACTGTAAACAAATAATTGCATATATATAGCAGTAAGTATTAATGTTCCAAATAAAAGGAATAAAACAAAAGCATATGTAACAACATTAGAGGTTGTAGTTTTCTTGATTATTGTTGAGAAGAAAACTCCTATACATCCCATGAGTACTGCAACAACTAAATAGAATAAAAATAACTGGAGCAAGTTTGCTACCGATATTCCTCCAAACACAAAAACTGTAGCGAATATTGGGAAGGAAGCTATTATTAAAAGCATTACTTGACTTAAACATGAAAATAATTTTCCTAATATTATAGATCTTGGTCTAAGCTTTGTGCATAATAATAGATCTAAGGTTTGCCTCTCTCTTTCCCCTGATATTGAGCCTGAAGTAAGTGCTGGAGCAATAAATATTATAAGCATAAATTGTATAGCTGCAAGGAAGCCATAGGTTATTGTTGATGCTTGACGATTTGCTCCTGTAACTGACATTTCACTCATTATCATCATTAAGATAAAGGTAGCTACAACGGTCATTACTAATAGATACGCTCCTATCATTCCTGCAGCCTTCCAATTTCTCATTTTAACCTTTAGCTCTTTAGATAAAACTGGATTAAACCTCATTTTTACGCCTCCTCTGCCTTTTCAGTAACTTTCATAAATATCTCTTCAAGATTGCCTTCACTTTGTCCAAAGGATACTACTGAAATATTTTTGCTTATAAGGGTTGCAAGAAGTTTGCTCATTTCCTCTTCAGTTCCTGAATAAGCTACACTTAAAGTAGAGCCTTCTGCTGATATCCTGTCTACCTTTGGTATTTCTTTCAAAACAGCTGCTGCTTCTTCAAGCTTACTTAGTACTTTTATCTTTAAAGGTCTTGAATTATAAACATTAAGCATTATTTCTTCAACAGTTCCTCTTATAACAAAAGATCCTTTTTCAATTATGCCTATAGTTGTGCAAAGCTCTGCAAGCTCAGGCAATATGTGTGAACTTATAATAATAGTCTTTCCCATATCCTTTAAGCTTCTTAAAATCTCTTTCATCTCGAATCTTGCTCTTGGGTCCATACCCGAAGCAGGTTCATCAAGTATTAAAAGTTCCGGGTTATGAACCAAACTTCTTGCAAGGCAAAGTCTTTGTTTCATCCCTCTTGAAAGGCTATCTACATAGGCATTTTCTTTAGAAGTTAAATCAACCAGCTCTAACAAGTCTCCGCAAACCTTTTTACTTTCAGCTCCGTTAATACCATATATAGAAGCATAAAACTCAAGATATTCTATAACTTTTAAATTATCATATACTCCAAAAAAGTCTGGCATATAACCTATCTTTTCTTTTACTTTTCTGCTTTCATTTAAGGCATCTATTCCATCTACATAAACCTCACCGGAGGTTGCTGGCATGAGTCCTGCTATTATCTTCATTGTAGAAGTCTTACCTGCGCCGTTTGGACCAACAAAACCAAAAATCTCTCCCTTTTCAACTGTCAAATTTAAATTATTAACTGCTGTATACTTTCCATAATCCTTTCGAAGGTTTTTTATTTCAAGCATTACTTAACACTTCCCTTCACAGAAATTTGAGGAATTGTTCCAGGCTGGTTTAATCCTGTTGTGTCAATTTTTATTTTTATAATATTATCTTTATCAACATACTGCGAAGCCTTATCCTGACTTGCTGTAAAGTTATTGTAATCACATTCTTCATAGGCATTTTTTACAGTATTAAATATATATCCTTTGTTAGTTAATGGCTGGAAGTTTGGTCCATTAGGATTATTGCTCTGATTCTGTTTCAATTCAAAGCTTTCAACTTTAACCTTGTCACCTACTTGGAATTTTATTTCTACCTCTCCTGAATCTCCATGAATAAATCCATAGCCTGGGTCATAGGCTAACTTATTGCTTAATGAAGATACTTTTGGAACTATACTGCCTAGCGGATACTCTGCCTTATCCCCATTTATATAACTTAATTCAACATTAGATACAACAAGACTCTTATTGTATTTTTTAACAGCATCATTGTTTACAAGTATATCTTTGGTTACCTGTGAATCTGTTATAGCAGTGATTACTGGGTCTGTAACCCTTCCTCCAAAAGAATCAAAGTAGGACTGCATAAGCATTCTCTTCTGCTCTTTCACTCTTTTTTCCTGTATTTGTTTTGTACTTTGAATAGCACTTCCGCCATATTGTCTTCCAAACATATTATCAAGCATCTGATAGCTATTTCCTGCATAGTTCTTTATTGGTTCACTTATATTTTTTGTCTCACCGTTCTTTATTTCACCAATTTCTACATAAGCGCTAGAAGTAATAATATAACAGTCTTTTAAATCTAAACCAGTATTATTTTTTATAGTGCCTGTTATCTTATTATCATTAAATTTAATTTCAGACTGCAGTGCTCCTTTTTTAATCTCGTTATTATCTACAATAAAATTATACTGTCCAAAAACTCCAGTATTATAAAATTCCATTGTTGTTTTAGTAGAAGTTGTTATCTTTGAATATATTGTTTTGCTGCCTTTACTATTATTAGCATTTTGCTTATTGTCATAGTAATCTAAGTTCACTATAGGTCTTATATTCATTTCATCTTTTGCTTCAATTTTTATATCTGATTTTTTCGGAGTAACTACAGTACCATAGCTCTGGATATTTTGATTACCTTTAGCATCAATTACTATTGTGGACAAGACATTTGCTACTGGTTTAGTTACTCTTGTAGTTGATCCTGAAAAATAAACGACTATTGCAAAAATTACTGAAAGCGCAGGTACAGTAACCCACATTAGTTCTCTTCTATCTTTCCTTTTAAGTATTATATAGTTTACTGGTGCTGCAATTACTATATATATGAAAAATATTATTATTAAATTTGAAGCTTTTGGTATAGGAAGTTCCGGGATATTTCCAAGACCATAGCTTATATTATAACCTCCTCCGTTTACCATTCTGCTATAAGCATTTCCATCATTATAGTAATCAGGAAGATTATTCCCTATAAGTCTTTCTCCAAAAGTACTGTTTAGTGACCAGCTGACTAGCGGATTTAATCCTAGATCAAAAGCAGCTACAGCAACAACTCCCTTGCCCTTTTCAATTCTTTGTACAAGCGGAAGAGTTCCTTCCTTAATTATTGCATTGCTATCTTTAATATTTATATTTAAAGCATCCAGCTTCATTGAACTTGTAGAGTTATTATCAAGCATTTTATATAGAGCTTTTGTTTCAATAGATGATACATTTCCTATATCACCGCTTATAAAGTTATCCTTAAATATTGACAATGTCTTATTGTAAGATGGACCTGTACCTATTAAAAGCATTCCGCCGTTATCTACCCATTTTTTGATAGTTTCATATTTGGCTTTGCTTATTTTAGAAGTATCAAAATTATTTATTATAATTACACTTATAGGCTTTAGTACATTTGCATCCTCTGAAATTGAATTTTCATCTAATTTAACAAGTTTGGTATTAAAATTTCTCTTTCCCATACTGCTTGAATCCATTGATACTTTATTTATATAACTTACACTGTTAAAGTCATCGCTTAAAGTTCCTATTATAAAGTCCTCTGGATTTAGTGCTGTTCCAAGAGACAAATCCTTTGACAATAATGTATTTTTACCTTCCACTATATTCATTTTTACAGAAGTTATATTTCTTGATATAGGTATGTTTAAAGTAAACTTTTTCTTAGTGTTTAATGGAAGATTAATATTTTGAGTGTAAAGTGTTACATTATCATTATTTGTTATTCCCATCTCTGGATTAAAAACAGGAAGCTCAATTTGCAGCTCTCCATCGATATTCTTTAAATTATTATCAACTTCAACTGTGATTGGAACCAAGGTCCCCCATTTATATACGGATTCAAAGCCGTAAGAATGTGAAACTTTAAGTTTATCTTCTTCAGCAGCTTGTACAGTTTTAAAACTTCCAAAACACATTATAATAGCTGCTAGAAAAATACTTGCTATTCTTCTATTTGTCCCCATAGTTTTTTTATCCCCTCTTTCTTATTAGTTTAAATATACTATTTTAGGATATCATTGGCATATACCTTTTTCAACAAAATATTAACAATGTAAGAAAAATTTAAGAATTGTATACAATGTAAAACCTTCATCTCATTATATATAAAAAACACCAAGAAAAATTCTTGGTGCTCTTATATCAATTTAATCTTGTTGTCCTCTTTCAAAAGATATCCAGCCTTTTTTGTTTAGAAATCTTAAATACATAATAAGCCTGTCATAAACCGGCTCACAGCTATTCCCAAATTCTTTTAAAAGTCCTTGTCCTATATCATACACAGAGCTCTTGCCATCTATTAGAAGCCATACCTTTGATCCAACCTTATCAAGTTCCATATCGCTGACATAAGGTTTTTTTACGAGCCATCTTATAAGTTTTTCTGCAAACTTATCATGATAAAAAATAAGTTTGACAATACCTTTATTTACTTCAAAGGTTTCATGTTTTCTCTTAGGTATGTACATCAAAAAATTATCTTCTTTTTTATTTTTTTTATCTTTTTCTTTATTAACTTCTGCGTTGCTATTTTCCATTGTATCCTCCATGTATTTAAATATACTGCCATTACTTTATTAAAATCGCAGCTGAAACCATTGCTCCAACTGCGATTATTAAACTGTTTATATTTTATGCTTTTGCATTAGGCTTTCCTGTTGAAACTTTAGTGTTGCTCTTATTGCTTACAACCTTGTTGTAGAACCATGCACAAAGTATTAAAACTATTAGAGCTGAAGTCCATGGACTTCCTGTAACAGTTGTAAGTATCTTTGTTCCAAATCCTACAGGTCCATCCCATTTAAATAATGCAAGTAAAGCTATTACTATACCAGTTATTGCTTCACCAGCAATTAAACCTGATGCAAGCAATGTTCCAGTTTCAGTTTTAGCCTTAAGATCGGTTTCATCCTTTTTATATTTTCTATCTAATAACCATCTTAAAGCTCCACCAACGAAAACTCCTGTACTTAATCCCATTGGAAGATATAATCCAAGTGCAAAAGGAAGTACTGGAATCTTCATAAGTTCACACATAACTGCAAATGTAACACCAACTATAACTAATACCCAAGGTATTTGTGAATCAAATATACCTTTAACTATCATAGTCATCATATTAGCTTGTGGTGCACCTATAGCTTCGCTTCCAATTGTATAAACCTTATCAAGCATTAATATAATACCACCAATTGCTGCTGATGAAGCAGCAACAGCTGCATACATACCAATTTCAAGTCTTTTTGGAGTACCACCCATAATATAAGTAGTCTTCAAACTTTGAGCAGCTCCACCTGCTATAGCAGCACTAACACATACAAGCGTACCAGCGATTATAGCTATAAACATACCGCCATCGCCTATATGATTTGTAGCTTTTAAAACTGATGCAATAACAAGAAGTGAAGCAATTGTCATACCTGATATTGGGTTGTTTGAAGTACCAATAAGTCCAACTAATCTAGAGGATACTATTGCAAAGAAGAAGGAACAAATAACTATTAATATTGATGCAATAATATTTCCTCTTAAGTTAGGCATTAACCATGTAAGAATAAATACTACTATAGCGCCTGCTATAACCCAAGTAATTGGAACATCTATATCAGTTCTCTTTTGTCCGCCTTTTGCACTAATACCTGATACAGCTGATTTAAAAGACTTAACTATTGTAGGCATAGCTTTTATAATACTTATTAATCCACCTGCTGCAACCGCACCTGCACCAATATATTTAACTGGCGATAATGATAATGCAAGATTTGGCGCAATAAATTTTATAAGAGGTACAAGAGCAAACCATGAAACTAAAGCACCTGCAAGCATATAGGAAGCTATTTCTATTCCTACTATATAGCCTACACCCATTAAAGCTGCTGATGCGCTAAGTGAGAAAGATGAATTAAAATCTTTTCCCTTTATAGCCCAGCTTGGTTCCTCGTTCCAGAGCTTAAATGCTCCGCCAAAGAACTTAAATATAGTTCCTGCAAGAAGACCAGCGATCATTGTTTTAAGCCCTTCTCCACCTGCAGTACCTGAAACCAAAACTTCTGAAGCAGCCATTGCTTCTGGATAAACTAATCTTCCGTGTTCTTCAACTATAAGATACTTTCTTACTGGTACAACAAATATTATACCAAGTAAACCTCCTAATAATGCAGTAACAACTATTGTGAATAAAGTGAGTTGTTGTTTAAGTAAAATAATTGCCGGAATTATAAATATAAGTCCACCTGCTAAAGATTCTCCCATTGATGCCATTGATTGAATCATATTAGCTTCAAGTATACGATTTCCAGTAGCTCTTCTAAATACTGATGTTGCAAGTATAGCTGCTGGAATACCTGCTGCAACTGTCATACCAAGCTTCAAGCCTAAATATGTGTTAGCTGCACCAAAAATAATTGCAAATAAACAGCCCACGATGATAGAAACAACTGTCAATTCTGGTAATGCTTCCTTGGTTGCCACGTAAGGAACATAATCCTCTCCTTTTATGCCACCATAAGCTGTGTGAGAAAGACCTTTCTTTTCCATAATAATCCCCCTTAAAATAAAAATTTAGAAAATTCCGTCATTACCATGATATCACAGTTCCATTTTGTAGTAAACTGAATATTATGATATATTAAAAATTTTCTTTTTTATGGATAAGGGGAAATCAATCTAGAATGTAAAATGTAAAATTAAGAATGAATGTAAAAAATCCGTAGGACTTTTTAATAATAAATCAGAAAATCCCCTAAGGGATTTTCTGATTTAATTCTACATTCTAAATTCTACATTCTAAATTCTGCATTAGCTTAAGCTTTCTTATCTTTCTTCACAGTAAATTTGTAAATCCATATAGCTAAGAGCAGATAGACTACTGTAGCAGTCCAGTTGCTTGAAGTTATATTCGGAAGGATTTTTGCTCCTATTCCTACTGGCTCGCTTAACTTAAGTGCTGCAAGTAAAGCAACTATTATACCCATAATTGCATCTCCTGCAACAAGTCCTGAGGAAAGAAGTATACCTTTTTCTGTTTTTTCTTTAAGCTCTGTTTCATTTTTAGAAAATTTCTTATCTACGATAACTCTTACAATACCACCAACAAGTATACCAGCACTTAAGTGTATTGGAAGATATATTCCTAATGCAACTGGTAATACTGGAAGTCCTAAAAGTTCTATCATAACCCCGAAGGTTGCTCCTATAAGTACTAGGGACCATGGAAGTTGAGCAGTCATAACTCCTTGAACAACCATTGACATAAGTGTTGCTTGTGGTGCAGCTATTGCCTTAGGGCCTGTAAATCCGTATGTGTTAATCATAAGAATAAGAGTTCCTGCAGCTGCTACTGCTCCTATAATTACTCCAAAGTACATTCCTATTTGAAGTTTTTTTGGAGTACCACCAATTATATAAGTTGTTTTTAATGCCTGACCTGCACCGCCCGCAACAGATATACCTACACATACTATAGCTCCTGTTACAAGTGCTGCAAACATCCCGCCATTTCCGGTCTTTCCTAAAGCCTTTAATACTGAAGTAACAAATAAAAGTGTTGCTATTGTCATACCTGAAACTGGATTATTTGATGCTCCGATAATGCCGCATATCCTTGCAGAAACAACTGCAAAGAAGAAGGCAAATACTACCGCTAAAAGTGCACCTGCAAATCCAATTTGAAGCATTGGTAAAAACCATGATAAAAAGAATACTAATGCTGCTCCGCCTATAACCCAAGTCATAGGAATGTCTAAATCTGTTCTCTTTGTCTCAGCTCCACCTGCGCCAATTCCTGAAAGTGCAGATTTGAATGATTTAACTATTGTAGGAAGAGATTTAGCTAAGCTTATAAATCCACCTGCTGCAACAGCTCCAGCACCTATATATCTTATATAGTTTCCTCTTATAGCAGAGGCACTTAGCTCTCCTATAGGAACTGTAGCTGGATACAATATTGCACTTGATCCCGTTCCAATAAACTTTATTAATGGCACTAATCCAAAAGTAGCTACTAAAGCGCCCGCAAACATATAAAGTGAAGCTTCAATACCAACTATAAATCCAACTCCTGCAAGTGATGCCATAGCATCAAATCCGAAAAAGCTTTGGAATATAGATTTATTATTTTGAGTTATGTTTATATTCCAATTTGGCTCTTCCTGCCATAGTAAAAGTCCTGCTGAAAGAAACTTGTATGCTCCTCCTCCAAGTATACCAGTTAGCACTGTCTTAAAGCCAGCTCCACCAGAATTACTTGTAACAAGAACTTCTGCCGCTGCCATACTTTCTGGAAAAGCAAGTTTTCCATGCTCTTCTATTATAAGATATCTTCTAAGCGGAACAACAAAAATTATACCAAGAAGTCCTCCTAAAAGAGTTATTATAACAATAGTTATTAGACTAACATTCATACCCCAGATGAATAAAGCCGGAATAGTAAATACTATACCTCCTGCTAAAGATTCACCCATTGCTGCTACACCTGAAATTAAGTTTGCTTCAAGTATATTATTTTTTCTAAAAATTATCTTTAAGAGTCCTGTACCAAGTATTGCCGCTGGTATTCCCGCTGCTATTGTCATACCAACATTTAATGCTAGATATGTATTAGCTGCCGCAAATACAGCTGCTAGTAAACACCCAATTATTATTGAAACTGTGGTTAGTTCAGGCATGGCTTGACTTGCTGGTATATAAGGAACATAGTCCTCGCCTTTAATTCCACCATACGCTGTATGTGAGAGTCCTTTATGCTCTGACATATAATTACCTCCTTAATATATGATTCTTTATAATGCTATCATAAAATTAACAATTTATTAAATTATGTATAATTATAAATAATCCATTCTCATTCAAATTACACTATTTTATTCGTTCTTTCGTCATTATTCTTAAATTTTCGTATTTTTTATTAAATTTAAACGAATTCACTGCGTTTTTCATAGTATTATTATATATATTTAGAGAATTTTCAATATTATTTTATATTATACTTAATATTATATAAAATTTTATGCACATATTTATTCAAAAAATATTATTATAGATATCTTTCCACTATTTTATTTACATATACGTAAAAATACCCTATATAGCAGACTTTTTATTTATCTACTCTATAGGGTATCCTTTAAAAACAAAGTTTGTATAAATTTTAATGTAAGCTTATTTTGATTCAAGCAATGCTAAAGCAACTGCCCCCATTACTCCGGCATCTGTTCCTAATCCAGCAGGAACAATTTCACAAAACTCTGACATAGCTTTGAAGCATCTTTTATTTACTACCTCTTTAACTTTATCAAATAGTACAGAACCCATCTGAGAAACTCCACCGCCAATTACAAACATTTCAGGATCAAAGCTTGTTATAGTATTTGCTACAGCAATTCCAAGATAGTTAAAGCTCCTATCAAGTATTTCTATGGCTACTTTATCACCTTTTTCCGCCTCTTTATACACCTCATAAGAAGTAACTTTTTCATAGTTTTTAAGTGAGGTTTCTTCACCGTTTTCTAGAGCTTCCCTAGCTTGTCTTGCAATAGCGGTTCCCGAAGCAAGCGCTTCTATACATCCATAATTTCCGCAATTACACTTTGGGCCATCAGGAACAATTGTCATATGTCCAATCTCTAAGGCATTTGATGTTCCGCCTCTGTAAACTTTACCATCAAGAATTGCTCCCCCGCCTACTCCTGTGCTTACAGTCATATAAATCATGTTAGTAGTACCTTTTCCAGCACCAAGCATGTATTCTCCAATAGCTGCCACATTAGCATCATTATCTAAATATGTAGGAATATTAAACTTCTCAACTAAAGGTTTAACTAATTGAAAATTTCTGAAAGGCAGATTAGGAGTAGTTATTATAATTCCCTCTTTAGCATCCAATGGGCCTGGAGAACCAATTCCAATTGCCTTTATGTTATCTGTGCTTTTATCAGCAAGTTCCATTACTTTTTCAATAACCATTACTATTCTTCCAAGAACAGCTTCTTCACCTTCTGCTGCATTTGTAGGCATTGTATATTGGCTTATTATTTTTCCATCTAAATCTGCTAAAGCACCATTTATTTTAGTTCCTCCCAAATCAATACCTATTACATAATTCTTATTCATTTATCTTCCTCCAAATAATTTTTTTATCTATTACAATGCAATATAGGTATATTATACAATAAAACACAAGTCATAATAAATATATAACTTGTGTTTTTCTATATCTTATATTTAAATATTAACCTTTGAATTCGTCTCCTCTTCTGTAAGCAGTAATATAGTATCTTCCATCATCGTGGCCGCCTTTAAGTGCAACTTCAAAGCCATTGCGCCCCAAAAGGTTTGTTATAATATCTACATTATGTGCTTCTCCAGGCCCTACTGTAACAACAACCTTATCATTTTCTCCAATAATGTTCATATAATCATTAATATTAGCATAATCACTTAATCCTATTGTGCCATTAACTTCTAAACGGTATTCAGACATTTTATCTCTCCTCTGCTCTGCTAATTTCTACTACATATTTTCTCTAGTTTATTTTTTGTATTAAACTATAAAATATTCACTAAATTTAACTAATCGTTAACATGGCAATATTTATTTATTATGCTATAATTTATCTGTTAATTAATTTTAATACACAATAGGTAAATTTAATGGATGGAGGGATTTATTATGAATTCATTAAAAGGAACAAAAACTGCTGAAAACTTGATGAAGGCTTTTGCAGGTGAATCACAAGCAAGAACTAGATATACTTTCTATTCTTCTGTTGCTAAAAAAGAAGGATATGTTCAAATTGCTAATATATTCACTGAAACAGCTGATAATGAAAAAGAACATGCTAAAAGATTTTTTAAATTTTTAAACGAAGGCGGCCTTGCTGGTGAAACAGTGAAAATAACTGCTGATTTTCCGGTTGTCTTAGGGGATACAAAGCTTAATCTCCTAGCAGCAGCAAATGGAGAAAATGAAGAATGGTCTGACTTATATCCAGCTTTTGCTGATATAGCTGAAAAGGAAGGCTTCCCTGCTATTGCAGTTGCGTTCAGAAAAATTTCAGAAGTTGAAAAAAGACATGAAGCTAGATATAGAAAGTTATTATCTAATTTAGAAAATGATGAAGCATTCAAGAAAACAACTTCCGTTCTATGGAAGTGTAATAACTGCGGATATATATTTGAGGGTACTGAAGCTCCAAAAGTATGTCCTGCTTGCTTGCATCCTCAAAGTTATTTCGAAGTATTTGTTGAAAATTATTAATAAAAATAAGACTGCGATATTTTTGCAGTCTTATTTTTATTTACCTACTAAATTTAATTTGTATTACTCTTCTATTTCCTTTAATTTCTTAGCATTTTCAATTATCTTAGAAGCTTCTAAAGCAGGAACTTCATCATATCTTTCAAATTTCATTTCAAAAATTCCTCTCGCTTGTGTCATAGATTTTAAATCAGTTGCATACTTAAACATTTCTGCCATAGGAACTTCTGCAATTATTTTTTGATATCCATCCTCTGGCTCCATGCCTAAAACTTTACCTCTCTTTTTATTTATATCTCCCATTACGTCTCCCATATAGTCATCTGGAACCTTAACTTCAACATGCATTATTGGCTCTAGTAATACTGGCTGTGCAGTCTGCAGCCCCTTCTTATAAGCTAACGAAGCAGCAACCTTAAAGGCCATTTCCGATGAATCTACAGGATGATAGGAACCATCGTGTAAAGTAGCTTTTAATCTAATAACGGGATACCCGGCTAAAACACCATGCTGTATACATTCTCGTAAGCCTTTTTCAACTGCTGGTATATATTGCCTTGGTACAACACCTCCAACTACTTGATCAACAAACTGAAGCTCATCTTCACCATCATTTCTGGGCTCAAATTTTACCCAAACATCTCCGTACTGTCCATGACCGCCTGACTGTTTCTTATGCTTTCCTTGAACATCTGCATTTTTTCTAATAGTTTCCCTATAAGGAACCTTTGGCACATCTAACGTAACATCTGCTCCAAACTTATTCTTAAGCTTACTTGCTATAATATCAAGATGAGTTTCTCCTACACCTGAAACAATCATTTCAGCGTTTTCTACATCTCTTGATATTTTAAAAGTTGGATCTTCTTCTAAAAGTTTTGTAAGTCCTGAGGATATTTTATCTTCATCACCTTTTGCTTTTGGCAATACGGACATTGACATTGAAGGTGCAGGGAAAGTAATTTCTTCAAAAGCTATAGGTGAAGCCATTTCACATAAAGTATCTCCTGTACCAGTAAACTGAAGTTTAGAAACAGCACCTATATCTCCAGCTACAATTTCTGAGGTAGGCAGCTGGGCCTTGCCCCTCACAAAATACATTGTTCCAACCTTTTCCTGTTTATCTTTGTTACTGTTATACACTGTAGAGTCAGCTTTAGCTTTTCCGGTCATAACTCTAAATAAAGATAATTTTCCTACAAAAGGATCCGCTATAGTCTTAAAAACAAAAGCTGAAAATGGAGCATTCTCATCAATCTTCACAGCTATTTCTTTGTTGTTCTTTATATCTCTTGCTTTTATACCTTGAATAATCTCTGGTGATGGAAAACATTCAACTATATCTTCAACAAGAGTCTCTATACCAATACCATTAAGAGCAGAGCCGCACATAACAGGAGATATATCACCGTTTGCTGAGCCATTTATTAAACCCCTATAAATTTCCTCATCGCTTAATTCACCTTCACTGAAATACTTTTCTAATAATACTTCATCTGTTTCAGCTACTGCTTCCATAATCATGTTTTTGCATTCATCAATTTTATCAATTAAATCTGTTGGTATCTCCGCTTCTTCCATAGCATGAGTTTTAGGATTAAATAATCTTGCTTTTCTGGAAATAACGTTTACAATTCCTTTAAAATTAGCTTCGCTTCCAATTGGATACTGTATTGGAACAACTGATATTCCAAATCTTTCTTTAAGCGCACTTAATACTTTCTCAAAATTACTATTTTCTCTATCTAATTTATTTATAAAAAACGCTCTAGGCATTTTATTCTTATTTACATAGTTCCAAGCTTTTTCAGTTCCTACTTGAATCCCTGATGCTCCACAAACTGCTATTAATGCTAAGTCTACTGCTCTTAAGCCTTCAACCATTTCACCTATAAAATCAAAATAACCAGGCATATCTACTAAATTAATCTTGGTATCTTCCCACTCACAAGGGGCAATTGATGTAGAAACAGATATCTTTCTCTTCTTTTCTTCCACATCATAATCACTTGTAGTTGTTCCTTCTTCTACTCTTCCCGTTCTGTCTATTGTTTTTGTATAAAACAATATGGCTTCAGTTAATGTAGTTTTTCCTGCTCCACTGTGGCCTACTATCCCCACATTTCTTAAATTTTTGGTTCTGTAATCTTTCATACGAGATTCCCGCCTTTCAAAAATATTGTGTAATAGGTTAAATTAAGTAAACTTTTAAGTTATACCATGAAGCCGCCAATTAATAGTTTTTAATTAGAATATTAGGATTTATTTTACCTCCTGGACTAACAGTAAATATTATTGCCTATTCTCACTAGTTAATATATATTGTTGCCAATATTTCTATATTTACTATATATATTCTATTTTATGTTCCAATTTCCTTTTAATAACAAAACTTAATTTTCAAAATAGTCTGATTTATATTTTAAATATTATTATATATAAATGAATTTTATATATCAATACATATTCATAGAATTTAAAAATTATTTACACAAAAAATAAAAAGACACTAAGTCTAATTACTTAGTGTCTTTGACCTGGCAATGTTCTACTTCGTAGCACTGGGTAGCTTAAGACAGCCTGTTCCCACAGGCTAAGCCACCCGTAAAAGCCCATTCAGGGCTTTTACCTCTTCCACTCAGTCTCCCGAGCAGATGAAAGCCTTAAATGGTCTTTCATGGGCAACCTTGTCAATGGAAATTGACATGTTCAGGTGCCCCGTAGTAATGCTTTGGGAGACTTAATTATAATAAAAAAAGACGCTAAGCTCTAAACTTAACGTCTTTGACCTGGCAATGTTCTACTCTTCCACTTAGTCTCCCAAGCAGTACCATCGACCCTCCAGCGCTTAACCTTCGTGTTCGGAATGGGAACGGGTGTAACCACTGCGGCATTATTACCAGATATATGGCTCCGTGGAGAGGACTCGAACCTCCAACCCTTCGGTTAACAGCCGAATGCTCCGCCATTGAGCTACCACGGAATACTTATGTATAAAAGAATATTAATTATTCTTTCAAAATTGCACAGATTAAATTACTTGGTCAAGCCCTCGACCTATTAGTATCAGTCAGCTAAACATGTTACCATGCTTACACCTCTGACCTATCAACCTTGTGTTCTTCAAGGGGTCTTACTAGCTTACGCTATGAGAAGTCTTATCTTGAGGTGGGCTTCACGCTTAGATGCTTTCAGCGTTTATCCCGTCCTAACATAGCTACCCAGCCGTGCCACTGGCGTGACAACTGGTGCACCAGAGGTTAGTCCATCCCGGTCCTCTCGTACTAAGGACAGCTCCTCTCAAACTTCTTGCGCCCGCGACGGATAGGGACCGAACTGTCTCACGACGTTCTGAACCCAGCTCGCGTGCCGCTTTAATGGGCGAACAGCCCAACCCTTGGGACCTACTTCAGCCCCAGGATGCGACGAGCCGACATCGAGGTGCCAAACCTCCCCGTCGATGTGGACTCTTGGGGGAGATCAGCCTGTTATCCCCGAGGTAGCTTTTATCCGTTGAGCGATGGCCCTCCCACGAGGAACCACCGGATCACTAAGTCCTACTTTCGTACCTGCTCCACTTGTAGGTGTTGCAGTCAGGCTCCCTTCTGCCTTTACACTCTTCGAGCGATTTCCAACCGCTCTGAGGGAACCTTTGAGCGCCTCCGTTACATTTTAGGAGGCGACCGCCCCAGTCAAACTGCCCAC
>NZ_JAESWC010000016.1 GCF_016765585.1 Clostridium rhizosphaerae
TTTGGAGGCAGCGGCCGAAGGTGGGGGTAGCGATTGGGGTGAAGTCGTAACAAGGTAGCCGTAGGAGAACCTGCGGCTGGATCACCTCCTTTCTATGGAGAAATTCCTAAATGTTCTAATTGAACATTAGGTAATTGTTGGTTCCTTAATCTCTGTTTAATTTTGAGAGACTAAATTGTGACCTTAAGTGGTCATTTTGTTTCTCAAGAGGAAGAAATTTCTTGTTGACCAATATGCGTCAGCATGATAATATATTCTTCCACTCGATGAAAGTCGAGATTGTTCTTTGAAAATTGCACAGATTAAAAACAAATCAAATTGTTACTCAAACTAACTACAAACTAGAATGGGTATACAATTTCGCAAGTTGCATCGGAAGATGTAACTATAAAAATTATAATGGTCAAGCTACGAAGAGCACATGGTGAATGCCTTGGCACTAGGAGCCGACGAAGGACGCGATAAGCTGCGATAAGCTTTGGGTAGGCGCAAATAGCCAGTGATCCAGAGATTTCCGAATGGGGCAACCCCTACAGTCAAAACTGTGGATCGTGCACTGAATAAATAGGTGTACGAAGGTAACCCAGGGAACTGAAACATCTAAGTACCTGGAGGAAGAGAAAGAAACATCGATTTCCTAAGTAGCGGCGAGCGAAAGGGAAAGAGCCCAAACCAGCTATTTATAGCTGGGGTTGAGGACAGTTCATAAACAAAAGCAGGAGTTAACTGAAGCGAGCTGGAAAGCTCCGCTATAGAGTGTAATAGCCACGTAAGTGAAAACGGAAGCTTTTAGAACTGATCCAGAGTACCACGAGACACGTGAAACC
>NZ_JAESWC010000017.1 GCF_016765585.1 Clostridium rhizosphaerae
AAAAAAAAATAAACTAGAGGTAATTCTAGAGTGTAATTATGAAAATAATAGAATAACTTCTAAAGATAAAATTATATTTAATATCGGCAGATCTGCATGTAGAAGACTAATTTATGGATTTTAGTGCACCGTGCACCTTTGTGGTTATTAGCTATAAAATTTTATTTATATAACCCAGCAATATTCAGTAAAAAAAGATATTGTTGGGTTATATTTATGCTTGGACAACATTGGAGTTTATATACCATATATAATATAGAAATTTGTATAGATATATTGATTTTTTCAGACAAACACACATACCATAAGAAAGAATTAAGAGATATACGATTTAAAATACTGCATAGGCTTTATAACTATAGAAAAAAGTTATTTAATTGATAATTTCTATAATCAAATAAAGTGATTTATGTTTGAAAATTAATAAAACAATTGCTTGATAATCCTTTTAAAATTTAAAAACAACTTATTTGTAATATTATTATAAGGAAATAAATAACTAAAGTAATATAAAATACGATTATGAAGAAATAAAAATAGGAAGAAAGGTAACAGCAATAAAGTTCTACATAAAAACAATTCAGAAGCGAATATGGAAGCTAATAACTAGGTTTCAGCTACTCTAGATATAAAAAGCCACCTAAGAATGATGTTAAAGGCTCTATCGACGAAATAAACGCAATTAAAGCTATATTAGGGAAGAATGTGAATGATGATTCGGCAAATAATATCTTAAAATACTCTAAAACTCAAAATATTGATTCTAATCTTATAGGTTGGTTTCTAAAAACTGTGTTGAATTATGAAAGACCTATAAAGGCTTTTAGAAAAGATAATTTCAATAACTTTCAACATCGCACATACGATATGGAAGTTCTTGAGAAAAAGTTATTAGAAAATAGTTATGTCAACACCAACGAATCAGATGATTTTGAGCAACCTTATATTAATAGGATGTTAAAGGAGATTAGAAATTAACCGGTTAAGATGTATATGATAAGATTTTATTGTAAAGTATAAATAACTAAATAATAGATTTACTTGTAAGATCATCAAGAAAATATACCATATAGATGTTGTGCAGATTAGTTTAATAATTATATATAAATTATATATTATATATTGATTTTAAAATATAAAATATATAATTACACATATTATATATTTTATAAATGATATTATTTATTGTCACTAAATATTAGCTTAATACTTATTAAACATAATATTAAAATATAAATATATAATATTGGAATTAACATATATAATATTTATTTTATATATATATATTAAATATTATATAAAATTTCAAATAAATACTTGTTAATCATTTAAGCAATTTGTTTGTTACTTGCCTTACTATTAGAGTAAGGCTTTTTTATTTGTCGTTCTAAAATAAATATAGAAAACTAATTTAAAATTATTTAAAGAGGAGGAACGTAAATGAAAAAGGTGCCAGAAATAACCCTAGCAAGATATATAAGTGATAGAGAGGAAGAAATTATCCGAAAATTAGAATTAACAAGCCCTGAGCTTATAGAAGAACTTGAATCAATTCATTATTTTGAAAAGGCTAGAGCAAGTTTATATAGAAGTATTAGCGCTAAGCTTAATAAGTCATTATCAATGCTGAGAAGTTTTATAAAAGAAGATGAGTTTTGGAAGTTGGAAAAGGAAACTGCTGAAGCACTACAATCAGCTTATACTGAAGGCTGGACCTCAAGTTATGAAAATAATAGATTTAAAATTTACGCAAAAGACTTCCCCGTAAGATTATACTGGAAGAAAATAAGCACAGACTTTGATAGTCTTAATCATCAATTATCCTTGAATGTAGCGAAAATGATAAGGTCAGCTGCTAACACACCAGTAAAATTAGATACTGTTTTTGTATGGATAAACTTCTATATGCCTACCCCCCACTATGATATAGATAACAGTTACTATAAGCCTATTATTGACGGAATAGTGAGAAGTGGACTTATTAAAAATGATGATATTACAGATATGAGCTTTGGATTTAAAGGTTATTATGACAAAGAAAATCCTCATATGGAGATATACATATACCCTGAAGATAATATTAATTTCTGTGAGATACTTAGCCGAGAAATGAAATAACTATAAATAGCTAAAACCATTCGATTAACCCTTACAATAAAAAATAAAAAACTGTTCTATAATAAAATTAGGTGAAAATGGTATATACCTAATTTTATTTTTGGTATATACCAAATTGCAAATTTGAGAAATAAGGCAAAAGGTATATACCAATTTTTATAACAGTCCTTATTTTTCAGTGTTTTAATAGCACTGAATTTTTTATAAAGAAAAGGACTTGCGGCACCCAAGCTTCTTTTTGTGCCGCCATCCAACAAAGAAACTATTTGTCTAGCAACTAGAGAAGCCTCCTTCGGAAAATAATAAAACAATACATTAATAAGAATGAATTATTGTATGAATAACTGCCTAAAAAATTCAGTAAAAGAATACTTTGTTTTAGATATTTAAAGGTGAAAGGAGATTAATTTATGGTAGAACTTACTGAAAGAGATATTAAAATTTTAGATTTAATTTCAGAATATGGAGGTATATATGTAGAAGATGTTAAAGAAAAAATCTATGGAAGTGAACAATATTACAGAAGAAGAATAAAGAAGTTAATAGAAGAGAATTACTTATTGAGGAATAACAGAATCTTATATTTAGGTTTCAGGGGAAAGAAATACCTAGAAGAAAATAATAAATCCTTTAGGAATATTGGAACAGATAAAGATCTAAGGAAAAGAGCAGCAGAAATATATAGACTATTCAGCAGTTTAGAAAGTTTTACTACAATACCCAGCTTTAAAATGGAAAGAATAACAAAGAACTATGCCTATAAATACTATGGAAAAGCGATAAATAAATATGGAAAAGAATATTGGATATACAGAATAGGAAAAGTAACTCTCAAAGAAGATGATGAAGAAGGTAATGCAAGAAAATTAAGAGGTAAAGAGTTAGATATCCAAAGATTAAAGAAAGAGCTAAAAGAAATAAAAGATTATTGTGAATCTAACAACGTTTCTCAAGGGGTATCTGTAATGGTATTTATAGAGGATAAACATGGAATGGAAATATATAAATCTGTGTTCACAGCAGCACCCGTTACAGAAGAATTATTAATACCATATACAAAGAGTGGACTAGCACTAGCAAATAAATACATTGGCCTTGGAGAAGGAGAAAATAATATTGTATTACAAAAGCTAACAGAAAATGGTGTTAACGTAAAACTCGGACATTCAGAATGGACTGTAGCTAACTTTGATATAGATGGTAATTATGGTGTTAACTTAACAACATCTGATTATAAGAGAGAGTTGTCAGTAAAGAGTTATTTATCCTTAAAAGGCTACCCGGATAAATTAACTATAGTGTGTGCTGAAGCTCAGAAAAAGAAGTATGAAAGTGAATTTAAAGGATGTAATATGCTAGTATTAAGTAAATGAAAAATCGTGGCAGATATTTAAAGAGTTAATACAAATATTTTGAAATTAATATATAAAGGCTTTTATTGAAGAAAAGAATTAGAAAAATATTAATGAGTATTACTTCTAAAAAGGGAGGGAACCTTCTATCTCTATTAGGAAACTGGTTTTTTATAATATAGTGCCTATTTTGAATAAAATAAGTTAAAATTTAAGTATATTAGATTATCTGGAGGTTGATTTTATGACTAAGGCTTTTGCTAACCTATTACTTGTTGTCATAATAGAATTTACTTTAATGGTAACAGGTATGGCACTCATACCGATAATTACACAAAGTAAATGTAAAAGATATATCAATATTAATTATATTCAACCGGTTTTTGTGCTTCTTGGATTGGTAGTATTAGCCTGCTATATTAAATTAGGTTAAAATATGAACTAGATGTAGTTAAATGAAATTTTATTATTTCATAAAGTCTTAGGAAGAATACATTGTCATATAATAATTTTATTATAGGTGACTTGTAAAATATAAATTAACTTAAGTTCTAGTGCTTTCTTAGAAGTTCAAAAAGTACACTTGTGAATTGTTATATTTCTAATTTTAGATAAAAGGAATTAGTTGATATGAAGAATAGGAACAACAAGCATTTGAGCTATTCTATTTGAATTACCTAAAATAGTAATATTAGTTGAGTAAGTATTGGATATAAGTATATGAATATATGGCTTTAGCACTTTATTACACTATTAAAGAGGGTATCTAAAGAAGAGATAATATCAGTTCTTTAGATACCCTAATAATTTTTAATTACATCTTAGTCAAGAAATAAAAATAGCTCATATATAGCATTCTATAGAAAGTGTTTTTTTGTTATTAATAATGTGATGTAATAATACCAGAATCTATAGTAATTAAAAAACATAAAAAGTGTGATTGATTTTTACATAAAAATAGCGTATAATTTTATCATAAACACTAAAGGGGTGATAAAGTTGAGAAAAAATAGAATTAAGAATTTGAGGGAAATGATGGAATTAACACAAGGGCAATTAGCAGAAATGATGGGTACAACTCAACAGAGAATATCTCAAATCGAAAATGGGTCTGTTGAGCCAAGTATAACAGAAGTTTCAAAATTGCTAAAAATATTTTGGTGTAGTTTTGACGAACTTTTTGTTGAAGAAGAATTGTCAGATGAAAATTGCACCAGTATTCTAATAACGTATAAACCATTAGAAGATCATGTTGATCCAAATTTTAATTATCTTATATATGGAGAATCAGGACAAAAAGAATCACGAATTATTAATATACTTGATGAAAATAGGAATGGTTATAAACAGATATATATTTTCTTTAATACAACAATTAATGGAAGTAGATATATTACTGGATACTTTTTAATTGATAAGGTATTAAAGCGTAGTGATGATGATGAAGAAATTAATAATCTTCCTGATTGTTCAGCTAAGTTTGATGATAGTTTAATTATAGTTGGAAATAGAGAAAAATCTAAAATACTAACATTTCCGCTTTTATTTGATAAGAAACTCGCGTTGAGTTTGTATTCTCTAGGGTTTCAAGAAGAAGAATTTATAGATGAAGATAAGGAACTTGCTCATATATCTAATAAAACACGTATGCATAGGCTGCTATCAGACGCCGACACAAGGATATTACTTAGTAAATGTGAAAAGAGAGGATAATTTTATAACTGAAATATTCTTTAAAGATTTTAATAGTCCTAGTATATTGCTAATATTCCGTATAAAATTATAAAATATTGCTTACCATAAATTAACAGAACACATTTTGAATGTATAACTTTATTTAAAAATTGTACATTCGGAGAAATGCTGAAGGTTTTGGTATATAAGGGGCTGCTGTGATTTTACTCAGCAGGCTCCTTTTATTTTGTTTTTGAATGTAATGTTTTCGTAATATAATAAAAAGGAAAAGTGAGGTTTTTTATATGTCTGTTGAACTAGTTAAGGATAAAAACCTTATATATAAATTCCTCATACATCTCAGAGGAAAAAATCAAAGTTATATAGTTATAACATATGCAGCAGAAGATGAGCTATACAGCTTAATTCAATTATAAAAAATTTATATAAAAAAAAATACAGTAGTTAGCTACTATATTGCTCTGGTGAACTATATTAAGTATTTTTAATACTAATCATAAATAGAATAGTCCAGATTGTGTTTTGGCGTAAATTTTATCTGATGTTAGTGACATCAATATTTCCTATTTCTTAAGTTATTATTGAAAATTTTGTGAGAGAAAATATCAACAGCTTATATTATGAGAAGTATACTAAACCCTAATATTAATAAGGAGGTGTTTGCAGAACGTTAGTTTTTAATATAAATCTATGTGTTAGGAAGAAAAATACTCTAAAACTAAAAAACAATAGCATACTCAAGGAGGATTAAAATGACCTTTGTTGATTTAAAAAATGAGTTAGAAGATTTAAAAAATGAGTTAGAAGAAATAATATATGAGTTAAAGAAAAGGGATATGATTGAAGATAAAATAAACTTATTAAAAGATAGAATTGATGAATTAGACTTAGATAGCTCAGGTTCCATAAGTGAGAAATTAGATAACATTATAAGCGAAAAGACTGAAGATATTAATTGCTTAATGGATGAGTTAGTCTATGGAGTTGAACAAGTTCTTAATATATTACAAGATAACATTGAATTGTCTATAAGTGATGAAAAAAGAGAAGCTATTGAGGAATATTTGGATGATTCAATTCAGATTATTAATGATTTGGATTGTCAATCAATTGAATATGAGGATTTAGAAACTGTAAAGAATAACTTTGAATTATCTATTAACTATGATGAAAGCAGAAAAAAAGAATTAGATAAAAAAGAATCAAAGAAAAGAAGAAACAACAGAAGAAATTCAGAAGGATTAACTCTCAGACAACAAATAGAAAAAGAACAACTATTAAAAACTAAGGAACTAATTAACCAAGGTCTTAGTGATGATCAAATTGCTAAAAATTTAGGATGTAATGTAAGAACTATACGAAACCGCAAAATAAAAATAAAGGAAATCAAATGACGAATATAAATTTATAAGAAATTATTGGTCAGAGTTTTAATTTTAGGGACAATAAAAAATATGTAACAATTGGATAATTAGCTAGGATAGATGGAGGATTTAAGGTATGATTTATGACTTAAAAATACAGAAAGATAGAAAAGAATTTATAAAGAAAGAAATTATATCTGAAATAGAGTGTGTTGCAACAAAATTAGTTTGCGATAGTAATTTAAAAAGTCTTAATGAGATACTCCTTATAGTAGGTACATTGAGGGATGTTGAAAATGAATTCGGATGTGATTTAAGGGAAATATATGATGATTTAAGTGAAGTATATATAGAAAAAACCGAGACGGCAGAAATAATAGAGATAATAGATAGATTCATAGATGACTTAAATGAATTATGTGTTCATAATGATTGCATAGAAAATCTCATTAATAAGTTAGAAGATACAATAGACAAAATGAAAGATTTGAAATCAGTGGATTCAACATATAGTACATATTTAATTAAAAATATAAATAAACCTTTAGAACAATTAACAGAACCAAATTATAGAAGGATATAGAGAAACACAGAGTGTTTCTCTTTTTCTTTAACAAAAAAATAAATTTAATAAACTTAAACTTAGAAATAAAAACCCTTATTTATATAAAAATTATTTTATATGATTATGAAAATAAATTTTAGGAGGAAAACAAAATGTATAAAACGAACAGCAAAAGAGGCGAGTACTTTTTAGAAAGGAGTGGTGTAATTAGTGCAAAAGATATTTTAAATGACTGCTTAGAAACTATCAATAGAGAAAGTGAAGAAATTATCCAAGAATTAAAATATCGAGGAACTGAAATATTACTAGATGAAATTCAAGACGATATTGAAAGTGAAGAACTTGGAAATGTAATTGAAGACGAAGTGATTGAATCATACGCAATGAGTATTTTTAATGATGCTTTGCAAATAAATGGAGTAGAATACTTAGAACAGTCAGATAAAGAAATTATACTAAAAGCTACTGAAAATGAATTGATAAAGCTAGTTATGAAAGATAGTAATATAAAATTTGGTGGTGAAATTGTTTTAAGTATGGATGAATATAAAATGATTGTGCCTTTTGTAGATAAACAAACTGGTGATATTTCAAATGATGGTATAAAAAGAATTTTATTACTAAAGAAGTTGGATAAAATGATTTAATATTATAAGTTTTAATTAATAGAACAAGTCTCCTATAGCCTAAAACTATAGGAGATTAATATATAACTTGATGGTAAATAGTAAATTTTAAATTAAGATTATTAAAATATATAAAGATGGGATGATAATTTGCTTATTGATTTTTTAAAAACAACTCATATAGAATCAGAATTAAAAATACCGTTAGATATCAGTAAAGAAATCCAACCTAATGAAAGCGAAGAATTTTTGCATGGTACATTTTTAATTATGGATTAGGCTGGAGCAGCTTAAAATATAAGCTAGGTTAGTTATAAAAATAAAGACTGCAGTTCCAGCAAACTGCAGTGTAATAAGGATAACCGCTAAGCCATAAGAAAGCTACCTTTCGTATGGTTTTATACATTATATAACAAAGATTTAAATATTAAACAACAAATTAATATAAACAGACTTTAAGTAAGGAACTATATATAAATATGTTTTCAAAAGGCCTAGATAAGCAAGATGAAAAAATATTCTATAAGTAAATTATATAATATCAAATCAAATAGCTAAAGTTAAGTTTAATAAATGAATAGAGTGATCCGTTAAAATCTTTATTTACGACAATATTTCTTACTTAAAATAGTTGCTATTTTCTATTATCTAATATAAATTTAAGCAAAGAACCTACATTTTCGTTATCATTAATATCATTGTAAAAATCCAAAAGTTTAAAAATTGGAGTAATGTTAGCCTCAATAATATGTAATGATAACAATTCAAGGACATCATTTTTAAAAAAGTTTATCTCAGATAAATTTCTCTCTTTTACAAGTATAGTTAAAAGTTCATTTAACGACTTTAACAATATATCAATGTTTCTATGATATTTGCAGGCCATTATCGACTTCTTATAATATTCTATAGATAAGTCAGTATTATTTATTAGGGAGCAAGACAATGCTATCTGATTATAGGTATTAGGTGAATGATAACTTTTTTCAATATCATTATAATTATTGACTAAATAGATCAGCTTATCTATATAAAGTTTAACATTGTGTGTATCTTTTAATACGGTATAAATATCAAGTATATTTGCCATAACTAATATAATATTTTCAGTATCATTATCATCTAAAGTTTTGAGTAAATACTCATTTAGTTTAAATGCATCGCTATAAAAATTTTTGTGTCTCATGCAGTTAACTTTTAATATATTAAGTTTAAAGACATTTTCTTTTGTTAGATTTTTGAAAGTAGTTTTAATATGTTCGAGTTCGATTAAAGCCTTATCATATTTTTTTAGATACATATACGCTAGTATATTGTTATAAAGAACCTTATACTTTAATTCTTCTGGAACATTATCATTATATACAAGTGCTAAATTGTTAAAATCCAGAGCTTCCGTATATTTACATAAGTGAATGCAAGTATTACCTATTTTTTGTAGGAGTTTGAATAATCTAATATCATTAAATAATCTATTGTGATTCTCATAAGCTTTTATATAGTAAATATAACTTCTGTTAAATTCCTTTTGATTTCTTAGTATATCTCCTATCTTTTCATAGATAATCATCTTCTTTTCAGGTACGTCGTATTTTGCCATGAACAATTCTATTTCTTTAATATCCTCGCTAATATCTTTTGAAAGATTATTTTCATTGTTACATAAAAACTCTATAAAATTATCGGCAATTTTATTTGATTGAACGTTTATATCCTCTAGCAAATATTCAGCACTTAAATTGAAATTTATATTTTTCTCTTTACATATCTTATTTATATTATCAGTAATTATCTGCGCTACTGCAGGAGTAAGGGCAGATTTATTATTTTCAATTATACTTATAAGCTCACGGGTTATTTCACCACCTGTAATTTCTTTTTGGCTGATTTTAAATTCTTTTCTAATTTTCCGTATTTTTTGGCCTGGTGATAGAATTTCCATACTATTTTCCTCCTTGCTTGTATTTATACTATATTTTTTGTTGTATGCATTGTAATAAAGTGTCACCGTAGATATTTTCTTATAGCGACTTATGAAAAGAATTAAGGGTTTGTCAAAATTTGGTTTTATTATTTCTACATACCTAATTTGATATCAATATAATTATTATATCATAAAAAATAAAAAAGTAAAAATAATTATTTACAAATCCTAAAAGTAATGCTAGAATAAAAATGTAAACAAAATAATTTACATTTTGAAACTATATTTACATTTTAAAATTATGGGATAAAAGGGAGAGAATTAAAATGAGAAAAAAAGTATTATCTGTATCAATTGCAGCGGGGATGTTCTTATGCTTAGGGTTATATTCTACCGATAAAGTAATTGGAGTGGAAAATATTGTTAAAAGCAATATTCATATAAGTTTAGCATCAGTAATTTATCCTTTAGATATTACACTTGATTCATCAGATCCAGGAATATTTCCTCCAGAGTAAAAACAACAATAAATACTTTAAATTCAAGTAATGATACAAATTTTGTTTGTATGCATAAGGAGATTGGGAATATGAGTGAAATATTTTTTACTTCTGAATCAGTTACGGAGGGGCATCCAGATAAAGTATGTGATCAGATATCTGATGCAATACTTGATGAGATATTAAAGCATGATCCTTACGGAAGGGTTGCTTGCGAAACTATTATTACTACAGGAATGGTGTTAATAGCTGGTGAGATAACCACCAATTGCTATGTGGATATACCTAAAATTGTAAGAAGAACAGTGAATGACATTGGGTATAATAGAGCAAAGTATGGATTTGATTGTGAAACATGTGCTGTAATTACGTCTATTGATGAACAGTCAAGAGATATAGCTTTGGGTGTAGACTCATCCTTGGAGAATAAATCAGGCAAAATAGAGGACGAGCTTTCTATAGGCGCAGGAGACCAAGGAATGATGTTTGGCTATGCCTGTAATGAGACCCCTGAATTTATGCCATTACCAATATCAATAGCTCACAAGCTTACAAAGAGATTGGCGGATGTTAGAAAAAATGGAATTATACCATATCTTCGTCCAGATGGCAAAGCTCAAGTTACTGTTGAATATGAAGGAAATTTACCAAAAAGGATTAAGGCTGTGGTTATATCTGCTCAACATAGCGAAGATGTGTCTATTGAGATGTTAAGAAACGACTTGATGGAAAAAGTTATTGGTACGGTTATACCAAGTAAGCTTATAGATGAGAATACTGAATATTATATAAACCCCACAGGAAGATTTGTTATTGGAGGTCCTCAGGGTGATACAGGTCTTACTGGTAGAAAGATAATAGTTGATACATATGGAGGGTACGCACGTCATGGAGGAGGGGCCTTTTCAGGGAAGGACCCTACAAAAGTTGATAGATCTGCAGCTTATGCAGCCAGATATGTAGCTAAAAACGTAGTGGCGGCAGAGCTTGCCGATAAATGCGAAATACAACTCTCATATGCAATAGGAGTTGCTAATCCATTATCGATTTTAGTAGATACGTTTGGTACAAATAAGATTGAAGAATATAAAATTGAAAAGCTTATAAGAGATAATTTTGATCTAAGGCCTGCATCTATAATTAAGAAATTCGCATTGAGAAGGCCTATCTATAGACAAATAGCGGCTTATGGACACTTTGGGAGGGCCGATATTGATTTGCCTTGGGAAAGCTTGGATAAGGTAGATGAATTGAAAAAATCCGCCTTTATGTAGACGTTTAGAGAGGCTTGGATATTATTTGTTATATTAAAAATATAACAACAAACAAAAAGAGTAAAAAAAACTATTTACATTTAGAGAAAAATATTCTAGAATAATAATGTAAACAAAAATGTTTACATTTGTTATAAGTATAACTGTAAAGGAGGATATCAGAATGAAAAAATTAGTTACAGTAAACAAGACAAGAATTCAATTAGCATCATCCTGTAGCATTGGTTTCTGTGGTATAGGCTAATATTTTAAAAAAAGGAGGATATCAGAATGAAAAAATTAGTTACAGCAAACAAGACAAGAATTCAATTAGCATCATCTTGTAATTTTGGTTTCTGCGGCATTGGCTAATATTTAAAAAAGGAGGATATCAGAATGAAAAAATTAGTTACAGCAAATAAAACAAGAATTCAATTAGCATCATCTTGTAATTTTGGTTTTTGCGGCATTGGCTAATATTTAAAAAAAGGAGGATATCAGAATGAAAAAATTAGTTACAGCAAACAAGACAAGAATTCAATTAGCATCATCTTGTAGCATTGGTTTCTGTGGTATAGGCTAATAGATACTAATAGATAAATACATTTCAAAATTAAGAAATGTATTTATCTATTAAACTTAAGATCAACCTTTATGTATAAGTTTTATCACTTTAAGGGGGTATTGAAATGAATAAAATGATGAAAAAAATTTTTGTAAATGATAAAACCTATGTTCTTGATGGAAGAACGTTAGAGCTATATGAATTAACAGACGAAGATAGTTTTATTAATTTGTCCAATGAAGAAATTGAAACTCCGTTTATAAATAATTATGAGGAAACTAGTACACTTAGTAGACTAACGTTAAATATGTCAAATGAATGTAACTTAAAATGTAAATATTGCTATGCTAATGGCGGTAATTATCATAGAGATAATGCTATTATGTCAAAGGAGACTTTTAACAAGATAATCGATGATTTGAAAAAGAGAAATATCAAAAGTATAAGAGAAGTAAAGTTTTTTGGTGGTGAACCATTACTAAATCTTGATTTAATTAAATATGGACTTGATATATTTAGCAAAGAATTTAGTGTTTTCAAATATCTCATTGTAACTAACGGTATATTATTAACACCTGACTTTGTAAAAACATGCATGAAATATAATTGTCATTTTGCAGTAAGTTTAGATGGGCCAGAATTTATAAATAATTTCTTAAGAGGAAATAACACTCATAGTAAAGTAATAAATAATTTAAATGATTGTTTTAATAACGAATTTAAGGAAAAAGTCCAATTGCTCTGTACGTATACGCCGTATCATTTGGAACAAGGATATACAAAACCAGATATTACTGCTTATTTCGAGCAATTAGGTTTTAAATATATAATAACTAAGGTAGGATCACCAAAAGAATTTTTTAAGTTTGAAAGTAGCATGGAGGAAAACAATACATTTGAAGATATAGATGCATCATTTGAATACATTCTAAATAATACTCTAGGAAAGACGATAAACCCGTTAGTTTATGAAGTTTTGGTTGCTATTGGATACAATCAGAAGGTTTATGGTTTCTGTGACGAACTTAATGAAAAAGTAAACTTATCCTATGACTATAATGGAGATAGATATATATGTTATAGATTCTGGGGTAAGAATGACTATAATTTAGATAATAGTAACTATAAAGATGAATATGACAAAATCAATAATAAGAAGTATAAAAATAAATGTGAAGACTGTTGGGGAAGGTATTTTTGCACTATTTGTCCGGCTAACGTTTTGGAAGAATGTATGGACACTGGATTTGGAGTATTTGATAACGAGTGCAAAAAACTAAAATATTATGAGTATGTCTTAAAAAAGTTTTGTGAACTATACGACAATGGAGATGCGCAAGTTTTAGTAGATAACTTTACTAATTTTATAAAAGAATCATAACCTAAATTAAAATAAGGAGGGTGTTTATGAAAAAATATTTTTTTAAGTATAAAGCATTGTTATCGGTAAATATAATTTTCATTGTAGCGTGTTCTATAATGGAAATACTTATTGCTTTTATGATAAAGAGTGTTATAGATACTGGTAACGGTACAAATGTTACAAATATATATAAAGTATCATTTCTTAGTATAATATTTATACTGATAATGTATATTCTAAATTATTTTAGAATTATATTTCAAGCAAAGTATATTAAAAGAACGTTGATTACGTTAAAAAAAGATATTTTTCAAAATATAATACAGAAGGATATAAGAAGTTTTAATGATGTTAATAGCGCCAGTTATATTTCGACATTAACAAACGATATAACAATTATTGAGAGTGATTATTTTATAAGCATATTAAATTTGATTACAAATGTAACTAGATTAATATTAGGATCAATAGCTATTTTTATGATAAATATTTATATAGCAATCTGCATATTTGCTATGGCATTTTTAAATTTGCTAGTACCCGTTATCTTTTCTAAAAAAGTTATTAACTTGAAGAAATCATACTCTGATGCGTTAAGTGACTTTACTATAAAAGTTAAAGATATATTTTCAGGATTTGAAATTATAAAAAGCTTTAATGTAGAAAATAAACTATCAAAAGAATATGACAAATTTAATCTTGGAGCAGAAAATTCAAAATATAACTTTCTAAAACTAAATTCTTTTGTAGATATTATATCAGGTGCTTTTGGATTTTTAGTATTCTTTACCGCACTAGCTGTAGGAACATATTTTGTTTTCAAAGGAGAATTAACTTATGGATTATTAATTGCAGCAGTTCAGTTAATGAATAATATTACAACACCCATAGCAAATATTTCTTCAATATTTAATAAGATAAAATCAGTTAAAGCCATAGAACAAAAAATCAGCAGCCTTACAGATAATAAGGAATGTAAAAAATTATTAAAAGAGAAGCACTCTTTTAATAAGGAAATAGTATTTAATAATGTTAATTTTTCTTATAATGATGAACGTAAAGTTTTAAATAACATATCAATGAAAATTGAAAAGGGTAAAAAATATGCATTAGTCGGAGATAGTGGTAGCGGTAAATCAACTATATTAAAATTGCTATTAGGATACTATGAGGATTTTAAAGGTGAAATTAGTATAGATGGGTTGGCTAATAGGGATATAAATTCATCGGATTTATATAAACTTATTTCAGTCATACAACAAAATGTATTCATATTTGATGATACTGTAAAAGAAAATATAACTTTATTTAAAGATTACTCAAGTGAATGCATAAATAGAGCTGTGAAACTTTCTGGACTAGATGAATTGATAGATTCTTTGCCTAATGGTATCGATAGTGAAGTAGGCGAAAATGGATGCAATATTTCTGGTGGTGAAAAACAAAGAATTGCTATTGCAAGAGCCTTAATAAAAAATACACCTATTCTTATACTAGATGAAGCGACATCTTCTCTAGATAATAAAACTTCATTTAGTATAGAAAATTCCATACTAGATTTAGATGATCTAACTTGTATTGTTATTACACATAAACTTAATGAAGATTTATTGAGAAAATATGATGAAGTAATAGTCTTGAAAAATGGCCAAATATGTGAAGCTGGAAATTTTGATAAACTTATTGAAAATAAACAATATTTTTATAGTCTATATAATGTGGCGGCTTAATAATATGCCAGATATAGTTTAATTAAAACTTATATCAACAAGAGTGAGTGATGCTCTTGTTTTTATTTTTATAAAAAATATTTACAACGAAGATATAAGATTTAGGGAGTGTAAATATACTTGTGTAAATTCAAAATTATTTGCGTTCCTCAATAAAGCTGAGGTATCAAATAATTTTAACATCAGCTTTGATTTATTTATAATTTATATTCTTTAAGTTCTTCAGTGGTTAAATCTAATATATTAACATCTGTCGCTTTCCAAAACAAAGCTAATTTCTGCTTCACTAAAACTTTCATTTTCTTTCATATATTTAATAAGATGCTGTCTACGTATATTGATCGGACTATGCTTTTCTAATCCCTGAAGTAGCACCATAGTTAAAAATTCTTCTTCAAAGTCGAAACCGTATTGCCTTGAAATTTGTATTTTTTTTATGTCGAGTCTATTTAGTGCTTTTCTTAATGCGTCTGAATTAGGTTCCAAGCCTAAATCTATGTTTATAGAACTAAACTTTTCACCATCATTTAATTTACCAATTACATCATGTTTTAAAATTAATTTAAACCATTCTTCTGTAGTAAAAGTATTTCCCATATAATCATCCCCTATAGTAAAGTTATTAATTTAAATTTTCCATGTAACTTTATATTTTGTGCTATCTTTTCCAGTAAAGTATTTCGGAATTTTATACTATTATGGAATAATTGAATCATAAGAAAATATAAAAGGCCCTTAGCCTAAGCTAAGAGCCTCAGACTGTAGACAAAAGGAGCTATTGATTAGCTCTATTTCTATTAAGCACCCATAATTTGTTCAATAATTTTTATTGTTTCAGAGTTATTTCCTAAATATTCAACTATAATGTGTCCCTTTTTATAGTAGTGGGGATTTTGTAAACTATTTATATCTTTCGCTTTAAGTGTGGTCATAGCTAGTTTATTAGCTTCATTTTCTATATTAGAACTATTAGTATACTCGTAAATATTTATCTTATTTTTATCAATAGTTAAAGTTATTGATAAAAGTAAAAATGTTTCGTTTTTATCAATAATATCTAATTTATATGTATACCCACTCTTAATAAGTTCATTTTCAAAGTCAGTGTACTTAAAGTAGCTTTCTTTGCTTAAGCTATCTAAAGATACAGATTTACTTTGTTTCTCGGTATTATCGGGTATATTCTGATCAATAGTAACATCAGTATCTTTGCCTTTTAAACTTGAGGATTTCGTGTTTTCATAGGCAATAGTATGGTAATTAGATGAATAATTATTTTTTATATCTAAATAAAAGTATATAGAAGTAATACAAATTAAAAATGAAACTGCTGATATATAATATTTTTTATATTTCTTATAACTAATATAAAAGCCGTAGCTAGGGCAGTTCTTATATTTATCTCTATCAATATTTTTTAGAACATCATTTCTTACACTGTTAAAACATTCATTAGAAGATCTAAAGTAAGTCTTAAGTATATTTTCATCTTCCATGAATTCTTTATATAAATATCTACAATCAGTACAACTTTCAATATGCTTTAGCATATTTTTTTTAAAGTTATTTGAAATATTGTTATTAGATGATAAGTTATAAATATTTTTTCTGAATATTTTACAATTCATATTATTACTCCTTCGAATAAAAAATTATAATTAAAAGTTAGTATTATTAATTAATACGAATAATAATTGTAATAGTTTTAATATGAATTGCAAAATATATTGACAATATAAGGTTTAATGATATAAAATTGTAAAAAAAGGGGGGGAATACATGAAAAAAAGTAAAAAAGTTTCTTTAATTTTTTGTTTTGCATTATCTATGTTATTTGCTGGGTTCAGCAATAACATTGTTAAGGCAGATACCTTATTTCAATATGATGGGGATAGTATATTTCATGGAACCTTTTATAGATCCGTACCTTATATAAGTGATCCAGGATCATATACATGGAACAATAATATTCTTCGTGGGGTATATAAAGCAGATTATACTGGTGGGGTTACAGGTTTTGCACTTAATACTCGTTTTCACAGTACTAATACTTATTATACTAGGAGTACATCGTATAGTGGATGGTATGATTCCTATGTAGAGGACATTCAATATGGATTATATAAGGTAGGTTATTTAAGTTGGTCAAGTATTGATGGATATTTTGGCCCAACAACTAAACAGGCTGTAATAAATTTTCAGTCAAGAAATGGACTTAGTGCAGATGGCGTAGTTGGGTATAATACATGGTATTATCTTTCTACAACTGGACAAGGTGTATTAAGTAGGTAAAGTTACAACTAAGGTGATGCGAGTTTTAGAACATTTTATTTATAAAATATTAATATAAGGATTAAGCTATAACAAATTATCATCACAACACAATATTTATTGTGTTGTGATGATACGACCCCTATAAAGCATTGATATATAATGCTTTATAGGGGTTTTTATTATGCTTAAAATATGAATTTGTAAAAATGATAACAACACAATATAATGAAAACATACAATATGTTGTATTTGGAAGATGTCTCGATGGGACACAAATGGATGTTAACATGAAAAGTGTAGAGCCAATAAGAAGTGAGAAGAAGATCCAGGATCTTGAAAAGTACCTTTTAGGAGCGGTAGCATGAGAAATTATGCTTTAAATATTATAATTGTTTTATATATCTATATAATAATGTTTACAACTCTAATTTGTGTTTGGTGGTTACTTATGAGAGCAGCATACAAAATTAGTAAATTTATTTTTAAAATTAAAAGATTGTATGGATATGGTGAGGATATTCCCAAAACTGGACTATATCAATGTAAGGTATGTAAGGAAGAACAATGGTTAAATAGGTATGGTCAATTCCCGTTATGTAATCATAAAACTAATTTTCAGAGGTATTTTAAAGAGTTTTTACATCTTCGTACATGGAAATTTATTAGTGAAAATAACAATACTAAAAGTGATAAAGAAGAAGAGTTGTGTGCTATAAGTTTAGAAGAAAAAGGTGAAAATTCTACATTGGAATATAGCAGGTAATTTATAAATGTAGATGAAAGGATATTTCACACGTAATTAACAGTAATTTAGCTTTAATACAAGTAATTCACATTAGATCAGAAAATTAAAATTAGCTATCTTTTATAAAAAGGCTTGCTGCTTATGTTATTCTTGGAATAAATCAAGATGGTAGAAAAGAAGTTCTAAGTATTCAAATCGTCCAAAATGAAAGCAGTAAATATTGGCTTAGTATGTTAAATGAATTGAAAAATAGAGGTGTAAAAGATATCTTAATTCTATGTGCAGATGGGCTTTCAGAGATAAAAGAATCTATCAATGTAGCTTTTCCAAACATGGAATATCAACGCTACATTGTTCATCAAGTTCGCAATACTTTGAAGTATGTTGTTGATAAGGATAAGAAGAAATTTGCTGCTGATTTAAAGATTATGGAGAATGTAAAGAGCAGTATAGATTTAAATCATAAGTATATAGAACTTAAAAAGTATATCCCAGAGCAGCCCAAAGGTGAAAGTCCAGCAATAGATACTGAGGTGCTTTCTGGTGTTCACTTCGAGGGATTTTGATTTGGTTAAATTTATCATGGACAATGGTTGTCTAACATCAAAATAGGCTTATAAGATATTTTTTAATCATGCAAAGCAAGAGGAATTGATATCACGAAGAAGATTGAAAAAACAATCAGAAAATATATTACCTCAAGAAAAAGCCGTCAATGCACAGTATTAAATGTATTGATTTTTATTCAGAGTTAGTATTTCAGGGGGCAGAGATTTTACAGTTTAAGAGAGAATTAAAACTGCATAAATGCACAGCAGATGCCTTTATTGCCTTTAAAATAAGCGGTAAAGGTAAAATGATACTGTTAGAGGTGGATTTGTATAATAAGACTAATCCAGAAAAGTACAAGGAATTATATGAGACACAAGAGTTTCAAAGAAAGTATGGCATATTCCCACTTATAACTATAGTGTCTAAGAGCAAAAGGGATAAGATTAATACACCCTTCAAGGTTAAGTATATAGATTTAAGGCTTGAAGATTTAAAAGAGCAGTTATTTGTTTGATGGAGGTGTAAGAATGTTTTATGTAAAAACTCAAGGAGCTGCAAGGCTCCTTTTTTATTTGTATCTTACTGTATATCGTGGGGTGTATCGTACATTGTATTTTAAGGTGATATACTTCAACAGCCTTTAAAGTATTGGTATAGGCTATAGGTACTAGAAATTAATACCTATACATTTATTAAATAAATGTATTATGTCTATTCTATTATCTTTTTTTTCTTTTCCTATTACCTCGGCCGTTTTCTTTTTCTCTTGCTTATTGTAAATGGCAAACAATATAATAATACCTGAGGTGATAGTATGTCAAAGAAGATAATCGAGCAAATCCAGAATAAGAAATATAACAAATATGTATTTAAGTTAGATGACGGAACTATAATTATAATAAATGCAGCTGATAAGTTAGAAGCAATAAACATGCTAAGTAAAGGATTAAAAAATAATCTATTTGAAAAACATGACTTTGAAGTATTTACGGTACATGCTGAAATAAAAAAAGACGGAACATCAATTATATACGATAGTGATGAAGAGTAGAGGCAGTAAGCCTCTTTTTTGATATGACTATAAATAGGCCAAGCGGTCAATACTCTAAATATTAAGTTGTTTGGAGGGCTTCAAAATGGAATTAGCATTAATTAAATTATTGGTATGTTCTTTTATAGGAGCTGTAGCAGTGTTTTTATATAATAAGATAAATAGATTAAAAGAATAGTTTTAAAAGCGTTTTACAGCCTCATAGAGAGGTTTTTTTATTGCAGAATAATATAATACCTAAAATTAATATTAAGGAGTAATAACTAGGAATATTGTAATTTGGTTAACATAAGAATTATAATAGAAAAAGAAGCCTCCGTACTAGTAATACGAAAGCTCCTTTGAGGGTGTCTATAAGCTCCTAAAGGTAAAGGAACTTGTAGATATAGAGATTGTTAAGCTACCAATCTTAACTTCTCTTTGATTAGACTTATGTTCAATAAGAGACTTATTAGGGTTAGACGCTGGTGCTTTAGGTTCTGGTGTCTTTTCCTTTTTAAATATCTTAAATATCCACTCCTTAATTATGGCAGCTACCGTAGAGGTAGCTACTTTATCAAATATAATTCCAATGATTCCAATAATTTTCATATTAAGACTTCTCCTTTTATAAAGTTTTGTTTAAATCATTATTACTAATTACTCTGCTGTTTATTACACGCTCAAGATGTATTTCTAAAAATATTTTTTAACATCTTCAGATCCCTCCTTTAAAAAATCTAATACTGGTTTATGAGTAAGGAATGCTCCATATAAATAAAGTTATTAATTCTGGATAAATTCCTTTAAAATAAGCTGATAATTTTCATCTCTATATAGAAAATTAAAATCTTAATTAATCTAACTTTTATTGTATTTTAGATATAAAGTTGATACTTATTCCGGATTGTGTGCTTTAATATGCTTTAACCGGATTTTAATAGTGAATTTTGACTACTATTAAACTGTCATTAGATTTAAGATGTTTTTTTGTGTGTAAACATATATATAAAAGACCTGAAAACTTTTAACTATTTTTTGCTTGATTTGTGGCTAAATGAACAAAAAATCGTTCGACAAGATATTTATTACATAAGACTTTAGGTAAATATAATAGACTCTTTAAAATAAATCAAATTTTATATGAGAAAATAATAGCTGTAACTTAGCGTTGGTAAGGTGGCGCTGCAAAATTTTTATCTACTATACTTCTATCTTTTTATAAACCCATTTGTAAAATAGTTTCACTATAAATAAAGGGAAAAATTAAAAATTTAATAGATATGTCTTTTGCAAGCATTGACAGCGTTATAACACTGTATATCTTTGAAATCCAAAAACTCTTAATATAAAAGACAGGATAAGAAGTCGGACAACTATATAACACATTACAGGCAAAACCTGTAATATCAATAATTATAAAAGGTAAGACTTATAAGCTTTTCTATTTTAATAAGTCTTACCTTTGTATTTAAAGAAAGAGAAAATACTATAGATGGAAATGAAAATAATTAAATTAATAACTTATGGCCTTATAGGAATAATAGTAGCTCTGTTTGTTTATATAGCAATAAAACGACAACTTAACTTTAGACCTCTTTATATATTCAGCTAGAAGTAGGCACTTTATGATGTTATATTTAATAGTGAGATTTATTTACTAAAGAGAGGGGGAAGAGTTTTGACTCAATATAATAATTTTAGTAAGACAACAACTCAAGACCTTAATACTTTGCATAAGGTTATAAGAATTACAAATTTAAATAACCTTACGTATGATCAAGCTAAAATATCTACTGAGTATGGAGCATTTTTGCCAGTACTTAATAAGGGAGACATGGTTAGATGTGAGTTTGTTGGAATAGGAGAAGAAATAGATGATACACATTATGCCATTGTATGGAAGGCTCCAGCAAATAATGAAACAATAACAGTAATACCTGTAACCAGTACTGAGCTAGAGAACAGACAATATCAATTCAGCATTGGATTAGTGGAGAATTTTATAACTGTGAGAGGATCTACTGTAATAAAACCCACATATGTGTATTTAAACAAGATGCAAGAAGTATCTAGAAAGCGCATTACGCCATGGACTTATGAGAATACTTCAGGGGGGTCAGAAATCATAAAACTAAATAAGGAACAAATAGATAGAATAAATGATGCAATTAAAGTTTTCTATTTGGACTTTAACTATCTTGAAAAAGCTATACTAGAAAATGGACTTCAATTACCAATTAAGTACCCAGAATATATATTAGACAATGCGTTTAGGCCTATATATCACTATATACTTGATAATAGTGATCGGAAAGAATTTAAAGCCAATTTTATGTTTCAAAATGGATTTACTGGAGAAATTAAGATGTTTTATCCAGGAGACACAAGTAGTGTAAGAGGTCTATGTAAATATATAAGGTATGATTATAAAAGAGGAAAGTTCAGAGAAAGGATAATAAAGGCACTTTTTTCAGGAGACAAAAACAGAGTATTAGAAGCAAAAACTATAATAAATCAGCTTTATTCTGAGTTTTTAGCGAAAAAAGGGACTTGCTAGCTTGTCCTATATATGATACTATTAACTCATCCAATATGGATACGATATAAAGATATTAATTTTAATGGCCCAATATGGGAACGATATTAATTATAATAGGGACAGTGGATATATAAAATTCTGCTGTCTTTGTTATATATTCGAAATTTTTGGTAATACTATTAGGTGCAGTTAATATACTGTAGTAGATGGCCCGATATGGGAACGATATTTTAATGGCCCAATATGGGAACGATATAAAGTTATAGAAAGCGTAAAGTTTATTGCTTTACGCTTTTGTTTTATTATCTATGTATCAAAAAACTATAATTAAATGATACACAAGGAAATAATAAGAAAAACAATAATAAACAGGCTTAAACTGGTCACAAAAGTGTCTCAATGCGTTTGCATAGTTTTTTGATACACATTACAATAAAAGTATAGAAAATACTGTGTAGGAGAGTTAAAAATGAGTGCTTACGCTTATATCAGAGTATCAACCAAAGAACAGAATACAGATAGACAGCATGAAGCATTAAAGGACTATACAAAACAAAATAAAATAAATATTAAAGCTATATTCGAAGATAGAGCTACGGGTAAGAACTTTGAAAGATCTCAATATCAGTTATTAAAAGAAACTGTAAAAAGCGGTGACAGTATTGTAATAAAGGAACTTGATAGACTTGGACGTAATTTCATGGATACACCTAAAGAGCTGCAGTACTTCTTTGAAAGAGGTATTAAGGTTATAATACTTGATACACCCTTAATTAATACCGGTGATGATAAGCTGGACTACACTATTAATAATATGCTTATAGGCTTTTTATCATATATAGCAGATAAAGAAAGAGAGAAGATCCAGAGCAGAGTAAAAGAGGGCCTGGTAAATGCAAAAGCAAAAGGAGTTAAACTAGGCAGACCTGAGAGAGAGCTTCCAAAGGACTTTGAGAAGTATTATAAAAAGTGGAAAGCTAACGATATAACAGCGGTTGAGTTTGCAAAGCTTTTAGGAGTAAGCAGAGCAACGCTTTATAGATATATAAAAGAATACGAATAAGCGGAGGATAATAATGGAAATTTCAAATGAGTTTAAAATGAACTTTGAAAATATACTGAAAGACTTTGGGTATATACTTGTAAGTAAAGATGACGAAAAGAAAACATTTGATATAAAGTTTACAGAGGAAAAAAAGTTTGAAAAGTGTAAAAGCGTTGACTTTGACTTAAGTCGTTATGAGTTTAATTTAAATGATATATTTACAGTTAAAATAGATGAAGTTGGCTTTGATGGCCATGGTAACTTATATATTTGTTTAGATCAATTAGACGGTGGTTGCTGGGACGTTTTAGAATATACTGAACTTTACCTATAAGCAAGGATAAAAACCCTGGTTTTCTTTTTTATATATTAAAGAAACTAATGTAATAAAATTTAATTTTTGAAAAGAAAAACAGGTATTTTGACCCTACCCAATTTGATTATAGATGGATTCTTACTGTCTATCAAATTGGATTAGGGTTAGAAACTTAATAATTGTTAGTATTATTATAATGTACATTTATAGTTGAACTTAACTTTTCAGCAGCCATAATATGTTTACACTTCTTTCTTTCCCACCATTTTTGACAGGTAAAGAAACGACAGGTACAAGAACCTAATTCTAAATTAACAGTATAATTTTTATTCTTATCTTTACTACTTTCAGCGATATATAAATTATCACCTATGTATTTAACATTGATTTTTTTGGATCTATACTCAGTATACTTATCTAAAAAAGGTTCTTTAGTTAACGAGTGCGCAGATATATTTAGATTTCTAGGAATCCATACTAAAGAAATATTATTAAATCTAGTCATAAGACTTATAATAGCTGTTATATACTCAGGAATAAATTTATTGGTTTTTTTCTTGATTTTTAAATTCTTCTTTTTAATTATATTATTAACTTTATCTACAATATCTTTACTATCACTAAAAATCTTAATTTCATCATCTTCATTACAAAGTAAGCTGAGATTCTTTAGAGTCAATATTACAGCTTGCCCTTCTGCATAGTTTGTGCCTCCACTAGGTCCTATACATTCAGATATCTTAATAGTTTTAGCTTCAGATACATTCAATATTTGAACGCCTAAGGTCATCCCAACTGCTTCGTTATTACTAGCATCACAATTACAAATGTAGGTACCCATCTTACACCTCATAAATAAATCATTTATTTATCTATTAGTTTATATAATTAAAAAATATCTTACAAGTTTAAATATATATTTTAAATAACTTCTTTAATAGCTCTTTTGGGGTTATCACAATAGTAATTTTCAAGTAAAGCACTTAAACCATATTGAGAGAAAGTTTTTCTGTTTATCTTTTTTGTATCATTTCTAAGTTTGCCAACCAGCCATGTTATCGCTAATACTCTATTATTCTTGTCTTCCCATGTTCCCGATGGAATTTCGCTATTAATAAGTTCCCAGGGATACATACACTCTGGATATGCAGCATCAACTAATTTATATAGGCTTGGATAATATGTATACAAAGTTAGTAGTCCTCTTTCTTTAAGTGTTTCCCAGCTTAAATTTTGTTTTATATCCTCAATACTCCAATTAAGCTCAATTTCTAATACATAATGTGGTAACACAGCTATTGCTATAATATATAAACATGGGAGTAGCTATCACGGACTAGGCAGTGGTTGCAAAACCTGCGGAACTTGGCACACATAGATTGTTCTATGAAATATTTGGATATAAATAAACACAGTTTAGTAATAAGTTTTTTAAAAATTTAGCATACACCTGTAACTAAAATAGGTAAAAAAATATTAATCATAAATCATGTGCCTAATAAGAATAAAAAGCAGATACATCTTTTGAATATTTTTTGCTAGAGTGATTTTCTAATACTTCAGTAGGATCAACTATTGCCCTGTAAAATTCCTTTTTCTCTTTAAAAATATATTCTTTATGCCTTTTAGGCTGTAACTAAATGTTTGTTAACCTAATATTAGATTTATAAACTGAAACAGTTACAGTTTATAAATCTAATATTAGAGATTTCTATAAAATAAATGTTACTGTAACAAAACCTTACTTAGAATCTCTACTAACTCTTTCATTAAGCCAAGTATTTACATATTCTTTAAATTCTTTCTCTAGATAGGATGGAATTTCCAATGATACCTTAACAAACCTTGTTAAGGCATCATTGGATAACATTTTTAATATTTCCTCTTTTTCTCCATGTATATTAATTTTACTTATAGTTTTATTATCAAGCTTATCACTATGTCTTAGATATAGCTCTTCCTGGAATTCTGAATCAAAAGCTGCTAATTTTAATCCAGCTTTTAGTGAAATCGTGCAATTATCAATACTTTCCATAAATTCGGGAATTAAATTATTTATTTTATAATAGTTATAAACCATTCTCTCAGAAATACCATACTGGTCAGCTATAATAGCAGCTGTATTCTTACCTTCAGAATTTCTTTTTTTTCTTCCTAACTGATTATATTTAACAACTATAGATCTTGTTTTTTCTGCAGTTGAAAGCTGCCTTTGTACGAAGTTTGTGTCTATAATTATAGATTTTGCTTCATCTTCAGATAACTGGTTTTTCTTTTTTATATATGCATAAATTTTTCTATACTTATCATCCTTGGTATTTTCATATAAAAGCCTAAATGCCTTTACTCTGTTATGGCCAGCCAATATCATATAGTTATCTTCTTGCTCCCATAATATAATTGGACTTAATAAACCATTTTCAAGAATTGATTCTATTAATTCACCCATTTTTTGTTTGCTAAGTGGCGAATAAAAATTCCAATCCTTTGGAGCTTCAACAAGTTTATCTAGCTCTACCTGAACTACATCCATACCGGTTGTGATATTTTTAATATTTTCAGCTGCTAACATTATTTCATTCTGTTCATTTTCTTGAGATTTCCTTAATCTATTGATAATATCTAATTTCTTATCTTTTGCTGACAACTTTCACAACCTCCTTGGCTAAATCTCTATACTGTTTTGAAATTCTACTTGTTGTATCTGCACACATTACAGGTATACTCTCAAGCTGTGCTTGCTTTATTTTTGTATCGACACCAATTCTAGTTTTAAATATTTTATCTCCAAATATCTCTTTAACTATATCTTCACAGGTTTCTGTGATTTTCTTTTCACGAAGATCATATTTGTTTATAACAATACCAGCAATATCAAGTTTTTCATTTGTTTTCTTTATAGAGTTTATATATTTGACCAATGTATCGAGTCCATCTATAGCAAATATACTTAACTCTATTGGTATAATTACATATTCAGATACATTTAAAACATTATAATTAAGTATCCCTAATACAGGATTTGTATCAAAAATTATAAAATCATATATCCCCTGGTTTATTATATTTTTAAGCATATGTTTTAATATGCTTTCTCTTTCAACCTTTGTAAATAAAAGCATTTCGGTTGTAGACATGGCTAAATCTGATACAATAAAGTCAATATTAGGATAGCTTGTCTTATGTATATAATTAATTAAATCATCTTCTTTTTCTATTGCTAAACCTAAATGCATTGGATTCTTACTTAGTCCTAAGGAATGTGTTAAATTCATCTGCATATCTGCATCTATACATAATATCTTATAATCCATTTCAGAAAGTGCATAAGCTATAGACCCACATACACTTGTCTTACCAACCCCACCTTTATTATTAACCACACTTATAACTTTTGTATCCCTATATTCTGGATTATATACTTCATCTAATTTTAATCCTAAAAGCTCTGCAATCTTTTCAAGAGTCTCCACAGTACTATCACTTCTTCCTGTTTCTAACGCTTTTATAACACTTATTGAGACCCCAACTTTCTCAGCTACTTCTTTTTGAGTTATATCCAACTCAATTCGCCTATTGTGTATTTTATCAAAATAAATTTTACCTTTCATACCCCTATTCTCCCCTTGTTCCAAAATATACTACTTGCGATAAGCATAGCATAAAATACAAAAAGTTTAAACTTCTAATACAAAAAAGTTTAAACTTTTTGTATTTTTTATAATTTTTAAGTACTACACTACAGTGATTTAACCTAAATATGATTATAGTTAATGCGAATAGTAGTACTATCATTGAATTTCACAGGACTAATATAAAAAATAATACTAACTATAATGATTGCCTATCCAATATTTACATCTATATCTAAACCTTGAAACCATTATGAAGTTAATTGTTAATTTAATAAAACATAAATTATTAAAAAATTTTCACTCCTACATATCATTTATACTTACATTTTATGGAAAAATACTGTAATATTAATATAGTCGTTTTTAGTTAATTTAATATTATTTAAAGATGCTTAACAATGTTTATTAACACTCAACCGTTGGATTTATTGCTTTTATTAACAGCTAATAAACTTTGTTATATTAACAAATGGGGTGAGAAAACTTATGAATGAAAAAAATAATAAACTTCATACTATAGGGGATGTGTGCGAAGCGATTAATAAAAAAGGCTTTAAAGACTTTAAAACTCATAATCTTAGGTACCTTGAAAAAGTATTAGATGGAGTTTTTGAAATTAATAGAGATGAATACTTAAATCGCCTATACACTGACGATGATATATCTAAGATTGAAATGATTTTACGACTTAAAGATCAAGGCTTAAATTATGCTGCTATTAAAAGTATATTACTTCAATCAAAAACAAAAGAAAGTCCTTCTGATGAAGTGGCTTCCGAGATAATTATTGAGAATACAGCTGAAGTACAAGAAAAAGATATAATTATTCCTCATGGAAATATAGAAATATTTAAAGAGATTATGAAAAGCATAATTACTGAAAGTATACAATCTTCTATTACACCTAAGATAGAAGATCTGAGAAAAGACTTAGTAGACTTAAAAATACAAAATATTGATTTAAAGATAGCTTTAGAAAAGCAACAAGAAGACCATTTTAATCATCTGGATGAAAAATTAATTAAGTGGAGAGAAGAAAATAATAATAAAAATAGGCCTTGGTATAAAAAATTATTTATTTAGATATTTTTTAGTATTAATCCATATATAAGAATTTATAAAGGGGGGTCGCCCTTTATTTTTTTAAACTACTAGTACATAAATAAGTTTTCAATAAATTTATTTAATCTTTATATTTTTATAAGTATAACTATTTTACGGTTATTACAATATAATTTAAATGTTATTATAATTTCATTGTAATGTTATTACAATGCTATTTAATATTATTTGTTTTTAAATGTAATTATAGGATAAGGATTCCACATGGTATTCCATATAGCACATATTTTTCTATCATATGGAATAACAATTTTAAAAAGTTGTCTAAAGAATTTATTAAAAAATAATAAAACAACAACGATAGATATATTTGTGTTGTTTTAAATTGTTTTATAACAACAGTTTTAATAGTTTTCGGAGGCTTGTACACATTGAAAATGCGATCATTTAGATACTTAAGTATAACTAATTTACGGCTAAATATAACCAATATACGTCAAAATCAGTATTTAAATATAACTTAATTACGTTTAAGTATAACTAATTTACGGCTAAATATAACTTGATTACGGTCATTTTTTATTTAAATATAACTTATAAACGGTAAGTATAACTAATTAAAAAATAGTTATTGATAACATGTTTTTAATAAGGTATATTTAAATTGGGGTGAAAAGGATATGCTAACTGACTTAACTAATTCTAAAAATAATTGGATATATCAATCTAATAAACTTCTTGAGTCTAGTTATACACTTACTGTACTGGAACAAAAGATATTACGAATATTGGCATCCATGATTAAAAAAGATGATGTTGATTTTAAGGAATATGAATTTAAGGCTTCAGATTTAGCAAAGATAATGGGATCTAAGAATAATAAAAACATATATAGGGAATTAGACAAATTAACAGATATACTTATGACTAGAGTTGTAAGAATTAAAAACATGGATAACAATAATTTTGAGAAATATCATTTCGTTGAGGTAGTAAAGTATAGTGATGGTATTTTAAAACTTAAAATTAATCCGGAGATGAAACCTTTTTATATTAATTTAGACTGGTATACAAAGTACCAATTAAAAAACATATTACAGTTTAAAAGTACATATTCATTTAGATTTTATGAACTTCTTAAGCAGTATCAAACTATAGGATCAAGATCAATCTCAATAGAGGATATTCGACTTAAACTAGATATAAAAAAGGACGAGTATCCGAAATATGCCAACTTAAAACAAAAAGTTATCATACCGGCTCAAAAAGAAATAAATGAGAAAAGTGATATAAGTTTTGAATTCCATGAAATAAAAGAAAGTAGAAAAGTTGTTGCGATAAATTTTAAAATAACTAATACAAAAATTGAACAAGAATTACTTATAACCTCGGATACCCGTCCAGATAGTAATAGAGATAAGATTCAAGAGGTTAAATCTATAATTATTGAGGATATTACAGAGCTTGAAGTATCTTCGATATTAAATGCTGCTAAAGGTGATGTAGATATAATAAGAGAAAAATATGAAATTGCAAAGGTTTCAGATAGAATAAAAAATATTGTTTCTTGGATGCTTACAGCAATTAAAGAAGATTATCAATGGCCAAAGGGTAAGAAGAAAGCAAGTACTTTTAATAATTTTGAACAAAGAAAATATGACTTTGATAGCTTAGAAAAAAAGCTTTTAGGATGGGAAGAAGCTGCAGAATAGTATTTGAATTATATATGATATTATTTGGTATGTATAATGTTTTTAAATTATTATTAGAGGCTATTTATGTAACTCGCCTTAATGCTTAAATTAATAAAGTTTATAAACTGAAATAGTTTCAGTTTATAAACTTTATTAATTTAATAATACTATTATTAAGAATATGGGTATGGCAGTTATATAAAAAAATTGAGAGTTTTATAGTTAGTGAAGCTCTTTATTGATTTATATAGAACACAAAAGGTAAAGAAATAGAATCCAAGAATCGGGACAGAAGGGATGCATAATATATAAATTTGGACAAAAGAAGAAGATTCACTCAATAAACATATAGCATATTTACGTTAAATCATGGAGGCGATACTATTGATAAATGGTACTGATGCAAAAAGTATAGAAGCTCTTAAGCTTTTAGATACTGGAAAACCTGTATCGGAATTGATGTCCATATTAAATCTCTCTCTGGATCAAGCTAAAAAGCTTTCCCAGCTAAATAAACTCTATGCTCAAGCTTCAGCACTCCCAGATAGCTTATATTTAAAGTTGAAGGATTTAGGCCTCAAAGCTTTAGTTTTAAAAAGTATATTTAAAGAAAATGATATGGAAGGATTAAGAGAAATACTTGAGAGTATTTCTGTAGATATAAAGAGAAGCGATTTGGAAAAACTGCCTCAGGCAATATATGAGAAAAGAAAACATTTCGAGAAAACGAAGATTGCTATTAATAGCGAACTAGAACAACTTAGTCTTAAAAAATCTCAGATAGAAGATAAACTTGCAGAGTTGAAATTAAACAAAGATGCACTAGACCAATCATTATATTTTATAAGGTGGGCATCAAATGAGGCAAAAATTTTTTTAATGGAACATCTAGGATTTTTTAGAGATGAAATTGTCTTATATAAAAGACTAGATATAAACTGGCAGAATGCTTTAAAGAAAAAAGGAATATTATATTATGATGAAGAAAACTATATTTGGATAGTAAATGATATACACCATCTGATACGAGATACGGAAAAGAGAATTAAGAATAATCGAGATATTAAATATGATTATAAAAAAGCAAATGGATTATTTGAACATTATTATCCTATAAATGCTGAATATAAGAATGTTACCAGACTAGACTTATCTATTTCTAATTTAATCAAGAAAAATGAAAATGAATTAAAATTACTAGAAGAAGCCAAGAAAAATTTAAAGAAAAAAATAAGTGATTTAAAAAGTAAAAGTCCAAAGGATTTTTTGCAATCTATAGTTATATCTAACGAATTAAGTAAGAAAGATATAGAAACTCATGCCACATTACAAAACTTTGCTATGAAGTGGCTTTATGAAAATAATAACATTTGTACTTCCGAGCTGTCAGTAGATAATTATAGATTTGATGTAGCAGGATACAATCAAGAGTTATCGATAACTATAGTTGAGGCCAAAGCGAGTATAGAAGATTTCAAAAGAGATATAAAGTGGCAAGGATATTTAAAGTATTGTAATAATTTTTATTTCATTTTTAATGATTTGGACTTCAACTTTAATATGGGAATTATATTACCAATCGCAAAACAAACAGGTATTGGAATTTTAATTGTAAAAAAAAATAAACTAGAGGTAATTCTAGAGTGTAATTATGAAAATAATAGAATAACTTCTAAAGATAAAATTATATTTAATATCGGCAGATCTGCATGTAGAAGACTAATTTATGGATTTTAGTGCACCGTGCACCTTTGTGGTTATTAGCTATAAAATTTTATTTATATAACCCAGCAATATTCAGTAAAAAAAGATATTGTTGGGTTATATTTATGCT
>NZ_JAESWC010000018.1 GCF_016765585.1 Clostridium rhizosphaerae
TTCTTTAATTAAGCCTGTCTACAAGCCTATTTCCTCTATAGGTTAGCTTTGCTATTCTCAATTTTGCCCAATATAAATTTTTTTATTAAACCACTTGACTAACATTAGCTGGTTTATATGATGTATGGACGGGTACTAAACTTCGTTGAAAGATGAGACATATTGATCCAATACAAGTTATTACTTCTTATTTTTAATTATTTCGGATTTACATAAATATCAAGTCCATATTTTTTGCCTTCATTGATAATTCTATCTGTTTGAAAACGGCTAAGACATTCAGCAAACACATACTTGCTACTATTCCTAGCTATTTGTAATAACTCTGGTGTACTCTTTTCAATACCCGGAAATATTTTTTTGAGATGAATTATTTGTTTTGTTAATGGAATATTAACAGACCATTTTATTGCTAAATCAAATCTGGGCGCAAAATGTGGGGTACACTCTAAATTCAACTCAAATTTCTCTCCTGTATCTGAGCATCTATATACTTCTTTATCATCTTGAATGCTAATTAAAGTTGGTATTGGTCTTTTATCTAATAAATAATTAAGTAATTCTATTCTAACTATTTTGTTTCCGTTTTGTTTCATTTGGTTTATAACAAATTTTGCTTCTTCATTATCTTCAATAATCAGTGCAGCATTGTTAGTTATATTAAATATTGAATAACTATCTTCTGAAGATTTTATAAGTACATAGTCATCCTTTTTAGATTTCCATAAATATTCATTCTCTTCACTCAAGCTTATTCACCTCGTCAAATATATTAGAATGCTTATATCTGTGTATAGAAATATAAATTTTCTATAGTCCATATGTCATATAACACTTAGTAGTGTATTTGAAGTAAAGCACGCTTTTAATCAACACCTATAAACAAAAGTTGCAGGCTCTAACTAAAAAATTAAATCATGCTCTATTTCAAATACGCTTAGTTGAACGAAGCCGGTTAGGCTGTCTATGGTATTTCAATTTTTCACACCCATCACAACAGAATAACTTAGACATCGTAATTATAATTTTACCATATTTGTCCTAGAACTCTATCTATATTTTTGAAATATTTTGACATATTCATGCTATTTAGATACACTTTCCCCCTCCCCAAGCAACCTTCGGTTTATGAAGTTTTTATTTTCACTGGATGAGAGCATGCTGTAGGCCGTAAGCTAGCCGTTCTTTTCATTATTCCGATTTCGCAGCATGGACATTTTGATATATCTTTCCCCCAAATCTTTAGTATCAGTTCTTCTACACTTAACCTCTTGTTCCTTTCTAAACTCATCGTAGTCTTAGTATTAGTCAATCTTTTGCAGTCCTTCAGCTTTGTCTTCCTATTTCTGTTGCCAAGTATTCCATAGTGTCTTATCTTAACAAACTTGTCGGGCAGAATGTGCATCAGGAATCTCCTTATGAACTCCTCAGAGGGCACAGTCATTAGCTTATCCTTATTATCCCTGTAATCTCTCCACTTATATGTAACAAAACCATTCTCACAAGATACTATTCTGTTGTTTGATATAGCTACTCTATGAGTGTATCTGCCAAGATACTGAAGCACATACTCGGCAGTCTTGAATGGGGCTTTACAGTAAACAACCCAATCCTTTTGCCTTAAGCCTTCCATAACATACAAAAACACATCTGCTTTTGACAGCTCTTCTATTTCGCCCATGAATTTTAGCTCTTTACTGAAATATGCGTTCTGAAGGTATGCTATAAACTTTCCTTTGAATTTCTTAGATAATACCCTAACGGGGATAAAGAATTTCTTTTTTGAGTTTATCCACCTTACTCCACTTGCTGAAAGTCCTCCTGAGGGTACTATGCAGTGTATATGAGGGTGAAACATAAGATTTTGCCCCCATGTATGAAGAAGCGCAGTAATGCCTACTTGAGCTCCAAGATATTTAGGATTTAAAGCAAGCTCAAGAAGAGTTTCAGAAACAGCTCTGAATAGTATTTTATATACAACCTCCTGGTTTCTGAGTGCTATCGCACTAAGTTCTGATGGCAGAGTAAAAACAACATGAAAGTAGGCCACGGATAGCAAATCAGCCTTGCGATTCTCAAGCCACTGCTCTCTAGCAAGGCTTTGACATTTTGGACAATGTCTGTTACGGCAGGAATTATAGGAAATCCTAGTATGTCCACATTCATCACACTTATCAACATGTCCTCCAAGTGCAGAGGTTCTGCAGGCCTCTATTGAGCTCATGGCCTTAAGCTGATTAAGCGGCAGCTTATGATTTTGACGATACCTAGAGCCAAATTGCTGAAATATATTTTGTACTTCAATCATGCTCGTACCATTAAAGCATATCTAGAGGGCTTTTTATGTTTCTGATTTTCATATTGGTCATATGGAGGTATATACTTGTGGACTTTATATTAGTATGACCCAAGAGCCTTTGTATATAGTAGATGTCTACTCCGCTTTCGAGAAGGTGGGTTGCAAAGCAATGCCTTAAGGTGTGTACTGTTGCAGGCTTTGCTATCCCAACCTTATGCACAGCTTTGTCCATCATCTTTTCAACACTTCGTGTTGTAAGCGGCTTATCTTTGTCTTGTCCGGGAAAAAGCCAGTCTATAGGTCTGAAATATTTAAAGTAGTCTCTTAGAAGTTTAAGATTTCCGTCTGAAAGTAACGTAAGTCTATCCTTACTTCCCTTGCCTTGTCTTACTCTTATCTGCATATTTGTACTGTCTATGTCTGATATCTTTAAGTTTACAACTTCACTAACCCTTAGGCCTGCGGCATAAATAGTAGTTAAAATAGCCTTGTGTTTTAAGTTTCTAACAGACTCTAATATATCTTTAACTTCCTTTTGGGATAGTACTTGTGGCAGCCTCTTTTCCTTCTTTGTCCTCGGTATTTTTTTCATGTCCCATTGTTTATTGAGAGTAGTCTCATAAAGAAATTTTAATCCACTATAAGCCTGATTCACAAAGGACTTGCTTAGATTTCTTTCAGAGATGAGATAATGGAGATAGGCTTTGATATCTTCAGTATCCAGTAGCTCTGGCGACTTGTTGTAGTGCTTGGCAAACAATGCTACATGGCTTAGATATGATTGTTGGGTACTAGGGCTGAAACCCTTAAGTTCCATGTCTCTTTTGAATTGTTCTCTTAATTTTGTCATAATAAAAACTCCTTTTTATATTAAGATTTTTGAATCTTATACAAAAGGAGTTATTTCCACATTCTAGTATTTAAAACACTTTATTAAATTTTATAATAAATCTTAAGTTGTTGCATATTCCCCACCGCACTCAGTGCGGTTTAGTTCAACATGCGGCATTTGCGAACCTGTTTCGCAAATGCTTAACTATATCTGATAATTCCATAGTGAGTAATATTATACAGTCCTGCATTAACTGCAACAACTTGATTAATATAACCCATAAGAGATTCTGAACTAATTACTTTTCACGGAATATTTCCATAGCCTGTCCCGGAGCGTAATATACTTGCTCCATCATCATCTTCAAGTATTTCTGCTAGTGTTCGATTATCACACATGCTATTAGAAAGAGTTGAAATAAATTCTTCAACTTGTTTTTCAGTTTTTAGCAACTTTTTTTGTATAATTCCCAAGGAATTTGCTTACCAAAATCTGATTCACATTCATAATTGATCTCACAATGATATTCAAGCAAGGTCTCCTTATATTTTGAAATGTCTATTTTTCTATATATTCACCATGAATACATACTCTCCCATTATCTGGACATCTTGCGTCAAATTGTTTTGAACGACTATTTCCATAGTCTAAATCTGCACCATTTTGCAAAGCATAAACATAAGGATATATGCAATTCCAAAACTCATGGCATAATGGAGGACATAAATCTTCTACTATGTATTCATCACCTTTTTTGAAATAACCACCTCTACATTTACTTTCAGTTACTGTTAGTTTTACTTTTCCCATTGTACTTTTTCCTCCATAAATTCCATTTATCTAACTCACAATATCTTATTATCATTCATTTGCATTATTAGCTAACCATATATAAGCATTATTCACCACTTACTTTTTTAACAATAATTTTATTCCAAAGTAAATAAGAATGATACCTACTGAAAAGTTAAGAATTTGAATAATTATTTGTGGTAAGAACCCACTTAAAATGCTCCCCAAAAACGCTACAATTGTCAAAAATGATATTGTAGACAGGATGCATCCAATCCCAAAAAAAACAAGTTGTTTTTTGCTAAAATCATTTTCAGCAACTTGAGATGAGAATACACTCCCCCAAAAGATAATAGTCAGCGGGTTTGATGCAGTTAAAAGTACACCTTGGAGGAAAACACTGTGATTAGTCGCATTTGAGAATAATGTTAAATCTGGCAATAATGTAAAACCAAATGCTCCCGTTGCTGTATTTATCCCAAACAGTACTAATACAATACACCCTAATACTTTAATGGTGGTTTTAATCTTTTCTTTATTAATAATCATGGCGACACCAAGACCAGATAATATTATGTATAGCCCATCAATAAGAGAAATTGCCATAACAAGCGATAGACCCATCAAAAAGCCATATGTAGTTGAACTGTTAAATACCATTAAGCACATTGGGCCAACAGCAAGTTGTAATAACATTCCAAACTTAAATCCCTTAAAAATCATTTCTTGTCCTCCGATTTATGAATAATATCTATTCCGCATTGTTTTACTATTGCAAATTAACCCTATTATAATGTTGAAATTGGAGGCAGCTTTGATGGGGTGCTTTTATTGGGCCATAAAAGAATATTCCTAGTTACAGAAATTAATTATTAAATATCTCAACTGTAATATCAGCATCATTTTTATTATAAAACTTTATACTGTTAATATCTAAAAATGTCCTTTCTGTTTCAGAAGGCACTGAGCAATATGCCATATAGTATTCCTGCTTTGGAATAGTAATCTTGTACTCTTTATTTTCTAATAGTACACTTGCATATGAAATTTTATTATCATAGTTTTTACCCTTTAGAATAAGATATTTTCCTCTATTTGTCTTAACTATTTCATCTCTAAAAGAGCCATTACCATATCCTGTAGTGTCAATTTTGTATTTATTATTAATTCCTTAAAATATTATTCATTAACGTTTCTTGCTGCCGACGTTCCTGAACCTAGTGCGATGCCTTTGGTGAAGAAATGTTCCTTGGCAATGGTTTTAAGATTTCCGTAGAATATACTTGGAAAAATCTCTTAGCATATTTTTATCATCAATTTGTTTTAAAACACTGTTTTCTAAAACTAAAGAGAATAGCATTAATCCAATAAAAATATCAATGTATACATCTTTTAAGTCGAAGGTAAAAAAACCATTTACTAATATATAATCTAAACTGCCATTCCAAAAGATTTTATCAATTAGTGAACACATAGCACCAGAAAATATAAAAGCAAACATAATATTTATAATTTTATTTGTGCCTAATTTCGTATTTAGATATTTATAAAACAAATATATTAATATGATCATAATTATCACTAATATAATATGTATCCATTTACCCACATTTAATTGCAACATAGAATTAACCCATGAATAATCCCTATTAAACATTGGCTTAAAATATAGCAAAGGAGGTAATATAGGCAATCTTTTATTAAGAAAATTATAATTAATTATTATTTTAATAACTTGCTCTATTGTTATTAATAAGGCCACACCTGTCCAAGTTTTTTTATTCTCTATCTTCATGTTTCTCTATACCACCTAATCTAAATTATTTTTTCTACTATGTCCTAAACAAAATCTTATAAGGTTTTAATATTGATTGATTTTAGTAGCTACAGCCAATATTACCATACATATAATTATGACTAAAGATATCCATCTACTTATGCTTGCACCTAAATTATTTTTGAACTTATACCATATAAGAAGATTACTAAGCAACTATACTTACACTATGAATACCTTATGCTGCCTGCTAATATATTTTTTCAGCCTCCTTCTTAATAGGTACATAATTACTATTGAGTCTTAGTAAAATTATTAAAGACTTTGAACTGTAAGAATTTTTATACAAAATTACATATAACATCTTGTGCTGCCTACATTTCCGAACCCTAGCACGACGCGCTTGGTGAAGGGATGTGCCTTGGCGTCATTACACATTAAGCCTATATATTGATTATAAACCATATACTTACACAGCACTATATAAAAAAGTCCTCCAGCCAGGGCGGACGGCAGCATTTTGTTATATGTATTATTAAGTTATTCACTTTAAATAGAGCTAGTTTTAATTGCTTGTTATATTTATATTATGTATTCATCATATTCACAGTTTTTGAGAACATATTTAGAAAAGTCAACCTCTGATGCATTATTAAAATATTTATAAATAACCTTTGATATATATCCATGTGTTACAATAAGCACATTTTTATCTTTTGAATAATCATTGAGTATTGTATGTAACGCCTTATGCACTCTCTTTTCCACAGTCTCCAAAGTTTCTGCACCATCAGGCGAGTTTGCTTCCCACATCAAAGGATATTGATTTTTAGCCTCTTCTCTTGTTAACCCCTCATAAACCCCCACACATTTTTCAACAAGTTCATTCATTTCTATAAATGGGAGTTTCATTTCATTACTGATGATTCTCGCTGTTTCTTTTGCTCTTTTTAATGTTGACGAAATGATAATATCGATAGACATATCTTTAAGCTTTTCAGCTAGTATTTTTGCTTGCTCATAACCTTTATCATTTAACTCTATGTCCGTACTTCCGGTATATCTACCCTCCACATTATAATTTGTTTCTTCATGCCTAACCACTATTAACTTCCCCATAGTGTTCCCCCCTCAATTTTCAACCTTTAATTTAAATAGATTTCTTGGCTAAGATAAATCATATATAGATCTATGCTCTGGCAATCTATTTATACAAAATTACATATAACGTTTCTAATTTCCGATACCGAGAAGCTTAGAAAGCTCTTTTCTTAGCTTCGCAGGTATAGCTTGGCTATCTTTTCAAGCGAAGCTGAACGGAAATTTTTTGTTATCTGTAGTTTTTGCAACTACACTTTAAAAGCCACTATCCAAAATAGTCTTTTATAGGTTAGCGATCTCTGAAAGTTTCGAAATAAAGCTTACGCCTATAATATATGGTTTTATTCTTTCGAAGTAATGTGTTCGATTCCAGTCATGATTGCTGATAGTTTCGTTTTAAAAAACTCGGGAAACACATGAAACTGTTCTAAATTCTCAATAGGCAACCAATGCAAATGTTCTTTTGCTCCTTGGTCTCCATAGCTTTTACATACAAAATTCTCATTGTTGTTTTCTTTCATCAAATAGAAGAAGGCAATTTCATGATAATGTTCTCTTGTTATTTCTTCACGAAAAAAGTGTTCGTGGATAAAGGCTAACCTGTCAATTTCAAATTTAATACCAGTTTCCTCAAATGTCTCACGAACAACAGCTTCTTCGGATGTTTCATTTAATTTTACTCTTCCACCAACTGAATAATAATAAGGTGCACTATCATTTTTAATCATAAGTATTTTTTTGTCTCTTATTATAATTGCTCCAACCCTGTAATTAAATGTCCCTTTACTAGTTTTAAATGTCAAATCTTGCTTATCCATTGTAATTCCCCCATTAGGTAAATTATATTTGTATCGTAATATTCTACAATTGTGTCTCAATAAATAATTTTAAAAACCTTTGAGCTATTACTCTGTTTTTCAAAAATTATATCTAACTATTAAAACAAAAACAGGTTCGCTAAATATGCTATATTTAGTTAGACTCGCAACCTGTTTCACTAATTATTAACTATAACTGATAATTCCTTAGTGCGTAATAAATTACCACTATCCATTTGCTTCTTTGACATATTTATATCCTCCTTTTTTGATTAACTCACAGTATTTTACACTCGCGAAACAATATTTTACTATCGCGCCATATACGAAAATTATGAACCAACTAAACTTTATATTATGCTCATTATAGGTTTCAATTCTATCTTAATTAACGGGAAGCCATCTTAGCTCATCTGCTTTAATTGCGCTGTTGACAATCTCATATCCGAGCTTATATAAAGGCTTATTATCACTTGAATATGCGATAGCATTTAAAACATTCCATGGTATACCTTTATTCCATGTAAAAATTACCACTTCGCCGTAAGGGATGTTTTTTACAAGTAAATCACTATTTGAACCCATTTTAATATAGGAAACTTTTTTGTCAAAACTCTGAACAGGAACAGTTGTAACACCTTTCTCTCCATTGTTGAGACTACACCACCCAACTAGCTTTATATTATCATCTGTTTTATTTGCCCAATACGAGTTTCCGTTTAATCTCCAAAAAGGAAATACACGTTCCGTTAAGACTGTACGATATTTATCATCATTTTCATAAAAGAACACTCTGTAAGAACCAATTTTAACGTCGCCAAGTAATATTGATTTTTCATTGACATACGAGTTGTATTTAGCCGCCTGAATAGCATTAAATCGTATTCCACTGAAATAAGAGAAAGCAATTGCAAGACATAAGCAAATAACGAAAGTTAAATAAAACTTTCGTTGCTTTAAAAACTTGTTTGTACTCATAAAACTCTCCTCCATCCTATTTACCAACAATACTGTAGAAAACTTATCTTAACTCGTCATAAATTACAGGGTTGCACTAACCTTTCAGACTTGATTAATGCAATCCATAGGAAGATTACGAAGCAAAACTGTTAAAAAATATAAGTTTTGCTTCGCCCTAATCCATTATTTATCCATCAACTTTTTACAAATAAAAATACTTATTATATTTAGCAATCCTCCAGCTAGTATGCAAATCCCTATTGGAAACTTATCAAATAGCAATCCAAATATTATTTGACCTAATGGAGCAAGTGCAAAGGATAGACTCATCATAGCACTTTCTACTCTACCTAGAATATTTAATGGTACAAAATCTTGTTCTATCGTATAAATAGCTAGATTAGCAATTAAGTCAAATAACATTATCGTAAAAAATATGATAAATAATATTATTATTGGAATTAGGCTCACTTTTGTAAGTTTGAGAAATAAGCTATTTGATATAAAACTTAAACTTAGTATTATAAGCGAACTTATTCCCAAGGATTTAATCATAAGATTTTTTAGCTGAAACTTTCTTGAGGCTAAAGTAAATAAAAGCGGAGCGATAAACATAGGTATTATTAAACCCGACTGAAATAAACCATATTGTATATCAGTGGCATTAAAGATATTTTTCAGTATATAAGGTTGACCTATAGTAATTATTGGAGATAGAAAAAAATTAATGGTCATAAGCAGTATACATATAGAAAGTATTAATTTTTGATTGACAATAAATTTAATTCCTTCAGTAAAGTCTATCCAAAAACTTTTCACTGTAATTTTTTCTGGCAAGTTATTATTTCTTGGTACTTGTATAAACACTTCACTTAACCCTGATAATAAGAAACTAATTGAATTAATTACAAGTATAAAAGATAAACCCAAATACTGCAGTAACACACCTGCAATTATCGGAGCTAATATGTTAGCTGCCGAAGAAGTTACTGTCCATAGGCTATTTGCTTCCGGAAGTTTTTCTTTATCAACAATACTTGGAAGTATTGTTGTAATTGCTGGTTGAAATATTGTTGAAATAATAGATAAAAGTACAACCAAGATTGATAATCTAAATATACTCAAGGAATTATTTATCAAGTACATGAAAGCGAATATTAGAGCCAATAACCCACTTAATACATCTAATAGAACTACTAACTTCTTTCTGTTAACCCAGTCTACAATTACACCTGAAATTGGTCCTATTATAAGTTCGGGTACAAAAGAAAGTGATAAAATGGTTGCAAATTTCGAAGCAGAACCAGTTATGTTTAAAACATAAAGAGCTAACGCAAAGCTCTGCATTTTAGAACCTGCACCCGAAACAACCTGACCAATTAATAATAAAACAAAATTTTTATTTTTTAACAGCTCAAATTTCAATTAATATATCTCCCTTCATTTAAAACTTATTAATTGAAATTTGAGCTTGAGTAAATCGTGTTTGTCACACTTGCACCTCCTGAAAGCTATATTATTAAAATTTTCTGCTCCAATCCCACGTTTCATGAATTGTCTCAACTTTAAAACTTAAATCCCAATAAAATTGCTGATCTCCGCCAAGCATTCCTCTACACTTTGGTGATATTCTCATTACGCGATTTGCTGCCTCGTATATCAATGCTCTTGCAATCCCCTTTCGTCTTTCCCACCATACAACTCCAAGGGGCTCCAGTTCGCAATAAGGCATTTTTTCATCATACCATATAATAGCAATTCCTACTGGTTTACCTTCCTCATCCAGTACGCATAAATCAAGTTCCGGCTTATATCCTGGCATTTTTCTTAAATTATAAAATCCGCTTTCAATAGTTTCTGCTATTGGCAGCGTATAGTTAAATGAAAACATATGTGTATTTGACATAAAAAAATCTGGTGTTTTGTTACCATCAGCTATGGTATATCCTTCTGTAAGAACAACATCAAATTTATCTCCTGTAAACGGTAATATCAGTGACCGTTCAACATCCTCTGATAATGAATAACCTCTCTCCTGTGCCATCTTTTTTACCAAGTCATATTCTGGTGAGATCAACAGGTGCAGAAATCTAGTCTTATTCGGATAGTTTTTAGGGATACAGGACATATGGGTTTCTGCGTGATGAAACATCCTCTCAAGAAGTTCTCTATCGCTTTGTCTTTCTATGGAATCAAAAAGAAAGAATGCCTCCCCATTCCAAGCTCCTTCACTTATAACTGCTGAAACAACTTTTCCGGCTTCTTCCCATATTCCAACAGTATGTCTCCAATTATCCACTACATTTCCCCATGCAACATGCAATCCAAGGCTAAACTCATGACGACTAAATCCCCAAGTTGGATTTCCCCACGCATAGCTTGCAAACACAAGTTCCTCTAACTTTAAAAAGTCTTTCTCCTCATAATACCTAAAAGAAATACCCATAATATTTCCCCCTTATTCATTGCAATTCTATAATATTGTTTTAGTTCGTAAAACAACAAAAAATATATTCTGTCCGCTAGTGAGTAAGACAAAGACACTAGTTATTTCTTCAATAACTTTTCAAAATAACCATAATTAAAATCCTTATTCTCTATCACATGGTTTCCACCTTCAAAGTTAGAACAGGCCGTTGTCAATTCTCTATCAACCCACCATACTGCAATCTCTTTTTCATCATGATAGAATGTGATAATAAATCGCACTTCATTAAGCGGTTTACTCATCTGTCTAACTTTCATAGAATTATAAATGCCAAGAATATTCTTAATTTCTGTTTCATCCGTAATAGTCACTTCAAAATCTACCTTATCTTTTTCTGCTTCATGAACAACTTTAATCCTATTTGCCTCTATTGGAATAACTGAAACAATTTTTTTGGCCCCACCTACTGCTATTGTTTCATGTTTGCTGCATCCTATAAGCATGGACACAATACAAACTAGTGAAAGGGTTAATACAATAATCTTCTTCATACTATCATCCTCAACTATGCTTAAATATATAATATTTACACCATATTTTTTTGAAACTATTTCAATAAGCTTGATCATTGCCATCTTTCCATATCCTCTGCCCTAGTACTTTTCATCAATCATTATTCTATCAATCCAAGTATCCTTATTAGGCTCAAAAGAACCATACATAGCATACCCAATAACTTCCTCACTATAATATATAGCTACAGGATTCCATTATTTACAAATATTTGCTTCTTTTAAACATTCGTCTACAGTCTCAATAAATTTTTATTGACCACGCTTTAATTTTATCTTCCTAACAGTGCTTTCATTATTGTGATCAACATCTTTAAAAAAACATATTACTCATCTTATTCCCCTCAACTATTTATTATTTTTGAGTAAAATGAGTTAAATGAATATCTTTAATTTAAGACTTCGAAGTCCAGCCCCGATATTGCCATTGCATATAGCATTTCTAATTTCCGACCCCGAGAAGCCTAGAGCGACCGCACTTGGGTTTTTAGATGTGCCTTAGCGTCCTATGAATTAAACCTATAAATTGATTATAAGTTATATTTTTACATATATCTATATAAAAATATCGCCTTAGCTAAGGCGAACTGCAGTACATTGTTATTTGATGTTTCAGGTCTTTTACTCTCTATATGCGTAGGGTTATTCCTCAAAATTTCTTTCCATGTTATTTACAATAGTTGATAATAGCAAACTAAAGTTTATTTTTAATATCAACAATACTATTCTTTTGAAACAATATGCTCTATGCCCACTATGTTGTCTAATAATTTAGTTTTAAAAAACTCTGGAATTATATAAGTTTCATCTAAACCTTCGATAGGCAACCAATTCAAACTTTCTTTGGGCCCTTGATCCGTAAAACTTCTATTTGATAAATCTATTTTAGGGTTTTCTTTCATTAAAAAGTAAAAGACAATTTCATGATAGTGTTTTCCTGCCATTTCAAAAAATCGCTCTTGGATAAAAGAAAGTCTATCAATTTGAAATTCAATTCCTGTTTCCTCATAAGCCTCACGTATAACGGCTTCTTCCGAGGTTTCGTTTATTCTAACCTTTCCACCGACTGTATAATAACATGGATAATCTTCATGTTTTGCCATAAGCAATTTATTATCTTTTATAATAATTGCCGCGACCCTATAAGTAAAGCAACCTTGATTAGTTTTAAATGCTAAATCTTGCTCTTCCACAGATTTCCTCCTGTTCATGATATAAATAACTTTTTTATAGTAACATCCTACTATTGCAATTTATCTTTATTTAATAAAAGTCAAAAAAATTTAGATGCGTAAACTAAGACTACCATAGACCCGAAATTTCAAATAACGTTTCGTGTTTCCGATGTCGTCAGAACCTTAGTGCTCGCACTTAGGCTGTGGCGATGTCGGAAACATATTGTTAGATGACGTCCCCCCTCGTAAATTTCCAGTAATTTCAAGCAAAATCACTATTAACTACTACGTACTTAATAGACATTATGAAGTAAAACAACTTCTGATTATGCTCAAACATCACATAAAGCATATTTTTCATACCATATGCGGACGTACGTTCACCAATCTTGTGTATATTAGATGTTTAAAATTATTATAGAAATGACTCTATCCTATGATTCTTTTGTTCTTTGTGATAACAGTTATTCTAATTATCATTGTTCTTACTTTCAAGCATGTTCTTACCGAGCACAATACATTTCAAATAGCATAACATATAATGTTACCCACTTATTAGGTTGTCCAACCATTCCAACATCGAAATATGGTACCTTGAATGAATTACTAAGTAAGTATTTTCCCTCATCGCCTTCATAACTGTGTAATATCTCCCACGCTCTTTGGCAATTATCATTATTTCCAGAACCAAGAATAGAAAGCCCATACATTATCATTTGTAGACCTATATGTACGTGATCAATTGGATAAAAGGTACTTGTCATATCTTTTATGATTATCTTTTCAGTCACATAATCATGAAACACAACATTGTGACTCATATAGAAATTAATTATTGAATCAAATTGCGGTAAAGTAATACCAATCTTTTTTAATTCAGCTGCGAGTAAAAGATATGTCGTAATCTGTCTGTAGCACCCCATATCTGGTAACTTAGAATCGTTTGTTTTCTTACCTTTGTCTAGGCAACGAACTGTTCCATCCTCCCGTATAGTAGAAAATGACAAATATATTTGCTCTTCTACCCACGGATGCTCATAATATCCAAGTGAGACTAGATTCCTTAGTAATAGGGTTTTGGCACACTTCATGCTTAGGTTTATCTTCTTTATTATACGTTCAACATATTCATCAATAGGTATATCATTACGTGTTAATCCAAATTCAGTAATAGACAAGAGAGCGTTAATATGTTCCCACTTGTTATTTACCTGAAACTTATCCAACACTAAACTAAGTGTTTCTGAATCTAATAAGTTATCATATGCTTTCTTAACCTCGATGTCGTCTTTTGTTCGCCCTTGAAGTTCTATCATTGTACGGTATTTGATTTGTGGTGTATCATCTTCAAGAAGCCAATTGATTACATTATTCATTGTTATCCTCCCTAGTATATAAGTATACCTAGTACATATTCTTTACTTTGATTATGAAATCTTCATAACAATATATATCTTAGCATTCACTCTTAAGTACCCCTTTATCGTCTAAATCAGTTTAATCCTATAATAATCGTGATAATCTCTGTATGTATCAATGTACTCCCATCTATTGTTTTCTAAAGCTTCACGACGCTCTAATGCCTTAGAAATAGCCTTTGTGACTATGCATTCATTACCAAAGAACGCATAGAAATTATCTCTTGCAAAATTGAATAGTTCAGATAGATAGCATGCTTTCTCATATTCACTACAAATATCTATACGTAGAACCCCCGTTTCACCACTAAAGCCCTCGATTGTACCTACAGTCTCTTCTGTTGCATTATCAACTATAGAAAACCTAACAAAGTATTTCTTTTGGTAAAAATTAATCCAATAGCCTATTGTCTCTTGCATCTTCTCCTCAGAATCAACAAAAAAACCGAAATCGCAATTATCATCATTCATAAATTCAACCGCTCTTATGTCATTATAGCATCTAAAAAGTGATTTGCTGTCATCTTCTCTAATAAGTCTAATTATAAAGCTCTTTGTTGTTATTATTGGGCATTCTATATATGGATTCATTCTTATAATCTCCTTTATCTCAATTTAATAATTTTGATTTGTATGTAATTATTCTATAGATATCATTTATAAGCTATGCAGCTAAATTAAGCGCGTTTCTTGAATTAATGCTTTTATTTGAACAAAACAAATACTATGTGTTTTATAAATAATCTCTAGTTCGCACTTGGAAACTAATTGTATATAGTAGCGCTCTATATATTAACAATCGATATTATACATGTGATACTAATCTTTTTTTCTAGGGGGATGTCATCTAACGTTCCCGCACTCAAGACGTTCCTGAACCTAACCCAAAAGGAATACCTCTTGGCGTGCTTGCACCGGTGAAGGAATGTGCTTTGGCTACTTTGAAGGCTTGACCCCATACAGCCAAAGCGAACTTGAGTGCTTTGTTAGATGAAGCGCGATATAACTTCAATTTCAATTAGTGCTATTTTACTCATATTTTGATAAATAATATAGGTGATATACACATAATTAAAGTTGAAACTATGCTAACAGACCCTTACAAATTGGAATTTGTACATTTCGACTTATCTTACTCTGAATGAAATAAGAATCATAACTACTCAAAAAACTTTCCCTTATAAAAATTCTCATTCCCAAGTTTTTTTGCCATCAGCCTAAACATAACACAACCATCTGGGCATACAATATCTTTGCTATATTTACTAGTTCCACCGATATTCTCTAAATCACCGCCACTCCTGACAGCCTCCATTATTGGAAACATAATCATCATGACTTTGGAACAAATACCTTGTCCATCAGTATTTACAGGACAGCCATAGGTACAGGTATACTTATCTCCGACTTCCTCTCCATTTCGGCAATATCTCTCAGTGTGGTCTCCACGAAGAAACCCTATAACCTCGATTTCCCATTCATACTCCTCATCATACCATTTTTTCATGATAAACCTCCTTATTCTAACTTTTCTGATCTTGCTAATATCAAGACAAATTACTATTTGTTTTCTACTATTGTAATAAAAATTCTTTATAAAACAATCAATATTGGCATTTCTTACTTTAGCGTTTCATCTAACGTTCCTAATTTCCGACGCCGAGAAGCTTAGAAAGCTCTTTTCTTAGCTTCACAGGTGTAGCTCGTCTATCTTCTCAAGCTAATCTGAACAAAAATTTATTGTTATACGCTACTTTAGCCTCTACACCTTGAACTGAATCTATTTAAAAACTCTAATTTACTCACATAAGAAGAAGAGCGTGAATCAAATATTATTCTTACAGATTTTTATTAGAACATGCTCTCCAGTGATTTTCATCTAAATCAAGTTATAGATAAAATTTCAATCTTTTCAATTTTCATGGTCTATAATTACCTCCATTTATGAAATACTCTTCTACTCAAGTGCATATTTTATTGCTTGTTCAACAAATTTCTTTGTCATGGCCGTTTTGCTAACTACTTCATCAACGGATAGCCCTTGTTTATAAAGACGATTCACTACACCCTCCATTGCTTCTCCAATTGATACAATGTGTTTATCAGGGTCATAGAACGTTATACCCCTTTGCCCCCAAGGTGCTTCCTGTATTTCATGTATGAATTCGACCTTTAATTGTTTGAGTTCATTATATACATCATCTAACTCTTCCGTTTCAAAATTTAACTCAACACTATTAGACCCATATAAGATTTTATGAGAACCTCTCATCATGTGTATTTCTTCAAAGTGAGTTCTTAAATGAACTGCTAAGCCACATTCAAAAGAAACATTGACTCCAAAATCATATATTACCTTTTGTCTTAAAATCTTTTCATAAAAATTCCTTGAAAGTTCGAGATTTTCAACCAATATAATTGGACCCATAAATTTCATTTTTCCATCTCCCCATATTTCATTAAATTAATACTTAGGTGTTGATTATATGTAGTACATAACTCAGCTTAATTCGTAGCATTCTGCAATTACGTATCAGTAAATTTAAATCTAAGCAACTCGTACTATTTGCTTTTTATCATCAAAGTTGCGTATAACGTTGCTTGTTCAAGACACCGAGAAGCCTAGAGCGACTGCACTTGGCTTCGCAGGTGTGCTTTGCAGTCTTTTCATGCAAAACTGACTTGAACATATTGTTATATGTAGTTTTTGCAACTACACTTCAATCTAATACTTATCTAAACAACTCCAAATAGTTTCGTGCTAAATGAATATTGTGTACTTTGGATCATCCCATTTGATGTGGGTGACATCACTGCATATTCATTGTCACGATGATTTCTTCTTCAATTCCCTCAATCCAATCACGTGGAATATTTTCTCTGTTTATCAATGCCAACATTACTACTATATCCGCTATTTTTCCTAGCTTATGCCAATTTTCAGGTAATGTTCTATAGCTCATAACATTATATCCCTCGGCAAAATCTCTTTTCATTTTATCATCTATATATTCAGAATAATTCTCTCTAGTTCTAAAAAGTTTCCCAATGTCATAATAACACGGTGCAGAAAAACAATATTCAAAATCAATAAACCATGGTGTATCATGAACGTCTATAAGGATATTCGAGGGGATAAAATCACCATGACAGAATACGTTTTTTTTGGATATTCGCTCTATTAAGTGGCGATTATCGTCAATGAAATGTTCTAAATCTCGCTTTAGTTTTTCGTTCAAATGTTTTCCTGGCATTCCAGCAAGAAAGAATTCATATTGATTTTCAAATTGTGTTACTTGTTTCTTAATGCATAAATCGTCATCTAATAATGCCGTACAGTCATATTCCTTTCTATGCAATAACGCAAGCATACTTCCGATTTTATAGGCAATATTGTTTGTGAAACCTCTGTTTTTTGCCACATACTCTCTCAATGTCAGTCCATCAATGTATTGAAAAATCGCATAAGTATTATCAATTATGGTTTTACTGTTATCAAAATGCAGTATCTCGGGTACTTTAATGATATAGTGAGCGTGCTTATAAGCAGCTATTTCAATATCGCTATGGTCATTGTTTTTAGGATAAACTTTAAGCAAATACTTTTTGTTGTTCGCTTCAACCATATAATTACTTGTACTCATTCCGTCTGTGATTGGAACTATATTTTGAATTAGAAGTCGGTTATTATATTTAGAGAAAATAGTGTGAATAACTTCTGTGTCTACGGATTCAAAATTAAATAATCTTTCGTTATTTTGTGACATGTAACCACCCCGCCTAATATAAATAATCATTACCTCACCATTATTTACAAATCCAAATTATCTTTATCTTGCAATACCCCAAGAGCCTCCTGCGTAGTATACTCTTTAATAGACCTAAAATGTCTCATAACGTCTCGCATTCGAGACACCGAGAAGCTTAGTGCGACCGCACTTGGCTTCGCAGGTGTGCTTTGCAATCTTCTCATGCAAAGCGAACTTGAACACATTGTTAGCAGATGGAATATTTCTACGCTCACTTTTTCGATAGTTTTAACTTCCTCTGCTCTGTACTATTGCATCACAATATGAGAAGACTGCGAACTATCAGTTCGCAAGTGCACATCATTTTAATATTGTTTCATTATACTAATGTCCAAAAGAATCTATTAGTCAAGGTGAATTTTTGTCTTTTCTGATCAAAAAATTATTATATTCTCTAATTCTAATTTCTCTTTATTTCCATCAACTTTTAGTATTCTTAAGCCATCTGTATTCAGCCATAGCCTCTTCTTCACTTTTAAATACCTTCATAACTCTCCCGAGTTCAACTGCAAATTCAATAAACCCCTGACCTGTTGAAGTTATTATATTACCATCAACTACAACATCCTTATTTAATATAGTTGATTTTTTAAATAATGGCATACATTCAAGATGAGATTTAAGCCCTTCACCTGCTCCAGTGCACCTTCTACCCTCAAGCATTCCATAGCTTGCCATAAGAACTGTGCCCCCACAAATCCCCGCAATAAACTTATTTTTTGCATTTAATACTCTTACAAAGTTCCTAAGCTTTACATTGTCATAAAGGTGCTTCGTATCTCCACCTGGAATTAAAAAAAGATCAATTTCATCAGGATTAAGTTCCTCGATTGTCTTGTCAGGCATAAATTTTTGTTTTGCCTCGCTTACATAGACACGATCTTCCAGGGCTACTGAAAAGATATTTTCATTTCTAAGTTCATTTAAAGCAAGCCCAACCTCATAACCCCAAAATTCATCATAATATAATATACATACATTCATACAATTACCTCCCCTTTAATATTTCAATAACTTACAATACAATCTCTAGCGCAACGCGCTTGGCGAAGGAATATGTTTTGGCTGTCTTCTCAAGCCAAAGCTAACTTGAGTGCGTTGTTAGCTTATGGAATATGCTAGCCTAATACTTTAGTCGAAAATCATTTTAGTCCTCTCTTCTTTTCTTAGGCTTTTAATTCAACATATAAGAAAAATTCGTCTTAACTCCGATAATTTATTTTATCTAAATTTAAGAATATAATTATCCTCTTGATCAGTGGAACTCTCTACTTTAAAATTACAATTAGATAATACTTTATTAGACCCTAAATTTGTTTTTAAAACCTTGGCAGATATCCCTTTACAACATTGAAACCCGTAAGCCCATTTTACTAATATTTCTAAAGCCTCTGTCATAAGTCTTTGCTTTCTATAATTAGGTGAAATACTGTATCCAACTTCTGAATAACCATTCTCATCTGGTAATCCTTTAAAACCAATAAAACCTATACCTTTCTCATTGTCCTTATCAATAATCAGCCAGTATGTATACCATTCGTGGATATCTTCACTAATATTTTTCATTTTCTCAAGTTTCTTTAATATTGCTAATTTAACAAAATCAAATATTGCTTCTAATTCAATGTGGGTTTCAACATTATCAATCTCATTGTTATAAATATGTAATAGTTCATTAAATGATAAAGGTTTTAAAAGTAATCTTTTTGATTCTAAAACTTTCCTACTCAATCCAATACCTCCATTTTATTATTTTTTTTATTGCACAATATCTTACAGGTCTTATAATATCCATGACTACGGAATAATAACTTTCTTAAGCATACTCTTTCTGCTAACGTTCCTAATTTCCGACGCCGAGACACTTAGCCAGCCTTGGCTTAGTGTCTCAGGTGTAGCTTGGCTATCTTTTCAAGTCAAGCCGAACGGAAATTTTTTGTTATATGATGTTTTAAATCTTTTGCTATCTATGTGTGTGGTTATTATCCATATAAATGTATCTTCCTTTAAGTGTACAATATAAGAATAATATGAACTAATTCGCTTTTATAAATTTCTATGTCTCACGCTGCTAATATATCAAACAGCGGTAAAAACAATATTAAGAATATACTTATAGGAACTATAAGCTGAAACTTCCAAACTAAATCATGCCCCCAATTATAAAATATTGTTATTATCACTCTGGAAAACCAAATGAATAGAAGTAAACTATAAAAACTAATTGCAACTATTTCCTTATTAAACACTTCTCTTTGGAATATTAATAATATAATACTCAATCCAGTTAAACTGATAGAGAAAAATATATTACACCAATTAATTGCAACCCATAACCATTTCGGAACATCAGGGATATACTTATGCCATTTATATATTGATGGCACAAAAAAGTGCCAAATTCCTACTCCTGCACTTAAAAATATACCTATTATGAAAAAAATTCTATATGGATTCATTGCCTCACCCCACTAAACTTGTTGAATAATAGTTTACTCTTGCATCGTCATAAATAAAGATTGCGAATTAATTTACTTCGTACTATGCTTATACTATTCGCCTGCTCTTTTTGTCGTATATCACAACGGTTACAATTGAAACAAGAAAAATCACAGCATTTTCGGCAATGGTTCCCGCCCAAGTCATAGTCATGGTGCCAAAGATGGGGGATGCCGCATTGAACATGGTGTGGAATAATACGCACATAAACACACGGCCTTTGCCTGATATTTTGTAGATTGCCCCGTTGAAAAACCGAAACACCATGAGTTGAACTGCAAACATCCAAAAGTTAATGAGTCCCTCTCCGTGATTCGTACCCGGAATGAAGAAGAGAGGGATATGCCATAAAATCCAAATGATTCCAACAAAAACAGAAGATAAAACAAAGCCATATTTTTTGTCAAGCTCAGGCTGCAATATGTACATCCAGCCAGCTTCCTCCAAGCCACCGATAATAAGACCACCAGGCAGAGAAAGGAAAAACGTATAAAATGGAAGCACCATTTCCGTGCGGCCTGAAACTGCAATATGTATCAAAAAATACAGTGCAAGCCCTGCAACAACGAACAAATAGAGGCATATGTTATTTTTGGCGTAAAAAACAGTTTTCAACCATTCCTTAAAATCTGCTATTTTGTTATTTTTCTTCAGAACGATATATGAAGCAATAGCGGGCGACAAAATATAGATTGCAAAAGGAATATTCATCCCGAATTGCTGTAACGAGTGAACCCAATTGTGAACCGAATATCCGAATTGCCCAAGAGCAATCAAAGCACCTGACACAAGATAGGCTATGCAAAATGTCAGCATCGTAAATTGTACTATGATTTTTTTATCTGTCACGATTTCTTCACCTCACGTTTTGAAATATACATTAAATTTTGACGGATGGACGCTTTGACTTTTATCACCTAATGTTGCTTTCTGCCAATTCAAAGTTGCGCTCCGCAAAAATATAAATTTTCTACGTTCGTATTAATCTACTATTGTGACTCTTCACTATATAATTAAAATAAAAAATGTAATGCGTAAACATAAACTTTATTAGATTTAAAATGTCATTTAACGTTTCGCATTCAAGACGTTCCTGAACCTAGCCAGACCTGGCTTGGTGAAGGAATGTGCTTTGGCTTCTCCAGAGGCTTGACCCTAATTTAACCAAAGCGAACTTGAATGCATTGTTATGTGAAGTGTACTTGCTATAATGTTTTTTTAAGCCTACATAATTCTTCAATTAAATATCTTTAGCTATCCCAACTATACTATAATTATTACAGTATAGCTCTAGCAATTCATATGAAAGTTTAGGTATGTATTGTTTATATTCTTTTGTCCCATACGGTGTCTTCTTGAGAATAGTTTTCAACTCAACAAACTGAGGTTGTTTCACCCTTGATACCATATATTTTGCTTTAAGTAATTCATCGTTTAGTTCATAATTTAGAGTTTGGTGATTAACTTTTAAGTTTGAAATATAATCTAAGCCAGTGTTTAGTATTAAATCGTGTTCAAGTTTGCAAAATCTGTCCTCTAAGTATTGTAATCCATGCTTTTTATAATCATTAGCTATCATAGAAACTGCATTTTTAACCGAATAAATATTATCATCATGAAAATAGTAAGCTTCTTTTATATTTGAAACTTTATTTTCATTGATGAGCACTTTTAATCTTATATTCGGGTTAAGAGTTCCGATATTTAGTGCATGGCTAAGTTCATATTTTTTATTAAAACAAGACGATATAGAACAATCAAAACTTTTTCCTTTTAAAGAATAACTAATGCTAAGCGTTTCATAGAGTTTATTACCCTTGTATCCTTTTACTCGGCTAAAATAATAAGTACTATCTTGGTACCGAATAAATGAAAATTCAGGAACTGAGATAGAAAATTCATTTATAAGTATCCCTTTTACATCTCCATTTTTTAATTCTCTACTCATGTCATCAGTATTTGTATTTCCTTTTGATTTACTCATCCATTTCATAAACTCTTCCACCTAAAAAACAATTTTTCATTTTAAATTTAATCCTACCCTTTTAAGGGCATTTCACATAACGTCTCGCATTCGAGACGTTCCTGAACCTAGCCAGACCTAGCTTGGTGAATGGATGTGCTTTGGCTTCTTCAGAGGCTTGACCTTAATATAGCCAAAGCGAACTTGAATGCATTGTTAGGTGTAGTTTTTCCTACTTTAAGCTTAAAAAACGAGGTAACTATAAACATGTTTAGCCTATATATGTCTTTACCAATAACCTTTATCTTTACCGTAATGAAATTTGTAGTTGGTATTCAAAATTTTGTCAGGCAATTCCTTATTCTTTATTCCTATTATCATAACAGAATCATTTGTTTTTTCTTTACCAAGAGCATCAATAAAATATGCATCTCTCTGAAGAAATATATACCCTAATAACTGATATAGCTTATAGGCATTATGTTTTCTGTCAACACATAAACTTGCAATATCACAGCTTATTTCATATAATTTTTCAATAGCTTTTTCTGCCAACACTTTTCCATATCCATTTCCTCTGTATTGAGGCAATATTGCTAATTCTCCAAAGCCACCTAAAATATACTCCTCTCCAACATATTCGCATTTCCTTTTATGTATCCCACAACTACCAATTGCTTTATTATTATCATACATGATAAATTTTCCAAAACTAACATCAACAAAATCTAATTCGCATTCTTCATCAGGAATATCTGCAAAACATATATTATTTATTTCCGTTATTTCTTTATTTTCTTTTTCACTAATATTTTCAGTAAGCATAAATTTTATTTCCATTACCATATCCCCCACTTCCAATCATTCAAATAATGTTGATTTACATTACTCTGCTATAGTGTTCTTATAGAATTTAATCCAAAAGTTCGTAATTTGCTACTTTAATTAGCGAAATTACACCTAACGTTTCGGATTAGAGATGTACCTGAACCGGACCCCAGAGGACTACTTCTTGGCGGTGCTTTGCACCCGGTGAAGGGATGTCTGCTAATCTTTTGTTAGGTGATGGAATTTGCTAATGTAAAACTTACATCGATAATATTTTTTATCTTAGTTTTTCCGTATTAAACCAATGACCTATAAAATACATACATTTCATTCTATTTTAAAAAACATAGAAATTGATTACTCTAAAGATATTTCTCATGTTAACTTAGTAACTTAAAACATTCTAAAAAACCTATTATGTGATATGTTTTAGTATTATTTATATGAACATCATATATTGAAAAAACAAAATAATTTCTTCTTTTCACTAACGGATGATAATCGTCTCTGTAGTCCTTTAAGTTCACTTCTCTAATCTGATTTATTATTTCACTATTATTTGTAACTGTTCTTATATTTTCAAAAACCATACTATTAAATGATCCTCTATTAGGATTTAAAATAGCTAATAATATTATAACTATAAAAGTAAATATTACGGCTAATCTAATAATATAAACAACCATTTTTTTAATTAGTTTATTTTCCATATTATTAACAAAATTACCTTTCAAAATAATCCACCTCTTATAAATTTATAAGTTTTTCACATGTAAAAAAATATTATTATGTTTCTAATAAAAATAAGAAACGGGATAAAACCTTCACAAGCAAATTCTTTCACCTAACGTTTCTTGTTCAAGATGTCTGCCAGCGTTACAGGAATTTAGAAAAACTTACATAGCTCTTATGTTAGCTTTTCTAAATTCCGACTCGGTTAGCTGGCGGATGTGATTTGCAATCTTTCCATGCAGAGCGGACTTGAACATTTTGTTAGCTGATGAGTCATGTTTATCACTCTTTAAATTCGATATTTCTACCACCTTCAGTCCTATTAGTTCAGCAAATAAGAATATTCACAACTAATAGTTCCCTCAATTCTTAATCTAGGATTTTCATAACCGTATCATATTTTTCTCGATATACTTCTTTGCTCTCATCTGATAGCTTGTTGTAGCTCCTTATTAGTTTATTCTTGACAAAGTCAATGCCCTCATCAATAGGGTAATTCCTTACTGCATATGCAAGCTGAAATAGCGATGGTAAATTATCAAAATGTGATATGGCATCAGCATCTGCGATGCATATTTCTTCCTTGGAGATTTTTTCTAGTAACTTGCTACCCCTGTGATTTAAGATGCACTTTTGAACTAGTTCTATTTTTTCCTTTGAGTAATTAAAGTTACTCAACATCTCCCCTGCAATTCTTGCACCATGGATATGATGTTCTTGATAAAAATTATAATCGGTAACAGAAGCAATATCATGAAGCCATGCACCTATTGTCACAACTTCAATGTCTGCACCATAATTTTCAGCTAAAATAATTGCATTTTTAACAACAGCTTTTATATGATAATATCCTCCAATGCCAAAAAAATTATCTTCGCTCTCACACCTTCTCTTTACCTCATCTTTTAGTGAATCTATAATATCTTGTCTCAAATATGTACCCTCCCAAGATAAATAATTTATATGACTAATCTTTTGATACTAAAATGATTCTCTTTGCTCGTAGCATTTTACTATGAACACTTCCCCCTATTCTTCTTTCAACGGAGGTATATCTATACAAAACATGACTTTTCAGCTAACGTCTCTTGTTGCTGACGTTTTGAAAACTTAGATACCCCCTATCTTAGTTTTTAAAATGTGCCTTGGCGATGATTCACTACTAACCTTTATATAGATTATAAACCATATATTTACACAATACTATATAAGAAAAGTCCACCAGCCAAGGCGGACAGCAACATTTTGTTAGATGTAGTTTTACCTCTACACATTAAACAAAGCCAAATATATCTAACCTTAAATTTATTTGGTAATAAAAGAATAATGTTAACTAAAGAGTAGTATCATTTTTCGGGGGTAACATAGATAAGAATTTTTCACTCTACAATTTGAGCGTAATCACCATATATCCATATCGCTTGCGTATTTGTTAAATAAATCTCACCTTGTTGAGGTAGATTGCCACAAGTAGTTCCTTTTTCACAGTGAACAGTTATTGTATTTTTAACATATCCCAAATTATAAGGTAAATTTCCTGCGGCAACCATACTCCCTGCACTAACTCCAAGATAGAACAATCCATTATCTACCGCTTGTATTGCAACCTCATTAAATCCTGTGCGATTAATTTCATCAAGCAAAACACTTGCGTTGCCGCCACTAAATAACAACACGTCATATTCATTCATTTCATCAACTGACAAAAGACGGAATATAGAGGGAATATTGTTCAAATTTAAAGGATGCATTCTAGAATAATTCTTTGATAAAATATATCTTAAATCATAAACAAAAATATTCTCCGGTAATATCCCCATGTTTTCCAACTCAAATATACCCAATAAAAGCCCCTCACGTGCACCATCATTATTTGTTAACGCAGAAGGTACGAGAATAATTTTTATTTCTTGAGGTTTTTTCATTATCTGAGTAAAAAACAATTTTTTTAAACTTTCACTTAATCCTGCAGAAGTAAGAAGTATTTTTTTCAACATTACACCACCTAATATAAATAATCTGTGCATCGCGTAATAGATTACAATTGAATATAATAAAAGCGACCTAAAAAATTATTGAATTATCGCTCTTTTTCTCTAAAATTACATCTAACGTCTCGCATTCAAGACGTTCCTGAACTTAGCCAGACTTGGCTTGGTGAAGGAATGTGCTTTGGCTTCTTCATTGGCTTGACCATAATTTAGCCAAAGCGAACTTGAATGCATTGTTATGTGCAGTTTTAGCTACCACATTTTAAGCTGAATTTGCCCTAGCTAACTTTTAATTTCTTTCGAATTATAAAAAGATAACGAAACAACTTTTTAATGATATTTGGGAGTATACATAGATATGATTTACACAAATCTATGTATGTTCCTTATTTATATAATTCCATAGCTCCATAACAATCAGGTGTCACTTCTCCTGTATCAGGGTTTCTTAGAGAGTTTATATTAAACATATATCCTGTTTTCCCATACCTTCCAAGCTTACTCTCATCATACCGTTCACTATCCATGCAGATATGAGTTGCTTTAAGAGCAACGGTGACACTGTTGCTGTTTTCAAAATGCTCATGTTCCCATAATAATTCACATTCAATATTGAGAAAGCATTCTTTAATACGCGGAGCATGAACTGTTATTGCTTTTTCAGCTGTCAATCCGGACATAGTAATTTCATCGTCATCAAAGCCATTATTGTCTATTGTTTTTGTACATTTGTCATACACATCCCTTGATGGGAAATTAAGAACACAGCATTTTGTCTCATTTAATGTTTGATATAAATGTCCATGCTTTGATACAGAACCAATAATACAGATAAATTCTCCAGAATCGCCAATAAAAGTTGACCAAGACTGCAAACAGGCATTTTCTTTTCCGTTTGATTTGTATGTAGTTATTAAAAATAATGGTGATGGAATAGCTGTGACAAAATCCTGCCAAGAAAAGGAGGACAGTTCTCCAGGCCATGCTTCCATTATTTTTTCAGGTTTAGTTGTAAATTCTTTTTTCATAATCTTCACCTTCCTATATACATTCAATTCTTCCAAAGTTCTTTAATACTGAAATATTTCTAAGTGTTAATACGCCCTGAAGCTTCTTCTTTACAATTTCCCAATATTCAGCGTCTCCCCATCTCCAGTCAGGAGTCCAACTACCATCTTCTTGCTGGGTTTCAATGATAAAATTTAAGTGATGTTCCACTAAGAGCTTATACTTTTCATAAAATGAATGAGTTGGTGAAGTAATAATATTACAAGGACCAGTAGTATAATCATTTTTCCATTCACTTTCGTCCAGATTCATAGAATTGTCAGCTTTTTCAAGAAGATGAGAACACAAATTATTTTTTAGTTCATTATCATCTAAAGCTTGAACAAAATACAACATTGATTTCATATCATAGGGTAATGAAGTATAAGATGTGTATACTTTTTCAATTGGTATACTAATGATACTATGTAAAATTTTTTCCGGAACCAACTCTTTATATCTATATAGTATACCCGCTAGTGCAGCATTGGTGGTTGGATTATATTGTTCTATTAACTGTTTACGGCTTTTAGGCTTGTTTATTATGTTTTCAATGTATGTATACCACATAGCATGAGGATATTCATTAACTTCTGGTACAAGTATGTTATTCCATTGCCCAATAGTATAATTATAGTTTTGTAATAAATAAGGTATTAACCTTTTAATAACAGGATGTTCATAAGAAGGATTTATTCTGAATATGTGTCGACATGCACTCTCAGTATGTCTAAGGCATGAATTGGGGTAACCTAAGTCATAATCAAGCTTGCCAAAACCACCGTCCTCACACTGATATTTTTCAAGAATGTTCATAGCTTCTTCAGAAGATTTGCCCAAAATAACAGTTTCAAATACTGCGCATTCAATGTCAGCTGCAGTATCTTTCATATATGAATACGCTCTCTCGAAAGCATCTGCTGATAAAATCATATAAATACACCTCCACTTTTATTAGCCAAAATAATCTTATAAGATAATTATTAATATCTAACTATTACCGCTCAATAAAATACAATTTAAAATTTAAAGCTATCACTCTGTAAATCTAAAATTGCACATAACTATTAAACCCATGAATCAGGTTCGCTAAATATGCCATATTTACTTAGACTCGCGAACCTGTTTCGCTAATTCTTAACTATAACTGATAATTCCTTAGTACATAGCAAATTACCATTATTCATTTATTAGATTTGCATAATTAGTCAATCATACAAAAAATTACTTATCAATTTTAAATACTATGCTTCCTTTTCAAGAATAACCAAAGCATTACAAGCCAGCCCATCCGTACCACTCATCTGAGTAATCATACTTACTGTCCAGCCACTATTTAGCAAATTATTGAGTTCTTCAGTATTATCCTTTCTACCATTTGTTGTAACAATAAATGCCATTTGCTTCTTTTCCATATTCATATCCTCCTTTTTTATATATAGGCAAAGCTTCCCCCAAAAATTGCACAATACTTTATTTTGCTTCTTTTCCATATATTATTCAATAATTATATAGTTCGATAAACATGTGTAATTACCTTCATTAATTTTAAAAATCATTTATTAAATCACTTTAGCTATGTTAACTAAAAAATGTTCAACCAGTTTATGTTAACTGCCGCTTATAAGTGCATTACTTTTTATCAAAAACTCCAGCTAGATAACTAGTTAACTTTTTTTCTATTTATCTATATTTCTAGTTAACTAGTTATCTAGCTGCACTTTAGAGCTAATAGAGCTTTCTGCAATCTCTAACAGAAATTCCTCCAAGATTATCGCACGTTTATCCTAGCCATAACCGCCTCCATCAAGGCCTCATACCCTGTCTGCTTTTTCGAAAGCACCTTAACACTTGCTCATCAATGGTTCTTTTATAAATTATATGATGCATAACCACATTATCTTTTTGCCCCAGTCTCCAAAGCCTAATATTAGCTTGCTCGTAAGTTCAAAACTCCTAGTAAGTCCAAACCATATAACTGTTAAGCCCCCTACATGAAGGTTAAATCCAAACCACATGATTGTTAAAACACCTGCTTGCAACTTAAATCAATCACCTGATAACAAAACAGAACAGAAAAACAATTTTAAACTAATTTTCCTATACGCGCCTATACCTACACCTGCATATGCTCACTCTTTCTTTTTTACTATTTTTATTTATATAGCTATCAATTTGTTCCAACTGTTCCAAACAGCTTGCCTATCTTTAACTCACTAGCCTTTTAAGTGAATCAGTTTGGAGACAAGCTATAGCACAACCCTACTGAAGTTCCTTTACTCTGGAATAAGCACGCTGTTTTCCGTAGATAGGAAAATTGCTTGTTCCGTTTTTGTTGCCGCAATACCTGTCCCAGTCGCTGATTTTTCTCATGATGGCTCCGATAGCATAGGAATCCGCTGTTTTCATAGAAGAAGCATCCTTGCCAAAGCACTCGCACCAAATTTCCATGTTGCACACAAGGTTTCGTTTTACAGTGCCTATGCGGGTGCCGCTAGCAAATTCGCTGCCGCTTAGAAAATTTCTGCGCTCATATAAAGACAGGGTGTCCCAATTCTCAGGCAAAAGAACATCAAGATAAGCACGAACCAAGCCTTCACGTTCATCCGTTTCCATGGCATCTGCCTGCTCACTGCCGGCTAGAACAGCCTCCTCACCTTCAAGGTAAAGTTTTTCCCCTCGTTGATAAAGATATAAAGCCTCTGCCCAAATCTGCTTTACTTCTTCAGGTGTAATCTGCCAGGACTTTTTATCAGCATTGCCGCTGATAGGTACGGGCCAAAATCTGCGGTTGCCTGTTATATCACGCAAAAAACCATTCTCAGCGTTGGTAGAACCAACAATGACGCACTGGCGAGGATGATTTTCTACGTTAACTCCATAGCTTGCCCTATATTTATCATCTACTCTTGACACAAAGGATTTTACAATTTCAACCTCGGTCTTGCGCATTCCTGCAAGCTCGCCAAGCTCAAGTATCCAATAACCCTGCAGCTTTTCGGGACCAGACTTATCCTTCATATCTGTAATAGTTAAGCTGTCTGAAAACCAATCTCCCGCTAGCTTTGAAAAGAAGGTGGATTTACCGATGCCTTGGGGCCCATTTAAAATAAGCACACTATCAAATTTTGTTCCCGGATGATAAATTCGTGCCACTGCCGCCACAAGTGTTTTTCTGATCACGGCTTTTGTATAACTGTTATTAGCTGCACCAAAATAATCTATAAGAAGATTTTCCGCGCGATTAACGCCATCCCATTTAGGCAAATTATCAAGATATTCCTTAATGGGATGATAAGCCCTTTCTGAAGCAACTGCCAGCACAGCATCCTTTGTTTTAGTTGGGGAATAAATTCCATACCTGCTGCTTAGATAAACCTTTAAACAGGCATTATCAGAATCATTCCAACCGCTCTTTATCTGCTCCCAAGGCAGGCCGCTCCTAGCATCTATACCATCACGATGGCAGTTAAAAGCAAGTGACTTAAGCCCTTCATCGGAGCTTAAAATCATAACAATATTATCAAGAGTATCCTTTATTCTGCCCTGCTTATCAAGTTCTAAAGCTGTCTGCCAATCAACCTCTGAAAACTCCTCCGCAGCCTGCACTTGCCTCTCTTTTACAAACTCTGCTTTTACTTTAGCATCCTTAACAGCAAAGTCCCGCATTGCAGCAAAAGAAGGAAGCTTGCTTTCTGCTGTATTTACAGCCGCCTTATCATCAAGCTGACCAAATTTATGTATACGCACAAGGTCAAAGGCATTTAAAAGCAGACCGCTTGCAGGGTCTGTGGCATGATGGCTGTAGGCAAATTTATCCTCATAAATAATTACACCTGCACTGCTGTCAGCAAGAATATAATCATAGCGGCCCTCCATCATTGAAGGTGCATAAACCTCAGCCAAGAATTTTTCAATTGCCTCGCGAATCCCATAAGTACGACAGAAGGTTCCTATAACCCCCTCCTTTAAAAGTGGGTCTGCCTGTTCTTTTAAACTTCTTTTTATAATCTGAGACTCACGGGAAGATACGGGCCAAGTAGTGGTATCCCTCCAATTATCATATTTTGCAAGGTATTCCTCCGGGTCAAGTAATATCCCGCTACTTTCCTTATATACAAATACACCATTTGAAGAGGTGGAAGGCCAGTACATAAGGCGCTCTGCTTCATAGGTTGTAGCATCAAAAAGGTCAATGCCTATTTCCTTTGCCACCATACGGCTGACAGCTGCATACTCTTCTTCGCTGATTTCACGGGCAAGAGGAATTATTAAACGAAGTCTTGGATTTTCCGGCGTATGTTTATGGGTTGAATACATGCAGCATTTAAAATCAAAAAGCATTGTAATCTGCTCCCATATGTCTGCTGTTCCATAATCCATATCCAGAGTCAAAAGTGAACGGCAAAGCACATGACCCTTCTTTCGTCTGCCATCTCTTAAGTGTCCACCCACAAAACCCCCTACGTCTTTAACAGCATCCTGCTGTCCTTTTTTTAGCTTACGATATTCTTCTACGGTTTCTGTTGTTTTTTGTGTAGTCTTTACACGAGTGGTAAAAATTTCCCAGGAAATATCTGTATTTTTCCAATTTTTATCCATGCGTCTATTTCCCACTGCTATTTTCATAAAATATCAACCTCCTCTAAGTTCTCATTAAAATACCTTATTAAAAGTTTAAGCTTCTTTGCCTTTGCAATTTCTTCAGCCATAGCCTTTGATATGGTACTTCCAAACACCCAAAGCTCACTGCATTTCCCAAGTAAAATCATGGCTAGTTCCCGTTTTATAGGATTATCAGTATCCAAAAGCTTAGAAAAAAGCATGTAAGAAGCAAGGGGAATATAATTTTTCCTTATGGCAAAGCTGCAAAAATCACGAGTCTTTTTTACATCTCTGCCGGTATTTCCTGAATAATTGGAGCAAATATACACAAAAGGCTTAAAGACAGAGTTTTTCTCTGCCTTTTTCTCATTAGAAAGGTTAGTAAAGGTTACAATAGGAATTGGATCAAAACAGCCTTCAGAATTTAATTTATTAACTCTCATATTGCTAAGCCTCCCCCAAGTATCGATTAATAAAATACTGCTGCCCTTTACCTGTAACCTTTGTTGTTTTTGAAATTGTAACGTGACCATCAGAATGCGTAATTGCTGTTTCTTTAACCTTGAACAACCCTAATTCCATAGCCATTTGTGTTGGAGCATTATAGTCTGTCCCTTTACGCTTTATAAGAAATCCTTCCTGACGCAGGCGTTCAAACAAACGATTTTGACCAATAGCTGCACCATTGCCTTTAAGGATTTTCGCAAGCTCCCCAATAAGAATTGTCCCATCCGATACTGCTACTGCATTTGCAAACACAACCTTTGGCTTATCCTCTGTTACCTTAATTTGCAGACGTTCCTTTTCCGCTCTTTCAGCCTTAAGTGCAGTTAATACCTTGATCCAGGAATCCGGATCATTCATAATCTCTTCAAGCTTCTGCGTGGTAATATAGGCACCATGCTTATTAATAGAAGGTAAAACCTCATCAAAAACCCATTGCTCAAAACGCTCTGCAGCAGGTAATTTACTGTGGGTTATAAGACGATATAGATTTCCTTCATCTATAAACTTAGCTTGCTGAGTTCTGCCAATATTGTCCATGACTGAACGAAACGTTACCCCATCTTCACGGCAATGATCTTTGATTGCTTTCTGCGGATTTGTATAACCTAGCGCTGATGCAATATCAGTTCCGCAAAATATTACCTTCCCATTTTCTTCAATGGTTCTGACTATACCAAACTCTGAATTTTTAAAAATTTGTATTTCGCTCATAGAAATACCTCCGTTAAATTTATTGAGGAAATATCCTCTGCCTATAAGCGAAAAAGATGGTATAATCGAACCCCTAATTATCTAAGATTTTTTATTCTTCTTGTTCCTCATTCCTTTTTATAAAATTCACACTCATAACCCTCAGCCTTAAGAATAAGTCCCTTTGCCCATGCCGGTGTTTCACTCATAAGTGCACATATTTCCTCTGCAGAAGATATATTATTTGGTGCTTCTATTACAACTTCATCGTGGACATGCATGACGATTTTAAAGCCACAGGAAGATAACCTAAGCATTGCCTCTGCTAAAATATCACGACTAATAGCTTGTACAATATTCTCTGTAAACTTAGGGCCATAGCTTTCTATCCTTTCCCATTTCTTACTGCCGCCCACGCCTTCATAGGTAACAGATTCGCCGCCGAATTTGTTACCTGCAATAAGTGGCTTTATATAGGAAAGGCTTCTGCCGCTTGGAAGTTTAATAAAGAGAATTCCACTTTCATAAAAAATCCTGATGCCATAAACTTCTAGAGGTTGTTTTGTTTTTATTACAGTTTTCACCGCACGGTCTATTCCCCACCAAAGAGAAGTAATATTAGGATTAGTATTTCTCCAAGCTGTAACTAAGGGCTGCAGTTCGTCCTCTAAAAGTCCCATGTTTGTTGCACCCATTGCTTTAAGGGCCCCTACAGAGCCGCCGTAGCCTAAGGCCAATTCTGCTATTTTGCCCTTCTGCCTTAAGTACCCATTAACACCGTTTTTCTCAACGGGAACCTTAAACATCTGTGAGGCTGAGGCGCAGTAGATATCTCCGCCACCTGCAAATACCTCCATTCTCCAGCGTTCATTTGAAAGCCACGCAAGGACCCGGGCCTCAATTGCACTTAGATCACTTATGATAAATCTATGCTTAGGCTTTGATGTAAAGGCTGTTCTGATTAACTCCGACAGCACAGTTGGAATGCTGTCATAAAGCAAATCCAAGGCTTCAAGGTTGCCGGCTTTAACTAAAGCACGAGCTTCTTTTAAATCGGGAATGTAGTTTTGAGGCAGGTTTTGCACCTGGATTAGCTTGCTGGAATATCTGCCAGTTCTATTTGCGCCATAAAATTGAATTAACCCCCTGGCTCTACTGTCACTGCAAACTACCTTTTCCATAGCTGCATATTTTTTTACGCTGCTTTTTGCAAGCTGCTGTCTTATAGAAAGTGCATCCTGTACTTCTCCCTCAGTGTCTTCAATAAGCTTTGAAACTGCATCCTTTGAAAGAGATGCTGTTTCCATACCCTGCTTATAAAGCCAAGCTTTTAATTGCGCTGGAGAATTAGGGTTTAGAAGCCCTGTCAGCACCTTTGCTTTATTAATATTTTCTGCTTTAAATTTTTCATCACAGAAAATTGCCTGCCTTACAAAATCCATATCAAGAGCAATACCTCGGTCATTGATTATCTGATCCAAGCAGTAATTTTCCCATTCGGTTCCCGATACAGGAAATTTAGATAATTTATTTTGTATTTCCATTTCTGTTTCCACATCACGCTTATTATAAGAAATAAACCTTTCCCATTTTTCTGCGTCATGATAAGGCAGATTACGAGTACGCCCAACCTTTGATTTGCCCTGAGCACATGGAACACAAAAATATTTAATTAAGTTTTTTCCTTCTGATAGCTTCTGCTTTTCAAGTCCCAAAACTTCTCCCACAGCCTCAAGGGATAAGGGAAGTCCTAAGGCTAATGCCCATACCCTGGTGCAGTGCCAGGACGTAGGTGAAAGATAAGTACCAGCTTTCATGCCAAGCCACCTTGACAAGCAGATTCTTTCAAACTGCGCATTAAAGGCCCACTTAATAACAGAAACATCAGTAAGAGCATTTATAATTTCAATTGGAATTTTTTCGCCGCTTGCAATATCCGCCACCACAACCTCGCCACCATCTATTGAATATCCAAAAAGCAATATTTCAAAATCCTTACTTTCTGCATAGCGATAAACACCGGACCTTTGAAGATTAATGCTGGAAAAGGTTTCAATATCTATTGAGATATATTTCATATAAATACCATCCTTTCAAAAGAATAAGGCAGCAGAATATCCTCCGCCGCCTCATCTTATAATTATTTTTTCTTATGATAAAAAATCTTCCTCTTCCAAAATAGTGAAATCCTCAGCTGCATTAGTTCTGGCGCTTAATGGCTCGCCATCCTTAATCTTTTGGAGGTTGCCAAGCCAGCAGGCAACACCTTTGCTGTTATTACTGTTAAAAGCAAAAAAATTCAAAGACACCCTTGCATAACAGCCGCTGTAAACTTCACTGTGGTCAAGAATGGGCTTTACTGCCTTGTCCACAATCTCAGGTGCAATTATACTATTGGCATTTACAAAATAATGGCCTTTGTAGGCATCATCCTCTTGACGCTCAACGTCGCCATCCCTTAAAGGCAGCTTTATGGCAGCCTTATTTGGCTTTTTGCCCCCAAACTTTGCGATACCCTCTTCAATTGCCGCATCTACCGCTGAATTAATAGCATTTATAGTTTCTGTATCCGTTTTAGGTACAAGCACTGATACAGAATATTTCTCCGGACTGCCGTTAATTGAAATGGGCTCCCAGCCGTTGAAATAGCTTAAACGAGTGTTTGTACCTGTAATAACCTTAGTTTTGTTTCCCTTTGCCATAATTTTTATCCTCCGTAATTTCATTAAATTCTTTATTTATCTTTGATGCTGAAAGCATAGCTTGGTTACTCATTTACAAGTCCCTCCGCAGCTTTCAAAACCTCAGCATAATGCTTAGGATCAATCTCGCTTAACTTGGTTGCACCATATTTCTCAATGATTTCTCGAACCTTGGCAGTCATACCAGCTTGGCTCTTTTCTGCAAGGACAGCCCTTACATCCTCAAGCTTAACTTTCTTATTAGCTGACTTTGCTGTTTTCTTTGGCTCTGACTCTTCAATTGAAGCAGGCTTCGTATCTTCAGCTGCAGGTTCACCTTCTGCCATTGCCTCGCAAACAGCCTGCAAACTATCTGCCAAAGAACGCATATCTGAAACCAAATCAAGCAGCAGCTTAATTTTACTCATGGCTTTCACCTCCTTTAACTTCACGGATTTCCACAGTTTCAACGGAATCCCCCGGTGTAAGCACAAGTACATTCATTTTTTCACCAAAAAGAAAATCTAATAATCTTTTGCGAATTTGCCTTGTGCCGCTTTCAACAACTGGCTTAGGATTGCCGCTTGGATGTGCAATGTTGATACTTACCTTATGTTTTAAACTCATAGATTTCTCTCCTTTCAAAGGTTTTTTAACCCTCTGTCCATATGCAAAAATTTTAGAGGAATCGAACCCCCACTTTTCAAAACTTTATTTAGAAAAGCTTTCTCTCTATTTTTCAAAGCTTTATTTAGGGGATTGCTCCCCTATTTTTTAGATCTTTTTACGAAGGTTCTCATAAATCTTTTTTAAACGGTTTCTAATAGCAGCCTCCTTAACACCTTCTTCTGCAGCGATAGAAACCTTGCTGCGCTTTTCATAGAATACTTTCTTAATAAGCTCCTTCTGCTGAGGCTTTAGTGTTTCAATTGCTGCTCTTAGCCTGTCTATCTTTTCCTCTTGCTCAGTTTCTTCAATAGACTTAATAATGCTTTCCAATGGGTGATAAGTATTATCAATTAAATATGGATTGCGGTCAGCTGCATCAGCTTCGCTTTCATCGTAATAAGCATTCATGTGTACTGGCACATGATAATTTTCACGTCTGTCAGCATCTACCTCTGCATCGTCAAAACTATGCAGAGTGGCAATGATAGCGGTTGTTGTTTCCTCCTCATTAAGCTTAATTGTTATTGCCTGCCCTTCTAGTGGGTAGTAGATATAGTTGGTACGGTTCTTTTGGCTGGTTTTGTAGTTTCTTGACATAATTGCACCCTTTCCGCCATCTTGCTTTGGCGGCAAAGGATACAAAAATAGGGTTTGTGCCTAAACGAAGTACACAAACCCTAAAAATGAGCGCAATAAGGGAGGGTACTTCTATTGCAACGCAGCTGTTTTTATTAACAGTGTGAAACAATATGTATCCTTTGCCTTATTGCAAATCAGGCATTGAATGTTTTGATTAACAAAATAGATTTGACTTTCTGGATATATTATGCAATAAAAAAACGTTAAAACCTCAGACACAATTGTGTCCGATATTTTCGAAAAAATGGGTCATTCTGTTGGTTTGATATGTAAGCAGTTATATTTTCTAGTTGCAAGGAATAAAAAAAGACCGGACACAACTGTGTCCGGTCTCTTAATTTTGCATGTATTTTTTGAGAGTGCCATAGAAAATAATAACAAATATCAAGAAATAACAGAAAACTAATTGAGTCTTTCTAAGTTTAGATGTATAATAATGAAGGTTATTTATAACTATTTTCAGCTTCGTGAGGTGAAATAATGGAAGAAAAATTAAATGATAAATGGATTAATATTGAAGAAGCTGCTGATTATTTGGGAGTCAAATCTGTAACAGTCCGTGGATGGATAAGAAATGGGAAGGGGGTTCCAGCGCACAAAATCGGAAAGCAGTGGAAATTCAAATGCTCCGAACTTGATGCTTGGGTGAAAAGTGGCAAGAGCGCCATTGAATAATCACTTTCAAAAACTATATTGAATAACATTAGATTCGGAGGAATAAACGAAAATGGCAGTTAAAAAAACAGAGCTATACAATTCCCTATGGGCAAGTTGTGACAAATTAAGGGGCGGAATGGATGCCACACAATATAAGGATTATATTTTAACGCTGTTATTTATGAAATATGTAACAGATAAATATTTAGGCGATGATTGGGCAGATATTACTGTTTTTGATAAATCCCATGATCCTGAGCCTGACCCTGATAAAAGAACTGGTTGTAGTTTCAATGATATTATTGCATTGAAAAATAATAAAAATATTGGTGAAGGTATTGATAAAATTATCGCTCGCTTCACCGAACCAGAAAAGAATAATCGTTTAAAGGGTGTTATTGATAACGTACATTTTAATGATGAAACGAAGCTTGGTAAGGGCCAAGAAATGATAGATAAGCTTACAGGCATTATAGCTATTTTTCAACGCCCAGAATTAAACTTTAAAAATAACAAAGCTACAGGCGATGATATTATCGGAGATGCTTATGAGTATTTGATGCGCCATTTCGCATCTGAAAGTGGTAAGAGTAAGGGACAATTCTACACGCCTGCAGAGGTTTCTCGTATTCTAACCAAGGTAATTGAAATTGATAAGTGTACAAAGAGAGCTGCAGAGGTATATGATCCAGCATGCGGTTCTGGTTCCCTTTTAATAAGAGCATTGGAAGCTGCACCATTTGATACTGTAAGTGGATATGGTCAGGAAAAAGAAGTTACCACAGCAGGCCTTGCTTTAATGAATGCAGTGCTTCATAACAAAACAACTGTTGTTATTAAGTCAGGCAATACTTTCTCTGATCCACAATATAAAAAAGATGGTGACGATACTCAACTGAAGAGATTTGATTACATTGTGGCTAATCCTCCATTTTCTCTTAAGAACTGGACAGATGGTCTTGAAGAATATGGTAGATTTGACGGATATGGTGATAGACCACCTGAATCAAATGGTGACTATGCATGGCTTATGCATATATTGAAGTCGCTGAGAAATGATGGTAAGGCTGCTGTAGTTTTACCTCTCGGTGTTCTTTTCAGAGGAAAAGCAGAATCAACAATCCGTAAAAGTATCGTTGACAAAGGTTGGATAAAAGGAATTATTGGCCTTCCACCTAACCTATTTTATGGTACAGGAATATCAGCGTGTATTCTAGTTATAGATAAAGAAGGTGCTGAAAACCGCGGCGGTATTTTTATGATTGATGCCAGTAATGGATTTGTAAAGGATGGAAACAAGAACCGTCTACGAGAACAGGATATCTATAAAATTGTTACTACTTTTAATGAACAGATTAAAACGGATAAGAAGTATGCACGTTTTGTTCCAAATCAGGAAATCAAAATAAAGAATAAGTACGACTTGAATATTTCCAGATATATTGATTCTTCTGATGTGTCGGATTTACAGAGTATTCAGGCTCATATTCATGGTGGTATCCCTGCTGTGGATGTTGAAAGCTTAGCTAAATATTGGAGTGCATTTCCAACACTCAAAGATTCATTATTAAAAGAACACAGTGAGGGCTTCTTTGCTTTAAAGGTCGATAAAGATCACATTAGACAAACAGTTTATTCTAATGAAGAGTTTGCTGCCTATGGTAATAAGGTTGATAATGCCTTTTTACGTTGGAAAAATTATGCTGAGGGGCCACTTACTACAGTAAATGCAGACACTGACATTAAGAAAATGATTATATCCTTAGCTCAGAAGCTTATAGCCGAGTATGAACCACTAACATTACTTAATAAATATGACGTTTATCAGGTTCTTCTCGCTTATTGGAATGAGATATTAAATGATGATGTCATGATGATTAAGGCTGATGAAAGAGGCTACGGTCTTGCTAGAGATACAGAAAACATCATGGGAACGGTAACATCCGGTAAAAATAAAGGTGATGAAAAGATTATTGGTTGGGAGCCAGTTTTGATACTTAAGGAAATTGTCATCGCAGCTCTTTTTCCAGAAGAAAAGAAAGCAATTGAAGATGCTCAGGTTGTTGCAGCCGAAACAGAATCAAGACTTGCAGAACTATTAGAGAACACAGATGAAAACTCAGTGCTTTCTTCTATCTCTGAGGATGGAAAAGTAAAGATTAAGGATATCGAGGCAGAAATCAGCACAATTCTTTCTCACCTTCACACTGAGGAAACAGATGCGCTTGAAAAGATGTTAGCTATTTTTCCTGACATCAAAACTAAGAAATTGTATACCGAATATATTGAAAAACAACCCCTCTGTAAAAATGCATACACTGATAAAGGTACTGTGAGCGCAAAATCAATCAATGAGCGATTAGCAGAAGTACGCAATGTTTCTGAAATACCCGAAAAGTACAAGGCCGACTACGATGAACTAACAGTAGCACTTGACCTCATAAAGAAGGCTGACGAATTTAGTAAGCTCATAAAAGAGTTTGAAGCTGCGCTTGATAAAAAATGTCGTAATCGATATAAAACTCTTACTGACGAAGAGATTATGGACTTGTTAGTTAATAGAAAATGGTTCTATACAATCTGTAATGGCATTGAAGAACTGTATTCGGCTATTTCCCACCGTCTTGCTAATCGTATCATTGAACTAGCTGAACGCTATGAAGATACTCTGCCAGAACTTTCAACAAAGGTTGAAGATTACGAGGCAAAAGTTAAGTCTCATCTGGAAAGGATGGGATTTGCATGGTAATCGGATGGATGACAGAAGAAATTAGAAATATAGCCGATATCTATAGTGGGGGAACTCCGAGTACTTGCAACCCTTCTTACTGGAATGGAGATATTATATGGTGCACTCCATCTGATATTACAAACCAAAAAAGCAAATATTTAAAGACAACTGAAAGATGCATAACTAAAGAAGGTTTGGCAAATAGTGGAGCGACATTATTGCCGAAAGGAACGTTATTATTATGTACTAGAGCAACAATTGGTGAAGTGGTTATTGCTACAACCAGGGTTGCAACAAATCAAGGCTTTAAAAATCTTGTATGCCGCGATTCCTTTGATAATGAATTTATTTATTATGCTATAAAACCTTTGAAAGACGAAATGATAAAGAAAGCTCATGGTTCAACTTTTCTTGAAATCTCAAAGAAAAGTCTTGAAGATATAAAAATAAATATACCAATTGACAAAAGCGAGCAAACAGCTGTTGCCAAAGCACTTTCCGATATAGATGACCTTATCACAAGCCTTGAAAAACTGATTGGAAAGAAAAAGGTTATAAAACAAGGTACTATGCAGGAATTGCTGACCGGAAAGAAAAGACTTCCAGGGTTTGAAGGAGAATGGAATAAATCTACACTGGAGCAGTTATGTTATCTGATTACAAAACAAACAGGATTTGACTATAGTGCAGAAATTAAACCATCACTTGTTACTACAAATCAAAATGGTACAATACCTTTTATTCAGAATAAAGATTTTGAAAGTTTTAGTATAAATTACGATACGGACTTTTATATTCCATATAGCATAGCAATTAAGTATTCAAAAATATTATTGGATGAAGTATGTTTGCTAATTTCAATTTCTGGACGTATAGGAAATGTCGCTGTATTTGATAATGAGTATACTGCATTTGCTGGTGGTGCTGTTGGTATTGCAAAGTTAAAAGATGCATCTATGGCTGAATGGTGTATGCTTTATCTATTGTCTGATGATGGGCAGAAGCAAATTTTTTCTCATGAAAAAGTAGGTGCTCAACACAATCTGACTGTTGAAGATGTTAGAACTCTAGAGATAATGATTCCTGAGGAGAAAGAAAGAAAAAGTATTATAGAAATCCTATTAGATATGGAATCTGAAATAGAACAATTACAAGAAAAATTAGTCAAGTATCGCAAAATCAGGCAAGGCATGATGAGCGAATTGTTAACTGGGAAAATACGACTTATATAAATGGGGGTTATCTAATGAGTATAGGGGAAGCTGAGTTTAAAACTCAAAAGAAAGTTATTAAATTTTTTAGGGATAAAAACATCCTTGATTATGCCTACATGGGCAATCTCAAGGATAAGGTTAATAAGAATATTGACGAAAAAAGGCTAGCTACTTTCTTAAAAGGACATGGCTATTCTGACGTTGTTATTAGACGTGTGACTGATGAATTATTACGTACTGCTAATAATGCACAACATGATATTTACAACGTAAACAAGAATGTCTATGAACTTTTGAAATACGGTATAAAAGTAAAGCCAAATGCGGATGCTGCGCCTATTACAGTGTATCTAGTTGATTTTGAACATCCTACAAATAATGATTTTGCAATTGCTGAAGAAGTTACAGTTATAGAAAACCAGGAAAAGAGACCTGATATTGTAATCTATTTGAATGGTATAGCTGTTGCTGTAATTGAACTTAAGAAAAGTAGTGTAAGTGTTTCTCTTGGTATTAGACAGAACCTAACTAATCAGAAGAAAGAGTTTATTGAGTCTTTTTTCTCTACAGTGCAGTTCTGTATGGCAGGTAATGAAATCGAAGGTTTGCGCTACGGAACACTAAAGACAAAAGAAAAATATTATATGGAATGGAAGCCGGATGGATTTCTTTCTAATGAAGATGAGCGTGATCCGGCTGACGTTCGAATTCAGAAAAAGTGCATGGAATTTAATAATATGCTATTAGAGCAGATTTATTCCATGTATGATAAGGAACGGTTTATCGATTTGATACACAACTTCATTGTGTTTGATAAAGGTACTAAAAAGGTGTGCCGCTACAATCAATATTATGGAATAAAGCGTGCACAAAGCCGTATTAGCAATATGAAGAACGGAATAATCTGGCATACACAAGGAAGTGGTAAAACACTGACAATGGTGTGGCTTTCTAAGTGGGTGCTTTCCAATAATCCAGATGCTCGTGTTTTGATCGTTACAGACCGTGATGAATTGGACGAGCAGATTGAAAAAACATATATTGGTGTTAATGAAAAAATCGTGCGAACAAAAAGTGGACGAGACTTAATTGAACGCTTAAATAAATACGATGATTCACTTATATGTTCCCTTGTGCATAAATTTGGCAAGCGCGGTGGCGAAACAAGTGAAGCTGATTACGACAAATACATTGAAGAATTACAGAAGTCACTTCCATCGGATTTTGAGGCCAAAGGAGATTTATGTGTATTTGTTGATGAGTGTCACAGAACGCAGTCTGGTAAGTTGCATGCGGCAATGGAAGCAATTATGCCAAAAGCTATCTTTATCGGTTTTACTGGCACACCTTTATTGAAAAAAGATAAAGCAACCAGTATTGAAGTATTCGGGTCTTATATTCATAGTTATAAATATAATGAAGCTGTTGCTGATGGTGTTGTTTTAGATTTGAGATATGAGTATCGTGATATTCCGCAGGAACTGTCTTCACAGGATAAAGTAGACCAGTGGTTTGACATAAAAACACGCGGCCTATCTCCCCGTGCAAAAGCAAAGTTAAAAGCTAAATGGGGAAATATGCAGAAGGTGTATAGTTCACGTTCTCGATTAAGTAAAGTTGCATGGGATATAGTTGAAGATTTTGAGATGAAACCAAGACTTGAAGATGGAAACGGTAATGCAATTCTAGTGGCGGAAGATATTTATACAGCATGTAAGTATTATGAAATCTTTTTGTCACTTGGATTCAAAAAGTGTGCCATCATCTCATCTTACACACCTCTTCCTGGTAATCTAAGAACTGATACAGTAAGTGATGAGGATGACACAGAAACCTTTGAAAAATATGAAATCTATTTGAAGATGCTTGGCCTCGACCCTACTAACTTACCAGAAAAATTGCATATTCAAAAGAAGGTAGAAGCTTTCGAGGATCAGGCAAAGAAAAAGTTTATTGATGAGCCTGCTAATATGAAACTTCTGATTGTAGTTGATAAGCTGTTAACAGGATTTGATGCGCCACCTTGCACATATCTGTATATTGATAGAAAGATGCACGATCATGGACTCTTCCAAGCAATCTGTCGTGTTAACAGGTTGCATGGTGATACAAAAGAGTTTGGTTACATTGTTGATTATAAGCAGCTTTTTGGTGATTTGACTGATGCAGTAAATGCGTATACTTCTGGTGCATTTGAAAACTATGACGAAGAAGACGTAAAGGGCCTTATTAAAAATCGTAGTACAGAAGCAATAAAACATTTCAAGGAAGTCTACGATGAGATCGAAGAATTGTGCGAAGGTGTAGAAGAGCCGCGCGAAGACTTGCAATACCTTCATTATTTCTGTGGTAGCGAGATAAACGATGAAGAAACAGAACAAGCATACCAGCGTCTTCGTGAAAAATTATATCGTTTAGTAAGTACTCTAGTTCGTGCTTTTTCTGAAGCTAAACCATATTTTTGTGAACAATTATCATCTTCTGAAATACTGGCCTATGAAAAGAAGGTTACATTTTATATTGCATTAAGAGAATCTATCGGTAATAAAAGTGGAGACTTCCTAGATTACAAAGCCTACGAGCCTGATATGCGCAAGATGATTGATAACTACATTACAGCTTCCGAGAGTGTTAAGATTGGTGAATTTGATGATTTTACATTGCTTGATTTTATTATTGATTTAGGCAAAGACATGACTGACGAAACAGATAAAGGTAAAAAAGAAGGTGCGGCAGAAGCCATTGAGAATAATATCCGTCGTAAGGTTGTAGAGAAGGTCAGCGTTAATCCTAAGTATTATGAAAAGATGTCAGCGATTCTAAGTGAACTAATTGCTCAGAGAAAAAGAGGCGTTGAAGATTATGCTGAGTTGCTTGCTAAATATATAGAGCTAGCTCGTAAGGTTGAAAAACCTGATGAAAATGAGGATTACCCTGAAAGTATCAGAAAAAGTCGCGCATTACAGGCGCTTTATGATAACACTGGCTACGATGAACAATTAGCAATTAAACTAGACGACATAGTGATTCGTGAAAAACAAGCAGCCTTCCGTGGTGACCCAATTAAAGAAAATCATATAAAACGAGGATTGTTCAAAGTCTTAAATGATAAGACAGAAGTAGAACGTATATATAAGATTATTGAGAAACAGGAGGAATACTAATGCAACTTACATTATCAGGTATTCCTATTGAAGTTGAAAAAAAGGCTATCAAAAATCTTCATTTGTATGTTAAACCACCTTATGGGAATGTTGTCATTTCAGCTCCACTGACCATGAATGACAAGGCAATTGAGATGTTTGCAAGAACGAATCTGAGCTGGATAAAGAAACAGATTAGTAAATATGAAGAACAGTCACGTTCTTCTAAAAGACAGTATGTTTCTGGCGAAACCTTATATATTTGGGGTAAACAGTATTTCTTGTACTTTGAAGAAAATCGCTCGAAAAATTCGTTTGAAATTCATGGCAATAAAGTTGTTCTTTCCATGCGCGCTGAAAGTACAGTCAAGCAACGTGAAAGCTTTGTGCGTGAACAGTACCGTGCTATGCTGCAAGCTGAGATAAAGCGACTGTTGCCCAAATGGGAAGAATTGACCAACCTCCATTGTGATTCGTGGCAAACAAAATACATGATTACTAAGTGGGGTACCTGCAATACAGATAAGAAAAAATTGTGGTTCAATTTACAACTGGTACAAAAGCCGATAGAGTGTCTGGATTATATAATTTTGCACGAATTGATTCATTTACGAGAGCGTACGCATAATGCTATATTCAGTGCATATATGAATTTGTACATGCCAAATTGGAGAGAACTGCGTAAAACTCTAAATGATTCAAAATTGGATTATTATGAGCAATATGAAAAAAGTGCTCTGCATAAATTAATTGACCAGACTCGCTTTAATGACATTAAGGATTCTATTTTAGAATATCTAGCAAATGAAAGTTCAATCTCTAAATCGGCAGATGCAGCAGATTTAGAGATTGAAAATGTCCTTCATATTGATCAACCGCAGGAAGGATATATTACTTTCGATGTTATCGTTTCCTGTGACATCGAAAAGTTATCATCAAAAAGCGGAAAATCATCCTTTACAGAAAAGTGGTTTAGCGTGCATTGTCAGCTTAGTGTAGCTACAGAGCTTAAAGATTTTACTGTTTTATGTGTTGATGCTTGTGAAGCACAAGAGGAAGCTGATAATGATAGTTTCTCAGACGAACTAGTTCCTATTATAACGAGAGATAAATTTGAAGAGGAAGCTAATAAATTCTTAACAAAATATTACCCACAGGCTTTGTGCCAATCAGTTCCGGTTCCAATAAGAGAGATTGCCAGAGATCAAATGAATCTCAATATTGTGGAAAATGTTCATTTATCTGAGGAACTTTCAATTTTCGGCTTGATTGCTTTCGAGGATGGGAAAATATATGGTAAGAATCGTAAAATTCTTATCAAGGACGCTCAGCGTGGAACAATGTATATTGACCCAAGAGTATACTACGAAAGAACCTTAGGAACGGTTAACAGCACCATTGCACATGAATGCTTTCATTGGTATAGACATCAACCATATCATATACTAATGAATATAATAGGTTCAAATGATAGGATTGGAAAGAATATCAAATGTTCTATTGAAACAAATGTAAAAGACAGTGGAAAATGGAAAGCCATTGATTGGATGGAATGGCAGGCTAATGGAATAGCAATGCATATTCTTATGCCATCTAAAACAGCTAAAATTAAAATAGAGCAGTTATTTAGAGAATATAATATTTGCTTGAATGAAGGAAAAAACATAGAAAATATTGAACTCGTGATAGATGAATTATCTCGGTTCTATGGTATTTCACGCCAAGCTGTAAAGATAAGAATGCAGGAATTAGGATATGCCATTGTTGATGGTGCATACAACTATGTGAATGGCCGCTATATTCCACATTTTACTTTTAAAGCTGAAGCCATTGGGAGAAATCAGACATTTACGATTTCTGCTGCAGATTTGTTTAAAGCCTATTGCTTTAACCCAACTTTTCGAAAAATTATCGATTCAGGCAAGGTAGTATATTTAGATGGACATTTGTGTATTAATCGACCAGAATATATTCATATTGATGATATCGGTATAGCGCATATGTCTTCATATGCTTTAGATCATGTGGATGAGTGTTGTCTATTGTTTAATGTTGGATATACTTATGAATCCAAATATCATGACCAAGCAAACTACTCATATTTTCTGACAAAAGCAGTGCTGCAACCTTCTGGTGTTGAGTATTCTTTTGTAATGACTGATTATAATAGGGCACTTCTTGAACAGATTCAGAATGCACCTAAACAATCAAATGCTATGCGCAGATACCCAGGCTCGTTTGCAGAGACTTTAGTACAGTTAATGAAAGAACAAAAGATGTCAAATAAAGAACTGGCCAACGCTTCCCTTGTAGGTGAAAAAACAATTCAGCGATTAAGAAATGATGAGGAGTATTCTACAACAATACAGTCTGTACTTGGTTTGTGCATTGGACTAAAACTCTCTCTTCCTGAAGCGGAAATGTTATTGGACAAATCAAATATTAAATTAAACTCCATGAAAACGGAAGGATACATTTATAAGTGTATTTTAGGTGCATGTGCTATAAATAATATTTATCAAATAAACGAAATGCTTGAAGCTTATAATATTCAACCTTTAGGAAGTACTTCATATGATTAGTAGTTTAAATTATTAGCCCCAACTTTATCTGAAACAACGAACATTTTACAACTAGTAGCCATTGGATATTCTCATACAAATTGTATACATAGCTATTAAATATAGACTACTTATCTTTAATCGGTCTCCACCAAATGATAAGTAGTCTAAAATAATAATTATTCCATAGTCTCTTAAACATCTATCTCGCCTACTCTTAAAAGCCACATCTATCCAGGCTTCTCAATCCTTATGGCATCTATCCTACCTGCTATACTATACAAAAATTATAATTATTAAAATATTTCTCTGCAAAATAAAAATAAGGATTCCAAGATTAGAGACATAAAAAAATAAACTTTATGTTACTATCCTAATCTCAGAAACCTTTTATTTATCAGTGTTTCACACACTATTATTTCTATTTTCTTGTTATCAATACTACTGTCTCCACGTGTGTTATTGCAATATAGTGATACTAAAATATAGAAATATGGAAGTTTCGTACACTTAGAGCCTTTATCTATTTTCCGCACGGTATATTATTACTAATGACCTTTAAAGCAATTTCACCTTATGTTTTTCTCACATACAGAAACACTCATCTAATCATCGTTGTAAAAATAACTCTTTTAGCTTTTCCCCCTCTACTTTGCTTAGAAATAATTTAGTTCTGCCGAAGGGTTGCTTCGATACTTTATCATTGAACTCACTAGCAGTTATAACCTCATTCTGCTCTATTACATATCCCTTACTTACTTCATCATACTTTAAGCACTTTTTATCAAATTCCACATTTACAAAATACTCATCCCAAACATCATATTCTATTTTATTATCTTGATTATGATCAATGTGTCTAACCAAACTGTAATCATTAACCATAAAATTTGATGTTACAGTGCCTGCTGCTATAATTCCAGTTTTATTCATATAGACAAAAACATAATCACCTGGGTTTAACCCTTCAATCACGCTTTTAGTATCTCCCCATGCTGAAACTTTATTACCAAGCAACATATGGAGATGACCTTCAGGCATATAGTAGTTATTTGAATTGATAATATAGTAACTTGGGTTTTCAGCCTTTGTATAATCCTCCACAAATTTTCCGGAAATATCACTTATAATCTGATTTTTCGATATCTCTAGTTTATCGGCAATTTCTGATATTTTATCAAGCACACTTTCATCAATTGTAATTGTTACTGACTTTTTCTTCTGAGTTTGGCTTTTCAAGCTTTTTATATAATCCAAATTTCCTGACATAATAGTTCACTCCTTTTTATGTAAACTTTTCTTATTAATTAAATTATAATATATTTAATTATTTTTGTCAATAATTAAATAACATTATTTTAATATTATTTAATTATTTTTTATTGATTTCTTATTTAAAAAGTATTAAGATCAATATAAGCAAAATTATCATCTTCCTATCTCAATTCTAATAATATTATTCATGATCCTTTATTTCTTCTATTATTTTTCAGATAAATTTCCACTTATACTAATTAAATTACCACTTTAACCTTAACCAACTGAATAAACTCTCAATTTCTGAAGTCGCCACCATTTGTATTAAAAAATATATTCAATGCTTATAAGTAATAATTGTGCTGTATTCCTACTACGCACTCCATATGTGAGGAAACATATCAATAATTTGATCACAAATAATTCTTCCAAAGAGTGAATACTCCAGCTAAAAATGCACATCCCTTCCATCAAAATTTATTAGGGGTGTGCATATCCAACATAAAAATGATAACTCTAAACTTTAAACTTTAAAAATTTCTACTATAAAATATCCAAAAAACAACGAAAACCCCTGAATTGAATGGTTTTCCATTGTATCAATATTATCGTTTTTCTAATGTGCAATCCTTCCAAGCACCTGCATTCTAAATAAAACTAAACCTCTCCATCACCACCGTAGTCTTCTCCCTATAATCCTTCACTGCCTCATCAATCTTTCCGCACAAATACCTCATATTACATCCCTCACAGCTTTTTACTATCTGTGCTTCTAAAATACTGCAGCTTGCCCCCTTGAAGCTAACATCAGGCAATGTTGCTGCAATGGCGAACTTGGCAAATACCTCCCCTCTTTCAATTTTTTTAACTACTGCATTATCAACAAACATTTTTATGTCTTTCCTAAATCAATGTATCCAGAGACTTCTCTATATATTCCCTAATAAGAGTTATCCTGTCTTTTACCCTTGGCATGAACTGCGCTGAAATCGCAACAACAAGCTCCTTTTTGGGATTAATGTATATGACATTTCCGCCATCACCCAAAGCTGCGAAGCTGTTCTCATTTTCATCTATTATCCACCACAAATACCCATACTTCTTTTCGTCCCAGTGACTATGCTCCTGAGTGCTTTGCTCTATCCACACAGATGAAACTATTTGTTTTCCATCCCATACGCCATGATTTAAATAAAGCTGTCCAAGCTTTGCCATATCTCTCGTCTTAAGTGACAATCCCCAGCCTGCGGTATTTACACCTTTGGGATCAGCCACCCAGCCTTTCATGTTTCTGTCTTTATACCACTCAATCTGTTCCTCTTTTGAATGGAAAACTACATTGCCTTCAACATTTATTCCGAGTGGTGCAAATAGATTTTCTGTTGCAAAATCAAGTACTGATTTGCCTGTTGCCTTTATCAGAATTCCTGACAAAACATCAGGTCCGATTAATGGAGCATATCTAAATTCACCTATTCTTCCTCTTCCGCCCATCAAATCAAGTGCTGATTTTACCCAGTCGCTACTACTGAAGTATTTCGTATAAGGAGCAAACTTGTACTTATACGGTACGGTCATGGTAAGTATGTCTTTTATTGTGACATTTTGTAATACCTTTTCTCCACGCTTAATCGTGTATTCAGGGAAGAAATCAAGTACTTTCTGATCAATGCTTTCAATCATTCCCTTGTCAACTGCTATTCCAATTAATATTGAAATTATACTTTTTGTTACTGAAAAAATATGAAAAGGATTGTCTTTTTCAAAATCATTAAAATACTTTTCATAACAAATATTTCCGGATTTTTGTACTACTACGCCCCCAACATTTTTGTGGTCTTCTCTGATGAGCACTTCCATTTTTTTCGTCAATTCTTTCTGTTTCATATGCTTTCCTCTCTTTCATTTTACAGCATAGAAATACAGCAACAATCATCTGATTGTGTAACTCGCAGGTCTCTGCTTACTGTATTAGAAAGAAATAGGCTCAATCGGAACGTAGATGTCTACAATATGTTTATCACCGGGCCCTGGCACATTCATATACATTTCAAACGGATAAGAATCTCTTGGTATATAGCCACTTCCCGTAATCCACTCCTGGTACATGTAATTCCATGCGTCGCTATACTGATCCGGTATAATTTCAAAATGTCCAACGGCATATAAACCTCCTGCGAGTATCATTATCTCAAGTCCTTCTCCTTCTGAAGGCTTAAGATGATTTGAAACAGTAAGACACAGACTTGTACGAAACTGTTTCTTATCTGAAAACTCCGGATTATCATGATAGATGGCAAGCACTTTGTTCTGCCCTTCTGCCATAAGATTCTGTCTCCCGGCCTGCATAAACAATCGTTGTAATAACCTTGCATACTCTTTAGCCAGAGTTTCATATGTTCCGGTATGCCTCACATATACAACTTGCATTTCCTCAAGATTAATCAGATCAATCTTACCTGTCACTGGAAACTGATAATCTGCCTTTTCTTTCTTTGCTGTACCCTTATCATACTCAGATATTAAAAATAATTCTTTGCAATTCTTGCTATATTCCTTACGATATTCTCTCGGGCCAATTCCAAAAGAATTCTTAAACGCACGCGAAAAAATCGCAGAGTCAGTAAATCCCAGTTCATAGGCAATATCAGTTATATTCTTATCCTGCCTGTGCGCAAGTAAGAAGAGCGATCTCTCCATACGAATTCGGTTGACGTAGTATCTAAGCGACTCATGCACTATACTCTGAAATATTCTGCTGAAATGATATTTAGAAAAGCCGGCAGCATCAGAAAGTTCCTCTATTGAAAGTCGCTGATCTATATGATTCTCTATATAATCCTGAACCTTATGAATTCTTCGGTTGTATTCTTCTATACACTCTTGATCCAACATATATCCCCCTTTGCAGTTCGACTAATACAGTTCATTATTGCACTTATCATCAGTCTTAGCATTTTGCATGATGCATAGCCTATTTTATAATTCATTCGATTTAAAATTTACCATAGTAATGTCACCATCTTCATGAACAAGCATAAAATTTATCCTTAACAACTTAATTTGCGTATATTCTGACCACTTACATGCCAATTCATAGCTTTTTGGTGAAAAAGGTACTGCCACCATTGGAATAATATTTTCATTCATTTCCTTACTTGTAATTAACTGTCCAATTGCCTCTCTCATTAAAGAATATTCTTGACTGTTTTTATTTTTAAGGGTTCCTTTCTTACTTTCTACATATATTTCTGTGCCATCTTTCATTCTTATGTTAACATCACCAATGCCATGCTTTGAATGAATAATTAATTTTGGCAAATCATCAGAAAGTTTATATTCACCTTGCCATCGTTCCAAATCAGCATCTGTTTTAGTAAACCCTAAATTCTTTAAAAAATTCTTTATATCAAAATGTATAACTTCTTTAGTCTTTATATGGGCTCCATCTATTGATACCAAAACATCATTATTAGTTAAGTTGTTTTTTATATAATAATTTGCAATATATAAATCTACTTCAGCTTCATTCATTTTTTCTTTAGTCATAAATTACTCCTTACACATAAAATTTTATATACTTATTGTAACATACTCCCATTTTTCTAACATTATAATGTTAATGCTAAACAATACATGACCTATATAAAAAATGCACGCCCTCTCCATCAACATCTCTACGGGTGTGCATGTCCAATATATTCTTCTTAATACAATCATCCTAGCAAATAAATTTTAAATAATATTATCCCTATTCTAAATAAAGCTAAAAGATTAATTTTTAACTAAACCTGATCTTTGAAGCCAAGCTGAATTTGCAGCACTTTTAGATAAGGCCAAAGGAGACAGGTCTATAAATCAATACGTTGGTGAGACTGGAGTAAGCGCAGCTCATATATCAAGGTTCTTAAGAGAAATGATAGAGGCACCTCCAACACCTGAAACTATATCAAAATTGGCTGCAAAAGCATATAACGAAGTTACATATCAGGATTTAGTGATTGCTGCCGAACATTTATCCAGATGACAAATTCACTATTGTAGTTAATAATGAAGAAGTTTTTCATTATTTTTTGAATAGACCACCTTTATCTCTAAGAGCAAATCTTTATGTGATGCTTATTGATTTAGACAAAGATAGAATTATAAAGGAAGAACAGATCTGTAAATACTAAAAAAAGGTCATCAACTCGCAGCTTTATATGCATGCAAAGGTAATGGCCTTTTGCTATTTTTTTAGGTTAGGTGGTTAGTATAAAACTAACGGGTTTACTTTATGGTGCAAAACCCAAAATTGTAGGCGTTTTTCCATATAGCCTACAAGAGTTTTTGTTACATATGCAAAAATGACTATAAGAGTTATAGTTAAGTACATATAGTTTTGAATATATTGGAATTACTTATGCAATTAAGGTACAATAATAATGAATACTTGTATTATAATGCGAATTAAGGCTAATTCTCAAGGGGGTTAATTTATGATTTTAGCAGTAGGATTAAAAATTGTGATTTGGCTTGTTGTTCTTGGAGTACCAATATATGTGATTTATTTATTGATTAAGGCATTAAGGATTTATATTAAGAAAAATTCTTGATGCACAACCTTCTTCTATTCTTCCTCAACAACTAAATAATGAGATGTAAAAAATCATGATAATTTCATCTAATTATCATGATTTTTCCTTTAATTTTATTAATGGCATCCATCTAATATTTTTCGTTTCATTACTGTTATTTAATAATTCTCCAACTGATCTAAATACTTCTTAAAAAATGATATAAAAACTCCTTATTCGGAATTAGCTCTTTAAGTATTTTATTGCAGGTATTATATGCCATTTCATAATCTGATTGAGTTATTTCTTTTAAATCAAGAGCTTCTTTAATCTCATCTTCATCAAGTATAACTACCTTATAGTTTGGCGAAACAGCAATATCTAAATATAAATCATCGTAAAAAGGTATCCCTTGTTTATTAATTGAATTCTCTTTAGTAATATCAAAATACCATTTAACTACTTCATTTGATGTGTTGTATATTACACTAACACACCAATTTGCTTCATCAGGTAAAAACATTAAACCTTTATATCCATCATCTAACAAAATTTCTTCTGATTGATCATAATCGACAGTAATTTTTTGTTTCACTTTTTCAATCTTAATCAATGAAATATATCCACTAAGTAGGTCATCAATATGAATATATTTGTAAGTATATGAATCTAAAAAGTCCCAGTGCGCTACATTTAAAAATTTTCTTTTCATAATACCCACCCTCCCAGACTCAAACCCATATTTTAACACCATATATTTTCTTTACAGCTACTTCCCAAAAATATTCGTGTAACTATGAACCAGTATAGTCACATAGCAATTCTTAAATTTATAGAGTACTAAACCAAGGATTATGCCAAATTGCAAAGAGAACTGTATTTACTACATAAAATGTAAGGTCACTTTTATAGTTTTGCTTCAATTCATTCCATACATATCCTCTAAATAGCAGCTCTTCAAATATAGGTATTGCTATAGTTGAAGATATAAGTACAATAGTGTCATCAGACGAAAACCGTCAATGAAAAGGCTTACTGTAATAAAAATGAATTTTACCTGCCCACTTATTCTAATTTAACTATTCTTCCTCTCGGTCTATCCACTCTAAAATGTCTCCTGGCTGACATGTTAAAGCTTTGCAGATTTTATTCAGCGTTTCAATTCTTATAGCCTTAGCCTTGCCGTTTTTTAAAACTGACATATTTGCAAGTGTTATCCCAACCTTTTCAGAAAGCTCCGTAACACTCATTTTTCTTTTGGCGAGCATTACATCAATATTAGTAATAATCATTGCACACCCCCTAGATAGTAAGTTCGTTTTCTTCCCGGATTTGTGCAGCTTTATATATAAGATGTGATAAAGCTGCAGCCGTAACAGCAACCCCAATTCCCCCAAACACTATAAAAAATCCCAATAAAATGATACCTGGATGATTCATATTAAGTAATAGTAAAATTATATTTCCTGTGAAGAAAATTACAGAATCGCTGGCTGCTAATATTGAAATAAACTTTAATAAATTTGCATTTTTTCTACAAAAAGAATTATCTTTTCCAATCTCATTTGCAATTTTCCAGCCGCAAATAAGAACAGCATAACAGGGTAACGAAGTTATCCAAATAAATATAAGCCATGGCACATACCAGAGAGCAAATTCCGGGTTGGAATTAATAATATCCTTTCCCCAAAATGGAATAACATAAAAATATATAACCGACCCGCAAATAGCCGTACCTCCAACAATAATCTTTAACCACTTGGATAATCTTAATTGATTCACAAAAATTCCCCCTAAATTTTTAATTAATACCATAATTATACTGTATGAAAATTTATAATTCAATAATTATTTATTGTTTTACGATAAATAACTGTTCTCAAAGGTGAATTTCATGTCATCCTGTGGTTAATTTGGACAGATTAGGTTATATGTTAAATTACTATAATCTAAGAGATAATAAAAACCGGTCAAGATGAAACTACTGCATCTCAACCGGCATAAATACCTTCTTCTGTAATTGTATTTGTTATAATATTTTAAATACATATTTAATAAAAACTATAGAGAAGCTGACATTCTCTATAGCTTTTATATATTTATCATTTCATTTTATTATGCGGAGGTGGATTAACAACAACTCCACATTTCTGTTCAAGAGCCCACAAGGAAGTATACAAATGGTTACGGAGGTCATATTATGCCAAGTGTAGAGTCAATAAAAAGAGATATACAGACTTTAGGTACAGCAGGACAAGAAGAAATACTAAACTATCTTGAAGAAGTTATTATATTAGGTTCATTTGCTACCGAAGTTACAAATGAAATAAAAGAAAACCGCTTTTCAAGGGGTAAAGTCTGCCCTCATTGTGGGCATGATGAAGTATCAAGAAATGGTAAGTACAAAGGAAACCAAAGGTATATCTGTAAGTCTTGCCTAAAGACGTTTACTGACTTTACACGTTCACCACATCACAACAGCAAGAAGGATATTAAAAAGTGGATACTCTATGCTAAATGTATGATAAATGGCTATTCAATAAGAAAATGTGCAAAGATAGTTGATATTAGCATACCTACATCATTTTATTGGAGGCATAAGATATTAGACGCTATTAGAGCATACATGGGAATTGGAAATGTTGGTGGAGTTATAGAAATTGACGAGGCTTTCTTAAGAGAGTCTTTTAAAGGCGACCATAAAAAAAGCATAACTTTTACTATGCCACGTAAAGCCCATAAGACAGGTGTTAAGGGTAGTAGAAACGGAAAAACGGAAAAACTAAAAAGAGGTATCTCAAAGGAACAGATATGTGTTTTATGTGCTATAGATAGAGCAGGTAATATAATTACTGAACTTATATGCAAAGGTAGGATGAAACATATCGATTTAGAAAGACTCTTTAGGGATAGAATTGATGACGAATCCATCCTTTGTACTGACTCACATAAGAGTTATATTCAGTTTGCTCAAAATTCGGGTGTTGAATTACAACAAATCAAGCGTGGTAAGCACAAGGAGGGTATATATCATATACAGCATATTAACGCTTTTCATAGCAAATTGAAGAAGTGGATGGATAGGTTTAATGGTGTTGCAACCAAGTATCTTACTAATTATATGTATTGGTTTAAATGGTTGGAAATTTTTAATACCGAAAAAGATACAATTAAAAGCAAGAACCTTTTAGTACAATCTCATACTTCTCATTCTGACACAAAATTAAAGGACTTCAAAATTAGAGAGGCAATTTATATATAGTAATGTTAAGTATTGGATTTATAATTGATATTCTGTATAATTAAATAAGAACACAATTATAATTTTTGTGAGATATTATAACAGTGATATAGGAGAATAATAAAATGATAGATTTATTTAGAGCATTTACTACAAAGGAAGATTTTTTTTATGATGGTGCATTTATTGCTAAAATAAAATATCAACGGTTTCAACCCAAATCAGATAAGGAAACTTATAAAAATGAAATTGTAAAAAATAATAGGAGACTTTGTGTAATCAACTGTAGTGGATATGCTAATAATAAAATTGCAGAAATACTAACGGTTTATTTAATGATGAATGTAACAGTTAAAGAGTCTGTTGAACCAGAAATTGTTGAAGATACTGGTATTTTATGGCGTAATTTTTCAAAAGAAGAAATTGCAGATTTTAGTCATCTAACAGGAGATACAAATTCCATTCATCTTACAGAAAATCCAGTTGTACAAGGAATGTTTATTCTAAAAGAACTTTGTGACACAACTCAAACTAATGAGATAGAAGTAAAATACATTCATCCTGTTTATGGATGTAACCCAGTTTATATAAAACACGAAGGAAATATTATAAAAGGATTTAGCAATGGAATATTGTGCTTCCAAGCAATTATATCTTAAAATCTTTTTACAAAAGAGTAAATTAAGGGAAGGTTTGAATTACTTCCCTTAAAAAATATTATATTATCAACACTATCCTTTAACATAACCTAAATTTAAAGGAGCTGCCAAATATTAATAGGCAGCTCCTTCTTTTAATCCTATTTTACAAACTCAGAAGTTCTTTCCTTACTACTTGTTTCCGTTTTTTACCCACTGTGCAACAGTAACAGTTCGTTTTGCTTGATGTTTAACAGCAGCTTCAACGTCTTCAATCATTTTGCCATTCTGATCAACGGTTACGCTTGTTCCATAAGGATTTCCTCCGGCTCCGAACAAAACTGGATCTGTGTAACCAGGAGCTGCTATGATTGCTCCCCAATGATACATCATTGTATAAAGAGATAAAATTGTTGCTTCCTGACCACCATGTGGATTTTGTGCGGATGACATGGCACTAACCACTTTGTTTACTGTCTTTCCCTGAGCCCAAAGGCCGCCTTGAGTATCCAGGAACTGTTTCATTTGCGATGCCATAACGCCAAATCTAGTTGGTGTGCTGAAAATAATCGCATCTGCCCATTCAATATCACTTGAGGCAGCTTCCGGTATATCTTTTGCTGCATCAACAGTTGCCTTCCATGCAGAATTATTTTCAATTACTGATTGAGGTGCAAGTTCGTGTACCTTTAGTATCCTAACTTCTGCTCCTGCTTCTTTTGCACCTTCTGCCGCCCACTTGGCAAGCTGGTAGTTAGTACCTCCCATACTGTAATAAATCACTGCTAATTTTACATTACTCATAATTTCTTTCTCCTTTTTTGATGAATTTTTAAATAATCTAGATAAAATACTCATTTATACATCACCTGTTTAAACTTTCCTTTTTATTGTATTAATATGATTTAATTATTATTACTTTCATTAAACCTTCCAAAGCTAATTAATTTTTAGGTATTAAAATTGAAAACAAATATAACTTAGGGTTCCATAAGCATAACTTCTATTAAGGAGCTTAGGTAAATTTCCTTGCCCGCTGCCCATAGCTATAAATAAAGGAACAATATGCTCTTCACGTGGTATTGCCAGCTTTGAATAAGGTGCCAAGCTTCCATATGAAAACAATGCTTCTTTATCATTATTTTCTACTTTTTCAACAAGCCAATTATCAAATTCCACTGCCCACTGTTTCGGTTCGCTTACATTCCAATCAACAGTAGCAAGATTGTGGACAGTTGATCCACTTCCAATTACCAGTATATCTTCCTGACCCAATTCTCTAATTGCCTCTCCAAGCTTATACTGCTTATCCATTGGCAGCTCAGGATTAACAGAAACCTGCACAACAGGGATATCAGCTTTCGGATACATCAAATAAAGTATATCCCATGCCCCATGATCCAGTCCTCTTTTAGTATCCAATCGGCTTTCTATTTCATGAGTTTTTAACATGGTCTGAAGCTTTAAAGCTACTTCTGTTGAGCCCTTTGCACCATACTTTATGGAGTAAAGCTCTTTTGGGAAACCATAAAAATCATAAATCATTTCATAACCCTCATCAATTGATGATATTGTTGTAATTTCGCTTTCCCAATGTGCTGTAAATATCACTATAGCTTTAGGTTTTATCTTCTTTCCAAGTTCCTTAAGAAAATCAGTATATTCATTTTTTTCAACTACAAGTGTAGGACCACCATGACATATAAATAAAGAATTAATCATTTTTCTCTCTCCTTTTACATTAACTTACTATCATCTATATAATTATTATTTATTACTAAGTTACTTTATATAACTATAATATAATAACTTACTTACTTTTGTCAAGTGGTTATGAAAAAATAATTCCCGCAAACTAAATCAGTCTGCGGGAACATAAATTACACTTTATTATTATATTTCTTTAGTCTTTATGTGGTCTCCATCTATTCCAACCACTCAAACTTACCAACATCTAATCTAGCTGCTTAACTATTCAAATACTATAGTTTACTGATACGTTTCATCTAAGCATAAAAATAAGGATTTATAAGTCAGGAACATACTGCGACAAACTGTTAGCAATACTTCTAATCTCAGAATCCTTAGTTCTCTCTTGTATCTTTAGCAATGATTGTAGAACACTTCATTACTACCTAAAATTGATATTTATTATTAGCCATTTATTTTACAGTTACAATTTCTTCTTGATATATACCCTTATATAGCCTACCCAAGCAAGAAAAAATACTGCAGCTTTGAGTGCATACCTGATTCTGCAATGGATAAGCCATACTCATATGAGTATTTTAATTTTATGGACAGTATAAGAGATATCGAATCTAGTATTGAAAATATTGCAACCCTTGAAGATAGATTAGATTTGGAAAATGATGTTGGTATATTCAATTACAGTTTTCGGATTTGAAGTTCAGCAGCCTCCATACATTTACATACATCATTCTCAAATGTACGGAGGCTGTCTGTTAGATTCTAGAATATTAAGATATAAATTTAGTCCTTATCCTCAATGACAGCAATTCCGTCTATTTCAAGCAAGCAACCTGGATGCCCAACTCCTGAAACAAATAAAACGGTGACTAATGGTGGATTGTCTAATAAACCAGCCACTTCTTGAAATGCTTTTAAGCCAACTCGCGGGTCGCATCCATTGAGTAAATAGATATTGAGTTTAACCAGATTAACAAAGCTTGCATTTTCAGAAGCTAAAATAGTTGCGATATTATTAAGCACTTGCTTTGTCTGTAACTCCAAATCACCGGCTCCAATCAGCTCACCTTTTGAATTTGTAGCATTTTGTCCGCCTATATAAATTGTTTTTGCCTTTCCACTTACGGTAATCGCTTGACTAAATGCTTTTGATACGAATAATCCCTCGGGATTCTTATGCTCCATTTTAAATCCACTCATAATTTTTGCTCCTTTCAATCATACCTATTCTTTTTGTTTTTCTGTGCTTGTAAAGCTATCGGCCCATTCTCTTACTCTACGGGCGCTCTCTTCTTCCGATAAGTCCTCAATTCTAGTCATAATGGTCCACCTTACGCCAAAAGGGTCTAAAATGCTTCCGAATCGGTCACCTGAAACAAAATTGGCTATCGGCTCCCTGATCTTTGCTCCTCTTGCCACTGCATTTTCAAATACCTGATCAACATCAGCAACGTAAATTGCTAAAGAATAGCATGCATTATCCTCATCAGGCGGCAAGACCAATTTATATGCCGGATTCGCTGCTCCCAACTGTAAAAAGCCATTCCCAAAATCCAATTCCGCATGAACAACTATTTTATTACCATTTCCATCAGAAAATTCAGTAATATCCTTAATCCTTGCATTGAAAACAGTTTTATAAAACTCTATTGCTTCAGAAGGATTCTTTATTACTATAAATGGAGTAATAGATGTAAAACCGTCAGGTGTTCCATTCTTTGTATAATTACCTGACACTCCTATATATTTTTTACTATCAGTCATTTTTATTCCTCCTTAATTGGAAATAACAGATCCACGCTTATACCCTCATTATTGGATTGAATTCATCAACTCATAAAAACATTCGGATTCATGAGTCCTATAAAGATTATACCAGGCATCTAATGTCTTTGTAGAAAACACATCCAAAGCTTTCAAGACATGTACGGAAAATTCCAACGGAGCTATTCCGGAAGCAGTTATCAGTTTTCCGTCAGTTACCGCAGACTCCTGCTTATAGTGATTTTCTCCTGCATAGTTAGGACACATCATTTTAAGATATCCCAAATCATTGCTTGTATGACTTCTTGAATCTAGAAGTCCATTTTGAGCAAGTGGCATTGTCGCACCGCATATCGCCGCTACAATTATATTCTTATCGATACATTGTTTAGCTAAACTTAATATTGGTTGATGAATTGTTTCCATCCACGTTTCACCACCAGGTAAAATCAAAGCGTCAGTTTCTTTTATGTTGCATTCTTCCAGATCAATATCAGGTAGTATTCTCAACCCGCCCATTGTAGTAATATAATTCTTTTCAAGTCCTAAAGTTACTACTTTAACTGGTGATGCATCCTTCCTAAAATACCTTCCTGAGTTTAACTCTGCAGTCAAAAATCCAACTTCCCAATCAGCCATTGTATCAAATACATATAGATACACAGCATTATTATTCATATGCATAACCTCCTATCTCAAGCCTTGATCAACCATCCATGATCAAGAGCAATGTTTATATTCATAATAAAACAGCTTCACTGACAACTACTGTCAGTGAAGCTAATCATAATTGATAATATTCCATTAATTCCCCTGCAACAGAAACAAGCTTTTTCTTTAAACTCTGAGGTTCAATCACTTGAATAGCCTTTCCGTAAGATAAGAGAAAATGGGGTACATATGCATGAAGTGCTATTTCGTCTAATAAAAAAACTGCTTGATTTGACGTCCTCTCTTTCAGATGATGACCTAAAAACCAATGAATGCACAAATCATCCAAAGCTTCTGACCTGCCACTAATAATCAATGAAACCAGCTTATCTTTATTTTCTGGATTAGGTAAAAGATTCTGTAAAAAATATTTTCTGGCAGAAAAGGCTTCAGGCCGTTTAAACATCATTTGCGTCTGCTTTATTTGTAAAATCCGTTCAGCCCGAAAGCTTCTGATTTCGTTTCGAAGATGGCAAAATCCAACTGTATACCATTTATTGTTCCAATAGAGCATTCCATAAGGGTCAATCACTCTTGGCCGGGGTTGTTCTTCATGGCTTGTACGGTATTCAATTTCTATAGAATATTCGTTTGCTACAGCCCGTTCCAGTTCTTCCAATGTCAGCTTAACAGACGGGTCAATATCACGGTTTATCACTTCGAAACCGGCTAAGTGGCGATTGAGGATACTTTCCTGTTCCCGGTTTGAATACATTTTTAATTTTTGTGTTGCATTGTTTAATGACTCACTGAAAGGGTATCCCGCTTCGTTGGCAAATACGGCAGCATGAAGCAACGCTTTTTGTTCTTCAATATCGAAAAACAAAGGTGCATGGATAAAATTGTTCAGTAAACTATATCCACCGTTCTGTCCTGCATCTGATACAATCGGTACTCCGCTTGCGCAGAGCGAATCAATATAACGATAAACGGTTCGTATATTTATCTCTAATTTTTCCGCTATTTGCTTCGCAGTTATTTTTGATCCAGAATTAAGCATCCATAAAATCGCCAGCATATTATCGTTTTTTGCCATTTGATATCCTCCTCTCCTAACTTTATTCCATCCTCCCCAATACCTCGTGTCATCTATGAAAACGACCAAAAAAACGGGTCAAAATTTGCACTTTTTTGCCTCGATTTTTACTCATTTTTTGGTTCAAAACCACTATATATGGTGGTTGACCTGCCTCATTTGCTCTTAGACCACTATTCGTCATCATTAGTTAAGTTGTTTTTTAGATAATAATTCGCAATATATAAACTTACTTCAGCTTCATTCATTTTTTCTTTAGTCATAAATTACTCCTTAACATATAATTTTATATACTTATTGTAACATACTCCCATTTTTCTAACATCATAATATTATTGCCAAACAATGCACGACCTAAATAAAAAATGCACACCCTCTCAATCAACATCGCTATAGGTGTGCATGTCCAATATAATTTTCTTAATATAATCATTCTAATAAATAAATCTTAAATAAGATTATCCCTTTTCTAAATAAAACTAAAACTCTCCGTCACCATCGTAGTCTTCTCCCTATAATCCTTCACTACCTCATCAACCCTTCCACACAAATACTTTAGATTACATCCATCACACCCTTCTACTATCTGTGCTTCTAAAATACTGCAGCTTGCACCTTTGAAACTAACATCAAGCAAAGTTGCTGCAATAGCGAACTTGTCATAGACCTCCCCTCCTTCAATTTTTTTAACTACTGCATTATCAACAAACATTTTTGTTTCCTCCTTTTTAATCTTTGACTCAGCCATTTATAAGATCACAGATAATATTTTCTGCAGAGCCTACATTATAATAAATATCCACCAAAAGCTGTGTATTTATATATTAGAGAAAAAAATTTTTATTAGGAGATGACAAATTACATGAAAAAGAAAAACTATGCTGATGTTGAAAGCTTAGATGCTGAGGATTTTGATGATGACGGCTTCAGTGAAGGAGAAATTAACTTAGGCAAAGCAATTGCATCTTTTAGCTTTGCAGCTTTAAAGGAAGAGCAAAGCACTAATGCTCCTGCAGCTCCTTCCATAGATATTAATAAACCTGCTGCTTCACGGATGCCAATAGCTCTACGCTTTATAACCTCGCAAAGAGGAGCAACCCCGGCAGTAGACGGAGAGCTTTATACAATGAAACGCTGCTATCAATTCAGGCCTTCAACCATAAGAAAGCTTAACGAATTAAAGGCCAACCACTCTGACGTAAATGCTTATCTTAATACAATTATTGATGAGGCAATTTCTCATTACTACTATTATGTTTTTAGTAATAAGTCCAACTAGATAACAAGTTATCAATATTTCTAGTTAAATAGTTGTTGCTATAAATCGAGTAAGGTAAAAACACAGAACATTTTATAATAAATTACGAATAGCTTGGGAGCGCAAATAGTTTTGATTTACACAAAACTATTTGCGCTCCCCTGTAATCATTAAGGCTTACAAACTAGGAAAATCACTTGTTTAGATTTTTATATTTTTTATTTTATACCCATTGTTTATTCCACCTTTAACCTAGCTTTTTACAGAATTCTACCTGAAGCATAAACCGCTGCTCCTATCATACCTGCACTGTCACCAAGTTTTGCTTGTACCAGGGAGCATGCATTGCTTGACACCTTTAAAGCATGCTTTTTCATTATATGTCGTGCGGGCTCTAAAAGTTTATCCCCAGCAAGAGATACTCCTCCTCCTAAAATTATCATTTCTGGATTAAAAATATTAACTACATTAGCAAGTCCAAAGCCAAGTATTTCTGCTGTTTCATTTATAACTTCATAAGCTAAACTGTCTCCTAAATCATAAGCATCTGAAACCATCTTTGGACTGAGGCCATTCAAATCATTACCAACCCATTGTTCAATGATACTATTTTTTCCTTGATGCAGTTTTTCTTTAAAGGTATTTATAATTCCTACAGCTGAAACATACCTGCTGTAGCAGCCGGAACTTCCGCATTTACACGGACGTCCCTCCCTATACATGTTCATGTGGCCTATTTCTCCTGCGCTTGCTGTAGCCCCATATAATACTCTTCCATCCATTACAATACCTGAACCTACCCCCGTACCAAGTGTAATAAGGACAAGATTATTAACTCCTACGCCTGCTCCAAATTTCCATTCACCATATAAATTTACTCTCACATCATTATCAATAAATATAGGAAAACTAAACCTTTTACTCATTTCCTTCACTACTTCAATGTTATTCCAACCTGGAAAGTTGGGTGAAAAGTATGACTTACCTTCTTTTGGGTCTAAAAGTCCCGGAATGCCCATCCCCATACAGTATACAGAGTCTTCTTTAATATTTAAGTTCTCCAGCATATAATTAACCATATCACCTATTTTTGTTAAAACATAGCCCGGTCCCCTACTGGCTTCCGTTGCCTTTCTTAATTCCATTAACTTATTGTAATTAACATCAAATACTGAAATCTTGATGTTTGTTCCGCCTAAATCTACACCTACAATAAACTTGCCCATTTCTCTTCTCCTTAATATTTCTTTTAAACGCTAAAGCTTTCTCATAACTACTTCATCATTACTACTAATTCCTAATTTTGTTTTATCATAGTTAATGTATTTAACACTGTTAAATTAAATTTTACTTTTGTTCAAATTTAGTGTCAATATTTGTTTAATACCTAGCAGCTTAACCATCATTAATATTTAATAATGATAAAATTTCGAAAGCCTCCTATCTTCTGCATATTTATTATTATGAGGTTAAAGCCCTAAATGGGCTTTAACGGGTAGTCTGCGAGGCTAAAGTCCTGAATGGACTTTAGCGGGTAACTTGTGAGCGGAAGCGAACATCTTAAGTTACCCGGTGTCCAAAGGAGAACGAGCTGGTTAGGCTGCCCAGTGTTTCGAGTGAAAGGAGGTGATATCATGGATGACTTATTAAAAGCTATAGCCAATATTGGATTTCCAATCGCAGTGGCTGCGTACCTATTAATAAGAATTGAAAGTAAGCTGGATAGCTTGTCAGCTTCTATAAACCAGCTGTCAACTATACTTTCAGTAAAGCTTAGCGGCAATGATGGAAGCAAATCCGCATAAAAAACTCACCTGTAACAAGTAAAATTGTTATATATAATGCAATAAAGTTCTTACATTAACAATGTCACAAAATATCCAATCTTTAAGGATTTTTGGGACATTGTTAATGTATTAGAACTTTTGCATTGTATACAGGTGAGTTTTTTCTATGCAAAATTCCCTTCGCAGCTGTAAGGCTTGGCAGGATTCTGTGCTGGTCATAACCCCTTAAAGCTCCTTATCTTATTGAATAAATGGATTCTCTTTTATCTATATATAATGCAACAAAGTTCTTACATTAATGATGTCATAAAATATCCAATCTTCAAGGATTTTTAGGACATCATTAATGTATTAGAACTTTTGCATTATATAAATTTAAAAAATATATTAACATATAAATACAGATACAAAATTTCTCAAATTTTTGATAAATAAACAAAAACAGTCTTATGAAATGTATATATATATAATAGTTTTTTTAGGAGGAGAGATGCTATATGAATCACTATGAAATTGAAAGCTGCGTTATGAAGGCTAAAAACGGAAACCAGGAGGATTTACTAAAAATCCTGCAGCAATATAAACCATTTATATTTAAAACCGCAAGGAATTTCAATATTAGAAACTATGATATCAATGATCTTGAGCAGATAGGCTACATGGCTATAATCAATGCTCTTTCAAAATACAGGGCAGGCTCCTGCACCTTCTCAAGCTATGTTTATGAATCCATTAAAAATGCTTTTAGGTATACTGCCAGGCAGAACTCAAAGCATGAAAATTCATTGAGTTTAAATTCAGTTCAAGACCCTTATGGAAGAGCTGAAGAATATATAAACTGCATAGATTCTCAGGTGAGTATAGAGGAAACCGTTCTTTCCTGCGAGGAGTCAAAAGCTATGAAAAAAGCAGTGGCAAAACTTCCTCCCCAGGATATGGAGTTTGTTTCCATGGTATATTATGAAGGTTTGTCTCTTAAGAATTATGCTAAAAAGAAAGGATTAACTTATTATGAGGCTCGTAAGAAAAAGAACTTTGTCTTAGGAAAACTAGAAAATCATTTTAAACAGTAAAATTTTTTTAAAACAGCTCTTTAAACTGCATATATATGTTTGTAATCAAAATTCAAAGAAGGAGGTAATATAAATGGCAGTAGTAAGCACACCTTTAAGCTCAGCTTTAGGCATTAAATTTAAGTCTGGAGTTGACTCAGCCGGGAAAGACATTATAAAGACTAAGAAATTCTCAAACGTAAAGGTAACTGCAGCTCCTGACAAGCTTCTTGAAATAGGAACAGCTTTAGGCTCCCTGTTAAAGAATGAGTTTGTCAGCGTTTCAAGAAGCGACGACAGCATCTTAGTTAACGAGTAGTTTACGAGCGGAAGCGAGTGGGTTAAACTACTCAGTGTCCGAAGGAAAGCGATCTAAACTACCCAGTGATTCCGAGTGAAAGGAGGAATTTTTAAATGGCTGATAAAAGCTTGGTAATGATCTTTATAAATCAAGAAGGTACTAGAGCAAATATTACCCTTCCTGGTGTCAAAGATAATATAACTCAGCAGGAAGTATCCGTTGTTATGGACACCATAATAGCCGGAAACGTATTTGCTTCATCAGGCGGAGACTTAATGTCCAAGCATTCGGCTCAGGTAACTGAGAGAAATGTTACGGAGCTTAATGTAAGATAGCTTTAAGGAGGTATTGATGAGATACCTCCTTTTAATTATTTGCACCTCTATTTTAACATAGTAATCTAACAGCAGATCTATCTCAAAACCCTCTTCATTTCGTCCCTAAGTGCCGGTCTTCTTTTATTGCTGATAGTGGAAATTTGCCCACAAAGTATTCATCAGAAGTTCCATACTTCCATTTATTTATCTTGCATTCAACGCAAATATGAATACTATGTAGCAGGCAAAATCACCAATTCTCTTTCTATCTTCTCCTATTCTTGCGCGCCAGCTTACGTCTTTTCCTATTTTCTCAAGATAACGGCTTAACACGTTAAATGAGCTTATTAGTGAATTATGTATTGAAGTTCTTACTGGATCTTTCTCCATGCGCTCTTCCCTTGCAAAAGTTAACCATTTACTCCTTATTGAAGCATATTCTATTACATTTTTTATAAAGTCATCCCAAAGTTCTTTTACATCACTGTCATTAAAATCAATCTCTGCTAACATCTTTTCATATATTTCTTCTGCTTCCTCTACTGATATAGAATTAATTTTTTTAATATACGATTTGTAAGTGTACATTACATCTCCTCATTTCTTCACTTTGATTTTATTATTTTTTCACAACATATTAATTCCTTAATTTGACTTGTTAAGCCCTTTTAGTTGTCAAAGAACAACTTTTATACTCATATTATAATATTGACTATGCCGAAAACTTTCCGCATCTTTGAATTTTGCTTTCAACATCTTAAATAATATATGCTCCCATATTAGTATATTGATCTTCCATAAACATCCTTATTTATGTATATAAGCTTCCAATGATTTTATCATTGCATCCTCAATTTCCCTTTTCACATAATCAGGTCCAATAACTTTAACCTTATTGATATACTGCATTACCCAGATTTTCATTGCATCAACCGTACATCTAACTGACACTATAACTTTATTCTTATCCTCACTTATAACATTCCAGTTCGTTCCAAAGGCATCAAATAGGAATGTCATACCGGCATCACCTTTATATTTTTGAATTTCCAGCTCAATTAGCTTTGAATCACCATAAAACATATATAGATGCTCACTCATATACTCTGAAACGGTTTTTGCCGATAAATTATTGATTAACCCTTCCTTTTTTTCATTTCTCTCCAGCCTACAAAATTCCTGTTCCTTTAAATTCGTCATAAGATCAATCCTATAGTGGGACAGATTATCTTTGCCTTCACTATAGCATATTAGGTAATACCTATGATTTGCTTCACAAACTCTAAGGGGAAGAACTATATAAGCCTCTTTTCGGGTCTTATGAAGTTTTTTATCTGCTCTATACCCATTAAAGTTAAATATAATCCGTTTTTCTTTATCATATCTGCGATTTCTATTTTCATAAATAACTTGATGTATTAACGCAATGTTATCTAATGTAAGCTTGTTCAGAGTATATTGCTTGTCCGGAATCATATGCAAATAATTTAACTTCTTTTGAAAGTCCTCTGATGCGTATCCTTTCAACTTTTTTGTTAATTCTTCTACCTTTTCTTTAGTCATCATTTTTGAAAACATAACATTGTCGATAAGTATTTGTAAGTCCTCATCTGAAATACTGCGGTTATAGTAATACCGATAAGTGTATGTATTTGTATTTTTATAGTCTTGTGTACTTCTCTCAGTTGTTTCGCATCTAATGATATCTTCTCCATAAAACTGCTGAATTTTAGAAAGTGTATCTTTTACTGTATCCCGATTTGCAGTTATTCCATATTTTGCCGAGCTCATTATTTCCAATATTTTTGTAATGCTAAGTGGATGTTTCATCGGAGTATTTCTTAAGAATATCAAGAACTGCCAGTACTGCTGTTTTTGAATCAACCCGAATACTACTTGCCATATTTATCACTTCCTGTTAATGATAAAAGCTTTTCATTTCTATGTTTTATTAATTTCTCAACATTCTCTAAAAATTCGTTAATCTCATCCTCATTCATATTTGAATAACAAACATATGGATTATTTAAATTAAATGGGATTATTTTATCTTTTTCAATTACTCCTTTTTCAAATACTGAATCCAATTCCTGCTCTTTTACCCATTTCTTAAGCTTTTCATTATCATCTCCAAAATACTTTGACAAAACTCCTCCATTAAAGCATTCTAATAATGACTTATCAATCCTATCTTCTGAACATTTATAACGATTGTTATTCATTCTGCCATCTGGACAGGGAGGAGGAAGTAAAATGAAGTTTCCGGGCGTGTGATATATTTCAGCGAATTTCGAAAATCTATCATTTACTTCTTTATAGCCAGGCTCATTTCTTTTTGCAATCAGATCATCAAATGGGTTGCTAGATTTGATATAGTTCTCTCCTGTAGCCATTTTCAATGCTTGTTTATATATCGTCCAAAATGAAATCATGGTATCTCCTCTAAGAGCAACCTTCGAGTCATTATAAAGTTTATAAAAATAGCATGCATCACCATCACACATTATTCTGCTTAGGCTTCCTCCTTCAACCTCATGCATCTTGAAATATGTCAGAATATTAATAATTGGCTCATTGTCTATATATTCAGGAGTAAACTTTCGCTTATCGTATTTTTTATAGTTTTCAAACACCACTTTAAGAGTTGTGTTTCCATTCTCTGCTTTTTTGGACATAACAATACCTCCTATTTATAAGTTTTATCTTAAACTCATCTAATTCATCTGTATACTTGTATTTCAAACCTTACACCAAAAATAACATTAACTATATTAATTATACATAAAAATAAAACATCCTACATTGCTTTTTAAAAAATCATTGCAATACCATTATATAAAATTCACATATTCTCACTAAAACAAAAATAGCCAGTAAAAGCAATTTACTTCGCTTTTACTGGCTAGGTTATCTCTTCATTTTTCCACACTCTTTTGTTTCTCATCATTTAACCATTTAATAATATCATTCTTATTTTTTAATAAAACCTCATGCCCAGCTGGATATAATCTAAAGCTTACATTTTTGCTTCTCTCTTTAAAAAACTTATAATTTTCCTCACCAATATGAAGTGGAAATATTGGATCAAATTCTCCGTGTGAAATAAATATGGCTACGTCTTCAACAGGCTTTATCTTATATTCCTCTTTTACAAACCTTGGTATATATCCGCTTAAAGCTGCAATACCCCTTATATTATTGCCCAAAACAAGAGCTAAGGACATTGAAAGAATAGCACCTTGACTAAACCCTAAAAGATACTGCTTATTTACATCAATTGGGTAAGTTTCAGCTGCCTTATAAATAAACTCTTCTAAATTTTTTATTGCATTATCAAAGGACTCCCTGTCCGGATTTCCATAACCTTTTATTGAAAAATATGCATAACCACTTCCTTGAATTATAGAACCTCTTATTCCTATCAGTATAAAATCATTTTTAAGTTCCTCTACTAAACTGAGTATATCTGCTTCATTACTTCCCATTCCATGCATTACATAAATTGCAGGATACTTTTCTCCATCTTTTATGTTAGCCGGAAGAGAAATTTTATATGAAAATAAATTCTCCATATATGCTCCTCCGTCATTTCAATTTATTTATCTCTGACTGTAAATCTCTCTTGATGATGCTTTGGATTTTCAATTTCATCTAAAACTGCCAATGCCATTGTACCAGTGGTTGTATGAGATGATCCGTCTGGTGCAATAAGTAATTCATCTTGTCCAAGAACAACATCCTTCTTCTCCCCAGGCTCAAATATTGCAGAAGGAGATATCCCAACCCAATTTACATTGTCTACTTCTTTTAAGAAAAGTAATTCTTTTAATTGATTTTCTGGAATTGAAACCCACGCCTCACTGCCAGGCATTACTTTAATATCTTCTACAAACAAGTGCTTATCTTCACCTGTTTTTAAGCTGCCTGCACCAAGAATAAAGATAATACGAGGTGATTTTGCTTCCCTAAATAATGCAACTAACTTTGCTGCTAAATCCACATGTCTATAAGCCTTTGATGGTTCTGTAGCAAAGGCATTTACAATTACATCAAAGCTATTCAAGTCTTCACGTGTTAAGTCAAAGGCATCTTTTTCAAGAACTGTAACTTTGTCACCTAAAAGGCTTTTTGCTTTTATCTCTTCTCTAACTATAGCTGTTACCTCATGTCCACGGGTAATTGCTTCCTTATAAATATCACTTCCAGCCTTTCCTGTTGCTCCTATAATTCCAATTTTCATATATAAATTACCTCCAATTTTATTTAATTCTACTTATATATAAAGCATTAAATTCTTACATTATGCTAAGCAAATATCCAATCTCCAAGGATTTTTGCTTTATATATAGAAACTTAAGTAACTTTTTAACCATTAATTACTTTATGTAACCTAATTATAATACCTTACTTTACTGGTTGTCAAGAATAATTATTATTTAAATTTTATTCTTTTATGATTTACACCTGTTAATCATATAAAAAAAATTATTCCATGCATAAATAATATAATACATAGAATAATTTTAATAAAATTTAGTGAAGATTTAAATTAAAGATTTTTGTGTGATCCATCACAATATGGTGGGTTTTTAGTCTGCTTGCAGGCACATAGATAAGCTGTTTCATCCTTTTCAGCAGTAAATGCCATAGGTTTAAAGGTTGTCCCTTCGTGTGCTCCATTACAAAATGGCTGATTAGAACTTCTTCCACATGTACAGTAGTAGTAAGTTTCTCCTTTTTTCAGTTCAACGGCTATAGGCGCTTTTTGAGCTACTATAGCTTTCTTATGTGAGCCATCGCAGTATGGTGGATTTTTAGTTTGTTTGCATGCACATAAATATGCTGCTTCATCTTTTTCAGCCGTGAAAGCCATAGGTTTAAATTGAGTGCCTTCATGTGAACCATCGCAGAAAGGCTGCTTAGAACTTTTTCCACAAGTACAGTAGTAATAAGTTTCTCCCTTTTTAAGATTAACTTGGATAGGAGAATATTGTTTTACAATAGGTCTTTTTATTTCAGCAGGTTTTTCGGTTGGTTTATCACCTTTTTTATCGCCCTTAAAAAAAGAAAGTAATGATTTGAACATTTGAATTATCCTCCTGTAGTTTTTATTTTTTCTAAGTTTTCTAATTGTGATGTCTATTATTAATGTTTCTTATTTAAAACCAATGTATGCATCAGCTTTAATTAAATAAAGAAAACACCATTAAGTTTATAGTTACAACCCTCTATTACATAAATTAATGCAATAAGCAAAAACTAATTCAGTGCATTAATGAAAGAATTTTTTGTGCCTCAAATAATAGATTTCATCTGCTCAACTTAGCAATAGGAGGAATTAATTTATGTCAACTTATAAGTGCAAAGTATGCGGTTATATTCACAAAGGAGATGCACCACCTGAAAAATGTCCAGTGTGTAAACAACCTGCCAGTGCTTTTGAAAAAATACAAGACATTAAAGAAATAGACAAAGTTAAAGAAATTAATAAAAAAGAAAATGATTTGTCCTATCCAAAGGAATATGCAAGAGATGATAGAAGCGAGCGATATATGGATGAAATACATAAAATGGCGGTTACAGGAAAGCAAATTATTGGTTCAATGGGTACCAGAATGTATATTCCAAACTGGGATGATATTCTTATATTGGGAAATCAGCTAAATCCACCTCCCTTAGATGAATTTGCTGAGGTTAACCCCACAACAATAATAGGCAAATATGCCAAAAACCCAATGGTACTTGAAAACCCTGTTTATATTTCACATATGTCCTTTGGAGCTTTATCTAAAGAAGCAAAAATTGCTTTAGCAAAAGGAAGTGCGTTGGCTAAAACTGCAATGTGCAGCGGTGAAGGTGGAATTCTTCCAGAAGAAATGAATGCTTCTTATAAATACATATTTGAATATGTGCCAAATCTTTATAGCGTTACTAGAGAAAATCTTCAAAATTCAGATGCTATTGAAATTAAAATAGGACAGGGAAGCAAACCTGGAATGGGTGGACTTCTTCCTGGATGCAAAGTAACTGAGGAAATAGCCAAAATAAGAAATAAAGAAGTGGGACAGGATGTTATCAGTCCATCTAAATTTGAAAATATTAATTCAAAAGAAGATCTGAGAGAGTTAGTAAGTAAACTAAGAGCGGAATCAGGGGGAAGACCAATCGGTATTAAAATTGCTGCCTGCAGGATTGAGAGTGATTTAGAATATTGCGTGTTTGCAGAACCTGACTTCATTACAATTGATGGAAGAGGCGGAGCAACTGCGGCAAGTCCTGAGATTATAAGAGATGCCACAAGCGTTCCAACCATTTATGCATTATATAGAGCACGAAAATATTTAGATTCAGTTGAGTCAAAAATACAGCTTGTTATTACCGGGGGACTTCGGGTATCTTCTGATTTTGCAAAGGCTCTGGCTATGGGTGCAGATGCAGTTGCAATTGGTTCCGCGGCACTCATAGCAGCAGCCTGTCAGCAGTATCGAATATGTGGAACTGGATTGTGCCCAGCGGGTGTTGCAACACATAACCCTGAACTTAGAAAACGGCTAAATGTAGAAGCTTCCTCTAAGAGAGTAGCAAATTTTTTAAATCTTTCATTGGAAGAGCTAAAAACCTTTGGAAGAATTACCGGACATTCAAATATCCATGACATTTGCGTTGAAGATTTATGTACCATTAATAAGGAAATATCTGAATTTACAAATATCAGGCATGCATAGAACCTTTTTTGCTAAAAGGATCCTTGATAATGAAAACTGGCCAAGGTGACTATATCCCCCTTAGCCGGTTTATCTTTTATTCTAATATTTCTATTTATTAAAACCTATACTGTTTTCTACATAAGCTTTAAAATCCATTAAAGCCGGAGAAACATATCCATCTTTTCGGCAGACCATCTGAATTTTTAATAGACAACGCGGATTCCGAACATGAATAAGTGAAATTTTCTCCATATCAAGCCCTGGTATGAAGGGAATTAGTGCGACGCCTAATTTTGCTCCCACAAGTCCGGCAACGGTTCTTTCTTCAAAAGCTTCAAAAGATATTTTAGGATGAAATCCAGCCTCATGGCAAAGCTCTTCAACAAAATCATGCAGTGAAGTTTCAGACTTATAAAGAATAAACGGATCATTTGCTACCTCACACAAATCAACTTCCTTCCTATACGAAAGCCAGTGGCTTTTATGAACTATCAAAAATAATTCTTTATTCATAATTGGAATGATATATTCGATAAAAATGCCGCACCTTTTGCGCTTGCTACCTTTATTTTAGCTTGTGCTTACTCAGGCGTTTCAGCCTTTTTATCCCTATATGCAAAAAATATAGGCATGGTAGAAACTGCAAGTACTTTCTTTATTATTTATGCTGTATTTGTTTTAATCTCTCGTCCATTTACAGGACGTTGGTCTGATAAATTCGGTTCAAAAGCAATTATTTATCCTTGCTTAATTATTTTTGCGGTAGGAATGCTTTTGTTAAGCCAAACTAGATTTAGCGGCATGATGCTCCTTGCCGGTGCTTTTATTGGTATAGGCTATGGCTCAGTAACCCCTGTATTTCAAACACAAACTATCAGTTCTGTGGAATCACATAGAGTTGGAATCGCTAACTCTTTATTCTTTAACTCCATGGATGCAGGAATGGCTATTGGCGCATTTATCTTAGGAATTGCAGCAAATACTCTTGGCTATCGCAGCGTTTATGTATTTGGAGTAGTTTTAATTGCGGTTACTGCTCTTTTATATTTTGTACTGACAGGAAAGAAAGAGAAACCTCAGTACGATGTTTCTTCTGAAAATGATGCTGAGGAAATTGCAAGTTAGAGTTCTTTTCCAACAGGTTATAAAAAGAAAGCAGCTCTATAATAAACAAGCCAGTCAAAGTGAAAACAATTCACCTTAACTGGCTTGTTTAATTTCCTTCATTTTATTAAGCACTTTATTTCTGTACCATCTAATAAAGTAACAATAATCTTCTTACCTTATCAATTATCCCATTCCTTTAAGACTTGAGGTTCTGCTCGTAAACCCCAAGTACCGCCTCAGCCTTTTGAATGAGCTTTTCACATTTTCATGTCCAATGTCAATATCACCCAAATAACTTAAAAGCTGACCTTTAAGCGTATCGTCAAATCTGATTTTCACTATAACTTGCGGTATATCGTAATCAAGTTCTTTGCTTAATGTAGATAAATCAACATCCGTATGAAAATAACCCTCACACATGCTGTCCTTTTGCCACGGGATAAGGTCAATGTCGATTCGGCTTGTGAGTTCGTCGATTTCATTCTGTTTTTCTTTGGGGATAAGCGCTTTTAGCTTACTCATAGCCTGCTTTGTTTCTTCGCTTGAAAGTGCGGAATGCACACCTACTTAAACATTACAGGAAATGATGTCATGTTCTCCGATTGCTTGCCTGGGATGCCTGTTACTCAAGGCGGTAATTTCAACCTGGCTTATATCTCAAAGGATAAGGATGAAATCACTGGCATTTTTAACCGCCTAAAGAACGATGGTGGTCAAGTAATCATGGAGCTTCAAGAGACAATTTGGATCGGCTTGTACGGCTTTTTAACCGATAAGTTCGGTATCAACTGGCAATTTGCCCACGACAGCGGGAATGCTTTTTAAAAAGAAAAATAGTAATAGCCGCTTAAAAGAGCGGTTATTACTATTTCATAAAGAAGTAACTATCCTTGAACAATATTGTGACGACGAGGGGCTTTATTGAGCTGTGCAAAATTTAGACCCTAAGCGAGCCCCGGAACGCTCTAACACCATAATAAGATTCTGCACCATTATGATACACAAAAACAGTGTCGTACCGACGATCACAAAAGATTGCCCCGCCGAGTTTTCTGATATTGTCAGGTGTTTTCACCCAGCTGGATGTTTTCATATCGAAATTTCCAAGTGTCTGCAGCTCTCGGTATTGTTCCTCAGTTAAAAGCTCGATACCCATGCCAGCAGCCATATCCATAGCGCAATTTTGGGGTTTAGGTTCTTTTCTTGACTCCAGTGCCTCCCTATCGTAACAAATACTTCTACGACCTTTAGGACTTTCTGCAGAACAATCATAAAAAATGTATTCACCCGTCTCATTATCATGACCAATAACATCTGGTTCGCCGCCGGTTTTCTCCATCTCACTGAGTGACCATAGTTTTTCAGCATTAGCTTCAAGCTTTGCCTGCACTTTAGCCCATTCAATATTATTATGTCGGTTCATATTTTTCTCAAAACGTTCTTTCAAAATATTGAGTACTTCTTCACGTTGCTCTGATAGTAACTCCTTTTTTTCATTTTCCATAATTAAAACTCCTTTTTAAAATATGATTTATTATGTATACCATTTTACAGATTTAAAGATGCCTCAATTATATTTTTAATCTTTATGATTTCATCAAATGAGGTTGCAAATATATAATCACTTACATTGATATTGCAAGAATAACTTCCATTTTTAAGCCTGACTAATATAGAAAATCTAACTTTGTCCCCAATTGCGTCATCATCAACTATGCTGCTGTAAAAAATCCAGTGAGTTTCGGTGGGCTTCTCTTCAAAAGTATTCTGCAAATCATCAGCTATCAACCTTTTTATGCTGTCAGCCAGTATTGAATAATCGCCTGAACTAATAATTCTTCCTCCATATTCGTTTGGCTGGCTAAAAATATAGTGCATAGAATTATCATCTTCTTCAAATAGATACCAAACCGTTCTGTTATATTCATAGGTCTCATCAAACAGCTTTTTCAAAATAATCTCCCCTTTATAACTTGATTCTATCACATATTGATAAAATTATACCATAGGTTGTAAAAACAGCAATTGTGCCTATAAATAAATTATCTATTTTATAAGAAAGCTTAATGAATTAAAGGTCAACCATTCTGACTTAAATACTTATCTTAATACAATTATTGACGAGTCCATTTATTATTACTACGATTATGTTTTTAGTAATAAGTCCAACAACATAGTTTCAATTAGTAAATCGCTATTTGAGTGAGCAAAAATCATGTATGTTAGAAACCTATATTAAAAATGCTCTCCGATTTTACCTCAGAGAGCATTTTTAACTTACGTTATTATCAGAAAAAGATTTCAGTATTGATAGACTTCATAATTGCCAATCCACCTTGTTCACTTGGGTGCAGCCCATCTCCACTATCAAATTCCTTCATCATACCTGGTTCACCATTTTTTTTATGAACAACTTTATCGAAATCCAAAACACTATAAAATTCACCACTACTTACTATCCAATGATTAATGGCTCTCCTTAGTTTCTCTTTTTCTATCGTCCAATAATCATCATATAATCTAGGCAATATTGTAGTTCCTATCAATTTTATGTTATGGATTTTTATTTGCTTTATCACAATTTTCACTGCATCAACAAATTCTTCTAAAGTTGGGAGTTCTTCAATACTGCACCATACTTCTCCAGGATGACCCAAATCATTTGTTCCAAGAGCAAAAATCACATGGGTTACACCTGGTATATCCAGAACATCATGCTTTAACCGTTTAACTGCGGCATCCCCAAAGGCATCAAACCATAATGGTGCACAGTCTCTCATTAATCTATTCCCACTAATTCCTTTGTTAGAGAATGTTACTTTTCCTCTGTGCTCAGCATACAATTTGTTAGCCAGCGGCCTTGTCCATGTATCTAACCTCGTAATTGAATCTCCAAAAGCAACTATAACTTTAGGCGTCTCTTCTGTATATATATCCACTTCCTCTAGGCAAGGAATAGTTATATTATCAACCTCACAACCAGATTCTGGTTTTTTTCTTTCTTCAAAAACCATTGTAATATATAATTCATCTCCCGCCTCAAGTAAAAAATCAATATCATCACTAATCAATGTCATTTTTTCAAGTAAAGTAAAAGATGTTTTTCCATCTACTGATACATAAAGCTTTTTCTCTTTATCATTGTTTATGCAAATAATAACAGACTTAATTTTAGTTGACTTCTTACCATAATTATTTGAAAATTTTAATCTAATCTTTTCACCTGCAATATTGTTCTTTATAGTAATGGAGCTTTCCTTTTGTTCATCATTCCATGGCATATATACTGTATTTGAATGTGCTAAGCTCCAAGTACAAATCCACTTTTTCATAATATTATTTATGCCTTTCTTACAAATTTAATTTACTTCATATTTATATCATTTTAAATCTGAATAAACCAATCAGTTTACTCTCCATTTTTCACACTAGTTCTGTATTTACTTGGACTCAAGCCTATATGGGCCTTAAATGTTTTTTCAAAATACGGCAAATTATTATAGCCAGTGCTAGCGCATATTTCCATAATAGAAATATCAGTATTTTTAAGTAATTGTTTTGCTTCTGTTATGCGCTTGTTATTAACATATTCTGAAAAATTAACTCCAGTATATTTACGAAAGCTTCTAGAAAGTGCGGAAGGGTTAATAAAAAACAAGTCAGATAGAGTATTCAAATCAAGTTTTTCTTGGTAATTAACATTTATAAATTCTATGATACGCTCCATATAATTTACACTTGCTTTTTTAGTCTTATTTACATCTTTGATATATTCTTTTTTTCTTACTAGAATAAGTAACAAACTAAGTAGATTTAACCTAATTGCAATTGAATAACCTGGAAGAGCACATGTTAACTCTTTTTGAATATTTACAAAAATACGCTCAACCTCTTGCCTTTGGGAAAGAGGCAGCGTAAATACCTTTTCATTGGGATAAAAAATCGAAATTAAATCTAATTCCTTCATATCATGAAGAAGATTATTTATATATTGTTTATGAAAATTAACAACTATTCTACTATGCGGTTCGGTACCATAGGACTTCGTTGCATGCTTTTTATTTGAAGGTATCAGAATAATATCTCCTGCGTTTATAATGTAATTATTACCATCAACCCACATATACCTTTTGCCTTTTGTTAAGTAGTAAATCTCAAATACCTCATGCTCATGCAAGATAAGAGAAGTTGTGTGAGTTTGATTAGTTTCATATGAAATACTTATTGATTCTTGTTCTATATAAGAAATATCTTGGACCATAAACTACTCCTAATTGACACTAGACTTAGCTGTTTCGCTCCTCTATCCAATTTCTTGTTCCATCTACTGGCTCTGTTTCTAGTATATGAAAATTAAAAATTGAACCATGTTTATTCTCAAGCTCTTTAGTTAATAGATCTATATAGCGAGCAGAATCTGCTTTTGAATGGATAGAACCAGACAATATTATATTAACGTTACCTTCGAATCGAAGATTTTCAAGCATTGCTGATATATATACGGCACCTTTTGATGCCATTTTATGTGCAATCTTATTGCATTCAGCATCTCCTTCATTTAGGGCAATAAAGAAAATTTCCACTAATTTTTTACGAAAATCAGGAATATATGATTCTGAAAAAAAACGGGCTGATTCAAGGAATTCTTCTCTATTGGTTATTTTAAATTCATCAAAATAGTATTTTGTTAATATTGTTTTTGCCTTTTTTAGAAACAACTCCCTATAAATCAGCATATACACACTTTGAGTAATAGTCAATCCCCCGCCAAAATCACCAGACAGCTCTCCAATTCCTCCTAGCTGCAGCATATTTCCACTGTCGTCGATACCTGCGCAGCAAGTTGCCGTACCACTATTGTAATTTATTCCGCTCTGCTTTCCTGATAGTCCCATAGCTTTTACCCCTAAAAAGCCGTCATTGCATAATAAAAATTTTGATAACCCAATTTTAACAATGCTCTTTGATATAACATCATGTTGAAAGCAAAAATCTATGCCTGCTAAACCAAAAACCGCATCTTTAACATCACCTATCTGAAGATTATTTCGACTTAACAGCTTATGAATGTGTTCATACAACTCATAGTACGTTCCATCATATCCATTTTGTAAAGCTTCATGATTTGTGGTACCTCCTTGAAGACGATCAATAACTAAAAATTTTTCATTAATAAGAATGTAGTCTGTTTTTGTGCCTCCTCCATCGACTCCTAAATAGTATTTCATTTTGTTATACCACCATGCCCAAAAATTAGCTTCACATTTTTTTTCTTGAGCTTAATTTTATAGAATAGAAAACTCATTATTAGACATTCCTTTACAAAGTATTTTTTCAATCTTATTTATTCTAAACCTTGAATTTAGGTAGATATTCTATGTTTACTTGTAGCATTTCCTCAACAGCTGGTTTGATTTTTTCAAAATCACCTATAAGTGGATGTGCCATTAGTGCTTCATATACAGTGTCTTTATCACCAGTAACTGCTGCTTGTACCGTTAACCTCTCATACAATTTTACTGATTGCATAAGACTTTTTGATGCTGGCGAAATGTTCTTTGTAAGAGGTACTGATTCCGCTCCATCACGGCTTATAAAGCAAGAAACTTCTACAACATCGTCATCTAAGAGAAATGGAATAACTCCTCTATTGCATACATTCACTACATGTGGTTTATGATTATTTGTATGAAGAGATTCAATAAGTGAAACAGCAGCTTCTGAATAAAGATGTCCTCCACGTTCATTTAACATTTCCGGAACTTCTATGTTTTCTTCATTAGAATAATACTCCATAAGTTTTTCTTCAATTAATTTGCATTCCTCGCCTCTAGTAAGCTTCTCATTTTTTAACTCTTCAAGCTTTTTTGAACGATAGTTGTAATATCCTAAATAAGATGAAGGTATAGCTGATATCAAACGCAACAAATCAGTGTCTATTTCTATCCTCTTCATATTAGCCATTGTCGGTCCTTGATTACCTGACTTTAATACCTGCTCTAATACATCCTTCCCATCTAAATATGCGGCTGTAATGTAACTTAAGTGATTTAAGCCTATGGATTCAAGCTGTAAATCGTGATAATCACATCCTACTATATCACCTATAGTTTCTGCAATTGTAATTGGCACGTTGCAAAGACCTATTGCCTTTACTTTCGTATGCTTTAAAAAGTATTCTGTTACAATTCCCGATGGATTTGCAAAATTAATCAGCCAGGCATTTGGTGAAAACTGTTCAATAGTCTCAGCAATTTTTTCCATAGCCTCTATTGTTCTAAGTGCACAAAAAAATCCGCCTATTCCAGTTGTTTCTTGTCCAATCAAATTATATTTTAATGGGATTTTTTCGTCATTTATTCTGGCATCCATCTTGCCAACGCGGATTTGAGTTATGATAAAATCAGCATTTTTAACAGCTTCTTGTAAATCTGACGTTATTGTTATTTTAGTATTTAAGCCGTGATTTTTCATAATTCTTTGAAAAAAATTCCCCACGATTTGAAGTTTATACTCATCTATATCCATAAGCGCGATTTCATCCACTTGCATTATTTCTTTTCGTTGAATAAGTCCCATTGCAATTTCTGGACAATAGGAACTTCCTGCACCAATAACTGTAATTTTCATATTAACCTCTTTTCTAGGAATACTCAAACATCATTTTAAATATCCATTAGGAAATTTTTCATGTGTTTTGATTTTCACTACATAATTATTTTTTAATGTTCTTCTCATAATACTTTAAAATAAATTGACTGCTAATTATTACTTTCGCATCCTTCAATTGATTGTACTCATTCTCTTTGAATGTACCATCATTTATATGAGTCCATATTAGCATCTCTGCCTTTATCTGTTCAAACCAAGGCATTAATATACTTAAAAGCTTCTTGTTAGACATACCTTGTAGTTTCTCTGACAGATTTACTAATTTTTCAATTTCCTTCGTTATTACATCTTTCTTGCCGGATTCAATTGCATCAGCAATATGTAATGGCACTGTGTAATAAACTGCAGTGTTTTGATGATGTTCACAAAAGGACATCAATTCCTCATACATGCACGGTTCAATGCTTTTCAAACTCTTTTTAAAAGACACAATAGGATTATAGCTGCTGCTATTCCACATATAATTTGCCATGGTGGAAAGAGTAATTTTTGAAGCTTCCCACTCTAGCATAGCATTAGAAAATATGCCTATATGATTAAATTTATCTAATTCCTTTGTTCGATTTAGATAAGGCGTTAAACTTAACATTCTTTTATCTAGATAATCATTACAGGGAACATTATCCCAAATAAGCAATTCTCTATTATATTGTTTTGCTGAAAATTGTACATCTTTTTTATGAATGCTCCAAGGAATTATACTTGGTCCTGTCCACATAATAGCTATTTTAGGATTAAGATTTTCATTTAAGTCTTTTTTGTACTGAGTCTCAAATGTCTGCATATATTCAGTTGGACAAAGCATAAGTTCAAATACAGATAAGCTTTCCTTAAGCAAATCATAAATTTGGTTTGCTAAATATGCATGAGCAATTCCACTTGATCCAAATTTTATCTTAGTATCTCCTTTTAAATCATAATCAATATCATCTAAAAGTAAGACAAATTTATTCACACCTACTTCAATCACCTGATTGAATTTATTCATTATTTTTTTCAATTCATTTATATTAGTATAGTTAATATCATTTCCGGGACTAATCGCATAGTAAAAATCAATGTATTGCTCTTGGCATTTCCTTATAATTTCTCTCAACTGTATTAGTTCTTTTTCTGGATATTCCACCGCCCATTTTTCACGATGATAAGGGTCATTTTTAGGAGCATACATAAAAGAATTCATTTTATTAACACTCATAAAGTCTACTTCATCTAAGCGTTCCTCTTGAGTCCATGGGGTGCCATAAAAGCCTTCTAAAACTCCACGAACACGCAATGTAGGAGTATGTGTTACCTCGATAATTGGTAAATATATTTTATTTTCATGCTCAGTTATTAAAGAGTTTATGTACCTAATAGCATATAAGTATCCTCTATCATTGCTAGATTTAATAACTATATGATTTTTTGTAATTTTAAATCTAAATCCATCATTTTTTAATCCGCTTTCATATTCGAATCGACAGTGAAATTCTTCTATATCTTTAAGTGTGTATTCAAACTTTATATCTTTCTTAAATTTAATTTTACTTTGTTCATTAAAATAGCCTGTAAAATAAGTAGATGGATCACAATAAAGCCGGCTATACACATAGGCTGGTATTTCTAAACAAGGAATGTTTACATATTCTCCCTTAAAATAATAGTCTTGACAATCAGCAACTACCTCTAAAACATTTTCATCAAATTTATTCATTATATTGCTCCTTATAATTTCATTATAGCGCTGTTTCAGCGCAATCTGATTTGCTCTTTTGATACAAGTTTTCTATACTTTTATTGTTAAATCTTGCAAATAAATATACATTAATGCTCACTGCAAACATAATAAATAACAGTATTGACTGTGCCAATACAATATAAGTTATCACGAAAAATAATAATAACTGTAAAATTATAACAAGATAGTTTTGTAAAAGAAGATAAAAGCCAGATTGAAAATATTTAACTAAAGTCATTTCATATTTTGAAAATAAAAACAAAATAATTAGACTATATCCAAATAAAATGCCTGATAAACAAGCCCAAATAATTATTGTAAGTATATTGCTACTCATATAAAAGTAGAGAAAATAACCTGTGCTTAAGGTGCTATACATAAATATTGTAAGTGGAATAGACTTCAGAAAATTGGCTTTGAAGAATTTTATAAAACTTCTTATTGGTTTATTAGGATCATTCAAAACATACATCATACCTGATATTGTTACACCTGCTGTAATAATTAGAGGACTTAGGAGTAAAAATATTAGGTTCGTTACCACAAGTCTACTTAGCAAAACAGAAATTTTATAAATTCCATTTTTATTTTCAAAATCCATTTTTTACTCCTTTCAAATTATGTCGATTTTGATCTCTCAAAATCGACATAGTTATTTAAATACATTTATTTCCCTAATTTTTTAAGATTACTAGCAATTTTCTCATTTGCTATTTTAACAATATTATCCCATCCATTTGCTTCTCTGAATTTCAAATGTGCTTGCCATACTGAATTATATTCGTTATCATCTTTTGCACGCACCATGCTCAGAAGGGTAGTTGCGAAATTTTGATATATATTAGTGCTATTTCTGGCATCAATTGATCCTGGATCTGGGTTAATGTTTTCCATTTCAAAGCGCGGCACTAATTTATCCTTTGTCCAATCAAACATTTGAGTAACTGCCGGTGTTTCATTAACAACACCATGTTCCGCTCTAAAGGTATCCACCATGAACATCCAAACATCATCAAATCGATACTCAGCAAAGAATTTATCTGGATTTTCATCACGAAGCTTTATTATTTCAGGTCGTATCACTGCTTTACCATCACTATTCAAATCATAATGTTTACCTTCTATACCAAAGCTTGTAACCATTCTTCCATATGGAGACATCATATAAGTAAACAGTTCAATTGCTTTTTGCGGATCTTTACATTTTTTAGAAATATAAGTTACCGACCAACCGCCTAAACCACCTTGCGAAAGTAATGGTTTGCTTTTTTTAGAATCTTTTGGTCCATCCACTGCAATATATTGTTTACCTGGATTTGCTGCATACCACTTTTGAAGCGGAACCTGTGCTTGTGGAATTCCTGCTTGAACAAACATGAAATAATTACCCTTAGAAAGCTTTTCAGCAACTATCTGTTCATCATCGGAGAATGTATCGTCAGGTATACCTCCTAATTTATATATTTCATTAAAGGCTTTTACCCACTTTAAATATTCAGGATCAGCATTTCTGTCATAAAACTTCCCATCTACTTGTACGGGTGTACCTAATAAATCTTGCAGTGTCTCACCCCATGATCCAGTTCCGGTACCAAATGCTCCACTTCCTAAAGACGCAACTTTAGGATATAATTGCTTTGCTTTTTTCGCAGCTTCAATAACGTTTTCAGGAGTGCTTAAATCCGGACTTCCTATTGCTTCGTATATATCTTTTCTTACAACAAAAGCCTCTGTTCCAAACAATACTTTTTTGTCATAATCCTTTTGTGTGTTATAAAAGCTTGGATAACCGTATGTCTTACCATCAATTGCATACCAATTCATTACCTCTTTATCAGCTACTTGGTAGAAATATGGGTCATATTTATCAGCTAAGTCATTTAAAGGTAACGCCCAGCTAGACGCTTTATCAATTACACTACTTCCATTAAATACAGTAACTATATCAGGTATTTCTCCGGAAGCAAACTTTGTATTCAGCACTTCTTCATTTCCGGCTTGAAACTCGACATCAAGTTTCAAATCTTCTTTCATCTTGGATGTTACAGCGTCTTCCCCATACTTTGTATTCCACCAATCTGCATTCACAAACCAAGACAACTTTGCATCCTTAGTATCTGTTTTCCAGCTAGGTTGTTTGTCATCTACCTTTATTCTGCTTTCAGGAACATCTAGTGCGGATACTTTATTAGCGGTACTCTTAGTACCACATCCTGACATAATAATCATAGTACCAATCAAAAGCAGGCTAATTGTTTTTTTCATAATTTTTCTCCCCTTATCCTATACTTTCAGTAAGATATAATTTTATTTAGTTATTTAAATGTATTATTGTCGCGCGGCATAATCGATTAGATAAATTTGTATAATTCTCTTCCTGTCACTATTAGGGATATTACTCCTTAACAGCTCCTACCAGCATACCCGAAATAAAGTACCTCTGTAAAAGCGGATAAATTAATACAATTGGAAGAGTAGTAATAACCATAGTTGCTAGTTGAACCCCTCGGGTAGATGTCTGTATTACAACTGAAGTCATGTTATTTACCATACGTGCAGTCTGGGATTTTATTATTATTTGATACAATAACATCTGCAAAGGCCATAGTTTTGTATTAGGAACAAATAATCTTGCAGGCATGTACTCATTCCATTGTGCAACCCCAATAAATAGTGCTATGGTCGCGAGTACAGGTACTGAAAGTGGTAAATAAATTCTTGTGAAAATATAAAAATGTCCTGCGCCCTCCACCTGCGCACTTTCTGATAATGCCGGAGGTAAATCCTTAAAAAAGTTCATTATTATAATCATGTTATAAAAGCTAAATAGCGCTGGCCAAATATATACCCAGAATGAGTTATATAGTCCCAAAGCTTTTATAAGTAAAAAGTATGGTACCATACCTCCACCAAAAAACATTGCAAATATACCCATTTTCATATAAATATTTCTAAATTTTAGTTCTTTATGGCTCATACCATAGGCTACCATTGCAGTGAATAACACATGAGTAACTACACCAACAACTGTCTTTTCAACAGAAATTATAAATGCTCTATATATATCAGAATTTTGTAATACCGCTCTATAATTTGCAAAGGAAAAGACCCTAGGCCAAAGATAAATACCTCCACTCATTGCATCTGATGCATCATTAAATGAAAGTGCAACTACGTTAATGATAGGAAATAATATCGTTATAGTTACAATTGATACTATGACAATATTAAATGCATTGAATATCTTACCATCTTTGTTCATTTGCTAACTCCTCTTTTCATGGTTATTAATATAAACTAGAATACATCTATGTCTTTAAATTTTTTTGTTGCTAAATTTGAAGCCACAAGTAAAATAAGTGATGCGACTGAAAGTAGCAATCCTACTGCTGTTGCATAAGAGAAGTTACCTTGTGTAATACCCGTTCTAAAAACGTATGTATCTAAAACTTCACTCCTGCCAATGTTAAGTGCATTTTGCAAAACCATTGACTGATCAAAATTAGAGCTAAATAAGCTACTGAGGCTCATCATGAATTGCAGAGCTATAATACTTTGAATACCAGGTATTGTAATATATCTAATTCTTTTTAATCTGCTTGCGCCGTCAATTACAGCTGCCTCATAAACTGTTGTATCAATGCTTGCCATTCCGGCTAAATATAAAATTGTTCCCCAGCCAGCTTCCTTCCATATATCAGATAGTGCTGCAATCCAATAATAATATTTAGGTTCTATAAGAAATGAAATCGGTTTCTTTAAAATCCCTAACGCAATCAAAATATTATTTAGCAATCCATTAGTTCCAAGCCAAGAAACAAGCATACCTCCAAATATAATCCATGAGATAAAATGTGGAAGATATGAAACTGTTTGAGTTACTTTTTTGAACCTTCCATCTCTCAATTCAAATATTAATATCGCCAATATAATAGGTACTGGAAAACCTATAAAAATCTTAATAAGACTTATACAAGCTGTATTGATTGTGGCTTGCCAAAAATGCATATCACTTAAAATCAATTTAAAATTCATAAGTCCTACAAACTTTCCTGAAGTTGTAGCGTCAAGCACTGACGTATTTTTAAATGCAATTATGATTCCATACATGGGTATATAGCTAAAAATAATTAAGAATATTATACCTGGCAATGTCATAATTTGAAGTGGAAGTTGTTTTATAAATCCCTTCATTATATTTTTTGATTTACTCATCAGTAACCCCCTCTTTTATTGTTTCTTCTTATTTGTGTTTTACTAAGTATTTCATGCCTTAACTTGTCTTAATTTTATCAAAATTATTATCTTGTGAATATAACTATATTGACATATATTCTGAAAACTATATTTATTTTGACACCTTATGCATTCCTCTTCACAATATTCTAAAAATTCCATTAAGCTAATAGTTTTATGGAACATAAAAAATACAAAGAAAAAAGGCTAGATTTCTCTAGCCCTTTGATACCATCCTATTTCCGCTCTATCATAACAACACACTTCACAGACAATTTTTCATCACTCACCAGAATAAGTTAAACGTCAAGATTAAAAAATTCTTTTCACTCCTGTATTTCAGCAGTTATGGTTTTTAATAATTTAAAAATGAATTAAAGGCCAACCATTCTGATTTGAGTGAGCTCAAATGGCAGATTTACTTTGAAATCTATATAGTTAACTAGATTTATAGTTATCTATATTTCAAGTTAACTATAAATCTAGTTGTTGCTTGGATCTAATGATATTTGTGAAAGTTTTAAAGATATACCCCATAAAGCAAGGGGCTCTATATCAAATAGAACGACTTATAGCCGTTAATATAACTGCACCGATAACCATAATAGCTCCAACCCAAGGCGTGCTGCCAAGGCCAAGAGAATCAACCACTATTCCGCCTACAAAGGCACCTATTGCTATACCTAGGTTAAAGGCTGCTATATTTATAGCAGAAGCAACATTTACAGCAGAAGGGACGAATTTTTCAGCCAATTGGACTACATACACTTGAAGTCCAGGTACATTCATAAAAGCAAATAATCCCATCATGATAATTGTAATTGTCCCTAATACTTTTGTCTGAGCAGTAAAGGTTAAAATAAATAATACTACCGCTTGTACTATAAACATCCAGAACAATGCTTTTAAAGGGTTTTTATCAGCTGCCTTGCCGCCGATAGTATTTCCCACAGCTATAGCAATACCATAAATTAATAGAATTATACTTACTCCATTTGGAGTATAGCCTGTCAGTTTTTCTAATATTGGACTTAGGAATGTAAAGGTTACAAAGGTTCCACCATACCCAAGTGCTGTGATTGAAAACGCAAGAATGAGTCTTTTGTTAGTTATAAGTTTTATTTGTTCTTTTATTGAGACTGGCGCTGCTTCTTTTAATTTGTTTGGTACTAATAATAGAGTAGATATTAATGCTATAACACCAAGTAGAGCAACCCCTATAAACGTGGCTCTCCAGCGAAATAACTGACCAACATACGTTCCTAGTGGTACTCCTGTAATTGTGGCGACAGTTAAACCTGTAAACATAATAGCAATAGCGCTGGCTCTCTTATCTTCTGGTACTAAATCTGCTGCGATTGTAGATCCTATAGAAAAGAAAACTCCGTGTGAGAAAGCCGTAATAATACGTGCAGTTAACAGTAGTCCAAAGTTTGGTGATACTGATGCTGCACTATTTCCAACTATAAATACAATCATTAATGACACAAGCAGAGTTTTTCTTGACATTCTGCTGGTTGCCGCAGTTATAATTGGTGCACCAAAAGCTACGCCTAGAGCATAACCAGATACAAGAAGCCCTGCTAAAGTAATTGTTATCTTTAAATCCTGTGCTACAGTAGATAAAAGTCCTACTATAACAAATTCTGTAGTACCTATTCCAAAAGCACTTATAGCTAAGGCTAATAGTGCAAGTGTTCCATTGCTAAGTCTTTCTTTCTTATTTAAATTCTGGTTTAGTAATATTTTTCCTTCCAAAGTTTCTCCTCCTATATAATAAAACATTTAATATACTTTTAAGTTCTTTCTTTAAAAGGGCCCTTTTCAAAGAAAGTCATTTAACTTCTACAGGAGTTATTATCATACAAAATCAGATAATAAAAAAGTACGCACTTTAAAGTAATGTACTTACCTAAAAGTTGTAATTGTGAAGTTTCAAAGATTTCTTTTAAAAAATTAAAGAAATGACTTTCATCATTCCTTTTCATATTCTCTATAATATTTTATTGACCAATCCTCAATCATTTTCAAGGCAGGATATAACTCTTTTCCTTTTTCCGTAAGGTAATATTCAACCCTTGGAGGAACCTCTGGATAAATTTCTTTATGGATTATTCCCTCTTCCTCAAGTTCTCTAAGCTGTTCATTTAACACCTTTTGACTTACCCCACAGATTATTCTTTGCAATTCTAGAAATCTCTTTGGTCCATCACCGAGATGGCATAATATTACAGCCTTCCACTTCCCCTTGATTATTTCAAAGCCTAAATCTAATAGGCATACGTACTGTTTCTCCTGGTAATCAATCATAAACTCTCACCTCTATAAGTATTATTAACCAACTAAGTACCTTTTATTTACATACTTATCTTATAAAGTTAGTGAATATCTTATCCTCTATTTTGTTTTCTTATATTGTATGGCTCAATCATTTTATTAACAAGTACGTACTTTTTAGTTAGATAACTTACTTTTAAGTAAGATTTACCGTAATATCTATATGTTACGGTAAAAATATTTTTATTCTGGTAACACAATTCTATTTTTTGTCAGCAGTGTGTAATAAAGCAGAAAAGATTTTTAGAACTTCAATAAATACCTAAAGAAATAAGAAGGTACGACCCGCTAAAACAAAATTCCCTCAAACTCTTTAGTCTGAAGGAACATAAACCACACTTCAATATTCACTTAAAAACCTTCAAAGCCTTTAAATTAGTCTATTTTCTCTCTATCATCGCCATTCACTCCAACTGTGTTTTGATAGAAAACTGTTTTACCTAAAGTTTTATCTATTTCAGTCTTAAACATCTGTACTTACTCCCTTTTGAAAATATATTTACTTGAACATATTCTATACACTTTATAAAATCCTTTTTTAAACTTCTACATTACGTTATTATATTTTTTTATAGCTCCTCATTGCAAAGATATAAGCAACAACTGTTATTGCTATACACCAAGCAAGAGCAACCCAAATATTATTTCCTATCGGCTTATTGGCTAACAAATTACGAATAGCTTCTACGATAGGAGTTACTGGTTGATTTTCTGCAAAGGCACGTACTGCTTTTGGCATTGTATTTGTTGGTACAAAAGCAGAACTTATAAAGGGTAAAAAGATAATTGGATAAGAGAATGCCCCTGCACCATCCGGTGTTTTAGCAGCAAGTCCCGCAATTACAGCAATCCAAGTTAAAGCAAGTGTAAAGATCCCAAGAATTCCAAATACCGCGAGCCATTCTAATATTCCTGCTGAAGAACGGAAGCCCATTAATAATGCAACAAGTATAATCACTACTACAGAAATTCCATTTGAAATTAATGAGGTTAATACATGTCCCCATAATACTGTAGAACGAGCGATGGGCATTGAGTGAAAACGCTCAAATATACCACGTGATTTATCTATAAACAAACGATAAGCTACATATGCAATCCCGCTGCCAATAGCCATTAACATTATACCTGGCAATAGGTAATTAACATAATTTCCCGTACCTGTTTCAATTGCACCGCCAAATACATAAACGAATAATAACATCATGGCAATTGGTGTGATACAAACTGTAATAATTGTATCCATACTTCTAGAAATATGACGCATAGAACGTCCAAACATAACACCCATATCTTTGAAAAAATATTTATTTGTAGATTCCATCTAATTATCCCCCTTCTTCCCAATGATTGTTAGGAATATCTCTTCTAATGTAGGTTGTTTTTCAACATATTCAACTTTTGCAGGTGGAAATAATTTTTTCAAGCCTTCAAGTGTATCTATAGCAATGATTTTTCCACCATGAAGAATAGCAATTTTATCTGCAAGTTGTTCTGCTTCATCTAAATATTGTGTAGTTAAGAATACTGTAGTTCCTGAAGTCGATAACTCTTTTACTATTTTCCAAACTTCTAAGCGTGCTTCCGGATCAAGACCTGTTGTTGGCTCATCCAGGAAGATAATCTTTGGCTTTCCTACAAGGCTCATTGCTATATCAATTCTTCTTTTCATGCCTCCAGAGTAAGTACCTACTCTGCGGTCTGCAGCCTCTGACATTCCAAAACGATTAATTAACTCATCAGCCACTTGATTTGGATTTTTAAGATGTCTAAGTTTTGCAATCATTTGAAGATTTTCACGTCCAGTCAAAATTTCATCAATAGCAGCAAACTGACCAGTAAGACTAATAGAGCCTCTAATGTCCCTTGGATTTTTATTAATATCAAAGCCATTGATTTGAACACTTCCAGCATCTGCTTTAAGTAAAGTGGCCATGATTCTAATCATCGTTGTTTTTCCTGCCCCATTGGAACCTAGTAATGCGAAGATACCTCCCTGCTCTACTTCAAAATCAACTCCTTTGAGCACTTCTACATCTCTGTAGGCTTTCTTTACCCCTTTAACTTGTATGATATTTCTTTTCATTTTCTTTTCCTCCTTTTAGTCGGAACCCGGGGTAAATTTCCCCACTCGCTCCGCTCATAATTTACCCGTTAAAGTCCATTTAGGACTTTAACCCCCTTTTAGTCGGAAACACTGAGCAATTAAAGACTCTCGCTTCCGCTCGAAAATTGCTCGTCAAAGGTCATTTAGACCTTTGACCTCCTTTATAATTAAGTTTCATAAAAAAAGAGCCGACAACTGTGATTTCATTCACGGTTATCGGCTCTGCGTCATAGCGTCTGGCTCTTTGATAACTGATATATTCATTTGTTTTGCATTGATTATAGTTTCCTGTTTACACCTGGGACAAAATAGCGGGAAGTTTTCAAGTACCGTATCACCACCTATCTTGACCTTTGTTTTGCCTCTGCAGACCGGACATAATATCCATTCGTAGTTACACACTCTGCCACCCCCTTACTTCATGTTTTTGTTGACCACTATCCTTTTTACTTTGTTTTATCCGTAGCCTTTTTCATAGCCTTGTTAACTTCTTGGTTAACGGATTCTTGATAAATGTCAGCGTAAGTTTTTGAATCTTTGATTAGATCGTCGCAGAAAGCTGCTACGTCAGTGCCTGTCACTTCTAGTACTCCTTTTTCTAAGGCCGCGCCCTCTTCAAAAAGATCTATAATCCCCGAGAGTAGGTCTATACCATCTGTTAGTTCAACAGGGCCTACTTTATAGAGATATTTTTGAATCTCTTTATAAACAATCTGATAATCTTTCGGAAGCCCTTTGACACGGGCCATGTGCGCTCGCCACTCTTTTTTGCCTTCTATTATATCTTGTATTCTCATATTATCCTCCTTGCAATCCTCATGTTCCTATTTACCTAATTTCTTAGCGATACTATTGTTTAGCTGTTTGCGCCACTTATCTCGATAAGAATTTGCGCCTTCCTCGCCAAGCAGTGCTGAACAGAAGCCTTTGATATCATCACCTAGGACCTCTTGGATATCCTGACCGTCAGCCGCCGTTTCTTCAAGTAAGCCAAGCACACCGTCAAGAATTGGCATTAGGTTGCGGCCGGTTAAATCTGAGTGTGGCCAAAGATTTTCTTTAATTTTTTCCCATGCCTCTTGATAATCAACCGGCAGCTTTTTGGCGCGAGATTGAAAGGTTTTATATTCTTTAGTCATGTCGCTTCCAGTGATTTTTTCCCAAAAATTCATTATTTCTTCTCCTTTAACTCATTAATTTTTGATGATACGAATTCCCATCTTTCCCAGAACCTCCTGAGCTCCTCACGTCCCGCGTCATTGAGCGTAAAAAACTTTCGCGGCGGTCCCATATCGGATGGCTTTTTCATAGTTTCCACCAGCTTGTTTTTCTCAAGTCTCACCAAAATGGTATAAACTGTGCCATCTACAACATCCGAAAATCCTAGGGCATTCAACCGCCTTGTGATCTCGTAACCGTAGATTTCCTCGTGGCTGATGATTTCAAGGACACAACCTTCCAGTACACCCTTTAACATTTCTGTTATGTTTTCCAATTTAATTACCTCTCTGCTATATAGTATTACTGATATTCTGTATTACTTACTACTACTATATAGTATCACTCAGTAGCAGTACTGTCAATATACATTATTAATTTTTTCACTTATTTTTACCCCGAGATTTAAAATAATACTAAATAGATAACAAGTCCCTTATAATAGTGCCAGCAGAAGCTTAGATATGAGTTCCTTAACTCAAATATTCTTAGTCTTGCTTAAAAGTCAGATACCCTAAATAAAAGTTCCTATAGGGTGAACCTTTGATACTGTCTACTCTATAGGGTACATTTTAAAGCAGGAAGTATCCGTTGTTATGGAAACCATAATAGCAGGAAACATATTTGCTTCATCTGGCAGAGACTTACTGTCCAAGCATTCAGCTCAGGTAACCGAGAGAAATGTTACTGAGCTTAACGTAAGATAGTTTTAAGGAGGTATCGATGTGATACCTCCTTAAAACTATGTTTGGTTATGAAACATATATTTATATTAGCTTAACTCTGCAAATTGGAACTTATTTAATCTCTTATAAGAATTCCAATCTATTTTTTTATCTTATGAGCGGTAATAATGGTATAACTATATACATTGACTGTTATTTCACAATTATCTATGTCTATATACCAGTTTTTACCCTTTCTAAATATTAATGCATTAGAATTTAATATTTTGTCGCTGCACCATTTTACTACATCGTCCACATCTAAAAAAAGATTCTTTTTAATTCGACCAACTCCCAGCTCGGTTGTGTGCAACTTATCTAAGTTTTGTATCAATTCACATTTATTATCATTCATTTTTCACCGTGTATTTTCCTTTCCAATAAGTTATGGTTTTCTTGCAAGTTGTAAATCTATTGTATCGTATATAGTAATAATACCGCCGTTATCATTAATTGCTTTCCTTATTTCTTCAAAGAATTTCTTTCTTGTTGTTTCCTCCATAGCAATGTGGTCTGAATAGGTACCTAATAATAATGTATATTCATCAGCTGTAAAGGTTCTTGTTCTACGATAGAGTCTATAACTTACATCTATAAATCCATATTTGTAAGCTATGTTCGCTCTATCTTTGGCATCTTCCTCGCTATATTCATTTCCACCTAATGAACCAGGCATATACTTTCCATATATCTTTTCAAATGCAGTATGTATGTTATTACGTTTCTTGTCTTTAAATGGGTGATTGGCAAATCGTGCAAAAACGCCACCACTTTTTAGTATATCAAATACTTTGGTATATCCTATTTCTTCAGGAATCCAGTGAAAGGCTGATGCTGAAAAGATAAGGTCAAATGAATTAGGAGTACACTCAAAATCTTGAAACGCCATATTTTTAGCATCAAATTTCTCATAGTTTTTAAATTTACACTTTGAAAATTCCGCTAACTGATCACCTAATTCAATTGCAGTTAAACTACAACCTGTTTCAAGTATTGGCAATGTCGCTTGTCCAGTTCCTATTCCAACTTCGAGCACATTGCTTGACGGATTTATTTCTTTGACATCAAAAATATCATCATATAGCTCTTTAACATAAGCAGGACGCCACCTGTCGTATTCAGTGTAAACAGAGTTAAATGTGGTTTCTAAACCTTTAATTATTGACATTTTTTGCACCTCCAATTATATTAATAATCTCCTCGGCAAATTACTATTTATCAGGTATTAAACAAGCAGCCTTTGTGTCTTAATTATCTAGACTGCGACCTATTTTCAGACTAGGAAAAGATAACAGATTAAATATATCTATAGTATCTTGGGGGACCGTCGTTTGTTTAAACTTTCTAATAATACACCTTTTTTTAAAGGAGATGATGACTACTCCTTATCTTTTTCTTTAATAAATATATCAACTTCAGCTTTAAAAAACAGTGAGAGCGTTATCACCAAGCTGTATAAACTTGATTTAGTCCATTCGAAACTTTTGTATTTGATTAAATAGAAAACTGCTATAAGAATAAATGCTACAGTAAAAATCATAAGAAACCTGATAAATAATTTCTTAAATCCGTCACGTCTAATTGCATCTATGACAAAGCTAGTTAATATGATAATAAGAACGGGTGCAAGTACTCCTGCAATTATAAGAAATATTGAAAAACAAAGTCCAGCCAAAGATGTCATAAAAGAAAGCTTGCCAAACTTTCCAATAACACTAAAAACAAGACAAATCAATACTGCGGCAATAGATGTTATTATCAGCATGCCTAAGATTGTTCCAATGATGTTTTGAGTTCGTTGACTTAATTTTTTAATAAATTTGTATAACATTAAACTTCCCCTTCATTTTATAATAAGGTTATAAATTAGTATTATTTTACATCTTCTGCTACAAGTTACGATGCTATACATCACTTCACCCAGCCTGTCCAAGTCCACTTAAAACTATTTCGCTTATAAGATATTCAGTATTAGTCATTACATTTTAAATCACTAACACTCGTATATATTCTTTTTTGTCAGCACCCACGGCAGATATGCTGCAATTTCCATCTGAATACACGGAAGTGGAGAGTTTTCATTTAATAGCGCACAACCTTCTTGAAATGCAATCCGAAAACTTTTTTCAAGCCAAATCATTCTATTCTCGTTTAAGTGACTTACTGCGGAATTCTTTGTTTCTGAAATAATTTCCCATGGCGATTCACGCTTAATGATTGTTCCACATAAATGATAAAATCCACCATAGCATAAAATGTTGTTTTGAGAATAATTCACGTATACTTCTGCTGGCTTTTTTATATCTATACTAAACCGTTTGAACATTTCTCTAATTTCATAAGATACTTGTTCAACAGCCAGTTCATAATTTCTGCAACCATCACACTCACAGCCTTCTGAGACGTATCGTTCATTTTTATAATATTTTTCATTTTCATCGGTACTAATATCAAATATGTATTCCCCTAAAGTAATTCTCATTTTTATCACCCTTAATGTTAATAAACCTCCTCTTCATAAATAATTTTTCCATCCTTATTTAGGCCTTTTAAATATTTTACTTTATGTTTTTCACTATCCTCTTCCCAATAAAAAATAAACATTTTACTTTCATCCAAATCATATCGTGATGTGTTTGCTTCGTTTTCCTCTACTAATAATATTGTATTTATTTCAGGGTTGTTTACGCATCCATAAACTTTCATTATCATTTTATTTTGTTTATTGCTTGAACCACTCAAGGTAAATGATACTTGCTTAGAGTAATCAATAGGAGTTCCATCTACGTTATCACCTGGATACCACTTAACAATTCCCTTTTTAACAGTATCAGCTGAAAACCAATCCTTATATTTGCATAAATATATTTTCTGTTTATCTAAATCTATGGTTTTAATTATCTTAGAAGGTCCATAATGAAAAGTTCTCTCCGACTGCTCATGAGCCCTTACAGGCGAAAAACTTCCATAGGATAAAATAGAAAACTTGCATGTTACTACTATAAGAACCACTGCCACAACCCACTCTATAATTGCTCTATGTCTCTCATTTATTTTCATTAATTTCACCCTCTTTTCCAAGTGAAATTGTTATTTCATTTTTCCTATCATACCAATCAAGTTTAAGTGTTATATATCTTGAATCTTTATTTATTCTATCAAGTTCAAGCAATCCATCCTGTCCCCATAACTTACCCGACCAGCCTCCACCCATAACATGATACTCCTTACCTTTATCATCAAACACCTTCAATGCTCCTTCAGAAAAAGACCATCCTTGTTCAAACCTTATAAAGGCATATCTTATATATGTCTTATCTTTGGTATTAATAATTCTTCTAATATAAATATTATCCCTATCTATCTTCATCCCTTTTCCCACTTCAATCACTTGTGTTTCTTTAGATTTAACTAATGACTTAAGGTTTTTATTATAATATTTACTCTCTGGCAAGCTAGTAAAGCCACTAACTACTATTATAAGCATGCAAATTACAATTATTACTCTTCTTAACCCCTTAATTTGGACTCCCCCCTTAAACTTCTATTGAAAAGATTTCAGATAACGTTCCACACTCAACACATTCCTGAACCTAATAAGGATACTATTCATTAACCTTTTGTACTATCTTCTAAGTTTCCATTGGTCCACTTTCCATTCGCAGTCATATCTTTAAGAGATATGACTGCTTCAAGCCAATATTTTTTAGTCCAACAACAAAACATTGACTTGGGACTAAACAACATCTTTGTTATCCTAGAGTTAGGAACCGGTGTCCAGCCTTCACCGGGAATAAGTTTTAATTTATAAGAAAGCGTATTTTCATCCCAATTTATTTGATAATCACCTTTTATATAGCCCATACATTCTGCAGGAGCAATACTAAATTTCCCCTCTAGATCCATGTCTTTATTAAGTGTTAATTCAGGCTCAAATTTAATAATAATTGGATTATTTCCTGTTTCAATATTAACTGTTTCCAATCCACCATTACTATTAAAGCAGTATTTAACGCCATTCTCTGTAAAACTCAATTTATCATCCATTTCAACTTCTATTAACTTTTTATAGTCAGTATTAATAAAATCTATAAGCTGACAGTTAACACTGTATCTGCTGTAATATCTAAACTGCATATTCATTGGCATTGGGAACTTGTCTATAGCAATGTTTTTTCCATCTATTTCAACATTTACAGCTGTTTTTGACCTTCTCACAAAATCAAAATCGTATAGAAAGAACACCGGCATAAAATCAGGCTTCATTGCTCCAACTCCAACAGGAGCTAACAAATTCATTGGTATGCTTCTTTTCTTGGAATGCTCAATTATTGAAACGCTTATTTCTCTATTTAGTAAATCTGAAAATTTAAAAGTGATCTCTACATTTCCGTTTGTTCTTTCAAAGCTAACATTATCTAAATGAGTTTGAACATGCTTATTCAATCCATTTTGAACCACATTGAATTTTTCATTTTCTATATACGTTAATGAATAATCGTCGTACACATCAACATAATCATCATTTCTATATGCAATTATACGATAACCTTTGCCATATGACTTTCCATCTATATATTGCAGTTCCAATCCTTTGTAAAGCTTATCCGGCTTCTTTTCAAAGTTTATCAAAGCCAGTTTCTTAATTGGGCTGTAGTTTATTTTAAGTGGTAATATTACTTTCATAATCCAATCCCCTTCTTGTATTAAATAATTTTTCCCAAAATTGGTTTCACAATATAAGAAGAAAGCAGCTCAAGCTTATATTGTGCTCACTTTCTGCACTTTCCGTTTATAAAATGAAAATCACATTTGGTTTGTCCTCTACCAATAGTTTCATAGTGTATTTCCTCATTAATATATTTTATCCATGTGCCATTTTATAGCTTTACTATTTTTATAGTCATCTTCATTTATCATTTTAGCCAGTTCATTTTTAGCAGCTTCATATCCTATCTCACATCATTTAAATCTCCCATGGCTCACAATATCTTACAATTTAAAATGTGTCTTGTCGTCAAATGTATCTAACCTTTATATTGATTATAACCCATAAATTTACATAGTGCTATAAAAGAAAAGTCCACCTGCTAAGGCGGACAGCAATTACTTAGAAACTTTTCACTATCTATTCAGACCAATTCATTTGATAATCTGGTATACCTTGATTCCTGCATTTTTCAATAACATTATTTTTTTCATCGATATTACCTACTGTGTATTTTAGAATTAATCCTCGAAATATTATATATTTCACATTATTCTTTTTAAAATCAACAAACCAGTTAACGCCTTTGCTCTCATCACTAATGATTACTTTTGAAAACCTTTCTGGTAAATCTACTACATTTGATGAAAAAGTAATTGCAGTCCAGTAGCGTGGATTGTTTTTAGTTTTCCACAATTCAACTTTATTCACACTGATATAGTCCAAAATATCTTCATTATCAATACTTTCTTTTATTAGTACCCCTTCATAGATACCTTCATTCTCAGTTGACAGTGATGTACTGCATGACTTATTATCTTTTACCCCATCAACTGCTAACTCATCTTTCAAAAGAACATCAATTGTGACACCAAATATATAGCTTAATTTTAATAATTTCTCTGTATCAGGCAGTGAAATGTCCATTTCCCATTTAGAGATAGATTGTCTACTAACTGAGCATTTTTCAGCCAGCATTTCTTGCGACATTCCATCCTTGTTCCTTAAGTATTGAATTTTTTCAGATAATTTCATTTTTATTTCCCCTTTCCTATTTGCATAAAAATAGGATATCAATAATCTTTTTAAACACCTACCAACTCTAAAGTTCCCTTTAGCAACCACAACGTGCTTTTCAAATTCCTGTTTATCTGCTTACCACTTAAATTCCTTACTTCACGATATAAGATTTATCCTTCATAACTACCATTTCCTTTTATTTTATTAATGAACAATATCTTACTATTGTGTCTTAATAAAAAAAGCTAAAACCTTTTAAGCTATCACTCGGTTAATCTAAAATTACATCTAACGTTTCTAATTTCTGACGCCAATAAGCTTAGAAAGCTCTTTTCTTAGCTTCGCAGGTGTAGCTTGACTGTCTTCTCAAGCCAAGCTGGACGGAAATTTTTTGTTATATGTAGTTTTGCCGCTGCACTTTAATTAAAGCCTTTATAACTTTTAAAATTAGTTCCACAGTTAAAGAAAATTATGTAACAATATTTCAATTTAATTTTTATTTTAAGTGGCACTTTATTATAAGAACACAATCAATAGAATGTTAAATATTGTTACTCATTCTTTCTAATGCAGCTAAATTTTTTAGATTCCACTTTTCCAATATATTAATGCACTATTAATAAATAGGTTTACTTCTTCTTCTGATTTAAATGATTTTTTAGGAATTATATGTGCTCTAAATTCTTCTATATAAATGTAGATATAGGAATTATCTTGTTTTATTTTAGTAATCCCACTCCATAAATGTAGACTATTATTCACTTTGGTTATCTCTCTTACTCCTTCTTCACTGATTTCTATTGTATGTTCTCCAATGATTCCTTCATTTCTCTTTGCATGACTTTTACTTTGCCACTTAATTAGAAATAACATCAAATAATACGAAATAGGTATTGACAAGATTATTTGTAGTATCAATTGCAATAATGATTCGTAATCAAGGTATGACATAAATGCAACCAAGAATATTACTGCAATAACATTAATATAAAATTTAAATTTAGATTTTGAATCATGCCTAATACTATATTTAGTAAAATTCCAACAATCATCTAAGGTTATATTTACCATTACTTTCAATTTATTTTCCCACCTTTAAAACATTAATATATCTTCATAAATTAATTCGTCATAAGTTACGGATACGTTGCAATATAAAATAAATATCCATTATATGGTTTAACCATGTTCTACAAGATGCTTCAATAACAATTCCTACTTTTCCCAAATTAGAACTGCCTTTGAGGAATTCTTTATCAAATCTTCCTTCGATAATTTTGGGATATCTGAGTAATCCAAATAGTACACTGCTGATATTTCTCTTTTCACTTCTATATCATCTTTACTACTGCCATCATTAAACCAGTAATTATTGTTAATTGAATACTTATACTCTCTATCTTTTTTCGGCTTAGAAAAATATTTTGTCCATATAGAATCTGTGTAATAAATATATGCAACATTTTGCTTTATACCATCTTTTTCAATTGTTGTAGTCCATTCATATGAACAGTAGTAATCATTCCCTTTAAAGTATACATCAAGCATTCCGTTATCTCCCATTTTCACACTCACAAGTCCCTTTTCATAGGAGATAGGTAACTGGTAATGAAAAACAAATAATAATCCTCCAAATAATACTGCAAATGCACATATAACTGAAATAGCTGATATCATAACATTTTTTCTAAAGAGTTTCTTTTTTATTCCTTTTAATACATTAGATTTTGACTGCTCTGCTAATTTTACTGTGTTAACTTGGATAAAGTCGCTATCTATACTATCAAGATATTTTTTACAGTCATCACACTCCTGTAAGTGCTCTTCTACAGCTATACGGCTTTGGTTGCTACAAACCTCATCATGATAAAGCGGTATTAAGTCTTTAGTTATTTCACAGGAAATTTTCAATCTAATCCCTCCTTGATTTTAATTTTTGCACGGTGAAATGTGACTCTTGCCCAACTTTCTGTTTTCCCAAACAGCTCAGCAATTTGGAGAAAGGGTAATTCACCAAACACACGTAAAGTGAAAACCTCTTTATATGGCTCATCTAAAAAATGAAGTTTCTTATGTATTTCCCATACTGTTTCTTTATTTATTAACTTTTGCTCAATACATTCAATCTTATCTTCTTGAGATTTATCTCTAGTATCTTTATTTTTTTGACATATTGAAAAATAAATATTCTTTGCTATTTGGCACAGCCAAACACGCATCTTGCATTGCCCTTTGAAATTATCTATACCTTTTAAAGCTTTAAAAAAGGTTTCTTGAGTTATTTCCTCTGCTAGGGTTTCATTATGGCATAGCGACAGGGCATATTTATAAACGTCAGAAAAGTAATCCGAGTATATAACTTCAAAGTCAGTCACGATTTCACCTCACTTTCATATATAAGACTCTTGAAACTAAATTTCGTTACAATATTTATTAAAAAATTTAAGCGTGCTGTTGGACACGCTTGCTTAATTATATAAATTGTAAAGATAGAATTCCCTAGTCTTGAATAAGGATTGATTGCTTTATTTCCTATTCTATATACAACATTTCATTTATTTTAACTTACATACTGATTCGCAATTAATTACTAATGCGTCTTAATAAAAAAAGCTAAAACCTTTTAAGCTATCACTCGGTTAATCTAAAATTACATATAACGTTGCGCATTGCAGATGTTTCAGCCACTTAGCGAGACTTCGCTTAGTGGGTGGAGTGTGTGCGTCTTTGCTCCAGAGACTTTCTCTACCGCACGAACTGCAGTGCATTGTTATACGCAGTTTTTTACTAAGATACTTTTCTTTATATCCTTAAACATAAGTCATTTTTGTTTCGAAAAACCAACTTGTCCTATATTCTCGCTAACTTTATAATAGTTTCCTGGAGCATAAATTAGAGGATCGATGTCGCTCATATTAATTTTACCATAAGCTGTATCCTTTATTTTCTCATCTACCTGAATATTCTTTACTTCACCTATATAAATAGCTCCGTTTCCCTGAGGCACTATATCTATTAACTGACATTCATAAACCCATGGAGAAGGATTTAGTATTGGAACCGGCAGAATCTCTCCAATTGAACATTCAACCCCTATATCAGATACTTTATTACTAGAGTAACCTGAATTCATTCCAAAGTAATCAGCTAAAAACATCATTTCTGTTGTAACAAGATTTGCAGAAAACATTTTATTTTTTTCTACAAGCTCTCGTGTTATCTTTTTCCCAGCTGAAGCAAACATAAACATTGGTGGATTCGCCGAACAAAAAGTAACCCATGTAATTAACGCAAAATTAGGCACTCCATTATCTTTGTAAGTACCAATTAAATATGATGGCTGTGGAAAAAATCCTCTTTGAGGAGCTAAAGAATATTTACCCATTATAATTCCTCCCTTAAACTGTATATTACTCTTTTTACTGTGTTGAATTGCGTATAACGTTTTGCACTCAAGACGTCTATGAACCTAGCCAGACCTGGCTTGGTAAATAGATGTGCTTTGACTTCTTCAGATGCTTGACCCTATTTAAGACAAAGCGAACTTGAATGTATTGTTATATGTAGTTTTAGCTACTACACTTTAAGCTAATTCAACTCCTGATCTTTTTAAATTTATCTATCTTTATGTTCATAATCCAACCTTAAACTCATCTGTAACTTCAAATGAAAAAGGATCCTTTTTAAATGCATAACAAAATATATTATGATTCTTGGAAAGCATATTCGTAATTCTTGTTTCATATAAAGGATTTCCCATCATCTTAATAACTTCATCCATATGGAACCAATCAACTTCTAAACTTTCTTCGCTAGTTGCGGGAATACCAGACTTATATTTGCAACAAAAATCTATATTTACGATATCACTTTTTATATTTTTATAAACGCCTATAAATCCAGTTATTGTCACATAAATACCGCTTTCCTCAAATATTTCTCGAATAAGTGCTTCCTGTAAACTTTCTCCTGGTTCTACCATACCACCTGGAAACTCCCATCCCCTTCTAGGGCTTTTCACCAACAAAACTTCATCCTTTTCATTTGTAACCAACCCTGCTACTGATACAAAATGATTCTTATACATTATACTTATTCCTCCTGTCAATATTAAACATTCTATAGTTCGTCATTTTTACGATTATGAATCAATATATCCTAATATTAAACTTTAAGCTATTACTCTGTTAATCTAAAATTACATATAACGTCTCAGGTGTAGCTTGCCTATCTTTTTAAGCCAAGCTGGACGGAAATTTTTTGTTATTTGATGTTTCAGGTCGTTTACTCTATATGCGCGTAAGGTTAACCCGTATACTTTCCGTCCATATAGCTTAAAATAGAAGTAGTTTTTAACTAAAGGTTATGCTCGTTTTATGTATACTAAATTAAAATATGCTGGTCCTTTAATAAAACCAAGCTTTTGATATAATAACTCTGCCGGATTTCCTACCAAAACACCTAAGCCAATAACAGAAGAAGTCCCATGTGCAGTATTTATCGAGTTTATTATCATTGCTTGCGCCAAGCCTTGTTTTCTATATGCTGGCAATACAGAAACCTGGTGAATTGTCGAAAAATTATTTTTAGAATCCGGATAAATTCCAGCTATGCAAACAGCAGTAATTTTGTTTGTGTCTTTGTTTTTTACTATTGTTCCAAAATGTAATGTGTTTGTCTGAGAAAAGGATATAAAACGCCTACTGATTGCTTCGTCTATATCAAACATATTAGGTTTTCCATACACTGTGGAGGTGTATCCGTTCAGATGAGCTTCATACACAACACTTATTATTTCATTCTTATCAATTTCTGTGGGAACTGTAAAATAAAAATCATCATTTGGTTTTATATTATATTCTGCTGTTGGTCTATACATTTGTCGCTGAGCCCATCTTTTCTCTGCTCCTAGTGATGTTATTATATCAGTATGACTTTCTGGAATATTATCAAAATATAAAGTACCATTTTTACTATCTTTTTTTGAATAATTTATCACTTCCTGCCAAAATACTTTAACATCACAAAATGGAGGAATCAAAAACGGTGAAGATAGATGATTATTGTTAATGGTTATGCCACCAACTGGTGATCCATCTTTAATTATTAATGTTCCATTACCATTAGGTGAAAATTTATTTAATAGCTCATTCCAATCATAAGTCATATAAATATTAGTGCCATATAATGCATAATGAATGGAGAAATAATCATCCTTTACATGTTGAAACAAGTATTTACTCATAACTTACCTCCCAGAAAAATCTTTAGTACACTATATTTTAAAAATTTAAACTACCTCTCAGTCATAGATATCTTTAAATGCGTAAACGCTCATTTACATAGACCTGTAATTTCAAATAACGTTTCTCATTCAAGACGTTCCTGAATCGGACCCCAGTGGAATACCCCTTGGCTTCGCTTGCACCGGTGAAGGAATGTGCTTTGGCTGTCTTTTCAAGCCAAAGCGGACTTGAGTGTTTTGTTAGATGCAGTTTTTGCCACTACACTTTAAGTTAAATCTATTCTCCTACTTTTTAACTTTAAATTCACTTCGCTTTTATAAGAAAATTGAGCGGTAAAGATTATACCAGAAATCACAGTAACAAGCTGAAACTTGAAGCTCTTGTTCATACCCTTCCTAATAGTAGTGCAATTCCTCCTATAATTAGAAATTGCAGTGGATAAATAATATAGAAAGCCCATTTAGAATATTTGGAACCACCCTTTGTACCATTATATAAGTATAATAATAGAACAACTAACAAAGGACTCAATATCCTAGGAATAATTAGATAAATATTTAAGCCTTCGCCTGAAAATAATACATCCACTAATTTAAGCAAACTTAAAATTGCAAAGGAACCAATCTGTTTTTTTGTATTACCATAAAAAGCACCAAAGGCCAAGACAAACAATACTCCAAATATTGGCCAATCAGCCCAATAAGTAACCACGATTAAAAGTAAAATTAAAACAACATTAAGCGGCTTATTCTCAATCTTCTCAAATACTATCAACGCTAAAAGCCCACACATTAATGTAAAAATGACACTGGTAGGAAGTAGAGTAATTCTTCCTTCATTTACAAAAATATTAAAGGGTACATGGGATATTAAAGCGAAGATAAATAATCTTTCTACGTACTTCCTTCTATCCTTGGAATAATGATTGCCTTCCGCTATAAAATAACACATGAGAGGTCCTGTAATTTTACCGATAGTGTGCATTACTGCTCCACCGACAGTATTAGAACTAACAAAGGCCCACCCCAAATGGTCTATTATCATGGCTATAATTGCAATTATTTTAATCGTATTTCCTGAAAGAGATTTGTTTTTAAATTCCTCAATTATTGTTTTCATATAAAAAGTTCCCCCATTGACTAATTCACCATATTTCACCATACTGACCTAATAAAGAATTAAAAACTTTTAAGCTATCACTCTGTTAATCTAAAATTGCATCTAACTTGCGGCATTTGCGAACCTGTTTCGCTAATGCTTAACTATAACTGATAATTCCCTAGTGAGTAATACTTTAAGATTATGACTTAATTAAAAATCATAAAACTATTAAAAAGTCACTCTATTTATTCTAAATTATATCTAACGTCTCTAATTTCTGACACAAAAAAACTGTTAATCATTTTAGCACGCCTCTTTTTGCCAATGCCCTGCAATAAAAGAAAAATCCAATTGTCATTAGCAATAATGCTATGTCAAAAAGTGATACCCAAGGACCAAGAACATTCCACCGATTCCTAAAGGCAAATGTCAGAACTTCTAGGCACAGCATTGAAATGGCTGAGACAAATGATACCAATACCGTCCATCTAGTGCGAAACAAGAGTAGAATTGGAGCGATCAAACCGCAGAAAACATTTGTCGTATAAAAAATTAAAAATACCATAGGATAATTGGTAAAATATTTGACTACGTCTTCTCCATAATGTTTGGAGTTGTAATAATTAACATTATGGAGAAGCATCATAAAATAATCGTATATCCCATTAGTATAAATAAAAATAAAGAATAATCCCATTAACCAAAGGTGCCATGGTGCCTTAATTCGATTTTTAGTTAAAGTTTTAATCCCCATATTTTTCTCTTTCATACAACTCTCCCTTCAAAAATCCAAATTACATACTGCTCTATAAATTCTGCTCCTATATATGAAGAATATATTTATCAATTTTTAGTAATCTAAGGTTCTAGCAGATTACACTGTTCCAGCTATTAAATTGGCTGCTAATCTTGAAAAATCATAACTAAATTTCTCAGCACCCTTTAGATCTATATTAGATGGGTTGCCACAATACCCTAAAGGTGTTACTTCTCTTGCCTCACTGCCGCCCTTCACCCAGCTCCTAAAGAGTTCAGTAGTTGTTTTTGAAGACTCAAGTTTCTTGCTAGCTCCTCATTAACTAGCTCTTCATACTCTAATAACATTAAACTTGTCTCAAAACTACCTGCATGTACATCCAAGTAAGTTTCTACCACCTGTTCTTGTCCACTATCATCTTTTTGATTTTTTTTATTATCAGCTAGAACATATGGTTCGCTTCCACATATACCAAGCATCTCCATGAAATATTGAGTTATGCATTTCTCTCCCCCAAAATTTTTTGGTTTCCATCGTAAAAATATATTGTTTCCTTTAATTCTCTATAAATTTTTATAACGAACAGCACCATTTTTAAAATTATCATACCATTGTTCGATTTCCTCATCACTATCTACTTTTACTGTCTTGAATATGTTATAAGCAAATTCTACAGCGGCAGTTTCATTTGCTGTGATAAAACCCCCATCAGCAACTACTTGAGCTGGGACATAAAATGATTGTCCACTGTAATTCTTTTGATTTAAAAACAGTTCTAAAGAATCTCCTGTATGCTTTACCTGGTTAAGAAAGCCATGCTTGCATAAAAAAAGAGTTGCTCCACATATTGCAGCAATAGGTATATCTAACTTTACAGCACTTTTGATAAATACTGCAATTTCAGCATAATCGTTTTCTTCCCACGAAAGGCCGCCAGGAAGAATTATCATAGCAAGGTTGTCGAAGTTTTGATAATTATCTATACGATAATCAACTTCTGCTTTTATACCCCCCATTGATACTTTTCGAATAGTATCAGTTGAAATTGTTTTTACAATATAGTCTGAAAAAGAATTTATTACTGCAATGGCATAGCTTGCCTCCCAATCACACCAACGATCTGTTAATAAAACTAATATCTCATTTTTGTTATTTGCCATAATTATCTTCCTCCTAAATTAACTGCACCGTTCTAAATATTTAACCTATATATTGATTATAAACCATAAATTTACAGAGTACCACATAAAAAAGGTCTACCAGCTAAGGTAGACAGCAAAATGTTAATAAATTCTTATGGAAATCTTATCATTCTCCTATGCTGTTGTATACAGTTAATGCATCTGTAATATTATACTGCTTAGAATAGTGATCCCCTTTCGCACCAGCTGAAATCAGAATATATTCTTGTTTACCCACTTTGGCAAGACTCGCGAGACATAGACCGGCTTCATCGGTATACCCAGTTTTCCCTCCTAAAATTTCACCACCAATAATGCTTTGATTGTTGAGTTCTTCAAACATGGTACTGTAAAAGGTTATCCCGCCAGGATGCTTATTAGTAGGTGGTGTGAAATGACGGGATGAAGTAAAAATCTGCCGGAACGTATCATTTTTCAAAGCATAGCTTAGAAGAATGGCCAGATCTTTTACTGTTGTGTAGTGATTTTCATTCTGAAGCCCGGTGGCATTTTCAAAATGAGTGTTTTTCATACCAAGTTCAGCCGCCATTTGATTCATCATTTTTACAAAATTCTGCTCTGACCCCGCAATCTGATCAGCAAGCCCAATACAACACTCTGCACCGCTCGGCAACAGTGCCCCGTATAACATGTCGATTGCCTTGACCTGCTCGCCAGGCTTTAAACCTGCCATTGATGCATCTGCTTCGTAAAGCCCCTGAAACGTAGAATTGGTAAGTTTGATTTTTTCCTTCAGATCAGGTAAATTTTCTATCGCAACAATGGCCGTCATCATTTTAGTCAAAGAAGCAGGATAGATTTTTTCTTCGCTATTTTTCTGCATTAAGGCAGTTTGATCTTTTAAACGGACCAGAATTACATTAGGACTCCTCAACTTATCGAAAGATATGGAAGCAGAAATATCGGGTTCTATCTTTAAAGAAGAATTTAACGAGGTTTTATCGTCATATTCTTTCTCAAATATTTGGTGGTTTCCTGGAGTAATGATGGATTCGTAAGCAAAAGCAGCAATGATAGCCATCAACAGAAGTGCTGCAAATATGCGTATTCCTGACTTTTTCTTGTTTACTTTTTGTACCATAATAAAACAACTCCTTATTCTGTTCTGATATTATTTAAACACAGAATAAGGCGCTATGTTGGAATTCCATCTTATGAACTTCTTAAGATTTACTTATGACTGTCTCAGCTATATGACGGGAAAATCAAAATAAGTGTTTAGATAAGGTTCGTGTTTCAGCGTGTAATGCCATCACTCACAATCGTATGAAACAAAGCCGCAGGTCTCCACTTAAGAATAAAACTTATTAATGAGAAATTCACCATATCTTAAGGTTTTATTAAGACATTCCTTTTTTAAATATGCTATAGTAAACAAGAACGGAGGTTTACTTTATGCCAGCAGCAGCCACTGTTTTAGTAGATATTAATATTCTGTCAAACAACGAAAAAGAACAATCATTCAATTTATTTATAAACTGAACGTCAGAGAATATGGAGGGATGAAATGGAAAATAGAGTTAGAATGAATAAACGAGAGAGAATTAAAACAGTCTTCTTATATGGTGTTTTCATATGTTACATACTCTTGTTAATTAAAATATTATTCTTATCAAGAGTTTCACTTTTGGAGAATAGGTCAATCAATCTCATTCCTTTTTATAGTATAAAGGAATATATATTTAGCAACTCTGCCACCATAAAAAAATTCGCTTTTGGTAATGTGGTTGGCAATATAGTTATTTTTATTCCACTTGGTACATATTTGTCATTATTCAAAAATGATAAAAGAGTATTAACCAATTTGCTACTTATCTTTATAGTGAGTTTGTTTGTTGAAATCATTCAGGGAATTTTAGGCATTGGAGCATCAGATATTGATGATATAATTCTAAATTGTTTGGGTGGATTGATTGGTATTATAGGGTATAAGTTTTTATTGTTTATATTACGAGATGAGAAAAAAGTACACACAGCAATCACAATACTATCTGCTATCGGATTACCTTGTATATTATATTATTTATTCATGGTGAGAATGAGATTCTGAACATCCTTATTGCATATTCAAGAAAATACCCTACACAAAATGAACATGTAAATTGAGCATAATGCGAAGCGTAAGTTGGTTCATTATCTTCTAAAAAAGTTTACAAAGGACAAGTTATCTTACTTAAACAGATAACTTGCCCTTTTCTTGCTTTTGTGGAAGTATGACAGTAAAGACTGTCTTTTCTGTATTACTTTGCACAGAAATATTGCCTCCATGCGCGTTTACGATTTCTTTGACAATAGCCAGTCCAAGCCCAGCACCGCCTGTGTTGGTAGAACGGGATGTGTCCAGCCGAAAAAATTTCTCAAATATTATTTCCAATTTTTCTTGTGGGATAGGATTACCTTGATTCGTAAAAGTTATTATAATATTTTTATCTTGCTGCTGAGCGGAAATATCAATGACGCTGTTTTCATAGCTATAGGCTATGGCGTTTTTCAGGATGTTATTGAATACACGGGCAAGTTTGTCTGCGTCTCCCCATAGTGTAAGGTTATCGGGTACATTGACTGACACCTGCTTTTCCTGTGGAGCCAGCATTGGATAGAATTCATCGGCCATCTGCTGGAGCATAAACAGTAAATTGATTTTTTCTTTATTCAAAATAATAGTTTGAAGATTAAATCTTGTGATCTCAAAAAACTCATTTATAAGCTGCTCTAATCGATAAGCTTTTTCCAAGGTAATGCCCACATATTTTGCCTTCTGCTTAAGGGGCATATCAGGGGCTTCATCCAGAAGACTTAAGTATCCTATAACAGAGGTCAGAGGTGTCTTAATATCATGAGCCAAGTAAACTACTAAATCATTTTTGCGCTGCTCGGCCTCAAGTGCAGCTTTCTTTTGTTTTTCCAAGTTGTTTTTTATCTGATTAAATTTATTTTCCATAAAATCCAACTCCGGTGACAATGTAATTTCATCATTGGATTCCTCAGCAAGTTTATCCATTCCAGCACTTATTTCATCAAAATATTTAGTGAACCAAGAAATTGTATATTTAAGTAATATAACTAAGAATATTAAAATCACAAAAAATGTAATAATGCTCATATTATTAAGTAATGTATACCGATATATAATTACAGCATCGCTTTCACGCAAATAAAACTCATTCATTAAAAAACGGACAATGCTATCACTAACACTAAAGTTCTTTTGAATTACAAAACGCAGGAGTATGACAGTTGCAGCTGTGGCAAAAACAATAAGAAGCATTTGAAAAAATACTTTCCTTTTTAATTTAGAATAATCACTTTTTTTCTTACTTTTCAATTTTATAGCCAACCCCCCATACCGTTTTGATATATTTGGGATGTTCTGAGCTGTCGTGCATTTTTTCTCTTATATGGCGGATATGCACCATTACCGTATTATTGCTATTGGTGAAATACTTATCTCCCCATACCTCATTGAATAATTCTTCCGAACTGACCACCCGTCCTCGATTGGAACAAAGGACCCAAAGAATGGAAAACTCTGTAGGAGTGAGAGACAGCTTTTTCTCATTCAGCGTACATTCATGGGTATCCATGTTAAGTACCAAGCCTGAAAAGGCAATCAAGCGTTCTTCCTGGTTTGGATCTGAAGAATTATATTTAGTAAATCTCCTAAGCTGCGCCTTGATACGTGCAACAAGCTCCAAAGGCCGAAATGGTTTTGTTATGTAATCATCTGCGCCTAGTGTCAAGCCGGTAATTTTATCAATTTCTTCATCTTTCGCAGTCAGCATGATAACAGGAAAATTATAATTTTCCCTAATTTTCTGGCAGAGAGTAAAACCATCAATATCCGGCAGCATGACATCAAGTATGGCAAGCTCTAACTGCTTTGACTCAACACACCTAAGCGCATCTTGGCCGTTATAAAATTTGTATATTGTAAAGCCTTCATTTTTTAAATAAACTTCGATTAGGTCCGCTATTGACTGCTCATCGTCTACAACTAAAATATTGATACCCATAAGCTCTATTCCTTCTTCCTGATTAAACATTCATTATTATTTTACCGCAAAACAAAAATTCATATCATAATAATTTTCTTATGAAAACCTTAAGGTTTTATTAATATAGATTTTTACTTTCTATCTATTTTCCATACTAACATAAAGGACTGCTATATGAAATGCAATACTTTCATAGGCAGTCCATATCCCCGTTTTATCTTGTCTTACAAGCTTTTTTAAATATACTCTTTTAATATTAGTCCTATTTGAACTAACCTCTACTATCGTTTCATTACCAGTACCTTTTAAGAGCTTAAGCTCATTTTCCTTAACAGGATAATCACCTTGAATTACTTGCGGTTCTCCTAAAGCTTCCTTATTTACTGATGAAGGCTGTGATGTTTGAATCTTATCGGCCAGCACAACCGTATTGATTTTCGCTGTGGCGCTATCATCTGCTTTTACTGTGGTGGTTTATGTAACAGCCACTTCTGTAGCTGCGTTCACACTGCTGGCTTTACCTATAGTACCTGTTACATTTAGTGCAATAACCTATGCAATAACTGCCGCTGAGACCATACCAAAATACATTTTTCTTTATATATGAAATAGCCTTAATGTAGGTTTCCTGAGTTATATCTCCCGCTTTCTCTCTATTTTGAACCTTAAAGTATACAAAATGATAAAGAGTCTCCCAAGTACTTGAACTTAATGTTTCCATATCTTTTTCATTTTCCAGTTTTATATTAGTCTTTTCTTCAGCCTCCATCATAAGTTGAGCTCCTTTGTCTGCCTAGGTATCTACATTAATATAGACGATAAAATAACCCCTTATTAGGATAGGTTTATTTAAAATCCATCCAAATAAGAGGTATGGTGAATATAGAAGCCAGAATAGTCACCTAAAGTTTAATAGTAACACACAACAGGCGTACCAGCATTAATGTTTTCATATATTGTCTGAGCTAAGGGGTATGGTGAATTTACACACCCATGGGATCCGCTTGTCTTATATATTTCCCCTCCAAACACGCTTCGCCAGGTTGCATCATGAATTCCGATATTACCGTTAAATGGCATCCAGTAGCTGACTGGAGTGCTGTAATCCTCACCCTTTAATGTGGCGTTTTTCTCTTTATACTTTAATCTGTAAATACCTCCTGGTGTTGTGTTATTAAGGCTTGTATTGCCTGTAACAACGTCTCCCTCCACTACCAGTGAGCCATTTTTATAAAACCATAAATGCTGTTTTGTCATGTCTATTTCCACGTAAGTATTTCCAATATCACTGCTTCCATGTGAAGAAGCCTTTTGAACATATTCGGGTTCTTTTGTTATGGTTTGTCCACTTTTTATAGCTGCTATTAGATTATTAGTCTCTTTGTTAATATCAATCTTCCAGCCATAATCACCACCGCCAATATTTATAGTGTTTCCTGATGATGTATTAAAACTTCTTTTTTTACCGACAGTATTATAAGTATTAGCAATAGATTCAACATAAGCTTTTACTTTTTTCTCATCAATATTGACATTAAAATTATCATCAGCGGACAGCCACTTATTTATTGTTGACCCATCCAAAATCTCTTTATGCTCACCAAAAGCATAGGTGATTTTGGTCGATATATATTTATTGAGCATATCCCTGGCATCTGTAACCTTTTGAGATTTTGAAGTATACTGTGGATTTATATAGCAACCAGATGACTCCAAATCTATTGTGGTTTCCTGCTTTAATATAGCCTCTTCTATACGTTTAAGCAAAATGTCTTTATTTATCTTATTACCTTTAATTTCGTCTACAAGCATATAGGTATTATCTGTATATTTTAAGATCGAATTTTTAGGTTCTATGATATTACTGTTATCAAAAGCAGATAGTTTGTCCACCTGTTCTTTTAACGCTTCCTTGTTGTATTCAATCCCTGATGTTATTTCATAACTCTTCTTATTAAATAATGATGCAGCCCACTTTAAAGGATGCTGCTCATCTTTAAAATTCTGTATTTCCTCATCGGAGTTATACTTCAAACCAATAGCCTCCGCCTTGATTTGTTCACTTTTACCTCCCCTCTCCTTTAGATTCAAAGTATATCCCTTAAGCTCTGATAACAATTGTACTTTTACTGCTGTCACTGTTTTTCCTGATACATTAATTCCGTTAATCTGAGAGCCCAAATATAAATGCTTTGTAAAAAATATTGAGATTCCCAAATATACAGCAAATATTAAGCTGAGAAAAACTGCTATCCTCCTGCCAGTCTTATTACGTCTTATTCTTTTCTTTCTCACAGTATTCCCTCCTTGCACGTAAGTTCTTTATAATTTATTTTCTTAATACTATTCTAACAAGTATTCTTTATTAATAAAAGTCCTCCTTTATATTAAGACGAAAGAAGATATAATTTCGTTACCGGGTAAAAAAAAATTTTATGGTATGTTTGTCAAATAATTATTTTACATAACACAAAAGCCCTGGATGAACCAAAGCTTTGTGTCACAAATAAAACAAAGTCTTTTCCGCATCTTAATTTAGACTGCTTAACCGAATTTTATCAACATAAATAGATTTGATATTAGTATTTTTTAAATAGTTAAGAATTTGCTCTTTAGATCCTGAAACACAATAATTTTTCGTAGTAAGCACAGAAATTTTCTCTGCATCCTTCAAACAGTTTTGAAGAACCTCTTTAGAATTATTAAATATCTTGTTTCCACTAATCAGCCCTAAATCTTTCCATATATACTCATTATATAATAATTCTTCAAGATTTGAAATATATAATTTTTTCAGCTCTCCTTCTGTCATACCTCTTCGGTCATCAGTATCCTTAAATCTACAACTTAGATTCATACTGATGCCACCTTGAAATTCTGAATTAGGCTGATTTACTTGCAGCCATTCCAGTGTAATTTTTTCCTTACGAATTTCCTCTACAGGTCTTGGATTAATTTCTCCAACGGAAAGATAAATCACAGCTGATTCCGGCAACTTTTCCAGTTCCTTCATTATCCTAGATGAGTCTTGTATTTCAAATCGCCCCATTAACTTCGTAGTCATATCATTTATATCTTCTTTTACCTTAAGATTTCCTTTGAACATCTCAATTTTTACATTTGGCCTGCCAATCTTCACAGGACCTGTATGATCTATTATTTGCATATTCAGCATATACCTCGAAAATCCTTCCTTTTCTATATCAAGACTAGCCACCTCGTTATATGGATACATAACCTCAAAATATGCCCTGAGACTAGAATACACCTTTTGGCCCGGTTCTTTATTAAGCTTTTCGGGATTTGTATAAGCCATATTCATTAATGGGCTGATCATCAGAAAAACTGCTGCAAGTACACCAAGAATAGCAAGTGTTGTACGAAAAACTATTTTTCTTATCTTGTTATTGATAATTTTTTCAATATCAGACGCTAAATCTATATTTCCCGGCATCTCATCAATCAAATCATGCAGCTCTTTATCCAACTCTTCTTCGGTCATATTGTCATTATCTTTCATCATTCTTCCTCCTTTAGTCGGAAGCACTGAGCAATTAAAAGCTCTCGCTCCCGCTCGAAAATTGCTCGTTAAAGGTCATTTAGACCTTTAACCTCCTTTAAAATTTCAATTAGTTTCTTTTTTGCCCTTGATCGAAGCTTCCTAACATAAGCCTGAGTGATTCCATGTGTAGATGCAATTTCCGCATCTGTAAGCTCAAAATAAATACTTTCAATAAGAATACCTTTCTGAAGTTCGGACAATTTCTGAATTGAATTAAATAACCTGCGTTTTTCTTCTTTTTTTAGAATATCTGATATAATTATATCTGGATTTGTGAGTATATTTTGTTCATCATAAAGCGTATCGCCATCTAATACTTCTCTTTTTCGTTTTCTGCAAACATTAAGAAATTCATGTTTCAAAACAATAATAAGCCATGTTTTTATACTTCCGGTACTTTTATAGCTTAAAAAAGCCTTTACAAAGGTTTCCTGCAGGAGGTCTTCAGCATCCTGTGTGTTATGTGTCAATGATAATGCATATAAATATAGCGGTTTGAAATATAGCTGATATATTTTCTTCCATTCATCTTGTTCCATCCTCGGCCCCCCTTCGTATAAATAACACTTAACTTTTTATTTTGTGACACCTCCATAAATCAAAATTCCCACAAACTTATAAGTCTGAGGGAACATTAGGAGATTGAACTGATGTACGATATTATGAGAATCCACTTTAAAGGTTCTAATCATGACTTTCATTATTTTTTGCGTAGAATAACATGGTGAAATGATGCTATTGCTTTATACTCTTCCAAATCACTTACCTTCAATTCTAGTTCTAGCATCTTCTCCTGCCATATCTTATCATTATGAATTTCTTGATTTTGCTGTAAATCCCAAAATGTTCTTAATCCAAGAACTTTTTCTACCATAAATTTATCTGACCATTTTAATATCTCTGCATCTTGGTAGTAATTAATAGTTCCAAATTGTTGTGCATGTCCATTTTTTCCTTCTAATAGTTCATTTGCATGTTCAAAGTTATTCAGTAAAACTACCATCTGCATAACTCTACCTGCCCTATTATGTTTTAAAATAGAAAGATATCCATCGGTTTTTAATATCGTTGAAAATTCTTTAATAATTTCCTTTCTTTCAACCGTATATTCAAAAACATTATGGCACAGTATTACATCAAATGATTCATCTTCAAAATTTTTAAGTTCCTTTACATCTCCTTCTATTTGTTTATAGTCATTTTCCGTGAATCTATCTTGAAGCATTTTTTTATCCGGCTCAATTGCTACAACCTCATTGTCTATAGAAAAATGGTCAGCAGTCATACCATTTCCACTTCCAAAATCCAATACTCTTTTATTATGTATGAATTTTAACTGTTCCCATGTCATTTTCTTTAGTAATAGTTCCCAAGGAACAACATTTCTTATACTCATTCTCAAAACCTCTTATTATCATAGTATATTAATAATTTTTATGTTTTCTTTATCTGCAATTCTGCATTTATAAGTCTAAAAACTTTATACAATTTCTCTTTTTATATAAAGTTTCGTATAACGTTTTTTATCTGATGCGGCCGCCAAGCACCCCTGATGCAATCCTATCTGAGCACTTCCCAACAGCAAAATGGAAACAAGAATTTTGATTTAAATCAATATCATATTTTTTGAAGAGCTTATCTAAAAGAGAACTTATTTCATTAAATGATTGTTCAAATTGAACGTATGAAAGATTCAACAACAGCCGCAAAGCGCTCTAGCTGGTCTAAGTGGACACTGTGTCCAGCTTCCCGGATTTGTTCTGCCTGAAGTCTTGGATTAAGACGCTGCAGCTCTTCTGCAATAACAGACGAAACCACGCCTTTATCACCAAATACGATGAGGCTTGGAACCTCAATTGCACTCACTAACATCTTATAGTCAGGGTTCGGCGGCGTAAGAACGTCAAAGGCAGCCATGCTTGTTTGAAGTCGTGCCCGAGCGAAGATCTCAAGAGTTTCCTCTGACCGATTAGGGTGTCTATTCCGCGCGTCTGCCATCACCTCATCCAATGACATATTGAGCATTCGTCGATGCTGATCGGCGACATCACTATCGCGAACTTCGCGCTGAACTTTTGGACTCAAGAAAGTTGGATCAGCTAAGATAAGGCCCCGGAGCAGATTTGGTTTACGACTCGCCACCACAGCAGCAATCATCCCTCCCATGGAATGCCCGAGCAGGATTGGAGGAGTAAGTCTTAGTGTATTTATTAAACCGATAACATCGTTTGCATGGTCTTCATATCGGTATCCAAAGTCAGGTACACTGGAATTGCCATGTCCCCTGGCATCCGGCATGATTACGTCATATTCTTTCTCAAAAACATGTGCCAAACCTGTAAAGCACTCCCCATTAGTCATTAATCCATGCAGCAATATTAAAGGCGGTTTGTTTCCCCCGGTTCTTGTGTAGTGTATGTTAATTCCGTTTGTTTCGCAGACTTCTATGTTCCAGTAGTTCATCTGTTATTTCCTCCAAGAGTAAAATTTAGGGTAAAGTTTATAAGTTAGAGCTTGTATATAAAATGGTCAAACCCTATTGATGTTTAAAACCTTATCAATTAAAGTCAATTCAGTAGCAGTGGATATTGGGAAGTAAACAGGGACTAACGGTTCGTGTTACTGCCGCTTTGAAAACTTAGATAACTCCTATCTTAGCTCTGAAAATATGCCTTGGCAATAATAATCCACCACTAACCTTTATATTAATTATAAACCATGTATTTACACAACACTATAAAAAAGAGTCCACCAGCCAAGGTGAACGGAAGCATTTTCTTATATGTAGTTTTTGCCACAACACTTTGAATAAAGCCTATTTTGATCAATATAAATTAGTTGCACAATATGAATCTTCTATTTTAATGTCATTTCAACTATCTTATGGTTTTCCATTAGTCTTTATTAACTCAAGTCCGCTTTATCTGGGTTTTAGACTAAATCGGACTTGAGTGCTCTGTTATTTAAAATATCTATCCTAATACTTAACCTCATCAAAAATCCCTTAGTGCAATTAACTGCATTGAGGGATTAGAAGTATAGATATAACTTCAGCTTACTATTATTCTAGCAACTTTTAATGACTCTAATAACAAGTAAAGCTTTTAATTTCTTTCAAGTCAATCCCAAAGTATTCCCATCTTCCCCTTCTATATCTCCAACCAGAAGCGGATGTTTTTCCAACATATACGAGATATGCCCAGAAGGATTGACCATTCTTTAGCCATATATACGAAAATCTATTAACGCAAGGTGCAATTGCTCCGGGATCCACTGCCATTAAACTTGCCTCTGGCACCTCCGATAGTTGTGGAGTAAAACTAGGCGGCGGTGTTTTCGGTGGACCTTGCTGCTGTCTTTCAAATCCTTCTAGTTCTTGCCTGTAAAAGGTACTATATGGACATTGAAACTGTGGTGTAGTATATGGGCAATAACATATCATATTGGGGTATGAATCACTTATGTTATCGTTTCTATAGTTACTCATCAAGTAACCTCCTAATTCTTTACTTTCCTTATTATTATATTCCAAGTAAAGTTTCATGCTACATATCCCTTATAAAAAAAACAAAATAAACTAAAGTTTCTTGATATTCCGTAACAACTTATTATGGATAATGAGAAGTTGCAGAATAAAAATCAACTTATTTAAATGTTCAAAAAAAACTCTGGGCCACAGCTCTGTTTCTCAGAAATTACATATAACGTCTCGCACTCAAGACGTTCCTGTACCTAGCCAGACTTGGCTTGGTGATGAAATGTGTTCTATCTATCTTCCCATGCTAAAACAAACGGAAGTTTTTTGTTATATGTAGTCACTAGGATCATCCTTCTTATATGAATTTATAAATATAATTTCTTCTTTTTTCTTTTTAATTTTTGGTTTGATTTCACCTTCAGGATATCCTAAAACAAGTATTTCAGATGGTATATATAATGGTGGTAAGTTTAATAAGCCTGCAACTTCATTTACATTAAAATAAGAAACCCATGTTGAATAAATCCCATGTTCCAATGCTGCTAAGACCATATTAGTTCCGGGTATTTTACTTTGATGCTCTTCAGAATTTAATTTACTATAAAGTTGTTTACTCATATTTAATATCTCATTTTTGAATTTAGGAAATCTTGATACCTGAATATTTCTTGCCCCCCTTTCATCTTCTACAATGGTTGTACACAATACAATTACTAAGGGTGCCGAACTAATCCATTTTTGATTATATGCTGCTATTGCAATTTTATTTATCAATTCATTATCATTTACTATTCCAAACACCCATGGTTGTTCATTTCCTCCAGATGGAGATAATCTTCCTGCTTCAATAATATAATCAATAGTATCTTGAGGGATTGTCATTTGTTTAAACTTCCTAATACTACACCTTTTTTTTAATAGATCAACTATCATATTTTCCTCCACAATAAAAATATATAATTCTTCATAATTACTTTTTGATACTCTTCATTTTGATTACGTATAAGGTTTCGAACTCAAGACGTTTCTGAACTGGACACAAGAGTAATACCCCTAGCTGCGCTTGCGACATTTACGGAATGTGCTTTTGCAATTTCCAAGGGTTTGCCCCTTACAGCTGAAGATAACTTGAGTGTTTTATTATATGCTGCCGTACCACTACCTTCAAGAATATAACTAGATAACTAGATTTCTACTTTTCTATATATCTAGTTGGTTTTCCAACTTCCTTCCTCATCTGTAATTAATTAATTTAAAATTAGTTTCTTTGTGTTAAAGGAGCGGGATAAATCAGACATTGCACCCTATATTCCAACAAGATTTTCCTTTTCATCCTTTTTCGCTAATGAAGCTACTTCAGCAAAATTTGAATTAGCACCAGTCCATAATTTCTGAATAAAACCCTCACCATCATTTGTAGAACCTTCTTTGCCTATGACTGAAAACGACTCTTTCACACAATTTTTTATTTCCATAATGCATCCTCCTTCTATATAAAAGAAATTTTCAATTAATAAAGACCACAGATTAATCCGAATGTGTAATATATCATTTGCCCATTGCATTCATAATTTCAAATAATGCAGGAGATATAGAAGTCATTAAAATTTGAGTACCTGTTGCCAAATCCATACATTCCGCTCATTCCCAATAAAAGCATCAGTAAAGCAATCAGCAATGTGTATTTCACATTGCCTTGACCTTTCTTATAACCAATTAGTTTTTTATATGAAGAGCCTTCACTTTTTAATACTCCAACAATTGTAAATAAAGCGCTTCTAAATAACGGCCAGTATAAATGGTTTTATTTTTTTCATTTAATAATCACCCACTTATAGTAGAAATATTCTTAAAAACTCTAGGGCGTCTCTATGTGTAACTATCCTTTATATTGATTATAAACCATATATTTACACAATACTATATAAAAAAAGTCCGCCAGTCTAGGCGGACAGCAACATTTTGATAGATGTAGTTTTATCACCTACACCTTTAACAATATCAAATATATTTAATCTTAAATTTATTTGATAATATAAGAGTATTCTTCACTTATATATCATAAAAAAACAGTACTACTTAGACCTTTTGCATTAATTTATTTAATGCATTTAAGTTATGTTCCCATTGTAAATATTCTTTTGCTTCAATATACGAACACCATTTATATTTCTCATGTTCATCAGATAGTTTTACATCAAATATATTTTCAATTTCGGCAGTGAAACAAAAATCCTGCATATCCATCAACACACCTTTTTTAGTTTCTTTGTATCAAATGTGTATTCTAAATCTAAAACTGACTTTATATTCTTTATTCCAGTTTCTTCTGAAACCTCTCTTAAAACAGTTTCTATCAACTCTTCACCTTTTTCAACACCACCAGATACTGGTTGCCAATAACCACTCCTCTCTGGAATTCGCTTTAGAATAAGTACTTTAAAAGATGGATTATTACAAAAAATAAATACTTGAACATTAACTCTTTTAATCATAAGTTATTCCCTCCTTATAGAAAGCACTTTACTTAATAATAAGTTACAATATTTAATTAGCAATATAGATTAGTATTAATTATACATGTTTCTTTTTCTCAACAGGAATCCATATTTCACAAAAGCAGTCTGCACCAGCAGCTTCTGAGTATAATTCAAAATCTGTATCATCTAGCATGCTATACTCTGAACCAGGAAGAAACTCTGAAAAGATTTTACCCCATGTTTCGCCTATGCAGTCCCCAGTTTCACCGATACACTTAAATACAGCCCATAATGTAGGTTTTACCTCCCATATAGCATATCCTTCTGGAATACTATCACCGGTATATTCCATAGCTATACCATAGTCAAAATGTGCGCTTTCTTTAGATATTGGTGCACAAGCTCCATAAATATCATATTTACTAGAGTTTTGTTTCAAAACATCAAATGTGCCATCTTTGCCAGATATTTTCCAAAAATCTGGAATTTCTGTATTTCCATCCTCTGAAATTGATTCATTTCTAAACTTTTTAACCTTAGCTAGTAATTTAAAGGGTTCACGTTTTTCAATTCTGTAGTCCATAACAGTACCGCCTTCCAATTTTATTTTAATGAGAAGGCGATTATATGATTTTAATTTCATACCTGCACGCCTGGCTACATTGGGTGAAATACCGTGAAATCTGGTAAATGCCTTTGTAAAACTTTCTGGTGAATCATAACCATATTTTAAAGCAATATCAATTACTTTTTCATCAGATATAGAGATTTCCTGGCCAGCCATTGATAATCTTCTGTTCCTTATATACTCATTTGCTGTAATTCCAGTTACTAAACTAAATGTTCTATGAAAATGATAGCTTGACATGTATATATGTCTTGCAACATCTTCATAAGTAATTGGCTCGAATATATGCTCTTCCATGTAATCAATGGCTCTTTGCAAGCTTTGAATAAAATCCATATTCCTCACCTCCATGTATAAATTGTACTAAAGGATACTTGTTATTTCCTATCCTACCTTGCTTTGATTTGTCTAAATAAAGTATTAATAATCTATATTACGCCGTACATAACAATTGTGTCTTTTCATGTACATATTCAAAACCAATGTATTCTTCCATCAGTACATCAATGATTGTAGTAAATAATCTTATTAATAGAAATTAACATAAGTAATAAACCTAAAATACTAAAAAGAAAAATAGTCAGTATATTATTATTAATTATTGAAAAATATTTTGGTAAAAATAAAAGAATAAAAGTAGTGTATATATTGTGAAATACATGTGCAAAAATGCAAAGTATAATTGAATGTGTTTTTAAATATAGGAAAGCCAGAAATATACCAAATAAAAATGCCATACAAAGTTGGTAAACATTAAAATGCACTAACCCAAAAATTAGTGATGAAGTAATTATCGCCATCTTATTGGAATACCTTTTCATAAGACCATTTAGCATAATCCCCCTAAATAAAATCTCTTCAATTATTGGTCCAATAACTATTTCGTAACAAATTAATAATGCGGGTATTTTAGCCATATCCCGAAGAGAATTAACAATAAAGCTAAAGCTTGAGGTCATTTTTATAATTGGTATCAATGTTGCATCAAATATTAGTTTACAACCAACAGTAAATAAAATTAAGAAAATAATATTTCTATAATTAACCTTTGATTCAGATTCAGTAACATCCTTTGTATCAAACTTAGGTATATAGAATTTAGCTAGAAAAACTACCACGAATAAGGAAAAAAATAATATAGTAATTATCACACTGTAAATTGATAATACAACTAGATTTTCAATAGAGCAGATGGATGGAATCATATTAAATGCTCCATAAAAAGAAAGGAAAATTATATAAGCAACTGAAATACAGAAACTTCCACCTAGTCCCAATCCCCTAAATTCTCCATCCTCATTTTCGATATGCATAATAAATTTTAATGGATTTAGATTAAACATAATAATACCTCTTCAAAAAGATTACAGTGTCTTTTGCCATTCACAGTTTATCCCATATTCTATAAAGCCAACACTTTTATATAGAGCCTGTGAAGCAATATTTTTACCTCCTGTGCTAACATAAATATAATTAGTTCCACGTTCCTTTAATAGGTTCATTCCATATAATAAAACACTTTTCATGATACCTTTACGTCGATGTTCTGCTACACAAGCAATAGGTTCTATTATTCCTTTTTTACTGATAGGGTCGTCCCATAATGTACAGTAAGCAATGATTTCTCCATTATGCGTCTGAACTACAAAATCCATTGCATCACAGTAGGATAGAGATTTCATCATTCTTTCATATATTTCTGAGGTTGTTTCTTTTCCTCCTGCAGCAATGCCAAATAGTTCTACACGTCTTGCTACATCCTTCTTCTGAGTTAGACGAATGCAGAATCCATCTGGCAGTTGAGAATATGATGGTATCTTAGATAAATCACATATGCCGCAAAAACGGAAATAATCTGTTTTGGTATATCCTAGTTCTTCTAAAATACTACTTAACAGCTTGTTATTACTATTTGCCTCTGTTGTAATAGTAGCCCCTTGTTTATAACAATTACCTTCTATATATTTAATTATATCCTGTGTAAGATGCTCAAAATCTGAAAGGACGGTGATATAAAAATCATCAATTCCGGCTGATATAAAACCAATTTCCGTTTTTTTATCAGATACAATCCAAGTATTCTTATACAATATTTCCGGATCTTCTTCCCAAGCATATCTTTCAAAATCAAGATTTCCTACATGTAACTGAGGATATAAATGTCCAGTTTGCAGACAATTCTGCTGGACTATACGGCGCATAATATTATAATCACTCTCTTTATCAAAGTTTCGATAACTCAGCATTTTTACCCCCCATTTTTAAAGTACTAAGATTTATTGTTATTTGTAGTCTTACCGCTGTATTTGAGTTAAAGTTTTTGTTGATTATCTTAACTGGTTCAGCATTTAAGAATATTAAGGTTTATTTAGTAAAATCACCGCTCTGTCCAAAATGTGTTAAATTACTTACTCCATTAACATACCCTTCTATTTCATATTGAGGTCGATTACTGTCTATTTTCATGTTGTCATAGTCTTCACTTGGTATAAAAACATTTAAAGTTATTTCTTCATTCGGTTTAATATCTATTTTATTACCTGTTGCTTCAACTTTGAACTTATCATCATTATCCCACTCTCACCTTGTTTTATAGGATAACTTAAATAAACAGAGTTTTGTTTAATTAAATATTTACTCGTATTTTTTAATACAAGTGTATAGGCAGTGCCTGATGGCATTCTTTGTGTATTAGTAACATGAATATCAATGAAAGTGGAATCCTTGGAAAAGTCCACTTTAGTAATTTCTTTTCCATTTGAATCTCTTCCTAAAATAAATCCACCCCATGCTGACAAAATTATTAAAGCTCCAAATAAAGTTATTATCATTAACTTTTTTAAATTCATAAACATTCCCCATTTCTTCTAAGTTGCATTAATAGTTTGCATTTCTTTACCATTGCGGATTATTAAATAAATTAAAAACCTTCAGCAGTCTCTTTGCTTCATCAAAGTTACATCTAACCTTTATATAGATTATAAGCCATAAATTTACATAACGCTACATAAAAAAAGTCCACCTGCCAAGGCGGACATCAACATTTTGTTAGATATAGTTTTAGCCATTATATCCTCAATAAAGTATAATATATTTACATTTTCTCGGCCATGTTTGAAGGCTGCTCTGTTATCAATTGGAATATCTGAACATAAGACTTCAATACCATAAAAAAGGTTTCTAAGATGTCTAATAAAAAGTCCAACTAGTTAACTAGATTTATATTTATCTATATTTCTAGTTAACTAGTTTATAATATAAAAAGAAATTCTATTCTACATTTTCATTTAAACTAATTTCTGAGATAAAATGTCAGTCAAATTTAGTTTATCAACTCTAGTTCGTATTTCTACTGAATCAGTAGTATAAAGACCTAAAGATTTCATTCTTTCAAAATATTCTGCTCCAGCAAAGGTATATCTGTTTCTTCTTCCTTCCCTTGTCATCATCTTATAGTTTGCATAGGAAATTATATCTCCTATAGCTAAGCTCTTTGGAAGTATCAAAAGAGGCATACCAAGCGCACCTCTGACAGCATTATGCCCTGCCAAAGCTCCAGTGCAGATAGCTTCTGTGTGACCTACAAAAAGTCCTCCCTTTTCGCCTGCACAGAATAAATTTTCAAGCCCTTTAACCTTCATGTCATCAGTTCTTGGTGCAACAGAGAGATATCTTATTGAGTTTCCCTTGCCCCCTGCATAAGGATCTACATATTTTGCCTTTTCAAGACCTGGTATCTTCCTAAGTTTTTCAAGTACATAATAGGAAGTCATAAGCTTTGCGTGTCCAGTATCTAGAAGAACTATATTTTCTGCAAATTCTTTAAGAGCATACTGCTGACAAACCTTTAGTTTAAGTTTATCTAAATTTACATCTTCAGGAGGCACCTTTAAAACAACTACACCTTTTTCATCCAGCTCCTTAACTATTTCTTCCGAGAGGCTTTCCTTTGCCAGCTTGCAGGAACCGCTCATCGCACCGTAGGAATCATCATCTCTCTCTCCCTGCAAATCTTCAACACCCGCCCTGCTGCTTAAACTTACTCTCGGTCCAAAAGCAGGACACCTGAGAGCGCACATTGAACATCCATTTCCATATCTTAAACAGTTTCCCATAGGTCCCGTGGATCCGGTAGTTTCGATAAACACATCTCCTTCTATATGAGAGCCATCTGAAAGATATATTCCTTTTATTTTATTATTTTCTTTTTCAACATCTATAACTCTTGCAATAGTCCTAACTTCTATACCCATATTTATTAAATATTCTTTTACATCCGGTTCTATTTTATTAACGTCATATAGCCATGCATGTTTATGCCCAGGAAAATCTATGTTTTTATGCCTGCTGTTTTTATCAGTTATATTAATAAGATCTCCTCCGCCTATGGCTATCAATTCTTCTGCTGCGGTGTACCTTCCATTATTTCTCATTATTCCGCCAACATTCCCAAGTCCTAAAAGCATGTCAGTTTTTTCAAACAAGCTTACTTGAGCACCAGCTTTTTTTGCAGTAATTGCAGCAGCACAACCAGACCAGCCGCCTCCAATAACTATTACCTTCATTTTACCCCTCCAAATCCATAATTTTGCCTATATTAATCTTCTTCCTTCAAATAAATATTTAGGTTCTATCTGTACCTTGCATAATTTTTTAACTTTATGTCCCTTATATCTTGTTGAACATGCACCGCAAACTCCTTCTCCACAGCACATCTTAGAATTATTGCAGCAGGAAAAGTCCACCTTGTTTCCTATAAAATCAAGGACCTTATAATTTAGTATGTCAGGTCCTGAACAGTGTATTAAATTTATAGTCTCATTGTCCATAATATTATTTATTATATTCTTAAGCTCTTCAGATAGCCCTCCAGACTGAAGAGTATTGCACTCTATAACTCTGCAGTTGCAAAGCTCTAGATATTTTTGTATGAAAATATTTTTGTAATTTGCCTTATCCATTATAACTATTACTTTATTTCCATTAGAGTATAATTTTTTAAGCACAGGAACCATAGGTGCTTGACCGATTCCACGAGTAATTATTACAGAAGTACCTTCTTTACTTTTATAAATATTTCTTAAGCCTAAATCGCCATTCCAGTAAGGTCCTCTTACTAATATGCTGTCTCCATCATTTAATAAATTAAGACTTTTTGTTTTTATACCCTTTAATTCAATACCAACTATAAGTAAATTCTCATCTATATCTGTATCCATTATGGAAATAGGAGCATCATAAAACTGTGAGGTTTTTGAGTTTCTCAAAAAAACATAACTTCCTGGATGAACTAAATTCTTAACTAGTTCGTGTGGAGCTGAAATAGTAAGCACTATAAGTCTCTTTTCCAAAGTTTCTTTTTTTATAATTTTGCAGCTAAATATCTTTCTTGTCTTTTTAGCTTTTCCGCCATTCCATATGAATTCCTGATATATACACACTCCCTTCCAATTTATACAGTCACAAAAGTTTTTACCTGAAAGCTGAGAGCAAAGTATACAGTCACCTGTCTCCGCTAAATGACATGGACAAAACTCCGTTCCTGCATCTATACAATCTCTTATCTCATAGTTCACCTTAAGACCCCCTAAAAAAGTATTAAAAAAAATGAGTTCATGCAAAATCTCTCTACTACTAAGGTATTTATAACATGTTAAATTGTTACTAAAATATCAAAATTTAAAATAAAACCTTAATTCGATAAATTATTTATCTTAATACTAAGGATTAAAATCAAAAGGACTGCTTTCAAAATAGTATAAACCTACCGCTTGTTATTTGAACTCTGCGAAACTTTGTATGAATTCAAATAACACGCTGGTTTTTTTATTTTGAGAGCAGCCCCGTATTTATTATTTAAACTTAAACCATCTCTTTATAAAGCTTTCTTTACCCGCATTATTATTAGCAATTAATGCCTTGGAAAATATTTTTTTGTCATTTTCATAAATTTCAACACTTCCTGCTTTATCTCCCTTTTTAATCGGCAGAATTGTATTGCTGTTTGGCGTTAAAATCTTAGCTTCATATTTGTTTTTCTCCGTAACAGGTACTATTATGTCTTCCTCTGCAGTAAGTTCAACTTTACTGCCCTTTTTTCCTACATTAAGCTCCCCAACAATTTCGCCCTTTGAAAAAAACTTTTTAAACTCATAGTTTTTATCAACAAAGTCGTTTATTTTCTTAGTTTCTTTCCATCTTTCATTTGAGTTTAATATCACAATTACTACATCATTATCTTTTATATTAACTGAAGTTACAAGGCATTTTCCCGCTTTTCCTGTAAAACCTGTCTTAACTCCTGTTGCATTTGGAAGCTGCCATAATATTTTGTTTATGTTGTGAAAGTCTCTGGTAAATCCTAAATCTTCCTTATCAATATCCTTAGTCTGAACTATATCATTAAATAATTTGTTTTCTCTAGCCTTTGCAGTTATAAGTGCCAGGTCATAGGCTGTAGTATAGTGATTGTCACTGTCTAAACCATGAGGAGACTCAAAATGTGTACTGCATAGTCCAATTTGAACAGCATATTCATTCATAAGCTTTACAAATTCCTCAACGCTGCCAGCTATACCTTCTGAAATTGCAATAGCAGCATCATTTCCTGATCTAAGCATAAGTCCATATATAAGTTCTCTTAAAGGTACAAGCTCCCCTTTTTTATAACCTACAGTTGAACCTCTTATAGCTGCTGCCTTACTGGATATCTCGATTTTTTTATCCAAATCTCCATATTTTATTGCTACCAGTGCTGTCATTATTTTTGTTGTACTTGCCATCGGAATTACATCTTGAGCATTTTGCTCAAAAAGAACAACCTTTGTTTTACTGTCTATGGCTATTGCAGCTCTTGCATTAACTCGAAGTGGAGAAGCACTTACCTTAATACTAAATATATTAAAAACAAATAATAAAGCAAGAATTGAAGTTGTTGTTGCTTTATAAAATTTCACCCTCATCAAATCACCTCTATATTAAAAATCTCTTATTTTATATATACAATGCAAAAGTTCTAATACATTAATGATGTAAGAACTTTATTGCATTGTATATATCTATTGCTACTACTTATTTTTTCACTTTTATTTTTAATTACTCATAAAAATTTTCCCAAAAGCTATCAAAAACTCTAACAATGTAAAGTACCGCTTATAAAATATTTTCCATTGGTTATACTAATTTATATATTAATTGGAGGAACTTTGCATGAAATGGTATGTACTTTCATTTTTGTTTATTATATTGTTGCTTTTACCTCTGCCAATAAAAATAAAGCTCAGCTATTGCAATAATTGTCTAAAATTTTATATATATAAATTTGAAATTAATTTATTTAAGAAAAAAAAGAAGGATGAAAAAAAGGAAAATATAAAGAGAAAAAAAATAACTTCCAAAATGAAGTTAACTGTTTCAGATATACTTTTAATTATAAGGAATATAAACAAAATTAAATTTAAGCCTATACTAAAGTTAAATATTCTTCTAAATTATGGACTTGCTGATGCAGCAGTTACAGGTATTTTCTACGGCATTATATCCTATTTTATTTCCTCACTCTTTAATTTTTTAGCTGTTCCCCTTAAAATAAAAAAATATAAATCTGCAATAAATCCTGATTTTAACAATTTTAAATTAGAAGCAAAAATAGAAAGTATAATTTATATAAGTTTAGCTAAAATTATGTATATGGGATTTATTATTATAAAATCCTTTATACAAATAAAAGCGTTACATAAGAAAAAACAATAAATATGTACAATGCAAAAGTTCTAATACATTAATGTAACAACTTTATTGCATTATATATACATAAAATATATGAATGGAGGAACTTATATTATGGATGGTCATCCTATTGATAATTTAATGAAAACAACAATGGAACATATTAAAGAAATGGTAGATGTCAATACAATAGTTGGAGATATAATAGAATCCAAAGACGGCTCTATGATTATACCTATATCTAAAGTTTCCTTTGGTTTTGCTTCAGGTGGAAGTGAATTTAATCTTGGCGACCCTAAGGAAGACAAAATTAAATACCCCTTTGGGGGCGGCTCTGGAGCTGGAGTTACAGTAAAACCTATGGCTTTTCTAGTAATAAAAAACGAGTCTGTTAAGCTTCTTCCTGTAGAATATGAGAGTTCTGTAGATAAAGCAATCGACTCTATACCTCAAATTTTTGAAATGATAAAAAGCTTGACAAACAAGTCAAAAGATACGAAAACTTGCTGTGAAACTGAAACAAAGGAATAATTTTTATTCCTTTGTTTCAGTTTCACTCTTATTTTCTTCTATTTCAATATCTTCCTCTTTTAATATTTCTTCTAAAGAAGGCATCTGCTTTAAATTTTCAAGCCCAAAGTATAATAAAAACTTTTCAGTAGTTGAGTAAAGTATAGGTCTTCCCGCTACTTCCATTCTCCCTGCTTCTTTTATAAGACCTTTATCAAGTAGTGTTAATACAGCCCTGTCGCTTTTTACTCCTCTGATTTCATCTATGCTCACCCTTGTTATTGGCTGCTTGTATGCAATAATAGCCAAAGTTTCTAATGAGGCTTGAGATAAAGACTGCCTTGTATTTGTTTTTAACAATTTTTGAATATAATCACTGTTTTGCGGCTTGCTCACTAGCTGATATTCATCATTTATACTAATAAGCATAATCCCCCTGTCTTCTCCTTCATACTTTCTCTGAAGCTCAAAAATAAGCTCTTTTGTACTATCCATATCCTGCTCGATTATATTGCTTATTTCCCTTAGTTTTAAAGGCTCACCACTTACAAAAAGTAAAGCCTCAATCACTGAGAAATACAGTTTCTTTCTTGAAAACTCATTTATTTCAATTTGATTCATGTTCATCTTCGTCATTAGTATCTACCCTCTCTAAATAAATTTCCGTAAAGTTATTTTCTTGCACAGCTTTTATATTTTTAAGTTTTATGAGCTCTAATAATGCTAGAAAGGTTACTACAACCTCCATTTTGTTTGTGCACTCTCCAATGAATTTTGAAAAATATATGCTTTTAAAAGACATCATTCTACTAGATATATACTCCATCTTGTCCTCAATTTTATATGCATCAACTGGAATTTCTCTTTGTACTATATTTTCCTTGTTCATCTTATTATAATAGTTATTTATTAGATCATTAAATAAATTGTAAAGCTGGAGCATAGTTACTCCTTTTAAAATATCTAAAGAATCTATTTGCTTGTTCTTCTCTTCAATGATTTCAGGCTTTTTAGTATAAACTGTTCCATAGCTCAGTTCTAAGTTTTTTAGATATTTAGCAACATTTTTAAATTTCTTATATTCAATCAGCTTATTAACAAGTTCTTTTCTAGGATCCTTCTCTTCATCTGCTGAAACTTCATCCTCTGAAATATTCGGAAGCAGCATTTTTGATTTAATCTCTAAAAGGGTAGCTGCTATTAAGACAAATTCAGAGGTAATTTCCAAATCAAACTCTTTCATTTGCTGCAGATACTGTAGATATTGATTAGTTATATCATAAATTTTAATATCATAAATATCCATTTCGTTCTTTTTAATTAAATGAAGCAGAAAATCAAAAGGACCTTCAAAATTATCTATCTTTATGTTCAATGACATTTATATCTCTCCCAAATTTATATAATACTCTTATTTGTATTTTAAATTGTTTTTGTGAATAATACAAACATATTATTAAAAAACAGCCCTTAGTTCACATTATTAATCGACTAAGAGCTGTTTTCTAATTATTTATATTGCATTTTCAAATATTCTTTGAATATTATTTTTAAGATTTTCAAAAACTCCGCCTTTTTTAAAGTCTCTATCACAATAAATATGAACTTTGGCTGCTGAATTACCATTTACAAAAACTTCACAGTAACCGATAACTTCACCTTTTTTATATTCTTTTTTATTGCTATCTATAGTCAACACACATTTTTTCTCTACTTTAGAATTTATACCTTTTTCCAGGATTACTGAAGTATCCTTCTTTGCTTTAGCAACAAAATATTTATCACTTTGCTTATTAATATATATCTTTTCTACATCTTCATCCTTGCTTATAACTTTTTTACTCTCAAACTTTGAGAAACCGTAATTCATAAGCATGCTTGCATCTCTGTTTCTAACCTTATAGGTTGGAGCTCCCATTATAACAGAAAGCATTCTTACACCATCTCTTACAGCTGTAGCTGAAATACAGTATTTTGCTTCTTCTGTAAAGCCTGTTTTTAAGCCGTCACAGCCGTTGAAAAATCTTACTAATTTATTATGATTAACTAATGCTATTGGTGTTTTCCTGCCTTCAGATATAGTCTCCATATATGTTCCTGAATATTTCAGTATTGTAGGATGCTTTAAAAGCTCCCTTGACATAATAGATATGTCATATGCACTTGTTACATGACCTGCAGCGCTGAGGCCATTACAGTTCTTAAAAGTTGTATCCTTCATTTCTAAAGCCTGCGCTCTTTCGTTCATAAGCTTTACAAAGGCTTCTTCGCTACCTCCTAAGTATTCTGCCATAGCTACAGCAGCGTCATTACCTGAAGCTATTGCTATACCCTTTAAAAGCTCTTCTACAGTACGAACTTCCCCTGTATCCAAAAGCATTGTGCTGCCACCCATTTTTTTTGCGTTCTCACTAATTGTAACCTTATCACTAAGCTTAATTTTTCCGTTGTCTACAGCTTCCATGGCTAATAGCATTGTCATAATCTTAGTTACAGATGCTGGAGCAAATTTTTCATGTGAATTTTTTTCAAATATTATTTTTCCGGTTGAAGGTTCCATAAGAAGTGCTGATTTAGCATCAACGTTAAGTCCTTGTTCATCTGCTTTAACCTTTACAGTAAACACTTGAAAAATAAATATTGAAGATAATATAAAAGAAAATACTTTATTACATTTTTTCATATACATCCTCCTTCCATAAGCTTAGTTTTACCACTTTCACTAAGATTATCACAAATTTACACTGTTAACTTATAGCAAAAAACAGGGAGCAATCGCCTAAAAACAGCAACTGCTCCCTTGATAATATATATACTATCTATTTTGTTACTACACCATATATTAAAGGTATATTCTCACTATATTGTGACTTTATAACATAGTTTTTCTGTATTTTTCTTACTGCTTCATTAGCTTTCTCCATATCATTAGCATGAACATAAGCTAATACATCACCTTTAAGTACAGAATCTCCTCTTTTCTTGTTTAGGACTATTCCTACAGCTAAATCTATTACACTTTCCTTTGTAGCTCTTCCTGCTCCTAATTCCATTGCAATTAATCCTATATTTTCTGCATGTATTTTAGTAACATAGCCTTCGTCATCACTGATTACAGGAACAACATATTGAGCCTTTGGAAATTTTTCTACATCATCAATATATGAAGAATCTCCACCTTGAGCTGCTATAAACTCTTTTAGTTTGTTTAATGCACTACCACTTTCTATGGTTTCTAAAAGCATCTCTCTGGCTTCTTCAGCACTATTAGCTTTCTTTGCAAGTAAAACCATGTTGCTTCCGAGTGTAAGACATAATTCAAATAAATCCTTAGGTCCTTTGCCCTTTAAAGTATCTATAGCTTCTTTAACTTCTAGAGCATTACCAACCGCAAAACCAAGAGGCTGATCCATATCCGATATTATTGCAATGGTTTCTCTGTTAACATTATTGCCTATGGACACCATCTCATGAGCAAGTTCAAAGGCTGCCTCAGGAGTTTTCATAAACGCTCCTTCTCCAACCTTTACATCAAGAACTATACAGTCTGCTCCAGCAGCAATTTTCTTACTCATTATGCTTGACGCAATAAGAGAAACATTATCAACCGTTGCAGTTACATCTCTAAGCGAATATAGCTTTTTATCAGCAGGAGCTAAATCTCCAGTTTGAGCACCAACAGCTAATTTTATTGTGTTAACATTTCCAATAAATTTTTCATTTGTCATTTCAACAGAAAAGCCATTAAAAGATTCAAGCTTATCGATAGTACCTCCAGTGTGTCCAAGGCCTCTTCCAGACATTTTTGCAACTGGAACTCCTAGTGCAGCAACCATAGGTCCAAGAACTAGTGTAGTAGTGTCTCCTACTCCTCCAGTACTGTGTTTATCAACTTTAATTCCTTCAATAGCAGATAAATCTAAAATATCTCCAGAATTAACTATTGCCATAGTAAGATCAGCAGTCTCTCTGCTGTTCATCTTTTTAAAGAATATGGCCATCATTAGAGCTGATACTTGATAATCAGGAATATTACCGTTAGTATAATTTTCTATAAAGAAGTTTATCTCTTCTCTACTAAGCTCTTCACCATTTCTTTTCTTTAATATAAGGTCGTACATTCTCATATAAGGTTTCCCCCTGACGTATATTTATTTAAATTTATATATCGTAAATATAAATTACTTATTATAAGTCTTCTTCAAACAAATATAGTTTTACCTATATCAGAAAAACTATTTCTTATTACAATATTCACATCTGCTATAATACTTATTTCGTAAATACTCATGAACATGTATTTTCTTCATCTGCCTATACACTCTGCAGCTATTTTAAAAACTTTAGTAATTTAAAAATAACTCTAGTAATTTATTTTTATTGCGAAAGACAAGAAACGCGTGCAATTAAAAATAAATGCACGCTTAGAAATCATAATTCACTTAAGTTATTTATAAAACTCTACAAGCTCAGTCCAGCTAAACCTTTATGTAAAATATTAATTTTAAAATGTATATATAATTATATATCAATTTGGTATTTTTATCTACAACAAAATTAACTAAAATGCTGTTATCATATACACTTGATTTATTTATTTTGTAAAGTAAAAAATCTAAACACTTGGGGAGAAGAATTCCAAAAAAAACCAATACTAAAAAACTTTTAATCAAGGTTATTAAAAATTCTATAAATCTATCTCTGCTTTCCAAAATAAACCCATCCTATCAAATTATTATCTTTATCAAGTTTGGTGTTGCATAGGCTTCTAAAAGGAAGCCAACACCCATCAATACTGATATTAATATAAAAATAAAGGAATAGGATGTAATTTTCATCCAAATGCTGCTTACCCACTGCTTGTTCATTTTTTCTCGAAGAATACTAAGTGAAAATTCCATAGCTACTACAGATGCAATAATAATACAAGGTATATATATTATATTCTGAGGCAGAATTCCAATTAAAATAACACCTATACCTTTAGTTCCTAAGCCTTTTACAATAAAACTTATAGTAAAACCTAATGTAAAACCTTTTATAATATCAATTATGAGTATTATTGGTATCCCAACCATAGTTAATCCTAGAAACCATACAGCCAAAATAATGGAAATATTATTTTTTATGATATCAGAAATTATCATACTGTATTTGAAGTCCCCATTTGAAATATTCTGATTAAAATTTGTAAAGTAACTTAATAAATCACTATTTTCTACGTTATTCATGTACTTAACTGCATAAATCCCTAAAACAATCCCAGTAAAAACACAAAATAAGCTTATTACATAGAGCCAAAAATTTTGCTGTAAATGTTCATTAAGACTGGTTGTTATTTTTCTATTGCTCATCTTTTTATCCCCCTTTGTAAACTATCTTTTAATATTTATGATAATAAAGAGAGATATATGCATAACAATTATTTCAAACTCTAAATCTATAAAAAATAAAAAACAGCTATGTATTAATCTATAGACAACTGTTTTTCACTGACAACTAACAAAAATATTATATTGGGGATATTATTTTGTTCAACATTTATATTAAATATAAAATATGACGATTTAATGACAATTATAGAAACTATATATTAATTAGATTTTAATATTTAGTAAACAAAAATAGCCACCTGCAAAAGCAGATGACTATGTATATAAGATGTCATTTAAGATACTCTTAAATAATATATTTTATACCAAGATATACATCACTCATATTTATAGTATTTTTCTACATATTCGTTATCTTTTAACTCATCTAAAGCTTCACCTTTATTAACTCCATCCAAAATTCTAGCAGTAAGAACTAAATTTCTATTATCGTTTTCTCCCCAAGAAAATTCAGTCATGACTTTATCAATCCCAAGATGCTCAGCCACATAACTTGGAGCTGTCGAGTCATCACCAAAATTTTGTATTGCTTCTTCTGTTAATTCAATTGCATATTTTACATCGTTCTTAATCATACAATTACATCTCCTAGTTTTTTATAGTACGTTTTATTATTTGTGATAACACCAATATTATGCGTAGAGACAATATCCAATTATTCACCCATTATTACCTCTTCTTTTGGTTCAAGTATAACATATAGTATTTACTTTGCTTATTTCAACTTTTCTATCATGCTGCCGCTCATAGTACCCATTACATATTTCACCATCATATATCCATCCATTGTGATTTATATAGTGTACATACCCTAAATAATTTACTTCATTTTAAAACTTTGATTCTTTTAATTCAAATTTCATATTTATACTACTTTTGGGTTGTTTACTTTCATTTTTCACAGAAAAATATACTCTTCAACATCCAATCTAATACTATATAATATTAGCAGTGAGGTGTATTAATGGATAAACTAATGACAATAGAAAATATAATTTTAGGCAAAATAAATACACCTCCTGAAAATTAGTCATTGAACCAATATTCAAAAGGTGTAATCAAATAATTTAATTTTCTATTTATAAATATTAAAAGGCTTAATTCATATCGAATTTTACACAGCTTATCGATATGATTACATTTTAAGATTGCTCAACCAAGCCTCCTAGCTAACCTTATTCTTTAGTCTTAATTTGTCAGCCACCATTGCGATAAACTCACTGTTAGTAGGCTTGCCTTTATCATTATGTATAGTATACCCAAAGAGCTTGTTTATTGTTTCAACTTGACCTCTGCTCCATGCTACTTCTATAGCATGTCTTATTGCTCTTTCAACTCTGCTAGCTGTAGTATTGAATTTTTTAGCTATTGAAGGATATAGCTCTTTTGTAACTGCAGATAACAATTCTATATCATTTACCACCATACTTATTGCTTCTCTTAAATACATATAGCCTTTAATATGTGCTGGTACTCCTATTTCATGTATTATGTTTGTAATTTCAGATTCTAAATCAATAGGTTCATTCCTATTTACTCTGATTTCTGTAGTTTCCATTATAGACACAGTTCTTTTTGTTTCGTCTCCTGAAATTGTATTATTAAACATTTGTCTAATTCTTTTGGTAAATACATCCATATCAAAAGGCTTAACTACATAGTAATCAGCACCTAATGTTATGGCTCTTTGTGTTATTTTATCTTGTCCTACTGCAGATAATACAATTATCCTTGGCATAGGATCAATATTCATAGTATTAAGTCTTTCTAATACCCCCAGGCCGTCTAGATGCGGCATAATAATATCAAGTACCACCAAATCAGGCTTTTTCTCTTGTATAAGTTTTAGTGCCTCAACCCCATCTTTCGCTATTCCTGTTACCATAATATCTCTTTGATTAAGTAGATAATCATTTAGAATATTACAAAATTCTTTGTTATCATCTGCAATAATTACACTAATTTTTGAATCTTCCATATTAATAAACTCCCTTCATTTTAATTCCATATCTTTACAATTAAATAATTCGACAAAACTATAATAATTCCTTCTATATCTTAAAAAAATTTTATTAATTTGTTTAAAAAAAATAATAAATGAACATAAGTCATAATTTAATCGTTTTATGTTCATTTATTATTTATTATACTATTGTTTTTAGATAATTACTACTATTTTGTCAAAATATCAGCATCCTTCAGCATCCATTCTATATATATCCCATATCCTACATCTGGTTTGTTGATTAAAACATGAGTTACTGCGCCAACTAATTTATTGTTTTGTATTATAGGACTACCACTCATGCCCTGAACTATACCACCTGTTTTTTCAAGAAGTACAGGATCTGTTATTTTAATTACCATACTTTTCGGACCAGGCTCTTCTTGCTGAAGCAGCTTTTGAATTTCTATATCATAAGTTTTTGGTTCACCGCCATCTATTGTTGTAATTATCTTTGCTGGTCCTTCTTTTATTTCCTGTCTTAAAGCTATTTTCATTGGCTTGTTAAATTTACTGTTTATTAAGCTTTTATTGGTACTTCCAAATATACCGCAATCTGTATTTTTTGATATATCACCTAAGGTTATATCTTCATCCACAAATATACCCTTTAGTTCTCCGGGATTTCCTCTTGCACCTTTCCTTACAGATACAATAGATGAGTTTATTATTTGACCTGAACTTATATTTAAAAGAGTTCCAGTATCAGCATCTGTAATGGGATGACCTAAAGCTGCAAACTTTTTTGACTTATCATCAAAGAATGTAAGTGTTCCAACGCCTGCTGTAGAATCTCTAACCCAAAGACCTATTTTATACTTATCATCACTAGAGGATTGAATCGGCTTAATATTTTTAATCAATTCTGAACCTTTTCTCATAACTATTACAGTCAATTCCTTACCTTTACAAGAATTAACTATTTTAGAAACCTGCTCGGAACTATTTATATTTTCATTATTAATTTTTAGTATGCTGTCTCCTACTTGAATTCCTGACAGAGCCCCAGGACTGGTACTTTTCCCATTTACTGTTTCAATGTCAGATAAGGCAACAACTAAGACACCTTTTGTATTTAATTTTACTCCAACTGGCTGGCCTCCTGGATATAATGAAATTTCTGATGGAACAGATCTTACTGATATTGATTTTAAAGGTACAAGTCCTAAAAAGCTGACTTTTAATTTTCTGATGCTTGAATTACTTTGTATTAAATTATTGACCTTAATCTCATTTTCTTCGTTTAGTCTAATAAACTGATTGCTTTTTATTTCCTGCCCTTCTCTTACAAACATTGTTGTAGGTATATTATAAACATTATAATATATGCTTAAAGTTAAAAGGGTTAAAGGAGTTAAAATCCAGCATAATATTCTTTTTAACTTTTTTTTCATGCTTTTGCCTCCTGTCTCTTAACGATTTTCTAACTTTAAGTTGCCCTGCAGCAATTATTATTATCCTATTATAAAGTTTCAAATGCTGTTAAAACATTGCTGAGCAATATAATTGCTGATAAAAATAAGTTATATATTATCACTAAAGTAAAAAAAGTTATAACTTTTTACAGTTATAACTTTATTTTTCCACAAATATAATTTTTTATTATTAAATTTTGCTTTTTAGATTATTTTTTTTTTGCTCTGCCATAAAGATAAGTTCTTTTGAATGGTCTAAAGTAAGCTTCGTAACTTCAGATCCTCCAATCATCCTTGCTATCTCGGATTGTTTTTCTTCCACATTCATTTTATGTACAAAGGTAAAGGTTTTTTCATTTTTTACCTGTTTTGAAATAAGAAAATGACTATCAGACATACATGCAATTTGAGGCAGATGAGTTACACAAAACACTTGATGTCTATTGGATATACTGTACATTTTTTCTGCCACACTTTGTGCTATTCTGCCGCTTATTCCAACATCTATTTCATCAAAAATAACTGATGGTATCATATCTTTATCAACAAAAACAGATTTTAATGCAAGCATTATTCTTGAAAGTTCTCCACCTGATACAACTTTTTCAAGAGGTTTAATCGGCTCACCTGGATTAGTAGATATTAAAAACTGAACCTTATCGCTGCCATACTCATTAAAACTGCCAGTTTCTGCTACCTCGATTTTAAAAGTACTTTTTTCAAGTCCTATATACTTTAATTCTTCCATAACAGCTTTTTCAAGTTTTACGGAAATGTTTCCCCTTATATTATGAACTTTTTTTACTTTATCTTTCAATTGATTAAGCAATTTATTTTTTGCAAATTTTAACTTTTCAATAATCTCACTACTGTTTACTAATTCGTTATAGTCTTTTTCTATTTTATTTCTATATTCAAGGATATCTTCAATACTATTGCCATATTTCTTTTTTAGCAATCCTATTTGATAAATTCTGCTGTTTATTATTTCAAGCTTTTCTTCATCGTACTGTATGTTATCTCTTAATTTTCTTATATCTTCCGAACTCTCTTCTATATTATAAAAAGCTTCTTCAAGACCGTCTGCTAAATTTTTAATTTTTTCAACATGTCTTTCTATACTTCTCAAATCTTTAATTATTATACCTAAACTTTCTATAACTGATATATAATTATCACTTCCGCTGCTAAGCATTTCAAAGCTGCTGCTTAATATCTTGTTAATTTTTTCAGCATTTGAGAGTATTGAATATTGACTTTCAAGTTCCTTGTCTTCTTCTTTTTTAAGGTTAGCCTTATTAATTTCTTCAAGCTGATATTTATAAAAGTCAATTACTTTTTCTTTTTCTCCCTCTTTGCCTTGAATTTTTTCTAATTCATGTTCGATTCTCAAAAATTCCTTATACATATTATTATAATCTTTCAATTCATCCTGTAAGCTTTTCTCACCAAATAAATCAAGATAGATTATATGATTTCCTGAGTCTAATAGATTTTGATTTTCATGTTGCCCATGTATATCTAATAAAGTTGAGCTTATAGTTTTTATGTTTGAAAGAATCAAGGATTTTCCATTAATTTTAGCTATACTTTTTCCTGAATGAAAAGTTTCCCTGCTTATTATAAGCAAATCATCAAAATCTACTTCCAACTCTTTTAAAAGATTTTTTGTTTTATCATTTTCGATTGTAAATATTGCCTCTACATAGGTTTTTTCTTCACCAGTTCTAATTAAGTCCCTGCTGAATTTTCCTCCAAGAACATAATTTATAGCATCTATTAAAATTGATTTTCCCGCCCCAGTTTCTCCTGTTAAAACATTAAAACCGTTATCAAAGGATATGGTTAAGTCTTCTATTAACGCAAAGTTTTTAATATTTATTTGTAGAAGCATATTACGCCTCCTGTTCGCTTATCATTCTTTTAATCCTTTGAACCAGCTGATTAGCCTGATGAAGTGTTCTGACTAGAATAAATATAGTATTGTCACCAGCTATTGTTCCAGCTATGCCATCAAAATTTAAAGAATCGATAGCTTCTGCTGCTACAGAAGCAGAACCTGGTATTGTTTTAACAATTATAAACTTATCTATATTTTCTACAGATAAAACTGTCTGACTGAATACATTAACTAATTTATCAGATAAAAATTTTTCTATTGGAGATATAGATGCATATTTATATTTCCCGCTATTTGACAATACCTTTATGAGTTTAAGCTCTTTGATATCTCTCGAAACAGTAGCCTGAGTTACGTCCATTCCCAACTTTTCAAGCTCATAAGCTAATTCTTCTTGTGTCTCAATATCCTGTGAGTTTATAATTTCTAATATTTTAGCTTGTCTAGCAACCTTCATTATTTACCACCTTCACACTCTTTTGTTCTTGAAGTAATTTTTCTTCTTAATATATCAAAATAATCATAATTATCAAGCTTAATTAATTTACATACGTCTCCACTCATGCTTACAGTAACCTTATCATCTTCTTTTAGTTCTTGAGACTGTTGGCCATCCACTGTTAAAAAAATACTTTCATATTTTTTCTTCAAATTTATATTAACCATGCTTTTTCCATCTATAACCATAGTTCTTATTCCTAGAGAATGAGGGCATATAGGTGTTATAGACATAAGTTTAAGGTCAGGATACATAATTGGTCCACCTGCTGATAGAGAATAAGCAGTAGAGCCAGTAGGAGTTGATACAATAACTCCATCTGCTGTAAAAGAAGAATAAAATTTATCATCTATAAATATTTCATATTTTGCCATTCTTGAAAGAGCACCTTTAGAAAGAACTACATCATTTAGGCATATGTACTTTTTTGAAGTATCACCGCTTTCAATAGTGCATTCAAGCATTATGCGTTCTTCAATTTTGTAATTTCCTTGGCTGATGCTTTTAATTGCATAACAAAAGTCGGAACTTTCCACTTCAGTAAGAAAACCTAGATTTCCTATATTAACTCCCATTATAGGAACGCTGTACTTTGATATTTCACGGGCAGTTCCAAGCAACGTTCCATCTCCCCCTAAGGAGATAATAAAATCCAACTTTTCAACTGATTTTTTATTAAGACCCAAGGTATTTTCAAAAATTGTAATATTTGAATCTGCAATTGTGCTTTTTATATTTCTTTTAATCGCATCTAAAATTGCACCCTTTGAATCTTTCTCAGTATTTATATTTATACCAATATTCTTCATAATATCTCCCTTCACAAGGCAGCTAGTCTAGTTCCCCATGGGATTTACCAACAATACTTCCTATAAGTTCAGTATCAAATCCTACATTATAATCTTTATCCTTAGTAAAATATATAAGATACTCTATATTACCCTCCGGTCCTCTTATAGGAGAATAATCTAAGCTTATTATGTTTAATTCCATACTGATAATAAAATTTACTATACTTTGAATAACTTGTTTATGAACCTCTGGGTCTTTAACAACACCTTTTTTGCCAACATTTTCTCTTCCAGCTTCAAATTGAGGTTTTATTAAGGCTACAATTTCGCCCTTTTGATCTAAAAGATTCGAAACTGCTGGAATAACCTTTTTAAGAGATATAAAGGATACATCTATGCTGGCAAAATTCCCTATAAATCCAACTTGTTCAGAAGTTAAATACCTTACATTTGTTCTCTCAAGACATAGAACTCTGGGGTCTGTTCTAAGCTTCCAGGCAAACTGACCATAACCAACATCAACGGCAGCTACCTTGCTGGCTCCATTTTGAAGCATGCAGTCAGTGAATCCCCCAGTTGAAGCACCTATATCAAAACAAACCTTATCTTTTAAATCAATATTGAATTTCTTTATCGCTTTTTCAAGCTTAAGTCCGCCTCTGCTGACATAAGGAAGCATTTCTCCTCTAAATTCTATATTAGAGCTTAGCTTTACCTTTTCTCCGCATTTATCTATTCTCTGGTTATCAACAAATATTTGTCCTGCCATGATACTTGCTCTGGCTTTTTCCCTTGAAGGAAAAACCCCCTTATCAACAAGCAGCACATCTAGCCTTTCCTTTGCTTCCGTCATAATACCCTCCAGTATTCCTTTAAATACATAAAATTATATATATTTATCTTTAATTGTTTTAAAGTAATTTTCTAATACTGTCTGCTATTCCGCCAGCATCTAGACCATACAATTTATAAAGTATATCTAAACTGCCATGGGTAATAAATTCATCCTTAAAACCTAAATTCAGTACTTTTGTACCACTATTTAATGTCGATACATATTGGAGTACTGCACTGCCTAACCCTCCATGTATAACATTGTCTTCAATAGTAACTATGTCATAATTATTCTCTGCAAATTTTTTAATAAGTTCTTTATCAATAGGCTTAATAAAACAAGCGTTAACAATAGTTAGGTTTACTGGAAGCTTAGACAGCTTCTCTTTTGCTAAAAAGGCATGCTGAACCATTTTTCCTGAAGCAATAACAGCAACCTTTTTAAGGCTATTATCATTTTTAAGACTATTCTCCTTTTCGTAACTGTATGCAATCTCCCATTTTCCTTTGCTAAATTCCTTTAAAGGTTCTAACTTTAGAGAATTGTTATCTCCTCCTCTAGGATATCTTATAGCTATTGGAAAGTTCTGCTTAACAGCCCAATTAAGTATATGTCTTAATTCTTCTAAACATTTAGGAGACATAATTGTTAAATTAGGCATATGAGAGAGATAGGATATATCGAATATTCCCTGATGTGTTTCACCATCTTCTCCAACAATTCCAGCTCTATCAATAGCAAAAATAACCGGCAGGTTTTGTATGCATACATCATGAAGAACTTGATCATAAGCTCTTTGCAAGAAAGTAGAATATACAGCAAAAACAGGCTTTAAACCCTCTGTTGCAAGTCCTGCCGCCAAGGTTACTGCATGCTGTTCTGCAATTCCTACATCAAAAAATCTTTCCGGAAATTTCTCTGCAAATTTACTTAGTCCCGTACCATCTCTCATTGCTGCAGTTATAGCAACTATATCCTTATTGTCTTTGGCAATTTCTAATAGTTCACTTCCAAAAGTCCCCGAATAGTTTTCTCCGCTAGCAGAGCAAATTTCACCACTGTCACAGTTAAAAGGGCCAATACCATGAAATTTGCCTGGATTTTTCTCTGCATATGAGTAACCCTTTCCTTTTTGAGTAACTACGTGAATTATTACTGGTTCATCAATGCTTTTAGCCATTGACATAACCTTTGTTAAGTCTTTTATGTTATGTCCGTTAATAGGTCCTAGATAAGTAATTCCCATATCTTCAAAAAGCATACTTGGTACAATTACCTGTTTTATACCATCCTTAATTTTCTCTATAGATTCAGCCATGCCTTTTCCTATGCTTGGAATCTTTCTTAGCGTACTATCAAGTTCATGTTTAAGCTTATTATACTTAGGATCAGCTCTTAGCTTACTTAAGTATGTAGATAAACCTCCTACATTCTTTCCTATTGACATTTCATTATCATTTAAAATTACAATAAGTTTTGTCTTTTTATATCCTGCATCGTTTAAAGCTTCTAAGGCCATTCCACCTGTAAGGGCACCATCGCCTATTACTGCGACAACTTCATGCTTTTCTTTTCTTAAATCTCTTGCACGAGCCATTCCTAGGGCTGCAGAAATAGATGTGCTGCTGTGACCAGTCTGAAACATATCAAAGTTGCTCTCATCTTTTTTGGGGAAACCACTCATGCCTCCGTATTTTCTAAGAGAATCAAACCTGTCTTTTCTGCCAGTAAGTATTTTATGAACATATGCCTGATGGCCTACATCCCAAACAATTTTATCTTTAGTAAAATCGAATACATTGTAAAGACTTAAAGTTAATTCTACTACTCCTAAATTTGAGGCAAGATGCCCTCCTGTTTTTGAAACTTTATCTATCAGAAATTGTCTTATTTCTTGAGCAAAATTATCTAATTTCGCATAAGACATTTTTTTTATATCTTTTGGATCATTATATTTATCTAAAATTTCATACATACTTATCTATCCTCTAACATTAGTATTTTATTTTCTGCTGCATATTATAAATTATTGCCTATATATAAGCACTGTAATCTAACAACTATACTATCACTATAATTTAGATAATGTAAAGTTTTTTCATATTATACAATGCAAAAGTTCTAATAAATTCATGATGTCCCAAAAATCATTGAAGATTGGATATTTTGTGACATCATGAATGTAAGAGCTTTATTGCATTATATATATTAAATACTAAAAATAAAAGCTACTAATTATTGTTTTAGTAGCTTTAAATATCGTAATTTATTATAGCATAATTAGCTATGTTTTGAAAATATGCTTCTATAGCTCTCTTCTCAATAGAAACTTTGTTATTTCTTTAAGATCAGTTGTATCTTCACTAATTTTATTTAGCATATCAATACATTCCTTTGTTAGATTTTCACATAATTCATTGCATTTTTCCAAACCGTACATAGAAATAAAATTAGTCTTATTATTATTTATATCTGAATTAACAGTTTTCCCTAAAACTTCTTTACTGCTTGTTATGTCCAATATATCATCTTTAATTTGAAAAGCAAGACCTAGTTTCTCGCCAAACTTATCAAATAAAGTTTCTTCTTCCTTAGAAGCTCCTCCGATTACAGCACCTGCTAGTACTGCTGCTCTTATGAGCTCACCTGTCTTTTTATTATGCATATATAGAAGTTCCTCATTTGAGATACTTTTTCCTTCGCTTAAAATATCAACTACCTGTCCGCCAATCATACCTTCTGCCCCTGCAGCCTGAGATATCATTCTACAGGCTCTAAGTGAGCTCTTATCATTATTAATACAAAAATCAAACATTATGTTCATAGCTTCATTTAAAAGAGCATCTCCTGCAAGCACTGCCATTGATTCACCAAAAACCTTGTGATTAGTTGGTTTTCCTCTTCTTATATCATCATCATCCATGCATGGTAAATCATCATGTATTAAAGAGTAAGTATGTATCATTTCTATGGCAGCAGCTATTGGCATTATTTTTTCGTAATTATCGTTATATATGCTATAAGTTAAAAGCATTAAGATTGGACGTATTCTCTTGCCGCCTAAATTTATGCTGTAAGCCATAGCATCATATAAATGCTGATTATAGGATACTTCTTTTCTAAAATAGTTTTCTAAATAATCATTAATCTTCAGCTTTATTGACTCCATATCCTTTACTCCTCACTGTTTAAGAAATCTTGCTCTTTATTTTGAGTTAAAATTTTAATTTTTTCTTCTGAGTCATTAATAACCTTATAAAGCTTGTTGCAGAGGATAATACCTTCTTCATAATGCTTCATAGACTGTTCAAGAGTTAAAGTATCAGCATCCATAGCACTTACTACCTCTTCAAGTTTTTTCATCATGCTCTCAAAACTTTCATTTTTTTTAGCCATCTTAATTCTTTCTCCTTAGCTATATTTCAGTTATAGAATTCATACATGCCTTAAGTTTTCCATCCTTTAAAGTTATGAGAAATTCCTTATTTTCTTTCAAATCTTTTTTCTCACTTATTATTTTGCCATCACTATCTTGAATCATGGCATAACCTTTATTAAGTACTTTAAGAGGATTGTGAGCATCTAAAAGAGAATTTAACTTACCTAAATTTTCTTTTTTGTTTTGTAAGATTAATTTCATTTTATAATTTAATGTATCCTGCAGCCTGTCTATATAGTTATATTGATTTACTATAAAATTAGCCGGACTGTTTAAATACAAAGTTTTTCTCAAACTTTCAATTTTATTATTGTAGTCTTTTAAAGTATTAGAAATAGACGTATTTAAAGCTGACTCATATGTATTGATACCTCTAAGAAGCTCTTCCCTATTAGGTACAGCCATTTCAGCGGCCGCAGATGGTGTTGGAGCTCTTCTGTCGCTTACGAAATCAACAATTGTAAAATCTGTTTCATGACCAACTCCGGTTATAATGGGCTTTTTAGAGTTATAAACTTCATAAGCAAGCTCTTCATTATTAAACGCCCAAAGTTCCTCTAAAGAACCTCCACCTCTTGCCAGTATTATTACATCTATATCTTCTATCTGATTTAAAGTTTGAATACCCCTAATTATATCTTCACTTGCGTTATAGCCCTGCACTAATGCTGGATAAATCAGCATGTTAACACCCTTATATCTTCTTGTGGAAACATTGATTATATCTCTAACAGCAGCCCCTGTAGGTGATGTTATCACACCAATTCTTCTTGGGTATTTAGGTAAAGGCCTCTTTCTTTTTTCATCAAACAGCCCTTGTTTCTCAAGCTTTTCTTTAAGCTTTTGAAAGGCTATATAAAGTTCTCCGAGTCCTTCCTGAGTAATTTCCTGGCAGTATAATTGATAAGCACCATCTTTCTCGTATACAGATACTTTTCCTTTTACCACTACAGACTCTCCATCTTTAGGTAAGAACTTCAAGCTGCTTGCGTAGGTTTTAAACATTATGCAGTTTATCTTGCTGCCTTCATCCTTAAGAGAAAAATACATATGTCCGCTTGAGTGCAGCTTTAAGTTTGATATTTCTCCTTTAATGCTTAAATTATTTAATATAAAGTCAGCATCTAAGGTTTTCTTTATGTAATTATTTAAAGCAGAAACAGATAAGGTTTTAATGTACATTTTTTATCATAGCCTCACAAGTATTTTTTATTAGCATCGTTGTAGTAAGTGCTCCTACTCCTCCTGGAACTGGAGTTAAAAATCCAGCTGTATCAATGACTTCATCAAAGCATACATCCCCTTTTAACTTACCATCTACTACAGTTGTGCCAACATCTATAACTACTGCGCCTTCCCTTATGTATTCTTTTGTAATAAATCCTGGCTTACCTAAAGCACATACAAGTATGTCAGCAGTTTTACATATTTCTTTTAAATTAGCTGTTTTAGAATGACATATAGTTACTGTTGCACTATCATTTAATAAAAGCTGAGCAGCAGGCTTCCCTACAATATTGCTTCTTCCAATTACTACTGCATGCTTTCCTTTAATTTCACAGCCGGTACTTTTAATTAAATTTATAATGCTTTGAGGAGTACAAGGTACAAAGCACTCTTCACCCTTATAAAACTTTCCTGTATTAATGTCCGTTAGCCCATCTACATCTTTTTTTCTGCTTATGCATGAGGTTACTGATTTTTCGTTAATATGACCAGGTAGTGGAAGCTGAATTATTATTCCATCGACAGTACAGTCATTGTTTAATTCCTCTATGATATTAATAAGTCTGTCTTCTGTCACACTTGACTCTGTAATAACTTGCCTGTTTATCACTCCGAGCTGTTCACATAGTTTCTTTTGGTTATTTGCATAAGATAAGGATCCACCGTCTTCACCTACAAGAATTGTTGCTAAACAAGGAACTCTTAAGGAATTATTTTTTCTTTCTTCTGTAAATTCAATTATTTCTTCCTTATATTTTTTAGCTACGGCCTTCCCATCAATAACCATTCCCATCATAACTCCCCCTTAAACTATAGATAAACAATACGTAAACTTAATATATAAAGTGGGAAAATAGCGAAGCTTCACCGCTTTTTCACGCTGTATAAATTTATAGTTGAAGTTGTTTATCTAGATATAAAACTAATTATTATTTTTTATCATCTTTCCAAGAACACCATTAATAAATTGAAAAGATTTTTCATCTGAGTACTTTTTTGCTAGTTCTATGCCTTCATTAACTGATACTTTATCTGGTATATCATCCTCATAAAATATTTCATATGTACTAGTTCTTAGAATCGCTAAATCTATCTTAGCTACTCTATTAAGTTTCCAGTTTATTAAGTTTTCTTCAATTTTGTCGTCTATTGTTTTTTGATTTTCCTCTACACCCTTAAGCACTCTAAATACATATTCCATATCAATATCTTGTAAATCCATATCTGTATTTTCTTTAAAGTTTTCATATATCTCATTATAATTTTCTTTCTTTATAGACATCTCAAAAAGCAGTTTCATTGCAATTTCTCTTGATTTTCTTCTGTTCATTTTATTTCCTCCTAAGACTCATAAGCTATATCAATATTTAATATTATTCTATATTTCAATTATTATCAAGTTAATTATAAATATACAAATATAAGTTTTGTACTATGATAATAAAAAATGCTTCCACGCAAAGAAAAACCCTCTGAAATTTCAGAGGGAATAAATTATTCTTCAGTCTCTTCCTGTTCTTTAGGTTCCTCATCCAATTTAGGAATTACAACATTTTGAACATGAATGTTTACAGCTGAGACCACAAGCCCAGTCATTGCTTCAACAGTCTTCTTTACATTGTCTTGAACCTGCTTGCAAACCTCTGTAATTTTAACTCCATATTCAACAACTACGAATAAATCAATTGTTGCACTGCTCTCGCCGACGATTACCTTAACTCCCTTGGACAGATTTTTCTTTCCAGTAAGGATTTGAGTAATGCCTCCTACGAGATTGGCACTCATTCCTACAATACCTTTAATTTCTGTAGCAGCTAATCCAGAGATAACTCCTACTACTTCGTCAGATATTTTAACAATACCCATATCTACTTCTTCTTTTATATTCTCTTCCATATCAGTACCTCCTTGCTTAAATAAGCAACAGTTCTTATCTTAGGTTCATTATATCAAATATATTATGTTTTTACAATTACTATTGCTTCATAGCAATTTCTACATCTTTTATTTTTGTTGCGCCTAAAACTATGTTTTTAATTTCCTTTGTCTGCTTGTCAGTTAGCTTGTCTTTAGTCTTAACATATACAGTTACTTTTTCCTCCATTATCTGGCAGAATGAATCTTCATAACCCTTTCCCTTTAATGCATTTTCAATTTTTTGTTCATTTTCATTGTTTGTAGTCAAACTCTTAAGCTGAGCTGTCATCTTGTCTTTTGCTTCTTTCGAGGATGTTGGGTCATTGATTATAGTTTGATATGTAGGCAGCATTGTTGCTCTATTGTTGTCGCGGTTTAATCTGCTTTCAGTAAAGAAATCACCTTTGCTCTTATCTCCTGCCTGTGCATTAGTTTTTGTTGATATTTCAGAACTATCCACATATAAAGGACTGTTCACTCTTGCAGCTAACACACCTGCACATACAATAAGTACTAGTAAAGTGGCAATAATAAAGGCTTGTTTCTTATTCATTTTGGTATTCCCCCTAACAATCTTTTTAATGAATTATATGATTCTTTTTAGTAATATATTACTTCTTCATTGGATAAACACTAACTTTATCTGGGCGTATATTATATAACCTGGTTACTGCTTGTGTTATTTTGAGTTCAACTACTCTTTCCTTTGCTCCTTCAGCTACTACGCAAACGCCAACTATCTTTGGTTTATTGGTTTTAACTATAAGAGGTTGATTTTTATCTCCTTCATTTGTGAGTACTATAGTGCTGCCATCATTCTTTTGAGTAGTCTCTCTTGTTCCTCCGTTATTGTCCTGCTCTTTTGTATTGCTTGTTGAATTATTGATGTTGACAGCTGGTACTTGTTCTTCACTACCATCAATAGTAAGCATTACTTTTACTCTGCCTACGCCGTCAATATCTTCTAAAACAGCTTTTAGCTTATTCTCCTCGGTAGTTTCATAATCACTTACACTAAAGCCTTCCCTTGGCTGTGGAGAATTTGCCTGTGAATTTATTTTAACTGCACTTGTACTTTTGAAAAAATCATTTCCAAGTATCACTAGAACGCTTATTAAAACTAGACTTAAACATATAATTAAAAAATTAGGCAGTTTGTTGTTTTTCTTTTTTTCAATTTTATCTTCCTCACTGGTAAACAATTTTTTAATTCTATTAACAATCTCGTCCAAAATTTTATTAATATCCATAGTTCTCCTCCTTATATTCGGAAGCACTGAGTAATTTAATATTCTCACTCCGCTCGAAAATTACTCGTAAAAGGTCATTTAGACCTTTTACCTCCTTATATTCCTTATGTAATAATTTTAATTCTTATACACCTCTATAGAGCTTTCAGATATTTTCAATTCTTTACTTAAGTAACTTTTCATTAGCCGGCTTCTTTCATCATTTATTGATGGGTTGGAACTTGCAGCTGCTCCTTTGGAGCCAATATCAATTTTCTTGACCGACTCAATAGTTCCATCTTTAATACCAACCTTAACGTTTTTCACATATACGCTGTCGCTGCTTTTATCATAATCAACTGCGGCATCTACTTTATAGTTGTTCCTCGGAAATTCTTCTTTAAGCTTTTCCTTGCATAAATTTTCAACATTTTCTTTAAAAACACTGACAGTCTTATTCATCCCCTCCTGTTTGTACTTTTCAACATCATTTTCATATTTCTTCTCATCCATATACTCATAAGCCTTATTTGTATATGCTGCCAAATCAAAATTTTTATCAAATAACTTTATAATCGGATTAATTAACACCGTGATTAGTATTAGCCCTAGAACAAACTTTGCGTACTTTTTTAAGTTATTATTTGGCAAAATCATTTCTACTGCTGTTATAAATATTACTGCAGTACATATTTCTATAATCCAATTTCTTAATCCATCAATCATATACTTCATCACCCTCCTATGGCCATTTTTCCTGCCGAGGCAATAATTGATATCATAATAAAATACATAATTGACACGCTTATTACACAGGACATAACTAAAGTCAAGGAGTTTCCAACAGATGTTATGCAGTTAACAATTTTACTGTCACTGATTGGTTCAATCAAAGCTGCAGTAAGCTTAAAAACAAAAGACATTATAAGAAGCTTTATAATAGGAAAAAGCACAACCAGAAGTATTATTAAAAGTCCTAGTCCGCTTAAAGCGTTTTTAAGCAGAAGTGAATATCCTGCCACTGTAGCTATAGCATCAGACAAAGCCTTTCCAACTATAGGAATAAAATTATCTACAGCGTATTTTACAGTTTTAACAGTTACTTGATCTATGGTTTTTGAGGTTATTCCTCTAATTGTAATAATTCCTATAAATATTGTCATGATAATTCCCTGCGTCCATATGGCAGCCTGGTTTAAAAGCTTAGTCAATTTATCTATCTTAAATTCAGTGGATATATTGTTGACAAATTGAAGCACAAAACTCATAAAAATAATAGGAATAATAAGATTTACATATATCTTTACGTTAATATTAATTGCTGCAATGATAATAGGATCCATTACTGTAGCTTCCACGAAGCCTCCAACACTGGCTAAAAGCATTAAAAGTACCGGTACCAGTGCAGCCATAAAGTCTCCCGTCTTATTAATTGTGCTCTTAGCAACTTCTACAGCATCATAGAAACTTTTAGAAAGTATTATTATTATCAAAGCATAGCAGGCAAAATATGCAATATTTGATATGTCATCCCTGCTGAAAGCCTTTTGAAGATTATTTAAAAGAGCACATATTATAGCAATTATTATGAGCATAGACATTGATTTTATTACTGCTATAACTTCCTTTAGAGAATAAGCGGTTACAGCTTTAATAAGCTTACTGGCTGAAACCTTGCCATCTCCAGTTTTAATAAACTGTTTCACGTACTCTTTAGCATCTAAATCCTTCAGTATTTCCGATTGAGTTTTCATATTAACAATATAATCATAAAGATGTTCTATCTGAGTACTTTGCTGCTGGCTTTCATTTGCTCCTTCAAAAGCTTGTACATTAAAAGGTAATAGAAATATAATCATAATCGTTATTATTATTTTTTTCATAATTTACCTCTACATTATCTTTAGAATAGATTGAAGTACCGCCATTAATATGGGTATGGAAAGAACCAAAATAAGAATCTTTCCTGCAAACTCTACTTTGGAAGCTATGTTTCCTTCACCTGCATCTCTGCAGATTTCACTGCAGAAGGAGGCTAGATAAGCTATACCAAGTATTTTAAATACAGTGTTTAAATAAACAAAATCTATATTGGCTTTTATGGCAAGCTGCTGCAGCAGCTGCAGTATTGCAGTAATTTTGCTTATCATGAACAGAAATATTAATATTCCAACAACTGTACTAACCTGTACAGCTAAAGTATCATTACTTTTTCTAAGTATAATAACTATTGCTAAAGCTATGAATGCAAAGGCTACTATCTTAACAATTTCCATAATAACCTCCTAAATTGTAAACATAGTTCTTACACTGCTGAATAACTGACTAATAAGCCTTATTACCATAGTTAAAATTATTACTATACCAGTTATATTAGCTATCATCGCAATTTCATCTTTACCTGAGGCCTTTAACACCTTTTCCAATATCATTAGCAAAATGCCAAAAGCACCTATTTTAAAAAGCAAGCTTATATCCAACATCTTGTCCACCTCCTATATCAAAACAATAACAAGCATAGCCCCTATAGTAAAACCTAGATATCTATACATCTTTACATTTTTGCTCATACTTATTTCAGCTATACTTATTCTTTTTTTTAAGTTATTGCGCACTAAAGAAAACATTCTTTTATGCCCATCTATATCAGAATCTCCCAGAGTCTTAGATAAATCTAATATTACATTAATATCATCCTCATCTAGATTCAGTTCAAATTTCTTATCTTTAATGCTTTTTTCAAAAGCATCATATACGCTTTCTGCTTCACCTTCATAAAGCAGTTTAGAAACTTTGCTAAAAACCTTATTTATAGGATTTTCACTTTTTTCTGCTATGTTATTAAATGCTTCCGGAAGATGAGTATGAGTATACTCTATTTCATCTTGAAGCTGATTAATAGCTCTCTCAAATTCATTAAGCTGCTTCACTCTCTTTTTAAATTTTTCAGAATACATAAAACCAGCGATAGTTGAAGCTGCTACGATTATCAAACATCCCATTTCTTTAATCATCTTGTTTCCTCCATAGTTTGTCCATTTTCTCAAAATCGTATATAAATTCAACTGTACCTACACCGTTTTTATCGCTTAGTACAATAGCTCTTTGAAAAACATGATTATCTATAACATCTTTAAAAACTTTTCTGTTATATAGATCCTCAATACCATATCCATGAATAGTAGTTATAAGTTTTATACCTGAACTCAGTGCCATTAATATGCTTTCAATGTCCTTATAAGTTCCTATTTCATCACAGATGATGATTTCAGGAGCCATACTTCTTATAGCCATCATTATTCCTTCTGCCTTAGGACAATTATCCAACACATCCGTTCTAACTCCTACATTCATTTGAGGCACTGCATTGTAGCATCCGCTTATTTCACTTCTTTCATCAATAATGCATACTTTTCTGCCTCTTAAGTTAATAGCCTTAATACCATCAGATAAGTTTCTTGCAATATCTCTAATAAGAGTTGTCTTTCCGCATCTTGGCGGAGAAATAATAATAGTATTTAAAGCCTGATTATTATCTAAAATAAATGGAATTACTTTATTAGAACAGCCTTCTATTTCCTTGCATACTCTTATATTTACAGATCCTAAACTTTTAATAGTTTTAATTTTTCCGTCTTCAACCACACAACTGCCGCACATTCCAACTCTATGTCCGCCCTTAATTGTGAGGTATCCCTGCTTTATTTCTTCTTCATAAGCATAGATAGAGTAATTGCTTATATGCTGAAGAATAAGCTTTATATCCTGAAGAGTTGCAATGTAGTCTGTTATTATTTCTTCGTTTCCTATCTGTATAATAAGAGGCTTATTAACTTTCAGCCTAATCTCCTGCATTTCCTCTAGTCCCTTTAGATTAGCAAATATTTTTTTAATATGTATTGGAAGTACTTCTAATACATCTTTAGTATCTTTCATTTTTTATCCTCCCCTCTTATATAATTCCTATTTGAATTTTTATAAAAATATTCCTTTTAAATAAAAATTTAAAAAATAAAAAAAAGACATATAGAGATAAAACTCTACATGTCTTTTTTCTATTAGTCTTCGCAACAGTCTTCTAATGGAATTTCCTTATGACAATTAGGACAGGTTATTTGTTCATTGCAATTACATATATTAGTGTCAATATATACTGTTTCATCGCAATGAGGGCAATTAATACTTATGTAGTTGTCATAATCGTCATCCTCAAAACAGTCATCACATTCATCATCTTCATATAAATCTTCTTCAACAGCACTTAAATCCTCATCTATTGAATCTATGTATTCCTCAAGTTCATCCTGACTATCCTCTAAAATTTCAATTTTGTCAGCCATGGCCTCCAATATCTTAGCCATCTCAGAAATTATTCTACCTTCCTTGCTGGTTTTGTCAATTTCCATGCCGTCAATTAATCCGTTTAAATAAGAAACTTTTGATAATAAAGAATCCATATAATCACATCCTCAAAAAATTAATAAATAAGCAGTATAAAACACAAATTTTATACTGCAATTCTATTTAGCACTCTAATAAATATTATTGACTAAACTCTCTCCATATATTCACCAGTTCTAGTGTCAATTCTTATTACTTCACCTTCATTAACAAATAAAGGTACCATTACTGTAGCTCCAGTTTCAACTGTAGCAGGTTTTCCAGTGTTTGTAGCAGTATTTCCTTTTGCTCCTGGCTCAGTATATGTTATAAGAAGTTCAACAAAATTAGGAGCTTCTACTGAAAAAGCATCACCTTTATAAAACTTAATTACAGCAAACATATTTTCCTTTAAAAACTTTATAGCTTCCTCAACCTTTTCATGATTTAGAGGAATCTGATCAAAGGTTTCAGGATCCATAAAGTAATAAAGTTCGCCATCGGAATAAAGATATTGCATTTCTTTTCTTTCAATAACTGCTTCTTGAAGTTTATCAGTTGGATTGAAAGTTCTATCTGTTACTCCTCCTTGAATAACATTTCTTAATTTTGTTCTAACAAAAGCTGCTCCTTTACCTGGTTTAACATGTAAAAAATCAACTACTGTGAAAACTTGTCCATCTAATTCAAAAGTGGTTCCTTTTCTTAAATCTCCTGCTGATATCATTAAATATCCCTCCACAAACTATTAATTCATTTATATTATAACCCTTTCAGGTAAATTAATACCAAACACTTCGCCATACAATTTATTTATAAGTATACCTAATCTGAACTTTACTTAATTTCATTTTTTTAACTTAATCTTTGTATTATGTACGAAGTTTAATACTTCAAATTTTTACACTGACCAATGATATTTTATCAAAACTTATGCTTATTTGCAAACATTATTATTTATTTCTTATATTCTTCCATAATTTGAATTTGTGCCCTCTTAACTGCTACTTATTCTTTTTAAAAAGTGTAGTAAAGCTAATATTTTTGTATTTTTCCTTATCTTTATTGATTTTTATATTTTCTATTCCTAAAAAGCATTTTTCTTTCTTAATCTCTTCAATATATCCATACATAGAACTTAAATTATCAGTTTCTTTAAAGCCTAATTCTATTTCAACTAAATTTTTGTCCCCAGAAGAAACTGATATATTTGAAATATTTACGTCCTTATTTTGTAAAACTAAATTTAGTATCTCGCTATATCCATATTTTTTAATATCATTACTAACCAGCTGATTTCCATTTTTTCTTATAATGTTTTTGTTTCTTATATTTTTCATGAGTGAAAGATTCAAACTCGATAATACTGCGGCAGTAAGTAAAAAAACAATTATAAATGTCCTATAAGTTCTTATACTATCTTTCACCATTATTTCACCTCTAAAATCAGCTGGAATTTAAGCTTATCAAAAGAATTATTAGGCGGCGTCAGTTTTATAATAACATATTTGTCACTATTCTCTATATCCTTTATGATGTTGTAATAGCTGTTAATATTCTCTGCAGTAAATTCCATAGATATTTGATTATTGTTGATGATACAGTTATCATAATCGATACGATTATTTATATTTTTCAAAAAACTGTCAAAAGCTAAAAAGGTCTCGTTTTTCTTTAAAGAAACTTCACTTTCCTTTTGAGTCCTATTTAAACTGTTTACTACAGTTAAATTATCAGTGCTATTATTTTGATTGCGAAGATAAACAAATACTATAAATTGAATTAGACATATTAACCAAAGGAAAATAAAAATATATTTATAAAGCTTTAAGTGTTTTAAATTTTTCTTATTTTTAATACTATCCGGTAAAAAGTTAAGGTTTTGCAAAAATTCATCACCTATTTTCTTTTATAAAGTTTAAAAAATTCTTATAATCTATATTTCCTAGATCAACACATGCGTAATTTTCTATATTATTAGGAATAGTTTCTCTTGTACTAAAATTAGCAAGATAAATTACCTTTATTTCAACTTCATCACAAATATTACTGCTTTCAATAAAACTTAACAATATAGTTTCTAAGCTGTCTATAGTTTGGAAATCTTTATATATATAATTATGTCTTATAATATTATCAATACAATATAATAAATATAAGCTATGGTGATAAATGAAAGTAAATATATAGTTTTTATCTTTAAAACGCTTTTTAAAGTAATTTAAGAAGCATAATTGTATTAAATATACCCCTTGTATTTTAACATTGTTTGAAGCTCCTTCATTTATATAGCTTATTTTCCTGCTGTCCACTATAAAAACCGCAGTATCAATACTAGTTTTATGTTTGTTTAATATAACATAATTGAAAACAACATTATCGGAGATATTGTAATAATAAAGGAGTTCATCTTTTATCAATGTGAGCAAATTTTTGCTAGAAACGGCTGGCAAAGAGATAAGCTTTATATTTACTAATTCTCCTTCTAAAATAATCTTTAATTTTCTGTTTCTTATATCAACTAAAAACTCCTTGCTGGAACTTAAATTATAATTATTAGATAGAATTTTATTACCAATGAATTGGTGGCTTAATAAACTATAGTCTCCCATTTCAATTATTGCTTTTTTTGACATCACATCATTCTACCTTCCCCTCTGAATATAAAGTATCCAAGTATATTAGCTTAAGTTTTCCATCAGAAGTATTATAACTATATCTATCTATCCTGATATAGTTTGTTTCATAATAGGTTGTAAATTCTATGTTATCTGCTATAGAGTTATATTTTATTTTTGCTTTATTATCTTCACTTTTATTTGAAAAACTGCTTCTATTTAAATAGCTTTTTATTTCCTCCCGCTCTAGCTTATTAATATTTTTTAAAATCTGTTCATTAAGTTCTGTAAATAAGTACTCTTTATATTTATCATAATCTTGTTCCTTTAAAACATAATTTTTATAGCTGTTAACATTTTTGCTTATTTTTACTTGTAGGGTAAATATGTAAACAGCAATAATTAAGCAAAAGGAGGTTATTAAAAGAGTATATACCAATACAAATCCCTTTTTCATCTTTTTATTCCTATACATCCTTTATATCTCTCCCCGTTTTTTAATGCAGCTGTAATGTAAATAACTTTATCCTTTTGAATAACATTAAACTCTCCGATATTATTAATTATATTATTTACAGCCTTAATGCTGCCTTTTTCCTTATGAACTATCTCCAAACTGCCTTCAGGATTCAACTTAATAATTTTAGTTATATCCTCAGAGAACTTTAATTCAATATTATTAGTTTGAATACTTATATCCTTTGAGTTATTAATTTCATGTTGTACAAACATAAGAGCCTCGCTTAAATAAAAATAACTTCTATAATCATCTGTATTATTTTTATAGCTTCTTATACTTTGAAGTAAAATTGTTACCAATACCACTGCCGCTATACTTGCTATAGATATAGAAACAATTAACTCTATAAGTGTAAGTCCTTTACTATTTAATAATTTCCCTTTGAAAAGCTGCATGTAATTACTTCTTCCTTTGAATTAACTTTTGTATGAAGCTCTAAATTAATTGTCAATACCTCCCCATCAATTACACCTAATAAGAGGTATGTATCTTCAACTTTTGTATTCTCACTAAATAAATCCTGAAAATCAGTACTTTGAATACTATTAATCGTAAGCTGTTCTTTATGAATAATCTTTTTATTTTCACTGTATAGTTTTTTTATATCTTCATAAGTTTTATTAAGAAGTATTTCATTCTTAACAGCTTCCATAACTGTCACATATTCATATTTCTTTTTATTTACGTCCTGAAGCTTTTTGATGTTTAATTCTGAAGTTAAAATTGCAGTAAACAAAATGAGTATAATACTTATTGAGCACAAAACTTCAATGAGCATAAAACCTGACTTTTTACTTAATTTCAACATAACCAGCTCCAACATTTATTGTTATGGTATAAAGACTGCCTCTTTTATCTCTTAACTTAATTGTTCCTGCATCACTTGTAAAACCAAATTTGTCTATATCAATTCTGCTGCCATTAGTATTAATACTATAGATATTTACGTCCTCAGGAAGAACAAAGGATTCTATTCTTTTATTACTGCTGTAAAAGCCTATCTTTGACTCTGCTACGTTAAATAGTATATAGCCCGACTTATTATTCTCTCTGCAATACTGTTTTGCATCATTTACTGTGCCAAGTATCATACTTTTACATAACTCAACATCAGTATCATTTTTTTGTTTTTCTAAATTAGATATATTGATTAAGCTTATGGAGGCTATGATAAATAAAATTGATATAGTTATTATAACTTCGATTAAAGTAAAGCCTTTTTTCATTTGATTACCTTTCAAAATCAACTAAGTATTATCTATTTAGGATATATCTGATTGTTACCTTCTTTAATGACATAGGAATTTCCAGAATCACTTATAGCTAGAGTATAATTCTTATTATCACTAGAAAAATTTATTTCAGCGGTACTATCAGTTACCTTATTAGCCTCAATAGAAACAATAACGTTAGTTGCTGTACTAATAGATTCCTCTACTTTATTTTTTATAAACTTGTTTCCCTGATCAGAATAACTCCACATAGCAGCAGTATATATTTGTTTTCCACAGGTTAAAGCTTTTGCATCTTTAGCTTTATCTATATATGCTGCTACCTTCGGTACTGAAAGGCTTGCTAATATAACTACTATGGTAATAGCTATTAAAACCTCTATTAGTGTAAAACCTTTCCTTTTTATTTTTTTACATTTTGATTTTTTCATATTATTACTTCCTCCTAACTTAAACTGTGTTCATTATATTAAACATAGGCATAAGCAGTGATATTAAAATAAAGCCTATAAAAAAAGAAATAACTAAAATCATTGCTGGTTCCAAAAGAACTGATACCTTTTCTATAAAAATATATAATTCCTGCTCCATAACTGAATTTGCCTTTAAAAGCATTTTATCAAGATTTCCTGATTCCTCTCCTACTTTTATCATTGAATATAAGGAAGGCAGGAAAACGTCTGTATTTCTTATGCTTTTAGCAATACTCTCACCCATTCTCATGCTATGAATACTTTTCTGTAATTTATTTTTGACATACTCATTTCCCATCATAGTACTAGCAACTTCCATAGCGTGCACTATATGTATACCACTGCTTATTAAAGTTCCAAGTATTCTTGAAAATTTAACACACAATATCTTTCTTGAAAGCATCATAGTCATTTTATTAGTCAATAAAAATTTATGAACAACTATTTTTATCTTTTGATGTTTTCTTGCTTTCAAAATGCCAATAATGAGAAGAACTAAAATCCCTAATAATACATAGTAATTTTCTTTCAAAGCTTTATTAAAAGACATAATAAATCTTGTAGTTGCGGGAATTTTACCTCCAAGTTCTGTTAGTGTGGTAACAAAGATCGGAACTATGAAGGAAACTAAAATTTGAGAAATTATCATGCTAAAAATAAACAAGGTACATGGATAAAGCATAGCCTTCTTTATTTTGCCTGTTATAATGCTTTCATCATTATAATACTTAGAAAGCTTTAGAAAAATTTCTTGAAGTTTTCCTGTTTCTTCTCCAACCTTGATCATATTAGTAAAAAACTCAGGGTAAATATCATTATGAGCCTTCATGCTGCATGATAGTTCTGTACCTTCTTGAATAAGCTCCTTAATATCTTCTAAGCTTCTCTTAACATGTTTATTACCTGCTTCTTCTTCAAGCAAATTTATAATTTCATAAATATTCATTCCTGATTCAATAAGCGATGAAAACTCACTGCACAGTATAGATAATTCCTTAGATGAAATCTTTTTTATTCTAATAGGAATATGTCCTGTAAAAAGTTCCTTATGTTTTACTAGATAATATCCCTTTTTTCTCAGCTTAACTACCAACGACTCCCTATTTGTAAGCCAATACTTGCCTTTTATTATATTCCCTTGAGTATTCTTAGCTTTATATATGTATAGAGGCATTAAAGACCAACCTTCTTTACTATTTAACTTACATTGCAGATTCTTAAAAATTCCTCAAAACTTGTAACCCCTTTTTTTACAAGCTCTTTGCAGTTTTCTTTGAGATTTGTCATATTCTTAGTTTCGTTATATTGCCTTATGCTGTCAGCACCAGCACCTTTGCTTATATACTCTCTGAGATTATCATCAACATTCATAATTTCATATACTACTGTTCTGCCGCTGTAACCAGTGTATTTGCAAAATGCACATCCTAAACCTTTATGAAGCTTCTCACTATAGGTTAGCATAAGTTCATGTTTTTCTCTTATAGTAGGCTCATACTCAGTCTTGCAAAAGCTACAGATTTTTCTTACAAGTCTTTGAGCTATACAAACTAGTAAAGCATCTGCAGCTAAGTAATTAGGTACTCCCATATCAATAAGTCTTACAATAGAAGCCGCAGCATCATTAGTGTGCAAGGTAGAAATAACAAGATGGCCCGTTATTGCCGCCCTAACTGCAATTTGGGCAGTTTCCTCATCTCTAATTTCGCCAACCATAATAATATTTGGGTCTTGCCTTAAAATACTTCTAAGACCACTTGCAAAGTTTAAACCAGCTTTTGTATTTACGTTCACCTGATTTACAAATGGTACCTGAATCTCTACTGGATCTTCAATAGTAACAATATTTTTATCATGTTTATCTATCTGCTCAAGCATAGCATACAATGTAGTTGTCTTACCGCTTCCAGTAGGACCGGTTACAAGTATGATTCCATGATTATTCTTTAAAGAATTTGATATACTATTTTCACCAAAGGCGCAAAAACCTAAAGCTTTTAAACTTTGAAGCCTTTCCTTTTTATATAAAATTCTTATAACTACTTTTTCTCCATGAATGGTTGGAAGAGTTGATACTCTTAAATCAAGCATCAAATCATTATGACTAAACTGAAGCTTGCCGTCTTGAGGGGTTCTCTTTTCAGAAATATCCATACCTGACTGTAATTTTATTCTTGAGCATATTGATGCATATATTTCTTTAGTAAGCTTAATATTTTCATATAAAATACCATCAACACGATTTCTGATGATTACGTCTTCTTCAAAGGGTTCCATATGAATATCGCTGGCTTTTATATTAATTGCTTGGGCGATAATATGATTTGTCAGCCTTACTATTGGTGAGTTTTCAATTGGATCTATGTTATTGTTCTTATCATATACATTGCTGCTTAAGTTTTTTTCTAAGTTTCTTGTTATTTGTTCTATAACTAAATTAGTCTCTTGGCTTTCGTCAATGGAATTAATTAAAACATAAATTTCCTTACTATCTGCAGGAATAACATCAATCTTCCTTTTTAATAAGGAACTTATATTCTCCACGGCCTTTTTATCATATGGATTTCCCATTGCAATCAGTACATTATTTTCACTTACTTGTATTGGTACTGCACAGTATTTGTACATAATATCTCTTGTCATAATCTTTAACATTTCTGTATCAATAATTATCTCTTTTAAACTGATAAGTTCTTGTCTTTTTTTATAAATATCAATTTTATTTTCCATAATGTGCTACACCTTAATATTCTGTTATAGTTTTTTCACTAAGCTAAACTTTATATCAAACCACGTATTTATCATTATAGCCGTCTCAAACTTTTTTAAACCTTATATTATTTGTAAAATAACAAAAAGTATGCATTTTAAAATTGCATACTTTTTAAAAATTATTTTTTAAATTTCTCCATTAAAAACTGTAACAGCAGGACCAGACATATATACTCCATCATCACTAAGTTCAACTATAAGGCTTCCCCCAGGGATCCATACCTTTACTTTCTTATCAACATAACCTAACTTATTTGCAGCAACTACAGAAGCACAGCTTCCAGTGCCACAGGCTAGGGTTGGTCCAGCTCCTCTTTCCCAGGTTTTTACCTTTACTTCTCCACTATTTATAACTTCACAAAAATTAACATTCGTCCCCTGTGGAAACAGCTTGTTTTTCTCTATAAACTTTCCTTCTTCAACATTATAGTTATCAAGCTTATCTATTATTACTGTATGAGGAACACCCATCAGCAATGAATTTATTATATATTTTTTATCATTTATCTCGAGCTGCTTATTTATGATCTCTTCTACTCCAATAGCTGGAATCATTTTTGTATTGAAATTTGGATGCCCCATATTAATAGTAACACTTAAAACCTCGTTATCTTGGGCAGTAATATATGCTGTTTTTATTCCATCTCCAGTTTCTATACTTATGTTTTCAGTATTAACTAATTTTTTGTCCCATACATATTTAGCAAAACATCTTATACCATTTCCGCACATAGCAGCATAAGAGCCATCCGAATTAATTATTGTCATTTTTATTTGAGCTGAATTACTTCTTCTAACTAAAAGAATACCATCTGCCCCAATTCCAAAATTTCTATGGCAAAGTTTTTGTGCTAAATCAGCTTCATTCTTTATTTTATTTTCTAAATCCTCTATTACAATAAAATCATTTCCGTTTCCATGCATTTTGGTAAATTTCATAAAATCATTCCTTCCATATAAAAATTTCTTCATTATATATAAATTAATTTTAGCATAACATAAAAATAAATTTATAACTATATAACTAGTTAACTAGTTATATAGTTTTCTAGTTATTCATTAGAATATTTTGATTTTCAAAAGTTAAAATGCTATACTAACTTATGATTATATTTAAAATATGTGGGGTGATATAATGCCTTTAGATGGAATTTATATATACAGTATCGTTGATGAACTCAAAAATAAAATAGCAGGCTGCAGAGTTGATAAGATTTCTCAGCCTGAAAAGGATGAGATAATATTTGCTTTAAGAGGTGAAAAGGTTAATTTTAAACTGTTGATTAGCGCTAGTTCAACCTATCCTAAACTACATTTAACAAATATAAGTAAGCCCAACCCAATTAAAGCTCCAATGTTCTGCATGGTACTTAGGAAATACCTTAGTACGGCAAAAATTATTGATATTACTCAAGTATATACAGATAGAATAGTTGTAATAGATTTTGAAAGTTCAGATGAGCTTGGCTTTAACAGCATTTATTCTCTTGTAGTTGAAATTATGGGCAGACACAGCAATATTACACTATTAAGAAAGCGTGATAATGTTGTAATAGATTCGATTAAGCACATTACCCCAGATATAAACAGCTACAGAAGTCTATATCCTGGAGTATCCTATAAGTATCCGCCAGAATCAATGAAACTTAATCCTTTTGATTTTTCTTATGAAGAATTCGAAAATTATTTAACTAATAATGAATATAAGATAGATGCAAATATCTTTTCAAAATTATTTACTGGTATAAGTTCTCAATTTTCAAAGTCTTTATATCTGCAAATAAGTGAAAAAGTTAATTTAGACTCTGCTGCTTTAAGAGACATATATAGCCCTATTGTTATTCTATTCAATAGACTCAAAGTCTGTGATTTTAAATATTTAAGCTATATTGATGAAGTTTCCATAAAAGACTTTTACTGCGTTGAACTTAAGCAGTTTGATAATCTTACTTCTAAGCTGTATTCTTCTCCTTCTTCTCTACTTGAGGAGTTCTACTACGAGAAAGATAAATGGGAGAGATTAAATGCAAAAAGTTCAGATTTGCAGAAAATCACTAACAACAATATAGACCGATGTCTAAAAAAAATAAAGCTTCTTAATAATGCCCTGCAGGAAGGTGAACAAAAGGACATCTACAAAATTTATGGAGAGCTTTTAACTGCAAATATTTATAGTATAAAAAAGGGGCAAAAAAATATAAATGTACTTAATTATTATTCTTCAGATGAGCAATATATAGATATTGTTTTAGATGAAAACAAGTCTCCTTCAGAAAATATACAATCATATTTTAAAAAATATAATAAATTAAAAAAATCTGAAGAAATGGCTTCACTGCAGCTTAAATCCGCCAACGAGGAACTCCAGTACTTATATTCGGTTTTAACAAATATTAAAAATTCAGAAACCTATGATGAAATCGAGGAAATAAAGAAGGAATTAGTTACTACCGGATATATAAAATTTAAAAAGGAAGATAAGAAAAAAGCAAAGCTTTCGAAACCTCTTCATTTTCTATCCAGTGACGGTACAGATATTTATATAGGAAAAAACAATATTCAAAATGATAACTTAACCCTAAAGTTTGCAGATAAGCATGATATTTGGATGCATACAAAAAATATCCCCGGTTCTCATGTTATCATCAAAAATAACGGTAGAATTTCAGATGCCTGCTTAGAGGAAGGAGCTATCTTAGCAGCTTATTACAGCAAGGCCAAAGACTCAACTAAAGTTCCTGTTGACTATACAGAAGTAAAAAATGTAAAAAAGCCTTCTGGTTCAAAACCTGGAATGGTTATATATTATACAAATAAAACTTTATATGTGGATCCACTAAAACTTGACCTTAAAAAAATAGAATAAGCAGAAAGCTTCTGCTTATTCTTTTATTTTAGGCGGATTATTAATAAACTGATAATAATAACATAATAATCTTCCATTATATAACTTTCTGTTTTTATCTGCTTTTTTACCAAAAAGCTTTTGAAAATCCGGATGAGACGTTATTATATAAAAGGACCAATTGTTAAGTTCCGTATATAAATCACCTAGGGACTTATATATATCTTCAACTTCCTTGCTGTCCCCTATTCTTTCACCATAAGGAGGATTGCTTATAATAACTCCATATTTCTTTCTAGATGTAAATTCTTTAGCAGGCATTTTTTGAAAGGAAATATACTTATCAACTCCAGCTTTTAAAGCATTCTCTTTTGCAGTATTAAGAATTCTTCCATTTATATCTGAAGCTAAGATTTTAAATTCTTCCTTATTAATTTTATTCTTTGCGTAACTTCTTACTTCCTCCCATATGTCTTTATCCATAGATGGCCATTCTTCACAAATAAAACTTCTATTAAGCCCTGGTGCAATATTTTTTCCTATTAAAGCTGCTTCGATTGCAATGGTACCAGAGCCACAGAAAATATCTGCTAAACTTCTAGATGGTTCCCAATTGCTCAAAAGCACTAAAGCCGCAGCCAGAGTTTCCTTCATTGGTGCTTCACCAGCAAGTTCTCTATAGCCTCTCTTATGAAGCCCAGCACCTGTTGTATCAATTGTTAAGGTAACAATGTCCTTTAAAAGTGCAACTTCGATTTTATACACCGGTCCATCTTCTTCAAACCAATCTGTATTATATGTACTCTTCATTGTTTCTACTACTGCTTTTTTAACTATTGACTGACAGTCCGGCACGCTGAAAAGTTTTGATTTTATTGATTTTCCTACTACATGCATTTTGCCATTTATAGGTATTAGACTTCCCCATGGAACAGCCTTTGTACCTTGAAAAAGTTCTTCAAAGGTTTCGGCTTTAAATTCTGCCATTTTTATTAAAACTCTATCTGCAGTTCTAAGCCAAGTATTGCATATAGCAATATCATAATCATCCCCACTAAAGGTTACCTTTCCATTATCAGTTTGTAAGTCTTCATAACCAAGCTGCTTAAGTTCCTTTGCGACTATAGACTCGAGTCCAAAGGTTGATGTTGCTATTAAATCATAATTCATTTATTTCTCTCCTTATTTAGTAACTATGAATACTATACAATAAAAACTGCTAGTGAACAACATTATTATTCATATAACTTATAATTGACAAAAGTTAAAATAAAAATACCCTGCACCTAAGCAGAGTATTTTAGTTTACGGTAAATTACATATTTGCACTATTGTCATTAGAATTTATTATATAATCTTCATTCATTATTCCTAATTTGTGAATTACATAAAACATTATAGATAGCAGCATACCAATAACTGCAGCCAATGCCATTCCTTTTAACTCTACATCTCCAGGTAGTTTAATGCTTGCACCACTGACTCCTATAGCAAAAGTTATAGCAGCTAAAATCATATTGTAGCTTTTACTTAAATCAACCTTTTGCTCTACAAACATTCTTAAACCTGAGGAAGCAATAACACCATAAAGAAGTATAGTTATTCCACCCATAACTGGTGCCGGTATTGACTGAATAGCTGCAGCAACTTTGCCTATACAGGAAAATACAACAGCAAGTATTGCAGCGCCTCTTATTACCCAAACAGAATAAACCTTTGTTAATGCCATTACTCCTATATTTTCACCATAAGTTGTATTTGGAGGTGAACCTGCAAATCCTGAAATTATATTACTTAAACCATCACCAAGTAATGATAAGTGAAGACCTGGATCACTTATTAAGTCTCTATCGGTTATGTTTCCTGTAACTATAAGATGACTTATATGTTCAGCAAGTACAACCAGGCATGCAGGTGCGATTATAAACACAGCTTTCAAATCAAATACTGGTGCAGTAAACTGCGGAAGTTTAAACCAAGGCGCATTTGCTACTGCGCTAAAATCTACCATACCCATTATAGCAGCTAATATATATCCGGAAACTACAGCTGTAAGTATAGGTATAATCTTAAAAAACTTTCTAAAAACTACTGAACCAATTACTCCAACGAATAAAGTAAACATTGAAACTGTTATAATCCTCCAATCAGGAGTATAAGCTGCAACAACTTGTCCAACTTTTGTTGCTGAAGGAGCGAGACCAGCCATTTGAGCAGCTGTTGGTGCCAATTCCAAACCAATTACAGCTACAACGGAACCCATAACCGGAGGCGGCATAACTACATCAATCCACTTAATTCCTACATATTTAATTATAAAAGATATTATAACAAAGAAAATTCCAAAGAAGATAAAACCGGATTGAGCATGTGCAAAACTTGCTCCCGAGCCAAGTATTACAAAGGTTGGAGCAAGGAAAGCAAAGCTTGAACCTAGATAAGCAGGTATTTTACCTTTTGTTACAAAGGAATAAAGCAGAGTTCCCAAACCATTCATTAAGAGTGCAATAGCAGGGTTTACGTTAAATAAAAGCGGTACTAGAATCGTTGCACCAAACATAGCTGTAAGATGCTGAAAGCTTAATGGTATTGTTTCTAGAATTGGTAGTCTTTCCTCAATGTCAATGTAATTTTTCATAAATTTTCCTCCTTCTTAGCCTCTCTGTGCTAACTTAAAAGATTTATATTTCATATATTTTAACTGAATCTATACTGTCTACCTCAACTAACTCAACAGAAACCATTTCATTAGCTGAAGTTGGTATATTTTTACCAACATAATCTGCTCTAATAGGCAGTTCTCTATGACCTCTATCTATTAGTACTGCTAATTGAATTGTCTTGGGCCTTCCGCTATGTATAACTGCATCAATTGCAGCTCTAGCAGTTCTTCCAGTAAAAAGCACATCATCTACTAAAATAACGGTTTTATCTTTAACAATAACACCTAATTCTTCATTTTTAACTATTGGCTGCTCACCTATTAATGATAAATCATCTCTATAAAGAGTAATATCTACGCTTCCTACAGGTACAGAAACTCCCTCGATTTTTTCTATTGCTTTGGAAATTCTTTCTGATAATGGATATCCTCTTCTTTTAATTCCAATAAGAACTACATCTTCAACGCCTTTATTTCTTTCGATAATTTCATGAGACATTCTAGTTAATGCTCTAGAGATTGATTTGTCATCAAGCAGCTGGTTTTTAAATTTCATATATTTCACCTCCAATGCTGAAAAATTAAAAAATGCCTATATCCTTGAGGACATAGGCATAATAATACACTAATTACGTTGTATCGCCTTATGACCTCACAGGATCATTTAAAGGTATATTTATTGTTTCTAATAATATCATACATTTCTTACTTAGGCAATTCTTTTTCTAATATTTCTATAACTTTTTTAAAATATTCTGGAGGCTCTGCTTCAAACTCCAAATACTCTCCAGTTACTGGGTGAACAAATCCTAAAACCTTAGCATGAAGCATTTGACCATTTAAATTAAATCTTTGCTTTTTATAGCCATAAACTGGATCTCCAACTAATGGATGACCTATAAAGGACATATGAACTCTTATCTGATGGGTTCTTCCAGTTTCAAGTCTGCATTCTATGAGAGAACTGCTTTTAAATCTTTTTATAACCTTATAATGAGTTATAGCTTCTCTTCCGCCTTTAATTACTGCAATTTTAATTCTATCAACAGGATGTCTTGCAAGAGGTTGATTTACGGTTCCTTCCTCTTCTTTAATAATACCTTCTGCTAAAGCAATATAAACTCTTTTCATAGAATGATTCTTGAGCTGCTCAGCTAGCTTATTGTGAGCAAAATCGTTTTTAGCTACTACAAGTACCCCAGAAGTATCTTTATCTATTCTATGAACTATTCCAGGCCTTGAAACACCATTTATTCCAGATAAGTCTGTACAGTGATTTAGAAGTGCATTTACCAAGGTTCCTTCATAAACTCCAGAAGCAGGATGAACAACCATTCCCTGAGGCTTATTAACAACAATAACATCCTTATCTTCATAAAGTATATCAAGAGGAATATCTTCTGGTTTTAAATCAAGCATTGCAGGAGAAGGTATAGTTAATTCTACTTTATCTCCTGACTTAAGCTTGTAATTGCTTTTTTTAGAAATCTTATTAATAACAGCATTGCCTTCTTCTATTAAATTTTGAATAAAGGATCTAGACTTATCCAGAAGCATTTTTGAAAGATATACATCAAGCCTTATATTCTCATATTCTTTATCTACTATAAATTCTTTAAACTCCATTACTTTTCATCCCTTAAAATGCATATAGCTAGTAAAGCAGTTCCAACTACTACCAGCATATCTGCAAAGTTAAATGTTGGAAAATAATAAACATCCTTATAATGAAACATAATAAAATCTACAACATATTTATAAACATATCTGTCGATAAGATTTCCTATGGCTCCACTTATAATTAAAGCTAGACTCATTCTTAAAACTTTTGACTTAGGCTTGTATTTGAGCAGATAATAAACCATTGCTATTGAAACGAGTGAAGTTACAATAGCAAGAGGTAGCACTCTGTTTTGAAATATACCAAAGGCTGCTCCTCTGTTTTCAAGATAAGAAAAACTGAATATATTATTAATCACCACTATCTCATCAACATTTGTTAAACTTTTTAATGCCCAAATCTTTGTAATTCTATCTATAACCAAACCTAAAATAACTATTAATATTTCCATCCCCATCTCCACCTTCTTGTAACTTTGTAAACTTAATCTGGAAGCTGATTTTTATACTGATCATTGCTTATTTGTTCTATTGGCTCAACATAATCAGCGTCTTCATCTAAAAAATCATAATCAGTATTTTCTCTCCAGTCAAACCTCTGAACATCCTGATAACTATCTTCGGCATCGTAGCCAACTTCATAATTCTGCTCATCAAAATCATTAAACCCATATCCAAACGGGCGTCCTAAAACATATTCCTCAAGAGGTCTGTTATTCTTTTCTCTTGGTCTTGAATCATTAGCTTCATCTTGGCATTTTACACATAAGTGTGCATATGGAATAAATTCCAATCTCTCTTCCGGAATATCCTTACCGCACATATGGCACTTTCCATAGGTTCCTTCTTCAATGCTTCTTAGACCTTCATCTATTTTTTTAACTACTGTTAATTCATGTTCCTTAAGAGCCATGCCTCTTTCCTGATCAAATACCTCAGAAGCGATATCTGACGGATGATTGTCATACATAGAAAGCTCAGAAATTTCATCAGCCATCTCAACCTTTGAAATAAAAGCTTCATTTTGTTCCATCTGTTTTAATAAATTTACTATATCTTTTCTTTCCTCTTGAAGCTTATTTTTAAAGTACAACATCTTTTTATTATCCATATAATACCACCCACCTATTTTTATTATATCTCTAATTATTTTGTCATAAATAGAGGATTTTATTACTAGCAGGTAGTTATATTTAAAAATTCACTGAAATATTTTAAAGAATCAGTAAAAGAAATATTTGTGCATTCCCAATTATCCACTATTGTGATATTTTTATTTCTTACTGACATAGCAGCAAAAGCCAAGGCTATTCTATGGTCACCAAAGGATTTTATATGTATTTCTTTTTCTAAAAATTTATTTTCTCCAATTATCTCCATGTGTTCATCGGAATAGCTCAAACATAAACCTGCCGCTTTAAGATTTTCAGCAACAGCTTCAATTCTATTACTTTCCTTATATTTAAGTTCCTGTATGCCCTCAAAAACAGTCTTTCCGCTGCTGAAGGCCGCTAGCACTGCAAGCATTGGAATTTCATCTATGATACTTGGTATAATATCTTTTGAAATACTAATTCCTTTAAGTGAGCTGCTTTTAGCTTCTATATATCCTATTTCTTCTTCATTGTATATATCAGAAACTTTATACTCAATATCTGCTCCCATAAGCAGCAGTATATCCAAGTATTTTCTTCTTCTTTTATTTAATAGTATGTTATTAATCCTTATGGAAGAATCTTTGCTTAATAAAGCTGCTGCAATTAAAAACGCAGCAGAAGAGATATCTCCGGGAATATACATATCTTTTGCCTTAATATTTGATTTTTTTATCGATATGCTCTTATCAACTATCTCAATATCTGAACCCAATGCTTTAAACATTTTTTCAGTATGGTCTCTGGTAAAGTTTTTTTCCAAAACTGTAGTATGTCCATGGGCCAAAAATCCCGCAATTAAAATACTGGATTTTACTTGAGCTGAATCAACAGGCATTTCATAATTTATACCAATTAGAGGATTTGCTTTTTTGATACTTAAAGGTATCCTGCTATTTTCACTTGATATTTGTGCTCCCATTTGACTTAAGGGCTGAATAATTCTTCCCATAGGGCGTTTTCTCAGAGAATAATCACCATCTATAACAGCTTCGATACCACAGCCTGCAAGAAGTCCGCACATAAGTCTTGCTGTTGTTCCTGAATTACCTGCATCAAGCGTACCTAGTGATGATTTAAAATTTTCATAGCCTGGTGAAGACACTAAAATGCCACTGCCTCGATAATCAATATTTACTCCAAGTTTTCTCATACAGTTTAACGTAGACAAACAATCCATGCTGTCTGGAAAATTAGATATTTTATACTTTCCTTTTGCTAAAGCTCCTATTATCAATGCTCTATGAGCTATAGATTTGTCACCTTTGAATTCTAACATACTTTTTATTGTCTGATTTTTTGGTTGAAGTTTTACCTTCATATAATTACAAACTCCTCTTTAGCTTTTGAATATTATTAATTATTTCTTTTAAGCTATCTAATGAAATTGTTTGTCTTGCATCTGATACAGAATTGTCTGGATTTATGTGACTTTCAATTATAAGGCCATCTGCTCCAGCTGCAATAGAAGCAAGAGACATAGCTGGAACAAGCTCTCTAAGCCCAGTTCCATGGCTAGGATCAACTATGACAGGCAATCTATACTTCTCCTTAATAACTGCAACACTATTTAGATCCAATGTGTTTCTTGTATAGCTTTCAAAGGTTCTTATGCCTCTTTCGCAAAGAACAACATTTTCATTTCCTCCAATTATTATATATTCCGCTGCATAAAGCCATTCTGATAAGGTTGCACTTATCCCTCTCTTTAAAAGTATAGGAACGTTAATTTTTCCAAGTTCCTTTAAAAGAGGGTAATTATACATATTCCTGGAACCTATTTGAACCATATCAGCATATTTTATAACTTCTTCTATATCCCTTATATCCATTACTTCAGTCACTACAGGTATGTCAACTTTTTTAGAAACCTCACTCAAAATTTTCAAACCTTCATATTGAAGCCCTTGAAAATCGTATGGTGATGTTCGCGGCTTAAAGGCACCTCCTCTAAGCATATTAACACCCATAACTTTAAGAGATTTTGCAATATTAACCATTATTTCATAGCTTTCTACAGAACACGGTCCTGAAATAATAACTTTTTCATTGCCTCCGATTATCGTATCTCTTACTTTTACTTTGATGTCATTACCACTGCTTTTGTCTACTAACAAGTCTTTCATTAATCAATCACCTACATATTTTCTAGCATTCCTCTAAGTATATTAACTGAATTATTTACTGCTATATATTTAAATTTTTCATAATCCATATGTGCACCCGTATTAGCATTGTCTGAAATGGATCTTATTACAACAAAAGGTACATTATTTAAATAACAAACCTGAGCAATACTGCCGCCTTCCATTTCACACGCCAAAGCATCAAATTCATCTTTTAGCCATTTAATTTTTGTTAAATCAGCTACAAATTGATCACCTGTAACAATTCTACCAAGAAAGCTTTTACTTGCAAGGTGCTTTTTGCAGGCCGCTTGTGCTTTTTCTACTAGCTCTGTAGAACACTTAAAATCAAAGGTATCAAGCCTTGGGATTTGGCCAAGCTTATCTCCAAAAGCTGCGGTGTCCATATCATGCTGCACAAGATTATCTGCTATTACTATATCACCTGGATTTATGTTTTCTCCAATTCCTCCAGCTATACCTACATTAATTATATAATCCGCATTAAAATCATCTACAAGTATCTGAGCACAAACAGCAGCATTAACTTTACCTATTCCGCTTCTAACTACAACAGCTTTTTGTCCCCAAAGTGTTCCACAGTTAAATTCCATCATAGCTTTGTTTTCTTTTCTTTCCAATTCTATTTCCTTTAATAGAATTTCGACTTCTTCATCCATTGCTCCTATAATACCAATCATTTATTAAATACCTCCATAGTAATACTGTTTTTAAGCGCCCATAGTATATCATCTTCTTTTACTTCAACTTTGATTCTGCACTTATTCAAATTCTCTAATAACACAAAGTTTATTTTATCATTATTCTTCTTATCATGCTTTATAGCATACAAAAACGCTTCATAATTGTCAACTTTATAGCTTGTTGGCAGGCCTAGTTTTGTATACAGCTTAATTGCATTTTTATATACATCGCTTTCTAGTTTAAGAAGCTTTTCAGATAACTTTAAAGCCGTAAGAATCCCTAAAGCTACAGCAATTCCATGAGGAATTGTATAACCAGATTCTGCTTCAATTGCATGAGCTGTAGTATGTCCGAAATTCAATATATTTCTAAAAGCTTTGTCGTTATAATCTTGAGCAATAACTTCTGCTTTGATTTTTAAACATTCTTTTATAATAGATAGATAAATTGAATCTTCGAATGAAAACAAGCCGCTTGAATTGTTATTCAAAAAATCAAGAATGTTCTTATCCATAATGACACCATATTTTATTATTTCTCCAAATCCTTCTAACAAATGTTCTTTGCTAAGTGTTTTTAAAAAATGAGTAGATATATAAACCAGTTTCGGATTATAAAAACACCCAATAATATTTTTAATCCCTCTATAATTATATCCCGATTTTCCTCCAATACAACTATCTACTTGAGAAACAAGAGTAGTTGGAACATTGATAAATTTTATTCCTCTCATAAAGGTTGCAGCCGCAAAGGCAGCCATATCACCCACTACCCCGCCGCCTATTGCTATTATAACACTATTTTTGTCTGCCTCGTTTTCAAGCAGATGGTTATAAATGAAACTTATAGTATCAATACTTTTATTGTCTTCTCCATGGTTAAAAACGCATAAACTAGCATTAAGTGTATTTGCAAACTCAATAAACAAAGCTTCATATTTTTTATGTACACAGCTATCTGTAACAATAAATATTTTTGTATTTTCATTAATATTAGCTTTTAGAACATCATAAAACCCTTCAAAGGAATTATCAATATATACATTATAGCAGTCAGCTACCTTAAGAATATTCATGTTACTACCTCCTTGCTGCTATTGCCAGTATAATAATAAATAGAAAAATCCCACTCCTAAGAGTGAGATTATGTTAATCTCCTTTTACAAAGAAATTTTTAATTTCACTTAAATTATCTTCAGTTAAATCCTCATCATTTATACTTTTTACTTTGAAGTTCTTTTCCTTTCCAGGCTCTGCATTAAAAGAATCTTCAAGATCTATATCTTTTTCCTTTATAGTATCTTCAACAGTAGATCCAATATTATAGTTCTTAATAAAATCTTTTTCAAGTGAATTAAACATTTCAACTTGAGTATTCATAAAGTTTTTAAATTTAGCTCTGAATTTAACAAACTCCTGCTTTAACTGCTCATAGTCATCATTAATTTTCATAACATCATTATGGGCTTTATCTAAAATTCTTTGAGCTGACTCATTAGCATTTTTTATAATTAAATCCGCTTCCTTCTGCGCAATACTCTTAGATTGTTCAGCTGCATTTTGTGCTAAAACTAAAGTGTTTTGTATAGTAGTTTCCATTTTAGCGTAGTGCTCTACTTTATCTGTTAAACTCGTAACCTTTTCTTTCATTGAAGAATTCTCTTTATATAAAGCTTCGTAGTCTTCAGCTATTTTATCTAAAAATTCATCAACTTCCTCTGCTGAATATCCTCTAAAAACTTTTTTAAACTCTTTATTTGTTATGTCCATTGCTGTTATTTTCAAACTTACCACCTCTTATATGTATTTTTTAACTAATAATTTTAATCTACCTTTTTGAGTAGCTCCAGTCTGCTCTGAAATTTTAAATTTTCCATATCCTCTTATAGTTAATATACTGTCTATTTCAATATTAAAATCCTTTTCCAAAACTTCACTATAGTCAACAAGTACTTTTGAACTTTGAATTAATGAAACAGCTTTCGCTCTAGACAAGTTGCACAAAGAACTCACTATACAGTCAAGCCTAAGTGAAGTAGTAGAAATAATACTATCCTTAGTGTTTTTCCTTATTTGCTGTATATCATGTAAATCTACTAATCTTATCTCACAAGGGCAGTTTCCTACCTTGTTAAGGTTAAGTTTTAAGTAATCAAAGATATCCTCGCAAATTGCTGCATAGCAAATGCCCTCATCTATAACTAAATCGCCGAGCTTTTCTCTCCTTATTCCAAGTCCCACTAATGCTCCAAGGTAATCCTTATGCTCCAGCTTTATAAATTTAGACTTATTTTCTATCCTAATGATCTTCACAGGATAATCATAAACCTCATCTTTAGAAAAAGCTAAAATTCTTCTCTCACTGTCTTGAAAAATTCCATAGGAAAAAATATTCACATCAAAATTAGCTTGTAAGCTTTCAATACCTTTCCACACATTTGGCGAAACAAATTCATTTGTAAAAACAGGCTGATATGTAAGCTCTGCCAATTTTATTTTATCATAAAGGTTTGATATTAAGCTTTTATCCTCAGATGAAATACTATTTGTAAAGTTCTTTTTATCCATTAAAAAATCATTCCTACAATAGAAATAACAACTACGCGAAGAATAACTAAAACAAAATATGCAATAATCGGAGAGAAATCAAGCATCATTGAAGGAAATAATTTCTCTTGGAGTCTTCTTGCAGGTGCCATAAATGGCTCAGTAAATATGTGAAGAATATCAACAAAAGCATTGGTTCTTCCTCTTAAAAACCAAGATAATATTACATCAATAAAAATTGCATATTCTAAAAGATTAAACAGAATATTTACAGCATTAATTATAGTATTACTCATAATTTCCTCCAGATTTACTTAGTCCAGTTTAATATTCCTTTGCTTGTCAGTTCATTTTTTAAATCATTTGAAACCTCAACATTTGACGGTGATAAAATATATACTCCTTTTTCAACCTGTTGAAGTTCTCCGCTTAATGCATAACAAGCCCCGCCTATAAAGTCTAAAAGTCTTTGCGCAACCTTTGATTCAAGAGAAGTTGTATTTACAACAACAATCTTTCTATTTTTAAGATTATCACAAATATTTGCAGCCTCATCATAATCATTTGGCTTTATAATAACTACCTTTGCTGAAGCAGCAGTATGTATATTTACAACTTTATTGCTTTGTTTCTTATTTGAAGTAAAAATTGACTCTACTTCACTTTCTTCAGAATCAAGAGCCATTTCTTCTCTTTCTTCTCTTTCATCAAAATCAACCTCTTCCTCAAGACCTAAAAATCCCATTACCTTGTTCATCATTTTTCCACTCATTTTATTTCCTCCTATGTCTTTTTTATCTTAATCCAAAAATTCCTGTACCAATTCTAATCATATTAGAGCCTTCCTTTATCGCCAGTTCATAATCTTCTGTCATCCCCATTGAAAGGTATTCCATACTTAAATTATTAAAAGATTTACTTTTTAAAGTATCCCAAATGCTCTTCATTTGTCCAAAATGCTTTCTGCAAACATTCTCATGGCCTTTGGGTATTATAGCCATTAACCCTTTTACCTTTACATGCTCGCATGTCTCGCAGGCAGAAATAAGTTCATCTAAATGTTCAACAAAAATGCCTGATTTACTATCTTCTTTACCTATATTTATCTCTATTAAAACATTAGCAGTTAGATTATTTTTCTTGTATTGTTTTTCTATCTCATTAAGTAATTTAACACTGTCTAATGAATGTATTAAACTTACTTTTCCAACTAAATACTTAACCTTATTTGTCTGAAGATGTCCAATAAAATGCCAGTTTATATCATTAGGTAGTTTATCAATTTTATCAATAAGCTCCTGCACCTTATTTTCTCCAAAATCTCTTATGCCAGTATTGTAAGCTTCATCTATAAACTCCACACTTTTGGTTTTTGACACAGCAATAAGAGTTATATTTTTTGGCAGTGTTTTCTTTATTTCGCTAATATTCTCCTCTATAGACAATATTATCGTCTCCCTTAAACAAAATTATTTGTTGAATTATGTAATATTATTTTTTATATACCTATCTATATATAGTATTCTTCAAAAATTATAAAAATCCTTCATTTAAATTATATATTTTAATAAAATTTAACCTGTCAAGATAATAATATTACTTTGACAGGTTATAGTTTTATTTTGTAGATTTAAGAAATTGTTCATCAATATCAAAGGGATATGCTTGAATTTTAACATTATCACTTTCAGCTATATCTGCATAAATTCCTCTAGCCATCATATATCTTAAATAGTTTTCATCTCCGAGCATGTAAGTTTTAAGACTTTCCTTATTTCCTATAGCATTGATATTAAAAGGCGATGCTATTTTTACACCATTAACTTCCAATAAAGAACCATCACATATAACACTGGTCCTGTCATTAACTCTTTGACCGTTAATAGAGATAGCTTCTGCCCCAGCCATTTTTAGATCATTAATAAGAGTAAATATATCATAATTATGAATTATCTTATCCATTAAATTTGGGTCATCATCACTATAAAAATATAAATCATTGCTAATATCTTTTAAAGTAAGTATAATACCTTCTCCCTCAACGTCCACTGTACCTAATATCATTTTATTTTTAGTAAGTTCATCCTCTATTTCATTACTGACATTGCTGACACTTGTGTGTCCATGACCCACATTCTCAAAACTAGTCAATTTTTTATTTAGTTCACTATACTCCTCTTCAAGACTGCTTATATCACTTCTAAGTTTATTTCTTTGACTATATGCATCTTGGTATTGCTTTGTGCTTAGGAATACTCTGTTATAGGTTCTATTAAAATTGATATTCAATGAAATTAAAATCCCAACAATTATTGTAGCTATAAATACAAATAATGAGGATTCGTTATTTTTCATTTAATCACCTCATTGTGTGATTTTGCCTTATCCATCATAAGTCTTCTTATAATTGCAAAGTTATCGAATATTCTACCTCCAAACACAATAACTGCTGCTAAATATATAGGCACACTTAGTTTATCTCCGAGGTAAGCAAGGGCTGCAGCTAAAACCGCATTACCAAAAAAACCTGAAATAAATATGTCTGCTCTAAAGTTTTTAGAAAGTGCCGCTCTTAAGGCACCAAAAACAGAATCAAGACATGCGAGTATTGCTACAGACATATATGGAGAAAATTTATCTGGTATATTAATATTCCAAGTTAAACCAACAACAACACCTATCAACAATCCAATAATTGCTATCATACTTTCACCTCTTCATTATTTAACTGGTTTTGCATAATCAAACTTCAGACTTTTTCCGTAGTTGTATTTATTTATAGTAATATTGTCAGAAGTTTCATATTTATAGTCGCTTATAGCTTTAAAATCATTAAATACTCCTGGAAAAGACATTGCACTGTTTAACAAATTTTTATTTCCTATAGCCTTTATTGTTATTCTCTGTTGAGGAGATACATTTTCTTCATTTATTCTGATATTTGCACCTGAGGTTCTTATTCCTGTCCTTGGAGTTATTCTTATATCGTTAATAGATATTGCCTCAGCCCCTGCAGAAATAAGCTCATTAACTAAATACACCAAATGCTTATCAGTAATCTGCTCATTTGTAACATCATTTTGCAGCATTTTAGTTTTGGGATTAATATAAATTGTAATCCCCGTCCCCTGAACAGTTTCTGCTCCCATAAGAAGTCTTGTATTCTTAACTTCTTCTAACAAATTTTTTGTTTCACTGCTTTTGCTTGCAGCAGCTTCCTCATAGGAGCTGACCTTCTTCTGAAGATCATCTATATTTTTTTGAAGTTCTGCTTTTTGATTTTTATACTGTTCCAGTTCAACTGTTATATCAGTATTTGTCTCTTTTACTTTTGAAACGCCTGCATTTTTATTTAATATTCTAAATTGATAGGCAAGCATAAATCCAAGTATACAGCAAACTAAAGCTACAATTAATTGGGATTTATATTTACTCATAATTAACCTCCTATTTTTCTGTAAAAATTACAGGATTACCTTCATAACTTACATCAATATATCCCTTTTGATCTTTCAAATTGCTGGTTACAATAACATTTAGTGCTTTATTAAGTTTGTCCTTTATATTGCCATTTCCAAGTTTAATGCACATATTATTTGAATAAGCCAACAAATTTAGATCGTTTGACAAATCAATGCTTGTTATATCTATACCGCTGGAGTTATTTGATATAAGCTCCGTGATGAGAGAAATATTTTCAATTTTTCTTTTATCTTGCGAGGGTATAACTTCTCCAATCTTGACTTCTTTAGTATCGAAACCTTGGAGGTTAGTTAATTTCATTTGCGAGATATCATCCTTTTCCTCAAGGACAATACCATTTTTATCTATAATCAAGTATTTATTATCTCTTTTAGAATAAAATACTGCTTCTCTTTCTTTTATTGAAATAACTATAGTATTAGGAAGCTTTCTACTTATATCTGCACTTAATATATACGGATTGCTTTGCAAATTAGTTTGCACACTTTTAAAGTTTAAATAAAAAATATTTATACCTTTATTAATTTTAGACAATTTTACAATTTCATCAGAATTTATAGTATGATTGTTAATTACGCTTATATATGCAATATTAAAATAAGTTAATTTTAAACACAAAGTAATTGTAACAGATACTAATAGAACTAATGAAATAATAGTCCTTTTTATAGCTCTTCTCTTTCTTCTGTTTATTATTAGTTGATTATCTGTTTTTACTAAAGCATTTTTCAATTTTTACACGCACCTCATCAAAGTATATGGGAAATCACATATATATAATACCACTTTATAGGTTTAAATTCATTAAGTTTTTTATTTATTTTTCACAAAAATTATAAGATATTTTTAATAAATTTACTAAAATTAGTATATAATTTTTAGTTTTTAATAACACAAAAAGCACTGCAAATGCAATGCTTTTATGTACTACATTGTCTAGAAACATTTAACAATATTCCCATAGCCATAAGATTAAATAATAGTGATGAACCTCCGTAACTTATGAACGGAAGAGGAACTCCCGTAACAGGCATTGAACCTGATACAACAGCTATGTTTATTATAGCCTGTATAGCAATAACAGAAGTAGTTCCAACTGCCAAAAGTGTTCCATATGTATCCTTTGCCCTTATAGCTGTTCTAATACCTCTCCATATAACAATTAAGAAAAGTATTATTATTACTGTACAACCTATAAGACCTAATTCTTCTCCTATAATAGAAAATATAAAGTCATTATGCGGTTCTGGTATGTAATAGGCCTTTTGCCTTGACTTTCCTAAAGTAACGCCAGTGATACCTCCAGATCCTAAAGCGAGTAGGGACTGAATAAGCTGATATCCGTCCCCCTTAGGGTCCTTCCACGGATCTAAAAAGCTCTTAAATCTATCCAGTCTGTATGGTTCTAGAATTATTCCCAGTGTACCAAAGACCCCAACTACTCCTATGAGCTGAATGAAGTGCATCCATCTTGCCCCGCCAACAAATAAGAGTATCAAAGTAACTAACATTATTACTGTTGCAATACTTAGGTTTTTTTCAGCTATTACCAATCCCGCATATAATCCTGAAACCATCAGATATGGAAGAATTCCATAAACAAAGCTTTTTATCTTTTCTCCCTTTGCTTCAATACTTTTAGCCATATACAATACAATTACATATTTTGCTATTTCTGATGGCTGAAGATTAAACACAGGTATAGGTATCCATCTTCTTGCACCATTTATTGGCTTGAACGCAAATACTACGCATAAAAGTATTATAGTTAATAACATTATAACTTTTGTAAACTTCTTTATTTTATGATAATCAATTTTTATCATAAAAAACATTGCTGTAACCCCTATAATTGCCGATAAACCTTGTTTTTTCAAAAAGAACATACTATCGTAATTATAAGCTTTACTAAAAAATGCACTATAGGAGCTTGCGCTAAATACCATAACAACCCCGACTGCTACAAGAATCATAATGGCTGAAAAAAGAATAAAATCAATTGAGCCCATTTTTGCATTGGATTCTTTCATACTCAATGTATCCTCCTAGATAATTGCTGGTAGCGATAAAAATGCAATAAGACATAATATAACAGTTATTATGGAAAATATTGAAACAATCTTTGTTTCATGCCATCCTGAAAGCTCAAAATGATGATGAATAGGACTCATTTTAAAGATTCTCTTTTTTGTAAGCTTAAAGGATGCCACTTGTAGTATTACAGATAGAGCTTCAACTACATAAATGCCACCTACAATTAAAATTAAAAGTGGCAGCTTTAGTATCATTGCAACAGTAGCCACAGCTCCTCCTAAAGCAAGTGAGCCAGTATCTCCCATAAAAACTTGAGCAGGAAATGCGTTGTATCTTAAAAAGCCTAACAAAGCACCTGCAATAACTCCGCAAAATATGGATAAGGTATAATGTCCAAGTCCAAAGCTTACTAATGCAAAGAAGGTCATAACAAGCAATGTTATAGATGTTGCAAGCCCGTCTAAACCATCAGTTAAATTAACTGCATTAGTTGTTGCTGTATAATATATAACTATAAAAGGTACATACCAAAATCCTAAGTTCACATAAAAGTTTTTGTGAACAAAAGGAACAATAATAGTAGTGCCTATATTTGTATTTGTTGCTGCATAATAAGCTAAAATTCCTGATACTACTAAAAGAAGTATCATTTTTTCGAAAGCTCTAAGACCTAAGTTTTTTTTATGCAATATTTTTAACCCGTCATCAAGAGCACCTATTAATCCGAAGCCTATAAAAGCATAAAGAGCTACCATAGCTTCATCACTTGGCTTTCTGACTAAAATCGCCATAGTTATAAAAGATGATATAATAAAAATTATTCCACCCATTGTAGGAGTCCCGGCTTTTTTTTGATGACTTTTGGGGCCCTCTTCCCTTATATTCTGACCGAACTTTAGTCTATGCAGCAAAGGAATCAAAATAGGTCCCAAAATTATAGATATAAAAAATGCTATTAAAACCGAATAAACTATTCTATACATTACCCTATCCCCTCTTTAGCTATTTATCACCTTAAGATTATTGACGATTTTTTCAAATTTCATACTCCTTGATGCTTTTACTAATATCACATCATTCTTTTCAATATCATTTTTCAAGAAATCGCATATTCTTTCATTATCCTCATAAGAAAGAACTTTTTTAATATCTTCAAAGCCTTTTATATACGCTTCGGTAAATTCACCTGAAACAATTAGTAAATCTATATCTTTTTCTTTTGCATATCTGCCTATATCTTTGTGAAGCTCATAGGACATATTTCCTAATTCTTTCATTGTTCCTAGCACAGCAATCTTTCTATTGCCTTTAAAATTTAAAAGCACATCAATTGCAGCCTTCATTGAGTCCGGACTGGCATTGTAAGAGTCATCAATTATGGTAAACTTAGAACCTTTAACAATATCAAGTCTCATAGATGTAAATTCTAAACTTTTAATTCCATCAATCATTTGTTCATAACTAAGACCAAGTAGTTTACCGCAGGCAACTGCAAGCAAGGTATTTAACACATTGTGTTTTCCTGGTATATTAACTGTAAATTCAGGAGATTCAAAACCATATTTATCAATAATCCTAAAATTTATATAATTTTCTTTAAGAATTATTTCATCTGCCTTAAAATCTATATTTTTATCTTCAGTACCTATTCGTATTAAATTAAAGGTCAGATTATTTAATTCTTTAAGCAAATCATTATCGCTGTTTATTATTAAGCTGTTGTTACCTTCAAAAAAGTCTGTAATTTCCATCTTTGCCTTAAGTATATTTTCTCTTGATTTTAAATATTCAATATGAGATACCCCTATATTAGTTATAATAGCAATATCCGGTCTTGCAGTCTTAGCTAAATTATGAATTTCGCCAAAGTTGCTCATTCCCATTTCAAGAACAGCTACATCATATTCGTTATCTAACTTGAATATCATTAAAGGCAGTCCAATTTCATTATTGAAATTTCCTTTTGTTTTAAATACCTTATATTTTGAACTTAATACAGCAGCTACAATGTCCTTTGTAGAGGTTTTTCCTGTGGAACCTGTAATACCTATAACCTTTATACTTAGTTTACTCCTATAGTATTCAGCTAAGCTCAATAAAGCCTGTTTTGTATCTTTTACTTTTATTACTGAAACCTCATCAGAAAAATCTTCTATCCTAAAGGCTATTTCATCAATAATACATATCTTAGCACCTTTTTCACTAGCTTCAACTGCATAATTATTGCCATTAAAATTACTTCCTCTTAACGCTATAAAAATACTGTTTTTTTCTATTGATCTTGTATCAGTGCTTACTGCCTCATATATTACTTCTTTACCTTCTTTAAGGAATTCTCCATCAACTGCCTGAATTATTTCCTTTAAGGTTAACTTTTCCATTTAAAACAGCTCCTTTATTATGTCAGCAATTATTTCTCTTTCATCAAAATGTATAACGCTATCTTTCAATTCCTGATAATCTTCATGTCCTTTACCTGCAATAACTATCACATCATCCTTTTTAGCAAGCTTTACTGCTTCCTTTATAGCCTCTCTTCTATTCTCCACAACCACATAATTATCTGTTTTTATACCTTCAAGAATATCTTCTATAATTCTTATAGGTTCCTCTGAACGAGGATTATCAGAAGTAACGACTGCAATATCACTTAAGGTTGCTGCCGCATTTCCCATAATAGGACGTTTTGTCTTATCTCTGTCTCCGCCACAGCCAAATACGCATATTAATCTACCTTTAGTAAATTCTCTTGCAGTTTTTAATATATTTTCCAAACTGTCCGGTGAATGAGCATAATCAACAATTATTTCAAAACCAATGTTATAATTTTTGCTCACTATTTCACATCTACCTGGTACAAATACACTTTCTAGTCCTGCTTTAACCTGCTCTAAGGTTACCCCTTCTAGAAGGCAGGCTGCAGCGCTTCCTAAAGCATTATACACATTATATTTCCCTGGTATATTTAAGTTAATTTGAACACTTTTACCCTTATAGTGAAGTTCGAACTCAATTCCTTTAGAATGAATGTTTATATTTTTTGCATTAACTTCTGTATCACTATCTAACCCGAAAGTAAGCCTTTTCCCATTAATATCCTCAAATGCTCTTTTTCCATATTCATCATCAATATTAATAATAGAAGTTTCACTAGCTTTAAAAAGCTGTAGTTTTGCATTGTAATAATTTTCAAAGGTCTTATGAAAATCCAAATGATCCTGTGTAAGATTAGTAAAAATCCCTTCATTGAAATTTATTCCATATACTCTGTCAAGTGAAAGCGAGTGAGAAGATACCTCCATTACACAGTGAGTAACTCCTGAGTTTACCATTTCGTTAAAAAGCTCATTTAATTCTAGTGACTCTGGTGTTGTCCTATGAGATGGTATTTTTTTATCACCTATATAATTTGCAATCGTTCCAACTAAACCAACTTTAAAGCCGGCTTGTTCTAAAATTGATTTCATCATATATGTAGAAGTGGTTTTCCCATTAGTTCCTGTAATTCCAATCATCTTAAGTTTTTTAGAAGGGTCATCAAAATAATTTGAAGAAGCTAGGGCTAAGGATTTTCTTGAATCAGAAACCCTGACTATCGCACAGTCACCATTTATATCAACTTCATTTTCGCACACTATTACAGCAGCACCGCAGTCAGCAGCCTTTTGAGCATATCTATGTCCGTCAACCTTAAATCCTTGTATGCAAAAAAATACATCATCTTTTTCAACCATTCTTGAATCATATTGTATCTTATTAATATTTATGTCATTACTGCCCTTTATTATGCTGTATTCTATCCCTTTTAATAAATCTTTCAGCTTCATATATATCACACTCCATACACCTTATGTAAAAGTTATTTGCACACAATAGCGGCATGCAATATTACTTTATTAAAAAATAATATTTGCATGCCTTACTAATAATCTTACCTAGTCATCTACTAATTCTAATTCCAAAGTTAAAGTAGTACCCTTAGAAACCTGTTCACCTGCATTTATACTTTGCTCTGAAACTAAGCCTTCCCCAGTAAAATCTGCTTGTAAGCCTAAGGAATTTAATACTTCTACTGCTTTTTCTTTTGTATATCCAGTAAGGTCAGGTGCAACTACTACTTTATTATAGGTTGAGCTTGCCCCTGTGTAAAGCACAATTTTATCTCCTTCTTTAACGCTATATCCAGGTTTAGGATTCATATCTGTGATATACTCACCTTTTGAATCAGCTTCAAAAGTCAGCCCCTGCTGCTTTAAAAGTTTTACGGCCTCTTCCTTTTTCATACCTCTAACCTCAGGAACTGTAACATCCTTTAACATGCTTCTCGCAATTTTATCACTTGATGCATCGGCATCTATAGCAAGATAATTAAATATATCATTAAACACTTGTTTTGCAACTGGTGCTGCTATTTGTCCTGCATAATAGTTAGATGGATCAGGCTCATCTATGGATACAAATAATGTAATCATAGGTTTTTCAGCTGGAGCCATCCCTGCGAAGGAAGCTATATACTTTCCAGCTTCATAACTTTTCGTTACACTGCTTACCTTTTGGGCAGTTCCTGTCTTTCCAGCAATATGATAACCAGGAATATTGGCATTCTTTCCTCCGCCTTCAGAAATAACCTTCTCTAAATATCCTCTTAAAGTATGGGCAACATCTTCCTTTAGTATACTTCTTTCATTATAGTCCTCATATTTTTTATCTACGATTTTATTGTTATTATTATCAAAGTGTACTACCTCTTTCATAACATGAGGTGTTATAAGCTTTCCTCCATTTGCAACAGCATTGAATGCAGTTAAGTATTGGATTGCAGAAACCGTATTGCTTTGTCCAAAGGATATAGTAGCCAAGTCAACATCTGAAATGCTTTGTGTCTTTCTTATTATTCCTTTAGCCTCTCCAGGCAAATCAATACCAGTTTTTTGTCCAAATCCAAATTCATTTATGTATTTGTTCAAGTTTTCCCTTCCAAGTCGTTTCCCAAGTTCCATAAAACCAACATTGCAAGAGTTCTTTAATATATCTACAAAAGTTTGATCTCCATGTCCTGTTCTCTTCCAGCACTTAATAATCCTGTTTACTACTTTTGTGCTTCCGCCGCAAACAAAATGGTCAGTTTCTTTTACTAAATTTTCTTGCATTGCACCATAAGCAGTTATAACCTTGAAAATAGAACCAGGCTCAAAGGTATCATTTACAGATCTGTTCCTCCACATTTTTTGAAGTTCTTCATCAGTTTTTCCTTCTTCCCAAGGATTATTTGGGTTAAAATCCGGTTTATTAACCATCGCCAGTATCTCACCATTATTAGGATCCATTGCTATAATGCTGACAGCCTTTGCTTTATTATCATTCATAGCCTGAACAGCAGCTTTCTCGCAAAAGCGCTGTATCATCTCATCTATAGTTAATACAACGTCTTTACCATCTACTGGCTTTGTAAACTCAGAAATAATATACGGCTGTCCTTTGCTTTTATTATCAGTTTCAGAAATAATTCTCCCGGGAGTACCTGATAAAACCTTGTCATAGGTCAGTTCCACTCCAGTTAGTCCAACTCCGTCTTTTCTAATAAATCCTACAACATGAGATAAGAAATTATCATACGGATAATATCTTTTTGTATCAGAGGATACTAAAATTCCTCTTATATTTAAAGCATTTACTTTATCAGCTTCACTTTTTTCTATTCTTCTAGCTAGACTTGCAGAAGCCATAGGAAGTCCATTTGGCAAAGTTTTGTTTAAAATGCTTAAAACTTCGCTTTTATCCATTTTTAGTGCATCGGCTAATTTAGGAGCTAATTCTTCTTTGGTTAATTTTTTTTCCTCTAGATGCTGCCTTACGGTATTCATGTCCAAGTCAACTCTGTACACGTTAGCACTCATAGCTAGTTCATGTCCAGTTCTATCCAGTATTCTTCCTCTTCTAGCATCTATTTTAACATCGCTTGTCCATTGTTCTTTGGCTATTTTAGTCAGATGTTCCGATTGTCCAATCATTATATAGGACAATCTAAGGGTGAGCAAAAAAAATAAAAGAAAAAGTATGCCAAATGTAATCAGCATCCTTTTTTTTATTATAACCTTGTCCCTATATTCTCCTCCAGCCAACGTACCTACCTCCACTAAAATAAAATATTCTTTATCTTTGCAACAAGACTCTCCTTTGTTTTATCACTTTTGTTTTCATTAGCAGCTTTAGCAAAGTAATCTTTAGTGGATTCTGAATAAATAACTTTATCTTTATCTGGAGTTACCATATGTAATTTTGTTCTTGCAGCCTGCTCAACCTGCTGCATGTCACTGGCCTTTAGAAGCTGGACCTTTAAGTTTTCATTTTCCATACTAACATTATGAATATCAGTTTTTACTTTTGTAAGATTTTTCTGCATATTATAAACTGCTGCATACCTGCTGATTAATATTACGCCAACAGTAAACGCTGCAGCAATACCTATAAGCAACTTGGCCTTTGCTTTTGTTCTCTTATGAGCTAATTGTTTTTGTTTCTCTCTTTGCTGTTTTCTTAGTTTTTCTAATTCTTCATCTACATTTCTCGTGCCTGGCTTGTACTTAGGCGCTAAAGCCGAGCTGCCGTTTATTAAGTTTTTGTTGTCCATTACTATCACTTTATTCACCCCATCCCAAAATTAGAACTAAGTTCTTTCCGCAATTCTTAATTTAGCACTTCTGCTTCTAGGATTGTTTGTCACTTCCTCAGAAGAAGGCTCTATTGGTTTTCTTGTTATTATTTTAATTTCAGATTCTTTACCACATATGCATATTGGAAACTCTTTAGGACATGTACAAGGATTTTCTAATTCCTTGAACTTATTCTTCACTATCCTGTCTTCTAAGGAATGAAAGGTAATTATATTAAGTCTTCCACCCTTCTTTAGTTTTCTAACAGCACCCTCAATAGCTTTATCAAGTATTTCCAATTCCTTATTAACTTCTATACGTATAGCCTGGAAGGTTCTTTTTGCAGGGTGAGGACCTTCTCTCCTAGCTTTTGCCGGAATAGCAGCTTTAATAATATCAACAAGTTCTAATGTAGTGTTTATTGAATTATTTTTTCTTCTATCTGTAATAAACTGAGCTATTCTCTTAGCAAACTTTTCTTCCCCATATTCCCTTATTATCCTGTACAAATCTTCCTCGCTATAACCATTTACTATATCATAGGCTGAAAGCTCTTCTTCTCTATTCATTCTCATGTCAAGTGAGGCATCCTTCATATAACTAAAGCCTCTTTCATCTGTATCAAGCTGATAAGAAGATACTCCAAGATCCATTAAAATGCCATCTACAGCTTCAACATTTAATTCATCAAGTATACTGGTTATATTCGTAAAGTTGCTATGTACGTATGTAACATTGTTAAAATCTTTAAGCTTTTCACTTGCTGCTTTTAAAGCATCACTATCTTGATCTATTCCTATGAGTCTTCCCTCTGAATTTAATCTTTTAAGTATTTCTTTTGAATGACCCGCACCACCTAAGGTACAGTCTACATAAATACCATTTTGTTTTATATCTAAGCCTTCTAAGACCTCATCAAGCAGCACTGATATATGTTTAAACTCCATGTCAAATCTCCTTTATGCTGGTTATATTCCCAGTTCGCTCATTTTCTCTGCTATACTTTCGTAATCAATATTTTGATCATTATATTCATCCCACTTTTCTTTGCTCCAAATTTCTATTCTAGTGGAAACCCCTATACTTACTATATCCTTTTTTACCTCAGCGTATTCTAAAAGGTTTTGTGGTATTAGGGCTCTGCCTTGCTTATCTACATCTATTTCATTAGCACCAGAGAAAAAAAATCTTACAAAGGCTCTTGCATCTTTATTAGTAAGTGGAAGTTTCTTAAGCTTTTCTTCGAGGATCTTCCATTCATCTTTAGTATAGGCATAGAGACAGCCGTCCAAACCTTTTGTAAGTACAAAGCTTTCACCTATTGCCTCCCTGAACTTTGAGGGAATAATCATTCTATTTTTACTATCTATTGCATGTTGATATTCCCCTATGAACATTTTCTCACCTCTTTGTGCACTTCACTCCACTTTACTCCACTTTTAACCACTATTTGTATTATTCTATGAAAATCTGAAAATTCCTTCTAAAAAAATAAGGTTTTTAATAATTTTTAAAATATTTTCATTGTTTTTCCTTATCTAAGAACATATATTCTTAGAAATTTAAAACTTAACCTTTCTCCTTGAAAAGACTATAGCTCTAATGTATAATTTATAAAGGTAAACAAAAGCATGAAAGGACTGTAAATAGATGAAACTTGGAATTGTTGGTCTTCCTAATGTAGGAAAAAGCACCTTGTTTAACGCAATAACTAAAGCAGGTGCAGAAGCTGCAAACTATCCATTTTGTACAATAGAACCTAATATAGGTGTTGTTAATGTTCCTGATAAAAGACTTGATGTACTGGAAAAAATGTATGCTTCAAAGAAAAAGGTATATGCAAATATTGAATTTTACGATATAGCTGGTCTTGTTAAAGGCGCCAGTCAGGGAGAAGGTTTAGGTAATAAATTTTTATCTCACATTAGAGAGGTAGCTTCCATCGTCCATGTAGTGAGATGTTTTAACGATCCAAACGTTGTTCACGTTGATGGTTCAGTAGATCCTGTAAGAGATATTGAAACCATAAATTTAGAACTCATATTTTCTGATATAGAAGTTTTAGACAGAAGAATAGAAAAATCAATTAAGCTTGCTCGTTCAGGAGATAAAAAGGCAAAAGAAGAGATGAATTTAATGGAAAGGCTGAAAGCTCACCTCGAAAGTGGAAAGCCTGTCAGAACTATGGAAATGACTGATGAAGAGCAGGATTTAGTAAAAGCTTATTTTCTTCTTACTTCAAAGCCTGTTTTATATGGTGCCAATATATCTGAAGACGATTTGGTAAGTGGAAATCTTGACAATGAATATGTAAAAAAAGTTAAAGAATACGCAAGTACTGAAGGCTCAGAGGTTGTTGTAATCTGTGCAAGACTTGAAGAAGAAGTTTCTTCTTTAGAAGATGATGAGAAAGTTGAACTTCTTAGAGAGTATGGACTTGAGGAAACAGGCTTAGATAAGCTTATTGAATCAAGTTACAAGCTTCTTGGTCTTATAAGCTTTCTAACTGCAGGAGTTCAAGAAGTAAGAGCCTGGACTATAACTAGAGGTACTAAAGCTCCTCAAGCTGCTGGAAAAATTCATACAGATATAGAAAGAGGCTTTATAAGAGCAGAAACTATATCCTATGAAAAGCTTGTAGATTGCGGATCAGAAGCTGCAGCAAAGGAAAAAGGCTTTTACAGGCTTGAAGGAAAAGAATATATTATGCAGGACGGCGACGTTGTTAACTTTAGATTTAATGTTTAAAAGAATGGAGTAACCTCCATTCTTTTACCTTTTTGATGAGTATTTTTTTAACTCTTTATTTATTGTGTTCATAACATCTACAAGTTTTATTTTGTCAGTTTGCATTAAAATTTCAATAGCATCCTCTACAGTATTCATTGTATATATATGAAAGCTGCCTTTTTTTATCTCTTCCTCCACAAAACTATTTAATACCAGATCATTTCTATTTGAATATGGAATTAAGACTCCCTTATCCATAGTTGAATCCAATACCTTACAGATATTAAAGAACCCTTCTATCTTTTCATTCACTCCGCCTATAGGCTGTACTTCTCCAAACTGATTAACAGAGCCCGTTACTGCGATGTTTTGCTTAATAGGTATTTTGCTTAAGGCTGATATCATACATATTATTTCAGCTACAGAGGCACTATCCCCATCAATTTTTCCATAAAGCTGTTCAAAACTAAGGTGAAAATCCACCGGAATTCTTGCATAAGAATTAGATAATCTGTTTATATATCCTTTTAAAATATTAATAGATTTACTGTGAATACTTCCGCTTAAATTACTTTCTTTTTGGACATCTATAATATTGCCTTCTCCCTTATAGCAGGAACAGGTTATCCTTATAGGCTTACCAAAACTGAAATACCCAGTATCTATTACAGATAATCCATTGATTTGTCCTAATGTACTCCCATTAACATTAATTAGTATTCTTTTATCCTTGTAATTTTCTAAAAGCTCTTTTTGTATAACCTCTTCTAAATATGCTACTGATCTTATATCTTCAGCTTCAATTTTGTCTCTATTTTCATTTAAAACCTTATTGTTTGAGAGTTTAAGAAGCTTATTGATTTCGCTGTCATCAAAATATAACTTATTCTTATTTTCTGCCTTCCTGGAAAGAAACTTTGCTATTTCAACTAAAGCTTCACTGCTTAACGGTTTTAGCTCATCCTTAGTACATGCTTTACTAACACTATTTATAAGTGCTCTTTTTGTGTTTTTATCTATGTTTACTACAGGCTCATATTCTGCCCTTATTTTGAATATATTTTTAAAATCTTCATCGTAATTGTAAAGCACATCATAGGTTTCATAATCTCCTATAAGAATAACCTTCACTTTAACTTTTACAGGTTCAGGCTTCAAACTGCTTAGGGATAAAAGCTCTAAATATCCTCTATTGTAATCTAAATTAACTTTTTCAGAAATCAAGGTTTTTTTAAGATAATAATAAGCTTGCGAATTAGCAAAAAGATTATTAGCCCTTATAATAAGACATCCTTCATTAGCTTTGAGCATAGATCCAGCATTTATCATGGAAGCATCTGTTGTGTAGACATTATTATGATTCTCATATTCCATATTTCCTAAAAGACTAATAATACTTGGATCTTCTTCATACAAAACCTGCGGCTTTTCATTTTCACTGTTGTCTACTATTACATTTACGTCATACTTGTAAATTATTTCATTAATTTTTTCTTCGTCTTCTTCATAATTAATTGAATAATTATCTATAATATTTTTTTCGATTTCACTGCAAATATTATTTAAATATACAACCACCTCAGAATTATCAGCAAAAACTTCTGAATACTCTTCTTTTATTTCTTTAAAACTACTCTCGAAATGCTTACCCATAAGCTCTTTTATTTTATCAAGCTCTTCAAGCTCCATATCCTTTAACTCTTCAAGAATTTCTTCTGCATTTTCCTTAAGTTTACCTACCTTATCTAAAATATCATCTTTTTTTTGATTTTCTAGATCATCGTAGTCCTTTTCTGACATTGCCTCTCCTTCTTTTAAAGGAATAAAAACAAACCCACCTTGAGTTATCTTAATCTCAAAACCATACTCTTCTGCCATATCTTCAAGCTTTCCAATAAGAAGGTTTCTCTTTTTTTGCATATTATCAATAATAAACTCTTTATCTTTGTTTGAACTGCTATTATAGAAATTAAAGATGCTCTCAGAATAGGAATTTTGTAGTTCTACAAGTATTTCTTTTAAATTCGTTCCCCCTCCGTTAGGCAGAAAAAGAACTTGAGGCCTCTTAGGATCATCAGAAACCACATAGCAAATATCCATAGGCCTATCTCTTGTCTCAAAGGTTTTTTCAACAAAACTTATTATATTTTCCAGCTTATCCTTTGAAAACTCATCAATCAGATAAACGTTATATCCACTGTCATTAATTTCAAGTGCACTTTTTATCTTTTTATAAACCTGATCATATTCTGGTATATATCCTAAATCATTATTTCTAACATCATCATCCACTGAAAACTCATACAATATATCCTTAGGTGATAACTCTAAACTCATGCTGCTATTCCTCCCTCCACTTATAGCTTTCATACATATATAATGCCATAAAATATCCTAGCTCCAAGTACTTTTAGGGCATCATTAATATATTAGAACTTTTGCATTATACATATTTACTATATAAATATTCTTAAATTTGTATTTTAGGAACAGTTTACAAAAAAATAAAAGTTCGGGACATAAAGTCTCGAACTTTTTACTCAGACTAAAAACTGCATTTTTAATAAAATACAGTTTTTAGTTTTTTAACATTAATAATTTGAGGTTCCTTCTCCGCCTTCGCATATAGCTATTGAAGCTGAAGCTCCAATTCTAGATGCACCTGCTTTTATAACTTTCGCTGCATCTTCGTAGCTTCTAACTGCACCAGATGCTTTAACTCCCATGCTTTCTCCAACAGTCTCTCTCATAAGCTTAACATCCTCATAAGTTGCACCGCCAGTTGAGAACCCAGTAGAGGTTTTAACAAAATCAGCACCTGCTTCCTTTGCTAATTTGCATACTGCAACTTTTTCCTCATCAGTTAAAAGACAAGTTTCTATAATAACCTTCGTAAGAGCTTTGCCTTTTGCAGCTTCTACTACAGCTTTTATATCTTCTCTAACATAGTCGTAATCTTTGCTCTTTAACTTTCCTATATTAATAACCATATCAACTTCCTGAGCGCCCTCTTTGATGGCTTCAGAAGTTTCAAATGCCTTTACTGTACTTGTGTTAGCTCCTAAAGGAAATCCAATAACTGTGCACACCTTAACATCGCTTCCTTTTAAAAGACCAGCTGTTAATTCTACGTGACATGGATTGATGCATACTGAAGCAAAGTTGTACTTTAATGCTTCCTCACATACTCTTCTTACCTGCTCTTCTGTAGCTTCTGGTTTTAATATGGTGTGATCAATCATTTTTGCCAATTGTTCTTTATTCATCCTTACATCACTCCTATTTCTTATGTAAATATAATGCAATAAAGTTCTTACATTCATGATGTCACAAAATATATAATCTTTGAGCATTTTTGGGACACCATGAATGTATTAGAACTTTTGCATTGTATATATCACAAACATTTTATAACAAACAGAAAAAAGTAACAAGTATGCTTGTTTTTATTTTTTTATGTGAGATTTTATATATTCAACAATCTCCACCATACCCTCTCCCACAGAAGAGTTGACTTTAAATATATTAAGCTCACTGTTTAGCCTTTTTGCATTACTAATAACTCTGTTATCATCAAAATTAAAATAGTTTTTCATATCATATTTGGAAATAACCAAAGCATTTGATCTAGTAAACATTAAAGGATATTTTTCAACCTTGTCATCTCCTTCTGGAACACTCAACAAAGCAATTTTCAGGTGCTCTCCTATATCAAATTCCGCTGGACAAACCAGATTTCCTATATTCTCAACTATTATTATATCTAAATTTTTCAAATCAAAATAAGGCAAAATATTTTTTATGGACATAGCCTCAATATGGCAGGCACCATCAGTGTTTAACTGAACTACTGGAATACCCATAGCTTGTATCTTTTCCGCATCAACCTGACCGGCTACATCTCCTTCAATAACTCCTATATTATATTCATCTCTAAGTGCCTCAATAAGCCTTGTTATAAATGTAGTCTTTCCTCCTCCTGGAGAACCCATAATATTTATCATTAAAATTTTATTTTCATCAAAAAGTCCTTGAAGCTCCAAATGACAATTTTCATTCCATTCTAATATTTGTCTAACTATTTTAATCTCCATCTTTTTCTACCTCCATACTGTCGATGTAAAATTCATTTCCTCCTATCATTTTCATCTGAGTGCTGCCACAATCTGGACATTTATTTTCAACAAACTTATCAGTTTCTCCAGTAAAATTGCAGTTAACACACTTCATAACTATAGGAAGTTTATTTATAATCAGCTTTGCTCCCTCTGCTTTAGTTCCAGCACTTACTACATCAAAATAATATTGTATACATTCTGGCACCAGCCCTGAGATCTCGCCAATTTTAATTCTTATTTCATTTATTTTGCTTACATTATGCTTTAAAGCTTCATCTGATGCAATTCTAACAATACTTTCTGTTATAGGTAATTCATGCATTTATTTTTCCCCCATCACTTAGCAAATTCTCGGCAGAATATCGTGGCTTAATTTATCTAGTATTCGTCTTCCTCCAAAACTGCTTTTAAGTATCACTTTTGATGGCATATAATCAACTACTTCTCCTATAATTTCCGCATCCTTTGAAAACTCGTTCTTACGCAGAACATTTACTATATTATCTGCTTCATCAGCTGATGCAACTATAAGAACTTTACCTTCATTTGCACTATATAAAGGATCTAAACCAAGAAGATCACAAGCAGTTTTAACATTTAAATCCACTGGTATCTTATCCTCAAAAAGCTCTATGGAAAATGAGCTGTTTTCTACAAATTCGTTTAAAGTTGTTGCTACTCCTCCTCTTGTTGGATCCCTTAATATTTTAATCGCTTGTCCAAAATCTAAAGCTGCGTTCACAACCTCATTTAAAGGAGCACAGTCAGAAATAATATTTCCTTCCAAAAGATTTTCTCTAGCGCACAAAATTGATACTCCATGATTTCCAACACTTCCAGACACTATTACCTTGTCTCCTTTTTCAATCCTATGCCTTCCTAAATCAATACCTTCTATTCTTTCTCCTATACCGGCGGTATTAACATAAATACCATGTCCATGACCTCTATCAACAACCTTTGTATCTCCTGTTACAATCTTTATATTTGCTCTCTTTGCTGTCTTGCTTATGGAATCAATAATTTTTTTAAGGTCTTCTATTTTAAAACCTTCCTCTATTATTAAAGATAGGCTCAAATACTTAGGCACACTTCCACACATTAATAAATCATTAACTGTTCCACAAACACTTAGCTTTCCTATATCTCCACCCGGAAAAAAATATGGATAAATAACGAAACTGTCTGTGGAAAATGCGATGCTGCCTGAAACGTTTAATAGCGCGCCATCACCAAGTATATTAAGTTCTCTGTTATTAAAGCTTGGAAGTATAATGTTATCTATAAGTCTTGAGGTCTTTTTTCCTCCATTGCCGTGAGACATGGATATAATCTCTTCCATAACTAGCCTCCTTTAAAGTCAAAATTAATTTGAAATTATTTTTATACTAGATAACTAGATAAGAAGATATCTTCTTATCTAGTTATCTTCTTACAATAGATGAATATTTATAATAAGCAGAGCAGCTGCCCTCACTTGAAACCATGCAGGGACCTATTGGATTCTCTACATCACAGACTCTTCCAAATAAAGCACACTCATTTGGTTTAATCTTTCCTTTAAGCACATCCCCGCATCTGCACCCATTATTCTTAAACACTTTATTTTGAGAAACCGGATATACATTTTCTATATTATATTGTTCAAATTCTTCAGTAAGTTTAAGCCCGCTTAAGCCTATTAATCCCATACCTCTCCAGTAATCGTCTTCAATTTTGAAAGTACTTTTTATTAAAGCCATAGCAGCTTTATTTCCTTCTGGCCTAACCAGCTTTTTATATGGGTTTTTCAAATCATATGTACCTTCTTTTATATTTTTTACTAATGAATATATTCCGCTTACTACTTCATCCATTTCAAATCCTGCAATTGCACCAGGACAATTATATTCTTCCAAAAATTTAAAGCCCGCTTCGCCAACAACAACTCCAACATGCCCAGGACATAAGAATCCGTGAATCTTTAAATCTTCGTCTTCTAAAAGCATTTTCATGACAGGCTCAACTATCTTGTGTAATGAAAGTACATAAAAGTTTGATATTCCTAAGCTTTGTGCCTCCCTTACAGCTATTGCTGTAGCAGGAGCTGTAGTTTCAAATCCAATTCCTAAAAAAACCACCTTTTTATCCTTATACTCTTCGGTTAGCTTTAATGCATCCATACTGGAATAAACCATTCTGACTATAGCTCCTTTGGCTTTTGCATTTTCTAATGTTCTTAGAGGATCTGAGCCCGGAACTCTTATCATATCTCCATAAGTTGCTATAACTATATCCTCTTTTAAAGCTAAATCATATATATAATCTAAATATATATCTGGTGTTACGCATACCGGACAGCCTGGACCAGATATTAAATTAATATTGCTATTTAATAAAGTCCTAATTCCAAATTTACTTATAGCCATAGTATGTGTTCCACATACTTCCATTATATTTATATTATCTTGAAAGGTATTTATATAATCTAACTGCTTGCTAATCAACTGCATGTCCATCTCCAAAACACCTCTTTTAAATTCCTTCTAAAAAAACTAATTACTTCCTGCTGCCTTTTCCAATTCATTAACTATCTCTAAAGTTTCCAATGCATCAGCTTCCTCTATTTTTTCTATGGCAAATCCTGCATGTACCATAACATATTCACCAATATTTAAATTCTCAATCAAATCTATTCTAACCCTTCTTTTAATACCATTTAACTCACCAATAGCCTCTTTGCCATTAACTTCTACTATTCTTAAAGGCAGTCCTAAACACATTTATAAATCACCTCTATTTCAAAATACATTATATTTTTACCAAATTCGATATTGATTGTATATTCATAATAATATCACAAATTTTAATGCTTTGTAACTAAAAGTTAAAATATAAACATAGTTATGAACTTATTTGGAAAACTATAATATAAATATTTTAAAGCTCAATATATTATGTTATAATGTAGATTAGAATGCCATTTTCCTATAAGTCGTTATAATTTTAAGCTTACTAAAGTATAAATAACTAAATAAATATATAGTAAAGGAGTTATACATATGAGTATTAAAGAAAAATTTTCAAAGTACTACACCGAGACATATTTAAAAAGATATGGTGATAGAATAACGCAAGTTCAAGGAAATGTTGTATCAGCTAAAATTGAGGAAAAAACTATTTTATGGATATTCCATAAGTTAACAGCTACTCTAATTGTAAAGCCTGATAGAAGTAAAACTGTTGTAAAATGCTTTTATAAGAAAAACAAATGGTTTAAGAAACCTTCCTTTATTGCTGTAAATCAAGGAAATCTTGTTATTATTCAAGGCTTAAAAGGCAAAAAAGGTAAAGAAGGCAGAGAGCTTATATCAATTATGAATGTTAGAAATCTTACAACTAAAAAAGACCTAATTCCTGTTGAAGGAAAGGTGCAGAGAATCCAAAAGGTTCAAAGAATAAAATAAGAAGTGGTTTTTCCACTTCTTATTTTTATGCTTATCTTTTCATATATAAATATAAGCTGTTTATAAATGCTATAAAGCTTGAGAAAAATATAATTATCATCCATTGTCCAAAGTTTATGGCAACTGTTTTAAATACAGTCTGTAAAAATGGGACATACAAAACAAGACAAAGCATGGTTATAGACACTAATACAGCCCCTACTAAGTAAAGGTTAGTAAAAATATTTATCTCAAATATTGAATGTTTCTCTGATCTGCATTCAAAAACATGAATAAGCTGAGACATTATTAGAGTGCCTAAGGCCAAAGTTCTGCAGGTATTTAAATTCATTCCGTAATATCTTCCTGCTAAGAAGGATAATACTGTACATACACCTATTAAACTTCCTCTAATTACTATCTTTTCTTTTAATCCCCTTGCAAATATGTGTTCATTTTTAGGCCTTGGCTTTTGATACATTATATCCTTATCTGCCGGATCAACACCTAAGGCAATGGCCGGAAGTCCATCTGTAACCAAATTTACAAACAAGATTTGTATAGGAAGAAGCGGCGTGTCCAGGTATAAAAGCGACGCTAAAAACATAGTAAGTACTTCTCCCAAATTACAGGAGAGCAGATATCTTATAAATTTTCTTATATTGTCGTAGATTACTCTTCCCTCTTCTACGGCTGCAACTATTGTAGCAAAGTTATCATCTAATAATATCATGGAAGATGCTTCCTTTGTTACGTCAGTACCTGAAATCCCCATTGATATTCCTATATCAGCTTCCTTAACAGCAGGAGCATCATTAACTCCATCACCTGTCATTGCAACAATATATCCTTTTTTCTTAAAGAGCTTAACAATTCTAAGCTTGTGGTTTGGGCTGACACGAGCAAAAATACTAACCTTACCCATTCTATCAAGCAATTCTTTATCACTTAAATTATCTAATTCATCACCTGTTATTACTTCAGACTGATTTTTACATATGTCAAGTTCCTTGCCGATAGCAAAAGCAGTATTTTTATGATCTCCCGTTATCATTACTGGACGGATTCCTGCAACCTTGCACTTTAAAACAGCATCCTTTACTTCTTTTCTAGGCGGATCTATTATGCCTGCAACGCCTAAAAATATAAGATCATTCTCAAGGCTGCTTCCTTTTATTAAATCTGTGTCCTTATAAGCTGCAGCAATACATCTCAGTGCATTGAAAGACATAGCTTCTACTGCCGATAATATTTTCTCCTTATAATAGGACGTTAATGGTTTTACTTCACCATTAATTAATATGTACTTGCACCTTTCAATAAGTCTTTCAGGTGCACCTTTTACATAGCAGCAATCCTTTTTAGCTTCTCTTATAATTACAGACATCATTTTTCTGTCTGAATCAAAAGGAATATCATAGGTTCTTTTTGCATTTGATAAAAAGTTAATATACGATTTTGTCTCCTTAAAAAATACTTTTATCAATGCTGTTTCAGTAGGATCTCCAAATAAACTCTTTTGTGTAGAGCTTTCTTTATCGTCATAGCTGCAATCATTGCAGTAAACGAAAGCCCTCCTTAAAAGATCATTGCTCGGTACACCATCCTTGTCTACATTATAAGTAGAATCGTTACTGTATACTACTTTTACTGTCATATTATTTTGAGTCAAGGTTCCAGTTTTATCACTGCATATAATTGAAGTGCAGCCTAACGTTTCAACTGCCGGAAGCTTTCTTACTAAAGAGTTTCTCTTAAGCATCCTGGAAACTCCTAAAGCTAAAGCTACTGTTACTATAGCTGCTAAGCCCTCAGGTATAGCTGCAACAGCAAGGCTTACACCAAGAAGAAACATTTCATAGGCGTTTTTTCCTCTCCATATTCCCATTACAGTTACTATTGCGCAAATAACTACACATAATACTACCAATATTTTTCCTAAGGAATTCAATCTTTCTTTAAGAGGAGACCTTTCGCTTTCAATATCCTGAAGCATGTTTGCTATTTTTCCCATTTCAGTTTTCATGCCTGTTTCAGTTATTCTAGCCATAGTTTTTCCTGTTAATAAAACTGTTCCCATATACAGCTGATTTTCTTTATCTCTTGAGCTCTTATTAACCCCTACAGACTCTCCTGTTAAAAGTGATTCGTCTACCATAACAGTACTATCTTGCATTATCATGCAATCAGCCGGTATTCTATCACCGCTTTCTAGTATAATAAGGTCTCCGGGAACTAAATTCTCTGCATTTATTACTTCAATTTTTCCATCTCTTATAACTTTTGAAGTAGGAGCCGCTAACTTCTTTAATGCTTCTAAAGATTTTTCAGTTTTATACTCTTGAATAAAACCTAAAATAGAGTTCATTATAACAATTATTAGTATGGTAATTGCATCAGCTTTTTCGCCCATTACACCTGATATTATGGTAGCCGCAATTAATACCCATACTATAAAGTCATTAAACTGAGATAAAAATATTTTAATAGGTGAAATGCTTTTCTTATTCTCTAGTTGATTCAGGCCATAGGTTTTAAGCCTTTTTTCCGCTTCGTTCTTTGTTAAGCCCTTCATAAAGGCTTCACTATTTTGCATTCTATCCCTCCTGTGCTAAAGTTTTGTACCTCTTTGTAGTCTTACGGTATATTTTATTCATTAATATATATGAAGGGATGTCCAAGGTTATGAGGAAATGTTATTATATATAATGAGATAAAGTTCTTACGTTAATGTTGTCACAAAATATCCAATCTTCAAGGATTTTTGGGACATCATTAATGTATTAGAACTTTTACATTATATATAATGAGATAAAAAACAGGCTAAACTATTTACAAGAAAAATAAATACCCTTACAATTAAACTACTCAATGAGTATTAAGTGAACGGAGGTTAAAGGTCTGAATGACCTTGTACTGGTAGTTTGCGAGTGGAAACGAGCACTCTAAACTACCCAGTGTTTCGATTAAAAGGAGGATTAATAAATGACTAACTTAATTTATATAACTGGACATAAAAATCCTGATACAGACTCCATCTGCGCAGCTATTTCCTATGCTGAGCTAAAGAACAAAACTGGAGATCTTAAGGCTGTTCCTGTTAGGCTTGGAGAAATTAATAGAGAAACTCAATTTATCTTAGACTATTTTGGAGTAGAATTCCCTGCTCTTATTGAAACTGTAAAAGTTCAGGTTTCAGACCTGCATATAGACAATGTTGCTCCTGTATCTCCTGATATATCATTAAAAATGGCCTGGAATATTATGAAAAAAAATAACACAAAAACCCTACCTGTAGTTGATGAAAATGATTCGTTAATGGGTATTGCTACTATAACAAATCTTTTTTCAAGCACAATGGATGTATGGGATAATGATATTTTATCAAAAAGCAGCACTAAACTTGAGAACATTGTTGATACTTTATCAGCAAATTATGTTTTTGTACATAATGAGAACATCAGGCTTCACGGCAAAATAGTTACAGCTGCTATGCATCCAAGCAGTACAAAAGAGATTATTGAAAATGGTGATGTAGTTATATGCGGCGACAGAGAAGATACACAAAGGGTCGTTATAGAAGGCGGAGCTAGTCTTATGATAATTACAGGAAATCATGGAGCAAGTGATGAAATAATAGAACTTTCTAAAAAAGCAAACTGTTCTATTATTTCCACACCCTATGATTCTTTTACTGCTTCAAGACTAATTACACAAAGTGTTCCAATAAGCTACGTTATGACTAAAGATAATATTGTAAGCTTTAATACAGATGATTTTGTAGATGAAATAAAAGATGTTATGCTTGAAACTAGATATAGAAGCTATCCTGTTGTTGGAAGAGACAATAAAGTTGTTGGAACAATATCCAGATATCATCTGATTAGTCAGAACAGGAAAAAAGTAATTTTAGTAGATCATAATGAACGAACTCAGTCTGTACATGGTCTTGAGGATGCTGAAGTACTGGAAATTATAGATCATCATAGAATTGCTGATATACAAACTGGAAACCCAATATATTTTAGAAATGAGCCTGTTGGAAGTACTTCAACTATAGTTGCTTCTATGTTTTTTGAAAATGGAATAAGACCATCTAAGAAAGTAGCAGGCCTTTTATGTGCAGCAATAATCTCTGACACTCTTCTTTTTAAGTCTCCAACTTCAACTAATGTTGATAAGCTTATGCTTAAGAGGCTTTCAGAGATAGCAGGCATAGATGTAGAAAGCTTTGCCAAAGAAATGTTTAAAGCTGGAACCTCTTTAAAAAATAGAACAGTTGATGAAATATTCCATCAGGACTTTAAAGTATTTACTCTTAACAATTTAAAGATAGGAATTTCTCAAATAGGTACAATGGATTTAGAAGGCTTTACAGATATGAAAAATGATATGCTTGTTCTTATGGAAAAAAAGTCACTTGAAAACAGCTTTAGTCTTTTAGTATTCATGCTTACGGATATACTAAAAGGCGGTTCTGAGCTTTTAGTTGTTGGAAAAGATAAAGAAATTGCTGCTAGAGCTTTTAATGTAAAATTAAACGGAGCAAGCTTCTATCTGCCAGGAATCTTGTCAAGAAAAAAACAGGTTATTCCTCCAATAACTTCAGCAATAACTTCATTAAAATAAGAAGTGGATTTCCACTTCTTATTTTATTAATAAATAGAATAATATAAATACAATTATACATATGCCATATGTTATGCTCAGATAATCTTTCACACATATGTTGTCTATTTTTTTACTGTATCCGCCATAACTTTTTAAATAATCTGTCTTTTGCGAACTATACATATAATAAAAATTCACAGACTCAACATAAGCTCCCATAATATCAACATTAAGTAAAGGTCTTTTTAAAAAATTAGATAAATAATCTCCTTTGAAATCTATTTCTGATTTTCTGTTTCTGCACAAATATACTATGTAGAGAAAAACTTCTGCTATAACTGCTGGTATTATTGTCAATAGAATAAATACATATTTTAAAAAGTAAAACTGCTCATCCTGAATGCTTAAATTATATATAATCATATATGCCAGTCCAAAACAGTTACCTGCCAATAATATAAGCATTACTGGTGCTATAAAACCGCATACTAATGCTCTCGAGATTGTTGATATTGTATCATAGAACTTTACTTTTTCTCGCTGTTTTAAATTCTTTTTCTCTGTATTGCTTATATCTATTACTAAAAATATAATTATGAAATTAATTATTTCACCAGGCTTGACTATATATACTGCATAGCAAATAATACCTGTAATTAAGGTGTATAAAATTTCAAGCAGCAGTTTACTTTTTAAACCTTTACTTATAAATTTATTTATTTTATAAAATAAATTTTGTCTGTCAAGTTTCCAGATAACTATACTTAAAAGACATCCAAGAACATAACCTATTCCCATGTTACTCCTCCAGATTAATCCTCTACTTCTTCAATAGAAACAGGTTTCATTTCAATATCAAATATATATGAATTGGTTCTATACATAAAGTCATAATTACTTAAAAGTGGCGATTCACATGGTATAAACATTGGATCTCTTTTTTGCTTACATATTTCATACATTGGGCAGCAATACTGCATATTAAGTTGATTATTCATATTGTACATATATTCAATCCTCCCATTAGAAAATAATATATATATAATGCAATAAAGTTCTTACATTCATGATGTCACAAAATATACAAGTTTCAAGTATTTTTGGGAAATCATGAATGTATTAGAACTTTTGCATTGTATATATTAATATATGAACTATAATGAATAATTTATGAAAACTTTATTTAATTAATATTTATTCATAATTTAAGGTAACGTGTTGTGCTAGTTCAACTAACCTGCATAGATATATAAAATATGTGTAAAGAATATTGAGTGAACAACTAGAAGTTCTTAGTGAGGGAATAGGTATAAAACTTTAGTGTTGTTCGTTTGTTGAGGTACGAGTTTAACGAAAACACTTAGTTTTATGGCTATTCCTTCACTTAGAACTTCTTTGTGCAGTGAACAATTCTTGGAACATAATTTATATATCGGAGCATAACTAGTTGAACTAGCACAAGAGGTTAAGGTAAATAAAAAGCAGTATTATACATAAGTACAATACCACTAAATTATTATCTTGATCTTAAGTTATTAGCCATTCCCCACATGTCATCAGCTGTCTTCATCGATTTAGAACTTAGTTCGAAAGCTCTTTGAGTTATTATCATATCCGTCATTTCTTTAGCAATATCTACATTAGACAATTCTGAAAACCCCTGCATAACATTAGCATCCTGAGATATAAAAGGTCTTTCGACTGGAACTTCTACACCATTCACATTGGAAGTTTTTAAAGTATAAAGATTTTCTCCAACTGACTGAATAGAATCCGAACTCATAACGTTATAAACATTTATTTTCCCTACTTCAACAGAATTATTTCCTTCGGTTTTAATAATTCTGCCCTTATCATCTATTGTAAAATTATTTTCACTAAGTTTTCTATCTTCCCCAGTTATATTTTCATTGAAGTCTATAGTCAACCTGTTTCCATTGCTGTCAACTAAATCTCCTTGTGAGTCTATGCTAAAATTTCCTCCTCGTGAAAATGCAGTTTTGAAAGTTCCATCCGCATTTCTTTCTGGAAGAATCACCTGAAAGTACCCTTGTCCATCAATTGCCAAATCTGTTGACTTTCCGGTTTGGGTAAGATTACCTTGGCCATTATCACGAGTCCACTCCCCTGTTCTTATACCAGTTCCATTATAGGAAGAGTTTTGACCTGCAGTTGAAACAGGATATCCGGTTCTATTAAGGTTTTCGTATACCAAATCCTTAAAATTAACATCTATACGCTTATAGCCTGTTGTGTTCGCATTTGCTATATTATTTGAGATGCTATCTAGCTTGTCTTGCTGAGCAGACATAGCACTTCTGCTGCTCCATAATATTCTTAACACTTGCTTCACTTCCTCTGATAATTATATTTATCTTATAGTACCTACTTCATTTACAGCCTTTCCTAAAGTTTCGTCTAAAGACTGCATAATTTTTTGGTTAGATTCAAAGGTTCTCATAGCTGTCATCATATTAACCATTTCATTAATTACATTAACATTTGACTTTTCTAGTGAGCTTTGTTTTACAGAAACATTATCTGATTGAATCGCATTAGTTCCTTCATACAGATTATCTCCCATTTTCTTAAGAGAATTTAAATCAGTAAAATTAACAGTGCTAAATCTATATCTATTACCTTGGATAGTAAAGGTTCCATCGCCTGAAAGCTTTAATTCTTCATTTCCAACCTGTATTGGAGAAGGATTTCCAATAGTTTGTCCATTTGCATCAACCGCAGAAGCAAGTACTCTATCTCCACTATCATTGACTAAATATCCTTGGCTGTTTACATGAAAATGTCCATCTCTAGTGTAATAAGTGTTATTTGCTCCATTATTATCTCTCTGTACAGAAAGGAAACCTCCGCCATCAATAGCAAAATCACTCCATTTTCCTGTATCATCAATAGTACCTTGAGTAAAACTTGTATTAACTCCATCAATGGAACTTCCCTGACTTAAAGAGCCTATTACATTTCTTACATTTTTCCCATTAACTATCTTATCATAATTTTCAATTAAAACATCATCAAACTTTTTTACTGCTAAATTATCCTCTTTAAACCCAACAGTATTAACATTTGCCAAGTTGCTTGTTATTACATCCTGTTTAGCTTCTTGAGTTATAAGACCTGATACCGTAGTATATAATGCCCTGATCATTTGCTCACATCCTTATTAATAACTTTAAATTCACTAGGATAATCCATTCCCAATGCCTTAGCTCGTTTTTCAATTTCTGTACTGCTAATATTATTATTAAATTTCACGCTGCTCATTATAACTGTTGAAATAATGATTCCTATACCTATACCAAGTAGAACTTTTCTGTCGCTAAGAAAGTCTATTAAATACTTTATTTTAGATATAATTCTTTTATTAATAGTACTTCCCCCTTGCCTATTCCAAGTTTTGTTGAAATATCCTCTACCGAATATCCCATACTAAGCATAGAATTTATCTCTTCTATTTTAACACTATTTGATTTCAATTTAATATCTTCTGTTTTATTAATTGTATCTTCTTTAAGTCCTATATTCAAGTCCTCATCTAAATTACTTTCCTGCTCAATTTTTTTCTCTTCTATTTCTTTTTCTATTATTTTCTCTTCACCTATACTGCTATAATTAACCTCGTTCTTTTGCAGTTTTTGAATTTCTTTTTGAAGCTCTAAAATAGTTTCTGAAAACTCTCTTCTAAGCTCTCCGATTCTTACATCAACTTCCGTCATATCAGCCTCAGTATTACGAAAAACCTTACTAAAGGATGCTTCATCTTTTTTTACAGCTTTAATATTAAAAAAAATCAATAATATACCTGTAACCAATAAAAACCACACCATAACTTATCCCTCAGTTATTCATATTTTAATTTTTTTAATTCTTTTCTTAGATGCATAATTGCCCTGCTGTGCAGCTGGCACACTCTTGATTCCGAAACTTCGAGAACCTTTCCAATTTCCTTTAAAGTTAATCCTTCATAATAATATAAAGATAATACCATTTTATCCTTCTCGTTTATATTATCTAAAGCCTTTGCTAAATACTCCACTTCTTCTTTATCCTGAAGCTGCTTTTCAGGACTTGGACTCTTTTCATCTTCTATCGTTCCCATAAGAGGCATATCATCATCATCAGAAAAAATTATGTCCTCTAAGGATGCAACTGAAATATAATTAATATAACTTTCAATTTCTCCTACTTCTTCTAAAGTCATTTTTAGTTCTCTTGCCACCTCTTCATAAGATGGCTCTCTTAATAATTTTTTCTGTAAAGCTTCAATAACCTCATTATATCTATTAAGCTTGTCCATTGCTCCTTTTGAAATCGGACTGTTTTTTCTAAGCTCATCAATCATTGATCCCTTTATCCTAATGGAGGCATAGGTAGAAAATTTCATTCCCTTGCTTTCATCAAACTTATTTATTGCATCCATAAGTCCAATCATGCCAAAGCCAACTAAATCTTCATATTCTATATATTTGCTTTTCCCTATAATCACCCTGGAAGCTATATATTTAACAAGAGGTATATACTTAGTAACAATCTGTTCTTTTATATCAACTGCCTTAGCTAAAGCCATCCTTAGCCCCCCTTTATAATCAGCTCTTAGTTTGTAGTACCTTTCTTCATTTGATCCCGCATTATTTGAAAAATAAATCTTATAATTTTTTCTCTATTTTTATCGTCTAAATCTAAAAAATTAATGCCGTATATGTTCATCTTGTTAGGATCATCTTTTTCAACTCTTACAACTTCACCCTTTACTTCCACATTATCGTCTCCTACAGGGATGTAAGCTTTAATTAAATTTCCAATGCTAAGCTGATCATTACTTAACTTTATCCTCATACCCCCGCCGCTTAAATCAACCATTATAGCCTTAACTATGTTTTGAGTCTTATTTTCCAACTTAGAGTATTCCATAGTACAGACAATTGGAACTCTTACAAACTTTCTTCTCTGAACTTTAAATACTTCTTTAGGAAAAGCTAAAACAATAATAGGTATAACATCTACTTTTCTATCAACTACCGTTGTATAAAATTTATAAATATCACTTCCTTGATAATAAATCACTTCAACTTGTTCAAACTTTCGAAGTGGTATATATTGCCCTTCCTTTATTGGTATACTTATACATATAAATTTATCATCAACATTTTCTATATTACTTTTATAGTATCCATCATCCCAAGATATCTCAACTTTATTATTTATAGTAAACTTTAAATCTTCTGCCATCTCTTATCTCCTTATGAAAATATACTGAAAATCTTCTTAAAAAGCCCCTGGACACCAGTCTTCTGTTCCTTTTCTTCACTCCCGATAAGCTTTTTAGCTATCTTTACAACGTCTTGAGAAGCTTCACAGTTTGGATAAGCTATTATGAACGGCTGCTGGCTTCTAACAGCCTGTACTAGCTTCTTGTCCTCAGCAATACTTCCTAAATACTCCATTTGCATCTTTAAAAAGTTAACTGCCGCATTGTTAAACTTACCATAAGTAAGTACAGCTTCCTTTTCATCTATAGCCCTATTAATCACAACTTTTGCAGTAGTTTTGATTTTAAAATGAGCTATTGCCTTTAAAAGGCTGTAAGCATCTGTTAGTGATGTCGGCTCTGGAGTAGTTAAAACTATTAACTCTTCGCAGCAGGCTACGAATCCAAGAACACTTCTATTTATTCCTGCTCCGGTATCCATTAAAATATAATCAAGTCCTGTTAGCGACCCTAATTTCTTAATAAAATCTTCTCTTTGTTCGTTTGTAAGTTCGTCAATCTTTGAGAGTCCTGAACCTCCTGGCAGAAGCTTTACCCCGTATGGGCCTGTAATAACCACATCATCTATTTCTTTACCATTAAATATAACATCAAAAACATTATACTTAGGCAAGAATCCCATTAATACATCGTCATTTCCCATACCAACATCAGCATCAAATATCAAAACTTTTTTTCCCATCTGCTGAAGCATTATTCCAAGATTAACTACAAAATTACTTTTACCTACTCCACCTTTGCCGGAGGTAACAGTTATTATTCTAGCCCTATCTCTAGTTTCATTATTTGATGCAAGTTGTCTCAATCTTTGAGCTTGATCTAACATATACTATCCTCTCCCAATATAAGACTAGAAACTTCAGAAGATGATATTGATTTTATATCATCTGGCACATTTTGCCCGGTAGTAATAAAGCTAAGCGGCTTTTTAGCAGCATCAAGTATATTTAGTATAGAACCATAAGTTGAAGTCTCATCCAGCTTTGTTATGATAACATTGTTGTAATTTAAGACCTTATATCCTTCTACAATAGCTTCTACATCTTTATTTTTGGTTGTAGAGCTTATAACTAAATGAATGTTGCTTGTATTAGCCTTTTCCACAAAAGCCCTAAGCTCAGAGATCTGCATTGTATTCTTGCTGCTTCTTCCTGTAGTATCAATTAAGATAACTTCACAATCTTTCATACTTTCAATGGCAGTATCCATTTCCTTCATTGTAAATACAACTCTAAAAGGAATATTCATTATATCTGCATAGGTTTTCAGCTGTTCGACTGCACCAATTCTATAGGTATCTATTGTAATAAGACCTACTTTTTTCTTATCTATAAGCGATAATCTTCCTGCAAGCTTTGCAATAGTTGTCGTCTTACCTACACCTGTAGGTCCAACTAACACAACTGCCCCATCCATCTTAACTTTAGACACAGGTGCAAGTTTTTCTATAGTTATTTTTGCTTTCTGGCCCTCATCCATACTTTCATCCAAGCCTTTAACTTTAGTCAAAACTTTTTTGATGAGTTTTTCATTTAAGTCGTTGTCTTCAAGCTTAATTTGAAGCTTAGATCTTCTTTGAGTTTTTTCGGGAGTTTTGTTCATCATATCAGATAAAAGATTTTTCATTTCCTGCATCTCTTTAAGAAGCTCTGAATCATTTGAAGAAGGTTTGCTTTCTTCAATAATTTCATTTTTTACAGCCTCAGTATTTTTAACAGTTTCCTTTTCTACAGCTTTTTTTATTGCTTCTATACTGTCTGTAATATCTTCATCATTTTTTTTAACGTTTTCAATAGCTGCTGTAACCTCTAATATTTTTTTTGAAAAAAAGCCTTTAATTCCAGGCTTTCTTATTTTTCTTTGACTTATAATAACTGCATCCTTGCCTAATTCATAGCGAATTCTTGTCATTGCTTCGTTCATACTGCTTACTATATATCTTTTAATAATCATTTATATGGTCACAACTCCTTCAGTTCTTATCTCTATATCATTTGGTATTTCATTTAAGGAAAGGACTATAATATTTGAAAATACCATCTCAATAAGCCTTCTAAAAGCAGGTCTAATCTTAGGAGAAACCAAGAAAACAGGCTGATTATCATTAAAATAAACACTATCTGTAACATTCTTTATAGAATTTAATATTCTTCCGGTAGTATCAGGATCCATTGCCGGAAAAGACCCCTGCATGGACTTTTGTATATTTTTAGCTACCAGCTCTTCTATATCAGGAGAAAGTGTAGCTACCGTTATTGAGTTACTTTCATCTATAAGAGGATTGCATATAGTTCTGCCTAAAGCGAATCTAACGTATTCAGTTAGGAGTTCAATATCCTTTGAAGTCCTTGAATTATCTGCAAGTGATTCCATTATTGTTACCATATCCTTTATCGGAACCTTTTCCTTTAGTAAATTTTGCAGTACCTTTTGAACTTCTCCAATAGTCATTAAATCTGGTATAAGTTCTTCTACAACCGCACTGTACTTTTCCTTAACAGCATCAATTATTAATTTTACTTCTTGTCTTCCTAAAAGCTCATAGGAATGACTCTTAATGGTTTCTGTTAAATGTGTAACCATAACAGTGGTTGGATCTACTACAGTAAGCCCTTTTATTTCAGCTTCTTCCCTTTGGTCCTTATTTATCCATACAGCAGGAAGTCCAAAAGCTGGTTCTACCGCATTTATACCTTGAATCTCATATTCTCCATTTGTCGGATCCATGCATAACAGCATGTTAGGCATAAGCTCCCCTCTTACTGTTACTGTTCCTCTTATCTTAACTACATATTCATTAGTCTTTAACTGCAAATTATCTCTTATTCTTATAGGTTGTACCACAATCCCCATTTCGATTGCACACTGTCTTCTAACAGAAGATATCCTCTCTAAGAGATCTCCTCCAGCACTTTCATCAGCCAATGGTATTAACCCATAGCCTATTTCAATTTCCATAGGTTCTACACTTATAAGTGACATAACATTTTCAGGCTCTCTCTTTTCAGTTTCAATAATTTGCTGCTGTTCTTCCTCCATTTTTGCCACAACTTCACTCTTAGCATCTTTATGAAGAAAGTATGCACTTACCCCCGCACTTATAGATAAAACAATAAAGATAAAATGAGGAAGACCTGGTATGAAAGCTAGGAACATTAAAACAGCAGAAGCTATTGCAATAACCTTTGGAGATCCAGTCAGCTGTGTTGTAACCAATGTGCCCAGGTTTTCATCACTTCCAGAACGAGTAACCAATATACCTGAAGATGTAGATATAAGCAGTGCTGGTATTTGGCTTACCAGTCCGTCACCGATTGTAAGTCTTACATAGGTTTGTGCTGCATTTGCTATATCCATCTTAAGCATCACTACGCCTATAATAATACCACCGATTACATTTATTAAAGTAATTATAATTCCGGCTATAGCATCACCTTTAACGAATTTTGAAGCACCATCCATAGCACCGTAAAAGTCTGCTTCCATTTGCATTTTCTTTCTTCTTTCCTTAGCTTGATGTTCATCAATTAAGCCGGAGTTTAAATCTGCGTCAATACTCATCTGCTTACCAGGCATAGCATCCAATGTAAATCTTGCAGAAACTTCCGCTACTCTGCCTGAACCATTTGTAATAACCATAAACTGTATAATCATTATAATTAAAAATATTATAATTCCAACAACATAGTTTCCGCCAACAACGAAGCTTCCAAAAGCTTCAATAATATGCCCTGCGTAGGCATCCTTTAATACAAGTCTTGTAGAAGATATATTTAAGGCCAGTCTAAACAATGTTGTAATAAGAAGCAATGTTGGAAAAACAGAAAATTGAAGCACTTCTGTTGTAAACATGGTTAAAAGTATTATTACTACTGATACTGTTATATTAAGTGCTAAAAGTATATCCAGTATTGTAGGAGGCAGAGGAATAATAATCATAAGTACAATACCTATAACTACAAATGCTACCATTACATCGGTATTGTTTTTAATATTAAATTTTGATTTTGTATTTAAAGCCATCTACATTTCACCCCTGTACTAATTAAGCCTTCTACTTTTTCTTATTCATTTTATAAACCAGTGCTAGTACCTCAGCCACAGCTTGATACATTTCGGTCGGCACTTTGGAATCTATCTCTACTTCAGCAAATATAAGTCTCGCTAAAGCTCTATTTTCAATTATAGGTACCTCACTGTTTTTAGCAATTTCTTTAATCTTAATTGCTACATTATCTGCTCCTTTTGCTATAAGAATAGGCGCACTGTCCTCACCTTCCTTATATCTTAAAGCACAGGCTATATGAGTAGGATTTGTAACAACTACTGTTGCATCAGGAACGGCCTGCATCATTCTTCTTGAAGCCATTTCTCTTTGTCTTTGCTTTATTTTCCCCTTAATCTGAGGGTCTCCTTCCTGCTGCTTAAATTCTTCCTTTATTTCCTGCTTGGTCATTTTTAGATCCTTATTGTATTGAAATCTTTGATACAAATAATCAGCAAGAGCTACAACGACCATTATTATAGTTATTTTAGAAAATATACTCATAACTATTTTCCCAAAGGCTGCAGGAACTGCACCTATTTTTAAATTGCCCATCTGCATAATATAGCTGTAATTATCTCTTATAAAACCATAGCCAACATAAGCTAAAATTGAAACAATAATTAGGTTTTTTATGGTTTCTATAACAGTTCTAAAAGAAAATATTCTTTTAAGCCCTTTTAGAGGATTTATTTTTGACAGCTGAGGTTTTAAAGGCTCCTGAGTCACCATAAAACCTACTTGGATAAAGTTTGCCAGTACCCCCATTATCATGATAGGCACTATAATTGGCAAAATTACTAAGGCTATTCTCCAAAGTGCTGTTAGTGTTATACCTTGAAGGCTGTTATAATCTAAATTTGTTAATAGATAGTTATTTAAAAACATTTGCATAGTATCTTTCAGGCTGCTGCCCGCATAGCTTCCAAGTGCTAAAAAAGCTAAAGTTGCTGCAAGCATTGTTAAAGCCAAATTAACTTCTTTACTTCTTGCTACCTGTCCCTTTTTTCTTGCATCGCTCTTTTTCTTAGGAGTGGCTTCTTCAGTCTTGTCTTCTGATGCAAAAACCACTATAAAAGGTACTACCTTAAATATTCCCTTCAAAATATCCTGCATGTTTCCAAAGGAATTTGTGATCATATTAAAAAGTAAAGGAAGTGCTAATACAAAGCAAGTAAGTCCAACTAATATCTTTATAGGCAGACCTAATATCATTAAATTAATTTGAGGCACTGCCCTGCCTATAAGGCCTAAAGTTATATCTGTTATAAGAATAATCAATACCAAAGGTATTGCAATTTTCAACCCTATAGCAAAGAACTGTACAAAACCATTTAAAATCAGATTAACACTTTCACCAGATAAAATAAACTTTCCAAGTGAAATGGAATTAAAGCTCTCTACTAGTGCTCTTATGAGCATATGGTGACCATCAATAGTAAAAAATAATATCAAACTGCACCAGTATAAAATGTTTTCTATAAAAGTACTGTTGCTGTTTGTGGTTGGATCAAACATACTAATCATGGAAAAGCCTATTTGCTGATCTATAAATTGCCCTGCCATTTTAATGCTAAAAAAACATAGATTCGTTATAAAACCAAGTGTAAGTCCTGTAATAACTTCATTTATAATAAATGAAATCAAAATATAATTGCTTGTTATATTTACTGCAGAATAATTAATTCCTGGTAACAAAATATATGCAACAATAAGTGTAAAGGCAACCTTTACAGTATTGGGAAGTCCCTTAGGAAAAAAAATTGGTACAACTGCGAAAAACCCTATCATCCTTATAAAAACAAGTATCAAAGCCGTAAAATATGCCATATTAATCAATATTTATCACCCTGATATCCCTTTTCTATTTTGCTACATTTGCAATTAGTGAAAATATCCTTTCTGTAAAATTCACGACTGTATGAAGCATCCATGGACCTGCTATAAGGCCAACTACTGCCGCAGAAATAAGCTTAGGAACAAAAGTTAAAGTCTGCTCTTGTATTTGTGTAGTAGCTTGGAAGATACTAATAATTAACCCAACAACAATAGATATCAAAAGTATTGGTGCTGCAATTGTAAGCCCTGTTTGAATAGCATCCTTTAAAACCGATATAATCATATTTTCACTCATAGTAAACCTCACCCCTAAAACTAAACTTTTTTAATTATCTGAACCTCATAGCTGTATCTACGAAAATCCCATAATCAGCGATTTTACTAAGAGATGCCATCCATCTACCATTACAAATAGCAATAACTTAAAAGGAAGCGATACCATTACCGGCGGAAGCATCATCATACCCATTGAAAGAAGTACGCTTGAAACGACTAAATCAATTATTAGGAAAGGAATATATAATAAAAATCCAATTATAAAAGCTGTCTTTAATTCGCTTATTACAAAGGCCGGAACAACAACATAAAGAGGAACATTATCTTTTGTAATATCTCCTTGAACTTTTGCCACATCAATAAATAATTTCAAATCATTTTGTCTTGTAGTTTTAAGCATAAACTCTCTTAAAGGCTTAGAACCAGCTTCTATTGCTTGCTCCTGAGTTATCTTATTATCAAGATAAGGCTTGATTGCATTATTATTTACTGCATTAAAGGTAGGTGTCATAATGAAAATTGTTAGAAATATTGCTAGTCCAACTAACACCTGATTTGGAGGTGCCTGTTGAGTACCAATAGCGCTTCTTAAGAATGAAAATACTATAGAAATTCTTATAAAGCTTGTCATCATTATGATTATGGAAGGCAGTAAAGTTAGTATAGTTAATATAATCAATAGTTTTATGTTGTCTACATATTCTTTTGGAGTATTTGCACCATCTACAGAAATATTAACCTTTGGAATAGGTATGTCAGCAGGTGCAGCTTGTACTTTATATCCTAACAAAAATATAAAAGAAACTACTAATAGTGCAGCGAATATACTATATTTTTTTTTCATATTTAATCTTCCTTCTTTTTGATTACTTTTTGATAAAATTCTTTAAGGCTAGTATACTCAGGAATTTCCTTAGTTTCTTCAAGATTTAAAAGTTCGTCTCCATTAAGTTCTAGAAGAGTTTCTATCTTGCCGCTAGAAGAGGATAATACATATCCTTTTTGTCCAATTTTAACTACAAGCAAACTATTTTCCTTTGATAATGGAACTCTCTCAAAAACCTTTATAAATTTACCATTTTGAATTTTCTGCAGCTTGTTTCCACCAAACTTAACAGAAAGATAGAATAGAAAAAGAATAAAAGGAAGAAAAATGATTATCTTTAAAATCATAGATAAAAAGCTTAGATCCATATCTTTCTCCTTTATTGAATTAAGATATCAGTAAGATAAATATTATTAATTCTTCCATTTTCAAAATAGGGATTGATCTTAGTTAGAATTTCCTTCTTCAAATCGTCAATATTCTTTTGAGTAGTTAAATCTGTAGTTTTCTTTGATCTTAAAATATTGTTTATCGCATCTCTTAAAACCGGTTTTTTGGTATCAAATTCTGCTGCCATTTCTTTTTCTTTCTTTTTAGTTGGTTCATAACCAAGAGTAAGCTTTACTTTAAAATATCTTTTACCGCCTTCATCAGCAAGGTTTACTAAAAATTCTTCCATACTATAAGTACTTGATGAAATTTGGTTAAGAGCATTAATAGCTTCCATACTATTTAGATTATTAGTAGTTTGTGTTTTTTGCGTTGTTTCAGCTGCAGCTGCATTCTTATTAGTTAAAAGCAGGTAACCAGTAAATCCTAGACCTAAAACAACTAATACAAGCAATACTATTATAGATATTTTAAATAGACTGCCTTTCCCCTTTTCTTTCCCTTTTTTTTCTTTCTTCTCAGCCATTTCTAAATCTCCTTTATTATCTTGTTACTTATAAATTACAAACCAAACCTTTGTATCTTACTTTTATATTCCAAAACCTTACTTACGATTTCCTCATTGCTCTCACGAACAAGATACTTATTTCCATTTGTTAAGGTTATTAAACTTTCAGGCACAGCTTCAAGTTTTTCAATATGCTCTGCATTTAGTATTAGTTCTTTATTATTAAGTCCTGTGAGCTTTATCATATTAAAATCCTCCAAAATTCATTGTAGTATGGTAAGCCTTCAAAAAACAAATCTAGCATACTGAAACTATCGTATTAAATGCAAGCTTAAATATAAGTACAACGATAGTTTTAATCAGTATGCCAGATAAATTTACTAATCATATTGTATCCGTTAACACATATTTTTACAACTGCTTTATTGTTGTTAACTTTGGAATTACTTAGTTCATATTTAATTACATATCCAAATTAACAAATAGAAAAATAAATTTATCCGGCTCAGATACTAATTAATATTAATACTATCTCTTTAGGTTTAGTATATCTTGAAGAATTTCATCACCAGTAGTTATAGTCTTTGAATTTGCCTGAAAGGCTCTGCTAGTTACGATCATGTCTGTAAATTGTTCTGCAAGATCTACATTTGACATTTCCAGCATACCTTGAAGCATATCTCCATACCCCTTGCTGTTGTCAGTAGCAGCGTTTAACCCGCTTCTCACAATTGGTTCGCCTGAGTTTGCTGATCTTTCGTAAAGATTTTTTCCAACCTTTGATAAACCTGCAGGGTTTTTAAAAGAAGCCATAGCAATTTGTCCAAGCCCCGTTACTGAACCATCTTCAAGTACAGCCGAAATTACGCCGTCTTTACCAATTGAAAAAGTTTTTATTCTCATTTCATTTCCATTTTTTATAACGCTGTCTGGAACCTTAAGCGGAACTAAGGTATTACCAGCTACTGGTTTATTTACACCATCATTAAGATCAACAAAATTTAACGAACCGTTTGTGCTGTAATCTACGCTGTTTGTTGTGGTGGTAACACCAGCATTGGTAATGGTTTGTACTAGAGCATATCCCAAAACCCTGCTGCCGTCAGAAGTCAATAAATTTCCTTGTTCATCAAGAGTAAAGGAACCATCCCTTGTATATTGGACAGCCATATTGTTTGCATTTGTAATTTTTCCATTATTTATGCCGACACCAGCTCCATTGTTTGCTGGAACTTGCCCAGTTCCAACCATAAAATATCCATCTCCGTCTATTGCTGCATCAAGATTTCTGCTGGTAGGCTGCATCATTCCCTGAGAAACCATTGTGTCTATACCTGCCATCTGCACTCCAAGACCAACTTGTCTTGGGTTAACACCACCTTGATTCAATCCAGGCCCTAAAGCTTGTGATACATTTTGGCTTAACATATCCTGAAATCTAACTCTTGCTCCTTTAAAAGAAGTTGTACCTACGTTAGCTATATTATTACCTATAACATCAAGCTTTGTTTGATTTACCTTCATTCCAGATATTCCTGAATATAATGATCTTAACATTTACTTTCCTCCAATTTCTTTATTTTTGTTCAATTATAAACTTTGCTTCCGTCATTCCGCAAAGTAAGGCATCCTATTGAAGGTCCTGCCTATTATAAAAGCACTACACTGTCTATATTAGTAAATACATTTCCTTTGCTGCTTTCCTTATCAACTGCAGTAATTATAGTCCTGTTCTTAATACTTGTTAAAAAAGCTACATCTTTATACAAAATTAGTGATTCTGAAGCTCCCTTTTCCAGAGCTTTATTAATTCCATCATTTATCGTATTCATATCACTTTCATTTAAAGTGATATTTCTCTCCTTAAGTCTTTCTGCAGCATGATTTGATATTACAAAGCCATCTTTTTTATTTATTTCTTTTGAAAGAATTTCTTTAAAGCTAGTCCCATCACTAACTTTTCTATTTACTTCAGATGAAAACTTAGTATAATCATCAACAGAATACAACTTGCCATTGATAACTCTATAACTCATAGCTTATATTTCCTAACTACTCAATTTCTAAAATGTCTTCGTATGGGAATTCTTTTGTTACTTTTTTGCCATTTTCATCAACTTTAATATTAAGTTTTATACTTGATCCATCTTTAACTGCTCCCATAACAGTACCTGCATATTGATTTCCAAAATCATCTACTGCGTTTAATTTTACTGACTTTCCAATTAAATTTGATGCTCCCATTAAAGTCACACCGCTATTTAAATTCGTCATTTGTTCTAGTGATGCAAACTGAGCCATTTGTGCTACGTATTGTGTTGAATCTTTAGTATTTTCAGGATCTTGGTTTGATAGTTCAGCACTTAATATTCTTAAAAAAGCATTTTTGTCCATCTCATTTCCAGGCTTTACTATCTTAGTACCCTTTGCTGTAGCAGTGCTTGTTTTTTTGTCAACACTAAATGCAGTCGTGTTAGTTACATTTTCAGACATTATCCTTTACCTCCTTTTTATGCTAATAAATTAACATTACCTTCTTGTTGTATATTTGCTTCAGATAACAAATCCTCATCTTCAATTGCATCTATACCCACATTTTTTTTATGATTTTTTTGCTGGCCGTCAGTATTGCTTTCATTTCCATTGAAAAGGAAATTATCTCCGTTGCTTAAACTTAAGCTAAAGCTTTGTATTGACAAGTTTTGCTCTGAAAGCTGCTTGCTTATTGCTGGAAGCTGGGAGTTTAGCAAATCATAAGTTTCCTTATTAGTTGCAGTAATATTAGCCTTCATAATACCATTATCCATAGTCAACCTAATAACCATTTGCCCTAAATCCTTCGGCATAATTTTAACTGAAAGCTCTTTAAGATTATTGATATCCATATATTTAACTGCTTTTATTAAGTCAATATTAAAGCTTGCCTTGTTTACTACCGGCGTGTCAACAGCAACCACTGGTTTGTTTAAAGTTGAAACTTCAAATCTTGATAAAACGTTAGTGATTTTATCACCAATAGCGTCTTTAGCTCCCTTTGGTTTGTCCTGCTGAATCAAGTTCTTTAAAAGTTTGTCTTCTTTTTCAGTACTCTTAGAAGGTATTTGTTCAACAAAATTAAGTTTACTATCGTTTAGGTTTTCATTTTCTGCCAAATTCGTATTAATTGATAAATCTCCTTTAGATAGTTTTACATATTCATTATTTGTAACTTCCTGCAAAATCTTATTCAACTTTAAATCAACGCTCTCATCTGGCTGTTTATTATTAGGATTTAAGTTGCCTTCAGTAAACCTTTTATGCAGCATAGCAATAATTTCTTGTTTGTTATCAGGCTCATACCCAGGCTTTGCTTGAACTGGTTGTTTATCAGGTATATTTACAACTTCGTCATTTTTTAAAATATTAGAAATAATATCGCTAATACCTTGTTCTTTAGACTTCATATTACTATCTATTGATTTTAAATTTTGATTAGTTGCTAGTTCTACGACAGATTTAACCTGCTGCACAGAAGTATCTTCAACAAGTTTTGAAATAATTGCCTTTATATTATCAGAGTCGCACTTTTTTATACTTTCCTTAAGACTTAATATATCTTTAGGATCAATTTTCAAAAGCATCAGCATGTTGATAATCTGGTCTATATCCATACTATCTAATTTTTCATTCAATTCATTTAAATCCGTAGTATTTTTTTCATCCTCTGTTTCACCTTTGTCTTTAACAGAAGGCTCGGACTTAACCTCTTCTTCCTTTGTGTTATCAAGTACCTCTTTGAAACTGCTTTTTACTTCTTTTGATGCTTCCTTCTTTATTGCACTATTTGAATCATTTGTACTTTGAACTGTAACATTTGTAACCGAGTTTACCACTTTTTCACCTCCTTTCACGTGCTCTTAAAAATCCGTATAAAGCAAACTCATCATTAGTTTTCTGCTCTATAAAATCTTGTTCCTTAATAAAAGCTTTTAACTGGTTATCTTTAAGAGTTTCAACAGTTTTTCTTTCGATTTGTCTTTGCTTTAACTGCTCTCTTCTTTCATCAAGTTTATCAGTTTTCAGCTTTAGAATTGTATCTGCTTCAACAATAGATACATTCAGCGCATTAAGATACATATGCTTTAGCTTTTGCTCTACAAGATTTTTGCTTTCAGAAGATCTATACTTGTTATAGTTTTCCTTAAGAGTATTTAACTTTTGCTCAGCCCCTTCTCTCTCAAGCTGTGCTTCTTTAAATAATCTTTTGCTTTCCTCTTCCTTATCAGATCTTATGTCCAATAATTTTTGCAGTCTAAACTTATAACCTTCCAACTTCTAAGCACTTCCTATTTAAAAATATTTTTTAAGGCGATTAAACTGTCTTTAAATTCTGTATGTTCCTTAACACCTTGTCTTAAGAATTTTTCAATAGCATCATTATAATTGATAGCCATATCAACCTTTTTATTGCTTCCCTTAACATAGGCTCCAATATTAATTAAATCCTCAGAATCCTTATAAGTTGCAAGTAAGTCTCTGCATAAAGAAGCGGTTTTTTTATGCTCATCATCAGCTATTTCAGACATAAGTCTGCTTACGCTGCTTAAAATATCTATAGCAGGATAATGATTTTTTGCGGCAAGAGCTCTAGATAATACAATATGTCCATCCAGTATACCTCTCACTGCATCCGCAATAGGCTCATTAAAATCATCACCATCAACAAGAACCGTATAAAAAGCTGTTATAGAGCCTTTATCAGACATTCCTGAACGTTCCATAAGTCTAGGAAGCATTGCAAACACTGAAGGTGTATAGCCTTTTGTAGCAGGCGGCTCACCGATAGCAAGTCCAACTTCTCTTTGCGCCATAGCAAATCTAGTTACTGAATCCATCATTAGTATTACCTTTTTGCCCTGATCTCTAAAGTACTCTGCAATTGCTGTAGCTGTAAAAGCTCCCTTTAGTCTTACCAAAGCTGGTCTGTCAGAAGTAGCACATACTATAACAGATCTTTTCAGTCCTTCCTCTCCTAAGTCTCTCTCAATAAAGTCAAGTACTTCTCTTCCTCTTTCCCCTATAAGAGCAATTACATTCACATCAGCTTCCGCGTATTTAGCAATCATTCCTAGTGTTGTACTTTTACCAACACCACTGCCTGCAAATATACCAACTCTTTGCCCTTCTCCACAGGTTAAAAAGCCATCAATTGCTCTAACCCCGGTTGGAAGCACATCTTTAATTCTTCTTCTCTTTAGTGGGTCAGGAGGATCTCTATCAAGCTGATATAAAGCTTCGCCTCTTAGTTCTTCTCCTTCTAAAGGATTTCCAAGCCCATCTAAAATTTTACCTAAAAGGTTATCTGAACAACTAACGCTTAAAGGTTTTCCATGGGAGACAACCCTGCAGCCAGGAGCTATACCAATAAGTTCTCCAAGAGGCATTAATATAACATTATCTTCTTTAAACCCTACTACCTCACAAGTAATAGGAAGATTTTTTTCGTTATATATAGTACAGACCTCACCAACAAAAGCTCTTATACCTTCAACCTCTATTGTGAGACCTATAACTTTTTTAACTAATCCTTCTACATATACTAAACTCGTATCTTCTATCTTTTTCTTAAGAGCTGCAAAATCCACTGAAAACATATTACTCCTTCCCTTCAAGAATATCCTTAATTCTTAAAAGTGCGTAATCTACTCCAACTACTATTTTGCCATTGCCTTTATCAATTACAGCATTTCCTATCTCTAAACTGTTATCTTTTAGTATAAAAATATCACCGAAGAAACCGAGCTGTTCTTTCCAATTGTCAATCTGAGCCTTTAGTTCTTCAAGGTGTAAACTATTGCATCGTATAATAAAATTTTTAGAGTTTTTAGAAGTCTCAAGGGCACTTAAAATCATTTCATTTATCATACCCTTGTCTTCTATTTCTCTCTTTATAACGCTTTTAGAAATTGTTAATATAAGTTCACTAATTTCACTTGTCTTTTCTTTTAAATAATTTTCGTATTCTGATTTTGCATTATTTAATAATTCATGAGCCATTGATACAATACCTTCAGCTTCAAGCTTTGCGCTGTCAATAGTTTCATAGTATGCCTTATTAAAGCCCTCCAGCTGCCCCTCGCTAAAACCTTGCTCAAAGGCTTCTTTTTTAAGCTGCTCAGCCTTATTAAACGCTTCTTCTTCTAATTTTCTTATCTCATCAAATGCTTTTAATTTTATTTGCTCACTTTGCCTTCGAGCATTTTCCAATATATTTTTAGCTAAGTTCTCATAACTCTCTATATAAGGCTTTGTACTTTTTTCAACCTCAGGGTCTACTATTTTTTCTATCTCAATATTAGTAACAATTTCCCTTAAGCCTGTAGGCTTAACGCTGTTATTTTTTATAACATTATACGATGATTGCATCTTCGCCACCTCTAGAGATTACAATTTCGCCAGCTTCATCTAATCTTCTAATTACCGAAACAATCTTTTGCTGTGCTTTTTCAACATCCATAAGTCTTACTGGTCCTAAGAATTCCATATCTTCCTTTAAAGCGGCAGCAGCTCTCTTTGATTGATTTCTGAAAATAGCATTAGCAACTTCTTCCGAGCAGCCTTTAAGGGCAAGTGCAAGTTCCTTAGTATCAACCTCTCTAAGAACTCTTTGAATTGATACATCATCAAGCGTAATAATATCTTCGAATACAAACATAGACTCTTTGATTTTTTCGGCAAGTTCTGCATTCTCTTTTTCAAGACCCTCTGTAATATTCTTTTCTGTAGTTCTATCAACCTGATTCAATATATCAACAAGTGTCTGAACCCCTCCTAGAACAGTCATATCAGACTTAACAACGCTTGATAGCTTTGTATCAAGAACCTTTTCTACTTCCTTGATTACAGCTGGTGAAGTATTGTTCATAGAAGCAATTCTAAGTGCAACTTCAGACTGTACATCCTCTGGAAGTGCTGAAAGAATCTGACCTGCCTTGTCTGGCTGCAGATAGCAAAGTACAAGAGATATAGTTTGGGGATGCTCATTTGAAATTATATTTAAAAGCTGATGAGCATCGGCCTTTCTTGCAATGGAAAAAGGTCTATACTGTTGTGTAGCTTCAGTGACCTTTTCCATTATTTCTTTAGCTCTTTGAGCACCAAGAGCTTTTCCAAGAAGTGTCCTTGCATATTCAAGTCCACCTTCGATGATAAAGTCCTTGGCCTTATTTATTTGAATAAATTCATCTAATATTTCTTCCTTCTGTTCCGGTCCTACTGAAGTAATATTAGCTATTTCATAGGTAATCTTTTGAATTTCTGATTCAGGAAGCTTTTTTATAATTCCTGAGGCTGCATCTGGACCCAAGGTTATAAATAGTATTGCAGCTTTCTGAACACCAGTTAATTTTGTCTCCTTAGCCACTAACTATCACCTCTCATCTTCAGCCAGCCAAGATTTTATAATATCGGCAACCTGTTCTGGTTTTTCAGCTGCATATCTTTTTATTTCTTTTTCAATATGAGATCTCTCACTATTACTTTCATTATCAAAATCTATTGGCTTAAACTCTACTTGTACTTTCGGCTCTTCGTTTCCTATAAGCACGTCAATACCTTTAGGAGGCACAATAGCTTCCAATTGTTCTTCCTGTGGCAAGCTCTTTTTTCTCCTTCTTGCCATAGCAATTATAAATATTATTAAGACAATTAAACCTGCTCCTCCAGCAACAAGCTCCTTATATAGAGTCATCTTTTGAGTCTGAGCATCAGCCTGTTTCATTTCATCTATAGTTTTTTGAGCAGCCTGAAGGTCAGTAGTATCAAACTTCATTCCTTCTACAGTAATTGTATCGCCTCTATTTTGATCATAGCCTATAGCATTAGAAACTAAATCTTTAATTTGCTGCTGCTGAGTGCTGTCGAGTGTTCCATCAATAATAACAGAGGCGGTTAACCTTTTTACAGACCCAGGTGCTTTAACAGTTTTAGTTTCACTTTTGCTTATTTCATAATTCTTAGTTTCTTCTTCATGTGTTACATTACCATTAGTATTGGTAGTTGTAGTTGTAGTACCATTTGTCATATTATTATCTACTGGACTTTGCGATGGTCTTGTAGTTGTAGCACCATTTGTATCTCTAGTATACTTTTCGCTCACAACAGTTCCCTTAGGGTCAACAGTATTGGTTGTACTTTGAACTGCATCAAAATCCACATCAGCATTTACCTTAACAGTTACCTTATTTTTATAGGGCTTTGAAAGCTGTTCCATTGCCTTGGTTTCAAGCTGCTTTTCTAAATTGCTTTTATACTGCTGCTGCTTTTCAGTTGCACTATTTATAGCCATTTTATCTTCATCAAACAAATCCTTTGTTAAAAGCTTCATTTTATCATCAACAACTTGAACATTTTCTTTTGGTAAATTTTTAACACTTCCAGTAACAAGTGCTACTATTGCTCTAACCTGATCATCGTTTAAAGCTTGTCCTGATTTCATAATTAATGTAACTGATGCACTTGCTGGGGTAGAATCCTTTACAAACACACTATCTTCAGGTAAAACCAAAGTAACTCTGGCTTTATCTATTTGAGGAAAACTTTTTATTGTCTTTTCTAGTTCAGCTTGAAGAGCTCTCTGATATTTTATTTTTAGTTCTGCATCAGTTGATGAAAACGTATTGCCTGTGTCAAATAACGCCCATCCGCTGCTAGTTGAATCGATTTGCGGAGCTAACTGAAGTCTAAGAGAATCAACCTGTGTGCTGGGAACAAGAATAGAATTTCCTGAAATCTTGTAATCAGTAATTTTCTGCTGTTTTAATTGATCCATTACAGCCTTTGCCTGGTCTGATTCTAAATTAGCAAACAAAACACTATATTTTGTGGAACCTAAAGACACAGTTAAATAAATAGCAACAATCAATACTCCAATAAAACTAACCCCCAAAGCTATCTTCACACCACTTTTTAGATTCTTCCACTTATCGTATTGCTTTTTAAAAAAATCCGATAGCTTACCCATTCATAGCACTCCTTATAATATATAATAACTATAACTGCATCCTATTGATTTCCTGATAAGCTTCAACAAGCTTATTTCTGATTTGAACAGCAAGCTCTAAAGACATTTTAGCCTCTTCTGTACTTAGCATTACTTGATGAATATCAACATCATCACCTTTAACAAATTGCTCTGTAATATCGTCTGCTTGTATCTGTTGATCATTAACCTCATCTAACTTTTGCTTTAAAGTATCAAAAAAGCTACTATCATTTTCCTTGCTGGTAACCTTATCAGCAGTTTTCATACTGTCAAAAATACTGCTGTCTGGAACAAAACCATTTATCTTCATATTCTATTCTCCTTATCTCCCGATTTCTAAAGCTTTTGAAAACATTCCTTTTTCTGCATTCATTGCGTTAACATTAGCTTCGTAGGCACGCGTGGATGCTATCATATCTGCCATTTCGTTTAAAATATTTACATTTGGCATATTAACATAGCCTTCAGCATCAGCATCTGGATTTGAAGGATCATATACTCTTCTAAGTGGTGATTGGTCCTCTTCTATTCCTACTGCCTTAACTCCCAAAAGCTTATCTTTAGTTTGCCCTGTCTGATTATCAATAGCACTATCTAAATTCTCTTGGAAAACTGCAATCTTTCTTTTATAAGGTTGTCCATTTTCTCCTCTTGTAGTATTTACATTTGCTATATTGGAAGCTACAGTATCCATTCTAAGTCTCTCTGCTGAAAGTCCGCTTGCACTTATTCTTAAAGTATTAAAAGCATTAATCATAATATTTATTATTTACCTCCATTAACTACATATCTTTCTAGTGATAGTCTGCTGTTAACCTGACTTATTAGTGCATTATACATAAGCTGATTTGCTGCTTGATTTGCCATTTCATTATCTATATCTACATTATTTCCATCTTGCCTTGTGCTTGTTGAGGTGTCTTGTTGAACACTAATATCGCCACTTTCGCTTCCATCTTTAATATGTTTTTCTTCAGTGGTTTTTAAATCAAGTGAATCTATGCTTTTGTTTAGATTCTCTTCAAAAGAAACTGTATATTTCTTATATCCCTTTGTATTAATATTAGCTATATTGTTTGCAGTAACCTTGCTTCTTAGTGAGGAAGCATCAAGCCCCTTCTTTAAAAGGCTATATGTTTCAGAACTATTCGACAAATTATTTATACTCATACAATCCTCTCCATAATCATTTAGGTTATTTTTCCATTAATATTGCACATTTCGCGGTATTTAATTAATTTTATTTTACATGAAAACAGATTATTTGTACACTTATTTTTTTACTATTATGCATTTACGACAATTTTTTTATACTAAAATTTGTTTAATATGCCAATTACGATAAACTGTTTGTGGGCAACCATTTCCTGCTATCAGTATATAAAAGTTTCATAAATTTGCTAAACTATAATAAAGAAGACAAAAAAAGACTTGGAATTATCCAAGTCTAATATCAGTATTTTAATATTTTTACTATCTTCTCATATTCTCTAATATTTTAAGTATATCCTGCGGTAATTTGTTTGTTTGAGCCATTAATGCAGTTCCTGCCTCTGCAAGTATATTATCTTTTGAAAACTCCATCATTTCTTCAGCAATATCTGCATCACGAAGGCTGCTGTCTGCTCCTTCCATTCTATCGCTAATTTCATTTAAATCATTAAAGCTGCTGTCTAATCTGTTTTCAATAGCTCCATATTTGCTGTTTATTGAGAGTACATTATCAATTACTCCGTCAATTACCTTTAGAGCATTATCAACCCCGCCAGGAGCTGTAACATCTATATTCTTTAATAAATTTCCGCTTTTATCTGATAAGTTGTCAATTCTTAAATCACACATAGGTATTTTAACAACTTCGTCTTTATTAGCACCCACAGACATAGATAACTCATTAGCAGCCTCGTTAACAGGGTCCATATCATGAGCTAAAAGCTTAACACCATTAAACTCCATATTATTTGCAGCATCGTTTATGCCCTTAAGCATTTGGTCTATTTCAGTCTTTATTGTTTTTTTATCTTCAGGACTATTAGCACCACTTCCAGCCTGCACAGTCAATTCCCTTATTCTACCTAAGTACTCATTAATGTTTCCCAGTGCCCCCTCTGCAGTTTGCAGCATACTTACCCCGTCTTGAGTATTACGGCTGGCCATTTGAACTCCGCGTATCTGCATCCTAATCCTTTCACTTTGCGCTAAAGCATCTGGATTATCTTTAGCACTATTTACCTTTAAACCAGAAGAAATTCTAGAAAGAGCCTTACTTTGTTTTTGAAGAATTTTTGACTGCTCATTATAAATATTCTGCGATGCCAAGTTATGATATAATCTCATCTATTACCAACTCCATCGTTTTTATCTCTATTATAAGTTAATTATCGTGCACATAAAACAAAACTTTAACATTTTTTATAAAAAAGAGTCGAAGCACTGCTCCAACACTTAATTTTTTATCTTAATAACTGAAGAACACCCTAAGGCAGACTGTTTGCCTACGCAAGCATTGCCTTTGCTGACCATCTGCCAGATTAAACTAGTAATTAACTCCTCCATGACTAATTATATTTTCTGTTTTTCCTCACCGAGATAACTTCTTATCTTCTTATCATGATATCGCGATATCTATTTTTCTAGTTAACTTCTTCATTGATTTATAATACTGTTTACTTGTTAAACATTTATATGGCTCTTTTACTATTATTACTTTCATAAATTTCTCCTCTAAGTATTTCCACATCCTTTGGTGTATTGATAGCTAGTCTTAACTCTCCATTCTCACTTCTTGCAACTTTTACAATTATTCTTTTGTCAATAACTAATTACTCACCAGGTTTTATTCCCAATACAAGCATACTTAATTCAACCTCCTTGAAGAGAAAAATAAAAAAGGGATGATTAATACTACTCATCACCTCTTCCTGAGGTGATGTAGATAATCATCCTTGGTTTTTTATTATTTTGATTTCTATTTATATTGTCGAGTAGACAAAAATAACTTTAGAAGAAATTTTATGAGGCTCTGCTTATTTCTTATTTCTAATATTTCTTTCTCTTGAAGTCCTGTAGCTTTCATATATTAATATCTTTTTATTATAATCATTAAAATGACTTTTAATTATTACAATATTACACTTTTTTAAATGTATATATACTTATTAATTTTAATCCTTTTATAGAAAATACAAACTAACTATTATATATACTATAAATATTGTAATTAAGTAATATTGTAATATTTATAGATAAACCGTTCAATAATCTAAGTTAATGTACTTACAAAGTTGTTACATAATCTTTAGAGACTACAATCTTATCATAAATAAATTTACATCATAACAATTAAACAGATATGTCTGTAATTGCTTAAAGGCTTACAAATAAAGATTTCAAGCCGCTATATTATTATTTATATCAACTTATGCTGCCCAAAGTCATGATATAAACGGGCAGTGCGCTTAGGAAGTACTTCCAAGCTTCACTGATGCTGAAGGATAGAAAAAAGCACCAGCAGCCATAATTCCAACTACTGATGCTTACTCTAGGATTTTTCCATTCATTTATAATTATACCCTTACATCCAAGTGCTGACCAAGATTAGGATCAACTGACATATTACTTATCATCTTAGTCATTTGTAACGAAATCTCTTTGCTTGTATCCATTGCCAGCTTAGTTATTGCTAAACCAGCTGATTGCTGAACCTTTGATTGACTCAATATCATAGACAATGCTGCAATATCCACGTTTAAACCTCCATTTATAAAAACAATATATTCTAAAATAGTGTTATTTTCTTACATGTTTATATATAATTCCTAAGCTTTTAAAGCTTCTTCTTCATCTATAAAAATATTATAACATAATTTTTGTAGTATAAATAACATATCTTCAAAAAATAAGTTACTACTCAAGTACTTGCTAGCTTAGCATATTAGTTAATTAGTTGATGTTTATAATGATTGCAAGATATTGTTTTGAATACAGCACCTTTTTATTACTAATGCTAATGAAAATATGTAAAAGGAAAAGAATATGAAAAATAATCTAACACAAGTTGAAATGAATATTTTATTAGTAAGTATATTAGGTGATGGCAACCTTGCTCTTTATGGCAGAAGTAAAAATGCTTATTATAGAGAACATGGATGTGATAAACAAGTTGATTATAGAATGCGGAAAGCTATGCTCTCCAAGCTATCATATATTTACTGAACTTTATAGTATTTTCTATATAAATAAAATAAAAACTATTACTTAACAAAATGTCAAGTTGCTTAATCATCCTATAGGACTGGCTTGTTTTTATATGGATGATGGAAACTTAGTAATTGATTCTACAACTAGAAAGAATAAGGTTAAATATCTATTCCCAAGAACTTCCCTCTATTCATTAAGCTTTTCTAAAGAAGAAAATATTATTCTACTAGAACATATAAAAAATACTTTTAACATAGAATTCAAACTTAAAAACAGACCTGATGGAAAACATTATATATTAGAATTAAACAAGCAAAATTAGATTATAAAATTTATAGATTTAGTCTCACCAACAGTAAAAGAAATTTCTTGTATGACTTATAAGATTAATATTCAGGAAAAACTAATTGCAAAGCAAAAACAGTTAGAACTAAATAATATTCAATCTGTATTATCAACACTTCATCCCAATGATACCTCATATTCAAGCCAAGAAGTAAATTTGTTAGTTCAATTAAAGAAATCAGGAGTTAGTAGCAAAGATATAGCAACCACTTTGAATAGAAGTTACTGGAGTGTAGTAGATAAGATTAGACGATCGCGAATTGAAAACTAATTAAAAAAGTTTAAGAAAAGAGCCAGAACATCACTGCCCTGACTCTTCTTATATTGTTCTAAAATTATCTTAATAACTGAAGAACTTGTTGAGGTTGTTGGTTTGCTTGCGCAAGCATAGCTTGAGCAGCCTGAGCAAGAATATTGTTCTTTGAGAATGCTGACATTTCTTTAGCCATATCAACGTCTCTAATTCTTGATTCAGATGATGTTAAGTTCTCACTTGATGTTCCTAAGTTAGCTATTGTGTGCTCTAATCTATTTTGGTAAGCACCAAGTTTAGATCTTTCAGATGAAACAGATTCAATTGCATTATTTACTAATTCAATTGCATTATTTGCTCCTGATTGAGTTGTAACATCAATAGCTGAAACACCTAAGTTTTGTGAATCCATAGCATTTATTGCTAAACTTAAGTTTTGATCTTTGTTAGCACCTATTTGGAATGTTAATGATTGATTTACAGTTATTGACTTTCCACTAACTGATGCAGTAGTTGTACTTCCAGCATCAGCTGCAAGTGTAAACTTTAATCCAGTAAAGTTACCAGATGTTACTGTAACTTCGTTTCCTTGGTATGAGAAAGTTGATCCAGCAGATACTAATCCACTAGCATTTGCACTCTTAACACCATTTACTGCATTAGCTGTATCTATACCATTAGCTGCGATGCTTGACAAATCTATTGTTCCATCCAATGTTGTTGCTGTTGCTTCTGCAACTGTTAATGTCTGATCTGCATCTGCAACATTAGAAGTAAAACTAATTTTGTGATTTGCAGCATCAAATGTAGCAGTATATCCATCAACTACACTGCTAATATTTTTAGCAATGTCTGTCATTGATTGGCCAGCACTAAATCCAACATTATAAGTTTTACCATTTGCTGTAATGTTTAAAGTACCTGCAGCGGATGCAGTTGTTACACCTGCAGTAAGAACTAAGTCACCACTCGCTGCTTTAGCCATTGTACCATTTGCAGTAAATGATAATGTTCCAGCTTTTGTATCTGCAGTTGATGCAAGTTGAGTTATATTTGCTCCATCAGTAGTGCTTACACCGATAGAACCAGTTAATAATTTCTTTGTATTGAATTCTGTTGTATTTGCAATTCTATCAATTTCTGAAGTTAATTGAGTTACTTCTTTTTGTATTTCTGATCTATCAGTTGCAGTATTAGTATCAGTAGCTGCTTGAACTGATAATTCTCTCATTCTTTGAAGAATAGAGTGAGTTTCATTTAAAGCACCTTCAGCTGTTCCTATTAATGATATAGCATCTTGAGAATTACTTGAAGCTTGATCAAGACCTCTGATTTGTCCTCTCATTTTTTCAGATATAGCTAATCCTGCAGCATCATCTGATGCGCTATTAATTCTAAGACCAGAAGAAAGTTTTTGCATTGACTTACTTGCATTTGCTGAGTTAGAGTTCATAAATCTGATAGCATTATTTGCTGCTAAATTGTGATTGATTATCATAATAAAATTCCTCCTTGAATTTTGTTTTTGGACATCCTTGTCCATTTTTATTTATAGTCAAGCTCTTTGAGCTTACTATCATTACTTACTGTATTAAACCTGGCCAGTTTAATTACTGTATATTGATATAATCGTCAATTATTTTAATTACTTTATACCCTTTTTAAAAAATATTTTAAGATTCTACACCTTTTTACTAAATACTTTATTGTTGTCATAAAAGCTTTTATTATAAAACTTATTAGCCTTCTCTCCGAGTTCAAGTTTATGAAGTTTTAGTTTTATATCATCCATTTTTTGAATCATTAATAACTTGATTTTAGCTTCGTTCTCAATAATACCGTATTTTACAGCTTGATTCTTAAAATCTGTAGTATCAAGGTTTAATTCTTTCATTTTCTCTATGAGTAACTCTCTGTCACCTAAAAGCTGTGATAAAATATCATAATCTTCCTTTATCAAGCTTTCTAATATTTTAATTGACATAACCTTATATTGCTCAAATATAACCTCATACTCTTTCAATTAATTTTAACCTCCAAGCTGCTGAGTCAGCCAAGATTGCTGACTATTTAGCTGATTCATAGCAGTTTCTAGTTTAGAAAACTTTTGATAATAGCTTTCCTGCTTCTTGGCAAGCGCATCAGTCATGGATTTTATCAATTTATCCTTTTGGTACAATTGGTCTGGAAGAGTATTGGTTCCTCCACCTCCAAAATAAGAAAAATCATCTTGATAATTTGCATACTTTGTAAGTATATTCTTATTTGAAATAACGTTGGTAAGACCAACATTGGACTCAAGTATCTTTTTTACTCTCGTAAAAATACCATCTTCTCTATAAGTCGTTTTCGAAGAATCATAACTTCCATCAAAAGTCGTTGATGACACATTAGTAAACATTTTTTGTACTTGAGCGCTATTTAGAGAAATGGCACTCTTCAGCTTGCCTTCATCAATAATATCTATGTGTGCTGGTTTGCTATATTCATCTGAAAAATTAAGTCCTATACTATTTGAGCCATATTTCCCGAAAGAAAGCCCTGAATTTGTTACTGCGGTTGAAAAAGATTCCTTAAGATCTTGAAGAATCTTTTGAAGATTTTCATCATTTCTTAATATTCCAGCCTTTGCTTTACTTTCCCAAGCTGTGATGTCAGCCTCTTTCATCTGGCTCTTTTGAGTATCTGTTAAGGGCTTATAATCATAATTCTTTTTCTCAGTGATTTTTGTCTGAATTTTATCTACTATAGCATTATATTTATCTATGAAACCTTTAATTTTATCAAATACCTTTTGTGAATTTTGACTTATAGAAACAGTACTTGACCCTGGCCCCTGCAGACTGTAGTTAACACCATTTAAGGAAAAGTTATTACTTTCCTTATCATTTACCGGATAGACAGTAGCATCCCCCGGAACTTGTAAAGTAAAATTAGCATTAGAGCCTATCTTATCTACCCCGATATCTAAAGGGTTTATTTTAAGAAAGTCAGTTAAATCAGAAGTTGAATCACTTGATATTTGCATTTTGGCTGATTGACCGGTTTTCACTGACTGCAAAGTAAATTTGCCAGAAAGTTCGTTAAAAGAAGCTTTAACTGTACCAGAACCTTGATTATTAATTGTAGTAATCAAGTCATTTAATGTCATACTTCCGCTTGAGTTATCAATCTTTATTTTAAGAGCATTTCCATTTACAGTCAGATTAAGGTTTAGTACTCCTACTAAACTAGGATTTTTATCAGTAAGTTTTGTACTTAAACTAATTCCAGAATCTAATTGATTGATTACTCCAGCTCCTTGCGCGATACCTGTAACATTAATAGTATAATTTCCTGGAACAGCTCCTGCGCTGGCTGAAATATTTGCAATTGCCCCATTTACACCATTTACATCAAAAGGTGAAAAGCTTGATGAAGACAAAATATTTTTATCAGAAGAACTAGAATCAAGGAAACTGCTTTGAAGATCTTTTAAATCCTTTATAATATCTTGGTAAGCCTCTTGTCTCCAAGCTACTGTTTGACGGTCTTGTTTAATTTTATCCATCTTGGTCTGCTCTGCAGCCATCATCTTTTTAACCATAGCATCTACGTCAAGACCTGTTGCCATACCAGTAATTCTTAATAAATTTCCACCACCAGCACCAGTCATTCCGCTGGGAGTACCCGATACATCACTCATAAAATTCACCACCTAAATATAAATTGTTATTTTGCGTTTTTAGATACCTTGTAAGCTTCGCTCCAAGTATCTCTAACGTCCTCTATTAAAGGAATAATCTCATTCATTATATCAATGTCCTTTTTAAGATTAGCATCAACTAGTCTTCTTACTATAAAGTCATAGACATTCATTAACTGCTGAGCCCATTCTCCACCTTTAGAGACATCTAAAGTTACCATAAGCTCATAAAAAATATTTTGAGTTTTTACAATATTTTCATGTGCATTTTTAACGTCTTTGTCTAAAATAGCTTGTCTTCCCATTTTAGAAAACTTCACTGCTCCGTCAAGAAGCATTAGAAGAAGCTGTTCTCTTGAAGCATAATTTACACTGTTATTTTTATAAACGTTATAAGCATTACTGCTTTGCATAGTTTTGCCTCCTCTATTTTTTGGTATCAAGATAAACGCCCTTTGAAGCTTCATCGTATTCTACATTCTCATTAGTAGCATCTATCTCAATCTTTTCAGCTTTAACAGCATCCACAATAATTTTCTTATGATTATCATATCTTTCAGGATTATAATCCTTTTTTTCTTTCTGCTTGTCCTTGTTTATCTCAATGTTTTTAGTGCCATGTATTAGGCCTTCCTTGGCGGCATCATTTATTTTTTGGCGAAGGTCAGTATCTATTTTATTTAATATATACTCCATAGACTGCCCTCCTTTTATGCCTTTTTGTCAAAAATCACTCCAACAATTTCACACATCTTTGCAACCATATCAAGAATTTTCTTTGGAGGTATTTCCTGAACTACCTTACCGTTGTCATCCACTATTTTAACCATTAAATCGTTTGTGAACTTATCGTGAAACTGATATTCAGCATGAGTTTTATTATCTTCAAGGAATTTGTTGAGCTTATCTACAGCTTTTTTTAAATCCTTTTCAGTTATCTTTTTATTGTCTATATCCTTATTATCGATGTTATTTATATTTCCTGCAGTATTTGTACTATTATTTTGCACCCCATTATTTAAGTTTATATTTGTATCTAAAGCTCCTTGTCTTCCCTGACTAGTAACTCTAACTTCCATATTAAGCTGTCCCCCCGTATTTATCTTTTAATATTTTTTAATATTGAGCTGTCAAAATGAGCAGCATTTTTGTTTTCTTCAGTTACGTCCTTGTAAAGCTCTTTTCTAAGTATTGTAATATTTTTAGGTGCAGCTATAGAAAGCTTAACAGAGCCATCATCAACCTTAACTACTGTTATTTCTATATTATCACCGATTAAAATTGACTCACCTTTTTTTCTAGTTATAACTAACATACAAATCCTCCCTCCAGTCGGATTCACGGGGCCGCCTTAACGCGCTCATTCCCATTGCTAGTCTGCCCGTTAAAGCCCATTAAGGGCTTTAACCTCCTTTTTTAGCAAAGGATGCTTTATCTTATACATTTCATTATCTAGTATTATTTGTTCCCCTAGTCTCTCTTTTATATTAATTATAATTGGAGCTTTTAGGTTTGTAGTTATATGTTCTATATTTGAACTTAAGGTGACGGTGTTTAATACCATAACTTCCTCAGGTGATATTATTTTAAGTTCCTTAAGTTTTTCGTCATTCAGTTTAAATTCATAATCCTTTACTAACTCAAAGGGTGAGATTACTATTAGTCCTAATTCTTCATTCTCAATAGAATGAAGTATATTAAACAGTTCATTCTCTTCCGCTGGAAAAAGTATATATCTTTTTAATTCTTCAAAGCCCGGCAGACCTTTTTTAAAGGTTATTACATCTTCTTCTTTATATTCTTTTACACCATGATATTTTGTATTAAGCTTCATTATATTCCTCCTTGTAGTCGGAAGCACTGAGCAATCAAAGATTACTCGCTCTGCTCGCTGATTGCTCGCTGATTGCTCGTAAAAGTCCATTTAGGACTTTTACCTCCTTATGGGACTATCTTAGATAGTCCAGCAGTGTTGGCTGAAGCACTTTTGCACTAGTTTGAAGTGATGCCATGTATACCGTTTGAAGTGTAGCATACTGCATTGTTTTTTCAGTTATATCTATATCTTCTGTTCTTGATAAAATACTTGTTAAATTAGCTGTTTCATCTTCGTTTTTATCCTTCGCGCTGTCCATTCTGTTCTGTTTTGCACCTACTTGTGAACGAACCTTTAAAAGATTGTTTATTGCATCAGTGACATCAGATAAATCTCCATTTGAAAGCTTAGAAGTATCAGCTGCATTATCCAAGTGATTAACTATATTTTTAAACAAATCTATTAAATTATCCGCTTTATCATCAGTAGTATTTTCTGGTCTGAATTGAACAATTTCCCCTGAAGTAACGTTATAATCCATAGTTACACCCTGTGATATTTCTACAAAAAGCTTTTTATCTAGTTTTGCAATTTCAGTTGGATTTGGATTTCCTAAGCTGTCCGCTGCATTATCATATTGAAGTTCTGTATTGTTGCCTGCCTTCTTAGTAGACATTGGCTTATCACTAGCTCTGCTTCCACCAAAAATATAGCTTCCATCAAAATTTGTATTCATAATTTGAGCAAACTGATCTATCCTTTGATTTATTTCATCCTTAATTGATGTTCTTTCACTGGATCCATAAGCAGCATTTCCGGCAGATACAAGAAGCTCTCTAACCTTTTGGAGCACATTTCCTGCTTGTCCTAATGCAGCATCTGTTGTATCAAGCCAGTTTATTGTATCATTAATATTAGTTTTATATTGGTTGTTTGCATTTATATCAGTGTGAAGCTGCATTGCTCTTGCAACTCTTGCTGGGTCATCCGAAGGTTTTCTTATTTCCTTTCCTGATGTCATCTGCTGCTGAAGAGTCTGCATATTCTCAAGATTGGATCTCATATCTGTTAAAAAACTATTTGACAGCATTTTATTTGTAACACGCATTTTTTCACCTCAATATTTATTAATTATTATCTTTTTAAACCATTTATAACTACATCTAGAAGTTCGTCTACAGTAGAAATAATTTTGGCATTTGCTTGATAAGCATGTTGATATTGAATTAAGTTTGCCATTTCTTCATCAACTGAAACTCCCGAGACAGATTCTTTAGTCTGTTGAAAGCTTGAAAGTAGTGTCTGTTGATTTTTCACCACTCTCTTTGCTTCGCCTTCCTGAACACCAAGCCTGTCTATAACATCCTTAAAATAATTATCTATTTTCATTCCGCTTGAGCTGCTTTTAAACTCTACAAGGCCATTACTTTTTGTAATATCGTTATTTCCCTTTGCTGCATTAAATAAATCAGCTCTTGAATTTATTGTATCTACTCCATTATCATATCCTATATTCTGTATATTCATTAGCTTGTCTCTAAGTTGTGCAATAGCTAATGCTCTGCTGCCGTCCTTATTACCATCTTCAGTATTACTAGTAGCTAAAGCATAGTTATCATCATTAGTTCTTGTTTTCAAAAGCATAACGTCATCTATAAGCTGTTTGTTTACAGATATATTTGCTGCTGTTATATCTTCTTCAGCTGATAATACATTTTTCAATTTATCTACTGTTGTAGGATCGCTATAATTGTATAACACAGTTTTACTGCCTTGAGTAGTATAGTTTGCATTTGCAACGTCAGAGTTAACAAAGAAAGGTGTATAGTCATATCCATCAATTAAATTTCCATTCACATCTTTAACCTTGTTGGCTGCAGCATTTGCATCACTTATATCTTTCACACCGCTTTGAAGTGAGTTTACAGCTAATGCTAAGGACTTGGCTACTTTATTTAGCTGTCCCATGTAATTATCAATATCTTCTTGTACTGACATATATCCCTTTAACTCACCATCTGAAGGTTTAAACAGTACAAATTGTGAAAAATCAGTTCCATTTGCTGTAACGGCTGTTCCTGTATTATCTCCCCATATTACTCTATTCTCGTCAATTTGTTTAAATTGATCTTGTGTTAATGCAACGCCGCTTATTGTTGCAGAATTAGACACGCTGGTTTTATCACCAAGTTTATAATAAGTTATGTCATAAAGTGTATTCCCACTTGCATCTTTTTTTACATTGCCGCTTGCATCTTTTTGTGGAACTATACTATCTACATAAGATAATCTTCTTACATCTGTATTATTTTCAGATTTTATTAAGCTTGAATTTTGTGTTGAGTCGCTGGATATTAAGTCGACTGGTTTAACGTCATTTCCCTCAAAATTCCTTTTGTCTATATTTATATTGAACTTTGTACTTAATGTATCTAAAAGCTGATCTCTTCTATCCATTAAATCATTTGGCATTTCACCTGCCACTTTTACACCAATTATCTGCTGATTTAATGTATCAATTTGATTTAATATATCATTAGCTTCAAAAACTGTATCCTTAATAACAGACTGCGTATTTTCCTTTAGTTTTTGAAGCTGACCTGCAGTATGATTTAGAGCATCTGCAAGAGCTGCTGCCTGCTGAATCACTACAGTTCTCGTATTGGAGGTTTGGGGACTATTAGAAAGTGTCTGCCAGGAATCAAAAAATTTTCCTATAAGACTGGATACTCCTGTATCTCCTGGCTCATTAAAAATACTTTCAACCTCACTTAAAAATTTATCTCTTGCTGAAAACTGTCCATATTTGCTGTTTTCAACTCTTACCTGATAATCAAGAAAACTATCTCTTACCCGTTCAATTGCTGCTACCTGAGAACCTGTTCCGATTTGACCTGGCTCAGCCGCATTATTCATACTTGGCATACCAAATGGTCTGGTAGTCTCTATCTTTGCTCTTTGTCTCGAATAGCCTTCTGTATTAGCATTAGATATATTATGAGAAGTAACGTTGATTGCACTCTGCTGTGCGGCCATTCCTCTAGTTCCTACATGTAAAATTGAAAATAAACCCGACATTTGCTCACCTCATTAAATTCTATTTTGATACTTTGCCATAGGAATTATAAGTTTTTGGAGTTCTTGAAGGGTTTAAAATATTTATTACTCTATTAGTAAAACCTAACCCCTGCTTTATTAAAAGTTCGTTTGTATCCTTCTGAACCTTTACTTCCTCTAAAAGTCTTTTTATCTTTCTGTAATTTTCATAAAGCTCATTATCATTTATCATATTTATAATCTCACTCATAGCTCTGCCTTGAGTAAGCTCTCTTCTTTTCATTTCCCATGCGGCAATGTTTTTATTGCACTTATCTATTTCTGATGTGCAGTTTTCTATGGTTATTGCATCACTTTTTACTAAACAGCTGTGCTGCTTTTCTAAAGCTTCTAATAAATTTTCTACAGCCTCTATTTCATTTACTACTATCTCCTTTAATTCCTTTTCCAAGGTTAGATCCCTCTCTTTTTCATAATATCAATCATTTTATTAGCTGTTAGTTTCGAATCTGCTTTATATGTTCCCTGAGAAATTTCTTTCTTTATTCTATCAACTTTTTCACTTGAATTGCCAAAACTGTCTTCAGTTGAGATTGAACTTAGGCTCTTGCCTAAAGATGATATTTCAATAGAATCCTTATTACTCTTTACTGAAGCTTTATCTGTAACTTTTTTATTCCCATTATATAAATTAATTATTTTATTTGGTTGAGCACCATTTATTCTCATAATTATCTCTCCCCTAAGCGTTTTTTCTATCTCTTATTATTATTTACTTTAATTATCGTACAAAACAAAAAAATATTTATAGCAAAATAAAAAGAAATAAAGCACTTTACTTTATTTCTTTTAAATCTATTGAGATAAACTTTTTACTCTTTCAGCATTGCTTACAATACTTGTTAATCTAACTCCAAAGTTTTCGTCTACGACAATAACTTCGCCATAAGCTACTATTTTGCCATTGACCAGTATTTCTACTGGTTCTTCAGCCAGCTTATCAAGTTCAATTAAAGAACCTGTTCCAAGATTTAAGATATCTTTAATGCTTTTTTTAGTTCTTCCAAGAACTACAGAAACCTCAAGCGGCACATCCAATATTAAATCAATATTTCTCGGCATAGATGCTGAACCAGATTCCCTTAAAGGTTGAAAAGAAGCTTTGTTAACTTCTACTGGCGGCTGCTGTGGCTGCTCTGTGTATCTTGCTTGAGCTGGCTCACTATAGTTTTGTGCTTGTACAGGCTCAGAAATTTCATAGCTTTGTCTGACTTGAGGTTCTATTTTTTGCTCTATAGGCTTTGGCTGCTCAACTTGTTGAGTTTCTGTTCCCATCATAATAGACACTATTTTTTTAGCAGTAATCACAGGGAGAATCTGCATAATAGTACTGTCAACCAAATCTCCTATATTAAGTCTAAAAGATACTTGTATTATATCTTCATTTTCATCAATTTTATCTGTAAGCTGTGTTGTACTGTCGTTCCATATTTTTGAGTTTGGAGGAGAAATATTTACTTCTCTTGCAAACATTGTTGCCATTGAAGTTGCTGCAGAACCTATCATCTGGTTCATAGCTTCTGAAACAGCACTTTCTTCAATTTCAGATAGCTCGTGGGAGTCTACTTTACCGTCTCCACCCATCATAAGATTAGCAATAATTGCAGCATCAGCGATTTTCATAACTAATAGATTTTCACCGCTGATTCCACTTATATATTTTACTTCAAGTGCTATATTAGGAACTTGAAAGCTATCTTTTAACGTTTTTAGCGTCGTAACACTTACCACAGGTGTGGTAATATTAACTTGTTGATTTATTATTTGAGAGAGGGCAGTAGAAGCTGAACCCATTGAAATATTCCCTATTTCACCAAGAAGGTCCTTTTCTATATCTGAAAGGATTTCTTCCTGTGGTGGTTCAGGGCTTAAGCCTCCTCCATTTAATAAAGAGTCTATTTCTTCCTGTGAAAGAAACCCGTTACTCATAATTTTCCACATCCTTATCTATAATATCCAGTATTTCAATTCCAAGATTTTTGCCAACTATTCCAGGCTTACCATAGTAATAAGACTTATCTTCAACCATTAACTTTACAGGACTGCTGCTCTTATTATCTAAGGGTATTACATCCCCTACGTTAAGTCTTAAAAAGTCATCAATAGTAATATTTGTACTTCCTAGAATAGCTGTAATTGAAACTTTAACTATATTTAATCTATTCTTAAGCTTATCTCTAGATTCCTTTAATAGTTCTTCATTATTTTCCTGGAACCAGTATTGTACAACTAATTTATCAAGTACCTTTTCTATACTTAGATAAGGTATGCAAACATGTATAAAAGTGTTGCTTTTGTTCATCTCTACAGACAAAGTAATAAGAGCTACCGGTTCTGTAGGAGCCATAGTCTGATTTAGAGCGGGGTTTGTTTCAAGTCCCTCTATTTCAGGTTCTACAGACATGACATCCTCCCATGCAAGCTTCATATTACCAATAAGTCCTTTGTTTACATGCCTAATGATGTTTTTATCTATATCTGTAAACTCTCTCATTTTATACTTTCCAGTCCCAGTACCTCCAAGTAATACATCTATGATTTGAAATACAAATTGCGGATTTGTTTCAAATAAAATAGAACCATTTAATGGGGGCATTTTAAAAACTGTAAGTATAGTAGGATTGGGTACAGAATGTATAAATTCTTCATAGGTTATCTGTTCAACAGATTCTATTTTAACTTTAACATTGCTTCGTACCTGCGCAGTTAGATAATTAGATATAATTCTTGCATAATTATCGTGTATGAGTTCTAAAGTCCTTATGTGTTCTTTAGAAAACTTTTGAGGACTTTTGAAGTCATAAGGCTTAATTTTTTGCTTTTCTTCCTCCTTAGGAAGCTCTTCTGGTTTTAACTCACCAGAGGATAAGGCAGATAGGAGAGCATCTATTTCGTTTTGAGATAATACTTCTGCCATAGTTTCCCCTCATTTCTAATCTAATTTGATAGAAGCTTATCTATATCAATTAGAGTTACAATTCTATCTTTAAAATTTATTACTCCCTTTAAAAAAGATTTTTTTCTATCAGACTCTATCTTTTCTATTATATTTTCGTCTATATCTAATACTTCATCAACCTGATCAACAGTAATTCCAACTAGTTCATCTTCCATTTCAAGTATTATTATATTATTTTGACCTGATTCGCTTCTTTCTATATCAAGTAATAAATTTATATCTAGAAGAGAAATAATATTTCCTCTTAGGTTTATCAATCCTTTTATATGGTTTGGCGATTTTGGAACCTTTGTTATTCCCATGTTATCATTAATGCTTTGAACCTTTGCAGTCTCTACTGCAAACTGCTCATCACCCAGTCTAAATACAACAACCTGCATTTAAAACTCCCCCTATCCGATGACTTTTCTGATAGCTTCTAAAACTCTATCTGGCTGGAAAGGTTTAACAATAAAGTCTCTGGCTCCTGCTCTTATAGCATCCATAACCATTGTTTGCTGTCCCATAGCACTACACATTATTATCTTTGCGCCAGGATCAAAAGATCTTATTTCCTTAACAGCTTCAATTCCATCCATGTCAGGCATAGTTATATCCATAGTAACTACATCCGGCTTTTCCTTTTTATAGATTTCCACAGCCTTTATTCCATTATTTGCTTCACCAACCACTTCAAATCCATTCTTTTCCAATATATCCTTTATCATCATTCTCATAAAAGCAGCATCATCAACAATTAAAACTTTTGACATTTTGTATCCTCCTTGTATTCCTTAAGTTTAGTTTACTCCAAGTGCATTTAATATTTTATCAAGTGAACCAGGCATAGGTATATAATAAAAGTGACCATTTATACTAGAGTCTGATTCTAAAAACTCTGTCTCTATATCAAGTACAGAGTCATCAAACTGTCCTGACTCGATAAATGTGGTAGAAAGTATTGCTCCAAGCATATCATAGCTGACTGCTGGAACTGATGGCATAATTAGAAGATTTGTAAAGCGCGCTATGGAGTTCATGAATGAGCTTGAAATAATATTTCCAATCTCGCATAGCACTGAATTTCCCATGTCACTAATATTATCTTCCCTCTGTCCTGTAAGAGTTTCTATTAAATTAAGAGCACCCTCTTTTTCAAAGATAAATAATATATTTCCAGGAGTATCTCCTAAAACTCTAACTATTACTCCAATGACTAATTCTTCTCCGCCAATTCTAGAAAAAATTGTTTCGAAGGGTACAATATTTATATTAGGAACACTCATATCAACTTTTTTATTAATAAGCTGGGAAAGTGCTGTAGCAGCATTACCTGCACCAATATTGCCAACTTCTCTTAATGCATCAAGCTGTATAGCATTATACTTCAAATATTCCATACTGTTCCCCCTAAATAAGTGCTGCAACATCAAGTATTAATGTAACAAGTCCGTCACCTAATATTGTTGCTCCTATATATTCTTTCAGACCCTGAAGAGTTTTTCCAAGAGGCTTAATAACTATTTCTTTTTGTCCAAACAATGAGTCTACCAAAAGCCCTACAACTTTTTCTCCAACCTTTACAATAACTATATAGTTTTTCCCATTTTCTGAAGTTTCAATTTCAAGCTTTTTATTTACTCTAATAAGAGGTATAACATTTCCATTATATATTATTACTTCTTTATTGTTTGTCTTTTTTACTAAGTCATCTTTATAGTCGATAACTCTGTCTATATATCCAAGTGATATAGCCATAGTTTCACTTCCAACCTTAACAAGCAGAGCTTGAATTATTTGAAGCGTCAATGGTAATCTTATAATAAATGATGTGCCTTTGTCAATTTCACTAATAACATCTACAGTACCGCCAAGAGCAGAAATTTTAGTTTTTACAACATCCATTCCAACTCCTCTTCCGGAAATGTCTGTAACCACTTCATTCGTACTGAAGCCTTGAACGAATATAAGATTTCTTATATCAGAATCTGACATTCCTTCTGTACTTATTCCAATTCTTTCAGCTTTTGCTTTTATTTTTTCTACATCTAAGCCTTTACCGTCATCTTCAACCTTTATAACTGCTTTTGTTCCTTCTTGATAAGCAATTAATTTTATTTTCCCTACAGGGTCTTTACCCTTTTGGATTCTTTCTTCTCTACCTTCAATACCATGGTCTGCAGCGTTTCTTATAAGGTGAATTAAAGGTTCTCCAATTTCATCAATAACGGTTCGGTCAAGCTCTGTTTCTTGTCCTTGAACAATAAGTTCTATATCCTTTTTAAGTTCAACTGATAAATCTCTTACCATTCTAGGGAATCTATTAAATACAACATCTAAAGGCATCATTCTAATTTTCATAACTAAATCTTGAAGATCAGAAGTAGTTCTTGCTACTTGCTCGAGAGTTTCATTTAATTCTGCCATTCTTAGAGTGCTGCCAATTTGTTCAAGTCTTGTTCTATGAATTACAAGCTCAGAAACCATATTCATAAAGTTATCTAATCTTTCAAGGTCAACTCTTACAGACTGATGTGCCTTTTTATGAGCAGCATTTTCTTTTTGAACTTCCTTTGGCGATTGTTCTTTAGCAGTGATTTCTTTTGATTTTGCAGCAGTGTTAACTATTTTATCACTTACTGGCTGCTCAACAGTTCTACCTTGCATTTCCATTGAATTTAACTGCTTGATTTCTACTTTTTCTACTTCTGAGATCCCTATTAAATTCTCATATATTTCATCACTATTCTTGTTAGATACATAAATAAGAGACATTTCGAATTCAAAGTTTTCGCTCTCAATATCCTCAGCACTTGGAATAGATTTTATTATTTCCCCGCTATCCTCAAGGCTCTTAAAAATCAAGAAAGCTCTTGCAGATTTTAGAAGCGTATTTTTACTTAAGTTTATTTCAATTTCATAAGCATTAAAGCCCTTATAGGATGCTTGTTTTACTATATTTATATCATACTCATTAAGCTGAATACTTGGCTTATTACTTTCCTCTTTTGAAATTTCTTTATTAGGAATAGATTGCATTACAGGCTCTTCAGCAGCTTCTCCTTTAGATAAGGATTCAAGACTGTTAATTATTCCTTCTATAGCCACTTGTTCTGAACTTCCTTCAGTTATATTATTTACCATTACTTCTAGAGTATCCAAACACTCAAAAAGAACTGTTACAACCTTTTGAGTAACCTTAATTTCACCATTTCTAAACTTTGATAAAACATCTTCCATCTTATGAGTGAGTTCAGCCATAGCATTAAAACCCATAGTAGCTGCCATTCCTTTTATGGTGTGGGCTACTCTGAATATTTCGTTAAGCTTGTCTATATTATCAGGCTCTTGTTCAAGCTGAAGCAAGGATTCATTCAAACTCTGAAGATTATCCATAGATTCTTCTAAAAACATTGAAAGATATTGTGATGTATCCATTTGTTAACCTCCTTTGATTTTGCAATCGTACTTTATAGCTTCTTATATATAAATGTAGAAGCTTTATCGAGACCATAGTCCCTATAATTATAAATACTTTCTGTGGCTCCTACAAATAAAAGTCCTCCTCGTTTTAGTGAGGCACTAAACTTTTTATATATTTCATCTTTTACATCTTGATTAAAATAAATTACCACATTTCTACAAACTATCAAATCAAAATCTTTTTCATAGGCTTCAAGTATAAGATCGTGCTTTTTAAAGTTTACCATATTTCTTATTCTTGAATCTACTATATATTTATCTCCATTAACTTTAAAATACTTGTCTAAATAATCTTTTTTTACATTCTTAACTTCAGAATATACATATTCTCCAGCTCTAGCTCTATCTAGTATAGTTGTATCGATATCTGTTGCTAAAATCCTGTGTCGTCCGGCGGTATAAAGACTATCCATTATCATGGCCAATGAATATGGTTCTGCCCCAATAGAACAAGCAGCACTCCATATTTTTAAATTTTTGTTATTAGGTAGGAGCTCAGTTTTTACCTTCTCTTTTAATTCATCAAAAATTTCAGGATTTCTAAAAAATTCACTTACATTTATTGTAATAAAATCTAGAAACTTTTGACGCTGAGCACCATCTTTTTTTAGAAGAGCAATATATTCATCAACTGAATTCACTCCAACTCTTGACATCAAACTTAAAATTCTTCTATGCAGCTGATTGGATTTATATGCTGACAAGTTAATATTAAATTCTTTTAATACCCATTGCTCGAAATATGCTAAGTCCATAAGCCCTCCTGTTATCTTCCTGAAACAATTCTTATTATTTGTCCAGCTACATTATCAAGTGATACCACCATATCTACCATTCCTGTTTCGTAAGCTGCTTTAGGCATACCATATATTGTACATGTAGATTTGTCTTCTGCTACAGTTATCCCGCCATTTTTCTTTATTTCCACAGTGCCCTGGGCCCCATCTTTTCCCATTCCAGTAAGTACTATACTTAACAAATGAGAAGAATATACTTTTGAAGCAGAAATAAACAACTTATCAACCGCTGGTCTTACACCCCATAAAGTAGGTTCTGTATTTAAATGTATTTTTCTATCTGCATGAACCTCCATATGAAGACCTCCTGGTGCTATATATACAACATCCTTCTCCACAGATTCTCCTTCTGAGGCCTCTACTACCTTAATCGAGCTGTTCAGATTTAATCTATCTGCAAAGGCTTTAGTAAAGCCAACAGGCATATGTTGAACTATAAACACAGGTACACCAAGCTTTTCCGGCAAAGCAGTTATAACAGAATATAGTGCTTTTGGGCCTCCAGTTGAAGCACCTATAACCACAGCTTCAATTTTTCCAGTTAAATTACTTTTAGTGCTTACATCTACACTTTTTTCGACTCTAGCTGCACTAGTCTTAAACGTACTTTTGACATTCACTTTTTCGCAGGCTGTTTTTATCTTTAACAATAGTTCATCTTTAACCTTATCAATATCTAAAGATATAGAACCAGATGGTTTTGGAATAAAATCAAAAGCTCCGGCTTCAAGACACTCCATAGTAAGAGCTGTTCCGCTTTGTGAAACGCTTGAAATCATAATTACAGGGATATTTAACTTATTTTTTTTCATTTCTCTTAACGCTGTAATACCATCCATTACAGGCATTTCTACATCTAAGGTTATTACATCTGGCTTAAGTCTAGATAATTTATTAAGCATATCTTGGCCATTTCGAGCGATATCTAACACTTCCATATTTTCACTAGAATTTATCATATCTGAGATAATTTTTCTCATCAAAGCTGAATCATCTACTACTAAAACTTTAATATCTTTCAAGAATATCACTCCATTACAATTCTTTTATACCCATACCCACCGTTCTTATTTGAACTATACCGTTTAGAGTATCAAATATCATAGTTCTACCCTTGTTTCCACCAACATCTTCACCAATAATAGGAATTGACAGTTGTTGAAGTACAGTTTTAACAGCTGCACTGTTTCTATTGCCAACATCCATCATCATGCTTTTATCTGAAAAGTTAAACATAGAAGCTCCTCCTGCGATTTTAGCTTTTATGTTTCTTCTTATAGCACCTAACTTCTCCATTCTTTCAATTAAGGCCGGAATTGCTAAGTCTGCAAATTTATTCGGATTATTTACTGCGTTAAACAATTTGCTGTCTGGCAGCATTATATGAGCTAAACCACCTATACCGCGTGTCTTATCAAAAAGAGCAATCCCAATACACGAACCTAATCCTACAGTAATTAGTCTATCAGGAGAAAGTGCTATATTAAGATCTGCAATTCCTACTTTTATTTCTTTACAATCCATCATGCACCTTACTTATATTAGTTTTTTTTCATCTTCAGTTAAAATACTGTAGGCATTTAAGAAAATAATTATTTTTTTATCTATTTTAATTAAACCTTTTATATATCTTTTTGAAATACCGGCAGCAATTTCTGGTGGGGTTTCTATATTTCCCACACTTATATCTTTCACTTCTGATACTACATCAACTATAATTCCAATTTTCCTATCGCCCTGTTTCGTAACAATAATTTTTGCATCTGATTTTTTTTCTTGAACTTTTAAATTAAACTTTTTAGTTAATGAAATTATTGGAAGTACATTTCCCTCATAAGTTATAACTCCTTCTACAAAATCAGGTGCATCTGGGAGCTTTGTAGGTTCTTCGTATCCAATTATTCTTTCAACTTCCATAATATCCGTTGCATAAAATTCGCCATTAATGCTGAATATTAAAACCTTAATTTCCTTGTTTTCCATAATTATTCTCCTTTCAAACAACAAACTTACAATTTTAGTCTATCTATATTTAATTCATGACTATCATCTAAATAAGCATGTACATCGCGGCAGGGATTTTCTATTGTAAACTCTCTGTTTCCAACAAATAATACAGTATTATGAAATGCTGTATTAATCCAAATATGGCCACTCTCTCCTACCGACAATTTAGTGATTACACCTGAGTGACTCCCTACTATCTTTGCTCTAATCTCACTAGATGCTTTTATAGTTCCACCTCTAACTACACTACTATCCTTTGTGAAATATATATTATTATGTGCACTTATGGAAGAAACAATAGATCCTGTACCGCTTACAACAACATCTCCTGTACTTTCGATTATAGCATCTTGACAATATGAAACCATTACATTTACCGGAACTAAAAGCTCCTTGTTTAAACATTCCAGTCTATTAATGAGCAAATCAAGTATTTCATTTAATTCGCTGTAATGCTTAATACTGAGCGGTGCTAATCCAACAAGCTTACCTTTCAAAAGTTCTGTAAGCCTTTCTGAAAACATATCTTTCTTATCCCTATTTTTAGCTGCTTTAGTCAAAAGAAGCAGGCACTGTTTATATATTTCTTTAAACTTACTCTCCAATAAAAGTTTTATAATCTGACCATCTGAAGCTTCATAACCTAAAATATTAATATTTTTAATTTCTTCAACTGCACTAATAAGTGATTTTAAATCTTTTATTAATGCATTTAATATTTCAATTTCTTTAATTTTCAGAGTGTCTTCCCCTCCACCAATTACGCTGGAGGCTATTACATTACCTTTAATAATAATTTCACCTTTACCTTGAATTTCTGCTCTCTCGACATTTTGGTCAATAGTTATAGAGTTTTCAGAACTTACCTTCATACCTTCTTTTACATTTCCATGAATGATTATATCTCCTAAAAAAACTATATTTCCAGTTATAAGATCCACATCTTGTGAAAGTTCATGAGTTTTATATACATAGAAAACATTATTCTTCATACAAGGTTTTCCATCTATAGATGCTGCAATTGTATTTTCATTTAAAAGTTCGCAGCCTGAGCCTGCTGTTAATCTTATTTCTTTACCTTTTTTAGGTTTTATAATTCTTCCTGATACATCCTTGCCTTCAGCACCCTTTTTCCCAGGTATCCTTGTTGCAATTACATTACCTTTCAGTACTGAATTTACGGCTCCGATGCTTTTAAAATCCACATTTCCATTTTTATCTTCATTTAATTTCTTAAGTTCACTATCTACTTGAAATTTCAATTCCAGTGCATCATCTTCATCATCAATTGGAAGCTTACCCTTTGCTGCAAGAACCTTGTTGGTTTCATTCTCCTCTAAGGCTTTTTTTATATTATCATCAATTATTCCAAATACCACTCCTGCTTTAAAAAGCTCAGTACTTATTTCCTCTAAAGTATACTTAGGAGGATATTGCCCCTGATTATCAGGCGCATATAAAATGCTTATATACACCTCAGTTTTATTTTGATCTATAGAGATATTTAAACATCTTGCTGGGCTTGTACCTTCCATAAATTCCACCTCTGTATTTATAAATAAAGTACATTATATTTAATCTTCGTCATATTTTCTATTTACTTGATAAGAACAATCAATTTATTTTTTATTTTCTTTTATGTATTCTTCAATAATTCTATTATAATGCCTCATAATACTTTGCACAATGATATTTGTAGAAGATTTAAAAACAAAGTCGTCAACTTTACTAATTGGTAGAATTTTAGGTGAAGTTCCTGTAATAAAAAGTGCATCTAAATCACTTATTTGATTAAAACTTACATTTTTCTCAAAAAAATTAATTTCTTCCTTCTTACAAATTTCTATGATAATTTCTCTGGTTATTCCAGGAAGTACAGCTTCTAAAGGAGCTGTTATAACACAATTGTCTTTTACCATAAATATATTTGATCTGCTTCCTTCTGTAATATAGTTGTTTCTATCTACTAAAATGGCTTCATAAGAATTGCTTGATTTTATTTTTTCATCAGTTTCACTTCTAAAATTATTATTAATAATTTTAGCATTTGGGTTGCTTCTTTCCTTAAAACACAATATGGCCGGTACTCCTAAACTATATTGTTCTGCACTTGGATAGTGGTGTTCTATAAAATACACTAAAAATGTATTGTTATTCTCTCGCTCTACATTACCATAGTTAAATATAATTTTAATATTTCCTTCATTAGTTTTATTAGCTTTTATTAGTTCTAAAATAGCATCTTTTATATTTTTTTTGCTCATCCACAACTTTTTATTAGCTAACTTAGCTGAATTATCAAGCCTATCTAGATGTCTTTCTAAAAATACAGGTACTGAATCAATAATCCTTATAACCTCATATAAAGATGTTCCCTGCATAACATATTCATCAGAAAACTTGTTACAGTCTAAGATCTTTCCATTTTCAATAAAATATTCACCATAGCATTCGCTCATTTTTTCTCACTCCCATTATTTTTAATTGTTTCTCTATACAAAGCATTAAATAAATCTAATATTTGTGATTAACATAAATTACTTCCATTCTAATATTTCTATTTTATCATGTTTTTTCTTGTAATTAATTAAGTACGGATTACCTACTATATTCAAAAGAGGCAAATCAGATAATGAATCTGAAAACATATAGGAATTTTTAAAATCAACTTCTATATCTTCTTTTTTTATTTCTTCCATGAGCCTTTTTACCTTTTCTTCACCTTTACAGTTTTCTCCCTGCATACTTCTTTTATGTACCCCATTTTCACATAAATATCTAGTCCCTATTATTTTATCTACTTCTTTAATATTATATAGTTCGTTTAAATAAAACTCTGGAGAAGCGGATATCAAATATATCTTATAGCCCTCCATTTTTAACCTTTTAATAGTCTCTATGGCATCCTTATATAAAAGCTTACTAAGTCTATTTTCATAAAAATCTTTTACATGCTCTTTCATTTCTTCTTCTCTTATACCCTCTATAAACGATATAAAGTACTCCTTAGTACTTTTTAATGGAATTAAATTAAGAGCAAATAAAATGCCTGATAATATAACCTTAGGCATATGCAAAATGTGTTTTTTGTCTTTTTTAAGCATATATTTATAGAACTCTATTTGAGTTTCTTTTTTTGTAAGTGTATAATCCACATCAAAAATAGCTAACTTTTCCATAAAGCTTTTTCCTTCCTTAAAAAACTTAAAAAGAAAGACCGCTAATTGAAGCGGTCAAACTTTATTACTCTTCGTCTGCTAAAGATTCTTCATAGTACTTAGAAACTTCTTCAAACTCTTCTTCTTCTGGAACTACAAGTTCCCCTTCTTCTCCTACTACCTTAAACAGGTAAACAGAACCATCTTCAGGATTTTGAACTAATATATAGTCATTTTCCTTATATGTGAATCCATCTATTGCTTCACAGGAAACCACATTACCGTTTTCGTCCTCTAAGTCTACTATCATTGGCCCATGCTCGTGGTCATGACCGCATCCGCAATCATCTCCATGCTCATGTTCATGTCCGCCGCATCCGCAGCTATCGTCTCCACAGCCACAGCCGTGTAATTTTTCATCGCTCATAAAAAAATCCTCCTTAAGATGTTATGTTTACATTGTACCCTTAAATCACCAATTTTAAAAGAACTTTTTTGTAAATTTTAAAATATTTATTGCACGAGAAATAAAAATAATAATTAATACTGAATAATTAATACTGAAGGACGAAAATTCCTACGGGCATTTTCAATTACATTATCTCATTTAAAAGTCCCAAGTACTTTTTTCATTCTTAATTGTTAATTGTTAATTAAAAAGACTGCGGAAACTCCGCAGTCTTTTTGTATTATGCTAAATTAGCAAGTCTCTTATATGATTCGTATCTTTCCTTAGCATCCTGTTCAGTCTTTGCAAATAAAGCTTCTGCATGTTCTGGGAATGCTTTTAATAATGAAGCATATCTAACTTCTCCAAGAAGAAAATCTCTAAATGAGTCTTTTGGTTCCTTAGAATCTAAGCTGAATGGATTCTTGCCCTGTTCTTTTAGGTTAGGGTTGAATCTATACATATGCCAGTATCCAGAATCAACAGCTTTCTTCTCTTCAGCTTGGCTCTTGCCCATACCAGTCTTAATACCTTGGCTTATACATGGAGCATAAGCGATTATTAAGGATGGTCCATCATACTTTTCAGCTTCAACTAAAGCTTTCATTGTTTGGTTCTTGTCAGCGCCCATAGCTATTTGTGCTACATATACGTAGCCATAGCTCATAGCCATCATTCCAAGGTCCTTCTTCTTAGTCCTCTTTCCGCTTGCAGCAAATTTAGCTATTGCAGCAGTTGGAGTAGCTTTTGAAGATTGTCCGCCAGTATTTGAGTAAATTTCTGTATCAAATACTAGAACATTTACATCTTCTCCTGATGCTAGAACATGGTCTAATCCACCGTATCCGATGTCGTAAGCCCATCCGTCTCCACCAAAAATCCATTGTGACTTTTTAATTAAATACTCTCTATTTTCATAGATATCAGCTACAGCCTCGTTAGCATCCTTTTCTTTTTCTAATAAAGGAAGCATCTTAAGTGTTGCTTTCTTGGATCCTTCTCCATCTTTGAAATTATCAAGCCAAACTTGAAGTGCTTCTTTTAACTCTTCACTTATTTCAAGAGTTAATGCTTCTTTAGCTCTTAATGCTAATCTTTCTCTATTTTGTCTTACACCTTGGAACATACCAAATCCAAACTCAGCATTATCTTCAAACAATGAATTAGCCCAAGCTGGTCCGTGTCCATTATGATTTGTAGTATATGGTGTAGATGGAGCACTAGCACCCCAGATTGATGAACAACCTGTAGCATTTGAAATCATCATTCTGTCTCCATAAAGTTGTGTAACAAGTCTAGCATAGGGAGTTTCTCCACAACCAGCACAAGCTCCTGAGAATTCAAGTAAAGGCTGCTCAAATTGACTTCCCTTTAATGTTTCTTTGCTCATAGGATTTTCCTTATGAGAAAGTGATATTGCATAATCCCAATTTTCTTGCTCTTTAAGTTGTGATTCAATTGGCTGCATTACAAGCGCTTTTCCTGGAGCTGGACAAATATCCGCACAGTTTCCACAGCCTGTACAATCTAATGTATCTACAGTAATTCTATAATTTAAACCTTCAAATGTCTTTCCGCCTTGTGCTTTCTTAACATTGAAGCCTTCAGGAGCATTATTAACCTCTTCTTCATTTGCTAAGAATGGTCTTATAGCAGCATGCGGGCATACATATGAACATTGGTTACATTGTATACACTTATCGATATTCCATTCTGGAACATTTATAGCAATACCTCTCTTTTCGTAAGCAGCTGTTCCTTGTGGGAAAGTTCCATCTTCTATTCCTAAGAAACTACTTACAGGCAAGCTATTTCCTTCTTGTCTATTTATTGGTTCAACTATGTTCTTTATAAAATCAGGTACTGTTACAGTTGCTGCTGCTTCATCAACAGCACTCTTCCAGCTTTCTGGCACATCAACTTGTACAATTGCTTCAAGTGATCTGTCTATAGCAGCAAAGTTCATGTTAACAACTTTTTCTCCCTTATTGCCATAGGAAGTTACAACAGCATCCTTTAAGTACTTAACAGCATCTTCAACAGGAATAATGTTAGCAAGCTTAAAGAAAGCAGACTGCATTATCATGTTAATTCTTCCGCCAAGACCTATTTCTTGAGCTATTTTAACAGCATTTAAAGTGTAGAACTTTATATTATTATCAGCTATAAACTTCTTCATAGTTGCTGGTAAATGTTTTTCCAGTCCTTCTTCATCCCAAAGAGTATTTAGAAGGAATACTCCATTTTTCTTAAGTCCTTTTAAAACATCATACTTGTTTACATAAGACTGATTATGACAAGCAATAAAATCAGCTTTATTTATTAAATATGGAGATTTAATTTGCTTCTTTCCAAATCTTAAATGTGATATAGTTATGCCGCCTGACTTCTTTGAGTCATAATCGAAGTAAGCTTGTGCATAAAGGTCAGTATGGTCACCTATAATTTTAACCGCACTCTTGTTTGCTCCAACAGTTCCGTCTGATCCAAGTCCCCAGAACTTACATGCCTTAGTGGATGCATCAGCTACATCTATTTCTTCTCCTGCAGGTAAAGATTTAAATGTAACATCATCATTAATACCTACTGTAAATCCATTTTTAGGCTTGTCTTCATTTAAATTATTAAATACAGCTACTATTTGTCCTGGTGTTGTATCTTTTGATCCAAGACCATATCTTCCGCCAACTATAACTGGTCTTACTTCACTGTCATAGAAAGCATTTTTAACATCAAGATATAATGGTTCTCCAGCAGATCCTGGCTCTTTTGTTCTATCAAGTACAGCTATTTTCTTAACTGTTTTTGGTATATATTTAAAGAAATGCTCTAGTGAGAATGGTCTAAATAAATGTACATTTAATAAGCCTACCTTTTCTCCCCTTGCATTTAAGTAATCTACTGTTTCTTCTATAGTTTCACATACTGAACCCATTGCAACTATTAATCTTTCAGCATCTAGTGCACCATAGTAATTGAAAAGATGATAATCTCTTCCAGTTAACTTGTTTATTTCAGCCATGTAATTTTCAACTAATTCAGGTATAGCATCATAGTATCTATTTGCTGACTCTCTTCCTTGGAAGTAAATATCAGGATTTTGAGCAGTACCTCTTGTAACAGGACGCTCTGGATTTAAGGATTTATGTCTAAATGCCTTAATATCATTTTCATCAACGAGAGCCTTCAGTTCATCATACTCTAAAAGTTCAATTTTCTGAACTTCATGTGAGGTTCTGAAACCATCAAAGAAATTTAAAAATGGAACTTTTCCTTTTAGCGTTGATAAATGAGCTACTGCAGATAAATCCATAACTTCTTGAACGCTGCTTCCTGCAAGTAGTGCAAAGCCTGTCTGTCTAGCAGCCATAACGTCTTGGTGGTCACCAAATATTGATAATGCATGTGCAGCAAGAGCTCTAGCACTTACGTGGAATACGCAAGGAAGAAGTTCGCCTGCTATTTTATACATATTTGGAAGCATTAATAATAATCCTTGAGAAGCAGTAAAAGTGGTAGTAAAAGCTCCTGCCTGTAGTGAACCATGCACTGCACCGGCTGCTCCTGCCTCCGATTGCATTTCAACAACCTTAACTTCTTGTCCAAAAATATTTTTTCTGCCTTGTGAACTCCATTCATCAACATGCTCAGCCATTGGCGAAGATGGAGTAATAGGATATATTGCAGCTACGTCTGTAAAGGCATAGGCTACGTGAGCGGCAGCAGTGTTGCCGTCCATAGTTTTCATTTTTCTCATGGGTATACCTTCTTTCTATATAAAAATAAAATTGGTACAGATTAATAAAAATATTAAAACAAAAGACTGTTGATTACGTCTTTACCCTAATGTTGCTGATGTTACTGCTTTAATCACCTCAATATGTAATAGTGGAAAATAATAGTACAGGCCCAAGTACTATTATATACTATTATTTAAATAATTCAACCTTGTAATGTTAATAATTTAACTAAATTTACTGTCTTTTCTGAATTATATGTAAAAAATCTCCCTCTTGCTAAGCAAATAAGGAGATTTTTATCTTTTTAAGTCTTATTTTATCTTTTTATGAATTCTTGTGTCCAGTAAATAGTTCCATTCTGAGTTTTTGCAACTCCTACACCTATTTCATTATATTGAGGATTTAGTATATTTGCTCTATGACCTTGAGAATTCATCCAAGCAGTCATAACAGCTTGTGGTGTTCGCTGACCCATAGCTATATTTTCACCTGCTGCATAGAAGGTAATTCCGAAATCATGCATCATTTTAAATGGATCGCCATAGGTTGGAGAGTAGTGAGAAAAATAATTTTTATCTCTCATATCTGTTGATTTATATCTTGCAACTCTGGAAAGCTGCCAGTTTCCAGCCACAGGTGCAAGCCCTTGTTTACCTCTTTCAATATTTACAAGCCTTATTACTTCGTTTTCAAGCGCCTTAATATCAGCTATGTTAGGTACATTAATTTTTTGTCCAACCATAATCATATTTGGATTTGGTATTTGAGGATTTGCGTTGATTATTTCAGAAACACCAATTTCATATTTAACTGCTATCTTCCATAAGCTGTCCCCAGGCTGTACAGTATAAGTAATTTGCTGTGCATGTACTGCATTTTTTGCACATAGTACTAAAAATAAGCTAAAAAGCATTGTATAAATTTTTTTCATAACTAATCACCTCAAATATATTTTGTTAATTTTTCTTTAATTTATTTTAAATTTTATTGGTTTTATTAATATATAGCACCATTGATGCCAAAAATTATAAGGAATACATTAAAAGAATGTTTTCTTTCAATGTATTCCTTATATCAACTACTCTAAAATTTTTTTAATTTTATCTAATAATAAGTCTTTATCTATTTCATCTATATCGTCCAAAGTATCCATAAGCCTAATTATTTTTTCTTTTCTATTTTGTATAACTTTGCTTTCAATATCGTTTATATTATATCTTTCTCCGCTTCTCATAATTCTGCATTTAAATTCATTTGCTTCAGCAAGTTTTTTAAACTCAGTTCTTGCCTCTTCATCACCATGGACGAGAAGTATTTCCTTAGGTTTAGTCTTAAAACCTTTTATCCAGTCGAGAAGGCCACTTTGGTCTGCATGTCCTGAAAGTCCCTGTAAAGCGTAAATTTCAGCATTGACTGCAATTTCTTCGCCAAAAATCCTAACTTTTTTAGCCCCGTCTAATATAGCTCTTCCAAGAGTTCCTTCTGCTTGATATCCAACGAATACTATTGAACATTCTTTTCTCCAAAGGTTATGTTTAAGGTGGTGTTTTATTCTTCCAGCCTCACACATACCACTAGCTGAAATAACTATGGCTCCGCTTTGTATTTTATTTATTCTAGCAGATTCTTCTGGTGACTCACTGAATTTTAATCCTTCAAAATATAATGGATTATTTCCACTTTTTAAAATCTTTTTAGCCTCATCATCATAAACTTCGCTATACTTCTCAAATATTTTTGTAGAGGCATGTGCAAGAGGGCTGTCTACATATACTTCTATATCTTTTAGTTTTTCAGTTTCAATATATTTATTTAAGACATAAAGAACCTCCTGGGTTCTTCCTACAGCAAAAGAAGGTATTATAACATTTCCACCTCTTTTAAAAGTAGTTCTTATTATTTTCACTAGTTGTTCAAACTCATTTTCTATTTTTTCATGAATTCTATCACCATAGGTGGTTTCCATTATTACATAGTCAGCAGAATCAATATAGGTTGGATCTTTAATAATAGGAAGATTTTTATTTCCTAAATCTCCGCTGAAAACTAATTTGACTTCATTTTTATCTTTTTCTTTAATTTTTAATTCAATGATAGATGAGCCAAGTAAATGGCCAGCATCTCTAAATCGAACTTTTAATCCTTCAAAAACTTCAATCCATTTGTTATATGCACAGCTCCTAAAAAGATAAGTGGAAATTTCAGCAAGCTTAGCAGTATATAATGGTTCAATAGGTTCGAGTCCCTGCCTTATCCTCTTCCTATTTTTCCACTCAACTTCCATTTCCATTATATGGCCGCTATCCGGAAGCATTACGCTGCACAAATCTCTTGTAGCCTCTGTACATATTACTTCTCCTTTAAAACCTCTTTTATAAAGAAGTGGAATTCTTCCACTATGGTCTATGTGCGCATGGGACAAAATAACATAATCAATTTCTTTTGGGTTAAATTCAAAGTTCTCATTTCCCTTTTCTTTTTCATCTTTTCCTTGGTATAATCCACAATCAAGCAATACTTTTTTGTCATTTATTTTGAGAAGATGACATGAGCCGGTAACACAGCCGGCAGCTCCTAAAAATTGTAGCTTCATAGGTCGTACCTCCAAGCAAAAATTTAATATATTATATATGTATTATATTTATCGTAAAAAAAAACAAACCCTAAACATATTGTTTAGGGATATATTATTACTTTATACTGAATTTTTCAATTAAACCTACTATAGCTTCAACACCATTTCCCGTTTTACTATTTTCCATATTTCTTATGTAATTTTCTTTATTATTATAAAGTTCATTTATTTTCTCGATTAATGTTCTATCTTCTAACTTTTCTTCCTCAAGGACAAGGCTATATCCGCTTTTTTCAAAGGACTTAGCATTTAAAATTTGATCTCCCCTGCTTGACTTTGCTGATAACGGAATTAATAGATTAGGTTTTTTAAGTGCTAGAAATTCAAAAATGGAATTGGCACCTGCTCTTGATAGTACAATATCAGCAGCTGCTATCATATGCGGAAGTTCCTCATTTATATATTCGAACTGTTTGTAATCTTTATTATGAATATACTTTTCTTCGATATTGCCCTTACCGCATATATGAATTATGTTATATGTCTTCAAAAGTACATTTAGATTTCTTCTTAAAACATCATTTATAGCTCTAGCCCCTAAGCTTCCTCCCATAACAAAAATTACTGGTTTACTTTCCGTAAAACCGCATAATTTAATACCTTTTATTTTACTTCCCTCAAATAGTTCTTTTCTAATTGGATTTCCTGTTAAAACAGCTTTATTCTTGTTAAGCTTTTTAGCTGCTTCCGGAAAAGTAACACATATCTTTGTAGCATATGGTGAGGACAACTTATTTGCAAGACCTGGAGTAATATCAGATTCATGAGCAATAACGGGAATTTTATTAAAATAAGCACCTAAGACTACAGGTACTGCTACAAAGCCTCCCTTTGAAAAAACGATATTAGGTTTTTCTTTCTTGATTATCTCATAAGCCTCCCAAATTCCTTTTATCACTTTAAATGGATCAGTAAAGTTTTTAACGTCAAAATATCTTCTAAGCTTACCACTTGAAATCACGTGATACTTTATATGATTTTCTTCAATAATTTTACGTTCGATACCATCTTTAGTTCCAATATACTCTATTTCATACCCTAATTCTTTAAGTCTTGGTACAAGAGCAAGGTTTGGAGTAACATGACCAGCTGAACCTCCTCCAGTCATTATTATTTTTTTATTTTCCAAATTACCATCTCCTATTCTATGCAGCTTATTGGTAATCTTAGCTTAATATTTGTACAATATATATAATACTAATATAGAAGCTTTTTTGTATATAGTATAATTAAAATTTTTAAAAATTTTAATTATACTATATACATTTTTATTCCTTTTTTCCCTTTAATAATCTATTATATAAACTCTATCTTTGGATAAGATATTATTACAAAGTTAAAAGGAGGTGAATATATATGGCAAGCAGAAGCAATAGAGTATTAGTTCCTCAAGCTAAAGCTGGTTTAGATAGATTTAAGATGGAAGCTGCTAGAGAAGTAGGCGTTAACCTTAAAGAAGGTTATAATGGAGATCTTACTTCAAGAGAAAATGGTTCTGTAGGCGGACAAATGGTTAAGAGAATGGTTGAAGCTTATGAAAAAAACCTTTAATATGAAATAACCGGCATGTGGATTAAATACCATATGCCGGTGTTTTAATTTATATCTGAAAACTCAATATCTATCTTGTTGTTGATATTGCTGCCCATTGTCTCTGGTATAAGCTGAGGTTTTGATTGAGCACTGATTTTATTAAATCTTATATAAAATTCGCTTCCAACCCCTTCATTACTTTTAACTTCTATTTTACCGTCCATATATTCAACTAATTTTTTTACCAATGATAGGCCAATTCCCGTACCTTCAGCACGCCTTGATAAAGAAGTGTTTACTTGAGCAAATCTATCAAAAATATAATTTAGTTTATCCTTTGGTATACCTATTCCTTCATCCTTTACACTTAAGGCTACATTCTCCATGTCATCTTCTATTGTAACTAATATTTGTTTTCCCTCCGGCGTAAATTTAACAGCATTTGATAAGAGATTTAACAGTATTCTTTCATATTTCTCTTTATCTAAACACACCATCACTTCTTCTTCATTTGTATCAAAAATAAGTTCAATACCCTTACTTTTTGCATAAAGGTTAACTGATGCTATAATATTTTCGGTTGTATTTACGATATCAAACCAAGAATTGTTTACTGTTAAAAATCCTGCCTCAGCTTTTGATAAATCCAATATATTATTTATTAATTTCAATAGTCTGCTGCAATTTTGATCTATTCTTCTTAAAGTTTTATCTAGATTTTCAGAAATCTCATTCGAATAAATATTGTAAGCAAGCTGAAGAGAAGAATAAATAATTGTTAATGGAGTTCTTAATTCATGTGATATAACAGTAAAAAATTCATCCTTTAACTTAGCTATTTTCTCAAGCTCTATATTGTGATTTACTTCTTCAGTAATATCAAGTCCATGCATATGTATTGAGGATACCTTTCCTTCAATGTCTTTATAAGGTATAAATTTAAACTTATAAAATCTCTCATTTAAATTTTTATCTATTATCCTGTAAGGAGACAAAGTGAATTCTTTATCCTTTTTACCCACTACATCAATTATTTCATATATATTACCACTTAAATAATCGCTATCTACACCCTCGACCGGCATTCCAATAATATCCTCTAAATTAAGTTCTTTACCACTAGTATTTCTAAAAATCTGAACTTGTTCCTTATTAATAAGTTTATAAGTTAAATCTGGATAATTAAGCACAGCTATAGGTACCTCTAAAGTATTAACCACATTATTTATAAAGTAGGCCTGCTCTTCAGCCTTTATTTCATGAAGCTTAGCTTCAGTTACATCCTTCATAGTTATTATGGTATACATTACTTCCTTAGATCTATTTAAGATAGGGTTAGAGTTAATTTCAATAAATTTTTCAAATCCGCTTATCTTGTCAATAAACTTAGCAGTTAAATTTACAATGGGCACAAACTTTTCAAATGCGTCTTTATATACCTTCCATAAGTTAGTATTATCCTTTGTATTGAGAATATTATATCTTCCTCCAATAGAATATATATTTAAAAGTTCTCCAATCTGCATTCCAACTATATTGTAAACAGCCCTGTTGCACATGCTAAAGTTTCCTTTTTTATCAACAACGATTAATCCTTCAGTTATATTGTTAATAACATCTTTTAGATGCATCAAATGCTCTTTTTCTCTATCTCTAAGTATTTCTATAATATCGCATTTTGTTTTTAGTTCAGTAGATATACCTAAAAATTTTCTTCTTTCTTCTTCTAGTCTAAGTTTATTTTTTTCAATTGTTCTCTTATTTTTAATCACTTCTTCTGTAGTATCTTGTATATATAACACAATATTATTTTCACAATTACTAACGGTTATTGTGAAAAACCTATTTCTGATAATTTCTACTTCGGTTAAGATAGCTTCCTTATGCTGCATATAGCAACTTCTAATAGTCTCATTATAATCCTTTAAAAAATTTAAGGATTCATTTTTATCATAATTTGAATCCACATTTATGTTAAGCAGCTTTTTAGCCTTTTTATTTAAGTATAGAATATTTAAAGAATTATCTTCTAAAACTATTACTCCAAAAGGAATACTATCATATAAATTATAAATCACAATACCCCTCCCCAAAAGAAATAGACAATAATATAATTTTATAGGACATTGTAATTTTCTTCAAGTACTTCTGGTTATAAAACATAAAAATAGTTGATTATTAATCTAAATTATTGCAAAAAATAAGAAAAGGAGTTCCCTTAGGTTCTCCCTCTTATTGCTCTATAAGTTTGATAATCCTGATGCTATTCCTTCACAATGATTAACACAATTATCAACGTGTGTTAATTCTTCTTCTATTCTTTCTTTTACACTTCCATTTTCAGCATTGTTTGAAGCTTTTCCCAAGCAATTTTTAGCTTCTCTTAAATTTGAAAGAGCACTTTCTATATGTTTTCTTGCTTCATCATTCATAATTATACCTCCTGCTTTTGTGCATTTTTAATTTTATTCCTTGTTATTATATGCAAAAACTTAAGGTTAATTCAGATTAAATGATTTTAAGAAATTCTGTAACTTGTAATAACCAGCTGAACGGACTTATTACCCATATACTCATTAATATTAATTGAATAAACAATATCTATATTAATATCATTTTGTATTCCCTCATACATCTTCTGGAACTCATATTCACCATAATAGTCTAAGATTAAATTGTTAAATCCTTCAATATCTCCAAAGTAAATTGCATCAATAAGCCTATTATTTTTATTTATTAGTTTTAGCTTTAGGACATTCTTGTTTGAACCTAGTATAATCGCTCTTTGAATTCTAATTTTTTTATCCGCAAATAAGGGCTTTGTATTTCCTTTACCAAAAGGCTCCAAAGTTACAATCTCTTCTGCCAAATCCATTGTTATATTTGAAAGAGGCAGCTGCATATCTATAATCACCTTAGGTATTATTTCTTCATCACTTAGTGAGCAGTTTTCATTTAATCTTTTCCTAAATAATTCAATATTTTCTTTCTTTATTGATAGTCCTGCAGCCATAGGATGCCCGCCAAACTTTTCTAATAAATCCTTACATTTTAATAGTCCTTCAAACATATTATATTCTTCAATAGACCTTCCCGAACCCTTTGCCCCTTCCTTCGCTGCGGTTAACACAAAAGTTGGCAGATTATATTTTTCTCTTATTCTTCCGGCTATTATTCCTGCTACACTCTCGTGAATATCTGGTATATAAATTACTAAAACTTTATCCTTCTTAAGCTCGGAATTTTCTATCAGTTCTATTGCCATCTCTACTCCAGCGCTAGTTATCTCCTGCCTTTCCTTATTTAGGTCGTGAAGTTTTTTTGCTAATGCTTTAGCTTCTACTACATCTTCACAAATAAGCAGCTTTAGAGCCCATACAGCTTGTTCTAGACGCCCTGAGGCATTTATGCTGGGTCCAATGACAAAACCTAATGAATATACTGTTATCTCCTTATTTGATAGTCCTGTTTCTTCAAACAGAGCTTTTAATCCAATATTACTAGTGTTATTAATTAATCTAAGGCCTTGCTTAACTATAATTCTATTCTCATCAGTAAGATCAACAACATCACATACAGTAGCTATTGCTGCATATTCTAGCAGTTCATATGCCTCTGATTTGTCAACTCCAATTAAATCATAAAGCACTTCTGAAAACTTAAAAACCACTCCTGCACCGCATAAATACTTGAATGGATATTCACAATCCAGCTGTTTAGGATTAATTACCGCATCAGCTTCCGGTATAATGTACTCTCTAATTTTATCCTCATTTTCAACAAAAGGAATATCATGATGGTCAGTAATAATAACCTTAATTCCAAGTTCTTTAGCTAATTTAACCTGCTCAATTGCCGCAATGCCGTTATCACAGGTAATAATTACATTCACATCATTTTCTTTAGCAGTTTTTATTATGCTTTCATTAATTCCATAACCTTCCTTAACTCTGTCAGGTATATGATAATCCACATGAGCACCACATTTAACTAGAGTTTTATAAAGCAAATACGTACTTATAACGCCATCAACATCATAGTCTCCAACTACTAATATCTTTAACTGCCTATTTATAGCATCTTTAATAATAGAGGCGCCTTTCTCAATATCTTTCATTAATCTTGCATCGTACAATTGTTCCCTACAAGGACTTAAAAACCTGTGCGCTGTATCCTTTTCTGATATACCTCTATTAACTAGGATTTTAGCAATGATTTCGCTGCAGTTTAATTCCTGCATCATTCTTTTATAATCAAATTTAATATTTTTCAGCATCCATCTTTCCACTCAATCACATCCATCTTTTTTAAACTAAACTACAAATTACAATTTATAATATATAATTCAAAAGTTCTAATACATTCATGATGTCCCAAAAATCATTGAAAATTTGATATTTTGTGACATCATGAATGTAAGAATTTTATTGAATTATATATACTTAAAACCCCAATCATATTTCCTTGGAAATATTTTGAAACTATAATCTTACTATCTGAATTGTTGGATTAGCTAAAACCTTATTAATCACATCATATATTTCTTCTTCGCTTACATTAATTAATGCATTACTTATAAACAAATTACAATTGTTAAACATTATTTCATTTGTAGTCATATTTTTACTAAGCACTATTGATCTTTCTATTTCCAACTCTCTTTTAATTTTTATTCTCTTTGAATTCCTTTTTATCATTTCTGAGCTAAAATAGTTTTTATCATTTTTCACATTTTCAATAATTTCCCGAACTAATTTTAAAGCATTTTCAGTATTTTGCACAGAGGTACCAAGATAAATAGAAAACAGCTTTATTCCTTTTTCATATTTTATTGTACTTTTTATATCATATACCAATCCATTTTTTGTTCTAACATAATCGTACAACAAGCTGCTGGTACCTTCTCCAAAGCTTAGATTAAATAAATATAAAGCATTAAGCTCACTCTCCATCAATTCATGAACTGGAAATATGATTTGAATTTTGCTGCCATTTATCCCTTCGCGTTTATCACAAAAAACACCGCTGTTATTTTTTTCATATAGCTTTAATTTTTTCCTTTGAGACTTTTTATTCCATTTTTCATAGATATTTGAGACCTCGTTCATTACTTCATTAAAACTTAAGGAGGATACTACGGAAATTACACAATTATCAGGTGAATAAAACTCATTATAAAAGTTTTTTATATCTTGACGTGTAATTGATTTTATACTTTCTTCAGTACCAATTATAAGATTTTTTATTCTTCTTTGTTTAAAAGCATTATAAAAAAGCATATCCTCACAATATTGCTCCAAATCATCTCTCCACTCAATAAGTTCCTCTAAGATAATATTTATCTCTTCCTTAAATCCATCCTCTGGAAAAGATGGGTTCAAAATAATATCAGAGTATAATTCGAATCCCTTATGAAAGTCTTCATTTAACGTAGTACCATAGTAAATGCAGTAAGGATAATTTGTCATCGCGTTATTAAAACCAAATATCTCGTCACATAACTTATTTATTTCATATTCATTTCTAGTCTTCGTTCCTTTAAAAAGCATATGTTCTACCGCATGTGCTGTTCCAAGTTTATAGCCTTCCTCCATTACAGCACCCGCATCAAAGCCTATACAAAAGGAAGTCACATTACTTTCTCTATATTCATAAACTAATCTTAAACCATTATCTAATGTATGTTTCTTCAAATCTGTTCTCTCCTTATTATTTCTGATATAAATTTAATTTTATTGCATTATATATATCCTAGACTTATAATAACAAAAAATTCCTAGACAAGCTATCTAGGAATTTTCATAAAATTTTATTCTTGAATAATGTATGGTACAGTTACCACAACAATATTTCTTCTTTTATATAACATACTTTTTATAAACAGTGAAGTTTGATTATGCAGTATATTATGCCACCATTTTGTAATAACGAATTGGCTTATAACTACTGTTACAATTTCTCCCGGCTTTGACGCATGCTCTTCAGATTCAATAAATTTAACCAAAGGCTCGTACACATCCCTATAAGGTGAATGCTTTACAATGAGAGGAATGCCTACATTATATTCTTCCCACTTCTTTTGAAGCTTTTCGGCACATTCTGAATCAGTAGCTACATGGAAAGCTACAATATTGCTCGATAAATGTTTTGCATAATTTAAAGACTTAATAAAGGACTTGTTTAAGCTGTCTACCAATATAACAACATGCTGCTTGTCATCATTTGGAATAACTTCCTTTGGTCTTAAATCAGCTGTAAGCTTGAGCTGCTCTGCAACCCTTAAATAATGTCTTCGAATTCTAAGCATAATCACTACTAATATAGGGATTAATATACATACAATCCATGCTCCATGAAGAAACTTCGTAGCACCAATAACTATTACTGTACAAAAAGTTACCAACGCTCCCATGCCATTAATAACAGCCTTATGTCTCCAGCCTGGTGTCTTTTCCTTAATCCATTTTGTAAACATACCTGACTGTGAAAGAGTAAAAGATATAAATACTCCAACAGCATATAAAGGCATTAAAAGATGTGTACTTCCGCTAAATATTATTGCAAGCAAACTTGAAGCTATACATAAAAGCATAATTCCATTTGAAAAACCAAGTCTCTTACCTCTTCTTGAAAATTGCCTTGGGGCATATCCATCCCTAGCAATAAAAGATAATAGAAGCGGAAAATCTGCAAAAGCAGTATTAGCAGCCATTATTAATATTAAGGCTGTTGTAAACTGTAATGCGTAGAACATAAATCCACTGCCAAAAACTTGAGTTCCTATTTGCGCAAGTACAGTAACATTAGGGTCAGGTGCTGCATGATACAATGTGGAAAGATAGGACAAACCACCAAATATAAATAATACTGTTCCAGCCAAAAGTCCAAGTACTATTTTAGCATGCTTTTGAGCTGGAGCTTTAAAATTAGGAATACCATCGCTTACTGCCTCTACTCCTGTTAATGCAGTACAACCTGAAGCAAATGCTCTAAGGAATAACAATACAGTTATATTTCCCATTGTTTGTTTAGCTTCTATAGGAACTATTGGGGAAGGTCTGTATCCGAAGAAATAGTATCTTAAAATTCCTGTTACAATCATTATTCCTACAGTTAATATAAATAAGTAGGTTGGAACTCCAAACATTCTAGAGGAATCTTTAATACCTCTTAAGTTACCTATACTCAAAAGCACAATAATAAGTACAGTAATAAGAACTTTATAAGGTAAAAGCTCCGGTATAGCAGAAGTTATTGCCGCTGTTCCAGCGCTTGTACTAACTGCAACCGTTAAAATATAGTCAATAGAAAGAGATGCTGCTGCAGTTAAAGAAGGTATGGTTCCTAAATTATCTTTAGAAACAATATATGAACCTCCACCGTGAGGATAATTATCAATAGTTTGTCTATAAGAAAAGACTAATAAAAATAAAAGAAAAACTATACATAATGCTGCATAAAACATATACTTGTAAGACATCATACCTAAAACTGGTATAAGAACCCACAATATTTCTTCTCCAGCATAGGCTACAGATGAAATAGCATCACTTGATAAAATAGGAAGTCCCCAGAGCACATTAAATTTTTCATGACTTAATTGGTCAGTAGTTAATGTCTCTCCGATAAGTAGTCTTCTTAGTTTTGAAAACATGATTTACTCTCCTGATAAAATATATTTTGAAATTACATTCCCCTATTATATAGTACGGCTTGTCTATATACAATTCTCGCTTTGGGCGTTATTAATCTAAATTAGCCTATTTTAGCTAAATTATTAATAAAAAGTTTACATTTAGTTTGATTTCTGTTAAAAATCTAACTATAGGTACGCCGCTCAAAATAAAAAGATTCACATATGTTATGTAAACGATATGCAAATCTTTCTTTGTTATATTATTTTTACCTCTTTTATTACTTCATCAAAAACTATAAGCATTAAGCTTAATCCCCTGCCTGCTCTATTTTGCTGTTTTATATTTTCAATGCTGATATTTTTCTTGTTTTTCTTATTTGTAACTAATTGAATTTCTCTATTTATATATTCTCCTAAAGCAATTTCATCACTAATTGCATTTCCCTGTTTTTTAGCAGAATTAATCAATATTCCAAACACTGCCTCATCATCTTCTTTTAGACTGATTGCGATTACTCCAGCAGCTGCTTTTCCCATCAAAGGAACATCTGCACCTTTAAATCTTATGCCCAAAGCTCTTTTAGTTGCAACAAATATATCTTTATTGTCTTCATCACTACAGTATTCTACAGCTATTAATTTATCTTTTTCACTTTTAAATTTATAGGCTAAAGCACTCAGATAGTCCCCTTTGAAATCCTCCAACGAGGTTCTTTTAATCATTCCGTTTTTTGTAAAGAAATATACTGATAATGGCTCTTCATAATTATTAGTCTTTAAAATGTTCAAAACCTTGATATCTCCTGCTTTATCAGTATCAAATAGGTCCTGAAGCCTTATTTCTTTATCTAGAAGCCCGCTAAAAAGATTTGTCTGAAGGCTTAGCACATTTCCATCATTAAGAAAAATAAGAACTTTTTCCTTTGAAAAGGTAAATATATATTTATCCTTCTTTGTTATACTTCTCTTGGTGTTTAAAGCTCTAATATACCCATCTTCACTAACTGCAAGGTAAAATTCTCTGTATTCAAATTCCTTAACAAACTGAGCGGAAATAAGTTTGTCTTTAGGCGGAAGTGCCGCTAAAGCTGTAGAAGCAATATTCCTATCAGAAGCCTCCAGATTTGGTTCCTCCACTGTAAAGTTAAGCCCACACTCTGTAGAAATTTTAACAAATTCACTTTCTCTATTTTGGTCTACTAGGCTTACAGAAACCAAAACTTCATCTTCCTTAAGTTTTAAAGCTTGAAGCTTTGAGTAATTAGTTATAAATTTATTGAGACTGGTTTTCTTCATATTGCACTTACTTGTGATAAAAATGAATTCCTTTGAGTCGGATAGAGATTCCACTGAAAATACAGCCGCTATCTTTTCATTACTAAAATCCAAACCCTTTATTATCTCATCAAGTCTTTCACCTTTATCTTTCCACTTATACTCTGGAACAGCTGTACCTTTAATTTGATACATATTTCCTTTATCAGTTAAAAGAATAACTGTATGTCTTGTATTTGATTCTATAAGAAATTTATTAAAGTCTCCTTCCCTATAATCAATATCTTCTACACTGCTGTTTATTCTATTAACTGATTTTAGTGGAGTTCTTTTTATAAACCCTTCATTTGATAAGGTGATTACAGTATCTTCAACCACAATAAGTTCTTCTAAATTTATCTTTGCCTCTTCATCATTCTCAATTATTTCGGTTCTTCTCTCGTCCCCATACTTCTCTTTAATTTCATCTAACTCAATCTTAATAACCTTTAATAATTCTTTTTCATTCTCTAATATTTTTCTAAGTTTTCTAATTTCTTTTTCTAATTCTTTATATTCTTTCTCAAATGTTTTTATCTCAAGTCCTGTAAGCTTATAAAGCATTAATTCAACAATAGCCTGAGCTTGAATTTCAGAGAACCCAAAAGTATTCATCAAATTGTTTTCTGAATCCTTTTTAGATTTTGATGCTCTTATAAGTGCAATAATTTCATCCATTATATCAATAGCTTTTATAAATCCTTCTACAATATGAAATCTTTTTTCCGCAGCTTGAAGTTCCTTTTCAGTCCTTCTTCTTACAACATCCTTTTGATGATTAACATAATGTTTTATTATAGTTTTAAGTCCCATAGTTTCAGGCTTTCCATTAGCTAATGCCACCATATTAAAACTTATGTTGCTTTGAAGGTCAGTTTTTTTATATAAATATTTAAGAAGTTTTTCTGCTCCCTCAAAATCAATTGATTTTTTTAGCTCTATTACTGATCTAATACCATTTCTATCAGATTCATCTCTAATATCTGTTATAGCTTCTAAAGCTTTGGAATGTTTTTTATCATCAGTCATTTCAGAAATAGTCTGAAGAAGCCTTGCCTTTGACTTTTTATATGGAAATTCTGTAATAACAATTCCAAATCTTCCACTTTCAAGCTTTTCAACATTTGCCTTTGCCCTTAAGGTAACTCTCCCTTCTCCAGTTTCATAGGCTGCCAATAGAGAATTTTTACCTATTAAAATACCACCTGTCGGGAGATCTGGTCCTTTTATATAATTAATAAGCTCACTTGTTGTAATGTCGTTATTATCAATATAAGCTAAAGTTCCATCAATGACCTCATTTAAATTATGAGGAGGTATATTTGTAGCTAATCCAACTGCGATGCCGAAAGCACCATTTACTAAAAGATTAGGAAATCTTCCAGGCAGAACCTTCGGCTCTAATTCGGTGTTAGAATAGTTTTCCACCATCTCAACTATATCTTTATCTATATCTTTTATCATTTCCATAGCTAAAGGTGTAAGTCTCGCTTCTGTATAACGCATTGCAGCCGCACTATCTCCATCCTGACTTCCCCAGTTTCCATGTCCGTCAATTAAAGGCTTTCTAGTTGAGAAATCTTGAGCCAAAATTACCATTGCTTCATAAACTGAAGAATCGCCATGAGGATGATATTTACCTAAAATGTCTCCTACTATTCTTGCAGATTTAAAGTAAGGCTTGTCCGGAAAAGCCCTAAGAGTATACGCTCCATAAAGTATCCTTCTATGCACAGGCTTTAATCCATCTCTAACATCAGGAAGAGCCCTATCCTTAGCCACCTCAACAGCGTAAGGAAGATAATTATCCGGCATAGCTTCCTCAATAGGCACCTTTATTATATTATTATCCATAGGTATATCTATTTTCTTTGCCATATTCTCAAACCTTTCCCTTAAAATTCAGCATACTTATACATATAATTTTTCCTAGGCTCTACTACATCTCCCATAAGAAGTGATACCATTTTTTCCGACTTTGCAGCATCTTCAATAGTTACCTGCTGCAGAGTTCTTGTAGCTGGATTTAACGCAGTATCCCAAAGTTGATCTGCATTCATTTCGCCAAGACCCTTATATCTTTGTATAAGCGCACCTTTTCCTACCTCTTTTTTTACTGCTTCAAGCTCATCATCACTGTATGCATACTTGATAACTTCTCCCTTTTTATCCTTCTTATAAACCTTATAAAGTGGAGGAAGAGCTATAAATAGATGTCCATTAGCTATGAGAGGCCTCATATATCTATAAATATACGTCATCCATAAGGTCCGGATATGGTAACCATCAACATCCGCGTCTGACATTATTATAATTTTGTTATATTTTAATTCTTGTTCTTTATAGTTATCTAAAACCCCGGTTCCAATAGCTGTGTTAAATATTTTTAATTCCTCGCTGCTTAGCACATTTTCAAGCTTTTGCTTTTCTGTGTTCATTATTTTACCTTTTGAAGGCATTATAGCTTGAAACCTTCTATCTCTTGCCTGCTTTGCACTGCCGCCCGCTGAGTCTCCTTCAACTACGATAAATTCACAAAGCTCTGGTTCCTTTAAAGTACATACTGCTATTTTCCCTGCAAGAGGCGCTGTTCCTCTTCCAACCTTTTTCTTTTCAGCTTCGTTTATTTTCTTTATTTTTTCTCTTCTTGCAGCAGCATCTAGTGCATTATTAATAAACATAGAAGCTGTTTCTTTATTATCCTCAATCCACTCTGAGAATTTTGTATAAGCTAAATCATTCATCACGGTATAAGCTTCATTATTTCCAAGCTTATTTTTGGTTTGTCCTTCAAAAACTGGATTGCTTATTTTGATTCTTACGATAGCTGTAAGGCCTTCTCTTAAATCATCACCTTCAAACTCTTTATCTTTTTCCTTAATCAAATTAAGCTTTTTAGCCCATTCTTTAAAAGCTCTTGTCATTCCAGTTTTAAATCCACTTTCATGCGTTCCAGAATCACGAGTCGGAATATTATTAACATAGCTTAAAATATATTCGCTAGTTGAATCAGTAAACTGCATACATACTTCTCCATAAATAGACAATCCATTGATTTCTCTTTCTCCATCAAATATAATAGGCTGACTGTGAAGCACTGTTTTACTTTCATTTATATAATCAATAAAATCTAAAAGACCTCTTTCAGAATGATATTCCTTTTGAACCTCATCTTCAAATCTATCATCTATTAAAATTAATTTAATACCCTTATTTTGAAAAGCTAACTCCTGAAGTCTTTCATCTATAATTTCAAATTTAAAGTCAGTAGTTGAAAAAATCATTTTATCGGGCTTAAACGTAACCTTTGTACCTGTTTCAGTAGTTTTGCCTACTGCTTTTAATGCAGTAACAGGAGTTCCCGGCATCATTTTCTTTAATTGCTTATCGTAGGCATATTCAAATCGTTGCTTATGTATTTCCCCATTTTGATATACTTCAACTTCAACCCATTCAGAAAGTGCATTAACAACTGCTGCCCCTACACCATGAAGTCCTCCTGAAGTTTTGTAATTTTTATTATCAAACTTACCACCGGTATGAAGTTCAGTATACACCATTTCAACACCTGATTTTTTCTTCACAGGATGTATTCCAGTTGGTATTCCTCTGCCGTTGTCAATAATTGTTACACTTTTATCCTTATTTAGAATAATTGTTACTCTATCTCCATATCCATTCGATATTTCATCTATAGAGTTATCCAATACTTCCCATAAACAGTGATGCAGTCCCTTTGAACCAGTAGACCCTATATACATTCCCGGCCTCACACGCACAGGCTCAAGTTTCTCGAGTGACGTTAAGTCTGTCACATCATAGGACCCTCTAACTTTATTTATATCTTCCATCCCAAATCCTCCATATGTCAAAACTGAATCAGTAACGTTTTAAAACTCTACAATCAATTTAATATGTTTTCTATAAAAAGTAAAGAAAAACCTTTAAGAACACACGTTCTATTGTATATCAGAATTCCTTCCAAATCAATAGGCAACAGCCTTTTTAAAAGCTATTGCCTATAAACTATTTTGTATTAAATTCTTTAATATACATATCGTAAAGAGTTTGTGCTTCCTTTATACCTATTCTTCCTTCAGTTAAATTTCGGTAAAGAAGATAAAAATAAGTATTAAGCTCTGAATTTACTCCTCTAGTTTCCTTAACCTTCGACTTTACCATTTCTATAAATATTGTTTTGTTTTCTAAGGTTTCTTTTTCGACAAGGTCTACTAGATTATGTATTTTCTCTTTAATTATATAATCTGTGCAATCAATTTCTATATTTTTTAATTCAGCATAAACTTTTTCAATTATCTTTAGTGTATAACTTTCAGCTTCTATATTACTCATAATATCACCCATCCCTAATATTGTATTGCTAAACTAATTATAACTTATCTAATATTATAATACGCCTGGTATTTTATATTAGAGGGGGTACTATAAAAAGTTATTTTTTATAAACCACTCCTCCAGTAGCTTGGTTTGTTGGAGTTATAGTTACTTCACAAATTTGTACATGCTCTGGCACTGAAGCAGTATATAAAACTACATCTGCAATATCATCAGCCTCAAGCGCTTTAATTCCCTCATAAACTTTAGATGCCTTTTGTTCATCTCCATGAAATCTTATTACGCTAAAATTAGTTTCTACCATACCAGGCTGAATATTGGTAACTTTAATCGGAGTATCAACTACATCCATCCTTAGACCATCACTTATAAATTTAACTGCTACTTTTGTAGCACAATAAACAGCTCCACCTGGATATGCATGAATTCCAGCTAATGATCCTATATTTATTACATGCCCCTTTTGATTAATAACCATCATTGGAACTATTTTTCTAGTTAAGTATAAAAGGCCTTTTATATTGGTATCTATCATAATATCAAAGTCATCCAAGTCCCCTTCTTGAACCTTATCGAGTCCTAAAGCAAGACCTGCATTATTTATAAGTATATCAATGTTTTTTAATTCTGTTGGAATATTGTCAATAACCTCATCTACAGATTTTCTATCTCTAACATCTAACTCATATGTATAAACTTTTGCTCCATATTCCTCTTCTAATTGTAACTTTAAAATATTGAGTTTATCTATACTTCTTGAGCAAAGCAAAAGTACAGCGCCTTCCTTTGCAAATCTTTTAGCCATTGCTTCACCCAGCCCGCTGCTTGCTCCGCTTATAAAAATTATTTTATCTTTTACCACATTAAGCACCTCTAATTTCCAAAATATAAAATACAATAACTATTATAACATACCATACTATTATTATAATACTTTAACATAAAATGGTACACTTAATATCAAAAAAACTGAGATGCTTTTAAAGCCTCTCAGTTTTTAGTTCTTTAAAATAATCCTCCAGTTTGCTTGGACCAGCCAGTACTTCTCTTCCTATATACATTGTCCCATCATCTCTTGTTTTAATTTGCCACTTAACAAGAATTATATTTCCCTCTGATATTTCAATTGCTGTAATACATCTTGGGTGAACTGAACTTCCATCATTAAAATATGGCAGTTCTCCTACCTCAGGAAACATAGGCCTATGTGTATGTCCAGCAATTAAAATATGTTTCTTCTTTTTAACCCATTCTATCAGTCTTTTCTCAACTGCCTCTTTTTTATCATAATTTTTTGCAGCACTTGTTGGATCATTTACCCCCCAGGATTCTAATGGTTTCCAAAGGAACCTAACTAATAGTCGAGCCAAACGCCACATCTTATCATTAAGCCAGTCACTTTGATGACCATGTACTAGAAGTATTTTATCATTGGTTATCTTATGCCTTAAGACTAATCCTTCGTGAATTTTTATATTTTCAAACAATGGGATTAACTTTTTCTCACGCTCATCAAAATAGGAATACATATTATTTTTTACAAACTTAGCATTATTCTTCACTATGTCATGATTTCCATACATAATATAAAGTCTCTTTTCCTTAAAAAACTTAGATAAGAGCCAAAATACATTACTGTGTATTCTTACTATATCAGATAGACTTTTGTATTTCCAAAGTTCATCTCCATCTCCAATTTCAATATAAGTGTAATTTTTATTATAATAGTGAGTTAAAGCGGAAAAATAAAGATTTTGATTTTTAGAAAAATCATCAGTCCAACTTCCGTCTCCTCTATGACAATCACTCATTAACACTATTTTTGAGGAATCATCAAAAGGAATTTGTTCTGCCGTTTCAAAGATATAATTCAATCGTTCAAACGTATCCATCTATGCCCCCATAAATAAATTCAAGCTCTTATAATAATATATTCTAGTGCTGATTTATAAATACACTTTATTCCTTATCAATAATTTGTTAACTAATTTCTCGCAAAAATATTTTATTATATATGATCTTTAATATTCTCATAAGCTTCAAATATCTTTTTAGCTTTACCCATACCTATTATTTTTTCATAAAGCTCTGGCGCTTGTACATTTATCGCATTCATTTTATCTATAAAATTATCATATGGTCCAGTAATCTCTTTATACGCATCGCACATAAGCTTATTCTTTATTTGTATAATCCTGTCTGTTTCTTTGCTTCTTGTAATAGGTTGTGGTGTACGAGGCTTATCAAACTTTAATTTCACAGTAGTATCTTCTACTGAAATTTCACTTTGCTTATACCCTGCTTCCTCGAGTCCTCCAACGAAGGCATTACACATATTATCATCCTTTAAAGTAATACTCAAATCCATTGTTAATTCACCCGGTTCTGAAAACTCACCTAATTTAAAGCCTGTAAGCCACCAGTGTTTATCATCTCTTTTAAAAAACTCGTTATTATTCTTGTACAATTTAAAAGACATTTGAAGAAGTTCATCATCACTTGCAGAATGATAAAAAGTACCATTGAAAACCCCTGGGATATTTAAGTCTGATCCTTTTGTTGTATATACTCCTATTTCGCAGCCGCTTGTTAAGTCATATTGTCCCTTCCAAAATTCAATAAGCCACTTTTTACCTTCGTATTCAAAATAAATTGGTTCACAATCAGCAATCATTCCTGTTGGTGCTGCCATTTCATCATAAAGTCTGCAATATCCCATCTTTCTTTGCCATGCATCAAGAATAGAGTAAAATATGTCTTGTACTTTATCATAGGCATATCCAGCAGACTCAATTATTTTATCCAGCGATTCATCGCCTGTCCCCTTTTTAGTTCTATTTTTAATAACCTTTGATATCCATTTAGGAACACTTTGATACACTTTGTAAAATATTGCTCCTGTAATTATTAAAGGAATTGGATTAGTTACGTATATCACTCCAAGAATAGGAAACATTATACCACCTCCATTAAATATTTTTGTATATAATATTCCTTATAACCCTATTTGGTTAATAATTAGTCATACAAAAAACGAAAACAGCCAGCATGTCTAAGTGCCAACTGTTTATAAATAAGGGGGTTATTTATTTTCATATAACTATTTTAAACAATCTTTATGAAAATATTATGTACACAATAAATATTATCTGTTAATTTCATTTTAATAAAATGTTAAGTTAAAATTTCAATAATCTCTTTCCTATAGTTCTGCCGTTTTTTGAACTTTCACAGATACTATTATAAAAAATTGATACTATAACAAATATTATAAGCAGCATGCTGCCCTTTTGTGTTATAGAATACCCTGACAGTCCCAATAAAAAATTAAATACATAAAGCAAAATAAATGATATAATTCCAACAAAAGCATTGTCTATTATTACTGCAGCGAAACTTTTTATAAAAGAAACCTTAGTATTAGCAATTTCCACTTTTGCTTCATCTATCTCTTCTGTTTCATTAATACTTTGCTCCAAAGACTCTTCATTTGTAATCTGATCATCCAACATATTTTTTTCTTCAATATTATTATCGTCCATTTTTGTCCTCCTATTTTATCAGTTAATATTTATAAAATCTCTTATTAACTATTATGCATTAGTAAATAGTTTATGTAAATACAAAGATATATAAATATTTAAATATATGAACATATAAATATAAGAATAAAAGAATACGTAGTATCCACTTACAAATTAAATAAGAAGATAGAACTTATCATTTTACTCCACACCCTTTAATGCTTCTACCATGTTCAAACTGATCGTATATCAGTTCTCCAATATTAGCATCGTTAGGAGCCCGTATAAGACTATCACCTGCACCGTATTCTATATACGCATTTTCAAATGAAATGAATACCATTATTTTTTCCTCCGTGATCTAATAATGCTTTTTGGGATATTATATTCCAAAAAACAATGATAAAATAACAGTAAAGGACATCTGCAATTTAGCTGGAGAAAACTTTGATAAAGGATTGCGACAATAAAAAATCCGACCAAGGTAAAAGGCTCACCTCAGCCGGTGTATCTTTTTATATAATCAATTTCACACTCGGTTTCTATGCCATCTAGTGATAATTTCTTACTGCTCCGCAATACTTCCTTGCTATCCATGAAAATACCCAGTTCTTGAGGAAACTGCAACATAGGGTACCTCAGAACCATTATAGTCAATATATGCCTGGTACATATCGCCACCCAAAAATTCTAACCTAGTAACTTTTTTGCCATAAGTATTATATAAATCTTTTTCAAATATTTCCTTCCAATTATTAGGAATAGATGCATTCATCGTCATATATTTAGCAAAGCTCTCTAAATCCTGTCCATTACCTCCACCAGCTTTATATTTTTTGTATAAACTCACAATATCAACACTATTTAGGAAGGTTTTACTCCATTGCAGTTTTCCTGCTTCTGGCTTATCCCCTTGACCATTAATAATATATTCCTTAACCTTTTCAGAAATATTTTGTTCCGAAACTTCTATTTTGGAATTACTTCCAGAGTTTTGAGTTGTTATCTTACTTGATTGACTATTAGTCATCTTTTTTACAGTTAAAACAAAATTTATCGGTCTCTCATATTCCTGCGCATTGCCTTCAAAAATATAAGTTCCTATCTTTCCGGTATCTATAGAAGAAATATTCCAATTAATATTAGCTACAGTATCCACATTATTAATTTTAACAGTTGCAGTCTCCGGAAGCTTAAAATATTCATCTTGATTAACGGAGCCCTTGAGGTTCACAACCTGAAACTTTTTCTTTATAGCTTCTAGCTGCTCCTTCATATTATCAGTATCAACTTTATTTTCAATAGCTAACTTGATAACATAAAAAGCATCATCCAATCTTCCTGCCTTAATGTAGCTGTCCTTTATTTCAAGGTAGATTTTTTTATTACCTTTATCAATTGAAATTGCATTTTCATATATAGTTCTAGCTTCCTGATATTTCCCGTCAGACAAATACTTGTCACCTTCTTTTATCTTTTCGCTAATTTCATTTTCTTCAGCTTTTGCCTGCTGACTCATATTATTTGAGAGCACAATTTGTTTGTCTTTTGTGCTACAGGCAGTGAAGGTAGAAATACATAAAAGTAATGACAAAACTAACACTATAATTTTTTTAAAATAAGAACCTCTCATAAAATTGTCTCCCTTCATATCTTATGTTTAAATATTAGCATGTAGTTGTTAACAAGTTTCATCAATTTGTTGCCAATTTGTTACCAAAGGAAGGTATTTTTACCTTAGTCTTAATTATCTCCCCATTCTCCAAATTTATCACTCCACCATGCTCTTTTACAATCTCGCTGCAAATATAAAGACCCAGCCCTCTGCTTTGTTCCTCCTCGCCTCCTCTCATCTTTACGAAAGGATCAAAGATATTTTTAAAGATTTCATGCGGTATAGGTTCAGCCTTATTATCCACTTCAATGTTATAATTGCCTTCTGACATATAAGCTTTTACGAAAATAAATTCACCGTTAACCGAGTACTTTATGGCATTATCAATAATATTAATAATTACCTGTCTTATTCTATCAGTTTGCCCAAAAATATACCCAGCTTCAATATTTCTATTAATTGTCATGGAATACTTTCTCGCTTTAATATTCATATCGTCGCATATTTCATTCAACAGCTTGTTCATATCAATGGGACTCTTTTCCTCTTCCAGTGAAGAAATCCCTTTCGCTACACTAATAAGTTCTAAAACAAGCTTATGCAGTCTTTCACTTTCCTGATATATTCTTTCATTGGCTCTTTTTCTAAATTCCTCGTCCTCTACAATACCTTCCATCAACATTTCAGCATAACCCGAAATTGCAGTAAGAGGGGTTTTAAGCTCATGGGTAACATTGTTGAAAAAGCTTCTTCTTCCTTTTTCAAGCTTTTCAACCTTTTCCTTCTCAAGCTTGATAGTTTGAATCTGATCATTGATTTTATCCTTCATATTAATAAATTCTTTTGACAATATGCCTATTTCATCTTTACCTTTTACTTTCAGCTGAACATCATAATTACCTTGGCTAACTTGCTTAACTGCTTTGGTAAGAATCGTTATAGGCCTGGTTATTTTGGAGGTTATAAAAAGAGTTAAAATAAAAATAAAAAGGAAAAGCAATAACTCGCCCAAAGTAATAAATTGAATTGTTTTCTTATAGGTAATATATGAATCACTATAACTTTTATCTAAAGCAATAATGCCCACATAATTGCTGTTTATATATACGGGGAAAACTAGTATACCACGAGCATCGCTGCCTCTGTATTTTAAATCGACAACAGCCTGCCCTTTCTCAGCCTTTTTTATATTGTCAAAGGTTATTTCTTCTGACGAACTATTTTTCTCACTATAAATAAGGGTGCCTTTCATATCCAGAAGCTCGCATTTACATTCGTTATTTAAGACTACATATTTAGCTATATATGAAGCATCATGTTTAAAACCATCTGTATCTGAAAAGGAAGAACTAATTGCCAGTCTATATTTTACATACTCTCGCGTACTTCTCATTATTTCTTCAAGAGATGTTTTAATACTGCTTTCCATATTTGATATCAGCACCTGTCTTATAAAAATATTTAAAAGCAGAGAAAAAATCACCAATATTATAGTAAGTCCTAACATGAATTTTACTTTTATCTTCATTGCTCTACCTCATAACGTATCCAACGCCAAAGACAGTCTCTATAATGGAATTTGTCTCATCATTATCTAACTTGCTTCTCAGTCTTCTTATATGAACATCTACAGTTCGCAGTTCGCCATCATACTCCATATCCCAAACCTTATCCAAAAGTTCCTCTCTTGAGAATACTCTGTTTCTGTTTTTTGCAAGAAACTCCAGTAAGTCGTATTCCTTAGGCTTAAGCCTGACTTCTTCATCATCTTTTAAAACAACCCGACTTTCAGTATTTATCTTGATAAATCTATTCAGTAGTAAAATATTTCCTTCATGGGAAGAGCTATATTTTTCTACTCTTCTTACAGCTACTTTTACTCTGGTCAAAACTTCCTTTATATGAAAGGGCTTGGTTATATAATCATCGGCACCTAATTCCAAACCAAGAATTTTATCAACAATATCATTTCTCGCCGTCAACATAATTACAGGTATAGAATAATTTGCATTAATGAATTTGCAAAGCTCAAAGCCATCTTCATCAGGCAGGTTTATATCAAGCATAGCTAAATTCGGCTTAAAGCATGATAGGAATGCCTTTGCCTCAGTGGACGAAAAGGCACTCCTTACCTCATATCCTTCTACCCTTAAGGCTGATGATAGAATATCGTTAATTGAAACTTCATCTTCCACTACTAAAACTTTTACTCCCATTTCCATCCCCATCCCTGTAAAATAAAATATTTTTTTCACTTCATTATGTATTTTAAGATCTTATCCATTCCATCTCTAAAAACTTTACCAATCTTCTCCATTATATCATACCCATATGGTTCTTTTAACTCACACTTTTACGCAATGAAATCTATTACCTCTATTTAAACCTTCTAAAATTTCTTCTGGAACTTCCCTGACCTTGATGTCCTCACCTAGGAAAAGCAGCCAATTTATCATTTCTGTCAATTCTTCGTAACTTTTAACATTGATAAAAGTCCTTAGAACGGCTGTGGATAGGTAAGGATTCGTATATGAAATTGAAACCTTTAACGGATGGTATTTTCTGTACTGAGCAATGGCTTTTGGGCCAAGTTCAAGTACAAGATTGATTGCTTCTTCCTGCTTACTTAGTTTTTCTAAAATCTTTTGCTCACTTAATCTCCTTTCGGCCGAGTAAAGCTTGACGTCGCTTAGATGGTCCACAGGAAAAATCTGCTTCTTTTCTTCCTTTAAGTCAAAGCCTTCAATCAGCCAGAGGCCTTTTTCATGATAAAGATGCAAGAGATATATTGAGTAAGAGTTTATTACCTTACCTTCTTTGATGGAAATCAATAAATATCTATCTAAAATAATAATTTGAATGAGCTTTTCCAATATGGGGTGAGGGAGATCAGAAAGATTAAGTATGTCTGGGTTATGTGGATTAGTCCCCTCAAAAAGCAATATTTGATTTAGAAGAACAAGGTCATCTTGCTGAGTTTCTGAGATTAGTCCTAATAATTTTTCAGCTATAGACTGACGACTCTTTAGATAAGGGAGTTGTTGATTTCTTGTTGCCATAAAGGCAATGAAAAGAGCTTTAACCTCATTATCGGTAAAGCGAACAACGGGCAGAACAGAGTTTTTCATGACAAAATACCCCCCATCCCTTCCAACTTCAGCATCAAGCGGCATCCCCATAGCCTCAATATCTCTGATATCTCTAATAGCTGTTGAACGAGAGATGTTAAATTCTCGCATAATTTCAGAAATTGTAAAGTGGGCGCGGTTGTTGATATACCTCATGATTGTATTAATCCGTTCAACTTTTTTCATAGTGCCTCCTAAATAGTATCATTATCTGACATGATTTATGGGTATTATAAACCTATCAAGTGAAAACGACAAGTCATTTGATTAATTTAAAAAAGAGGAAGGTTTTAATATGGCAGATTATACACTAGAAGAAAAAGATGGCTTTACCGTTTTAGGTTTTGGAACTGAGCTCAAGAGTAATTACACTGACTTTGCTGGTTTGAGCAAAGAAAAATATGACTTTTGGCAAGCAATCAGCCAAGATGGAAGACTTAATACTCTAAAAGCTATGGCCACAAACAGCTACGTATTTGCCGTAAACGAAGCGGTGAATAACAGGATGTTGCATTATGCAGGTGTCATGACAGAAGCATCAGCACCAGAAGATGCTAGAGTTATCCAATTCCCTAAGGGCAACTACCTGGTTGTTAAAGGAGAAGGAAAGACGTCTGATGAATTGAATAAAAACCTTTCTGCCATTGCCTTTGGTCAAGTCTTGCCACAAGCAAAGAATTTTGCCTATGTTGGTGGTCCAAATGCAACAGTGGAGATGGGAAGTCAAAATGGTTTAATTTACGGTGAAATTTGGATTCCTGTTGTTAGGAAATAAAGAGATAAAATGGACTTTAACAGATAATTTACGTGCGGAAACTGAGTAGTATAAACTACTCAGTTTCCGACTAAAAGGAGGAATAGAAATGTCTTATATTGTTGATTTTAAAAATGTGTCTACAGTTGGTTTAGAGTCATCACCTGTAGTAGAAGCTCTTGCTGGCTTACGAGCAAATGAAGCCCGTTACTTTATGAATAAATACAAGCATGAATTTACGGTTGTACCAGCTAGCGAAAGCCAGGACACCCTTGATTATGTGAATGAAATTTTAAAAAAAGAACGTAATATTGAGTTTGCAGCCAAACCACTAGAAACCTCTCGTTTTCAAGTGGAAAATATCAAGTTTGCCTATGTATTTTATGAAGATGGTCTTGCGATTAACGTTATGTATACTGTTGATGACCCTAAAAAGCGGGCAGTTGGTTTTAAACTTTCCGAGGGGATGGAGATACCAAAGGAACTAGAAGAAAAGTTTAAGTTTGCTAGGCAGAAGTCTAAGTTAGCTGGAACAATTAGAGGCTCGTTTTTTGTAATTAAAGGAGAATATTAAAGTAATCAAGAGCACAAGTTGGGCAATTCAGCCCCTATAGAAGATATATTCTTCAAACCTAATTTAATGAACACCATAGGATGTCCTAATAGAATTCAGCTTGAAGCTTGGCTTAAGTCAAAGGGAGTCTCTAATATTCGATATATGGAATTTAATAATCTAAATTCAATTATTGAGGGTGTAGTGGCTGATCTTGGCGCATCTTTAGTTCCTCAATCGTCCATTGAAGAATATGAAAAAGCAGGTCTTATAAAATCATTTGAAATACCTAGTAAGTACAATGTAACAAAAACCTTTTTCATAAGGCGAAAGGATTCCTTACTGACTAGTTCTCTTTCAAAATTTATTGAGATGGTTGAACTTAATACACCCTACAAAAGGATTTAAACTTAAGTACACTTACTGCCCAATGCATAGCAGTTGTGTTTATTGCAAATCTTGATATAGGTCTTGTAATCATTAAATATTTATATATAAATTCTTAAATTCTTTTGTTCTTATCTATTTATCTAGAAATCTAGTTGTATAGCTGATGCAATAATTCTATTAATGTCACTTGGTTCATTCACTTTATTATTAAATTTATGAATGATAAAAGGGCGGAACTTTGCAGCCTTCCACCCTTTTGATATGTTTAGATAATTATTTTACTTAATTTCACAATGGTTTCTGTGTGTGTTGTGATAGAAAAATGATAGTAATACGCAGAAATATTTCGGACTATACAGGGGGTCTTTTTTACATAAGAGGTCTAGAGTTATACCATTCGCATTTCAAAGCAACATACCCCACTTTAAGAGCTTTATTCTTCAGTGTATAATAACAATAAATACTTGCAAATTTCACAACATTATTTTACTCGGTTTAGTTAATATAAGCTTATCTTTTGATTAGATTTTCAAATTGTTTATATCTTCTATAATCTGATTCTTTGCATTCTACGAATATCAATGCTCCATTAACATTATATTGAATTGATTTGATAGAGGCATTGTATTTAAAATATGAAAGTATATTGCCTTTGTCATATGGAATTAACAGCTCGCAGCAAATATGGTTTGGAAAAGCTCTTTTTCGAATTTCATTTACTAACTCATCCATTCCAATCTTATTTTTAGCAGAAATATATATACAGCCTTTTTCATCTTTCTTGATTTCATCTTTTACTAAATCTACTTTATTATAGGCATAAATAGTAGGTATATTTTCCGCACCTAATCCTTTTAGCGTATTTTTGACAACTTCAATATGCTGTTTATAATTAGGGTTAGAGTAATCAACTACATGAACTAACATATCAGCTTCAATAATTTCCTCCAAAGTTGAGCGGAATGCTTTAATAAGTTGATTAGGTAGTTTACTGATAAATCCTACTGTATCGCTTAACAAAAATGATTTATTATCAAGCAGCTTTATTCTTCTTACGTAAGTTTCTAAAGTGGCGAATAGCATATCCTTTTCAAGTACCTTTTTATCGACTGAAGAACTGTACAAATCAATCATAGTATTCATAATGCTTGACTTACCTGCGTTTGTATATCCTACCAAAACGATCACTGGTATTCCTGACTTTTTACGCTGTTTCCTTTGGTTCTTTCTCTGAGCTACAATTGCTTCCAATTCCACGTGCAGTGCACTGATTCTACCCTTAATCTTTCTATGATCCAATTCAAACTTAGTTTCCCCTGAACCCCTAGTAATAAACTTTGGACCGCCCGACTGGTAACCTAAGTGTTCTCCAAAATCAATTAATCTCGGCAGCAGATATTGTAATTTCGCTATTTCTACCTGCAGCTGTGCTTCCTTTGTTTTAGCTCTCTTAGCAAAAATGTCTAAAATTAGAACCGTTCTGTCTATTACATTACATTTTAAGTCTTTTTGAAGATTACGAATTTGTGAAGGGGATAGCTCATCATTAAAAATAACCATATCCAAATCATTCTCATTAACTAATGAAATTACTTCTTGAACTTTTCCACTTCCAATATAATGTGAGGAATACACCCGTTGTAATTTTTGAGTGATTTCGCCAACCACCTCAATATCACATGCATCAGCTAATTTTGATAACTCCTTCATCATACTTAAAAATTCCTTATCATTATTGATGTTACAGCCCACAATTACTGCTCTTTGTTTTAGTTTCATACAGTTTCCTCCGTTCGTTGCTACATTGCTTTAGACATGCAAAATAGGGGGAGAACAGTCTCTCCCACCTTTATACACTTTAATTAATTTAGCTAAAGCTCATAAAACTTTGTTGCAACATTTTTACAAAATTCACTGTCATGCTCTACAAATAACATAGTTGGAGAATATTCAAGCAGCAACTCTTCTATCTGCATACGAGAGATAATGTCAATAAAATTAAGCGGCTCATCCCAAATATGCAAATGAGCTTTCTCACAAAGACTTTTTGCAATAAGCACCTTTTTCTTTTGACCGCCGCTAAAAGAGGACATATCTTTTTCAAATTGAATTCTTGAAAAATCAAGCTTTCTTAAAGTAGCTTTAAAAATGCTTTCATCTATATTGTTATCAAAAGCATAGTCAGTTAAGTTTCCCTTAAGATGCGATGTATCCTGTGATACATAGGATATTCTAAGTTCACTCACTTTTCTAAAGGTGCCTGTATAATTTATGTCCTCACCACAAATAAGCTTGATAATGCTCGACTTTCCTGTACCATTTTTACCTTTTAGTGCAATTCGATCACCTTGTTCAATATTAAAGCCAACATCCTTGCAAACCATTGTTTTCCCGTAAAAGATTGAAACATTTTTAAGTTCCACTAGTTCATTTTTATGATAAGCAAGTTGAGAAATCTTCAAGCCATCGGAGCTTTCAATATTTTTGAGAAGCTTAGACTTTTCTTCAATAGCTGCCTGCTGTCTGTTTTCGATTGACTTGGAACGTTTCATCATTTTAGCAGCCTTATGCCCAACATAACCTTTATCCAGCTTGGAACCAGAGTTTGTTGTTCCTTTTTTGGATTTTTCCACTTCATCTGACCAATTACTTGTTCGTCTTGCTGACTTTGATAAACGACTAATATCCTTTTTAAGCTTTTCATTTTCTGCTATTTCAAAGCTATCTTGTCTTTCTTTATTTTCCCACCAAGTGGAAAAATTACCTTTTTGTATTTCTATATCTGCCTTGTTTATTGAAAGAATATGGTCAATACAATTGTCTAAAAAAGATCTATCATGTGAAATCAAAATAAATCCTTTCTTTTTCCTAAGGTAATTGCTGAGTTTTTCTCTAGCTTCAGCATCTAAATGATTTGTAGGCTCGTCAATAAGCAGGAATGAATTCTCCTTTAAAAACATTGCCGCTATCAATACTTTGTTCTGTTCTCCTTTTGATAATGTATAAAACTGCCTATATAGAACATCATCATCTATATCCAATAACGATAGTTCTTTTATTATTTCCCAATCCGCTGAATTGGGACTGATTTCTCTTATGATATCTATGGTGAAATTTTCTTGTTCCTGCACCTCATAAGGAAAATATTCAAAAGTTACATTAGCTGAAATAGTTCCTGTGTATTCATATCTTCCAAGTAAAATATTCAAAAATGTAGTTTTTCCTCTTCCGTTTCTTCCGGTGAAACCCAACTTCCAATCGGTATCAATTTGAAAGCTTACATTTTCAAAAATATTATCATAACTGCCTTCATAAGCGAAGGTCAAATTTGTTACATTTATTAAAGACATATTTTTGTCCTCCTTTGTAATTAAAAGTACAAGTAACAAAGTCGGAACGATAGGCGACTTTATTATCACTCCATATAAATTTCGCCTGAATTATCCGACTTTATATGGAGATTATCATGTGTTAGCAACGTATCTTTAATACTCATAATGTTATTAATCCTCCTTGCTCCTATTATTTATAAAAAATAAAAGCTGTAAGAAATTATTATTCTTACAGCTCATAAATATACATAGTTAAGCTAATCTTTACAGCATAACATAATGGTATATATTAAGAGAAAAAAGAACAACTTTCTTGCATAAGTACAACAAAAAAACAGAGCACACCTGCCTATCTTTCTATCATTCTGTACTTTAAAAATTAGCAAGAAAAGTTAATCATTTTTTCACCTCAACTTTCAATTTTTTTCATTATACCATCATAGATCGAAAAAGTCAAAAGTAATATAATTAAAGATTTGCAAAATTAACTCCAAGATTCCTTCTATAAATAACTGTCTATAGAAAACCTAGCATACACAATTCCCTTTTGATCTCTGAAGCATTTTCATGTTCCTAGCATTCATATGCCTAACTCTTGTATTAATTTCTTAAATGTATGGTAAGCCGGTTTCGGTAAATAATCGTTACGCATAATCCCATATTGATGAAAAAGATCCTCTTTTGTACTATCTGCATCACGTAGTCCGAAGAGTTCATAATGAGTTTAATAGATAAATGTACTGAAAATAATTGTTGTTAAGACTACATATATATAACCCTTTTTCAAATTACCCTCCAAAATAAATATAGTATTTTAGCCAATTTATATTAGTATAAAATAGCATTAAGCTCTAGTCTTATAAATGAAATTTTTAGCATTTAAAGGGGGATGGAGAGGACTTAGCCTCCCCACCAATTGAAATATGCAATTATGCTCTTTAGGGCTTTAACTATTCTCAACATCTTTACATTCCAATGATTCTATCTTGGCAAGAAACCTTCACTCTATTTATCATTTTTATTGATTAAGCATTATTTTCAAAACCTCAATATCTGTATCTTTCATTCCTTTACGTGCAAGTCTTCCAACTGCAGAAATAGTTTCTTCAACGTTTTCTTTTACAATACCCGAATCAACAGCAAAAGAAATATTTTTCATGGCAAGAAAATGTCCCATCATAGCAGCATCTAGACTTGATGCTATTTTGGCAGCACAGGATTCTTTCGCTCCATCACATACTATTCCTGAAACATTTACAATAGTGTTTGTTATTGTCTTCTCAATTTGCTCTAGAGTACCACCCTCTATATATGTTATTCCAGCGCCACTTCCACATGCAGCACTAACAGCCCCGCAATAAGCTGATAGTCTGCCAATTCCTGTTTTCTGATGAATTGTAATAAGATTAGATAATACTAATGCACGAAACATTCTTTCATCTGAAATTTTCTTTTCTTTAGCATATATAACAACTGGTAAGGATGTGGTCATACCTTGATTTCCACTGCCTGAATTCGTAACTACAGGCATGCTGCATCCGCTCATTCTTGCATCTGATCCAGCCGCAGCATATGCCCTAATCTTGGTCAAAACATTATCTCCATAATTATCCAAAAGCATTTTCCCTATATTTACTCCATATTGCTTAGCTAAACCTTCTTCTGCAATTTGTAAATTGTACTTAATCTGCATCTCTAATAGTTCTTTAACATCTTCAATCTTTACATTACAAGCAAACTCATAAATATCTTTTACATTCAAAATACTTCTGTCTGACAATGGTGCATTATAGTTATCTTTTTTAAACTTTTTTTCAAATATAATAGCATGGTTCTTTTCAATTCTTGATATATTAGTATGAGTATGAATTATTTCTACAAGAGCGTATTCTTCTTTGAACATAGCATTTACAATGATATGAAGATTTGCATCATCAGGTATCATTTCAATACTGCATAGTTCTGTTTCTAATAATTTATTAGCTCTATCAACATCAGCTTGTGTTACTTTTGACAACACCTCAAGACCTTTAGATGAATCTCCAGCAATTATTCCCATAAGAGCACTAGCTTTAATTCCTTTTAGGCTGCCCGTATTTGGAACTACAACTGACTTTGCATTCTTTATGATATTTCCGCTACATTTTACAATTAATTTATCAGGAAAATTACCTAAAACTTCACGAGCTTTAGCAGCAGCATATGCTATAGCTATAGGCTCAGTACAGCCAAGGGCTGGTACAAGTTCTTCTTGAAGGATTTTCATATATGCAGAGTATTTATCTTTACTAAAATTCATTAGAATTCCTCCTATCCAATTTGTATCTATAATTTAATCAATTGCTCCCATTGCCTCTTTATACTCATCTACCTTTGTAACAATGACCTCAATTGCATATTCTAAAGCTTTAGCCACCATTGTTACCGGCATACTTGGTGAATTACTTGCAAGGCCGACTACTTGTTCAGGTGAAAAAGGAACATGAATAAATCCACCTTTAATTTCTGGATATTTCTTATTAATCAAATAAAGTAAATCATACATTACATTGTTACATACAAATGTACCTGCAGTATAGGAGATATTCGCAGGTATTCCGTGTTTCCTAATGTTATTTACCATTGCCTTAACCGGAAGCGTTGTAAAATACGCATTCTCTCCATCTGCTTTTAATTGCTGATCATTTGGCTGATTTCCTTCATTATCTTTTATTATTGCTTCAGCTAGGTTAATAGCAACCTTCTCTACAGAAATTACAGATCTTCCTCCTGCTTGTCCGACACAAAGAACAACATCTGGCTTGTACTGTTTTATAGCATTTTCAACAGCCTCACTACCTTTAAAGTATACCGTAGGAATTTCGATTGCAACCAATTCTGCTCCAGCAATAGTATTTGGCAAAAGCTTTACTGCTTCAAATGACGGATTAACTTTTTCTCCTCCAAACGGATCAAAGCCAGTAACCAATATTTTCAAAGTATTCTCACCTTCCTAGAATATAGTTTTTCAGGTAATACAATGAGCTTTTTATATTAACGATAAGTTTCTTCCAATCGTTATATTCTATAATTAAGAAATATTTATTTAAAACCTTTCTCTCTTTATATTAGATATCTAACATTACATTAATAAAATATATATTAATATATTTTATTAATGTCTATATATGTTACAGCACTTAAAGCTGCAATCAAGCCTTCTCCAGCTGCCTTCATATATTGATAGGGCTTCCCTACACAATCACCAGCTGCAAAACAACCTTTAATATTAGTTTTCATACTTCTATCCACTTTTATATGTCCTTCCTCCATTAAAAGTCCTGGCACAAGTTGAGCAGGAGATATGCTGTCTTTAAGTACAAATACTCCATCTGTATAAATTTCCTTTGATTTTAATTTAAGTTTTCCGACTTTATTATCTCCTAATATTTCAAGTGGTTTGTCCTTTATAACCACTATATCTTTTCTTAAGTTATAATTTTCCTCATACATTGGTATATAGTACAATTTGCTTGCCAGTTCGCTTACATAATTTGCTTCTTCCTCAGCTTCCTTGTTATAGCCAATTACAGTAACTGTTTTATCTCTATACAAGGGAGCATCACATGTTGCACAGTATCCTACACCTCTTCCGAGAAACTCATCTTCTCCCTTTATAGGCTTTGTGTATTCTATTCCAGTTGCAATTATAATAGATCTGGCTTCATAGCATTTTTCATTTACCATAAGAGAAAAATAATCTCCCATAGAATAGATTTCATTTATTCTTTCGTTAATAATATTTATATTTAATTTTTCTATATGTTTTTGAAAATTATTTTTCAACTGTTCCCCAGTAATATCATAAAAGCCTAAATAATTATTTATCTTTGAGGCCTTTACTAATTTATTACTTAAATCCTTATAACCAAACAATATTATGTTTTTGTTTCTTATTCTAGCATTAATCGCTGCAGATAAACCTGCTGGCCCACTTCCTATAATCGCTATATCATATCTATTTTCCATTTTTGTCTCCTTATCTTAACAGCTTATTACATTAAAGAACTAGGCTTTAAGTTTGCAGGAACTCACAGCCTAGTCTTACAATTTAAATAATAAATGTATATATACTATACCATTATCCCTATCTTACATAACTTTATTATTTTAAATCCTTAAATATTTTTACAATTTTATCTTTGTCAGGATGCTTGCCATAGTCCATAATTACTAGGTTATTATTTATTATAGCATCCACTTCCACAGGACCACTCTGTAAATCTAACTTCATCTTCTCAGATTCCTTTGCCATTTTTATATTGTTTACTGCTACTGGCTGTTTGCTTTTTAAGTCCATAGTATATACTCCAATATCTGTACCATTTATCTTATATGCGAATCCATCTTTTTCTCCTATACAACCAGCCATAGCTTCTCCTTTTTCAACTTTAAGGCCCTCTTTTTTTAAAGCATCTACAAATGTATCAAAAGTAAAATTTTTAGCTTCAGATGAATCACCTGTCTTAGTAGTATCTGTTGCCTTAGTGGCATCTGTCTTCTTAGTATCTGTACTAGTTTTATTTGTACATCCCACCATAGAAATAATTAATACAGAAATAATAATCCCACTTAATATTTTTTTCATAAAAAACCCTCCAAATATTTTTATCAAATATAATAATTTAAGGTCTCCTGCACGGCCTTATCTTTTTCTTACGAAAAGAGATATTTAACAGTGTCAAATACATTCTTTTCAGATTCTATTTTTTCTTCATTTCCCATTGTACATATGTTTCTTTGTTTTAAAACAGCCTCCATAAGAGAAGACAGTGATATCAGCTCCTCTTTTGTAGTTCCAAGCACTTCGTCTCTTTCCTTTTGGATATCTTTTTCAATAATTCCCGACATATAACAGCTAAAAGAATGAGCACCCTTTAAATAAGGGGTCATGGGCATATCGAGCTCCTTAACTGCGCCTATTATATAACGTACAATATCTTTTTCATCAATATCTAGATTCCTTAAAAATTCAGGTATATGCTCATATACTTCATATGTCTTAGAGAGATTTGAATCTCTGTAGGAAACAATATAAGCATTTCCACTTTCCATAAAGTTGATAAAACAGCCATATGCACCGCCTTTTTCTCTAATGTTCAGCCACAAATAATCGTAGCTTAAAAGAACCTTTAGAACCTTTAGAGCGCCAGTATATAAAAATTCATTTTTATAATTTCCAGACTGAGCTACATATTGTACAGAGGATGCCATTTTAAATCCTTCATTAAGCCTTGCAGGTACAAATTTAAAAGTCTCTTCCTGTATTTCATCAGTGTAAAGTTTTGTTTTAAAGCTAATTACCTGCTCTTCCAAGTCCTTACAACCTTCTGCTTCAGAGGTATAGCTTATAGTCATATTCTCTTGTCTAAATATATATTTCATGAGCTCTTTCAGATTTTTAGCAATAATCTCCTTTTTATCTTCAAAGTTCTTTTCAATATCTTCTATAAAGTGATAGAAGTAAATTCCGCTTACCCTCTCCTCATAATAAGAACTAGCAGAATTATATGAAAGGCTTCTCAGTACAGCTGCCATATGACTGGAGTTTTGAAGCCAAGATTGAAACTGAGACTTTATATCAGAAATAATCTCATAAAGCCTTTTGCTATTGTCCATTTTGGAAGTACCAATTATCTCCGATATTATTTCAAAGGCAAAACCAAGCTTTTCATACAAAACTTTAGCATTTATTTCAAATGCAGCTTTAAAGCCATCCTTCTCTTTGGAATTGGAATAAAACTTAAGATATGCACTGATTCCACCAGTATTCATATTTATAATATTTGAAAGCTGTAAATAGTTATGTTTTTCAGTATCAACAGCACCCAAAACCTGTCTTAGTATTCCCATATAAGGGATAAGCACTGAAGGAATATTTTTAATATCAAAGGACAATTTTAGATATCCTATTCCATTTGTAAAAATATTATGATGTACTATAGTCGTTCCTTCTAATTTACGAATGTTTTGGTGCAGAGGCTGTGCCTTAGGGTTTATATCCTCTACAGAAAGCATAGGTATGGCTTCAATGTCTTCTTTTTTTGAAGATAAATTCTGATATTCTTTTAGCTTCTTGGTGTTATCTATAAGCTGTTCTATTTCTTTTTCTGAAAGGCTTTTTTTGTATAAATCAAGCTTTTCTTTCAGTTCTTTTTCTTTTTTTGCCATAAGTCCCTTTTGCGGAATAATCTGAACAAGGGAACTGTGAGGATTGTTTAGGATATACTTTTCAATCAAGCTCTCAAAATAACCTTCATTAACTCTCTTCTTAAGATTTATAAATACTTTATTGAATTTGAGATTCTCAAAAGGATGTTTGTCATCATACAACCAGCTATTATATACTTGATAGGCATATACAAGTCCTTTAGGCGTTCTTCCGAAATCTGCCTCTTTATATTGGAATTCAAACATATTTATAGCAGCATTAAGAGTGTCTTTATCAATCCCATTTTTCACAATTTTCTTAAGAGTCTCTCTTATTGTACTTAAAAAGCATACCTTACTTTCTTGGTTACTGTTTTTAGCTATAATGCTAAATATAGGCTGTTGTATGGAAGAACCATAATCTCCCTCAACCGACTTAGCGATTCCTTTATCCAATATAGCTTGTTTAAGTTCCGCACCGTTAGCACCTAAAATAGAGTAATTCAATATATCAAAAGCGATGGCAAGTTCATTATCCTTTGCCTCTCCTATTACTACATTGTAGGATAGATACGTATTATCTTTTTCTAACTCATCATCTCCAATAGGATAATAACTAATATCTTCAGCCATAGCATTAAAAGGAGCCTGCTTAGGTATTTCTGAGTCTATGCTTGCCTTTTCATATTTGCTCAAGTAGTTATCATCAAGCCATTTGAGTCTTTCTTCAATATCCATATCTCCATATAGATAAATATAGCTATTTGAAGGGTGGTAATATCTACTATGAAAATCTAAAAGCTCTTCATAGCTTAAATCGGTAATAAAGTCCGGGTCTCCACCTGAAACATGAGCATACGGTGTATTTGGAAGTAAAGACTTCAACTTTTCTCGATAAAGTGCTGAATCTGGAGATGAAAAAACACCTTTCATCTCATTGTATACTACTCCGTTATACATTAAATCAGCATCGCAGGAATTTAACTCATAGTTCCATCCCTCTTGAAGAAATATTTCTTTGCTTTCATAAATATTTGTTCTAAACACAGCATCTGTATATACACTCATCAAGTTTATAAAATCACTGTCATTGCAGCTTGCAATAGGATAAATTGTCTTATCCGGAAATGTCATTGCATTTAAAAAGGTATTCATAGAGCCTTTATTCAGTTCAACAAAATTACTTTTAGCAGGATATTTCTTAGAGCCGCACAGCACCGAGTGCTCCAAAATATGTGGAATACCCTTGCTGTTTTCTGGTGGAGTTCTAAATCCTATTGAAAATACTTTATTTTCATCATCACAGGAAATAACAACTATTCTGGCTCCTGTTTTTATATGTTCAATTAAATAGGCTTCCGCCTTCAACTCTTCAATTGTCTGTTTCTCATGTATTTTATAAGCTTCTAACTTATGTAATTCTTTCATAAAACACCTCTTTTTGAACTATTAATAATAATCAGCAATAATCTGTATTTAAAACGACAATCTATTATATAAATCAACTAATAATAGATTGTCCAAATATCACAAACCAAACCTATAAATACAGCCTATTTCCTTCTTTTATTAATATAAAAATTCTCCTATTTTGCTCTTTACTTCTTTCTCCGACAAAACCCCTGTATGCCTTTCAAGCATTTCTCCATTATTCATAAAAAACACTGTAGGTACACCAAATATTTTATTTTTCTTTGCTAATTCAGGATATTTTGTAGTATTCACCTTCACAATACTTACAAAAGGAAGATCATATTCTATTTCAACTAAAATCTCTGCAAACGCCTTGCAAGGCACACAAGTTTCGGAAAAAAAATCTACAATAACAAAACCTTCTTTGATAAGCTCTTCATAATTTTCAGCAGTTGCTAATTGAGTTGCCATAATTATACCTCCTGATATCTTTCCCTATAGTATTCTCTTATTATATTTCTGTAATGACCTGTAAAATTACCTGTTTCATAATACTCAAAAGGCATTGCCCTATAAGCATCTTCTAGTTTCAAATGATACATTTTACTAAAGTCCTCTGTGTCTTTATCATACTTCTCCTGTGATACTTTATAACCATCCTTTTCTGCATTTTTAAGTCCAAGAAGAAGCACAGGAAGTTGTTCTTTTGATAAACCATTTACCATCTTTAAGAACTCATCATAGCTTCTGACAGGTATCTTTCCATTAAAATCCTCAGCTGTCATTTTTTCAAGGGTCAAGCCTTCAAGCTCACAAAACACTCTTGCCTTATTAATTTCAAGTTCACTTAAATATTGTATGTCCTCTTCATTAATATCAAACTTACTCTTAGCAACAACCTGTTTTATAACATTTTCTATTAGAGGATAAGATTTTTCATCAATGGCTTTATTTTTTTCATCTTTATAACGTTGTTCAAGATATTCCATTAAAGATTTCACGTTAGTTACATTATCTATTCCCTCTTTCTGAGCCATCTCATCCGTAAGCTCAGGCATCACACTTCTTTTCGCATTTATTACATCAATACTGACACTTTCATTATCTGTATCAATAGTTTTGCTTTCACCCTTTTTCATTCCTATAAGCGCCATCTCTATTTCCCTTTTAAAAAGTCCTAGACCTGCACTTATACTTACATTTTCCTTGTTAAATTTAGGATTTATACTTTTTAAAGAACATACTACAATATCTCCTTTTTTTACTTCCTCCACCTCATGAATCACTTTGTTCTTTTTCCTTATACGAAGGATTTCCTTTTCAATAAACTCTTTGTCAATTTCGTAAGTAAAATCCTCTCCTGATACATCTGCTTCTCTAAAATCAAATTCTTTTATTAGTCTTGACTTTAAGTCTTTCATATAAATATCTCCTTATATATTAATTTTTGCCTTTATTACAATGTGCTAAAGAACAAGATGGTAATTTGAAATTCCATGCAGCTATTTTTCTCAATATAAAATAACTGCACAGATTTTCATTTATTTTATTTGTTGAAGGGCTATAAATTTTTGGAAGCTTGGACTTACTGCAAGAGCCTCCTCGTAGCTTCCTTCGGCTTCAACGGATCCATCTTTTACAACTACAATATGATCAGCATCCTTCACTAAAGCCATATCATGACTTATCATTATGGTAGTTCGTCCCTCCATAAGGTTTCTTAAGGCCTTGATTACATCTTGGCGGCATATTATGTCAAGACTGCTTGTAGTTTCATCCAATAACAAGTAATCTGGATCTTTCATTATTACTCTTGCAATGGCAATTCTTTGCTTCTCTCCCCCTGACATTTTACAATTAACTTGGCTGACATAGGTATCAAAACCGTCCTCAAGCTCCATTATAAAATCATAAGCGTTGGCAAGCTTTGCTGCCCTTATTATTTCTTTCTCAGAGTAGTCATGGTTTGTCCCATATGCTATATTATCCCTTATAGTTCCTGATATAAGATGACTGTTTTGTGATACATAGCCTATAGCAGCTCTCCATTCATCAAGCTTTATGTTGAAAATATTATCATTACCAAAGCTTACTTCTCCTTGCTGAGGATTATAAAATCTTTCAATAAGCTTGAATATGGTAGTCTTACCGCTTCCATTTGAGCCTAACACCACAGTCTTCTTACTCTTTGGTATAGTAAAATCAATGCCATGAAGAATAGCATTTTCGTTATCATAGGAAAATACAACTTCTTTAAAATTTATATCCTCATCGGGCCTATTCATAGAGATTTTTCCATCTGTAACTTCATTTTGAATCTCCATAAGAGCAGCTATTTTAGCCGTAGCGCCATGTGAACCCTTAATATTTTGCCACTGTGTAACTATTTCAAAAAAGGAAGGCATAAGTATTCCTGAGTAAGAATAGAAGTCTACTAGGCCACTTATGTCCATCTGTCCTCTTCTTACATAAAGGGCTCCTCCCGCAAAAACAATTATCATAATGGCATATTGAGCTATATAGCCAATAGGAACCTGCAGTGAACCAAGCACAGCACTTACTAAATCTGCCTTGTATTTTTCCTGACTAGCCTTAATTCCAGTTTCATACTCTTCATTTTCCATACTCGTTGATTTAATATAGTAAACATTGGATAATCTCTCTCCAAAATAACTTGTTATTAATGATATAGCATTTTGAACGATTAAATTAATCTTATAGGAGAATTTTCCTATTATAGCAATGACGATTAAGGCTACAGGAGCTACAAACAAAATCAATTTTGCTAAATCAGAATATATTTCATTCATCTTTGTATATGCAATAATGAGTCCATAACATGATGCAAAGAATGATATAACACTTGCAGGAGCTGATACGGCCTTTTCTGCATCAGAGGTTATACGGGAAACAAAACTCTGTGGATCTTCCTTATCATATTCAGCCACTGGCATTCTCAAAAGTTTTGCCCATACTTTTTTTCTAATATTTCTATTGGTAATCATGCTGCAAAAGCCCCAAACAAGATTGTACGTCAAGCTAACCAAGGCAGCTGCTACAGTCCAAAATAGGAAGCCCTTAAGGAAACCTGCCTTTGCTATAGCACCTTTATTTATAGCAGCTGTGTAGGGCACAATCATGAGGTTAACCTTTGTTATTCCGAAACCCATAATCGCTGTGGCTATAAAAAGATGCCATGGCATATTTACTTTTGTATAGAACTTCAAAAAAGCTTTCCATGAAGTTTTAGCCCTTTTAGTATTCTTATTTGCATTTTCTGTTTTTCTCATGCTGATATTTCGCCTCCCATCATGCTCCTATAAAAGCTATTGGTTGCAAGCAATTCCATATGTGTACCAGAAGAAATACTTCCATCCAAGTTAAATACTATAATGTGATCCGCATCAAGGATAGCCTGCTCATCATGAGCAACCACTATGGCTGTACGATTTATTTTAAGATTGTTTATGCCTTTCATAACCTCAGCTGTTGCCTCAGCATCAAGGTTTGATGTAGGTTCATCAAGTATAAGAATAGATGGCTTTGATAATAAAGCCCTTGCAATGGTGATCCTCTGCCTCTGACCTCCAGAAAGTCTTGAACCAAACTGTCCAACCTGAGTATCATAACCCTCAGGCTGCTTCATTATAAATTCATGCGCATTGGCAACCTCTGCAGCTTGTTTCAATTCTTCATCTGTTACCTCTCTTTTAACACCATAAAGTATATTTTCCTTAATAGTACCTGACATCATAGGGATATCCTGAGTAACATAAGAAACCTGGCTTCGCCAGTTCTTCAAATTAAATTCTTGAATATCAACTTCACCTTTTGTAATTCTGCCTTTAGAGGGTGCATAAAACCTCTCAATAAGCTTAAGTGCAGTAGTTTTTCCTACACCGCTTGGACCTACTATTGCCGTAGTCTTATTATAAGGTATTCTAAAGGATACATTCTCCAATATAGAATTATCTTCATAAGCAAATGTCACATTTTCAAATACAATATCCCCTGTTTCAACTATCTCTTCCTTATATGGCAGAAAGCCCTCTTCAGGCTCTTCAAGCACCTTAGCTACTCTGAATAAAGACCCTTGAGTGGCCTTAATTTGCTCCCATACTCCCTGCTTTGCGTTTACATCGTTAAGAATTCTTGTTGCAAACTGATAAAAAGCATACCAAGTTGCAGCATTAAGTATTCCTTTATTAATAAATTGTATACCAACAAGTATTAAAGTTACTTGCTTTCCGATTTCCACTATAGTGCCAATAGGATTTTTAGCAAGGTTTAAGTATAATTGCAATTTATTTGCCTTGTATAGCCCTTCTATAGCATCATTTCCTCTTTGACTCTCATAGTTCTCTTTGTTAAATGATTTTATAACAGGAACAGACATAATAAGTTCGCTTAAAAAACGCGTTAAATTGGATATTTCATCACGGACTCTAATCTGTATCTTTAAGGTAATACGCCCAAGAACTATAGCTAGTATAACCACCACTGGTATAAGTCCAAGCAAAATATATACAAGTGCTTTATTATATAAAGATATCTGCTTAAGGGTAATATACATTGTGTACAGTCCGACAAATTCCGATATTACTACTTTCATAATAAAGGTTCTGAGATTTTCAGTATCTGATGTTATACGGCTTATCATACTGTTAGCTGGAATCTTATCAAAAAAACTCATGGGAAGCTGTAATGTCTTTTTCCATAAAACGTTTCTAAAATTACGGTCTATTTTGGCATTAACTACCTGTTCTACAAAACCGGTTATTTGTCCAAGAGTACTGGTGAGAATACTATACAAAATAATCATAGTCACCAGTTGAGCACTTACATTACCTGCAAAAAGCTCTCCTGTTTTACTTGGAACAAGTAAGTATATCTTTGAGGAAACCATACTGATTGTACAAAATACAACAATTCCAAGTACCGGAAGATTTGCTTTTAAGCAAAGATTCAAGAATGTTTTCCAGATCCCTCTATTCACATTTTTTTTAGGAATTTTTTTTGTTGTTTTATTAATACCTATTTCAGTTTCCAAATTTTCACCCTCCTTGATTTGTATCAAAACCAAAATGCTATTTCCCTAACATTAATCATGAAATATTGTCTTTTTCATGGCTTGTTCAACTTTCGCCTAACTTTACTAATTATTAAATTAATATTCTAATTTATAACTTTGGATTGTTTAAATTGTATCATTTCCTAATAAAAATACTGCCCTATTTTCTCTTTTACTTGCTCCAAACTCATAAATCCAAGATGTCTTTCCAATACCTCTCCATCTTTCATAAACAGTATAGTTGGTACTGCTGAAACATTATTTTTTGCTGCAATATCCCGATTTTGTGTTGTATTTACCTTTACAACGTTTACAAAGTCAAGTTCATAATTTAGTTCATCTATTACTTTAGAAAACATTTTGCATGGATTGCAGTTTTCTCCATACAAATCTACAATTACAAATCCCTCCTTTACCATATTGTCATAATTATCTACGTTAGCTTCTTTTATTGACATGTCTACTTCTCCTTTAAAATTAATTTACTAATACATAGTTGATTTTTGTTTTCAAACATTAATCTGTTATCTAATATAAATTTATAATTTTGTGATAATTTTTACAATATATTTTGCTTATTCCGGCAGTTATTGTGTCTATTCTGTACATTTTCAAGATAGTACTACTAAGACAATAGCGGAAGTTGATTATTTTTATTTATATAGTTTCTTAATCATTATTTAAATAGCAAATTATGCCCAAATTGACATCACAAATGCCTGAATAGTACAAAAATATTGAAAACTTAAAAAGAATTTAATATCGTTAAAGAAATTATCTATCATAAAAACAAATGTTAAGCATTGTTTAATCTAATTGTGATAGAGTGAAAGGAGTATATTAAAATGGCAGAATTAAACACGAAACCTACTAAAAAAAGAGAGATTTTTTCTACGGGTCTCGCAGTATTTTTTGCAACTTTAGGGTCAGCAGTAGGATTAGGCAATATATGGAAATTCCCATATGTTGTAGGTTCAAATGGCGGGGGGGCCTTTCTTCTTATTTATTTTATCTGCGTGATTTTTGTAGGTATTCCCGTAATGGTATGCGAATTATATATAGGCAGAAAAACAAGAAATAACGCGGTAGGCACATTTAAAAAATTAAAACCTGGGTCAGCCTGGAAAGGTATAGGAGGAATGGGTGTTGTAACAGCTTTTCTTATAATGTTTTTTTATAGTGATGTTTCAGGCTGGGTATATTCTTATGTTTTCAAGTCCATCACTGGTCAACTAAATGGAGTTACTCCAGATATAGCTAAAGCTGTTTTTGAAAAAACATCCTCAGGACTTACACTTCCTATTTTATGGCAAGGTATTGTATTTATAGTTGTTGCTGCTATTTTAATTGCAGGAGTTAAAAATGGAATCGAACGAATTACAAAAACTTTACTTCCAATTTTATTCATTCTTATTATTATTTGTAACATTCGTGCATTTACGCTTTCAGGTGCTGGAGATGGTTTAAAGTTCTTATATAGTGTTGATTTTACAAAAGTAAATGGTGGAGTAATATTAGCTGCTCTTGGTCTCGCATTTTTTAAATTATCATTAGGAATGGGTACAATGATTACTTATGGAAGTTATTTTACAGAAGACAATAATCTTCTTCATACCCCACTAAAAGTAGCGTTATCAGATATTGCAGTTTCACTTTTGGCAGGTATGGCAATTTTTCCTGTAGTCTTCACTTTCAAGATGGAGCCTAGCTCTGGCCCTGGGCTTTTATTCACAACAATACCTCTAGTATTTTCAAAACTTCCCTTAGGGAATCTACTTCTTGTTTTCTTTTTTATTCTTACTGCAATTGCGGCTACCACTGCAATGATTTCTTTGGTTGAAGTACCAGTCGCTTACTTTTCTGAAGAAAAGGGCATGAAAAGAACGAATGCAGTAATTTTTACAGTTATAATTATGTTTGTAATTGGCACTTTGGCCACACTTTCTGTTAATCCATCAAGTTTTGTTGGAAATATACAAATACTTGGATATGGATTCTTTGATTTATTTGATAAAGTGTCATCTAACATTTTAATGCCAATTGGAGGACTTTTAACTGCTATATTTATAGGATACTTTATAAGAAAAGATGATTTGAAAAATGAACTTATGAACAATGGTACTTTAAGCAATACAGTTAAATTTGATTTGTTTTATTTTATTATGAGATATATCTCACCTATTCTTCTTATAATTGTATTTCTAAGTGGACTGGGTATTATAAAACTTTAGAACTCATAGTTAATAATTAAAAAAACCACTAAGCTTATCTAAGTATTAGATAATGCGCTAGTGGTTTTTGCTCATATTTATTCTAATAAAACTTCATTCCTTTTTCCAACAACAATTCCTTCACTTCATTATATTTGTCCCTACTTAAGGGTAATTTTTCCTTTACATTATCTAATTTTAAAGTATAAGACCTTTTAAATTCATCTACTTGTATACTCTTTATTTTTTCAATGGGAACCAAAAATGACTGATGAGAACGATAAAAGCCATAATTCCCAAAAATATCTTCTAGCTTTTGAAGTGAATCTCTAGAATTATATTTTTCTCCATTTTCGCATACAATATATACTTTTCTGCCACTCTTTTCGATATAACATATATCATTTACATTAATAATTTCAAAGCCACCTTCTATATGGATTCCTATTTTGGTTTCCTTCTTTTCTTTTATATTATACTTAAGATTTTTCGCCCTTGTTAGTGCTTGTTCAAGTCTTAATATGTTCACAGGTTTTATCAAAAAATCTACTGGCTGATATTCGTAGCCTGTTAATGCAAAGCTTGTATGACCAGTCAAAAATATAATCATCGTATTAGGATATATAGAATTAATATGCTTTGCCAATTCAAACCCGTTAATATCATTCATCTCAATATCCAAAAATACAAGATCTATTTCATGTTTCTGCAAAATATTTATTGCCTCTTCAGCACTACTAGCCTCTCCTATAATGCTAACATTGCTAAACTTGCTCAAAGATGCTTTTGTTGAATTTAAGCATGATGATTCATCATCTACCAGTAAAATATTTATTTCCAAATTCATCTCCCCCATCACCCTAACTATATTCAATAGTTAACAACAAATTATTTACAAAATCAATATCTATTAGGTATTTGAGCAATAAAATGTATCATATCTCCTTCGATTTCAGGATATACAATTCCATTATACTTCGATGCGATTTTTTGTACAGTATTAAGTCCTATACCTTCATGAGAAAATTTTGTAGAATATCCGGAAACAAATACTTTCTTTAAGCTATCAATATTGTTATTAACCCTATTACTTACTTTGATAACACTATTTCCACTTCGTTTTAATATAGTAACTTGTATACATGAACAATCATTTAAATTTTGTTCCACTTCATCAATTGCATTTTGAATTAAATTTCCTATAATTTTATTTATCTCATAAACAGTACATGGGATTTTCTCCATATTATAATATATAATAACTTGAAATTGAATTTTTTTTCGTGCTGTTATTTCTCTAAATGTATTTAATAACGCACTTACTTCTGGATGGTATAATGGTAACACTTCATTCATTTTGGTTGTATCCCCTACCATTTGCGTTATATATTTTTTACATTCCAAATAATTCTCATTATCTATCATTCCAGAAATAGCCTGAAGATGAAAGTTAAAATCATGTCGCTGAGCTCTAATTATTTCCATAAAATTAACCAGCTCTTTCTGATATTGCTTATCAATAATTACCTCTATTCTTTCTATTGCATAAGATATAAGTATTTTTATAAAATAAATAAATAAAATTAAAAATGCTATAGTAAATGAGATAATAAAATATTGCTGTCCACTTGAGTATAAATTTATACTATTTGTAATATAAGCGCTCCAAAAGGACATTAATACTAGTACAAAAAGCATCAGTATTAAATAGTAATTGAACTTTTTTCTTTGATTTTCATCTACAATGCAATATTTTCCCCAGTCTTTTGGAAATATATTTATGCCTTTATAATATATTACAAGTCCAAGTATGACATATACTAAAATTTCTATTAAGCTTATGTATATATTATTAAAACTTGATACAGCCTTTCTTAGCATAAGTTGTATAATGAGTTCAAAATTTAAGGACATTAAAACAGCTACACTAATAGATTGATATGTTAGCTTTAAAACTAACTTTAATATTGGAATTAATATTACGAAAAGCAAACAATCAAATATAGCATTAACAGTAAAACTATGGAAGGCATAAAAAATAATGCCCATAAACAATGCAATATAGCTTAATTTTTTAATAATTTTATGAGAGTTTTCACCTACTAATGAAAAACCTAATAAAAGCATTGTACCTATTGAAAATCCTAATTTTATAGAATTAAAAGCCTCAAAATAAAGGTACTCCATATTCATCCACCTTCAAGTTAAAGAGTTGATTTTCTGTTATTAATATTTATAATTCAAATCTATTAATAAATCTTTGTAATTATTATACTATTTATGAATATTGCTTACAAGAAAACTTCAAACAATCGTTTTTTCCCTTTCCTATCTTTTTACAAATTTCCTATGATAACTTATACAAAAAATATATACTTTTAATAATCCAGAAAAGTGTCATGTTAGAATAAAATAGTAAGAATTCGTGAAGGCAAATTTACTGCAAACTAGCATAATTACAGTAAATATTTATATATTTATATATTTATATATTTATATATTTATATACTTAAATATTTTTATAGGTTTATATTTAAATATGTGAATAATGGGAAGATCATTACTTTGTTTTAATAAAGATCTGTTCAAGTAGAGGTATGATACAAACATATTTTTTGCATTTTAGAAAACATTAGCGCTGATATTAATAAAACTTTGAAGAACATCAACAGGTTTCTTTAACAAAGACTTAAATAAAAGACTTATTAAACCTAGTAAAGTTCATAAAATAGCAAGTGATTTTTTATGATATTTTTCGCAATATCTTTTTTCTAAATCTCTTCTCTTGTGTTCCCACACTTCATAACCACGCAAAGCACACTTATCATAATGACAAGCATACTTGACATAATTTTAGATCATTGGTATAATTTACTAAAGGGAGGTGTTACTTTGGATGATAAAATTAGGCTAAAAAATCGCTTAAAGGTTGCTAGAGCTGAATTAAATATTTCTCAAGAGCAACTTGCTAATTTAGCAGGCGTTTCTCGTCAAACAATAGGTTCAATTGAAACAGGTCAATATTGTCCCACTGCCAAGTTAGCTTTAATACTTTCAAAGTGTCTACACAAAACTTGTGAAGAATTATTTTATCTTGAGGAGGAAGATAATGATGTTTAAAAAAGCAAATTCTAAAAACGAAGAGGTTTCCATCTATGGTATTGTCGATGAACGAACTAAAGCTGTTGTTTATCAAGGAGATGCCTATACTGGACGATTTATGCTGTTCGCAGTTCTTATTGATGTTGTCCTTCGTGGATTTAAATTCAATATTTCCTTTATAGATTCAAATTGGGACTTAATGTTGATTGTTATAATCGGAGGCTTTATTTCTACAGCATATCAGATAAAAAATAAAGTTATTTTTAATCGTCCACTTTCAAAAAGTTTCTATTTTGTCATTTTACTTATGGGCTTCAGTGCACTAGCTGCGTTTATTCTTGCTTATCTTTTCTCAAGACAGTAGATAGGAACAGCTGTGTTGTTTACTAAAGCTTCACAGCCTTTTTCCCTGTAAGCTCCTCTCATCCTTTAACTTCCAAATTACAGTAGATATCGGCTAGCTCAATTTCCAAACAGCATCTTTCTGTCTGCGTATAGACAATAATAGTTATACCACTACCGTTAAAGTGCTTCAGCACAATGTCAATCTGTTGAAATCCTCTACTGTATCATGGTTATTGGCATCTAGCTTTTGCACAAAAGGTCTAGTCCGCCTACCTAACAGTCGCTATTTATGTGTATTTATGTACCCCTGGGCCGTAAAGACATATAACTCTTAGTACATGGAAACATAAAACATACATTAAAAAAAGGCTAGATTTCTCTAACCCTTTGATATCAGCCTATTTCCTCGCTATCCTAACAATTGTCTCCACATGCCTTGTACAGTCAAAAAAGATGCCACTTGAACCTGGTAGGGCCTTGGCGGCAGAATTTATAGTTAAAATTATAAACACAATATCAACTTTCTCGACGAGAATATTGAAATAAGTCTTCTTCATCTGTATAAAAAGACTTCCTTTCAGATTGAATTTTTCATTCTTTTCTAAAAGAAAGCCCTTTAATTGGTTTTTACATTATAAAGTCGCTTTATTCGGGATGATAATTAAAACAACAGAACCATCTCTTCAAAAAAGCTTTCGATAAATTAAATTGCATTATACATCTGACTTACCCTTATTTACTCTGCGGTGCATCAGGGTGAAGAACAGAATCTTTCAAAGGCACAGTTCTGTCATGTCCAAGGTACATCTGATAATACGGCGGAATGCCATTGATCTTGTTCACAATTTTTTTCTTGAATTGTGCCATCATCGCTAAATCGATATTTGGCAGGTCTTCTTCCTTAACAGGGCCCTTTATTCCACTAAACTTCTTCATACGCTCAATCATGTAACGGGCATCGAAACGGGAAGGATTAACTTCAATGATATCCTTCTCCAAACCAAGAAGTTTATAAACTCCTTCGAGTCCGGTACGGACGGAGGTCTCAACTGTGAATACAACATCATCATCAACCTCGACAAACTGGCCCAGAAAAGCTAAATTGGTACATCCATCCGGAACGTTTTTCGGACGGTCTTCCACTTTACGTGGCATAAACTGGCTTGTGCAGTAAGGCATCATAGCGGTAGACATATAAGTATGAGCCAATACTTCGTCCTTAATATCAAGCATTCCCAGATGATAGAGAAGCTCGGTCAGTATCTCGTCACCGGTGCAATCCCACATAGGCTTTTTAATATAATTGCCGACGTTCTCGCCATACAGGCCATAACCCCAGCCAACCTCTTCGTCGTCAGCCTGCAACGGGAAGAAAGGCTTGTGATGTAACTCAAAGGATATATCCCAATTGGAATCTTTGAATGTCATCATGCCGCCGGTGCCCGCTTTGCTTCCAGTCATCTTTTCTATTCTTTCAAAAAACTCAGGAAATCCCTTGACGGTCGGGAAAAAAGAAATCCATTTTGTCTTATCAATGTCACTGAGGAATTTTTCCGGATGACCGAATTTTTCATCCTTTTTAGCGAGATTCTGCCATATGGTAAATGTGCCCATATCTTTTGTGTCGCGATTTGTGTGAGCAACCGTCTTATTATCACCAAAGCAGCTGTTTTCGCTTATTGAACCGTTCGTTACAAACACTAAATCTCCGTTGCCGACACGAACGGTCTTGTCTTCGCCATTCTGGTACATATGGATACCATGAACTGTATTGTAATGGTCATCCATCTCTAAATCATATACTGAGCTGTCAAAAACAAAGTTTACACCTTTATCAATAAGCCATCTTTCAATCGGGAGGATTATAGCATCATACTCATTGTATTTCGTATGGACAAAGCCATCCAGATATTCATGGCGGTTAGCGAATGTAAACCTCTGCCAATAGCGTCTGCACTCAATAGCACTGTGATAGTGCTTAAAAGCCAGTTGGCTGTGGAAGCAAGTCCAGAAACTGGATTCAAAGAAAGATTCGCCAAAGAAATCCTCGATCGCAAGATCAGCGAGTTCTTCTTCCGTTGAAGCCAAAATCTTGTTCATAGCTGCAAAATCCTTGGGATCAAGCTTATAATCATGTACGTGGCTGTATATCTCGCCTTGATTTACCCACAAACGTGCCTCGGAATGGATTGGTTCATCCCTGTTGAAGTCTACGACATCATCAAGCACGGTACGTCCTTCATTTTCAAGAGAAGGTATTTTGCTGCACAGATACCAGAGGCATTCCATGTATGGCTCGAGTTCGCGCTCACCACGGCAAAGATAGCCGGATTCGTTTTTGATTCCATCCATGGAACCACCCATGACCTGTTTCTTTTCATAAATAGTGATGTTCTGTCCTGGCATCTTAGCGTCGTCAATCAAAAACACTGCTGTGGCAAGTCCGGCAATTCCTCCCCCGACAATATAGGCTTTTCGTCCGTCAATTCCTGCTGGTTTGTGAGGATGGTACATGGTTTTGTAAATATTCATAATAATCTATCCTTTCTGATTTGTTTGTAAGACATTGTCTTGCATATAATATAAATCATTAGGATAGCCAAAACAATTTACAATCAAATTGAAGTGTAAAAAGTATTTACATTTCCCCTTATCTGTAAATTATGATTAGTTTGCGTATTTTTTCAGTGCTTTTTCAAAATCACCTTTTATTAATACAGCAGTTTGCTCTACTATATCTTCTGGTTTTTCTTTCATCCCATTCTTTATCCACTCACAAATGAGTGCTATGAAAGCTAGACTGTAAAAATGTGCAATAAAATTTTTGTGTTTCTGGTCAACAGACATTTCAATGGCTTGCCGTTCCACTACTGCAAGAACCTGATCATAGATTACCGTATACATATATCTTTCTAAGGAATCCCGGTTGGTAGACCGATAGGTATTTTGAACCAGGACTTTACTGTTGCTAATGGAAATCAACAGCTGGTAAAAGCCCTGCTGCCAAGTATCATAATCCTTATTTTCTGCAAGTGATTTTTCAGTAGCCTGTAAATAAATCCATTCAACAAGTTCATATATATCATAAAAATAATTATAGAAAGTCTGTCGTGTCAGTCCACATTCCTCGACAATATCCTTAACGGTTATTTTATCAATGGGTCTTTTTTGTAGTATATCTATTAAAGCATTCGCAAGTACTTCTTTTGTCTCATTATGCAAAGAAAAAACCTCCCTTAAATGTCAATCTATATAAGTTATTATACCATTAGCCGATATACAGTTTACAGTTCTATAAAATTAACCTTAGAGTATTAAATAAATAAGAAACCTGCCTTTGTTTTGCGAAGATTTATTCAAAAAAATTGGATGAAATCGAAAAGAGCTCTATTAATCTTGCAGAAAGTACAGGATTCATCCGGCAATCTCCCGATGTCCACCCGAAATGTAATTACTGCGAGTGGGAAAATCTCTGCTAGGGCGGTTGGAGGAGGAATAGGGAGCCGATAATCAACTTTATTTCAGCTTCTCAATCTTCACACAGGTCTCTGTATACCTTGAATAGACAAAAATGATGTAGTGAAGACTCACTGTTTCCTTAGTGGAAGGTTTTTTTCAGGTGGTATTATGAACAGATTATCTAGTACCACTTTATTTAAATTCTTTTTTCTATTTTGGCTAATATTAATACCATTAATTGCATCCCATATATATTCTTCCAATCTGGGTTCTTCACTACTTAATGTTTTCTTTGGATCTTCAGTTTTATAGGTAAATGGATTTGGTACTATAAAATTTCCAAGTCCACCAGTACTGAGGGTATATTCAATATTCGTTTTACAAAACGTAATAATTTTGTTATTAAAAATATTCTTCAAGAATATCTATAGATAATAGATTTGCCATTTTACTTACGGTTATTTTAGGATTACCAATTTGTAAAAATAATCCATCATAACTTATAACACTCTCTATTAATTTTCTTGGATCAAGTCTATAATCATTTTGCATGAAATCATAGGTATCAATATGAATTAAAGTCTTATTATCCAACTTGAAATTACTCCTTCAAAACATAAATATAATTCAAATTTGATCTGTCTTCTAATAACTATATTTTGCCAGTATTTATTTTTCTACCTCCGCACTAAGTTCACCTATTTACATGGATAACTTTCTTTTGCTCTACTCATACCAACGTAAATTATTCGGTGCTCTTCATTTTTTTCCAAATGCGGAGTAATCAGAAATGTCTTTAAACTCTTATTTTCAACAAGCATTACGTTGTCGAATATTGTATATCAATTGTACCTCTATGAGAAGTTTTTCACAATAAGATCCGATAAATATTTGGTAATTATCCCATTTGTAACATCCTAAATTCAGGCTACCTCACTTCTTCTTCAGTAAATATATAAAATATAGTTATGTATTTACCAAGTTTCCTATATCTAAGCACATTTGATTAACACAGGTTCTCTGCTTCTCCTTTCGAAACAAATTGTATCAAATTCATTATCAGAATCAGCACAAGTTTAATAACTTGAATGTTATCTGTAACAAATCGTCTTTATATAAAAATATAAAAGACATTAACGCATCTTTACCTTATGGTATAAATCACGCTAATGTCCCTTATATTTTCTTTTATATTTTTATTTTTTGTTTACTTATCTGCTTTTATATGCCGCTTCAACATCCCTTGCCTAATCTTCCCGTCTCAGACTTTCTGCAACAAGGTTATTACCTCCACATGGTAGGTATGAGGGAACATATCCACCGGCTGTATTTCTTCTACCTTATAACCATTTTTCACCAAATACTGCAAATCCCTTTCTTGAGTTGTTGGATTGCAGGATATATATATAACTTGTTTAGTCTTTAGCTTTACAAGTGAAGATAAAAATTTTTCATCACTTCCACTGCGAGGTGGATCCATAAATACAGTATCTATAGTCTGTTTTTCCTTAGAAAGCTCAACCATAAAGTCTCCGGCATCGGCATTATAAAACTTAGCATTACTTATCTTGTTTCTCTTACTATTTTTTATAGCATCACTCACTGCGTCCTTATTTAACTCTACTCCTATAACCTCTTTAGCTTTCCTGCTGGCAATAAGTGCAATGGTACCTATTCCACAATAAGCATCAAGCACCGTCTCCTTGCCTGTTAATTTTGCCATGTCTATAGCTTTACCATATAAAATTTCTGTTTGAATAGGATTTATTTGATAAAAAGACTTAGGAGAAATTTGAAATATACAGCCACATAAAATATCCTCAATATAGCCTTTTCCATAAAGTACTTTTTCTGTCTCTCCCAAAACTAAGCTAGTTTTACGATTATTTATATTCATAATAATAGTAGTTATTTCAGGATGTTTTTTAAGTAAAGCTTTTATAAAATCATTTTTGCCGGGAAATACTTGTGAAGCTGTTATAAGCACCACCATAACCTCGTTGCTTACAAAGCCGGTTTTAACTAAAACGTGGCGAAGAAATCCCTGCCCCCTATCTTCATCATAGGCCCTCAGTTTGAAAGATTTCATTAGTTCCTTTACACTTGCTATTATCATATCGGCTCTTTTATCTTGAATCATACACTTTTCAATAGGAATAACACGATGGGTGTTTTCTTCATAAATTCCAGATACTATTTTCCCCTTTTGATCTTGTGAAAGAGTGGAATGAATCTTATTTCTATAATAAAAAGGCTCTGCCATAGTTAAAATCTTATTTATCTTGCCAAAAGGCTTCATAAGCTTTTCTATTTTTTGCTGCTTGAATTCAGCTTGACTTTCATAAGACATGTGCTGAAGCTGACAGCCACCGCAATTATTAAAATAAGGACACTTTGGTGTTATCCTGCTCTTTGCTTTCTCATCAATTTTAATAACTTTTGCCTTTACAAAATCTTTTTTTTGTATTATCTCCACTATAGCTGTTTCACCCTCAAGCAAGTTAGGCACATGAACAATTTTGTTTTTTATCTTTACAATTCCTTTTCCTTCTTCATCCATTCCAATACATTTTACTTTTATTTGTTCCATACTATTTTTCACCTTTTCGTAATTATTTGCTCTTTATAGATAATGCGCGCTGAAATTTAACTTACTACAGTAAAAATAGTTAAAGTAATTGTCTTCTTCACTGTTTATAAGCTTATATTTGATGCTGTTTATCTATAATATCATCTGTACATTACTTAATTATGTATCAATTATATATAATTGTGTATGCTTTCTCAAGTTATCATTAGCTAAATATAATGCAATAAAGTTCTTACATTAATGATGTCACAAAATATCCAATCTTCAAGGATTTTTGGGACATCATTAATGTGTTAGAACTTTTGCATTGTATATATAAAAAAATTTCAGAACATATGTTTGCAATTCGAAAATTTGGAAATACTTTAAGAAAAAGGAGATGAATATAATGAATAATGTATTATTAACCGGTAATTTAACAAAAGATGCTGAGCTATTGGAATTTAATGATAGCAAAAGAAAAGCAATAAAATTTATCTTAGCAGTAAGCAAAAATCGTAAAAATTCTGATGGTTCAAAAGATGTAGATTTTATTCCTGTGATTTACTTTACAAATTATTCTGAAAAACTCATTACCTATTTAACTAAAGGTAGAACTATATCTGTTTCGGGAAAACTAAGCATTAGATCAGCTGTAGGAACTGATGGTACAAAAAGATATTTTACAAATGTAGTAGCAAATAATATTGATTTTCTAGGCAGTAATAAGACAAAAGCACAATAGAAAAGCAGAGGTTTATGCCTCTGCTTAAATTTCTAACTTTATAATTTTTTACTTAATTTAACTACAGTTTCGATGTGAGGGGTATGAGGAAATAAATCCATTAAAACTACTTTTTCAACTACATATCCTTCAGAAGTTAAAGTAGTTAAATCATTAACCAAACTCTTTGGGTTGCAGGATACATAAATTATATCCTTAGCATTAAAATCTATTACATACTTTAATGCGGTCGGATGAACTCCTGGTCTTGGAGGATCAAGAATTATAATATCCGGCTTATCTTTAACCTGTGTAATTACCTTAGCTACATCACCTGCAATAAAGGTGCAGTTGTTAAGTCCATTCAATTTTGCATTTTCATTTGCTGCTTCAACTGCTTCCTCAATAAGTTCAATCCCAATAACCTTTTTTGCATTAGGGGCAACAATCTGGCCTATTGTTCCTGTACCGCAGTATAAGTCGAAAACCACTTTTGAATCGGAGTCCTCCATAAAGTCTCTTACTAAACTATAAAGCTTTTCTGCTCCCTTTGAATTTGTCTGAAAGAAGGAAAATGGAGTTATTATAAACTTCAAACCTAAAAGCTTCTCAATAATATAGTCTCTGCCGAAAAGTATATTTACTTTGTCTGCAGCAACTACATCAGATAATGAATCATTTACTGAATGGATTATTCCTGTAAGCAGCCCTTCATAAGGCATACTTCTTAAAATTTCTGTTATTTCGCTAAAATCAAAATCTATTTGCGAGGTTGTAACTATATTTATTAATATTTCGCCTGTATTTTTAGCTTTTCTAATAACTAAATTTCTTAAAAATCCTTCATGTTTCATAACTTTATACTGAGGCAGATTTTTTTCTCTAAAGTACTTTAATACAGAAGATAATATCTTTCTATAGTCCTCATCAATAATTTGACAGCTATCAACTGTAACAATTCCAAAACTCTTTCCTTTTATGTGCATACCAAGTGACAATTCTCCGCCTTTTTCATAATCACCAAAGGTAAACTCCATTTTATTTCTATATTCAAACTCTTCAGGGCTTTTTTCAATACCTAGAAATTCAAAACCTTTTATATCTCCTTGTTCTAATAACTCAAGCACTTGCTGCTTTTTAAATTCAAGCTGTTTTTCATAAGATATAAATTGGTGAGTACAGCCTCCACATTCATTAAAATGAGGACATTTGTTTTCAATCTTATAGTTTACATCTTCCAATACTTCAAGAGTCTTAGCCTCAGCATAGCTATCTTTTTTCTTTGATATTCTTCCTAAAATCTTTTGTCCTGGAAGAGCATTCTTTACATATACCTTCTTATCTTCAACATTTCCAACCCCAAAGCCTGGAAACTCAGTTTTTTCTATTAGAATTTCATATTCTTTTCCTTTTCTCATATATTTCCTCCTGTTGTGCGGCATAATCCTTTATTTAATTTACCTACATTTGCGCAACATAATCTATTATGCTATAGCATTTATATTATGTAAATATATATTAATGAATGAATTGTGTAATTTAAAAATAAAATGCACATTCTATATTTAGATAAATATAAAAATTTCCAAAAATGACTTAATACTTTTTAATAAATTCGTTACAATTTATTCATTATTCTGTTGATGTTTAGACATAAAACAAGCTTATACTTGAGTAATTGAAATTTTTCCTGGGGGTTTTTATAAAAATGAAAAAATTTAATTCTTTTATATTACATAATGTTGACATATATTTATTCTTTATTTCATTAGTTATAAAAATACTTATATTCAGCAGACAAATACAATCCAATTATTTTTCTTATAAATCTATATTAAGTCCTATAATTGCTTCAACTTTGATTTTATGCAGTTTTTTATTTTTAATTAACAAAAGAAAAAGAATAAGATTTATAATGTTCTTAGATTTATTTTTAAGCTTTATAATTATCTGTGATATAAATTATTATAGGTATTTTAAAGATATTCCTTCAATTTCCGTTGTTCGAAACGGGCTATTGCTTGGTGATGTTAAGTCCAGTGTTGGCAGCCTGTTTAAGTTTAGTGATTTACTGTTTTTAGCAGACTTAGCCATATTTTTTATAATTAAAGAATTTTATAATCACATATCTTCTAAAAATCAATTTCTAAGCATGAAATTTGCATCATTTGCCTTGGTACTATCTTTAGGATGTGTACTAAATGGCTACTATATAAATAAACTTTCTATTGAACAGCCAAGACTCTTAAGCACAATGTTTAATAGAGTATATATTGCAAACGAGCTTGGTATCGTAAATGCTCATGGTGTTGATATCTATAATGAAATAAAAAATGATATTTCAAAGCATACCCTACTTTCAAAAGAAAAAGAAGCTGATATAAAAACCTTCTTAGAAACAAACACAGAACAAGAAAGTACAGAGCTTAAAGGAGAAGGAAAAGGAAAAAACCTCATAATGATACAAGTAGAAGCTCTTCAGCAGTTTGCAATAAATAAAACAGTTAACGGTCAGGAGATTACTCCTAATTTGAATAGATGGATAAAAAAGAGTGCTTATTTTAATAACTTTTTTTATCAAGTATCAGGAGGGGGCACCTCAGATGCTGAATTTATGACTAACAACTCTATATACCCTGCCCCTTCTGGTGCTGCCTATTATTTATATTCTGACAATGAATATAATTCTCTAGGAACTGCACTTAAGAAAGAAGGCTATAATACCGCTGCTTTTCATGGTTATAAAAGCACATTTTGGAATAGAGATGTTATGTATAAAAATGAGGGAATTGATAATTTTTACAACGAAAGAGATTTTAATATTGATTCACAGGTTGGTTTGGGGCTTAGTGATAAATCCTTTTTGGATCAATCACTTGAAAAAATAAAAACTATGCAAAAGCCATATTACTCTTTCCTTATCACCTTAAGCAGCCATTTTCCTTACGATGATCAAAAGGGCTATGGAAACTTTTATAATGGTGAATTAAGCGGAACATTAGTTGGAGATTATATTAATGCTATACATTATACTGACGAAGCTTTAGGAAGCTTTTTAGATAATCTTGATAAAGAAGGTATCTTAAAAGACTCGATTGTAGTTTTATACGGTGACCACAACGCTATACCAGATGATAAAAAAGAGGTTTTAGCAAAATTTGAGGGAGTGTCATCTATTAATGATTTGCAGTGGGCAATGCTTCAAAAAGTTCCTATGTTTATCCATTTTCCAGATGACAAGCACAGCGGTATATATGATACCTTTGGAGGAGAGATGGACATTTATCCCACTCTGGCTAATATCTTTTCTATAGAATCTAAAAATATGCTTGGTAAGGATTTATTTAATGCCACAAAAGGAAATGTATTGTTTAGAAATGGATCTTTTACTGACGGCAATATATATTACCACGCCCCAAGCAATACTTATTATAACATCGCCAGTGGAGAAAAACTTGCTGAAGACGAAAGCTTAAAAAGCAAAAAGGAAGATACTTTAACTCAGCTTGAGTATTCAGATGATATTTTAAAGCATAATCTTTTAAAGAAATATATAGATGACTCTAATTAATTTATAAAGGTGTCAGAACTATATGCTGTCACCTTTATATTATCCTCATACTATTTTTATTGGACTTGTTATACAGATTTATGATAAACTTTATATTGTTTGATAATATTTAATAAGCTTAGGACGGTGTTAATATGCCTCTCAATTCAAATTTAAGTCATGATTTTTTAATGAAGCTTCTTATACTTTGCCCGGCAGGTTTTTTAGCTGCATTAGTTGATTCTATAGCTGGAGGAGGCGGGCTCATAAGCGTACCTGCCTATCTATTAGCTGGCATCCCACCTCATGTTACCTTAGGAACAAATAAATTTTCCTCAACTGCTGCTTCTTTTACAAGTTCTCTTAAGTTTGCTCGGTCAGGCAAAATTAACTTCAATATTATGAAATATTTAGCACCACTCACCCTTGTAGGTGCAGTCCTAGGTGTAACTTCTGTACTAAAAGTTGATCAAAGCTTTTTATATAGTTTAGTACTTATATTAATTCTTTGCGTTGGAGTTTATAGCTTTTTTTCAAAATCTATAGGCATGGAGGATAAGTTTAAAGGCACTTCAAGAAAAACAATTTTACTTGGAATGATACTTGCGCTTGCCTTAGGTTTTTACGATGGATTTTTCGGACCTGGTACAGGCTCCTTTTTAATCTTTGGGCTCATAAGTATTTATGGTTTTGACTTTGTTAAGGCAAGTGGAAATGCAAAGTTTTTGAACTTTATCAGCAATATAACTTCTTTATTACTTTTTGCTGCACATGGACAAATAAACTATATTCTTGGAATACCTGTAGCTATATTTATGATATTTGGAGCTCGCTTAGGTACCGTAATGGCAATTAATAAAGGTTCAAAGCTTATAAAACCAATTTTTATTACTATGTCTTTAGGTGTCGCTGTAAAAATGTTATATCAAATGATTTTCTAAAAAGCAAATTTAAAAGCCTAGGTTTAATTAATTTTTTTAAACCTAGGCTTTTATTATAATATCTTTCTCAACTTTTCCCCATTATATTCTCTAATAAATTTACTGTTACTCTCATCCCTTATCAAAAGTCTTGCTGTATTATCTTTTATTTTTAATACTTTACCCTTTAATTTTGTACCTATAACATTAACGGGAGCTCCTACTGCCAGCTCATCAATATAGCTGCTGCTGCAGTAACTGCAGCTTTCTCCATTACTTATTACCCTTTTACATTCGTTACAATAGTAAAGCTTATCCATGTGTTCCCATCCTCCTAAAAATTAGTTGTTAAGTTTAAAACCTCTCATAAATTCTAAACTTCTTAACTCTATAATTATATTCTATATTTTCTAAATATTTCCTTCCATATTTTAGAAATTTTTGATAATATTTAATTAAAAAAGAAAACTTCAGGTTTAAATTTACCTGAAGTTTTCTTCACTAACTATATTAAGAATATCTTTTATATTGTCTATAGAATAATCTGGTGAATAAGCCATAATCTTATCTAAAGGAAGCACCGTATATTTTACTACACAAGATTTCGCTCCTGCATTCTTTCCACAAAGTATATCAAAATGGCTGTCTCCAACCATTAGAGATTCATATGGCTTAACACCTAATATACTGCAGGCCTTTTCAATAGGCTCCGCTTCTGGCTTATGTTTTACTGTATCCTCAGGAGTAATAACAACATCCATAATGTCTAGCATATTAAAAAGCTTTAGCCCTCTTTCAGCTATACCTCTTCTCTTCGATGTTACTATACCAACCTTTATACCTAAAGCTTTAAGCTCCTCTATTGTCTCTTTAGCTCCAACAATTTCTTTTGTTAATTCATCATGTATTGCCTCATTATGTGCCCTATAGGTTTGAATTAGAATATGTGCATTTTCCTTATCATATCTTGCTAGAGTATCTATAAGTGGTTCCCCAAAATATAAAACTATTTCACTTTCCGAAACCTCTTTATTAAGATGCTTTTTAAATGTATGCTTAAAAGATTGTATAATGAGATTGTTTGTATCAATTAATGTACCGTCTAAATCAAATAAAACTGCTTTTATCAAATTACGTTCTCCTTATGCAATTAATTTTATTAGTATCTATTATATAATTAAAATATTATTTGTGCAAATAAAGAAGGTACAGAATAATCTGTACCAAAGCTTTAGTGAGGAAGAAGTATAAATCTTAGAATAAACAAAGCTGCCAATATATATATAATAGGGTGTACTTCCTTACGTTTTCCTGTCGCTAATTTTACTATTGGATAGAATATTATACCTGATGCTATTCCATTTGCTATACTGTAGCTAAAAGGCATAATTGCTATTGTAAAGAAAACTGGCAGTGCTTCAGTAAAATCGCTAAAGTCTATTTCTTTAATTGCTCCAAGCATTAATGCTCCAACAATAACTAATGCTGGTGCTGTTGCCTCTGGTGGAACAATCCCTACAATTCCACTGAAGAATAAGGAAAGAACAAATAAAATTCCAACAGTAAAGGAAGTCAGTCCAGTTCTTCCTCCTTCAGTAATACCTGCTGTAGATTCAACACAAGTTACTAAGGTGCTGGTTCCGAGCAATGAACCAAAAGTAGTTGCAACTGCATCGGAAAGCATTGCTTTGTGCATGTTTTTAACCTTACCATCAGGTTCTAGCATATTTGCCTTTTGTGCTGTTCCAACTAGTGCCCCTATAGTGTCAAATAAATCTACCAAGCTAAAAGTTATAATAACCATTAGGACACTGCTCAGCGCCCCCACAACTCCAACACCTCCATGACCTAACAATCCTTTGAAATCTAAGTGAAATAAGGTTGGAGCTATAGATGGTGGAGCACTTAAAATCTTTACGCCTGAGAGATTTGTGATTCCCATAGGTATTCCTATTATCGTAGTTAACAGTATTCCTAAAAGCATAGCTCCTTTAATTCCTCTAGCCATTAAAATTGCTGTTATTGTTATTCCTATTATAGTTAAAAGAACTCTTACATTAGTAAAGTTACCAAAAGACACAAGTGTATCTGGATTTGCAACAATAATACCACCGCTTTTAAGCCCTATAAGAGCTATAAATAATCCTATTCCTCCTGAAATTGCAAGCTTCAAATTATGCGGCAGTGCATTTACTATTTTCTCTCTTATTGATGTTACTGTTATTATAATAAATAGAATTCCAGATATAAATACCGCCGCAAGTGCCTGCTGCCAGCTGTACTTTAATGTTATACAAACACTAAAAGTAAAGAAAGCATTAAGTCCCATTCCTGGTGCTAGTACAAAAGGAAGATTTGCATATAAAGCCATTATAAAAGTACCAATTGCTGCTGATATGCATGTAGCTGTAAACACAGAAGCAACTATTGGATCATTAAGGGCATTAAAGGCTGCTGCAGCATCTCCTTTAACTCCATTAAGATTCATACCCGCAAATCTTAATATATTGGGGTTAACAAAAATAATATAAGCTACAGTTATGAAAGTAGTTATACCAGCTAATATTTCAGTTTTTAAATTAGTATTATTCTCTGAGAGTTTAAAAATTCTCTCAAATAATGACTTTTTTGTATCCTTAGTGTTATCACGATTCATTGGTTGTCCTCCATTTTTTGTATTTTAAAAACAAAAATCCCCTACTGGACTATGTGTAAATCCAATAGCGGAAATGAAATTCTAAAATAAAAATAATGAGGCTACTAAGGATTCACCCATAGTCCAAAGATTTACGGCCTTTGTGTAGAAACTCTCGAACCCTATTATCGAGAATATATGGATGGGATATTCAATTTTCTATGGGTAAATATTATCATCTCATTCTACAAAAGTCAACAATATTTTCAATTTGCATATCTGCTTTCTACGCTAATTTTGATTAAATTATACATTCAAATCATAAAACTTTAATTTTAACTTTAAAAACTAAATAATAACAGCTATACTCTATATGTATTTATAAAAATATAAGGGGGATTTTACTTTGCTTAATATAGTTGTAATTGATGGTCAAGGCGGCGGACTTGGAAAATCAATAATTAGTAAATTAAGAACTGAGTTCTCTAATGAAATAAATATTACTTCTCTCGGAACAAATTCCCATGCCGCAAAAGCTATGCTAAAAGCTGGTGCTAACTCATCATATTTTGGTGATGAGTATATAACTAATTACATAGATAAGAATGATATAAGCTGCTTGATTGCACCTATAGGTATTTTATGTACTGGTGGTTTAAATAATGAAGTTACACCTAACCTTTCAGAAGCTGTTTTTAAAAAGGAATGCACAAAATATATAATACCTTTAAGAAAACATGGCTTTTACATACCTGGAACCACAAGCTTAGAAATAAAAGATATACTTAATGAGATTATTTACGATATAAAAAATGCCAAGAATTAATTTCTTGACATTTTTTTCACCAGCTTCAATAATAAAAATATTATTAGAATCCCTGCTGCTGCAGAGACTACATATCCTAAAATTTCATTTACTCCTCGCAAATTGTAATCTGGCATAATTGCATTAAAATTAAAGCCATTTTGCATTCCTTTCGGTATAAATCCTAATATGTCTTTTATTTCATCAGTGCCCCATTCTCCCCAAGCAGTTCCTGAAGCTAAAAGTCCTATGGGTGATAATAATACAAGTCCGATTATTAAATTATATATTGGTTTTAATTTTATTTTTTCACCTTCGTATATGCTGTCTGGAGAAACCTTCTTAATATAGCTGTATATTCCCAATGTTATAATTCCTTCTAATACTCCTACTACTAATAAATGAGGTATCATCATAGCAGGTATAGATACTTTTAATCCATAAGGACAATATAATGGCAATCCAGCTGAGTCTTTAAAAAGCAAAGGTTGAATCCCAAACTCAATTGCAGCCGCTAAAGCCGCTAAATTAACACCTATATAGCTTGCTGCAAAAACTGCTGCAAGTTTACCTTTCTTACTATTAAATCTATCACTTACATATTTATAAATCAAATATCCTGAAAACGGCATAATAAACGCCATATTGAAACAATTGGCTCCAAAAGCTAATATTCCCCCATCTCCAAAAAATAAGGCTTGTATAAGCAATGCTGTAGTAATTGATATAGATGCTGCATAAGGACCTATCAGTATTGCCGCAAGTACGGCACCTACAGCATGTCCCGTAGTTCCTCCTGGCAGAGGTATATTAAACATCATAATTAAAAATGAAAATGCAGCACATACCCCAAGAAGAGGCAGCTTTTTTTTCTTAAAGTTTTTATTTACTTTAATTATTGATTTTTTCCAAGCTGGAATCATTGCGGCTCCTAAGACAGCGCAAGTTGATGGACTTAAAAAATTATCTGGTATATGCATTTGTCTTCCCCCATTTTTAAAATAAAAAAGGTAGAGCTATTAAACTCTACCTTCGTGGTAAACAGTATAAAACACTTAATAAAACTATCACATCTTAATAAAACCTTCGTGGTTTAATAAAATTATAACAATTTATATAAATATATTCAATATATATTAGTTATATCCTATTAAATATAAAAGCAATTACAAATATTTGATATTTCTATTTTCTATTAATAGTTTTCTAAGGAAAACGCCCCAAATAAATATGTTATTCTTTCAATAATGCATTTACTTATTAAGCTTACTATGTCATTATAGTTTTTTATTTTCACTAAATATTCTTCAAAGTTAGAACATATATTAACCTTATAAACCTTTGGCATACATTGGCTGGCTTTGAACTCCATAATTGGCAGTTGTTCCTTAATGTGTCTATATATTTGTATTTCTGGTGCATAATTAAGCACTAAAGCACTTAATTTTTCTATCTCTTGTTTTATAGAATCTGTCAAGAATACATCACAACACTCTATATCAATAGAATATCCATATTCTTTATCTTCAAAGTTTTTGGTTCTGCTCTTAACAAATATTTTCACGATAGAAACTTCATCCGCTTCGGTATTATAAAGGTGTCCCATGTATAAAACCTTCTTTCTAAAAACTTATACATAGATATTGTTTACAAATTATCGCTTTATATACCAATTAAGAAAAAATTTCTAAATTATAGTAGATTTTTTATAAATCATTTGGCTATTATTTTTCCATGAAAATTTGCAGTGTGTTCATCTTTTATTTTTTGATAATTATCAGCTTCCATAGTATTTGGATTAATCTGCGTAAAATCTGTCACAGTATCAACTCCCATAGCAAATGTTCCTATATTTGCCGCTTGAGCTATGCCATTTTGAACAACAGCTTCAAAATTATTTAAATCATCTATTCTTGCATTTCTATCTTTATTCATTTTGCACCTCTTATTAATCATTGTCCGGTTTGTAATTATAATTAGTAACTATTTGAGTCCCTATTCCCTCATCATTTCCATAATATATAGAATTAATTTCAACCTCATCTTTAGGATTCAAGCTTTTAAATTGACCTCTTTCAGCTGTTTTTCTGTTTTTATCATTATTTTTCACGATAACACTCCTTTCAACCATAGCTTATCCTTGAAATTCTGTATTATTCTCTTTTTTAGCTAAAAAAAAAGAGCTTATATGCTCTCCTAAATTCTTAATAATTTACTATATAAAATATGTACCTATGATGCTATTTTGTGATTATATGCGTCGATGTATATGTTTGTTGTACATAGCTCCTTTACGGTTGGGGAAATTCCCTGAACTTTAAAAAACATTACTAATTTCCTTAATTCCTTTGTATTCATTGCTATTCCTTTTAAGCTGCTGCTTATCATATAAATACATCTCCTTCTCATAGGTTATATAAGATAATATTCCATATACAAAAAATCTATTACTAAAATATTATATAGAACTTTAAAGCAGTTCTGAACATTAGTTCGTATAACTTATTATATAATTATATTTTGAAAAAGTAAACATCTGTTCGTGTATTTTTTTGAATTTGTCGAACGAAAAAACACTCCTAGGATTTTATAAACATCCTAAGAGTGTTTTAGCGTATATTTTATTCTTTTCTAGTTACATGGTTATTAATTATGTTACAAGTTTTTTCTGTAGGCATCAACTGCCTGCTTTTCTTTCTCATTCTGCTTTGAAACATTTTTATTGGATTTAACTGCATATTCATAGTCCTTAGCTAAGTCATCCTTTGACTCTCCAGACATTTTTTCAGTCATCCTGTCTAAGGATGCCCTCATCTCAGGAACTAAATTATCATTATCTGGCATTGTATTTCCTCCTTCTGCTTCTTAATTTTATCCTTATATGCCGCAATAGTTTTATTCAAGTCTATCTTAACCACATTACTTCAACTTATTCTTTACGTTCCCAGCAGCAGCTTTTAAAAAATTTTGCTTCTAAATAGAAAAACACTTCGGCATGTAACCTACTGTACATGCCAAAGTGTAGTGAATTTTATATTATTCTTCAAAGCCCTCTGGGAACTCTGCATTGTGGTAAACATCCTGAACATCGTCATCTTCCTCAAGAGCATCAAGCATCTTTTGGATTTTAACAGCTGTTTCTTCATCTACAGCAGTGTACATATCAGGTATAAGTTTTATATCAGCTTCAAGGAATTCAATTCCGTTAGACTCTAATGCTTCTCTTACAGTGCCAAAGTCTTCTGGAGTTGTTGTAACAACAAATACTTCATCTTCTGAAGCAAAATCCTCTGCTCCAGCATCTAAAGCCATCATCATTACTTCATCTTCATCAAGTTCATCAGTTTTTTCTATAACTAATTCACCCTTCTTCTGGAACATGAAAGATACGCAGCCAGAAGATCCCATATTTCCGCCGTATTTAGTATAAGCATGTCTTACGTTTCCAGCAGAACGGTTTTTGTTATCTGTTACAACATTTACTATAACTGCAACCCCTCCTGGAGCATAACCTTCATAAACTATTTCTTCATAATTTACTCCAGCTAATTCTCCTGCCCCTTTCTTTATAGCTCTTGTTATAGTATCTTGAGGCATGTTGTTTGCTTTAGCTTTGGCTATAACATCACGAAGTTTAGCGTTTGTATCCGGGCTAGAACCATTCCTTGCTGCCATGATGAGCTCTTTACCTATCTTTGTAAAGATTTTACCTCTTTTAGCATCAGCCTTACCTTTTTTAGCTTGTATGTTATGCCATTTTGAATGTCCTGACATAAAATCTCCTCCTAATTTAACCGTATATATGTATTTATGGTTTTTATATTGTTTATTTATAAACAAATGCACACAACATTATACCATATAAATCAATAATGCCACAACTATGAAAAACAATGTAAATTTCCTAACATTCCGCAAATAATCTGTTATTAAGCTTAAAGTAATATTCTTTTTCACTTTCAGTAAATATTGCTTTGCCTGAAGTGCTTTCAACTATGCTATTTTTAATTTTTTCAACATTTGAAATCTCACAGTAAAGCTTTACTACTACTTTATCAGTATAAGCAGTATCTTCAATATGCCAATAGTTTTGTCCACAAATATACTGAATTTTTCCCAGCTGATCATAATCAATAGTTATATATAAAGCACATCCTTTAACCTTCTCAACTATTCCTCCTTTTTTTATAGCTTCAGAAGCTCCTTTTGAATAAGCCCTGACAAGTCCCCCCGCTCCAAGCAGAGTTCCTCCAAAATATCTTGTTACAACTACAACTATATCTGTGATTGAATTCTTTTTAACAACATCAAGTACAGGCACCCCTGCTGTGCCTTGTGGCTCTCCATCATCGCTGTATCTTTGAATGCCCATATTCTCTCCTATAATGTAAGCATATACATTATGAGTGGCTTCTCGATGTTTACTTCTAATTTCATTTATAAATTTCTTAGCTTCATCCTCATTATATATTCTCCTTACATTTCCAATAAAAATAGACTTTTTCTCTTCAAATTCACTGCTTGCTTCGTCTTTTATTGTAAGGTAAGCCATTTTTCGTTCCCCCTTTATGCTTCAAAGGTTTTTATAAATTCTTCTGCGGCATTTCTTAAATAATCTTTTTCACTGGATTTATAAATTTGTTTTATTTTTTCAAGTGCTCTTTCACTTTTTAATTTCAAAAGAGCCTTAACCGCATACATAACAACTTGAGGATTTTCATCTTCTAATGCTCTTATAAGAGGTACTTCACAGGCTTTTTCTGAAAGTTTTCCCATAGCCGATACCGACATTCTTCTTATATTTACATGTTTGTGAACAAGGGCTTTATTTAGTATATCTATAAAATTTGAAGCCTTTAACTCCCCAATTATCCATATAGCAGTTTCTTTATGTTTTGAATTCATTTCTGAATACTTTTTTCTTATAAACTCCAAAAGTTTTGTTCTATTTTCATCATCAATGCCATAAAGCAAAGAAAGCTTATCCTGTTTACCTGCATTACATAAAGTCATAAATAATTCCTGTTCATTTTTACTTTTAGCCAAAAAACGATATTTAACTTTCCCTTCAATAATCTGCCTTTGAACTTCTTCCCTATCCATTTTTCTTATTCTGCATATAGCCTCTACAGTTTTTCCTTCTAATGATAAAAAATAAGTTATATCCTCTTCAGTAAGATTATCTAGTTCGTTCCAATTTATTTTTACTAAACCTCTATCCAATATATCACTACCTTTTTAGCAGGTTGTTTATTATATTTAAACCTTTATATATTTCATTATTATCAACCTTTGAAAAACCTAATCTAAAAAATCTTTCTCCATCTTTAATATTTTTATAAAACAAAACTCCTGGTGTAAGAAGTACTTTATTTTCTCTGCATTCATAAAAAAGCTTAATGCTGTCTAAGTCAATTGAGTCAGAGAGCTTAATGTAAAAATTAAGACCTCCTCCTGGCAAATTAAATTCTACCTTTTGCTGAAAAATATTTTTAAGCTGCTCTTTCATAAAATTATATCTATCTTTATAAATTATATTTAAATGATTTATATATTCTTTCCAAAAACCCTTCTCTATATATAAATGAAGAGCTCGCTGCATAAGACTTGAGGTAGATATATCTGTATCAATTTTAGAATTTTGTATACTTTCTTTAAATCTTTCAGGGCAAATTAAATATCCTATTCTTATCCCAGGCAAAAATATTTTTGAAAAACTCTTTATATAAATTACTCTGTCATTAACATCTAATGTTTTAAAACTCTTATATTCTATATTTGTATCATAAATAAGTTCAGATAAATAGTCATCTTCAATTATATAAAAATCATACTCTTCAGCAATCCGTAATATTTCATTTTTTTTATCTATGCTGTAGGTTGCTCCAGTAGGGTTTTGAAAATAACTCATCAAATAAAAGCACTTTATTTTATTTTTCTTTAGAATTTTTTTAAAAACTTCAATATCAATACCATTCTCTTCTACTGGAACTTCAAAAATATTAGCTCTTCTGCCCTTAAAAACTGAAAGTGCTCCACTGTAGGTAGGTTTTTCTACTATAACATTATCATTTACATTTATCATTGCTTTTGAAACAATATCAATACCCTGTTGAGCTCCAGATACTATTAAGATATTATCGTTATTCAAACTGCTTTCCCAAAAATACTTATTAATACTGTCTCTTAGTCCAATGTATCCAAGCATTTCCTGATACGCAAGCGCTTCTGCCCCATCCCTGTCTAATACTTCATTTAAGACTCCTTTAAAACTTGAAACAGGAAAAAAATCACTGCAGGCATTTTCTCCAGTAAAATCTATATAATTTTTTGCTTCATCAGCAGACATCTTTTTAAAAATTTCCGAGTATTGCTTTTTAAAGTTCTTATTTATTTCCTTTTTTTTGGCGTACGTTCCACTTCCTATCTTTTGCACGGCACAACCTTCAGTCTGAAGCTTCTTATATGCATTAATAATTGTATCATTGTTCACATTTAAAAGCTTGGAAAGCATTCTTATGGAAGGCAGCCTCTCTCCGTCATTAACTTCATTTATATCAATAAGCCTCTTTATATGCTTTGCAATTTGAACATATTTAGGGATATCGCTTTCATATAGCTCTATTCTATATTTATCCATGGTTCACCTTCAAAATAATAATTAAGCTACTGGAATAACCTTTTAGATTATCCAGTAGCCCTGATATTTTATATAAAATAAACATTTTCCTTAAAAAGAACTTTACCATCCTCAGTTTTATAATCTCTGCTGTCTTTTTTTATTATATTTTTCTCCCAAAGTTTGTTTAATACGTCTTCCAAGGCAATATCATAGTTTACAAATAATTTATCATTTTTTATATCCTCAGTGCTTAGAAAACAATCTTTTTCTCTCATATAATTTACTAATATTGAAGCTGTATTTCTTATATTGTCATCTATAGAACTTTCTATATATTCTACTGCTGCACTAATTGCTTTTGCAGTATCCTGCTTGTTAAAAAACAATTCATCCACACATCGTTTAAAATTATCATTTAAATTCATAGCCATTGTCATAGCATCTTTACTAATCATATATCCAGAATAGTTAACATGCAGCCTTGCGTAATTCTCAACACATTTTACAGCAGCTCCATAGGCAGTATATACACCATCATTTGAAAGATATTTTTTACAAATATCTATGCTTTTTAAAACCTTGCCTAGGTACACCATATTCCATCTCTCTCTATCTAAGTCCGGGTAATATCTTCCGCTATCATACTTTATGGTAATTTCCATATCCTTTGAAAAAACCAATCTAGAGGAAGAAAACATTCTATGCATGAAGCCTCCTCTTAAGTCCTCTTCATAGAGCTGTATAAACTTGTTCTTGCTCATAAGCTTTATATGTACAGGTACCTGCTTTTCCTCTGTATATATATTTTTTATATTTGCTATTTTTTTATCTAGTATTACAAACAAATCAATGTCAGATTCATCCCACAAATCTCCGGTAACCATACTTCCAAATACCATAACAGCTAAAACAGCTTCATTTGACTTAAGCCTATCTATTATACTGTTAAACGCTCTTTGGTATTGTATAATAGTTCTTTCCACAAACACCCCTCCTTATGAAAATTAAAATATAAAACTTATATTAATTATAATATAAATTGACATAAAAACAATACATTTCCTAGTTACATGAATAAAAGCTTTCAATATTATATAGATATTTTTTTTATTTGAACCTTTTCTTTATTATGACATGAATTGCACTTAAAAACATGGATACAATAATCAGATGAATCATTTATAGGCATATTTGCAGTATAATCATCTTGATAAACTTCTTGTGCTCTTCCTAGATCGGTCATCTCTACTCTACAGCTACTGCATATATATTTTTCAATACCAAGTTTATTACAATTAGGACAAACTACTTCCATATTAAAGCCTCCTGTTATTGACTAATCGTTAGCTAAATATTTCTCACATTTATTAAAAACTTCATCATCAACTTGTGCTAAAATATAAGTTCCTTCTTCTTTAAACTCTTCCTCTAGAACCTTTGAGTTTCTATGTAAAAATGCTGCAGCTGACTGATCACTATATGGAATTAAATATTGAGCCTTCCTTAAACTATATGGGAGAGCTTTTGAAACTTCATCAAGCAGAACATCAAGATTTATATTTTCTCTTGCTGATATTTCTATTATCTTCATATTCTTTAGGTTTTCTTTTAATTTATTAATATCCTCTTCACTCGCTTTGTCAACCTTGTTTAAAAGAATCAGAATAGGTTTGTCTATAGCTCCTAATTCTTTTAATACCATATTTACAGCCTCTATTTGTTCAAGGCTGCTTTCAGAGGATGCGTCTACAACGTGCAGAAGCAAATCGGAATAAACAACTTCTTCTAAAGTAGATTTAAAGGCTTCTACGAGATCATGAGGGAGTTTTCTTACAAATCCAACAGTATCACTAAGTGTTATAGGTCTGTTATCAAGCAAGACTATGGCTCTTGTAGTTATATCAAGTGTAGCAAAAAGCATATCTGCCTCAAATACTTTTTCCTTAACTACCGCATCCTTTGGCATAGCTATATCGCAAAGTTTATTCCTGAGTGTAGACTTTCCTGCGTTAGTATACCCAACCAGTGAAACCTTAGGAATCTCGTTTCGTCTTTCTCTTTGCGTCTCTCTGTGCTTTCTTATCTTTAGAAGTTCGCTATTGAGGTCGTATAGTCTTTCCTTTATATGCCTTCTGTCAACTTCAAGCTTCTTCTCTCCAGGACCTCTTGTTCCAATTCCTCCTCCAGTTCTAGAAAGTACGCTCCCAAGCCCCATAAGTCTTGGAAGTCTATATTTTAACTGTGCAAGTTCAACTTGAATTTTAGCTTCTCTGCTTTTTGCTCTCTTGGCAAAAATATCTAATATTAAAGTTGTTCTGTCTATTACTTTTGCTCCAGTAAGCTCTTCAAGATTTCTTACCTGAGAACCAGTAAGCTCATCGTCAAAAATTATTAAATTAGCCTTTAAAGCCTGCCTTAGCATAGCAATTTCTTCAAGCTTTCCTTTTCCAACGTAAAAAGTAGTATCCATTTTGCTTTTTTTCTGAAGAACCTTATAAATTACATTAACTTCACAAGCTCTTGCAAGCTCCGAAAGTTCTTCTAAGCTTTCATCACTTTCTATTCCAACTATTATAGCTCTCTCGCTGTTATCTTCTTCTATATTGCTTAATTTAAGCTGACTTTCCAAATAGTTTACTTTATCTAAAAAGTCTACTTTTATAGCTTCTTCAATTGCCATAGGCCCGATACTTTCCGAAACTAGAATATCATTTTCTATGGTACAAAATCCTACTGTTGCTTCGTTACATTTTCCGTTTTCTTCAGCTATTGCCACTATACAATCCAGCTTCAATTTTAATAAGGCTGAAAGATCCAATGCTGAAAGCTGAGATATTCCGTTAGGATGAGTATGTATTATCCTAATTCCTGAAAGCTTTTTCTCTTTTATATCAACAAGCGGTACATCCACAGTTGTACTATCTCCTACTGCAATACTTGTAACTCTTCCCTTTCTATCTATTGCAGCACTGATTTCTCTACCTATTTGATTAGTAACATCACACAATACGGAAGACAGATCTATAGGAAAAATAGTTTGTTTATCGACTTTTAAATCATAGAGACTTTCGAGTTTATCTAATACAGAATTTCTTATCCCCTCAATATTTCCAAATATCATTATATCAACTCCATTTATTTTTTGTTTCTATATATATACTTGACAACTTTCATATAATTTTATACTATTAAAACAATATTGTAAATATCTACGATTTGGAGGCTTACAATGGATAATAAAAAAAGAAATATTATCATAACTAAGGAACAAATAGAAAATAGAATTAGTGAATTGGGTGCTGAAATTTCAAATGATTATGAAGGTAAAAACCTTTATGTTTTATCACTTCTAAGAGGAAGCTTTATTTTTGCTGCTGATTTGGTTAGACATATTACTGTACCTACAAAGATCGGTTTTATGACAACATCAAGTTATGGTCACAGCGAGCAAAGCTCAGGCAGTGTTAAGGTTATTAATGATATTCCTGATAATATCGAGGGTTATGATGTCTTAATAGTTGACGATATTGTAGATACTGGCATAACAATGCAGTTCGTTGCTGAGCATGTAAAGTCTTTAGGTGCAAGAAGTGTTAATTGCTGTGTTCTTTTAGATAAGCCTGATAGAAGAAAAGTTGATATCACACCTGATTACTGCTGTTTTCAAATTGCTGATGTATTCGTTGTTGGTTACGGATTAAATTATGGCGACTACTATAGAAATGTTCCTTATGTATTTAATTGGGAAGATTAATCACATTTTAAATAAAAATCTGCCGCTTTTATGGCAGATTTTTATTTTGCTCATTAATCTTATATCCCGCTCCATTTAAGTCTAAGTTTATGGATGTATCTGGTGTCTTTCCCACAATTATAGTTTCTGATATAGGGACTTCACTTTTTACTTCTATGTCATCTTTTTTTGTAGGAATTATAATTCTTACTTTAGCATATACTTGTACATATATTTTATGTCTGGTTTGGTTTATTCCTGCACTTTCAAATTCAGATTGATATTTTGTTTCTATGTACCCTATAGGCTCCATTTTTACAGATACATCTGGTCCTATATTTGCCAAGATATTATTATTAAAAATATATCCTATTGGCACTTTTATACCTATATGTCCTAAAGCTTTAAGTTCCTTTTGAGAATTCAAAGCTACATCACTTGCTATTTTGCTCATCTTAAGCGTATCTGCCTTAAGCATAGATATATTTCCATGTTCATCTTTTTCTACTTTTATAATATCATCATAATTAAACTGTTTTGAGTACTCCTTTAATATTGATGTATTTATGATTTCCATAGACTTTGCTCTCATTTCTGCATCTGCCACCGCCATAACCGTTGGTGTTACAACTTTATCTAATATATAAATAAAAATATTAAAGAAAGCTACTACCAATAGTAATCCTAAAACTATTTTTATTTTGGTATTTCTTCTAATATTAACACCTCATTTCAATTTTATATTCCCTTTTCAATTAATCATTAGTATAATCTATTATATACTCGTAGCTTTAATCACAACTTCCGAATATATTTTTGATTTTTGGGAATATTTGTAATATAATAATATTTATATAAAATATTGCTATATTTATGATAAAATTATATTTGGACGAGCGTTCTTTATTAGAAAGTACTCAAGGAGGCTTCACATATGGAAGAAGAGAAAAATACGAAACGAAAAAATATAAAGAAAAAAAGAAAGGGGTTTAAAATATTTAAAATCATAATATTTACATTTTTAAGTATTATAATTTTAGCAGGTGTAGCAGGTGCAGGTGTAGTTTTAGCTATAGTTAAAACCGCTCCGCCTTTAGACGTAGATCAAATACTAACCTTAAATGAACCTTCAACTATATATGATAATAAAAATCAATATATAGATGCGGTTGCAACAAGGGAAAAAAGAGATGTAATCTCTATTAATGATGTCCCTAAAAATTTATCCAATGCCTTTATAAGTATTGAAGATGAGAGATTCGAAAAACATAATGGTATTGACTATCAAAGAATTGCAGGAGTTATCTACATAGACATACTTAATAAGCTTAAAGGAAAAAGTTCACTTCAAGGTGCTTCTACTATAACTCAACAGGTTGTTAGAAATACAATGCTTACTAACATCGAAAATGAAAAAAGCTTTAAGGAATCTGCTACTAGAAAAATCCGAGAAATGTACTTATCTCTTGAATTAGAGAAGAAATTATCAAAGCCGCAAATACTTGAGGCCTATATGAACACAATACCTTTTGCAGGAACAGTATATGGTGTAGAGGCTGCTTCTAATTACTATTTTAATAAGCCTGCTAAAGATCTAACCTTGCTTCAGTGTGCTTATATAGCTGGTCTTCCTCAGAGTCCGACTAGATATAATGCTTTTTCTGATAGCGCTAAAAAAGATCCTTCTGTATACTTAACTAGAACAAAGTCAGTACTAACAATGATGTATAAAAATAATTATATTTCAAAAGCTGACTATGATAAGGCAGTAAGCGAACTAAATCCGAAAAACTTAGCCTTTAATCAAGCATCAACTGCTAGTAAAAACAGGTTAAATTATGAATGGTTTGCACTTCCAGCCATTGAACAGATAAAAAAAGATATGCAAAGCCAATATCATTACAGTGAAACAGAAATAGATAATCTATTAATGTATGGCGGACTTAAAATTTATACAACAATGGATAGATCTCTTCAAGATTCAGTGCAGCAAATTATAAATGATAGCAAAAATATAGGTTCTGATACTCCACAAGCTGCAGCAGTTTTAATGGACTACCATACAGGTGAGGTTAAAGCGATTGTAGGCGGAAGGGGTGAGCAGCCTGCTCGTTCTTTTAATAGAGCAGCTTATAATGGCTCCAAGAGCTTTTTAAAACCAGTTGGTTCTTCAATTAAACCTCTCACTGTATACTCTGCAGCGATAGATTCTAAACAAGCTACTGCGGCAACTGCAGTAGAAGATTCTCCAATAGGTTCAGATATTAGAAAGGCATGGCCTTATTGGGATCCTAAAAATGATGAGCCGACTCATTTTAGAGGATATATTACTCTAAGAGAAGCAATGAAGTATTCTGTAAACTTAGTTGCGATTAAAGAGGAATTTAATATAGGTATTAAAACTGGAATATCTTATGGTGAGAAATACGGATTAACTTTTAATAATAATGATAAAACAAGTTTAGCTGCACTTTCATTAGGAGAATTAAATAATGGTGCAAATCCACTTATTATGGCAGCTGCTTTCGGAACCTTTGGCAATAACGGAATGTATACTGATCCGAGGCTTTATACAAAGGTTGTAGATAGAAGAGGAGTAACTATTCTTGAAAGCAAAACTTCAAATCGTAAAGTTATATCTCCTCAAAGTGCGTATATAACCTATGATATGTTAAAAGGACCTGTTAACGGAGGTACTGGAACACGTGCTAAATTTGGCTCTATGCCTGCTGCAGGTAAAACTGGTACAACTGCTGATAGAAAAGAAGTCTGGTTTAATGGTTTAACTCCTTATTTTTCTGCATCTGTTTGGATTGGTAATGATACTCCTGCTGTACTTCCAAAGGGTATAAGCAGTGGTACGTCTGCATATGTTTGGGGAAAAATAATGGCAATTGCAAATAAGGATTTACCAGTAACTGATGTAGAGAGACCTTCCGGAATAGTGGCTGTACCTGTGTGCAGAGATTCCGGGAAAATACCAACTGATCTATGCTCAAAGGATCCAAGAGGAAGTCGAGTGTATACTGAGTTATTTATTGATGGTACTCAACCGACTACTTTATGTGATGTGCATGTAGAAGCTTCTATAAATAAATCTAATGGCAAAATAGCTAATGAAAATACACCAAAAGATTTATTAGAAAAAAGAATATTTATAAAGAGAGATTATAAACCATCTGTTCATTTAGATGATGAAGCTTATGTGCTTCCAACAGAAGTTGATGATACAAAACCAGCTCCACCTGTTCAAACTCCTGTTGATCAAGGTAATACAAATACTAACACTCAAACTAATAATGGCAATAATACTGGTAATAATACTGGTGGTAACACTCAAACTAATACTAATCAAACTCCTACCTCAAATGGTAACCCAGCAGACCAGCCTGGAAAAAATACAAATAATTAAGTCCCTCATTAGTTTATAACTATATTCAAAAAGGAAGTGATGCAAAGTCACTTCCTTTTTTATGAAAAATTAGTAAGCTCCTTATTATAGTTTTTTATTATTTCATCCATAGCTTTAGAAATGATAGGTGCTCCGATTGTTATATTATCTTTTCCATCCATTTTGCCAGGGTCGCCAATCCCAACTATATATTTAACTTTCATTGAAGAAAGCATATTAACAGTGTCACCTTTAAGTAACCTATTAAGCAAAGCATTTCCATACTTATCTACTGCTTTATTTATTATGTTGCCATACTTATCTATTGAACAATCTACCATAACTCCTTTAGCTTTAGCGGTGTTAGAAGCAACTGCTACAATGCCTATAACTTCAATACCTTCATCCTTCATAATTTTATACATTACTTTCTCACCATAGCCCATACCTATGTCTCCCCTATCATCAACCATCACTACTACAGGATCATACTTTGCTATTTTGATTAACTCTATTATTTTTTCTCCGCTTAGTATAGTAGGATTGCCTGCTGATAAAGATATGCATCGTCCTCCAATGTTTCTTGCAGCTTCTTCAACTGCATTTTTCGCTATATCATCTCCATCGGTAACAATAATAACTCTTCGCTTCAAAACCGTCACTCCTTCGTCTTAGGATTAAAAAGAAGTGCCATTAGATATCCAAATATGATAGCCCCTGTTATTCCTCCTGCGGTACCTTTTATTCCTCCAGTAAATGCTCCTAGTAATCCACTCTTATCAACCTCTTTGATAACTCCTTTTGCTAATGCATAACCAAAACCCGGCAATGGTACAGTAGCTCCTGCTTTCCCTAATTTCACTATAGGTTCATACACATTTAATGCTCCTAATATTACTCCTAAAGTAACAAAGGTAACCAAAATTCTAGCAGGTGTCAGTTTAGTTTTATCAATAAGTATTTGAGCTATTACACAAAATATTCCTCCTACAATAAAGGCATTAACATAGTCCATTATTTAGCTCTCCTTTCTGTAATAATATTTTAAATACAAATTACCTGAGTTCTCATTTAATTATTTATGTTTATATTTCAACTGCAACAGCATGAGCGATTCCAGGTATATTAAGACCTTGAAAACAGGAGGTAGAACTTAATAATGCTCCAGTTGATACAAGAAGAACCCTCTTAAATTTTCCATTTAACATATTTTTGTAAATATATCCGCAATCTACTACAGCCGAACATCCACAGCCGCTTCCACCTGAATTCGTTTTTTGCCTTTCATGCTCAAAAATTTCATCACCGCAGTCTATATAGTTGTCTTTTAATTCAAATCCATGCTCTAGAAGGAGTTCTTTTGTAATTCTTTTACCTACCTTACCAAGATCTCCTGTGGCAATAATATCATAGTAATCCGGAGTTCTTCCTGTGTCTCTTAAATGCTGTGCTATAGTATCTACCGCTGCAGGTGCCATAGCTTCTCCCATATTATTGACATCGTTCACTCCATAATCTTTTACCTTTCCCATTGTTACATAGCTTATATATGGAAAGTTTCCTTCTCTTCCAAGAAGCATAGCACCAGAACCAGTTACAGTCCACTGAGCAGTGGGAGGTCTTTGACTTCCATATTCTAATGGAAATCTAAATTGCCTCTCTGCAGAAGAAAAATGTGAAGATGTAGCTGCAATAACATGATTTGCATAACCTCCATCTATCATTAATGATCCCATAGCCAATGATTCTGTCATTGTTGAACAGGCCCCAAAGAGTCCAATAAATGGAATATCCATATCCTTAGCTGCAAAACAAGCTGAAGTTAATTGGTTTAACAAGTCTCCTGCCAGTAGATAATCTATATTTTCTTCTTTGAAATTAGCTTTTTTTATAACTTCATTTACAGCGGTATACATCATGCTGCTTTCAGCTTTTTCATAAGTATCCTTTCCATTCAAATCATCTTCTAATATAATGTCAAAATAATCTTTTAATGGTCCTTCACCTTCCTTAGGACCAACAATACTTGCTGTTGCAATTATCCTTGGCTTGCTTGGGGTTTCTATAGTCTGCTTTCCTACCCTTTTATTCAATATTATCACCTACTTTGAAATATAGTATATAATTCCTACGATTACAGAAGATCCAATTCCATAAACTAGAACCGGCCCCGCAATTGTAAACATTTTTGCAGCTACACCAAATATAAATCCCTCTCTTTTAAATTCCATAGCTGGGGATACGATTGAATTCGCAAAACCAGTTATTGGTACCAAGCTTCCTGCACCTGCAAAAGCTGCTAATTTATCATAAATCCCTATACCGGTTAATAAGGCTCCTATAAATACCATAATAATAGATACCCATCCTGAAACATCATCCTTAGGTAATCCAAGTTTCATAAAATAATTGTTAAAAAACTGACCTACATCGCATATTAATCCACCTATTATAAAAGCACGAATACAATTTCTAAGCAAATGTGATGTTGGCCTTACTTCAGAAGATATCTCTTTAAATTTCTGCTTCATTTTTTCGTCTTTTTTATTCATCAAAGCCACTTCCTTAAATTTTAGTTATTACTTCAAGTTTTATTTTATGCAAAATAAAATCCGTTATTCAAAACGGATTATCTTAAAATAATTGATTGCTTGCAAAAAATAGCTTGACACGCGAATCACAAATTTTTATTCAAATATTTCTTCATAAAATGGAAATAAATAATAGGATGCAATAAATGCATCCTATCCACTCAGTCTTTCTTTCATAAGCTTTAAAACTTTTTTTTCTATCCTTGATACTTGAACTTGACTTATACCAAGCATTTTTGCTACTTGAACCTGAGTTTTGTCCTTAAAGTATCTAAGCATAATAATTTGTCTAGACTTATTATCTAAGTTAGTCAACGCTTCCTTCAATGCAAGCTTATCAACAATTTCATTGTCTTCTTCAAAGTTTTCACTAAGTTTATCGATAAGGAGAACTGGTGAACCATCGTCTTGATGAATAGTATCATAGAGATATTGCATACCATTAGCTGATTCTAAAGCAAAAATAATGTCTTCTGTATTAACTCCAGAATATTGTGCTAGTTCTTCAATTGTTGGATCTCTATTCAACTTTTTGCATAAAGCTTCCTTATCATAATGAAGCTTTCTTGCTACATTTTTTACGCTTCTGCTAACTTTAATTATTCCATCATCTCTTAAAAATCTCTTTATCTCACCCATTATCATAGGCACGGCATATGTTGAAAACTTAACATTAAAGCTCGGATCAAAATTATTAACTGCTTTTACAAGCCCCATTGAGCCAATTTGGAAAATATCTTCATACTCATAGCCTCTGTTTAGAAATTTTTTGCTTACTGCGGAAACAAGAGGTAAATTTAATTGTATTAATTTATTTAAGCAATCCTTATCCCCTGTTCTTGCCCTTTGGATTAGTTCTAAATTGTCATCATAATTAAACTCTTGCTTTTTCAGAATCTCTTCATCCATAATTTTCACCTAACTTAAAGATTTAAAAACTTTTTTCATTATTACCTTTGTTCCCTTTTCATCTTCTGACTTTACTTCCAAACTATCCATAAAGGTTTCCATAACAGTAAACCCCATTCCTGACCTTTCTAAGTCCGGTCTTGAGGTATATAAAGGCTGCATAGCAAGTTCGATATTTTCTATTCCAATTCCCTCATCACTAATTTCTATTGTCAATTCATTTTTTTCAATCATTGCTTCTATTCTAACTACTCCATCTTTCCCTCCGTAGCCATGAATTATAGCATTGGTAACCGCTTCAGATACAGCAGTTTTTACATCTGTTATTTCTTCTATGGTTGGATCTAATTGTGATGCAAAAGCCGCTACTGCCACTCTTGCAAAACCTTCATTCTGAGATTTACTTGAGAATTCTATTTTTATCTTGTTATCGTACATTTTTATCCCCCCACATTAAATGCTCTTCAATGCTTGTTCTACATTGTCATAAAGTTTTATAATTTTAAACATACCCGACAGATCGAACACTCTTTTTACAGAGTTATTTACATTTGTAATACAAACATCTCCCTTTTTTAGGGATATTTTTTTGAAGCGCCCAATAACAACTCCAATACCTGAACTATCCATAAAGGTTACATTAGTAAAATCCATAACAAGCTTGTTTATATTTTCTCTATCAAGCCTGTCATCAATTTTACTTCTAACCTCTTCAGCGCTATGATGATCCAATTCTCCCATCATATATACCACAAGTTTCTCATCTTCTTTTTGAAACTTTAAATACATGCTTATTCCCCCTAAAGTTTTAAATTACGCATAAAAGTAAAATTTTGCCTAATATCTATATTCTAGATATTACATTATTTTCCTTCTATATTTTTAAAAAAATTACATAGATTTTTATATTTTTCCCTAATTCATAATAAAATATTCAGTAATATCAACTTTTCTAATATTTTATACTAATTATGCCTATAAAAATAAATACTTTTATATATAATGCAAAAGTTCTAATACATTCCTGATGTCCCAAAAATTCTTGGCAATTGAATATTTTTTGACACCATGAATGTAAGAACTTTATTGCATTATATATATCCCACACTATTGCTCATAAAAAAAAACATTGTTATAATTATCATTGTTTACTATAAGATTTAAATTGATAATATGGTTATAAGGAGGTCTACATATGGATATGTGGCTGAAAGAAGGACAAATAAGCGATGCTGCCATGACATATAAAATTAAGGAGACTTTAGTTAGAAAGCAAACTGAATATCAAGATTTAGCTATACTAGATACATATGCTTTCGGCAGAATGCTTGTACTTGACGGAATTGTGCAAACTACTATAAAAGATGAATTCGTTTATCATGAAATGATATCACATATTCCTCTATTTACTCATCCTAACCCTAAAAAGGTTTTGGTTGTAGGCGGAGGAGACGGAGGTGCAATCAGAGAGATATTAAAGCATCCATCTATAGAAAAGGCTGTGCTCTGCGAAATAGATGGTTCAGTAATTGAAGAATGTAAAAAATATCTTCCTGAGATAAGCTCTGAGCTAAATAACCCAAGATGTGAAATATTTGTTGGTGACGGCATAAAATATGTACATGAACATAAAAATGAATTTGATGTTATTATTGTAGATTCTACAGATCCCTTTGGAGCAGCTGAAGGATTATTTGGAGGAAGTTTTTATAAAGAAATCTATGAATGCTTAACTGAAGATGGAATTTTCATTGCTCAAACTGAAACTCCATTTTATCTTCCCGAAGTAGTTAAGAAGGTATTTAATGATGCTAAGGCAGTATTCCCTGTAACTAAGCTCTTTATGGCTGGAATACCTACATATCCAGGAGGATATTGGAGTTTTACAGTAGGTTCAAAAAAGTATGATCCTGAAACTGTAGATTTATCAAATAAAATTGATTTTGAAACTAAGTATTATACTAAAAAGCTTCATAAAGCCTGTTTTACACTTCCAAAGTACATAGAAAACTTAATAAAGTAGAAGCAAAAGGTTTCCTTTTTACAGGAGACCTTTTTTCTTGAATAAAGCTTTTTATTAGTAAAATAATAAGATTGAATAATTTTACTTAAGTCAAATAAAGAAGACAGGCAAAATACATATATAAGGAGGACTTTTAATGATTAAATTAATAAAAAACGGCTTAGTTTATACCCCCGATTACATTGGCAAAAAAGATATCTTAATTTGTAATGATAAAATTGCTAAAGTTGAAGATTTTATACCCTTGCCTCCAAAAGAATTTTATGAAGTTGAGGTAATAGATGCTTCAAATCAGATTATTACTCCAGGCTTTATTGACCTTCATGTTCATCTTATTGGTGGCGGCGGTGAGGGAGGCTATACTACAAGAACTCCTGAAATTCAGTTATCTCATATTACAACTTATGGAGTGACAACTGTTGTAGGATGCTTAGGTACAGATGGTACTACTCGTTCTTTAAATTCTCTTCTTGCAAAAGCCAGAGCCTTAGAAGAAGAAGGTATTAATACTCTTATATGGACTGGATGTTATCAATTTCCTACAAGAACGATTACTGATAACTCCCGTGATGACATAGTTTTAATAGATAAAATAATCGGTGTAGGGGAAATTGCAATTTCCGATCATAGAAGCAGCAAACCAATAAAGCAGGAAATAGAACGATTAGCTTTAGATTGCAGAGTGGGAGGCTTATTATCTGGCAAGTGCGGTGTTTTACATATTCACGTTGGTGATGATAAAGAAGGAATATATCCTCTTTTAAAAATAATAAGTGAAGAAGCTGTACTATCTCAAAATATGCTCCCAACACATATTAATAGAAATAAGACCCTTCTTTACCAAGGAATCAAATACATAAAGAAAGGCGGGACCTTAGACTTAACTTCTGGTATAGTGAGGACCGAATTCGATACCGCTCCTGTGGATGCTTCTTATGCCTTTAAATATTTACTCGATAATGGCTGCTATATAGAAAATATAACTCTGAGTTCAGACAGCAACGGTAGCATGCCTGTATTTGATGAAAACGGGAAACTAACAAGCATAGGTATTGGTTCAATTGAAAGTAATATTGTTGAGTTTAAAAAGATGGTAGAGCTATATAATATACCTGTTGAAAAAGCTCTCTACCCATTAACTAAAAATCCCTCAAAAATATTAAAATTAGACTATACCGGTACAGTTGAAATAGGAAAGCAAGCTGATATTTTAATAATGAACAAGGATCTCTCACTTGATTATGTTTTATGTAAAGGAAAAACCTTAGTGCAGCATGGCACTGCAGTAAGGTTCGGTACATTTGAAAAAGCAATAAAAAGCTAATTATATATAATACAATAAAGTTCTTACATTAATGATGTCCAAAAATCCTTGAAGATTGGATATTTTGGACATCATTAATGTACTAGAACTTTTGCATTATATATTAATGTTTTCTTCTATAATTTTTATTTCAAAATCTTCAAGTTCAAAATAACTATATAAAAAGTTATCTATATCTTCACTTATGTCAATCATTGTAGGAATACAAAGTTTCATTAGGTTATTAGGATAATACTCGTATAAGTCTTCGCCAAGCTTTTTTGCAAAGCTCTTAAAATAATACTCATAGATACTGCTGTTTAAAATTTTTAGAAGATATTCATAATTAAAAGGCATATTATCCTTTATTAATAGGCAGTATACATCCGCACTAAAATAGCTGCCTTTATCTAAAGAAAATCTATTTGAACTTGCCTTGAAGGGGAATACTATTTTTTCTCCTTCAAATATTCCTTGATTTCTACCCCATTGCAGCTCATACCATAGTCTAACTTTATTCTTACATTCTCTTCTTTCCATAAGCTTGCTTTTATGCTGTTGCATATGGTTTATACAGTTAATATAATTATTTTCTTCATCTATTAAATTTGAGTAAATCAGATACTTATCTGATCTAATTATTTGATTTTTATTTATGTAACTGCTTTTTATCCAAGGTTTAATAATTACTTTTTCTAAGGCTTCTTCATTTATAGTACACTCATTTACTACAAAAGCCTTATCACAACCTGTTATTATACCTTGATAACTGTCACATATATTTCCTAAGGTTGTGAAACATTTCTTCTCGATTTTATTTACTATATTTCTTTCTTTTTCTTCTCTAAGTACCCAGCCCTTATCATTCAATATATTTTTATTTATCTGAAAGCTTAAATAACTTGTACTCTTATTATGAAATACTGCATTAATAAATTCTTTTTCTTTTTTTATAACTGGCTTAATTATCTCAATATCTTTATTGTTATCACCCAATGTCATAAAAAGTATAACAGGATCTATTCCAATATTTTTAAAGGGTCTAATTCCATAAAAATCCACTATCTTTTCTATTGAGCAAAACTCCTTTAAAGTTTTTCTAAGATTTTCGCCGCTTGGTGATTCAAGAAAATACCTAGATGTAATAAAGCTAAGTTTTCCGCCTTTTTTCAGCTTATTTAACGCTGCTCCAAAAAAACAGTAAGATAAATCTCCTTTATCCCTATATAAATCCTTATAAATTTTTTTGAGATTAATTGAGTATTCTCTGCTTATAGTTTTATGTCCTATATATGGAGGATTTCCAATAAAAACATCATATTTATATTCATTAGAATATACTAAAAAGTCGCTGCATTTAAAATTGTCTATCTCAATTAATTGACTTACTTGATACAAGTCAATAATTAAAAGCTTTAAAGCAAAATCATCTATGTCAAAGCCAAACAAATTATTCTTAACTATATGTTCATTAATATCTTTTTCTTCTAAATTAATATTATTTACTTCATTAATAGCTTTTAAATTATGCTTATAAATAATTTGCAAATAAAAAAAACATGGAATTATCAAATTGCCGGAACCGCAGCTTGGATCAACAATTTTCAAATATGGATTTTTAATTATATCCTCAGCTTTTATAGTGTTTTTAAGCATATAGTCTGCAATTTCTATAGGTGTGTAGACCATTCCTTTTAACTTTTTATCAAAACTTATTTTATAATAATATTCTCCAAAGTTTTCATTTTTACCAATATTTAAATCAGTTTTGCATTTATTAATAGCAGTAATTTTGAACATAATATCTATAGGTTGTAAAAGTATATTATAAATTTCATATATTTTTTCTCTAAAGTATTCAATCATTTTAAAAATCACCATCATATTAGTATTATAAATTAATAACTAAGCCTAACTCTTATAATATAAAGAGTATATCACAGTTTGAGGAGGCCATAAATATGAATAAAAAAATAATATCTGCAATTTTAGTTATTCCTATTTTATTTGGTGGATGTACTAAAGCTAGCAATCTATATATAGAGACAATAAAACCCTCTGTAGATGGCACAAGTAATAATAAGCAGCCTACTTTTGAAGAAAATATAGTAGTTCCGCAAGACAATGAAGAGGAAACAAGTGAAAAGAAAGAAGTAAAAGATGAATCAAACGAAAAATTTAAAATTTCAAAAACTGATGGTTCAAAAATAAGCATAACTGAAAAAAGTTGGTTTTATCAACCTAAAAAAGATGGAACTCCATCTGGAGAACCTCCTGAAATATTAGAACTTATAAAGAAATACTCTGCCTATTATTTAGGGGATACTTCAAAAAAAGTATTGTATCTAACTTTTGACGAGGGCTACGAAAATGGATATACTTCAAAGATATTAGATACTCTAAAAGCAAATAATGTTAAAGCAGCTTTTTTTGTTACTACACCTTATATAAATGCTAACAAAGACTTAATTAAAAGAATGGTAGCTGAAGGACATTTAGTATGCAACCACTCTAACAATCACCCATCTATGGCTCAGGTAGCGTTAAAAGACAAAACTAAATTTGAGCAGGAATTTACGGTTACAGAAGAAGCTTTTGAAGAAGTTACTGGACAAAAAATGCCTAAATTTTTTAGACCTCCTATGGGAAAATACAGCGAATTATCTTTAAGTTATACTAAGGATCTTGGATACAAAACAATTTTCTGGAGCTTTGCATACAAAGATTGGATTCCTACTGAGCAGCCCTCTATAGAAAAAGCTAAAAAAGTTATTATGGAGCGTACGCATAATGGTGGAATTGTTCTTCTTCATGCTGTATCTAAGACAAATACTGAAATAATGGATTCTATTTTAAAGGAATGGAAAAGCAAAGGGTTTGAATTTAAAACTTTAAATGAACTTCCCTAAGAAGTAAAAAAATTCTAAGGATATTGGAGTATCCTTAGAATTTTTACCTATAATTTTGAATTAACTATATCGATGATAGAATTCTTCTTAGCCGTTCCTTCTTCAACAATAAGTTTACATTGTTTTTCAATTTCTATTTTATATTCTTCATTTTTAATACTGGACAAGTTAATCTTAACATTTAACACTGCACTTTCAACAGCTGTTTGTATTAATAGAGCCGCTACCCCAGCATCTGATATGGCATTTTTATTTCCATATTTAGCTGCAATCTCTATGTATTTATACAATTCGAAAGCTTTATTTGCAACTTTGTAAGGAATTTCTAAAGCTTTTTGATATCCGTCCTGTATTTTTATTTCTCTAAGGTTCTTTTCTTCTTCACTATTTTTAGGAAGTTTAAATGCAGACATCAACTCTAAAAATTCTTCTGCATCCTTATCCATAAGATTTAAAAATTCGTTTTTATTTGAATTTGTATTTTCTAGAGATTTTAATATATTATTTTTTATATCTTCTTCATATTCATTATAAGCCTTTTTATTTATAGTCAAATTGAATACCATTGATCCTAGTGCGCTTGCCAGTGCTGCTGATAAAGCTGCTGCACTCCCGCCTCCAGGTGCTGGTGAATTAGAAGATAGTTCATCTATAAATTCTTTAACATTTAGATTTTGAAGCATACTAATCAATTCCTTTCACGATATTTCCGTTTTCCACTACTAATTTACCATTTTTAATTACACTCTGTACAGCATTAATTCCAAAATGATAAACTAAGTAATTTAAATTCTTGCTGTTAAAAATAGTAATATCTGCTTTCTTACCTGTTTCTATGCTTCCTATTTGCTTTTCTCTATTAATTGCACAAGCAGCATTTATAGTCATAGCATTTATAATTTCTTCAGGTAAAAGTTTCATTCCAAAACATGCAAATGTCATAATAGTTTGAAGTGATTCTGTTGGTGAAGTGCCGGGATTACAGTCAGTAGCCAGCGCAATTGGAACTCCTGCTTCAATCATAGCTCTAGCATTTGCAAATTTATTAAGCATTAAATAAAAGGAGGTTGCCGGAAGCAGCGCTGCCACAACTTTTTTCTTAGCCATAGCTTTTATACCTTCGGTAGATGCGCCTACAAGATGCTCTGCTGAAACAGCATTTAACTCAGCAGCAAGCTCTGCTCCCCCTATTGCCTCAATTTCGTCTGCATGAAGCTTCACCTGTAAATTATTATTAAGTGCTGCTTGTAAAATCTTTTTACTTTCCTCTACTGTAAATACTCCTTCCTCACAGAAACAATCAACAAATTCAGCTAAAGAATTTTTAGATATATAAGGAATGATTTGATTTATTATTAAATTTATATAATCATCTCGTTTATTCTTATACTCCTCTGGAACAGCATGAGCTCCAAGGTAAGTTGAAACAACATCAATAGGATGCAGCTCATTTAGACTCTTGTTAACTTGAAGCATTTTAATTTCATCATCAAAATTTAAACCATACCCTGATTTGCTTTCTATAGTTGTTGTTCCATGCATAAGCATTAAGTCAACCCTTTTCCTGCTTTTATCAATTAACTCCTCGATAGAAGCTTCTCTAGTTTTCCTAACGGTGCTTAATATACCTCCGCCGCTTTTTAATATATCAATATAGCTAACGTTGTTTAGCTTTAAAGGAAGCTCATTTTCCCTTGAGCCTGCGTATACTACATGAGTATGACAATCTATAAGCCCAGGAGTGACTGTCTTTCCTTTACCGTCTATTATGACATCCTGTGAACTCATATAACTTCTGTAGCCATCGCCGCATCCTACAGCCTTAATCTTATCCTCTTCCAGCGCAACATATCCATTTTCAATTATTCCTGCATCTTTCAAGTCATCTTTTGTTTTCTTATAACTGCCCTTACAGGTCACCAAACAGTCAATGTTTTTTATAATTATAGCCAATTTATCACTCCTTAATAAAATTGCGAATTAAATGTTTGCAGGCTTTGTTAAAAGCAAGTAATGGCCTTTTTATCATTCTTATGTTTATATATAAACCTATAAAAATATTTAAATATTTAAATATTTACTGTAATCATGCTGGTTTGCAGTAGATTTGCTTTCTACACAAGGCTCTAAGGACTTTACGCCATAGCCTGCGGCAATTTAATTCGCAATCTATTTATACTATTCCCATATTCTCTTCTCTAAAACTTGTTCCATGGAAAAGTTTTCAACCTGAAGATAATACTCTGCACTCTGTATTAAAGCAGCCATCGGTACAAGTCCTATTATTTCGCTTCCAACAACAGGTACTCCGTAACGCTTTGCTTCCATCTTCACCATTTCGAATGCTCTATATACCGCAGTTTTTTCATAATTTACAAGGTTCATGGATACTTGAGCTATATCTCTATCCTCAAGCTTTACTCCCATTGCTTTAACAAATCTTAGACCTCCGCCTATATGTCTTACAGACTTTGCTATATTATTTGCTATTTCAATATTATTTGTTCCAAGATTAACGTTAAAAGCAACTAATGGTACTCTTGCACCTACAGCAGTGCATCCGCTCTTAACATTCATTTCACATGGGCCATAATCCGGCTTCCAATCTTCCTTTTTTATTTTTTCAAAAAAGCCTTCATACTGTCCTTTTCTTACGTTGGCAAGGTTTTGCCTGTCAGAACTTTTAGCTGCATCCTCATATAAATAAACAGACACATTAAATCTTTCTCCAATTGTTTTTCCAACTCTATTAGCAAGCTCAATGCATTCTTCCATAGTTACTCCGCTTACAGGTACAAATGGAACTACATCTAATGCACCCATTCTAGGATGCCCGCCATCATGTTTTGTCATATCTATATTCTCATAAACAGTTTCGGCAAAATCAATGATAGCTTTTTCAACACCTTCAGGACTTCCAATAAAAGTTACTACAGTTCTATTATGATCAGAGTCAGAGGAATAGTCTAATAACTTTACCCCTTCTTTTCCTCTTAATTTATCCATTATTTTTTCTATTACTTCCTTATTCCTTCCTTCACTGAAGTTAGGAATACATTCTATAATTCTACCCATTTATATCACCCTTCTGCTATAAAATTTTATTTCATCATAGGTATTTTTATATCGCTGTGCGTTTTTGCAAACTCAATTGCTTCTTCATAGCCGGCATCAGCATGTCTTAATACTCCCATGCCTGGATCTGTTGTAAGTACTCTCTTTATTCTTTCATCTGCTTCATGGCTTCCATCACAAACTAAAACCTGACCTGCGTGCTGAGAATAACCAATACCTACCCCTCCACCATGATGGAAGGAAACCCAACTAGCCCCGCCAACTGCATTTATAGCAAAGTTTAAAAGTGCCCAATCAGATATTGCATCGGAGCCATCCTTCATACCTTCTGTTTCTCTGTTTGGCGATGCAACCGAGCCGCAGTCTAAGTGATCTCTTCCTATAACAATAGGTGCTTTGATTTCGCCATTTCTAACCATTTCATTTATTGCAAGTCCAAATCTTGCCCTTTCTCCATAACCAAGCCAGCATATTCTTGAAGGAAGTCCCTGAAACTCAATTCTATCCTGAGCCATGTTAATCCATCTATTTAAATGAGTATCCTTTGGAAAAAGTTCAAGTACCTTTCTATCTGTAGCATAAATATCTTCCGGGTCTCCTGAAAGTGCAGCCCATCTAAATGGCCCTTTTCCTTCACAAAATAGAGGTCTTATATAAGCAGGTACAAAGCCTTGGAAGTTAAATGCATTTTCTACTCCTTCTTCAAAAGCAACCTGTCTTATGTTGTTGCCATAATCAAATACCTCTGCACCTTTTTTCTGGAATTCAAGCATACATTCAACATGTATTCTAATACTCTCTCTAGCCTTCTTGATATATTCTTTAGGATTACTTTCCCTTAGCCTTAACGCTTCTTCGTAGCTTATACCTCCCGGAACATAACCTCCCAAAGTATCATGAGCAGAAGTCTGATCTGTAACTATATCAGGAATAAATCCCATTTCTATAAGCTTAGGATATACATCAGCACAGTTTCCAAGTAGTGCAATAGATAATGCTTTTCCTTCATTTTTGGCTTTATTGGCAATCTCCACAGCTTCCTCTACATTTTCTACTAAAATATCAACATATCTAGTATCAAGTCTTCTTTGAATTCTATTTCTGTCAACCTCAACACAAATAGCTACACCTTCATTCATTGTAACAGCTAAAGGCTGAGCACCACTCATTCCTCCAAGTCCGCCTGTTAATGTAATAGTGCCTTTTAAAGAATCTTTAAATTTTTTATGTGCTATAGAAGCCAATGTTTCATAAGTTCCTTGAAGTATTCCTTGAGAGCCGATATAAATCCAGCTGCCGGCTGTCATTTGTCCATACATTGTAAGACCTTTTCTCTCAAGTTCTCTAAAGTATTCCCAATTAGCCCAATGAGGAACTAAGTTAGAATTTGCAATTATAGCTCTAGGTGCATCCTTATGACTTTTAAATACTCCTACAGGCTTTCCTGACTGAACCAGCATCGTTTCATCATCTTCTAGTTCTTTAATGGTTTTAACTAAGGCATCAAAGCATTCCCAGTTTCTAGCGGCTCTTCCTGTTCCTCCATACACTATAAGATTATCTGGATCTTCAGCATTAGCAGGATCTAAATTATTCATAAGCATTCTAAGAAGCGCTTCCTGCTGCCAGCCTTTACAGCTTATTTCTGTTCCTCTTGGAGCAGTTATTGTTCTTTTCATAATATATCTCCCCCATATTTAATATTTTAAATTTACTTTTCTTTCTACAGCCTCTAAAATCGAACCATTATTTATTAGTTCAGTGCACTTATCTAATTCCTTATACATTACTTTATCTTCTTCTATGAAATCTATATTCTGCCTTACTACTTTATACGCCTCCATAGTACCTTTTCCCAAATTCAGATTATCTCTAAAATCTATAGCTTGACATGCCGCCATTATTTCAGTAGCTAAAACTCTCTTAACATTCTTTACTATGTCTAAACTCTTCCTTGCTGCTATGGTTCCCATGCTTACATGATCCTCTTGGTTTGCCGAAGATGGTATTGAGTCTACTGAAGCAGGATGAGCTAATATCTTATTTTCTGATACCAAAGCTGCTGCTGCATATTGGGTAATCATAAAACCTGAATTAAGACCTCCTTTTTTAACTAAAAAGGCAGGAAGGTCATTAAGCTGATAGTTTATAAGTCTTTCAAGCCTTCTTTCTGATATATTGGCAAGCTCTGCAACTGCTATACCCAAAAAATCAAAGGCTAAAGCCATTGGCTGTCCATGGAAATTACCTCCGGATATAACAATATCCTCAGAAATTATTATTGGATTGTCTGTAGCTGAGTTCATTTCTATGCTGTGTTTTTCCTTAACATAATTTACTGCATCCTTGCTTGCTCCGTGTACCTGCGGTATACATCGTAAGGTGTATGCATCTTGTACTCTAAGTTCACCCTGTTTTGTAATAAAGCTACTGCCTTCTGTGAGACTTAAAATATTCTCTGCTGTATTAATTTGTCCTGCATGTGGCCTTATACGATGTATTTCAGAATAGAATGCATCTTCAATTCCTCTTAATGCCTCCATAGTAAGTGCAGCTGCTATATCACTGATTTTTAATAAGTTAATACTATCATAAAGAGCTAGAGCACCAACTGCAGTCATAACTTGAGTTCCATTAATAAGTGCTAATCCTTCCTTTGCTGTAAGTTCTATAATTTGAATACCAGCTTCATTCATAGCTTCTTTTCCATTTAGAACTCTTCCCTCAAACTCTGCTTCACCCTCTCCTATCATAGGTAATACCATATGTGAAAGAGGCGCTAAATCTCCTGATGCTCCAAGTGAACCTTTTTCCGGTATACAAGGATGTACTCTCTTATTTAGCATTTCAATTAGTGTTTCTAATGTTTCCAGTCTAATTCCAGAGTACCCTTTAGATAGAGCATTTGCCCTAAGCAGCATTATCGCTCTTACTATTTCCTTAGAAAGATTATTTCCATATCCACACGCATGAGACAAAATCAAATTTCTTTGCAGAGTTTTACAATCGTCCTGTGATATTGTAACATCTGAAAACTTTCCAAAACCTGTTGTTATTCCATAGACTACTTTATTATTTTCAACTATGCTGTCAACAATTTTTCTTGATTTTAATACCCTTTCCCTCGCTTCTTCACTTAATTCTACCTTATAATTTTCTCTAGCTACCTTTACTACGTCTTCGAGAATAAGATTATTTCCGTCAATAGTTATAATTTTCATAGCCCCACCCCACTTAAATAAATTATTCCTATAATACTAATATTCTCCATAGTATACAAATAACCTCTAAATTTGTCTATTTAAATTGTCTGAATATTTTTTATTTAGTAGCATTTTAATATAATAAATCGATGCAATATAAAAAAAAGAACTTTTCTAAGCAAAGTATCTGCTTAAAAAAGTTCTCACTAACCTTTTAAGTAATATTCAATTTTTTCTCTATCAATTCTATCTTTGTCGGCCTTAACACCTTCTAAATAAAATTTAAAAAGTTTAATAGACTCTCTTCTTATAATTATTCTTCCAAGTCCCTCAAAAATAATATATATGGCAAATATTATACTTTGTATTATATTTGCGTTTCTCCTCATAAAAACAATTCTGTTTCTATTTAAAAAATAGTAACTGAGCCCACTAAACTTTGATATGGTAGCAGATCTTTTATGATAAACCCTGCTCTCAGGCAGACAAATAAGCTTGTATCCTAATTTTCTGGCCTTAAGGCAAAATTCTGTTTCTTCATAGAATAAAAAGTAATTCTCAGGTATTAACCCAATTTTTTTTAATACCTCAGCTTTTACTACGAAGCAAGCACCTCCAAGGTAATCGACATCAATAGGACTATGAGTAATATTATTATATTCCTCACCTTCACCCTGGCCCATTGCTAATCCTCTGTAAAGGTTAATATATGCGCCCATAGCTTGTACTATATTTCTATTTGAGTATTCGCAAATACATGGTCCCACCATACCAATATTATTATCAGTAGAGAATTTTTTAATTAGTGGTTCTAAGAACCCCTCTTCTACTACAACATCATTGTTCAAAATACATATATACTCTGCACCTTGCTTTAATGCATACTCAATTCCTATATTATTTCCGCTGGCATAGCCCATGTTTTCATTACTAACAAGCAGTGTATGTTTAGAACAGTGCTTCTTTATTTCTTCTACAGAATTATCCTTAGAATTATTATCTACTATTACTATTTCATAATTATCATATGATATATTTTCAATGCTTCTTATACAATCTATAGTATCTTTATAAGAATTAAAATTTAGTATAACGATATATACTTTTGGAAGCTTGTTCATTGTAATCAACCTCGATTAATGTTTAATATTCTTTGATGTAAAACTTCAATTATATTATTCCAGTCATACTTTTCTCTACATATTTTCTCAGTCAAAGCTGATAGTTCGTATAAATCATCACAGTACATAAGCTTTTCAATACTTTTTGAAAACATCTCTTCATCTTGAACATCAACTATGATTCCATTATTGCTTCTAACCAATTCCTTAGCAATACCAACATCAGTGGATACTATAACGTCACCAAAGGACGCAGCCTCAATTAGAGCAATCCCAAAACTCTCATAATTTGAACTTAGACAAAATATCTTTGCTTTCTTATATTCTTCAAAAAGCTGCTCTCTATCATACACAGCACCTTTAAATTCTACAACACCTTTTAAATGCGCATTCTTTTCAAAAAAATCATCAATATATTCTTTAAATTTTTCTTCAATAGGCCCTACTATATTTATTTTCCATCCACTATTTTCTATATCTTTAATATTTTTAACTGCATTCAGCAGAATATCTGTTGCTTTCTCTGGACTTCCTATTCTGCCTACATGAAGTATAATATTTTCTTTATCCTTAAAATTTAAACTATTATATTTATCAGCGCCTTGAAAATCAATACCATTTGGAATAATAAGCAACTTCTTACTCTGCTCACTTAGAATATTTCTTAATTGCTCATAAAGTGTTTCCTGCTCTACGCCAATTATATCTACTTTATTTAAAAAAGCATTTAACATTTTATACTTTATACCGTTTAATGATTTAATAACATCTATAAGTCTGTTTGTACAATCAAGCTTAACAAATATCTTACCTTTTGGATTAAAAAACTTATATATTAAAGTATAAAACACTGTTCTAAGTGTTACATGAAACAACTGAAGCACATCAATACTTTTAGCATTCCTTTTAATATAACTTATACCATCCAAGATATCATTGTTATATCTTCTTTTTATAAAATTAAGCTTTAGTCCTTTAACCTCTTTTTTTAAATAATCATAACTGCCATTTTCATAGCAAGCCACTGATGCATCATAATCATATGCTTTAAACAACTTATATGCAATCATGCCTACATCCTTAATTAGGTGCACATTTTCAGCCTGTGGATAAAGAACACAATATCTTATCTTCATATTGTACCTTCCTTACTAAAAAGCATTTTTACTTCTTTTAAAGAAATAGTTCTAAATATTATAGCTGAAGCAAAATATACTAATACTGCAAATAAAATATTTATTAGAACACTTAAATTTAGTGTCTTAATTAGCATAATTACAAAACTCATAACTATTGTTGGAATAAGAGTTTTTATAAAATACGTAAAAACTTTTATTTTTAATATATTTTCAGTATATTTCTTCATTAATACTAGATTTACAATTTCTGATATTACTGTAATAAATGCAGCAATATTCATTCCGTAAATAGGAGTAAATATCAAATTAAATACAAGATTTATCATGGAAGATATAAAAACAATCTTTAAGTAAGTTTTTTCAAAATTCCATGCATTAAGACAATAACCATATATTTCTCTTACGAATAGAATTAAAATATAAATCATAAGAATGGCAAAAGAAATATAGCCTGATTCATACTTATACCCAAAAAGCAATAGAATAATATCCTTAGATAAAATTACTCCTCCAGCAAAAATAGGCAATGCTATAAAGGATATGATTTTAGCCAAATTATTAACTACTGAATTAAGCCTGCCAAATTCCTTTTCATGAAAATACTTAATAAGCAGAGGGAACATAGGCGTAAATATTAGTGTTATAATATTTGTTAAAAACATTATTATATTATATCCTGCAGAATAAATACCTGCTTCCCCTGAACTTCTAGTAAACTCAATTACTATTCTATCAACATTGCAGTTTATCATAGCTAAAACGCCTGAAAACATAAATGGAAGACCATAAAAAATATATTTTCTTATTTCTTCTTTATTAATGCGTATTGAAATTTTAAATTTTCTTTTCTTGAAAAAAACATATATTTGATATATCAATGCAAAAAATAATCCCAATAGCGTAAACAAAGGTATTAAAAACAACTGTTTTTCGGTCTTAAAAAATATAAAAATCAGAAAACACGGAATCAAATTTTTTATAAGATTATATACTGCATTATACTGCATTTCCTGTAGTCCTGAAAACACCCAATCCAAATTTAATGCTGCAGGTAAAAGTGTTATTCCATATATAAGCAGCAAATTACCAAAAATGCTGTTTCCTTTATGCACAAAATAAAAAACAACTATTAAAGCATAGCTTATAAAAAATGCTATTGTTCTCAAAAAAACAACTTTGCCAACAATACTCTTTATATTATGTTCATACTTCGAAACTTCCCTTGTTCCAAAGGTCTGAAGTCCAAGCATTACAAACATTGTAAAGTACATCATTATAGCCTGTACAGTAGATACATGTCCAAATATATCAGTGCCAAGTATCCTAGCATAATAAGCTACAACGAGGAAAGTCAACACTTGTGATGTAAAATTTGCAAAACTTATTGATAGAAAGTTTTTTATTACTTTATTTATTGTGATCACCATCCAATTTTCAATTTCCATAATAAAAAAATAAGAGCCTTGTATAGCTCATTTATAAGGTAAAGATCTTATACTTAATTATATAAGTATAAAAAATATATTTCAATATAAATTAGTATTTAAAAAGCTCCATCTTTTTTTACAACATTAGCAAATGTCTTAATAATTATCTTAAAATCAAGCCATAAGGAAAACTTTTTTATATATTTCAAATCATAATAGATTGTCTTACCTAGTTCTATTTCTCCTCTTCCATTAACTTGAGCAAGCCCAGTAATACCAGGTACAACCATCAATCTTTGCTTATAAGCATCAGGATAATACTTCACGACATCTGGTATCTCAGGTCTTGGTCCAACCAAACTCATCGTCCCAAATAAAACATTAAATAATTGTGGAATTTCATCCAAGCTTGTCTTCCTTAGGAAATCTCCCACTTTAGTTATTCTATTATCACTTTTACTTTGAAAAACAAAACTATCAATATTACTTGGATCTATATCTAGTGTTCTTTTACTTTCTGCATTTACAATCATAGTTCTGAATTTGTAAATAGTAAATTTTTTTTCATCCATCCCTACTCTTACTTGTTTAAAAATAGCCGGTCCTTCTGAATCAAACTTAATAGCTATAATTATTAACATATATATTGGAGATAAAATAGCTATACCAATTATAGATAAAATAATATCAAATACCCTCTTCATTGCATACTGATATCTTTTAGATTTTATATCTTCATTTACATCAATTGCTTCAAATTCCTCTATCATAAGCCCTCCTGAATAGTCACACTGTTATTTACCTTATAATGTAATGCCTCTCCTATAGCAATTATAATCCAAAAATATGATGCAATCTTAGGAACCATAAAGAAATCATCAGACATGTTAATAAATGCAAAAGCAGCAAGCGAAGCCAAGGCCCCCTTAAAAAATGCCACATATTTATCATCTATATTCATGCTTATGAGTTTTTTAATTCTTATCATAGCTGAAAATATCATTCCCAAAAAACCTATTGTTCCTATAATACCCAACTCGCTTTGAATCTTCAAATAATTATTATGCACAGAAAACTCTTTATGATCATTGTAGCGCAATTGCGGGTACTTAGTTATATAATATGAATATAACTTTTGATAATTACCATTTCCAATTCCTCTAATAGGATGTTCCTTTATTATAATTAATGCAATTTCCCAAAGTCGAATTCTTCCGATGTTTTGAGACATATCAGTAAGTTCTTTTAATCTAGTAGATACCTGAGGAAAAAGCAATGTTACAGTTCCTATTCCTAGAAATGCAAAAATCAGCTTTATATTATATATTATAGCTAGTATAACAGAACCTATCGCAAGACCCAACCATGCATTTCTTGACTCTGTCAATATAATATTAGAAAACATCAAAAGAGAACATATTAAGTAGAGAAGTTTAGTTTTCTTTTTTCTCTCATTGATGCATAACATGATTACAGGAAATATAGAGAGTAGCAGAAGACCACCAAAGCTGTTAGGATTACCTAAAGTTGAAGGTACACGTACTCTTGTTCCAAAGCTTCCATGATATATGAATTCACTTACCCCTATTCTTGTAAATATCTGTATCAGCCCTATAATACATAAAAAAGATGTAGTTGCTATGAAACATTTAATAATATTATCAATTGTATTTTTATCATTAACTTCATACTTTATAATAAAGTACAAGATAATATAACCAGAAAATCTAAAACTTTCAGAAACAGCTGGTAATTTGTACTTTGCATATACGCTAGATACAAGCATCATAACTAATAAGAGAGTAGCAAAAATACTAAAATAATTAGAAAAAAAATCTTTTATTCCATATATAAAATTATTTCTATTATTTTTATATAATATTACTAATAAAGCATATAGCAGAATGATACCTCCAAGGATTATATCAGCATTTACAGGTATAGAGGCCACTCTAAGCTTGCTTGGAAATAAAGGTAATAATACTATATATAAATAAACTAGAATACGTAAGCTCTTATTGCCCATTTTAGTTAAACTCCTTAATTTCACTTAGATTATTTTTTATAAATCTTCTAAAATCTTTTCTAGTTTTTTTGTAATTGTTTCTCTCGAATAATTTTCTGATACGTATTTTCTTCCATTTCTTCCAAGTTCTTTTCTTAACTCAATATTATTATATAAGTCAAGCACTGCTTCAGCAATCTGTTTAGAGTTCTCAGGTTCTACTACAATACCAGCATTAGCGCTCCTTATCAATTCCTCTGCTTCACCTTCTACCGCTAAAATGATAGGAAGCTCTGAAGCCAAGCACTCAAACATTTTCGATGGAAGTGCTCCTTTAAATAAATCTAATTTCTTCAGTGGTATAATTGTTGAATCCATGGAGGCTATTAGCCGGGGCATATCCTTTTTAGGATATAATGGTAAAAAGGTAACGTTATTCAACGATTTTTCTTCTTTTATAGAAATTAATTTTTGTTTTTCGGGACCATCCCCAACAAATATAAACTGGATTTCTTTATGAGATCTTAATATCTCAGCTACTTCAACTATAACTTCTAGGCCTTGAGCAATACCATGAATGCCAGCATAGCAAACACAAAATTTGTCATTTATATTTAATTCTTTTCTAGTATTTTCATCTTTGTTTTCTTTACTAAATAATTCTATATCTACACCATTAGTAATAAGATGTACTTTTTCTTTAGAAAATCCTCTATTAATTATATTATCTACAATTCCTTTGGTTTGGCAAGTTACTGCTGCTGCCTTTTTATAACAGAACTCCTCAAGCCAAGTAGACATTCTTATGAACATTTTATTATTTAATACTCCCAATTTTACTGCAGACTCAGGCCATAAATCAGAAACATTAAAAACAAATTTAGATTTTTTAATCTTTGAAAGTATATATCCCGACCAACCTAAGAATAAAGGGGGAGACTCTGTAATAATCACATCTTGTTTTTCTATAAGTTTTGCTCCTTGAAGCACTGATGAAAATGTAAAAGATAGATAATTTCTAAGCCTACTAGAAAAACTCTTAGATTTTGTTGCGTAGATTCTTGTCCTGATTACCTTAATACCGTTAATTTCTTCAATAAAAACTTTTTTACCTTTATACTCTTTAAATATCTCACCTTTTGGGTAATTTGGCATAGCTGTAAGTACTGATACATCATGTCCATTTTTTTTCAACTGTTTAGCAAACTCAAATATTCTATTCTGTGGCGCTCCAACCTCTGGTGGAAAATATTGAGTTAAAAATAAAATTTTCATAATTATCACCTAGATTCTTTTAAATTGCTAGTTTTAATGATACCTCAAATTTAAATTAGTTCTTATCTAATTAATTTTAAATATTCATTTTCAATAATATTCATATTGTTTTCCCATATAGCTCTTTGTAATATAATTTTACGATTTTCTATATTACATCTTTTCTGTAGATTTTCGTCGTTAACTGCTTTTATAAGGGCTTCAAAAAGTAAGTCCTCATGTATATTTTCTATTACTAGTCCATTATGATTGTGAATAACCCACTCTCTATTTGCAGGTAAATCAGAAACTATAGGTAATATTCCACAAGCCATGGACTCTAATAATGTTACTGATGTTGAATCTGATGTAGGAATAGATATATAAATATTTGATTTAAGCAACAATTCTAACAAATTACTTCTCGAAATAAATCCAAGTAATTCTACTTTATCATCTAACCTTAAATCATTAATAAGTTTTTTAATGTTATATATCTCTGGTCCGCTATTTGCTATTATTAGCTTCGAACTAGTATATTTACTATTAAATTTGTTAAAGGCTTTAATAATATAATCTATATTACAATTTTTATCAACTGTTCTAAGGCTTAGAATAATAATTTCATTAGACGATTTTATTCCTTTCATTTGACAAATCAGTTTATCTATACCCATTGGTACAGTTATTACTTTACTTTGAGTATATTTTTTAATCTCATTAGTCATATGCTCAGAATCAGAAGTAATCAAGCAACATTTTTTCAGCGCATACTTCGTAATATATTTATAAATAAAGTTTTTCTTAGGTGCAATTAATATATCACTTCCCCATGCAGATATAACAAATTTTTTTCTAGTAAGTAAAGAAACTATAAATCCATAGCTCGTGACGTAATGCGCATTAATAATGTCAGGTTTTATTTTCCTTAAAACTTTTTTTAGTTTAATTATATGCAACATGTACATCCAGTTTTTTCCGTCAGGATTTATTGATATGTTTCCAATTTGATGTAAATAAAATTTTTTTTGTTTAAAGCCTTCTTTTAAATTTTTACTATCCCTAAATGTCACCAAGTGGATCTCATAATTTTTATCTAAAAAATAATCTATCCAACGTATTAAATGCACACTACCTCCATCACCAAAAAAACAAATTTTCATATATCCCCCTCGATAAGCATTACTTTTAAACATTTATTTGCTGAATATTTTTATCTTTTATAGAACTATATGATAGACCTAAAGCTATCCAAAATATAGTATGAGATATTATAGAACTTGATGCAAATGATAATGGAATTAATATGATTAAACTTACTATATTTATTATTAAAAACATACTAAAGATTATATTTTTTGATTTTTTAGATAACTTGGACAGGCCAAGTATTAGGTTTATATAGATATAGAGTAAGTACAAAAAAATTATTACTCCAAAATCAGCTAAAATTTCAAACCAAAAGCTATGAACATTTAATATGTCATTAGTATTATTAAATGAAGCTTCCAGTACAACGCTATTCCCTACACCATACCCCAAATAATGTTTTTTAATAAAGATTCCATTAATAACATTATAGATTAGAGTGTACCTTTCATTGTTTGATCCTTTTCCACCTAATTCCAGATTGTTATTTTTATCAACTTTGTTTTTATTCTCGTTAGAATTATCATTAGATTTAATAGAATTTATACTATAAATTTTTCCTACATAAGGAATGGATTCAATCTTTCCGAAATATGGTCTCGATATAGTATTAATTGAAAACACAAAGAAAAAAATGATAATATAAGTCAATAATATAATTTGAGATTTTATATATTTATATTTTTTAGATTTTTCAATATTGCACATAAAGATAACAAATGCAGTTATAATTGATGATAAAATAAAGCAAATCCACCCTGTTCTAGATGCAGTAAAAATAAGATTAACTTGTCCTATGCTAAATATAATTAATAACTTTAATTTTTCTTTTAATTTTTCGCTAAACATAATAAATACATTTATTATTATAAGCATGATTACTAAATAAAAAGCATAGTCATTGGGATTGAAAAAGAATACTACTGGTATTCTTTTAATATACGCATCAGCTAGCGAATATCCTGCTTCAATAAAATGATTTCTCATTCCGAATCTTACTCCGAATATTTCAAATAGTCCTCCCAGTTCTATTCCTACAAAGAGATATATCAAAAACGTTATTGTTTTCTTAATATTTTTCATAGACTTATTATATCGGCTAATAATCATTAATACTATAAAAAAGTTAAAATATATAAATATATATTTAATTGCATAAAGCTTATTAGGTGCCCATAAAATGCTGATTATCGCATAGATTAGAAATATGGTAATAAATACATTATATTTATTTAATTTAATAATGTTTTTAAAACTAATTCCCTTTTGTTTATGAAGATTTATAGCCCCAATTATTATAAATATAAATATTAAAATATGATAGTAATAAATTTTTATAGATTTCGTTATCTCTATAGAGAATGAAAAATCAATTATTAGCAATAACAAAAGGGTGAAATATAAAAATTCAATATTACTTTTTGAAAACTTATAATATATTATGGATATATAAATTAATGAAAATATAATAATAAATATCAACTTAGGATTAATAACAAAATATAATAAAATAAAAATAATTGTTAAAACAGGAACTATCCATCTATAATTCAGAATTTTCCTGCTCATTTGATACTTCATACCTTCCTCCAACTACTACAAAACTAATTAAATTTTTAAAAAACTAATTAAAAGAACATTCACTAATTTTATTTAATATTTCAGTTGATGCATTACCATCACCAAAAATATTTTTTTGAATACCTGAGGGGCTAAATTCTGCTATAGCTTTAGATATCTTATCTTTATTAGTTCCTACAATAATATTCCATCCTGCTTCTACAGTTTCTACCCATTCAGTTTCATTTCTTAGAGTTATACAAGGTTTTGCCATAAAGTATGCCTCTTTTTGTACTCCACCACTATCAGTTACAATTTTTTCTGAATTCATTTCTAAATTAAGCATATCAAGATACCCAACAGGTTCTATAACTTTAATATTATTATTGAGTACAAGATTATAACTTTCTATATATTTTTTTGTTCTTGGGTGAAGTGGGAGAACAATTGTTTTACTTGTCTCATTAAGTGCCTCAATAATATTCTTTAAATTACTAATATTATTTGTATTTTCAGCCCTATGTATGGTTGTTAAAATAAACTTCTTCTTTAATAAATCTAATTTATCTATTATAGATGAATTTTCCTTAGATATATTTGTAAAATGCTTAACAGCATCATACATTACATCACCAACATTATAAATATTGTTTTTTATTCCTTCATTGTATAAATTTTTCACAGCTGATGTAGTTGGAGTAAATAATAATGTAGATATATGGTCAGTCAATATCCTATTTTGTTCTTCAGGCATATTCATATTAAAACTTCTTAACCCTGCTTCTATATGAGCTACAGGTATCAATAACTTACTTGCACATAAAGCTCCAGCTAGAGTCGAATTGGTATCACCATATACTAATACCAAATCCGGCTTTTCCTTTACAAAAATATCTTCTAATTTTATAAGCATGTTTCCTGTTTGTACGCCATGACCTCCAGATCCAACTGTCAAGTTATAATCGGGAATAGGAATTTTTAATTCATCAAAGAAAACCTTCGACATATTTTCATCATAATGTTGTCCTGTATGAATCAAAATTTCATTATATTTACTTCTTAATACTTTTGATACTGCGGCAGCTTTTATAAATTGCGGTCTTGCTCCTATGACAGTCAATATCTTCATAAAATTTCCTCCATTGTTTACTAAATTTGATTTACTTCTATAAGTTTTTTATTATAATAGATAATTGCTTTGCAATATTTTCTCTTTCATATTTTTTCACTTCGTTCCAGTTAATATTAAGAGGCCTTCCTTCATTAAGCCATATTTTATAAGCTGTATTTATAACTTCAGCTATTTCTTTAATTGAATTTGGGCTGCAACACATACCTGTATTTGTTTCTTGAATTAAATTTTTCGCTACTCCCTCTGGAACAATTCCAATAATAAATCTTCCACTTCTTATATATTCAAAAACCTTTCCCGTATAAATGCCTTCGCTACCTTCTCCGCCTTCTATAATTAAAAGAAGTGCAGAAGATCTCTCCAACTGCTTTATACTTTGTTTATGTGGTAAGTATTCTATTAATTCTACTTTATCATTGTATTTGTATACAAATTCTTGTATTTCTCTTTTACCATCATTACCAAGTTGACCAACAAATTGTATAATAATATTTTTTTTATCTATTTTATGATCAATAATAAGACTATCAACTGCCTTTAAAAAATTTTTCGGAGATCTCTTTCCATATATTGTGCCATTATATGTAATTATAAATTTATCAATTTTTTTATTAATATCGTAATCATTAAAATCCTCTTCATCATATCCATTAGTAATTACGGAAAATTTATTTTTATCAATTTTTTCGTATCTATTAATAAAATCATCAATAATAGGCTTGCTAACCGAAATTACCCTATCTGATTTTTCTATTACTTTCCTTTCTAAATATTTATTTATTTCTTTAGGTATAAACATATACTTGACAAAAGGATTTGATACCCATTGATCTCTAAAATCCGCAATCCATTTCAAATTTGTTTTTCTTTTCAATTCATAAGCAATTAAATGACTTGTATATGGTCCAGAAGTAGAATAAATAATGTCTATACTGTTTTGATGTATAATTTCAAGACCTAATCTTACAGCATCTTTTCTCCAAGATATCTTATCATCAGGTATATTTATATTTGCATATATCTTTTTAAAAATGTTTTTTATCACATTTTTAATTTTTATATTTACTGACTTATCAGAGCTTAGATTGTCATGACGAATATAAAGTTTTGATTCTTTATTTTTCGATATATTACTACTTAATGATATATATTTTCCCTGTTTTGCTCTATAAACTTTTATTCCATCAATAACCTCTAAAGTCATTGAATCATCCTTTATAGTATTTGAATCATTAAGTACAGTAAGGACAGATATATTATAGCCCATTTTTGATAAAAACTTAGAAAACTTCAAAGTTCTCTGTACTCCTGCCCCTCCTAATGGAGGATAATAATAGGCTATCATCAAAATATTTCTCATAATTTATCCCCTGTCTATGCTTATAGTATATTTATTATGCATTGTTAATCACTTTATTTATAATATTCATACAACTATTAGATTCGCAGTTTCTTTGTGACAATTCGTAATATATCCATTTAAATAAATCTTTACTAAAGGGATTATATTCGTCACATATTGCTGAATTATGCCATAGTAAGGCAAAAACGCCATTATACTTTTCCACTTCATTTATTAGATTAATGCAATATATCTTTGCCTCATCACCATTTAATTTCATATACTGCAGCAGGCTACCTTCCATTACAATCAATGGAACTTCCCAAAAATCTAAAACAGTATTCCTTGATAAACTATAAACCTTATATGGTAAACAATAGCCTGCTTTAAAGCCCGCAACCTGGGGATAGCAAATTGACGTATCATATATTGCTCCAGCGTCATTTTGAATCTCCCAAGTAGTTCCACTTATAAATGAAAGATAATGCTGTCTTATACCTAACTTATTATTTCTCCCAATATATTTGTTAAATAACTGCTTTTGCTTATTAAATATTTCTATGTTATTACTAGTTCCTAGTCCTGGATGAAATCCGATTTCAGAGTTATAACTTTTTATCTTCTGTACTATTGACTGTGTCGCTTTATCGGTAACCATATATGTTTTATTGTCTGCCATAAAATAAAAAGTGGACTTAAAGCCATACTTTTCTTCAATCTTTAAAATGTATTCAAAAGTATCAAAGGGATCTTTATACCGCTTGTTTATTTTTTTATTTATATAACCGAAGAATCTATTACAAAATTGCTTTGGTCTTTTATCGGCTATAAGTAAACTAAGTTGCAGTCTTAATTCCTTCTTAAAAGGTAAAAACTTGCTTATACAATCTACATCATGTGATAATATCGAAGCGAAGTTTTTATCTCCCCATAGTGGTTTCACCGATATATCTAAATGGTAGTATTTATTTAATAAATCAATTAAATATTGTATAAGCATATTTACAACTGGAATTGAAAGTAAATTATTTTTGTAAAGTATGCTTTTTTCAATATTAGCTCTTCCATACTTATCATAATCATTAACTACGTAATCTTCATAGCAGGTTAAGAAAAAAAATGCGGTTTGAATTATATCGTTATTTATAATAAATCTACTGTTTTCTTTAAGCTCATAGAAATTATACTTTTCATCAAAAAAGAATATTGGTAATGTATTGTAGTAATTAACCTCAACAGGTAATGATTCAGACTTCAAATAGCTATCACTAAATAAACCAGATTCAATTATCCATATATCACAATAAATATCGTCTTGTTTTTTCCCATAATAAATTATAGTTTCATAATTTGACTTATCGTATTTATCGTCAGAAACACAGAACAAATCAAAACTAACATTATAGTTTTGAAGTATAGTTCTAATACTGTATTCAATTTTATCTTTAAACTCTACATTACTATATAAAAAAGCAATTTTTTTCATTATAAGCTCCTAATTAATATGAAAACTTGTCAATAAGCATATCATATATCCCTTCCATTATCTTAACATTTTTATCCCAAGAAAATTTTTTTTGTACAAATTCTCTTCCATTTTTCCCGAATTGCCTTGCTAAATCCATATCCTTTATAAAAATTTCTATTTTATTGGCTATTTCCTCGCTACTTTTTGCTTCTATTAGGAAACCTGTTTTATTATCTATAACAACTTCCTTCAACCCACCCACATTGCTTGCTACAACCGGTCTTTCACAGGCCGAAGCTTCTACTGCTGAAACTCCAAAACTTTCACTCAATGATGGTATACAAACTATATCCATTTGATTTATATGTTCAACAATGTCCTCATTAGCAACAACACCAGCAAAAAATACTTTATCCATTATACCTAAATACTCGCAAAACTTAGTTAATTCTTCCTTTTCTGATCCGTCGCCTACAATTAAAAGTTTCAAATCTCTGTGTGGAAATCTCTTTAAGATTTTTGAAAAACCCTCAATTAAAAAATTTATACCATATACTGCTTCTAGGCTTTTTGTTACACCGATTGTAATATTTTGTTTACTAAAAATAGGATTTTGTTTTTGAAAAATATTAATATCAACACCAAATGGAGTTATAAATATATCTCCATTATAATATCTTTGAGTAACATTTTTCATATCTTCACTGGTTGAACATACTGCCTCCGCACCATTTAATATATACTTTAGCAAGATTTTGTTTAGGATATTTTGCTCAGGAAATTGATATATATCGCTTCCCCAAACAGAAACTAGAAAGGGGTGATAGTTGCACATTCTGCCTAGCATTCCATAACTAGAAGCATAGTGACTATGCAATATATCTGGTTTTATATTATACACTAATTTTCTTACCTTGTTAATTAATAAAAAATAGCTAAGTTTATTTGTTGAACTTGGACTAATATAATGAACCTTTACGTTTGGTTTATATTCATATTTAGTATCCGTAAGAGTAATTATTTCTATTGAGTATTGTAAATCAGAAAAATATTCCACCCACTTTTGAGTATGGATACTATTAGCGTTCGCCAATAAACATAACTTTTTCATTTCATTCTCCTCTAGTCATTGTATTTATCCGAACTATTTATAACTCTTACTATCCTATCTGCTACATTACCATCAACAGCATAGAAATTATCTTCAATATACAACTTCATTTTATTCATATATCCAAAATCTCTTGAAGATAGATATTCAGCTAATTTATATTCATCACTTACTCCAAGTGAAATACCATCCTTAACAAATCCACCCTCATCATTATATTTAGGCAATAATATACAAATAGAAGGTTTTCCCATTAACGCCCCTTCCAGCACAACTGTTGAATGAACACTGATAATAATATCGCACCAGGAAATTAAATTATACAAATCTTGATCTTTTATTATAGAAGCATTCTTAATATTATAATTTTCTATAAGCGTATTATAGAAATCTGTATAATTATCTGCAGGGTGTAACTTAATAATAAGTTCATATTCAGTCTCTAGAAGCTTCAATGCTTTAAACAGCATTTCTGTGGCTGGTTCAAGAAGATCCTTTAAATATTGAGTAGCATAAAGTATACGTATCTTTTTACTATTATTATCTAATCTATCCTTATACTGCTTTAATAAATCTGTTCTAGCTTGCCCAACTATAACCGTGTTTGCATTGCTGTAAATACTAGTATTATTAAGAAGCATATTCTGATATCTTCTTCCCCATAGAAAAGAGATAGTAGGAACTATATTAGTTTCACCTTTAGATTTTATAATATAATTTGGAGATGTTTCATTTATTATTCCATGTTGTACTGCATAGCAGGGTACTCCCGCACGATGACTAGCCACTACAAAACATCTTCCTCTATCCCCTTCCCCTGCAATCAGGCATTTTACGAATTTATATTTTTTAATAAATCGTTCTGCAGCTAAAATTTCTATCAAATAGTTTAAACATTCCTTTTTAAAATTAATAAGAGTTTCGAAAACAATAGCCTTGATATCATATTTTTTATAAGTATAATTTAAACTCTGAAAGTAACTTGTATAATCTTTTATTTTTGTTTCATCAACTAACTTCTTAGAAACGAGCCTTTTATATAAAATAAAAAACTCAAAAGGGCAATATTCATTCTTATACTGTGAAGCCTTATCTATTTGACTCCTACTGCTAAGAAGTTGTAATTCTAAAACATTGTTTGATATTTTAAGCTTATTAATGGCCTTTCCAAGCTGAGTATCAAAATAACCTCTATAGTCATCATTATTAATAAAATTAATATCAGCAGAATGGGTTAATGCTAAAGTTCTTCCTTTCGTACCTCTAAAGGAAAATTTAAATAAATTCACTGATCCTTTAATATACCTTTTAGCTAAGCCGAAATAATACTTAAAGTCAAAACGTTTGGTTATCTGTATCTCTGATTCTACCATCTCTGCTCTTATTTTAAATAAGTCTTTTGCAACAGTATATAATACTTTATCATCCGTTTTAAGCAAGTACTTATCTGATTCATTATTGACTATATTCTTCATTAATTCAATGAAGAATATAATATTCTTTAATTTACCATAAAGTGTAGGTCTAACAAAAAAATACATTGGTATTCCATCGTAGGTGAAAAAGTCTTCTATGGTCTTATTATCTGTCATCTGACCTTCCAGATATTGAATAAAATCAAATGAAACTTCGTCGACAGACAGAGAACCTGTAAAATCAAATAAGTTAATTATTTTATTATTATTAGAAATAGTTTTTTGGACATCAGTATATATTATTTCTATCATTAGCCTTTTTCCTTTATCATTTAGTATCTAAAGTAACCTATAATTATCTATTTTTAATTATAACTTTTCCTAATTGCTTTGCAATATTTGAAAGCTTATATAACTTTGAATAATCCTTCCATATTTTATAATAAGGCTTTTGCGTTGAACCAAAAGCTCTAAAGAATCGTTCAATTGGCTCAATCATACTGCCTTCAAAATCAAATTTTTTTACTACTGTAGATGCAAACTTAATTGCATTCCATAACAATAACGTAGTGGCTTCACTATTCCTTAACTCTGGATCAGCACCACCCATTAAATAATACATGCTGGTATCATCCCAAACTAAATAAATAGCTGCATGAATTCTACCTTGCAAATCTTCCGCATATAAAATCTTTCTGCATCTATTTTCTTTACATGCCATATCTATTCTTTCTATAAGTTCAAATGAATATGGCATACTCATATTTTGTCTTTTAAAAGTCAAAAATATCATTTTATAAAAAGTTTCTATAGAACAGTCTTCTTTTACAGATACAACTTTTTCCGACTTTCTAATCTGAGTTTTAACTTTACCGTCTGTTTCCTGATAAACCCTATCTATATTTGATAAGTCATCAATTACATAGGTGTATCTTGTAGATTGATTATACTGTTTCCAATAGAAAGGTAGCCAATTAGTAAATGTATAGTCATAGTTTTGTACATAGAAATCCAATTTCAATACTTCAATCTTGTTAATTATTTCATTAATAATATCTTTTTCATAGCTAAGTTTGCTAGTATACTTTTGATTATCAGGATAACAAATCCATATTCCATTTTTTTGAGTAAGAAGAGGCATTGAAATTCCTTTAAATATCTTGTTCTTTGTTGTTGTATATGGCATAGATGCAATAATCTTACCACCCTTTTCTACAAGCAGCACATCCCAGTTTTCTTCTCCACATACAGCATCCAACCACCATGACCTAGAAAATATAGGAATGGTTTTTTCTTTGTCACATAATTCTCTATACTTTTCTTTGCTAGTCATCAACAATTCTCCTTAAAGTTTCATTAGTTGCTCATTTACTGATTTCTTAACAATTGATTTTCTGGTACATTTCTCATTGGTTTTGATGGGTTTCCGCAAACAATTGTTTCTGCTTCAACATCTTTAGTAACAGTACTACCTGCAGCAACAAAACCATCTTCATTAATTATTTTTCCAGGCAGTATTGTAGCCTGAGCACCAATTCTTGCTCCTTTTTTAACTGTAACGCCTTTAAATTTGCCAAATCTTTCTTTTGATCTTGCGGCAAAATTATCATTAGATGTTACCACTCCAGGTGCGATAAAAACATAATCCTCTAACTTAGAGTACGCAGTTATATATGCATTTGTTTCCAGCTTACAATTTGAACCAATTTCACAGAAATTTTCAACAGCTACTCCTCTTCCTATTATTGTTTTACTCCCAATAGATACATTTTCACGTATAGTAGCCAAGTCTGCTACTAAAGTTTTTTCACCTATTTTGCAGCCACTGTATATAATTACACCAGCTCCAATTAAACAATTGTCCCCTAACTCCGCTGGCGAAAGCTTTTCGTCATCTTTAAAGATACTATTTGCAGCTCTCATAGGCTCCTTACCTATAACAGTATTATCATCTATTCTAACATTTTTTCCAATTATACTACCTTTTCTTATAATCACGTTATGACCAATAATACAATTTTTTCCTATTTGAACACCATCTTCTACTACACTAAAATGTCCTAAAGAAACATTATCAGCTATTGTTGAATTATCAGAAATAAAACAGTCCATACTCTCATCTCCATTATACTACTATTAAATTATTTATCTTCTGTATTAATCATATCTAATGTAGAAAAATCATTCAAAGGAAATTTAACAGGCATATCAGTAAGTCTTGATTTGTATGCAGCCAAAATTATAGACATCCCTTTTTTTCCTTCTAAACCATTTATCAATGGTTCTCTATTTTTATTGATAGAGTCAATCATGTCCTTAAATAAAGGTATATGACCGTAACCATAAACTGAATCAGGATCATTTTCCTGAGCTCTTAAAATGGTATCCTCACTATCTATATTATCTGAAAATCTCCAAACTTCTATTTTATTTACAGCAAGTCCTCCAATACAAACAGTTCCATTTTCACCAAAAATGCTAAGCGTTTCTTCTAAATTTTTAGGAAATACACATGCACTTCCTTCTACGATTCCTATAGCTCCATTCTTAAACCTTATAACAATTGCTCCAAAGTCTTCAGCTTCAATATCCCTTAAGAAGGTATCACTTTGAGAATATACCGTATCTATATCTCCACCCATCATCCACTGAAGTAAATCAATATTATGTATGCATTGATTCATCAACGTTCCGCCATCCAGTTTCCATGTACCTCTCCATGGAGCCTGTTGATAATAGCCCATATTTCTATTCCACAGTATTCTAGCTGTTCCATTTACAAGTTTTCCAAATCTATTTTCTTCTACAGCCTTTCTAAGCTCTTGTATTGATTTATTAAATCTATTTTGGTGACATACACAAAGCTTAACATTATTGTTTTCAGCACACTTTATCATATTATCAGCATCGGTAATTGATAATGCCATTGGTTTCTCAACTATTACATGTTTACCTTTATTCATACAATGCATAGCTATCTCTGGATGGTATCCGCTCTCTGTAGCTATAGTAACTACATCTATGCCTATTTCATCAAGCATCTTGGTTAAATCAGTGTAAACGCTGATATTTACCGGGCTACTTATTTGAGATAAATACTCATCTCTTCTCCTTACTGCGTTTTCCTCTATCACATCACATACCGCAACAAGCTCTGCCTCTGCATAATTATTTGCAATAGCCTCTACATGCTTATAAGAAATTCTTCCACAACCTATAATAGCAAACTTTAATTTCCTCATTAAATACACCTCTATTCAGTATTTTCTTTATTAACAACTAATTCTATAATTAACTTCTTAGTTCCCATTTTTGTTTTTTCATATTCCTCTCTAATCATTTTACATCATTTTTAAAATTAATCAACTTCTTAGGCAAAAAACGTTGAATAAAAAAACATCAAGAGTAATATCTTGATGTTATTTCTTAAGCAGAATAACTTGTATTTTATTTTTTATAATATAAAATGCCAATGTTATACCTGTTATTATTATGATATATCTTATTACCCACAGTGATTTAAGAATATAAAACATACCAGCTACAGCAAAGATAAAAACTATACTAAACACAAAATATCTCGTTTCAAATAGCTTACCTTTAGATAATACATTTGCGATAATATAATGATAAAGAAAAAGTAATATATATGATACTAGTGTTGTATAAGCCCCTGCTATATAGCCATACTTCGGTATTAATAGTAAATTTAAAATTATATTAATAAAACCAGATAAAAATGTACCTATAGATATCAAGTAGGTCTTTTTCATATAAAATTCATAGTTAACTGGCAAGCTATACAAAAATACAAAAAAATAGGAAATCATAATTATTGGAACTAACTTAAGTCCTTCCCAAAATCCTTTGCTCGACATCATCATTACTAGTTCTGGTGAAACAAATATTAGTATACTAACTATTACAGAAAATAGAATAATATAGTATTTCATTTTTTGCTTTATATCATCTACATTCCTCTTATCCATCTGTTCAAAAAACCAAGGTACCCAGGCTTTATTTGTAGATGCCCATACCACGCTAACTATCATCCCCATATTATATGCAAAGCTATATATACCAGTTGCACTAAATCCTACATATTTTCTAATAAGAATTCTATCAAACTGAGATAAAATTAATCCAGATATACTATGAGGTATCAATGGTAGAGACAATGCTAAAGCATACTTCCAATACTTAATATTAATTAGTTTTTTTCCCTTTACCAATATCAATATAAGTAGTACTATACCATATACACTTGTAACAACAAATCCTCCACCTATTCTGCCAATATACTTGTTTTGCGTTAAGCTTAATATAAGTACTATTGAAAGTATAACATTAAGTACAGTACTGCTAATTGAAATAAACAAATACTTTTTATATTGATATTCTATAGTATATTTAGTGCTTACATAATCTACAACATAAGCAAAAAAACTTTGAAAAATTAATATCATTATCAGACTCACAGGAAGCTGTGTTGCAAAAGCTATACTATTTTTAAAAATGCACCCCAAAAAAACTGCCACAATTAACGAGATTATACTTAAAAAAAGAATAGAAGACAGGTAACCATCATAATCTTCTTTAAAGTCATGTTTAGCTTTTGACACACTTGAAGCTAGTCCTAAACTAATAATATACATGAAGGTTGACTGCCAAGTTGAATATAAATTTACAACCCCATAATTATCTGTATTTAACAATCTTGTAAATATGGGTATGGTTATAAAAGATATCCCTTGAAGAAAAAAGTTGCCTATAGTGTACCAGAACCCACTCTTTATTAGAGTATTTTGGGAAGCTTTATTTACAATGGCTTTAAACATATATATATCTATTTTCCTTTCCCAAGTTCCTTAATAACTTCACTTACTAGATTGATATCTTCATGAGTTAACCCTACAGAGCTAGGTAGGTTTATACCTTTATTATATAAGTCGTTTGTTACATCTAGGTTACCACGCTTGCACATTTTGTATGGAGGCATATCGTGAATAGGCATAAAGAATGGCCTGGATTCAATCCCCTTTTCCTTAAGCCTGATAATGAGCTCATCTCTTGCTATGCCATATTCGTCCTCAACCACTACTGAATAGAGCCAAAAACAGTTTTTTACCCATTCTTTTTCCACTGGAATGGTTATACCTTTTACTTCATTTAGCTGTTTATTATAGTATTTAGCATTGCTTCTTTTTACCTTAAGAAATTCTTCTATATTCTCTAATTGTGCTACCCCAAAGGCAGCAAGCAGATTAGGCATTCTAAAATTATAGCCTACTTCTGGATGATAAAACGCCTTGTTCTCCAGCACTACCTTTGTTTGAGTAGATAAAAACTTTGCTCTATCCGCATACTCTTCATTATTAGATACAAGCATACCGCCTGCTCCAGTAGTTATTAGTTTATTTCCATTAAAGCTATAACATCCAATATGACCAACTGTACCAACCATACCTCCCTTATACTCAGAACCTAGGGCTTCGGTAGCATCCTCAATTACAAATAGGTTATGCCTCCTAGCTATATCCATAATCATATCCATATCAGCGGGATGACCGTATATATGTACTGGTAATATAGCTTTTGTTTTTGGTGTAATTAGTTCTTCTATTTTTTCAGCATCCATTACATACGTATCTCTGCAAACATCAACAAATACAGGCGTCGCTCCTACATATTTTATTGCATTTACTGGCGATATAAACGTTAAAGAAGGAACTATAACTTCATCTCCTTCACCTACACCCAGCGTAACTAGGGCAAGCTGTATTGCTGCTGTTCCATTCATTGTTACAACAGCTTTCTTAGCCTTAACATATTCAGCAAATTTTATCTCAAAAAGATCTACATAGCTTCCAACTGATGAAACCCAGCCTGTATCAATACAGTCCTTTACATACTTCCACTCGTTACCTCTTATTTCGGGAATACTTAATGGTATCATAGAAATACCTCCTTTAAATTTATTCTTTAGTATTAAACGTTATATATATCAGTCTTGAAGTAGCTAAGATTGTTTCCAATCCACTCAATAGTTTCCTTTAATCCTTGTTCTAAAGAGTATTTCGGTTCCCATCCTGTCAACTCTTTTATTTTTTTGTTATCAGCCCATAATCTATTAACTTCACTCTTCTCTGGTCTCAGCCTTTCTTCATCGCAAATTACTTTTACGTCCTTGCCAATTACTTCTATTATCTTTCTTACAGTATCACCAATTGAAATCTCATAATTTGATCCGGCGTTAACCACTTCTCCTATAGTACTATCACTCTCAGCTACCTTGATAAATGCATTAGCAGTATCCTTTACATAGTTAAAGTCACGAGTAGGTGTTAAGCTTCCAAGCTTCAGCTCTGTTTTTCCAGACAGAATTTGAGAAATAATTGTTGGTATAACTGCTCTTGCAGATTGTCTAGGCCCGTATGTATTGAATGGCCTGATTGTAGCCACGGGAACATTAAAGGATTTATAGAAGCTTTCTGCCATCTTGTCTGCAGATATTTTAGAGGCTGAATATGGAGACTGTCCCTGCATAGGATGTTTTTCATCTATTGGCACATATAAAGCTGTTCCATAAGTTTCACTTGTTGATGTATGAACTATTTTTTCAACTCCAAATTCTCTACATGCCTCTAAAACATTGGTTGTTCCTTCAACATTAGTTCTAACATAAGCCATAGGAGAAGAATAGGAATAAGGAATAGCTATTAAAGCTGCCAGGTGAAAAACAACATCCTGACCTTTTATAACTCTTTTAAGACCATCATATTCCCTTATATCTCCTGTAACAATATTTAAGCTTTTTTTAATGTCTTTATGAAACGTATCGATCCAACCCCAGTTATTAAAAGAATTATATTGAACAAGTGCAGTAACTTCAGCTCCCAGTTCAACTAACTTTTCTGTCAAATGACTTCCAATAAAACCTTCTGAACCGGTTACCAATACTTTTTTTCCTGATAAATTCATTATTTTTTAATCCTCCGCGTTAGTTTATTAAAAATATTTCTTTATATCCTCATTAGCTTTATAATAGTCTTTTAACTGTCCTATATCCATCCAATACTCAAGTATAGGGTAACTTCCCACTTTATCCTTGTTTTCTAAAACTTTGTTTATCAATTCAGTTATATCGAAATAATCATTCTCAGGTATATATTTAAGCGTATCCGGGCTAAGAACATATATACCGCCATTTACATAAAAGTTCACTATTGGTTTTTCTTCTATTGACGTAACACATGTATCATCAATATTAAGGACTCCATACGGAATCTGAGTCTCATAGTTTCGAGCGCCAATTGTCATCTTAAAATTATTTTGCTGATGATACTCAAGAAGTCTGTTAAAACAAACATTAGTAAGTATATCACCATTAATTACAAAAAAATCTTTATTTAAAAACTGTTCTGCAAGTTTTATTGCACCTGCAGTCCCCATTCTCTTATCTTCCCTAATATACTTTATAGATACTCCAAAATCAGAACCATCTCTAAAATAATTTTCTATGATTTCTGATTTATAATTTACAGATAGTAATATATTTTTATAACCCTTTATCTTGAATTGTTCAATTATAGTTTCAAGTATAGGTTTACCGCCAACTTTTAACATTGGCTTTGGCAAATCATTTGTTAAGGGTCTAAGTCTTGTTCCTAACCCTCCAGCCATAATTAATACGGGGTTATCCCTATAAACACTGAAATTATCATTATCTACTTCTAATAAATCTATAACTACATTGTACTGATCTATTATAGGTATAAACCTAATTTTATCATTCTTAAATATATTTTCTATATCTTTTTTATCATAATTATCAAGCAGATACTTACATTTCTTATTATAAATCTTTGTTATGGTTGATGAAGTACCGGCACCGTCGATAATAGCCCTTCTTATATCTCCATCTGTTATAGTTCCAATCAGTTCTTTATTATCACTTACAACTATAGCAATACCTTTTGCATTACTGTCTATTTTCTTAAGAGTTTCAATTATAGTTGTTTGTTCTGTTACTAATAAATTATCTAAATACGCCATATTAACCCCCTAAATCCTCATTTTGTACTGGAGTAATATACTTGCTTTTCTATTGTTTTTTTGTTCCCATTCATCTATTAGGAATTTATAGATACTCTTATTATGTATTCTTTTCCCTATATAGTAATCTGCCAGCTTATTTGAAAAACTGCTTTTAAACTTAAAAAGATTATCAGATTCGCTATTAGATAATCCTCCACCAAAATGCATCAATTTTGCATCAAGGCTGTGAGCTATTTTTATTGCTTCCCATAATAACAAATTATTAGGTGCCAAATTCAAATACTCCTTCAAACTTCCAGCAAGATGATAATGAAAATATTCTCCGTAAATCATAAATATTGAAGATGCAATAACTATATCCTTATACATAACATTCATTAGAGTAAAGTTATCATAGTTTTTTATATAGTTAAAATAGCCCTCATTAAAATAATAATAACTATCTGCGGATACTTTGTCCATAGTTAATTTATAGATATTTCTAAATGCTCTATACTCCTTGTTAACTATAACATTTAAACCATTTTTTTCTGCTTTCCTAATCATATTGCGGTTTTTACTCGTGATATCCTGCTCCCAGATACTATTTATATCTTTTTCTACATCTAAATACACTGTTTTTCTATTGTGAATTACTTCTATATTTTTTTTAAAAATAGAAAAATTATTTATAAGAGGATGAAATCTTATAAATTCAGCAACTATATTGTTTTTATTGCAATACTCTAAGAATGCATTTTCAAAATTACTTAAAAACTTTTCCTCTTTGGAATTAGAAATTGGGCCGCTATAACCATATACACTTTCAATATCATAATACTCTACTGTTAATGCATATCCTTTAATCTCATTCATTATAAAAGGATACATTGCTATAGATGAATCTTCTCTATAAACAAAGCACAGTGCTTTTCCATCACCATTTTCCTCATGAAGCCTATGATACTCTTTAGTAAAATATATATCAATTTCTGACGGCTTGAAGCATTTTAAATATTCATTCCATTTATCCGATTTTGTTGAAAGAACCTCAACCACATCAATCAGCGCCTTTCCTTTATATTTCCAAATTTTATATATTCTAGGTTAAAGCTAAAGAAATATTGGCTATAACCCTATTTAAATCTTCAAAGTCATATCTGTGGTCAATAGGTATCATTAGAATATTCTCAGATAAATATTTATTATCATAAAAACTATTTCCGAAAAAATTTATTTCACTAATATTCCAATGTACTGGACAAAATATATTCTTTGATGCCAAAAATTTTCTTATTTTATTTCTGTCTTTAACTAATATTGGAATACCTAATGGAACATTATCAGATATTTGATTTGTATTATATAAAATTTTAACTTTATCTGTCCCAATAAGTTTGTTATATACATATCTATAATTCTCAATTCTTTTTCGTGAAATATATGCTTCGTCAACTTTGCTGAGCATATATTTAGAATTGTTGTCCAGTCCAATTATCTTATCTCTATTATAATATTCTTCTTCGGCAAGTCTAAACAATTCGAGAAAATCATCTTCTTTTCCTATATTGTAATTATTATATAAAGATTTATTCATTCTAGCTGTATTGATAATCTCATAATAATCATCTTTACCCCAACAATAATTACTCACATTTTTGCAAAGAACAATGCTTCCATCTATAGGCAGGAATTTCCTGTAGCTGTTAAACACGTAATCCCCAATAAACTTTTTTTTATTAAACCAAAACATTTGGACAGCATCTTCAATAATTTTTATACCTTCCAGCTTGCATTGATTCATAAAATCAAATGTTTCTTTATTGTTGTAAAACCCAAAATAATCAATAAAAAAAATAGCTTTAGGAGAATACTTGCTTATTTTATACCTTAAATTATCCAAATCTATTGATAAATCACTTCGAACATTATAAAATTCGTATTTAATATTCTTTTCTATTAGAGGATATAGAATTGAAGGACATAAATAAGAGGGCATAAGAATAAAATCAGAACTACTAAAATTAATATCTTCAATTATAAATCGAATTGCGCTTTGTCCTCCACTTAAAAGCACTGCATTTAAATCTTTGAAATTATCATTATTCTTTTTAAACATCTCTAACGTAAACCAGTGCTCACCGCCAATTGCTTTTATATATCCTTCCATGTTATTAACTCATCCTCTTTTATATCACGATTCAGCTTTCTTCCTATAATATTTTCAGCAAGTTCAGGTTTAATACCATTACCCGGCCTTTTAAAGGTTATCATCTTCTCTTCTACTAAAGTACCTTTTTTGAGATCAAAAGCAGCTACTATACTTCTTCTCGCATTTACTATAATCTTTTTCTCTCTTTCAGTAGGTTCTTTTATACCGCTGCCTAGAAGAGCTTCGGTATTTCTTATTGCCCTCACGAATTCCTTCAATTCCTCTGGATCTAAAGAAGCTTTATGGTCTGGCCCCTCCATACTCTTATCTAAAGTGAAATGTTTTTCTATTACATCTGCACCTAATGCAACGGCAGCTACTGCAGCTTCTATCCCTAAAGTATGGTCAGAGTACCCAACCGGAAGCTTAAAAGCATTTCTTAATGTAATCATTGCATTTAGGTTAACATCTTTATATTCTGTAGGGTAATCTGTTGTAGCATGCAAAAGTGTTATTTCCTTATTTCCACTAGAATATATAGTATTCACTGCTCTTTCTACTTCACCTAGGTTGCTCATTCCAGTAGACAATATTATTGGAATTTTCTTTTCTGCTATTTTTTTTAGATATTGAATATTTGTTATTTCAGTAGATCCTACTTTTATGATGGGAAGCTTTAAGCTTACTAAAAAGTCTAAGCTATCTTCATCATCTGGAGTAGATAAAAATAATATGCCCTTTTGCATGCAATACTCCTGAAGCTCTTTAAAATCATCAAATGATAACTCTAATTTCTTTATCATATCAAATTGAGATTCATCAGTTTTAGTGTTTTCATTTTGATACTCAGCTTTTTGCGCAAATTTGCCAACTATTTTTTCAGTCTTAAAAGTTTGAAATTTTACAGCATCCACATTTGCCTCTTTTGCAGCATCAATTAACTTTTTAGCGAGATTAATATCACCATTATGATTTACGCCTGCCTCTGCAATTATAAAAACTGACATTTTACTCATCTCCAAATCAATCTTTTTTTCATAAGTTTCTCATCTATGTTAATTTTCTTTAATATGTCTACTATGTCCTTGCTGGTATTTCCCTCTCCATACAAACTCTTTACGTTTCTTGTCCTTGCTATAAACTCATCACTTAATGCTAACCTTATGGATCTAATTATTTCATCAGAGGAATAACTACTTTGTATAATATTATTAGCCATCAGTCTTCCCTTTTGCCTGTTTCCAATATTAATAACAGGTACTTTCAATAGAGGTGCCTCAACAATTGCACTTGAAGAGTTTCCCACTACCGCACCGCATAATCTTAGAACACTTAAATATCTTCTAACTCCTAAATTTTCGTATAAATGTACTTTATGGCTAGTTGCTTGAAATTTTTTTAGCTCATTTATTATATATTTCCCACCATTATCACTGTTAGGAAATGTTATTAGAAGTTTTCTATCTGTTTCTTTTAATGCCTTTAACAAGTTTTCAACTTGATAATGCAGTTGGTCAATCTCAAGCGTTACTGGATGAAAAGTTACAAGTAAAGTGTCCTTGTCAATCTCTATACCTAGGTCTTCTTTAAGTTCTTCCTGGGATAGAAATTTTGTATTCTTAACATTTTCTATCCCAGGATCACCTACATTAAAGACTCTCCAGCTTTCCTCTCCCATTCTAATAATATTATCAGCATAAGCCTCGGCTCCAGGGAAATGAATATGTGCCATTTTAGTTATGCTGTGGCGTATTTGTTCATCCATAGCACCTTCCGTAATTTCTCCCCCTGATATATGGGCTATAGGAATGTTCATAGCCATAGCTACAGAGGTAGCTGCAAAAATTTCATACCTATCGCCAAGGATTAACAACAAATCAGGTTTAAGCCTGCTAAAGGTTTGAGATAACCCAAGCATTGCAATGCCCATAGCCTTTGATATTGCCTGTTTGTTATTGGACTCCATCAATATATCTATTTCATCACTAATTTCAAAACTGTCTTTTCGAATTTCTTCTACGGTATACCCATACTCAGTTGATAAATGAGTACCGGTTACAATTAATTGAAGTTCTAGCTCTGTATCCTCTTTAATTCTTCTTATTATATTCTTTAATAGTCCATACTCTGCCCTAGTACCCGTTACTACTGCTATCTTGCGCATTTTTAATCTCCCTATTATGTAATAATGCTTCCGCTAAGCAAAAATCAATTTCATCATCAATATCCACCGAATCAGAATTATTCATAATATAACCTGTAATATTATCCGGCTCTAAAGTTCCTTTTTCCAGGAAAACCTCTGTCTTAATTAAATATACCGCTCCATTTAATCTATATATCTTAGGGAGTTCCTGGCGCCTAACTATATTTTTACCTTCCGGAATAAAGTATTCTAATTTATCTCCATCAAAAATGTTAGTCCAGTATGGATTAACCTCCACTTCGCATACAGATACTGCGGCATCCTTATCAGTTTCGAAGAGTTTTTGTATCGTTCCATCTATATCTTTGCTGCTTCTCAAAGGTGAAGTGCACTGAAGTACGCAAATTAAATCAGGTTTATAGCCTTCATTTTCCTTTAGCCATACAACAGCATGCTTTAATGCTTCAACCGTAGATGAATTATCACCTGATAGTTCATCTGGCCTTATGAAGGGAACCTCCGCTCCACAATCTTTACTTATTTGTGCAATTTCTAAATCATCAGTTGATACTATTACTCTATCTACAAACTTACTCTTTTTAGCCGCTTGAATAGTATATGAAATTAATGGTTTTCCATTCAGTAATTTTATATTTTTTCTTGGCAGCCCTTTAGACCCGCCTCTTGCAGGTATAATTACAAGTATCTTCTTGCTATCGATCAAAATCCCACTTCCTTAAAGTATTATGTAGTAATCAAACTTATATTTATCCATAATATTTTTACAGGATAAATCAAAGATTTATCCTGTAACCATTATAGCTTATTAATTTTTTCTCTATTATTCTTAACACCCTTAGTTGCATTTCTAGTATCATAAATTATTTTCGCCCTGTCAACAATTTCCTGATACTCATAACAACTATGATTAGTTGTTATAATAACAATATCAGCTGAATCAATTTCAGTTCTCCAGTCTATAGATTTATATTCAGTACCATTGTGCTTAAAGCTTGGAATAAAAGGGTCATTGTAAGATATAATAGCACCATTCTTCTCAAGATGCTCAATAACCTTTAATGCAGGTGATTCTCTCATATCATCAATATCATTCTTGTAAGCAGCTCCCATAAGCAGAACTCTTGATCCATTCAATGCTTTTCTATCTTTATTTAAAAGCTTCATAGCATTTTCAACAACAAATTCAGGCATATAGTCATTTATTTCTGCAGAGGTTTCAATTAATCTTGTATGATAATCATATTCTTTAGCTTTCCATGATAAGTATGAAGGATCTAATGGAATGCAGTGTCCACCAAGACCAGGTCCTGGATAAAATGCCATAAATCCGTACGGTTTAGTTTTAGCTGCATCTATAACTTCCCATACATCAATACCCATTTTTTTACATAATATAGCCATTTCATTTGCCAATGCTATATTTATATTTCTAAAAGTATTTTCAAGTATTTTTTCCATTTCCGCAACTGCTGGTGAAGATACTTCCATAATATCGCTTTCTAACACATTTCTATATAATGTAGCTGCAACTTCTGTACATTCAGGAGTACATCCACCTACTACCTTTGGAGTATTCTTAGTTTTAAACTGTTTATTTCCTGGATCCACTCTCTCAGGGGAAAATGCTAAGAAGAAATCAATTCCGCATTTCAATCCTGTTTCTTCTAATATGGGCTTTAATACCTCTTCAGTAGTTCCAGGATATGTTGTGCTTTCCAGTACAACCAGCATACCCCTGTGCAAATACTTTGCAACACTCCTAGATGAATTTACAACATAGGACAAGTCTGGTTGCTTGTACTTATCTAAAGGTGTAGGCACGCAAATAGAAACTGCGTCAACTTCGCCTACAAAACTAAAGTCAGTGGTTGCCTTTAGTTTATTTAATTTAACAAGATTTTTCAAATCCTCATCAACTATATCACCGATGTAGTTCTCTCCATTATTAACTTGTTCAACTTTGCTTGCTTGAACATCGAAGCCAATAACATTGTAACCAGCCTTAGCCTTTTCTACTGCAAGTGGGAGTCCAACATATCCAAGACCAACAACCCCTAACTTAGCAGTCCTATTTTTTAATTTTAACATTAGTTCTTCTTTTAATTGAGACATAATAATTCCCTCCTGTACTCACTAGTGTACATACTTTTTAGATCTTTAAAATACTCTTGTTACAATTTTAATTATTTTTTCTTATATAAGTCGGAACTTTTTCCTGCATGAGTTTAAATATTTCCTCATCATCCTTTTTGATAACTTCTCTAAATTCTCTAATAGAGTCTTCCAAAAATTTAATATTATGTTCCATAGGTTTTTCAACAAAAATCTTTTCATGCTCTGTTGAAGTTAGGGCGACCTCATCCATAAGAAGTTCCTCATAAAGCTTCTCTCCAGGTCTCAAACCAGTATATTTGATTTTGATATCTACATCGGGCTGAAGTCCTGAAAGAACTATTAAATCCTTTGCTAGTTCAGCGATCTTCACAGGTTCACCCATATCAAGCACAAAAATTTCTCCGCCCTTTGCTATAGCTCCTGCTTGAAGAACCAACTGAGCAGCCTCAGGTATTGTCATAAAAAACCTTGTTATCTCCGGGTGAGTTACCGTAACTGGGCCGCCATGAGCAATTTGTTTTTTAAACAACGGTATAACGCTTCCGTTGCTTCCAAGCACATTACCAAATCTTACTGCTACATATTCAGTATTGCTTATTTTATCTAGCGTCTGAATCATTATTTCACAGAATCTTTTTGATGCCCCCATGATATTTGTAGGATTTACTGCTTTATCTGTACTTATTTGAACAAACTTTTCCACATTATAATTATGACTGCACATGGCAACATTATAAGTTCCAAGCACATTGTTTTTAACAACTTCTCTTGGGTTTTCTTCCATTAGTGGAACGTGTTTATGTGCAGCCGCGTGGAAAACAACACTTGGTTTATACTGTTCAAACACTTGGTTCATTCTTTCAAAATCTCTTATAGATGCAATTATCACCTTTAAATTTAAATTCGGGTATAAATACTTAAGCTCCATCTGTAAATCATACGCATTATTTTCGTATATATCAAGTATGATCAATTCTCTAGGATTAAACTTAACTATTTGTCTACATAACTCTGAACCTATAGATCCTCCGCCGCCAGTAACCAACACGATCTTTTCTTTAATATATTTTGATATATTATTAATATCAAGTTTTACAGGTTCTCTTCCCAGCAAATCCTCTATATCAACATTACGTAATTTACTGATATTTACCTTACCATCAATTATTTCATATATACCTGGCACTGTTTTTAGTTTGCATTTAGTCTTTTTACAAATATTCAAAATTTCTTTTTGAGTCTGAAGCGTGGAGGATGGAATGGCTAGTATAATCTCATCAATATTATATCTTTTGCTTATTGAAACTATATCTTTTCTATCTCCTAAAACCTTAACTCCCTTTATACTCTTTCCTAACTTCGAACTTTCGTCATCTACTAAACCAACTATATCATATTTTAGTTCCTTATGTTTTTTTATTTCCTTAATTAGTAAAGCTCCGGCATCTCCAGCCCCTATAATTAACAGTTTAGCCACTTTCCCATCATTATTATCATAGCTTTTAACTTCTTCGGTAATTCTGTAAATAAATCTTGTTCCACCTAATAGCACTGTGCACAATATCCAAAATATTATATGCACTGTAAATGGAAATCTATAATACTGATTTTCTAGTAGTTTATAATTGACAAAATAACTATAAATGATAAAAACTATATTTGACAGAGTTATTGAATAAACTATAGAAAGCAGTTCCTCTATAGATGCATATTTCCAAATATGCTCATACATATTAAAAATAATATTAAATAAAATAGTTATTACAATAACAGGTATAATACTTAATTTTAGGAATACAATATATTCTGAAGGTATATGGAAATCAAATTTAAGTAATAAAGAAAAATATAGTGACATTACTATAAGTATTAAATCCAAAGATATAAATTTTTTATGCTGCTGCACACTACCACTTCCTTAATTTACAACAAAATTAGCATCACTACTACATTAACCATTGTACAGCATTTATAAAAATATTCAACTTTTTTATTTATCACATATGAAAACTCATTCAAAATTCCAATACTGCTATCAAAATTTACTTGCTTAATATCCCTTCAACAGTTTTAACCAATTCCTTAACTACATACTCTGCATCTTCAAATTTAAGAGTTGAATATAAAGGAAGTGTTATTTCATTAGCATATTGAGAATAAGCGTTAGGATAATCCTCTAACTTATATTTTAAATTTTTATAAACAGTCAACTTAGGAAGCGGCATAAAGTGCACATTTGTTGCTATATCTTTTTCAGCCATTAGTTGAATCACATTATTTCTTTGCTCCTCATTAACCCCTTTCAATCTTAATGGATACAAATGATAGCAAGTCTCAGTATTTTCATATTTATCAAATGGCAGTACAGCCCATTCTTTTTCTTTAAGCATTTCATTATAAATACCATGTATCTTCTTTCTAATCCTCATCATATCATCAAATCTTTTAAGTTGAACACTTCCAATAGCAGCCATAATATCAGTCATATTACATTTAAATCCATCAGTAACTATATCATACTGCCATGCTCCAGCCTTCATCTTTGATAATGCATCCTTTGTTTGTCCATGTAAGGATGTGTACTTAAATTCTTTATATAAGTTTTCCTTACCTTTAAAATTATTATTGTTATATGTTATTGCACCACCTTCTGCGGTAGTAAGATTCTTTACTGCATGAAATGAAAATACATGGAAGTCCATTTGTCCTCCAACCTTCTCGCCTTTATAGGAAGCACCAAAAGAATGAGCGGAATCTGAAATAAGAACTATATCTTCCCTATTTTTAGCTTTGATAACACTTTTAACAGCATCATAATCTACTGGTACTCCTGCAAAGTCCACAGTAATTATTGCTTTAGTTTTTGGTGTTATAGCATCATATATTTTTTGTTCATCTATTAGAAAACTGTTTTCTTTTACATCTACAAACTTTGGTTTTATACCTCTATGCAGGAGTACATTTGATGTAGCAGCAAATGTATATGGGGTAGTTATAACTTCATCTTCTCCACAAATACCTAAAACTTTCAATATTAATTCAAGTCCTGCAGTATTGCTGTTTAATGCAACCGCATGATTAGTTCCACAATAATTTGCCATCTCTTCTTCAAACGAAGCAGTCTTTGGTCCTGATGTGATCCATCCTGACTTCATTACCTCAACTACGGCATCTATTTCTGCTTGTGTTATATCAGGTGGTGAAAATGGTATTTTCTTATTCATACAGTAAACCCTCTTTCTTCAAAATAAAATTCATACTATTTCCTATAAAATTCTTTTATAGTTTTACATACAAACTCAACTTCCTCCATAGTCATTTCTGGATAAATCGGAAGCGCTATAATTTTCTGTGAAACCCTTTCAGCTATCGGGAAGTCACCTTTCTTATAACCTAAATATTCAAAACTTTTTTGCAGATGCAGCGGCATTGGATAATATATACTATATCCAACCTCATTTTTCTTTAAATATTCAGCTAAGCCATCTCTATCTTCTGCCAAAATATTAAATACATAAAACACTTGCTTTTGGTCGCCTTTTGCTATTGGCAATTTTATATACTCACAGTCAGCTAATCTTTCCATATACATTTGTGCAATTTTCTGTCTCTTTTTTATTGCTTCATCTATGTACTTTAACTTTACAGATAATATCGCAGCTTGAATTGTATCTAACCTGGAATTATATCCAATAAAATCATAATGATATTTTTGGGTAGCTCCATGAACTCTAAAGCTTTTAGCAAGTCTCGCTAAGTTATCATCATTTGTTACTATCATTCCGCCATCACCATAGCCACCAAGAGTCTTTGTAGGGAAGAATGAATATACTCCAAAATCTCCGATAGTTCCAGAATGACTATAGCAATTTCCATTACCCTTCCATCTCATTCCAAATGCTTCTGCAGCATCCTCTAAAACTTTCAAATTGTATCTCTTAGCCAAGTCCATTATTTTATCCATTTCAGCCATCTGATCAAATAAATGTATAGGAAGAATCCCAACAGTATCTTCATTTATTTTCTCCTCTATTTTACTAACATCAATTCCAAAGGTCTCTTCATCAATATCAACAAATACCGGTTTTCCTTTATGTCTTGTAATACATGAGGCAGAAGCTAAAAATGTAAATGGTGATGTTATCACTTCCTTACCATCTTTGAATCCAAGTATATCCGAGGCAATTATTAAAGCGTCTGTTCCCGAAGCAACACCTATAGCGTATTTCGCTCCTGTATATTCTTGAATTTCTTTTTCAAATTTAGATACCTGCTCTCCTAAAATAAAATTGCCTTTTTCAATAATATTTTGGATAGCGCTATCAAACTCATTCTTTTTCTCATGATATTCTCTTTGAGAAGTATAAAAATTCACTTTCATAATAATCTCTCCTTTATGTTAATTTGCTATTATTACTTTCACTCCGGATTTTTGTATTTTTTCTACTTCATCACTTGATGCTTCCCAATCAGTGATAACTATATCAAACTCATTTGCGTCTAAAGTCTTAGAGAAAAATTCCACACCAACCTTATCAAAATTTGCAAGACATATTTTTTTTCTAGAAACTTTTGCAACTGTTTTTTGGAAGATAGCCCCTTCCGGTGTAGAACTGCTCAAACCATGCCCAGCTGAAAATCCCCCACCTGTCAAAAATGCTAAATCTATTCTTAAATTTGATATAAACTCTGTTGCTAAAGCATCTACTATCCCTTCTTCTTCTTTAATCTTACCACAAACTATGTAAGTTTCTATATTACAAATTTGTTTGAGTTTATCAGCTATAGTTAAAGAGTTTGTAACAACTGTAAAATGAATGTTTGTAGGGATATACTTTATCAGTACATAGTGAATGCTAGCCCCTCCGATAAACACAGTATCATCTGCCTCAATTAGACTTGCAGCTACTTTTGCAATGGCATTTTGATGTTCTGTTCCATCACTATATCTTAGTTTTTCATTTATAGGCAATCTTCTTACTTTTGATAAAGGAATTGCTCCACCATGTGTTCTTTTTATTAATCCTTCTTCTTCCATAATAGTCAAATCTCTTCTTATAGTATCTATAGATACTTTAAATTCTTCAGATAGGTCCTTTGCAAAAACCCTTCCTTTAGATTTAACCATAGCCAGTATTCTTTCTCTTCTTTCCTCAGCAAACATCCAATTCATAACCCTTCTCAATTAATTTCTACATTTAATCCATAATACAATAATATCATGTTTATGCTGTTTTGTTAATATATTTTAATCAGTTTTATGCTTTTTTATGCATGTTGAAAGTAATATTTTTAAAAGATGTAATACATTTGCAATAATATAAAAATCTGCTAACTATAATAGCTAACAGATTTTATTATTTAACATATAATTATTTTAGGTTATTATCAAATTCCTTAAAAAGATCAACAAAGTTAGGATTATTTCTTATTGTCAACAAATACTCCAGAAATGGCTTTTGTAAATCCTTTCTTCTAAGTGCAAACTCTACTGTTGCCTCTAAAAATCCTAACTTATCACCAACATCATATCTTCTACCTTCAAAATTATAAGCATACATAGCTTCACTTTGTATAAGCGTTCTTAGTGCATCTGTTAGTTGTATCTCTCCGCCTTTTCCAGGAACAGTATTATCTAACACATCAAATATTTGAGGAGTTATTATGTATCTACCTAATATTGCTATATTTGATGGCGCCTCTTCTTCTTTAGGCTTTTCAACTAAATCCTTTACTTTGTAAACTCTATCTTCTATATGCATTCCTTTTACTATTCCATACTTTGACACATCGCTCATAGGTACTTCCTGAACACCTAATATCGTAGTCTTATATTCAGTATAGCAGTCAATTAATTGCTTGAGGCATGGAACCTTGCTGTCTACTACATCATCACCAAGCATTACCGCAAAAGGTTCTCTCCCAACAAATGCCTTAGCACAACTTATGGCATGCCCTAACCCCTTAGGTTCCTTTTGTCTTATGTAATGTATGTTAACCATATTAGATATGTCTTTTACCATATTTAGTAATTCTTCTTTACCATGAGCTTCTAGCTCTTGTTCAAGTTCTACGGATTTGTCAAAGTGATCCTCTATGGCTCTTTTGTTACGTCCGGTAATAATTAAAATTTCTTCTATACCTGAAGCAACAGCTTCTTCAATTATATATTGTATAGTTGGTTTATCAACAATAGGAAGCATTTCCTTAGGTTGAGCTTTTGTAGCAGGCAAAAATCTTGTTCCTAGTCCTGCTGCCGGTATAATAGCCTTTTTTACTTGCATAAACAAATCTCCCTTCAGCCAATTCTATACTTATTATAAACTAGTTTAGAATAAATTACAATTATACTCTTTATTCTTCCTAAAATGACATACTTTAATACAAAAAGAAATAAGCATATTTTTACCATAACTTGTCATTAATTTTGTGTGTTTCCTAGGTTATCTGAATTATACTACTTTATTATTTATATAATATATAGTATAATGACTTGGTTAAAGTATTAATTTTAATTTGTCGAAGGAAGGTAGTATTATGGAAAATAATAAAAAAAGAAGTGATAAACATAAACAGACTAAAAAGAAAAATAAAAAACCTGTTGTAATATCCATCGTAGTAATTCTGCTTTTAATAGTCTCCTCTGTGTTTGGTGCAGGTTATTATTATTTAAGCAAAATTAATAATAGCAAAATATCTAAAAGCAATGAAGATTTAGGTATAAATAACGAAGCACAAAAAAGAATCGAACAAGAAGATCCTAATAAAGATACAGTCAATATAGCACTATTTGGGGTAGACAGAAGAGAAAAAAATGAAGCAAGTCGTTCCGACTCAATAATGATAGCTACAATAGATAAAAAGCATAAAAAAATTAAGCTGTCCTCTGTAATGCGAGATACCTACGTTAATGTACCTGGACATGGAATGACAAAAATTACTCATGCATATGCATATGGTGGAGCTCAACTGGCTATAAAAACTCTAAATGAAAACTTCCAATTGAATATTAAAGATTATGCTACAGTTGACTTTTTCAGTTTGGAGAAAATCATTGATTCAATGGGTGGAGTTACAATCGATGTAAAAAAAGAAGAAATACCATTAATTAACCAAAACATGATAGAAACCGCTGGAATAGAGAAAAAGTCTATTCAGACAGTAACTAAACCTGGAACATTAAATTTAAATGGAATGCAGGCAGTTGCATATTCTAGAATAAGATATGTAGGAAATGGCGACTACGAAAGAACAGAAAGACAGAGAAAAGTTTTAGCAGCACTATTTGGAAAGATACAAGCTGCTGGTGTAGCTAAATATCCTTCCATAGTTTCTACTTTGCTTCCATATACAGAAACAAGTATTTCTAATTTAGATTTAGTTTCTATGGGAACTGGAGTTTTAACTTCTGGTACTAAAACTCTTGACCAAGAAAGATTCCCAGTAGACGGCTACTGCGATGGTAAAATGATAGGCGGCGTTTATTATTTAGTTGCTGATTTAAAAGCAACTACAGATCAAATGCATAAATATATCTTTGATGATATAAAGCCAACTGCTAAATAATAATTTGAACTTAATTAATTTAAAAAGATGTGCTACATGTAGCACATCTTTTTGATTACATATTTTTAAATGCTTGGTCAAGTTCTCTAACCACTTCATCATTGCTATCAAGTTTTTTAGCAATTTCAAGATGATTTTTAGCCTGGGCTATATCTCCAGAGTTTAAGTAGCACATTATTAAATTTGTACATATTTCAATAGACTTTGTTGCTTCAAAAGCCTTTCTTAAATACCTTATTGCCGTTTCAAAATCACCCAAAGAAGCATAGTTGATTCCAAGTTCATTTACGACCTCTACCAATGCATCATCAATAGTTAAAGCTTCATTTAGATAGTAGATAGCTTTTTCATAGTTTTCTAATATTCTATATGCTACTGCAATATTATAATATAGCGTTGCATCATTTCCATACTCATCTAATAAAGGAATTAAAAGCTTTAACGCACCATCTGGATCTTCATATAAAAGTCCCTTTCCCCTCTCATAGGCTACTATATTTTTTAGGGAATGATGAAACTCCGTAATAACAGGGGTCTGTTCTCCTCCCTTTGATATATATGTATTTAATAAATACATGGCAGTTTCAAAATCCCCATCTTCTCTTTTTATTATAGCCTCATAGAGAAAAGGTGCTGCAAAATCTTCAATTACTTTTGCTCTTTCAATTATGGAAAGCTCCTCTTCCTTAAAAGTTTTATCTTTAATTCTTATATTTTCTGCTAAAGAGAATAATCTTTCATAATTGTCTGCAGTTGCTTCAACGTAACTTAGGCCTTTCAAAAATATGTATGCATCCTCATACTTTTCATTTTTCACTTCATTAAATATAGCCGCTTTTATAAACGAAGTGCTATTAGGTATATTTGAAAGCATTTCAATGTATATATCTTTATACCTGAAGCTATCATCGATACCAATTACATAAAACATTCCTTCAATGAAAAAAGAAAGCGGTATATCCTCCATCTTATTTCCACCTTTAATACTATTAATAATCTTTGTAGATTTAATTGGCATGTACACATCATCATTTAAATAAATTTTAAATAAGTCCCTTAAACTTTCTTTTTTTATATCTAAAAATAATACTTCTTCAAGTCTTTGTGAGAAATAAACTTTCCCTTCCAATATATCACCTCTTAATAAAAATTATAAATATAATAGCACTGTAAAAGAGTGAGTTTCACCTCACTCTTGCATATTATAAGTTACAAGCTGTATTTATTATTTCCATAATATTATTTTTAAAGCTCTCAAGCTTTTCATCCATATCTTTTAAGCTGTTTCCAACACAAGACAAGTAAACTTTCATTTTTGGCTCAGTTCCTGAAGGCCTTACAACAAACCATGATCCATCCTCAAGTACGAACTTAAGTACATTGGATTTTGGAAGCTTTATAGTTCTTTCCTCAATATTAACTAAATCTTTCTCCACACTGAGTTTATAGTCCATTTTCTTAATTATCTTGACATTATTTATAGTTGATTTCATTGAATGCCTTAAGTATTCTAAAGCCTTACCTATCTTTTCCTGACCTTCTTTACCTTGAAGTTCTATAGAAACCAGGCTTTCTTTATAGTATCCATATTTATCATATAAGTTAATAAGTGCATCATATAAACTCATTCCCTTTGACTTGTAATATAAAGTCATCTCTGTTATTAACGCAGCAGCAATAACAGCGTCTTTATCTCTTACAAAGTTGCCTGCTAAATATCCATAACTTTCTTCAAAACCAAACAAGTATCTGCTGCTTTTTGTTTCCTCAAATTCTTTTATTTTTTCACCTATATATTTAAAACCGGTTAATACATCAATCAGCTGTACATTAAAACCTTCGGCTATTTTTCCGGCCATTTCAGTTGTAACTATAGTCTTTATAACAGCTCCATTGTTAGGAAGCTTGTTTGTTTCTTTAAGTGAAGCTAGTATATAATGAGTTAATAAAACCCCAGTCTGATTTCCGGTAAGAACCTTATAAGCTCCAGTATTATCCTTTACAACTACTCCTATTCTATCGCAGTCAGGATCAGTTCCAAAAATTATATCGGGCTTAACTTCCTTTGCCATATCCAAAGCTAAAGTAAATACCTTTGGATCTTCTGGATTTGGATAAGATGCTGTTGGGAAGTTTCCATCTGGTTGTTCCTGCTCTTTAACAACAAATACATTATCATAGCCAAGTTCTCTTAATACTCTTCTTATAGGCATATTTCCTGAGCCATGTATTGGTGTATAAATTATTTTTAAATCTTTTGCTTTATCTTCTACTAGTTCTTCTCTTATAGTTAGGTTTTTTACTCTATCTATATAGCTCTTATCTACTTCTTCTCCGATAATGTTTAATAATCCCTTATTTACAGCTTCATTGTAGCTTATTTTTTTTATTTTCGAAAAATCATCTACGTCATTTATACACTCTAATATTTCATTAGCTGCATTATCAGTAACTTGTCCTCCATCATCCCCATATACTTTATATCCATTATACTGTCTAGGATTATGTGATGCAGTAATTACAATACCTGCTTTTGATTTTAGTTGTCTTACTGTATAAGAGAGCATAGGCGTTGGTCTTAATGACTCAAACAAATTCACCTTAACATTATTTGCGCATAATACTAATGCAGCTGTTTCAGCAAATTCCTTAGACATTATTCTTGAATCATAAGCAATACTAGCTGAAGCTTCATCTCCATAGGTCTTTAAAAGATATTCCGCAAGTCCCTGAGTAGCTTTTCCTACAGTGAATATATTCATTCTGTTGCTTCCAGCACCAATAATACCTCTTAAGCCACCAGTTCCAAATTCAAGCTCCTTGTAAAATCTATCTTCCAACTCTTTTTCATCTTTAACACTTTTAAGTTCTTCTTTAGTAGCAGTATCAATCTCATCAGAATTAATCCACAATTCATACTTGTCTCTATATCTCATGATATTCCTCCCTATTGTTAAAAAAATAGTTTTTTTAAAATAAGTATACTTTCAACTTTCAAGTGTACTTATTTTCTAAAAAGCTAAACATTTTTATTATACTATAAAATTGTGGAAATAAAACACTTTATTATATATAAAGTTAGGGGAAAAGTAAAATTTTTACCTTTCCCCTAACAATTAAATATTTTCAACCTCTGGTGTATCCTTTACAATAGTATTTGTGTTAGCATCTATTATAGCAGCAATTACTGTATTAGCATCATCAACAAAGCTTATTTCGTTTGCAAATTCTATATCACCTATTCTATATGTATCTCCAAGCACTAAATTTGAAACATCAACATTTATAGACTTAGGAATATTTCCACCCTTACATTGAACTTTAACTTTATTTCTTTCTTTCTGAAGTATTGCTCCATTTCTTGTTACGTTATCCTCACCTGAAAACATCAGCGGTACTTCTGTAGTAACAACAGTTTCATTTGAAAGTTCTTCTAAATCAATATGCATAAATCTGCGGCTGATTGGATCCTTTTGAACTTCTTTTATCAATGCCATATGTTCTGTTCCGTCTATATCAATACTTACTACACCATGTTCACCATTTTTACTCAATTCTTTAGTTAGTTCTACTTCTCCAATTTCAAACAGCATATTTGAAATATTTTTTCCGTATAAGATACCAGGTATTCTACCATTTCTTCTTTCTTTTCTAGCTTCATGCGATGTTCTTTTTTCTCTTTTAACAGCATTTAAAATTTCCATTATTATCCCTCCTACTTTTTCTATTATTAACAGCAATTAAAATTTATATACATATGTTTTATGAGAATACTAATAATAGAAATATAAAAAAATCTATTTTATATTGCTTTTGGAAATTATATACATTATAATTATATTGCTTTGAGCAAACCTAAAATAACCATTGACTTTTCATGGCTTTATGGACGTATTAAAAGAAAGAAGGTGCCAATGCGCGGTGTATAAATTAGATCAAAATCAGACTCCTCTTTTTGATGCTCTTATGGAGTATGTTAACAGAAAAACAATTCCTTTCCACGTGCCTGGACATAAGAAAGGCTATGGTATAGATGAGGAATATAAAAATTTTATAGGTGAGAATCCTTTTAAGATTGATGTTACTGTATTTAAGCTTGTAGATAGTCTCCACCATCCTACAGGGCCTATTAAAAAAGCTCAGGAGCTAGCGGCAGACGCTTATGGATGTGATGCCTCCTTTTTTTCTATTCATGGAACTTCTGGGGCAATACAGGCAATGATAATGTCAGTAGTCAGTGATGGCGACAAAATAATAATTCCTAGAAATGTGCATAAATCTGTTACCGCAGGTATAATATTAAGTGGTGCGGTACCTGTTTACATGCAGCCTGAACTTGATAAAAAGGTAGGTATTGCTCATGGTGTTTCACCTGAAACTGTAGAATCTACTTTAAAGCAGCACCCGAACGCAAAGGCAGTTTTAATTATAAACCCTACCTATTATGGAGTCGCTACAGATATAAGAAAAATTGTAGATATAGTTCACAGCTATGATATACCTTTAATTGTAGATGAAGCACATGGTCCTCATCTTGGCTTTAATAAAAAACTTCCTATGTCGGCTATTGAAGCTGGTGCTGATATTTGCGCACAAAGTACTCATAAAATAATTGGTGCTTTAACTCAATGTTCCCTGCTTCAGGTAAATTCAAGCCGTATAGATAAACAGAGAGTACAGCAAATATTAAATATACTTCAAACAACTTCTCCTTCTTATATATTAATGGCTTCTTTAGACTGTGCTAGAAGACAAATAGCCCTTCATGGCGAAGAACTTTTAAATGCCACTATAGACCTAGCAAATTATGCAAGGGTAGAAATAAATAAAATACCTGGCTTATACTGCTTTGGTGAAGATATTTTAGGAAAAAGCGGGGCTTTTGCTGTGGATCCAACTAAAATCACAATAACCTGCAGAGACTTAGGTATTACAGGCTTTGACTTGGATATGATCTTATCAAATAAATATCACATCCAGATGGAACTTTCAGATTTATATAATGTTCTTGCAGTGGGTTCCTTTGGTGATACTAAGGAAAATATTGATAAGCTTTTAAATGCCTTAAGAGAAATAAGCATTGAATATTATGGCAAAGGAAACAGGAAATCTGACTTTATTGATATACCTTCAATACCTACTCAAATACAAAAACCAAGGGAAGCTTTTAACAGCGTTAAATCATCTATAAAGCTTATCGATAGCGTTGGAGCTATAAGCGGTGAGTTTTTGATGGCTTATCCTCCAGGTATACCAATACTTTGTCCAGGGGAAATCATTACCCAAGAAATAGTTGACTATATTGAAAAATTAAAATCTGCCGGTTTGTATGTTCAAGGAACTGAAGATCCTAAAGTTGAATATATAAAAGTTGTAAAACCTGAAGATGCAGTTTATATAAATATAGAATAAAAGATGCTGGACCTATATTGTCCAGCATCTTTTATTCTATAATCATGTTAAATCTCTGTTCAACCTTTTGTTTATTAATATCCTCTAAAAATCTTAAATACTGTGAATTACTAAAATTTAATACACTTTTATATGTTCTTATTATTCTTCTAAAATAAGATACTTGATCTGCTGCCCTTACAAGTGGTACCACAATCTTTTGATCAAATCTTACTTTGAACTTTTTCTTAATCTTTTCTGCAGCATCTTTTACTTCATCACAGCAATCCTGCACTGAAGCAATTAATTTTATCTTTTCAAAATTCAGTTCAAGTATTCTCTCATAAACTGGATAAAGACTGTCTAAAACCTCTTGATTAAAAGGAGTGTTATTTTCTAAAGCTTCAGATGCAGACTTGGAAAGCTTATTAATTTCTATATTGCTTTTTTCTCTAAGCTCTGGAATTATATTTATAACATGTTTAATTCTAAGAGCGTTTGTTACCTCCTGAGAATGTAGGTAATCAAAACCTTTAGCTGCTTCATTAAAAACTGCTTTATCTCCTTCTAAGGAATCTTCATTTTGAAAAGCCGCTAAAATACCGCTCCCTTTTTCACTGCTGTAAAAAGTTTCATAAAAATATGCAAGCTTAGCCAGTTCTCTTTGAACATTCTTCGACAAAACAATTTTATTATCTAAATCAATATACAAATAGCCTTTCGGTTCATCTCTAAAGGCTGTAAGGCTGCGTTTATAAATTATAACTTCTCTATAAAGCTTTCCATTTAGCTCTATTAAATTAGAAACTTTACATTTCTCACCCTTTTTCATATGCGGATTTATTAAACTGAGCATCTCCTTGGATGGTTTAAAATATGCCTCCATTTTATCCTCCTGTACCCTTATTTACTTATCAAAATATACTAATATAATTAATAATGTTATTATAACAAAAAGAACTCCACAAAGTGAAGTTCTTTATTTATAACTTTAAGCCTTCATACCCTCAATCAGTGCATTTTTATTAAGTTCAACAGCCTTTGAGGGAACTATATTTTCAATAGCCTCATTCCAATTTAAATTATCTAAGCCAATTGACTTAATTAATGCTCCTAAAAGCACAACATTTTGTGCTTTTATGTTTCCTAAGTCCTCTGCTATTTTAGCTGCATCTACTATAATTACATTATCTACATCGGATTTTAAGTTCTCATTAATATTTTCCGGGTATTTATCTTTCCCTATTAAAACTGTTACCGGATGTATCTCATAATCATTTACTACAAGATAACCACCTTTTTTTAAATATGGAACCCATCTTGCGGCCTCACTCTTCTCAAAGGCAACTATTACATCTGCCTTTCCTTTTTCTATAAGTGGTGAATAAACTTTTTCTCCAAATCTAACCTGTGTAGTTACACTGCCTCCTCTTTGAGCCATTCCATGAACTTCTGACATCTTAACATCATAGCCATGTTTCATAAGGCCCTCTGAAAGAAGCTTAGAAGCTAGTATAGTTCCTTGTCCTCCTACACCAACGAATAGTATATTTTTAACCTCGCTCATGTTATTCACCAACCTTTTCAATTGCATTAAACTTACAAGCCTGCTTGCAAAGCTCACAGCCATTGCACATATTTTTATCTATGCTTACAACATTATTTTTAAAAGAAAGTGCAGGACATCCTGTCCTTAAGCAAGCCTTACATTTCTTACACTTTCCCGCATCTATAACACACTTTAGCTTTGCTCTTTTCTTTTGAACATCCTTTATAAGCGCACAAGGCTGCTTTGTAATTATTACAAAAGGCTCAGAGCTTTCATACGCAATCTTAACTACTTCTTCGGTTTCTTTTAATTTATAAGGATCCACAACTTTAATATTTTCCTTCTTAATTCCGCAGGCAATAACTAATTCCTCTATATCTATAAAAGGAGATGGTTTTCCTTGAAGTGTTCTTCCTGTGCCTGGGTTTTCTTGATGACCTGTCATTCCTGTTATTCTATTGTCTAATATTACTGTAACAATTGGGCTGTTATTATATACTGCATTAATAAGTCCCGTAATGCCTGAGTGAAAGAAAGTTGAATCGCCTAAGAAAGAAAAAACCTTGCTGTTTCTATCACCCATCATGCTTGCCTTTTGGATTCCAATTCCGCCAGATATGGATGCCCCCATACATATTACTGTATCAGCCACATTAAGAGGCGGCATCATTCCTAGTGTATAACACCCTATATCACTTGCAGCTATTACATCCTTATATTTTGAAACTGCATAAAATATTCCTCTATGAGGACATCCAGGACAAAGCACAGGCGGTCTTGATGGAGGCAAAACACTAGTTGAATAGGCTTGTTCATTTTCTTGACCAAGTATATTTTTCCTTATTATATTTGGATTTAATTCTCCACATATTGGAATCAATTCTTTACCAATGCAGTTTATTCCCATAACCTTTATTGCATTTTCTAAATAAGGTTCATTTTCTTCTATTACATAAAGCTTATCTACTTCTTTTGCAAATTCTAATATCATTCTATCAGGCAGCGGATAGCTCATTCCTATTTTAAGATATGAAGCATTATCGCCAAAAACTTCTTTTGCATACTGATAAGAAATTCCGCTGGTAATTATTCCAATACTATTATCATTTAATTCTATTTTATTTAAATTTGACTTATTTGAATAATCACGCAGAAGCTCTAATCTTTCTTCTACTTCATAATGCTTTTTTCTTGCATTAGCAGGTATCATAATATATTTTTCAGTGTTTTTTACATAAGGCTTTACCACAGCTTGATCTTTATCCAATAATTCAACTATAGTCTTTGAGTGAGATATTCTAGTAGTAGTTCTAAATAAAACTACTGTATCAAACTGCTCGCTTATTTCATATGCAGCCTTCATAAAATCCTTGCACTCTTGTGAATCTGATGGTTCAAGCATGGCTACCTTTGCATGAGGTGCATAAAGCCTGTTATCCTGCTCATTTTGAGATGAGTGCATTCCAGGATCATCTGCAGTCACTACTACAAAACCGCCATTAACTCCTTCATAAGCCATAGTGAAAAGTGGATCTGCTGCAACATTAAGCCCTACATGTTTCATTGTTGTTAAGCTTCTTGCACCAGCAATAGATGCACCTGAAGCTACTTCGAAGCCTACCTTCTCATTTGGAGCCCATTCAGCATAAACTCCTTCATATGTTGCAAAGTTTTCAAGAATTTCCGTACTTGGTGTTCCTGGATAGGCAGAAGCTACGGTGCAGCCTGCTTCATAAGCACCTCTAGCTATAGCTTCATTGCCTGTCATTATTACTTTCATGATATAATCCCCCCATCAAAATTCTCATTTATTCCCCAAGTAATGATCCCAAAGCTATAGAATACAGTTTAGATCTAGAGCTGTCTGCTCTTGATACTAAAACTACTGGGCATTTTGCTCCTAGAATAATTCCTGCATTCTCTGCCTTAGCAAAATAAGTTAAAGCTTTTCCTAAGAAATTACCGCTTTCTATATTAGGTACTAAAAGTATATCTGCGTCACCAGCAACCTCGCTGACAATACCCTTATGCTTTGCAGCCTCTTTAGATATAGCATTGTCAAGTGCTAATGGTCCATCTATAGTGCAGCCTTTTATCTGTCCTCTTTTGTTCATTTGGCTTAAAACGGATGCATCTATTGTAGCCTGCATTGACGGATTTACAAGTTCAACGGCACAAATAGGCGCAACCTTTGGATTGCTTATTTCTAATGCGTGAGCTGCATTTACTGCATTCTTTATGATTTGAATTTTATCCTTTAACTCTGGATAAGGCACCATTCCACCATCTGTAAGCATTATTAACTTATGATAAGTTGGAACTTCATATACCATAACATGAGACAATATCTCCGCTCTTTTAAGATTGAACTCCTTATTTAATACTGCTTTTAGTAAGTCAGCAGTATTAAGCATACCTTTCATTATAAAATGTGCCTTCCCCAAAGCAACTAGTTCTACGGCTTTAAAAGCAGCTCGTTTATCATCAGTTTCATCAATTATCTCAATATCCTCAAGTAAAAATCCTTCTTTTGATGCTATGCTCTTTATTTTTTCTTCATTTCCAACAAGTATAGCATTTACAATACCAAGACTTACAGCCTCAGTTACTGCCTCTAAAACCTCTTTATCATGAGCAGCAGCAACTGAGATTGTCTTTTTTGCTTTCTTTTGTGCCAAGATTAATAAATCCTCAAGCCTTTTAACCATTTTAATTCCCCCACTTAAAATAATTAAAGATCATAATACATTTCAAACTCAATTGGTGATGGTACTGGTATAACCTTCATTACTTCTTTATTATATTTAAACTTAATCCAAGTATTGATAAAATGCTCATCAAATACTCCATTCTTAGTTAAGAATTCGTGATCTTTCTTTAATTCTTCTAAAGCCTCATCTAAGGACTTTGGAAGAGCTTCTATCTTGTTTCTTTCTTCTTCAGGCATATTAAACACATTAATATCAAATGGTCCATATCCTTCTTTGCTTGGATCTATCTTGTTTACTATACCATCAATACCTGCCATTAATAGAGCTGAGTATGCAAGATATGGATTTGCAGTAGCATCAGATGGTCTAAACTCAAATCTAACCTTTGCAGGGTCTTTAATATAGCCAGGTATTCTTATAACAGAACTTCTGTTTCCTGTTGCAAAACATACGGAAACTGGTGCTTCAAAGCCTGGAACTAATCTCTTGTAGGAGTTTGTTGATGGATTTGTAAAGCCTAATAATGCTTTTGAATGTTTCAATATCCCGCCTATAAAGTACAAAGCTTCCTGGCTCATTTTTGAATAGCCATTTACATCATAGAATAAGTTTTCTCCATTTTTTCTTAGAAGCATATGAACATGCATACCGCTTCCCGCTTCACCAAATAAAGGCTTAGGCATAAATGTTGCTGTTTTTCCATGAGCAACAGCTTCATTCTTAATAACATATTTAGCCAGCATTGTCGAGTCAGCCATTTTTAGCATGTCGCCAAGTTCAACTTCAATCTCAAGCTGTCCTGCCGATCCTACCTCATGATGATGATATTTTACCGGCACTCCCATTTCTTCAAGCTTTAATGTCATCTCGCTTCTTAAGTCATTGTTTAAATCATAAGGAAGACCTAGATGATAAGATTTTTGAAATGGTGCCTTGTATCCAAAGTTTTCTTCTTTGTAATTACTGTTCCATGGAGCCTGTTTTGAGTCAATAGTTACTTCCTGATGATGATTTCTTGTTTCATAACTTATGTGATCAAAAATGTAAAATTCAAATTCAGGTCCGATTACATATTCATCTGCAATGCCTAATTTTTTCAAATATTCTTCTGCTTTCTCAGCTATGTATCTTGGGTCACCACTGAATCTTCCGGCATTTTTTCCAATGGTATGAATATTTGCAACCATGCTTAGTGTTGGAATCTTGCAATAAGGATCAACAAATGCTGTACTCATATCTGGAATAAAGCACATATCAGAATTTTCTATAGTTGAATATCCATAACTTGAGCCGTCAAAGCCTATTCCTTCAGTAAACGTTTTCTCAGAAAGTCTTTCAGCTGGTATAGAGAGATGATTCCATCTTCCTGGTAAAGTAATTACTTTAAAATCGATTATTTTGATATTATTTTTTTGAATATACTCTTTAAGTTCATTTAAGTTGTTAAACATGTTAGTCCCTCCATTAAATTAATAAATATTGCATATATTCTTAATTTTAGTATAATACATGAATTATTTTTGTCAACCTTCTTGTGCAAAGTGAAAGTATTATTTCATAAATATTTAAAAGGATGGGCTATAAACCCATCCACTTAAGTATCTATATTTTCAATATCTTCTTCCGTATAAACTTTTATTCCGTTTCTACTTAAAAGTTCTGCAGTTACCCCATTACCAGAAATTTTTTCTCCGCTAAAGATCCCATTATATATTTTTCCATAGCCGCAAGAAGGGCTTTTTGCTTTTAATATTGCATATTCAGCATTTATTTCCTTTGCGATTTTTAAAGTTTCATAAGCTCCCTTTAAAAAAGCATCAGTACCCTCATTTCCATCTGCAGATATTACCTTTGCTATTCCATCTAATACACCTGCTCCATCACCGCCAACTATTTCATGAGGCAGTCTAGGCGTACTCATACCGCCAAGCTGCTCAGGGCATACCAGTACAGCTTTTCCTTCCTTTAAAAGTTTAAGCGTAGTTTCATTTAAATTGCTTTTCCCATCATATCTTGTGTTTATACCGCAAAGACACGCACTAACAATAATCATTTTAATTCCACCATTGTTACCCCGGTTCCACCTTCACCGTAAGCTCCTAATCTATAGCTTTTTACATGTGGATGCTTTCTAAGCATTTCATTTATTGCCTGCCTTAGTATTCCTGTACCTTTACCGTGAACTATAGTTACTTCATATAGCCCAGCTCTGTACGCATCATCTAAATATTTATCTGTTGTATATATAGCCTCCTCAGAATCCATTCCCCTTAAATCAACTGAAGACGAAACTGCTTTTAAGTTCAAGCTTACTTCACGCTTTTTGATTTCTTTCTTTTCATCTTTAGTAAGCTTTGACAATCTTAAATCCTTAAGTTTAACACTAATTTTCATAATACCAGCTTGAACTTGTACTTCGCCCTTATTATCTGGCTTTGAAAGCACAATTACCTTTTGATTTAAAGAAGGTAAAAATACTTCCTGACCTTCTTTAACATCTTTAAGTGCCTCGCCATCTTCATCATTTGCTTTATTCATTGAATCTTCAACATTTTCAAGCCTTGCTTTAAGTCTTTTTCTCTCTTCCTCAAGCTTTTGTCTTGCATCTGATGAATATCCAAGTCTTTCAAGCTCTCTCATGTTCTTCAATATTGTGTCTGCTTCTTCCTTTGCCTCTTTTACAACTCTTTTTGCCTCTCTCTGAGCATTAATTATTGCATTATCGCGAGTTTTTTGGAAATTATAAAGCTTCTCTTCATATTTTTCTTTAAGCTTTGCCGCCTCATTTTTTAAACCTTCTGATATTCTGGCATCATTTTCAGCCTTAATGCTCTTCTCCTGAAGGCTCTGAATAAGTTCTTCAAATTTGAGAGTATCAGTAGATATATTTTCTCTAGCAGCAGAAATTATATATTCTGGAAGTCCCAGCCTTTTTGATATTTCAAAAGCATTAGATTTTCCCGGAACACCAATTAAAAGTCTGTAGGTTGGTCTTAAAGTTTCCACATCAAATTCTACAGAAGCATTTTCTACATTTGTAGTTTTGAGAGCATAACCTTTTAGTTCGCTATAATGAGTTGTTGCAACAATCCTTGTACCTCTAGCCCTCAAATTTTCTAAAATAGACACAGCCAGGGCTGCCCCTTCAGTTGGATCTGTTCCTGCTCCAAGCTCATCAAATAATGCCAAAGATTTATCATCTGCTTCATGTATTATGTTTACTATATTTTTCATATGTGAAGAAAAAGTAGATAAGCTTTGCTCTATACTCTGCTCATCACCAATATCTGCAAAAACTTCTTTAAAAAAGCTTACAGTAGAGTTTTCTCTTGCTGGAATCATAATTCCGCTTAATGCCATTAATTGAAGAAGTCCTACTGTTTTTAGCGTAACGGTTTTACCTCCTGTATTGGGACCTGTAACTACAAGTGATGTAAACTCCCTTCCCAAATATATGCTGCTTGGAACAACTAGCTTTGGATCTATAAGCGGGTGTCTTGCTTCAATCAAATCAATTATCGCATTATCATTTACAGAAGGACATGTGCAATTATATTGACTTGCAAACTTTGCCTTAGCAAATATAAAATCAAGTTCCCAAACAATATTCGCATTATTTTTAACTACGGTAATATTATCATATACTTTTGAGGAAAGTTCACTTAGTATTCTTTCTATCTCTGCCTTTTCTTTAAGCATTAATTCTTTAATCTCATTATTCAGATTTACAAGGCTCATTGGCTCTATAAATAAAGTAGCACCTGAAGAACTCTGGTCATGCACAAGTCCTGGTACAGAGCCTTTATGTTCAGCTTTAACAGGAAGTACATATCTTTCTCCTCTTATTGTATATAAATTATCCTGTAAAAATTTTGAGTTTGACCTTATTAGTGAATTGACTTTATCCTTAATTGAGGCATTCTTATCTTTAAGACTTCTTCTTATATTATACAAGGTTGTGCTAGCCTTATCTGAAATTTCATCCTCACTTACAATTGCAAGAAGAATGTCGTCCTCAAGCTTTTTAAGAGGTACTAAGCCTTCGCAGATATCTTCAATCACTCTAAAAGCTTCTTCTTCCTCTCTTCTATTAACATATTCCTTAAATCTTCTGGCACATCTTAACAAGTTAGCAATTTTCAATAGCTGACCGGGCATTAAACTAGACCCTTTTTCAGCTCTGCTTATCCCCTCTCTTACATCATATAATCCTTCAAAGGGAGGGCTTCCCTTTTTAGCCAAAAGCATAAGTGCTTCTTTAGTTTCTTCAAGATGTTCTTTAACCTCATAAATATTATCATAAGGTTTTAAATCTTCTATAATATCTTTTCCTGCACTGGTTTGCGTAAAGTTTTTAATTATGTCCTTGATTTTATAATACTCAAGTACTCTTAAGGCTTTCTCATTCAAATTACTCAACTCCTCTTTTATAATGCCCCCTGGTGAAATTAACATATTCGCCCTGCCATTTTCCTTCTTTATAGGAACTTAAAACTTTTAAAGTTTCATCATAACCTTCATCTATTAAGTCAATTCTAAATGACTTTAATCCGCTTTCCTTAATCTCCTTCAAATTAGGTATTAAGTTTGTAGCAACTGTATTATATATATAACTTCTGCAAAACTTATCTGTTCTTAATGGAAACTGCTCTTCTTTTCTATCCTTTAACAAGTAATCACCATTTTGGCAATTTTCACTGCATGTGCTGCAGCTGCTTTTTCCGCCAAATACACTTCCTATTGGGCAGTATTCGCTTATCATTAGCTCCTCTTTGCCATAGACTTTTATTTGAAGAGGCAGTTTAGTATTTTTTATAACTTCACTAATTTCTTTTTTATTAAGCTCTACACTTAAGGAAGCACCTTTTATATAATCACTATAAAAATTAGCTGCATAGCTGTTAAATATATTAAGTTTATAGCTTCCTATTATTGAAATCTTATCTTTATATCTGTTTATAATACCTAAATTACCTGTCACTATTCCTTTGATATATGGTATGAGCTTATCAATAGTACTGCAGATATAGTCATACTCTCCTTTAATAATATTAGGCACTTTTAGGTATATATTGTTATGGTCAAACCTTTTTATATGTTCTATACTTAAATCATTTTGTTTCTTAAATATATCTATAGCTATTGCTCCAATAATTCCGCTATCCTTTACCGCTTTGATTTGTTCTTCGCTGCTTACAACTATTAGAGTCTCTGATAATTTATTTTCTTTATTCTCAAAAATATCATATTTTATATTATCAATAAACTTTCTTTTAAAGCTATTAATAATATGGTTCTCCAACTTATCTATGATCTCTCTTCGCACAGAATTTATAGCCGATACGGGCAAAAACCCATCTTCAAAACTTTCTATTTCTATATCTTCAAATTTAAGCGGAGTATCTCCGCTCTTTTTAAGATTTTCTTTAAGCTTTTTGAGTTCAACTGGCTTTTTTAAAGCTTGTTGTACTACATCACCAACCGCAATAAACTCTTTATTATCAAATATAACCTTAACTGCGAACTCCTCATTTACTTTAAAATTAACATAAGCTGTAACATTAATCTTTTTCTCATTAATATTCCTGTAATAGCCTTCAAGTTCCTTAAGGAGACTTATATCTGAGGTTTTATATAGCTCATCTCCTTCCTTATACTTAGAAGGCACAAGTTTAACCTTATCATTTCTATCAGCTTTTTCAATTTCAATACCATCTTTTATTATTTTATTAACTGTAAAGCCTTCTTCTCCTATTCTTACTCCATCACCTACAGATACAGCTTCTCTAAGCTCTACTAAAGAATTTTTCAAAGCCTTACCCAAAACTATTCCAGTATTTTTGGGGAAATTATATGCCATCATATCTCTTCCTTTATTTCCAAAGAAATAAGCCTTTGAAAAGCCTTCTCTATTAAAAAGTTTTAAGAGTTTTTTATTTTCTTCTTCAAAATTAAAAGCTTTTTTCTCATATACACTATCTATGGCTCTTCTATATACATCTACTACCCCTGCAACATACTCTGGTCTTTTCATTCTTCCTTCAATTTTTAGGGAAGAGGTCGAGCTTTCTATTATTTTTTCAATATCCTCTAAGGTACAAATATCCTTAGGACTTAAAATATAAGCTGATTTTTCTTTATTGCTTTTTTTGTCTATAAGAGTATACGGAAGTCTGCAGGGCTGAGCACATCTTCCTCTATTTCCACTTCTTCCTCCAATCATGCTGCTCATTAAGCACTGACCGGAATAGCATATACATAGAGCTCCGTGTATAAATATTTCTGTCTCCACACCTAAATCCTTTGATATATGCTTCACCTCATCTATAGAAAGTTCCCTGGAAAGTACTATTCTTTTAAAGCCAGCCTGCTTTAAAAAAATTGCTCCCTCACCATTATGCACTGTCATTTGTGTCGAAGCATGAATCTCTAAGTCAGGAAAGTTTTTTCTTATTAAAGCTGAAAGACCTATATCTTGAATTATGAGTGCATCCACACCTGCCTTATATAAAAATCTTACATATTCTATTGCTTCCTTTATTTCGTTTTCTTTTATAAGTGTATTTATCGTTATATATACTTTAACACCATTTAAATGGCAGTAATCAATTGCTTTTTCCATATTTTCTTCATCAAAATTAGAGGCGTACGCTCTTGCAGAAAACTTGCTCCCGCCAAGATAAACAGCATCTGCTCCACTTTGTACAGCTGCATATAAGCTTTCCATACTTCCGCTTGGAGCTAAAAGTTCAATTTTATTCATATTTTCTCCTTTCAGTCGAAACACTGGGTAGTATATCTGCCCGCTTAGGGCTTAAACCTAAATAATCCTAACCTTTATTATACAATTTAAAATAATTATTTGCTACATAAAAAATAAGAATCAGGAGTATTCCTCCCAATTCTTATTCTTTACAATAATTGCTTATAACTTTCATATAACTCTTCTATACATTTTTCCCAGCTGTAATTCCTTAAAACAAAGTTTTTAAGTTCACTGCTTTTCTTTTTTCTAAGCCCCTCATTTATTGATTCTAATATGCTGTTTTCCTCGTAAGGGTTAATATAAAGTGCCATATCCTTAAAATACTCCTTAGCGCTGCCCTCTTCGGTTGAAATAATACTGCATCCAGAAGCAGCCGCTTCTAAAGAAGAAAGCCCTGGTATTTCCACAAAGCTTGGAAGCACATGCATCTTACAGAATCTATAAGCATTATATATATGATAACTGTCTAAAAATCCAAGATAAAGTACATTTTTGTATTTTATACATTCTTCATAGTAAGCTCTGTCATTTATCCTTCCAATTAAGACAAGACCAATACCTATTTTTTCACAGGCTTTTGCTAAAGCAAGCTGGTTTTTTTGAGGAGTAATACGCGCTACACACAGTACATAGTTATTCAAATTATACCTTAACTTAAAATTGTAAAGAGGAGTTTCCTCATGTTCAATTTCTACTCCGTGGTGAACAATTTTAAAAGGTAAATTAGGACTAAAATCATTAGAAAGAAGCACTCTTTCAATATCACTATTTGGATATATCATTTTACAGCCTTTCAAAATCTCTTCTCTGTACAAGTTGCTTCTTTCTATAAGCTTTATATTTTCTGTTTCACTTTTGAAATAATAATACTTTTTAAGATTCCAATACATAGGAGTTACAACAATATTCTTTTTTTGTCTGTGTGCCTGCCTATAATATTTGTAGGTTTCACCCATCCTTGTTAAATTAAAAAGATGAATTATATCGTAATTTGAATAATCAGTAATATATCCGTCATTAATATCTACATCCACACCTAATTTTCTTAAATACTTTGCAATCATAATAACATTTTTCGAATCTCCTGCAAAGCTTCTCATATAGTCTCCTCTTGTGCAAAGCAATACCTTCATACATTATCCCCCTACAATTATGCGTTTATATAGATTTCAAGGTAAATCCATATAGTTCTCTTTGAAATATAACTATGCACATAATAATTTCAATATAACGATTTTTTATATTTATATAGAAAAAACCACATTTATGTTAATTAAATGTGATTTTTCCTATATAAATATAATTTTATTCTAAAGAAATCAATGGATTCTTCATCTTTTTTTCCTTTGCAAGATCAATCCCTTTTTCAATGAGTTTATTCTGCAAATCCATAGTCTTATATTTATAAGACTGAAGCTGAAACTTTAATTCCTTGTTTTCGGTTCTTAAAGCTTTTGCTTCTGCTAAATATTCTTTCGCACTTTCTTGTGTGAGCTGCAGCTCTTTATCCATTTTTTTAACTTCAATTTCTTTTGCTTTAATTGCATCTATCTCAGTTTCATTATTTAACTTTGTTTGAAGTTCTGAATTATAATCTTCTAAGTACTCTAACTGCTTCCTTAAAGTATTTAACTCTTCCTTTAAACTTTTTTCATTTTCAGATAGTTTATCCATCCTTTCTACAACTTCCTCATATGCTATATCATACTTAAACATTTCATCTGCTACATTAAGAGCTGTAAGGACAGCGGCTGATGCTACACTTAGTTTGGAGTTTCCCTCAATTATTGCTTTTAGCTTTTTATCAACATATCTTGCAACCTTGTGTAAATATTCTTCGCTTTCTTCGCCTCTTAAATTATATTCCATTCCATTTATATTTACATTAATTATATTCATGGGGCCACCCTCTTATTATTTTCATAGAATTTAAATTCATTTTAACATAAATTCACCCTATAGAGAACATTAATTTAACATTTTTTTGTATATTAATTTTATTTGTACCTGTTTAAGTATCACATAAACAAAAAATACTCCTAAAGCAAAGTCTTTGCTCTAGAAGTATTTTAAAATTATCTTAGCTGAGCCCCAAGCTGATGCTCTAAAGAACGTAATATTTTATCATGAACTTTATTAACTTCAACATCAGTTAAAGTTTTATTCTCAAGCCTGTAAGTCAATGAATACGCTATGCTTTTCTTGTCTTCAGGTATTTGACTTCCCTTATATACATCAAACAGTTTTATACTCTCAAGCATATTTGAGCCTTGTTTTCTTATTATATCTTCTATTTGCTGAACAAGTATACTTTCATCAACTAAAACAGCTAAATCCCTAGTCACAGCAGGATATTTAGGAAGAGCTTTATACCTTTTATCCATGCTGGTGAGTTTTACAAGCAAGTCTAAATCTAAAACTGCTACATAGCATCTTTCTTCAATTCCATAGTTATCATTAACATCAGGATGAATTTCTCCTAGAATCCCAATGTATTCCTTTTTGCTGTATATAGCAGCAGTTTTTCCTGGATGGAAAGTAGCATTATTACTTTCTCTTTGGAAAGATATATTGCTTATTCCTAAGATGCCGATTATATTTTCAACAATGCCCTTCAATTCATAATAATCAACTTTTCCGTACATTCCTAAAGTTATTATATTAGTTTCCTTTGGAAGCTTATTAGGATCTTCATTTGGAATATATACTTTTCCTATTTCAAAAAGCCTTGCTTCCTCATTGCTTCTTGAGTAATTTCTGCTTAAAGATTCCATCATTGATGGTATGGAAGTAGTTCTCATTATACTAAAATCTTCACCAAGAGGGTTTTTAATAGTAACAGTTTTTCTAAGCTCTGAATCTTGTGGTACAAGTATTTTATCAAACACTTTAGGACTTACAAAGGAATAACTTATGGACTGATTTAATCCGCTGCCTATTAATACTTCGATTATTTTGTCCTCAAGCTTTTGTTTCTTAGTTTTGCCGCCATTTAAAGAAACACCATTCATTACTGTAGTAGGTATATTATTATATCCGTATATTCTTGCAACCTCTTCTGCAACATCTTCCTTAATATTAATATCGCTTCTGAAAGTAGGCACTTTTACTACAAGAGTATCTCCATTTATGGTTGCACTCAGTTCTAATCTATCAAGGTATTCTTTCATTTTTTCTACTCTAATATCTGTACCTAAAAACTTATTCATCCATGAAGCACTTACTTCAAGAGTCTTCATCTCAATACGCTCAGGATAAATGTCTATAGTTCCCTGCATGACCTCTCCGGCACCTAATTGCTCTACAAGGCTGCAAGCTCTATTTATAGCTATTTCAGCTAAATTTGGATCGATATCTTTTTCGAATTTCGAGGAAGCTTCTGTTCTAATTCCTAAAGCCTTAGAAGAAACTCTTATATTAGTTCCATCAAAATTTGCACACTCAAATATTATTTCTTTAGTGTCTTCCTTAACCTCTGAATTAAGTCCTCCCATAATTCCAGCAAGACCTATTGTTCTGTTTCCATCTTTTATATTTAAAACTTCTGAATTAAGAGTTCTTTCAACTTCATCAAGGGTAGTAAATTTTTCGTTATTTTCTGCTCTTTCAACTACAATAGTATTAGAGGTTATTTCCCTTTTATCAAAAGCATGCATTGGCTGTCCTAGCTCAATCATAACAAAGTTAGTTATATCAACTATATTGTTTATAGGTCTAACTCCAGCCTGTATCAATCTTTCCTGCATCCATGCTGGTGACTGTTCTATCTTTATATTTTTTACTCCTCTTGCCATGTATCTTCTGCAAAGCTTACTATCTTTAACCTCAACCTTTAAAATATCAGTAATATTATCATTGTTTACCGCTTTATAGCTGGTTTCAGGCATAGTATATTTCACTCCCAGTGTAGCAGCAGTTTCTCTTGCTATACCGACTACGCTTAAGCAGTCAGGTCTGTTTGAAGTGATTTCAAAATCTATAACGGAATTATCTAAACCTAAAACATCCTTAATATCTTTTCCAACTGGAGTGTCGCTTGGGAGAATCATAAGTCCGTGAACTTCTTCTTCTCCTGCAATTCCAAGTTCTTCTTCAGAACACATCATTCCGTTAGATACGATACCTCTTAGCTTGCCCTTTTTTATTTTTAACCCGTTTGGCAGTGATGAACCATGAAGTGCAACAGGTACCACATCTCCAACCTTCATATTATTAGCACCTGTTACTATTTGAAGCTCTTCGCCTTGAGCCACATCCAACTGACAAATAACTAATTTTTCAGCATCTGGATGAGGTTCTATTTTAAGAAGCTTTCCTGTCACAACGTTTTGAATTTCATCTCCTGAAGTTATAACCTCTTCTACCTTTGAGCCTGAAAGAGTAAGTCTGTCAGCAAGCTCCTTAGGTGATATATCTATATTTACATAGTCTTTTAGCCATTTATAAGGTACTTTCATTATTTATTTCTCTCCTTCCTTTTTAAAACGCAATCTAGAACTGATTTAAGAATCTTACATCACTTTCATATAACTGTCTTATATCATCAATTCCATAATTCAGCATAACCATTCTATCTATTCCAAATCCAAAAGCAAAACCGCTGTAAACCTCAGGGTCAATACCACAGTTTCTTAGAACCTGTGGGTGAACCATTCCGCAGCCTAAAATTTCTATCCATCCGCTTCCTTTGCAAAGCTTGCAGCCTTCACCTTCACATACAAAACAGGTAGCATCCATTTCTGCTGAAGGCTCTGTGAATGGGAAATGATGTGGTCTGAATTTTGTTTTTAAGTTCTCTCCAAACATTTTTCTAGCAAACAAATCTAAAGTTCCTTTTAAGTCCGCAAATGTTATTCCCTTATCTATAACTAAGCCTTCCATCTGATAGAAAATTGGCGAATGAGAAGCATCTACTGCATCAGAACGATAAACCTTTCCTGGAGCTATTACCTTTATTGGAGGCTTTTGCTTTTCCATTGTTCTAATTTGAAGAGGTGAAGTCTGAGTTCTAAGAACGATATTGTCATTTATATAAAAAGTATCCTGTTCTCCTCTTGCAGGGTGGTTTTTAGGTATATTTAAAGCTTCAAAATTATAGTAGTCAAGCTCAACCTCTGGTCCTTCAACAATTGAAAATCCCATGGACAAAAATATATCCTGCATAGTTTCAAGAGTTTGTGCAAGAGGGTGTCTCTTACCTAAAACCTTTTTGTTTCCTGGCATTGATATGTCTATAACTTCCTTCTTTAATCTTAATTCTTTTTCTTTAGTTTTTATATTGCTTGATGCATCTTCAATAAAATTTTCCAATGCTTCTCTAACTTCATTAGCAACCTTTCCCACTATAGGTCTTTCGTCTGCTGTAAGAGCTCCCATACCCCTTAATATTTGAGTAAGTTCACCTTTTTTCCCTAGATACTTTACTCTTATATTTTCTAAATCGACCTTGCTGGCAGCTTCTTTTAATTCCTTTAAAGCGCTTTCTTTTATTGCTTCCAACTTTTCCTTCATACACATTTTCTCCCTTCATTGGCAATCTGCCTTCTAAAATTCTTTAACATGTTAACCTTATTTCAAATTTTAATGCATAAAAAAATCCGTCCCTATAGAAGGGACGGATGTATTCCGCGGTGCCACCCTAATTGACATAAAATGTCCTCTTAGATAAAGTTAATGGTTTTACCCACTGACGACTACTTAATTTCACCGTCAAAACTCCGAAGTGAACTTCAATATAATAATTAATAAAAAGGCTTTCAGTCAGCGGCCCTTTCTCCCTGAAAAAATCTTATATCTACTCTCTTCATCACAGTTTCTTATTTATTTTATAATATATTATAGTTTACCCTTATTCTATTGTCAACCTCTGTCTTACTGCTTCAAAAATCATAATTGAAGCTGCTGCTGCTGCATTTAATGATTCAGCATTACCCGGCATTGGTATCTTAACCTTCAAATCAGCCTTGGAATAGATTTCATCACTTATTCCGTTTCCTTCATTTCCAACAGCAATAATGAAATTTCCTGTTAAATCTGTCTCATAAAAGCACTTTGAATCTTCTAGTGAACTTACAACAAGCTTAAAACCTTTATTTCTTAATCTATCTAATACCATTAAATCTTCATCTTCTATAATAGCTATGTTGAAAATGGATCCCATTGTTGATCTTAATGTCTTATCATTATATACATCCACTGTACCCTTAGTCATGATAACTCCGCTTGCTCCTGCTGCGTGAGCACTTCTTATTATGGTACCTAGATTCCCAGGATCCTGTAATCTGTCCACAAGAATATAAAAACCTTTATCAGCTTCCATATTTATAGACTTCTTATTTACAACTGCTAAAATCCCCTGTGGTGTTTCGGTATTACATAAAGTATTAAATATGCTTTCCTTGACGATATATAATTTAAGTTTATCATTAAGCCTATTTTTATTCTGAAAATCTTGCAATTTTTCTTCAGCTTTCTCACTAATGAGAACTAAAGGCACATCAAATTGGGACTTTAAAGCTTCCTCTACAAATCTAAAGCCTTCAACTAAAAACTGTCCTTTTTCATTTCTGTACTTTTTTTCTTTAAGCTTTCTGACTTCTTTTACAATTGCGTTATCCTTGCTTTGAATTAATTCCAAATATTTTCACCTTATCTTCCAAACAAATTTTCAAATTTATTCAACTCTTTATTATCCCCAATTGCAATTACAACATCTTGTTCTCTTATAATATCATCAGCTTTGGGAGCAATATTTACATCATGATTTTTCTTTATAGCTATAACACTTAAGCCATAATTTAATCTAACATCAATCTCTTTTAAAGTTTTCCCATACCATTCTTCCGGCGCTGCAATCTCAGCAATATTATAATCAGGTGATAATTCTATATAATCTAATATATTAGATGCAAAAATATTATGTGCAACTCTTACACCCATATCTCTTTCTACAAAAACAACTCTATCAGCACCGATTTTATATAAAAGCTTGGCATGCCTTTCGTCATGAGCTTTACTTATTATATATTTAACACCGAGTTCCTTTACTATAAGCGTAGCCATTATACTCGCTTGAATATCCGATCCGATACCTATTACAGCTACATCAAAATTGCTTATACCTAATTCTTTAAGGCTTTTCTCATCAGAAGTATCTACCTGTGCTGCATGAGTAACATAGTCTGCTATTTCTCTGACAGCTGCTTCCTCTGAATCTACAGCTAAAACTTCATTTCCCAGTGAGTAAAGTGTTCTGGCTACAGAAGAACCAAAGTTTCCAAGTCCTATAACTACAAATTGCTTCTTTCTCATATAAAACCCTCCATCTTAACAATACTGTTATTATCCAACCAGTATTTTATCTTCTGGATATTTTATAGTATTGCTCTTTCCAGTACCCGAAATTGCTAAAGCTATTGTTAAAGGGCCTACTCTTCCGCAGTACATAGTGAAAATAATAATTCCTTTCCCTATAGCTGTTAGTTTGGTGGTGAGCCCTAAAGTAAGTCCAACTGTTCCAAAGGCAGAAGTTGCTTCATAAATGATATATTCCAATGAAGCACCAACCTCAGTAATTGATAGAACCATACTTACAACTACTACAAGAGTAATGCTTATTACTGAAATGGTAAGTGCCTTATATACTGTATCTCTTCCAATTCTCTTTTTAAAAATTTCGGTATCTTCCCTGCCCTTTATAACTGACACTATAGTCATAACTAAAAGTCCTGCTGTGGCAGTCTTTATTCCTCCTGCTGTAGAACCTGGCGATCCTCCAATAAACATAAGGATAATTGTTAGAAACCTTCCTGCAGGCGTCATATCTGCAGTAGAAATAGAATTAAAGCCTGCAGTTCTTGGAGTAATAGATGCAAAAATAGAAGATAGAAGCTTTCCTTTTAAGCTCATAGGCTGTATGGTAGAAGGATTATTAAATTCAAATAACATCATTAATAATGCACCGCCAAAAACTAAAATACCAGTAACTGTTAAAACCAGCTTAGCATGCAAAGATAACCTTCTCTTTATCTTATAATTAAACAATTCGTACCATACTGTAAAGCCTAAACCTCCAAAAACTATTAATGCTCCTATAGTTAATATTATTATTGAATTTTCAGCATAGAGCGTAAGACTTCTAAAATCTCCAATCAAATCAATTCCTGCATTACAAAAGGCTGATATTGAGTGAAATATACTATAATAAATCCCCTTGCCTAATCCAAATTCAGGAATAAATACAGTAGATAATAAAGCTGCCCCCAAGCCTTCTACTGTAAAGGTAAATATCAAAACATACTTTGCAAGCTTAACAAGTCCCTGTAAAGTAAAAGCATTCATAGCCTCCTGCATAACAAGCCTCTCTTGAAGAGTAATTCTCTTACCTATAACAAGAGAAATCAGTGTAGCAAAAGACATAAACCCTAAACCTCCTATTTGTATCAAGCACAAAATAACATTCTTACCAAAGTAGCTCCAATATGTACCTGTATCAACAGTTACTAATCCAGTAACACAGACGGAAGTTGTAGCTGTAAATAAACAGTCTATAAAAGGAGTACTTATTCCTTCACTAGATGCGATGGGCAGCTTCAATAAAAGAGCACCTGCTAAAATAACCGCCGCAAATCCAATAACTAAAATTTGCACCGGCTTAAACTTATAGTCTTTATATAAACTAAATTGCATATGTTCACCCCATGTAAAAATAATGCAATAAAATTCTTATATTAATGATGACACAAAACATCCAATCTTCAAGTATTTATGAAACATCATTAATGTATTAGAACTTTTGCATTGTATATATTAATATAACTATATTTATATGTATTAGCCATAATAATATTCTTATAAATAAGCTTTAAGGACCATACAAAATATGTATAAATCTATAATATAATTATACACAAATAGTACAATTTAACAATTGCTATAAAAAATAAAAAATGCAGCTTTAAACTGCATTTTTTATATTAAGCATTTAATTGCTTCTTAGCTACTTCAACTAAATCAGAAAATGCTTTTGGATCATTAATAGCTATTTCTGAAAGCATTTTTCTGTTTATATCTATACCAGCAAGCTTAATTCCATTCATAAATCTGGAATATGATAATCCGTTCATTCTTGTAGCTGCATTTATTCTTGCTATCCAAAGACTTCTAAAGTCTCTCTTCTTTAACTTTCTTCCAACATAAGCATTTCTTAATGCTCTAATAACTGTTTCATTAGCAGTTTTAAATAACTTGCTCTTTCCACCATAGTAGCCCTTCGCAAGCTTTAACACTTTTTTATGATATTTACGAGCATTCATAGCTCTTTTAACTCTTGCCATTTAAAAAACCTCCTTCTGTAACCTCAATATTATAGATATGGTAATAATTTCTTCATTGCTTTTTCTTGAGCAACTGACACATAACCAGTCTTTCTAAGGTTTCTCTTTCTCTTAGAGCTCTTCTTTGTTAGTATATGGCTCTTGAAAGCCTTAGCTCTCTTTAATTTTCCTGATCCTGTTTTCTTAAATCTTTTAGCTGCACCTCTATGTGTTTTCATTTTAGGCATAGTAAAATCCTCCTCTCAATTATGCTCTTTTAGGAGCCAGTATCAAAATCATGTTTCTTCCTTCTAATTTTGCTGGTTTTTCTATTACACATACATCTTCTAATCTGCTTGAAAATGAATTTAGTATTCCATGACCTACATGTGAATAGTCAGCTTCTCTACCTCTAAATCTTACTGTTACTTTTACCTTGTCGCCATCAATCAAGAATTTTCTAGCATTGTTTGCTTTAATTGTAACATCATGTTCCTCTATAGTAGGACTAAGTCTTACTTCCTTGATAGTTACAATCTTTTGATTCTTCCTAGCTTCTTTTTCTTTTTTTGACTGCTCATATAAGAACTTTCCATAGTCCATTATTTTGCAAACAGGTGGATTAGCAGTAGGAGCTATAAGAACTAAATCTAGTTCCTTTTCTTCAGCTATTCTTAGAGCTTCCTTGGTCAGAATTACGCCTAGTTGTTCATTTTCGCTGCCTATAACTCTGACTTCCTTTTCTCTTATTTCCTCATTTAAAAGAAAATCTTTACTAATAATTTTCACCTCCATACATCTTTTAAATGTATATAAAAAAGGACGGCAATGCCGTCCTTTAATAGTCAAATTAATAGTTGACCTATTGTAACCTCACTAGCAATGCTGTAAGGTGAGAAACGGCTGTTTCTTCTTAACAATAAGTATTCTACACGTTATTCTTTATTTTGTCAAATACTTTTTTAATTTTAAGTAAAAATCAATTATACTTTTACCCCTGTTCTAATCTTTTCACATAACTCACAACTGTTACAGAAGCTCACTCTGTCTCCAAAAACATTTTTTATAGTGTCTAATAGTTCTTTATTGCTGCAATTTTCAACTCCATGAATAGCTACAATGTTTGGAGCATTTGTAATCAAACCGCTTATAAGCATATCATCTATACTTACTGCACCGCTGTATTTTGCTTCTGACAGATCACTGAAGAGCACATCCATTATATCATTTCCATGCTCATCCTTAATATCATAGCTGCTGTCTGGTCTAATGATTATGTTCACCTTTTCCATTTTACTTTCCTGAATTTCAACAAAATATTTTAAAAGCTTTATAAATTCGCTGTACTCTTTTTCTACCATATAGCTTTCAACAACTTTATCTATTATGCTTTCCATATCATCAATGAGCTCTTTCATTCTAAAGGTAATAAAGCCTTTTATATTTATTTCTTTATTTTCCTCAATACATTCAATTATTTTCTGTATAATTGAATTTTTTCTATTCCGAAAATAAACCATATACTCATTAAGTATAGCTCCTTCACTTTTAAGAGCATCTAAACTTAATTTTTTAATCTCCTTTATTTCATCATACTTTAAGAAAAAATAAGTATCTGTCAAGAAACTCTGCATTTCTTTTTTATAAAATTCATCTATTACTATATCATAAAGTATATTAGCCGTATAAAGATTAAAAATATTATTGAATCTAGTATTAAAAGCATTGTCATCACAAAATATTTTTAAGAAGTGAGTATTGCTCTCAATGCTTTCCGAAAAGCCTACTATTATGTCTCTATCATGGAAATACTTTTTCATCTTGCTGAAGCTGTCAACTATGTCTTCCTTGCTGTTATCATATACTACGGTTAAAAGCAGCATATCTCACACTCCCTTCTAAAAATAGTATGTGTCTTAAGAAAATGTATATGCAAATTAAAATAAGCAATTATCGACAAATAAGTAACTTGAATTTATTATATTATTCCTGTATCATAGAAATATTATTTATGAAGGCTGGTGGAAATATGAAAGGAGTTATTGTTGATTATAGAATTGACACTGTTGAAAAGTTCAATTTAGAAAAACTTGGCTATGAAGTTATTATTGTTCCTCCGTCAAGAGTTTTATATGAAGCTGTAAGCGGACATCCTGATATGCTTTTACATATAGTAAATAAAGATACAATCATCATTCACAAGGATATGGAAGCTGTTTTTATAAAAAAGTTAGAAGCTTATAATTACTCTGTTCTAGTTTCAGATAATAAGCTTCAAAATAATTATCCTTTTGACATAATTTTAAATGCAGTAAACTTACCAAAAATTTTTATACATAATATAAAGTATACTGATAGTAAACTCCTGCACTTTTTAAAAGAAAAAAATCTTAAAAATGTAAAACAAGGCTATTCAAAATGTTCTACTGCTATTATAAGCAATGCTGCTATTATTACTAGCGATATCGGTATAGCCGAGAGTGCTGAGGAAGAAAATATTGATGTATTATTACTTCCACCAGGAGACATTTTGCTTCCTGGACTTAATTATGGGTTTATTGGAGGATGCTGTGGGCTTTTAGAAGATGATTTATTAGCCTTTTATGGTAGTTTAGATTATTATGCTTATGGTAAAGAAGTACTGGGTTTTTTAAAAAAACATAATGTTAAACCAGTATTTTTAAGAAATGGAAAACTTATAGACAGAGGAAGCATATTTAGAATATATAACTTATAACAATTTAAATAAAAAATAAAAAGCTGTACTTTTGTACAGCTTTTTATTTATGGAGGCGCCACCCAGATTTGAACTGGGGATAAAGGTTTTGCAGACCTCTGCCTTACCACTTGGCTATAGCGCCATATGGAGCGGAAAACGAGATTCGAACTCGCAACCTTCACCTTGGCAAGGTGACACTCTACCATTGAGTCATTTCCGCATATATTATGGTGGCCAGACCAGGAATCGAACCAGGGACACGAGGATTTTCAGTCCTCTGCTCTACCGACTGAGCTATCTGGCCATATTGAAAAGTGGCGACTCAGAAGGGGCTCGAACCCTCGACCTCCGGCGTGACAGGCCGGCACTCTAACCAACTGAGCTACTGAGCCATTTTGTGGTGGGCACAACAGGGATCGAACCTGTGACCCTCTGCTTGTAAGGCAGATGCTCTCCCAGCTGAGCTATGCGCCCACAAAAACTTCTCAACACATTTATGATTATATAATGATAAGTCATAATTGTCAATAACTTTTTACACAATTTATCCACTTTTATTTAAGAGTCTATTTGTCACTATTACAATTTTTCTAATAATTCTCCTATATCCTTATTGCTAAAAATATAAGATGTATTGCAAAAATGGCACTTTATTTCTTCTTCCTTGCCTTCTGAGTATATCTCTTCTAAGTCTTTTCTTCCTATGCTTATAAGTGCTTTTTCTACTCTTTCTCTAGAGCAGTCACATTCAAACTCCGGAACCAGGCTGTCTAGTATATTTAAATCCATATCTTCAAAAATGAATTCAAGTATTTCTTCAATAGACATTCCTTTCTCTATAAGCTCAGTAATAGAAGGTATTTCCTCTAATCTGTAGGTTATTAAATCAGCTGCAAGCTCACTTGCACCTGGCATGATTTGTATAATAAAGCCTCCTGCTGCACTAATGCTTAAATCCTTATCTACAAGAACTCCAAGACCTACTGCAGACGGAGTTTGTTCTGAAGTTGTGAAATAGTAAGCCAAATCATCCCCTATTTCTCCGGTATAAATAGGCACTTGGCCTACATAAGGCTCCTTAAGCCCCATATCTCTTATAACTAATAAGTTTCCATTTAAACCTACAGCGCCACCAACATCAAGCTTTCCTTTGTCGTTAGCAGGCAGATCAACCTCTGGGTTGCCTATGTAGCCTTTAACTTTTGCATTCGGGTAAGCTGTGACTACAATTCCTTTTGCCTCTCCCCCGCCTAATATTTGAAGGGTTAATGTATCCTTTTCAGCTTTAAGCATTGCTCCCATAAGACTTCCTGCTGTAAGCATCCTTCCTAGTGCTGCTGCTGCAGTAGCTGCACAATTATGTATCTTTACAGCTTCTCCTACAAGTTCGGTAGTTATAGCTCCGAATATTCTTACCATTCCATTTTGAGCGGTTGCTCTTATTAATTTATCCGACATTGTTTTCTCCTTTTCCCAAAACATAAACTAATCTCTCACAGTCTTTATCAATCAAAATACTTTCATAGTTGTTTAATTTTTCTATAACCCTAAAACCTGTTTCCTTAATAATTTTGTCTAAATACTCTTCCTTATATGCTTTCTCAGAGTGCTCTTCATCAAATCGTCTATAATTATTTTCTTCCTTAACAAAGAAGGTAAGATTCATGCTCACAATATCATCTTCTAAGAAGTTTTCCCATATATAAACTACTTCCTCATTATCAAAAGTAAAAGTATTATTGCCAAGCACTTCAGTCAGCTTATTGTAGGAATTAATATCAAATATAAATAATCCATTGTCCTTTAAGTGATCATATACACCTTTAAAATATAATTTAATATCTTCATCCTCTGTAATATAGTTTGTAGAGTCTAGGCAGCAAGTTATTAAATCAAACTTGCTATTAAGTTTTAGACTGCATATATCCTGGCAAATAAGCTTTGCTTTTATACCTGCTGCTCTTAGTTTTCCTTCAGCTTCTGTAAGCATCTGCTCCGATAAATCCACAGCCCAAGCTCTTTTGAAATTTTTTGCAATTTTAAGAGTAAGGTTTCCTGTGCCGCAGGCCAAATCAAGATAATCTGCTTCCTCAATATTATATTTATTACATATGTCCATAATTTTATCAGCCCAGGTATTATAATCTATATCCGAATTAATCAGTTCATCGTATATAACTGCGAACTCCTTATATTGACTCATTTAAGAACCCTCTTTCATAAGATTTTCCATACCCAAACTAATATTATATATTTTCATCGCATAAGTCAATATTTTAATTCTCTTTATCTTCTAATTCTATATAACCATTATTCATTATAATCTCTTTGTTTCTCGGAAGATTTAATTCTTTTTTTCTTTTAGTCATTATCCCACCTATTCTTCCGGTTTCTTCTGCGGTTAAGCCACTCCACCCATGTTTATCCACCTTATCTCTTAAACCGAGTTCCTCTGCTATTTCATATTTTATTTTTTCTCTAAGCTTTTCAATTTCTGTCAGTTCTCTGTTGGATTTTAATTTTGCTTTAATTACTTTTTTTAATGGTGTTTTTCCCATGAAAATCCCCTCCCTGTTTTGCTACTTATTAGTTTAACCTAGGAGATTTTCTTTATTCACTTTGCAAATGAAATTATTTGAAGATGTAAGAAAAAAGTTCAGAGGATAAATCCCCTGAACCTTAATTCAATAATTATTATTTAGCTGCAGCCTTTCCTTCTACATAAGCTCTGTCAAAATACATCATTCCAACAGGAGTCTTACGAACACCTTTAACATAAGGCTTACAAGCTACATTAGATACATAGAAAGCTACTGGAATCATTGCTGAATCTTCATCTATAAGTATCTTTTCAGCATCGTGAAGCATCTGCATTGACTTAATTGGATCCTTTTCTTTCTTAGCCCCTAAGATTAATGCATCGTACTTAGGATTGCTGTACTGAGGATGATTATTTCCGTCTTTAGTAACAAATATATCAAGCATTGTCATTGGGTGCATGTAGTCTCCTATCCATCCATCTCTAGCTATAAAGTAGTTACCTGCTCTTCTTTGTGGGGTAAATACCTTCCACTCAACTTCATTTAGTTTAACTTCGATTCCTAAATTCTTTTTCCACATATCTTGAACTGCTTGAGCAATCTTTTTATGAGTTTCATCATTATTATAAGCATATTCCACTTGCGGGAAGCCCTTTCCATCTGGGAATCCAGCTTCAGCTAAAAGTTGTTTAGCTTTTTCTACATCGCCCTTTGCAGGAAGCATATCTCCCCCAACATCTCTAAACTGCTTTGAGGAATCACTGTCTGGGAAACCATATGGCACAAATGATGTAGCTGGCTTACGTGGGTCCTGCCAAACCTTATCTATAAGCACTTGTCTGTCTATAGCTAAGGATAAAGCTTTTCTAACCTTTGGATTATCAAGTCCTGGTTTCTTATTATTTAAGCTTATATAATAAGTTCCTATATAAGGCAGACTAACAACCTTGCCTTCCTTAGTTAATCTAGGAACATCATTACTAGGTATTGAGTCAAGATAATCAACTTCACCTGTTTCAAAAGCTGATAATGCTGAAGACTGCTGAACTATCATAACAAACTTCATTTTATCCAATTTAACTTGAGCTTTATTCCAATAGTTGTCGTTCTTAACAAACTGCATTTCCTTATCAGGTGTATAAGCAGTTACTTTAAACGGTCCATTTCCTACATAAGTTTCAGGCTTTGTTGCCCACTTGTCTTTATCTTTTTCAACTATATCTTGTCTAACAGGCATAAGTGTTGCTAGAGTACATAGCTGTAAGAAGTATGGTGTTGGATTTTCAAGTTCAACTTCGAGAGTATTATCGTCCTTTGCCTTTACACCAACATCATCAATTTTAGCCTGCTTTCCATTAAAAGCCGCTCCATTTTTCAAATAATAAAGCTGAGTTGCATAGCCTGATGCTACAGCTGGGTCTAATACTCTTTTCCATGCATATTCATAATCTTTAGCTTTAACAGGCTGGCCATCTGACCACTTTGCATCTTTTCTAATATGAAATACATATTTAGTTGGATTATTAGAATCAAAATCCACTTTTTCTGCAGCTGCAAGTTCCGGCTGGTTTTTATCATTAAGTCTCATGAGTCCCTCAAACACCTGATTTACAACTGTAGCAGATCCAACTGTAGTTGCAAGACCCGGATCGTAGGTATCATTTTCTGCTCCAAGATTGTAAACAACTGATTGTTCATCTTTTGCAGCACTTGTACCCGGATTAGTATTAGCAGGAGCTGGCTTGCTGCAGCCTGCAAATATGGAAGTGGTCATAACTATAGTAGTCACGAGTATAAACAATTTTGAAAGCTTTTTCTTTACCATTAAATTTTCCCCCTTTATTTTTTCAATATTTATCTTAACAACCATAAATATTTTGAGGTTGTTAATTTACAAATTATTCAACTAGATGGCACGCTACTTGATGTCCGCCTCCAATATCTTTTAAAGATGGTGTTACTTCTTTGCATACTTCTTTTACAAATCTGCATCTTCCTCTAAACCTGCAGCCTGGAGGAGGGTCAATCGGACTTGGAACATCTCCCTCTAACACTATTCTTTTCCTTTGGGCAGCTTCATCTGGATCGGGTATTGGTATAGCAGACAATAACGCCGTTGTATACGGATGCACAGGATGAGTATAGAGTTCATTACTTTCCGCTATCTCAACTAAATTCCCCAAATACATAACACCTATTCTATTTGATATGTGCTTAACCATTGATAGGTCGTGAGCTATAAATAGATATGTTAATCCTAAAGAATCCTGCAAATCCTCCAGCATGTTAACTACTTGGGCTTGGATGGATACATCTAAAGCAGATATAGGTTCATCGCAGATTATAAATTCTGGTTCAACGGCTAGGGATCTTGCTATCCCGATTCTCTGTCTTTGTCCCCCTGAAAACTCATGAGGATATCTGTTCATATGTTCCGTATTTAATCCAACCATGTTAAGCAAATAATCTATTCTTTCTTTTCTTTCTTTGCCTTTCATAAGCTTATGTATATCAATAGATTCTCCAACAATATCTCCAACAGTCATTCTTGAGTCTAGAGAAGCGTAGGGATCCTGAAAAATAATCTGCATTTTTCTTCTATAGATAAGCATTTCTTTCTCTGATAATTTTTCAATATGCTGTCCATTATATATTATTTCACCACTGGTAGGCTCATAAAGCTTTATGAGAGTTCTTCCACAGGTAGTTTTTCCACATCCTGACTCACCAACAAGACCTAATGTCTCTCCTTTTTTTATATCAAAGGATACATCATCAACTGCCTTAACATTGCTCACAGATTTATTAAACAATCCTTTATTAATAGGAAAGTACTTTTTTAAATTTTTAACAGAAACCAAATACTCTTCATTCATTTCTATACCCCTCTCTTAGTTGACCTTTCTACTTTAGGAGCTAAAGGATGGTTTAACCAGCAGGCTGATCTTTGAGTATCACTTATTTTAAATTCCTCTGGCATCTTTTGAAGACATACTTCCATTGCAAACTTACAGCGTGGTGCAAAAGGACATCCTTTAGGAGGATTCAACAAATCCGGCGGCTGACCCTCTATAGGCTTAAGTCTCTCTTTCGTCAAGGTCTTTGGATTTGGCACACTGTCTAAAAGTCCCCATGTATATGGATGCTTAGAATTATTAAAAATATCTCTTGTAGTCCCTTTTTCAACTATGCAGCCTCCGTACATAACATTTACCTTGTCACAAATATCGGCTACTATTCCTAGGTCATGAGTAATCAAAATGATAGATGTATTTAATTTTTCTCTTAAATCATTTAAAATTTCAAGTATTTGCGCCTGAATAGTAACATCTAGAGCTGTTGTAGGTTCATCCGCTATTAAGAGCTTTGGCTGACAAGAAAGCGCCATAGCAATCATAACTCTTTGTCTCATACCGCCTGAGAATTCATGAGGATACTGTTTCATTCTTTTTTCAGGGCTTGGTATTCCAACAAGTCTAAGCATATCAACGGATACTTTTCTTGCTTCTTCCTTTCCAAGTCCTTTATGCAGTCTTAAAGCTTCAACCATTTGTGTTTCAATCCTTAGGACTGGATTTAATGAAGTCATAGGATCTTGAAATATCATACTAATATTATTTCCTCTGATTTCTTTCATCTCTTTTTCTTTTAAGGTAACTATATCTCTTCCATCAAAAACTACACTTCCATTTACTATTTTCCCTGTTTCGACTAAAAGTCTCATGACCGAAAACATAGTAACAGACTTACCGCTTCCAGACTCCCCTACTATTCCTATCGCCTCACCGCGTTTTAAGTCAAAGGATATATTTCTTACTGCTTTAACTTCACCCACATGAGTAAAGAAAGAGGTACTTAAATCTTTTATTTCAAGCAAATTATCCATAAAATACACCTACTTTCTCATCTTAGGGTCAAGAGCATCTCTTAGCCCATCACCGAATAAATTGAAGCCAATCATAGTTATACAAATTGCAATTGCTGGAATAAACAACTGATAAGGATGAGTTTTAAAAATTGAAAGAGCATCGTTGCAAAGTGTTCCCCAACTTGACATAGGAGCGGAAACTCCAAGTCCTATAAAGCTTAAAAAAGCTTCTGTAAATATTGCCCCGGGAATAGATAAAGTTAAAGTTACAATAATCTGTCCCATGCAGTTAGGTATAAGATGTCTTAAAATTATTCTGCTTTTTTTAGCTCCGGCTGCTTTAGCCGCCAATATAAATTCCTGTTCCTTTAGGGAAAGCACCTGACCTCTAACTATACGGGCCATATTTCCCCAATATACAATACCAAGGGTTATAAATACATTAGTCAGTCCTTTTCCTAGTACAACCATCAGCAAAATTACATAAAGCATCATTGGGATACTATAAATAACATCAACGATTCTCATCATTAGGTTATCTACTCTTCCGCCAAGATATCCGGAAATTCCACCATACAGTATGCCTATAGTTAAGTTTATAAAAGCTGCAACAAACCCAACAGACAAAGAAATTCTCGCCCCATACATAACTCTTACAAATAAATCTCTTCCAAGCTCATCGGTACCAAACCAATGAACTTTATCAGGATATTGATTAGAATTAATAAGATCATTACTTGAATAATCAAATTTACTAATGTAAGGTCCCACAATAGCTAAAATTACTATAACAAATATAGTCACCATAGAAATCATAGCTACTTTATTTTCCTTAAGCCTTCTCCAAGCATCCTGCCAGTAGCTTACACTTGGTCTTATAGATTCTTGTGCAGCCTTTTTTTCTTTATCAACAAATTCAAAATTAAGCTTCTCGTAAGAACTTTCCATACTGCTCACTACCCTTCCAGTTTAATTCTTGGATCAATAAAGGCATAAACTAAGTCAACAAACAGATTACATAATACTAAGAACAAGCTATAAAACACCGTTACACCTAATATAGCTGTATAGTCACGATTTCCTATACTATCAACAAAAGATCTGCCAAGACCTGGTATTGTAAAAATCTTTTCTATAACAAAGCTTCCTGTCAAAACACCTGCCACAAGGGGTCCCAGATAAGTTACAACTGGAAGCATAGCATTTTTAAGTGCATGCTTAATAATTATAGAAGTTTCAGATAAACCTTTTGCCTTCGCTGTTCTAATGTAATCCTGCCTTATTACATCTAAAAGACTTGATCTAACAAGCCTTGAGATAAACGCCATTGAGTATCCGCCTAATGCTATTGCAGGCAATACATAATGTCTTGGGGTATCTAATCCATATACCGGAAACCATCTCAATTTTTCAGCGAAGAAATATATAAACAGTGTTGCAATAACAAAGGCTGGTATGGTTACTCCAAGAGTGCTTATAAACATAGTCACCCTATCAGGCCATCTCCCCTGCTTAAGAGCAGCTATTATACCTAATATCAATCCAAATATAACCGCTAAACTGACAGCTGCAACACCCAACTTTGCAGAAACAGGAAATCCTCTGCTTATAATTTCATTTATAGAAACTCCTTTTTGCTTAAACGACGGCCCTAAATCCAGTTTAACCAAATTCTTTAAATAATCCACGTATTGAATATACACAGGCTCATTTAATTTATACCTCTCCTCAAGGTTTTTTCTTACTTCTATTGGTGTATCCTTCTCTGAATCAAACGGTCCACCCGGTATTACCCTTGATAAGGTAAAGGTTAGGGTTACTACAACCCATAAGGTTATAATGCTTGAGAATATTCTTTTTAGTACATATCTGCCCACAACAACTCCCCCTAATTAAATTTATTAATATTTTCTTTGGTTTTAAATATATAAAATACAATAAAGTTTCTACATTAATGATGTCATATAATATCTAATCTTTAAGGATATTTAGTAGATCATTAATGTATTGAAGCTTTTGCTTTGTATATAAATATTTCGATGATATAAATATATATTCAGTCATTTAATTAAATATTCTTGAAATTCAAACTTTAGTAATACCTTTTTAATAAATAATTAATAAATAACTATGCATAAAATACTTGTTATGTGAATACTCATGAAGAATTCAAGCAGAAATTATAATGAAAAAATTTATGAAATGTACAGAGTTGTTTTTAAGAAAAAATATTTATAATGAAATGATTAGGTTAATAATACTAATAAGTAATAATATGGAAGTATGTATTTAAAAATGATGAGGGAGATTGCTCCCCCTCATCTTAAAAGAGATGACAAGCCACAAAATGATCCTTTTCAATTTCTTTAAACTCAGGCTGTGCCTCACTGCAGATTGGTTTTGCATATCTGCATCTAGCCGCAAATCTGCAACCTGGTTTTGGGTTGATAGGGCTTGGCACTTCGCCTTCAAGCATAATTCTTTGTCTATTCCTTTCGGTTTCTGGGTCAGGAATAGGAATTGCTGAAAGCAGCGCCTGAGTGTAAGGGTGTAAAGGTTTTTCATATAAAGTGTGGCTGCTTGCTAACTCAACCATAGTGCCCAAATACATAACACCTACTCTGTCGGATATATGCTTAACCATTGATAGGTCATGGGCAATGAATAAATAAGTAAGACCTAGCTCTTTTTGAAGTTTAATAAGCAGGTTTACTATTTGCGCCTGTATAGAAACGTCAAGCGCTGAAATAGGTTCGTCACAAACTATAAAATCTGGTTCTATAGCAAGTGCTCTTGCAATACCTATTCTTTGTCTTTGTCCTCCTGAAAACTCATGAGGAAATCTTGAAGCATGCTCTTTATTTAATCCTACAAGCTCTAAGAGTTTATAAATTCTATTTGTTCTCTCTTGTCCTGTATGAAGATTATGAATATCAATACCTTCTCCAATAATATCCCCTACTGTCATTCTTGGGTTCAAGGATGCATAAGGGTCTTGGAATATTATCTGTGCTCTTCTACTAAATTCCTTTTTATCTTTTTTATTTAAACCTTGGATATTTACACCATCAAATAAAACTTCTCCAGCTGTAGCTGAATATAAACCCATAACAGTTCTTCCGCAGGTAGTCTTGCCGCAGCCGGACTCTCCTACTAGTCCTAAGGTTTCACCTTTTTTAATAACAAAGCTTACATCATCTACCGCTTTTAGTGTAGCATCCTTGCCTACTTTAAAATATTTTTTAAGATTTTTAACTTCGATTAAATTTTCTGCTGCCATTATTTTGCACCTCCTGCTAAGCTTTTTTCTACTTTTGGTGCTAAAGGATGCTTAAGCCAGCAAGATACTTCGTGGTTCTCTGTCATCTTAGTAATCTCAGGCATAGCCTCTTTACATATAGGCATAGCATACTCGCATCTTGATGCAAAAGGACATCCTACTGGAGGCTTTAAAAGATCCGGAGGTGTTCCTTTTATGGAGTATAAGCTGTCCTTATGTCCAGTATCTAATCTTGGAACAGATTGTAAAAGCGCCCAAGTATATGGATGCTGAGGATTATAGAATATTTCATCTGTAGTTCCTCTTTCAATTATCTTTCCTGCATACATAACCTGTATTCTGTGAGCAGAGTCAGCTACTACACCAAGGTCGTGAGTTATAAGTATAACTGCTGTTCCAAGCTTGTTTTGAAGATCTCCTATAAGATCCATTATCTGAGCTTGAATTGTAACGTCAAGAGCAGTAGTAGGCTCGTCAGCTATAAGAATTTTAGGATTGCAGGCAAGCGCTATAGCAATCATAGCTCTTTGTCTCATACCGCCTGAAAATTCATGCGGATACTGCTTAACTCTTTTTTCTGCATTTGGAATATTAACAAGCTTCAACATTTTTGCAGCCTCAGCTAAAGCCTCATGCTTGCTCATACCTCTATGAATAATTAAACTTTCAGCAATTTGCTTTCCAATCGTCATTGTAGGATTTAATGAAGTCATTGGGTCCTGGAAAATCATGCTTATCTCGGAACCTCTAATTTCTCTTAATTCCTTTTCTGAAAGCTTAGCTAAATCTTTCCCATCAAATAATATTTCTGAATCCTGTTTTATTTCACCAGGTGTTTGAATAAGCCTCATTATAGACTTTGCTGTAACAGACTTACCGCAGCCTGATTCACCAACAACAGCTAAGGTTTCACCTTTATTTAAATAGAAATCAACACCTCTTACTGATTGAACTTCACCAGCATAGGTATGATAAGATACTTTTAAGTTTTTAACATCTAATATTCTTTCCATCGCTATTTCTCCCCCTATTGACGTAATCTTGGATCCAGAGCATCTCTTAATCCATCACCGAGTAAATTAAATGAAAGCATCGTTAAACTGATAAATAACGATGGGAAAAATAACTGTGTAGGATAGAACATCAAGTTCTGCTGTCCTGATGATGCTAATGCACCCCAGCTTGTATTAGGTGATTTTATTCCTAATCCTATAAAACTTAGAAAAGCTTCAGCAAATATAAAGCTAGGTATATCAAAAGTTATAGAAACTATCATAACACCAACAGTGTTAGGAATTAAGTGTCTTAATATTATTCTGTTTGCATTAGCTCCAAGGGCCTGCGCTGCAAGAACATATTCCTGCTCTTTTATCTGCAAAATTTGTCCTCTTACAAGCCTGGCCATACCAACCCAACCCGTAAAGCATAAAGCAACTATTATAGGAAGAATTCCACCCTCTGTTAATACAAGAGAAATAAGTATAACAACTATTAAATAAGGAATACTCCCTAATATTTCGATAATTCTCATCATTATATCATCAACAATACCGCCGAAATATCCAGCAACACCACCATATAGCACACCAACAACAGTATCAATAATCGCTCCAACAAGAGCTATAATCATAGATACTCTTCCGCCTATTGAAACTCTTGCAAATAAATCTCTTCCTAGAACATCTGTACCAAATAAGTGAACAAGATTAGGTCTTTGATTTATTATATCTGTATTAGTTTCTTCAAATTTAAAATGAGTCATCATAGGACCAAATATTGTAAATAAAGATATTAATAACAAAACAATCAAAGAAACTATAGCTACTTTATTTTGCTTAAGTCTTCTCCAAGCGTCTTGAAAGTATGTCATATTAGGTCTTAATATTTCGTCAGCATCGGCATTCTCACAACCAACTATTCGAAACTTATCTTTGCTTAATTCAGCCATGTTTTGCCCTCCTATCTCTTTTCACCTGTTATTCTTATTCTTGGATCTACAAGTCCATATACTATATCAACTGCAACTAGAGATACAATATAAAGTGCAGCTACGAAAATAGTTTGACCCATAATCATAGTAAAGTCCTTGTCTGTTATACTTGAAACGAAGTAATTACCAAGACCAGGGATGGAGAACATAGTTTCGATAACAAAAGTACCAGTAATCATTCCAGCTATTTCAGGTCCAAGTATTGTTATTGCAGGAAGTATTGCATTTCTAACTACGTGCTTCCAAACTAATGCAAACTTGGATACTCCTTTTGCTCTAGCTGTTAATATATAGTCTTGTCCAATAACGTCAAGAGCATTAGCTCTCATATATCTTGCATAAACTGCTATAGCACCAAAACTTAATGCTATTGAAGGCAACACTGTATGCTTAAAGCTTCCCCATCCTGTTGTCGGGAACCACATAAGCTTAACAGTAAATGCATACTGCAATAACGCACCTATTACAAAGCTTGGTACGGAAATACCTAATAGTGCAATAAATATAACCAAATAATCTGGCCATTTTCCTCTATTGAAGGCTGCTACAAGTCCTAAAGCACATCCAATGGTAAATCCTAAAAATATTGACTGAACCGCAAGTCTTGCTGATCTTGGGGTTTGTTCTTTAATAATCTGTTTTACATCTCTTCCAGGATAAACAAGAGATTCTCCCAAATCACCCTTAACTATATTTTTAATATATGCAAAGTACTGCTCAGGAACTGATTTATCCAAACCATATTTTGCTCTAAAATTAGCCTGAACTGCTGCAGGCAATTTCTTTGCTCCTGTTGACAATGGATCACCAGGCATAAGATGCATAAGCATAAAGGTAATTGTTGTAATAATCCATAAGGTGACTATCATATAACCTAAACGCTTTGCTATAAATTTTAGCATTTGTCATCCCTCCATTAAATAAAATTGGTTGCTGCAGGTAACCACTCTGCAGCAACTTTATATATCTTTTATGCCTTTAAAGAACTATTTATTATTTTCCTCTTCCTTGAGTATATGCATACTTAAGTTCTGGTTCTCCAAAGTTTACAAGCATTAAATTCTGAACATACTTAGCTCTGAATGTTTGATATTTTCTGTAAGTAACAGGAGCTGCAGTAGCTTCATCAACTACAAGCATTTGCTCAGCTTGTTTGAATAAGTCTAATCTTTCTTTACTGTCTTTAGCTGTTCTTGTCTTGTTAACTAAATCATCGTACTTAGCATTTTTCCAGCCAGTTTGAACTTGGTTAGCATTGCTTAACCACATATCCATAAATGTCATTGGGTCATTGTAGTCTTCGCCCCATGCCATACCAGCTAAATCATATTCAAATGCATCTAATTTCTTTTGGAAAGTATCCCATTCCATGTATTGAATGTCGATCTTTACGCCAAGAGCTTTTTGATAAGCTTGTTGATAGTACTCAGCAAATTCCTTTGATTGTGCATCTGTACCAGATTCTAACATCTTAATTGTAACTTTGCTTGGATCTTCGCCAAGACCTAATTCTTTCATACCTTCAATAAATAAAGCTTTAGGATCTTTATTCTTTTCAGCAGCAGCCTTTAAAGGCTCAACTCCAACAGCTTTTCTGTATTCTTCAGTTCCAATTTGAATTCCATATGGTATCCATCCATAAGCAGGAGTTCCAAGACCTTTGTAAAGTGTCTTAACTATATCTTCTCTGTTTAGAGCAAGGTTCATAGCAAGTCTAGTTTTAGCATTGCTGAATATTTTAGATTTTTGATTGTAAAATTGGTAAACTATAGATCCATCATATCCGCCTATCTGGTTATACTTTCCTGCTTGAGTAAATTTATCTACCCATTCTTGCTTTCTAACGCCTGATGAATCTAATGAACCATTAAGAAGTTCATTCATTCTAGCATTTTCATCTTTTATTATTTTATAGTTAACTTTGCTTAATTTAACTTTGTCTTTATCCCAGTATTTATCGTTCTTTTCAAGAGTAACTTTGTTTTGGTGTACCCATTCAGTTATTTTGAAAGGACCGCTTACTGGTAATGTTTCAAGTTCAGTACCGTACTTGTCGCCGTACTTCTTAACAAAGTCTTCTCTTTGAGGTAAGAAAGTTTTGTAGTTAGTTAATAATAGGAAGTATGGTGTTGGTTGGTTCAATGTAAATTCAAGAGTCTTGTCATCTACAGCTTTAACTCCAACATCTTCTTTCTTTCCTTTACCAGCATTGTAAGCTTCTGCTCCCTTTATTGGGAATAAGAAGTAAGCATATTGTGATGCTGTGTTTGCATCAAGAGTTCTAAGTAAGCTGTATACATAATCTGAAGCTTTAACCTTTTGACCATCAGCCCAGCTGTAATCTCTTAATGTGAATGTCCACTTTAATCCGTCTGGAGATGTAACCCATTTTTCTGCTCCTGCTGGTGCAGCAAACTCTTTTCCATCCTTGTCAGTTTCCATTCTGGTTAAGCCTTCTGTAATTTCCTTAAGTACTTGAGTTGAATAAAGGTCTGTAGCTTTTGATATGTCCATTGTCTTAGGTTCAGCTGCAAGAACTAGATTTAAATACTGATCCTTGTCAATGTCTGCAGTATTTCCTCCTGTTGGAGTTGGCGCTGGTTTTGATGAACATCCAGCTAACACTGAAGTTAAAACTGTGGTAGCCATTACAACTGCCGCTAATTTTTTACTTTTCAATTGAATTCCCCCTTTTTATTTATATATAATAAGTATTGCTACTTATCACAAACAATTTATTGTATTTATATATATTCAACTAAAAATTTAAATTTCCTTCTTAAATTTACTGAAAATATAAAATTTTTTATTTAATCTGCCACTTTATTCTTATTCCGCAAAAATATAGACAAAATAGTTGTAAATTTGAATGAAGGTTATTTGAATTTTTCATTTTCAATATCGTAGCATACAATTTTAGGCTTGTCAACCTGATATAATTCTATTTTTCATCATATAATTTAAGGAAATATGTTTATAATTTTCAGTCTTATGAATTGCTTCCTTCTTTTTTGGATTATTTTGATGTTGATGAATTAACTGCCTTATAATTTAGTTTTTTCCTCCATATTACATTTTTATTTTAATATTGAAATAATATTCCTATTTCAAAGGCATTATTACCTTTAAAATTTTTATTTTATTATAGTAAACTATATGATTTTTTCTTTATATTTTATATAATATAGTATACTGTTTTTAGGAGGTTTTATCATGAATTATAACGTAGCAATTGTAGGAGCCACTGGTATGGTTGGAAGAAAGTTTCTTCAAGTACTAGAGGAAAGGAACTTCCCCGTAGAAAAACTTTACTTATTTGCTTCTAAAAAATCAGCAGGTTCACTAGTTATCTTCAAAGGAAAAGAACTATTAGTAGAAGAACTTAGTGAGGAAAACATAAAAGGCAAATCTATAGACTTTGCTCTGTTTTCAGCAGGCGGTGATGTGAGCCTAAAATTTGCTCCAATCTTTGCAAAATATAACGCTACTGTCATTGATAACAGCAGCGCCTGGAGAATGAATCCTGAGGTTCCTTTGGTAGTACCTGAGGTTAATCCGGAAGACATCAAATGGAACAAAGGAATTATAGCAAATCCTAATTGTTCTACAATTCAAGCTGTGGTAGCTTTAAAGCCGCTTTACAATAGATATGGAATCAAAAGAATAGTTTATTCTACTTATCAAGCTGTATCAGGCGCAGGAATGGGTGGTTTTTCTGACTTAGAAGAAGGTCTTAAAGGAAAAACACCTGAAAAATTCTCATACCCGATAGCAAATAATATACTTCCTCATATAGATGTATTTACTGAAAATGGATATACAAAAGAAGAAATTAAAATGATTAACGAGACACAAAAAATACTGCATGATTCATCTTTAAAGATTACTGCAACTACAGTAAGAGTTCCTGTGTACTATGGTCACAGTGAAAGTATAAATGTAGAGCTGAAAAACGAATTTAATCTTGAAGATATATTTGAGCTTTATAAAACATCAGAAGGTATTATATTAAAAGATGATGTGAAGAATTTAGTTTATCCAATGCCAATTGATGCTGAAGGCCATGATGAAGTATATGTTGGAAGAATCAGAAGAGACTTTAGCCTGGAAAACGGACTTAATCTCTGGGTTGTAGCAGACAATATAAGAAAAGGCGCTGCATCAAATGCAGTACAAATTGCAGAATGCATAATAAGTGAAGGCAAATAAATAAAATTACTACAATTTAGTTAATTTGAATCTTGAAGTCCTAAATGGACTTCAACGGGCAGCCTGTGAGCGGAAGCTAACAAGCTCAGGCTGCCCAGTGTTTCGAGTAAAAGGAGGAATTTAATAATGAGTATTTTTAAAGGCTCTGCTGTAGCAATTGTAACACCTTTTAATGAATCTGGTGTAGACTTTGAAAAACTAAAAGAACTTTTAGAATGGCATATTGAAAACGGAACTGATGCTATTGTAGCATGCGGAACCACAGGTGAAGCTTCTACTATGAGTGAAGCTGAAAGAAAAGAAACTATAAAATTCACTGTAGATACTGTAAATAAAAGAATACCTGTTATTGCAGGTACAGGAACAAACAATACAGAAGCTTCTATTAAAATGAGTCAGTGGGCTGAAAGTATTGGTGTTGACGGACTGTTAGTTATAACACCTTATTACAATAAAACTACACAAAAAGGCCTTATTGCACACTTTGGAGCTATTTCAAAAAGTGTCAATAAACCTATAATTTTATATAATGTACCATCAAGAACCGGAATGAATATAGAACCAAAAACTCTTCTTGCACTTTGTGAATTTAAAAACATTGTTGCTATAAAAGAGGCCAGCGGTAATATAAGTCAAATTGCAAAAATGAAGGCTCTGTGCAAAGACAGAATTGACATATACTCCGGAAATGACGACCAGACTATTGCTATTATGTCAGTTGGAGGCATTGGTGTTATATCAGTTCTTGCTAATATAATACCAAGTGATATGCACAATATGTGCAAGTTATATTTTGAAGGAAAGCATGAAGAAGCCTTAAAGCTCCAGTTAAATGCTTTGGCATTAAATGATGCTGTATTTATTGAAACCAATCCAATACCTGTAAAAACAGCAATGAATCTTATGAACATGAATGTAGGTCACCTCAGACTACCTTTATGTGATATGAATGACGGAAATCTTGAAGTTTTAAAAAGAGAACTTAAAGCCTACGGTTTAATATAACAGGGTGGTGTTAATTAAATGATAAATATTTTATTAAATGGATGCTCTGGGAAAATGGGAACAACAATTTCTTCCCTTTGCAAGAATTATCCGAATTTAAAAATTGCAGCAGGTGTTGATAAATTTATATCAAAGTCTGATTATCCTGTTTATTCTAATATTTTTGATTGTAAAGAAGTTATTGATGTTATACTTGATTTTTCCAGACCTGATTCCTTAGATAGTATTTTAGAATATTCAAAAGAAAAAAATCTTCCTATAGTATTATGCACAACGGGTTATACCTCGGAGCAGCTTTCAAAGATCGAACAATACAGTAAGGTGATACCAGTATTTCGATCAGCAAATATGTCTTTAGGTGTAAATATAGTTAATAATATACTTAAGAAAGTAAGTGCTCTTTTATATAAAGATTATGATATAGAAATAGTTGAAAAACATCACAATCAAAAGGTAGATTCTCCTAGCGGAACAGCACTTCTTCTCGCAAACACTATTAAAGCTGCTATTCCTGAGAAAACAGATTATGTTTATGGAAGAGAAGGCTCAGGCAAAAGACAGCATAGTGATATAGGGATACATGCCGTACGAGGAGGAAGCATAGTTGGTGAACATGATATTATTTTTGCCGGACAGGGAGAAACCATAGAAATAAAACACTCAGCAATGTCAAGAGATGTATTTGCGGTTGGAGCTTTAAAAGCATGCGAGTACATGGGAGGAAAACCTATTGGTTTTTACTCAATGGACAATGTGCTTGAAAATTCAATATAGATAAAGATGGGACACTCTATTTTAGAGTGTCCCATCTTTATCTATATATCTTCTTATCTATATATCTTCTTATCTATTTATCTTCTTATCTATATATCTTCTTAAAAATCTTCATTAACCCATTTCTCCATTCTGTCCAAAGCCTCTTTTAGGGTTTTTATATCATAGGAATAAGAAATTCTTATATAGCCTTCACCACCTATTCCGAAGGCTGAGCCAGGTACTGCAGCAACTTTTGCTTCACGTAAAAGTCTTTCGCAAAATTTTTCGCTGTCTAAATTAAATTTCTTTATTGAAGGAAATATATAAAAAGCTCCCTTTGGAAGATTACTTTCCATTCCCATACTAATTAACCTATTATAGACATAATCCCTTCTTTCTATAAATTCATTTTTCATTTTTTCTACATCCTCAAGACAGTTTCTGAGACCTTCATGAGCTCCCCACTGCACTATGGATGGAGCGCAAGAAACATTATACTGATGAACCTTTATAATTTGATCTATAATTTTCTTATCCGCACAAACATATCCTAGTCTAAGTCCAGTCATTGAAAACATCTTTGAAAATCCGCTTACTAAGATAATCTTTGATTTTATATCTTTACACTGTGCAATAGAATAATATTTTTCCTCATAACAAAGTGCACTGTATATCTCATCTGATATCACTATTATATTTTTATCTTTTAATAATTCAAAGAGCTTATTCCTATCCTTTTCAGTCAGTACGGCTCCTGTAGGATTTGAGGGATAGGATAGAACCATTAGCTTAGGCTTTTGTTCATCAATAAGATTTTGTAAGTTATTAAAATCAATTGAAAAGTCCTGCTTTAAATCATAGTTTATAACTTGAGCTCCTAAAAGCTTAACACAACTTTCATAAGCCGGATATGCAGGATTGGGTATTAAAACCTTATCTTCAGGGTTTAGAAGCGCTGCAAAGGTTGATAGAAGCGCCTCACTTCCTCCGATAGTTATGCATATCTCATCACTTCCATAACTTATATTAAAACCTTCAAGATATCTTGATATTTCATTTCTTAGTTCCTCTATGCCAGCATTTGAGGTATACCCTGTTTTATTTTTTTCAATAGCTTCAATCATTGCCGACTTTATCTTTTCAGGGACATTAAAATCCGGCTGACCAAGAGTTAATGATACTGCCTCTGGAAATTGTGTTACTTTGTTAAAAAATTTTCTAATACCAGAAATTTCTATACTTTTTACGTTTCTTGAAATCATATTATTTTCACCTTTTCTTTAAACATTTATTTTAAAATTATATACTCTTTTAAATATATTTAAAAGATTTTATTTTAAAATATACAGTACCCCTTTAATTTATGTATATTTTTTTATATAATCTATTGTATATACATATATTTAAAAATCTGGGCAGCTAAAGAAAGGAAGAATATTTATGGAATATAATTTTACGGACCCTTACGAAATTGCAAGATTTATTAAAGAATCCAAAAAAATAACTCCTGTAAAAGCATATATTTCTGGTGATTTAAACAATTGTGATTTTGGAAAAATAGATTATTACGGTACTGGCACTTTCTATGTTTTATTTGGTGAAGCCAGTGAAGTTTCTGATTTTATTGTAAGAAACAAAGAAAACATAGTCAAATTCAAACTGGAGCATGATAGAAGAAATTCAGCAATACCTCTTATGGATATATTAAATGTTGATGCTAGAATTGAACCAGGTGCAATTATTAGAGATAAAGTTGTTATAGGAAAAAATGCTGTGGTTATGATGGGAGCAGTAATAAATATTGGTGCCGAAATTGGAGAAGGTGCCATGATTGATATGAATGCTGTAGTAGGCGCAAGAGGAAAAATAGGAAAAAGAGTTCATTTGGGCGCAGGAGCAGTAGTTGCAGGTGTTCTTGAACCGCCTAGCAAATCCCCTTGTGAAATAGAGGATGACGTACTGATAGGTGCAAATGCCGTTATTCTAGAAGGCGTAAAAGTAGGGAAAGGCTCTGTTGTTGCTGCAGGTTCAGTCGTTGTTGAAGATGTACCTGAAGGTGTAGTTGTTGCTGGCACTCCTGCTAAAATTATCAAAACAGTTGATGATAAAACTAAAGAAAAAACTAAAATACTTGAAGATTTAAGAAAATAAAAAATTAGCAGAGGGAAACCTCTGCTAATTTTTATAAAATAATATTATTCCTCATTTTTTTCCATTATAACTTCTTCTGTAGTTTCTTCATTATTAGAATCCTTAGTAACTCTTTCCATCTTAGAAATGGATACTTCATATGCAACTTTTTTAATGCTTTCAGTATCAGAAATCTTCTTTTCATATTCTCTGCTTTGAAGTCTTCCCCAAACTCTTATATTATCTCCTACTTCAAGACCCTGACAGAATCTTGAGTTTCTTCCCCAAGCTATTGTAGGTATATAATCTGATTTGTTGTATGAACGGTTTACTGCCAAAAGCATATCAGCAATCTCTCTTCCAAAAGGAGTTGTCCTGTATACTGGCATTTTGCATATATATCCATCAAGGAATATTTGATTAGGGTTCTTACTTTTTTCTATGCAGAACTCAACATTCCTTGCAAAAACCGAAAGTATAAGTCTATTTGAGCCATCCACAAACTTATTATAAGACCTGAGTTGTCCTTCTACGATTACATCACTGCCTTCTTTTAGTTCCATTCCTCCTATAAGTCTTTCTGAAACAGTAACGCTCAAAATATCCTTAGCGTCACTCAATCTTGGTACTTCAAGATTAAAGGTATAAAAACCTTCTCCGTACATTTCGTGGCTAAATTGGAGTTCTGATACTATCCTGCCCTCCAAATAAATTTTATTGTTCAACATTAAATTGTCCATCGTAACCCCTCTTTCCCTTAGTTTTGAATTACCTACACAAAATATAAATATTCAAAACGTATATAAAATATAACCATTTTTATTTTAAAACTAAAATTTTTTCACTTAATTTTTTCTCTATAAAACTTGCTGAAAGTCCCTCTAAAAGACCTATAGTAATAGCTGCCATTATAGCATAAAGTTCATTATCATTTTTATAATTTGAATACACAGGAAGTTCCTGCGGCTCTATAACTTTAGAATTATTTAAGCCTATATATCTTTGAAGGCAATAGACAAAACTTGCTCCATCAATACTTGAAACAGTTACCGTATTTTTGCCGCTTAGTCCAAAAGTTATCATATTTCCAAATAAATTAATACTGCTTTCCAAGCTGTTGTCTGTATTAACCAAACAGTAAGCAGCTTTAAAATCTCCCTTTATATAACTGTTGAGACCATTTATTATTGTATAATCTGTTTCATAAGTACCAACGCAATTCACAGCTTGCAAACTATATTCAATACCTAGCACATTAAGATTATGAATTAAACTTGTTCTAAAACTCTCATCCTTTATACTTTCAATAATGAGTATATCTACCATAAAATCATCTCCTTGTTTATGAATAACTTTAACTTATTTTAAACAGGAGCCATTATTTTATACTTTTCCGATATACTTTTCCATTATAATACATTTTTATTATATGTTTCAATAACATTATTTCTTGATTTGTTTTCCTGAGGCATCAATATAGTAATTATCCTTATAAATCAAATCAGATACCTTAACAAAGTTATATCCATCCTTCTTAAGTTTTTCGATTATTCTAGGCAGGGTTTCCGTAGTATACTTTGCATTATTGTGAAACAGCAAAATGGATCCCGGCTTGGTATTTTTAATTACTCTGTTATATTCAATTTCTGGACCATTTTCCTTCCAATCAATGCTGTCCACATCCCACTGGATTGCATAGCGCCCGCTTTGTTCAACGGTTTTCACTACCATATCATTGTATGAACCTTCTGGAAATCTAAATAATTTTGTTCCCTGTCCAGTAAGAGAAATTATTTTAGAATCACAAGTCATTATTTCTTGAATTAACTTTTCTTTAGATATAGTACTCATATTTGGATGCTTGTTAGTATGATTTCCAAGCTCATGTCCTCTTTTAACAATTTCTTTCACTGTTGCTTCATTACCATCAATCCAGCCTCCCACTAAAAAGAAAGTGCATTTAATATTATATTTATCTAGTATGTCCAAGAGCTTTATAGTATTGTCTTCCCCCCAACTTACATCAAATGTAATTGCAGCATTTTTCTCCTTTGTATCTACTGAATATATTGGAAGACTTTTATGTACTAATCTAAAAACACCTAAGCTTTTATAATTTACCCCTATTGATGCTATAGCACTTATAAACAGTAATCCAAAGGCTAAAACAGCTTTCCTTGTTATAGAATTTTTTTTATACCAATTTTTCATACATCTCCCTCTTCAAATTTACTTTCCCTATAATTTTATTCCTAATAAAAAATTATATTACTCTGTTTTTAGGTGGAAAGTGAAGGAATAAATCCCTGTAATCACACAGTATATAGACCACCTTATGGCATAAACTATTATTAACATTAAATTGAAAGGAGATTTTCTTATGGCACTTGGTCAGTCTGGAGGTAAAAGAAATCAATTAGTACCAGAAGCACATAAAATTTTAGACAGCATGAAGTATGAAATAGCTGAAGAACTTGACCTTGGAGTACATCAAGGTTCAGAAGATTATTGGGGTTCAGTAAGCTCTAAAAACTGCGGGCATGTAGGCGGTGAAATGGTTAAGAGACTTATAAGTTTAGCAGAAAAGGAACTCTTGAATGGAAACAAATAATAAAATACATATAATAAAATATAAAAGCACCGATTTATTTCGGTGCTTTTTATGTTATAATATACTTGAAAATCACGATAAGGGGGTAGACTATGTTTGGAGATACTTCAGATTTAGCAGAAAATAAATTATTGCTGCTTTATATATTTGATAAACTAAAGCTTCCAATTTCAAATATACAAATAACTCAAATAGTTTTAGAAAATAATTTTATAAATTACTTTACTCTTCACCAATACATATCAGAGTTAATATCCTCTGGGTTTTTGGAGTATACAGCTGAAGAGTCTAAACATAGATTAGTTATAGCAAATAAAGGCTCCAGAGTTTTATCCATGTTTGCAGAGAGGTTACCAAAGGACAAGATTGAAACACTTGATAATTATTTAAAAAAGCATATGGATAAAATTAAGAAGGAAGTTAGTATTACTGCAGACTATACTATAGAAAAAGACAACAACTATATCGTTAATTTGAAAGCAACTGAAAACGACATAATTCTTATAGATTTAAAAATAAGCGTCCCTTCAAACAAGCAGGCAAGAGAGCTTTGCAGCAAATGGAAAAATAATTCAGCTGAAATTTACAGCAGTATTCTTAAGACACTAATAGATTAGCATAAGGTCATTCCTGTAGGTTCACCGCCTATAGTTATGACTTTTTTACTTTCTTTTATAAGATCTACTTGTACTAAAACATTATTATAATTATCCCCTGCATATATATATTTACCACTTTTAACTATTCCTCTAGGCATGCCACCTATTTTTATTCTTTTTTCTTCTTTTCTATTATTAATATCTATAATGCTTAATGTACCATCAGCGAAATTTGATACATAGCAGTATTCTTCATCCAGAAAAATATCTACTGGAGAGCTGCCAGCTTCGATTCTTTTTAAACTTTCAAGAGTTTTTAAATCTATTATGTTTAACGTTCCTTTTTTATTTAATCCCATCTTGCTTTCGCATACCAATATATACCTTCCATCTTCTGAAAAGATTGCTTTTGTTGGGTACGATTGTACTTTTATATTCTTTATACATTCCTTGCTACTTAAATCAATTAAAGTTATACTTTCACTGTGCATATTTGCTACTACTGCCAAATTGTTTTTTTCACATATGCTTATGCTATGCGGAAAAATTCCACAAGGTATTTCCTCAATTATTTTCTTCTTAGCCATACTAAAAAGAAAAAGACTATTTGTTTCTCCACATATAACGTAAGCATTATCCTGCCATATTTTAACCCCATTGCAGTGCATTCCTATGAAATAATTCTCAGTTTCTTTATCTTCATTAAGACTAATAAAAGATAAACTGCTGCTGTACATGTTTGCAGACAAAAGCATATCGTTATAAACGCACAAATCGTGCGGACCAATTTTGTTTATCTTGTCCATTCCTAAGGGTATCTTGATTTCTTCTTTAAATGAGGCTAGATTAATTTTTGAAATGTTATCACTTGAAGTATTGCATACATACAAAAAGCTCACTATAATCACCCCCGTTATACTATTATATAATATGTAGATGGGCCTAAACTGTTAATAAATATAATAAAAAAGACAGGTAAAACCTGCCTTTTCTATTTATATTTATTAATTATCTTTCTCATATCTCCAATCATATAAAGCGAGCCAGATATAAGAAGCATATCTTCTTTATTGCAATAACTTAAGGCCTTATTGTATGCTTCTTTATAATCTTCAATTACCTCTACATTTGGATTTACTTTTTTTACTTCCTTTGAAAGCTCTTCGGCTAGTTCAGCTCTCTCAGAATTAGGCGTTACTGCAATAACTTTTTTTGCTTTAGGTGCTATAATGTTGATCATTGCCTCTACCTGCTTGTCTGCTAGTATGCCTAAAATTAAAATAATGTTATTGTAATTAAAACAAGTATCAATACTTTCTGAAAGCTTTTTTATTCCATCTATATTGTGTGCACCATCTAATATCACTAAAGGATTATTTCTCATAACCTCTAATCTGCCGGGCCACTTGACTTTTCTTAAGCCATTAATTATATCAGTTTCACTTATAGAAGCTCCAAGCCTCTTTAATTCCTCTACCGCATGTAAAACTACTGCACAATTTAAAAGCTGATGCTTCCCTAAGAGAGATAACTCCACTTCATAATTTTTTTCATCAGTATTGATTTCTATCTTTTGAAGAAATTTTTGATTATCATTAATTACATCAACAAACCTAGCACAATGTTCTTTAACCTCTATGAGCCATGAATTTCTTTCTTCGCATATCTTTTCTATAACTTTATAACTTTCCTCCACTTGCGGATACAACACTAAAGGAATTCCTTCCTTAATTATACCTGCCTTTTCGTAAGCAATTTCGGCTAAAGTATCACCAAGAATTTTCATATGGTCATAGCTTACTGAAGTTATAATACTTAAAATAGGCGTAATAACATTTGTTGAATCTAGCCTTCCTCCAAGTCCAACTTCAACAACAGCATAATCCACCTTTTGATTATAAAAATATAAAAACATAGCACAAGTTATAATTTCAAACTCAGTTGGGTGCTCGTAGCCAAGCTGCATAACCCTATCAACTGCTGCTGATACAGCTGTTACAACATCACTCAAATGATCTTTAGGTATATTAACTCCATTAATTTGAATTCTCTCTTCAAATTCTTCAAGAAATGGTGATGTGTACATTCCAACCTTGTAGCCAGCTTCCTTTAGAATTTCAGAAAGCATTGCAGTTGTAGAACCTTTGCCATTTGTGCCGGCTATATGTATACATTTTAACTTTTTATGAGGATTTCCCAAAGATTCAAGTATCTTTTCAGTTCTTTCAAGACCATAATTACTGCCAAACTTTGCAGTGTTTTGAATGTATTGCATAGCTTCAGTGTAATTCAAAGTATCACCTCCAACACAATATCGCTAACAAAAGCTAATGTAGAATTTAAAATTTAGAATGTAGAATCAAAAATTCTACATTCTTCATTCTTCATTTACATAAGGCTTTCTATTCTCTGCAATACTGCTTCAAGCATTTCCTTATACTTTTCACCTTTTGCTCTCTCTTCTTCTACAACCTCTGCTGGAGCTTTACTTACAAATCTTTCATTAGAAAGCTTCTTTTCAACTCTGTCAATTTCTCCTAAAAGCTTTGTTTTTTCCTTATTAAGTCTTTCGAGCTCTTTTTCTCTATCAACAAGATCAAGAAGAGGTATATATATTTCCGCTCCTGTAGTTACAACTGAAACTGAATTTTCAGGTATTCCTTCCTTTGAAGCAAGTATATTAAGTTCTGAAGCTGAAGCAAGCTTTTCAAAGTAAATATCTCCAGCTTTGAAAGCATTTAAAGCTTCGCTGCTTACATAAGCCATAAGCTTTGCCTTTCTTGAAGGAGGTACGTTCATTTCTGCCCTTACATTTCTAATGCTTCTTATTGCATCAATTACAAAATTCATATCTTCTTCTGCTTCTTTGTTGCTTAGTTTTTCATCATACTCAGGCCACTTTGAAATGGTTATTGATTCATATTCAGGTTCTAAATGAGTATAAATTTCTTCAGTTATAAATGGCATAATTGGATGAAGAAGCTGCAGACTTGTAGTTAATACCTTATAAAGTACATTAAAGGCAATACCCTTTTGTCTTTCATCATTTCCGTAGAAAACTGGTTTAACAAGCTCTATATACCAATCGCAAAGTTCTGTCCAAATAAAGTCGTATATCTTTTGTGAGGCTATTCCAAACTCAAACTTTTCTATATTATCAGTAACTTCAGATACTACTGTATTTAATCTCGATAATATCCATTTGTCTGCTAGAGTATATTCTTTTTCATTTTTATACTTTTCCATTACACCTTTATCAAGATTCATCATAACAAATCTTGAAGCATTCCAAATCTTATTTGCAAAGTTTCTAGCAGCTTCAACCTTCTCCATCTGGAATCTGATATCGCTTCCCATTGAGTTTCCTGTTATAAGCATGAATCTAAGTGCATCTGCTCCGTATTCATCTATAACATCAAGGGGATCAATTCCGTTGCCTAAGGACTTAGACATTTTTTTGCCTTCAGCATCTCTAATTATTCCATGCATTAATACAGTGTCAAAAGGAATTTCCTTCATATTATGAATTCCTGAGAAAATCATTCTTGCAACCCAGAAAAATATTATATCATAGCCTGTTACAAGAGTATTTGTTGGGTAGAAATACTTTAGATCCTCACTTTCATTCGGCCAGCCTAAAGTTGAGAACGGCCATAAAGCTGAACTGAACCAAGTATCTAGAACATCAGTATCCTGCTCTAGGTTACTGCTGCTGCATTTGCTGCAGGAAGTTGGAGTGTCCATGGAAACTATCATTTCACCACAGTCCTTGCAGTACCAAACAGGAATTCTATGTCCCCACCAAAGCTGTCTTGATATACACCAATCCTGAATATTTTCCATCCAGTTATAATATATTTTTTCAAATCTTTCAGGAACAAATTTGATTTTCTTTTCTCTTACTACTTCTATAGCTGGCTTTGCAAGAGTTTCCATCTTAACATACCACTGCTTTGAAATCATCGGTTCAACAGTAGTCCTGCATCTATCATGGCAGCCTACATTGTGAGTATGCTCTTTTACCTTTACTAGATACCCTTGCTCTTCAAGGTCTTTTACTATAGCCTTTCTAGCTTCGTATCTATCCATACCGGCATACTTTCCGCCAACATAATTTATTGTTCCATCATCATTCATCATTTTTATTTCAGGAAGATTATGTCTCTTTCCTACCTGATAATCATTAGGATCATGAGCTGGTGTTATTTTTACCGCCCCTGTTCCGAACTCTAAATCAACATAATCATCAGCTATTATAGGAATTTCTCTATCCACTAAAGGAAGATTTAAAGTTTTGCCTACAAGATGAGAATACCTTTCATCCTTTGGATTTACAGCTACTGCTGTATCTCCCAGCATTGTTTCAGGACGAGTTGTTGCAATTTCTAAAAACTCGCTGCTGCCTACTACAGGATATTTAATATGCCAAAAGTGTCCAGCCTGTTCGCTGTATTCTATTTCTGCATCAGACAATGCAGTTTTACATTTAGGACACCAATTAGTTATTCTATTACCTTGATAGATAAGTCCTTCGTTATACAGCTTAACAAAAACTGTTCTAACCGCTTTGTTTAAATTTTCATCCATAGTAAAAGCTTCTCTTGTAAAATCTGCAGAAGCTCCAAGCTTTTTAAGCTGCTGTCTTATTCTTTCTCTATATTCATCAGTCCATTCCCAAACCTTGTCAAGGAATGCTTCTCTTCCCATTTCCTTTTTCTTTAATCCCTGCTTTAAAAGCTCATTTTCTACTTTTACTTCTGTTGCTATACTTGCATGATCTTCTCCTGGAAGCCAAAGAGCACTATAACCCTGCATTCTTTTAACTCTGATTAAAAAGTCTTGCAAAGTATTGTCTAAAGCATGACCTAAATGAAGCTTTCCTGTTATATTTGGAGGAGGCATAATAATTGTATAAGGCTTTTTATTTTTATCCACCTTTGGAGTAAAGTACTTCTTATCTTCCCAATTCTTATAAATTCTTTCTTCAAATTCTTTTGGATTGTACGTTGTAGCTAAGTTTTTTGATTCTTCCATTTATCTCATCTCCTAAATATTATTTTTTACAAATAAAAAAGTCTTCATCCATAAAAGGACGAAGACATAATACTCGCGGTACCACCTTTTTTCCTACAGGCCATAGCCTTATAGGCTCTTAATACTTTAACGGTTCAGAAAAACCGTCTTTGCCTACTAAATTCAGCAAAGAAGCTCCAAAGCTACCTTCAAGATCACTTGTATAGAAGGTCTTACAGCCGCTGAACCTTCCTCTCTTAATACTCCTTAACCTTTACTCCTCTTTATCAAAGCTTATTTTGTAATTATTATGCTTTTATTACTAATTATTATACTATTATTTTACATACTGTCAACTATATATTAAAAATTAATTATAAACCTGCTTCTTTAAACTTATGCTCCATAAATTCAGTTATCTTATGGAAAGGCTTTTTAAATATAACCATAATTAAGAATATAAAAGCAAAAATGAGCAGGGCATTTATATTTGCATATACATTTTTCCAGATAGGGCCTGCAATCGCTTCTCTAAATCCATTTATGGCATAAGTAAAGGGCCATAAAGGCTGCAGTACTCCAAATATTTCCGGATTAGTCTGTATAGGATAGATTCCACCAGAACCGGCAATTTGAAACACCATTATAATAACTGCTATTGCTTTGCCTACATTTCCAAAAATGGACACCAAGGTGAAAATTATAGTCGTAAAAACAATTCCTGTCAGTAATCCGAATAAAAGCATTAACTTAAAGTTCTCTGGATTTACACCTAAAATATATTTATCACCAAAGATTATAATGGTTGACTGAATAAGAGACAGTGATAAAAATAAAAGCATTTTCCCAAAGTGCTGCTGCTTAAGCGTAAGCTTTTCTCCATCATCAAAATTCTTACATTCTACAGACAATAAAGCACAAGCTAATAATGAACCTACCCATATAGCAAGTACTGAATAGAAAGGCGTAAGACCTACACCAAATATTCCAGATCCATATATATCTGTTTCATTTACATCTATTGGAGATGATAGAAAGCTTGCTATATCGTTCGGATTCATTTCCAATAATTTTATAATTTGATTTAAATTCTTTTCATTTAAATCTTTCATCTTGCTGCTTAATTCATTTAATTGCTGTTGTATTGAAGAAAGTTTTGAGCTAAGTTCATTTGCCTGTTCTACAGAGAGTTTACTGCTGGCTATTCCAAAATTAGCAAGAGCATCTAACTGCGGCACAATTACCTTAGTGCTTTCCAAAATCAAATTAAGATTATCAAGGCTAACTACCAGTCCATCAGAAATACTGTTTAGAACTGGAAGTGCACCAGTATAAAAAATATTTGATGCTGTACTAGCTTGACTAGTAAGCTGATTATTAGTTGCAGAAAGAGAATCTAATGATGAATCAACATTATCCTTTGAAGAATTAGCTGTATACATTTTTTTTGTTTCATTTATTTTTCCAGCTTGGGCATCTGTTACCTTCTTCAAATCTGTCAATGAATTTATCAGATTCTTTAAATTATTGTTAGGTTTTACAGAGTCAATAGAATTAAGATAGTTTATATCATTAATAGCAATTTTGCTTAAAGACTCATTTAAATTAGTTAACTGATTTAATAAACTAGTTATTGTATTACTATCTGAACTGCTGCTTCCTGACCTTAAACTATCAACTACATTTTGAAACTGCTGAGTTGTTGATTGTATCTGTATTAAGTCACTGCTAAGATTGCTTGCGGTGTTATTAACAGTCTGTTTAGTTGATAGCACTAATTCCTTGCTGGCTTCAGTTGATTTTTGAAGACTGTTTATCTGCTCAGTCAATTTAGGAAGACTAGTCTTAAATTTGTTTAAATAATTCTGCAGATTTTCAGAGTTTGAGTTCGCATCACTAATGACCTTTTTAATGCTGTCAATATTATTATTAGCCTCCGCTGCCGTATCTCTTAGCTGAAGTATTTTTGATTTATCTACATTTAATTTCCCGCCAATATCGTTTAGTGTTTTAAAAGCTTCATTATTTACAGTAGCAATAAAATTACTTTTAACGTTATCTGCCAACTGATTTTTAGCTGCATTTGTTATCTTAGCTGCAATGGCATTTAATTTTTGATTAACTCTGTAGGTTATATAAGGCTTAGTTGGACTAACGCTGGTTAGGCTTGTAAGTTCCTTTGAAAAACTATTTGGGATTTCTATTAGAGCATAATATTTTCCTTCATTTAACCCATAATTAGCCTGCCATTCATCCACAAACTGCCAACCGATATTTTTATTGTTTTTTAATTGTTTAATAATTTCATTACCAACATTTATATTCTTACCATTAAAAACAGAACCCTCATCTTTATTTATAACAGCTACTGGGAGATTTCCAGTATTTGCATACGGATCCCAGCAGGCCGCGATATTTATCCATGCGTATAGTGAAGGCAATATGCTAAGTCCTATCATAATTACAATAGCTGCTGGATTTCTAGCAATAGTTTTTAAATCCCTAATATAAATTTTAAAGATTTTTCTCATATAGTACCTCCTTTAGCAACATACCTCTTATTCCCCTATTCCTGATTCTTTAAATTTAGTTTCAAATCTATGAACTAATTTATGAAGAGGTTCTTTAAAGTAATAACCCACTAAGATGAATACTGCCGCGAATAAGATTAATGCTGCAAAATCCCATACAACTTTTGATATTATAGGCCCTGCTACAGCTTCCCTAAAGCCTCCTATACTATAGGTAAAAGGAAACAAAGGCTGAAGTATTCTAAATATAAGAGGATCAACCTGTATTGGGTAGGTTCCCCCGCTACCAGCCAGCTGAATAATCATATAAACAATATTTAAAGCTTTGCCGAAGTTTCCAAGAATAGATACCATAGTAAATGTTATTATAGAAAAAGTAAATGATGAAACCATTGCAAAGATAATCATAAGTACTGTATATTGGCTATATACTCCTAAGAGCAGCTTATCACCTACCGAAACAATAAAAGCTTGTATTACAGCAAGTGTAATAAATGTAAGCATTTTGCCAAAATGCTGTTCTCTAAGGCTTATATTTTCAATTCCATCAAAATAAGAAACCTCTGTTTTAAGTATAGAAGTTAAAATAAGGCATCCAACCCAGAGAGCCAAAACTGTATATACTGGAGACATTGCAGATCCATAGTTTGGTATACCATATATAGATTCTTCTCTTAATTCAAATGGAGAAGATATAAAATTACCCATAAATTGCGGATTGCTTTGAAGTATCGTTATTATTTGAATTAAATCATTATTATTAACCTGTTGAAATTTATCGCTTAACTGACTAATAATATCCTTAAATTGATAAAGTCTGCGGTTTAAATCTCCAGAAACCTTATAGGAAACATTTGTACCTTCAATGGAGGTATTTATAATATTATCAATTTGTGAAGACATCCCTGAAGCAGATTTTAAAAGATCAGAAGCATCATTGGTTGCCGTAATTAAGCTATTAAATATTTTGTTAAGTGATGCTTTTGTACTGCTGTTATATTGCTTAGAGGAATTTATCAGATTTGTATTCGCCTTTAAAATACTATCATTTAAAGAATTCAAAAGATTTTTATTTAACTCATTTGATTTATTAAATTGCTGCTGCAAATTAGTGCCTTTATCTTTAGCATCATTTAATGAAGTCTGTGTGCATTTTAAAGAAGCAATAAGATTTGCTGTTTCTGCATTTGGACTGGCAGCATTCAATGTTTCAAGATATTTAATAATTGGGGTAATTCCATTTATCATTGCATCAATTTGAGCATTAATAGTATAAATTGTTGAGTTTACAGCTGAGCTATTTGTCGCTGCAATTCCATTGTTAAGACTTTGAATCAAATCATGAGTTTTATTTACTGAAGCCTCTGCACTGTTTAGACTCAGCTGAATATTGTCTAAAGAAGCATTTAATGTTTTTTGAGTTGAATTAATTAAATCCTTTTTACTTTGATTATTTTGCTGTAAAGTATTAATGCCGCCGCTTACTGAAGGCATAGTTGTCTTTAGTTCTAATAATAATGTATTTAAATTTTTAGAATTACCATTAATATTTTCAAGAACACTTGTTATAGCATCCATGTTTTTATCTATTTGTATAATATTATCTTTTAAATTTATCAAATTCTGTTTATTCTTTTCTGCGTTTTCTCCAACCTCATTTAATTTTGAAAATGCAGTTTCATTAACTGTAGCAATAAAACTTGAAGTTATTTGCCCTACTAACGCACTTTTTGCTGATCCTGTTATTTTTGTAGCAATTGGATTTGATTTTGTATCTACCTTATAATTTATTCTTGGCTTCTTAGCATTGTCTGTAAGTATGCTTGTAAATCTTGCTGAAAAGTCTTCAGGGATTTCAATTACTGCATAATATGTACCATCCATTACCCCTAATTCAGCCTCTTTGTCACCAACAAATTTCCAACCGATATTATGGTTCTTTTTAAGATTCTCTACAACTTCATTTCCAACATTAATATCCTTTTCTTTAAAGGATGTACCTTTATCCTTATTAACAACAGCTATAGGAATATTATTTGTCTTTTCATAAGGATCCCAGCAGGCCTTAATATTTACCCAGGCGTATAATGAAGGTATAACGCAAACACCAATTATGATAATCAGAGCCACAGGATTCTTTATAACATTTTTCAAATCTCTTTTATATATTTTTAAAATACTCTTCATTATTTCACCTCTTGAGAATATCATCTTTCAAAACGATATTATTCGACATGCATTTGGATTATAAGACATTTTGATCCAAATTACAAGCTTAATTCCAGCTTAAGTCTTAATAGTATTATTCACATTGGTTTTTAAAAATATAAATCTAATTTTATATTTATAATTTCACATATTTATGAGTTTATGGTAAAATGGTTGAAAAATAAATGTATACTTTCTATAAATTAATTAATATAATAGCGTACATCAAGGAGGTAAAAATGAAAGTAATAATAGACAGATTTGAAGAAAATTTTGCAGTTTGCGAAAAAGAAAGCGGAGAAATGATTAATATAGAAGTGATTAAACTACCCATTCATGCCAAAGAAGGAGATATTCTTATAATTGAAGGCAATGCAATTTCAATTGACGAAAAGTGCACAAAAGCCAGGAAAGAAAAGATTAAGAAATTAGCTGAGGATTTATGGGAGTAAGAATACCTATATAGCTAAAAAGCTATTGAAATCTCATTCCTACCCCTATATTCCCCATATGGTATATTCATAATAGATAAATTCAAATCAATTTCTTAGTAAATAATCTTTTACTTCTGATAAATTACTGTATATTTTATCAGAAAGTCTTCTCATTTCCTCATCAGGTTCTTTTAAATCAGTAACATTAATACTTATCATTTCACCATTACATGCAGCCTTTATTCCTGCAGGTGAATCTTCTATAACAACGCAATTTTGAGGAGCTGCTTTCATACCTTCCGCAGCCTTCAGAAATATTTCAGGATCAGGCTTTGAATTTACTACATCATCACCACAAATTATAACTGAGAATCTATCTTTTATTCCCACCATCTTCAGCAGACTAATTGCCCTTTCTCTGCTTGTGGATGTTGCTAAAGCTATTTTATACCTGTTTTCCACTAGGAAATCTAACAGTTCAAATGCCCCTTCTTTTACAGGAACACCTTTTTCCTCTATAAATTTATGCATGTCCACTTCTTTTTCATCACGAATTTTTTCTACCGGAAAATCTTCTCCATATAATTTAAAAAGAATTTTATTAACATCACTTCGTTTTCTGCCCATTAAAGATACGTATGCTTCTTTACTCATACTATACCCATGTTTTTTCATAACCTCTTGCCAAATTTTAAAGGATACTCTTTCTGTATCAAGTAATGTTCCATCCATATCAAAAATAATACCTTCTATTTTTTTCATAAGTCCCTCCATCTATATCCTAATATATATCTATTTTACACAAAAACATGTTAAAAGTAAAAAATCATAATGCCTCGCATTTTCAATTTTAATGCGAAACATTATGATTTAGTATACTTTATTGTTTTAAAGCCTGCTTACAAATTCCTTTCCATATTCACGACATCTTTTAAGTCCTTCTTCATCAGGTCTCCACTTCTCTTTTATTCCATCGTTTATTATTTCAAAACCGCCTTCTTTTAATTCTTCAGTAATCATTTTTACACTTTCACCGCCCCATCCAAAGCTTCCAAAAGCGGCTGCCTTTTTATCTTTAAATCTAAGCCCTCTCATCATCTCTAAAATAGCCGCTGTTGAAGAAAGAATCCCATTATTGATAGTACAAGAACCTACAAGTATAGCTTTTGACTTAAATACTTCCGTTATAATATCATTTTTATCTGATTTTCCTGAATTATATATCTTAACAACAACATCTTTATTCGATTCTTTGATACCTTCAGCAATAGCTTCAGCCATTCTTCTTGTGCTGTTCCACATACTGTCATAGATTAAAGTTATCTGATTTTCCTTATAGTTTTGAGCCCACTCCATATATTTATTTATTATTTGACTTGGATTATCTCTCCAAATAATTCCGTGGCTGGTGCATATCATATCCACTGGGAGGTTAAAACTTAATACCTCCTGAATTTTCTTTACTACAAAAGAGCTGTATGGAGTTAATATGTTTGCATAATATTTTATTGCTTCCTGCATAAGTTCATCATAATCCGCCTTATCATTAAACATTAACTCGGAAGCATAATGCTGACCGAATGCATCATTACTAAATAGTATATTTTCACCGTTGTAGTATGTAAACATAGTATCAGGCCAGTGAAGCATTCTAGCTTCTATAAAAGTTAATTTATTTTTTCCAATATCCAAAGTGTCTCCTGTTTTTACAGTTACAAAGTTCCAATCCTCATGGCAATGACCTTTTATTATATCTTTGCCATTTTTAGTACAGTATATTGGAGTATCCGGTATTTCCTTCATAAGATCAATTAAAGCTCCGCTGTGATCAGGTTCAGCATGATTCATTATTATATAGTCTATTTTCTTTAAGTCAATTTCATTTTTTAAATTAGAAACAAACTCCTTTGAAAATGGGACCCATACAGTATCCATTAGAACTGTTTTTTCATCTCTTATTAAATACGAGTTATAAGAGCTTCCCCTATGTGTAGAATATTCTTCTCCATGAAAACTTCTTAATTCCCAATCAATTTTCCCTACCCATGTAACCGTGTTGGTAATTTTAAAACTCATAATACTTCCTCCATTAAATTAATATAAATCATATTATTTTTCATACTAATTATCATTTGTCAAATGCAGCATTTATATTACTCAGAAACAACTACAACTATTAATTTATACTGCAGCCGCGGATTTTACTGACCTTTCCTTCTTTGCTAATGCAAGCAATAGTCCAAGAGCAATTGATAAGAATGCTGATACAAGAACTCTATACTGTGACGGAAGTAAAAATACTATTGTATGAGCAGGTATCCAGAAAAATGGGCATGTTTTTAGCCATGTAAATTCGACTAAGGAGTTCCAGTCGTTTTTATCAATAAGCGCTTTTAATGATACACTGCCGCCGTTTTTTTCATACCTTGTATCAACATACATATCCGTAAATCTATGAAATACCATCATCATAGGCCCAAATGTAACATTCATAACAGCACTGCCAAAGAATGCCTGAGCTATAGCTGAACCCTTAAACGGAAGCTTTCCTGACACTTGTGCAGCTGCTGTTCCTCCCATATATATAGTAAACATAAGAGTTACCATTATTCCTATAATTCCCCATACAGCTGCCTTATAAAAAAGTCCCTTAGGAATAGTCCACTCGCCTTTCAAGATTCTAATTCCAAGTAAATCACCCATACTTGCTAATATTGCAAACTTTATGAAACCTCCCTGGTATGGATACACCTCTGTAAACCTAATAAACATAACTCGAGAAGCCGGCACTACTAAAATAAGTATCCATAAAAGCAAAGCCGCTCCCCATAATAAATCCCCCTTTTTCATCCTTACACCCCTTTATTTAACTTAATTTGCTTAACATCTTATAGCAATAAATTACTACAACAAATTGTACATTAACGATAATTAATTATATCATATATTTTACTTTTTTGATTATCATAACCAAATGTATCCAAAATATGTTACTAAACCCATTATATTTTCTTTAGTCCCTACTAATTTATGACTTTAGTCCCTAGAAAAATATTATGAAATCATTTAAAATATATTTTATATGACATTTTGAAGAATTATTTTTATCAGGAGAAAAATGAGATGAATGACGTGCTTACAAAAGATATAATATCATTGAGAATCACAATTATTAAAGAAAAAAAAGACTATTACATTGGAAAAGATTTTAACGGTAGTAAGTATAAGTTACTAAAAAATGAAGACTGTAAACACCTAAAGGTTGGAGATGATAGATATCATTATGTAGAAAAGTTAGGGAGCACCATATTTTTTAAAGATGTATTACGTCTACTTAGTAAGGATGAGGAATACGAATTGTCAAAAAGCAATAGAATTTCTTCACTATCTGAACTTGGTATAAGTATGAGTAATTTATAGCAAGCGGCATCAAACACCGCTTGTTTCTATTTCTCTTCATTTAAAATCCGCTTCATCCTACTTTATCTATATTCCCTGTTTTCAAATTCAATAAATTTATCTTCAAGATAGGGATCAAAATAGCTGCACGTTCCTTTTACACATCAAAATATCTATCTTTTAGTTTATTAGACAAAGTTTCTACTATATTATTAGCTTCCTCCTCAGATAAATTTTCTATTAAAATAACAAATTCACCACCTCCGAGTCTCCCTGCTATACCATTATATTTACTTAAAAGTTCTTTTAAAGTATTTGATATTTGGACTAAAATCTGGTTTCCTGTTAAATTATCAGTAACACCAATATGCTTGTACACATCTCCTTGAAAACTTATCTTCTTACAAATTTTCTGTATCTTTTTTCTTAAATTATAGTATGAAAGTAGGCATCCTTAAATTAGCTAAGGATGCCTACTTTATTTAATAATTATATTCACTCAGGTTTAAGATAAATTATTTTAGATTACTTTCGTAAGCTTCAACCATTTTCTTAACCATTTGTCCGCCTACTGATCCAGCTTCTCTTGAAGTTAAATCTCCGTTGTAACCTTCCTTAAGACTAACCCCAACTTCACTAGCTGCTTCCATTTTAAATCTATTTAAACCTTCCTTAGCTTGTGGTACTAAAACTCTGTTGCTTCTGTTTGACATATTGAATTCCTCCTTCATAATAATTATTATTTAAATATAATTATGTGCAATTACACTCTTTTTACACTATAAAACTACTGCCATAGCTCCCACATTAAACCACTACAAGATTTATACAATATATAATTTAATTAAAAAATAAACTATTAACACAATATCTTAATAAATCATACTATGAAGTATATTACAATTTTATACGGAGGTATATGTATGAAGAGAAAATACTTAACTTTATTTTAATTGGTGAAACCTTTATCGGTTGCAAGAATGTAATGAAAAAAACAGGAATAAATACCTTGTTTTTTATATAAATAGGCCTTCTGGAGAAAAACTATTGCTTTTACACTTAATGATAATATAGAAAATGTTCTTTACTCATCCAATTAAAACATAAGTAATACAATTATTAATAAAGCTGAAATGCAATCTGCTATAAAAATATTGAATTCAGCATTCAATATTTTCTATCCTATACTGCTAAAATTTAAAAAGCTGCAGATTGATTTAAATATACTTAAATCAATCTACAGCTTTCAACTCTTTACCATATATTTGTTCAACTGTACCCTAAACTTATTAATATATAACTATTAATTCTAATATTCAATTAAACACTAAATTCTTAACCTATTTTTCAGGGAATACTTTTATTAATCCTTTTATTAAAAGGTATATCATAATAAGTACTACAAATATACCTCCCATTCCGAAAACTAACACCTTTAAAGATTCATTGAAAGTTGCAATTGCTAAACTATCCATCTATATCACCCGCCTAAAATTTGATAAGGTTTAATATTAATCCACCAGCTATAACAGAAGCTATCTGACCTGCTACGTTAGCTCCTACAGCATGCATTAATAAAAAGTTTTGATTATCTTCCTTTTGAGCCATCTTTTGAATTACTCTCGCAGACATAGGAAAGGCAGAAATTCCAGCAGCTCCAACCATTGGATTTACCTTATTCTTTAGGAATAGGTTTAGGAATTTAGCAAATAGTACTCCGCCTATAGTATCAAAAATAAATGCTACTAGTCCAAGCCCAATTACCATAGCAGTTCTTAAGCTAACAAAATCTTCTGCTCTCATAGAAGAAGCAATTGTAATTCCAAGAAGTAAGGTTATTATATTTACAAGTTCGTTCTGTGCAGTTTTTGATAGTCTTTCAAGCACTCCACATTCTCTTATGAGGTTACCAAACATTAAGAAGCCTATTAATGAAACTGAAGTTGGCGCTATAAGTCCTGCAACAACAGTAACTAATATAGGAAATAGTATTTTTGTTTTCTTTGATATGTTAGAAGCCTTATAAGGCATTCTAATCATTCTTTCCTTCTTCGTAGTAACTAGCCTTATAGCAGCCGGCTGTATAACTGGTACAAGTGACATATAAGAATAAGCCGCCACTGTAATTGGTGCTATAAGACTGCTCTTGAAGTAATTAGCAACAAATATTGAAGTTGGACCGTCTGCAGCTCCAATTATACCTATTGAAGCCGCATCCTTTAAGCTAAATCCTAGTAGTGCTGCTGCACAGATAGTAAAGAATATACCAAACTGAGCTGCTGCTCCAAATAATAACATGAAAGGGTTTGAAAGAAGTGGTCCGAAGTCTATCATTGCTCCTATGCCTATAAATAATAATAGAGGGAACATTTCTGTGGAAATTCCGCCATTGAAAAGAAAATCTAGTATTCCATCCACCTTAGTTCCGTTAATCATCTGATTTATGGCTCCGGAGAAAGGTATATTAACTAATATAGCTCCAAAGCCCATTGGTAAAAGTAGTGCTGGTTCAAAATCTTTTGCAATAGCTAAGTAAATCAAAAGACCTCCTATACACCACATTATGATTTGCTGATAAGTAATAGCTTGTATACCATCAAGTAAAAATCCCATTGTATGTTATCCTCCTATATTCCTTTGAATCACATAAGGATTATTAAACCTTATTTCTCCTATTTATGAATTAATTATCCAATTTGAACAAGTAAATCTCCAGGATTTACTGCATCTCCTTTTGCAACTCCAACCGAAAGTATCTTACCATCTACTGGAGAAACTATTTCATTTTCCATTTTCATAGCTTCTAACACTAGAAGTAGTTGTCCCTTTTTTATCGTATCTCCAACAGCGACTGATACACTTACAATGCTTCCTGGCATAGGAGCTTCAATTTTTTGTCCTCCTGATACTGGTACAGTGCTTGGAGCCGAAGTCTTAGGCGCAGCTTTAGCCGCTTCAGTAGCAGCAGCATAGCTTTCTGCAGTTACTTCCTCCATTTCAACTTCATACACCTTGTCATTTAGCTTTATAACATACTTTTTCATATTTTAAATCCTCCCGTACTCTTAAACTATTTAATTCTTTTTATACTGGAAATATGGAAGTAGGAATCTGGCTTATCCTTTCCAGCCATAATTGAGGCTGCAAGCGCAACTACCAATTTATCCTCTTCATCTACTTGAAGGCTTGTCTGTGCATCTTGTCTATTTTCAATTTGAGCCTCAACAGTTTCTTCTTGTGTACTATTAAACAGTCTTTTTAGTGAATCTAATAGTCCCATTCTAATCCCTCCTGGCATCTGCACTTTTGCTACATAGTTACATAAATGTAATGTACCTTTTCTTCGCTATTCTCAGACTCTGCTGCTTCTTTTCCAGTAATCCTGTAATCAAAGAACTTTTTAGCAACCTGTGGGAATAAAGCATAGGAAAGTACATCTTCCATTGAGGAAGCTAAATCGCCAATTTCGACTTTATATTTCTCAAGCTCCGGCTGCAGCAGATCAGCTGGTCTAACAGTTACAACCTCTTCATCACCAATAATTCTCTTTCTTATTTCATCACTGATTGGTGCAGGTGAAGCTCCGTAAAGTCCTTTTACATATTCTTTTATTTCTTTTGGAACCATTTTGTATCTTTCTCCGGTTAGTACATTGAACACAGCTTGTGTTCCTACCATCTGACTAAGCGGTGTTACAAGTGGAGGAAAACCTAAATCCTCTCTTACTCTTGGTACTTCTCTTAAAACTTCTTCGTATTTATCTTCAGCTCGTTGTGCTTTTAGCTGTGATAAAAGATTTGAAAGCATCCCTCCTGGAACCTTGTAGGATAAAGTCTTCGGATCAACATCCATAACCTTAGGGTCAAGTATGCCTTCTTTTCTGTACTTCTCTTTAATAGGCTTGAAATAGTCAGCTATCTCTCCTAATAAATCCACATTAATCTCTGGGGCACGATTACCCTCTTTAAGCGTAATTACCATTGACTCTGTTGATGGCTGGGAAGTTCCTTCTCCAAATGGAGAGATTGCTGTATCAATTATATCTACACCTGCTTCTACAGCCATTAAATAAGTCATGGATGCAATTCCGCTTGTACTGTGTGTGTGAAGCTCAATTGGAATCTTAACTGCTTCCTTTAACTTATTAACTAGTTCGTAAGCTGAGTGAGGAGTTAGTATACCTGCCATATCCTTTATACAGATAGAGTCTGCACCCAGAGCTTCCATTTTCTTTGAAAGTTCAACAAAATATTCAGTAGTATGAACTCTGCTTGTAGTGTAGCTTATTGCACACTGACAATGAGCTCCTGCTTTCTTAATTGCTTTAATAGAAGTTTCTAAATTTCTTAAATCATTTAAAGCATCGAAAACTCTGATTATATCTATTCCGTTTTCTACGGATTTCTTTATAAACTCTTCTACAACATCATCCGGGTAATGCTTGTAGCCTAATAGGTTCTGCCCTCTTAAAAGCATTTGAAGCTTAGTATTTTTAACTCTTTTACGAATTTCTCTTAGTCTTTCCCATGGGTCCTCATTAAGAAAACGAAGGCAGGCATCGAAAGTTGCCCCTCCCCAAACTTCTAGTGAGTAGTATCCGACTTTGTCCATCTTCTCTAGAATAGGAAGTATTTCTTCTGTTTTAAGTCTTGTAGCAATAAGGGATTGATGTCCGTCTCTTAGTGCTGTTTCTGTTATTTTAATTGAATTCACTATATAACCTCCTCGTACAATCGGAAATAATTAAATGCCATTGCCCTTATATGAGTTATTAAAGTGTCGACATCGTGCCTTCTTGACCTGCCGCACTCAAAAGCACCTTTTTTGCACAACAAACATTTTCTTTGCCCAATTCCAAGCTTCTCTCTAGAAACTTGGCTTCCATCTGAATTTATTATGTCAAAATCAAACAATCTTCCTAAAGGATGTTTTTCCTCTATTGAAGTACTGAGCTTCTTTATTGGGATTGCAGCTACGTCAACAACAGCAAAATACTCTGGTCCGCTTTTTTTGTACCATACCTTTTCATGAACTATGTCTACGAAAGCTTGATCCAGCTTCCGATTAAGTTCTGAAAGCCCTACATCAAAAATTTGCTTTATAAGTGGGCTGTACTTTACAGGACCGGGTATATTCAGTTTATAAGAGATAACTGTCCTTTTGTAGCCTCTTAATAAATAGTCATGATACCTTACTCTTACATCTCTTGCTTCCATAATATCTTGCACACTTTGTTCTTGACCACAAAAGTGCTTACCCACTTATAATCACCATCCTATTTTACTTTTCTAACTACATCTATTACAGTTCCATCTCTATATTCGATTATTGCAACAACTTGATTATCAAACTCTATTTTGTCTGGAACCCCCACTATACGGAAGGCTTTTTCCTTAAGTTCTTCAATTGTAACAAGTGGAAGGCCTGCCGCTTTGTAAGATTCAATAAGGTCAGTTCTTTTTGGATTTACAGCTACACCAGCCTCTGTAACAACTACATCTATACTTTCACCTGGTGTTATAACTGTTGTCACTTCTTCAACAACACAAGGAATTCTCCCACGAATTAATGGACTAACTATTACAGATAATTTTGCTGAAGCAGCTGTATCACAATGTCCGCCCGAAGCTCCTCTTAAAACTCCTTCAGAACCGGTTATAACATTTACGTTAAAATCTGTATCTATCTCTAGTGCTGATAATACAACTACGTCAAGCTTGCTTGCTATGCATCCTTTATTGTGAGGATTTGCGTAGAAGGACGCATCTATCTCATGATGATTTGGATTCTTAGCAATTGAATCTACACCTACTAAATCAAAATCTTGTACATCGTAAATGTGCTTTATCAGGCCTTCTTCGTGCATTTCAACTATAGGCTTAGTTATTCCGCCTAATGCAAAGCTTGCCTTAATATTATTTTCCATCATTTCATCCTTTAAGAATCTGCTTACAGCTAAAGCTGATCCGCCTGTCCCTGTTTGGAAAGAGAAGCCATCCTTAAAGTATGGGGATTTTGTTATAACCTGTCTTGCATATTCAGCAATTAAAAGTTCCTTTGGATTCTTTGTGTATCTTGTAGCACCAGAAGCTATCCCCTTAGGATCTCCTATAGAATCAATTTTAACTACATAATCAACATAGGTTTGATTTATACTTGCTGGCATATTGGGGAATTCTACTATTGTATCAGTTAAAATTATTACTTTATCTGCATACTGAGCATCTACCATTGCATAGCCTAAGGAACCACAATTAGCTGTACCCCTTGAACCGCTTGCGTTACCGAATTCATCTGCAGCCGGGGCTCCTAAGAATGCAACATCCACTTTAATATCTCCTGCTTCTACAGCTCTTGCTCTTCCGCCGTGAGATCTGATTATAACAGGCTCTTTTAATATTCCATTAGAGATTGCTTCAGCTAAAGCCCCTCTTAACCCGCTTGCTGTAATCTTTGTGATTACTCCATTTTTAATGTGTTCTATAAGCGGCTTGTGTACGCTTCCTAAGGAACTTGAAGCAAGTGTCAAATTCTTTATTCCCAGTTTAGCAATTGCATCTACTACAGAATTAAGTATATAGTCTCCCTCTCTAAAGTGATGGTGGAAGGATATTGTCATTCCATCTTTTAATCCACTCTTTACAATAGCCTCTTCAATGCTATTTAAAAGCTTTTTATCATCTGGTTTTATCGGTTTTATTTTTGGAGTTGTTTTTACGACTTCATCCATATTTTCAAATTGACCTTGGAAAAGCTTTCTGCCTTTTAAAATTTCATCTGGAATTTCTCTTCCGATAATATTCTTCATGTTACTTCCTCCTCATTTTATTTGTCGGCACGTGGCAGCCTTAACCCGCCGACTGCCGTCGGCTAGTTTGCCCGTTTAAGTCCATTTAGGACTTAAACCTCCTTATATACCCCTGCTGCAGCAGCTAGCTGAAGTACCCTTTCAGCTCTGTCTACAATAGGTTTATCAATCATCTTGCCATTTAAGGAGATTACACCCAAGCCTTTTTCTTCTGCATCTTTTGCGGCATTAACAACTGCAATTGATTTGCTTATTTCTTGAGAAGTTGGTGTATATATTTCGTGAACAGGCTTAATTTGTCTTGGATTAATAACTGATTTACCATCAAAACCAAGCTGTTTTATAAGTTCAACCTCTCTTCTAAAACCTTCCTCATTGTCAACTTCAGTGTATACAGTATCTATAGCATAGATCCCGGCGGCTCTTGCAGCAATAATTATCTGAGATCTTGCTCCTAGAAGCTCCATTCCGTCCGGATATCTTTTTGTTTTCATATTTGTGACATAGTCTTCTGCTCCAAGCGCTACAGCAATAAGTCTCTTGCTTGCAGTTGCAATCTCATAAGCATTTATTACTCCTATTGGACTTTCTATAGCTGCCATCATCTTAGTGCTACCAACTTCTCTTCCACACTTTCTCTCTACTTCTTCTATAACAGCTTCAACTGCGTGAATATCTTCTTTTTTTTCAGTCTTTGGAAGTCTTACAACATCCACTCCTGCCCTAACAACAGCTTCTATGTCATCTCTTCCAAAAGGTGTATCAAGAGCATTTACTCTTACAACTAACTCTGTCTTACCGTAATCGATTGTTTTTAGTGCATTATAAACTAGAAATCTTGCGGAATCCTTCTCAGTTATAGCAACGGCATCTTCAAGGTCAAACATAATGGAGTCAGCTCCATATATATATGCATCCTTCACCATACCTGGGTTGCTTGCTGGAAGGAACATCATGGTTCTTCTTAAACGATCCATTATTCAATTACCTCCCAATCAAACTTTTCTTTGATTCCTGCTGCTCTGTAAGCTGCAGCTTGTACTCTTGCTTTTATAGTACAATCTAAGGCGCCCTTATCATTTGCTGTAACTTTAGCGCCTTCTACTCTTAAACTTTCCAGAGTTTCCTTTATAACTTTTCTTATTTGTCTTCCAAATTGTTTTTCCACATTGCTTTTCAGTTCAATTTCTATTCCTGCTTCTTCCTTTGGTTCAATAAATATTTGAATATCACTTGATTCCAAAGTTCCTGCTATAGCATTATTTAAAAGTTTCATCCTAACCCCTCCTATTACTATAGGTTTTACTTTCTAATTCAAATGCAATCATATATTGGTGTAAATGTACTGCATCATTTTCACTTTTCAATGTTATTATAAAATACTAAAGCTGCTTACCCAAGTTTTTTTGATGTTCTTGCTTGTATTTTTCGTGTTTTTTTGACAAGGCTAAAAGGCTGCCCGGATATATACTAATATCTTTTGGCAGCCTAGTCTTAATTACATAACTATTTTTAATTTATTTAATAAACAACTTAATCATTATATTTATATTTCATAAAGTTTTGGTTTTCTTATAACATCCAGTATTGAACCATCTCTGCTCTCCAGTATCGCCACCACCTTGTCCTCAAATTCCAGTTGTTCCGGTTTTCCACACATTTCATATGCCATGTCTCTTAATTCTTCTATTGTATATATAGGAAGTTTGGAATCCTTCAGTGCCTCAATTAAGTCTTTTCTTAAAGGATTAATTGCAATACCGTAATCAGTAACTATTACATCAACAACTTCACCTGGAGTAGTTACTGTTACTACTCTGTCACAGATTGTAGGTATCCTGCTTCTTACCAGTGGAGCTACAATAATGGAACATTTTGAACCTGATGCAGTATCCGGATGTCCTCCCGGTGCTCCTCTTAATATACCATCAGAACCTGTAACCACATTTACGTTAAAGTTTACATCCACCTCTAATGCTCCTAAAATAACAAAATCAAGCTTGTTAACAAGGGCACCGTTATTTCTGGGATTAGCATACTGAGAGGTAGAGATTTCAAAATGATTAGGATTATTTTTAATGGATTCAATTGACCCCGCATCAAAGGCCTGAGCATTCACTACGCATTTTACAAAACCGTCATCCAAAAGGTCGCACATTGGCTTTGTTATACCTCCAAGAGCGAAACTCATTATAATTCCTGCCTTCTCAAGATATGGACGAAGAAGCAAATTTACCGCTAATGCTGCACCTCCCCCTCCTGTCTGAAAGGAAAAGCCGTCCTTGAAAAATGGTGAATTAACCATTATGCGCGTACAATAGTCAGCCATCATAAGTTCTCTTGGATCACTAGTTAAACGAATAATATTGCTTACAATCTTCTTAGGATCTCCAATCTCATCAACAACTACCACATAGTCTACATCTACAGCCTGAATACTTGGAGGAAAATTAGGATAATCTACTAAACAATCAGTTATTATCACTACCTTGTCCGCATATTTTGCATCCACCATTGAATAAGACAGTACACCGCAATCGGACTTTCCTCCTATGCCTCTTGCATTTCCATAGGGATCAGAAGTTGGTGCTCCAATAAATGCTACATCAATATGAACTTCTCCTTCTTCTATAGCTCTTACTCTGCCTCCATGGGACCTGATAATTGCTGTTTTCTTCAATTTTCCTGTAGAAATCGCCTCTCCGATTTTACCTCTTACTCCGGATGTCTGAATTCCAGTTATAGTTCCGTTCTCTATATATTTGCCAATAGGGTCATGCGCATCCCCTAATGAGCTGGCACAAATGGTAATATCTTTGATTCCTAATTTAGCAATTTCCTCAACCACCATATTAACTACATAATCTCCGTCACGAAAATGATGGTGAAAGGAAATAGTCATTCCATCTTTAAGACCACACTTTAAAATAGCTTCTCTAATGAATGAAATAATTTTATCATTCTCCTGGTTAGGAGTGCCTTGAAAGGCTCTTCTATTTATTAATAATTCGTCAGGAATTTCCCTCAGAGCTTTATTAAGCATCTTACAATCCCCCCTTATATACACCGGCTGCTTTGGCAAGAGCAATTGTTCTCTCAGCACCTTCTAAAAATGCAATATCTATCATTTTTCCTTCTACCATGAATACACCCACACCAGTTTCTGCATTTTCTTTAATAGCTCTTACTATCTTTTCTGCTTGTCGGATTTCCAGCTCGGTTGGAGTGAAAATCCTATGAACTATTTCAATCTGTTTTGGACTTATAATAGATTTTCCATCAAATCCAAGCTGCTTTATAAGCTTTACTTCTGTCTCAAAAACATCCATTTTATCAAGCTCTGTGTACGCAGTATCGAAGCACTGTATACCGGCAAGCTTAGCCGCATTTAAAACCATTCCCCTGGCGAAGGCCATTTCCTGACCATCATCGTATCTTCTGGTTCCCATAGTTCTCATGTAGTCCCCTGCTCCAATGGCAATTCCCATTAATCTGCCAGTAGATTCGCAAAGCTCTACAGCATTAAATATACCTCTTGGAGATTCAATAGCAGCCATCATCAGTGTGGAACCTTGAGGTCTTCCAAATTCCTTTTCTGCCTTTTCAATTTCTTCTTCTACCGCTTTTATTTCGCTGACATATTCACATTTTGGAAGGCGTATGCAGTCGCAGCCGCCGGCTACAGATACTCTTATATCTTCTTTCCAATAAGAAGTGTTCAAGCCGTTAATTCTCACAACTCTTTCAACTCCTCTGTAATTTACTTCTATTAAAGTATGGTACAATGAAAATCTTGCTGTATCCTTCTGATTTTCTGCCACCGCATCCTCCAAATCAAAGATAACAGAGTCTGCTCTGTATACGTAGGCGTCCTTCATAAGACTCGGCTTTTGAGCATTTAAGAACATCATAGTTCTTCTAAGACGTTTTTTATTAGGATTCATTACTTAACCCCACCTCCATGTATTCCTTTTTCTGCACGTTCAGATTATTAATCTTTACGCCCCATGGGATACTATCATACTTCTCTATGGAACGATAAACTGCGCCTTCAACTCTTGCTTTTATAGTGCAGTCTAAAGCCCCCTTATCAACAATGCTGACTTTTGCCTCTGTCACTTCTAAGTTATTTAGAGTTTCCAACACCACTTTTTTAATCTGTTTTCCATACTGTCTGAGCACACTGCTTTTTATTGACAGCTCAATTCCATTACCCTCATTTGGCTCAATGGTAACAAGAACATCGCAGGATTCAAGCGTACCTGCGATGGCAACTTTTTTCAATTTCAATTAGTTAGCCTCCTTTATGAAACCGTTTATTGACTTCTGTAACTATAGTTTAGTACACTATAATCAATAATTAAAATATTAAAACATTATATTTAATCATAAATAAAATTTATATCTAAATTTGAGGGGAATCCATGGATAATAGAGATTGGCTTATCCTAAAACTTTTATATGAAAAGAAAAATATCAGCAAAACTGCTCTAAGCCTTTACATATCTCAGCCCGCGCTGACAAACAGGCTACAGCAACTAGAAAAAGAATTTGGGGTTCAAATTGTGCTAAGGGAAAGAAGAGGTGTATCCTTTACTCCTGAGGGAGAATATTTAGTGAAATATGCCGAGGAAATGCTCTTAAGGCTTGATCGGGTAAAGGAAAATATCTCGAACATGAAAGATGGCGTTTCTGGAACCTTAAGGCTTGGAGCTTCCAAGTTTATGATGAAGCACAAACTTCCACGCATATTAAAGCTGTTTAAAGAGAACTATCCTAATGTGGAGTTTAAAATAGTAACAGGCTGGAGCAGAGATGTATTTAATTTAATATATAATCAGGATGTCCATATAGGCTTTGTCCGCGGAGACTACAATTGGCCTGATAGCAGGCATTTGCTGTTTGAAGAAAATATCTGTGTTGTATCAAAAAGTATGATTGATATGAAAGCTCTTCCCAAACTTCCTAGGATAGAATATAAAACAGACTACCTGTTTAAATCTATACTAGATAATTGGTGGTCAGAAAATTATTCAGCACCTCCTCTTGTAAGCATAGAAGTGGATCAAGTGGATACCTGCAGAGAAATGGTTATAAACGATTTAGGCTATGCTATTATGCATGATATTGTAGTTAAAGAAACGGATGATTTGCATAGGATTAATATAACGGATAAAGATGGTGAGCCTATATTAAGAAGGACCTGGATGTTTTATCATGAGGATCTCTTAAAATTAAATCTGGTTAAAGCTTTCGTTGATTTTATTAAAAGCTGTGATTTAACTAGTTTATAATGTATTTATTAATATTTTAAATAACTCAAAGTTTTTCTTATCTTATTAAGGAAACCCCTGGCTAACCTTTAGCGATATGTCCAAATTATGTAAGGTATGCCGTCTTTTTCTCTCATATGTCAAAAGGTCAAACTAATGCACAATTGAACCCTGCTCATCGAATAACCTTCCATTTTTAACTTTATCCTTTAGAGTTAGCTTTAATTTAGCTACTATCTTATTTAAATCTTCAGCCAGCTTTGACAAAGATTCTGCAGATGAGGCAATTCTCTCAGTAGCACCCGACTGCTGATTAATGCTCGTCGAAATAGATTCTATCTCATTAGTAGTTGCATCTGAGGCTTGTTCGATACGAGCTAAAGCCTCACTTATCTTTACACTTCCTTTTGAAACATTATCAAGCAGAACAGACATTTCAGAAATCTTTTCCGCAGCTTGTTTTGTTTCTAAAGATATTTGCTTAAATGTTCCTCCGGCATTGCCCACTACTAATGCACCTTCATTTATTATCTCCATAAAGTGTTTCATTCCATCAACGGCAGTTTGAGCTTCCTTTTGAGTTTCCTCTACAAGCTCTTTTATAACACTGGCTGAGGATTGGTACTGCTCAGCCAGTTTTCTGATTTCATCCGCAACTACGGAGAAGCCTTTCCATGACTCTCCCGCTCTTACTGCTTCAATAGTTGCATTTAAAGCAAGAAGATTTGTCTGCCGAGCGATTCCTGTAATACTTCCTGTTATGGTTCCTATTTCGTTGGATTTGTCATTAAGCTTACCTATAAACTCATGAAGCTCTTTTGAAGAATTTAGTATAAGATTCATTTGATTAACTGCTTCCTGCATAGCTAATTGACCTTCTCCCGCAACCTTTGCAGTATCTTCTACAGTTTCTACAATCTGTCTGGTGCTTGTTGATAAGTTATTTATCATTGCAAGCCCTTCCTGAGCCTCTGAATTTGACTGCTCAATTGCTGCATTCTGATCTAAATTGTTACCTTGAACCTTCTCAACTGCTACTGACACATATTGAGCTGAGCCATAAAATTCTTCTGTTGTCGCAGTAAGCTCCTGTGAGGAAGCGGCTAGCTGCTCTACCTTGTTAATAATAGCTTTAACCATTTCTCTTAAACTGTTTGCCATTAATGCAACACTTTCTGAAAGCTTAACTATAGGCGAAGTAATTTTGCTGCTGTATATTATGGAAATAAGTACAGCTAAACCTATAAATACGCACGAAACAGTAATAAATGTTAGACTAAGCTTGCTTAATTCCTTAAGAACTTCTTTCTTATTTACAGATAAAGCAAAATACCATATATCTATGCCATTCATCTTAATAGGAACAATCAAAGCTTCAGATTCTCCGTCTGATAAGCTATATGTAATTATTGTATCCTTAGCTTCCTTTCTTTTTTCCCACACAGACTTAAGTTCATCTTTTGTATCTTCTTTTCCAAGCTCAAGCTTTCCAACGACCTCAGCATTTTTCCCATTTGATAAAATTTTACCTTTATCATCAAATGTAAATCCAAAACCACTTTCTCCATACTTAAGCTTCCCTGTCATTTCTTGAAGCTTTGCCAAACTAAGTGTAGCGTATGCAATACCTTTAGCATTGTTTTGATCGTCCAGTATTGGAGCTGCTACAACTACAGAAAGCTTTCCAGTTGTATTTGAAATTAAAACATCCGAAACTTGAGGCTTTTTTGTAGACATTGCTTCAGCAAAATATTTTCTGTCTGCAATAGTATCCTTTTCTCCTTTATAATTCCATCTGACTCCTTCTGCATTTGCAAAAGAAATATTATCAAAGGTATCTTTATAATGAGAAAACACCCTTGAAAGCGCCTTAACTCCTTGTTCCGGATCTGCGTTTTCCAACCCTTCTAAAAGAGCAATACCCTGAACCTTTGTAACTGCATCATTGAGAAAGCTTTGTACTTCTTTACCTCTGCTTTCTACAATACTTTTAATTAAGTCATCGTTTGTTTTTACTACGGTTTTTTGAGAAAAAACAAACCCAGTAATAGAAACTGCACCTAAACTGACTATTACTATTAAAGATACAATCAAGGCTGTTTTAAATCTCATTCCAATTGACTTAAATATTCCTCCAACTATCATTATACTTTACTCTCTTGCAATGCTCTTAATCACTATATTTAAAATGATTCTGCCATATATATTTACTAATATATAATAGAAAAAGTTCCCTAAGGAACTTTTTCTATTATATATGATATTATCAAACTGACTAAATTTTATAAAGGTAATACCCCTCCAATAGCTAATGTAACAACATAGATTACGAATAGCCCCATTGTAATTGGGAAACAGAATTTCTGCCATTCTCCAAGGTCTTGATCTGTTAAATTTAATAGTAGATATATTGATGCAACTAACGGACTTAGTAAGTGAACTGCTTGTCCAGTTAATGCAGCAATACCAATCTGTAAATTGCTGAAGCCATATGCTGCACCGGCTTTTAGAAGTACAGGCAGTACACCGAAGTAGTAGGCATCATTTGATAAGAAGAATGTTCCCGGTATACTTAATAAGCTTGTAATTCCAAGGAAGTGTGAACCCATGGATGCAGGTACTAAACTTACAATGTGATTTCCCATAGCTTCTGCCATCTTGGATTCTGTTAATATGCCCATAAATACACCAGCTGCCAATATCATACCAACAGTATGGATAATGCTGTCAGCTTGAAATGATATTGCTGATCTTTGATCTTTTAGTGTTCTAAAGTTTACTATAAGTGCTAAGGCTGTACCTATTTCAAAGGCTACGTTTGCAGGAACCTTTTGTGAAAGAAGTGCAACAAGAACTAAAATAGTTATAATAAAGTTTACAAAAACAAGTTTTGGTCTCTTAAGAGCCAGTTCTTCTTCTGTTAATGTTGCAGCCATTTCACCATGTGATGCCCCATCAAGAGTAGTAATTCCTAATCTCTTACGTTCCTTTAATCCTAGCCAGTAAGCAACTACCAATATGTATATTATACCAATCACCATTGCTGGAAGAAACGGTTTCATTAGTACGCCGCCATCAATGTTTGTAGTTGCGGCAACACGTGCAGTTGGACCTCCCCAAGGAATAAGGTTAAGAATAGTATTCATTAATACAACTAATGCTGCTAAATACATCTTTTTAATTTTAAGCTTGTTATAAATAGGAACTAAAGCTGAACATACTATAATATCTGTAGTTGCTCCATCACCATCTAAAGAAACAATTGCAGCTAACACAGCTGTTCCAATAAGAATCTTAAGCGGGTCGCCCTTTACTAGCTTAATTACCTTATTAACAAGTGGATCGAATAATCCTACTGTTAACATTATTCCAAAGAAAAGGATTGCAAAGAATAACATAAATGAAGTTGTTGCTACACCCTTAAGACCAGCCTGAATAAATGCAGGTAGCTTATTGGTAAACCCACCAATAATTGCAAATATTATTGGTACAATAATTAGTGATGTGAATGGACTTAATTTCTTAGTCATTATCAATACCATGAAGACAACAACGGTTAAGTAACCTAATCCGGCTAATAATGTCATAAAATTTACCCCCTAATTTTTTTGCTGATATAGCTTTAACAATATTGCGCGCATGATATGGTTTAACTATATCTTATGTAAAAACATTATTGATACGTTTTCATTATATTAAGGGGTAACTTTAATATCAATTGCATTTTTAACAATTTTGCAATTTTATGATGTATTTTCCGTGTATTCTTAAAATATTCTTAAAATACTTTTAAAATATTCTTAAAAACTGTTTTTTTAATGTACTCCTTATTAACTTACTTTATTTATCTGATTATACCTTCTATCAATCCGAGGAAAATTGTTACCGCAAGTAAATCAGCTGAGCCGCCAGGACTAATGTTTCTGTTTATAAAATCTAAATTCATATTCTGCAGTTTTTCTACAGCATTTACCTGGTGCATACCACCTGACATTATAAATTGCTTTGAGATTTTCATTACATAATATAAGCTTTCTATACCGCCTCTTGTAATTATATTTGTATCCTCACTATTAGACATAATATTTAGAAGAATGTCCAAAAACAATTCATTCTTTGAAAGTTCCTTTTTATTTCTCCATTCTCTAAAAACCCTGATTGCATTTTTTTGAACACTTGAAAAACCACTTTCAACTTCTCCTCTTATTCCTTTGAAGCCATACTTTTTATACAGGCTTTCTCCATGCGTAAGCACTGTCTTTTTTTCTACTCCTTTAAAATCCTTATCAGTTAAACCATTTGCAACTTTCTTTACCTCTTCTAAGACCTGCTCAATAGAAAAATTCTCTTTTCCTTCCCGCTCATATAGCCTTCCTACTGCTGTGCAAAGGATACCCATCGAAAATATAATGCCTTTATGTGTATTTATCCCTTCGGTGGCCACAAACATTGCTTTTTCACATTCTATTCCCGGTATTCTTATTCTATCCATAAGTTCTGTGCTTTCTTCACCTTGAAAATAAGCACCTTCTAAGACACACTCATATAAACCTTTGTATAAAGCAGAACTGCTAGCCATAAAAGTAAAAAAATCCATATCTTTATGAGCTCCTGAATCGTCTCTATCAACTAACCCCGGCTTTGGAGTTGTACTAACTTCGTACAATACGGCTCTTTGAGCTAATGCTGCAACATAATGGGCAAATTCTTCCTTAGTTTTCAAAATAAACTCCTACTTTCTTGTTTCATCTATTTCAGCAAGAACAATCTCGAGAGAGTATTCCAAATGCTCTTTAATAATACTATCTATAATCTCTTTATTTTTTTGAGTTATAGCCTTTAAAATTTCTCGATGTTCCTTCAGCGCCTTCTCTCTTCTTTCATTTTCAGAAATTGAAATATTTCTAAATCTTTGAAGATATTCATTTAACCTGCTTATCATTCCTGCAAGTCTTTTCATCCTACTAGCTTCGTAAATCTTTGAATTAAACACTCCAAACAGCCTTATTACTTCCTGAACATCTCCTTCTTTGTTTTTTTGCTCGGTCAAATCCAGTAAATTGGTAATATCTCTTATCTCTTCCTTTGTTATGTTGTCCATCGCATTTATAGATGCCAACACCTCCAGATTATGCCTAATTTTATATATCTCAATTACATCTTCAATAGATATCCTCTTGACTATTACGCCTACTCTAGGTATATTTTCAACCAGTTCTTCCATCTCCAGCATTCTTAAGGCTTCCCTAACAGGAGTCCTGCTTATATTTAGTCTATCAGCATATTCTTTTTCAACTATTCTTTCACCAACAGGAATAACTCCACTGATTATTGTTCTTCTTAAACTTTCATATACTACTTCTCTTATAGGCTTATTCTGACTAAAGTTTGTATTTTCAATTAGAACCTCTATATAATCTCTCATATGATAACTTCCCTTCCTAAGTTAAAAGCTACTTTTATATATAGATTTTAACTTAAAATAAAGAAAAAATCGAGGATATAAAAAAAGTTCCCTAAGGAACTTATAAAAGCCTGCTTATAACTTGGTAAAGTTTATTGAGCTCAATGGGCTTTAGAACATATTCATCAATATCCTCACTATAGTCCATAGCTTCTATATTTTCATCCATATATCCAGTCATAAGGACTATTTTTATATCTTTTCTAACAGCTTTAATAGCTGCTGCAAGCTCATTTCCTTTAAGATTTGGCATCATAAAATCTGTAATAATCAAGTCAGCCTCATGGGGATTTTTCTTAAATCCTTCCAGAGCTTTTGCACTGTCTGTCTCAGTCTCTACCAAATATCCCTCATGCTTTAAGCCATTTTTTAATACCTTTAGTATATCTTTATTATCATCCACTACTAATATTCTTTTTCTTATTCCAGAACTATTATTAAAAGTTACTTTTTTATTTGCTTTTATTTTCTTTTCTGAAAGAGGAAAATATACTTTAAAGGTACTTCCCACATCTTTCTTGCTTGATACAGTTATTGACCCTCCGTACTTATCAATTATACTTTGAACTACAAAAAGACCAAGGCCAGTTCCTTCACTCAATGTTTTAGTAGTAAAGAAAGGCTCAAAAATTCTTAACTTTGTTTCTTCACTCATTCCACAGCCATTATCACTAATAGTAAGTAAAGCATAATTTTTACCAACGGCTAGTTTACCTGTATCCTTCCTAGCCTCTTCTCTGGAAATAGTACATAAACCAATTTCAAGCACTCCATCTTTGTCCTTAATTGCCTGATATGCATTTGTACATAAATTAAATATAACCTGATGCAGTTGAGTGAAGTTAGCATTGACATATCCGTCAACTTCTTCAATACTCTCCTTGATGATTATATCTTTAGGCTTAACTGCCTTTACCAATTTGATAGTATCTTTTGTTACTTCCTTTATATCAATTGGCTCAGTCTTAGTGATTCCACTATCTTTTCTACTGAAAATCAGCAGTTGTTCAACCAGGTCTTTCCCTTTTCGTGATGCTTTGTATACCTCATTGAGTTCATCATGATACTCTTCTCCTTCAGGTATCTGCATGAGCAGCAGTTCAGAATAGCCAAGAATAGGAGTAAGCAAATTATTAATATCATGAGCTATCCCGCCGGTCAAAGTACCAATCATCTTTAATTTATGTGCATGGTTAAGTTCAGCTTCCTTTTTTCTAAGCTGTTCAGAGGTTTCATTTAGCATTTTCAAGTATCTTGTTTCATCTTCAAGTTCTTCTTTATTTTTTTTCATTCTTAGCAAAGTTGTAACGAAGAAATAAATAATAATAATAATTAAACTTACAATACCAACTATTTTAATAAGGAATCCATTTATCGGTCCTTGAATTTCATCATAGGACATAGTTAATGCAATAATCCAAAAATGCTCACCTAAGTTAACGGGAGTATATGCATTCAGCTTTCTAGCTTTTTTCAGCACATTGTCCCCCCACCAATAAGAGTGATAAATCGCTGTTCCTTCATTGCCCTTAAGCTGTTCATCTATTAACTTTTCTAGTTCATTGTAATCTAAATCAGGATATACCTGTTTTCTTGATTCTATAACATCCATGCCTACCTGCTCTTTAACAGTATGCATTATAATGATACCTTTCTGATCCTTTACTAGAGCGTAACCTTTTTCACCTACTTTTACAGGGGCAATTAACTTATCATAAATTATATCCAAATTAATAGCCGAGCAAAACATCCCAATAAAATTTTTACCGTCAAAAATAGGTTCATAGATATTTAAGGTAAAATAATTCTTGTCCTTGTTGTAGTAAGCATTTCCTATATAGGTTTCTTTTTTTGATAGGGCAGTTTTGATATCTTCCAATACTCCTTCATTAACATTGTCTAAAGTCTGAGGATATCGTATTATAATATTTCCGCTCGTATCTATATAATAAACGGAATCTATTTCTTCCCCGCCTGCATCATAATAGGTCTCCAGTTTTTTCTTATAGTTTAAAGAAGTTTTGTTTTGATCTAATTCTTTTACTTCTTTTATGAAGTCCTTGTCCAAAGTAACTACTTTCATGGTGTTTACTGTGTCGTTTACAAAGAGCTCAATGCTTCTTGCGATGGACCTTGAGTTTCCAAGCATATTCTGCAGTTGTTGATTTAGAATAGTTTTCTTGTATCCATCATAAGTAAGATAAATAAGTGTACTTAATATTAAAATTATAACGATAGCTATAGGTGTTTTTATTTTATCAACTTTTACCAACTGCTTGCCCCCCAGCTTGTACTTAAAATTTATATTGATTTATATGTGTTAATTTTATTATAATATAATAAAATTACTTTATCAAAACGTTTAACATTCTTTATTATAGATAAATAACTTCAACTATAAACTTATACCGCGTGAAAAAGGTGAAGATTCGCTATTTTTCCACTGTATAAGTTAAGTTTATATATTGTTTATCTAAATATCATTGTTAATTATGAGAGGTAGCTATGGATAAGTATAAAATTCTTATTGTTGAAGATGACACATCTATAAGTAAACTAGTTGATAAATCACTTTCAGCTCAAGGCATGCTGGTGTTTCAAGCTCCTAATGGCAAAAATGGTCTTGATATGATAAGTAAAGAAAACTTCGATTTAGTAATATTAGATATTTTTATGGATGATATATCCGGTTATGAAGTAGCAAAGGAAATTCGCAAACATAATCTGCAGCTTCCAATAATATTCCTAAGCGGAAAAAGCCAGGACGAATATATAATTAAGGGTCTTGATATAGGTGCTGACTGTTATATAACAAAGCCTTTCAGTCCTTTAGTACTTTGTGCTGAAGTTAAATCTAAAATAAAAAGACACAATGAAATTAAAAATAATAAAATCAAAATGCCTGAAGCTATTGTAAATGGCCCTTTCAGATTAGATCTAAAAAGTTACAAGTTCTATAAAAACGATATTGAGATTAGATTATCTTCAAAAGAGGTTAAGATAATTAAGTTTTTTATGGAGCATCCTAATCAGGTATTTTCTAAAGAAGAATTATACAAAAAAATTTGGAGTGATAATTCCTCCGATGATAATAGTATTATGGTATATATGAAGTATCTTAGAAATAAAATCGAAGAAGTACCAAACAAACCTAAATACATTAAAACAATATGGGGAATAGGCTACCAGTTTTCCGTATGAGTATGTTTCAAGTTAAACTTATACATCTCATAAAAGATTTATAGCTGACTGTTTTATGAGATGTATAAGTTTAATTCCATTATCAAAACTATGCTACTTATATAATTAAGCTTATATACTTTATTATTACAGGGAAAAATGCAATGATACATACATATCTAGCAAGTTGCATTATAGCTACTTTGGGTGCATCTCCTCCTAGGTCTTTAGCTATAAGCGCCATATCTGATACTCCTCCCGGAGCGCTTGCCAGCAGTGCAGTTACTATCTCTATCCCGCCAATCCTGCTTATAAAAAAACCAATGCAGAAGTTAACAAAAATAATGCCTACAAGCATAATAATAGCAGGTACAATTACGCTTTTTAACGCAATTACGTCAGTATAAGTCATTCTGCCACCAATAAGTATTCCAGCAAAAACCTGAGTTGCCCTCCTTAAATTAAGAGGCATATATCCTCTGCCTGTAAATATATTTAAAGTACCCGCTGCTATCATTGCAAAAGTCATAGCTCCCGCAGGAATTTTGAGTTCGAATCCAATAAATCCAAAAATCAGAGCTGTCAGCAAAGTTATTAGCAAGTTTATAGTCCTATCTTTACTAAGTTTTTTTCTATTTTCAATAAACTTATCAGCTTTAGCTGAATCAGTACATACCGCTTCTTCTCTAGCCGTATTAAGAATCTCATCTTTGTACAATTTCGAATGGATCATCTTCATCATTGGAGGCAGTACTATAAATACAATTAATAGTCTTATCATTTGCAATATGGCAACCTTTGAAGTATCTGCTCCCATATCACTGCTTATGAGTGACATATCTACAATTCCTCCTGGGGCGCTGGCAAAAAGGCAGGTAGTCAAATCGACTCCAGTTACTTTATACATGATATATCCCATTAGCAAATCCAGTAGAATCATACTTAATACCATTAAAACTGCAGGTTTTATAACAAATTTCAAATCAACAACATCTTTACGAGTTATACCGGCTCCAATAAATGCTCCAGCGGCTATTTGAGTTACAACTTTCACATCCTGAGGCATAAAAACTCTTCCTGTTGCTATATTAAAGGCAGCAGTGAAAATCATTGATCCCACCATAGCACCTGCCGGAACTTTAAGTCTTAAAGCAATTATCCCCCCCATAAAACCTACTAATATTGTTAAGATCAAATTAGTCATAAGCTTCCCTTTCTAATTTAGACTTGTCTTAATTTCTTAATTATTGTACCATTAAAACTATATTGTATCTAATACTATAATATTTATAAACATTATAGGTTTTAACCTATACAGAAAGCATTAAAATTCTTACATTGTGCCGAGCAAAATATCCAGTCTTCAAAGATTTTTGTAAAAGTAGAATGTAATAGAATTTTTGCTTTGTATATATTGAAATTAGGAGGAATGTATTTTATGGATTTTAGACAGCTCCAATATATGCTTAAAGTTGCCGAAGAAAAAAGTTTTTCAAAGGCAGCACAAAAATTATATATCGCTCAACCATCACTTAGCCAGTATATTCAAAAAATGGAGCAGCAGCTTGGTGTACAGCTTTTTGATCGTACAAACAATCCAATTACTCTCACTTATGCCGGAGAGCTTTATATAGAGACAGCTAAAAAAATATTAGACTTGAAAAATCAGCTTATACAGCAGATGGAGGATATTGTCGAGCTAAAAAAAGGTTGCCTTAAAATAGGTGTGGCGTCCTTCAGAAGTACATACTTTATACCAAAAGTTCTTCCTTTGTTTTATGAAAGATTTCCTGGAATTGAAGTGATTCTTTTTGAAGGAACATCCGGAGAATTGGAGGAATTAGCCTTAAAAGGTACTACAGATATAACAATTATGATGATGCCTGTACCAAAAGAGCTGTTTTCTTATGAAATCATTTTAAAAGAAGAAATACTTCTGGCTGTTCCTCCAAAACATCCTTTGAGTAAAAAAGAAGGTAATAAAATAAACTTAGCTGCACTTAAAAATGAATCTTTTATTTTACTTAAGCAAAATCAAAAACTACATCAAATTGCTGTTAATCTATGCAAACAAGTTGGTTTCAAACCAAAGATCCTACTTGAAACTGAAAGCATTGAAACTGCTCATGCTTTAGTTGCTGCTGGTATGGGCATATCTTTTATTCCTGATATCCTGCTTCTAGCAAATACCTACTCTAAGCAGCCTAAATATTTTTCCATAGAAGATTTTTCGGCAACCAGAGAAATGGTTGTTGCCTATAGGAAAGGAAGATATTTATCTACTGCTTCAAAGGAATTTATTAATGTGATGAAAGAGGCTTTAAGCTGATATAATATTGCAGCAGAAAAACAAAGGGTCTGCCCTGAAAATACTTAAACATAGAGAAGTTTTTATGGACTTCAAATAATACGCTGTAAGTTTAATGTATTTTGGGACAGCCCCAATTTTATAATTATTCTATAGTTCTTTAATTTTATTTATTATAGTTTCAGCTTCTTCTGACATTAAAAAATTATAAGTAGTCCCAGGTACCAAAGTTTTCAGCTCAGTGAAATTATCTTCTTTAATGAGGTTTCTGACTCTTGAGGCACTTACTGCACTATCTCCAATAAATATTCTCGGCACCTCAACAACTTCAACTCCTGATGCAGGAAGAAGTTCCTTCATAGTACTGTTATATACCTTCGTAACCTCACAAAAGGGTTCCTCTCCTACATACCTTCTGTTAATTCCAAGAGCAGGTACAATATACTTTATAAATATTTCAATGTCTAGTAAGGTATGAAGCTTAACAGCCTCGTCCTGCTTTTTCAAAAAGTATGATGGAAAGGTTGCCGAAGAAATTATATATTCTTCACCTTTATGCAATATTACATTTCCAAAATCTTTTTTGCCCTCTTCAACTAATTTAAATCTTATATCTGCAGGGAAAATAGATTTATCCTCTGTAACTACAAACACATGAACAACGTCACTTTCTTTAGAAGCTTTTTCTATTAAATACCTATGCCCTAAAGTAAAAGGATTACAATTTACCACTATACTTGAAACAATTTTTCCATCAACTTTTTTCTTACTAAGTTTTTCTGTAAACTTTTTTATTCCTCTTAAATCATTTTCAAATAAAATAACTTTTTCAGATACCTCAGCTATTTCGTAAAAGCCTAAATCCCTAAAAATATGCTTATTCTCCGGTTTAGTAAAAATAAATAAATGATATCTTCCTCTGCTGTACTGCTCATTAATTAAGTTAGTAATAAGTTTATTGGTAATCCCCATACCCTTATATTCATTGTCTACTGCAATACATTTTAAAACCTTCCCCTCTATAGAGGCAGTTCCAACTATCCTATTGTCATCATATAGTGCAGTAGTATATTCCAAACTTTTATCATATCTCAAGCCTTCTTTTAAGAGAAAGTTTCTCACTTCTTCTATTTTTTTGTAGTCATTTTTCCTTATAATCTCTTCTCTTAGGTTTAACCACTCCATTTCAATCACCCTCTAGTTCATGACTCCTGATTAATTGTAATTTTATCATATAAATTGTATATTCTCAATGCACCCTCTCCGAAGTATCTATTTTTAAAAATAGCTCCAGACCATTAAACTTTACAATAGCCCTCTAGCCGTTTTATTATATTCCTCTTTATTATCCCAAGTGTTCTTATGTTATGACTTATGTATATACTTTCAAAACTCAAATAATAATTTTCAGTCAATTATTAACCGATTTCTCCTTCAAATCATACAATAAAGTATGTTCATATTTATACTGGAGGTGCGTTATGAAAAAGAAACATCTTATTTTGTTTTCCTTTGTTCTGTCATTTTTACTAATAGGTACTTTGTTTACAGGCTGCAGTAGTCAAGCTTCCAAAACTACCGTTAAAGTTAGACTTAACGAAGTTACCCGTTCCATCTTCTATGCTCCTTTCTATGCAGCAATGAATCAAGGTTTCTTTAAAGAAGAAGGCTTGGATATAGATCTTACAACTGGCGAAGGGGCAGACAAAACAATGCAGCAAGTACTTAGCGGCAGTGCTGATATAGGTTTTTGCGGACCAGAGCAGGTAATTTATATTTATAATCAAAAGCGAGAAGATTATCCTGTGCTGTTCGGTCAGCTGACTCAAAAGGATGGTTCATTTTTTGTATCCAGAAAAGAAGAAAAGAATTTTACCTGGGAATCCTTAAAGGGAAGAACTATATTAGGCGGCAGACCTGGAGGAGTTCCTGAAATGGCTCTTGAGTATGTACTTAAAAATCACGGATTAACTCCTGGAAAAGATGTTAACATTATTACTAACGTAGCATTTGCCGCTGCTCCTGGTGCTTTTAAAGGCGGCACTGGCGAATACGCAGCACTTTTCGAGCCAAGTGCAAGTATGCTCACTAAGGATAATTCAGCCTATATAGTAGCTTCTGTAGGAAAAGAGGCTGGCGTTATTCCTTATACCTGCTACTTTACTGCAAAGTCTTATATGGATAAAAACCCTGATGTACTAGAAAAATTTACAAGAGCCGTATATAAAGGACAATTATGGGTTCAGAAGAATAGTGATGCAGATGTAGCAAAATCTATAAAATCCTTCTTTCCTGGAACTGATGAAGCTCTTATAGCTAATGTAATTAAAAATTATAAATCAATTGATGCTTTTGCTCCAAATCTAACACTCAAGGCAGAAGATCTTACTAAGTTAATGGATATAATTCAATCCTACAAAGCCGATCTTATCAGTGAACGACCACCTTTCAGCAAGATAGTTAATAATTCCTTTGCCGATAAAGCAATAAAAGATGTGAAGTAGTTTTGATGGCATGCCAAATTTAAGGCATGCCATTTTAATTTAAAATTCAATCTATATTGATATAAAAATAATTTATCAATCATTATCCTACATAATAATTATTATCAATTGATTATAATCACATTATTTTTGAAATAATAGCTTTATACTATATTTATAAAACAAACTTTTACAAATTAATCGAAGGATGGAGGTTTTAAACTTGAAAAATACTGGAGCAAAAATATCAATTATTGGTTCTGGTTTTGTTGGATCCACTACGGCTTTTGCCCTAATGACAGGAGGAATTGCCTCCAAAATAGTCATAGTTGACATAAATAAAAACAAGGCTGAAGGAGAAGCCATGGATTTATCTCATGGAGCTTCTTTTGTTAAACCTGTTGATGTTACTGCAGGTGATTATATAGATACTAAGGATTCAGATATAATTATCATAACAGCTGGTGCTTCACAAAAGCCCGGCGAAACTAGATTAGATCTTATAGGTAGAAACTTATCTATTTTTAGATCAATTATTCCTGAGGTAGTTAAGTATAGTCCCAACTCAATACTTCTTGTAGTATCTAATCCAGTTGACATTTTAACCTATATCACCTACAAGCTGTCTGGCTTTCCTAAGGAAAGAGTTATTGGCTCCGGAACTGTTTTAGATACTTCAAGGCTTAAATATATTCTTGGGCAAAGTTTCAATATTGATGCAAGAAATATTCATACTTATATTATGGGAGAACATGGTGATTCTGAAATAGCCACTTGGAGCTTGACGAATATAGCTGGCATGAGTTTAGATGAGTTTTGCACTAACTTATGTACTGAGTGTGGAGAAAACAAGAAGAAAGAAATACATGAATCAGTTAAAAATGCTGCTTACGAGGTGATTAAGAAAAAAGGAGCAACCTATTATGCAGTTGCTTTAGCAATAAAGAGAATTGTAGAAGTAATCTTACGAGACGAAAATTCTATCTTAACAGTTTCAGCTCTGCTTAGCGGAGAATACGGAATTAATGACTTATATCTAGGAGTTCCATCTATTGTGGGTTCATCAGGGATTAAAAAAATACTGGAAGTTCCGCTAAATTCTACTGAGCTAAAAAACTTAAAGGATTCGGCAGATACTTTAAAAGAATTACAAATAAGTGCTCATATTTAACAGTCAGCTTTCGAATGGAAGCTGGCACGCTAGGTTACCCAATATTTAGAGTGAAAGGAACGAGCAGTCCTAAACTGCTCAGTGCTTCCGACTAAAAGGAGGAACAAAATGATAATCATAAGCAATAACTGCAGAGACCCGAACTTTAATCTAGCTCTTGAGGAATATGTAGTAAAATATATGAACCCAAAGGAAGATTACGTTATACAGTGCAAAATGAACCTTTGTTCCGCCATGACCTATATAGGTCATGGTGACCTCAGATTCTCCATTATAATTTGCTGCCATAGCAATTCCTACAGCATGAAGAAGCTGAGAGGCTACAGGCTTAACCCCTGTAAAATCAAATAATATCAATGTGCCGCGCTTAAAGAACTGCCGATTTCGATAGAATGTACCCTTAAAGATACAATTGAAAAAGATTATTTCGAAAAATATACTATAGCCCTGGCAGAAGTAAAGGGAAGATATATCTCCTTAGACCTTATTGGAAGTGGGGATCAGCTTTTGTATTCCTATTTGAATCCCGTTCTTTATATAGGAAACGGAAACAGAGGTGCCTACAGATATACTCAGGAAAAACTTATGCACAGACTTCAATCCTTTTTATAACCTCTTATCTTAATGATATACCCCCCCTGATTTACATAAGCACTGTGAATAAGGGGGGTGATTTTATAAAGGAGCATAAATTAAAAATACCCAAATAGTTTAACCTATTGATGGTATTTTTAATTATTTAACTTATTACTTAATCTCTCATAATCTCTCATAATTTCTCATAAGTATTTTTAAGTATTAAGGCATCCCATTCCAGCCTTGGACCCTCAGCAATAATGCAGCCCTTTACTCCAAAGTCCTTTATGGCCTTCAGGCAATCAGTAAAATTAAAATCACTCTCTAATAACGGAAGATGATTTCTTTCACCTTTCTCGTTATAATTTATTCCACCCATATGAATATGAAGATCTTTAAGTGCAGCCTTGCCTAATTCATCGGACACATACTGAAGAATTCTGGCAAAATCCTCATAGGTTTTCAATGCACCATTGCCTCTGGCATGAATATGAGCAAAATCGATACAAAGCTTGCAGGTACTTACTTCTTTACAAAGAGAGACTAATTCCTCAAGAGTTCCAAACTGAGTTCCCTTCCCTGTAGTTTCAGGCCTGTAATCTACTCTATTATAAGGCAGCTTTAATAAGTTATTCTTTATAGTAGAATAAGTTTCACTCTTTGAGTTGTTTAAATAATAGCCTGGATGAAAAATAAGGCTTCTGCCATTAACCTTTTGCAACCCTTCAGACGCTTTTATAATCCTTTCAAGAGATGCCTCCTGCTTGCTTATTTCATCTGAATTTAAATTTATATAATGTGAACCATGCGCAGATAAATAAATATTATTTTCCAGCTTTGATTTTAAAATTTTATCTCTATTATTTTCAGTTACATTTACATTTCTCACAAAAAGCAATTCAAGAGCATCAAGACCTACTGATTTAATATAGTCTATTGCTGTTGAATAATTAAATTTATCCTTCGGGCTGGTTCCTAAGGGAAGTCCTGATATTCCAAATAAAAGTTTATCCATATCATATTCCTTTCAGAATTAAAGATTTTTTTAAGATTAATTATATACTTACTGAAATAGATACTTGATAACATAAATATTTCTTCATTTCTATACATCCCAGATTTATTTTATTACTAAAACTACCTATATTTTTGTCTTTATTAATTTAATTATTTTTTAAATTTCATAATTAACTCATCAACTGATATTCCGGATAAATATATATTAGAAATATCAGTCTTGTTCTCTATCATACTCTTTAATAAACTGGATTGTTTATTATCACCTATCATGATACTTCCTACTATTTTATTGTCTTTTATAAATAGCTTTTATAGGTTAATCCTTCTGAATTATCATCCGTTAAGGTTAAGTCACAGCTGTTTTCATCAATATCTCCCGCAGAAAATAATGATATATTAAAGGCATTCATCATTGTAACCGGAACAGAACCAGTATATACACTCTCCCTGCCTGTAATATTGTAGCCAGCTATTTTTCCCTGCTCAATTGCAGTGCCCCAAAGTCTACCCAGCTTTCCGTAAAGTTCTGCAGTATCGCCAGCAGCATACACATTTTTTACATTGCTCTGCATTTTATTGTTAATAATTATCCCATGATTTGATTTTACAGGAGTATTTTCTAAAAGCTTTTTATTAGGTCTAATGCCAACAGAATAGATTATCATATCGCATTTAATAATATCTCCATTCTTAGTTGCAACACCTTCTACCGCATCTAATCCGGTGATTTCTTTAATCTGTGTGTTTAAAATCAGCTTTATGTTGAAATCTTCAATTGCTTTCCTTAAAATCTCGGAAGCTCTGCTATCTATTTGACGGGGCATTAATCTTTCCAGAGCTTCTACTACAATAACCTCCATACCATGCTGATGAAGAACCCATGCAGTTTCTAGGCCTTGAATTCCACCTCCCACAATCAATACAGCTTTTTTATCCTCAATATTAGCTTTTATATCTTGAATATCGCTTAGTTTCCTTATAGTATATACATTTTCTTTTTCAATTCCTTCTATTGGCAGAATAAAATTACTTGTACCATTTGCTATTAGAAGCTTATCATAGCTAAACCTCATTTCATTGTCTAAGGCAATCTCCTGCATATCAGTTTCAATATCAATTACTTCCATACCTAGCTGCAAATTTATATTATTTAAGCCACCACCTTATGTAATTTTGAAGAAATTAACTATTTGTTTGTTAATTTCTTAACTATATTTTTATTATAGATATAGTTATGTAAAAAAACTGTGATTTGAATCAAAACAAAAGAGCATATTAAATAGTATAATTTCTTTATAATACTTATGTTTCATTTGGGATTTATTAAATAGAACAGGAGTTGAATTAGATGAGTATTAACCAAAAACTACATTCAAGTAATAAGGAAGATATACTTCAAGCTTGACTCCATTAAATGAGCATGTATTGGATAATAGGGAAAGGCTCCTAAAAGCTTTAATACAAAGAGATTATGTTATTGCTCAAGATGGACGTATAAGATGGTCACCTTTCTTATTAAGCGGTAAAATAAAGCCTATAAATAAGTTAACTGAAGAAAAAGTTAAAGAGATAGATTTGATACTTAAGAATAAGGAATTCATGGAGAGAATAGAGTCTTGTGCAGCACAATTTCATCTTGAGATATTAAAATTTTGTGATGGATTTCAAGTTAATTTATCAGCAACAAAAGACATTGATGATGAAAAAAAAGAAGAAGCTTTGCTGGACTCTATATCTTATTTTGTATGGAAATCCCGTTAGCAGTGAACCGCAAAAATATATAAATATTTATAAAAGGCTGTAATAAACAGCCTTTTATACTTACCATATCAATTTAAACATCGTGGACAGTTTCTAGTGCTACTTTATTTAAAATCTTAATTTTTCTTTGTCCTTCCTGCTTAACAATAACTATATATTCCTTTTTTACTTCATCCGCCGGCAGATCTATCGCTTTTCCCTCTCTTAAAACTCTAGCAGTTAGAGGAGCTAATTAAAAAATCGCCTTTATAGCGAACCTGGTCTTTTCAAGAGTTTTAGACTCCAGATAATTTCCAAGCATAAAAAGGAAGGTTACAGCAGCGGCTTCAAAGTTCTCACCTATGAGTACAGCTCCAATAACTGCCAAAGTAACTAAGGCATCAATTCCAAGTATTTTATATCTTGCCGTTCTAATTGCATTTAAAGCAATAGGATATCCGGCAATATACGCTGCAGCTAAAAGTATGATATTTACCTTATTTGTATAAAGCTCCAGTTTCATTAGTATTAATCCTGCAGCTATTATAATACCCGAAGCAGCCACCCTCTGACCCTTACTGATTTTCATTACTTTTCACCTAACACTTCATAGCCTAGCTTTTCAACAGTTCTTCGTATGTCATCTCCATTAACTTGACTTTCATCAAATTCTACCTTTAACTTACTGGCATTGAAAAACACCTCTGCTTTATTAACACCTTCTATCTTCTTGACTGTTCCTTCAATCTTAATAACACAGCTGGGCATATTAGAGTTTCTAATTGGTATGATTTTTTCATATTTAATTCCGCCTTGTTTTTATCTTATAGCTCTTTTATAGGAGGAATGAGTAAATAAAACATTAACTACAGTCAAATTTCATAGTAAATACCAAACAAAAAAACCTTACTAAACAATAATCAATTAGAGGTTTCAACATATCCTTTTACATATAATTATGAATAATAATTGCTATCCATGGTGTTAACCCAGACTTGTAGAGAGAAGAGACTCTGCTATACTATATCAACTTTCAGAGTGGTTACTTATATTGAAAATTAGAGGACAAACTGTTGGTATTGCTTTAACAAATTGTATCTGCTATCATATAATGTAACAAAAATATATGATAAAATGAGGGAAGAAAATGAGCCTAGATAACACATTAGATGAGAAAGCTCCCAAACACCAGAGACGTCCTCGATATAAAGGTACTCATCCTAAAAATTACAAAGAAAAATACAAGGAACTTAATCCAGAGAAATATGCTGACGATATCGCAAAAATAATTCAAAAGGGCAATACTCCTGCAGGTATGCATATTTCGATTTGCGTTAATGAAATATTGGAGTTTTTGCAAATCAAACCAGGCCAAACCGGTTTAGATGCAACACTAGGTTATGGCGGCCATACTTTAGAGATGCTTAAATGTTTGGATTCAAAGGGGCGTTTGTATGCAATTGATGTAGATCCTATTGAGCTTCCGCGCACCAAAGAACGTTTAGAACGTTTGGGTTATGGGTCAGAAATATTAGATATAAAACAGATGAACTTTTCCCAAATAGATGAAGTTACTTCCAAACCAGAATCCTTTAATTTTGTATTGGCTGATTTAGGTGTTTCTTCTATGCAAATAGACAATCCTGATAGAGGTTTTACATTTAAGGCTGAAGGACCCTTGGACTTAAGATTAAATCCAAATATAGGTATTTCTGCAGCAGATCTTTTAAAAGAAATGACACTATTTGAAATAGAAGATATGCTTATCGAAAATTCCGACGAGCCCCATGCAGCAGTAATCGCTCGCGCTATTCTTTCAAGTATAAAAAGAGGAATTGATATAACCACGACAACTGGGCTTAGAAATATCATCAAAGATGCGCTGAAATATGTTAAAGGAATCAAAGAGGATGATATAAAAAAGTCTTGTCAGCGAACCTTTCAAGCGCTGAGAATTAATGTTAATCATGAGTTTGAAGTGCTGGATGAGTTTTTAGAAAAGCTCCCCAATGTACTTGCTAAGGGCGGCCGTGTTGCCATACTTACCTTCCATTCAGGGGAAGATCGTCGTGTTAAGAAATCTTTTCAGCATTTTTTCCGTGAAGGCATCTATTCCGAAATAGCAAAGGAGCCTATTCGCCCATCAGCAGAAGAATGTCATGTCAATAGTCGTGCACGTTCTGCTAAATTACGCTTTGCAATTAAAGCATAAGCTTAGGGCGCAAAATAATTTATCTGGATTTCGCTAAGCACGGAATCCAGTTTTTTATGCAGATTTTTCATAAATAGAAAAAACTGATTTAGATTATCTATGTTTCTTGTTATTATAATTTGCTACTGAACCCTTCAGGAAAAATGTAGTTCCACTCAGTTCAATATAGTTTGGGCATTCCTAAAACATCAAATGAATCTTAAAAAAGGTTTTATCAATAAAAATAGGATGGTAAAATTACCATCCTATTTTTATGCAGAACCTTGAACATATTGCAATTTCTATATTAAAAATTTATGCCAGCAAATCAAAAAGAGACATCTGATCACTTTCTGGAAGACCTTTCAAACATCCAAACTTTTTAAGCAGGTCTACAGCTGAATTACCAATCTTAGATCGCTTTCTTAAATCTTCTATGGAACTTAAAGGTCTTTCTTCCTTGGAAGCTTCTTGAACAGCATTATATATACCCTCAGCAGCCACATTTCCCATTCCAGCTATACTGTTTAGAGGCGGTCTTATGCCATCTTCCTCTACAAGAAATTTTACAGCATGAGATTTGTATAAATCTATTGGTAAGAATTTAATTTCTCTCTCATACATCTCCAAAACTAATTCCAGATCATCATACATATCTTTATCCTTTGGAGCAGCTTGGTTGCCCATCATGTCAATTTCCTTCATCTTCTCCTTGACCTTTTCTTTGCCAAATATCATATACTCTGCATCAAAGGCTTTTGCTCTGATAGTGAAATAGGCTGCGTAGTAAGCCTTTGGTATATGAACCTTAAACCAGGCTATTCTAAAAGCCATCATTACATAGGCTGCAGCATGAGCCTTAGGAAACATATACTTTATCTTTTTACAAGACTCTATATACCATTCGGGCACCTGATATTCTCTCATCAAGGCTTCATATTCAGGAAACTTAGGATCCTTTAATGCCTTTCCTTTACGCACTGTCTCCATTATCTTGAAGGCAGTATTTGGAGGAAGACCTTTCTTAATAAGATACACCATTATATCATCCCTTGTACAAACTGCTTCACTTATGCTGGTTACTATTCCTGCATCGATTAAGTCTTTTGCATTGCCAAGCCATACGTCTGTACCATGGGAAAGTCCCGATATACATATTAAATCCATAAAGGTTTTTGGCATTGTATCCAGCAGCATTCCCCTTACAAATTTAGTTCCAAACTCAGGAATACCAAAGCTTCCTACCTTCGAATTTATCTGCTGCGGAGATACACCTAAGGCTCCTGTGGAGGAAAATATAGACATAGTCTCTCTATCATCCATAGGTATGCTTTGAGGATCAACTCCCGTTATGTCCTGTAGCATTCTTATAACTGTTGGATCGTCGTGCCCTAGTATATCTAGCTTTAAAAGATTCTGATCAATAGAGTGATAATCAAAATGTGTCGTTATAATATCTGAATTCGGATCATCTGCAGGATGCTGCACAGGACAGAATTCAAATATCTCACGTCCCTTAGGGACAACTATAATTCCGCCAGGATGCTGTCCTGTTGTTCTTTTTATACCAGTACATCCTTTTGAAATTCTCATAATTTCTGCTTTATTTACAGTAATACCTTTTTCCTCAAAATATTTTTTCACGTATCCAAAGGCTGTTTTTTCTGCTATAGTACCTATAGTTCCCGCCTTAAAGGTTGTGCCTTTTCCAAAGATAACCTCTGTGTATCTATGAGCTTTGGCTTGATATTCACCTGAAAAGTTTAAGTCTATATCAGGCTCCTTATCTCCGTTGAAACCTAAGAAGGTTTCAAAAGGAATATCTATGCCATCCTTAGCTAGAACTTCTCCGCAAACAGGACAAGTTTTATCCGGCAGGTCAAACCCTATATTATATCCATAATCCGTAAAGTCAGAGTGCTTGCATTTACGGCATCTATAGTGCGGCGGCAGAGCATTTACTTCAGTTATACCAGTCATATATGCAACAACAGAAGAACCAACGGAACCTCTGGAACCTACTAAGTATCCATCTTCATTTGATTTCCACACAAGCTTTTGAGCAATTATATACATAACGGAGAATCCATTTTTTATGATAGAATCCAATTCCTTTTCAAGTCGTTGCTGAACAATTTCAGGAAGCGGTTCTCCATACAGTTCATGAGCCTTTTCATAGGTAATATCTCTAATAGTCTGCTCACAGCCATCTATGTGTGGTGTTGCTTTTTCAGATGAGATAGGACTTATAGGGTCACACATTTCTGCAATCATGTTAGTATTTGTAACTACTACTTCATAGGCCTTATCTCTTCCTAGATAAGAAAACTCTTCAAGCATTTCCTCTGTAGTTTTTAAATATAAAGGAGCTTGATTGTCTGCATCCTTAAAGCCCTGTCCTGCTTCAAGTATACGTCTATATATCTCATCTTGAGGATCAATAAAGTGAACATCTCCAGTTGCAACCACAGGCTTATTTAATTTTTCTCCAAGTGCTACAATCTTTCTGTTAATTTCCCTTAAATATTCTTTACCAGGTACCTGCTCTGTTCTTACCAAGTAGTCATTATTTCCTAGGGGCTGAATTTCCAAATAATCATACTCCTCTGCAATTGCTTCTATTTCCTCGTCGGATTTCCCAAGAAGTATTGCTTGATACAGCTCCCCTTCACTGCAGGCACTGCCAAGAATTAATCCTTCAGAATATTTTTTAAACAGACTCTTCAATATACGAGGCTTTTTATAGAAGTAATGTAAATGCGAGTATGACACAAGCTTATATAAATTTTTTAATCCCTCATAGTTCTTAGCAAGTATTATTGCATGGTAGGTTTTAACCTTCTTATATTCTTCTCTTCTGGCTGTTTCATCAGAGCCGTATATGTCTATATCTTCAAGGGTTTCTGCTCCTCTTTCTTTAAGCTTTTCAAGCATTATCTTAAAAACCTTGACAGTAGTATCTACATCATCTAAAGCTCTATGAGCAACTTCCACTTTTATACCAAGGTTTTTTGCAATTCTACCCAGTTTATAACTTTTAAACTCAGGAAAAATCTCTTTAGCTAAAGATAATGTATCAACATATGTAAAATGAAAATCATAGCCTAGAACTTTGGCATTGTGTCTTAAAAAGCCTACATCAAACTCTGCATTATGAGCAACCAAAACACTGTCTTTAATAAAATCCAGCATTTTAGGAAATACAACTTCTATGGTTTCTGCATCCTTTACCATATCGTCAGTTATGTTAGTAACCTCCACAACCTTTGCTGGAATAGACTTCTCTGGATTTACAAAACAGCTGAAGGAATCTATTACCTTTCCACCTTCATATTTTATAATACCTATTTCAGTAATTTTTTCAGTTACTGGCGAAAAACCTGTGGTTTCCAAATCCAGCACACAATAGGTCGCATCAATACTTTGACCCTTAGGATTAGTCACAGATGGCTTTTTATCTGGTGCTAAATATGCCTCTACTCCGTATATAATCTTCATATCCGGATTATTCCTTCCTAAGAGTTTATGTGCCTCAGGAAAAGACTGCACAACACCATGATCTGTTATTGCTATAGATTTCATCCCCCAGCTCATAGCTCTCTTAATCAAATCAGCTGCACCTGTCATAGCATCCATCTGACTCATTTGAGTATGCATGTGAAGCTCTACTCTCTTTAACTCTGCTTTATCCTGTCTCTTTGCCTTCCTAATTCCTTCTGTTTCTACTATAGTATTTGCAATAAGCTCGACCTCACCTGAAAACTTACTGTAACCTGCATTACCTACAAGTTTTATAGCCTTAGCCTTTTTAAGTCTTGGCAGCACTTCTTCTTCTTCGCCAGGTTTTAGAAAGCTTTTACAGGTCATAGAACTTGAACCATCGTATAAGTCAAATGAAACCAAGGTTTTCCCACTTTTTAATTCCTTCGCTTCTATATTGGATATTTCACCTTGTAAAGCTATTCTTCCTTCATCGGGTGTAATATCAGTAATTTTTATTACAGGTTCTTTAAATTTAGAGTTTCTTCCCAATATGAGTAATGAATCGCCTTTTTTGCCTTCAGTTTCTTCTTTAGCTTCCTGTTTACTTTCAAAAACCTTAGGCATTTTTGATTCGTTCCTGCTCGTCTCCACCCTAGCTTCCTTTTGGATAAATCTCCTTTCACTTGCACGTATTTCTTCTTCAAGCCTTAATATTTCTTCACTGCCTACTTCATCTGAAAAGTTTATTTTATAGGGTGTACCATACAGATTTTTTATCGCTTCATGAATTTTTTTGTCATAATCCATAGCCTTCAAAAAGCCTGATACTGCTATTTTAAAATTAAAATTTATATTATTCTCAGCTACTTTATATTCACTATTACTCAATACTGCTTTTAGAGCAGGATATTTTTCAGAGAGCGTAAATATAATATTTTTCATTTCCTGCTCTATTGGCTTTTTATCCGTTCCTTCATCATATTTTACAATAATTATAGAATTCTCTAAGGCAAATCTTTCTTTTATAAACTTATTTAGACTTTCAAATTCTCTTATATCAATATATTTATCTGAGTTTATCTTTAATTCAAGGGTTTTAGTTTTTTTACTTAATACTACTCCTTCTACTAGAGCAGTCATTATGTTTCCAGACGCTTTATAATCACTAAAAATTTCATTTATCTTTTTCATGTTAATTTAACCTTCTCTCTAAAATTTTTAGTCTGTTACTATTATATAAGATAGGATTTACTTTGTCATGTATCAAAAAAGAGGTATATAGACACTGCTTTGTTAAAAGTGCCTATATACCACATTATTAACTCATCTATGCTCCAATTTTTTCAAACAGTTCCTTTATTGTAGAAAAAGCATCTGAAAGTCGTACTAGCTCTTCCATATCCAATATTCCAAGTTTATCTATCATTTGCTTATCCATAAGACTAATAGATCTTTTAACTACTTCAATTCCTTTTTTAGTGAGTCTTATATGAGTTATTCTTCTATCATTATCATCTTTAACTTTGATAATATATGCTAAATCACTGAGCTGCTGCAAACATCTGCTTGTATTTGGTACAGTAATAGCTAATCTTTTAGTTAAAAGAGATGGAGTTATATCATTTGTATAATAAATCTCACGAAGCACCTTTGACAAAAGAGGAGTTAACTCAGAACTATTCTCTGGAAAAGTATCCAGAACTTCCTTTTGAAAAATTGAATAAAAGCCAGCTATGTTGCGTATGACTTTTTTCTTTTCATCTTCACTCATTGTATTTCCTCCACAAAACTTATAAGCTACTGTGTACTTTTAGTATTATTAGTGTTAAATGTATATTTACGGACGATAAGTATATCTACACTTCTGTTCTTTGCCCTTCCAGCCTCAGATGAATTATCATATTTAGGTCTATATTCTCCATAAGCTTGAATCGAAAATTTGTCAGGTGAAATGTGCCCCTTATCTACCATAAAGTTCATAACATTTGAAGCACGCATATAGCTTAAGTCCCAGTTAGAACGGAATTTATTATTTTTAATAGGGACATTATCTGTATGTCCGCTTATCCTTATCTCATTATCTAAATTCTTAATCATATTTGATATTTGGATAAGTACTGTATCAAAATTATTTAATACATCTGCCTCTCCCGAGTTAAAAATTACTGTATCCTGTATGGATATGCTTAGCCCTTCTCCAGTAAGATCAACTTTAACTTTATCCGCATACCCCTCACTTTTAATCTCTTGCTCTAGTGTATTTTTAATCACAGCCATTTTATCCTGTTCAACTAGGCCATTCGTTTCATTATCAGTACTGGAATCACCAACTGCCACAACATTTGAGTTGTTTGCCCCACTGTCTTTCAGTACTCCGGTGCCTCCTGAAAAAATCACATTAAATTGTTTACTTATCTGTTTCATTTTCTGGTTGTCCACTTTACTCATAGCAAACATAACAATAAAGAGTGCCAAAAGGAGTGTTAGCATATCTGAATATGGAAGCAGCCATGTTTCATCAACATGTTCCTCATGATGTTGTTTTTTGCCTTTCATCATTAATCTCCTTTACTCTATTACTCTTTATTTGCCTCTAAAAACTTTTTTCTATCCTTTGGCTTCACTAATGTTAAAAGCTTAGTTTGAATAGTTTTAGGGTTTTTTCCCTCTTGAAGGGCGAGAATACCTTCCATTATTAATTGTTTATTGCTTACTTCTTCATGAGACTTTCTTTTCAATCTTGAAGCAAAAGGATGCCAAATAACATATCCGAAGAAAATTCCGTATAAAGTAGCAACGAAAGCTGCAGCTATTGATTCACCTAGTTTTTCAGTATCATTTAAGTTTCCAAGGGCACCAATTAGTCCTATAACCGCTCCTAAAACTCCCAGAGTAGGAGATGCTCCCCCTGCTGTTGCAAAAACAGCAGCATTGCTTCTATGTCTTTCTTCCATAGCCTCAATATCATCACTTAGGATTTGTCTAATATATTCCGGCTCAGTACCGTCAACAACCATTTCTAATCCTTGTTTCATAAATTCATTATTTATCTCTTGAATTTTACTTTCCAGCGACAATAATCCATTTTTTCTAGTTTCTGTTGCCATTTCAACAATCTGCTTAATTAGTTCTGCTGGATCTTCCTTTTGCTTGTCCTTAAAAACAGCTCCAAACAATTTAGGGATATTTTTAAATTCATTCTTGGGGAAAGAATTCATTATTGCTGCTGCAGTACCTACAAGAATTACTATCATGGCTTCCGGACTAAATAATATGGAAACACTTGCACCTTTCATAAGTAATCCAGTAAGGACTGCGAAAAGTCCAACAAAAATACCAATTATTAAGAATAAATCCATTTTTCCACCTCTGTAATATTTAAAATTGATTTATTGCGCAAAATTTGTATATGCTTGTACAAATTTGCCGTTTTAATATATAATATATTAACATAATATCTAACTTATGAAAACTATCTTATGATAGATTTTTACAAACATTTTTTAAAATCATATAATTTCATTAAATCATAAAATAATAAAGGCTTGGAAATGTATATACTTATATACATTTCCAAGCCTTAACCACTAAAGTTTTACCCTAAATCAAAAGTAAAGTAACATTATCTTATAAAACTTCCAGTATCTCCACAGTATATGCACCGCTTGGAGCATTGACTTCTACTACATCTCCATCTTTTTTGCCAGCTAATGCTTTTCCCAACTCTGATTCAATACTTATAATCATATTCTCAGGTTCGGCATCCAATGTTGTTACTAAAGATACTATTTCTTCTTCATCATCTTCTTTAAACTTAACGCGGGCTTTACAATTAATCCCAAGTACAGACCTATCTATACTTTTATCATCTATTACAATTGCAGTAGAAATCATAGTTAATAAATATTGGATTCTATTATCATTTTCCCTATAGTTTGCACAGGCCTCTTTATATTCTGCATTTTCCGATCTGTCACCATGTGCTGCAGCTTCCATCTTTTCTTTTGCTATTTCAGCTCTTTTTACAGTCATTCTATATTCTAATTCTTCTTTTAACTTACTTATATTTTCTTCTGTTAGTATATTTTTCATTTAAGGTCTGCCTCCCAGATATATATTATTTTAATATTATATCAAACTAGCTTAAAAATAAAAATAGAGGTCTTAGCAGATTTTACATAAAATCCGCTAAGACCTCAAATTTAAAATCCTATATTTATTGAAGCTTCACCTTCATCAATAATTTTTTTGTCGCTGGCTGCTTCTGTGAACGCTTCCTCTTGTCTATCATAGTAAAGATTTTTAAATGCCACGGAAAGCATAAGTTTGATTCTATTTAGCTGATTAACTTCACTTGCACCTGGATCATAGTCTATAGCAGTTATATTTGCTCCAGTGTACTTCGCCTTTAGAGCTTTTATCATTCCTTTACCAGTAACGTGGTTTGGAAGGCAGGCAAAAGGCTGCATACAAATTACATTCTTAACTCCGCTTTCAACAAGCTCTACCATTTCTGCAGTTAAGAACCAGCCTTCACCAGTTTGATTTCCTAGCGATAATATAGGCTCTGCCCCTTCTGCCAGTTTTCTTATACTCTTTGGAGGCTCAAAGCGCTTGCTTTTATGCAAAGCCTTTTTCATTTCCTTTCGGTAAAATTCCATTCCAAGTATTGCTGCATTACTGTAAATTTGTCTTTTTCTTGTTCCTGAAAGATATTTATACTTAAAATTAGCATCATAAGCACAATAAAGCATAAAGTCCATCAGGTCAGGCATTACTGCTTCTGCGCCCTCTCTCTCTATAACATCAATAACATTGTTATTAGCGGTAGGATGGAACTTAACAAGTATTTCACCAACAAGGCCTACTTTAGGCTTAACAATATCCTTTATAGGAAGATTATCAAAGTCATTTACTATTTTCCTAATATTTTTTGTAAACAGATTAATGTCACCGTTTCTAACAGATTCTTTACAGATATCTACCCAGGATTCATAGAGAAGATTTGCTGAACCTTGGATTTTTTCATAAGGTCTTGTCTTTAAAAGAACTCTCATTAACAAGTCTCCATAAACAATTCCTATCATTGCTTTATTTAAAAGTCCTGCTGATATTTTAAATCCTGGATTCTTTTCCATTCCCAATGCATTTAATGATATAACAGGAATGTTATCATACCTAGCTTCCTTTAAAGCTTTTCTTAAAAATCCTATATAATTTGTAGCTCTGCAGCCTCCTCCAGTTTGTGATATTAAAACAGCTAGCTTATTAATATCATATCTGCCTGATTTAACTGCTTCAATTATCTGTCCTACAACTATTATGGAAGGATAACACGCATCATTATTAACATACTTCAAGCCCTCATCTACAGCCTTAGTGTCAACTGAAGGCAAAACTTCAACCTTATAGCCTGAAGCATTAAAAGCTTCTTCTATAAATTGAAAATGAATAGGTGACATTTGAGGCGCAAGTATAGTATACTGTTCTCTCATTTTCTCAGTAAATACTATTTTACTATCGTCTAAAGACACCCTTTCTATCTTAAAACCGCTTCTTTCTCGCTCTTCCATGGCAGCTTTAAGCGAGCGCATACGAATTCTTGCTGCTCCCAAATTGTTTCCCTCATCAATTTTCAGCACGGTGTAAATCTTATTATATTTACTTAATATTTCCTGAACCTGATCAGTAGTTACAGCATCAAGCCCACATCCAAAAGAGTTTAATTGAACCACTTCAATATTTTCCTGCTTTGCTGCAAAGCTTGCCGCTGCATAGAGCCTTGAGTGGTAAACCCATTGATCTACTACTCTTAATGGTCTTTCAACCTCACTGAGATGATCTACAGAATCCTCTGTAAGAACAGCCATACCAAACTCAGTTATTAAATTTGGAAGTCCATGGTTTATTTCAGGATCTACATGATAAGGTCTACCTGCAAGCACAATACCTTTTCTTCCTGTTTCCTTAAGGTATTTGAGTACTTCCTCGCCTTTTCTTCTAATATCATTTCTTACAATATCCTGCTCAGCCCAAGCTTTTTCTACAGCTGATTCAATTTCAGCTTTCGATATATTAAAGGATTTTAATTCTTCAAATAATCTTTTCTTAAGCTTACTTTTATCATCAAAGCCTACAAATGGATTCATGAATGTTATATCCTTTTCTTTTAGAACATCCATGTTTGTCTTTATGACCTCAGCATAGGAAGTAACTATAGGACAGTTATAGTGGTTGTCTGCATTTGGATGCTCGTTTCTCTCATATGGTACACAAGGGTAAAATATAAACTTAATCCCCTTATTTACTAAACTCATTATATGTCCATGAGTTAATTTTGCCGGATAGCAGGCTGATTCTGAAGGAATTGTTTCTATTCCAAGCTCATACACTGTCTTAGAGGATCTTGGTGAAAGCTCTACCCTGAATTTTAAATCATTAAAGAAAGTAAACCAGAAGGGATAATTTTCATACATATTTAAAACTCTTGGTATTCCAACTGTTCCTCTTGATGCCTCTTCTAGCTTTAAGGGCTTATAGGCAAACAGTCTTTTATATTTATATTCATAAAGATTTGGTATATCTTCTTTTTTACTGCTGAGTCCTAACGGTCTTTCACATCTGTTTCCGGATATAAATTCTTTTTCATCATTAAATTTATTTATAGTCAAAAGACAATTGTTACCGCAAAGTCCGCATCTTCTCATAGAGGTTTGTGAACTGAAACTTTCAAGCTCATCCTTAGAAACTAAAGTGCTTTTTTTAGAAGGCTCGTATCTTTCTCTTGCAATAAGAGCCGAACCAAAAGCGCCCATAAGCCCTGCTACATCCGGTCTTATTACTTCTCTTTCAGATACTAGCTCAAAAGCCCTTAACACAGCATCATTATAGAAAGTTCCACCTTGGACTATAATCTTTTCTCCCATTTCCTTAGGATTTCTAATCTTAATAACCTTTAGCAGAGCATTTTTGATTACCGAATAGGAAAGTCCTGCTGATATATCTCCAACTGTTGCACCTTCCTTTTGTGCCTGCTTAACCCTTGAATTCATAAACACAGTACATCTTGAACCTAAATCTACAGGATTATTAGAACCTACTGCTTCCTTTGCAAAATCAGCTACATCCATATTCAAAGAATTAGCAAAAGTTTCAATAAATGAACCACACCCTGAAGAACATGCCTCATTCAATAGAATGCTGTCGATCACTTTATTCTTAATTCTTAAACATTTCATATCCTGCCCGCCGATATCTAATATAAAATCTACTCCAGGCAGAAAAAATTCTGCAGCCTTATAGTGAGCAATGGTTTCAATTTCACCAATATCTATATTTAAAGCTGCCTTAAGAAGTGCCTCGCCATAGCCAGTTACTGTAGAATTAACTATCGTAGCCTTCTCCGGCAGCATTTGATACAATTCTTTCAATATTTTTATCGTACTTTTTAATGGACTTCCAGCATTACTCCCATAATAGGAATATAATATTGAACCCTCCTCATCAATTAGTACTGCTTTAGTTGTAGTTGATCCTGCATCTACTCCTAAATAACAATTACCTTCATAATTGCTTAACTCTTTTCTTTTAACTTTACTTTTATCATGCCTAGCTCTAAACTCAGTTAACTCTTTTTCATTAGCAAACAAAGGTCTTAGTCTTTGTACCTCATGAGATACTATATCCTTTATCTCCATAGTTTTGTCCATTAATTTTCTAAAAGACATGGGCTCTTGTTCTACTGAAGCTAAAGCTGCTCCAATAGCAACAAAAAGCTGTGAATTATTAGGAAATATTATCTGCTCGTTTGTTAAATTAAGTGTCTCAATAAATCTTTTTCTAAGCTCTGAAAGGAAATAGAGCGGTCCTCCTAAAAAAGCTACTTTTCCTCTTATAGGTTTTCCACAAGCAAGTCCACTTATTGTTTGATTAACTACAGCCTGAAATACAGAAGCTGCAATGTCCTCTTTTGCTGCTCCCTCATTTAAAAGCGGCTGTATATCTGTTTTTGCAAAAACACCGCATCTAGCTGCAATTGGATAAATAACTTTATGATTCTTAGCTAACTCATTTAAACCTGCTGCATCAGTCTGAAGCAGAGAAGCCATTTGATCTATAAAAGCTCCCGTTCCTCCTGCACAAGTTCCATTCATCCTTTGATCTACCCCTGAATCAAAGTAGGTTATTTTTGCATCTTCTCCTCCAAGCTCTATTGCAACATCAGTTTGCGGTATATATCTTTCTACTGTCTTTGTTCCTGCAATTACTTCCTGTATGAAGGGCACACCAAGCCATTTAGAAACAGAAAGCCCGCCTGAACCTGTTACTGTTATAGCAATCTCTTTATCCTTAAACAAATCAAAAGCTTCCTTAATTAAGTTTAATATAGTGTTCTTTATATCCGCATAATGTCTTTCATATCTATGATAAATCAAATTATTATTTTCGTCTAAAATTACTAGCTTAACCGTAGTTGAACCTGCATCAAGTCCTAAACGTAACATTCTACCCATAAATCTATAGCTTTAATAAAGCTATAATCCCCCCCTTCAAGTTAAAATAAAATTAACAAATCTGTAAAAATTACTGATGTTAATTAAAATATATTATTAATTATATTACTTTAACACTTATTGTTCAATATTAAATAAAAGTCCAAATGGCACTCTAATGCCACTTGGACCTTTATTATTCCTTAACTTTAATTCTGGCTAACGCTCTTCTAAGCTTTAACTCTGCCTTTCTATATTCGGCACCTTCTTTTCCGACTAAAAGGTGTTCTGCCTTCTTCCTTGCTTCTTCAGCTCTAGCTAAATCTATTTCTTCAGGCCATTCGGCAGTTTCGCACAAGAAGTCAACCTCATTATTATTAACTTTAAGCATTCCAGTGGAAGTAAAGAGCCTTAATCTTTTATTATCAACTGTAGTAAAGAATGTAACAGTTGGGGTTAATGTTGTTACCATATATTCGTGACCTGGAAGTATTTCAAATCTTCCTAAATCATTTTCTGTTGTAAGTTCTTTTACTTCTCCATTAAATACTTTTCTTTCTGGAGTTAATATACTAAGCTTTATGCTTTCACTCATTTATATTCACTCCTTACTCTCCCATCATTTTCTTAGCGTTCTCAACTGCCTCATCAATTGTTCCGACAAATAAGAAAGCAGCTTCTGGAAGACTATCATGCTTTCCATCAAGTATTTCCTTAAAGCCTCTTACAGTCTCTTTTACTGAAACGAATTTTCCTGGTATTCCTGTAAATTGCTCACCTACGGTAAACGGCTGTGAAAGGAATCTTTGAATTTTTCTTGCTCTTTGTACAACTAATTTATCTTCATCAGATAATTCATCAATACCAAGTATAGCTATAATATCTTGAAGTTCTTTATATCTTTCAAGAATATGCTTAACATCATTAGCAACCTTGTAATGCTCTTCGCCAACAATTCTTGGGTCGAGTATTCTTGATGAAGAATCTAGTGGATCTACTGCTGGATATATACCAAGTTCAACTATTGCTCTTGATAAAACAGTTGTTGCATCAAGGTGAGCAAAAGTAGTTGCTGGAGCTGGGTCAGTTAGGTCATCAGCTGGAACATAAACAGCTTGAACTGATGTAATTGATCCACGTTTAGTAGAAGTAATTCTTTCTTGTAAAGCACCCATTTCTACTGCTAGAGTTGGTTGATATCCAACAGCACTAGGAATTCTTCCAAGAAGAGCTGAAACTTCTGAACCAGCTTGAGTAAATCTAAATATATTGTCAATAAATAAAAGTACGTCTTGACCTTGATCTCTGAAATATTCTGCCATAGTAAGTCCAGTTAGAGCAACTCTCATTCTTGCTCCTGGCGGCTCGTTCATTTGACCAAATACCAGCGCAGTTTTATCTATAACTCCAGATTCTTTCATTTCAAAATAAAGATCGTTACCTTCTCTTGTTCTTTCTCCAACACCAGTAAATACAGAAATACCACCGTGCTGCCTTGCTATATTGTTGATAAGTTCTTGTATTAAAACTGTCTTACCAACACCAGCACCTCCGAACAGACCTATTTTACCTCCTCTTTGATAAGGTGCAATAAGGTCTATAACCTTGATACCAGTTTCGAACATTTCTGGTGAAACTGATTGTTCTTCAAAGGTTGGAGCTGGTCTGTGAATTGGATAATAGAGGTCTGCTTTTACTGCTTCCCCTTCATCTATTGTTTCTCCTAAAACATTAAATAGCCTTCCCAAAGTTTCTTTACCAACAGGAACTGATATAGGTTTCCCTGTATCTATAGCATCCATTCCTCTTTTTAATCCTTCTGTGGAATCCATTGCTATAGTTCTAACTACATCGTCTCCTATATGCTGTTCGACTTCAACTATTAAAGCCTTATCCTTGCCAGTCTTAACTTCAACGGCATTATATATGCTAGGAAGATTTTCTGAATTAAACTTAATGTCTACAACAGGTCCTATAACCTGTATTACCTTACCAATATTTTCAGACATCAGATACCCTCCCTGTATTCCTTCTTCTTCACGTGATGATTATTAATCATCACGCTCCCTGCATTAATTGCTATTTTTGTGCCTCTGCTCCTCCAACTATTTCGCTTATTTCTTGAGTTATGGCACTTTGTCTCATACTGTTATACTGCAACTTTAATTTATCTAACAATTCATTAGCATTTTTAGTTGCACCATCCATGGCAGACATCCTTGTTGACTGCTCGCTGGTCTTTGAATTAACTAGAAAATAAAGCATCTTTTCTCTCAAATATAACGGAATAATATCTTCTAATATTTTGTCTAATCCAGGTTCAAACCTTATAACATCATTTGGCTCTTCAGTTGTATCATATTTTAATGGCAGAAGTCTATTAACTGTAACTTCCTGCTTTGACTGAGTAAAAAACCTTGCATATACAACATTTATTTCGCCTACTTCACCATTTTCATACTTCTTCATGGCAGAATATGCGAAATCATTTGCATCTCCTAAATTCGGCAGATCTGGTATATTTATATACTTGTCTTTTACTTCATAATTAAATCTATTAAAATAAGAAACGCCTTTTTCGCCAACTACAGTTATTATAGAATTTTCTCTATCCTTATTAATTTCTTCTACAGCCCTGTTTAATACATTTAAATTAAAGGAACCACAGAGTCCTGAATCTGAAGTTAGAACAATATATAATTTTTTCTTATTTCCGTTACCATCTTTGTAAATACTGCTTCCATCATGATTTTTCAGAATATCTTCTAGCATTTTATCTAGGGATTCACTATAGAAACTGTTAATTTCCAGCAAATCCTTAGTTTTTCGGAGCTTAGAAGTGGCAACAAGTCCCATGGCCTTTGTTATTTTTTTTGTATTTGTTACAGATTTAATTCTTCTTTTAATACCTAAAAGTCCTGCACCTGCCACAGAAAACACCTCCCTCAGAAGCTATACTTATTCAGCTTTAAAATCTTTCTTGTATTCATTAATTGCCTCTGAAAGAGCCTTCTTTATTTCATCTGTCAACTCTTTTTTATCTATTATCATCTGACCAATTTCCTTATGATGAGTATCCATATACTCTAAAAGACCTTTTTCAAAAGCTTTTATTTTTGAAACTTCAATATCCATTAAAAAGTCATTAACAGCTGCATAAAGAATTATTATCTGTTTTTCAACAGGCACTGGTTTATATTGATCCTGCTTTAATATTTCTGTTATTCTCTTACCTTTTTCAAGTCTTCTCTTTGCTTCTTTATCAAGATCTGAACCAAATTGTGAAAATGCTGCAAGTTCTCTATACTGAGCAAGGTCAAGTCTTAAGGTTCCTGAAACCTGCTTCATAGCTTTAATCTGCGCGCTTCCCCCAACTCTGGAAACTGATATACCTGCATTAACTGCAGGTCTTTGTCCTGCAAAGAAAAGTTCTGATTCAAGGAATATCTGTCCATCTGTTATTGATATAACATTTGTCGGTATATATGCTGTTACGTCACCAGCCAAAGTTTCTATTATTGGAAGTGCTGTAATTGACCCCCCACCTAATTTGGCTGAAAGCTTAGCTGCTCTTTCTAAGAGTCTTGAGTGTAGATAGAATACGTCACCTGGGTAAGCTTCTCTGCCTGGTGGTCTTCTAAGAAGCAGCGCCATAGCTCTATAAGCAACAGCATGCTTAGACAAATCATCATAAATGATTAATACATGCTTACCTTTATTCATAAAATATTCACCCATACTGCAGCCAGTATATGGTGAAAGGAACTGACGAGGAGCTGCCTCTGCAGCAGTAGAAGATACAATAATTGTATAATCCATTGCTCCCATTTCTGTCAATGTGTTATATATATGAGCAACCGTAGATTGTTTTTGTCCTATAGCTACATAAATACAAATAACATCTTTACCCTTTTGATTTATTATAGTATCTAAGGCGAGTGCTGTTTTACCTGTTTGTCTATCTCCAATTATAAGCTCTCTTTGCCCTTTTCCTATAGGAATCATTGCATCTATAGCTTTAATTCCTGTCTGAAGTGGTTCCTTAACTGATTGTCTCTCTATAACACCAGGAGCTATAATTTCTGTAGCTCTATATTCTGATGCTTTTATAGGACCTTTTCCATCGATAGGCTGACCAAGAGCATCAACTACTCTGCCAAGAAGTGCATCACCAACTGGAACTTCAACTACTCTTCCTGTTCTCTTAACTATATCTCCTTCGTCTATACCAGCTTCACTTCCAAGTAGAACAGCACCTACGTTATCTTGCTCTAAGTTAAGTGCCATACCATATACACCATTAGAGAACTCAAGAAGCTCTCCCTGCATACATTCATCTAATCCGTATATTCTCGCAACTCCGTCTCCTACCTGTATTACTGTACCTGAATCTACAGTCTCTAACTTATTCTCATATCTTTCTATCTGTTGTCTTATAATAGACGTAATTTCTTCAGGTCTTATATTCATCATTTCACCTCTATTCCGTTTTAAGGGTTAACTTTCTAATCTCATCAAATTTAGCCTTTACTGTTCCATCAATAACATCATTGCCAATTCTAACAAAAACGCCACCAATAATATCCTTATCGAGCTCTTCATTTAAAATGACGTTCATATTATATTTCTTTTCAAGCTGTTGCTTAAGAGATGACTTTTCTTCATCCCTAAGCGGAATAACTGTTTTAACGTAGGCTATTACGGTTCTTTTTCTTTCAAGATGAATTTTTTTCATCTCTTCTAAAATACCGCTTAAATTAGAGATTCTATTTTTTTCGATGAGAATTAATACAAAAGAAAGTACATCATCGTGAACTCGACCCTTAAATATACTTTCAAACATATCTTTTTTCTTAGATGTACTTAAATGAGGATGTTTCACAATTTGTAAAAACTCCTCATTTTCCTGTATAACTTTTATAATTTCATTTAACTCGTCTAAATATTCTTCTGCTTTACCTTTTTCCTCAGCAACTTCATATAAGGCAAGTGCATATCTTCTGTCTAGATATTCATGCATTTTTATACACCTACCTTACCGATAAAATCCTTAATAAGTCTCCTGTGTTCCTGTTCATCTATAGTAGTTTCTAGAACTTTAGAGGATAATAGTATAGCTAAGTCTATAGCTTGAGTCTTTATTTCTTCGGTAGCTTTTTCTCTTTCTCTCTCTGCATCCACTCTTGCTCTTTCAAGAACAAATTCCGCTTCTTCCTTAGCCTTTACCAAAATATCCTCAGACATTTTTTCGGCCTTGGATTTAAAATCATCAACAATAGTCTTGCCTTGTTCTCGAGAATTTTTTAAATTCTCTTCATTTTGAAGCCTTAAAAGTTCTGCTTTTTTCTCATCTTCCTCAGCTCTAGCAATTCTATCTCTTATTTCATTCTCTCTAGAAGAAATGGTGGTAGTTACTGGTTTAAAGAGAAAATGTCTTAGTATAAAATATAATATTACAAAGTTTATTATTGTAGCTAAGACGGTTAAATAATTTATCTCCATAAAGTCAACTTACCCCCTTACTTTCATAGTAATAAACTTTCAACCCACACAGTAATGAGTTGTAAAGCTCAGCCTTAGGACAAATCATTTTAATAACTTTAATTCACTTAGAAAAACTAACCAGTAATTTTTCCAAGTATCATTAATGCAACAAGCAATCCATAAACAGCTGTTGCTTCTGCGAAAGCATTACCTAAAAGAAGGGCTACAGTTATTTTACCACTTGCTTCTGGTTGTCTTGCAATTCCTTCAACCGCTTTACCAGTAGAAATACCAGTTCCTATACCTGCTCCTACGCCAACTAAAACCGCTATACCAGCTGCTATAGCCATTAATCCTGCATTTGTCATAATAAAAATTCCTCCTTAAATCAATAAATTGTTAATTTTACCTTATTATTAAATTTATATAATCCCGTTATGCCTATTTTAAAAACAAATTAGTGCTTGTGCGGGATATAAGCAATAAAATTAATGCTCTACAATAACTTTTAAATTAATTATAGTAAGCATCATAAATACTACCATCTGTACTCCGCCGTCAAACAAGTCAAAATACATATGAAGAGGTACAGGTATACCTAATTGAGCAACCCATCCAACCTTTGCAAGAGAGGAATAGATTATACCCATTATTGTTGCTCCTGCTGTCATATTACCAAATAAACGAAGACTGAGAGAAACTGGAAGTAAAAATCTTTCTAGTACATTCATAGGTAATAAAAATGCAGCTGGTTTTGCATAGCCCAAAAAATAATGACCTACACCAAGCTTTTTTATTGTATAGCCTTGTATTACAAGAAATGATATTATTGCCATTCCCAGTGCTACACTATAATCCATTGTTGGAGGTTCAAAGCCGACTAAACCAGTCAAATTCATAGTTAAAAGAAAAACAATCAAGGTCCCTACATATGGAACAAGATTTAAATATTCTTCTCCAACATTTGATTTTACAACAGTGTTTACAGACTCTACTAAAAATTCTGCCACAGTTTGTTTCTTATCTGGAATTCTTTTTAATCCTCTGGTTAAAAATATGCACACTGCCGCAACGAGTAAGATTATAACCCATTGAATTATTATATTTCTAGAAAATCCATAGCTACTGCCAAATACTGTAACATGAAATAAATATTCTGCTTCCCCCACCTAATCACTTCCTTTCATTTAACAAATTAACTATTCCATACAAAAATAATGCTATAAAATGTGAAGTGAATCCCATGCTATAAGAAATAACATTATTAATATTATTATTAAATAATGCAACTCCTATTATGCAAATAATAAAAACTTTAAAAAGATTAACCGCTGAAAGCAATTTATTATAAGATCTTTTTTTATCAAGAAGTTTGTTCTCAACTGAAACTCCAGAAATAAAAAAACTTATACTCGCCATAGCTAGTCCTAGTAAAAAAATAAATCCATACGCTTTAAAAACCAATTGTATAATAACAGTTGAAATCAAGCCTATCAATATGTCTAATAGTATTACTTGCTTAAGCATGCTTATTGATTCTCCCTAAAGATTTTAATCCCATATTCCCCATGAATTCATTATAGTCGGTCTAAATTAATAATCAATTTAAAAAAATGACTAAAAAAGTCGATTTAAGCTTGTTTAAACGTTTTAATATGCATGTTTCCATTGAAATCATCGCACTGCAAAAAATATTATATTTTTCTATTATCTGAAAAAAAATCCATGATTACTATAGCTTGTACAATATATCAAGCTCAATTTATTTTATTATAATAATGAATTTTGGTTACTATTTCTTCATTTCTCAGTTAACCATCTCCATGCTGCTTATATGGGTGGGGTTAATTACAAACTGTTCTCCATCAGAATCTAAAGTTATAAGCTTATTCATAAGAGCGTTGTTTTTTTCAAAATAAATCCATACAAACTGATCCATATTATTTACCTTTTGTTTTGGACTAACAATATATTCCTTTCCACTATCCATGATAATTTTAATTTTCATAATATCTCCCCCATTTTTTTGCCTTTTATATATTTATTCTTCAAAAAATCCTTTTTTCCTTTTAATTCGAACATTTTTTCACAATTATCCGACTAATAATTGAACAAACTATTCCAATATTCAGTTACATATAAAGCTTATTAACTGCTTTATTCAAATATACCTTGTTTCTGGAAGTTTTATTAAACAAAAATAGTTATGAAATAGATATATACTTTTTAACAATATAATTATCATTTTCATATACTGAAGTATCTGAAGATTAGTAAGTTGTATTCTTTTTCAAATAAATTGTCCTATGACATTCTATATTAATATTCAACATTATAAGGAGATGATACCATGAGCAAGGTTGATGTAAACCATATATATATGAATTATCATTCACTAAAGGGAGAAACTGAAGCTTTGAAAGATATCAATTTTAAAGTTTCTGAAAGAGAATTTATCAGTATTGTGGGTCCTTCCGGCTGCGGCAAATCTACAGTACTAAATATTATTGCAGGACTTCTTAAACCCTCCTCCGGAACTGTATCAGTAAATGGAGCAAAATATGACATAACTTCAAAGAAAATTGGCTATATGTTTCAAAGAGATTATTTATTTGAATGGCTTACTGTTTTTGACAATGTAGCTTTAGGCTTAAAAATTCAGCATAAGCTTTCGAAAGATTCACAAGAAAAGATAACTACTCTTCTGAAAAGCTATAGCCTCTGGGATTTTAGAAATCATTACCCTGATGAATTGTCCGGAGGTATGAGGCAGAGGGTTGCACTAATACGAACCTTGGCTTTAGACCCGGAAGTACTCCTCTTAGATGAACCTTTTTCTGCTTTAGATTATCAAACAAGGCTAAATGTAAGCGATGAGATATATCAGATTATAAAAAAGGAATCTAAAACAGCCATTATGGTAACACATGATATATCAGAGGCAGTAAGCATGTCAAACAGAGTTATTATTCTCTCTAAACGACCGGCAGCTATAAAAAAGATCTTCGATATCAACTTTGATAAAACCTATAGTACACCTTTAAAGCATAGAGAAGCTCCTGAGTTTAGAGTTTATTTCAATGACATATGGAAGGAGTTGGACTTAAATGATAAATGAAAGTTTAGAGCATAAAAAATATCTTAAAGAAGTCAAAAGTAAAAACATGAAAATCGTAATTACAAGATTAATTATACTTATTGCTTTCTTTGTTCTTTGGGAAGCAGCAGGTTATTTTAAATGGGTTGATCCATTTTTGACAAGTACCCCCTCAAGAATGTGGAAAAGCTTAATTATGATTTATGGTGAAGGAACATTATTTAAACATATACTTATAACATGCTTTGAAACTGTGCTTGGCTTTTTACTTAGTACAGCTTTAGGTGCCTTATTTGCAATACTTCTCTGGTGGTCTGATTTTGCGAATCGTGTTCTAGATCCATATATTGTTGTATTAAATGCACTTCCCAAGGTTGCTTTAGCCCCTATTATAATTTTCTGGGTTGGAAATGGAATGCGTGCAATTGTTCTCGTTACTATATTAATTTCAATTGTTGCTACAATTATAGGAGTTTTAAATGGATTTAAAGAAGTAAATGAAAACAAAATTAAGCTGCTTAAAACCTTTGGAGCTTCAAAGCTTCAAGTACTAAATCATCTTATAATTCCATCTTCTGTACCTACACTTATTTCTGCTCTTAAGATAAACGTCGGATTGTCTTGGGTAGGAGTAATAATGGGTGAATTTTTAGTTGCTAAGGATGGCCTGGGCTTTCTAATTATTTATGGAGGGCAGGTATCTCAGCTTGATATGGTTATGATGAGCATCATTTTACTTTCTATTCTTGCATATCTAATGTATGAAATAGTGGCTCTCCTAGAAAGAAAATTTGTTAAAAGATATTAAAGCAAAGCTGCAGAATAAAGTATGTCTGCAGCTTTATTTTTATAAGTAAACTTGTATAACTCAATTAAAATTTGGATAAGATTTAAATGGAATATTTTGCATACTGTTTAAATATAAATTATTATTACACAAATGAAATTTAAATTTAAACATTTTGTTTAAATTTAGCTATAGGAGGATTTAGATGAACTATTTTGAAAAAGCAAATGATTTATATAATACCCAAGAATACAAAAAAGCCATCTCCCTTTATCAAAAGGCCGCTAAAATAAAAGAAAATGAAGCCGCTTCTTTATATAATGCTGCAGTATGCTTCATAAAGCTAAAAGAATATGAAAAAGCTGTTCCTCTTTTAAAATCAGCTATAAACCAAAAGAGAGAAAGTAAATATTTCTTCAATCTAGGTTATTGCTACGCAATGTTAAAAGACAACAGAAAAGCTCTTATTTATTTTAATACCTCCTGGTCTTTAGATAATAATGATATAGATTGTGAAAAAGCAATTAATTTAATAATTAAAAATTATAAAAAACCCTAGAATTAATCTAGGGTTTTAAATATATATCCTTTTGACTGTAAGTATTCAATAATTTGTGGTAAAGCTTGTACAGTTGTTTGCTTGTTTGGAGCATCATGCATTAAAACCACAAGATGATTAGGATGCTTTGAAGTTTTTTTAACTTCCTCTACCAATTGTTCTGGTGATTTTGGCTTTCCTTCTGCATCTCCATTTAATGCATTCCAATCTATAAAATGAAAACCAGCTTCAGTAATAGCCTTTCTATAGGGCTCTCTTTGAGAACCAAATGATCCTCCAGGAAATCTAATTAACTTTAGATTATATCCATCTATAATGCCTTTTAGTTCATTATCAGCTTTGTTAATATCTTCAACAAAGTTTTTAGGATCTGAATATAAGTATTTATAATCATGAGAGTAGCTGTGATTAGCAACTGCATGTCCTTCATTTTCCTCACGAATTACTATATCCTTATTTATATCTGCCATTTTTCCTATAACAAAGAAAGTTGCTTTAACATTATATCTTTTTAACACATCTAAAATTTCCGGAGTTACACCTTTCGTTGGACCATCATCAAAAGTAAGAAAAGCTTCTTTAATTCCTGCTGAAGCCGATTTTCCATCTAATTGTTTGTCCACTCCGTTTACAGGAACACCGCTTTCTTTACTGTCAGTAATCTTTATATCTTTAATATTTTCCATTTTGCTATCATCATTATGGATTGGTGTATTTGATGTACTAACAACAACATTTTTCTTATCATGTGTTTTTTTAAGAGAACTATAGGCTGCTGGTATAACAACTAAGAATACTAAAATAAATACTGCTGCGGCTGTTAAAATTTTACTTTTTCGACGTTTTTTTGTTTTTTCTAGCTTAATGTTGTACAAAGTACCATCCCCCGAGCATTTGATACTTTTATTATACATCAAAAACTATTAAAAATCTTGATATTCCGCAAACTTTATCAATATTTTTACCATTCACCAGCAATTTTTTCATTTCTATGATCCATGTCAAATCTTTTGCTGTTAAAATAATTTCCACCTTTAAAAAAGGTTGGATCTAAGTTTATCCATTTCTTTTCCTCGGGAATATAAACCTGATTCCATGCATGACTTACCCAGCTTACACCGTTAAAGCCTTCCCCTGTAACAATTCTTACCTTAAGCCCATTTGCCCTCGCCATTGCTGCATAAAGACAGGCATAGTCAAAACATATTCCCTTTTTTGTTTGAAAGGTTGGAATTGCGCCTGATTTAATATCAAAATCATTATTTAATACTTTTTCCGCTTTATCCTGATCATAATTAATATTTGAGCCAACCCAATTATAGAGAAGTCTTGCTTTTTCTTTACTTGTAGTCCCCTTACTTCCGATTTCTTTTGCAAAAGTATCTATTTTTGAGTTAGATTTCACTCCTTCATCCAAGGTCACTCCGTTATAATATACAACTACTCTTTTACTGCCTGCATTTTGAAGGTTCGTCAGACCTGTATTTTGTGTATCCGCATCCTTTATAACTACTTTAAAGGAATTATCTAAGATATTAGGTAATTCTCTTGCAATAGAAGAATTCGTAACAGGTATAACAACTTCTTTGCATAAATAATTATAAGCTTTTGAATCCTCCAAATACTTATTATACTTTCCAGGCACATTAAATATTGCCAATATATTAAATACAAGTGTTATAAAGAGGATATACCCTACAGCTCTCGGCAGCTGAAAAAAAGCACCGCTTACTCTCTTAAACATGCTCCCTTTAGTTTCAATAACCTTTTCTAAAACATTAACCAAAGGGTATAAAGTCAAATGATTTATTCCTTCAATTATTAAACTTATAACTTTATAAAAGCAAAATATCATTATAGGAACTACTACTACATAAAAGATAACAGTGTTATCTTCAATATAATCTAAAATATTAACTGGTATCAACTCACTTAGTTTCGTATAGATTATGCTGTTATGTTCAATAAAAATCTTTTTCGAAAAATATACTCCAAAAATTAAGGACAGTATAAAAGAAATATTACCTCCAGCCTCTCTTATATCGCTTTTTAAATTATGGGAGGAGAATTTAAACATGAATCCCTTTAGAATTGGATATGCAAAAGCAAATATAAGAATTAGAGTAATTGGATTAATCCTCATTATTTCACCTCTCTTCTTCTAATAATACATTAAGGCAATCATTAATTTTTATTTTCTGAAAGTCTGTCAATTAATTCTTTATCTGTACATAAAGAAAACTTTCCATTCTCTAAATTAAAGTACTGTACCTCGCTTGAAACACTGCTTAAAAGTTCTATTAACTTCCCATGACAAGTCAAAATAATAATTTGATTATTCTCAGATAGCTTGGATAAAATTTTTAATGTGTTTTTTGTGTGATTACTATCAAAATTAACAAAAGGCTCGTCAAGTATGATTGGAAGTTTTGGTTCCATAGCCTTAATACGATTTAATCTTACTGATAAATACAACTGCTCTCCGGTACCCCTGCTAAGCATATTTATGGAGTCCTGAACTTCTCCGTTATGTTTCAAGGTTTTATAGTCAGCCTGAAGTAAATTCTCTCCAGGTATTACAGTTTTATACTCACCAGAAGTTATTTCAATAAAAATATCACTGGCTCCAGTCAAAAGACTGTCCTTTGCATTACTCATAAAGTTATGCTGAACATTTTCAAGAATATACTCTGCAGCACTATATACTGAGAACTTAACTGCAAGTTCCTTAAGCTTATCTCTTCCTTCATCAATAATAGTCTGTGCCTTTTCAAGCTTTGAAGACGATGCTAGATTCTGAAGTTCTATCTTTAAAGAATGTTTGCTTTCTTTTAAGTTCCCTATAATTTTCACTTCATTTTTAATTTCATCAGTTAATTCTATATACTTTCTATTCATATGCTCAATGGAGGAATAGCTTGTATAAAACTTATTGAAGCAGTAAATACTGTCCTTTGAATTTAATATTTCTTCACTGCAAACTGAAGCAAAAGCTTGTCTTACGCTTTCAGAATTCATAACTTGAATTATTTGCTTATCTATTAATTCAATCTTTTTACTTAATGCTTCGTAATAACTATACATTTTATATTGTTCAATAATTTTGTCAAGTAAATTAACTAGTTCTTCTTGGTTTTCCTCTAAGTTCAAAAGTTTCCTGATTTTAATTTCTAAATTTTTTAATCTAGCCTCTGTATTTTCAAGCTCTTCAGCATATATAAGCTGCTGTATTATTAATTTTACTTCATCAAACATTAAGAAAGCTTGTTTTTCTATAGATTTTTCATTATATAGGTTATAATCCGAAATTTGTTCAAGCAAATTCTTTATTTTCTCTAATTCTTCTCTTAACTCTCCCTTTTCTTTAGCCAGACTTTTTCCTTCACCACCTAAATAAGTTATTTCCTTTTTTAAACCTTGAACCTCTTTGAAATATTGGAGCAATCCAAGTGGTGAAATATCTTCCTTTAGTGACAGCATATCTTTATAACCCTGTAGTTCTTTATTATAGTATTCTAAACTTGAATCTATTGCTTGTAGTTCCTGATCAAGTATTTTTTCTTTGCTAATTAGACTATCAGCCTGTAGAGATAAATCTCTTCTTTTAGAACCTGCATTATTTGATAAGGTATACTTAATAAAAAAGTATAAGGCTGAAGCCAATACTCCAGACAATGCTAAAATAGTTCCTAAAGATTTATTGAAAAAAGTCAGCAAAACACCAACAAAAAATATTCCTAGTGAAGTATATAAATAATTATTAATAAAAATACCCAAATCTTCAGACTTTGTTTTTTTGCTATCTTCATTTATATTTTTCTTTTGAAGATTTATACTTTCCTTGTCCCATTGTATTTTATTTTTCTTATCGTCAAGCTGTTTTATATATTCAACTAGAGAGATTAATTTATCTTGTTCTATAAAGTCGCAATTCATATTTAATATTATTAGAAAATCTCCCTTCCAGCCCTCGTTTAACGAGTTCATTCTTACAAGTATTTCTTCCTTCTTTCTTTGGTAAGAAGCTTGCAAAGCATAGTAATTGTCAGTTTTTTCTTCAAGCCCTGATAATTTTTTAGAAATCTCTTTAATATCACTTTTATAGTTAATAAGTTTTTCATATAAATTTGTATCAAAATGTTTTATGTTTTTTTGAAAATCTTTGCCGGCTTCACTATAATTTTTATAAGCTAAGTTATATTCCTCCTGTAAAGCTTGAAACCTGTCTAGGGATGGAAAGTCTTTATAGTGTTTTAGTTCTTCTAACTTGACATTTTCTAATTCCTTTAAAGCTTCTATTCTTTCAGTATATTCATCATAATATGCTTTTGTTGTCTCAAAAACTATAAGCTTTTGCTGCTTTTTAAGCAAATTATCTTCTGCAATTTCTATTTCCTTATCTAGTCTCTTTAATTCACTGGTTTTTTTATTATATTCCTCAAGCTCGCTTAATGCCTCTTCTCTTTGCGATACCCCTTCCACAACTCTTTCATAATAGTTTTTAAAGAGCTTTGTATTTGGATTACCAAGCTTTCCTCCTATCTTTTCCTTTTCTTTCCTAAGCTCCTCTGTTATCTTGGGGATATGCACTATATCTCTAAGACCAGCCCCTAAAAGTACAGCCTGAAGCTTTTCTTCCTCAGCCTTTATATTTGATTTTTTAAGCTCGTCCAAAGTAATCGTATATAGCTGACTATACGTAAATCTATCCACGTTTCCATAAATATCTTTTAAAAATGCTTCTTCTCCATTAAATTTCCTTATTATTTTAGGTTCTTTTAAGCCTTCAACACGCATAGTGTAAAGTTGATTAAAGCTGTCTTGAAGGTCTGCTTCCACATAATAGTCTTCCTTTGAATCTTTTAGCCTTTTAGTAAATCCATAAGGCATATGCCTTAATATTTCCAAAAGGGTTGTCTTTCCAGAGCGGTTAAGTCCCCCGATAACAACAATTTTCGAGGATATATTCTCTAAAAGCTCATTTCTGTATATTCCATAGCTGCCTATATAAAGCCTTTTTATTTTCATATATCCTCACTCCTCTCTAATATCATATCCACTGCAAGCTGTTCTGCCTGGTTTATTATCACTTTTAAAAGTTCATTATTCAGTTGAAGCTTTTTAACATTAAAGTCCTCATATTCTTCAGTTACTTCCCAAATACTTCCTAATCTTTTTATAAGTTCCTCCCTTAAAATTTCTTTATTATGAGCTTCTTTTGAAAATGAGCTTATTTCTTTAAAGATTGCATTTTGTTCTTTTAAATTATCTAAATCCTTAATTTCTTTTCCAATATTAATATTAACTGCTTTGGTCAAAACAAATTTATTCCCCACAAGCAGTCTTTCATTTAAGCTTTCAATTAAATATTCGGAAGTTTCATCGATTTTATCCTTCAGCATGCTATAAATTTCTCCGCGTCCATTTATATCCCACTGCACTACAAATCCTTTTATACCTTCATTAATATTATGAGTATAACTTTCAGTTCCTGATGGCACTTCTATTTGCATTAATATTTGCTCAGCCTTGGATAAGATCAGTTTTTCTAAATCACTTATATTTTTTATATCTATTTCACTTTCTTCTATATTTAAATTTATCTTCTTCCATATTACTTCTGATAAAGGTATAAACTTGATATCTTTTATAGAATTATTTGCAACCTCTGCCATAAATGCCCCGCCAAGACCTTCCTCTCCAAAGTCTCTTCCCTGAGGTATGCCTGGGTAAGCTATCAATGGTTCTTTTTCATTTATAATGCTGCATTTATGTATATGCCCAAGAGCCCAATATCCTATATTATCAACTTCTTTTAACTGTACTGCAGTACAAGGTACATAATTATTGCTGCCATCCAGCTGTGTATGAAGAAGAGCAATGTTAAAGGACTCCTTCTGCTCAATTTTATAGTTCTCAAACATTTTTCTGCTGTCCCAATTTTCCCTATAAGATTGTCCAACTATTCTTGAATAAACGTTCCCGTTTATATCCGTTATCTCTTTTATTTCTGCTTTTTCAGAGCTGAATATATGAACATTTGAAGGCAAAGTAAATAATTCACTATTGTTCTTTATAGGATCATGATTTCCCCCAATTGCATAGAGTCCTATTCCTTTTTCCTCCAGTCTTTTTGCCTGCTCAATAAAAAACCTATTTCCTTTAACTGACCTTGCTTCTCTATCATAAATATCACCGCTTATTAAAATAAAGTCTACATTTTCTTCAATAGCTGTGTCACAGAGCTTTTTAAAGGCATTATTAGCTGCACTTTTTAAAAGCTCATTTAAGCTGTTATTTATTTTTTTTCCAATATGCAGAATGCTTCCCAAGTGCAAATCGGCAGTATGAATAAATTTAAAATTCTTTGTCATGTCCCTACATCCTTTGTTTTCATCGTTAACTTTATTATAACACAGTAAAAAAGCTATGGATAATACTCATATCCACAGCTATATAACTTTTTATTAGTATTTTTATAAACAACTTATAGCTTTCTTTGAGCATCTTGTTACACAAAGACCACAACCAAAGCACTTGTCATTATGAATAACAGCCTTAGGCTCTAGCGTAATTGCCTGATAAGCGCAGCTTTGCTCGCAAAGTCCGCAGGAAATACACTTATTTTCATTTACAACAGGAAATTTTGCATAAGTTCTAAAGCTTCTGTTTTCCATTTTTCTTTTGGTTACCCCTATAATATCACTAACATTATCTATGTTATGGTCATCAAGCCACTTATTCATTTCCGAGGCAATCTTACCATATACACAAGGTCCCTTAAGTATTGCCTCTGTGCAGATCTGCACTGCACTTGCCCCAGCCATCATCATTTCTATAGCATCTTTTCCGTCTGATATTCCTCCAACTCCTATAACGGGTACCTTAACAGCGTTCGATATCTCAAATACATGTCTTAACGCTATTGGTTTAATTGCTTTTCCGGAAAGCCAGCCATAGCCAGTAGTACTTCCCATAAACGGAAGGCCTGTCTCAATATCTATATGCAGACAAGGACCTACAGAATTTATAGCAACAAAGCCATCTGCACCTTCTGCTTCCATTCTCTTTGCATAAGCAGCAACATCAGGTATACCTGGACTTATTTTCATAAAGACAGGCAGCCCGGACTTTTTAGCAGCTTTAAGAGAATTAATTATAGGCTGAATATCTTTTCCAACATAGTGAGTTGAAATTTCAAGAGCATCTGCAAATTTTGATACCAACGGTACTAATTTTTCTATTTCTTCTGCAGTGTATCCTAGGCTTACCATTACTGGAAGACCAGCTTCCCTCAAGCGTTCATATTCATGTTCTATCCAATGCTCTGGAGAAAGCTCCGACCAAAGCTCTGTATTTAAAAACCCGCCTTTTATCTCCTCCATGCAGGGTCTTGGAACATCAGCTGCTTTTGCTGATATAGTCTTTGTAACTAATCCTCCTGCTCCGCCCTCTGCACACTTTAGTATGCAGTCTGCATCTCTAACGGTTGGACCTGCAGCAGGCATTACAGGATTAATCAAATTCATACCGCAAATATTTATATTTAAATTCGCCATTAAAAATCCTCCCCAAACCCAATTTATTAAAATCTTTCCCAAAGCTTTTCTGAAAGCTCTCTGCTCTTTTGAAAAATGTCCTCTTCCTCAACACCTTGAAGAATCCTGTTTTTCATAACAAACCTTCCATTTATTATGCTGTCGATTACATTTAAACTATTCATTCCAAAAATTATATGACCGCATACATTATCTCTTGTTATTGGTGTAGGGCTGTCATAATCAAGCATTATCATATCAGCCTTAGCACCTTCCCTTAAAACTCCAACTTCATTTTTAAAAAACTTTGAAGTAATTTTAGAATTATTTTTAACAGAAAGTTTAATTACATCATCAGGAGTCATAACTCTAGGGTCCCCTATTTCATGCTTATGAAGTACATAACAGCATTCCATAGCCCTAAATGGATTTGAGTTAAAGCCATCTGAACCAAGTCCAACTGTAATACCCTTACTCATCATTTTAGCTGCATCACAATAACCAACTGCATTATTCATATTTGATTCTGGATTATGAACCACATTTGTTTTTTTCAGTAAATCTAATTCCTTTTCTTTAACATGAATACAATGAGCAAGTATAGACTTATTCCCAACTATAGAGTAATCAGACAGTCTTTCTGTAACTCCTTTTCCATAGCTACGTCTGCACTGCTCATAATCCTCCATGCCCTCTGCAGCATGTATATGAAAGCCGCTGCCTAAACTATTGCCCTCTTCGCTGCACAGCTTTAAAGTTTCATTACTTAAGGTAAAGGAAGCATGCAGACCAAATATACCCTTAACCATATCATCTTCTATATTCTTTTTAATAAATCTTACATTTTCCTTAATACCCTGCCTTGCAATTTCTTTTCCATCTCTATCTGAAACCTCGTAGCACAGACTTCCTCGTACGCCAATCTGCCTAAAAGCTTTTTCAATAAAATCCAAGCTCCCCTCAACACTGAAAGGACTCGCATGATGGTCAAAAAGGCATGTAAAACCGCTTTTTACAGATTCAATAAGAGTAACCAATGCAGAGTAATATATATCTTCATAACTTAACTTCTTATCTAATCTCCACCATAAATCCTTTAAGATTTCCAGAAAGTTAGAAGCGCTGCTTCCTTTTAAACTCATACCTCTTGCAAAAGCACTGTAAATGTGAGTATGAGTACAAATAAAGCCTGGAAATAATAACTTTCCTTCAGCATCTATTATTTCCTTTTCATAGATATATTCCTCTTCTTTGAATTCCTCCATTGAGGCTATCTTTTGTATAAGGCCCTCTCTAACTAACACAAAACCTTTCTCAATAAACCTGTCTTCATTATCAAAGGTAAATATTTTTGCATTTTTGATAAGCATAAACCTATCTTCCTCCCATAGTAAGAGCCATAATTGCTTTAGCGGTATGAATTCTATTTTCAGCTTCGGGGATAACTATAGAGTGCCTTCCGTCAATTACTGAATCTACAACTTCTCTTCCTCTGTCTGCAGGAAGAGCATGCATGTATATTGAATGCTTCTTTGTTATAGACATAAGCTTTTCATCACAAATCCAATCCTTATACTTTTCAAGATTAGCCTTCATCTGAGTTTTTCCTTCTGACGTAGTTGGATTATCAACTCCCAGGAAGCCTCCCCAATTCTTTGGTATTACAATATCAGCATCTCTAAAGGCTTCTTCCATATTATCAACAAACTTTAAGCTGCCTCCATTTAAGTCCGCATTTTCATAAGCTGTATCAACTATATCAGGCATAAGAGGAAACTCTTTAGGCGCAGCTACAGTTACATCCATTCCGTATCTAGCGAATAATAGAATCTGAGACTGTGGAACTGAAAGAGGTTTAGCGTGACTTGTTGCATAAGCCCAGGATATAGCTACCTTTAGCTTTCTAGGATTTCCAAATCTCTCTTGAATGGTCATCATATCTGCTAAAACCTGCATTGGATGATAAACATCGTCTTGAAGACTCAATATTGGAACCTTTGAATATTTAGCCAGAGTTCTTAAATATTCATTCCCTATTCCATAAAAACAATTTCTAACGCAGATAGCATCTCCAAAAGAGCTTAAAACTTCTGCCGTATCCTTTGGACTTTCTCCGTGATTAATCTGCATTGTGCTCGTATCTATAAAGTGAGCGTGTCCTCCAAGTTGCGTTATACCAGCTTCCATTGAGTTTCTTGTTCTTGTACTCTCCTCAAAGAACATCAAAAATGCTGTTTTATCTTTCAATAAATTAGAAGGTTCATTTAGAGCGTGCTTCATCTTTAAATATTTTGCCACTTCAAAAACCATATCTAAATCATCTCTTGACCAGTCCTGGCAGGTTATAAAATGCTTTCCTCTAAAACTTGTATTCATTTCCCCATCTCCCCTTTTATACTTACTTTAAATTATTTACCAGCGTTTTTGGAAACGCTGCATAAAACTTGCAAGCTTCAACTAGATGCTTAACTGGAATTTGGTCCTTTGGACTATGAGCATAAATTTCATTTGCAGGTCCAAAGCCCATTGTAGGTATATTAAATCTCCCCATAGTTGCAACGCCATTTGTACTAAAGGTCCATTTATCAACCTTTGGTTCGCTCTTAAACATATTTTTATAGGTTTCAACAGCTGATTTTACAAGCACATGGTCTTCCGGTACAACCCAAGTTGGATAGTATTTTTCAGTTGGATATACAAGGCCAGTGTAGCTTGGCTGTGCGTAAGTTAAAACCTCAACAATAGCCTCCTCTGCACCAGGCAAAGCCTTAATTTCTGCTACAGCAGAGTCCATTGTTTCTCCAAAGGTAAGCCTTCTGTCAATCTGAATTGTGCATTCATCAGGAACAGCACACTGTGAAGGTGACTTGAAGAATATCTGAGTAACAGTAGCTGTGCCCTTACCTAAAAATTCATCGTCCTTTAGGTTTTCATTTAATTTTTCTATTCCTTCTATTATAGGAGTCATTTTGTATATTGCATTAATCCCTCTTTCAGGAGCACTTCCATGACAGGACAATCCTTTTGCAGTTACTATCATTTCCATTCTTCCTCTGTGTCCTCTGTATATATTTAAGTTTGTAGGCTCTGTTATTACTACAAAGTCAGGCCTTATCTTATCCTGCTCGATTATATACTGCCAGCAAAGCCCATCACAATCCTCTTCCATAACTGTTCCTGTTACATATAAAGTGTAGTCATCAGTCAGTCCCAGCTCTTTTATAATCTTGCCTCCATAAACCATAGCAGCCATTCCGCCTTCTTGGTCTGAAGCTCCTCTTCCATAGATTATTCCATCCTTTAAATCACCCTCAAAAGGATCTACTTCCCAAAGACTCGAATCCCCTACATCAACAGTATCAATATGAGCATCCATAGCTATAATAGTTTTTCCGTCTCCTATTCTTCCTAAGACATTACCCATTTTATCAATAATTACTTCATCAAAACCTACCTTCTCCATTTCTTCCTTTATCCTCTGTATTACCTTTTCCTCATTACAGCTGGTGCTTGGAATTCTAATCATATCTCTTAAAAAGTTGGCCATATCCTCTGAATATTTTTCACTAAGCTCAGCTATCTTATCTCTGATTTCCATTCATCTCCCACCTATAAAAATAATTCCACAGATATTAAAGCAAAGATTATGCCATAATTATTTATCTGAAAGCAATTTCATAAATATTTATTTTTCTATAAAGACTGGCTAGGCTAATTCCTAAAGCTTTAGCTGCCTGTTTCTTATCTTCTGTATTTGTTCCATATTTTTTTAAAGCTTGGATTATAGTTTTTCTTTCAAGCACTTCCAAATTAAATTCATCTTCTTCAATATAAAGCTTTTTGTTATTAGTAAGCTTTTTAGGTAAATGTTTAGGAAATATGGTTTTCTCGCTTTCAAGCATGTTGATTATATATTCCACAGTGTTTTCAAGTTCTCTTACATTTCCAAACCAAGAATACTCTTGTATATGACTAGTAACCTCTCCACTTATATCAGGTATTTCGATACCGTAACTATCGCAATATTTTTTAAGCAGATAATTAAACAGCAAAAGTATGTCACCTTTCCTATTTCTTAAAGGAGGTATTTCCAGGGGAATTACATTAATCCTATAGTACAAATCTTCTCTAAAGCTTCCTATTTTTATAAGTTCCTCTAGATTCTTATTTGTTGCTGATATTACTCTAACATTAACCTTTATAGGTTTATTGCTCCCAATAGGAATAACAACTCTATCCTGAAGCACTCTTAAAAGCTTTACCTGAAGCTGCAAAGGCATGTCTCCAATTTCGTCTAAAAAAATAGTTCCATTGTTTGCAAGTTCAAACTTACCTATTTTGCCAGTTTTATTAGCACCAGTAAAGGCTCCAGCTGCGTAGCCAAAAAGCTCGCTTTCTAAGAGTGCTTCTGGTATAGCTCCACAATTAACTGCTATAAAAGGACAATTTCTTCGCTTGCCTTCGTAATGAACAGCTCTTGCAAAAAGTTCCTTTCCGCAGCCACTTTCACCTGTAAATAAAATATTTGCATAGCTGTCAGCTATATTTCTTAATTTATTTTTAAGCTCCTTAATTTTGATGTCTTCACCGATAATTGAATCTAGTGTTATTTCATTAACTGCTTCAGCTTTGCTTTGAACAATAATTCTTTCCTTTTGAAGCTCCTCAAAGTTTTCCTTTGCTTTTGAAGCTATGAGCTCAGCCATCTTATCTAAAAAATCAGAATACTCCTTAAGCTTTGCAAGTATTATCTTTTTTTGCTCATCTGTGAAACAAATTAGAGCAATAACTCCAACTACCTCTCTCTCAATAATCACAGGCGTGCAGCATTCAAACTTCTCAGCACAGGAATGTTTCATTCTGCAGTCTGAACAAAATTTATGAAAACCTGGATTTTCTACTACAAGCTTTTTTCCGCTTTCAATCACTCTTTTATAGATAAAACTTTCTCCCTCTAAGCTTTTTCCTATAAAGCTTACATACCTTCCCGTTCCAGCTATTCTTGTCATATTCTTGTCCACTATTTCAACATCAACTCTTATTACCTCAGCAATAAGTTCCGCTAATTTTAAGACATAATCCTTTATGTCGATTAAGCTATATTTAAGCATAATCCTCTCCTTTCATTTAATATATTAATGTTCAAACATATTCTATAGGGCTATGACCATCAATAATCTGTTTCCTATATAAGTATATTTATAATTAGTTCACAAAATGAGAACTTTTTCTCATTTTGTGAACTATTGCAGAGGTTAAAATAAGGTTGATATTTTTTTAATCCAGGTATACTATAAAAAATAAGAATAAATCCTTTATTCTTTACTGAAAATTATCTTAAAGGAGTATCTTTAAAATTATGCATAGAGAAAGTATTTATAAAAACTATATGCCAGCCATTAAGGCAGAGCATGCAAATAAAACCAACAGCTATTGGTTTATATTTTATTCAGATAAACTCTTAATAAAAGCTGATGATAATAAGGCTGATATTCCCTTCGCTAAGAGCTTAGAAGATCTAAATATTACTGCTGAAAGAACTCAGTACCTCGGTACGCTTAAAGGACATCCCTGCTATTCTGCAGAAATTTCTTCAGATATAATTGATTCAAAAAGCTTAAGCTTTAAAAGCCTTCGTTCCTTGTTCAGTATATTAGAGGAAGATGTGTTTATTTTAGCAGGCAAAGCTTTTCAAATAGTAAATTGGGATAAAACACATCAGTACTGCGGAAAATGTGGGAGTGAAACCTATACTATGGAGAGTGAAAGAGCAAAGAAATGTCCAAAATGTGGCTTTACAAGCTATCCAGTGCTTTCACCAGCTGTTATAACTGCAATCATTAAAGATAAAAAGATTCTTTTAGCTCATAACCGTTCTTTTCCCGGAAAAAGATATGGTCTAATTGCGGGTTTTGTAGAGCCAGGAGAAACTCTTGAAGAATGTGTTAAAAGAGAAGCAATGGAGGAAGTAGGAATAAGCATTAAAAGTATACGCTACCTCGGAAGTCAGCCTTGGCCTTTCCCAAACTCCTTGATGATAGGATTTACTGCTGAGTATGAGAGCGGTGAAATTAAAGAGGACGGCGAAGAAATAGATGCTGCAGACTGGTTTGAGGTAAATAATCTTCCTGAAGAACTGCCATCTGAAATCAGTATAGCTAACAAAATTATAAACTGGTACATAGAAAATTTTAAAGTCAAATAAGCATAAAAACTGCAGAAGCCTGCAGTTTTTACTCTTATCTCATTTCTTTAATTTTCTCATTATAATAACTTATCTTTGAGTATTCACTTTCCCAAAATTCTGGATTCTTCATCGAGTCTAAATATTCAACACTATATCCAAACTTAGTCCAATCTTTCTCCTTTTGACTGAATAACTGCTGCTTTACATCTTTTCTCCTAAAATCATAAACATAATCATCTTTCTGACCTAAGAAAATATCCTGAGCCCATCTTCTAACAACAAAATCTTCCACTTCAAGGTATCTTGAATTTAAATTCTCAATAACAGAATTATATCTGTCAAAACTGTCTGTCGCTATAGTAACAACATTATCATCTGGTCCAAGCTTTAGATACTTAGCCATTTTTATAGCTCCTAAAATATTGCATATTCCAGATGGTCCAAATAGTTCTCTCATATAGTTTGCTGTTTCCTCAGGTATTCCAAGTTCCTTAAGCGCATTAATTCCATCATGTATAACCTTAAGTCCTTGAACAGTTTCTTCATCTTTAATTAATATTACAAAGTCAGTGGTTAATATATTGTGTATCAATGTGCACATTTTGTCTCCGATACCTTCAATTCTGTGCTGGCCTCTTCCACCATTAGCCAGCGTTGAACATTCATAGGGCTCTAAAGCAGCTATTTTACATTCAGGGAATTTCTTTTTAATTTCATCTCCTGCTGCAATGGTTCCAGCTGAGCCAGGTGCTGAACAGAAAGCTGCTATTCTTCCATTTCCTATTCCTTTAACAGCTTCAATTGCAGAGTTCCCTGTAACATATCTATGGAATCTGTAATTTGGAAACAGTTCAAATTGTGCTAAAGCTCTATTTTTAGGATCCTCTTTTAATTTATAAGTTCTTTCCAAGGTTAAAATAACATCTGATTCTGAACCTGGCGTTAAATCTAATTTTGCTCCATATTTTTGTATTCTTTCATATCTTTCCTTGCTCATATTGTCAGGCATTATAACTACAGCCTCGTAGCCCATAAGATTGCATATATAAGAAACACCTATTCCGAAATTCCCCGTAGAAGGTCCAAGTATAGTGTGTTCTCCTGGTATTATATATCCATCAACACAGCCTTCAATAAGTGTTGAATAAGCAGGTCCTACCTTATGAGAACCTGACGGGAAACCTTTGCCGAGCATTACAACAATATTTGCATCAACCCCTGTAAGTTCCTTAGGAAGAACTATTTTTCTAACTTCATTGTTTTCATCCTTCCAAGTTATGTTAAATAAGTTTATTGGATCAAGCTCGTCTTCTTTTAAAGCCTTTAAAGCTTTATTCCTAACTTTTTTAAGCATCTTCTTTGGATTAAGCATCTCTTCATAAGTCGGACCAAATGGAATTTTATTCATTTTCAATACCCCCATCAATTTATATATTTATATTTATATTGATATCTTTTTATCGCGATATCTTCTTATCTAGTTATATAGTTATATATTTATATATTTATATATTTTCTAAGTTCACCTAAATCAGGTTTTATCTTTTCAGGCTTCTGCACTGCTTTCATTGCAGACTTTACATCCTTAAGGCCATTGCCTGAAACTATTAATGCCACAGATTCAGCTTTATTTATTGAGCCTTCCTCGACAAGCTTTAATAGTCCTGCAAAGCCTGTTACTCCCGCAGGCTCGCCAAAAACCCCTGTATATCTTGCCAAAGTCTTCATAGCACTTAGTATTTCTTCGTCACTTACATCAACAGTTAAACCTCTGCTTTCATTTAGAGCATTAAGAACCTTGTAGCCGTTTCTCGGTATACCTACAGAAATGCTGTCCGCAATAGTACTTGGAGTTTTATAATCAAATTCTCTGCTGTTTTTTCTATAGGTTCTGTTGACAGGATTAGCTCCTTCTGCCTGCACTGAAACCATCTGAGGCAGCCTGTCTATCAGCCCAAGCTCATAAAATTCCTTAAAGCCTTTCCAAACACCAGCAATAGAACAGCCATCGCCAACTGACATAATCAACTTATCTGGGATCTTAAAATCAAGCTGTTCACAAATTTCAAAAGCTGCTGTTTTCTTACCTTCAACTAGATAAGGATTTATTGCACAGCTTCTGTTATACCATCCAAACTCCTCTGCTGCTTTTAAGCAAAAATCAAAAGCCTTATCATAATCTCCATCAACTAAAATAACCTTGCTTCCATATATTAAAAGCTGTGTTATTTTAGCCTCTGGGGCACCAGCAGGAACAAAAATATAATTTTCTATCCCCATGCAGGCTGCAAAACCAGAAAGTGAAGAGGCTGCATTTCCTGTTGAAGCCGCACATATAATTTTTTTGTCTAATTCTATTGCTTTGGCAATTCCTACAGCTGTTGCTCTATCTTTAAAAGATGCAGTAGGATTTCTTCCATCATCTTTGATATATATGTTTTCTAAATTTAAGAATTTCTCTAACCTTTCTGCCTTGTACAAAGGTGTCCACCCAACCTGAAGCGGAGTTATGCCTCTTTCTTCTTTTAAGGGAAGTATCGGCATATACCTCCATAAATCTTTTCTGTTGTTATTCTTCAAATATTCTTTAGTTAATTTTGTTTTTATAAAATCCAAATCATAAACAACTTCTAAGGTTCCTTCTGTGCCGCACTCATCGCAATGATATAAAACTTCTTCACCAAAGTTCTTACCGCACTTTGAACACCTTAAGTGCTTAATTTTCTTCACCTTATCCCTCTTTTCCTTTTACTACCCACATATAATTAAGCAATTATCATACCAAAAAAATAAAAGAGGCTACCTCAAAACAACTAAACTTAGCGTGTTATTTGAATACGTAGAAACATTTGAGTAATCAGCAATAAGATTTTAATTAAAAAATTTATAAAGCCGTTAAAAATCCTATATTGTTTGAGCAAAGCGAGTTTATAGGATTTAGGATTTATAAATTTTTTAATTATTAGTCTTATCTGAGAAACGAACGTTTCATAGAATTCAAATAACACGCAGTAGTTTTAAGCTGTTTTGAGACAGCCTCTTTGATATTAACTATTTATACATTTTATTATAGGTTCAGTTGCTTTTCTATCTGTCCAATCCACAGGATTATCATAGCATTCCAGAAGGCCTTTACTGTCCTCGTCTAATTCCCCTTCCTTTTTGCTTTTAATCTTAAGTTTTAAAGCATTCATAAGCATTTTATCTCCAATAGATAACTTATCATAATTAAATGCTCCTCTTAAGTAAAAGAAACTTATCTTATCTCTCATATTACCTTTGAAATTGCTTTCAATTACACTCTTAATTGCATCCTCTCTCACAGGTGACGCCCCTACTCCGTATACTATAAGCCTTTTGTCCTTTAATTTTTCAAAGTTATCAGTAATTAACTTTATCCCTTTAATTCCAACAGCATGCAGAGAACCACCAAATACAATAACGTCATATTTAGCCAAATCTTCTATTTTGACTTCTGATGCTTCATGAAGATCAGCTTTTGTCTCCTCAGCTATCCACTCTGCATAGCGTTTAGTGCTTCCATACTTAGACTTGTAAATAACAACAACATTTGACAATATAAATCCCTTCCCCTTTTAATCGCTATTAAATTTATATGCTTATTTTTATATCAATAGGTATTTTTAGTATATTATTAATTTTTATTTTTTCTTACTGCGCTTGAATCCATAGAAATTCCAATAGCAACACCTATGGCTATACCAACAGCTATATTATGAAGCAGCACTCCAAATACTACACCCAATGCAATACCAATACCGATGTATGTTCCCTTTTGATAGGAATTTTTTTCATCTTTTGAGTCATTATCACACGTGCTTTCAATATCATTTCTCTTATCGGAATCTGACATAATTAATTTCTCCTTATAAAATAGTCATCATATTTAATCATCTTTTTCTTTAGTGGTTTATATCCATTATCCACTAAAGAAGCAATCCTTTGAACAGCCTCTTGAACAGCTTTTGTAACAATAGCTTCAACTTCAAAAGCTTCATAAAAATTATCATTAGCAATATCTAAAATATCACTAATAACTTCCTGTGTTTCATACTTACTCTGTAAATCAATTCTTAACACCCCATAATGATTAAATTCATCCTCTGCAATTCTATGAAACATCTCAATGGTTCCAATCTTCTCATTTGTACTATTTAAAATAACTGTCCATCTCACAAAGTATCTATTAGTATAGGAAAAATCCCAAAAATCAATAGCCTGTTTCATTCTTTCAATAGTTATATAGTAAAAATCATCTCCATTACAATTATCAGAGTTGAAAAATGGCACTGACTTTTCATCAGAGTAGCATTTTAATAATTCTTCAGCATCTTCCATAGAAGTTTGTTTTAAAGTAATAATTTCACCTTTATATGCTGGACATTTCTCATAGATATTTATCATAGTATTTCCGCCTTTCATTCTATATCATATATTCATTTGCCTTAGTTAAAATATTTTTATCACTCTCAAAAGTTAACAATTCTAAAGCTTTTTTATACGAAACCCACTTATATTCATCTAATTCTTCTTCTTGAATAATTACTTCTGAGGAATTAGCTTTACCGATAAAATATACTACATTTTTAAATATGTTAGTCGATATAAAATACTCTGTTTCTATTCTAAAATCTTTATCAATATCCACATTAAGACCTGTTTCTTCATAACATTCTCTTAGTGCTGTATCCATTTCGCTTTCAGCATTTTCAACATGCCCCTTTGGAAATCCCCAGTAATTACTTTTACTTTTAATCAACAAAAACTGAGTATCACTATCGTTTACTTTTGTTACTACTACGCCGCAGGATTTTTCATATTTTATTCCTTGCTCATTCATAATCTTAAAGAATCTCTCCTTAGTAAGCTTAAATAAGATTGTTTTATCATTTTTTTCCACAACTTCAAACCCAAACTTTTCTAAGACTTCTTGTCCATTTTTATTTATTACTTCGTCGTATATTACCTGTCCGCCAATGTCATAAAAATAATAGCTTAACATAAGCTTCATAGCTTCTTTCGCATAGCCCTTTCCTCTATATTTTTCTTGTATCTTAATATTAAAGTCCGCTTTTCTCTCCTCAGTATTATATCTATGAAAACTAACTTCACCAACAGGAATGTCTTCCAATGTAAATATTAAACAGTAAAAATTTTTTCCGTCAGAAGGTTGTATCATTTTTCTGTACCAACCCTCTCTTTTTTCTATCGAAAAATTTATTACTCCACCAACATCCTTCATTGTTTCTTCATCATTCCATAATTCTGCTACATAATCTAATTCCTTAATAGAAGGCTGTTTTATGTAAACTAAGCTTGCCCATTTTTTGAATTCAACTGCCATAGAATCTTCTCCCTATTACAAAATAAATTTTATTATTTAAGCATCTGAACATCAGGTTTTAAGGCCATAAGTTATGTTTTTCTTTTTCAATAAATAGATTGACTCCTTTAAAGCCTCTTCTGTCTTTACTTCTACAACCACACTTAAATTATGCATTTGCGCGAAGTTTAACTTTTCTTCTATATTTAAACTTCCACTATAAAGTGTTAAATGATTTTTTGAACCATTATAGTCATGAAGATGCATATGAGCAATTTTATCCACGTTATTATTAAAAAATTTACTTGCCCTGTAATTATCTCCTGCATCATGCCCAACATCCCAGGTAAAATAAATACTTTCTAATTTGTTTAGCTCATAAAATGCCTCTTTTATAAATTCAGGGAAAACTGTATTTTCAACACATACCTTTATTTCATATTTCTTTGCTATTTCCAAAACTATGTTCATAGAATCAACTAAATTATATATAAATTGTTCTTTGTTCACTTCATATATCCAAGCCTTACGATCAGGAAGAGAAAAATATATGCCCGTATTAATATGAATATTAATTTTATCAACATTTAACTTTGCTGCAAAACCTGCCATTTCACTAAACATCTCAATATTTGACCTTCTAACAGAAGGATAAAATGCCGCAAAATCTATTTCCTCTGGAAAATGCATTGTTAATTCTATATTATATTTTTCCTTTAATTCCTTTAACAGCTTTACGTTATTGTTATGAGGCATGCAATAAGGAAGATTCATATTAAGTTCCACAAAACTAAGTCCTAAATCTTTACATAAAATAATATTTTCTTCAATGCTGTTTAATTCAATTAGAGTTGGCATTCCTAATTTATAACTCATTTTTCCTCCTTGATTAAAATGTTTAAAATCTTTTCTTTATTGTTCATAAAAGTTTTCATAACTTGATAATGTTCAGTTTCCTCATACCCTACAAGCCGAATATTATCTTTTATTTCATATATACTTGATTCTGGATAAGCCATAATTATTGGAGAATGTGTAGCTATTATAAACTGAGAATGTTCTTCAACTAAATCATGAATTCTTGAAAGCATAGCCATTTGTCTTGAAGGAGACAGTGCAGCCTCAGGCTCATCTAAAATATACAACCCATTTCCGGAAAATCTATTCATAAATACAGAAAAAAATGATTCTCCATGAGACTGATTATGAAGGGATTTTCCTCCATAGGCTAAAAGAAGCCCTGGGTCTATTTTTTCAAGTTCATCAACATTAGTTGCAAGGTTGTAAAAGCTTTCCGCTCGCAGAAAGAAGCCATCTTTCGGTCTTCTTATTCCTTTAATCAATTTAATGTAATTATGAAGCTCCGAATGAGTGTCTCTGGAAGAAAAACTGAAATTAATAGTGCCTCCCTCAGGATTAAAACCATATGCAGCTGCAACAGCCTCTAATATGGTGGATTTTCCTGAACCATTTTCACCTACAATATATGTAACCTTTGGATGCAGCTCTATACTTGATAAGCTTCTAATTATAGGCAGGCAAAATGGATACCTAGAAAAGGATTGTATACCATCCCTCTTAAGTTCTATGCTTCTTAAATATTGATTATATTGCAACATGTCCATTTTTATAAAGCTCCCCTTATCATCGCCAAAACATATATATCAAATTATACCACTATATAGTAAAATGCATATATGGTATAAATACAATTAATCATATAGATAAACAATACGTAAACTTAACTTACAGACAATAAAAGTAGCAAATATTCAATGCTTTTTTATTGTCTGTAAGTTTATAGTTGAAGTTGTTTATCTATAATAATAGTAAAATAAAAAAACAGCATGTCTTTATTTTCATGCTGTTTTTATTTTCATACTCAGCTTACAAATTTAGCACAAACTTTTGTTATGTACTCTAATATATTTATACTCTCTATATAATCATCATCTATTTCAAGAGAATGTACAGCCTTATCTATTATATGTAGATCAACTGAACTATTTTTTCTTATAGTGTCTATATTATTTTGTGTGAAATGCTTATCTCTTTCTCCTGAGATAACAGTGCATTTTGATCTTAAAATATAAGGAATTGTTTCTTCAGTCGGAGTAAGGAATAAGTTATTTACCTTATCATAACCTACAAGACTGCTGACTTCTCCGGCAACTGCTGTTCCAAAACTTTTGCTTATAAAATAAATGTTATTATATTTATTCTCCACACATAATCTTACAGCTTCATAGCTATCTTTAACAATTTGATTAAAAGGATTGCCCTCCACTGGATTAGTAGCTCTGCAAAAACCATACTCAAGACTTAATACATCACATCCAGATAGAAGAGCTGCTTTTCTTGCATAGTGAAGCAATGGCTTATCACAGCTGTAATCTGCCCCTGGAAAAAGAACAGCAATTGAGTCAGACTTAGGTAAATGTGTCAGCAGCATATTATTAGTGTCATATCCCCAGATTGTTTTAACCTTAATATAAGATTTATTAATCAAATTAAACACCCCATCTTTTTATTTGATTATGTAAAACAAGGATAATCAGTTTTTCTCTCTTTAAAAAATTTAATTCTAGTTTTTATGATGTTTACTAATTGCTGCGCTTTATAACTAATTAGGTTTGTACTACTCATATTCCCTCCTTCAACTTATATTTTAGTTTACTTAATTAAAGTCCAATACCTTAATTCCTTATTTTTGAATTATTACCTTTTATTATACAACAAATCTATTTTACTTTCATACTGTTTTATACTAAAAAATTATTATATAATATCTTTAGTTAAGGTTTTATACCTATTCGGAGGTAACTATGTTTAAAATATTAATAATTGAAGACGATACAAAAATGCGTGAAATAATTCTTGAAAATATAAGACGATGGGGTTTTGAAGGTTACGGTATAACCGATTTTGATAATGCTTTTAAGGATTTCATAAACTATGACCCTCACCTTGTTTTGCTTGATATAAATCTTCCCTCTTATGATGGTTTTTATTGGTGCGGAAAAATAAGAGAAGTTTCAAAAGTTCCAATAATATTTATATCCTCTCGAAACACAAATATGGATATAATAATGGCTATAAATATGGGTGGAGACGATTTTATACAAAAACCTTTTTCTCTTGACGTTCTAATGGCAAAAATCAATGCACTTCTTAGAAGAACATATGATTATATAAGCTCAGAAGTTAATCTTATAGAACACAATGATGTAATTCTAAATTTAAAAGACAGTACTGTTTCTTATAAAAATACGAAGAGCGAGCTTACTAAAAATGAGTTTAAAATCCTATATATGCTAATGAAGGATAAAGGGGTCATTGTAAGCAGGGACAGCATAATGAGAGGGCTTTGGGAAGATGAAAACTTTGTTGATGACAATACCCTTACAGTAAATATTAACAGGCTCAGAAAAAAACTTGAGGATTTAGGACTTGAAAGCTTTATTCAAACAAAGAAAGGTCAAGGTTATGTAATACTATGAACTTCTTAAAATATTTTAAAGAACAAAAATTTTTAATGATTTTTTACATAGTACTAATGACTTTTATATCATCTGTTATATTTTTAGATGGGGATGTTAAAATTTCTTTAGGAAATATACTATACATAAATCTGGTTTCTATTGTATTTTTTATTATTTATTTATGTGGAAAGTATTTATATTTTAGAAGCTATTATAAAGCGCTTAAAGATATAATTGATACTCAAGAAAATGAACTTATAAATCGTATTCCTGAGCCAAAATCCTATAGCCAAGAACTCTTTTATAATCTCTTAAGAAAAATTTATGAAGAGCAAAGCTTAAAAATTCAAAAGCTTTATGATAATAAGAAAGACAATGAAGAATTTATTACCTCATGGGTTCATCAAATAAAAACTCCTATTGCAGTAAGCAGGCTTCTAATTGAGAATAATACAAGTAAGGCGAATTCAGATGTACTTTTAAGTCTTGAAGAGGAACTTGATAAAATAGATAACTATGTTGAACAGGCTTTATATAATTCAAAAATAGATAACTTTTCAAAAGATTATTTTATAAATGAAGTATCTGTTGATAGAATTGTTAAAGATAATGTAAAAAAACATGCTAAGAATTTTATTAATAAAAAAATATCTGTAGAAATTAAGGATGCAGATCTTATAGTATTGACTGATAAAAAATGGCTTTCTTTTATTCTTGACCAAATTATATCAAATTCATTGAAATACACAGACAGATCAGGGAAAATAAGTATTTACGGTATTAAAGAGAGTAAGCTTCAAAAGCTTGTGATTGAGGATACCGGGATCGGTATAACTTCCGAGGATTTAATAAGAGTATTTGATAAAGGCTTTACAGGCTTTAACGGAAGACAAAATTATAAGTCTACAGGAATGGGCCTGTATCTTTGTAAAAAGCTAGCCTTGAAGCTTGGACATGATATAGTAATAGAGTCAGAACAAGGCAAATATACTAAAGTCACAATAATCTTTCCTAAATTATTGGATTATCTTGATGTTTCAAGATATAACCAGAGGTAAAAATTAAAGGCAGATTAGTCAATGCTAATCTGCCTCTATTATTCTATCTAAAATCTTCCATAAATACTCTTGCATCTTGTGGTTTCCACTGTCTTTGAACAAGTGACTTTCCTTGGGTTAAATATGAAACCACCTCTGTATATTCCGGACTCTCTTCTTTGTAAATAATTCCTAGAGGTATTCCATTATCCCATTCCATAGCTTTTTTAATCGCTTCAGCTTTGTTATTATAATCATAGTTTTCATCAAGCTTATAGGTATTTTCCTTATACCACTTGAAAGTATTTACATGGTTAAAAGTCACACAAGGCTGTAAAATATCAACAAGTGCATAGCCTTTATGGAGTATTGCTGCTTTCATAACTCCCTTTAAATGTTCCTTGTCACCTGAAAAACTTCTTGCAACAAAGGTAGCACCTGCTGTTAAAGCAAAAGCTAGCGGTCTGAAAGCTTCTACGTTTGTACCATCAAACTGCATGGAAGTTTTTTGACCCTTGTCAGTTGTTGGAGAGCCTTGACCCTTTGTTAAACCATAAATTTGATTATCATGAACAAAATGAGTTATATCTATATTTCTTCTTATATTGTGAAGAAGGTGGTTTCCTCCCTCACCATAGGAGTCTCCGTCACCAGAGTTTATTATTACTTTAAGATCCTGATTTACTAATTTAATTCCTACAGCTGGAGGTACTGCTCTTCCATGCAGTCCGTTAAAGCCGTTTACATTTATATAATGTGGAAGTTTTGCAGCCTGACCTATACCAGAAGATACTACAACTTCATGTGGTTTCAGTTCTAATTCTGCCAAAACTTCTTTTAATGCTGCAAGTATTGCAAAGTCACCGCAGCCTGGGCACCATGCACATTCCTCATGGGTATCATACATCTTTATATCTAACATTATTTTCCCTCCTGTATTCCTTTAATCTCCCATAATGATTATTAATCATTATGCCTCACTTTTAACTCTGGAATAAATCTCACTTGAACTTAACTGTCTTCCATCATATTTTAGTATGCTGCCTGTTACACCGATTCCTGTTTCCATTCTTATAAGCTTAGCCAGCTGTCCATTAAAATTCTGTTCTACATTAATAATCTTCTTAGCTATTTTTGTATACTTTTCAAGTTTTTTAGTTGGAAGAGGATATAAATCCCCAAATACTAACGCTCCGACTGACTTATTTTCTTTATTTAAAAGTTCTACTGCTTCCTTTAAAGGACCATACATTGAACCCCAGCCTAAAAGCAGGATTTCCGGATCTTCAGTTCCAAAATACTCAGGCTCCAGAGCTTCTTCCTTTAAACCTTCAAGCTTTCTCATTCTCTTTTCCATTTGAGCAATACGAACTTCAGCGCTTTCGGTTATTTGACTGTTTTCGGTATGCTCATCACTATCTATTAAAACAACAGCACTTTCAAATTTTCCTGGAAGCAATCTTGGAGATATGCCGCTTTCAGTAACCTTGTATCTTCTATAACTTCCATCTTCATCTAAAGCTTCTTTTCCAGCTATATGTCTTTCTATTTTTATCTTGTCAAAGTCAAACTCTTCTACATTAACAACCGTATCCGCTAAATACTGATCAGTTAAAAGTATTACAGGAATTTGATATTTATCTGCGAGGTTTAAAGCTCTTGCTGTTCCATAGAAAGCATCTTTAACATTTCTTACTGATAAAACCATTCTTGGGCCTTCACCATGAGAAGCTGTTAGCAAGAAGCTTAAGTCGCTTTGTTCAGTTCTAGTTGGAAGCCCAGTTGCTGGACCCGGTCTTTGAGAATCAACTAATAACAGAGGTGTTTCTGTTATACTTGCAAGTCCTATTGCTTCTACCATTAGTGAAACTCCTCCACCTGAGCTGCCTGTTGCTGCTCTTGCTCCTGCATAAGATGCACCTAATGCCATATTGATAGCTGATATTTCATCTTCTACCTGTTCAACTATCATTCCTGCCTGCTTCTGCTTCTTTGAAAGATAAGTCATTATACTTGTTGCTGGGGTCATTGGATAAGCGGAGTAAAAATCTAGCCCTCCTGCTATTGCGCCTAAAGCAATTGCCTCATTTCCGTTAATCATAATATGCTTATCTTCATGACCTTTTGGAAGTTCAAAATGCTTTCTTGAAGTTTCTCTTCCTTTTTGATAAGCCTTAGCATTTGCTTCTACTACTTTTGCATCCCATTTCTTGCTGAATAAACTTTCTATATTATTAAATTCTATTCCAAAGAGTTCTGTTAAAGCTCCTACTGCAGCTGTCCCGAAAACCTTCGGATTGCCTGCTTCAATAGCTATTTTCTTCATTGGAACTCTTAGAACTCTGCTGTCTTCTATATTAACTGCTTCATCACAAATTAAAACACCATTTTCTTTTAGTCTTTCTATATGACTTTCTGCTGTAGTGTTATCAAGAGCTATAATTACATCTAGCTCTGGATAATGTGAGGTCACTTCCTCCTCACCAAATCTTATCTGAATAAAGTTATGCCCTCCACGTACTCTTGACATATAGTCCTTTGTAGAATAGATATAATAACCGCTCTTCTTTAAAATTCTTTCAAATAGGGCACTTATGGTATCCATGCCTTGACCTGCTGCCCCGCCTATTAAAACATTATATCTCAATTTATTTCATCTCCTCATTTATATTGATATTTATTTTTAATTGATAATAATTATTGTTTAATTTAATTATAGTTTGTTTTAATAATTAATCAAAGCTTATATTTAGTCAAAAAAAGGCAATAATGCAAAATACCATAAAAATACTTTATATTTCTTTATTTATCTGTTATATTCAAAATTAAGAACTGTTATAATTCCATTTCTTTATGCATTGATTTATAAATATTTATGTGACTAATACAGAACAATAAATTTATTGAGTCACTAAAAAAGACAGGCTAATTTCTTAACCTGTCTCTATATTTAAAATAAGCTTTAGCTGCTTCGTAGCCTTGTTTATATAAAAACTTATAGGTACTGTCATTAGTACTTATATTAAAATCTAATACAGATATATCTTTTGTATCTATTTGAATTGATCTTTCAATATCCTTGGGACTGTTCCTGTATATATCCTGCTGAACTTTTGCCAAAGCCATATAAAAATTTGATATATATTCAATAATATTGTTAATCTCAGTAAATTCTATATCATATTTAAATCTTGCTCCTAAAGTTTCTTGGTTTGCCCCTTCTAAATCAAAAATATTAATTGGATAATTTCTCATAACACCTCCATCTGAAAATATATGAGTTAGCGAATCTCTATTAACCTCATAACTTTTTACTTTGTTTGCTTCAAAAAATAATGGTACGGACATAGATATTCTGACTGCTTCAGCTACCTCCATATCTGGAGTAGTACTAAATGAAAATACTTTAGACACTTTACAAGAAATATCAGTACCTACAATATAGAGTTCTAAAAACTTCCTTTTATCTTTATGTATTGAATTGTCTTTAAAATCTTTAAAAGTATAAGGCGGCTGCTTCTTAGTACTGTCAAATTGTGAAGCAATTTGTTTTTGTATCCACTTATAAAAATACTGAGTTGAATACCAGCCATAATTATTAACTAGTCTATATAAACAATCCACATCGCCAAATACTCTTTCAATTTCACTTCTCATAAATACTGATATTCTTTGATTACTTTCATCTTCTTTTTGAGGAACTTGTTTGTAATCTAAAGACTCTACTATATTTTTGATTTCACTAAATGGTAAATTGAAGCTTGTAATACAAGCTGTTATTGCTCCAGCAGATGTTCCTGCCATTTTTTCTATATTATGCATCATATTTTTTTCCCATAAGCAGTCTAAAACCCCAAGATATGAAATACCCAGAACCCCTCCGCCTTCAAAAACCAAATTCTTAATAGTATTTACCATAAATCCCCCTATACTTTAATTACTGTTTCGAACCCTTCAATCACGCAGCTTTTACTGGATAAATCATCTATAAAAAACTTGTAGTGTTTTTCACCTCAAAACATCTTATTGTCAATATATGAAAATTATCTCTACGTTGTGCTTTAAGATTTTTTTTAAATAATGCATCCAACATATGATAAAACTTGGCACAAATATATAATTATATTTATCGCAACTAAACAAAAAAGGCAGAAAGCATATTCTTTCTGCCTTTATAGCTATTTCCTTTTAATTATCAGCACACCTAAGGATGATACCAGGATTCCAAAGAGTATTAATGAACTCATATCTACCGCTGATCCAGTCTTAGGAAGCACACTAGTATTAGCTCCTTGTGAGCTTGTACTTTTTTCATTTATATCTTCTTGAATTTCATTGTACTTTTGCAAAAGATCTGTTTTTTGCTGTGAATCAGGTAAAGAATCTATAATTGCTTTTGCAGCATTAAGATCATTTTGTGACAAATTATCTTTTGCCTTATTTAATGCATCTTCAGCCTTCTTAATTTTTTCATTTACATCTATCTTTGACTGAGCAGCATTTATCCTTCCAAGCAAGGATGCCTTTGTTTCACCATCTTCTAAATTATCCACAAGCTTCTTGGCTGAATCCAGATCCTCTTGGCTGAGACTATTTTCAGCTTTTATGACAGACTGAACTGCATCATTTACTTTTGTATTTAAATCAATTTTATCTAGAACACTCTTTGTTCTAGATGATAAACCAGCCTTCATATCACTATCAGGAAGTTCTGCAATAAGCTTATTAGCCTCATCTAAATCGGCCTGAACTAAACTCTTTTCTGCTTTAGCTACTGCAGATTCAGCTGATATAGCTTTGTCCACATCTTTCTGTACATTATTAATCTTATTAAGAAGTTCCACTTTATCGCTATTATCAGGTAATGAACTTACATAACTTCTTGCATTATCTAAATCTGATTTGATTAAGCTTTTTTCAGCTTTTTCGATAAGACTTTCGGCATCCTTTTTAGTCTGCTCATATATTAATCCAAATCCAAATTCAAGCATATTTTCTTTACTATTTTGAGGATTCGGAACCGCAACAGGCAGCTTTCCTGTTGGATTAAACATACCAAATATTGCATTTATACCTGCTGGGAGATTTGGTGCTGGCGGCGGATTAGTTGGATCATTTCCTAAACCTCCATAGATAGCGATACATGCTTTTACATTTGGAGTATATGCTATATCATATGGATTTCTTACAGCTATATTTACCATAGCTTTATTCTTACTATTTGCATAAGCTGAAACACTGTTGATAAAGTCTATATCATAATAAGTACCTGTTTTAGGATCAGGTGCCATATTAACGCTGTTAGTTATTACAAAGTCCGCAGCATCTATAGCAGCCTTTTGAGTATCAGTTAGTGTTGCTGCTTTTGATGAATAAATAAATGATTGAATAGTTATATTATCAATGCTATTTTTTGATGATATGTCATTAATGGCATCAGTCATAGATTTAATTCTATATTGTGATAATGAGAATAATACTATTTTCTTTCCACTTTCAAGCTTGAATGGAAGCATATTATTTTCATTTCTAAGTAATGTTACAGCCTTTTCTGATGCTTCTTTTTCAACAGCCTTATGTTCTGTACTTCCAACTACTGCTTTAGCATTGGATATTTTCTGTTCAAGAGATACTTGGTTCTGATTTCCAGCTGGGTTATATATACCTCTTTTCATCTTAAGTTCAATAATTCTTCTTGCCGACTCATTTATTCTTGATTCTGGTATTTCTCCTGTTTTAACTGCACTAACTACAGAGTTATATATTTTATCTAAATTAGCAATTTCGCCTGTGCTTTGTACTACTGCCGGCATTAAAACTATATCTGTACCAGCATTTATTGCCATCTTTACAGCATCTTCCTGTCCAAAATGATCTGCTATTGCCAGCATATTAAGAGCATCGGTTGTTATAACTCCCTTATATCCCATTTTAGTCCTTATAAGCTCAGTTAAAACTTTTTTAGAAAGAGTTGCTGGAATATTAACTTGAGTACCATCTTTTTTTGATATTACAGTAGAATTATCTACTGCAGGGAAAGCAACATGGGCTGTCATTATCATGTCAATGCCCTTATCCATTGCAGCTTTAAAAGGTACTAGATCAATTTTATTAATTGTATCAATATCATGATTAACAACCGGAAGTCCTAAATGAGAATCCGTTGCTGTATCACCATGACCAGGGAAATGTTTACCAGTAGCAGCAACGCCAGAATCCTGCACACCTTTTATATAAGCAGTTCCTAAGTCAGCTACTAATTGAGGGTCAGATCCAAATGATCTAACTCCTATAACCGGATTGCTTGGATTAATATTTACATCTAAATCTGGTGCAAAATCTACATTTATTCCGAGAGCTTTAAGTTCCTCTCCAATCACTTTTCCTGATTTGTATGATAAATCTGTAGACCTAGTAGCCCCTAATGCCATATTTCCAGGCATTCCTGTGCCTGTTTGAAGTCTTCTTACAATGCCGCCCTCTTGGTCAATAGTAATTAGTAATGGAACTTTTTCTGAAGCCTGCTGCATACCCTCTACTAGTCTTACAGTCTGCTCAGTTTCTTTAACATTTTCAGCAAATAATATTACTCCTCCAAGATGATATTTTTGAATAACGGATTTAACATCATCATTCATTACAGTAAATGGTATTCTATTGTTTTTACTATCAAATCCCCAGTTTCTAAAGTCGGGCATGAACATTTGTCCAATCTTTTCCTCAAGAGTCATTCCTCCGACCACATTAGCGGCCTGTTCCTCAACAGTAGCTGCAGAAACCCTGTAACTTACTTTTAATCCCCCTGCAGAAAATAATAATGCCAAAATAGTAGTAGCTATTTTTGTTTTCATCTTCGTTCTTTTCATTATTTCTTCCTCCATAAATTATTCTGCTTCTCAATTAAGTCAAACAATTGATTACAATGGAATGCTTGTACCCTTTTTTATCACCCTTCCTTTAAAATATGATGATTTATAAGTCAAAACAAAAATAGCTAAAAGAGTTCTCTCTCTTAGCTATTGCCTTCAATAAAGAAGTTACACGCTATCAATCATTATTACAAATACATATTACCATATTATTACATTTGTGTAAATAATATTTATATGGTTTTGTAAATTTATTTTGTGATATTATCATATCTGCGGAGATTTGTTTTATATCATTTGTACAAACTATGCTAAAACTTGACATTAAAAATACCTTATTATAAGATAAAAAGAGGATATTTTTGTATCAATCCTCTCTAAGATGAGAGGCTTTTATTTTATATTGGGTATAATTTTATTAAGGATATAAATAGAGGAGTGAAAAGAATGTGTAATCATAACATAAGAACAAGATATGCACCAAGCCCAACCGGCTATATGCATGTTGGTAATCTTAGAACTGCATTATATGCTTATTTAATAGCAAAGCATGAAGATGGAACTTTTATTTTAAGAATTGAAGATACTGACCAGGAAAGATATGTTGAAGGTGCTGTAGATGTAATATACAACACAATGAAAATGACAAGTCTAATTCATGATGAAGGTCCAGACATTGGAGGTCCAGTAGGTCCATATGTGCAAAGTGAAAGAAAGCCTTTATATCTAGAATATGCAAAAAAGCTTGTTGAAAGAGGAGAAGCTTATTACTGCTTCTGTTCCAAGGAAAGACTCGATATGCTTAAAGAAAATGCTGAAGCATTAAAGAGACCTTTTAAGTATGACAAACATTGTCTTCACTTAAGCAAGGAAGAAATAGAGCAAAAATTAGCTGAAGGCGTTCCTTATGTTATAAGACAAAATAATCCTACTGAAGGAACAACTACCTTTGATGATGTTATATACGGCACAATAACTGTTGATAATTCTGAACTTGAAGATATGGTTCTTTTAAAGTCCGATGGATATCCTACATATAATTTTGCAAACGTAGTTGACGATTACTTAATGGGAATAACTCATGTTGTTAGAGGAAGTGAGTATTTATCTTCTTCACCAAAGTATAATCGTCTTTATCAAGGTTTTGGCTGGGAGGTTCCAATTTATGTACACTGCCCACCAATAATGAAGGATGCTCATCAAAAGCTAAGCAAGAGAAACGGTGATGCTTCCTTTGAAGACTTAATGGCTAAAGGCTATCTAAAGGATGCCATTATGAACTATATTGCACTGCTTGGTTGGAATCCTGGAACAACACAGGAAATCTTCTCACTTGAAGAGCTTATTAAAGTATTTGATTTTAAGCAAATTAATAAAGCTCCGGCTATATTTGACCCTGTTAAGCTTAGATGGATGAATGGTGAATATATAAGAAAGCTTTCCTTAGAAGAATTCCACGAAATGGCTCTTCCATACTATAAGGAAGCAATAAAGAATCCTGAAATAGATTTAATTAAGGTTAGCAATCTTCTTCACACTAGAACAGAAGTGCTTAGAGAGATTCCTGAGCAAATTGATTTCTTTGATGTACTTCCTGAGTACTCAATTGATCTATATGTTCATAAGAAGATGAAAACCAATGCTGAAAATTCTTTAGTAAGCCTAGAAAAGGTTCTTCCTCTTCTTGAAAGCTTAGAAGCTTGGGACTTAGATACTCTTCACAACAGTGTTCTTAAACTTGTTGAAGAAATGGGAGTTAAAAACGGCGTGATGCTTTGGCCTATAAGAACCGCTTTATCAGGTAAAGCCTTTACTCCGGGAGGAGCCTTTGAGCTTGCTGAAATACTAGGAAAAGAAGAATCCCTAAGAAGAATAAGAATAGGAATTGAAAAGCTTAAAAATGCTTAAAGATAAACGTACCAGTTAAAATGCTGGTACGTTTTGTTTTATTTAACTATAACAGAAACTCCATCAGGAATAACTGCTATCTTTGCATCCCTTCCCTTTATTTCATATGCTCTGTTTAAAGCTTCTTCAAAAGTATAAGCATGTTCAATATGCATGTCCTTAATAATTTTTGGATTACACATATCAGTAACTAATATCACCGTATACTTGTCCAATATTCTTGCTAAAATTTGAAATTCCCATTGATCTGGTGCAGTGTCATTTCTATCTACTTTAAGAACCCTATCTAAAACTTCTCGAGCATTTTTAGAAAAGGCCATATTTTCATAGAAGGATTTTCCGCCGTGTCCATCGCTGCAGGCAGAAACCATTATTATTACTCCACCTTCCCTGCAGGTTGCCTCTGCCGCTGTCATACCTTTAACTGATTGATAAATATTTTGATCTAATGGGTATCCTCCGTTTGTTGAAACTACTATGTCAGACATTATTGGGTCTATTCTTGAAAGTTCTGTTACAAACTTGCAGCCTTCCTCATGAGCAAGCTTGCTGTCACCTGCAAAGGCATTTATTATTTTCTTATCTTTGTCTATTACTACATTTAGTATAAAGGCAAGCTTTGCAGTCTGTGCAGCATACAGCATATCCTTGTGTATTGGATTGTTTTCAACTATTCCAGTCCTTGAATATTCGCTTGCTATAAATTCAGAGCAGTGGTTTGCCATTATTGTTCCAGCTCCTGCAATGCCGGGAAGCACGCTTTTTCTTCCCCCTGAAAAACCAGCAAAGAAATGCGGCTCTATGAAACCTTCTGATATTAAAAGTTCTGTTTCCATAGCCAATTTATTAAGCCAAAGTTCTCCCCCTGAAGGCAAGGTTCCTACTTTGACAAGACTATCTTTATCCTGTGATATATGATTTATCAATACTTCTTTCTCTACTATTTCCTCTCCGTACTTATTTATCATTTCTTCTCTTGTAGAAGGTCTATGAAAGCCTGTAGCTATAAGTATTTTTATTTCTATGTCTCTATTAACACTTCTAATCCTCTTTAAAAGAATTGGAAGTGTTATTTTACTTGGTACTGGCCTTGTATGGTCGCTAGTTATTATAACCATATTCTTTTTGTCTTTAACAAGCTCTTCTAAAGTTTTGCTTCCAATAGGATTATCTAAAGCAAAATTAACAATTTCCTCTTGTGTCAATGTTGCCTTAAAGCTATGAGCTTTAGACTCCAATACACCTGCAAGATTTTCATCAGGGATATCAGCTTCAATAAAGGTTTTATAATACGGTAATCTTATTTTTCCCATTTCCCATCACCTCATTAGTTTTTAAAAAAGTACCTCAAGCTAAATACTTGAGGCTACTTTAAATTTATTCTATTGACATACCTTTCCCGGATTTAACAAATTTTTAGGATCAAAAGCTAGTTTAATGTTTTTCATTAATTCAATATAAGCTTCATCATATTGTTCGAATAGATACGCTCTCTTAGCATAGCCTATACCGTGTTCTCCGGAAACAACACCATTTAATTCTCTAGCTCTCTTGTACATGCACTCAAATACTTCTGAAAGCTTCTTCTTCCATTCTTCTTCAGTTAATTCATCTCTTAGAACATAAACGTGCAGGTTTCCATCACCAGCATGCCCAAAGCTTCTTATTCTAACATTAAACCCTTCCTGAAGCTCATGAGTATAATTAATGAAATCAGCTACTTTGTTCCTTGGAACACAAACGTCGCATTCATCCATTTCAGTTGTTGTTGCCTTTACCGCTTCAAGGAAGGCTCCTCTAGCAGACCAAATAGCTTCTTTTCTTTCATCTGTATCAGATATAAATACATCAAGTGCTCCTTCATTTAAGCAAAGCTCAGCAACCTTTTCATAGTTTCTTTCTATTTCTTCTTTGCTGTTGCCGTCAAAGGTTAATAGAAGGTACGCATCGGAAGTATTATCTGGGAACTTCTTTCCTAAATATTCTTCAGCAGCAAGTATAACTTCTCTTTGCATAAATTCTATTGCAGTAGGAACAGCCTTTGATTTTATTATTTTAGGAACTGTTCCTATAGCCATTTGAAGATTTGGAAATGGTATTAATAGACTTATAGTCTTCTTAGGCAAAGGTAAAAGCTTAAGTACAGCCTTGGTTATTACTGCTAAAGTTCCTTCAGAACCGCAAATCATATCTTTGATGCTATAGCCTGAACTGTTTTTAACTACTTTACCTCCAACTTCAATAACATTTCCATTTGGAAGTACAAGCTCTAGTCCTCTTACAAAATCTCTTGTAACTCCATACTTAACAGCTCGCATTCCACCAGCATTTGTATTGATGTTTCCACCAATTGTTGCTGACTTTTCACCTGGGTCCGGAGGATAGAAAAAGTCTCTTTCTTCAACATATTTTGCTATCTCCATAAGAAGAACTCCTGGCTCTACTGTAAGAGTCAGATTATCTTCATCAAGCTCAAGTATTCTATTCATTTTAGTCATATTAAGCATTATTCCGCCATAAAGTGGAACGGATGCTCCAACAAGACCAGTACCTGAACCTCTTACGACTACAGGTATATTGTTTTCATAGGCATACTTCATAACCTTTGAAACTTCATCAGTGCTTAAAACCTCAACCATAACTTCAGGCATTTTGCTTATTCCGCCTAACTCATCATGGCTGTAGTCTTCATTTATCTCTGCTCCGTAATAAACTCTGTCCTTTCCTAAAAGTTCAACTAGGAAATTTATATCTCTTTCATCTATTTTCTTATATTCATTACTGCATAGTCCGTTCATATCATTACCCCCTCAAATCCTTATTCTATGCATAAAGATTATCCATCTTTATGTCCCTCAAATTCTTATTATGCTCTCTTAGACATCTTTATTTGTTCAATAAGCTGTGGAACTATTTCATATATATCTCCTACAATTCCGTAATGCGCAACATTGAATATTGAAGCTTTTTCATCATTGTTTATAGCAAATATTCTTTCTGAACCATTCATACCTGCTGTAAATTGAACTGCTCCGGATACCCCTAAGGTTATTATAAGTTTTGGCTTAACAGTTCTTCCGCTTAAACCTATCTGCTTCTTAGCATTCAGCAAGCCTGCCTCAATCATAGGTCTGGTTCCAGCCACCTGCGCACCTAGTAAGTCTGCTAACTCATAAACCATCTCCATATCATTTTCTGACTTAACTCCTCTTCCGATAGCTATAATTACTTCAGCATCAGATATGCTTTCTTCCTTTTCTTTATGAGTTACTTTTAAAACATCTATATTGGATACTAATTTGTCCTTATTTATTTCACAGGTAATAATTTCCCCATAAACATCTTCTCTTCTTTCTGGCGCATTCATAACCTTATATCTAACAGTCGCAAGCTGTGGTCTTGTATTTGGAGTATTTATTTGAGCCATAATGTTTCCGCCAAAAGCAGGTCTTATTTGAACCAGGTCTGTATTTTCCTTTATATCTAGTATAGTACAGTCAGCAGTAAGCCCTGTTCTGAAACGTGCTGCCATTCTTGGTGCAAGTGATCTTCCTACAGTAGTAGCTCCGACTAATATCGTTGATGGCTTAACCTTTTTAATAAAATCTTCAAAAGCAGCTGCATAAGGTTCTATTCTAAAATCTTTTAACTCCTCATAGTCATATACAAAAACCTCATCTACTCCATAATGTAGAAGTTCTTCAGCCTTATGGCTGATGTTTGAACCTAGAAACAAGCAGTAAACTGGGAAATTTACTTTCGCGGCCAGCTCTTTAGCCTTACCTATAAGTTCTAAGGTTACAGGATGTATGTCTCCCTCAACATGATCAACATAAACAGCTATCCCTTTCCATAAGCTCTTGTCTATAGTTTTCACTTCATCTTCAACAAATTCCATTACTCCTGCCGGTCCTTTTTTAACACATATTTTACACATTTTACAGCCGGCATTTATTTCTATTTTTCCATCATGATTTTCTATTGCCTTAAAAGGACATATATTAACTAATTGCTCAATAACTTCACTGTTTAACTTATTTTGATTAACTACTAATTTACCCATCTATATCACCATCCCTTAATCATTATGCAAATTTTAACTCAGAAAGTTTCTTATGCATCTTACCGGTAAGTTCATCGCTGCTTCCCTTCCACATCTCTCTGTCATTATTAGCTTGTGGAGGAAATATTCTTTCTACTTGCGTTGGAGAACCATTAAGTCCATATTTCTTTTCATCCTTGTCTTCAAAATCATTAAAGCTTATCATCTTTACTTCCCTGTTCTTAGTTTCAAGCTTTCTCTTGTATGAGGGAAGTCTTGGTTGGAATATATCCTTCTCCACTGTTAATAAGCAAGGATACTTTATTTCCGACAGCTCGATAGTATTCGGCATGTCCATTTCAACTAAAACTGAGTTTTCCTTAAGTTCAACTATTTTAAGCACATTTGCAATATGTGGAATTCCAAGGTATTCAGCCATTTCTGGACCTACTTGGGCTGTATCACCATCAGTAGTCTGCTTTCCACATAGAATTACATCAAATTCTCCCATTTTCCTTACTGCTTGCGATATTGTATAAGATGTTGCAAGTACGTCTGCTCCAGCAAATTTTCTATCTGAAACTAGAGCACCTTCGTCAACTCCCATCATATATGCTTCTCTTATAACTTCAGCCGCCTGTGGAGGTCCCATAGTAACGACGCTTATCTTTCCCCCAACCTTATCTCTAATCCTTAGGGCAGTTTCAATTGCATATAAATCGTAAGGATTCATTTTTGAATCTACACCATCTCTTTTTAGAACCCCTGTTTTTTCATCTACTTCCACCTTAGTAGTTCCTGGTACCTGCTTAATGCAAACTAAAATATTCATTGTATACTTCCTCCTTTTATATCAATCAACATTATTTTATAAACATACTTCCTATATAAACTAATCCCCCTAAAATGATTACATATCCTGCACAGAATTTTAAAGTTTTGTTTAATATTTTACCTTCAGCACCAGCAAGTCCTGTGGCTGCTGTAGCAACCGCTATACTCTGAGGTGATATCATTTTTCCTGCTGTTGCACCAGCAGTATTTGCTGCTGCAAGCCAGACTGGATTTACATGAATTGATGCGGCAACTTCTGTCTGAAGTCTTCCAAACAAGACATTAGATGAAGTATCACTACCAGTTACAAAGGTTCCTAGAGCACCTATAACACTTGATATAAGCGGATAAAAACTTCCAGTAATCGCAACTAACATTTCTGCTAAGTTTTTTATCATTCCGCTATAGTCCATAACCTTAGCCATAGCAACTATAGATATAACTGTTATTGTTGATTTTGTTAATTGCTTGCAGGTCTTTCCAAACACAGTTACAATCTCGCCTACTTTTGCTCCCTGAATTAATCCGCCTAAAACTGTGGCTATTAATATAATTGTTCCAGGAGTAGCAATCCATTTTATATCATAATGCTTTGCATTTGCTCCTGTGTATACTAAAACACTACTTTTAATATGTGAAAGAGGGTTATATATAAATGGTACTAACTGGCTTGATAATATTATGAATACAAAAACTAAAATGTATGGAATCCAGGCAATGATTCCTTCTTTAAAGCTAATTTGTGAATTTGCTGCTGCTATTTCTTCTTTAGCAGCTCCCTTAGTAGCTTTAACTTTGTTACTCATTCTCTTAGCAATGATGATTGTAACAGCCATACTGCATACGCTTCCAAGGAGTGCTGGAAGCTCTGCTCCCATGAACTTTGCTGCTAAAACTTCTGGTATTGCAAAACTTATACCTGAAGCTAACGATATTCCCATAACTCCCTTTAAACCTTTTAAACTCTTTGTTGTAATCAATACTAACACCATAGGTACAACTATAATAAATAATACAAGCTGCAATCCAACATAATAACTTAGAACGTTTACATCAATGTTAGCAATCTTAGCTAAAGATATAACCGGTGTTCCTATCGCGCCAAATGCAGTAGGAACTGTATTGGCTATAAGACATATAACTGCTGCAAAAATCGGCTCAAATCCCAGCGCTGCAAGTATGCTTGCAGGAATAGCTACTGCTGTTCCATAGCCTGCAACAGCTTCTAAAAATCCTCCAAAGCCCCAGGCTAAAATTAAAACCTGTATTCTCTTGTCTGTTGTAATTCCAGATAACATATTTTTTATAGTGTCCATACTCTTAGTGTGAAGTGCCAAGTTGTAAGTAAATATAGCTGCTATAATAATAATTGCTATTGGCCATACTGCCATGACTACGCCTTCTAAAGCTGCTGTAAAAGCATTTAAGATTGGCATTTTCCAAAAAACAATTGCTAGTACTAAAACTAATCCCAAAACCATTGTACAAGCTTTGTGTGCTGGTATCTTTAAAACCCCTAGTGATACCATAAGCAGCACAATAGGTACTAATGCTAATAAAAACAGAACTACGTTATTCATTTTTACCCCCCACTCCATTTTTATTGGTATGACCAATTTCAATTTGATAATATCATAATATTTTTTCAATTTCTACAATTGTTAAGAAGTTAACATCATTATTCAAAATTATTTTAATATTAAATTATGCACTTATTGCAAATACTGGTCTTACCAATTTTTTTGAACCAATAAAAAATAACAAACACAGAAAACGTATACTGTGTTTGTTATTTATCAAACCAAATTCATTTTTAAATTATTTTGACGTCAAATATTCATTTACAAAATCCAGATGTTTCCTCATAACTTCAGCTGCTCTGCCTTTATTATGCTCAAGCAAAGCATTATATAGATTCTCATGATGCTCAATTAAGATTTCTCTATTCTCTATCTGAGTCAAAATAAGCTTTCTTGCATCCTTAATAAATGAATCAACAAGTGAAGATACTGCAGTCAGTATTACTACAACGAGGAAATTTCCTGAAGCGTTTGCAATTTTATAATGAAGCTCCTTATCAAGTTTGGCATTTAATTCTTCGTCATAGCTCTCATTTATCTGATCAATGATACCTTTTATTTCAGTAAGTTCCTCATCATTGATATTTTTAGCAGCTAAAGCTGCGGTTTCTACCTCTATAATTTTCCTAAGCTCTAAGATTTCCTCAGGCCTGCTGTTTTGAAGACTAAACATAATTGAAAGAGGCTCAAACAGACTGCCTTCAAAGCTTTCTCTGATATAGTTCCCTCCACCCTGCCTGCTTTCAATAAGTCCTATAATTTGAAGTGCTTTTAAGGCTTCGCGAATTGAAGCCCTGCTTGCCTGAAGCTGATCCACAAGTTCTCTTTCAGGGGGAAGTTTATCCCCCTTTTTAAGCTTTCCGCTTACAATCATCTCTTTAATTTTTTCAATAACTTGCTCATATACCTTTGTATTTTTCACAGGAGCATCCATATAATCGCCTCATTATTTAGCATATTTTTAACAATCTCTTCTTATCGCGATATCAAGATATCTTTATATCCCGATTTCTTTTTATCTTCTTGCCTTGCCAGTAATTTTATCAATTTCTATTTTTACTACGCATGTTTTATTTATTGCTCTATCTATATATGCAAGTCCTTCCTTTTTAAAATCAGGAGAATACTTATCAGCTATAGCCATAAGTGCATCTTTCTTCTCATCTCCAGCGGTTTCAAATGCATGTCCAAAAATAATAACACTTTCATACTCAGTACTGAATTGTTCAGCAAGTACTTTAGTTTTTCCTACAACATTAAAGGAAACCTTATTGTTATATTTTATGTTATCGAGCTTGCTTCCTTCAACTGCGCAATGAAAATAAACTGCATTATTTAAATAAACATAGCTTAATGGAGTTGCAGAGGGATATCCATTCTCTCCTACAGTAGCTAGAACACCATACTCTCCATTTTTTAATATACTATTTATATCTTCGTTAAAAATTTCTCTTTGACTTTTTCTCATTTCCTTAAACATTTAATCATCCCCTAAATATCAGAATAATTTAATTATAGAAAAAACTTAAAGTTTGGTCAACAAGATAAAATTTTTGCATATAATATTGACATATATAAACTTTTACTCTATTATTGTTTTAATGTAGACATATAACTTGAAACTTTGATGAGGAATAGTAAAGATAAAGTCTTTTTCAGAGAGGAAATCATTTGGTGTGAGATTTCTAAAGTTTTATTTTGAACCCGCCTCGGAGTTCTGTGCTGAAATAAAGTACAGCGGTTTTCTTCCGTTATAGAACTTAAGCTGGACGCAATTATTGCGTCAATTAGGGTGGTACCGCCGATATAGCCTCGGTCCCTTTTGGGATTCGGGGCTTTTTTATATTTAATTTTAAGTTAGGAGATGAAAATTATGGGTAAAGAAAAAGAAAAGAAGTTGGTTGAAGCTATAACTCCTATGGATCAGGATTTTGCTCAATGGTATACAGATGTTGTAAAAAAAGCTGAATTAGTAGATTATGCAAGTGTTAGAGGCTGCATGGTTATAAGACCTTATGGTTATGCTATTTGGGAAAACATACAGAAAAACCTGGATAATATGTTTAAAGAAACAGGTCATGAAAATGTATATATGCCAATGTTTATTCCAGAAAGTTTACTTCAAAAGGAAAAGGACCATGTTGAGGGCTTCGCTCCAGAGGTTGCTTGGGTTACACATGGCGGAAATCAAGAATTAACTGAAAGACTTGTCGTACGTCCTACTTCAGAAACCTTATTCTGCGACCACTATGCAAAAATAATTCAATCCTATAAGGATTTGCCAAAGCTTTATAATCAATGGTGCTCTGTTGTAAGATGGGAAAAAACTACACGTCCATTCTTAAGAACACTAGAGTTTTTATGGCAGGAAGGTCATACAGCTCATGCTACTGCTGAAGAGGCACAAGAAGAAACTATAAAAATGCTGAATGTTTATGCAAAGCTTTGTGAAGAGTATCTAGCTATTCCTGTTGTTAAAGGACAAAAGACCGACAAAGAAAAATTTGCAGGTGCTGAAGATACTTATACAATAGAAAGCTTAATGCATGATGGAAAAGCGCTTCAATGCGGAACTTCACATAACTTTGGTGATGGATTTGCTAAAGCATTCAATATACAATACACCGATAAAAACGGAAAGCTTCAATATGTTCATCAAACCTCCTGGGGAATGACTACAAGACTTATTGGTGCCTTGATTATGGTTCACGGTGATGATAACGGTCTTGTTGTTCCACCTAGAATAGCACCAACCCAGCTTGTAATTATTCCAGTTGCACAGCACAAAGCTGGAGTTTTGGATAAAGCTTCAGAGCTTAAAGATAGATTATCAAAGGTAGTCAGAGTTAAAATGGATGACAGTGATAAGACTCCAGGTTGGAAGTTCAGCGAATATGAGATGAAAGGTATTCCGCTAAGACTTGAAATTGGACCTAAGGATATAGAAAACAATCAAGCTGTTTTAGTTAGGCGAGATAATAGAGAAAAGCTAGTTGTTTCTCTTGATGAATTAGAAAACAAGATTCAAGAAGTTTTAGAAGATATCCAAAACTCACTATTTGAAAAAGCGAAAGTTTCCCAAGTAGAAAAAACAAGTACAGCAGTTAACTTGGATGAATTTAAAAATCTATTAGACATGAAACCTGGCTTTGTAAAGGCTATGTGGTGCGGAGACAGAGCCTGCGAAGATAAGATTAAAGAAGATGCTGCTGCTACAAGTAGATGCATGCCTTTTGAACAGGAGCATATTAGCGATACCTGCGTTTGCTGCGGAAAACCAGCTAAGAAGCTTGTTTACTGGGGAAGAGCATACTAATTTCTTAGGAACAAATCTTCTGATTTGTTCCTTCTTATATATCAAAAAACTTTTTTACAGTTAGTAATTATCACTTATTGACATACCTATTATGGAAATGATATTGTATGAACAAGGTTTACAAAGGAATGATATTATGCCAAAGATAATTGAAAACGTCAAAGAAAGCCTTATATTAGAAGGCAGAAAAACACTAATTGAAAAAAACTATAAAGAACTTAATATAAGAGATATAGCAAAGAGCTGTGGCATTGCAATAGGTACTTTCTACAATTATTTTTCTAACAAAGAGGAGTTTGTTTCTGAGATATTCAGAGATGATTGGAGAAATACTCTCAATCTTGCAGAAAGACTTAAAACCTCTGAAGAATCTCTAAAGGAAAAAATCAGAAAAATTTATATATCAATGCAGAACTTTGTAGATAAGTATATATCTATATTTTATGAAATTGCCATGCTAAAGGGTTACGAAAGCAAAAGAGATTATGATATGCAGGATATATATGTGAAGATAGAAGAAATACTATCCATTGAAAAAAACAGAGGAAGTATTAAATCTTCACTTTCGATGCAAAAGCTGGCACACTTTATAGTTATAAACATAATGGATTTAAACAAAAACAAATATATGTCATTTGACGAATTATATGAGCAAATGAATATATAAATCTTTTTAAAGTTTTATGAGCAAGGCTCAAAAAGAAAAAGGAGAGTTATAGTTTTATCTATCTTTGATAAGTTTTCTGCTAAACTTGTTATAGCCTTAGGTATGGGTTGTACTGCAGCTGGAACCTTATAGAAAATAGCAGAGCTGTAATTAAAATGTATTACAAAGTACAATTAATTCCGGCTATAAAAATATGTTTATCACAGTTGATATAATCGCGTTGGTCGGTCTTGTAATTGCCTTAATGCTTAAAAGTAAAAAAGTTTCACATCCGCAAAAGGCATAAACTTATAAAGTATAAAAAGGTTAAGAGATATTATATTTCTTAACCTTTTTTGTTTATCTTTTACATATATATTGATTTTTTCCACAATTAGTGTTATAGTTAGTTACATAACCATGTAACCATACTACCTGTAAGATTGCTATAGTTTAACGCAGGTTTGTAAGCGGAACCAAGTAAGCTGCTCAGTGTTCCAGTGAAAGGAGAGGTCAGATGAAACTATCTGAAGACGATATAAGACCTATTTATCTCCAAATATCTGAAGGAATAAAAGACGATATACTAAAAGGATTATTAAATGAAGAAGATCAAGTCCCCTCTACTAATCAACTTGTCTCTCTATACAAAATAAATCCTGCTACCGCAGCTAAGGGTATAAATACTTTAGTTGAGGAAGGAATTATTTATAAAAAGAGAGGAATTGGCATGTTCATAGCTTCTGGTGCTAAAAGTGAAATTATTAAAACAAGAAAGAAAGTTTTCTTCGACGAATATGTTTTAAAACTTATGTCAGAAGCACAAAAGCTTAATATTCCTAAGGAAAGCATTATTGAAATGATAAATGATGCTGATATATATTTAAAGCAATAAAGGGGGAATAGCATATGGCTTATGCAGTGGAGTGTATTAATGTAACAAAAAAATTCAGAAAAACCTTAGCTCTAGATAAAGTGAATTTAACAATTGAAGAAAATAAAATATATGGACTTCTTGGAAGAAATGGTGCTGGTAAAACCACACTGTTAAACCTATTATCTGCTCAAAGCCTTCAAAGCGGCGGAACCATTGCAATTTTAGGTGAACAGCCTTATGAAAATTCAAAGGTTCTTAGTCAGATGTGTTTTGTTAAGGAAGCTGAAAACTATCTAGCCATGCTTAAGATTCATGAGATATTAGATATCTCCTCTAAGTTTTATGATAAATGGGACAATAACTTTGCCTTAAAGCTGCTTAAAGAATTTAACTTAACTTCAAATAAAAAATACTCTGCCCTTTCAAAAGGAATGCAGTCAATTTTAGGCATAGTGATTGGACTCTCCAGCAGAGCTCCAGTTACTCTGTATGATGAGCCTTATCTTGGCTTGGACGCCGCCTCTAGATATACTTTTTATGATATACTTCTTAAAGATTATACAGAGAATCCAAGAACTATAATTTTTTCTACTCACTTAATTGATGAAGTCAGCAAAATATTTGAGCATATTATAATTCTTGATAAAGGCAAAGTACTTTTGACAGAGGAAGTTGATAACTTAAAGAGTAAGACTGTTTATTTGTCCGGAAGTAAGGATATTCTTAACGATATTCTTAAAGGAAAAAATGTTATAAACTACGAGCAGGCTGGCCTTTCAGCTTCTGCTGTAATATATGATAACCTGGCTTTTGAAGAAGCCCGTAAACTTAAATTAGAAGGTATTGAATTTAAAACTGTTCCCCTTCAAGATTTTTTTGTATATATGACTTCAATGAGTAATAGAGGTGAATTTTATGAGTAAAATTAAAGCAAATATGTACCTATCCTATAAAAATGCGAGCTTTCTTCCTATGGCTGGTTTATTAGCTACTATTACTTTATTAATAATAATCACATTTTCTGTATTTTCATCAGGTTCGAGCTTCAAGGGTTCCTCTGGCTCTGTGACTTATGTTGGTCTAATTACATTCATAATGTTCTTGTACTCGGTTCTTGATTCAATTACAGCTCCAAAGGCCTCAATCAATTACAGCTTAAGAATGGGATCTACTAGAAAAGAATATTTTTTAGGCAGCTTAGCTTACTATATAGTTATATCCTTAGTTTTTTCACTTATCAATACTATCCTCTTTGCTTTGGAAAATGTTATTTTTAATTATCTTGGAATCAACCAGCTAAATAATTTCAGTTCAATCTTTGAAAAACTTACTTTATTATCAGCCATGAAGTTAACTATTAGTATATTTTTAATATTTCTAACTACTTTTGCAGTTGTAACTATGTTCTCTCAGTTAGCTTATTTTATCGGGGAATATGGATGGTTCATTATTATTGCAAGCTTTATTATTATATTTGCTATAGTGCTTCCAGCTTTAGGTATTCCCGTTAGTCTTATGTTTCCTGAAGCAATACGCACAAATTGGCTTTCAATGAGTGTAGTAAATTTGATAATTGCAGTCATATGCTTTACAACGAGCTATTTTATAATTAGAAGAACTCAGCTTAGATAGATTTTAAAGTGAATCCGCTTGTAAAATAATAAATAGACTAGGAATAACTTCAACTAAATTTATTCCTAGTCTACATTTACTTTTAAAAAGCCTTATTTAAGTCCTCAGCTAAATTTGCAAACTCATCTTTCATAATAATCTTATTTAGACTTAATAGTAACTCTTGTTTGTCTTTAGTTTCTATAGAGGTTATCTTGTCAATTTTACCTATGAGGTTTTCAATTTCTTTATTTTTATTGGCAATTATATTCTCATACTTTGCTTCCATATCAGTCCAATTTCTATTTAACATATTGATAAGAGAAGCCATTTCATCAGAACTCCCTGCAATACGATTTAAAAGCAATAAATTCAATGCAAGCACTTCCGGAATCTGGTCATGAGAATATCTTAATTGATGATCGATTTCCCCGTACCCCTCTTCAAATATAGTCCTGACTTGAATTTCAGCTATTACCTTCTCATTTGTGGGATAGGATTCAATCAAGTAGTGTACTGAACGATAACCAGATTTTCTGGATTGGATTGCTATATTAAGCTCCTCAAATCTTTTGGTATCGTCACCCTCTCTTACATTTGCTGTTATCTCTCCTACCCTCCAAGTATTAGTTATAAAGCTATGTATGTCTTCCCAATCTTCCTTAAATATATGTATTGCTCTAACGCCGATTAAATCTGTTATTTCATGCTTGTAATTTTGGACTGAAAACTGAAAGGAATCTCCATACTTTTTCCTTCTATCAGGAGTTTTTCTTATTATCTTTTCAACTAAATGTTCTGCATCCTTTACTCTAGCCTTAACTGAATGTATTTTATTATGTGTCCTTAATGTATTTGCAATAAAATCCACTTGGCTTTCATAAAGGTTTATATAATCAGTAAAATCATTATATATTCCATTAAGAGTCTCCCAGGATATATTGTTTTCTTTAAGTTCTGCATCTGTAAAATTATATTTCTTTAGAAAGTAATCCTTGGTAAAATTCATTAAAAGTCACCTGCATCCTTCGGTTAATCTTTACTCTGCTTTATATTCAAAGCCTTAGCCTTCAGTACTCTCTTCATCACATATATAATATCTCATCATAATTTTCCATTTAGATCTTCTTTCAGCTATTTCAAAGCCAGCTTCTTCAAAGGCTATGGGTATACCAGTCCATAAAAAAGCATCAGGAACTCTGTCCTCATAAGGCACAGTTGGATAGGCCTCAACTATTTTAACTTTATTTAGTCTGCAGTAATTAATTGCTGACTTAATTAACTCTGTAGAAATCCCTTTTCTTCTATATGATTTCAATATGTAAAGACAAGTAATAGACCAAACTTCCTCATTATCTATCCTTTTAAAAACCCTTGAATTCTCCAGCCTAATATACTTTTCTCTCGGGGCAACTGCACACCATCCAATTGGCTTTCCATCTATATATGCCAATACTCCAATTACTTCATTTTTCTCAACTAAGTTTTTCATTGCGTTCTTATTCTGAATACCTTTTCCCATCTCAAAGTGAGACTTTTTTAATCTCCAAGACATACACCAACAGCCACCGCATGCTCCGTTATCACCAAACAATTTTTCAAAGTCATGCCATATAGTGTTATCCATGGAATACGCAGTTAAATTTATTACTTTATTTTCATAAACAATACCCATAGAATCACCTCAAATTTCACTTAAGTTTTTTAGAGTAAATTATAGGAGCATTTATACATACTCCAGCTTCATTAAACTCTTTGAATTCAAGCAAAGCTATTTCAGTAATTTTACCCTTAATCATTTTTAATTCTTTCGAGCAGTAATCAAATGCCTTTAGCATGTTTTCATCATTAAGTCTGCTTGCAATTGTGCAGTGAGGCACCCATTTTCCGGGAAGATAAAAGGAATTCGGATCATCATTAAATTCTGCAAATTTATCATGATAATTTTTATGAAGCTCATGTAATTCCGTAGTTATTGCTGCTGAAACAAACAAAGTTCCAGATTTTACAAAAGTACCAAGTATGCTGAGGCTTATTTCTATTTGATTTTTATCTTTATATACTTCCTCTGCTAATTCTATAAATGAATTTTTGTCTAAATTATTGTAATCAGCAATAGTAATATGAGCTCTTCTATCCTTTGCCTCTTGTCCATAATTCGATATTCCCTTATCACTTAAGCCATTCCACAAGTTTTTTATACACTTCTCAGTTTCAGTATCAAAAAGTGCAGCTACTGCGTACATATTTATTCTCCTTCTAGAATTCACAATTTTTTATTAAGCAATATTATACCACTAATAGATTTACATTCCTATTAATCTTATACCTAAATACGAAAAGTATATTGCTAAAGATAATTATCATTGATATATTTATTTATACAAGCAAAAAATTCAAAAGATTGGAGATATACATATGAAAAGCATAACACCTGAAATTTATGTTGAAAACTGCAAGGAAGCTTTAGATTTTTACAAAGAATTATTTGGGGGAGAAATAAAAAATCTTCAATTAGCTGATGGAAAAGAAATGTTTAAAGGCTTTGAAGGGAAAATTATTCATTCCGAACTTCATGTTAATACTAATTGTGTATTGTATTTTGTAGATTTGTTCGATGACAAGCAAAAGGGTTCTGAAACTCATTTCGTATTAGAGCTTGAAAGCGAAGAAGAAATAAATAAAGTATATAATTCTCTTAAAGCTAACGGAGTAGTTGGCTTCGAGCTTCAAAAGACCTTTTGGGGAGCCTATCACGCAGTCATAACGGATAGCTATGGAGTTACTTGGGGCTTAAACTATACTTTAAGCAGATAAAATCTCTGAGCCCCGCATAGATACTACATATTCTTTTATTTATAAATATAAGAACGCAGCATAAAATTGCTGCGTTCTTTATCTCTTAGGCCTCTAAAGTTTTATAACTTTCTTTATCATCAATATCCACAAAGATTCCATCATTTCTTACTTCAATTAATTCCACATCATAAGCATTATTTTTAATAATGTCTCTTGCACCCTTATCTCCTGTATTTGTTAAAAGCTCCTGAAAATACTTTTTCCCTATAATAACAGGATTTCCTCTTTTTCTTTTATAAATGGGTGCAGCAATGTTTTTATTGCTTACAGAAAATTCATCATATAATCTATTTATTATTTCAGTACTTACAAAGGGCATATCACCTAAGATAAGCATAACGCCATCACCATCAAAGCCTTCAAGACCTCTTTTGATTGAAGTACTCATGCCAAGCTCGTAGTCTGGATTATAAATTTTTATTATGTCCGTATCCACATCATATTTTCCATAAACTAAAACTACTTCTTCAATCTTTGAAGCTTTAGCATTTTCTATAACTCTGCTTATTATAGTATTTTCTCCAAGCTTAAGCATCAGCTTATTTTCACCCATTCTGCTGGAACATCCGCCTGCAAGTATAATTCCTCTTAAATACACTTATATCACCTTTTTCATTTTGTTGTTAATTAAATAAATCTATAAACCTAAACTGCTCATAGTGGAATAATCCTCTAGCTGTTATTTTTAAATCAGGTATTACAGGTAAAGCCAAAAAACCTAAAGTTAAGAATGGATCAAAATCTTTCTTTACCCCGAAGCTTCTTGCCAAATTATTAAGCTTTTTTATCTTTTCTAAAACGTCATAGGGATTTTCTGAAGTAATAAGCCCGCCTATAGGCAGATTTAACTTTCCTAATACCTTTCCGTCAGAAACTAAAGCAATACCGCCTTCCATATCTATTATAGTATTGACTGCTAAAGCCATGTCTTCATCTTTATCACCAATAACTATAATATTGTGTGAATCATGAGCAATACTTTGGGCAATAGAGCAGTTTTTAAGCCCAAAACCTTCAACAAAGCCAACTGATTTTTTTCCTGTATTCTTATGTCTTTCAAATACAGCTATTTTAAGGCAATCTGAGCTTTCAACTCCTAATACTATTCCTTCACTTTGCGTTACTTTCCTTCTCTGCTTTACTGTTTCAACAGAATTAGGTATCAGCTTAATCGTGTTTACATAATCACACTTATGTCTCACTAAAAAGTCTTCCTTAGAAACCAAATCAAGCTTCACCGAACTGCTTAATTTACAATTTGAAAAGCTTATTTCCTTATTATAGATTTCACCGTTTTTAATTACATGTTTTATATTAAGCTTACATAGATCCTCAAAGATTACTAAATCAGCCTTATAGCCCGGTGCTAATGCACCTCTGTCTTTTAGGCCATAACAAGCCGCTGCATTATAAGAGGCTATGGTATAAGCCTTAATTGGATCAAGTCCCTGCTTTATGGAAAGCCTTATTGAATTATCAATAGTCCCTTCCTCAATTAAGTCCTCAATATGTCTGTCGTCTGTACAGAATAAAAATCTGCTGAAATTATCTTTATTAACTGCTGGAAGCAAATCCTTAAGATTTTTAGTTGCAGACCCCTCCCTAAGCATAACATACATACCCCTTTGTACTTTCTTTAAGGCTTCTTCTGCCTTAGAGCACTCATGGTCTGTTTTAATTCTGCAGCAAAGATATGCATTAAGCCATTTTTGTGAAATTCCAGGGCAGTGACCGTCAATATTCCCTTCATTAAACATCTCTAATTTTTTCAACATATCTTCTCTTCCATTGACTACAGCAGGAGTATCCATTACCTCCCCAAGCCCCAAAACCTTCTCATGATCTATAAATTTAGCTAGTTCCTCTGCATTAAGCACTGCACCTGAATCTTCAAACTCCGTTGCAGGAACACAGGAAGGCAGCATGAAGAATATGTCCATTACGCTTTTTTTACTGTTTTCAAGCATAAACTCAATACCATTTGGACCTAATACATTTCCTATTTCATGTGGATCTGCCACAGCTGTTGTTACTCCTCTTTTTAATAAGAGCTGTGAAAAAACTTCTGGCGTAACCATGGATGATTCAATATGCACGTGAGCATCTATAAAACCTGGAGCTATAAAAAGCCCGGTACAGTCTATCTGTTTTTCTCCCACATAATTTCCAACACCAACTATTTTATCATCATTTACAGCTATATCATTTTTTTCTATGCTTTGTGTAAATACATTTATAACAAAGCCATTTTTAAGCACTAAGGGTGCTTTTACTTTTCCAATAGCTATATCTATATCTTTTTTCAAATCACTCATGCTTTTCCCTCTTACTTGTAAGAGCTTTCAAAACCTTTTCCGGTGATGCCGGCAAGTCATAAATTCTAACCCCCACAGCATCGTAAATAGCATTTATTATTGCAGGTGCAGTTGCAATCATTGAAGGTTCACCTATACCTTTTGCACCATAGGGTCCGCTGTTTTCTATTTCTTCTACAAATATTGTTTTGACCTTTGGAACATCTTTGCTGGTAGGAATTATATAGTCATTAAAGTTTTGATTTTTTATAGTTCCCTTATTAAATATGACTTCTTCCATAATACCATAGCCGATACCCATAGCAGCACCGCCCTGTATCTGTCCTTCCGCCATTAGTGGATTGATTATTTTTCCCGAATCATGACAGGCTGTTATTTCAAGAACATCTACCTTTCCTCTTTCATCATCTACCTGGACTACAGCCTTGTTTGTAGAGAAAGTATAAGGCCAATAAGGATTACCTTCTCCTGTTTCTAAATTTACTGAGGTTGTATTAGCTTTAAAATAACCTTCTTCTCTAGGGCTTATAGCATTATCAGCCATATATTTAAAGACTTTTTCCTTGTCTTTTATAGAAGCTTCATCCATCTTTTCTTTAAGCTTTTTGCAAGCATTTAGCACGGCATTTCCTGTATTGTACGTCTGCCTGCTTGCCGCTGCCGTTCCCGAATCCATCATATAGGAAGTATTAACATTTTTTATTACTATATCTTCAACCCTCATGTCAAGTACTTCACTGGCTATTTGTCTCATTACATTTTTAGCTCCCTGTCCTACATCCGTTACCTCAACAAAAACAGTAACCTTTCCATCAGAAGTAAGCTCTGCGGAAGCCCTTGACTCATCAGGAAAGCCATTTCCATAACCTGTACCATAGATCATACAGGCATATCCTACCCCTATTTTTTTCAAAGTATTAACCCCCTACTCAAGAACTATTTTATCTAATTTTGCTATTTCTTCTATACATTTTTTCATTCCTACACTGCTTTCAAGTACTTGCCCTGTAGGCAGTATACTTCCTATTTTGACAGAATTCATATACCTAAACTGAAGCGGATTTATTTTAAGGAGCCTTGATAGCTCATCCATTTGGCTTTCATAAGCTACAGCTGCTTGTGCAGCTCCAAAGCCTCTCATAGCCCCGCAGAAAGAGTTGTTTGTATAAACGGCTAGGGACTGTATATCTACGTTGGATATTTCATAAGGTCCTGCAGCATGCACAGCTGCCTTTCTGAGCACATTCATACCCCAGGAACAATAGGCTCCCGTATCACCGTATATTCTTGCCTTTAGAGCACAAAGCTTCCCATTTTCATCTACCCCGGTTTTATAATACATTTTTATAGAATGTCTTTTGCAGTGAGTTATGGTTGATTCTTCTCTAGAGTAAACAACTTTTACAGGTTTTTTAGTATAATAAGAAGCTAAGGCAGCATGACACTGCACTGTTATATCTTCTCTTACTCCAAAAGCTCCGCCTATAGTCATATTGATAATTTTAACCTTTTCTTCATTAAGTCCTAAACACCTTGATACATCTTCTCTGTCATAATGAGGATATTGAGTAGCCACATATAATTCTAGGTTACCTTCTTCATCATATCTGCTTACTGCTGCCTCAGGCTGGAGTACGGCATGATCTATGTGAGGGGTGGAATACCAGTTTTCGACTATATATTTTGCCTTTTTAAAACCTTCATCTGCATCTCCTCTTTTTATTTTAAGATCATACAAAATGTTTGTTTTATCACTGATAACAGGAGCACCTTCCTTAAGTGCCTCTTCAATTGTAAATACACCTTTATATTCTTCATATTCAATCTTAATTGAATCTATTGCTTTTTTCAAAACCTGTTTACTTACTGCTACAACTAATGTTATTGGGTCTCCTACCCTTTTTATTAAATCATCTACAAGTATAGGTTGATCCTTTAATACAACTCCGTGTTTCTTCTCTCCAGGAATCATACTATGGTTTATTATCATAACAACGCCTTCCATGGCTGAAGCTTTGGAGCAGTCTATGCTTTTAACCCTGCCAAATGGTATGCTGCTTCTTACTGCTCCTGCATAAAGCATATCATCAAACTCAATATCATCTGGATAAAGAGCTCTACCAGTAACCTTCTCAAAGGAATCTTCTTTTTTTATATTTTTACCTACTGTGTTTAACATAGGATTACCTGCCCCCCATATACTGCTTAGCTAAAGTCACGCCTTCAACTATCTTCTGATAACCGGTGCATCTGCATAAATTCCCTGAAATTCCTTCTCTTATTTCTTCTTCTGAAGCATTAAGGTTTTTATCCAGAATTGCCTTTGCACTTAGAAGCATGCCGGGTATGCAGTAACCGCATTGAACTGCTCCAACTTCCATAAACGCTTTTTGAAGAGGATGAAGTTCATCACTTCCTATACCCTCTATAGTTGTGATTTCAGCATTATTACATGAAGCTGCTAAAACTAAACAAGAGTTTACTGTTTTTCCATTAACAATAACAGTACAAGCGCCGCATTCTCCTTCGCTGCATCCTTCTTTTGTTCCTTTAAGCTTTAATTCATCTCTTAAAAAATCTATAAGTCTAAGGTTTGAAGAAATTTCTGTTTCGTGAGATTTTCCGTTAACCTTCAAACATATTTTATTCATATCTAATCTCACCCCTTGCTAATGCTCTTTTTACTGCTTCAGTATAAACTCCCTTAACAGCTTCCTTTTTAAATGGCATGGTTGGCCTGTTTTTAATACTCTCTTTAACTTTTTCCTCGAGAATAGCCAGTATTTCATTTTTAAACAAATAACTTATATCTTTGTTTCTTGCTAAGTACTCAATTTCATAAACTCTAAAAGGAAATTTTCCAACTGCACCTAATGTTAATTTTAAATCCCATACCTTATCCTGAACCATATTAAAGCTTACTGCAGCATTAAGTCTTGCTATAGAAAGTGAGTTTCTTTTCCCAAGCTTATAAAAGCTGCTTAAGGTATTTTTATCATTTAATATAATTCCAACAAGTATTTCATCACTTTGTACCTTATATTTTTCATGCTTTATAAAATAGTCATCACACCTTACTAGTCTTCTTTCATACATACTTTCTATTATAAATACCGCTTCAAGACTCATTAAGCAGGGCACAATATCTGCAGCCGCTGCAGAATTTATTATATTTCCTCCAATGGTAGCCTTGTTTCTTATCTGCGGAGAACCCATCATCTCTGCACAGTCTCTAAGACAAGTAAATTTATCTCTAAAGATTTCATTTTCTAATATATCTGTAAAGGTCACCATGCTTCCAACTATGATGTGGTGAGCAAACTGTTTAATTTGACTCAATTCATTTATTCTATTTATATCAATAAGATAATCTGCCGAAAGCTTTTTCTTGTTTAAATCTATAATTAAATCTGTTCCGCCTGCTAAAATCCTGCTGTTTGATAAAGTATGGATAAGTTCTTTAGCTTCCTCTAAATCTTTAGGCTGCATAACTGCTTTTAATTCCATGAGATTCCTCCCCTATTCCAAACTCTTTCTATAGCTCTATTACAGTTTTTAATTATGTCTTCCTCATGCATGTACAAAAGCTTTCTTTCTTCCATGAGTATTTTACCATTAATTATAGTAGTATCAACGTTTTCAGCTTTTCCGGAGAAAACAATTTGACTTTCTACGTTGTCTTTAAAGCTTGGAGCATTATAAACTTTATTAAGGTCAAGTAAAATAATATCTGCTTTCTTTCCTTTCTCTATCGAACCAATCTCCTTTTCTTTTCCCATAACCTTAGCTCCACCCATAGTAGCCATGTATAAAACTGTATTGCAGTCCATAGCTTTAGGACCTAATCTAACCTTTTGAATAAGTGAACTCAACCTCATTTCCATAAAGGCATCTAAATTATTAGAGCAAGGAGGTCCATCGGAAGCCAAGCCAATATCAATTCCATAATTTAAAAGCTCTGGTATTTTAGCAACCCCTGAGGCAAGCTTTAGGTTTGAAGAAGGACAGTGAACAATTTTAGTTTTTGAATTTCTAATAAGTTCAATTTCCTCATCATAAAGCCATATGCAGTGAGCTAAAATCAAGTTTTCATCTAAAAGCCCTATCTTCTTTAAATAGGCTATATTTGTCATGCCTCTGTCTTGTTCAACAAACTCTATTTCTCCCCTGTTTTCTGAGGCGTGTGTATGAACCTTTACACCATATTTCTTGGAAAGTCTGCTTACTTCTAGAAGTAAATCTTCTGAACACGAAACTACAAATCTTGGAGCAAATGCATACTCTATTCTTCCGTCGTCCTTTCCATGCCACTTTTTAAGAAGCTCGGTGCTTTCATAAACTGAACTTTGCCAGTTTTCCATTAAGGATTTAGGAACATCACTGCCATAGTCCATCATAACCTTTCCAGTTAAGGCTCTTATACCACTTTCATAAATAGCCTGTATTGCATTGTCTGTATGATGAACTGTTTCCATATCCACAATAGAAGTAGTTCCGCTTTTTATAAGCTCACTTAGTCCAAGCTTAGCTGAGTAATAAATACTTTCTTCATCATGTGCTCCCTCTAGCGGCCATATTCTGTATTTGAGCCAATCCATAAGCTCCATATCATCTGCAAGTCCTCTAAATAGTGTTTGGCAAAGGTGAATATGCGGCTGTACAAAGCCCGGCATAGCCACCTTTCCTTCTGCATCTATTACCTTATCAAATATTCCTTCAATTTCACTTTTGCTTATCTTTTCAATTTTATCTTCCTTGATTGAGATATTTCCTTTAAACTTTGAAAGTTTTTCATCCATGGTTAAAATATAGGCATTTTTAATTAAAATCCTCATTATTTAACCTTCCTTCTTAACGTTCAAGCAACCTTAATATAAGATTTTGGCACACCTTTCTTCTATATTCCGCAGAAGCTCTTAAGTCATCTATTGGAGATATAGCTTTTCCTATTATTTCTGAAGCTTCAAGCAAAGTAATTTCATTAAACTCTTTTCCCTTCAAATAATCTTCTGCAGCGCTTATTCTTAAAACCCTTGGAGATACAGCTCCAAAAGCAATTTTAATGTCGTTTATTTTGCCGTTTTCAAGCTTATATACTACTCCCATTGAGGCTACAGCTATAACCATGGCACCTCTTAGTCCCACTTTTTCAAAATAAGATTTATAGCCGCTGAACTTCTTGTTTAAAACTATATATTTTATAAACTCATTGTTTTTCAAGCAGGTTTTCCCAACTCCAAATATAAAATCTTTCACTGATACTTCACTTTCACCTTCAATACTGGTAAGAATTAAGGAAGCTTCGAGCAAAGTAAGAGCTAAAATACCATCCCCGCTTGGAGATGCATTCTGAACATTACCTGACAGAGTTGCTCTATTTCTTATTTGAACAGAACCTATAGTTTTTAAAGCCTCTGCTAAAATTCTAAAATCTTCTTTAATTAACTTACTATCTATAATTTCACTTAGGGTTACATTACCGCCTATATAAACCCTTCCCCTATCCTCAAATATTCTTTTGATCTCAGTGATGTTATTTATATTTATTACAGGCTTATATTGAAGCTTATTATTTCTAAGGGCTGGTATTATATCAGTAAAACCGGCTGCCAGTCTCTTGTTTTTATTATCTATATTAGGCAGAAGCTCATCTAGGGTTTTAGGAATAAAAACCTCACTCATTGACTTTGCACCTTCTTTCAATAAGGCGTTTTGCTGAAAGCTCTACACCATCTACGATTTTAACGTAGCCAGTACATCTGCATAGATTTCCTTGAAGAGCTTCTCTAATTTCCTCTCTGCGTGGATTAATATTTTTATCAAGGAGAATCTTCGTAGCCATTACCATACCCGGAATACAAAAGCCGCACTGTACAGCTCCTGCATCTACAAAAGCCTGCTGAATTACCTCAAGTTCTTCTAAGGCCTTTTTTCCTTCAATGGTATATAATTCTTTTCCATCAGCCTCATAAGCATAAACCAGACAGGATGGGACAGTTTTGTTATCCATTATGATAGTACAGGCTCCGCATTCACCTTCACCGCAGCCTTCCTTTGTTCCCGTAAGATAAAGTTCCTCTCTTATAAAATCTAAAAGCCTATCCTCTGCATTTACTTCTGCTGTTTTTTCCTCACCATTTATTTTAAATTTTATAAACACCCAAATCCCCCCTACTTTAGTACAACCTCACTAAGTCTTAATTCCTCAACGCTTTTAATTATCTGATTATATCCTGTGCATCTGCACAAATTCCCATCTATTGCTCTTCTTATCTCTTCAGCATCCGGTGCAGGATTTTCATATAAAAGTCCAAGTATGGCCATAATCATGCCCGGAGTGCAAAAGCCGCACTGTACGGCTCCTCCATTTAAAAGCTTTCCCTGGAGAGGAATAAGCACCTCGCCGCTTATTCCTTCAATAGTTAAAACTTCGCAGCCTTCTATCTGTCCAACCATAACCATACAAGAGTTTACAGCCTTTTTATTTATAAGAACTGTGCAAGCACCACACTCACCTATTTCGCAGCCTTTTTTAGTTCCCGTAAGCTTCATATCATCTCTTAAAAAATCCAATAAGCTTTTTGCCGGCTCTGCTTCTACAGTTAAATCTCTTCCATTTAGCTTAAATTCCAGCCTCATGTTTTTGCCCCCATTTCTCTAAGGTTCTAATAATTAATCCTTTAAGCACTGGCTCTTTATATTCAGAAGACCAGCGTTTTCCGCTTAACTCCTCCACTTCACAAGCAGCACTTTCTGCTATTTCATTAATACACTCTGCTAACTCCTTTCCTTTGAATTTATTTTCTGTATCATGAAGTCTGGCATGCTTTGAAAGCATTGCACCAGGGCATATTCTTAAATCCTCTATGACTCCATTTCTTTCCTTTAAAGCAATGGCTAAAGTTAATCTGGATATAGCAAGAGATTTTCTTCTTCCCACCTTAATCAAATCCCATTTATAGCCTTCCAGCTTTTTAGCGGTTAGACTATATAAAACTTCTCCTTTTTCTATAGCGACCATACCATTCCTTTCTAAAAATTCATCTAATCTTATAATCCTGTCTCTTCCAAAATTCTTTAAACAAAGTACAGTCTCACACAAAAGCAAAGGAGGTATGCTGTCAGCACAATTTGCATTATTAACAATATTTCCTCCTATTGTACCTCTGTTTCTTATCAGGCTTGATCCTACTAACCCGCAAGCCTTTGAAAGTATAGGCAGTTCTTTTTTAATAACCTCACTCTTTTCTACTTCACTATGCGTGGTTCCAGCCATTATAGTTATAGTATCTCCGTAGTCCTTGATTCCTTTTAAAGCTTCAATTGTTGAAATATCTATAAGCTTTCCCTTTATCTCTTTTCCATTATGAAACTCTACCATTAAATCAGTTCCTCCTGCAATAATGGTATAATTATCATCCTTAATACTTTGGATAAGCTCCTGAATACCTTTAGGCTTTACAAAGTTTTTTATCATATTTGTTCAACTCCTTACCAAGAACTATTTTTTCTAAGCTAAATGGCAGCGAGGTTATTCTCTTTCCTGTTGCAAATCTTATCGCATTTCCTATACAAGCTGGTACTGGAGTAAGCACAGGTTCTCCTGTTCCTTTTGCTCCAAAGGGACCTAAAGGCTCATTACTCTCATACGCCTCACTATATATTTCAGGTATATCCTCAGAGGTTGGAATAATATAACCGTCAAAATTATTGTTTTCAATTATTCCTTCATGAATCTCAAGATCTTCGGTTAAAGCATAGCCAATTCCTGTTGCTATTCCTCCATTTATTTGTCCTTCCAGTGCTTTAGGATTAATAACCTTTCCTATATCATGAACAGCAAAATATTTATCAATACTTACCTGGCCTGTTATCATATCCACTGTTACATAGCTTACATGGGCACCGTAGTGATATGCAACGTAAGGTATGCCTAAACCTGTATGCTCATTCCAATCAATATTCGGCATATTAAAACGCCCGTATGCCTTAACCTCCTTCTTTGAAGATAAGAGTCTGCAAAAATCAATTATGAATGCTCTTTTTTCACCATTTAAATAAAGGTAACCATCCTTAAAATCAGTTTTACATTCACATATACCTTCATAAATACATAATTCTTTTCTAAGAAATTCGATTAAATTTTCACAAGCTGTCTGCACAGCTTTTCCTCCTACTGTTGTTCCTCTTGACGCTACAGTCGGTCCGCTGTTTAAAATCTTATTTGTATCGTAGTTATTAACTTCTATATAATTGGAGTCTATTCCTAATACTTCACTAGCTATTTGAGAAAATACAGTTCTAGAACCTTGGCCAAGCTCAGAAATACCACAGGTAACTAAAAGCTTTCTTTTATCAGCCATATAAATTACTTCTGATTGAGCAAAATCCTCACCCTCTGCTCCAAGGCTTATGCCGTGATAGCCTAAGGAAACGCCAATCCCCTTCTTGAAATATTTATTATCTCTGTTAAACTTTTCAAACTCCCTTATAGTCCTGTCCCATTTTGACACTTCTCTAATTCTATTCAATACTGCTTCCACTGAAGGTTCCCAGTCTATCTTCTGATTTGTAGCTGTATTTTTTCCTGTCCTCCAAATATTTTTAAGTCTTAAATCAATAGGATCCATATCTAATTTATAGGCCATTTCATCTATAACCGTATCATAGAAATAACATGCTTGAAGTCCTCCGAAGCCTCTAAAAGCACCGCTGTAAACATTGTTAGTATAGTAAACCTCATTTTCTACATCTACAAAGTCATAAACATAAGGTCCTGCTGAATGAGTAGTATTTCTATACTGCACAAAGGTACTGACAGCAGCATAAGCTCCTCCATCCATCTTAGTTCTTACTTTTATCCCTTTAAAAACACCATTTTTATTTGCAGTTAATGCAATTTTGGTTTTCATTGGATGCCTTTTATAGCTTGACACTATGGATTCTTCTCTTGAAGCAATAAACTTGCAGGGTCTGCCTGTCTTATAGGTACCAAGAGCAGCAAAGCAGCACGCCTCATACACCACGTCATCCTTTCCACCAAAGGCACCTCCAACTGTAGATTGAATAACTCTCACTTCGTTTGCACTTAGGCCTAGTACCTTAGCTACATAGTCTCTTGCTGATAAAGGGCTCTGCATAGGAGCATATACATTTAAAATCTCATTCTCATAAAAAGTAACTGCTCCCTCAGGCTCAATATACATGTGTTCCTGATGCTTTGTACAGAGTTCCATTTCCAGAACTACATCTTCCTCTGAGGAATTTTGTTTATCTATATCTTTCTTAACAACTAATTTATTAAAAGATTTTTCAGCCCTATCAACTTCGAAAATAGGTTTATACTTCTCATACTCAACCTTAATTAATTTTGCTGCTTTATCAGCTACAGCCTTACTTTCAGCACATACTACTGCTATGGCATCACCAATATATCTAACTTCTCCTTTAGAAAGTATTTGATTATCGCAAATAGGAAAACCATAACTGTTATCACCCGGGAAATCTTTTGCTGTAAATATATAAATATTTTTTTCTACAAAAGCTTCACTAGTATCAATTAAAGTTATCTTCCCATAAGGTATAGTACTTCTTACTATCGATATATAAAGCATATTATCAAATTTGTAATCGTCTACATACTTTGCTGTCCCGTTAACTTTTTCTTCTCCATCAACTCTTTTATAATCCTTGCCTATATAATTCATACGAGCCTCCTTTAAAAGCTGCTGCTATCTCTTATTATTATTTTTTCTGCAGTTATCGGAAGGCTATAACATCTATAGCCTGAAGCATTGTATATTGCATTTGAAATAGCCGGTGCTGGTGCATCTATGCTTATTTCTCCTACACCTTTCATTCCAAAAGCACCCGTAGCCTCATAAGTCTCTACATGAAGCGTTTCAATTTCAGGTACATCCATAATACTCGGTATAATGTAGGTAGACATTTTATTGTTTAAAACTTTTGAATCCTTAAGCTTTAATCCTTCGTATAATGCATAGCCTATGCCTTGAGCTGCTCCTCCTTGTATTTGTCCTTTAAGTGATTGAGGGTTTATAACCTTACCACAGTCAGTAGCCGTTATATATTTAATTAAGTCTACTTTTCCTGTTAATGTATCTACTTCAACTAAAGCCATATGAGCAGCATAGGAATATATGATGTGGGGAAGTCCATGACCTATTTCATGCTTATCTGCAGCAATAGGATTATCCACATAACATATAGCTGTTCTGTCTTCTTTAGACATATAATTATAAATATCACTAAAGGACATGCTCCAGGTTTTACCTGAAATTTCTTCATTATTAATTGTTAAGTTTTCCTTATCTTCATTTAATACAAAAGCTGCAGTGCTTAACATTTTATCCTTAAGTATTTTTGCAGCTCCTTCTAAGGCCTTTCCATATATATAGGTAGTTCTTGAAGCTGAAGCAGGACCTGAATCTAAAGTATATTTTGAATCCGGGGTAGTGTATCTAACCTTATTTTTATTCATATTAAAATACTCTGCTACAATTTGAACATAAGCTGTTGTGTTTCCTTGCCCCATATCAGATATTCCGCCATAAGCAATTAAACTGCCATCTTCACAAAGCTCTATTTTTCCTTGAGCAAAATCAGGAATATTTACACCTAATCCTCCTCCCTGATAGGAGGCTGCTATTCCTAATCCTCTTGCTTTATGCATTTTATCTATTTTTAAATATTTATCCTTATTTTTATAAAGCTCTGTATTTTCAAGAGCCTCTAAGCATTCTTTAAGTCCTGTGCTGTATATGAAGGTATGTCCTATACATGATGTGTCCCATTGTTTTACAACGTTTTTTTTGCGTATATAAAGAGGTGATATTTTTAACTTTTCAGCTGCTATATCCATTTGTGATTCAAAAGCAAAGTTTACCTGAGGCACTCCAAAGCCTCTGAATGCTCCTCCTATTGGATTATTGGTATAAACTGCAAAGCCCTCTACATGAGTATTTTCTATTTTGTATGGTCCTGCAAAGTGCTCTACGGCTAAATTTAAAACTTCAGCTCCAAGGCTTGCATAAGCCCCCTTATCGAAATATATCTTAGCATCACAGCCAAGTATTATACCATCTTTTCTTACAGCAGTTTTATATTCCATATAAGCAGCATGTCTATGGTAGCTTGAATTGATGGATTCTGATCTCTCTAGAAAAATTCTTACTGGTTTTCTTAGTTTAATTACAGCAAGAGCAATTAATAGTTGAATTGTAATACCATCCTTTCTTCCAAACCCGCCACCAAAAAAGGGTGCAGAAACTCTTATATTTTCCTTAGGGATATTTAGAGCATAGGAAATTTCTGCTATATCTCTGTATATCGTCTGAGTACCAGCCCAAATAGCAAGTTTTCCATCCTTATCAATCCTGCCAAAGCCTGCCTCAGTCTCAAGAGGCATATGATCCTGAAAAGGAACACTGTATTTATTCTGTATTAATATATCAGCTTCATCAAAAGCTTTCTCAATATTTCCTTTTGAAAGCTCAATATGATGCAGCAAATTTCCGCCCTCATGAACCTTTTCAGCATTTTCCTTAAGGCCTTCAAAGGGATTTCTGATTACTTCCAAAAGTTCATATTCTATAACGATTTCTTTTATGGCCTGCTCAACGGCCTGTTTGCTTTCACCTGCAATCAGACATATAGGATCACCAATGCATCGCACCTTGCTTTCAACTAATATTTCCTGGTCTTTATGCACAATACCGTATCTGTTTGTACCAGGTATGTCTTTAGCTGTAAATATGGCTGTTATTCCAGGTACTGCTTTAGCCTTTTCTAAGTCTATACTAATAATTTTAGCGTGAGCTGCTTCAGCTCTTTTTACGCCTAAAATTAAAGTATCCTTATCATACATATCTGAAGGATACTTATGGGTTCCATCTGCTTTTATAATTCCGTCAACCCTGTTAAACTCTTTGCCTATATATTTCAAGGCATCCCCCTCCTCCAATTACCCTATTTCTTAAGTATATAATGCAATAAAGTTCTTGCATTATGGCTATAAACAATATCTAATCTTTATAGATTTTTGTTGAATCATAATGTATTAGAACTTTAGCATTGTATATTATTTTTTTGGTTAATTTATTTATATTATTTTTGCATAAATATATTACAACTTTTAAGGCTTCAAAAAAGCTTTAAGGCTGCGAAGTTTTTACTCCGCAGCCTTATTAATCTCATTATTATCAATTTCCAGTTCTTCAATCTCTGGTTCTTCAATTTTAATAACATTTTCCCAATTCATTATCATATGGAATAAGCTTACTACATCCTGTTCATTGTAAAGAAGAATTTTTTCCTTCTTTTCCTCAGGCATTCTGTTCATATAATCATTATCCTTCATAATCTTATGAAAGGTTTTTGCTAAATTTGCTCCACTTATAAGTTCACTGTCTCTTATTATGCCGAATTCTTTTTCTAAAGCTTTTAACCCAATAGAGGTTTTCTTAATCTTTTCATACTCTTTTTGCATATCTATACTTATAAATTTATCTTCAATTTTAAAATCAAGCTTATACTTATCAAACAGATAATTTATAATAGTATAGTCATTGTTGCCTGAAAAAGTAATCATATACTTTTTATCATTATTGAGCATATTGTTAAAATACTTTTTAGCAAGAATTAATATATCATAGGCTTCTTCCTTGTTTTCAATCATATATTGAGTAACCTTCAAACAACTTTCACTCACGTCAAAATATGAACAACCGAATACTCCAACACAAATTGGTTTTTTATACACATAATGCTCAAGATCAAAGAAAAGTGCATTCTTATATATATCTTTTCTTTCATCAAAAATCAGTGCATATTTAGTATCTAAATTATCAATATAAATTTTATTTTCTCTAGTAATCAATAATACCACTCTTTTCTAATCAATCTGAATTAAATCTGGGGTCAACTTATAAATAACATCTTTTCTTTCAACAACAACTAGTGCTTTCAATCTGGTTTCTTCATTATCTTGAACCTTTTTAATCAGCTCTCTAGTTGGGTTAACGCACACAGGATTTCCTACCATTTGAAACATTGAAAAATCTCCTGCTGTATCTCCATAGGCAAAGCTTTTGCTTAAATCTATGTCATATTTTTCTGTAAAATAGTCAATAGCCTCTTTCTTACTTTTACTATCCCACATAGGTGAAACTTCACCTGTATAAAAGTTTTCATCATTGAGTATATACTCGGCTCCCTTATAATCATCAAACCCATGCTTCAAAGCCATTTCCTTTACAAGTTCAATAGGACTTCCTGAAATAGTTATAAGCACATGTCCCTGCTCTTTATGCCATCTTATTCTGTCTCTTGTAAAGGTATATACTCTATCTCCCTTTTGATTTACTACATTTCTTGCAATAAATTCAATTTGTGATTTGTGAAGTCCCTTAATCGCCTCAATATATATATCGGCCATTTTTAAAAGATAGTTATCATAGTTCCCCTGTCTTTTGTCCCACTTCTGATATTCTATCCTCACATCATTATACCATCTTTCAGACTCTATTATCTCATACTTTACAAGTTTTTTAAAAATTTCTGCTATAAGTCCTTCTCTATATAAGGTTCCATCTATATCATAAAATGCACCAATATTTTTACTCATCTCAGCCTCCAAAGGATTCTTTACTATTATAATATTACAAGTTCATTAATAATGCTATTACTTAATACTAAGTATGCCCAAATTTGTCCAAAAATAATAAAAGTAGACCAAGGTCTACTTTTGTAATTAAGAATTAGTTTTAAAATGCTGGAACTATGCTTCCATTATATTTGTCTTCTATAAACTTTTTAATTTCAGGAGAATTTAATACCTCAGATAATGCTTTTATATAATCCTTGTCTTTGTCTTGTTTTCTAACAGCAAGTACATTTGCATATGGCGAATCCTTTGATTCTATTGCAAGTGCATCCTTTGATGGATTTAGTTTTGCTTCTAAAGCATAGTTTGTGTTTATAACTGCAGCATCAACATCATCAAGAGTTCTTGGAAGCTGAGCTGCTTCTAGTTCTTTTACTTTTATCTTTTTAGTATTGTCAGTAATGTCTAAAGCTGTAACTAAATCACCACTCTTAAGCTTTATGAGTCCTGCTGTTTCTAAAACTCTTAATGCTCTTGCTTCATTGGTTGCATCATTTGGAACAGCAATAGTTGATCCTTCTTTTAAATCCTTTAAGTCTTTAATCTTATGTGAATATACTCCCATTGGCTCTATGTGAATCTTAACTGTGTAATCCAAGTTAAGATTTTTTTCTTTATTCATGTTTTGCAGATAAGGCACATGCTGGAAGAAGTTTGCATCAAGCTCACCATCATTTACTGCTAGATTTGGCTGAACATAGTCAGTAAACTCTCTAATTTCAAGCTTGTAACCTTTCTTCTCAAGTAACGGTACCGCAGCTTCTAATATTTCCTTATGAGGAACTGGAGTCGCACCAACCTTTATTACTTTCTTTTCATTTCCGCCTGAAGCTGCCCCTGTATTTGCTGCTTCTGAATTATTCTTAACTCCGCAACCTGCTAAACCTATTGTTAATACCGCTGCTAATAAAATACTTAATGATTTTTTCATTTATAAAGCCTCCTTTTAATGCAGAAGAATTTATCGCTTCTGCCCCCCTAAAAATTTATTTACTTAATCTTTTATAGGCAATATTGCCTATACTTTGCATTATTTGTACAACTAAAATAAGTATGATAACTGTGTAAATCATAATATCAGTTTTGAATCTTTGGTATCCATATCGTACTGCTATATCACCAAGGCCGCCTGCTCCAACAGTGCCGGCCATTGCTGAATATCCTATAACGCTTATAACAGTTAATGTAATTCCTAAAACTATAGACGGAAGTGCCTCTTTAAGCATAACCTTAAATATTATCTGCATTGTGCTTGCACCAAAAGCTTTTGCAGCTTCAATAATGCCTGAATCAACTTCTTTTAACGCTGACTCTATCACCCTTGCTGCAAAAGGTGCCGCACCAATAGTTAATGGAACAATAGCTGCATTTTTTCCTATTGTAGTCCCTACTATAAGCTTTGTCAGCGGAAAAATTGCTATCATTAGTATAATGAAAGGAAATGATCTTAACAGGTTTATAATAAAGTCCAATATATTATTTACATATCTATTTGGCTTAAGTCCCTTTTCATCGGTAATGACCATAATAATTGCAGGTAAGAAGCCTATTATTACAGCAAACAAAGTTGATATAAGTACCATATATAAAGTATCCCAAAGTCCCGGCAGCAGTATTTGTAATATTAAATCGCTAATCTTCATTTTCTATAACCTCCCAGCTAATTGATTGCTTTTGCAAAAAGTCAAATATCTTTAACTGCTCTTTCTCCTCTGTATTGATAACAAGACTTCCTAAAACATCTTCTCTAAACCTTTCTAATTTGCCCCAAACAATAGAAAAGTCTATATCAAGCTCTCTTGCCATAGAGGTTATAATAGTTTTTTGACTTTGATCCTTAGGGAAGAATATTTTTATGTTAACCCCCTCTTTAGGTAATATTTCTTCTTCTCCCATTAAATCTTTAAGCTCATTTGCTGGATTTAGGAACAGTTCCTCCACCTCTCCTAATGCTTTAATTTCACCTCCTTCCATAAGGGCTGCTCTCATGCAGACTTCTTTTACAACTTCCATTTGATGAGTAACAATTATAATTGTAATGTTTAGCTTTTTGTTTATTTCTTCAATAAGCTTAAGTATTGATTTTGTTGTTTTAGGATCAAGTGCTGATGTAGCCTCATCACACAGCAGCACTTTTGGCTCAAGTGCTAAAGCTCTTGCAATAGCAACTCTCTGCTTTTGTCCCCCGCTAAGTTCTCTTGGATAACTTGAAATCTTTTCCTCAAGTCCAACTAAATTTAATAATTTTTCTACCCTTTCTTTTATAGTGCTTTTATCAACACCCCAAAGTTCCATAGGCAGGGCAATATTGTCATAAACATTTGATCTATTTAAAAGATTGAAGCCTTGAAAAATCATCCCTAAATCTTTTCTAAACACTCGCAGTTCTTTATCACCTAAAGATTTAATTTCTTTACCCATCACTAAGACATTTCCTTCATTATAACCTTCTAGGCCGTTAATACATCTTAAGAGTGTAGACTTACCTGCGCCACTATGGCCTACTATCCCAAATATTTCTCCTTGCTGAATTTTTAAATTTACATTCTTTAAAACTTGCATTTTACCGAAACTTTTAGACACATTTTTAATTTCAATCATTATTATACGTCCCACCATCCAATACAAAATTAATATGTAATATCAACTACTATTGATTACCATTCTAAATTAGATAAAAAAATAAAACCCGAGGAAACCTCGGATTTTAATATCCCAATTTCCCTCATCTCTCAGTATCCATTACGATACCGCAGGAATTGGCACCATTGTATTATTTAATAATAATACCGGTTGCCGGGCTTCATAGGGCCAGTCCCTCCACCTCTCTAGATAAGTTAGTATTCATTTTTATTACTTTAGTATTTTACAGCACTACAATGCCGTTGTATTGATTTTATTATATTAACATCTGGTGTATATGTCAATAGTATTTTTGCAAGTTTTTATTTTTTTACATTCAATTTATTATATTTTCAACCGTAAACGTTTTAAATTGTTAAACTTAAATCAATTTCACTAAGCATACCTTAAAAAATCATTTAATTGCTTTTCTAACTGCTTTGTATAATCTTTATCCATTGGTTCTATATTTTCTAATCTGTATGGTATACCTAATTTTTCATACTTTTGAACGCCCAAAGTATGATATGGAAGTAATTCAACTTTTTCAACATTTTTTATTGTTTTAATTATTTCTTTAAGCTTTTCAATATGTTCTTCAGAATCAGTTATTCCTGGAACAACAACATGCCTGATCCAAACTTTTGTATTGGATCTTTCAAGTGCTTCTAAAAATTGATCCAAACCATGCTTGCTTTTGCCCGTAAGATTTTTGTAGCCTATATCATCAACGTGTTTTATATCAAGTAAAACTAAATCTGTATATTCAAGGATTTCATCATACTCTCCAAAGCCATATCCTGCTGTATCTAATGCTACATGTATTCCTTTTTCCTTACAGAGCTTAAGCATTTCAAGCAAAAATTCAGGTTGAAGAAGAGGATCTCCGCCAGAAAAAGTTACACCGCCGCCGGAACGTTCAAAGTAAGGTTTAAATCTCATTATCTTCCTTAAAAGCTCTTCAGGAGTGTATTCCGTTCCCCCATCCATAGCCCAGGTATCCGGATTATGACAATAAGAACATCTTAACTTACAGCCTTGAAGAAAAACTACAGTTCTAACTCCAGGACCATCGACTAATCCCATACTTTCAATTGAGTGCACTCTGCCTTTTAACATAAAATCCCCTCCTTCAAATTAATTAATAAACACGGAATTGTTGAGATTACACGGAGGACACGGAAATTTATAAATATTTCGCTGCGTCTTCGGTGCTCTCCGCCTATTCCGTGTTTAAATATTTCTACTTATTAGATGATGTTAATATCAACTAATTACATTTTTTCGTGGAATGTTCTGTTTATAACTTCTTGTTGTTGACCTTTAGTTAATCTATTAAAGTTAACAGCGTATCCTGAAACTCTAATTGTTAATGTTGGGTACTTTTCTGGATGTTCCATAGCGTCCATTAATGTTTCTCTGTTTAATACATTAACATTTAAGTGATGAGCATCCTGTCCAAAATATCCATCCATAACTGATGCTAAGTTGTTTATTCTTGTTTCATGATCTTTTCCTAAAGCATCTGGAAGTATGGAGAATGTGTTTGATACTCCATCTTGGCAGCTTGAATATGGAACCTTAGCAACTGAGTTAAGTGATGCAAGAGCACCTTCTAAGTCTCTTCCGTGCATTGGGTTAGCTCCTGGTGCAAATGGTTCTCCAGCTTTTCTTCCGTCTGGTGTTGAACCTGTCTTCTTACCATAAACAACATTTGAAGTTATAGTTAATACTGATAATGTATGCTTAGCATTTCTATAAAGTGGGTGTTTCTTAAGCTCAGTTGAGAATCTTTCAGCTAATTCTACAGCTATGCTGTCAACTCTGTCATCGTCATTTCCGTATTTAGGGAATTCTCCTTCAATTTCAAAGTCAACAGTTACTCCGTTTTCTCTTATTGGCTTAACTTTAGCATACTTTATAGCACTTAAAGAGTCTGCTGCAACTGAGAATCCTGCTATACCAAATGCCATTAATCTTCCTACGCTTGTATCATGTAATGCCATTTGTGATGCTTCATAAGCATATTTATCATGCATATAGTGGATTATATTCATTGAGTCAACATAGATTTTGCTAACATATTCTAATACTTTATTGTAGTTAGCTACTACTTTATCATAATCTAATATTTCATCAGTAATTGGTTCAATTCCAGGAACAACTAGAATACCCTTCTTTTCATCTACTCCTCCGTTAATAGCTAGAAGTAATGATTTAGCTAGGTTGCATCTTGCTCCGAAGAATTGCATTTGCTTTCCAACTTGCATTGCAGATACGCAGCAAGCTATAGCATAGTCATCCCCGTAAGTTGGTCTCATAACATCGTCATTTTCATATTGAATTGAGTCAGTTAATATAGACATTTCTGCACAGAACTTTTTGAAGTTTTCTGGTAAGTTTTGAGACCATAAAACTGTCATATTTGGTTCTGGAGCTGTTCCAAGATTAATTAGTGTGTGTAAATATCTGTAAGATGTCTTTGTAACTAGTGGTCTTCCATCTTCACCAACACCACCGATTGACTCAGTAACCCAAGTTGGGTCTCCAGCAAATAAATCATTGTATTCTGGTGTTCTTAAATGTCTAACAAGTCTTAACTTAATTATAAATTGGTCTATAATTTCTTGTGCTTCTTGTTCATTTATTAATCCTGCTTGTAAATCTCTTTCTAAATAAACGTCAACAAATGTACTTGTTCTTCCAAGTGACATTGCAGCACCATTATTTTCTTTAACAGCAGCAAGATATCCAAAGTATAAATATTGAACTGCTTCTTTAGCGTTAGAAGCTGGTTGTGATATATCAAAACCATAAGAAGCTGACATGTTCTTTATTTTAGCTAGAGCTCTTATTTGTTCATTAAGCTCTTCTCTTAATCTTACTAATTCATCAAGCATATCGCCTTTAAGATTCTTAAGATCTTTTTTCTTTTCTTCTATTAATCTATCTATACCATATAGAGCTATTCTTCTATAGTCGCCTATTATTCTACCTCTACCATAAGCATCTGGAAGTCCAGTAAGAACAGCAGTTGATCTTGCAGCTCTTATTTCTTCAGTATAAGCGTCAAATACACCTTGATTATGAGTTTTTCTATAATTTGAAAACACATCATGCATCTTATCGCTTATTTTGTATCCATAGGATTCAAGTGATTGTTCAGCCATTCTTATTCCGCCCCATGGGTTTGTTATTCTCTTTAATGGAGCATCAGTTTGAAGTCCAACTATAACTTCATTATCTTTATCTATATATCCAGGTGCAAAAACATCTATTCCTGAAACTGTCTCAGTATCAGCACCTAAAATACCTTTTTTAATTTCTTCTAATATTAATTCACTACATTTATCCCATACCTTCTTAGTCTTTTCAGTAGTACCTGCTAAGAAGTTCTTATCGCCTTCATATACTGCATAGTTCTTTTGAATGAAGTCTCTAACATCGATATTATTCATCCAGTTTCCGTCTTTAAAACCATCCCATTGTTTAAACATAACCTTCACTCCTTACTTCGTCTTATTACAGTTCTATTATACAATTATTTTTCATCTGTATCAATAGTATTTTTTGCTGTTTTTATGCCATTTTTTACTTCTACAGTGCAACAGTTCAGTTTTCTGTAGCATTTTTGTTGTATTTCTGTTATATACCTCCGTTTTCTATGCCATTCAATAATAGTTATTTGAAGATTTTTATTATGACACATTTTAAAATTATTTATTCATATTTTTTCCATTAAAGTTATATTATTTTAATTAGGATAAAAATATGTTAATTTTTTAACTCTTTTTCATTGACATGTACACCTTTAAGTGGTATTATTTACTTGAGAATGATTTTCAGTGCGAGGTGGTAATAATGAGCATTTACGATTTAAGACCAGGTCAAAAGGCTTTTGTAAGCAGTATTGTTGGAGATGAAAAGCTCGCCAAAAGGCTTTTAGCTTTAGGTGCTATTGAAGGAACAGAAATTCACGTAAAGGCAGCCGCTCCTCTTGGTGATCCCATTATAATAAATTTTAGAGGATTTGATTTAGCAATAAGAAAAAGAGATGCTAGAAACATCGTAGTAAAAAATGTAGTATAAAGGAGGCACAATATGATTACTGCAGCACTTCTAGGTAATCCTAACGTAGGCAAAACTACTCTTTTTAATCTTTTAACAGGTTCTAATCAACATGTTGGAAATTGGGCTGGTGTAACCGTTGATAAGAAAGAGGGGTTTCTTAATAAGAGCGTTAATATTGTTGATTTACCCGGTATTTACGCTATGGATACCTATTCAAATGAAGAAAAGGTAGCAAAGAATTTTTTGCTAAACGGAAATGTAGATGTAATTATAAATATAGTTGATGCCTCAAATTTGAACAGAAACTTATATTTAACTACTCAACTTAAAGAATATAACAAACCTATAATCTTAGTATTAAATATGATAGATGCCGCCGACGCAAAGGGTATTAAAATTGATTATAAAAAGTTGTCAGAAGCTTTAGATGTCAATGTACTTCCTATAGTTGCATCAAAAGGCACTGGTATTGATGAATTAAAAAAGCTGCTTATTAGCGGTAATTTTTTAAGCCACTTTAATGATAACAATTATCATTTACAGAATAATGAACATAATAGTAAATACTGTTTTTCTTCAGAAAAAGAAGCCTATGAATATATAGAAGGTGTTTTAAAAATCTGTCTAACATACGCAAAAGAAAATAATATTACAACAACAGAAAAACTTGATAAAATATTTATAAATAAGTATTTAGCTTATCCTATATTTTTAGCAATCATAGCTTTCATATTTGAATTTACCTTCAGTTGGGTTGGCCAACCCCTTGCAGACTTACTTGATAAAGGAGTTAGCGATTGGTTTGTACCTTTGGTAGAAGGCTTACTTTCAAACAGCAGCGCCTGGTTTAAATCACTTATTATAGATGGAATTATAGGCGGTGTCGGCTCAGTAATAGTATTTTTACCAGTTATCTTAGTTTTATTTTTGTGTATATCCTTTCTTGAAGACAGCGGATATATGGCTAGAGTGGCATTTATAATGGACAGAATTATTAGAAAAATGGGTCTTTCGGGAAAAGCATTTATACCACTTATTATAGGATTCGGATGCTCAGTACCTGGAGTAATGTCAGCTAGAACACTTGAAAGCGAAAAGGATAGAAAGCTTGCAGCTCTTTTAGTACCACTAATGTCCTGTAACGCTAGACTTCCTGTTTATCTTGTTTTCGCAGCTGCTTTCTTTAGAGGACATGAGTCATTAATCGTAGCTTCATTATATGCTGTTGGTGTAGTAATTGCATTTTTTATTGGAATTCTATTTAAAAACACCATATTTAAGAAAGATGATGAACCATTCATCATAGAACTTCCAGAATATAAAATGCCAGAGATAAAAAGCTTAGCACTTCATACTTGGGAAAAAGGAAAAGGCTTTTTAAAGAAGGCTGGTACAATTATATTTTCCATATCAGTAATAGTGTGGGTCTTATCAAATTTCAACTTTTCAGGTATGACAGATATAAATTCAAGCTTTATGGCTTCACTTGGAAGAATTATAAGCCCAATATTTATACCTCTTGGTTTTGCTTCATGGCAAAATTCAGTAGCACTGCTTGCAGGAATAATGGCTAAAGAAGTTGTTGTTGGAACAATGGGAGTTATTTACGGCAGTGACCTAACCACTATACTTCCTACAGTATTTAGTCCGCTTTCAGCTTACAGCTTCCTCTTATTTGTACTTTTATATACTCCATGTGTATCTTTAATAGCTACTATGAAAAAAGAGTATGGAGGAAAAATGGCAGCATTTTCTGTAAGTTATCAAGTGGTACTTGCTTGGATAGTTTCTTTCCTATTCTATAATATCGGAACTCTTGTAATGAGATTTATATAAAAGGAGGCGAATACTCATGCCTGTTGAAATAATTATAACAGCTGTAATACTAGCTGCTGCAGGTTATATTTTCTTTAAGAATACTAAAAAAAGTGCTTCTGGAGAATGCAACTGCGGCTCCTGCTCAAAGAGCTGTCCTAAATATAATATGGTAAAAGAAAAGAAGTAGGGTCTTCCCTGCTTCTTTTTTTAATAACTATTATACAAAATATTATTTAGTCCTTCACCGCTTGTATTTCCATTTAAAATAGCATTGATTATTTTTGATGCGGACCTTTTTGATATCTTCTCTATATCAAAGGATAAGCTTATATTGTTTTTCTTAATAAGACTTTTTAAAAACTTAAGTTGTTTTTCTGTTATTGAATCCTCTCTTACTAATTCTGTGCTGCTTTCAACCTGATAAACGATATTAAAAATCTTAGGAAGATTTAATACATCCTCATAGTTATGAAGCATTATAATGTCTTTAATATCCTCTTCCTTAGTTTCAAGATACTTGTAATAAAGCTCAACACTCATGCCACCGTCAATTTGGTCTTCTCTTTCTACTCCAATATATTTTTCTACTGTTTTAAGATTACATCTTTCCATGCCGAGCTGCTTATGAAATGGTCTTATTAATCTGTATAAATCTACATGTTCTGCTGGAGGAGTAAAATATATACTGTTTTTTTCCATCCTTCTAACTATAAAAGGCTCATCAAAGGCCATACCATTATAAGAACACCATCTGTTAAACTTGCTTAAATCGCTTCCAAAAGCATATAAGACTTCTTTCTCATCTTCAAGTTCTTCTGCATAATATTGCTTTAAATTCAGATCACTATCTTCATCAAAATATCCTAGAGTTATTAAGATTATATGATCCTTGTCCTTTTCAAAGCCAGTTGTTTCTATGTCAAAATAAGCAATACTTTTCATATCATATTTCTGAATTACATGCTTGCCTATATTAATCTTCTCTTTGTATTGTTTAGTAAACATTTTATCCTCCGATTTATTTATTCTGTTAAGATTATATAACAAAAAAACAGAAAACTCCATAGAAAACTCTATGGAGTTTTTTACTACATCTTTTCTACTACATCAAGCCCGATTAAATACAGGCCATTTTTAATAGACTGGCAAGTAGCTTCTACAAGTTTAAGCCTTGTATTTTTAACTTCCTCATCTTCAGCATTTAATATTCCATGAGCATTGTAGAATTTATTAAAAGCCTTTGCAATCTCTATAACATGTCTTGTTACGATGGAAGGCTCAAGTTTATCTATAGCAAGCAGTACTGCATCTTGTAACCTGGATATTGCCTTAACAAGTTCAAACTCTTCACTGCTTGTTACCTTGCTGTAATTTACAATTCCTTTTATTTCCCCAGCTTTTCTTAGAATACTCTTACCCCTTGCATAGGTGTATTGAACATAAGGACCTGTTTCACCTTCAAAGTTAAGCATTTCCTTCCAATCAAATATAATATCTTTTTCCCTGTTATTCTTAAGATAAGTAAACACTATGGAACCAATACCTATCTTTTTAGCCACCTCTTCTTTATTTTCAAGATTCGGATTTTTTTCATTTATTACTTCTAAAGCCTTTACAACGGCTTCATTTAAAAGTTCTTCAAGATATATAGCGTTACCGCTTCTTGTAGAGAACTTGCCTTCTGCAAACTTAACAAGACCAAAACCCACGTGCTTGCAGTCTTCAGCCCATTCATGTCCCATAAGCTTAATAGTTGTAAATACCTGCTTAAAATGAAGTGACTGCGAAGAACCAACTACATAAATATTCTCATAAAAGTCATAGGTTTTCTTTCTATACATAGCCGCAGCCAAGTCTCTTGTTGCATAAATAGTAGCTCCATCTGATTTTTTAATTATGCATGGAGGCATATTATATTCATCTAGCATTACTACTTGCGCTCCATTGCTTTCAGTTAAAAGTCCCTTTTGTGCTATTTCTTCTACTACAGCATCCATCTTGTCACTGTAGAAGCTTTCTCCGGCATAGGAGTCAAATTCAACTCCAAGCATATCGTAAACTCTTTTAAACTCTTTTAAGCTAAGTTCCTTAAAAGTATTCCAAAGCTTTACTTCTTCCTCGCAGCCATCTTCAAGATTTTTAAAATGTTTTCTTGCTATATCCTCTAGAGAAGGATCTTTTTCTGCCTCTTCATAAAATTTAACATAGAGTCTTTCAAGTTCACGAATAGCATTTTTATTTAAAGCTTCTATATCTACCCATCTATGATAAGCAGCAATAAGCCTTCCATATTGAGTTCCCCAGTCTCCAAGATGATTAACTCCAATAGCATTATAGCCTTCAAAGCCCATCATTCTGTATAGCGCGTTTCCTATAACTGTTGTAGTCAAATGACCTACATGGAAATTCTTAGCTATATTTGGTGAAGAATATTCTACTATAACATTTTTGCCTTCACCAATACTTGAAGCACCATATTTTTCTCCTTCGCTTAAAACCCTCTCCACATGATCCTTTATAAAGTTTCCCTTATCCATAAAGAAATTTAAATAAGGTCCTTGACTTTCTATCTTTTCAAAGCCTTCTTTATTTATCTTTCCCTTAAGCTCATCTGCAATCATCACTGGAGCTTTTCTTAAAACCTTTGAAAGCTGAAAACAAGGAAAAGCAAAGTCTCCCATTTCAGGTCTTGGCGGAATTTCTATCAATCTTTCTATTAGATTAAGTTCAAGGTCAACATGTTCTTTTATTCTTTCAGCAACTAGCTTTTTGTAATCCATAAAATCATCTCCTATATAATATTAACTGTTAGTGCCTTGTCAAAGCCTTATATCTAGCAGAACTATATAAATATGTAAATATATAAGAAGTTATCTAGTTAAGAAGGTATCTTCTTATCGCGATAAATATTTATATATATTCTTAGCTTTTATGAACTTTTGTAAGCACAAAATTTGTTTATGTATATAAAAAGCCCGTCTCTAAAAATATAGAGACGGGCATAATAACCGTGGTACCACTCTAGTTGATGTAAATATTAAAAAAACTCACATCCACTCGAAACTTTAACGCAGTCAGCGGCTTACCTTACACATCTAGAAAAACAACTTCAACTAGAATTTATAAGCCGTCAAAAAGCGGTAAAGATTCGCTATTTTGTCATCTTATAAATTAAATTTACGTAGGTTTTCTACACTTCAGGTAGCTTCTCAGAGGCTCTCTTCCTTTTTTATATTCTTCCGGTCTTTCACCAAACGCCGGCTCTCTTTGAGAATTCTAAAAAAGTACTCTTCTCGTCAAAGAATTTATAAATTTAATTGCAATATATTATACTGCTGCAAGCCTGTAATTGTCAATATGGTTATTAAATTTTGCTTTAAACTTAAAATTTGTTCTTAAAGTCCAAAAGATTTTTGAATTCCTCCAAATCTGTAACAGGCTCACTGCAGGAATAGTTTTGACAAATATATGCGGCAGACTTAGCATCAACCATTTTATATTGTGTATCATTTTCTTTTAATGCAAAGGTAGTAAATGGAAGATATCTATTGTCAATTTCATTTTTCATTGCTTTTATGCTCTCATCCTCTTTACTGCCTGCTGCAGCTACAGACTTACCTCCTATGTCAGCATATAAAAATGCAGTCATAAATAAAGAATGAGCGCTTGGCATTCTTTGAACATCACGTCCAAACACTTCAAACTGTTTTTCTGCCATTTCCTCAAGTTTTCTGCTTTCAGTAAGCCTTGAAAGCCGTATTAAATTAAGAACTGCTGCTGAATTTCCTGAAGGTATTGCTCCATCATATACTTCCTTAGGTCTTATAATAAGCTCTTCAGCATCTTTACTGTAAAGATAAAAGCCACCTTCTTTTTCATCCCAAAACTGCTTTATCATTTCCTTATTAAAGCTTACTGCCTTATCTAAATAAGCTTTATCTAATGTATTCTCATACAGTTCAATAAGTCCCCAAATGAGAAAAGCATAATCCTCCAAGTAAGCTAAATGAGCACTTTCTTTATCCCTATATCTTGCAAGCAGTCTGCCCTCTGAATTAACAAGCTTTTCAAATATAAATCTAACAGCCCTCATCGCAGCCTTAGTATATTCTTCTTTTGCAAATACTCTTCCAGCGTAAGCAAAAGCTGCAATCATAAGCCCATTCCATGAAGTAAGTATTTTGTCATCCTTATGAGGATGAACCCTTTTCTCCCTATAGTTGAATAACTTTTCACTTGACTTATTCAATCTCTCTTTTAAGTCTTCATCCTTTTCCAATTCATAAATTTCTTGTGCAATTAGATTTGGAATACTCTTGCCCTCGAAGTTTCCTCTTTCGGTGATATTATAATAATCACAATAAATTTTGCCTTCTTCTTCTCCAAGCACGCTTAAAACTTCTTTTACATCCCATACATAGAATTTTCCTTCAACTCCTTCTGAATCCGCATCCTCTGCACAATAAAAGCCGCCTTCCTCGGAGGTCATAACTGTTAAAATATATTTAAATATCTTTTCTGCTGTTTCTTTATAAAGTTCTTTCTTGGTAATCTGATAAGCTTCTGTATATGCAAGAGCCAAAAGAGCATTATCATATAACATTTTTTCAAAGTGAGGTACAAGCCATTTTCTATCTACAGAATACCTTGAAAAACCAAAGCCTACGTGATCAAATATGCCTCCCTTATACATGTCCTCCAAGGTCCTTTCTACTATTTCCAAAGCTTTCTTATCCTCATAAAGATAATAATATCTCATCAAGAACAATAGGTTATGCGGTATAGGAAACTTTGGTGCTTCTCCAATTCCTCCATATACAGGATCAAAACTATCCTTAAGTTCCTTATAAGCTTCCTCTACAGAAGCCCTGCTTAACCTGTTTTTACTTTTTCCTTTATCTGATTTTCCTATAGCCTTAACTATCTCTTCACTTGAGCTGATAAGTTCACTTTTTTTAGTTCTCCAAGCCTCTTCTACTGAATATAAAATGTCCATTAAACCTGGCCTTCCATACTTGCTTTTCTTAGGAAAATATGTACCAGCATAAAAGGGTTTTTTATCAGGGGTCATAATTATGGTCATAGGCCATCCGCCACTGCCTGTCAAAGCTTGGCATATTGTCATATAAATGCTGTCTATATCAGGTCTTTCTTCTTTATCAACTTTTATTGCTATAAAATATTTATTTAGTGTTTCTGCTACTTCTTCATCCTCGAAGGATTCCCGTTCCATAACGTGGCACCAATGACAAGTCGTCTTGCTGCACAGTTACGAATACCCAATAGAAAGGAATATTGGTTTGTCTTCTGATTTTGCTTTTGTAAAGGCTTCATCAGACCAAGGATACCAATCTACTGGGTTATATGCATGCTGTAATAGGTATGGTGACTTCTCATGAACCAATCTATTAGCCTTTTTATGCATATTTTCGTTCTGCATAATATCACTCTCCTCTCATATATTTTTCTTAGTATTCCCTTTATGTAAAAACATATGATGTTAACCAACCTTATTGAACATATAAACATCCACAAGCTATAAAGCCAAACTAATTTAAAAGAAGGTCTATAAAAAATAAGGCATCCTTTAAGCTTTATAATAAATCTGGGGCTCCTCTTTTTTATATCTTACCTATCATTTCTCTTCATTCCACTTTACCCAAGATAAAACTAACTATCAGAATTAGAAAAACAAATGAGGTAATTTTAACATACAAAAAATCTTTTTCCTTTATAAATACTAAAATTGACACGCCAACTCTAAACACTGGTGTCAATATTAATATTATTAAACCTAAAAGTATAATAGCATACGGTTTTAAAAGAAGTACTCCATTAAATATTTCTGTTGGTGTGGTTGGAAAGTAATTTCCGCTATATCCACTGTTTCCCGAAACCAGAAACATTAAAAGACCAGCAAAAACAATGATGGCACTCAAAACAACGCCTATTCTAAGAAAGTTACTTATAACTATTTCCATCTCTTCTATTTTACTATTATTTTCTTCAGTCATTATATCCCTCCTAAAATTCATTATGATGTATCTGCATTGATTTATAATTTGAAACCTTTTACAATCATCTGTATTGATACAAACACCAATACAGGTATGAAAATCATTCTAATAGTCTTACTTCTTAAATTCTGCATAATTTTTGTACCTATCGTAGCACCTATTAATACACCTAAAGCTACCGGAGCAGCTATTTTAGGATCTATATTTCCTCTTAATAAATAAACTCCTGCACTTGCCGCAGCTGTAACGCCTATCATAAAATTACTAGTAGCACTAGAGACCTTAAGAGGAAGTTTCATAAACAAATCCATAGCCATAACTTTAAATATACCGCTGCCTATTCCAAGAAGTCCTGATATTACGCCGGCAACATACATCATACTGAATCCGCCATATACTCCATCAACATTATAGCTTACCTTTTGTTTTAGTACCTTATCATAATACTCCCCATTTAAGCTTAACTTTTCTGCCATTGGGTGCGTTTTTACATCTTTAGGCAGTTCCTGTCCCTTCTTTTTAAGCATTGCAACTGCGGAATAAAGAAGAAGAACTCCAAATATAACATAAAGATATTTTGAATCTATTAAGCCGCTTATAAACGCACCTGTAATAGCACCAATAGTGGTTGCTATCTCTAAAAACATTCCAATTCTTATATTTGTTATTTTATCTTTTATATATGCTATTGCTGCACCGCTGGAAGTAGCAATTACTGAAACTATGCTGGCACCAATTGCGTATTTAATATCAATTCCAAATAATAATGTTAGGGCTGGAGTAATAATAATTCCACCGCCTAAGCCTAAAATTGAGCCAAAAATCCCTGCTGCTATAGATAAAATTAATATTTGTATAGTTAATAATGTCATTGTTGTCTCCTTTCTGCTCCGAGTGAAATTTTAGATTCTATTACCATCGCGGCTGCCCCGACGGCCATAGTATATTCCTTAAAATATCCACCCTTACTAAATTTAATATTTGCATTTGATGCATTAATTTTTTTAATAGCCACTTCTGTAGAAAGCTTATAAAAAATATCTGAGTTATATATTGTTGGTCCGCTTAAAATCACTAATTGCGGATTAAGAAGGTTTATATAATTTGTAAGCGCCGTTCCAAAAACAATAGCCGAATTACTTACTACTGCTTTCGATATTGGCTCACCTTTATTAGCTAAATTAAAAACATCTTTATAGTCAATAGAATCCAAGTAATTTTCTGTGCAGCTTTTATTTTCTTTTTTAAATTTACTTTTAAATTCCTTTACAATTGAATATATGGACGAATAGCTTTCCACGCATCCACAGTTTCCACAATAGCATTCCCTTCCATCAATACTTATAACCATGTGCCCAAATGCATCTTCTCTATCATTTATAGCCCTAATTATTTTTCCTGAAGTTATAACTCCTGTTCTTATACCCATTCCACAATTAAAATAAGCAATATTGTCATATCCTTTTCCAAATCCATAGAAATACTCTCCTAATACTGCACAATTAGCACCGTTATCAATAATTACAGGTAGTCCTAGTCTGCTTTCTAAACTCTCTTTTATAAGTTTAGATTTAAAACTTGATTTTCCCATATTTGTAGAGCTTGTTTTCGTTTCTTTTTCTCTTTCTAACGGCCCTATTACTCCCACACCAACTCCTAACAAATAGTCGCTTGTTATATTGATTCCATATAAGAGTCCCTTAACAGCTTCTACAATACGTTCTACTAAATCTTCAGACGAATACCAATCTTCTCCTGAAAATCTTTTCTCTTTTATAATCTGCATCTTTAAATTTGTAAGTACAATTTGGGTATAAGTTCTTGATATGTCAATACCGATGCTATAAAACTTTGATGAGTTTACATTGTATAGTGCAGGTTTTCTGCCACCAGTAGATTCTCCCACAGACTCTTCAATAATTAGTTCTTTAAAAATTAAATCGCTTATTATTCTGTTTAATGTGGTAAGTTTTATGTTAGTTAAATTTTGAATTGCCCGTTTAGTTAATGGTCCCTTCTTCTGAATCAAGCTAAAAATCATTTTTCTATCTTGCTGAAGTTCTTCTATTATCTTAGACATTACAGTTATACCTCAATTTTTAAATCATTTGTTTTATAAGAGGTATGATAACTTATAACCAAATTGGTCATAAGTTATCATAAAAAAATTAATTGGTTTGTTTTATTTTGTTTTTAAAATAGTAAAAGGCTAATGCTAGAAGCCACAATACAACTCCCGATAAGCTGACAAGCTGGGCTATTCTTATATTTCCAAGCATTAAGCTGTCAGTTCTTAGTCCTTCTATAAAAAACCTACCCATAGAATATAGACCGACATATGTGAAAAATACTAATCCTATTTTCTTGCTTTTCTTTAAGATTACGAGAAGAATAACAAACACACAAATATTCCATATAGACTCATATAGGAAAGTTGGCTGATAATAGATACCCTCTATAAACATTCCCTTTTGAATAAACTGAGGAAAATGTTTTATAAAATCATAGCTTACTGGTCCCCCGTGGGCCTCTTGATTAAAAAAGTTCCCCCATCTTCCCATTGCTTGAGCAAGTATAATAGATGGAACAGCAACATCACCTAATTTAAAAAAATTTATTTTTTTATGTTTTAGGTAGAGAAATGCAGTTAGTACACCAGCTATTAAACCTCCGTGTATAGCCAAACCACCTTGTCTGGTGTTTAGAATTTGGCTTATATTATTTTTGTAATAGTCAAATTCAAATAATACATAATATAATCTTGCACCAATAATACCTAATGGCAGTGCTAATAAGATAGTATTTATGAATGTATCATAATCAATTTCTCTATACTTGCAGGTGTACTGTGCTAGTATCATTCCAAGCATCATACCGCTTGCAATAAGTATTCCATACCATCTTATAGGCAAACCAAATAAATTAAATGCTGTTGGATTCAACTTACCACCCCTTTGAAAATTTTTACATTCATATTATAACTTATAAAGCTAAAAATGCCTAATTAAGCAGAAAAGTAATAAATTTTTGTTTTCTTATTATACTATTCAAACCTGTTTCTAATTATTTTATAGCAATAACAGTGCATAATGAATTGACACTCTCTTAGAAAATAGAATAACAAAAAATCGGAAACATTATTTGTATGTTACCGATTTTTGATAGAAAAGATATAGTATTATTTTTGTCGAGATAATCTATCTAAATACGAAACTGCATTTAAAGCTGCTACCTGCCCTTCACCCATGGACTTTAGATACTGATAAGGCTTTCCTACAACATCACCTGCTGCATAGCATCCTGAAAGATTGGTTTCCATATCTCTATTTACCTTAATATGACCATCTTCAACTAAAAGTCCAGGTACAAGCTGATCTGGTGATATATTATCTCTTAAAATAAATACTCCATCTGTTTCTAGTTCAATATTTTTTAATATAACTTTATCGACATGATTATCGCCAATTATTTCTACAGGTCTATCATTTATAATCTCTATATTCTCATTTAAATCATATTCACCCTTAAACATGGGTATGAAATAAACCTTTGAAGCCAGTTCGCTAACATAGTTCGCTTCTTCCATTGATTCCTTATTGTAACCAATTATAGTAACTACTTTATTCTTATATAATGGAGCATCGCAGGTTGCACAATATCCAACCCCTCTTCCAAGAAACTCACTTTCGCCTTTAAATGGCTTTCCAAAGGAAACTCCTGTAGCTAAAATTAAAGATGAAGCCTCATAAATTTTATCGTTAACCATTAAAGCATAATATTCTCCCATGGCATATATGCTGTCTACTCTTTCATATGCTATCTGAATATCCATTTCAGTTAAATGTTCCTTAAACTTTTCAGTTAGAACCTTGCCGCTGATTCCATAAAAACCAACATAATTATTTATCTTAGGTGCAAGGTATAACTTATTGCTTAAGTTTTCATAACCAAAAATTATTATGTTTTTATTTCGGATTTTTGCATTGATTGCTGCTGTGATTCCTGCAGGTCCACTTCCTACAATAGCTATATCATATCTTTCGCCCATCTTATCATCCACCTCTTAAGAGTAATGCTATATTAAACTAAATATATTTGACTCTTTCAATTATAGTTATATGTGTTTTTCAAGTTTATCCATAATAGCAGCTTTTGGCATAAATCCAACAAATTGATCAATAACCTGTCCGTTATTAAATACTAAAACTGTCGGAATGCTAAACACTTTATATTTCATTGCTATATCTTGATTTTCATCAACATTTACCTTCCCAACCACAGCTTTGCCTTCTAATTCATCTGCTATCTCCTCTATAACTGGTCCTAGCATTTTACAAGGTCCGCACCATGCTGCCCAAAAATCTACCACTACAGGTATGTCTCTGTTTATTACCTCGTTGAAATTTGATTGATTAATACTCATTGCCATAATCTTTTCCTCCTTATATTTAGAAACATGAAGTTCACTTTAAATGTTTGTTTGCGCAAAACTCATATACCCCTACCTGGTATATATGTATAATACTACTATATTCGAAATTCGTCAATGCCTTTACAAAGATGATCTGTTTTTAGGGTAATAGTACGTATGAGCATTTCTTCCATAGTTCAAATATTTTTTTCATGCCCACCCTTCCTCAAATTTCTTAAAAGCGCAAAAGATTATTAATCTTTTACTTCAACCCATTTCATGATATCATATCCTCATATCTAGATATCGCAATATAATAATATGAATATTGTGGTATAATGTGACTATAATACTTAATATCATTTAATATAAAGTATTATTAGATGCGGGTCAAAAGGATGGTGACATAATGAACAGTGTATCTTTTATATTGGCGTTTTCCGCAGGGTTATTGTCTTTTCTTTCTCCATGTGTTTTGCCGCTTGTTCCTGCTTATGTAAGTTATATTACGGGCACAGCCATTGGGGAAACGAAAAACAAAAAATCTAATCTATATGTTCTTTACAAATCATTTGGATTTGTTATTGGTTTCTCACTAATATTTATCATAATGGGAGCTTCAATTACCTCGCTTGGGAAAATTTTTATTAAGAATCAAGAAATATTCAGAAAGGTTTCTGGAATTTTAATATTTATTTTCGGGTTACATACAACAGGAATATTTAAAATTTCATTGCTTTACCGTGAAAAAAGATTTCTTACGTTTAGAAGAACAAATGGTACTTTTGGTTCTTTCTTGATAGGCATGGCTTTTGCTGCCGGATGGACACCATGTGTTGGACCAATATTATCATCAATTCTTGTTTATGCAAGCAGTATGGAAACCATAAGTAGGGGAATTTTTCTTCTAGTATTCTATTCTTTAGGTCTTGCTGTGCCATTTATTCTAACAGCCTTAGCTATTGACAGCTTATCAGTAAGGCTAAGAAATTTAGGAAAATACTTAAAGATAATTTCTGTGATAAGTGGAGTACTAATGATTGCAATGGGAGTTTTAATATTTACGAATAAGATAGGTATTTTAAGCCAATACTTAAATTTTATCAACTTCTAGTAAAAAGGAGAGATTTACATGAAAAGGACATTAATAGTTTTAGGTATATTATTTCTCATATGCGGTTCTACATATACAGTTTACAATTATAATAAATCACTCAGCAAGAGTCCTGCAGCTATAACTTCTAAGCAGAACTCTGACTCTACTCAAAATCAAATTTCAACTAATAACAGTCCTGTATCAGAACAGAATAATAGCAATACTGCTTCTAACAATAAAACTACCTTTAAGAATGCTAAGGTAAAAGCTGCTGATTTTAAACTCAAAGATTTAAATGGTAAAGAAGTTTCATTAAGTGACTTCAAAGGAAAAAAAGTATTCTTGAACTTCTGGGCAAGTTGGTGCCCTCCATGTAAAGCTGAGATGCCTGATATTCAAAAGCTTTATCAGGAAACCAAAGATTCTGATTTAGTCATATTAGCTGTTAACTTAGATACAGATAATACTACTGCGCAAAACTTTGTAAAAAACAACAAATATACTTTCCCCGTATTATTAGATTCAGATAATGATGCTGCAATCAAATATCAAATTGTATCAATACCTACTTCATATTTTATAGATAAAGAAGGAAATATTGTAGATAAACATATTGGTTCAATGACATTAGAAAACATGAAAAGTTATATAGACAATATAAAATAAGAATATCACATGCAATTTGCTTAAGATGAAGAAAGCCTTATAAAAATAACTTATAACCCTTTATGAGGCATTAACCTCACATTAAAATAACTTATTATCCTAATAAGTTTCTACTATCAATAGTTATTTTAATTAGGGTATATAAGCTATTTTGTTTTTTTCTCAACCAATTTTCCCGAAGACATAATGCACAATCTATTACCTAATCTCGTAATATCTTACCGTAGTCATTCACTCTTTATATACCATTAGAGCTTTACTATAAAAAAAATTAGATAGAGGCGTCACTAGAAATTCTAATGATACTCTATCTATATGGTTTATCTCTCAAGTTTTCCTCTATATCTTCCTGTACCGCCAGCTATGTTAACTATATTGAATCCGTGTTCCTTTAAAATTCCACAGGTCATTGAGCTTCTTGAACCAGAATGACATATAACATGATATTCCTTTGACTTATCAAGATATCTTTCAGGTGCTTCTAATATTGTATCCATTGGAATGTTCTTAGCTGTTGGTAAATGTCCACCTTTATATTCATAAGGTTCTCTTATATCTATTAGATCTATTTTACCTATTAAGCTATCTATTTCATTAACATCGATTGATTTTACTATAGGCCTTTGCATAAATGGAAACATAAAACTTCCTCCTTTTACTCGTAACACGTGGCAATCTATACTTGCCCGTTCCCACTCGCAGATTGCCCGTAAAAGGTCATTTAGACCTTTTACTTCCTTTAACTTACTATAATATTAGTATCTTCTTATATACTTATATTATGCTTATAATTTTATTTTGTCAATACTAAAAAATAAATATTATTATTTTATCTATTCCTCAAATATCATGTTATAGAATCTATTTATCTTACTATCTATATCCTGCATGCTGATATGTCTTGCTTCTCTAATAATTTCCTTACCCTCAATAAAAACAAGAACAGCCGGAATAGTAAATATATTGTATGCTGCTGAAATTTCCAATGATTTCTCTACATCTACTTGATAACTTTTAATTTTAGGATAATCCTTTAATAATTCTTCAACCTTCGGTTTCATAACATTACATACATTGCAGCTGTTACTTCCAAAATATAAAAGTACCATTTTATTATTATTTATTAATTCTTCAATAGTTTCCTTTGAATCTATGAAATCCATAATATATCAACTCCAATTTAATATAAGAATTTAATTATATGCTTATATTAATTCTAGATTTAACTTTTGTCAACATCATGTCTTTGAAAGAAGTAAAAGCTGTTTAATAAAGGTATAGCAAAAACTTAAGTGAACATAAATAGTAACCTAAAATTAAAAGGAAAGCTAAAAAAATCAACCTTCCTTTATGGACCATTCTATAATCCTAATATTTTATCAATGCCCTCTTGATCAAATCCAACAACAATATTCCCATTAATATCTATTACGGGTACTCCTCTTTGGCCTGACTTATTAATCATTTCCTTAGCTGCTGTTTCATCTCTAGAAACATCTTTTTCAGTAAATGATACATTATTTGACTTTAGGTAATCCTTTACCACTCTGCACCATGGTCAGGTTGGTGTTGTATAAACTATAGCATTCATTGTTTTTCCTCCTAGATTATATAATTCTCACTAATTATATTGTACTAACCACTTTAATTTATACTTATATTGCTAATAATCTCATTACTTTTTATAGTGTTTTCTTTAAATAATTATATTTATGGCTTAATGTAGGCATATCCTTCAGACTGCTTTTTAATAAGTTCACTAACACCTGATGGAACTACTGTAACAAAACTCAGAAGCGACTCTTCATCAACTTTATTTCCAACTAATGAATTTCTGCAAGCTATAAAGCGCACTCCTAACTTGTAAGTTGATGTCATTTTATTTATAGTTTCATTGTATTCATTATCCTCCAACACATAATCAATAACTGCATAGCCATTAGCAACTATCTCAACAATTACATTATCTCTTCCCAAATCTTTAATTAAATTATTTACATTGGCCAATACTGTACTCCGTTTTTCAGATTCATTTATATGAAATATAACCTTATATCCTTCCATAATAACTTCTCCTTTTTTTAATATACTTTTCTTTATTATGATTAAAATATATCTTTATATAATTTTCAAATCAAGACTAATATTCACCCTACTGCATTTTCCTAATTATATTTGAAGAATACAAATAATACACTAAGGAAACTACTAATAATCAATCACTATACTATACCAAATTTTCAATTAACATTATACCCTCCAGGGGTTTACTCTTGCTTTATTATATGTTACTATTATATCGTAATATATAAATATATAAATTAGGCGTAGAGGTGATATTTTGCAAAACGTAATATGGTGGTTATTAGCCGCTTTCATTATTTTCACATTGCTTAGAAAAAGATTTTTTATGTTTAATAATAAAAATGTAAAGAATATTAATGCTGATGAAGGTTATAAATTAATAAATGAAAATAAAAATATGATTATTCTTGATGTAAGAACCAAGGGTGAATTTGAGTCAGGTCATATACCTAAAGCTAAGAACATACCCGTTCAACAGTTATCTACAAGGATTAAAGAATTAGAAAAATATAAAGATGTACCTATTCTTGTACACTGTGCATCAGGTGGAAGAAGTCCATCTGCTGTAAGAGCACTTGCAAAAAATAATTTTACACAAGTTTATCATCTTAACAAAGGTCTTATGTCCTGGAAACATCAGTTAAAAAAATAGCTTAGAAGTAAAGAAACTACAGCAATGAAATTATACGCTTTCATAGTTGTAATTTCTTTATTTTAATCCTACATAAAATTAGTCCTTTATGACTAACATCTATCCACTTGCACTTACAAATCCAAAGCCTTGGATTTTATCCTAAACTTCACCCACTTTGACTATTACAGGTGTTTCCTCTGTTTTTGCGATGATGAGTTTTTTTCTTTCCATTCCCATTATTAAGAAAATTAAATCCTATATTTTTCTCAGATCCTAAAACTAAAAACAGAATAAGTATACCTAGTATAATATTCTTAGATTTACCATCTGCTCCATCTATAAATCCATTTAAAATATCCATTTTTTCTCCTCCAATTTGTATTATTTTAAACAATATATCTATATATCGTAATATTATAATACGGATACTGCTCTGCAACTGTGCACAAATAATTTCAAAAGCAAAGTATTTATAAAACATAACATTAGATCAAATTTTATCTTTTAAATATAATGTTCTTTATAAGTCTTAAATTTGTTAGAAGGAAATATGGATAATGCTAATATTAGTGAAAAATTAAACCTTTTTAATGAATATTGGAATCCTAAAATTGTGAGTGAACTAAATGACTCATACATCAAATTGGCTAAACTTAAATGAAAAGACCGTTGAGAACTTAGAAAAAATATAATTTTAATTTCTTCATAATTGCTCCACAATCACTCATTATAATTAATTACATAGAAATAAATTTCACTATTAAAAAGGAGGATTTTATTTATGTTTTGTGGTGGTTTTGGAGGTTTCAGAGGATACGGCTTAGGACCATCAGGTTCCATAGGATATGGATGGATGTTCTTAGCAATGGGCTTTAGGCTATTAATATTTATAGGGCTAATAGTCCTGGCTTTTAAACTATTTAAAAATTATTCTAATAAAAAATCTAGTGACAGCATGAGAATACTTGATGAAAAATTCGCTAGAGGAGAAATGAGTGAAGAAGAATATTTGAGAAGAAAAACTATTCTTTTACAAAAAAACTAGAGAGCAAGCTCCCTAGTTTTTTTAACATATATAAATTATAATATAATCGCAATTATAAAGGTTTTGAGGTGATATACATGAATAATGTATTTAAAATATTAGTTATAGATGATGAGCAGAACATAGTTGACGTAGTTAAAGCTTATCTTGAAAAAGAAGGTTTTGAAGTAATTACAGCTATGGACGGCAATACTGCACTTAAAATATTTAATAAAGAGACTATACATCTTATAGTTCTAGATTTAATGCTTCCGAAGGTCGCTGGCGAGGAAGTATGCCGCAAAATCAGAGCTGTCTCAAGCGTACCAATCATTATGCTTACTGCAAAAGTAGACGAAGATAATAAAATAGAAGGAATATCTATAGGTGCAGATGACTATTTAACTAAACCTTTCAGTGTTCGAGAACTTGTAGTAAGAGTTAGGGCCTTGCTTAGAAGATCCTATAGAGATGTTACCCCTATGGCTGATATTTTAACCTTTAATAATGGAGATTTGGAGATAGATATTAATAAAATGATAGTTAAAAAACAAGGTACGCCAGTAAGCTTAACAACTAACGAATTTAAAGTTTTAACTATACTCCTAACTAATCCAAGGCAAGTGTTTTCCAGAGAGCAATTGGTAGATAAAGCTTTTGGAATAGATTATGAAGGCTTTGATCGAACAGTTGACACATATATAAAAAATATCCGTCAAAAAATAGAAGATAATCCTAAGGAACCAAAATATATAATAACCGTCTATGGAATGGGTTATAAATTCATGTCGGGTTTATTTGAGGTTTAAAGCCTGTAAAGGAGGAAAAAATGAAATTATCTTTGATGAAAAAGTTATCCCTAGGCTTTCTTTCTGCAGTTCTAGGTTCCATTATTTTAGCAAGCCTTATATCAAATTACACTGTAGGAAAAGAGTTTAAAAAATATTTAGTTGATGAACATAAAACAAAAGTAGATAATGCCATAAAAATTATTAATGAGTTATATAGTACTGAACAAGACCCTTCAAGTATAAGTACTCAAGAAATTCAAAGATATGCTCAGCTTCAAGAATTATATATAGAAGTACATGATTTAAACAACAACATCTTATATTCATCCGGAAATTCTTATTTGCAGCACAGCAGTATGATGGGTAACATGATGGGTGGTATGATGAATGGCTTTTCTGGAATGAATATAGGAGAATATACCGAAAACAAATATCCTTTAGTTGCTAATAATAAAAATATAGGAACTATAGTAATAGGCTACTTTGGAGCCTCTTATCTATCTTCTGCTTCAGTTACTTTTTTAAGAACTCTCAATCACTCTTTTATGTTATCAGCTATTGCAGCGTTATTTTTTGGATTTATTATTAGCGCCATTATCTCAAGACAGCTTTCAAAACCTCTTGTTAAAATAACTGAGACGGCAAATAAGATGAGAACTGGAGATTTAGAGGTAAGAGCAAATATAAATACCTCTACAAAAGAGATAGATGAACTTTCTAATTCTATTAATTACTTAGCAGAAACCTTAAATAATCAAGAGATGCTTAGGAAAAGATTGACTTCAGATATGGCTCATGAACTCAGAACTCCCCTAACTACATTAAAAACACATGTAGAAGCATTTATGGACGGGATTTGGGAGCCTACCAACGAACGATTTGAAACTTTTTATGAAGAAATTGAACGGATGACAAAGATGGTTGATACCCTTCGCAACCTGGCAAAGCTGGAACAGAGTAATCTTAACTTAACCAAAAGCACTATCAATTTATCAGACGAATTAGAAAAGATTATCGACACATTTAAGCCGCTTTACATTAAGAAAAACTATGAATTATCTAGCAGCATAGCACCGGGAATAACAGCAATAATTGATAAAGATAAATTCAAGCAAATCATGAATAACCTGATTTCAAATTCTTACAAATATCTCAAACCTAATGGACAAGTTCATGTAGTACTAGAAAAGGAAAAACAAAATATTATAATTAAGGTTATTGATAATGGTATAGGAATACCTGAAAAGGATTTGCCTTATATTTTTGAACGTTTTTATCGGACTGATTTATCTCGTAATAAAAATACAGGTGGTTCTGGTATTGGGCTTACGATAACAAAAGCTTTTGTTGAGGCTCATGGAGGAAAAATATATGTAGAAAGTAAAGTTAATGAAGGGACTACTTTTATCGTTGTACTTCCAAATAATGCTACTGATAACAAATAAGAACTAGTATAAATCAGACTAGTTCTTATTTCCCATAAACTGTATTTGTTATTTTTTATACCGCTCATTATTTATAAAATTGAACTCATAATTTGGTAGTCTTCTTCTCCTACTCCTCCGCACATGCATCTTAAACCTGAATTTACGAAGCAAGACCTATAAACTGCATCCCTACCGTATTTTAGCCTTATATCGTCAATTGCTTTATTTATTCTTCTGTCTTTATCATAATCAAAAGTATCTAATAGAGAGTACTGGTAGTAGTCATTATTACAAAGATCAGTAACATGAACTCCAAGGTGTCTTAACGGCAATCCTCTCCATACATCATCAAACAAATAAGTACACATTTCGTATATTTTTCTTGTGGAATCTGTTGGTGAATCTAGCTTCTTTTGCCTTGAGTAAAACCCCATATCTGTACCTCTAAGTGAAATACTTATTACTTTACAGCAATTTTTAGAATCCCTAAGTCTCATTCCAACAGTTTCACATAAAGATAATAATACTTTATAAGCTGTCTCCTTATCCTCAACATTAAAAGCTGTAGTAGTTGAATTTCCCATACCTTTCATCTCTATATAATTGCTTTTTCTGACTTCTGAATTATCGATTCCATTGGCATAGTTCCATATAAGCACACCATGACTTTTCAAGCTTTTCTTTAAAGCATTTATATCGTAGTTTGCCAAATCTCCAATAGTGAATATATTTAAATTATGTAGTTTAGGTACTGTGGCTCTTCCAACCATAAATAGATCCTCTACAGGAAGTACCCACATTTTTTCCTTTATCTCATTAGGGAATAAAGTATGTATCCTATCAGGCTTTTTTAAGTCTGAAGCAACCTTTGCTAATAATTTATTATTTGAAATACCTATGTTTACAGTGAAGCCTAGTTCCTTCTTTATCCTTTCTTTTATTTTTTCAGCTAAAACCATATAATCTGGATATAAGCTTTCCATATTAGAGAAGTCTAAAAAACTCTCATCTACTGAAAACCTTTGGATGTTGGGTGTGTACTCCTGAAGTATATTGTTCAATGCATTGCTGCACTGCATATAAAGCCAGTACCTAGGAGGTACTATCACAATGTCAGGACACTTTATTCTGGCATTATAAAGAGTCTCGCCTGTTTGAATTTTATATTTTTTTGCCGGTATTGATTTTGCCAGGACTATGCCATGTCTGCTTTCTTCATCTCCCCCAACTATGGAAGGAATTTCTCTTAAATCAATTTTTTCACCCTGCTGCAGCCTATAGGCAGCTTCCCAAGATAAATACGCACTATTAACATCAATATGAAATATTAATCTACCCATAAAACATCATCCCTACAAAAGAATTATTTTCCCTACTCAGAACATTAGTTCGTATATATTATATCTCCTATTCCTTATTTTTAGAAGTAATTTTTTTAATTTTTCAGATTAATTTAGCAAGATACTGCTTATAAGGTTTAATCATATAATAGAAAAAGCGATACCTATTAAGATATCACTTTATCTAGACGTCCAGGATATTAATTTTTAGATTGCAATCTTGCTGCTCCACTTTCCGCATCTGTCTCCAAAACAACCAACTTCATTATCATTCTCATGAATTTTAACTACTTCGCATTTATTTGAGCAGCCTTCGCATTCAAAGCTTTTAGACACAAATTTACTATCCGCCAAATTAAAGCCTTTAAAATTAGTTTTTCCTGTCTTTTCTGCTGCTGACTTTGCAATAATTGCAGCGCCTATAGCACCCATCATATTATAATGCTCCGGCACTATTACTTCAAAACCTAAAGCACTTTCAAAAGCAGCTTTCATACCTTGATTTGCTGCCACCCCGCCTTGAAAGAAAACCTTGGGCACTATATTCTTGCCTTTTCCTATATTATTAAGATAATTTCTAACCAAAGCATCGCAAAGTCCTCTTATTATATCAGCCTCATTATAACCAAGCTGTTGCTTATGTATCATATCAGATTCAGCAAATACTGCACATCGCCCTGCAATTCTTACAGAAGTACTAGCATTTAACGCGTAATCACCAAATTCTTCTATAGGAATATCTAACCTTTCAGCCTGCCTGTCAAGAAATGATCCGGTGCCCGCTGCGCAAACAGTATTCATTGCAAAGTCGGTAACCACCCCGTTATTTAAAATTATGATTTTAGAGTCCTGACCTCCAATTTCAATAATAGTTCTAACTTCTTTATCAATTTCAAGAGCTGCCACTGCATGGGCCGTTATCTCATTTTTAACTGCATCTCCTCCAATTAAAGTTGAAGCAATGTGTCTTCCGCTTCCAGTAGTACCAGCGGCACCGATTTCTATTCCTTCATACTTGGTTTTTAAAATCTTAAAACCTTCTTGAATAGCTCTTATAGGTCTTCCTTTTGTTCTTAAATAAAGTTTTTCAGCTACATTCATTTTCTCATCTAAAAGTACAAGGTCAGTGCTTACTGAACCTACATCAACACCTAGATAATGCATTGTATCGTCTCCTCTCAAGTAAGTCTACAAAGGCTTCTATCCTTGTAACATAACCGGCTTCACCTGTCATCTCATCTACAACAAGAGACATAATAGGAAAATCTTTATCCTTGGAAACTTGCGGAAGAATAGCCTTAGAAACAATTTCAGGCATACATCCCATAGGGAAAATTTGAATAGCTCCATCAAAGCCTTCTTCATAGGCTAAAACAGCTTCCCCTACACATTCTCTTGCATGACCTCCGATTTGATGGGAAAGATATTCTTTTGCTCCCCTTTTTATGTCAAGTGAATTTAGCTTAGTGGGTACTAAAGCAGTATTTTTTACCCACCAGCTTGGAGTTAGTCTTCTTTTTGTTGAAACCCCATAGTCCATAAGCTTTTCTTCAATATATAAATTTGAAAAAGGTTCAATTATAGTATATATTTCACCTATTATAGCAATTTTTATTGGATTTATATTTGTATTTACTTCTATACCATTTATCTTGTTTTTATAGTTAGTTAGCAGCTTAATCATAGCTGTAGGATTATTACAGTTTAATGCATCTCGTTTAGCGCTGTTTAATATTATTTTACATTCACCTTTTATTTTTTCGTATCCAGCAAGATAATGCGCTCTTGCTTCAATTTCATCTATTAGGTTCATAACCTTTACAGCATTAAATAAAGCTTTTATCTGCTCGTACTTAGTCAGATTACTGCTTAATGATATTTTATTTATTCTATTATATAATTCCTTAATACCTATATCTCCCGGTGAATCTATTACTATAAATTGTAGCTCATGACCCAGCTTTTTCAATAAATTCATCTGCATTTCACAGTATTCTCCAAACCTGCAGGGTCCACAGCTTCCTGTAAGAATTACAGTGTCAGCACCTTGCTCAATTGCCTGAATATAATTTCCTATCATTATTTTAAAAGGAAGGCATATTTCTTCCGGTGAATAAAAAGAACCGATTTCCAGTGAAGAATTGCTGTTTAATGGCGGTATAACATAGTCTATATTGAGTCCATCAAATAACGCCTTTGCAGCTAAATATACATTACCCAAGTGAGGAAGTGTTATTTTCAATTAAAACCCTCCTTTCAATCATATCCACAAAAGCTTCTATTCTTGTATCAAGACCAGCCTCTCCTGTATGCTCATCAACCTTTAATATCATAAATGGAGACTCACCTATGTTATCCTTTATAAGCTCTACTATTACAGAGTCTATTCCGCAGGCAAAGGAAGATACATAAATAATTCCATCAACTAATTTATTTTTATGTGAATGAACCGCAAAGCCGTAAGAATTTCTTGCAAAAGTCCAAAAAGGCCTTTTATAAAGCTTTTTTACTTCATTGTCTATTAGTTCATCATTAATGCTTTCCTCTGTTATTACCCCAACACCAAGATTGTTTAGTTTTTTTACTAAATTCATATTAATAAAATTGTCATAAAGATTATACGGATGTCCTACTAAGGCAACATTGATACTATAATTCTCATTTTTTATTCCTGTTTTAAATTTATTTTGTTCAAATATTGCTGTTTTGAAGGCTCTTTTAATTGCTGTCCTGCTGTTAGTAATTTCTTTACCAGCTTCCATTGCAAAGCTATATAATTTACTTTCTGAAACAGCATAAAAAGGAGCCGTTATTGCTCTCGGCACATCAGGTATAGTATTTAAAATCATTTCAGGAAGCCCGCAAAACTTGGGACATATGTACTCTCTTTTTCTGATTTGCATTATTCTGGGTATTAACATAACATCACACTTATCTCTTAACGAAGCAACATGTCCATGAAATATTTTAATAGGAAGGCAAGCTTCATCCACACAGTATTTAACGCCTTCATCTAATATTTTCTTGTTTGTATCCTCCGAAACAATAATTTCAGCTCCAAGTTCATTAAAAAAGCTCTTAAAAAAAGGATAATACTTAAAGTATAAAAGTCCCTTTGGAAATCCTACTTTCATATTTGCCTCCATATAAAAATTTACGTACCATTCAAATATTTTTACCTTAATTTATGTAAATATTCCATTATCTAATAAAATCAAGATTTTATGCTTATAACAAAAAGAAGGCTGGAATAGTAAGCCTTCTTTCTATTTTATATATTTTTTTACATTGCTCATGTGTTCTTCATAAGTTTTACTAAAAACATGTCCTTTTCCATTAGCCACATAATACAAATAGTCATTTTCTTCAGGATATAATGCAGCTTCTATTGATGGCTTTCCTGGTGAAGCAATTGGCCCTGGTGGGAATCCTTTATACAAGTAGGTATTATATACATCCTGTATTTTTAAATCATCATAAGTAACCTTTTGAATTGTACCTTTACCTTTAGTAATAGCATATATAACTGCTGCATCAATTTGGAGAGGCATACCTTTTTTTATCCTATTATAAATAACACCTGCAATTCTGCTTCTTTCATTATCATTCGCAGCTTCCTTTTCGATTAAAGAAGCTATAGTTATAACTTGATTAATACTTAATCCAAGTTCCTTTGTTCGAATAATATATTTATCAGAAAACACACTTTTGAATCTATTAAACATTAGATTTGCAGCATCTTTCTCAGTATATCCCACTGGTATGTAATATGTATCTGGGTATAAAAAACCCTCCAAATCAAAATGGGTATTATCTCTTTTTGAAATCAAATCATTATAGGTCAAATCACTAATTGTTATATTTAAGAAATTATCCTTGTTTAGTGATAAATTCTTTTGCAATCTTTCACTGATTTGGTAAAGTGTAAAACCTTCCGGTATAGTTACTACTGCAAAATCTGATTGTCCATTTTGTAATTTTAATATCAATTCTTTATAGTTCATATTTGGCTTTATAATAAGTTTACTTTCTTTTATGCCGCTGCCCATTCCAAACAATCTTGCATACACAAGAAAGCTATTATTAGGTTTTATAATGCCCCTACTCTTAAATTGTTTTGCTACCTCGCTTAGAGAAGACTCATTTTTTATAATTATGTATGAGTTTTCCTTATTAATAGTATGCAGGCTGTGAAAGTATGAATATATTACACTTATTACTAAAACTGAAACAATTACAATACTAAATACTGCTATAGATTTCTTATATTTCAAATCAACTACCACCTCCATAGTTTGACAAATTCATTTTACATATCTAAAACCTAATATGCCTAACGTAACACTTTTATTATTCTACTAATATATCAAAGTATTAGAGTTTTCTCCACATTTTTGTTTTTTACCTTTACTTTTATTTTAATATCGAATCACAAATCATGTTTTCCATTTTATGTTAATTATTTGTTCATTTTATTTCGTCTAATCTTCATAAAATCCACACAATTATTTTATATACTTTATTTTATGATAAAAGGCACTAAAATGAGGCAAGCTTATAAATTGCTGCTGTTAATTAGTATTGAAATCATATAGTGTCTAGATTGAAAGCGAAAGGAGTAATTTATGAGTATTAAAACTGAAAAAATTAAAGTTTATGAAATGACCTGCGGTTCTTGTGAAAATCGAGTTGAAAGAGCCATAAAGAAATTGGATGGAGTATTAAATGTTAAAGCAAGCTTTTCCGGTCAGTTTGCTGAAGTTGAATATGATGATGAATTATGCAGCATAAACAAAATTAAAGCTGTCATAAAAGAGGCAGGCTACAGCACACAAAGTTCAAACGACTACAAGTTCATGGGTATCCTAATAGTTGTAGCCGCGGTTGTGCTGCTTGGATTAAAAACCAGTGGTTTTGATATGGAATCTAAGCTTACTAATGCTTCCTATGCTGTTCTTTTTGTAGTAGGAATTCTGACTTCCATACACTGTGTTGGTATGTGCGGTGGAATAATGCTTTCTCAAACCCTATCAAAAGAAAGTACTAATAAGTTTGAAGCTATGAAACCGGCTCTTTTTTACAACATAGGAAGAGTTGTTTCCTATACTATCCTTGGTGGAATTATTGGAGCTCTTGGTTCAGTATTTTCACTTTCACTTACCGCAAAGGCTGGTCTTCAAATATTTGCTGGTCTTTTCATGATTATGATGGGTTTTAATATGGCTGGTTTTAAGACCTTTAGAAAATTTCAAATAAGATTGCCTCATGCAGCCTGCAAAGCTAAGAACAAATCCGGTTCTCCATTTATTGTAGGTCTCTTAAATGGGCTTATGCCCTGCGGTCCGCTGCAAACAATGCAGCTATTTGCCCTTGGAACCGGAAGTGCTGCAAAAGGTGCATTATCCATGTTTATGTTCTCAATCGGAACTGTTCCTCTTATGTTAACCTTCGGTGCAGTTTCTGGTATATTAAGCAAAGGTTATACTAAGAAAATACTTAAATTCAGTGGCGTCTTAATAATCGTTTTAGGTCTTATAATGGGAAACAGAGGTCTTGCACTAGCAGGCATAAATATTAATCCAATGACAGCTCTAGCAAGTTCAAAGAGCCTTCTAGGAAGTAATTCAAGCGGAACCTCTAATTCAAACATTGCTAAGGCAACAATTAAAGATGGGGTTCAAACAATAACTATGACTGCCAACAATAATGGCTATACCCCTAACGCTTTTTACGTTCAAAAGGGAGTTCCTGTTAAATGGATAATAAATGGGGATCAAATTACCTCTTGTAATAATGCTATTGTAATTCCTTCTTTAAACAAACAACAGAAATTAAAGAAAGGTGAAAATATTATTGAATTTACACCTGGAGATAAAGACTTAAGTTTTAGCTGCTGGATGGGAATGATAAGAGGTGTAATAAAAGTAACTGACAAGCTTGATACAGTTGATACATCAAAATCTGATTCCTCTATACCTCCAGCAAGTACTGGTCCTAGCTGCTGTGCAGGTCCTGTAGCAGATGATGGCTCAGGTTCTGGAGCATCTACTCAGTCCAGCATTTATGGCAGTGATTTAACAAAGGTTCCTACAGATGTATTAGTTAATAAAGCATTATCAGCCGGAAAAATCCAGAGCGCCACTTTCAAGGGAAAAGGCTACGAGCTTCAGCCGCTCATTATCGTAACTGGCAGCAGCACAAGTACTAAATTAACCTTTGATCTAAATGCCTTTGACAACCCTGAAGGCGAATATACAATAGTAGATGCAAATACAGGAGATAAAGTTTCCTCCTTTACTGCTAAAAAAGGTATAAATGAGGTTGAATTTAGTCCTAAGAAATCAGGCGGCTATGCTATTGTTAAAGACAATAGTGTTCTTGGTATAGTTGAGGCCGTAGATAATTTAAAAACCACCGACTTAGAAAAAATTAGAAGCAAATATCTTGGTCAATAAAAACAATAAAAAAAGCTTTGGCAAACCTAATGCCAAAGCCTTTTTTATTATAGTGTTTCTATACCAGCAACATCATATCCGGCGTCATCAATAGCAGCCTTTATATCTACATCACTGACTTCAACTGTTGCTTCAAGTATAGCTGTTTTAGAAGCTAAATTTACATCTACACTAGTTACTCCATTAAGTTCGCTAAGAGCCTCCTTAACATGATTAACGCAGTGTCCACAGCTCATGCCTTCAACTAATATTTTCTTTTTCATATTTATTCTCCTCCATTATATTTATTATTTATAATTAGTAACTAGATAAGAAGATATATTCTTATCTAGTTATCTTCTTATCTTCTTTTCTAGTTATCTAGCTGGCTTAAAGCCCTTTAATCTTAAAGCATTTAGTAGTACTGATACTGAACTAAAGCTCATAGCAGCAGCTGCTATTATTGGGTTTAATAGCGGTCCGCCAAAAATGTACAGTATTCCCATAGCAACTGGTATACCTAAAGTATTATACCCAAATGCCCAGAATAAGTTTTCCTTAATATTTGTAATAGTCTTCTTGCTTAACTGAATTGCTGTTGGTACATCCATTAAATCGCTTCTCATAAGAACAATGTCAGCTGATTCCATAGCAACGTCTGTACCTGAGCCTATCGCAATACCTATATCTGCTTGTGCAAGAGCTGGAGCATCATTTATACCGTCACCAACCATTGCAACTTTTTTACCTTCTGCCTGAAGTTTTTTGACTTCATTTGCCTTATCCTGAGGAAGAACTTCTGCTAGTATTCTATCTATTCCAACTTGCTTAGCTATTGCTTCAGCAGTTCTCTTGTTGTCTCCAGTAATCATTGCAACTTCTATTCCCATTTTATGAAGCTGTTCAATTGCCTTTTTACTGTTTTCTTTAACTGTATCTGCAACAGCAATAATTCCTGCTATTTTTTCATCTACAGCTATATACATCGGAGTTTTACCTTCACCAGCTAGTTTATGTGAAGTCTCCTCCAAGTTTTCCAGTGAAATATTACTTTCAAGCATAAGCTTTCTGTTTCCAAGTAAAACATCTTTACCATCTATCTTAACTTCTATTCCGTGTCCTGGAATAGCTTTGAAGAAATCTAGTTTCTTAAATTCTAAACCTTTATCTTCAGCTCCCTTTACTATTGCTTCACCAAGCGGATGTTCTGAACCCTTTTCTGCTGATGCAGCAATCTGCAATAACTCGTCTTCTGTTATTCCATTGACAGTTACAACATCTGTAACCTTAGGCTTTCCCTCTGTTATAGTACCAGTTTTATCAAATACTATAGTTTTAATTTTATGAGCTGTTTCAAGTGCTACACCACTTTTTATTAGAACACCATATTCTGCACCTTTTCCTGTACCAACCATTATTGCAGTTGGAGTAGCTAACCCTAACGCGCATGGACATGCAATAACAAGAACTGATATAAATATGGTAAGAGCAAATACTCCTGTCTCGCTTCCAATAAAATACCATCCTAAAGCTGAAAGAAGTGCAATAGACATAACAACAGGAACAAAATAACCTGATATAATGTCAGCCATTTTAGCGATTGGAGCCTTGGAGCCCTGAGCATCCTCTACTAACTTTATAATTTGAGCTAAAGCTGTATCTTTTCCAACTCTAGTAGCTTTGTATTTAATAGCACCATTTTTATTTATGCTTGCTCCTATTATTTTGTCTCCGATAGTTTTTTCTACTGGAATACTTTCTCCTGTCAGCATAGATTCATCAACTGATGTCATTCCTTCAACTACTTCGCCGTCTACAGGCATTTTCTCTCCCGGCTTAACTACTATAATATCTCCAACTTCAACTTCATCAATAGAGATTTCTATTTCTTGATTATCTCTAATAATAATAGCTGTCTTAGGAGCAAGGCCCATAAGCTTTTTAATAGCTTCGGAGGTTTTACCTTTTGTAACAGACTCCAGGTATTTTCCTAAAGTTATGAGAGTTATAATAACCCCAGCCGATTCAAAATATAAATCATAGGCATAATCAATGTTGCCGCTGAATATCTGTACTATAGCAAATATTCCATATAGAAATGCAGCTGAAGTACCTACTGCAATTAAGGAATCCATATTAGGACTTCTTCTTATGAGGGACTTAAAGCCCACTCTAAAGAATCTATTTCCTGCAATCATAACTGGTATGACTAAAGCCAGTTGAACTAGTGAAAATGTCCTAGGGCTCGTCATCGGATCTATAAAGCTTGGAAGACTATACCCAAGCTTTTCTCCAAGCATATGCCCCATGGAAATAGCAAGCAGAGGTATTGTAAATATCATTGAAATAATAAACTTTTTCCATAAAAGCTTTATCTCTTTTTCTTTCTTTTCCTTATCCTCATCTACTGTAACTTCTTCCTCTAAAGCCTTATAGCCTGCTTTTTCTATAACTCTCTTTATATCGGAAATCCTAACCTTAGAAGGCTCATAACTTATACTTAGTTTTTCTGTTGCAAAATTAACGTTAGATTCTATAACACCATCGAGTTTTTTAGTAACTCTTTCAACGGTTTTGGCACATGCTGCACAGGTCATGCCTTCAATTTTTAAGGTATTGCTGCTTGCTTCAACAACCGCCTTATAGCCTGCTTTTTCAATAGCTGCCTGTATATCAGGTATGCCTACTTCTGTCTCATCAAAATTTATATTAAGTTTTTCAGTTGCAAAGTTGACACTTGCCTCAGAAACTCCCTGCAGCTTCTTAGAAGCTCTTTCTACAGCCTTTGCACAAGCTGCGCAGGTCATTCCTTCTATTTTTAATGACTTAGTTGCCATTTAATTTCCTCCTTTTAGTCGGAAGCACTGAGCAATTAAAGATTACTCGCTTCCGCTCACTAATTGCTCGTTAAAGTCCATTTAGGACTTTAACCTCCTTTTAGTCGGAAGCACTGAGCAATTTAAGACTCTCGCTCCGCTCGAAAATTACTCGTTAAAGGTCATTTAGACCTTTAACCTCCTCACCTATCTGTCATTTTTGATAAAATATCTATAACCTCATCAATTTTTTCGTCTGCATTGTCATGCTTAAATGCATCCTTTACACAATGATGTATATGCTGCTTTAAAATCAGTAAATTTGCTTTTTTAAGTAGAGCCTGAGCTGCAATAATCTGATTAGAAACATCAACACAGTATCTTCCTTCTTCAATCATTTTTATAATGCCTTCAATTTGTCCCTTTGAAGTTTTTAATGACTGAAGTGCTTTTTTTTGTTCCTCGTTCATAATAACCCTCCTAATCACCCACCCGGGGTGGGTGGGGTATATTTATACTATAGTATATTTATAAACATTTTGCAAGAGTATTATAAATAAATTTACCCTCCCCATCCGAGGAGGGACTTAATTATATAAATCATTTGCTTATTTTGTATGATTTAACTATTTGATCTGGGTTTTCTCCCATATCATCTTTACCAGCTTGCTTAAATATCCAGCCTGTTCCTTCAAGCTTATTTATATCTAATCCTGCTTTTATTAGGGGCTCTGCCTTAAGTATAAATGTCATATCTGCATCATTTAACCCCAATTTCTCAGTCCATTGCACCTCATTACCATCCCCAATAATTAATCTATAGTGCTGCTCAGACTCATGATACTTTATTAAACTCGGATCAGCCTTTAATATTCTTCTGAAAGCATCCTCTGAGCCGGTAGATTTAACTTTTTTATCACTAACATTATAAGGTTTAACCAGCCTATTTGGTGAATCCTGTCCCTCTTCCTTTGCTGCCGGACTATATAACCACTCATTTTTGTCAAGTTTATTAACGTCAAGTCCTGCCTTTACTAAAGGATCAGCAAGCATTACCATTGCAAAATCCGCCTTGTTTGCAGACATGTCTTTTGTCCACTCAAACTTTTCTCCTGTAGGCAGCTTGAATCCCCAATGTTGAAGTGCATTATGAAAGCCTCTATTTTGTGGATAAGCCTTTACAATTTCATTAAAAGCTTTAAGTCCGTTATCCGACTCCTTACTACCAGTTACTGTTCTGCTGCAGCCTGCTAACGACAGTACTATTATGGAAGAAACAATTAAGGCTGTTGTTTTTTTAGTTTTATTCATATAGTTATGTCCTCCTTTGACTTTATGCCCACTTGAGCATTCTATTTATTTACAAATACATAATAATTAAATTTTATGAAGAATATATGAAGATTTGATTATTTCATAAAAAAAGAGACAGCATAGCTGTCTCTTTTTTACATAACTCTTCTAGCAATAATATAATCTGCTCTATTATATGAAGAAATTTTTATAACATCACCTGTTCTTGGTGAATGTATATACATGCCGTTTCCTATATATATTCCCATGTGAGTTGGACTTCCTCCTCTTCCGTAGAAAACTAAATCTCCTGGTTGAAGTTCATCTCTTGAAACAGAATAACCATTTTTTATTTGATCATAAGTAGTTCTTCCTAGAGAAATCCCAAAGTGCCTGTACACATATTGAGTGAACCCTGAACAGTCAAAACCTGATGGTGATGTTCCGCCCCACAAATATGGCGTTCCTAGGAAATTAGAAGCATAAGCTACTACTGCATTGCTGGATGCCGGCACGGCTCCTCTAGAAGGAGTATATTTGGGAGTAGCTTGCCTTATAGCTTCAATTTGTTTTAAAGTTTCATTTAATTGCGCCTGCGATTCATTTACTGCAGATGCATATAAATTTTCTTGTTTTTTTGCTTCGTCAATTAATTTACTTTGTTGATCTTTGCTTGCTTTTAGTTTGTCCATCTTTTTAACATTTTCATCATTTAGTGCTAACAATTTAGTATTCTGATCATTTAAACTTTTTTTCTTATTATTTAATTCTTCCTGCTTTGATCTAATATTTGAAGTTATTTTTTCATCTAATTCCACAATGCTTCTTAAGGTTTCCACTCTTGAAAGAAAATCATTAAAACCTTTTGACTCAAGTATTATGTTTAGATATCCATCAATACCATTTATGTAAATTGCACGTATTCTCTTATTAAATAAGTCTTGTTCTGCCTTTATATCTTGTTCTGATTTTTTCAATTCACTTTCAGAATTTTTTATTTCTTCCTGCGTTTTGTTAATTTGTTTCTTATTCTCTTGAATCTGGTTCATAGTATCTTCAATCTGATTGTCCAAATTCTCTATATTCTGTTCTATATCAAATCTTTTATCTTGCGCATTTTTAAGTCTGTTTTTATCCTCTTGAAGTTGCTGTTTCTGACTTTTCAGTTGTTCAGATGCTGGTGCTGCTGATACTGGACTACTAATTACCGCCATTAATGTAAAAACTAATACAAAAACTCCTGCTCTCTTTTTCATCACCTTATCTCCTTACAATTTTTTCAAAATAGTTTTAGTTTGATTTATTGCCTCGCTTAGTTGTGGATTATATCAATAAAATATGAAGAACATATGAAGATTGTCTAGCAATAAATTTTTCTTTCAGTTTGCATCTTCTTCATAATTTCTACACAATTCGATATTATAATACAAATATAGTCAACTAGTCAAATTATCAAACATCCCTCATATTGATTAGTTGGTAATTATTATTTATGGGTTAAAACCCAAATTTAAATTTATCCTTATATAAAAAGAAGTCTGTTCCCCTAAACAGACTTCTTTTGCTGTACTTTTTCAAGTATAAAACTACAATTTTATGCATTCATATAACAAAATTTAATAAACTCATTGATAAATTTCTCATTGCTCCCCTTAAGATAAATAAAGTTGAACTCTCTGTATATTTGCATTCCTTCAATTGGAACTATCTTTATACCACCTTGCTTAAGCTCTCTTTTTATTGTTTCTTTTGAAATTATAGTATACCCTAAGTTCTCTTCTACTAGAGATTTTATTGCAGAGATACTTCCAAGTTCCATATATGGATTAAAACTATTTATATCATATCCTAATTCTTTCAGCATATTTTCAAATATTTCTCTTGTACCAGAACCTTTTTCCCTTATTATCAATTCACCTTTTAATATTTCTTCGATAGAAACCTTATCCTTTTTGGCAAATTCATGTTTATCTGAAACAGCAAGTACCATTTCATCGTCTTTAAATTTCTTATAACTAAACTTATTTCTATCAAAATTACCTTCAACTAAAGCTAAATCAAGTTTTCTATTCAATAATTTACTTATTATTTCCTCAGTATTATTCACTTGAAGAAGCATATCTGTATTAGGATGTTCTCTTTTATATTCTGCTAAAATATAAGGTAATACATACCCTCCTACTGTCATTGAAGCTCCAACTTTATATGACTTATGTATGCCGCTTTTATTTCTTATTTCGGTTTCTAAGTTTCTATATAGAATCTCCAATTCCTTAGCATATTTATATAAAATTAATCCTTCTTCTGTTAAATCAATTTCCTTTCCCGTCTTTTTAATTAAACCTACTCCATAATACTCTTCTAGATATTTTATATGCTGAGATACAGCTGGCTGAGTTAAATTTAATATTTCTGCTGCCTTGGTAAAGCTCTTAATCCTTGCAACAGTAATAAATGTTATTAATCTTACATCAAGCAAAATATCAACTCCTGAAATACAACTTTTCAAGTATTATATTATCATAATAATAATGCTAAATCAGCAAAAAACCGCAGACTAAAACTTTCTTAGTTCTGCGGCTCTTTATTAGAAATGCTATAAATTAATGTGGTTTTATTATTGTTCCGTTATTAAAATGATTCATTGAACCTACAAGATCAATTACAGATATTATCTCAACTATCTGCTTGTCAGTAAAACCAGCGTCTTTTAACTGCTTAGTATACATAGTTATGCACATCTCACAGTTATTCATTACAGACACTGAAAAAGCTATTGCAAGTTTTGTTTTCTTATCGATTTCTTCAGATTCCATTACAGTTTTCATCTTTTCTAATACTATTTTCATATACTCAGGATGATTAGCCATTGCCTGAAAAGTTAACGGTATTTCTTCTCCAAACATGTGCTTGATTTGTTCAAACATAGATTTTACTTCGCCTTCAGCTTCTTTTTCAGTAATCATTTTTATTGTTGCCATAAAAATCCTCCTAGACGTCAAAATTTAATTTGAATTATTAAGCTAACTATAGCTTGCTTAAGTTTAAGAATTATATCCTCTAATAGTTTTCGCAAAATAAAAACAAGCACTAAATTGATGCTTGTTTTTAAATTTCAATTTATTAATTATGTTATTATGTCAGAAGGTGAATAATCATAGTTAATATAAAAATTATCCCTGTAATCATGTGAAACTTTACACCTATTTTTTTATACCTAAAGATTCCTGATAAAATTTGAACTGCTAAAACTCCTAAAGCCAAAAGTCCAGATATATAACGCAGGTTAAAAAATAATCCTCTTGATATCATAATATATGCATGAAGCAGTATTATGCCAAAAGCTATAATAGATATTGGAACATGCCATTCTCTCGTGATTCTGGCTAGAACTAAAAGCTTTTGTTTAATTTCCTTTGAACTTATTCTTTTAACAACTCTTCTTATCACATACATAGATATTGAAAAGCCAAACCCATAAGCTGCTATCTCACCTATTGATCCACCCATCTTTCTCAGTGCTCTAGTGCTTATAAAACCTGATTGATTTCCAGTATGTGTAATAAGATAAATTAAAATTCCTGCGAATAATGCAAATATCCCCAGGGAATAAATCACTCTTATCCTTTCTTTTTTATTGCTAATCAAATGTTTATTATTGTTCATTATACCCTCCTTATACAATATTATAAATTATTTAAGTTTTCCAACTATAGTCAAGCCATTAAGGACATCTTTTCCATGTGGAGATTTATTTATAGCATCTGACAAGTCATTTCCTGCTGTTACTCCACCTTCATGTTTTCCGTTTCTCCAGCCTTTAGCATGGGTTACATCATAAACTACTCCATCTACTGCGACATAAGCCGGATTTCCATTTTGACCATTATATTTCTTCAATTCATCTAATGTAAATTCTTTGTTTGATGAAGCTTCTGTGCTAATATTGCTTTCTGAAACTGGCTTATTTTCAACGGCTGTTTTGTTAGAACAACCTCCAAGAATTATTAACGCGCCTAATATACAAGCTATAAAAACTTTTTTCATATTACCCTCCTATAGATAACATTTATCCATTAATATACTTTATCGATAATTTAAGTTTAAATAGCTTATATGTAAATTAGGAGGCAATTTTATGAATTTTATATGAACTAAAACAAAGTTATATTTTGTAAACTATTAAAGTATATAAAAAAAATCGCCTATTATGAAATAATTTCATAGGCGATCTTTTATTATATTCTCTTTTCTGCGATATATTTTTCTGCCGTTAAGGCTGCTATCGTACCATCGGCCACAGCAGTTGTTATTTGTCTAAATTGCTTTTCTCGAACATCTCCTGCAGCAAATACTCCTTTTATATTTGTCTTCATGTTTTCATCTGTAATAACATATGCCTGTGGTGTAAGTTTTATAAAATCCTTGAATTTTTCTGTTTTAGGCTCAGTTCCAATATATCCAAATACTGCGCTGAGTTCTATCTGTTTTTCCTCTGATGTTTTTGTATTTTTTATAAAGGCTTTATTTACAAATTGATCACCATCAACATTTATTAAATCCCAGTTATACATAACTTCAATTTTAGGATGATTTAAAACCTCATCAATAGTTGCTTTTTCACCTTTAAAATAATCATATCTCCTGATTAATATAACTTTTGAAGCAAACTTAGTTAAAAACAGTGCTTCTTCTAGAGCTGAATTTCCTCCACCTACAACTCCAACTACACTTCCCTCATACATAGCTCCATCACAGACAGCACAATAGTGAACTCCTCTGCTTGAGAACTTTTCTTCATTAGGAACAGGAAGTTTTTTAGGTGTTGCACCTGTTGAAATTATAACAGCTTTAGGCTTATATATAAACTTCTTGGTTTCAATAATTTTTTCGTCATCTTTAAGAACAACATTAAGTATTTTACTAAAGCTCTCTATCTTAGCTCCTAATTCCTTCGCTTGTTCTGACATTACATCTGAAAGTTCCCCGCCAGGTATGGTCTTGAATCCTGGATAATTTTCTATAGTATAGCTATTTCTAACCTGCCCTCCCAAAAGTTCACTTTCAAGTAGGGTCATGTTCATTTTAGCTCTTGCTGCATATATCGCTGCTGTAAGACCTGCCGGTCCTCCTCCTATAATCAGCAAATCTAATTCTTTAGTTTCTTTGTCCATTTTCATACACTCCTCGAGTTTGTAAATATAACTATATGTTTAGCAATATTCCTTTATTTATTAATAAAATTATTGTTTATGAGTTCTATAACAGCAGCCTTTAAATATAATGATATATTCAATTTATATTTTAATTACAGTAATTCGACTTTAAAGCTTCAATAATATTTATTATACGTTTGTCCTTAATGAAATAAGTAATATTAAGACCACTTTTATTAGAATCTAATATTCTATTCATTTTAAGTACAGCAAGATGCTGAGATAATGCAGGTTGAGTAACATGACTTAGTCTTTCATGAAGCTCACCAACAGTCATAGGTTTTTCAATTAAGTGACATACTATTGCCAGTCTATTTTCATTTGAAATCACCTTTAGCAGTTCTGAGATTTCTTTTAATTTCTCTAACATAAATTACCTTCCTTTAACAATATATAAGAGTTTAATTATGTACTTATACTACTTCTATGTATTTCTTATGTCAATAAGAATTCCTTATATCTTGATAAGAATAACTAATTTGTAAATCACCTCGCTTTATACTATTATTAATTTGTACTTTAAAGAAGGAGGTAATTCAAATGAATTGGATTAAACAAAATTTATCAGGAGTTTTATTTGCTTTTATAATAGCACTCCTAGCAAATTGGCTAGGTTCAATATTCCCAATTATAGGCGGAGCAGTATTCGGAATAATTATAGGTATTATTATTAATAACTTTATAGGAAAGCCTAAAGCAGTAGAAAAAGGTGTTACCTTTACCTCAAAAAAGATACTTCAATGGGCCATAATAGTTTTAGGGGCAGGTTTGAGTCTTACACAGGTATGGAAGACTGGCTTAACTTCCTTTTCAGTTATGATATTTACTTTATCAGCTGCATTTATAAGTGCTTACGGTTTTGGTAAGCTTTTAGGTATTTCAAGTAATTTAAAAACATTAATCGGTGTAGGTACTGCTATTTGCGGTGGTTCTGCTATTGCTGCTGTATCACCAATTATAGAAGCTGATGACATGGAAATTGCATACTCTGTTTCTACTATATTTTTATTCAATGTTATTGCTGTATTAATATTCCCGCCTTTAGGACATCTATTAGGTTTTTCTGATAAAGCTTTTGGACTTTGGGCAGGTACAGCCATTAATGATACTTCTTCGGTTGTAGCAGCAGGTTATGCTTACAGCAATGCTGCAGGTGCCTATGCAACAATAGTTAAGCTTACTAGAACTACAATGATTATTCCTATATCTTTAGTATTTTCATTTATAACTGCCTATAAAAAGAAAAAAGAGTCCATGGAAAATTCAAAAGTAAACTACAGTTTTAAAAAAATATTTCCTTGGTTTATTGTTTGGTTTTTAGTGGCATCTCTTTTAAATACACTAGGCATTTTTAGCGGCAATAGTATTCATTATATCAATATTGTTGGTAAATTCATGATAGTTATGGCTCTTACTGCAATCGGATTAAACTCAGATTTTAAGAAAATGCTTAAAACAGGAGCAAAACCTATGTTCTTAGGGGTTATTGTATGGTTTACTGTTGCTGTCGTAAGTATTATTGTTCAGCGTATTACTGGACAAATTTAGCTATAATTATAATTTAAAATTAAGATCTAAAATAATTTACACCAACATAAAAATGGCAGCTAAAAAATAAGCTGCCATTTTTATGTTACCGCTATCTCCATCTTTCAGTTTTTAATATTCCCACCTTTGGCAATGAACTAAGAATTTGAGTTGAGCTATGACATCCTTTGAACTGCTGTGTTAAATCTTTTCCGGCAATGAGTCCAAAATGTGATCCTCCTCCCCATGCTGGCTGAACACTTACATCATAAACTATGCCTTCCACTGCCACATAAGCTGGTTTTCCGCCACTGCCATCGAAGTTCTTCAGTTCGTCCAGAGTAAGTTGTTTTTGTTCCCTATAATACTTGTCTCCTAACAGTTCTTTGATTGTTTCAATATCAAGATATATAGACATGTATACCTCACAATTATTTATATCTATAAAATATATGAATTTTGTATTTATAATATTATGTTATAATTATGCTTATAATATAGACTTTAATGTTATAAGTGAGGCTGTATATGAAGAATTTTAAAACTATAAATAAGAATATTACTCTTATTGGAATGCCTGGCTCTGGAAAAACCAGCATAGGCAGAGAAATAGCTAAAATACTTTCTCTTCCCTTCTATGATATTGATGAGTATATTGAGAACAAAGAAAAAGAAACAGTAAGCACAATCTTTCTAAAAGGAGAAGATTATTTTAGAAAATTGGAAAGTGAAGCTATAGAAGCTGTGAGTAAAAATTGCCCTTCAATAATTTCAACAGGCGGAGGCTCAGTAAAAGTCTCATCAAATATGGAAGTTTTAAAAAGAAACTCAGTTATACTTTTTATTAATAGACCGCTTGAAAATATAATAAATGATATAGATATATCCGGAAGACCTCTTTTAGCAGATGGAACTTCAAGATTATATAAGCTTTATGAAGAAAGATATCATCTATACAAAAAGTACAGTGATATAGAAATTTTAAATGATCAAGATTTTAATATGACTGTTAATAAAATAATAGAACTGCTTCACATACTACTATGAAGCAGTTCTATTATTTCCCGTAGAGTTTCCACTTGAACCTGACCTGGAGCAGAGCTATTATTCGTCGCTCCAAAAGTAACTGCAGATCCGAAAAGTTCTCCAGATAGTCTGCTTATTACACCTTTTCCAGACATAGATATTGCAATTATTGGAGCATCAATATATTTTTCTTTTGCAATTCTTGATGCATCTATAAGTGTAATTACGTCTTCTGCAGTGTTTGGCATTACTGCAATTTTAGGAATATCCGCTCCAAGTTTATAAGCTTTAATCAGTCTGTTAATAATTTCTTCTTTGGATGGCGTTTTATAAAAGTCATGATTTGAAACTATAACAAATATATTATTTTTATGTGCCTCATCAATTAACTTCTTAACATCTTTTTCATCATTGAACAGCTCAATATCAACAATATCAATTAACTTTGTTTCAATAACTTCTCTATTTATTTCCATATAGTATTTAGTGTCAATATCTTTTTTACCGCCCTCTTTAGAGGTTCGCAAAGTAAAAATTAATGGTTTATCACCTAATACTTTACTTATCTCTATTAAAGCTTCTTTAACTTTATCTCTTTTCAAAGAATCATTAAAGAAATCAACACGCCATTCTACAATATCTATCCTTTGCTCTTTTAAAAACTCAGCTTCCACAATTAAATCTGATATGGTTTCACTTACCATTGAAACACAAATCTTAGGCATGCCTTCACCAATTACTGTATTTTTAACATTAACTATCTTACTCATTTGCTTCATCCTTTATTTATTCAAAAGATATGTTATATAGTCTTAGAATATCTTTTGTTTTGATTAAGTTCAAGCATTATTTATTAAGCTGAGTATTTATATTTCTCATACATTTCTCTAAATAGCTTAAGATGAAGTTCTTCATCAAGAATTATTCTAAACTGGTATATTAATAACAAAATTTATAAAAGCTAATAAAAAAGGTTGACACTTAAATTAGTATATCATAATATATGAATATAGTAATTTATTTTTGACGAAGATTCAAGGAGGATTTGTATGAGCAAAAAGGTTTTAATAGTTGGTGGAGTTGCAGGAGGTGCCTCTGCTGCGGCTAGACTTAGAAGATTGGATGAAAATGCAGAGATTATTATGTTTGAAAGAGATGAATATATATCTTTTGCAAACTGTGGTCTTCCTTATTACATTGGAGAAACTATAAAAGATAGAACTAAGCTTCTTGTTCAAACGCCTGAAGCTATGAAAGCTAGATTTAATATAGATGTAAGAAACAACAGTGAAGTTACTAATATAGATACAATAAATAAAAAAGTTACTGTTAAAAGCAAAACAAAGGGTGCTTATGAAGAAAGCTATGATTACTTAATATTGTCCCCTGGAGCTAAGGCACTAAGACCTAATATCCCAGGAATAAACAGCGATAAGATATTTACACTTAGAAATATTCCAGATACTGATGCAATAAAGGGATATGTGGACAAAAAAGGCATAGATAGTGCTGTTGTTATAGGCGGCGGGTACGTTGGAGTTGAAATGGCTGAAAACTTAAGAGAAAGAGGATTAAGTGTAACTCTTGTTGAAGCGGCTCCTCACGTTCTTGCTCCTTTTGATTCTGACATGGTAGTTATGGCTGAAAAGGAGCTAGTTGAAAATGGAGTAAATCTAATACTAAATGATGGAGTAAAAGCTTTCAATGAGATTAATAATCAGATTGAAGTTACCTTAAACAGCGATACTAAATTAAATGCAGACATTATTATACTAGCTATTGGTGTTGCTCCAGATACAAGCTTTTTAAAAGACAGCGGTTTGGATTTTGGTCCAAGAGGTCATATTGTAGTTAATGAAAAAATGGAGACTAATATTGATGGAATTTATGCTGTAGGTGATGCTGTTGAAGTTATAGATTTTGTTACTAAACAAAAAACCGCAATTCCTCTGGCAGGGCCTGCCAACAAGCAGGGAAGAATAGCTGCTGACAATGTTGCAGGTTTAAATTCAACCTATAAAGGAACACAAGGCACTTCAGTAATTAAAATTTTCGGTTTAACTGCCGCAGGTACTGGAGCTAATGAAAGAACTCTTCAAAGATCTAATATTCCTTATAAGGTAATATATGTACATCCTGTTTCTCATGCTTCTTACTATCCTGGAGCTATGCCTATGTCACTTAAACTTATTTTTAATGAAGAAGGCAAAATTTTAGGTGCACAAGCAATAGGCTATGATGGAGTAGATAAAAGGATAGATGTTATAGCAACTGTTATAAGACTTAATGGTACTGTTGATGATTTAACTGAATTGGAATTGTCCTATGCTCCTCCATTTTCTTCAGCTAAAGATCCTGTTAACATGGCTGGCTTTGTTGCTCAAAATGTATTAGCCGGAAGAACTCATGTATTGACTTGGAAGGATATCGAGGAGTACAGTAGTGAAGACTATATTCTTGTAGATGTTCGTACTGGAGAAGAATTTAATAACGGTCATATTGAGGGAGCTATAAATATTCCAGTAGACGACTTAAGAGAAAGACTTGGAGAACTAGATAAGAATAAGACTATAGTTGAATACTGCCAGGTAGGGTTAAGAGGATATATTGCAGACAGAATATTAAGTCAGCACGGCTTTAAAGTATTAAATGTTACTGGTGGATATAAAACCACTTCAACACTTAATTATAATCCAGCTAAGATTAGTTCTAAAAACATAAACAAAAGTACTTCTAACTACGCTGCATTTACCATTGACCCTGATACTCAAGCAGTAAAAAAAGATAAATTTTCAAATGGTGAATATGATAAAGAGCTGGATGCCTGCGGGCTTTGCTGCCCTGGACCTTTAATGCAAGTAAAGGCATCTATGGATGATTTAAAGGATGATCAAATACTAAAAGTTTGTGCCTCTGACCCTGGTTTTTATGAAGATATTAAAGCCTGGTGCAAAAGGACTAATAATGAGCTTGTAGATATATCTAAAAATGGCGGAAATATTACTGCCTTTATCAAAAAAAACACCAGCAGCGAAGCTGTGAATAAAAACATGTCAGCCTTTTCAGCAAAGGATAATAAAACAATGGTTGTATTTAGCGGCGATTTAGATAAGGCAATTGCTTCCTTTATTATCGCTAATGGAGCAGCTTCCATGGGTAAAAAAGTAACCATGTTCTTTACCTTCTGGGGACTTAATATTTTAAGAAAACATGAAAAGATTAGTGTCCAAAAGGGATTAATGGATAAGATGTTTGGTATGATGATGCCTAGAGGCAGCAAAAGACTTAAGCTTTCAAACATGAATATGATGGGCATGGGCGGCAAGATGATCAGAAAGGTTATGAAAGATAAAAATATTTCTTCCCTTGAAGATTTAATCCAATCAGCTATTGACAGTGGAATTGAAATTGTTGCCTGTCAAATGTCAATGGATGTTATGGGACTTAAAAAGGAAGAACTTATAGATGGAGTAAAAATCGGTGGAGTTGGCTATTATTTAGGCGAAGCTGAAGATTCTAATGTTAACTTATTTATATAAATAAATTCTCTGCTAAATTATTATAAAATAAGGCAGTATCAGTAGATTATTCAAATCAATTGATACTGCCTTTTCTCTAAGACACCTTGTCAATATATAAACTTAGGTGTTTACAGCATAACTTATTTCCATATCATAACAAAAGTACCTGCAGTAATTAATAATCCGGCAATTAAAGTCTTAGCAGTAAATTTCTCTCCCAATATGATAAATGATAATATTAAGGTAAGAACAATACTTGACTTGTCAATAGGTGCAACCTGAGATACTTTTCCTATTGCTATAGCTTTATAATAAAATACCCAGGATAATCCTGTAGCAAGTCCTGATAAGATTAGAAATACCCAGCTTTTCCTGCTTAAACTTGTAATACCGCTTTGAGCTCCAGTTGCAAAAACAATAGACCAAGCTAATATAATGATTACTACTGTGCGTATTGCTGTTGCCAAATTAGAATCTACACCCTTTATTCCAATTTTCGCAAGAATTGAAGTTAATGCAGCAAATACTGCCGATAGTATTGCATACAATTTCCACATATTTATGCACTCCTCCCATATATACTCTTATCTATTATGTCAATTACTTCTGAAATGTAACAATTACTTTTGTCCCTTCTCCTAAACTGCTTTGAACTTCTATGCCTGCACTATGAAGGTTTATTATGTTTCTGACAATTGTTAAACCAATACCGCTGCCTTCTGTTTTATGTCTGCTTATGTCTCCTCTATAAAGCCTCTCATATATAAAAGGCAAGTCCCTTTCTTCTATCCCTATTCCATTATCAATTATTTCTGCCATGACTCTATTTTCTTTTTCATATATAGCTACTGTAACTTTTCCGCCTTCTCCAGTAAATTTTATAGCGTTTGATATCAAATTGATAAATACCTGCTTTAGCTTATCCTTGTCCCCAGTAATATAATAATGTTTATTATTCTGTAAATCACATATTAAATCAATTTTTTTGTTTTCAGCCTCCATATAAAAATCGCTGCATACACCTTTTATGAGATCATCCAAAGCTATTTTTTCAAAATTCAGCTTTTCTGATTCTGCTTCAAACTGCTTTAAAACATTTAAATTATCTAAAAGTCTGCTGAACCTTATAACTTCTTCATTAAGACCATTTAATCTTTCTGTTGTTACAGGAAATATACCATCAATCATAGCTTCCAAATTATTTTGTAGTATGTTTAAAGGCGTTCTTATTTCGTGAGATATATCAGCAACCAACCTTTTCCTAAGCATATCCTGCTGTTTTAATTTTCCAGCCAATATATTAACATTTCTTCTAAGACTTTCAAGTTCTTCTATGTTGCTTCTTGTTTTTAATTTTGTATCAAAATCACCTTTTGAAAGTTTAGAATACATATTTGCAACTTCTTTTATAGGCATAGAAAACTGCTTAGAAAAATAAAGGCTTATAGCAATTACAATAATTAAAGTTGTAAGACCGCTGGCAATTATACTTTTGTTTATAGAAGTTTTAAAATTAACATCCTCTTCAGACATTAATACCGAAGAATATTGTCCTATATTAACATATCCAACAACCTTATTATCTGTAACTATTTCAAAAGTTTTTGTAGAATACACTCCCTTATCATTGGTAATCATAGTTTTAAAATGAAGACTGTTTCTAATGTCATTCGGATCCATTCCCCAAATAACTTTTTTATCGCTGTCTAACAAGGATAAACAGTAATTTCCCATGTATGCTTCATGCATTAATTCTGCACCAGAGGTTTCTATCCACTTCCCATCTCTTTTGTAAACCTCTTGGAAATAGGAAACAATCCTTTCATACCTTTTATCTTGAATATCCTTCATATATAAATCAAATTTGTTATTTATAGTTAAGTTTACGAACAAAGTTATAATAAAAATAGCTGAAATAGAGCAAATAACAAATAATATACTTAATCTTTTTCTAATAGTCTGCATCTATTTTTCACCACCAAATTTATAACCTACTTTTGTAACAGTTATAATATATTTAGGATTTTTAGTATCCTCTTCAATTTTTTTTCGTATATTTTTAATATGCACATCTATTGTTCTGTCAAATCCTTCAAAGTCTTCTCCAAACACCTTGTTTATAAGCTGTTCTCTTGTTAGGACTCTGCCTTTGTTTACTATAAGGAAATACAGTATATCAAACTCATTTGGTGTAAAAGGTACTTCTTCTCCTTCCACCTTAACAATTCTTCCTTCATAGTCTACCTCTAGATTTCCATCACTAAATATAAAAGTATCTTTTTTACTCAGAGATCCTAATCTTCTAAACAGAGCATTAACTCTTGCTGTCAGTTCCCTAGGGCTAAAAGGCTTCACTAAATACTCATCAGCACCAATATTTAGTCCTTCTATTCTATCCTCCAAAGCCCCTTTAGCAGTCAGCATAAATATATGTACATCAGATTTTTTTCTTAATACACTGCAGACTGCTTCTCCTGTTATGTCAGGCAGCATCAAATCTAAAATTACAAGACTAATATCATTAGAATTAAATATATCTATTCCTTTTAACCCGCTTACGGATGAATAAACTGTATAGCCTTCTTTTTGAAGATAGGCCGTTAAAACCTCTGAAACCTTTTCTTCATCCTCTATTATTAAAATACTGTTCACTATTCTTCTCTCCTTATACTTTTTATCTATCATTAAAAATTAGATTCATTATAGCACTTTCTTTTAAAGATATTATAAAGATTTTGTAATATCGCTAAAGTTATGAATAACATAAATTTGATTATAAACTTCTTTATATTATGATATCATATTAATAACATACCAACTCATAGTTTCAATTGGCAAATCATTATTTAAGCGAGCAAAAATCCTTATGTTTTTGAAGATTTCTGATAAGCCTAAATGCCTGATTTACTTTGAAATCTATATAGGAAAGGACGTTATTAATGATTAAACTTATTGCAAGCGACATGGATGGAACTCTATTAGATGATAAAGATAACCTTCCTAAAGAATTTTTCCAAATTGCCAAAAGGTTAAAAGAAAAAAATATAATTTTTGCTGCTGCCAGCGGAAGACAATACTTCAATCTCTTAAATAAGTTTTTCCAAATTAAAGATGACATTTTATTTATAGCTGAAAACGGCAGCTATATTGTTTATAAAAATGAGGAACAATATTCAAGCACTCTAGATAAAAAAATAATCGAGTCACTTTTAAACGTAGCAAGACAAATTGAAGGCTGTGAGATAATTCTCTGTGGAAAAAAATCTGCTTATGTTGAAAAAGATTATTCAAAATTTATATCTGAAGTTGAGCGCTATTATCTTAAATATGAAATAGTAGAAAGCTTAGATGATGTTGAAGATGATATATTAAAATTTACTATATGCGATTTTATAGATGCCGCTGAAAACTCAAACAATATAATTACCTCTCTATTTGGAGATGATCTTCAAATTTCAGTTTCGGGTAAAATATGGCTTGATATAATAAATAAAGATATTAATAAAGGAGTTGCTATTAAGTTTCTACAGCAAAAATTTAATATAGGACCTGAAGAAACCATGGTTTTTGGAGATTATTTTAATGATATACAAATGTTAGATTCAGCCTATTATAGCTATGCTATGGAAAATGCACCAGAAGAGGTTAAAAATCATGCTAGATTTATCACAAAAAGTAATACTGATAACGGAGTTCTTGAAGTTATAAAGAAAAAAATACTTTAGGAAACAGATAGATTCTGTTTCCTAAAATATTTTTATTAATTTAGATAATACCTTAGAGTGATATATAATATAACTTATTATTTATTAATACAAAAGTTATCATACCTAGAGTTGTTCCAGAATCAAAAAAGTTTCTTAGTATTTGCTATAAATCGAATATGGAAACTGATTTTGTTAATTTATCAACCATATTGCCTTGCTCTTGTATAGAACTGACTATTTGTTGAATAGAAGCAGTCTGTTCTTCAGCAGAGGTATGTACAATCTTAGTTATACTGGAAGCTTCTTCAGTAATGTCACTAATATGATTGATTGCTATAACTACCTGCTCCTCTACCTGTTTAACTTTGTTTAAATTATCTTTTAGCATTACTACTTCTCCAATTAATATATCTGTCGAAGTCTTAATCTCATTAAATGCAGTTTCTGTTTTTTGCATAGAACTTTCAGAAAGATGAGTAAGTTTTTTACTTTCTTCCATGTTTTCTTGTGTTTTTAATATAATGTCAATTGTTTGTTCTACCAATACATTTATAGTTTCTGTTGCTGTTTTTGACTGCTCTGCTAATTTTCTTACTTCATCTGCAACTACTGTAAAACCTAATCCTGATTCACCAGCTCTTGCAGCTTCAATTGAAGCGTTTAAGGCTAACAAATTTGTTTTGTCTGCTATAGATTTTATAGTATTAGTTATATCTTTTATTGAATTTGAGCTATGAAATAGCTTGTCTATACCTTCAGCTACCATCATTGTATGTTCTACATTATTATTGATTTTAGCCCTTAAATCTTCTAAGGATCTTAACCCTGATTCATTGCTTTTCTTCATTAAGTCTGTATTAGTTACTGTATTTTTAACTTGTTTTTTCATTTCACTAATTTTTTCTATTAATATATTTATAATATTTTCACATTCCTTAATTTCTTTTGTCTGTTCCTCTGCTCCTAAAGATACATTTGACACTGAGCTTGATATTTCATCGCTAGCTAAACCAAGCTGCTCCGAAGTAGAAGAAATGCTATTTGATGTTACATTAAGAGTTTCAATCATATTAGTTATATTAATCAATAAGCTTCTTATATTTTTTATTGTTAGGTTAACACTGTCTGCTATATCTCTTATTTCATCGTTTGTTTTTACACTGCATTCTATGTTTAAGTTTCCTTCTCCTAGAAGTTTTACACTGTCTGAAACCTCTCTAATACTGTTAATAAGTTTATTTATAAATAATTGAATAAATAATGTACCGATTAATATAAATACAATAGTAGTGGCCCCTATTATTATATTAACCTTGAATATAACCTTTTTAGTACTGCTTTGATCAACTCCGGTAAACCACATACCAACTTTTTTTCCACTTCCATCACTTATAGGTATAAATTTTGCTTTGTATTGATTATTATCAATAGTTATGTCTGTAACGTATTCTTTTCCCTGATCCAAAACTTGCTTTTTTACTGTATCTGATATTTTTATATCTGAAATTCTGCTTCCCTTTTTATCCTTAATACTAGAAGATACACTTTCAATCCCATTAAAAATTACAGAAGCAGTACCCGTTTCTTTAGAAATTTTATCTACAATAATAGTATCAGTTTCAAGAGGTATATCACCTCTATAAAGTTTTTCATTCATTAATACAAAATCACCATTAAACGCCTGATTTAGAAAGGATATTCCTGTTTTTGAAGCAACATTTAACTGTTGTATTTGATTGTCATCAGCCAGTTTCCTTACCTGCATGTTTGCAACTAAAAAAATTGTAATACTAAAAATACATAATAAAGATATGTACGCTATCATTAACTTTCCTTTAATTTTAAGTGTCAATTTCTTCTTAGTAAATAACTTCATATGTTTATACACTCCTTCATAGAACTTATTAGTAAAGTAATCCGTACAAAAGAAGTGTAACACTCTTATTTTTTCTTCATGCTAAGTTCCAGTTATATTTAGGTTAAGATTCCAACAGATTAATAAAATGCAAAATGAACTGCTCTTACAATACAGTGCTTTGTAAAAACAGTTCATTTACAACTAATTATAAACATATTCAGTTATATACTCTTACTTAGCACTTCTAACTAATGATGCTAAATATAAACTATCTATTAAAAATATTATTCATTTAAGTCAACATGCTCTCCAGTTACAAGATAAATAGTCCATTCGCATATATTAGTTGTATGATCTGCAGCTCTTTCAAGAAACTTGCATATAAATAAAAATTGAGTTGCTTGATTTATAGTAGATGGATCTTTCATCATAATTTGGAGCAATTCTTTGAAAACTTGTTTATATAAAGCATCAATTTGATCATCCATTTTACAGGTTGCATAAGCTTTTTCCACATTACCTTCAACATAAGCATCAAGTGCCTGTTTTATCATTTCCTTCACTATTTCAGCCATTCTTGGTATATCTACAAGCTGCTTAATATATTTTTCGCCTTTAAGCCTTTTTGTAATCTTTGCTATATCCACAGCATAGTCTGCCATTCTCTCAAGGTCTGTTACTAACTTTATAGTAGTAAATATATTTCTTAAATCCTGAGCTAAAGGCTGCTGTGTAGCAATTAATTTTATACATTTACTTTCTATTTCCTTTTGGAAATCATCGACTATATCATCATTTTTTATTATTTTTTCTGCTAGATCGCAATTTTGATTAACTAGAGCATCTATGCATTGATATATCTGTTTTTCTACAACACTTCCCATTCTCAAAATATCATTATGCAGCTCATGCAAGTTTGTATCAAAGGAGTTTCTAGTCATTAACCGCTCACCTCTTTATTATTCATTGATATGTTATATATTATATTGATTTTGTAAACAATTGCAATATATCTGTTAGCCAAATCTTCCTGTTATATAATCTTCTGTTCTTTTATCTCTAGGTTTGTAGAAAATATCTTCCGTTTTATTAAATTCTACAACTTCACCTGTCAGGAAAAATGCTGTATGATCAGATATTCTTCCTGCCTGCTGCATGTTATGAGTTACTATAACAACAGTGTACTTCTTCTTTAGTTCATCCATAAGCTCTTCAACTTTTCCTGTAGAAATTGGATCAAGTGCTGAGGTTGGTTCATCCATTAAAAGTACATTTGGCTCTACAGCAAGAACCCTTGCAATACATAATCTTTGCTGTTGGCCTCCTGAAAGTCCCAATGCACTCTTTTTAAGCCTATCCTTTACTTCTTCCCAAAGGGCAGCTCCTTTTAAGCTTCTTTCTACTATTTCATCCAGCTTTCCTTTGTTAGTTATACCATGTATTCTTGGTCCATAAGCAATGTTATCATATATAGACATAGGGAATGGATTTGGTCTTTGAAACACCATCCCTATTTTTTTTCTAAGTTCAATGACATCATAATCAGTATATATATTTTTTCCTTCGTAGATAACTTCTCCTTCAATTCTTACACTGTCAATTAAATCATTCATTCTGTTCAAGGTTCTCAAAAAAGTAGATTTGCCGCAGCCTGAAGGTCCTATAAGTGCTGTAACAGCATTTTCACTTATATCAAGATTTATATTTTTTAGTGCATGTGTATTTCCGTAATATAAATTAAGATTTTTTGTTTCAATTATGTTCATCTGACTTCCCCCTATTTCGTTCCTGTATATGAGTTATATATCCATTTACCTAATAGTCTAGCTAATACATTAAATAATAATACCATTATTACAAGTACAGCAGCTGCTCCACCCGCAATTTTCGCTGCATCCGGAACCATACCTTCCGAATTGAGTTTCCATATATAAACAGCTAGGGTTTCCGATGGCCTAAAAAGGCTGAATGGTGAAGTTTTATTAGTTAAACTTACGTTAGAAAAATTAAGTTTTGAAGCACTCATTCCTGCCGTATATAAAAGTGCTGCAGCTTCCCCAAATATTCTTCCTGCCGCAAGTATTATTCCAGTCAATATTTGAGGAATTGCTGATGGAAGAATTACTTTTTTAATAGTCTGCCATTGTGTAGCTCCAAGCCCAAGGCTGGCCTCTTTAACACCCTTTGACGCTGACCTAATTGCATTTTCACTTACTCTTGTCAGTGAAGGAAGATTTAATATAGCTATTGCCAGAGCTCCTGAAAGAACAGTGTATCCCCATCCTGTTAGCTGTACAAAAACTAAAAGTCCAAATAATCCTACAACAATAGATGGAAGTGATGCCATAGTCTCTATACTAAGTCTAATTATATTTAAAAGCTTACCTTCTTTAGCATATTCTGCTAAATATATGCCTGCACCTAATCCTAAGGGTATTGTTATAAGCATTGCTATAATTAATAAGTAGAAGGAATTAAAAAGCTGACGTCCTATTCCTCCGCCTGCTTCTGCAAACTTTGGTTCTCCAAATAAGAAGTTTGGATTTAAGGAAAATCTTCCATTATAAATAATATACCCAACAAACATCACTAGCAGCAGTATTACAAGTGAAGATATAATATATAAAATTATTGTAGCAATTTTATCTTTTATTTTTGCATTCATTATACCTCACCTCTTCTTCCTATTCTTCTTATTATTATAATAAATATAAATGAAATAACTAAGAGCAGTAATGCCATTGCCCATAAAGCATCATTCCAAGCAGTTCCAGCTGGTGTATTAGCCATATCCATTGTAAGTATGCTAGTTAATGTTGAAGTTGTACCAGTTAAACCTTTTACAAAGCTTATAGAGTTTCCTATAACCATTTGAACCGCTAAAGCTTCTCCAAAGGCTCTGGCAATTCCAAGCACTACACCTGTTAAAATTCCACTTTTCGAAGCAGGTATTATCACTCTGCTTATAGTCTGCCATCTGGTAGCTCCAAGCCCATATGAGGCTTCTATATAGTCTTTTGGAATTGTTCTTATTGCATCTGAAGATATACTGGTTATAGTAGGAAGTATCATAATACTAAGTACAAGTATTCCCGCCAGCAAGCTGAAGCCAAGTCCGCCGAAGCTTCCTTTTATGAACGGCACTAATACTGTTATACCTACCCACCCGTAAACAACAGATGGTATTCCAACAAATATTTCCATAGCTGGCTGCATAACCTTTTCTCCAAGTTTAGGAGAAATTTGATTCATAAAGATTGCTAAGGCTATTCCTATAGGAGCACTAATAATAACTGAACCAATAGAAACAAAAACTGAACCAAGCATAAAAATTAGTGTTCCAAATTGAGGACCGCCTTTTTCAGCTGTAAGGTCCGGCTTCCAATTCCCTGAAAGCAAAAATTTGCCTATAGAATATTTATCTTTGATAAAAATATTTAAACCTTTTGAAGCAACAAAGAATATTATTGCCAACGTAAGTACAATTATGAACAGTCCGCATATAGTTGCGAAAGTTCGTCCCAAATATTCATTTTTAATTCTTTTTACTAAACTTTTTTTCTCCATAATCCCTACCTCAATATTTATTTAATACGGACAGAAAGACTGGTGCATTTGCAGCCAGTCAGGGGAACTATCTTGAAACCTTCATATCTGATACTGGTATATAATTTAATTTATCTACTAATGGCTTAGCATTGCTGCTCACCATATAATCTAAGAAAGCTTTTGCAACTTCTTTTGGTTCACCTTTAGTATACATATGTTCATATGACCAAATTGGATATTTTCCGCTTGTTATACTGTCCTTATTAGCTTCTACATTATCAAGCTTTAATACCTTTATATCTTTTCTAACGTCAGCAGTTAAATATGATAGTGCTAAATATCCTATAGCTCCGTCAGTAGCTTGTATTGCATTCTTTACTGCACCACTTGAGTCTTCTTGAAGTGCAGTACCTTCTGCTTCATCTTTTCCATCTAAAGCATATTTTTTAAAAGTAGCTCTTGTTCCGGATGACTTTGGCCTGTTTATAAGCTGTATCTTAACATCGTCTCCGCCAACTTCCTTCCAGTTTGTAACTTGTCCTGTGAATATTTTTATTAAATCAGCCTTGCTTAAATTATCAATTTTTATTTTGTTGTTTACTACAACTGCAAAACCTACAACAGCAACTTTATGATCAACTAAAGTTTTTGCTTCTTCTGGCTTTAATTTTTCTTCTGCAAATATATCAGAGTTTCCTATGTCCACATTACCTTGTAAAACCTGAGTAAGCCCTGTTCCGCTTCCCCCTCCTTGTATGTTAACAGTAGCTCCTGGGTTTGCATCAGTAAATATTTTTGATACCTGCTCAGCAAGAGGTTGAAGAGCTGTTGACCCTGATGCAGTTATGCTTCCTGATAATTCTTTATTAGATGGTGACTGAGATGAATTTCCACTTTGATCCGCCTTATTTCCACAGCCTGCAAATGTACCAGCTACTACAGCTATTGCTAGTCCTGCAACTACAGTTCTAAACTTTCTTGATTTCATTTATTAAAACCTCCATTCATTATCTTCAATTAGTTTCTACATTTTCTATTTTAACTATTCAACATTAAGTCAATATTATCTCAATGTTAATTAAACTTAACATAGTTTAAGTTTAATGTTAAAATAGGTTTATCGAATATGGGATTCCCCATGTCACAAGCAAAGTTATAGGCTTTCTGATTATGTGTATACTCTATGCTGTCATATTGAATTCTGCAAGAAATTCAATCATAAAATAAAGGCAATATAAAAAGGAAGTCAAATTAAGACTTCCTTATTTATCACTGCATACAAATTTTCAATAATTCTATTCTTTTTTCATTTATCTTCTCAACTTTGATAACTAAATTTTCATATTCAACTACAGGTTCTTCATTCTCCTTAGGTATGCTGCCTAAAAGATCAATAACAAATCCGCCTACAGTATCAAAATGTTCTGATGGAAGATTTATATTAAGCTTTTCGTTTATCTCGTCAATACCAACCATACCACTTACCATATAAGTTGAATTATCCATCTTCTGAATATATTCACTTGATTCATAATCCTCATCATATTCATCAAATATATTCCCCATAACCTCTTCTATTAAATCCTCTATAGTTACTACGCCTGAAAATCCACCATATTCATCTATTAAGATTGCCATATGATTTTTACTCTTTTGAAGTTCTCTAAATAATATATCAATATTTTTTGTTTCAGGAACAAAATATGCTTGTCTAAGTAAATCTCTTATACATATTTCTTCAGGCTTAGTTTTAGTTACAGCTATAAATAAATCTTTCATAAAAAGAATACCGATAATATTGTCTGTTTCTTCTTCATACACTGGTATCCTTGAATACTGCTCTTCTAAAACCTTATCAATTATTTCTTTTACTGAAGTCTCTATATCTAAAGTAAATACATTAGTTCTCGGAGTCATTATCTCTTTGGCTAAAGTGTTATCAAATTCAAATATTCCATCAATCATCTCTTTCTCTGTTTCGTTAAGAACTCCGTTTTCTTCACCCACATCAATCATCATTCTTATTTCTTCTTCTGTTACTTCCTCTTCCGCATCTTCAGCTTTTACATTAAAAATCCGCCCAAAAAAGTTAGTAGATGCTGTCAGCACTTTAACAAACGGAAGAGTTATCTTAGAAATAATCAGTATAGGCCGAGCTACAAACATAGCTATACTTTCAGAATTTTGAAGTGCTATTCTTTTAGGTAAAAGCTCTCCTAAAACTAAGGTTAAAAAAGATAGTATAATAGTAACAAGAATTAATGAAATTTCATCACTTGCTCCAGCTATAAAAGAAATTCCAATCCTACTTATAAACTTTGAAACATATTGTGAAATACCCACTGCTGCAGAAGCACTTGCCAAAAATCCCGCCAAAGTTATTCCAACTTGAATAGTTGCTAAAAACTTACTTGGCTCTTCTAAGAGTTTGATTAGTAATTTTGCTTTCTTGTTTCCTTCATTAGACATATAATTTATCTTTGTTTTATTTAGTGATATTACAGCTATTTCACTAGCTGCAAAAAATGCATTGATTAAAACTAAAACAAAAATAAAAAGAACTTGAAGCAAAATACTATCAGGCTCGCTTTCCATTAAATAAATTCCCCCTAACCAACTTTAAAAAATCATTCATTAATTACATATATAATATATTAGTAAAATTATACCACAAATTTATTTGTTTTGCTAAGCTTAAATATGACTGTATGAGCTACTATGAGCATATAGGAATTGTAAACCATATGCATAGTCCGCCTTCCTCTTTATTGAAAGCTCCTATTTCCCCCTCATGCTTATTTATAATATCCTTGCAAATTGCAAGTCCTAGTCCTATTCCTCCCTTTTCTCTAGATCTTGAACTATCAATTCTATAAAATCTATCAAATATTCTATTTATCTGTTCCTCCGGTACACCCACTCCATTATCACTTATTTGTACTAAGACTTTATTATTAGTTAACTTGCAGCTAATATCAATATTACATTTATAATCACAATACTTTAAGGAATTTTGAACAATATTCCAAAAAACTCTTTTTACTTTTACTTTATCTATATTAACTGTAATATCATTATCTATGTCATTTATATAGGTTAAAGTACTTACATCATGCTCTATCTCTTGTTTTATCTCTTCTTGTATATACTTAATGTATTCCCTAAAGCCTGTCTTCACTTTATTATACTTGCTATCTTGATTAATGTTTCCATAGTCCTCCAACTCTTCAACTATATTTTTTAAATCATTTGCTTTCCTAAATATCGTATTATAGTATTCATTTTTCTTTGCTTCTTCTACTTTATTTTCAACTAATCTTTTTGAATATCCTATAATAGATGTAAGGGGGGTTTTTATATCATGAGATATAGCCTGCACAAGCTCCTGCTGGCTATCTTCAGAATTTTTCAATCTTATCCCCATATCTTCAAAATTTCTGCACAAAAGTCCAAATTCATCCTCACTGTAGTACGGTATTTTAATTATTGTATTTCCATAATTCATATTATTAATTGCCTTGCTTAACTTTTTTAAAGGATTAGCTAAAATTCTATATACAAGGTAAAGTGTCAGCGCACCAAAAGTAAAAATTACTACAGTTATTACTATTCTTACTCGCTTCTGCCCTAAACTTCCATCTATATTATTAATTTTAGCCGGAAAATATCCATATACTATATAGCTTAATTTTCCTGATGCTTTTACATAGCCCTGCTCCATGATAATATTATCCTGTTTTACAGAACTTGAAGTAGAAAAAATTAATTCTCCCTCTGTATTTTTTACCTCAAAACTTACATTATACTTTTTAGAATAAGTATTCAAGGTTTTTTCAGCTCTTTCAGGTTTAACAGGGTATTTCTGAACTGCATCTATAGCTTCCTGCAAAATTACCTGTCTTTTATTTTCTTGCTGATTTATTTCTGCAATAATACGTTTTACAACAACCTGTCTATAAAACGCTCCAATTAAAATTATTTGAATTATAAAGCTTATTAATAATATAGCCGTAATTTTTTGATAAATACTTTTCATATTATTCACCTACAAATTTATACCCTACACCCCAAATTGTCTTAATATACTTTCCTTCCTTATCTACCTTTTCTCTAAGCTTTTTTATATGAACAGTTACTGTGTTAATATCTCCATAATCATCATATCCCCATACCCCATCATATATTTGCTCTCTAGTCAATACTCTATTGGGGTTTTCCATTATGTAGCATAATATCTGGAACTCTCTTGTTGATAAATCCACTTTTTTCTCATCTACTATTGCTTCAAAGGAATTTTTATTTATTTGAATACCATCATATTTTATCACTTCGGTATTTTTTGAATTTGCCGTAAGTATTCTTTCCTGTCTTCTCAAATGAGCTTTTATTCTTGAAACTAATTCATTGTCATCAAAAGGCTTTGTAATGTAATCGTCTGCTCCAAGCTCAAAACCTATCACCTTATCTACACTTTTATTTTTGGCACTTAAAAATATTATTGGAATATCAACATCATCTCTAATTTTTTTACATATTTGGAGCCCATCAACATCAGGAAGCATAATGTCCAATATTATAAGATTATAAATATTATTTTTTATTCTCCTTAATGCTGTTAACCCATCACTAGCATTCTCTACAGCAAAACCTTCATCAGTTAATATATCGGTCACTAAATTAACTATGTCTTTGTCATCATCAACTATGAGTATTTTATACTTTTCCATAGTATTCCTCCAACCTTTAATCAAAAATAAATTGCATTATATATATTTAATTATATCCTAAATTTATGTGCAAACAATAACTAGGCATAACAAAATAAGCTACCTATATTAAGTAGCTTATTAGTAATGCAATATTTAACACTGTAACTATAATTCCAATAACCCACAGTGCAATGTTATCAACTATGCTGTTTGCATACTTACCCATAACCTTCTTTGAAGAAGTAAGATATATTTGGAGAAATATTGTAAACGGCAGCTGTATGCTTAAAAGCATTTGTGAAACAACAAGTCCATTAAATGGATCTTTTATAAAAAATATTACAATAGCAGCTACTATTAAAGTTAAACCTACTCCAAGCTTTGTGTGGTTGTCTCTTATATCATATGGCTCTCCATAAAGTCCTGCGAAGATAGATCCTCCTGCCATGCCTGCAGTTACGCTTGAAGATAAACCTGAAAACAAAAGTGCTAAAGCAAATACTATAGAAGCTGTATTTCCAAGAAGAGGCTTGAGCATACTTTGAGCTTGATCTAATGCGGTAACATGAATTCCGTGAGTAAAAAATGTTGCTGCTGCAATTAATATCATAGCACTATTTATTGCCCACCCAATTATCATAGATAAAAGTGTATCTGCAAATTCATACTTTAACTGCTTATTAATAATTTCCTCATTTTCTAAATTCCACTGCCTGCTCTGTATTATCTCTGAATGAAGATACAGATTATGAGGCATTACTACTGCACCTAATACACTCATTATTATAGGAAGAGAACCTTTAGGTATAGTTGGCTTAACCCAGCTTACTATAGCTTCGTTCCATGGAATATGAACTAATGTAAGCTCAAAAATAAATGAAAGACCGATAATTGAAACAAAGCCTATTATCCATTTCTCTAGCTTTTTATATGAGTTTGCATAGAGCATCCATATTACAACTGCAGTTGATATTACAGCTCCAATTTTTAAAGGCAATCCAAAAATCATATTTAAAGCTATGGAGGCTCCAAGTATCTCTGCCATGGCTGTAGATACAGCTGCAAGCATAGCTGATATTAGTGTTATTCTTGACACTCTTTTATTTAGATGTATTGTAGCTGCTTCTGATAGACAAAGTCCTGAAGCAATTCCTAAATGAGCTGCATTATGCTGAAGTACTATAAGCATAATAGTAGATAGTGTAACCATCCATAAAAGCTTATATCCGTAATCTCCTCCAGCAGAAACATTTGAAGCCCAATTACCAGGATCAATAAACCCTACCGTAACCAAAAGTCCAGGTCCTATATACTTTATAAAGTCTAAAGCCATAAGCTGCGGCTTATGTTCACCGTCAAAGTGTTTTTTAATATTAAATAATTCAAGTCCTTTCTTTATCAAATTATCCCCCCCTGTACTGTTTATCAAACTTAATCCACTTTATATTATACTACATTATTTATAACTTGGATAATAATTCTTACTTAAGATAGTATTTTTTTAATAACCTCATATAAATTTTTCCCATTAATATCTGCCTCTGAATTTATCTTTCCTATTTTAGCAGTTTTACATCCTGCTGCTATACCTGCTTGAATATCTGTATCCATATCACCAATCATCCAACTGTTTGCTAAATTTATATCATATTTCTTAGCCAAATTCAAAATCATTCCAGGTTTTGGCTTTCTGCATTTTGAGTTTTTATAATAGTCTGGGCAATATGATATTTCTTTAAAAGTACAGTATTCTCTTAAGTCATCTTCAAGCTTTCTATGAATTTTATCCAAAGCCTCTGGAGTTAAATGCCCAAGTTCTATACCTCCTTGGTTAGTAACTATAAATAAATCATAGCCTTGCTTTTGAATCATACTTAATGCTTCTCCAACCCCTTCATAAATAATTAAATCTTCTGGTACATTTACTGGTTTACTAGAATTATCATTAATAACACCATCTCTATCTAAAAAAATTGCCTTATTCAACTTAGCACCACCCTTACGATTATTATAGTATTAGCTTTTTCTTAAAAGCTTAAATTATTACATCAAAAAACCCCTGTGCAATAACACAGGGGTAAAATTTTATTAATTTATTTCATTTCTTTAAGAACTTCGACAAGATAATCCCACATTCTTTGAGTTGAAGATATACTCATATGCTCTTCTGGTGTATGAACATCATAAAGATTTGGTCCAAAGGATATCATATCAATCTCTCCGAATTTTTCTTTAAATAATCCACACTCAACCCCAGCATGTATAGCAACTATTTCTGGATCTATTCCATTAATATCCTTATATACTTTTTCAAATATCTTTCTAAGCTTTGATTCAGCATTGTACTGCCAGTCAGGATAATCTGATTGTGTAGAGAATTTAGCTCCCATTGCTTCTGCAATTACTTTTGTCTGATCAACTGCATCATATTTTAAACTCTTAACTGAGCTTCTTGTAGCACTATCATAGTGTACTTCATTCTCAAATGTTGTTACAACACCAAGATTTGTAGAACTTTGTACCAAGTCTTTTATTTCCATGCTCATTGTCTGAATTCCACTTGGATAAACAAAGAGTAGTTCAACTGCCTTCTTTGTAGTATCTTTAGAGAATATCTTTTCAAACTTGCTGTTTAAAGCTTCAATTTGTACTTTTACATCCGCATCAGAAACTTTAAATTCGTTCTTAAATACCTTGTTCCATTCTTCTACTTTAGCTTTTACTGCTTCAATTTTAGTGTTATCAAGAGCTATTACAGCATCTGCTTCACGTGGAATTGCGTTATTCTTTGCTCCACCGTTTAAGGAAACTAATTGAAAATCTATTGTACTAAGAACATCATGAAGAACACGTCCCATAAGTTTATTAGCGTTTCCTCTTCCCTTATGTATTTCCATACCTGAGTGTCCGCCCTTAAGACCTCTTATTCTTATTACAGCATAAGTTTCATTTTGCTTTGAGCTCTCCCAGTTTATGCCAAGAGCTGAAGTAGTTCTTACACCTCCAGCACAGCTAACCAATAGCTTTCCTTCCTCTTCTGAATCTATGTTAATTAACATTCTTCCGTTTAAATGTTCTGGATTTAATGCCATTGCGCCGCTCATTCCTGTTTCTTCATCAGTAGTCACCAAAACCTCAACTGGAGGATGTGCAATATCCTTTGATGCAAGAAGTGCCATCGCATAAGCTATAGCTATACCATTATCTGCACCAAGAGTTGTACCAGTAGCATAAATCATATCCCCTTCAATTCTAAGCTTTAGAGGATCTTTATCAAAATCATGCTCTGTTCCTTGGTTTTTTTCATTTACCATGTCCATATGTCCTTGAAGTATAACAGTTGGAGCATTTTCATATCCTGAAGTTCCAGGCTTCTTAATGATAACGTTTAAAGCTTCGTCCTGAATAACCTCTAAATTGTGCTCCTTGGCGAAAGCTACTAAATAATCACTTATTCCTTTTTCATTTCCTGAGCCTCTTGGTATTCTTGTAATCTCCTCGAAATATTTAAAAACGTCATTTGGTTTTAGATCTTTTAAAACATTACTCATAAAATAAACCATCCTTTCATATTTGCCCCTAGTCTTATTTCAACATAAAGAAGCTTAAAAATCAAGTCTGCAATTTAAAATAATAAAATAAACTTCTAAAAAATATTGTATGTTTGTTACATTAAACATATTCTTATAACTTCAATTTATATTATAATAAATACAAATTGATTATTTTGAAGTTAAAGGTCTAGGTAACCTTATATGGGTAGTTTACGTGCTGAAACAATCACATTAAACCCTCCAGTGCTTCAATGAAGGAGAAATTATGGATTTCTATATTGTAGATGCTTTTACTGACAAACCTTTTGGCGGCAATACTGCCGGCGTTGTTTTATATAATAACTGTGATGAGGAATTAATGCAGAAAGTAGCTTCTGAACTTAAATTTTCAGAAACTGCTTTTATAAAACAATTATCTGCAGATACATTTTACATACGATATTTTACACCTAACTCTGAAATTGCTTTATGCGGTCACGCCACCATAGCCAGTTTTCATGTACTCAAATATTTAAATCTAGTACATAACAATAAAATTTATATTTTAAAAACAAACTCTGAGTTTTTATCTGTAGAGATACAAAATGATAATATTTTTATGGAAACCAGCATACCAAAATCAGGAGTCTGTTTAGAAAATGCATCAATTACAGCGCTAGCTAAAGCTATGGGAATAGAAAACCATGATATAGGAGATCTTGACTTTTATTTAAAGCCTGAAATAATATCAACTGGACTTTATGATATAATGCTTCCAGTAAAAACATCACATATCTTAAACAGTATGAAACCTGACTTTAAGGCTTTAGAACACTTATCTAAAATCCTTGAAGTTGTTGGAGTTCATGCCTTTACAATAAACAGTTCAGAATATACTGCAAACTGCAGGAATTTTGCTCCACTATATCTGATTAATGAAGAGTGTGCTACAGGTACTTCAAATGCCTCTCTTACTTATTATCTATACAAAAATAATGTTATTAAGGATTTTAATAGAAAATATATTTTCAGACAAGGTGAAGCTATGAATAGGCCATCAAATATATTAACAAAACTTATAGTCAGTAATAATATACAAATATTAGTTGGCGGTACAGCTTCTATTATTTCAAAGGGTCAGCTGCTTTTATAATATTATAACTTGTCAGTTATAGTAATTAACATTATAATGATTGTAGCGAAGTTTCGGAGAGTGATTATGTTGAAAGAAGATAATGAGAAAATGTTTAAATTAATAGAAGAAGTTTCGAATTATGAAGATATTAAGATTTCTGATATACCTTGTGTTGACCTTTACATGGATCAAGTTACGACTTTTTTTGATGAAAAACTTAAAAATCTAAAAAGAGACAATGATGAAAAAATACTAACTAAAACTATGATAAATAATTATGCTAAAGCAAAACTTTTGCTACCTGTGAAAGGAAAAAAATACTCAAAAGATCAGATGGTGCTTCTTGCACTTATTTACAACTTAAAACAAACTCTTTCAATAAATGATACTGGTTTAGTTCTAGCCCCAATAATAAAAAAGCTTTCTTCCTCAAAGGAAAGCCAAATATTAGAAGAAATTTATAATACTTTTTTAGATATAAATAAAGTTCAAATGGAAGAGTTCAATCAATGGTTTAAAAATAAAATTGAACTTGTAAATAAAAAGTCTTTGGAAATAGAATCAAACGATGAAGACTTAGTTCAGCATATACTTACAGTCTTAATGCTTACAAGCTCAGCAAATATGCAAAAGAGAATGGCAGAAAAAATAATAGATGATTATTTTAAACAAGTAAAAGAAGAGTAGATATCTTCTTAAAAAGATATCTACTCTTCTTTTTTGAAGAATCTTATCTGTATTTTAACTATCTTATTTGTAGCTCTAATAACGACAATGCTGCAGTTGAAACCTCTTTTGAATATGTCGTCAAGTAGTTCAGTAATATCTTTTTCCAAGCTTCCATAATCAATATTATTCTTATCTTTTAAAAAATACTTGCCAGACTTTTTATAAATATATAGGTTATCCCATTCCTTGATATTAAAATTTGTATTTTCTATATTAGAAATAAGACCTCTATTTACAGCTATATTTAATAAGTTATTGTACTGACTATTAAGCTGGCTGTTTTCATAAGTCAGCTTCTCTAAACTGATTTCATTCTTCTGTTGTTTTAATTTTTCTTCTTCAATATCTTCTAAAAGCTTTAGCTTTAAATCTTCCAATCTCTTAATTTCTTTTTCCTTATTCTTAACATAGTATTTGTTTAAGAACTTGAAATTGAAAAAATCATTATTTTTCATACTATCAACTCGCTTATTAAAATTTTGATATAATAATTTTAAGCTATTATACGATTATATATAGTATAATAGTTTTTACTAATAGATGATTAATAACCAGCACTTACTACAATTTCTTGATATATATTATAATAAACATCTTAATATAGACAAACAACTTCAACTATAAATTTATACAGCGTAAAAGGTGGTGAAGCTTAACTATCTTTCCTCTGTATAAATTAAGTTTTTGTATTGTTTATCTATAGATTGGAGTGTATTATGGACGAATTTAAAGCTGCACTTAATTATATTTTTAAGAAAATAAAATTGTATATATTTAAATTTTACAATAGGTTATCATTTATATTCAATAAGCAAATTACACTGCAGAAAATATATGAGCCTATCATTACAGATAAGCATAAAAAAGCTGAAGAACTTAAAAGCATACTAACTTATATAAAGAAAGAAAATGAAGCTACAAATAAAAAGCTTTTAAATTTATCAAAAGAAAACATCATTTTAAAGTCTAAAATATGTCTACTTCAAGATTTGCTGTTAAAGAAATAGGATATTCCATAAAATAATTTTACGGAATATCCTATTTTATATTATATTATCTAAATTTTCTTGAATTATAGCCTTAATATTTTCCGACAAATTACTTTGTTCTTCCTTGGTAAGCCCTTTTGTTTCAATAGGTTTTGAAAATATAATATCTACTTTAGAAGCCTTAACTTTCTTTCCATTTTGCGCTTCAAAAATCTCATAGGTATTATTTATAGTAACTGGTACTATAGCTACTCCGGCTTTAGTTGCAAGCTTCATTGCACCTTTTTTAAACTCACCCATGTCAGGACCCTTACTTCTTGTACCTTCAGGATAAATTACCATTGAATATCCTTTCTTTAAATTCTCTACGCCTTGTATTATTGACCTAACAGAATCCCTTGGATCCTCTCTGTCCATAAATACGCAGTGAATTTGTTTCATCCAATAGTTAACCCCTGGAAGCTTCATAAGTTCCTTTTTAGCAATAAAACCTATAGGCTTATTAACATATCCAAGCATCGCTAATATATCATAATTTGCCTGATGATTTCCTACAAAAACACAGCTTCCTTCTGGAATATTTTCTTCACCAATTAACTTAACAGTAGACCCTGTTACATCTACTAAGCTTTTTGCCAAACTTTTAACTTCTTTAAACGCATAATTATCTATTTCTTCTTGAGTCATATTTTTCTTCAAAATTTCAAACTTAACTTTTTTAATATATAATTTTATTAAAAAATAAATTCCATAAAAAACCCATAAATACGGCATAACTTGTGATGTCCTCCTATAATATTAATTTTACATACTTATTATACAAATTACCCTTATTTATTGCAAGTAAATAGCGTATATGGTAGTATGTATAAATGTGATAAGGAGTTGATAAATAATGCTTTGTTTTAAAAAACCACTTAAAATACTATCCATTATCTTAGTGTTTGCATTATTTTTTGCCGGCTGTCAAACTGTTAACTCCAGCGAAACCATTAATTCAAAAAATGCAGATAAGCTAATTATACATTATATCGATGTTGGGCAGGCTGACAGTATATTAGTCCAAGTAAATAGTAAAAATCTTCTTATAGATGCCGGAAATAATGATGATAAAGATAAAATAATATCCTATCTTCAAAAACAAGGTGTTAAAACCTTAGATTATGTAGTTGCTACACATCCACATGAAGACCATATTGGCAGCATGAGTGCTGTTATTAAGAAGTTTTCTATAGGTGACTTTTATGCGCCAAAAGTAACAAATACTACTAAAACTTTTGAAAATATGATTACAGCACTTAATGGAAAAAAAGTAAAAATTGCAAAAGCTGGTGTAGAGCTCAATTTAGGTGAAAATGTGAAATGTGAAATGCTTGCACCTAACAGCAACAAATACGAAGATTTAAATAATTATTCTGCTGTAATTAAAATAACTTATGGCAATAATAAATTTCTATTCATGGGAGATGCAGAAAAGCTTAGCGAGAATGAAATTTTAAGCAAGAACTTTGATATATCTAGTGATGTGATAAAAATAGGGCATCATGGGAGCAGTTCTTCTTCCAGTAAAGCATTTCTTGATAAAGTATCACCCAAAATAGCTGTTATAAGCTGTGGACGAAATAATGATTACGGCCATCCTCATAAAGAGACCCTGTCAGAATTAAAAAGCAGGAAGATAACAACCTATAGAACAGATATAGATGGAAGTATTATACTTATTTCTAATGGAAAAGAAATTAGCAAGCAATAAAACAAAGCTCAGCAAAATTTGCTGAGCTTTGTTTTATTCTTTCCAAATATCTGAAAAACTTATAATATTAAGCGGATGTACCTTTAAACCTTTTACCTTCTCATTATATGCATAAGAAACACATATATTTGATAATGGTATCCACGCTGAATCCTCCATAATTATGTTTTCTAAATTACATAATATTTCTTTATACTTATATGGATTTCTAGTCTTTTTTGCTTCATCTACCAACTCGAGAAGTTTAGGATTATTATATCTGCTTCTATTAGAAGAATTATTTATGTCTATAAGAGGCTCTATAAAGTTATCAGCTGTACCTGAATCTCCAAGCCATCCATAGGTAAATAAATCACTTTTCTTAAATGATTCTTCATCATAATACTTATCACCATTTACTTCTAAAATCTTTAGTTCTATTCCTATTTCTCTTAAGTTTTCTTTTAAAATTTGTGCTAGTCTAGAATGAAAAGTTGAATTCCCTCCATTGGCCGCAATTTGCAAGGTTAATGATCCAGAATTTATTCCGCTTCTTTTCATTAGTTCTTTAGCCTTACTTATATTTCGATTATATGTCATTAAATTATTATTACTTAAAATGCTGTTTGGGAATGCCCCCTCACATATTACCTCAAATCCTCCCAAAGCTTCTTGTATAACTTTCTCTTTATCAATACAATAATTTAAAGCTTGTCTAGCTTCTTTGCTTTTGATTATTGGATTATTACTTCTATAATTAAAAGCAATAAATCTTATTCCAATACATTCTGCTAAATCAATATTATATCCTTTCTCTCTTATTTTACTTGCATTAGAAGCATTCGCAGTAATATAGTCAAGCTCTCCACTTACAAAACTTTCAAAGGAATCTTCAATATCACAAAAAACTCTTATATTATCAATTAATGCTTCACCTAAAGCATACCCTTCGAATTTTTCCAAAACAATCTCTTTTTTCTGTTTATCAAAACTTACAAACTTATATGGTCCTGCTCCAATAGGTTTTATTTCTACATTGTCAAACTCTTCCTTTGGAAGTATTGCACAAGAACAATGAGCTAAATTATTAATAAATGAGCTGTATGGAAATTCAAGAATAATTTTAAGACTATAATCACCATTTATTTTAATACCTGAAACTTCATTTGCTATTCCGTTATAAAAATCTTCTGCACCTTTAACCATAGATAAAAACCATCTGTTAGGAGAATTATGTTTTCTGCTTAGAAGCCTTTCATAACTGTATTTAATATCACTTGCGGTTATATTTCTTCCGTTATGGAACTTCATATTTTTTCTCAAATTAAAACTCCAAGTTACATTATCACTTTCAATATGCCAAGTCTTTGCTATAGCACTTACAACCTCTGTCCCAGGACCAAACTGAACTAATCCTAAATTAATCGGTGTTAAAATATTTGAATCATTAATTTGAGTAGCCATAGATGGATCTAATGTCCTAAGAGTTGACGCTGTCATCTTAAATTCTGTTTTAGCTGTAGACTTATCTATATTATCTATTGCAGACAGTTGATTTAAATTTGAAATAGTCCCTTTTAAATTGTTTAATGCAGCTTTTTGTCTATCTGCATTCACAGAAATATTTTCATTAAATGACTTTACCTTTTCTGATACCTGCACCATTTCATCAATAACAGAAATTAGATATTGATTTTTATCAGCCTGATCCCTCACAGCATTACTTATTTGAGAAGAAATATCCTTAGTTCTTTCAACTGATTGCATCATATCATTTATGGCTTGGCCAGCATTTTCTGCAATAGAAGTACTCTCAAGAACCTTTTCTGTTCCATTTATAATTATATTTAAAGTTTCCTCAGTAACTTTAGTGATATCAGAAACTATACTGTCTATTTCGTCCGCAGATTTGGAACTGTTTTCTGCAAGTTTTTTAACTTCTCCTGCAACGACAGCGAAACCTTTTCCTGCCTCTCCTGCCCTAGCAGCTTCAATATTCGCATTTAACGAAAGCAGATGAGTTGTTTTTGCTATGCCTTTAATAGTATCTAGTATACCTTTTATTTTGTTAGATTTATCAGAAAGCTCTAAAATTGTACCCTTCATATTTTCAACTGTATTTTGTACATTCTCTATACTTGTTATTACATTATTAACAGACACTTGTCCATTTTTTGCTTTTTCTAATGTATCCTCTATAACCTTCATAGTTTCATCAACTCCAGCATTAACCTCTTCTGAAAAGGCTCCAACCTCTGATGAAACATTTACTGTCTTCATAATATGATCACTATGCTTTTCCATTTCAATATTAATATCAGCAACAGACTTTAATAGTATTTCCGTAACTTCTAGCGCTTCTTCAGCTTCATTCGAAACTCTTTTAGCAATTAAATTCTGATAAACTTGCTTATTTACATTACTTGATTCTTTTGTATCCCTTATTTCCTGAGTAAAAGTTATTAATTCTTCTGTATTACCTTCCTTTTTCCTGCTAAAAAGCATTCCTAATTCCCCCTAATTTCTATTTTCTCATAATTTATGTATAAAATTTATCAATATATTTTATAAAACAACAAATTTAATTCCTATATCCTATATAATATCATATTTTCTAACAATTCACTATATAAACACAAATGTATTAATAAGATAATTATAGTAAAAAGGCTAAAGTAAGAATAATTTAAATTCCACTTTAGCCTTTCTCTAACGCTGTGATTTGTTTCTAAATAATAAATAAATACCAACTAATATAAATACAAGCGGTATCAAATACATACTCATATAAGATTTTATTAAATTATAAAGTCCAAAACTTCTCAGAACTCTATTAGTCAATGCTAATGCTCCTAATGCAACTAATGTCCATCCAACAATAATCCATACATTCTTTTTAATTCCTTCTGTATTATAGCTATTATTAAATGATGAATTTGCATTTAGCTTTCTAAATATAAAATCTTCATCCTGTATAACCTCACCATTATCTAATCTTTTTGCTGTATTAATTGTATCAAAGAATACATAAAGCCAAATAGGTATTTTGACTAAGCCTGTTAAAAACCCTAAACCTACAATTGAAAATAAAGGATCTATAAGCATAAATATTGCCAGAGTCTCTACACCTTTAATTACAAGTCCTAAATACATATACCCTACACCTGGAAATAAAGCTAGTAGATACGTTAAAAAATTATTTCTTCTATTCATTTTATTCACTCTCCCATTATGATTCTTTGCACATCATTTTTGTAATTATAGTCCATTGTAAGCACCTGGCTGATAACCTTATATTTAAAATCTGCAATTTTGAATTGTATATCAGAAGTATACAGCACCATAGCGATTACCCCTGAAAGTATTAAGCTTACTGCTATAGGTTTTATATTCTCTCTTTTTGTAAAACTATTCTTATGAAGCTTTTCAATCAATCTTTGATTATAGTCGCTGCTTGGCTCAAATTTATTAAAGGTTCCAAATATGGCTTCATCTATACTGTCTCGTTTTTCCTGCATAGCACATATCCCTCCTTTTCAAATTCTATTTTTAGTTTTTGCTTAGCCCTATATATTCTTCCTTCTACGGCTTTTTCTGAAATATTTAGTATACTTCCTATTTCTTTTTGTGTTAAACCTATATAGTAATACAATACAATAACCTTCTTCATTTCTTCAGGGAGATTTATAATACACTGCCTTATATAGCTTTTATCATCTAGGTCTTCGTCTTTATATGTCTGCATATTCCAAAGTCCTGATAAAAAACCTTTAATACTTCTTTTTCTTTTATAATCCATACACTTAGATAAACTTATACGATATATATAAGTTGAAATGGAGCAATCTCCCCTAAAATTTCTAATACTATTATATAAACTTAAAAAAACCTCCTGAGATAAATCTTCTGCTTCGCTATAATCTCTTGTATAGGTATAACAAAGTGAGATAACCTTTCTTTTAAATCTATTAACTATTTCTAAAAAGCACTGTTCATCCTTGCTTTTCAAACCATCTATTAATTCAAATTCATCCAATACTATCACTCCTGATTTCTTACAGTAACAGCTCCATTATCAATTTGCATTTTAACTTTATTTTCACCAGTTCCCATAGTTTCCTTAACTGAAGAATTTATCCTCTTAGTTCCGTTTATATCCACTGCTCCACGATTAATATCTACAGTTAAATCAATGTTTTTATCTTCCGTATTAAATTTTATTGTACCTATATTCAAGCTTATATCTATATTTCTGGAAAGCTTATTATTTATATTTACAAGTCCATTATTAGACTTTACGCCAATATTCTCAATAGCTCCATCTAAATTTATACTTCCATTGTTGCTTTTTATATCAACATCTTTTATATCTCTTACCTTAACACTTCCATTATTAAAATCGAGTTTAAGGCTTTTACCCTGAATCAAATCAACACTTCCATTTTGGGCCTTGATATCATAGGCTAAATCCTTTATTTCATCTTCACTCTTAATCCTAATATTATCACTATTCACTTTTACATTATATCCTTCAGGAATATATAAATATATTTCCGACTTTTTAATATAGCTCTCCCTCATATCTATTGTATATCCCTCATTGCTCTTATTTGAATTAATATTATACTTATTGTTATTATAGTTTTTATCTACATATATATTAGCCTCAATTTTTATATTTGCGTCTGAAGACTTTCTAAGTCTTATGTCTCCATTGTTAACTAATAAATTTATTGTTTTTAATCCTGATTGTAAATCTACTTCGGAATTTATAACTTTATAATTATTTTCATTTATACTGTTAAAAAAATCTATGCTGTCATTTACTTTTACATTGTTTCCAAGCCAATTAATTCCACTGCCAATTTTACTGCCAACAAATTGCACCCCATTAATCCCTATGAACAAAAATAGAACAACTATAACAAGAAAATTAAAACCAATTTTTTGCTCTGAGTTCCTTGTTCCAAAATAAACTAAAATCTCAATTCCTAAAAATACAATTAAAATAGGCCACCATTTGAATAATTCCTCTGCTAGTGTACTATTGGTATTTTTAAATACCATCCATACTCCCAAATAAATAAAGCCAAGTGCGGCTGTAATTGTACCAAGCTTCTTCACTACTATCCCTCCATTAATATGTTTTCTTTTCAATTATTTAGACGAAATACATATTAATAATCCCATGATAATCTTTAAATAAACTTTTATATCGTTATATTCTACAAAATAAAAGCACTAAGTGATTATCACTTAGTGCTTTTTAACCTGGCAACGTTCTACTCTTCCACTCAGTCTCCCGAGCAGTACCATCGACCCTGCAGCGCTTAACCTTCGTGTTCGGAATGGGAACGGGTGTAACCACTGCGGCATTATTACCAGATATATGGCTCCGTGGAGAGGACTCGAACCTCCAACCCTTCGGTTAACAGCCGAATGCTCCGCCATTGAGCTACCACGGAATACTTATGTATAAAAGAATATTAATTATTCTTTCAAAATTGCACAGATTAAATTAATTTGGTCAAGCCCTCGACCTATTAGTATCAGTCAGCTAAACATGTTACCATGCTTACACCTCTGACCTATCAACCTTGTGTTCTTCA
>NZ_JAESWC010000019.1 GCF_016765585.1 Clostridium rhizosphaerae
AAAGTTTGAAAACTTAAGCTCATCGCTTACTTATTTTATCGAAGTCGCCTAAACAACTTCAAAAGAATTGCTGGTCATTTACCTTAATTTCTCTGTTTAATTTTCAAAGACCAATTTGCTTTGCTTCGTTACAGCTTTTATATCTTATCATTTAAACTTCTTATTGTCAATAACTTTTTATTATTGATAAGAAGTTTAAATGTTGCAACGAAATTCATCGTGGCCACTGCATCGCAGCGACAAGTGTTATTTTATCAAAAATATTTACTTAGACTTTTACATATTTTCTTATTATATCAAATTATGTTGCATATACTATTTTTTACTTTATTTTTTTTCATTTTACGCATATGGATACACTAGGAAAAGTTTATGCTAAATATAATAAAATTGCGAACTAAATGTTTGTATGCTTTGCTTTAAAGTCCGCAGGGCTTTGCGTGGAAAATAATATATAATCTTAGTAATTACCTTTCTATCATTCATATATTTAAATATAAACCTATAAACATATTCAAATATATATCTATTTAAATATTTACTTGAGCCATGCTGGTTTGCAGTAGATTTACTTTATACGATATTAAAGAACATGCTTATATCAACTCTAATATTAAACAACTCCAAATATTAAAAAGCTTTAATTATAAAACAATCATTGAGTAAGTCGTATAGATATAATTATAATTGCGTATAAGATGCATAGGCTAGGTGTAAAGACCGAGAGCAGGTGTAGAAAATATTATTTTAATTTGATTGATAACTTTGCCCATGTTCTTGGTGAAGCAATGCTGGAAAGCTTAGAGTCTCTCTTTTGAGCAAGCTAAAAGTATTTTAAGTTTACTAAAGATATTTTGAATCCTGCAGCCATTAAATAAACAAGAAGTCAAGCGAATTCCTAGAGACTCTTAGCTTTTCAGCATTGCAAGCCTTAGAACATACGCAAAGTTATCCTAAAGTAAAATATTATTTTCTACGCTAGGCTCTAAGGTCTTTACACCACAGCCTACGATAGCTTTATTTCGCAATCTACTTATATTCAACAACAAAAAAAGCCCCTAAGGGCTTTTTTAAAATTATATAATATTAATCTTCTTGTTTTTCATCTTCGTTTACTTCTTCCTGTGCTACCGCTTCATCCATATTAATTTTAGCAAGTGCAACAACTTTCTCATCTTCAGTAGTCTTCATTAGTGTAACACCCATAGTGTTTCTTCCAGTAACTGATATGTTGGAAGCATTTAATCTTATTGCTACACCACTGGTATTAATAAGCATTATTTCATCACCGTCTTTAACGATTCTAGCTCCAACTATTTTACCTGTCTTTTCAGAGACCTTATAGGTTATAATACCCTTACCCCCTCTTCTGTGAGCAGAGTATTCATCTATGCCTGTTCTTTTACCATAACCATTTTCACTTACGATTAATACATCTTCATTTTCTGCTATAACATTCATACTTACAGCACTGTCGCCTTCTCTTAAAGTTATGGCCTTAACTCCAGTAGCAGTTCTTCCCATAGGTCTTACATCTGTTTCGCTGAACCTCATTGAGTATCCATCCTGAGTAACAATTAAAATTTCACTTTGTCCGTCAGTCATCTTAACTCCAATAAGTTCATCGCCTTCTCGTAAATTAATTGCTGCTAATCCATTCTTTCTTATTGACGAGAATTGAGTTAAGTCTGTTTTCTTTATAAGCCCTTCTCTAGTAGCCATTATAAGGAACTTATCCTCTTCGAATTCTTTAACCGGCATAACAGCTTGAATTTTTTCTCCAGGATTTAGAGGAAGAATATTAACTAAATTAGTTCCTTTTGCAGATCTTCCTGCTTCTGGAAGTTCATATCCCTTTAATCTATACACTCTTCCAAGGTTTGTGAAGAATAAAAGATTATTATGAGTAGATGTAATAAAGATATGTTCAACAAAGTCATCTTCTTTTGTTGCCATAGCTTGTATTCCTCTTCCTCCTCTTTTTTGAGCTGTATAGGTATCAGATGGTATTCTCTTTATATATCCTGCATGAGTTAATGTTACGACAACATCCTGTTCTTGGATTAAATCTTCTATATCAATTTCATTGTTATTTCTTTCAATTTCGGTTCTTCTCTCATCAGAATATTTTGCTTTTATTTCTAAAAGCTCATTTTTTATAATGTCTAACACTAAGCTTTCATTAGCTAAGATTTCTTTATAGTGAGCTATATCTTTCATAAGCTCATTATACTCATCTTCAATTTTTTGTCTTTCTAGACCTGTAAGCCTTTGAAGTCTCATATCCAATATTGCTTGAGCTTGTTTTTCTGAAAGACCAAATTTCTCCATGAGGCCTGTTCTAGCTGCCTCTGTAGTTCTTGAAGATCTTATTAGAGCTATGACCTCATCAATATGATCAAGAGCAATTCTTAATCCTTCTAAGATATGCGCTCTAGCAAGTGCTTTATCTAACTCAAACTGAGTTCTTCTTCTTATAACTTCCTTTTGGAAATCTATATAATGTACTAATATTTGCTTCAAATTAAGTGTTTGAGGCTCATTATTTACAAGTGCTATCATAATAGCGCCAAATGTAGTTTGGAGACTAGTATGTTTATATAGCTGATTCAAAATAACACTAGCATTAGCATCTTTTTTAGTTTCAATTACTACACGCATACCCTCTCTGTCAGATTCGTCTCTTAGATCTGATATGCCTTCAATCTTTTTATCTCTTACCAAGTCTGCTATATTTTCAACAAGCTTAGCTTTGTTAACTTGATATGGAAGCTCTGTAACTATAATCTTTTGTCTTCCCTTTTCTTCTTCAATAGTTGCTTTGGCTCTAACTATAATTTTTCCTCTTCCAGTTTCATAAGCCTCTCTAATTCCTGCAGTTCCAAGTATTATTCCCGCAGTAGGAAAATCCGGACCTTTTATCTCAGTCATCAATTCCAAAACCGTAGCTTCTGGATTATCAATAAGCATAGTTATTCCATTTATAACTTCACCTAAGTTATGTGGAGGTATGTTTGTAGCCATACCAACAGCAATACCAGAAGAACCGCTTACTAAAAGATTTGGAAATCTTGATGGAAGTACCACAGGCTCCTGTTCCTCACCATCAAAGTTTGGAATAAAGTCTACTGTATTTTTATTTATTTCTCTTAATAGCTCTAGCGTTATTTTGCTCATTCTAGCCTCTGTATAACGCATAGCAGCTGCCCCGTCACCATCCACGGAACCAAAGTTTCCATGACCATCTACTAAAGGATATCTTATAGAAAAGTCCTGTGCCATTCTAACTAAAGCATCATAAACTGCAGTATCGCCATGAGGATGGTACTTACCTAAAACGTCTCCTACGATTCTAGCGCACTTTCTATAACCTTTATCAGGAGTAATTCCTAATTCTTGCATAGAGTATAGTATTCTTCTATGTACAGGCTTAAGCCCATCCCTTACATCCGGAAGAGCACGACCTACTATAACACTCATAGCATAATCTATATAACATTTTTTCATTTCTTGTTTTATATCGACTTGTATAACGTTACCTTCATTTCCCATTTGCTACACCTCATTTACTGTGTGAATAACCTTACTAAACATCAAGATTAACAACCTTATTAGCATTTTCTTGTATAAACTGTCTTCTTGGTTCCACCTTATCGCCCATGAGAATTGTGAAAATTTCATCAGCAGCCATAGCATCCTCTAATGTAAATTGAACTAGAGTCCTCTTTTCAGGATCCATAGTGGTTTCCCAAAGCTGAATTGCATCCATCTCTCCAAGACCTTTGTATCTCTGTATATTAGTATTATTATCCTTACCGCCAATTTGAGCTAATATAGCCTCTAATTCTTTATCACTATAAGCATAATAATCTTTTTTGCCTTTAGATACTTTGAAAAGAGGTGGCTGAGCTGCATATACATGGCCCTTATCAATTAAGTCTGTCATATACCTATAGAAGAAGGTTAAAAGCAGTGTTCTAATATGCGCTCCATCTACATCAGCATCTGTCATTATTATAATTCTATTATATCTTAACTTTTCAACATCAAAATCTGTACCTATACCTGCACCAAAAGCTGTAATCATAGATCTTATCTCTTGGTAGTTTAGTATTTTATCTAATCTTTGTTTTTCTACATTCATTATTTTTCCACGCAAAGGAAGTATAGCCTGGAACTTTCTATCTCTTCCTCCTTTAGCGCTTCCACCTGCAGAGTCACCCTCTACAATGTAGATTTCACATTCTTCAGGATCCTTTGAAGAACAATCTGCTAACTTTCCTGGAAGTGCACTTCTTTCCAGTACTGATTTTCTTGTAAGTTCTCTTGCTTTTCTAGCAGCATCTCTAGCTCTAGCAGCTAAAAGAGCCTTATCTATAACATTCTTTCCAACAGATGGATTTTCCTCAAGGAAAGTAGATATTCCTTCTCCAACTATATTATCAACAATTCCTCTTACTTCACTGTTTCCAAGCTTGGTTTTTGTTTGTCCTTCAAACTGAGGATCAGTAAGCTTTACAGAAATTACTGCTGTAAGTCCTTCTCTAATATCATCACCTGATAGGTTTTTATCATTTTCTTTTAAATGTCCAAACTTCTTTCCATAATCATTAAATACACGTGTTAAGGCAGCTTTAAAGCCAATCATATGTGTACCGCCTTCTACTGTATCAATGTTATTTGCGAAAGAAAAAATATTCTCGTTATACGTATCGTTGTATTGAAGAGCTACCTCTACTGTATAATCTTCTTTTTTACCTTCTACGTATATTACCTTTTCATGAAGAGTCTCTTTATTTCTATTTAGATACTCAACAAAGGACTTTATACCGCCTTCATAGTAAAATTCCTCTTTCTTGCCGCCTTCTCGCTCATCTTCTAATGTTATTCTTATACCCTTATTTAAAAATGCTAACTCTCTTAATCTTTGAGCTAATGTATCATAGTCATAATCCAATTCCTCAAACACTTCATGGTCAGGTTTAAAATATACCTTTGTACCATGTCCATCTAGCTCGCCAACCTTATCTAGACCAGTAACTGCTTTACCTCTTTCATATCTCTGTCTCCATAGAACTCCTTCAGATTTAACAGTAACTTCGCAAACTTCTGAAAGAGCATTAACAACAGATGCACCAACCCCGTGAAGTCCTCCAGAAACCTTGTAAGCTCCACCGCCAAATTTTCCGCCTGCATGAAGCACAGTCATTATAACTTCAACTGTAGGTATTCCCATCTTTGGATGTATTCCTACAGGCATACCTCTACCATCATCTATAACAGTTATTGCATTATCCTTATGAATAGAAACATTTATATTCTTACATACTCCAATCATAGCTTCATCTATACTGTTATCAACAATTTCATATACTAAATGATGAAGCCCTCTAGGACCTGTACTTCCTATATACATCCCAGGTCTCTTTCTAACCGCTTCTAGTCCCTCAAGAACTTGGATCTGACTTTCATCATAGTTTTGTTTATTTTCTGGCATTGTAATACCTCCCACTGTTATATTTCATCGTACAAAGTTTCTGTCCTTTTTCCTAAAGTAGATGATGATATTGGTGATAAAAATATTTTACTTTTTTTATCAACTTCAGCTACTATAAAAGATTTAGGTTTTTCATTTGTAATTCTTTCTACAAAGCCGTCTTCCTCTGCCATTCTTAAAAATTGAAGTGTATCTGAACTATAGGTAGATGTTTCCATATCAAATATACCTATAACATCTTTTAATGGGACAACTACATTCTCTCCTAAATGTAAAAACATAAAAAAATCTCCTTTCAAAGCATAATCTATAATCAAAGCAAAGCATAACTAAAACTCTTTTAAAGTGTATTCTTTTATTATGTTTCCTCCATGAACTGTAAATATCTTTGCATTTTCACTTATATAATTTTTAATATTTTCTATTCCTGTACAAGTAACAATTGTCTGTACATTGTTTATAGAATTTAAAATATATTTTTGTCTGCTTAAATCAAGTTCTGATAATACATCATCTAAAAGCAGCACAGGATATTCTCCTGTCTGTTCTTTTATTATCTCAAGAGAAGAAAACTTAATAGTAAGCACCGAAGTTCTCTGCTGCCCTTGAGAACCATAACTTCTCGTATCAATTCCATTTATACTTATTAAAAAATCATCTCTATGAGGTCCATGCGAGGTAGTTCTTTTCTCCATATCGCCCTTTAAGTTTTTCTTTAAAAGTTCATTCAAGTTTTTTTCTATGTTATCAAAATCTTTTATACTTGTTATATATTTAAAACTTATGTCTTCAATTGCTGAGGTAATTTCTTTATGAATTGCTTTTCCTTTTTCATTTAAAAGATTTAAATATTTAAGTCTTTCTTTAATGATAAAGCTTCCAAACCTTGAAAGCTGACTGTCATAGATATCAATTATGCTTTCAATATTTTCATTCCACTTTTTAAGAAGTGAGTTTCTTTCATTTAGAACTTTATTATATTGAACCAAACTGTAATAGTACTTGGAATTAAGCTTACAAAGTTCAATATCAATAAATTTTCGTCTATAAGATGGAGATTCCTTTACTATTTTTAAGTCTTCTGGAGAGAACAAAACAACATTAAAAACACCAATAAGCTCTTGTATCTTATTGATTTTTATGCTGTTTATTCTTATTCCCTTTTTTCCATCTTTAAAAATTTTTATTTCTATATTTTTGTCTAATCTTTCTTTAGAAATATAAGCCTTAACATAAGCTTCGTCTTTATTCCAATTTATAAGTTCTTTATCTCTACTAGTCCTTTGTGATTTTGCAATACTAGAGTAATATATTGCCTCTAAAATATTTGTTTTACCTTGAGCATTATCTCCAATAAAAACATTAACTCCACTATTAAGACTAATATTTAATTCATCATAATTGCGAAAATTTATAAGCTGTAAGTTTTTTATATACATACAAAACACCTATTATATTATAGCATAAAAAGTGAATATCATGGCAAGAAGAGAAAATAAATATATTTTTATACTATTTTATAGCTTTCTCCATCAAATTCTATAATATCACCTTTTACTAATTTTTTACCACGCTGCACTTCAATATTTCCGTTTAACTTTACTTCACCATTTTGAACAACTATTTTTGCCTCAGAACCCATTCCTACAGCTCCAGCCCATTTTAAGAATGCATCCAACTTTATATATTCTGTATCTATTTTTATCTCTTTCATAAGCTTTTCTTATCTCCTTTAACTTTAATTATCTTTAAACATAAATTTATACAGTATAAAAAGCAATTAAGTCAGCTGCTTTTCATACTGTATAGATACCTTAAACATTATTTATTAGTATTCCCATTGTTTGTATTTTTAATTTAATATCCCATAACTCTTACAGGAAGAACTAAGTATGTGCAGTTATCCTTATTTTTATTTCTAACTATACATGGACTTACACTGCTTGTAAGCTCAAGAATAATTTCTTCTTCATCCATGATTTTGAGTACATCTATAACAAATCTTGCATTGAATGCAATTTTCAAAGGGTCACCTTGCATAATTACATTAAGTTCTTCACGAGCTTTTCCCAATTGAGAATCGGAAGTGATAATCATGACGTCGTCTTGGATATCAAGCTTTACTAGATTAGTATTTCCTTCCTTTGCCATAAGGGAAGCTCTTTCTATACAATCATAAAATTCATTTCTTTTTAAAGTGATTTTTAAATTATATTCATCAGGAATAATGGATTTATAGTTTATAAATTCGCCTTCTAAAAGTCTTGATATAATTTTTGTATTTCCAAGATTGAATAAAATATGATTAGGTGTGAAGGTAATATTTACATTTTCTTCTGAGTCCTCAAGAATTTTTGAAACTTCGCTTAAGGTTTTTCCAGGAATTACAGCACTTATAGTATTATCATTTTCTACTGGTTCACTTCTTAAAGCAAGTCTCAATCCATCAAGTGCTACCAAATTCAGCTTTCCATTATCAATTTCAAACTTAACTCCAGTAAGTATTGGCCTTATTTCATCTTGAGCTGTAGCAAAAATTGTTCCTTTTATCATATTTTTTAAAATCTTTTGAGGGATAGTTAAAAGCATGTTTTCATTAATCTTTGGAAGCATTGGAAATTCATCAGAATTCATGTATTTAAGCACTGCCTTTGACTTTTCACAAAGTATTTCTAAAGAGTTATTTTCAATAGTATTAACTTGAACCTCTGAGTTTGGAAGCTTTTTAATAAGTTCCCCAAAAAGCTTTGAATCTACAACAATGCTGCCTTCCTCTAGAATATTTGCTTGTATTTTAGTTTCTACGCTTAAGTCAATATCGGATCCTATTAAGGTTAATTCATCATTTCTAGCAATTAAAAGAATTCCTTCTAATATTGTCATAGTGGATTTTCCAGTAACGGCTTTTTGAGCTGTTGATATAACCTCCTGTAGTTTGCTTTTTTCACATATAAATTTCATTTTATCCGCTCCTTTTATTCACAATAGAATCTTCTTTAGATAGATTAGATAAATATATTATTTTAGTAACAGTAGTAGTAGGGGCTGTGTGTATGTGGATAACAGGTCCCATGCATTGAAACTACTCATAAATTACATAAAAATAAGTGTGGATAAGTAAAAGCAATAATTTTAATCTTATCCACATTGTTATAAAGCACAATATCAGTATTTTTTTATCAACAGGTTGTTATAAAACAATTAATAACAACCTGTTAGTTATTTTTGCTGTATTTTCTTAGTAAGCTCATTTATAGCCTGCTGAAGGTTTTCGTCTTCCTTTAAACTTTCTGAAATTTTCTCATAAGCATGTATTACTGTTGTATGATCTCTGCCGCCAAACTCTTCTCCTATTTTAGGTAAAGAAGTATCTGTAAGCTTTCTGGCAAGATACATAGCAATTTGACGAGGAAAAGCTACATTTCTTGTCCTTCTTTGAGACTTGAAGTCTTCTATTCTAAGATTATAGTAGCTTGATACTATATCCTGAATTGAATCTATAGTTATAATCTTACTTTGCTTGTTTGAAATTATATCCTTTAAGGCTTCAGCTGCTAAATCTACAGTGATTTCTTTATTAGTAAGAGAAGAGTAAGCAACTATTCTTATTAATGCTCCCTCAAGCTCTCTTATATTAGACTTTATTTTGGTTGCGATATAAACCATGACATCATTAGAAATATTTAAGCCTTCTACATCCGCTTTTTTCTTTAAAATAGCAATTCTCGTTTCAAAATCAGGAGTCTGAATATCTGCTATAAGTCCCCATTCAAAGCGGGATCTTAACCTATCCTCTAATGTGGGAATTTCTTTTGGTGGCCTGTCGCTGGATAAAATTATCTGCTTGTTTGCTTCATGCAAAGCATTAAATGTATGAAAAAACTCCTGTTGGGTAGCATCTTTACCAGCAATAAATTGAATATCATCTATCAAAAGAACATCTACATTTCTGTATTTATTTCTAAACTCAACGTTTTTATCATCTTTAATAGAATTAATCAGTTCATTAGTAAACTTTTCTGAAGACACATAAACAACCTTTGACTTAGGATTGTTTTCTAATATATAGTGTCCGATAGCATGCATAAGGTGTGTCTTTCCAAGTCCAACACCTCCGTAAACAAAAAGAGGATTATATGCTTTTGCTGGAGATTCTGCAACAGCTAAAGAAGCTGCATGAGCAAACCGGTTGCTATTACCTATGACGAAAGAATCAAAGGTATACTTTGGATTTAAGGTAGCAGACATTTCATCACTTATTACAACATTACTTGAAAGAGTCTTTTTGATAGCTTTTTCTTCAAGATCAACAGATTCTTCTGAAGCAACGGTAAATTCTATATTATATTTTCTAGGCGAGATAATCTTTAATGCATTAATAAGCAGGTCTCTATACCTTGTTTCAAGTATTTCTTTTGTAAAGTTATTTGGTACGCCAAGTCTTAAGGTATCGTTAATCAGGGATAAGGGAATAGAACTCTTAATCCAGGTATTAAAACTCACTTCACTAAGTTCACCCTTCATAATATTTAACGTTTTTTCCCATAGTTCTTTTAGTCCGCCATCCATTTTTTATCCTCCAGTTCAAACATAAAAAATATTTTTTTAACCGGGAAAATAATAATCCACATGTTATATTAACTAAAACTAAGATTATTTTAATTTGTAGACAAATGTTGAAAAAAATATTCACATGTCAATAATATTGTGGATATTTTATAAGCACAAAAGTTATTAACAATGTGAAGAAATTTATATATTAACATTATTAACTATCAATAAAAGCCTTATTTATCTATAAATATAACATTGTTACGCATTGTATTTGCAATTATTGAACAAGTTATACACAAAGTTATCAACAGATGTGGATAACTTGTCATATTTAAAAATTATTCACAATCCTTTATCTATAATATCAAAACTACAGAGGCTATTCAAGAAGTTATCCACAAAAAATGTGTAGAAATATAAAAAATAATCAACAATCCTCTTATTCTTGACATTAACACCTTGTAAATATATAATTTAATAGTAAAACTTAAAGTATGTTCAATTTTAAATTTTAACCTGTATTATTAAAGTTTAGAGATTTGGTTATAATTAGAATAGCCAGGCAGGTTGAATTTAAGTTTTATGTAGGTAGTAAGAAAATTGCTATACATTATTGATAAGTAGAAGGGGGTGTAGCACAGATGTTTATGACTTACCAACCAAAAAAGAAACAAAGAAAAAAAGAGCACGGATTCAGAAAAAGAATGGCTTCTCAAGGTGGAAGAAACGTTCTTAAGAGAAGAAGAGCAAAAGGTAGAAAAAGATTGACAGCATAAGGCCGCTTTAGTGGCCTTTTTCTGTAATTGCAGTGAAAAAGGAGCGAAATGCTTTTATGAATGCTTTTATTAAGGAAGAAAAACTAAGAAAAAATATAGAGTTTAGAACTGTTTACAGAAAAGGCAAATCTTTTTCTAATCAATTATTAGTTTTATATATAATGAAGAATCGTAAGGAAATAAACCGAGCGGGAATATCGGTTAGTAAAAAAGTAGGTAAGAGTGTAGTTAGAAGCAAAGTTAAAAGACTTATCAGCGAAAGCTATAGACTAAATAAAGACAATGTCAAAAAAGGATATGATTTGGTCTTTATTGCTAGAACTACATCAAATGATAAAAATTATTATGATATTGAAAAGGCACTTACAAATCTGTTTAAAAAGGCAGGTTTATTAATTAATGAAAAAACTACTGATTGTGATAATCAAGTTTTATAGAAAGTTTCTTTCACCATTGAAAAGAGGCTTCTATTATATTTTTTCACCTTTTTTAGTGGGAGAAGTTGGGTGCAGGTTTTATCCAACTTGTTCGGAGTATGCTATTGAAGCTATAGAAAAGTATGGAGCTTTAAAAGGAAGTATCATGGCAGCTAAAAGAATTTTAAGGTGTAATCCTTTTAATAAAGGTGGATACGATCCTGTAAAATGATTAATAAGTATCCAAGGAGGTTTGGAGTTTGAATTTCATAAACGTAGGACTAACAAAGTTTTTTGAATTTATTCAAAGCTTAATTAAGCTTATAGGGGTAACTAATCCAAGTGCATATTACGGATTATCTATAATACTTTTTACAATAATTATTAGATTAATTTTATTACCATTAAATTTAAAGCAGATGAAATCTCAAGCTGCTATGCAGCAGGTTCAGCCAGAGGTTAAAAAATTACAAGAAAAATATAAAAATGATCCGCAAAAATCTCAACAGGAAATGATGAAGCTATATAAAGAAAAGGGTGTAAATCCAATGGGTGGATGTTTACCACTTATAATTCAGCTTCCAATACTTTGGGCTTTATATTATGTATTTAGAACTATGCAGCCTTTAGATCCTGTTACGGGACAGCACATTACTGTATCTTTCTTATGGATAAAAAATTTATTTGCACCTGATCAGCTTAAAATATTACCTATATTAGCAGGAATAACTACATATTTATCATCCGTTATTATGCCTGTTCAAATGGATCCTGCTCAAGCTAAACAAATGGGAACTATGAATATTGGTATGTCTGTAATGATGCTGTTTATGGCATGGAACTTTACAGCTGCATTGGTTGTTTACTGGGTAACTAATAGTTTAATTCAAATTGGTCAGAATTTACTTGTAAGAAAGATACATGCAAAAAAGGAAGAGGCTTAATATTTCTAATTAAAGTAGGAAGGTGGGTGTCTTTGGTATGAAAGTTATAGAGATGACTGGTAAAACTGTTGATGATGCAATAAAAAATGCTTTAAATGAGCTAAAAGTAACAGAGGATAAAATAGAGGTAGAAGTTTTAGAAGAAGGTAGTAAAGGCTTATTTAAATTGATAGGAGCTAAACCAGCCAGAATAAAAGTTAAGGTTAAAAGAGATTATATATATGAGGCTAAGACCTTTTTAAGAGATATTTTAGATAATATGGGAATAACAGCTGAGATTAAAATTAAAGAAGAAACTGACACTATTAAAATATCTTTAACAGGACCTGATATGGGTATACTTATTGGATACAGAGGCGAAACCTTAGATTCACTTCAATACTTGGTTAGTTTGGTTGTGAATAAAGGACATGAAACAGCTTATAAGAGAGTTGTTTTAGATACTGAAAATTATAGATTAAAAAGAGAAGAAACTCTAAAAAGACTTGCCTTTAAGGTAGCAGGTACTGTTAGAAGAACCGGAAAAATTATTAAGCTTGAACCTATGAATCCATACGAAAGAAGAATAATTCATTCCGCTCTACAGGATGATCGATATGTTCAGACCTTTAGTGAGGGAGAAGAGCCCTATAGAAGAGTTGTTGTTGATTTGAAGAAAGCCTAAGGGCTTTCTTTTTAATTTTATGCTCAAGGAGGCAAAAACAAATGAAGGAATTTGAAACAATTGCCGCAGTAGCTACAAGTTTAGGAGAAGGCGGTATTGCCATAATAAGAATTTCGGGAAAAGATGCATTAAAAAGTGTTGCAAATATATTTAAAGGAAAAAACAGCAGAGATTTAAATGACATCAAGAGCTATACCATGAGATATGGCCATATCATAGATAAAGAAAATAACGAGATTATTGACGAAGTTATAGTAAGTTTCATGAAGGGACCTAAAAGTTTTACAGCAGAGGATACGGTAGAAATTAACTGTCACGGTGGTGTTATTGCTACAAATAGAGTTTTGGAAGAAGTTATAAAGCAGGGTGTAAGACTTGCGGAGCCTGGTGAATTTACAAAAAGAGCATTTCTAAATGGAAGAATTGATTTAAGCCAGGCAGAGGCCGTTATAGATATAATAAGAGCAAAGACAGAACTTAGTATGAAATCTGCCTTGGCTCAGTCTGAGGGCAGGATTTCCCGGGAAATCAAGGCTTTAAGACATAAATTGTTAGGAATAATTGCTCATATTGAAGCTACAGTAGACTTTCCAGAAGATGATTTAGAGGAAACTACATCAGAAATAACTGGTTCACAGTTGAGAAGTGTACTAGAAGAAATTGATAAACTATTAAGTTCAGCTGATGAGGGTAAAATATTAAGAGAGGGACTTGATACGGTAATTGTAGGGAAACCAAATGTAGGAAAGTCATCGTTATTAAATGCACTTCTTATGGAAAAGAGAGCAATAGTTACTGAGGTGCCAGGTACAACTAGAGATGTAATCGAGGAATTTATAAGTTTAGACGGTGTACCAGTTAAAATTATTGATACTGCAGGAATAAGAGATACTGAAGATATAGTGGAAAAAATTGGTGTTGAAAAATCTAAAGAAAAAATTAATTATGCAGACTTAATTATTCTAATGCTTGATTTGAGCAGAGAGTTAGATAGTGAAGATTTGGAGATAATTAACTATATTAGAGATAAGAAATATATAGTACTTTTAAATAAAAGCGATTTACCTAATAAATTAGATAAAAATATGTTAAAAGATTTAAACTTTCAGTATATAATGGAGATATCCGCTGTAACAGGTGAAGGTATTGAGAAGTTAAAAGAAGCTATTAAAAAGCTTTTCTTTAATGGAGAGATAACTTCAAAGGATGCAGTTATTACAAATGCGAGACATAAGCAGGCTTTAATTCATGCAAGACAAAACTGCAGAGCAGCAGTTGAAGCTTTAAAAAATACCTTTGCAATAGACTTAGCTTCAATAGATCTTAGAAATGCTTGGATGAATCTTGGGGAGATTACAGGAGAAACCTTGGAGGAAGATATCATAGATAAAATATTTTCGGAGTTTTGTATTGGAAAATAATCAGTGGTTAAAAAGGAGGTAAAAGGTCTAAATGACCTTTTACGGGTAGTTTGCGAGTGGGAACGAGCATTTTAAACTACCCAGTGTTTCGAGTGAAAGGAGGTTGAAGTCCTAAATGGACTTCAACGGGTAATCTGCGAGTGACAACGAGCGCTCTAGATTACCCAGTGTTTCGAGTGAAAGGAGAAATAATGAAATATATAGCAGAAGAATTTGATGTTATAGTTATAGGCGGCGGTCATGCTGGCTGTGAAGCAGGACTTGCGGCAGCTAGAATGGGATGTAAGACTTTAGTTCTAGCAATGAACTTAGACAGTGTAGCTTTAATGCCATGTAATCCTAATATTGGTGGAACTTCTAAGGGACACTTGGTTAGAGAAATTGATGCTTTAGGCGGTGAAATGGGTATAAATATTGACCATAGTTATCTCCAGTCTAGAATGTTAAATACCTCTAAGGGACCAGCTGTTCATTCCTTAAGAGTGCAGGCTGATAAAAGAAAATATCAGGCAAGAATGAAGCATGTATTAGAGATACAACCAAATTTGTATTTAAGACAGCTTGAGGCTATTGATATAGATGTAGAAGATGGAATTGTTAAGGGAGTACAAACTAAAAATGGGGCATATTTTCCTACAAAAACAATAATTTTAGCAACAGGAACTTATTTAAAAGGTAGAGTAATAATTGGGGATGTAAATTACAGTAGCGGACCAAATGGTCTTTTCCCCGCAAATGATTTATCAGAATCCTTAGTTCGCTTAGGTATAAGCTTAAGGAGATTTAAAACTGGTACTCCGGTCAGAGTTAATAGAAGATCTATAGACTTTTCAAAAATGATTGAGCAGCCAGGAGATGATAGGGTAGTTCCATTTTCATTTTTAAATGAAAATATTGAAAGAGAACAAATGTCATGCTATTTAACTTATACAAATGATGAAACTCATAATGTAATAAGAGAAAATATACACCGTTCTCCAATGTATAATGGCGAGATTGAGGGAGTTGGACCAAGATATTGTCCATCTATAGAAGATAAGGTTATGAGATTTCCTCAAAAAACTCAACACCAGGTATTTATTGAGCCAGAGGGTGAAGATACAGAAGAACTATATGTTCAGGGGATGTCTACATCATTACCTGAAGATGTACAGCTTAAAATGCTTAGAACAATAGTTGGACTTGAAAATGTAGAAATAATGAGAACAGGATATGCAATAGAATATGATTGTTTAGATCCTATGCAGCTTAAAACAACTCTTGAACTTAAAAATATAGAGGGATTATTCAGCTGTGGACAAATGAATGGAAGTTCAGGATATGAAGAAGCAGCTGCACAAGGTATTGTTGCGGGAATAAATGCAGCACTTAAGGTGAAAAATCAAGATCCTTTAATATTAAGCAGAAGTGATGCTTATATTGGCGTATTGATTGATGACTTAGTTACTAAGGGAACTGTAGAACCATATAGAATGATGACTTCACGCTCTGAATATAGACTTTTACTAAGACAGGATAATGCAGACCTAAGGCTTACAGAAATGGGCTATAGAGTTGGACTTGTAACTGAAAAAAGATATAAAAGTTACTTGGAAAGAAAAAAAGCCATAGAAGATGAGCTTGAAAGAATTAAAAACCTTCAAATAACTAATAAAAAGGAAATAAATGAATTCTTACTCTCAATTAATTCTGCAGAACTTAAAAAACCTGTAAGCTTATATGAATTAATTAAGAGACCGGAATTAGATTACTTTTTAGTGGAACCTTTAGATAATGAAAGACCTTATTTAAGAAGTGATATTCGTGAGCAGGTAAATATAATAGCTAAATATGAAGGGTATATTGAAAAACAGCTTGACCAGGTAGAACAGTTTAAGAAGTTTGAAAAGAAACTTTTGCCAGGTGATATTAATTATGATAATGTTTATGGTTTAAGGACTGAAGCTAGGCAAAAGCTAAAGCAAATACTACCTATTAGTATAGGGCAAGCATCTAGAATTTCTGGTGTATCTCCAGCAGATATTTCTGTGTTACTTATATATCTTGAGCAAGGATATGCAAAGCAAAATGTGAAGGATGGAGAAGTGAAATAATGAAGTTCTTTGAATTATTAAATAAGGCTTGTGCAAATGAAGGTCTTGAATTTGATGAAGATAAGTATAATAAGTTAATGCAGTATAAGGATCTTGTAATTGAGTGGAATGAAAAGATAAATCTTACTGCCATAACTGAAGAAGAAGAATTTATAAAAAAGCATTTTATAGATTCAATTAAGGTATTTAGATCTTCAGAACTTAAAAATTCTAAAAAAATTATTGATATAGGCACTGGTGCAGGATTCCCAGGAATACCTATAAAAATAATAAATCCTGATATTGAAGTTGTTTTATTAGATTCATTAAATAAAAGGGTTAACTTTTTAAATGAGGTAATAAACAAGCTGCAATTAAAGGGTGTCACTGCTATACATGGAAGAGCAGAAGATTTTGCACGGGAGAAAAAATATAGAGAAGCTTTTGATACAGCAGTTTCAAGAGCGGTTGCTAATATGGCTGTATTAAGTGAATTATGTATACCTTATGTAAAAGTAAACGGTCATTTTATAGCATTGAAAGGTCCTGCGGTTGATGAAGAAATAAAAGAAGGTCTAAAAGCTGTTACAACGTTGGGTGGTGTAGTTGAAAAGGTTATTGAAGTTGAGGTTGAAAATACTGACTTAAATCATAACTTAGTAGTAGTAAAAAAGGTAAAAGAAACACCTAAGGTTTATCCTCGAAAAGCTGGAACAGCTTCAAAAAAGCCTATAAAATAAATTTAGTGTAGTAATTTGTCATACGAAATTTAGACAATAAAAGAAGGATTTTAAAGAATAATACAGAATTTGTTAATATAAGGAAAACTTAAGAGGGATGAGGGTACTATGGAAAAGAATATTTGTTATATATCTCCGGACTTAATTTCACCAAATATTTATCAACCAAGAAAACACTTTAATGAGGAAACAATTGATGAATTAGCTCAATCAATTAAAGTTTATGGTATCATACAACCACTTTCGGTTAGAAAATTAAGCACTGACAGATATGAGTTGGTTGCAGGAGAGAGAAGACTAAGAGCTGCAAAAAAATTGGGGCTTTCTGAAGTACCCGCTATTTTGATTGATATTACAGATAAAGATTCAGCAGCAATAGCTCTTCTTGAAAATTTACAAAGAGAAGACTTGAATTTTATTGAAGAGGCGGAAGCTTATTATAATTTAATAAAAGATCATTCATATACACAGGAGCAATTAGCAGAAGTTATTGGCAAAAAGCAATCAACTATAGCTAATAAGATTAGATTATTAAAATTAGATAGTGAGATTAGAAATACATTATTAGAAAATAAACTTACTGAACGTCATGCTCGAGCTTTATTAAAGCTTCCAACTCCAGAACTTCAAAAGAAAATCTTAAGTATAGTAATAAGTAAAGGTTTGAATGTAAAAAAGACTGAAGAGATTATTGAAAAGGAGTTATTAAGAATAACTCATCAAGAAGTTGCTGCAGATGGGAAAAAAAGAATTAAAGGTGTATTTTCACCTAAGGTATATATAAATACTGTAAGACAGGTTTTTGATAAATATGGAATTGAGGCGCAATATGCCTCTAAGGATTTAGAGGATTGTATTGAAATAACTGTTAAAATTCCTAAAAAGTAAAATGTTTCACGTGAAACACTTCAAGTTTTTAATACTTGAGGTGTTTTTTTTATATAAACTCTTTTATATTTCTAATTTAAATTATATAATGTTATTGTGACTTTTAAAGTTTAATCAAAAGAATATGGAGGGGTGAGTTTGAAGACAATTTGTGTTTTTAATCAAAAAGGTGGAGTTGGCAAGACTACTACAAATATAAACTTATGTGCTTATCTTGCAATGGAAGGTTATAAGATTTTAGCTATAGATATGGATCCACAGGGGAATACAACTAGCGGGTTAGGATTTGATAAAAGAAAGATTGAGATGTCAATTTATGATGTGTTGACTTCAGATGTTTCTTTAAAGGATGTAATAAAAGAATGTCAGGTTGTTAATAACTTCTATATTGCTCCTTCGACAATGGAACTGGCTGGAGCTGAAGTAGAATTAATCAGTAAGGATAAAAGGGAAACAATCTTAAAAGATAAATTAAATGAAATAAAAGATGATTATGATTTTGTCTTTATAGATTGTCCGCCATCGTTGGGTTTTCTAACAATAAATGCTCTTTGTGCCTCTGACTCAGTGTTCATTCCTATTCAATGTGAATTTTATGCTCTTGAAGGTGTAGGACAGCTTATCAATACAGTTCAGTTAGTTAAAAAGTCTTTAAATAAGAATCTTGATATTGAAGGCGTTATACTAACAATGTATGATGGAAGAACCAACTTATCTAATGAAGTTGTATCAGAAGTAAAAAAATACTTTAAGGATAAAGTTTATGAAACAACAATACCTAGAAATATTAGGTTAGCTGAATGTCCAAGCTTTGGATTACCAATTATGCTTTATGACGATAAATGTAAGGGCGCAGAATCCTATGAAAGTTTAGCAAAAGAATTTTTAAAACATCAAAAGGAGTGATAAAACTTGAATAAGAAGTTTGGATTAGGCAAGGGTTTAGGTGCATTAATTCCTGAAGAAGAAATAACTTCAGAGAATAATGAAATTTTAAAAGTTTCTATGAATTTAATTAAAGCCAATGAAAATCAGCCAAGAAAGACTTTTGATGAAGAAAAAATTGAAAATTTATCTGAGTCAATAAAGGAACACGGAGTAGTTCAGCCAATAGTATTAAGAAAAGAAAATGATACATTTGTTATTGTAGCTGGAGAAAGAAGATGGAGAGCATCAAAACTTGCTGGTCTAAAGGAAATACCTGCAGTTGTCATGGATCTTACAGATAAACAGGTATTAGAAATATCTTTGATAGAGAATATTCAAAGAGAAGATTTAAATCCTATTGAAGAAGCGGCTGCTTATAAAAAATTAATAAATGAATTTGAGTTTACGCAGGAAGAACTAAGTAAGAGAATAGGTAAATCTAGAACAGCGGTTACTAATTGCCTAAGACTTCTTAACCTTGATTCTAGAGTTCAGGAATATTTGATAGATGAAGTAATAAGTGAAGGCCACGGTAGGGCACTTCTTGCTATTGATGACAAGGATGTTCAATATAGAATAGCTCAAACTATAATTGATGAAAGTTTAAATGTAAGAGATACAGAAAAATTAATTAGAAATCTAGGTAAAGTAAAGGCTGATAAAAAAGAAAACGAACTTAATATTTATTATAATGATATAAAAGATAAATTAGAAGGGTATTTTGGAACAAAAGTATCATTAGTAAGCAAAAAAAATAAAGGTAAGATTGAAATTGAATATTATTCAGAGGAAGATTTGCAAAGAATATTGGACATACTGAGTGTATAAAAATGTTTCACGTGAAACATTAAAGCTGAAAGGAGGTTGAAGTCCTAAATGGACTTCAACGGGTGACTTATGAGCGAAGCGAATGTCTTAAGTTACCCAGTGTTTCGAATGAAAGGAGGCTAAAGTCCTAAATGGACTTTAGCGGGTAATCTACGAGCGGAGCGAGTGTCTTAGATTCCCAGTGTTTCGAATGAAAGGAGAAAAACAATTATGGATAATTTAATTAACTTACTAAAAGAATTTCAACCATACATTATATTAGGAATATCTCTAATAGTAATTATTTTAATCATTATTATTATTATATTATTAAAATCTATGAGTAATTTAGAAAAAAGGTATAGAAAGTTTATGAGAGGTGTTAATAATAAAAACCTTGAAGAACTTATAGTAGGTTATTTAGACAAAATAGATAAGGTTAAACAAGATTCGGAAAATATAGCAGCTGCTTATAATGAGTTAGATAACAGAATTAAAGGATGTATTCAGAAGACTTCTATGGTTAGATTTAGAGCTTTTGATGATGTAGGTAGCGATTTAAGCTTTTCAATTGCTTTATTAGATGATAATAATAATGGAGTAATTATAACAGGAATATATGGAAGAAATGAAAGTACAACTTATGCTAAACCAATAGATAAAGGAATCTCAAGGTATGATTTATCTGAAGAAGAGCAGCAGGTATTAGATGATGCAATAAACAAAGGTTAAAAAGCTAATAATTGTATAAAAGACCTCCTTTTTGGGAATATTACCCTAAAAGGAGGTCTTTTTATGACAATATGTATTAGTGAGGAATTAGATAATATAAAAGAAGAATTAATAAATAGAGGATACAATGTTGTAAATGATGCCAATATATCTTGTGATGTTATCATATGTAACCTTAAAAACGGAGGTCTTGTTAATTTAAATGTACAAGGAAATATTAAAAGAGAAGGCACTTTAGTGATTGATTCAGGTAGCAAAAACATTGATGAAATAGAGTATATATTAAACAATAGAGTATATAGTTCTTTGTTTTGATAGTTATATTTGTGCTTCAATAGTTTGAAGTACTCCATTTTTACCTTCAAGCTTTCTTCCGCCTACTGATTTTAATACAAAGTGATATATACCTTTTGATATAACATCTGCAAGAGTCATAACTGTATAAAGTCGCGTATTTTGAAGTACCATAAATTCTAAAGTTCCAGAAATATTAACAATACCTGTTATACTTAAGTTTCCAACTGCAGGCAAATCTTTATTCATAGCAGCTCCGGGGGTTAATGGTTTTCTTTCAACAAAAATCTTTCCTATATTTTGAATACTTCCTAGACAAGCATCAATAGCAACAATAAATGGATTTGTATAAGTTAAATTAATTTCATTTATTGTTTCGGTTAAATTTTTAGCATGAACGGGATATTCAAGATTTCCATAGAGGTATATGCGATCTCTTACCAGAAATTTTAGTTTATCTCCTATAAGGGGGCCTAAGCTGTCGCCTGTAGATCTATCCGTTCCAATGCATAAGAACACTATTGGTCTCTCATCTTTCATTACAGGATAAAGTTCAGTGCAAAGAATATCCCGTAACTGTATAATCGAATTATTTTCTCTTGAATCTATAATAAATTTTTGTTCCATAATTAAAACCTCCTATATGGAATTTTATCCAACAAGGAGGTCTAATATACATATTTTGTAAAACAATTATAAATTTGTTTACCTATATAATGCAATAAAGTTCTTATATAATGATGCCACAAGGTATCCAGTTTTTAAGAATTTAGAGATATCATTAATATATTAGAACCTTTGTATTGCATATAATATTAAATTACATTTACTTTTTTTAATATATTATAGAAAACTACTAAGAACATGCAGAAAAACATTCCTGCTATTCCACTGGCCTTTAAGCCTATAAATATTGCAGCAAGAACAGCCACAGGATGCAAGCCTAGTGATGAAGATACTATTCTAGGCTCAATAATTTGTCTTATTAAAGAGACAACTCCATATAAAATTAAAACACCCAATGCTGTAACCTTACTTCCAGAAATAAAATAGATTATTGCTACTGGAAGATAGATAGTACCTATGCCAAGTATGGGCAATAAGTCAAAAATAGCTGAAATGACACTTAAGATTAATGCATATTTTACTCTAAATATTGAAAAACCAATTAGTGTCTCTAAAAATGTGATGAATATTATTATAGTATAAGATAAAGCATAGCCACCTAACATTTTCTTTGACTCATTAATAATATAAGATAATTTTAGAGTACTTCCTGATGGAATTATGTCTCTAATTTTATTTTTTGCTGAGGTCATGTCCTTTGTGAAAAAATAGGTAGCTAATAGTGTAAACAGAACTACCATTATTATATAAGGAACCGATGCAAGAAAACTAAGAAGTCCTGATGCAACTCCTCCAACAAAAGAAGCTGTTAAGCTAGAAATTTTATTCATAGAACTAGATAAGTTATCCTGTATTGTCTTTACTATAGATGGATCTAAGTTTTTATAGTAATTCTTAAAAATATCAACATATTTATTGATTAAATCAGTATTATTAGCTATATAGTTTTGTGTGTTTTTACCAAGTTGTATAGCTTCAGTGGTAAGTGATACTATTCCCCAACTAAGAAGAGAAATTATTATGGTGAAGAAAATAATTGTTGTTAATATTGAAGCAAGAGAATTCTTCATTTTGAATTTTTTTACCAAATACCTAGTTGGTTTCTGAAGAATTAAAGCAAATACAATTGCAAGTACAAAAGGCAAGGTATAAGATAAAGTTTTGAAAAATACCAAAAATAGAATAGTGTAGATAATAAAAAATACAACTAGCTTATCTACTTTTTCTAAAAGTTTATCCAAGCAAGTCACTTCCTTTCTAAAATTTTATTTAAGCTTGATAAAGCATAATTTACATCTTTTATATCGTTAAATGGCCCGAAGCTAAATCTTAAGGTGCCTAAAGGGAAAGTACCAATAGTTTTATGCGTTAAAGGGGCACAGTGAAGTCCAGTTCTAGTCATAATACCATATTCACTATCTAATATATATCCAAGCTCGGCATTATTAATATCAGTTGAATTAATTGATATAGTTGATGTCATAAGTTTAGGATTTTTTACACCGTACACGGTAATATTATTTATATTTAATAACCCATCAATAAACTTTTCTGTAAGATACTCTTCTCTTTCTCTAATAGTTTGAAGACCCTCCTTGTTTAAGTATTCAATTCCTGACAAAAGCCCGGCAATACCTGGAGTATTTAAAGTCCCGCTTTCAAATTTATCAGGTAGAAAGTCAGGTTGAATAATACTTTCAGAAAGGCTTCCAGTGCCGCCTTCAATAAATGCTGAAGCTTCTCTGTTTAGCTCGTCACTTATTAAAAATCCGCCAATCCCCTGAGGGGCTAAAAGACCTTTATGTCCGGTAAAGGCTAAGGCACTTAAATTTAATTTATAAAAGTCAAGCGGAAGGACTCCAGCTGTTTGAGCACTGTCTATGATAAAGTAAATGTTATGCTCCTTGCAGATCTGTCCAATTTCTTCTATAGGCTGAATACTGCCAACTACATTTGAAGCATGAGACATAATAACAAGCTTAGTATTAGGTTTAATTCTGCTTTTAAATAGGTCTATATCAATAATTCCTTCTTCTGAGCAAGGAACTATATCAAGCTCTATATCTTTATCAGCCTGAAGGCTTGTAAGCGGTCTTAAAACTGAATTGTGCTCCATTGAGGTAGTAATAATATGCCAGCCATCTTTTACAATGCTTTTTAAAAGTATATTTAAAGAAGCTGTAATATTTGAAGTGAAAATTACATTTTCAGTCTTGTCAAAGTTGAAAAGTTTCATTAAAGCTTCACGACAGCCATAAACTATTCTGCTTCCTTCAAGAGAAGAGGTATGACCGCCTCTGCCAGGGTTTGCTCCTATATTCATCATATAGTTTAAAACAGAATCATAAACTGAAGAAGGTTTAGGGAAGGTTGTTGCAGCGTTATCTAGATATATTTTCATATATAAAATATTCTCCTTTTGTTATTCTTTAAGATTTTATTAAAAAGCAATCTTTAAAAAACCTAGATGTCTGAATACATGAAAAAGATTTAAAAAACCAAACATAATAAAGCCTAAGCCTGTAATAATGATTGAATAATTCAATAGCTTTGAGGTTGCATGAAAATGACTTGGCTTTAATACCTTAGTTCCTTTTAGTGCTAAATAATTTAAAAGTGAAAACCAGGCTATCATTCCAATAATAATTGAAAAAATAAATATGTAATAGGCAGTAAAACTGACATAATACCAAGCTCTTATTACAGTACCGCTTAAGGTTAACCAAAGAGATGGTGTCATAGGATTTGAAAAGGTTATTATAAAACCTGCTAAAAAAGGCATGGAACTTATTTTTGAACCTTTTAAAAGTTTTACATCACTAGAAGCTTCTCTATGACTCTTTATAGAAATATAGCCTATTATACTTAAGATTATACCAGAAATTATCCAAAAAAGAGACTCTGTTCTCTTATTAGAGGCTAAAAGACTGGATAAGCCAGCATTTATGATAAGTAAATAAGCAAAATCTGCACTAACAGCTCCTAAAGAAACTAATAAACCTTGTTTATAGCCCTGTGAAACAGTTCTTTTAACAGATTCAATACCTGAAGGGCCAAGTGGTATTGATGATAATAGCCCCGTGGTAAACCCCAAAAATAAAGCTTTAAAAATAACTATTAATTGACTCATATTCTTTCCTCATTTAAGTTTAATTTGTTATAATATAAATATAAAACATCTAATTAATAATTATAATCTAAATTTTAGCAATTGTATATCATTAACAAAGATAAGGGAGGAACAAAAATGAATATAATAGATTGCAAAGGACTAAAATGTCCACAGCCAGTAATTAATACAAAAAAATATTTTGATTCCATTGAAAATGGAGAAGCAGAAGTAGTAGTAGATAATGAGGTAGCTAAAAATAATATATCAAAGTTCTGCAATAGTAATGGATTTAAATTTAATGTAGAGGAAAAAGAAGGTTTATATCATATAAAAATAGCAAAAGAAAATGTAAGCTGTGAAGTTATGGATTTTGAGAAGAATTCTTTAGTTATATTAATAGGTACAGATAAGCTTGGAAATGGAGATGATACTTTAGGAGCAACACTTATGAAAAGCTATCTATATGCACTATCTGAAAGCGATAAACTTCCGACAGATTTACTTTTTTTAAACAGCGGAGTTAAACTAGTTGCAGAAGGTTCAGAGGTTTTAGACAGCCTAAACAAGCTTAAGGAAAGAGGAGTTAATATAGCAAGCTGTGGAGTTTGTCTTGATTTTTATAAGCTTAAAGAAAAGCTTTCAGTTGGAGAAATAACTAATATGTACACAATAATAGAAAAAATGAATACAGCAGATAATACAATAAAACTTTAATAAATGGTGGGAAAATAAATGGAAAAATACTATATACTAACTTTTGAAAATACACATAGTGCAATAAACGGAGAAACAACATTAAAAGAAAATAATATCAAAGCAATAGTAATGCCTACGCCTACCTTTGTAACTAAGAGCTGTGGAATAAGCTTAAGAGTGTCAGAAGAAGAAATAGAAAAAGTCAAAACTTTAATTGTTTGTGACAAAATTAAGATTAAGGTAAGTATAGTTAAAGAAGGAAACAGCTTTAGAGAAATAGATTTAATGAGGAATTAATAATTCTTCATTAGAAAAAAAGGGGAGGTTTTAGGTTGAATAATATCTTTGCTCTTGATGTAGATTTAACTAAAGGTGGAATTAATATAGGAAACATTCCAATAACTACAAATCAGCTTACAGACTTACTTTTTAAGGTAATTAGTATTGCTGCAATAGCTATATTTATGTATTTAACTATAAAAATAGGCAGCGCTATAATACATAAGTTTATGGAAAGGCAAAGAAAAAGTAATTTAAAATTTACTTTGAATGAAAAAAAGAGCATGACTCTTGAAGCTATATTAAAGAGTATACTTAGATATGGGGTATATTTCTTTGGTATAGTGGGTATACTTTCACAAGTCTTTGGGGCTATAAGCTTAACCTTCGCTGGAATAGGCGGTGTGGCTATAGCCTTTGGTGCACAAAGCATTGTTAAGGATATAATCAATGGCTTTTTTATATTGTTTGAAGATCAGTTTGCTGTTGGAGACTATATAAATATAGATGACAAAGGCGGTATAGTTGAAAGTATTGAGCTTAGAGTTACTAAGATAAGAGATTTCAATGGGGATCTTCATATAATTCCAAATGGGCTTATTAGTAAGATAACAAATCATTCTCGTGGAGATATAAGATTTGCTGTAGATGTAGATGTACCTTATGATGAAGATATAGATAGAATTATAGGTATAGTTTCGAACGTATGCAGTGAATTTAAGGATACAAATGAAAATGTTATAGAGCGTCCAAAGGTGTTAGGGGTCTCGGCTATAAGAGAAAGCAGCCAGACTATAAGGGTTATCGGCAGAGCAAAGCCGCTGACACAAGGAGAGTGCGAGATGAGTCTTAGGAGAGAAATCAAAAAGGCTCTCGATAAGGAAAAAGTAGAGGCTCCTTATCAAAAAAGAAAAATTCTAAGTGATGGGAAAGGTGATAAGAATGCCTAAGACTTTTTATCTTGGAGATATTGTTGAAATGAAAAAGCAGCATCCATGCGGCAGCAAGGAATGGGAAATTATAAGGCTTGGAGCAGATATAAAAATTAAGTGCTGCGGCTGTGGAAGACTTATAATGCTTGAAAGAAGCAAGTTTGAAAAAGACGTGAAAAAAATTATTAAGCAAAATATACCTGAAGAAAAGGCTTGATTTCAATTGCTTTTAGTATTATAATTATTATTTGTAGTCCCTGCCGTGAAAATCACGGCCGTTAGTCCAGAGGGAGGAGGTGAAATCTAATGAGAAAGTATGAAACTATATTCATATTACACCCATCATTAGACGAAGAAGCTGTTAAAGCTAACGTTGAAAAGTTTAAAGGTGTAATAGAAAATGGTGGAGGAGTAGTTGATAACGTAGATTTCTGGGGCAAGAGAAAGCTTGCTTACGAAATTTCTAAAGTTAATGAAGGATACTACACTCTAGTAAACTTTACTGCTAATACTGACTTACCTAAAGAGTTAGACAGAGTTTTCAGAATTTCTGACAGTGTTATCAGACATATCATAATCAAAGAAGAGCAATAGGCGGTGGTTTAAATGAATAAAGTAGTTTTAATTGGTAGACTTACTAAGGATCCAGAGCTTAAATTTACTCCAGGAACCGGAACTGCTGTTGCCACCTTTACTTTGGCTGTTGATAGGAGAGTTCCTAACAAAAGTGGTCAAAGAGAAGCTGATTTTGTGCCTATCGTTGTCTGGGGAAAGCAAGCTGAATCTACAGCTAATTACATGAGCAAAGGAAAGCTTATGGGAGTTAGCGGCAGAATACAGACTAGATCCTATGATGCTAAAGATGGTACAAAAAGATATGTTACAGAAATAGTTGCTGAGGAAGTTCAATTCCTTGAATGGGGTAACGGAAACAATGGAGCAAATCCAAATCCAAACCAAAACTTCAATAAATCAGCAAACCAAGGCAATTCTGATTATTCAGCGATGGATTTTCAAGGATCCATTTATGAGGATGAAATGACTCCAGTTGATGATGGAGACATCCCATTCTAATTTATAATAGGTAAGGAGGGAAAGACATGGCAAGAGAAAATTCTAGAGATAACAAAGATTTCGGTAAAAAAGGCGGATCTAGAATGAGAAGAGCAAGAAAAAAAGTTTGTGCTTTTTGTTCAGATAAAGCTACTCACATAGATTATAAAGATGTTAGCAAGTTAAGAAAGTATGTTACTGAAAGAGGAAAGATTCTTCCAAGAAGAATTTCCGGTAACTGCGCTAAGCATCAAAGAGCTCTTACAGAAGCTGTTAAGAGAGCTAGAAACATCGCTTTACTACCATTTACTACTGAATAGTAAGCAAAACAAGGCTGTTGGATTTTATCCAGCAGCCTTTTAGATTTTTTGTTGATATGAATACAATTTAGAACTTCATGAAATATCTCCCTAGGTCTTAAATAATTACTGTTTCATTATCAAGATAATTCTTATTATGTTGCTTTATGATTTTGCCTTTGAATGAGATAAACCTAATCCTGCTAGGAAGATATCTTGAAAAGAAGATATCGCGATAAGAAGATAAGAATTTAGCCCTAAGGTTTTTAGAAGGTAGCACTATTTAATCTTCTTCATACTATATCATTGGGAGGATAATTCTAGTTATTTATAATAATTTAAAATTATCTTGTACGAAGGTGGAAAAGATGTGTACTTAATCTATTAGAAATAATAGATAAAATTTTAAAAATAGGGAGGCTTTTTTATGGATTATAAGGAAATGAACAAAGGAAATAATGATTATAACAACTCTCAACCTACTGATAAACATGAAAGCAAATGTAAAGAATGTGAGGCGAAAGTTATAGAATCTAGTACATTAGGCGATTGTCCTAATACATGCCATCCTAAATTTCCGCACTATAAAGTTCCAGTTGTCATAGCAGAGTTTACAGTACAAATTGATAATGAATCTAAAATTAAATTATGTGAACAAGCGATTGAAATTAAGAGAATAAGAAAAAATGTATTTTTAACTCAATGCAGGCTTATTGGTAAGACTGGAAAGGTATTTATAAGCGGGTTTGTAAGAAAAAATATAGAGTATGCTACTATGGATTGTTACAACAACTCAGGAATATGCGGAGATATAAAGCACACAACAGTACATGTACCTTTCCAATGCGTAACTGAACTTAAAAATATGAGACCAGTAAATATTCAAGCCAATCCTGTAACTGAGGAAATTATATACTTTGATGAAAAGAGTATGGGAAGAAATATGAAGGAAACAGAGCTGCATAGTGAGGAATATTTCAATGAAAGAGTTTATTGTGAACTCGTTCATGCCAGCATACATGAAGCAGACATAGTTAAGGAATGTGAAAAAATAAATAGTATGCCCGTTGAGGTTATGTTCCAGGAATTCATTGAAAAAGAAGTTATTTGTCTCACAATAAAACTATTACAGAATCAGCAAATTTATGATTATCAGCCGACAAAGTATCCAGAATGTGATTGTAAGGACAAAGAATATTATTATAAAGAATAATAATGACAAAGACCAGGATTAGTTTTAATCCTGGTTTTTATAAATGAAGCACTTTTATTCTTAAAAATAAGAATTTGCATTATTTCAATAAACAAGGCTTATCCTTGGATTAATACTTAAAAATTCTATCTTTTGGTTATTAACAAAAGATACTAAGTTTTTGTAGCAGCTAGTATCATTGATTCATATTATAACAAGAGAACATAAATATTTTTAAGTAGACAAAAGTAATAAATAAGGAGGCCTTGATTCATGTATAATGGTGAATCCTATAATGAAGAAAGCAGTTTATACGAAACGAAATGCGAAGGAAAGATTGTTGAAGAGCAAATGATAGGCAGCTATCCTGAGGAGAAAATGCACCATATGGTTACTGTAAAAGTTCCGGTTGTAATTGGTGAGTTTACTGTACAAATTGATGTAGAATCAAAAATAAAGCTGCCTGAGAAAGCACTTGAAATAAAAAGAATTAAAAAGAATATTTATTTAACTCAGTGCAGACTTGTGGCTCATACAAATAAAGTATTTATAAAAGGTTTTGTAAGAAAGAATATTGAATTTGCAACTATCAGCTGTGTAACCCATGAGGCCATATGCGGAGATATAAAACATGCAACAGTTCATGTACCTTTTCATTGTGTCGCAGAAGTTAAGTGTCTAAGACCTGCAGAATTAAAGGCAAACCCACCTTCAAAAGAAATTATCTACTTTGATGAAAAAAATATGGGAGCAGATATAAAACAGCAGGATCTAATAAGCAAAGAAAGATTTAATGAAAGGGTATTTTGTGAATTGGAACATAGTTCGATATATGAGGCCGATATAGTTGAGGACTCAAAGCCAATAGAAGGTCATACAGCAGAGCATGAATTTCAAACCTTTATTGAAAAAGAAGTAATATATCTTACATTAAAACTTCTTCAAAATCAACAGGTTGGAGAAAGCTGCGAAGAACCTGAAGATGCTTGCCGCTGTTAAAAAGTAGTAGGGGCTTTTAATAGAGCCCTTACTTTTAGCAATTAATACGGGAGGTTAAAGGTCTAAATGACCTTTAACGGGGAGTTTACGAGTGGAAACCAGTGTGCTAAACTACCCTGTGCTTCCGATGAAAAGGAGGTAAAAGTCCTAAATGGACTTTTACGAGTAATTTTCGAGCGGAAGTGAGAGTTATAAATTACTCGGTGTTTCCGACTAAAAGGAGGAATATGTTGGGGCGATATTATGAAAAAAATCCAGGTTTTGATCCTAATATGCTCATAATTTTGCTGCTTATTTTAAGTGTCTATAGCCAAAGACCGATGTACTATTTTGATAATGAGCTGCTGAACATAAAACATAAAAAAGCGTCGAACGATGATGTTAATAAAGAAAATGACATAGGCTATACAGGCGGTGTACTTAGTGAAGAGAAAGATTTAGCAAATGAAGCAGACTCTAATATAGCAAATGATAATCTAAGTTATACAGGCGGGGTGCTTGGAGGAAATAATGAGTCACAAGATGAGTCAAATTTTGGTGTAGTTGATGATAGTGAAAGTTATACAGGAGGTACATCTAGTGAGGACAGGAATGCAACATATGAAGCATATTCAAGTATAAGTGGCGGAAGCGGTGAAATTAATAATAATTCATCTGCAGATTTGGATTTCAAAGATAATGCAGATTGCAGCGATATCATAAGTACGGAGGTTATACCAGAATATCCAAACAAACTTATAATACCTGACATAGATTGCAATGAAATAGTCGCTCAAGTACCTGTAGTGCTTTCTCAATTTGAAATAGAATTTTCATGCGAAACTACTATAAAGCTCGATTCTCCTGCTATAGATATTAAACGAACTAAGAAAAATATATTTTTGGACGAGTGCAGGCTTTTGCCTAAGGTAAATAAATTATTTTTGAGTGGAGTTGTCAGAAAAAACATTGAATATGGAGCGAAAGACAATATTAAGCATATAACTGTAGAAGTTCCATTTAAATGTACTACAGAAGTGGAATATTTCACTCTACCTGTTATAAGGCATACAGATGAAGAAATTGAAATAGAGACTTTAAGATTAGATGGGGCCGGAACGGATTTAGCTGAAAATACTCGTTTAAGCAGCGAGCAATTCAATGAAAAAATTTACTGCAAACTGGTCAGTGATGAAGTAAAGGAACTTGAAATAGCAGACGAGGATAAAGATGAAAATGAAAACCCAGAATGTGAAAGACTGTTTGAAACAATAACAGAGAAGATGGTCGTGAAGCTTAATTTAAAGCTTATACAGGAGCAGGAGATAAATATAAAAAGAAATATATAAATTATAAGGACGGCAGATAGCCGTCCTTAAAAAGTTCATTTTTAATCAGCATGGTCAACTTGAATTAGAACTATATCTTTTTCTCTAAGTTTGTGGAATCTGCCGTCAAGGGTAGCACATAAAAGTGTAAAACATCCGCTGCAAACTTCTACACCAGTTACAGTCCATTCATCTGTGGTCAATTCTTCAGCAACATCTATTTCTGCTGGGATATTAGCTTGGAATACGATGTCTTGGTCAAAAGTTCTACAATCAGCAAAGGTTATTCTCTTTGTGAGCATACCGCAAACTACAATTAGATTGCAGCATACAAGCTCTACTCTAAAGTTACTTAAAACTGGATCTAAAATTACAACAGAACGAATATTAGCTGGTGCTATACCTGGAACGAAACAAAGTTCATCTTCGATTACAGCTTCACCGCAAAATCTTTGGTTTTCAAGTTCGGAAACTGGGCATCCTACACATGGGGTTATTGTTACAGCCATTTTTTAATCCTCCATCTTTTTACAATTTCGATTCTCACTTAAACATCATTAGTTAATATAATTTAGATAGGAGTTTTGGTTTACCATTTGTCCTAGTAATAATATATGGATTTTATTAAAAGCCGTTACAGAAGTTTACAAGTTTTTTTATATTTAGTTTGATCTTACTGAGATTGCTATAATATCTTTTTCTATAAAAATTGTTTTAATAGAGCAATCCTCTTTTATTTTCTTTAGTTCCGAAAACTCACATATAATTTCATAGCCCGAGATTTCAAATAAACTATTAGGAGATGTGCAATCAAAATCGATAAAGCAGCTAAAAGGTATAGCTTTATGCTTTACATGTTCATGAACTTTGCAGTCAGAATCTATCGATTTAAACTTTATTGTTTTATGAAGTATACCGCCTATAATTACTTTGCAGCCGCAAACCTTATCAATTTTTGCTTCCACCCGTGAAAATACTTTTATATTACTGCAATGCTTTGGTTCAGGAAATAAGCAGGTTCTGAAATCAATTAAAACTTCACAGCATTTTATAAGTCTTAGCTTTGGTAAATTATTATTTAATGTGCAGGGAGTAATTACAAAAGGTTCGCCTGTATGTCTCTCAATGTCTTCCATTATATTACCTCCAATTTATCTAAGGGATTTTATAAGTACTTTGTTAATTTACTCAAGATGACTATCTACAAACAGTATATTCAGAATATAGGTATAAGGTAACAGTTTATTAGTTTTTACTTATGTTTTTATATGAAAAAATGGAACAAAAAATAAATTGAATCATAATATATTATTAAAAGTTGTAGTATATTTAAAAAAATATTTGTTAGGATGGATGATGTATGGGCGGAGTAAAGAATAGTTCCTACTGCACAGACGGCCGCAGTAATGAAAACAAATTTGTTATAATGGTCGATGATACAGAAGAGTGTAAGAAGCGAGAAAAGTGTGATGGGCCAATACCAGGTATTCCAATTCAACAGGTGTTTATTGATTTGTCAGATTGTAAAGAGAAGAAATGTAAGGAGAAAGAATGCTAGCAGCTAGAAGAAAATTAGACTTTAAAAATTAATGTATTGAGAATAAAGTATTCAGAGAGGCTTTGAATGCTTTGTTTTTTTATAAAGATTTGATTTTTAAAGTACTCACACTATAAAAGCATCAACATACAATAAAGTAGAAAAGGGATAGGTACAAGCTTTATCCTGATTCAAAAATTAGCTCTAATTAGAAGCAAAATATAAAAAATGTTTGTATGCTGTAGATAAGCATAGAGTTTAATGCATCATCTATTTTATTTATTAGTTCTGAATTAAAATTATCCTTCATTTTATTATTAACTGAAGATAGGGGATCAATGCCTTGTTCTGCCAGCTGACTAAACAGCTGCTTTATTTCTTATAGCCGCTTATTGTTAATTTCAAAAGCTTGAAAATCAAATTCTAAACTGTCAATCAACAGCTTTATAAATAGCCTTAGGTTTTTAACATTACTGTTTTTTTCAGTGCAGGAAATAAGTTTCTCATAATTCAAACCATCATAAGAAGCATAGTCCATATAAGTTATAACGGTTTTAGCTGTATTATATTTCTCCTGACCAAGCTCATAGATAACTTCTATAGAGTTCATATAGCACATATCCAATACTAAAATATCAATTTCATATCCTAAATTTTTTCTTACAGCGTTTATAGCTTCAATCATTTCTGGTATTCCCATAATATATGGCTTATTTTTGCTTAAGTCAGTAAAGCAGCCGATAAAGTCTCCACCATGGTCGGAAAGTACAACCATATAATGTTCAGATTTATAATTTTCAAAGCCCCATTTAATAAAGCTATATAAATTATTGGGATCAGCCATATTGGATTTACCCAAGTCTTCAACTAAAATCAGGTTACCTTTGTCAACATGGTAGCGTCTTACACCGCACCAGTCATCACTGTTCCTTGACTTATAATTATCTAACCTTCCAATTTCAAATACAACATTGACATCTTCGTTAGAAATTATTTTTTTACATGATAAAAGGGACTTGTACATAATACCTTCCATTTCATTATTGCCGTCTGCATAGATAAGTATTGTCCATTTTTTTTTGAGATTTTTATGCATATTACCAACATCCTTAATGAAGTTGTATTTTGTTCATGATAGTATATTCCTGAAGATTTAAAGTGTTACCTTGAAGAGGTAATAAAAAATTATGTGGACAATATTAATAATAAATGTGGATAACCTTAAAAAGTTAAATTCTAGTCTTTCCATAGGTTTATTAACGGTTTATAATAAAAAACAAGCATAAATTTGTGTAAATTGTGGACAAATATAGTGGATATGTGTATAACTTTTGATTTGGAGATGATAAATTGTTGATAACTAATAATATAAGACACGCTAAATTTATAAGAAGGCCTAATAGATTTCAGGGCTATGTAGAGCTTGATGGAGAAGAATTAATGGTTCATGTGCCTAATACAGGCAGAAATAAAGAAATATTAGTTCCTGGCTATACAGTAATTTTAAGAGAAGAAAATAATCCTCAGAGAAAAACAAAATATGATCTTATAGCAGGATATAAAGGTGAAAGGCTTATTAATATAGATTCTCAGATTCCTAATAAGGTTGTGGATGAAGCTTTAAAAAGTGGAAAGATAGATAAGCTTAGGAAATATAATAATATAACTAGGGAAAAAACTTTTGGTAATAGTAGATTTGACTTTAAGCTCAGTGATGACAAGGGCAGTGAATATTATCTTGAGATTAAGGGAGTAACTTATGAGGATAATGGAAAAACTGCATTTCCTGATGCTCCTACAGAAAGAGGGAGAAAGCATCTTTTAGAGCTTGTGGAGGTGCTTGAAACTGGCAGAGGAGCTGGGGTTTTATTTTTAATTCAAATGGAAAATGTAGACTATTTTACTCCTCATGATGAAATGGATAAACTTTTTGGTGAGGCTTTAAGGTATGCTTATCACAGCGGTGTGGATGTTTTTGCTTATGACTGCAGTTTAGGAGAGGACTTTATAACTCTAAATAAAGCTGTAGAAGTTAGGTTATAGATACATTATAATAGTAATGATATTCTTAAATTGAATCTATATAGAAAGGCGGAGAAACTATGAAGTTTAAGTACTGCCCTAACTGCGGAAGAGAATTAATTACAAGATATAGTTTCGATGAAGGTGGAGTGCCTTATTGTCCTCATGATGATATTATGTTTTTTGATACTCCTAGACCTTGTATAATTGTGGCAGTAATAAACTGTGATAAAATTTTGCTTCTTAAGCAAAGCTATATATATAAGGATTCCAAAGTTCTTGTTTCAGGTTATGTTACCAATGGAGAATGTGTTGAGGAGACGGTAGCAAGGGAGGTTAAGGAGGAAACAGGAATAACCGTAGGCAATATAAAATATCTAGGCAGCGAGTTTTTAGCTTCTAAAGAAATTATAATGCTCACTTTTATGGCAGAGTATATAGAAGGAGATATAAATAAATCCTCTGAGGTAGAAGGAGTTGAATGGGGATTATTAGACAGTGCCTTAGAAGAGATGAAAGAAGATGAAATAGGTAAAAGAATAGTAAAAAAGGTTCTTGAGGAGCTTAAAAAATAAAGTTTATAAATTAACATATTGTTTACAAAAGTTGGATGAAAGTATGTCCACAAAGTGGTATTATATATATAAAAATTATTGATATATAGGTAGGTGAAAAATATGGGTAAGCTTGTACCGGATATAAGGGGAACCTTACGTAATCATATGATAGAGCTTCCAAAGGTTATTAGTGAAGCAAGCGGAGTAAGAATTTTTGGCAAAAGATTAAAGTCCTTTGTTTTTACAACAGATGTGGCGGTTATTAGAAATACAAATGCAGATGCAGTTATAGCTGTTTATCCATTTACGCCTCAGCCGGTTATAACACAAGCTTTAGTTTTAGCTGCAGATATACCGGTGTTTTGCGGAGTTGGTGGAGGAATAACTACAGGTCTTAGAGTAGTAAATCTTGCTCTTGATGCAGAGTTTAAGGGAGCTATGGGAGTTGTTGTTAATAATCCTACTCCAAATGAAGTGATAAAAGAAATGAGAGCTACAATAGATATTCCTATAGTGATTACAGTAGTATCTGAATTTGAGGATATAGAGGCAAGAATCGAAGCAGGAGCTACGATTTTAAATGTTTCAGGAGCAAGGAGAACACCCGAAATAGTAAGAAAGATTAGAGAAAAACATCCTACTTTCCCTATAATAGCAACTGGAGGACCAACGGAAGAAACTATAAAGGCTACTATAGAAGCAGGTGCAAATGGAATTACATATACACCTCCTACAACTTCCGATATTTTAGGAGATATAATGGTTAATTATAGAGATAAGTATGAGCATCATATGCCAATCAGTGAGTAAAATTACCTTCGCTTGAGGTAAATGCCTTGAGTGAAGGTAATTTTTAGGTCATAATAATAGGGTGAATTAATTAATGATTGGTTCATATAAAAAAGAATACTAAGATTTGAGCAATTAATAATTGTTTGGGGCTTATAATAAATACCTGGAGGATTATAATGAAAGGTTTATTATATTATTTCAGTGGTACTGGAAATACAAAGTGGTCGGCTGAGGTATTTAAAAAAGAATTTGAAAATCTTCACAAGGAAATAGTTATAAAAAATATTGAAGAAGAAGAGAGTATAGATTTAAAAGGATATAATTATTTAATTATAGGTACTCCAGTACATGCTGAATTTCCGCCAAGAATAGTTATGGATTTTGTAAATAAGCTGCCTGTAAATGATAAGAATATAAAATGTATAGTTTATTCAACACAGGGAGCAAACAGCGCGGCGGCTACAGAATATATAAAAAGACAGTTAGAAAGTAAAGGATATGAGGTTTTAGTACAAATTGCTTTAAGATTTGCGAACAATTATTATTTTGGTGTGGGTGTTCAGCGAAGTGAAGAAGAGATAGCTGACTTTTGTAGAAAAGCCGAAGAAAAAATTAAGCTTGCAGCTGAAAAGTTTTTAAAAGGAGAACAATTTAAAGAAAAGTCCTCTGGTGCCAGAGTTTTTTTTGCAAAGATATCTCATAATGGTTTTAGTAAGATGCTTCCTAAGCTTTCAGCTAGTTTAACCTCAACTGAAGAATGCAGCAAGTGCGGCATATGTTTAAGAAATTGTCCTAAAGGTAATATTACTTTTGAAGAGGGTCATGCTGTTTTTCACAGCAAATGTATGATGTGTACAAGATGCATACATTTATGTCCTATAAATGCAATAAGATATAAAGGTAAGAAAATAAATCAAGTACAAAAGAAAATGATTAAAAGTTTAGAATTAAAATAGTGCAGGGAGGCAATTAAGAATGGCAGTAGGCGGAGATAACTGCAAAGGATGTCCTGATTTTTTAGAAAACAAATGTGATGGCAATGCTCAGGACTGTATGTGCAGAAGATGTCCAAGAAGTCTTGGAAAATGTATAACTACTAAATATTGTACAGAAACTGAATCTGTACTTAATTTATAATTTATAAGGAGATTTATTATGGGTGAGAATTTTGAGATGAGACTAAAAGAATTTAAAGAGTATATGACTAGGATTGAATACTTAAATAGTGCTACAAGTGTACTTTCCTGGGATATGATGGTCAGTATTCCTAAGAAGGGAAAGGCTTATAGAAGTGATGTTTTGGGCTATTTATCTAGTGAATCCTATAAACTTCAAACTTCAGATACAATGAAAGAATTTATAGATTATTTTATTTCCCAGGAAAATTTAGATGATGTAACTGAGTCAATGGTTCGCAATGCTAAGAAAAGTTATGATCAGACCAAAAAGATACCGGAAGATAGATACAGAGAATATGTTGTTTTAGCCTCTAATTCTTTTTCTGCTTGGGAAGAGGCAAGGGCTAAATCTGATTATAGTATCTTTAAACCTTATCTTGAAAAGATAGTTAAATTCAATCAGGAATTTTTAGAGTACTGGGGATATGAAGGCAATAAGTATAATACTTTATTAGATTTATATGAACCAGGCATTACAGTTGAAAAGTTAGATAAGGTTTTTGGAGAACTAAGAGAAGCAATAGTTAATCTTTTAGAAAAGATACAAAAGAGCAGTGTAAAGCCTAATACTGATTTCTTCTATAAACATTTTACAAAAGAAGAGCAAGAAGAGTTCGGAGTATTTGTGGCTTCAAAATTAGGTTATGACTTTGAAGCGGGAAGAATAGATGTGAGCGCTCATCCCTTTACAACTACTTTTGACAACAAGGATGTCAGAATAACCACAAGATATGATGAAAATGAATTTAGAGGAGCATTATTCAGCACTATTCATGAAAGCGGTCATGCTATTTATGAACAGAATATTCCGGATGAATTAAAGGGTACTGGTCTTGCAACTGGAGTATCCATGGGAGTACATGAATCTCAATCAAGATACTATGAAAATATACTAGGTAGAAGCAAAGAGTTTTGGAAGTATTTTTACCCAGAGGCTCAGAAGAGGTTTAAGCAGTTTGAAGGAGTTTCCTTAGAAGAATTTTATAAAGCTATTAATGTTGTAGAACCATCTCTTATTAGAACAGAGTCAGATGAACTTACTTACAGCCTTCATATTATAATAAGATATGAAATAGAAAAAGAGCTTATAAACGGAAGAATAAGTATGGATGAACTTCCTAAGGTTTGGAATGCAAAGTATAAAGAATACCTTGGTGTAGAACCTAAAAACGATGCAGAAGGAGTTCTTCAAGACATGCACTGGTCTGACGGAAGCTTTGGATACTTCCCTAGCTATGCATTAGGAAATCTTTATGGAGCTCAATTCTTAAGCAAGCTTTTAAAAGATATTCCAGACTACTACAGCCTTGTAGAAAGAGGAGAATTTGATAAAATTCACGAATGGCTGAAGGAAAATATTCATAAGCATGGTTCTGTATACAAACCAGCTGATATTATTAAGATGGTTACTGGTGAAGAACTTAATGCTAAGTATTTTATTGAATACTTAAATAACAAGTATAGCAAAATCTATAATCTTTAAAATTATTAAACACGGAGATAAAAAGAATACGCAGATAACGCGGAAAGAGATCAATATCTTTTCAGCGTCTTCTGTGGTTTCTATTATTTCCGTGTTTATTTATATTTGAAAAAATTTATAATTAAACTAAGTTTTTAGGGAACAATATTGCTATATGAGCTGCGAGGAGTGAAATTCATGATAATTAGCAGTGAGCATAGCTTAGTAGGAGAAAATTGTTCCGAATATGAATCAAGATATATTTTACATAATATGAGTAATACAAACTTAGCTCGTAATTGTGCAGGCTGCTTAAATTATGTAAAAGGGGAATGTAAAAAGGGTTTATTTAATGAGCTTTATGAATCACTAAGAACTAATTAATGGGAGGTTAAAGTCCTAAATGGACTTTAACGGGTAGTCTGCGAGCGAGAGCGAGCAGGATAGACTACCCAGTGTTCCGAGTGAAAGGAGGACATATTATGGAGAATTCAGTAAGTGAAAATGAATTGATGATGGTAGCTGTAAACTGCCCAGGCTATGAGCCAACAGTAAGTAATGTTACAAACGCTATAGGAGCTGATAATTGTAAAAGCTGTGATAATTGTCATAACTGGCAGGAGCACAAATGTGTAGTAAACTTGTTTGATCCTGTATTGTCTAGTTTAGATTAAGAATAGACTATATAATTGTATAAAAGGATAGTTTAAAAGCTATCCTTTTATATCATTTAATAAATATTATACAAATTATTAAATAGAGTAACATAATTAAGTAATTTGTAAAAATAAATATTGATTTAAATATTGAGAAATTTTATGCTTGATGTTAGAATATAAATGGTGGTAATACTTCAAAAATTATAAAAAATGAAAGAATAATTACATTATACAAAAATGAGGAGGTCAAAAAATGCATAAAAAATTATTTATACCTGGACCAGTAGAAGTTAGGCCTGATGTTTTAGAAAAAATGGCTACTCCAATGATAGGTCATAGAAGCAAGGATGCTTCTGCACTTCAAAGAAGAATAAGTGAAAAATTAAGGACTCTCTTCTATACAAAAGAAGAAATATTACTTTCAACTACTTCAGGAAGCGGTCTTATGGAAGGTGCAGTTCGTTCTTGTACAGTTAAAAGAGCTGCTGTATTTTCAGTAGGTGCTTTCGGAGACAGATGGTATGATATGGCTGTAGCAAATAATGTACCAGCTGATTTGTTCAGATCAGAGGATGGAAAAGCAACAACTCCAGAAATGGTTGATGAAGCTTTAAAAACAGGAAAATATGATTTAGTTACTATAACTCATAATGAAACTTCTGCAGGTTTAATGAACCCAGTAGATGAAATTGCTGAAGTAATCAGAAAATATCCAGACGTTATATTCTGCTTAGATACAGTAAGCTCAGCAGCTGGAACTAAAATAGAAGTAGATAAACTAGGAGTAGATATCTGCATTACATCTACACAAAAAGCAATAGGCTTACCTCCAGGAATGGCTATTTGTACTTTCTCCAAAAAGGCAGTAGAAAGAGCTAAGCAGGTTCCTCACAGAGGATTATATTTAGATTTATTATCATTGTATGAGTACATACAAAAGAAAGATTACCAATATCCATCAACACCATCTTTATCACATATGTATGCTTTAGACTATCAATTAGATAGAATAATGGAAGAAGGTATTGAAAACAGATTCAGAAGACATATTGAAATGGCTGAAGTTGTTAGAGCTTGGGCTAAGAAATATTTTGATATATTCCCAGATGAAAGATATCTTTCAAATACATTAACAAACATCAAAAATACAAGAAACATAGATGTAGCTGATTTAAACAAGAAGCTTGGAGAAAGAGGCTTCCAAATTTCCAATGGTTATGGAAAGCTAAAGGATAAGACATTTAGAATAGCTCATATGGCTGACTGTACTATGGAAGACATAAACGAGTTACTAAGAAATATCAATGAAATATTAGGCTTAGAATAAATTTATAATTAAATGGATTAAGGGGTGGCTTTCATATGGAAACGATTAAATTAAAGTTGCCCCCTAAACACCTAAAGGGAGGATTAATCAATGGTTAGAGTTCTAGTTACTGACGGTATGGAAAAGTCAGGAGTTGAAGAGCTTAAAGCTAGAGGTTTCGAGGTTGTAGAACAATTCTATCAGCCAGAGGAATTAGGAGAGGCTTTAAAGGACTTCGATGCACTTGTAGTTCGTTCAGCTACAAAGGTAAGAAAACCTATAATTGACAAGGCAGCTGAAGGCGGAAGACTTAAAATGGTTATCCGTGGAGGAGTAGGAGTAGACAATATTGATGTAGCTTATGCTATAGAAAAAGGCATAAAGGTTACTAATACTCCTAATGCTAGCAGTGCGTCTGTTGCAGAGCTTACTATAGGTCATATGTTTGCAGTAGCAAGATTTATAAATACTGCTAATGTAACTATGAGAGAAGGAAAATGGGATAAAAAGCATTACGAAGGCATAGAACTAAATGGAAGAACTTTAGGTCTTATAGGCTTTGGAAGAATCTCAAGAGAAGTTGCTAAAAGAGCTTATGCGCTTGGAATGAAGGTTATATATACAGATGTTATTGGAAAAGCTGAAGGCTTTGATCAGTATGAGTTTGTAGATATGGAAACTTTATTAAAGCGTTCTGATTTTATATCTCTTCATATACCTTTTGATAAGGAAAAAGGAGCAACTATAAAAGCAGAGCAGTTCGCTATGATGAAAGATGGAGCTTATCTTGTAAACTGTGCTAGAGGTGGAGTTGTTTGTGAAAAAGCACTCTTAGAAGCTTTAAACAGCGGAAAATTAGCTGGAGCTGCAGTTGATGTTTTTGAAGAAGAGCCAACTAAAAATGAAGAGCTTGTAAAACATCCTAGAGTTTCAGTAACACCTCATATTGGTGCATCAACTGCCGAAGCTCAAACAAGAATTGGTGAAGAAATAGTAAGTATTATTACTGAACATTTTAAAGCATAAAATTAATAAACTTAATATATGATGTAGTGGAGGGAATAAAATGGCTGTTGTTAGACCATTTAAGGCTGTTAGACCAGCAAAGGATTTAGCAGATAAGGTTGCTGCTTTGCCTTATGACGTAATGAACAGTGATGAAGCTAGAGAAATGGTTAAGGGAAATCCGTATTCTTTTCTTCATGTTGATAAGGCAGAAATAGATTTAGATAAATCTATAGAATTATATGATAAAAAGGTTTATGAAAAAGCTAGAGAAAACCTATATAAGATGATTGATGATAATATTTTAATTGAAGATGACAAGCCAAGATTATATATATATAGACAAATTATGGATGGTAGAACTCAAACTGGAATAGTAGCATGTACCTCCATTGATGATTATATGAATAATATAATCAAAAAACATGAGCATACAAGAGCTGATAAAGAGCAGGATAGAATTAACCATGTAGATTACTGCAATGCAAATACAGGACCAATATTTTTAACTTACAAGGCACAAAAAGAAATCGATGACATAATATTAAAGTGGGTAGAAAATGAGCCTGTCTGCAATTTTATTTCAGAAGATGGAATATCTCATATAGTATGGATAATAGAATGTGATAAGGACATAGAAAAGTTATGTTCCTTATTTGGGGGAGTTCAATATCTATATATTGCAGATGGACATCATAGAGCTGCCTCTGCAGTGAAAGTTGGACAGATGAGAAGACAGCAAAATCCAGATTATACTGGAGAAGAAGAGTTTAATTACTTCTTGTCAGTTCTTTTCCCAGATGAAGATTTATATGTTATGGACTATAACAGGGTTGTTAAGGACCTAAATGGACTTTCAACCGAAGAATATATGCTTAAAGTTTCGGACAAATTTGAAGTAAGCACATATGAAGGGGAGGGACAATATAAGCCTTCCAGCAAGCACACCTACGGAATGTATTTAGAGGGGAAATGGTACGTTCTTGCTGCTAAGGAAGGAACTTATAATCCTAATGACCCTGTTGATAGGTTAGATGTTTCTATTCTTCAAAACAACCTATTAAGACCTATTTTAGGAATTGAAGATCCTAGAACGGATAAGAGAATAGACTTTATAGGTGGTATAAGAGGACTTTCTGAGCTCGAGAGAAGAGTAGAGCATGGAATGAAGGTTGCCTTCTCTATGTATCCGACAACTATTCAGGATTTAATGGATATTGCGGATGCAGGGAAGGTTATGCCTCCAAAATCAACTTGGTTTGAGCCAAAGCTTAGAAGTGGATTATTTATTCACAAACTAAAATAAATAAAAAGTAGGGGTTATTTTATAGGGGGATTGAAAACCGCAGTGGGTGCTGCGGTTTTTATTTATCAAAAAATATTAAGTAAGCGATCGAGGTGGCAGGAATTTTAAAGTATATGGAGAATAATGTAATATAGTGTAAAATATTTCAATGGGCCTGGAGGAATAAGGCAAATGGATAATTTACTTTCTGCTAGTGAAATTAGAGAGGCACCTGACAGCAAGGATATGGCTAATTCAAGTAATAATTATACAAATATAAACATTGAGTGTTTAGATCTTGTACCTATTGCAATGATAGTTCAAAAGAATATGGAAATTATTTATGTAAATGATGAATTTTGCAAACTTCTGCATTGTAACAAGGATATCATATTAGGTAGATCAGTTTCGGAGTTACTGCAGTTAAATGTAAAATCAAATAGCATAAATAGAATGAAAGAATTAGATGAAGTTAGTAATGGAGAATACAAGATTAATGACTTTCAAGGTAATGAAATATATATAGAAATTAAGAGTAATTCTAGGTTGTTAGAAGATAGCCACTATGAGTTTATTACTTTTAGTGATGTTTCTACAGATAAGAAGAAATATAATGATACGAGAGAAAAGGCAGAAAGAAAACAACTGAAAGAAGAGTTGTTAGAGAGCAAGGAACTATATAAAAGACTAGTTGATATTCTACCAGATGGTATAAGTATTCACGATGGTATTACTTATTCCTTTGTTAGTAACTCATATGCTAGAATGCTGGGGTATGATAATCCCAAAGAATTAGTAGGGAAAAGGGTTAATGAAGTGGTAAGTAAAGAAAGCCTTGAACTTATGAAACAAAGAGTGGAAACTCTTTTATCTGATGATAAGATATTTCCAAGAGTTGAGTATAAGTTTATTACTAAACAAGGGGGAACAAAAGATGTTGAGTCTACTTCAGTAAGGTTCTGTCATAACAATGAATTAAATATTCTATCCTCAATTAGGGATATAACAGATAAAAAGAAGTTTGAAGAAAACAGATTGTTGTTAGAGAGAGCAATGGAATATGATAAACTAAAAACAGAATTCTTCTCCAATATGTCACATGAGTTAAGGACACCTTTAAATATACTTTTGAGTTCACTCCAACTTATTGAAATGTATACAGAGCGCGAGAATAATATAAATATTAAATCAATAAGAAAATATACAGGTATAATGAAACAGAATTGTTACAGGTTATTAAGACTTATTAATAATTTGTTAGATATAACTAAAATAGATTCCGGCTTTTATCAATTAAATATGTGTAATCATGATATAGTAAAAGTAGTTGAAGATATTACTCAATCTGTTGCAGAGTATATTAAGGGCAAGGACATAGAAGTTGTTTTTGACACAGATGTTGAGGAAAAAATAATTGGGTGTGATGCAGATAAAATTGAGAGAGTTATATTAAACTTATTATCAAATGCAATAAAGTTTACTAAGCCTGGCGGCAGGATAGAAATAAATATACATGATTCACTAGACAGTATAAATATAACTGTAAGGGATACAGGCAGTGGAATACCTAAGGATAAAATAAATAATATTTTTGATAGATTTATACAAGCTGATAAGTCACTTTCCAGGAGAAGTGAAGGTACAGGCATTGGGTTAGCTCTAGTAAAATCGTTAATAGAAATGCACGGTGGAAGTATTTCAGTAACGAGTAATTATGGGGAGTATACGCAATTCAGTATTTTCATTCCAGCAAGGTTTCTAAGTACCGATGAAAAGTCCATTATATGTAATGCCTCTGCAAGTAACAAATTTGATAATGAAAGAATTGAAAAAATGAGTATTGAGTTCTCGGATATATATATGTAGTCAACAAAATTAAGCTTGAGTTTTAAAATATATTTGTTGTTATATTATTAAATAGTAGATACTTAAAGTTAATAATAAAAGCAAATGGACATGTAATGTACTAACTGATAGGTATATTGCAGCCTCGTGTTGAAGAGCAGCTTCGTATTCTCGAAGGGGCTCTTATTTTTTTATAATGAATTTGTTTTTAATATTATAAGTTTGTCAATAATCTAAGAGAGTACATCAATAAAGGAGTTAAGTATGAGCAGTTTAAAGTATGGTGAACCCTCAGCAAGAAGATCAACAGCCTATCTTAGTTTATTAGGAACAACACAACTACATTTAAGGAATCCTTTTGTAATTGCTGCTTGGTCAGTAGCATTTCCAGGTATGGGACATATGCTACTTTCTAAGTATTTGAGAGGGTTTCTTTTGTTTATTTGGGAAGTAGTCGTAAATTACAAGGCACACATTAATTTGCTTATCCTTTATTCCTTTTTAGGAGATTTTGAAAAAGCCAAGCAAGTTGTTGATATAAAGTGGATGTCTTTCTATATACCTGCATATCTGTTTTCAATTTGGGATAGTTATCGAACAACAATTGACTTAAATCATGCATATATGTTAGCCGCTAGAGAAGATGCAGAAATTAAGCCGTTCAAAATAAGCAGTATGGAGATAAATTACTTAGATAAGAGAAAACCGTTGGTTGCTGCAATCTGGTCACTGCTAATTCCAGGAGGAGGACAACTATATATCCATAGGCTTGTTACAGCCTTTTTTCTTGTTACTTGGTGGATAATTCTATGTTTAAATGCTAATTTTCTCCCAGCAATGCATTATACATTGCTAGGTGATTTTCAGCAGGCAAAATCTATAGTAAATATGCAGTGGTTATTAAATATTCCATCAGTATATTTTTTTGCTATGTATGATGCTTATGCAAATACAATTGAAAATAATAAGTTGTTTGATTGGGAGCAGTCCAAATTTTTTAAAAGAGGCTACCAAAATCAAAATTTTGTAATGCCATTTAAAAAGAATTTTAGAGGTGATAGTGTGTATATTGTTTCTACTTTCGATCATTCAATATATTTGGAGTTAGTCATTACAGCGATTCAAATGAAAGGAATTAAGAAAGAAAATATTATGGCTGTTTCTCTGGATAAAAGAGGTGAACAAAGAATGTTGTTTGACTCCATACATGGATCTGATGGTCTAAGCTTGTTTGATCTGCCTGCAATCTTAGCAGTTATAAGTGGAATATTTGGAGGCATATATGGCTTTGTATTAAAGTGGGGGCCATTACTTTGGGGGTTAATTGCTATATTTATAGGTTTTATAATAGGTCTTATTATCAGGTTAATTATGACTAAAAAGTATAGCGATAGACAAAGCAATAAAAGCGGGTCAGAAGTTGTTCTCGTAATAGAATGTAATGAAAGTCAGTTGGAAATGGTCAAAGACATGCTTTGGTCTCATAAGGCTCTTGGTGTAAGTAAATTAGATATAGGAGATTACAAATGAAACAAAATAATCTATTAGATGACGTTTATAACATATTAAAACAAGATAATATTAAACTTACTGATATATGGATATCTCAAATATTTCTCTCTTGGCGTTGGTGGTTTCAGGTAGTATTAGCCATAGTTCCGTGGTTAGTATGGATTAAAATTAGAAACAAAAAAGATACAGCAAGATTATTATTTGTTGGGTTAGTGGTTATGATGATATCAAACTTTTTAGATACCATAGGAGCTTCCTATAACCTTTGGCACTATGATTGGAAAGACTTTCCGTTCATTCCTATATATATGCCATGGGATTTAACCTTGTTTCCAATCAGTGTAATGATAATGCTACAATTTAAGCCTAAAATTAATAAATATATTAAAGCAATTTTTTTTTCTTTTCTATGCTCATTTATTTTTGAACCGTTTTTTTCATATCTAAGCATGTATCATAGAGTGAATTGGAAGTATGGATATTCATTCATTATCTATATTGTATTATATTTGTTTTATGATTACATATATAATAGTAGGAGATTGTGGAAAACTGAAAGTGATTAATGATGTTTACATATTTAAAATATATTATGAAGAAATTATATGTTTAAATGAATTAATTATTGTTGTATAATATTCTACGATTAGATTACTAAAGGAGAGAAAAGTATGGCAAGACCACAACATTCACTTTCAAGAACAGAGTTATTAATTGGAAAAGAAGGCTTAGATAAGCTTGAAGCTAGCAAAGTAGTGGTATTAGGCATAGGTGGAGTTGGAAGCTACACTGTAGAAGCACTAGCAAGAGCAGGCGTTGGAAACTTAGTGCTGGTAGATGATGATACTGTTTGTTTAACTAATATAAATAGACAAGTTATTGCGAATCTTAAGACTGTAGGTAAGCCTAAGGTTGATGTTATGAAAGAAAGAATTTATGATATAAATAGAAAATGTAATGTAATAACACATAAGACTTTTATTACTGAAGAGAATATAGAGGAAATAATTACAGAGGATGTAGATTATATTGTAGATGCAATAGATACGGTATCTTCTAAAATTGCTTTGGCAGTATGGTGTCAGGAGCACAATAAGAAGCTAATCTGCTGCCTAGGTACTGGAAATAAACTTGATCCTACACAATTCAAAATTGCAGATGTATATGATACTAAAGTTTGTCCGCTCGCTAAAGTTATGAGATACGAGCTTAAGAGAAAGGGAGTAGACAAATTGAAGGTGCTTTACTCTGAAGAAAAGCCTCTAAAACCGAGGACAGGTGAAATTATGTCTTGTAAAGATGGATGCATATGTACAGGGGAAAGCAGCAAACACTGTACAATGAAAAGGCAGATACCGGGAAGTATATCCTTTGTTCCACCAGTAGCGGGAATGATTATTGGCGGAGAGGTTATTAAGGAACTTTTGGAAATTAATAATTAATAATTAGCAATTGATAATTGTAAAATGCCTGTTTAGTTTACCAAACAGGCATTTTAGCATAATTTTTAGTTATTCATCATTCATTTATTTAAATGTAATTTCAATATCATAGTCTTCGCTAGTTTGGTTTTTCATTATAGCCTGAACTAAACTTTTTAAGGTTTGCTCAGAGGATTTTTGAGCTTGTGATACATAGTCTGCTTCAGACATCTTTTTCATCATTCTATCCTTAACATTTCTTAAAATAGCCATATTTTCTTCAGAAGTTAGCTTTATTTCGCCAAAACGAAGCAGTCCATTTTCTGGTGTCTGATATTCAGTTTTTTCCTCAATTAAATTAACAGTTTTTGCAGATGGAGAAGGTATATTTACAGTTACCTTCTTATTTTTGTTATCTATAGTTATATTTTCAGGTTTTAAGTTTGACAAGTCTACAACAAATGTTCCAGTACCAAAGTAATTTATGCTTTGAATCTTTTTAAAGATTTCGAAGTTACCCCAGCTGTTATCCAATGTTACTTTCTCAGTCATGTTTATTTCCAGTGTGATTAGTTCCTGCTTTTGATGAATTTCTTTAACAAGTGTGTCCTCAGTAATAAATTTTTTTGATATGTCTGAAACATTTGGAACAATCCAAGTAGCTTTAGCTTTTTTAGGACTTACAAATAACTTATAGCTGATAAAGACACCAAAGCAGATACAAACTACCATTAATATAATAGTTCTTCTTTTTATTATTTTCATTAACCTTATCCCCCTATGGCTATTTATCAGTAAATATTTATATATTTACATATTTAAAAATTTATATACTTATCTAGATATTTGCTTTCTATCTATTTATATAGTCATATAGAGCAGGATATACATTTAGACTGCTCATAAGCTTAAAATAATCATCCATAGCAGCTGCATTTTCATCCTTTGTCTTTATAGCTCTTATCATAAGATTTTTAGGAGTTTCAAGAGGTGAAATATATTCAACTACGGAAACTTCATAACCTTTAGCTTCTAGAAGTAATGATCTCATTCCGTCTGTAAGTATATCAGCCATTCTTGCTTTGAATACTCCATGTTTTAAAATACCTTTAAATGGTTCATAAGAATATTGATTTAAAAGCTCTCTATGGCAGCAGGGAACGGCTATTATTACATCAGAGTTTACTCTTACTCCAAGAGCCATAGCCATATCTGTTGCAGTATCACAGGCATGAAGAGATATAACCACATTTATTTTTTTGTCAGGCATATAATTATTTATGTCCATAGCATGGAACTCCATATTTCTGTATCCCAAGTTTTCAGCCATCTTTTTAGAAGCTGATATAACTCCTTCAGAATAATCCAATCCTATAAAATGACATTTTTTCTTTTTAACTTCTGTTAAGTAGTAATTTAATACAAAGGTTAAATAAGACTTTCCGCAGCCGCAGTCAAGTATATTAACTGTTTGATTTTTAGGAAGCCTATCGAGTATACCCTCTAATAGTTCAACATAGTGATCTATTTGATTATATTTTCTTATCTTATCATTTTTAATTTTGCCTTCCTTAGACATTATTCCAATTTCTTTAAGAAGAGCGTCCGCTTTGCCGACTTTAATGTAGTAATCCCTATTTAAAAGAGTAGAGGTTTCACCAAAGCTGTGAGATTGTTTTTGTGCTGAAGAATTATTAGTGGTAAGTTCTTCTTCGCTAACTGGTGTATTTGTCATCTTTACATTTTTATTGTCAGCAGTAATTAATATGTCTGTTCCTCTTTCTTTATATATGAATGAAAGGACATCATACACCTCTGCATCATTCATAAGCTTTTTAAAGAGATTATCTATGTCAAAAAATTCAGTTCTGCCATTAAAGTTATATTTAATCTTCCCATCTTCATAATGTCCAACGCCTTTGAATTCTTTAAGCCCTGTAAAAAAGGATACATATATGCCCTTGAAAATAGAATTGTTTTCAGTGAACCTGCTTTGAAGTCCAGTTAAAAATAAAGTTAGTTTATTAATTGATTGTTTGTTCATAATTTCTCCTTTCACTCGAAACACGGGGTAGTTTAGAGCACTCGTTCACACTCGCAAACTACCCGTACAAGGTCATTTAGACCTTGCACCTCCTTTCACTCGAAACACTGGGAATCTTGGAGTGCTCACTTGAGTTCGCAAGATTCCAGTTGAAGTCCATTTAGGACTTCAACCTCCTGTCACTCTACAACTCCAGATAGTTTAATACGCTTGCAAACTACCTGATAAGATTCGCTTAGGATTTTAACTTCTTATTAGTATGGATATGTTTATATAAGAATAATATAAACATATATATTATTCAATATTTTTCACGAAATATCTATGCTATAATGTAAAGTGGCGAGGAGTGATGCATAATGAGTGAAAATCTAAAAAAGAAACAATATATAATTCCTATAGTATTCATTTTTATGATGATGATTTTAAACGCAACTGCAGAAAATGTTAGAGGTGTGTTTATCCCATTATTTAAGAAAGACTTTTCAATAAATGATACTGAAATTGGATTTATGCTGACTGTTTCATCAGTAGGTTATATAGTATTTACATATATAGGCGGACTTCTATGTGAAAAGCTTGGGCAGAAGAAGGTTTTTATAGCAGGATTTATATCTATGGTAATAGCATTGCTAGGACTATGGATGTCTTATAGCTATCCAATATTTTTAATCTCTATGTTCATTCTAAATATAGGCTTGTCTTTGATTTCGATTGCAATAAATACAATTATTCCGGTATTATTTTTAAGCTTTCAGGCTGTACTTATGAATTTAACTCACTTTTGTTATGGTTTAGGATCAACTATAATTCAAAGAACATCTGGAATTTTATTATTTAAAGGTGTTAGCTGGAGAGTTATATACTTAGCTGAAGCAGTTTTATTTTTAGCAGTATTTTTATTTTTCCTCCCTGTGAAGCTGCCTAATGTGCATAAAACAAAAAATGCAGATAACAATGTTAAAAAATCTGAGCTGTTTAAAAATAAATTATTGTATTTTTATATGTTTGCATTAGGTTTTTATGTATTTGCTGAGATGGGAACAGGAAATTGGTTTGTTAACTTTATTGAAAAAACTTACTCGTATGATAAAAGTAAAAGTTCATTCTATTTGGCATTATTTTTTGGCATATTTACCTTTGGAAGACTTGTAGGAGGATTTGTTGCTGAAAAGTTTGGATATATAAAAACTGTTTTGGTGTCATTAATAATTGCGCTAGTACTTTATATAACAGGTATTAATCTCGGCCAAAGCGGACTTGTTATTATTTCAATATCAGGTTTGTTCTTTGCTGTAACCTTTCCAACTATAGTAGTAACAATCAGTAAAGTATTTAAGGAAAATGGTGCCTATGCAACCGGAATAATAGTGACTATAAGCTCAACAACTAATATGGTATTAAATATGGTCATAGGATTTTTAAATGATAATATTGGGGTATATAAAGCTTTTTATTTAATACCGATAAGCTTAGCAGTATCAATTTTGTTTGTTTTTGCTATATATAAAAATGTAAAGACTATAGCTAATTAGATTATAGGGGGCATAGGTTATGGACAATGCTAAAAGTGTTAGTATAGCGCCTGTTAAAGGAAATGATAATGAGTATATTATAAAAGACTCATCGGGAATAACTACAGGAAGAATATTTATAGTCGAGCTATCAAAAGAAAATAGATACTGCAGTTTTAGAGTGAAGTTTTATAGAAATGAAGCAAAGGATTATGAGCTGTTAAAGGAATCATTAAAACTTATATTGATAATACTTTTTAAAAACATGAGTATATTTAAAGTTAGTACAATAATAGATGAAGATACTAATATAAGAGCACTTACAGAACTTGGTTTTCAATTAGAAGGTGTGATTCCAAATAGTATTATATTGAACAATCATTATAAGCATGAATTTTTATTTGGAATTGACAAAGATGCTTTTGAGAATGGGATTAGAAGAAGAAATATTATATTAAAGGGAAGAAATTTAGAAATTAGGCTTCTAACTCATGAAAATGCCAAAGAACTATTGGACTACTATATAAGAAATCGTGAACATTTAAAGGCATTCGAGCCATCACGAGATGAGGCTTTTTATACCATGGAGTTTCAAAAGAGGGATTTAATAGAGAATTATAGGCAGTTTCTAAATGGAGCAGGAGCTAACTTTGGAATATTTAAAAATGGTAGATTTATAGGCAAAATTAGAATTTCAAATATAGTAATGGGCGTTTTCAAGAATGCTTTTGTAGGATATTCCATAGATAAAGATGAACAGGGAAAAGGATATATGAAGGAAGCATTAAGATTAGTTTTAGGTTATGCTTTTAATGATTTAGGTCTTCACAGGATTGAAGCTACAACCTTAGTTGATAATACAAAGTCTCAAGCTGTTTTATTAGCTTGTGGGTTTAAGGAAATAGGAATAAGTGAAAAATATCTTTTTATTAATGGTGAGTGGAAAGATCATAAAGTCTTTTATAGAGTTTGTGATTAATAAAGGTAGAGGGCGCAGTAAACTGCGTATTGCAAAATGTATAATTAAAAATTCAGAATGAATGTAGAAAATCTCTTAGGGGATTTTTTATTATATGGAGCTTCGTACATAATTATAAAATTTAGATTTGCGAAGCAAAACATCCTTTAATTCTACATTATAAAATCGGGATTTCATCGCAATTTTGCTAAGTTATACAAATACTCTACCTGGTGTGTCAACGTATGAAAGTTATAGTTAAATAGAGAAATGTATAGATATAATGAATTATTCTAATATAAATGGGAATTATATATTTATGCGAGTTTTGATATGTGATATTATATTCCTTGTCGCTGACACAAGGCGATAACAAATCATTTGAAAAATCTTCAATATATAATAGTAAATAATAATTACTTAAAAAAAGATGTTGACAGATAAAAGTTTAAATGATAAGATATAAAAGCTGTCAGATGACGGCGAACAAATTGGTCTTTGAAAATTAAACAGAGAAATTAAGGTAAATGACCAGCAATTCTTTTGAAGTTGTTTAGCAACTTCTAAATTTTAAGTAAGCGATGAGCTTAAGTTTTCAAACTTTTAAATTGAGAGTTTGATCCTGGCTCAGGACGAACGCTGG
>NZ_JAESWC010000002.1 GCF_016765585.1 Clostridium rhizosphaerae
TAAGTCCCAACAAAAAATACGATTTTCACCCAGTTTGATGGATATAGTATCTAAAATAAAGATAGGTTTATACCCCAATTGAAGTAATTGGTTATAAACCTATTATACGAACAAAAAATTTCCGTACAGCTTGGCTTGAAAAGATAGCCAAGCTACACCTGCGTCACTAAGCCAAGTCTGGCTAAGTGTCTCGGCGTCTTGAACAAGTAACGTTATACGTAACTTTGAAGAGAGTGAGTAATTACACGAAGAATTAAGATAGGATTTTGTGAAAAGCAATTGTAAGAAAGATGGACCGAAGTGTAAAGAAGGAGGATAACAGAAGAATGAAATTTAAATATGGAAGTTTTTCATGTGATGTTGATATATTTTACAGAGACAATGATATTATGGTGAGATTTTATGATAGCTCTAGAGAACAAGAAGAAGATCAAATAGTTAATCTTGTCATAGTCGACCCGGGGTATGGTTATCTTCTTCTGAAGATTAAAGGGGATTCAGGATTATTAAGTGGCTTCTTAGATGAGAATGTATTTTCCACAGATGAGTTAGTAAACGCAGCAATTGATTTTTTAGAAAGTCTATCACTAACAGCAAAACACGTCTGCATACCCCATCATGTAGACCGCGTAAAGCTAACAAGTTTTGTTGAATACAATGGAGAGTATTAGTAACCTGAAAGTAATGAGATTTTGTAGTTCCTGAATAATGTAAGTGGAAACGATATAATTGAGCAAATTGGATGCCATATGATTTATTCGTTAAAGGATAGGAATATATATGCATTTGAGGGGGAGTTACAAGAGCTCTCTAAGCTTCTCGGCGTCTGGAGTACGAGACTTTATTTGTAATTTTGATGAAGCAAAGATGTAATTGAAGGTTTTTTAATTTATTTAATAAGATATAATAGCAAAGAAATGTGAGATACAGATTATTTATATATTCAGCGTCTTAGCGGTATAAAATAGACTTGAATACTATCAATGTTTTTATTCGCAATGAAGTATAAAATATCTCGGCATAATTTTGCTTGGGTGAAGTATATGAATTAAATAAAGCTATAACGTAAAAGCAAGAAAGGGAATGTATTATGATTACTATTTATGATTGGTTTGGCTATGAATTGCCAATAAAGGAACGTTATCGGCTGATAAAAGAAGCAGGGTTTGATGGTGTTTTATTATGGTGGAGTGAATACTTAGGTCGTAACGATTATCGAAGCGGTCCACAAATTGTTCTGGAAGCGGGTCTTGTTATAGAAAATATCCACACACCATTTCAAGTCCAAGATAACATCTGGCTTGATAATCTGGATGGTGAAGCCTCAATAGATTGCTATTTGCAATGCGTCAAGGATTGTGCGGAATTTGAGATTCCGACCATGGTGGTGCATCTGCCGGATGATGACAAGCCGTATAATGCATTGGGACTGAATAGAATTATGAAAATTACTGAAAAAGCTGAACAGCTTGGCGTCAATGTTGCGATGGAGAATTTACGGAACTTTACCAATTTATCATATGTGTTGGAGCAAGTGAATTCCCAGCGCATAGGATTATGTTATGATTGCTGCCATCACTACCATTATTATCCGAATTGTGACTTATTATCCATGTACGGTTCCCGTTTGATGGGATTACATTTACATGATTATAACGGAAATACCATACATCGATTGCCCTTTGACGGTACAATTGATTGGTCTGTAGCCATGAAAAAAATTGCTGCAACTGATTACTCAGGGCCGACTTCAATAGAGGCCATGAATTGGGGTTATAAGGATTTATCGATAGAGGAATTTTTAAGAAAAGCGTATGCGCAAGCAAAAAAGTTGGAAACATTAAAACAACTATAATCCATGATAACGGAAATAATCTGCAACAATCTTTTATATATACAGGATACCGTAATTGGTGGCTTTCTCGGTGTAGGGAATTAGTAACGTTAGATGAAATTCTTTTTAAATTAATTACTTTGGATAAGATGAACCGTATAATAAATAGCTTTGCTTTATTCTATAAATATGAGACAATTTTCATATTATTATTTGAATTATATGACACAAAAAATTTATGAACTTTTGGGGGATAAAATGAGGTATATAGAGGATAAAAATTTTAAATATAAAGATGAACTTATAAAAGAATTAAGAGCATACAATTTAAAACATACTGGTGAAAAAGATTCATCAAGTGAATATTTTTATGCTATAGATGGTGAAAAACTGGTTGGAAGTGTATATACAAATTACTCTTGGGATTGGGTAAGTATTGGTAGTATGTTTTATGAGAATATTGATGTTTTGAAAAAGTTGATTTCAGAAGTTAGTCATTATTATAAAAATAAAGCAATAGGCATGAAATTATATACAGAAGTTGAATCTAGAGTAGAAGATTTCAAGGCTATTAGTTTTGATATTGGAGGAATTACTGAAAGAACACCAAGAACAAGTAGATGTTTCTATTTGAAGAGTATTGATTTTGATATAAAAAGTAATTCTCAGACAGAAGTTATAGTTGTGACTGAAAAAATAGATAAATATAATTCTATTTTATTAAATCAAATAGAGAAATTTAATAGGGACAATAATATTTATCCAATGGAAGAAAGAAACATAATGTTTGTTGCATTAGATTATGATAAATTTGTTGGAGGAGTTCATGGGAGCATTACTGAAGATTCAATGTATATAGGTTGGCTTGTAGTTGATGAAGAGTATAAAGGAAATGGAATCGGTAAAAATCTTATGTGTAAAATAGAGGAAAAAGCAAAAGAGCTAAATGTCTATAGCATTAATTTAGGTACAGTAGAGTTTCAAGCAGAAAAATTCTATGAAAAATTAGGATACAAGATAGTTTTTGTAAAAGAAAATGATCCAAGAGGCTATAAATCATATAGTATGGTAAAAAAAATATAATTGCTTTAGAAATTAATGATGGTTAAGTATACTGGGGTATTCCTTCAGAGTAACTGAAAGAACTTCATCTAACATAAGATTAGCGGACATCTTTCCGCCGGGTGCTGAGCATCGCATCCGAAGAAGAGCTCTGCAGGTCCAGTCAAAGACATCGCTAATCAGAAACGTTATACGCAACTTTGCTGATAGAATGCAATTAGTAGGAGTTTTTTTGATTTAAGTTTATTGATGGAGAACTGTAGATTATAACGAGCAAAATGTCTATTATATACTGTTAACATAATGCATAATCTACAGGAGAATAAGTTAAAGTTGAATTTCTAAAAATCAGAAATGGTTATTTACACTAAATAGTAATAGTGGTAATATATACATGTAATGGTTTGATTATGAAGGGTGGAATGTCGTTCGGCAAGTTTAGTGCAATATAATCATAATGCATAAGCGTGCACGGAGAAGTAAGATAAAATCATAATTTAATATTTTGGCGAAGCTGTTTTTGTTAAGACGGTTTTTGTGTGTTGCCAATTTATTAGTTTTGATTTTATGGTTACTCTCCATACGTATTTTACTATTTTCTTTTGAATGTAAAGTCGTAGAGTAAATCTACGGCTTTTTTATTTTGCGTTAATCATACCATTACATAATTTATTAAATAAAGAAAGGATGCATTATATGATATTGGATTTGATTAAAAAACGAAGATGAAAACAGTTTTAAATTACAATTTAAAGCAACTAAATTTGTATAAGGAGATGCGACTATGTTTAATGAACTTAAAAAATATATAACCAAACCTAAATTATATGATCCAAGCACAAATAAATTTTGGGATGATGAACATATTTCTAAAGGTATGTTAGCTGCTCATCTAAATCCCAATTGGGATGCCGCAACTCGCAAACCTGAATTTCTTGATAAATCAGTAAAGTGGATTTCAGAAATTGCACCATCGTCTCAATATAAGCTATTATTGGATTTAGGCTGCGGCCCTGGATTATATGCAGAGCGATTTTGTAGTGCTGGATATTCTGTTAAAGGAGTGGATTTTTCTAAACGCTCCATTGCGTATGCAAAGGAACAAACATTACTTAATAAAAGCAATATCGAGTACCATTACCAAAACTACTTGACAATTGATTATAATGAACAGTTCGATGTAATAACATTAATATATTGTGATTATGCAGCGTTATCAATTACGGATAGGCTTATTTTATTGAGAAAAGTATATCAAGCATTAAAGCCGAACGGTAAATTTATTTTTGATGTATTTACACCTCTTATGAGGAAAGGTGAAAATCGTTCATGGAAATACTATGAAAAGGGTGGGTTTTTTAGTGAAAAGCCACATGTCTGCTTAGACTCTGTTTATCAATATGATGATGAAGATAGTACAGAATTAAGGCAGTCTATTGTGCTAACCGAAGAAACTGTAAATTGCTATAATATATGGGACCATTTTTTTACTGAGGAAGCACTGTTATCAGAAATTCAAACCGCTGGCTTCAATGCATTTGAATTTTATGGCGATATTGCGGGGAAGGAATTTTCAGATACAGGAGAAACTATTTGTGGCGTTTTTACAAAGTAGAAGCTTCTGATAGTTAAGTATAATCTGTACTTGAGTTATAACTTAATCTTTTAAACAAAAAATAGCACTTGGTAATGATACGGTGAAAGCAGTCCGGAAGCAAGACGTATCAATGCTTCTGGTCTGTTTGATAATACTTGAAAAATAAATTAACAAATTGACAGGATGGCACTCAGTAATATGCCATTAGCTTTTCTTTCTTCGATTTAGAATAAACAAAATCATAGAACCTATATGTTCGGTTTATGATATTTAACTTTCTTCTTTAATTTAAGTGTTTTACTTTGCAGACGATACATTATATGGAATATCGGTTTTTGAGGATTTTCCTAAAATTGTTGGAGCATAAGAATAAAAATAAGTAGATGAGAAAGCTGCTCAGAGGTATACCAATGCCACTTAGCAGCTTTTTATTTTTGGTGCGTCCAGTGAAGCTGGAGTACGCGCAATGTGTTTTTATGTTCTCAAAAAATTACAATAGCTCCTCTAATGCGAAAACTGCTATAGTTCCCTGTAATGGCTGTGAATAAAGCCTATTTCTTTGTATAAATCCAGTGCTGATTCTTCTGAATTTATAAAGGACAAATACATATTATACTCTTCTACCTTCTTTAATGCTTTAGCCAAGGTTGCTCTAAGAATTTTATCCTTATCAGCGTTTGCAGCTACAGAACTCATATATATGCCGCTAAGATCATCGAATAACCTTAAAAAGGCTATAGTAGAAATAGGCTTTCCATCAATAGTTCCTAAAATCAGCTTAAATTCATATTCTTTATCTGTTATAATGCTTAAGGTCTTTTCAATGAAATCTCTTTTTTTGTCACTGTTGATGTGTAGCCCTTCTGCGAGAGTGGTACACCAAATAAGCTTTCTTTCAATAGTTTCAGCAACTTCAATTTGGAAGTTTTCTGGAATTGGCATTGAATCATTTGCCCTACCGTTAATAATATACATGCAATCCAGCTTACTTGCGTTGGTTGACAACTGTTCCTTTACTGTTTCAATTGCCTTTTCAAATTTATTATCACAGTCATCATGCCAGTCAATTAGTTCTTTAGGAGTTCCTGAAATAATTCCAAACCAGTCAGTGAAAACACCTTCATGCACAAACCCGCATTTTTTTGCAAGTCCTGGTGACATATTATTTCCATCAACTATTGTAAGGAATGGTACACGGCCTGATTTTAATATCTTGTTTGCAAGGTCAAGGGTAACGTCTTCTGCATATCCTCTTCCCCTATATTCCTCCTTAGTATACATAATACCCATTGAGTTATCGTTATGTATAAGCACCCAGGAGGCAATATCACCGTCAACATATATTGCAGAAGAGGGTCTGTTCTCTATATCATCCCTTATTTTGTCAAGGCTTATCTCGTCTTTGTAAGTGTAGTAATGGTTTATAATTTCTGCATCCTTTATATCAATTGGTTTTACAGGATTTTTTATTCTGCTTAAATCAACTTCTTTTACAGGAAGATAATAAAGTGCGTTTAAGCTTTCCCAATTTACGATAAACCTGCTTCTTATTTTTTCTGCTATAGGCCTATAGACTGCCCTGAATCCATAGAAACCATCCTTATACAAGGTATCAAGAACTTCATTAAGAAAGGCATCATTCTCAGTGTATAAGCTGCTGAAATAGTCTTTTCTTGCTACCACTCCTGTAGGATAAGCTTCATTATCAACATATATCTCTGCATCAGGTACATTTTCTAAGAAACCAATTAAGTTAAGATTAATAAGCCTATTCTTATTTAAAAAATCATATATTGGTTTGCTAAGGCTTGTTTTAATTATCATATATTTTCTCCTCCCATACCGAAGCTGGTGCTAATGTAAATTGCCTAAAGTTTTATATGCTTAATTCTACCATTTGTGGTACATGTTTCAAAGTAGTATTTTTTTATAGCCAACAATAACTAAGGTATGAATTAGAATAAATGTTATTGAGGGAGAGCTATGTTTACAATTAGCTGTAATACAACCAGCGTCAATAGGCTGCAAACATTATCACTCCTATAATTATTGCATAAACATTATGAGGCAATTATAATTAACATATTGATATAGGTAAAATTAATCTTTAAATTCTATATCTAGATATTAACTGCTTTCACAGTTTTGCTTATTATACATTTAAAATTATCTGAAGAGAAGAGTAGAAAAATTAATATTGCAGGTTGAATGTATAAACATTGATGTATAGTTTGGATTTTTTTAAGTATATAGGAATTCAATTTGGGGTGGCTTATGATAAATATTAAAGAGAAGAAAGTAAGGCTGAGGCATGAGATATTATCTCAGGACTTGTATAAAACATTAGTTGCAGTTAGTTTAGGGTTACTGGGCTTTGGTGGAACATTTTTTACTTTGAAAATTAATGTGGGAATAATTAGGTTAGACTTTCTTTGGAGTTTGACGTTTCCCATGCTTGTTACTCAGGCATGGGGAAGAAAATATGGATTGGTTAGTTTATTTTTTGGGCTATGTGCATTTTATCCCTTCTATCTTTGGTTGAATGAAGGGTGGGGATGTGTTGTTGGTTTTTGTAACATGGTTGTTTGGTTTACATTACATGGGTATGGCGCAGAGAAAAGGAAGCAATCAAAAAAGTGTATTTATAATATTTTTTTCATTGAGATATTTTGTTTGCTAATAGCATCTGTATTTTTCTTTTTTTTATTTCCATTGTTAGTAAAATATAATTCATATTTTTTGTATAAATATACTATTACTGCGATTAGCATAGGGATTCTGCGTTTATGCTTAATAAAAGTTATAGTCCAAAACTTTTTTATCCTCATAGTATGCGATGTGATGCTATTATTGCCAAATATGAAAAAGTTATTTTTATATGATATAGAAAGTAAGTCAATGAACAATGGGGCTATTTTGGCGAGAGCTGTAGCTATTTGCATAGGCTTTTGGTTTCTCTCAATATTAATAGAGTATTTATTACCATTAAGAGATAATCCGCTGGTATTTTCTCAAATTCTTGATGACAGAGATGTAATATATCTTATTATTCTTATAATGTTTTGTATGGCAACAGCAGGAGTTACTATACGTTATCTTGAAAAAAAACAAAAGGCAGAGGAACTTGTTAAAAAAAGTGAGAAAAAATATCATGATATTTTTCAAAATATAATGAATCTTTATTGTGAAACGTTAATTGATGGAACAATAGTTGAAATATCTCCTTCTTCCAAAAATATTTTAGGATATGACCGACATGAACTTATAGGAAAAAACATGGGAAATATATACTGTGATCCCGAGTCTAGGGAAACTGTAATAGAACAATTGTTGAAGGAAAAAAGTATTAATGACCTAGAGTTTGAGGGAAGAAAGAAGGATGGCACATCATGCACTCTCTTGATAAATTTTAGATTAGTTAGTACTGAAGATGGAATAATGAAAATTATAAGCGTTGCAAGAGATGTGACTGATTATATGGAAGCTAAGAGAAAACAAGCTGAGGTTCAAGAAGAATATAAGCTTATTTTTGATAAAATGAGTGATGGAATGATTATTAATGAGTTTATATACGATGAAGCAAATGAACCTGCAGATGCGATAGCAATCAAAGCAAATCCCGCAATTGAGAAACATCTTGGATTGAAAGCTGCTGATGCTATTAAGAATACATATGTAAAATCCTTTGGAGTAAACAAATCAGATCTGAAGAGGCTTAATGATATATTAAAAACTGATATTCCATTGCAATGTGAGGCTTTCAATTCAAAATTTAATCGACATTTATTAGTAAATGCTTTTAAGGTAAATAATAAACAGGTAGGTATCATGTTTCATGATATCTCTGAGTTAAAGCAGCTAGAAGCAAAGAAGAGAGAAATGACAGAGCATTTGGAAGCAGTTTTTGAAAGTACTGATGATATGATATATTCAGTAGATAGGAATTATCGTATTTTAAATTTTAATTCATCATTAAATGATTATATGAAACGAAGCTATGACTTAGAAATCGAGAGTGGTCGGAGTATATCGGAATTTTTGCCAGATGATATTGCACAGGAGTGGAAATTCTATTATGACAAGGCAATGAATAATGGTAGATATAGTTTTCAGTATCATATAAAATATGAGAAAAGATACACAGAAGTATTCTTGAATCCCATATATCACAACGGAGAAATTTGCGGAACAGCTGTGTTTGTTAAAGATATTACTAAAAGGAAAGAAGCTGAACAGCAGCTTATAAAAATTAATCAGGAGTTGGAGCACCTTGTAGAGGAACGTACTGCGAAGCTGCGAAGCACTTTAACAGAACTGGAAGCCTTCACCTATACAGTTTCACATGATTTGAAATCACCTTTAAGGGCAATTGATGGATATAGTAGGATAATTCTTGAAGATTACGAAATAACTCTTGAAAAAGAAGTCGTGGATATGATAACTAATATTACTAAAGTGAGTTGTGATATGATAAGTCTCATAGACAGGGTACTGCAATACTCAACTACCTCAAAAACAAGTGTTCAAAAAGAAAGAGTAGATATAGAAGAAATGTTCATAAACGTATTTAATGAATTAAAGACAACCTATGCGGAAAGAAGTATTGAATTTGGTATAGAAACAGCAATTCCAATTGTTACAGCAGATCAAATTCTTATTAGGCAGGTAGTTTATAATATACTCAGCAATGCTATAAAATTTACAAAAAACAAGGAAGTTTCCATTGTCAGCGTTAGCTGTATGCAAAATTATAAAGAATATATCTTCCGGATAGAAGATAATGGGGCTGGTTTTGATATGAAATACTCCAAGAAGCTTTTTACCATGTTTCAAAGACTCCATAATAAAGAAGAATATGAGGGAAGTGGAATAGGGTTAGCCACTGTATATAAAATAATTCAGAAACATGGAGGAAGAACTTGGATGGAAAGTGAGCTAAATAAAGGTACTAAGATATATTTTACGCTTCCTATGGAATAAGGTGATTAAATGTATAAGGTAATGATAGTTGATGATATGGAAATAGTGAAATTACAATTGAAAAGACTGAAGGTATGGGGAGAAACCTCAGGTTTTGAAATAACAGTAGAAGCAAGAAATGGGCATGAGGCTTTGGAGAAGCTGAAAGCTAACCCAGTTGATTTGATTATAACTGATATTCGAATGCCCATGGTAGACGGCATAGAATTACTTGAGAAGGTAATGAAAAAAAAGCTGGTGCACTGTGTTGTGCTTCTTAGTGAATATAGTGAATTTGAATATGTCAGACAAGGATTGGTACTAGGAGCTTTTGATTATCTTGTTAAACCAGTAAATTCAAATGATATTAGTAAGTTACTGGAAAGGGTTAAATCATTCATCATTGAAAAGAAACAAGAAGAGAAAAAAATAATGGCATATACCCCTTTAGCAGATATTAAACAAATATTAGAATTGATTCAAAGTGGTAGATCTGCAGAAGATTTAGCTTGTGCTATTTTTGATAAGATAATTTCTGAATATGAGGATAAGGCAAAAATACGTTACCTAATTACAGAGTTTCTCGAGGAAGTATTAGAAGCAACCAACAACAATATGCCTTGGTTTATGAAATTTGCTGATGTTAGTTGCATTAAGATTTTAAATTTGCGTGATTTAACTTCTATAGAAGAATTAAGGGATATCTATATTTCTTGTATTAATAATTTAGAAACAGAGATAAATTGCTTATATTTGGGTAAAAGCTATGGCAGTTTAATAAATAAAATAAGTATATTTGTTCTGCAGAATGTGGAAAATGAAGTTACCTTACCTGTGATCGCAAACTTTCTTCAGATGAATAAAAACTATATATGCGAAATCTTTAAAAAAAAGGCTGGTATTTCACTTTTAGATTATATAACAAAAGTTAAGATGGAAAGGGCTAAAAAGATGCTTGCAGAGAGTGAAAACAGAAGTTATGAGATTGCAGATAAATTGGGGTATAATGATCCAGAGTACTTTAGCAAGTTGTTCAAGAAGTATTCAGGGGTTTCCCCAATAGAATATAGAAGATTTAAAAACTCTAGGACAATAATTTAATTTATAAAGTAATTTATTGAAAAACTGAATTTTTTCGGGGTATAATATCTTTTTTTTTCATTAAGTTTCAAATGGAAACGATGTATTATTAAAATATACATTGTTTTTATTTTTTGTTCAGAACAAAAGAGAAACTTTATAAATCAGGAGGGATATAATGCAAATTTTTAACAACCTAAAAATGTTATATAAGTTAATGACAGCTTTTATAATAATGATTATATTAATTGGAACTGTTGGTTTTCTAGGTATATCCAATATGAAAAAAATCGATTCAAATGTTTCGAATTTGTATAATATTGATTTAAAAGGCGTGAAGGATATAAATATGCTTAAAACAAATCTTATGGCTATTAGAGCAGATGTTTTGCAAATTTTAGATCCTAAAAATAACAGCAAGGTCTCTACTTTAGTTGATGATATAAACAAATTACAAGATATGGATAAGAACTTAGCTGAGGATTATAAAACTACAATTACTACTACTACTGATAGGGAGCAGTTTGCTCAGTTTGAAAAACTATTAAATGAATATAGAACTTCTCGAGGCCAACTTATAGATAAAGTTAAAGCTTCGGATTATGATGGAGCTAATGTTATTTTTCCTGAACTTTCGAAAATTAGAGATGATATGTTTGTTGTATTAGATAAAGAAATAGATTTAGATACAAAACTTGCCGCTGATGATTATAACAGTAGTAATGCAATTTTCAAAAGTAGTACAATAGTATCTATTAGTATAATAGCAATAGCTATTACAATTGCAATTTTTTTAGGCCTTTTTATATCACTTGTAATATCAAAGCGATTAAGAGAAATTTTATTATTTTCTGAGGCTATAGGTCAGGGAGATCTTACAGCAACAATTAATATTGATTCAAAGGATGAGATAGGAAATGTTGCTAAAGCATTGAATCAGTCTAGAGAAAATATGAAAGATCTAATAAAAGAAATAATTGATAGTGCCAATGATATGAGTGGAACAAGCGAAGAATTATCAGCAACTGTTGAAGAGGTTTCATCTAAAATGGAAATAGTAAATGAATCAGTAGAACAAATATCTAGAGGAGTACAAGATTTGAGTGCGACTACTGAGGAAGTGAGCTCATCAACAGAAGAAATAAGTGCTAACACAAATAGTCTTGCTAATAGAGCAAATGATTCAAAGGTATCTGTAAATGAGATAAAGAATCGTGCTCTTGACATAAAAGCTAAGGCCTCAAAAAATATAGAAGAAGGTACAGCAATATATAGTCAAAATCGCTCTAATATTTTAAGTGCTATTAAAGAAGCTAAAATTGTAGAAGAAGTTAAAATTATGGCCGATTCTATTGGTAATATAGCACAGCAGACAAATTTATTAGCTTTAAATGCTGCAATAGAGGCGGCAAGAGCTGGAGAACAGGGGAAAGGTTTTGCAGTAGTTGCAGATGAAGTAAGAAAACTTGCAGAGCAAGCCTCGCAAGCGGTTGTAAATATCCAAAGTATGGTTGAGCAAGTGCAAGAAGCAGTTATTAAACTTTCACAAAGTGGACAAGATGTACTCAATTTTATGGATAACAATGTAAAGCCAAGCTATGAATTCCTTCAGAGTACAGGTGTTCAATATGAAAAGGATTCTGAATTTATGAATAATATTACAGAAGAGATTTCAGCCTCTTCAAAACAAATGAATGAAGTTATTGAGCAAATAAGCGCTGCTATACAAAATGTATCTGCCACTGCAGAACAATCAGCAGCAAGCTCTGAAGAAATATCAAATAGTGTTAATGAAATAACTCTTACTATTAGTGATGTTGCAAAATCTGCACAAAGTCAGGCAGAACTTGCTCAAAAATTAACTGATATGGTACAGAAATTCAAGCTGTAAGACTTCTGAGGGATCAGCATAGTGATGAAATTTTATTTTGCTTAAAATTAATAAAGGATTAAAGTTAGGGATTAACTTTAGTCCTTTATTTGATGGTGATAAATAGGTAACTAGTACCGATGAAGTAGGGTAATGCCAACGGAGGGAAGGAGATTACATATTATTACCATATAATAAGTCAGTTCTGTCTTGAAATAAAGAAGGCACTGTTTAAGTGGTTAAACCGAGAAGTCAAAGACGAAGTTTTTACTTAGACAAATTCAAAATTTATATGAAATATAATCCATTACCTAAGCCTAAAATTTATGTAAATGTGTATAGATAGCAATTCTTGTAAAATAATATGAAGAGCCGTATGCTCTAATTGGGCGCGTACGGAATCTGTGAGGGGGAAAGTTCGTGAGGCCTTTACCTACCCGGCTATCACAAGTAATGACGGTTTCCATGGAAGCTTTAACGTACAACAAATATCGTATTATAGACAACAAAAAATTATATGTAGATTACAACTTTAAAAACTCTTTATAAAACGCGAGAGCCTTCTCAAGGCGCATTATCCCAATAAATATTTATATACTTCCATATATATCTATATATATTTGTGTCAGTTTAAGTAATTTTATAAGTAACTCTTTTAACAAAAGTAAGGGGTCTAACCCGATATATCCTTATCTGTTAAGGAATATAAAATTATTCTTTCTGTAAAACAGATATGTATTTATATAGTAACGTAGTCCGCTGAAAATATTATTAATAGAGATATTAAATAGGAGATGGTAAAAATGAATAAAGAAAATAAGAGTGAAAGGATTACTGATATAGAGAAACAAATTGAGATTGGAATTATGATGTATTGAATAGTTTCTGGAAAGAAATTAAAGAGAAATGGGCACCATTAGTTGAAAAAATAATGGGGGATGATGGAAAAGAATATTTGGATATGGGCGTGAAATCGGTCTTGGTTAATTTAATCTATGAAGGAAAGATTCTGCCTATAGCAGCGATATTTATTGAGACAGTGGATGATAGAGATACTGAATTAAAATGTAATGAAGATTTTGCCCATTTTATAATAAAGGAAGTGATTCCATGGTAAAAAGGAACTATAATATATTGGATATACCGGAAAGCAATGTAATTGGAGGGTCGAGTTTAGAGGGATTAACAGCATCATATGCCTTCAAGGCATAAAGATAGGTGCCAGGAACCGGAATTATCCAGTAATTGTAGATAATTATCTATAAAACTGTAATTAATTCGGTACGGTGGAACGTATAATAGGTAACGTGAGGTTTTTTGAGTATAACAGAACTCCACATTATCCATATAACCGATTGTTAAGTAGTCTGTGATCATAATGGTTACAGGCTTTTTTGTTGGAAATTAATTGCTATAAGTTATATAATTAATATATTAAAATAATACGGACTGGTAAACTATTGTGAACTTCAGATTAAACTGTGAAGTTAGAAAATTTATATAGTGGACGGAGGAAGACATGGAAAAACATATTGAAAAAATTGAAAAGTATTTACATAATGGACGTGCTGAAGATATGGAAAATCGCATTGAAAGACTTCGAAAGTATATTGATGATATTCTATTAAATATGAAGGACACTCAAGAAAGAAGGTGTGGGTATCTACATCTTTATGGAGTTTCGCAAGCATGTGCCATGATTGCCCTAAAAAGAAATCAAGATGTTGAATTGGCGACCATGGCTGGTATGTTACATGATTTATATTCTTACAAGGCCATGAATACTGAAAATCATGCTGAGCACGGTGCAGTTTTGGCACGTCAAATTCTTGAGGAGTTGTCATTGACAACTGATAATGAAACAGATTTATTATGTTCAGCTATCAGCAACCACAGTTCAAAGGCGACTACTCATTCTGCATTTGATGAAGTATTAAAAGATGCAGATGTTTTACAACATTGTTTATACAATCCGCTTTTTCCTGTGATGGAACATGAAAAATGTAGGTTTCAGAATTTATTAACTGAATTTGGTATTATGCGAACAGTATAAGCATTTTCGGTACCAAAACTAATACGAAATCTTCATTTTATATAAAGCAAAATCGAGTTTTTCAACGGATCTAGCTCAAAGTTTAGTGGCTAAAGCAGCGTATAATTTTTTAGCGATGAAATTATAACTAATCGCGAAGTGATATTATTTATAGAGTTAGTAGTTTAATATAAATTTAATAAATGCAATGGAGGGCTAAAGATGAGGTTTACTGGACTTGAGACAGAACGATTAATATTACGCAAATTTTGTGAAACCGATTTTTCGATTGTCTATGATTGGCTTGGCAATAGTGAAAATATGAAATATAGAAAAATGACATTGAGCGAAGAAGAAGCACATAAATACTTGGAATGGGCTATATCAAATGCTAATGAAGAAGAATGTAGAAATTTTGAATTTGCGACAGTGCTCAAGGAAACCGGGACTCTGATTGGTGCTGCTTCACTTTTTGGATTAGATGACGAGCCAGAATTAGGATGGACTATACATAGAAATTACTGGAGACAGGGATTCGGTACAGAAATAGCAAAGGAACTCTTGAAATTTGGATTTCAAACGCTTGGTCTTCGGCGCATTATTGCAGGGTGTAATTCGAATAATACAGCCTCATATCGAATAATGGAAAAGATAGGAATGCGTAGAGAGGCTCATTTTATAAAGGCTCAGCGAGTGAATAGCATCTTTGCTGATGAATGGTGTGATAGGTTTCAATATGCGATATTATACGAGGAATGGCTGAATAGTTCAACCTAAAGTGTAGTGGCTAAAGCAACGTATAACAATGTATCCAAGTTCGCTTTGGCTTGACAAGACAGCCAAAGCGCATTTCTTCACTGGCGCAAGAGCATCCAAGAGGTATTCCTTTATGGTTCAGTTCAGAAACGTCTTGAATGCTGAACGTTATTTGTAATTTTGATGAAGCAAAGTTATTGCTTATGTTTTTTAAAATTTACTTTGTGAGATCCGATTGTAAAATATTATGAATTGTATACATGGGGGGATAAAAATGTATAATCATGAACCAAAAGATTATATCTGTCCATTTTGTTTAGTTGTTGATGGTGTTGAAAACGAACATGTGCAGACTAAACAAGCAGACATTTTTTATAAGGATGAGTACATAACTGCATTCATTAGTGCAGGCCAGTATAAAAATAATAAGGGTAATGTAATTATTATTCCTAATAGTCATTTTGAGAATATTTATGATTTGCCAGATGCAATCTCTGCAAGAATTCATAAATTAGAAAGGAGAATTGCTATTGCACTTAAAGAGGTTTACAAGTGTGACGGTGTATCTTCTAGGCAGCATAATGAACCTTGTGGAAATCAGGATGTTTGGCATTATCACCTACATGTGTTTCCGAGATATAAAGATGATAATTTGTATTTAACTGACAGAGGGGCATCTAAACCAGAAGGACGTATTGAATATGCAAATAGATTGAAAAGTTATTTTGCAAACATTAGCAACGAAAGCCTTTAATCAAAGTATAACTGCAAAACTACATATAACAAAAAATTTCCGTATAGCTTGCCTTAAAAAGATAGCCAAGCTACACCTGCGAAGCAAAGCGAAGTCTCGCTAAACTTCTCGGAGTTGGGAATTAGCAATGTTAGATGAAATCCTGTTTAAGTGAGTGCCATACCGAAGTTTTAAATAAAATCATATAATTACTTTAATAAAATTGATTTTTGATCTATTCAATTGAAAGGAACTAAGAACATGTACTATGAAGAATATGGAGATAATAATAATCCGACATTAGTTTTTCTGCATTGTGCTGGCATTACAGAAACGTACCTAAAACTATATTCTCTCTCAAACCAATTCCATCTTATTATTCCTCATTTATATGGAAGTGGAAATGAGGTTAAAAGAGATTTTAATTTCGAAGAAAATAAAAATGCTATTATTGAAATTGTTGATCGTCTTAAAAAAGAAAAGGTGTACATTATAGGTCACTCAGAAGGTGCAAACTTAGCATTTTCAGTTATTTCTCAATGTCCTAATTTTTTTAGTGGGGCTATTATTAGCAGTCCAATGGTAGATAAGTCAGATAAAATTGCAAAGCAAAAAGCAATCATCGTAGGTCTTGCATATCGGTTGATTAGATCAAAATTAGTAGGAAAATTATATGTAAGGTTTATTGGTATTGACGATAAAAAAAGAGCTGACTTTTTTATAAGTTATTGGACAAAAATCAGCATGAATACATGGAAGAATTATTATATGGATCGGTTAACATTTGAAAAATATCCTCAATTTAAGGATATCTCATTTCCTGTGCTATGTATTTGTGGTTCTAAAGAACCAAATGTGATTAAGAGTACTGTTTTATATATGAAGAAATTAAATAAAAATTGTAACATTCAATATATAGAGAATGCTGGACATGAGCATCCAATTAAAAAATCTAATGAATTTAAAAAAATAATTCTTAAAGAGTTTAATTCGTAATTGATAAAGCTTTATGGCATTTTATAAAGGTACTTTTATCTAATGTCTATTTAAAAATTAATGATTTGTAAACGTAAGAATTTTATATTTAAAATTTAAGGTGTAGTACAAGCGGAGACTTCATCTAACAAAAAATTGCCGTGTGCCTTGGCTTGAGAAGACAGCCAAGGCACACCTGCACCCCTTAGATAGGAGCTATCTAAGGCTCTCGGTGTCGGAAATTAAAAACGTTATATGTAATTTCTTTTAAAGAGAGTGACAGCTAAAGGTTTTAATTATTTTATAAAAGAGTGTGACTTAAAATGCAGAAAGTTACTTATATTAACTAACAGTTAAGTTATTCTACTATACTTCGTTTGAATATATGAGGTTATAATGATACTCTTAAATTAGTAAATATTTACTTTAATAAATTAATCATAAGCATTGTAATATTAAATGGAGGTATATATGAATATTGAAGTTGGTAAAAAGATATATGAATTAAGAAAAAATAAGAATATGACGCAGGAAAAGTTAGCATCTGAAATGGGGGTATCAGTAGCAGCGGTATCAAAATGGGAAACTGGGAATTCCGTGCCAGATATTTTTATGTTATGTTCAATTGCTGATTTTTTTAATATATCAACCGATGAATTACTTGGAAGGACTAAAAACAAAAAGAAGGTTATAATTGTAGATGATGTGGAATTTGTTAGGGATTCCCTAAAAAAGATACTATCTGAAAATGGATGTGAAGTTATTGGCGAAGCTACAGAAGGATATGAACTATTGAATATTTTAAAGAAGGAAAAGACAGATTTTATAATTCTTGATATAAATATGCCTGGGATGGATGGTATGACAGCATTAACAAATGTTATGAGAGACTATCCTGATATTAAGGTAATTATGTGTTCAGCAGTAACAGACAAGGGAATAATTGATTCTGCAATAAAATTAGGGGCATCAGGATACATTACAAAGCCCTTTTTACCAGATAAAATTATTGCAAATATAGGTGTAATTTAATAAGGTTTAAATATATAGTTCCCGTTCTTGTATACAACGAAATTAATTTAAACTTTATCAAAAAGACTTTAATAATAGTGTAGTTGTTAAAACTACATATAACAAAATGCTGCCGTCCGCGTTGGAGGGTAGCTTTTTTAGTAGTATTGTGTAAATTTGTGGTTTATAATCAATATATAGTTAATTGTCAAATGAGACCCAAGGCACATTCCTTTACCAAGCGCGTCGCGCTAAGGTTCAGAAACGTCGGCAGCAAGAAACGTTAGACGACAGTGATCACGAGCTGATTATAGAAAATATATTACTAGTGGGGGGAGAAGATAGTGAGTAATATTAATTTAGAATTTGACAAGTTTCCTCAACTTGAGAGTAAAAGATTTAATTTAAGGGAAGTAAAGGAACATGATTATTTATCATTATATGAAATATATTCAGATGAAGACGCAGTAAAATATCAGCAGACAGGAGCTATGCAAACAATAGAACAAGCACAGAAAGCAGTACAAGCTTTTTTGCGAGGATTTAGAAATAGAAAATTTATACGATGGTGTATAGCTGAAAAAGAAAGTGATAGGGTTATTGGGTTAATTACGCTTCATGATTTTAATATATCTAACTCTCATGCAGAGATAGGATTTATGCTTAACAAAAGATATTGGAGACAAAATATTATGGGTGAGGTGGCGAAGGAAATTATTAGATTTGCATTTGAAATAATTGGGCTAAATAGGATAGAAGCATTAATTCATCCAGATAATATAGCTTCAATTAAGTTAAGTGAGAAGTTAGGATTTCAGAGAGAAGGTCTAATAAAGGAGGCTGCGTATAACCTGAGAACAGATGAATATGAGGATAGAGTAATATTTGGTCTAATTAAAAAGAACAAAAAGTAAAGTTGATTTTCAGTGGAACCGTCATCTAACAAAATACTTCCGTTAATAATTAAAGATTAGTACGATACTTGGTTTTATGATAAATACAAATATAGGGATGTGAGATCATTGGCAAAGATTAAATTGCAAGACTTAATAACAATATTAGATAGTGATGTGGTTAAATATAATTCATGTATCGAAATGAATTTTTGTATTGATAATGATACAGAATATGAAGATTGTTGGCTTGGAAAAATGCCAGATAGGGATAACCGTGGTAAAGAAATATATTGGTATGGACTAGTGCCAGATGGCTCACAAGCATATGATTATGCTAAACTAGAAGATATTTTAAACGCTAAAGTATTTCATGGTAAAAGTTTATGCGATGTTATTGGGGAGATAACTTGGTATTCATTAGATGGATGTAGTATAGAGGACAGATTATCAGATTACATAGATGTTAATGCAAAAAAACTAAAGAGGTCTATACCTATAAATATTAAGTAGAACAGTATATTGCATTGTTAATTCTAAGCTTTATTTTATCGTAAATTGATTTAATCTTTAATAGACTAGATTTAGTTTAAGGTGTATTGGGTAAAACTACACCTAACAAAATGCTGCTGTCCGCCTTGGCTGGTGGACTTTTCTTATATGGCATTATGTAAATATATGGTTTATAATCAATATATAGTTAGTAGCGTATCATCGCCAAGGCTCATTTTCAAAACTAAGATAAGAGTTATCTAAGTTTTCAAAACGTCAGCAACCCGAGAACGTTATACGCAACTTTGTTGATAGAAAGCAGATAATAATAGTTTTTTGACTTAAGTTTATTGATGAGGAATTGTAGTATATTGCTCATTAAAGGTTATGAATATCATTGGAGGTATGTGCATGAGTAACAATATAGAAATTGTAAAAAAATTATACTCTGAGGAACCTGCAATAAGAGATATGAGAGATTATACTAATAAAAAATTGAAAGTTTGGGAAAGCGAAATAGTTTCTCATTTTCCTATTAAGTCATGGATTCTTGATATAGGTTGTGGCATGGGCAGAGAAGCGTTCTGCTTATATGATAAAGGATTTAGAATTACGGCTATTGACATATCTGAAAAGGTTATAGAACCTGCAAAGCAATTTGCATTAGAAAGTAACCGAGATATCGAATTTTTGATAACGAATGGATTAGAATTACCTTTTGAAAGCAATACTTTTGATGTTGTAATAATGTGGTCACAGACTTTCGGTCTTTTTTACGAGGAAGAGAATAAAATACATATTCTGAAAGAGTGTTACCGGGTTTTGAAAAGTAATGGAATACTTAGCTTTTCTGGTCATGATAAAGAATTTTTGGAAGTAAAATATCCACAATATCTTGATGGTAAGAAATTCTTTGCTTATGCCAATACAGATTGCTATTGGGTGGCCTTTACCACTAATGAAATGAAAGATTTGGCACAAATGACAGGCTTCTCAGTTGTAGAGTGCAAAAGAGGTATAGTTTATAAAGAGGAAGATGGTCCGATACTTCATTGTGTTTGTAGAAAATGAGCCTAGTAATGTGTTAAGTTCATTCACTTAATTCTTATTTTATGAAGCAAGTTTAATTTTTTGAATGGATTCATCTTAAAGTTTAGAGGCTAAAGCAGAGTATAACAAAAAATTTCCGTCCGGCTTAGCTTCAGAAAACAGCCAAGCTACACCTGTGACACCAAGCCAAGTCTTGCTAAGTGTCTCGGCGTCGGAAATGCGAAACGTTAGATGCAATTTTAGATTAACCGAGTGATAGTTTAAAAGGTTTTAGCTTCTTTTATTAAGACGCAATAGTAGATTATGGTGCAATAAGCTACAAATGTATGATAGGAGAGATTATCTATAATGCTAGTAATCGATACCGAAAGACTAAATATATTGCCTTTAAACCAATCTCATCTTGAACTTTGTATTTCCAATTTTAATAAGTTGGAGAGAGCGTTAGGTTTAACTATTACTGATAAAGAGCTTAGTGACAGGGAAAAGAATGTTTACGAAATAAGGCTAAAGAATGTAGAGGATAATCCTATCAACTATATGTGGTATACGGTCTGGATAATAGCATTGAAAAAAGAAAATAGGTTCATTGGATCGATCATGATAAAAAACTTTCCTAGTGAAAACGGTGAAGTTGTTATTGGTTACTCGATAGAAAGCGATTATAGGTGTAATGACTTTATGACTGAAGCATTAAAAAGCTTAACAAAATGGATGTTTTCAAATCCAGAAGTTAAAATTATACTTGCGGATACACTAAAAAACAACATACCTTCACATAGAGTATTGCAAAAGATTGGGATGGTTAAATATATGGAAGATGATGAATGTTACTGGTGGAGGTTGGCAAAGTAATTAGTTCGAAATTTTCTTATTTGATTCGCTAGTTCAATACATAGATTGGGGAATCATTGTAAAATATCATGAACTATGATAAGAATAAAATTTGCATGAAAGTGGGGGAACAATATTGAAAAAATGTTATGTTCTAATTATATCTCTAATAATTATATTTGGAACTTATAACTTTTTAATTCAAAATGGGAAAAAACAAACTGCAAATGAAGCATTTAAGCAGAGTTTAAGTGAAGCAGCTTCTTGCTTTGCTGTAGATTATTCTAAATTTGATGAGGAAGATAAAATATATTACTATATGAAAGCAGCTTCCAATCTACATACTGCTATGTATATATTACCATTTACTTCTTATAAAAATGTTAATAACAAAAATCAAGATTTGGAAGACGCACTGTCTAGACTTTATTTATCCATTTCACTACATAGTACGCCTCAATCTACTAACAGATTGAGGGCCTTTAACGAAAAAGAAATCGATATATATAAGTGCCTGAATTATATAAGTCTAAATCCAAATGATAAGAACAATTGCAAAGTACTTGCTAAAATTGCAGAGGAAATAGGATATTAAAAGTGCACAAGATAATATGTAAAATCTTAATTAAGACACAGTTTTCTTAAAAATTGATTGAATGCCTTAATATTTAAGCAGAAATTTGTTTACTTCTTTTTAGTAGCATGCAGTGTCGCTTCTGTAAAATATGGTATATCAAACAATATTCTTAATGAGGGGAACGTATGAAAAAGGCTTTAATTATTTGTACCTTAATGGCATGACTTTTGGAGTATGATATAGATACTCAAGTAAGTACATTTCGCCGTTGGAAACGGCACAAAGTATACCTGAAACACATTGACCATTGATGAGAGATACCCCCACGGACTGGTATATCAAGAACTGAAGTTTTTCTTGCCTAAACATATGTAATCACCTCCTTTTAACAGTTTATTGATGTTAAAATAAGGGGCGACTTGAAGGCGGCTGACTAGTTATCAATAAATATAGACAACTAGAAATCAAGTTAACTAGTTGGACTTTTTTTAAAAACATAGTCGTAGTTATAAGAAATGACTTCATCATAAATGTATTAATATAAGCTTTTAATCAGAGTGGTTAGCCTTTAATTCGTTAAGTTTTCTTATACTTGAAGCCCTGAATTTGTAACATCGTTTAATTGCATAGAACTCTCCATCTACAGCTGGCATGATTCCTCTTTATCATGGCTTTTCTTTTTTATATACTTGTCATCTCCTAATAGAAATTTAAAATATTTTTTCTATATTATATAAATATACAATTTTAGGCGGATGTTTATTATATTATAGGCTATGCAGAAAATATTGTATGTGATGTCATAGATAGGCGAGTCAAAAATTAGGGTAGAGAAAAGTACGATAAGTTTGTAATTGCGTCTACTATTTTTGGAATGGGCTTTGAAGGTGCTTCCAGCAGTCTAATTGACTCGCAGGTGTTAAATAGCTGTGAATGCTGTAATCTTAAGAACGGACTATTATATACTTCAAAACTTAATCCAATGGTTTCGTGTGGAACTCGTAAGAAAGAGGATGAATTCCAATTTAACAAAGATGCTGGAATTTTTGTTTGCCCTGCCGAGCATATGGCTATAAGAAAAGACCGACAGGGCAAGAAAGATCAAGGTAAAAACCAAGTTAATACGTGCTACTTTGGTGGTAATAAATTTAAATATCGTTCACTTAGAGATGGTTGCTAAATCAGGTACCTCTTCCTCAAATCTACATACCCTTCAATTTCATTCCAATACTCCTCTTCATTTTTAGGAATAGGAGTCCAATCTTTATCCGGCCAATTGTTTTGGACCTTCTCGAAGTCTTTACCATTTAAGTATTCATAATCTACTGTGCAGCCCTGCTGTTCTCTTATTGGCTTTATAAAGATGTAGCCGTCAAACATTTCTTTGAGGGTGAAGTTTTTATAGGGGATGGAGTTGTAGCTGTCATCGGGGATGTCGCCCATTACCGTGTTCACTAAATCAAAGCCAACAGGTTTGTTGTTCAAGCTCTCCATAACAGTTTCGATATTTTTTATTCCCATTGTGGTATCAGGAAGCAAAGTGTTTATGTTCATTGCAGGTTGATGTAGTATAATGTTAAATATCTTTGAACCGAATTTTTCGTATAATCTGTTGCCGAGCCAGCCACCCTGGAGAATGAAGAACTGGTCTGCATTACCCTCAAAGATTGGATTTTTGAATTTGGTGAAGGCATGGGGAGTCCCAGTTAATATAAGGAGCTTTTCACCTTTGGACAAAATTTCTCTTTCAACAAGCTTTGCTCTGAAGGCCTCGATATTTCCTTTGTGAAATATTTTTTTAAAGTTTAAGGGGGTTCTCATACCAGAAAAACCTTCCCAGTTATAAATATAGCTAAGGTTCAAAATCCTGAACTTATTTGCGTCCTTTGGCAGGGACCTGTTAAATTTCCAAGCAGCTTTATATATGTCGGTGTATTCCTTATAAGCCCATTTAACGTTGTAGTTAAACATCAGGCGTCTTTCTTCCACCTCGTCATATTCCTCACCGGTAATAAGCCTGTCTAAGTCCGCCTGGTCTTCGCTGGCGCCAAACTCCATTCCGAAGTTGTATATGCCCTCCTGATATAATAGGGGAATAAGGTTAATAGCCAGGTTAAGGTTACTTTTTACAGCATGATCTTCCCCTAATAATATAATCTGATGTTCCGCAAATTTGCTTATGATATACTGCTCCGGAGTTAAGAAATTTTCTTTTAAATATTGAATATACTTTTCCATTTCAACACCTCCCAATTTATAAGCTGAAGAGCCAATTCATCATGCCGGGAAATCTTTTACGCCAGCAGGCTTCATTGTGAATATCTCCTTCGGCGATTTCATATTTTACATCCTCAAAGGCAAAGCCAACGTCCTTTAAGGTCAAATAAACATTTCTGTTACAACTCAAATATATTTGCGGAAAATCTGGATTATTCGGATTGCTTGTTTCGTCTGTACCAACATCCATATATATTCTCATGGCTTCTCTTTTACCTTCACTTATAATAAAGCTTTTAACTTCTTCTTCTGCAAAATACATAGCAGAGGAAAAGGCAGCTATTTTTGAAAATACATCCTGATACTTTAATCCTGCACACATAGATATAAGCCCGCCCATGGAGCTTCCGCAGACAGCAGTGTTCTCCCTGTCCTTTAAGGTTTTATAGGTAGTATCAATAAAGGGTTTCAAGGTGTTTACTATAAAATCAATATATTTAAAACCTTCTCCGCCAAGAAATCCGGTAGTCCTGGCGTGGGGCAAGTATTCACCTCCGACCTCGCTGTACCAGGGACAGTACTCTGAATATCTGTAATTGCAGCCATTATCAATTCCAATAACGATATAAGCCTTCTCATGGTTCTCATTGTATATGCTATCAAGGGTTGCGGCTATATCCCAAATGGTGCCGAAAGCAGAGGTCTCTACGGTGAAAAGGTTCTGAGCATCATGCATGTATATTACCGGATAGTGCCTGTCTGCTTCATTGTAATCCGGCGGTAAATAAATTCTTATGGTTCTGTATCTATTCAGCTCTGGCATATAAAAGTTCTCTATAACATGAATTGTTCCTTTCTTCATTTTCCTTCCTCCATTCATATTGTCATATGATAATTATAGAATTATATTGAAAAGAAAAATGGTATATAATTATATTAAATTGTACTATATTAATGTAGTTTTAGGAGAATGAATATGATAGAAGGATTTATTACAGACTACTCTATCTTTATACCTGAATTTGATGCACTTCTCGATATGAATGATATAGAGGAAATAAACCGGCTCATAGAGAATAAACATAAGTATGAGCAGGAGGTTGAAAAGAATGTCGAAGATAAAAAGATAGATTTATTTATATGGCAGGGGATACTGGTGCGCAAAATATCACAGGCTAAAAATATGGTTATGAACACTATAATGCATGAAACCTACAATAAATTTTACCAGAGGATCAAAGCCTGCAGAAACCTAAAGGAACTGCAGGCCTTGGAAAAGGAAATATTCTCGGTGTACTCGGATTTTGTCATCTACTATTCTGAGGTTACGGATAATTATACTCTGAACAGAATTTTAAAACATATCCACATTAATATTGAAAGCTATATTTCTCTACAGACCATCAGTGAAGAACTAAACTTATCTAGACCTTACATAAGTTTAGTGTTTAAAGAACACATGGGTGTAACGGTGATGGATTATATAACAAACTTAAAGATTAACAGAGCAAAAACTCTTTTGGCAACTACCACCCAAAGCATCATGGAAGTTTCTGAACTCCTAGGCTTTCATGATTCCAGTCATTTTTGTAAGGCCTTTAAGAAGGTTACTGGCGGGACTCCAAGGGAGTATAGGAATAGATAGAGCAAGGCTTCTGCAAGAATTAGTGACTGAAATAAATATTGATGGAAAAAGGTGAAGATATTATTTATAACTAATTATTTCACATTTTTATTATGTTGATTCGCAATGGTAATCTACTAGTAATTGATTCCAATATTGAGGTTCATAAATTAAGACTTGCTATGATTTAGCTTATAGCTAGCACTTAACTTATGAGCCAATTTTAACTCTCAACCTTACTCTGAAAAAAAGTATGATGAGGTTTTAAATCTACTCCATCATGCAAATGAACTTTTACCAAAGTATGAATATGAGAAAAGTCTATTTGAACTTATGCTTTATGAAGCTATGATATATGCTCAGACAAATAATTGTGAAGGATGCATTTCGGTTATAAAAAAATCACTTGAAAAAGGTTATTCACTTCCATTACACTGGGCAAGCTTTAATCTCTTAAGGGAACACCCTGAATATGAGGCACTTAGTAATTTGAATAGAAAACATCTTCAGCAGGCTAAAGAAAATTCTAAGTTCAAATATGAAGTTCACCTTCCAAAATCTTATGATAGAGCAAAAAAACATCCGTTATTCTTTTGTTTGCATGGTGATGGATTTGGCTGCAACATAAAAAATACTAGCTGGAATTGGAAGGCTGATGTGCTTTTAGAAAAAGGATACATAGTTGTATATACTCAATCATCACAAATCTATTTTAATAACAGCTTTGGCTGGCTTAGTGATCCAGTTCTATCAAGAAAAGAACTGAAAGATTGCTATGAACAATTACTATTTGACTATTCCATTGATGAAACTTGTGTAATAATTGGAGGTTTCTCTGGTGGTGCAACTACTTCTATTGATATGGCTTTTCATAGCACTATTCCAATAAAAGGAGTTATTGCATTATGCCCTGGTGATTACTTAGGTAACTTAGAACTTAAAGAAACAACGAAATTAGCAGAAAGAAAAACAAGAATAGTTATCCTTGAAGGAGATCAGGACACTGACCCAGTTGTACAGCATCTTTTAAAGATATTTAAGGAAGGTGGACTTGCCCATGAATACTATATCAATAAAGGTATTGGCCATGAGTATCCTAAAGATTTAGCTGAAAAAACTTTGAAGGCTGTGGAGTTTATAGTTAGTAACTAATTGTGGGCAAATTAATGTCCTACGGCGTTAAGTATATTTTTATGTTCAAAAAGGACTTCTAGCTTTTCTAGCTTGAAGTCCTTAAATTGCATTCGATTATATTTCTAAACTTGCTTCAACTGAAAACCAATAGACTTTTAGTAGATATTTATGCTTCCTCATACTAGACAGGACGAAAGTAGAGCGATACCCGAAAACAGAACATGGGGTATTCGAAGAAGATTCGAGCAAGGCAAGGTGGCGGTTAATCATACTAAATTTATGGGTTACAATAAAGATGAAGAAGGGAACCTTGTTGTAAATGAAAAGCAAAATGGTATGAGAGCAGCATTTAAAAACTGATAACTTGCTTCAGAAATTTAAGGCAAAGAAGTTTATTGGAATAATAAATAATACAAAACCTATAGAAAGTTTTGTAGGAATCGTGGTTTTCATAATTTAACTCAAAGCATAAATAAGATTTCAGGAGTTAATAGGGTTAAGGGCTCGAGTTCTTGGTAATAATATTCTACTTGACAACTTTAGTCGGATATCATATTATCAATATGTACTGATAATGAATATCATTAACTATTGTGAATAACTATTAGCGAAAAGAGTACATATTTATAAGGAGAATAATGAAATACTAAAAATAAAATCGTAAGGGGTCTATAAATTATGTTAAAAAACGTTGCTTACTTCTTATTATTTTCAATGCTTTCTATGTTGATTCTAACAACACCAGTACTGGCTTCAGATGCAAATGCTTCTCTAACGGATGCAAATAAGATACTACAGAAAGTATATAATTTTGTTGAATCTGGAGAGGTAAATGCTGCAAAAGAAACTTACTCTACATATAACAAGTCTTGGGTAGATTATGAAGACGAGATTAAAACACAATCAAAAGAGGCTTATGGAGATATTGAAGAAAAAATGGGTATGGTACAGTTTCTTTTTTCTCAGGAACCAGTTCAAAAGGATAAATTGCAGGATGCACTAAAAGAACTAATGCAAACTAATGAAAGTTTTATTCAAGGAAAATATAATGCTTCAACTACTGAAAAGAATAATAATAAAGTTCAAGTTAAAGATTTAATTATAATTTTAGAAAATGCAAAGAATCAAATTAAAAATGGAGATAATAACGCTGCCTTAAAATCTATGCAAGATTTCACTTCTAAGTGGCTGGATGTGGAAGGCGTTATTTTAACAAAATCTCAAAAAATATATAATGATGCTGAAAAAGATATGGTTGCTTCTAAGGCATACTTGTCTGTTGATCCAAAACAACCAGATAAAGCTCTGAAGGTTATAGAAAGAATGATTGGTTATATGTCTCAGGTTTCAGGTGACAATACATACAGTATCGTAGATGTTATCACAATAATCCTTCGTGAAGGCTTAGAAGCTCTATTAGTGGTTGTGGCGCTTCTTGGATTTTTAAAGAAATCCGGGAATGAGGATAAGAAAGGATGGATCTTTGGTGGTGTAGGTATAGGGCTAGCTGTAAGTTTTATCATTGCAATTCTAGTTAAGGTTTTATTCAGCTCAGGAACCTTTGGAAATAACAATTTTTTAATTTCTGGATGGACTGGCGTTTTTGCAGCTGTAATGCTAATATATGTAAGCTATTGGCTTCACAGTAAATCAAGTGCAAATGAGTGGCAGAATTATATAAGTGAAAAAAGCTCAAAAGCAATAGCTACAGGGAGTTTGTTATCATTAGGATTTCTAGCTTTTTTAGCAGTGTTTAGAGAAGGAACAGAAACCGTATTATTCTATATAGGAATGGCATCTTCAGTTGGTTTACCTGTATTGTTATCAGGAATAGCCATAGGAGTTGCAATATTAGTTATCGTAGCTTTCCTAATGCTAAAGGTAGGATTGCGTATTCCAATGAGGCCTTTTTTCCTAATCTCAAGCCTTCTTGTTTTCTACTTGGGATTAAAGTTTACAGGAATGGGAATTAACGGCTTACAAAATGCAGGCGTTCTTCCAGCAACTTCTAGTGACAATTTACCTACTATAGCATGGCTAGCAGTTTATCCATCATGGCAAAGTGTTGTGCCACAGATAGTTTTAGTTTTGGGAGCTATAGTTATGGTGGTTAAAAATAATATTAATTCAAAGAAATTGGAGGAAAAATAATGATAAAATTAAGAGGTTTCATTGCAGTAACAGCATTAGTAACAATACTTTCGCTTACAGGGTGTGCTTCTAAGAAAGCTGAGCAGCAAAGTACACCAGTAAAGGAGCAACCTAAGGTTGAAGAGACTCAAAAAACTCTTACCATAAGTCAAGGAACTCAAAATATGATAGATGCATTAAATAAAATGAAAGAAAGTCTTGGAGCTAAAGATGAGGTTACAGTAATCGCAGAAGGATCAAAGTTGGAAGAAAATTGGAAACCAATTGAGGATGCCGTAAAAGATAAAAACAAAGAGATATACAGTAAGGTAGAAGAGCCATTAGATGCTGTAAATGCAGCAATTAAAATTAAGCCTTTGGATGCTAAAGCACTTACTAAGCAAATTGATGAATTAAAAGAGCAGCTTGAACAGGTATTAAAGCTTGACCAGCCTCAATCCTCTGAAAGTAAGAAAGCACTTACTATTGAAGATGGAGCAAAAAATATGCGTAGTGCATTAAAAAATATGAAAGATATGCTTGCTGCAAAAAATGAAGATGGTGCAATCAAAGAATCATCTAAGTTAGAAGAAAATTGGAAACCAATTGAAGATAGTGTAAAAGAAAAGAATAAAGACCTTTACGAGAAAGTAGAGACTCCTCTTGGAATAATAAATACTGCAATAAAGATTAAGCCACTTGACACAAAAACTTTAACTTCAGCAATAGATTCATTAGATAACACACTTTCTGAAGTTGAAAAACTGAAATAGTTTTAACTTTTGATAAAACATTCTCAGTATGGCTGAAATTTAATAATAGATAAAGTTTAATTAACAATTTATGAAGAAAAAGGATTATGTGATTAACAAATAAGTCATATAATCCTTTTAATATTTTTTTGTTTTGAGATCATTTTATACTCCTAAGTTTATTAGTTACCTCATTATTATCATATTCAACATTGATGTTTTCTGTGAAAATAAAAAGAACTTATACATACTTTCATGAAAGTGGTAAAACATAAAATGTACTTATTAATATTGTAATTAATATAATATAAATTTGGAGGCATAAAGATGGAAGATTCAAAGTCATATAACTTAGATGTTTTTACTAGTATTCGTGAGCCATATTGGATAGCATCTGCAAATAAAACAGATTATACTGCTTTAAAAGAGGATATAAGTGTTGATGTTGCTATAGTGGGTGGAGGGATGGTAGGAATAACTTCCGCATTGCTTTTAAAAGATAAAGGGTTAAAAGTAGCTGTGTTAGAAGCCAATAGGATTGCTCATGGAACCACAGGCCATACAACTGCCAAGATAACTTCACAGCATGGTTTAATTTATAACAAGATTATATCTAAATTCGGAGAAGAAAAGGCAAAGCAGTATGCAGAGGCTAATGAATCAGCTATTCATTTTATTGCAAATTTAGTGGAGGAAAAAAACATTGATTGTGATTTTTGCTTTCGTCCTGCCTATGTATATACCCAATCTGATGATTATATAGAAAAGATTGAAAAAGAGGTGAAGGCAGCTTCAAAATTAGGTATAAAGGCATCCTTTGAAGATAATATTCAACTTCCTTTTCATATAAAGGCTGCTGTGAAATTTGAAAATCAGGCCCAATTTCATCCATTAAAATATCTGCTTTCAATAGCTAAGGAAATACCAGGAGATGGAAGTAATATTTTTGAATTTACTAAGGTAGTGGATATTGAAGATGGAGAATCTAGTTCAGTAATAACCAGTAATGGAAACAAAGTTACCGCATCTAAAGTCATTATTGCATCTCATTTTCCTTGTTATGATGGACTCGGAATGTATTTCGCAAGGATGTATGCGGAAAAGTCATATTTACTTGGAGTTAAAATTAAAGAAAAATTTCCAGAAGGTATGTTCATAACCGCTGAAGATCCAGGTCGTACACTTCGCTCTCAAAAATATGAGGATGGTGAAATTGTCATAGTTGGTGGAGAACATCATAAGACAGGAAGTGAAAAGCATACTAATATACATTATGAAAACATAAGCAACTTTGCAAAAGAAACATTTAACTTGCAACAAATATTATATAGGTGGTCTACGCAGGACTGTATGACTGTAGATGGTGTTCCTTATGTAGGTTATGTTAATTCTAGAACCTCTAGTATATTAGTAGCTACAGGCTTTGGGAAGTGGGGGATGACCAATAGTACAGCAGCTGCAAAGATATTGACTGATTTGATTACAGATGGAGACAGTCCATGGGCACCCATTTATAACCCATCTAGATTCGATATAATAGCTTCAGGAGCTAAACTAGCATCGGAAAATTTAAATGTAGCAGAAACACTAATAGGCGGTAAAATAACTCCGGCGCCTAAGGACGTAAATATTAATAATGGCGAGGCTAAGGTAATTAATGTGAATGGTGAAAAGATTGGAGCTTATCGAGATGAAAAAGGTATTTTACATATGGTTGATATAACTTGTACCCATTTAGGTTGTGAACTAGTTTGGAACGAGGCAGAAACAACGTGGGATTGTCCTTGTCATGGATCTAGATTTAGCTATGATGGTGAAAATATTGAGGGCCCTGCATTTAACCCATTAAAGCATGTAGGTGAAGGTCCAAATAAAAAAGATCCCAATATATTTTAGCGGGATGGGTCTCATAAGTTGTATGGGACCCGCTATTCTTATAGGATTATGAAGAACATCTTATTAAAATAGTCAGGCAACATTGGTTCTATCTTTCATAAAATGATAATGCTCTTCAGTTATATAAGTCACTCATAAAATATAATTGTCTGAGAGCATCAGATTATTCCCTTGTTTAAAAAGTGTGTTTAAATTTGAGTATAATTTTCTGGTACTGATTATTTTACTCGAACTTAACATGTTCAATTAAATTTTCAAAAACATTAGATATATTAATTAAAGTAGTAGCAAAATAAGTCCAATGTCATAGTATGTAGCAGGACAAGATATCCGACAAAAATATATACCAAAAAGGAGATAATTAATATGCCTGATGGATTTGGTATTGTAAATGATTTAGCACGCCATATTGGACAAACTGTTACCATATTTACAACTAGCGGTGGAGAATCTGGAAGAGGTTTTACTGGCATTCTTGCATCTGTTAATAACAGATTTGTAAGATTAATAGTTCAAATTGGTTCCGCACCTGGATGCGCACTAGGAAGCTGCTGTGATGATAGACATGATCATTGTGATTGTGACAGAAATAGTGGAAGAGAAATGGGAATTGAATTCGAAATGGATAGAGACAGAAATAGAAACAGAGACAGAGACAGATTTGACTGTAACGGCAGAACACTTGGTGCAATAGTTGATATACCAGTAGATAGAATTGCTGCTTTTGTCCATAATGCTGTAGGAAGTGGATGGTAACTAAATAATTGTTACAGCTAGGTACATGGAACGTAAATAGATTTGAGTAGATTCAAATCTACTTACGTTCTTTTTTGTATGAATAGCTGGTATTTGTGGAAATATGCTGGATACAATAATTCCTGGATTTGGTTAAAGGAGTAATGTTTCGATACAAATTGAGAATGGTATAGATACTCAAACAAGTATATTTCGCCGCTTGAAACGGCACAAAGTATACCTGAAACACCTTGACCATTGACGAGAGATACTCTCACGGGCTGATTTATCAGGAACTGAAGTTTCTCTTGCCAAAACATATGTAATCACCCATTAACCATGCCACCTTTTTCCCTCAGGGAAACTTAAGCCTAGTTGATCTAAAAGTTTCATTACTTGATGATTCACAATATCTTCAACAGTTTCTGGTTTATTATAGAAAGCGGGCATTGGCGGAACAATTTTAACTCCTAACTGTGATAGCTTTAGCATATTCTGCAGGTGTATAGCGCTTAATGGAGTTTCTCTAGGAGATAAAATAAGTTTTCTGCCTTCTTTAAGTGTTACATCTGCAGCACGTGCAATAAGATTGTCACAGTAGCCATTTGCTATAGAACTTAGTGTTTTCATGCTGCAGGGCACAATAAGCATTGCATCGGTTAGGAATGACCCACTTGATATCTTGGCTCCCATATTAAAATTATCATATACTGCATATGACAAAGAATTTATGTATTCTAAATCATATTTTGTTTCCGTAATAAGGGTCTGCTGAGCCCACTTACTCATTATTAAATGAACATTTACATGCTCAAATTTTTTAATGGCTTCAAGTAATCTTACAGCATATATTGTACCTGTAGCCCCAGTAATTCCAACTATTATTTCCATTTTGTAATCTCCTTGTAGTAAGTTATACATTAATTTTACTCTTAAGTTCCTCTATCATTTCAATACACAGGGCACTAATGGTATCTATTTCAGATTTGGTAATCTTGTCTACATGGATACCGCAGCACAGCACGACGTTTTTGTCAAAGGAAGCGGTAAAAAGATCGTAAAGTACTCTTGTAATGTGGTCTTCTTTATGATTAGGAAAGCAAAAGGTCGATGATTCCACGTCTTTTGAGCCTACAGTGACAGCTCCCAAATGAGGCTTATCCCCACCTGTAATAATAATGCACATATCTTCACCTAGATGTATGGCATTAAGCTTTAAACTTACTCTTCCTTTTGTTCGTTTAATTTCTATCATATCTTCCATGTATCTATCCTCACTTAGCTTATTTAAATATAGTTTAATTATAGCATATAAAGCTTATATGGATAGCCTTGGCTGATTTTTAGAAATATTACCTGCTTTGTTGAAATATGTTCCTACTCTGTAGTATTATTATTTGTAGCATGTATACTTACAATATTATACCAATAGGAGCGATTAAATGAATATGCTATTAACTAAAGCTGTAAAAAAAGTCCATGACTATGGAGTACTTGTTATGTTTTCACATACAATCTTTTCTCTATCCTTTGCGCTTATTTCAATGCTTTTAGCAAGCAATGGAGCCCCGTCTTTTTATAAGCTGTTTTGGATACTTATTGCCTTTATGGGCGCAAGAACAGGAGCAAATGCTATAAACAGAGCGATAGATGCCGAGATTGACGGTAAAAATCCAAGAACTGCTGTGAGACAGCTTCCTCAAGGCCTCTTAAAGAAAAAGGAAGTTATAGTGTTTTCTATTTTGTGTTTTTTAGTAATGCTTGTTGCAGCAGCAATGCTTAATCCATTATGTGTGCTGCTTTCACCTATAGCATTATTTTTAATGATTATTTATTCATATACAAAGCGCTTTACCTGGGCCTGCCACCTGGTTTTAGGCATAACCTCCGCTGCTGCTCCAGTTGGAGCTTGGATAGCAGTAACCGGAAAAATTTCTTGGCTGCCTCTCTTTATGGGTGCGGCTAATACTCTTTGGGTTGCAGGATTTGATATTATCTATGGCTCACAGGACTATGACTTTGATACTGCAAATGGAATACACTCAATACCTCAAAGATTTGGCGTAAAAAATGCTCTGCGCATTTCTTCACTTTTTCACTTTATGACAATTATCTTCTTAATAGCAGTAGGCCTATTAAGCAGCGAGCTGGGAATTCTTTATTTTATTGGACTTTTTATAATTTCAATTTTATTTCTTATAGAGCACAGGATGGTTTCACCTGATAATTTAAATAATGTAAAAATAGCTTCATATGGTGTAAATCAGATAATAAGCATTGCTTTTCTGATCTTTGGTGTTATTGATGCATTAATATAAAAAATTTTATATACATAGGGGGACTAAAAATGACTAGACTAAAAAAATTATTAACTACTGTTACTGCTTCTTTTATTGCAGTATCCTTAACTGCTTGTTCACAAGCAAATAATTCTTCAAAGACGACCTCATCAGATTCAGCTGCTAAGGCTACCTTAAATATAGGAGCAATAAATTCTGTGGACGTAGTTCCAATAGTAATTGCCAATGAAAAAGGATTTTTCAAAAAAGAAGGCATTGATGTTAAATTTCAGCCTTTTAAAAGTTCTCAAGACAGAGATACAGCTTTTCAGGCAGGTAATCTGGACGGGGTTATTTGTGATGAAATAGCAATAGCTCTTTATCAAAATTCAGATTTTGATGTAAAGATAACAGGAATTACAAATGGAGACTTTATGCTTATTGCAAACCCACAGTCAGGAATAAAGTCCATAAATGATATCAAAGGTAAAAGTGTGGCTATATCACAAAAAACTTCTATTGAATATGTTTTAGACAAAATGCTGGAGAAAAGTTCAATGCAGCCTGCAGATGTTAAAAAATCTATAGTTCCTGCTGTACCAACAAGACTTGAAATGTTAAGGAACAATAAGGTTGATGCGGCACTGCTTCCTGAACCATTTTCTACAGCTGCTATAAAAGATGGAGGAATACTTCTTGGAACGGCAACCAAAATGGCACACTATCCTTCAGTAACAGCTTTTTCACAAAAGGCAATAGACAGCAAAACGAGCGAAATCAAGGCATTTTATAAGGCTTATAATGATGCTGTAGAATATATTAACAGTACTTCAATTTCTGAGTATGAAGCTACAATAATAAAAACTGTTGGATACCCTGATGACATGAAAGGTAAAATTAAATTGCCTGAATTTAAGAAAAATGCTCTTCCATCAGAAGATGAAGTTAAGTCAGCTATAGATTGGACTGTAAAGAATGGTATTGTTAAAAAGACATTAACTCCTAAGGACGTAATGAGTGATGTAGGTGTTAAATAAGCTGCAGGAGGCACTATATGCTTGAAATAGATAACCTTTCTGTAAGTTATAATTCTGAAAAAAAGTCAGTTCATGCTCTAGGGCCTTTGAACATGCAAATTTCATCAGGAGATATTTATGCCGTAATTGGTCCTTCAGGATGCGGCAAGTCCACTTTGCTTAATGTATTATGCGGGATTATTAAAGATTTTGAGGGAAAGGTGCTGCTTAAAGGCGAAGACCTAAGTCCAAAGAAGCACAACATTGGATTCATACCGCAAAACTTTGGTCTGCTTCCTTGGAAAAATGTTTATAAAAACTGTATGCTGCCTCTAAAGATAAAGGAACAACCTATCGATAGTGCAGTTAAGGAAAGAGCTGAGTATATTTTAAATAAATTAAACATCGGAGATCTGAAAAACAGATATCCAAGGGAATTAAGCGGCGGTCAAAAACAAAGGGCTGCCATAGCAAGAACTTTTATAATGAATCCCGATTTGCTGTTAATGGACGAGCCTTTTTCAGCTCTTGATGCTCTTACAAGGGAAGAAGCCCAGGAGCTTTTCATAGATATTTGGAATCAGTACAAGACTACTACAATACTAGTGACCCACAATATTGAAGAAGCTATTTATATGGGAAAGAAAATAGTAATATTATCACACTGTCCAGGTACCATAGTTAAAATAATTGATAATCCTTTATTTAATACTGAGAATTTAAGACAGAACGAGGATTACCTTAAGCTTTCTGAAAGCATTAGGAGCATCATAAAAAGAGGATGGAAAATATGAAGGTAAAAAGAAAAATCACGCTGTTTGTACAAGGGTTTATTACATTTAATATATTATGGTATCTTTTTGCAGTTCTGCTTAATACAAAAGTGCTTCCAAAACCTGCAGCTGTTTACTTACATATGAGCAATTTCTATGACGATAAGCTATATATACATGTTTTAATAAGCTTATACAGAGTAGCTGCCGGACTTGGCATCTCACTTATATTAGGAATTACTGCAGGAATTTTGATGGCCTACTCGAAAACCTGGAACAAAATATTAAATCCATTAGTTTACTTTACATATCCTATACCCAAAACTGCAATGCTGCCTATTGTTATGCTGCTGTTTGGACTTGGAGATACTTCAAAGATTATAATACTGGTTTTAATATTGGTATTTCAGATTATTGTTGCAGTTAGAGATTCAGTGCTTAATATTTCACAGGAAACCTATAATCACATAAGAAGCCTTGGAGCTTCGAGGCTTCAAATTTTTAGGCACATAACAATTCCGGCTATTTTGCCTGAACTCTTAACTACCTTAAGATTATCCATTGGAACTGCATTATCTATTTTATTTTTCTCTGAAGCTTATGGAACTCAGTACGGCATAGGTTATTATATTCTGGATGCCTGGAGCAGTATTGATTACATAAGAATGTATGAAGGAATAATTATACTAAGCCTTCTAGGCTTTATCTTGTTTGTTTTAATAGACTTGCTGGAAGAAACTATTTGTAAGTGGAAAGCTTAAGCAAAGGTAATTATAAAACAGACCTTAGTAAGGTTACGGTGAACCGTATCGCTACTAAGGTCTGTTTTTATATTAATAAATATTATATAGACTACCGCCTTTTGAAAACAAACGCTCAATGTTTTTTTCAACAGCTTTATCAGGAATTAGCTGCGGCGCATGATGCGGTTTAGTGCGGGCATCGATAATCATATTGTCGCAAGCCCAGTGCTTGTTTTCATAATTACTGTTAACACCGTAAATATCGTGAGAAGGGTTGCTTCTCGTAAATGCAGCCCATAAAAAGTTTTGAAGGGAGCTGCCTATAAATGAACTGTCATCGCAAAGAATAATCATTGGGCAGGAGGATATAGTTCCTCTCTCCTTAATAACAGTGAATAGCTCCTCTAACTGCAATTGAGCCCCTTGATAATCTAAAAACTCAGGCCCTTCTATAGCAACAATCCCAGGCATAACTAAGCATGGATTCCTAAAATTGCTGAAGTTTTTTAATTGTTCAGGTACTTCTTGACACAAGCTTCTTTTTTTATCGCCATATGCGGCAAATACTACCTTGCTGCCAGTATTTAAACCTGTTCCCGAATAATCAAGGGTATCAATAGTAGTATTAGTTTGAAAGTGAATATCACGATGTAGGTCCATTCGCTCAAGTATGTAAGTTAAGAATTCTATCTCCTTATGGGTATCAAGAGGTGCTCCGTCTTCAGCAGTAATAAATAAATACTTAGCAAGGCTCAGCTGGCCTGTTCCTAAAATTCTGTTTGCAAGGGTAAGTATTTCAGCCGGCAGTTTGGCTTTCTGATAAGGTGTATACCGTTCACTTCCTATTGCAAATAACAATGGGTGTACTCCAGCTGCATCTACGGCATGCACTTCTTTCACTCCGGGAATTTCTTGACTTATGGCTTTTCCTGTAAGCTCATGTATTAGCTCTCCAAAAGCAGTATCTTCCTGAGGAGGGCGACCAACAACTGTAAAAGGCCAGATTCCGTTTCTCTTAGCAAATACTTTGTGGACTCTCATTAGGGGAAAATCATGAAGTTGACTGTAATAACCTATATGATCACCAAAAGGACCTTCAGGCTTAGTTTCACCCGGATAAATTTCACCTGTAATAACAAAGTCAGCATCAAGGCTAATACAATAACCATCAACATAAGTATAGCGGAAATTGCGTCCCGAAAGCATTCCGGCAACTGTGAGTTCACTCATTCCTTCCGGCAGCGGCATAATAGCAGCTAGAGTATGACTGGGAGGACCACCTATAAAAATACTAACTTTCAAGGGAAGACCAGCTTTATTAGCTTTATATTGATGAACGCCAATACTCCTGTGAATTTGATAGTGCAAACCAACTTCCTTGTTAATCGCATAATCATTACCAGTTAACTGAACACGGTACATTCCTAAATTGCTGTGCATAACACCGGGCTTTTCAGGGTCTTCTGTATAAACCTGAGGCAAAGTGATAAATGCCCCTCCATCGTCAGGCCAGTGATGAATTAAAGGAAGATCAGAAATTTGTACTTCCTCAAAGTCAGCCAATTTACTGCCTGCTTTTTTAATAGGGAGCGCTCTTGAAGCAGCAAGGCCGGTGCCGAAGTGCTTAAAGGGATTTTTTAATATACTCATTGGGTCTTTTCGCAGGTCAATAACATTTTTTGTTGCTTGCAAAGTATTCCTGAAGATAAACCTGCTTCTCTCCAAATTCCCAAATAAATTTGATACTGCTCTAAATTTTGAGCCTTTTACATTTTCAAACAATAACGCAGGTCCGTTTGCTGAGTTAACTCTCAGATGTATAGCAGCCATCTCAAGGTACGGATCTACTTCCTCAAATATCCTGACTAATTGGCCGGACTTTTCTAGGTCAAGGATACATTCTTCTAGATTATGATACATTTCCTGCTCTCCTCATTGTCTTATATAAATTTTCCATTCTTGACTAAGTAATATATACAATGCAAAAGTTCTAATACATTAACGATGTCCCAAAAATCCTTGAAGATTGGATATTTTGGGACATCATTAATGAAGAACTTTGCTGCATTATATATAGTTAATAATACAGCGAAATTATGGGTTATGCAATGGGAGCCCAGCAGTATACGAAGCACTAAAAGAAAATGAAAGTATGGTGTATAATTAAATAAAAGGATCATATAAATCATTGTGTGAAAGATGCAATTAGCAATAATGATGACACTATAGACAAGTATTTTAAATAGGATGGTGAAGGGAAATTATGAATAAAGTAAAGATCTTTCCTATAATGCAGGCAGTGCTTGCTGCACTTCTGTTTGGTGCAAGTGCACCGCTGGCAAAAATGCTTCTGGGTCATATAGAACCCGTTCCTCTTGCTTCTTTTCTTTACCTAGGAAGTGGCATTGGACTCATGGTATATCAGATTATAATCAATTTCACTAGCAAGGAAGGAAAAGGAGAAGCACCACTTTCAAAGAAGGATTTTCCATGGCTTTTTGGTGCTGTAGTATTTGGTGGAGTCATTGCACCGATTATCTTGATGTCAAGTCTAAAGATTACACCTGCGTCTACAGCAGCATTACTGCTTAATTTTGAGGGAGTATCAACAACTCTGATTGCCTTGCTTTTTTTCAAAGAAAGTTTAGGTAAAAGGGTTTGGATTGCAATTTCATGCATCACAATTGCAAGTGTTTTGCTTTCATGGGATTTTAGTAATCAATGGGGGGTTTCTTTAGGAGCACTAGGTGTAGTAGGTGCCTGTGTTTGCTGGGGAATTGATAATAATTTTACAAGAAACATTTCTGCAAAAAACCCATATACCATTGTAATTATTAAAGGTTTTGCTGCCGGTACATTTTCATTAATTTTAGCACTAATATTAAAGCAGCAGATTCCTGACATAAAAGTGGTTTTATCAGCTATGATACTTGGATTCTTCAGTTACGGTTTGAGTATAGTGCTATTTGTTCTTGCTATGAGGAATCTAGGAAGTGCCAGAACAAGCGCATTTTTTGGGACATCGCCGTTTATAGGAGCAATCTTGGCATTTATATTAAATCAAGATATCTCAAGTCCTATGCTTATTGCCGCATTACCTGTAATGCTGTTAGGCACGTTTTTTCTGTTAAAAGAAGATCATGGCCATAGTCATAGGCATGAACATCTGATACATGAGCATAGGCACAGCCATAATGATAGCCATCACAATCATACACACTTACCTGGACAAGTGCCTCCTAATGGTTACCATTCTCATGTACATGAACATGAAGAACTGCAGCATGAGCATCCACATGCTCCGGATATACACCACAGGCATCCTCACTAATATTTTACAAAGAAGATAGGAGTGTCTCAAAATAACACATCCCAGGCTTCTCCAGCTGCAACTAGCATTGTGTTTTTGAAAATTTTATCATTAATTAATATTATTATGAACAGGGAGGAACATGTTTGGTCGAAGAAGCTACATATATTAGAGAATTATTAAGTAAAGAAGAGTTGTTGTCAGCGTTTCCTATAATGAAACAGTTACGAACGCATTTAAATGAGGAAACATATTTGAGTTTAATTGAAGATATGAAAAAAGAAGGCTATAAAATGTTTGCACTTTATGCAGAGGATAAAGTTGTTGCATTATCATCATGATTACAACGAGTAGAGGCGCATAAGTTTTATGAGTCAAAAATGGAATTTGACAAGACAAGTTATGTATTTAAAAAACAACTAGAAATCAAGATAACTAGATAACTATTTAACTAGTTATCTGGTGCTTCCTATACAATTTAAAAGACGGTTTGATAATAGGTAATGGTAAAGATCTTAGAGAACACTTGGAAGTGACTAATCATATCAGAAGACAGGAAAGACCGCATTGAAAGTGACTTTAAAAAGCGTAGAGGTAGGAAAAGACAGTAGCCTGAAATCAATGGAATATATAACTTGAGAGATAACACCCACTGAGTTAGCTTAGGACGAGCTGGTTATGTGGGGTATTTTTTTATTCTAATTATTTTTTAAAATAAGTGCTTTTGTATTTTAAACTGACAGTCTATGTCATATTTGATATTTATAATAATCTTAAAGTTTCTTGATTATTTATAAAGGATGGGGACAATAAGTGAATTACAATGAGATGAACAAAGAAAAACTTATTCAGATTTTGATGGAGAAAGATAAAATACTGCGAGAATTACGGCTAAAAAATAAAAAATTAAATTACCTGGCAAGTATTGATGCAATGACAAGAGTACTAAACAGAAAATCAGGATTAGAATTGTTAGAAAGAGAGTTGAAATTTTCAAAAATTAATAATACAAATATAGTTGTTTGCTTTGTTGATGTAGATAAATTGAAATATATAAATGATGCTTTTGGACATGAAGAGGGAGACAAACTGTTAATAAATACAGCTTTAATTTTGAAAGAGAGTATTAGAAAAACTGATTTTGTAATTAGAATGGGAGGAGACGAATTTTTAGTAGTTTTTCCTCAAACAACAATGAAAGAAGCAAATAAAGTATGGTATAGAATTTTGAAAAGGGTAGAAGAAAGTAATGAAAATATATGATCAAAAGAGTACTAGCGAAGTTGGCGGTTTGTTCAATATAGCAGCAAAGAATCACCATTATAAGTCTTTATCCCATTCTCCGGATATAATTGGATTATTTTTTTCAATATTAGACCAGTTTATGAACACTTCAAGTTTTTTGAGTGATGGTCAATTGATTCGAATTGATTCCTCAGATAAGGAATCACCATTAAAAGGTAGTAATTTGCCGGCAAAATTGTTCTCTGGATTTTGTAACTGGCTGGGACACATTATGTCGGATATGGCAGGAAGCTCTGGTAATAGAGGTCCCGGCAGTACCGGACGTGGAACGGGTGTTTCTATTCCATTTATGGAATTATTTCAGTTATCCGATTTTGGCAAACTGCAGGTCGGAAAGGACAGGCAAACACTTGCGGAAGTAATGACACGAGTATTTCAAGAAGGATATGATTTAAGATTTGGTGCCGTTATGGCAATACCAGTATTGATTGAAGAATTGATGATTAAAGCAATATGGGTTATTCGTCAAAGATTCTTTGAAAATAAGAACTGGTCTGAGTGCATTCCAACAAAACAACACGCGGATTTACGCATTATGTTAATTGTAGGAAACAGCACATTATGCCTTATTGATGTTACGGATGCCGCAGTGCGTGGTGTAGTTGAGGACGGTAATGTTATGGTATTTATCCTGCATCTGAACTATGTGGCATGGGTAAGACTAATTATGTTAGTTTTGAGAGAATTACGTATAAGATTTGGTCCTGTTATATCTGATGCTTTTAGGAAATTTGAAGAAGAAATACTCTACATAGTAACACCGAAGGAAAGGGCCAATATACAGCAGTTTTATGATAGATTGCAGCAATTGGATGTATCTCATGAAATATTATTAAGGGAGTTTACAATTCAAGTTGAGCAGGAATATCAGCTTATATATCATGAGATTGAAGAAACCTTTTCAAGCAAAAATTCCACTGCGGTGCAGGCTGAACATTCTATGGCACTTGCCAAAGCCTGCGGTGTTGATGATTCAAAGATAATGAAAGATAATAAAGACTTAGATGACTTCTTTTTATAGGAGAAACGTAATGTTTTTTCAAACATTTAATCAAGAGGCAAAAGAGAAGTTTTTTGAGTTTGTATATAATATTGCAAATTGTAATTATAGTTTTGCTGAAGATTAAGGATAAATTTCTATTTCAGAAGACAATTCTTGCAATTTAAGAGGCAGCATTGTAAATTCAGAAGGCATATGACAAAACATAATAAAAGTTGTTATCGATTAAAGACGTAGATGTTTCCTTAAACGGTGCACGTGGAGACAGTCGTTATGATAGAGAGGAAATAGGCCGATATCAAAGTCTTTACAGATTTTTAGGTAAATTTAATAGTGTGTCTTATGTTCCCTCAGACTAATAAGTTTGAGGGAATTTATCTTTATGGGGTCGTATCTTTACGCAGAACTAAGGTTATTTGCGTTAACTTATAGGATCTGTGAAATTGTTTATGTTGATAGGGAGAATGCTCCTCTTGCCTTAACCAAACAAAAATTATAATTCTGATACATGATATCTTTAAAATTATAAAGAAATACTAAACTATTGAATAATAAATTGCTAATAGATTTTACTAATTTGTATTTATAATATGACATACAGTTGTCATATTATAAATGATATAGTTATATTAACTTGAGCGGTAAAATAGTCGTGCTGTTTTAGAGAGAGGAGAATATTCGAAGTGATAATTAATAATTTTAAACCTTATGAAGGTGAAAATTGTGAAACGACTGCTGTTGGCAATCTATTAAAATATAATGGTATAGTATTATCTGAACCAATGCTTTTTGGAATTGGTGAGGGAATTAGTTTTATTTATTGGGATAGTAAGCAAATGGGGTTTCCATTCCTAGGGGGAAGATGTAAGCAAGATGTTTTAACAGAAAAAATAGTTAAAAATCTTAATTTAAATATTGAAGTGTGCCAGACAACTTCAAAATCAAAGGCGTGGGAAAATGTAAAATCTAAGATTGATGCTGGAATTCCGGTAGGATTAAAACTGGATAGTTACTATCTTGAATATTTTACACATAAGATACATTTTGCTGGACATTATGTAACAATTTATGGATATGATGATAAGTTTGCTTATTTAATAGATACTGCTCAGCAGGGATCAAGTGTCAAGACAAGTTTATCAAGTTTATCAGATGCTAGAAGTGCAAAGGGACCAATGTCTTCTCCTAATAGGTCATTTATAATTACAGGGAAAAATGAGCTGCCTAATTTAAGGGAGATTATTATATCTGCTATTTATAACAATGCATATGAATATTTAAATCCTCCAATTCAGAACATATCTTTTAAAGGCATAAGAAAAACAGCAAAGGTTATTGTAAATTGGTTTGAAAAACCTGGGATTACTCCGGAATTAATTACGCAAACAGGAGTGTTAATGGAAAAGGCAGGTACAGGAGGGGCCTTATTTAGGAATATGTACAGAAATTTTCTTAAGGAATGTGATGAATTATATAAAGACTTAGAGCTTAATAGTTCCTATAAGAATTTTTGTACTATTGCCCATATGTGGACAGAGGTATCAAAGATGATTTGCAGTGCAGGGCAAAACAGCAGTAAACAAGACCTGCAAAGGGCATCTGATATACTCATGGATATAGCGACATTAGAGGAAGAAACTATGAAAACTTTATTAAGCAAAATGCAATTAAGGAAATAATATAGATATTTTATTTGCATTGTATATACTATGAAAAGTCGTACTAATGGATGGAAATGGATTTTTGGTTAGTGTAGTACTTCAAGTCACATTTGTCAAATCAAAAGTTTGAAAAATGTGACCTGTTTTTATTTTTTGGATGGATAAGTATAATTTATAAAATAATATTGATTATTATGACTGAAAAATGGCAAACTATTTATATTAGCTTTATAATATGTTACTGTAAAAATTATATATAAGTTATAAAAATTTAAAGTGGTGATTTATTTGAATATAATTATATGCGAGGATAAACAAGAGAATATAAAAGAAATTTCAAGAATAGCAAAAGACTTTTTTGAGGATAAAGGCTTTGAGTACAGTATTAATGCGTTTAATAATTTCGAGAAAACAATAAACTATATCAAATCTTTACATTCCTATGAGGATTGCCTATATATTCTTGATATAGATTTGAAGCAGGATAAGAATGGATTAATGCTTGGGAGAGAGATAAGAAATATGGATGAATATAAAGGAGAAATGATATATGTTACTGCTTATACTCATCAAATGCACAGTGTATTTAAGTACAAGCTCAAAATACTGGATTTTATAGACAAAGGTTACAATATGGAAAATGATCTTAAGGAGTCATTTAAGGTATATCTTAAAATTTATCAGGATAAGGTTCGTAATAAATCCTTAGTATTTAAAATTGGCGGGAACGTGTTTATGATAAGGCCTTCAGATATTGTCTGCATAGAAACTGATAAGACTAAAAAGAAGATTATTATTTATACAACTAAAGAACAAATAAGTGTAAATCTTACTTTGAAAGAAATTCAGGAAAAGCTTACAAACCAATTTATACAAATTCATAGAAGTATAATCGTCAACAAAGAGCACATTAAAAAGATGGAAAATGTTAACGAAGATTTATATGTTGTCCTTACTGGAGGGATAAAAGAGATTGTGTCAAAGAGAAGGGAAAAGGAGATAAAGGCATGTATTACACTATAGCTACTACATTAGTACAAACTTATCTTATATATGCTTTTGCTTATAAAAAAGTAAAGATTAATTTTAAAAGTATTTTTGCAGTAATATTAGTTATAATTGTTAAACCTCCTGTTATGACATTTTTAAAAGACAACTTTTTGTCTTTTATTTTTGTGTGGTTTTGCAATTATGTCATAGCTTATTTTTCTATAGGGAAGAACTTTAAACGTAATTTGGAACTTTCCTTTTTTGTTGAACTTATAACCCTTATGGCTTATTACATGAGTGCGGGCATTGTGCTTATTTTAGGCTACAGCATAAACATAAAGGATATATTTAACTTTAACATTTTGTTTTATAATGTTAATGGATATTTTATACTGATTTATTTGGGCGGCATGATTGCTTTCGGGCTGCTTAGAAAGTATATTCCAATGAGCTTTTCAGATGAAGATTCAAGATACAGAAACTTTAATGGGATATATATTGTTATGGCTATTAATATATTAATAAAATTAATAAATGATTTGAAGGTGAACTACGGAATTAAGTTAATAGCATTTGTTTCCATAAATTTCTTTATTCTGATTTTTTATATTATAAATGATAAATTGTATATTAAAAGAGTGAAAGATGAGATAGAAATAAAGGAAAAAGAAAATAGAATTAAAGAGCTGACCCTCTACATTGGAACTATAGAAGAATTAGTTGAAAAATATAGAGAGTTTAAGCACGACTATAAAAACATAGTTTTGGGTGCTGGAGCAGGCGGCCTAAATGAGAGCAATTTGTTAGATAAATTAAACAATGAAATAGTGGGAGATAAAAGCTATAATGCATTTTTGAATTTAAAGGATATAAGCTATATTCCATTAAAGTCTATTCTTTCTTATTACATTATGTTAAGTATTAAAGAAAAAATAGAAGTAAGTTTAATAACTATAGGAAAGGTAAAAGAATCTTATATATCTGAAGTGGATTTTTCAAGAGTTATGGGAATAATACTGGAAAATGCCATAGAGGAGGCCTCGGTAAATGATGATAAGAAAGTGGAGATTTATGTTGAGGTAATTAATGATGATTTAAATATCACTGTGGCAAATACTTTTAGGCAAAGAAAAATTAATCTGGATGAGATTTATGAAAAAGGGTATTCCAGCAAGGGCGAAAGCAGGGGGCTGGGGCTTTATAATCTTAGATCTATAGCTGATAGAAATTACAATATGGTTTTAAATACTTTTATAAGCGAAGGAATGTTTGTTCAAGATATACATTTTTCTTCTAATAATAGCAAAGTTATAGAAAATCAAGACACTGTATTATAGGTTTGCGTTTGGAACAAAAAATAATCCCCTAACGTAACGAAATTTTGAATTCAGGGAGCAGGTAAAGTCGTTCAAAGAAATAATATTTTATTTTTTTGATGATGGGTATAATATTGAGCCTGTGAAAGCGAAAAGATTTCAACATTAGTTTTTAGGGGGAAAATTATATGGCAAATTATAAAGGTAATGACCGTTTGTTAGTGGGAATGATTATTGGCGTTGCAACTTACTAGTTATTTGCCAGTTCTATAACAGCAGGTGTACTGCCACTTACTAAGGATTTGGGAATATCAAGTTCTGTTGTTGGTACTGCAGTAAGTATTACTGCGCTAATTTGCGGAGTTAGTATTGTAGCTGCAGGAAGTATTGCTGATAGAGTAGGAAGAGTTAAAATTACGCAAGTTGGATTTATATTAAGTATTATTGGTTCTATACTTTGTGCAATAACACAAGGTCAGGCACTTCTTATTGTGGGACGTGCTATTCAAGGGTTATCAGGTGCATTAATTATGCCGGCTACTTTAGCTCTTATTAATGCTTATTATCCAGGAGAGGCTCGACCACGTGCTCTAAGCTTCTGGTCTTTAGCTTCCTGGGGAAGCAGCAGTGTTGCTAACTTTTTCGGCGGAGCTGTAGTATCAGCTTTAAGCTGGCGCTGGTTATTCTGGCTTACTGTTCCGGCAGCATTGATTGGCATGTATTTAGTTAAGGGTACTCCAGAAAGCAAAATTACAAGTGAAAAGAAACAAAGTATTGATTATTTTGGAATTGTTACTTTAACTTTAGCATTACTTTCCTTAAATTTAGTTGTTACCCGAGGCAGACAGTATGGATGGTTAAGTGTTACTATTCTTTCATTGATTGCAGGTTTTATTGTTCTATTTTCTGTATTTTTAGCAGCAGAACGCAAGAAAGATGCTCCATTAGTTGATTTATCATTATTTAAAAGCAAAGGCTACAATGCAGCGGTAGTTTCTAATTTCTTACTTAATATGTGTGCAGGATGCTTATTTATTCTTATGCCTTATGTTCAAACAACACGAGGATTAACCTCATTCCAAAGCGGATTATTAACAATTAGTTATCTTGTTGCCATAGTATCAACAATTCGTGTTGGAGAAAAGGTAATGCTAAAGACAGGTTCTCGTATACCTATGGCTATAGGAACACTAATGGCTGCAGTGGGAATTTTCTCAATGACACTAACTTTTCTGCCAAATATTTTATATTTTACAGCTGTTGTAATTGGTCTTGGAATTATGGGAACCGGCTTTGGTTTTTATGCTACCCCATCTACAAATACTGCAGTTGGAAATGTTCCTTAGGAAAAAGCAGGTTCTGCATCAGGTATTTATAAAATGGCAAGTTCTCTAGGAGGAAGCTTTGGAGTTGCTATTTCCGGAGCTGTATCAACAGGTATTCTTATAGGCAATAAATCAGCTCAGAATCTAGCTGCCGGCTGGGGACTTGGAGTCAGCGTAATTGCAGGAACTATATCATTAATGGCTGTGTTGGCACTAGTGTCTAAAATAAATAAAAATGCAGAAAATAAGAAGAAGGCTGCATAATAATTAAAATTCAGAAAGGAAGGTTTTTTATGTCAAATATATTGGATAAAGCTAAAGAAATTGAAGAATACATTATTAATTTTAGAAGAGATTTACATGAAAATCCTGAACTTAGCGGCCAGGAATTTAAGACTCAGGAAAAGATTATGAAAGAGCTGGATAAGCTTGGAATATCCTATAAGAAGGCAGGTAATGCTTCTTTGATAGGTGTATTAAGGGGAAATAAGCCAGGAAAAACTGTAGCCTTAAGAGGAGATATAGATGCACTTCCTATAATAGAGCAGTCAGGGGTGGAATTCGCATCTAAAAACAGTGGAGTAATGCATGCCTGCGGGCACGATGCTCATGCATCTATGCTTCTTGGTGCCGCAAAAATCTTATCTGAAATGAAGGATGAGATAGCAGGTGAAGTTAGATTTTTCTTCCAAGAAGGAGAAGAAACCTTCACAGGCGCAAAAAAAATAATAGAAGCAGGCGGAATGGACGGAGTTGATGCTTGCCTTGGTATGCATGGAATGCCAGAACTTGAAACAGGATACGTGAATATTCAGCCAGGTTACAGAATGGCAGGCTGTGATACTATTTATGTAAAGTTTGAAGGAGTATCAGGACATGGTTCAGTTCCACACCTTGCTAAGGATACAATTCATCCGGCATGTACTTTTGTTACAGACCTTCAGGGGATAGTTACAAAAAATATAAATGCCCAGGATCCAATAGTAATTTCAGTAGGAAAGTTTGATGGCGGTACAAAGGCAAATGTTGTTGCGAAATATACAGAGATTGATATTTCTATGAGGTACTTTAATCCACAGGTTAGAGAAATAGCTCACGAAGCAATAAAGAGACATGCAAAGGCTATTGCAGATGCTTATGAACTTAAGGTAGATGTAAGAATAGAAGAAAGTGCACTTAGTCTTTACAACGATGATGAACTAGCAGCATTAGCTGACAATTCTATCACAAAGGTCCTTGGCGAGGGTAAAAATAAAACCTTACCTAGATATATGGGTTCAGAGGATATGCCATACTATTTCCAGCATGCTAAAGGAGTTTATGCCTTTATGGGATATAGAAACGAAGAAAAGGAATCTTTATACTTCCCGCATCATGAGAAATTCAAGATTGATGAAGATTACATGAAATATGGTACTGCATTGCATGTACAATTTGCTCTTGATTTTTTAAATAAATAAAATCCAAAAATCAAGAATTCTAAGAATGCTTTAATTATACATGAATTATTATTAATGAATGTATCCGGGACGGTTATCAACAAATAGTTATTTGGCTAAAAATTATAACGTAAAATTGTTAACCGTCCCCAATTATTCAAAATAGACTAACTAAGTTAGCACAGCTTCTCTTATATCTACCTTCTCAATAATTGTATCTATCTTTTCTTTAGCGCTTTCTATAGCCTCTTTCCTCTCTTGCTCAGTAGTGCCTGTACTATCTACTAGCAGTCTTTCAAATTTACTTATTCCCATAAACTTCATAATATCTTCAATGTAATCCAGACCTTTGTTAAACATTGGCCTCGTCATCCATGGGATGTTTTCCCCAGAGGATTGGATGTAAACTACTGTCCTTGGCTTATCATTAAGAAGCCCTTCAGGTTTTTCGCCTTTCTTAGGAAAGGTTATTGTTTTATCAGCTTGTACTATACAGTCTATATATTCCTTTAATGGTGCAGGGAAAGATAAACTCCACATAGGTGCAGCTATTACGTAAACATCTGCTTCTATAAATTGATTACACAACTCTACAATTTTATGAACTTCCTCTTGGTCCTTTTTTGCTAGTCTATTTGCTGCTTCTTCATTTACAACGCAATTTCTGCTTCAAAAATATTGATATTCTAATCTAGGTATATGTTCTTTATACAAGTCGAGTTCTTCTACTTTAAAATCCGGATACTTTTCCATAAATCTATTTACAAGGGCTCTTCCAACAGTTTTGCTGCAGATAAGTTTTCTGGTTTTGAATTAACGGTAATGTACAATAGTTTTTTCAAAGTAATAACTCCTTTATCTTAAACTAGTATTCCATATTAATGTTTGCATTTTTTAAAAATTAATAAACAATAAGCAAGGAGAATCCTTTTGCAATAAGGATTCTTTTATTGTATTTACAATAAAGTGAATTTGACATAGAAGTAGAAAAATGTCACTCTGTCTATGAAGTCAATAGACGGGAGAAAAATATGAATGAGTTTATTCGTAATGCATCTATAGAAGATTTTAAGAGAGGGTATGTATGGGATGGACAAAAAGCTGAGTTTATTTGTTTGATATGTGGAATATATATTGGTGAAAATGATGACAGTGTAAATATTCATATGGCTGAGCATGGAACACCTATTGAAAGGCTTCTAACGCTGGATAAAAAGCATACTGGCTTGACCGAAATTCAAAAAGAGTTTTTATATATGGTATCAAATAAATATAATGATAAGGAAATAGCAGCAAAGCTTGCATGTGCAGAATCAACAGTAAGAAATATGAGATTTGCATTAAGAGAACGAGCAAGGCAGGCAAGGGCTTTTTTGGCGGTTATGGAATTAGCAGAGGAAAAGATGCCAAAAATAAGAAACCCAAGGCTTCATGTTTTTCCTATCAGGGAAGAAAAAAGAAAAGCACTACTACCAAGGTTTGCTGATTTGTTTGAGCCTGATAAGACTTATACGGAAGCCGAAGTCAAAAAAATTATTAAAACAATTTATGAAGATGATGAAACAATACGCCGATACCTGGTAGACTATGGATACTTAAGCAGAAATAATGATGGAAGTCAATATTATAAAAATAGCAAGGAGAATAAGATGAGCAATATTAATAAAAAAGAAATTAAAAATATGTATAAGCAGAAGGAAATAGAGATGGGTATAATTCAAATACTTAATACTGCTAATGGATATTTTTTTGTGGATATATGTACAAATTTATAGAAGCCCTTTGAATCAATCAAGTTTCAATTAAACTTAGGCAAGTTTAAGATTAAGAAGCTGCAAGAGGACTGGAAGACTCATGGCGAAAGTGCTTTTGTGTTCAAAGTTGTAGATAAACTCAAAATTATTGAAGGCTCTACTGATAAAGAAAAGGTTGAAGATTTAAAAGAACTTTTAGATATGTGGATTGAAAGTCAAGGCGAGAACTTAAAGTTATACAAATAGATCAGTATTATGCCTGTTGCTATGTACCATCTAATGGCATAGATGCAAATGTCTAGTTTTACGTAATTATAGATATCTAAATCAAGAGCTAGATACATACTTTTAAATATATCTAACTTTTGTTTTGGATATCTATTTATCTGGCATAAGCCATTTTTATCTTATTTATTTCTTTGAATGTAAACTGCTAAATCCATTGTACGATATCATTTAAATTTTGTCTTGTTTTCTCATGTGGTTCACTTGCGCGATATCCAAAGCTTGCCATAACTGAAACTCCAAAGTGTTCAGAATTTAGAATACCTTCCTCTTTAAGAATCTCTTCTGCCTTTTCAATATTGAAGCCTTCAATTGGGCAAGAGTCAATTTGCAAAAATGCTGCTGCAGTCAGCATGTTTCCTAGAGCAATGTAAGTTTGCTTGCTTGCCCAATCAAAAAGAGTCCTATCACTTTCGAGTAAATTAAAGTCATTTTTTTGAAAGTTTTCATATGCAGCTCTCTTTCCATCTGATACATCCGCAGGAAGATTTTGCACCTCAGACATAATTCTTGTGATATATTCAGAATTATAAACTGTATCGATCTTTTTACGTGCAAGAATAATTACAAAATGGCTAGCTCCATTGAAACTATTTTGTGCTCCCCATGATACATGAAATAACTTTTCTCTAAGCTTTTTATCTTGAACCACAAGAAATTTCCATGGTTCAAAACCAAAAGAACTTGGAGAAAGACGCCCAGCTTCTAATATTGTATTAAAATCCTCCTCTGATACAACTTTTGTAGAATCAAATTTTTTGCAGGCATGACGAAATTGAAATGCCTCAATTATTTCTTGATTTTTTTTATTCATTCTTAAAACCACCTTTTAATTTAGTATAGGATAAGTCTATCATAATGAGATATTATATTGAAGTACGCACAATTTTTATATATAATATAAATAAATGTACCTAAGTATCTTTTTTATACTAAAGGAGTAGAATTATGAAAGAGCAAACCATGTATCCTGATTGTGATAACCGCCCGTGTCCAGTAGAAACAACTTTAAATATAATTAGTGGTAAGTGGAAAGGGATTATTTTATATAGATTATTAGGCGGCAAAAAAAGATTCAATGAATTACAAAGAATGATTTCTACTGTTACACATCGAACATTGACACTGCAATTACGTGAACTTGAGAGAGACAAAGTTGTAAAACGAACAGTATATGCTGAGGTTCCTCCTCGTGTTGAATACGAGTTAACCCCACTCGGTATATCAATGACTCCGATAATTCAAGCTATGTATAATTGGGGATTAAATTATCAAAATGAACAGAAACTTTAGAAGAGGTTAGAATGCAGAAATGACTAAAGGTTTTCTTCATGTTGAATAATTACAAAGTATATTTATAAGATATTGACAAAAAAATACTTGTAATATATTATTTAAAATAGTGTATGTACACGAAAAATTAATAAGGTGATAGTATGGATAGAAAAATTTATAAGAAAAAGCCGTCTGCATGTAATTGTCTCAACCTACGCCGGGCATCACAGTCAATTACGCAGGTATACGATGAATTCCTTGAGCCTAGTGGACTTAAAATAAGCCAATATTCATTGCTTAAGCATATAAAGTATATGGGACCTGTAAGTGTAAGTGATTTAGCTTTGAAAATCAGACTGGACAGGACTACTCTTGTTAGAAATCTTAAGTCAATGGAGGAAAGAGGATTTATCATAGATATTTCGGCAAATGGTGCACGCAATCGCCAGCTAAAATTGACGGATGCTGGGCTTGAAACTTTTGAAAAGGCAGAACAGCGTTGGAGTGAGGCTCAAGATTATATTGAGCATTATTTGGGCAAGGATTATATGGAGACGTTGACTGTATTACTTTCTAAAATTGAGGCACTTGTGCCTTAATATTTTTATAACAAACGTGTATATACACGAATTGTGTAAAGATGTTATCTAAGTCTGTAGTAAGCTGATATTACAGTGAGTAACAGTTATAACCTTTCTTAGTAAATGCAGCTATTCTGGCCGGCTTGACTGACATAAAAGGACAAATTAGCCTATAAATATAATGGGGGTACAATAATGAGAGACTTAATAAGAAATGAAATTAAAGAGTATGTATTGGAAAGCAAGGAAAACTGGTTGGAAGAAATCCAAGACCGCTACTTCGATGAACCTATTGTAAAATTTGCATCTTCAGAGGACCCGTTATTTGAAGAGTATAAAAAGATAATTGACATTGATCACTTAACTCCCAAGGAAGCCTTTGAAAGCTTTTTTGGTAAAGATAGCTATGAAGGTGGAACTGTTATAAGTATAGTTTTGCCTATAAATGAAAAGATTATAAAAAGTAATGCCGCCAAAAAGGATAATGCATCTAAAGAATGGGCTCTGCTGCGTGCATTTACAGATGGATTTCGGATAGGACTTAACAAGCATTTGGTGAATTTTTTAGAGCAAAAGGGTTATAAAGCTGTTGCACCTGCAGATCTTGAAGAATTTAAGATCTATAGCACGCTTTCAGGGCCAAGCTCTAACTGGTCAGAACGGCATATAGCATTTGCTGCTGGTCTTGGAACTTTTGGAATAAATGATGGCTTTATTACTGAAAAAGGAATTGCCATAAGGTTAACCTCCGTTGTAACAAACTTAACGCTTATACCGGATATTAGAAAAGCTGAAAGCCATACAGAAAATTGTTTGCTATTTAGAAATGGTATTTGTGGAGCTTGCATTAAAAGATGTCCTGTTAATGCTATATCAAAAGATGGTCATGACAAGATTAAATGCTGGAAATATGTTTATGGAGACGAGTCAAGAAAACTGGCTGAAGCCTATGGAGGAAATTCAGCAGTAGGGTCAGGCTGTGGTTTATGCCAGACTAAAGTACCTTGTGAATGTAAGAATCCTACTGCTATATTCCCATAAAGTATATCTGAAATCTTGCTTTCAAAGCACTTAAATATTAAAGAAATAAAAACAGCCGGGATCTATTCTACTTAGTCCTGGCTGTTTTCTACTATAATACATTATAACTGCAATTAATTTTAAATGATATAGACAAGGGGGGCGTATACATCATTTAAAATTATGAGCAATGATTTCTATATAAAATCTTGTAGGCTAATTAATTATTTATGCTGCGTTGCACTTGCAGTTGTATCAGTATTGCTTTTTGTTGAAGTGTTTTGTGAACCGCAGGCTGTTAGTGAAAAAGTTAGTAGTAATGAGATTATTATTGTTAATATTTTTTTCATTTAAATCACTCCTGTCTTCTATAATAGAATTATATAATGTAAATGTGGTAATACTATCAAATCAATATGTGAAATTTGTGTGAGTAAAAGGATTATATGGTATAATTAGAGTAAGAGAATATTAAAATTATTTGTTTTATAAACTACAGGGATTGCAAAATTATTCAAAATAATCAGGAGGATAATGTGAAATTTATAGACATAGAAAATTGGAACAGAAAAGATCATTATAATTATTTTAAGCAGTTTAATTACCCGCATTTTAATATTTGCGGAAATCTTGATATTACAAATTTTTATAGATATATTAAAGAAAATGAATTACCCTTTTTTGCATCTATGTTATATGCTTCTACCAAAGCAACAAATAGCATAAAAGAATTTAGATTTAGAATAAGAGAAGATAAGGTAGTTGAACATGAAATTGTGAGTCCTTCCTTTACTGTAATGACTAATGATGAAGTATTTAGTTTTTGCGCTGTAGATTTCATTGATAACTATAATACTTTTAAATCTAATACACTTAAGCAAATAGAGGAAACAAAAAATAATGTTAGTATAGAAGATGAACCAGGGCGTGATGATCTCTTATATGTAACAAGTATTCCTTGGGTTTCATTTACTAATATTACTCATCCGATTCAGATGAATCCTATAGACAGCATACCGAGAATATCCTGGGGGAAGTTTTTTGAGGAAAATGAAAAAATGAAGCTTCCAATTTCTGTCCAGGCACATCATTCTTTGGTTGATGGAGTACATATTGGTCAGTTTTTTAATAACATTCAAGAAATTCTAGACAATCCAGTGAAATACATGTTATAAAGGAGTCTTATATTATGTGTAATTATGTTTTAACTTGCTGCTCTACAGCAGATATGCCATATGACTATTTTAAGCAAAGAAATATTCCATACGTTTGCTTTCATTATGTTTTGGATGGGAAAGAATATCCGGATGATTTGGGACAAAGCATGACTTTTGAAGAGTTTTATCGTAGAGTTGCAGCTGGCTCAATGCCTACAACCTCACAGGTTAATGTTGGGCAGTTTATAGAATTCTTTGAACCTTTTTTAAAAGAGGGAAAGGATATTCTGCACATTTCTTTTTCTTCTGGTTTATCAGGAGCTTACAACTCTGCTTTGATTGCCAGAGAAGAGCTTTTATCGAGATATCCGGATAGAAAAATCATTGTTATTGATTCCTTAGGAGCATCCTCAGGATATGGCCTGCTTATGGATATGGCAGCTGATATGAGAGATAATGGTGCAACAATTGAAGAGCTGCAGGCATGGGTAGAGGAAAATAAACTAAACATACATCATTGGTTTTTCTCTACAGATCTTACACATTATAAACGCGGCGGTCGCATATCTGCAACAGCTGCGGCAGTGGGAACTTTACTTAACATGTGTCCGCTTTTAAATATGAGTTATGATGGAAAACTTATTCCTAGAAGGAAGATTCGCGGTAAGAAACAGGTTATTGCTCAAATTGTGAATATGATGGAAATGCATGCGAAAGATGGAGTTAATTATTCAGGAAAGTGTTTTATCTCAAACTCTGCATGTTACGAGGATGCACGTAAGGTTGCCGATCTTATTGAAGAAAAATTTCCTTTATTAAGTGCCCCTGTTATGATAAATAGTGTTGGAACTGTGGTTGGATCACATACAGGGCAGGGAACAGTTGCACTTTTCTTCGTAGGTGATAAAAGGGTGGACTAGGACTAGTTTCTTTTAAATTTAAATATTATATATATACAATGCAAAAGCCAGCCCATAGATTGTTAAAATCAATGGACTGGCTTTGTTTTAATTGTTAAATTACAATTATAAGTTTGACTAAATTAAATTGTAACGTTTTAATAAATCTAGAATAACAGTATCAGAAGCCATTTTAAGAGCTTTGCTTTCAAATATTTTTGCAGACAGCGGAAGCTTCAAATCTGTAAGTTTCTTGCCATCAAGCATTTTTGCAGTTGAATCTAATAATACTCTTACGTCATAGCAGGAATTAAATACTTCCGGTACACCACGGTCTACGTTAAGTAAAGTATAAACTGCTTCCATTGCTGTTCTAACTGAATACTCTGTTGTAAATACTGTGTCACGTACGGTATCAGCAAACTGTCCGATAAATGCAAAGTTTACACTTCCATCTGGAACCACGCTAGGCCTGTCTCCTTTTGCTCTTGGCATAAAGAATGCAGTTATATAAGGCATCATACATGGGATGCAGTGAGCTGATTTAGTTGCCATATCATGTATTTCTGCTTCAGGCACTCCTAAATGGTAAAGCCATTCTTCAGTAATCTCAATTCCTGTACATTCTTTCATTGGCTTCTTAATATAGTTTCCTGGAACATCTGAAAATAAACCGTATACCCAAACTACAAGCTGATCCTTAGGCTGACTCTTAAAATGAGGCTGACGATTTAATGTATAACTCATAAGCCAATTTGAATCCTTAACGGTAATGATACCACCTGTTACTACATTGCCGCTGAATGGATCTCTCTTGCATACTTTCTCTATATATGGAGGGATTCTGCCATCAAGGGTAGTAACTGTAGCAGATTCCCAAGTTGTTGCTTTCTTATCTGTGCAGAACTTATCAGGATGACCAAAAGATGGATCCTGCTTTGCGATATTTCTCCAAAGCTCCCAGCAGCCGCCTACAGAATCGTTAAATACTGGAGCATGATTGTCATCACCAAGAGTTGAATTTTCTGTACAGCTTCCGTTTGTAACAAATACTAAATCATTTTCTGTAAGACCTATAGATTCTTCTTTTCCGTTATGCTCACAAATAATTTTTGTAGCAACTTTTTTATCTTCCTGAATGTCAAAAATAACATTTGTTACCTTTGTATCATATTGGAGGCTAACCCCATGACTTTCAAGATATTTTAGCATAGGAAGAATTAATGATTCATACTGATTATATTTTGTGAATTTAAGTGCAGAGAAATCAGGAAGACCACCAATATGGTGAATAAATCTTTGAATATAAAGCTTCATCTCTAATGCACTGTGCCAATCTTCAAAAGCAAACATTGTTCTCCAATATAACCAGAAGTTTGAGGCGAAAAATTCATCAGTGAATACATCTGTTATTTTCTTGTCATATAAATCTTCATCACGAGTCATAAATAACTTAATGATTTCCATGGATGCTTTTTGACTTAATGTAAACTTTCCATCAGTATGAGCATCTTCTCCTCTGTTTACAGTAGCTCTCATAAGTGAATAGTTAGGATCTTTCTTATTAAGATAGTAGAACTCATCTAAAACTGATACTCCTTCAGTTTCAATGGATGGTATTGAGTGGAATAAATCCCACAAACATTCGAAATGGTTTTCCATTTCACGTCCGCCTCTTATAATAAATCCTTTTTGAGGATCATTTATACCGTCGCAGGCACCACCGGCGATGTTAAGCTCCTCTAAAATATGAATGTTTTCACCTTTCATCTGCCCATCACGCACTAAAAAACATGCAGCTGCTAAAGCTGCTAAACCTGACCCAACAAGATAAGCTGATTTTTTGTCCACATCAGCAGGTTTTTGAGGACGAGCAAATGCTTCATAATTTCCATTGCTATAATACATATTGATTACCTCCTAATTTTTATCTTTGATCTATACTTATATGATAAAAATTAATGAGAACATATACCATAGACGAAATAAGTACAGTGTTGAAATTTTAGACACAACACCCATTTTGTAAAAACTTTATACATTAGAGCGTAATTGTCTAAATATGAACGTCTGATCTAAAGTTTTCAAGCGCTTTAATTATATTTCCGTGAATTAAAATATTAACTCTTTCTATTATAGAGGAGGGGTCACCCTTCATGCCTTTTCCAATCCAGTCCAGCGTAAGTCCAACAAAGGCGTATTTATAAAAATGAGCTATGAATGCCTTATCTTCCTCTTTTATATTCTGACCTGCTGCTTTTTCCTCGATAACTCCAATAAGAAGATTATAGGTTTCATTGTAAAGATAATTTTCTAAGTGTTCTCGCTTAAGGGAGTGATATGTATTTATTACAAAAGATTTGTTTTCAAGCACGTATTTAAAAATTTGAATAAATCCTTGCTGCCATGTATCATAGGTTTTTTTATCACCGAGTGCCTTTGAGGCTTCGTTGGTGTAAATCCATTCAACGAGATCATATATATCCTTAAAATGATAATAAAAAGTTTGTCTATTAACTTCGCAGTCTTCAACTATATCAATAACAGTGATTTTATCCATGGATTTTTCCGACAATAGCTTCTTAAGAGATGCAGCAATTGCTTTTTTTGTTGTTTGTGCCATAAATATTCCTCCAGTTCAGGAAAATAAATTAGGATATTATAATATATTATATAATCTTTATGGCTTTCTAGCTATATATAATGCAATAAAGTTCTTACCTTAACAATGTCACAAAATATCCAATCTTCAAGGATTTTTGGGACATTGTTAAGGTATTAGAACTTTTGCATTGTATATATAATTCATTTAAAGAGTATAAGCAATTATTATTTATGATATTTACTTAGCATTTGGAAGCTGATACTATAATTAGTAGAAACTATAATATTAATGAATTTTAGAGGTGTCAAATGAAGAATAAGGATATGTTCAAATTAACTAAAGAACAAAGAGAAGATATGATAAATTCAATAAAAAACTATTTTTTAGATGAAAGGGAAGAAGAGATAGGAGATTTGGCTTCAAATCTGATGCTGAATTTTATAATAGAAGAAATCGCACCGGAATTTTATAATAAAGGAGTGTATGACTCTTACAAATATATGAGCGATAGAGTTGAAGATATATTAACAATTCAGAAATAACTTGGAGCGTAAGAGAGGCTGTGGCACAATGGCTTAAATCTATAGCGTGTTATTTGAAATTTAGAGAACCTTCGTTTCGCAAAGATATTCTAAGTTTCTGAATTTGAATAAAACCAAGAGTTTTGGTTAAACTCATACTTCAAACATAACCAACAACTCTAAGGTCTTATTCAAATTCAGAAACAAGAATATCTAATGCTCACTCAAACGTTCCTACAATTTCAAATAACACGCTAGTTTAGCCATTGTGCCACAGCCCCTTTCTCTGAAGTCTTATTGCTGCTTGCTCAAATGTTTCTACATATTCAAATACCACGCTAAGTTTAGCTGTTTTGAGCCTGCCACTTTGTCTGAAATTTTATTTTCTATATTAGTATCTTTCTAATATTCTCTTACTAACATCTTCTCAACAATTTGCTTCAGATAAGATTTCTCAAAGCTTTCAGGTAGGCTATCAATGAGTTTTAAAGATTTATCTGTATATTTTTTTGCTGTTTCTTTTGCTTTAAGCAGTCCTTCTGATGTCCTAAGTATTTCTATTACTTTTTCAGTGCTGCCATTTCTTAGATTTTCAATAATAAGGTTATGAGAGTTTTTTATCTCATAAAGAAGGGGCAGCGTATAAATTCCTTCCTTTATATCGTTTCCAGAAGGCTTTCCTAATAGATCAGTTTCAGCTGTTATATCAAGAATGTCGTCAATAAGCTGAAAAGCCATTCCTGTATAATAACCAATTGATTTTAATTTTTTTATTATAACTTTATCCGCATTTCCTTCATAGGCACCAATTGAAAGACTTAATGAAAATAGGGAAGCACATTTGCCATTTATTCTTTTTAAATAAGATTTTATGTCAGCCTCTAAGGAAAAAACAGAAAAAAACTGATTTATTTCACCTGTGCAAATAGTTTTTATAGTGTTTGATACTTCCATAATGCTTTCAGGGCTAACATTTCTTGAAAAAATGACATAGCTTTGAGCAAAAAGATAATCTCCTGTAAATATTCCAGCCTTTACTCCGAAGCTGCTTTGTATAGTGCTTTTTCCTCGTCTATAATTTGCCTCATCTATAATATCGTCATGAACTAAGGTGGCCAGGTGCAAAAGTTCTATAGCTGACGCCATTTCTATAAGCTTTTCACGATTTATGTTTCCAAAGCTTCCCCCTAAAAGAACAAACAGTGCTCTTAGCAATTTCCCCTTGTCAGCTGCTAGGTTGTCCATAAGTTTAGTAGAATTTTTTTCTGTGCTTTTTAAATTATTAAGAATGGTTTTTCTTATTTCTAATAAATCCCCATCAAGCTTATTCTTGGTAATATTCTCATTTTTCATAGCCTGTCCTCTTTTCATTGTCTATTTTTTACATTATAATAATTCTAATAATATATGTCCAATAATAATTAATTTTAGCATATTATAGGAAAACATTCAGTATATTATTATGCTATTTTTAAAATCTTTATGAGGTGATTTTATGATGAAAAAGATAATAAAAGAATCAAGACCTGCTACTTTAGTTGTGACTATAATATCTACAACTCTTGGAATTATTTCTGCTTGTAGAGCTGGTTATCTGTTTAAGAATGTAAAATTCGATTTGTTTAAAATATTTTTAATTACTATTGCAGGTATTTTACTTCAGAGTGGTGTTAATTTGATTAATAACTTTTTCGATGAAGAGGTAGATGAAGAAATAAAAATAAACAGAAATTCCTATTTTTTAGGTTATAAAAGAACAAAGGATGAAATATTATTTTTTAAGTGCGGACTTATTTTTATGTTTATTACTTTCTTAATTGGCACATATCTTAGCTTTTACAGCGGCATACAACTTTTTGTAATAGAATTAATAGGATTATTTTCAGCCTATGCTTATGCTGGAAAGCCTTTTAGCTATAAAAATTACGGCTTAGGAGCAGTAATGTCATTTATTATGATGGGTCCTCTTATGGTTTATTCAAGCTACCTTGTTTTTTCAAAAAGTTTTTCTATAATGCCTATTCTTTATTCTTGTACCTTCGGACTTTTTATACCGGCAATACTTCTTGCAAATGAAATAAGAGATTATATAAAAGATAAAGAAAGAGGAATAAAAACCTTAACTGTGAGAATAGGGTATAAGCATGGAGTAAATATATACTATGGTCTTATAGTTTTTGCTTATATAAATACTATAATTCTTGCTCTTGTAAAACTTCTTCCATTATGGAGTCTAATAATAGTAACAACCCTTCCTTTAGTTAAAAATATCACGCGAAATATGAAGGAAAATACAAAATTATTAATACCGGCTACTGCAAAGCTCTATTTAGCTTTTGGAATAGAATTACTTATAGTATTAATTTTAACAAAAATTTAGACTTTTTTTCCAAAAGTACTTTAAATGTTTACAAAAAAGTTTTATAATAAAGAAAAAAGGAATTATCTAATAATAACAATTATTGAAGGGAGTAAATTTAAAATGGGAAATGTAATTACATTAGCAAGGCTGCAATTTGCAGTAACAACAGTCTATCATTTTTTCTTTGTACCATTGACTATTGGACTGGCATTGCTTTTAGCTATTATGGAATCATTCTATGTTAAAACTAAAGATGAAAAGTATAAGCATATGACCAAGTTCTGGGGAAAATTATTTCTGATTAATTTTGCAATGGGAGTTGTCACAGGATTAGTTCAAGAGTTTCAGTTTGGTATGAACTGGTCTAATTATTCAAGATATGTAGGAGATATTTTTGGAGTTCCTCTTGCCATCGAAGCTTTGCTAGCTTTCTTTCTGGAATCCACATTTCTTGGAATTTGGATTTTTGGATGGGACAAGGTTTCTAAAAAAATACACTTGGCATCAATTTGGATAGTAGCATTATCTACAATGCTTTCTGCATTTTGGATTTTGACTGCAAACTCCTTTATGCATGAGCCTGTTGGATATGTTATTAATAATGGAAGAGCAGAATTAGACAGCTTCTCAAAGGTACTTGGAAATTCTCATTTGTGGGTTCAATTTCCTCATACAATCTTTGCTGCTATGGCCACAGGTGGATTCTTTGTTTTAGGAATCAGTGCCTATCACTTAGCTAAAAAGAATAAAGAAGAATGGGTGAAGTCATCCTTAAAGATTGGAATTGTTACAGCTTTAATCTCAACTATTTTGGTAGCAGGAGCAGGGGATGCACAGGGAAAATACCTTGTTAAGCATCTTCCTATGAAAATGGCTGCAGCAGAAGCATTATGGGACAGCAAGGATCCGGCTCCTCTTAGCATCGTATCTATTGTAGATGAAAAAAATAAAAAGAATACATTTGAGATAGCTATTCCAAAACTTTTAAGTTTTATGAGCTACAATAGCTTCAGCGGGAAAGTTGAAGGTCTTAATGATATTCAGGCAAGATATGAAAAGCAGTATGGGGCTGGAAATTATATACCGCCTGTTACTCTTTCCTTTTATACCTTTAGAGCTATGGTTGGCTCAGGAGTTATGATGCTGCTTTTAGCGCTACTTGCAGTGTTCTTTTATAAAAAAGGTAAAATAGAAGATAAAAAGGGTTTTCTTAAGATCTTAACAATTGCAATAGTACTTCCATATATAGCAAACTCTACAGGCTGGATCTTAACAGAGTCAAGCCGTACGCCATGGATAGTATTTGGACTTTTAAAGCTTGATCAAGCTATTTCACCTACAGTATCAGCTTCTTATGTATTAACTTCTTTAATAGTGTTTACACTACTGTACTCTATTTTAATGGTAATAGATGTAATCTTAATGTTTAAATTTGCTAAAGAGTCTCCTCTTAAAGTGGAAGCAGGAAAGTCTGAGGCAAAAGGTAACAAGGAGGGATCATTATGGATTTAGGAAATATATGGTTTGCACTCATTGCTATACTCTTTATTGGTTTCTTCTTTCTAGAAGGTTTTGATTTTGGAGTAGGAATATTGCTTCCTTTCTTGGGTAAAAAGGATGAAGAGAGAAGAGCAATTATAAATAGCATAGGACCTTTTTGGGATGGAAATGAGGTTTGGCTTATAACAGCAGGAGGAGCAATATTTGCTGCTTTTCCTAACTGGTATGCTACTATGTTCAGTGGTTTTTATTTAGCCTTGCTTTTGGTTTTGGTTGCTTTAATTCTTAGAGGCGTTGCCTTTGAGTTTAGAAGCAAGAATGAAAGCAAGACCTGGAGAGAAAATTGGGATAGAATAATTTTTGCAAGCAGCACTCTGCTGGCTGTTTTATGGGGAGTCGCTTTAGCTAATCTTATAAAAGGTGTCCCTATAGATAAAACTTTGAATTATGTGGGCGGATTCTTTGACTTGATTTCAGTTTACACTTTAGTCGCTGGAGTAACTACACTTTTAGTATTCATATTCCATGGAGCAGTATTTTTATCCTTAAAGACTACAGGGGATATTGAAAAGAAGGCTTTGAAGGTTGCTGAAACAGAAGGTATTTATGCAATAGCAGCATCCTTGATTTTAATAATTTTAACCTTTGTTCAGACTGATTTATTTAAGAGCAGTTTTGCAATAGCAGCATCTATTTTAGGACTTTGTTTCTTAGTTTTGAGCTTATATTTAGTAAACACTAAAAAAGTAAAGTTTGCTATGATTACAAATGGTTTTGCAATTGCACTTGGAGTAGGGGCTTTATTCTTAGGCTTATTCCCAAGAGTTATGGTTTCTAATATAAGTCCTGAATTCAGTCTTACAATACAAAATGCATCCTCCAGTCTAAAGACTTTATCTCTTATTACTAAGGTTGCCTTAGTGTTTGTACCAATTGTTTTAGGCTATCAGGCATGGAGTTATTGGGTATTTAGAAAAAGAATTACAGTGAAAGACTTGGAATATTAAGGCGGTAAAAAATGTTTAATAAAAGATTACTAAAAGAAGGCGTTCTAAAAAAACTTTATATTCCCGCAGCAGTACTTTCTTCTATTTTAAATTCTGCATTTACTATATTAAACGCTTATCTATTAGCGCTAATAGTAGACAGCATATTTATAAAGAAGCTAGGTGTACAAAGTATAAAAAATTATACAATTATGTTTTTAGCAAATGCTGCTTTGAAATCTTTTGTTAACTTTATAATTGAAGGGTATATCAAAAATTGCTCTGAAGATATTAAGGAGGGTATAAGGAGAAGAACATTCTCACTTATACTCTCCTCAAATCCATATAAAGTTAAAAATCAAAAGCTTGGGGAAACCATAAATATTTTAACTGATGGTATTGAAAATATAACTCCTTATTTTTCACAATATATACCTCAGGCTTTTGCTTCATTTTTGATACCTTTAATCATATGCATTGCAGCAGCTTCAAGAGATATGCTTTCTGCAGCAATTATGCTTATAACCTATCCAATAATACCGTTTTTTATGAGGCTTATAGGTTATAAGTCAAAGGAAGTAAATGAAAGGCAATGGAAGAAGCTAAGTATTTTAAGTTCTCATTTTATTGAAATGCTTCAGGGTTTAAGCACTTTGAAATTGTTTGGAAGAAGCAATCTGCAGGAGGAAAAAGTATTTCAAATAAGTGAAGAATATAGAAAGTCCACTATGGATGTGCTTAAAATTTCTTTTTTATCAGCTCTTGTGTTAGAACTTTCTGCAACCATAAGTACAGCTGTGTTAGCAGTTAATCTTGGGCTAAGGCTTGTTTATAGCAAAATAAGTTTTTTAAATGCGTTTTTTATACTTATTTTAGCTCCGGAATTTTATATTCCTATGAGGCAGCTGGGTATGAAGTTTCACGCTTCTTTAAATGGACAGGTTGCCATTGAAAAGATACAGGCAATTGAGGATAGTTTAAAGGATGATAATTCAGATGAAATGCTTCAAATGAATGAAAATATAATTGATATAAATGTTAATAATCTTAGCTTCTCACATGATGAAAAGGAAACTTTAAATAATTTGACTTTTGAAATCCATAAAGGGGAAAAGGTTGCTATTGTTGGCGAAAGCGGAAGCGGTAAAACTACCCTTGTAAATATATTAAGTGGATTTTTAAAGCCTCAAAATGGAATGGTTTTTATAAATGGTATTGATATTAATAAAATAGACCTTAAGAGCTATTTTAGCAGGCTTTCAATAGTGCCACAGTTTCCGCATATATTTAATATGAGTATAGAGGATAATGTTTCTTTAGGAAAGGATAAAGAGCTTGATAGACTTTCCTATATATATGAAGCTGCTAATATAAAAGACTTTGCAGCACAGTTTGAATACAAATATGATGCTTTAATTGGAGATGGAGAAAAAATTGAAATCAGCGGAGGAGAAAAGCAAAGAATAGCAGCAGCAAGAGTTCTTGCTAAAGATTCAGATCTTGTAATACTTGATGAACCAACCTCAGCCTTAGATTCTGAAACTGAAGAAATGCTTTCCAATATGTTAAGAGATTCACTGAAGGAAAAAACTGTTTTAATTGCAGCACATAGATTAAATACCATAAAGAATGCAGATAAAATTATGGTACTTAAGCAGGGAAGGATAGTTGAATTTGGAAGCCCGGAGACTCTGATGCAGCACAAGGGAATGTATTATGAAATGATAACATCTATGGAGGGGCAGTTATGAGGATTTTAAAAGTGATGAATTACCTGATGAAAAAGCATATTTTCTTTGTTGCTTTAGCATTATTAATGGGTATATTTACAATTATGAGCAATGTTGGAATGCTTGCTACATCTTCTGTGCTTATATCGAAAGCTGCTCTGCATCCTGATGTACTGGATCTTATGGTTTTAATTGTAGCTGTCAGGTTTTTTGGAATATCAAGAGGAGTGTTCAGATATTTAGAAAGAATATTTTCTCATGATACTACCTTTAGAATATTAAGCAGTATGAGAAGGTGGTTTTACAAGAATTTTAACGAGCACTATTCTGAGAACAACAAAAACTTTAAAACAGGCGATATTTACACAAAGCTTATAAATGATGTAGATACATTAAAGGAATTTTTTTTAAGGGGGATATATCCTCTTATAACAGCAGTATTGACTGGAATAATAACTTCTATTTTTATTTCATATTTTAATAAAAAAGCTGCTATTATTTATATTTTAATTTATATAATTTCCGGCTTTATTATTCCTGTAATATTATATGAATTTAACAAAGGCTACATTGAAAGAGAGGCGGAAATAAAGAAGGAACTTAATTCATTAATAATAGATATAGTAAAAGGAATAGTTGAAACTTCTATATTTTCACTAAAGGAGCAATTTACCTTAGAGTTTAATAGATTAAGCGTTGAACACTTAGCAATTCAAAAGAGGAAAAATTTAATTGCAGTTATTGGAGAAAGCTTATATTCTCTATCCGTAAGTTTAGTTATAGTATTTTCTCTTTTAATTATGGCTCCAGCTGTAAGTATGGGAGTATTGGAAGGTGTTTACTATGCCATGATTCCTTTAGCAGCTATGGCCTCCTTTGAAGCTTTAATGCCGATGCCAAACATTCTTTATAAATTTAAAGAAGCAAATAATGCTGGGACTAATATTTTTTCTATAATAGACAGCAGTGATTATAAAGATAATGAATATAATAAGGCAGATAAATTTGATTTGGTAGTTAAAGATTTAGAGGTTTGTGAAGAGGGCGGAGAAAATTCAATCATTAAAAATATATCTTTTGACCTTCCTTATGGTAAAAAGATAGCTATTGTTGGAGCAAGCGGGTCTGGCAAAAGCAGTGTTTTAAGAACTCTGCTTGGCTTCATGAGATATGAACGTGGACAAATTGAACTTGGAGGACTCCCTTATTCAAAAATCGATAAGGAAGAGCTGAGAAAGAACTTTACTTATGTAGATCAGAACCCATATTTATTTAATACTACAGTTAAAGAGAATTTACTTATTGCAAATGGCGATATAAGTGAAGAAGATATAATGAAAAAGCTTAAGGAAATGCAGCTTGAACAATTTGTTGGAGATCTCGCAGATGGCTTGGATACAATGCTTGGAGAGTTTGGAAGTAATTACTCAGGAGGAGAAAAACAACGACTGGCTTTAACAAGAGCAATGCTTAAGAAAAGTAAAATAGTGTTGTTAGACGAACCTACTGCAAGCCTTGATATAAATATTGAAAGAAAAATCATAGAGGAAATTCATGAGGATATAGAAAACAAAAGCTGTGTTTGGGTAACTCATAGACTGGTTTCTATGGAAAAGTTTGATGAAATATTGGTAATGGACAAAGGTAGGATTATCGAAAGAGGAACCCATAATGAGCTGATAAATATAAAGGGAACTTATTATAAGCTGTGGAACATACAACAGCAATATATAACTGAACTACATAGTTTCAATTAGCAGATTTACTTTGAAATCTATATAGTTAAATAAAAATAAAATTATATAACATAGGGGGAATATATTATGAAAATATTTATAGTTGGCGGGGGCTTTGCTGGTATTAAGGCAGCAAAGCAGCTATCAAAGAAAGTATCAAAAGAAAATGAAATCTATCTTATAGACAAGAATGAATATACAACAATGCTTCCTAATCTTCCGGAGCTTACAAGCGGCAGGCTGAAAGAAAAAGATATAACTGAAAAAATATCCAGCTTACTGCCAAGAAGAGTTAAATTTTTAAAGGAAGAAATAACAAATATCAATTTAGATATGAATGAAATTACAACCTCAAAAACTAAGTACACTTATGATTATCTAGTTATGGCCGCTGGTTCAACAACGAACTTATATGGTTTTAATCAGCATCTTGAAAATGTAAATTTATTAGATTCACTAGAGGCTGCTAATAATGTTAGGGAAAGATTTGAAGGTTATATAAGAAAGACTGAGAATCCTACTTTAGTAGTTTCAGGGGCTGGATTTACAGGTATTGAGCTTGCCTGCAACCTATATGACTATGCAAAGAAGCAAGGCAAAAAACTTAATGTAGTATTTGTTGAGCTAGCGAAAAAAGTACTTCCTATGCTTTCAGAAAAATCCTCTAGTCATGTTATGGGTAAACTTAAGAAGTTGGATTTTAAAATCTATACTGAAAATCAAATTGCTCAGTTTGATGGTGAAAATATAACCTTAAAGAACGATGAAATTATTAAGGATGTTTTTTTCTGCTGGTGCAGTGGAGTTAAATCTTCTTTAAAACCAATAGGAAATTATGCGTCACTTCCTGATGGAAGAATAATCGTAGATGAATATCTATCAATACCAAATTATAAAGAAGTTTATGCAGCTGGAGATGCTGCCGCTATAAAAGGTAAGGATGGAAAATTTTTAAGAAGGGCTGTTACCTTCGCTGAAATGTCAGGAAAACATGCTGGTAAGAATATTGCAGCAGCAATAAACAATGGATCCAAAAGCAAATTTAATCCTATAGACTTAGGCTGGATAATTCCTTTATATATTTCAAGTATTGGTGAAGCAATGGGAGTTGAGGTAAGAGGGCGCAAAGGCATTTTTATGCACTATATTTTATGCGGTATTAAGAATTACAGCTTTAAAAATTTTGGAAGAGAGCTTATAGCAGCATTTAAATATCCATTTACTAAGATATAAGAATCCATTTTTTATAAGAACATCGATATACAGTTTTGAGGATCAAAATAAAAAAAATCATAAAGAATAACACAAAAACAGTATTAATATTTATATATAATGCAAAAGTTCTAATACATTAAAGATGTCCCAAAAATCCTTGAAGATTGGATATTTTATGACTTCATTAATGTAAGAACTTTATTACATTATATATATTAATGCTGTTTTTATCATGCTCTTAAATAAGTTGTACGAATAACGGTAATAACAAAATATATTTAATCAAGTATTCTTTCAAAATATATGCTGTCACACCATTCTCCATTCTTATTGATATATTTACTAAAACGCCCAACAAACTGGAAACCATTCTTTATTAATACTATTTGAGATCCTATATTATTAGGTGATGTCCCAGCCTCTATCCTATGAAGCTTATGCCTATTTACTGCTTCATCTAAAACAAGTTTTACAGCGCTTGTTGCATATCCCTTTCCCTGATGTTCCTCGCCCATTCTATAGCCTAGTTCAGCCTTATTAAAACTTCCTCTTACTATTGATAATAAATTTATTCTGCCAAGAATCATTCCAGAATGATTCTTTATTAAATACATATATGATAATCCTTTCTCTTGTTCCTCAGCTGACTCCTTTACTATTGTACTGAAATTATTTAATTCATAATAGTTATCGCCTCTTGGGAAACCTACTCTTTTAAAAAAATCCCTATTTTTAAGTTCAAATGTAAAAAGTTCCTGTGCATCTGACTCCTCGAGCAATTTGATTATAATATCAGACATAAAAGCCTCCTTAACATCGTAGTAATCTGCAAGTATTTACTATTATTATATCTGAAGCGTGAAGGTAATAACAATGATTCAAGGAGATTATTGTTTTCTATTTGAAATAAATTATATCTTCTTTTAACTTGCCATTATCAGCCATTCCCTAGTAAGAATACCTGCATTGATACTTTTGATAAGTTTTACTGTTCATACAATGCTTATAAGACCAGTAAAACCAGTTATAGTAAAATTGGTATATGCAGAAATATGTCGATATTTGTTGAAAAATTTTGTCTGTTAATTTATTATTATAAATAAGTTTAAACTGATGGACAAGGAGACAAGCTTATGATTTTGAAAAATAAGACTTTTAGAAGTATTGCTTTATTAATTATATTAACTGCTGGTGCTTCCTATATTATTTTGGGACAAACTATATTAAAGTCAAATAAGGCTTATAAATCTTCAGAGAATGTTATAAAAAATGAATCAACAAATAAGAGTGCCGATAATTCTTCTCAAAACTTAGGTTCAGAAGAAAAGACTTCACAAGCTGCAAGTGTAAATGTTTCACAAAAAGATATGAAAGCTATTGCTCAAAATTCAGAATTAAATAGTTATGTAATAAAGGTTATAGAGTCTTATAAGGGTGGGAAATATCCATATCTTTTAAATAATGATTATGAGCATTATAACGGAGTAACAGAAAATATTGCTTATAAAGGTTCTACAATTGCTAAGGCAAACCCAGACGGGAGCAAATCTAGTCATTGTGTTGGTTTAACATTTGAAGTTTTCTTTAAAGCCATGGAAGAACGAAATAAGGAAGCCGGAATGCAAATGGATAACTTTAATAATATGTCTATTGATAATATGAAGGATTTTATGCTGACTTGGTTTGCTGCACAAGGAGGACCAAAGTCTGAAGGTGATCAGCTTGCTGGAGCAATAGTCAAATATGGACTTGGGACTCAAATAAAAAGACTTGAAGATGCTAAATCTGGCGATTTTATTGATTTTAGCAGAACAAAATCTGGGCATACTGCTGTGTTTATTAATTGGATAAAGGATGACAAAGGAAATATAGTAGGCTTCAAATATTGGTCAACGCAAGATTCTACAAATGGAATTAGTTACAAAGAGGAATACTTTAGTGATAATATTAATGTAAACTTTAAGGGAGCTGTTAACAGGAATCAGCTTTATATTGGAAGAGTTTGGCCTATTATAAATTATAAATCATTCTAAGAGAACTTCCTTTGTTTTCTTCTTTTAGCTCTCCAATACTATATCATTTCTAAATGCTTTATGCTATTATATGTATACTATATAATGCACAGTAAAAATACTATTGGAGAGTGTAAGGAGATTTTATGAGTAAGCCATTTGCTGTAATCGTTATTTTAATGTCTCTTGTTTTATTAGGTTTATCAATGGCCAACCCCCTTCAAAGCTATAATTTTTCTTTTTTATCTTCCTCAAACGATAGTAAATCAGTCAAGCCTGTTGTTTTTCCATATCATGATTATAATAATTTTATAGAATCCTTAGGTGATTTTACTTATGTGGCTCATCGTGGTGCACCAATGATATCAAAGGAACCGGAAAATTCTATTGAAGCTTTTAAAGCTGCAAAGGAATCTGGCTACAAGATAGTCGAAACAGATTTGCAATTAACAAAAGATGGACAATGGATTATAATGCATGACTATATTTTAGATAGAACTACAAACGGCAAGGGCACTGTTAGGAGCCATTCATTAAAGGAAATAGAAGGACTAAGATTAAAAGGAAATGTTAATGAGAGTCTTTCCATACCTACCCTTGAGGATTTTCTTAAACTATGCGGCAGCGAAAAATTAATACCTATTTTAGATATTAAACCTAATGAAAAACAAATATCCTCTAGAAGCTATAATAATTTATTAAACAGCTTAAATAAATACAAATTATTGGACAAGTCTATATTTTGCTCCTATTCAAAGGAAGTTTTGTTTGAATTAAGAAAACGCAGTGATGCAACTACTATTGCTGTCATGATGGATGTAAATCAGGATAATTTAGATTTTGCTAACAAATTAAGAAATGCCTTTATGTACTGTAATTATGAGAATACTTCTGATGAAAAAATACAACTTATAAATAATAATAAGTTAAAGTTTGGAGTTTGGACTGTAAACGATGAAATTGTTGCTGATTATTTTTATAAAAAAGGTGCAATCATGATTGTAACTGATAAATTAAAGTTAAAAACTAAAGATGTGTTACTTAAGAATATATCAACAATGTAGTGCAGAATGTTGATATGAGTATTTATAGCAATGATTTATAAAAAACTGGAGCCTGCTTAAATGACTCCAGTTTTTATTTTAGTTTTAAATTTATTGAATCCATAAAAATGGTCAGATATTCTCCAGTAAGTGATACACAGCCTATGGAGCCGTGACCATTATCTTTCTTTTCTATTCCATGAAAATCAGAACCCGCAGTTATAATTTTTTTATATTTTTTGGCTACAGATTTGTAATAATCATTCTGCTTAGGTGTATTCATATGATATATAGCTTCAATACCATCAAATTCATAATTCATAAGTTCTTCAGCACTTGTCTTCTTGTATAGAATTGGATGGGCCAAAACCACCAATGCATTAACAGATTTTAGTAAATTAATACCTTCCTCTAAGGACAAGTTCTTTTTGGGAACATAGGCAGGGCTGTTTTCACCAATAATATTTTTAAATATATATTCCCAGCTGTAGTCATAACCTTTGTCTACAATGGCTTTTGCAATATGAGGCCTTGCTATTACTCCTTTTGCCTTTCTTAATATATCGTCATAGTCAAGCTCAATATTAAAGTGTTTATCTAGATTTTCTACTATTTTTTTTCCTCTGTTTATTCTAAAGTCAGTCATTTCCTTCAATATTTTAGAAAAAGTTTTATTTTTATAAGAATCATCTCTAAAATATCCAAGAACATGAATACTTTCTCCGTTATAGGTTGTTGAAAGCTCTATACCTGGGACAACGGTTATTCCAAGCTCCAAGCCATGAGTAAGCGCCTCTTCTATGCCGGCAGTTGTATCATGGTCAGTTATTGATATTATATCAAGACCTTTGATTTTGCATTTATTTACTATCTCTATGGAAGTTAATTTTCCATCAGAGGCATGAGTGTGCATATGTAAATCTGCTTTAAGCGTCATAAAATCATTCCTTTAACTATTAAATAGTGTATTTGTAAAATGTTTTAATTAATTATAAACTATTTTTTTGATATAATAAAGAATAAGTTATATAATTTATCTGTAAACAAATGTAATGCAATAGGAGTGTTAAAATGATAGATAAGCTTAAGATAAAAGAAGCAGTAAAAATGATGCTGGAGGCTATAGGAGAGGATCCTGAGAGGGAAGGCCTTTTGGATACCCCCGACAGAATTGCCAGAATGTATGAAGAAATATTTTCTGGGAATTTTGAAAGTGCTAAGACTCATTTAGATAGAGTGTTTTCAGTAGAGGAAGATGGTATTGTTTTAGAAAAGGACATACAGTTTTATTCCATGTGTGAGCATCACCTGATACCTTTTTACGGTAAAGTTCATGTGGCATATATATCAAATGGAAAGGTAACAGGTTTAAGCAAGCTTGCAAGGACTGTTGAAGTTTTTGCTAAGAGACCTCAGCTTCAGGAGAGAATGACTAATCAAATTGCTAAGGCTTTAATGGAATATTTAAACCCTAAGGGAGTTATGGTAGTTATAGAAGCGGAACATCTTTGCATGACTATGAGGGGAGTAAAAAAGCCAGGAAGTAAAACAGTAACAACCGCATATCTTGGTGATTTTAAAGATAATGAAAGCTTAAAAAATGAGGTTTTTAGAATGATAAGCTTAAGCTAAAAGGGGGACAAAAGATGTTTATTGGAAACAAGGAATTTAAACTAGAGGAAAGAACTTACATAATGGGAATTTTAAATGCTACACCTGATTCTTTTTCTGATGGCGGAAAATTCAATAATATAGAAGCTGCTTTAGCACATGCAAGAGAAATGCTTGAAGAGGGTGCAGATATTATAGATGTAGGGGGAGAATCAACAAGACCAAACCATCTTCCTGTAAATGAAGAAGAAGAGATAAAAAGAGTTATACCTATAATAGAAGCACTTTCTAAGGAAACTCACGTACCTATTTCTGTTGATACTTATAAAGGAAGGGTGGCAGAACTTGCGGTAAAAGCTGGAGCTTCCATAATAAATGATGTTTGGGGCTTTAAGAAGGATAAATATATCGCAGAGGTTGCAGCGAAATATAATACAGTAAATATTCTTATGCATAACAAGGATAATATGGACTATAAAAGCCTTATGGATGATTTATTGAAGGATTTAGAAGAAAGTATTAATATAGCTTTAAGTGCGGGAGTAAAAGCTGAGAATATAATTTTAGATCCTGGTATAGGCTTTGCAAAGACCTATGAGCAGAATTTAGAGGTTATGAATAAGCTTGAGTATCTTAAAAAGTTAAAACTTCCTGTTCTTCTTGGAACCTCAAGAAAATCGATGATAGGAAATGCATTAAACTTACCTTCCCATGATAGAATAGAGGGTACCCTTGCTACAACTGTAATAGGTATTATAAAGGGCTGTGATTTTGTTAGAGTTCATGATGTGAAGGAAAATAAAAGAGCGGCAGTAATGACTGACGCAATAGTTAGGAGATAGATTGCATGGATAAAATTAACATAGAGGATTTGGAAGTTTATGCTTACCATGGAGTAAATCCTGAGGAAAAGGCTATGGGACAAAAATTTTTAATATCTTTAGAACTTTCGCTAGACCTTGAAGATGCAGGAAATTCTGATGACCTAGATAAAACTGTAAATTATGGTGAGTTATGCTTAGCTGCAGAGGAAGAGTTTAAGAAGGAAAAATACGATTTGATTGAAAGTGCTGCTGAGAAGCTTGCCCAATTTATACTTAATAAGTATGAATTAGTAAAATCAATTAAGGTTTGTATTAAAAAACCTTGGGCTCCGATAGGAAGGCCATTGAGGTATGCTTCTGTTGAGGTAGAAAGGGGCTGGCATACTGCTTATATTGCATTAGGTTCGAATTTAGGAGACAAAAATAGTTATCTTAAGGATGCTATAGATAAAATAGATAAACTGCCAGGTACCATAGTAAAAAAAGTATCTGGTATGTATGAAACAAAACCAGTAGGATATTTAGAGCAGGACAATTTTTTAAACTGCGTCATAGAAATAAAAACACTTTATTCACCAAAGAAACTTTTAGAACAGCTTATGATTATAGAACAAATTCTTAAAAGAGAAAGAATTATTAAATGGGGACCAAGAACTATAGATTTAGATATAATATTTTATGATGATATGGTAATAAGCAGCGAGGAGTTAATCGTGCCTCATCCAAGGATGCATGAAAGACTTTTTGTTCTAAAACCTCTTAATGATATAGCACCATATTTAATGCATCCTTTACTTAACAAAAGAATAATGAATATTTTTGAAGAGCTTTCAAGGGTTTCAGAATTATAATTAAAAAATCTTGCATTTTGTGCAAGATTTTTTATTTGTTTATTTATGAAATATAGGCTTTTCGTACCAGTCTGCTAAGTAGTCATAGGTATTTTGAAGCTTATTATAAAGATTATCAGGGAAATCATAGGTTTCAAGCTCAACACCTGATTTTAGCAGCTTATTTCTAGAGCCCATAAATATTCCCCCAATGGATGTGGCGCTGTAATGCCAATTGCCTTTTATGGTTTCTATAAAGGATAGAACTCCTGAGGAAAAGGCAGGAGCAATATATGGTTTAAATCCAAAGGTACGTACATCTAAGTTGGCGTTCTTTGTTCTTACAGTTAAATAATCTGAAAGCTTCTCATTATAGTTTTTTATGCTGTCGGCTACTACAACACCTTCTCCATGAGGACCAAAGCATCTTCCTTCAGTTAAATATTGAAGAGCGCCTTCCTCCTCAGCAAAATAGGCTGCTCTTCCATGCATAACTCCTAGACCGTAAGCTCTGATCTGTTCAGGTGCAAGACCTTTAAAGTCCATATTGCCGTCTTCATCCATGTTGCTGAAGTTGTAGGCTATATTACTTAAAAGATCAACAGGATCTGACATAACTATGAATAGACCCTTAAAGTTTTTTTCTCTGGCAAGCTTAGAATACTGCTTTAATACCTCAGCATTGCCTTCGAATTGAGCAATTCTAACATCTTCAGGTTCTTTACCTACCTCAGGTACGCCTACAGAAATACAAAATACGAACATATCGCAATCAAACATAGTATCCTCTGTTAATGGATAAAGCTTTGGAGGTATCATCTCATATGAAGGAGAGAGTACTTGTGCTGCTTCGTACTTCCATCGCTTTATTCTATTAGGATCTATATCATAAAGTCCAATTTCTGATACATAATCTGAGGCAGCAAGTCTAAGTCCTGCAGCAAGGTTTCCTCCTACATCTCCAAGTCCTATAATATTTATTCTCCATTTGCCTTGAGGAAGTGCAGGTCCATCTATAACTTCTTCCCAATTAGGAAAAGTTGCATTTATACATGTAATTTCTCTATTACTGATTTTATTCTTAATCCAATCAGGAATATCAGAGGCTTCAGCTGTGCTGCTTTGGTTTTTTAGAAGCTTAAGATCTTCTTTTTCAAGAAAGAGCTCTGAAGGGTTTGTAACACAAAAGCTTCTTCTGCTTTTCCTAGGGTTCATATTTGTTAAAGAATAAATAATTCCATCAGTGTTTTTTGCTTCTTCCTCAGAAATTATTTCGTAGCTATCTCTTGGAATTTTAGATAAAACAATTTTACCTTTTATTTTATAAAATATCATTAGTTAACCCCTTTCTTTATTGAGAATTAATTATATTATCAAGTCTCAATAACAGTTCTAAATCATTTTTTATATAATTTGAAGGACTTAAGTTCAAATCGTAATTAATATTTTTTCCTCTGTCAGGACATCGTGGAATAGTAAAAACCTGGCCTAAATTTAGGAGGCTTAAATTTCTTTCATGGAGGATATGATACTCCTCCTCTATAGTTGAAAGTATATGCAGTGCATTTTCAAGACATACCTTTGAAAGATTATAAACTGCACTTTTATTTGAATTTCTTATAAAGGTTGGAGAAGTATATGGCATAATAAGATTAATTGAAGGCAGCAGGTTTCTTTCGGGGAAGCTGCCTCTCCAAAGAGCATCTCCTCCTATAAAAGGATATAGAGAGTTTTCATTAAACCATATTTTTAATCTTGGTATAAAATATACAAAATCAACTTCTCTGTTTTGGATATCCATAAGATCTTTGCCACGCCCGGACAATATACCGCATACGATCTTTTGAACCTTTATGTTTTTCTCCTTAAATAATGGGTCAAGAGCTTTCATCCTATAACCTTTATGAAGTATATTATCTACTAATATAACAGGTTTCCTAAAGGATTTCAGCATTTTAACCTGAGTTTCTAAATCAAGATAATATGGAAAAGGGCCAATATTAAAATTCTTCATAGTGGGCTCAAAAAGTTTTTCTGTATGCAGGGCCTTTGTAACTGTATTAGGTATTACATATCTTTCTAATATATCACCATAAGGTACGCACATAGAATTTCCAAGTTTTCTTGGAATGGAAATTTCAGTCGGAACATTGTTTTCATTACATATTTTTTTAATCATAGATTGATGAAGCATGCTGCTGTCAAAGCTTAGTATAAGCTCACCAGGGTAAAGCTTTGTAAGTGCTTCCTGAAGCTTCCGTCTTGCTACTGATACAGCAGAGCGTATTTTCACATTGCCCCTAAAAGGTTCCTTTAATAGGTTTTCCGTATCTAAATTTAATACACATGGTGTACTCATATCTACTACAAGGGCCGGATTGTCTATTGATGAGCTTGGGACATACTTAAAACCCTGGAGCTTTAAAAGCTCATAAATTGTGGAGGAACAGGAATCCGTAAGGCTATTTTTAAATATAGCAAACTCGTAGTCCCTTGATAAGCAAAATGCAAGGGTTTCTGTTATTATGATCTGATCAAGAGATTTATACTTGTCAGGATTTTTCACGCCAACACCATGAATTAATACAGTTCTGCCAGTGCTTTGCTCTCTAATATATTGAGAAAGTTTTATATCTTTAAGTTCTTCGTATAGTGCGCTTGAACGTATCCAGTGAAACAGCGAAAATCCAACTGCTTCATTTTTGTTTAAAGTGTTTCTTATAATAATGAGCCTGCCAGACGGTTTCGTCATAGTTTCCTTTATTTTATGATATAAAACATCTTTTTGCATGCCGGTTATGGAATAAATATCTAATAAGATTTCTTCAGTAATTTCTTCAAAAACCTCAACCTTAAGCCATAAGGAACTAACAGAGACTTTTTCCTGAGGCTCTCTTTGATAAAAGCCATTTTCGTAAATGTATTTTTGAGCAAGAGGATCTATAAGACTTGAGATATCTCTGCTTTCATCTATATAGTTTCTGATTTGAGTAGAACTTATATCTGAATATCTTGAAGGCAATGCAATCCATTCTATCTTACCGTCTATATTTTTTACAGCTGCTTCAAGTTTTTTGTTTTTACCACGTTCAAATATAATATGATTAAAGCTGTGTATAGACTCTGGTGTTCTAGAGGATTTATAAGAGGAGGCATTAAGAACAACATCGCTTCCAACAGCTATATAGACTTCAGAATTTTGAAAACTAGACTTTAAGTTTTTCAAATCTTCTTCATTTGCTATATTTACAGGCAGTGTATGAGGATATACATAAATATTTAATTCATTTGCAACAGACATGCTGACAATACGTCGTCTAAGCATATTTGGCAAGGTCTTTTTAGACCATGAAAATTCATCCACTGAAAGATAAACCTCAAAACCTCTATCCCTTATAAATTTAGCTATTTCCTTGTGGCTTTGTGAGAAGGGATCAAAGGTTCCAGGGAAGAAAGCTACTTTGCTCGGAATTTCGATATTAATACTTCCCTTAATAAAGCTGTAGTCAGAAATAAATCTATACAAGTGATTTAAGGCAGCTGAGTTTGATAAAAATAATAGCTCTTCTCCTTGAGTATCTGTAATCATTGTAAGTATTTTTTTGCTTATCAGCTTAAAAATAACTTCTTTATTATCCAGGCTAAGATTAGTTGTTCCAAAGATATCTTTCCCGAGTACACTGAAAGCTGTTTGTCTTGATTTGGTCTCATAGTCGGCAAGGGAGTTTAATAATATTCCAAGCATAAAGACCTTTCTAGTATTATAGTCTTCAAAAGACTCTGAAAATCTATGTTTATAGTTAGGATAGTTAGAGATAGCTACACCTATAGTTTTAAGAATTAAGGATTTAACATTAGAACTAGAGGTTTTAATTTTGTTTTGCAAATCTTCTATAATCTCATCTAGTTCAACAGGCTGCAGCCATAGAATAATTTGCCCTATATAGTGAGGAATGTATTCAGTAAATCTATTTCCCTCTATTTCGAGTGCTCGTAAAAGCTCTACAGCAACTTCGTTTCTTTCCGCAAGAGATATATGAGGCATTATTTCTAAAATAGCATCTCCAGCTGTATTACGTACATTTTCTATTGCGCTCACCTTTAACAAATTACAAAAGTGAATGGCTGTATGAAGTCCGTTTCCTTCGATATTTTTTAAGGTATAATCAAGAAGAAGTAAGATTTGACTTCTTTTTCTTATCCAATCTGTAGCGGTTTTTAGGTTGCTTAGAAAAATATCGGATATCTTCTTTTCATCTAATCTGCAGTGAGCACTGAAAACTTCGTTTAAATCATCCATATATAGCTGCACTGACAAATTGTATTTCAAAAGGTTTTCAGAGGCTACATTGCTTCTTTTTTGCTTAGAAGCTAAAAACTCCTTTAATGAAACTCTAAAATAATGCTCCTTATCTAATCTTGATAAAAGTCTTAAGGAAGCTTCAAGAGAGCTAAGTCTTAATGTGTTACTGTGTTTTTTCATCATAGTAAGCAAAAAAGAATATAGATTTTTCAAACTATCATCTTCAGGGGATACAGGTATGTATTTAATAGTTTCTATAAGAAAAAGTTGGGCTTCTGTAGTTTTTGAAATTTTTTCATCAAAATAACTTAATATAATTTTTCTGTATTCAGGCATTGACTTTTTTTGGCAGCTTTTAAACAGAGAGTTTACCATTATGCTTATATTGTAGCCATTAAAAAATCGATGTTCAGAAATAAGCTTATAGCTTGGAAAAAGCATTTGCTCCATATAAAGTCTCAATAAATTAGTGCTGGTTACAGGAGGAGCTTCCAATTTAACATTTTCAGGTATCTCTTTTCTATAGTCTTCATCAAAAATAGCAATAAGTGTACCTATTAATTCAGCGCAGTGTCGTCTAATATCATCTTCAGGATGAACAAGATTTTCGTAAAGAAATTTTATAGTTTGAAGTTTTTGGTTTTGCGTAAGATAAGTAGAATATTCCTGAAATATTCTTATGTACTCTCTAAAGTTTTTCCAATCCTTTTCACTTCGGGCAAGCTCAAGGATATAATCAAGAGAATATTCGTCACGAAGCTGATACATTAAATTAATATTATGACTTACTGCAATGTATTTTAAATTTTGTACTATTTCATCTCCCTGCATAAGAGAATAATTTTTTATATCTGTTTTCTTAATTGGGAGTGAATTTGAAAAATCTATTGCTGTATTGACTCCAATACTTAGTAAGAAGTTCTCGAAATCCTTAAGTTTTCCGTAAACCTTCTTATAGCGCTTTTCTTTTGCTTCATCTAAATTGTCTAATTTTTCAAGAATAACTTCAAAAGAATCCTTTAAATTAAAGATGTGCATTTTAACTCCCTGATCAGTTACTTTGTTTTTAACTCTAAAATCAGAGTAAATTAGAATTAAGGATTCCAAGGAGAGGTTTTCAAGTTCTAAATCCCAAGTTGAATGATTGATGGCTATATTTCTTATATAGTTGCTGCCTATGCGTTTAAACCACTGGTCTGAGTAATAATAGTGAAGATAGGGAACGCGTTTTAGTTCAGAACGCTTACAGCCGTATTTTCCAATATCGTGTCCTGAGGCTGCTCCTGATACTCTTCCTAAATCTACTGGTACCGAAAGAGCTTTAAGCTGCCTTGCTAAGTAAAGTGAAAGATAGTGAACTCCGCATATATGGTCTAGAGTGTTAAAGCCAAAAACTTCACCATTAAGCTTCATCATCTCATAAGTATAATTATGTTTAAAGGTTTTTAAAAACCTTTTATATTCTTCAGGATGTTCAAGTGAGTTTTCTTCCTCCTCAGTTAAAAAGTTCATTGGATAAATACTCTGCCAAGTGCCATCTTTTGATATTTTTTGTGCTTCGCAAAAAACTCTTAAAACTCTTAAGTATATTTCACAGGCAGGGTTTAAGGAGTCTAAAAGTATTATATTTACAGCTTCAGGAAAAGATTTATTTAAAGTGTACTGATAAATATAATTAAGCCAGTCATCTGGAAGATTAGGATAGCTTAATTTATTAATCATATCCATGCATAAAGTCAATACTGCTCTGCAGCTGTAATCATTATTTTTAATACTTTCTTTAAGATTATTAACAAACTTATCCGCCTTTAAATTCTCTTCAATAAAATTAAAGTCAATATTTAATTTATCCAGCCATTTTGTACTTAAAAGTTTTCTTGATATTTTACTGTATAGGCTTTGGAAAGATAGACTGCTCATCTTTTCCTCCTTTTTCATAAATATTAGAAATTATATTAAAGATTATATATCTATAGAAGATAATTTCATAGAGGGTTAAGAAAAAAAGCCTTAGGATTGGATCCCAAGGCAAAAATGTTATCTAGGAATTAGATATTTGCATAAACCATACAAATTATACAAAGGCTGAATGCCTTCCATATCTACATAATCCATGGAGTATGTCCCATCCCAAGGATAAACTGATATGTATTTTTCATTATAAACGTTTATGACAAATTTTTCTTTATCAAAGTTAAGGAAAAGCTTATATTGTGGTTTGTCTGATATGTCCTTTGGTTTCTCTATAAAATTTGATTTTTTAATTGATTTGGAGAATTTTTTGATTGTATCTATATCTTCGGAACTTAAATCAGCTTCTTTAGAAAAATTCGTATCTAAAAGCTCTACTTTTACTTTAGATTGTGTTACTAAATTTTTTATAAGCAAATTTGTATAAAAGTAGTTGTTTGGTTTTTTTTTCGTAACAGTAAAATTATTAATTGAATAACTTCCTAACTTTATTGTGCAGCCTATAAATAGAATAGGAAGGATTAAAATGGATATTATGTACAGAGTTTTTCTATTCAATGTTACCACCTTGTATAAGTATTCTCTAAATAAATATATGCTGAATGAATACAAAAGATTATAAAAGCACATTATATTTTTGAGGAAGTGGTTTAGTTGAAAAGTAATTTAAAACAGAAAAATATAACTAAAGAATATATTAATACAACTGAAAAAATGAAAGTTACAAAAAAATCGGAGGACTATTGTATAATTAATAATCAAAGAATAGAAGGAAATGCCTGCAGTACAATATTAAATGATGATAAAAAGGAGGAGCAATAATGGATAAAAAAGAAATTAAGGCACTTCAAGATGTAGATTATGCTGTTCTTACTCAGGAACAACAAAATAAGCTTAGAGAATTTGAAGCAAAGTTTAATGAAGAATTTGGCGAAGACTTTAACATTTTAATTATGGATAAAATTAAGGAAAATAAATAACACAAACAAACTTGGAGCCTTTTGGCTCTTTTTTGCTATTATTTATAAAGCATAAATAGACCTACAGTGGAAAATCTAATTAGTGAAAGGGGAGTTGAAATATGAGTGAAAATCAAGGAATGAGTCATACTTTTAATAATAAAAAACAAGATAATCATTTTAAAAAGAAAAATATAAAACATGATCCTCAGGCTGAAAGTGCAAGGGCAGTATATGATGATCCAGGAAAGAAGCGTTAATAGGAAGGGGAGATAATAATGTCACATAGAGAAACTAAAAAATCTACAAAAAAGGAAAATAAGAAACCTTCAAAACCAGAGATAATACAAGGTGCAGAAATAGAAAAGCATAAGACCCAAGGCCTTATAAGAGGAATATAGTTAGGCGGTGAAATAATGAGCAGTGAAGAAATGATTAGAACTTCCATGAAAGGAAGAGAACTTACAGATGAAGAAATAGAAAGATATAAGGAAGAAATAAATGTAAGTAATATAGCCTATATGAAAACTCCAATAGTTAACAGGCCTACAACACAGGTAGGCTATAATGAAAATGGCAGCATTAAAGAAGTGGAAATTAAACCTCAAATCTTTGAGCTAAACGGCACTGCAGATACAAAGGAGGAGTAGCACATGACAAAAGAAAGCAACAAGCATAAAGCAAAAAATAAAGAGCCAAATAGAGTTGATATTAAAGAAGAGAAGGATGGAAAAGGACCAATAAGAAGAAGCATAAATGATAATTATTAAATTTAAAAAATATTAAAGAAAAGTATTGATTTATTGATAATTATTATTTATAATATAAATATAAACAAATCCCAAACCCTAAACCCCAAATCCAAATTTATTGATACTTCCTTCAGTTTAAAAGCAACTGGTTTATCCGGTTGCTTTTTTGTAATTTAAATTAAGTTATTTTAAATAAAATAAAAAATCCATACTAAAAGTATGGATAATCTTGGTGCCGATGGTGGGATTCGAACCCACATGGTTTCCCGCTCGATTTTGAGTCGAGTGCGTCTGCCGTTCCGCCACATCGGCAAATTTACATAAGTTATGTTATCATATATATTTTAAAAAAGCAATGTTTTTTTAAAAATTATAATTTAATTTATATAAAAACTAATTATATACTTTATAAGAAACAATAATTAATGTTAAAATATTTAATGTATGTAAATAGCATTATATTATAGTGGAGGAATAAGATGAACAAATTATTAGAAGCAGTTATTGAAAATAATAGAAGATGGACTAAAGATGGCAAGGTGGCAACATATATTCCTGAGCTTGGAAAAGCAGACCAAGATGCAGCAGGAGTATGCATTATTACATTAGATGGAGAAGAATATAATGGCGGAGACTATAAAACCAAGTTTACTATACAAAGCATATCAAAAATAATAACTTTAATGCTTGCTCTTCTTGAAAATGGAAGGGATAGAGTATTTTCAAAGGTTGGAGTAGAGCCAACTGCTGATGCCTTTAATTCAATAATAAACTTAGAGACTAAAAATCCTCAAAGACCATTAAATCCGATGATTAATGCTGGGGCCATAGCTACAGTTTCCCTTATTGAAGGTGAGACTTCAGAGGTTATTTTTAATAGAATATTAAACTTTACAAGAAAGATAACAGGAAATCCAGACATAAATATCAATGAAGATGTATATCAATCGGAAAAGAAAACTGGAGATAGAAACAGGGCTTTGGCATATTTCATGAGAAGTACAGGAGTTATAGAACAGGATGCAGAAGAAGTACTCGATGTATACTTTAAGCAGTGTTCCATTGAAGCAACCTGCAGAGACATCGCTAGGATTGGAGCAATGCTTTCAAATGACGGGGTTTTACCATGGAGCGGAGAAAGGGTTGTACCTAGAAATATTGCAAGGATAGTAAAGACTATTATGGTTACTTGTGGACTTTACGATGCTTCAGGGCAGTTTGCTGTAGAGGTTGGAGTTCCGGCTAAAAGCGGAGTTGGCGGAGGAATAGTTGCTGCAATTCCTGGAAGAATGGGAATAGGAGTTTATGGACCTGCTTTAGATGCAAGGGGAAATAGTATTGCAGGTATAAGAATACTTGAAGAATTGTCAAGAGAACTTGATTTAAATATTTTTTAACATAAAAGGAAAAGAGGAAAACATATGCTTAGATTTCTCGATGCTGGAGAGTCACATGGAAAGGCTTTAGTTTCTATCATTGAAGGGTTACCCTCTAATATAAAAATAGATTTGGACTATATAAACAGTGAACTAGGAAGAAGGCAAAAAGGCTATGGCAGAGGAGCAAGAATGAAAATTGAGCAGGATAAAGCTCAAATATGGTCTGGTGTAAGAGGAATGGTTACTACAGGAAGTCCAATAACAATGGTAATTTATAATAAGGATTATGATAATTGGAAGGATATACTTGAAAGTAAGCCTGAGGAAGATAAAAAGATAACAGTACCAAGGCCAGGACATGGAGACTTAGTAGGATTCTTAAAATATAAAACTGGAGATATACGAGATGTAATAGAAAGAACTTCGGCAAGAGAAACTGCCATAAGAACTGCTGTTGGAGCTTTATGCAAAAGCATACTTGAAGAACTTGATATAACTATTAGAAGTAAGGTAAACAGCATAGGGACTATACAGGATGAAGAAGCAGATTTATTCGATAACAGCAATTACAAAATAATAGAAGAAAGTGAACTAAGGTGTTATAATAAAAATATTGAAGCTAAAATGAAAAATCAAATTGATATTTGTAAAGAAAATGGAGACACTATAGGTGGAAGTATTTTCATATCTATGAAAGGTATTCCTGCTGGAATAGGGAGCTATTCTCAATGGGATAGAAAACTTGATGCTGTTTTAAGCTTTGCAGTAATGTCTGTTCAAGGCATAAAGGCTATAGAGTTTGGAAATGGACTTTCTCAAAGCCTAACTGGAAGCAGGTTTAATGATGAAATATACTATGAAAATAATAAAATTGAAAGAAAAACAAATAACTGCGGCGGTATAGAAGCTGGTGTTTCTAATGGTGAAAATATTGAACTTAAAGCTTTTATGAAACCAATACCTACTGTAAGACAGAGTATCGCTTCAATTGATTTAAAAACCAAGACAAATGTTACAAACAGATATGAAAGATCTGATGTGTGCGGCGTTGTCCCTGCATCTATTGTTCTTGAAAATGTATGTGCTTTTGAAATATTAAAGGAAATGCTAAACAAGTTTCCTGGCGATAATTTCATGGAATTTAAGAGAAGTATTGAACAATATAGAAACGAAATATATACATATTAATGGAGGAAAGTTATTATGTCAAAAGAAAGACTAATAATATTAGATGGACACAGCTTGATGAATAGAGCTTTTTATGCCCTTCCGCCTTTAACTAATACTGAAGGACTGCATACAAATGCTTTATATGGCTTTACTAATATGCTTATAAAAATGAAGGAAGAGATAAAGCCCAATTACATAGTATGTACTTTTGACAGAAAAGCCCCAACCTTCAGACATGAGGAATACAAAGAATACAAGGCTGGAAGAAAGAGAATGCCCGAGGAACTTGCAGAACAATTTCCTGTATTAAAGGATCTACTGCAATTGATGGCTATTGATATATTTGAAATAGACGGCTTTGAGGCAGATGATTTGATTGGAACTTTATCAAAATTCGCTGAGAAAAATGACATTGAAGTTTACGTTGTTACTGGAGATAGAGATGCTCTTCAATTAGCCTCAGATAATATTAAAGTTGTAATAACTAAAAAAGGCATGAGCGAAAAGGAAATCTATGATAAAAATAGAATGATTGAGGACTTTGGAGTTACTCCAACTCAGTTTATAGATGTTAAAGGGCTTATGGGAGACAGTTCTGATAATATTCCAGGGGTTCCTGGTATCGGAGAAAAAACAGCCTACAAGCTCATTCAACAGTATGGCAGTATAGAAAACTTACTTCAGAATATTGATAATGTTACTGGCAATAAAGTGAAACAGAATCTTTTAGAGTACAGTGAACAGGCAATATTCAGCAAAAGACTTGCTACTATTATTACTGATGTTCCTATAGATATAAGCTTGGATTCTATTAAATCTAAAGAAAGCTTTGATATTGATGGACTAAGGCAGATGTTTTTCAGGCTTCAATTTAAATCTTTACTTGAAAGACTTCCTATTGATGACAGTGAAGCAGATAAGGGAGTTAAAGCTTTAGAAGAGGTTGTAAATTATAAAACTATAGATTCTATAGATAAATTTGAAAGTCTTGCAAAAGAATTTAAGGAAGAAATATATTTTAGTCTTGAATTTTCAGATCTAAATGTGTATTCAAAGTGTAAGATACAAAAAATATATATTTCTTTTAATAATGATAATTATGTTATAACTTTTAACAGTTTGTTCGAAGAAGAAAAAGATAGAACTATAAATGTTATAAAAGATATATTTGAAAACAAGGCTTTAAAAAAAGTTGGATATGACAATAAGGCTTCGTATTTATTATTTAATAGAATAGGTATAAACCTTGAGGGCGTTATATTTGATATTAAGGTGGCTGCCTACTTAATTGATTCCTCAAAGGGAGAGTATGAATTAAGCAATCTTATAGGAGAATATCTTAAGGTTGACATAAGAAAAGATGACGAAGATATACATATAAAGCAAACCTCATATTTAAAAAATCTTAAAGAAGTCTTAGAACAAAAAATTAAGGAATATGATATGGATAAGCTTCTTTATGAGGTTGAACAGCCGCTTACAGAAGTTCTTGCAGCTGTGGAAGCTGAAGGTTTTAAGGTAGATACAGAAAAGCTCGAGGAACTCGGGGTAAAGTTTAAAAAAGAAATTGAAATAGTTCAAAATGATATATATAGTCTTTCAGGGGAAGAGTTCAACATAGGCTCACCAAAGCAGTTGGGTAAGATTTTGTTTGAAAAGCTTGATTTGCCTGTGATTAAAAAGACAAAAACAGGCTATTCCACAAATGCAGAGGTTCTTGAAGAACTTATGGATAAACATCCTATCATAGAAAAAATATTGTATTACAGACAGCTTACAAAGCTTCATTCAACTTATGTGGAGGGATTAAAGTCTGTAATAGATACGGATGGAAAAATTCACTCCAGCCTAAACCAAACAGTTACGACTACTGGAAGACTTTCAAGTACTGAGCCGAACCTTCAAAACATACCTATAAAGTATGAGCTTGGCAGGGAAATTAGAAAGGTATTTATACCAAATGAAGCTGAGTGTATTATATTATCTGCTGACTATTCGCAAATTGAATTAAGAGTTTTAGCTCATATTGCAGAGGATGAAAATTTAATTGATGCGTTTATAAATCACAGTGATATTCATACAAAAACTGCTTCAGAGGTTTTTAGAGTTCCAATTGATGAGGTAACTTCTCTTATGAGAAGCAGAGCCAAAGCAGTAAATTTTGGTATAGTTTATGGAATTGGTGATTTTAGCCTGGCAAAGGATTTAAAGATAACAAAGAAAGAAGCAAAAATCTATATTGATACCTATTTTGAAAGGTATCCAAATGTAAAAAAGTACATGGAAGATATTGTGAAAGGTGCGAAAGATCAATCTTTTGTTACTACAATACTGAATAGAAGAAGATATATTCCAGAAATAACAGCTTCAAACCATATGGTGAAAGCCCTTGGTGAAAGACTTGCTATGAATACTCCGATTCAGGGAAGCGCAGCAGATATTATTAAACTTGCTATGGTTAACGTGTATAAGGAGCTTAAACAAAGGAACTTGAAAAGTACTTTAATACTTCAGGTTCATGATGAGCTTATATTAAATGTTTATAAGGAAGAACTCAAGGAAGTTCAGGCTATTGTAAAGAAAGAGATGGAACAGGTGCTTGAACTTAAGGTTCCTCTTGAAGTTGATGTTAACTTAGGTGATACATGGTATGAGGCAAAATAATGCTTAAGGTTGGCTTAACAGGAGGAATTGGCAGCGGTAAAAGCACCGTTTCAAGACTTTTTCAAGAAAAAGGATTTCCGATAATAGATGCTGATATGATTTCAAGAGAAATATATAATATTTACCCTGATGTAAACAAAGAAATAAGAAAGCAGTTTGGAAGCATTTTTTTTGACACTGACGGCCTATTAATAAGAAAAGAACTTGGTGCCTTTATATTTAAAGACAAGGAACGTGTGAAAAAAATAGAATCAATAACACTTCCGTATATCCTCAAAGAAATTTTTGAAAGATTAGAACAGCTAAACAGGGAGGATAATGTGCTTTGTATTATTGATGCACCTACACTTATTGAAGTGGGTCTTCATAGACATATGGATACTAATATTTTAGTATGGGTAGATTTAAATACTCAAATAGAAAGAGTAAAGTTAAGAGATAATGCAAAAGAAGAAGACATAATAAACAGGATAAAAGCTCAACTGCCTATTGATGAGAAAAAGAAATATGTAGATTTTATCATTGACAATAGGTGCAGCCTTAAGCATACAAAAGAACAATTTGAAGTAATATTAAATAGCTTATTATTAATGAGGTAGCGAAATGAAAGATAAAAATTTACTGCGTTCTTTTGTGATTGTAATTATTATTATTACTGCATTAAATTCTTTAAACATTATAAGATTGTTTTACCCTCTCTATTATTCAGAGCATATAATGACGTATTCTGAAAAATATGATATAAGCCCTTACTTGGTTGCAGCTGTTATAAAAACTGAGAGCAATTTTAGACCAAGTGCAAAGTCACCTAAAAACGCTCATGGCTTAATGCAGATAACTTCTTCAACAGCAGAATGGGCAGCTAAAGAAATGAATCTTGAAAATTATTCTGTTGAAATGCTTAAAGATCCAGAGTTTAATATAAGAATGGGCTGCTGGTACTTGGATAATTTAAATAAGGAATTTAATGATAATACAGATTTGGTTCTTGCAGCTTATAACGGGGGCAGAGGAAATGTTCAAAAGTGGTTGTCGGACTTGAATCACTCAAAGGATGGAAAAAATCTTTACTATATTCCTTTTAAGGAAACAGATAAATATATAAAAAGAGTTAAAGTAAATTATAATATATATAAGTTGTTATATGGAGCAAGATTTAATGAATAAAATAATATATATATAATGCAATAAAGTTCTTACATTAATGATGTCATAAAATATCCAATCTTCAGGGATTTTTGGGACATCATTAATGTATTAGAACTTTTGCATTGTATATATTTAGAGGTATAGATTAATTTCTATACTTTTTTCTTTTTGATAAATAGTCTGTTTGGATGCTATATATAAATAGAGTCTTTAGTAGTATAATTTAGATGTATTCTATAAAGTTAGTTTGCAAGAGAGTAAAAGTGAATTTGAAAACTGAGTAATTTAGATTAAATATAAATGGGGGAATTAAAATGCTATTAATAAAAAATGGAACAATTCTTACTATGATTGGGGAGCCAATTGAAAATGGACAAGTATTAGTTGATAATGGGAAAATTATAAATGTAGGAAAAGATATATCAGGTACTGAGAATTGTCAGGTTATTGATGCAAATGGTGGTTTTGTTATGCCCGGAATTATTGATGCTCATTGCCATATAGGTATGTGGGAGGAAGGTCTCGGCATTGAAGGCAGCGATGGAAATGAAATAACAGATCCAGCAACCCCTCAGCTTAGGGCAATTGATGCAATAAACCCAAGGGATATAGCCTTTACAGAAGCTTATGAAAATGGTGTTACTTGCGTGTGTACAGGACCAGGAAGTGCAAATGTTATCGGAGGACAATTTACTACTATTAAAACAAAGGGAATAAGAATTGACAATATGGTTCTTCAACAGACTGCTTCAATGAAGGTGGCTTTTGGTGAGAATCCTAAGAGATGCTATAATGCAAAAAAACAATCGCCTTCAACAAGAATGGCTACTGCAGCAATACTTAGGGAATATATTCTTAAAACAAAAAATTATATGGAGAATAAAGAAAAGAACTCAAGCTTTGATATGAAACTTGAGAGTTTGATACCAGTTGTAAAGGGAGAGCTTAATGTAAAGGCACATGCTCATAGAACAGACGATATTTTTACAGCCATTCGTATTGCCAAGGAGTTTGGCCTTAAGATGACTTTAGAACACTGCACCGAAGGACATTTAATTGCTGAGGAACTTGCAAAAGAGGGCTTTACTGCTATAGTTGGTCCATCTTTTGGATCTAAAAGTAAAGTTGAACTGAGGGAAAAGACTTTTGAAACAGCAGCAGTACTCCATAAAGCAGGTGTAAAAATAGCAATAATGACAGATCATCCAGTAATACCAGTTCATCATCTTCCAATGTGTGCTGCTTTAGCTGTACGAGCAGGACTTGATGAAGAAACAGCACTAAAGGCAATAACAATTAATCCAGCAGAAATACTTGGAATTTCAGAAAAAGTTGGTTCTTTGGAGATTAATAAAGATGCGGATATTGTTATTTTTGATAAGCATCCTTTTGATATTCAAGCTAAAACTATCTGCGTTTTAATAGATGGAGAAATTGTTTTTAAAAGATAGAAATATAATTTATTGAATAATGGGTAAGAAAGCTCATTTTCAATGCAAATAATTGTTAAGTAAGAATAAAAAATTAAACAAGTTATTTAAAAATATGACAAATAGTGATAAAATGTTAAAGGACTGCAATTTAACATGATTTTAACAATAATTAACATATCTTTAACCTAATAGGGGAAGGGAGACAAAATAATGCAGAGAAACACACATAAAAAAGATAAATTATTTTTAATGCTTTTAGACATTTCTGAGAATCTAAAGCAGGGAGGACAGTATTTTCTTGATTTTAAAATTAAGGAAGAAAAACATCTTGAAGAATTTCAAAAGGAAATGAAGGAATACGAGCATAAGGGGGACGTTTTAGTTGCAGAAATAATAAAAGATTTGAACAATACTTTTATTACTCCAATTGAGCGTGAAGATGCCTTAGAATTAGCAGTTCATATGGATGAAATTCTTGATGGACTTGAACAGTGTGCAGCCCACTTTTATATTTATAATGTTTACGAAATCGATCATTTTATGGTTGAATTTAGCGAGTTAGTTTATAAATGCATAGTGGAAATACATAATGCAATAGACTTGCTGTCCCAAAAGAAGCTTACTCAAATCAGAGAACATTCAATTAAGATAAAGGAATATGAAGAAAGATGCGATATTCTTGAAAGAGTAGCCTTAAAGGAACTTTTTGAAAAACAAAATGACATAAAAAGACTTATACAATATAAGGAAATTTACGAACTTCTTGAAAACACCGCAGATGAATGCAAAAGAGTTAGTAAGGTGCTTGAGACAGTAGTAATGAAGAATGCGTAAGGAGAATTTAAAATGAGTACATCATATATTACATTAGCTTTTACGATTATTCTTGCACTGTCTTTCGATTTTATCAATGGTTTTCATGATACTGCAAACGCTATTGCAACGGCGGTATCAACAAAAGCATTAACTCCAAGACGTGCGATTATGATTGCTTCATTAATGAATTTTATTGGGGCGGTTGCTTTTACTGGAGTTGCTAAAACTATTGCAAAAGACATAGTAAATCTTGATGCAATACCGAACGGTGCTGTGGTTATACTTGCTGCGCTTGTTTCTGCTATAGCTTGGAACCTTATTACTTGGTATTTTGGAATACCAAGCAGTTCCTCTCATGCACTTATAGGCTCTCTTGCGGGTGCTGCCATAGCTGCTGCGGGAACAGCTTCCATTAACTTTAAAGGATTTATTTCTATTATAGAATCTTTAATTTTGTCACCTATACTTGCTTTTGGAGTAGGCTATATTGTTTTTACTATTATTAAACAAATATTTAAAAACTTGAACTTATCTAAAACTAATAGAAGATTTAGAAGACTTCAAGCAGTAACTGCTGCAATTCAAGCCTTTGCTCATGGTACAAATGATGCACAAAAATCTATGGGAATAATAACTATGGCTCTTGTAAGCAATGGCTTTGACAAATCTGGAAACATTCCTTTATGGGTACAAGTATGTTGTGCTACAGCTATGGCTTTAGGAACTTCTATTGGCGGCTGGAGAATAATAAAAACTGTTGGAACACAAATTATGAAGATAAAACCTGTAAATGGTGTCGCAGCAGATCTGTCATCAGCTTTAGTAATATTTGGGGCATCTAAATTTGGACTTCCAGTTAGTACAACCCATGTTATATCCTCTTCAATAATGGGGGTAGGCACGGCTTATAGAGTTAAAGCTGTAAAGTGGAATACTGGTAAAAGAATGATAATCACATGGTTTATAACTCTTCCTATAGCAGCCTCAATTTCAGCAGTTATATTTATGCTTATGAACATATTTATTTAATTTAATAAATTTAAGGTAGAGACTTTTGTAGATAAAAAGTAGCTGCCTTTTTTATTTTGGAGAATAATACTATTTCTTGAAATTTAAAGACCAAACTATAACCTTGACGTTAAGGTTATGCAGTGATAAAATATCTATTGGCAGGTGAGAATATGGAAAGCAAATACTACAAAATTGAGGAAGTAGCAATAAAAACAGGACTTACAAAAAGAGCGATACGATATTATGAGGATATTGAACTCATAAAGCCAGTTAGAGCTGAATCCTCCTATAGACTTTACACCGAGGAAGATATAGAAAAAATTATTAGAATAAAAGAATTACGAGATAGTCTTGGTTTTTCTTTAAATGAAGTTAAAGTTATTTTTGATCTGGAAGTTGATTTAAAAAGTATCTTTAAAGGTGAGAAAAAGGATGAGGTTTTAGTTGAAAAATCAAAAAATTTGATTAAGAACCAGATAAAGCTTATAGAAGAAAAAGAGCAAACTTTTGAAAGAGTAAAAAACAAATGTGTAGAGATTTTAGAAAAGCTTGAAGCACTACGTTAAAGCAATTAATAATGAATAAAATGGAGGTCGTTAAATGACAAAAGATAATTATAAATGGATTGCGCTTTCATGTACAACAATAGGTGCACTTTTTTCAGTGCTCAGTGGTAGTACCTTGATGATTGCACTTCCTGTTATTATGAAAGATTTAAATGCTAGCATGAGTGTAGTAACTTGGACTCTAATGGGATATATGCTGGCAATGACAATATTAGTTCCTTCTATAGGAAGAATGGCAGATATGGTTGGAAGAAAGAAACTTTATGTATCTGGTTTTGCTATATTTACCTTTGCCTCTTTATTATGCGCTATGTCTCATACTGGAATGCAGCTGCTCATATACAGAATGGTTCAAGCTGTTGGCGGATCTTTGATGGTTGCAAACAGTACAGCTATAGTCGCAGATGCATTTTCTAAGAAAGAGCTTGGAAAAGCATTAGGAATTAATAGTATGATAATAAGTATAGCTTCAATTGCAGGGCCGATTCTAGGTGGATTTTTAATAACAATCGGCTGGAGAAGCATATTTTATATAAATATACCAATAGGAATTATTGGAACACTTTGGGCAGCCTTTCAGCTTAAAGAAAGCAGTGTTTTATCTGATAATAAGAAATTTGATTTAAAAGGTACACTAACTTTTACAGCAGGGATGTTGGCTCTTTTAGTAGCCTTATCCTTTGGGGGATTCGTTGGATGGATCAATATAACTGTAATTGGTCTTATTATAGCATCAATAATATTGCTTTGGATGTTTGTACGAATTGAAAACAGCACAGAAGAACCTATGCTGGATTTAAGACTTTTAAAAACAAGGGTACTTGCTTTTGCATATGCAAGCAACCTTCTAAATGGAATAGCAAGGGGCGCGGTTACCTTTTTATTAATCTTTTACTTCCAAGGTATTAAGGGAATTGACCCAATAGTTGCTGGAATGCTCCTGGCTCCCTTTGCAATATCCATGATGATTGTATCACCCATAAGTGGATATCTTTCAGACAAATACGGGGCAAGAATTCTAAGTTCTGTTGGATTACTTGTTTCTGCTTTTGGCTTACTTGGAATGATGTTTATAACTGCTGATACATCAACTGCTGAACTTGTTATATGGATGCTTATAATGGGATTTGGTTCAGGAATGTTTTTCTCTCCAAATACAAGTGCAATAATGGGTATGGTGCCAGCAAATAAAAGAGGTGTTGCAGCAGGAGTTAGAACTATGGCTACCAATGCAGGTAATGTATTGAGCATAGCAATATCTATGGCTATAATATCCTCAAGTATATCTCCTGAAGCAATGCAAGCTTTATTTGTGGGCACACAGGTAGGTTCAGAAGGAATTGCTATCGGTCAGTTTGTTTCAGGACTTAGAATAGCATTTACTATATCTTTCATATTCAGTGTAATAGCTGCTATTATATCCTATATGAGAGGCAGCGAACCTGAATGGAAAGAAGAAGCTGCATAAGTTATTTTGCAGTTAAAAAGGACAGCTTGTTAAGCTGTCCTTTTTAACTAGTTATCTAGATAACTAGATATATTCTTTTCTGGATTTTTTTGGCGAAAGTTTTGTTGTAAGTAAAAGAGCTAAAATAATAAAGCACATTATCATTGTAACAACACCGCTCCATCCAAATGAGGACCAGAAAGTTCCGCCTGCAGTTCCGCCTATGCTTGAGCCCACATAGTAGAAAAAAAGATAAAGTGAAGAAGCCTGAGCTTTATCATGAGATGCAAGATGTCCAACCCAGCTGCTAGCAATAGAGTGTCCTCCGAAAAATCCAAAGGTCAAAAGAGCTATACCTACTATCTTTATGACTAGGCTGGTACTTAAGGTTACTGCTGCACCTGCAAACATTACAATAAGTGCACTTAAAAGAAGCTTATGCTTACTATGCTTGTCTGCCATTTGTCCCATCCATGTAGAACTGAAAGTCCCCATGAGATATAGAATGAAAATAAAACCTACTATAGAGGGACTTAATGAATAAGGTGGAGCTATTAATTGGAAGCCTATATAATTATACAAAGAAACAAGACTTCCCAAAAGTAAAAAGCCTATGCCATAAAGACAGAGTAAACTTGGATTCTTTAAATGATTTAGCATTGATTTTAATAATTTTCTTGTGTCAAGAACGCGAGGATTAAAATGCTTTGATTTTGGCAGCTCTACTACAAACAATATGCTGGCAATAAGACTCAACACACCTACACCGCAGAGAGCAGCACGCCAATTAAAAAGGTCTGTAATAATTCCTATGGTAATACGTCCAAACATTCCTCCAAGGGAATTTCCACTAATAAACATTCCCATTGCCATGCCAAGACTTTTCTCCTCTATTTCTTCACCTAAATATGCCATTGCAATTGCAGATAATCCAGATAAAACAAAACCTTGAAGTATTCGAAGTGCTAAAAGAATATGAAAACTTGGGGCAAAGCCTGTAAGTATTGCAAGTATGGAGGCTGAAAACATAGAAAATGTCATAATTACTTTTCTGCCCCAGGCTTCAGATAGAGAACCTACAATTAGAAGACTTACAGCAAGAGAAATAGTTGTTGTAGAAAGGGAAAGACTTGCAGATGCAGGAGAAATATGAAAATCTCTAGAAAGGTATGGAAGTAGCGGCTGCGTGCTATATAAAACAGCAAATGTGCTAAAACCGCCTGCAAATAGTGCTATGTTGGCTTTTTTAAATTCCTTTGATCCTTTTTCAATATAACCCATAATTATGTCACCTCAAATTTATGAAATAAACTTTAATTTAGAAACAATTATTTTAAAATACAGTTTTATTATAGAACTTTAAAACTAATTATAAAAGTACTATAATGAAATTAAAGTTTAGATAATTCTGTTTAGGAGGTAAATCCATTGAGAATCGGAATTATAGGTTTAGGTGATATAGCTAAAAAAGCGTATTTGCCTGTTCTTTCGGAAAAAGAAGGAATAGAATTGGTGCTTTGTACAAGAAATAAAGATACCTTAGAGAGATTTTCAAAAAAGTATAGAATTAATGATAAGGCTTCTACAGTAGAGGAGCTTATTAAAAAGGGTATAGATGCAGCTTTTGTGAGCACTGCTACTGATGGTCATTATGAAACTGCAAAGAAGCTTCTAGAAAACGGAATAAATACATATATTGATAAACCTATCTCTATGAATTTTAATGAAACACAGGAAATTGTAAAACTTGCAAAGAAAAAAGGAATCATTGCTATGACAGGTTTTAACAGAAGATTTATACCTATGATTAAAGAGCTTAAGGATCATGGGAAGGCATCTATGATAATAATGCAGAAAAACAGATTTGCATTTCCTGACTATGTAAGAAGGTTTGTTGTAGAAGACTTTATTCATGTGGTTGATACGTTGAGATTTTTAATGGACACTAATGTGAAAGATGTTAAAGTAGAATACATTAAAAATGGTGATATGCTTGATAGTTTAGTAATACAACTTATAGGAGAAGGCTGCATAGCAATCGGGATTATGAACAGAAACGGCGGAGTTACAGAAGAAATTATTGAATATACCACTGGGCACCATAAATATGTAGTAAACGGTCTTGTTGAGACAACTCACTATCACAACAAAGAATTATGTATATCAAAGTTTGGGGATTGGGAACCAACGCTTTATAAACGTGGGTTTTATCAAATAATTGATCATTTTATAGACTGTGTAAAGAATAACAAGACTCCAAATCCATCTATTGAAGATTCTCTTATTACACATGAAATTTGTGAGAGAATAGTTAAGTGTATAGATTGAAAAATTTTAAATATAAGAAGATAAAAATAGGATAAGTGTTATTAGGATTGAGCAGGTAAAACCTGCTTTTTTACTAGCATATTGGTATTGCATTATGAATGCTGGTAGATGTAAGTTGTAGGTTAATAAAACGAGTGATAAAAAATAAAATCGCTATATAAAACGAAATTGTATTAAAAATTGTTATTAATTAATAAGTACTACTTTATTTTTTTAGTATATAATGGTAATATAAATTAAAAAGATATGATTTTTCATTAACTAGAAAGTAATAGGTAATTCTTGCATAATATAAATGTGTAAAAGCATAATAAAACTAGAGAATATGTAATATAAAAACAGCATAATATAATTGCCTGTACTAGAATATAGAAATCTATATATTGAAAGGAGTTACATAAATGAATAAACAACAAATAGGTGTAATAGGGCTTGCCGTAATGGGGAAAAATCTTGCATTAAATATAGAAAGTAAAGGTTTCTCTGTATCAGTTTTTAATCGGTCTAGAGAAAAAACAGATGAACTTTTAAAGGAAGCACAAGGTAAAAATCTTATAGGAACTTATTCAATTGAAGATTTTGTAGATTCTTTAGAAGTTCCAAGAAAAATTCTTATAATGGTAAAGGCAGGAAAGCCTGTTGATGATACTATAGAGCAGCTTAAACCATACCTTAGTAAAGGCGATATTTTAATTGACGGAGGAAATTCCTTTTTTGTAGACACTATAAGAAGAAACAGAGATCTTGAAAGAGAAGGCTACAGGTTTATTGGAACAGGTGTTTCAGGAGGAGAAGAAGGAGCCTTACATGGTCCATCTATAATGCCTGGAGGACAGGAAGATGCTTATAAACTTGTAGAGCCAATGCTTACTGCTATTTCTGCAAAGGTAGATGGAGAGCCTTGCTGCACATACATTGGTACGGATGGAGCAGGCCATTATGTTAAGATGGTTCATAATGGTATTGAATACGGAGATATGCAGCTTATAAGTGAAGCTTATTTTCTTTTGAAAAATATACTTGGCCTTTCCGAAAAGGAGCTTCATGAAGTATTTTCAGAGTGGAATAAAGGGGAACTAGATAGTTTTCTTATAGATATTACTCAAGATATATTTACTAAGTATGATGAAGAAACAGGCAAGCCCATGGTTGATGTTATAATTGATACTGCTGGTCAGAAGGGAACAGGAAAATGGACCAGTCAAAGTGCACTAGACCTAGGAGTATCAATTCCAACTATTACTGAAGCTGTATTCGCGCGATGCATTTCTGCTATTAAGAGCGAGAGAGTAGCAGCGAGTAAAATATTAAGAGGACCATCGAATTTTTCCTATGATAAAGACAAAAAGGAGTTTATAGAAGCTGTAAGAAAAGCTTTGTATGCTAGTAAAATATGCTCTTATGCTCAAGGCTTTGCACTTATGAAGGCAGCTGCAGATGAATATTGCTGGAATTTAAACTATGGCGAAATTGCTATGATATTTAGGGGCGGATGTATTATAAGAGCACAGTTTCTTCATAGAATAAAGGAAGCTTACGATAATAATAAGGACATTGCAAATTTAATGCTTGATCCATATTTTAAAAACATACTGGAAAGCTACCAGGACGCCTTTAGAGAAGTTATATGCATTGGGGTAAAATGTGGTATACCAACACCAGCATTCTCAAGTGCATTAGCTTATTTTGACAGTTACAGAAGTGAATTTCTTCCTGCTAACCTGCTTCAAGCTCAAAGAGATTACTTTGGTGCACATACATTTGAAAGAATTGATAAAGAAGGTATATTCCATTATAAATGGTTTTAAGAATATTAATAATTAATCAATGCAAAATTAGAGAGTCTAGGATAAATTTAATTTAATCCAGACTCTTTTTTTATATTTCTATTTATCTATTAATTTTCTTTCAAATTCTTCCACCATCTTTTTGGTCATTAACCCACCTACGGGACCACCGATATATCCGTTTAATTTTGAACTTACATTACCCTTATATCCATCATTGTATTTAAGTCCAATTTCATTTGCATATTCTGTTTTTATTTTGTCTAATGCATTTTTAGCTTCTGGAACTAACGGTCTTCTACTCATAAAAACACCTCCATGTCTTTATTAGTTTGAATTATAAATCTAAATATATACTGGCAAATTAAACTATAAAAAACTCTTTTCCATTTAATAATGTAATTTTTAATAAATAATGAAATGTATTTTGAGATATTATGTAAACAATAATTCAAGGTATGTATACAACAAATTATAAGTATACTGGAGTAAACATAATAAATATGGTAAACAAAAAAATAAGAATGTATACAAATTAAAAAATAAGTTGTATAATAATATTTGAGTTGATATATAGTCTGGAGGTAACAACAATGGATGAATTTAATAACGAAACTCAAGACAATAAGAAAGATTCGCCTCTTAGTGTAAGAGTGGAACAGTATTATAAGGAGCTATTTCTAGAGTTGAGTGAGAAACCTGGATATAATAGAAAAAGACTTCTTGAAAATATGATAAGTACATATATAAGTAAAGAAAGAGAAGATAACAGGCAGAGCAATTTGAATCTAGAGCATGAAATAAGTTTGATTTCAAGTAGTCTTAATGATATTTTGGGAGTATTTAAAACTATTTCAACTAAGGCTCAGGACACTATTGGATCTGATAGAAGCTTCTATGAACAGCAAATTGAAAATTATAAAAAGGAAATTGAGAGTTATAAAATGAAATTTGAAAGCGAAGAAGTTCAAATAAAAGAACTTAAGCTTCAAAATAATGAACTTGAACTTGTTATTAATAAACTAAATGAGGAAAATAAGAAATTAGAAGACAAAAATAAATATCTTCAACAAGATGCGGATAAAGCAAAAGATGCCCACGCAGCAGTGCTTAAAGATGTATATAGTTTAAGAGGCTTGGAGGTTGAAAATTTAAGGCGAACAGCTGAAAATAAAGAACTTTCCGCGCAGATAGAAGCTATTAAAGCAATTGTTAATGATAAGGAAAAAGAGATAGAAAAGCTTAAATACAATTACAATGCACTGGAAGATAAGAGTGATAAAAAGAGCGAACTGCTTGAAATGCAAATAGAAGAAATGGCTAAACAAATTGACAGAATGAGAAAAGATAAAGAAGCTGATATAAAAGAACTTGAAGAACTTTTAAGAAAAGAGTTTCAAGTTAGAAAAGAAACTGAAATTTTGGAGCTTAAGTCAGAATATAATAAGCTTCAGCTTCGGTATATAAAAGATATGGAGCGTATAAAGAAGTAGCGCTGTGTTAAAATTTTTGAAAAAAGTTTTTTGCAGAAGTAGAAATATTAGTTTTGCATAAAACTTTTTAGTTTATTTAGAAAGTTTTCGATATAACTCGATACATAATTTAAGTTATGTATCGAGTTGTGGTATAATAGATTTTGAAGTGGATTTTTAAAAATAGGAGACAGAGATGGATTACTTGAATTATTTTTGCGATTATTTAAAAAAGCGAGATTTATCCTTAAATACTATTAGCAGTTATAAAAGTGATGTTGGACAATTTCTAGAGTATATAGTTAAGCCAGTGTTAAGTATTGATAAAAATGATATACTTAGTTTCGTTGGACATCTTGAAGAAAAAGAAATTAATGTCACCTCTATTAATAGAAAATTTATAAGCATCAAAAATTTTCTGGATTTTCTTAATGAAGAGTATAATGCTGGTTTTACTTTTAAGTTAAAACAAATAAAAACTCAACATCAACAGTATCTTGATGATTTGCTTTTTAAGGAAGATTTTGATAAGCTTATTAATTGCGCAAGGAAAAATAAGGACATTAGAGCTGAGACTATATTTCAAACTTTATACTTAACTGGAATGAGGGTAAGCGAACTGCTTCAGCTTGGAGTAGGGGATGTAGGGAAAAATTATTTATCTATTAAAGGAAAAGGAAGCAAGTACAGAACTATCTTTGTGCCTCCAAAGCTTGTAGATATACTTGGAGAATATAAGCTTCAAAGAACAAATAATAGCGATAAACTGTTTACAGGACAAAGAGGTCCGATAAATAGACAAACTGTTCATAACATGATAAAAAAATATGCAAACATGGCAAATGTTAATATCGATTCAGCTCACGCTCATAATTTCAGGCATCTCTACTGTTTAAGCCTTATTGAAAAGGGGCTTAGCATTGATGTAGTTGCCGATCTTGCAGGGCATAGCAATATAAATACTACAAGAATATATACAAGAAAAACAAAAGAACAGTTAATGACAGCTATAAACGAACTATAAAAAGGAGATAATGGATGGGACAAAAGGCAGTATTTTTTGACGTAGATGGAACTTTAATTGATTGCGCTAACGGTATGGAGCGTGTTTTAGACTCTACTGAACAAGCAATTACGAAAATAAAGAAAAATGGACATTTAGCGGTATTAGCTACAGGAAGACCTAAATCTTTTTTAGATAAAGAAATTACAAAACTGAAATTTGACGCATATATAACTTCAAACGGAGCTTATATAGAGATGAATGGCAAAGCATTGTACAATAGAAAAATTGACATAAGCACATTAGGTCAGGTCATATCCATGTGCAGCTCTGAAGGGATTGATTATATATTTGAAGGGCAGGATTTATCCTACGTTTCTGATTTTAATTCAAATAATATTAAAAATCTGCTCCAAGTATTTTCAATTAATCCAAATCACTTGACGGATATTAATGATCCTAATGAGATATCAGCAAATAAAATGGTATTAATTTTTAATAATGACAGGCAAAAAAAATTAAGTACTAGTCTGTTAGAAGATAAATTTAATTTCATGAATCATCCAGGACTTAGTTCCTATGATGTTTATTTTAAGGACTGTACTAAGGCTGATGGTATAAAAAAATTTGCGGACAACCTTAATATAAGCATAGATAATACAATTGCTTTTGGAGATGGAATTAATGATATCGAGATGCTGCAGACTGTTAAATATGGAATTGCTATGGGAAATGCTAACGAAAAGTTAAAAAAAGTTGCCTATTTCGTTACTAATGATGTTTTTTCCCATGGTATTTATAATGGTCTTGAAAGACTGCGGATAATATAAAATTAAATATTTGTAGTTCTAAATATAAAGAGTCAGCTTTTGCTGACTCTTTAGTTATCTTATGAAATTAGTAACTGCTCTTTCTTCTTTTTCTGGAAGCGTGATCCCCGCTTCTTTACCGGCTTGTATGCATTTTAAAAGCCAAGCCATATTCCTGCCTAAGGTTCTCATTGTCTGCATTCCTTCTAAATCCTGCTTTACTTCTTCAGGTGTATTGCCATGAACCATATTCCAATATTGAGAGGATACTACAGGCATATTTGAAATAGTAAAGTATTTGTTTAACTGATCAAAGGCAGCAGTAGAGCCACCGCGGCGGCAGCTAACAACTGCTGCTCCTGGCTTATATTGAAAGCAGTTTCCTGCATAGAAAAATCTGTCTAAGAAAGAGGTTATCTGCCCTGAGGCGGCAGCATAGTGTACTGGTGAGCCAAAAATAAAACCATCAGCTTCTTTTGCTTTTTCTAAAGCTATATTTACTATATCGTCATTAAATATACATTTGCCATTATCATCTTTAAAACATCCACCACAGGCCATGCATCCTCTGATAGGTTTACTTCCTACATGCAGAATTTCTGTTGTAATACCTTCTTTTATTAGTTCTTTTTCCACTTCACATAAAGCGGTATAAGTACAGCCTTTAGCTTTTGGACTTCCGTTAATAAGTAATACCTTCATTATTATCACCCATCCCAATCTAAAATAATTTATAACTTCCACTGTATATTATACAATAATCTATCTGAAAAATGTAGAATTTCACAACCTATATATAATGCAATAAAGTTCTTACACTAATGCAGTCATAAAATATCCAATCTTCAAGGACTTTAGGACATCATTAATGTGGTAGAACTTTTGCATTATATATATTGGTAATTAGAAAGCTATGTGTGTTACAATATTAAAATGTGTTTGCAATAATTTAATAAAAAATGTATCATAATAAAATGAAAAGTTTTATTTTTTGTAAGGGAGATATAAATATGAAAGCAGTTTATAAAAATCCAAAAGAATTAGCAACAAAATTAATTGATTTGGTAGATACCTATAGGGAAGAGTTAATTGACAAAGAAAAATTTGAAAAGTCAATAACAGCAATTATAGAAAAAAATACAATATATAAAAATGGATTTATGCCTGCAAGACTTATAAGTATTATAGGTGAAGATAGAAAAACTATCATTGATGAGGTAGAACAAAAGCTTAGAGATAAATAAAGGGTGATATAGTGGTAGAAAGATTACAAAAATATATAGCTTATTGCGGAGTTGCTTCAAGAAGAAAAAGTGAAGAGATAATTTTAGAAGGACGAGTAAAAGTTAATGGTACAATTATTACTGAGCTTGGATATAAAATTGATTCTGCTATAGATAAGGTTTTTATAGATAATGAGCTAATAACTCCAGAAGAGAAAAAAGTTTATATTGCATTAAACAAGCCAGTAGGAGTTATATCTTCTGTTAAAGATGAAAAAGGAAGAAAAACAATTGTGGACTTGATAAATGTAGAGGAAAGAATTTATCCTATTGGAAGACTTGATTATGATACTTCAGGCTTGATACTTCTTACAAATGATGGAGAAGTATATAATAAGGTAATTCATCCTCGAAAATCTGTAAATAAAATATATATAGCAGAACTTAAAGGTGTTCCGGATAAAAATGATATTAAAAAATTCTGCAGTGGTGTAGATATTGGTGGTTATATTACAGCCCCAGCAAAATTTAGATTATTAAAATCATCAGGAAGTACATGCTCTGCAGAAATAATTATTCACGAAGGCAAGAACAGGCAGATAAGAAAGATGTGCGATGCTATAAATCATCCTGTTATGAAGCTTAAAAGAGTTGCAGTAGGGGACATAAAGCTTGAAGGCTTAAAGCTTAGTGAGTGGAGATATTTAAAAGCAGAAGAAATAACTTATTTGAAAAATTTATAAACTTTACCCACTTGTATTAAGAAGGCGATATATATGTATAAATATGTTTATGATATAAGTCAACTAGCTCAAAGTATCATATCGAAATATTTAAGTAATTTTCAGTATGCTGTTGATGCAACGCTTGGAAATGGCTATGACACTGATTTTTTAAGCGAAAAGTTTAATAAGGTTTATTCTTTTGATATTCAAAATGAAGCAGTTGATAATTATAAGAAACGCAATAAAGAAAATGTAGTCTTGATTAATGACTCACATGAATATTTCAAAACATATGTAAGTGAAAAAGTAGATTGTATAATGTATAACTTAGGGTTTCTTCCAAGAGGAAATAAGGAATTGACAACCACAGCATATACAACAATAAAAAGCTTAGAAGAAGGACTAGATATCTTAGCCCCAGGAGGAATAATAAGTATTGCTGTTTATATTGGACATGAAGAAGGTATGAAAGAAAAAGAGGCTGTTTTAAGCTTTGTCAGCAAGCTTCCTAAAAAAGAATTTGGAGTAATGGTGCATTATTTTGCGAATCGAGATAATGCACCATTGCTAATTATAATTGAAAAAAATATTAAATAGTGACTTTGCAATATTTTTATCGTAAAAAGTAACGAACAATTGAAAGTTCTGTTGATAATTTTTTCAATAAATGTTAAAATGAAATAAATCATTCATTTTTTCATTAAACTTAATAGAAAGGATTGAACTTCAGTGGAAGAAAATAAACAGGATCTGATGAGAACCATTCAGATGAAATTTCCTAGATTGAGTAAAGGACAAAAATTAATAGCAGAATATATTTTAAAACATTATGATAAAGCTGCTTTCATGACAGCTGCAAAATTAGGTACTAGTGTTGGAGTAAGTGAATCAACAGTTGTAAGATTTGCAAATGAACTTGGATTCAGCGGCTATCCTAAATTGCAAAAGGCTCTTCAAGAGCTTATCAAAAACCGTCTTACCACAGTTCAAAGGATTGAACTTTCCAATGATTATGTAAGTGAAGAATCAGCTTTAAAAGGCGTTTTAAAGTCAGATATGGAGAATATTAGAGCAACTCTTGAAAAAATTAATCATAAGAATTTTGAAGACGTTGTAAACAGTATATTTACCGCTAAAAAAATATACATAATCGGTTTAAGAAGCTCCACAGCGTTAGCTGAATTTTTAGGTTTTTACCTTAATCTTATATTAGATAATGTAAAAATAGTTGGGTATGGAATAAGTGATATATTTGAACAAATGATAAATATATCAGATGAAGATTTGGTTATTGGTATAGGATTTCCAAGATATGCAGCTAGAACTATTGAATCTCTAAGTTTTGCACAAAGCCGAGGGACAAAAGTTGTTGCGATAACAGATAGTTTATTATCTCCGCTTGCAGCTAAAGCTGATTATACTCTTATAGCGCAAAGCAATATGGCTTCCTTTGTTGATTCACTAGTTGCACCTTTAAGTGTTATAAATGCTCTTATAATAGCTGTTGGACTCAGAGAAAAACAAAAAATTTCAAATACCTTTAATGAATTAGAAAGTATTTGGGAAGAATATCAGGTATACTCATATAAAGATAAAGAGGATAGATAAATTATCCTCTTTATCTTTATATAAACCTTTTTTTTAGTCATTTTCATTTAAAAATTTAATTATAAAAAATATTAAAATTTTTTTAAAAAAAAGAAGGAATATTGCATTTTGTATAGAATAATATATACTGTAAGCAAGTTAACATTCAATAATTATTATGAATGAAATTAAACATTCATTTTAGGAGGTAAATATTATGTCAAATGTAAAAATGGATCCTAAAACCTATATTGAGCAGGTTATTGAAAACGTTAAGAAAAGAAATGCTCATGAACCAGAATTTCTTCAGGCTGTAGAGGAAGTTATGAACTCTCTAGCTCCAGTTCTTGAGAAACACCCAGAATATATTGAAGAAAATTTACTTGAGAGATTCTGCGAACCAGAAAGACAAATAATGTTTAGAGTTCCATGGGTTGATGATCAAGGAAATGTTCAAGTTAACAGAGGATACAGAGTACAATTTAATGGAGCTATAGGACCTTACAAAGGCGGACTTAGATTCCATCCATCAGTATATATAGGAATAGTTAAATTCTTAGGTTTTGAACAAATATTAAAGAACTCCCTAACTGGTCTTCCAATAGGAGGAGGAAAAGGTGGTTCAGATTTTGATCCAAGAGGAAAGTCAGATGCAGAAATAATGAGATTCTGCCAAAGTTTCATGACTGAATTATACAGACACATAGGTCCAGATGTAGACGTTCCAGCTGGTGATATCGGTGTTGGAGGAAGAGAAATCGGTTACTTATTTGGACAATATAGAAGAATTAAAGCATCCTTTGAAAATGGAGTTCTTACAGGAAAAGGATTAACTTATGGTGGAAGCTTAATAAGACCAGAAGCTACTGGTTTTGGAGTAACTTATTTCTGTCAGGAAATGCTTAGACATGAAGGATTAGACTTCAATGGTAAAACAGTTGCTGTTTCAGGATTTGGTAATGTTGCTTGGGGAGCATGTATAAAAGTTAGCCAACTAGGCGGTAAAGTTGTAACACTTTCAGGACCAGACGGATATATTTATGATCCAGACGGAGTTAGTGGCGAAAAAATTGATTACATGGTTCAAATGCTTAATGAAAACAAAGGTGCAAGAATTAAAGACTATGCTGATAAATACGGCGTTCAATTCTTCCCAGGTCAAAAGCCATGGAATGTAAAGGTTGACATAGTTATGCCATGTGCTGTTCAAAATGATATTCAATTAGAACACGCTAAACAAATAGTAGCAAATGGAGTTAAATTTGTTTGTGAAGCTGCTAATATGCCATGTACTAATGAAGCAGTTGAATACTTCCAAAAGAATGGATTAATTGTAGGACCAGCAAAGGCTGCAAATGCAGGCGGTGTTGCTACATCAGCATTAGAAATGGCTCAAAACAGCATGAGAATGTCATGGTCTGCTGAAGAAGTTGATCAAAAGCTTCATACAATTATGGTTAATATATACAATAACTGTAAGAAAGCTTCAGAAAACTATGGCTATGGATACAATTTAGTTGCTGGAGCTAATATAGCAGGCTTCGTAAAAGTTGCAGAAGCTATGCACTCACAAGGAAATTATTAATCAGCATAAAAAGAGAACCTCTTAGCTAGGTTCTCTTTTTATGCTGTATTTTATTTTAGCATTGAATAATATTAGATAATATATTAAATTATAATAGTGAATAAAAATGGTGGTGATTTAATGGCTAAAGTTGTTGTTATTGGTGGAGGTCCTGCTGGAATGATGGCTGCACTTGCTGCAGCAGATAAGCATAAGGTTATACTTCTTGAAAAAAATGATAAGCTTGGCAAGAAGCTCTTTATAACAGGCAAAGGAAGATGCAATATAACTAATGCAAAGGATATTGGCGAGTTTTTTAATTACATACCTGGTAATCCATATTTTTTATATAGTCCTCTTTATAGTTTTACTAATGAAGATACAATAAATTTTTTTGAAAAGTTGGGAGTTAACTTAAAGGTGGAAAGAGGAGAGAGGGTTTTTCCGGCCTCTGATAAGTCATCGGATATTATAAATGCATTTTCAAGTGAGATTTTAAGAAAAGGTGTGGAAGTAAGGTTTAACGCTGCTGTAAAAGAATTAATAAGCCATAATAATAAAGTTCAGTCTGTAAAACTTCGGGACAATAGTATAATAGAAGGAGACTACTTTATTATTTGTACAGGAGGCCTTTCTTATCCTAGAACAGGCTCTACGGGAGAGGGTATGAATTTTGCAAAGGAATTAGGACATAAAATAATTAAGCCAAGACCTTCCCTAGTACCAATTGTAGTTGAGGAAGAGTGGATTAAGGATCTTCAAGGGCTTTCTCTAAAAAATGTAGAATTAAAAATCATGGAAAAGAACAAAACTTTGTACAAAGACTTTGGAGAAATGATTTTCACTCACTTTGGAATTTCAGGTCCTATAGTATTAAGTTCAAGTTCAGTTGTTAAAGATAAAAAAGATCTTAAAGCAGTTATCAATTTAAAGCCTGCTCTAAGTACTGAAGAACTTGATAAAAGAATACAAAATGACTTTGCAAAATATTCTAATAAGGATTTTAAAAATTCATTAGATGATTTGCTTCCACAAAAGTTAATTAATACAGTTATTACTCTTTCTGGTATAGATGAGAATAAAAAGGTTAACTTAATTACAAGGGAAGAAAGAAAGAAGCTTGTAGCTTTATTAAGTAATTTTACACTTACCATAAAGGCTCTAAGACCAGTTGAAGAGGCTATAGTTACAGCAGGAGGGATTGATACAAAGGAAATTGACCCTTCAACTATGCGGTCCAAAATTATTAATAACCTTGCCTTTGCAGGTGAAGTAATTGATGTTGATGCTTTTACCGGAGGCTATAATATTCAAATAGCGTTATCCACAGGCTATTTGGCAGGGGTAAAGGCTGGTGAAGATATATGATAGCAATAAGAGGAGCAACAACAGTGGAAAGCGACAGTAAAGAGAATATAAAAGAATGTACGATAGAGCTTTTTGAGAGAATAATCGAAACTAACAATATAAAAATTGATGATATAGTTATGATTATATTTTCCTGCACAGATGATATAACGAAAGATTATCCAGGAAAATTTCTAAGAGAGCATTTTGATATTAAGAATAAAGCAATTATGCATTTTAACGAAATGAAAGTAGAAAATTCACTTGAACTATGTATAAGGGTTTCCGTATTATGTGAAGGTTTTAATGATAAAGAGGTTAAATTTATATATCTCAATAAAGCAAAAGGATTAAGAAAAGATTTAACTAATTAAGTCTTAAATTAGAGGAATTTTATTATTTGTATAGAATATAAATTAAGGTTACAATAACATAGAAGGGCGGAATGGAATTGAAGTTATCTATTGCCATTGATGGTCCTGCTGGAGCAGGAAAGAGCACAATAGCTAAAATTTTAGCAAACAAATTTAATCTTATGTATATAAACACAGGTGCTATGTATAGAGCTGTAACTTTAAAGGCTATGGAGAAAAATATTTCCTATGACAATATAAAAGAGCTCTTAAAACTTATAGATACTATGGAAATGCATTTTGAGCATGACGATTTATTTCTTAATAACGAGAATATTAATGAACAAATATGTATGCCTGTAATAAGCAATAATGTTTCAAATTATGCAGCAGTTTCAGAAGTAAGAGAAAAACTAGTTTCAATGCAGAGAAGGATGTCATATAAGTATAATGTTGTTATGGATGGCAGAGATATTGGAACTGTTGTATTAAAGGATGCACCTATTAAGTTTTACTTAACTGCGAGCCCTAAAACACGAGCAAAGCGAAGATATGAGGAACTTTCAGATAAAGGTATTGATGTAAATTATGAAGAACTCTTAAATGATATTATTAGAAGAGACTATATAGATTCACATAGAGAAGTAAATCCTTTAACTAAGGCAGAAGACGCTATAGAAATAGATTCTTCTGAATTAACAATTGATGAAGTTATAGAAAAAATGAGCATTTTCGTAAAAGAATATCTGGAATGTAAAGTTAAGATTTAAGCTTTTTATGAGCTTTTATACTTATTGATTATAAAGGAGGAAATATCAAAATGAATGAAATTAAATCTGAAGAGTTTAATGAACAATTAGCATTTATGAATGAGAATCTTTCTTCAGTATCTGTTGGAAAAATAATTAAGGGTACAGTTATCTCATTAAATGAAAAAGAAGCGTACATAAATATAGGTTATAAATCTGATGGGTATCTTCCTAAAGAAGAGGTTGTTAAAGATAGTAATACACAACTGTCTGATTTATTAAAGGTTGGAGACGAAATAGAGGTAAAAGTAATAAATAGAAATAATGAAGATGGATATGTTGTGCTTTCAAGAACTGAAATAGAAAGAGATGAAGCCTTAAAACAAATTAAGTCTATTTATGAAAATAAAGAGACTATAACTGCTGTAATTAAGGAAGCTGTAAACGGGGGATTAATATCAAGTTATAGAGGAGTGAGGGTTTTCATACCAGCTTCTCATATTGAATTATTTCATGTAAATAATATGGAGCATTATATAGGAAAAGAAGTTGAAATAAACATTATAGAATTCAGCCAGGATAGAAAAGGAACAAGAATCGTAGGTTCAAGACGCGAACTATTAAAGAAAGAAAAGGAAAAGAAGGAAGAGTTAGCATGGGAAACTCTTAAAGAAGGAGATAAGGTTACAGGGGAAGTAAAAAGGCTTACAAACTTTGGGGCTTTTGTTGATGTTAATGGTGTCGATGGTCTTCTTCACGTTTCAGAAATTTCCTGGGGCAAAGTAAATAAGCCAGGTGATGTTTTAAAGGTTGGACATAAGGTTGAAGCTGTTATATTAAGTTTAGATAAAGAAAACAAAAAGCTTTCTTTAAGTATTAAAGCATTAACTGAAAATCCTTGGACAGGAATAGAAGAAAAATATCCTGTTGGAAATATAGTTTTAGGTAAAGTAGTTAGATTTGCTGCATTTGGAGCTTTTGTTGAATTAGAGCCTGGAGTAGACGGTTTAGTTCATATATCTCAAATAAGCAATAAAAGAATAGCTAATCCAAGTGAAGTGCTTGAAATTAATCAGATGGTGAAGGCTAAAATTCTTGAAGTTAACAGAGAAACGAAGAGAATAAGTTTAAGCATAAGAGAAATTGAAGAAGTATAATGCTCAAATATCACCTAATATAGGTGATATTTTTTTATAATAAAACTAAGTTTTAAATTTATGTAAAAGTAATATATAATTATAGTTGTAATATAATTTAATATATTAGACTTTATAGAGCATATGAGGTTTGTTGTATGTATAGCTGTGTTACTCTTAATAAAAAGAGATTGAAAAAGTTTTCAATACTAAATGAGAAAAGAAAATTATTTAATGAGTTAAATGAAAATTTTTTTGATTATTATAATACTATTAACTTTACTAAACAATTTTTTTTGAGCAGGTCTGTAAAGCTTTTATATACTAAAGATGAGCTAACAGGCTATATTTGGTTTTCAAAATATGATGATAGACATTATGTTATTAATTCAATGTATATAAATGGACAACAAGAAAATTTGATAAAAGGATTCAGAGAACTTATTGAATCGCTAAAGCCGCGAGCCTTTTATACGTATTATTGTGAAAAGAACAGCATTAATTTTTCTATTTTAGAGGAGCTTGGTTTCTATAAAAGAGAGAGTACATATATAATGTGTCTTAATACGTGCATGTTTAACAATATAAGCGTTAAGGATAGTGTGGATATAGAACCTTTTAAGAAAGGGTTACATGAGCAGATTAGGTGTAATATTCAAAATGAGGTGTTCAAAAACGATTCAAGAATTCCTCTTGGTATTGAAGATATTTATTATGATGAATCACAGAAATACTATTATGATGAAGGATCGATTTTCATAAAGAAAGATAATGAATATATTGGATATGGACAAATAATAATAGATGGTGATATTCCCACTATTGTAAATATTGGAGTTATAGAAGGTTATAGAGGGAAGGGCTACGGAAGATTTTTGGTAGAGTCTCTTATAAGAATAGTAATTATTAATGGCTTTAAAAAAGTTAATTTAAAAGTATCTGCTAATAATTCAACAGCTTTAAATCTTTATAGGAGCTTAGGTTTTAAAATACAGCGCGAAACATGTAAATGGGAGCTAAGAAGATAAAAAAACTCGGGTAATCCCGAGTTTTTTATTATTATCTTCCTAATTTAATATACTCTTCCAATGCTATAGCTAATATCTTCATAGAATCTTTTAAATCATCGCAATTTAAGCAGTAGGATAATCTAATTTCATTTTTTCCAAGTTCTTCTGAAGCATAGAAACCTTCAGCTGGTGCAAACATTACAGTTTTATTTTCAAAGCTGAAATCTGTAAGCATCCACTTAGCAAAATCATCCGCATCATTAATTGGAAGTTTAGCCATTATATAAAATGCACCTGTAGGTTTTTTGCATATTACTCCAGGTATGTTTGATAATCCTTCAAACATTATATTTCTTCTGCTTTCATATTCGTTTTTCACTTCGTCAAAATAGCTTTTTGGTGTATTAATTAAGTTTGCAGCAGCCAGCTGTTCTATAGTAGGGCAGCAAAGTCTTGACTGGCAAAGTTTTAATATTTGATTAATTAGTTCTTTATTCTTTGAAGCTACAAGTCCTATTCTAGCACCGCATGCACTGTAACGTTTTGATATACTATCAATAAGTATAACTCTGTCTAAAATATCATTCATATAAAGTGCAGAAGTAAATTTTAAATTATCGTAAACAAACTCTCTGTATACCTCATCTGCTATAATATATAAATTATGTTCTTTTGCAATGTCTGCAAGCATTCTTATTTCTTCGTAAGTATAAACAACACCAGTAGGATTACCAGGATTTGATACTAATATAGCCCTTGTTTTATCTGTAATTTTGCTCACAATTACTTCTTTAGCTGGAAGATGGAAGCCATCTTCAGCTTTAGTTATAAATGGAACTACATTTACGCCTGCAGCTTCAGAAAAACCATTATAGTTAGTGTAAAATGGTTCTGGAATTATTATCTCATCACCAACATCGCATATAGCCATTAATGTGAATTGAATGGCTTCACTTCCTCCGTTGGTTATCATAATTTCATCAGTGTCAAAATTTATATCCCATTCTTTATAATACTTTATAAAACTTTCAACAAGAACATCCACACCTTGAGAGTTTGCATACTTTAAAACGGTTTCATTAAAGCCGTTAACTGCTTCGAAAAATGTATCAGGAGTTACTATGTCAGGCTGTCCTATATTTAAGTGGTAAACCTTTACTCCTCTTTTTTTAGCATTTTCTGCATAAGGTGTTAGTTTTCTTATTGGTGAAAACTGCATGTTTGAAATTCTTTTAGAAATATTCATTTTTATCCTCCTTGTTTATGGACATTAAGTAATTCTTATAAGCACACTATATATAATAAAAGGTTAACAACATTTTTGCAATACATTACCTAATCTTTTCATACCTTCAACTATCAATTCTTCATTCATATTGGAATAATTTAGTCTAAAGTGGTTTAAGTTTCCTCCATTTGGAAAGAAAGAGCCGCCTGGAACAAATGCTACCTTATATTTTAATGCTTCTTCTAAAATTTTTGCTGCATCCAGATTCTCATTTATTTGAACCCATGTAAATAATCCGCCTTTAGGACGTGTATATTTTACTTCTCTTGGAAAATACTTTTCAATGGAGTCCAGCATTACATCTCTTCTTCTTTTATAAATTTCTTTTATATTGTCTATATGTTCATTTAAATCATATTCTTTCATAAATAAAGCTATTTCTCTTTGTGAAATTGTACTGCATTGTAGATCCGCGCCTTGCTTTACAATTATATATTTTTGAAGTATTTCAGGATCCGCACATACCCAGCCTATTCTTAAACCAGGGCAGAAGGTTTTAGAGAAAGTTCCAAGATATATAACATAGCCTTCTTCATCAAAGCTCTTAATAGAAGGATTAACGTTTCCTTCAAAAGCCAATTCACTGTAAGGACTGTCTTCTAAAACAGGTATACTGTATTGCTTAGCTAGCTTAGCGACTTTCTTTCTTCTTTCTACTGACATGGTTTTTCCGCTTGGATTTTGAAAATCTGGAATAGTATATATCATTTTTGCATCTGGATATTTAACAAGAGCTGCTTCAAGCTCATCAACATCCATTCCATCATCATCCATCGGTATTTCAATAAATGTTGGCTGATAAGCTTTAAAGGCATTTAACGCACCTAGATAACTTGGGCTTTCGCAAATTATAATATCTCCCTTATCAACAAAAATTTTTGCTGAAAATTCCAAACCTTGCTGAGAGCCGCTGGTAATCATAATGTTATCTACTGATGCTTTAACACCTGCAACGCTCATTCTCTGCTTAGCAATAATATCTCTAAGAGGTACATAACCTTCGGTCGTGCTATATTGTAGTGCAGCTTTCCCATCTTCTCTTAAAACTTTTGAAGAAATTATTTCCATTTTATCTATTGGAAATAACTCTGGAGCGGGTAGGCCTCCTGCAAATGAAATAATATCAGGCATCTCTGTTAATTTCAACAATTCTCTAATTTCAGAAGCTTTAATTTTTGAAGTTCTTTCAGAATAACGTATGTTCATAAGAACACCCCCATATTTTATATTGTAAATTATATTTTTGTCCCCTTATAATCATTATAACAAAAATGAAGCAATTATTTCAATATTAAAATAAAATGTTATACAAATTTCATTTACCGGACAATTGATATTTTTTTAACTATTATTAAAATAATACTTTATAAAATTTAAATATTGAAGAGTATAATAATAAATAAGATAAACCCTTTAAAATTTGGTGTAAATTATATATAATATTATTTGATTAATTAAATTATGTAAAGTAAATATAGTTGTATTTTCTATAATTTTATACAGTAGTTAAAGGAGAGTTGTAATGAATAATGAACAAAACAAGAAATATCTTATAGAGACTTGGGGTTGTCAAATGAACGAAGAGGACTCAGAAAAACTTTCAGGCATGCTAAAGTCCCAAGGTTACGTTAGGACAGAGGTTAAAGAAGAAGCCTCTATTATTATATTTAATACCTGTTGCGTTAGAGAGAATGCTGAACTTAAGGTTTATGGAAACCTAGGAGCTTTAAAAAGCTTGAAGCAAAAAAAACCGGAGCTTATTATAGCTGTATGTGGATGTATGATGCAGCAGGAAGGTATGGCCGAAAATATTATAAAGAAATATCCTTTTGTAGATATAATATTTGGAACTCATAATGCATATAAGTTTCCAGAGTATTTAAATAGAGTTAAACAGGAAGGCAAGTCCATAATTGAGATTATTAATAAGGAAGAAGGTATCGTTGAAGGTATTCCAATAGATAGGGAAAGCAGCATAAAAGCATTTGTAACTATTATGTATGGATGCAATAATTTCTGTACTTACTGCATAGTACCTTATGTTAGAGGCAGAGAAAGAAGCAGAGGGCCTGAAGATATTGAAAAAGAGATTAAAGAATTAGTTTCTAAAGGCTATAAAGAAATTACTTTGCTTGGTCAGAATGTAAATTCTTATGGTAAAGGTCTTGATGATAATATGAACTTTGCAAGGCTTTTAAGAAGAATAAATAATATTGAAGGTCTTGAAAGAATCAGATTTATGACTTCTCATCCTAAGGACTTATCTCAGGAAGTAATAGATGCAATAGCTGAGTGCAGCAAAGTATGCGATCATATACATCTTCCGGTTCAATCAGGGTCTTCAAATATATTAAAGAAAATGAACAGACAATATGACAGGAACCAGTATTTACAACTTGTGAAAAAAATTAAAGAAGCAATACCAGATGTAGCGATAACTACTGATATTATAGTAGGTTTCCCTGGAGAAACAGAAGAAGACTTTGAAGAAACCTTAAGCTTGGTAAAAGAAGTAGAGTATGATTCAGCATTTACTTTTATTTATTCAAAACGCAAAGGCACGCCTGCTGATGATATGATCGAGCAGATTGACGATAAAGTAAAGCATGAAAGGTTTAACAGATTAGTTGAAGCTATTAATGAAATAAGTGCTAAAAAGAATAAAAGATATGCTGGAAGAATAGTTGATGTATTAGTTGAAGGTACAAGTAAAAACAATACTGATAAGTTAATGGGAAGAACTACTACTGGAAAACTGGTGAACTTTAAAGGTGATGAAAGCTCCATAGGACATATTTCAAAAGTTAAAATAACAGAGGCGTTTTCATTTTCACTAAACGGGGAACAGTTATAAAAAAAGCTCTTTTAAAAAAGCTCTTTTAAAAAAGAGCTTTTTTAAAATTCACTACATGAACAAAAGGAGGTATAAAAGTGGCATTAACTCCAATGATGCAGCAGTATCTGCAAGTAAAAGAAAAATGTAAAGACAGCATTCTTTTCTTCAGGCTTGGTGATTTCTATGAGATGTTCTTTGAAGATGCAGAAGTTGCATCAAGAGAACTTGAATTAGTACTAACAGGAAGAGACTGCGGACTTGAAAACAGAGCACCAATGTGTGGTATACCTTATCATGCAGCAAATTCATATATTGGAAGACTTGTAGGGAAAGGGTATAAAATTGCAATATGTGAGCAGCTTGAGGATCCAAGTGTAGCAAAAGGCATTGTAAAACGAGACATAATAAAGATTATTACTCCTGGAACTTATACGGATTCATCTTTCTTAGATGAGAAAAAAAATAATTATATTATGAGCTTATATATAGATAATTCTAAAAATACTGGTATTTGTTTTGCTGATATATCTACAGGGGATTTTTACTGCGCTAATACAAAATATAATGAGAATATCATAATGGACGAAATATCAAAGTATTTGCCGACTGAAATAATAATTTTAGATGAGTCAGATGAAGAGTTGCTGAAAGCTGTAAATGAAAGATATAATATTTTAATTTCTAAAAGAAATAAGGACTTTTTTATTGAAGGGTCTCTGCATAATTTAAAAGAACAATTTACTGATTTTAATGAGGAATTATTTCACTCCTGTACAATAAATGCAGCAAATGGGATGCTTAATTATATTTTTGAAACTCAAAAACACAGCTTATGTAATATAAATACTATTCAGTATTACAGCGTGGAAGAATTCTTAAATATTGATATCAATACAAGAAGAAATTTAGAACTTACAGAATCACAGAGAGATAAGACTAAGAAAGGTTCTTTACTGGGCATAATGGATAAAACCTGCACTTCCATGGGGGCCAGAGAGTTGAGAAGATGGATAGAGCAACCTCTTATAAATAAGAAAAAAATAGAATTAAGACTTGATGCTATTGATGAATTAGTTCATAATATAACCTTACATAGTGATCTAAAGGATGCTTTATCTGAAATTTATGATATCGAAAGAATTATTGGAAAAGTAGCGTCTAAGAGTGTTAATGCTAAAGAACTGACAGCCTTAAAAAATTCTTTAGGAAGGGTTCCTAAGGTTAAAGAAATAATAGAACAATGTAGTTCTATTATGATAAAAAGTATTTTTCAAGATATAGATGAGCTTAGTGATATTTATAAGCTTTTGGATGAAGCTATCATTGATAATCCTGCTTTGTCTGTTAAAGATGGAAGCATAATTAAAGAGTTATATAGTGACGAAGTTGACGATCTTAGAGCAGCTAAAGCTCATGGAAAAGAGTGGATAGCTTCATTAGAGCAGCAGGAAAAAGAAGTTACTGGTATAAAATCATTAAAGGTAAGCTATAACAAAGTATTTGGATACTATATAGAAATAACAAATGCTAATAAACATTTAATACCAGAGGGAAGGTATATAAGAAAACAGACATTATCTAATGCTGAAAGATATATTACTCAGGAATTGAAAGAAGTGGAAGATAAAATATTAGGCGCAGAAGAAAAACTTATCACCATTGAATATGAACTTTTTGTAGAAGTGAGAGATGAAGTTGAAAAACATATTGATAGGATGAAAAAAACTGCAAAGTTCATTGCTGAACTAGATTGCTTAATGTCTTTGGCAACTTTAGCAGTGGAAAGTAATTACTGCAAGCCAAATATTACAAATGATGGTGCTATTTCTATTAAGGACGGAAAACACCCTGTTATAGAGAAGGTAATACCTTCTGGGACTTTTGTAGCAAATAATACTTTTATAAATAATAAAGAAGATATGCTGCTTATTATTACTGGGCCTAATATGGCTGGAAAGTCAACTTATATGAGACAGGTGGCACTTATAACCTTAATGGCCCAAATGGGGAGCTTTGTACCAGCTTCAAGTGCTTCTATTTCAATATGCGATAGGATATTTACGAGGATAGGCGCTTCTGATGATTTGAATTCAGGCAAGAGCACTTTTATGGTGGAAATGTGGGAGGTATCTAATATACTTCAAAATGCCACTAATAGAAGTCTTGTTCTTTTGGATGAAGTTGGGAGGGGGACCAGTACCTATGATGGACTAAGCATAGCTTGGGCTGTTATTGAGTATATTTGTGATAATAAGGATATAAGATGTAAAACTATGTTTGCAACTCATTACCATGAACTTACAAAGCTTGAAGGTAAAATAAAGGGTGTTAAAAATTATTCTGTAGCAGTAAAGGAAATGGGAAAAGATATAATTTTTTTAAGGAAAATAATAAGAGGCGGAGCAGATCAATCTTATGGTGTTGAAGTTGCAAAGCTTGCAGGGCTGCCTGAAAGCGTTATTGCAAGAGCAAAAGAAATCTTAAAATCTTTAGAACAGGATATTTCGAAAAATGAAGATTTATCAATTAAGGAAACAGCAGTCGATGCAAGTGCAAAAAATAACATGCTTCAGATAAGCTTTTCTGATATTGAGAAAGATAGTATAATTGAAGAAATTAAGAAAATAGATATTCTAAACTTAACACCTATGGAAGGGTTTAATAAGTTATATGATTTAATTAAAAAGGTTAAATCTCTATGAAACGTGAAGGTGATAATTTGAAGAGAATTAATGTATTAGATGTTAATACTTCTAATAAAATAGCGGCTGGAGAGGTTGTTGAAAGACCATTTTCTGTAGTAAAAGAATTAATTGAAAACAGTCTTGATGCAAATAGTAAAAATATAACGGTAGAAATTCAAGAGGGTGGACAAAAATCTATAAGAATTATAGATGATGGAGAAGGAATCCATCCCGAAGATATAGAAAAAGCTTTTCTGCCTCATGCAACTAGCAAGATAAACGAAATAGACGATATTTATAAAATTAATACATTCGGTTTCAGGGGAGAGGCACTAGCAAGTGTGGCTGCAGTATCAAATGTAATATTAAAAAGCAGAACTTCTGAATTTGAGTATGGTAAGGAAATTTCAATTTCTGGTGGAAGAATAAACTATTTTAAAGATACTGGCAGCAATATAGGTACTACTATTGAGGTAAATGATTTGTTTTATAATGTCCCGGCTAGATTAAAGTTTATGAAATCGTCACAAAGAGAAGCAGCTCTTATTAATGATATTATACAAAGATTAGCTTTGGTAAATTCTAAAGTGTCTTTTAAAGCCCTTAGCAACAATAATAAGGTATTATTTACTGCTCCTAGCAATAATGTAAGTGATACTATAAGAGCTATTTATGGTAAAAATATAAGCGATAATATCACAGAAATAGAAAGACATACGGACATTGCTTCAGTATACGGATACATAGGTAATTCTGAAATCAGCAGAGGCAGCAGGAATAATCAAAGTTTATTTGTTAATAAAAGATATGTTAAAAACAGATTAATTACTACAGCTGTTGAAAGTGCTTTTAAATCGTTTTTAACTATCAATAAATACCCATTTTTTATAATTTTTCTAGAAATTTTCCCGGAGTTAATTGATATAAATGTGCATCCTACAAAATCAGAAATAAAGTTTAAAGATGAAAGATTTATATTTAAGCTAGTTTTTGATACGGTGCATGAAACTTTAAGAAAAAGTCTTAAAGATTCATTCGATATCCAAAACAATGATTTTGAAAGCTTTGATTTTGGCAAGGAAGCAAGAGAAAAAACTATAGTTCAAGTGCCTATAGATTTAAAAAGTAATTCTTATAAATACGAAAATATAGAAGAAACTGCGACTACTTATAATTCGAATATATATGGAGATATGCCTTTAAATAATAAGCATTATAATATCCTTTCCGAGAACAATTTACCTGTGATAAAGGAACAGGAGGAATTGTCTATGAAGGAAGCTAAATTTGCAGAGCTGTCAGTTATTGGACAATTCAATGATACTTATATACTTGCTCAGTCAGGTCAGGAATTATATATTATAGATCAACACGCAGCTCATGAAAAAATTATGTTTGAGAAATTCATTAAAAAAGTAAAGGAAAGTCAAGTTGTAGCTCAACTACTTTCTTTACCAGTAGTATTAGAAATGAGTAGTGAGGATTTTATGATATATTCGGAGAATAAAGAAATATTTATGAGAACGGGATTTAACATTGAAATTTTTGGAGAGAATACTATAAGTATAAGAGAAGTACCTATTATCTTGGGCAACATAGAAGTAAAAAATTTATTTCTAAATATAATTGATAATCTTAAATCTATGGGGTCTGGAGAAACTGTTGAAGTAAAGTATGACAGGATAGCCACAGCGGCTTGTAAGTCTGCTGTAAAGGCTAATAATAGATTATCCATGCTTGAAATGAATTCATTAATCAATGAACTTAGGTTCATTGATAATCCATTTACTTGTCCTCATGGAAGACCTACTATTATCAAAATAACTTTAAATGAATTGGAAAAAAGATTCAAAAGAATACAGTAATAGATCTTCTAAGGGGAAGGGAGTTAATATGAAGGATTTACTTATAATAGCTGGGCCAACTGGAATTGGTAAAACATCTATATCCATTGAACTGGCAAAGAAAGTTAATGGTGAAATAATATCTGCTGACTCTATGCAGATTTATAAGCATATGGATATTGGATCTGCTAAAATAAAAGAGGATGAGATGAATGGAGTACGGCATCATCTAATTGATGTGGTAGAACCTAATGAAGATTTCAGTGTGGCTCAGTTTAAATTACATGCCGAGGAAGCTATAGAAGATATTATAGATAGAAATAAACTTCCAATGCTTGTAGGAGGCACTGGGTTATATATAAATTCAATAATATATAATTACGGTTTTACAGATGCTGCAAAGGATGAGGAATATAGAAAACAACTTGAAATAATATTACAGGAAAAGGGTAAGGAGCATTTACATTCTTTGCTCAAGGATATAGATATAGAAGCCTATAATCGTTTGTTCCCTAATGATTCTAAAAGAGTTATGAGAGCTCTTGAGGTTTATAAGTGTACTGGAAAGCCTATAAGTGAGTTTATTAAAGAAGAAGATATATACAATATACCTTATAATGTATATTATTTTGTTCTAACGATGGATAGGGCTCAATTATATGAAAGAATAAATCAAAGAGTTGATATGATGCTTGAGGAAGGTCTTATAGAAGAAGTTATTAAACTAAAGAAAATGGGATATAATTCTAATATGCAGTCTATGAAAGGGATAGGATATAAAGAAATATTGTTTTACCTTGAGGGAAAGCTTACACTCGAGGAAAGCATTGAAATGATAAAAAAGGGAAGCAGAAACTATGCTAAAAGGCAGCTAACCTGGTTTAGAAAAGATAATAGAGCTGTATGGATAAATAAAGATGATTTTGCAAGTGAAGAAGAAATTGTTGAACATATAATGTGTAAAGTAAATAGTATGAAGAATTTATAAAAATTAGAGGAGTTTTATAATATTTATAGAATAAATATTTAAAATAAATTTTTATTTGGAGGGGAATAGAATGAATAAAACAGCTAATAATCTACAAGATATCTTCTTAAATGGAGCAAGAAAGAGTAAAATACCTGTAACTATATATTTAACTAATGGGTTCCAAATAAGGGGAAACGTTAAGGGGTTTGATAGTTTTACAGTCGTACTAGATTGCGATGGTAAACAAATGCTTATTTATAAACATGCAGTATCAACCATAACTCCTTTAAAACCAATATTATTTAGCAATCAACCTGGTGAAGATGAGTTAGTATAATTAGTATTACATAAAAGATAGGCTGTTAATTGCCTATTTTTTTTTTTTGTGTTATATTATTTAGTGTTTGAAAAGAATATTATATTTTTCATTGAAATATATGTTTGTTTTACATAGGAGGTAGCTTTACGATGCTTGATAATACAATTAATCTTTTAAAAGAGCAATATAAAATAAATGACGATGTTATAAAATTATACATAAAAGCACTTAAAGATGTTGAAGAAGAGTTTAAGTACTATGATGAAATAAGAGAATACAACCAACTTAAAATTTTAAATGCTTTTCAACAGGAAAGAATTAGCGATTCGCACTTTACTAATTCTACTGGTTATGGCTATGGAGATATTGGAAGGGATAGTTTAGACAAGGTATATGCTAAGGTATTTAACTGTGAAAGCGCACTAGTTAGACCACATTTTGTCAATGGTACTCACGCTATAGGTGCTGCTTTATTTGGTAATTTAAGACCTAAAGATACTATGATGTCAATATGTGGAACTCCTTATGATACGCTTCACAATATTATAGGAATAAGCGGTAATAAGAATATTGGTTCTTTAGCTGAGTATGGTGTAAATTACAAGCAAGTAAATTTAACTGAAGATGGAAAAATTGATTTTGAAGCAATTAAGAAACATCTTGAAGAGGATAAGACTATAAAATTGGTACATATTCAGCGTTCTACAGGTTATGGATGGAGAAAGTCTTTACTTGTATCAGAAATTGGTGAAATAATAAGTTTTATTAAAGGAATAAATCCTAATGTTATATGCTTTGTAGATAATTGTTATGGAGAGCTTATCAATAAATATGAACCAACAGATGTGGGAGCAGATTTAATTGCTGGATCGCTAATAAAGAATATTGGTGGTGGCATAGCGCCTACAGGAGGATATATCGCTGGAAAGCAAAAATATGTTGAACAAGCAGCTTACAGGCTTACCGTTCCTGGAATAGGGGGAGAGTGCGGTTCAACCTTTGGGGTAATGAGACTTCTATATCAGGGACTGTTTTTAGCTCCCCATATTGCTATGGAAGCTGTTAAAGGTGCTGTATTTTGTTCGAGAATAATGGAACTTGCAGGATTTGAAGTTCTACCAAAGTTTAATGATAGAAGAAGTGATATTATTCAGGCAGTTAAGTTTAATGATAAAGAAAAATTAATAAACTTTTGTAAGGGCATCCAAGCTGGCTCTCCGATAGATTCTTTTGTTCAATGTGAGCCATGGGATATGCCGGGGTATAATGATCAGGTAATTATGGCGGCAGGAGCTTTTATACAAGGTTCGTCCATAGAGCTTTCTGCAGATGCACCAATTAGAGAACCATTCATTGCATATCTTCAAGGTGGTCTTACCTTTGATCATGCAAAAATAGGAGTTTTAATTTCTTTGTCTAAAATATTAAAATAAAAAAGAGAAGATATCTTCTCTTTTTTGTTTTAATAAGATCTATATAAACCAACTAGCTTTCCTAGTATTTTACAGTCAGCTACAAAAATAGGTGACATAGTCTTATTTTCAGGTTGAAGCCTGATATGATTTTTTTCTTTAAAAAATCTTTTTAATGTTGCTTCATTTTCAATTAATGCAACAACAATATCACCGTTAGAAGCAGTGCTGTCTTTTTCTATAATAGCCAGATCGCCGTCCATGATACCAGCATCAATCATGCTTTCTCCAGAAATACGAAGACTAAAAAGTTCTTTGTTGCTTCTTATGTAATTAAAAGGGATAGAAAAAGTATCTTCAATATTTTCTACTGCAAGAATAGGCAAACCAGCAGTAACCTTACCGACTACAGGTATGTCAATAATTTCTCTCTTTGTTACATTATCCTTAATTAGCTCAATGGCTCTTGGTTTGGTAGGGTCTCTTCTAATAAGTCCTTTTCTTTCTAATCTTTCCAAATGGCCATGAACTGTAGAAGTAGATCTAAGGCCAACAGCTTCACATATTTCTCTAACAGAAGGCGGATATCCTTTTAATAGTACAAAAGATTTCATAAATTCATAGATTTCTGTTTGTTTGTCGCGTTTCTTTTCTAACAAGAAATAACACCTCTCAATCTTTAATTTGATTATAGCATATATATAATTAAATATCAAACAAGTGTTCTAATTCTAAGTTGATTTAAGAAAAGTATTTTGATATAATCTTTATTATACTTATTTTAAGGAGCTGTATAACAATGGGTAAAAATGAGCTTTGTATTTTTGATAAAAATAAGAACTGTAATGATTGCAATGAGTGTGATATATGTGATTTAAATCCAAGAAAAAAATGCGATAACTGTGGTAAGTGCCTTGAAATGGAAGGGTATGATATCAAGGCTATAAAGATTGATGAGGTTTTTGAAACTGACAGGGATTTGAACGAAAATGAGCAGTTAAATAAGATACATGAAGATGCTAATATAGTATTAAGCGAGGATGACGAGTTTTGGGACTATATAGAGGACATTTCAGAACTTAAGGATTTAGTTGAATCAGGGGAGGAATTAAAAGGACAGCTAGTAGAACAATATCCTGGCCTTTTAGTTTACCAAAGCAGAAAATAATAAAGAGTAAAGTTGGAAGGTATTGATTTACCTTCCAATTTTATTCTATATTTAACGGATTAGATTTAACAGCGTTTCTAAGTCTTTCATCATCCACATGTGTATATATTTGAGTAGTAGATATATTTTCATGACCAAGGATCATCTGTAGACTTCTAATATCTACATTACCATGTTTGTACATCAAAGTAGCCGCAGTATGTCTTAGTTTATGAGGTGTATATTTTAAATTAGTCAGCCCGGAAAGCTTAATGTATTTTTTTACTATTATTTCTACAGTGCGTTTATTTATACGGCAGTTTCTTTCACTAATAAAAAGTGCATCTTTGTGTTCGGGCAGTATTTTCATGGAAGCTCTTTCAAGCATATATTCTGAAATAGCTTTTATACATGCGTTGTTTAAGTAAACAGTTCTTTCTTTATTTCCTTTACCAACAATAGTTAAAGTATCGTCTTTTATTTTTGAAATGTCGATGCTGCACAGTTCTGATAAACGAAGTCCGCAGTTTAAAAATAAAGTTATTATGCAAAAATCTCTTTTAGTATGTTTTGAATCATTAGTGATAGTGGTATCTAATAAATTTTTACTTTCAGCTAAAGTTAAATAAATAGGATTCCTTTTACTTATTCTAGGAGTTTCTAATTCTAAAGCTGGATTTTCATTCAGAAACTTTGCTTTAGTGTAAAGATATTTGAAAAAGGATTTAATTGAAGCTACTTTTCTTGCTCTTGCATAGGTGCTATTATTTCTATCGCTCTCAACAAACGATAGAAAAGCATAAAAGTCTGGTAGTTTTATGCTTTTTATGTAACCATCATCAATATCAGCTATAGAAATTTGCTCGAACTCTATATCCTCTACATCTTTATCTAATTCGCCTCTGTAAAGCTTGATAAATCTAAATAACAGTGACAAATCTATCTTATATCCATCGATAGTATTTTTAGATCTCCCTTTAATTACAGAAAGATAGTTTAGAAATTCTTTTAATCTATTAGGTAAAATAGAATCAGAATTATAACTAGAGAAACCTTTAGCTTTATTTTGCATTTCATTATCATTAGAAGGGTTTTCTTTCGGAGGTTTATATTTATTTAAATCTAAATCCTTTAAAATGTTTTGAATCTGCCTAGTACTAATATTGTATATATGCGCAAGTTGAGAAGTAGAGTAGTTATTCTTTCGAAATTTATATAAATCTTCAATTATAAAAGAATAGATTTTATCCTTAAAATTGATTCTAAGATTGCTAATAATTTCTTTTTCATCACTGCTCAAAAATGTATTTGATAATATATCTTTTTCTTTATTACTGTATGTAATAGATTCATATCTATTAATTTTCATAAATTCTCCACCCCCTTCTCAATTATATCGAAGATCACTTCGTTTGTAAAGTCGATTCTAATAAATTTACATTTAGCGAAATATACTTATGCGAAATTCTTGTTGTATAAATTGCACTCCCCTAGTTTTATATGTAAAACCATAACTTTAGTTTAAATATAAAACTTAATTCAAATTATTAAACTATATTTTTCGCATTTAGTGTCCTAATAGATAAATAAATTATAGCTTCGGTAAATTCAGACTTCAAACTCCATATAAGCCCCTAGAACGAATATTTCCCAAAACAGGAGTAGAAGGGCTAAAAAACCTTTATAACTTGCCTATGGCCTTCCTATGCACTAATAGCTTTAGTGGTAGGCTTAAATGTTCTTATCTATGTTTAAGGATAATATAATATATATATAATTTATAAATATGGAGGCTTAGAATGTATAAATTAAGTATACTTGATAAGATATCTTTTATTCTGACTATTATTGGCGCAATTAATTGGGGGTTGTATGGGTTATTCAATTTTGATCTAATACATATATTGTTTGAAGCTAATTTACAGCTTGCTTCTAGAATTGCTTATATTTTAATAGGGATAGCTGGAGTTGATATGTTGATTTTTTTATTAAAAACAAGAAAATGAATAAAATGCATTGGAATGGCGAAAAAAATAAAAGGCTGATTTTAGCCTTTTATTTTTTACTCTTCTAGTGAGTCTATTAACTTTACTATTTCTTCAACAGCTAAGCTTTCATCGTCTCCAGATGCAATTACCTTAACAGTGGAGTTTTTTGTAACTCCTAATGATAAAACACCTATAAGGCTCTTTACATTAGCTTTTCTACCATTAAATTCTATACTTACGTCTGATTTAAAGGATGATGCTTTTTTTACTAATAAAGTCGCAGGTCTAGCATGTAAGCCAGTTGCGTTTTTAACAACTACCTCTTTAGTTACCACTTCATATCACCTCTACTAATTAATTATAACTAACATTTATATTATAGCATTTTTAAAAAATATTACAATGATAAAACGTTTATTTTAATTTAATAACTAGAAGAGTATCTCCGCATTTAGAAGCTTTATAATTTATATCAAATGATTCAACAAGTTCAGGATTAGTTATTATTATAGGAGTAATTGATGAAGCTTTTTTCTCTAAAAAATCTTTATCAAAAAACATCAACTTATCTCCTTTTGATACTTTATCTCCTACTTTTACGTAGGTAGCTAAACCTCTGCCTTCAAGTTTTACTGAATCAATTCCAACATGTATAAGAATTTGAAGTCCTTCTTTAGTTTTTAATACTATAGCATGTTTTGTATCATATACAAGTGTAATCTCGCCTTCAACAGGAGAAATTATGAAGTTATCTTTAGGATTTATTGCTAGGCCTTCACCTATTATTCTTTTGCTAAATAAGTAATCTTGAACTTCTGATAATGGCAAAACCTCGCCATCTACTGGCATAACTAATTTTATAGTATCATTCATAAAAAACGTCTCCTAATTAAACTAAAGCTTTTTCAAGAAATTTTCGATTCTATTTAGGCCCTTTTCTATATTTTCCAATGATGTTGCATAGGATAATCTAATATAGTTATCTACACCGAAAGCACTACCAGGAATAACTGCAACTTTTTCTTCATCAAGAAGTACATCTGAGAATATTAAAGAATCATTTATGCAAATTCCATGTATACTTTTACCTAGAACTTTCGATATATTTACCATTACATAGAAGGCGCCTTCAGGCTCTTTACATGATATATAATCCATTTTATTTATTCTGTCTATCATATATTTTCTTCTATTGTTAAATTCATTAAGCATATACTGGATAGTGCTTTGCTCCCCCTTTAATGCTTCAAGAGCAGCATACTGAGCAACTGAATTCGGATTTGAAGTGACATGGCTTTGTATATTAGACATTAGTTTAGTTATTTTTTCATCTCCACAAGCTGCATAGCCTATTCTCCATCCAGTCATAGCATAAGACTTAGATACACCATTTATTACAACTGTTCTATTATATGCATCATCTGAAAGACTAGCAATACTTATATGTTTATTGTCAGTATATATTAGCTTTTCATAAATTTCGTCAGAAATAATAATTAAATCATGCTTTTTTGCAAAATCAGCAATTTCTAATAAATTTTCTTTACTGTATACCGTACCTGTTGGATTATTAGGGCTGTTGACTATTATAGCTTTAGTTTTATTTGTAACTATCTTTTTAAGTGAATCTATATCGTATTTAAAGTTATTTTTCTCATTTGTTTCAACAAACTTTGGTACACCATCAGATAATTTTACTAACTCTGGATAGCTAACCCAATATGGTGTAGGTATAATTACTTCATCACCCGGATTGAGAATTGCCTGGAATACATTAGAAAGACTCTGTTTTGCACCTGTTGAAACTATTATTTGTGAAGGTTTATAATTTAAATTATTATCTGCTTTGAATTTTTCAACAATAGCTTCTTTGAGGTCTTTTATCCCTGACGCAGCAGTATACTTTGTAAACCCTTTTTTTATAGCTTCTATAGCCGCATCTTGAATATTTTTAGGTGTGTTAAAATCAGGTTCTCCAGCGCCAAACCCAATTACATCAATTCCTTCTTCTTTCATTTTCTTAGCTTTTGCATCTATAGATAATGTTATAGATGGTGATATACCTTCTGCTTTAATTGAGTAAATCATAATTAATCTCCTATCTATTAAAAAAATTTAATTTTAGAAACTTATTTGTAAGGTTTTCGTCTAAACCATATGTACCAATAGTAGAAACAGTATTATTATGGCTTCCATGATAGTCGCTGCCGCCGCTTATCACTAAAGAATATTTCTTAGACAGATTATAATAATCATTTACTTGCGTAGAAGAATGAGCTGGATGAAATACTTCAATACCGTTTAGCCCATAAACCTTCAATTCTTTAACTGTTTCTTTGAGGTGGATTCCTTTTCTTATTTCACCAGGATGAGCCAAAACGGAAATACCATTACAATTATTAATGAGTTTTAAAGCATCTTTATAATAAATTTTATATCTATCTACATAAGCAGGTTTTCCTTTAGTTAAGTATTGGGTAAATGCCTCTTTTGTGTTAGAGACATACCCTTTAGAGACTAATATTTTTGCTATATGAGGACGACCTAAGGTAGAACCTTCGTGAATAATATCGCTATACGAAATATCTATATCCAGATTATTCAATTTCTGAATAATATCTTTTATTCTTTTTACTCTACTGTCCTTTATTAAGCTAAGCACTTGCTGTAATTCGGCATTATGTATATTAATAAAGTATCCTAGTAAATGTAATTCTGTATCATTATATTCAGTACTTAGCTCAATTCCGGGGATAATATTAATACCAAATTGCCTAGATAACTCATTTATTTTATATTGAGAATCTATAGTGTCATGATCTGTTATAGAGATACACTTAACATTGTTTTGACTAGCCATTTCAGCAATTTCTCTTGGCCACATTAATCCATCTGAGTACGCTGAATGGATATGTAAATCTGAAAACTGCATATTATACACCTTTTCACAAAAAAATGAAGGATTACATTCATTTCATAATAATAATATATCATTTAGTATTCCTATTGTAAACATTTTTATAAATAATAATAAAACTTGAAGAAAGGTTTTCTTCAAGTTTGTGATTGTTTTATCTTATCTAGGTTGGATTATAAGTTTGATAGCTGTTTTCTTATCACCATCAATTATAACATCTGTGAACGCTGGTATACATACCAAGTCTATTCCAGTAGGAGCCACAAACCCTCTTGCAATTGCAATAGCCTTTACTGCTTGATTAAGTGCCCCAGCTCCAATTGCTTGAATTTCCGCAGTGCTAGTTTCTCTTAAAACGCCGGCTAAGGCACCTGCTACAGAATTTGGATTAGATTTTGCTGAAACTTTTAATACTTCCATTATAATAACCCTCCTGTAAAAATCTACTAGATTTTATTGACATACTAATATTTCTACATTGAAGTAAAAAAATCCTTTTAATAAAAATATTTTTCAGAAGGATACAGAATTTAATAGTAATTATTGTAATAGTATATAACTCATTAAAATAATAAGCTGCTAACCTATTTAGTCAGCAGCCTATCTATTATTACTATTTTGCGTATTCAATTGAACGAGTTTCCCTAATAACATTAACTTTGATTTGGCCAGGATACTCTAATTCGCTTTCTATTTTCTTAACAATATTTCTAGCTAATTCTGTTGCGCCAGCATCATCAACTTCATCAGGCTTAACTAAAATTCTAACTTCTCTGCCTGCTTGAATAGCAAAAGACTTTTCTACACCCTCATAAAGATTTGCAATTTCCTCTAATTTTTCAAGTCTCTTTATATATGCTTCTAGTGTTTCTCTTCGAGCACCAGGTCTTGCTGCAGAAATAGCATCTGCTGCTTGAACAAGTATTGCTTCTAATGACTGGAATTCAACATCACCATGATGAGCCCCTATAGCATTTACTATAATTGACGATTCGTGATATTTCTTTGCAAGGTCCGCTCCAATTAAAGCATGTGGACCTTCAACTTCATGATCAACAGCCTTACCAATATCATGAAGTAAGCCTGCTCTCTTTGCAACTGCTACATCTAATCCTAATTCTGAAGCCATTAATCCTGCTAAGTAAGACACTTCAATCGAATGTTTTAAAACATTTTGACCATAACTAGTTCTATATTTCAATCTTCCAAGCAATCTAATTAGTTCAGAATGTAATCCGTGTATACCAGTCTCAAAAGTAGCTTGTTCTCCTTCTTCCTTAATGTGGTTTTCAACTTCTTTTTTAGCTTTTTCAACCATTTCTTCAATTCTTGCTGGATGAATTCTACCATCTACAATTAATTTTTCAAGTGCAATTCTAGCGACTTCTCTTCTAATTGGGTCAAAACCAGAAAGAATAACTGCTTCAGGAGTATCATCAATAATTAAATCAATTCCTGTAAGTGTTTCGAGAGTTCTTATATTTCTTCCTTCTCTACCTATTATTCTCCCTTTCATTTCATCATTAGGAAGTGCTACAACATGAACAGTTGTTTCAGCTACGTGATCTGCTGCACATCTTTGAATAGCACAAGTAATAACCTCGCGAGCCCTCTTATCAGCTTCTTCTTTAGCTTTAGTTTCTACTTCCTTTATTAAAATTGCAGCATCGTGTTTAATTTCTTTTCTAATTTCATCTAATAATAATTGTTTTGCATCTTCTGAAGTTAAACCAGAAAGCCTTTCCAGTTCTTCTCTTTGCTTTTGATAAAGATTTTGAATTTGTTCTTCTAATGATTGAATTTCAAGTTGTTTTTTGTTGAGATTTTCATCTCTTTTTTCAAGCATATCACCTTTTTTATCTAATAATTCTTCACGCTGAATTAGTCTTCTTTCAAGTCGTTGAATTTCATTTCTTCGATCTCTAGACTCTTTCTCAAAATCAGTCCTGAGTCTATGTACCTCTTCTTTAGCCTCAAGTACTGATTCTTTCTTTAAAGATTCTACCTCTTTTGAGGCTTCGTCCATAATGTGTTTTGACTTTTCCTCAGCTTGTGAAATTTTAGCTTGTGATATATTTTTTCTTACATAAACTGCAGCACATATAATTGCTGCAACAGTGATTATTATGATGCCAATAATAATTATAATTGTATTAGTCAAATCTAACACCTCCTTGCTTCCTTTGCATAATTTAAATTATCAGGATATAAGCTTATAAAGGTGTTATATTTATTTAATTGGCAAAATTTGAATATGCTAAACCAGTATTTGTATACTATTTTATATTAGATTTAACTATATGTCAAGTTTATATACTTAGCATTTAATACAATTTATCGGATATATAGTATACTGAAAATTGTTGTAAAATTATTTATTTGATACATCTTCTTTTGAATTCGAAACAGCGTTATTTTCAGCTAGAGGAAGGTCATACTTACCCCTAATTTTGTTTTCGATTTCTAACAATATATCTGTATTTTCCTTTAAGAATTGCTTAGCATTTTCTCTTCCTTGCCCAAGTCTTGTTTCGTTATAAGAGAACCATGCCCCACTCTTTTGAACAATCTCTTCTCTTACACCTACATCTAGAACATTACCTTGTCTGGATATACCTTCGCCATACATAATATCAAACTCTGCTTGCCTAAATGGTGGAGCAACTTTGTTCTTTATTACTTTGACTCTTGTTCTGTTTCCTAATACTTCGTCTCCCTGCTTGATTGAATCTATTTTTCTAATGTCAAGTCTCACAGATGAATAGAATTTTAGAGCTCTACCACCAGGTGTTGTTTCTGGATTACCGAACATGATACCAACTTTCTCTCTAAGTTGATTTATAAAAATTGTTACACATTTTGATTTGCTTATTGAGCCTGCCAGTTTTCTTAACGCTTGAGACATTAATCTAGCTTGTAGGCCTACATGTGAATCACCCATTTCACCTTCAATTTCAGCTCTAGGAACTAAAGCAGCAACTGAGTCAACTACAATAACATCTATGGCATTAGATCTAATTAAAGCTTCAGCAATTTCTAAAGCCTGCTCACCTGTATCAGGTTGTGATATAACAAGATTATCTATATCTACGCCAAGAGCTTTTGCATATGTGGGATCTAAAGCATGTTCTGCATCAATATATGCTGCAGCACCGCCTTTTTTTTGTGCTTCAGCAACAATATGAAGAGCAACAGTTGTTTTACCTGAAGATTCTGGCCCAAATATCTCTACAATTCTTCCCTTAGGTACTCCTCCTATTCCAAGTGCAATGTCTAAATCTAAGCATCCTGTTGAAACAGAATCAAGATTTAAAACACTGTGCTCACCAAGTTTCATTATTGAGCCTTTTCCAAATTGCTTTTCTATTTGTCCCATAGCAGCTTCTATAGCTTTTAACTTTTCATTATCCATAATTACCCCGTAAGGGTTCACATCCTTTCTATTTAACGAACATTAGTTCTATTTAATTATATAATATATTATTTAATTGGTCAACACTGAATAATAAAAAGTTCCTAAAAATTTCTAGGAACTTTTTATAGTTATATCCTTTTTTAAAATTATTAATCACTTATCTGTTCTAATAACATCTTTATTTTTCATAAAATAGTCTAATCCAGATAAAATTGTTATAATTACAGCCAATATCATACTTATTTTAGTTATTAAAACAAAGTAGTAATTATTGTATGTTAGGTTTACTAATGCTAAGATAATAGCAATAATTTGTACAACTGTCTTTATTTTTCCCCACCAGCTTGCTGCAATAACAACCCCTTCTGCAGCAGCAAGTGATCTTAGTCCAGTTACAGCAAATTCTCTAGCAATAATAACCATAGCTATCCAAGTTGGAATTAATTGAAACTCAACAAGCGATACAAGAGCTGCTGTTACCAAAAGCTTGTCAGCGAGAGGATCCATGAATTTTCCAAAGCGAGTAATTTGATTTCTGCTTCGTGCTATGTACCCGTCTAGTTTATCGGTCATGGCAGCAACTATAAAAACAGCAGTAGCTATTTCTTTGCCGTAAGGTATTCCTTTGACAGCTATAAATACCAAAAATATTGGTATTAAAAAGATTCGAATAACTGTAAGTTTATTAGCAAGATTCATTATATACAACTCCTATTAAATCATATTCTAACGACTCAGTTATTTTTACATTTATAAATTGGCCTAAAGTTAATTCTTCATTACTCTTAAAATATATTTCACCGTCAATTTCAGGAGACATTTCATAACTTCTTCCTGAGTATAGTCCATCTTTTTTATAGTTTTCTACTATCACTTCATACACTTTACCAATTTTATTATCATTTATTGCTGAAGAAATTTGCTGCTGCAATAGCATTAACTCTTTTTCACGTAATTCTTTAGTTTCTTCGGAAATTTGGTTTTCCATTAATGCTGCAGGTGTATCCTCTTCTTGTGAATACTTAAAAACTCCTAATTTATCAAACTTTGTGTATGAAATAAACTCTTTTAGTTCGTTAAAATCCTCGTCAGTTTCATTTGGAAAACCTACAATAATTGATGTTCTTAAAGTAAGTTTTGGTATAGCTTCTCTCATTTTTTTTATATTATTGATAATTTCTTCTTTACGACCTCTTCTATTCATTCTTTTTAATATATTATTGCTTATATGCTGAATTGGCATATCTATATATTTGCATACTTTTGGGTTATCAGCAATTTCTTGAATTAATTCATCCGTTATTTCTTCAGGATAACAATATAATAGTCTTAACCAAGATATTCCTTCTATTTTGGACAGTTCACTTAGAAGATAATTAAGATTCTTTTTTCCGTATATATCAATTCCATACATAGTGGTATCTTGAGCTACTAATATAAGTTCAACTACACCAGACTCGGCTAATACTTTTGCTTCATTAAGTATATCCTCTACTTTTCTACTTCTATATTTACCTCTAATTTTAGGGATTACGCAATATGTGCAAAAGTTGTTGCAACCCTCGCCTATTCTTATATAAGCAGTGGATTTGCTTGTGGTTAAGATTCTTTCGCCTTCTTGAAAATAGTTGTCACTGTAATCAAGATGATATATTCTAGTACTCTTAGCTAAAAAGTTTTCTATGCTATCAATTAATTTGTCATAATTATTAACGCCTAGCATTATATCAATTTCAGGCATTAAATCCAATAATTCTTCTTTGTACCTTTGGCTTAGACACCCTGAAACAACAAGCACCTTACAGTTATATAGCTTTTTGTATTTTGCCATTTCTAAAATTGTATCTATAGATTCTTGTTTAGATGATTCTATAAATCCACAAGTATTTACTAAAATAATATCTGCTTCTTTCGGATTATTGACTAACTCATATTTTTTATTCAATTTCCCTATGGCTATTTCTGAATCAATTCTATTTTTGTCACAACCTAAACTTATAGTACCAAACTTTAGTCTATCCACGAGGCTTCCTCCTAATGTTAATATGAATACATAAATAATTTTAAATCTCATTTGGCAAATTCACAAGTACTATATAAAATTATTAATAAATTTTAATTATTATGAAGATAAGATTCCGTTGATAAGGATTCTTTATCTATTAATATTTGTCTTGGTTTGCTGCCATCTTTTCCTGAGATAATTCTTAGTTCTTCCATTTGTTCAATAATTCTTGCCGCTCTATTATACCCTATTCTAAGTCGTCTTTGCAACAAAGAAGTTGAAGCTTGTCCTGCATCAAAAACTATTTTAACAGCCTCTCTCATAAGCTCATCTATTTCATCCGAGGAAGATTCTGTCTTATTATCTAATTCTTCAAGTATTTCAGTACTATACTCCAATTCAGACTTCTGATTCTTAATATAAGAAACTACTTTTTCTACTTCTTCCTCTGAAATAAATGCTCCTTGTATTCTTAATGGTTTTGATTCACCTACTGGATAAAACAGCATATCTCCTTTACCTAGCAATTTTTCGGCACCTGATGAGTCTAAAATTGTTCTTGAGTCAATTTGACTAGAAACTGCAAATGATATACGTGAAGGTATATTTGCTTTTATAACACCTGTTATTACGTCAACTGATGGTCTTTGGGTGGCGATAACTAAATGCATACCTGCTGCTCTTGCCATTTGTGCAAGTCGTCCAATATAATCCTCAATATCATTAGGACATACCATCATCAAATCTGCTAATTCATCTACAATAACAACTATCCAAGGTAATTTGTCCTGTAGTTTTCCCTTATTAACAAGTTCATTATAGCTTTCGATATTTCGGACATTATTATCTGCAAACAGCTTATATCTCCTAGTCATTTCATTAACAGCCCAATTTAATGCCGCTGCGGCTTTTTTAGGATCTGTAACAACTGGAATTAACAAATGAGGAATTCCATTATAAACACTTAGTTCAACAACTTTAGGATCAATCATAAGAAGCTTTACATTTTCTGGAGAATACTTATAAAGCAAGCTTATGATTAACGTATTAATACACACACTTTTACCAGAGCCAGTAGCCCCAGCAATAAGTAGATGAGGCATTTTACTTAAATCAGAAACAACACAATTGCCTGCTATGTCTTTTCCTAAACAAAAGGATAGATTTTTACTATGGGCTGTAAATTCCTGAGATTCAACAACTTCTCTTAAAAAAACAGGTGTTAAATCTCTGTTTGGAACTTCTATACCAACAACTGACTTACCAGGAATAGGAGCCTCAATTCTTACTCCAGATGCTGCAAGACTTAACGCTATATCATCAGACAAATTAACAATTTTACTTACTTTAACTCCAGCGTTAGGCTGAATTTCAAATCTTGTTACAGAAGGTCCTTTTGTAACTTGTACAACTTTAGCTTCAACACCGAAACTACTCAATGTTTCTTCAAGTTTGCTGGCATTATTAATTAAATCTTTTTTATCCTCTTTGTTCAATTTAGATAAATTATTAAAATTCAAAAATTCAGTAGGAGGGTATGTATATTCTGCAATATCTTCACCAGATACTTTATTTATTTGTGCCTCAAGTTCTTTATTAATAGAATCCTTTGAAATAGTATCTTCATTATTTTGTGAAATATTAGATTCTGAAAGCTCATCCGTAGATTTCATGAAATCAATAATTTTCAATTTATTGTTGACCTTGTTAATAAAATGTTCCTTTTCACTATCATATGCAACTAAATTTTCGCTCTCTACACTAGGTGAATTCTCATTGTGTATATTCTTTTGACTTTTTTTCTTTACTTTTAAGGTTGGTTTTATCTTAATAACAACATCATATAGTGAAACCTGCCAAACCATTATAATCGAAATAATATATAAAAATATAAAGATAATATAGCAACCTATTACACCAAACAACTTATATAGTGGAACATCTATAAGAAAACTAATTATTCCACCATGTATATTAGTATCGGAATTATATATTTGCGATATTCCAAGAATTATACTGTCTTGTGAATAATAAGAAGTCATATTAAGCATTTGTAAAAACATTAATGTAGTTATAAAAAATAATAGAATACCATAAAATTTTTTGTTGAAGCTAATATTACCCTTTTTTAGTATGTAACAAAAGCCTATAAAGACAATAAAAAAAGGAAGTATATATGCTCCAAGTCCTAATATTGCTATTAGCATTTTTTTGATAAACTTTCCTACTATACCAGAAGAAGAAGTTGAAAATATACTGAACATAGAAAGAATTCCAAAAGTTATATATAATAACCCGATAATATCATAATTAGTATTTGTTTTTTTCTTTGCCAAAATAGTCACCTCCTTGAAATATTATTCTACACAATTTACAAATTTCCTTTACTTCTAAATATAAATGTTAAAATTACAAAAACTAACCATAGGAAAAATCCTATGGTTTACTTTTAGTCGTAGTATCAATAAGTGAATCAAGTTTTCTTAATGCTTCACTTATACCTCCTACATCATCAATTAATCCATATTCTACAGCTTGATTGCCTATTAGAATTGTTCCCATATCATTAAGAAGCTCATCACTTTGAAGCATAAGCTTTTTTAATGTTTCTTTATCTATATTGCTCGTTCTAGTGATAAACTCTATAATCCTATCTTGCATTTTATTAAAATATTCAAAGGTTTGAGGAACACCTATTATTAACCCATTCATTCTTATTGGATGGATTATCATTGTAGCAGAAGGTGAAATAAAGGAATAATCTGCTGAGGTAGCTAAAGGAACTCCTATAGAATGACCTCCTCCAATAACAAGTGATACAGTAGGTTTACTTAGACTTCTTATCATTTCTGCAATTGCAAGACCTGCTTCTACGTCTCCACCTACAGTATTTAATATTATAAGTACACCTTCTACCCTTTCATTAGTTTCAATAGATATAAGCTGTGGGATTACATGTTCATACTTAGTGGCCTTTGTTTGTGGCGGAAGCATCATGTGCCCTTCCACTTGGCCTATAATTGGGAGAATTTGAATTCTCTCATCTGGCCTAGGTATATTTGATACACCAAGTTCTTTAATATTATCTAAATCTTTTTTTGTATTTTCTTCCGACATATACATTCCTCCTAGCATAAACTAGTTTTTACAATAGAAGAAATATATATGCATTAAAATGATTATCCTAAGCTAAATTCCTTATGAAGTGCATTAATTGCTTGATCAGTAAACTTTGATTCTACAAGACACCATATAGTAGTATGAGAATCCGCCGTTTGTAAAACTTCAATATTTTCTTTAGCCAATGCTTTAAGCACTCTAGCCATTATTCCAGGTACTCCTCTAATTCTGCTTCCAATCAACGCTATCTTGCTGCAGTTCTCAATACATGTATATTTTAATTCGAGAACACTCATTATCTCATTAAATTTCTCTAAGTCTTTAGAATCAATAGTAAAAATGCTTTCTTTAGGAAATACATTAATAAGATCAATACTAATCATATTTTGCGCAAGTACATCTAGTAAAACAGCATAGCTGTCATTATTTTTATTATCAGCTAAACTAACTCTTAATTGTACTCTATTGCTCATATGAGTTATTCCGGTCATAACGCTTTCAGTATTAAAGCTTCCAGTATTATTTATTACTGTGCCTCCACAGTTGCTGAGTGTATTCTTTATTACAAGAGGAATATTACCTTTCATTGCAATTTCAACTGCTCTAGGATGAATAACCTTGGCACCTTGATGAGCAAATTGAAAGACTTCGTTATAACTTATTTCCTCTATTAATGAAGCCTCAGAAACAATTCTTGGATCAGCTGTCATAATTCCATCAACATCAGTATAAATATAAATTTTTTCAGCATTTAATGCCACACCTAATAAAGAAGCAGTAACATCACTACCACCTCGTCCAAGTGTGGTAGTAAATCCATCTTTTGTTTGTCCTTGAAATCCTGCTACTACAGGAACTTTTCCACTCTCAACTAAATTTAATAAAGTTTCTGTATTAATATTCAATACTTGGGCATTGTTAAAATTTGAATCTGTAATTATACCTGACTGTCCTCCGGTTAGAGGAACTGAATCTATGCCGAATTTACTTAATTCATCAGCCATTACAACAGTACTTATAGTTTCACCGCAACTCATTATTAAATCTGTTGCTAAAAGATTTTTACTTTTAAAATCATCACTAATCAGAGAAAGAAGTGTGTCAGTTGCATAAGGATCATTCTTCCTCCCCATAGCAGAAACTACAACAATAGGACTAAATCCTTCTTTTATAGCATGAATAATTTTATCTATAACTAATTGTCGTCTCTCATGAGATGAAACGGACGTACCTCCAAATTTTTGAATTAACAATCTCATATTGACCCTCCATCATACCCGAGTTTTCTTTAAAACACTTTCCTCAGCATCTATTATTATAGTCCTTGATCCAATTTTTTTTATAAAGTCCCAAGGTACCTCAATGAATTCATTACCACCAAAAAAACTAAATTTGGTTTTAGTATCATTTAAAATTAAAAACTTCAAGTTTCCATCATCGCTTATTACAATATCATTGTTGGATAAATAATTATACTTTTCTCCATCATTAATATTTATAATTTCGTATCTTTCCATTTCACTATAATATTTTATATTTTCACTCATGTTGGTTCCCCCTTAATATCTTACATAGAATTTGGCATTATAAAATACTAATCTATTTATATAGAATACTATGAAAGATATTAAGGTTTTAGTACTAAAGTCCGGTAGAACCAAATCCTCCAGTTCCTCTTTGTGATTCACTTATCTCTTCAACTAATTCTATAATTGGTGTTTCTATTTTATTTATTACCATTTGGGCAATCCGATCACCTTTTTTAATTATAAAATTCTCAGTACCTAAATTTATTAATATTATATTTATTTCACCCCTGTAGTCCCAATCCACAGTTCCTGGGGAATTTAAAAGAGTTATCCCATAATTAGCTGCTAGCCCGCTTCTTGGACGTATTTGTGCTTCATACCCTTTAGGTAGTTCTATGCAGATACCAATAGGCACCTTATGTCTTTCAAATGGTTTAATAGTAATATCTCCATCTATAGCTGCAAATAAATCCATACCTGCAGCTCCACTAGTCATAAATTTAGGAGTAGGTAGGTCTTCAAACCCTTTTACTTTTTTTATTTTTAAAAGCAATACTATCACTCTCCATTATGTTAATTAACGAATCTAAATCTAAATTGTTACCTACAAATGATGAATTTTGTATTCCTTTTGTGAAGGTTTTATTCATTACATCATTTAAATCTTCTTTAGTAATACTATCAACTTTTGTGATTATGTCCATTGGGGTTTTAACTTTATTTAAAAATAAGACTGATTTTCCATTGCTAAACATACGGCTGCTAGTACTTTCAAGTCCTAAAATATAATTTCCTTTAAGCTGTTCTTTTAGTTTGAATAATTTCTCATTTGTGATATCAATCGTTGAAAATTTAATAATCTCATCCTTGATGGTGCTCACAACTTCAACTGAATACTTAGAATTTAAGCCAGTATAAATGCTTAGAACACCAGTATTATTAAAAGATGAAATATAAGAATATATGGAGTAACATAAACCTAAATCTTCTCGTATTTTTTGAAATAATATAGACGAAGCACCTCCGCCAAACATATTATTTAAAAGTAGCATTGGGTATATATCATCATTCCCCGTGTCAATTCCAATTAGTCCTAAGCTTAAATGAAGTTGTTCTATATCCTTTTCTTTCATTAAATGATTGTTTAATATTTTCGGAGAAGAGTACTTAGTGATTACTTTGTTGCAACTAGTCCAATGGCCAAAGTATTTACTAACTATACTTTCTATTATATTCATATTTATTTTTCCTGCTATTGAAATTACTGAATTTTCAGGAATGTAGTATTCAGAAACATACTTAATTAACTTTTCTCTGCTAAAGGACTTAACAGTATCTATTGATCCAAGTATAGGCATAGATATACTATCATCGCCCCATATTGCTATACTATGCAAATCGGATAGTACATCTTCTGGTTGATCTTCACTCATATTTATTTCTTCAATGATGACACTTTTTTCTTTTTCGATATCGTCGGCAGAAAACTTGCTGTTAAATAACATGTCAGATAAGACTTCCAATGATAGCTCTAAGTGGGAATCTAAAGCTTTGATATAAAAACATGTAGCTTCTTTGCCAGTAAAAGCATTTATTTGACCACCTACATCTTCTATGGCTTCTGCAATTTGTTTTGAAGTTCTAGTATTTGTTCCTTTAAAAAACATATGTTCAATAAAATGAGATATACCATTGTTTAAGTTATTCTCATTTCTTGATCCATTTTCTACCCATAGTCCTACACTTACTGAATTCACATAATCTATATTTTCTACAACTATCCTCAAACCATTACTAAGTCTAAAAATATTATACATGTTTTCCTCCTATAACAAGAAGCATCAAATAGTAAGCAATTATTTTTATAAAAAATAAAAAGGCAGTGATGCCCTTCTATTTTTCAGTTTCCTTTTCATCATTTTCTGATTCTGAATCTCTAATAGCATCTTTCCTCGAAAGATTAATTCTACCCTGATTATCAATTTCTGTAACCTTAACTAAAATTTCATCACCAACAGAAACAATATCTTCAACTTTGTTAACTCTTGCAAAATCCAATTTTGATATATGTACTAATCCTTCTTTACCTGGCAGTATTTCCACAAATGCACCAAAGTTTGCAATCTTAGTTACTTTACCAAGGTAGATTTCGCCGACCTTTATTTCTCTAGTTAAATCATCTATGATTTTTAGGGCTCTTTCCGCACCAATACTATCATTAGACATAACAAAAACTTTTCCATCATCTTTTATATCAATTTTAACTCCAGTTTCAGCTATTATTCTATTAATAGTTTTGCCTCCTGTACCTATAACATCTCTGATTTTTTCAGGATCTATTGTTATTGTATAGGCTCTTGGTGCATACTTGGAAAGTTCTTTTCTAGGAGCAGGTATACATTCGTTGATTTTATCTAAGATATACAGTCTTGCTTTTCGTGCATCTTCGATTGATTTTTTTATACACTCATTAGAAATTCCTTTTATCTTTGTATCTATTTGTATTGCTGTTATTCCTTTTTCTGTACCTGCTACTTTGAAGTCCATGTCTCCAAAGAAGTCTTCTATCCCCTGAATATCAGTTAAGACTTCCTCTTTAGTTAAATCTTCACTTGTAACTAATCCCATAGCAATTCCTGCAGCCGGTCTCTTTATTGGTACACCAGCATCAAGAAGTGCAAGCGTACTACCACAAACACTGGCTTGAGATGTAGAACCATTCGAGCTTAAAACTTCTGAGACTAATCTAATAGTGTATGGGAACTCTTCCTCTGATGGAATAAGAGGTTCTAAAGCCTTTTCAGCTAACGCTCCATGTCCTATTTCTCTTCTTCCAGGTCCTCTTAAAGGTTTTACCTCTCCTACGCTGTAAGATGGGAAATTATAATGGTGCATATATCTCTTAAATTCTTCTTCACCAATACCATCCAAAATTTGAACGTCACCTAAAGCACCAATTGTAGCAACTGTCATAACTTGAGTTAACCCTCTAGTAAATAATCCAGTTCCATGTGTTCTAGGTAATAGAGCTACTTCACAGCCTATAGGTCTTATTTGATCAAATGATCTTCCGTCAGGCCTTCTTTTTTCGTTTAATATCATATTTCTAACTACTTCTTTTTGAATTCTATAAACAACGTCAGATATGTCAGAAGAGTTATCAGGATATTTTTCAGCAAAGGTTTCACTAATTTTAGATTTAGCTGAATCCATTGCTTCATTTCTCTTATCTTTGTCGGTTATGTACATAGCATCTTTGATTAGATTGAAGGAGAATTCTCTCACTTCGTTTTCTAATTCCTTCGCTACCTTATAAAGCTCTGGAACTATTTTTTCTTTACCTATCTTAGCCATAGCTTCTTCTTGGAATTTTACTATGTTTCTACATTCCTCAAAACCAAACATAATAGCATCATACATTACATCATCTGGTATCTCATCGCCGCCAGCTTCAAGCATTATTACTCTTTCCTTAGTAGCGCAAACGGTAAGATTTAATATACTCTGCTCTCTTTCTTTCGATGTAGGGTTTAAAATAAAATTGCCATCAATTAAACCAACAGATACAGCGCCAACAGGATCTGTGAATGGAATACTCGAAATACATAAAGCAACAGATGCTGCATTAATTGCTAAGATTTCAGGAAGATTATCGGGTTCAACAGACATTACAGTACAAACAACCTGAACGTCATTCCTATATCCTTTTGGAAATAAAGGTCTTAGAGGTCTATCTATAGCTCTGCCATTTAAAATAGCCTTCTCTGAAGGTTTTCCTTCTCTTTTAATAAACCCTCCTGGAATTTTCCCTACTGCATATAACCTCTCTTCGTATTCTACACTTAGAGGAAAGAAATCAATCCCCTCTCTTGGTTTTTGTGAAGCATTTACATTAGTAAGAACTACAGTATCTCCATAACTAACCAATAAAGCACAATTTGATAACATACCGACTTTACCATATTCAATTTTAAGTTTTCTACCTGCAACGGTGGTTTCTAGTATATTACTCATACATTTACCTCCCTTCAATGTACACTTATAGTATTATCTACTAAAAATTATTTATTATAAAATTTAATCTATTTGTAGTAAATAATTTTAAAATAATAGAGCGGTGTTGACCCGCTCTTGATTATCTTCTTAATCCAAGTTTTTCAACAATATCACGATACCTTTGAATATCTTCTTTAGCTAAATAATTTAGAAGACCTCTTCTTTTACCAACCATCATAAGAAGACCTCTTCTTGAATGGTGATCTTTTTTATGGCTCTTTAAGTGATCTGTTAAATGATTAATTCTTTCTGTTAGTAAAGCTATTTGAACTTCTGGAGAACCAGTATCTCCTTCATGTCTTTTATATAGCTCAATTATCTCTTGTTTTTTTGCCTTTTCCATTGTAACACCTCCAAAAATTATCCCCTTTATCCCAAGAATTACGTTGGCAATTCGTTGTTCTTAGCATAAGGTTCACGCAAGTATTATAACAAATATATAATATAATGTAAATTACTTTTTGTTCTTTTTAATCAATTTTTTGCAAAACTTGACTTTCAGCATAAAATTTATCTTTTTCAAGCTGTCTAATAAGGTCATCTAAGCTATCAAACTTTATTTCATCTCTCATTTTTTCAATAAAATAGACTTTTATATTTTCATCATATATATTCTTATTAAAATCTAATATATAAGTTTCTATTGAAATTTTAATATTTATAGGTTCTACTGTTGGATTATATCCTACACTAGTAATACCTTTATAAAATATTCCGTTGTATTCGATGGTTGTATAATAAACTCCTGTAGCAGGAAGAATGAATTCGGTATTGTATTGTAAATTTACAGTCGGGAAACCTAATTTTCTGCCAAGCTGTTTTCCTTTTATAACTTTACCCTTAAGCATGAAAGGTTGAAACAACATTTTATTAGCTTCTGCAACATTTCCGTCTGATATTAAATTTCTAATTCTCGAACTACTAATAACATTATCGTTATACATAACAGAATCCATAACGATTAACTCAAAGTTAAGTCTTTTGCTTAATTTCTCAAGCAATGATACATCTCCTGCATTTTTATAACCAAATTTATAGTTAAAACCAACAATTATACCAGCGGCATTGTAAAATTCAAGCATATTCATAACAAATTGCTCTGGAACAATTTTCATATAATCTATATTAAAATCCACTAAATTTACGATATCTATTCCGATTTTATCCAATATATTAAGTTTTGATTCATTGTCCATTAATAATTTAGGAACTTTATCTTTATTTATAATACTAAGTGGATGATTATTAAAGGTATATACCATGCTTTTAACCTTATTATGTTTTGATAATTCCAGTGTTTTATTAATTAAACTCATATGACCAATATGTAAACCATCAAAACTTCCAAGTGCTATATAGGTTTTAAAACTTAGTTTACTATCAAAATTATCTTGTAAAACTATCATAATTACTGCTCCTAAACTAATAATTTAATGATTTTAAATCCCTCTTCATCTCTTTTGCCCAAACCTATAAACTTATTGGTATCAACATAAACTCTGAGAATCTTATCCATATCTATAGAATTTATAATAAATGTGTTTTTTATTTTAACACCATTTAGTAATAACTTTTCGTACTTATTACTAAACGAAACCTTATCAAATATATTTAGAGAATGTTCTATTTGCAATATATTTTTTGATATAATTTCTTCGTCAAGCGAATAAAAATCAATTGAATTTTCTTTTTTAAAATTACCAGTCTGCGTGCGTTCCAAATTCCACATAATTCCGCCTGTACCTAAATTGTTACCTATATCATGACATAAACTCCTTATATAGGTGCCTTTAGAACAAGTTACAATAAAAGTGATAATGGGTAGAGAAATGTCTTCAATAGTTATATCAAAAATTGTTATATTTCTCTTGTTCCTTTCTATTACTATCCCCTGTCTCGCAAGTTCATATAATCTTTTACCATTAACTTTTAAAGCGGAATACATAGGCGGTTCTTGTTCAATCTCCCCTATATACTGATTAAAGATTCTCAATATTGCTTCTTCAGAAATATTCACTTTCTTTTCGGAAATAATACTTCCTTCTCTGTCATAAGTATCAGTAGTAATTCCTAGTTTCAATTGTGCCCTGTATGTTTTTGTTTCACTCATTAAATAATCTACTATCTTTGTAGCTTTACCAACACATATAGGCAGTACTCCAGAAGCCAATGGATCTAAAGTACCAGTATGACCTACTTTTCTTGTGTTACATAGTTTCATTATTTTTCTAACTACATCAAACGAACTAATACCAGAAGGTTTATAAATATTTAAAACTCCATCCATTATATCAACTCTTTTTCAATAACTTTTAATATTACGTCCTCGGCCTCTTTGACTCCTATTTTTAAGGTAGCGCCTGCTGCTCTAATATGTCCGCCACCACCAAAACTTTCGGCTATTTTTCTAACATCTAGAAATGATTTTGATCTTAAACTTACTTTGACACACTCGTCACATTCCTTAATTAGAACAGCAGCTTCTACTGAATCAATATTCATGCCTAAATCCACTAAATATGAGGTATCTGTAAGCTCTATATTTAAATTTTCCAGCATTTTTTTTGTGAATTTCATAACACAAACTTGATTGCTGAAAGCTAGATAAGAACTATCTATAACCTTTCCCATAAGCTTTATGTGATTAAATTTTTTGTTCTCAAAAATTAATCTATGTATATCACTAAATTTAACACCAGAGATTAATAATTCACTTACAATTGAGTGTGTTCTACTAGTTGTATTTGAATGCTTAAAACCGCCAGTATCGGATAAAATTGAAGTATATATACATGTTGCTATATCAACATCAAGCTCAACCTGTAATAATTTCATAATTTCAAAGATAAGTTCTCCAACAGATGAAGCTTTGGTATCTATAAAATTAATATCACCATAAAAGTCGTTAGAAATATGATGATCTATGTTAACTAGAGTATATTCTTTTTTATCAAAATCTATTTTAGCAGATATTCTTTCGTAGTTACCGCAATCTAATACTACTATAGAGTCGAGAGAGTTCTCACTAATTCTAAACTCATTCATTATAGAATTTAAATAAGGCAAGAAGCTATATGTTTCAGGAATTTTATCACTTGAAACTATATAAGCTTCCTTTCCTAGTTTTTTTAGTACAAGCATGAGAGCTAAAGCGCTGCCTAACGAATCACCATCTGGAGAAACATGAAAGGTAATTCCAACTGAAGTACTTTTTTTTAGTACTTCAACAACCTTATTTATCATGCTTAACATTCTCCTTTAAACTCTCAATTAGTGAATTAATATGCATGCCGTGCTCTATAGCATTATCAAGCTCTATTAATATCTCGGGAGTATATCTCAAATTTACCCTATGACCTACTTCACGTCTTATAAATCCAGAAGAACTTTTAAGAGCACTAAGTGAAGCATTCTTTTCTTCTTCCTTACCGAATATACTGACGAATACTTTAGCGTATCTTAAGTCTTTTGTTACATCAACTCTCGTTACGCTTACCATAGCAGTTAATCTTGGATCTCGAATTTCATTATGGATTATATCACTAATTTCCTTTTTAATCTCTTCATTAATTCTCCCGCTTCGGTATTTAGCCATGCAATCCTCTCCTTTTCAGTATTATAATTGCTTAGGTTTAATTTCTTCCATAGTATAAGCTTCTATAATATCGCCTTCTTTTAAGTCGTTGAATTTTTCGACACTAAGACCACATTCATATCCGGCAGCTGCTTCTTTTACGTCATCTTTGAATCTTTTTAAAGAAGCCAAAGTTGACTCGAAAATTACAATTCCGTCCCTTATAACTCTAACGCTGCTGTTTCTTGTAATTTTACCATTCAATACATAACATCCTGCAATTGTTCCAACATTAGAAATTTTATATGTCATTCTTACTTCAGCCTTACCTAAAACAACTTCTTTGTATTCAGGCTCTAACATTCCAATCATTGCTGATTTTATATCATCTATAGCATCATATATAATTCTGTAAGTTTTTATATCAACCTTCTCTTTTTCAGCAAGTGCTGCTGCATTAGTATCAGGTCGTACATTAAAACCAATTATTATGGCATTAGAAGCAGTGGCAAGAATAACATCTGTTTCAGTAATTGCTCCTACTGCACCATGTATTATTCTAACTTTTACATTATCAGTAGATAATTTCTCAAAAGATTGCTTTACAGCCTCTACAGAACCTTGAACATCGGCTTTTACAATAATTCCTAGTTCTTTAACTTTTCCTTCTTGAATTTGACTATATAAGTCTTCTAGAGAAACTTTGTTTGTAGACTGTAAATGTTCTGCTCTGAACTTATCTTTTCTCTTTTCAGCCATTTCTCTTGCAGTTTTTTCATCTTTTGTAACATTAAACTTATCTCCAGCAGCAGGAACTTCCGATAGTCCTAAAATCTCTACAGGAATGGAAGGTCCAGCATGCTTAATTTTTTTGCCCTTATCATCAAACATAGCTCTTATTCTTCCATAAGTAGTTCCTACAAGTATAGAATCCCCTACATGAAGTGTACCATTTTGAACTAATAAAGTAGCTACAGGACCTCTGCCTTTATCTAGCTTTGCTTCAACAACTGTACCTTTCGCATTTCTATTAGGGTTCCCTTTTAATTCTTGAATTTCAGAGGTTAATATAATCATTTCTAAAAGATTATCTATACCTTCTTTAGTATGAGCAGAAACAGGAACGCAAATAGTGTCGCCACCCCAGTCTTCTGATACTAATCCATACTCGGTTAATTCCTGTTTTACCCTGTCAGGATTAGCACTAGCTCTATCCATTTTATTAATTGCTATTATCATAGGTACATTAGCCGCTTTACAGTGATTAATAGCCTCTATAGTTTGAGGCATAACCCCATCATCCGCTGCAACTACTAAAACTACTATATCTGTAATTTGAGCCCCACGTGCCCTCATAGCAGTAAATGCTTCATGTCCTGGAGTATCTAGGAAAGTTATTTTTTCATCGTTTATTGTTACTGTATAAGCACCAATATGCTGAGTTATACCGCCGGCTTCTGTTTCAGTCACCTTTGATTTTTTTATTGCATCAAGTAAAGAAGTCTTACCATGGTCAACATGACCCATTATAGTTACGATAGGAGGTCGTTTTTCAGCATCTAAATCTTCTTCAGCATCGAGCTCTACTTCAACATTTACATGTGTGTCTTCTTTTTTTGATATAGTAACTTCAAATTTTTCTGCAACTTTTTCTGCAATATTAAAATCTATCTCTTGATTTATTGCAGCCATTACTCCCATAAATATTAATTGCTTGATAACTTCAGTTGTAGGTTTGTTTAATTTTTCTGACAACTCTTTTACAGTAATGGTATCACCTACTTCTATAATTGAGCTATCAGATGTATTTACTACATCATTCTCTTCGTTTAAATCCTCTAGACTAAAAAAATCGTTTTTGCTTTTCTTCTTGTTTTTCTTAACTTTAACTTTTTCTTCAGCTAATTCTTCATATTTTTCTATAATATCTTCATCTTCAGTTTGAGCTGCTGTAGTTTTTTCTTGAGATTTATTACTTTCTTTAATTAATTCTTTGATTAACTCACTATCTTCTTCTTCTATTACACTCATGTGATTCTTAACATTAATGTTAAACTCTTCTGATAATAAATTAATCAAGTCCTTGCTTGATACGTCTAATTCCTTTGCTAATTCATATACTCTTATTTTTGACATATATTCACCCCCGAATTTTTTACTGGTTCCATAATTCTAATAGTTTTTTACTCATTTGCTCGTTTGTAACACCTAACACATTAATTTCTGGTTTTCCTAAAGGTATTGCTAGATCTTCCTTAGTATAAGCTTGAATATAAGGTATTTTGTAGTTATTGCAATATCTGATAAATTTGTCACTAGTATTTTCTGAACAATCTGAAGATAATATTATTAAAAATAGTTTATTTCTCTTTAATATATCTTCACACTTATTATAACCTTCAACCAAATTACCAGATTTCTTAGTTAAACCTAAAAACTGAAGAAACTTATCTCTCATCAGCTATCTCTTCTTTCAGTTTATTGTATATTAAATCATCAATTTTTGTTTCTAAATTTTTATCTAGACGTTTTGCTTTGATAGCTTTTAAAAGGCACTCGTCATTTCTACAAATATAAGCACCTCTACCAGGCTTTTTACCGGTTAAGTCAACAAATATTTTTCCATCATTAGATTTGACTATACGTATTAATTCTTTTTTAGGTTTCATTTCCATACAACCTGTGCACATTCGCTGAGGTATTTTTTTGGACTTCATCACACTCACCTACTCATTACGATTGTTTAAGCTTTCAGACTGAGACTTGCTCTTTATGTCTATTTTCCAACCAGTAAGTTTTGCAGCAAGTCTGACATTTTGACCTTCTTTTCCTATAGCTAGTGATAGTTGATTGTCATCAACTATTACTTTTGCTGATTTACTTTCTTCATCTAGAGTTACATCTAAAACTTTTGCGGGACTTAGAGAATTGGATATATATTGTTCTGGAAGCTTACTCCACTTTATGATATCTATTTTTTCATTCTTTAACTCATTTACAATACTTTGAACTCTGCTGCCTTTAGGGCCAACACAAGAACCCATAGCATCAACATTTTCATCATTTGAGTGAACCGATATTTTAGTTCTTGATCCTGCTTCCCTAGCTATGCTTTTAATCTCTACAACTCCATCAAATATTTCAGGAACTTCAAGTTCAAACAATCTCTTTACTAGTCCAGGGTGTGTTCTAGATACTACTACTTGGGCGCCTTTGGTTGTATTTTTTACTTCCACTATATATAATTTTAATTTATCATTAAAATTATATGCTTCACCTGACATCTGTTCATTTGGTCCAAGTACTGCTTCAATTTTTCCTAAATCTACGAATACATTACCTTTATCTTTTCTAATGACAGTACCAGTAATAATATCATACTCTTTTGTTATGAATTCATTATAAATAATGCTTCTTTCTGCTTCTTTAATTCTTTGTATTACTACCTGTTTAGCAGCTTGAGCAGCAACTCTTCCAAATTTTTTTGGAGTTACTTCAATATCTACAATATCTTCCAATTGATATCTTGGATTTACTTCTCTTGCTTCCTCTAAAGAAATTTCCTCAACGTCATTTTCAACATTAACAACTACGTTCTTTTGAGAATATACATGGATTTCTCCATTAGCTCTATTCATAGTTACTTTTACATTTTGGGTACTTCCTGTAGTATAATTCTTTTTGTAGGCGGCTACTAAAGCATCTTCAATTGTAGTGAAAAGTAAATCTTCACTAATACCCTTTTCTTTAACAATTTCTCTTAAAGCTTCTATAAATTCCTCATTCATTTTTGTAACCTCCTTAAAAATCCCCTTTTAAATTAATGATTTTTATTATTTCCCTTGGAATACTAGTATCAACATTGTCTGAATTAATAATTATTTCTTTAGGATTAAATGAAATTAACTTTCCTTCAAATAACTTTTTGCCGGCATACAATTTATTTAATCTTACTATTACTGAATTATTAATATTTTTTTCTAGATGTTTGTCATTATATAAAGTTCTATCTATTCCTGGAGATGATACTTCGAGATAATATGAGTCTGAAATAGGATCCTCTGCATCAATAATGTCGCTAACACGTCTGCTTACCTTTTCACAATCATCCAAGCCAATTCCAGAAGAATTATCTATATAAATTCTTAAAAAGTTTTCACCGTTTTCCTTAACATACTCTAGATAGTAAAGTTCATATCCTTCCTCAGCAATACTTGGCTCTATTATTTGATATAATCTTTTTATTAAATCATCCTTGTTCATTTATACTCCCTCCTTACCTATATGTTTTACAAAATTATAAAAGTATATTACAGTTATAATAAGTTTTAACTTAAGTTTACTATTATGGGTTTATATTTAAAATTGTTTATAATAAAACGCAACTTATGTTGCGTCTTAAAAATAGAAAAAGCGGGCTTTTACAACCCACTCCTTCGCCGAAAAATTATCAGTAATAATTAACTATAAACAGTTTAACACAACAAAAAACTAAATTCAAGGAAAACTTCATTATTTAGCTAAAATAGAGTAAATAGACTAAGAATTCTATAAATTATTAATTTCCTTTAATAATTCTTCAACCAAATTTTCCTCTTTTACTTTTTTTATGATCTCTCCCTTTTTAAATATTAGACCTTCACCATTGCCACCTGCTATTCCTATATCTGCTTCTCTAGCCTCTCCAGGACCATTTACAGCACAACCCATAACTGCTATTTTTATCTTTTTATCTAATTTGGATACTTTTTCTTCTACTTCCTTAGCAATCTTTATAAGATCTATTTGAGTTCTTCCGCAGGTTGGGCATGATATAAATTCTACACCTGAATCTAATAGTCCAATAGACTTTAAAATTTCCTTTCCTACTTTAACTTCTTCAACAGGGTCTCCAGTGAGAGAAACTCTTATAGTATCACCTATGCCCTCGCATAATAATGTTCCGATTCCAACGCTGGATTTAATTGTGCCTCTCCAAATAGTCCCCGATTCAGTAACACCAACATGTAAAGGATATTCAACCTTTTTTGATATTAATCTGTAACTGTCTATCATTTGAAGAACATTAGATGATTTTATTGATATGGCAATATCATAGAAATTTAAGTCTTCTAATATATTAACGTGTTTCAAAGCACTTTCTACTAATGCTTCAGGGCATACATTACCATACTTACTTAATATATCTTTTTCAACTGATCCTGAGTTTACACCAATTCTTATAGGAATATTTTTTTCTTTCGCTGCTTCTGCCACAGCCTTTACTCTTTCCTTAGTTCCAATATTTCCTGGATTTATCCTTAATGCTGATACACCGCTTTTTATTGCACTTAAAGCCAATCTGTAATCAAAATGAATATCAGCTACGACAGGAATATGTACCTGCTTTATAATTTTTTCTAAAGCTTCACTTGCTTCAATATCAGGAACTGCACAACGAATTATATCACATCCAGCTTCTTCAAGAGCAATAATTTGAGAAACAGTTGCTGATATATTTCTTGTATCAGTATTAGTCATAGACTGAATAGTTATTGGAGAATCACCGCCAACATATATATTACCAAGTTTTATTTTTTTAGTGTTACGTCTATCCATTTTGTTATCTCCTAATTATATTAAAGTTTTATCGGATATAAAATATCCTTTACTACTACAATTACCATTAATGTCATAAGAATAGCAAATCCTATGTAATTGACTATTCCGATCTTGTTGTCATCAATTTTCTTACGTGTAATGATTTCAAATAATAGTAGGAAAATCCATCCTCCATCAAGAGCGGGGAAAGGAATTATGTTAAATATGGCTAATTGAACACTCAGATATGCTGCAAATGCCATAAGTGGAATTAACCCCTGTTCAGCAGCCTTAGTTGATACCTTAATGATGGTAATAGGTCCACCTATATCATTTGAAGATACTTTACCTTTAACTAAGGTTTTTAAGACATCAAAGGTTTGTTTTATAATTGTATTCGTTTGAGTAAACCCATAGGATACGGATTTTGAAAAACCAGGCTTTTCAAGAACAACCGGATAGATTCCAATAATATATCTATTTTCCTTTGTATCCTTTACAGGAGTAATATTTAATGTTTTGTTTTCAGCATCTCTTAATAAAGTAATATTCAAATTACCGCCATTTGCCATATATACCTGTGTAAAGAAATCATCCCAAGTGCTGATTTTTTTATTGTTAACTTTAATAATTTTATCGCCCTTTTGAATACCTGCTTCATAGGCTGGTAAATTATTTTCCACCTTATCAACCACAGGAATTTGAAATCCTCTCACTGACCCTATTACTGTAAAAAGCAAAATTGCCAATACAAAGTTCATAATTGGTCCTGCAGCAATTATACTTAATTTTTGGGGCGCTGATTTGGAAGAAAATGATCTTGAATCTAAAACTTGTTCTTCCTCACCCAGCATTTTAACATAACCGCCTATAGGAAACGCCTTAATAAGGTATTCTGTTTCTTTCCCTTTAACACCAAAAAGTTTTGGTCCCATTCCAATAGAGAATTCTTCAACTTTAACCCCATTCAGTTTGGCTAAAATAAAATGACCAAATTCATGAACTATAATCAACACACTGAATGCTAACAGCCCACCTAATAAATAAATAATGCTCATAAAAACTCCTCCTTAATCCCCATATTTATTATAAACATATTTCCTAACTTTATTGTCTGTTTCTAATATATCATTAATTGTGAAATTATTAGAATAAGAAAATATATTCATGCACTCCTCAATAATATCTCCAATTTTAAGAAAACTTACTTTATTATTTAAAAATAAATCAACAGCCACTTCGTTAGCTCCGTTTAAAATAGTTGGCAGTGTACCGCCGATTTCTCCTGCTTCATATGCTAGTTTTAAACATTTAAAGGTAGATATATCTGGATTTTCAAAAGTTAATGATTTAATTTTGCAAAAATCTAAATACTCTACAACACTATTTTGTCTGTTTGGATAATTTATTGCATATTGTATCGGTAACTTCATATCAGTTGCCGCCATTTGGGCCATAACGCTCCCATCAATGTACTCCACCATAGAATGGATTACACTTTCAGGATGTACTACTACATCAATATCTGAGTAATTCATATTAAAAAGCCAATGAGCTTCAATCACCTCCAACCCTTTATTCATAAGTGTAGCTGAATCAATAGTTATTTTTTTACCCATAGTCCATTTTGGGTGTGCCAATGCATCTTTAAGTGTTATAGATTTTAATTCTTCGGAGGTTTTTCCTCTAAATGGTCCACCAGATGCTGTCAGTATTATTTTTTTAACTTCCGAATGCTTATTTCCTTGAAGGCATTGAAATATTGCTCCATGTTCTGAGTCTACAGGTAGAATTTTTACGTTATGTTTTTGAGCTTCAGCTTTAACTAATTTACCTCCTACTACTAAAGTTTCTTTATTAGCTAATGCAATATCTTTTCCAGCTTTTATAGCATTGATTGTAGGAACAAGACCAATCATTCCGACAATTGAAGTAACAACTATATTAACAACTGGAAGGGTAGCTACTTTATTAAGTCCATCTATCCCATAGGAAACTTCTATACAAATATTATTTTTAGAGCAAAAATCCTTAACCCTTTGATATGTAGTTTCATCTGTAATTGCCACATGCTCAGGATTAAACTCATTAATTATGTTTATGATTTCACTGTAACTTTTATTTGCAGAAAAACCTAACAATTTAAAACTATTATTAGAATTTCTTAAAACTTCTAAAGTTTGGGTTCCTATTGAGCCTGTTGCACCTAAAATGCTTATATATTTCAATTTCTTTTCCTCCTAGTAATTAACGTTTTACCTATCGAAGATATATTTTATTATATACAAAATAATATAGCATATAAATAATTAATACTGAAAATAAAAATATAATTAAAAATAAATTAAGCAGTTATATTTATCACATATTATAATTTTACATGATAAATATAAACTGCTCAAATTATATAATACAAACTAATAAATACTATAATTTTAAAAATATAGTCAAATAATAGTATACTATTACTGCTGAAAACAATATGCTGTCAAACCTATCTAATATTCCGCCGTGTCCAGGAATTAAATTGCTGTAATCTTTCACGCCTGCAACTCTTTTAATCGAGGAAGCTACTAAATCTCCAAATTGGCCAAATATACCGCATAAAACCCCTATTAATATAAAATGATAAAGAGGGATGTTAATTCCGTATCTATTAAGTATATAGCCAAATATCAAGCATCCTAATGAACTTCCAAGCATACCGCCAATTGAACCCTCAATAGTTTTTTTAGGACTGACTTTGGGACATAGTTTGTTTTTTCCCAAATATCTTCCTGCATAATATGCTGTAGTATCGCATAGCCATGAAGATATGAATATTAGCCATAATAAGTAGTTTCCATATTGTTTCATATCAACTAATACTATGAAGCTGAAAAAAACTGAAACATATATGAAGCCTAAGACTGTAACAGCAACATCTATAAAATTATATTTTATATTTATTACTGGTATACATAACAAAATAAAAACTAAAAATATTATTAATAGTAATATATTTTGATAGTTAATATTTTTATTTATTAGTATATAATATATGACGCACAATAAGTACGCTATGTATTCCATTGGATTAATATTTTTTTGCTTTGAAACCTTAAAATATTCATACATTCCTGCTAAAGACATTAACATAATTATATATTTTAAATAAATTCCGCCTAAAAATAAAAAAATCAAAAATGGTGATATTAATAATGCACCTAAATATCTTTTATTCATAATACACCTCTACTTTACTCCGCCAAATCTTCGGTCTCTTTTCTGGAAATCTAATATAGCTTTATGCAAGTGTTCTTTTTTAAAATCAGGCCATTTTATATCAGATATCCAAAATTCAGAGTAAGCGCTTTGCCATAATAAAAAATTGCTTATTCTTTGTTCGCCGCTCGGTCTTATAATAATATCAGGATCCGGCATCCCTTTAGTATATAAATAACTTGAGATTGTGTCTTCGGTTATATCTTCCTCTTTTAGTCTGCTAAATTTTAAGTCTGTATACATCTTTTTAAAAGCCGTTGTTATTTCATCTCTTCCACCATAGTTAAGAGCTAGATTTAAAATTAAACCTGTATTTAATTTTGTTTTTTCATAGGCTGTCATTAACTCGGCTCGGCATATTTGAGGAAGTTTTGATATATCACCAATTGAACTTATTACTACATTGTTTGAATTCAACTCTTCAAATTCATTTCTTAAGTATTCAACTAACAATTTCATTAGTGTAGATACTTCCTCAGAAGGTCTTCCCCAATTTTCTGTTGAAAATGCATATAACGTTAAATATTTAACTCCAAGATTATTACATTCTTTAACGATATCACGTATAGTTTCTACTCCTGCTCTGTGGCCCATAGTTCTTGGAAGGTTTCTTTCTCTTGCCCATCTTCCATTACCATCCATGATAATCGCAATATGCTTAGGTATTTTATCCATATCTATATTATCATTATCTGAATCAGTAATCTTTTTTGTTGATTTAAAGAATTTAAACACAACAAATCTCTCCGTTTCTACAAATTTGCCTATTTATTTTTAGCCATTTAATTAATGTGTATAAATAGAACCTGCGATAACGCAGGTTCTATTTATACAGACATAATTTCTTTTTCTTTTGCGTCTATTATTTTATCTATTTCTTTTACAAAATTATCAGTTATCTTTTGAATATCTTCTTCTGATTTTTTTAAATCATCTTCTGAAATTTCATTGTTTTTCTTTAATGATTTTATTTTATCGTTGCTTTCTCTTCTTATAGATCTTACAGCGACTTTAGCCTCTTCACCAGTTTTTTTAACTGTCTTAACTAAGTTTCTTCTAGTTTCCTCAGTAAGTTCTGGAACAATAAGTCTAATAACCGAACCGTCATTTGACGGATTTAATCCTAAGTCAGATTTAAGTATAGCTTTTTCAATGGCTTTAAGTGTACTCTTTTCCCAAGGCTGAATTAGTATTATCCTTGGTTCTGGTGCAGATACATTAGCTACTTGGTTTATTGATGCCATACTTCCATAGTATTCTACTTCAATTCTGTCCAACATTGTAGGATTTGCTCTTCCTGCTTTCATAGAAGCTAATTCATTTTTTAAAACAGAAACAGTCTTGTTCATTTTTTCGTTTGTATTATGAGTTATGTCTTTAATCATAGAATTGCCTCCTTCTATTTTGAAACTAAGGTTCCGATTTCATCACCTAATACAACTCTCTTGATATTTCCAGGTGCGTCTAGTCCAAATACTAGTATAGGAATATTATTATCCATACATAGAGAAGTAGCAGTTGAATCCATAACTTGTAAACCTTGTTCTAAAACTTGTATATATGTAAGTTTATTATATTTCTTAGCATCCGAATATTTATTAGGATCTTTATCATAAACACCATCTACTTTTTTAGCAAGCAGTATAGCATCAGCTTCTATTTCAGCTGCTCTTAAAGCAGCTGTTGTATCTGTAGAGAAATATGGATTACCAGTTCCAGCTGCAAAAATTACAACTCTTCCTTTTTCTAGGTGTCTCATTGCCCTTCTTCTAATAAAAGGTTCTGCGACTTCACGCATCTCTATTGCTGTTTGTACTCTTGTATTAACACCTATATTTTCTAAGGAATCCTGTAGTGCAAGAGCATTTATACAGGTTGCAAGCATGCCCATATAATCAGCTGTTGTTCTATCCATACCTTCTCCAGAGCGTCCTCTCCAGATATTTCCTCCACCTACTACAGCGCCTATTTCAATGCCCATATCCGAGATTTCTTTGATTTCTTCTGCAATTCTTTGGGCAACATTAAAATCAATACCAAATCCATTTGGCCCTGCAAGAGCTTCACCTGATAATTTAAGCATAATTCTTTTGTACTTTGCTGTTTTCATATATATTATACCTCCAAATTAGCAATAATTACATAGTATAATAGAAAAATGTAAATTTTATAATTATCTTAAAAAAAGAGAACACAAGATGTTCTCTTTCAATAATTATCCCTGTTGCATTTGTTTACGAACTTCTTCAGCAAAGTTTTCTTCTTTCTTTTCAATACCTTCGCCTTTTTCAAATCTTACAAATCTAGTAACAGTTATAGGTGCACCAATTTCTTTTGATTTTTCTTGTAAATACTTAGTTATTGTTAAATCAGAATTTCTAATCCAAACTTGCTCTAACAAGCAATTTTCTTTATAGTACTTTTGGATTCTTCCTTCAACCATTTTTTCTGCTATATGCTCAGGTTTTCCTTCATTCATAGCTTGAACTTTATATATTTCTCTTTCTTTAGCAAGTGTATCATTATCAACTTGATCCCTGCTTAGGAATAATGGATTTGCAGCAGCAACTTGCATAGCAACATCCTTAGCAACAGTTGCTACTTCATCGCTCTCTTTTTCACAGGCTACTTCAACTAATACACCTATTCTTCCGCCGCCATGAATATAACTATGTACCACACCTTTATCAATTGAGAATCTGTTAAATCTTCTTACTGCCATATTTTCACCTAATTTTGCGATTAAAGCAGTAACAGCATCCTTAATTGAAATATTATTATCAGCTATGTATTTTTCTTCTATTAATTCATCTATAGTTTTAGCATTAGTAGAAGCAACTTGTTTTGCTATATTTTTACTTAATGAAGCAAATTCTTCATTAGCTGAAACGAAATCAGTCTCGCAGTTTATTTCAACTATTGATCCAGACTTTTTATCATCACTAATATAAGTTTCAACCAATCCTTCGGAAGCAACTCTTCCTGCCTTTTTTGCAGCAGCAGCTAATCCTCTTTCTCTTAAAATTTCAACTGCTTTTTCTAAATCGCCGTTAGATTCATTTAATGCTTTTTTGCATTCCATCATGCCAGCGCCAGTTCTTTCTCTTAATTCTTTAACCATCTGTGCGGTAATCATTTATAATTCCTCCTATAAAAAGTTAATTTAAAAGGTAAATGAAATTAACTTTTCACCTACCTTTTTTATTACTTATAATAAAATTACTCAGCTAATTGTTCGCCTTGTCTTCCTTCAATTATAGCATCTGCTATCTTTGCAGTTATAAGTTTAACAGCTCTTATAGCATCATCATTACCAGGTATTACATAATCAACCTCATCTGGATCACAGTTAGTATCAACAATAGAAACTACTGGTATACCAAGTATTTTAGCTTCTGAGATTGCATTTTTTTCTTTTCTTGGGTCAACAACAAATAAAGCTCCGATATTGTTGCTGTCCATGTTTCTAATTCCGCCTAGATTTTTTTCTAGTTTTTCTCTTTCAGCTTTTAATTTTATAACTTCTTTCTTAGGAAGAACTTCAAATGTTCCGTCCTCTTCCATTTTATTCAACTCTTCTAATCTTCTTATTCTTGCTTTTATTGTTCTAAAGTTAGTTAGCATTCCGCCTAACCATCTATTGTTTACAAAGTGCATTCCACTTCTAACAGCTTCCTCTTGGATAGCTTCTTGAGCTTGTTTCTTTGTACCAACGAATAAAACATCTTTTCCTTCTGCTGATACACTCTTAACAAATTCATATGCATCTTCTATTTTCTTTACAGTTTTCTGAAGATCGATAATATAGATACCGTTTCTTTCTGTAAAGATATATGGAGCCATCTTAGGGTTCCATCTTCTTGTTTGATGTCCAAAATGAACACCTGCTTCTAATAATTGTTTCATTGATATAACTGACATTTTTCTACCTCCTAGGTTTTTCCTCCACTATCGTCATACTTATGAACTACCCAAGGGCACCAATTCATAAGTTTGATAGTGTGTGTATTTTCTACTTATGTAGTATAACATAAGCTTTTATGCTGTTCAACATTTTATTTTATTTTTTTTAATTCGTCAAGAAGTTTATCATTTAATATTTTTATATGAGTTCCCTTCATTCCTAAAGATCTTGATTCTATAACGCCTGCACTTTCAAATTTTCTTAAAGCATTAACAATAACCGATCTAGTAATACCAACTTTATCAGCTATCTTTGAAGCAACTAAAAGTCCCTCGCTACCTTCGAGTTCATTAAATATATGTTCTACAGCTTCCAATTCAGAATATGAAAGAGTACCAATTGCTAATTGAACTACAGCTTTCTTTCTTGCTTCATCTTCTATTTGTTCACTTTTTGATCTTAATATTTCAAGTCCAATAATAGTAGCACTATATTCAGATAAAACTAAATCATCATCATTAAACTGATTATCGAATCTAGCAATTAAAAGTGTACCTAAACGCTCTCTGTTACCGTTTATTGGTACTATAGTGGAAAGTTTGCTTTGTATTTTACATTCCATTTCCTGTTCGAATGTACATAGCCCATCATTCTCTATATTTGATAGTGTTTCATGAACGTTCAATAACTTATTATTATAACTTTCAGGAAATCTCATTTCAGTGATTATTTTGCTTTTTACAACATCACACTCAAAGTCTGCAGATAAATTATAGCCAAGTATTTTACCTTTTCTGCTAATTATATAAACATTACATGATAGAACATCACTTAATAATTTACAAATGTCATCAAATACAACTGGCTCGGTTCCTGACTTTTGCAAAATTTTATTTAGCATACGGGTTTTATTTAATAAAGATGCCATTTAAATTCCTCCTACGTTTCTCATAATATTAATTACATGATATTTTTTATGTCAATAGCACTAAAGGAAATAATTTCTATAAAAGCTTTATTAATTAAGACTTTTTGAAAAATTTTGAATTGGATTCTTTTTCCCAAACAATAATATCACAAGGTCTCTTATAATTCAACATATTTTTTATTAAGTTCGACAATATTTTGCATTATATTTGTTTATCATCACTATATTTTTTGTTTTTACACTCTGGATTTGAACATTCAAGGAAGTTTCCTTTGGATTTTGAATACCTTTTTACCATTAACCCTTCACATAAATCACATTTTTCATTAGTTGGTTCAAACCAGCTGACATAATCGCAATTTGGATAGCCACTGCATCCAAAAAATTTCTTGCCTTTCTTGCTTTTTTTAATAAGAATATTCTCACCGCACTTTGGGCACTTAACATCTAATTTCTCAACTATTGGTTTTGTGTTTTTACATTCAGGATAACCTGGGCAAGCTAGAAAATCTCCAAAACGTCCGTGTTTTATTACCATGTTTCGGCCACATTTATCGCATTTTTCTTCGCTTATTTTGTCTTCTATTGTAATTTTTGATAATTCTTTTTCAGCTATCTCAATTGATTCTTTAATTGGTTTGAAGAATTCATCTACAACTTTATTCCAATTATCTTTACCTTCCTCAACTCTATCTAGTTTTTCTTCAATATCTACAGTGAACTCAACATCAACTATTTCTTTAAAGTAATCACTAACAACATTGTTTACAATTATTCCTAACTCTGTTGGAATCAAAGTTTTTTTATCTCTTTCTATATATTTTCTGTCTAATAATGTAGAAATAATGGGGGAATATGTACTCGGCCTCCCAATACCGTATTCTTCCAATGTTTTAACCAATGTCGCTTCTGAATATTTTGCAGGCGGTTGTGTAAAGTGCTGTTTTCCTTCTATGGATTTTTTAGTCAAGGTGTCACCTTCATATAAATCTGGAAGGTAAGTTGATTCTTCTTCTTCGTCTGTTGAATATTCATAAATTTTCATGAAACCATCAAATTTTACTGTAGATCCGCTTGCCCTTAATTGATAGTTCCCATTTATGACTTCTACAGTTATTGTATTAAGTATACTAGATGACATTTGACTTGCAATAAATCTTTTCCAAATTAATGAGTAAAGTTTATATTGTTCATCCTTTAAACTATCTTTTACCTTCTCAGGAGTTAAATCTATATAAGAAGGTCTTATTGCCTCATGAGCATCTTGAATATTTTTTTTGCTTTTAAAGATTCTTGGGTTTTCAGGCTTATATTCGCTACCGAAGTTATTTTCAATAAATTCGCCAGCCGATTTTTGAGCTTCTTCTGAAACTCTAACGGAATCCGTTCTCATATAAGTTATAAGACCCAATGTTCCATGGCTTTTAATATCTATTCCTTCGTAAAGCTGCTGCGCAATAGACATAGTTCGTTTTGTTGAAAAATTCAATTTTTTATAGGCGTCTTGTTGTAGAGTACTAGTTGTAAATGGAGGAAGAGGATTTTTGTTTTTTTGTGATTTTTTAATTTTATCTACGACAAAATTTTGTGAATTTAATTCTTCAATTATTTTATTGCTCTCAGATTCATTATGTATTTCGATTTTTTTATTATCTTTTGAAAACAATTTTACTATAAAAGTTTTTTTGCTATTTGGTGAAAGTAATTTGGAATCAATAGACCAGTATTCTTTTGGAGAAAATGTATTTATCTCATTTTCTCTATCACACACCATCTTTAGAGCAACAGATTGAACTCTTCCAGCACTGAGGCCCCACCTTATTTTTCTCCATAAGATTGGGCTTATCTCATAGCCAACAAGCCTGTCTAAAACTCTCCTTGCTTGTTGTGCATCGACTAAATTTATATTTAAAGTCCTTGGGTTTTTAATTGCGGTTTTTACTGCATTTTTTGTAATCTCATTGAACTCTATTCTGCACTTTTCGGAATCACTTATATTTAATATTTTTGATAAGTGCCACGAAATTGCCTCGCCCTCTCTATCAGGGTCTGTCGCCAAATAAATTTTATCACTTTTTTTTGCGGCTTTTCTTAGTTTTTCCAGCAGCTCGCCTTTTCCTCTTATTGTTATGTACTTAGGAGTATAATTATTTTCCTTATCCACTCCTAATTGGCTTTTAGGCAAATCTCTTATATGCCCCATTGATGCTTCTACTATAAAATCTTTTCCAAGATATTTACTTATAGTTTTAGCTTTAGCAGGTGACTCAACAATTACTAACTTCTGACCCATATATATACCTAGCTAATTTAGTTATTAACTAGGCTATTCACCCCCTCATAATATAGTACTATCAAATAAATTATTTGTAATTTATTTGTTAATATGCAAATTATTAAAGATTTATATATATAATTATATTTCTTTAATGTTTTTTACATAATAATTTCCAGACAAGCACATTATTTCATTTTTTAGTTGCAATTCAAATAATACCTCATATAATTGTTTAATGTCAATATTAGCTATTTTAATAATATCATCAATATGTATAGGGCTATCATTAATTAACTCATGAATTTTCTTTTCACTAGGATTTAATGTATAACTATTATTGCCAGTATGTATATAGTTCGTTTTTAATAATTCAAAAACATCTTCTATAGAAGTCAATGGATAGGCTCCATCTCTAATAATCTTGTTGCATCCTTTGCTTTGTTCCGAAAATATAGAACCAGGAACTGCCATAACATCTATACCTTGTTCTAAAGCTAAATTTGCAGTAATTAGTGAACCACTTTTAATTCCAGCCTCAACGATTATAACCAAATCACTTAATTGGCTTATAATTCTATTTCTAATCGGAAAATTATATGCGTATGGTTGTGTTCCAGGAGGAAATTCTGATAAAATTACACCTTTAAATTTCATATCTTCATATAAAATTTTATTTTCTTTTGGATAAATTATGTCTATACCACAGCCAAGTACAGCACATGTAAAGCCATCATTCTCAATACAAGTAGAATGAGCATAGGTATCTATTCCTTTTGCAAGACCACTAATAATATTTATATCATTAATAGCTAATTCTTTTGATATAAGTTTTGTAACATTTGTTCCATAAATAGAATTTTTCCTAGAACCTACAATGGAAACATTAGTCCTTGTATTTAACATATCTATATTTCCGTAATAATATAAAACGACAGGAGAGTCATCATATAATCTTAGCTTACTAGGATAATTTTCTTTATTATATGTTGTTATTTTTATGTTACTTTTTATTATTATATCTTTAATAAAATTTATTTTTTTATCATCCCAACTATCAATTAGTATATTTTTTAGTTGTTTATAAACCAAATCACCTTGAGAAAGGGCATCCCACAAGTTATTAGGATCTTTATAATATTTTATGAGATTATTTTTAGTTTGGTTTGATAACTTAAGTGTTGAAAACCAAATATCATGTTCAATCATTGCAATATACTCCTAATTATAACATTAAAATAATTACCAATAATATACTGATTAAATATTTTTATCAAACTATATTTTCATTAATGAATTTTCTATATTGTATAGCCTCTATCACATCACTATACTGTATATCTTCTCTGCCATCTAAGTCCGCAATAGTCCTTGATAATTTAAGTAAGCGATTATATGCTCTATTACTTAAATTATATTTTGTATATACAACTTTTAATAGTTTATTGCTTTGACTATCAAGCTTACAGTATTTATCAATTTGATTCCCAGTCATCTGCGAATTGCAGCATAATTTATCATTTTTATATCGTGACTTTTGAATTTCTCTGGCTTTGACAATTCTTTCTTTTATAGACACAGAAGGTTCACTTTTAGTTTTTTTATTAAATTCCTCATATTTTAAAGATGTTACAAATGAAAAAATATCTATTCTATCAAGGAGAGGCCCCGATAATTTACTTAGATACAATTTCTTCTCATGATCAGTACATGTACATACTTTGGTATTACTTGCATAAAAACCGCAGGGACATGGATTAGTCGCTCCGACTAACATGAAATTAGCAGGATAGCTTATATTACCGTTAGCACGTGATATTTTTACAATCTTATCTTCTAAGGGTTGCCTCAATACTTCCAGAACGCTTTTTTTAAATTCAAGCATTTCATCCAGAAATAATACACCGTTGTGTGACAATGATATTTCTCCTGGGGCGAGATTGCGTCCACCACCTATTAACGATATATTAGAGCTGGTATGGTGAGGATTTCTAAATGGTCTATATTTAGCAAGCCCTTCCTCTTTTAAATTTCCAGAAACACTATAAATTTTAGTAACTTCTAAAGCTTCTTCGTAATCAAGCTCTGGTAATATACTTGGTATTCTTGATGCAAGCATGCTTTTACCCGAGCCAGGAGGCCCCCAAAGAAGTATATTGTGACCTCCGGCAGCTGCTACCTCTATAGCTCTTTTACTGCTCTCCTGACCAATAACATCCTCAAAGTCAAATTTGGAATTGTTATTTTCCTGTTCATTACTATAATTAATAGTTATGGGAAGCATATCTTCATTCTCTAAAAAACTTATAACTTGTTTTAAATTGTCAAAAGGATATATACAAGAATTTTTTACTATTGAGCATTCAACTCTATTATTGGTTGGTATTATAAAATTTTTAATATCATTCTTTAGGCCTTCTATAATGATAGGAAGTGCTCCCCTTATTTTTCGTATTTCACCTGATAATGAAAGTTCACCTATAAATAAATATTTATCTATATCTTCAGAGTAGATTTGCTTAGAAGCTGCTAAAATGCCTATAGCAATTGGTAAATCAAACAGAGATCCGTCTTTCTTTATATCTGCAGGTGCCAAATTAATAGTTATTCTATTTATAGGAAATTCAAAACCAGAATTTATAATAGCAGCTCTTACTCTTTCTTTTGATTCTTTTACTGAAGTATCTGCAAGGCCAACAATATTAAAAGTTGGCAAACCCATAGAAATATCAATTTCAACAGTGATACTTATACCTTCAATTCCGCTAAAGGTTGCAGTATTTATTTTAACAGACATATTATCACCTCTAGCCATAAATTATTGACAAATAAATATATTTATATAACTAAAAATAAATATAAATATAAATAAAATTGTTTAGTATTAAAATACCTGTCAATATTAATAAATAGTAAATTAAAATCTTGTAAGGAGACTAGTTTATGAACAATCAAAATAAACCTGTTGGTTCATATGGAGAGGAAATAGCTGAAAATTATATTAAAAATCTAGGGTATGAAATAATGAGCAGAAACTTTCGGTGTAATATAGGTGAAATTGACATAATAGCAAGAGATGGCAATTATATAACCTTTATTGAGGTTAAAACAAGATATGATAAGCAGTACGGATACCCGAGAGAGGCTGTAACTAAAGGAAAGCAATACAAGATATGTAAGGTTGCACAATTTTATATACTAAAAAATAGAATTGAAAAGTTAACTTTTCGATTTGATGTTATTGAAGTAATATTGAATAAGTACTGTAATGAATATACTGTTACTTTGATAAAAAATGCTTTTCAAACATAAAACCAAGTGCGAAATACTAACCACACTTGGTTTTATTTAAATTATATTCCTTAAAAAGTACATTCTATGTATCTTACAAGGTCCATACTTTTTTATAGCATCTATATGTTCTTTTGTACCATAACCTGAATTTTCTTCAAAAGAATATTCAGGATATATTTTTGAATAATCTTTCATTATATTGTCTCTGTAAACCTTTGCTATAATAGAAGCACAAGCAATACTTGCACTTTTTTCATCACCTTTTATGACATAATTATTTTTAATTTTAAAATTCTTTATTGGATATCCATCTGATAAAACTAAATTAGGCAGCGTATTAAGTTTTGAGACAGCTATTTTAAAAACCTCATTATTACACCAAGCTATTCCTTTTGAATCAATTTCATTACTATCTATTACAGAAAAAGAATAACTTATAGCTTTTTTCATAATCTTTGAGGACAGTTCTTCTCTAGCTTTGCTTGATAGTTTTTTAGAATCTTTTATACCTAATATTAGCTCAGAATCTTTTGTAGTGTTTAAGTTAAGTACAACTGCGGCTGCTACTATAGGGCCTGCTAAAGGTCCGCGTCCGACCTCATCAACGCCAGCTATGTATCCTAAAGATAAATAATTTTTATCAAAGTTATACATATTTTTTACTCTAGAAACTTCTGTATCAAAAGATTGTATTTGTTTCGATAGTCTTATAGATAATTCTTGAACATTTTTTCTATCATCTTCATTAAGCAATTTAATTATTTGTAATATTGATTCTTTAGTGATATTAAAATTTGTATAATCATCTTTAAAACTATCTGCAAGTTTCTTTATCATATTATAATTCATTTTCGTAAAATCAATGTTTGAATCATTCATACTGTTCACAAATAATATTCCTCAAGTTAAGGCCTTTCTAATGAAATCTTCCCTAACTTTCCTCCTCTAAATTCATCTAAAATCATTACTGAAACGCGATTATAATCGATTATGCCGCCTGATAGTATCGTTCCTCTTTTCTTTGCTATATTATCCATGGTCTCTAATGGACTATCGCCTATATGTTCCAGTTTATATCTTTCTTGTAGTCTGTTTTTATAATCTATAGAAAGCTTCTCTATAAGTTTAAGAGCAAGTTCCTCAATATCCATTACCTCGTCCTTGATAGCACCGGTAAAAGCTAAATTAAGAGCAACATCTTCATCCTCGAATTTAGGCCATAATATACCCGGAGTATCCATAAGCTCTATACCTATCTTTGTTTTTATCCACTGCCTGCTTTTAGTAACACCAGGTCTATCACCAGTTTTAGCTATATTATTTTTAGCAAGCTTATTTATAAATGATGATTTACCTACATTAGGGATTCCTACAACCATAACACGTGTTGTAATATTTGACAGCCCTTTAGCTTTTAATCTATCGTGCTTTTCTTTCAAAATTTTATCTAAAGTAGGCTTGATTAAATTTAGACCACCTCCACTTACACTATTCACTGTTATGGCTGCAACATTATTTTTTGAAAGAGACTTAATCCACTGATTGGTTACGCTCTCTTCGCTTAAATCGCTTTTATTTAACAAAATAACCCTAGGTTTATCTCCACAAATATCATCAATTTCTGGATTTCTGCTGGATTTAACTATTCGTGCATCTCTTATTTCAATAACGGCATCTACAAGTTTAATATTTTCCTTTAGTTCTCTTCTTGTTTTCGCCATATGTCCTGGAAACCAGTTTATTGCCATATTATCTAATCCTTCCTATCTTGTTGAATGGGTATAATCTTAAAACAGCCCTACCAACTATAAGCTTTTTATTAACAAATCCTACATCCGGAAATCTGCTGTCTCTACTATTATTTCTATTATCCCCTAAAACAAAAACAGTATTTTCAGGTACAGTAACTTCATTAAAAAATCCATTTATAAATTTTTCATTTAGATAGGGTTCATCCTTTTCAATACCGTTTACAAAAAGTCTATTATCTTCAATTTTTACTTTATCACCAGCTACAGCTACAACTCTTTTTATGAATTTCTCTCTTGTATCTGCTGGATACTTTAATACAATAATATCATTAACCTTAGGATATCTAAAATAGTAGGAAACCTTTTCAACTATTAACCTATCCTTATTATTTAATGTTGGAAACATGGATAGGCCATCAACGCTAACTGTTTCAAAAACAAAAGTTATTATAAGAACTGCTGCAACTATAGCAATTATTACAGATTTAGCTAACTCAATTAAGTTTTTTAGCATTTTAACACTTCCCTTTATATATAAAAAAGGGTCTAAATAGACCCCTCTTTATATTAACTCTTTAACTTTTGCTGCTTTACCAACTCTATCTCTTAAATAGAATAGTTTAGCTCTTCTAACCTTACCTCTTCTAACAACATCAATTTTACTAATAATAGGAGCGTTTACAGGGAAAGTTCTTTCAACACCTACTCCATAAGAAATTCTTCTTACTGTAAATGTCTCTCTGATTCCACCATTCTGTCTCTTTAGAACGATACCTTCGAATATCTGTATTCTTTCTCTATTACCTTCTTTTACTTTAACGTGAACTTTAACAGTATCACCAACATTAAATTTAGGTAAGTCAGTTCTGATTTGTTCAGCTTCTATAGCTCTTATAATTTCTAACATGTGCATTCCCTCCTAATATTTTTTTGACGTTCTTGATCGCTTTTGTATCAGAGGAACGCCCGTACTAGCACAAAATGTATTTTAACATATATCATATATTAATGCAATATATTAATTATTTAAGCAATTTTTTGTCTTCTTTAGTTAGTTCAAACTTTTTAAATAAATCCGGTCTTTTTTCTTTTGTAATACGAAGAGATTGCACTCTTCTCCATTTTCTAATATTCTCATGATGGCCAGACAAGAGTATTTCAGGGACTTGAATATTTTCAAAATACTCAGGTCTAGTATATTGAGGGTATTCCAAAAGCCCTGAAAAGAAAGATTCATCCATAAAACTTTCTGAACTGGACAAAACACCAGGAACCAATCTGCAAATACTATCTATAATTGGTATACAGGCCATTTCACCGCCTGTTAATACAAAATCTCCTAATGAAATTTCATCATCTATATAAGAATACACTCTCTCATCTATTCCTTCATAATGACCACACAAAAATATAAGCTCACTTTCTGCTGAAAGTTCTTTTGCCATATCCTGATTAAAAGATTTTCCCTTAGGTCCTAAAAAGATAACTTTACCTTTATTAATATTTCTAACAGCCCGTATTGAATCAACTATTGGCTGAGCAGTCATTATCATACCAACACCGCCACCATATGGATAATCATCAACCTTTTTATGTTTGTCTTTAGAAAAATCTCTTATATTTATAGCATTGATATCTATTAAGTTTTTTTCTTTTGATCTTCCTATAATACTATAATTAAAAATATCAAACATTTCAGGAAACAGTGTTAAAATATGAATTTTCATTGCCATACCTCTAGTGGTTTAATAATTATTATACCTTTTGTAACGTCTATGTTAGAAACAATAGTTTTAAGTGCAGGAACTAGAACTTCAGTATTTCCTTTTACCCAGTACACATCATTACTTGGTGTTTGTATTACGTCGTAGACAGTACCTAGTTCTCTGCCATTTTCATCTAAAACTTTACAGCCTATTATATCGGCTATAAAGTGCTCACCTTCAGATAGGGGTACAGCTTCCTCTCTAGGTATCTCTATGTACTTATCTTTATATTTTTGTGCTTTTTCTATACTGTCTATACCTTCAACTTTAAGTATAACCTTATCACTTTGTAATTTACACCATATAACTGTATTCTCAACATTATCTATGTATATTTTTTTTAACTTTCTAAATCTTCTAATGTCGTCTGTTAGAGGATATACTTTTAATTCTCCTTGTAGCCCGTGGGTATTAATAATTTGACCTACAGTCAAAAATTCCTTCATTACCCTTTCACCTCTTAGTTAATTTACTTTAAAATGAAATAAGGGTTTAGGATACACCTAAACCCTATATTATTTCTACAACAACTCTTTTATTATCTTTAATAGCTGCTGCTTTAACTACAGTTCTGATAGCTTTCGCTATTCTTCCCTGTTTTCCTATCACTTTTCCCATATCTTCAGGTGCAACTTTAAGCTCAAGTATAATAGATTGTTCACCTAGAACTTCATTAACTTGAACAGCTTCTGGGTTATCAACTAATGATTTAGCTATAATTTCAACTAATTCCTTCACAGAATACACCCCCAGTGATTACTTTGAAAGCTTTTCGTTAAGTCCAGCTCTGTTAAAAAGCTTTTTAACTATTTCTGATGGTTGAGCACCATTCTTTACCCATTGTGCAGCTTTTTCTTCATCAATTTTAATAAGAGCAGGTTCTGTAGTAGGATTGTAATAACCTATTTCTTCAATAAATCTTCCATCTCTTGGAGATCTTGAATCAGCAACAACAACTCTATAAAATGGAGCTTTTTTAGCACCCATTCTTCTTAATCTTATCTTTACAGCCATTTATTTCACCTCCTTTTAAAGTACGACTAACTCATAAAGGGCAACTTGCCAAAGATACCTTTTTTCATGCCCTTTTGCATGTTTTTAGTCTGTTTCATTAACTTTTTCATCATATCAAATTCTTTAAGAAATTTATTTATTTCTTGTATATTACTTCCTGAGCCTAGAGCTATTCTTTTCTTCCTTGATGGAGAGCTGCTAACTAAACTAGGATTTGTTCTTTCTTTTTTAGTCATGGAATTTATTATGGCCTCACGTCTTTTTAACTCTTTTTCACCTTGTGTAAAATCAACCCCTTGAAGCTCTTTTGAATTAACACCAGGCATCATTTCCATTATTTTATTAAGAGGGCCAAGCTTCTTCATTTGACTCATCAAAGACAAATAATCATCCAGATTAAATTCCTGACTCATCATTTTTGCGCTTAATTCTTTGGCTTGTTTTTCATCGATGGCTGATTGTGCTTTTTCAATTAATGAAAGAACATCACCCATACCTAGGATTCTTGAAGACATTCTGTCAGGATAAAATACTTCAAGATCATTCATTTTTTCGCCAACACCTATGAATTTTATTGGTTTTCCGCTTATTGCTTTTATTGATAATGCGGCTCCGCCTCTAGTATCACCATCTAATTTAGTTAATATAACCCCTGTAATATCAAGCTGCTCATTAAAGCTTTGAGACACATTAACAGCATCCTGTCCAGTCATCGAATCCACAACAAGCATAATTTCGTTTGGTTGTATTGAATCCTTCATACTTCTGAGTTCACCCATTAAATCTTCATCAATATGAAGTCTTCCAGCTGTATCTACTATTACAACATTATAATTGTTATTTTTAGCATGTTCTAATGAAGCTTTTGCTATATCAACAGGGCTTACCTTATCACCCATAGTAAAAACAGGAACATCAATTTGCTTTCCTACAACTTGCAATTGTTTTATTGCGGCAGGCCTGTAAATATCACAAGCAACTAAAACAGGCTTCTTATTTTTCTTTCTTAGCTGTAGAGCTAGTTTGCCGGCCATTGTAGTCTTACCGGCACCTTGAAGACCTACAAGCATGATAACAGTAATACCATTATTAACATAATTTATGGTGCTTTCACTATTTCCCATAAGAGATGTTAGCTCGTCATTTACAACTTTAATAACTTGCTGTCCAGGAGTTAAACTTTCTAGTACTTCTTTTCCGGTACATTTTTCGCTTACATTATTTATAAAATCTTTAACAACTTTATAATTAACATCAGCCTCTAATAATGCAAGCTTAACCTCTCTCATAGCTTCTTTTATATCTTTTTCGTTTAACTTACCTTTTCCCTTGAGCTTTTTTATAGTATCTTGAAGTTTAGAAGCCAATCCTTCAAAAGCCATTGTAATCCTCCTATAAATTCTCCATTATCTCTTTTTCAATATCATTTATATATAATTCTATATCATTATTATTAACTTTGCACTTTATAACATCAAGTTTTTTCAATAAAGATTTTTTAATTAAAGCATTGTCAGCACTCTTTTTTTTTAGATGTAATTTATTTTCATAGCCAATCAAAAGTTTTTGACATCTTTTTATTATATCATGAATCGCCTGTCTGCTTGTATTATTAAGCTCAGCAATTTCACTTAATGATAAATCTTCATTATAATACATATTCATTATATCAAGTTGTTTTTCTGTCAAAAGATTTCCATAAAAATCTAATAGAATAGAAATATCAAATCTTTCTTCCATATAACCACCTTACCCACAGCAATTATAATATCAGACATTAAAAAGGCTGTCAAGTATTTTTACTTAACAGCCATAAAATTTTATTCAAAAAGAGCTTCAACAAAATCTTTTGGAACAAATTCTTGCAAATCATCAATACCTTCACCAACACCTATTAGTTTAACAGGTATATTAAGCTGATGCTTTATTGATATAACCACACCACCCTTTGCAGTTCCATCTAATTTAGTAAGAATTATTCCATCCACTTTGCAAACATCCATAAATTGTTTTGCCTGTTGAACAGCATTTTGTCCAGTTGTAGCATCCAATACCAGTAAAGTCTGTTTTTGAGCTTCAGAAAACTCTCTTTCTATTATTTTGTTTATCTTACCTAATTCATCCATTAGATTTTTTTTATTATGAAGTCTTCCAGCAGTATCACATATAAGCACATCAACTTTTCTTGACTTTGCAGCTTGTATTGCATCAAATACTACAGCTGCAGGATCAGAACCTTCTTGATGCTTAACTAAATCAACTGAAGCTCTATTGCTCCAAACTTCAAGCTGATCTATTGCAGCAGCTCTAAAGGTATCAGCTGCAGCTAAGAGAATTTTTTTATTATCATTCTTGAGCTTTGCAGCAATTTTACCTATTGAAGTAGTTTTTCCAACTCCATTAACTCCTACTATAAGAAGAATAGATGGGGTCTTTGAAATTAAACTATTTTCTTCATTCGAATCCATCATTTCTATTAAAACTTGTTTTAGACAATTATTAACTTCACTAGGCTGCTTTATTCTATCTTCTTTAACTTTTATCCTTACTCTGTTAATTATTTCTAGAGCAGTTTCTACGCCTATATCTGAGGTTATTAGTATTTCTTCAAGTTCGTCATAGAGTTCGTCATCTATAGTTACATACAGATTAAGCATTTCTCCTATTCTATCAGTTAATCCGTCTTTGGTCTTAGAAAGACCATTTTTGAGTTTTTCGAAAAAAGCATTAAACATTATTTTCCTCCATAATCAAGAATTAAATATAAGTAAGTAAATTAAGCTGTATATGGATGCTTATTAAAATCTACAGATACTACTTTTGAAATACCTTTTTCCTCCATAGTAACACCATACAAAACATCACTTACTTCCATTGTTCCTTTTCTATGTGTTATAACAATAAACTGAACATTATTTGAAAACTTCTTCAAAAATTCTGCATATCTAAGTACATTTGCATCATCGAGTGCTGCCTCTATTTCATCTAATATACAGAAGGGTGTAGGCTTCATTTTTAATATTGAAAACAGAAGCGCAATAGCTGATAATACCTTTTCTCCACCAGACATAAGATTTATATTTTGCAGTTTTTTCCCAGGCGGCTCAACATTGATTTCTATATTAGCAGTTAGTTCATCACCTTCTGATAAAATCAAATCAGCGCTTCCGCCTTTAAATAACTCCTTAAAGGTTTCATTAAATATAATTTTTAACTTAGCTAAATTTTCATTAAAAACCGTCTTCATTTTATCCGTCATTTCATTAATCATTTGGATAAGTTCTAATTTTGCCTCTACCAAATCTTCCTTTTGGGAATTCATAAAAGTATACTTTTCTATAACTTCTTTATATTCTTCTATAGCGCCTACATTAACTACCCCTAAATTAGAAATCTGGTGCTTAAGTTCTGAAATACTCCTCTTTAAGGAATCAACATTTTTTACCTCTGTCTTGTATTGAAGCGCCTCTGCATAAGTTAATCCCATTTCTTCATTTAGTCTGGAATATAATGACTCGATTTCTGTTTCAAGCTTAGCTAATATAACCTGCTGTTTATGGTATTCATCTTCTTTTTTTGATAGTAAAAGGACATTCTCTTCTAATATATTATTGGTAATTTTAATAGCTTCTTTAATTCTTATTTTTTCTATTTCACTTTGTCTAAACGTTTCTTCATAATTTTCTATTGAAGCTTTAATTGAATTAATTTTATTATCATTATTTTTAATTTGTAAATATCCTTCACTTATTGAAATTTTATAATTAGCTAATTCGTTTTCGAGGGTATAACCTTTTTTATTTAACTCTTCAAGCTCACTTGATAATCTTTCTAGTTCTCTAATTTTATTAAGTACTATCTCATCTACTTGGGCCTTTTTAATTTTCAAACTTGTGTGCTTTTCTTTAAGTTCCTTTATATGATTTGATTTGCTTATTATTTGTGCTTCATATTCATTCAGATTGTTAGTATTATCAACTTGATTTTTGAGCAATTCATTTAAGGATAACTCTTTTTTTGTAATTTCCTCTCGACTGCTATCATAATCTTTCTTTAGTATTTGTATTTCGGATTTTGATGATTCAAGTGATTTAGTCAGCCTATCATTTTCTGATGCTATAGCAGCGATTTTTCCTTTTAGTTTTGTTATTTCAATGTTTTCCTTATATTCTTCATCTTTCAAGTTTAAACACTCTTCATCTAAAGCCCTTACTATTTTTTTATTAGATTCTACAGAAGATGATAAATTATTAATTAAATTATTTTCTTCCTGAAGCTTTATATAAAGATCCTCTATCTCTCTTTTCCTGCTTATTATGCTGGTTGATTTGTGAAATGTGCTTCCTCCAGTTAAAGAACCACCTGGGTTAATAGTTTCACCAGTCAGTGTAACTATTTTATAACTATAGTCAGTTTTTTTAGCTATAGATAAAGCACAATCCATATTCGAGGCAATAATGGTTCTTCCTAGGATATAATCTATAGCATTAGTAAACTTTTTATCATATTCAATAAGATTGCTTGCTATACCTATAAAACCTGCAGCATTTTTAAGGCTATCGATATTAGATACTTTTTTACCTTTAATAATACTTAGTGGCAAAAATGTTGCCCTTCCTATATTATTAGTTCTGAGGTACATAATTAACTTTTTTGCTGTATCCTCATTATCAGTTATAATATCTGAGATAGCTCCGCCTAATGCAATTTCAATTGCAGTTTCCAAGTCTTTTTTTACATTTATAACTTCTCCCAGAACATAACATTTTGAAAAAGCATCTTGGATTTTTCCACTGTTAATATGCTGCATTAGTAGTTTTACAGATTTATTATAGCCTTCATATTGTTTATCAAGATTAAGGAGCATCTGATAATTAGCTTCAAGTTTGTTAGCTGATATACTATGATCTTTAAGCTGTTTTTCATCCTTGCTAATTATTAAATTCAGCTTAGAAATCTCTTGTTTGTTATTTTTTATTTTATTCTCATAGTCAATTATCTTATTATTAATTTCAATCACATTTTTTTCCAACATAGCTATAGTTGTAGAATTAATTTTGACTGAATTAATATTATTTTCACAAAAAGATTTCAACTCATCTATTTTTTTGCTCATTCTTTGAAGCTCATTATTAAGAATAGAAATATCATTTTTATTATTTGTTATTTGATTTAATAAATTCATACTTTCATCTTTGTATTGATTTATTAGCAACTCATTATTGTTTATCAAATAATTTATATCCATAATTTGCTTTTCATAAGCTTCAATATGTCCATTAATATTTAGCTGCTCTTCTTGATACTGTTTTAAAAATTCTTCTTGGTTATTTTTTGTTTCAGTTATATTTTTAGCTTTATCTTGAATTTCTTTAATATCACTAATATTTTTTTCTATTGATAGCTGTAGATTATTTATTCTTTCTTTGATAAGATCTGTTTCAGAATTAATATTCTGATAGTCAGATTTTAGTTCATAAAATTTTTGCTGGTTGTTTTGCGTAGATACCTCATGATTTTCTAATTCATTTTCCAGAGTGTTCAACTTGTTTTTATATTCATCCTTCTTTATAACAAGACTGTGTATACTTTCTTGTATTTTTTCTATTTCCTGTTTAATATAATTATCCTTGCTTTTTATTTCTTCTAAGGAATAGATAATTATATTAACTTCTTTTTCTTTAAGACTCTGTGAGAAATCTAAAAAAGCTTTTGCTTTTTCACTTTCTAATCTTAGAGGTTCTAATCTATCTTCATATGTCTTTATTATATCTTTTATTCTAATTAAATTTTGCTCTGTGTTTCCTAATTTTTTTTCGGCCTCTTCTTTTCTAGTTTTAAACTTAACTATACCAGCAGCTTCTTCTAAGAGTCCTCTTCGTTCTTCTGGTTTGCCGCTTAAAATAGCATCAATTTTACCTTGTCCAATTATTGAATATCCTTCTTTACCTATTCCCGTATCCATAAAAAGCTCTTGAATATCTTTTAATCTGCAGTGAGTATTATTAATATAGTATTCACTTTCTCCAGAACGATAAAGTCTTCTTGATATGGTTACATCAGAGTAGTCGATAGGTAAAGCACCGTCACTATTGTCTAGAGTTAATGCTACTTGCGCAAGACCAACAGGTTTCCTATACTGAGTACCTGCAAAAATAACATCTTCCATTTTTCCGCCTCTTAGACTTTTGATACTTTGCTCTCCCAGTACCCATCTTACCGCATCAGATATATTGCTCTTTCCGCTGCCATTAGGACCTACAACTGTCGTAACGCCTTTTATAAAGGTTAGCTCTGTTTTATCAGCAAAAGACTTAAAGCCTCTAATTTCTATTGATTTTAAGAACATAAGTACACTCCTTATCTAAAAAGCATAGGTAGCAATCCTAATATAAATATGAAAATCATAAAGTAAACTAATATTTTTGTATATTTTTCACGTTGCTTTTTATTCATTCATATACACTCCTTGCATAAAGCTTTTATTATACTACATAAGTTTATAGTATAATAAAAAAAATATCAATGTACAAATAAAAAAACCGTGACTCGCACGGTTTTGCTTACTTATCTAGGTTCTACAATAAATTTAATTGCCGTTCTTTCTTCTCCCTCTATAATTATCTCTGAAAACGCAGGGACAACAACTAAGTCTATTCCGTTTGGAGCTACAAATCCTCTTGTAATTGCTATAGCTTTTACTGCTTGATTAACTGCACCTGCTCCTACTGCTTGAACTTCCGCTGCACTATTCTCTCTAAGAACTGCTGCTAAAGCTCCTGCTACTGATTTTGGCTGAGATTGTGCTGATACTTTTAATACTTCCATTATTAATTCCTCCCTACAAAATCTGTTAACAAATTTCACAGAGAATATATTCTATAAAATGTTTAAATCTCCTTCTTTGTACTTGTTTCTCAAATAATCGTATATCGACACGTTTATACAATTATCGTTGAAACTTAACATCATTTCTCCCCTCTTAACACAATCACGTTGATTAACTATAATATTTATTGTCTTAAGATGTTCTTTGGTGTCATTAAAAAATTTCTTTCTAGAAGTATAAAGTTTGGAAATATCCTTTGGATTTAAATTTATTGTAAGCATTCCAGAATAGTTTCCTGGTACAGATTCTTTAATAATATCGTTAAGTATACTTCCTTCAACTAACTCTCTAAAAGCAGCATGAAACGGACCGGCAATAATATCTCCGCCTTCATTTATCTCTTCAGTTGGCTGTAACCCCAATCTAATTACGTTAATATTATTTGCTGCAAGCATCCCATAAACTACTTTAGAAATATGTACAGCCTCATCTAATGAATAAGGCTTATAAATTCCTTGCTTATACATTATCTCCATAGGAGTATCTTTTATTACTAAGGACGGGTAAATTCTGCAAATCTGAGGCGACAATTTAATTACTTCCTTAGTAGTAATTATATCCTTTTCAAAATTATCTCCGGGGAGTCCAAGCATTATTTGATGACCTAAAACAAAGCCGTATTCTTTTATTAGTTTTGAAGACATAATTACATCCTCAATTGAATGACCTCTAGCAGATTTTTTCAAAACTTCTCGATCTAAAGATTGTACCCCTAATTCTATAATATCTACAGTAAAATTCTTTAAGTTTGTAAGTATATTGTCATTAATATAGTCTGGTCTTGTAGACAATCTAATATAGTCTACAAGACCTAAGTCTTTGTAATATTTTGCAACCTTTAATAATTCATTTTGCTTTTCAATATTAATAGCTGTAAAGGTGCCGCCAAAGAAAGAAATTTCTAAGATTCTATCTGCTTTAGGAATTGTTTTAAGGTATTCTTCCACAGTATTTATAACAAATTCCGAATTTACTTTAGTAGTACTTCCAGTAATGCTGTTTTGATTGCAAAACACACAATCATGCGGACATCCTTCATGAGGTACAAAAATTGGAATTATATAATGACCTTTATTCATAGATTACCTCCAAATTATCAAGAGCATCCTTAGCAGCATTTTGTTCCGACTCTTTTTTACTGTATCCTGATCCCTCTCCGCGTACAGTATTATCAATAACTACTTCTGTATAAAACTTTCGCCTATGAGGAGGACCTTCAAATCTTAATAACTTATAACTTATTAAAGTTTCACCCTTTTGCTGAATAACTTCTTGGAGACGAGTTTTATAATCTAATATTATTTGATTATTTATAGCTCTCCCGATTATATCCCTAAAATTAGATATAATAAATTTTTTAGCCTTCTCTATTCCTTTATCTAAATAAATTGCTGCAATTACAGCTTCTACACTATCAGCTAAAATTGAAATTCTATCTCTTCCACCTGTTAATTCCTCACCTTTGCTCATTCTTAAATATTTACCGAGCTCTAAGCTAATTGATATTTCATATAAGGAATTTTCACATACTATTAGAGACCTTAACCTTGTAAGCTCTCCTTCAGATTTGTCAGGGTAATTTTTATATAAATATTCAGATATGCAAATTTGAAGCACAGAATCTCCTAAAAATTCTAATCTCTCATTATGATTATTTTCCTTATGTTGATTAATATATGAACTATGAGTTAATGCTTCAAGAAGCAAGTCTTTGCTATTAAATATTATGTTTAATTTTTTTTCTAAATGTTCTATATTAAATGTTTCATTTATCATTAGTATAACACCTACCATATAAAGAAGTGTATTCTTCAATTTGCCATATAACAAATTCAAGAATGCACTGCTTAATTAATAAAAAAATTTAAGTCCCGTAGTAAATACGGGACCAGTAATTATTCTTCAATATGCGATTTTATGTACTCAACTACATCGCTTACGATGCTAATTTTTTCAGCATCTTCATCTGGTATCTCCATATCGAATTCACTTTCTAATGCCATAATTAATTCAACTATATCAAGAGAATCAGCACCTAAATCATCCATAAAGGAAGATTCCATGGAAATTTCGTCAGCATCTATTCCTAATTGATCTGATATTATATTTTTAACTTTTTCAAATATCACAATTTCACCTCCCAAATTTAAAGCTATACTTAGATAATATTACATAAAAAATCTAGCGTCAATATTTATAAATAAATTAGAACTATAAATTTTCATTATTATCAATATCAAGTTTCTCTATTTCAGATTTAATTTTATCAATAACTTTGTTATCGTAACATACTAAGGCTTGTTTAATAGCATTCTTAATCGCTTTCGCATTTGAACTTCCATGTGCTTTTATAACTATACCTTGTGCGCCTAAAAAAGCAGAACCGCCATATTCAGTATAATCAAAATCCTTTTTAAATTTATTAAAAACAGATTTTAATAGGAGCCCGCCTAATTTATTCTTAAAAGAAGACATTATTTCCTCCTTTAGCATACCAAAAATAGTTGAGGCTACTCCTTCATAGGTTTTTAATATAGTGTTCCCAACGAATCCATCGCAAACAACAACGTTTGTTTCGCCTGATGGTACATCTCTAGGTTCTACGTTACCTATAAAATTAAAGTCAGTTTTTTTTAATAATTTATGCGTCTCTTTTGCAAGTTCATTGCCTTTTTCTTCTTCTGCACCAATGTTAACTAATCCTATAGATGGATTAACAGTCTTTAAAATATTTTCAAAATAAATTTTACCCATTAACGCGAACTGTAAAAGATACAAAGGCTTACAATCAACATTAGCACCTGCATCTACAATCATAAACGGCGACTTTTTCCCAGGCATAATTGGAGCAAGAGCAACCCTCTTAATTCCTTTAATTCTTCCTATTAAAAGAGTAGCACCCGCCATAAGAGCACCAGTACTCCCAGCTGATAAAACTGCATCAGCCTCACCTGATTTAACTAGATTAAGAGCTTTAACTAAACTTGAATCTTTTTTCTTTTTTAAAGCCTTTACCGGTTCTTCATTTGGAGAAATAACTTCATTTGCATCTACTACCTTGATTTTATTCTTTGGATAATCATATAAACTTAATTTTTGTAATATCAAATCTTCTGGACCAGTTATAATAACATCAATATTAAATTCTTTTACAGCATCGACACACCCCTGGATAACTGAATCAGGAGCAAAGTCTCCCCCCATACCATCAACAGCAATTTTCATAAAATTACCTGTAATTAAAACAGGATTTTCACATCCTTTCTAGTTATAAGAATAGTATTGTTTAATAAGAAGTATATTATACAATGCTTTGATTATCAATATAAACACTTAAAAAACAAGAGAAAGTCATATGACTTTCTCTTTTAATTATTTCTCTGATGCAACTACTTCTTTACCTTTGTAATATCCACAGTTCTTGCATACTCTATGAGCAAGTTTCATCTCATGGCACTGAGGACATTCAACTATTCCTGGAAGGCTCAATTTAAATGTTTGCGCTCTTCTGGAATCTCTTCTAGATTTAGAAAATCTTCTTGCAGGATTTCCCACTATCAACACCTCCTTAATCAGCAGAAAACAAATCTTTCAACTTAGCAAATCTAGGGTCAATATCATCTTTTTCACAACTACAAGATGTATCGTTTAAGTTTATACCACAATGCTGGCATAATCCCTTACAATCTTCATTACACAATTTTTTAATTGGTAAAGATAAAATGATATTGTTTTTAACTATATTCGTGATATCAATAGTATCACCATCAATAAAAATGATTTCATCATCTTTATTATCAAAATTAGTTGAAAATTCTTCGTGAATCAAGATATCCACATCGTGATTAAAATTAACCAGACATCTAGAACATGGTAAGCTTATTTTTGTAATAATTTCACCATCTAAAGTAATAATGTCTCCAGTTAAATGTAATTCACCTTCTAAAGTTACAGGCTTTAGAAACTCAATTTTTTCTCTATCATCATAAAAATTTTCTTCGTCATAAACTAAATGCACTTCTTTTCTTGAAACTTTTTTCTTAATTAAATCTGCTACATCAACTATCATAGTCTCACCTCAATGCATTAGCCACAATTTATTATATAAACATCCATATTAAAAGTCAAGCTGAAAATGAATTTTAAGTATAATTTTGTAAAAACTATTTAACTAGTTCTTTTACATCTCTAGCAATCATAAGTTCTTCATCTGTAGGAATTACAAACACTTTCACCTTTGATCCTTCAACACTTATTTCTACTGCTTTACCTCTAACTTTATTTTTCTCTTTATCAAGTTTTATTCCTAGATAGTCTAAACCTTCACAGATAGCTTCTCTAGTCTCTGGTGAATTTTCACCAAGTCCAGCGGTAAATACAACACAGTCAACACCGTTCATAACAGCAGCATAAGAACCTATAAACTTCTTAACTTTATAATGGAATACATCTAAAGCAAGCTCAGCTCTCTTATTATCTTCTTTCCACGCAGCATCTTCTATGTCTCTAAAGTCACTGCTTACACCTGATATTCCGTATACACCTGACTTTTTATTTATAACGTCGTTTACTTCATCTATTGAGTAATTTAATTCCTTCATAAGGAAAGTAACTATAGCTGGGTCAATACTTCCAGATCTAGTTCCCATAGCTATACCTTCAAGAGGAGTAAATCCCATACTTGTTTCAATTGACTTTCCATCTTTAATAGCTGCAATACTAGCACCATTTCCAAGATGGCAAGTAATAACCTTTAAGTTTTTTAAGTCATCATTCATTAATTCAGCTACTTTTGAAGCTACATATCTATGAGATGTACCATGGAAACCATATTTTCTTATTCCGTGTTCTGTATACAACTCATATGGCAGAGGATAAATATATGCATATTCAGGTATAGTCTGATGGAAAGCGGTATCGAACACAGCTACCATTGGAGTAGTTGGCATAAGTTCTTTGCACGCATTAATACCTGTAATATTAGGTGGATTATGTAATGGAGCCAACTTAGAACATTCATCTAAAGCTTTCATAACTTCATCATCTATTAATACTGAATTAGAATACTTTTCTCCACCGTGTACAACTCTATGACCAACAGCAGAAATTTCAGACATATCTTTTATAACACCATTAGTACTATCAACTAAAGCTCCAAGTACTAATTTTATAGCTTCTTTATGATTAGCCATTGGTTGCTTTATTATATACTTTTCTCTTCCTTCAACCTTTTGAGTTAATATGGAACCTTCAATACCAATTCTCTCAACTAGTCCTTTTGCAAGTACAACTTCACCCTTCATATCAATAAGCTGATATTTTAGTGATGAACTACCACAATTTACAACAAGTACATTCACTTCTAATTCCTCCTTAAATTATACATTCTTTTGTGCTTGAACAGCAGTAACAGCAACAACATTAACTATATCTTCTGCACTGCATCCTCTTGATAAGTCATTAATTGGTTTTGCAAAGCCTTGGCAAACTGGACCGATAGCTTCAGCATTTGCAAGTCTTTGAACTAATTTATATCCTATATTTCCAGCCTGTAAATCAGGGAATATTAAAACGTTAGCTTGACCTGCTACTGTACTTCCAGGCGCTTTCTGGTCAGCTACTTTTTTAACTAAAGCAGCATCTAACTGTAATTCTCCATCAATCTGTAAATCAGGTCTTAATTCTTTTGCTATCTCTGTAGCTTTACTTACCTTATCAACTAATTCATTTGCTGCGCTACCTTTGGTAGAGAAAGATAACATAGCAACTTTAGGATCCATATTGCAAAGATTTTTAGCTGTTTCAGCAGTTGAAATTGCAATAGCAGCTAATTGTTCAGCAGTTGGGTTTGGATTAACAGCACAGTCTGAAAAAATGAACATTCCATTGTCTCCATACTCGCAGTTTGGAACAAGCATAATGAAGAAACTTGAAACTGTTGATATACCAGGTGCTGTTTTGATTATTTGAAGGCCTGGTCTTAATAAATCTCCTGTTGTATGAACAGCTCCTGATACTAATCCATCAGCATCACCAAGTTTTACCATCATTGTACCAAAGTACATAGGATCTTCAATTGTTTTTTCAGCTTTTTCTAAAGTTACGCCTTTGCTTTTTCTAAGCTCATAAAACCCATTAGCGTACAATTGTTTACTTTCAGATGTTTGAGGATCAACAATCTTTATACCATTAATGTCAACACCTAAATTTTTAGCTTTATTTTTAATTTTTTCAATGTTTCCTAATAATATTAAATCCGCCAGTCCTTCTTTTTTTATCATAGCACTAGCTAAAATAGTTCTGTCTTCTTCTCCTTCAGGAAGTACAATTCTCTTTACATCAGACTTTGCCATTTTCCAAAATTCTTTCATAAGTTCCATAACTATTTCTCCCTTCTGTATTATACAATACATATACACCATATATAATAATAACTCATATATAATGTGTTTTTCAATAAAAACATAAAATATTTCCACATAATAAGTCAAATCTGTGTAAAAATATTTGAATTTAATAGAATATTAGTGTATAAGATAATTTATACACTATATAGAGAGGTAGTGATTTAATGAAAATATCTTCTATAATCTCCGAATATAATCCGCTTCATAAAGGACATATATATCATATTAATAAAACTAAAGAAATATCTAGTTCAGAAGGTATTATCTGCATAATGAGCGGTAATTATGTACAAAGGGGAGTTCCAGCAATAATTGATAAATGGAGCCGAGCTAGAGCTGCCTTACAGTGTGGAGTGGACTTAGTAATAGAACTTCCTGCAGTATATAGCCTCTCATCTGCTGAGTTCTTTGCTTTTGGAGCAGTAAGCCTGCTTGATAGTTTAGGAGTAGTAGATACAATTAGCTTTGGAAGCGAACTTGGAGAAATTGAATTTATTAAAACAGTATCAAAAATACTTTTAGAAGAGCCTGAAGATTTTAATAAGAATTTAAAAGAATATTTATCTAAAGGATATGCTTACCCAAATTCTAGAAGTAGGGCTATAATCGATTACTTAAATACAATTAATCAAAATACAACAGAAACAGAAAGCATTCTTAATTCTTCAAATAATATTTTAGCTATTGAATATTGCAAAAGTTTATTAAAACTTAACAGCCCTATAAAGCCTATTACTGTAAAAAGAGAAGGAGGTGCATATAATAGCACTAGTCTTAATGAAGTGTTTTCAAGTGCTACATCAATCAGAAAATATTTAAAAGAACATAACAATATTGATGAACTTAATAATCATATTCCAGAAGGAACCTTACAAGCTATAAAAAAATATGAATCTGCCAATTATCCTCTTGTTCATGAGGACTATATGTTTCCTTTTATAAAATACAAATGTTTTACTGATAAAAATAATATTTCTAATATTCCAGATGCTTCCGAAGGAATAGATAATAGAATTTATAAGCTTATAAGCTCATCTGAAAACTATAGCGAACTAGTTAGCAAAATTAAAAGTAAAAGATATACATATACCCGTATAAGCAGGATATTATGTCAATACTTTATTGGATTTGAACATTTTGATTCACATAGACTTAGAACTGAATCTTGCCCTTATGCTAGAGTTCTTGGTTTCAATGAAACTGGTATGAAAATCCTTAAACATATTAAAGGCAACTCATCGATACCAATATACACAAAGCTTCCAAGAGATTTGGATGATTGCTTAAAATTAGACATTCAAGCAACTAACTCATATAGTCTAATAAATAATTTTATATCTCCTTTCAGTGATTATTTAATAAATCCAATAAAGCTGTAGTAATAATAATTAATTCAAGTAAATAAATATACTATTAAAAGAATTAATTACAAATAGGAGATTTAAAATTGAAATTACTACTCTATTTAATTTTCTTACTCATTTTTATTTTTGTATATAAACTGATAAAAACCATGAATAGAAGTGTAGTGGCAACTTGTATATGCACTCTGCTAATCATACAAATAATACTTACACCAAAGCTTTGTCTAGATTCAGCTGTTATAGGAGTTAGACTGTTTGTAGAAAAGGTATTTCCATCATTATTTCCATTTTTAGTAGTATCAAGTATTATGATGAATTATGACGGAATTGAAATTTATTCAAAGATGCTAGGTAAGTTTCTTTGCAAACCAATTAGGCTTCCAATACAGTGTACTTTCGTAATAATAGTTAGTATTCTTTGCGGATACCCTCTTGGAGCAAAATATGCATGTGACATATACGAACAAGGGTTAATCGATTTAAAAACCTGCCAGAGATTAATAAACATTGCGTCAAATACTAGTCCCCTATTTGCTATAGGTTCTGTAGGAACAGCTATGTTAGGAAGTAGTTATATAGGATATATATTATTAATTTCAAATTATCTTTCTTGCTTTATTATGGGGATACTGCTTCCCGGTAAATCTATAAGCGAAAAAGAAGTACATAATATTATAAAAGATAACAATAAAAATATAGGAAACATAGTAAAACATAGTGTTGAGAATTCAATTACTACTTGTTTATCCATCGGAGGCTTTGTTATATTATTTAGTGTTATTACAAACATGATAAAAAGCAATATCTTGTTTGATATTGCTGTTAGAAATATTAATATAATAACAAATATAAATAAAGAATTAATATCAGGATTCTTACTAGGCTTAATAGAGATGACCAATGGTTGCTATATACTTTCCATTGCATCCATAGATATGTACATTAAAGTTATAGCAATTAGTTTTTTATTAGCATTTAGTGGGCTGTCGATTATATCACAAGTTCATTCGTTTACATATAAATACAACTTATCCATGAAAAAATATATATTTAGAAAATTGATACAGGGATGCATAGGTTCGGCTATATCGATCGTTATATACAAATTCCCTTTATTTAATTTTTCTGTGCAAACTTTTAATTCACAACACTTTAATAGCCTCAACATATATATAATTTTTGGCTTAATATTATTAATGATGCCATATATTTTAAACAGATTCCGCAGACTATTTCATGCCTCTTAACTCTTTAATATTTTCACGTATAGTATCTAGGTCATTACCTACTTCGTTATTTAAAGAGATCATGAATTCTTCAACTTGTTTCTTTATATTTAATATCATAGCTTGACCTTTTTCATTTATTTCTTTTTCAAGCTGGCACAGTATTTCATCCGCATAATCTCTCGCACCTAAGCGCATAGCCTTTGCATCTCTTTGAGCTGAAGCTATTATCTCTTCAGCTCTTACTTTTGCTTCTTTACTTATATCATGATTTTCTATTTGTTTTTTTAGCATATCTATGCTTTCTTTTTTTAAGGTTGTTGCTTCTTCTAATACTTCACCAAGTATTCTTTCCTTTTCTTCAACAATCCACTGAGCCTTCTTAAATTCATCAGGTAAATAATTAATAATTTGATCTAATATATTTAATACTTCCTTTTTATCTACAAGGATTTTACCTGTTACTGGAACCTTTGAAGATGTCTCAAATATCTCTTGGAGATACTCCAGTAATTTTATAACTTCCATATCCCTTTTCCCCCATGTTATTTATTTTTTTTGTTATATCATCAATGATATCATTTGGAACTAAATCTTTGATACATCCTCCAAATTGAGCTACTTGTTTTACTGAAGATGAACTTAGATAAGAGTATTTAGCATTTGTCATCATAAATACTGTTTCAATATTAGGATCCAGCTTATTATTCATTAAAGCCATTTGAAATTCATATTCAAAATCAGAAACAGCACGAAGTCCTTTCACAATAACACTAGATTCGGTTTGCTTCATAAAATTTATTAATAATCCGCTAAAACCCTCAACTCTAATATTATTAAACTTACTAACGCACTTTTTTATTAGCATGACCCTTTCATTAATATCAAATAACCCTTTTTTATCAGGATTAACTAAAACTGCTACTATCACTTCATCAAAAACTTTAGCCGCCCTTTCAATTATGTCTAAATGTCCATTAGTTATGGGGTCAAAACTTCCCGGGTATACTGCCCTTTTCATCATATCCTCCTTTAAAAGGTAGAATCAGTAAAACCATAAAAACATACGGTTGTATTTCCATATTTTCTATAATCAAATAAAGTAATCTTATCGTTACCTTTATATATTTCTTCAGAACTATCTATTTTTGACACTATTAAGCCATCTTTTTCTAAAAGATTATATTCTGTGATGATGTCTACAGCAGGTGGTATCATTTCTTTTGCATAGGGTGGATCAATAAAAATCAAATCAAAGACTAAGTTTTTTGTTCCAAATTCTTTCAATGCTGCATAAGAATCTTTCTGAAAGCACTTGCATTTATCATTAAAGTTTAAATTATCCACATTTTCTTTAAGAAGTTTATATGTAGTATCTCCTTTATCAATAAGAAAACATTCTCTTGCACCTCTGCTGACAGCTTCAAGTCCTAAACTTCCAGTGCCGGCAAAAACATCCAAAACCTTAGCTTCAACAGTTCGATGTTGAATAATGTTAAAAATTGATTGCTTTATTCTATCTAATGTTGGTCTTGTAGACATTCCTTCAGGAGATAGTAGTTTCCTTCCTTTTGCAATTCCTGAAATAATTCTCATACGGTATCCTCCCTTATTTCTAGAAGAATTGAACATATATACATAGATTAATACAAAATTCATCATAATTCAAGAAAATTTAATATGTATAATATTATATGTTGTAAAATTATACACTTAAAAAGGTTATATTAATTAAAACATATGTATTTTGAAGTAGTTTCAATACCTTCTAATATTTCCATTTTGATTTTTATATCTTTTTCCTCATTACTGCTAGTAAGTCTCCTAGCTTCTTGGTTGGCTATTTTTAGTAAATCTGCATCTCTAAATAAATCTGCAAGAATAAGATTAGTATCTCCATGCTGCTTTATTCCAAATAATTCGCCGCTGCCTCTTATCTTTAAATCTTCTTCTGCGATTTTAAAACCATCAGTGTTATTTTGAATTATTTCTAATCTTTTTTTAGTTACTTCACTTTTTACATTACCAATTAAAATACAATAAGACTTTGAGTGACCTCTGCCAACTCTGCCTCTTAATTGATGAAGTTGGGCCAACCCAAACCTCTCAGAATTCTCAATAATCATCACAGATGCATTAGGAACATTAATACCAACCTCTATAACTGTTGTTGATATCAGTACTTTAATCTCATCTTTTTTAAACTTAGTCATAATCTCATCTTTTTCTGTATTGGACATCTTGCCATGTAAAATTGAACAAGTAACATCTTTAAAATAACCATTTTTTAACCACATATACAATTTTTCTACGGAATTTATATTTAATTCTTCATTGTCTTCAATTAGCGGGCAAACAATGTAAACTTGTCTTCCCTCTTTTATTTCTTTTAAGGCAAATTCATAGGCCTTCTCTTTTTTTCTTTCATTTATGAAATAAGTGTCTATTTTCTGTCTTCCCGGAGGAAGTTCATCAATAATAGAAACCTCTAAATCGCTATATAAATAAAGAGCCAATGTTCTAGGAATTGGTGTTGCAGTCATTACAAGCATATCGATGTTTCTTCCTTTATTAAATAAACTGCTTCTCTGCATTACTCCAAATCTATGCTGTTCATCTGTTACTACCATTCCTAAATTATTAAAACTCACGTCTTCCTGTAAAAGCGCATGCGTACCCACAATTATATCTATATTTCCATTTTTAAGTTCTTCCTTAATTTTTTCTTTTTTCTTTTGAGGTATACTTCCATTAAGCAGCTCAATATTAATGTTGAAATCTCTTAATACAAATTTAAGCTCATTATAGTGTTGATTAGATAGTATCTCTGTAGGTGCAATAATAGCTGCTTGGTATCCATTCTTTACTACATTAAACATGCTTATTATAGCTACTATTGTTTTACCACTACCCACATCTCCCTGAACTAAACGATTCATTTGCTTGTTCTTTTTTTGATCTAATAAAATTTCTCTTACAACTCTACTTTGAGCATTAGTCAATGGAAATGGCAGCTTTTCCTTAAGCAGCTTCAACTCAGGTGATATATAAAAGTTAATTCCCTTATTATTTTTATTAATATAATCTTTTAATACAATAAGCTTTAAAGAATAAGTGAATAATTCCTGAAATTTTAATCTTCTTTGAGCTTCAAGCAAAGTATTTTCATCTACTGGAGCATGAACACTATTAATTGCCTTTTGAAGAGAACAAAATTTGTATTTTTTTATTATCCATTCTGGTAAGTTTTCACCTATTTCTACTTGTTTTAACAAATAGCTAATAATTTTAATGAAAAAGTTATTAGTAATACCATCTTTTAGAGAATACTTAGGGATGATTTTATATTTACTAGATTCTGTTCTGTTTTCTGCATTTTCAATATAAGAATCACTTACTATTGAAGGAGTTAAAATTATTGTTTCTCCTTTGTAATCCTGAAGTTTACCAGTTATTGTATAGCTTCTATTTAAAGTGAATTTGTCCTTCATGTAAGGCTGGTTAAACCACTTTCCTTTTACTGTAGTATCACCACACTTGAAAATTACAGTAGAAATAATCTTTTTATTATTAGTTCTTATATCTCTATCTATTTTAAGTACCGAGCAATTCAATATAGTCATGCCACTATTAATACTTAAGTTGTTATTTTGTATATAAACTTTCTCGTAATTTCTCGGAAAATAAAGGAGTAAGTCTAAAATAGAATATATACCGCAGCTATTTAATATATCCTTCATTTTCGGACCTACACCTTTTATACTACTTATATTATCTGACAGTTTCACAACTTACCACTCCAAACTCTAAAGAATAAAAAAAGCCCAAGGGCTTTTTTTTATTCTACAGATACTATGAAATAATACAATGGCTGTTTGCCATTATAACTTTGGATATCTTTATCAGGATACTTTTCTTCAAGGGCTTCAACTAATAATTTAACCTTGATTTCATCTGCGCCCTCTCCATAAAAAATAGTTATTAATTCGCTGTCTTCATTGCACATATTTATGATTATTGACTGACAAACGTCATAAATATCGCTTCCAACTTGGCTTATTTTACCTTCAACGATTCCAAGGATATCTCCTTCGTTAATGTTTTTTCCATCCATTTCAGTATCTCTTACCGCATAAGTAACTTGGCCTGTAGAAACATTAGCTATAGACTGTTTCATCGCTTCTACATTTTCTTCTAATCCTGTCTCAGCATCAAAGATAGTAACACAAGTAATCCCCTGAGGAATAGTCTTTGTAGGAATTACTATTATATTTTTATCCGTAAGCTCTGCAGCTTGATTTGCTGCCATAATTATATTTTTATTATTAGGAAGAACAAAAATATTTTCTGCATTAATTTTATTTATTGAATCTAGTATATCCTGCGTACTAGGATTCATTGTTTGACCGCCTTCAATAACAAAGTCAACACCAAAATCCTCAAAAATATTTTTTATTCCATCACCCATGGCAACAGAAATAAAACCATATTTTTTCTTTTCTTCATTCTTTTCTTCCTTTGTTTGAGCAGCTTCATTTCCATTAAACTGAGCTTCCTCATGCAATATATGTCTATGTTGTTCTCTCATATTATCTATTTTTATTTTAGATAGTTCACCTAGCTTAACAGCCTTAGATAAAACAAGTCCTGGGTCATTAGTATGAATATGAACTTTAACAGCATCTTCTATTCCAACCACTATCATTGAATCACCGTGTGGTTCAAGTTCATTTCTAAAATTCTCAACACTAATATTTTTTCCAAGTACAAAAAATTCAGTACAGTATCCAAACGTAATATCTGCCTCTTCTATTGAAGAAGCAGGTGCAAATGACTCAACTGAATTAGCCTCCGAACTAATAATTTTAGCCTTAATATCATTTTTTAAAGCTTCATACATACCCTTTAAAATTATTAGCAGCCCCATACCGCCGGCATCAACAACCTTAGCTTTCTTTAAAACTGGCAGCATTTCTGGAGTTTTATTAAGGATATTTTCGCTATGTAAACATACTTCTTCCATAAGTGAAATCACATCAGTATGCCTGCTTTTTACAGCACTCTCTCCAGCTGTTCTGATAATTGTTAATATCGTTCCTTCAGTTGGTCTCATAACAGCCTTATAAGCTGATCTTGAACCTTCTAAAAGACTATTAGCAAATTCTAATGAATTTACCTCTTCTTTATCTTCTAAACCTTTTGCTATTCCTCTAAATACTTGAGACAATATAACACCAGAGTTTCCTCTAGCGCCCATTAAAGCACCTTTAGCGAGTTTTTTAGATATCTCACCTATTGAAGTAGTTGACATACCTTCAATTTCAGTTACTGCAGCTCTAAACGTCATTGACATGTTTGTTCCAGTATCTCCATCAGGAACAGGGAATACATTTAAAGAGTTTACAAAGACTTTTTGCTCCTCTAGCTTATTTGACGCATTAATTACCATGTTATAAAAATGTGTTCCATTAATTTTTAAGTATTCCATTTAAAGTACCCCCTTAGACTCTAACACCTTGCACGTTAACTGTTATACTAGATAATTTAAGTCCAGTATAATTTTCTACGTTGTATTTTATTTTTTGAATTATATTATTAGCTATTACTGAAATCTTAGTTCCGTATTCAACTATAATATATAACTCTATAGAAATTTGATTTTCTTTTGAGTGAATTTTTACACCTTTGCTTAAGTTTTCACCTTTTATAAGTTCCCAAAGTCCATCTTTAGCATTTTTTGAAGCCATACCAACTACACCATAACACTCCATAGTTGATACGCCTACTATATTAGCAATAACCTCTTCAGAATAATTAATATATCCATTCTCATTTTGAATACTGCCTATCATATATAACCCTCCTTGTATAAAAACACCTTATAGACTATTTTATATTAAATAACGAATTTATTCAATAAATTTAATTCTATATTAATATGTTTTCAATAATAATTTTATAATACTCTTGCAAAAATTATACATTGTATGATAAAATAATAAATGTTTGGATTGAGAAGATTATTCTTCACAATTTCTAAGGAGGTGTTTTCCGTGTCAAGAAGATGTGAAATATGTAATAAGGGTGTTATATCAGGTTCCCAGGTCAGCCACTCAGTAATACACACAAAGAGAAAGTGGGCCCCAAACCTGAAAAGAGTTAAAGCTATAGTTAATGGAACCCCAAGTACAATACACGTTTGCACTAGATGCTTACGTTCTGGAAAAGTTCAACGTGCTATATAAAAATAAAAAATGCAATTGTTAATCAATTGCATTTTTTATTTTTATGTTTTTAGTGTTTTCTTCTGAAAACTTTTATAATAGCAGATAAAAATTTTGGAAGTTTAATTGCAACAATTTTCATATATATCCCTCCTTTAATGATGAGAATGTTCTATTATATACCACCCTGCATAAATCAGACCGCCACCTACTGCGATCATCCAACCCCAAATAGGAATTATAAAAGTAATGATTATACCAACTCCAATAGAAGCTACAATCCATCCTAAATTTGTTTTCTTAAAAATACTTTTCTTAGTCAAAATATTTCCCTCACTAGTACTGCTTTATTATTATTATATGATTGAAAATCCATTTTAGTTACAAAAAAAATTAGGATGATGTCATCCTAATCAAAACTTTTTAATATTAATAAAATACCGCTTGCAAAACTAATATCAACTGTAGTTTCTTTAAATTGGTTAGATAAAGTTAATGAACTTCCTATATTGAGATTATAATTGTTCAAACAGTATTTTGCACCTCTTATTGTTAAGCCTTTTACATCAGAATAATACGGAAGCACTGAAAAGTACTGGCCTTTATCTCCTGAAATCTCAACAGATGTATCTGTTAAACACAAAAGGTTATTACTATCAATTATGGAACTTTTAATCTTATATTTCAAACATTTATATAATAGATTTATATTAACAAGGGTGTGATCTAATCTACTTCCTGTACATCCTAAAAAAACTATTTCATCAGCATTTAGCTCTTTAGCTTTTAGGATAGCAAGCTCTGTATCACTTTCATCCTTTTCACTATTATACCTCTCTATATTACAACTTTTAGTATAGAAGTAGTTAAGTGTTTCTGTGCTAATAGAATCAAAATCTCCAATAAGATAATCTGGAGTAATTTTATATTTGAGAAGACAGTCTGCACCTCTGTCTACTGCTATAACAATTGAATCGTGAGAAATTTGCTTATCAATTAATGTTTTGCTAGGCGGTGTACCTCCAGCAACTATAATTACCTTCATGTTAAAATCCTCTTTTTAATTCGCTTATGTTCTGCTGTATATTATTTTGCCTAAAGACAGCTGAACCTGCTACAATAACATTTGCACCACAGCTTACAACCTGCTTGATATTATGAGTATCTATTCCACCATCAACTTCAATAAGAAGATCGTTATTGTACTTTAAACTTAAATTTTTAACCTCTTTTATTTTGTTTGAAGCATAATTAATATATTTCTGACCACCAAACCCCGGATTAACAGACATAATAAGCACCATGTCTAAATTTGGAATCAAATCTGTGATATTTGAAACTGGTGTTCCAGGGTTTAAGGCAACTGCAGCCTTAACTCCAAAGCTCTTTATATAATTAATTGTTCTATCAATATGTTTATCAGCTTCATAATGAATTGTTATTATATCAGCACCTGCTTTTACAAAGTCCTCTATGTATCTTGAAGGTTCTTCTATCATAAGATGAACATCAAAAGGTAATTTAGTAAAATTTCTTATACTTTTTACAATAGGTGCACCAAAAGTAATATTAGGTACAAATCTTCCATCCATTACATCTAAATGAATAATATCTGCACCATAAGCTTCTAAAGTTTCAACTTGATTTCCTAACTTAGAAAAATCAGCTGACAATATAGAAGGTGCTATTTTTATCATCGTTTATTCCTCCCATCTGGTGCTTCTTCAATACATTTTACATAAAAATCATATCTTTCCTTATCTATCTCATTTTCGTCTACAGCTTCTTTTATAGCACAATTAGGCTCCTTATAGTGTATGCAGCCAGTAAATCTGCATTGTCCAATTAACTCTCTGAATTCAGGAAAATAAAATTGTATTTCATCTCTTGGAATGAATAATGTATCAAGAGAAGTAAAACCAGGAGTATCAACAATAAATCCATCATTAAAATCAACTAATTCGCTATGCCTTGTAGTGTGTTTCCCTCTTCCCAGTTTAGCGCTTATATCTCCAGTTTTCATTAAGTCGTTCCCTATTAATTGATTTAAAATTGTAGATTTACCAACTCCCGAAGGTCCGCAAAAGACAGTAATATTATTACTTAAATGTCTCTTTAGCTCCTCTATGCCTTCTCCTGATTTAGCATTAATGAGCATGATCTCATATTCAGCTTTTCTAAGCATATTAACTATTTTCATATACTCGTCAATATCAACTAAGTCAATTTTATTGAAGCAAACAACTATTTTTAAATTATGGTATTCACAAATCATTAAAAACTTATTAAGTAAATCTGAGTTTAAGTCAGGGTTTTTAAAAGTGAATATTATAAATGCCTGAGTAACATTAGAAACCGCAGGTCTAATAAGTTCACTTGATCTTTCATATATTTTTTCTATAACCCCTTTATTATTCTTAACACTTATCTCAACTCTATCTCCTACCATAGGGGTAAGTTCATCTAACCTAAACCTTCCCCTTGCCTTACATTCAATTATATCATTATCAATTTTAACATAGTAAAATCCAGCAATACCCTTTATTATAGTTCCCTGCATATGTCCTCCTATAGTTTAAATGTTGAGGTTAAGGTTTTGTTGTGGGTGTACCCTGTCCCTGAGCATCAGGCTTTGATGTAGTTAGTGTTATACTTGAACCCTTTGGAGCCTGCGTATTAGCTTTTAGGCTTTGATCCACTACAATATCAGTATCAGCAGCGCCATTAACAATTAAATTAAAGCCAGCAGAATTAGCTTTTGCATTTGCTACAGTAGATTTTGTGAAATCAGGCACAGTTACCTTTTCAGGTTCTTTATATACCTTGTAAGTTACATCTACTGTACTGCCTTCTTTAACATCCTTAGTATCAGCATTTGGACTTTGAAGTACAATCTTTCCATTTTCATTTGGATCATTAGTATCTATCTTCGTTTTATTTCCCAATTTAAGTTTAACACTAGTTAAAAGCCCATCAGCCTCTGTTAAAGTTCTTCCATATAAATTCGGTACAGTTGTATACTTAATTTCTTTCCCTTTGCTTATCACCAAATCTACTTTAGATTTTGGATTTGCCTGAGTATCACCCTCAGGGTTTTGCCTTATAATAGAATCTTGAGGAATGGTATCGCTAGGTTCATAACTCTTATTTCCAACTGTAAAACCGCTGTTTTCTATCATCTTAATTGCTGATGCTATATCCATTTCTTTCACGCTTGGTACAGCTGCAGTTCCAGTACCCGAGCTTAAATATACTCTTACTTCGGAATTTGTTTTAACAGTAGTTCCCTCTTCAGGAGAGACAGTTATTACTGTACCTTCAGGACTATCACTTTTCTGTTTATCAACAACAACAAGCTTTAATCCTTTATCTTCAACAGTTTTTCTAGCATCGTTCTCACTTAATCCTTTTATTGCAGGAACAGCAACTTCATTTTGTGATACAGATGCTTTGTTAGGATTAAATTTTTTATCCATATAGTACCACCCTGCAAAAGAACCCACAGCAATTACTAAAACAGCAAGTGGTACTAGAATAAGAACAAGCTTTTTTGTACTCATTTTAGATGTTTTTTTAGTTTCACTATCTTCTGTATCGTAATTTGTAACAGGACTCATAACTCTTGTATAATCATCTGTCGAATTATCTAGTTCAACTTTATAGTTTGAGTTGTTCTTAATCCTTTGTAAATCCAATAATAAATCTTTTACATTTTGATATCTTGCTATAGGATCTTTTTCCATTGCTTTTAATATAAGATTATTCAATCCATCAGGAATATTATTATTTAGTTGTTTAGGTGGTACCACCGGTTCCTGAAGATGCTTTAAAGCCACTGAAACAGGACTTTCAGCATCATAGGGCACTCTGCCAGTGAGCATCTCATAAACTACCACACCGAGTGAATATATATCTGTTCTTGAATCCACAAAAGAACCTTTTGCCTGCTCTGGAGAAAAATAATGTGCCGATCCCATAACTTTGTTAGTATTTGTTATAGTAACAGAATTTGCCGCTTTAGCAATACCAAAGTCTGTCACTTTTACAATTCCATCATCAGTAACCATAATATTCTGAGGCTTAATATCTCTATGTATTATATTATTTTTATGAGCACATTCAATAGCCTTTGCAATCTGAATAGAAATATCCAAAGTTCTATTATAATCTAATCTGCCATTTTGAATAATAACTTCTTTAAGAGTCTTCCCATGTATATATTCCATTACAATATAATTGATATTTTCCTGAGAACCTACATCATAAATATTAACGATATTACTATGAGTAATACTTCCAGCCGCAGCTGCTTCAGCTTTAAATTTATCTACAAATTCCTTATCTTTTGAAAATTCATCTTTAAGTATTTTTACTGCTACATATCTATTTAAAAGATGGCATTTTGCTTTATATACTATAGACATACCGCCTTCGCCAATCTTTTCTATAATTTCGTATCTATTCCCTAGTAAAGTTCCTATCATTCTTACACTCTCCTTCGAATATAATAACTGTTATGTTATCTCTGCCACCATTTTGTTTGCTTAGCTCTATTAATTTTTTACAGGCTGTCTCATTAGTGTTATTGATAACAATATTATAGATTTCATCTTCAGTCAAAGAATTTGTTAACCCATCGCTACATAAAAGCACCCTATCAATATATTGTAGATCAACCAGATAGGTATCCACATCTACTACAGGAGCTGTACCTAATGAACGAGTTATAATATTCTTATTAGGATGAGCTGCCGCTTCCTCAGCAGTTATAGTACCATTATCTACGAGCTGCTGAACAAGAGAATGATCCTTTGTAACTTGAATAAGTCTACCTTTGCTTACAACATAGCATCTACTATCTCCTACATTTGCTACTACCAATTTGTTACCCGCTGCTAAACAAACTGTTATGGTGGTTCCCATACCGGTTAAAGTAGTATTAGTTTGTGAGAATTCATAGATTTGCTTATTGGAAAACTGAATTGCATCCTTTATTACTATCTCTAAATCTTCTAAACTTTGTAAAGAATTTATATAATCTATAACTTTATCTACAGCTATTTTACTGGCTATTTCTCCAGCATTATGTCCTCCCATACCATCAGCAACCACATAGATCTTTTTGATATCGTCCTCATGATACCCCATACTATCTTCGTTAATCTTTCTTATGTTGCCAATATCTGACATCAACCCCACCATTACCTACACCTCTTCTTCACTTTTTGTTTGTTCAATAAAACTTCTTCTTAGCTGTCCACAAGCTGCATTTATATCTGAGCCCATTTCCTTTCTTATAGTTGTCTCTATTCCATAATTACATAAAGTATTATAAAAGTTTTCAACATTCTTTAAAGAAGATTTTTTATATGACTTTTCAGTTATTTCATTTATAGGTATTAAATTAACGTGGCATAAAATATTTTTGATTAAGTGAGAAAGCTCTTTAGCATGATCATTACTATCATTAGTATTATTAATTAAGGCATATTCAAAAGTTATTCTTCTATTTGTTTTCTGTGTATAATACTTGCATGCATCGATTAATTCAGCTATCGAATATTTATATGCAACAGGCATAGTTAATTTTCTTAGTGCATCATTTGGAGCATGCAAAGAAATTGCAAGGGTAATTTGTAAATTCAAATCTGCCAATTCGTATATTTTAGGTACCAATCCACAGGTTGAAAGTGTAATATGTCTTTGACCAATATTTAAACCGTACTCTGAATTAGCAAGTTTAATAAACTTTACAACATTTTCATAATTATCTAAGGGCTCTCCGCTTCCCATCAGTACAACATTTGAAATTCTTTCACCAATTTCGTTCTGGCAAACCATAATTTGAGATAAAATCTCACCACTGCTCAGATTCCTGACAACACCCTCCAGGGTTGATGCGCAAAATTTACAGCCCATTTTACAACCCACTTGTGTAGAGACGCAAATAGAATTTCCATGCTTATATTTCATAACTACACTTTCTATAATATTACCATCGCTGTATCTTAACAAGAATTTACTTGTTCCATCTTTTTCTGATATCAATAAATTTACTACTTCAGGTATTTCTAAATAAAAATAGTCCTTTAATTTATTTATAAGCAAAGCTGGAATATTGTTCATATCATCAAAGCACCATGTACCTTTATATATCCAGTCCATAATCTGCTTTGCTCTAAATGTACTTTCACTATTGTCTTTCATCCAATCTTTTAGTTCATCTAATGTTAAATTTAAAATATTAATCATACAAACACCTACTGTAATCTTTTGAATTTTGCAATAAAAAATCCGTCCATTGATTCATTTGGTAAAATGGTTACTCCAAATTCACCATAAACTATATTTTCAGCACTACCAAAAAATAAAGACTCCATTGAAAAGTTATTGAACTTACTTAAAAACCATTTAACATTTTCTTCATTCTCTTTTTTATTAAGAGTACAGGTTGAATACATAAGTACTCCTCCAACCTTAACATATTTAGATGCATTATTCATAATGCTCTTTTGTATATTTACTAAGTCTTTAAGCTGGTTATTATTTTTAGTCCACTTTATCTCAGGTTTTTTTCTAATAATGCCAAGACCGGAACATGGAACATCTATTAATACTCTATCCGCAGTATTATTAAGTTTTTCATCATATGTGGTTGAGTCTAAAACTCCATACTCTATATTGCTAATTGCAAGTCTATCTGCATTCTTCTTTATTAATGATAACTTATCCTTATGAACATCAAATGCATATACTTTTCCAGTATTATTCATAATTTCTGAAATATGAGTTGTTTTTCCTCCTGGTGCGCTGCAAAGATCCAAAACAGTTAAATCCGGCTTTATATCCATTGATGGCGCTACAAGCATAGCACTTTCGTCTTGAACAGTAGCGAATCCTTCCTTGAATAAAGGATTTTGTTCTATATTTTTCCCTTTTATAATTTTTATCGCTTCAGGACAAACAGCACCCTCTTCAATAATATAACCAGCAGAATCAAGAAGATTATATGCATCTTCATAATTAGTCTTTAAGCTATTGACTCTAAGAGTAACATTGGGAGTACAGTTAAGTCCGCTTAGTATCTTTTCTGTATTCTCTAACCCATACTGTTTTACAAATAAATCTACCATCCAAGGATCAAACGAATAGATAAAACATATTTCATCAATTTTATTTTTAAATACAATATTTAAGTTATCTTTATTTCTAAGATAGTTTCTTAAAACACCATTCACAAGTTTTGATGCAGATAAAGACTTGTATTTCTTTACTAATTCTACAGCTTCATTGACAACTGCAAAATCGGGTACTTTATCTAAATATTTAATTTGATATACTGAAACTCTTAAGACATTCAGCACTAAACTATCCAGTTTAGATGTGCCTGTTTTTAAAAAAACAGCTAATATTTTGTCTATGGTATACTTATATTTAAGTGTACCATAGACTATTTCAGTTACAAGTCCTTTATCTCTATCATCAAGGTTTGATTTATTAAGCTCTGCATTAATTACTATGTTTGAGTAAGAACCTTTATTTATTATACTTTCAAGTATATCTACAGCTAGTTTTCTAGTATAGTTCATCATTAAACCTCAATTCATGTTATAATTTAATCCCTGCTTCTGTTGCTTATCAATATCAATCTCAAAAGCTGCGAAATTGCCATTAAAGCAGCTGCTACATAAGTCATTGCAGCTGCACTTAAAACTGACTTTGCTCCAGCTAATTCGTCGTTAGAAAGAATGGACTTATTTTCTAGTATATTTAAAGCTCTTCTAGAAGCATCAAATTCTACAGGTAAGGTAATAAGCTGAAATAAAACTACAGCAGTAAATAACAATATACCTAACCTAAAAAGTCCTGACCATCCTAAGAACATACCTAAAATAAACAGTATCCATGATAGATTAGAACTTAGGTTAACCACTGGAACAATAGAATTTCTTAAACTTAATGGAACGTAATTTTCTTTATGCTGTATTGCATGGCCTGTTTCATGAGCTGCTACTCCTATAGAAGCAATAGAAGCACCATAAAATACATCCTGTGAAAGTCTCATTACCTTATTTGAAGGATCATAATGATCTGAAAGTTTACCGCTTATTATTTCCACTGGAATATCGTAAAGACCATTATAATCAAGCAACATTCGAGCAACTTGTGCTCCTGTATACCCATTAATGCTATTTATTTGCAAATATTTATTGAAAGTAGAATTGATTTTATGTTGAGCAAAAAGAGATATTATTAATGCTAGGATAAGTATAATAAAACTGCTATCAAATATCACAGATATTCCTCCTTTCAAATGAAAGTACAATTAATTAGGACTTCTTACTTTCCTCTAAAATTACTCCTTCTTCTATAGCATTCCCCTTTATAAACTCCTCTACACTTAATGGCTTTCCTCCTGGAAACTGTATTTTTTTCAAGAGCAGCACTCCATCACCAGTTGCTACTTCTATACCAAGCTTTGTTACTTTCATGATATAGCCAGGTAAATTATTAACTTTTTTATTTATTATATCAGCATCAAAAATTTTCATGTTTATACCATTGTACTCCGTGTGAGCTGCAGGTCGTGGATTTAAACCTCTAATTAAATCTTTAATTTGTTTGCTTTTTAGGTTCCAATTTATTCTTCCCAGATCTTTTGTAAGCATAGATGCGTATGTGCTAGAGCTTGAGTCCTGCTTAACAGTCATAATTTCATTATTTGATAATTTTTCAATAGTATCAATCAGTAAATCTGCACCGTCTATCATTAGTATGTCATGCAGTTCGCCAGCAGTTAAGTCTTCTGAAATTTCAACTTCGCTCTTTAAAAGCATATCGCCAGTATCCAGTCCAATATCCATTAGCATTGTAGTATTTCCTGTCTTACTTTCACCATTAATTATTGCCCAATTTATAGGTGCGGCTCCTCTATACCTAGGTAAAAGAGAAGCATGCAGGTTTATGCAACCGAACTTTGGGATATCTAATACTTCTTTAGGAAGTATTTGCCCAAAAGCTACAACAATTATAAAGTCAGGTTCTATCTTTTTTAGTAACTCTATACACTCATTATCATTTTTTATCTTAATAGGTTGAAATACAGAGATATTATTCTTTAAGGCTTCATTCTTTACAGGAGACATAGTCACCTTATTACCTCTGCCTTTTGGCCTATCAGGTTGTGTAAAAACTGCAGCAACCTGATGATGTTCAATAAGTTTTTTTAATGAAGGCACCGCAAATTCCGGTGTACCCATAAAAACTATTTTCATGTTATTCTTCACCTTCTACTAATTTATCTACGAATAATACACCATCTAAATGATCAATTTCATGGCATAAAGCCCTACATAAAAGGCCTTCACCTTCAATTATAATTTCCTCGCTATTTTCATTTAAGGCTTTTACTTTTATTCTCTCTGGTCTTAAAACCTTACCTTGTTCTCCTGGTATGCTCAAACAACCTTCTTCATCTAAGTAACTTCCTTCTGTTTCAATAATCTCCGGATTTATTACGACGATAGGTCCATCGCCCACGTCAACTACGGCTATTCTTTTTAAGATACCAACTTGAGGAGCTGCTAATCCAACACCATCAGCTGCATACATTGTTTCTATCATATCTTTTATAAGAGTTAAAGTTCTGTCATTTACCTCTTCAACTCTTTTACACTTTTTTCTTAATATTTCGTCGCCAATTGTTCTAATATTTCTTATTGCCATAATATAGTTATACCTCCAGTTATCTATAATAAATTTGTAGGGTTAATATCCAAACTTACGCGTATTTCATTATAAACTTGTCTTAGTGAATCATAAATAATATTTTTTATATTATTTGCTAAAACATAATCTATCTGACCCTTTAATAATATCTGCCACCTATAATATTCATTGATTTTAGAGATGGAGCACGGACAGGGACCTAGCATTTCTATTTTATCATCTTTTTTCAATATTTGTTTTAATAATACGCCAATATTTTGTATATTTTTTATTAATATATCCTCTTTTTTACTGCTCATATTTATAGAAAATATTTTTGAAAATGGTGGATAGTTCATATCCCGTCTTATGGATATCTCATCATTATAAAATCCTTCATAATTATTAGATATTGAGTAACCAATGCTATAATTTTCGGGATTATATGTTTGTACTATAACCTTCCCAGGTTTTTCTCCTCTTCCAGCCCTTCCAGCTACTTGAGTTATAAGTTGAAAAGTTCTTTCTCCCGACCTGTAGTCTGGTAAGTTTAAAGATAAGTCTGCGGCAATTACTCCAACCAAAGTAACATTTTTAAAATCTAGGCCCTTTGCTATCATCTGAGTTCCTACTAAAATGTCAGCCTCATGATGCTTAAAAGACTTATAAATATGCTCATAGGAATGTTTATTTCTAGTAGTATCAAAATCCATTCTTAAGGTTCTCGCCTTTGGAAAGTATTTCTTAATCTCATGTTCTATTTTCTCAGTTCCTATACCAAAATATTTTACATATTTGCTTCTACATTTTGGGCAAATACTAGTTGATTTTTGTTTAATTCCGCAATAGTGGCACTCTAAAGAATTACTTTCATTGTGATACGTTAATGATATATCACAATTAGGACATTTAAATACATAACCACATTTCCTGCAAGACACAAATGGCGAGTACCCTCTTCTATTTAAAAATAAAATAATCTGCTCTTTATTTGTCAAAGCCATCTCAATTTCTTCGTATAAAGCTTTACTAAAAATAGATCTGTTGTTATCTAATAATTCTTCTCTCATATCAACTAACTTAATACTTGGAAGTACAGCATTATCAGCACGGGTATTCATTTTTAATAACTCAATTGTATCAGACTTTGCTTTATAATATGTATCTATGGAAGGGGTTGCTGATCCTAATACAAGTATACTCTTATTTTCAGAACATCTATACTCAGCTATCTCATAAGCTGTATACTTGGGATCACTGTCAGACTTATAACTAGTTTCATGTTCCTCGTCTATTATAATGAGTCCTAAGTTGTTAAAGGGTAAGAAAACAGCAGATCTTGCTCCTATAGCTACCTTAACTCGCTGTTCTTTTACTCTAATCCATTCATCATATCGTTCTCCTTCAGAAAGCCTGCTGTGAAAAACAGCAATATTTTCTCCAAACCGTCCTTTAAATCTCTCAACCATTTGCGGAGTAAGTGAAATCTCGGGTACTAAAATTATAGAGTCTTTATTATTATTAATCATCTGACTTACAAGTTTCATGTAAACTTCGGTTTTACCGCTTCCAGTAACTCCATGAAGCAGAAAAATATTTTTATCAGAACTGCTTATTTTATCTAAAACATTTTTTTGTTCATAATTTAAAGTTTTTTCAGAGTATGCATTAAACTTTCTTTGATCAAATCTATCAATATATATCTTTTCATTATCTAAATAATTATACTTCAGTAATGTGTTGATAGAAGAAAGTGATATTTCGAACTTATTTACCAATTCATTTTTGTTATACTTTCCATTATTACTTAGTATTAAATTATAAATTGATATATATGGCTCTTTGTTATATTTGCCTTCCAATTGTTTACCTGCATAAATTACTTGGCTAGTCTTTCTTTGCATTCCTTTAGTTATGCCAGGAGGAAGAATAGATTTTATAGCTTCCAAGTAAGTGCATAAATATCTTTCCCTCATAAACTTAATCAAGTTTATATCTTCTTCCCGTAAGAAAGAAAACTCATAGCTAATCCCTAATATTTCTTTTGTCCTTGTTTCCTCTGAACACTCTTCATATAGTTCAACAACAAAACCATCGATTTTTTTATTGCCTATACCAAAAGGAACCTTTACAATAAAGCCTAACTTTAATATTTCTTTCAAATTATTAGGAATAGAGTAGGTAAATATTTTATCTACTTGTAAAGAGCTGTTATTGACAATAATACCTGCATATTTATACACTAAATCACCCTTTTAATATTATTTAAATTAAAAAGGGGTTAATCCGGAATATAAAATCACCAGGTTCGCCCCTAACCATATTATTTATTAATTAAATTAAAAAGTTCCCTAGCAACAATTCTTTTAGGCATTTTATCCAATTGAATTTTTTCCCCTAATCTGCCCATTATTAAAACTTTATTTTCATCTGAGGCAAATCCAGTGTCATTGCTTAGTATATCATTAGCTACTATATAGTCTAAGTTTTTATTTATCAATTTTAATTGTGCATTCTGAGCTAGATCATTACTTTCTGCTGCAAATCCTACTAGCAATTGATGCTCTTTTAATTCTCCTAATTTCTTTAATATGTCATTATCTTTTTCTAAGGCAAGAGATAAATTGTTTTCTTTCTTCTTAATCTTAATGTTAGAATATTGTGAAGGCTTATAGTCAGCTACAGCAGCAGACATAATAACTATATCGCTGTCTTTAAACTGTTCTAAAACCTGATCATACATCTCTTGATTTGTAGCAACATTAATAATCTTAACTCCAAAAGGCGTCTTTAAAGAAGTAGGTCCTGAAACTAAAGTAACCTCAGCTCCTCTATCACGTGCTTCTTCAGCAATAGAATACCCCATTTTGCCAGTTGACTTATTAGTTATAAACCTCACTGGATCAATAGGTGCTATAGTAGGACCAGCAGTTACCAAAACCTTTTTATTTTTGAGATCCTTTTTATCATATAATAAACTTGAAACATAATTTGTAATAAGTTCAGTATCTGCCAATTTCCCCTCACCATCATCACCACAAGCAAGTCTTCCACTTTGAGGAGCTATAAATTTGTATCCCAAATTACTTAATTTATGTATATTATCCTGAACAATGGGGTTTTTATACATATTGGTATTCATAGCTGGTGCAAAAACAACCGGCGCAGTTGTAGCCATTATAGTGGTGGACAGCATGTCATCAGCAATACCGCCTGCTACTTTTCCTATAATATTAGCTGTAGCAGGAACAATAAGCACTAAATCAGCTTTTTTTGCAAGAGAAATATGCTGAATTTCCCACGCCTTAGGTTCAGCAAACATATCATTTACGACCATATTTTGACTTAAAGATTGGAAACTAAGCGGTGTTACAAATTGCGAGGAACTTTTGGTCATTATTACATGAACGTCATAATTTTCCTTTTTAAGTCTGCTTATAACATCTAAGGCCTTATAAGCAGCAATACCTCCACAAACACCAACTAACACCGTTTTTTTTGAGTTCATTTTACTTTATGCCTTCTTTCACAGTTTCATATGTTATTGCACCTAAATTAACCTCATTTATTGCAACTGTCAAAGGTTTATTTTTTTCTGTATCTATTAATGGTTTGCTTCCATCTATTATTTGTCTAGCTCTTTTCGAGGTAATAACCACTAATGAATACCTGTTATCAACTTTTTTTAGTAATTCTACTATTGATGGATTAATCATAGAGTTGTTCATGAATTAACTCCTCCCTTGAGTTTAATATAGTATCTTTCATTCTGTCTACTCTGCATCTTTCTGCTATAACAATGCTTTCAATTTTCTCTAATGCACCATTAACAGTATCATTAACAACAGCATAGCTGTATTTTGATACATAATTAATTTCCTTATAGGCAGACTTAAATCTTGTCATTAATGATTCTGGAGTTTCGCTGCCCCTTTTTATAATTCTTTGTTTTAATTCTTCCATTGATGGAGGAAGTATAAAAATAAATATTCCTTCTGGAAATGCTTCCTTTACTTTCAAAGCTCCTTGAATATCTATTTCTAATATAACATCTTTTCCACTTTCAAGCATTTCTATAACGCTTGATTTAGGGGTTCCATAATAATTACCATAGACTTCAGCATATTCTAGGAAATCACCTTTATCTATTCTATTCTTAAAATCTTCCTTACTAATAAAATAGTAGCTTTCTCCATGGACTTCACCAGCCCTTGGATTTCTGGTAGTAGAAGATACAGAAAGCCAAAACTCACTTTTCTCTAATAATGCTTTACAAATTGTCCCTTTCCCAGCACCTGAAGGTCCAGATATAACTAATAGTAATCCCTTTTGATTCATTATTCATCTACCTCATCAATTTCAACGTCTTCTTTATTCGAAGATAACCTATGTGCTACTGTTTCTGGCTGAACCGCTGATAATATAACATGATCACTGTCAGTAATTATAACAGCTCTGGTTCTTCTACCATAAGTAGCATCTATAAGCATACCTCTGTCTCTAGCTTCTTGAATTATTCTTTTTATTGGTGCAGATTCAGGACTCACTATAGCAACAAGTCTATTTGCCGAAACAATGTTTCCAAAACCTATATTTATTAATTTGATGCCCATGTTCTTCCTCCTAATTTATTCCATATTTTGAACTTGTTCTCTGATTTTTTCAATTTCATTTTTTATGTTTAAACTAATATTTGTGATTTCTAAGTTATTTGCCTTAGAAGCTATTGTATTAGTCTCCCGATTCATTTCCTGAACTATAAAATCTAACTTTCGACCAACTGGCTCACTTAAATTAAGTGCATCTTTCATTTGAATAATATGGCTATTCAATCTTACAAGTTCTTCGTCAATATTTGCTTTATCAGAAAAGATTGCTAATTCCATAGCTATTCTGTTTTCATCAATTTTAATATCTCCTAGAAGCTCTTTTAATCGTTTCTCTAGTTTTTCTTTATACTCTACTACAATTGCCGGAGCCATTAGTTCAATTTTGTCAATTTGTTCTTTGATATAATCACATCTTTTAGTTATATCTTCCTTAAGGTTTTGGCCTTCCTTTTCTCTCATCAAAACAAATGAATTTAAGGCATCATCTAAAGGAATTTTTAAATTATTCCAAACCTCATCTAAGTCTTCTTCTTTTGTATTAAGAGTAATAACCTCCGGGAATCTAGCAATTAAAGAAACCGAAATATCATCTCTTACTTCATACCTATCTCTTATTTCCTTAAGACAATTTAAATAGCTGTCACCAAGATTATGATTAAAATTAGTAACTGTATTATTACTCACATATGTATTTTGAGTTATAAATATGTCTACTTTTCCCCTATTTATTTTCTGTGAAATAGTCTTTCTTATTCTGTCTTCGAGAGATATTAAATTTCTTGGCATTTTTATATTTATGTCCAAATATCTGTGATTTACACTTTTTATTTCAATCACATAACTTTTTCCATCTTCTTCAATGCTTCCTCTCCCAAAGCCAGTCATACTTTTAGTCATAGATAATTCATCCTTCCGACCCTTTAATAAGTTCATACTAATTATACATAAACATTAATTATAATTGCAAGCTAAATTTGCTTAACAATACATTTTAAATAATATAGATGCTTCTATTAAGAAGAAGCATCTATATTAATTGTTGATTTCTATCTAGTATACACTAATTTTATTAAATGCATTAAATATTTCCATTTTGTCTCTTGTAAGAGCAATTCTAAAGTTATCGGCTCCTGCATCTCCAAAAGCATTACCTGGAGTTACTACTAAACCACCTGCATTTAACAATTCCTCGCAAAATTTTTCTGTATTGAATTTAGCTGGGGTTTTACACCACAAATAAAAAGTTCCTTCGCTATCAAAAAATTCAATATTATGTTCATATAATAACCTTTTTGTAATCTTTTTTCTTTCCTCATAGGTGTTTCTTATAGAATTAACATAATCTCTGCTTAGTTTTAAAGCTGCAATAGCAGCATATTGAATTGGAATAAACTGCCCGGAGTCAACATTACTCTTTACTTTTAGCAATGAACTGATTACTCTACTATTTCCAACTACATATCCAATTCTAAAACCTGTCATATTATATGTTTTTGAGAAGGTTCCAAACTCAACGCACTTTTTTTGGGGATCAAATTGCAGTATGCTTAATGGAGCTTCATTTTTTTTAATTATTTCATTATATGCGGCATCATTATATATAATAATATTATGATTATTGCAGAACTCTACTATTTCCTTATAGAAATCACTATTAGCAGTTGCTCCTGTAGGGTTATTAGGATAGTTAATGGCAAAAAGCCTGCATTTGTCCAAAACTTTTTTATCAATATCCCCTAAATGCGGAAGATACGAATTATTCTCCTTTAATACTATATTATAGGTATTCACACCCCATAAATGGCAGCACGTTGAATAAACAGGATAACCTGGATTTGGCACAATGGCATAATCACCTATGTCACAAACTGCAGGTATAATATTATTTATTCCTTCCTTTGAACCAATGAGAATAAGTACTTCATCTAAAGTTAATTTAACATTATATATTTCTCTATAATAATTAATTATTCCAAGCTTAAGTTCTTCAATCCCGTCATAAGGTGGGTATTTATTATAACCATTTACATTAAATCCTTCAATAAGACTCTGTATTATGCTTTTATCCACTTCTAAGTCTGGATCGCCTATGCTTAAATCAACAATCTTCTTACCATCATTAATTAATTTTTTCTTTAGAATATCTAACTTTTGAAAGTGATATTCAGAAATAGAATTCAGCCTATTGTTAGAGCTCATAAGTATTCCCTCACTTATAGATTTTTTATTATATTATTCATAAAAATATATAAGTGTTACATATATATAATGCAATAAAGTTCTTACGTTAATGATGTCATAAAATATCCAATCTTCAAGGATTTTTGGGACATCTTTTATGTATTAGAACTTTTGCATTATATAAAGAATAAAATACTTTGCTAAATCATAAAAGATTAGAATGTATATCCATTCTAATCTTTCATGATTAGTGATACTGGTAATGACCTGTTTCAAAAATATTCTTTATTTCTTTAATATTATTAGTTTTTCCAAGTGCTAGCATTAATTTTATTCTAGCCTTTTGTCCAGGAAGATTATCTCCAAATATTACTCCTAAATTTCGTAATATCTTTCCTCCACCAGGATAACCATAAGAATCAAGAACTCTGCCCTGAAAACATCTTGATACTACGATAACTGGTATATTATTTTTTATTGCTCTTTCTACGCCAGAAAGCATTTCTGGTGGAACATTTCCTCTTCCCATTGCTTCTAGGACTATTCCTTTAGTTCCTTCATTAATACAAAAGTCAATATACTTTGAATCCATACCAGCAGCACATTTTATTAAATCTACTTTTGGTTCTACTTTATCAGTAATTATATGTTGCTTTTGTAGACTATCACGATAAAATATAACTTCATTACTGTCAACTATTCCTATAGGACCAAAATTTGGGCTTCTAAATGTATCCAAACTCATGGAATTTGCTTTTGTAACTTCGCTGGCACAATTCAATTCATCATTCAAACAAACAAGAACACCTCGGTTTTTGGCTTGTTCTGAAATTGCCGTACATATGGAAGCTGCTAAATTTGCTGGTCCATCATATCCGAGTTCAGAACTATTTCTCATGGAGCCAGTAACAATAACAGGCTTTTCACTTTTAATTGTCAAATCTAACAGATAAGCAGTTTCCTCTAAAGTATCCGTTCCATGCGTTACTACAACGCCCATTATATCTTCTCTTTCTAAAAATCCTTGAATGTACTTTGATAAATCAAGCATAATTTCCGGAGTCATATGAGGGCCTGGCAGATTGGAAAAGGAATAGGATTCAACTTGAGCAAACTCTTCTATCCCTGTAACCATAGACATTATTTCTTCTCCAGTAAGTGTTGGCACTGCAGCTTGTATTCTTGGATCTACTTTCATAGATATCGTTCCACCATTAAATATTACAGCAACCTTTTTTAATACATCTGTATTGTATCCCAAGGTACTACACCTCCAAAACAAATATCATAAATGTTAATATAATTGAAATATATCTTTCATCCATAATATATTTTACAATATTTATTTCATAAAGTCACCTTGTATTTAAAAATTTCTTTAGAAGTTTTTATTTTAATATCATAGGTTCATCAGTTATTCCTTCAATATTATTTACATATCTGCTAAATGAGAAAAGGTAATCTGATAAACGATTAACATATTGATAGCTTATAGGATAAATATTATTTTCAACAGTTTTTACAAATATCCGTTCAACCCGCCTAACTACAGTTCTTATTACATGGGAAAAGACTGCAATTTCAGTGCCTGAATAATAAATGAATGAAGACATAGGCGGAGTAGAATCCACCATATAGTCTATTTCATGTTCTAAATAGTTAACTTCGTCATTGCCAATGTACTTTTCTGAAAATTCGGTAGAAACCTCTACTCCTATTAAATACAAATGATATTGTATACTTTTTAAGCTGTTATCTAAATACTCAAAGGTTTCTTTCTTAAATACATCGGCTTTACTGTTTATTATACTTCTTAAAAAGCCTATATTGGCATTAATTTCATCTATTCCACCCTGAAGTTCCATTTCAATATCTGCTTTTGAGTAAGTCTTATTAAGAAGGTTCGTTGTAAAACCTTTATCGCCTGTTTTAGTATAAATCTTATCCATACAAAATCTCCTTACTAATAATTATTATTACTATAATAATCTCATTTTTAGCTAAAAATAACAATAAAAACTTATGTGAATTCATATATATTTTAACTGATATATTTGTTTTTATTCAATTCATGCTTATGAATATATAAAGTGTTTCTGCACATCCTAACTATAGGAGGTGAATATCATGGTTGATAGACCTTTAGATAATAACGGCCAGGACTCTACAATAGAAGAAGACTCATTAAACACTATTGCTGATATATTTGCAGGTGGATATGCTGATAATTTAACTGCAAAACTAGGCGGCAACTATTCAAAAATTATAGAATTTTATGAAGACAAACTATAATATTAAGCCTGTATAAGCATTATAACTTATACAGGCTTAATATTATAATGAAGAAATTATTTTATACTTTTGGCAATCCTCTAGTTGGCTCACTTGCATCACTTTTAACTTCCAGTGTAATTGGATTAGCTCTCTTAGTATTGGTAGTTTTATTATCGTTTTTTCTTTTTTTATCTGATTTTGTTGACATAATATCACCACCTTCACAATTATACTACCCAAGCAATATAATTAATATTCATGTTAATTATAGATAAACAATACGAAAACTTAATTTACAGACAATAAAAATAGCAAATCTTCAATGCTTTTTTATTGTTTGTAAGTTTATAGTTGAAGTTGTTTATATATAACTGTCTTTAAAAATCAAAAATAACATAATACTTATCATATAAAGGCAAAAAATAAAAAAAGCCAGTGAAACGATAATTCCACAAGCTTTTGGTCTGGGTAACAAGATTTGAACTTGCGACCTCATGAACCCCATTCATGCGCGCTACCATCTGCGCCATACCCAGTCAACAGTTATATTATAGCATAGGAAGATAAAAAATCAATATAAAACAAGCATAGTTAAATATGCTTATTATTAGACAATGCAATAAAGTTCTTACATTCATAATGTCCCAAAATATCCAATCTTCAAGGGTTTTTGGGACATTATGAATGTATTAGAGCTTTTGCATTGTATATATATTGAAAAACTTTACAATATAATACAGATTAATCCACCAGTTCCTTCATTAATTATCTTCTGAAGGGTTTTTTGAAGTTTCACTTGTACATCTTCAGGCATTTTGTACAACTTACTTTGCAGCTCTTCCTTTACAAGGATTTCTAAAGGCTTTCCGAACATATTGCTCTGCCATATCTTTGACTTATCGTTTTCAAACTGTTCAAGCAATGATTTCATAAGCTCTTCACTTTGTTTTTCTGTGCCCATAATAGGTGAAATTTCTGTTTCTACATCAGCTTTTATAAAATGAAGAGACGGAGCACTAGCTTTTAGTTTTACAACGCATCTACTGCCTTGTTTTAAGAATTCTGGCTCTTCAAGCTTCATTTCAGAAAGCTGTGGAGCTACAAGTCCATAACCTGTTTCTTTAACTTCCCTCAATGCGTCTGCAACCTTATCATATTCTACTTTTGCTTTATAAAGATCCTTCATTATTACTAAAAGTTCATTTTCACCTTTAATCTCATGACCAGATACTTCGCTTAAAACTCTATAGAATAAATCATTTTTAGGATTTAAGGATACTCTAGCAGTTCCATTACCCATATTAAGTTCATTAAGGCCAGCTAAATCCAAAAATTCAATTTCTCTAAATTCATCTAAAGAACGCTTAATATCTCTAACCTTATAGATTTTATTACACATATCCTTTACTAAATTAAAGAAATTTGTCTTAAGCCAATGCTTAGTTTCAAGCTTCTCAATCCATTCAGGAATATCGATATTAATTTCAGCCACTGGGAATTCCTTAAGTACAGTTTGAAATACGTTTGCTATGTCATTTTCATTCATATTTAAAACATCCATCACTTGTACAGGAACATCGTATTTATCTTCAAGCTCCCTTTTTAAAGCTATGGTCTTAGGATCATTTACATGAGCTGAATTTAATATTACGATGAATGGCTTATTAATAGCTTTTAATTCACCAATAACTCTTTCCTCAGGATCAATGTAATCTTCTCTTGCAATATCAGTTATTGAACCATCAGTGGTTATTACTAGTCCAATTGTAGAATGATCATTAATAACTTTTTTAGTACCAATTTCAGCAGCTTCTTCAAATGGTATTTCATGGTCATACCAAGGAGTACTTACCATCTTAGCAGAATCACCTTCCGTATATCCTGATGCTCCTTTTACTATATAACCAACACAATCAACCATTCTAACCTTGAATTTTGTTCCATCTTCAAGGTTAACTTCAACAGCTTCATTTGGAACAAATTTAGGCTCAGTAGTATGAATTGTCTTACCTGATGCACTTTGAGGTAATTCGTCTTTAGCTCTTTGTTTCTTGTAGGAGTTTTCAATATTTGGAATAACCATTAAATCCATAAATCGTTTTATAAAAGATGACTTACCTGTTCTTACTGGCCCAACCACTCCAACATAAATATCCCCTTGTGTTCTTTCGGCTATGTCCTTATATATATCGAAATTTTCCAACGCATACCCTCCCAATTAATACTTATTAACACTATATATATATTGAAAGAGTAAAACATTTATTACTAAATGTATTAATTTTTATTCTATATTGTAAATTTCATCTTTCTTTTCCCTAGACATTAGCTCATAAACTCCATACTTTGGATCTTTACCTTCAAATAAAACTTGATATAATGTATCAGTTATCGGCATAGATATATTAAGTTTTTCCTTTAAAGCATGAAATGCTCTGCAAGCTTTAATACCTTCAACAACCATGCCAATTTGAGATATTGCATCTTCTACTGTAGTACCCTTACCAATCAAAATTCCTGCTCTTCTATTTCTGCTGTGCATGCTGGTACAGGTTACTATAAGATCACCAATGCCTGTGAGTCCTGAAAAAGTCTCACTCTTTCCGCCTAGTTTTGTACCAATTCGAATGATTTCGCTCATTCCTCTAGTCATTAAGGCTGCTTTAGTATTATCACCATAGCCAATACCATCGGAAATTCCAGCTGCCAAAGCAATAATGTTTTTAACAGCTCCTCCAATTTCAACACCAACAATATCTTCATTAGTATATACTCTAAACTTCTTAGTTAAGAATAAATCCTGAACTTTTTGTGCTGAATTTAAATCCTTAGAAGCTGCAACAACAGCGGTAGGAATATCTAATGCTACTTCTTCTGCATGACTAGGACCTGATAAAACAACAACCGGATTATCTGGAAGTTCTTCTTCTATAACTTCTGATATACGTTTTAAGGATTCTTCTTCTATACCTTTAGCTATACTAACAATTATTTGATTTTTATTCACGTGTTCTTTAATTTGTTTGCATAGATTCCTTATAGCATGAGAAGGTACAGATAAAACAATAAAATCACTATCTAATACACATTTAGTTAATTCAACACAGCCCGTAACATTATAAGGTACTGTTATTTTAGGCAGATACTTAATATTTTCTCTTTTATCATTAATATCATCAATTACTTGTTTATTTCTATCCCAAATTCTAACACAAAGTCCTTTTTTAGCAAGCATTATTCCCAATGCTGTTCCGAAGCTTCCGCCACCTAAGAAAGAAACATTAGCATTCATTTTATTCTTTCCTTTCTCTAAAATGAACTTTTATAGAAGTTCCTTTAAAGTCAAAGTTATTTCTTAATTGGTTAACTAGATATCTTTCATAAGAAAAATGTATAGTCTGGGTATCATTAACAAAGAAAATAAATAGTGGTGGCTTTGTTTCTGCCTGAGTAACATAATAGATTTTTAACCTTTTTAATCCAACTATTGGCGGTTCTTTCATTAATACAGCTTTATTTATAACATCATTTAATATACCTGTAGATATACGCTTTGAGTAATTAGCATAACATGCTTTAGCCTCACTTAAAACCTTATGTACTCTCTGACCAGTCTTGGCGGATATAAACAAGAAGGATGCATATTCAATAAATGCCATTTTACCTTGTAAAGTCTTTTTGTAGTTTTCCATGGTCTTATCATCTTTTTCTATTAAGTCCCACTTATTAACCACTACCATTATCGCCTTACCTTGTTCATGAGCATATCCAATAATTTTTTCATCTTGTTCAGTTACGCCCTCAGTAGCATCAATAATTAATATGCAAACGTCAGCTCTTTCTAATGCTGCTAATGTTCTAATTACACTATATCTCTCTATTTCTTCTTTAATTTTACTTTTTCTTCTAAGACCTGCAGTATCTATTAAGATAAATTTTCCTTCTTCTGTTTCTAATGTACTATCTATGGCATCTCTTGTTGTACCGGGTATATCACTAACTATTACTCTTTCTTCTCCCAAGAGTTTATTAATGAGGGATGATTTTCCAACATTAGGTTTCCCAACCATTGCTATCTTAATATATTCATCCTGTTCCTCATCATCTGTTCCACTTGGAAAATGTTCAACAATTCTATCAAGCATATCACCTAAAGCTAGACCTTGAGTAGCAGAAATTGTTATAGGCTCGCCTATTCCTAAGTTATAAAATTCAAAAGCATTATCCTCATCTTTTAAACTATCTATCTTATTTACGACAAGTACTATTGGTTTTTTGCTCTTTCTAAGCATTTGAGCAACTTCTGCATCAGCAGCAGTCAGGCCTTCTTTTCCATCGACAATAAACACTATAACATTAGCAGTATCTATTGCAATTTGGGCCTGCCTTCTCATTTGAGATAAAATTATATCTCCACTCTCAGGTTCTATACCCCCAGTATCAATAATTGTAAAATTATACTTAAGCCATTCTGCCTCCGCATAAACTCTATCCCTTGTTACACCAGGCGTATCTTCAACAATTGAAATTCTTTTACCTGCAATCTTATTAAAAAGTGTTGATTTTCCAACATTTGGACGTCCTACAAAAGCTACAATAGGTTTTCCCATTTATTTTTCCTCCTTGCCAAATTTATTTATAATCTCAATTAAATCTTCACCTGAATAGTCGACTATTAAGACTTTTCTATTAAAAGCATCTTCAATATCCTTAACAATAATATCATCAAGTAAAGTTTCTTCTCCGCTTCTCAGCATATTTCTAGGCATTATTATAAAATTACCTAGTTTTTGGTTTTTTAATTGATCAATTATATCCTTACCAGTTAAAAGTCCTGCCACAGTAATAGTTTCTCCAAAATAATTATTGATTATTTTAACAGCATCTATATTAATATTTGGATTAGCTTTCTGAATTTTGGAAGCAACAGCTTTAATTTCTTTATATGCTGATGCGCCTGTTATCATTGTAAAGGAATTTTTAATTTCCATATCAATATTAGGCAGCGTTTTATCCAAATTATTTCGCAGCAATCTAATCATACCAATTCCATCTTCTAATTGCTCAAATTCACCATAAAATTCTGTTTCAGGCACATCAAAGCCTGCTGTTACATAAAACTCATCTGATAATCTAATAAAAGGTTGACCTATAATACCTTTATATTTCTCCTGAAGCATTGAAACAGCATTAATTTCAGCTGCACTGCTTCCTTTATCATATAAGGTTACTTTAAAAAGATCTTCTCTAAACTTTGTAGCCCCTACTGGAACAACAGCTACATTCCTTACTGAAGGATACAACTTAAATAAGTCCTCTGTTGTTCTTTTCAATTCTTCGTCATTATTAATCCCAGGACAGAGTACTATCTGACAGTTAATATCTATACCTGCAGAAGCAAGCTTTTGCAATCTTTCATATACGTTGCCTGCAAATCTATTATTCAGCATCTTTACTCTTAATTCCGGATTAGTAGTATGCACAGAAACATTAATAGGACTTATTCGATACCTAATAATTCTATCTATATCTTCATCTTTCATATTGGTCAATGTTACAAAATTACCTTGTAAAAAAGATAACCTTGAATCATCATCCTTGAAATATAAAGTTTTTCTCATTCCTTTTGGAAGCTGATCGATAAAGCAAAATACACATTTATTTGAACAGCTTCTAGCACTATCTAAAATTGAATTTTCAAATTCTACTCCTAAGTCCTCTTCGTAGTCTTTTTCTACTTCTAAGCACCAATGTTCTCCGTCTCTTTTTTCTATTTCAATTTCCACATATTCATCAGCCATGAGAAATTTATAATCAATTATATCTTTTACTTCAGTATCATTTATACTTATTAGTTTATCTCCAATTTCTATTTCCAATTCTTCTGCAATACTATTAGGTTTGACTTTTACTATAGTATTTTTCATATTTTCACTCCCAATTTTGTATTGTATTCATTAAGTTATAATACATGAACTGAAAACTTTAGTCAATGTAAAACTGCTATTATGGACATAAAGTGCTTTTATTTCCCAAAAAAGTCAAAGGAGATAGATGTGCATCTATCTCTTTATTGGTATTCTAATTACAAACTTAGTTCCTTTTCCTATTTGACTTTGCACCTCAATTTTACCATTAAGACTTAAGACAATATGTTTAACAATTGCCAAGCCCAGTCCTGTTCCTCCCTGAGCTCTTGATCTTGCCTTATCAATTCTATAAAACCTTTCAAATATTCTGTCCAAATGTTCTTTTGACATTCCAACGCCTGTATCCTCTACATATAAAGTACATATATTATTAGTATTTTCAAAACCTATATATACAGTTGCATTCTCTTCAGAATATTTAATAGAATTGTCAACTAAATTAATTAGCATTTGTTTAAATCTATCTCTATCAGCTTCTATTATACAATCATTTTGAGTAACTATATTAATCTTAATATTCTTAAGATCTGCAGTGTTTTTCATAAGATTATATACATCCTCAATAATTTCAGCAACACTTATAGCTTCATTTTTTGTCTCCTTGTGCTGCTCTATATAGGATAATGTTAAAATATCATTAATCAATCTCGTTAATCTATCAGCCTCATCATTTATTATATCTAAAAACTTTTCTTTTTTTTCTTTATCTTCAACAAATTTTAAGGTTTCCGCAAAACCTTTAATAGAGGTTAAAGGAGTTTTCAATTCATGAGATACATTAGCAACAAATTGTGATCTCATATTCTCAAGTCTTTTTATATCTGTTATATCTTGTACTACTGCCACATTGCCAATTAATTCAGTTTCACCGATAATTTCAGCAGTTCTAACCCTTAAATCACGTTCTTTAGGCCAAAATAGTTTTATTTCATTGTATTCTTCTGAATTATTCTTAAATACATTTTCAAGTTCATAATCTCGAATAATATCCATTAAATTTTGACCTATAATATCTTTTTCTATGCCAAATATTTCTTTGGCGTATGGATTTATCATAATTATTTTATAATTCTTATCTATTGCAATTACACCGCTATCCATGCTCCTCAAAATTGCTTCAAGTCTATTTTGTCTGTTAGTAAGCTCTTTCAGCGTGGTTTGAAGCTTATCGGCCATATTATTAAAGGCTCTCCCTAAATCTCCAATTTCATTATCCTCTAAAACTTTAACCCTTTCACACAGTTCTCCATTCGCTACTCTGGAAGTTATGGCCTGAAGCGCTTTAATAGGTCTTACCATTGCTTGAGAAAGTTTTGATGATACTATTGCAGCAGCAATTAATACCGCTATCAGTGTTATTAAATAATATTGTATATATTTGCTTTCAAAACTGTTTATAATAGCAATGGGCATTGAACTTCTTATAATATAACCATCACCAAAACTTGTAGCTACATACAGCATATTCTTATTTATTGAGTGGCTATATCTTATAGATGAACCTACCCCGTTAAGCCTAGCATCAATAACTTCAGATCTGCTGTTATGATTATCCATGGACTCCTTATCTGCTACAGAATCAAAAATTACATTACCCTGTTTATCAATATATGTAACTCTCATTTCTATATTACTTAAGTTTTTTTTAAAAAAAGTATCTTTATCTACTATATTATTAGTTTCTATAATACTTATAATAAATTGATTATTTTCTTTTAAATTACGTATAATATTTTGATTATACTGGTTATTTATTATACCAATAAAAAATAATGTTAAGATAACAACACTTATTGTTAAAACACCCAGTATAGATATCATTAGTCTTTTCTTCATGCTAATTCTCCATAATTAAATCTATATCCTACACCTCTAATTGTTTCTATATATCTAGGAGCTTTATCATCTTCCTCAATTTTTTGTCTTAAATGCCTTATATGAACATCAACTGTTCTTGTTTCACCAATATACTCATACCCCCACACTTTATCTAAAAGAAATTCTCTAGTTATTACTCTTCCTTTATTTTTTATTAGTATTTCTAATACTTCAAATTCTTTTAAAGTCAACTCAATTCTTTTACTTTCTTTTGTAACTTCATGTTTCTCAAAATCTACAACAACATTATCAAATTTATAAGCTTTATCCAAGGGCTGCAGAGTTGTACGTCTTAATACTGCTTTAACTCGTGCCAACAGTTCTCTAATAGAAAAAGGCTTTGTCATATAGTCATCAGCACCTAATTCTAAACCAAGTATCTTATCCAGCTCCTCGCTTTTAGCAGTAATCATAATAATTGGTATGTTAGATATATTATTATCTTTTCTGATTTCTTTACACACATCATATCCGTCAATACCTGGAAGCATAACATCTAACAGAATCAAATCAAAATCATCTTCTTTTATAATTTTCAGAGCTTCTGCACCATCGCCGCAACAGATAACCTTGTAACCGCTATTTTCTAAATTAAACTTAATAAGTTCCTGAATATGTTCTTCATCATCAACAGCTAGAATTTTATATTGAGCCATTTGTATTCCTCCCTCTTAAATCAGATAAACAAAAGAAAACATTCTCCCTGCCTGTTCTCTTTCTTTTCTATATGAATGTAAAGATATATTCTCATCACAAAAGGTGCATATTTTTAAAGAATTTATGTTTTCTTTTAATACTCCAATTGATAACAGCTGCGTAATTATACATTTTTCTAAATTCAATTTGTTATTTATTATTATTTTTTCGTCTTTAAATAACTCATAGTTATTGAATAAAGCAGCTAAATCTTCTCCTATTTCATAGCAGCACTCTCTATTATGAGGGCCAATATAAACCACTAAATCTTTAGCAAAAGAATTATAGTCTTTCTCCATTTTGATGATAGTATTTATTACAATACCACCAATAGTTCCTTTCCATCCGCTATGTACCGCTGCCACCACATTCTTCTTTTTATCATATATTAAAATAGGAACACAATCAGCCGTAAATACACCTATTGCAACTTTATGTTCATTTGTAATAAGAGCATCTCCTTCATAAACTTTTCCGTCATAGTCATAAACCAGATTACTGTGTATTTGATTTAAATAGCCTATATTGCTTACATTGAACCATTCTTTTAAACTTAAAAGATTATCATTACCACACTTCTTTTTTATATTAAAATTCAAATTTTCTTTTGCAGTAGAAAATACAAATTTTGCATCATTACATGAGGTTGTAATAAAATCATAATTTTTTATAAGTATATGTTCCACTAATTATACTCCTCTCCATTATTTTATCATTATTTTATCTGGTTTCAAATTTTTGCTATTCATTTAACTAGAATTTAACATACAAAAAAATGCCCTAAGGGCATTCTACTATTTATTTATCATAAGACTTTTTAATTCTTCCATAAAAGTATTTATATCTTTAAATTGTCTATAAACAGATGCGAATCTTACATACGCTATCTCATCAACCTTTTTCAAACTTTCCATTATCATTTCACCTATATACTCGGATCTTACTTCTGTAAGCATTTGATTGCTCAGTTGTTTCTCTATATCGCTTGCTATTGTTTCAATCTGCATACGTGAAACGGGACGTTTCTGACAAGCCTTTAATAATCCATTAATTATTTTGGACTTATCAAAGTATTCTCTGCTCATGTCTTTCTTAATAACCAGGATTGGAATATCTTCTATTTTCTCATATGTTGTATATCTTTTGCTGCAGCTTAGACATTCCCGTCTTCTCCTTATTGCCATATCATCTTCTGTGGACCTAGAATCCACAACTTTACTTTCTTCATATCCACAGTATGGACATTTCACTTTCTCCACATCCTTTGTACAATATTATCTATTTTATAGATATTAAAGGTTATATATAAATATTATACACATTTATTATAATAATTTCTACATCTTATTATTTATAACTAAGCCATTACCATCAATAAGAATAACATCTAAACCTATTTTCAGTACTTTGCTCCAAGGAATTTCAATAGTATCATTTTTCCCAAACCAGGAAACCTTTTGATTTGGCAATAGTATAGATAATATCCTATATTCATCACAATCAATTTTCAAATCTTTTATAAATCCAAGCTTAGACCCAGTGGAAATATCAATTACCTCCATAGATCTTAAGTTTGCTATTGAATACAACGAATCTTCCATTTTTTTCACCTCGTTTTAAATAAATTCTTTTATTATTTTTCAAACCTTTTTTACAAGTTTGTCCAATCTTAATATAATTTATATTCATATATCCATTAATATATGATAAAAAAAGAGCCTAGCGGCTCTTTTACACATACTTTCTCATATGTCTTAAAGCTGTTTTCTCTAATCTAGATACTTGAGCTTGGGATATCCCAATTTCATCTGCTACTTCCATCTGAGTTCTTCCATCGAAAAATCTTAAGGTAAGTATTAATTTTTCTCTATCATTCAACTTTTTCATTGCTTCTTTAATAGATATATTTTCAAGCCAACTGTCATCTAAATTTTTATTATCACTAATCTGATCCATTACATAAATCGCATCTCCGCCATCATGATATATTGGTTCAAAAAGCGATACAGGATCTTGAATTGCATCTAATGCAAATACTACTTCCTCCCTTGGAACTTTTAATTCTTTAGCAATTTGTGATATAGTTGGTTCTTTATTGTTTTCACTTATTAATTTATCTCTCACCTGTAATGCCCTATATGCAATGTCTCTTAGAGATCTACTAACTCTTATTGAATTATTGTCCCTTAAATATCGTCTTATTTCTCCAATTATCATTGGAACAGCATATGTAGAAAACTTTACATTTTGTGTCAGGTCGAAATTGTCAATAGCCTTGATTAAGCCTATACAGCCAACTTGAAATAAATCATCTACATTCTCTCCTCTATTATTGAATCTTTGAATAACACTTAATACTAGTCTTAAGTTTCCTCTTATGAATTTTTCTCTCGATTCTTCATCCCTATCTTTCATCTTAAATAGAAGCTGTCTCATTTCACTTTCTTTTAAAACTGGTAATTTAGCGGTATTAACACCACATATTTCGACTTTGTTAATCATCATCCTGTCATCAGCCCCTTTTAAATAATAGCATTAAAATTATTTCCCAAGGGGCGTTTTTTTATACTAAAGACAACCTATATCATTTTATTTATTTCTTTTTTTAATCTTTTTATTATTCTCTTTTCTAATCTAGATATGTATGATTGTGATATTCCGAGCATATCTGCAACTTCTTTTTGTGTTTTCTCGTTATCCCCATTTAGTCCAAATCTTAATTGAACAATTTCTTTTTCTCTATTATTGAGTTTTTTCATAGCTACGACTAGAAGTTGTTTGTCAACTTCGTCTTCTATCAAATTATAAACTGAGTCGTTTTCTGTACCTAGTATATCTGAAAGAAGTAATTCATTACCATCCCAATCAATGTTGAGAGGCTCATAAAAGGATATTTCTGCCTTAACCTTGCTATTTCTTCTAAGATACATCAATATTTCATTTTCTATGCATCTTGAACCATAGGTAGCAAGTTTAATCTTTTTAGTTGGATCAAAGGTGTTTACAGCTTTAATTAACCCAATAGTTCCAACAGAAATCAAGTCCTCTACATTAACCCCAGTATTTTCAAATTTTCGTGCTATATAAACAACCAATCTTAAGTTTCTTTCTATCAAAATTGATCTTATACTTTCATCACCTTCTGTAAGCCTGGCTACTAAATCCTCTTCCTCCTCTTTACTTAGCGGTGGTGGTAAAGCATCATTTCCACCGATATAATATAATTTTCTTATACCAAATCTAAATTTAATTAATAGTCTGTTTAATATTACCTTTAAGTTTAACATATTTATCCCCCTCATAAAGACTAAATTATTCCTCTTGATAGAAGTGCTTGGTAATCATCTAAATCGCTTAGTTTATTTTCGCAAAACGCTATTATTACCTCTTTTCTCGTCACTTTATCTTTAAAATACACATTTACATACTCCGGTTTAAAGCCAACTAAATTTCCTACACTCCCATCTATGATTTTATAAGGAATATAAAGTTTATCTTTATCTTCAATATTAAAATCCTCAATATATTTATTTTCAAGAATCAAAACCGGAAGATTTGTTGCAGGCTCTCTAAGCTCATTTCCCGTATCTAAAAATGCAGAGAAAGTTTTACAAATGTTATTGTTTTTTATATCTACCTTATAAATTAATGTACTAATGTCCTTCCTATCTTTAATATAAATAATTAATCTATTAATTAAGAGATAACAGACAATGAATGCTAACATAAGCTTCTTATAAGTAAAATTTATTTTTAATGAACTGAGATTAGAAAGTGTATTACTGGTATTTAACTCAATAAAGAAGCAAAAACCCTCTAGCAGCATGGAATAAAGTATAAATATGACTGAGGCCTTTAGTATTAAAATTAAATCTTTAAATTTGTAAAGAATTGAAATCATTATTAAAACAACAAGTATTTTGAAGGGTAACAAAGTTAGCAATTTTAGTTTTGGAAATATTAAAGTAACTACATATATACCTCCGATAATAGATGATAATATTAATTTTTTAGGTTTAATTCTAATCCTAATAGTTTGAGTGGTAATATATAAAAGAAAATAATCTATAATAGCATTCTCTAAAATCAATACATCTAAGTTTACTACCATATGCCCCCCTCCTTTAAACTTATTATATATCTATTTATTTCAAAATTTTGTCATTTTATATCACGGCTTATTATTTTTTAAATCAAAAATATGCCAAATTACATCACATTTAAACCAAAAATATTTAAAAATAAAAAAAGTGCCATAGGCACTTTTATCTTTTAGAAGACCTTCTTAAGAAAGCAGGTATTTCCAAATCTGTTTCATCATATTTTTCTTTTTCTAAAGTGAATGCAGCTTCGTTTTTCGGATTAGCAGTTTTGGTAACCTTAGCTTCGGATTTTTCATTTTCAAATCCGGTTGCTATTACTGTAATTCTGATTTCATCCTTTAAATTTTCATCAATAACTGCACCAACAATTATATTAGCGTCAGGATCAGCCGCTTGTTGTACTATTTCAGCTGCCTCGTTCATTTCAATTAAGGAAAAGTCTTGTCCACCTGTTATATTTAGCAGTACACCTGTTGCTCCTACAATAGAAGTTTCAAGCAAAGGACTAGATATAGCTTGTTTAGCTGCGTCTTGTGCACGACTATCACCACGGCCTTCTCCTGTACCCATATGTGCTAAACCTTTGTCAATCATTATTGTCTTAACATCGGCAAAGTCTAAGTTTACAAGTCCTGGAATTGTTATAAGGTCTGAAATACCCTGCACACCTTGTCTTAAAACATCATCAGCTAACCTGAAAGATTCTACTAAAGGTGTTTTTTTATCAACAATGCTCAAGAGTCTTTCATTAGGTATTGTTACAAGTGTATCAACCCTATCCTTTAAATTTTTAATTCCAAGCTCTGCATTAAGCATTCTTTTTCTTCCCTCAAATGGAAATGGCTTAGTAACAACTCCTACAGTTAAAATTCCCATGGATTTTGCTATCTCAGCTATAACTGGAGCAGCACCTGTACCTGTACCTCCGCCCATACCAGCAGTTATAAATACCATATCTGCACCCTTTATAGCTTGGGCAATTTCATCCTTGCTTTCTTCGGCAGCTTTCATACCAATTTCCGGATTAGCGCCGGCTCCTAATCCTTTTGTCAGCTTATCACCAATTTGTATTTTTTGAGATGCTTGTGACAGCATCAATGCCTGTTTATCAGTATTTACAACTATAAACTCAACATTTTTAAGTCCACCTTTAATCATTCTGTTTACGGCGTTATTACCTCCTCCACCGCAACCTATAACTTTAATCTGCGCAAATTGTTGAATTTCAACATCAAAATCTAGCACAATAATACCTCCCTATTAGAAAAAATCTGCTAAAAATCCTTTGATTTTTGATAATACTCCTTTATCTTCCGAATAACTTTTCTCTTCGAAAGAACCCTTTTTCTTTGTGTTATAGATACCCTTACTATTGTTAGGAGACTCACTAAAATGAGCAGTATTAACTACATCTTTTATTATTCCTATGGATGTGTTATGAATCGGAGTTGAGGCACCAACATATTCCGGTGTTCCTATTCTTACAGGTTTATCAAATATTTGTCTAGCAAAATCACAAATACCATCAAATAATGCTATTCCGCCACCGACAATTACAATTCCGGAAACAGCTTCATTAAAACCACTGTTTTTCAGTTTATAATCGATGATTTGTAAGAATTCTTCAACTCTGGCTTCAATAATTTGTTTTAATATTGATACATCGACACTAATGCTATCATATGTCTTAACACTCTCAGCATCAAAACTATCAAGCAATACTAAGTTTCCATACTTAATTTTTAATTTTTCAGCCTCAGAAAATGGTATTTTTAAACAAATAGATATATCATTAGTTATTGTATTACCACCAAGAGGAACTGTTTCTGTGAATATTATATCATTCTTTTTATGAATAGAAATATCTATTTTTTCAGAGCCAATATCTATAAGTGCTGTTCCCATATTTATTTCATCCTTTTTCATTGAAGCCTTTGATACAGCTAACGGTTCAAGAACTATACCATTAACATTAATTCCTGCTTTATTAACACTTTTAATCAAGTTTGCAACTATAGTTGTTTGTGCTAAAATTATATGTGCATCCACTTCAAGCTTCATACCTGACATTCCTATAGGATCCTTTATATTATCATAACTGTCAATAATGTATTGCCTAGGTATTACACCAATTATTTCCTCACCAGATGGTATTGATACAATTTTCGCGGCATTTAAAACTCTTTGAACATCTCTCTTAGTTATCTCTCTATCCTCTGAAGATATTGCTACAACACCATTGTTTGGTATCAGCTTACAAATTCCACCAGGAAGTGATATATATGCATTTTCAATAGAAATATCAAGCATTCCAGATAGTTGTTCAATAGAATTTCTTATAGCTTCAGAAGTGCTATCAATATCAACTACGACTCCCTTTTTCAAACCACTACACTTGACAGATGTAACTCCTGATATTTGAAGTCTGCCTTGTTTATCTAATTTTCCGGCAGCGCTACATATTTTAGAAGATCCGATATCGATTCCCACTATGTATTCATCCATTAAGTCCTTTCCCCCCTTACAAGAGAACCCTAACTTATATATTCAACAAGAATTCCGTTTTTCCTCTTAATTTTTTGTTTTTTTATAATATTTTCTTATTTTTTATTTTTAATGAGTAAATATAAAAAAAGATAGCTGTATAAAGCTATCTTCTTTTATATTTAGTTTACTTTTTCTAATTCAGAAATATTAACGCTTCGAGTATGAACTGTATGGCTCCACTCCTTATTATTCTTATCTAATATTCCCTGAACAGATATAGGAATCCATGTTAATGTATAAATAGGGAATATTAAATAGTATAGGAAAACTCTAAAAGTAAGTTTTTTATCCATTATTAACAATATAGGAGTATATATAAATTGTAATACTGAAACTATAATAATAACTACAGTCATTGTATCAATACTTGCAGAATTAAAAACTGAATGTAAAGCACTTGATAAACTTTGTATCTTAAATAAAGAATCAATTTTGTTAAAGAAATCAACAAGAAGCGCAACACCTAATAATACGGTAATAATAGGTTGAATACTATACAATGCACAGTCCAATGCGCTAAAATTTAATTCTTTTATTGCTTTTTTTACAAGTTTGAAAAAGTATCTTTCTGCTACATCAGCATATCCTTGCATCCATCTTTTTCTTTGCCACCAAGATTGTGCTAAAGTAAGAGGTTTTTCGTCATAAACAACTGCGTCATGAGCCCATCCTACTTTTTTTCCATTAAGAACTAATTTACAGGTAAACTCCAAATCCTCAGTTAAGCAGGTTGCTCCCCAGCCCAACTCCTTCAAAATTTCAGTATCTATGCAGCATCCTGTACCTCCAAGTTGATTTGAAAGGCCTAAATTTCTTCTAGATAATTGAAACATTCTGTTAGAAGTCCAAAAAGCAACTGAGTATGCGCCAGTTATCCAAGTATCGTGAGGATTTTTGCTATCAAGATATCCTTGAACAACCTTAAAGCCTTCTAATAACTTTTTATTCATCTCTCTTAAAAAATTTCTTGATGCTAGATTATCAGCATCAAAAATAACGACAGCATCATATTTTTTATCCATTTTAAATATTTTATCAAACATCCACTCTAAGGCAAAACCCTTACCACGTTTTGTTTTGCTGGATCTTTCATGAACAATTGCACCAGCAGCTCTTCCCTTAGCAGCAGTCTTGTCTGTACAATTATCAGCAATTATAAATATATCATACAGTTCCTTAGGATAATCTAATCTTTTCAAACTATGGATAATATCTTGGATTACCTTTTCCTCGTTATGTGCTGCAACTATTAATGCAAAGCTTTTTTTAGGCTCTACATCTTCTGATTCTTTTTTTCTATAAAGACCAAAAAAAGAAATGCATAAATAATACATTGAAATAATAAATATTAACTTACTCAAAATCAGGAGAAGAGTCTCCATTATTGATTTTATAATATCCAATATCAATCCCCCCTAGTTCACAGATATTTTAACACAATTTTTTTGTAATTACTATAGGGTTTACTAATTATTTTAATAATTTTAACGAACTCAACGGCTCTAATATGTTATAAGCCTGCCGAGCATCTCTTTATCAATTGCATATGTAAGGGCAGTTTCGCTTGAAATATAACCTTTCCTATAAAGCTCAGATAAAGCATTATCCATAGTTTTCATACCATATTTTGCACCTGTCTGCACCGCAGATTCAATTTGATGGGTTTTTCCTTCCCTGACCAAGTTTTGTATGGCTGGAGTTGCAATCATAACCTCTAAGGCCGCTACCCTGCCATTTCCAGAAGATGTAGGAAGCAATTGCTGTGAAATAATTCCTTGCAATACTGCGGCAAGTTGTACTTTAATTTGCTGCTGCTGAAATGGTGGAAAAACGTCAATAATTCTATCTATAGTTTTTGCAGCACCTATTGTATGAAGTGTAGAGAATACCAAATGACCTGTTTCTGCAGCAGTAATTGCTATTGATATCGTTTCAATATCTCTCATTTCACCAACAAGTATTACATCGGGATCTTCACGGAGTACCGATTTTAATGCATTTTGGTAACTAAGACTATCTTTCCCAATTTCTCTTTGATTTATAATAGATTTATTATGTTTATGTAAATATTCAACCGGATCCTCAAGTGTAATTATATGTGCTGGCCTTGTCATATTGATTTCATTAATCATTGCAGCTAATGTGGTGCTTTTACCGCTTCCTGTAGGACCAGTAACAAGAACCAAGCCTCTTTGTTTATTAGTCAAATCCTTTATAACAGAAGGAAACTCCAAGCTTTCCAATGTAGGTATGTCCAAGGATACTACTCTTATAGCTAATGCATCACTGCCACGCTGTTTAAAAATATTTACTCTAAATCTTCCTAGACCATTAATAGAATATGAGGTATCTATTTCACCATCTTTTAAATATTTTTTTAGATCCTCATCATTTAATATCTGCTTTACAAAACTTTCTGTGTCACTTGGAACTAATCTATTTAAATCTTCCTGAATTAATTCTCCATTAACCCTAATTGTAGGAGGTATACCTACTGTCAAATGTAAATCGGAAGCTTTTTTACTTATAGTCAATTCCAAAAGTTCGTTAAATGTCATTTTTATCCCCCTTGTATAAAATGATGCCCGTAACTAAATCATATTATTATAGCTTAACCAAATATCTGCTGCCTTATAGGCCTGATATTTTAACATACTTTCTCCATTTATTATTAGTGCACCATATTCTCTTGCTTCTTTTAAAAATCTTGTTAATTTAGGATTATAAACTAAATCGTAAACAATGCAGCCCATTGCCAATTGATTAATAGCCACGGGGCTAATATTTTTATAATTTACTCCTCCTAAAGGTGTACAATTTACAATAATATTATATTTTGTCAAGTCATTAACATCTTTAAGGTCCCTGATATTACAAAATTTATTAAAATAATCATTTGACCTTGCGATATCCCTTGCGGCTATATCAATGCTCTCACATTTTAAATCCTGAAGTGCAACTGCTATACATTTAGCTGCGCCGCCATTTCCAATAACTAGTGCATGTTTACCTTCTAGATTTAAGTTATACTCTTCTAAACTCTTAATAAATCCAAAATAATCAGTGTTGAAACCAACTAGAGTTTTATCTTTTACTAACACAGTATTAACCGCATTTATTCTATCTGCTGGATAGGTTAATTTATCTAAATATTTTATAATACTTTCTTTATAAGGAATAGTAACATTAAATCCTATGATTTGCTCTTCTGACAAGCCTTTTATAAAGTGTGGCAAATCGCTATGGGATATATCAAAAATCTCATAGGTAAGTTTAACCGCTTTTTTCAAGTAATAATCATTATGTATTGAGGGAGATGAAGAATATTGTATATTTTCCCCTAAAAGACCGCATTTTTTCAATATATCACTCCTAAAACTTTTATACACCTAAGTATTCAACATTTACAGCCGAAATCCTTTTATTGAAATGTAGAATTCATATAAATATAAACAACTTCAACTATAAACTTACAAACAATAAAAAAGCATTGAAGATTTGCTATTTTTATTGTCTGTAAGTTTAGTTTTCGTATTGTATATCTATAAATTAGCATAAATTAAAACAGTAAGAAATATTCAGGTTTTTGATATTTCTTACTGTTTTAAAGTAAATATTCACTAAGTTACCTACTTACTTACATTATTTAATTCCTTAAATAGCTTCTTTAAAGCTCTCTTTTCTATTCTTGAAACATATGATCTTGAAATACCTAAAAGCTTTGCAATTTCTCTTTGTGTTTTTGGTTTACCGTCTAGTAGCCCATATCTCATTTCAATTACAAGCTTTTCTCTTTGAGCGAGGCAGTTGTCAATTTTACTGTATAATTTTTTTACTTGAATCTTGTTTTCAACAACCTCAATTATGGAATCATCATCACTGCTAAGTACATCCATAAGAGATATTTCATTGCCTACGGCAGGTTATATGTCTTATCATTAAAATTCCTACATATTATATATAAGCAGTTTTCATTCATTAAACTATAAGATACATCTATATTATACTAAAATAGTTTTAGAAACACCTGCATAGTAGCATTGGCATATGCAGGTGTTTCTTTATATATTTTTAATTTTATTCACTCATTATCATTAGCAGCAGAACTTTCAGCCAACAGTATGACGGTAGATATTCCAATCTCACTTGAAGCACCTGTGATAAGATTACTTTCTTCCTGTCTACTCTAGTTCTTCACCATTGGTCTCAATCACATTCTTATACCAGTAGAAGGAATCCTTCTTATATCTTTCTAGTGTTCCTTTTCCTTCATCATCTTGATCCACATAGATAAAGCCATATCTCTTGGTCGTATCTCCAAAGGAAGCTGATACTAAGTCGATGCATCCCCATGTGGTATACCCTAAGACCTCTACGCCATCTTCAATGGCTTCTCCGATCTTTTCTACATGTTTCTTGATATAATCGATACGATAATCATCATGAACATGCCCATCTACCAAAGTGTCTTTAGCTCCTAAGCCATTTTCTACGATGAAGATTGGAAGCCTATATCTATCATATATCTTATTTAATGTGGTCCTTAATCCTTCAGGATCGATGGCCCATCCCCACTCACTTCTCTCGATATAAGGGTTCTTGAGCAGTTTCACGAGATTTCCAGGGTTTTCTTTTTTATCTTCATCTGCACTCACCACATAGGTCATATAGTAGCTAAAAGCCAAGAAGTCCACTTTGTTTTCAGCAAGGATTTCTTCATATCCTTCCACGAAATCGATGGAGATATCATAGTCCTTGAAATACTTCAGGATTTTCTTTGGATAGTGTCCTCTTGCCATAACATCATAAAAATAAAAGTTTATCTGTTCTTCTAATAAAGTGGCAGCAACATCAGCTGGCTTACAGGTATATGGATAACATTCTAACCTTGCAATCATAGAACCGATTAAACACTGTTTAGCAGTTTCATGCATATATTTTACTGTTATTGCAGAGGCGATAAATTGATGATGCAAAGCTTGATGGATTGCAGATAAAGGGTTCTTGTTGGACTTCGTTACGAACATGCCGGCACCGGTATAGGGTGAGTTCAGGCTCATGTTGATTTCGTTGAACGTAATCCAGTATTTGACCTTATCCTTATATTCATCAATGAGGACATTCGTAAACTTTACAAATAGATCGATAACTTCAGGAGATTCCCATCCATTATATCTCTTTGTAAGCTCAATTGGTACTTCATAATGAATCATAGTAACTAAGGGTTCGATACCATATTTATGAAGTTCATCATAAACATTGTGATAGAACTGAAGTCCTTCTGGATTTGGTCGTTCTTCTAGTCCTGTGGGGAAAAGTCTAGTCCAAGCAATTGACATTCTAAAGGTCTTAAATCCCATCTCAGCAAATAGTTTGATATCTTCCTTATAGTGATTGTAAAAGTCGATTCCTCTACGATATGGAAAATTTACTTCACCCTCATGTTCTACGCCATAGTTAAAACGTTCTTCAGATACTTCTAGGGTACCAGGAACTCCAATTCTTTCTTCAGCTGGAATATAACTTACATAATCTAGCTGTGATTTACCTCTCCCACCTTTGTCGAAGCCTCCTTCAAGTTGTGCTGAGCTAGTTGCTCCACCCCATAAAAAATTCTTTGGAAATTTACTCATTAACTTTCACTCCTTTTTTCTCTTTTGTGAATATAAACGAATATACAAAACTTGCTATGAAAGCCGCAAGTATTGAAATGATAATCTTGATCAGGTTGCTTCCACCATGAATATAAGTAGGTAAACTAAATATTTCTGGCATGGTATAGGCGTAGGCTACTACATTTAGTAGTGTGTAAATAAATCCTCCTACCGCACCACCAATCATTGCCCCAAATAAAGGCTGCTTATAATGGATACTTATGCTGTAAAGAGCTGGCTCAGTGATTCCGATGATGCCTAGTCCGCCACTTGAGAAAGCTGCCGCCTTCATTTTTGAATCCTTAATCTTAAAAGCTGCGCCAAGTGTTGCACCTGCAACGGCGATATTATTGATAAAGAATGCTGGTAATAGGAAGTCGTATCCTAATGAAGATAGGTTTTGGATCATGATTGGGGCTAATGCGGTATGCATACCTGCCATGATGATGAATGGCATAAATTCAGCAAATAATGCTCCAGCCACTGGTCCTAACGTACTAAATAAACCCACAGTTATGTTGCTTAACTGTATTCCTAAAAAATTACCAATTGGTGCAACAATAGCTAATAAGATGGGCATAAAAATCGTGAAGGTTATAAGTCCCGAAAATACAAGCTTCAAATTGTTCGGAATAAATCTATCTACAAGCTTATATAAATAAGCAAAGGCTATAACGCATAATATAGTTGGTAATACAGAAGAAGCATAGTTCAAAGGCGGAATGCTCATGAAGAGAAAGCTCACTGTTTTACCTGCTGTTTGATTCATAAATGTTGGATATAGCAAAACACCTGCGATCATGAGTCCAAAAAGTTCGTTTAACTTGAACTTCTTTGCTGTGGTATAACCAACCATAAATGGCAAGAAGTAAAATGGTGCATCACTAATTGCATTTAACACTGCCATAATGCCGCTTTCTGCTGAAATGACTTTGAGCATGCTTAAAATCAGCACTAAGCTCTTCATCATACCACCTGCTACAAAGACAGGCATAACAGGTACAAAGATGGAAGATAGAGTGTTTAGGATGCTAGTGCCAAAATTCTTCAATTCAAACTTCTTCTTTTCCTCTTCAACAGCATCCACTTCCTCATTTTTCTGGATTCCTGAGATTTCGCAGAATTCATTATAAACTGACTGGATCTTTGATCCAACAACCAGCTGTAATTGATCTCCCACTGTCTTTACTTGCATGATTCCTTCAATGTTTTCTAGGGCTTTCTTGTCGAACTTACTCATGTCTTTTAATATAAATCTCAAGCGCGTAACACAAAAGAATACATCTTTGATATTCTCTTTGTCGATGACCTTTAAAATGTCTTTGACTAGTTTTTCATGTTTCATTTTTATTTACTCCTTTCTTAATAAAAAAAGCCAGACTTATCACTACTGATTAAGTCTAGCCCTTATTTGGTAACTATCTTATTTCTTAATATATTATTGATATGAATCATTAAATAACCTTTTTCTGCATTACTGATTTCCACTTGGAAGCGATACTCAATATATTCCTTGATCATTTCCACACACTTAGTGGTCTTTGGATATTCGATTAAAGACAAAATCATCTTTAGAAAGCTCATCATCTTATTTCTTAGAAAAGATTCGAGAGCTAAAATATCTAAGATGTGTAAGAAATCTTTCATAAGGAATAGATTCTTTGTCTAAAGTAATTTCAAAGTAGTTCTCAACAAGCTCGATAATCTTCTGGATAAATTGATTTCGATTGGTTTCTTCATCTGTACTTCCGAGCACATTAATCAAATGATGCGCAATAAATCCTGCTTCATCTAGCTTGAGCCTTACATCATATTTTGCTTCAATCTTATCTAGAGCGGCTTTACCCACGTTAAATTCTTTGCTATGGAACCTTTTGATCTCATTTAGGTTCTCATTGACTAGATTAATGCCCATTTTTGATCTTTCAACCGCAGAACTGATATGGTCCGCAAGCATTAAATAAGCAATAGGATTAGGTTCGATTCCTGTTTCCTTTTGAGATTCGTCCAAGATTTCGATAGCCATTTCAAAAAAGGAAGAATCAATTTGTTCAATGAAATCTAAATAACGACTTTTCTCATTTTCTTTTAAAGTGAATATTTTTTCGATGTTTTTTTCTTCTACAACATCTCCAACTTTTTTATTCCATGCGATTCCTTTTCCCATCAATACTACTTCATTCTGATGGTCCTTGGATGTTAGTACATTATTGTTGATGATTCGAGTAATCTTAAATCTACAATCTTTATTTCGCATCCATAATCACATCCTCTAATGATAATGAACCTATCTCATCATATACAGATAATTCATAGTCATTCCAGTTTGTCACTACTATGATGACGGTGGGATCAATGTTATTGCTTTTTAGAAATTCAATATCAAAATCTAACAGTTTCTCACCTTTTTCGATAGATTGACCACTATTTACATGAACTGTAAATCCTTCACCTTCTAAGTTCACTGTATCAATTCCAATATGGATCAAAATTTCTAATCCATCTTTTCTTTTGAGCCCAATGGCATGCTTGGTTGGGAAGACCATGGTGATCTCTCCCGAAATCGGACTAAATACTTTACCATTAGATGGATAGATTCCGATGCCTTTTCCGATCAATCCTTCACTAAACGTTGAATCATTAACATCTCTAAGTTTGATTAAGCTTCCTTGAACTGGTGAGTTAATACTAAAATCCTTTTTCAACCAATTAAACATACTTGCCTCCTTTCTTACGAAATCCGGCTTGGCCTAAACAAAAAAAGACCAATACCAATAAAATTGATGTTGATCTCGCCTACTTAAAGTAACAATTCGAACTATCTATTTACATTGTAATGTTAATACTTTTTTTGTCAATAACGTTTTCACATATTATTTTCGCTCTTTGCTCTATTTTTATGTTGCCGCATAAAAAAGCCCTCGAGCATGGGTACATATACTAGAGGACTTCAAACCGTTCATATTATTTACATATCTTGCCTTTGCAGCCTTACTACCCTCTCCACGTGGCTCGTATAGAGGAACATATTTTATGTAATATTTGTGCCAATATTTAGTAAGTGTTTAGGTAATATCTATCTTTATTAATGTATATTTAGATTGTAAGTATAGTTTCAAATTTATAATAGAAAAGAGTGCGTATAGATTATATATTACACTCTATAAACACTCTTTCATTCTAACATAATATCACTCCTTCATATTTTTACTCTATCCGCATCAAAAGTAATGATAGTGGTTGTACATTTTCATAAATATGTAGTTCGAAAGTGTGTATCTATATATTTGTAAGAAAAAAATTATATCTACAATGTGATGAGAATTTGGAGATAAAAAAACTTTGGCAACAATAGCAAATCAAGAAAGCTTTGGGCATAGAAAGCCTTTACGCATGTGAAGCAGATGATGAAGGCTTTATTGATGGTTATATTGATTTTGGAGTACCTATAGTTAACTAATCGTATAGATTCTTCACCTGTTCTCCGATATCTCTTGTTGTCATGCCAGCTGCATAGAGAGCCATTACATTCTCTTCAATTCAGGTTATATTTCTTTGGTACTTAGAGATAATCTTAGGTTCAAACTCACCGTTTCTTTCCCGTAGTATAATGAGCTCAACTGGTCGAAATTCAGACTTTACCGTTTTCTTTGAACAGCCATTTCTGCTGTTTGGCGTTTTTCTTATACTTTATACTTATCATATCCTAGTTGTGCAGCCATTTCTGATTCTAATGATTCCTATAGAACATCTCTTAACATCTCTTTCATTGCAAATATCTCGTCTGGACTCTTGGAGTTCTGCTCCTTAATGCAATCTCTTAAAACATCTTTTGATAAACTAGACATAAAAAATACTCTTACCTGTAATATTTGGTAATCTCTTTATCCAAATCATTGCCAAGAAAGAGTATTGTTCATTCAGTTTACGCAAAATTTTTTTAGTCTCATTATAAATAACAATCATGTTAACTAAAATTAGTTTTGCCTTAGTAATAGCTGTTGTACTGCTTTACTTCTTTACTCGCTTTGTTGATTACAGCCCCTAAGACTTTACCTCCAACCTTGTCTATAAGTTCCTTCGCTCTTATTAAATCATTTCTGTCAGTCTCACCGCAGCATGCAACCAATAGAACTCCATCGCATAAGGTGGATAAAATCTGAGCATCTGTCACAGCAAGTACAGGAGGAGTATCTATAAGTATCATATCAAAATCTTCTTTAAGTTCTTTTAAGAGATTTTTCATCCTAATGCTTCCTAATATCTCAGCTGGATTTGGAGGTATTGGACCACTGGTAATAACATGGAGATTAGGCAAATCCATAGCTCTAATGCATTCGCTTTTTTTTCTTTCCCCTGCAACAATATTGGTTAAACCTTCTCTATTCAAGATTCCAAGTTTCTTGTAAATCCTAGGCCTTCTTAGATCACAATCAATAAGAAGTACTTTTTTTCCACTTTGAGCTGTTGTAATAGCAAGATTGGAAACTATTGTGGTTTTTCCTTCTCCTTGCTTTGATGAGGTTACTACTATAGTTTCTATTTTTTTATCAAAGGATGAAAATTGTATACTCGTTCTTAGTGTTCTATATGCTTCTGAGACCAGTGACTTTGGGGCTTTTATGGAAATAAGTTTTTTGTCTTCTGTGGTTTCTCCTTCATTAGGTATTATTCCAATGACAGGTACACGTGCCAGCTTTTCTATATCTTCTTGAGTTTTAACAGTATTATCTAAATACTCAATTAATAATATTAGTACTATTGAAGCGGCTAATCCAAGGAAAAAAGCAATAGATATGTTAAACACTGGCCTTGGGCTGTCCGGTGCCGTTGGAAGCTGCGCTGGATCTAAAATTTGAACATCATCCATCTTTTTAACAGAAATGCTTACTTCTTTAAGAGATTTTGCAAGCTGATTTGCTATAAGCATAGCTTCTTCAGGGTCTTTTGATCTTACTGTAATGTTTAAAAATTCAGTATCACTGTTTGAGTTTATTGTAATCATTTTTTCAAATTGCTCAGGAGTCACCTTTAGTTTTAGCTTATTAATGACATCCTCCGCCACGGTTCTTGAACTTGCTAATCCACTATAGGTTTTAACAAGCATCTGATACATTAGAATATCATCATAGCTCACCGGCTGACTTTTGCCATCAGTGCCAACCTTGCCAATTATAACAGATATATCCGACTTATACATAGGCTTTATAATGAAAAAACTAAATACTGCACTGGATGAGGTTGTTATAAATGTAATTACTAAAATTAACATCCATCTTTTCTTTAATATCAGCAGGTATTCTCTAAGTTCCATTTTTCCCTCCTATTATAATATTGCTGAGAAACTCAAATATAAAATAGTTTTAATCACTATTGTACAGCCTACATACTGCATATTTATCATAAACACAAGATTTTGACGGACATTTATCGGGATTCCAATTTTCATCTTTTATCATATACCTTTCTCCGTATTTACCCTTTAAATATAAATTATAATCTTGAGGAATTGGATATTTGATATTCTTAAACTCCATATACTGTATATAAATTTTGATATTTGACTGTGCCTTGTAAATATTAAATCCTGAAGCTTCCTTAAATGTCCCTTTGCTAATTTCTTTATAATTTTCAGCTTCATCAAACCAATATGAATATATTCCCTGTTGGTTTTCAGAGTAATAAAAAATATCTAGTGTTGCACCGTTAAATAAGAATGTTTGTTCAACTATATCTCCATCCAGCTCAAACTCTCTCACCTTGATGAATTTTCTCTTACAAAGCGCCAACTCAATTTCTTTTTTACAATCATTATCGCTTGGCAATACTCCTATATCAATGTCTAAATCATGTGAAATGAAATCATTGTCCCTAATAGCTCCCAGCAATGTGCCGCAATCTATCCAATATACTATATCCAAATCTTTTAATGCATTACTAGCCTCACTTAAACATTGCTCCCTATATTTATCAAATATTGCTTTTCTTTTAGCCAAGTTTTTTTTATGAATGTAACCTAAAATACTCCTTACTAAAATATTATTTTTAAAAAAATTGAATAGTTTTAATTTCTTTAGTAACTTTTTAATCTTAAATTCAAATGTTTTGGAATTCATACTCTTTACCCTCCAACTAAAAACTTTTAGACAGCGTTAAAAATCCTATATAAAGATTATTAGTTAACCTTGTGTTATTAGCTTCTTTTTTTTTGATAAATAGAAGTAAGTGTTTTCACGCTTTCTATAAATACCTTCCTATCAAAAATTAAGTTAATAGCAGTGGTTACAATTGTGCACCAAATAAATACTATAATTGCCCAAGCAAACCATTGACTTAACGTAGAACAATTTATTTTTATAAGTGAAACAAATGGTATAAAAGTTAGTAAAATTATTGTATATATTCTTCCTATTCGCAGCAAACTAGTATTTATTCCCTTTTTAATAACAACTTTATCAACAACACTTATCAAATCTATTGTTCTATATACTGCGGCAATAATCATTGCAACTAATACTCCAAGAATGTTCAACTTAATTGTAAGTATAGTAGCCGTTACTATAAAAATTATTATTTGGATAATATTTGCACGAGTCGTTTCTTTGTAAATACCTGCACCATTTACTACAGCTGTTTGCGGCAGCCTGGCATTAAATATCACACACCAAATTGCAAATAGGACTCCATACAAATAGTTAGAATATACTGCATCCTCAATTCCCTTTGTATAAACTTTTACAAAAGGGATGCATAGAATTAAAGCAGTGGAAAAAAGCAACGCTATAATAAAACAAAGTGAAAATTCGTATTGATTATTAATTTTTATTAAGGTATCCCGGTCATCACTTGCCATAACGTTACCAAAGAATGCTGAACTTCCCATTGTAAATACAGATAGTATACCTGTAACCCCCATGAATATCATATTATAAATTGAAAAAACACTTGCCTGTTTTAATGAAATAAACGAAACAATAATAATAGGAAGAGCAGTCATTAAACTAATACTCACATCAAAGATTAGCGCATCACTTCTTTTAAACTTTTCAACTTTTAACTCAATGATTGTGTTATATGATAAATACGGATATTGTTTTTTAATATAAATTTTTAATATAAGTGAACGTATCCAAAACGTCATTAAAGGAACAGCTTTAACAACAATGATATTTACATTTAAATTTATTAATGCAGCTGTCATAACAAAGTTTAAAATTAAAGCTGCTATTGAAGCTGTAGTTACAACATAGTATCTTTGATCTGCAGTCAATAGAACTCTATATTTAGCAAGTGTATAAAAATCAAGAGCTCCATAGGCACCGATAACAATAATCAATAATATAGTGGTTATTAAATCTACATTATCTCTGCTTAAAATCACAGGATAAAAAAGTGCCAGAACTATTACCAATAAAAAGTACAAAGCACTTACTTTAATGTAGGACTTTTTTGCTGTTGTTATAATTCCATTGATTTTATCATAATCATTATCAGCCAGTGGTTTGTATAATGCATATATAAGTACTGCTCCTATGCCAAATTCCACGTATTGGAAGTACGAAACAAATTGAACAGTGGAAGATATAAGCCCATTTATCTCTGAACCATAGGTAATAATATATAATCGAGGTAAAATCAATCCAAACAGAAGACCTAAAGCCTGGTATAGTGCTGAACTTATAATATTATAGATGAATTTTTTTGTCCTCATTGTTGTGCCCCTCTGTAAATATAGCCTTATTGCAATTTAAATATTTTTTTCCCATAAAGAAAAACAGAATGAAATAAAAGAATTCATCAAAGGTTAACATGTCAAGCGCCAGCCAGGATGCAAAGCATCCAATAAAAAGTAATATAATATGTCGATTAAATTTGTTAGAAACAATAGAAGCGTTAGCATCCCTAAAAGCAAGTTTTACCCAAAGTAGGAGCCCTACACCTCCAACCAAGCCTAGTTGATATATGACTTCAATTATTGTATTATGGGAGGCTCTATTATTTACTAATACAAAAGATAGTCCAACTCCAAAAAAAGTTGATAGTATGTTTGTATTAAAGTAATTAAGATAACTCATTAATATACTGCTTCTGCCGGTAGTTAATGAATTTACGTCCGTAATCATCCCAAACCTTATAAAATAATAATTAATTTGCTGCTGAAAAATATTAAGTGTAACTACAGAAACTACTGTAATAGCAATTAGTAAAGTAATGCCAATTTTTTTTGAAATAGCCCTTCTATCAATAATAAAAAATATAAACCAAACAAATAATAAAGCTGCAGTTATCAATAAAAACATTTTTGAAACCGATTGAAGACCAAAGAATAAGAGTATGACAATTAGCAGATAATTTAAAATAGAATGTTCCGTATTTTCACCAATCAGTACTAGTAGGCCACTTATTGCTGCTAAAATTTGAGCAGAATAAAAATTAGCATCTCCATAAAATCCGTTAAATCTCAAAAGTCCAACGTGCTCGGCACTGTCAATATAGATATAAGCCAGCATATGGGGAATTTTCATAAGAACTTGGGATGAAATGCAGGCAGCTATTATTCCAAAGAATAAATAATAAACACATTTTTTAAATTCTATTTTGGTATTATAGGATTTATAGTAAGTTGGAATAAAAAGAAACATCATTAGAATAAAACCATACTCAAGGCTAAAACCGTAGGAGTATATCATTTTTGCCAGAATGGTTAACGTAAGAAAAAAGAAAGTTATTATGGAAATTTGTAAATCAATCTTTTTATGTTTAAATATTAAGATTAAAAATACTATTGGAATTATCAATGTAAAAAATGTAAATCCATCAGGCTGCATTTTAATAATTGGACCCCATGGCAAATAAAAAAGCATTAATGCCAAGAATAATTCTTTTGTAGATAATATTACTAAACTGCAGAACAAAGCAATTGATAAAGCTATCAAAATCCCATTACCATATGCTTGTGCAAAGGATAATAATGTTACATTTAATAAAGCTATAAATAGCACTTTATTAGAGCTTATTATTTCATTCATTTTCTTCCCTCAACCAAATTTATAAACTGTGCTGCTGCAGTGTTATTATTAAAACATAAATTATTCAAGTGTTCTTTAACCCTAGTAAGCTCCTTCTGATTATCTAAAATATATTTTAGGCTGTTATATATTCCTTCTTCGTTATTCTCGCAAACCCATCCAGCACCATCACGTTCTACCATTTCAACTGCAGATGCTGTTTTTGTAGTTAATATGGGAATACCCAGGTATTTAGCTTCGTCAAATACCATAGGCGCAGCTTCATGAAATGATGGCACTAATAGCAAATCCGCATTTTTCATATACCTATAAGGATTGTACTGATTCCCATACAGAATTATATTTTTTTCAAGCTTCTTTGACCTGATTATTGCTTTGACTTCATATTCTAATGGTCCAGAACCAACTATGTGCCAAAGCACATTTTTATTATCTTTAACAAGCTTTTCAATAACATTTATTGTTCTTATAATCCCTTTCTCTGAACTTATTCGTGCGGCGGTAAATATATTAAAATTAGCATTTTCATATACTATACAATTCACATTTGACAGTTTTTTAATTTCATCATAATTTTGGCAATTTAGAACTGTGAAAACGTTATTCTTAAGTTTCGGGGTAGCTTTAATAAAATTTTCTTTACAACTTTCTGATACAGTAGCAATGGCATCAAATTTTTCATATAATAAGCGGCTTAACCAATTATTACCGTGGCTTAAAAAATCACAATGCACAAATGCAATTTTCCTCTTAGCATGAACTCTATCTATAACAAAGCTATTGCAGCATCCGTATAGAGAATGCTCGTTTGAATCCTGCATAAAGGAAATTGACGCATCATAGTTTGTAAATTTTTTTTGAGTTGACAGAATAAACCTTACCGGCAGTCTTCTATCAATAATCCTTGCATAGAAAGCTGAACCCCCTCTAAAAAAATAATAAAATACTCCTATCTTTTTAGAATCCATTTGAGAAACACCAAGTGTTTTTATAAATTTATTACCTTCAAACACCTTTATTGACGGTGGTATTTCAGTCTTATATTCACCGGTATTACTAAACAAAAACAAATCAATATCATATATTTTTCTCTTATCCAATTCCCATAACAAATTTATTAGTGACTTCTGTATACCACCTAGGTCAAGATTATTATTTACAATTAGCAACTTCTTTTTGCCATTCATCATAACTCAAACCTTTCTTGAATGCTTTCCAACCTGCATATTGTGCGCATAAAACCTTAATAATGCTCAAATCTGTCTCATTGGTAAGTTTAAATATGGAGTATATATTAATAATATATGCCCCTACATCTATAGTATGATATCAGCATAGGAAATGAACTGATGCTTTGGATTTATCATCACTATTTTTTTATTCAATTCAATTTCTCCATCCCATATAGCATTATCCTTATATATAGGATGAAGCACTATCTCCAACGTAACATTTTCATTATCTTTAATCTCATTATTCAGTAGAAGATATTCATCCATTGAGGCAAAGTAATTAGTGACATAAGGCGAATACCTAGACAGATAAATATTATATAAAAACTTATAGACTTTATTGTGTATTGATTCTTTTTTGTTTATATTTCTTGCTATTCTAACAGATCTAATATTGTACTTTTTCATTAGCGGTTTCATTGCTAAAAATACGGGTAAATTGGTATGGGTGTACTGATGGGAATCCAGATGTAATAAAGGTAAGTGGTATTTGGTATACCTCTCCAGCTGTGCATCAATTTCCGCCCTGATTATTCTAATAGTTTCTAAGTCTAGGAATAGCCTTGAAAATGTATTGTCATTAAAGCTGCCATTAAAACTGCCATTTTCGTCACAGAACAGTTTCAATCTTCTTATTGAATCTGTTAATGGTTTTCCCTCAGTAAGATTTATATGCAGACCAACCTTATTGGCAAATCCCTTATCATATGCTAGCTCCACAGCTTCATCTGCAGAAGGCATATTAACCATCAGAGTGGTGTTGGAGCATAAATGTTGTTCAAAGGAATCAGCTATGGCATGATTTACATATGAGCTATATCCAAAGTCATCCGCGTTAAGAATTAGTTTCAACTTACCATCATTCCTTTCTATATAAGTACTAGGAGGCGGCCTCTGCTGTTCACATAATAGATTGGGGTATTTTCTCCAGATGCCATTCGTCATAGCTCAAACCTTTCTTAAAAGCCTTCATGCCCGAATATTGCAGCCTTAAGGTGTCCATTCGACTTAAATTAGTTTTTTTAGCAAACTTTAATACAAAATACCATACCAATAAATGCCTCAATATTGGAAAAGCTGCTTGAAGCCATGCACCATTATCATAAAAGTATTTTTTATTAAATCCCTCAAACCAAGTGGAGGGTCCTTGATTTATATGTGCAATGGTGAATGGATGGGAATATACCTTTAAGTTCTTTTTTAATGCTTCTCTTAAGAATAAATTATCTTCTCCTGAACAATATCTGGAGCCTCCCCCAAATAATTGTGAGAAATTTAAATTATACTTTAATACTGCTTCTTTTTTTATTACAAAGCTAACAGTTCCATATCTCATAAAATTCCAAAGCCTTACTCTGGATACCTTGCCTATGCGACCCCTGGAATTATTGGAATGTTTAATACAATTAAAGACTATCATATCTGCGTCTGGCAGCTCTTCAAATGCCTTAACTACACCTTCTGCGTAACCATCCACATAAACTATGTCATCGTCACTGAACATCAAGATATCGCCAGAACTATGCAGCAAAGCTGTATTTCTGTTTTTGCCAACACCTCGATATGGAGTTGTAATCATTTTTACCATATTATTATTTATCTTCTCTTCAACGTATTCATAGCGATTATCCTGATTTGCAAGCACCATGTCTGTTTGGATATTCATTTCTTTATACTTTGACAAATCCTTTTGATGCATGGCAGCACATAAGATTTCCACTTTCACTTTATACATCATCCTTACAACTGATTATATTACTTAAGCCTTTTTTAAGACCTCTAATCCTCAATAAAACCCAAAATAGCCTCTTAGCTAAATCTCTTAAGTTAAGCAAAATTTTAAACCTGGCAATCATAATACAAGGGTAAGCAATTCTATTTGGGCGGAATTTATATTTATAATCTCTTTCACCGTACATGTCAAAGTATCTGTAATCTTTTTCTCTAAAATATCTCATTGCATACCAAAGCATATACTCATTTGGTCTATATGACTGAAACGCTCTGAAACTTGCTCCTCCCCAGAAATAAAATCTTTGATTATATCCCACAAAAATTGAAGTGGCAATACATTTCCATTCTGGATTTCTAACCCTCAAGCATAATAATTGGTCGCTATTTAAATTTTTTATTAAGCCCAAAACTCTTGAAATATCGTAGGTAGGAACCAGCTTTTGCTTTGCAAAAACCTCTTGTAATTGCTCATAATATTCTGCCGCAAATTGTTCATCAGGCTCAGCTATTTCAATACTTGCTCCACGTCTTTCAAACTGTCTTATAAGCGCTCTGCATGTAGCTTTAAACCCTCTAAAAAGTTCCTCATCTGTTCTGTCAATGTTAAGTTCAATAGATTTATTCATGATATATTTATATTTTGTATTCTTAAGTTTAGTTTCTTCTATATATAAGTCTGAAATTTGAATAAACAGACACTTAGTAGTTTTAAATAAGAATTTTGCTATTGGTTCAATTAAATTGATTTTGTCGTATCCCTCAATAACATCAAATCCCATATACCCTGTTGTCCAGCCATTAAAAGGGCTTCCCAGTATTTTTACACCAAATTTTTTCACAATTAATCCAGAAAAATATCCGATTAGTTCTTGATCATCTGTAATTCTTATTATTATAGGCACTGCATTTTGCGTTTCTTTTACAAAATTTATCCATTCAATGGTAGTAAACAGATTCTTATTGGGAAATCCGTTAAACTCAACAATATGAAGCTTATCAATATTAACTATTTCAAAGCAATACATTCTACACTCTCCATATTAATTTTCTATAAACTCTCTGAAAAAACCATTTAATATCAAGTCTAGTTAAATATAATTTATTTGCAAAAGGCTTATCTTTTCGATTTGTATTGATGTAGTCAAGGAGCTGGGTGGCAGGAACGAACCACCCATTTTGTTTTGATAAATAGTCAATAGCATTTTTAAACTCATCTCTTAGCTTACCATTTTCATCTACGAAACCAAGAGCAAAATGGGTATATACTATGCAGCATCCACCTTTACAAATCAAATTATCAATATTTTTCTTGCTTAGAAGCTTAATAAAAGTATTAAAATCATATCCATCACTTGAACTAAACCAATAATTTGAATATTGCTCTTTGTCTCTTTCAATATAAGGCATTTTCTTATCGCATTTTAAAGTATTAATATCTGAAAAAGCTTTATTTCGAATATACTTAATATGCTTCTTGCAGTAATCACCCCAAAATACTTTAGAAGCAATATTTTCTCCCTGTGAGTTGATTTTTTTTACTTTTAAAAGCTTTCTAAAAAAATTAAACAGCTTATTTAGAGGAAAAGAAAACCGCTTGCTCCCCCAGTAAATAGAATCCGGGTTATGTGCATGGTTAATATGAATTTTAGGGTAGTATCCGATTATATCCTTGAATTTATCTAAAGCAGAGATTATTTCTTTTCTGCTAAATTCACCTGAGCCTGGCCCGTGGAAACCTATCTCAAAGCCTTTATCTATTAAATCCTTTATAAAGCATTTGTAATTCTCATCGCTCAAGGTTTCACCCTGAAACTTATCTCTTGAAGGGTATACCCATACTGTTTTCGTAGTTTTCAATCCTGACTTATATAAATAATCATATACCTGCATCACATTACAAACTTTTGCATAGTCTGTATCATCTACAATTGTAAATGCAAACTTCTTTCCATCAGGCCATCTTATCATTGTTAGTAAATCCCCCTGTTAAACATTCAAAACATCTTTATAAAGTATTCATTGCAAGCTCCCCATGTTCATACCTGATGCCTTCTCATTACTATAATATTCAATCTACATTGGAAGTGCTTCATATATATCGTCTTAATATTATTAATCCAATTAAGGAACCAAATCCATAGGATAAATGAAAGATTGGGAATAAAATGAATAGTAAAAATGCATACTTTATATTAGCTGCTGACTTAATAGAAAAGATTAAATCTAATAGAAAATACATTAACAATTCCACTGTAAATAGGTACTGAAAAGGCTTAAAAAGCAATATTAATATTGGTGCAATTATCAGAGATAACAGGAATAAGAAAGGTACAAAATGCCTAATACTCATAGCACCCGGACATAATCTAGACGTAATTATATTCCACTTGCCATTTCTCATTGCCATATTAACAATCCCCTTCATATTATCCCTGCAGTAATATACGAAACTTATATCCTCTGCCATATATATTTTCCCGCCATTCTTTCTAATGCGGTAGTTCATTTCGTAATCTTCGCACCCGATTAATCTCTCATCATAAAGGCCGTATTTTTCAAATACCTCTCTTCGGAAGGCTCCAAAAGGAACTGTATCTACATGCCCGCTTTTTCTGCTCGTTCTAAATTGCGAATTTCCCACTCCAAATTTTGAAGATAGCATTAGAGCAATGGCTCTTCCAACAAAGCTTTTGCCCTTGGTTAGAGCTATACCTCCGACATTATCTTCATCTGTTGTTTCCAGGTAATGAACACATTTTGATATATAATCACAGGCAAATTCCGAATGCGCATCCAGACGAATAATATACTTGCCTCTGGCATGTCTAATGCCAATATTCATTGCGTAGGACTGGATCCTGTTGGGGTTATCATATATTCTTATTAAATTAGGCATATTTTGTTTATATTCCTCAACAATGGATTTTGTCCTGTCCTTAGAACAGCCGTCTACAAATATCCATTCCATAAGCTCATTCGGGAAATCCTGATTTATCATTGATCTTATACATGAGTCTATATATTTCTCTTCATTAAAGACTGGTATAACCACAGAAACAATAATACTCATCACATATTTACCCCTTTACCTCGCTTTTCTCTTTTTACGCTCTCCTTCTTTCCGCCGGCTACAACCAAAACAGTTCTAACCATGGTTCCGAGTTCCCTTAGGAAACTAAAATTTTTAATACTTTCTAGGTTAAGTTTCATTTTTCCCGGCAGTATTATCTTCTCATACACCGTGTCTACATCATCTGCGTTAGCTATTATTTTATCTTCATCCTTATACTTAATGCTTGCTTCTGAAGTCACCCCTGCCGGCAGCAAAAGTGTAGCCTTCATCTCATCCGTATATTTATCAACATATTTGACAACTTGAGGTCTTGTTCCAACAAAACTCATTTCTCCCTTTAAAATATTAATAAGTTGAGGTATTTCATCAATACGATATTTTCTAAGCTTTGATCCAATTTTAGTAATACGCGGATCATTTTCTAATGTGAGCAGAGAACCAAACTTGTCAGCATTAACAACCATTGTTCTGAATTTTATTATTTTAAACATTTGGCCGTATTGGGTAACTCTGATCTGTTTAAAAAAAACAGGTCCTTCTGAATCTAATCTTATGAGTACACCCACTATTACTATTAAAGGAGACAAAACCACTAGAAGCGCAAGCGATACAACGATGTCAAAGATTCTTTTAAAAAATATAGCCCATCTGTGTCTCTTTAAGGCATTGTAATAAGGTAAAACACTATCATTCCGCATAAACTGCGGCAGCTCCCTCCATTCCCTCAGTCTCACGCTTTTCACCTCAAACTAGCTATTCTGATTTTGTATTTTCCATGCTTTTGATCATTCTTAAGTAAGCCTCCCTAATCCATAGACTTGCTCATGATTAAAAAGCTGCAACTCTGTCAGTAAACCTTAAGTTCCATAAATCTGTGAATTTTCTCTTTCCTGAAATATTGCTCTAAAAACATAGAAGTCAAAGGGTGTAGTAATTTTAATATTCTCCATAGGTCCATTCACCGTATGCAAAGTATGCCCATAATGCATCATTAAAGAGGCCGAATCAATCATATCTAATCGATTTTCCTTTAATGCTTGATTATGGGCCCCAATGATGTCTTCCAATATAAAGCTTTGCGGCGCGCGGGCAATTCTGGAAATACTCCTGTCACCAATACTAGTAATAACATTTTTATCATTTATAGAAACAACAGTCTCAGTTTGTGGCACAACTGTTATTGCAGAACCATATTTTTTAACACAAGCTATATTTTCAGTTATGAGGTTCTGATTAATTAATGGACGTACCCCGTCATGAATAAGGACAATAGAATCTTTTGGATTATCGCACTCAGCGTATATCGTTTTAAGCCCATTATAAATTGATTCCTGCCCTGTCGCTCCACCTGAAACTATCCAGTTAACTTTTGTAATAAAATCTCTCTTAATTAATTCCTTTAGGTAATCTATCCACCCGTCAATGCATACAACGACGATATTATCTATCTCTTCATTTACTTCAAAGTACTCTAGGGTATATATAATAATGGCCTTGCCATTTAACTCTAAAAACTGCTTAGGTTTTGCTTTGTTATTCATTCTTTTACCGGCTCCTCCGGCAAATATTAGAGCTGTATTCATTTGAATCCCCTCAACACACTAAATTTTAAAACTTACAAAATAATGTCTTTCCCTTTTATCAACAGGTGGAATTTTCATATAGTCACCATAAAGATCTGTAAGAAATTTATTATAATCTCCTGGTATATAAGCCTCTTTACCTTCAAACTCAACAGGCCTTATTGGAAAATAGACCTCATTTTTTTGCAGTTCTCCTAAATATCGCTTTCTACCTGTAGGAATAGTAACGTAATTCGTAACTCTTTTTGATCTTACAAATCTATCAAATTTCATATACCAATATTCATAACTTTTAAAGGAAAGCAACCAACCAAGAAATAACCGAACTTTATAGACAAAATAAGTGCGCTTGTTTTGTTTCATAAATTTATCTATCAAAGGGTTTCTCATTTGATATGCAAAAATTGATACTGCAATTAAACCAAGTATTGTTGATAATATTCCTTTGACCTTTTGACCAATAATGTTATCAGGAGCAAATTCAAGAGGAAAAATATCAACATAGATTCCTTTATCAAAATCGCTTGTGATTTTCTGTAACTCAACCAACTCTGTACCTTTTTTGATTACTTTCCCAAATAAGTTACTCATTTTATAGCCTTCTTGCGGAACATATAATGTATATTTATCACCATAATGCTTTGGAAACTCTTTAAAAAAATAATCATAATCTTTACGGGGCATAATTAAATCTAAATCGTCATCCCAAGGAATAAATCCTCCATGTCTTACTGCGCCTAAAGCGCTTCCCCCGCCTAACATGGCGCACAGATTTTCCTTGTTACAGAAATTAAGAATATCCTGATATATCTCTAGCAAAACTTGTTTTAGTTGCTGCCTTTCCTCATCACTTAGCTCGTATAACATGTTCGTCTTTCGTGCAATATCTCCCATGCTATAACAACTGCTTTTCATAGAAACTCCTTTAAATAATTAATCTGCTGAACTATTTTGATTAACTGTTTTGTTTAACTCTTTACTCTCATAATGCTTGTCTATATTTTAGCGGATCATCATCAGTTATTTAGATATTGCTTGGGTATAAACCACCATCACTTCTTAATATAGTGTTACCGTAGTACATTAATATGAGGTATGGACCAATTGTGTTACACTTGCTCTGTAATAAAATCATAAAAGGTTTAACAAAATTACTTTTCAGTGGCAATCTACATACTTTGCATGAATATACATTAATGTGAGTACTCGGAAAGGAGATGGGTACTTGAAAAAGAAGTTAGTAGTTGGATTTGCAGTTTATTTAATCATTATGATTGGAATTGCAGCTCTCTTCTTACTTAAAGGCGGACCAAATTACTTTTCATACAAAAGTTATTTAAACCCTATACAAGAGAAAATCAATAATAATCCTCCCACCACTGCCGGAACTGACAATACGAGTTCTCCAGGAACCTCTAGCAATGGCCTAGAAAATAGTGGTACCACAAAGCCTGGGAACTCAAGCAATACCGGAAGTCCGGGTAACAGCACTGGTTCAGGCAATGGAACAACAACAGAAACTTACGATGACATTAATTTTACAAGAATCTTAATGAGAGGCAGTAGAGGTGACGATGTTAAAAAGCTGCAGTATCTATTAAGAAATGAGAATCTTTATATGGCTAACATTGACGGGATATTTGGAATAAATACCTATAACTCAGTTTTAGAATATCAGAAGAAGAACAATCTTGTAGTTGATGGAGTCGCAGGACCTAATACTTGCAGTAAACTTGTTAAACTTCATGACTCAAATAATAATTACAAAAAAACTGGCAGCTAGAAGCTATGCCTTTTTATTTACCACTAGGATGTGGTTTTGGATAAGACTTTATTTAAGGATAATGCTAATAGTATAACATTTTAAAAGGGGAACCTGTTTTGGAAGGTTCCCCTTAGCTAAGTCTGTCAAGTTTTTTGTGTAAGATGCTTTTAATCAACCAGAAATGAAATGATTGATATACTAAAAATGCATGATGACAATCACTCCCTCTACTCAGCCATGACCCTTGATGAAAAAGTTACCTTAGTTACTGAGAGTCTATATCAGAAAAAACAATAAGCGTTCAAGACGCTTAATAAAGCAAGCTAAATTCAGTTTACCGATACAGATGTAAACTCAATTTACTAAGCAGATAGAGGGCTTGATAAAAATCAAATTCTCAAGCTTTCAACCAGCCAATATATGCGAAATAATTTTAGTCTTGTGCTTAATGGTTTTACAGGCTCTGATAAAACTTTTTTAGCTTGCGCATTAAGCAAAGCTGCCTGTAGACAACTATATAGAGTGCGTTACATAAGAGTGCCAGAACTTTTAAAACTCCGTGCTGAGGTCACTCTACAAGGCAAGTGGGTCAGCAAATTAGTAAGAAAATTTTCTAAATACCAACTTTCTGATTCTAGATGAATGGCTCCTTCAAGAATTATCTGATGTGATGTTAGGTTCATTCTTGAGCTTACTGAGAAATCATATGATTGCCATTCTCGTTATTATGTACTCAGTAAAATGTGTCAGAGCCATACTCGCCTAGGGGGTGGCACTATGGCTGATGCTATTTTAGGCCGTATCGTACATAACTCTACTCGTATTGATACAGAGTACATGAATATGAGGAACATTCCTCTACAATATAAATTATTATGCAGGTGTCACCTTCGGGCCGTGTTTATAAATGAATTGATGGTTTCTTTATTGTACAATAATATGAACCTACGCCTCTAATGGAGCGTAGTAATCACTAAGATTTCTAGAGACAATGGCAAATATAGTGATGTACGGAAATGCAAGACTTTTTTAGCAACTCCACTTGGAGCAGAAGTATGTAAAAGAGGAATACATACAAAATTCTTGCGTAAGGCAACACTGTTAAATAAACAGTCAGAGGCTAAAAAAAATGGGCATCCTATCAGCGCTTATGAAACAGATAAATAAAGCAGAAGTCATAATGTGAGCGGTTCTTGTTTCCGTATAAAAGGACTGCATTTCCAAGCCGTTAAAATTGCTTAAAAGTGCAGCCATTTAATCTTATTTACTAAAGTTGAAACTTTGCGTCACCACGGCAGTCTTCTCCGTATAATCATTCACAACCTCATCAATCTTCCTACATAAAAACTTCAAATTGCACCCCTCACAATTCTTCAACACCTGTGATTCAATAACACTGCAGGAAGCTCCCTTAAAGCTCACATCAAACAAAGTTGCTGCAATGGCAAACTTATCATAGACCTCCCCTCCCTCAAACTTTTTAACTACCGCATTATCAACAAACATCTGCATTTCCTCCTTTCTCTCGGAACACGGGGCAACTTACCATACTCGCTCCCCTTTGGGCACTGGGTAACTTAAGATGTTCGCTTCCGCTCACAAGTTACCCGTAAAAGTTCATTTAGAACTTTTACCTCGCAAGTTGCCCGTTAAAGTCCATTTAGGACTTTAACCTCCTTGTTTATAAATTTTATAAGCTCCAGCTGCAATAAAAAATATCCCCAGAACTCATAATTTAATAAATATGCATCTAAAGATGTGTATTTATATATTTAGAAAGAATTTTTTAAAGGAGATGATAACATGGTATTAAAAGCTCAATCAACAAGCAGAAAAAATAAAAACAATTCTAATGTGGAGTTTCTTGATGTATGTGATATTGATGATGAAGGATTCATTGAAGGAGATATTAACACTGGAAAAGTGCTGTCATCCTTTAGCTTTGAAATGAGTGCTGCTCCTAACGATAATAAAGCTATAGCTCCAAAGGTACCAGCTCAAGCAAAGAGCAATGAACCTCTGAGCCTTCAGAGTCAAACATATTCCTCTGCACCTAGAGGCCTTACTCCACCTATAAACGGAGAAAATTTTACTGTGAAGAGATCCTATGCCATGAGACCTTCAACAGTAAGAAAGCTCAATGCATTGAAAGCAGAGCATCCGAATGTTAATGTGCTGTTCAACACCATAGTTGATATGGCTATATCTTACTACTACAACTACATATTTAACTTCAGCCTTCAGGATGAAAAGAAGTTAAATTCTTAAGAATTTTATAAGTAAAGAACGTAAGAATTTAAGAATTGGACCTAGGTCAATATTTTGGACACAATTTTTTTATGAATTTGACGCCTTAGCCAAGTCTTCTTTGGCCTGAGGCGTTAAATAACCAATTGAGCCATGAATCCTTTGCCTGTTATACCATCCCTCAATATACTTAAAGAGCTGTAGCCTTGCAGCAGCAAAATCGTAGTATATTACACGACTAACTTCTTCTTTTTTAAGAATAGAATGAAACGACTCAATACAGGCATTATCATAGGGACAGCCTTTACGGCTATATGAGGCTGTCATATTATATTTTTTAAGTTGTTCTACGTATAGTTCACTAGTATACTGGGTTCCGAGATCAGAATGAAAAATAACTGAGCCGTTAGGCCTTTGTGTATCATAAGCGTTTTTTAAAGCTGTAATAATTAAGCTTGTATCCATGACTTTTGAGAAAGAATAGCCTATTATCTTTCTTGTATGAAGATCCATAACTGATGCCAAATAGCACCAGCCCTCTTTCATTGTATGTATATAGGTTATATCTCCTACCCACTTTTCATTGATTGTTTTTGTACTAAAGTCTCTGAGCAATATATTCTTTCGTTCATTAATTTCAGTATTGCTTCTATATGGTCTATATTGCTTAATAACGATAGATGATATATTTAGCTTTTTCATAAGCCTCTGAACACGCTTAAGACTTATCTTGTATCCTTGTTTCTCAAGTGTTTTATGAATTTTGGGTGCACCATATCGCTTACTACTTTTCTCATAAATAGCAAGTATCTCTTTTTCATATTTTTGGTTTTCAATAGCCCTGTTACTTAGTGTTTTATTATGAAACTTGTAGAATGTGCTTCGAGCTATTTCAAGCACCCTACACATAGTTTTAACTGAATACTTATCTTTGTTTTCATCAATAAATCCTAGTATAGCTTCTCTTCCTTTGCGAACATGGCGATAGCTTTTTTTAATATTTCATTTTCCTCTTTAATGCGTGCAATTTCCTTCTGGAGTTTTATAAGCTCTTTATCTTTATTGATCTCCTTCAAATCATCATTAATTTTTATTATAGGCTTCTGCAGTTCACTGCTTGGAGGATTCTTTAACCACCTATATATAATTGGGTTTGTTATGCCATATTCGCTGCAAATCTCACGTACTGGTTTACCTGAGTTATAAACTTCTATTATCATTCTTTTAAAATCATCTGTATATCTCTTTCCTGTCGGTCTCATCTGGACACTTCCCTTCGTATATATTAATCTTAATATCTTAAATGTGAATGTGTCCACGAAAATATACTAACACTAGAATTTTTATATTTAACTTCTTTAGAATTTAAGAAGCTATGTTCTTAAGAAGCTGATATTACTCCTTTGTGCTGCAAGTTCTACTGGCGTGATATTCGTATGTGTACAAATGCCATTTCAGCAGCATACCATGGAGCAATTAGCAAACTCAATCAATCTAGCTAATTTCCTAAAAAAATAGAATTAGGGAGAATATCTTTCTCCCTAATTCCAAGCTTCTTTTAGCAATTTTATTCCATAAACTATAGAGTCTATATTCAATCCTCCAAACCCAATTATTATTCTTGGAATACTATAGGTATCTCTATTCCATAAATAGGCCTTATAAGAATAAACTTTCACACCACGTAAGGCTGCTAATTCAATAAGTTCTTCTTCAGTCATGCCGTTATCCACTTGAATAAGAATATGAAGACCTGCATCCTTCCCTACTATAGTGACCTTATCTCCAAGAAATTCATTAATGGAATTAATAAGGATCATATGCTTTTTACTATATAGATTTCTCATTTTTCTTAAATGTCTTTCAAAGTTACCTCCTTCAATAAATTGATGCAGAATTTGCTGACTGATTCTTGGAACAGACTGCTCATGAAAATAGAGTCCATTATTATAGATTTTTGCTAATTTTTCCGGAAGCACCATATAACTGATACATATAGAAGGAAATATATACTTTGAAAAAGTGCTTAAATAAATAACATTGTTTGCATTAGTCAAACCTTGAAGAGCAGGTATTGGCTTTCCATGATATCTGTATTCTCCATCATAATCTCCTTCAATAATCAGCACATCTTCTTCCTCAGCCCACTTTAAAAGACTTAGCCTTTTCCCAATAGGCATAACCACACTGCAGGGAAATTGTTTAGAGGGTGTAATATATACCAATTTTGCACCACTGCATTTTAATTTTTCTAAATCTATACCATCGTTATCAACAGGTATACCAACAAATTCAAAACAAAAATTTTTGAATATGGATTTCATTTCTATACAACCAGGATCTTCAATAGCAACCTTGAATTTATCAAAAGATAAGATTTGAAAGAGAATCCCTATCAGGTGTTGATTAGTTGCACCAATGATTATTTGGCTGCTATCACAGTAAACTCCCCTGCTGTGACGTAGATACATTGAAATTACTTCTCTAAGTTTATTATTTCCCATTGTAACATCATATTTAAATAAATCATTTCTATAGGGATTTAAACATTCATTAGTTATTTTTTTCCAAGTAGAAAAGGGAAAGTGCTCAAGATCTACTGCATTTGGATCAAAGTCATATTTGTATTCTTGTTTTAAATTATCTTTTTCCTTTTGCCTTGAATCTGCTAAAACTGGAACCCTCCTATTAAAATCCTTTTCTAGTTCTGCTACATATAAACCACTTCTTGGTCTGCTTTTTATATATCCTTCATCAGTAAGCTGCTGATATGCCAATTCAACAGTATTTTTACTTATATTTAAATCTTGAGATAACTGTCTAATTGAAGGAAGCTTTGTTCCAACAGGTAGTTTATCTGATTTTATCTCCTCCCGTATGTGCTGATATAGCTGACAGTAAAGTGGGGAATCTAAATTTTTTTTAAAAATTGAAGCTAATTCAAACATAAAAACCTCCAAACTGACCCCATAAATAATAAACAAATTGTCACTTTCAAGAATGTCAGTTAGTGAATATAATTTATTATATCAGAAGGCTTAATAAAAATAAATCTTAAAGATAATAAAAAGGAGATGTTGTTTATGAGTAATAACTTTAATAAAACCATTAGACTGCCACAGGCAATTGCTTTATATATAGGTGCTGTGTTAGGTTCCGGTATTTTAATAATTCCAGGGCTTGCAGCAGAGATAGCAGGTCCTGCCTCCATGCTCGCTTGGGGAGCAATGATGATATTAGTTTTGCCTCTAGCACTTTGTATGGCATTTTTATCTCAAAAGTATCCAAGTGCCGGAGGTGTATCACATTTTGTGACTAAAGCCTTTGGTAATAGAGCAGGAGCAATTATCGGTTGGTTTTTCCTTATGTCTGTCCCTATAGGAGCACCGATTGCAGCCTTAACTGGAGCAAGCTACTTAAGCTCTGCTTTTGGGCTTGGTATAAATACAACAATAATAATAGCAGCGTTTATGCTTATTATAGCTATAACTATTAACCTAATAGGTATGAATATAGCTGGAGGAGTTCAAGTAGCGGTAGTAATAAGCATTATAGTCATACTTGTTATTTCAATCTTTGGAGCTTTACCAAGCATAAAGGCTTATAACTTTACTCCTTTTGCGCCAAAAGGAATTGTAAGTGCTTTTAAAGCCTCTACTATTTTGTTCTGGTGCTTTATAGGTTGGGAGGCAGTTTCTCACTTATCTGAAGAATTTGTAAATCCAGAAAAAGATGTTATTAAAGCCACAATAATTTCTGCTATAATTGTCGGATTATTATATTTTATGACTGCACTTATAACAGTAGGTACTAATAGTTACGGCGCAGGCTCACAGGCAGCACTGGTTTCTATAATTGAAAGAATTTTGGGTTCATCAGGTGCCATAATAGTAGGAATAGTTAGTTTGCTTATTTGTACAGCTACAGTACTAGCTTATGTAGGAGCTGCCTCAAGGTTGGCATTTTCACTATCTCAAAGCGGAGAAGCACCAAAGTTCTTTGGACTCATTTCTAGAAAATACAATACACCGGTAGGAGGACTTATTTTCTTAGCATTGTGCTTTTTTGTAGTACTTACATTATATTTTTTAAAAATTGTTTCTCTCACAACCCTAATACAGCTTCCAAATGCAACTTTTATTCTTACTTATTTAGCGGGCTGTGCTGCTGGAGTTGTACTTCTTAAAGATAATAAGATAGAGTTTATCGTCAGCTTGATATCTCTGATAGCTACTATTATTATTTTTATTTTTGCAGGATGGGCTATTACCTATCCCCTTGCTATAAGTGCGTCAGTAATTGTTGTAAAATTAGTAAAGAAAAAGAGGTCATTAAAAGTTATTGTTGAAAAAAATTAGAGCGGCACCTTCTGCATTCAGGAAGAAAAGAAGATAAATTTTTAAGAAGCTGATACATGGAAGCTTTGTACAAACCATTAAGCCCTCAAGTTTCCTTATCCTTTAAACCAGCTTAAGCTTTTTAGATTTTAACTCTTATCACATATACTCCCACTAACATCTGCACAGTAACAATTACTTATATTCTTTCATCTTTATATGATATGATTTAATTAAAGACTATTGTATCCTTGTAGAAAACTCCAAACTAACGATTTGATTTAGGCGGTGAAAATTATGGAAAATAAAAATATTAAAATGACTTGTTGAGCGAGTAAAGAAAAGTCTACTGGTACAGTAGAACAACTCCCTGTATGCCCTATATGTAAAGAACCTACACAAGAAGTTAAAAATATAACAGTTAAACATTTTGTTCTTGATAATATTTCAACTAAAGTACATGATGGTAATTATCGTATTTGCTTAAACAAAGATTGTGATGTTGTTTATTATGATACTGTAGCAAATGAGATATTTAAAAAGAAAGATATTAAAATTCCCATATGGTATAAAAAAGACGCTAATCCCAAATATATATGCTATTGCAACCAAGTAACAGAAGAGCAAATCATTAGTGCTGTCCTTAAAGACGGAGCAAAAGATATGAAGGATATTATTAAATTTACTGGAGCAAAGAAAAACGGAAAGTGTGAGATTAATAATCCTTTAGGCAAATGTTGCAGTCCTATTATACAAGAGACTATAGATAAAGCATTGAATATGATGAAATAATCTGATACAGAATCTTCATAAAGGTTGTAATAATTAATGTTTTATAATTACTTCAACTTTGTAAAATATGACGCAATAAAACTATAAGAACGAACCTACGCCTGAAGATATACCAACACCTATAAAAAGTATTTTAGTAGTGGAAAAGAAGCAGTTAAAAATATTGAGAACATAAAGAAAAAGCTTATGCTTGATGAAAAAAGAAATTATTGGAGGTAAGTTACATGAAATTTAAAGTATTGGGTTCTGGAGGATGTACGTCAATACCTAGAGCAACATGTAGTTGTAGAGTATGTAAAGAAGCGAGGGAGAAGGGAACCCCATATTCGCGTTTTGGATGTTCATTATTTATAGAGGATATCAATTTGTTAATTGATACTCCGGAGGATATCAATATTGCACTAAATAAATTTGATGTAAAGAGTATTGATAATGTGCTTTATAGCCATTGGCATCCCGACCATACTCTAGGGATGAGAGTTTTTGAACAGATAAAAATAAATTGGTGTGAATTATCGGTTGGAATTAAAAATAAAAAACCTATAAATGTGTTTGGATTGGATTATGTAATTGAAGATATAAGATCAATAAAAAATAAATTCGGACCGTATGTTGAAAATTACGAAAAAAACTATAATTTAATAAAAATAAATCTTGTTGATAGAGAACTAAATATAAATGATATAAAAATTACAATCATACCTGTTAGTAATAAGATTAGCTCAGTATTTGTATTTGAGCAAAAGGATAAAAAGGTTATTTATGCACCATGTAATGTAAAACCTTTTCCAGATGAAGATTTATTTAATAATGCTAATTTGTTGATAATTGGAGATACAATAACTTCAGATGTAGCAAAAGATAATTTTATTATTGAAAACGATAATGAGATGAGAAAACATATGTTTGTTATGGATGAAATTGTTGAACTAAAAAAACAGTATAATGTTAATAAGGTTATTATGACTCATTTAGAAGAGGATTGGGGATTATCATATGATGATTATTTGGAAAAAGCAAAGAATTATGACAATATAGAATTTGCGTATGATGGATTAAATATAAAAATATGATAAGGTAAAAAAGAAATAATATAAGGTGGTGCAAAACATGAAAGTAAGAAAAACGGTTAAAGAGGATATTGACCTCCTCATAAAGATTCGTATGGAATACCTGTTTGCAGAAAAAGGTGTGTCTTCTTCGGAAGAAGTGCAAGATATTAGAACGAAGTTAGAAGAATATTTTACGGAGCACCTTAACAAGAGATTTATTGCTATCATTGCCGAGAATGAAAATGAAGTATTAGCAACTGCATTTATGTCAATCGTGGAAAGACCTCCGCTAATAGCGTTTTCATCATATCTTGTAGGTACGGTATACAATGTTTTTACATACCCTCAACATAGAGGAAAAGGAATTGCGACGAAAGTTATGACTGAACTTTTATCAGAAGCAAAGCTATTAGGCGTTGCCGCAGTTGATTTAATGGCTACTGAAAAAGGAAGACCATTATATGAAAATCTTGGATTTCGGGTATCAAATCATACATCAATGAATAAGTTCCTCTAACTCCTGTAAAAGAGCATAATCAGAAGTTATATTAATTCACAATATTCTTATATGATTCGCTAGAGCTATAAATATTCATAACTTCTAAAACCTCCTTTTTTCCTGCATATTTATTATTATCAACGCAAGGAAAGGAGGTTAAAGCCCTAAATGGGATTTAACGGGCAGTTTGAAAGTGGCAATGAGCGTTTCTTAACTGCCCCGTGTTCCGAGTGGAAAGGAGGTAAAAGTCCTAAATGGACTTTTACGAGCAATTAGCGAGCGGTAGCGAGTAATCTTTAATTGCTCAGTGCTTCCGACGGAAGGGAGGAATACCATGGAAGACTTTTTAAAAGCTATAGCAAATGTAGGTTTTCCCATAGCAGTTGCTGCCTATTTACTTATTAGAATTGAAAGCAAAATGGACAGTCTGGCTGCCTCTATAAATCAGCTTTCAACTATACTTTCAGTTAAGCTTGGCGGTAATGATGAGCGTAAATCTGCATAAACGAAAATCACACCTATAACATTTTTACCTGTTATAGGTGTGATTTTTTATGTAGTAACAATTGTAGTCCAAGTTTGGGTGCCCACTATACCATCTACCTCAATATTTTTAGCTCTTTGATATTCCATAACACACTTTTTAGTTATTGGTCCAAAGCTTCCGTCCACAGGCACTGCCTTTACAATTTCCTGAACAAATCTTACAGCTTCCCCTTTTGAACCCTCCTTTAGAACCAGCATTTTACCAATACAGCTTCTTGTTCTTGGCCCAAGTTTATTATCTTCTGCTAAAGCCTTTCCTTCATAATCTCTTATTCCTAGACTATTGCACAGCCTTTGAAACTTAAGTGTTTTATCCTCTTTAGTAGCTACAGAAACCTCAGGCAGCACTTCAGAATTATCAAAGTCATAAAGCTTGTTTTCTTCAATTATCCTTACAAGCTTTTCAGGGTATGCAGGATCTGTGGCATAACCACACTCATAAATCTTTCTGCAGGCTTCTTTGTAATTAGAGCACTCCCTAACAGGCGTATACCTAACACTCGAAAGCAGCTTGCTGTGGTCTTCAATGCTTTCATTAAAACTGTCATAGGCTCTGAAATCAGAGTTTATTACCTGCTTCTTATCTCCATACCATTCAGTTGTAGGCAGAGTAATCTTATCCCCTCTCCAGTTTGAAAAGGCCTTAATGCCAAATAAATTCCTTGCCCTTACTGAAAGCTGTGAGCTTCCCCAGGAACTTTCAAGAATTGCCTGAGCTATAGTAAGGCTTGGCAAAATCCTGTAATCAGCATAGCCCTTTAAAGCACCCTCTTTCACTGAATTAATAAATTCTTTTCTATCCATCTTTCTCTCCTTTCACTCGAAACACTGGGTAATTTAGAGCACTCGCTCCCTTTCGGGCACTGGGTAACTTAAGATATTCGCTTCGCTCATAAGTTACCCACTAAAGTCCATTTAGGACTTTAGCCTCGCAAATTACCCGTTGAAGTGCATTTAGCACTTCAACCTCCTTCTGTCGGACCGGGGCAGTTTAAACACGCTCATTCTCATTCGCAAACTGCCCGTAAAAGTGCATTTAGCACTTTTACCCTCCAATCAATTTTTCTGTTATCATTAATACATATACAAAAAACCTCATATTTTCGAAAAAGGTCCAAAAACAATGCTTTCAGCTGTATATATATAATGCAAAAGTTCTAATACATTAAGGATGTCCTAAAAATCCTTGAAACTTGGATATTTTATGACATCCTTAATGTAAGAACTTTATTGCATTATATATTGATTATGCCTTCCTACGTTATGAAGGCATTTAAGGAGGGATACTGTGAATCACTACGAAATTGAAACCTGTGTTATAGGAGCAAAAAACGGAAATCAAGAGGAACTTTTAAAAGTCCTGAAGCAATATAAACCTTTTATATTTAAAACCGCAAGGAAATTCAACATTAGAAACTATGATATTTATGATCTGGAGCAGATAGGCTACATGGCAATAATTAATGCGCTTTCAAAATACAGGACAGGCTCCTGCACCTTTTCAAGCTATGTTTATGAATCCATTAAAAATGCTTTTAAATACACTGCAAGGCAAAACTCAAAGCATGAAAAGGCCTTGAGCCTAAATTCCGTTGTTGATCCTTATGGCAAAGCTAATGAGTATATAGACTGCATAGATTCTTTAGAAAACCTGGAGGAAGACGTACTCAAAACTGAAGAAGCTCTAGAAGTGAAAAGAGCAGTATCAAAGCTTCCTCCACAGGAAATGGAGCTTGTTACGATGGTATATTACAAAGGTTTATCTCTTAAAAACTATGCTGAGAAAAAAGGCATGACCTATTATGAAGCTTCTAAGAAAAAGGATTATGTTTTATACAAACTTTCTAATCATTTTAAGCAATAATTTTTAAAAGACCTTAAAAACTGCATATATATGTATGTAATCAAAATTCAAACGAGGAGGTGAAAAGATATGGCAGTAGTAAGCACACCTGTAAGCTCAGCTTTAAGCATAAAGTTTAAGGCTGGAATCGACGCAAATGGAAAGGACATTATAAAAGCTAAAAAGTTTTCAAATGTAAAAGTGACAGCAGCTCCTGACAAGCTACTTGAAATAGGAACAGCTTTAGGCTCCCTATTAAAAAATGAGTTTGTCAGCGTGGGAAGAACCGACGACAGTGTTTTAGTTAATGAGTAATTTAAGAATTGAGAATTGAGAATTGAGAAGAAAGGAGGAATTTTAAATGGCAGATAAAAGTTTAATAATGACTTTTTTAAATGAAGAAGGCACAAGAGCCAATGTTACACTTCCCGATGTTAAAGACAATATAAGTCAGCAGGAAGTGTCTGTTGTTATGGATACTATAATAGCAGGAAACATATTTTCTTCAACCGGGGGAAATTTAATAGCTAAACATTCAGCTCAGATAACTGAGAGAAATGTTACTGATCTTGTTGTGAGATAACTTTAAATGGTACCTATATAGGTACCATTTTTATTATATGGAATCAAACGTAACTTGCTCTGAGAAGAACGGATTCGCGGAAGCTCTTTCAGTAATTTTGTCCTTATTGGTTCAAGTTTTACTATTTCCCTTCCCGAAGCTGTTTTATTTACTTTAAGAAGATATATCTTGTCAAATCTCTTGTATTCAAGAAGCATAGCAAGGAGTATGAAGGAAATACAGAATTTCTGTGCTCCGGTGGAACTGGTCTTTAAGCTGTCCTGAGTATACTTATAGATTTTTTAAAGCTTCCGCCAAGCCCTTAAGTGGGAACATAAAAGCAATCTAAACTCACTTTATCAAGAAAACTTTCTCAACATGTGTTTTGATAGAAATCCGAATTTTAGGTATAAAAAAACAGGGTTTTAAATTCCCTGTTTCTATGATTTTATCTATACATAATTATGATATAATTCTAAATTACAATGCTTAAGTTGTATGTATATCAGAAAACTCAATATTAATCATTTCAATTTTATTTTTTGTAAAGTCTTTTATGAAAGCAGTTTCTGTATCTTCTAGTGTATTTACAGGAAGCTCCATTTTAAATATACTTCCCTTACCAACTTCACTATCAACACTTATATTACCCCCATGCAATTCAATAAGTGATTTTACCAGAGATAATCCAATACCAGTGCCTTCAACATTACGTGAAAGAGTCTTGTCTATCTGATGGAATCTTTTAAAGATCCTATCCAAATGTTCCGCATCTATTCCTATACCCGTATCTTTTACTTCTATTTCAACAATGTGTCCTTTATCTAAAATATTTATAAATATACTGCCCCCTGAATCTGTAAATTTTATTGAATTTGAAATAAGATTCAGAATAACTCTCTCAATCTTTTCAGGGTCACAGGCAATAATCTTTTCTTCTGTATTTGTATCAAAAGTAATACTTAATCCTTTTAGCTTAATATATTCTGCTACTGAATCTACAATATTCTCAATGACACTAACTATATTCTCATTGCTCAGATTCAGCTTTAAAAATCCTGAATCTATTTTTGACATATCTAATATATTATTGATAAGCTTTGTAAACCTATAACAATTTTGTTTAATTATATTAATATTTTTTAGTGCTTTTTCCTTATTAGCGGTAAGTAGATCATTTTTCAAATAAACCTCTATTAATTGGTTTGAGCTTACAATTAAGTTCAAAGGGGTTTTAAACTCATGTGATACATTTGCAAATATATCTTCTTTCATTTTTATATTTTTTTCCATATATTTAACTTTTTCTTTTATACTTTTCTCAGATTCTAGCAATTCATATTTTTCTTTCGTGTTACACAAAGTATAATACATTCCATATAATACTAATGCCAGCAGGATATAAGCCGCTACAATTTCCAGTTGTGAATAAAAAGAACGGTTATAATACATTGTAGGATATGCACTTAGCAACGCAATAAGTAAACAAAATGAAATTATTAATAACAAATATATATGCCACCCAGAATTAATGATTTGAAGAAAGTATCGAAAATGTTTTCGTATATATTTTACTTCAATGAAAATAATAAGAGAAAAAGCAACAGCTCGTGTTAGTAAATAAATCCATTCTGGTTTTAAGGGAAATATCATATAAATATTAGTACATATCATACTGATACCACTATATATAAGGAATTGGGTAAAAAAATTAAATAATATTACCCATAATTTATCATTAGAATTAATGATTATAATTGGGCAAATAACAAGAATCATAATCGGAATATATATCTTTTCAACAATTGCCACACCTGCATTATTATATATAATTGCTATAATAATACAAACTGCAAATAACATAATAACAGATATGACCCTTTGAAATCTTGCATTTTTTTTAAAAGACCCAAGTGACAGGTTCATACATATAAATGCAACTACAGTTTCGACGCAACGTAAAAGAAACAATATACCCACAATTACACAGCCCCTTTATTTTTTCTTTCATCCCACCTATAAATTACTATTTATCCCATACTTAAAAATTTCAGTATCATTTATTTCATCTCTTTTAATTATAGCATATTTTGTAAAAATCCATAGCTAGACTTAGTATATTTTAGTAATTATTATAAGATATTTTTGCCATAAAAAAAGCCCTAACCAAGCAATTTTAATGGTTAAGGCATAAACCTCATTTACTTATGATACGGTTCACCGTGACAGTTATAACGTAGATTTTTATGAGTAATATTTTCTTCTTGCATTTAAGTAAATATCCTCAAAATTTTACAGTAATTAAATATATCGAATTCCTATTTAAAAGCACTAATATTATCCTGATAATGAGTATTCCAAATAATTACCCAGCACTTTTCAATACCTTCCCTACACATAGCTTCCAGACGGTGGTTCCCATCGTTCACTAAAAGATCATTTCCTTCATGTTGAGCTATTAAAGGTGGCATTTCCCAACCATTGCGTATAAGTTGCTGGAATTTGCTAAGTTATACTTATTACCTTTAAAATTTCTACATTGCTCTATTTGCATTTTAAAACATAAAAAACCACGATCAATTAATTAGTCGTGGTTTTCAATAATTTTTACGTAATATTAGGACGCAAGATCTTATCTAGTGGGAAGTAATAATCAGTGTATTGCCGGAGTACAAGACCAGTTGATGCGCAGCCGGGTATTACATCCTGGCAAAGCACTTCTGAGCGTATTAAGCTTTCCGGCTCATTTATTCCAAATAGTAACCGCATCCCTGTGGAACTGCTGAATCTGGGATTTATTTCGAAAATTACTGGCTTATCATCTTTAAGGCGCAATTGAATATTTATAGCCCCATACGCTCCCAGTGTACTTGCAACCACCGCACAATAATCTGTAATATCGTGATAACTATCAGAAACTGCAGCAATAGAAACTCCTTCCTGCAGATACCGCCTTAAAGCGATTTTGGAAATGACCTTTCCCTTTTGATTTATGCAAATCCCTACGGTAAACTCTTGCTCCTCATCTGTGATGTATTCCTGTATAAGTAGGCTTTCCTTACCCTTTATACTTTCAAGCAGCTGCTCTTTATCCTTAGCCAGAACAACACCTACTGAGCCACGTCCAAAACGGGGCTTGACTATCAGGGGAAACCCAGCACTTTCAATAAATGAGGACAGCATACCAGCATCTTCAGGATACCTGATAGTTGCGGGAATTTGAAAACCGCAGCGAGACAAATGGCACATGGTGAGCCACTTATCGGTACAAAGCTCTAACACTTCCGGAGAATTTACAAATACCATTGACCTTGTAGAAGCTTCAAGGGATTCTCTATTTCTTGAATAAAAGGGAAGCTCCGCTGTAGAGCCTATAAATATGGCTTTAATCTGATGATCTATACAAAGGTTTTTAATAAACATATAATAGTTTTCTTCATCTGCTGCCCGGGGAGCGATAAAGCTTTTGTCTGCAAAAAATAAACCTAGGGAATATGGGTTTGTATCAATTGCTATTATTTCAACAGGAAGCACCGATGCTTTAAGTGACCTGATAATACCCAGTCCGTAAACCGAACCTGCACCTGTAACTAATACACTCAGAGAACCATTGATTTCATTCATATTTTTGTAAGCTGCTGACAATGTAATCAACCTCCTCTATGCCAAGCATAGGTTTATCTAAAGCAATCATTATTACACTCCTCATAAATTTTTTTGCACAGCTCTAGATTTAGCCGGTGACCGGATCTGAAGCCTATCACATGTCCCTGTACCTTTTTCCCAAGTAAGCCAAGGTCTCCGAGAAGGTCAAGCACTTTATGCCTAGCAGGTTCATTGGGCCATTTCCACGAGCTATACTCAGCCCCGGATTTCACTACCAATACATTTGAGCTGACTTTCCCAGTTAGGTTTACTATCTCTTCAAGCTCTGACTCAATTATATAAGAACGGGCATCTGACAGCTCACTTACAAAGGTTTCAGGAGTTATGTCCATTTCAGCTACTTGAGAAAACTCAGGCACATTGGAATAGTCAAGCATATAGGTTAGTTTGAATCCGTCGTAGGGAAGAGCTATCAGGAACTTTTCATATTCCATATCCTCTAAGCTTTCACGCTTATATACAATGATGGGCTTAAGTATTTTTATCATTTCCTTCTTGGCAGGTTGTTCCACTATGCCAGCTCCAATGAGGGCTTCTTTGAACTCTTTACTGCTGTAATCCGGTGTTACGGGCAGACTGGCCTGTTCCAGCTCAATAAATACGTTGTCCAAGCCTAATCCTGATAAGGCTGCCAAGGCATGCTCCGTGTGTTCGATTCGAACGTCTCCATCAGCAAGAGAAGACCATCTGTATTCAACATTTGCTTTTTCAAATGAGCATTTTACTTTAGGGCTGCCTGGCAGGTCATTACGGATAAATATTATACCAGTACTGGTTGGGGCTGGATAAAAAGTAACCTTTGCATTAGTTTCGCCAGTAATGCTGGTACCAGTTAGAGAAACCTTTTGTTTTATAGTTTTCTGATTATCCATTTCCATTTCAATTCCTTTCAACTGAACAGCAGAAATCAAGAATTTGTCTGGCCCGTTCCTTATAAGTATGTTTTGTGTAAACCTCCAGCTGGCCATTGCGAGATATCTCTTGACGTGCTGCAGTATTTTTAAGAAAATAATTTACCAGTTCAACTGTATCTTCCGAGGAAGAAGCACAGGATAGGTGAACATTATTTATAAACAGCTTGGTGACAGATGGTGTTGGTACCGTCAGTAAAAAACCGCCGGAACCCAGTACTTCAAAAGTCCGAGATGTTAGCATGTCATGGTCATTTTGCAAGCCTAATATAATTCTAGCTGAATTATATACTTTATTTGTTTCCTCATAGGACAGTTCACCTTTGATCATATGGGCTGGGATCTTAAACCCCATCAGCTCCTCATTAAAACTGTCCCATCGCTTCCCCCAAATAGCAATGTTATATCCCCTTTCCACCAAAGGCTTAAGTAATATCTGAACGCTATCCTTACGATAGGACTTCCACTCTCTTCCGCCATTTCCGATCAAAGCTACATCATAGTCATATTCACTGCTTGGATGTTCATACTTATTAAATTCCGGATTGCAGCCAAAATCCAGATGCCCCGCAGGAAGCCCAAGCTCCCTGTATTTATTTACACTGCCAGGATGTATGGTCATAACTGCATCAGGTTTATAGGTTTCAATACACCTGAAGGAACACTTTTCCGTCCATCTTGGATCTTCAGTTGCCCAATAGACATGTTTCACCTTATATTTAGCAGCTCTTTTAGTAAGCTCGTCTATATGCTCACGGCTATACCTGCGGTAAGCCCATCCCGTTGTTATCATAATATCAGGCCTAAAGTGGTCAACTGCGTCTATAATAGAACTTCTACTTAAATCTCTGAGGATATAAACAGGACAATTCAGTTCCCTAAAGCCCTGGGGCAGCCCAAGAGTATATTTAGAACTATGTGCAAAAAACAGTATTCTTTTCATACTTGCACCTCTTTCAACAAAAGCTTGCGTGTGCCCTGTGCACCGCAATTAAATAACATATCAACTATAGATAAATTGGGGATAAAACCTCCCCAAAGCTGCGGATATACTACAGGCTCATATTCCAAATACTCGAATTTAATACCTTGTTTTTCAAAAACCTCTGGCTTAATATATGCCCTTCCTCCAATACCGGACAGATAGCTGTCAGCAGAAAAGTGGGAGCAGATTGCAGCTATCAGTTCATTTTTTCGAAGCTCACCAAATTGAGGTAAATCTGATAAAAAGACAAGCTTTGTTTTAAGTCCCAGCAGGTCATGTACGAGCTTGATAAAAGCTAGGTTGGTATCTATAAGATATCCGGTATCCTGCAATACCTGCTCCATCATAGGGAATACTTCTTTGAAATGGGGTGCCTTTACGTAGTTTACTTTCAGTGCCATAAGATGATCCCTTTTCCACCCCGGTATGACAGTAACTTCATTAAATCGCTGCAAGCCCATGCCTTTGCGTTTCACCGGCACAGTTAGCATCTGAGTCCCTTGGGAAGTTTTGATAAGATTCCTATTATCAAGTGAACTGCCTGTTTGAAACTGAGCAGTATCTAAAATAAAAAAAATATCGCACTGTGCCATCTTAACAAAATATCCCGGCCAAGGAATATAATTCGGTTGATGACCTGCTAATTTCACTACCCCAACCCCTTTAAACTATTTACTATTGTTTACTTCATACAAATAGCACTCTCTGAGTATCCCATGACCACCATAACCTTCTTTGAAACGGAACAGCCCTGTATTGACGATGCTTCCTTTTGCCTCAGTGGAAATGCCAAAGTCCAAATATAAAAAACTGTTTTTTAGTCCCCACTCCATCATATGACCAAAAATAAGGTTTAACGGCCGCAGGTGCTGGAAACCATCGTCGTGGGCAATATAAAAACAGTTTATAACTCTTTCGTTCAGTAAAAATGCCAAAACACCCGCTGCAGGAGTTGCTCCTTCATAGGCTGCAAAGAGTTTTATCCTGTCTGGATAAAGTGTTTTTAGATGTTTGATTTCATCAAATGTATGTGCTGGCTTTGCATTATGATTATGTTTAAGTTTATGTTCTAAGATAGGCCAAAAATCATTTATGTTGGCATCCTCAACCACTGATAACCCACTTTTCAATGCCTTCTGATAGTTTCGAAAAGCTGTGTCGCTCATTACCAGTTTTACAAAAGCTTCCTCATCTTTTTTCAGCTCAAGGACTGTGGCCAGCTCTGTATACTCAAGCCTAAACCCAGAAAACCTTAATGCAAAGTCAAGTTGGCCCGAAAGCTCTCTATGGTAAACCTTCGGAACAGGTTTTAGCCGTATATAGTCAAAACCGTTCATGGCACAACATTCAACAAGGGCACTTACGAGCTCCAAGCATTTTTTAGTGCTAAGACTGGACTTTATTATCAGCCCTCCATGGGAAGCGCCGGGGTGAGAAACCAGGATGCGTTTATCCTCTTGTTGTACTACAGCAGCAGGAAGAACGGCTAAGATTATCTTATCATCCATAAATATCAGGGAATGATCTGAAAACCTGTCTGAAGGATGATAGCCCAGGAATTTTCTTTCCTGCATAAAAGTGCCGTTAACTGAGGAACCCACAAATCCCTCCCATTCCTTCTCAAGTTCTTTTGAATAGCGCTTTACCTCCAATATAATTTCACCTCACTTACCTGATTATAATGCTAACATTCTCCATCAGCTGATGATGATTTTTTCTCCTCCTTTTGCGAGAGAGTCGGAAATGCAATCAATTATTTTTGCCACAAATTCTATATTTTCACTGCCGCTAAGAGGTTCCTTGTTTTCTCTAATGCATTCGATAAAATGAAGACATTCCTGTGTCAGAGGTTCCAGATTCTCTTCTACTGCCAAGAAATACTCCTGCTCTCCGTTATCGAAGAGTTGGATTTTTCTATCGGCGGTCTGTGCATCGTCAAATACTAATTTTGTTTTCGATGCAACCAGTGTCATTTTCCTAGTTTTTTCCGTATGAATGAAGCTAGCAAATATAGAAGCTATTTTACCATTTGGAAAACCCATGAGTATATTAATAACATTGTTATAAGGACTATGGATATAACTTTCTCCATTGGCAATTACCCAGATTGGGTCCATCCCTATCAGGTGGCGGGAAAGATAGATATCATGAACTGCCAGATCATGAAGAACATCTACTTTGGGAGCCTGAGAGGCGGAACTGGTTCTGGACATGTTCAAGTAACATAGATCATCAATAATATGTTTTTCTTCCAGAAGCCCCTTTATCTTTTTGATAGCAGGATGGTAAATCAATGTATGGCCGGCCATCAATACGGTATTTTGTGCAGCAGCCAATTCAATCAGATCATTACTGTCTTTCCTGTTAATTGTCACAGGCTTTTCTACGAGAACAGCTTTGCCTTTGCTTATTGCTTCCTTCGCCAACTTGTAATGGCTTTCAGGTGTTGTGGCTATAATAATCCCCTGTACTTCACTGTCATTCAATATATCTGCTTTGTTTTCAGTGAACCTGGTCTGATGGTAAACAGGAGCTGCTTGATTTAGCCTTTGATAGTCTAGGTCGCAGGCCCACTTCAATTCACAGCCCTCTATTGCAGTTACTGTTTTTAGATAATTCTTTCCCCATTTTCCACAGCCTATCAAAGCAAGCTTGATCATTGCAATTACCTCTCATTTACATACTTTATGTCGGTGCACCAATATTAATATATTCCCCACTAATAAAAAGTGTTACTTACATTGAGCATCCTCATCTGATAAAGCAAAAAAAATAAAAGGGGCTACCGCCCCAATTACTATGATCCATCACATTCTGTTCTAGCATGCTACCTTCTCCACATGGGTTGTGCTAGAAAGATGATACTAATATGCTAAAATACCAGCTTTAACAAAGATGGCTCCCCTTTCAACAAAAGGGGGGGTATGATTAGCCGCTCAATAACTTAACTCACTTTTTTTGTTATGTACAAGGAAAAGTTTAAAAATGAGCTTACATAGCCACCATATTCATTTATTACCTCTTTAATTTCGTTATTCATATTGCTAATGCACATATCATCTAAACCATCCAGTATAGATGCAAAGGCTGGTACAGTTTTCATAACTTTTAAATATTCATCCGAATTATTTCTTGTTTCAAGAAGATATTCTATTTTTTCGACTAAAGTAAATAAACTTGAGTTTTCAATCTCTTTTAATCTCTCATCTTCTTTATATACTCCATCATGTTCTCGTCTTCGTGAATTTTCATTTTTTACAAAAGATATTGAAACATATTTTTTGACTATCGTATTAATCTTATTTTGCCTTTCTTTTGCTTTAAGTGAATCGTCATCACAAGGATTGTACCAGAATAGAACGAGATATCCGCCATCCTTTAAAAGTTTGTGGCATTTTTCATATTTTATCTTCGGATCAAGCCAATGAAAGGCCTGAGCACAGTAAATCATATCATACTCTTCATTATCTACGCCTGTCCATTGCTCAAATGGTACAACATCCACAGTAACTTTTTCATATTGCTTGCACTTATTACGGAGTATCGCCGCCATATCTTCCCCTAATTCTATTCCGTGGACAGAAAATCCTTTATCAGCAAATTGTATGGTTGCCTTTCCTGTTCCAGGCCCGATTTCTAACAATCTGTCACCAAGACTAATTCCAGTCTTAGTGATTATATCTTCAATAAGTTTTTCAGGATAGCTTGGCCTTATTTCATCATAAGTAGCTGCGATACCTTTATAAGGTTCAATTTTTGAAACCATGTCTTCCCCTCCTTTTATACTTCTTTCACAAATTAATTATATTAATATATCAGCAATACTTCAAAAGATTTATATTGAATAATTGTTTTAATTTAGCGTACTTAAGTGATACAATTTATCTATAATTTAACTATATTTAGTGAAAATATTTATTTTTTAGGAGGCTTATTTATGGACAATACTGTTTGTATATTGGGGAGTGAATTTGAATATGACTTTTTATCCTGCTGGATTAAATATAATAGGATGGAATCCTGTATCAGTCAGGAGGCTTTAGCTCACGGAATATGTTCTGTAAGTCACTTGAGCTATTTTGAAAACTGTAAAAAAAGACTTAGAAGAGAAATAATAGAGGCCCTCTTAAAAAGATTAAAAATCGCTACTATTCCAGATGTCAAGTATATAGGATTAATAAGACAAAAGCTGCATAAGCTTGCCTTTTACATAGAAAGCTTTGAATATGATGCTGCAGAGCTGGCTTTTGCAGAATTGTTGACTTTAGAGCCAATCCTGCAAAATTCCGCTTACAATATTGAATTCAACATATATAAACTCATGTACAACATTCTGGTTGATAGAAAAGCTTATACAGAATTAGAAACTTCAATAAATAAACTTGATAAAATTTATTATAATTTAGACATTGGCCTTCAGTATCTATTTTTGTTATCAACAGGAAAATTTTTATATGACAATCTCAATCACACCGAAGGTATCAATCGTTTAGAAAAAGCCTATAGAATGAAAGATACACCTTGGATAAACTACCGCTTAGGAGTGGCTTATCTTCATAGTCTTGAGCCTTTAAAAGCTGTAATCTACCTTGAGAAGGCTTTAAACAGCTATGCAATGACAGGAAGGTACAGAAATTCTTTGGAATGTCATAACTTTTTAGGGTCATGCTACGAGTCATTAAAAATATATGCTAAAGCAGACTATCATTTTAAGACTGTTCTCAGTGGTTCGGAATTCTTCTCATTAAATAAGAATATATTTGGTATATATACTAGTCTTGCCAGCCTGTATCTAAATATGAATAGATACGAAGAAAGTATTACATTTTGTAAACTTGCCATGAATGCGCCTGTTCTATCTACAAATACAGATCCATGGCAAAAATCCGCCTGGCATGCAAACGAAGAGCCTATGATAGCTGCATGCATATATATAGAAGTTCTTATAAAGTTGAAGGAGTTTTTAAATAGTAAAGAAATATTTGATCGATATCTAACTTCTACCTATAAGAATTCTCTATATTACCATTATCTCCATACTTTATACCTAAGTATCTTTCAATTTGATGAAGACATTTTTTATGTTCAAGTAACAAAAATCACATTACCTTTTTATAAAAAAATAGGATTTTTGAATATCTACAACAAGGTACAGTTATTATTAATAAGATATCTAGAATCAAATAGAAGATATAAGGAGGCAAATAGCATATATAAAAGCTTATTTGGTTAAGCCTGCTTTTATATTGATTACAAAGTCTATCTATATAATTGCGTATTTGTTATGATTTTTGCGTATTTATATACCCCCGGGGTCTAATCCATAACAAACCTTAAGTCTGAGGAAACATAACACACACAAAAGAAAAAGGGGCATAATGCCCCAGGCCTTTGCTACCAGCCTATTTCTTCTCTATCCTCACCACACACTCCACGTGAGCTGTATGCGGAAACATATAATGAAAAAACCTCCGTTACTTATGGTACGGTTCTCCGTATCAGTAGTAAGTGAGGTTTTTCCATTTTATCACCTTATACATACTGCATAAATATATTATTATTCTAAAGTATTATTTAGTAAATTCTTATATGTGACTACGAACAGGAAATTAATGCAAAAGAAAAGAAGCACCCACATCTTAAAGATTAATGCTTCATTCTTAATTAATATCCTACAAAAAAAATTTATATATTATATTTTGGCTCTGTGAAAGAATAGTACTGATAATATACCATTTTTAAAGGGAACTCTATTAACAGTTCCCTTACTTACATTTTAAGTAAATTACTATTTAAGTAAATTAAGGTTTTACTTGTTTGATACTAACTTTTCCAATACAGTATTTAACTCCGTAATTGCTTTTTCATCATTTAAGTTTTTCGATATATTAGTTAATTGAGGCTTAATACTATCTATATTTTTGTTTATATATTCATTAGACTCCATTACAAAAAACATATCTAAATTTAATAGCATTAAAGAGAGTGGCTTATTGTCTTTATATGATGACAAAGGAGCAATATTTCTAATTCCTGCAACAGCACTCACACTATTTTTTATTGCACTTTCATTTGATAAAGCACTAGTTTTGCCATCGTAATAATCTAAACCTGCGATGAAACCTTTAAAAGAATTTTCAACAGCAGTAGTGTAAAAACGTTCATCTGAATTGTATTTTCTAATTCTATTAAATTGAAAAATGTTAGTTATAATAGATACCAAGCAAATCAAAGTTAGCACAATTAGTATTCTTTTTTTCATATAAACCCCCACATTCACAACATTTACAACAGTTTATTTATTAAATTATACATAATATCAATGTAAAATTACAAATATTTTACATAAGTTATGAATAAATTGCTTCTCTTATCCTAAAATCCTTTAGTTTTGTGTCTATATGAGAAGTGTGAGATTGTACCAACAAATTTTTGCTCTTTATAGTATCTTTCTCGGTATTGAAGATTTCAAGCCATTTAAACCAATACATATAGTTAGCCAGATATTTAGTTGCAACACCATTAAACCTATACATCCACTTCTTTACTTTGCTATGGAAAGCATTAATATGTTGTATATGGTATATTCCTTCTTTATGTTTCCCACGCTTGATTTGTTGGAGTTCTATACCTAAATTTTTGGTGAACTGAATATAACTCTTATGTGAGTCTGTACAAAGAATGGCTTCATTTTCAATCCTACCAGTAAATAGCCTTTCTAAATCTGTATGCTTCATTCTTCCTTTACATATAAGTTCAGTAATAAGATTTCCTGCTCTGTCCATAGCACACAAAACTCATACCTGTTCCTTTGAGATACCTCTTTTTCTCTTTTCATCTTTACTGCTATAACTACCCTTAACGCCTCTTTTATGGGCTTTTCGAGGCATTGTAAAAGTAGTGCTTTTCTTATGGTCGCCTTTGAAGGACTCCCTAAAGAACGCTTCGTCAACTTCTATAACGCCACCAACATTTCCAATACCCATAAAGGCTCTAATTGCGTCTAATATCTTATGCCTCCAATAGAATGATGTAGGTATGCTTATTTTAACTTCTTCGGCACATTTTCTTATGGAATACCCATTTATCATGTATTTGGCATATTGTATCCACTGTTTAACATCTTTCTTGCTATTGTGTTTTGGAGAGAGTGTAAAGTCAGTAAATGTCTTTCGGCAGGACTTGCAGATATATCTTTGCTTTCCGTTATACTTTCCATTTCTGGATACTTCATCATGCCCACAATGAGGGCAGACTTTCCCCCTTGAAAATCTGTTCTCCTTAACTTCATTTGTAACTTCTGTTGCAAATGAACCTAACACAAATACTTCTTCAAGATAGTGCAGTATTTCCTCTTGTCCTGCTGTTCCCAAAGCCTATATATCATTCTTTACTGACTCTACAGTTGGCATAGTAATACCTCCGTAATCATTCGTTAGTCTTATTATACCCAATTTTGCAGATAGTAGCCAATTTTCAACACAGTTCTTTAACAGAGCCTATATTTTAAACAAGTTAGAAACTGCTTATTCTCTACGGATTTATTTCGCCGTTTTATTGATAAAATCAACTTCATACTGACGTTCACCGTATTTTTCTTCGTTGTCAGTAATCGTACCTTCTGTGAGGGAGATACGCAGAACGATTGAGTTCGGATTGTCTTCGTCGCCAACTTCATCGAACCAATCGAAAACTTTTTTAAATTTTGCTCTGATTTCCACATTCTTCTCGTCCTTGACCCAACCGAGATTTTCAGCTGTGCCATGGAAAGCGTACCAATCTAACCCAGCGACGGAAACCTCGTTGTTCTTCTCAATTTGCAGCATTTTATTTTTTTGGGCGTCTGTAGAAACATAAAACACGCCGTCTTCATAATAAGCACAAACCATACGTACCGCAGGGCAGGGATTACCGGCAGCATTGGAGGATAGTGATATTGTCGCAAGGGCAATAAATTCCTCTTTGCCATTTCCAGAGCGTTCCTCCATAAGTTTCATTGCATTTTCATATTTGCTCATTTCAAATTTCTCCTTTTCTAAATTTATTTTTTTATGCTTTAACTATAACCAAACCACTTGAAACGTGGCCCAAGATTTATAATTCCAGATTTAACCAGAATACTGGACGAACACCGCCACAGTTATCGCCTGTTGAAGGGTGAATAGTGTTACTGCTGTAGCGGAAGGTGCCGTTTCCCTGAATACCTATATTGCCGTCGCCATGGATATATACGGCTCTTCTATTGTCACGCCCGGGCGACCGAAGCCACCACCACCATACATACCCATCGAATGTAGATCTTCGCTTGTCGTTGTTTTGGTCTTTCTTTTGAAACCAGTATCGTTGTTTGGCACTGCGATTTTCAAGGTTTTTACTGCTGTCACCGAAATATTTGCACACTACTTCTTCAATGCTTAGAAGAAATATGTAATCCAGAGTATCTTCTCCGCCTCTTGAACCGTACCACTGATTGTCCAAATTTTTATTTATTACCGGAATTATTCTTGACTGTTCGGCCGCGGTGAATTTGTTATAAAACTCACCGTTAAGATATTTTCTTAGCGAGCAGTCAGCCCATGTCACATCACCAGCGTAATTATTATAGGGGTGTTGTTCAATCATATACTCAGTTATAATCAAAGCCGCATTGTTTTGAATATCAAGCACACGCCAATTATAACTGCCGAACGATAATGATGAACCGATTTTAATTTCTTCCATTTAATCACTTCCCCTCCTTCTTTGTAATAATTGATACTTATATTTGTTTTTAAATTCTTTGCCCAGCTTCCCATTATGGACATAAAGCCTCATCTAATATTTTCACTTACTTCATTATTCTACAACTTTATCCAAATTCCTCCACAAACTAAATTTTAATATCAAATAAATATAAAAGACCGGTCAAAAACTCTACATGAGTTCTTAACCGGCCACTTTTTAATATTCAGAATTCATCCTGAAGCAAATGAAAATTATCATTTGGAATAGACAAATCTTCTTTCGTATCAGTATAAAATACAGTATCCTTTGTTTCTTTAAGCTTTGTATTTGATGCAACATAGGATTCTTTGTTTATCCATTTTACCTTAAATAAGGTTTTCTCGTCTAAATTGGATATAAGACTAACACCGTTATCAAGCTTTTTTACTGTTACCTTGCCATACAATTTAGGCGGTATAGTAATATAAAATTTCTTACAGTTATCGGTGTATCTTTCTTCAATTATTTGCTTGCTTCCATCTATTCGATAGTCACTGTAGGTATAAATAAAAGGTATTTCTGCCATAGCTGCATCTTCAAAACCTTTTGTAATATACATTCCTCCAACTTCAACAACTCCATCATTATTTATGTCCCTGCTATAAAGAGGGTATGCTTTAAATAAGGTGCCATCATCTTCCTTGCCAACCTTAATGAGCTTTCCATTATTATATGCAACAATTTCTGTCAGCATGGAATGTGCTCCCAATCCACCATCAATATATAATGCCTTTTTCCCGTCAGCTAATTTACCGAAAACAATGTTCTCATGAAAGCTATCTGGATTCAACTCCACCGAAGATAAAACTTTTAGCTGACCTTTTTCATAACTAAACAATTGGGCAGTTTGTAATTTATTTCTTTCTCCATCTACTATGAGCAGGTCTGGTTTTTTATCTCCATTATAATCAGCTATATCTATACCTTCATAAGAGCGATTAACTGTTTTCACCAAATTGCTTTTGTGCCATTCGTAAATAAAGAGTTCTTTTTTCACTTCAGAATCTCCAGCTGAAACTCCCAAGATCAATTCTTTATTATTATTTCCCTCAAGGTCTTTAAGCTTGAAATAATCAAGAGTATTAAAGCCGGTAGCTGTATCTGATAGTATCTTCCATTTTTCACCTTCTTCTTTAAGCACTAATAGATGAACTTGCTTATTTTCTTTAGTGTCTCTGTATAAAACAAACGCCTCCTGCTTACCATCCTGATCTATGTCTTCTACAAAAATACTTTCTTTATGATCCTCTTTCTTTAGTGTTATAAATTCAGCACCGGGCTGTAAAAACTCCTTTAATATCTTACTAATATCTTCTTGTTTCTTATTTGATTGTATCTGAACTTGATTTAGTCCAATTGTATTTGCTGAATTTGTGCAGCCTGATAATACAAAACTCGCACAAATCACTAGTATTATCAATGTTTTACATTTATTTATCATTTATAACCTCTTCTTAGCACCACATTTTTATAATTTTGTTTTCCATAATTATTCTCCTAATCTATTTTTTATTATTTGTTACTTCCAATTGATTGATACGTTATTTAAAGTATGGAATTTTCCACATAAAAGAAATTAAGCGCAATGAAAAAAGTGCTCCATCTTCGCAAGATTAGCACTTTTCTAAGAAGAATTCTTATTATTGAAAATCTAAATTTCAAAACCAAAACTTTTATACATTGAAACAGCTCGATCATTCTGTGTAACAACTTCAAGTTCAAGTTGTTCAACACCATTTTCTTTGCACCAATTAATGCATTCCTTCATCATTATCTTCCCAATACCTTTGTTCCAATATTCCTTTCTTACAGTGATGCCCATTCCTGCTCTATGAAGAAACCTTTTATTATTTGAAACTATTCCAACTGAACAATTTGCTATGATTCTACCGCTTAATTGCGCAATTAGAAAAAGACCACTCTCGTCGTTTATAATATTGCTCATAAATTTTCTTTCTTGTTCTACTAATCCCTCAAAACAGAGCCATTTCCATTTTTATAATACTCCCTGTTTGCAAAGCCCAATGAATTTGCAATTTTATTGAGTAATTTTCCTGCTTCTAGCCTTACACTACTCATACTATCTTTATACTTATACATATTATAAAGATAGATATAGCTCTCATTAAAGTATTCATAAGCTTTATTTACTAAAGCCTCATCATACTTACCACTTAATACAGTTTTAAGACTATCCTTCATATTTTCAAATCTATTAAGGGCTTCTTCATCGGAATAATAAATAACTTTTGTAACCAAAAGTAAATACCCTTGGGGACTATCCATCGCAGCATTGGCAATCAATCGTTCCCAACTTATCGGAAACAAGTCATAGCTTACACCTTCTATAATGAATTGAGTTGAAAGGTTTTTTCCTCTCTCATTTTTAGGAATGAAATAAAACTGTATTCCCAAATTCTCATCTTCATCCGCCTTATCATTTCCATAAACTACAAGCAGTAAAATATCATTCTTATACTCGTTCAAAATTTTATTCTTTACTATCTCTAATACTTTTTTATCTCTTTTCATAATATAACCTCCTGATTATTTGCATCTTTTTGAAATTTAACGGATCCATTTATTTCATAATCTAATTATATATAGAAAATCAAATTAATTATATAGATAGTTCCTTTCTAGGTAATACTATACACACCTTATTAATAAATACTTAATTATACTGCAAATACTTTCACATAATTTTAAATTATAGCTTAACTTATAAACTATTATCCATATACACAAACGCATTAATATTTACAAAATATTGAGAATAATCAATAAAGATGATATTATAGCTTTATAATAATATCATTATGTAATTATTAATCTAGCTGGGGGTGAATAATATGATTTTTGTTTTAACTCAAGATTATATTTTTAATGGAAAACTCTGTGCAAAGTCTGTAAATATGGACTTGGCGATGGTTTGCACAGAGATAAAGTCTTATCGCCATTAATTATTCATAATGCAGGCTTTGCTTTCTTAAATTTAAATATATATTTAAGGAGCTGAGCTTTATGAACTATGCAAAAGCAGAAACAATATTACCGGATAATTTAATTAAAGAAATTCAAAAATATATTCAAGGACAATATGTATATATTCCATCAGAACCACAAAAGAAAAAAAAGTGGGGAGAAAATTCAGGTCATAGAGACTATATACAAAACAGAAATGAAGAAATACGTAGTAAATATGACCAAGGATATTCAATTGATGCTTTAGCTGAAGACTTTTTTCTATCAGTATACAGCATTAGGAAGATTATTTACTCTAAAAGTACATAATTTTATAGAGAAGCTCCTACCCTTTATGATGAGTAGGAGCTCTTTGCTGTGTTGTATAAAAAACTCTATAGAAATATTCTCGGTGTATAATTCCACAACATTAACTATTAAAATAAAAGCATAAGTATAAATAATTATTCTCAAATGTTCTAATTAAGGGGGGTAAACATATGGAACAAATCATTCAGGATATAAAATCAAGATTAATAAATTTTCAAGAAAAATACAATGAAGGAAACCTTTATAATATAAAAAGCTATGTTAAAGAGTTTTTTGTAGATGAAGAAGATACAAGCTTTATAGGTGCTGGACTAGACAGCTGGTGTTTTGGACTAGAAAAGATAACTAATATGATAAAGACCTATTGGGAAGATGAAAGTAACTATCTAGAAAAGATAGAACTAGATATTGATAAAGCTATAATTAATGTAGAGAATTCAACAGCTATAATAGCTCTTCATGGTAAAAATACAAGAAATATTAAAGAAAAAAAAGTATGTGAAGCTATGATTGAGCAATTATCGAAAACACTAAATAATGAAGATTTATCAAAATCAGATTTAATTAGACTTTCAGTTAAAATTACAGAAACTTTAAATCATATAAAAATGGGAGAAGAATATGTATTTCCTTTTAGAATTACCATAGTTATGGCTAACGATGGCTTAAAATGGATGATAAAGCATATGAATCTTTCTTACTGTGCAGATGATTTAAATATGTTAAACAATGAAAATATTGATGATAAATATAAAACTATTCCTATAGATAATAAAGATAGTATAGAAATTAGAGAGGTTCAAGAGGTTCTAAAAACTTTACAAGAAGCTTATGATAAACGTGATGCCAGCTTAGTAGATAGTTATGGAGAAGAATTGCTTGATAATAATGAACTTACCTCTATAATTGGAACAGATTCAGGAGAAGTTTTCTACGGCTTTAATGAAGCAAAAGAATTATTAGAATCTGATTGGAAGTATTGGGGCGATTTTAATTTAAACAGAGAAAATTCTTTTATCTCTATTTTAAATAATATAGCAGTAGTTTGTTCAAAATCATTAATAAAATTTACTTGGCCTGAAAAAAAGGTTTGCTCATGGCCTAAAGGCGCTCTTGAATACTATTTTAAAGAAAATAAAACAAATACAGAATTACTAAATTTAATGCTAGAATCTATCAATAATGCATTACATACGCTTCTAATTGAAAATAATAAAAATACTCTTTCTATGAGATTTGTTGGAGTATTAGTAAAGAGAGATGGAAAGTGGAAATTTAACCATATGCATTTCTCGGATTGTGTTGATAATACACCAGCTAGACTTAAAGATTAAGAAAAAACCTAGATAATCCAACTACTTATCTAGGTTTTTTGATGAGATGAGAGTATGTAAATAATTTTGTGTATTCTCTCTCTCTTTGCTAAAGGTTAATAATTGAAAATTAGATGTTTTGTGCAATTTTGTTATCGAAGAAGATATATATCTGACTGAGGACCATATCCCAATTTCGATAACGAATTGTCCATTTTGTAACCTAATGAATTAAACCCCTTTTACATGGTACTTCAGTACCTGAGAACAAAGTCTACGTTATTTATGATACGGTTCACTGCATTATATTCTAAATTCGCTTAATCAATTCTCCAAATAATTCTTTGCCCAGCTTACCATTATGGACATAAAGCCTCATCAAATATTTACACCTACTTCATTATTCTACAACTTTATCCAAATTCCTCCACAAACTAAATTTTATATCAAATAAATATAAAAGACCGGTTAAGAACTCTACATGAGTTCTTAACCGGCCTCTTTTTATTATATGGAATCAAACGCAACTTGCTCTAAAAAGAACGGACTTACTGAAGCTCTTTCAGTAATTGTGTCCTTATAGGTTTCAAGTTTTACTATTTCCCTTCCCGAAGCTGTTTTATTTACTTTAAGAAGATATATCTTGTCAAATCTGTCCCTTATAGCCTGATTCTGTATATGTGTATAGGATATTATCTGAATTTTAAGCTTTTCAGCCAATTCAAATACTGGCTTAAGCAAGGTGTTTTCTGAAATCTCTCCAAACGGATTGTCCATAACCAGTACCTTTCCAAGAGAGCTTCTTTCCGGGTATCTTTCATCAAACCTCTTGTATTCAAGAAGCACTGCAAGGAGTATGAAGGAAATACAGAATTTCTGTGCTCCGGTGGAACTGGTCTTTAAGCTGTCCCAATTCTTCATGGTGCTGTTAAACAGCTCATATTTCATTATGTCCACCTGTATTCTCCTTATTTTTGCTACAACATCAAGAAGGTAATATGTTGTCACAAGGCTGCTTATATTTAGATTGTCATTAGAGGCTACAGAATCTATTATATTTTTTATCTCGTTATAGTCTATATTCTCCTCCTTAAGTGTTATCTTCATAAGCCTTTCCCTGTTTATCCTTGCTATGTCATTGAGCCTTTTAAGCCCCTTTATTACCTCATCCACGTAGTCTTTTATTATGTTGTAGATGTATTCCTTCTCTCCATCTATTTCAAGCTTTCTTGCAAGAAGCCTGTCTAACTCTCCATCTGTTGCTATAATCACGTTTTCAAGGAAGCCAGCCTTCATGTTGATGTCAGTCATTCCTGCTATTGTATTATAGACCTCTATTCTTTCTCCGCTTAAATGAGGGGCCAATTCGCTTTGCGCTCTCATGAGATTGTCATTGCATTCTTTAATCTTTGCATCCAAGGAGGATTTTCTTTCCTGGATGCTGCTGTAGTCAGATTTTATTTTTTCCATGCTCATTGCTTCAAAATTGTTTGTGACGCCTTTATAGTCTTCAAGCTGTACTGAATATACTTCCAGGTTTTTTGAAGTTTCAGCCAAGTCCTTAAGCTCACTTTCATTTTTTTGTTTTGCTCTGTCTATGCTGAGCATTTCTTCGCTGTAATTCATTTCTATTATCTCTTCCGGAGGCAGCGGCGGAACTCCATAGGAATTTACTATTTTATTATAATCTGCAGACAATTTATTTTCCTTTTCTTTTAGTGCACCTGTCTTTTGCTCCTTCTGCCCGTAAATTTTCATTTTTTCATCTTTTAATTCATTAAGAGTTCTCTCGTATTCTTCAAGGCTTTTTATTAAAAGATCAAAATTGCTTGTCTTGGCAGTTCTCTCATAATTTTTCATCTTGTTTTCAGCTTCTGTTTTTTCTTCTTCCCTGCGGCTCAAGTTTTCGTTTATTTTGCTTATGTTGTTTGCTTCCGAGTTTGAACTGTATTCTTTGAACATGCCTATAAGCACTGTCGGCTCTTCCGTAAGCAGTACGCCTTCTTTATATATGTTGTACTCAGAGTTTTTATCCTTTAAGCTTTCAAGTCTCTCATTAAGTTTTGCCCTGTATTCAATAATTCCTTCCCTGCGCTTTCCTATGGAATATTGATTCTCCCGGTTTGTTTTTTGAGCTCTATCTATCTCTTTTGCTTTTCTTGAGAGAGCTTCCTTATTAACATAGTTTTTATTATATATTCCGCAGTAGCTATCATTGAATTCAGTAAGCTTGTCTATTTTATCCTTCTGTTTTGATATCTGGTTTTCGATTTTCACCATACTGTTCTCTTTCTCTCTAAGACCAGCTTTTATCTCCGGTATTTTTCTTTCGATCTCATTTGAGCTTGCTACCATATCCTCTATATTTTTGTATAGAAGGCTTATTGAAGCCCTGGTTCTCTGCTCATACTGCATATGGTAGTTAAAGCTTTCTGCCTTGTTTTTCAGGCTGTATAAGGCTTCAATGTCCTCATTGAGCTTTGCTATTGAAATACTCAGCTTAGACTGCTGCTCATTTAGGCTTTCAACCTTCTCAAACAGTGCTTTTTCATCAAGCATGCTGCTGTCGTAGAGCATTATGAATCTTCCGCTGGCACTTTCAGCAACATTATTTGTAAGCTCCCAGAGTCCTTCTTTACTTAAGTCTTCTCTCAGCATTAAAGGTATTGGTGTGCTGCTGTTTATTTTGAAGGAAATCCCTTTTATAAGTTCTAGCTCTTTTCTTGTGACCATTAAAGAACTTACTATAAGTGGATTCTCTTTATATATTTTTGTTTTTTCCTCAGCTGAAAGTCCCTGTTTGTTAAGGTAATCAAGCCCGCTGATTACTTTAATGCCAAGATTGTCCATCTCCTCTTTGAAAGCGTCCGGAAGCTGCAGCTTGCTGTCCCCCTTAAGAAACTCCAATTCCTTAAGAAGCTTTTTCCTATTTTCGCTTAGGCCGTCTGCTTTTTCTTTTTTCTTTAATATTGCATCGGATATCTCTCTTTTAAATTGCTCTCTTTCAAAGATATTTGACTCATCTAAAAGGAACTTTGAAGCTGTCTCTGTAAGATATTCCTTTGCTTCAATGAATTTTTCAAGTTCCTCCTCCTGCTTTGCTGCTGTTTCATGCTTCTGCTTTATTAGAGAGTCTAATTCAGTCATTTTTATGTCGGAGTCCTTCAATTCATTTTCAAGACCGGTTATTTCACTCTTAATCTTCAGAGTATCTTCATTAAGGTTTCCTATTAAGTCCTCCGAGGCTTTTACAAGCTTGTCTATGTTGAACATTTTCCCTTCAAGAGTATTAATTATATACTCAGAAGCATCACTGTACCTTTTTATTACTTCAGCTTCCTTTGCTTCATAACCTCTAAAGAATTCCTTAAGCTCACCCTGCTGTATTGCTGTTTGCGTTGCTTCCTCTATAAGCTTTATATTTTCTTCCTTTAAAGCATTTTCTTCTCCAAAAAGCTTTGATTCTTCCTGCTTATTTTCTTCCTGTTTTCTCTGTACTTCCTTTATTTCCTTTTCATAATACTCTCTTATTGAAAAGCCCAAATTGTTAAGTTTTTTCATTATTTCATTCTGTGTTTTTTCCTTCTTGTCCTTCTCAGCCACAAGCTTTGAAATATCGCTTACTATTCTGTTTCTTCTGTCTGTCCACTCTTTTAGGCTGCACAGTGCCGCCATCCTTGTGTTATCTTCAATAAGGTCTTCCGTGATTTCCAGTTCATCCCTTAGAGTATAAATGTCTGACTTCAGCTTCTTTACTTCAGTTTCAAGATTGAAATATTCCTTGGAATCCCTGTTTAGTTTTATGGATAATGACTTGGCATTAAGCTCTTCATTTTCCCTATGTTTATCTTCCATCCTATAGCCATAGGATTTATGAGCATCTTCTACGGAATTATAAAGCTCACCGAATTTTATCCTTATATCCTCTTCTGACTCCTCAAGCTCTATCCTGGCTGTAGACGCATTCATCAGCACCTGAAGCTTTTCCTTTGTTATGCATAGGCTATCGTATTCTATAAGCTCATTTCTGTGTTCTTTTGAGAATTCCCTGTATTTTTTAAGTGACTCCTGGATGTCTTTAATAAATGAGTTGCCTTTTGAATTTTCTATGTTCTCCTCAATTGTGGGCACAATCAGGTTCTTCATTAGCTTTTCCGTTGTATTGTTATCCTCGTAATATTTGGAAAGCACAGATTCCCCCTTGTTAAGCCTTGCTATGACAGTAGCCCATTCATCTGGGAATATGCCGTATTCCTCAAGCTTCTCCTTGTACTCCTTAAGATAGGATTTCTTGTAGTGCTTAATAAACTTTACACCTGCTGGCTTTTCCATGTTCTTTTCAAACATGGCGCATACCTCTGATATGCTTTTGCAGAAGAGCTTTTCATCCTTTTCATAAGTTATCTCTATGCTGTCTAGGTCAAATTTGTTTGGCCTGTCATATTCAACTATAAAGGTTACTATGTCAAATAGTTTTGACTTGTCCTGTCTTTTATCGTCCTCCGCGAAGTTCTGCATTTTTCGTTCTATGCCTATACCGGTCAAAACTCTTGTGTTGTCTTCAGAAATCCATTCTATAAGCATATAGACCGGTTCCTTGCTGGTAAATACGTCAACTGCATTCTTGTCCGTATCCACCAGAGGAACAACCGCTTGCAAAAGTGTAATTATGGATATGGACTTGCCTGCTGTATTGGTGGCTTCCACCTGCATATTTCTGCCCATGGCTTCAAAAGGCTCGCATGTCATTATTCGGTTTTTATTGTCCCCATATACGAAATTTACATATTTGTATCTATTTATAAACATTATGCGTCCTCCCTGATGCCGTCAAAGAATATGCTTTCGATCTCAGCTTTTCGTCTGTTGTCAAGGAAATAGTAGTTCATGAGGTCGTTAAGCTTCTGTGTAGGCCTTATCTCGTCATCTTCCTTTGAATACATAACAAGCTCCTGATTTGTCATAAAGATTATCATTTTCCTGACGCAGCCGTACCTGTACTGAAAAGACCAGGTCTGCTTTCCCAGTCTTTCTTCCTTGTCCCCGGGTATGTTCTCCTTTGCAAACCATGCATCTTTAAGGCTTCTGATATTATATTTGTATTCATTTTCAATATCTTCTGCGTTATCTTTTGATGCTGCAGCTTCAAGCCTTCTTTCAACCTTTTTCACAAGTTCGTTTACGGATATGAACTCCATTGGTGAAATACTATTAAAAAACTCATTTATAATAACTGTTATTATGTAGAGGCCCAGATAGTAGTCCGTTTCATCCTTAACGCTCTTAAAATCTTCATCATTTTTGTAGTTAAAACCTATAATGTCGTTCTCTGGTCTTGGTATCATGTACAGCGCATCTGTTGTAAGAAGAAGGTCGCACTTGCTCTCTTCAGCCATAAATTTTAAAGTTTCCTGAACGTCGCTGTAGTTTGCATAAAGGTTGTATAGGTCCTTATTAAGCGTCCTTTTTATTTCTCCGCCTTTTAAAAGCTGATAGTAAATTTTTGTAGCTCCTTTTATCTTCTCTTCCATCATTCAAGGCCTCCCTGCTGAATAAAAGTAAATTCCATATCCGGAACGGTAAGTTTTGTTGCAGTCTTTTCCTCCAGATTTATGGACGTTAAAAAAGTGAAGGTTTCATCAGAAACTGAAATCTTTATTGTTGGCAGTTTCCTGTAGTATTTGCTCAGTGTGCTTACGGAGTACAATATGTCAAAGCTTTCTGAGGGATTAACCACCGCAACCTTTCTAAGTTCTTTTCTGACTTCCTCTAAGTTTATTTCCTCCCCTTCATGTGCAAAAAATAGAAGCATATTTCTCACAAGGCCACCATATCTTGTTTTCTCAACATAGCTGTCTTTGTCCTTCTTCAAATCTTCAAGAAAAGCTGAAAGATAAAAGCTCTCGCATCTTATTCCATAATCTAAAAGCGTCCTTAGAAAGTCCTCATAGAAAGCATTGTAGGCTCTCATTATTTCTTCCCTTTCATCTTCCAATTCAACTTCCTCGCTCATAACTTCAATCTCTTTTAAGACTTTCTCCCCTTGTATGTTCTGCTCATCATAAGGAACATGGAGCGAAAAGATATTTGGTGACTGAAGCTTGAACAAAGGTTTGTATATTCTGTCCAGATTTCCTATAAGACAGGCATCCTTTTCTATCTTCTGCATTATCTCTTTTTCAAAGTCAAACCTTCCGTTGTAGTTTATGAACATAGCGCTCTTTAAAAGCTCCTTAAACTGACTGCTGAAGGAGTCCTTTCTCTCATGAAGCTTCCTTATGAAAAAAATAGCCTTGTCAAGGCCGTTTAAGACCATCTTTATGTCGCCTATCTGCTCAAGTATTCTCTCGCTGCTGACGTCTTCTGAGTATAGTATATCAAGCTTGCCTAAAACCATGGTTTTAAGCTCACTGTATTTTGCCTGTTGTGATAGAAGCACATCGAAGGTCTTTCCTATAACTTCCGAGTATTTTTCGTTCTGAATAAGGGCTATGTTCCTCTTTGTCTTTTGGATATAATTGTCTATGTTCTGGCACTGAATCTCAAGAAGGTTCACTAGCTTGTCTATGTCTTCCCTTGCACTCTTGTAGTCCCCGTTTTTAATCTTGAATTCAGCAATCATTTTTGTTATCTCAATTTCGTATATGTCGTCGTATTCCTTTGTTGAGAACAGGAGCTTGTACCCATCTTCTGTAAGAAAGTAGGTTGTTTTTGTTTCACCGTCAATATCTATGATTTCATCGTTTATAAGCTGTACATTTATGTGTGAGCTCTTTTCATTATCATAGTCATAATAGCTGAAGCTGTATGCATAGCCTTCGTTTCTCAGGCCCTTTCTGAGGATATAGTAGACAAGTTCTCCAATTCGTTCTCTTGTCAGTGTCTTCTTGTAGCAGAGCCTGTTTATATCATCCATAAAATTTACTATGTCTTCCCTGGTGCAGTTTTCTCCCTTAAGGGATTTGTCCATTATAAAACAAAGAATCTGAATTAACAGATTGTAAAATTCGTGATTGTCAAACTCTTTTCCGTCTCTCCTGTTTACAACAAACTCAGACAGGAAGTATGTGCTGGAGAGAAGATTCATCCTTCGCCTGTATCCTTCAAGCATCTTTAAATTATCCATATTATTTTTCAATTAGCCTCCGATATGATATTATTTCCTGCGGTATATAGTTATCCTTTAGTGCTATATCAAGCACAGCCTTTTCAGTTTCACTGTCAAGTTCTGTAATTCTATCTATTTTAACCTTCTGGGACTTCTTGTTTTTGTGTATCCCATAAATCTTAGACAGCTCCAGCATCTTTTTATAAGCCTCTTTTAGAAGCTTAAAATTAAAGCTACTATATGCTTCTTTCAGACTTTGATAAATCCAGATTCCTTCTTTATCTATGTCTCCCCAATAATAGAAGTTATTTTCTGCATTGTTTATATAGCTTACATTGTCATTGTAATATATATCTTCCAGACTTCTTAGTATCTTTTTACCTTCCCCATATATAACCGTTGAGAACTCCATGTCAAAAATCTGCTTTCCTTCAAGCATAAGTTTTCTTACAGTATAAAAAGTGTCCTTATTCTCTACTATAAGTATGTTCTGCGGAGTTTTTTCAGTTGACTTATAAAAAAAGAAAGGCTCCGGAGCCATATAGAAGTTCAGTATATTCATATCCAGATCCATAGCCTTGAACATCTCTTTTGCAAGCGAATCTTCCTTGAGGAATTTCTCGTCCCCAAAGACCTCGAAGGATCTTTCATTTATGGAACACTGGATTTTTAAAAGATTTGAGTTCTTCTTCATGAAGTCACTGAAAAGCCTTACATAATACCTGTGCTTCTTGTAAAGTTTCAAGTCCTGTTTGTAGACATCTATGTTTATTTTAAAATACAGATGGCCGTTCAGCTCATCCATAAGCTCTACATTTTCTTCTAGAGTGTCGCTGTTTTCCTCGTATACTATTCTATACCTTTTATAGAGAGGATCTGCCATGCTGTTAAGTCCGCTGGACTCTATCGGTACAAGAAACTTTTCATCTACAAGCTCCTGTACAACCTTAACTATATTTTTATATTCATCATCAATGATATTTTTCAACTCTTCAAGTTTTATTGTGTTTCTCTTTACTTTATTTTTATGTACAAGTAATTTTTCTTTTATCTTGATTGTATCTATGTTTATCCCCCCTGCACTTAAAACAAATTACTACTAATTATAACATAAAAATTTCGAAATTTGTAGTTTGCAGCTCTTCTAGGGGGGGGTGTGAAAGCTATTGAAGATGACATTTATATTTTTAAGTTCTAGCACAGCCGTATAACTATGGAAGGAAAAAGTGTCGTCATTTGAATGGAATGACGACACTTTTTAAATATAGATATATACTTTTATGAGGAGGTTATGTTGATGATGGGAAGTTCAATACTACTCAAAAAACCTCACATTACCTATGATATTCTTCACCGTAACCTGTATAATGTAGACTTTTTTCTATATTATTTACTAATAGGCTTATACTCTTTGAGGGTAAAAAGCTTTCACGGAGAAAGCTATAAAAATCATAATTTAGTTTGCCTATACTTATACTATTCCTACTGCTTTCCAATCAACCAGAAGATAATAGAGCTGGTTTTTGAAGCTCAAAACATAATAATTTGGGTCTTCCTGACCACTCAAAGGATTAGTCTGTCCCCATGCCACATTTCCTTTTTAGCATCCAGGTCGGTGAATTTTTCCTACTTATTAATAAATGAATTAAATATCGGACATTCATGTGGTAGACGCAAATATTCCTTAATCCTATTAAGCTCACCTTGCATCATTTGTAATTCTACAATTTTTTCGCCTATTTCCACAAGTTTTTGGGTAAGCAGTTCTTCTATATACTCTAAATTTACATCCTTATCTCCTGCAGAAAATAATGTTCTTATTTGTTCAAGCGTAAATCCTGAATTCTTAGCACTCTTAATAAAATCTAGAGTAAGTAATACATCTTTAGAATAAAGTCTATAGCCCTTCTCTGTCCTAGTTGGCATCGGAATTAATTTAATTTTTTCATAATATCTTAGTGTTTCTACACTAAGATTAGCCATTTTAGCAATCTGACCTCTTAGAAAGTATTCCATATGTATCTCTCCATTCATATGAATAATTTTCGAGTTTAAATTTCTAGTCTACTTATTATTTAAGTTAATATTGCCTAAAACTACTATTAAAATTACTTTCTTAAACACATATCACTTATTGATACTTCTGGATGATGATACTTATCTCTTTTAGATATTAATTTATTTATCTTAACGGCTTTTTTAGGACACCAATGGAAGCAAGCTAAGCATGCAGTACAATTATTTTCCCATTGTGGTTTTTTATCAACCATTTTAATATTTTGTACAGGGCATACTTTTTCACATATTCCACAGCCTATACATTCTGATGTTGATGAATATTTTTTAGGTGAAAATTGAAGTTTTTTAGCAACAGTGCTAACAACAAAGCTTTCTATATGACGCTTAATATTGTTTTCGCCTTCTAGCTCTTTTGTTCTACGATTATTAACATACTCTGCAATTTGTTCTACTTTATTTTTTGAATTCTTTAATCTTTCTTTTATAATTTCATCTGGAGTTGTTAATGCGTTACCTGGCATATCAACTACAAAACCTGAAGATAATGATTTTCCTTTAGCATTTAAGCATTTATTCAATGTAAACAAACTATGGCTTGGAACTCCATTACAAGTAACAATTGCAAAAATATATGGGTTTGTTTTAAAATAGAGTTTTTCTATAAAAGCCTTAACTACGTCCGGTATAGTTGCAAAATACACTGGAAATACAAAGCCTACTACATCTACATCCACCTCTACACTGTTTTCATTTTCAAAATTAGATATGTGTACTATTTCACCTTTTTCTATCAATAATTCCTCTAACTTTCTTGAAACTGCTAAAGAATTTCCTGTACCTGAAAAATAATATATCTTTAAATTCATAATCGCACCTCTTTGTTTAATTTTATCTAATTATAGCACCTGTACCTAAGTACAAGGTCAAGATGTTTTTTTACTTTTCTTATTTTATAGATTTCCTAACCACACTCCGGACCCACCTTATACTTCAGTAGTACACGAACCTTCCTTTGTTTAGATATTATCACATAATATCTAAAATAAAAGAATTAGTTTACTGTCTTATATCTTAATCATTTGTCCTTATTTCCTAATCAAACATAACCTTATGAAATGAGTTGTAAAATTGCATCATGCATCTAATCCAATGCTGGTTGTGTTAAAAGAATTTGACATACATCGAAATACTCTGGCTCTATAGCTGGTTTGTAATTGCTGTAACAATCTATAAATTTCATGCTTGCTTTATTCGAGGCAGAGGTCTTATCACGTTTAAACCTCTCTATAACTCTTTCATCATTAAATTAAAGAAACACAGTTGTCAAATAAAACAGTATGAAATAAACTCTACTTTCTTATTTATTTTTCATTCTCAATAATTCTTTTTATACTCATATTCAAAAAAGTCTACGTCATTTATGATACGGCTCACCGTAACCACCCTAAGTGAGGATTTACCAATCACATAAAAATTGATATCAAAGAGAAAAGCACCCGTCTTTCATGAACTGTACCATGCCAATTAGACAGGATGCAGTCACAATGATTAGTGCTTTTTTTCTTGAATCAAATATTAAGTTAAATATTATTCTGCATCAAAATCAATAAAGTACTTTCTCTCTGGTGCATGTATCGTGAGTGTCGACAAATTGATATTGTCCTCTAAAATATCCACTCTGTATTCGAACATTATATCGTCATTTTGCTTCTTCATCAATAAGTAGCTTCCTTTTTCTTGACCCTCGGCCTCATCACTTATTTCATTGTAGATTACTTCCCCAATGACTTCTCCCGGATATCCTGATTTTCTTATCTTTTCTTCTATTGATTTAAAAAACTGTTCCATTTTTAGCTCTCTTTCTTTTTTATTTGCTAATGCGCAGAGCAAAACCTCATAACTCATGTGCCTGTCACCTACAGCCTAATTAAAGGCATGCTCATACATCTTGGGCCTCCTCGACCTCTAGATAATTCATAGGAATCAAACTCTAACACTTCTATATTATTTTTCCTTAGTGTTCCGTTTTTCTTTAATTTTATGTTCTGGGAATTCTTTATTTAACCCCATATTGCACTGGCATCAGTTGAACTTCTGCTTAAGCGAGAGAAATCTGTTTTAACAAAGGAATTAGTTGATAATATCAGGAATATAAAACCAATAGCCATAATAATAGCAAAAGACATTATTGGAGTAACAATAAATCCATGAATCTCAATGGCCAAGCCCTGCTGAACAAGGGCCTCTTTTGGTAAGCTTGTTTTCTCCAAAACCACCATTCGAAAAAAAGCGGTGGCATAGGTCATTGGATTAAAATAACCAACGTATCTAAGAGTCTCAGGCAGCATGGATAATGGAATATATGCGCCGGATATAAAGGTTAATGGCATGGTTATAGCTGTCTTAACTATTTGGAAGGTTTGACCGCTGCGTACGATTGTGGCCAAATATAGCCCAACACCGGAAAAAACAACTCCAACACTAATCATAGCTAAAAGCACCCACAGCGGTGTTATCCAGGAAGTAAATTTAATACCTATAAATAATCCAAGAATTAAAATCATACATCCCTGTATTGTTGATACCGTTGCTGCAGACAATAGTTGCCCTATAGCAACAGTTATCCTTTTAGCCGGCGAGACTAAAACCTCTTTCATAAAGCCGCTTACCATATCATCAACGGTTGATGAGGCAAGATTCAGGGAATTCTCAAACACTGTAGTTATAATGACCCCTGAGAGCATATATGCAATGGGATTTTCTATTGAATCAATCTTAAAAATAGCTCCAAACACATATACAAAGAAAAAAGGAAAGACCAGTGAAAAAATTAAACCGGTTTTATTTCTTATGAAGGCTTTAAGGCCTCTCTTCCACAATGCAAATATCGTATTCATACTATGCTTCCTCCCTAATTTTTCTGCCGGTTATTTCTAGAAATACATCATTAAAGGTGCCTTTTTTTATTTCAATGTCAGTAATTACTTCCTTTTGCAGACTTAAAACCTTAAGTAGGAGATTTATGTTTTCAGCGTCAACCTTGTAATAGCCATCCTTTTTCACATAGTTCATTTTATATTGCGTAAGTATCTGCTCAAGCTCAGGATCATCCTTTGTAGTGATAAAGGCCTTATCCCTTGTATACTCTTTTTTGAGTGCATAGGGTGTATCATGGGCAACTATTTTGCCGTCGTCTATAATTGCAATCTTATTACAGATTTCTGCTTCCTCCATGTAATGAGTGGTTAGAAAGATAGTTATATTCCTTTCCTTTTGAAGCTTCACAATATACTCCCAAATATGAGCTCTGGTTTGTGGATCAAGCCCTGTGGTAGGCTCATCTAAAAATAATACCTTTGGGTAGTGAATTAACCCGCGGGCAATTTCTACACGGCGTTTCATTCCGCCTGATAAAGCACCTACTAATTTCTTTCTTTCACCTAATAAATCAACTAAATTTAAAACAAACTTAATACGCTCCTCAACTTCCCTTTTAGGAACATGATAAAACACACAGTGTAGTTTAAGATTCTCTTCAACTGTCATTTTTGAATCTAAGGTTGACTCCTGAAACACAACTCCAATTGCTGATCTAACTTCACCCTTTTGTGCAGTAACATCCTTTCCATCTATTAAAAGGGTCCCTGACGTCTTTTCAAATATTGTACATAGCGTATTTATGGTAGTGCTCTTACCTGCACCATTGGGTCCTAAAAAAGCGAAAATGCTCCCTTCTTCCACAGTAAAAGAAATATCATTTACTGCTGTAAAATCACCATATTTTTTAGTAAAATTTTTAACCTCAATTATAGGATTCATATCATCATCCCCTTCATTTGTTTTAAGTTCTATATCAATTATCTCTGATAGTCCACAATTTTAATCACTTTACAAGATTATAAATAAATTTATTTATAAAACAACTTAAGGATTATTGGTGCTGCTGTTATCCAAAAACTACTTCTGCCATTACAACATTTAATATGCCTTCCTTATTCTCATTAGAAATAGTAATTGTGCTGCCCTCTCCCGGTTTAGCTTGCTCAATTAACAGTAAGTTCTTTTCTTCAACAACTATTTCCTCTTCTCCAAACAATAACTTCATACTATTTCTAACAGGGTATAATGATATTATCACATTACTTAATTTATTACCAGTAAACTCTAGTGTCACTTTAGAATCTGATGCGACCTTGATATTTTCAAGCATGCCTATGCACCCCTCTTTAGTCATTAGATTAAAGTCTATAACCTTTCCATAGCTTGCAGTATCCCAGTCTCCCATAAAGCTATCCTGTTCAAATTCTCTTAGTACTTTACTATATCTTCCTAAGTGTTCTAGTTTCATCTCCCCAGCTAAAACCATTAATTTTCTAGATACACCATCAAGCTTTGTAAAGGTTGATTTTTCATCAGTTACTGTAGCCGAACTTAATCGAAATAAAAAGTTTCTTTCTGTATAACTACCATCTTCGGGGTAGATATAAAGCTGCGTTGTATCGCCGCCAGACCACTTAGTTGTTGTAAAATCAGCTTTCTTTAATATTTTAAGATTCATATACTACATCCCCTATCTTTTAAATCTTTCTACTCTAGCTGCTAAATCTAGAGAGCCTGCTCTCTTTAGTACAATCATTTGATTTTGTTAAGATTTGTTCATGACCTTTATCTCTATTTTACCATCCTTCTATTAGATTTCAGAGAAAAAATTCAACACCATTATACTAAAGAATAATTAAAACATTGCACGTGAATAATATAATTGTCTAAATAACTAATGGAGGTGTTTTTATGAAGACCGAACGTGCAAGAGAAATCGCTACTTCCCCGGATATGGCTAATGTAGAATATAATGGTTCCCCAGTATATATAGAAAAAGTTAATGAAATCAATAATACAGCTTATATCCACTTACTAAGTGAACCTAAAGATCAAATTAAGGTTCCTGTAACAAACTTAATAGAACACAAGTAGATTAGACGATTCTGTTGAAAGAATCTTTAAGCCCGGCATTTGCCGAGCTTTTCTTTATTAACCTTTAACTCTCAACTTTTCAAATACTCTAATTTTCATTCTTTTCTCCATAAAAACTTCCCTGCTTATTTATAAATAACCTCATTGTATTATATTATAGCTCTCATATATTAACTAAAAAGTTATACTTCATAATTTAAAATAATAAATCATATACTTCTTATAAAGATTAGATACAATATTTTTCTAATAAAACCTTACAAGCTGCTCATTAGTACCTATTAGTAATATTTATTATAAATTTATTATTTTAAAGTTATGTCCAAGCTTTAAGAAATACTTCTCGGACTTGTATAAATGCTTTTGAAATATTAATCTAGGAGGATTAACAAAAATGGAAAATAACTATATAGAAACTCAAAAGCGCATTGGTTACACCCCTCGTAAACAAGCTCAACCTGAGACATATGAAAAATTAGGATTTATGTGTGGTCTAGAAGTTCATCAACAGCTGAAAACAGATAAGAAGCTCTTTTGTCATTGCCCTGCAGGTGTTTTTCAGGAAAAAGGTAAATTTCATGCAGAAGTCATAAGACATATGAGGCCTACCTTAAGCGAAATGGGTGGATACGACGGTACTGCACTTATGGAGTTTAAAACAAAAAAAACTATTATATACCGTATTGCCAACGAGACCACCTGCACCTATGATGTTGATGACACACCTCCTTTTAAGATAAACAAGCAAGCACTGCAAATTGCATTAGAGATAGCATTGCTTCTTAAAACTAATATTGTAGGTGAGCTGCATATCACACGCAAGCAATATCTAGATGGCAGTATTCCTACTGGTTTTCAGCGAACAGGTATAGTTAGCATTGAAGGGCAGATACCCTTAAGAAACAAGGTCGTTCGAATAATTCAGCTTAGTATAGAAGAGGATTCTTGTCGTGAAATTTCAGACATTGCTCACGTGAGAGTATATACAACAGATAGGTTAGGCATGCCGCTTATAGAGACTGTTACCTATCCAGATATGAAAACTCCTGATGAAGCTTACGAAGCTGCCCAGTATATACGTTTTCTAAACCGCAGCACCGGTAATGTAAGGACAGGCATTGGGGCTGCACGTGAGGATGTTAATGTTAGTATTGCTGGGGGCACTAGAGTGGAAATTAAGGGAGTGTCTCGTATTAACTCCATACCAGAATTAGTACACAATGAAGCCTTTCGCCAGAAGAGCCTTTTAGAAATCAAAAGTGATTTATTAACAAGAATACCCTTCTTCCAAGAATGGAGAATTAGTCATGCAGTTATAAGTGAGAACAATGTTGCTGCCTCATCGAATCAAGTTTTTGAAGCTTTAAATAAAAGCTATGCAATAGTAGCAGTAAACCTGCCAGGCTTTAAAGGCATTCTCTCGTTTTTTACTCAACCTGGCCGAATGTTCGCAGATGAAATCTCTGACAGATTAAAAGTAATTTCTTGTATTGAAAAACCCAATATGACGCATTCAGAAAGCTTGGACAGTGATAGTAAGTCTATTGACTTTAGATATATTTCTAAACTGCTTAATGCCAAGGATGAGGATGCTCAAATACTTATATGGGGTCCTGAAGCTGATATACCCACAGCACTAGAAACCATCGAAGAACGCTGTAGAATGGCCTTTATTGGAGTACCTAATGAAACAAGAAAGTCTTTAGAAAATGGTACCACTATGTTTGAACGAGTTTTGCCAGGAGCTGACCGTATGTATCCAGATACTGACTCTGCGCCTATTTCTATCAGCGAGGATTTAATAAGTAATGCGCGCAGTATGCTTCCCAAAGCTCTAAATGAGAGTATAGCTCAGCTTGAAAGCTGGGAAATACCTAGGGACACTTTCTTCTATCTTTTAAAGAATAATCTAGTTCCCCTTATGGAGAGGATTTCTAATGATTTTAAGATAAAGCCCATTATTGTTGCAGCTTTACTAGCTCACAGACTTAAGCACATACAAGGAAAATTTAGCACCAATTTATCCTTTAATTTCGAAAAAATATATGACCTTTTTGTCTTCATGAAAGAACATAATTTAGAGTATGATATTGCTTATGACATGCTGCCTGTAATATATACACATCCTGAAATGGAAATGATGTCTGTATTAAAGAGTATAAACTTTACTAGACGCAGCAGAAACAGCATTCTTTCAATGATTCCATCTATGAGTAAAAAGTTCTATGAAATTAATACCTCAAAGGATAATAAAACAAAATTCAGGTGGATGATGAAAGAATTACGTAAAATAGCCCTTGGGAACATCCCTCTTAATGAACTTGCTGATATTATAGCAAAGGTGGAATGCGATAATGAGTGATAGTTTAAAGGGATATAAAGGCACGGCCTTAGAAGTTTTAAAAAGCTTTAATATGCGCGTCTGGAGTGAGGCCGTTATAAAGACTACTCGCGGGGAATTTAAGGGAGTTTTACTTCCACGTTCTGAAAACGACGATGATAAACATATAGTAATCAAGCTGGCCACTGGATACAATATAGGAATTGCTGTAGATACAATTTTGGATATGAAGGAATTTAATTTTAAAGAAATTCAATATAAAATTCCAGAAAGGGAGTTTCCGGTGTCTAAAGAAAAACGTAATGTGAAACTGCTGGGTACAGGCGGCACCATAGCCTCCCGTCTTGATTATCGTACTGGAGCTGTTATTCCTGCATTCTCACCAGGTGAATTATATGGTGCTGTACCTGAACTTGCAGATATTTGTAATCTAAGTACTGAGAAACTTTTTGCTGTATTTTCAGAAAATATGGGGCCTGCAGAGTATAAAGTTCTGGCTCAATCTATTGGAGAAGAAATTAAAAAAGGTACCCATGGCATTATCATAGGTCATGGTACTGACACAATGAGTCATACAGCAGCAGCTCTATCTTTTATGGTGCAAAACTCACCAATTCCCATTGTTATGGTTGGGTCGCAGCGCTCATCAGATAGACCATCTTCTGATGCAGCCCTAAACCTGATTCATGCAGCAAAAACAGCCTCAGATTCAGATATTGCTGAAGTAATGGTTTGTATGTTTGGACCAACCTCCGACGAATACGGCTTATTACACCGCGGTACTCGAGTACGAAAAATGCATTCCTCCTACCGTTCAACATTTCGTACTATCGGAGATATTCCACTAGCAATGGTGAATCGGCAGAAAATAACACCTCTTCGCACTGATTACAATCACCGCCGTAGTGACAGAAACGCAATTATAACTCCTGTGTTTGAAGAACGTGTATCTCTGCTTTATTATTATCCAAATATGAATCCGGATATAATAGATGCTATGATTGACCTGGGTTATAAAGGGATTGTTATAGCAGGTACAGGTCTAGGTCATATTAATAAGCTGCTCTACCCTGCAATTAAACGTGCTGCTGAAAAAGGAGTAGCCATCTATATGACAGTGCAAACTCTATGGGGCTATGTTAATATGTTCGTCTACGATACAGGTAGAGATTTAATGACTATGGGCATAATACCTGCAGAAAATATGCTGCCGGAAGTTGCTTATATTAAACTAGGCTGGGCACTAGGGCAAACTTCGGATTTATCAAAAGTTAAAGAAATAATGCTTACTCCTGTATGCGGGGAAATTACAGAGAGAGAACCATACAATGGATATCTAATTTATCAAGGTGGTATTCCTGAAGTAGAAGAATTTATTAAAAAGTTTCATAAGTAATATATTCTATATAACAATTTTAAAGAAGATTATAGCAGCACAAACCCCTATACAATTTTAAGTATAGGGGTTTGTGCTGCTTTCTTGAATTCTAAATAAGCAATTATATTGATTATATTATCGCACCACTACATTACTTCATCAAGTTCTCAATCTTTTAAAAGGAAAAATCTTTCTTTCCCCTATTTCAGGATGCCTGCTGAGAAAAATAATAAACCAACTTGTTAGTATGATACCTTTCATTATACTGCTGAGGCTTATGCTCCACCAAACCCCGGACAAACCCAATCCTGCTGATAATAGTAATGCACCTGGAATTCTCAAGGTATTAAAAACAATACCATTCAGAGAAGGCGGTACTGTTCTTCCAAGTCCATTAAAAGCTCCTGTAGTGGTTATTTCTATACACATGAAAAATTGTGAAACCCCAAGTATTCTAAGATATACTATTCCTTCTTTTACAACATCCTTCTCCCGTATAAAAATCGAGAAAATTGGTCCCGGCAAGAATATTAAGAGACTTGACGTTATTAATCCTATAACAGAAATAATGCCTAAGGCTGTAAAATATCCCTTATAAATTCTATCCCACTTTTTCGCACCAAAGTTTTGGCCCACAAAAGCGGCTAAAGCTGTTTGAAAGCCTCCTGCGGTCATCCAGGATAAGGACTCTATTTGTGATCCCACACTTTGTACCGCAATGGGTGTTGGCCCCCAGTTTGAAAGTATTCTGGCAATTACCATAGCTATTAACGTAAAGGCTCCACTTTGAAGCGATACAGGCAAACCAAATCTCACTATCTTTCTCATGTGCTTCCAGTCAGGTTTTTGCAGAAAATTAATACCTTTAAGGTAATTGGTTTTTTTCAATATAACAAAAATATAGATTGATGTTGCAACAAATTGGGCAAATATAGTTGCAATAGCAGCTCCGGCAACCTCAAGCCTTGGGAAAGGCCCTATTCCTAATATTAGTAAGGGGTCCAGTGTTATAGCAATAACCAGCCCTATAGTGTTGATTATAAAAGGCGTCTTGCTGTCTCCATGTCCATTAAAAATGGCTGTAAGTACAGGAGGCAAAAAGAAAAACACCATACCCAGTGATATTATGCCTAGAAAACTTGAAGCATTGTTAATAATATCATCACCCTTGAGATTAAAAAAACCTATAAACTGTCTTCTAAATATGAATATGGTAGCACCATAAAGCAGTGCTAAAATCACATCTAACTGCAATGAATGTCTTATATAGCTTTTAGTTTCCTCTGTATCCTTCTTTCCTACTGCTTGTGCTATTCCAACTGCAGCACCTATTTGCGGAATGGTTATGAAAGCAAAGGCAAACCAGGTAAAAAAACCCGAAGTTCCAACAGCTGTAACAGCTCTTGAGCCTAAAATTCCAACCCATAGCATGTCCGCCAAATTATAAGCCATTTGTATAAATGATGTTCCCATAATAGGCAGTGCTAAAATTATTAATTTTTTTAAAATCTTTCCCTCTGTCAAATTCGTATTCAAAATTTAATATCTCCCTTAAGTACACTCAAAATAAATTCAGATTAAAATGCTTATTCAATTATAGCATATTTAATAAGATATACCTATTTCTTTAAATGAAAAACTTATCGGTGCTAAACTTGATATTCAGGTAATACTTGGGTTATACTTATGTTATATTTATAATGAATTCACAATTATCCGTTCTTTATAAAGGAGGTTACTATGAATATAATCGAAGAAGTTAAAAATCTATACAGCATCATTGAACTCAAGCCATTTAGAAAAACAGAAGGTGTAATTTTTGATCTTTTCCCAATGGACAGTATTGCACATATTGATTCTATAGATCGCGTGCTTCATGAACACAGTGCAGTTTCTCCCGGACCAGTTGGCTCAGTCTCACATCCATGGTACTTGCATCCTCATCAGGACGATAATCTTCTAGTTCTTCACGGCAGACGTGAGGTTGACATTTACAACAAAGCACATGGTAAGGTGGAACACTTTACTGTATATCCCGACAAAATCTTAAAAAATGGTGAACTCCTATACAATGGCGGGGCAATGCTTGTCTGGCCTGCAGGTGTCTTTCATCGAATTGTCAGCGGAGAAGATGGGTCAGCTTCTATAAATTTGGCTGTTCACCATGAAGGCTTCGATATCCGAACAAATTTTAATATCTATGATTTAAACACTGAGACCGGAGAATATCACTTGATTCGCGAAGGGCATAAGGATCAAATGTTATAATCTCTCAAAGATAGAAATGAAAAAAGAAAAGAGCTAGTTAACCATAAATATAGTTAAATGGTTAGCTAGCTTCTTTGCTTAAAAAATTATTTATAAAGTTTTTACTTCCGTATTATTTCACCACAGTTATGATTTCGATTTGTTTTTTGAAAGCACATCAAAAGCTACAGCCATTAAAAGTACAAAGCCTTTTATTGTCATTTGCATATCGCTGCCTACACCAAGTATGGACATACCGTTGTTAAGAACTCCCATAACTAAGGCTCCAATTATTGCTCCTACAATTGTTCCTACACCACCATAAGCTGATGCTCCACCTATAAAACAGGCTGCTATTGCATCAAGCTCGAAGTTGACTCCTGTTTGGGGGGATGCCGCATTAAGACGTGAGCTAAAGGCTATACCTGCTACAGCTCCTAATACGGCCATGTTTACATAAGTTAAGAAAAGAACTTTGTTTGTATTAATACCGGAAAGCTTAGCTGCTTTCTCGTTTCCACCCATTGCATATATATATCTTCCCGAAATTGTCCTTGTAGTAAAGAAGGAATATACTGCAGTAAGTGTTCCTATTAGCACTAGTATAACAGGAATACCTTTGTAAGCAGCCAGCCAGTAAGTAAATACATTCACGGCAGCAAGGATTACAACTAACTGAATAACGAATAGTCCAAATGGTACATCTTCCAAATTATATTTTTGTCTTTCTGCTCTTCCTTTTACTTGCAGATATAAATATAGAAGAGAGATTATAAGGCCAAGCAATAAAGCGGTAACATTTAAATTAATGCCTAGGCCTTTAAATAGGTCGGGAATGAAACCAGCACTTATAAGCTGAAATTTTTCGGGGAATGGTGATAGAGTTAGTCCTTTTAACATTGTAATGGTAAGTCCCCTAAATAAAAGCATGCCTGCAAGGGTAACTATAAAGGCTGGAATTCTTACATAAGCAATCCAAAATCCCTGCCAAATTCCGATTACCAATCCAATTAACAGGCAGGCAACTATAGCAAGAGCTATATTCATCTTCATATTTATTATCATTATACCTGCAATAGCACCAATAAAGGCACATACAGAACCTACAGACAGGTCTATGTTTCCACCTGTTAAGATACAAAGAGTCATACCAATTGCAAGTATTATTACGTAGCTGTTTTGCAGTACTAAATTTGTTACGTTCATAGGCAAAAGAAGTACCCCATTAGTTAAAATCTGAAATAAAATTACTATAGCTACTAATGCAACAAGCATTGCGTATTGTCTTACATTGCTTTTTGCCACATTTTTTATAACATCTATCATACTGTTTTCTGCTTTACTACTGGAAATCTTTCTAACTGGTTCCATTATACTACCTCCCTATTGCTCTGCATTATGCACTTCATTATGCTTTCTTGTGATGCATTCTTCTGATCAAGCTCTCCAACAATTCTTCCTTCATTCATGACATAAATTCTATCGCACATTCCTAAGATTTCAGGAAGTTCAGATGAGATAATTATTATGGACTTGCCTTCTTCTGCAAGCTTGTTAATAATAGTATAAATCTCATACTTTGCACCTACATCTATTCCACGAGTAGGTTCATCCAATATTAATACATCCGGGTCTGTAAATATCCATTTACTAAGAACTACCTTTTGCTGATTTCCACCTGATAAGTTTCCTGTCCTTTGTAGAATGCTTGAAGACTTAATGTTTAGTTTTCTTCTTAATTCCTCAGCAACCTGAATTTCCTTATTCTCATCTATAATTTGATTTTTACTTAATTTAGTGAGCTTAGCTATAGATATGTTTTTCTTTATATTATCTATAAGGACTAAGCCTGCTGTTTTTCTGTCCTCTGTAACGTAAGCCAAGCCATTTTCTATTGCTTGTCTAACATTCTTTAGAAGGAGCTCTTTTCCATCCTTCTTTACTTTTCCTGTGATATGTTTGCCGTAAGCCCTTCCAAAAACACTCATGGCAAGCTCTGTTCTTCCCGACCCCATTAGACCTGATATTCCAACAACTTCTCCTCTGTGAACTTTAAGGTTCACGTTCTTGATTATCTTTTTTCCATCAACAACTGGATCGAAAACATTCCAATCATTAATCTCGAAATAAATCTCTCCAATACTCACTTCACGCTTTGGAAATCTATTTACTAAATCACGGCCTACCATACCTTTAATAATCCTGTCTTCACTTACAGTTGCATCCTTTACCATAGTTTCTATTGTAGCTCCGTCACGAAGTACGGTTATTGTGTCTGCAACTTTAATTACTTCATTAAGCTTATGGGAAATAATTATTGAGGTAATTCCGTGCTTTTTTAATTCTAATATTAATCCAAGAAGATTATCTGAATCCTCTTCATTTAAAGCTGCTGTCGGTTCATCCAATATAAGCAGTTTTACATCTTTAGCAAGGGCCTTAGCTATTTCAACAAGCTGCTGCTTGCCAACTCCAATGTCCTTTATAAGGGTTTGCGAACTTTCTTTAAGTCCAACTCTATTTAAATATTCAGTTGCCTTTATGTGAGTTGTATTCCAATTAATAATGCCATTTTTAGCTCTTTCATTGCCGAGAAAAATGTTTTCGCCAATTGAAAGATAAGGTATAAGTGCAAGTTCCTGATGAATTATGGCTATGCCTATTTTCTCGCTGTCCTTTATATCCTTAAAACTACATACATTTCCTTCAAAAATAATGTCTCCACTATATGAACCATATGGATAAATTCCACTTAGCACACTCATAAGAGTGGATTTTCCCGCTCCGTTTTCTCCTACTAGTGCATGAATTTCGCCAGATTTAACTTTTAAATTTACATTATCAAGAGCTTTAACTCCAGGAAAAAGCTTCGTAATATTTCTCATTTCCAGTATAAATTCAGCCATTATTTCACCCCCACCGATTTTGCCTGTAAAGTAATTAACAATTAACTTAAGTAACAAAGAATGTTTTGCACAGTAAAACCTCAAGTTTTACCGGCAAAACATTTTTATGAAAGAAAGGGAAACATTAACTTTCAATTGTTAATTATGAACTTTCAACTATTTTAAATCTGATTCCTTATAGTATCCGCTGTCTATAAGGATTTGCTTGTAATTGTTCTTATCAGCGTAAACAGGATCGCAAAGGAAGGATGGAACAACTTTGCTTCCGTTGTTATAAGTCTTTGTATCATTAACTGCTGCTTCTTTTCCTTGAAGAACAGCGTCAACCATTTCAACAACTTTAACAGCAAGAGTTCTTGTATCCTTGAATATTGACATTGATTGTTGTCCATTTATCATGGCTAATACATTTGGCTTGTCACAATCTTGACCAGTGATTATTGGATATGGCTTATCACCAGTTCCATAACCAGCGTTCTTAAGGGATGCGATTATACCTATAGCTAAGCTGTCGTTTGGAGAAAGAACTACATCAAGCTTCTTTCCGCTTGCATAGTTACCAGTTATAAGGTTATCCATTCTTGCCTGAGCCTTTGCAGAATCCCAGCCTTGAATAGCAATCTTTGTAAATTCCTTTTGTCCACTTACTACAACTAACTTGCCATTGTCTATATATGGCTGAAGTATGCTCATTGCACCATTAAAGAAGAAGGTTGCATTATTATCGTCTGGAGAACCGCCAAATAATTCAATGTTGAATGGGCCTTTTCCATCCTTTAGACCAAGCTTATCTTCAATGTATTTTCCTTGTGTTACTCCAACCTTGAAGTTATCAAAGGTTGCATAGTAGTCTACATTAGGACTCTTCATTATTAATCTGTCATAGGCAATTACCTTAACTCCGCTGTCTGCAGCCTTTTTAAGAACATCTGACATAGCAGATCCGTCAATTGAGGCTATTACAAGCACTTTTGAACCCTTGGTAATCATATTTTCTACTTGTTGTGTTTGTGTGTTTACATCATTGTTTGCATATTGCAAATCAACCTTGTAGCCCTTAGCTTCAAGCTGTTTCTTCATGTTGTCGCCGTCTTGGTTCCAGCGTTGAAGAGATTGTGTTGGCATAGCCACCCCAATTACTTTAGCCTTGGAATCTCCGCCTGAGCTTCCAGTATTAGTTGGTGTTGCTGAAGATGAACATCCAGCTAATCCAAGAGCGAGTACTGCAGTTAAAACTGAAGCAATTACTTTTTTCATTTTAATTCCCCCTATGTAAAATTATTTTATTTACACCTTCATCATATATTTTGTAAACGTTTATCTCAACGTAATTACTTGTCTGTTTCCTTTAAAAAAATGCTGACTTTACAGCATAAAATTACTAGGTTTAAAAGCAAAAAAATGCTATACAGCAAACTGCTGTATAGCATTTTAAAGCTTAGCTTTAAATTCAGTTGGTGTTACTCCCTCATATTTCTTAAATACTTTACTGAAGTAATTAGGATCACTATAGCCTACGGAATATCCAACTTCCTTGATACTTAATGACTCAGCCTTTAACATTTCCTTAGCTCTTTTAATCCTAAGCATATTAATGTAATCCGAGAAATTATACCCCAATGCTTCCTTGAAGCTTCTGCTAAAGTAATAGGAGCTTAGGTTAAATTTTGCCGCTGTCTTTTCAAGGTCCAGTTCTTCCTTTAAATTATCTGAAATATATTGCTCTACTTTTTTAAAAAGAACATTTTTTTCCTTATATGCATTTATTTGTCCTGTGAAAACTATCTCTTTAGCTGCCATGCTGCTCTCTATATCTTCAAAGTGAACTACATTGATACTCTCTGTTATAAATTCCAATGAACTGCATGCCTCTTTATAGGATTCATGAATTTGTTCCAAGCCGTTATAAAACTTTCCAATTCCTATTTTAATGGATATATCAAAAACCCTTTTTACCTCTCTTCTAACATCAGCAGCAAGATTTATTATATCAAATCTTGCGTCATACTCCTGAACGTGTTGATTCAATTGAATAAAATATACTAAGTTCTTTGTAAATCTATAACTTGCGATGGCCTTATATCTTCTGTTAATGTATTCCTTTACATACTCGCCAATTCTAATCTTAAGCTTCTGAGATTTGCCCTCTTCTTTAAACTTAACCACCAATGAGCAGGCATTATAAAAATCCATGCCTAAATAGTTGAGATAAGTTTCGTAGTCTATAGAATTTATAGAATTATTAATTATTGAGTAGCTTAACTCGTTTTCAAGAATTGGCATAAGATTGTATAGTCGTTCCTGATTCTCGATTTCTTTTTTCCTTTTTTCCTTTTCTCTGTTTGCAAAGTCAGCAGCAGATTTTATCTTTTGAGTTATATCTTCTCTGCTGAAGGGCTTTAAAATGTATTCTTTTACATTGCTTTTCACAGCCTCAACTGCAAAATCAAAATAATCATAGGCAGTAAGTATTATAATATAGACACTCGGAAGAAATTTTCTAATCTCATGTATTGCCTGAAGACCATTAATTCCAGGCATTTTTATGTCCATTATAATTATTTCTGGTCTTAGTCTCTCTGAAACCTCAATGGCTTCCCTTCCGTTTCTTGCCTCGGTTATTTCCAGTTCATCCTTAAAAGTTCCATTAAGTATGCTTATTATAGAGTCTCTCTCATATTGCTCGTCATCAGCTATTAGAAGCTTTAGCATCTTCCCCCAACCCCTTTATTGGAATTTTTAAATAGATTTTTGTACCAACACCCTTATGGCTCTCTATTTCAAACATGTTTTTTTCTTCATACATCAGTTCCAGCCTTTCCACAACACTCTTTATCCCCATTCCTGTGGTATGGCCAATATGTTCCTGTGTAAAATCTTCCGAGGTTATCTTGCTTAAGGTTTCTTCATCTATGCCGCATCCATTGTCTTCTACAATTATTATACAGCTGCTCTCTTCCTCATGAATATCAATTGTAATGGTTCCCCCTTCTTCCTTTGGCTCAATCCCATGAATAAAGGCATTTTCTACAAAGGGCTGAAGGGTCATTCCTGGAATTTTAACTTTTGACAGGTCTGCATCTATGTCTAGTACGAAGGAGACTCTGTCCCCATATCTTAGCTGCTGAATAAACATATACTGCTTGATTATTTCAATTTCCTGCTCTAATGTAGCGTTTCTATTCATCATGCTTAAGCTGTATCTTAAAATTCCTGAAACTGACCTAATAAGGCTTTCAGTATCCAAAGCATTTTCCTTGATAGCTGTCTGATTTATACAGTTAAGAGTATTAAATAGAAAATGGGGATTTATTTGAGATTGAAGCACCTTCAACTGTGAAAGCTTAAGGGCATTTTCATATTTTAAAAGCTTCATCTCGTCATCACTTATCTTCTTTTGAAGTTCTGCGGTTTCTTTCAAGGTATTAATATGATCTTTAATATTGCTTATCATTGTGCTAAAAGCAGCAGATAATATATCCAATTCATAAATATCAATCTTCCTGACTTCATAATAGGTAAAATCTCCACTGGAAACCTTTTCAGACGTATCAACAAGCTCTCTAAGCTTACTCAATATATTCCTTAAGAAAAGTAAAGTATAGAAAATACTTATGAGAAGGGCTACCACAATGTAGGCTATTAAAACCTTATAAATAAACTTCTCTTTTTCTTTTAGCTTATTGTAAATCTCGTTATTATAGTTAAGATAACTGTCGCTAAGCTTGCCTATAAACACGTTGCAATAGCTTGCAATATCCTTGGTATTAACATATCCACTATAGTACGCATCTATATTATTTTGATTGTCATGAATCTTGATTGTTTCGTCTGCGGAAGCCTTATAGCTCCCTAAGGAATTTTCCAAATCTCTTAGAATATACCTGCTCTCAAGGTCTGTGTTTGCTTTAAGATAATTAAGATTTAGCGTGGCCTTATTATAGCTGTCCTCATAAATTCGTTTACTTTCAAGAGTATTGGTTTGTATATATTTATTAAAGTTATTAAAAGAATCTGTAAGATAACTTTTAATTTGATTTGTAGTGCTCATTTTGTTCATCATAATATTATAGTGATCGTTTATTCTCTTGCTCATTACCAAGGATATAATACTACAGGTTGCAATAGGAGTTATTATAATTATGGCAAAAATTATAAATTTGCTTTTAAGACTATTTGGTTTCACTATTATACCCTCCTTGATCCTTTTCGTATTGTTGAAGGTTGTCCTTCTTAAGTATGAATACATCTGTGAGGAAGGTACCTTTAGTTTCTTTTCCTTGAATATTATCCATTATTATATTAACTGCGTTATATCCCATTAAGTAAGGTCTTTGCACAACAACAGAAGTAATGATTCCATTTTTTATTGCTTCAATAGTTTCAGGCAAATCATCAAAACATATTATTTTAACCTTGCCTGAAAGTCCAAGCTTACTCACGGCCTTGGCTGCTCCTACTCCGTCTAAAGCAGAGGTGCAAAATAGTGCTTTAATATCATTATTATTCAAAATTATCTTTTCAGCTGCAAGTTCTGCCTCTAAAAGGTATGAATCAGAGGATTCAATATCCGTTATGCTAAGCTTTGAATTAGTTTTAATATATTCTTTAAACCCTTCAACTCTCTCAATCTGGTTTTTAACATTTTTCCCGCCCATGATTATACCTATATGTCCATCTATTCCTACTTGATTTATAAGCTCCTTTGCTCCAACTTTTCCTGCATTCACATTGTCAGTGCCTACATAGGCTAATCGTTTACTCTTTTCCGCGTCTGAGTCTATGGTTACTAAAGGTACATCACCCTGAATAACCTTATTTATTATAGGATTGTATTTGTCTTCGTCCTGAACATAGGCAATTATTCCGCTAGCCCTTGCTGCATACGCCATGTTTATAAGTTTTATTCCTTCTTCTGCACTGGCGCTGTCAGGGCCTTGATATTCCACCACTGCACCTCTTTCCTTAGCTGCCATCTCAGCTCCTGCCTTCACATATTGCCAGTAAGGATTTGAATACACGTGAGAAATGAGGACTATTTTCGGTTTTATAGGGCCTTCAACTGTTTTATCCTGCCTTAAGCTGTTTAACATTATAAAGTTAAAAACTACAAATATTGAAATAACTGCAGCATACCCTGAATATCTCAAAAAACGTTTCATTTCCCTTATCCCCCTGTAAAATTCTAGACTCACTCAAGTAATATTATATATGCACTGTAAACCTTATTGTATTTTAGAACGTTCGCTAGAATTGGTTCAACTGAAGCTGTAAACTTTATAAGCTTTTCACAAGCTTCATCTAATATTTCAGCTCTTTTAATTATAACATATTTTGTAAAAATCCATAGCTAGGCTTACTATATTTTAGTAATTATTATAGGCTATTTTTCCCATAAAAAATCCCTAACCAAGCAATTTTAATGGTTAAGGCATAAACCTCATTTACTTATGGTACGGTTCACTGCATTATATTCTAAATTTGCTTAATCCATTCTAAAATTAATACCTCGCACCAAACTTCCCGTTATAAACATAATGTCTCATCAAATATTTTAACTTACTTCATTATCCTACAATCTAGTCCAAATTCCTCCAGAATATTAATTTTTATATCAAATAAATATAAAAGACCGGCCAAAAACTCTACATCAGTTCTTAACCAGCCTCTATATTCCTTTAATAATTAATTAACTTACTATCCCTAGAAACTTTTCTATTTCATGCTTGATAACTGAAGAGTTGCCGAGCGGTACCTCATTTAAGTGCTATAAACTACTTGATGCAATTATATTTATCAAAGCTTGTAAGTCAAATAAAATGAGAGTCTGTCTCCACATCCTTTGTGTAGACAAACTCTCTTTTAAGTTATAAATATTTAACTAATTCTCTAATATCACCTATTAAAATATCAGCATCATCAAGCTCTTTCTCAAGTGCAAATCCATAACTACAGCCTATAGTATGAATATTATTTTTCTTTCCAGCTTCTATATCCTGATTTCTATCTCCTACTATCACCATAGCTTCAGGGTAGTTATTTTTAATTATGCTTAATATCTCATGCTTTGGAATAAAATTATATTCATCGGAACAAATCAAGGCTTCAAAATACCTATCCAGCTTAAATAGCTTGCTGTGAGACTCCTTGTAATAGTTTTTGCAGTTACTTATAAAAACAAGGTGATATCCTTTATTTTTAAGGTAATTCAATGTTTCTATTGCCCCTTCATAAAGTACAGGTTTTCCCTGTTCAATAAGGCGCTTCATTTCTTCTCCTATAATGCTGCTGCAGTGCTGTCTCAGCTCCTCGCTAAGATCAGGTATAAATCTTTTCCACATGTCCTGTGGGTTAAAACCAAGCCAATAGCTTATCTCACTGTTTGACCAATCCCTTTGCTGAACATAGCCTTCTTCTACAAGATACTCATAAGCCTTTCTAAAAGCTGGAGCGTAGATAGCTATACTATTATGAAGTGTTCCATCATAGTCAAAAAATATTGTTTTTATATCTTTAAATAATTTCAAGTTATCACCAACTGGACTAAAATTGTTTAAGTAGGTTTGCCATTTCAATAGCAGTAACAGCTGCATCATAGCCCTTGTTTCCTGCCTTGGTTCCAGCTCTTTCAATTGCCTGCTCAATAGTATCTGTTGTTAAAACTCCAAATATTACAGGTACTTCTGTTTCTAGGGACACGCTTGCAATACCTTTCGATACTTCACTTGATACATAATCAAAGTGTGATGTAGCTCCTCTTATAACAGCACCTAGGCATATTACTCCATCATATTTATTTGTTTTAGCCATTTTCTTAGCAATTAGCGGTATTTCAAAAGCTCCTGGCACCCAAGTTAAATCAATGTTCTCTTCCTTAACGCCGTGTCTCTTTAAGGCATCTAAAGCCCCAGAAACAAGCTTACCACCAATAAATTCATTAAATCTTCCTACAATAATTCCAAACTTTAGTCCTTGTGCAATTAAATCTCCTTCAATTGTTCTCATTTTATTATTCCTCCATTTTCTTCTAGGTTATTGTTTTATTATTTTATTTTATTGCTATCACTAAAGGTTAACATATGACCAAGCTTTGCTTTCTTAGTTTTTAGATAGTATTCATTTCTTTCATTGTGATTCATCTGGATTGGAACTCTATCAACAATTTCTATTCCATAGCCTGAAAGCCCCTTAATCTTTCTAGGATTGTTTGTCATAAGTTTTACTTTTTTTGCTCCCAGGTCTGCCAGTATTTGAGCACCAATTCCATAGTCTCTCATATCCTCAGGAAATCCAAGTGCTAGATTTGCTTCTACTGTATCCATTCCCTGATCTTGAAGCGCATAGGCTTTTATTTTATTTATAAGCCCAATACCTCTTCCTTCCTGACGCATATATAGAAGTATTCCTCTTCCTTCCTCTTCAATTTTTCTCATGGCTTCAGCATATTGTTCTCCGCAGTCGCATCTTAGGGAGCCAAAGGCATCACCTGTAAGGCATTCTGAATGAACTCTAACCAGCACTGGCTCACCATCGGATACATCGCCTTTTACTAAAGCAACATGGTGCTCACCATTTAAGGTATTTTCATAGCCAACCATTTTAAATTCACCATATCTTGTTGGCATCTTTGCCTCTGCTGCTCTTTTTATATAAATTTCCTTGTTTCTGCGGTAGGCAATTAAATCTGCAATTGTTATTATTTTTAGGTTATGTTCCTTAGAATATTCCATAAGTTCTGGAACTCTAGCCATTGTTCCATCTTCATTCATTATTTCGCATATGACACCTGCAGGATAGAACCCTGCCAAATCAGCTAAATCTACTGCAGCTTCTGTGTGACCAGCTCTTTTTAGTACTCCTCCCTTCTTTGCAACTAGCGGAAAAACATGCCCAGGCCTATTAAAGTCTTCTCCTGTAGATTTTGAATCAAGAACCTTTTGGACTGTGAGTGCTCTCTCATAAGCAGATATTCCCGTAGTGGTCTCTATGGAATCAATAGATACTGTAAATGCAGTTTGGTGAGAATCTGTATTTCTCTCCACCATATAATCAATGTTAAGCTCTTTAAGTCTCTCCTCTACAACAGGCATACATATTAATCCTCTGCCATACTTAGCCATGAAGTTAATAGCTTCTGGAGTAACTCTCTCCGCTGCCATAAGCAAATCCCCTTCATTTTCTCTGTCCTCATCATCCACAACAATTATAATTTTACCAGCCTTGATATCCTCTATAGCATCATCTATAGTATTAAACTTATACATACTCTACCTCCTACTATGCAAATCCATGCTTACTTAAAAAATTCATATCTATCCCTTGCTTAACTGGTGCCTGCTCTTTAGACAAAAGCAGCTTTTCAATATATTTTCCAACCATATCGCATTCTAGGTTTACTACATCTCCAACCTTCTTCCTAATCAGTGTTGTAACATCCTTAGTATGCGGAATAATTGAAACCTTAAATACGCTTTCATCTACATAAGCTACAGTTAAGCTTATTCCATCTATGGCAATGGAGCCCTTTTGAACTATATATCTCAAAATTTCTGCATCTGCAGCAATAGTTACCCATATTGCATTATCTTCCTTTTCATAGTTAGCTATAGTACCCATACCATCTATGTGGCCGCTTACCATATGTCCACCTAGCCTATCGCCAACTTTTAAAGCTCTTTCAAGATTAACTTCATCTCCTGGAGACAATAAATGTAGATTGCTTCTTCTCATAGTTTCTGCCATAACATCAACTGCAAAGCTCTTAGAGTTAAACTCTGTAACTGTAAGACAAACCCCATTAGTACTTATACTGTCACCAAGCCTTACCTCTTCCAAAACTTTGCCGACATTAATTAGTAATTTTGCAGACTTAGTTCCCTTAACTATGGATTGAACTCTTCCTATTTCCTCTACAAGTCCTGTGAACATTTACTATACACCTCCTTCTAAAAATAGCCTTCTACCATTATGTCGTCACCGAATCTGTAAATCTCAATGTTCTTTAAATGTTCAGCCTCCTTCATTAAAACTTTTCCTAGCCCCCCAACAGGAGTTTTTGCTTCACTTCCTCCTATAAACTTAGGGGCAATAAAGACATTAGCTTTATCAACAATGCCTGCTTCTATGGTGGAATAATTTAACTCACTGCCACCTTCTATTAAAACACTGTCAATTTTTCTTTCACCTAATGCTTTCATCAGGTAATTCAAATCTACTTTTCCATTGTTTGCTCTACATATAATGATCTCTGCACCCTTACTTTTAAGCTTCTTTAAATTTTCTTCCGATGCCAGCTCTGTTACTGCAACAATTGTTCTTGCTTCAGATTTTATACTCAACACATTTGCCTCAAGAGGTATTCTGGCATAGGTGTCCACAATAACTCTTATGGGATCGCTGCTTTTGCCTTCCTCAAGTCTGGTATTTAGATAAGGATCATCCTGAAGTACAGTGCCAATTCCAACCATTATTGCTGCAACTCTATTCCTTAGCATGTGCACATATTTTCGGGATTCCTCATTTGTAATCCATTTGGAGTCACCGGTTCTAGACGCTATCTTTCCATCTAAAGTCATTGCAATCTTTAAAATGCAGAAGGGCATTTTTGTTGTTATGTACTTTAAGAATATTTCGTTAAGTTTTCTGCTCTCTTCCTCCAAAACCCCTGTTACAACCTCAATGCCATTATCTCTCAAGATTTGTATACCTCTTCCTGCTACTTCAGGATTTGGGTCTCCTAACGCTATAACAACCTTTCTTATTCCCTTTTCAACTATCCCCTTGGCACAAGGAGGAGTTTTGCCATAATGAGAGCATGGCTCCAAGGTTACATACATAGTTGCTCCTCTTACATCTTCTGTGGCATTTTTAAAAGCATTTACCTCTGCATGTCCTTGTCCATAAACCTCATGATAGCCTTCGCCTATTATTCTTCCATCTTTAACTATTACTGCCCCAACAAGCGGATTGGGATTTGTAAACCCAATACCTTTTTTTGCCAACTCCAAAGCTCTTTCCATATACTTAATATCCATATAATCAACACCTCTGAGTATATTGTTACCAATAAAAAATAACTTTTTCGATTTTTTAAAAATTAAAAGCCCTGAAAAAATTTCAGGGCTTTGCAAAGCATTTTTGGCTATAGCAAATCTACTCCTTCACTAAAAAGCATAGATTTCAACTATAAACTTATCATTCAATCTTCTTCCATCCAGACTTTACTGTCGGCTTCGGAGTTTCACCGAATCTGCCTTACGGCTCGCGGGCTATACCGCCGGTAGGGAATTACACCCTGCCCTGAAGATTTATTTAATTTTTATGGGTTTACTATAACACTATTGTTATATTTGTGTCAAGGAATAAATTTGGCGCTTAATAACTCTTAGTAGAGGTTTGCCCAGTTAATCTCTACTGATGCACTAACTCCAAATCCTTCTCAATCTCATATTTATACCCCGCCGGGCAAAAGCACGACACTTCTTGCAGTATCTCTGGTAATCATGGGGTATGAACTTCATGCGGCATCACCTCCTTTTAGTCGGAACACTGGGTAGTTTAGATTGCTCATTTCCACTCACAAACTACCTTCTTTCTCCTTTATATTGAATTTGTCGTCTTTCTTTTATACTCTTACTATATATACTTATTTATGTATATTAAGCATTTTATATATACCTTATATATCTATATATTCTCTATTTATTATTTATATATAGATTTAAGTTGACATAGTTAACAAATAGTAATAATACTAGCAATACCAAGGCCTCAAGCTGTCAACTTTGTTGTCAACTTTATAAAATAGTAAGTTGACAAGGTTGACAATAGAAAGTTGACAAATTTTTGTTAGTTGACAGAGTAAGTTGACAATTTTATAAACCCTTTTTGCGTTCCATAACAACCTACCCGAAAATTACTTTCGTGCTTTTTCCACCCTGGCTGCTTTTCTAAAATGCTGTTTATTTCTAATGCATCAACTCTTTTCATATACTTCAAATCCCCTCCAAAGCATTCGCACCAGATCTCAGCAGTACATATTCTGTCTCTTTGTGCAGTTTCAACATTGCTATTTTCATACTCCGAAGCCCAATAAAGCCGCCTTTCATTTAAACTGCGCTTCTCCCAATTTTTCGGAATAGGCTTACTCACAAACTCACGTATGATGCCCTCCTTAGCATTGCTTTCAGCGTGCGCTTCCTGTTCCCGCTTTCCCTCTGTTTCAGCTTCACCAGTAAGGTAGAGAGTTTCGCCCAATTGCCAGTATAGATAAGCTTCAGCCCAGATTTGGTCCACTTCCTCGGGCAAGTTGCTCCATACATTTTTAATTGCAGGCTTTATTCCCACATCCACAGGCCAAAAACGTCTGTTGCCTGTCCTATCCTTTAAAAATTCGCTGTCATTGGTAGTTCCGAAGAATACGCATCTTCTTGGATAAGCCTTTGTTCTCTTTCCAAAGGGCTCTCTGTAAATATCCTCAGTTCTGCTTAGAAACTGCTTTACTGCATTGGTCTCTGAACGATTAAAGCCGCTGAGCTCACCTATTTCATTTATCCATATTCCCTGGATCATCTCGGAAGCTTCCTTGCCTTCAAAGGTCTGAAGGCTGTCTGAATAAAAGCTTTGTCCTAGTATTCTTAAGAAGGTACTTTTGCCTATGCCCTGAGGTCCTGCAAGTATGGGCATATAGTCGTACTTACAGCCCGGTGTCATGGCACGTGCCACAGCTGCAGCTAAGGACTTTCGCATAACTGCTCTTGTATAGGCGGAATCAACTGCTCCAAGATAATCAGTTAAGAGGGTATCCAGCCTCTTTATGCCATCCCATTGAAGCTTTGTAAGGTAATCCTTCACACGATTAAAGGAATGGTTGTTGGCACACAGTCCAAGAGCATCATCAACTTTACTTGGACTTACTATGTCATAGGCGTTTTCAACGTACCAGCGGATTCCTTTATCGTCTAGGTCTCCCCACTGCCTGTTTTCTGTAGTTTTATCCCAAGGCACAGCTCCCATAACCACAGCTCTCCCAGCAAATTCATCAAATGCTATTTTTCCTTTTAAAAGTGGATCATTTTCAAAGATAATGAGAAGGTTGTTTGTGGTCTTTGCTATGCCGCCTGTGGCCGGCATTATCTTTAGCTTTGCTATCCATGAAAAATCATCCTTACCCTCAGATTCCTGAGCTAATGTAAAATCCTGCACTGCCTTTTCGTATCTTTCCTTATTTAATAGAGATGATACACTAGCATCACTAACCGCAAGCTCACACATGGCTGTATAGGAAAGAAGCTTAACAACAGGTGTATCCATCTTTGCTTCATCATCCATTTCACTGAATTTATGAAGCCTTACAAGGTCAAAGGAGTTGCAGAGCTTCCCACCTGCAGGATCTGTAGAGTGGTGTGAATATAGGAAATTGCCATTTTCATAAACTACTGTTCCTCCTGTAGTTGAGCCACCTGAAAAGGTGTATCTTCCTGAGCCGTCTGCGCAAGGTATATAAACTCCGGGAAGAAAAACTTCCATAGCTCTGTATATGTCATAGGTTCTGCAAAAGGCTCCTACTACCCCAGTCTTCTCAATTGGATTCCCTTGCTTGGCTGCCTGCCTTATATGGGTTTGCTGAACTCCTGGAACCTCTGGCCATTCTAAAACATTTCTCCAGTCCTTGTACATTGAAAGCATTCCATCTGTATCAAGAAAAGGGTTGTCACTATAGGCATAAACATAGTTACTGTCTAGGCAACAGCTTGGCCAATACATAAGCCTTGAAGCTTCAAAAGTGGTTGGATCGCAGAGCTCTATTCCAATTATTTGAGCCAGTTTTCTTGCTATGGGCTCATACTCATCTGCTGTAGCCGTCCTATTTAAAGGTACAAGCACACGCAGCCTTGGCTTTACCTCTTCATGTTTCCTTGTAGAATAGACTGCATAGGCACAACCTAAGCCTTCAATTCTTTTAAGTACATCCTGTGTGCCTCCAGACTGTATATTATCTAAATCTAAAGTTATAACATCTCTTGTCATCACATTGCTTGCTTTTCTTCTATTGTCTTTAAGCATTCCAGCCACAAAACCGCCTACATCCTTAAGCTCGTCCTGTTTACTCTTAGGGTAGTTTAGATATTCTGCCAAGGTTTCTGTACTTCTGGCAGGTGTCTTCAGCCTCTCCACAAGCTCTGACCAATAAAGCTTCTGCTGTGGCCAGAAGGCAGCTTTTCGGCTGCCTGCAGCTGATATGATGATTTGTTTGTCATTTATTAGCATGGTCGCCCTCCTTTCAGTCGGAACACTGAGTAGTTTAAACCCACTCGCTTCCGCTCGCAAACTACTCGTTAAAGTCCATTTAGGACTTTAACCTTTATTTAAATAAAAAACACCGTAAAATTCAGGGGTGAATAATACGGTGTTTTAATAGTTATTTTGTTTTTGTGGTTGTATCGGGATATAAGAAAATATGAAATAACTCTTACTACAAATTGGAATTTGAGATAATAATCAATCTATTTTCTGCGCACATAATAAACAGGGTTACATCTTCCACATTAACATGAATGGGACGTATCGTTTACCTGACCAGCAATAGCTTCGACTATGCATTTCCATGTTCCCTTAGGCATATCATGTCCCATTCCTTCGATCAAAAGTAATTTAGCATTTGGTATTGTGCGTGCTGTATCTTTTCCTGCTTCAACATGAAACAATACATCTTCGGTTCCATGAATTACTAGAGTTGGAATTGTTAATGTTGAAAGTTGTTGTCTCCTATCACCATTAGCAACTAACGCTGCATTTTGGCGTACAGCTCCTTGTGGATAGTAAGAACGATCATAGCTTTCTTCACAATACCGTCTTGCACGTTCTTCTTCAAAAGGAAATCCCTTACTCCAAATATTTCTCCACATACGTAAAGTATAATCAATATATGCATCTCGTCCAGATGGAGGTGTTGCTGTAACAATCGCCAATGTTTCCGGTGATATTTGCGGATTATTCGGATTACCTGTAGATGACATAATAGAAATTAAACTACATATACGTGAAGGATGCCTATAGGCAAAAACCTGAGCAATAGTGCCTCCCATAGAAGCACCACAAATGTGAGCCTTCTTTATTTCCAACGCATCTAGCAAGCCAGCCACATCATCAGCCATATCTTCCAATGTATATGCTGTCTTAATTGGTTTTCCATCTTGTGCCGCCTGGTATATTCTTTTCATATCAGGAATACCAGCCGCATCAAATTTTGTAGACAATCCTGCATCTCGGTTATCAAAGCGTATAACTTGTAAATTATTCTTTGCAAGCATTTCACAAAAATCTGGTTCCCAAAAATTTAGCTGAGCACCATTTCCTGCAATAAGCACTATTGTAGGATTTGTCTTCTGTCCAAAAATTTCATATTCAATTTGTACGCCATTTGCCTTTACATGTGCCATAACATATATCCTCCTTAGTATTTTTATATAAATCTATTAGGACATATTAGATATTTCTTTCATTTATGATCAAGTTTCTGTAAATTAAATCATCCCGTTTATCAAACCCAAGTGCTTGCCAAAAATTATTTCCTAAATCATTAGAAGAAAATACAACAAGACTAACTTTGTTTATTTCTTCCTTTTTTAAAGCCTTAACCACTGTATTGACGAGCGTTCTTCCTATTCCTCTTCCACGGTAAGCAATATTAACAGCTGTGTGATAGATATACCCTCTTCTACCATCATGTCCACATAATATTACACCAACTATGTTATTTTCTACTTGTGCAACAAAATTCGTAGTAGGATTTCTTTTTAAAAATTTTTTAATACCTTCTAAAGAGTCATCTAAACTACGCATACCCATCCCTTGTGTACTTTTCCATAATTGATTTACTTTGTCATAGTCCTCAATGGACATTAATCTTATTTCCATACCTTGCTCCCCCTTAAAAATTATTTTAATAGAGCCATTCGTACGCAATATTCTACTGTTGTACAATATAAGAAAAGGATGCCCAACTAATTAAAAAAGTTTTCTAAAAATCATCCTCATTAATAAGCGTCTATAGGGATATAGTAATCCAAGATAATATCACCATTCTCATCAGGCGTAGTAAACCTTGGACAATTATACAACTCCGTAAACCATTTCATTTTGTCACACTTGTACCCCTTTTTCTTTAGGGCTTGTTCTGTCAGGGAATGAGCTATTGAACAAACATCAGCTGTATTTTTACCTTTGATCCATCCAATCGCCACATCCGTTTCTTCAATATCTCTGCAAAAGTAACCATCTGGGACAGATACACCATCTTTCATCAACATGGCAACAATATAAGAGAAATCTCCATCACCTTTGTCCCAATCAAGCATTACTCCAACGTATGAGTTATCGTAAACAAAATCAGGCTGATTTTCAAGTGGTGAAAATGTATTGTCAGCAAAACACTTATCCCAAAAACTTGGAATACGGTTATCACCTTTCATATGTACTTCCATATTATACCTTAGTTCCTTACCTATGAGTTTAAGTCTTGGCAATTTCTTAACTTCCAATTTTATAAGTTCCCCCATTTTTTCTCCTCCTTTTTGATTTTTAACTCTTTATGTTATTCGTCATAAGCAACAATGATTCCCGAATCTATGTATTGAACTAGCGAATCATATAAGAAGAATGCGAACTATACTCCATTAATAATTTGATTTAATCTAATTTTGTGAATATATACATTGTATAACATTGCTATGCCAATAGAAATGAAAAAGCTTAAAAAGATGATTGTTTTCTTCTGTTTATTTAAATTAATACCATTATCAAGAATCCTTCTATTCACAACTCCTGTTACCATTAACGATATTGTAAGTGCAGTTATTCTTTGATTTATTGAATATATAAATAAAATCATAGTCATGAAATTGATAGCAATTGTTGATATTACAGGATTTCTATATAATATTGATTTCATAATAATTCCCCTCTCATTAAACTTGATTAATGCACCTCATAAGAAAATTCCGTTTTAAAATAGTTGTTTTTATAAACATAATCCCAAACCATTTTATCTCGTAGTTGAATAAACTTTCTCTTATAATCATTGCATTTTTCTAGTGATTGATCTAACAAGTTTGAAACTTTTTCAATGTCTATCATAACTGGTGTTACACCAAGTTTTATTTCATTTTCGGATAATTTTATTTTGAAAGTATCTTCAACTAATTCGCCAATAAACCAATTTGCCTTATGACAATAAGAAACTTCTTTTTTATGTTCTATAGTACATCCAAGTTCATCTATTATCCTACAGCTAAACCCACACTCTTCCAAGACTTCTCTTATTAAAGCATCTGTTGCATCTTCACCTTCTTCTATTCCTCCACCTGGGAATACATAACATCCATTTGATTGTAAATACAACATTGCAACTTGCTTATTGTTACTGATTATAATTCCTCTTGAACTAATACGATTAAAGTTATCATAATATTGTGGTATCCCTCCAACCACTTCTTTATCTGTAATTTCAAATTTAAACATTTGTTTTCCCCTTTTAAATATTATAAAAATATCTTAAACCATTCTTGCTTTAATAAGACTCAAAAGTTACTGTAAATCATGCTTATAATACTGAGTTAATCCTCATATAAATCTCCACTATTTTCTTTGTTAAGTGTACCGTCTAACTCAATCATCAAGAATCTTGTTAGACTCTTAACTACAGGTCTATGTCTAATTCCTTTAGGGACTATAATAAATTCTCCTTCATTTACTTCAATCAATCCTTCATCGGTTTCCAAATGAAAACCGCCTTCAATTACATAGAACAATTCATCTGAACATTCATGAATATGAAAATCCAATGTACGATTTTCTACATTGACAACACTAAGAATATGCCCATTTAATTGACCTATCTTATCATATACATATAACTTATCAACCGAATTTACCGCTGATTTCAAATTTACTTTTTCTAACATAATACCACCCCTATAATTTAAATCTTATTTATTTAAAATTTTTAAATGTTGTTGATAAAAAAATATATTGTGATCAGTAGAGTATGTAAATAATTTTATTTCACAATTTTTTACTATTATGTGATTATGCTGAAAAATCGCAACATATTATGAAAGGTTATCTTATTACATCCTTACAGGCGCAATTATATGTAGAGTATTTGTATTATTCTTATTAGTTATAACAAGTACAGACTGACTAGTTGTAAATTTTATCATTACTTCTTCGTCTTCAAGAGTGTTAAGAGCTTCTATAAGAAATTTCGAATTACACTTCATTCTCATTGGCATACCGCGGGATATTATATCCACTTCGCCTGTTATATCGCCAATTGAAGATTTAGAAGTTATCATCATTGTATTATCTGAAATATCAAGTATTACAGCGCAAAAATTAGATTCTTTACCTATTATTGATGCTCGTTCCAAATGCCCAATAAGCTTTTCCTTGTTAACAATAATCTCTAAAGTATATTCATTTGGAATAAAGGATTCATAATTGCCAAAGTCTCCATCAAGTAAGGTTGATATTACTTTTGTATTGCCAATTGTAAATAAAATTTGATTTGATGTAAATGATATTTCTACGTCCTCTTCTTCCCATTCAACAATTTTAGTAACTTCAATCAAGGTTCGTCCAGGGATAACTACTCGTATCGAATTTGCACTATTACTTTCATGGCGGCAAATGGCAGCTCTAGTATTATCTAAAGCTACCATAACAAGCATGTCCGTCTTCAGGTCAAATAATATTCCAGAGAATACTGGCCTAATACCATTTTGATCTGTTGCAATTATTGTTCTTTTGACCATACTTCTAAATGCTTCTTTTGAAACTGATACTGCTAAATTCTCTTTTATTGTCGGTAGTATAGGGAAATTTTCAGTGCTTTGACAGCCTAAGTTTATTACATCTTTCTCACAGATTAGCCTAATAGTATTTCTGTCTATCGTACTTAATTCTATCTGAGAATCAGGTAATTTTCTTACTATGTCTCCTAATAGTTTAGAGTCTATGAGGATTTTTCCAGTTTCAAGAACCTTTGCACTAATCCTTGTTTCTATGCATAAATTCTTGTCTCCACCAGTTAATATAATATGACTATCACTACATTGTATTAATATCCCTTGTAATATTGTTACTCCAAATCTTCCAGTGCTTACTCTTTGTATTTCTTGTACCGCTTGTTGAAATTCGTTTTTGTTAATAATAAATTTCATAATTATAGCTCCTCGAACAATGCAAAATATATTTTCATAATAAATTATAGTTTATTTGTATAACAATGGAAAGATATAAAATTCCAACATCTTGTATATATTCGGAATTTTATATACAAGTCAAAATATTCATATGTTCATTAATTGATCGAGGTTCATCAGATTTTGAAAATTACTTAAATCATTCACTGATGAACCATAAGTACTGTTGCGTTATAAAAGAAGATGGCGTACCAATATAATTTTATTAAATTAAACATTATTGCAAATTTAAATCTAAATGCTGTTTCTTTACATGGTCAGGTACTTTAAAACTTTTAACGTGCTCATACTTTACAAGTGTAATCTTATTATCATCAGATAGGTCTATCTTAAAAGTAAAATTATCTAATCCTATAGGGTTGTGTGCTCCAAGATAAGGCTCTACTTGTAGTTTAATAATAAAATATGATTCTTCTTGTATAAAATTAGCCTCCAAAACCTTCGAAGTAGGATCAGTTAACCAATATGGAACACTCCCTCCATAATAATCCTTCAGAGACTTTTGCATATAAGGTGATAAATAATTTATTATTAACCATCCTATAACCTGTTCTTTTGTACTTTGCTCTTGGAAAATAGAGTTCTGATAACTGTTAGCAAACAAGATTTCTTTATCTATCATAGATTCATTAATTTCTATAGGTGAATTGCTTTGTTTTGTAGCATTAATATTATCGCAACCACCTAAACTTGCAATAGTTAAAACGATTAATAAAATAGCAGAAATTCGCCTCATTTAGTTACCCCCTTAAAAATCTTCTTTACCTATTATTTGCATAATCAAAATAATAGATACTTGAAAACTAATAAGGTTTTATAACAATCCTCCCTTAATTTATTTCGTCATTGTTTACAATGATTCCCTAACCTATATATTGAACTAGCGAATCATATGAGAAAAAGACGTAATACTTTACTTCGTTTGTTCGTTCTTCTTGATATATATATCTAATGCCCGTAGTAATTTAATTGCTAAAATTATGATTGATACATCTGCTAAAACTCCTAAAATATCTTTTGAAATACCCCAAAATACCATAACTAATGTATCCATTATATACCCCCTAAAAATTTATTTTATTTGTCACAGTATACGATGATGCTCAATCTATAACCCATGACTAGAGCATCCTTTTTTACAATTATTCATTTATTGCATTTGCATGATTATCGAACCATTTAAGAATATTACGCAATAACTTTTAAAAAATTATACTATAACTTACTGCTTTTTAAAGTGGGTGCGTTATGCGATATTTATCCATTTTATGACTTAGTGTGGGTTTCGTCGGAAAAGTTGGAGGCTCTCTTTTCTTTTCGTAGGATAATATTAATGGAATAAATCAACAACACAGAAAATGTTGAGTAATTAAAAAGAGCTAAGAATTGAGAAATAAAATAATATTTTTGTATACCGATAACTGCAAAAATTATCGTAACCATTAAGCAAAATATAAAGAGAACTTTAAATGTTTTATTTTTCTTTTTTATTTGACTTATATTATGAAAAAATAGTGATAAAACAGCGAAAACAAAGTAGCTGCTTGCATAAAAGTGGTTATAGTCTTGACCTGGAATATTATTAATTTTATTGTAATAATTATTATATATACGCATAGGATCTATGGTTACGTATGACATAACAACAAATCCAATAATAGCAATCACCATCATCATAAGAAACAAAATAATATTTTTTCTTTTTTTATTCATATTATATCTCCTCTCATACACTTAGATAACTTTTTATACTTATCCATAATACCCCCCTTTACAAGAACAAGTTAGTTTCACATAACTTTACAATAATTCCCTAACCTATGTATTGAACTAGCGAATCATATTTGAATATAGTGAAATAGTCATTTATTAGAAGACACATGTTTATTAGAGTTATATACCTTATAAATGCGGATAATTTCTCTTATAAAAAATATACTAAAGCACAGGGTTATAATCCCAATAATATATTTTCTTTGAAATAGTGCAACAATTGTTAGAGTAATAAAAATTAAAATACATAGTGTTAAATTTATCAAAGACCATAAATTTGGTTTTGGCAATTTCTTATCCATTAAACTCTCCCCCTATTTATTCAACATAATCTACAATTCCGAATTAATTCCAACTAATTGTACCATATATTTGAAGCAATTACACTAATATACTTACAATTGCATTTGAAGTCATATTTTTCAACACCGTATTATTCACTTTTCAAAGAACATTTTTTCTTTTATTAAATCCCTTATTCTTTCTTGTAAAACACAGTCTCATACCCCTCTGCTTCAAGTCTTTTGAGGCTTTCTGCAATACAGTCTCTTGCCATTGCCTACACAATATTTTCTGTTAGTTTTCCTCCATAGGGGGGTATGTTCTCCCACTTCTTTGTTTCTTGGATCATTCCTCTGTAGTAAAGTGCTTCTCTTTGGTCACTGTGTAACTTAAGATGTTCACTTTCCTTCGGACACTGAGTAACTTAAGATGTTCGCTTCCACTCACAAGTTACTCGACAAAGCTCATTTAGAGCTTTATCCTCACAAGTTACCCGTAAAAGTCCATTTAGGACTTTGGCCTCCTTTTTGTAAATTTGAATTAATAAAAAAACACCATAAAATTCGAAGTTGAATAATACGGTGTTTTAATAATTATTTTGTTTTTGTGGTTGTATCGGGATATTTGAAGATTCCGTTTTAAATATTGTAAAAATATCATAAACCACTAATGTATGTTAAGGTTAAAAACTTTTAATCATCTGAAACTACTCTTGCCTAAAAAAACACCTGGCGACGTTATTTGAAAGCCAGAAAATAAAGCATACGCTTATAAAAGTCCAATGCAATTTCCATCCAGTATAGTTCAAGATTAACGTATATCTCTCTACAAAATACTCTACGATCGTAAACATCAAAGTAACAACAATGTAATAAATTAACTTAGTTAGCCTTGAAGAGTATTTAGGAAAATGAACATAGAAGTGAACACACATTATTGGCAATACAAGATATTCGAAAATAAAACTAGTCCTATTAACTGTCCATAACTCACGATACGGGTATTTTATCAAACCAAATTGTACTACTAAAACACCTAAAATCCATGCTGGAAATTGCACAAAAGCCATGATAAACTGAGCTCTAAACGCCATATTCTTAGGAACAAATATCAAGGATAAAAGCGAAATAATTGGTACCGCTATTAGTATAACCGCTTCAAGTTTCATTTTTAGACACTCCTTGATTGGAGACATTATTGAAAAACCAATCGAGATACTTAATCATGATAAAATATATTGGTATACCCAACAACCAAGTATAAAATGGACTCCAGTTTTTATATCTAACTAAATTTGTGAACTTGCTTTCAGCGAATTCAATACACGCAGGTATTGCGACAACAAGTAGTGTACACAAGCATCTCCATTTTAATTTTATATGCCTTGGATAATGAATATAATATATAGCAAAAACTATTGGATTTAATATAAACCCTCCTAAGAATGAATTATCAATGGCCTTGGGGAAAAGTCTTACTGGATATTGAATTTTTCCCAAAGCGACAAACAAAAGTCCAAGCGGCCAGGTGAATACTTGAGTCACCAAGAATGCAAGAAATGCTTTTTTCATATTCTTTTTACTAACTAACATTAAAATTGATAATAAAGCACCTGCTGTAATAAAAATCATCACCATGTAATCTCTACTCATGGTTATCACATCCCTTTATAATATATAACTATATTGCTTAATAGTTATAAAATTATTCAGGCTATGTTTGTGCTAAAGCATAGAAGAAGATTGTTCGCAATTACACGAATACACGCTATTTATCTTTATTCTTGCATTGTCATACTTTTCTTCTTGTCTACAGCATGTATCTCAATAAAATCATGAGCTTTAGTCATCCAATGCTTTATGCTAATATATGCCCTTTCATTATCTCCCCACTTTACGAGCATAACTAAATTTATTGGCGTTTGTTTTAGAATTTTTTCAACTTGTACATCTTCTGTTATTCCTGGATTAGGAATAGATTTAGGTATTGCACTTGCTAAAAATTTAGCATAGTCATTTGCTTTTTTAACTCCGTATTGTTTAAAAGAAGTAATCAACAAAACAGCTATAACAAGAAAAGCTATAAATATTCCTATTTTCTTTTTCATAATATAACTTTCTCCCTTTTAATGCAGCACAATAGTTAACAATGATTCCCTAACCTATGTATTGAACTAGCGAATCATATGAGAAGATTGCGAATAGACAATTAATAATTTTACGCCACTTATTTATAGGTATGTTCTGCAAAACAAGCAATCTCAATGAAACCATTTCTTTCATACAACTTTTTCGCACCAATATTTGATTTTGCAACTCGAAGCCTTATGTTGTTAATAGATTTATATACATTCATATTTCTAATGCAATGTGCTAATATATAATTTCCGTAGCCGTTATTTTGATAAATTGGTCTTACAACAATATCAGTAATGTAATTCTGTTGAAAAATGTATGCACCTATCAATTCATCATTTAACCAGAATGAACAAAATTGATTCAGTTTATTCAAAGTATTGAGTTCTTGATGAAATTGTTCTTCATTTACAGCATGACTCTTTGTTTCCCAACCATTATCTATATTCAACTTATGATATGCACTATCAAATAAATCAACCAATTCCTTTAACATACTGTTCTCAAAGCCCTTATCAGTTAGATCAGAATTCTTTAATTGTGGGAATTCTTTACCCCTATATTCAAGGTGGTATCCCTCCATATCTAATTTAAAACCTAATTCTCTCACTAAATTAATTATTTTAGAATTATTCCCATTTACATTAAAACACAACTCTTTTGAATTCATTTTTGAAATATATTCATTGGTTTTATATTTAATTAATTCTAAAACATCTTCTATGCTATCATCATTAACAAAAGAAGCGTAAAAAATACAACAATCTTCGTTATCAACTTTTATAAATACACCTTTATTATGTAATGTGAATATATAGTATAATATCTCAACATTTTCAAATGAATTATATACATAATCCTTTGCATGAGGGGATATCTTTTCAATCAACTTTAATATTTCTTCTTGTGTCATTATATCAATCCTTCCACTCCAATTATACTATTTACAGGCATCTTCGTCTTATTCTACAATTATTCATTTATTGCATTTGCATGATTAGCTAAGCATTAAAGAAAGTTGCGAATTAAAATATACTTAACTATTTGTAACTTTACTTTGTTATCTTCTGAATTATGTTCTTTGTGCAACCAACTATAACTAATGATATACCTAATCCTACAGTTGATATTCCACCTAACATCATTAGTGCTTCTACTCCGCCGTCAGTTGATATTAACTTTCCTACAAATGCTGAAGAAACAAAAATAGATAGCACCCCTATAATAGGACCTAACACAATTAAAAATATCCCCCAATTAATAAATTTATCACCTATGAGTGTTTCTTGGTTTTCAGTCTTTTGAATTTTATCATCCATACTTATCCCCCTTTATTAATTCGTCTTAGTTTACAATTATTCCCTAATCTATGTATTGAACTAGCAAATCATATATGAAAATTGTGTATCAGTTTTTAGCCTCCACCAGTTCCAGCCCAATTAATATACCAATACTTAACTTTACCAAAGTAACTATACTTATAGTCTATGTCATAAGAATCTGGACCGATAGCAGGATTATTACAAAAGTATTGTGTTCCATATTGAGTATCAGTAATTGGTCGTTCAAAAATCTCTGTTTTAAATGCTTTTACAAAATAGCCATTCAAAAACAGGTCTGTTCTTATAACTCTTTCAATAGTTGAATGCCTATAAATATCAAATCCTGTATAAAACGCCAATAAAAGAATGCATAATAAGATTATTTTATGCCCTTTCCTTTTCAACTTTATCCCCCTTTTATAGTTTAATGAATCATGTTTTACGGGGTCGCTGTAATCATAAAAACTTAATTACTACAACTTATAAGAAATTTACGAAATAAATTAACATTATAAAATCATTTCATATTCTCATTTGCCTCATCTAAATGCTTGTACTTTTCTGGTTTTTCCAACTTCAACTGAGCATTAATTTTTAGTTCTTGTTTCTCATCTTCAAATTCACTCTTATTAAATGCACCATATATTTTCTTCCCTTTTACATCGATAACCCAGTAACTTATGCTTTTATTCTTTTCCTGTTCAACTAATATGAAATCATTATCCCATGCTATTCCAGTTACATTCCGTTCTATAGCCTTTGACATGCCATTATCTGTCCATATATCAGTCTCACCTGCATGAAATAACTTATAGTCTCCTGACAACTTATAATCAAAATCAGCCATCCCTGGACCCAAAAATTCTCCTTTACAACCATACATGTATAAAGAAACCATAAGAATACTAATCAAAAGAATGTATTTTTTCATGTAATTCAATCCCCCATATAATTTCCTTTTATTAATTCGTGATAATCTACCGTTGCGACGCTTTATAAGAAGATTGCGAAACTATTGATAAGCGCTTTTAGGTTCAGGCAATTTCTTAAATTCTTCCTTATTAACTATTATCTCTTGAATTTTTTTAAATAGGTTTCTTAATTGAGTAGCCTCTTTAGATTGGGATACATTTTCATCTTTCCAGTATATACTTTTTTCTTTACCATCCACAATTATCTTAATGGAATAAGTAGAAAATGGTGTTTGGATTGTATTACTTTTAGGATTAAACTTATCAGAATAATTTAAAATATTAATCTTCTTCATTTCTAAATATATAGTATTCATTTCATCATCAGATAATTTTAAGTTTGTTGTAATTGATGGCTCTAAAACCATATCTTTAGTGAATTGTCCCTTTGTAGTATCTAACTGATTTTTAGCATTGACACCATAATTAAAGATAAAGTTAAAATCCTTTGGTTTTAATTCTGGTAACTGATTTTCAGTGTTTGCTGAATTGCAACCGACAAATGAAAGTGTAATGAAAAATAAACATAAACACATAACTTTCTTAAATAGCCTCGTTATAATCACCTCTTTATATATCTATAAATAAATAAGAAACAGAATTATTAAAGGTACAATAGTTTACCATTATTCATTTATTGCATTTGCATGATTAGCGAACCATTTTTAAAAAGTCCGAATTAATTTTAAATAAACTGTGTTCAGAAAAATGTTATAGATAGTTTAGGTTTATTATTTTAGGGCATGAACAGGAAGTGAGTTAAACCAATTAGTAAGCGAATCAACAGATATCGAACTGCTCACGTCATAATAAGTTCCATTTACATCTACATTATCACCATTACCAGTTATTGTCATAGTATGTTTATCCCCTGAATAGAAATCATAATAGTAACTGTATCCACTTCTTGGTTCCTGATTAGACGATTTCTTATAATATCTGTCGTTTACTAAATTAATAAGCTCCTTGATTTTCTCTTTATCTGTAGTTTCAACATAACTTCCGTTGTTACCATTTCTCATTAACACTTTTGTTATATTCGCTTCATCAGCCCCCAAAAGGTCATCAAAACTTTTGGGAGAATATCCATAATACCTAATAAGGCAAAATGAAATTATGCCAATTAGCAAAAGTGCTGGTATTAGTATTTTAAATAGTTTCTTATCCATGACACACCTCCATATTTTTATCTCCTTACTATTACTATACGTTGAGAAACATCTATTAGGTCGCCATATTTTACAATTTTGAATTAAATTCTAACTAAATTGTACCATATATTTGAAGTAATTACACTAATATACTTACCATTGGATTTAATGTCATATATTTTAAACACCGTATTATTCACTTTTCAAAGATCAGTTTTTCTTTTATTAAATCCCTTACTCTTTCTTGTAAAACCCAGTCTCATACCCCTCTGCCTTTAAAATCAGTCCCGAAGCCCAGGCAATTGGCTGTCCCAATATGTCAGTTACAGCTTTTAAGTCAGCTTTATCCTTAGGCACATCCAGTATAACTTCATCATGCACATGAAAACAGGTCTGATACCCCGCCGCCTCAAGCCTTTTAAGACTTTCTGCCAGGCAGTCTCTTGCTATTGCCTGTACAATGTTTTCTGTTAACTTGCCTCCATAGGTAGGTATGTTCTCCCACTTCTTTGTTTCTTGGTTCATTCCTCTGTAGTAAATTGCTTCTCTTCCCATTTCATTAGTCTGAAGAAAGGGCTTTGCATAAAACAGCTTTCTTTCACTAGGTAGCTTTATAGTTAAAAAGTCCTGATTATTATTAAAATCTATTTCGCGAGCTATAATAAGCCCTTTAATTCCTACTGCCTGCCCTGTTCTCATTACCTCAAGAGCAGCATTTTCTATGCTGTACCAAAGATCCACGATTCTTTTGTTTGAAGCTCTCCACCTCTTTACTAAATCTTTTAGCTCTTCTTCTTTTAGTCCCATCTTTAAAGCTCCCATGGCAATTAGTGCACCTGTGGAGCCTTGATAGCCCAGCGCAAGTTCTGCTACTTTGCCCTTTTGCCTAAGCTCATATTCTGGGTTACCCTTTGCTATTCTTTCAATGGGTACTCCAAACATCTGAGAAGCTGAGGATTCATAGATCTTTCCGTGTGAAGCAAATACCTGTTGCCTCCACTGCTCCCCTGCAAGATAAGCTATGACTCTTGCCTCTATGGCTGAGAAGTCTGCTACTAGAAATACGTTATTCTCTGAAGGCACAAAGGCTGTTCTTATAAGCTGTGAGAGTGTGTCAGGCACATTGCCGTAAACAAGCTTTAGTGCATCCACTTTCTTTTCTTTAACACAATCCCTTGCATGGGAAAGTGTTTCAAGATAATTCTTAGGGAGATTCTGCACCTGCACAAGTCTTCCTGCCCAGCGGCCTGTTCTGTTAGCTCCATAAAACTGCAGTAGTCCTCTCACTCTGCCGTCGTAATTTACGACTTCAGCCATAGCAGTATATTTCTTTACACTGGTCTTTGAAAACTCCTGCCTTATCTCAAGCATTCGTTTTGCTGCTTCACTGTTTGTAGTTTCAATAAGCTCTTTAACCGTTCCCTTTTGAAGATCTGCTATTTCCTCTCCAGTTTCCTTTTCAAGCCACTTAGTTAGCTGCTTTACACTCTTAGGATTTTGAAGTCCTGAAAGCTTTATTGCTTCCTGCATAAGCTCTGCATTTATCTTCTCACTGCAGTATAGTGCTCCTTCAATAAGGTTCTTGTCCACCTTTACTCCATAGGCATTAATCCTCTGATCCAGCTCCCATAACTTCTGCTCTGCTTCAGGAACCGGAAAAGCTGATAATCTTCTTTCAATCTCCATCTCTACAGCAACATCCTGCTTACAATATTCCGTAAATAAATTCCACTTTTCTATCTCGTGATGAGGAAGATTTCTTATTCTCTGACCGTTTTTGCCTGTAGGTTTTACTGGCACACAGAAGGTTTTAATTAGTGCCGAGCCTACTCCTAATTTTCTTTTATCCTCGTGAAGCCCTAAAGCTACAGCCGTAGCAGCAAGACCTGCAGTATATCCGCAGTAAAGTCCATGAAGCATGGTGCATCTCCACTGCTCCAGTGGTGAGTAGTAAAGCTTGTTCAGTGCATACCACTCAAAAGATGCATTATAAGCATGTTTAATTATATCAGGATTCTGCAGAGCTTCTACAATCTCCATAGGAAGTGTTTCCCCCTGAGCCAAATCAATTATTTTTACTGGCTCGTAGTCTGTGGAATATGCAAAGAGCAGTATCTGGAAATCAAGGGACTGTACATATTTGTACAGTCCGCTCTTTTTTATGTCAACACTTGAGAAGGTTTCAATGTCTATAGATAGATGCCTCATAGCCCCATCACACCGCTATTAACTGGTGCTCCTGTTATTGGATCAATCTGCAGTGGATGATTGCCAAAGGCTGTGGCTGCTGAAACTCTTCCCCCCAGCGGCTCTCCATCTTCAATCTTTTGCACTGGACCTAAGCCGCAACCTATTCCCTTCTTGCCGTTTGAAGCATAAGGAAAAAATCTAACTGATACCCTGGCATAAATTCCTGAATATATCTCTGCCTGATTAAATATTCTCTGCATTGTGAGGTCAACTATCTCTGGAGCCTGTTTTGAAGAAGCTGTGAAAACCCAGTGTCGTTTGCATTCTTCTCCAAAAGGAATTCCATCGGAAGGTCTTACTCCATCTCCATCATAAACTGGTATTGCAAGCACTGGAGGTCTAACTCCGTTCCATTTTGAAGCTACACCTTCCTGTATTGCAGCACTTATAGCTGCATCTATTCTCTGCTTGGTTATTATATCTGTTTTAGGTAAAAGGATTGTGGTGCTGTACTTAGGCTCTCCTCCTTGCTCTCTTGCATAGGGGGTAAATAAATGCACAAAGCTCAGTCTTACCTTTCCTGTTACTACGTCTTGAATATTTATGTTTGCCATATCATTCCCTCGTCTTTCTATATATTTTATTTTTCAAAGCTTGTTGCGGCTTTGCTGTTTAATTCATTCAAATGCTCACTCGCATTAAAACTTAGCAAGAATATAAGAAGTTAAGAAGTTATCTTCTTTTATTCTTAAGTTCTTATATTCTTAAATTCTTAAATTCTTTTATTGTTATATTCCTAAAGCAATTTAGTTGCCTGCATCTGCAAAAACCTGAGCTGCTGTCATTCTTTTAAATGCTTCTCTTTTATCTTCGCTAACTGCAAGAGTGGGCTTGCCCGGTGGAGTATGTATATGTGAACTTAGAAGTTCCTTAAACTTTGCCTTGCCAACAAGCTTTTCAGTTTCAGAAAGTGTTAAATGCTTTCTCTCATAAAGCATAGTATCCTCAAAGCCATTATCCTTAAGCACTTTGAAAGCCTCATCTTGATTTATAAACTGTCTCACTGCTGCTTTCAGGAAGCTTCTCCTCCAGTCTTGCTGAAGGAGTGCAGTGAAGCCACCTATGAGAAGAACTTGCTGAAAGTAATGCATTAGATTCCATTATATCTTCGCCCCTAACGCTCTAAGAGAAGTTGCAAAGGCACCGTACTGCTCCTTAGGTAATGCAGTTAAGGCTTTTACCCCAAAGGAGCTCAATAGGCTCACAAGCTCAGCTCGACGACCTGCATCTACTAGTTGAGTTCCAGCTACTGACAACTGCTCCATAGTATAGCTTTGCACAGTTGTTGGTACTGCCTGAGCGTTAGACTGAAAAGCATCTGTCTGTCCCTGATTTTGCAGTTGTGCACCTGAAGCCCCACCTTGCTTCATAGATGATCCCAGTATATCAATTGGCAGTACAGTCTGAACATATTGTTCTGTCTTTGCCGCCTGTGAAGCTGCAGAAGCAGGTGCATTTTGTACATTTGTCACTTGCTGAAAATTATGTCCTGCATCAATCTTTCTTGATGTGGAGTCAGAATTAGCATTTTCTAAAGCCTTAACATTTTGATATTTTAAAGCATTTGTCATATTTGATATCGCTGCAATTAATTCCGGTGCAGCTGTTAGTGTTAATGTTATATTTAACATTTGTTTTCCTCCTTTTAGTCGGAACACTGGGTAATTTAGCCCACTCGCTCCGCTCGTAAATTACCCGTTAAAGTCCATTTAGGACTTTAACCTCTTTAAAAAATGTTGAATTATAAGAATATTATTAAGTTATGAGTAATAAAATATATTGGAGAAGTGTTTGTCCACCCAGTTAAAAAAGTTTTTTTAAAAAGGCTATAAGCCTTCTTTATCCTTCATAAACATCTTTTTCATCCTGCATTCTAACTTCATTAATAATTAGATTTATTATTTCCTCGGTTCTTCTCCAGTTGCGCTCATTCTCCTCAGGTGTGATGTCAGGTTCTACTATTATAACTTTTGCCATATCCAACCACCTCAATATAGTCTATTACGTGAACAACCTTTACATTCATAAACTATATTAGTTTTTTAAATTTTTACATGAATCTGCTTTTTTAACTGTGATTACACAGCCCTCATCCACATAAATATCAAGATGAGCTCTTTGGCACTCCAGGCAGTGCTCTAGAGTTATAACTCTTATATCTGGAATAATTACTATTTTCATAGACTTCACCTCCTCTTTAAGTTAATTCTTAGAGAAAAATACTACTTGTACACTTTTTCCCAAACCTTCTGCTATTTTTTCCATTGCCTCATGAGATGGATTATTTCTTATGCCATTTTCAAGGAGACTAATATAAGCTCTCGATAATCCGCTTTTCCTTGAAAGTTCTGTTAAAGTCAATCTCTTTTTTAATCTGATAGTTTTTATCTTATTTTGTACCAATAACTGCACCTCCTTTCAATAAAATAAGAGCCTAGCAAAATTACTAAAATATCCTTTAGATATTTTAAATATTTTTGCTAGGCTCTGGCTCATATAATGCTTATGCATTCGGCTCTGGCTCATTTTTAATTTCTATATTTCCTTTGTGCTTTTTACACCAGGCATAGACACCCTCGATGGACTTTGTCTTGTCAATTAATAAGAGCTTCTTACCGCAGACCGGACAAATAAACCATTCTTTTACCATGTTGTACCCCCTTCTTATACTGTACATAAAGATTATTAATCTTTATGCCCCTCAATACCCTTCATAAGTTTTCAATCAGTAACCATAAGTATATATTACAGTTTCATCCAGTAAACAGCAATGTTCATATTTTACTGGTTGTAACCATTTTACATATTTATATTAATCTATCAGCAAATACCTATTATTTACATTAATTCTCTTGAACTTTTGTTTACAACTGGTATATAATATTGTTAATGATATTTTACTGGGTGTAAACTACAGAACATAAATTAAGAAATTATATGGAGCTATGGTTATTGAGGAGGTGAAAACAGTGATTGGAGATAATATAAAAAAGATACGAGAAGACTCAAATATATCATTATCAGAATTAGCAGAAAGAATTGGTATATCGAGATCATACCTAAGCTTAATCGAAAATAATCAGAGAACAAATATAAAATCAGAATTACTGAATAAGATTTCTGAAAGCTTGAATGTGCCTGTTAGTACGCTGCTCGGAGAAGAACAACAAGAAGAGGTCCCCATAGGCTTTTTACATATTGCCAGAGAAGCTCAAAAGAATGGCTTAACTCCTGATGATGTTAAGTTTGCTATAGATTGGCTCATAGAAGCTAAGAAAAGAAGTAATAATTTTAAAAAGGAGAAAGATAAATAGTGGTCTTAAATGGGTATGTGGGAAAAGATAAATTATATGAGATTATTAATGATAAACTATTAAGCCTTAATATTACTGAAGACAGCTACCCTCTTGATTCCTTCAAAGTAGCAGAAGCTTACAAAGATAAGCTTAAAATAGAATTACAGCCCTTTCCGAATCCTTTGCTTGGCGGTTTATTATATAAGGATCCAGATAATGTAATGAGTTTTATGGCCATTAATTCTTTAAAGTCAAGGAAATCTCAAAACTTTGATGTTATGCATGAGTTATGCCACTATTGGCTTCATGATGCCGGCGAACATCTCTGTTATGACAGTAACTTTATCTTTCAGAACAAAGGCATCGAATGGCAGGCTAATGAAGGTGCAGCTCAGGCCTTGATGCCGGAAAAGCTTTTTAAGCAAATGTACATATATTTTAGTGGAGATACTAATAAGTTATCAGATCATTTTATAGTAAGTAAAACAGCTGTTGAATATAGAATTAAGAATTTAAATCTGTTCCCGCCTTCAAAACTGCGAGGCCTCTTATATAAAAGCAAGAAAGCTCATCACTGCTTAGTATGCGGGAACTTAGAGATTGAGCATGTTGATAATTACTGCAAGATATGCGGAAATGACATGTTTTCTTTTGGTACCAGTTATAAGTGGTCAGTTTATTCCGATGTACCTGCTGATGAAAACAGATGTCCTGAATGTAAAAAGTATTTAGATAGAAACGCAAGATACTGCAGGCACTGCGGATCTGCCTCCATGTTATTTAATTTTTTAAGACCCTGGTATGAAGATATAATGTTTATAGAAAAGCATCCAAATGTTCTAAAGTGCCTTTAGCCGGTAGTATATTAGAGGGAATGAATATATATCCGACTAATGGGAGGTTAAAGTCCTAAATGGATAGAATTTGCATGTATCTTAGAAAATCTCGTGCAGATGAGGAACTTGAAAAAACTTTAGGTGAAGGCGAAACCCTTTCTAAGCATCGGAAAGCATTATTAAAGTTTGCCAAAGAGAGAAATTATAACATTGCTCAGATAAAAGAAGAAATTGTCTCTGGTGAAAGCCTCTTCTTCAGACCTAAAATGCTGGAGCTTTTAAAGGAAGTGGAGGAAAAAAAGTACGACGGTGTTCTGGTTATGGATATGCAGCGTCTTGGCAGAGGTGACATGCAGGATCAGGGTATAATATTAAACACCTTCAAACAGTCAAACACTAAGATAATTACTCCAAATAAAGTTTATGATCTCAATAATGATTTTGATGAAGAATACAGCGAATTTGAGGCCTTCATGAGCAGAAAGGAACTCAAGATGATTACAAAACGTATGCAGGGCGGCAGAGTAAGAAGTGTTGAGGATGGTAATTACATAGCTACCAATCCCCCGCTTGGTTATGAGATTCAGTGGGTTAAAAGAAGCAGAACCTTAATAATAAATCCTGAAGAAGCAGAAATAGTTAAAATGATTTTCAAGCTTTACAGCGAAGGCAATGGCGCAGGCAGCATAGCAAATACTATGAACAGCTTTGGCTATAAAACTAAATTTAAAAATAACTTCTCCTCCAGCAGTGTTCTTGCCATACTTAAGAATCCCATCTACATTGGAAAAGTCACCTGGAAGAAGAAAGAAATAAAGAAATCTAAAAATCCTGATAAAGTTAAGGATACAAGAACAAGGGATAAAAGTGAGTGGATAATCGCTGATGGCAAACATGAGGCTATCATTGATATGGAGACCTGGAATAAAGTACAGCAAATAGGTAAAGGCAAGTATCATATTCCCTATCAAATAGCAAACGGACCGGCTAATCCAATTGCAGGCTTAGTTATATGCGCTGTCTGCGGCTCTAAGATGGTTATGAGAAAATACGGCACGAGTCCCCCCCATCTAATCTGCCTTAAAAAGTGCGGCAACAAAAGCGCCAGATTTGAATATGTGGAGAAAACAATTATAGATGCTCTTGAAGGTTATTTAAAAAATTACAAAGCAGAAGTAAAAAAAGAAGAAAAAAACAATATAAAAGTCTATGAATTACAGCTTGTAAATCTAAAGAAAGAACTTGAAACCTGCAATAATCAAAAACTAAAATTATTCGATTTGCTGGAACAAGGAGTTTATGACAATGCCACCTTTCTTGAAAGGTCCAATCTTCTAGCGGATAAAGTCTCTAAAATTATGTCAGGCATAGAAGGACTAAATAACCTTATTGAACAAGAAAAAAGAATAGACCGAACCGAATACAGTCAAAGGCTTCGAGAGGTTGTATTTGCTTATAAAGCTTCTAAAAATGTGCAATATAAAAATGAGCTGCTTAAAAGTGTTTTGATTAAGGCTGAATATAAAAAAGAAAAGCATCAGAAGAATGATGATTTTGAGGTGAAGTTGTTTCCGAAATTAATGCGTTAGGCAGATGGTGGGCCTAACGCATTTGGTTGTTTTAAAAAGACGATGATGCAGCAGTTTCTAATTATGATTTTGTAATGTTAGATTTAGTGAATAAATTGGGACAAAATAAAATTGTGTAGTAAAGATTATATTGATAATATCAGTAATAAGTTGAAATTTATCTAATAGAATCTAAATATTCACTCATTCTTATTTTATATGGCTGTACATACATATCAGTTTCAACAAATTTTAAGAATTCTTCCCTAGTCAGCCACAAATATGATATTGTTTCTCCTTCTTGAAGTATAATAGACTCTTTATCGCAATCAGTTTCACACAAGTATCCGTAGTATAAAGTATCGTTGCTAATATATTTGTATATACTTTCTAATTTTTCAGCTTCAACTCCTGTTTCTTCTTTAAGTTCTCTAACCGCTGCATCATATGGTTCTTCGCCTTTTAGTGAACTACCACTAGCACCTGCCTCATATAAACCTGGATAATTAGGTTTTTTCCACTCTCTCTGCATAAGCAGATACATCCCACCTTTATGTTTAACTATTATTTCACTTATCAAGTGAAATAACCCTTTAGGAATTTCTTCTCCTCGAATTAATTCACATCCTGCAAGTGTTCCATCTTCTTTATATGCATCCCATATTTCCATTATCTATTACCTCTTTAAATTACTATTTATATAAATAAACCTTAAATTCACATTATTTGCCGAATTAAAAACTTTAGTAACTTCCTATAATATGGATAGCACTAAACCGCTGGCGCGGTGGTTTTCTCAACTCCATAATATACTTTAATTTCTTTTGTATGCATCTTCTTTAAGTGGAAATAATCTGTCACTAGAGGAGATGATTTTTTATGACAAAAGAACAAGTTTTAGAAAAATTAAAATTTGATATTGAACTTAGGGGGCTAAGCAAAAATACACAAGACGAGTACTACACTAAAGCTAAAATCTTTCAAGATTACTATGATAAGCCTGCAACTGAACTAGGTGAAAGGGATATAAGAGAGTTTCTTCACTATCTCTCAACTGAAAGAAAGCTTACTTCTGGAAGTGTAAACTCCTACAATAGTGGACTTCGCTTTTTATACGGAGTAACATTAAATATTAACTTAAACTGCAAACAAATACCTCGGCATCGGAAGAAACGTGAGTTTCCTGAAATACTCTCTCGAGTGGAGATTCAAACTCTTCTTGATGCCTGCGATAATTTGAGAGATAAAAGTATCTTAATGACAACCTACGGTTCAGGACTTAGACTTAATGAAGTCGCTTGTTTAAAAGTTTCGGATATTGACAGTAAAAAAATGCAGCTGCTTATACGATCCGGAAAAGGATCAAAAGATAGATATGCACTACTTTCTCAAGCTACCCTCGAAATATTGAGGGATTACTGGAAGGTGTACCGTCCAAAAGAGTGGCTTTTCTACAGTAGAGTAAATACCGGAACACACATTACTCCTAAAGCTGTTCAGAACATGTTCCACAAATACATAGACAAAGCCAAAATAACTAAGAAAGTCACAATTCATAGTTTAAGACATAGTTTCGCTACTCACCTTCTCGAATCAGGTACAAGCATATTTCACATTAAGCAATTACTTGGGCATTCAGATATCAGTACAACTTGTTTTTATTTGCATTTACTTAAGATTGAATCTTTAAACGCAACGAGCCCTCTCGATACTTTTACTAAACTGGAGAAAACTAATGGCTGAGGTTCAAGATATCTTTTTAAGATATGGCGTAGCCTATGTAGAAAAACATAAACTCTCATATATCCAGCATAAAGCCATGTCTGCAATTCAAAAGTGCAGAACTTCCCAGTTAGGCGGACATATAGATATATGTGAAAACTGTGGAGATACCCGAATATCCTACAATTCCTGCCGGAATAGGCATTGTCCAAAGTGTCAAACACTTGCTAAAGAGCGATGGATAGAAAACCAAAGAGCCAATTTGCTTGATATCGGATACTTTCATATAGTTTTCACTATTCCAGACACCCTGAATCTAATGGTATATCAGAATCAAAGAGAACTGTATACTCTGATGTTTAAAGCTGTTGCCGAAACTCTTACAGAATTAGCATCCGATAAAAAATATCTCGGTGCTAAACTAGGGTTTACCTCTGTTTTGCACACCTGGGGCCAAAACCTTATGCATCATCCACATATCCATTGCATTGTGCCTGGCGGCGGACTTTCTTCAACAGGGAAATGGGTAAACAGTAGAAAGAAATTCTTTATCCCAGTTAAAGTGCTATCGCACAAATTTAGAGGTAAATTTCTGTATTATCTTAAACAACTCTATTTGCAAAATAAGCTTGAATTTCATGGCAGCGAAGCGTATCTTTCTGATACCATTAAATTTGAAACTCTGCTTTCCTTTGTCTATTCCAAAGAGTGGATTGTATACTGCAAGCCACCTTTTAAAGGCGCAGCCTGTGTGGTTGAATATTTGGGTAGATACACTCATAGAGTTGCTATATCAAACAAACGTATTGTTAGTATTGAAAATAATAGTGTTACGTTTAAGTGGCACGACTACAAGGATAATAGTAAATGTAAGCTAATGACTATTTCTGCAGAAGAATTCATCCGTAGGTTTCTTGTTCATATACTGCCAAATGGATTCATGAAAATCAGGCATTATGGCTTACTTGGAAATCGAAATAAGAACACTAAACTAAAGACTTGCAAGCAACTTACGAATACCCCAATCTTACTAAAAGAAAAAATCTCTACCATCAAGTTAATTCAAAAACTTACTGGCAGAGATCTATCTAAGTGTCCTAACTGTGGATCAGACAAACTTATACGACGTAGTTGCTTTTCTAAGTCTCCCCCTTCATCTTTACAAACTGTATAAAAAAGTAACAATACCCTATCCTGGGGAGGGGGAAGTTATGTTTTTAATTAAAATTTCATTGATATTTTTGTGTATTTATCTCTTGACCTTTAACTAAAATCTCAGAAAACTATTGAATTAGCGAGGCATAGAACTATTCAATTCCCATAGATTCTCTTGTAATTCAGCGGTTTCGCGCTATCTGAATTATCCAAAGTTAGGCGATTATTCTATCTTTTATACTCAAACTCTTATTCAGGGTTTGAGCTTTTTTCAGCCTAACTTCGTATAATTTGCTAAGGATAATGGGAAGTTGATAAATTTGATATCTACTGGTTTGGTTATTCAACAAATCATATAATTGTTGACATTATTTAAAACCTCATTGGTGAACAATATAAGAATATTATGTATTAAAATTCACTTATATTGTTATTATCATTCAAATGTCTTGTATTATGGTATTTAGCAGAAGTTTTCTTCTATCGTTACTTAAATTATGATATATCGCTTCTTCCTTGTAATCAGGTATTATAAAACTGTTATCAATATTCATTAGACTTGCTAAATATTTATTAAAAATATAATGACTCACTGGCTTTTCTCCTGATATATTTATTGTTCCTGTAAAATAATTATATGCAAGTTCAATTATTGAGTCTGCTAAATCTTCTACATTAACAAAACTGGCATACATATTTGCTGTTCTTGAATACTTTTTGCCTATTTTTGAAATTTCAAGTAACCCTTTCATTCTACAATCCATTTTGCCATCATAATCATACCCATATATACTCCCAGGTCTTACAATTACATGATTAGGGTGCTTTCTAACAATGTTTTCCCCTTCAATTTTACCATTAATATATTTATGTAAATATTCATCAGATTTACGTTTATGAGGAATTATATCTTCAATCTGGTCTTTTCCTTTTCCAACTGTAGTAGAAACGTAAATAAAGCGTACATCTTTAGAAATATTATCAACTATCGCATTCAAACCTATTTCTGATAATAACATTTCTTTTTCTGTATCCATAATGCTCCAAATAATTATATCTGGTTTCAATGACAGTATTTTATCTATATCTAACTTATCCAATACATTAATTTGTAAAAGTTCGTGATTAGTTGAGGTATTGCAAGTTCCATAAATGTCGTCATTACTATACTCACTAATTTTCTTATATATTGTATTTCCTAAATATCCACTTGCTCCTATTATCAATAATTTCATAAACGTTCTCCTCGTATTTTAAAAATTCTATCATTTGTACGTCATAATTTACTATTCCGTATTAATTAAGAACTCTATCTATCTAAAATTATACCACAATTGCAATACTGAATAAAAAAACTTACTAACTTTTAACTTCCCATTATTAGCCTAATGCGATGTTGGTAGACACACTACTTGTGATATGTCTCACCGTAACAGTGTTCCCTATCGGGAACGTAAAACTTAAGCGTATCCTTGAAAACCTTACTTGCCTCATTTATAGCTTCTTCTTCACTACTAAACTCAAAAACTGGCAGTTCAATATTTGAGCAATTAATCCTTTTTTACTTTCCCCATTATTTTCCCCATTTGATAATCCATAATATTTTAAAGGGTTACAACAATCCTTAATCCATGATTGGAGCATCTCTTAAGAATAATCCGACTTCTGAATATATAATATTCTCCCATGTCATACATTTTTTTATAGAATGGAATTGTTTTATGAGGAAAAAATTATGAAGCTTAAACTAGTTTCTCCGCTGTTTTTTTAATCTTTTCCCTTAATTTTTTCAATTCTTCTCTGACTTCAGCAAAATTGAATTCAGTGAAATTCTTGTCCTTAATCAAAATTTTCCCGTTCACTATGACTGTATCCACATTGCCCGCATTGGCAGAGTAGACTATGGTAGAATAATAATCATAAATAGGCTGCATATTAACAGAAGAAGTTTCAAGTATGGCCATATCAGCCTTTTTTCCAACTTCTATAGAGCCTATATATTTGTCCATGTTAAGCGCTCTGGCTCCTCCTATGGTTGCCATTTCAACTATTTCTCTGGCAGGGAAGAGGGTTCTGTCTTTATTAAACAGCTTGTGAATTTTACCTACAAGAGACATTTGAGTTATAATATCTAAAGTGTTCCCGCTCATAGGGCCGTCGCTGCCAAGCCCAACCTTAAGTCCTCTTCCGTACATTTCCTTTAGGGGCGGCACTCCTTTGCCGGCCTTTGAATTGGCGCCTATATTATGTGCAATTCCTATATCCCTTTTTTCAATAATATTAATATCCTCCTCTGTAACATGTATTAAATGAGCAGCAATAAAGTTGTTGTCCAATACACCGATGCTGTCCAGGTACTGTACAGGTGTCATATTATACTCTGACTTGTACTTTTCAATTTCAAAGTCCATTTCTGCAACATGCATAATCATAGGAACATTGTATTTTTTAGAGAGCAGAAAGGCATTTTGAAGATGCTGGCTGTCGTTAGTATAAGGTGCATGAGGGGCTACTGCAGGAGTAATAAGTTCATCCTTTTTCCACTTCTCTATAAACCATTCAGCGTAGCCTAACCCGCCATAAGATTCCTCGCAGTCCGGAGAGGGGAAATCCACAACAGTTTCTCCAAGTACAGCTCTGCTTCCAAGCTCCTTGGCAGCCTTTGCTACTTCGTCCTCAAAATAATACATGTCCGTAAAGGTAGTTACTCCCGAAAGAAGCATTTCTGCTATTCCATATCTGGAGCCTAAAGACACCAAAGAACTGTCTACAAGCATATTTTCCAGAGGAAATATATACTTTTTAAGTCTGTCAGCAACATCATCTCCAAGGCTTCGAAAAACTACCATAGCAGCATGAGTATGGGTATTAATCATTCCAGGCATTAATATGCCATCTCTGCCGTCTATTATTTCTTCTGCTTTATATTTCTCAAGTATCTCTGCTCCTCCAACGGCCTCAATTAAATTGTCCCTTATAGCTACAACACCATTTTCTATGATTTCCTTTTCCTTATTCATGGTAAGTATATTTACATTTTTTATAATTTTCCTATTCATAAGATCACCTGCCGTATTTTTAATGTTTATCAGCAAAACAAACTCACTAGTTCCTGGTCCTTAACTCTTATTAAACCTTTATCGCTAATCTTTAATGCAGGACTCACTGGAAGAGATAGAGTGCTTAAGGACATTATTTCATTATTATGATTATAGCCTAAAGCTTTAAGGGCATCTCTGACCGACTGCAGCTTATCGGCTAATACAGCTATCGGTTCTTCTGACAGTATGCCTCCTACAGGAAGCTCTAAAGAAGCAATTATCCTGCCTTGATTTGCTACACAAATTCCGCCGTTATTTTCAATAACCCAGTTGGCTGCCAATGCCATATCTTCAGCGGACTTTCCAAGAACCATAAGGTTATGACTGTCATGTGCATAGGTTGAAGCTACTGCACCCCTGTTTATTATATCTCCGCCAACCAGTCCATAGGCTCTGCTGCTGTTTTTATTATATCTTTCAAATAGTGAAATAAGGCAGTAGTCGGATTCCTTCCACTTGAGAAGGCCATTATCTACAAGTATATTATCATGGATTTCCTCAGTAAAGGTGCTGTCTGACTGCACCTTCATTATTCTGCACATAACACTTTTTTCATTTACAGGAGCAGCAACATTAAAATCCGAAGCCGATAATCTCTGAAGTTTTACACTGTTGTAGAAATGGGACGGGAATTTATGAATAGACCTGCTGTACTTGTTTATAGTTTCCCTAGTAATTTCTGTACCATTTTTATATACTGCCTCAACAGTAAATGCTTTAATATCGCCAAGTAAAATAAAATCTGCCTTTTTACCAGGTGCTATGCTTCCTCTGTCTGCAAGTCCCATTCTTCTTGCCGGAGTATAGGTAGCTGCATATACAGCCATTTCAGGAGGCATGCACATACTGATAGCTTTCTTTACAAAGCCGTTAAGCTGAGAGTGCAAAAGCTTGTCTGCCATCGTATCGTCAGTGACAAAGCAAAAATGCTCGAATAAATTGTTTTCAATAAGATACTCAATATTTTCTTTTGTCATGGATTTCTCTTGTATTTCCATGAACATGCCGTTTTGTATTTTTTCCTCTAAGGATTGAACAGTTTGCTGAGTATGGTCTGCATCTACTCCGCTGTAAATATATTTTGAAAGCTCCAGACCTGATATTTTAGGACAGTGCCCCTCTATTAACAAATTCGGTTTCTTTTCTTTTATGAGATTTATTATGTTATTAATTTTAGAATTCTTATTCTGTACTAAATCCTTAAAATTCATGACCTCTCCAAGACAAACTATATCCTCCATATGAAGAAGTTTCTCCACATCTTCCACATCTATGCTGGAACCTGAGGTTTCCAAGCTAAAAGAAGTAGAAGGGACAGAGCTTGGAATGCCGTAAAATATATCAACTAAATCCTTGCATTTTACGGCATTCATTGCTTCTATTCCTTCTAGTCCAAATACATTTGCAATTTCATGTGGATCCGCCACGACAGTTGTTACACCGTGTGCTGCAACTGCCTTGGCAAATTCAAGAGGAGTAGTCATAGAGCTTTCTATGTGCATATGAATATCAATAAGTCCAGGAATAAGATATCAGCCTTTTCCATCAACTGTTTCCTTGCCTTTCAGCTGCATGCAGTCTGCTTCAGAAAGATGAAGAAACCTTCCGTTTAACACAGCCACATCTCTGCATAGAAATTTTTTGAGGTAAGCATTGAACACCTGCACATTTTTAATTACTAAATCTGCTTCCATGTTTTCTCCTTTAGCAGCTTGATTATTTGTTAAACAGTCTGTTCCACTGATCTATCCATGATTTTAGCTGTTTGTTTACAAAGCTGTAATCTAAGGTATTAGCTTTATTAGTGCTGTCGCCATAGGTTAGGTTAGCTGCTGTTTTTTCATCCAGTTTTACGTCAACATTTATAGGTGAGTCACCAACTAGAGCTGCAGTTTTGCTTTCAACATCTGCACTTAATACAAAATCAACAAATTTTAAAGCCAAGTCTTTGTTCTTTGAATTCTTAGTAATATTTATTGTATTAAAGTTTAGGTATGATCCTTCTGAAGGATCTACAAATATGGCATCAGGCATAGCCTTTTTAATGGAACCAACTACAAAGTCTGCAGCTACTGCAGCTACGATTTCACCGTTTGAGAACATATTTACTAAATCGGAAGATTTGGTGTAGGTCTTAACTACATTTGGTTTTAAAGCTTCAAGGGACTTGAATGCACTTGCTCCATTGTCGCCCTTAATGTCGGCTCCGGCCTGTAATCCACCTGCAAATACCATAGCAGGTCCAAAGGTAGTAGCGATATCAGGAATTGCTATTTTACCCTTTAAATCTGCACTCCATAAATCCTTCCAGGAGGTTATCTTTCCTTTTACTTTTGAAGGGTTGTACACAATAGCTGCACGGTTTAAAGTATAAGCAGGGCCATAGCCTGCATCAACAAATTTCTGAGCTATAGGAAGTATCTTCTTTGCATTTGGTACCTTGCTATAATCTATTTTTTCAAACAATCCATCTTCTATTCCTTGCTGTGAATAAGATTCAGCCAAATACATTACATCCACAGTGCTGTTAGGATTATTCTTAAGCTTGGCTAATCTTTCATCGTTATTTCCTGTTTCAACAACAACTTTTACATTGTTTGCCTTTTCGAAGGGCTCAATTACAGTTTTCATGTATTGGTCCTGGTTAAGCCCCCAGGTTGAAACTACTAATTGCTTTGGAGCTTCTGCGCTTGCCATTGTATCCTTTTTTGCTGCACAACCTGAAAGTGCTGTAGTTGCAATAATACCGGCTAATAAGATTGATAGTTTTTTCATTGTTATTCCTCCTTAGATTGTTTTACTATTATTAATTTATTTGAAAGTAAGTGTAACTTTACCTTGTCACCCTTGCTGTATAGCTGGTCCTTGCTGCTGTTTACGGTTATTGAGCCTAGTTTAGTCTCAACACTGTATTGATAGCCTTTTCCAAGAAAAGTTCTTATTTCAACTATGCCATTTATTATATTTGCAGTATCCTTGCTGTCTGCTGCAGTTATGTCGATATCTTCAGGCCGTATAGTTCCTTTAACCTCAGTATCAGCAGTTTTATCAGCATTTTCTATGTGAAGCCCAATACCGTCATTTGTCTCAAACAGGCCATTCTTATAGGTCTTTAAATCTATAAAGTTTTCAAAACCTACAAATCTGGCAACAAACTCTGTTTTTGGACGAGTATATATATTTTCCGGAGTATCATACTGTTCTACTATACCTTTGTTCATTACTGCAACCTTGTCTGAAATAGAAAAGCATTCTTCCTGGTCATGCGTTACAAAGACTGTGGTAATACCAAGCTTTTGCTGTATTTTTCTTATTTCAACTCTCATCTTAAGCCTAAGCTTTGCATCAAGGTTGCTTAAAGGTTCATCCAAAAGCAGCAGTCCAGGCTTAATTACCAAGGCCCTTGCCAATGCAACTCTCTGTCTCTGTCCGCCTGATAATTCTCTTGGATATCTTAAACTTAAGTCTTTTAAATCCACAACCTCTAATACTTCTTCTACAACCTTTTTTATATCCTGTTTTTTCAGCTTTCTTAGTCTTAAACCAAAGGCTACATTATCAAAAACATTCAGATGGGGAAACAATGCATAGCTTTGAAATACTAATCCAAAGTTTCTTTTATGAACGGAAAGCTTTGTGTAATTTTTATTGTCAAATATAAAATCTCCTTCCTTTGGGTCAATAAAGCCGGCAATAACTCTAAGGGTAGTGGTTTTGCCGCAGCCGCTGGGACCAAGAAGTGAAACCAGCTCACCTTTTTCAATATCCAGGTTCAGTCTTTTCAGTATGTCTGTTTTCCCATCATAGGAAACTCTAATATTCTTTAAATTTATTAATGCCATAGTGCTCCTCCTGTATTTCTTAAGAAAATATTAGGATTATTTTGCTTAATTGTTAAAGTTACTTAGTCCCAAGGTTTTTTCTACGATGAACATTATAAATACAGTCAGTATCATTAAAATTACCGATAATGCAGAAATTGTAGGGTCATAGTTGTATTCAACGTAAGTCATCATACTTATAGGCAAGGTACTAACTCCGGGACCGGTTAAAAATAAAGATGCAGGTACATTGTTAAAGGAATTGATAAAAGCCAGCATGAAAGCTGCAATAACTCCCGAAGTTATATTAGGCAGCACAACCATGAAAAAGGCTTTTACTTTTGTTGCTCCAAGGCTTACAGCTGCTTCCTCTATTGAAAAGTCCAGGTTTTCAAGACTTGATCCAACCACACGAATTATGTATGGGATAACTATTATGACATGTCCAATAAGAAGACTGGCAAAAACCTCAAGTTGAAGCTTTATAACCAGAAATCTGAAAAATGCAAAGCCTAAAACTACACCAGGCACTATTATAGGAGACAAAAATATATTTTGTATTACAGCCTTTCCTCTATAGCTTTTTCTGCTTAATGCATAGGCTGCAGGCACTCCGATTATTAAGGCTATTATTGTTGCTAAAACTGCTACCTTCACACTTATTCCGAGAGTTGTCATAAATGTATCCGAACTAAAAACATTGATAAACCATTTCATGCTAAATCCCTTTGGTGGGAAAGCCATAACATTGCTGGAATCAAAAGCGGTAACAACAATAATTAAAAGCGGTGCAATCAAAAATATGTATACTAAGGACACAAATAAAGTTAACAGCTTACTACCTTTCATCTTATACACCTCTTTCATATAATTTTGAGGATAATTTATTTATGAAAAACATTACTGCAAGAGTTATGAGAATCATTACTGTTGAAAGAACTGAAGCCTGCGTCCAGTCGCTTAAAGTCATTGCTTTTTGATACATCAAGGTAGCTAAAACCGTATTTTTATTTCCTCCAAGAAGCTGAGGTGTTGTATAGGCGGTAAAGGTACCTGTGAATACTAATACGCTTCCAACAATCATTCCCGGTACACTTAATGGGAATATAACTTTTAGAAAGGCTAAAAATCTGTTTGCTCCTAAGCTTTCCGCTGCTTCAATAAGGTCATCGTCAATACTGTCCATAACTCCTACCATCGATATAATCATCAGAGGCAAGAAGAGATAAACTGAACCTACTATAATAGCAAACTCTGTATATAAAAGCTTTTGGGGTTCGTTAAAGATATGAAGCGCTACAAGTGACTTATTAATAACTCCGTTTTTCCCCAGGATGGTCATCCATGCAAAGGAGCGTACAACGGAGTCTGTCAACTGAGGAAATATAGCTGCAGCAAGAAGTATTCCCTTCATTTTTTTACTGCTTTTAGCAACGTAATAAGATACGGGAACTCCTAAAATTACGCATATTATTGTTGTTAAAATACCGATTCTTACAGTACGCATTAATATGCTCATAAAATAATCATCTGTAAAAAAGTCCATATATCTTTTTAGCGTTATACCCCCGTTTTGAATAAACGTAGGCAGTATGTTGCTTAATATTGGCACGAACAATAATAGTGTTATCACAATTAGACCGGGTATGAGCAGTAGATGTATACTATGTTTTTTCATCGCATGCCTCCTTACTTTTCGAAGTGAAAGATAGAATATTACCAAATAATTTAATACGAACAATACTTAACATGTATAATTCATTGTTCACATTTATCCTATCACTCCAAATTTTGTGAGTCAAATCATTATAACTGCATTACAATAGGTTACCTCTGAATACCTATAAAACTAAACGATTACTTAAAGTATGTCTCAAGGGAACGTTTATGAACTGAAAGTGCCAATAGATGAGAGCAAGGACCATTTGCTAAAATGGATGGTTTGGACTAAGAAAGAACCTGAAGATATAGACAAGAAGCTTGAGAGAATAAGAAGCAATGAGAAAAACGATGATGGTACAAGAAAGAAGGATATGATTTGGGTGCTGTTTAAGGAGGAATATGAGAATTCCAAGCTAAAAGATTTGGAGTTAGAGTCTTTCGATGCCGCCCAAAGGAAAATATTACAAAACGAAAACGGGGCGTTTATCATTTTTTCATTATCCGATTTGGAAAACATCAAAAAATGATAACCGTCCCGTATACCCTAATTATCAGTTACCTGCCTGTAATTCCTTATCAATTAACTTCTGCACTCTACCAAAGGAGATTTCTTTATTTTCACCTCCTAAAGCAAGAAAGCTCTTAGCTAAATCCTCTGTTATAGATTCTAATAAAGTCATAAACTGAGTATGTGCAAAATTAAACTTTGGGTCTTGTTCATCTTGTCCAAATACAGAGTAAATTAACCCCTCAATCATCTGCTCCATTCCCCAAAGTTTTAATAGGAGATTATCTTTACAATATAGGCGTAACAATATACTTATGCAGTATAACAAAATCAGTTGGTGCTGTTGCTCTAATGTGGCTGTCCAGAGGAGTTTTAAGAATACCTATGCTGTATCTATCTGGCATTATTGCAGACTCCTATAATAAGAAAAAGATAATTACAGTTACAAACCTCATTAGTGTTATCTTCGCATTTCTTTTCATATTTGCTAACAATGAACGAATTTGGCTTGTATATATTTTAGCTTTCTTATTGCAGTCCCTAAACGATATTGATGTAAGTTCTGAAACAGCTATACTTCCCGAAATAGTATCAAAAGAAGAACTATCTTATTCAAATGAGACCTATAAAGTAGCAGTATCATATGTGTTATTAAACATAAAACCAAAAGGTATTATTTACTTTGATTATGCCTTGGCAATTGGTGGTCTAACAGTTCCATTTATAGTTAAAGCTCTTTCTCAGAAAAGTAATGTAAAAATATTTATTCTTTCTACTGTAGTTGTAGGAATTGGATATATTTAATAGAAAAAAGTTGTGTTATTATTTCAAAAGCTTCTTTATCACTTTATTTTTAACTTGTCTTATTTCAATCACCCTTCCTTTACCATCCTATTCATAAACTTTTTATATCTTTTACTATGTCCTTTTATCCCATCCACTTTGATAATAAAAACTACCATCGAATGAAAACATTAAATAAATTATACAAAGCTTTCTTAATACATTCTCATATCTTGAAAACACTTGGCTTACAAAAAACCGCTGTTACTTGTGGTGCGGTTAAATGTGCTTAATCCTAAATAAAAATCAAATATTAAATTACGTCGTAATATAAACATTTAAGACATTTTTAAATAATAAAGGCTTTTTATCCTCAACTTCCCATTATATACATAATATGTAATTTCCTATTAATTCCTATAATTAATTATAATTCTACAGACATATATATTATCCTCCACAATTTGTATAAGAATCAAAAAATCCGAGACACTGCTCTCGGATTTCATTTACATTTTAAAAGTTGGCTATGTTAAAGAATAGTGTTGAAAATAATATATACCATTTATAGTAAGTATTATCCACATGCTGTATAAAGGAATTAATTCGCAATTGTAAGATAGAACTAAATCGCTAAAAGCGATGGCTGGTGTAGTGATTAAATCAAAGTTTATATGTAAAAAATAAGAAGTGAAGTTTCTTTCTCAAGGAAGCTTCACTTCTCACATTTTACACCCCATTTATAGGAGTGATAAAATGTATCAAAAAATAGACAAAATGATTAAGGATTTAGAAATTCGTGGACGAACACCAAATACCATTAAAAATATGGTGTGGTCCATAAAAAACTTTTCTAAATTCTATAACCAGCCACCTGAACTACTAGGTGAACATGATATTATCAACTATTTAGATTATTGCATTAATCAGAAGAAATTATGCAGGGGAACTGTAAATGCTATAAATAGTGCATTAAAAATTTTCTATGTTGTAACTCTTGAAGGCAGTTGGAGTGATTTAAGAATTCCTAGGATTAGATACGATAAGAAGTTACCTTCTTATCTGACGAAGGAAGAGGTAAAAGTTTTGTTAGATAACATCACTTATTTGAAACATAAAGTAATTTTATCTACAATTTACTCTTCTGGATTAAGAGTCAGCGAAGCTGTTAACCTAAGAATATCTGATATTATGAGCAAGGAAATGAAGATTAGAGTTAGAGTTGGTAAAAGAAATAAAGAACGATATACTTTATTATCTGAAAAAAATTTACTGCTATTAAGAGAATACTGGAAAAAGTTTAGATATAAAAACTATTCTCCAGATGATTATCTATTTATTTCTAGGCAAACTGGCGAGCAATTAACTAATCGTGGCGTTGAAGCAGCTATGGAAAAAGCAGTAAAGAAAGCAGGTATAAATAAAAAGGCTACGCCTCATACGTTGAGACATTCCTTTGCTACTCATTTAATGAATGATGGAGTAGATTTAGTTACCATTCAAGCTTTAATGGGTCACTCTAACATAAAAACTACATCAATATATTTACATGTGAAGGATTATCAAACACTGAATATTACAAGTCCTTTAGACAGAATGTAAGAGTTATGAGCTCATTACAGGAAGTTATGGTTCTTCATGGAGATAAGTATTTAAAATCTAAAAAATTGCCTTTAAATATTTATAAAACTTTATCGGCAATTAAGTATTGCAGAACTTCTGCTCTTGGAGGACATGTATATCAATGCGATAACTGTGGACAAATAAAAATTTCATATAACTCATGCAGAAATAGACATTGCCCCAAATGTCTATCTTATGCTAAAGAGCTATGGATTTATGAAAGACGTAAATCTCTTCTTCCAACACATTATTTTCATGTAGTTTTTACTGTGCCAGAAGAATTAAATTCACTAATATTATTTAATCAGAAAGAATTATATTCTGTACTTTTCAAATCTGTTTCTGAAACATTATTAGAGTTAAGCAGAGATAAAAAATATCTTAGAGCAGATATAGGATTTACAGCATTACTGCATACTTGGGGACAAAACTTGATGAATCATCCTCATATCCATTGTATTATTCCAGGTGGAGGATTAAGTTTAGGCAGGAGTAAATGGATAAATTCTAAAAAGAAGTTTTTCATTCCAGTTAAAGTGCTTTCAAGAAAGTTTAGGGGAAAGTTTTTATACTATGTGAATGAACTTTATTTAAAGAATAAGCTAAAGTTTCCATCCAATATTAGTGAGTTAGGTTCAAGAGATGTGTTTAATCAGTTTAAAGATTCTTTGTATAAAAAAGAATGGATTGTTTACAGTAAGCCACCTTTTGGTGGTGCGGAGCACGTGCTTCAATACCTTAGTAGGTACACTCATAGGGTTGCAATATCTGATAACAGAATAATTAAAGTTGATAATGACAATGTAGTATTTAAATGGAGAGATTATAAAGATAACAATAAAGAGAAAGTAATGACTTTGAACCCACAGGAGTTTATTAGGCGATTTACAATGCATATTTTACCTGATAGATTTGTGAAGATTAGGCATTATGGAATCTTAGGTAATAGGAATAAACAGTTAAAGTTTAAGCGATGCCTTGAAATATTTAGGGTTAAACCTAAAAAAGACGATAGTCTGTCGTCAGCAGAGCTATTCTTTAAATTAACAGGAATTAAAATTGGAATGTGTAAAGTTTGTGAGAAGGGAAATTTAATAAAAAAAGATAAGGTAAAGCCTTTAGGATATTTACCACCGTAGGAGTTAATAAAAGTGAATACTATCTTAATTAATGGGGAGGGGGAAGCTACGTGCTAACGCACGGAAAATCATATAAATTCAAAGAAAGTATTGGATTATTTTGGTTTAAAGGTGTAAAATTTCAGTATAAATATAAAAGGTGAAACTATTAACCCCCATACGGGGCTTTTAGCGACTTCGTTCTAGTAATTGATTGCGATATTGAGGCTCGTAAATTAAGACTTGCTATAATTTAACTTATAGTTAGCACTTAACTTATGAGCCAATTTTAACTCTCAACATCGCAATCAAGCCAACTCAAAGGATGCAGCAAGCCTTTGGCCATCTTCTAGGCTAGAGGCTTTTTTAACCTTTTCCTTTGGACACTTAGCTATAAGGAATGAAAGTGAGTATGGCAGTTAAGGAATATTTGAAACTACCTATTGGTTTAGCTCCTAGACGCGCATAACTAAAATTTGCCTTTTAATCACCTATTATAAAAGTCAGCATAATATAAACTGTAGAACAATTTTAATTCAAATTAGGAGGAAAAATGGCTTACAGACAAATGCCGCTTAACATGATGTGGTATCAAGGACCAATGGGAAACATGTATGATCCAATGATAGAGGAGGATGATGAACAAGATTTAGCCATGTTATATCCAAGTCTATATCATAGGGTAATGCCTTTGGTAATGTATCACGGCGATCAAATGGAAATGAAGTATGGACCAATGTACGCTCCTACAAGAGAAGAAGTAGGAAGAATTACTGACGACATATATGACAGGCTGGGAAGTGATATGAATTTTGATGAGTATGAAAACGAGGATGAAGGTGAAGAAAAATCAAGGCAGCGTCCTCGCAGAAGACGTTTTCCAAGGGATCTAATTTCAATACTTTTCCTAAGGGATCTTCATAGAAGAAGACGCAGAAGAAGACGTAGAATGCATTTTTACGGTGGATATTAAAGATAATTAATTTATAGAGAGTGGATTTCATAAATATCATGAGACCTACTCTTTTTTATTGAAGAAAAAAATAATGGCTTTTGATACTGATATAATAATTGATGAACAATTTTCTTATATGACGCAATATAGGCAACCTTGATGGGTTGCCTTTAATTTCAACATTATTCTTAAACAGAGTCTAAAAGTTAAATTTCTATTTTTCTGTCAGCTAAACAAATAATCATTCCATCACAACAAATTACAAATGTGCACTATCCATTACTTAACAGCGTAATAAATTACATACAACATCCTAAGCGCAATTCATTGCCTTCCTTATCTACTCCAATAGGTTCTTGTAAGTACACTTCCCCTTTTGTCTTCTTATTATTTCTTATAAGCATAAGTATTTCGTTTTCTATACATCTAGCTGCATAGGTTGCAAGTCTAGTGCCCTTAGAAGTATCAAAAGAATCAATAGCTTTTATTAAACCTACAGTACCTATAGATATTAAATCATCAACTTCCTTGCCAGGATAAGAATATTTTTTAACAATATGTGCAACAAGTCTTAAGTTTCTTTCTACTAAAATACTTTTGGCTAATAAATCACCTTTTTTTAATTGCTCTAAATAAGCCTCTTCTTCTTTTTCGTCCAGAGGTTGAGGAAATGAATTTCCGTTAGTTACATAAGCCACCAAAAAAGTCATACTACCAACCAAATCTAATAAACAATTTACGAAGTACACTGTTGTTCCTCCTAATAGTGCTTATTAATATAATATGGCTCGAAAAGTAAAAAAGTGCATGTACATATAATTTTTTATTTAGTTATATAAGAGTTCATTGATTTAACAATATCTTTAAATATAGGAGCAGCAGTTGTGGCAGCTTCTTCACCATTAACATCTATATCCTGAACATATACTACCATAGAATAATATTTGCTCTTAAGTTTGAAGAATCCTACAAACCATCCGTCTGAAGTTGTGACACTCCCATTAATTCTTGTAGATGTACCGGTCTTTCCACCAACTTCTATATTGTCGATTTGAGCCGTTTTACCTGTTCCATTCCTTACTACTTTAATCATTTGATTTTTAAGTATATTTGCTGATGATTTAGAGACAACCTGATGCTGCTCTGTTGTTAATTGTTCTATAACATTGTTGCTGTTATCAACATAAGCATCAATCAAGTATGGCTTTACATATTTTCCCCCATTAGCTACAGTATTAGCAATGGATATAGCCTGAATAGGTGTTATTCCCATGCTTTGACCTATAGCCAGCTGCCCTGCACCTTCCGTTTTTTGTGGTTCAACATATGTGCCCTTAACTTCACTGTCAAAGTTTAAAACTGTATTAAACAAGCCTTGGGATTTTGCAAGACTTATAAAATTATCTACTCCAACCTTATCGCCTATTTGGGCAAATATATTATTGCAGGATGCTACTAAGGCACCTTCAGCGGTTAATTTTCCGTGGTCCTTATTCTTACACTTATCATAAGCACCCGTATATATATCTTGTTTGCATGAATATATTTCATTTAAGGATAATATTTTCTTTTCTAATCCAGCTTCTTCCACTATTACTTTGAAAATCGAACCAGGGTCAAAGCCTGATACTGTTGCTGACCCTAGATTTACGTTTGGAAGTGAATCATCCTTTTGAGTCATAGATAGAATTTTTCCAGAACTGCTGTCCATTACAACAGCTCCTATTTGCTTGTAGTTTTTATATTTATCACTTGTCAGGACTTCCTTGACCTTATCCTGTAAGTTTCTATCTAAAGTAAGCCTTACATTATAATTATTTTTAGGCTCTATAAATTCAGTTGAAGTAACACTTCCTTCTATATCCTTATTAAATGTTAATGTAGGATACTCATTTTGCTTTGTTTTATTATAGATTTGCATTTCAATAGAATTATCATTTTTGTTTGCACTATCGTCTGTCTTTCTCATAGAAGTGAGCATATTCTCAATTTTCCAGGCTTCATTTCTATTAACAGTTGAAGATGAATAAACGTAAAACCCCTTTATATTCTTAATATTTTTTAACTTTTTGTATGTGGATTCATCTATTTTAAGTATCTTTCTCTCAGATGAATTTTGAATTCCTATTGTAGATAGGTCATATTTATCATCATAATTTTTTAATATAAAAATTAATGCAAATAGATCATCTGACTTTGCATTCATATCATTTCTTCTAAATGCTATTGGATCAATAACAGCATAATAATTATTTTTATAATCTAAAAGCTGTTTTCCATTTTTATCAAAGAGCATATAGTTTAGTTCTGATGCTTTAACTTTATCAGTATATTGAGAGTTCATCCATACACTAAGTTTTCCTGACTCGTCTATCATGCGCACTTTGATTCTCCACCATGCAGCACCAAACAATATAAAAAATATAATAAGCATAATTATAATTCTTTTATTTTTACTTCTTTTGTCCATAAAAACACCTCACCCTGTCTAAATTGTAGACCAAAGTGAGGTGTTTTATTCTAACAATGCTATTTTTGTAAAAATTGTTTTATATTTGCAACTATAATATCGATGGCTACTTTGTTATGACCGCCTTCTGGAATAATTATATCAGCATATCTTTTCGTGGTTTCTATAAACTGCATATGCATAGGCCTAACTACATTGAGATACTGATTAATAACTGAATCTACTGTTCTTCCTCTTTCATTTATATCTCTTATAAGCCTTCTTATTATTCTTACATCAGCATCCGTATCAACATATATTTTAATATCCAGTAAATTTCTAATCTCTGGTTCCTGAAGAATAAGTATTCCTTCTAAAATAATAATATCCCTAGGCTCAACTCTATTGGTTTCCTTTTTTCTATTATGAATCTCAAAATCATAAATTGGTTTTTCAACTGCTTGTCCTGATAATAAATCATTTAAATGCTGAACTAAAAGATGAGTGTCAAAAGCATCAGGATGATCATAATTGGTCTTGATTCTATCCTCGTAGGAAAGATTGCTTTGATCTTTGTAATAGGAATCCTGTTCAATCATGGCTATACATTGTTCACCAAATTTTTTATAGATTTCTCTTGCTATTGTACTTTTGCCAGACCCTGTACCACCAGTTATACCTATTAAGATTGGACGCTCCATTACTTATCCTCCTTAGCTTTAATGATCAAATCATCTTCTTGTAAAACTATATCTGTTTTAAATTTATATATCATTTGCGCTATTGGGGTTGATTCAATTTTATCCCCATCCATATTTGTTAGATCTTCTATAGCAACTTGGAAATTATCTCCTATTGGCCTTAATATTTCAACTGTATCATTTTCAAATATCTTATTTCTTTGCTCTACAGTTGCAATTCCATTTTCTTTATCATAACTTTTTACTACACCAACAATATCATGAGTTCTTATATAAGAAGAGCTGCCATAAACCTGTTTATTTTTCTCGCCAAAATAAAATCCTGTGTGAAATTCTCTATGACTGGACATTCCTAAGTTTTCTATCCACTTTTCATTAAACTTATATCCATCCATGTTCTCAAAATACGCATCAATTGCTTGACGATAAGCTTTTACTACAGAAGCTACATAAAAAGAGCTTTTCATTCTTCCTTCAATTTTAAATGAAGTTATGCCTGAATGAACAAGTTCAGGTATATGCTCTATCATACATAAATCCTTGGAATTCATTATATATGTTCCTTTATCATCCTCTATAACTTGAAAATATTCTCCAGGTCTTTTTTCTTCCATCAGATAATACTTATATCTGCAAGGCTGAGCACATTCTCCTCTGTTTGCATCTCTTCCTGTCATATAGTTGGATAGAAGACATCTCCCAGAGTAGGACATGCACATTGAACCGTGAACAAAAGCTTCTAATTCACAGCTTTCTGGCAATTTGCTTCTTATTTCTTTAATCTGTTCTAAAGAAAGCTCTCTTGCTAGAACAATTCTCTTTATTCCCTGCTTATGCCAGAATATTGCAGATTTATAGTTTACATTGTTTGCCTGAGTACTTAAATGTAATTCTAAATTAGGTACTACTTCTCTAGCAGTCATTATTATTCCAGGATCTGAAACTATCACTGCATCTACCTTTAAATTATATAATTCCGTTAAATATTCTTCCAAACCCTCTAAATCTTCATTATGAGGAAAAACATTTAATGTTACATAAACCTTTTTTCCTCGATTATGAGCAAATTCTATACCTTCCTTTAGCTCATCATTTCCAAAGTTATCTGCAAAAGCTCTTAGATTAAGCTTGCTTCCACCTAAATAAACTGCATCAGCCCCAAAATTAATAGCTGTTTTAAGTTTTTCCAAGTTACCTGCTGGAGCTAAAAGTTCAGGTTTATTCATTATTATTTCTCCTTTCATTCGAAGCACTGGGTAACTTAAAACATTCACTTCACTCATAAGTTACCCGCTAAAGTCCATTTAGGACTTTAGCCTCCTCGTTGTTACAGCAATTCCGTCACCCATAGGGATAACTGATGTTATAAGTTCATCATTTGTCGAGATCATTTCTAAATATGTTTTCATTCTCTTAACAATTGTTATTTTTCTTCTAATCAATAAATCTCTTGATGCAACCATACCTTTAAAAAGGACATTATCTGCAACGATAATGCCATCTTTACTTAATAGTTTTAAACAGTATGGTAAAAAGTGATTATAGTGTCCTTTTCCGGCATCCATAAATATAAAATCAAATTGTCCTTCAAGCTTTTCTAAAACTTCTAAACAATCTCCTTCAAGTATATTTATTTTTTCACTAAATCCATACTTATTTATATTGTCTTTCGCTATTTCTATCATATTCTTATCTCTTTCAATAGTAGTTATATTGCATTTGCAATTTGATGAAAGATGCATAAGTATAGCTGAATATCCTATAGCAGTACCCAATTCTAGTATATTACCAGGCTTTTTTATATTTATCATTAATTCTAAAAATTTTCCTACTTCCTTCTGTATGATAGGAACAGAGTTAGCAGCTGCATATTCTTCTAACTCTTTTAGTATACCTTCATTTGGTGAAATTAGTCCTCTAATATACTGTTCCATATAATCATAAGTAACTCCACTCATTAAGCTGCCTCCGTTTACTTACTCATTTTAGCATAGTTTGATTCCGAAACCTTTTTATCCTTCAAAAATTGATTATAATTATCTGAAAAGAAATGTGCTTTAGTACCATCAAACCTAGAAACAAAATACAAATAATTAGATTTTGCCGGCGCTAATGCTGCTAATATTGATTCTTTTCCAGGATTACATATAGGACCAATAGGAAGTCCGGATACATTATAGGTATTATATAAAGATTGTACACTTATATCTTTGTCACTATATACAGTTTTGTGCACACCAAGCACATATTCAACTGTAGCACAAGATTGAAGCTTCATATTTATATTTATTCTATTATAAAACACTGATGCTACAATTGGACGTTCACTTGATGCCTCAGCCTCATGTTCCACTATGGAAGCCATTATAATTTTTTCATCCAGTTTATCATCTGTCAAGGTAATATTATTCTTAGTCTTAATAGTATTAACGACCGTTTCAAAGTTTTTAACCATTACATCAATTATATCTTTTGCCTTCATACCCTTAGTAAGTTCATAGGTATCAGGAAATAAATAACCTTCCAAATTATACTTCCTTTTTGAATCCTTCTTTATATAACTTGGCAAGTTATATACATTTATAGCACTTAAAAAATCTTCTTTACTTATTATTTCTTTTTCCTGTAATAAAGCTGCAATTTTATTAATATCATAGCCTTCTGGAATTGTAACTTTAACAGAATTTTCATTGTACTTCCCATTATTTAAGTTGCTGACAAAATCTTCTATAGATACATCTTTAGAAATTTTGTAAATTCCAGGTTTGATATTAGTATTTAAATTATGCTTTTTTATATACCATTTTACTAAAAACGTATTTCCGATTTTGTTGTCGCTATTAAGATTATTAATTATATTATTCAGAGAATCTCCATTATTAACCTTAACTTCTATATTTGCCTCACTAGAAATTAATGGATGCTTTATTACGCTTACTGCATCACTATAAATTTTAAATCCTATTATACAAAATATAACTAATGTAATAGTTAGTAATATTAACTTCTTTTTCACGGCCCCACCCCATAATATAAAAAATATGAAATTATCTTCTATTATTTGCTTTCTTTCTAAGATCAGTACTTAATATTTTCTTTCTCATTCTTATAGTCTTTGGAGTAACTTCTACTAATTCATCAGATGCTATAAATTCTAAGCATTGCTCAAGTGACATATTCTTTATTGGTGTAAGCTTTAAAGCATCATCGGAACCAGAGGATCTTGTATTTGAAAGATGCTTTTTCTTACAAACATTAACTTCAATATCATCCGCTCTTGAACATTCTCCAGCTATCATTCCTTCGTAAGCCTCAGTACCAGGTCCAATAAATAATGAGCCTCTCTCCTGTGCATTGTATAGTCCATAAGTAACTGCTTCTCCTGTTTCAAATACTACTATGGAACCTCTGCTTCTTTCTGGAATTTCTCCTTTGAATTTGTCATATCCATCTAATACATGATTTAATATACCATTTCCCTTAGTATCAGTCATGAATTCACTTCTGAAACCTATAATACCTCTGGAAGGTATTAAAAATTCTAATCTAGTATATCCATTAATAGCAGATGTCATATTAATCATTTCTGCTTTTCTAGGTCCTAGCTTCTCCATTACTACTCCCATAAATTCTTCTGGAACATCAATAGTAAGTCTCTCAACTGGTTCTAAAGTAACACCATTTTCTTCTCTAAAAATAACTGTAGGCTTTGATACTTGAAACTCATACCCTTCTCTTCTCATAGTTTCAATAAGTATGGATAAGTGAAGCTCACCTCTTCCGCTAACCTTAAAGCTATCAGCAGCCTCAGTTTCTTCAACTTTTAAGCTTACATTAGTTTCAATTTCCTTATAAAGCCTATCTCTTAGATGTCTTGAGGTAACGTACTCCCCTTCCCTGCCTGCAAAAGGAGAATCATTTACCATAAAGTTCATAGTCAATGTAGGTTCATCTATTTCAACAAATGGTAATGCTTCAGGTGCTGATGAGTCTGCTATTGTTTCCCCTATATTAATATCTGGAATTCCAGCAACTACAACTATATCTCCAAGTTTTGCTTCTTCTACTTCTTCTCTCTTTAAACCTTGAATAACATATAAGCTTGATACTCTTACGTTGCTGATTGTACCATTACGTCTTATCAAAGCAACTGGTTGATTCCTTTTTAAAGTTCCTCTTTCAATTTTACCTATTGCTATTTTTCCTACATACTCACTTGAGTCTAGAGTTGTTACAAGCATTTGAAGAGGTTTATCAATATATCCTACAGGAGCCTTAACTTTTTTAATGATTGCTTCAAATAATGGTTCCATAGATGTGCTTTCATCCGCTATTTCTTTCTTAGCTATACCATCTCTTGCTGAACAATAAACAATAGGGAAATCTAATTGATCATCGTCTGCTCCTAACTCCACAAATAAATCGAAAACTTCGTCAATAACTTCGTGAGGTCTGGAATCAGGTCTATCTATTTTATTAATTACAACAATAGGCTTTAATTTAAGCTCTAATGCCTTTTTTAATACAAATTTAGTTTGAGGCATTGCACCTTCAAATGCATCTACAACTAAAAGAACACTATCAACCATCTTAAGAACTCGTTCTACTTCTCCACCAAAATCTGCATGTCCAGGAGTATCAACTATATTTATCTTTACTCCATTATGAAGCACAGAAGTATTTTTTGATAGTATTGTTATTCCTCTTTCCTTCTCTAAATCATTAGAGTCCATAACTCTTTCCTGAACTTTTTCATTTGCTCTAAACACATTGCTTTGTCTAAGCATAGCATCGACTAAGGTAGTTTTACCGTGGTCAACGTGTGCAATTATTGCGATATTTCTTATGTCATTTCTAGTAAACATTTCCATGTATATTCCTCCGTATTTTTCGAATAAAATCAAGTATATTACCAAATTTTAAACTATAATTTTAATATCTCAAATAAAAATTGGATACATTAAAGTATCCAATTTTATTTTATATCATACTTATTCTAATATTATGCTCATAAAAAGTCAACTTAACAAAAAAAATCTATTTTAAATTTCCATTATTATAGGCAAAATCATAGGCTTTCTCTTAGTCTTTTCATAAAGGAACAACCTTAAGGCATCCTTTATATTTGATTTTATAGTAGCCCATTCTGTAATGTGTTTCTCTTCACATACTCTTAGAGCATCCCTTACAATGATTCTTGCTTCTTCCATCAAATCCTCTGACTCTCTTACATATACAAATCCACGAGATATTATATCAGGTCCAGCAATAACACTTCCTGTTTCTTTTTCAATTGTTACTACAACAGTTAGTATTCCATCTTGAGATAAATGCTTTCTATCACGTAGTACTATATTTCCAACATCACCTACGCCTAATCCATCAACAAATACTTGTCCCGATATTACTGTTCCATTCTTTTTAATAGAATCCCTTGTTATTTCTATAATATCACCATTATCACCAATAAGTACATTATTTTCAGGAAGTCCTAATTTCATTGCCAGCTCTGCATGCTGCTTTAGATGTCTATATTCTCCATGAACTGGGATGAAAAATTTAGGTTTGACTAAAGTATGCATTAATTTCAGCTCTTCCTGGCAAGCATGACCTGAAACATGGACATCAGCTAAAGCCTCATATATAACTTCTGCCCCTTTTTTAAACAATTGATTGATAACCCTTGAAACAAATTTCTCATTTCCAGGTATTGGTGTAGCAGATATAATAACTGTGTCGCCAGGTACAATATTAACTTTTTTATGCTCAGAAGCAGCCATTCTAGACAATGCAGACATCGGTTCGCCCTGACTGCCAGTTGTTATAATGACTATTTGATTATTGTTATACTTATTTATATTATCTATACCTATAAATATATCTTTTTCAGCTTCTATGTATCCAAGTTCAGCTGCTACAGCAACTATGTTTTCCATGCTTCTTCCTGAGACAGCAACTTTTCTGCCATATTTATTTGCTGCAGTAATTATTTGCTGTATTCTATGAATGTTAGAAGCAAAGGTTGCTACAATAATCCTGCCTTTTGTCTGCATAAAAATACTTTCAAAAGTTTCACCTACAGTGCTTTCTGACATAGTATATCCAGGTCTTTCCACATTTGTGCTGTCAGCCATCATAGCAATTACACCTTTTCTGCCTAGTTCTGCAAACCTTGGTAAGTCTGCTACAACGCCATCTATAGGTGTGTAATCAATTTTAAAGTCACCAGTATGTAAAACAATACCTAATGGTGTGTGAATAGCTATTGCTACCGAATCAGCAATGCTGTGATTTGTTTTTATAAATTCTACGGAAATAGTATCTAGTTTTACTACATCTTTAGGATTTATTCGAATTAGCTCAACCGAACTTAAAAGATTATGCTCTTTTAATTTAGTTTCAACAATTCCAAGTGTAAGCTTTGTTCCATATACAGGTACATTTAGCTGTTTAAGTACATATGGCAGTGCCCCTATATGATCCTCATGCCCATGGGTTAAAAATATTCCTCTAACCTTATCTGAATTTTTTACTAAGTAGCTTATATCTGGAATGACTAAGTCAATACCAAACATTTCTTCATCAGGAAACCTTAATCCGCAATCTATAACGATTATATCATTTTTATATTCTATAGCTGTAAGATTTTTTCCTATTTCATTTAGCCCGCCTAGTGGAATAATACGTATTTTGTCTTTTTCTTTTTTCATTGCTACCCTCCTTTTAAAAGGCTTTATTTAATTTAATTTTTTTTACATTCTGAACATATTCCGTAGAATTTTACACTGTGATTTTTAATTTTAAAATTATATTTTGATTCAATTTCTTGTTCGAGAACTTCTAATAAATCTCCCTGTACTTCTATAACTTTTCCACATTCGCTGCATACCAAGTGATGATGTTGATGATTTTCATTTTCGTGAACTAGCTCATATCTATAACAACCATCGTTTAAGTCTAGTTTACTAACCACTCCAAGCTCTTCTAATAGTTGAACAGTCCTATAAACCGTAGCAAGACCAATCTCAGGGCATTCTACCTTAACTAAATCATATAACTCCTCAGTAGTTAGGTGATCCCCTTCATTTCTAATAATTATATCAACTATAGCCCTTCTTTGAGGGGTTAATTTATATCCTTTTTCTTTTAAATTTTTCTTTAACTTTTCGATTTCACTCGGAGTTAGCTTTGACATCATAAAACCTCACTTCTATTGGTTTGAATCTTCCTCTGAGAATATAAGTTCATAAGCTTCAGAAACCATAGCGAATTCGTCTTCATCATCTATAGTTACTAAAACATCTTCACCATTATCATCTTTATCTATTCTTAAAGCAATAGCATCTACTTCTTCCTCATCAGATGGTATAACAATAACATATTCTTTGTCTTCAATATCTAATTTTGTTATAACATCAAATTCCTTTTCTTCACCATTTTCATCAGTTAAAACTATTGTACTAACATCATTTTCCATATTGCATATCTCCTTTGTATTTATTTGTTATTTTACATTATATGTAAACACAAGTCAATATTATTTAGACAAGCTATCAAGATAACCCTGCAGTATATAAGTAGCAGCCATTTTATCTACTATCTTTTTCCTTTTAGCTCTTGATAAATCGGCCTCAAGCATTGCCCTGTTTGCAGCTACAGTCGTAAGCCTTTCATCCCACAGTATTAAAGGTAAATTTGTTTCATCTTTTATTAGTTCACAAAGAATCATAACTTTTTCACCTTGAGGTCCTATGGTTCCGTTCATATTTTTGGGTAGTCCAGCAACTATAGTGTCCACCTGATATTGAAGACATAGGTTCTTAAGCTCTTCGAGATCAGCTTTTTTACTCTTTCTTATTATGGTTTTTATACCTTGTGCAGTATAGCCTAATGGATCACTTAAAGCTATACCAATTGTTTTACTACCTATATCTAATCCCAAAATTCTCATTTGTAATCTCCTCTATTATGTGTAAAGTTAAAATAAAAATGCCCTAGATGGGCATTTTTATTTTATTCCTAGATAAGCCTTTAAAACTTCCTCAAGAATCTCATCTCTTTCCAACTTTCTAACTAATGCTCTTGCTCCATTGTAGTTAGTAATATAGGTAGGATCACCAGAAATCAAATAACCCACTAATTGATTTACGGGATTATATCCTTTCTTAATCAAGGCGTTATATACCTCGTTTAAAATCTCTTTTGTTAAATCTTTCTTATCTTTAGCAAAATCAAATTGGATGGTATTTTCATTATTATACCCCATTATTTTTTTCACCCCTTTTTTTATCATTTAAGAATGATAATAGGTTAGCACTGATTACATTATAAAACATTTTATTTGAAAAGTACACTATTTAACCAAACTATCCAAAATAACCTTTACTTTATCAATAGCTTCGTTTAATTTTTCAGGAAGTTTTCCGCCTGCTTGAGCCATGTCCGGTCTTCCGCCGCCACCGCCTCCAGCTATTGCTGCTACTTCTTTAACAATCTTTCCACAGTGAACTCCTCTGCTTACAGCAGTCTTGGTAGCCATAGCTACAAATTGCACTTTATCGCCGGTTTTGCTTCCTAAAACTACAACACCGTCTGCAAGTTTGCTTCTAACTTTATCAGCTAGATCCCTTAAAGAATCTCCGTCAATATCGTTAAGCGCAGCTGAAACTAAAGCCACACCTTTAATATCAACAACACTATTTAAAATATCATCTTCAAGAGATCCTGAAAGTTTTCTTTTTAAGTCTATTATTTCCTTTTCTTTTTCTTTTAATTCAGCAATTTGAGTATGAAGTCTATTAACTATATCTTTTTCCGAACATTTTAATGTTAATGCCGCATCTTTTAATGCATTATCCTTTTCTTCTATAAGATTCATTGCATTAAAACCAGTTACAGCTTCTATTCTTCTTACACCTGCAGCAACTCCTGATTCAGATACAATTTTGAAAACACCAATCTCTCCGGAATTCTTTACATGAGTTCCTCCGCATAGCTCCTTGCTGAAATCGCCAACGGATACAACCCTTACCTCGTCTTTGTACTTGTCATCAAATAGAGCAACTGCACCGCTTTGCTTTGCTTCATCTATAGTCATAACATCAGTTTTTACATTAAACACTCTCATAACATTTTCATTAACTATTTTTTCTATCTTCTTAAGCTCATCTGTGCTTATTGAAGTAAAATGAGTAAAGTCAAATCTGAGCCTAGCTTCATCAACATATGATCCTGCTTGATTAACATGTTCTCCAAGCACTAGCTTTAAAGCTGAATGTAACATGTGAGTTGCTGTATGATTTTTTCTTATATTATTTCTTCTGTCTTCACTAACACCCAATGTTACCATATCTTTCTGCTTTATTTGACCTTCTGTAACCATTATAAAATGAAGTATTTTACCTGAAATATTTTTCTTGCAGTCAAAAACTTCACCTTTAAAACTATCAGAAGCTATAATTCCTTTATCTCCGACCTGTCCTCCCATCTCAGCATAGAATGGAGTTTCCTTAGTTAATATAATTCCAGTTTCTCCCTCACCTAAAGAATCAACAAATTTGTTATCTTTAATTATAAGTTCAACAGTTGATTCGCACTTTAGGCTGTCATATCCTAAGAAAGTTGTATTTATTTCTGCTGGTATCTTATTAAGTACGCCGTCTTCATTTCCCATATAATTTGATTCTTCTCTTGCAGCTCTTGCTCTTTCACGTTGACTTTGCATTTCACTATTAAACTCCTCTATATCAACGGACATCCCTTTTTCTTCTAATATTTCTAAGGTAAGTTCTAAAGGAAATCCATAAGTATCATAAAGCTTAAAAGCATTTGTTCCTGAAAGAGTCTTTATTCCTTTATTTTGAAGCTCATTTATGAATTCCATAAGAATTTCTATACCGCTGTCTATAGTCTCTTCAAAACGTTCTTCCTCTAGTTTGATTACCTTTTTAATATACTCTTTTTTCTCCTCAAGCTCTGGATATGCATTTTTAGAGTTTTCTATAACTACATCACATAAATTGTATAAAAATGTATTAGTTATTCCTAAAAGCCTTCCATGTCGAGCTGCTCTTCTTAGCACTCTTCTAAGTACATATCCCCTGCCTTCATTTGAAGGAAGTACTCCGTCACTAATCATAAAGGTTGTGCTTCTTATATGATCAGTTATTATTCTAAGTGAAATATCCTTTTTAGAATCTGATCCATATTTTGTATTTGAAATTCTGCATACTTCATCAAGTATATTTTTCATAGTATCAACTTCAAATATGCTGTTTACTCCCTGCATTATAGTTGCAATTCTTTCTAGTCCCATTCCAGTATCAATATTAGGATTTGGAAGTCTATTATAAATTCCTTGTTCATCCTTATCAAATTGAGTAAATACTAAATTCCAAAATTCTACTATTCTATCTTCTTCCTGAGCAGCTATAAATTCTTCAGTAGTAGTAACCTTGCCACTTCCCCTGTCAAAATGAATTTCCGACGAAGGTCCGCAAGGTCCGGTTCCTATTTCCCAGAAGTTATCTTCCTTTCCTAGTCTAAAGATCCTATCTGGTTCTATATCAGTTTTATTTCTCCAAATTTCATAAGCTTCATCGTCTTCAGTATATATAGTTGCATAAAGCTTATCCTTAGGTACTCCTAAAATTACAGTTACAAATTCCCATGCCCATGGTATAATTTCATTTTTAAAATAATCTCCAAAAGAAAAGTTTCCAAGCATCTCAAAGAAAGTACCATGCCTTGATGTTTTTCCAACATTTTCAATATCTCCAGTTCTAATACACTTTTGACATGAAGTTATTCTATTGCTTGGTGGAACTTGAAGACCTGTAAAATATGGCTTTAGCGGAGCCATTCCAGCATTTATGAGCAGTAAGCTTTTATCACTCTGAGGTACAAGTGGAAAGCTTTTAAGTCTTAAATGATCTTTACCCTCAAAATATTTTAAATAAGCTTCTCTTATCTCATTTAAACCCATCTTATTCATATTTTATTCCTCCTAATAAATTAATACTTTGTATAAAAAAATAAAAACTTTCAATTCCCATGAAAGGGACGAAAGTTTTCCGCGGTACCACCCTAATTACATAACTAAAAAAATATATATTAGCTATGTCACTTTGAAATTACGGCTCAGGGACTGCTTCAATATATTCATCAAGAAGTTTTCACCTGCCACTTCCTCTCTTAATGTATGAATAAATTTACTCCTTCCCTTCATAACCCTAATATTTATTTATAAAGATTATAATTTAAAAGATTATATCTTGTCAATACCTGTCAATGCCTTTAAAACATATAGTAATTTAAATCTTCGTACACAACTTTAATTATAACACCAACCGGTATTGCTAAAACCATACCTATAAAACCTCCAATTTTCCCCCCAATAATTAAGAGTATAATTACTATAACTGGATGCATACTCACGCTGTCTCCTGTTATCTTAGGCGATATTATATTGCCTTCAATTTGTTGTATTAAATATAACCATACTGCAGTCCAAATTGCAGTTTTTGTAGAACTTAAAAAAGCAACTAGAATAGCTGGAATTGCACCAAACAATGGGCCAAAGTAAGGTATTATATTAAATAGAGCATTTAATAAAGATAATATAATAGGATAATCAACCTTAAGAACGAGGAGTATTATAAAAGTAAATATACCAATAATTGCGCATAATAAAAATTGACTAAGTATATATCTTCCGAGTATTTTATCTATATCACGCCATATTTTTTTTATCATTCCTCTTGCTTTTGTAGGAAAAAGGACCAGCACGCGATTTCCAATTGTATCTCCATCTGATAGAAAATAATATACAACGATAGGCACTACTGCAATAGAAAGCAAGTTTCCGCCTATGTTCATGACACCTTTGAACATCTTATTAAATATATCTATAAGAACTTTATTTATGTTTGAATAAACTATATCCAAAATGGCGTAAATAGTTTTATTGCTGCTAACTGGTTTAAGCCTTTCATAAAAATTTTCAATAAATGCTTGTATTTTAATAAGAGTTGTATTCACATTCAGACTTTCTCTAAATATTGATGGTATAATAACAACAATTCCTCCCACAGCAATTAAAGCTAAAAGCAATATAATAATAATCGCTGAAGCACTGTTATTTATACCTCTTTCAACCATAGCTTTATGTATCGGCCTTAAGGAATAAGAAATAATAAAAGAGATTAGTATTAAAGAATAAACTTCTTTTACTACAGGAATTCTAGTTGATACAATTATAACTGCAAGTATTATAAAAAATAGAATTGAATATTTATATACTTTTTTCATGTTGCCCTACTTCCGTAAATAATTTATGCGGTATACTTATTAAATCTATCTTATTACTATCTTTATAATATAGTATACTTTCCTCTCCCAGTATCATGTTCTTTATAAGAAATACTTTTTTACCTGAAATAAGATTTTTAACAAAGCCTGTAGAAACAATGACTCCATAAATCTTAAAAGTAAATTCATGAAACAATATATCTTCCATCATTCCTACTATATCTCCTGACTTATTAATAATATCCATATTTCTCATGTCGGAGAATTTGAAGTATTTGTTACTATTGTACTTGCTAATTACCATTGTTTTATTAAAGGAAACGATATTTTCTTTTAATACACATATTGTTCCTTGAAATACTTTATAAGATGAAATAGCAAAACCTTTTACCTCTCCTCTATGGAAATCTATTAATATATCCTTAATAAATCCTATCTTCTTGCCATTATTATTGCATACATCCATGAGAATAAAATCTTTTGTTCTAAACATTTTAAACCTCTTATATTAAAAATACTTTCCAATTTTGAATACATCTAATATTTTTCCCAAAAAATAAAAATATAACCCTAATGGGCTATATTTTTATTTTACTCTCCATGAACTTGATCGTGGATATCATCATGTTCCTTGTAATCCCAGGCTTCTAAACCTTGAGTTATTCTATAGTTATTTATTGCCTTATGTATAGCTTCCTCTGCTAGTACAGAACAATGCATTTTTACAGGAGGAAGACCATCTAAAGCTTCAGCAACCGCTTTATTTGTAAGGTCCCACGCTTCTTCTACTGTTTTACCTTTAATAAGTTCTGTAGCCATGCTGGATGAAGCTATAGCAGAACCACAACCAAAAGTTTTAAATTTAGCATCTGCTACAATATTATTTTCTATCTTAAGATAAACTTTCATTATATCGCCGCATTTTGCATTACCAACTTCACCAACTCCATCGGCGTTAATAATTTCTCCCACATTTCTTGGATTCATAAAATGATCCATAACTTTTTCGCTGTACATTCTATTTTTCCCCTTCCTTTAAAAAGTCATCCCATAGAGGAGACATATCTCTAAGTCTTTGAACAACCTTCCCAACAGATTCAATTACATAATCAACTTCTTCTTCAGTAGTATTATCACCTAAACTTAATCTTAGGGATCCATGAGCAATTTCATGAGGAAGTCCTATTGCTAATAATACATGAGAAGGATCCAAGGAACCTGAAGTGCATGCGCTTCCGCTTGATGCACATATCCCCATACTGTCTAAAAGAAGAAGTATAGCTTCACCTTCAATAAATCTGAAACAAATATTAGAATTGCCAGCTAACCTGTTTGTTCCAGATGGACCATTTAATCTTGAATATGGAATCTTTAGAAGTCCGTTTATTAGTTTGTCTCTAAGAGTCTTAAGATGATTAGTATGTTCTTCCATATTTGATACTGCAAGTTCAACAGCTTTTCCAAATCCAACTATTCCTGCTACATTTTCTGTTCCAGCTCTTCTAGCTCTCTCTTGTGCACCGCCATGCACCAAATTATCAATTTTAACACCTTTTCGGATGTATAGCGCTCCTGTGCCTTTTGGTCCATATATCTTATGAGCAGCCATTGAAAGTAAATCAATATTCATTTCCTTAACATCTATAGGAACATTGCCAAGTGCCTGAACTGCATCTGTATGAAATAAAACTTTCTTGCTTTTGCAAAGCTTGCCTATTTCACTAATAGACTGAATTGTTCCTATTTCATTGTTAGCAAACATAATAGATACTAAAATAGTATTATCCGTTATTGCTTTTTCCAATTCATCTAAACTAACGAGTCCGTACTCATCTACAGGAAGATAAGTAACTTGAAAACCATGTTTCTCTAAATACTCGCAAGCATGCAGTATAGCGTGGTGCTCTATTTGTGTTGTAATAATATGATTACCCTTGTTGTAGTTTGCAAAAGCCACTCCTTTTAATGCCCAGTTATCTGCTTCTGAACCACCACCAGTAAAAAATATTTCATTACTATCTGCATTTATCCCTTTAGCAACCCTGTCTCTAGCCTTATCTATAGCTTTTTTAGTTTCTCTTGATAAAGAATAAATTGAGGATGGATTTCCGAAATATTCAGTAAAATATGGGATCATTTCTTCTAGAACAGCAGGCTTAACAAATGTTGTTGCAGCATAATCCATATAAATAGGTTTACTCATTAATGCTTCACTCCTTCTTTAGTCTCAGCTTTTCATGTTTTTATAATCATCAAGTATATCTTGCAGTGTAGTTGATTTAGTAACGCTGTCGATGCTGTTTTTTATTTTTGCCCATAAAAGCCTTGTTGCACAACAGTCAACATTATTACAGCTTTTTTCATCTAAACAGTTAGATATCTCGATTGGACCCTCTAAAACTTCCATTATTTCTGCTATTGTAATATCCTTAGGAGACCTGCTTAATACATATCCTCCCTGAGCACCTCTTACACTTCTAATTAATTCAGCTCTTCTAAGAGGTGAAAATAATTGTTCCAAGTAATATTCCGATATATTTTGTCTTTCTGATATACTCTTGATAGATATAGGATCTCCACCATAATGAATGGCCAAATCTACCATTGCTTTTACTCCATACCTACCTTTTGTAGACAATTTCATTAAATCACTCCTTTAGGTTCGAGTGTTTACATATATTCAAAATCATAATAGCAAATCCGAGTAATACTGTCAACAATTACAAAAGTAAAAATCTTCAACTTTATTATAAACTATGCAATTACAAACATATAATTTAACAACAAGACATTTTGGAGGTGCAAATTTTTGAGCATAAAATTAATAGCGGTAGGAAACAGACTGATGGGAGACGAAGGAATAGCTATAAAAGTAGCGGAGTATTTGCTAAGCGACACAGATTTTAAAGAAATTGAAATAATTTTAGGCGAAACAGATATTGATTATTGCATTAGCAAAATAAAGGATAATGATATTTTATTTATACTAGATGCTGCCTTGAGCGGCAGGAAGCCGGGTTCTATAACTACAGTTCCTATTTCAAAATATAATTCTTTTACAAATAATCTTATTACTCAGCATGATTTAAGCCTCTTGCGATTTATTAAGTATAACAGAGAAAATATCTGTGCATTTCTTATTGGTATAGAAGTAGAAAGAATAGATTTCAGTCTTAGTTTAAGCCTATCTCTTGAGGAGCACTTTGATGATATTTGTCATAACATAAAAAGAATAATTAAGCACCTTAGTAATTACTGTATTAATAAAGATTTAGATACAACTTTTAATATATAAAGCAACTGCCAAATGCAGTTGCTTTAATCCAAATAATATTTCTTTACATAAGGAGAGGTCATGGTTCTTAAAAGACATCCATAGTCCATATTGAAATCAACAACATCTCCTATTTTATATTTATTGCTGCATCTACTTATATCAAGAATTAGATGATCACTGCTTCCACCAAGTATTTCAATGCAATTATCTACTGGATTTAATCCTTCAGGAGCTATATCTTGCCTTCCAAGTGCTATTATTGCTCTTTTAATAATACCTTTGTCTATAAAGCTAGGTGTCTTGCCGAAAGCATCCATACCAATTTTTCCTTTTGGCACAGAAGGTTTATCCTTTATTTCTATTATTTCACCCTTTAATATAAAACTATCCGAATAACAGTTTGGAATTTTATTTCCATAAGCAGTTTCTCTCCCAAGTACTATTGCTTCACCGATTCTTAGTTGATTAATACCACTTGGAATAGTATCATTTAACACTGCATATAAACTGCTTGAATTTCCTCCTGAAACTATAGGAAGTGATAAATTATTACTATTTTCAATCGCTTCCTTTAGCTTGACTAATCTTCCCAGATTGTCACTATCAGGTATTACCCCTCCATAGCAGGTTAGATTTGTTCCAATTCCACATAATTTTATATTGGGCAGCTTAATTATTTCTTTTACATTTTCTAAAGTTTCACTTTCAAGAACACCTTCTCTTAAATCGCCTAAGTCTATCATTAAAATAACATTATGAATTTTGTTTACTCTTTTTGCAGCCCTTGAAAGTACTTTTATTGTGTTTATTTCAGAATTCAAGCTTATATCAGCATATCTAACAACTTCTGAAGCATGACTTTCCATTGGGATCCTAAGAAGCATCTTTCTGCATTTTAAATGTTCCATTTTCTTTAGATTTTCTATTCTCGAATCACCCATAATTTCTATTCCGCCATTTAGCATTGCCTGAGCTATGGGCAGCTTTGCACAATATACTTTACTGACTCCGACAACATGAATATTTTTACTTTTACATATCTCATTTATAACTCTTGTATTATGAGTTATTTTTTTTATATTTATTTCTACACATGGAAAGATTTTTTTCATTTTACCCACCATCCAATAAGCCCATATAATCTAAACGATACCCAGGCTTTGTTTAAGAAGCAGTGCCGCAGCTTCTTTATTTTCTTTGCTTAACACCCCGGCACAGGCCATAATATAGTTATTATCAAGAAGCACTCTAGCTTCTGATCTTGGAAGCATAGTTAAATCTTCTTTTGAATATCTTATTTCATGCAATATTGTTTCGCCTTTTGGAAGCCTTGTTAAAGCTCCTCCTGTACCTATAATGTATTTAACTTTAGACAGATCCTTTCCATAGGCTATAAAATTTTTAGATGATCCATAGGTTCTTTTCAAATAACCTACATGTCTGTTTAATGCAACTTCAACAGCCTTTTTTGTAAGTATCCTGCTGCATTCAATTTCTTCATTTGTTTTTGGTATTGGTCTTATATTCTCTCTAATACTTTCTTTTGATTTATTCTCTAAATCTCTTGGTTCTAAAAGACTTATTACGTTTTCGCTGTTTACGTAAACACCAAGATCTCCCTCAACTGTTCTTTTAGCAATTGGTTCAGGACTTACTAATATATCAAGTATATCTATACTTCCCTCTGTAACCGAATGAACATCTGTGGTTGCTCCTCCAACGTCAAAAACTACAACATCGCCCATAATTTCATATAACAATTTAGCACTTTCCATAACAGCTCCGGGAGTAGGCATTATACTGCCGTTAACCATGCTTTTAATCTTGTTCATTCCCGAAGCCTTTGTAATATTATTTTCAAAGGCCATTTGAATAACTTTTCTTGTAGGTTCTACATTTAATTCATCTATTCTGGGGTAAACATTATCTACTATATAGAGTTCCTGACCTTGAAAAAGTTCCTTTATTTCATATTGGTTCGTTATATTTCCGCAATATATGAAAGGCTTATTTAAATTCTCTTTACTTAAAAGTTCTGCATTATATAAAGCTGTTTCCCTTTCTCCATAATCGGTGCCGCCTGCAATTATTATTAAATTAGGATTTATTTCTTTTATTCTTTTTATATCTGTATTTCTAAGTTTTCCAGCAGTAATAAGTTTGATATTTCCGCCTGCTCCTAATGCCGCCTCTTTAGCAGCCTTTACTGTCATATCTTCTACCAATCCATGTACAGTTATTTTAAGACCTCCGGCGGCACTGCTTGTTGATAACATTCTATCCCAGGTAATTTTTTCACCAAGCTGTATTTCTATATCCTCTATTGCCTTATTAAGCCCAATAGTTACGTCACCTTCATTGACAGTAGTGTAATTTTTGCCTTGTGCTACAATATCAATTTCTTTTTCTTTTAACTTAAAAGCTGTTACTACTGTAGTTGTACTACCAATTTCAGATATAATATAGTCTACTTTCATAAGAAATCTCCTTAAATTAATTTGTTTATAAAAAGGGATATCTCAAAATAGCTAAACTTAGCGTGGTATTTGAATACGTGAAAGCTTCCTAGAATTCAAATACCACGCGATAGGTTTAAGCTGTTTTGAGCCAGCCCCTTTATATATAACTAAGCCTTTGAAAGAGTTTCAACTATAAAGGTGGCTACATTATTGCCGTGAGTCCCTCTTCCAAAACCTGCATCCATACCGTTTACTTTAGCTATTTCATCTGTAACCTGAGTACCTCCGCATATAAGTATGAGTCTATCTCTTACACCTTTCTCAACACAAAGGTCATGAAGTTTTCTCATATTTTTAATATGAATATCATTATGTGTAATTATAGTACTCGCCATTATCACTTGTGCTTTTGTTTCTATTGCAGCATCAATAAGCTTTTCGATTGGGCAAGAAGTACCTAAGTATTCACATTCTATTCCATACTTTTCTATACCTCCGTGTTTTATGTCGATTATTTCCCTCAGTCCTACAGAATGTTCATCTTCCCCAACAGTACCTGCTACAATTTTAACTGGATGCTTTTTAATAAAGTCTTTTATCATATCATCGCTCATTACTGGTTTTGGCTCAGCTATAACAAGCTTGCTTTTATCTATCGAGAAGTTTACTCTGCCCTTAATTTCAACAAGCGTTCCTTCAGCATGCTGCATAACCTGTTTATGGATTACTTCCACATCTCTTAAGTTCATGTTTTTACCCATTTCTATGGCTGCTGCTTCACTAATTGATTCATTTTCGGGTATAAAAAGGGTTACTGATACATATCCATCTTTTTTCCATTCAACTTCCGGAACAATCTTACCATCATCTTTAACAGTCTCAAGTCTGTTATAAACGTTATCATTTTCATCAAGCTCATCTATAAACTGTATCTTTCTTGTATCACAAAGTGTACATCCATCAATTGCATCACAAGGATGTTTATATTCTTTAGGCACATTATTGTATCCAAAATGAGCACATACTGGAGCAAAATAGTCTTCTTCTCTTTCGTAAATAGATTCTGCTGCTATTCCTCCATTAATTTTTCTTGCAATACCATCTCCGTTTCTTTCCGGATATTCACCAGAGTCAACAAAGAAGCCCTCCTGTACTGCTTTAAAATATCCTCCTATCTCTATAATTTCTTCTAGGAATAGTATAGCCTTTTCTTTGAGTTCTCTCACTTTTTCAGGCAGATACCCTTCTTTCTTTAGCTCTATCATATCCATAAGTCCATCCATGCCTATTAATGCCTGTTTTGCTGTATTAACAGCATGCATGTTATTATAGTGCCAAGGAACATTTCTTCCTTCATCTGGCGTAATAGTACTTTGTATATCTGCTGAAGTAAGCTTTGAAATCATAAGATTTAAAGTATGTCCTACGGTAGCTTCTCTAGTACAGGATTCAATATACTTTGTATTCATCTGTGCTCTCATTTTATAATCCTTAAATAATTCTCTAAGTGCCACAGCATAAGGCAAATCTATTTTGATGCATGGTGCTGGAGATGAGGTTGGCGGCACAGTTGATAAAGCTATATTCTCTTTTTTCATACCAACAAGCTCTGAAAATTTACTGTTTATAGCATGCTGAACCATAAGCTCAGGCATAACCTTATAACCTTTCATTGCTGTTGCATTGGCATTATGCGCTCCATCAATTTGAAGCATGTCTGCTGAGGCCATTATTCTCTTTGCAACTGCAGCATCTACAAATGAGCGCACCATATTAATATTTCTATAAAGAACATTATATTGAGGATCCTGATGAGCTCCGTTTACACCTTCCTCAGCAAACATAACAGCAATATCAGGGCCTGCCACACCAGACACATAGGAGTGAAAATTAATTTCTCTCCCAACTTCCTCTTCAATCATATCAAGGGCTTTTCTTGTTGCTCTTACTTGTTTTCTTGTAACTGCTATTCCTCCAATGCCTTCAGGCGTTCCTTCTATAAGACCGTCAAAATGACTTTGGCCGGCTGTACGTATTACCATTATGTGATCAGCACCATGCCATGCAGCCATTCTCATTCTTCTTATATCGTCTTCAAATCTTCCTGAAGCTATTTCTGTGGTGATTACGGGTTTAGGTTGAGGATCAATCTTATTAAAGCTTCTAGCTGCTGGAAGTGGAACACTATTTTTTAAGGGCTTTGATATTTCCTTGTAATCAAATTCCCCAACTTTACCATTAAATTCTTCTCTCCAATGCCATCCTCTTCTTTTAGGCTTATAATTTTCTAAATCCTTTAATATTTCTTCAATATCAATCTTCTTATTAGTTTCCAGCATTGCTATCACCTCTTAAAAATTCATGAACTTCATTCCAGCCTTTTCCCATGCTCAGTTCATTTCCTGATTGTAGATAAGAAATATTCTTTATCTTTGAGTAAGTTAGTACAACATTTCCCATTCCTTTACCCATAAGGCCCCACTTAATTCCCTCTTTAACTATATTTCCTGCTTCAATACTTGAAAATCCCATTCTAAGAAGTACTGATCTTTCAACTGAAGGTGAAGTGTGGGTATATGCTAAATCAACTAAAGGTTTTACTATTTCTTCGGTCAGACTCCAAAATCTATCGTATAGTTCTTCATCACTCAAATTCTTTAAATGTTCTCTTCTCATTTGAAAATCATCTTGTCTTTTCATAAATTTCTCCCTTCATCCAGAACCTACTCAACATAAATATCCATATCTGATATAATCTCAAGAACTTCCTTTTGGCTTAACTTAGTTTCATCACATAAAAATTTAAAGTCTAACTCGCTTATACCCCTAACATCTCTATTTTTAACAGAGTTTGCTATATATGATTTTCTATAATGGTTTAAATCAAGTTCTTTTGCATATAGCTTTGATGGATGACTAGGCAATACTATGTTTTTTCCCGGAAGTTCATCCTGTGGATTTCCAATACTTATTTCAATTCCATTCTTTCTTGCAAAGCTTAATTGCGGAAGTATATGCTTACCTGCGCCAGTATATTCAGTTTCCTGAACAACAATTATTTGATTATTTTCCATTTCCTGGGCAATAACGAATGCCGCTGACAATGAAGTATTTCCTGCCGGGCCTCTTTCCAGACCTTCTAATTGTGCAAGAAGTTCAGTTACATAAAAGACTTGTCCTTGCGGAACCGTTACATATCTGTCAAGATATCTTAATGGTCTTGCTGCACTTCTTGGAACGTCCGACCTGTCAGGCCAGGTCATAAATGGTATACCAAAGCCAGTGTGACCGGTAGTGAAGGATTTTTTGTTAAAATCACTATCTGAAGCCATATGAAGTCCAGTCAAATCAACTGACGCCCCAACTATTTTCGTATCTAATGCTCCAGCTTTTAAAAGTCCCCTAGCTGTTCCAGTTACATTTCCGCCTCCTGCATGAGTAACAACCACTACATCTGGGTCTTTTGAAAACCTTTCTCTGCAGTCTGTGGCAATTTCATATCCTAAGGTTTCTACACCAGCAACTCCATAGACTGAATAAAGCGATGCATTATAGTATCCAGTTTCATCTAAAATTTTTAAATAGGTGTAGAATAACTCAGGGCCTACTGAAAGCCTTAACACTTCAGCTCCAAGGCATTCACATTTTCTTGTTTTCTCTAAAATTTCTGGCTGGCCTATTTTTTTAGAATCATAACATTCCTGAACAATAATGCATTTTAATCCCCTCATAGCTGCCTGTGAGGCAACAGCAGCACCATAATTTCCAGAAGTTGCAGATGCAACCCCTTTATAACCTCTTACTTTAGCATCGTATATAGATACTGATGCTCTTCTATCTTTAAAACTTCCGGATGGATTACAGCTCTCATCTTTTATAAAAATACGCGCTGCTTTTCCGGTCTTTGATACCTTTCGAGCAAGTGCTGTTAGATTTTTCAATTCAATGAGAGGTGTATTTCCAACATTAGTTTCTTTTTGTATTTTCATAACATCAGCAATAGAATATCCTGTATCTCTCATCATTGCTTCATAATCAAAAGAGAGTTTTCCCGTTTCATATTTTTTATAATCTATTCCTACTGATTTAAGCATTATTTCATTTTTCCTGCTTAGAAGAGCTTCATATTTATTCAATGTTATCCCCCCAAAGTATTGATTTTGCCTGAAGACCTATATTGCTAACTTCAGGAATAAAATCTCCAAAACCATGCTCATATGAAGGGTTTACTTCAGTTAATACTCCTTCTAATACTCTTCCCGTAATTGTTTTTATTTTTGCTAGTTCTCCAATTTCAGAGTCTTCTATGAGCCATCCTTTAGCCCATAGCTTTAAAGAAGTCTCCTTAGTATCATCAGGTATATTAGAAGCTCTATCCTTTGAAGATAAAATTTCCTGAACAATTTCTACGTAGCTATTCTTTTCAATCATTCATTATCGCCTTCCTTATAATACTTTACTGCATCATTAAAACCGTTTTCTATAGCATGTGGAATAGGTAAATCTACCATTGTTTTTAATCCTGCTGAGCTTGCAATTACTTGAGGTATCATATTTACTGCAACAGCCATTGTACCAATACCTCCAGGTGTTTCAGGCTTAATTGATAGATGCATGTCAGGATCTCCTTTTATAAATATATAATCCCCTGTGTCTACTCCTTCGCTTTCAGGATGAATTTGCTGAGGATGCTCGAGGGTTATTACTGGCTTTCCATTTCTCATTCCATAGCCTATATGAGCACAACCTGCTACCATACCAGGTTCAACTTTTACATAAGGAGTCTCTCTGTATGTGTTTGATACAATAGGTTCTCTAGTTTCAATAATTTCATCTATCTCAATACCTAAAGCTTTCGCGATCATTGGTATTGACTGTTTAAAACCAATGTGACCAACTATAGTTCCATCTTTAATTCCTTTTTCAAAGTCTTCAACTGTTGTTCCAACTCCCTGTGTTTTCATTACTGTTGTCCCAAATGGAGAAAGATCATTTACTCTTGAAGCTGTTATTGATTGCACTTTTCTGCATGCTGCTGATAATGTAATTATAAGAGTATCTAAAACAAAGCCTGGATTTACTCCTGTACCTAAAATTGTTACATTATTCTCTTTTGCAAGCTTATTCATCTCTTCTGCTAAATCTTTATCAGCTGTATACGGATAAGCCATTTCTTCAGCTATGGTTATGCAGTTAATTTTGTTTTGCACTATATGTTTTATATATGGATAAACATTTTTAACAAATGAATCAATTGCAAGTATTACAATATCAGCTTTTGTTTTATTTATTGTTTCTTCAAAATTACCAGATACAATAATCTTCAAATTACTATTTATACCTAAAACTTCTCCCAAATCTTTTCCTATCTTGTTTTCGCTGCTGTCAACTGCAGCCACAATTTCAATTCCTTTCTTATCAAGTATCATTTTAGCCATTCCGCTCCCCATAGCTCCAAGGCCGCACATAATTACTTTTACTTTATCCATTTGTAACTCCCCCTAATTTTAAATATATTTACACTTATACTTTAGCAACAATCATGCCAATAGTAATATTTCCCAACAAGTATTTAATTTTATATTTTAACCAATATAAGTAAAAAACCTAGGCAAAATGAATAACTTTCGCCTAGGTTTAATATTTATACATAATTTAACAGATGTCATAATATTTTGATAACTGTTTTAGTTATAAAAATAAGGTGCAAACTTTTTTGCACAAACCAAATTATAGCTCTTATATCAAGCATCGCTTATATGACTATCAAATTATTAGTGCAAACTTTTTTGCACCAATATGCCGATTTTAAAGCAGTTCATATTTTTTTATCTTATACTGCAAATTCTGTCTAGATATTTTTAAATATGCAGCGGCCTTTGATATATTGCAATTATATCTTTTTAAAGCATTTAAAATAATTTTCTTTTCAATATTATCTTTGTATTCCTCTAAAGATAATCCACGAAGATCAAAAGCATCATTCGTTACTTCCAATGCAGCAGATTCAATTTTAAAAATTCTATTCTCAACATATTCCTTTGATATGTATAAATTATTGTCTATCATATTCATAGCATATTCAATAGTATTTTTAAGTTCTCTAATATTGCCTGGCCATTCATAATTCATAAACATGCTGCGAACTTCCTCATCTATATCACTTACATACTTACCCAGCATTTTATTATAATGGTTGATAAAATGCTTTACCAGAACATCAATATCTTCTTTTCTTTTCCTCAAGGGTGGCACATCTATTCTAATCACACTAATTCGGTAATAAAAATCCTTTCTAAGCTTTCCTTCCTTAATTAGTTTTTCTGGTTCTTCATTTAATGTTGCAATAATTCTAACATTTGTGTCTATAGTTTTATTGCTTCCTAAAGGTCTAATATAACATTCCTGAAGAACCCGAAGCAGCTTGGACTGAAGAGTTGTATCCATAGAATTTATTTCATCAAGCAGTATGGTTCCACCATTAGCCTCTTCAAAAAGTCCTCTCTTATTTTCTGCTCCTGTGAAACTGCCCGTAACTGTGCCAAATAACATTGCCTCTAAAAGGCTGCTTGGTATAGCTGCACAGTTTACAGCTACAAACGGCATGTCCTTCCTTATTCCATTATAATGTATACTTTGTGCAAATAATTCTTTTCCGCAGCCAGTTTCGCCATAAACAAGAACTGAAGAATTTGATAAACTTGCTCTCATTGCCTTGTTCACAGAATCTTTAAGAGCTAAACTTTTTCCAATTATATCTTTGAAAGTATAGCTGTTTTTACTGTTTATATTTTTTTTCTCTAATCTGCATATTTTTTCGCTTAACTCCTTAAGCTGTGTCATATCCTTAGAAATTTCTATAGCCGCGACTATATCACTGTTATATAAAACGGGTATAGTTGTATTAATAGTAGTTACTTCCTTTCCATAATGACTGCTGTAATGCTGAATAACATCAACATATTTTTCTTTATTCTTTAAAGCATTCATAAGCGTAGAAGATTCCTCTTCTACGCCTTTTAAGTATTCAACTACTTTTTTCCCTATTACTTCTTCAGATCTTAAGCCTTCAACTTTACTCATAGCATCATTATAGTAAATAGTTCTTCCTCTATTATCTACTATTTGTACTCCAACATCTAAGTTTTCCAGTAAACTTAATAAGATGTTCTCAACTTTGCTCATATATTTACTCCTAATTTAAAAGTTAATATATAGGAAATTTACTGCAAATTTCATGAACCTTCTGAGTAACTTCATTCTTCTCAGAGCCTCTGCTTTCAATTACTTTGTTTATTAAATAAGCAATTTCCTTCATCTCTTGCTCTTTAAATCCCCTGGTAGTAACTGCAGCTGTTCCGATTCTAATACCACTTGTTACAAAAGGACTTAGAGTCTCAAATGGAATAGTATTCTTATTAACGGTTATTCTTGACTCATCTAATAATTTTTCAGCATCTTTGCCTGTTATGCCTTTATTGGTTAAATCCACTAAGAGTAAATGGTTATCTGTTCCTCCTGAAACAAGCCTAAAACCGTAGCGAACTAACTCATCACCAAGTACTGCAGCATTTTTAACAACCTGTTCTATATATTTATTAAATCCTTCCTCTTCAGCCTCTTTAAAACACACTGCTTTTGCAGCAATTACATGCATTAAAGGTCCGCCCTGCATACCAGGAAATATGGACTTATCAATTTCTTTGGCATACTTTTCCTTACAGAGTATTGCTCCTCCTCTTGGACCTCTTAAAGTCTTATGTGTAGTAGTTGTCACAAAATCAGCATAAGGCACAGGTGAAGGATGTACACCAGCAGCTACCAATCCAGCAATATGAGCCATATCTACCATAAGCAGCGCATTAACTTCATCGGCAATTTCTCTAAACTTCTTAAAGTCAATTATTCTTGGGTATGCACTTGCACCTGCAACTATCATTTTAGGTTTATGTAAGTTGGCTAGCTTCCTAACCTCTTCATAGTCTATTTGTTCTGTGTTTTTATTTACTCCATAAGAAACAAAGTTAAAGAGTTTACCTGAAAAATTAACAGGGCTCCCATGTGTAAGATGACCTCCATGGCTTAAATTCATTCCTAAAATTGTATCACCAGGTTTTAAAAAAGCAAAATAAACTGCCATATTCGCTTGCGATCCTGCATGCGGCTGAACATTAGCATGTTCTGCATTAAACAGCTTTTTCATTCTTTCCCTTGCTAAATTTTCAATCTCGTCAACAATCTCACATCCGCCATAATATCTTTTTCCCGGATATCCTTCGGCATACTTATTTGTAAGCTGTGAACCCATAGCTTCCATAACTGACTTGCTTACAAAGTTCTCTGATGCTATAAGCTCGATATTATTTTCTTGCCTTTGATTCTCTCTTTGCATTATTGAAAAAATTTCAGAATCAGTATTTTTAATGTCATTAAACTCCATTAGTGTAACACCCCTTTATAAATATTATGAATATAAAACTAGATTTCTATATAAATATGTAACTATATAAGATTATAAGTCTCCTTACCACATTTATCAAGCAATATTGCATTTAGAAGTGCTTATTTACAAAATATTCAGATATGTTCACTACCTATATTTATATGCTATAATAAAATATTGTTATATTTGAACTTATATAATGCTATAAAGTTCTTACATTAACGAGGTCATAAAATATCCAATCTTCAAGGATTTTTGGGACATTGTTAATTTATTAGAACTTTGCATTGTTTATTATAAAATCTTATTAGGATGTGATAATTATGCATAACAATAAAGTAATACATCTAGCTGCCTATGCAGGTAAGATAATTCTTGAAAATGGTGGTGAGACCTATAGAGTAGAAGAAACAATAATAAGAATTTGTGATGCATATGGACTTAAGGATGCTGAAAGTTACGTTACTCCAACTGGAATTATGATTTCAGCAGTAGATACTACAGGCAATACAATTTCCTTAATAAAAAGAATTAAATCCAGAACTGTCAACTTAGAAAAAATTTCTTATGTTAATGACTTATCGCGAAGTATAAAACAAAAAAATTTATCAATTGATATTGTAAAGGATGAGCTTAATAAAATCAATAATCTTTCCAGGTATGGCTTAAAAACCACATTATTTTTTTCTTCAATTTCTGCAGGTTTTTTCACTCTACTTTTTGGAGGTAACATTTATGATTTTATTATATCCTTCTTTATCGGAATGATTATAAAATATATATCCATAAAACTTAGCAGAATTAATATCAACGAGTTTTTTATTAATGTTTTAGGTGGGGCTATAGCGGCCTTGATTGCCTTAATTGCAGTAGAGTTAAATCTTGCAAACAACGTAGATAAAATTATTATAGGTTCTATAATGCTTTTAGTACCTGGTTTAGCTATAACTAACGCAATTCGAGATACCATTGCAGGTGATCTTGTATCTGGAATATCAAGAGCTTTAGAAGCATTTTTAATTGCTGTTGCTATAGCTGTTGGATCAGGTATCATATTAAAACTTTGGGTAAACTATTTTGGAGGTATAATAAGATGATAATAAAATCTATTTACGCTTTATTTGCCACCTTAGGTTTTGGTGTAATATTTAACATAAAAGGTAAAAATCTTATCTTTGCTTCTATTGGAGGTTTTATAACTTGGTTTCTTTATCTTTTTTCTCTTGAAATTTCGAGTTCCAATTTAATAGCTTTATTTACAGCTTCGGTAGCTGCAGGTTTATACTCAGAAGTTTTTGCACGCATCCTAAAAGCGCCAGTTACAATATTTTCAATTTGTTCAATTATACCGCTTGTCCCAGGGGGAGCAATGTACTACACTATGCTTGAATCCATTCAAGGGAATATAAATAAGTTTTTAAGTACTGGTCTTGATGCTTTATCTAGTGCTGGTGCCATTGCCGCCGGAATATTATTAGCCTCTTCCATTACTAAATTAATACTAGTATTTAATAGTAAAAAAAGAATCTCTAGCAGCCGCTAGAGATTTTATTTTATAAACATGAGTAAAGCATCCATTATTTCATCAACTTTATCTTTAGGGAAGCAGTTACTTTCTTCATCAGTAATACAATTTTTTGCGTAGTTTTCTAGAACAATTCCTCCAACCTTATTTAAGGCAGATCTTATTGCAGCAATTTGAATTAGAACTTCTTTGCAATTTGAATCTGACTCAATCATTTTTTGCACACCTTTTACTTGTCCTTCGATCCTTTTCAATCGGTTTTGAATATCTTTCTTAGAATTCATTTTTTATACTCCTTTATAGGATAAAATAAAAATATATCTGTGCCCTTATCGAGCACAGATTTTTAAATATAATTAAATATCTTTTACATCAACTTTCAAACCAAGTTCTTTTAGCTGATTAATATCAACTATATTTGGTGCTTCTGTCATAGGGTCAAAAGCATTTTGATTTTTAGGAAATGCTATTACATCTTTTATATTGTCAGTTCCAGTTAAGAACATTATTAATCTATCAAATCCAAAAGCTAAACCGCCGTGAGGTGGTGGTCCAAACTTAAAGGCTTCAAGTAAAAATCCAAATCTCTCCCAAGCCTTTTCTTTTGTAAAGCCGAGTACATTAAACATCTTTTCCTGTAATGAAGAGTCATGTATTCTTATACTTCCTCCTCCTAGTTCTTCACCATTTAGTACTATATCATAAGCTTTTGCTCTAACTCTTGAAGGATCAGTATCTAAATATTCTATGTCTTCATCCATAGGTGCTGTAAATGGATGGTGTTCTGCTTGATATCTATTTTCTTCCTCATTATATGATACTAATGGGAACTCAGTAACCCATACAAAATTAAACTCGTTATTATCCTTTAAAATCTCAAGTTTCTTTGCAAGTTCAAGTCTTAATGCTCCTAAAGCCTGCAAAACAACTTTATTTGAATCTGAAAGAATTAAAATTAAATCTCCAACCTTAGCATCCATCCTAGATATGATCTGCTGCATTTCTTCTTCTTTCAAAAATTTAGATATAGGTGACTTTATACCGTCTTCTTTATAAGCAATCCATGCTAAACCTTTAGCTTTATATGTTTTTACAAATTCGCCAAGCCTATCTAAGTCTTTTCTTCCCATATTTGCACAATTATCAACTTTTATTGCTCTAATGCTTCCACCATTTTCAACTGCATCTTTAAACACTTTAAATTCACTGTTTAAAACAACATCAGTAATATTTGTAATTTCCATACCAAATCTTAAATCAGGTTTATCTGACCCGTATTTTTCCATAGCTTCTTTATAAGGCATTCTCTTAATAGGAGTTTCTACATCTACGTCTAAAACATCCTTAAATACTTTTTTTATCAATCCTTCGTTTATTGAAATAACATCATCCTGCTCAACAAAGCTCATTTCAATATCCACTTGTGTAAACTCCGGTTGTCTGTTTGCTCTTAAATCCTCATCTCTAAAACACTTTACTATTTGGAAATATCTATCAAAACCTGATACCATTAAAAGCTGCTTAAATAATTGTGGGGATTGTGGAAGCGCGTAAAACATTCCTGGATAATTTCTGCTTGGAACAAGATAATCTCTAGCTCCTTCAGGTGTACTTTTTGTAAGTATAGGTGTCTCTAATTCTAAGAAACTATTTTCATCAAAATAATCCCTTATTACTTTTGCAGTTTTATGCCTTATCATAAATATTTTCTGCATATCTGGTCTTCTTAAATCTAAGTACCTATATTTCATTCTTATATTTTCTGAAGCATCTAAATTTTCCTTTATGTAAATTGGTGTAGTTTCAGATTCAGATAATATTTTAACATTGTTACCTTTCAATTCAACTAAACCAGTTGGAATATTATTATTTGGTGATTCTCTTCTTACAATCTTACCAGTTACTGCTATACAATACTCTGATCTTATTGTGTCTGCCTTTAAAAATGCTTCTTTATCGATTTCTTCTCCAAAGACTACCTGCAAAATTCCAGTTCTGTCTCTTAAATCAACAAAAATTAATCCTCCAAGGTTTCTCTTTCTCTGCACCCATCCCATTACTGTAACATTATTATCAATATTTGACTCTCTAAGTTCGCCACACATTATGGTTCTTTTAAGACCTAAAAGTGCTTCACCCATTTTAACTCCTCCTTGTGTTGCTTTTTTAGCATATATAATTTTTTATGTATGTTGATATTAAATAACTTGTTTATTTATACAACTCACTTAATAAGTTATTTTTTTTGCTTATCATTTCATCTATTCTATTTATGTATTCTCTTACATCCTTAACATTTCCATCTCTTTCTATTCTATTTTCCTTTGGAAATACGACTTTTGATACAGCATCTGCACCAAGAGCTATAATAGTTTGCTGCTCTTCAATCATTTCAATGTTATATATACCTTCTTTTGAAGATTTTGCATATCCCACATTCTCCATATTTCCAAACATATTTTTCTGTCTGTACATATAATAAGGCTTCATTTTCAGACTGTGAGCTAACTCAGCAGTTCTATCATACATTTTATTTATTTCTGATTGATTTATCTGTTCTAAAGCTCTATTCCGCAATATGTTTTCATGAAGCTTAGAAGCTCTTTTTATAGAAAGCCCGTGAACTGTAATGCTGTCTGGATTTAATTCGTATAATGCATTACAAGTGTTGTCTATATGACTCAACTTTTCACCTTCTAATCCAACGATAATATCCATATTTATATTATCAAAGCCTAAACTACGAGCCATATTGAACTTATTAACTACATCTGCAGAAGTATGATGTCTTCCTATCTTTTTTAAGGTTTCATCATTCATAGTTTGTGGATTGATACTTATTCTATGAACCTTATTTTTTTTCATGGTACGAAGTTTATTTTCAGTGATACTGTCTGGTCTACCGCACTCTACTGTAAACTCTTTAATATTTCTTCCCGAAATTAAATTTTTATAAATTATATTCATTATTGTCTCAAATTGCTGGTCGTTTACGGCAGTGGGCGTTCCTCCACCGAAGTATACACATTCTATATTTAGCCCTTTATCTTCAATAAACTTGGCAGCACTCTCTATCTCCTTTGAAAGAGCAGCTAAGTATGGTTCAACTATGTCAGCGCAGCTTCCTATAGGATTTGATGCAAAGGAACAGTAAAGACATCTTGTAGGACAAAATGGCATACCTATGTATATACTTACTGTATTAGTATCAAGATTAACAAATTCTTTTTCTAACTTAGCAATATCAATACATAACTGTGCTTTAGAAGTATTTGCTTTAAACTGTCTACTATAGTAATCTATTATTTCACTATCAGTCTTTCCCTTATTGATAAGATTTAAAGCTATCTTGCTAGGTCTTATTCCGATTAAAGTTCCCCATGGAAATTCAATGCCAGTTAAGCTGCTTAGAAAATTATAAACTGCAAGCTTTACAGCTTCCTTTAATTTAAAGTTTTCTTCCTTAATGAATTCGTAGCTCTTATCCATATACTTTATTACAATATTATTGTCATTGATAAGAATATCCATATCTGCATTATTATCTGTAAAAATAATTTCTTCTAAATTGTAAAATAGATTAATAATTTGAAATACATCATATCTATATTCTTGTTTGTTTAAATAAACTTTTATTATAATCACACCCTTATTAACTAATACCTTTATTATTTATATAAAAGGGTTATTCTCTCTTTCGTATCTTATACTCGTTTGAGGTCCATGTCCTGGATACACAATTATGTTATCGTCTAATAGCAGAAGCTTATTTTTTATACTGTCTATCAATGTATCGAAATTTCCTCCTCTTAAGTCCGTTCTTCCTATAGAACGCAAGAATAAAGTATCACCAGTAAACAAATTGTTTTCTATCAAAAAACATACACCGCCAAGTGTATGTCCCGGTGTTTCTATACAACTAATTTGACGATCCCCTAACTTAAAAACTTTGTCTTTATCCATATCTGAATTAAGCTCTACAACTGCACCTTTATATTTTAAAGGTCCAAACATGAATTCTCCATCTTCTATAAATTTTTTATCCATGCTATGAATATAAGCTGAAACTCTATATTTTTCTATTAATTCACCAACAGCACCAGTATGATCTGCATGACCATGCGTCAATAAAATGAATTTCACTTTAGCATCCATACTATCAATAAAACTGATTAAATCTTCAGCATCTCCGCCCGGATCAATTACTGCACATTCTTTTGTACTTTCATCAATTAATATATAACAATTGGCAGCATAAACTCCAGCTGGAATTCTTTTAATAATCATAATAATCCCTCCTACTAGAAGATTTTTTTACTATCTAATAAAAGTGTAACAGGTCCGTCATTTTCGATAAATACCTTCATATCAGCGCCAAAAATTCCTGTTTCAACTTTGCCTAAAATTTGGAGGCACTTATTAACAAATTCATTATACAAAACCTCTGCTTCTTTTCCAGAAAGAGCCTCCATAAAATTAGGTCTGCGTCCTTTTCTGCAATCACCATACAAAGTAAATTGGGAAACCACGAGAAGTTCCCCATTTACTTCTAAAAGAGATTTATTCATTTTACCGTTTTCATCCTCAAAAATTCTTAAATTAAGAATTTTATCTTTCAAATAGTCAATATCTTCAATTGTGTCATTTTTCTCAATCCCAAGCAGCACATTAAGCCCTTGCTGTATACTGCCTGTAATATTATTTTCAACTATTACTTTCGAAGATTTTACCCTCTGCACTACAGCTCTCACTTAATACCACTCCCATTATGATTTGGTTCTATAAATTTCAATTACTCCAGGTAACTTTTTTATTTTTTTCATTAAATCTTTTAAATGGTCAATATCTGATATTTTTAGTTTTATGTTAATAACCGCCATATTATTGCTGATAGCTTTCGCATTTACAGCACACAAATAAGTTTTTGTTTCAATAACTAATTCCATTACTTCGGAAAGAAGTCCTTCTCTATCATCAGCCTTAATCTGTATTTCAGTTATATAATCTGCACCCTTAGCCTGACCCCAATTTACCTCTACAATTTTATGATCATCATCATTAAATAATAAAGATACATTTTTACAGTCTTTTCTATGGATTGAAACACCTCTGCCTTTTGTTACATATCCAATAATATCATCTCCAGGTACTGGATTACAGCACTTTGCAAATCTTACTAAAATATTGCTTATTCCTTTTACAACAACACTGTGACTGGACAATTTACCTGTATTTGAGCTTTTAGAAGTACTCTTATTTATCTGTTCATCTACAATTTTATTATTCTGCAATTCCTGCTTATTGTTTTTTAAATAAGCATCTTTTAGTTTTGAAACAACTGTAGAAGCCATAATATCTCCCACAGCAACAGCTACAAAAATATCTTCCAGATTATTTAAATTATATCTTTTTATTAATAGGTCTACTCCATCACCTTTTGCAATCTCTCCAAAATTACAACCTTGTCTTTTAGTTTCTTTTTCGAGAATGTCTCTGCCTTTTACAATATTTTCATCTCTTTTTGCTCTCTTAAACCATGCTCTTATTTTGCTTTTAGCCTGATTACTTTTTGTTATATTAAGCCAATCTATACTTGGTCCTTTAGCTATAGTAGAAGTTAATACCTCTACTATTTCTCCTGTTTTTAATTTGTAATCAAGAGGTACCATACGTCCGTTCACCTTAGCTCCAATACACCTGTTTCCTACATCTGTATGTATTCTGTATGCAAAGTCTATAGGTGTAGATTCACTGGGCAAATTAATTACAGCACCTTTAGGAGAAAAAACAAAAACCTCATCTGAGAACAAATCGATTTTAAAACTCTCCATAAATTCTTCCGCATCTGAAGTATCTCTCTGCCACTCAAGCATATCTCTAAGCCAAGATAGCTTTGAGTCCAATCCAGTATTTGAACTGCTAACAGATTCTTTATACTTCCAATGAGCCGCTATTCCATACTCAGCAGTTTTATGCATTTCAAAAGTTCTAATCTGTATTTCAAAGGGTTTGCCTTGCTTTCCTATAACAGTAGAATGTAGTGACTGGTACATATTTGGCTTTGGCATAGCAATATAATCTTTAAATCTTCCAGGTATCGGCTTATACATAGTATGAACAATACCTAATGCAGCATAACAATCTTTAACACTGCCTACTAAAATTCTAAAGGCAGTAAGATCAAAGATCTGATCCAAAGTTTTATTTTTACTAACCATTTTTCTATATATACTGTAGAAATGTTTAGGTCTTCCTTCAATATCAGACACTATAGAAGCTTTTAGTAAATTATCCTTTAAATCATTGGTTGTTTCAGCTATATAGGCTTCTCTTTCAACTCTTTTTTCAGAAATTTTTTGTACTAAGTCATAGTATTCATTCGGATTAGTATACCTAAAAGCCAAATCTTCCAATTCCCATTTTATCTTTGATATTCCCAGCCTATGAGCTAATGGAGCATAAATGTCAAAGGTTTCTTTGGCAGTTTGCTTTTGCTTTTCAACAGGCCTGTACTTAAGTGTCCTCATATTATGAAGCCTGTCTGCAAGCTTTATTAAAATAACTCGTACATCCTTTGCCATTGCCAAAAGCATTTTTCTGACATTATCAGCCTGCTGTTCTTCCTTAGTCTTGAATTTTATCTTATCTAATTTAGTAACTCCATCCACTAAATCAGCAACTTCTAAATTAAATTCCCTTGCTAAGTCTTCATAATTATAAGGCGTATCTTCAATAACATCATGCAGCAGACCAGCTGCTATTGTATTTGTGTCCAAACCCATTTCTGCCAAAATGCTTGCAACTTCTAAAGGATGTATTATATAGGGCTCACCTGATTCACGTCTTTGATCTTTATGGGCGTCAAAGGCTAAATTATAAGCTTTTGTGATAAATTCTTTATTCACATTATTACAATTCTTATCTATTTTATCCATTAACCTACTTAGCATTTTGGCTACACTCCTAAAATCAAAGGCTGGTTAATTAAACCAGCCGTTCTTAATATTCTTATTATATAATATTGTGTAGAATTTTGCAATTTAAAATTATTATCAAAAACATATGATAAAATACTTGATACTCAAATCATTAGAATTCATATTGAACTAAAGATTTTATGTTGTAACCCTTTAATTTATCTCTACCATTAAGTCCAGTAAGTTCAATTACAAAATCAATTGAAACTAATTCTCCACCTACTTGTTCAACTAACTTAGCTACAGAACCTATAGTTCCGCCAGTAGCTAATAAATCATCAACAATAGCAACTCTTTGGCCTGGTTTAATAGCATCTTTATGAATTTCTAATTCATCGCTTCCATACTCAAGGTCATAACTTACACCAATTGTATCATAAGGAAGTTTACCTTTTTTTCTAACTGGTACAAAGCCAGCGCCCAAAGCATAAGCTACAGGAGCACCAAATAAAAAGCCTCTAGCTTCTGGACCTATAACTATATCTATGTTTTTATCTTTTAAGCTGTTAGCTATAGCATCAACTGTATATTTTAAAGCTTCTTTATCCTGAAGAAGTGTTGTAACGTCCTTAAAACTTATTCCTTCCTTTGGAAAATTTTCAATTACTCTAATTTTGTCCTTCAAATTCACTTATATTTCCCCCTTAAAAATCTATGTACATTTAAATATACGAACAATTAATAAAAATATACTTACTATTTTACTTCTACTAAGCTGAAATAATGCCATCCAATAAGAATTATTATTCCAACAGCACCTTAACATTATACATTAATTCTTTACAAATATTCAAGTTTAATTTTAATCTTTTTAAAAAATAAAGCTCCGGAAATAATAATCCGGAGCTTTAAAAAATTTAAGCAGCACTTCCAGCTCTTACTCTTTTAGTTCTCTTTTTTAGCATAACCCATATTGGACTTGCTATGAATATTGAAGAATAACACCCTGAAGCAATTCCAATTATAAGTGGGAATGCAAAATTTCTAACTGAAGGAACAAATATATAAACTGCAGTAATTGTAATCATAACAGTTAAAACAGTATTAACTGATCTTGTCATAGTTTGCGTTATACTTGCATTTGCAAGCTCAGTTATATTGTTTCTTCTCATGTATTTTTGATTTTCTCTAATTCTATCAAAAACAACTATTGTATCATTGATAGAATATCCAATTACAGTAAGCATTGCTGCTATAAATGCTGAATCTACCGGAACTTTAAATAAAGCATAAACTCCTAAGGTTATAAGAACGTCATGCAGCAAAGCTATAATTGCGGCTGCACCAAAGTTAAATTCAAATCTAATTCCTATATATATAAGCATTGCAATTGTGGCAAGAGCTAAAGCAAGCATCGCCTTTTGTTTCAATTCATTTCCTATAGAAGCACCTACCGTATCTTGATTTATTAAATCACTGTCTTTAAGTTCATATTTATCTTTTATTTCTTTAAATAAATTGGCAATATTTTCACCAGTTAAAGTATTACTCTTTATTTCAAGCTCTGGAGCTGTCTTGCCTTGAGGTACTGATTTATTAGTTAACGCATCAGTATCATATTTTTTAATTATTGCATCAACATCAGATTTATTGAAATCTTTTTTCATATCAATTCTTACAATGGTTCCGCCTTTAAAATCAATTCCATAATCAAGACCATTAACTGCAAGGCCTACAACTCCAGCTAGTATTACAGCTATTGACAAGCCAAACCAAAGCCAAGTTTTTTCTATAATTTTAAGCATTTGCTTTACCCCCTTCTAATATCGTGAACTCCAAATGTTCCTATAGTCCATTTCTTATTTAACAAGCCCATATTTACTGCGAGTCTCGTTAAATATCTTGTTACGGTAATAGCGGTGAACATACTTAAAAGTACACCGATAATAAGAGTTAAAGCAAATCCTTTAACAGAGCCTGAACCTAGTCCGTATAAAACCACACCAGAAATGATTGTAGTTATATTTGAATCCAATATTGAGGACATGGCTCTATGAAAACCAGCTTCAATTGCAGACTTTGGAGTCTTACCAGATTTTAATTCTTCTTTTGTTCTTTCAATTATAAGTACGTTTGCATCTACCGCCATACCAACAGTAAGAAGGAATCCAGCAATACCTGATAAAGTTAAAGTTGCGCCTATTGCTGAGAATAATCCAAGAAGAAGCACTATATAGAGCACTAATGCTATATTTGCAATTAATCCTGGCACTCTGTAGTATAAAAGCATGAATATAAATACTATTCCTATACCTACTTCTCCTGCTAAAATACTTTGAGGAAGGGCATTTGCTCCTAGAGTTGGCCCTACAACGTTAACTGATGCAGTCTTTAAAGTTACCGGAAGAGCTCCTGATTTTATAATTCCTGCAGTCTTCTTTGCTTCCTGCAAATCTTTGCTTCCTGTGATAACAGCTTTACCATCAGTTATTACTGCCTGAACTGTAGGATTGCTTATTATATCCTCGTCCATATATATTGCTATTGGCTGACCAATAAACTTTTGAGTTGCATCAGCAAATTTTTTAGTACCTGAAGCATTAAGCTCCAATCCAACAGTTGGTTTTCCCTGCTGATCTATATAAGCTGTAGCATCTTTAACATCGTCTTTACCAGTTAAAATTTCACTTTTATCCGGACCTACGAATTTTAAGTTTCCTGTCTTACCTACTGTATCAATAACTTCTTTAGTGTCAAATTTCCCTGGTATATCAATTCTTATTCTTTTACTTCCCTCTTGTGAAATAGAAGTTTCACTTACACCTAATTTATTAACTCTTAATGATAGCAGTTCAATAGTTCTATCTAAATCTTCTTTTTTAACAGTTTGATCACTTTCCATAAGCACAGAAATTCCGCCCTGAAGATCTAATCCTCTATTGATAGTTTCAGAAAATGGCTTAAACCTATAATCGCCAATTACAATACCTTTGGCTCCGCTATAAGCTAGAAAGAAAATTACTAATAAAGCAGCTACGAAAAAAATCGCACTTTTACTTTTTCCTTTAGTTTTCATCATTATCCCCCTTCGTATATTTTCATAGTGTTAATTATATAACCTTTACAAAAAATAGTCAACTTTAGGTAATTATGTTCTTATTTTTCCATTATTTTTGATTTTAATGCAATTGCACATTCAATTCTCTTCTTTTGCATGTCACACCCTAAATCATATGGTACGTGTATATCGCCATTGAAATTATAATTATTAGCTTGGCATCCACCACTGCAGTAGAATCTTGCCCAGCAATCCTTGCATTTTGGTTTGTTATATATATGAGCTTTCTTAAAGTTATCAGAAATATTCATATCAAGTGAGTTTTCAAATATTGTTCCCATTTTAAAAGCTTCGTTACCAACAAATTGATGACATGGATATACATCTCCATTTGGTGTTATTGCTACATATTCATGTCCAGCACCGCAGCCTGAAATTCTTTTATATACGCAAGGTCCTCCCTTTAAATCTATATTAAAATGATAAAATCTAAACTCATTATCCTCCGCATTTTTCTTCAAAAGAAATTCATATAGCTTGTCATACTGTTCAAATATTGTTGGTAGGTCTTCTTTTCTTAGTGATAGTTCATGTTCTTGCGGCAGAACTACCGGCTCAACAGAAACTTCCTTAAAACCTAAGTCAGCAAAATGCTTTACATCTTCATAAAAATCTGTATTTTCTCTTGTAAATGTACCTCTTACATAATACTGTTTGGATTTATCCCTTTTATCTACCATCTGTTTTATCTTAGGAAGAATTTTGTCATAGCTTCCACTTCCATCTGCTCTTACACGAACCTTATCATTTACTTCTTTTCTTCCATCAATACTTAATACTATGTTACCCATTTCCTTATCAATAAATTCCATAATTTCATCGTTTAGCAGGGTAGCATTTGTAGTCATAGTAAATCTTATTACCTTATTGTATATTTTTTCTTGCTGTCTGGCATAAGCAATTATCTCTTTAATTGTGTCAAATACAATTAAAGGTTCTCCTCCAAAAAGATCTATTTCTATATTTTTTCTAGGTCCTGACTTTTCTATAACAAAATCAATAGCTTTTTTACCAACCTCTAATGTTATGAGCTTTCTGCAGCCCTTATATTCTCCTTCATCAGCAAAGCAGTATTTGCACTTCAAATTACAGTCATGAGCAACATTTAAGCATAAAGCTTTTATAAAGGATTTTGAATTATCATTTAAAGCTATATCTTCATACAAATCTTTGCTGTATAGCATTTCTTGATTAATTAACTCTACAATTTCATCATAAGCCTCATTTATATCCTCTACAGAATATTTGTGTTTAAGACTTTCAATAAGTTCTCCCTTAGCTTTTAAGCTGTCATCATCCAAAATGTCAAAAACTAGTTCATCTATTTCATGTATTACTCCTGTATTTACATCAATAACATAGTAACTATCACCTTGTCTAAATTTGTGTACTAATGCCAATTTAACGTTTCCTCCCCATCATTGTAAAATAAATGTAATGTTCTCATTATAAAGTTAAAGCAGTAACTTAATGTTACTGCTTATGTTTTATATTAATTTTCACAAGCTAGATTAGCTACTGTGCAGGAAGTTTTGCATGCTGATTGGCAAGAATTAGCGCATTCCTTACATCCTGGTTTCTTCAAGCTATCTTTAATATTTGTTTTGTTTATTGTTGTAATATGTTTCATCCTTATTCCTCCATTCCTAAAACATTCCAACAAAATTATAGCATATGTTACCCCTAAAATAAAGTATTTTATAGATTAATTCCTAACATTCCTGACAGCGTTCCTGTAATTAGTGCTAAGAGTACTCTCCAAAGATCTTTTATAGCTAGTACATCTTTTCCGCCTATAACCGCTGCTATGTACACTATAATCATATAAAGTACTGATACTAAAAGCCCTACGAGCCAGCCTTTGCTATTAATCTTTTTTGTAGCATAAACGCATCCATATATTATGCTTATCATTGATGTTATTAATATACATACTGAAAGCGCGCTTTCTCCTATGCTGCTAAAAGTTTGTATAAGAGCTAAGATAAAGGCTATTATTATTGTTAAGACACATCCTCTTAGTACCCCTTTTCCTATGTATACATATTTTTTTCCGATTCCCTCCAATGCTTGGCACCCCCATAAAATTATTTAAATAAAAACATCTACTTTCTACTACTTATTTATGTAGAAAATAGATGTTTTATGATAATTTTATTATTTATCTTTTATTTCTTTAGCTTCTTTTATATCATTTGCACTGCTGTTAAGTATATTGGATATACCGTTTTTATCCAACTTAATCCTCGCTCTATCTGGACCTGTTTCAAATACTACATATGTATCCTGAATATTTATGATTTTTCCCATTATTCCTCCTCTAGTCATAATTTCATCATTAACTTTTAAGCTATTAAGCATAGAAGAGTATTTCTTTTTTCTTTTACTTTCTGGTAAAAATATAAAAAGATAAAAAAGAGCTATCATTAATACAAATGGTAATAAACCTACTAAATTCATGCTTATTCCTCCTTTCTGTTTAAAGTATAATAATTATACCACTTAGTATATTATTTTTCATTCCAATCGTGTAATTTTTCGTTCTTAAATTCTTCGAAGTAATCTCCATCTATTGCTGTTCTTATGTCTTTCATAAGCTTATTATAAAAATACAAATTATGAAGTACGCACAACCTCATTGCAAGCATTTCCTTAGCCTTAAAAAGATGTCTAATATAAGCTCTTGTATAGTTTTGACAGGTAGGACATTGACATCCCTCATCTATAGGCTTAGAATCCAACTCAAATTGTGCATTCATTATATTAATCTTACCATTCTTAGTAAACACATGTCCGTGTCTTCCATTTCTGGCTGGTAAAACACAGTCAAAAAAGTCTACTCCTCTTGAAACAGCCTCAAGTATGTTTGCAGGAGTTCCCACACCCATAAGATAAATAGGCTTATCCTCAGGAAGATATGGAACAACCGCATCTATAATTCTGTACATTTCCTCATGAGTTTCCCCAACAGCTAAACCTCCTATGGCATATCCGTCAAGGTTCATCTTTGATATAGTCTTTGCATGCTCAATTCTTATATCTTCATAAACCCCGCCTTGATTTATTCCGAACAACATTTGCTTAGGATTTATAGTACCTTCTAGCGAATTCAGCCTATCCATCTCATCTTTACATCTTTTAAGCCATCTTGTTGTTCGCTCAACAGACTGAACTACATATTCTTTTGGTGAAGGATTAGGGATACACTCATCAAAGGCCATAGCAATAGTAGATGCTAGATTGCTTTGAATCTGCATGCTTTCCTCTGGTCCCATAAATATCTTTCTTCCATCTATATGTGAATTAAAGTATACTCCTTCTTCTTTAATCTTTCTAATACCTGATAATGAAAACACCTGAAATCCACCTGAATCAGTAAGTATAGGTCTATCCCAATTCATAAACTTATGAAGCCCGCCTAGTTCCCTTATCACTTTGTCTCCAGGCCTAAGATGTAAATGATATGTATTTGATAATTCTACCTGACATCCTATTTCTTTTAAATCGACAGAAGATACTGCACCTTTTATAGCTGCCAGTGTACCGACATTCATAAAAACCGGTGTCTCTATAACTCCATGAGGAGTTTTGAATTGTCCTCTTCTTACTTTTCCACTTTTCTTAAGTAACTTATACAAATTGCCACATCCTTTATTTAAAACTATTTTATAAACATAGCATCTCCAAAACTAAAAAAACGATAATTATCTTTTACTGCAGTATTATAAGCATTCATTATAATATCTCTACTAGAAAAAGCACTTACAAGCATAATTAAAGTTGATTCAGGAAGATGAAAATTAGTTATAAGAGCATCAACAATTTTGAATTTATAGCCAGGAAATATAAATATATCTGTCCAACCCGATTGTTCTTTTACTCTTCCACTTTCATCTGCTATAGTCTCAAGAGTCCTATTTGAGGTAGTACCCACCGCTATAACTCTTTTTCCATTAGCTTTCGCACTATTTATTGTATCAGCTGTTTCTTTTGACATTACATAATACTCCGAATGCATTGTATGTTCCTCAACCGTTTCTGCTTTTACAGGTCTAAATGTACCAAGCCCAACATGCAAAGTAACAAAAGCTATATTAACACCTTTTTCTTTAATATTTTTTAAAAGTTCTTCTGTAAAATGCAGACCTGCAGTAGGAGCAGCTGCAGAGCCGACTTCTTTTGAATAAACGGTCTGATATCTCTCTTTATCTTCTAAGGTTTCTTTTATATAAGGAGGCAAAGGCATTTGTCCAAGTCTATCTAATACCTCTTCAAAAATTCCATCATATTCAAACTTGACAACTCTATTTCCTTCCTCGCCTAAAGATATAACTTCAGCTTTCAGTTCTCCATTACCAAAAGTAAATCTCGAACCAATTTGAGCTCTTTTTCCGGGCTTTACAAGTGTTTCCCATCTATCCTTGTCAATTCTCTTAAGAAGGAGAAACTCCATCTTACCACCTGATCCCTCTTTACTACCTATAAGCCTTGCCGGCATAACCCTAGTATTGTTCAAAACCAAGCAATCTCCTGGATGTAAATAGTCTATAATATCTTTAAATATTTTACTTTCTATTTTACCAGTATTTTTATCAACAACCATTAATTTTGATTCATCACGATTTTTAAGCGGATGCTGAGCAATTAATTCCTCAGGCAAATCAAAGTAAAAGTCTTTAACTTCCATATCTTCACCCTCTTCTTTAGTAGTTATTAAGCATATATACAAAAATTGTTGCTATTCTTTAAACTTTATTATTATTGAAAAATGAAAATTGATTTATATCCTTTGTGTCTTTACTGCGTTTTAAGTGCTTATATGCTTTATCAGTTGCCATTCTACCCCTTGGAGTTCTAATAATAAACCCCTTCTGCAGTAGATATGGCTCATAAACATCTTCTATAGTATCTAGTTCTTCTCCTATAAAATACGACAGAGTCTCAAGGCCTACTGGTCCTCCATTAAAATTATCTACTATAGCTTCTAAAATTCTATTATCTATCCTATCAAAACCTTCACTATCAACATCTAATAGCTCTAAGGCAGCTTTTGCAATATCAAAATCTATTGTACCATTTCCTTTAACGTCAGAATAATCTCTAACTCGCTTCAATAGCCTGTTTGCTATTCTCGGAGTTCCTCTTGATCGTCTAGCTACTTCAAAAGATGCATCCTCTGATATTGGTACGGATAATATTTGTGCAGATCTAGTTATTATTTCTTTAAGCTCCTTGTCCTCATAAAACTCCATAGAACAAAGCACTCCAAATCTGTCTCTAAGAGGTGCAGTTAACAGTCCAACTCTCGTTGTAGCACCTATTAAAGTAAATTTAGGAAGATCTATTCTAATAGATTTAGCTGATGCACCTTTTCCTATTACAATATCTAATGCGTAATCCTCCATAGCTGGATAGAGTATTTCTTCTACATTCCTATTTAATCTATGTATTTCATCAATAAACAAAACATCAAAATCACTAAGACCAGTTAGAATTGCAGCCAAATCACCTGCTCTCTCTATTGCAGGACCTGAAGTGATTTTTAGACTTCCTTTCATTTCCTTTGCAATTATATTTGCAAGAGTGGTTTTGCCAAGGCCTGGGGGCCCATAAAGCAGTACATGATCCAGTGCTTCATTTCGTTTTTTAGCAGCTTCTATAAATATATGAAGCTTTTCCTTAACTTTATTCTGCCCAATATACTCCCTCAAATTCTTCGGTCTCAAGCTATATTCTATATCATTATCTTCTTCCTTATTTAAAGCAGTTAACATCCTATCTTCCATATGTACTCCTTTAGCTCATTAAAAACTTTAAGCTATCTTTAATAATAGTCTCAATTGGCTCCTGCTTATTAACTTTTTCAAGTGCCTTTTCAGCTTCTTTTTCTGAATACCCTAATGCAATTAAAGCTTCTAGAGCTTCTGATAAATTTTTATTAAATGATGAAGTGGATATATTGACACCTGCATCTTTAATAAACTCATCATTTTTAAATTTATCTCTAAGTTCCAATATAATTCTTTGAGCTGTTTTTTTCCCTATTCCTGGAGCTCTCGTTAAGGTTTTTTCATCACCCGTTAAAATAGCATATTTTAAATTATTTACATTACTTATTGATAACAATGATAGTGAGGCTTTTGCACCCACGCCAGTTATACCTAAAAGTAAATTAAACATATTAAGTTCTTCTCTTGTCAAAAATCCATAAATTCCTATAAAATCTTCTCTCACAATTTGCTGTAAAAATAATTTTACTTTTTCGTTAACTCCCGGCATGTTTGCGAGAGTATTTCCTGAAGTATAAACCTTATAACCTATATCATTATTCTCAATTATAATATAATCTTTATTAACCCCAGCAAAAATTCCATTTATATATTCGTACAAATTACTCACACCCTTCAGCCTATAAGTAGTTCAATAGTATCAAATACAATTTGCAATTATTATGTTTGTCTTTTGATTCATATATTACTTTATCATTTTATCAGATTTAATTCAATAAAAAAGCTTGGGACTATGAACTATATTCCCCAAGCTTTTCTTCTGCTTCTTCTCTTGTATTAAATTCGAAATACTTTGACCCTTTTACTAAAAGATTATACTCTCCTTGTGTTGGTACTTTTACATTTGATATATCTCTATTTTCATCTTCTATGTATAGATTGCCATTAGCATCTGTTCTGTAAATTACAAAGCATTCACCCTGAACTCCTAACACATATTTATTTGGGGCGTAGCTTTCAATCTTTTTATATAGAGTTACAGAAGATGAAGTCATTGCCTCAACCGTATAACCATCTTTTTCTAAATCACTTTTAGTTTTACCTATATATTCTGATGCATTTACATCTTTAGTAACTATACTTCCACTTTTAGTATACTCTATTTTAAGCGTAACCTTTGTATTTGACTTTATTGCATCTTCAGAGTTAACATTTGAGGATGTATATTTATCACTACTATTTTCTGATAAATTACTATCCTTAATATACTTTTCCTGAGCATTAGTAAATCTTTTAACACCCCAGGTAAAGCTTACTATAAAAGCTATAGATAAAAATGCTATAATTCCTGATGCAATTAATATATTCTTTCTTTGTAACATAATATCACTCCCTACGTGGTATTATGTCCAAATATTGATTAATTATACAAACATATACAAATTTTATTCAGCAAAGTCTTCAATAAGCTTTTCTATTTTAGGGGTACATCTTCTTCCGCAGCAGGCTCCTGAGCCTGCACCAGTCGCTGCCTGCACCTCTTTTACTGTTTTAGCGCCATTTTTAATAGCCCTTTTCATAGTTGCTCTTGAAATAGCTTTGCATAAACAAACTTTGGTTAATTTATCTATTATCTCTTCATTTAAATTTTGTTCCATAATTTTCTCCTTTCAGTCGAAACACTGGGTAGTTTAGAGTGCTCGTTTCCCTTCGGGTACTGGGCAACTTAAAACATTCGCTTCGCTCATAAGTTGCCCGTTAAAGTCCATTTGGGACTTTAGCCTCCTAGAAATATTTTAAAAAGAAAGACATCAAGCTTAAACCTGATGTCTTTCATATTATGGCTGAGTAATCCTATAAGCCGAGTTCTGTATTAGACGGTCATCTATCTAGGCCTATTATTACCAATAGACTCAAGCGACACACCCGAAGGCGGAGCGGGCAGCTCCTTCATCTTTAAAAGATGATGCCTTCCTATTCGGTCTTGCTCCAAGTGGGGTTTACATAGCCGCAAAGTCGCCATTGCGCTGGTGAGCTCTTACCTCGCCTTTCCACCCTTACCGAAGCAATAAAATATTGCTTCGGCGGTATATCTCTGTTGCACTTTCCTTAGAGTCGCCTCCACTGGGGGTTACCCAGCACTCTGCCCTGTGGAGCTCGGACTTTCCTCTCCTTGACTTCTAAATCAAATTAGAATCAAGCAGCGACCATCTGGGTTACTCAACGATTATTATATTATCACAATTACTTTTATAAAGCAATTAATTTTTATACCATATATGGCACTTCAAATTATATAATGTAAAAATTAAGTAAATTTATAAGGTGATTTGCATCTTTCTGACAAAATTATTGGATTAGAATAACCCAATTTATTTAATTTATCTTTTAACATTCCAGCAAAACACTTCATTGGAGGCCATTCCGTTTCGAAGTGACCTGCATCTATAATACCTATACCCATCTCACTATAATCACTTACATAATGATATGTTGTATCTCCCGTGAGAATACAATCAGCACCAGCATTAAATGAAGACTTAAAATAATCCTCACCACTTCCGTTAATTATAGCTAATTTTCTTATTGTCATATCCTCGTTGCCTGAAAACTTAATATACGGAATACCTAGTTTGTTTTTAATTATTTCACAAAGTTCTAGTAGTGTATATGGTTTCTCAAGGCTAACTAATCTTCCAATACCTTGATTAGATGTACTATCACTTTGATAAGAATCATCAATTATTGTCCAACTTGTATACCCTAAAAGTTCAGCTACAATATCATTTAATCCTCCTCTGACAATGTCAAGATTAGTATGTGCAGCATAAACATTAATATTATTTTTTATAAGTTTTATTATTTTTCTTCCTAACAGAGTTTCTGTGGTAATGCTCTGCGGCTTATTAAATAGCAGTGGATGATGTGTAATTATCAAGTTGCAATTTTTTAATACTGCCTCATCTATTACCTCTAAAGTACAATCTAATGCGACAAGTATTGAGGAAACTTCGTCTTGTAAGTTTCCAACCATCAAACCTACATTATCATAGCTTTCTTTAAAATGTTCCGGAGAAATTTCGTCCATGATACTTTTCACATCAAGTACTTTAAGACTCATTTATAAGCAGCTCCTTTAGTTGTTTAATTTTATCCATAACTTCAACTTTTCTTATTTTAGCATTATCAGTACTATCTAAAATACTATTATATATCTTATAATATTTTTCGAGTTTAAAATTAATATATTTATTTACTAAAGGATGTTTCTTATCAATCAATTTCTTTCCAATTTCATAGTAGATAGGCGAAACAGCTAACTTACTTCTACTATACTTAACTTTTATAATTTCATAAAACTTACCTTCATCGATGCACAACTCTTCATCTAAGATTGTGAACCCTTTGCTGTAAATGTACTCTCTTAATATGTCAGGATTTTGTACTGGTTGAAAAACGCAATAATTCAGTTCCTTAAATACATCCATTCCTTCTTCAACTATATCTCTTATTAAGTTTCCGCCCATTCCAGCTATTACTGCGGATTGTACTTCTAGAGGTGCAATTGTAGAAAACCCTCCCCCTAGACGGCATTCGATCTTATCCTCCAAATTTTCGATAACAATATTTTTTAATGCTTTTTCAACAGGACCTTTATTAATATCCGAAGCTATTGCATATTTGCAGACGCCTTTCTTTACCAAATGGATAGGAAGATATGCATGGTCTGTACCGATGTCAGCTATAGCATCACACTTTTCAATTATCGAAGCTATACTTTTTAGTCTAAAACTTAGTTCCATTTTGCCTCCCAAAATTATACTTAAAATTGTCTATTTATCTGAAGGTAACAATGATTCTTATCTGTATTATTAAAAATGCTGCTGCGATTACTAAAGATGCATAAATAAACTTTTTTGATGATTTCTTATCATATTTTGCATAAAAATGAGATGCGTAATACATGCAAAATTGTATAGCCATATTTAAAACACCATATACCATCTGATTAAATGCAAACTGCTTTCCTGTTCCATATTCTACTGGTAGAAAAGACGAATCAAAATTTAATGGCATTTTAAGAGGAAGTTTGTTCATTAAATATAACATAAATGGGTTTAAAGTTAGAACTGTAACAATTAAAGTTACAATTATAAAAGGTATCATAAAGGATTTGTCCTTATGAAGATTATTATCCTTAGCGTATTTATGTTCCCAATCTATAATATTAATATTTTTGTTTTTTAACAATTCTTCAAACTTTAAATACTCCGTTGGTGAAACAGCATAGTTGAAATCTCCTGATTTTAGGTAAAAAATATTTTTATTTGATGTAACATACATACTAGTTGTACCAATTTTTTTTATAACCGATTTTCCAATAGCAAAATAATTGGTACCGAAACCTGATAATTTTATTCCATTAATATTGCCTCTATTAATCTTATAGCCTTCTATATCTCCAAAAACAATTTTTCTTCTTTTTACAATACTGTTAATATATATAAATTCATCATCAACATCATATTTTAATGTCCCTATTAAAAGTATATAATATAATTCATAAATATTAAAAACAAAAAGGGAAACTTTTAAAAGGCTTATAAGCACATAAGACTGAACAAATATTAAGGCTATAATTATTATAATGTTATACAAAATCATAGTACCTAAAATATGATAAAATCCATATCCTCTTTCTGGTTTATATCTTACCATTTCATCACCCCTTGAACATCATTATATCATATAAATTTAATTATTAAAAACCTTATCATAATTTTAGTATAGCCTTCTTAACCATTCTTTGAAAATAATTATAAAAAATGAAAAAGCACCGATAGTGTTAGGTGCTTAATCAAGGTAATCTTTTAATTTTTTACTTCTACTTGGATGTCTAAGCTTTCTAAGTGCTTTTGCTTCTATTTGTCTTATTCTTTCTCTTGTAACATTAAATTCTTTTCCAACTTCCTCAAGTGTTCTTGCTCTTCCATCATCTAATCCAAATCTTAGTCTTAAGACCTTCTCTTCTCTTGGTGTTAATGTATCAAGAACATTTATAAGCTGTTCTTTCAACATAGTAAAAGCAGCAGCTTCTGCTGGCGCTGGAGCTTCATCATCTGGAATAAAGTCTCCTAAATGACTGTCTTCTTCTTCACCAATAGGTGTCTCTAAAGAAACTGGTTCTTGAGCTATCTTCATAATCTCACGGACCTTATCAACAGGCATTTCCATAACTTTTGCTACCTCTTCCGGCTGAGGTTCTCTTCCAAGTTCTTGAAGCAATTGTCTTGATACCCTTATAAGCTTATTAATAGTTTCAACCATATGTACAGGTATTCTTATTGTTCTTGCTTGGTCAGCAATAGCCCTAGTTATTGCCTGCCTTATCCACCAAGTTGCATAAGTACTAAACTTAAAACCCTTTCTGTAGTCAAATTTTTCAACTGCTTTAATAAGACCTAAATTACCTTCTTGAATTAAATCTAGGAAAAGCATACCTCTTCCTACATACCTTTTTGCAATACTAACTACAAGTCTTAAATTAGCTTCTGCAAGTTTCTTTTTTGCTACTTGATCTCCAGCTTCTATTCTATTAGCAAGTTCTATTTCATTTTCTGGAGATAAAAGAGGCACCTTTCCTATCTCTTTTAAGTACATTCTTACCGGATCATCTATGGCAATTCCTTCTGGTATAGATAAATCAAGTTCTTCTTCTGGAACATCGGCATCCTGCATATCACCTATAACATCAATACCCATATTTTCTAACACTTCGTAAATCTTTTCTATTTGTTCTGGATTTAAATCTATTTCTTCTAGTTCATCCATTATTTCCTTATAAGTTAGGGTACCAGTTTTCTTCCCTTTTTCTATAAGTTTTTTTACCAATTGCATTTTTGCACCTTTATCTTTCATTACATTGCCTCCTTCCACAGCAATTACAGCTTAGAGAGTTCCTTTTCTGTTTCAACTAGCTGCTTAGCTAATTGTAGGGATTCTTCAAGAGTATTATTTTTTTCACACTGTTTAATTCTGGATATGATACTTTTTTTATTTTCTTCTAATCTATATTTTCTAAGTTCTTTAAAACAATCATTAACAAATGCAATATAGTCATTATCTTTATATATTAAATCAAATTCTAGTATATTTATCCATTCTTTAGAAGACTCTACGTCTGTGCATTTTGCCTCGACATGCTTCTGTCTTTCAATCATATCGTAATCAGTATATTCACAAATTAAAGAAAATATCTTCTTATGGGTTTGATTAATTAAATCATTAATATCAAAGTTATCTCTAACGTAATCATACACTTCTTTTCTCTCGTGCATAAGTTTTAAAATACTTCTCTCAGCTTTCATATATATAGGCTCTAGATATAATTTTTGTCCAAAATCACCCTCTATATTCACAACAACATCCTTACTTACATTTTTTTGTATTTTTCCGCTGATTAAGTCGTAAATTGCTTGTTCTTTTATTCCTGTTTCCTCAGATATTTTTTTAATATAAATATCTTGTGTCACAGAGTCCAAATCAGAAATAATAGTAGCAGCATTTTTAGCATAAGATATAAGCTCCTCAGAATTATTCAAATTAAAATTTTCCTTTTCCTTTTTTAGTCTATAATCTATAAGAGGCAAAGCTCCACTAATCAGCTTTTCAAAAGCTTCCCTTCCATTAACTCTTATAAATTCATCAGGATCTTTACCCTTAGGTACTGTTAGCACTCTAATATCAAAGCCCTCATTCTTAAGTATTTCAAGACCTCTTATAGTAGCATTTTGACCTGCTAAATCCGCATCATAGGATATTATTACCTTGTTAACATACTTCTTTAAAAGCTTTGCCTGATATGTTGTCAGTGCTGTACCTAATGAAGCTACAACATTAGTAACACCATACTGATGAAGAGATATACAATCCATATAACCTTCTACAATAATAATCATTTTTTCTTTAAGATTTTTTATCGCAAAGTTCAATCCGTAAAGATTTGTTCCCTTCTTAAATATATTAGTTTCTGGCGAATTAAGATATTTAGGCTTAGAATCATCCAATACTCTTCCGCCAAACCCAATAACCTTACCTTTATAGTCAAAAACCGGAAATATAACTCTATTACGAAACCTATCGTAGAATCTATTATTTTGATTTTTAATTATTAGTCCAGCATTAAGCATATCAAGTTCAGTATACCCCTTATGCTTAAGAAAATTCATCAGTCCATTCCAGCTGTCAGGTGCGAAACCTAAACCAAAATGCCTTATGGTATTTTCTGATATGCCCCTATTGGTAAAATAACCAGCTGCTGTTTTAAATTTTTTGATATTAGCAAAAAAGTATCTTGCTGCTTCAACATTAATTTTATATAGTTTTTGGGTTGCTTCTTTTTCCTTAACCGCCTTAGGATTTTCACTTTCTATTTCAATATTAGCTCTTTCAGCGAGAAATTTCACAGCTTCGGCAAATTCCAAATTCCTGTTTTTCATTATAAATGTGATTACATTTCCACCTTCACCACATCCAAAACACTTGTATATCTGCTTATCCTGAGTAACAGTAAATGATGGGGTCTTCTCATGATGAAAAGGGCATAATCCTGCAAAATATTTTCCCGCTCTCTTTAACCTCACAGTTTCAGAGATAACATCAACTATATCATTGCTGTCTTTTACCTTCTGGATGATTTCTTCAGATATTATCAAGAAAATCCTCCTACCTAACTTTTATTTTCCGACAAGATTATTTATATTCGACAAAAATAACTATAATCCTTCTTTAAATTGATTTTTTTTTATTTGTATAATATATTCTTTAAAAATATTAAAAATCCTTCCTCTTTAGACAAATATTATTTTACCCATTATATAGCAAATTTTATTCTTTTGTTTGAAAAATATTACAAACTCTGGTACATGAATCTTAAAATTACTCAATATGAAGTATTCTATATTATTATCAAAATCCCTTTTTTTATTTAATATGTATATTATAAAAACTTTTTTAATATCATATAGTGATATCGCTATTAAGGAGTGTTATTATGCCCTATGAGGCAACATCATATAGTGTAAATTTATTATCTGAAGATAATGTAAGAAAACATGTCCTTCCTTATTATGGATTAAGCAACTCAGAGGTGACACAAGTAAAATTTAAGGATACAGAAAAACAAAGAGCTGTATATAAGGTTTCACAATTGGAAAAAGATTATTGTTTAAAAAAAATATACTTTTCATTAGAGGATTTACTATTTGTATATTCAGCAATTGAATGGCTCTATAGAAATGATGTAAAAGTACCTAGAATTCTTCCCACAAAAGATGGCGGTCGATTTGTATGTTATGAAAATATGCTCTTTATACTAACACCTTGGATTGATGGTGAAAAATGCAGCTATGATAATATACAAAATGTTTTGGATGCAAGTACAAATCTGGCAAAGATACATAAACGCACAGAACTATTTAACGCAATTGAAGGCAGCAGCACCAGAGAGGAATTTGAAGATATATATTCTTCATTAAGTAAACACTTTCAACAACTGCTAATATGTTCAAATAATGCTTTTAAATATGGAGATAAATTCTCTAAAGTATTTCTTCAATTTTTTGAGGTTAACTTAACGTTAGCCCAAATCTCTATGCATATTTCATCAACAATAGACAGTAACAATCTTAAAAAGTGCCTCTGCCATTTAGATTATGTTAATAAAAATATAATCTTTGATAAACATGGAGATATTTGGACTATAGATTTTGATAAATGTAGATTTGACTATCGAGTACACGATATTTCATATTTCTTTAGAAGACTTTTGAAAAGAGATAATACAAAATGGGATCTTGAACTAACTATTAATTGTTTAAAACTTTATGAAGAAAATAATCCATTAACATTAGATGAATTTAAAGCATTGATTGTTTACTTAGCATTTCCACAAAAATTTTGGAAAATTTCTAGAGATTATTATAATAATATAAATAAATGCAATAAGAATTCATTTATAACCGTATTAAGCAAAACCAGTGCTAAATCAGACTCACAGCTACAATTTATTAGAGACTTAATAAATTACGTTGAAAATAGGTTTCAGGTTAAATTATTATAATATAAATAAAATCACCAGATTTCTCTGGTGATTTTGTCTATATATTACTTTCTTGGGTTTTTAACTTCAGCATGCGCAGCAGCAAGTCTAGCTACTGGAACTCTGAATGGTGAGCAGGATACATAGTTTAATCCTATATTATGGCAGAATTCAACTGAAGATGGATCCCCACCGTGCTCTCCACAGATACCAAGCTTAATGTTTGGTCTTGTAGCTTTTCCTTTTTCTGCAGCCATTTGAACAAGTTGACCTACACCTGTTTGATCTAGTTTTGCAAATGGATCAAACTCATATATCTTCTTGTCATAGTAGTGCTTTAAGAAGTTACCAGCATCATCTCTTGAGAAACCAAATGTCATTTGAGTTAAGTCATTTGTTCCGAAGGAGAAGAATTCTGCTTCTTTAGCTATTTCATCAGCAGTTAAAGCTGCTCTTGGTATTTCTATCATTGTACCAACCATGTACTTAAGGTCAACGCCTTTTTCCTTGATTATAGCATCTGCAGTTCTTGTAACTACATCTTTAACATACTTTAATTCCTTAACTTCTCCAACAAGAGGAATCATTATTTCAGGAACTATATTGTAGCCTTTTCTAGCCTTAACGTTTATAGCAGCTTCTATAACGGCTCTTGTTTGCATTTCAGCTATTTCTGGGTAAGAAACTGCTAATCTACATCCTCTATGACCCATCATTGGGTTGAATTCATGTAAAGATTCAACAGTTGCCTTTAGCTCTTCAAAAGTTAAGCCCATTTCTTTAGCTAATGCTCTTATATCTTCATCTTCATGAGGTAAAAACTCATGTAGTGGTGGATCTAAGAATCTTATTGTAACCGGTCTGTATTCCATAGCCTCGTAAAGACCTTCAAAGTCTTCTCTTTGCATTGGAAGTAATTTTTCAAGAGCTTTTCTTCTTTCAGCCTCATTTTTAGCTACTATCATTTCTCTCATAGCAGAAATTCTGTTTTCATCAAAGAACATATGCTCAGTTCTGCAAAGACCGATACCTTCAGCGCCGAACTTAACAGCCTGTTGAGCATCTCTTGGAGTATCAGCATTAGTTCTAACCTTAAGTGTTCTTATCTCATCAGCCCAAGCCATAAATGTTCCGAAGTATCCTGTTATTTCAGGTTCTACAGTCTTTATTGCTTGACCGTATACATTTCCTGTGCTTCCATCTATTGATAGGTAATCATTTTGGCCTAATACTAAACCATTTACTTCAACAGTTTTAGCTTCTTCATTAACTTTTAAATCTCCACAACCTGCAACGCAGCAAGTTCCCATACCTCTAGCAACAACTGCTGCGTGAGAAGTCATTCCACCTCTTACAGTTAAAATACCTTCTGCAGCAACCATTCCTTCGATATCTTCTGGAGAAGTTTCAAGTCTAACAAGAACTACTTTTTCTCCCTTTTCAGCTCTTTCCTTAGCTTCTTCAGCAGTAAAAGTTATTTTACCACAAGCAGCTCCTGGAGAAGCTGGAAGACCTTTAGCAATAACTTTTGCAGCCTTCATATCAGCAGCATCGAATGCTGGGTGAAGTAAGCTGTCTAGTTGCTTTGGATCAACTTTAAGTATAGCTTCTTCTTTAGTACACATTCCTTCTTCAACTAGATCAACAGCAATTTTTAAAGCAGCTTGAGCTGTTCTCTTACCATTTCTAGTTTGTAGGAAATAAAGTTTGCCATCTTCTATAGTGAACTCCATATCCTGCATGTCTTTATAGTGGTTTTCCAATGTGTGTACTATATCCATAAATTGTTTGTAAACTTCTGGATTTCTTTGTTCAAGAGTAGAAATATCTTCTGGTGTTCTTATACCAGCTACAACGTCTTCTCCTTGAGCATTCATTAAGTACTCAGCATATATTTTCTTTTCTCCTGTAGATGGATTTCTTGAGAATGCAACTCCTGTACCAGAAGTTTCTCCCTTGTTACCAAATACCATTGCTTGAACGTTAACTGCTGTTCCCCAGCTTGAAGGTATATCGTTCATTCTTCTGTAAACAATAGCTCTTGGGTTATCCCATGATCTAAATACAGCTGTAATAGATTCTATTAATTGAAGTTTAGGATCTGAAGGGAATTCTTCTCCCTTGGCTTCTTTGTAGAAAGCTTTGAACTTTTTAACAACTTCTTTTAAATCATCAGCATCAAGTTCAGTATCAAGCTTAACACCTTTTGCTTCTTTAACTTCGTCTAATATGTTTTCAAAGTTTCTCTTTTCAACTTCCATAACAACATCAGCAAACATTTGTATAAATCTTCTGTAGGAGTCATAAGCAAATCTAGGATTTCCTGTTAATTTTGCCATAGCTTCTACTGTATCATCATTTAATCCAAGGTTAAGTATAGTATCCATCATACCTGGCATTGAAGCTCTAGCTCCTGATCTTACTGATACAAGCAATGGATTTTCTACACTTCCAAATTTCTTTCCTGATATTGTTTCAAGCTTAGTCATAGTTTTATGAATTTCATCGATTATTTCTTGAGCAATAACCTTTCCGTCATCATAATACTTATTGCAAGCCTCAGTAGTTACTGTAAATCCTTGTGGAACTGGAATACCTAAAATAGTCATTTCTGCTAGATTAGCACCTTTTCCACCAAGGAGTTCTTTCATTTTACCAGTACCTTCACTAAAAAGGTAAACATACTTTTTATTTTGCATGTTTGTAACACTCCTTTGTATTAAAATTTATATACTAACGGGTTGTTTTTTGTCCCGGTTAGGTCATTAAAAATAAATTAGTTAGCTTCAGTTAGCTTCACCTAATTTAACAAATAATTTTGTAATATTGGTTTTGGATATTTTTCCTATTATTTTCAAGTTCTCTTTTGAACCATCAAATACTCTTTCAACTACAGGTAGACTGTCTACCTCATGCTCCATTATTCTTTGAGCAGCTAAATAAGCAGTATCCTCTTTTTCCACAAATACAATATTAGGCATCCTTGTCATTATAACACCAACAGGAACTTTCTGCATATCTGTTCCGCCCATAGCAATTTTAAGAAAATCTTTTCTTGAAACAGCCCCTAGAAGAATTCCATTATTTTGAATAAATAAAGTTCCTACATCATTTAGGAACAAATGAACTATAGCATCATATACTGTTGTATTTTCATCAACAACAATTGGATTAGACATAACATCTTGAACTTTAATGTTTCTTATGTATTCATATACCAAGCTGTAGGAAGGCTTCTTTGAATATATGTATCCTACCTTAGGTTTTGCTTCTAAGATACCTGTCATAGTTAAAATAGCTAAATCTGGTCTTAGAGCAGCTCGCGTAACATTTAACTTTTCAGCTAAGGCTTCACTTGTAACTGGTCCATTGTTCTTAACTAATTTAATTATTTCTTCCTGTCTTAGCGTAAGTTTAATGCTGTTCACCCTCTTTCCCAATAATACAACGATATTATAGCATGTTAAACAAATAAATTATACACTACTTTATTTATTTTTTCTCTAATTTTATAAAATATTCCTGTTTTAATATACTTTTCTTAATATTACTCTTATTTTCTTTAGTTTTTATAATTTGTAATAATGCATAATTTTTATCATGCTTTAAATATTTTACCTAAGTTTTTATACAATTTCAATATATATTTTAAAACTATATAGCAAATAAAACCAGCAATAAAATATTGCTGGCTAAACTTAATTATTTTTGTTCTGTATTTTCTGTGTCTTCAAATTTAACTGTGTAAGTGTAAACAGTTTCATTTTCCTTCGTTTCTTCTTCACTTTTTTTACCAGTAAATTTTTCTTTAACATCCGAAGCTACATCATTAACTTTATCTTTAACTTCTGAAGCTACATCATTAACCTTTTCTTTAACGTCCTGCATAGTAGCTTTAATAACTTTATTTATTACTTCTACGGAACCATCCTTTTTTGTTATTTCAATGGTTATATTTGTAACAACAGCACCAATCACACCAATTGCAATTAGAGGAGCCCATATCGCTGCTGCTACAATTCCAACGGCAATTCCAGCATTTACTGGCATATCTACTAGTATTTTCTCATCTTTTTTTATCTTGATTCTAGTAACATTACCCTTGTTTATTAATTCCTTTATCCATGATAGAAATTCATCTTTAGTTGTATATATATTATCAAAAGTGGTTTTTTTATTTTTTTCTATATAAATAATTGCATCAACGACATTAGCATCAGAAGCTTCCAACGCCTCTTTTGCTTCAGCATAAGTAGCACCTGTTCTCTCTCTTACAATATCAATCTTTTCTAACGTAATATCATTCATTATCTTCCACTCCTTTTATATAATTAAACACGTCTAAACTATTTGGTTTCCTTGAAAAATTGTTTGAAATAACATATGTCAGAAGCTTGTAAAGCTCTTCTTTTGTTTCTTTATTTAATGAAAGTCTATATATATTTTCTATAGGAGCATCAATTAGATACTTTAAGGCATTATATCCGGCGTAGCTTATATTCATACCCCTGCTTCTATTACAATCCATACAAACTCCGCCAAGATATTCAAGGCTTATGAAATTTGAACTGTTCATTCTTTTTTTGCATATAGAGCAGTTATCTAAATTAAATCTAAACCCAGAAAATAGCAAAAGTTTTACTTCAAATGCTCTTGCTAAAAGCTCAAAATCTACAGCTTTATTCTCCATCAAATAAAAAGCTGAGACAAGAATTTTAAACAATTCTCTGTTGCTCTCTTCTTCAACTAAAGCTATATCTATTAATTCGCAAAAGTAAGAAGCATAAGTTAAACTATTTAAATCATTGAGCAGTGATTGAAAAGAGCTAATTATTTCACCTTCGTTTATAGTATATAAGTTTCTGCCCTTAAAAACTACATACTCTCCAAAACAAAAAGGAAGTGTAAGAGGCATTATTTTGCTTTTACCTTTTTTTGCACCTTTTGCTACAGCCGAAATTTTACCCAGCTTTTCAGAAAATAAATAGACTATTTTATCATTCTCTTTTAAATCTATTGTTTTTATAACCATTGCTTTACTTTTGAAAATTGACAGAACATCATCTCCTATATGTTAGTATACCCTATAACAATAAAATATTTATCTTCAAATAACTTTTAATTAAAAAACATTTTATTTATATCCTAACTCTTTTAAGAGGCTAGAATTATCTCTCCATTCTTTTTTAACTTTTACCCAAAGTTTAAGATAGACTTTCGTACCAAGAAGTTTTTCTATATCCTGTCTGGCGTAGGTGGAAATCTTCTTTAGCATTTCACCACCCTTTCCAATTATAATACCCTTATGTGAATCTTTCTCGCATAATAAAGTTGCCTCTATGTTATATATATTATTATCTTCTTTTTTCATCAATATGATTTCTACTGCTATACCATGAGGAACCTCTTGAGTTAAAAGTCTTAAAGCCTTCTCCCTTATAATTTCGGAAACTAAGAACCTTTCCTGCTGGTCTGTAATCATATCATCAGGATAAAATTTAGGTCCTTCTTTAAGATATTTTGTCATAAGTTCTAAAAGTTTATCAGTATTTTTTCCTTTTGCAGCTGAAATGGGAATAAATTCAGTAAAGTTAAAGAACTCTGAATAATTTTTTATAGTTTCAGCTACCCTATTCTCCGTATTTTCATCAATTTTGTTTAGCACCATGATAACCGGTATTTTCAAATCACGTAATTGCTCTAATATAAATTGATCACCTTTTCCAACTTCGATATCTGGAGTAGTCAAGAAAAGGATTTCATCAACTTCCTTGAATGTGTCTCTTGCAGACTTAACCATATATTCGCCAAGCTTATGTCTAGGTTTATGCATTCCGGGGGTATCAACAAATACGATTTGATAATCTTCTTTAGTTAGTATAGTTTGTATATTATTTCTTGTGGTTTGAGGCTTACTTGATACTATAGATAGTTTTTCTCCCATCAAATGATTTAATAGTGTTGATTTTCCTACATTTGGTCTTCCTATTATTGTTACGAATCCTGATTTAAACATTGTTTGTCATGCACTCCTTATATCACTCTTTTGTTATTTATTCAAATCTTTTTTAGTAAATGCTCCTGGTAGAACATCATCTAAAGTTTTAACTATAAAATCCTCATTATTTTTAGCCAGAATTACTGGAATAGTTCCATCTGCAAATTCAGATATAACCTGTCTGCATATTCCGCATGGATAAGTATAAGTTGACGTATCTCCAACTATAGCAATTGCTTTTATAGATTCATAACCTTCTGAAACAGCTTTAAATATAGCTGTTCTTTCAGCACAGTTTGTTGCTCCAAAAGAAGCATTTTCTATATTACATCCTGAATAAATTGTTCCATCCTCAACTAAAATAGCTGCACCAACTTTAAAATTTGAATATGGTACATAAGCTTTTTCTCTAGCTTCTAAAGCTTTAGAAATTAGGTCTTTATATTCCATAAATGTTACCTCCGAGTATCAATTTACATTAAATTCTAAAACTTGTATATAAATTATAACACTATTTCAAAGTATTTCAACTTTATTTATGTAAACTCATTCTATCCAAAAATTTTAAATAAAAGAATTGTGAGTAAAGTTCCAAATACGGCTCCGGCCAAGACCTCTAAAACTGAATGAATGCGCGAATCAACTCTGCTCTGAGCCACAATAAACGCTAAAAGATAACTCAACAAAATCGCTAAAGGATCTTGTGATATTAAAGCAATTGTCGTCGCCAGACAAAAGGCAATTGCGCTATGTCCGCTTGGCATTCCTCCTCTAAGGGGCGTACCTTCTCCAAAAACAGCCTTAATAACTAAGGTGGAAATCAGGACAATAATTAATATTATAAATATCATATATGGATCAGACTGCTTAATTTTTCTTATAACAATAAAACTAAACTGATTAAGTCTATCCCAAAATATTATATATCCTACAACAACTGCATTAATAGCCGTTATAAGTACCGCACCTGCTGCTGTATTTTTTGCAATCTTAGCTAATGGGTGATAATAATTTGCGGCTACATCTATAGTACACTCAATTGCTGTATTAAACATCTCAGCTACTATAACCATAGTTATTGTTATAGTAAGAATAAGAATTTCTAATTTTTTGAGATCATAAAAAAAACATGCAGTTAAAACTAAAAGTGAAGAAATCATATGAATTCGCATATTTCTCTGCGTTCTCACTGCATGTATTATACCATTTATAGCATAATTAAAGCTGTCTAAAAGTTTTCTTACCTTCATAAAACATTCTCCTCAATTGTTCTTCTTTCTGAGACAATGCTATCTGGCTATATTAAATTCTTGTAAAATATATTCTTCCCTATCTCTCATGATTATTTTTTCATCCTCCTCCATGTGATCATATCCAAGAAGATGAAGTATAGAGTGAACGGATAAATAGCAGACTTCTCTAAAGAAAGAGTGCCCATATTCTTCACATTGTGCCTTTGCTCTCTCCAAAGATATCGCGATATCACCCATAACAAGCTTACCCTCATCAAAATAACTGTCATCGAAACTAAAATTTTGATAAACATCTTTGTACACCTTATTCTTGGGATACTCCAGCATCGGAAAAGATAAAACATCTGTTTCTTTATCTATTTTTCTATATTCTTTATTTATAGTTCTAATTTCACTATTATCTGTAAATATTAGGCTTATTTCATAGTCTATTAATACTTTTTCCTCTTTAAGTGTAAAATCAATAATCTTTTCTAATAAATCTTCAAGTTCATTGGTTACTTCTATTTTATTTTGTCTGTTGTCAACTAAAAGCATGCTTTTACTCCTTTATAATTTAACTTCTATTGTGTTTTTTGAGGTTACATTCCACTTATCAGTAGGATACTCAATTCTCTGATGATATATTCCTGTCAATGTTTTTAAGAAAGCTTCTTTAATTTTATTCAAATCCTTCAAAGTTATATCACAATTATCCAATTGTCCTTCATTTAGCCTGTTTTTCATTATATTATTAACCATTTCCTCTATTTTAGTCTGAGTAGGTTCATTAATAGACCTTACAGCTGCTTCAACACTATCAGCAAGCATAATTATACCAGCCTCTTTTGAATGAGGTATTTGACCTTGATATCTAAAGTCAGCTTCTATTACTTCTTCAGGGCTTTCACTTTTATTTTTAGCTGTTATGTAAAAATATTTAACCAAAGAAGTTCCATGATGCTGTTCTATAATATTGTGAATTACTTTTGGAAGTCTATATTCTTTAGCAAGTTCTAATCCATCCTTTACATGAGATATAATAATTAATGCACTTAAGTTAGGGGTTATTTTATTATGTGGATTATCATTACCTATTTGATTTTCTTTGAAAAAATATGGTCTTTTAATTTTTCCTACATCATGATAGTACGAACAAACTCTAGCCAGGACCGGGTTCCCTCCTATGGCTTCTGCAGCTACCTCAGCTAAATTGGCAACCAATATGCTGTGATGATAAGTTCCTGGCGCTTCAAGCAAAAGCTTTTTAAGTAAAGGGCTATTGGGGTTTGACAATTCCAGCAATTTAATATTGGTAACAATATCAAAAACACTTTCAAATAGAGGTAAAACACCTATTGTAAGTATTCCAGATAATCCGCTCCCTATTAGAGAAAAACCTGACTTGGTAAGATTGTCCTTTATATTATTACTAAGTAAAAATCCAATCGAAAGTGTAGTTATCACATTTATTACAGCAATATACAAGCATGAAAAAAGTATATCATTTCTCTGCTGTAGCTTTTGGATAATAAGAGCACCAACTACTGCATTAAGTAATGCAATAATAAGAACATCTGAATTAAAATTCATTGCACCACTAATAAAAACTGCATTAATAACACTTACTGTTAAGGATATTTTATAATTCAAAAGAAGAGTTAAGAGAATAGGCGCAAGAGCAAATGGAATTAGAAATGGTGATACCATTCCTAAAACCCTTGCTAATATAAGAGATATACAATTGATAACATTTACCAAAAGGAATTTGCTCCAGTCATTATAAATATTATTTTGATATTTATAAATATAAAAACTTTGTATAAATAAGATTAGAGCAATAATTACACCAAGGCTGATATATATATACCACTCATACTTAGTGTTTGTATTTATTAACCCAACACTTTTAAGAGTCGCATATTTTTCAGGAGTTATTTGTTCACCTTCCATAACTATTATTTGATCTTTTTTTATTGTTACTGGTGGCGTATTATTAATAGCATTATTTCTCATTTCATCTGTTTTCTCTTTATCATAAAAAGAATTATGTTTTACGAGTCTAACGCCAATAGCAGTCCCCAAATCTCTTGTAGACCTGGAAAACTTTGATTTATTGAAATTCATTTGCACAATGTCTTGTGCTTTTTTTAAATTTTCATTATTCACTTCAGTACTTAAGTTGGGGTTGAATTGTATACTCAACTCATAAACATCATTCATAGTCTCTATAAGGGAATTCTTTAAATTAACTAAGTCTATATTATTTAAATTAAGCAGCGTATTTGCATCTTCCTCTGACAATCCAATATTTGAGGTATTAGCCAACTGTACAGCTTTCTCCTTTATATCTATATTGCTTTCCTTAAGCTGCATAGCCTTCGCAAATACTGTATTAATAGTGTTTATTGCATTATCCTTAACTTCTGTTTTTATAGTATATTGTGGAGGAACAAGGCTTACGGCTTCTTTTTTCCTAGCTGATGTACTTGCCTCGTCTATGGTGTTTCTTTGAGCTCTTATGCTGACCTTGGCTATTTCACCTTCTTTAATATCATATGTCTTAGTACTTAAAGAAGTTATTAAAGTAAAGTATATAATTAAAAATGTACATATATAAATTATAATATGCCTTACTTTATTATTTACTAAAAAATCCTTGAAGTTTATAGTCCCCACAACTATCCCACCTTTTGTTTTTATAGACCTTTATCATTGGAGTTTTTGAGCAAGTGCAATATTTTCTTCGGCCACAACTAATACACGAACCTTTACATTATCTCCATTAGGTTCTGACTGTACTTGTTTGTCAACTACCTTAATTGATTTGTCTAAAGATTGAACGATTTTTGAATACAATTCCTCAGCAGTGGAATCAACCACTTTTTGCGAATCCATATTGTATTTCGTTTCTTTAACTTCATAATATATCTCTTTCTTAATAAATCCACTATTTTCTACTATTTTATCATAACTTTTAAATTTATTTATACTATTTTTAAAATAAATCTTTTTACCTAGAACTTCTATATATAAATTTTCTATTTTATTTTCCGTTCTTTCTTTTTTTACGCCCTTAATTGGAACTTCTTTAATTTGCTCATAAAAAGTTCTAGCAATTACATTGCCGCTGGCATGAACAGTATATGTACTTCCTTCTTTACCTTGCTCTCCTTTTACAATGATATCTCCCGCCTTAACAGTATCACCCTTTTTTACAGTTGGTGAGCCTGCTGAGGTATATACCCTTACTATTTGTCCATCCTTTTTTGCAACTAAATTACATGGTTCATTATCAGTTATAATACTTGGAGGAGTAACTTTATCAATCACCTTCACATAAAGTCTTGAGCCGTCAACACGAGCGTTAAAATACATAATATTTTCATTGCTCTTTATCATATTATCCTGAAGCTGATACACATTAACTTTACTTTTTCTTATTCCGGGCATAACTCCATAATTAATGAGTTGTTGCCTTATCTCATAAGGAGATAAATTATTTTCTGTCTGTATGTCTATTGTCCAAATAAATCCAGATAGAAAATACAATATAAATACAAATATGAATACGCCTCCTACAAGAGCAAAACGCCTTCTTATTTTCAATAAGAAGAAAGTAACCCCTTTCCTATTAACAATCTTAATTTTACTTTTCGTCTTTTGAGCAATGTCTTCAATAAGGCTGAAATCTTTTAAATTAATATCCATAACTATAGTAGTTATGCTTCTTTTTCTTATATTTTTGATTTGAATATTATTTTTCCAAGCTAAGTTCAAAAACTTTTCAGGAATGTGGGATTGAATTTCGACAGTCATAGTTCCTCTTTTAAATTTATTAACCTTACTCATTTCCTTCATACACCACCGATTTAAATTTTCCTCTGACAGTTAATGTACTGCCTCCCATAAATAATATTTCAAACCCACTTCCATATATATCTATTACACCAACATTAGAATTTATTTTTATTTCCTTTTCATCAAAAAGTATTACTCCTTTATGATTCTCTATAATTATTTCGTTGTCGCCAGTTATAACTATTTTAGGTATATTAAGTACAACATCTCTTGGTAAATCCAATTTTTCCGCTATGGTTTCCTTTGTTCTAGATAATCTGTCCTCCACGCTTTACACCCCTAGAAATTACTTCATACTAAATTTATGAACCTATTAGATAATAAATGACAACAAAAAATAAAAAAGGTTCAGTTTCCTGAACCTTTAACACGTTTTATTATTTATTTAAATGTTCTCTTACCATTTGACTAACAAGCTTGCCATCAGCTCTTCCTTTTACTCGCGGAGCTAATACCTGCATTACTTTTCCCATATCTTTTATGCTATTTGCACCAACTTCAACAGCTGCATCTTGAATAAAAACTAAAATTTCTTCTTCTGTTAACTGCTGAGGAAGGTATTCAAACAAGATTTCAATTTCATCATTAGATTTATCAACTAAATCTTGCCTGTTTCCTTTTTCAAATTCTTGAATAGCTTCACGTCTCTGTTTAACTTCCCTGGCTAAAACTTCAATGATTCCATCATCATCAAGGCTTAAACCATCAGTTTTTTCAACCTGTAAAACAGCCGCTTTAGCCATACTTATCGTATCAGCTCTAAATTTATCTCTAGCTTTTAAAGCTTGCTTCCAATCTTCTTGCAGTCTTTCTTTAAGAGACATCCTTAGTACCCTCTTTCAAAGAATTCTATTTAAACTTTCTCTTTCTTGCAGCTTCAGATTTCTTTTTTCTTTTTACACTTGGCTTTTCATAGTGTTCTCTCTTTCTTACTTCTGAAAGAACTCCTGCTCTAGCGCATTTTCTCTTAAATCTTCTTAATGCACTATCTAGTGATTCATTTTCTCCAACTCTAATTTCTGACATATCTTATCCCTCCCTCCGCTAGCACAAATTAACTAATAAAAATTAAATGCAGCATCTGTGGGCTAAATAGCACATTTTTTATTATACAATAAAAGCTTATAAACTGTCAACAATTTCATTTTAAGCTTTTATTTAGCCAGGAGGCCAATTTAGGCTTCTTCCACCTAAAAGATGAAAATGTATATGCTGCACCGTTTGCCCTGCATCTTCTCCACAATTTGTAACAACTCTGTATCCGCTTTCTGAAATATTAAAGTCTACAGCTATTTTTTTCAAAGCTCTGTAAATAGGAGCTAAAATACTGATGTTACTTTCATCTAAAGCATTTATGCTTTCTATATGCTTTTTAGGAATAACAAGCACATGGACTGGTGCTTCTGGGTTTATGTCCTTAAAAGCCAGTACGTTTTCATCCTCGTATACTTTTTCACAAGGAATTCTACCTTCAATTATACCACAAAATATACAATTTTCCATATTTCCACCTCCTTTAAGGTAATATTTTTTTATAATAATTTACCTAATAAGTAGTCTTTTTCATAATCATCTATTACTGTTTCAAGTATCTCGCCTTCTATGTCTATCATACTTTCTGATAATACTTTTATATAATTTGAAGTATACCCTTCATATCTGTTACTATCATGCACCTGTTCAAACAAAACTTTCATTGTTGTTCCTATATATTTTTTCATAAATTCTTTTTCTAATTCATTACTTAAATTAATAAGCTTACTGCTTCTTTCTTCCTTAGCTATTCCATCTACCTGTTCCTTCATTTCAGCAGCTCTTGTTCCTTTTCTAGGGCTAAATTTAAAAATATGCATTTTAGAAAGCCTTATATCTTTCAAAAATTCATATGTAGTATTAAATTCCTCTTCAGTCTCCCCAGGAAAACCAACTATAACATCAGTTGTAATAGATACATCTTTTATGTTTTTTCTAAGTTCTTCTACAACATATTTATACTCCTTTGAAGTATAATGCCTATTCATTCTTTTAAGCGTTATATCACAGCCGCTTTGTAATGATAAATGGAAATGCGGACAGAGTTTTTTTAGCTTAACTATTCTTTCAATCACATTATTACTGAAAAAGGTAGGATCTATTGAACCTATTCTAACCCTTTCTATACCTTCTATTGCATCGATTTGTTCCATCAAGTCTAGTAAAGTTACTTTTTCCTCAAGGTCAATTCCATAAGAAGCAGTGTGTATACCTGATAAAATAATTTCCTTAAACCCATGAGCTGCTAACTCTTTAACTTCATTAATAACTTTATCTGGTTTCTTGCTGCATACTGCTCCTCTAGCAAAAGGTATCAAACAATAAGAACAAAATCTGTTGCAGCCATCCTGTATTTTTAAGAAAGCTCTCGTTTTATTTTGATACTCTTCAATATTTAATTCTTCGAATTCATTATTTCTTAGTACATCATTAACTTCAACCATTTGGGATTTTACTTCTCTGGCTCTATTTACCCAGTAGACAATATCGCCTTTATTCCTTGTACCAAGCACAACATCCACACCTTCGATTTTGGCTACTTCATCAGGAGCAATTTGAGAGTAGCATCCAACAACTGCAATTATAGAATCAGGGTTTTGTCTTCTCGCTCTGCTTATCATCTGCCTGGATTTTTTATCTCCCATATTTGTAACTGTACAAGTATTTATAACATATACATCTGCAAAGGAGTCATAATCTGCAACCTCATAGGCTTCTCTTAAAAATTTTTCTGTCATTGCCTCTGATTCATACTGATTAACTCTGCAGCCTAGTGTAGCAAATGCAACCTTCATTTAATTAACCCTCCCTGTAAGCTGTGCCCCCAATGTCTCCTAGTTCATACATCAACATAGCTACGCACACAAATCCTGCTGTTTCTGTTCTTAATATTCTTGGTCCTAATGTAACTATATGTGCATTAATAGACCTTAGAATTTCAATTTCTCTGTCCTCAAAACCGCCCTCAGGACCAATCACTACTGCAATATTTTTTATATTCTTATTTAGATCACTTACAATATTTTTTATTCCATATCCATCTTCATTCTCATATGGAACAACAATTAGATCCATATTATTAAGGTTATTTACTAATTCATCAAACTCTATAGGAGTATTAATGACTGGTAAAAGACTTCTCTTTGACTGTTTACAGGCCTCTAAAGCAATTCTATTCCACCTGTCAACCTTCTTAAACTCTGAAAGTTCGCTTTTAACTACAACTCTTTCAGTAACTACAGGAGTTACCTCTTTGACTCCGAGCTCTGTAGCCTTTTGAACTATTAAATCCATTTTAGTAGACTTCGGCAGACCCTGATATAGATGAATATTTACTGGACTTTCATTATTTATAGGAAGTTTCTCTAAAAGATTAACAATTACCTGCTTCTTATTGATTTCATTTATATCTCCAAGATATTCATTTCCTTGACAATCATTAATGCTCACCTTGTCTCCAGTCTCTAGACGAAGCACCTTATATATATGTTTTACATCGTCGCCTTCTATTATTGCTGTATCTTCAGTTATAAACTCCCTTTGTACAAAAAATTTGTGCATAGAACCTACTCCTTACATTTTAGCTACTATACATACCCATTCTCCAAGGGTATTTACCTCTATTATATTAAAGCCTTCCTCCGTTAGTTTATTAACAACATCATCTTTTCTTTCTCTTATAATACCAGAGCAAATAAAATATCCGTCTTTTTCTATAAATTTTTTCACATCTTGGCATAAAAATATAATAACATCTGCTATTATATTTGCAACTACTATCTGAGCTTTTCCGTTAATGACCTCCATAAGGTTTCCGTAGCGGATTTCAATATTATTTAGATCATTAAATCCTACGTTATTTTTTGCAGAATCTACAGCTACTGGATCCAAGTCTACTCCTATTACTTTCTCGGCGCCAAGCTTTGCTGCGGTTATAGCAAGTATTCCTGATCCTGTTCCTATATCAAACACAGTTTTATCTCTTGTAACATACTTTTCTAGAGCTTCTATACACATTTTCGTAGTTTCGTGAGTTCCTGTACCAAAAGCCATTCCTGGATCCATCTCAACTATAACTTCGTTCTCTTTTGGAGAGTATTCCTCCCAAATAGGTTTTATTACAATTTTTTCTCCTATCTTTGTTGGCTTATAATACTTTTTCCAATTGTTTGCCCAATCCTCCTCGAATACAGCTTTAATTACAACCTTACCTTCTCCAACATCTATTCCCATTTCTTTAAGTTCATCTATTTTATCATTTATGTATTTTTCAATTTCTGAAATATTGTCTTCCTCATTAAAGTATCCCTTAACAACAGCCGCATCTTTTCCATACTCAAAAATATTTATATCTGCAAAGTCCCAGCTTAAAGGACCTTGTTCTCTCTCTAAAATATCTCTAGGATCCTCAATAGCAACCCCCTTAACGTCTAAGCCATAAAAAATTCCTGATATAGGCTCTAAAGCATCACTGGTTGTTACTATTTTAACTTCAATCCATTTTCCCTGCATTGTATCAAATCCTCTCTTTATCCGTAGTTTTATTATTTATTATACCAAAATAACGGCTATAGTAAACTTAAATATTAAAGTTGTCATCTATTTATAACTTTAAAAAAACATACAAAAACTTCGCCCTACAACTAGAACGAAGTTTTGCTGATTACTTAAAGCTATCTTTTATTTTATTGACAAAAGATTTTTTACTTTCCTCTTTGTTTTCACCGCTTGCTTCCATAAACATTTTTAGAGCTTCCTTTTGTTTATCATTTAAAGTTTTAGGAACATCAACAATTACAGTCACATATTGATCTCCTCTTCCAGAGCTGTTAACTCTAGGAACACCCTTACCTTTTAGCCTAAATACAGTTCCAGGTTGTGTTCCTGCTGGAATTTCATATTTAACATCTCCATCAACTGTAGGAACTTTAATTTCACACCCAAAGGTAGCCTTAGCAAAGCTGATATGCCTATCAATAGAAATGTCAAAGCCTTTTCTCTTAAATAGAGAGTGAGCTGCCACTCTTATATTAACGTATAAGTCTCCTGGAGGGCCTCCATTAGCACCATGTTCTCCATGACCTCTTAATGGTATTACATTACCTGTGTCTACACCAGCAGGTACATTTATTTTTATTTTTCTATTTTTTCTTTCCTTACCAGTACCTCTGCATGTAGGACACGGTTCTGAAATAATTTTTCCTTTTCCTCCACATTTATCACAAGCATTTACACTTACAAAACTTCCAAGAGGAGTATTTCTTTGAACTCTAACTTGACCAGAACCTCCACACTTGTCACAAGTTTTAGGAGAAGTGCCCGGCTTCGCACCGCTTCCAGAACAAGTTTCACATCTTTCATGCTTATTTATTGAAATTTCCTTTTCAACGCCAAAAACAGCTTCTTCAAAGGTTAAATTAAGTGTATATTCAACATCTGCACCTCTTTCAGGTCCATTTCTTCTTCTGCCGCTTGAGCCGAAGCCGCCGCCAAAAAAGCTTTCAAATATATCACCAAAGCCTCCCATATCAGAGAAGTCAAAGCCGCCGTTGAAGCCACCGCCGCCATTAAAGTCCGTAGTTCCAAACTGATCGTATTGTGCCTTCTTTTCAGAATCTGACAATACCTGATAAGCCTCATTTATCTCCTTAAACTTTTCTTCTGCTTCCTTATCTCCTTGATTTTTATCAGGATGATATTTAATAGCAAGCTTCCTAAATGCTTTTTTTATTTCGTCGTCACTCGCACCTTTTTGAAGTCCTAAAATTTCATAATAATCTTTTTTTGCCATCCCTGTATTCACCACCTGCATTTATAGAACATTATTCATAATTATACTACATAACTTAAATTAAGGGAGGGGCACTGTTACCCATCCCTTATATATTATACTGATTATTTATTATTTGTCATCTTCTACTTTAAAATCAGCATCAACTACATTATCATCCTTAGGTTCCTGAGTTCCAGCATTAGCTCCGCCCATGTTGTTTGGATCAAAGCCAGCACCTTCTGCCCCACCGTTAGCTTGATAAAGCTTTGAAGATATAGCATAGAACTCTTGAGTTAATTCCTCTGTAGCCTTCTTTATTGCTTCTAAGTCATTTCCATCCTTAACAGCATTAACAGCTTTAATTTTATCTTCGATTTTATTCTTATCTTCAGCTGATACCTTATCTCCTAACTCTTTTAGAGTTTTCTCACATTGGTATACCATCTGATCAGCATTATTTTTAACTTCTATAGCTTCTTTTCTCTTCTTATCTTCTTCTGCAAACTTTTCAGCTTCTTTTACTGCTTTATCAATTTCATCATCGCTAAGATTTGTAGATGCAGTTATTGTAATGTTAGCTTCTTTTCCTGTTCCCTTATCTTTTGCAGATACATTTACTATTCCATTAGCATCTATATCGAAAGTAACTTCGATTTGAGGAATTCCTCTTGGAGCTGGAGCGATACCTGATAAAGTAAATCTTCCAAGTGATTTATTATCAGCAGCCATTTGTCTTTCACCTTGAACAATATTAATTTCAACAGATGTCTGGCCATCAGCAGCAGTTGAAAATACTTGGCTCTTTCTAGTTGGTATAGTAGTATTTCTTTGGATTAATGAAGTTGCAATTCCTCCCATAGTTTCTATACCTAATGTTAGTGGACTTACATCAAGAAGTAATACATCTTTAACTTCTCCAGTTAAAACACCTGCTTGAATAGCTGCACCAACTGCTACACATTCATCTGGATTAACACCCTTTGATGGTTCCTTTCCAGTAAAATTCTTAACTGCATCTTGAACAGCAGGAATTCTTGTAGAACCACCAACTAATATAATCTTATCAACCTCGTTCATTGATAGTCCTGCATCTGATAAGGCTTTTCTCATTGGTTCAATAGTAGCATCAACTAAATCATGAGTAAGTTCATTAAACTTAGCTCTTGTTAAATTCATATCTATATGCTTTGGTCCTGTAGCATCTGCAGTTATAAATGGAAGATTTATATTAGTCTGTAATGAAGATGAAAGCTCTATTTTTGCTTTTTCAGCAGCCTCTTTTAATCTTTGAAGAGCCATCTTGTCATTTCTAAGGTCTATTCCATTTTCCTTTTTAAATGTATCAGTTATATAATCCATAACTCTTTGGTCAAAATCGTCTCCTCCAAGTTTGGTATTACCATTTGTAGACTTAACTTCGAATACTCCATCACCAAGTTCAAGTATGGATACGTCAAAAGTACCTCCACCTAAGTCGTACACAAATATTTTATGACTTTCGTCTTGTTTGTCAAGGCCATAAGCAAGTGATGCTGCAGTTGGCTCGTTTATAATTCTTAATACTTCTAGTCCTGCTATCTTTCCTGCATCTTTTGTTGCTTGTCTTTGGCTGTCATTAAAATATGCAGGTACTGTTATAACTGCCTGTGTAACTGTTTCACCAAGATAAGCTTCTGCATCAGCTTTTATTTTCATAAGAACCATTGCTGATATTTCTTGTGGTGTATATTCTTTTCCATCGATATTTACCTTATGATTAGTACCCATATGTCTTTTTATAGATATAATTGTTTTGTCTGGATTTGTGATTGCCTGTCTTTTAGCAACCTGGCCTACTAATCTTTCTCCATTAGCCTGAAAGGAAACTACTGAAGGAGTAGTTCTAGCACCTTCGGCATTAGGTATAACTACTGGTTCTCCACCTTCCATTACTGCTACACATGAATTTGTTGTTCCTAAATCAATTCCTATTACTTTTGACATTTTTATTCCTCCTTAACATTTAAAACAATCTTATAATTTTAATTTGCTACTTTTACCATGCTGTATCTTAAAACTTTTTCTCCTCTTTTATATCCCTTTTGGAATACTTCCACAACAGCCTTTTCACCAAAGTTTTCATCTTCTATATGCATAACTGCATTATGCATATTCGGATCAAAGCCTTGGTCAGTTGGAATTTCTTCAACCTGAAGCTTTGACAAACTATCATTAAACTGCCTAATGGTCATATCAATGCCTTTTTTAATATCCTCTATGCTTCCATTTACGTTAGAGGCTCTTTCGAGATTATCTAAAACTGGAAACATATTCTTAAGAACATCTTCACAGGCATCAGTGTATATACCTTCTTTTTCTTTTGCTGTTCTTTTTCTAAAGTTGTCATATTCAGCTGTAATTCTTACAATTCTTTCTTTCATTGCACTAAGCTCATTTTCAAGTTTGTTATTTTCATCCAAAAGCTTTCTATTGGAGCTTTGAAGTTCCTCTACTAAACCTTCAAGAGAAACTATCTCTTCTTCATCAATACCTTCAAATTCTTGATCCTCCAGTATTTCTGCCTGCTGAGCATCATCATATTTTACATCATTTGATTTCTCCATTAATTTACTCCCTTCTGTAATAATTCAATATATAAAAAATTATCTATCATCTAGATAAGTTTGATTAAGCGAATCATTAATTTCTTTTACAATCTTAGTTAAAACGGAAACTATCTTTGAATATGGTATTCTTGTAGGTCCGATAACTCCAATTGCACCTAAAGGCCTTCCGCCTAAACTATATACACCTGAAATAATACTGCAGTCTTTTGCTCCTTGTATAAAGTTTTCTTCTCCAATGCTTATGGAAATACTGCTTGTATTATTCAATAAGCCTTTTATGTTTTCTTTATCATTTAATAAATACAAAAACTCTCTAGCTTTGACGATATCATTATACTCAGGATAATTGAATATATTCGTGGTGCCTTCTAAATAAACTTCTGAGGACTCAGCTTCAGTCAAACTTTCATATAATGCAGGTATTATGGCATCAAATATTTCAGAATGGCCTTCTAAATCAACCTTTAAGCTATTAATAACAGATAAATTAATTTCCTCAACACTCAAATTTTTAAGCCTTGCATTTAGAATGTTTGTAATTTTAAAAAGATTTTCTATACTTGCAGGCCTGTTAAGCCTTATAATCGTATTTTTAATAAGCCCGGTATCTGTAATTATCACTGAAAGTACATTATTGTTATCTACACCTATAAGCTGTATAGATTTTATAAAGCTTTTTTTAGCTGAAGGGGCTTCAACTATGCATGTTAGCTTTGTAAGTTCTGATAATAACTGTGTAGCCTGCTTTACTATTTTATCAACTTCAAAAATAGCTGCATTTAAAATTTGACTTTTAATCATTATCTCTTCTTCAATAGTAAGCTGAGGCAGCTGCATTAGCTTATCTACATATAATCTATATCCCTTATCAGAAGGCTTTCTGCCCGAAGAACTGTGAAGCTGTTCAAGATAACCCATATCTTCTAAATCAGCCATTTCGTTTCTTATAGTAGCAGAACTTATTCCTAAATTATATTTCTTAGCTATGGTTCTGGATCCCACAGGCTCTGCTGTATTAATATAATCATTTATTATAGCCTGAAGTATTTTTATCTTTCTTTCATCCATTTCCATAATCTCACCCCACTTGTTAGCACTCGTCATCGTTGAGTGCTAATCGCTATGATTAAAACATATCATGTTGATTAATTTTTGTCAATTTTGTATATCTGCCCATAATAAATCATATAGTCTCAATAATTTTTTTTAAGTTTTATTTGCTTATTTTTTCTTTAATTTTCTCCATATTACAATATAAATTCACACATAACCTGATTTGACAGCTCAATCCCTCTTGAAGACAGATATATTCTTTCATTATCTTCTAAAAGCAATTTATTATTTAAAAATTTATTAATAACAGTCCCATATACTGAATGGATATCTATGTTGAATTTCTCCTTAAATTCATTTTTGCTTATTCCATTTATCTTTCTTAGACCCATGAACATAAATTCTTCCATATTATCCTTATCTGTATTTGTATATTCTTCTACAACTGCACTATTTTTTAAATTCATCATATAAATATATTTTTCTATATCTTCAATATTTCTATACCTTATTCCGTTCATAAACGAATGTGCACCAGTACCACATCCTATATAGTTATCCATGCTCCAATACACCATATTATGCTTTGATTCCATGCCATGTTTTGAAAAATTAGATATTTCATAATGCTCATAACCTCTCTTCTTTAAAAAGATTAAAGCATATTCATACATTTGTCTTTCTATCTCTTCTTCAGGCAAATCAAGTTTATTTTTTAAACTCATACCATAAAATGGCGTTCCTTCTTCTACAATAAGGCTGTAACAAGATATATGTTCTGGATTTAATTCAGCAACATTAAGCAGTGTTTCCTTCCAATCATCAATATTTTGCCCAGGTAGTCCAAACATCAAGTCAATATTTATATTTTTAAAACCTGCATCTCTAGACAATTTAAAACTATTTGTAAAACTATTTAAATCATGAATCCTTCCTATACTTTTAAGCAGTCTATTCTGCCAAGCCTGCAGACCTATGCTTAATCTGTTCACTCCCATACTTTTAAAAACTTCTAGTTTCTCTTTGCTGAAGCTTTCCGGATTCCCTTCTACTGTAAATTCAACATCATGAGTTTTTTTTATCCCATCCAGGCAATTTTTCAGCTCATATAGACATTCTAAAGATAAATAGGTGGGAGTTCCCCCACCTATAAATATAGTACTTACTTCTTTTTTTACCTTATTCTTTATTTCGCTGCATAATGCCTTAATATAATCCATCATTAATGCTTCTTTTCCAGCAAAGGAGGGGAAATCACAGTATAAGCACTTTTGTTTGCAAAAAGGTATGTGTATATAAAGTGCTGTTTTGTTTTCCATACTGACTCTCCTTTTTAATCTACTTTTAATACGGACATAAATGCTTCTTGAGGAACTTCAACAGTACCTATCTGTCTCATTCTCTTTTTACCTTCTTTTTGTTTTTCAAGAAGTTTCTTCTTTCTTGTTATATCTCCGCCATAACATTTCGCTAATACGTCTTTTCTTAAAGCCTTTACTGTTTCTCTGGCGATAATCTTAGTTCCTACAGCTGCCTGTATAGGTATTTCAAACTGCTGCCTTGGTATGATTTCCTTTAATTTTTCTGCAATATTTCTGCCCTTGTTATATGCTCTTTCTTCAGGAACAATCATTGATAATGCATCCACTGTATCACCATTTAATAAAATATCCAGCTTTACAAGTTTGCTTTGAGCATATCCTTTTAAATCATAATCTAATGAAGCATATCCTCTTGTTCTTGATTTTAATGCATCGAAAAAGTCATATATTATTTCGTTAAGCGGCATATCATAATGAAGAACAGCCCTTGTTGCCTCAAGATACTGCATATCCTTAAAGTTTCCTCTTCTGCTTTGACAAAGCTCCATAACTGCTCCAACATAATCTGTAGGAGTTATAATAGAAGCATTAACTATAGGTTCTTCCATATAATGAATTTTTGAGGCTTCCGGCATATTTGTTGGATTTGTCAAATCTATAACCTCTCCATCTGTTTGAGTTATTTTGTATATAACAGATGGTGCTGTAGTTATAATGTCTATATTAAATTCTCTTTCTATTCTCTCTTGGATAACCTCCATATGTAAAAGTCCCAAGAATCCGCATCTAAACCCAAAGCCTAAAGCTATAGAAGTTTCCGGCTCAAAATTTAAAGCAGCATCATTTAGCTGAAGCTTTTCTAATGCTTCTTTAAGCTCTTCATATTCCGCACCATCAACAGGATATATTCCGCTGAACACCATAGGTACTGCTGGTCTATATCCCTCTAAAGCTTCTTTAGCAGGCCTGTCAGCTTCGGTTATGGTGTCGCCAACTCTTGCATCTCTTACATTTTTAATTGAAGCCGTTAAATATCCAACATCTCCTGCTCTTAATTCCTCAATTGGCACCATCTGAGGAGCAAATATTCCAACTTCTACAACTTCATAAAACTTATTGCTTGCCATAAGTTTTACCTTTGTTCCTGCTTTTACAGTTCCCTCTTTGATTCTAAGATGGCATACTACTCCCTTATAACTGTCATAATAGGAATCAAAAATCAAAGCTTTAAGAGGTGCTTCTTCATCACCAACAGGCGCAGGAACCTTTTCCACAATAGCCTCTAATACATGTTCAATATTTAATCCTGATTTTGCTGATACTAAAGGAGCGTCTGCTGCTTCTATACCTATAATATCTTCTATTTCATGTTTTACCTCTTCAGGCCTAGCACTAGCTAAATCTATCTTGTTTATTACTGGTACTATCTCCAAATCATGATCTAAAGCCAAATAGCAGTTAGCTAATGTTTGTGCCTGTATTCCCTGTGTAGCATCTACTACTAAAACAGCTCCCTCACAAGCAGCCAAGCTTCTTGAAACTTCGTAGTTAAAATCCACATGACCTGGGGTGTCTATAAGATTTAATATGTACTCTTCACCATCTTCTCTTTTATAAACCAATCTAGCTGCTTGAGCTTTAATTGTTATTCCTCTTTCTCTTTCAAGCTCCATATTATCAAGAACCTGCTCTTCCATTTCTCTTTGAGTTAAAGTTCCTGTTCTTTCTAATAGTCTATCTGCAAGCGTAGATTTTCCATGATCTATATGTGCAATAATAGAGAAATTTCTTATATGTTTTTGCTTATCAGTCTGCATATCTTTACCCCCGTTTATACTAAGTCAAAATAAATTATACCATAACTGTCCGAGATTCTGTCAATAAATACTACAATATAGTATAAAGTTATTTTATATCTGCTTGCGTCAAGCTATGGATTTCTGATTTCGCCTTTTATAAAATCTCTGAAAATGCTGTTTTCTACAGCATTCTTAATCTTCCCTACACTACTGTCGTTAATATTTTTGAAAGCATCGTTATTTATATAAATAATATAATTACCTATATCAAACTTTAAATCAAAAGGATTAGGATGAAAAGAGACTTTTATATAAGACCTATTTTTTATAAAATCCGGTAGGTCGCTGCTTATTTTAATAAACCCGTATCCAACTATTAGAAAACACAAAGAAAATATTATAATAAATTTAATTTTTTTCATTCCAAAAAGTACCTCCTTTTTTATAAGGATGTACTTTTTGGTAAGTTTCTATTCATTAAAATTATAAATCAGGTAATATTTCCCAAAGTATTAATTCATATATCGATTTATATCTTCTAGCCCTAAAGCTGGTTGAAGCGCTATATTTATACCATTTGCAATAACCTTTGAAAGTGAATCTATAACCAAATCAACTTCTTTAGGAGTTACCATTAGATTTCCTATGTAAGGATTTAATATTTCCTCAATCATCCTCTGTTTTTCATTTTTATCTATTGATTTAAGCATATTATAAAATTCCCCACCGTTTGTAGACTGTTTAATCATTTCATCTATTGCCAGGTCTATTGTATCATTTGCCATAGTTGCAGCATCTACAACTGTAGGAACGCCAATTGCTATAACCGGTATTCCTAAAGTTCTTTTACTTATTTCCATTCTTTTATTTCCTACACCAGACCCTGGTGATATTCCTGTATCTCCTATTTGTATTGTTCTATTTACCCTTTCCATTTTGCGAGACGCTAAAGCATCTATGCATATAATTAAGTTTGGTTTAATCTTTTCTACTACACCTTTTATAATTTCTCCTGTTTCAATACCAGTAGTGCCTAAAACTCCAGGAGAAATTCCACATACAGGCCTTATATCTTCGTCAATGCTGTCCGGCACAAGCTCCTTTAAATGCCTTGTAATCATAAGCTTTGATATAACCTTAGGTCCTAGGGCGTCTGGAGTTATATTTGAGTTTCCAAGCCCGACTACAAGAGCAGTCATACTTTTATCTAGACTGGCAAGCGGAGTGAGTACCTTAGCCATTATTTCACTGACTTCATCCATAGTGTCGCTGTCGTAGTGAGTCACCTCGGGAATATCAATAGTTACATAAGTACCGATTGGTTTTCCCATAGCTCTTTCTCCAACTTCATCCAATATTCTAACTCTGGAAACTTTTATATCTCCTTCATTTTCTTCTTCTACATTAACTCCAGATATCCTGCCACCGCTTTCCTTTTGGTATATCTCCTTTGCTTCTATAGCTAAATCTGTTCTAATATTTCTCATGCACCCTCTGCTCTCGAATTTATATTCTGAGCAAATTCACCCCTTTACTAATATAATTAAAATTAGTTTTTCCATTATACATTATCCTATTCAATTTAATAGCAACTTAGCAAAATGCTAAATTTGTAAATTTTACTTGAAGTGAATATAAATAAGTGCTATAATATGCTTTGTTAATGTAGAAACTCGTACGCAGATTTCCCCAAACTGCCGAGACCCTATAATAATATAAGGGGGTGAATAACAAATGGCAAATATAAAATCAGCTCAAAAGAGAATAAAAGTAACTCAAGTTAAAACACTTAGAAACAAAATGGTAAAATCATCATTAAAAACTACAATAAAGAAGTTTGAAGCTTCAGTTGTAGGAGGAAATGCTGAAGAAGCTAAAGTTGCATTCTCAAATACTGTAAAAGCTTTAGATATGGCTGCTTCAAAGGGAATAATCCATAAGAACATGGCAGCTAGAAAAAAATCAAGACTTGCAGCAAAATTAAATGCTATGAACGCTTAATAAATAAACCGGTTTTTATACCGGTTATTTATTTTATGCGCTGATAGCATTTAATATTAAAAGTTCCATTTCGGTTTTACTTTCAACAGAAGAACTTTTCAATCTTTCTTCTGTACTCAAACATAAGTTAATAGCATTTCTTAGTCCGCCTAGCGAAAATTTCTTACTCTGGGTTATCATTTTTTCACAAATATATGGGTTAAGCTTCAATTCTTTAGAAAGTATTTCTTTGTTTTTACCCTCTTCTATTCCGTATCTTATCTGAAGCAGCAAATTAAACTGCCTTTCAACCATATACAGTATATATGGTATTTTTTCTCCCTTAAAAATAAGTTCATTAAGTATCTCTAAAGCCTTTTCAAGTTTTCTTTGGGAAATATTATCTACCAATCCGAATATGTCATTATCAGTCTTTTGAGGGAGCATAGCAAATATGTCTTTTTTATTTATCTCTCTTCCATAAGTATAGCAGCACAGCTTCTCAATTTCATTAAGAACAATATTCATATCATTATTCAGGCCTTCACAAAATAGTTTTAATTCAATCTTTCCTATATTTTTTTCCTTTTCTTCAAATATAGACTTTACCTTTTTTTCGAAATTAACACCCTTAAGTTTATCGAACTTAACTGTGCAAGCTTTTTTGTCCAGCTTTTTTACCCTGCTGCTTGGCTTTTCCCTATCATTTTCAAAAACATAATATAAAATTAAAATACAGTGTTCTGCTGGTTGTTCAATATACCTGCCTATAGTCTCAAATTTTTTGTTTGCTTCTCTGTCCTCGGCACCTCCAAGAAAATTTGCTCTAAAGACTACAACAACCTTCTTTTCACTCATAAAAGGAACAGTTTCACAGGTGTTAATCACAGCTTCCATATTTGCAGTAAGTCCGTCAAACTGAACATAATTTAAGTCCTCAAACTCTGGCTGCAAATTCCTATCCTTTATAAGTTTTATATTTTCTTTTATTAAAGCTTCATCAGCCCCGCAAAAGATATAGCAATTATCGAATTTATTACCTTTAAGTCTTTGTTCTAGATCTAAATATTCAAGCAACAGCTGTTACCCCTTTCAAGCTAATTTAAAGTATATATTTTGTCAAATATAATTCTATATTCCTTTAACTCAGAATTTGAATTAAAGCTTTTATTTGAAGTAAAATATGTTTTTTTCGGCACTCTAATTATATCATACTTTTTTAAATCTATATCCATAAATTCCTCGCTGTTTCTTGTTAAAATAATATTGGAATCATGCGCAGAGACCTCTAGATTTATTGATTTGTTTTTATCATTTTTTAAAGAGAATGCTTTTACAGAATAGTTCCTTCCTAGATTGATAATAATATTTTCCTTCAATTCAGGTATAAGCCTTGTATATTTAAGCTTTTTTAAATCATTAGTGTTTTTTATTTCTTTACTGCATATTAGTATTTTTTCATATTTATAGCTTATAATTACTCCATCATTAAATTTTAAATCTACATACTCTATCTTTGGAAAAAAGTTATAACTTTGAATAAGAATCATACCTAATACAAATAAAGGCATATATTTAAATTTATTAAACCCTCTTTTTACTAATATAAAAGATATCACCAAGCATAGAAGTGCAATACAATCTATATACGAAACTTCACTTACTTTAGGCGTAATTTTTAGCAGTATATAATCAGCCCCATCTAGGGTAATTGTTATTATATTAATAAGTTTGCATATTAAACTAAATATGAATTCAAAGTTTAATACAATTAAAGCAGCATTTCCAGTTATAACCAATGCAGTATATATGGGCAGTAATATTAAATTACCCGCTAAAAATCCAAAACTAAGGTTTCCAATAGTCATTCCTGCATAAGGCATAGAGAATACCTGAGCACTTAGAGTTAAACTCAGACTTTCATTAATGGTATTCGGCAGCTTATGTAAAAACCTTCTAATCTTATTATAATAGAGTATTATTCCTAAGGTGGATAAATAAGAAAGAACAAAGCCTATATCTACAGCATAAAAAGGTTCAATTATGATAATTAAAATAGCTGATAAACTTAATGCAGATAAATTATCATAATTTTTATATACCTTTTTAGAAAGCTTAAGAATAAAGATCATAAGAAAAGCTCTTACTGTGGCAGGCTGCGTTCCGGTAAAAATCACATATAAAAGAGACACGACAATTGAGCCTTCGATACCTAAAAATCTCTCTAGTATTTTATAAATAACAGCCATATGAAAGCCTGATACACTTATGGCATGTATTACTCCTAATTGTTTAAAGTTATTCTTTTGATCTTCATTTAAATAGCTCGTATCTCCAAAACATAAAGACATTACCAATGCTGATTTTTCCTTAGTTAAGTGCTGATTAAATTTATTAAAGGTTTTTCGTTTCAAGTCATATAAGGAAGATAAAAAATCATTTTTTCCTTCTTTCACTTCATCAGCATAAAAAATTCCAAGTGTGCCCTTTAGGTAATCAATTTTTGGTTCAAATTTACCCTTGATAAAAATATTATTTCCCTCTTGAGTGTCTTTCAAATTACCATTAATAAGAACTTTTCTTCCATAAACCTTGGCTATTGAAGAAAATTCGTTAATTTTTACAATCCTTACGCTTTCAATATTATTTAGGTTTACAGCTTTATAGTATATGAAATTAGCCATAAGACCAATTACAAAAAAACAGCAAATTAATGTGAAAAATCGTTTATCTATAGTGAAGAAAATTATAATTAAAAAAGATGCAGCTATAACTGCACCTAAAGATTTGTTCTCTGTAAATACTATAAAGGCTATGCAGCTTAAATACAGACTCACTGCATAATAAATCAAAGGTTTAACAGGCTTCATTGCTTTTCATTATTCCTTGTTATATTCAATGAGTCCGGCACTTTGTAACCCTTTAATCCAGAGTAGTTGTTATCCTCTAAATCTACTTCAAGTGTAATCTTAACTCTATGACTTGGTTCGTCAAATTGAATATCTTTTACCTTAGGAACCCCTTCTCTAGCTCTCATTAAAAAATAATTGCTTGTTATCTCCTGTGCTGCCTCTCTTGTTACAGAATCATAACTTAAAAAATAATCTTCTTCAGGTATATTTAAAAAAACAATATTACTTCCCATTACAGTTGTTTCCATAATATTTTCTATCATATTAATAATCCTCCTGTATTCTTTGTATACGCTTTATGACTATCATGCTTTCATATTTATTTTATCCAAAAGCTATTAGTTTAATCAAAAGTATTTACAAATAACTTTACAATACATATAACACACCTAACTGCATAAGAATACCTTATAATAGATGCTTAATTTGGAGGTGGCTAAAATAAAAGTAGGAATACTGTCTGATACACATATATCAAAAGATAATTATAAAATAGATGAGCTTTTAAAAAAATATTTTAATGAGGTTGATATTATAATACATGCAGGCGACTACAAGAGCAGCAAAGTTATAGAAACCATAAAAAAGTATAAACCCTTTATTGGTGTTTTCGGTAATAATGATGGAAATGCAGTAAAAGAACTTGTAAGAGAAAAAGAAATCATAAAGCTGAATGGATATAAAATTGGGATATATCATGGTCATGGAGAAGGGAAAAGCACAATTGACAAAGCTTATGAAGTTTTTAAAGAGGATAAAGTGGACATTATAGTTTTTGGGCACAGTCATCTGCCTATTATTAAAACCATGAATAAAACTCTAATGTTAAATCCCGGTTCTCCGACAAGTAAGCGAAAAGAACGCTGGTATTCAATAATAATACTTGAACTTGATAAGAACTTTATAAATGCACAAATCAAATTTTTTAGCAATATATGATTTTCATGTTAAAAAGCAATACGCCTGTAAAGACTTAATCTACAGACGTATTGCTTATAAAATATGTTCAAACATTAATTTTAGACAAAATAATGGTGCGAAAGACGGGACTTGAACCCGTACGGTCTCCCACACGCCCCTCAAACGTGCGCGTCTGCCATTCCGCCACTCTCGCATTTTTACAGCGCTCTATACGCCATTTGGTTTTTATTAAACATATTTCATGTTTATTACATTGAAATTATAGCATAGAGTATAAATACTTGTAAAGTGCCTTTTATAAAATCGCTATAAAATTCCATTTATCTTAAAAGTAAAGCTGTACCTTTGCAATCTATTTTTATAGTTAAATATGCTTCACTTAAACTTAAACTAAAAAAGTTGATTTAAAGAAAAATCAACTTTTTAGTGCTATAAAACTATTTGTTTGGGATGAACTATTTCCTTCTCTAATTAATATAATACATTTTAATTATTACATTTTAATTACAACTACATTACAAATATATTAATTTGATATATAAAATAAAAAACAGCTATCTATAAACTATAGACAACTGTTTTTTATTGACAACTAACAAAACATATTAGATTGGGGATCTTATTTTGTTCAATATATATAATAAGTTCAAAATGTGACAGTTCCATGACAATTATAAAAACTATATATTAATTAACTTTTAATATTAAGTTAACAAAATAACACCTGTTTTCTCTTAGATGACCTTTTTCCTAAGAAAATTACTTAGTAATATGCCTCACTTTTCCATCCTAATCTTAAATCTAACTTAAAACACAAAATAAGGTTTCAAATGAATTATAAAATCCAGCTAAAACCCTTTATAAATCAATTTTTGGCGGGAGTATGTAGGAATCGAACCTACCCATGACATTATTAGCGCCACAACACAGTTTTGAAGACTGGCTCCTGATATATGCTACTCTAATCCTATGTATATCAATAACTCATAAGTAATTTACAGTCATCCTGAATAACAGTTTAAAAAAATTCTTCTATTTATATATTTTAGAATTAATCCAGTGTATATTCAAAAAAAACATAATCGACAAAAAATAAAAAACAGCTATCTATTAAAATATAGACAACAGCTTTTTATTGACAACTAACAAAACATATTGGATTGGGGAACTTGTTTTGTTTAATATATATATAACTCTAGTGTGAACTTGTTCTATAGGGTTAGAAGATTTCTTCAAACCCTTTCCGAAAATTTCTCCACTCTGTTTTAAATTTTCTTCTGTTTTTTTGAATATTGGTCTATATTTTTCGGTAATCGCGATTCTTTGAATACGTGTGAGATTTTCGTTCATTGTTACATTTTCTCGTTAATGAAATTAATTCGTTATATTTCACATTCTTTCGTTAATGTCTACATTTCTTCGTTTATAGGTAGAATTCTTTTTACCTTTAGAATATGTGTCGTGAGACACTCCTGCGACTTTAGCTAGTTCATCACAGGTGTGTATATTCTCTGAAACCTTGGCAGAAATCTTCAAACCTTCCTTTTGGGAAAAGCTTTTACCTCCTTTTGATAAATTTTCTTCTGCTCTTCTTTTAAATATTGGTCTGTACTTCTCAGCTATTGCAATTCTTTGAATGGGTGTTAGATTTCTTCTGCCTAATTGAGTATCAATATGGTACGTACAAGCTGTATGACGAACAATTATATAAATTATCGGAATTGTATAGATAGAAATTTAAGTAGCCTAGAATTGATTTGTTGAAGAGTTTTTTAATTGGCCAATTTTATATATCTATTAAAATAAAAAAACAGGAGTTTATTGCTCCTGTTTTATAATATAATTACTTAGCCCCTTTGCTCTTTAGTATATTTATTATTTCAGTCCTATCCAATGTTTCAGCTTGTTTTAATGGTGTTAAACCATTCTTATCTTTAATATTTAAATCTGTACCAGCTTCAATTAATATCTTAGCTGTTTCTGTTCTATTAAGATAAATAGCCATATGTAAAGGTGTAAATTTCGCAATACTATCTTGATAATTGATATTCGCGCCTTTATCGATTAACATTTTTATTATATCTAAGTCTGCATCTCTAAATACTGCAAATTGTAATATACTGCTGTCCTCTCTTGTAATATTAACATTTGCACCTGCTTCAATTAGTGCTTTTATGCATTCTTTCTTATTAAATGAGAATGCATAGTATAAAGGATTTTTATTATCTTTCGGTTCGATATATTCAATATTAACTTTATTATCAACTAAAAGCTTTATCATATTTGGCTTATCATTATCTATTACAGTCCAAAGTATATTTCTACTTTTATCATCAATTGCATTTACATCTGCACCATTTCTAATTAATAATTCTACTATATCTTTATATCCTAATCCTGCTGCTATCATTATAGCAGTCTTTCCGTACCAAGATTTGTCCTCTAAGTCTTTTAAGTTAGGGTCTACTTTTGCTTTTAAAAATAGATTTACTTTATCAATATCATTACTCTTTATCATAGTTAAAAAGTTTTTTGTATTAAACGGTGTATTATATTTATCCTCAAGTTGCTTTTTTGCCTCATCTGGTGTAAGTTCTTTTTTGGAAATTTGATTATTTTGTAGTGAATTATTGTTAGTTGTTTCCTTACTACTGCACCCAATCATATTTAAAAACAAAGCTAAAATGAATAATAAACTTAATATCTTTTTCATAGTTTCTCTCTCCTTTAAATCATCTTCAATACATATATTACCATTAATTCAACAATATTTCATTATTTAAATAAATAAAACCGATGATATATAAACATCGGCTTGAAAGTCAAATAAATAATTCTAAGTAGTTAATAACTCTTTTAAAATCTACTTCAAGTAAGCAAAAATATAAGCAATCATCGTATTGAAATTTAAAGAAACCATCCGAAACAATATTTCCTTTAAGATATTTAGGATTCTTAATAAAGTCGATACTTTTACAGACATATTCAGCTAATTTTGAGTAGAATTCAAAAATATAAAGGTCGTGACTACTTATCTGCTATGCCCCATGATTCTTTGAATCGTAAATAAGTCCATCTTTCCTGATTTAGCTGCATTAGTAGCGAATGTATGCCTAAATACATATTCACATTCATTAGATTTTGTTATATCAATTAATTCTTATAGTAATTTAGCAGTAATCTCGCTTATAGGCAATTGTCTAAAAGTTCTTGTCTTGGCTACTTCTGCCCTAACATTTATTAAACGTTGCTTTAGGTCTATATCTTCAACTTTTAATTCACAAGCTTCTCCTATCCTTATTCCACAATCTAAATTAAGCAGTAATTTCGAAATCTATTATATGTACTTGTATCACAAGCTTTCAGCATTTTTCTAATATCTTCATCCGATAATGGTTGAACAACATCTACAGGTGTTTTAACTAACTTAAATTTTAGAGCATAATTATCTTGTGTATATTTTTCATTATACAACCATCTTAAATATGCCTTGATAGTCCTTACTCTAATATTTACTGTAAAAGGACTATAATTTCTTTTCCTGTACCATAAAATACAGATATCCTTTAAATATTTCTCCATTTACTGCAATACAGTCATAATCAGACTGATATGCTCCCTCTAAGTACTTTTTAAAATAATTTAGATTTACGTTATATTCTATAAGAGTCCTCGTCGCTAGTCCTTCCAAGGCTTTGTCTTGCATAAATTTATCATGCAGATTAAAAAAATCCTCCAAATCCAGCAATTTATTTTTGTGTCGGTCATTTTGCATATCAGTTTCAAAACTGATGTTGTTGTTAATTTTAACTTTTTTCTTAATCATTGAAAACACTCACTTTCTTAATTTTAGTAGTGAGTCTTTCTGCCTAACAGTTTTTTAATTTTTAGGCATGAAAAAAGACTCATAAGAATTTTATAAAACTCTCATGAGTCATTGATTTTGCTGAATTTGGCGGGAGTATGTAGGAATCGAACCTACCCATGACGTTATTAGCGCCACAACACAGTTTTGAAGACTGGCAAGCACACCAGCACTTATCTACTCCCATAATATTTTATTACAACATCCATAACGATTTTATTAGAAAATATTATAAATGTCAATAACAAATAATGTTAAAGGAAATTGGTGATATACTTTCCATCGCGATATCTTCTTTTCATGATAAGAAGATATCGCGATAAGAAGATAAGAATTTAAGAATTTAATGATTAATTACTAATAAAGCACTCTTACATCTTCAACACGCTTTGTGATTTTAAGATTATCAAAATTTTCAAGAAGTGCTACAGCAAATTTTCTGCTTGTAGTAAATAAATCTCTTGCTTCCGCAGCAGATATACTTCCCTTTTCATTTATAAAATCAACTACAAGCTTCTTTGCCTCTTCATAATATTCATTTAGGAATATGCAATCCTCAGAAGTTTTTATTAATTCTCCCATATCAAGAAGAGAATCATACACCATCTTAAAGGACTTTTTATCCTTTTCAGCTGCTGCTAAATCTTCATATTTAGGAGGATTGTATCTGCTTTCTTCAAACGCAGCAATAATTTTATCTTTAATTCTCTGCTGATCTTTATTGTATTTAATTTGAAATTCTTTTAAAGCTATAAAACTTCCGTGGAAACTTAATATGTTTCTTTCCTCTAAAAGTTTTAGTATTTCATCATAAGTTTTCTGTTTAATATTCTTGCCAAAAATTTTATTTTTAATTTCCTCTTTAGATATTCCTACTTTTAAGGGATTATCTAAATGATATTTTAAAAGCATTTTTTCAATCTCAGAAGTTTTCTCTTTTATAAAATTTTTATGAATATATAACGGCTTGTCTAAGGAGATAAGCTTTACTATAATTTTATCCTTTAATAAAACCTTCAATTTTTCCTCAAGGTTTTCTTCATTCTTCCCAAGAGCTTTTAGTATAATAGTTTCATCAGGGTATTCAGAGCTTAATTTTTCAATTGTCTTTTCTAATATGCTTTCTGCACTTCCGCTTTCCTTTATCTTAAGTTCTTCTATATAATTGCTGTCAAACCTTTTTGCCTTCTTGGCAGCAGGCTCAATTATTATTCCTCCGCCTATTGTATACATAGGAGAATAGTTTCTTATAACAAATCTGTCATTTCTTTGAGCTGTTAAGGTCTCTTCAAGTCTAAGCTGAACATATGCAGACTCTCCAGGCATTATTTGTTCCTGGTCAAGTATTATGACTCTACAGAGTATTTCGCTTGTTCCGTGATAAATTCTTACCCTCTGTCTGTTTTCTAAAGGCTTATCACAGGACTTTAAATAATTAAGCTTACAGTCTATCATTAGAGAAGATTCCATAATAGCCTCTTTTGATATAATATCTCCTCTTTTAATTTCTTCAACCTTAACATTTGATAAATTTATTGCACATCTTTGGCCTGCTTCAGCATACTTTACAGAATTCTCGTGGACTTGTATTCCCCTTACTCTGCTTATTTGCATAGATGGATATACCTGAACAGCTTCGCCCTCATTTATTCTTCCGCTTATAATTGTCCCCGTTACTACAGTTCCAAAACCACTTACAGAGAACACTCTATCTACTGTAAGTCTAAAATGACCTTCAGTATCCTTTGCTTCAACTTCTTCAGTAATTTTGTCAATATCTTGAACAAGCTCTTTAATTCCCGCTCCTGTTTTTGAGGATACAGAGTGTATTGGAGCCTTCTCAAGAAAAGTTCCTTTAAAATATTCCTTAATTTCTTCTTGAACCATTGAAAGCCATTCATCATCTACTAAATCTGCTTTTGTTAAAACTATAATACCTTTTTTTATGTTTAGAAGCTGAAGTATATCAAAATGCTCCTTAGTTTGAGGCATTATACCTTCATCAGCTGCTATCACAAGCAGAACTACATCAATGCTGCTTACTCCAGCCAAGGCATTTTTAATAAATTTTTCATGCCCAGGTACATCTATAATTCCTGCTCTTTTGCCAGAAGGAAGGTCAAAAAAAGTAAAGCCTAAATTTATTGAGATACCTCTTTCTTTTTCTTCTCTTAAAGTATCAGTTTCTCTTCCTGTTAATGCTTTTATAAGAGTTGTTTTACCATGATCGATATGTCCTGCAGTTCCTATAATAACATGTTTCATGTATTCCCATCTCCACTACATAATGTTTTTAAATGCTTCAGTAATTGTATCAAAATCTCTGTCAAAAACAGTTCTTAAATCTAAAATAATTTCCTCATTATATATTCTTGCTATAATAGGTGTATTATTTTTTCTTAGTTTTTCTTCAAGCTGCTTTGCTGTATAGTTGTTATTTTTAATTTTTAACACATAAGTTTGTATTTTTTCTGTAGGCATAGATCCTCCGCCTACCATAGAAAAGTCTGTATCTATATTAACATCAACATGAGGCACTGCTTTTTTAAGTTTATTCTTAAGTCTTGCAGCTCTTTTTTTATGCTCTTCTTTAGAGCTTAGAATCATATAAAGAGTAGGTATGTTTAAAACAGCCTGCTGCTCATCTAAATAATATTTAAGAGTGCCTTCTAAAGCAGCTAAAGTCATCTTGTCGATTCTAAGTGCACGAGTAAGCTGATTCTTTTTTATTCTATCTATATATTCTTTTTTTCCTGCTATAATACCAGCCTGAGGTCCACCAAGCATTTTGTCTCCGCTGAAGGTGACAACATCTATTCCTTTTTTCAAACTTTCCTGAACTGTAGGTTCATAAGTAAAACCATACTTTGAAAAATCTATAAGAACTCCGCTGCCTATATCCTCAACCACAGGGATATGATGCTTTCTTCCAAGCTCAACAAGTTCTTCAATAGAAACTTCTTCTGTAAAGCCCATGATTTTAAAATTTGAAGTATGTACCTTTAAAAAAACGCCTGTATCCTCACTGATATTGTTTTCATAGTCATATAAATGCGTTCTGTTTGTTGTACCAACTTCAACAAGTTTTGCACCGCTGAAAGTCATAACATCAGGTACTCTGAATGATCCTCCTATTTCAACCAATTGTCCTCTTGAAACTATTGCCTCTTTGTCTTTGCAAAGAGTTGATAGTACAAGCATTACTGCAGCAGCATTATTGTTTACAACCATAGCAGCCTCTGCTCCTGTTATTTTCTTTATTATACCTTCAACATGAGAATATCTTGAGCCCCTTTCACCATTTTCAAGGTTATACTCAAGATTGTTAAAGTTTTCAGAGGCGGTAAGCACATTCTGAACTGCTTCTCTAGACAAAATAGATCTTCCCAAATTTGTATGTATTATAACTCCGGTTCCGTTGATTACTTTTTTAAGCCTTGGAGTATTTTTTTCTTCAACTAAATAAATAAAATAATTTAGTATATCTTCTCTTTCAAAATCTTCAAGCTTTTGATTTAATATATCATTTCTAAATTTATCTATTGTCTCTCTTAGAGCATCAATTACTAAAGGTCTTAAAATGGATTTCATTTTTTCAGAAACTATGTCTTCCTTTAAAAGTTCATCTATTTTAGGCAGCTTTCTAAGCAAGCTTTTATTATCCATTATTGCTGTGCATCCTCCCTTTAAGGTATCTATAGCTTAAAATACACATCTTAAGCTATAGATAATCATTAGTTATTGAACCTTAATATAGCTAACTTCTTTTTCAAATACTTCTCCCACAATTTCTGCAGTTATATTCTTTTTCTTAAGATCATCAACTATTTTTTCTCCCTCTTCAGCACTGCAAGTGAATAAAAGTCCACCTGAAGTCTGAGGATCAAATAAAATATCAGAGAACCACTCAGGTACGTTGTTGAGCTCATATTTTCCTTCAAGATAAGCTTTATTATTGTAGGTTCCTTCTGGAACAAGCCCTATTTCTGCATATTCTTTAGCTTCAGAAATATAAGGTATTTTATCCTTATTAAATTTAAAGGTAACCTCTGAAGCACTTGCCATTTCATAGCTGTGTCCCAAAAATCCAAATCCTGTTATATCTGTACATGCGCTTATGTTAAAATCAGTTATCGCCTCGGCAGCATATTTATTAAGCTCAGCCATTACTTTTACTGCAGTTTTATAAGCCTCTTCTGAAGCAATTCCACCTTTAATTGCTGTGTTTATAATTCCTGTTCCCAATGGCTTGGTAAGAATAATTACATCCCCGACTTTTGAACCATAATTTTTCAGAACTTTATTAGGATGCACTATTCCAGTTACAGAAAGTCCATACTTAGGTTCATTATCATCCACAGTATGTCCTCCAACTACTACTGCACCTGCTTCAAGCACTTTATCCGCACCGCCTCTTAATATTTCTCCTAAAACCTCAATAGGCAGACACATTGGAAAGCAAACTATGTTTAAAGCTACAAGAGGCTTTCCTCCCATTGCATAAACATCGCTTAAAGAATTTGCTGCAGCAATCTGTCCAAAGGTATAAGGGTCATCCACTATAGGCGTAAAGAAATCTAAAGTTTGTATGATAGCTTTTTCATCATCTATTTTATATACAGCAGCATCATCAGAAGTTTCTATTCCTACAATTAAATTCTTGTCCTGCATTACAGGCAAATTACCTAAAATTTTCGAAAGGGTCTCCGGCCCTATTTTAGCTGCTCAGCCTGAAGTTCTAGACATTTCAGTAAGTCTTTTAGTCATCTATTATCTCTCCTTTCAAAGGATACTACAAGTTTAATCCTGTCAGTGCAGGTTTTATCGTAAATTATATAAACTAACTTATATAAAGTAACAAAACAATTGTATAATATTAATTATCTAATGTCTACCTTATCCCTTAATTTATCTATAGTCTTGTCTCCTATTCCTCCCAATTTTTTTAAATCTTCTATTGAATTATAATTCCCGTGTTTTTCTCTATAATCTATTATCTTTTGAGCAGTAGAAGGCCCGACACCAGGAAGCTTGTCAAGCTGTTCTAAAGTTGCTGTATTAATATCAATTTTATCATTTTCCTGTACATTTTGCGAAGCTGTCTGCACAGAAGCACCATTGTTAGCCGTTTCTATCTTTTTTTCAACATAGATATAATCTTCATCCTTTAACTTCCTAGCTAAATTAAGCTTGCTGTTTAGGTTTGCATCTTCAGTAAGTCCCCCTGAGAGCTTTATTAAATCATCAACGATACTGCCGGATTTTAGTTTGTATACTCCCGGTTTCTTAATCTCTCCTTTGATACATACAGTAATCATACTGCTGTTATCCGTCTTAGCTTCATTTTTTTCAATGCTTTCCACAAAAATATCATCTTCATTCAATTTATGTGTTTTAGCTTTACTATTTACAAACCCAATTATTAGAAAAGCTGCTAGCAGCACTACTATTACTATGGAGCCAATTATCTTTTGTTTAGTCTTCATAAATGACCTCCCTATTTCCTATAATTCTAGTTATAGATGAAGTTGTTCATCTTTATTAAATTATTGACAACTTTTTTATTTTTTTGTCGCCTAATTAAATATTTTTTGATATAATTTATTTAATTGTGCTTTAGGTCTGTAATAATGTTGATTATGACGCTATTAAGAAATACAAGGGGGATATGATGAAGAAGTATATTGTTTTTTTTCTTTCGATTATTTTATTGATTTCCAATATAAATTATAAAGTATCCGCAAAAGATGCTGAGCCTTCAGTTTCTGCTGATAGTGCAGTTTTAATGGATGCAACTACCGGAACTATATTATATTCAAAAAATATGAATGCAGCCTATCCGCCTGCATCTACTACAAAGACTATGACTGCTCTGTTGACTCTGGAAAATACCAAATTAGACGATATTGTTAAAGTAAGTAAAAAGGTTCCTTTTGTTGACGGCAGCAAAATAGGTTTATACGAAGGCGAGGAAATGCATGTAAAAGATTTGCTTTATGGTATGCTCCTTCTATCTGGAAATGATTGTGCAGAAGCTTTAGCGGAACATGTTGGAGGATCAATTGACGACTTTGCTAAGCTTATGAATAAACGTGCTAAAGAACTTGGCTGTGAGAATACCAATTTTGTAAATCCAAGTGGTCTTTATGACAGTAATCATAAAACTTCTGCAAAAGATTTGGCTCTTATTATGAGGGAACTTATCAAACATCCAGAGTTCAGAGAAATATCTTCAACTTTCTCTTATAAAATTCCGCCAACTAATTTGCATCCTGATGGAATTAATCTTGCTAACGAAAATAAATTAATAAATAAAAATTCAATGTATTATTACGCTCCTGCTGAAGCAGGAAAAACTGGCTATACTATTCAATCACAGCACTCATACGTTGCCAGTGCCTCAAAGAATGGTCATAGATTAATCGCTGCTTTTGTACATGACGGCCAGAAAAATTTCTATGTTGATGCAAAAAATTTATTTAACTATGGTTTTAATAATTTTGATTTAGTAAAGCTTTATAGTAAAGGCGATACAGTAGCAACCTATTCAGAGGATAACTTGAATATACCTCTTCTAGCTGATGATGATTACTATTACGTAAAAGAAAAAAATGCTTCCGAAGTGCCTGTAACAAATTTAATCAATAAGTCTTTAAAGGATATTTCCTTTAAAAAAGGTGACAGTATTATGGAGGCTTCAATAAAATTTAAAAATAATCCTCTTTCAAATATAATGCTTATAAGCGGTATAGATCATGAGACAAAATCCGCCTTAAGTTTTAATGTAACAAGCCATAATAAAAATAGAAATATAACGTCTTACATTATTGACTCGGTACTAGGAATGATAGTCTTGCTTCTTGCTGTACGAATAATAAATAAAAGAAGAGCCTATAGAAGATAAGCAGGATTAACTGCTTATTTCTTTTATAAGCTCTTCAATATCTTTAGGAATACTACTTTCAAGCTCAATTAATTCTCCACTTCTCGGATGTGGAAATACTAATCTATATGCGTGAAGCGCTTGTCTTTTAATTAATTGGCTGTCATCTTCTACTCCATATAAATTATCACCAAATATAGGATGTCCTAAATGGCTCAAGTGAACTCTTATTTGATGAGTTCTCCCGGTTTCTAAGGTTAACCTCACTAAATCTCCTTTTTCAAAACTCTTTACAACCTTAAAATGCGTAATGCTTTTTTGCCCTCTTTCGTCCACTACTCTTTTAATGCTGTCGTCAGTAGGTCTGTAAATAGGTAAATCTATTGTACCTTCTGACTCTTTAATATTCCCATGAACAACTGCCAAATAGCTTTTTTTAAACTCTTCCTTTTGCATGTCACGAGCTAAAGCCATATGCGAAAATTGATTTTTAGCAACTATTATAAGTCCCGAAGTGTCCATATCCAACCTGCTTACCAGTCTTACTATGCAATCTTCTCCCTTATCCCTAAAGTAATATATAAGTCCATTGGCAAGTGTTCCATGAGGATAGCTTTTGGTAGGATGTACTACTATACCTGGAGACTTATTTACAACGATTAAATCGCAGTCTTCATATATTACTTCCAAATCCATTTTTTCAGGTTCTATATTTTGACTTTCTTCCTTTCTAACCTCAAAGCCTATAACATCCTTTTCCTTTAGTACATAGTTGAGCTTTTCGACTTTATTATTAACCTCAATTCTGCCCTGTATCGCTGCCCCTTTAATAAGCCTTGTTGATAACTGTGCATTCTTTTTAAGGTATTCTCTAAGCTTCATTCCTGCTTCATCATTTTTTACTTCAAATTTTAGTTTACTCATTAAGTTTCACCTCAACAAAAAATTAACTGTGACATAACACAGTTAATTTCTTTCTTACTTTATCAATTATATCAAATCCAGCCATTTTGTATATATTAATTTATTTTTTTGCAGTTTCATAATGTAATTTCATTAAGACATCTTTATTCTTCTTTTCATCATATATTAAATAAGATATACCTGATATATATTCAGCATCACCTTTTAAGGTATACATATTTATCTTTGCTTTATCAAGTTTCATTATAGCATATCCATTCCTTACCATATCCTGTGCACTCATGTTAGTATCTATATAATTAGGTAGAGAAGACATTATGCTAGGTATTTTAGGGATTATAGCGGGGCTTTTAAATTTATCAATAACCTTATTCATAAATAAGTGTTGATTTTCTATTCTTCCTAAGTCTCCATCAGCTAATCCAGTGCCATCGTTATTTTTTCTCCATCTAAAAAACTCTTCAGCTTTCTTTCCATCAAGTTGAACTGTCTCACCCTTTTTAAAGTGTATATGTAAATTCTGAGTAGAATCATCGTAATCCATTTTATTATTTATCTTTACTTCTACAGGGCCTATTATATCTATTATTTTTCTAAAGCCAGCATAATCTACCTTTCCGTAGTAATTTACTTTTATATTAAGCATATTTTCTACAGCATCAATTAAAAATGCCGGTCCCCCAATAACATTGGCTTCGTTTATTTTTTTATATTTATTATTTACTTCAATTAAAGTATCTCTTGGTATAGATATAACATTCGCTTCTTCAAGCTTAGGATTATAATTAATAAGAACAATTGTATCTGTCCTTTTAAGATTATCTTTATCTTCTGAACCAACAACACCTATGTCTACCCCCATAGCTAGTATGTTTACCGGTTCATCTTTGCTTACTGTTTTTGGCTTTACTTTTTCACCTTGATTACTGCTTTGATTGCTTAGTTTTAGCATGTAGTTATATAATGAAGTTCCAGTAGCTAGACCTAAACATATTATAAGTGTAAGAACTACAAGTATAAAATTTCTAAACCTGTGCCTCTTTTTTATTCTCCCCATATTTTATCTCCTACATTTTATTAAAAAGTATGTAGTTTCTAGCTTCTATAGTATCATAGTGAAGCAGCTGGCCTCTAGAAATCACATATTTTATAGTATTATCAAAAGACAATAAGAGCGCATCATCCAAATCTTTATAGGCAAGTTCTCTAAGTTCAAAAATCCCTGGAAAGTTCCGCATTGGTTCTATATAATCAGATATATATATTATCTTTTCCAAAGTAGACATATTTTTTCGGCCAGTAGTATGATATACTACTGAATTTAATACATCTTCATCTAAAATTCCCATTTGGTTCTTAGCAATAATACCGCCTGCTAATCCATGCATTATATTTGGAGTTCTCTTATGTATTTTATCTATATTATAACCATTATCTTCTAAAATATTAATAATTTCCTCATCTTTCATATTTTTAGCAGCATCATGAACTAGTCCTGCTATTCTGGCCTTATTTCTATCTTCACCATAATACTCAGCTAATTTTACAGCTATATCTCTTACTCTTAAACTGTGATTAAACCTTTGTTCATTTAGATGCTCCTTCAAGTACATTTCAATTTCAGCTTCATTCCACATAATTTCACCTCTAATCTTTATATAATTGAAGTTCTAGTATAATATTATAAACTCCCTGGGGCATTAAGTAACTGGCATCCTTTTGTTCTTTTATCATTTTTTTTATAGAAGTTGAAGATATGTCAAAAAGGCTAAAATCTAAAAAAATGATATCTTTTTTATATTTTTCTTCTACCCTTTTCTTCTGCTCAAGAATAATTTCTTTTGGATACCCTGGTCTATTAAACACTACTAATTTACAGGAATCTAATATCCTGTCCACGCTTTTCCAATAATCAAGTTCTACCAAGCAGTCAGCCCCGGTAATAAAATACCACTCTGTATCATTCTCAATATTATTAAAGTGTTCTAAAGTTTTATATGTGTAGCTCAAGCCAGAGTTTTTTATTTCATAGTTGCTCACAGTAAAATACTTCTCATCTCGTACAGCTGTTTTTACCATTTCATATCTTATAGCAGCGTCAGTTTTTCTCTTTTCTGTTTTATGAGGTGGATTTCCCGAGGGCATAAAAATAACTTCATCTAAATTAAGTCTATGCAAAGCTTCATGTGCTATATAAAGATGACCATTATGAATCGGATCAAAAGTTCCTCCAAAAATTCCTTTCTTAACCATAAAATATCCTCTCTTTATAAAATTAGCATGTATTTATTATATAATAAACACATGCTATATCAACAGTTTAAAGTTATGGAAGTTGTATTTTTTGTTTTTTTTCAGATTTTCTATAAAGCACAATTTTATTTCCTATAGCCTGAACGCCTTCGCAATTTAATTCACTGCATATCGCATCTGATGCCTCTCTTGCTTCATAGCCGCTGTTATTTAATACACTTATTTTTATTATTTCTCTTGCCTCTAGTGCATCATCAATTTGCTTTAAGAAACCTTCTTCTAGTCCGCCTTTTCCTACTTGAAATATAGGCTCTAGGTTGTGTCCAAGAGATCTTAAATAGCTTCTTTGTTTACTAGTTATCATACAATAAAAATCCTCCTAATTATAACTACAATAAGAAATCGAATTCAAAATCATTTAATCTAACGGTATCTCCATCCTTAATTCCCATTTCAATTAATTCATTCAGAACACCTTTATTTCTTAACACCTTATGGAAATATTTCAAAGAGTCGGGTTCATTTACATTAACACTTGCAAGTAATCTGTCAACAAAGCTTCCTTCTACTATATAAACTCCATCTTCTACTCTTATGTCATAAGTAAATCGTTTTTCTTCTGGAACAAACTTTTCTGACTCACTGATTTCCAAATCTTCTACAGGAATATTACTTAACATTTCAGCTGCTTCCTTTAAAAGTTCATCTAATCCCGTATTGGTAGCTCCGGAAATTTTAAATATTCTAGTATAGCCAAGTTCTTCTACTTTTTTCTTAAAATCTTCATAAATTGAGTCATCATAAAGCATATCTGCTTTGTTCGCAGCTATTATTTGAGGTCTATCCCATAGCTTGACGCTGTATTTTTTAAGCTCTTCATTGATCTTTAAAAAGTCATCAAAAGCATCTCTTCCCTCTACTCCAGAAATATCTACTACATGTATTAATATTCTTGTTCTCTCTATATGCCTTAAAAAGTCTAACCCTAGTCCAACACCTTCAGCCGCACCCTCTATTATACCTGGTATATCAGCCATTATAAAACTTTTTATACCTTTTACATCTACTACTCCTAAATTAGGCTTTAGAGTAGTAAAATGATAATTTGCAATCTTAGGTCTTGCCTTGGAAACTACTGATAAAAGAGTAGATTTTCCTACATTAGGGAAGCCAATTAAGCCCACATCAGCTAAAAGCTTTAATTCAAGCTCAATGTTTCTTTCTTCCCCCGGCATACCTGGTTCTGCAAAATTAGGCGCCTGTCTAGTTGGTGTCGCAAACTTGGAGTTTCCTTTTCCTCCCTTACCGCCTTTAGCTACTATAAAAGTATCTCCAGCATGAGATAGATCTGTCATTATTTTATTTGTTTCGATGTCTCTAATAATAGTACCCATAGGTACTTTTATGTACAAACTTTCGCCGTTTTTTCCATAACAGTTTGATCCTGATCCATTAGTACCTCTTTCAGCAGCATACTTTCTCTTGTAAGTAAAATCTAAAAGAGTAGTCATATTAGGATCTGCTACTAAAACAATATCTCCGCCTTTTCCTCCGTCACCACCATCTGGTCCACCCAACGGAACATACTTTTCTCTTCTAAAGGAAATGGCACCATCTCCTCCATCTCCTGATTTAATATAAATCTTAGCTCTATCAATAAACATAAATTTCACCTCTTTATATAAACAAGCCTTTATAAACACTTGTAAAGATATACATATATTATTAACTAAATTACATTATTTAATTAATAAGTTTTTACAATTTTAAAAAAGCACCCAAATAATGGGTGCTTTAATCATTACTCAGCTATTTGTACTTCAACATCTACAGGGTAAACACTAGCTTTCTTTTTGTCTCTTCCAACTCTTTCGTATCTAACGATACCGTCTACCTTAGAATAAAGAGTATCATCGCTGCCTTTACCTACGTTTTCTCCTGGATGAAGCTTTGTTCCTCTTTGTCTAACTAATATGTTACCAGCTAAAACAAATTGTCCATCAGCACATTTAACACCAAGTCTTTTGGATTCACTGTCTCTTCCGTTTCTTGAGCTACCTACTCCTTTTTTATGAGCAAATAACTGAAGGTTCATAACTAGCATGGTATTACACCTCCTCTACTTCCACTTCTATATATTCACCGTAGCTTATTTCTACACCTTGTAATCCAACAAGCATAGTCTCAAGCAGTATCTGGCATTTATCTATTTCCTCTAAAGAGAGCATTTTCAAGTTTACACTTAAAAATCCATCTTCTAAAGAAATTGAAGGATTAATTTTTAGCACTTCTGTAATCCCATTAGCAATAGTTAATGAAATTGCAGAAACAGCACTGCATACCATATCGTATCCTTCATCAGCAGAATCTGCATGACCTTTTAAATCAACAGATACTATCTTTTCTGAATTCTTCTCGAATTTTGCAATAATCATAATATTATGCGTTTATTTTTTCAATTTGTAGCTTAGTGTATGGTTGTCTATGTCCTTGTTTTCTTCTGTAGTCTTTCTTTCTCTTATACTTGAAAACTATAATTTTCTTAGCTTTTCCTTGTCCTAATACTTTAGCAACAACGTTAGCTCCTTCAACTACAGGCTTACCTACTACTAAACCATCTTCTTTACCCACTGCTAAAACATTTGTTAATTCAACAGTTGAGTCAACTTCACCAGTTAACTTTTCAACGTATATAACGTCTCCCTCTTGAACTTTGTATTGTTTTCCTCCAGTAGCTATAACTGCGTACATAAAATACACCTCCTCGATCCAGTCTCGCCATCTCAGGTACACTTATAAAGTGATTTAAAACCTTGCGTGTGCGGTCTACAAAAGCCATTTTAACACAGTATATCCGCTTTGTAAAGTAAGTTTATCCATATATCCTGAATTTTTGTAAGTTTTCTATGTCATTTTTGAAAATTAAAGCTTCAAGTTTAAAAAAATCCATATTTTCAACAAAATTCACGTAAAGCTTCTTATTACTGCAGCCAATACTATCTGCAAAGTTTACAATATCCTTAATTATCTCTTCTTTATAAGTACTTCCAATCTCTAAATAAATATTTTCTATGCTTAACTCTTTGCTTAGCTTGAGCATTTCATTTTTTATAAGTAAACATAAGTAGGCAAGTTTAAACTTACTGCCTCCCCCATGACAATTTCGGCATGTGTCTTCTATGTATTCAGAAATAGGCTTTCCCCTGCGCCTTCTTGATATTTGCACTAAGTTAAGATCAGTAAAGGGATATATAATAGTCTTGCTTTTATCCCCCTCTAATGCACTGCTTAGCTCTTTTAAAACTTTTTCTTTATGTAATGAACTGTCCATATTAATAAAGTCTATAATAATTATCCCAGATAAATTTCTCAGCCTTATCTGCCGTCCTATTTCTTTTGCCGCCTCTATATTAGTCTCTAATATAGTTTTATCTATAGAAGTACCTTTTATATTTTTACCAGAATTCACGTCAACTACATACATAGCTTCTGTTTTGTCAATTACTATATATCCTCCGCTTAACAGCTTAACTTTATTGTTATGTAGACTCAATATCTGATTTTCTATTTTATAAGTGCTAAATAAAGACATATTATTATCCTTATAAAGTTTTAAGCTGCAATTATTTAGTTCCTTATTTATTTTGAAAAATTCATTCAAATAATTATAATCTGTTTCATCATTAACAACAATACTTTCAACCTTTTCATCCAAGCTGTCTCTTACTATTTTATCCAGTACCCCTTCGCCTTTATATAAAAGCTTTGTTCCTAATGAATAGTTAAATGTTCTTATTATGTCTTTATATATACTATATAATTTATCTACTTCTTTATTTATAGTTTCAAAGTCAGCGGCTTCTGCATTTGTTCTAATCATAAGACCAACATCTTCAGGTCTCTTTATATTCCCTCTAATGAAGGTTTTAAAACCTTCATTAATAATTTTCTTAGAAAAAGCTATTTCCTTATTTAAGGTTTCTAATACCACATATCTTCCTGGTATAGTTATAGCGTTTGTTACCTTTGCCCCTTTATCTCCTACATTTTCTTTTAGCACTTCCACAATTATCTCATCATTCTTTTTAAGCTTCATGTTATTAAACTTTCTATCTAAATACATATAACAGCTCTTAGTTAGTCCGATATCAATAAAGGCGCATTTAATAGCAGGTACAATATTTTTTACTATACCCTTATATATTTCACCTGGCTGTGGATCTGTGCTCTCTTCTTCGATGAAGCATTCAATAAGTTTTTTATCTTCAGTAATTGCTGCTCTAAGTATTCCATAATTTCTTTCTATAAGTACTTCTTTCAAGGAAATCACCCCTGTTTTTTTATATGTATCAATAATTTTAAGTGGAGGAATTACATCCTCCACTTTATTATGCTAAATATTTATATATTGGAATAAGACTCTCCTTATTTTCAACATACATTTCTTCTCTCATTATATCAACAAAAGCTTCACTGCATACTGCGGAAGTATTGTTTATTATATACCTTGACAAAAGCTCAGCAGATAAGTTTTCCTTGCTGCCGCAGCTAATAATTGCTGTGATTATTAAAAGCTTATCATTAATTTGGAAATCAATATTCTTAACTAAAGGCTTTATATCAGCAAGCTTTTCTCCGCTTTTGCTCTTTTTCATAATACCCCATTCATTTTTTTCCTCTATTGCCTTAAGTTCCTCATTAAGCCTTTCTGTTTGTGCATATTTAATTTTTATAATATATTTAGCTGCATCAATTAAAGCCATGGACTGAGGAACTTTTCTGCCATCATTACTATCCTTTACTTTTACAACTTCAAATGCTTTTATCCCTGAAGGCATATTTTCATTTAAAGCATCCTTAATATAATTTTCATCAAGTTCTTCTGTAAGCACAACATCCATATAGTCCCCTATAGAATACATTCCAACTGAAAGTGGCTGCGCTATAGAGAGATTCATATGAGGGTTAAAACCTTTAGAATACTCTACAGGAAGCTCTGCTCTTCTAATAACCCTTTGAATGGTTCTCATTAAGTCTAAATGAGAAATAAACTTTATATGACTTTCCTTACTGAACTTTATTAGATATCGCACCTGCAAAGCACTTCCCTTCTCTAAAGTTTACATTTACTCCGCATTTCGTGCAGCCTAACCTGCAGTCAGGTGTAAGGCTTGCAGTTTTAGCTCTGTCATTTTCGCTTATCAAATAACTCTTATCTACTCCTATATCAATAAAGTCCCAAGGAAGAACTTCCTCATAGCTTCTTTCTCTATAAGAATAAAAATCTCCACTCACACCGCACTCTTTAAGAGATTCTTCCCATATATTAAAATCAAAATACTCTGACCATCCGTCAAACTTGGCACCTTTTTCAAAAGCCTTAACAATCACGTCACAAAGTCTTCTGTCCCCTCTTGCAAAAATTGCCTCTGTATAGCTTACTAAGGATTCATGCCAGTTATAGTTAATAGATCTGCTCTTTATTGTGCTTCTTATTGCATTTATCTTTTCCCTAACAGATTCCATAGTATCCTGAGGAGCCCACTGGAAAGGTGTGAAAGGTTTAGGAACAAAGATTGAAGTACTTGCAGTAACTTTTAAGCCCTTATTTCTAATTTCTTTAGGAACCTTATAATACTCCTCTACTACCTTTTCTGCCAAATTAGCTATTCCTTTAACATCGTCAATTTCTTCATAAGGAAGTCCTATCATAAAATATAGTTTTATAGTTGACCAGCCCGATTCAAAGGCACTTCTAACTGAAGTTATTAAATCTTCTTCATTAACTCCCTTATTGATCACGTCTCTCATTCTCTGTGAACCAGCTTCTGGAGCAAAAGTAAGCCCGGTTTTTCTTACCTTTTGAATTTCTTTAATCAAATCAACAGAAAAGGAATCTATTCTTAATGAAGGTAGAGTTACCCCAACATTTTTATCTTTATATTTCATAACTACAGAATTAACAAGGTTTTCAATATCTGAATAGTCACAAATACTTAGTGAAGTTAGCGATACTTCTTCGTAACCTGTGTTGACTATTAAGTCATCTACCTGCTCCATAAGCTTTGAAGTATTTTTTTCTCTAACAGGTCTGTAAATCATTCCAGCCTGGCAGAACCTGCAGCCTCTTGTACAGCCTCTAAAGGTTTCAAGCATTATTCTATCATGAACTATTTCAGTATACGGAACAATAAGCTTATCTGGATATATGTTATCATTTAAGTCAGCTATAATCCTCTTTTTTACTTTCTTTGGAACATCATCATATAAGGGCTTAAATTCATCTATAGTCCCATCTTTCTTATAAGTTACCTCATAAAGACTTGGAACATAAATACCCTGAATCTTTGATACTGCCCTTAAAAATTCTTTTTTACCTTTAGTTTTATATTCTTTATATAAATCTAAAATTTCATTTATAATCTCTTCGCCTTCGCCTATTACAAAAATATCCGCTATATCATAAAGAGGCTCTGGATTGTAAGCGCAAGGTCCACCACACATAACAACTGGGTGATTTTCATTTCTTTGTGAAGCCCTTACAGGTATTCCTGCCATATCTAACATGTTTAATATATTTGTATAGCTCATTTCGTACTGCAGCGTAAAACCTAAAAAGTCAAAATCACTTAAGGAATCTTTGCTTTCTAGCGCATATAAAGGAATATTGCTTTCTCTCATAAGCTTTTCCATGTCAGGCCATGGAGCAAAAGCTCTTTCACAAAAGGTATCCTTTCTTTCATTTAAAACATAATAAAGTATTTTTGTTCCTAAATGAGACATTCCTACCTCATAAACATCAGGAAAGCAAAAAGCATATCTTATGTCCACAGCATTCTTATCTTTATTATAAGAATTGAATTCGCCGCCTATATATCTGGCAGGCTTTTCAACTCTATATAAAATATCATCTGTAATTCTATTCATATTTTTCTCCTTTCGCTTAAAACACTGAGTAACCTTTCTGTTTGTTTTCACAAGCATGTTACTGACTAAAGTCCTTTAGAAGCTTAACATCCTCATTTGTATTTTAAAATACCATAAGGTCTTTGCTTAGACAATATATTTTATCATAACTTGAGCCACTTTAACAATGTTTAAGTTTTACTCCCTAGTATTTATAAATTCTTCTATGGTTAAATTTCCAAATACCTTCAGTCCTTCAATTAACTCGTCTTCATAAATTATATCCATAAACTTCATTTCATCATCAAGAACAGTAAAAATATTAAATTTATTTTTATCAATTATGCTTAATGCTGTTATTAAATCACATTTATAATGAATAGACAGATTCTTATTCTCCATATATCTATTTTTAAGAAATTTATATCTTTTTTTTACTATATCACCCATGATAATATAAACTATCCTTTCCTTCTCTTTATACGATGAATAAATTATTAAAACTGCAATGACTGCAATATTAACATTGTTTATCTTTAAAAGTAGCAGTAAAAAATAAATAAATAAAAATCCTGCTCCTTGAATAATGCTGAACTTAATTGTAAGTTCATTTGCCTTTCTATATATTGTCCTGTAACACATAAAGCTTCTTAGGACCCTACCTCCATCTAATGGAAATGCAGGTATAAGGTTGAATAAGCCAACAGTTATATTTCCTTTATAAAGCAAGTATAAAATTTCGCTAGGGAAACTCTTATTTATATAATAAAAAATTACTGCCGCTGCTATATTGAAAATAGGAGCGGACAATGAAATTATCATGTCTTGTTTTGCTGTAGCATCCTCCAGTTCATTTAAAGATAATCTTGCTCCAATAGGCAAAATCTCCATATCAAATCCAGAAAAGCCTAAAAAAACTGCTGTTAAATAATGAATTGCTTCATGAAAAAACACAATTAAAAAGGCCAGAATAATTTGACCTTTAAAACCAAGAAATAGTAATAAAATTATATAAGGGAAAAAAAATTTGTTTACTTTTATCAAGTAATGCCTCCAAAAAATTGTTGTTAGCCAAATTACCTTCCTATAAAACTTATATAGTCTTCTGGATTTTTATTCTCTCCCATATAGAGCACCTCAAAGTGAAGATGTGGTGTTCCTGATTTTGGAACGTCGCCCGTCTTTGCTATAACTTGTCCTTTCTGAATTACATCATCTTTTTTAATAAACACCTCGCTTAAGCTGCTGTATTTTGTTTCGATTCCCTTACCATGATCAATAACAATATATTTACCTAATTGCTCATTCTCTCCTAAATCCTTTATTTTTCCTTCGCTTGGGCTTATGACTTCAGTGCCGTTCTTCGCCCCTATATCAATTCCGCTATTACTTTTATTACTGAAGCTTGAAATAATATTGCCTTCCACAGGTATTTGAAATTCGTTTTTCAATCTATCTTTGAGCGGCTTTATTCCTGTCAGTTTTGTTTTAACATTTTCTAGAAAGTCTGTAGAACTATCCTCAAGCTTCTTTAAGTCTAAAGTCTTTATATTATTTATCATTGTATTATAATCGTAATTTTTATTTACTACGGTTTTTGAGTAATTGTATATCAATGTTGTTTGGGGTGTTACAACTAGTTTGCATATAATAATAAATATAAATAGTATAAAAACACCTATCAAATCCCTAAATAGTCTTTTAAGAAAATAATTGCCGTATGTATTAAGCTCGCCTCTTCCTCCATTTGCATAGTTATATCCTCTATAGCTTTTTTTCTTTACTAAACTGCTATAGTAGTTTTCATACTGTGAATTATAGTTTCCCATTTTGCCCCTCCTGTATTTATATTTTTTATCTTCAAGCACAAACTGTGATTATATATAATGTAATTAAGTTCTTACATAAATGCCGCTATAAAATATCCAATCTTTAAGTGCTTTTCGGACAGCATTAATGCATCAGAGCTTTTGCACTATATATAATTATTATTTTTTCTACTTATATATATTTTTACAGAAGGACATATATTCCAAAAATAAAAAAGCTGCACTAGGCAGCTTGTTATTATAGCTAATTATTACGGTTTTTTAAAGCTTTTATAAAGACTTCCGCAGAACCTATGTTAGTAGCAAGCGGTACATGATGAACATCACAAATTCTAAGAAGTGCACTTACATCAGGTTCATGAGGCTGAGCAGTAAGAGGGTCTCTTAAGAATATAACAAAATCTATTTCTCCCTCAGCTAGTTTAGCACCTATTTGCTGATCCCCTCCTAGAGGACCTGATAAAAACCTATGAACCTTCAGTCCTACTATTTCGCATATTAATCTTCCTGTTGTACCTGTTGCATATAACTCATGTTCCTTAAAAATGTCTCTGTATCTGGTTACAAATTCAACAATATCATCTTTTTTCTTGTCATGAGCAATCAATGCAATTTTCATAGTCAATTCCCCCTTGTATTAATGTAATTCATAAGTTAAAAATTGATTTTTTTCTTTCTCATACCAACATTTAATACTAACCCTAAGGAAATAAAGTATGTGAGTATTGAACTTCCACCGTAACTCATTAGAGGCAGTGTTATTCCTGTAATAGGCATAATTCCTATAGTCATTCCTATATTTTGAAGTATAGAAAACATAAAGGTAGATATTATACCTACACAAAGTATTGACCCAAATATATCTTTGGACACATGAGCTATTTTAATGAGCCTATATATTAATATTCCATAGAGTATCAATAAGAAAGCTGCTCCTATAAGTCCCCATTCTTCACCAACTACAGCAAAAATAAAATCATTAAAAGCTTCAGGTATAAATCCGCCTGATACCTGAGTCCCTTTTAAGAAGCCCTTGCCAAACAGTCCTCCAGAGCCTATTCCTATAAGAGAAGATATGAGCTGAAGGCCTGTACCAAGCTCATCTGCTTCAGGACTTAAAAAAGAGGTAAGCCTTGTCTTCCAATATCCCTGCATAACTGGAGTATTCCATAGTACAGCTATAGCAGCAGCTACTGCGCCAAATCCCCAGGCGATAACCTTAGAATTAAGTCCTGCTATATAAAATATACCTAAAACTATGAAAAAACACACCATTGTCATACCCATATCAGGCTGTATTACAATCAATGCCATAGGAACCAAAGCATAAAAGCATAATACAAGAAAGTTTTTTATGTTGTTTATATTTCCTTCCATATCTTCAAGCTTTTTTGCAAGAATGATGATCATTCCTATTTTAGCAAACTCAGAGGGCTGAATTCCTCTGCTACCAAGAGAAATCCAAGATCTCGCTCCATTTGTAACCTTTCCCAGGGTATCATTTATTAAAAGAAATATTATGGAGGCCCAGTATATAAGAGTTGCGTAGTTCATTATCAAAGAGTAATCAAACAATATTATGGCATACATAATCCCAAGACCAATAATAAGCCATACTATTTGCAGCTTAAAATAATAAAATCCAAATTTATTATGGGTAGCACTAAAAATATTTATTGCTCCAAATAAGACTATTATTATAGCTACTATTATTACACCGAAATCTAACTCCTTTAAGAGCTTACCATTTATCTTTAGCTTATCTAACATTTATATCCCTCCAGTAACAATTACATTATAACAGCAGCCACAAAAAAAAGCTATGTATAACTTTTGAATTATACACAGCATATAGTTTAGATCTTCTTTTTCATATTCTTTATTGGAATACTAGCAACCAAGGCTGGTGAAGATCCTTCACCTTCTTCAGTTCTTGTTAATTTAACCTCTATATCTTTATTATCAAAATCAGCATAATTAGATAATACCTTTAATATTTCTCCCTTGATTATTTCTAAAAATTCTGGTGAAACATCGGCTCTATCATGTATCAATATAAGCTGAAGCCTATCCTTCGCTACTTCCTTAGGAGATGGCTTTGATGAAAAAAATTTAAATAAATCCATTTAAGCTCCCCCCCTATCTTGATTTAAAGAATAACTTCTTTAGAGAAGACAAGAAACCACCCTCTTCAATATCAAGTGATAACAGCGGAACTTCTTCTCCAGTAATTCTTCTTGCTATATTTTTAAACGCTTGTCCAGATAAAGCCTTTTCATCTAATACTATTGGTTCACCTTTGTTAGTAGATACAGTAACATTTTTATCATCTGGAACAACCCCTAAGAGCTTTACTGCCAAACATTCCAGTATATCATTTATATCAAGCATGTCTCCTTTTTTAGTCATCTCATAATTTATTCTGTTAATTACCAGCTCTTGTCTCTCTAAGCCTTTTGAGTCAAGTTTTCCAATTACTCTATCTGCATCTCTGACAGAAGTTAGTTCCGGGTTTACTACAACAACTGCTCTATCAGCCCCTATAACAGCATTTTCAAATCCTTGTTCTATTCCGGCAGGACAGTCAATAATTACATAATCAAATTCATCTTTTAATTGATCAATAAGCTGAAGCATTTTTTTAGGCTCAATATCATTCTTGTCTCTGGTTTGTGCTGTAGGAAGTAAAAATAAATTATTAAATCTTTTATCTTTAATCAATGCAGATTTTAGTCTGCATCTGTCTTCAATAACATCCACCAAAGTATTTACTATCCTGTTTTCAAGTCCCATTAAAACATCTAAATTTCTAAGACCTGTATCTCCATCGACAACAACAACCTTCTTTCCCATAGCAGCTAGTGCTGTACCAATATTTGCTGTAGTCGTAGTTTTTCCAACTCCACCTTTACCTGAAGTTACTACAATAGCTTCTCCCATTTAATTTTCCTCCCATAACTTTATATTTGTGTTTTTAATTCTTCAAACTATATCTTAAATGAACTTATTAAATAAATATGGTTCAACAATTATGCTGTTATCCTTTACTTTCGCAACCTCTGGATATTGAGGTTTCATTCCATCTTCAGGTGACCTTGTCATTATATCTGCAATTTGAAGTATCTCAGGCTGCAGACTAAATGCTGCAATTATAGCTTTTTCATTACCGCCAACGCCTGCATAAGCATGTCCTTTTAAGGCTCCGAGAACAACTATATTTCCACCTGCATAAACTTCCGAACCTGGATTAACATCCCCTATAATAACAATATTTCCCGAATAATTTATGCATTGACCACTTCTTACAGTTTTTCTAAGAAACTTTGTGCGGCCTTCATAGATACCTGAAAACACCTTGCTGGGTTTTTCTTCCCTATCTTCAAAAATACAATCTTTAATCATAAATTCGTCAAAAAGAACGTCTCTAAGTTTAGCTAGTTCTCTTTCACTTAAATTTTTCAGCTCCATAGTTATCTTTAGAGTACAGCCCTTATAAAATTTCTTACCTCTAGACAGCTTCTCTATTAGGCTATCAAGCATTTCATCAAAGTCTTTAAATTTATTCATATTTATAATTGCATATAAGCCGTCTTTATTGCCTTTAATAATTATTTTGTCGTCTACCATAACAAACCTCCAAAGTATAAGAGCATACAGTGTATTATTCAACAAATATTGTTAAAATCCTTCTTTAATTTGAAAATAACTATTCAAAAAATAAAATTAGACGGGTAATCCGTCTAATTTTATTGACCAGCTTTTTTTGCTATAACAACATTTATTGGAGTATAGCCCTTAGCATCCAGTTCTGTTTTAAAGTAAGCTTCATACATAGCTCTAGCTACTGGAGCAATATTGCCACCGTGACCACCATCAAATATCATTACTGCAACAGCAATCCTTGGATTATTATATGGTGCAAAACCTATATAGACAGCATATGAAGTTCTACCAAGTTCATCCTGAGTTTTTTCATTAAACGTAGCAGATCCAGTTTTTCCTGCTGTCGGTATAGGGAATCCACTAAATGCAAATCTTGCGGTACCATCTTCCCCAGTGTTAACAGCCTGCATGCCCGCCTTTACTGCTTCAACCGTTGAAGGCTTGATTCCTGTGTTTTCTGCAACTTCAGGCTTAGTCTGCTGAATTACTTTTCCGTCAGCATCTAATATCTTATCCACAAGATGTATCTTATATCTAGTTCCTCCATTCGCAATTGTTGAAACATAATTTGCTAGTTGAAGCGGAGTAAAGTTATTCATTCCTTGACCTATAGCAGCGTAGTACATATTAAATGGAAGTGTACTCTGAGTATAGCCATCGTAGATAGTAATCATTAACATTTCATTCGCAATGGCTGATATTTCATCTTTTGATATATTCTTTCCCTTATACTGAGGATCTGCAGCTATTAACTTATTTATGCTGTCTACATAACCCTTAACTACATAACTATCTCTTTTTCCAGGACTAGCTTTTAACTCATCACTGTCAAAACCGCCTGTTTTTACAAATCCCATAATTAAATTTTTAAAGTCAGTCTTAATGTCTTTTACCTTTTGGGTATCTCCATCATTATCATATAAATCAATAGGAGTAAAGTTAGCAACTCTATAGCTTCCCTTACCTGATTTGAGAACCTCTCTTACCTGGTAATAAGTGTTTATTGCAAAAACATTTTTATTACTTACACTGTTAAATACCTGACCGAAGTTTTCTCCTATTTCAATACCTGTAGAATATTTTGCATTAGCTGATGGTTTTTCTCCTAGTCCTAGTTTCCACGCATATTGTGCAAGTACATCGTAATCCTTATAGTCAGATAATTGAAGAAGTTTATCACCTACGGTCATAAAGTAGGGATTGCTTGAAACCGCTAAAGCTTTTGTTAGATCAACGTAATTATACCCGCCAACATCAAAATGAATATCCTTTCCATCTGCACCTTTAAAATGACCATTGTCTGTTATACCAAATCCTCTTGTGATAGCTCCTGATTCAAGACCCGCAACCGCAGTAGCGGGTTTAAATGTAGAACCAGGAGGAACTAAAGAATAGGTTGCATAGTTATATAACGGCTTAGGAACAAAATCGAAAGCATCATACCTTTTCTGAGTTTTAGGATTTACAGGAAAAAGTTTTTCTATTAAACTGCTTGGCAAATTTCTTGATTTGCCATAGGCAACGTAATCAGGATCAAAATATTTTTTAAATATATCAGTTGAAAGACCGCTTGGATTTGAAAAATCATTAGGGTCAAACCCTGGTCTTGATGCAAGAGCAAGCACAGCCCCCGTATTTACATCTATAGCTACAGCAGCTCCTCTTGTTGCGTTTGCAGTATTTACGTCTTTAACTCTTCCCTGTTTTTGGAGTTCCAACATTGTCTTATCTAAAGCTGTTTCTGCAGCATACTGTACATTTCTATCTATGGTAAGTTGTATAGATTGTCCCGGATAAGGCTCCCTTCTTCCAAGTTCTTCAATAACTCTTCCATTTCTATTAAGCTTAACTACACTTCCACCCTTGGAACCTTTAAGTTTGTCTTCGAAAGCACCTTCTATACCTTGAACACCTATATAGTCTGTATTAACATCATAGCCTTTTTCTTCATATTTACTATCTGAGCCAATCTTCGATATATATCCAAGAACAGCTGATCCAATCTGACCATAAGGATATGTTCTCATAGGCTGCAGTGATATGTCTACTCCAGGAAAATCATTAAGTTTTTGATATATAATATCTGCTGTTTCTTTACTTATATTGCTTGCTATTACAACAGGCTTATATCCTGTAAAGCTCTGCTTCTTTAAAGCATCTTTTACGACAATATATCTCCTTTCAAGTTCTACCTGCTTTTCAGGTGAAAGCTTGTTTTTCTCAATATTGAATTTTTCAATAAGCTGCTTTAGCAAATCATCTTTTATTTGCTTTTTTGAAGCTTTAATATACTGATTAAGCAATACTTTTATACTATCATCCACTGTTATTTTATATCTTTCCTGAAGTCTTGTTATTGTATCCTCAGGTGATTTTTTATATTGATTTATAATACTTTCAAAAATTTTCTCTGGAGATACCATATATAAATCAACCAAATAATTAAAGGTTTCTTCTGGAGTAATTTCTAAAAGCTTATTATTTATTTCATCTTCCTGATCATCAGTAAGCTTGTCTTTCACCTTTGGAAAAACCTTCTTCCTAACCTTTTCATTAAGTCCCTTATCTCTTTTAAATCTAATTTCAAGAGCTTTTTTAGTATCTTCATCAGAGGCAGTAAACTGAAAACTATATGGATTTACTTTAAGCTGAAAATCATCTTTTTGGACAGCCTTATTTCCGTCTAATATTTTAAAAAGTCCATCCATTGTATCAAAAAAACTGTTAAGACTATCCTCTGTTTCTGCAAAAGTAACATTATAGCTTTGTTTATTTGTTGCTAAAACTTCACCGGTATTATCTAGTATTTGGCCTCTTGGCGCATTTTCTGCAATTTCAGTTACAGCTTTTGTATTAGCTTTATCTTTATACTCATCTGCTTTTACAATTTGAAGTATTGTAAGTCTAGATAGAAGCGCCGCAAAAATTAATATCATAATTATTAGCAAGGATATGTATCTGTTAAATATTTTTTTCTTCTTCATAATATCTCCTTATTCTTGATTTATATTTATAATGAAACTATTGTTTACATAAATTAAACTCTTTTCAATTTATATGTTTTATAACCACTATTATACTTAGGAAGATATATCTTACAATTCAACAAATATTACTAAAATCCTTCTTTAATTTAAATATTAATAGACAAAAAAATTAGACGGATAAAATCCGTCTAATTTTATTGAATAGGCTTAGAAACGACATCATTCTGCGGTGTATAACCCTGTGCATCAAGTTCTGTTTTAAAATAAGCCTCATACATAGCCCTAGCAACTGGTGCTATAAATCCACCGTGACCACCATCGAACACAATCACTGCTACAGCGATTCTCGGCTTATCATATGGTGCAAAACCAATGTAAACACCATATGATGTCCTGTCAATTTCATCCTGAGTCTTGCTATAAGTTGCAGAACCTGTTTTACCTGCAGTTTTTATTGGGAATCCATTAAATACTCCAGCTGCTGTACCGTCTTCACCTGTAACGGCGCTCATACCTTGTTTGATTGCATCTACGGTACTTTGCTTAATGCCAGCATTTTCAACTACTTCTGGCTTTATCTGCTGAACAACATTTCCATTTGCATCTAAGATTTTATCTACAAGGTGAAGTTTATACCTGTTTCCCCCATTTACTAGGGTTGAAACGTAATTTGCTAATTGCAGCGGAGTAAAATTGCTCATACCCTGACCGATAGCAGCATTATACATATTAAATGGCGCTTTGCTCTGGAAGTTGCCATCATATATAGTAATCATAAGCATCTCGTTAGCTACTGCCGAGATCTCGTCCTTAGAAATATTTTTGCCTTTATAAATTGGGTCTGCTGCTATTAGTTTATTCAGATAATCTGAATATGACTTTATTACATCATTGTCCTTTCCGCCATTTCGTATAAATTCTTTAATTTGGTTCTTAAAATCGGTTTTTATATCCTTTACCTTTTGAATATCACCGTCATTATCATATAAATCAATAGGCGTAAAGGACGCTATTTTATATTGACCTTTCCCGGATTTTAACTCCTCCATAGTTACAAGCAGATAATTTTCGGCATAATTATTTTTTATACTGTAAGTATTAAAAACCTGACCAAAATTTTCTCCTATTTCTATTCCGGTTGAGTACTTTGCATTAGATTGAGGTTTTTCTCCTAAACCAAATTTCCATGCATAGTTTGCTAAGATATCATCACCCTTGGCTTCCCTGAGTTTCTGACCAACAGTCATAAAATAAGGGTTACTTGACTTTTCCAATGCCTTTGTCAAATTTACTATTCCTGAACCTGAACCATTGTCATAAAACGTTTGTTTATAACCTTTCCCATCATCAAATATAGAATGGTCGTTTACAGTATCTCCCGGAGTTACTACTCCAGACTCCAGTCCAGCAACTGCTGTCATTGGTTTGAAGGTAGATCCAGGAGGAACTAAAGAGTATGTTGCATAATTGTACAGAGGTTTAGGTGCAAAATCAAATCTGTCATACCTTTTCTGTGTTTTTACACTTACAGGGAAAAGTTTTTCTATTAAGCTGCTTGGAAGTCCTCTTGACTTTCCATACTCTGCATAATCAGGATCAAAGTATTTCTTAAAAGTATCCGTAGTCAATCCGCTTGGATTTGAAAAATCATTAGGATTAAATCCAGGTCTTGAAGCAAGAGCCAGCACCGCTCCAGTATTTACATCTATAGCAACAGCTGCACCTCTTGTTGCATTAACTGTATTAACGTCCTTTTGTCTTCCTCTTTTTTGTAAATCAGCCATAACCTTATCTAAAGCAGTCTCAGCTGCATACTGTACATTTTTATCTATTGTAAGCTGTATTGATTGTCCCGGATAAGGTTCTCTTCTTCCAAGTTCTTCAATAACTCTTCCGTATCTATTGAGCTTAACAATACTTCCGCCCTTAGAACCTCTAAGCCTGTCTTCAAAGGCACCTTCTATACCTTGAACACCTATATAGTCTGTATTAACATCATAGCCTTTTTCTTCATATTTACTGTCTGAACCAACTTTTGATATATATCCAAGTACAGCTGAGCCAAGCTGACCATAAGGATAGGTTCTCATAGGTTGCATAGATATATCTACTCCTGAAAAATCATTAAGTTTTTGATAAATAATATCAGCTGTTTCTTTGCTAATATTACTTGCTATTACAACAGGTTTGTAGCCGGAAAAGCTCTGCATCTTTAAAGCATCTTTTACGAGAATATATCTTCTTTCAAGTTCAACCTGCTTTTCAGGAGAAAGCTTATTTTTTTCAACATTGCATTTTTCGATAAGCTGCTTTAATAAATCATCTTTTATTTGCTTTTTTGAAGTTTTAATATACTGATCAAGCAATACCTTTGTACTATCATCCACAGTTATTTTATATCTTTCCTGAAGTCTTGTTATTGTGTCCTCAGGTGATTTTCCATATTGATCTATAATACTTTGAAAAATTTCCTCTGGAGAAACTTTATAAAAGTCAACTAAATAATTAAAGGTTTGCTCTGGAGTAATTTCTAAAAGCTTATTATTTATTTCATCTTCCTGATCATCCGTAAGCTTATCTTTTGCCTTTGGAAAGAGTTTACTCTGAATACCTTCATTAAGCCCTCTATCTCTTTTAAACCTAATTTCAAGTGATTTTTTTGTATCCTCATCTGAGGCTGCAAATTGAAAGCTAAACGGATTTACCTTAAGCTGAAGATCATCCTTTTGTATAGCTTTATTATCATCCAATATTTTAAACAAGCCGTCCATTGTATCATAAAAGCTATTAAGACTATCTTCTGTTTCTGTAAATGTAACATTATAACTCTGCTTATTTGTGGCTAGAACCTCTCCTGTATTATCCAATATTTGTCCTCTGGGAGCAAATTCTGGTACTTCAGTTATTGCCTTTGTATTTGCTTTATCTTTATATTCATCTGCTTTTACAACTTGAAGAATTGTAAGTCTAGATATAATCGCTGTAAAGATCAATATCATAATTATTAGCAAAGAAATATATCTATTAAATATTTTTTTCTTCTTTTTCATACTTTCCCCTCACTTGATTATTATTTATCATAAAAGCTCCACTTTCTTTGCATAAATTCCTTCTGACAAAGCTTATATATTGGCCTATAAGCAAATACAGAAATAAACATTGAATAAATGCTATTATACAGAATATGACTAAAAGGCGCATATACTTTTAGTAGATAAAGCAGCGAAAATACAAGCACTCCCTTAACAAAACATAAAACAAAGGAAGACACCACTGGTATTAAACCTTTTTCTTTAAAAATTCCAATGCCTATAAAACCTGCTGCTGTACATATAAGAATATTGGTAAATGCATTTATTCCAAATCCATTAAAAAAATATATATCCTGAAGAAGGCCTGAAAATGCTCCCAGCCAGATACCTTCCCACATTCCGTTAATAACAGAATACAAAATAACAAACACTAATAAAAGACTCGGATAATATCCTCTTAGTGCAAAAAAAGGAACAAGTGTGTTATCAACAACTAGCAGAAACACACATAATAAAAATAAAGTAAAAATTTTTTTCATATTTCTCACCTTAATATTTTATATCTCTTATATCTTTTGGTATTATAACTAACACTTCTTCTAATTTATTAAAGTCCACATAAGGTTCAATGACAGCATTTTTCATAATCTTACCCTTATCCTCTTCTACATCTACTACCTGTCCAATCCTTATGCCCTTAGGATAAAGATTCCCGTAACCTGATGTTAATATAACATCGCCTTTTTTTATAGCAGAATCTTCCGGCAAATTATAAAGCTTAGCTAAAAGCTTGCTGTCAGCATCCTTATATCCTTTTAAAATTCCACTTGTTTCATTTGTACTTTCTACCATAGCACTAACTGCAATATTTTCATTTGATATGGATTGTACAACAGACCAATTGCTTGCAGTAGAAGTTACTTGACCAACTAGACCTCTTGCCGTAACAACTACCATTCCTTTTTTAATATTATCTTTAGTCCCCTTATCTATTATATACCCATCCAAATAATTTCCGCCACTTTTGCCTATGATATCGCATCCCACATAATTATATTCAGAATGCTGATTTTTAAAATTAAGTGCTTCTCTCAGTTCAGTATTTTCTTTAGCTAAAGAATCACTTTCTAATGCTTTCTGTTCTAACTCGCTATTTTTAGCTCTGAGCTCTTCATTTTCTTTTTTAACCTTGGAAAAATTAAATATGAAACTCAAATTTTCTTTAATTACATTTCCTGCCTTATAACTGAATCCCTGAACCGCATTTAAGGTAGCCCCTGCACCATTTTCAATAATAGATGCTTTTTCTCTCTTGACGCTTATGCCAATTAATATTAAAAAGCTAACTGACAGCACAATAATAGTTACTGCCAGTTTGTTCTTTAAAAATGCCATATGCTATCTTTTTCTGCTCACTTTATCTACATTATCTAGTGCTTTCCCAGCACCCAAAGCAACGCAGTCAAGAGGTGATTCTGCAATGTGTACAGGCATATGAGTCTCATGGTTTATTAGTTTGTCTAATCCTTTCAGAAGAGCTCCTCCTCCTGCAAGCATTATTCCTTTATCCATAATATCAGCAGCAAGCTCTGGGGGAGTTTTTTCAAGAGTAGTCTTAATAGCATCAATTATTGATGCTACAGGCTCCTTTAAAGCATTTCTTACTTCACCTTCAGTTATATCTACAATTTTAGGAAGTCCAGTTATTAGGTCTCTACCTTTAATCTGCATAGTACCTTCGTTCTCTGAAGGATAAGCTGAACCAAGTTCCATCTTGACAGCTTCTGCAGTTCTTTCTCCAATAGCTAAATTATATTCTCTTTTTATGTAGCTTATTATTGACTGGTCTAGTTCATCTCCAGCAACCCTCAAAGACTTACTGGTTACAATCCCTCCAAGAGATATAACAGCAACTTCGGTAGTTCCTCCACCAATATCAACAATCATGCTTCCAGTTGGCTCATTTACAGGAAGTCCTGCACCAATAGCAGCAGCCATAGGCTCTTCCATTAAAAGAACCTCTCTAGCCCCAGCCTGCTTAGTAGCCTCATCTATAGCTCTTTTTTCAACTTCAGTTACTCCAGAAGGAAAACACACAACTATTCTTGGGCTTGTAAAAGCACTCTTAGGACTAATTTTATCTATAAACTTTTTCATCATTGTTTGAGTAACATCAAAATCAGCTATAACCCCATCCTTAAGTGGTCTTATAGCTACAATATTTCCTGGCGTTCTGCCAATCATTTGCTTTGCTTCAAGTCCAACCGCAAGAACCTTTTTAGTATCGCAATTTATAGCCACAACAGAAGGCTCTCTAAGCAGAATACCTTTCCCTCTTACATATATTAGAGTATTTGCAGTTCCTAAATCTATTCCCATGTCCTTTGACATTCCAAATAATCCCATTAAAAATTTCTCCTTTCAACTTACGTGTTATATAATACCTTTTTCTTTCAAGCTTACATAATTTCCATTTCCAATTATAATGTGATCCAAAAGTTCAATCCCAAGTAACTTGCCGCTTTCTTTTATTCTCTGCGTGAGGCTTATATCTTCACTGCTTGGTGAAGGGTCTCCCGAAGGATGATTGTGGCTTATTATAATGGAAGCACTGCTTTTTTTTATAGCTTCACAAAAGACTTCTCTAGGATGTACTATAGAAGAATTTAAACTTCCAACTGAAACACTTTTTACGGTTATCACAATATTTTTAGTATTTAACATAATAACCTTTAAATGTTCCTGCTTTAAATACCTCATATCTTCCATTAGTAATTCAGCAGCATCTTTAGGCTGAGTTATTTTATACTCTTCTCCTGACCTAAATGTCCTAAATCTTTTTGATATTTCAGCTAGTGACATAAGCTGTGCTGCTTTAGCAGCACCTATACCTTTTAAGCTTAAAAACTCATGAGCATCAGAAGCTAAAAGACCATTTAGCCCTCCAGTTTCTTTAAGCACTCTATTACTTAAATTAAGTATATCTTCACTAGAACTGCCTGTTCTTAATATTATAGCAATAAGCTCCCCATTTGACAGAGTTTCAGCTCCATACTTTAACAGCTTCTCTCTTGGTCTTTCGTTTTCTGGTAAATCCATAACTCTAAGTGTTCTTTCCATAACTTTGCTCCTTTATAGATTTACCCCCATCTCCCTAAGCATATTGTAAAGCCTATTTAAAGGAAGCCCTACAACATTATAATAACAACCAATTATTTTTTCAACAAAAATACCACCATATCCTTGAATTCCATAAGCTCCAGCCTTATCCATAGGCTCATTGGTTTCTATATACTTATCAATTTCACTTGAGGATATCTTGGAAAAGTATACATCTGTGCACACAAAGTCTGCTTTTATTTCATTTGTAGCTGTATTTTTAACAGCAATGCCTGAATAAACCTTATGGGAATTTCCGCTTAAGGTTTGAAGCATTTTATATGCATCCTTTTTATCTTTTGGTTTTCCTAATATCTTACCATTATGATAAACTATTGTATCACAACCCACAATAATGCACTGATCACCTATATTTTTAGATACAGTATTTACTTTTCCTAATGCTAGTTCTTTTACGTATTCCTCACAGTCTCCTTGAAAAATTACCGACTCTTCATCAAAATTACTCACAATAATTTCAAAATTATTTATAATTCTGCTCAAAAGTTCTTGTCTTCTTTCTGAAGCTGAAGCCAAAATAAACTTCATTGTACCACATCCTATATTTTAGAATTTCCTATATAGTATTATTGCCACAATTATGCCAATTATAGACATCAAATTAATATTAAAGTTTATTGCAAAAGAAAGGCTAATTACTTTCAAGTCTAATACTAAGGGCTTATTCATACCTATAAAGTAAACATTCTTCAGGAATGAAAGCACTTTTATATTTGAACCTAACAAGTCTCCAATTAAGCTTCCGCAAATAGAACCTAAAAGCACAATAAAAATAAAAAAAGCTGAACTTTTATTTGAACCTTTCAATGATTATCCCCACCTTGATTATACATCGTTTATAGTTTAACATTTAATATATGCATAAACAAGTGCTTAGTAAATTATTTAAGAATTATTTAGAAATTTGGCTTTTCATGACATTTTATTTAATAAAATGCCAATAAAGGCACCTTTTGAAAGGTGCCTAAATCTTTACTTATTATTAATCTTTTTTAATACATTATATATATATATATAGCATTCTGGAACTTTATCTTTTGAAATCTCCTTAGGCAGTCCATTAACATGCTCTTTTAATTCATTTAATACATTTATGTTTTTGCTGTTTTTATCAACCTCTTTAACCTCAGTTGAGCACCATTTTTTCAAATCCTCTGTTGGTATTGATTTAATATTATTATCGCTAAGCTTTGATAAAATTGTAAGCTCAGCATCTATAACAGCAGAGATTTCTTCTTCGCACGGACTTGATGCCGTATTTATTTCAAAAGTCATCTTGGAATTAGCTATTCCCTTATCGGTTAAAGTTTTTATAGCTTTTATACCTTCAGCCTCATTATATATTCCTAAAAATATTCTGGTACCCTTTTGGTCTTCACTAATAGTAAAAGGATTTCCATAGGGTACTAACTTATTTTTCCCCGGTTCTATATATTCCTGCTTTTGAAATAAGCCATGTTGTACAGCAATATACTTAGCGATTGATTTTTCTGAGGTTTTAGCAACCTCCAAAGCACTTTTGCTAGGTTTAGGTATCAGTTCACTCATAGCAGCATTTTTAAACATCAGATTAAAAATTGCAGTTCCAATAATAAATGCAAATATAAGAGTAGCTGCCATTATAAAAACAAAAGTAAAATTCCCATTCCTTTTTCGTTTCATATCATATCTTGTGTATTTCATTTTATACCTCCTGGTTATAAAGAATTATATCTTGAATTTTTATGTACAAGCATATTCTTTATATTATTATTAAATGAAATACAAATTTATGATAAAAAAAACTCGGCAAAACCTGCCGAGAACAACCATTTATTTTAATACTCTTTTTGCACCAGCATAATGTGATGCATAATACCCTTCTGACAAACTACTTACAATTACTCCTGTTCTGGAGTTTGCCGCATGAATAAAGTCTCCATTTCCAATATAAATACCAACATGAGAAATTGAACCATAAGTATTAAAAAATACTAAGTCTCCTTGAGAAAGATTACCTTTACCCACTGCCTGACCACGACCGAATTGACTTCCAGTATAGTGATCAAGACTAACGCCAAAAGATCTGTAGACGTATGAAGTAAATCCAGAACAATCAAACGCATTTGGACCTGAAGCTCCCCATATGTATGGTCTTCCTAAAAACTTATACGCATAGGAAACTACACTACCGCTGCCTGCTGGAGCTGTGGGACCTGCTTGATTTAATCCGCTTCCCCCTCTGTTTAAGGTTGTTTTCTTTGCAGTGTTGGTCTTTTGGTTATCTTTTGGTACACTTCTCTCTGGAACCTTTATAACCTTGTCCGAGTTTAAATCAACAGAACGGACAACCACACTTGGTTGATCTTTAATAGCTGCATCTGCCTTAACCTCATAAGAATTAACTTTAGCAGTAATGCCAAGAGCCACTAGAGTAACAACAAAAATGAATGGCTTTGATTTAGAGAATTTCATTTGTTCATCCCCCCTTCTTGCCTCCGGAGTTAGCTGACGGGTGCGGGTGAAGGTTCCCTACTGATAAATCAGATTAACCCCAACATTTTGGTTCCTCCGTACCTATAAAAGGATTCAGCATAAGTTCATTATAGTTTATCATCAGTTTAGCTGTCAATGGTATTTAATGATATTTTAATAAATATATCCATATTTTGGTATGATATTTGAATTTCTTAATCAGCCTTTGGGCAGTTTTTTAAAACAATCATATCAAGATCTTCATTGTTAATATTAAAATATCCCTTAGAAATTCTAGTAATCAAAAATTTATTCTTATTCCAAAACTTAAGAATTCTTAAATCTTTTTCACAAACTCCTGTATAAAAGTCATATATGCCTAGTTCATTCATAAAATAATCTTTAACATTTTTAATAATATTACTGCCTATTCCAAGTTCTCTATATTGATTATCTAATAAAAAGTACCAAAACCATACTTCATTTATTATTTTAAATTCAATTCTGCCTTTTAAGACACCGATAAGTTTTTCTTTTTTTGTTATCTTTAAAAAAAACTCACCCTCACTTACATAATACTCCAAAAACCTTTCGTAAATTTCTTTAAGTCCTAAAGGTTTTTCATTTCCTGCATTGCTGCTATTTTGCTCGTTAATCCATTTTTGTATAAAAACAATATCATCTCTTTCAATACTTGAAATACTAACATCATTTAAATCTATATTTATATCAAACATAAATCCACCTCTTGAGATAAATAATTCTACATTAATCGTGTAAAATCCTTTTAAAAGAATCTTTTTTCTAAACAAATAATATAATTTTTAAGTAAACATTTAAACAGAATTATGTTATTATTTATTGGGGGGTGTATCTATGATAGGTGTAAACGATACCAAAATGTATTCTAATCTTTTAATTTTTAAATTCAATAACTTTGAATTAGAATATCCAGCTGAACTTTCAGAAATACTTTCTTTTTCAGAAAATATCGGAGAGTATAAAGAGCTTGAAATCTTAAATACCTTAGGTAGGTCTGAATATAGAAAGATATTTGTTCTAGGCCTTGGTTCTACAGAAGAATTCAACTCCATAAGATTATTAAAGGCTTTAGGAAGTTCAATAAAATCATTAAAAAACACTATTAAAGAGCTTGATATTTATGATAACTTGCATGAAGATTTAGGCTATATAATAGGCCAAGCATTAGAAATGTCTTTGTATAAATTTAAAGGCATAAAACAAAATGAAGATAAAGTCTTGCTTCAGAACATAAATATTATTTCTTCATATAAAGATAGCATCAATAATGGTTTAATAGTAGGAAATGCTGTAAATTATGTTCGTCAAATTGTAAACTTACCTTCAAATTATGTTACTCCTAAATTTATGGCACAACAGGCTGAAGCTATAGCTAAAGATGAAAACTTAGATATAGCTGTTATAGATAAGTACAAGCTTGAACAAATGGGAATGAATTCTATTCTATATGTAGGTAAAGGAAGCCTGCATAGTCCAAGACTTATAGTTATGCAGTATTTTGGAGATCCTTCAAGTAAAAATATTACCGCTCTTATTGGAAAAGGAGTGACCTTTGACAGTGGGGGTATAACCTTAAAGCCAGGAAAAGGTATGGAACGCATGGTTTCAGATATGGCTGGTGCTGCTTCTGTCCTTGGTGTAATGAAAATACTAAACCACCTTAAACCCAAGAAAAACGTTCTTGCGCTTATTCCAGTAGTTGAAAATATGCCTTCAGGCAGCTCTTATAAGCCAGGAGATGTAATAACTACTTACAGTGGAAAAACCGTGCAGGTAATTTCAACAGATGCTGAGGGAAGATTAATTCTTTGTGACGCTATTACCTACGCAAAAGAATTAGGTGCTACCAATATTATAGATATAGCTACACTGACTGGTTCTTGTGCCCAGTTTCTCGGCGGAATTAATGCTGGTCTTTTAAGTAATTCAGATGAATTGTCAAAAGAAATTATTAACTGTGGAACAGAGACAGGAGAAAACTTTTGGAGACTTCCACATAATTCAGAATACTTAGAGCAGCTAAAAACTGACAGTGCTGATTTGAAAAATACAGGAACATCCTGTGGAGCTATTGTTGCTGGTTTATTTCTTCAAAGCTTTGCTGAGGATGTAAATTTTGCTCATCTGGATATTGCCGGCTGTGCGGGCTCCTCTTCTGGTTCAGATATATTTGAGTCAGGAGCCACAGGAATGCCTACTAGAACTTTAATTCAATTGTTAATGAAATAAGAAAATGCCCTTTTCTAAGGGCATTTTTTAATCTTCTGTCTTTAGTTTAAATCCTTCTATCACTACATCATCATCAAGCTCAATTACTAAGCATCTCGTTCCATTTTCAGATTTTACCTGCTTTATACCATTTAAGTTTTTAGGGTTCATATTTATTGATATATTATCGTTCCATATTTTTACCGACTTTGCATTTGACGCAGGAAGTATGTTGGTTATGTTAAACTCATAGTCCTTACCACAAGTCTCCTCAAATGCAGATTCTAAAATTTCTATATCTTTAGAGTCAATATCTTTTACTATATTTTTCACATCATTTAAACTTATAACTGGTTTTTCATCTTCCTCACAAACTTCTTTCATAAGTTCAAGCTTTGAATAAATATCTTCAATTACTTCTGATTTTATGCTTTCTCCTACAACACTTCTTATTATATCAGTAAAGCAGCTTTTTTCTTCCTCAGCAGTAAGCTTCATACTACATTTTAATACATTATCAATAAATTTGTAATTAATATCCTTTGGTTTTGAATTGTAATATATAACTTTATTCATATTTGCAAATCCATTCTCAAAGCTTGGAAACATAAATCCATCTATTGGAGAATTAAGATTTATGAAAGTATCCAGCACACTGCTTGTCCTTATTTCCTTCTCTTCATAATTGAACATTAATGTCTTTTTAAAAGGCTCTACTTTGTTAACACTTCCCATAATAAATGGAAGTGAATTTACATAGTCCTCTATAGCTTCATACTCATCATCCTTCCTTCCTTTGCTGCTCCAATAATCTCCTTTAATGAATGTGACTACTATATCTGCATCATAGGAATAGTTGTCTATTAACCCTTGAGCTAGAGTATCCATATGCTTTATTAAATCTTCATTAGTTTCTGAATTTAAAGCCTCTGTAAGCAAAATTTGAGTTTCATTCACTTCATTCTCTGTTGTAAATGACAGTTCAAAAAGCTTTGTATCTATAGACCCTCCTATTATTTTTTTGAAATTGTTAAGATAAATCTCCTGAGCCTCACTATCAAGCATTTGAAAATAGGTCATATCTGAATGTATAACTGATAAATTATCCTTTTTTATGTACAAATTATATATTTCTTTTATACTTAACAGCACGCTGTCTAGTTTAAATTCTTTTTTCATTTTGTTTAGCTCTTTTTTATTCATTATGTACCCCCTGTAATAGCTTATTCTATTAATATAAAAATTTAGAAAATCCATGGCTGCTTTAACAGCCATGGATTTTTGTTTTTGATTATGCTTCTAATAAGAATGCATGGTAAGCTTTAACAGCTTCATATATGTCAGCCTTGCTTGCTACTTCCCATGGGGCATGCATGTTTTGAAGAGCAACACCACAGTCTATAACCTGCATATTATACTCAGCTAATATGTATGCTATTGTTCCTCCGCCGCCTTGATCAACTTTTCCAAGTTCAGCTGTTTGCCAAATTACTCCATGCTTTTCCATTATAGCTCTAAGTTCTGCTATAAATTCTGGATTTGCATCATTGCAGCCGCCTTTTCCTCTAGCACCAGTATACTTGTTAAATACTATTCCTTTTCCAAAGTAAGCAGTATTCTTTCTTTCCATTACTGATGGATAGTTTGGATCAAAAGCAGCACTCACGTCTGAAGAAAGCATCTTTGAACTTGCTAATGCTCTTCTTAATTTGATACCGCTGTATTCACCCTTAAGTTCCATAAGTTCAGCAACTACATTTTCAAAGAATTTTGAATGCATTCCAGTAGCTCCAACACTGCCTATTTCTTCTTTATCTACAAATAAAGCTACACAAGTTTTATCTGTACTTTCAACTTTCATTAAAGCTTCAAAGGAAGTATATGCACAAACTCTGTCATCATGTCCATATGCAAGTACCATACTTCTATCTAAGCCGTAGTCTCTAGCTTTTCCTGCAGGAACTATTTCAAGCTCTGCTGAAACAAAATCTTCTTCATCTGTTCCATATTTTTCATTTAATATTTTTAGCACATTGGCCTTAACTCTGTCTTTAGCTTCTTTATCTTCAATTGGCATGCTGCCTACTAAGATATTAAGATCTTCACCTTCTACTCCTTTATCAAGCTTCTTTTGCAGCTGATCAGCAGATAAGTGTATTAAAAGATCTGAAATTCCTATTACAGGATCACTTTCATCTTCTCCTATAACTACATTTACAACAGTTCCATCCTTCTTAACTATAACTCCATGTATAGCTAGAGGTATAGTAACCCACTGATACTTTTTTATTCCGCCGTAATAGTGTGTTTCCATCATAGCTAAATCGGTATCTTCATATAAAGGATTCTGCTTTAAATCAAGTCTTGGTGAATCAACGTGAGCTCCAAGTATTTTCATACCCTTTTCAAATGGCTCAGTTCCTATCACAAATAAAGCTAGGGTTTTTCCCATATTATTTGCATAAACCTTGTCTCCTGCTTTTAAAGCTTTATTTTCAGCAATTAATGTATCAATATTTGTATAACCTGCTTTTTCAGCTAAAGCTACAAACTCATCAACACACTCTCTTTCAGTTTTGCAGTCAGACATAAATTTCTTATAATTTTCACTAAGTGAAAAAACCTTTTTTAAATCTTCCTTTGAGTACTTATCCCAAGCATATTCGTATTTTTTGCTTAGATCCATATTTTTTTCTGCCATGTTTATTCCCCCTATCGTTAAAATATGTATTACGTTTACATTCTATCAAATATTGATGAAAAATACAAATCATAACCACTTCTTTTTTTTAAATAACACTAATAGTCCAAAAGAAATTGTAAGCATTATGACTGTTACAATATAATATCCATGTTCCAATTCAACAAAAGGTATATTTTTAAAATTCATACCATACATGCTTGTTATTAAATTTAGAGGCAAAAATATACTTGCAATAAGTGTAAAAACTTTCATAAGTTCATTTGTTTTATTAGATATTTCAGATTCGAAGGCTTCTCTTACTAATGCTAAATCCTGGACTAAACTTTCTAGTGAAAGCATAAGTTTCTCAATCTTAGTGCTAAGATTTTTAAAATAGCCTATATTTTCGGTTTCTATAATATAATTTTCATTGCTTATAAGACCGTCACCTATGTATCTTAAGGGATTTAAATATTTTCTGATTTTATAAACCTGACGCCTCAGGTGGATAAGTTCTTCTAGGTGTTCGTTTCTCGGGCTTTTAAGTATGCTTATTTCAATTTTATCAGCATGAGCTTCAATCGAAGAAATAACCTCATAATTTCTCAATATAATTCTGTCAAGTATATAATAAAGGACAATTGAAGCATTTGGCTTTTCCTTTAAGATAAAAGTGTTTTTAGATTCTCTTATATCGCCAATTAAACCACTGATAATATTCAGTTCTTCTTTATAAACAGTTATAATGTAGTCTCTGCTTAAAAAAATATTAAGTTCCTTTGAAACAACCTCCATATTACTATAATCTAGAATATTAAAAACTATAAACATGTATCCAGAATAAAAACTTAGTTTAGGAAACTGATCTAAATTTACACATTCTTGAAGACTTTCTTCATCTAAAACAAGAATATCCTTAATTTTATAAAGTTCGTCAGCCTTTAAAATCAACCAATAATGACTGTTTCCTATTTGAAAATTTTCTTCAACCTGTTTAAAGTTATTTAATATATCAAATACAAGCATAAACTCACCAGCCTAAACTTTCTTGCACTTACTTATCTGTAATTACCTCATCAATATAAACATCATATTCTTCCATCAAAGTCTTATATAAAATTTGAAAACTGTATGCCAAAGCCGCGTTAAAGGCTTCTTTTTTACAGGTAATAAAATTAAATATAAACCTATAAAAATATTTAAATATTTTTATATTTACTGCAACCATGCTGGTTTGCAGTAGATTTGCTTTCTACAGTATTAAAAAACATGCTTATATCAACACTATTACTAAACAGCACCTTTATTTATAACTTTAGTTACACATACTATTTTATTATCCTCGAATGCTCTATTAATTATACAATGTGTATCTGTTACTAAAGTCATGCTAGCATAAATAAATATAATTCTTTAATTTCCGTTAACTCAATTAGCCCAACCCAATTCTGCTGTTTATGGTATCAACCGGCGTGATATTAGAGTTAAGACTGTATCTATAGTTGGCTGCAGCAGCTTCTATAATAACTGCCAAGTTTCTGCCTGGTCTTATAGGAAGAACCATTCTTCGAATAGGTACATTCAATATCTCAACAAATGTCTGATCAATGCCTAATCTGTCATAACTTTCCTCATCCTTCCACTGCTCAAGATATATTACCATATTAATAGTCTTTTCATTTAATACCGAGCTTAATCCGTATAAAGCTGGTACATCTATTATGCCCATTCCTCTAACTTCCATCATTCCTGATGTAATATACGGAGCTCTTCCTTTTAATATGCCATCAATTTCTTTTATATCCACAGCATCATCTGCAACTAGTCTATGTCCTCTCTTAATAAGCTCTAGTGCTGTTTCGCTCTTTCCAATACCGCTTTCACCAGTAATCATCATTCCAATACCATAAACATCCACAAGCACCCCGTGCATTCTAGTTTCGGCTGCTAGTTTATCGTCTAAGTAATTTGTAAGTTTGCTTATAAATCTAGTCGTAATACTATTAGTCCTAAGTACCCATCTAGCATTTTCCTTTGCAGCTTCTATAAGCTCAGTGTGCGGTTCCAATCCTCTACTTACGACTACGCATGGTGTTTCAAACTGAAAAAACTTTTTAAGTCTTTTCTTCCTAAGTTCTGGCTGCATAGCATCTAAAAAACTCCATTCCGCCATACCAACAACTTGAACCCTTTCATTTGCAAAATAGTTATAGAATCCTGAGAATTGAAGTCCTGGTCTGTTTAGATCACTTAAACTTATCTCTTTCTCAGCTTTTCCTTGAACTATAATTTCAAGTTTTAAATCCTCAATAAGATTTTCTATTGTTACGGACATATTTATCGCTCCTTTAATTTAGTCCTTTACCTGGAACTTTTCTTTCTATTTGGTTAAGTTGTGCTTTAAAGTTTTGTTTAACTCTTTCAACATATTCTCTTCTAAGAATCTTCTGCTCTTCTTTTTCTTCTTCAGTTAAGCCCTCTTCCTTACTTTTTTTGTATAGATAATTTATTTTTGCTATCAATTCATCAATATTCATAACTTCCTCCATCTGCATGTCTACGCTAATTTTTAAATTCTATATATGTTTAATATATTATATCACAGTAAATTAATTTTTGAACAAAATAAAGGACTTTAGATTTTACACTAAAGCCCTTTGCTGTATTTATACTATTTTCTAGAATCAATAGCCTTTTGAACAAGATCAGCAAAATTCTTTGAAGTTGTTGTTGCTCCAGCTACTGTGTCTACCTTACCAGTTTCAAGATATTTCTTTCCTAATGTTTCAGCTGCTTCCTTCATTGAAACCTTTGATGCAGCTTTCATTTGAGTATTGTATTGAGTATCTTCTGTCTTTTTCTTACCCTCTTTATTTAACTCTTCATAAACAACGCTTGTTATTTTTCCATCCTTGTATGTTACTGATACTTGTGGTTTCCATCCACGTTCATCAAAGTCTTTAGCAGTTGCTGTATAAGTATCATTCATTTGAATTACAGTTTCGGAAGTATCTCCTTTAGCTGCTTTTTCTAGAAGAGCTTTAGCTAATGCTTTAGCGTTTTCAACTGAATGTGTAGCTCCAGTTACTGTATCTATTTCAGCTGCTTGCTTTTTTACAAAAGCTTCATTTATTTTTGGAACATATTCCACTGGACCTAGTCCATTTTTTGCTTTCATTGATTTTTCATAATTAGCATCGTCAGTCTTTAATTTTCCATCTGGGCTCTTGTAGTTGAAGTTTGCTTTTTCGATTTTTCCACCTTTAACCTCAATCTCTAAAAAAGGCTTCCATCCTTTTCCATCAATATGGTCAAATGCTGCGGAATACTTTCCATCTTTCAAATTTCCTGCTGCAGCAGTGGTATTTGAGTTAGTATTGGTGTTATTGTTAGCTGCAGGTGCAGCCTTTGAGCAGCCAGCTAGTACTGATATTGACATAGCTGCCACTATTGTTAATGTTAATACTTTTTTCATAAAAAATCCCCCTACATCTAAATTTATCCATCGTTAATATTTTAACATTAGATGTAAACATTGTCAACATGTTATCAAATTATATAATTTTTTTATGGTTTTTGATAAATTTAGTTAATTTTTATTGTATCTTTAATAATTTATGAAATTCCTTCATTTTAAATGTAGACACGCCTCTCATTTTTGTTTAAAATAATATATGAAGTAAGTGTTCATTAAAAACATTAATAAAATATTATCAAACTGAGGAGGTCAAAAATGGGAGAGACAAAAAAAATTGTCATACTCGGAACTGGGTATGCAGGAGTTACTGCAGCTAAAAAGCTTCACAAGAAGTTTAAAAAGAATACTAATGTAGAAATTACACTCATAGGCAAGGATCCTTATCACACTCTTATGACAGAGCTTCATGAGGTTGCTGGCGGGAGAGTTGAACATGATAGTGTTCAAATAAGCTTAAAAAGAATATTTGGTGGTAAGAGGGTTAACGTAGTACTAGATGAAATAAAAGCAATAGACTTTAATAAAAGAATACTTTCTTCTGAAGAATCTACTTATGAATATGACTACTTGATTCTAGGTGCTGGAAGTGAACCTGCTTTCTTTGGTGTTCCTGGAGTAAAAGAAAACGGATTTACCATTTGGTCTTTTGAAGATGCTATAAGAATAAGAGAACATGTTGAAAACATGTTTAGAAAAGCATCTAAAATAGTAAATCCTGAAAAAAGAAGTGAGCTGCTTACTTTCGTAGTAGCAGGTGCTGGTTTTACTGGAGTTGAAACTATAGGCGAGTTAGTAGAATGGAAGAAAAAACTTTGCAGAAACTATGATATTAATGAAAGCGAAGTTAAATTAGTGTTAGTAGAAGCATTAGATAAAATACTTCCTATATTAAATGATAATCTTATAGCTAAATCAGAAAGATACTTACTTAAACATGGAGTTGAAATTATAAAAAGTTCTCCAATAACTAATGTAGATAAAAACTTTATAAACTTAAAAAATGGCAATGAAATAAAAACAAATACTCTAATCTGGACTTGTGGTGTTCAAGCAAGCAAATTTGCTTCAAGCCTTGGTCTTAAGACATCAAGAGCAGGAAGAATTCAAACAAACGAATATATGCAATCGGTTGATTATGATAATGTTTATGTAGTTGGAGACAACTCATACTTAGAAGAAGATGGAAAAGGTCTTCCTCAAATTGTTGAAACTGCACTACAAACAGCTGAAACTGCTGTAGATAATATTGCTGCAGAAATGGAAAACAAAGAAAAGAAAGCTCATAAGTCCAATTATCACGGCTTAATGGTTTCTATAGGCAGCAGATATGCGGTAGCAAGTCTTATGGGTATGTCACTTTCCGGTTTCATCGCTATGGCTATGAAGCATCTTGTAAACTTGCACTATTTATTTGGTGTTGCTGGTTTCAATGCTTGCTGGTCATATATAGTACATGAATTTTTTGATGTAAAAGAAAGACGTTCAATTATTGGAGGTCATGCTTCGGCTAAATCACACAGCTTTTGGCTTGCTATACTTAGAGTTTATGTTGGTATTATGTGGTTAATTGAAGGTATTAATAAAGTGCAAGAAGGCTGGCTAAAAGATATTAAAATACCTATGTTTATGGCTGATGCTACTTCATCTGCTTCAGTTGCAGATGGTGCTGCTACTGCTGTTCAGCAAGCACCTGCTATATTAAGTGCACCACCTCAGTTTTTCTCAAACTTTATGGGATTACTTAGACCTTTTGGTTTGCAATTCCAGATACTTGTGGTTGTTGCTGAAATAGGTATCGGTCTTGCATTAGTCGCTGGACTATTTACATTCTTAGCTAGTGCAGCTTCAGTATTCTTCTGTCTTAACTTTATACTTTCAGCTATGTTTGGATGGGATAAGGTTTGGTTTATATTTGCTGGAATAGCATTAATGGGCGGAGCAGGAAGAGCCTTAGGTCTTGACTATTATGTAATGCCTTGGCTTAAAAGATGGTGGAATAATACTACACTAGCCAAGAAAACATATTTTTATATGGAACATCATATAACTAAAGATTAATTAATTTTTAGTTATACAAAATTCAAGTAGAAATGAGGAATTTCCATGAAATTAAAACCACTTGATATTGTTGTAATAGTTGTGTTATTAGTTATAGCCTTGGGTTCCTCAACAGCTGCTTTTATTAACTCACACAGAAACTTTAATAATAAATATGTAGAAATTGAAGTTAAAGGGAAGCTTTTTAAAAAGCTTCCCTTAGATAATAGCAGTAATGAGCGAATTACAATTGATACTGATCTTGGCAAAAATGTTATAGAAATTTCTAATGGAAAAGTTAGAATTTCAGATGCTGACTGCAGAGATCAAATTTGTATAAAAGACGGTTCTATAAATAAGCCAGGAGATATTTTGGTATGTCTGCCCCACAAGGTTGTGGTTCAAATTAAAGGTGAAAATAGCGATACGGATGTTTTATCCTTTTAACGGAGGTATTCATGAAGAAAACACAAAAGCTTACTTTTATTTCTGTGCTTGTAGCTCAAGCCTTAATACTTTACCTAATAGAAAGAATGCTGCCCGTTCCTTTCATAGCTCCCGGAGCAAAACTAGGTCTTTCAAATATAGTTACCGTGGTTTGTTTATATATTTTTAACTTAAGAGATACTTTTACTGTTATTATACTAAGAATAATATTATCCACTTTATTTGGAGGTACGCTTTCAAGTTTTCTATACAGTATATCTGGTGGTATACTTAGCTTTTTAGCCATGTATTTTATTAAACGTTTAGGGAAAGATTATATTAGTATCATTGGTGTAAGTATTACTGGAGCATTCTTTCATAACGTTGGTCAAGTTTTAATTGCGGCACTTGTAATTCATAATATTAATATAATAGTATATCTTCCTATTCTTTCTATCGCTGGGATAGGAACCGGATTTTTTGTAGGTATAACTTCGAGGTACTTAATGATATACGTAAAGAAATTACCTTTCTATTCTACTATAAATAATAATAACTATTTTAAGGGTGATTAAATGAATACACTTTGGAATAAATATCCTTTTATATATTCTGAACTTGAAAATGTAGTTGATATAATGAAAAATAATGCTGTTAATCGTGAAAAAACTATAGAAAATTCTCTTTTGGATTTGATAAACTCAGGCGGCAAATTACTAAGACCTGCGTTTCTTATTGTTTCTGCTGGTTTTGGAAATTATGTTTCTGAAAAGTTTTGTAATTTGGCAGCTGTGGTAGAGATGCTTCATATGGCTACTCTGGTACATGATGATATAGTAGATGATGCTAAAACTCGTCGAGGGAATCAAACTATACAATCTAAATACGGAAAAGACTATGCAGTTTTTATGGGAGATTTATTGTTTAGCAGATGTTTTATGTTATTATCTAGTAATACTTCAATGGAGAATATGAAATTGCTCTCTGAAGCAATTTTTAATATATGTACAGGAGAAATCGAACAGTTTTCTTCTCAATTTTCAAAAGAAGTTAGTGTCAAAAAATATTTAAAGAGAATAGCTGCCAAAACCGCTGCTTTATTTTCTATTAGTTTTTATGTAGGCTCAGCTGAAAGTGGCTGCTCAAAGGAAGTGGTAAGTAATCTATCAAAAATCGGATACGATATTGGAATGGCCTTTCAAATTATCGATGATATACTTGACTACACTGGACAAGCTGATTTAGTAGGAAAACCAGTAGGAAATGATTTGAAAGAAGGTATTTATACTCTTCCTCTAATATACGCTCTTAAAGCTGATAAAACTTCATCTTTAGAAAAACTTTTAAAGAATGAATATACTGATGAAGATGTATGTAAAATAATAGATATTACAGATAAATTAGGTGGGATTGATAACGCAAGAGCACTAGCTAAAAGATACACTAAAAGATCTTTTGACAGAATAGCTAAATTGCCTGACTGTGATAACAAAAATATATTAAGAGAACTTGCTGAAATGCTGTTGTCTAGAAAATATTAAAAGTAGAGATTTTCGTAAATCTCTACTTTTAATTTATATAAAAATTATGACTTTCTTCGTCATTTCCACATATTTCCTTATGGCTTTTTTCAACATTTACACTCGTGCTATAGTAAAATTTAGTACTATACAAATATTAAGATATTATATTTATATGGTATTTTATGTAACTTTATGATTAATAATGGCTTATAATTTTTCTTTTTCATTATAATAAACATGGTACAATATAAATACACCAATACTAAAGCAAACGAGGTGAGTATTATGGAGCTGAATATAGTGCTGATAATCAAAAAAATAGACAAATTAAGAAAAAAACTAAATAATTTGGTAGACAGTGACAGACAATTGACAGATAAAAAAGTAGTAGATTGTAGCCAAAAACTAGACAAGCTCCTGACCGAATACGAAAAAATAAAAAAAGAACTTAAAGCAAAAGATGCAGCATAAAAAACAAACCACAAGCATTTGCTTGTGGTTTTATTTACTTTAGTTTTAATGCCCAAATATGCCGTTAGCTTACTTGTTCACACCCGCACTCTCGCAGGTTGGTTTTACGCATCTATTCTCTGCCTACTTCATATCTTAAGAAGCCTGACATCCTTTAGAACTGTTGCAAATCCCTATTAATTACTGTGGTTGAACGATATAAGCCTTGCGAACATCTTAGGTTTTATTGTAATTTTATTATATCACTTTTAAATATTTTTTCAACTAGTATATTATTGCATTTTAAAATTACATTTCTAATTCATCTAAAACCTGCTCAATTTCTATAACTTTACCTTTTGGGAAAAATGCTGCTATAAATTCATTATAACTGTATTCTTCTTCATCAAGTTCATAAGAAACATATTGAGCTTCTATCTGCATTTCTTCCATCATATTCTCTATTACTTCACCTACATTATCTACAGCCAAGTCATTTAAATATGGTAGAAAAAACTCCTCATACCAAGTGTCTCCATTTTCTTCATCTTCACTTTCATCATTAGCATATGCTCTTGCAGCTTCAACTTCATCATTATCAAATTCATAAATAAAACTGACTACTACAGCATCTTCTTTGTAATCTATTTCCTCTATTTCACTAAATCCGTTTTTGTCTAAAACTTGTATTAAAGTTTCTTTATTCATGATGTATTTCCTCCTTCATGCTAAGTATTAAGTAACCTACCTTCGTTAAGCAGATCTTACTGTTCATTATATAGCAGTTTTTTATATTCTTTGTTAACCATTAAAAACTCGTTGTCATCTTCTACTAAGTTAAGAACTTCCTGATCATTCTCATTATCAACCCTAAAAACATAGGCATCTTCTTCATCGCCTTCGACTGGTGCAAGTATAAGATATTTTTTCTCATCTAAATAAATTTCTGCTACAGCCTCAAAATCTACCTTCTCACCATTCTCATTTTTAAAGGACATTACTACTTTTTCCTCCATGACTTTCCCTCCTTTCCTTTTATATTAATCTTTTAAAATATTAAAGCTTACTTACAAAAGTATCTATAAATTCATTTGCTCTATTAAAGTCTTCCTCACTTGGAACAAAATTAAACCTTAAACCCGGCTCAGTAGTTTTAAATTTTAAAGATTTTAATCTATCAGTCATCATTTGAACACCTTCGCCGCTCCAGCCATATGAACCAAATGCACCAGCTGCCTTACCCCTGTTTGTAATGGCGCACACAAGAGATAAAACATCCCATATAGGTTTAACTGCGTCCTGATTGATTGTTGGAGAACCTAGAAGTACGCCAGATGATTTCTCAACAATTTGTATTAAATCCTCAGGCTTCATTGATGTTATTTCAAAAGCTTTGGCCTCAATTTCTTTATTTCTTATATTGTTTTCTAGAAATTTTGCCATGTTTTCAGTATTACCATAAGCTGAAACATACAATATAGCTACACTTTTTTCTTTTGCTGCATCTACTACAGCCCATTCTTTATATAGTTTTATGAATTTTTCAATGTTTTTTGTATGAATCGGACCATGGCTTGGAGCCACTATTTCAAGGCTAAACCCATTAATTTTATCTAAAGCACTAATAACAAACTTTTTAAAGGGTCCCATTATTACATCAAAATAGTATTTCATTTCATTTAAGTATTCTTCTTCATCATAATCACTAATTGAATCTGTTGGACAATAGTGACATCCCATAAAGTCACAAGTAAATAATATACTTTTCTCTGGAACATATGTAAATATAGAATCAGGCCAATGTAGGTTTGGAGCAGAAACAAATTCTAGTGTTGTTTCTCCAAGGTTAAGTTTACAAGCTGCAACTTCACTCTTAAAGTCAAAGTTAGTAATTTGTTTGCTGTACATAATAGCAGCCTTTGAACCTACTACTACTGCATCTGGATATTCTTTTATAAGCTTGGCAAGCGAACCGCTGTGATCTAGCTCTGTATGTTGAACAACTATGTAATCTACCTTTCGATTCCCAATTATCTCCTTAATATTAGCTAAAAATTCGTCAAAATATCCATCTTTAACTGTATCAATAACCGCAACTTTTTCATCATCAATCAAGTAGGAATTATAGGTAGTTCCTTTCTTGGTCTCCATTATGATATCAAATACTCTAAGCTCTGGATTACGAACTCCTATCCAGTAAATATTATCCTTTAATTTTACAGTCCCCATCCATTATACCTCCATAATCATTGGTTAAATTATAATATTTATTTTGTCACCTTTGATATTCTAACACAATATATATTTTTTTTAAATGCGTCCTTTGATTTTATGTAAAAAAAGAGAAATATTTATCATATTTCTCCTATTTTAAAATCATTATAATAATATTTTGGAAATTTTTCCATTAAAGAATACATATTGAAGATGAAGAGCTCTTGTCAGAGCAACATATAAAAGCTTTTTATCTAATTCATTGTCAGCATAATTTTCCTCATTACAATTATATATAATACTGCAGTCAAATTCTAAACCTTTAGTCATATAAGAAGGAATTATTATATTTTTAAGAATCATTGTCTTATTAGTATCTTTTATTAAATCCCACTTATTGCTGCTGTATTTTTTCATAATTTCCTTTATAGCTTTGCATTCTTCATAGGTTCTCCCAATAATGGCTGTACTTTTTTTGCCAAGACCTTCTATTTCTGAAACAATCCTATCTACTCTTTCAGCAAATTCTTCTTTCCTTATAAACTCAATTATGCTTGGTTTTTTTCCGTGTCTTAATACGGGCATAGCAGGTTTTAGACTATTATTCTGCTTTTTAAGCACCTTGTTTGCAAATTCAATTATTTCTACAGTTGATCTATAACTTTGAGTTAAAGGTGTATATAGAGCATCTTCTTCAAATACATCTTTAATTACTTTATTCCAGCTGTCTATTCCTTTATAGTAATATATTCCCTGCCCAATATCCCCCACTATGGTCAAAGAATTATTATTGGCCATACTCTTTAGAATATATAATTGAAACATACTATAATCTTGAGCTTCATCAACTACAATATGTTTAAACCTATATTTCTCAGGTATGCCTTCAATTTTGAACTTTAAATACAACATGGAAGATAAATCATCGCTATCAATTACTCCGGCAGCTATATTACTATTTAGTTCTTCTTTCATATATTCGTAAAGTTTATTTGGTATTTTTCCTTCACTTACTTCACTGAAAATCTCTATATCATTAAACAAGTTAAAATATAATTTGCCAGTATCAATTTCTCTCCAAGATACAAAATACTCATTGAATTTTTCCTTTGATTTTTTTCTTATTTCATCTTTTTTAAAATCTCTATCATTATATAGTTCAATTAGTTTTTTCCTTCTCTCCTCACCATCTTCCATAGTTTTCTTTGTTCTAGCAATCATATATTCGTAAGAAAAATCTATCTTATCCAATATATTATTAATTTTTTCATTAAGCTTCAGTAAAAAATATCTCTTTATCTCATCTTTTCTTTTATTTATAGGAAGGTTAACCATATCCTTGCCATACAATCTTTTTATTTCTTTAGCCTCAAACAACGTATAGCCTTCAACTTCAATATTAGCTACCTCTATATCTTTTTTCTCCAGATATCTTATATATCTATCCATTATTTTTTTATAGGAAAATGTTCCCTTAAGCTTGCTTGCTCCTGTTACATACCTTATTTTCTCTTCATCAGCTTCCTCAAGCACATAAGAAAGTTTTTTATCTTTTGTAAATACCTTTACTTTCATATCAAGAACTTCCAAACATATTTCTTCAAAAGTTTTTTGCATTACCTTGTCTACTCCTAGATTAGGTAATACTTCAGAAATATAATCTAAAAATAATTTATTCGGAGCTATTACAAGTATGTCATCGCCTGAGAGCTTTTCCTTATACTTATAAAGAAGATATGCAAGTCTGTGAAGTGCTATTGTTGTTTTTCCAGAACCAGCAGACCCCTGAACTATAAGTGCTCCATTTTTATCCGCTCTTATTATGTCATTTTGTTCCTTTTGTATAGTTGCAACAACTTCTTTAAGCTTGCTGCTTGTGCTTTCCTCAAGATTTATCCTTAAAAATTCATCTATTAGTGCATTTTCTTCCTCACCTGAGTTATTTAGAATTATTTCATTTATACCTTCATCAAATGCATCCTGAAGTTTATTATCTTTTATCAAAAACTTTCTTTTAAGTGAAAGCTCACCATTTATTACTCCAATAGGGGCTTTATAATATGCTTTTCCCTGAGTGCCGCTATAATACAAGTCGGCGATTGGCGCCCTCCAGTCAATTACAACTTCATCTCCAGTTTTACTGTCTCCTAATCCAAATTTTCCAATATAAAAGCTTTCGGTTTCTCTCCTATATTCTCTGAAATCTATTCTTGCAAAGTAAGGGTTAGATAATGCTTCATTATAATTTTGAAGGTTCTTATGAGTTATATCATATAGTTTTTGGGAAGTTTCCAACTCCTCGCTATATTTTCCTTTTGCTTGTTTTTTAAGTGCTGCAATTTTATTTTGCAAATATTTATCATTATTTTCTATTAGATTTATTTCACTAACAAGCCAAGATTTTGTAGAATCAAATTTTTCTTCTTCCATAAATAATTGTTTAGCTTCAATAGACATTTAATCTCACTCCCTGTATATTGAACATAAAATATAATTTTATATTTTATTCAAATAATTGTCAATATCGATAATGTAAACATATCGTAATTCATATAATTTATAGTGTATTATTTTATAATTTAGGAGGTCTATAATGAAAATTCTCATAACTGGAACTGATGGTAATATTGGGCATTACCTTTCTAAATATTTCTCTAGCAGCCATGAAGTTTTTGCTTTAAAGAAAAATACATTAGATATTACAAATAGAGTTCAATGCACTGAAATAATAAAAAAACTAAATCCAGATATTGTTATCCATTCCGCAGCATTATCAAATATAGATTTATGCGAAAGAGATGAAACTTCCGCTTACACTATAAATACAATAGGAAGTTTAAATGTTGCCTACGCCTGCAGCATAGCAAGCATTCCAATTATATACATATCCTGCAATAATGTTTATAACGGTTCCAAAACTAGTCCTTACTACGAAACAGACGAATGCATTCCTGTAAATATATATGGAAAAACAAAGCTTGCTGGTGAAAAACTGATAAAGACAATTTGTTCTAAATATTTTATTATTAGAACTTCCTGGATATATGGTGGAAAAAATTGTTTTGTTCAAAACATTATAGATAACAAAGATATTCCTATATTTATGAGTTCAAGCGACATTGCAACTCCAACATTTTTGGGAGATTTAAGCAAGGTTATAGAAAAAATGATGCTGTCTGATGTATACGGTACATACAATGTTGTAAACTCAGGTGCAGTTAAGAAATCTTTATGGGTTAAAACAATATTGGACTACATCGGTATTAAAACAGATGTAATAGAAATCCCTGATAACTTTATTTCTAATAAAGCGCTTAGACCTAAATGCACCATATTAAATACCTCTCTTATTAAAAACTGTTTTGATATAGAGCTCCCTTCCTGGGAGATTTCCTTGAAAGAATATTTGCGCAAATAACTTTTTATAGTTATTACATTGATGTATAATATAAATTGTATATTGTTTATATGAGCGAAGGAGGAAAATTAAATGCAGTATAGAAAGTTTGGAAAGCACGACTTTAAGGTGTCTGCACTTGGGTTTGGCTGCATGAGACTTCCATTTTTAGATGAAGATGATTCTAAAATAAACGAAGAGGAAGCAATAAATCTAATAAGATATGCCATCGATAATGGAGTTAATTATTTAGACACAGCGTATCCTTATCATAAAGGCAACAGTGAACTATTAGTAGGAAAAGCTTTAAAAGATGGTTATAGAGAAAAAGTTAAACTAGCTACAAAATGCCCTGTATGGCTTGTTAAAAACCATGAAGACTTTAACAAATATTTAAATGAGCAATTAGAAAAGCTTCAGACAGATCATATAGACATGTATCTTTTGCATGCCTTAAGCAAAGAAAGATGGGAAGACTTAAAAAAATTAAATGTATTTAAGTTCTTAGAGGAAGCTGTTCAAAGTGGTAAAGTAAAATATGTAGGCTTTTCCTTCCATGATGAACTTCCAGTATTTAAAGAAATAGTGAACTCTTATAACTGGGATTTCTGCCAAATTCAATACAACTATATGGATACTGATTATCAAGCTGGCAAAGAAGGTTTAAAGCTTGCTGCATCTAAAGGAATGGCAGTTATAATTATGGAACCTTTAAAGGGCGGAAAACTTGCTAAAAATCCTCCACAAGAGGTACAGTCTTTATGGAATACAGCAGAGGTAAAAAGAAGTGCCGCTGACTGGGCATTAAGATGGATATGGAATCATAAGGAAGTAACTCTTTTACTAAGTGGAATGGGTGCTTTTGACCAAGTAGTTGAAAATATAAAAATAGCTGATAATTCTATTTCTGACTCATTAAATAAGGAAGAGCTAGAATTAGTAGATAAAGTTAAAGAAAAATATAATGAACTTATAAAAGTAAATTGTACTGCTTGTAATTACTGTATGCCTTGTCCATTTGGAGTTAATATACCAAGAAATTTTGCCCTTTTAAATGAATCTTCAATGTATAATGATATTAATGGCTATTCACACGCCTATAATAATTTTATGGCTGAAAATGATAGAGCTAATCACTGCAAGGAATGTGGACTTTGTGAGACAAAATGTCCTCAAAATCTTCCTATAAGACAACATCTAAAAGAAGTACACGCTGCTCTTGGATGTATATAAATCTAAAAACCTCCCTTAAAGCTTTAGCTTAAAGGGAGGTTTTTAGATTATCACTAAATTACTTAGCAGATAATTCTTTTACAAGGTCTTTTCGTGTTGCTTTTGAGATTGATTTAACTAGTACTGAAGATATAACTGCGTCTACCCCATGATGAAGCAATGTTCCTATCCCAACTACTATAAGAACCTTGTACATTGTATATCCAAATGGAATAACTATTAAAGCTTCTAATATTGCATGTATTGGTGCAGTTATTATAAGAGTCTTATTAAAAGACATTCCCTTCTTAATAGCATAAGCTCCCGCTAACGCCACTACAACATGCATTAAAGCTCTAGCTGCAACTACTATAGGTGCTGAAATAAAAAATCCTAGTGCAGATCCAAGTGCAACCATAACTGCTGCTTCAGGACCTAAAAGCATAGCTATAAATATTGGAACGTGAGCAGTTATTGTAGCTGTAAAAGGCGGCAGCTGAACCTGAAGTCCTTTAAAATAAATAGGTATTAGTATTACCCATGCAGTTAAAAGTGCAGTATAAGTTAATTTTTTAACGTCTTTCATTTTACCCCTCCATCTACATCTGTATATACACTAGTATACATACCGACCTTTGTTTTGTAAATAGACAAAATAAAAAAAGAATAGCCTTATGCTATTCTTCTAATCTATATACCTTTTTTGCTCTATCAGTATACAGTATTCCATCTAGATGATCAATTTCATGACAAAAGGCTTTTGCCAAAAGTCCTTCTGCTGTATACTCAACCTTTTTTCCATTAATGTCTACACCTTTAACTGTAACCTTTTTAGGCCTTATAACCTTTCCTTCATAGCCCGGGTAGCTTAAACAACCTTCTATGCTTTCCTCTTTTCCAACCTTTGCAACTATAGCAGGATTGATTAATATTATTGGTTTTTCACCTTCTCTGAGATCTATAATTATAGCTCTCTTCAGCACCCCAATCTGAGGAGCGGCAAGCCCTATTCCTGTTGTGCTGTATAATGAATCTTTTAAGTCTTTAACTAAACTCACTACTTCTTCATCAATTTTCTCAATTCTCTTGCTAACTCTTTTAAGCTTTGGACTACCAAACATTATTATTTCTTTTACTGCCATAACTGCCTCCCCTTTAGCTTTATGTTTATCTCAATTAAGTACATACTGTGTATTTCTACTTCAACAAATTTAATCTAACCAAATCATTAGTTATATCTATTATATTATTATCTGTATCTTCATCAAAAATCAAGTAGTAATTTCCTTCATTAATAGTCTTGTTTTTCATAAATGCTAAAATATCAATATTAAACTTTTCTAAATGATACCTTTCAAATGGTATACTGATGTTATTTTTTTTAACAGCATCTTTCAAATTTCTATCCAAACTCTTATCCGTTTCTCTATATAGAAATTCAGGCAGCCATTTTTTTCTATTGAAACTTAAATAATCAAATTTTATTATTTCTTTTAAGATACTAGAATTTTCACCTATAATTTCCTCATAAAAATCTACAAATACTTTATAATAGTCTACTGAGGATATGTTTCTTTTAAAATAGCCTTTATTATGAAAAAACATACCTAAAGCTAAATAAAAATCAAAAGGAGTATTATACCTGTGTACGAAAAAGCCGATTATATTATTAAATTTGTTGGAATTATAATATTTATCAACCATTTCTTCTACTCTTTTTAATATTATAATTTCTTCATAATTTATATCATTCGTTCTTAATACTTCATAGGGTGTATATGGAGAGTGCACAATACCCCATTTTTCAGCTTCCTCCTTCATATCAGTACCTTTTAAAACTTTTAAAAATCCAAGTTGTATTTCATCTGGCTCAATGCTATATAAATCATTAAAAGATTTCTTAAAAGATTCAAAGTTTTCTCCTGGAAGTCCTGCGATTAAATCTAGATGCTGTTTAATATTTCCAAAGCTTTTTAATTTATCAACCTGTTCTTTAATTTGTTTAAAAGCTACAAACCTATTTATATTTCTAAGCACTTCATTATTGGTTGTTTGAACACCAATCTCAAATTGAAACCTTCCCTTTGGTGCCTTTGATAAAAGCTCCAGTTGTTCATCCCTTAAAATATCTGCTGAGATTTCAAAATGGAAAGTTGTTTTAGTATCAAAACTCATCAAGTATTCCCATATATCCATAGCAAATTTACTGCTGCAGTTAAAGGTTCTATCTACAAACTTAACAAGCCTTACTTTCTTATCTATTAAAAATTTCAAGTCAACCTTAACTTTTTCTATATTTAGGAATCTAACTCCATGTATAGTAGAAGAAAGGCAATATTTGCAATTAAAAGGGCATCCTCTTGAAGCTTCATAATATACAATCTTATCGTTAAGGTCGTCCAAGTCTGTATATGGAAAAACAAGCTTATCTAAATCCATTAACTCGCGTGCCCCTCCATATATTATTTCATCTTTCTCCCTATAATAAAGTCCTCTCACGGTTTTAAAACTTTTTTCTTCAATTAAGTTCTTAATAAAATCTCTGTAGCTCTCCTCACCTTCACCCTCAATAATATAATCTGCTCTGCTGTTTTTCATAGTTTCTATACTATCATAAGAAACTTCCGGACCCCCGTATAATATCTTAACATTTGAATCAATAAGCTTTATGATAGAAGACAGCTGTTCAACAAAATACATATTCCAGATATAACAAGAAAAAGCCACTAACGTTGGCTTTTCACTTATAATTGCTTCTACTATTTTTTCCAGCCTATCGTTTATAGAAAATTCCATCACTTCACATTCATAACTCAAATCACTTGTATACTCCTTTAGATATCTTACCGCTAAATTACTGTGAATAAACTTGGAATTCACTGCTGCCAATACTACCTTCATTACTCTTACTTCCTTTCAACTTTAAATCTTTAGGATCTTACTCCTTCGTTTTTAAACTCTTTTTTTTAGCCTTTATATAGTATATATTATCTGATGCTTTTAAATCAATTATTTCAAAGTATTCTTGTAAAAGTTTTATTGTACTCTCCTTAGAATTATCTTTTACTAAATTAAAATCGTCCATTACAATTTCTTTAAGCTTTCTTTCTGCCAGCATTATTTTTATCTTTGCTCTAAATACTTTTGAATACCCTTTATCTATATCCCATATATAAATCACTCCATTGTCCTTTAGAAAAGTACTTATATCCTTTAAAAATTTTCTCTTATTAACTTTCAGCCAAATATTTTTTAGGGAAAAAAGCATGACACAGCTATCATAACCTTCCTTATCAATAAGCTTTTTTTCATCTTTTCCGTATACATAATCAACAGCCGCTTCTTCATTATATTTCTTATAGAGACTATAAATAATTCCATAGTTATCCATACCAATGTCCAGTACATTTCCTTTAAATGTTTCATGCTGCATATTAATAAATATTTCTTTTCTTGATTTATTTAAAATATCTAATTTCATCAAAACTCTTCCCCTTTTGCATTAATAATTATAGATATAATTCTACAAACAAAAAATAATTCCTCCATATTTTGGAAGAATTATTTTTGTTTATTTTCTTATTTATTAATTTTGCCATGAATCTCATCATAAAAATCAAGAAGAAACCCTGCTGTGCTATTTTGTGCTTCCTTTATTATTGTTGCTGCCATTTTTCCATATCTTTCTTCTTTATCTTGAACCTTTAGATACTTTAAATATACATTGTTTGCTACTAAGGCATTATTCTTAATGTAATCTTCTAAAGTCTTATATCTTAAAATACCTTTATCTATTAAGAATGTGTAGTCGGACATAAATCTCTTTATAATCCACATTTCAAATCCTCTATGGCTATCTAAAAGTCTATTATTAACATGATGAGGAACTGTCATATCTTGTACTAAATGACAGGCTGAGCCAAGAAAAAACATAGCTTTATCTGCTTCCTTAATCTTCATGTATGCAATAGCTTTGTTATAGTATTTCTTACATTCAGTCATCGCATCTGAAAATCCATATAAACCTTTGCCGCTGCTGAAATGATAAAAATGATTGGAGCTTTTAAAATCTTGATCTGCCCAGGTGACACCCTCATTTAAAGGCTTTATATGCTTTTTAAAGAATTCGTGCTCTTTTAAATATCCTTCATTTCTAAGAATTTCTATAGCTTGCATATTAATAAATTTATGTATAGTGCAGTTAGTTTTAAGTATTTTCTTTTTTATAGGATTAACTGCATGCATTACGCCTCTTACTGCCATACCGTAAGTTGTTTCAAATCTTTCTTTCATCTTAAGCATTTTCCTTCCTATTTATAAAAACTATCTTATACAATTTACTTGTTATTGTTATAATTAAATTTCCATACAGCAGTAATAATACCAATTAAAACTATTATTATTAAGTAATACATCACATCATTGCTTAAGTTAAATATAGGACTGCTATTTTGTTTGCTTATGCTGTATAATATACCATTTGCACTATCAAGGATTAACATTGAATTATCATTGAATTTTATACTGCTTACGAAAGAAGCATCCTTAAGCTCTAGCATTTCACTTAAAACGCCTTTATTGGTTAATTTATAGATAATATTATCTCTAGTATCATAAAAATATATGCAATTCTTTTCTCCTAAAATACCTCTAGTATCTACATCCATTGAGCCCAAAGAAGAAAGTGATTTATGTTGATATATAGGCGCAGGAGGATTTGTAGTTGGCTGATTATCTAAAATAAAACTTAATTTATTATTGTCCACTCCTTTAAATCTTGGAGAAGTAAGAGGATCTCCGCCGCTGTAATCCGGCCATCCGTACCATAAACCTTTTTTAATTTCATATATATAATCCACATCACCTTTCACTGGTCTTAAGCCTCTATCTTCCATGCCTCCTATAGCAGCAATTAACTTTCCCTCGCTATTGAAGGCCATCCCTTTTGCGTTTCTTATTCCCCAGGCATAGGTTTCTAAATTTCCATTTCCCATATTATATTGTATAATAGATGCATTACCTGGAGAGTGTGCTGATATAAGCTGACCTGAAGCGTTTTTAGTCATATAAGGAACAAATGCTCCCGTTTTCTCGTTTCCATATGTTCTTCCTTTTATAGTTATATCTCTAGGTGATATATCGCAATAATATGGATTATCTTTAAGCCATTCATTATCTCTTCCAACAACACCTGAATTGGTTGCAGCTCCTATAGATACATAAAGTTCATTTCCTTTTATTCTAATAATACTATCCTTATAATCTCCTAAATTCGGCAGTGCATTAATTATAACTTTTTCCTCTTTGTCTGCTAAATTATAACTATATACTTTAGTATCAGATGAGTAATATAATATGTTATCCTTGTATTCTAAAGACTTTATATTTAACGTTTTATTTTTTAATATATCATAACTTTTACCTTTAGCATCTACAAACTGTATCCTATCTTTATATGCTATGTAAAAATCCCCCTGATTATTAGAAACAATATCAACAGCACCTTTTAAACCTTTATATTTTTCAGAGTATCCAATTTGTTCGTCCCTTACAACTATATTGTTCTCTATATAAAAGTTCTTTAAAAAAATAAATAAGGCTAGTACAACTCCTCCAAGCAGAATGATCTTAAAAAAGTTTTTCATAGTTCCTCCATAAAAATACATGCTTTTCTATTAATATATATTTTCTTTTTTACAGGTATATGTATAATAATCATTAAATAACAAAGCTAAATTAATTCAACATTAATTGACCTATTATTACATATATATTCAAAATAGTTGGTTTATTATCTCAAAATTCTATGTTATGATATATATATTATTTATGGAGAAGAAGTGATAAATTTGAAAGACGGAAAGCTTTTACTTGATGAAAAGCTGATTTTACATAATGGAATAAAAAATGTACTTGAAAATTTAGTATTAAATGAACATTATATTTTGTATTTTATTTCTCCCGAAGTTAAACTAAAAAGCAGAATTATTAACGATCTTATTCAAAAATATGAAAAAGATATTCCTAAAGAATTATATTCTTCATTAAAGCTGCTAGCTTTAGATTTTGATTCGGATGAAATATTAAGAAGTATAAGCACTGAGCTCACTGAAAATATACTTACAAGTATTTACGCTTACTACTCTAAAAATAGAAACCTTCCTCTTAATATTTTAGAATTTTTGCTGCAGTATACTAAGAACAATTTTAATAATAGACTAATATTTTTAGTTAATATTTTATTAGCTGATTACTTTCTGCAGGAAAAAAATTTTGATTTAGCTGAAACTCATATAAAGCACTGTGTTGAATATATAAACTATAATAGCTCTGTAAACGAGTACGAAACTATGATAGTTTATATCATTTGCGGAAAATACTTAGAAAAAACTAATGATATGTTTACTAGTGGTGCCGACAATTATTATATTCTTGCAAAAAATATAGCTGAAAATTTAAAAGATGAGATATCACTTTTATCTATACTTTCTCTTTTATCCTATTACTACCACAATATAGGGCAAAGAGAAAAATCCGAAGAATACGCATTTAATGCTTTGTCAATTGCAGAAAAGTTAAAGATTTCAGAACTATACTTTATTGTATATAAAATATTATCTATTATAAAATCAACAGCGGGAGAATATAGCCAAGCTTCTGATTACATGAAAAGTACAATAGAGTCCTCTAAAAGCATTGATAGCTTTTCTGTTATCGAAAAAGTAAAACTTAAGAACTCCTTAGGATACACCTATTTTCTTCAAGGTGATTTTTCTTCTTCCCTTGAAATACATTTCGATGCACTAAATACCTTGTTAATGGTACCAAGTGCTTCTGAAATATTAGAAGAAGCAGTAAAAACCTGTGATAACCTATCCTTAAGCTTTAAAATGCTTGGTGACTTTGATAACGCAGTTTATTTTTCTAAGGCTACTGTTAAAATTATGGAAGACTGTAACTTCGGAAATAGAATTGATATACAAAATCTCTGCAGACAATATACTGATTTAGGAATTACCTATGGACTTTTCATGAATGATTATGAAAATGCTTTGAAGTATTATAATCTTGCACGACTTCATATAAGCAATAATGATCATTTTATAAAACTTTCAAATATAGTTATGTTGGAAGCATATATAAAATTTGCTTCTGGAAATATTGCTGAAAGTTATCTATGTTTTTCTAGAGCTTCAGACCTATTAATTTCTAATGGAAGCGGCAATATATATGTACAAAGTCTTTTGCTTTTATATTATATAGCTTTTTCAAAAAAACTTAAGGAATATACTAATACACTTATAAAATCTGCGAAAGTCATAAGCCAAAATTATAATCTTCAAAGTCATTTTAATTTTTATACTGATCTATTTATAAACGAAAGATGCTTTAAGCCTATAAATTACGTTAAAAATAAATATAAACTAAATCTTATTTTTGTTTTATCACAGGAACGGAGAAATTCTTTAAAAGAAAGCAAAAAAGCAAATGATTTTGAGATTGTTCAAAACTTTTCCAATAAAATAAGTACAATTTTTTCTGAAGATATACTTTATGAAGAAGTAAAAAATATGTTTAATAAATATTTTTTATCCAAAGGAATAATAATGACCAAGCACGCTTTCGAAACAGGTATAAGTTCTAAAGCATATTTACATACAGAAACTTCTAATAGCAAAAATGAAATCTTAGGCTTTTTTAAAAATTTAATATATGATAATAATCTTATATTAAATTCCCATGGAAGAAACTATGATATATTTAATTTTACAAATGATGATACTATAAATATTAAATCTATGATCTTATACTTTATCTATGATGAAATAAATTCAACTACTTATTATTTTGCTATTTTTAACAATAAAAGCTCAGATTGGGTATATTCTAAAGAAGATGCTGAGGTTGGGCTTATTCTTGTTAAAAACCTTTTTTTAAAACTTAAAACTATTCAATATACAGAAAAACTAAAAAATAATAATTTTATTGATTATTCTACAGGATTGTATAATGCAAAATATATGTGGAATAAGCTGGATGAATTATTAAAACTATATAAAAATATGAATGCTGATTTCTCTATAGGTGTTTTGGATTTAAATGATTTTAAACATATTAATGATACTTATGGACATTTTTCTGGGGATGAAGCAATAAAATATTTTTCTAAAATTCTAAAGCTTAATATTCCTTCTCCTAATGACATAATTAGATATGGCGGGGATGAATTTGTAATTATATTTCCAAGATTTTCAGCATCTGAAGCTGAAGAATATATCTCAAAGGCAAAAAACTTATGCAGCGAGTGCCCTATTCTTTTAAACGGTTTCCAAATATATTTAGATTTTTCTTACGGTGTGGGCAGCTGCACAAATAGTTTTGAAAATAGTAAAGCACTCTTTGAACATGTTGATAAATTAATGTATAATAATAAATTAGCTAACAAAAGATTAAACATAATCTAATTTATAAAAAAGACAAGGAGAATAAAAAAATGAAAGATCCTAGAATTGTTACTTTAGCAAAAAACTTAATTAACTATTCATGTAATTTACAAAAGGGAGAAAAAGTACTTATTGAAGCTATTGGACTTGAAACTCCACTTGTTACTGAGCTTGTTAGACAGGCATATCTAGCTGGTGCAGTACCTTTTGTAACAATTAAAGATAAGGAGATAGATAGAGCTATTCTTATGAATTGTTCAGTTGAGCAGCTTGAACTAATGGCTAAATATGAAGCTCAAAGAATGTCTGACATGGATGCCTATATAGGAATAAGAGCTGGTCATAACATAACCGAAACTTCAGATGTTCCCGGGGAGAATATGTCCGCTTATATGAAACATTTTTGGAGCCCTGTTCATGGAGCTATTAGAGTTCCTAAAACCAAGTGGGTAATACTTAGATATCCAAATTACTCCATGGCTCAAGCTGCTGGAACAAGTACAGAGGCTTTTGAAGATTTCTACTTTGATGTATGTACCTTAGATTACAGTAAGATGTCTAAAGCTATGGATTCACTTGTGGCATTAATGGAAAAAACAGATAAGGTAAGACTAACCGGAAAGGATACTGACTTATCTTTTTCAATTAAAGGTATACCTGCGATAAAATGCGATGGCCAGCTTAACATACCTGATGGTGAGGTTTATACTGCTCCAGTAAAAACTTCAGTTAACGGTTATTTAACCTACAATACTCCAGCTGTATACAATGGTTATACTTATGAAAATATCAGATTAGAATTTAAAGATGGTAAAATAGTAAAAGCCACTGCTAATGATACAGAAAGAATAAATAAAATTTTTGATACTGATGAAGGTGCAAGATTTGTTGGAGAATTTGCTATTGGCGTTAATCCATTCATACTAAAGCCAATGAAGGATACCTTATTTGACGAAAAAATAGCTGGTTCTATACATTTTACTCCTGGAACCTGCTATGATAATGCTGAAAATGGAAATAAGTCTTCTGTTCACTGGGATTTGGTTCTTATACAAAGACCTGAATACGGCGGTGGAGAAATTTACTTTGATGATATTTTAATAAGAAAAGATGGTATCTTTGTTATTGATGAATTAAAATGCTTAAACCCTGAAAATCTAAAATAATAGAATATAATCAAAATTCCCCACATAATTATTAATGTTACTAATTATGTGGGGTAGTTTTATGAAAAGAGATAGTTTTTTTAAAGAGTCATTAATTCTTACTTTGTCCAATTTAACTACGGGTGTTCTTGGTTTCATGTTCTCTATAATATTATCAAAGGAACTTGGAGCCGAAGGTATGGGACTTTATGGACTTATAATGCCTATATATAATTTATTTATTTGCTTAATTTGCGGCGGTATGGTAACGGCTATATCAAAAGTCGCTGCTGTCTATTTTGGAAAAAACGATTATAGAAATTTAAATAAGTCTATACATACATCATTAATGTTCGATCTTATTTGGGGAACAATTATATGTATTATATTTTTTACTTTTTCATCCTTTATAAGCTCTCATGTAATAAAGGATAGTAGAACATTATATTCTCTTAAGGTTATTGTTCCTGCACTTTTATTTGTAGGTTTGTCTTCTATACTTAAAGGTTATTTCTATGGTATATCACAGGTTAAAGTACCTGCTTTTATAGATATATTTGAAAAAGCTGTAAGAATAGCTGTAATAGTATCCGTTATTAGTATGCTGTCTGCTCCTTCTGTTACAGAAACTGTTACTGTAGCTTACATAGCACTGTGTATAGGAGAATTTATAAGTCTAATACTGTTGTACATATTTTATAGATTTAATAGGCAACGAACTACAGCATATAATTCGTTAAAAAAAGAAGGTAGAGCACAGCTTTTATTTGATGTCCTAGTTATTTCTTTTCCTCTTTGTTTAAACGGATTTATATCAACTGGGTTAAATACTTTATCTACCCTTATAGTTCCTAGAAGACTAATAAGTGCAGGCATAGAATACAGCACAGCACTTTCTTTAATCGGAAAGTTTACTGGGATGTCCATGGCTATAATTTTCTTCCCACTAATAGTAGTAAATTCTATGTCTACAGTTTTAATACCAGATTTATCACAAACTCTAGATAAAAAAGATTACTATGCTTTAGAAAACAGAATATCACAAGTTATGCAAATTGCTTTTCTCCTAGGCGTAATAACATTAATAATTTCAATCAGTATACCTGACTCATTAGGGCAGCTGTTCTTTAATAGAAATGATCTTGGACCTTATATTAGATTTGCCGCTCTGTCTGTTCCATTGACTTATACATCAGCTACTACATTCAGCATACTTAATGGACTAGGTCGCCAAGGTATAGTACTTAGAAATTCTCTTATAGTGTCTATTGAAGAAGTTATACTGTTATACATATTTACAGGGATTCCAAGCATTAATATTTTTGGATATGGAATATCACTTATTATTACTTCTTTAACTTTGCTGACATTAAATATTATAGAAATAAAAAAATACTGCAGAATATCCTTCTCTCCTGCAGAACTCATTATATACATATTACTGAGTATACTTATATACTTTATACTACTTATAGCAAATAATTTAATTCCTTCTACATTATTTGCACTTAAAAATATTTTTATTATAACTCTAGGATTTACCTCTTACTTTTTATGCATACATATAATAAATAAGGAAAGCTTTAATTAAGCTTTCCTTTTATCTTATTCTATTTAGTAAAGTCTTAGGTATAAACTTTCTCACTCTTACAGGTATCGCTTGAAGCTCTCTTGAAGTTATTCCACCTATTAAAATTAATCCATACAAGTATGTAAATACTCCAGCAGCAATGGCAGCAAGAGTTGAAAGCATCATTGTAAAATACCCTTTGTGAATAAAACTCAATACATACTCAACATCAAATTGAACAAGGTAAGCAGTCACACCCATTAATGCTGACGCAATGAGAGGTTTTATAGCTAAGAGTATAAGATTATATTTTACTTTTAAACTTCTTTTAATTATAAAGTTATTTAAAAGAAGCGGGATTAAAAATCCAACCATACTCCCAAAAACAGCTCCTAAAATATTAATTGATGGTTTTGCAATTAATATATAATTTAATGCAATTTTAGCTCCAATACCTATTACTATATAAAATGTAGATATATATAGTTTCCCTATACTCTGTAAAATTGTAGCTTGAATTTGAACAAGTGCCATAAACACTAGCACCACAGAGCCATATCTCATAAGAACAGCACCTGACGAATATTTAGCAAATATAGTATTGAAAATCGGCTGACTTAAAACTGCTAGTCCAACAGCTGATGGTATTGCTATTAATAAGCAAGTTTTATAAGCATAATCAATACCCCTCTTAATTTCGTTTCTATCTTTTAAAGCTGCAGCTCCAGATATTAAAGGAAGTACTGCTGCACATAATGCAGAAATTATAGTTATTGGTACATTAATTAAAACTTGATATTTGGCTAAGTAATTATATTTTACATCTCCTTGAATGTCATTAAACCCAGCTGCGAGTAGTCTTCCTTTTGTATTTCCTGCATCAATTACATTGCCGGCATTCTGAAGTCCCCAGCTTATAGTTAAAGGAACAGCGTAATTTAAAAGCTTTTTTAAAAGCTGTTCATTACTATGCCTTGTTAGATTTTCATCATTCTGTATCTTATCAACATAAAAACCCTTATTTCTTTTGAAATAAAACATTAAATATATAACAGAAATTAAAGCTCCTAGAGTTGTTCCTATAGTACTTCCTGCACAAGCGTAAACAACCCCATACTTACTCCATATAGCTGCAAATACAATTGAAAATATAATATTTATAACCTGCTCAAGTACTTGTGAAACAGCAGTGGCATTCATATTCCCCCTGCCTTGGAAGTACCCTCTGTATGCAGAAGCTATTGAAGTAAAAAGCACTGCTGGAGCTAATGCCCTTATAGCTAGATAAGCTCTAGGAAAATGTGTCAGATTTGCCATGCTGCTAGCTAAAACCAGCATCATTATTGACATAAAAGTTCCTATTACCAGTAATATAAGCCTAGCCATTTTAAAAGCTCTAACTGCATCTTTATAATTTTTTAAAGCAATTAATTCTGATACAATTTTTGATATTGCAGAAGACAATCCTGTATTAGTAATAATATAAATAAAAGCAAAGACAGTATAAGCAGCATAATAAACTCCATATCCATCTTCACCAATATAATGCTGCAATAAAGGAACATAGAGCAGAGACAACAGCTTAACTACCATCCCTGCTGCAGAAAGTATTGCAAAACCCTTTGTAGTAGATTGAGTTTTCATAGCTTTCTCCTTAAACTTTAAAACTTAAATACATCATTTTTTATCTTTTTAAAGATTGGCGGTAAACTTTCAGTTATAGTTTTATTTTCAAGATACTCTAATTTTTCAGGACAATCTTTAAAAACTAATTTATAGGCATATAAAAATTGATAGTTTAATCCATACTTATTAATGAAAAAACTATTAAGCTTTTGTTCTCCATATTTTCCATCACCAACAATTGGATTGCCTAGGTGGGCTAAGTGTGCTCTAAGCTGATGACTTCTTCCTGTTATTAAGTCTATTTCTATAAGGGAAAAAGTACCGCAGCTTTGAATGGTTTTAACCTCCATGGCAATTTTTTTTGTGTCAGGCCTTTTCGTATCATATACCATTGATATATTTTCATTTTCATCCTTTGATATATAAGCCTCGTAAAGTCCATCCTTTATTCTTCCCTTTACTAGAGAAGTATAATATTTTTTTATTCTTCGTTCCCTGATCATTTCATTTAGAAGCTTTAAACTCTCAAAATTTTTACCGTATATAACCACACCTGACGTGTTTCTATCAAGTCTATTACACGGTGCAGGAGTAAAAGTTACTTCTTTTTCCGGAAGATAATCTCCCTTATCAAAAAGATAAGAAAGCATAAAATCAGTTAATGTTGGGCTTCCGCCTTTCTTATCTGAATGTACCAAAACCCCCGGCCACTTTTCAACAATCACCATATTTTCATCTTCATAAGTTATTTTAATATGACTGTTATCGACTCTTTCAAATTTTTCTTTCTTCGCTGAACTTGTAATTTCTCTTGTTTCAACAATATCACCTTCAGAAAGAAACTGTTTTTCCTTTGCCTTTTTTCCATTTACCTTTATATCACCTTTTCTGATACTTTTATATATAGCACTTAAAGGTACATCCTTAAGCCATTTTCTTATAAATTTATCTAATCTTTGACCTGCTTCATTTGTTCCTATTTCAATTCTCATTATTTCCTCCTGCAGTATATAAATAAGACAACTAATTATATACTAATATTATTACATAAATCAACATTAATAGTTTCATTTAGACAAATAGTCGTAAGCTGCCTGACATTGAATTGCAACACCTATTGGCAATGCATCTTCATCTATATCGAACAAGCTTCCATGAGCAGGATGTATTATACCCTTTTCTTCATTCCTCACTCCAAGATAATAGAAGGCAGAAGGCCTTTCCATAGAAAAATACGCGAAGCTTTCCACACCCATGCTTGGGCTGCTAAGTTTCTTAATATTTTCAAAGCCTATAATGTTTCCTGCACTGTTTTCTACTAAGTCTAACATATCATCATTATTGTATAAACAAGGATAGCTTTCCTCAATATTTATCTCCGCTATTCCTCTCATTGAAGAAGAAATCCCGGAGACTATCTCAACAAGCCTCTTTTTAACATATTCTCTATGCTCACTTCTCATCGTTCTTATAATACCCGAAATAGTAACTTCTTCCGGTATTATGTTTTGCGCAGTTCCGCCATGTATGCTTCCAACAGTTATAACCGCTGGATCAGTAGGAGGTATTTCTCTGCTTACAATTGTTTGCAGAGCTATAATAACATTACTGGCAATAACAATAGGATCTATCGTATCTTCAGGATGAGCTCCATGTCCTCCTCTTCCTTTAATTTTTATAGTAAAAGGATTTGAAGCAGCATTTACTACTCCTCTTTTAACTGCTATAGTACCAACCTCTGTGTTTTCATCAACATGAAGCCCGATTACACAATCTACATAAGGATTTTCAAGTATTCCTTCCTTAATCATAAACCTTGCACCGCCCACAGTTTCTTCAGCTGGTTCAAAAAATAACTTTACATTTCCTTTAAGCTCTGATTTCATGCTGTTTAAAATTTTTGCAACGCCCATAAGAATTGTAGTATGACCATCATGGCCACAAGCATGCATTCTTCCAAGTGTTTTAGAAGAATATTCACAAGCTTTATTATCCTTTAGTGGCAGGGCATCTATATCTGCTCTAAGTCCAATAGTCTTATTTCCCGTTCCTCTTATAATAGCACAAATCCCTGTACCCGCTGTTTCTTTGTATTCTATTCCTTCTGTTTCTAAAAACTTTTTAATTTTTTTTGATGTCTCATATTCCTCAAATCCCAGCTCCGGATGAGAATGAAAATTCCTTCTTAAAGCCACAAGCTCAGCTTTAATACTGTTTGCTTTATCTAAAAAATTCATTGTAGCTACCTCCCATACAATCCTTTTATAGTTATTCCCAATATATTTCTATCTTATCGCCATCGTTAAGTTCATCATAATAACCTGCTTTTATATTGTTTAAAAGTAAAACCAGATTCCCTTTAGCTCTAGTTAAATCAAAATCGATATAATCAAATACATCTATAAATATATATTTTTCTTTATCCTTTAAATATACCTGTTTTTCATTGACTATAACATTTATAACACCGCTCTTAAAATTGACAGCATCTGGTTTGCACTCTTGATTTTCTAGTTCTTCTTCGTCTTTATACTCATAGTTTTTTTCTATTTCCTTATTTTCTATTGTATAAGATAAAGTCTCCTTATAAATTCTATCCCCTTCTTGTATAACATAATCATTTTCAAGAGGTTTTCCATCAATAAAAAAGCTACTTTCTTTATTATCAATGTACATTTTATAATCTTTAATAGACTTAGGAAATATGATATTAATCTCGTCTCCATCATTTATTATTTTATTCAGATCTTTTTCAGCACCATTTACTAAGGCCTTAGGCTCAATAATTTGCAGTATATCATTTACATAGAAACTTAATGTGTCAACCTTTTGAAGAAATTCATAGATTTTTGGACAGGCATCACTTCCATCCTTTGCAAACTCTATTTCTATATTGTCTCCCTCTTTTACTTCTGAATCTATGTTTCTTAGAATATTATTAACTTTTATTTCAGCATTTGAAGCTAGGCTTCCAAAAGAAATTCTTTTAATTCCATTTAAAACAAATCTTATACTTTTTCCATTACGACCAATAAGAACCTTAGGATTTATTCCTGCTTGAACCATAACATCGGAAACTGTATGCTTATGTGAATTAAAAAGACTAATGACTTTGCCATTTAGAGTTACATCTATAAAATCATGCCCTAATCTCATTATGGACACTAATGCTATACCAAGTACAGTAACACCTATGCTGCCAAGTTCATTATCAACACATATACATTCAGTTACCGACTCCCTTCCTTTAATGGCAATTCTTTGCATTGGAAGGTTTAACTTTTGAGCAAGTGTATCTTTTAAATTTGGGGTATGAGCACCTCCGCCCACTAGAAACACAGCATTAGGTGCTTTTCCTCCATTTAATTCAATTACTTTTGAGGCAATCTCTTCACTTATTTTATTAACAACAGGATTTATTACTTTTATTACTTCTTCACTATTTATTTCATTTTCAATACCTAGAACATCAATATATGTAATTGTTTCTTTGATTAGACATTCTTTTTTAATCTTTTCTGCTGTATTAAAATCCACAAGAAAATTTTGAGCTATAGTTTCAGTAACCTCATCTCCGGCAGTAGAAACCATTCCATAAGCACTTATTGAATCCTTACTGCTTATTGCTATATCAGAAGTTCCCGCGCCTATATCGATAAGGGCAAGATTTAAAAGTCTTAAGCTTTTTGGAATTGCTGCTTCCATAGCTGCTATAGGCTCAAGAGTAAGATTTACTACAGTTAAATTAACCTTATTCATAACTGCATATAAGCTTTCAACAACAGATCTTGGAAGAAATGTTGCTATAACTTCTACTGATATTTTGTCACCCTTGTGCGATAATAAATTGCTTATTATATAATCGTTCAAATAATAATTTTTCACACTGTAGCCAACACAGTATAATTTACCATCCGTTTGCTTGTTTATTTGCTGTTCCGCTGACTTTACAGCGGTAAGCTCTAAACTTCTTATAACGTCCTTATCTATTTCTCTATCATATTCTAGCTGCAGGTCTGATCTTGCTACAGAAGTTCTTAAGAATCTTCCTGCCGCTGCAATCGCTACATTATTAAGCTTGAATCCTAACTGTTCTTCCAAACTCTTTTTAACATTGTTAACTGCAAGTGCCACTAGATTAATATCATGTATTTGCCCATCAAGCATAGCTCTTTCTTCATGCTCTATATATTGTTCTGCAATGCAGTGAAATTTTTTTTCTCTAACTATACCAACAGTTCCTATTACAGAACGTGTACCTATATCAAGTGCAAATATTATATCATTAGGATTAATATTTGTAAGTTCCATATTTTATACCTCTTTTATACATAATTTAAAAGCTCATATTCTATGAATATGAGCAAAACTTATAATAAAATTATATACCAATATTTATCACTATTCAACAAATTAAGACTTGTAAATTGCTAACTCAGCTTAACTTTTTTATAATACCATTGTTATGAAGTACTACAATATCGAATTTTCTATTTATACTGTTTCCAAACTGTATTTCTACTACATTGTTGTCTATATTTAAAATTTTGCCTTTTCCAAAAGAATTATGAATTACCTCTTCACCTTCAGCATACATAGCCTGAAGATTTTCAAAGATATTAATTTTACATTCTTCAATAAATCTTGAAGGCTTCTTAAGCTTTCCTCTAACGTTTTTAGGAATACATATAAATTCATTATCTATAGCTCTTGTTAAAGCTACGTAAAATAGCCTTCTCTCTTCCTCCAAACTATCTTCCATGCTGTTAACATGAGGCATATATTCCTCAACACAATTAATAATAAACACATTTTTAAATTCCATTCCTTTTACCCCGTGAACAGTGCTAAGTGTAACAGCATCTTTATTAGAGTTTTTATTGTTATTTTGAAGCTCTTCCTTTACTTGCTCTACGTGTGCCATAAAACTAATTATAGAATTATATTGTGAGGCTGCCTCCCTAAATTCAAAAATAATATCTTCAAGTTCTGAAAGCTGTATTTTGAATTTCTTGCTGTATTCTACTATATAGTCGTGATAGCCTAAATCTGCGCTAATAAATTGAACTGCAGAATAGAGAGACATTTTATTTAGTCTGTTAATATCCTTTTGAAGCTTTTCTAAATTTTTAATTTGAAAAACAGGGGTACTCTCAAGATTCTTAATTATTTCAAAGCAATCTATTTTAATAAAAGAGCTGCTAACTTTCTCCAAACTTAACTTACTAATAAATCTAAAAGGCTTGTTGATTACTCTTTTAAAGCAAACTGCATCCTCTGGATATATACTTAACTTAAGATAGGCAATCAAATCCTTACAAATAAAATGATCAAAAAAATTGTACTCTTTATCTAAAAGCTTAAAAGGTATCTTCTTTCGTATAAAAGCATCAATAAGGCTTCTGCTCTCAATGTTTGTTCTATATAATACTGCATTGTCTTCGTAGCTGTAATTTGTTAATGATTTAAGTTTTTCAATGTTTAAAGCTATAGTCTCAGCCTGAGAATTGTCATCATAACAACTTAAAATTTCAAAACTCTTATTTTCATCTCTAAACGCATTCATACTCTTTTCATTTCTCATAGTATTGTTTTTAATAATATTAGCCGCAGCTGAGACTATGTTTTTAGTACTCCGGTAATTAGTAGACAGATACAATTTGTTTCCATCAGTAAACTTTTTATTAAAATCTACCATATAATCTGGTCTTGAGCCCCTAAAAGAATATATGCATTGGTCTTCATCACCAACAGCAAATATTGAATTATATTGATTCAATAGCTTTAAAATTTCAAGCTGTATATTATCACAATCTTGAAATTCATCTATAAGCATATACTTAAAGCCTTTACTGTAATAATTAAGTATTTTAGAATTGCTATTTATAAATTCTCTAAACTTAATTTGCAAATCGTCAAAATCCATAAGATTCTTTTCTTCTTTATATCTTTCATAAGACTCAAAACAATCTGTAAATATTTTTTTATCAATATTTGTATCAAAACTTTCTAAATCACCGTCCCCGCATTTAAATAGAGAGATTTTAGTTCTTACTTCCTTAATTTTATCTTCGTTTATCTCCTCCATATGAGATAATAATATATTAGATATTAACCTATAACCTTCACTACTATCTATTAAATGAATTTTTCCGAAATGCCTTAATAGAATTTTATAAAACAAGCCATGAAAGGTCCCGAAAAAAGGCATTCCCTCCATACCTTTACTTAAGTTTTCAAATCTTTTCTTCATATTAGCTGCAGCGGCTTTGGTAAAAGTTATTACAATTATGTTATTAGAATTAACCTTTTTAAAGCCTAGAAGATAAGTAAGTCTTTGATCTAATGTTACCTTCTTTTTAGCTTTCTTATTTATAACATACTCTTTCAAATTTTCTATATCACTTAGACTAATATTTTCTGGAACATGTTCACTTTGATATGTTTCACCATACTTAACTAAATATACTACTCTATTAATAAGTACTGTAGTTTTACCTGAACCCGGGCATGCGAGAACCAAGGAATTCTTATTATTGTTAAAAACAGCTTTTTTCTGCTGCTCGTCAAGATAGTCAAATTCCATCTCAATAATTGAGTCTCTCATCTTAAAGTATTCACTATTTATACTATTTTTCATCATACAACTTCACCCTTATCTAATTTACTCATAATTATTGACATAAAATCTATTTTACATAATATATACAATGCATATAAACAAAATTCTATTGTAATAATTACTTTAGAGGATTAAAATAAGAATGTCTATAAAAAACTATTTTTTGGCATAGGAGCGAATCATAATGGAATATATTAAAAACTTTAATGTTAGAAATGAAAGAAATCTTACAATGCTTGTAGATTTCTATGAACTAACTATGGCAAATGGATATTTAGATAATAATGTAGGAGATAAAATCGCCTACTTCGATATGTTTTTCAGAAGAGTACCAGACGGCGGAGGCTATTGCATTATGGCTGGGGTTCAACAGCTTATTGAATATATGTCTAGTCTAAGCTTCACAAAGGATGATATAAATTATCTAAGATCTAAAAATACTTTTTCTGATAACTTTTTAAACTACCTTGAAAACTTTAAGTTCACCTGTGATGTATGGGCTATACCAGAAGGTAATCCAGTTTTCCCTAACGAACCTTTAGTTATGGTGAAAGGTCCTATTATTCAGGCACAATTTGTAGAAACTATGATACTTCTTACAATAAACCATCAAACCCTAATTGCTACAAAAGCAAATAGAATATGCAGAGCTGCTGAAGCAAAGCCCGTTATGGAATTTGGTTCAAGAAGGGCTCAAGGCTATGATGGTGCTATTTATGGTGCACGTGCCGCTGTTATAGGCGGGTGTTCTTCTTCTGCATGTACTATTGCTGAAGAGATGTTCGGTATACCTGCTGCTGGGACAATGGCTCACAGTTGGGTTCAGCTATTTGCTACTGAATACGAATCTTTTGCAGCTTGGGCGAAAACCTATCCAGATAACTGCACACTATTAATTGACACCTATAATGTATTAAAATCGGGACTTCCAAATGCTATAAAGGTATTTGATGAAGTTTTAAAACCTCAGGGATTCAGACCTAAAGGAATTAGAATAGACAGTGGAGATATAACTTATTTAACTAAAAAGTGCAGGGAATTTTTAGATAAAGCTGGATATCCTGACTGTAAGATTGTTATCTCAAATTCTCTTGATGAATATATAATAAGGGATGTTCTAAGTCAAGGAGCACAAGTTGATGCTTTTGGTGTAGGCGAAAGACTTATAACCGCAAAATCTGAACCAGTATTTGGAGGGGTTTACAAATTAGTTGCTATTGAAGATGGTAATCAAATTATTCCAAAAATAAAAATCAGCGAAAATGAAGAAAAGATTACTAATCCTGGTTTCAAAAAAATATATAGGATTTTTGAAAAAAATACTGATAAGGCTATGGCAGACTTAATAACTTTAAATGACGAATCAATAGACGAAAGCAAGCCTTTAGAAATATTTAATCCAGTTCATACCTGGAAGAGAAAGAAATTAAAAAATTACTATGTAAAAGACTTGCTCGTTAAAATATTCGATAAAGGTCAGCCTATATATGAAAGCCCTAGTGTTATGGAAATAAAGGAATATGCTAAGCAGGAAACTGAAAAGCTTTGGTCTGAAGTTTTGCGTTTTGAAAATCCTCATACATTCTATGTAGATTTGTCAACGAAGCTTTGGAAATTAAAGCAAAGCTTACTTCACCAATATTCCGATATATATGAGGAATAATCATGAATGAAAAAGTTAAAATAAGAATATCCGAAAAGGCTTATGAAGAGTTATTAAATATACTTCATAATTGTCCTGAGTTCTCTCATTTAAGATTCAAGTATAAAGACGGCTGCTGTGGAAGCTCTAAGATAGATATATTTCTTGATAATTCTAAAAGTAATGATATTGAAGAAAGTATAGATAAGCTTCCGATAATATATGATTCTGAAGTTTTAGAAAATATAAAAGAAATTACTGTTGTTTACAGAAATTCTTCTCTTATGTTAAAAACACTTTTACGTAAAGAAATAATTAAAGATTGTACCACATGTAATCACGGCTGTAAAAACGATGGCTCTTGCTCATCAAAATGTGGAGCATAATAAAAGATGGCTATATGCCATCTTTTTAAATTAATTCTGGAAACCAAATTCCTATTTCGCGCTCTGCGCTTTCTATGCAATCAGAGGCATGCACAAGATTTCTTGTCTTATTAGATGAATACTTTCCTCTAATGCTTCCCATATCAACTTTTAACGGATCTTTATCTCCATTAACTTTTCTAATGTTATCAATAACATGTTCTCCTTCAATAACTAAAGCGCATATACTATCCTCTGTTATATATTCTATAAGCTCTTCAAAATACTCTCTTCCTTTGTGCTCCTCATAGTGTTTTTCAGCTAGTTCTCTTGTTGCTTTAAGCATTTTTAAGCCAACTATCTTTAAGTTCTTTTTTTCATATATGCTGATTATTTCACCGATAAGTTTTCTTTCTATACCATCAGGCTTAATAAGCACTAGCGTTCTTTCCATATATATACCTCCTTGTCAAGTTAATTTTAATTATGCACTATTTTACCATATTCTTCTTTATTTTATTCATAAAAAAATACACTCGTTTAATAAAGTTAACAAGTGTATTTTTATATTTACTAAACAAATTCTTCTTCTACATAGTACTCATCAATTTCTTTTATATTTAATCCTTCTTCTCCAAATAGATTATATTGAAACAAATCTTTAAATTTTCCTAATCTATTTCCTGATAAATTTTTAAATGGACAAATCCCCCCATTTTCTTCCCAATTATAAAAAGCACACTCGGAAAAACATTCAGTTTCATTTCCAGCAGTGGATAAAAAAGAACATAGTGCCATGAGCTCCCCTCCCCGTCTTTTAAACCTTTTATACCATTATAATGTAAACTTTATAAAAAATGAAGTAATTTTTAGAATATTAAATTTTTATTAAATTTGTATTTGTTTACGTATTGGCTTTGTTAAAAGAGAGTAATGCTCTTTTTATTATTCACATATTTAAATATAAGCCTATAAATATATTTGAATATGTAAATATTTACTGCAATCATGCAGGTTTGCAGTAGGTTAGCTCCCTATAATATCAAAGAACATACTTATATAAATACTATTATTAAACAGCGCCTAACTATTAATTAGATAATCCATCTTTTAGATATTTCCATTCTAATTTATCTTCCTTTTTCAACGTATAAGCTCCTGAGCCTACGTTCATTTTTTTCCCATTTACATAGTAACACCAGCCACTAATACCTTTAGCCACTAATTTATTAATTTCGCTAAAGTAAATCGATTCACCAGCACCTTGAGGGGTATAGTGTATTCCCTTCTTATTCAATTCAGTTATAGTAGCTTGTGCAGCAGTCATTCCATCAAAACTCATGTTTGTTTCCAATATCTTTTCTCCTGTTATAGTATTAGTGATAATTAAATTTGGTTCTTGTGCAACTGGCTTTTGAGTATCTATTTTTGTATTATTTGTTGTGCTATTGCTACTTGTTGCTTTGTTGTTATTTGCAGTACTGTTGCTGGCAGCTGTATTAGCCTTAGCCGCTGGCTTAGTCACCTCTGACTTGTTTTGTTCTTGTGTTTTAGCTGTATCAGTTTCAGCATTACTTGTCGCGCTGTTTTGATTTGAATTTTCACTAGCAGCTAATGTTTGACTATCATTGTTTTTTTCTTGTTTGCTCTCTTCTTTTTGAGCCTCTTCTTTAATGACGTTCTCAGCGGCAACAGAATTGTTTTGTACTTCACCAGTAGCAGGTGTTTTTTGAATACTTTTTATTCCAAAGAGTATTCCAAAACAAACAACAAGCATAACTCCAATTAACATGAACTTTTTCTTCATCTAAAACTGCCCCTTTCAATTAATTCAAGCCATAAAGTCCCGACCCAAAGGATCAGGACTTATCTTTAGTAATTTATTTTATTGATGGTTTTGTTCTTAGAATAAAGAATAAACCTGTTAATGTTATAATTGTTCCTAAAGTATATAAAACATTTGAGTCTACAGATGAACCTGTCTGCGGAAGTACTTTCTGATTCTCCGATTCAACTGCGGTAGCTTTTGATGGTTCTTCTCCACTCATTGCAAATACAGGTAGCTTAGCACTATCTATACTGCTGCTGTAATAATTATAGATACCCTTTGTTTTGAACTCCTTTAGAGATATTAACGCTCTTAAAGCCTCTTCAGTAGCAATAAAGTCATTCTTTCCATCTATGCTGTGCTTAAACTGACCGTCAGTTCCCTTAAATGAAAGCATAGCAGATACCAAGTCACCCTTCGATTTTTTAAATTTATCACCCTCAGGATTAACGCCAATAGAAGTTAATCCAAGTATTACCACATCCAAGCTTTCGCTTGAATATCCATAACTATCAGCCAAATAACCGCTTTCAGTTTGAAGCTTTGACAAGCTTGCAACAGAAGCATCAACTGCAGTCTTTACGCTTGCATTATCCTTATAATATGGTGACAAAGCATTAATTGCAAGTCCGGTTATATCTGGATTTATTGCATTTCCAGAAAGTGCCCATCCTGTTATATCAGTATTATCCTTTTTATAAGCAAGTTTATCCTTTAATATTAAGTCAATAAGCTTATCTTTACTAATAGTGTAATTACCTGTTATATTTGCGTAGTTATAAGTCATTAATCCGTATATAGCATCGTTAATTAGGAAGGAATCTATATCCCTATTGTAAAGCTCTGATACAAGATTATAACCCATAAAACTATATGGTGAATATCCTGCAGCAGTTAAAACCATAATCAATTTTTCTAAATCAGTATTAGTATAATCGGCAACACCATTATTCTTTTTTATATCAGCTGCACTTTGATTAATGAAAGTCAAGTCAGGTTTTAAGCCTAATTTAGCCATACTTATTATTGACCAGGCATCTCCAGCACTTTTATTCTTTATGTAGTTAGAGGTGTTTGTCAAATCAGTTTGAACATCCTTAACTACTTTTGTATTGTCTCTGTCATATGGACTGCTTGAAGTATTATTTGAGTTATCGCTAGGTGTATTTGTTTGCGGAGCTGAAGTTATTGTAAAGTCGAAACTGTCTGCAACTACATTAGGTGTACCACTTTGATTATTAAAATCACTTACCTTAAGTGTATACTTTCCTTCTGAAAGACCTGAAGGAATATTTACTTTGTTTTCACTAACAGTTACATTTTCTGTTTTATTTGAAATATTATTATAGACTACTACTTCCACATTTGATATTGGTTTTATTGAGCCACCCCAGTAGCTGCCTTGTAATGTAATGGTTAACGGACTATTAGATAAATTTGTGGAATAAGAAATTTTATCTGCTGCTAAAGTATTATTTCCAGCATAATATACAATTAGCTTATCTCCATCTTGAAGTTGAAAACTTTCAATTCCAAGATCTATGCTGACATAGTTGTTATTTCTTTTTACCGCATACATCCAATATGATGTACTTCCACCTGTTAACCCATTTATTGAAGTTATAAATCCACCTAGTATTGAGTGATCACTAATTCCCTTTTTATCTAAAGCAGTAATCATTGCCTTTGAAGCCTTTGTATCATCAGAGGACAATTGTACCGAATCATCTGTTAAAACTTTCTTGTTATCTTCAACAACGACCTGTACAGTAATATTACCAGCTGCTTTAACTTTAAAGCTTCCTACTCCCACCATCTGACCAAGTATTATACTAAAAACAAGCATCATACTTAATATCTTTGTCTTAAAACTATTTTTCATATTTAATCTTCCCTCCATCACTTAATATAACTTACTTCCAGCCTTCTTTTAAATCTTCTTAAAACTTTAAGAAAACTGTCGTAGAAAATAATACAAAATATAAAACTTGAAGCTGCATGCATTATGTCAAAGGTAATTCCGGACAAATATGCAGCGGCTATTGTTTTTAAATTTAATGGTTTTATAAACCCAAGCACATGCCATAGATTCATTATCCAATCAAATAAAAAACCATACGCAAAACATAAACAGGAAAAAACTTCTGCAGAAATTTTTTCATTTCTTTTTCCAATGCTTCCTGAGATGGCGCCAACTAATCCCCAGGAAAACATCTGCCAAGGAGTCCACGGCCCTTGACCTAAAAATATATTAGATATAAAACCAGCGGTACTTCCAATCAAAAACCCTTCATAAGGACCGAATACATATCCTGATAAGGCTACAAGAAACGTGGTAGGTTTAATATTTGGAAAAGCTGCAAAAGCTGCCCTTGATACTGCTGCAAAAGTACTTAATGTAGCTATCAGAGCTATCTCCTTTGTACCCATTGCACTCTTTTCAAAGTAAAAGTAGCTTAAAATAATAACAGAAAATACTGCTAAGGTAAATATAAGAGGCAGTTTGTCACTGCTTTTACTTATAAATGATAAAACCAGGAGGCCAACTATAATTAAGAAAGTGATAAATACACTGATTTTTTTCATCTCTTTATTTCTCCCTGCAAAGCCTGTTCTAGTGTAAAAATATGTTCATCTGCATCTCTTAAAAGCTTATTAATAACAGTAGTGTAGTATATTCCATTACTTAGCACTTCTTCTTTGCTTCCTTCTGCTGCTTTTTTTCCATCAAATATAAGTAGAAACTTATTGCAAAATTGTGCCGCAAACTCTATATCATGAGTAATCATGATTATAGTTGTTCCCTCTTCATTTAACTTCTTTAGAGTTTCTCCAAGTTTTAGCCTTGCTCTGCCATGAAGTCCTCTGGTAGGTTCGTCTAAAAGTAGTATCTTAGGCTTAAGCACAAGTATAGAAGCAATAGCTATTCTCTGTCTTTCTCCCCCGCTTGTATCTCTAGGATTTTTATCCTTTAAATGAAGTATATCTAAATTTTTTAGAGTTTCTTCAATTAGTCTATCATCATCTATCTTATAATTATCTAAAGTAAATTTTAATTCCTCATATACTGTATCTCTTGATATATAATCATTAGGATTTTGTGCAACATAACCTATAGTTCTAGCTAATTCCTTTAATTTATATTTTTTCACTTCCCTATCAAAAACTTTTATGCTTCCTGAATAATCAACAAGCCCCATTATGGCTTTTAAAAGCGTGCTTTTGCCAGCTCCATTTGATCCTATAACTCCTAAGAAGTTTTCTTTCTTTATATTTAAATTAAATTCTCTTAAGGCTTGAAACTTTCCATATCTGCATTCTAAGTTTTTTATTTCTATTAAATTATCCTCAGATAGTATTCTTTCGCTGCTTTTAACGTTCACCCTATGATAATCTTCAAGAAGTTTTCTTCCCTCTTTAAGATTGCTTGGATAGGTTTCAACTTTAAAGGCTTTAAAAAGTTTAAGATATGTTGGAAGAAATTCTGCTACATATTCTTCATTACTTTTATAAATTGATTTTTTATCTCCACTATGAACAACTTTTCCTTCTCTTAAAACAACAATCTGATCAGCATAATCAAACCATTTCCCTATTTTTTGCTCAATGATTATAACTGTAATTCCAAGTTCTTCATTAATTTTTTTTACAATATTAATTACTTCTTCTGCTGCAGAAGGATCCAACTGCGAGGTAGGTTCATCCAGTATAATACAACCAGGCATATATGCTACTGCAGAAGCTATTGCAACCTTTTGCTTTTGTCCTCCTGATAATGTACTTATATCTCTATAGGCCAAGTCCTCAATATTTAAAAATTCAAGGACCTCCCAAATTCTTCTTTTAAACTGATTTTCTTCTATACCAATGTTTTCAAGTCCAAAGGCAATTTCTCTATGTACTTTATCCATAACAAGCTGTCTTTCAGGATCTTGGAACAACATAGTTATTTCTTTAGCTCTGCTTACATGTTCCATATCTTTTATATTTATTTCTTTTATAAATATATTCCCCCCTAAAGTTCCACCGTAGAAATTCGGTACGGCACCTGTTATACATTTAGCTAAAGTAGATTTTCCTGAACCTGAATCACCTAAAACTAAGATCATGTCTCCTTTTTCAATATCAAGGCTTACATTTTGAAGAGTCCAGCTGTCTGAGTCAGGATACTTATAATTCAAATCTTTAATACTAATATATTTCATATGTCACCACTAGCTTTCTCCAAAATATCAAAAGTTCTATAAATAATAGAATAAATATTACACTCATCAGCAAACTGCCTTTGTTAATTAAGAATGTTCTAATATCGCAGCTATATATATCATAGCTGTCTAAGCCTAAAATATTTGTAACTAAATAAAACAACATAATAAATAAACTAGAAAAAATAAGAACACAATCATATAATCTGTATTTCTGTTTGTCGTAAATACTCCTCTTTGTACTTAAGAATCCTCTAACATAAGCCGCTTCACCAATATCGAAGGATTTTTCAAGTGAATCCTCAAGAAGTACAGATAGTATTGGCAAGTAGCTTAGTATTTTATCTTTTTTCTTCTTTCCATCATACTCTATACCTCTAATACTGTATATTTCTCTAAGATTAGCAAGCCTTCTTTTCATTGCAGGAAAAAGTTTTAGGGCTATCATAAAAGTTAATGTGGTTTTAGGCATAATCATTGAAAAATATGATACAGTTCTATCTGTATCTATCATTATGCCAAGCATAGAAAAAATATATATGATAAGCAGCAATTTAAAAGATAATATAAAAGCATAAATTAAGGATTCTAAAGTAACATTTCTGCTCCCAAAAGAAAATAATACTATTCTTCCCTGCTGAACAAATATCATATTAATAATAATTGTTATTACAGAAAGAGGTATAAACATAATAAATCCCATTTTTAATTTTTTATAATTTTTACTGCTTGCAAATACTAATACACTGATGCAAAATATGCAAAGCAAAATTATTGGATTGTTAGTTGAAAAAGTTATAATAAAAAGCATTACGCTGAATATTATAGGACTTACAACATGAAAAATTTTATAATAATTATCCATATTTCCACCAATCAAACATTTATTTTACACACAAAAAAACCAAGCTTTGGAAAAGCTTGGCATAATAATCCTTATTGATTAAACTACCATTGCCTTCCCGCCGAAGGATGTTAACCAAAATTATGTAAGATATCCTGACTTGCACTTCTTCCTCCTGATACCCTTCCCTGATAATTATCAAGTGGCATTGTATCAATTGTCTGTGCCTACAGTAGCGGGGGCTGTTGCGGCATTTGACCGCATTCCCTTACACAATCTGATATTAAGTTCATTTTTAGTTTAACATCTAATTATAAGATTTTCAATATAAACTTTTAAAAATATATTAATATTAAATGGATATACTATATGTACAATAAAAAATGATTGGAGGAGTATATATGAATTTGACAAGCTCATCTCTCTCTTATTTTTTTCTAGCAGTTACTGTTTTATCTATAATATTTTTATTTTATTTTAAGGTTATAGTTTCAAATACTTCTGAAGGAAATTCGAATAGAGACAAGATAATTGGCAAAATGAAAGATCCAGATACTTGGCGAGACAAGAACAATAAAATGTCTTATATTTTCTTATTTTGGTCTATAGTTTCACTAGGTATATTTATTTACCTAAAGTATTATTATGGAACAGGGCTCATATCTGCTGTTTACGTTATAGCATACCTGGTTTTAATGGTTGTTTCAATAGCAATATCTGGAGCAAAAAGGAAGTCTAAAATTTAGCTTCCTTTTTTATTATATCAATAAAATTTTTAACTATCATTGCTGTAAAACCCCATATGACATAATTGTCATACTTATAAAAGTATTGATTTAGCTTACCTCTGCTGAATTTATAGTTTTTTCCTCCTTTTACAAGATGATAAGGAAAATCCTCTTTTAAATTTGGACCTACTTCCATTTCATAAAACTGCGGGTCGCTGCTTAAAAAATATTTTAAAGGAACCTTAAAAATATGATCAACTTCATCTTTATTAGGATTAATACGTTTAGTTTTAAGTTTTGCTATAAAAGGATACATAATACTTCCATAAGGACTTATAAAATAATCCATCTCACCTATATACTCTATGTCATCTTCTAATAAATTGAGCTCTTCTAATGTCTCTCTGACTGCAGCTTCCCTGGGTGTTTCTCCTCCTTCGATTTTACCTCCAGGAAGGCATATGTCTCCTGGCTGGTGCCTTAAACCAAAGGCTCTAACTTCAAAAATTATATAAGTTTCATTTTCTTCCTCACTAAGAAGGAGCATTACTGCATTTTTTTTATAATTTCCCATTATATTTGCAGGTCTATTATTAAATAAATTCTTAATTTCATTAATCATTGAACCACCTCACAAAATTGCTACACTAATTGCTTAAATTTATCTCTGCTAAACTTATCACCAAAGCTGACCATAAATACTCCTAGTATTATAACGATAGATCCAACTATCTGCCAAATATTAATACTTTCCTTTAAAATAAGATATGCTGATATGAGACTTATAATAGGCTGAAGATTTATATAAGTTGAAATCATTGTTGCTCCTAAATGCTCTAAACAATAAATATACATTACATAAGCAATACATGAGCAAAATACCGCTAAAAACAACAAATTGATGCCAGCTTTTGCAGAAGGAATAGATAATTTGCTAAACAGCAAAGCAGGACTTAAAAATAAACATCCCCAGATACCTTGATATGTAGTTATAGTTATACTTTTATAACTTCCTTTAAATCTGCTTGTAATAACGTTGTATACAACCCAGCATAAAGCTGAGGCTATTGCCATCATATCACCTAATGTACCCTTTGAGAATAGACTTATTCTTTCTTTAGAAACTATTATTATTACTATACCTGCTGCACTTAAACAAGCTCCAAGTACTTTCCATAAAGTAAGCCTTTCTTTGAACAAAATTCTTTGTATTATTAGTGTGAAAAGAGGAATAGAGGATATTAATATGGCTACATTTGACGCTGATGTAAAAAGCACTGAATAATTTTCAAAGAAAAAATATAGTGCTACTCCGAAAAATCCTCCAAGGGCCATTCTTATTCTATCCTCTTTGAGTATTTTTTCATCCGGATACTTTTTCTTTAGAATTATAAAAAGTATTATAGAAGCAATAAAAAATCTATAGAACGCAGATAAAACAGGATTTATTTCAAGAACTACTACTTTAATACTTAAATAAGATACACCCCAAATCAACATTATTAAGATCGCTAAAACATGTGCAAGTCTTTTATTATCCATTCTTACCCCCTGCAATTTGAAATAATTTATAACATCACAATAAATATTATATAACATATATACTTAACTTCAATAATATATAAAGTTTTATTATTCTTTATCTTTAAGTTTATTCAAAAGTTTCATATAATTTATATATATTCTACAAAGGCAAAGGCAGGTAATTTACATGAATCTTAGAAGAGTTTTTATTAAAGTTTTAGGAATTGTTCAGGGTGTAGGATTCAGACCTTTTGTTTATAATCTTGCAGCCTCTCTAAATTTAAAGGGCTGGGTAAACAATAATTCAGAAGGCGTTTACATCGATTTAGAAGGTCAATCTTATGACATCGATAAATTTTTGACTGAACTTAAGGATAATCCGCCACCTCTCTCTCGAATTGAAAATATTATTACTGAAGAAATGACTCCTGCGGATTATGCCGCATTTACTATAAAAGAAAGTGAACGAGATGAAAGTAATATCACTCTAATATCCCCTGATATGGCGACTTGCGAAGAGTGCAGAAAAGATATACTTAATCCAAACAACAGGCGATATGGTTATCCTTTTACTAACTGTACAAATTGCGGTCCAAGGTTTTCAATAATAAAATCTATTCCCTATGATAGAGATAAAACAACTATGAAAAAATTTAAAATGTGTTGTCTTTGCATGAGTGAGTACAAAGATCCTTCAAACAGAAGGTTTCATGCTCAGCCTAATGCATGTGATGATTGCGGACCTCATATATGGATTACTGATGCTAATGGGTCTGAATTAAACATTAATTATGAATCAAGTATACCTAGAAGCTTAAATACACTTAAATGGGCTGTTAAAAAGCTTAAGGAAGGTAAAATTTTTGCAATAAAAGGCTTAACTGGGTTTCATTTATGCTGTGATGCTTATAATGAAGAAGCCGTTAAACTATTAAGGGAAAGAAAGCACAGACCTCATAAACCTTTTGCAGTAATGGCTAAAAACTTAGATATAGTAAAAAAATATTGTCATGTAAACACTAGAGAAGAAAGTTTGTTAACAGGAATAAAAAAACCTATTGTACTGCTAAATCAAAAGCAGGATTTCTCCTTAACTGAGGCTATTGCTCCAAATCAAAATACTTTAGGAGTAATGCTTCCATATACTCCACTTCATGAACTGTTGTTTAATGAAGGCATGGATATCATGATTATGACAAGTGCGAATTTTTATAGTCTTCCTCTAGAATTTAATAACGATTCTGCTATAAAGAACTTGTCTTCTATAGTTGACTATTTTCTTTTTCATAATAGGGATATATATATACCTGTGGATGATTCAGTAGTAAAAGTTATAAATGATGAGGAAATGATTATTAGGCGAGCAAGAGGCTATGCCCCGGATCCTTTTAAATATGAAGATATAGAAGAAATTTTAGCTTGCGGCCCAAACATGAAAAACACCTTCAGCATAGGCAAGGAAAACTTTATATTTATGAGTCAGCATAATGGAGATTTAGAAAACTTAGAAACAATTGAACACTATAGCAGAAATATAGAGCACTTAAAAAATATTTTTTCTTTTCATCCAAAATACTTAGCCTTCGATCTTCATCCTGATTACGCTTCAACAATTTATTCGGAGGACTATGTTACTCCTAAGATAGGAATCCAGCATCATCATGCTCATATAGCTAGCTGCTTGGCTGAAAATAAAATAAAAAGCAAGGTTATTGGTATTGCTTTTGATGGTACAGGCTATGGAACAGATGGAACCTTGTGGGGCGGTGAGTTTTTTATTTGTGATACTTTAGATTTTAAAAGACTTGCTCATTTAGATTATATTAAAATGCCAGGAGGCGAGATGGCTATTAAAGAGCCCTGGAGGATGGGTGCTTCCTATGTACATGAAGCTTATAAAAGGATCCCCAATAATGAATTTAAAAAAAATTATGAGCTTAATGCTCTAATCAAAATTCTTTTTGCTGATAAAGGATTAAACCTTATAAAAATACTTGAAAGCTCTTTAAATAATATAAAAACCTCAAGTATGGGAAGGCTTTTTGATGCAGTATCAAGCATAATAGGAATAAATCAAGCAGTAACCTACGAAGGCCAAGCATCAATAGAACTAGAGAATATCATTAATAAAACAGTCACAGGATATTATCCTTTTAATATAGTTTATGAGGATGAATCTTACATTATTGAGCCTTATGAAACTATTTTATCTATTATAAAGGATAAAATTAATAATGTTGAAAGTAGTGAAATCAGCGCGAAATTTCATAATACAATAGTTGAGATTACTTATAATATATGCTCATTAATTCGTAATAAAACAAACATTAACGAAGTTGCATTAAGCGGCGGCGTTTTTCAAAACTCTTACCTTTTAGTGAATGTAGTTAAAAGACTTAAAGAAGATGGCTTTGCTGTATATACAAATAAATCTATCCCTATTAATGATGGAGGTATTTCCTTTGGGCAAATTGTTATAGCTAATGAAAGACTTAAACATAATTTGTAGAAATATATAAAATCTGTAGCAACTTATTGCTTTCAGCATATTATACTAATATGAAATGAAGATTTCAACTAATTAATGTTGTATTTGAAATATATCATTTTCATATGTTCCTCCCCATTATATACACCCTTACTTAGAGTAAATGACTGGTGGCAACCCCCTTTTATCTTCCACCAGTCATTTGCTTTTTTGCTTTAATATAATAATAAAAAGATTTATAATATTATAGTAATATTTTTCAGGAGGTTTATTATGAGATTTATAGATTTAAGAAGCGATACTGTAACAGTACCTACTAAAGCGATGAGAGATGCTATGTATAATGCAGAAGTTGGAGATGATGTATACGCTGATGATCCAACTGTGATAGAACTTGAAGCCTATGCAGCAGAACTTGTGGGTAAAGAAGCTGCAATATTTGTACCAAGCGGAACTTTTGGAAATCAGCTTGCTCTTTTAACTCACTGCAGACGAGGCGATGAAGTTATAGTAGGTGACGATAGCCATATAGTTGTTCATGAAGTTGGGGCTTCTGCAGTTATAGCAGGTGTTCAGCTCAGAACTTTAAATAGCGTAAAAGGAGAATTAAATCCCCTAGAAGTAGAATCCAAAATACGAGGTGAAGATATCCATTTTCCTAGTACAGGACTTATTTGTCTTGAAAACGCACATTCAAATGGCAGAGTAATTTCATTAGATAATATGGAAAAAATATATGCTATAGCAAGAAAACATAATCTTCCTGTGCATCTTGATGGAGCAAGACTTTTTAATGCTAGTACATATCTTAATGTACCTGTGAAGGATGTGACCAAATATTGTGACTCAGTAATGTTTTGTCTTTCTAAAGGCCTGTGTGCGCCTGTTGGTTCAATTCTGGCAGGAAGCAAAAATTTTGTAGATAGTGCCCGCAAAGGAAGAAAACTTATGGGTGGTGGCCTTAGGCAGGCAGGTTTTTTAGCTGCGGCAGGACTTGTGGCTCTCAGAGAAATGACAGGAAGATTAAAAGAGGATCATGAAAACGCAAAATACCTGGCAGAAGAGCTTTCAAAAATACCTTCCATAAAGGTAAAAATAGATGATGTACATATTGATATGGTATTCTTTGATGCTTCTGAAATCAAATATGATCATGATAAATTAGTACAGGAATTTTATAATAAGGGTATAAAAATCAGTCCGTCAGAAAATGGTGAATTTAGATTTCTTACTAATTATTGGGTTTCTAGAGAAGATATAAATTATGTAATTGATACATTTAAAAATATACTCGAAAATAAATAATGTAAAAACAGCTGAAGCACACTTTAGTACTTCAGCTGTTTTTATAAATACTTCTTTTCAAATTCTTCAACTAAGGTCATATATTTTTCCTGCTTTTTTTGCTCCTTTGCAGTACTTTCTACCTCTTTGCATTTTTGTTCTACTTCTTCTAGAGCTTCTTTACTCAGCGCTCTCTTAGCAAAAGAATAAATTGCAGTATCTTCTTTATCAATATGTCTGTTTAATAAATCAGTATAGCAAATTGAATTAGCAATTATATCTACTTTAGAATCTTTATCCCCAGCTTTATATTTTTCTAGTGCATTCTCAAGGTTTGATATAAAGAATCTTCCTTGGTCATGTTCAGCAAACATTGCCGCAACAGGACCTTTTGCTATACTTTCGTCTAGATTCTGCTGCATTTTTTTGAAAAGTATATTCTCTTCCTTTGCATGATGGTGTTTGTCAGCATAATTTCTAACAAAATCAATAACCTTATCAAAATCTTGGTAGTCGACCTCATCATTATTAAGCACCTTTATACACATACTTCGAATAACTTTAAGCATTCTTTTGATATTTTTGTGTTCACTTACCATTAGATCTATTGCATCCATTTTGTTCCTCCTTATAGTCGGAAGCACTGAGCAATTAAAGATTTCTCGCTCCTGCTCGCTAATTGCTCGTGAAAGTCCATTTAGGACTTTTACCTCCTTACATCTGGAAGCACTGAGTAATTTAAAACTCTCGCTCCCGCTCAAAAATTACTCGTTAAAGGTCATTTAGACCTTTAACCTTAGTATAGTTTTTATCAGCATGACTTAAATATTCCTTTATTTCAAGATTAATATTAATAATTTACTGCAACCTAAAATATATTATTCAGTATTTAGTATAGCACTTTAGAAACTTTTATAACTAAATATATTGATTACACATATATAATATATTACAATTAATCAGTAAATAAGTTTATTTTATTAAAATAATAAAATTAAATGCACTATTAATCTTATAGTATAGCACTTTTAGAAAATTTGAAGGAGAGATAAAATAATGAATAATTGTTTAGTTGCTCAATCAGGTGGACCTACGTCTGTAATAAATGCTTCCTTTATGGGAGTTTTAGATGAAGCTTTGAATTGTAATTCTTATGATAATATTTATGCTGGTATAAATGGTATAGAAGGCATACTAAATAAAAAACTTAAAAATTTATCAGCTATTCCTTATGATAAACTTAAAGGATTAAAATATACTCCCTCCTCTGCATTGGGTTCCTGCAGATATAAAATGAAAGATTATAAATGTGACAGCTCAGAATACGAAAATTTAATTAAAATCTTTGAAGAGTATAATATAAAAACATTTTTCTATATTGGCGGAAACGACTCTATGGATACAGTGAGAGCTCTTAGTGAGTATACTAAGCTTAAAAACATAGATGTTAAAGTATTAGGTATCCCAAAAACTATTGACAATGATTTAATGGAAACTGATCATACTCCTGGTTTTGGTAGTGCTGCAAAATTCATAGCAACCACTATTTTAGAAAGCTATTTAGATTCTTCTGTATATATAAATAATGGTATTTTTATAGTAGAAACTATGGGAAGAGACACCGGATGGCTCACTGCCAGTGCAGCACTTGCAAAAATAAATGGACGAAGTATTGTTGATTTTATTTATCTTCCTGAAGCTCCTTTTTCAAAGGAAAAATTTATATCTGATGTACGACAAAGATTTGAAGATCAAAATCAAGTATTTATAGTTGCCTCTGAGGGAATTAAATATGAAAATGGAGAATTTGTTGCTACCTCAACCTCAAGTCAGCTTCATGATAACTTTGGTCATGCACAACTTGGCGGAGTGTGCGGAAGCTTAAAAAATCTTATAGTAGAAAGCGGAATAACCTCCCGTGTTAAAACATTAGAACTTGGAGTTACCCAGCGTTCAGCAATGCACTGCTCTTCTTTAACAGATATAGATGAAGCCTATAATGTAGGAAGAAAAGCAGTTAAATATTCCTCTGAAGGCATTACTGGATATATGGTTGCTATAAGAAGACTTCAGAATGAACCTTATAAATCTGATACAATATTAGTTGAACCTTCTAAAGTTGCAAATCATGTGAAATATTTCCCAAAAACTTGGATCAATAAAGAAGGTAATGGAATTAGTAAAGAGGCTGTTGATTATATCCTCCCTCTTATACAAGGTTCTCCGGTTATTCCCACTGAAAATGGCCTTCCAAGCTATACAATGCTTAAAAAATAAGCTGATGGACCTCTTTGGTCCATCAGCTTATTTTATTCATAGCTATCATCATCTTTGAATAAATTATTTAATACTGATTTAACTTCTCCCCATGAATATCCTTTTCTGAGCATAAATTCACTAAGCTTTTTATGGAGCTTTCTTTTATCACTCTCACTCTTAACAAGACTTCTATACTTTTTTTCAGCAAGATTTAGTGCTGCTGCTTCTCCAATATCTTTATCTGTACTTCCAAGTTTATCCTCAATAATATATTCTGATATACCCTTTTTTATCAAATCATATTTTATTTTATTTCTTCCCTGAGATTTTATTTTATCATTAATATAAAGCCTAACGTACTCCTCATCATTTATAAAATTATAGCTTTTCAAAAATTCTATAGCCTTTTGTACATGTGCTTCTTCATATTCCTTTTCTATTAACTTGTCATATATCTGCTTTTCTGTTTTATAACTTCTTTCTATTATCTTTAAGGCAGTACTTTTACATTTTAAAAAGTTATCCCCATCTACAATCTCTTTGAGCTTATCTACGTCAACCTCTTCATTTACCTTTAGCTTATGTATGTAAACAAGTTCTGCACTACAGGAAAAAGTATATTCATAATTAATATAAATATTTACCCTATCTACGTTTTTCTTTTGAGTTTCTATTTTTGTTATAATATTTTTCATAACTATTAGTATTACCTTTCTTTAACTAGACCTTGAAGTTAAAATATGGATTGCTGGTTTACTAAACACCTTGTTTGCAACATCATAAATATGCTGCATTTTAATTATCTCCAAGTTTTTCATATCCTCTACAAATTCATATATACTTTCTTCCTCAAGACTCTGATGAAGAACATAATTTCCAAGATCTGTTGAATCTTCCAAGGTAGCAGCAACTGCAGTTTTTAACACCTTTTTCATTAAATTTACTGTTTCCTCATTAAAGTCTATTTCCCTATTTTTAATTTTAGCAATGCAGCTATCTATGGTGCTTAAAGCCTCTTCTATACTATCAGCCCCAACAGCTGTATAAATATAAAGAGTTTTGACATGGCTTGTCATATCAAGCTGGGAATACACATCATAAGCTAAACCTTTTTCTTCTCTCAATTCCCTGAAAAGAATGGAGTTTGCACTTTCTCCAAACTTATGATTTAAAATTTTTAGAGCCAATTCTTCGAGCTTGCTAAAACCATGAAAAGTAAAAGCATAAATAATAGTACTCTGCTCTATATTCTCTTTATAAGTAGTCTTTTTTATTTCTATATTATCTTCAGTTATAATTTTTTCCTTTTCTAACTTTCCATATTGCCATAGGGAAAAATATTTATTTACAAGTTCTAAAACCTCTTCATGCTCATAAGGAGATACAATTGTTATGTTACAGTTATTGGGAACATAATATCTATTATAAAACTCAACTAGCTGCTGTCTGTTAAGTCTTTTAACAGTTTTTTCTTCTCCTAAGATATCATATCTCAGCGCACTTTTATTGAACGCTATCTCATTTATTTTATTAAAACTATAATCTTCTATATCATCTCTGCTTGTTCTTATCTCTGCTAATATAACTCCTCTTTCCTTTTCTATTTCTTCTTCTGGAAAGGTAGAGTTTATAATCATATCTGAGAGTATTTCAAGAGAAGGTTCTAACTCTTCACTTAGTGCCGTAATACCATATACCGTGCAGGTATAATCAGTATAAGCGTTATATTCTCCTCCCCTTTTTTCAAGAGCATCATTAAGTTCTTCATTATTTCTATTTTTTGTACCTTTATAAAGCATATGTTCTATAAAGTGAGATACACCTCTGTTCCTTGCCTTCTCAATAACTGATCCAACATTTATTCCTATATGAATAGAAGTTATTTGTGTATTCCTCTTTATTGTAATTACCTTTAATCCATTATGTAAAATTTTTGTTTCAGTATCAAATATCTTATTTTCCATACTATCTCCTTAACTAACAAATTAACAAAGCTGTGCTTAATACTTAATTATTATAATACAATATATATATAATGCAATAAAGTTCTCACATTAATGATGTCACAAAATATCCAATCGTCAAGGATTTTTAGGACATCATTAATGTATTAGAGCTTTTACATTGTATGTAAATAAAAATGTTATTAATTTCTTAATAAAATTGACTTACTTTTAAAACCTTGTTAAAATGTACAAGTATTAAAATGTTTAATTAAAGACAGTTCGTAACCATCCTGTCTATAAACAAAACTAGGAGGTATATAAAATGAATTTTAAAACACGTAAAATTGTAACTGCGGCTTTAATTGGTGCTGTTTATGCTGTACTTACTCTATTTTTAGCACCATTCAGCTACGGAGAAATCCAGTTTAGAGCTTCTGAGGCTCTCACGATTCTGCCTTTCTTTTCAAGTTTTCCTATTTATGGACTTTTTATAGGCTGTATAGCAGCAAATATCTTAAGCCCAATTGGACCATTAGATATGATTTTTGGTTCCTTTGCAACTCTTATCGCTGCAATTATTACCTATTATATCGGAAAAAGCAACTTAAGATTCAAAAGATATCTTGCTCCCCTTCCTGCAGTAATTGTTAATGGTGTTGTAATTGGGTTACTCATAAGTTATACTGCCAAAATACCTTTTATAATTCCAGCGCTTCAGGTTGCCTTTGGCGAGCTTGTCGTATGCTATGTTCTCGGACTTCCTCTGCTTGTTATTATAGAGAAAAATCCAAGACTTAAAAACTATTTCAGTAAAGTATTTTAGCTTTATATTTTTAGAAACTTTATATTGACAATATATGTATACTATATCTATTATTAAAAACTCCTTCATAAACTATATTGAAAGAAATATTTAACAAAGTATTTTTAGGGGGAGTATAATGTCTAAGTTTTTAAAAATAGTAGCTGTACTAGTTTTAATATTGCTTATTGAAGCTTTACTTATTTACTTAGGTTACGTAAAAAATAAGGAAACTGACATAAAATACTTTAATAATTATGATCAAAATATAATTATTTTATCTTATCCCTAAAAAATCCGATTGGCACACCGCCAATCGGATTTTAATTATACTTGAAGAGCAAATTTCAATATAAATAGTATTGCAAAGATATACATAATTGGATGTACTTCTTTTGCTTTTCCTTTAACTATTTTTACTATTGTGTAAAATATAAAGCCAGCAGCTATGCCATTAGCTATACTATAAGTAAAAGGCATCATAACAAGCGTCAGGAAAGCCGGTAGTGCTTCTTCAAAATTGTCAAAGTCAATTCTCATAATTGAACTTATCATAAGAACACCAACTATTATTAAAGCCGGTGCAGTTGCCTGGGCTGGAACTATACCAACAAGGGGAGATAGGAACAGTGCTAAGAAGAAACATATTGCAACAACAACTGAAGTTAGACCTGTTCTTCCCCCTTCACTTATACCTGCAGCACTCTCAACATAAGTAGTTACGTTACTTGTTCCAAGAAGCGCTCCAATGGATGTAGCTGTGGCATCAGCAAATAAAGCTTTATCAATTTTTCTTGGAAACATTCCTTTTTTAGGAACGTCATTTTTTTCATCAAACATACCTGTTTTAGCACCTGTACCAATAAAAGTTCCAATTGTATCGAAGGTATCTACTAAGCTAAAAGAAACAATTATTGTTATAGCAGTAAGTATTCCTGTTTTAGCTGAGAATAATTGTGTAAAGTCAAGTTTTAAGAAGGTATGGCTTAAGCTTGGCGGAAGTGAAACTATATTAAAGGATTCCGGAAGAAAAATATTAAGTTTAGCACCAAAGAAAGCCTGGGCTATAACTCCTACTATTGTTGTGGCAATAATTCCAAGAAGTATAGATCCTTTTACTCTTTTAACCATAAGTGCTGTAGTTAAAATTAATCCAAATACTGCAAGAAGAGTTCCTGGATTTCTTATATCACCAAACTTAACTAGTGTTGCAGCATCTGAAGCAACAATCCCAGCTTCTTTAAAGCCTATAAGAGCAATAAATAGCCCAATTCCAGCACCGATAGCATTTTTTAATGATTCAGGAATAGCATTTACGATTGCTATTCTTATCTTTGTAACAGTTATAAAAATATTAATAAGACCGCAAATAAATACTGCTGCTAAAGCAGCTTTCCATGAATATTTAGCTGCTCCAACCACATAAAATGTGAAGAAGGCATTCATACCCATTCCTGCTGCCTGTGCAAATGGAACATTAGCAACAAGACCCATAACTAAGGTTCCAATAATTGCAGATAAAACTGTTGCTACAAAAACTGATCCTATAATTGGATCGTTAGCTACTGTAAGCCCAGCTTTGGCCACATCCCCAAACATAAGACCTTTTCCATTCATCCCTGCCTGCCCTAGTATTTGAGGATTTACAAATATAATGTAAGCCATTGTAATAAAAGTCGTTACTCCAGCAATAATTTCCGTCTTTACCGTGGTGTTGTTTTCCTCCAGTTTAAAATAATCTTTCATCAAAACTCCCCCTAAATTATTTTACTATATTACTATTTTTTCTACCCTCCCTTCTAAAAACAATTTACTTTTCCACTAAAACCATTGCCAGCAAATAATACATGTCCCCATTAAATTATATGTATCAATTTACAGAAATAAACCATTTATAATGCTTCCAAAATATTATTATTGTCGACTTGCAAAGCTTATTGTATAATTTCATTATGTATTTGTATAAAGGAGTTGAAATTTTTGTTACACACAATTAAAAAAACAGATTATGAATCTAAAGGAGGATTAAAAAATATACTTAAAGAAAATTTACTTTTTCTTGCTAAGGATATATTTTTTTATATAACCTTAATAACCCTACTTTTAAAATCTATTTTCTTTGTCTTATTAATAAATAGTGATAAGGCAATCAAATTAAATCCTGCCTGGGCTTTTTATGGAGATCCTCATATATTGGTTTATGTATGCTTTATAGCAGTATTTTTGTCTTTTTCGTTTTTATTTAAGAAAAGAGCTCATGTTTGGTATTTAATTATTTTCAATATTTTATTTACTATACTTTTAGTATCAGATTTATGGTATTACAGAGGTTTTAATAGCTTTATAACCTTGCATGTATTTGATCAGGCAACAAATTTGGACAACCTATCTAGTGATATAGTTTCGATGATGAGAGGTATTGATATACTATTTTTTATAGATATATTCGTGCTTATACCTTTAGCTTTAATATTTAAGAAAGCTTACAAAAATCATAGAAGGTTACCATTATTATTTATTACTATATCATTAATATCAGTAGCCTACATTTGGTTTGCACATTATAAAATTGACATAGTTGAAAAAGGACAAAAAACTATACTGTTCAGAATTTGCTGGACTCCTAATCAAACTATGGCTAATTTGTCTCCAATTGGCTACCATATATATGACGGATATAATTTCTGGCTGGATAACAAACCTTTTGAGATGTCTGAAAAGGACAAAGCTGAAATAAAGGATTGGTTTAATGCGAAGAAAGAAAACCTGCCTGATAATGAATATAAAGGCTTATTTAAGGGCAAGAATTTAATTGTTTTACAGGTTGAATCCCTTGAAAACTTCGTTATAAATCAAAAAATAAATAATCAGGAAATTACACCAAATATCAATAAACTGCTTAAAAACAGCTTGTATTTCAGTGATTATCATGAGCAGGTTTATAATGGTACAAGCTCAGATGCTGATTTGATGACAAATACATCAATTTATCCTATTAGAAGGGGAAGTACATTTTTCAGGTTTCCAAATAACAGTTATAATTCTCTGCCTAAGCTTTTGGAAAAGGATGGGTATAGTACAACAGCTATACATCCAGACAAAGGTTCTTACTGGAACTGGCAGCCTGCTCTTACTTCAATAGGTTTTCAAAAGACTATAGACTCATCTCACTTTAATATGGATGAGACCATAGGGCTTGGGTTAAGTGACGGCTCATATTTAAAACAAGTTGAACCTATTATAGCTAATCAAAAGCAGCCTTTTTATGATTTCCTAGTTACACTAACAAGCCATGGCCCTTTTGATCTTCCTAAACAATACAGAGAATTGAAGCTTGATCCTAAGCTTGAGGATACAAAAATGGGCGGGTACTTGCAAAGTATTCATTATGTTGACAAGCACATAGGGTTGCTAGTTGATAAACTTGAAAAAGAAGGTACTCTTGATAATACCGTACTTGTTGTTTATGGAGACCATACGGGAATTCATAAATATTATGATGATGAAGTTTCCAAAATAACTCCTCAAGAGTCTTGGTGGAATAATAATAATTGGAGAATTCCCCTTATTATGTATTCAAAAAACTTAAACAGTCAGGAAATAAAAACAATCGGTGGTCAAGTTGATTTATTTCCAACATTGTCTTACTTGATGGGAATTAATCCTTCTGATTATGAAAGTACAGCAATAGGAAGAAATCTATTAAATACAAAGAAAAACTTTGCAGTTCTTGCAAGCGGAAAATATATAGGTGATAAATCAAGCGACCAAGAAGAGCAAGAGGCTGTAAAAGGTATAGATATAGCGGATAAGATTATTAGAAGCAACTACTTTAAGAATTACAGCAAATAAAAGAAAAGCTTAGATAAAAACTTATCTAAGCTTTTCTTTTTGTATGTTTTTATGCATCATAGCTAGGAGTGTTATAAAAATAAATATTATAATACCACTGACTATAAAAGCCCATGCCGCTCCAAATCTATCTGCTGTTGTTCCAGAAAAAAAATTTCCAACTGGTGTACTTCCAGCAAATACCAAGGCATAAACGCTCATCACTCTTCCTCTGTACTTATCTTCAGAGTTAATTTGCAGAGTTGAATTTGCAGTTGTTGAAAAATAAATATTGAATATTCCTGTAGCTGCCAAGGTTAATGCTGTTAAATATTGATATCTGCTAAGTCCAGTACAAACAAGCAAAATAGATACTATAATAGAGCTCCTAACCAGAATTCTAGTCTTAGGCCCTGATTTGCTTTTTAGTGATACAGTTAACGCCCCAATCAGGGAACCAATACCTAGTGATGACATCAAAAATCCATAGGTTCCTTCAGATTGGCGAAGAACGTTCTTAGTGAAAACAGGAAGAAGCACGTTGTAGTTGAAAGCAAATATGCCCATAACAGTTACCATCAATACTGTTTTAAACAAAATAGGAGTTTTATATATATATTTTAACCCATCTTTAATTTCATCTATAATTTTGCTTTTATCTTTCTCTTTTCTAACATATGGTATAGGCTCTATTTGCAGCAAACCAAATATTACAGCTACAAAGCTTAAACCATTTAATAGAAAACACCAAGCTGCCCCTAATTTACTCATTAAAACTGCACCTACTGCAGGACCTAAAATTCTTGCAAGATTAAATGTTGCAGAATTTAATGCAATAGCATTCATCAAATCCTTTTTACCTACTACTTCAACAATAAAAGTTTGCCTTGTAGGCATATCTAATGTATTTGTAAAACCTAATAATAGTGCAAGAATAAGAATATGCTCATATCTGACTTTATGGGTAAAGACTAAAAAGGATAAAACAAAGGCAAGTATCATTGATATGCTTTGTGTTATAAGTAAAATCTTCTTTTTAGGAAATCTGTCTACAACAACTCCTGCAAATAGTGAAAAAACTGTTACAGGCAAAAACTGTATGGTTCCAACAAGTCCAAGCAAGAATGGCGAACCTGTTAGAGTAAATACCAACCAAGATTGACCTATATTCTGCATCCAAGTTCCAATTAGTGACACACACTGCCCAGACCAATAATATCTAAAGTTTTTATGCGTCAATGCATGAAAATTTGTTTTACCAAAGTCTTTAATACTTGCGGAAATATTCTTCATTGTATTCCCCCTAAATTTAAGCTTATGCAGTTTGTGTTTTAACAAAAGACATGTTTTCCCACTTTCTAGATTTCCATCTCCAAAGCATTAATATACCTCTCAGCCACTCGTCACAAGCGAAGGATATCCACATCCCTACAAGCCCTAACCCAAAATGAATTCCTAAAATATATGAAAGTAAAACACTTACCCCCCACATGGACATAATACCCATATAAACCGGGAATTTCACGTCTCCAGAAGCTCTCAAAGAATTAATGACCACAAGATTGAAAGTTCTTCCTGGTTCAAGAATGAAATCTATTATAAGTATAGTTCCCCCTATAGCTATTATGTCTTTGTTCTGTGTAAATATTGATAGTAGCCGAGTTCTAAAGAGAGCAAATACTCCTGCCATAACCAGTGAAGAAATCATAGCAAGCTTCAAACTCTTCAAACATGTCTTATAAGCTTTTTCCTTTTTGTTTTCTCCTACCAGATGACCAACAAGTATTTCTGTTCCCTGCCCTATTGCTACTGCAAATAAATAAGCAAACATAACAATATTTTGAACGTAAGCCTTTGTAGTTAATGCTTCATTGCTGAGCATGTTTATAAAATAAGTTACTACAAGCTGAGACATATTATAAGACAGCTGCTCGCCGGCAGTTGGTATGCCTATCTTTAATAAATCCCTCAATATATCTTTTGGAAAAGGACGCAAGTACTTAAAGCTTAAATTCTTTTCAACTTTTGTTAAAAGTATATAAAGCATTACAATAAGCCCTAAGAACTTGCTTATATTAGTAGAAACAGCCACTCCTTTTACTCCAAGTACCGGAAGGCCAAATGGTCCAAAAATAAAGATATAATCTAGAATTACATGAACTACATTCATTCCTAAAGTAACATACATGGATATTTTTGTCAAACCGTGATTTCTTACAACAGCTGTTATAGTCATAAGCACTGATTGGAAAAATAAAAATCCACCAACAATACCTAAGTAGTCCTTTCCATACTGCAATAAATCTGCTCTTATGTTCATAATCCTTAAAATCGAAGTACTTCCCAAAAACATAGTTAAGCTCAAAACTACACCAATAATAAGATTTAAGCACAAAGATACTAAAGTTACCTTGCTTGCTCTTTCTTTATTTTGAGCTCCTAAGTTTTGAGCTACTAAAACTGCAGTTCCAGTGGAAAGTACTCCAAAAAGAATATTCATCATTCCTATGAGCTGATTAGAAACCCCTACTGCAGCTACAGCATTATCAGAATATTTTCCAAGCATCAATGTATCAACACTTCCTAGAAGCATAAATAATAATATTTCTATGAAAATTGGCCACGTTAAGCTGACTACATTCATTTTTCTCTTTTTAGCCTTATTCATTATTGTCCCCCTTGTAAATCTATACCTATATTATTTGTTAATGTTTCCGCTGCAAACTTCTGAGCTTTTTTCAAAAGAACTTCCTATCAATATATCCTCAGTAACCAGATTTCTGCTATATTTGTTTTTCAAGTTTAAAAGATATATATCGTGATGTATATGCTCAGATATAATAGAAGCCATAAGAGAATTACCAGTAAATGTTCCAAATATCTCTTTATTTTTATTCTCATTTGCAATAAATGCCTGTTTGTTATCTACTACCATCATCAATCTTTTATCACCACAGTAAATGGTCTTTGATTCATGATGATAATATTCAGCTTTAATTCCGGACATATCCAAAGGTTCAAAGGAAAATAATATTATTCTTACACCCTTTTCAGATAAAGTTATTAACTCATCTTTAAATAACTGTATTTGAAAATTAGTAGAGATATAAACTTCCTTTTCAGCACTAAGCAGCAGCCTCTTAGTATTATTAATAAAATTATCAAAGCCTTTAATATTCCAATACTGTTCTTCTGAACCTTTGCTTTCAAAACTGGATAAATATTTATCCAAATAATCTATAGAACTTGAATAACTTTTTTTTATTTTTTCAATAAGCTGTTTTGGCTCTTCAACTTTATAGATTGTAGGTTCACCAGACAACATAAATACGTGCCCTTTATTGTACAAACTTTCAAGAGCTGCATAAACAGAAGTTCTCGATATACTTAAGTATTTTGAAATCTGTGATCCATTGAGCTGTCCATATTTTAAAAGGCATATGAAAACTTCTGCCTCAATCCTTGTAAAGTTAAAGTTTTGCAGGCTCTCCAGTACTTTATCCATATTAAAACTCCCTCCATGTTTTGTTGTATTAATTGTACAACACCGTCAAGGTGAAGTCAATTTTGCTATTGTATACAATAAAATTTATATAATATAAAGGGGCTGTATCAAAACAGCCCCTTTACTATATCTAATTTAAAATATCTATTATATCCTTATAACTTTTTCCATCTGATACCGCCTTCATAACTCTTTTTTTTACACTATCATATTTATGAAATATCATTTTGGCTCCCTTAACATCTTCATATACCTTCCAATATCCACTGTATAAATAGTTTTTACCAGAATTCTTTCTAAAGCCTAATACATCATGTAGTGGTATTCCTAAAAACAAACCAATCTCATACGGGCAGCCTTCTCCATAGTTTTTTCTTAATGTATTCAGTAAATTATCAACGGATCCTTTATCCTGATACCCCTCTCCTTCTAAGAACTTTATACTCTTATCTTCACAAAGTACATTCTCTAAAAGTTGTGCATCATAAAATAAAACAGTATAATTTTCATATGTAATATTTAATTCATAGTATTTTAAGGGAATATTTTTAATAAATTCTTTTTTGTTTTCCTTCCATAAACTATAACTGTTCATATATTTATTAGATAAATTTATTAAAGTTGCACATTTGTCTCCTGAAATTGTTGGTGCCATACCATATGTAATAATATCATACAAATATTCTTTTTGATCTAAGTTATTCATCTTATCCATAAATTCATTTACTAGTGCGTTCATTATTCTTCACCTCATCGAATTACTAATCAGCCTTAAACCACTGACATAATTTTTTATAGTATTCCCGTGGTATAGTTATAAATTCAATAGCATTACTTATTGTACAAATCCCTATTTTATTGTAGGATTAAAATGCTCTACTATTTTTTATCTGGAGGTTGTATATGATTAAAAATGTTATATTTGATATAGGACGAGTATTGCTGGATTTTGAACCTTTTATATATCTAAATAATTTATATTCTGATAGCAATTTATCTAAGTTACTATATGAGGAGATATTTTGCAGCAAGGAATGGATAGGTCTTGATGAAGGCAGTATTAATGATATTGATGCTGTTAATATATTCTGTAAAAGAAATCCTAACTATAATAAAGAAATAATGCAGATAATGAGTAACTGGACTGATATCTTAAGCCCAATAGAAGGAACTGTGGAAGTTCTTGAAACTTTAAAGAAGAGTAATTATAAAATTTATCTGCTTTCTAACTTTCACTATAATGCTTTCAATCAAGTTTACAGCAAGTACAAATTTTTAAAGCTCGCTAATGGGATTGTTATATCTTCGCATATAAATTTATTAAAACCTAACAAGGAAATTTATAATCATTTATTAGATAAGTATTCACTAAAAGCTTCTGAAAGCATATTTATCGATGATACTCTTGCAAATATTGAAGCTGCAAAATCTATTGATATAGCAACTATCCACTTTAAAAATTCCAACCAGTTAAAAGATGACTTAAAAAGCTTAAATCTACTTTAACTTAATAGTTCTTTATGCTGCATATGAAATTATATATGCAGCCTTATTTATTATATAAATATCTATATATTTGAAATTCTGCTATTTATATTACTGCGATGCCACATATTTAGTATAGATTTGTCCAATTGTGTCTGTTACAATTGTTAATGTAATGAAAAGCCGAATCTCCATAAAGGAGTACGGGGGATATCCATTGGGGTGAATCTTATTTTAAAGAAGGGTACCTCTTACCCTAACCCGTCAACTAACCTCGGAGGCAAAAGGAGGAAGACATGATAAATTCAAAGAATCTTAAAGTATTATTATTTACAGCAGCCATAACTCTTTTCTCAGCTCATTCAGCTAAAGCAGCCGATTATACAGTTTCATCAGGCGATTCACTATATACAGTAGGTAAACTTTTCAATACAAATACTTATACTTTAAAAGGAGATAATAGGTTGTCTAGCGACATAATTTATCCTGGACAAGTATTGAACGTTCGAGCTAAGGATTATACTGTAAAATCTGGTGATACTCTTTATCTGATAGCTAAAAATAATGGTATTTCACTAAATTTTTTAAGAAAAGCCAATAATTATTGGACCGATTATATATACCCAGGTCAAAAACTGATAATACCTGGTACAAGCTATTCTGTTAATTCTACTTCTCAAACTCATTATGGCGTAATACCATACACAGATAGCGATTTAGACCTTTTGGCCAGATTAGTACATGCTGAAGCTCAAGGTGAACCTTATAAGGCTAAGGCTGCAGTTGCAGCTGTAGTTGTTAATAGAGTTCAAAGCTCTGCTTGGCCAAATACCATAAGAGATGTAATTTACCAAAGAATAAATGGTTATTATCAATTTTCACCGGTTTTAAACGGAATGATAAATCAAGCTGCAACTTCAGAAGATAGACAAGCTGCTCTTGATGCATTAAATGGTTATGACCCAACAAATGGAGCTCAGTTCTACTTTGATGATAGCACTAAAAATACTTGGCTTTGGTCAAAGCCAGTAGCACTAAGAGTAGATAATATGGTTTTTTCATACTAATTGTGTTTAGAAGGTTATTTGTTTTTACAGATAACCTTCTACCTATCTTTAGCACTAATAAAATATATAATTTTAAAAATTTAATTTATAGGAGTGATTATTGTAAAAAGATTGAAATCTTTCGTTACTTCAATTATAATTTTATCTGCTTTAATATTAGTTCCTAAGTACTATGCCAGCGCAGCTGAAATCCCTTCTATAAGTAGAGCGCAGGCAGAAAACAGAGCACTTCAAATGATAAACCTTACTTGGAACTATGACAGAAATAAGAATTCAAATTTAAGCACAGCTTATGTCCCTTATGTAACTCAGCCTAATCAGATGAATGGAATATCTAACGGATTAATGACTGGAATTCCATATAATTGGGGTGGGCATGATAGTCTTGATTCTAGTTCATACAATACTCCTTGGACAAATTTTTCAGATGCAGTAAACAAAGGCGCTTTTATAGGAAATGTTAATACGGATGCTGGTTATGGACTTATCCCGGGAACCGCAGGAATTGACTGTTCCGGATTTGTACAAGCTTCTTATAATATACCTGGTACAAAATTATCAACCTACTCTATGTTTGACACCTATTTCAAGAAAATAAGTTTAAGTGATTTAAAGCATATGGATATTCTTGATAGACCTGGAGATCACGTTTTAATTTTTGACAAATGGGGAACTTTAAATGGAATACAAGGTGCCTTTACCTACGAATCTACTTGGGATCAAGTCTTTGGAGGTATACAGGGCACAAAGAATTACTTTGTAACAATGGATGATATAAATAACGGATATATTCCTGGAAGATATGTTAACATTATTGAGAATACTTCAGAAGCTTCTCCATCAACCAGTCAGACTATAAATTTTATAAAAATAGCTAATGTAAACTACTATGCTAACTTTAGAGCAAATGCTTCAACAGCTTCAAATATTATTGGAAGAATTCCTAAAGATACTGTTGTTAAAGTATTGCAAAATTTAAATGGCTGGTATCAAGTTTCTTATAACGGACAGACAGGATGGGTATCTCAAAATCTAACCACAACAATTTCTTCTCGTAAGTACATTGAGCTTTATAATGCTTATATGCTTAATATAAGAGTTAATCCATCAACTTCAGCATCAATAATCAGCACTTTAAGCAATAATCAATATGCTGAGGTAATAGATTCCACTTCAAATCCTGATTGGTTTAAAATAAGTATCAATGGAAATCAGGGATGGGTATCTAATGATTATGTAAAATATATATATTAATACAGTGTACAGCCAATAGGCTGTACATTTTCTTTTACAAATGCTAATATTAAATAGAATAATTTTATTAAATTTGTAATTATGGGGATGATTAACATGAAAAACAGAGATGTAAAAAAATTAGTTCAAAGCTCTCTTTTATTAGCTGTTGTTATAGTTTTTCAGATTATTGGCAGCAGAATACCAGGCATAAACCAATATATTGTTGGCTCAGTGGTTAACGCTGCTTTATTGATTACTGTATTTGTAAGCGGAACCTTTTACGGAGCAGCTGTTGGTGTACTAACACCTTGGACAGCCTTGCTTGTAGGTCAGCTAAAGCCTGCAATGACACCCTTTATACCATTTATAATGCTTGGTAATGCTATTTTTGTTATTGCCTTTGGAATTATATATAAGAAAGAACCCTTTGGAAAGTATGCCGGTATTATTATTGGTGCTATACTAAAATTCGGCTTCCTATACTTATCTGCAAATAAGATAATTTATGCTTTAAACATGAATTTTCCTAAAAAAGTTGCACAAGCATTATCTGTTGCTATGGGAGCAGCTCAGCTTGTTACTGCATTATTAGGAGGCTTGCTGGCATTGGTACTTATTGAAATAATCTTTAAACGAATAAAGCTTACAAATGAAACAAGATCAGCACTATAGCTGATCTTTTATTTCTATAACTACGGGACAGTGGTCTGATCCGGTAACTTCATTTAAAATCTTTGCATCACTAACATATGGCAGCAAATTGTTAGAGACAAAATGGTAATCAATTCTCCACCCTACATTTCTTTCTCTAGCCTTAAACATATAGCTCCACCAGGAATATTGTATTTTATCTGGATTAATATATCTGAAGCTGTCAGTATAGCCGATTTTAATAAACTTATCCAGCCATGCTCTTTCAACCGGAAGAAAACCTGAGTTTTTTTCATTTGCCTTAGCATTTTTAATATCCATCTCGGTATGAGCAGTGTTGTAATCACCGCAAATTATGAGTTTTTTCCCTTCACTTACAAGTGAATTGCAGTATTCTAACAAGGCATCATAAAATTCCATTTTATAGCTAAGTCTATCTTCATTCATTTGACCGTTTGGAAAATATATATTAAGCAAAGTAAAAGTCTCAAATTCTGTTTCAAGAATCCTTCCTTCACTATCAAACTTCTCAATGCCTATTCCGTGCTTTACACTTAGTGGTTTCATCTTTGTATAGGTTGCTACACCGCTGTAGCCTTTTTTCTCTGCAAAGCTAAAGTAAGAGTAATAACCCTCGATATTTGTAAAACTGTCCTCAAGCTTATCCTCTTGAAGCTTAGTCTCCTGTATACATAATATATCTGGATTGTCTGCCTTTATCCACTCTAAAAAACCTTTTTTCATTACTGCTCTAAGTCCATTAACATTCCATGAATAAATTCTCATTTTATTTCTTCCTTTACTATTAATTATCTGTTGTAATCCACTTTGTAAGCTCTGATGATGGCTTTCTTACAGCCCCGTGTTTTTCCATATCAGGATACCCTAAATATATCAATGCTAATACTTCATCTTTTTCCTTAAGTCCAAAAAACTCTTTCATTTTTACGTGGTAGCAAGCTTTGCCTGTTTTCCAATAAGCTGCTAAACCTAATTCATGAGCTGCTAAAAGCATGTTCTGAACAGCAGCATAAACCGCTCCTAATTCTTCTAATCTGATTACTTTCTCGTTTTCAGTTACTTCTGCTGCTACTGCAATTATTATAGGTGCTCTAAAAGGTTTACTTTTTTCTTTTTCAAGCTTTTTCTTCCCCTCTTCTGTATCTGCACTAACCCCCATATCTAAAGCTATATCTTCCATTACCCTTGAAAGAGCCTTCCTTCCATCTCCTGCAATAACAAAAAATCTCCAAGGCTGAGTTAAATATCTGTTTGGTGCCCATGTTCCAGCATCGATTATTTGCTCTATTAATTCTTTTGGTATTTCATCGCTTTTCACCTTTCCTATAGACCTTCTGGTTTTTATTGCATTTAATACATTCATCTATATCATCCTTTCATTAAAAGCTATTGAACCTTTACCAAGATATTATCTTTATATTGATTTTTATGCTTTTATTATTTATGAAAATCACATATTTTATTTTATTAATCAAATAATAATCAAGTAAGTAAACATAATGCAATAAAATTCTTATATTCATGATATCACAAAATCTCTAATTTTTATGAGTTTTGAGGACATCATGAATATAATAGTACTTTTGCATTGTATATAATCAGTATTTATCTTTTGTGAAGGAGGCATTATTATAAAACGCATATACCTAATTACCATTATATTCTTTTTATTTTTTATAATACACCCTTTTTGTAATATTGTAAAAGCCGAAAATTTATATGATCATAATTCTAAACATAATAAAAATTATAGTATACTAGTTGATTTAGTCGATAACAGATTATACTTGATTGATCAATTAAATAACAAGATTATAAAAAATTATCCAATAGCCGGCGGAAAGCCTACAACACCTTCCCCTTTAGGAACCTTCACAATTATTAGTAAAGGCGAGTGGAGTGCTGGTTTTGGCACACGCTGGATGGGCCTCAATGTGCCTTGGGGGAGATACGGTATTCATGGAACAAATAAACCCTTATCTATCGGTGGTCATGTTTCACTTGGATGCATACGAATGTTAAATATGGATGTCGAAGATCTTTATAAGCTTGTAGGGTATGGTACCCCTGTATGTATATACGGAGGTCCATATAATATGTTTGTAAATGAATTCAGAGTTTTAGATCCTGGAAATACAGGTTCAGATGTATATGAAGTTCAAAGGCGACTTAAAGATAAGGGTTATTATAGTGGGCCATTAGATGGAAGATATGGGGAAGGAATGAAGGCACAGGTAATTAAATTTAGAAAAGATAATAATTTAAAAATAACTCATACTATTGACAAGGAATTTTACAATGCAATGCAGATGAAACCTTTCGAATAAAAAAGCCCGGAAATTCCGGGCTTTTTTTATTGTTTAACCTCTGACCATATATCATCATAAAGCTTGATTGAGTCACCGATATCTTTTAAATGCTCTCCTTTTTTTACTTCTTCTTCAGGCGGATAAATCCCCTTATCATCTAAAATTTTCTTATCTATATATTGATAAGCTGCTGTATTTGGATTCCCATAAGGATACGCTTCAGATATTTCTGCGCTTATTTCAGGCTCCATAATAAAGTTCATAAATAATTCAGCAGCTCTCACATTTTTAGCACCTTTAGGAATCACGAAATTATCCTGTTGAAGAAATAAACCCTCTTTAGGTATTACCATCTTAACATTCTTATTTTCTCTACCTGCAAGACTTCCCTCTGCTCCCCAGGCAAAAATCATCTTTGCTTCACCATTTATAAGCATAGTTTTAGGGCTGTCACTGTCATAGGCCTTTACATTAGGCTGAAGCTTCTTAAGCTCCTCTTTGGCTCGTGCCAAGGCCTTTTCATCAACTTCATTCATTGAGTACCCGAGTTTTTTAAGTGCCATACCTATTATTATTCTTTCATCATCTAATAATGCTATAGAGCCCTTAAATTCAGGTTTCCATAAATCTGCGTAGGAGGTAACATCTCCATCTTTAACCTTTGAACCATCAACTGCAATTATTCCTGCAGTCCACATATAGGGTATGCTGTACTTATTTCCGGGGTCAAAAGATTGGTTCATAAACTGTTTGCCCATATTATTGATATTAGTCAGGCTATCCTTATTTATCTCCTTCAGCAAATTCTGCTTTCTCATTATCTCTACCATATAATCACTGGCAACAGTTAAATCATACTGTGAACCTCCAGCCATTATTTTAGCAAGCATTTCTTCATTAGATGAAAAAGTACTATAGTTAACTTTAATGTTGTAGGTTTGTTCAAATTTATCAATTACAGATTGAGGCAGATATTCTGACCAGTTAAATATACTAAGTTCCTGCTTCGCTCCCTCAGACTGTTTTGCAAGTACCCACATTCCTCCGCTGATGCTTGTTATGCAGATAGCAATTACTATAAAAACTGCACCTGCTTTTTTCATATTAATGTTAGACTTTCTAAGAATTAATGCAAAACTTACAACTACTATAGTAAATAAAATTATTAAAGTTGAAAGTGCATTTATCTCTGGAGTTACTCCAAACTTAACCATTGAAAATACTTTTAGCGGCAAAGTAGTGCTGTTAGGTCCTGCAGTAAAGAAGCTTATTATCATATCATCTAATGATAGAGTAAAAGCAAGAAGGCCTCCTGCTATTACTCCAGGCATAATAATAGGCAAAGTAACCTTTAAAAATGTTTGAACTGGAGTTGCACCTAAATCCATAGCAGCTTCCTCAACAGATTTATCAAATCCATCAAGCCTTGCCCGTACAACTGCAATAACATAAGAAACACTAAAAGTAACATGCGCTATAATTAAAGACACCATTCCCATTGGGACCTTTACTATTGAGAAAAATGCTAAAAGAGATATTCCCATCACTATTTCAGGTATAACTAATGGAATATATAGAATTCCATCCATTATGTTCTTACCTTTAAAGTTATACTTATACATTCCCACAGCAGCTAAAGTACCAATCATTACAGAAATAATAGTGCTAGCCACAGCTATGATTAAACTATTTTTCACTGCACCAAGAATTCCGGCATTGTGAACTAAACTCTTGTACCACTTAAAAGTAAACCCTGTCCATACAGCATTAAGCTTTGAGTCATTGAAAGAAAATGCTATTAATATAATTATTGGAATATAGAGGAACATGTAAATTAAAAAGCTATATAGTTTTGCCAGAAAACTCTTCTTTTTCATCTACTAAAACACCCCCATATTCTCTTTTTTAGAACCATGTTTTGAAGAAAAAGCTATCAATAGAGCCATAATTGTTATCAAAACAACTGCTATAGCCGAACCTAAAGGCCAATTTCTTGCAGTTAAAAATTGATTTTTTATAAGATTACTCATTAAAACAACTTTACTTCCTCCCATTAAATCGGTTATAAAGAAAAGACCTAATGTAGGAACAAATACAAGCATTGAGCCTGACACTATTCCGCTTTTTGTAAGAGGTAAAGTAATCTTTATAAAGGTTCTTATAGGAGAGGCCCCTAAGTCCGATGCCGCCTCAATAAGTCTTTTATCAAGTTTTTCAATAGAAGCATATAAAGGAAGTATCATAAAAGGAAACATCATATACAGCATTCCAATCATAACGGAAACATTGTTATATAAAAGCTTCAAAGGCTCTTTAATCAAGTGAAGCTTTAATAAATAAGAATTAATTATACCTTCGCTTCTTAAAAGAATAATCATAGCATAAGTCCTTACTAAAGAGTTAGTAAAGAATGGAAGTATAATTAATAGCAAAAGCAGAGGCTTGTATTTCTTTCCTGATCTAGCAATTATATAGGCAAAAGGATATCCAAAAATCAAGCAAAGTGCTGTAGTAAAAACAGAAATTACTAGAGAGTTAAAAAATATTTTAGCATAAAGAGGATTTAATAAACTTTTATAGTTTGTTAAAGTAAATTTATATACTAAGTCTCCAGTTTCTCCCCTGCTGCAAAAGCTTACTACTACTATATACAAAACAGGCAGAACAAAAAAAGCTGTCATCCATAAGACAATTGGAGCCAATGAGGCAAATATGCCTGAATTTTTTCTTAAAAGAGTTTTTTCCTTAATCAGTGGTTTGTTTATACTTAATGCTTTATTTTGCAGCATCATGATTTCATCACCACCAAATTCTCAGTTTTCCAAGTTAAATATACTTGCCCTTCGTCATTTGAAAAATTATAACTTTCACTAATTGGCTCATTTACAATTATAACATTTCCACTATTAAGCTCTAAAATTGTCTTGTAGTAAATTCCTGTGTATATTCTATCTTTTAAATTTGCTTTTAGATAAATGTCTTCATTCTCTGGCGTTTTTTTAATTTTAATTCTTTCAGGCCTTAAGGCTGCAAAAATTTGCTCTCCTGCCAATAGGTTTTTTGCACTAACCTTAATTAGTTCTTCTTCCCCATTAATATGAAGCAAAGCTTCATTACTGAATACATCTTCTATTCTTCCTTCAAGCAGGTTAGTATCTCCTATGAAGTCTGCTACAAATTTTGATACAGGTCTCTCATAAATTTCATCGGGAGTTCCAAGCTGTTCTATAACTCCATCTTTCATAACAACAATTCTATCTGACATTGTAAGGGCTTCTTCTTGGTCATGGGTAACAAATATAAAAGTTATCCCAAGCCTTTTCTGGAGATGCTTTAATTCCAATTGCATCTGCTTACGAAGTTTTAGATCAAGGGCGCCCAGCGGCTCATCTAAGAGCAAAACTTTTGGATTATTTACTACTGCTCTTGCTATAGCCACACGCTGCATCTGGCCTCCGCTCAGACTAGAAGGCATTCTCTTTTCATAACCTTCCAATTGAATCATTTTCAACATTTCAGAAACTCTTGCTTTAATCTCACTATTAGAAACCTTTTTCATTTTTAATCCAAATGCAATATTGTCGAAAATATTCATATGAGGAAATAGTGCGTAGTTTTGAAATACTGTATTAACGCACCTTTCATGTGGTGACATATTCGTTACATCTTCACCATCGATGATGACACTACCGCTTGTAAGCTGCTCAAAACCGGCAATCATACGAAGAGTAGTAGTCTTTCCACATCCGCTAGGTCCGAGTAATGTTAAAAATTCACCTTTTTTAACATTTAGGGACAAATCACTTATAACTGCACCCTCTGCCCCATCATACTTTTTGTAAACATTTGACAACTGAATAAAAGCATTCCCTGTCACACCTTAACAACTCCTTTTTTAAATAATTTATTCAAAATAAAAAAACCTTCCACTAGTCTTGTACCAGCATAGAAGATTTTATTAATTAGGCGATTATAATGATGCAGATTTCACGCATAATTATAACCAAATTTAATATAGCACAATTGTATTGTAATTACAAACATTTTTTAGACATTTTTGCTAATTATTTTATTAACAAATTTAGAATACTATATGCGCCAGTTCAAGCATTTTCAACGGATTACTTATACTTGAACAATATAAACGTTTTCATAAAAAAGCAAAAGCGCAACTTGTTGTCCTATGGTATTTAATGCACCCTTACTCAAATTTGTTTATGTATAATTATGCTCACGTTACAACATAATGCATATTATAGAGAAAGTAGTAAATCATAAATACAAAATGCAAAAGGAGGCTCTTATTGTGCTGGATACTACTTCAAATATTAATAATTTAGTAAACGATCCATTGTCTTACTGGATTGACTCAACCCCAACTACTAATTTTCCTTCTCTTAATGAAGACATAAATGTTGATACTGTTATTGTTGGAGGAGGTATGGTAGGTATAACCGCGGCATACTTATTAAAAAAAGAAGGTCTTAAGGTAGCTATTTTAGAAGCAGATAAGATTCTTATGAATACAACCGGACATACTACAGCAAAAATAACCTCGCAGCATGGATTAATTTACAATAAGCTTAAGCTTCAATTTGGAGAAGAAAAAGCTAAACAATATGCTGATGCAAATGAATATGCCATAAAATTTATTCACGATTTAGTTAAAGATGAAAATATTAATTGTGACTTTTCGTTTCAGCCATCCTATGTATATACACAAACTACTGAATACACAAGTCTCATTCAATCTGAAGTTGAAATTGCATCGAAGCTTGGAATAAAAGCCTTTTATCAGGAAGAAATTCCTCTTCCTTTTAAAATCAAAGCTGCAGTTCGCTTTGATAATCAAGCACAGTTCCATCCAAGAAAATATCTGCTTCATCTGGCAAGCAAAATACAGGGAGATGGATGTTATATATTTGAGGGAACAAGAGCAGTGGATGTTGATGAGGGTGCAAAAGTCAAGATTAAAACTCATAAAGGTTTTACTGTAACTGCAGACAGATTGATTGTAGCTTCGCACTTTCCTTTTTATGATGGACTTGGTCTATATTTTACAAGGATTTATCCCCATCGTTCGTATGCGATTGGCACAAGGACAAAAGAAAAGTTTCCTTTAGGAATGTTTATTAATGCAGAAGAACCCAGTCGTTCACTACGCTCTCAGCCCTATAATGGCGGAGAACTTATAATTATAGGCGGAGAACATCACAAAACTGGACATGGCGAAAATCTTCTTGAGCATTATAAAATTCTTAAAGAGTTTGCAGAAGATAATTACAATGTAATAGATATTCCCTATAGATGGTCTGCTCAGGATTATAACACTATGGATGGTGCTCCATATGTAGGACATTTAACTTCCCGCACTCCCAATATATATGTTGCTACAGGCTTTGGAAAATGGGGAATGACAAACAGTACCGTATCTGCAATTATGATTAGAGATCTTATAATTAAAGGCGAAAATCCATGGACTGAAGTTTATAATCCTTCAAGATTTACGCCTTCAGCGTCTGCTAAAACTTTTGTAACACAAAATCTAAATGTGGCAAAAGAACTATTTGAAGGCAAACTTCAAGCTCTTCCAGAAGACCTGGATATAAAAAATGGAGAAGCTCAGATTACTAGAATTGACGGTCATAGAGTTGGGGCTTATAGAGATGAAGAAGGGAGTCTTCATATTATTGATACAACCTGTACACATATGGGCTGCGAACTTAATTGGAATTCTGCTGAAAAATCCTGGGACTGCCCATGTCATGGTTCAAGATTTACATATACAGGTGATATTATGGAAGGTCCTGCTTTAAATCCACTAAATTATTATAATAAGGGCAAAAATAAAATAGATCCAAACATATTTTAAGTAACTAGATATCGCGATAAGAAGATATCTTCTTATCGCGATATAATCTTAACAACATAGTTTCAATTAGTAAATCACTATATAAGTATATAATTTGCATAAATAAAGGGTGTGTCTCAAAATAGCTAAACTTAGCGTGGTATTTGAAAACGTAGAAGCATTTGAGCAAGCAGTAATAAGACTTTAATTAAAAGATTTATAAAGCCGTTAAGAATCCTATATTGTTTGAACGAAGAGAGTTTATAGGATTTAGGATTTATAAATCTTTTAATTATTAGTCTTATCTGCAAAGCGAAAGCTTCCTAGAATTCAAATACCACGCGATATGTTTAAGTTGTTTTAAAACACCCATTATTTTTCAATATCAAGCTCTTCAATTACAAATCTATCAAAATCAATTTCTTCCATAAAGTTGTGATAATTAAATATTGTCTTATTTCTTTTATTATACTCCTCTAAATTTGTGGGGAGCCAATAAGGCTTTTGTATGTCAAACTTGTTGCAAAGTTCATTTATACAGGCCTTTAAATTATCTTGGTAAGATGCATCTAAGTTTGATGTCACTACAGCATCTTTAACTATCTTATTATTTTTCATTATTTTTCCCCAGATTTTTATCATGTGTTCCTCCTATGCTTTATAATAATACTATTATAAAACATAACTAAAACTTCATAAACACTTTTTAATTTATTTCTTCATACCATCAAGAGTTATATGAACATCTTTTTCTCCATCTCCATTTTTAACTCTAAGTTTCACTGTTTTTCCTGCTCCCGCACTATTCAAGGCCTCCTTAAGCTCTACTACTGTGTTTACGGCCTTTCCATCTACTGACAGTATTGTATCTCCTTTTCTAACTCCTGCATTATGAGAACAACCTCCATCTTTGCAGTCATATACATAAACTCCTTTATCAATAACAAAATCGAAAATTTTTCCTAATTCCTTATCAAAAGCCTGAAGGCCAATATTCGGCGAACCATAATTTCCTCCTGTAACTACTTTTGCTACAACAGGTTTAACAACATTCACCGGCACTGCAAACCCCATGCCTTCAGCAGTAGTAACCTTGATTGTATTAATCCCCACTACCTCGCCTCTTTCATTTATTAGAGGTCCGCCGCTGTTTCCTGGATTTATTGAAGCATCTGTTTGAATTAAATCCTCCATAAAAGTTCCTTTTTCAACTTCAATAGTTCTGTTTAATGCGCTTATTATGCCTGCTGTTACGGTTCTTTGAAAAGTTAATCCAAGAGGGTTTCCAATAGCTATTGCATTCTGGCCTACTTTAATGTTTTTTGAGTCTCCAAGAGTAGCTACTTTGAGATTATCAGCATTTATTTTTACTATAGCTAGATCTAATACCGGATCAGTCCATACAGCCTGACCTCTTACATTTCTTCCATCATATAGAGATACCATTAAAGATTCCGCATTTCCGGCTACATGATTATTAGTTAATATGTATCCCTTATTATCTACTATTACTCCAGAGCCTACACCTTGTACTCTCTGGTTTTGGGAATAAAGATCCTTTTCAATTCTTGTTGTTGTTATACCTACAACAGCAGGAGTTACCTGTTCGGCTGCTGCAGTTATTGATGTATTAGTAATTGAAGTGGTTGTTCCTTGATGCACTGATGTATTGTTTTGATTTTCAAATCTGCTTTGCTGAGCACTCAAATTGCTATTGCTGCATCCCATTAAACAAACACTGATTAATGTTATTACAACTGCCAAGCTAATAGTTTTTCTTATAATATAATTTTTTTCTTCGAGCATTTTCACATTTTACACCCCTATTCTTAAAACTCTTATTTCTTCTAAAATAGTATTTGCAACTACAGGGGTATAAAATACAAAAAGAGCAGTCTAAACTACTCTTTATCATAAAAATCTAAATATGAATGTTTTTGTCCATCCTTTTTAAATCCAATAATAGCATCCAAATTAACATTTTCAGCAGCCTTAAATATGGATTTGTCTACATCATTAAAATTCTTCTTCAACTCTTTTATAAGCGCCTTTATTTCATAACGTTTGTTGCCAATTTTTTTAGCAGCTACCATGCACGCACAGTTTAGCGGCCATATTCCGCTGTTTTGCGTAAAACGTTCTATATAGGTTTCCTCTACATAAAAAAGCGGTCTTATAAGCTCCATATTCTCAAAATTATCAGCCTTAAGCTTAGGAAGCATTGTGCTAAAGTTTCCTGTATAAAGCACATTTAAAAGTGTTGTTTCAATAACATCATTGTAATGATGACCAAGTGCAAGTTTATTACAACCCAATTCTTTAGCTTTAGAATATAAAGCACCGCGTCTCATTTTAGCGCACATATAGCATGGATAATCCTTTGCTATTTTATCTACAACTTCAAATATACCGGAATCAAAAATTTTAATTGGTATATCTAGATATTTACAGTTATCAATAAGAAGCTCCTTTATATTAGGATGATATCCAGGGTCTGCAACAATAAACTCCAAATCAAATTTTACCTTGCTGTGCCTGTGTAAAAGCTGAAACAGCTTAGCCATTAATAAACTGTCTTTACCGCCGGAAATCGCAACAGCAACCTTGTCTCCATCCTCTAAAAGCTTATAATCATTTATTGCTTTGATAAACTTAGCCCATATATGTTTTCTATAGGTTGTAGTCAAACTTCTTTCTACAACATCAAGAGGCTTCCTTTCGTTAAAAGGAACTAATACCTCGCATCCTTCTCCTGCAATTGAACTCATATATACACCTCTCCTTTTCAGTAGAATTATAACATGTTTTATGAATTTTGTCTTTGGAAGCTAATAACAAAAGAGATGCTGCAAATAAGCTCAAACCTGCCGCCTGTTATTTGCAACATCCCTTTATTAATTTGCCAAGTAATTGAAATTAAATATTTAATAAAATATCATTAATCTGATTGCTTATTTTTTCTCTGGCTTCATAAACCCACTTCTCATCAAGCTCAAGCTTAAAGGCCCTTGAAAAAGAGTAATACAGATTAATTTTTTGATAATAAATTTCTAAATCATACAATTCTTTTTTCAAAAATTCCGGTTTTGATATGACTTTTCGTTTTGCAACAAAAAGTTCGTCAATATAACTTAAAAAGGCATCCATCATATCGCCGTTTGATACATCAAAAGGTATCTTTAATAATTTCCACTGCACAGCCTCATCAAGCTTATAGCTTTTAATACTGTCTAGTACAATAAGATACTCACTAATATCCATTTTCCTGTAATAGGGTATCTTTTCTTCTCTGGTAATCCAAAGTGCCAGTTTTTCTTTTAATGGAAGTCCTCTTATTTTTAATATCTCTTCACTTGGACCAAGCACAGCTTCTTCTATAGGATAGTCCTCACTTTTTAAGTTTTCCTCTAAGAAATCCTGTGTATGTCCTGCACCTGCAACATAACCTACATCATAAATTCCTTTTCTGCCTGCTCTCCCAGCTATCTGCTTTACTTCTTGAGATTTTAAATATCTAACTTCCGTGCCATCAAATTTCTTTATGTCCATAAATACTATCCTTTTAATGGGAAGATTAACCCCCATACCTATCGCATCTGTAGTTATAAGTATAGTATTTTCATTATTTATAAACTGCTCATACTGTTTCCTTCTGACCTCTGGAGGCAAATCACCATATATTAAACTTGCCTTAATTCCTAAGTCCGAATAAAAATATGCTAGTTCCAACACCTTCTTTTTTGAAAATACGACTAATGCATCACCCAGCTGTATATCTTTGCTGGTAAATGATTTATAGACTACTTCAAGAGGTATTTCTCTCTTATATTCTTTTATTTCATATTCCTCTCCGCAGTCTTCAAGTATTTTAATAAGAAGTTCCTTTGTGTTTATCGCTCCGCAAACATGTATTTCCTTGCACTTAAGTCCCAAAAGAGCTCTAGTCCAGGAAGCTCCCCTTTGGTCGTCATCAATCATTTGTATTTCATCAATAATACCTACTTCGTATTCCTGATTAATATCCAGTTTTTCAATAGTGCAGGCTGTATGCATTGCCTCCTCTATAATAATTTCTTCTTCACCAGTAATTAAATTACACTTAGTGCCTTCTCTATTGAGTCTTTCATAGTTTTCCAGGGCAAGTATTCTAAGAGGAGACAAATATACTCCATTAGAAGCACTTTTAAGCCTTTGAACAGCATTATATGTTTTTCCCGTATTTGTTTCTCCAAGATGAAGATAAAACTTTCTGTTAAACCTTCTGGCTTCTCTATATTCATCCTTTGGATTTGCGGGAAATACCTTATCAAATTCCTTTGAAGCTAAATCTGGTATATGATGGGTTATAAGCACACTCATTATCCCTGACTTCACATAGCTCTCGAAATGATCTCTAACAACTTCATCAAAATAAAAATCAGTATTATTTTTTTTATTATAGTCATCTATTAACCTCACTGATACATACTCAAGTAAATTTAAGTAAGAATTATAGATATTCTTAAAATCCTTTAGTTCAGCAGACTCATATTCCCTTAGCTCCTTAAGCTTTTTTCTTAAGGCAGCTTCATGTTCCCATAAAGCCTTAGTCTTAGTATGCCGTACTATTTCTTCTATCTGAGAAAGCTGATTTTTTAGTTTCCTGAAATTTCTTTCAACTGCTCCTCTTTTCATGATATACCCCCTAAAAAGGTGTTAAATTAATAAAATGCTTTGTTATATTATTATTTCCACAGAATTAGTATTTATTTACTTTTAAATGTATCTACATTACGTATTTTTTCAAAATTACAGCTTTAATTGTATCAAAGCTAATAGCTTCTGAAACCAGCTTTTTAATAGGCGTAAGTTTTTCCATTCCAACCTCGTCTATAGCCTTCATAATTTCTTTTTCTTCTTCCTCTGTAAATATTCCTGTAAAATCAATATTTGGAAGCTCTCTATTCTCTTCTATACACTTTTGTATGTGACTTAAGACTGTTGAAATAGTAAGACCTCTTTCTTTTAGGATTTCCATAATACTCATTCTATTTTTAAGCATATCTAATGTTACCTCATGCGTCTTCTGCTTTTTATTTTCAGTTTCTAAACTGTTTTTGTTTCTGTTATTTAAATTATCTATTTTGCTATTGGGTGTTTTTTCATAGCTCCATTTTACTTCAATATTGTTTTCCTCTACATACTTATTAATAGCTTCAAGAAATCTTAAGCCATACTTTTCATACTTTACCTGACCAACTCCTGAAATATCCATAATTTCTTCCTGTTTTAAAGGAAGTCTTGTGCTCATCTCTTTTAAAGCGGTATCAGCAAATACAAGATATGGTGGAATACCTTCTTCTCTGGCAATTTCTCTTCTAAGTTCTCTTAAAGCTTCAAATAATAAGTTATCAGTCTCAATCTTTTTAACTTTGACAACTTCCTTAAAAATTACCTTTTCCTGATTTTTTAATATCTTCATAGACTGAGTATTTAGCACCACAGTAGGATACTCTCCTTCTTTTAAAGATATATATCCATGAGATATTAAGGTATTTATAAAATTAGAAAGCTGTTCCTTTGAATATTCCTTCATAATGCCGTACGTTGACAGTTCATTGAATCTATTTTGAATTATTTTCTTTTGGGCGGAGCCTCTTAGTACATCTACTATTGTATTAACTCCAAAGTCTCTTTTCATTCTATATATACAAGATAAAACTTTTTGAGCGTCTACAGATTTATCTACGAGCTCTCCTTCACTTAGACAGCTGCTGCAGTTTCCGCACTCTTCTTGTACTTCTTCACCAAAGTAATTAAGTATATATTTTCTTAAACATCCATTATAATGTACAAAATCCACCATAAATTGAAGCTTTCTATATTCATTTACTTTTCTTTCTGGAGACTGCACACTTGTTTCAATTAGATATTTCTGAGTTATTGTATCCTGAGCAGAAAAAAGGAGGATACATTCACTGGGTTCTCCGTCTCTGCCAGCTCTTCCAATCTCCTGATAGTAGGCTTCAATATTTTTAGGCATATTGTAATGAATAACATATCTTACATTTGACTTGTCAATTCCCATGCCAAAAGCATTGGTAGCAACCATAATACTTATCCGATCATAAACAAAGTCTTCTTGGTTTTTCCTTCTTTCATCATCAGATAACCCTGCATGATATCTTGAAACTGATAATCCATGTTCAGAAAGCTTTTCATAAATAGAATCAACTTCTTTTCTAGTTGCAGCATATATTATCCCAGACTGATCCTTATTTTCCTTGACGTAGTCTAAAATATAATTAAATCTGCTTCCAAGCTTTAATACACTAATTTTTAAATTTGACCTATCAAAACCAGAAATAAATATATTAGACTCTTTTAGCTCGATTAATCTAACTATATCCTCTCTTACTTCTTCTGTAGCAGTAGCCGTAAAGGCACTTACCACAGGTCTTTTATCCAGCATTTTGATAAATCTTGATATATATCTATAACTTGTTCTAAAATCATGTCCCCACTGTGATACGCAGTGAGCCTCATCTACTGCAAGCTGTGCAATATCTAAGTCTTTTATAAGCTCGCAAAAACCGTTGGCTTCAAGTCTTTCTGGGGCTACATACAATATTTTAATAGAACCAGCCTTTAAATCTTCAATAATATTTCTAACTTCTAAATTTGAAAGAGAACTATTTATATATGCTGCATTAATACCCAATTCCACAATACTATCTACTTGATCCTTCATTAAAGATATTAAAGGAGAAATAACTATTGTAATACCTTGAAAAAGCAAGGCTGGTATTTGATAGCATATAGATTTTCCTCCTCCTGTTGGCATTACCGCTAAAGTATCTTTTCCATTTAATATACTGTCTATAACTTCCCTTTGGGAATTTCTAAATTCCTTATAACCATAATACTTTTGTAGTGTCGATAAAGCTTCCTTCATTAGATTCACCTCTATTGCAAAGTTTCGCAACTAATTATAGCACAATTTTATTATTATAATCAGTATAATTATTGACATGTTTACAAAAGTATTTCAATGAACAAAATTAATAAGCTCAGATTGCTCTGAGCTTATTTCAAATTTCAGTATAATTAAATATGGCTGTAACTTTTGCCGCTATTTCAATTTCTCCACTTTTGATATTGGTAGCTGAAGCTGGTACTTCTAAAGTGTATAGACCTGTTTTAGGAGTTATTACACCACTGCTTTCTTCTAAAATTTCTGATGGCGTTGTATCTACAGCTATATTTAAGGTTTTTTCAACGCTTAAAGCCTTATCTACAGCATTTTTAATCGCTAAAGACAGAGCTTTATTATAAATATCTTCTCTATTTGATAATGTGAAATTAACATTGTAAACTACATTTACTCCATTATTTACGGCAGTATCTATAACAGTTCCAACCTTAGAAATATCTCTTATTGTTATCCTAAGATTGTTTGTAACCTTATAACCTCTAAAAATTTGTTTTCCATCCACATAGTCATATTCCGGGCTGATTGAAAAATTCTCTGTTTTTATATCTTTATCTTCAATTCCTAAGTTTAATAAAGCATTTAAAACCTTATTAGATATTTCTGAATTTTGGCTTTGTGCATCAGCTAAATTTTTGTTTTGGGTCATAATTCCTAAAAATGATGCAGCTATATCAGGTTTCACCATTATGCTTCCAACACCCTCAAGCCTTAGATTCGATGCCTTATTATCTAATTTAACTTCTCTGTTATCCTGACAATTAAAGTTATCTAAGTTACCATTAAAAAAAGGATATTCATAAGGATAATTACTATAATACACTACAACTTTCTCCTTTAAATAAAAATCTCACTTTATTATATGAAAACACATAACAAAGTGAGATATATTTTTATTTAAACTATACAAATAATAGAGCTACACCGCCTATAGTAATTAATGCTCCTAGTATTTCCTTCAAGGATATCTTTTCTTTGAAAACAAATATTGAAATTGGAATTATTAATATTCTTGATATAGAAGTAATAGTGGAAGAAACACCAGTTGTTGTATATTGGACAGATAAAAGTGAAAGTGAGACTCCTATAAAAGGTCCAAAAACTGAGCCTATGGCTATGTTCCTTAATGCTGCATAATCCTTAAGAGACTCAAATATTTTTTTCCAGTGCTTTCTTGCTGTAACTACTATAGAAAAACCAGCTATTGCTGCAATTATCCTTATCTGGGTTGCGGCAAAAGCATTGTAATCTCCCATTCCAAGCTTACTGAAAATAGTTCCAAAGGATTGCCCTAGTGCCCCTATAAAAGCAAAGATAATTCCCTTTACTGGATGTGACAATTGTACCTTTTTTTCATTTTTACCCTTTACAAGTATAACCATAGCAATACCCGCTACTGTAATAAACATACCTAGTAAATCCATAAATGTTAAGGTTTCACCCAATATTAGGAATCCAGCAAGAGCTGTTATTGGCGGTACAGCAGCCATAATAAGCAGAGAAATTCTAGCTCCAATTTGTACATAAGCTTCAAATAAAAACAAATCACCTATAACAAAACCTATCATGCCTGAAATAGTAAGCCATGTCCAATTAACAGCCGTAGCATCTAAAGGCAGAAACATTCCTCTTGTAGCTAAAGTAAAAAAAACAATTAATACAAATGCAATTATAAGCCTTATAAAATTAACAGTTAAAGATCCAACTCTTTTTCCTGCAGCTTCAAAGGCAATAGGAGTTGCTGTCCAGCATATTGCTGTAGCAAACGCTGCTAACTCACCTATATGTGAGTGAAACATATTTATCCCCCCAGCTTTAGAATTTTATGCCATGCTTATTTTATCATTATTTATTATAAAAAACTATAAATTGCTTAGAATTTTTTTCTGATATATACTTATAATGTATACGATTTAAGGGGGATTAATATTTTATGAATTCAAACACAGAAATCAATAGCAAAATGCTAGATAAGCATGGCTTTAAAGGCATACTAGCAAATTTGATGAAAGGCCTTCATACTGACAGAGACTTTACGTTATTTTTAATTGTAGGACTTTTTACAGGAATAGCAAGTGGAATAAATTCTACAATTTTTAATAACTTTTTAAGCGACACCTATAAGCTCTCTGCTTCTGCAAGAGGAATAGTAGAATTTCCTCGAGAACTCCCCGGAGCTCTTATAGTTGTTGTTTTAGCTCTTCTTTCTTTTCTTGGTGATATAAAAAGTTCAGTACTGGGAATGCTGTTTGCAGCATTAGGAATGCTAGGATTGGGCATGTTTTCGCCTACCTTTGCAAGCATGCTGGTTTGGATGATGCTCTTAAGTTTAGGCACTCATATTTTTATGCCTTTATCCGCAGGCATAGGAATGTCTTTATCTAAAAAAGAAAACTTCGGCTCCAGACTTGGAAAGTTTAGTGCCTATAATTTAATAGCTTCAATTATAGGCTATACAATTGTGTGGCTAGGATTTAATTATCTTGGACTTACTTATAAAATAGCATTTTTAATAGCTGCATTTTTTTATGTATTCGCTGCAGTATTTCTTGGCCTTATGAAAACTTCTAAGCCTAAAAAGAAAAAAATTAAATTTATATTTAGAAAAGAATATAAACTCTACTATATTTTAAGCATAGTAAATGGTGCTAGAAAACAAATTTTCTTAACCTTCGCACCTTGGGTACTCATTCAAGTATATCATCTTAGCCCTCCTACTTTTGCAATATTAGGCTTTATAGTATCAGCGCTAAGCATTTTAACCAGAACAGTTATAGGAAATGCAATTGATATAAAAGGAGAACGTTTTGTTCTTTCACTTGAAGCAATAATATTAATTATTATTTGCCTTGGATACTCCTTTGCTGCCGACATTGCACCAGCTAGTATAGCTGTTATTATAATTGCTGCCTGCTATATTATAGATAACTCAATGAGCGTAGTTGAAATGGCACGTTCAACCTATGTTAAAAAGATAGCTGTCCATCCTGAAGATGTAACTCCAACTTTATCGGCAGGAACAAGTTTTGATCATGTTATAGCAATGACCATTCCATTCTTTGGAGGAATATTATGGGCTAGTTTTGGATACAAATACGTATTTCTTGCAGCTGCCTTTATAGCAATCTTAAATTTATTTCTATCTATGAAAATTAAAATAGAAGCTTAAAATAACAGAAGCTGTCTCATCAAAGCGAGACAGCTTCTATTATTCTAATTATTTTCTTCAGTCTTAATAGTATATTCCTCATTCATAATCTTGAGTTTGCTTAAAATATAGAATATTATTGATAGAATTATTCCAACTACTGCAGCAAGAGCCATTCCCTTTAATTCTACTGTATTTATAGTTATTTTTGCTCCACTTACGCCTATAACGAAGGTTACTGCAGCTAAAACCATATTATAGTTCTTGCTGAAGTCAACTTTTTGTTCAACCAGCATTCTTATACCTGAAGCTGCAATAACACCATAAAGAAGTATAGTTATACCACCCATTACTGGAGTTGGTATGCATTTTATAGCAGCAGCAACTTTTCCTATACAAGAGAATATAATTGCAAATACAGCAGCACCTCGTATTACCCAAACAGAATAAACACGAGTAATAGCCATTACACCTATATTTTCACCATAGGTAGTATTTGGAGGTGAACCTGCAAAGCCTGATAAAATATTACTAATACCATCACCTAATAAGGAACGGTGTAAACCTGGGTCCTTTATTAAATCTGTTTCAGTAATATTTCCTGTTACTATTAAATGTCCTATATGCTCTGCAAGAACTACTAAACAAGCTGGAGCAATAATGGCTATAGCGTTAAAATCCAAAACAGGAGCTGTGAACTTAGGAAGCTCAAACCAAGGAGCTGCAATTATAGGTTTTACATCAAACTGTCCCATAAAAGAAGCAAAAATACACCCTGCAATTACCGCTATGAGTATTGGAATTATCTGAAGGAACTTTCTAAAGAGTACAGAACCAAATACTCCTATAGCTAATGTAAATAAAGCCACTGCGATAACCTTAGAGTTTGGATCTCCAACCAAGCCTGCCTGACTGGCTGCTACTGGTGCAAGTTCAAGGCCTATAACCGCAACCACTGCTCCCATTACAGCTGGAGGCATAACTATATCTATCCACTTTATACCCGCGTATTTTATTATAAACGATACAATAACAAAGAATAAGCCAAAAAAGATAAATCCTGATTGAGCGTGTGAGAAGCCTCCATATTTAGAAATAATAAGTGTTGTAGGCGCGATAAACGCAAAGCTTGAACCTAGGTATGCAGGTATTCCGCCTTTGGTAACTAAGGTATATACTATTGTTCCTATACCATTCATAAGCAGCGCGATAGCAGGATTAACCCCGAGTAAAAAAGGTACTAATATAGTAGCACCAAACATTGCGGTAAGATGTTGAAGGCTTAGCGGAATAGTTTCTATAATAGGTAATTTTTCATGAATACCAACTATTCTTCTCATTAAATTCACACTCCTATAATTTAATTATTATTTATGGATGGCTTTGTAAACTCTGTCTGCAGTTAATGGAACCTCATAAAGCTCAGTTCCTATTGCATTAGACACTGCATTACCAATTGCTGAAGTGATAGAAATCATTGGGTGCTCAGCGCAGCCTCTCGCACCATAAGGACCATCTAATTGAGGTGTTTCAACAAAATACACTTCCATCTTCTCAGGTAAATCCTGCATGGTTAAAATCTTATAATCTACAAAATTTCTAGTTAAAAGCTTTCCGTCCGAATTATAGAGAAGAGTTTCTGAAAGCGCTGTACCAAGTCCTTGAATAATTCCTCCAATCGCTTGACCTTTAATAAGAGTTTGATTTATTACATGACCTACATCAAAGGAAGAAACAATTTTTAATATTTCTATGTCTCCAGTACTAGTATCAACTTCAATTTCTACACCATGAGCACCATAAGTCCAATCAAGTCCAGGCCTTCCCTGTCCAGTCTCCTTATCAAGATTTGAAAGTCCTTGAGCAATGCTCTTTCCTCTTCCTATTAGAGGTCCTCCTATGGAGTTTCCATTGCTGTAAACATATCCAATAGCCAGCTTATCAAAGGCTACTCTTTCTTCTGGATGCTGCTTAACATATACATATCCATCTTCTAAAGCAAGCTCATGTTTTACGGCACGGAGAACTACAGAGGCTACCTCCATAATTTGATTTATAAGATCATCACATGCATCCAGTACTGCGTTGCCTGCTAATATGAGCATACGGCTTGCAACAGTCTGCCAGTCGTAAGGGCCCGAATTTGTATTGCTCTCATAAACAGCTTTTACCTTTTCAATTGGAAGATGAAGCTTTTCAGCAACCATCTGAGCCAGTGCTGTATAAGTTCCCTGCCCGTAATCAATACCGCTTACATTAAATCTTAAGGTTCCATCCTCGTTCATTTGTATTATGGCAGAAGTTGCAGAGGAGCTTGGCATAGCAGGTGCCTTATGAAGTACAGCAATTCCCTTTCCTCTGTACTTTCCTGTTTTCTTTTCTCTATCTTTTTCTTCATCCGTCTTTGTTATGTTATAACCAATTTTTTCTGCTACTAGTTCAAGACATTTATCTACCCTTCCAGTGTTTTCATTAACAAGTTCTCCTGTTATTGTTCTAGATCCTGGCTTTAGTAAATTCTTCATCCTAAACTCTAAAGGATCCATACCTAGAGCTTTAGCAATAAGTTCTCTTTGTCTTTCAATTGCCCAGAAAAATTCAGCATGCCCAAATCCTCTATAGGCAGTACCAAATACATGGTTTGTATATACAGTATAGGAATCCAGCTTTACATTTTCTATATCATAAGGTCCAACACCCGAATATCCTGAAGCTCTTCCTATGTTTACTCCGTAATCAGCATAGGCTCCTGCATCCCAGAGGTACTGAATTTCTTCGGCAACAATTTTACCTTCCTTTGTTACTCCAGTTCTTACTTTAGCTAAAAGGCCTTGCCTGCATGGAAAAGTACATACTTCTTCTTCTCGAGTAGCTACAAACTTTACAGGTCTTCCATTTGAGTATTTGGACAGAAGAGCAACTAAGGGTTCAAAGTGGATGCCTGCCTTTCCTCCAAAGCCTCCACCTACATAGGGTACAGTAACTTCTATTTTATTTTTTGGTATTCCAAGTGCTACTCCAAATAAATCTCTAACTGCAAAAGGAGATTGAGCACTGGACCAAATTTTTATTCTGTCCTCTGAACCCCATTTTGCAATGACTGCATGCGTTTCCAGAGGTACATGAAGAACTTGAGGCTGATAAAACTTATTTTCTAAAACCAAGTCTGCTTTTGAAAAGCCTTCTTCTAAATTCCCTTTTCTTAATTTAAAATGATTTGCAATGTTTGTGCCCGGCTCAGGAAAGAATACATTTTCAATCCACTTATAACTTTCAATGTGTTCATGAACCAAAACACTTTTCTCCCTAAAAGCTTCTTCAATGTCTTGAACAACAGGCAAAGGCTCGTATTCAATTTCTATTAAACTTACAGCTTTTTCTGCTGTATCAATATCGACTGCTGCAACTGCTGCAACCGCTTCACCATAATACCTTACCTTGTCTACTGCAAGTATAGGTTTATCCACCATATAAATTCCAAGTTTATAATAAGCCTCCTTACCTGTAAGTACTGCTTTAACTCCAGGCAGTGCCTTAGCTTTTGAAATATCTATATTTTTTATCTTAGCATGAGCATAGGTACTGGTTTTTAATTTGGCATAAAGCATACCTGGAAGCTTCATATCTTGAACATATTCTGCCTCTCCTGTAACCTTTTCTACTCCATCGACTCTTGGTATGCCTTTACCTACATACTTATTATTCATTATTCCACCTCACCCTTAACTACATACTCAATTGCTTCAATAATAGTTTCATAACCTGTGCAGCGACACAAATTTCCCTGCATAGCTTCTTTTATATCTTCTCTAGTAGGTGATGGATTTCTATTTAAAAGCGCTCTAGCTGACATAATCATACCTGGCGTACAAAATCCGCACTGAAGTGCATTTTGCTTAATAAATGCCTTCTGAAGCTCTGAGAGTTCTCCATTTTTTGCTTCTCCCTCAATAGTTAAGATTTCTCCATCCTTCGCCTCTAAAGCCATTACCAAACAAGAGTTTACAGGCTTACCATTTAAAATAACAGTGCAAGCCCCACATTCTCCGGCACCACAGCCTTCCTTTGTGCCAGCTAAACCAAGCTCCTCTCTTAAAAGCCAAAGTAAAGTCTTGTTTGGTGCAACCTCTGTAAAAATCTCTTCTCCATTAACAAAAAGATGCAATTTTTCTTTATTCATTTTCTACACCTCTTTCGCTAAGCTTTCTAACAATTGCTTAGTTAGATATCTTGCCATCGCAATTCTATAATCTCTCGATGCTCTCTGGTCACCAATAGGATTAATAACAGACACAACCTTTTCTATTATTTCTTCTTGAATCTTAACATTTTTAATACTATATTTAGTTGCCGCTTCAAAGTTATCGAGAAGCACTGGTATTGGCGCCACCGCTCCTAAGGCAAGCTTTAAGCTTCCATCTTCCTTAATAAAACCTGCTGCTCCTATCTGTGCCAGGTCATGCCCTTTAATCCTGGATTTTCTAAAATAATGTCCCTTTCCCTTTAAGTATGGGAATATTATTCTTACAGCTATTTCATTTTCCTTAAGTACAGTTTTCTTAACACCCAAGAAGAACTCTTTTAAAGGTATCCGCCTTAAGCCCTGTTTTGAAACTGCCTCCACAATACCTTCAAGCACTAAAGAAGGTGCAAGCATATCACCAGCAGGTGAAGCATTGCAAATATTCCCCAGCATTGTGGCGCGATTTCTCAGCAAATAATTAGCCAGAGTTTTACCTGCTTCTACTAGAATAGGATAGTTTTCTCTAACATCCTTTGCTTCTATTATCTCATTTAAGGTTACAGCTCCCCCAATTGATAAGCCTATGTCCTGTGTAAATTTCAATTCTCTCATCTTTGCTATTTTCTTTATATCAATCAAATATTTGCAGCTAATCATATTATCTTTAAGATTAATTATTAAATCTGTTCCTCCAGCTAAAACCTTAGCTTCTTTACCGTATCTGTCTAGAAGCTCACAAGCCTCTGCTATGGATTCAGGCCTAAAATATTCTTGCTCAAGCACTTTACTACCCCCTATTCTATATAAAAATAGCCCACTAAAAATACTAAATCCATATAATACTGTATTTTCAGTGAGCCATAACTGTAATTTAAATTTATATTTTATTCTTCATCAAAGCCAACAATACGGCAAATGCAGGATTCTCCACCAACAAACTTCCAAGGGAAAGCTCCTATAACTAAACGCTTATTTAAAACTTTATCTATTTCCCCGCCAAGATTTTCAGCATGAATTATATTTAAAGGAAACAGCGGAATATGCATTACCTGATAGTCACTGTCTGGCATTAATTCCTCCATAGTCTTACCATACTTTCTTCTTAAATAAGCATCACATTCCTTAGCTTCTTTAGGCTGCCACTCACGAATTTTTGTATTCATAGGATGATCAGCAGAACCACAGTCAACGCCTATCCATTTAATCTTCTTTCTTATACACCACTCTTCAAATTCTCTTAAGGGTCCAGGATGTTTAACCATATATCTTACTTCATCTGCTTCTGGCTGATCCCAAGCATATTTATGATAGCCTGTATTTATAATAAGGATATCTCCTTCTTTAACTTCTACTCTATCTTCAATATCTTTTGAAGTATATACACCGTAATCTTCAGCTATATCGCTTAAATCTACAACTACACCTTCCCCGCAGAGAAAATCAAGCTCTAGGCTTGCAATGTCTCCTCCATGTGTACAAAAGTGAAGAGGTCCATCAAGATGTGTACCAACGTGATTTGAATGTGTCAATACTTGACCATTAGCTCCATTTGGTGATAATCTTTTAAAAAATTTTATTTGTAGTGGCTCATAAGTTGGCCATGGTGGTGTTAAATGGCTTATAGGCTGACTTAAATCATACATCTTTATATTGTTCCAATTACTAATCATAAAACAAACCCCCTGATTTTATAATTTTTCTGCTAATTTTATAATTGCATTAGCAAAACATTCCCAAGGCGGATTAACAAGTCCTGCTCCAACTTGGCCTATGCCTGCTTCTTTATGGGCAATTCCTGTATTTATTTGAGGAAGTATATTTTTTTCAATTACTTTTCTTACATCTACCGCTGTAGCTGTTCCCCTAAAATCAAGAATAGGAATTGAAAATGTGTTGCTTTCTCCAACTGTTATTTCATACATCTTTTCTGAGTAATTCAATGCATCCTGTGGAACTCCGCCAACAAACTGCACAATTGCTATAGCAGCAGCCATTGCAAAGCCGCCATAGCCGCAGGTTTCAGTAATAGCGCTGTCACCTATGTCAGGATTGCAGTCTTCTTCTTTAAAACCTGGAAATAATAATCCTTTAACCATTTCTGCTGGTGCAGTAAACCACTCGCCTTTAAGTCCGCTTACTCTTATACCAAAATCAGTACCATTTCTGCTCATAGTTACAATTGCAGTGCTGTTTTTAACACCATCTGCAGCATCCAAAATACACTTTGCAGCCGGCATTGAAAGATTCAAGAAAAAGTGATCATTTCCATTTACAAATTTAACTATATCTACAAGCTCCTTTTCAGGAAGTTTTGCTTCTATCAAATAAGGCATAATAGTTCTAATGAATAAAGAAGTACCCGCCTTATTTCTATTGTGACATTCATCTCCCATATGCATGGCTTGCGCAATTATAGTCTTAATATCTATACCGCCAGATAGTCTTATAGCCTTTTGAAGACCAGGAGCTAAAACATCCTTCATCCAGTTCAGTCTATTTATAACCTCACCGCTATAAGCTCCAAACCTTAATACTTTGCCTAATCCTTCATTTAAGGTGCAATAGGCAAAGTTTTTAAGGGTTCTATTTTCTACAACAAACACTGGCATTGAAGGAGATATTATTCCCGCCATTGGCCCTACTGAATTATGCTCATGGCAAGGACTGAATTTAATTTTTCCTGAAGAAGCAAGTTTCACTGCTTCCTCTTCATTACTAACTCTGCCTTCAAATATAAGAGCGCCTATTATAGCTCCTTTCATAGGCCCGGCCATTCTTTCCCAGGTTATTGGCGGACCTGCATGCAAAATCGTATCCTCATCCATATAAGATATAACATCTATAGCTCTTTGAATATCTACCAAAACAGCCTGTGAAGTATTTATTCTTCTTAATACCTCTAAATTTGCTTCATCTATTTCCGGTCTGTTTGAAAGTTTATCCAATGCTTTAATAAGTCCAACCTGGCCTCTGGCTATTGGTTTCCATTGAAGGTGAATTGTGTCAACATTAATGTTTTTCAGTTCATTAGCAAAGCCTTCATTGCCAAGATTTACTACCTTTATGCTTTGTTTAAACAAATCCTTTATTGCCATAAGCCGCTTCCTCCTTCAAAGCCCAAAGTTAATTCAGCTGCAAGACTTGCTGCCCTTACATTGCTGTCAAAAACAACGAAACCAGCATCCTTTAGCTTCTTAACTTGTTCTTCATAATTTTGAGGATCTTCTTTTGTTCCAACAAGAGCAGCTATCCAGAACACTTTTCTTTTTTGTGCGTCAAGCTTAATATTTGCAATTGCTGCTGCTTCAGCCGCTATACCTGCAGGATCTATATGTGATCCATGCCCAAGTTCTACATCTAAAAGTATAACTGCAGTTTCAGAATCTAGGGCTTCTTGTACAATTCTCTTATTTCTAAGACTAGGCTCAATCATTGGATGTGGTTTTCCCCTGGTAAAAAAATCATCACCCATATCCAGGAAGCAATTTCCCTGACTAATTTCTATATTTGAAAGTTCCTCTCTCTTATCAAAAGGAATATTAGAAAACATAGGTATACCTTTTCTTCTAAACACTGTCATTGCTTCATCGCAAAGGGTTCCCCCACCATAAATTGCTCTGATATATTTTTGATTCGGCTTTCTAGCAGCCTTAAATTCCGCTAAAGCCGTTGAAAAATCCTCAGAGTTTTCAGTAATTATTTCTTTTTCTAAGGAAAGAGATACAGCCTTAGCTGCGGTTTCTTCTAAATTGCTGCATTTTATTATATTCTTCCCAGTTACCTCCATATCTTTGGAACCTAAGAGGCATAAAACTACTGGTTTATTTAAATTTTCAGCACAACTAAACACTTTATAAGCTACTTCAGCTGCAGGTGGCTTTGAGATTATTACAACCACTTTCGTTTCTTCATCTTCCTTTAAGGCTTCTAGTGCACTAAGCATTGTTCTTCCTGAAACCTTTGCACTTAAATCTCTTCCTCCAGTACCAATAGCTTGAGATACTCCTCCGCCAAAGGAATGGATAAGAGTTGTAACTTGCTGAAGCCCTGTACCCGAAGCTCCAACAATTCCAATATTTCCTCTTCTCACTCTATTAGCAAAACCTAGTGGCACTCCGTTTATTATAGCGGTACCACAGTCAGGCCCCATCATCAGCAGTCCTTTTTCGTTTGCTAAATTTTTTAGTTCTATTTCTTCTTCAACGGTAACATTATCGCTAAATAGAAAAACATTCATATTATTTTCAAGTGCAATCTTAGCTTCTCTTGCAGCATAAATTCCTGGAACAGAAATTACAGCCATATTATAACCTGCATCGAGCCTTGCAGCTTCTTCAATTCTTTCAAAGCTTTTTTCATTGCCTTGACTTTTCTTTTTTCCTCTATTACTCAATAGATCTTCTATTTTATTTAAAGCATTATTTAAAGCCTCTTCATTTTCTGTGCTTATGCCTATCATTAAATCGTTAGGAGAAGCAGTTTCACAATCCTTCGAAAGAAGTCCTACATGTCTTAGGGAATCTTTATTTAATTCAGTTCCCATTCCGACTAATACTTCTATAACTCCATTTAATTTGGAAACTTCTCCCGAAATCTTCATAAGCGTTACAGAATCAAAATAAGCATTAGATTTTACAATAGTTTTAGTGTGCAATGTTTTCACCTTGCCTTCCAATTAACTCAAGAGCTTTTAAAAAACCTGTATATATTCCACAAGCTAAGTCACTTCCTGATGTAGCACCTACGCCAACTAATACTTTTAAAGCATTGATTATTTCTTCAACACTTCCGCAGATAACAGTATATATAAGGTTTTGAATATACTCATGATAAAGATTATTAGCAGCATTTTTAAGCATGCTGCTGCTTATATAATTAGTTCTATCTAAGTTTTTAAATATTAAATTATTTAATACTTTACGGTTGTATATATAATCACCGCAGGAATTAAAAACTGCTAAAAAACCAGTTAAGAAATCATCTCCAGTTGGCGTTAATCCTGGTCCTAAACCTATTAAACCTTTTACCGCACTAGAAAGTTTTTCAGCATTATTAAAATTTAAATTTTCAAAAGCCTCTGCAAAATAAGCCTCTCTTTGCTTATAAAGCCTTTGAAAAGCACTGTTTTTCTTTGCATATATATTTAAAGCTGCTTTTAATACTGATACATTATCCCTTTTAAGCTCATTAAGCTTCCACCTAAAACCGCTGTCTAGAGTGCCCCTCCATAACCTTGCATTTCTTAAATCAATATTTAACTTATTATTAAACTCTAAACTATATCCTGTATATAAACATCCATTAGTTTTATCAATACCTAGATATAGAAAACCCTCATCACAAAACTCCTGTATCTCAACATAAACTCCCATATGCCCTATTTTAGACGTCACAACGGACAAAAGTCCAAAGTCTGTATCTAAATTTATTACGTTATGGAAAACACTGTGAAGTTTTAAATTTTCATATATATCTAAGCTTTCTAGTATTGACTTAAAGCTCTCACCTATATAAACAGCAGATGTAGAAACTATAAACTTTTCTTTTGAAAACAACTATATAAACCTCCTAAGCTAAAGGTTTAAAAATAAAGCCATAATAGTCTTTACCTATACCTTCCTTTATAACACCTACCGTAGGTATAAGCTTCATTCCTATGCTTAACACTTCAGCATCTATTTGACCGCTGACAGTCAATCCATTTTTAAACTTTACAATACCAAAGGCTAGATAAGGCTTCATATATCCTTCCGGCAAATTATAAACCTTAGTGTAAGTAACTAGAGTTACTTCACCTTCTAATAGAATTTCTTCAAATTCACGAGCACCGCATTTTCTACATACGTAATGCTTTGGGTGATGAAGCTCTCCGCAGCCTGTGCATTTATATGCATACATATTATTTGCCATAATTATTCCTCCTCCTTTGTTAGTATTGTAGCAACTACGTTGTTTCCAAAACCGCCAAAGTTTACAGCAAGTCCAGCCTTTGCTCCTTCAACCTGCCTTCCTGCTGCTTCCCCCCTAAGTTGTCTAACAAGCTCAACTATTTGAGAAACTCCTGTCGCACCAAGTGGATGTCCCTTTGCTTTTAAGCCTCCTGAAGTGTTTATAGGAATTCTTCCGCCTATTTTAGTTTCACCGTTTCTAGCTGCAATGTGTCCTTGACCTCTTTCAAAGAAACCAACTTCTTCAGATTCTACTATTTCTAATATCTGAAACGCATCATGCAGCTCGGCAACATCTATATCTTCAGGCTTAAGCCCTGCCATCTTATAAGCTTTTTGTGCAGCAAGTCTAACAGCGAGTAAATCTGTTGGTACTTCTCTTTCTGCAACAGCATGGGTATCGGTGGCTTGACCTATACCTGCAATTTTAATTGGCTTTTTATCAAATCTTTCTGCTTTATCCATAGCACATAAAAGAACTGCTGCAGCTCCATCAGATACTGGGCACACATGGTAAACTCTTAACGGGTCCGCCACATAAGGGTTTATAACATTTGCATCCTCATCCTCAGTTATTGCATAAAGATTTGGCACAAGTCTTATATGAGCTACTGGATTATGCATAGCATTTTCATGGTTTTTAACAGATACTATAGCTAAATCCTTTTCTGTAACTCCATACTTCTCCATACACAACCTAGTGAACATCCCTGCAAAAGCTGGAAGTGTTAATCCATAATTATATTCAGCTTCCGGATGAAGCATTGTTGCAACAAAATCTGTCCCTTCCCAACCGCTTATTACTCGCATCATTTCTCCGCCTACAACAAGTACTGCGTCGCAAAGTCCGCTTGCTATGGCCATATATCCAAGCTTCACTGCAGAAGCTCCCGAAGCTGGGCCATTTTCAATAGTTTCTGCCATAGCTGGTCTTAGATTTAAAGTATCAACTAGAGCTGAAGCAACACCGCTTTGGCGGTTTACTAGACCAGAACCCATAGAAGCTACTAAAACTTGATCTATACCATGATTTTCATCAAGTTTTACACCGGCATCGTCTAGAGCTTCAACCGCAGCAGCACAAAGCATATCAGTGAATGTCCCCCCTGACCATTTACCGAATCTTGTGTGCCCTACACCAACAATTCCTACTTGACGCATCTTTTATATCCTGGAATTTGTGCGTAGGTTTCTGGGAGGATTGGATTCATAGCTGATTCCATAAGCTTTTCACTAACCGGACGGCGTCCAGTACACTTGTTTGCCTTATGTTTTTCCCAAAGTGCCTTTGTTAAAACATAAGTAGGAACTCCACCTAATTCATGCCAAACTTCTGGTCTTGATTCTAATTCATATTCAATCATCCAGCGCTTGAAACCATTTGGACTTTCAGCTACTATCCAAACCTCTTCTTGATTTAAGTAATCAAGATGGTATTCCATCTTTGCCGCAAATAATTGAGCACCTATTCTTAACCCTTGTCTTAAAGTCATAGTATGATAAGACATTCCAACCTTTTCATCAACCATACGGCCATTAACAATACCTACTATAACCCCATCAATAGTTCCAATTAAACAGTACTCATCTTTAACTCTATAGCGATAGTAGCCTAAAAGCTCAGAATACACTCTGGAGGCTACTATGTCATAGAAGTCTTTTTCAACGTTCATTAAAGGCTTTACAGCTTCAAGAACCATAGGAACCTCATCCCTTGTTATTTGTCTTACTACCATTTTCTCTCCAGTTGCTAAGGTTATATACTTAGCAGGATACTCTACCATTGGAGTTTCAACTGGTCTTAAGCTCTGTTCCATCTTATCGATTATCATAATAATCATCCTTTCATAAAATAAATTAATTTCTAAAGCTAATGAAATACTGAGTACTCCCTCCTTCCCTTTATGAAAGCTTGATTATTTTGATAAGATACCTAATATATTCTTTTCTCTCTATATGAATTTCCGTTTTATTTTGTATTCATGGAAAAGATTAATATATATGAATACCTTACAGAAATAATCATCACGCTCACTATAATTTATATGAGTTTGGAAGTTTATTTATATTAATCCTTGTAAACATTTTCAAAATATTCTCAACTTTTAAATTCTAGTCTTAAGAATCTTCATTACGATTGTTATATTAGGCTAAAGTCCTTTATTTGTAAGAAACAATTTAGTGATCTTATAATATAATAATTATATAATCTTATTTTGCTGGAGGTAGGAATGATATTAATACTGCTTGGTCCTCCTGGAGCAGGTAAAGGAACTCAAGCCGCCTTGATAAGTGAGAAATATAATATCCCTCACATATCTACTGGAGATATATTCAGGCAAAATATAAAAAATAAAACAAAGCTTGGATTAGAAGCAGAAGGTTATATCCATAATGGACTTCTAGTACCTGATGAACTAACCATAAAGATAATAGAAGAAAGACTTAATGAAAAAGATTGCAGAAATGGTTACTTATTAGATGGTTTTCCTAGAACTGTTTTTCAAGCTGAATCCTTAAAGAAATATTATTTGGGTATAAAAGAACATATTGATTTAGTTTTCTTTCTTGAGGTTAATCTCGATCTAGTTATTAAGAGGAATACCGGGAGACGCATATGCTCTTGCTGCGGAAGGTGTTATCATGTATATTTTACACCTCCAAAGCATAAAGATAAATGCGATACCTGTGGAGGTTGCCTTATTCAAAGAAAAGATGATACTGAAAGTGTTATATTAGAAAGACTTTCTGTATATTTAGAGCAGACAATGCCATTAGTTGATTATTATGTCAAAGCAAAAATTCTTTACAAACTCTGCGGTGATGAAGAAATAACAAAAGTTTTTGAAAACATGTGTAAAATAATAGATAACTGTAATTAAAAAACCACATTGGCTTTCAATGTGGTTTTTTTAACTCAATTCATATATTACTTTTATTGTTTATTTTATCAAGCACCTGTTCTATAATCCAATCTGGAGTAGAAGCCCCAGCTGTTACACCAATCCTATTAATATATTCATTTCTAAATATCCATTCTGGGATATCGCTGCTGCTTTCTACAAAAATAGTCTTATTACAGTTTTTACAGCAAATTTCATACAACTTTGTAGTATTTGAACTATCCTTGCTTCCTACAACAAGCATTACGTCAACTTTTTTAGAAGTTTCCTCTGCGCTTGCCTGTCTTTCTTTAGTTGCACTGCAAATAGTGTTAAATGTAACCACATCACTGCATTTATTAGAAACAATATCAACAACTTTATCGAAGTTTTCCTTCTTTTCAGTTGTTTGTACTACAATACATACTTTTTGCGATAAATTATTTAAATTGCAGCCATCCTTTGTTATAATTGCAGAATCGTCACACCAGCCATTGCTGCCAATAACCTCAGGGTGATTTTCATCGCCAATTATAATAATTTGATAGCCTAAATCATAATACTTCTTGATCTTTTTATGAATGGCTGAAACATATGGACATGTTGCATCTATTACTCTTGCACCTGTGCTTTTTATTAGTTCCATAACCTTAGGAGTTACTCCATGTGATCGTATTATAACTGTATCACAGCTACTTAGTTTATTTAGTTCAGATAAAATAATTTCATTTATTCCCTTTTCCTTTAAGTTATTAGTAACGTTTTTATTATGAACTAAAGGACCAAAAGTATAAATGTTTGTATTGCTGTCTTTATTTGAATCAATAGACGTATCTACTGCTCTTTTCACTCCAAAACAAAAGCCTGCATTCTCCGCCATTATAACTTCTTTTATCATCCTAACTTCACAATCCTTTCTTGCTTAGCCACTTAGATATTTTATCATAAAAACTCCATATTGTGTATGTAATATTTGTTACGATAAAAATCACCATGCTTGTGCATGGCGATTTTTATCACTAATATTTACTACTTCTATTTTTTTAAACATCAATCCTCTAGTCTATATATTCGTCCCATCTATCGCCATCATATATATCATCAAATGGTATCATTTCATAAGGCATTGAAGTTTCCAACAAAGGATACTGTTCCATTATCATTGGACTCATCATATGACATGGATTGTTTGTTATTGGGCAAAGCATAACATCGTAGTTCCTATCTTTTACTTTATTCTTCTTGTGGCATTTATCGTGGCATTTATCATAAGAAACTTTCTTTTCCTTGCAATGCGGTTTAGGCTGTGTCATTATTGGCGCCTGAACTGGCTGCATTACCGGCTCAATACATAACTTCATTTTTGTTGGTTCCATTATAGGTTCAATCTTTAGCTGAAGTTTTATAGGCTCCATATAGATTGACCCCATCTTAGGTTGTATATTCAGCTCCATATTGCTGGGTTCCATCTTTGGTTGAATATTTAGTTCCATGTTCTGAGGTTCCATATTTGGCTGAATGTTTAATGACATGTTCTGCGGATTCATATTTGGCTGAATATTCAATGGCATGTTCTGCGGATTCATATTTGGCTGAATATTTAAGGGCATATTCTGTGGATTCATATTTGGCTGAATGATCAGCTCCATGCTCTGGGGCTGGACTTTTGGCTGTATATTCAGGTCCATCATTGTAGGCTCCATCTTTGGATATATCTTCATCTCCTGTGTTTTTACCGGCATAACCTGCGGTGTAGGCATAGGCTGAGCATGCTTTACAGGCTGTGGCTGCATCTGCGGCATAGGCTGAGCATGCTTTACAGGTTGCGGCTGCATCTGCGGCATTGTCTGTTGTATTGGCTTTGTTTGAGGCATCATTTTCCTTTCTACTTCATCATCCATTCTGTACATCATGTCTGTCATCATAGGATATTGGAAGGGTACAAACTCTTCCATTTCGTACTTTTGACTCATAACTAACCTCCGTTAAATATTGCATCAATTTATCATATGTAGATTTGACATACTATGTTCATTAGTAATCAATAATTTAGTTTATTTATTTCAACTTGATTATACCTATAATAATATTTTATTTAAGCGAAACAAACTCCCTGCATTTAACCATCTATTAATGGCTACTAAACGCAAGGAGTTTATTAAAGTAATCTTAATAATATTTATCTACAAACAAATACTAATTTTAGTGCCCGTACATATTAGTGACTATATTGAATCAACTATGTTTAAAATGTCTTCTAATTGTTTCAAATTTGATAAAGACTTTAGTTCTGCATAGCTATAATCACTTAATTTAGTACTTTGTTTTTTTAATAAAATCAACTTATTAATTATCTCTAAAGAGTTGCTGCAATTTATATACGCTATTCTGTATTCCTCTGGAACAGAAAATATTAATTTCTTAACAATGCTGTATGCTTTATAATAGTAATTTATAGAATCCAGTAGTTCATTATTTTTTTCAAAATAATCACCTATGGAGCAACATATATATGAGTAAATTTTAGAATTCCCTGTAAGACCTGCTAGCCCCAACGCGGAGTTTAATATTTCTAAATTCTCACTGCCGTTAAATTCGTTCTTCTTAGCAAGAATATATTGTTCTTTTAATATTACACTATCATTATCTGACTTTATATGACTATATTCATCAATTAATTTAAATGCCAATTCATATCGCTTACTGCATATCAATTCAATAGCAGTATCATATACTGCATCCAGAACTTCATCCTTGTTTGTATATTTTGAAATAGTATATCTTATACCTTCAATTATATCAATTATTTCAGATTCTGATGAAGCTTTCTTAAGCTTTATATATTCATAAATTAAGCCAATATTCCATTTAATCATAGTTTCATCTTTGCTGACAGAATTTAAGGCTTGTTTAATAAACCCTTCAGCTTTGTCGATATAACCAAACTCTAAAAACATCAGTGCAGATGACTTGTAATATTGAACTAATGTAGATTCAACGTTTGCATTCTTATTCACTTCATCTTTGGCTTTTATAAAATAATTATATGACTCACGATAGTTATGCAATTTCAAATTTGCCAGTAGTAAATATGAATAATTATATACTAATATGTTATCCATATAAGCACCGACAGGGTTTTTAAGAGCCTCAGTAAACCAAAAAACAGCCTCATCATATTTAAAGTATTTGAAGTATGCTTCTCCTATATTAAGATAGGATATCTTATGAAACTCCACAAATATACTATTTTCACTAATATCTTTTAATTTAAAAAAATAATTTAGGGCTTTCTCATAGTCTTGTAGCTTATCCCCATAAACAGCAGCAATATTATTTATAACTCCCAACATTCCTCTTTTATAATTTACTTTTTCAAAACACTCATAAGCTTGATTTAATAATGCCAGGTGCTCTTCAACACTGGTTATATCCTTATATAACTCAGCCAATGTTGTCAGAATCCTGCCTTTTAAAAATGGATAATCATCACTGCATAGTTTAAGTGCTTCATTGCAAATATCACGTGCTTTATATAACTGCTTCTTCACATAATAAGTTCTAGCCCAAAATATACTCAATTCAAGCCTGCCCTTAGTATATTGAACACAGCTTAAAATACTCTCTGCTTCATCTGCATATTTTATGCCTTCTTCAATTTTTCCTAAACTTAAATAACTGTCAGATATTTTTGCAAGAGAATCGACCTGAAAAAACTTATTTTGTAGACTCTTTGCTGATTCATAAGCCATCAAAAAATAGTTTAATCCACTTTCAATTTTCCCGATTATCTGATATAAATCTCCTATTTTTAATTGCATCTTAAATACTTTATCATCTTTATATCCTTCAGTATAAATATCAAGTACCTTTTCATAGCTTTCAAGCGCTTCCTTAATATTATTTTGCTCTTCAAATTTTTGCGCATCTTCAGTAATTTTCATTAATCGATTTAAATTATGAATCACATTATCACTTCCATAAAAGTATATTATAGATCTGAGAATTCAACTCTCACTCTCTCAATTATCCCGTCTTGAAATTTAGAATATAAGTTTACGTTATTTTCCTCATCAAGCATTATTGAAGGAAGCTGAATTATAAATCTGCTTCCTTTACCATATTCACTTTCTGCACTAATAGTACCGTTATGCAGTTCTACAAGTGATTTAACAATAGATAAACCTATACCACTACCCTGTCTGTTTCTGGTAAATGATTTATCTACCTTCCTAAATCTTTTAAAAACAGTTTTTAGTTTTTCTTTGTGTATGCCTATTCCATCATCTTCCACACAAATAGATATCTTTTCAGCGATTTTTTTTATACTAATATCTATATTTCCATTTTCATTTGTAAATTTAAGTGCGTTTGAGAGCAGATTTAATAGTATTCTTTCTATTTTATCTGCATCACAAGCGATTACTTGACTTTCAATTTGTGAATAAAAATTTATATTGACTGATTTAATTCGAGCATATGACTCTATAGATTTTGCAACATTTTTAACTATATCTACTATATCATAATTATGAAATTCAACATAAAGTTCATTAGCATCTATTTTGGTCAGATCAATAATATTATTAATTAGTCTTAACAGCCTTAAGGCATTCTGTTTCATATTGTTAATATACTTCTCAAGTATATTTTCCGAATCCTGTATTCTCCCATTAAGCATATGAAGCTCTATAAGCTGCATGGATCCAAGTATTATATTTAACGGAGTTTTCAATTCATGCGACAAATTTGCAAAATACTCTGTTTTTAATTTATTTTCTTCCAAATTAGCTTCACTATCTTTTAACCTTTGAACCAGATCTTCTATACACATATTCTTATAAATTTCATTAACCTCTATATCCATATAATAGCTTTCCTACCTTCTTTATTCATACACTATGTCAAAATAAAATTAAATAATTAATCTATTATAAATGTTTTCATAAATTCCTATACTATATTTTGTTATGTTTAGTATCACCAATATTCAAACATATTGTGACATATAAATTCTACAAATTATACCAAACTCCTTTATTTTTAGTTAAATTTTAATATAATAATTGTATCCTTAATTAAATTAAAGGTCTGCTAACTTCAGTTGATATATTAAGTTATATCTTTGATTTCCTATAAAAAAATGGCAACTACAATGTAGTGCCATCTTTTTATTAGGAGTTTACCTTTTCTATATACTTACAATTAACGTCGATGTGTTTCAAGAATAATAATAATCTTTCATATAGTGGATAAGCTTTCTCACCATACTTATTTTCTAAACTTTCTCCAATATCCTTTATTGTTGTCTTACCATTTATTTGTAGAAATACATAACTTCCATACTCATCTAAAGATATTCTTTTATACTCCGGAATTCTGAACTTAAGCTTTCTAAAGAACTTTTGGATCTTATGATCTTGTTTTTCAAGAATAGTTACGATATCATCTTTATCCACTTCATATTCTAAATTCTCTGAGACTTTAAATATTATCCTTAAAACATCTTCATTATTATTTAACATCTTTTACCTTACTGTTTATTATAGGTATTATAGTAGCTATTACTAAACATACTAATATAATAAATGCCATTATATTAGATGCAGCAAATCCTGTTGGTCCAGCGCCTTTTATAACACCAGTCACTTGAAGAATTATACCTACAAGTCCTAGTATAGAACCACCAGCAACAAGACCAGAAGATAAACTTATACCATTTGAAACCTTAACTTCTTTTTCCTTTGCTGATTTGGATGTTTTTTCTATAAATACTCTAACTAATGCACCTATTAATATTATTGAAGTTGTAGATATAGGTAAATAGAATCCTATAGCAACTGTCATTACTGGAAGCTTTAATAGGAATAAGACAAGTCCCATAACAACACCAACAATAATCATTACCCAAGGTAATTTACCTGACATTATGCCAGCTGTTAATGTTGACATTAAGTTAGCTTGTGGTAGTGCAAATGGAACATTATCACCAGTCATCGCAAGTTGTCCTGATAGCAGCAATATAGTACCAACAACTACTATAACACCTACTATACCAGAAATAACGAAGTATTTATCCATTTCATTTTTCTCTCCACCCACAATAAAAGTTACCTTTTGTGATTGAGCGTAACCTCCTGCTATAGATATAGCAGTAACTATAAATGTACCAAATAGTAATAATGATTTGTTATGCTCAGGATTTTTCCATCCCATTACAACGAATAACAAAGTAACAAGAACTATAGAAGCTATTGTCATACCTGATACAGGAAGATTTGAAGTTCCTATAGTACCAGTTAAACGTCCTGAAACTATAACAAATAGTAGTGATAAGAATAATGATAAAACAGAAGCGGTTATCGCCATTAATATATTACCACCAGATACAACAAAGCCAGCTATAAAGCCTACTACTACACCTGCAAGTAATATTAGAGTTCCAATTGATGATCCCTTACCGCTACCTGAAGACTTAGCATTAAGTGTTTCTTTTATGGAAGATATAATAGTAGGTATTAGCTTTACAGCACCTATTAAACCACCAGAAAGCATCATACCAGCGCCTATATATTTTACATAACTACCAGCAATGTGTTTAACCTGCATTGAATTAATGGCAACGTGAGGATTATTCCATACTGTTAAGCCATCCTTTGCAAAGCTTGAAAAATAACCTATTAAAGGCATGATACCAAAGTTAGATAATATAGAACCTGCAAACATAGTTAAAGACACTTCGATACCAACTATAAATCCTATTCCTAATAACAGCGGATTAACTTCTACTTCTAATTTCCACTTGTAGAAGGATTCGTTCACATAGCTTATAACATTATTAACTGCATTCATAAATGAGCTAGTTATAACAGTTATAATACCGCCTATTCCAAATCCAATTCCCATGAACTTCATTGAATCTCCAGCACCTTCTGAAGCAACAAGTGTTTCAGATATAGCCATTGACTCAGGGTACATTAATTTACCATGTTCTTCAATGATTAAGTAATTGTATACAAGTGAAGCAATTCCTATACCGAATAAAACTCCACCTATACCTACAGCAATTCCTTCAAAGAAAGTAACTTTAGAACCTATTAATAAGACTGCTGGCAAAACAAATATTATACCACTAGCAACAGATTCTCCACCACTTGCCATACCTTGTACTAAGTTTTTACCAAGTATGCCTTTTTGCTTAGCAAATGCAGCTATAAAGGCTGAACCTATTATAGATCCTGGTATACCTGCTGCAACTGTAAGTCCTGATTTCATACCAGAATATGCAGTTGATGCTGCAAATAAAATAGCCAAAATAATACCGATTATTAATACTGTAATATTCCCTCCGGATTTAGAACCGCTTGAAATATATGGAACATAGTCTTTACCATCTATGCCGCCATATGCATCTTTTGATAACTTATTATTCATAAGTCATACCCCCTAATGTAATTTGTCATTTTTACGACATATTATGATAATAACATATTTTTTTCAACATGAAAACCTTTTATTTTAAAATGATTAAAGATTTATTCAGAAACCTGTTATAATTATCCAATTCAATTTCAATTATTTTATCTTTATCGACAAAAACTTCTAACATAAAAACTTATTATCTGTACAAAATAATTAAAAGGTGGTGATTATAAAATGGCCGATAAAAACATTAATTTTGATTCAAACAAAAAAGATAATTCTTTAAATTCTACAAGTCAGAGCAAATTCTCTAACTCTAACGCTATCTCTAATAAATACAAAAACGTTGAACCTCTTCCAGAATCATCACGCCCAAGACGCGATGGCCCTGGAGGGGAGGATGGAGAGTAATTTGCATTAAGCTAATAAACGAGTGATGATATATTTGAATATTATCACTCGTTTATTTATTTTCTCTTTAAACCTCAGCTTTAACATTAAATATTCCTCATACTTTTCCATAAATATAAATATATCTACTTCAATTAACCCTTATACTACTGAAAATATACATCCCCTCATTTTTTACACTCTCACTCTTCGAAAAAATACAACCGCCTGTAAGCAGCTGTTAAAGCCATCTACAGGCGGTTGCATATATGTATGGTGGAGGCGAAGCACGACCTTTAAAATCCACAAGATATTCATGTGCAAATTTTTCCACCGTAACATTTTGTATATGTATCCTAAAGATAACATCTTTTAATAATTTTTGCATCAATCCATTTTTACCTACCACATCATCCATGGTTTTGCACTTTTTTATTTCTTCTTAATAATTTATATTAGGTGACTCAATTTCTTTCATTTTGAATCCCCCTCTATTTAAATAATATTATTCCAAATCCACCACTAGTTAATTTAAAAAAGGATGTAGTAGATTTATTTTCAAACAAATCTTTCTACATCCCCAGTGCTGCGCAATTCAAAAAGAAAGAGCCTATAACCGCATTTTTACTTATGCGTGTCATAGGCTCTTCGTCTTTGTATCTTGCTCCTTGACAGTTTATACATTCAGTCGTTTAGGCCCGAATGGGGAATTGAAATTTCTTATTTTAATTATCTAAACATTAGCTATTTCATTTCTTCAACTGCAGTTTTACCAGCAATTCTTCCGAAGGTAAATATATCAGTTAATGCATTACCGCCAAGACGGTTACCTGCATGGATACCTCCAGCAACTTCTCCAGCAGCATAAAGATTTTTAATTGATTTATCATTTTCGTCTAATACGTGGGCTTTAGTATCTATCTTAAGTCCACCCATTGTATGATGAATTGCTGGCTTTCTAGGAGTAGCATAAAACGGTGCTTTTAAAACTTTTAAGCTAAATGTATCCTTATGGAATTCTGGATCAAAGCCTGCATCAACATATGAATTATATTTATTAATAGTGTCTATAAGAATTGCAGGATCCATACCAACTTTTACTGCTAGCTCTTCTAGGGTATCTGCTCTAAACAGAGTGCCAGCTTCTACCTGACGGTCTATCTTTTCTTGACTTGTATTAGCTGCAGTTTTCTTTATTTCATCATCGGCTATAAGGTAGAATAACCCACCCTGTCCAATAGCAGCTTTTGTTAAAACATCTCTTCCAGAGAATTCATTAATAAATCTTTTTCCTTCCTTATTAACTATTACAAAGTTTTCAGGAGGTACTTGAAGTCCACTAAATAATTCACCAGTTTCAGGATCAGCTACAGGCATCATTTGGGTAAAGCCCATTCCTGTAAGTGCTGCTCCTACAGATTTACCAAGTAATATTCCATCACCAGTCATAGCGTAGGAATTAGTAGTTTTTATATCATCAGCAATTTCACTCCAGTAAGTGTTGTATTCTTTTAGCATCTTTGTGTTTGCACCAAAACCACCACTTGCAAGCACTACTGCTTTTGCATGAACAGTTATCTTTTGGCCATTAACACCAGTTGCTATAACTCCTTTTATTTCACCATCTTCTATAATTAATTCTTTTACAGGGCTATCAGTAATGATTTTTCCTGAGTTATCTTGTACATATTTTGTTAGTGCAAGTATAAATGATGAGCCATGGCTTTTGGTAGGCTTATGACCACGACGCCAAAGTGCACCAACAGGAGCAAATACTATGCTCTTATCATACTCCACCCCTATTTCCTCTAGCCATTTAACACTTTCTAAAGCTCTGTCTGTAAGTATCTTTACCAGGTCATATTGTCCGTATATAGTGTTGCCACTAAGGTCAGTTCTTTTACCACCAAAATATGTTTGCATTCTGTGAAGTAGTGGAGAGTCAAATAGATGTCCCTTTTGTGTACCAAACCTTTCCTGATAAGCTGAAAACTCTTTTCTAAGTGCACGGAAATCCTCTATATATTCTGGATGAATTAAGCTCTCATCTGTATCTAGTAGTGCTTCAATAGTATGTCTTTCTCCTGGATTTTCTTCAAACTGCATCTGCCACTCTGGATCTGCAGCATTGACAGGACCACCTGAACGTATGGTATTTCCACCTACTGCTGGATATTTCTCAAGAACAATAGCACTTGCACCATTTTGCAGTGCTGTTGCAGCTGCACTTAGTCCAGCGCCGCCTCCGCCTACAACTACTACATCACAAGTATATTCTTCGTCTTCTTTGATTAAGCTGCTAGCAGGCTTTGGACGTCTCTTAAGTATATCAGGATTAACTCCTGCAAGCTTAACTGCTTTTGCTACACCGTCAATTACGGCATTACTAGTTTCTGAAGCACCTGAAAGAGCATCAACATTTAATGTCTGTCCTTCGATTATTTTATCTGGTATTCTTACAAAAACTACATCTGCAAGCCCTTCTGTCTCACCCTCTGTATTTATATCTATACCTTCTATTCTGTTCTCACTAAAAGATACTTTCATTGGAAGACTTCCGCTGTGCCCCATTGCACTTACCTCATATACTCCTGGTTTGAAGGTAAACTCTTCTTCTTCGTTTAGCTGATTTGAAATCTTTGCAAAACGCATAAAGCGTAGGAAGCATATTTCTAGGAAATCTATGGTTCTTTCATTGTTTAGATTACCTTGCTCATCAAATGCTTTATTTGCGCTTCCAAGTAAAAACTCATATCCTGGCATTACATTTGCGTCAACACCTGGTGCATCTAGGATTTGACGAAGATGTAGCTGTGCACGAGAAGAACCTTGAGTATCAAGGGAAGCACCAAGGATCATTACTGGTTTGCCAGCAAGTGGATGAAGATCAAAGCTTAGCCATTCAATTAAGCTTTTAAGACTAGATGGTATTGAGTGATTATACTCAGGAGTAGCTATAATAACACCATCACTTGCTATAATCTTATCATTGAACATCTGTATCACTTCACTGGAGGACTGATTATCAAATTGATTAAACATAGGAACATCTGTAATCTCAAGTACCTCTATTTCTGCCTTTGACTCAAAGTATTTTTTCATAAACTGAAGGAGTTTACGATTATATGATCTTTTTGCACTAGTTCCAACAATTGCTATAAATTTCATTGATATTAATCCTCCTACTCTTGCCAAGTGAATTTTTTAACTTTTTTATTTAAAACTTTTTCTGCTAAAAGTTTTGATGTAATATCTGTAAATAGAAGAAACTCTCTGAAAATTTCCTCTAGCTCTGATAGCTTGTCTAAATAAATAAGATTTCCTTGGCTGTCAAATGCACCTTGTGATTTTCCTAAAAGGAATTCACTACTTGGCATGATTCTGGCAGCAAGCTCAGGCGAATCAAGTATTTGTCTAAGATGTGCCTGTGCACGAGAAGAACCAAGTGTACCAAGGGAAGCTCCCACAATTAAAACAGGCTTGTCAGTAAGTGCTTGACTTGTGTAACTAATCCATTCAAGAGCACTCTTTAAAACCGCAGGTATTGCATGATCATACTCTGGAGTTGCTATTATTACTCCATCTGATTTAAGAATTTTATCAGATAATTCTGCTACCTTTTCAGGAATATCAGAATCCTCTGGTTCATTAAAGGCAGGTAAAGCCTTAATTTCATATAGTTCTATCTCTGCCTCATGAGAAAAATGCTTCTGCATAAATTGAAGCAGCATACGATTAGTTGACACATCTGAGTTAGTACCTACAATTGCTAAATATTTCATAGTAATCCCCTTTCTGTATTTCAAAATTCATAACTTCAGTAATTGTTTGATATAATTTTAACATGTTGAATATATTATATCTAATAGTTATTTATTGAAGTTTGATAACATATTTGTTATAATCAAACACAATAAAAAATAAGTTAATTGTTTCACAAAAGGATGAATTAAATGTCAAAATACTACTCTCAGGATATTTTATATTATATTGATGCCATTTTAAAGTACAGTAATTATGGCAAGGCTGCCAAATCACTTTATATTTCTCAACCTTACTTGACACAGGTTATTAAAAGGGTAGAAAGTCAGTTAAACTGTGAGCTTATCAATCGTAGCAATCTGCCATATCGATTAACCGAGCAGGGAAAGATATATTATCAGTATTTAACTTCAATAGAAAATAATTATGCTAAACTGCTTAGAGAAATATCAGCTGTGTCAGATATAGATAGCAAGGTTATCAAGATAGGAGTGCTTCCTAGCCTTGGAACCTATCTTTTACCTCTTTTTTTACCAAAATTTTTAGTTATGCATCCAAACTGCAAAATAGAGCTTTCAGAGTCTTTACCAGAAAAAAATGAAAAACTAACTCAGAATGGTGAATTGGATTTTTGGCTTGGACAAAATTCAAGAAATATTTCTCCCAACTTAAACTCCATTACTTGGGGCAGACACAGATACCGTGCTGTTATTCCTCGCTGCTGTGATCTATATCAGAAAGACGTGGCCATTATTCCAGAAGGAACTATGGACATAAACAAGATATTGTGTGAAAAGCTGATACTAACTTCCAAGGGTTCTGCTATAAGAAAGCAGATAGACCAGTTATTAAGCCTTTATAAGGCGGAACCCAAAATCATAATGGAAAGCACCGAAATAAATACTGTACTTAACCTTGCAACCAGTAATTTAGGACTGACCTTTATACCAGAAAGCATCTATGTAAAGGAGTGTCCATCTGAATACAATATATATGAAATTCCAATTGATGAGCTGAGTTTAGATTATTTTATAGCATATCACAGTGAAAAAAAACTAACTGCCGTTGATAAAGATCTTATAGAAGCATTTCTAACTCATGGTCAAAATAATTTCAATATAGGAGAGCAAAATGAATGAGTATAGGAAGATAATATATCTTATGGGAACAAAAATCTCTCTATATATAAAGGGAGATGCTGCTGAAAAGCTTGCAGAAAAGGCTTGCGATATGCTGATTCATTATGAAGAAGTCTTTAGTGCCAACAGTGATACCTCACAGCTTGCCATGCTAAAAAAAGCAGCTTCATTGGCTCCACAAAAAGTAGATGAGGAATTGTATGAGCTGATAGGAATAGGAAAAGAACATAGTCTATGTGAGAATACATATTTAAATATTGCAATAGGTCCATTAATAAAATTATGGAGAATAGGTTTTAAGGAGGCACATGTACCTGAGAAAGAAGCTATAGTAAAGGTACTGGATCTTTTAAAGCCTGAAAATATACAACTAGATGATGAAAAAAAGACCGTGTATTTCTTGAAAAAAGGCATTGAGATAGACCTTGGAGCCATAGCTAAGGGCTATTTTGCTGATAAAGTTATGGATTTATTTAAGGAAAATGGAGCTGTTTCAGCTATGGTAGATATGGGAGGTAATGTTCTGGTTTTTGGAGAATCACCATCCGAAGGAGATGACTGGAATGTGGGAATACAAAATCCATTTCTACCAAGAGGAAATTCGGTGGCACTTGTGAAAATAAAAGATCAATCCGTTGTAACCTCAGGAATATATGAGAGAGTGTTTGAAAAGGATGGCAGTAGATACCACCATATATTTGACAGCAAAACAGGCTATCCAATAGTAAGCAATATAGCTTCTTTAACTATTATTGCTGATAAATCCCTAGACTGCGATATATATACTACAAAATTGTTTGGATTAGATGCTGCTTCAATTATTCGTAGAGTTAATAGCATTAAGGGGATGGGTGCTGTTGTAATAACTGTGGATGGAAAACTAGCCTATACAGATAATCTTATAGGAAAAATATATCCATTAACAATGTAATGTTCCAAAGAATAAGGTGGTGTTCATTGTTGTAACCGAGAATGATAAAACCTCAATTTCAACAGTACTCTTAAACAAAACCTTAATTAATAATATAAATGCTATAAATGAAAAAAGTGCTAGTGACCTAAAAACAATCATTAACACTTATACAGAATCAGTTATAGTACAAAAAAGATGATAAGGTAGATATCAACCTTATCATCTTTTTTGTACATATCAGTGGTGGAGGAAAACCATAACAATAAAAAACCACGACCACCCATAAGCAGCTATTTAAGCCACATACAAATGGTCGTGGATTTCATGGTGGAGGCGAGGGGTGTCGAACCCCTGTCCGAAAGCAGACATACCTAAGCATCTCCGAGTGCAGTCCTTAGTTTTACATTCCCTCTGCCAAACGCCTAAGGACAGGCTTTTGGTTTCAGTAGCTTCATAAATCCCGTTCCTGTGGCAAAGCTTACACAGGCTCGTTTCACCGCTGTCGGCGCCAGGCTCCGGTCCGCGGTACTACCGGTCTGACGTTAGCAGACTAAGCTGCTAAAGCTAAATTATCGTTTTTAGCGTTTATATTTAATCCCATAGTTTTTTAACGCGGGTCCACAGGTTCCCTCGACTCGCTTCCTAGATACCCCTTACCCCCGTCGAAACCAAGTACGCCCCCATATTATATGGAGTACATAGAGAGTATTAAGTGTATCTTAAGTTAACTATTTAATTTTATTTTCCTCTCATGTCTCAACTACATTTACTATAATACAGTATATTATATAGATAAGCAATAATAAATATAAGGAAAAACTCTCTTAATTTATTTACTGTTTCATTCTTTCCTTCATCTGCCTATCTATATCTCTTTTAGCAGCCTTTTCTAGCATTGTATCTCTTTTGTCATAGTTATGCTTTCCTTTAGCAACACCTAAAGCGACCTTTACTCTTCCATTCTTTAAATAAAGTGATAGAGGTATTAAAGTATACCCTTGTTGAGCTACAAATCCAGTTAACTTGTCAATTTCACCTGAATGAAGAAGAAGTTTTCTGTCTCTTAAGGGGTCCTTATTAAATATGTTTCCTTTTTCATAAGGACTTATATGCATATTTCTAACAAAGACTTCTCCATTTCTAACTTCTGCATAACTATCTTTCAAATTTACCTTACCAGCTCTTATTGATTTGACTTCAGTACCAACAAGAGCAATTCCTGCTTCATAGGTTTCTTCTATAAAATAGTCATGCCACGCTTTTCTGTTTTCTGCAAGAGTATTGTTGCTCTTGTCCTTTGCCATAAAACCACCATCTTTATAAGCTATTAGTAGATTATAATTATATTACAAAATGTGGAACAAGTCAACAGTCAAACATTTCTGTGGTTCTGTCTAGTATTCCATTCAGATATGCTAAAATAACGCCGTAATTTGTTATGCTTACTTTCTTTTCAGAACACATATCAATTCTTGTAAGCATAGTCTTTTTATTTAGCATGCAGGAACCGCAATGTATTATTAGATCGTACTTTTCTATATCCTCCGGAAAATCCTGTCCCATCTTGAACTCATAATTAAGTTCTTTTCCTAAGTGTTTGTTAAGAAGTTTTGGTATCTTTACTCTTCCTATATCCTCATGGGAATGGTTATGGGTGCAGCTTTCTGAAATAAGTATTTTTGAGTTTTCATCAAGATCCTCTACTTTTCTTGCCCCATCCACAAAAGCCTTTAAGTCACCTTTATACCTTGCAAATAATATTGAAAAGCTTGTGAGTTTTATATCTCTCGGAACAATTTTACTTACCTTTTTAAAAGCTTGTGAATCTGTAACAACTAAATCCGGATTATTAATATCCTGAATTGCAGATTCAAGTTCAGTATCTCTAACTACATAGCTTTTTATTCCATGATCCAGGCAGTCTCTTAAAAGCTGCACCTGAGGAAGTATAATTCTGCCTTTAGGTGCTTCAGAATCAACAGGAACCACCATTATAACTTTGCCATTGTAAGGCACTATATCTCCTGCTATAGTCTCTTCTGCTGCCCCCTCATTAAGTCTTTTTATTAATTCATCCTTTAAAAACAAAATATTCTTTTCTTCTTTGGCTGAAACTAAAACAGCTTCTTTATATGTGTTTCTTAACTTTATAATCTCATCTTCGGAGAGCTTATCAATTTTATTTATAACAATCATGTAAGGTATATTATATTTTTCAAATCTTTTTATAAACTCATTGTATTCCTCTTCTTCATTATCCTCACCATCTATAACATATATAGCAAAATCTGTTTTCTGAAGAGTTTTTAAGCTTCTTTTTACTCTAAGTTCTCCAAGCTCTGTTGAATCATCAAGACCGGCGGTGTCGATAAAAACTACGGGACCATATGGTATTAATTCCATAGCTTTGCTTACAGGGTCTGTAGTTGTTCCTTTCACAGAGGATACAATTGATATATCCTGACCTATTATTGCATTTAAAAGAGAGGATTTTCCTGAATTAGTTTTTCCAAAGATAGCTATATGTGTTCTCTCTGCATTTGGCGTACTAAACATATAAATCTCTTTCTCCCATCTTTATTCTTTCTATATTATTTAGAAGAAGTTTTTTTATATCTTCTCTTTTAATCTTGTCTGCTTCTTCTTTAATGAGTGCCTCTGCTTTTTTATAAAGCTCTTCATCACCGTAATCCATAACAAATTCCATTAAAGTCATCATTGCATTTGGAGCACATACATTTTGTATTTGACCTGATTTTGCAAGCCGCATGAATCTATCACCTGTTCTTCCGCTTCTGTAGCAGGCTGTGCAATAGCTTGGAAGGTGCTTATCGTCAATTAATTCCTTTAAAACCTCAAGGGGACTTCTGTGATCAGCTACATCAAATTGGTCTACACTGTTTCCTTTTTCATGCTCTTTATAGCCGCCTACACCTGTATTTGAGCCTGCGCTGACCTGTGATACACCATATTTAATAAGCTCTCTTCTCATTTGAGCACTTTCTCTTGTAGATAAAATTATACCTGTAAAAGGTACTGCAATTCTAAGTATAGTTACTATTTTCTTAAAGCTATTATCATCTACTAAATTAGGAAAATCAGTCAAGTTCATTCCTTCAGCTTTTTTAAGTCTTGGTACTGATATAGTGTGGAAGCCTACTCCATAATTTTCTTCCAAATGTTCATTATGCAGCATTAAGGCTAAAACCTCAAACTTGTAATCTGAAAGTCCAAATAAAACTCCTCCTCCAACATCCTCAATACCTGCTTCCATAGCTCTATCAAAGGCTGTAAGATGATATTCATAGTCTCCCTTCATGCTCTTTGGATGAACCTTATCATAAGTAGGCTTATGATAGGTTTCTTGGAATAAGATATAGGTTCCTATTTTAGCTTCCTTAAGCCTTCTATAGTTTTCAACTGTAGTTGCTGCAATGTTAACATTTATTCTTCTGATATTTCCCTTTTCATTTTGAGTATTATATATTGTATCAATTGCTTCTAATACATAATCTATATCGCAGTTAACAGGATCTTCCCCAACTTCTAAAGCAAGTCTTTTATGTCCCATCTTTTCTAAAAGTTTAACCTCTTCTTCAATTTCTATTTTAGTAAGTTTTCTTCTTGAAAATTTATTGTCTCTTCTATATCCACAGTAAGTACAATTATTTACGCAGTAATCGCTTATATATAATGGTGCAAAAACAACAACTCTATTTCCGTATATAGATTCCTTTATTGCACCCGCTATTTTAAACATCTTTTCTTCTTGGGTCTTATCTTCAATTTGAAGCAGTACAGCAATATCTTTATGTGAAAGTCCTCTTCTATCTTTAGCTTTGTTTAATACCTCAGCTATATCTTCTGTTGTAGCATTTTTAGCTTCCTTAAGTAAACTCTCTATATATTCATGATCAATAAACATATTTATCCCTCCATTTAATTAATTATTAATTCATCGTATAAACTGCTTAACTTAACCTAACTGCTGCGAGACCATGCTGTATTATCTCCCCTTGACATATCAACTGAAAATCCTGCTCTTTTTATCCTTCCTTCTATGCACATTCTACACTCTGCTGCTTCATCCCCTGTACATATTTTTCCGTCATATAAAGCATATTTCTTTCTTACACTTAACGGTGATAAATTAGGCATAACTACATTTGCTCCTGCTTTAATTCCCTTTTCTCTTCCAATTGGATCTATGCTGCCTAAAGCTGTAGTAGCTGGCAAAAGCACATTTGGAAGCAGCAGCCTTACCAATGCAAGCATTATTATCGTAGTTTCTACAGTTCCACCGTGCTCACCTTTAAGCGGTGTATCTTTATGTGGTATAAAAGGACCTATACCCACCATGTGAGGCTCAAGTTCTTTTAAAAACATCAAATCATTTACATAGTCTTCATTAGTCTGATTAGGAAGCCCTACCATAAAGCCTGCACCAACCTGATAGCCTATATCTTTTAATTCCCTTAAGCATTTTTTCCTATTTTCCAATGTCATGCCCGGATGCAGTCTTTTATAGAGTTCTTCAGAAGCCGTTTCATGCCTCATCAAGTATCTGTCCGCTCCTGCTTTAAAATATTTTTCATAGGACTTACAGCTTCTTTCTCCAATAGACAAAGTTACGGCACAATCAGGATATTTTTGTTTTATTTTTTCAACAATCATAACAATTAAGTCATCGCCATAATAATCATCTTCTCCACCTTGGAGTACAAAGGTTCTATATCCCAAGTTATACCCTTCTTCACAGGCTTCAAGGATTTCTTCTATAGTTAGCCTATATCTGTCTGCATATTTGTTTGCCGCCCTTATGCCGCAGTACATACAGTTTCTTTTGCAGTAATTGGTGAATTCTATTAGACCTCTCATAAAGACCTTATCTCCATAATGTTTCATACGTGTTTCATGAGCCTTATTAATTAGAAACTCTTTATCATTTTCAGTCATACTATTTAGGAGAGTTAAAAGTTCTTCTCTGCTTAAATAGTTATGTGTATATAGCTTGTCTATTAAAACTTTCATTACTGAATCTCCTTCTTAGAAATGGCTGTTTTTACTGATACATGCTCTATATTACCAAGCTTTCCAGTTAAGCTATTGATATCGTTTAACTCACCTACAACGGTTAATGATATTACTGCAATACCTTCTTCCTCAAAGGGTATGCCCATTCTTCCTTTGATTAAACCTTTAAAATTTGAAATCACATCATTAAATTCTTTTTGACAATGCTTTGGCTCTTCCAGAATAGCACTAATTACAGCTATTTTTTTCATGTGTTCTATCCCCTTTCAAAGGCAAATAAAAAAGCCTTCCTCTTTAAAGGAAAGCAGAATTTATACGCAAAAACTTAGACTTGCCTAAAGCAGCCTAAAAACTTCGTATTACTTCTTTCCTTTCAGATTAGAATTATCTTTTCTGTTAGGCACAAAATTTTTAATACAATCAAATATATAGAGAATACTCTCTAATTGCTTGACTAAACTATGTTATTATTTTATCAATCCTCTTGTATAAATGTCAAACTATTTTTATTATTTGTAAAAATAAAATAATAAAGCTGCCTTCATAGTTTCAATATAACTATGAAGGCAGCTATTAACTAATCCATATTTTCACTTAGGTTTAATGTGCTTTCTTGCTCAAATTCGTCTACAGATATTATAGGATAAACTTTACTTTCACCAATTTCTTTTCCCTTTGTATTTTCTTCTTCCTCATCATATAAGTCAAAATAAATTTCTCTAAAATCTATATCAACCTTTGTGACTTTTATTTTAACTTCATCACCTAGTCTATACATATTTTTAGTTTTTTCACCTATAAGACATAAATGCTTTTCATCAAATACATAATAGTCATCTTCCATATTACTGATATGAACTAAGCCTTCTATTGTATTAGGCAGCTCAACAAAAATACCGAAGCTAGTAACAGAGGATATAATACCCTCATAAACCTGACCGATTCTATCAGCCATATACTCAGCCTTCTTTAAATCATCTACTTCTCTCTCTGCATCTTGAGCTATTCTTTCCATATCAGATGATTGTTTTGAAGCATATTCAACTTCCTTAGTAAGTCTTGAATTCCTTGATTCATCAATTTGACCATTTATATACTCCTTAATAATTCTATGAATTATTAAGTCAGGGTATCTTCTTATGGGTGAAGTAAAATGGCAATAGTACCTTGCCGCCAGGCCAAAATGCCCCACACACTCTGGAGAGTATTTCGCCTGCTTCATTGAACGAAGAAGTAAGGTACTTACAACCGTTTCTTCCTTCTTTCCTTTTACCTTTTCTATAACCTCTTGAAGAGATTTAGGATGAATATCATTAGTCCATTTTACTGCATAGCCTAAATTGTGAACAAATTCATTAAATATACTAAGCTTTTCTTCATCTGGGTCTTCATGTATTCTATACACAAAAGGAAGATTAGCCCAAAATATATGCTCTGCAATGGTTTCATTACATACAAGCATGAATTCTTCAATTATCCTGTTTGCTATTTCTCTTTCATAAGGCTTAATATCTATGGGTTTGCCTTTATCATTTAGTATTATTTTGCTTTCTTCAAATTCAAAATCTATTGCACCTCTGCCCATTCTCTTTTTATGAAGAATATTGCACAGATCTTCCATTGCTTTAAAATCTTCATATAGGTAATCGTATCTTTTTATAAGCTCTTCATCTTTATCTTTTAATATCTTAGTAACATCGGTATACGTCATTCTTTCACTTGTTTTAATTACAGTTTCGGCTATTTTACTGTCAAGTACCTTACCTGATCTGTCAATTTCCATAAAACAAGTCAATGCAAGCCTGTCAACCTTAGGGTTCAAACTGCATATGCCATTTGAAAGCTTTTTAGGAAGCATCGGTATAACTCTGTCAATTAAATAAACAGAAGTTCCTCTTTTTAAAGCTTCCTTGTCAAGAGGATTTTTCTCCCTGACATAATGTGATACATCAGCTATGTGAACTCCTAATCTATAGTTTCCATTTGATAATTTTTCTATGGAAACTGCATCATCTAGGTCCTTTGCATCTTCTCCATCTATTGTAACCATTCTAAGATTTCTTATATCTTCACGTCTACTGTATTCTTCTTCAGGTATTTCATTTAGTATCCCTTCAGCAAACTTCTCAACCTTAGGAGGAAATTCTTCCGGAAGACCATGCTTTTTTATTATAGTAAGAATATCAATGCCTTTATCCCCTTTGTCTCCCAATATCTCCTTGATTCTTCCTTCTGGATTCCTTCTCTTATCCGGCCAGGTTGTTATTTCTGCAATTACAATTTGACCTGTTTTGGCTCCATTCCTGTCACTTTTAGGTATAAATATATCTTGATATATTCTTTTGTCATCAGGAACAACAAATCCGAAGTTTTTACTGTCTTCGTAAGTTCCTATTACAGTTTTACTGCCTCTTTGAAGTATTCTAATAATTTCCCCTTCTCTTCTTTTTCCTCCCTGTTCTTCCCTTGTTACTTTACATATAACCTTATCACTATGCATAGCTCCATTCATACTGGAAATTGGTATAAATACATCTGGTTCATTTATCTCTGGTATCACAAAACCATATCCCTTTTGATGACCTTGAAGCTTTCCTACTACCAGCCCCATCTTTTCAGGAACTCCGTAATAGTCTGCTCTATTTCTTATAACTTCTCCATCCTTTTCCATCTCTATAATAACATCTTGAAACATATCAAATTCATCTTTGCTTATTCCAACTCCACTTGCAAGTTCATAAATAGACATAGGCTTGTAAGCTTTTTCTCTCATAAATTCAACAACAGTTTCCCTAATATTCAATATAAAATCACTCCATTTCATTATTTATTTCTTTATTTTTTGTATAATTTCAATATATATTCCTAATATGTAATTTAATTTTAACTAAAAAGCAAAATAAAAAAGTACAGCCAACAGACTATACTTTAGTGTAGAATTATTTTATCAAATTTAGTGCTATTACATCTAAAGCAAATAATATAGCAGTAATAACCGTGATTCTTGCCATAACAGCCTCATAAGTCTTAGTCTTATTTTTGCTGTAGTATGTATCTGTGCTTCCACCACCCACAAGTCCAGATAATCCATTTGATTTGCTTGGCTGCATAAGGACAGAAACTATTAATACTATAGAAATAATTACAAGAGCAACTATAAGTGCAATTCTCATGTCATATACCTCCCATAAAGTTATACAGTCATATTCTACCACAATAAACTATATAATACAACACTTATGAAAAAAAGTGAGGCAAGCCTCACTTTTAAATTACTTCTTTATATTGTAGAAAGCGTTTATTCCTCTGTATTCAGCCATATCTCCTAATTCTTCTTCGATTCTTAGAAGTTGGTTGTATTTAGCAACTCTTTCACTTCTTGCAGGAGCTCCAGTTTTAATTTGTCCTGCATTCATAGCTACAACTAAATCAGCTATTGTAGTATCTTCTGTTTCTCCTGATCTATGAGAAATAACTGCTGTATAACCAGCTCTTTCAGCCATTTCTATAGCGTTAAGAGTTTCAGTTAATGTTCCGATTTGGTTAAGCTTTATAAGAATTGAGTTAGCAGTAGCTCTTTCAATTCCCATTGATAATCTTTCAGTGTTAGTTACGAATAGATCGTCTCCAACTAATTGAATTTTGTTACCAAGTTTTTCAGTTATTAACTTCCAACCTTCCCAATCTTCTTCTGCCATACCATCTTCGATAGAGATTATTGGGTATTTATTTACTAAGTCAACATAGAAGTCAACCATTTCAGCTGGAGTAAGAACTTTTCCTTCTCCTTTTAAGTTGTACTTTCCATCTTCAAATAATTCTGAGGAAGCTGGGTCAAGTGCTATAAATATATCTTTTCCTGGAGTATATCCAGCTTTTTGGATAGCTTCTATTATAACAGTGATAGCTTCTTCGTTTGACTTTAGGTTTGGAGCGAATCCACCTTCATCGCCAACTCCAGTTTCATATCCTTTTGACTTTAAGGATGATTTTAAAGCATGGTAAACTTCAGCACTCATTCTTAATGCTTCACTAAAGGATGATGCTCCTGCAGGCATTATCATGAATTCTTGAAGATCCACATTGTTGTCAGCATGCTTTCCGCCATTGATGATGTTCATCATTGGAACTGGTAAAACTTTTGCATTAACTCCGCCTACATACTGATATAAAGGTAATCCAAGGTAGTTAGCAGCAGCGTGTGCAACAGCAAGTGATACACCTAGCATTGCATTTGCTCCTAAGTTTCCTTTATTTTTTGTTCCATCAAGTGCTATCATAGCTTTGTCTATAGCTACTTGATCAAATACGTTCATTCCAATTAATTCTGAAGCTATAACGTTATTTACATTTTCTACAGCTTTAAGAACACCTTTTCCATTATACACTGCTTTGTCATCATCTCTTAACTCAACAGCTTCAAATATACCTGTTGATGCTCCTGATGGAACAGCAGCTCTTCCTATAGTTCCGTCTTCAAGAGTTACTTCTACCTCTACAGTTGGGAAGCATCTTGAGTCAAGAATTTGTCTTGCAACAACGTCTACGATGTCTACATGAATTTTCATTTTAAAAAAACTCCTTTCAAACTTTCAAATATGTATAGTCTCTGTGGAATAATAAATTTTTATTCCACAGTAGATTAGCTAAATATTATTTTATTATTAGAGATTTTCCAGTCATTTCTGCTGGAGACTCAAGTTCCATTGCATCAAGCATAGTAGGAGCTATGTCAGCTAATACTCCTCCTGACCTAAGTGCTCTGCCTTTTGCTTGCTTTGAAACATAAAGATATGGAACAGGATCTGTTGTGTGAGCTGTCATAGGTTCTCCTGTTGAGTAATCTATCATCTGCTCAGCATTTCCATGGTCTGCAGTAATAAATACTGTACCATCCTTTTCAAGTATCTTCTCTACCACTCTTCCAAGGCATACATCTACTGCTTCTATAGCTTTCTTAGCAGCTTCAAATACACCGGTATGTCCTACCATATCTGGATTTGCGTAGTTTAAGATTATCATATCATACTCATCTGTGTCAATTCTTCTCACAAGCTCATCAGTAAGCTCATAAGCACTCATTTCTGGCTGAAGGTCATAAGTTGCAACCTTAGGAGATTGAATTAAGGCTCTATCTTCACCTTCATTTGGAGCTTCAACTCCGCCATTGAAGAAGAAAGTTACATGTGCATACTTTTCTGTTTCAGCAATTCTAAGCTGTTTCTTGCCTAGTCTACTTACGTATTCTCCTATTGTATTAGAGTATGATTCAGGCTTAAAGGCAACAGTAACATTCTCCAAAGTTTTATCATATTGGGTCATGCACACATAATTTAAGTCTAAGGTTTCTCTTTCAAAACCATCGAATACTTTATCATTAATTGCTCTAGTAATCTCTCTAGCTCTATCTGGCCTAAAATTAAAGAAAATAACTGAATCTCCATTTTCTATTTTTCCAGTTGGAGCTCCATTTTCTATAATTACTGTTGGAAGAACAAATTCATCAGTCTTATTGTCATGATATGACTTTTCTATGGCTTCTGCAGCTGAATGTGCTGTTTCACCCTGTCCAAGTACAATAGCATTATAAGCCAATTGAACTCTTTCCCAGCGTTTATCTCTATCCATTGCATAGTATCTTCCAGATAAAGTTGCTATTTTTCCTGCACCAAGCTCTTTCATGTAATCTTCTAGTTCGATTATGAAATTCTTAGCAGAACCAGGCTGAACATCTCTTCCATCAAGAAAAGCATGAACATAGATTTTCTTTAGTCCCTTGTTCTTTGCTAATTTGATAAGAGCTTTTAGGTGATCTATGTGTGAGTGAACACCACCATCTGATAAAAGACCTAAAAGATGAAGTGAATTTCCAGTCTTTAAAGCTTTATCAACAGCTTCATTAAACTCAGTCTTATCAAAGAAATCACCATCTTCTATTGCTTTAGTTATTCTTGTCAATTCCTGATATATTATTCTTCCTGCACCTATATTAAGATGTCCTACCTCTGAATTTCCCATTTGCCCTCTTGGAAGTCCAACATCCATTCCGCTGGCACCAAGCTCTGTGTGAGGGTATTCTTTATAATATTTATCAAAGTTTGGCTTGTTTGCTGCAGCTACTGCGTTGCCATCTACTTTGTCTGATAATCCGAATCCATCTAGGATCATTAGCATAACTGGTTTCTTTGACATCATTTTTCCCCCTTAAAAATTGACTATTGCTGCGAAATCTGCTGCTACTAAACTAGCTCCCCCAACTAACGCTCCATCTATGTCTGATTTAGCCATCTGCTCTGCAATAGTTGAAGGCTTAACAGAACCGCCATATTGTATTCTTGTCTTTTCTGCTGTTTCTTTACCATATACATCAGCTACAACGCTTCTTATAAACGCTATAGTTTCATTAGCTTGATCTGAAGTAGCAGTCTTGCCAGTTCCAATAGCCCAGATTGGCTCGTAAGCTATTAGTATGTTTTCAACCTGCTCATTTGTAAGTCCAGCTAAATCAAGCTTTACTTGTCTTCCAATTACTTCTTCTGTTATGTTGGCTTCTCTTTCTTCTAAGGATTCGCCAACACAAAGTATTGGAACCATATTATGAGCAAAAACAGCTTTAACTTTTTTGTTAACTGATTCATCAGTTTCATTAAAGTATTGTCTTCTTTCGCTGTGTCCTATTATAACATAATCTACGCCCATTGCCTCAAGCATGTTTGGTGCAATTTCGCCTGTAAAAGCTCCTTTTTCTTCGAAGTAAACATTTTGAGCTCCTACTTTTATATTAGTTCCTTTTGCTGCTTTAACAACAGCATCAAGGGCTACAAATGTAGGACAAACTACAACCTCAGCTTTTGCATCTTTAACTAGTGGCTTTATTTCTTCAACAAAACTAACTGCTTCATCAATAGTTTTGTGCATTTTCCAGTTTCCAGCAATTATTGGCTTTCTCATAAAAAACACTCCTTGTTTTTTATGAAGAATTAAGAATGAATAATTGATGGATGAAAGTTCTATCAACATTCTTCATTCATCATTCTTAATTCTTCATTATACTTTTATTATATCATTTAAATCTTGATTGTAAACTCTAATTGATAATTATTATCTACTACTATTTATCATTAAGTGCAGCTATTCCAGGAAGCTCTTTTCCTTCCAGGAATTCAAGTGAAGCTCCACCACCTGTTGATATATGAGTCATCTTATCTCCAAAACCAAGGTTGTTAACAGCAGCAGCGCTGTCCCCTCCGCCTATTATTGTAGTAGCTCCTGATTCAGCCATTGCTTTAGCTACTGCCACTGTACCATCTGCGAAGTTCTTAAACTCAGCAACTCCCATTGGTCCATTCCATATAACTGTTTTAGCTTCTCTTACTGCATCTGCAAATAATTTTTCTGATTTCGGTCCAATATCAAGTCCCATATAACCTTCTGGAACGTTTTGGTCTTCTGTAATCTTAGCATCAACATCTGCATATTCCGGAGCAATTCTATTATCTACTGGAAGTAGTAATTTGACTCCTTTAGCTTTAGCCTTTTCCATCATTTCTTTAGCATAATCAAGTCTTTCTTCGTCAAGGAGTGACTTTCCTATTTCATAGCCTTGTGCCTTAAAGAAAGTATAAGCCATACCGCCGCCTATTATTAAAGTATCAACTTTATCTAATAGGTTTTCTATAACAGCTATTTTATCAACAACCTTTGCCCCACCAAGTATAGCACAGAAAGGCTTTGTTGGATTTTCAACAGCTTCCCCTAAAAACTTTAATTCCTTTTGTATTAAATATCCACATACAGCTGTATCAACAAACTTTGTTACGCCAACTGTTGAGCAATGTGCTCTATGAGCAGTACCAAATGCGTCATTTACATATACGTCAGCAATAGAAGCTAAGTCCTTAGAGAAAGAATCTTCATTTTTTCCTTCTTCTTTTCTAAATCTTGTATTTTCAAGAAGAATTACATCGCCATCTTTAGCACTAGCTACTGCATTTTTAGCATTTTCACCAACAACTTCATCATCAGCAGCAAATACTACTTCTTTTCCAAGCATTTCAGATAATCTCTTAGCTACTGGTGCAAGAGTTAAACTTGGATCTGGGCCCTTTGCTTTGCCTAGGTGAGAACAAAGAATTACCTTTGCGCCATGTTCCATTAAATATTTTATTGTTGGAAGTGCTCCGTTTAATCTATTTTCATCTGTGATTTTTCCGTCCTTCATAGGCACATTAAAGTCACATCTTACTAATACTTTTTTACCTTTTACTTCAATATCTTCGATAGTCTTTTTATTGAATTTCATAGTATTATCTCCTTTATATACTTAGTTTATTTATATGTAAAACTAAATAAAGGTCTGGGTTTATAGCCCTAACTACAAAACCAGACCTTATTTTTAATCTTTAAATTCTTATAATCGAATACTTAAATTACTTTAAGAAGTTAGCAAAGTGCTTTATAGTTCTAACCATTTGGCTAGTATATGAATTTTCGTTGTCATACCATGAAACTGTTTGAACTTGGTATAAATCTTCTCCGATTTTAGAAACCATTGTTTGAGTTGCATCGAATAATGAACCGAATCTAATTCCAACGATATCAGAAGATACTATTTCATCTTCAGTGTAACCAAAGGATTCATTTGAAGCAGCCTTCATAGCAGCGTTGATTCCTTCAACTGTAACATCTTTTCCTTTAACAACTGAAACTAAAATTGTTGTTGAACCAGTTGCAACTGGAACTCTTTGTGCAGAACCGATTAATTTTCCTTTTAATTCTGGAATAACTAATCCTATAGCTTTTGCAGCTCCTGTTGAGTTTGGAACTATGTTTACAGCTGCTGCTCTAGCACGTCTGAAATCGCCTTTTCTATGTGGTCCATCTAATACCATTTGGTCTCCAGTGTAAGCATGGATTGTTGACATTATACCGGATTGAATTGGAGCATAGTCGTTAAGTGCTTTAGCCATTGGAGCTAAGCAGTTAGTTGTACATGAAGCAGCTGAAATAATATGATCATCAGCTGTTAATATATCATGGTTTACATTGTATACAACTGTTGGAAGATCATTACCAGCTGGAGCTGAAATAACAACTTTCTTAGCACCTGCATTTATGTGTGCTTGTGATTTTGCTTTTGATACATAGAATCCAGTACATTCAAGTACTACGTCTACTCCAATTTCTCCCCATGGAAGTTTTGAAGCATCAGCTTCAGCATATATTTTAATTTCTTTTCCATTAACAACTATAGAAGATTCTTTAGCTTCTACTGTTCCTTCATATCTTCCTTGTGATGAATCATATTTTAATAAGTGTGCTAACATCTTAGGATCTGTTAAATCGTTGATTGCAACGACATCAAAACCTTCTGCTCCAAACATTTGTCTGAACGCAAGACGTCCTATTCTACCAAAACCATTGATTGCTACTTTAACATTTGACATATAAGTACCTCCTAAAATTTTTAAATAATATATTTTAATATAATTATTTGACTAAATAGTTAACATTATTAGTTTACTCTTTTTTACTAATAATATTTATAATTTCTCTAGCAGCTCCTTCATCAGTTATTAGTGTACTGTTTGATAGATTTTTCTCTGCAGAAATAATAGCTTCTGCTTTATTTTTTCCTGCTGCTACAGCTATGAGATTTTCTATGTTTTTTAAAGATTCACTGTCAACTACAATAGTTGATGTTGAACAAATAATCTGACCGTCCGCATTAAAATAATAACCAAAAGCTTCGCCAACCGCACCTTTAAATTTTAATTCATCTAATTTTTCAGTTGACAATCCTCTTCTTTCAGCCATCTTGTCTGCTCTGCCTATGCCATAGATAAGTATGTTTGAAATCATTATATTTTTAACAATTTCTTTAACATCACCTTCATTAAGCATAGCACTTAAAGCGTTATTGCTTAAATTATCAGGAATATGCAGCAGCTTATATGAAGCTCCCATCTTTTTAGCAAGGCTTGCCGCTAGACTATTAGCCTGAGTTTCCACACTGCTTCCCATACCTCCTCTGGCTGGTACAACAAGAACGTTATTAAGATTGTTCACCTTCGGCATATTGTCTATTACTTCTTTTATTGTTGAACCACCCGTAATAGCAATTATAGAATTATCTTTAATAAGTTCTTTTAAATATAGAGCAGCAGCTTTCCCAAGTTCAGTAAAAACAGTAACATCTTCATCTACATTTCCTGGAACTACAATTATGTTCTTTAATCCTAGTTTTTCTCTTATGTATTTTTCAATTTCAGAAAGTCCTTTAAGCTCATGAACGAAATCTTTAAGCTTATTGATTATTTCTTCGCCTTCCTTTGTTACGTTCATACCGGGAGTATTAATCTCAATTAAGTTTTGTTCTTTAAAAAAACTTATTTCTGTTCTTACTATTCTTTCTCCCAATCCCAGGTTGTTAGATAAAGTTCTTCTGCCTATAGGCTGATTATAGTATATTGTTCTTAAGATGTCATATCTTTTAAGAAGTATTTCTACATACTCGGGTACAATCTTCTGAGCAATTTTTAAAACGTCATGCAATAACAACACCTCTTTGGTCACTTAGCGTCCCAGTCATTCATTTCTTGTCCCACTTCTATTATAAATTAAATACTAATTTTTTTAAATTAGTATTTGAAAAAAAATTGTTAATAAAGTGTAAACAAATTAAAACCTTTTTCTTTTACTGGATGATTTGATATTCAATTCCTCTCTATATTTTGCTACTGTTCTACGTGAAATATTCATTCCTTTATTATTCAATATATCGCATATGTTTTGATCTGAAAGCGGCTTACCCTTGTCTTCATTATCAATTAATGCTTTTATTTCTTTCTTTATTATAGATGTAGATACATCTTCTATGTCAGTATTGGAGGAAAGACCAGTTGTAAATAAATCTTTTATTTTTATTGTTCCTCTATTTGCATTTATAAATTTATCTTTAATTGCTCTGCTTACAGTAGATTCATGCATATTTATGCTCTCAGAAATATCTTTTAGCGTCATTGGCTTTAGATAGTTTGCTCCGTATTCAAAATAATCTTTTTGAAGCTCCACTATTTTCTCTAAAACCCTATATATAGTGCTTTTCCTATGCTCGATACTTTTAATTAAAAAAAGTGCATTGTTAATTTTGTCTTTTATATATTCTACAGCTTCCTTATTGCTTTCTTCTTTAATAATTTCTTTATATCTATCATTTATATTAAACTTTGGCAGTAAATCATCATTCATTATTATATGATAATCTTGGCCTATTTTTCTTATATAAGCATCTGGAGTTATATACCTTACCTCATCTCCAGTATAGAAACCACTTGAAGGTTTTGGCTCTAAAGACTTTATAATATCCCCGTACCTTTGTGCTTCCTTTATTTCAATATTTAATGCTTTTGCTATAGAGGAATACTTGTTATCAGCTATATTTTCTAGATGTTCGTCAATTATTTCAATTATTTCTTTACTCAGCATATTCTTTCTTTTCAACTGAAGCTTTAAACATTCTTTGATATCTCTTGCAGCAATACCTGGAGGATCTAGACTTTGAACGAGATTCAAAGCCTCAATTGCCAATTCTTGTCTAATATTTAACTCGTTTGAAATATCGTCAATTCTAATGTCTAAGTATCCTCTGCTATCAATATTATCAATTATATATTCACAAACAATTTTAAGGTAACCCTTTACATATAAGTCAATAATCTGATTATATAAATACTTTTTAAGTGACATTTTTTCCGAAACGAAATTAAATGGAGATACCTCTTCATCCTCGCTTCTCTCATAATGATGCTGACCATATTTATCAAAATCTAAATATTTAACTAATTCTTTATAATCAACTCTATTTTTAACTTCTTCTTCCTTGTCAAAATAAGACTCGGAATATTCAAGCACTGGATTTTCCTGTACTTCCTTTTCAATTTGTTCCCGAAGTTCCTGACTTGACATCTGTAAAAGTTTAATAGATAGCTGCATTTGCTGGGTCATTATTAACTTTTGTTCCTGAGTTAAATTTAAATTAAAGTTCATTTCCATGCAATATCACCGCACTTTAGTTAGTTTTACTTTATTATATCATAAAATAACTTTAAAAAATAAAAACCTGCGCAAAGGCAGGTTGTATTTTTTATCTTTCACCCTTTTTGTAAGGAACTCCGTCATATAAAGGACCTTGAGTCTTTCCTACAAAGCCTGCAAGTACAAGCATTGTTAAAAGATAAGGGAAAGCAGCAAAAAACTCTCCTGGAATTCTCCATCCAAAAGTTTTTGCATATATTTCAAGTGCTTGAGCAAACCCAAACAGAAGACATGCAAGCATTGCATTCTTAGGCTTCCAGTTACCAAATATCATAGCAGCAAGAGCAATAAATCCTCTTCCGCTAACCATATTTTCTCTGTATAAATCCATTATACCTATAGAAAGTGTAGCTCCGCCAAGCCCTCCTAAAATTCCTGAAATAATAACTGACATATATCTTATCCCATATACGCTTATCCCTAAAGTATCAGCTGCCTTAGGATGCTCTCCAACTGCTCTTATTCTAAGTCCTATAGGAGTTTTAAATAAAACATAATGAGATACAAATACAAGTATAAAAGCAAGCCATACAAACCAATTTAATTCTTTCAAAACGACTCCTATAACTGGTATCTTAGCAAAGAACGCTGAAGGATATGGCAGTGAAGCAACATTACTTGTTTGCGATGGTGTTCCAAAGAAAGTGAACACTAAAAAACTAACTAATGCTGGAGCAAACACATTTATACCAGTACCAGATATAACCTGATCGGCCATTAAGTGTATACTTAAATATGCGTGTATCCCTGCAAACAAAACTCCTCCTAAAATACCAAACAATATACCAATAAGAGGGCTTTTTGTTAAATATGATCCTAAAACAGCAAAGAATGCTCCTGCCGTCATAATTCCATCTAGAGCTATGTTTACAACACCAGATTTTTCAGAAAACACACCACCTAAGCTAGTAAATACAAGAGGCGTAGCAAGTCTAAGTGTAGCAGCAATTAATCCTACTATAGCTAAAGTTGTACTATTCATTTAAAGCAGCCTCCTTTTTTCTTTTTTCAGCAAAATATTTAAACATATATTCCGCAGCAATAAACAGAATTACAACACCTTGAATTAAAGTTGATATAGTTTTTGGTATTCCGTAAAGCATTAACATACCTGAGCTTAAATTAAGAGCACCAAATAAAATTGCTGAGAAAATAACGCCTATAGGATTGCTCTTTGCAACTAGAGCAACAGCTATACCATCAAATCCATAATTAGGGAATCCAAACAACTGAATAGATTGATGCTGAACTCCTGCAATGTGTACTGCACCACCTAAACCTGCTATAGCTCCAGAAATAGCCATAGCCAAAATAATATTCTTCTTCATGCTTATTCCGCCGTACTCAGCAGCAGTGGCACTTAAACCAACCGCACGAATTTCATACCCAATCGTAGTTTTCCATAGTAAAATATATACAACAACCACCAATATCAATGCTATGAAAATACCAGTGTTAAGTCTATAATTAACCCCTAAAAAACGTGTTAAGTTTGCACTTTTTTGAATTAATTCTGTACTTGCACTACTTTGTTTATGGAATGGTCCCATAGTAAAATAATTTGATAAATGCATAGCTATAAAATTCATCATTATAGTATTAACAACTTCATTAGTTCCAAGCTTTGCTTTAAGATATCCCGGTATACCTGCCCATATAGCTCCGCCCACAATTCCGCCTAGTATAATTATGACTATATGAATTGGTCCTGGAATTCCAGGTATAAGTCCTAATAAAGAAGCTACAAGCATACCTATTATAAATTGTCCTTCAACACCTATATTAAATAATCCTGTTTTAAATGCTACAGCATGTGCCAGGCCTGTAAATATAAGAGGTGTAGCAAAAACTAATGTTTCTATAAGTTGACGTTTTTCTCCAAAGCTTCCCTTCCAAATTGATGTAAACAATAGGCTGGCAGAAGAAAAGAAGCCAGATTTTTTAGCCCACATTACAAAAAATATAGATATGAACAGCCCTACTACTACGGAAAGTAAGGATATCAACAACGCTTTTAAAGAATTTGTAAATCCATTGCTATTTTTTTTGGAATTCATTATTTATACCTCCTTGCTTCCCTTGTTTAAAGTTCCTCCAGCCATAAGAATACCAAGTTTTTGCTCGGTTGCCTCTTTAGCATCTAAAATGTCAACTATTTCTCCATCGTATATTACTGCAATTCTATCTGCAAGTGAAAGAACTTCATCAAGTTCTAAAGAAACCAGTAACACAGCTCTGCCGTTGTCTCTTTCTTCTACTAATCTTTTATGAATGTATTCGATTGCACCAACATCCAAGCCTCTTGTAGGTTGAGCTGCAATTATAAGTTCAGGGTCTTTCTCAATTTCTCTAGCAACTATCATTTTTTGCTGATTACCTCCAGACAATGCTGAAGCAGCTACATCTTCATTTGGAGTTCTTACATCATAATTTGCTATTAGTTTTCTAGCATGATCTTTTACCTTGTTATAATTCATTATGATTCCTTTAGCAAATGGCTCTTTATAATGTATACCTAGTATAGAATTTTCAGCCAAAGAATATTTTAATATCAAACCTCTTTTATGTCTGTCCTCAGGAATATGTCCAAGTCCAGCTTCTATTGCATCCTTTGGTGATTTTCCTGTAATATCTTTATTATTAAGTTCTATTCTTCCACTTGAAGATTTTCTAAGACCTGCTATAGCCTCTACAAGTTCCGTTTGTCCATTACCATCAACTCCTGCTATTGCAAGAATTTCGCCTTTTCTAACTTCCAAGTTTACGTTTTTAACTGCTGGAAGTCCTCTATGATCAAGTACATTCAAGTTCTCAATTTTAAGAGCAGCACTGCCAAACTTAGCTTCCTTTTTAGTTACTACTAAATTTACTTTTCTACCTACCATCATTTCTGCAAGCTCATCTATATTTGTATCCTTAGTATTAACTATATCAATTACTTTACCCCTTCTTATAATAGTTACTCTGTCGCTTAAACTCATAACTTCTTTTAACTTGTGAGTAATAAGTATTATAGATTTTCCTTGTTTAACTAAGTTTCTTAGTATTACACCTAGATCTTCAATTTCCTGTGGTGTTAAAACTGCAGTTGGCTCATCTAATATTAAAATCTCTGCACCTCTGTAAAGAGCTTTTAATATTTCAACCTTTTGCTGCTGACCGACTGTCATATCCTCAATTATTGCATTAGGATCAATATTAAATCCATACTGCTCAGAGAGTGCTTTAGTGTCCTTAACAGCCTTATCTATATCTAAGTTTAATCCTTTTCTTGTTTCGTGTCCAAGAATCATATTTTGTGCTACAGTGAAATTATGTACAAGCATAAAATGCTGATGAACCATACCTATACCAAGTTTTATTGCATCCTTAGGATTTTTAACATTAACCTTTTGACCCTTAATAAAAATATCTCCAGCTTCTTGTTGATAAAGACCATAAACAATATTCATTAGAGTTGTTTTACCTGCACCATTTTCTCCAAGAAGAACATGGATTTCTCCTTTATTTAGGTCAAAATTAACATCGTCGTTTGCTATTACTCCAGGGAATATCTTTTTAATACCTTTTAGCTCCAAAACTTTGTCCATGCCTTATCTCCTTCCTTTTGACTAAATAGGCTAGATGCTTTAACATCTAGCCAATTGCTTTAAACTTATTTAATTTCTACTGGTGTAAATTTAAGTAGGTCTGCTCTTGTTCCTGGAACTACTATTGTTCCAGCTTTTATCATGTCTTTTGCTTTATTTGCTAAGTCTGTTGCTTCTTTAGGAACTACTGGATTTATTGTTGGAGCTAATCCTACAGCATCCTCTTTAATTCCTAACTCAATATGCTTTCCACCATCAAATTTACCAGCTTGTAAATCTTTTATAGTGTTATAAGCTGCAACACCAACCTTCTTTTCCATTGAGAAAAGAATTTGATCTTTATATCCAGGTGCAGTAACAGCTTGGTCTGAGTCAACACCGATAGCATACTTATTCATTTCTTTAGCAGCTTTAAATACTCCTAGTCCTACACCGCCAGCTGCGTGGAATATAACATCTACTCCGCTGTTGTAAAGTGTTTTTGCAGCTTCATATCCTTTTCCTTGGTCATCAAAAGAGTCAACATAAATAGCGTTTGGTCCTGGAGTTTTATCATCTTTTGGCATTAATGCTTTTGCCATATCTTTATTAACTGAAGCTACACCAGCAACGAAACCAGATTCAAATCTATTAATAACGTCTCCTTCTTTTCCACCTATAAATCCAATCTTACCAGTTTTTGTAGTCTTAGCAGCTGCAACACCAGCTAAGAATGAACCTTCATGCTCTTTAAAAGTAACTGATAATATATTTGGATTTGCAACAACAGCATCAACTAACAAGAATTTCTTGTCTGTTGCTTGTTTTGATACATTGTCTATTGCCTGCTGCATCATAAATCCGCATCCAACTGTTAAATCAGCTGTGCTTGACATTGTCTTAAGATTTGGCTCATAAGCATCTTGTTGTTTTGATTCAATTGGATTAAGTGCTTCAATGCTTAATTCCTTAGCAGCTTTTTCTATACCTTCTCTAGCAGATTGATTGAATGAACCATCATTAACTCCGCCTTGGTCAGTAACTAAACCAACTTTTACTTTTGTAGCTGGTTTACTATCTCCACCAGTTGAAGGTGCCGGATTTTCTTTTGCTCCGCAGCCTGCAAATAAAGTTGTAATTACTGCAGCAGCTGCTAGCATTGATAGAATTCTTTTCTTTTTCATTAATAGTTCCCTCCCATTAATTTAAATAATAAATAAGACATATATTTAAACTATTCTATAAAATAATTTAAATTCCTTCTTTTTATGTAAAATTGTTTAAAAAAATTTTACATATACGTTATAAAATATTAATTATGTACGAGCATACTAAATTATATTGTAAAGCTATACATATTATTCTATAAATTATTGTTTATTATTACATTTTAGCATGTCCATTTAATAATATACTTCATTTTTTATATAAAATCAATGCATAATCTCGAAAATAATATAAATTTTGAACTGTGCTTGATTTTTTTATCTCAAGCACAGCTTAAAATCAACTTAAAAATCCAGAATTTTTAAGTATTGTTCTCGCGGAATTTAAGTCATCGGTATTAACAAGAACAATAGGCCCTGTACAACCCATACCGCTTTCCGAATATATTTCTGATTTCCATAATGTTTTGCATGCATTTTCCAGTTCAAGAATATCTATTCCTGTTATGTCTGCTGTAACAACTTTTTTAGGTGGTATTTTTACCTCTTCAGCTTGCTCAGGAGCTTTATCAATTGTGTTTTTAGCAATTATATCTTTTAATCCAGCTTTATTTGCTTTTTCAAATTCTATCTTTGCGGTTTTTAGGACATTATTTTTAGCAGAAACAGCACAATACCTTAATGCCTCGGAAATAAGAGGTGCACCAGATGCTCTTGAGACAATGTTTATAAGCTTATTATAATTTTCTCCAATACCTGGTCCATAGCCTGCACCTGCTGTTTCATAATCACCACCAGTAGTAAATGAAGAAAATATTTTAATTAGAAGATTTCCTGTGAGAGAATCACACACCATAACATCTGGCGTTCCTGCTAAGAGATCATTTCCTCTCATAACAGCTCCTCCATCAGCTCTTAAGGAATCTGCATAATCAAATTCATACCCATTATCTTTTAATTCATTAAGTATTCTTTCTACTTTCCTCGCACCGTCTAAGTTTAATATACCCACTTTAGGATTTTCTATGCCATTGGCCTTTGCAGTTGCTATTCCTGAAATAGCATTTATAACCATGCCGGCAACTCTGTTAGTTGATGAAGTACCTGTTGTTGTAGCTATAAACATTTCTTTGCCTCTTCCAGGGGTTACTACTTTTCCAACTGTTGAAACTCCTATAGGAAAATCAAAGTGCTGTGTAACACACCCTTGTATTTCCCCACTTTCAAGAAGTTTAACCATAATTTGATGTCCTTCTTCTGGAGTATTAGCTTCAACTGTGTTTATACTAGAAGAGTTTTTAGGACCAATTAATACTATATCAAAATCATTAAACTTTTTCTGTGCCATTTCGGCTGCCTTTACCATCTCTTCTATTCCATGCTCTGAGCCTAATATAGTGAGACCGATTTTAACTTTTTTTCCAAAGCTTCCGGATTTTATTCCGTCTGCTATTTCATTAAAAACTTCAGCTATCATTTTATTAGCCTGAATATTATCCATTATTATCCTCCTATCTTCTAATAGTCTTTTATCTATTATGAAGCACTACGATATTATCAAAGACACTTCTTAATTTACTTATTAAGAATATATGCTGCAAAATCCTTCATAGCATCTGCAACCATAGCTTTAACTTCCTCTTTAGAGATTCCTGTGTTTTCGCTGCTGTCTTCTTTATTTCCGTTATTTTTTTCAACAACAATTGAAACACCATCAAATAGATTGGTCATTCTTCCAAGGAATAAGCTTCCTTTTCCTATTATCATGAAATTATCCATTTTATCATTTAACATATATTCTCTTCCATGGCCAATTATTGGAACTCCTGAAGGGATGTGTCCCTGAGTTGGAGCAAAACCTGGATATCCATGTTCAGTTACAAAGCCTGGCAAGTCTTTTCTATCTATTTGCCCTTTTTTTACAGCAAGAGCTCCTATCATCTTATAGTTTTGAGTTGGAACATCTCCAGCTCCTGCTGGTTCAGTTATATCTGGTGTCTGCATTTCTGGGGCAAACTTATTGACATCGGTTATTTTTAATCCTGCTTTTTCTAGTGGTTCAAGAACTAAAGCTTCTAATACAGCTTGAGGCGATGCTCCATGCCCAATAGTATGTCTACCAATTATATCTGTTCTTAAAACTGGATTTATACCATCATTTTCTGAAATTAAAAGAGCAAATCCTCCTAAGCAATCTTCTAATATAGGAAGGTTTTTCTTAACATGGTCTCTTCCGTTCATGCCGAGTTTAGCAGTAGCGCCGCCTGCAACAACTACAACATTTTTATATATGCCTGACTTAACAAGAGATGCCGCTGTTATAATTGCATGAGTTGGACCTGCACAAAAACCTCTCATATCAGAGCCTGTTGCTCCTCTAAGTCCTGCAATTTCACCTATAGCCTTAGCTATATTACCGCCGCCTCTTTGATTCATATCTCCAATTGCTTCTTCAGAGCATTCTATTATATATTCAATGCTATTTACATCGACATCAAGCTCTTTAACTAAATGCATAAGAGCAAGAACTCCTGATGCCTTAACAGCCAAATTTTCAACCATTATATGTGAAGATAAATTTTTATCATGTTCATGAGCACGTCTTACACAGCCCACAAGATTTCCATTTTCATAAAGTCCTTCTGCTACATGAGACTCAACCATCTTTTCAATATCAACTATTTCTTCTCCCTCTCCTAAAGCATCTGCCTTAGAATTTAACACAGGATGTTTCATAAATTTTTCTTTAACAGAAGCAGTAAAACTTTTTTCTAATTTCACAAGATCAAATACGTCTGATATTTTTATTAAACCATAGAATTCATCCTGCGGCATTATTTCACCAAACTTGCCATATCTTTGTGCACCTTCTAAAGCTTCGCTGTGCCAAGGTCTTTTTCTAAGTGCTAATTCTTCAGGAGTTAAATTTCCTATATAAGTTTGGTTAGGTGCATATGAAACCACATCTTCAAAGCTTCTTAAATGATCTTTTATCTGTTTTAAATAATCTGAATCTGGATTAGTCTCTCTTTCTAATGTTTGAGTAGTACCATTGTGAATTATCATATCAGGTGTATTAACTAAAACATAGGATGCTTTTTTTATTACTGGAAAACTCATTTAATAATCCTCCCTTATATCATTAAATTAAAAATGGAGATATGGAGAAGTTTTTGCATTAATTTCTCCATTTCTCCATTTAATAAGCTATAATTAATTAATCTTCAAATACCTTCTGTCCATCTACTGGAGTTTCTAAAGCTCTTAAAGCCTTAGTAACTAGTTTCTTTCTTAGCTCATATTCATCCTTCTTGTCAAGGTTTGGATTTCCAAGAGGATGTGGTATAGCTACTGTAGGAACTATCCTGTTAGCTCCAACAGTTAAGGATATCGGAACTACTGTACACATATGAACAACAGGAAGTCCTGCTCTTTCAATTTCTTTAACAAGCGTTGCACCGCAACGAGTACAAGTTCCTCAGGTGGAGGTTAGTATAACTGCCTGAACTCCATCTGCAATTAATTGTCTAGCAATCTCTTCGCCAAATTTCTTTGAGGAAGCAACTGCAGTACCATTTCCAACTGTACTGTAGAAGTATCTATGAAGTGAGCCTATTTTGCCTTCCTTCTCGAATTCTCTTAATACGTCTACTGGTATAACTCTGTCGTTATCTGCATTAGCATAAGTTGGATCGTATCCTCCGTGTGCAGTTTCATATGTTTCAGAAGTTAAATCCATAACTCCTTCTATATCATACTTTCCAAACTTTGATGCACTTGAGGATTCAATATGGTCTGGATTTCCCTTTGGAACAGTTCCACCTGATGTAACTATTGCCACTTTAGCTTTTGTTATATCAGCAATTGGTGGATTTGGTTCTACTCTATCAAATACAGGCATTTTAAATTCTGTAGTAAATGCTTCACCCTTTATCTTTTTAACAAGCATATCTACAGCTCTCTTTGAACCTCTCTCTTCTGCAAAAAAGTTCTTTCTGATACCTCTTTCAATATAACCTTCAGTTTCAGGAGATCCTATTTCTTCCTTGTTAGCTAGCTTTAATGCAAGGTTTGCTATTTTAGGAAGAGCGTCTCTCATACCTACAGCGCTGTTTTTAGTAGAAACTATATATAACTGTTTCTTATACATATCAGCACCTGGATTTTCGATATACATACCGCTTATTACAGGAATATTAAGCTTTTCTTCTACTTCTGTAGCTATAGCACCACAAGCAACTCCGTATCTTCCAGCGTTGAAAGCAGGTCCTGCTATAAACAAGTCTGGATTATACTTCTTTATCATTTCTATAACTTCAGCTTTTGCTTCAGTCATGTTCTCATTAAAATAAGAGTCTCCGCAAATAACTGTAGCAACTATTTCTGCACCTTTTGCCTTTAATAAACCATTAAGCCCCATACCAGGTCCTATGAAACCTTCTCTGATTTCTGGTTTTATATCAGCCTTTTCTTCTCCGCCTATTCCAGCGTAAAATTGATTAATATAGTGAACGACACGTATCAAGTGTGCTCCCCCCTCTCGGAGTATTTTATTAAAATTTAGAATATTGTTCTCTTACAGTTTTAACTTCACTTATAATAGCATCTACATCAAGAACCATTTCCATCATTCCGCATTGCTCATCATAAACAGCTGCGTCAAATTCATCCTTAACTTCAGGCTCAACAACGTGATAAACTCCTAATCCTAAAGCTATTCCAGCAAGTGGGCCAGCATAAGTAGGATCTCCTGCTGCAACTGTTTCAGCGGAAAGACCGGAAGCTTCAGCTTCAGCTCCACCTATGATAACAACTACATTTTCAGCACCATGCTTTTCAGTAAGGTCTTTAACTCTTTGTTGGATCTCCAGATCCATAGCACCTGCAGCTGTTCAAACGAAGCATTCTGTTGATGCAAATACAACTTCAGCACCAGCGGATTTAGCGCACTCTTCTATAGCTGGTCCTGGGATTCCGTCTCTATCGCCAATGGCAATTACTTTTTTACCCTTTAACATAATATCCTTCCTTTCAAAAATTAATAAATTATATAATCTTTCGGTGTATTGTATTGTTTTATATATTTTTAATTCTAGAAGCCCTTTGCAGTTAAATAGTTGAAGCCTACTTCTGAAGTTGCTCCAGTTATAACCTGAATTTCAGCGTTAATTGAACCATCTTCTCTTAAACTTCCTACATATCCACCTGCAATTATGTTAGCAGCTTCTGGGTGTCCTATAACTTTTTTCATTGCTGGAAGTGTAACTACTTCGTTAGCATTTCCACCTGTTACTACTGCATCTCCCTTTGGAGTTGAGTCTGCAAGCGATTGAGAGCTTCCGTCTCTTCCTGCATATTCATCAGTAACTAAAACTGTCTTTATTCCTTTTTCTGTTATCTTGTTGCAGTTCATTACTAAATCCGCATCAGGATTTCCAAAGCCTTCTTCTGAAATTATAACTGCATCAGCTCCTAAAAATTCTACAAGCTTAGCTGTCATATCAGAAGATCTTTGTTTGTCAGCAAGATAAACGTTTTCGTTTGTTATTATACAGCCCAAGAAATTGTAGTCCTTACCATGTCTTTCATAAAGGTCTTCAATTATTGGCTGATTTAAGTGAACATAAGTTGGATTCTTATCGCAGGCTGAAACACAGTTTCCGCTAACGATAGCTCCATCAAATACTTCTGTTGGATAAATGTAAGTAGGTATTATCTTCTTAGCATCTACTCCATAAACATAAGTATCATGTAAAAGTCCTTGTGTTTGAAGCATATAGACATAAACTACTTTTGGAAGTTCTGGATATTCTTTAACCTGCTCTAAAATAGGTTTTGTTTCAAAAACCTTTATTTCGTCTGGTTCAACATTTTTTCCAGCTTTTCCAAGGTACGTTGCAGCCTTAAAGCCTACCATTCTTACAGCTTCTTCATGTTCATGCTGAAGTACGGTGTCTTTTGGCTCGCATATAATAACCAGGTTGTTAGTCTTTGAAAATGGTGTGTATCTAGCACCTTCTCCACTCATGTCTATTATACCTTCCTGGAAACCAACTATCTTACCAGTAGTAACAACAGCAGCTCCTTTAAGCACATGAGTTCTTCCAGAACCAACAGTATCAACCTTGCTTATGAAGCCAGGGAAAATACCACCTTTTCCTTCAACTTTAACTCTAGGCTCAATAACATCTTTTACAGGAATTATTCTAGTTTCCTCACCAGGCTTTGCTAAATCAAAATTGATGGACTTTAATCTTTCATCTCCACCAACTTCCTTTAATAACTCTTCTTTGTTTACATAAAGAACTCCACTCTCAACCTTTGTTTCTGGTCCAAACTGTATATCCTTTATATAAATTTTTCCAAGTTCTAGACGCAAAGCGGTCACCTCCCTATATTTTAAAATTTATATTTAAGACTGATATCTTTTGTAAGATAGTCCTAACTACCACTTAGTAATAAAAATTAAAGAGTATCATAAACTTCCTTAATAAAGCTTTCTACATCAGCTAAAGTTTTTAGTCTGTCTGGAGTAGCTATATGAGCTCTTTCTCCATTTTTGTAAATTATCATAGTTGGAAGTCCTAGTACCTTTTGAGAAATCGCAAGTCTTCTAGCACTTGAAGTATTTAAGCTTGCAAATTTTATTTTGTCTGCATATTTATGTTCTAGTTCATGCACGCCTGGCATAAGTTCTATGCAGATCTCGCACTTGTCTCCCCAGAAATCTACAAATACAGGTTTTTCAGTATAGTTTGTAACCTCAGCATCAAAATTATCCTTGTTTAGTTCTAACATTTGAAGTTCCTCCTTTTATTAGTTGAATTATTTTATATAAGAATATTTCTATTTAACTTCTTATCTATTTAACTAGATAAGAAGTTAAATAGTTAATTAGCAATCACATTTTTAATCTATTAAACATGAAGCTCATCGAATTCATTTTCAATATAATGTTCTGCATTAGTAGCTGCTATAGCTCCATCTGCAGCTGCTGTAATAACCTGTCTTAAGGATTTTTGTCTTACATCCCCTGCTGCAAATACTCCTGGGATGTCAGTTCTCATCTCTTCATCAGTTATGATATATCCAGCTTCATCTAATTTTATCTTTCCAGTGAAAAGCTCAGATATTGGAAGATATCCAACGAATACAAAGCATCCATCAACCTTAAGGTCGCTTGCTTCTCCAGTTTTAACATTTTTAAGAGTTAAACCTTCTAGTATTTCATCACCTTTAGCTGCTTCAACTACCGAATCATATATTATCTTTATTTTAGGATTGTTAAACACCTTATCCTGTATTGACTTAGCTCCTCTGAACTGATCTCTTCTATGAATTATTGTTACATTATCAGCAAACTTAGTCAGATAAATTGATTCAGTTAATGCGGAGTCTCCTCCTCCTATAACAGCTACATCTAACTCAGTGAAGAAGTCAGCGTCACAGGTTGCACAGTAGGAAACACCCTTTCCACGTAACTCTAATTCACTCTCAAAACCAGCAAGCCTAGGATATGCTCCTGAAGCAATTATTATAGTTTTAGCTTCATAGGTTTCTTTATTTCCTACTAACTTTTTAATTTTTCCACTAAAGTCAACTGTGGTAATCTCATCTTTAGCAAACTTTGTACCAAATTCTTCAGCCTGCTTTCTCATTCTTTCAATAAGTTCTGGTCCTGTACAGTTTTCTATAGAACCAGGATAATTTTCAAGTTCATCAGTTGTAGCAGTTTGACCACCAAACTTCGATCTTTCAATTATTAATGTATCCATTTTTGATCTTGCTGCGTATAGTCCTGCTGAAAGTCCTGCTGGTCCACCACCAATTATAATGGTGTCATAAATATGTGCCATATTTTTTCCTCCTTAATTATCGACCTTGATTTAATTTTTTATAGCATTATAAATAATATCATAATCTATTAATTGAAAATCCTCCAAGATTTTTTCATTCCAATTTGGAATTCCAAAATCTTTCAAGAATTTATTAGTAGCACCTATACTGTTTTCAATCATATTGAGGGATTCCATATCAGTAATAGTATCCCTTTTCTTAGAGATAATAACCGTTCTAAACGGTATTTCATTGGGCTTTATACTGCTTATTAAAGGATGAGTTAAAAGCCTGTGATTTAAATGAATATAATCTCTTACCTTTTTATATACATCAATCACAGTACCATCAATATAGATTACTTCATACTTTCCTATGTATTTATTCTTGCTCATGGGATTATTCGTAATAATTATAAATTGCTCTACCATTGTTATATCCTCCCACTTATCTGAATAGGTTTTCACGAGGCAAACAAAAAAGACATAATACAAAAGCCCCTTGACCCTTGCACTCTGTCTTATAACCTGAGAGATTTACTCCTTCGGTGCTTAACTTAATATAGTTAAGCTTTCCAGAGGTATGTCCATTTCCGGTACTTTTGCCTGAGAGCTTCACATAATACGGGTTATCATGCTTATTCCTTCGGCTACCTTATAAAAAGATTATCTCCCGAAAACTTCATCCATCCATAATATTTTTACTATATCAAATTGCAGAAATTCCTCGAATTGTGCAAATAATATGTTTACAATATTCATTATATATTAAAGTAAATTAAAATGCTATATTTTTCTTGAATTTTTTATTTTATTTTGTGAAAATTATGAATGCAAAAATTCATTTTTAGTGATTTTCTATAAAAAATATACCACAGGCTCCGATTCCCGAATGAGTTCCAACAACACATCCTACCTCACACTCTATAAATTCCTTTTTTCTTTCCAGCATATTTTCTTTAAGAGCATCTCTAATTTCTTTATTTTCTGCTTGTAGAATCATACAAGGTTCACCGCTTTTTATACCGTAGCCTTCTAAGTATTTCAATATGTTTTTAATCGCTTTTTTTGTTCCCCTGACTTTATCTTTTACTACTAGCTCTCCATCTCTAATTTCGATTATAGGTTTTATTCCAAGAATTGAACCTATTGTTCCAGCAGTTTTTGACAGTCTTCCTCCCTTTACTAAGTTTTCCAGACTTTCAAATGCTAGTGCACTTCTTATATGTGGTATAAGACCTTTTATTTCTCTTTCAACTTCAATTAATGAGTTGCCCTCTTCTATCAATCTGCAGGCTTTTAGTACTAAAATTCCTAATCCCGAAGTTACATTAAGACTATCAATTATTATGATATCATCACTTTCAAGCATGTTTTTTGCTATACATGCGGATTGATAAGTTCCACTTAATTTTGAAGATAGGTGAATAGATAGTATCTTATAGCCTTCCTTTAAATATTTATTATAGCAATCGTAAAACATATTAGGATTAATTTGAGAAGTAGTGGGAAATTCTTCACTGATTTTTATTTTATTTAAAAACTCTTTTATGTCTATGTCGATACCATCCCTATAACTTTCATCTCCAAAATGGACAGTTAACGGAATTACTTCAATATCATACTTTCTTATTATCTCTAAAGGTAAATCCGCTGTGCTGTCTGTAATTATTTTTATTTTCTCCACATTTGTTCTCCTTTTTCTATTTCATATTTGGAAATTCCATCTGCCTAAGTGCCTCATACGCTAAAATAGCTACTGTATTAGATAAATTCAAAGATCGCGTGCTTGTTTGAAGCATTGGAACTCTAATTAAATTATCTAGATTGCTATTTCTTATGTAATCTGGAAGCCCTGCTGATTCTTTTCCAAAAATCACAAAATCCCCCTCTTCAAATTTTACTTCTGTATAAAACTTCTTACCCTTGGTTGTTGAAAAATAAAAGTTTCCTTCTTTGTATTTCTCTCTAAACGCTTCATAAGATTCATGTATTTCCATGTCTAAATATTGCCAATAATCTAATCCAGCCCTTTTTAGATGTTTTTCATCTAAGCTGAACCCTAATGGTTTAATTAGATGGAGTTTAGAATTAGTAAGAACGCAGGTTCTAGCTATATTTCCAGTATTTTGAGGTATCTCAGGTTCAAATAAAACTATATTTAAATTCATTATTAAAACTCCTTTTAAGATAATTTTTACTTACTATTATTATAGAATACTAAGATATTATAAATTTTTCAATAACTTTTGCTACTCCATCCTCATTATTAGTTGAAGTAACATAATCTGCTGCATCCTTAACATATTTTTCTCCGTTGCCCATCGCTACTCCAAGACCAGCATATTTAATCATTGACAAGTCATTTTCATTATCCCCGATACATATTATCTCTTCTTTATTTATATTATAATATCCTGCTAAAATTTCTACAGCTCTTCCCTTTGAAACGCCTTTACACATAACTTCAAAATTATTATAGTTTGAACTGACTACTTCCAAATCATCATAATTCAGTAATTCTTCTTTTGCTTTTCTTATCTTTTCAATATCCTCATCAATACAAATACATTTTAATATTTCATCCTTATATTCCTCAAACACTTTATCCCAATTCTCTATTATCCTAATATCTATTTGTTTGTCTTTTGGTAAATCTTTGTTCGCTTTTTCATAATTAGCTGAAGCAAAGCTTATTTTTCCCGTGAATATGATAGAAGAACTATTATAGTGAGGATTAATTCCATACCTTTCTAATACTTTTAAAACCTTCTTGCAATTTTCATACCCAAGTGCTGATTTATAAATAACCTCTTCTCTATCTTTTTCTCTAATATAGGCACCATTGGCTGCTATTAAAGGTACCTTCACTCCAATTAAGTCAGCAAAATAACTTGCTGATGTGAATATTCTTCCGGTACATATTGTAACTTTAACACCCTTGTCATGAGCCATTTTTATGAATTTTAGATTTTTTTCGCTTACTTTACCTTTGCTGTTTAAAAGAGTTCCGTCCATATCTGTGCATAATAGTTTATACATACACTTCCTCCTAAAATAAAGCTTCTCTTAATATATACAATGCAAAAGCTCTAATACATTGAATACAGCTACTTTATCATTATAATAAAAACTATTAACTTACGCAAAAACACGAGAATTGCTCTCGTGCTTATAATTCACAATATATACCCTTTTATTCAGCAGATAGATAACTTGTAATTCCTTTTTCTATATTTATTCCAATATTTTTTAAAACCTCATCCTTTGTTAGCTTGTCCTTATCTTCTGTATTGCTTAAAAATCCACACTCCAAAAGCACACATGGAATTTGGCTGTATCTTAATACAGCTAAATTTTGTCTTAAAATACCTCTATCTTCCCAGTCATCACTTTTTATTAAATTGTCCTGCATTATTTTCGCAAGTTTAATTCGTTCATTTTTTTGGAACCCATTTGGATCATAATAATAGCTGGTCATTCCCTTAAATACACTTGATTTATTTTCATTTATATGAACCGACACAAATATATCTGCTGAAGCAGCATTAGTAATATCTCCTATCTCTTTAAGAGACAATAGCTTATCATTATCCCTAGTCATAATGACTTTATAGCCGGCAAATTTAAGTTCCTCGGAGGCATAGTTTGCAATTTCTAACGTTAAATCCTTCTCGTATATTTTACCTAAATTAGCTCCTTTATCGATTCCTCCATGACCAGCATCTATAACTACAGTATTATGGAAAGGCTTTTCAATCTTTGAAATTAATATAATTGCTTTGCTGCTATCGTTTTTATCTACATAAACAAAATTATTTTCATTATAATTCTTTTTAATTTTAATAATTAAGCCATCTTTTGTATTTTCATAATATATATCCTTTTGTTCTGACTGTTTGTCCCCTTTTAGATTAACCTTGAGTACATCATCTTTGCTTAGTTGAATTTCAACAAAATCTTTTGTTTCATTCCATTTAATATCTTTAAATTCCTTTTGACCATTTATTATGTATTTTTTAAAATATTTATTTTCTAGCAAAGAGATGCTTCCATCCTTATCTGCAGCCAAAGCAACATATGAAGTTTTCGTAAATTCATTAGTTGTAAGTATACCTTCAGAACGTTTACTTAACGCGAAAATAAGATTAAAAATCATTAATACTAAAACAATACACCCTATAGAAAATCTTTTTCTATCTTTAATTCTTATCCTCATATTATACCTCACATATCCTTTTATTTTTAATAATATAATAGGTCTGTAAAAAAATCAATTTATATGCTTAGATTTATAAAAATATTATTATAATTATTAAGTTAATACTCAAGCTGTAACCAAATAGCTTGTACATTATAGAATGTAATAGGAGGTTTCCCTATACTTTTAACATAAGTTTAAAAGATGGTGATTTTTTTGATCAAATTTATTTCTAAAATTATACCTTTAGTTATCTCACCTATTTTTCTTATTGGCTGTAATACTCATAAAACATTAGACAAATCTATAATATCAAATAAAATTGTACAATCCTCTAATGAGGATGTTAGCCTCACCTTAACAGAAAGCATTGTAAAAGATGAATGCAGAAAGAGTTAAAGTTGGAGCAGCTCCTCTACAAATAAATGAAACATTACGAAAAATAGTTCGCTATAAAAGCAATGAGATAAAAGATTGGATCAATTCCCCAGGCCACAAGGCAAATATTTTATATAAACTTTAAGCAAATAGGTGTAGGCCTTGCTTTTAGTTCAAAAAATAAAGCATATTCAGCTCAGGAATTTTCAAATTAAATAACAGATCTAACTTTATATTATCAGAAAAAGTACGAGCAAAAAACCCATGGATTAAATCCATGGGTATATTTTAAGCTTTGGTGCGGATAACAGGATTTGAACCTGCATGGTTTCCCGCTAGAACCTGAATCTAGTGCGTCTGCCAGTTCCGCCATATCCGCAATTTACAGTTTTCTTATCTTTCTATATAATATCACAATTTTATTTTTTAATAAAGATATTTTTTCAATATAATAATATTTTTTAATATAGTATTCAAATTTTGATTGATTATTTCTAATGTAATCTTCTATATAATTATAGTAATCTTTTTTATTGAAATCTACGGGTTCTTTTTCACCATAATATTCTCTATAAGCCAAAACTGATACTTCCCTAACCTTCTGAGCAAGACTAACATCCATCTTACTAATTAGATTAGTATCAGGCATAAACTTAGAATTTATAAATCCTATGGTTTCAAGTCTGCTTAGAGAATATTTATAAACAGGAATTGAACTTTTACTATCAACAATTATTTTTTTCTTTACAATAAAAGTTAAAATAGCAACTATATTAATAGTGATAAACGCAGCTATTACATAAATAAGTTTTAAGATAACAGGCGGAATTTTTATCTTACCAGTAGACTCTTCATATGCTTTATCATTATTTGCACCAGGCTTTCTAGATGTATTATTATTTATCTCTGGATTTACAGCCGGTGTATTACTGGTTTTTAATTTATCTGCTTCTTCTTCCTTGTGGATGGATTCCACGGCATTAGGCACCGCATCTACTGTATACCACATTCCTTTATTTGTATCTTCTAAGTATAAAACCTCACTCCAGGCATGAGCATTTTCGTTTCTTACTACATAAAGTCCATCCCCATCTTTTTCTTCAGTCATGTTAAAACCTTCAACATATCTTGCTGGTATACCTGCTATTCTGCACATTATAGTCTCAGCTGTAGCAAAATAAGTACAATATCCTTTTTTCTCAGTAAATAAAAAATAATCTAAAAACTCTTGCCCCTCTGGAACTTTGGAAACTTTCAAAGTATATGGATAATTTTTATTTAGATAATCTCTAATAGCATTAACCTTTTCAAAATTATTTTTCTTATCCTTTACTAAACTATATACTAAATCATAAGTTCTGGAACTAATATTTTCCGGTAACTGTAAATACTTTTTATAAGCTTCTGAATAATAAACTCCACTTACTTCTTTTGCTTTACCAGTACTGTTTCTTAATAATTGTTGACCTTCATAGTTTAAGCTGTAAAAATATACTGTGTAAGGACTTACTAAAACTTCATTACTTATCAGCGTAGGAATATCATCATAATAGGTGTACCCCTTTACTATTTCCGCGTTATATGGCAGTGAAGGCGTAAAAAGAGTGGAGGTATTTAACTCCTGAGGAATTATTTTTATTTGTTGATTTAATTCTGCATAAGATCTATAGAACTTATCTTGAGGTACCAACTCCTCTTTAGGCTTTTTTAGTGTATATTTTCTTTCATCCAAAGACCAGGAAAAACCATCATAATTTTCTTTTATGGCGCCTCTCAAATAATAAGTTTTTTCAGAATTAACTTTAAAAGCTGTTAGCTTGTTTAGTACAATAGGTCCACCAAGTTTTTTCTTATTGTTATCGTAACCTGAAAAGCTTAAATCATATTTATACTTTTTCCCTTTTTCCTGCTGAGTTTCACCTGAATTAATAAACTTATTATAAAACTTGCTTTGCAGCTCTGAAGAATATTTCCCCTTGAAGTTTTGGGGCAATATATTAGATATTCCTGCTATTAAAAGACACATTAAAATTGTATATATAAATATTTTATAGGATTGAATCTCTATTTTTATACCTTTTTTAGAAAGTTTTTTAGTGTTATAAATAAAACTGTTTATACAGTATGTGCTAAGGGTTATCAGCACATAATAAAATAAAATTTTTTTAATTTCTTCCGTGTATCCTAGATACCAAAGCGTAATAATTAGAGTTAGATTCAAAACAAGTACAGAATTAGGAAGTCCTTTTGAGCTTAAAGAAATAATTATTACAGTTAATATTGGAAGAATCATTATAAAAATAGGTTTAAAGCTTGTAAAATCCGTAGACATAGATTTTGCTACCAAATTGTTAATATAATTAAAGTTATCAGCAATTCGATTAACAAAAAAAGCTTGAACATAGTTAAAATTCAAAAAACAATATACTACAGCAGCACTTACTAAAAATATTATAATAATAGTTTTTAATACTCTTTTTTTAATACTTGAAAATGCCCAATAAAAAATAATTCCTGAAAGATATAAAACAGATATAAATAGATAGTTGAAGTTTTCTATTTTATAACATATCTTAGCTAGTGTTACTATAAACATAATATTTATATAAATTAATATTATAAAAAATTTATTTTCTTTTAGAAAACTCATATTCTCACCCTGTTTCCTTGTTTCTTAATGAGTTCATTAAAACTAAAGCAGCTTATCCCTATTTTCTTGAGAAATTCCATATTACTTAAGTCTTTCAAAGAACTAGCAGAATAAAAAACTGTAATATTATATCCTCTATCTCTCATCATTATAAGATTATCCTTCAGTTCTCTGCTTACACCAATAGTAATTATCCCTATCCAGCTTAATCTTGGTATTTTATTTAAATTTGAATTTACAAAACGCACGAAATCATCTTCGCCATCACTCTTTTGTGTTATAAAAAACTCCATGAGCTCGTTAAAATCTTCCCTGCTGTCTATGTCAAATCTTCTTTGAACCGAACTGTTAATAAAGAGCTTAGTCTTTATTCCTTTAAGCTGCATAAAGTTTATAGTAGATGCACATAAATCTATAAGCTGTTCTTCATATATACCCTCCTGATCCAGAGCGAAGTTATTCCTACTCATATTAAGAAACATGTTGCTTTCTTCTCCAGAAACAGTATCTAAATTTCTTACATATAGTTCTCCGTGCTTAGCACTGACCTTCCAGTTTACTCTTTTTAGATTATCACCTTGATTATATTTTCTTATTTCCTTAGTGCTGTATAAATCCTCAATATTGGTTTTGTTGCTTACTGCATTTTTAAAAATATCACTCCCATTGGCAGGGAACTTTGCCAACTGATATACTTTTGGATAAACTTTGATGAGAACATTTAAATTAGTATTTTTTCTTCTTTCAAATATTGAAAATAAATCCTTAATACTAATATCAAACTCCCCAAAATTATAAATTCCTCTATTGTTAAATTTAACTTTATTTCTAAGCCATTTGCTTTCATCTGAATTAACCCAAACAGCATCTCCATTATATTTAGGATTTATCTTTGATAAAGCTTTATTGTTAATGATCACATAAGGAATTGGAAGAAGTCCGTAATTTTTAATTATAGTTATAAATTCCTGTTCATCATCAGCACTATAAATCTTTCTATCAAATTTCATTTGAAGATGTATATTTTTTTGAATCAATAAAATGTATATAAGACTTATTAAAAAAGTTAATAAAAGCCCGTGAAAAATTCTATACGGAAGATTACCACCTTGTATTAATGCAAAAACATAAGAAAGAATTAAAATGATTATAAATTTAATACTAATTTTAAACCCAAACATTTTATTTCACCTTTGGAACAGAAACTGTTTTTAAAATATCTAATATTACAGATTCACTGTCAAAATTATTAGCTCTTGCCAATGCTGAAACAACCACTCTATGACTTAATACTAAAAGTGCATTTTCTCTTATGTCTTCCGGTATTACATAATCTCTTCCATTTATAAGCGCACTTGCTTGAGCAATTCTTAATAACGCTAATGAAGCTCTTGTGCTGCTTCCTAATACTAAATACTTATTGTTTCTTGTAGCATCTGCAATACTTGCGATATATTCATTAATTTCATCAGATACATGAACCTTTCGAGCTTTCTTCTGCAGTTCTAAAATATCATTAGCATCGGCAATGCAAGTTAATTCGTTAAGAGGTTCTGAATTTCTATATCTTTTTAAAATGTTAGCTTCCTCTTTCTTTTCGGGATAGCCTATTTTAACCTTAATTAGAAATCTATCTAACTGTGCCTCTGGAAGCACGAAGGTTCCTTCACTTTCAATAGGATTTTGAGTCGCCAGTACAAAAAATGGTTTATTTAATTTATATGTATTATTACCTTCTGAAACCTGTTTTTCTTCCATAACTTCAAGAAGTGCAGACTGCGTTTTAGGTGAAGTTCTGTTGATCTCATCTGCCAGCACAATATTTGCAAATACTGGTCCTTTTCTAAATTCAAATTCCATAGCTCCCTGGTTATAAATTGATATACCTGTAATATCCGAAGGAAGTAAATCTGGAGTAAACTGAATTCTGCTGTAAGATAAATTGAGAGACTTTGCCAGAGCCTTAACCAAAGTTGTTTTTCCTACCCCTGGTACATCCTCAATCAGTATATGTCCATCAGCAATAATTCCCTTCATAATATTAAAGACCTCATATCGTTTACCTATTATTACCTTTTCAATATTATACACAATATTTTTTATAATTTGTTCTGATTCCATGACATATCCCCTCTCATTTTTCAAAATTTGTACTTCTGTTCCCTTAATCCCCATAGTATATTCATAATATTTTAATTATAGCATAAGTTTATGGCTGTTTACAATTGTCTTTCATTTTTTACAAATTTATACTCAAAGTACAATTTAAAAGACAGGCATATGCCTGTCTTTGCTATTGTTCCTTCTTTTTAGTTCCTCTTCTTATTACACCATCAACCTTATTGTAAGTTTCACTGGATACTGTTTCTTGTCCGACTAATTTTCCATTTTCATATATCTTCTTATATACCTTAACCTTATAGCCAATTGAAGAAGGCTGTTCAATTTTTGTTTCACCTTCATACATATTTGGATCATCTATGTACTTTGTATTCGGCTGAATTGTATCAGTCGTTTCACTTACAAGGTCATAGGTTCTGCTTGAAAGGCTTCTATCCGAATACACATTAAATATAACAGAATTACCGGAAATAATACCTTCAATAAATATTGGAGAACTCAAAGTATTTTTAAATTTATAATCTAAATTGCCATAATCTACTGTTGCATCAAGTCCCAATGCAACATAATGAGACGGTAGTGAATGATGTGATCTTTCTGTAGAACTTATATTTGCTCTCATCACTGCATTATAAAGAGTAGTTGAAACTTGGCATATTCCACCGCCTAGTCCAGAATCAAGCTTGTTATTAACTATTACTGGAGCTTCTTTATAACCTTTTGCAGCAGTTCTTTGACCAACTACATCATTAAAACTAAAACTTTCACCAGGCATAAGCAGCTTTCCATTTATTGATTTAGTAGCTAAACCAATGTTAGCTGATCTATTAGCTGAAGAACCTGAAAAGCTTGTGCTGAAACTTGATATTTTTGTGTTAACCTTAGATAGACTATCTGATGTTACAGAAGCTTGTACAACTTCTATTGGAGCCTTAACTTCAGCGTCTCCACTTATGTCACCATTTACTTTATCATTAATTGACTTTTCTAACTCATCTACTTTAAGCTTTAGACCAGTTTTCTCTGGTGTAACAGAAAACTTGCCGCTGCTTACCATTGTTATTTTAGCATTAACTGGAGATTTGTCTATTTCCTTCTGCATTCCTGTAACAATATCCTTAACGGGATTCGAATCATATGTAAATTTTAATTTATATATCTTTTGCTCTGGTGTTTTAATAAGCTTATACTTTTGAAATAATCCTAAATTTTTACCATATGCCATAGCCTCATCCACAGTTTCTTCTATGTTATATTTAGCATTTAATTTTGCATAGTCAATTGTATAAGTCTTATCTGTTCCTGTAATAGCTATTTTTTTCTTTAAAACTTCACTTTCATACTTTTCTTGTAAAAGTTTTATAGCTTCGTTTTTAGTTTTTCCTGATAAATCAATATCTTCAACAGCCACTTTTGGATATATAACATCAGAATAATCTTTAGTACTATTACTCATATATCCAACTCTAGCACCAGCTGTACCTCCGGCCAGAAGTATAATGGAAGTTATAGTAATTATAATTGCATTTTTTTTCATTTACCTTCCCCTCTTTCTATCTACCTCCATATTATACTATAAGATCATCTTGTTTTATACATATATTTACGTTTTAAATGAAAATTAGTTTTAAAAACAGCTTGAATATGATAATATAATTTTGAAAAGTAAAAATTATTTGTAATTTCACATTCCATAATTCTAGTTATAGAAAGGGGTATATTGTCATGAATTATTGTAAAGATAATATTAAGTATTATTTGGAAAGCATTCTTAATATTCCAAGTCCAACAGGTTTCACAGAAAAAATAATGAAATTTATAATGGATGAACTTGATAAAATAAACATTCCTTATACAGTTACGACTAAAGGAGCTGTTATAGTAAGTCTAAAGGGAAAGGACGACAGCTATCAAAGAACCTATTCTGCTCATGTAGATACTTTAGGTGCAATGGTTAAAGGAATAAAATCAAACGGAACTCTTTCTCTTGTTCCTCTTGGCGGTTTTATGATGGGTGCTATTGACGGCGAAAATTGTATAGTTGAAACAATGGATGGCAAAACATTTACTGGAACTATCCATGCTGTTAAACCTTCTGTACATATAAGTGGGCAGGAAGCTTATGACCTGAAAAAGGTTCCTGAAAATATGGAAGTTGTTCTTGATGAAAAAGTTAATTCAAAGTCAGATGTTGAGAGCCTAGGAATAAATGTAGGTGATTTTATCTGCTTTGATACCCGAACTATTATTACAGAAAAGGAATTTGTTAAAAGCAGACATTTGGATGATAAAGCCAGTGTTGCAATTCTCCTTTACTCTATAAAATATATAGTAGAAAATAATTTAGAGCTTCCCTATACTACCAATTTCTTTATAAGCAATTATGAAGAAGTTGGACATGGAGCTTCAGCGGCACTTCCTCCTTTAACTAAAGAATTTATTTCAGTTGACATGGGTGCACCTGGCCTAGATCAAAATTCTACTGAATATGCTGTATGCATATGCGCAAAGGATTCATCCGGACCTTATGATTTTGAATTAAGAAAAAGATTAACAGAAACCTGTAAAAACAATAATATTGATTACAGGATTGATATTTATCCATTTTACGGATCAGACGCTTCTGCCGCTTTAAGAGCTGGATGGGATATAAAGGTAGCACTTATTGGACCAGGTGTGTTCTCCTCACATGCCTATGAAAGAACACACATGGATGCAGTTTTAAACACTCTTGACTTAGTAGTTAAATATTCCTTAGAAAAATAAATTAAACACACTGGAGTTTTTCCAGTGTGTTTATCATTTTTTATTAAACCTAAATTTTAAAAGTTCGAAATTAGCTTTATCGCCATCATAAGCTGATACATATATCTCATCCTTACTATTTGACCATACGCTGTCAAAGTAAGCCATCTTAGACACAATTAAAAAATGTTGTTCTTCTGTAGTATTTTTTATATCATTAGACCAGTCTGATATCTCCTTCTCTCTATCTTGAAATTCTTCTTTTGTTATTTTATATTTCTTTTTTAAATTTTCCATATCTGCAATATATATATTTGAATATTCTTTATCTATATATAGTTTTTTCTGCTGCTTAAACTTTGTATAGTGTTCAATATCTCTTTCAAATTTTGCATAGCTTATATACTTTCCATCTGAAGACCAAGCTGCGTATTTACCAGAGTCTACAAGCTTTGAAGTTTTAGTTTGTAAATCCATTACATATATATTATTATTCATTTCATAAAGAAGCTTTTTACTATCACGTGATATAACTGGATTGTATCCATCCAGCAACTTTTCTTCTTTCTTTCCATCTTTTGATACCTTATATATAGCAGGTTCTTTTTCAACAAATCCATGCCCATCAGGTTTGGGCAAGACAGTAACTTTGAAATATATGATATCGCCTTCTGTTGTAAAATTTGGTTTCGCATATGAAACTTCAGGATTTTCACTTCCTGTCAGCCTTTTTATATCCTTTTTATTTATATCCATAATGAATATACCGTTATTTCTGGCAAAAGCTATAACATTATCATTACCGTTTTCGTATATAGGATTATAACAATTATTTAAAGTAGTAATTTGTACTGTTTTGTTTTTTAACAGATCCATCTCATATATGTTATCACCTGAGCTGTATAAAAGTTTTGTTCCATTAGAATTGAAATATGGATTAAAATATGCACCTTCATATGCAACTGTATACCTATTTTTTTCATCTTCTGAAACACTAGCACTTACTTTATTTGAATTTATGTCCTTATCTCCTGATTGTTTATTATATTTATCACTGTAATTAATATTTATCAAAACTGCAGAATAAGTAATAATAATAGCAGCTAGACCATATTTCATAAATCTCTTATTCAAAAATATCACCTTGACTTTCCTTAAAGTTCATTGCTTACCAATAGATTTCCTAGTACTGTGCAATTTTATCCATAAATTTTTAATATTTTTGAAATGTAACATTTTTGTTAAATATGATACTTATTTATAAATAACAATTATTATTTATTATAATGTAAATACTAGGATTTAAAAGTTCCAATGTTGGGAAATATACGTTTATAAACTAGGAAATTTGATACAACTTTAGGAAAAGATTTGATAGTTCCAAGCTTTAAATAATACTCTTTCCTTATGAAAGGCGGTTGACTTAATGAATTTTAACACAGATTTATCATGCATACTTGTAATATTTGGTGGAACAGGAGACTTAACTCATAGAAAATTATTACCAGCAATATACAACTTGAAACACAGTGGAAAACTTCCAGATAACTTTGCACTTGTATCCATCGGAAGAAAAGATATAAGCAATGATGAATACAGAGAACAAGCTTACAAGTCTATAAAAAATTCTTCAAGATTCAAAATCATTGATGAAACTCTCTGGGAAGATATAGCCAAGAGGATTTATTATAAAAAATTTGAGTTTCATGATAGCTTAGGCTATAAGGAATTAAATAGTTTTTTAGATAAATTGGATAACTCTTATAATACAAAAGGAAATAGATTATTTTATTTAGCAGTTGCTCCAGAATACTTCTCACTTATTAATGATGAGTTATATAAACAAGGTATGGTTAAAAACGAAGCTTCCTGGCAGAGACTTATAATTGAAAAACCATTTGGCAGGGACTTGAGTTCTGCAAGAAAACTAAACAAAAAAATAACAGAAGTTTTTGGTGAAGCTAATACCTATAGAATTGATCATTACCTAGGAAAAGAAATGATTCAAAGCCTCATGGTCTTAAGATTTGCAAATTCTATTTTTGAACCTTTATGGAATAGTAAGTATATTGACAATATACAAATTTCCTCCAGCGAGACTGTAGGTGTAGAAAATAGGGGTGGATATTACGAGAACTCTGGCGCTTTAAAGGATATGGTTCAAAATCATATGCTTCAACTTCTGACTCTTACTGCTATGGAAGCTCCGGTTGACCTTTCTTCTTCTTCTATTAGAGATGAAAAAGTGAAAATTCTTCGCTCCTTAGAAGATATTACACCTGAAAAGATAAAGCAGGATATAATAAGAGGTCAATACGGGGAAAGCATGATTGATAATAAAAGAATCTTAGGTTACAGACAAGAGGATAAAGTTTCTCTAAATTCCAACACTGAAACCTTTGTAGCCTTAAAGCTTCATGTAGAAAATTACAGGTGGGCGGGAGTCCCCTTCTATATAAGAACCGGCAAAAGAATGAAGAAAAAGTCAACAGAAATAATTATACAATTTAAATCCATACCAAAATTCCTTTATTCTAAAGAATTTGATAACTTAAATTCTAATCTTTTAGTAATCGGTGTTCAGCCTAGAGAAGGTATTTATTTAAAGTTTAACACAAAAAAACCTGGTACCGAAAACTTTATAATACCAGTTGAGATGGATTTTTGTCAGACTTGCCAGTTTGAAAGCAATACTCCTGAGGCATATGAAAGACTATTATTTGAGGTTATGAATGGTGATAATACTCTGTTTACAAGCTGGGATGAAGTTGAATATTCCTGGAAATTTGTTGATAATATATCTTCGCAATGGGGAAGTGAAAAACTTTCATTACCCAACTATGAATCAGGAAGCTTCGGACCAAAAGAGGCTGATGAACTTCTCCTAAGAGATAACAGACATTGGTGGAATTTATAAAATGAAAATTAGTTTTTGTATGTTCAATGAACAAAAAGATGATGTAATTTCAATATTAAATCAGCTATATCCTGAGTTTGAAACTTCCGTAGCAAAGTGCATTTATTGCTGTGGAGAATGTGCTAATAAACCTATAGCAAGAATAAAGGGTAAATTATTTGTAGGTGATAACAGCGAAGATTTAATAGCTCAAATATTAGAATTTACTGAAGGCCTTTAAGCTGCAATTGACTAAAAAAAGAAAGTCTGGTAATTTATTTTCCAGACTTTCTTTTTATTATATGCTATATTTTCACATATATTATTTTCGTAAGCATACACACTATTTATGGTATCCATATATTATCTTATTAATATTTGCTATAGTTTCGTTAGCATTTGGAAGCCCTTGTGTGTAAACCGCTATTATATATGGCTTATTTGAGTATACTATACCTACATCATTTACAAATGCTCCATAATCCCCTACCTTATGAGCAACTATATTTTGAGGAACATATTTATCTAACCTATCGTGAAATACAGTTGTCTTCATTATACCTATAAGTCTTGGGTAATATATGTTATTGTTCTTATTCTCATAAAGCATTTTAAGAAATGCTAATCCTTCATTTGGCGTAACTAAATTATCATTTTGAGGAACTTGATGTTCAACTTTCTCGCTAAATCTATTTTTCATTTGAGCATAGCCAATTTTTCTTATAATCATGTTTGTAGCTATATTATCTGAGTACATTATACTATAGTCGCTTAGTTTTTGAAGAGCTATAGGTTTTGACTTATCTTCACCTTGAAGAATTCCTGTACCTCCCTCATAATCGCTTTGCAAGTATTTAATAGTTTCATCAATATTTAATTTACCTTCTTTAATCATATCAAACAAAACCATATTCATTTGAACTTTAACAGTACTTGCAGCTGTAAAGTATTTATCTCCATTTATAGAAAAGCCTTTTCCTGTTTCAACATCATAGTATCCAATACCAACCTTTGAAATATTATTTCCTAAATATTGTTTAACCTTTTCTTCTACAGATGCTTGTACCTTTTCTGCGTCAGCTTTTACTTTCTCTGCCTCTATTTTAACCTGTTCCTCTAAAAAAGCTTTTCTCCTATTTTCTTCAGCTGCTTTCTTAACAAGATTGATCTGTTCCATATCATATTCCTCTGTTTCATAATAATTATAAGTTATTTTTGTTTCATCAAAAGCAGCCTTTGATTTTTGTGAATCATTCACAGACCAAAAATATAATCCTACAATTATAACCATTATAAGCATAACTAAAGTAGTTATAAAGTTAGATATCCTCTTTAATATATATTTCAATTCCTAATCCCCCAAAAGAAATTTTTCCCCAACATGCCTAATTTCATTATCCAAATTAAGGTTTAAATGCAAGCATAAGGATTTTACAAATATTATAACATACTATTTGTAAAAGTTTTATAAAAAATTTATTAATTTTGTTTCTTATATATTTTATTACTTTCATCAAACTTATTAAAATAAGTTATTTATATTATCATCTACTATTAGCGTTGTATATAAGTTCCCAATAATAAACAACTACCTTTCAGAAAACTATTACATTGTCCATTTTTATTGTACTAAATTATACAGTTATGTCAAATTTAAATAAAAAACCTCTCATGCGAGAGGTTTTTTTTATAATTCATAAATTTCCATATTATTTATAGCTTCTTCTACTAGTCTATCAGTATCTAACACACTTTCTGCCTTTCTCATCATATCTAATGCAGGCTTTGTCTTAGGATGCTTTGGAACAAAAATAGTGCAGCAGTCTTCATACGGCAGAATTGAAGTTTCATAGGTTCCTATATTCCTCGATATATCCATTATATCCACTTTATCCATTGCAATTAGTGGCCTAAATACCGGTCTGTCGGCCACATCAGTACTAACTATAAGGCCTTCCATTGTCTGACTTGCCACCTGACCTATACTTTCCCCTGTTGTTACTGAGTTTATTTTAAGTTTGTCTGCCAAAGCACAAGCAATTCGCATCATAAATCTTCTCATAATTATAGTGAGTTCATCTTCCCTGCATTTATCAATTATGGACATTTGGATATCAGTAAATGGAACAACATATAATTTCACGCTGCCTGTAAAATCACTTAATATAGCAGCAAGCTGCTTAACCTTTTCCTTTGCTCTCTCACTTGTATAAGGATGACTGTGATAATACACACAATGAAGTTCCACTCCTCTTCTAGCCATCATATAACCAGCAACCGGTGAATCTATTCCCCCAGAAAGCATAAGCATAGTGCTTCCATTCATTCCATACGGAAGTCCTCCAACAGCTTTTATTCTTTTAGAATATACATAGGCATTGTCTCTTATTTCTACATTTACAGTAAACTGGGGCTTATTAACCTTAACGGTTAAACCAGGAACATTTTTTAAAATGTAAGCTCCTACTTCCCTACTAATATCCATGGAATTTCTTGGGAAATTTTTATTTGCTCTATTTGTTTCTACTTTAAAAGTGACCTGACCTGCTTCCTTTATTTCCTCTACAGCCTGACTTTTAATAGCCTCCATGGAAGCTTCAACTTCAGTAACTATACAAACCTCGGAAATGCCAAATACTTTTCTAACTTTATCAACAACTTCTTCTATTTCTTCAGAATAAATAAACCATCTTCCCTGATCCACAACAAACTCATATTTTGTCTCGTCAAGTACCTTCTTTATATTATCTTTAAGTTTTTTCTCAAATTTATTTCTGTTTAATCCCTTTAGAAATATTTCTGGGGCGCTTTTAACTAAAACAAGCTTTCTCATTTGCCAACTCTCCTTAAAAATCTTAGTGATTTATCAAGAACATCTATAGTATAATCAACTTCTTCTCTTGTATTATATTCATTAAAACTAAAGCGAATGGTTCCCTTTATTTCTTTCTCTTTTAATCCAATTGATTTTAACACATGACTGTCTTTGGTATCTTTAGATGAGCATGCTGAACCTGTAGATACATATATTCCGCCTTCTTCCAACAAATGAAGCAATACTTCCGATCTAACTCCTATAAATGAAACACTTAGCACATAAGGTGAAAAATCCTCACTTATTGGACTATTTATCTTAATATTATCAATACTTTGCAATCTACTTATAAAGTAGCTTTTTAAATCTAAAATTTTAGTATAATTTTGTTCCCGATTTTCATAAATTATTTCTGCTGCTTTTGCAAAGGCAGACATAGATGCTAAATTTTCTGTGCCGGAACGAAGATTTCTTTCCTGCCCTCCCCCAAATATAAGAGGCTTGGGAACTAAACCTTTTCTTACGTATGCAAATCCAATTCCTCTTGGCCCGTGAATTTTATGAGAACTAACAGACATTAAGTCTATCTTAGCCTTTTGCACATCAATTTTATACTTTCCATAACTTTGCACAGCATCTACATGAAACTTAATTCTGCTGCTTTTTTCCTTTAAGAGCTTACCTATAGAATATATATCCTGCAGTGTTCCAATTTCATTATTAACATGCATAATGCTTACTACTTGAGTATCTTTACAAATAGAATTTTCAAGCTCTTTTATATTTATTTTACCTCTATTATCTACGTTTAAATAGGTAACTATAATGCCTAAATTTTCAAGTTCTCTGCACATGTTTAACACACTAGGATGCTCAATTTTTGTTGTAATAATATGGGAACCTTCCTTAACAAAACCTCTTATTAAAAAATTGTTACTTTCACTGCCTCCAGAGGTAAATATTATTTCTTCCTTTGTACAGTTTATAGTTTTGGCTAATATTTCTCTGCTCTCATTCATTTTTGTTTCTGATATTAACCCAAGCCTATGAGCAGAAGAAGGGTTGCCGTAATAATTTTTCATAGTTTCAGCTATAACTTCAATAACCTCATCATAAGGTTTTGTGGTAGCGCTATTATCAAAATAAATTTCCATAACATCACTTCTTTCTATAGTATATAAAATAAAAATAAATAAGGCAAACAATAATGCCTGAAAGACTTACAAGCTGAGCAACTCTTATCGGACCAAGCATCAAACTGTCTGTTCTTAAGCCTTCAATCACAAACCTTCCCAGTGAATATAGTCCTACATATGTAAAAAATACAATTCCTTTTTTACTTGTTCTTTTTATAATCACAATTAATACTATAAAAACAAGTATATTCCATAATGACTCATATAAAAATGTTGGATGGTAATATGCTCCCTCGATATACATTCCCTTTTGAATAAATTTAGGAAAATGGCTGATAAACTGATAAGATACTTGGCCTCCATGTGCTTCCTGATTAAAAAAGTTTCCCCATCTCCCTATAGCCTGAGCTAAAATCAGTGATGGAGCAGCAGCATCTGCATAACTTAAAAGGCTAAGTTTCTTCTTTCTAGTATATATGTAGGCAGCTATTAATGCAAAAATTACTCCTCCATGAATTGCTAAACCTCCTTGCCTTATGTTTATAATTTCAGAGGGATTAGCAGAATAATATGGAAGATTAAAAAGAACATAATATGCTCTTGCTCCAACTATGGCTGCTGGAAGTGATATAAGTATTATATCCATCATACTGTCATAACTTAGTTGTCTTATATTGCAAGTATAGGAAGTAAGAAGTATTCCAATTATCATACCAAGAGAAATTAGTATACCATACCATCTCACATCTATTCCAAATAAGTTAAATGCTATTGGATTCATATTTTTTCCTCCTTATAAACTGTAATTCTAATTAACATAATTTATAATACCATAAAAATAATAAAAGTTTATATTAATATTATTTTGTTTACAAAGAAAAAAATTAACCCTCAAATTTAAACTTGAGGGTTAAAGATTTTTTTATAAATAGTTTGTGATAATCTAAATATTAGTTCTGCGTAAATCACCCCAAAGACAACATCCAAAAGCACATGCTGCTTAATAAATAAAGTTGATATTATTATTAATAGTGCAGTAATCGAAACTATAAAATTATTCCTCCTATTTCTTATAGAACTGCTCATAATGCCTTTTACCATTAAATAGCTCGTTAAAACGTGGATGCTTGGAAAGCAATTGTATGGCTGATCTGCACTATATATAATTTGTATCATAGAAGTCAGTATACCGTTTCCTGTTAATTCTGGTCTTGTAACAGTAGTCTGAAAAAAGTAGAAGGTTATAAAAGAACAAATAAGCCCTGCTCCATAGCTAATAAGTGTTTGAAAGTAAGCATTTCTATCTTTGAAGCATAAATATGCCATTGTAAAAAATATAAAGCCGTACCAGGCTACATATGGAACTATAAATATTTTCATAAAGGGTATTGCATTGTCTGCTGCAGTTATTAAACTGTGCACCTCTCTTTTCGAATTATTCAAGGCTATATAAAATATATTTAAAGGCAGGAGCCCAAGCATTGCACAAAAGGCTAACATATTTTCCTTTAATTTTTTAATAGCACTACTATCCTTTTGAAGAACTTTTTCCATTTTCAGAACCTCCATTACAATAAAATCTTTAATTATATCTTTAGCTATTCTGCCTTTTATATTACGCATTTTTTATTACACATTATAATTTTGTTTACTTTATCACCATATAATACTATAATCACTTGGTATTTTATACCATATATAAACTTTTTTGCGTAAACCCCATATTTCTATTTATATAAAAAACTCTGGAAAAGGTGATAGTATATAATGTGTTAGAACTTTTGCATCATATATTAATTTTTTCTTAAATCATATATGTTTCCATAGTTTCCAAAATAAATTTATATATAATTATATTAAGCTATTTAAATTTTTTTTAAAAATGATACAATATAAATTGTTGAATTTGGGACAAGGGTGATAAAATGGGTATGCAAATACAATTTACTTCTTTAAAAGATGTTAGAAGAACAAACAAAAACAGAAAACCTAAGCTAATAATTTACTCTATTTTAATAATATTATTAGCTGCTAATTTAAGCGGTTTATATATTGGAAATATATTTTATAAAAAAGCCTTTGATATAGATACAAAAAAGGAAGTGGATCTTTATGAAGCTAGCAAAACAACTTTTAATGAGAGGCGTTTTGTAAATCTTCAGAAGGAAGAAGTGTCTATAAGTTCTAAAAATAATTATAAATTATATGGAACATATATAAAAAATTCTAAAGCTACTAAGGACACAATTATACTTGTTCATGGCTTAGCAGGAAGCAGATGGACAGTTCTTAAATATGCTGATATGTATCTAGATAAGGGGTATAATATACTTATTTATGATTCTAAAAATCACGGCCACAGCGGCGGCGATAATGTTACTTATGGTTATGATGAGAAGAATGACTTAGACAGCTGGGTAAGATGGGTGTATCTAAAAAATAAAGGTGGTATTATTGGTGTACATGGTGAATCTATGGGTGCCGCCACTGCCCTTTTACAGGCAGAACTAAATGAGGATAAAAAGAGAGTAAGCTTTTATATAGCTGATAGTTCCTATGCTGATTTGAAGGATGAATTTCTACTAAGATTAAAAGATGATTATAAGATTAATAATAAATTTACCGCTAATATATTGTTGTTTTATACTGAAAAAGTAAATCAATTAAGAAATAATTTTAAGTTCAATGAGGCTTCGCCAAAATATATCATGAAAGATATATCTACACCTGTTCTTTTTATACAAGGTGATCAGGATAACTTTATTCCTAAAAACTCTTGTGAAGATTTGTATAAGTTAAAAAGCGGTCCAAAGGAGCTTTTTATAGTCCCTAATGCCTCACATATTAAGTCCTATGAGACTAACCCTGATGCTTATAAAGATAAAGTATACAATTTTATTGACAAAGTTACTGGCAGCAAATAAAAACTCGGCTTTTTACAAAACCGAGTTTTTTTTATTCTTTGAAAATTCTATGCCTTCTTGTACTGTTTCTGTGGAAACAGTACTGATGCTATTACGCTCAATATTAATATAGATATTATTATAAGCAGCGAGGTTAAGATAGGTATTTCTATACTAAAGAATAAAATTAGGAGCTTAACACCAGTAAAAGTTAAAACCAAAGCTACTCCATATTTTACATAGCAGAATGCACTGTGAAGCTTTTGAAGTACAAAGTAAAGACTTCGCAGCCCTAAAATAGCAAATATATTGGAAGTATAAACAATAAACGGGTTGGTAGTTATAGAAAATATTGCTGGTATTGAATCAATAGCAAACAATATATCCGAAGTTTCTATAAGAAAAATAATAGCAAAAAGAGGTGTTGCATATAACACATTATTTATTCTGATGAAAAACTTTTCACCATGTATACTATTAGTAGTTGGTATTATCTTATCCAATATTCTTAGCAATCTGCTCCCATTATATGTATTATCATCTTCTTCCTTAACCATCATCTTAATGCCGCTTACCAAAAGTATAGCCCCAAAAATATATAATACCCAGTGAAACTTATTGACAATAGATACTCCAAGTGTAATAAATAAGAACCTAAGTATAACAGCTCCAATAATTCCATAATTCAATACTCTTCTTTGATATATTACTGGTATTCTATAGGCCTCAAATATCATTAAAAACAGAAATAAGTTGTCCACACTAAGACTGAGTTCAATTACATATCCACCTAAAAACTTCAAAGCACTATCTTGTCCTAAAGTAACGTAGATACCTATATTGAATAACACTGCTAATAGTATCCAAAACAATACCCAAAATACTGCATTTTTTGTTTTCAAAACCATCTCTCCTTTTATATAAATTTTTACTGCTTCTACTCATATAATATTATGATTAGAAAGCAAAAAATAAAACTCTGCATAAATACAATAAATGTATTCATGCAGAGTCTGGCTACTTTATAAACAAAACCGGGCTTTTAAACCGTACTGACGATTTTGTTGCCTGTTAATACAGGAAGCTACTCCCTCATGCTTCTTTATTATAAAATAACAATTTATAAAATACAATAAAAATATAAAATTTGAATTAAATTTGTTTATTTGCTTAATAGTTTTATATTAATTGTTATAAGAGAGTTGCTTACTTTTACTTGACTCTTATTCTTATTTTTAACCTGCTTTTTATCAGATTCTAAATCTTTTCTCTCATCTTCTGCTTCTGCGTTTTCATCTACCGCATTTTCAAGGATAGAATTATTTTTTGCTTTTAGTTTCATCAAAGTTGTAGCTGCTGCACATATACCAAGGACAGTTGTTAACGCTATCGTATTTTTCCTCATTAATATTACCTCCAAACATAATCTGTATTATATTTATGCTGATATAAATAATTTAATGAGTTGCATCTGCTATGAATTTATTATTTCTCCTCCATTTACATGTATTGTTTCTCCAGTTATAAAGGTAGACGCATCTGAAGCTAAAAACACGTAGGCTGGAGCAAGCTCTACTGGCTGTCCTGGTCGTCCTAAATTAGTATTGCTGCCAAACTTAGCCACTTCTTCTTCATTAAAGGACGCTGGTATTAGAGGAGTCCATATTGGTCCTGGCGCTACTGCATTAACTCTTATGTTACGCTTAGATAGAGAAATAGCTAGTGAACGTGTAAATGTGGTTATAGCACCTTTCGTTGAGGAATAGTCTATAAGGGTTTCATGTCCCTTATAGGCAGTTACTGAAGACGTATTTATAATGATACTTCCTTCCTTCATGTGAGGAAGACAGGCTTTTACCATATAAAACATAGAAAAAATATTTGTTTTAAAAGTTCTTTCAAGCTGTTCCTTAGTTATGTCCTCTATACTGTTTTGAGGATGCTGTTCAGCTGCATTATTTACTAATATATCAATTTTACCAAATGTATCCATAACCTTTTTTACTGCATCATAACAATTTTTTTCCTCTCCTATGTCACCGTCAATAATTATACATCTCTTTCCTTTATCTTCAATAACTTTTTTTGTTTCTTCTGCATCCTCATGTTCATTAAGATACATTATTGCAATGTCAGCACCTTCTAAGGCATAGGCTGTCGCAACAGCTCTTCCAATCCCGCTGTCTCCTCCTGTTATAATAGCTACTTTTCCCTGCAGTCGATTTGAGGCTTTATAGTCCGGATCCTCAAATACCGGTCTTGGATTCATAATTTTTTCTATACCTGGTTGTTTATTTTGCTTTTGAGGTACTATTTTTTTAGGAAAATTCTTTGCTGCATCCATTTAAAACTTCTCCTTTCTTTAATTAAATATAAATATCAACTATAGTATCTATTTCTTAAATTTTATTATTCAAACAAATAACCCTTATACTTTTGAATACATTGAAGATAATAATTAGTGATATAAAATATGGATACATGATAATTAATAGTTGTTATGTATTAATAAAATTATAGGAGGTATATTTATGAAAGAGCTTCATTATAAAGAAAAATTTATGGCTATGCCTATTGAAAACCATGAAACTGCAGCATGGGCTAATATTGAAAAAACAAAACCACTATCAAATGTTAATGTTCCAGATGAATGGATGATTGCTAATGCTAAGGAATATGTAGACGAAAACGAAAAGTAATAAAAAATCCCCGAAATTCGGGGATTTTTTATTACTAGTTTTTTAATACTGCATATCAGCAAGTCTCTTATAGTTCATGTACCTTTCTCTAGCATTTTTCTCTGAAATTCCAAATAATTCATCTGCTCTTTCAGGGAATGTATTCATCAATGAGGAGAATCTTATTTCGCCTTCGAGGAACTCTCTGTAGGCAGCTATTGGCTCCTTGGAATCTAATGTAAATGGATTCTTGTTTTGATCCTTAAGAAGAGGATTGTATCTGTATAAATGCCAGTAACCAGCATCTACAGCTTTTCTTTCTTCCTTTATTGAACTTCCCATACCAACCTTTATACCGTGGCTGATACATGGAGCATATGCAATTATTAATGATGGTCCTGGATATCTTTCAGCTTCAACTATTGTCTTTATTGCATGGTTCATGTTGGCGCCCATAGCTATTTGTGCAACATATACATAGCCATAGCTCATTGCCATCATTCCAAGATCCTTCTTTCTTGTATTCTTACCAGCAGCAGCAAACTTGGCAACTGCACCAGTTTGAGAGGACTTGGAAGCCTGGCCTCCAGTATTTGAGTAAATTTCAGTATCCATGACAAATATATTAACATCTTCTCCTGAAGCTAGAACATGGTCAAGTCCTCCGTAGCCTATATCGTAAGCCCAGCCGTCTCCACCTATCATCCAGAAAGATCTCTTTGTCAGATAATCCTTCTTTTCAAGAATTTCTTTAGCAATTTTGTGATTTGAATACTTGTCATTGCTTAGTATTTCAATAATCTTATTAGAAGCAAGTTTTGAACCTTGACCATCATGGATGTTTTCGAGCCAGCTTCTAAATGTGCCTGTAACTTCTTCCGGAAGATCTGACTCAAGGCCTTCTTCCATAAGATTTTTAAGTCTGTTTCTTACTTGGTTTGCGCCTAGATACATTCCATAACCAAATTCAGCATTGTCCTCAAACAAGGAGTTAGCCCAAGATGGACCCTTTCCTTCATGATTTGTTGTATATGGTATTGATGGAGCGCTGGCACCCCAAATTGATGAACAGCCTGTTGCATTTGCTATCATCATTCTTTCCCCAAATAATTGAGTTAGTAGTCTTATATATGGAGTTTCTCCGCAGCCTGGGCAAGCACCATTAAACTCTAATAATGGTCTTACAAACTGACTTCCCTTTAGGGTATTTCTATCCAATAGGTCTTCCTTTGGTTTTAGGGTCATTGCAAATTCCCAGTTTTCAGCCTGCTCAAGTATCTGTTCTTCAAGAGGCTTCATGATAAGAGCCTTTCCTGGTGCCGGACATACATCTGCACAGTTTCCACATCCAGTACAATCAAGAGGTGTAACCTGTATTCTATAGCCAAAGCTTTCAAGCCCTTTTCCTGCTGCCTTTTTAACGAGGAATTTCTCAGGAAGCTTCTTCTGCTCTTCCTCATCAACAAGGAATTGTCTTATGGTAGCATGAGGACATACATAAGCACACTGTCCGCATTGTATACATTTATCTATTTGCCATTCAGGAACATTTATTGCAATGCCGCGCTTTTCGTAGGATGCCGTTCCAAGTGGGAAAGTACCGTCTTCCATACCAACAAAAGCACTTGTCGGAAGCTCGTCGCCTTCGTGTCTTTCCATTGGTCTAGCGATATTCTTAATAAAGTCAGGTTCTACTTTAATATTTCCTACCTCGTCTTTTGCATCTGCCCAATGAGATGGAACTTCTATCTTTCTAACCGCTTCAAGCCCTCTGTCAACAGCTGCATAATTCATTTGAACTATCTTTTCGCCTTTTCTTCCATAAGTCTTTGATATTGATTCCTTTAAATAATTAACAGCATCTTCTATTGGAATAACATTAGCAAGCTTGAAGAAAGCTGACTGCATTATCATATTTATTCTGTTGCCAAGGCCAATTTCTTTAGCTATTGAAACTGCATCAACTATGTAGAAGTTAATATTGTTTTTAGCCAAGAATCTTTTCATATTAGCTGGAAGCTTAGTTTCAAGCTCTGTAGGGTCCCAAGGGCAGTTAAGCACAAAGGTGCCACCTTGCTTTAAGCCCTTTAATACATCTATGTTGTATATAAAAGATCTATTGTGGCAGGCAATATAGTCCGCATTGAACACTAAATAAGGAGATCTTATTGGGGACTTTCCAAATCTTAAGTGAGATACTGTGCTTCCGCCTGACTTCTTGCTGTCATAGGAGAAATAAGCTTGAGCATAAAGGTTTGTGTTGTCTCCAATTATCTTAATGGCACTCTTGTTTGCTCCAACCGTACCGTCTGAGCCAAGTCCGTAGAACTTGCAGCTTATTGTTCCTTCTGGAACTGTACTAATTATTTCATCCTCTGGAAGTGAGGTGTTGGATACATCGTCAACTATTCCTATAGTAAATCTGTCCTTAGGCTCCTCATGCTCTAAATTCTTAAATACAGCAAGTATTTGAGAAGGCCTTGTATCCTTTGAGCCAAGTCCGTATCTTCCACCAACTATTACTGGGCTGTTTTCTCTGTTATAGAATAGTTTAGTTACATCAAGATACAAAGGCTCCCCAAGTGAACCTGGTTCCTTTGTCCTGTCTAATACAGCTATTTTTTTAACGCTCTTAGGCAAAACATCAAAGAAGTATTTTTCTGAGAAAGGCCTGTATAAGTGAACCTTGATCATACCTACTTTTTCACCTTTGCCTCTTAAATAGTCTATAACTTCACTTGCTGTGTCGCAAACTGAGCCCATTGCGATTATTATATTTTCAGCTTCTGGATCTCCATAATAGTCAAATGGATGATATTCTCTTCCAGTTATGTTCTTAAATTCTTTCATGTAGTTCTCTACTGTGTCAGGAACAGCCAGGAAAAATGGATTTGAAACTTCTCTGCCCTGGAAGTATATATCTGGATTTTGTGCTGTACCTCTAACTACTGGGTGATTGGGGTTTAAAGCTCTATCTCTGAAAGCCTTAATAGCGTCATAATCTACCATCTTAGCTAAATCATCATATTCTATAACTTCAATTTTTTGAATTTCATGAGAAGTTCTAAAGCCATCGAAGAAATGTAAAAATGGCACTCTTCCCTTAATAGCACTAAGATGTGTAATAGCCGCCATATCCATAGCTTCCTGAACGTTTGAAGATGCTAAAAGTGCAAAGCCAGTTTGTCTTGTAGCCATAACGTCCTGATGGTCTCCAAATATTGATAGAGCATGAGTTGCTATGGCACGAGCGCTAACATGAAATACTGCAGGAAGAAGCTCTCCCGCCATTTTGTACATGTTAGGAATCATTAATAGTAAACCTTGCGCAGCTGTATAGGTTGTAGTTAATGCACCTGCCTGCAGTGAACCATGAACTGCACCAGCTGCTCCTGCTTCCGATTGAAGCTCTACTACTCTAACCTGCTGATTAAAAATATTTTTCTTTCCATGTGCAGACCATTCGTCAACACCTTCTGCCATTGGAGTTGATGGAGTTATTGGATATATAGCTGCAACATCGGTAAAAGCATAGGAAACATATGCTGCAGCCTGGTTTCCATCCATTGTTTTCATATTTTTTTGCATGAAACTAATCCTCCTCGTATGTAATATAAAAATCACCCTAATGTTATTTACTTATTTATTATTTGAAAGTTGAGGAATAGTATGCATATTTTTAGCAAATTTTTCCTAGATTTTTAAAAATAAAAAGCGAGCAGTTCTATTTTAATACTGCTCGCTCAAATTTTTTTATAAGATTTTATTTAGACTTTTAAGTTAATTAACTTTGAGGAAATCTTATTACTAAAATTCTATAATTCCTCCATTAGCTTATCTTTTAAATTAAATGGATTTATAGTATATGGTATTTCTATACCCCTAAGTTTTGAATCATTTTTGCTCTGAACTAAATATTCAAGATACACGGTTCCTGCATCAACTGTTCTGTCTATTGATTTTTGTGCTATTTCTACACCAACTATTCTATTAAACTTTTTTTCTAATATTTCTTTATCGAAAGGAAAATCATACTTTTGAATTATAATCTTTTCTCTGTCAAAATCAATTGTAGTGACCCTTTTCAATTCATAAAACACCATTAAAAATTTAAATACAGCTATAGCTAGTAATATAAATAAAATTCCTAAAACTATATAAACAAGTATCATAGATATAGTCCCCATTATTTCTCCCTTAAAAATAGAACCACTAATATGAAATTTGTCAGCTACATAGGTTCTAAGTTTGCTAGCAGCTATGCATACAGCAGAGACTAATAATATCACAAATACTTTTTTAATTAATTCTCCCAATATCCCTTTAATGTTAGTTTTTAAAATTACAGCACCTTTGTTCATTAGTATACCCCCCATACTTTTGTCGAAGCTAAATATTAACAAACGTCGCTTCATCCACTTTAATTCTTTTTTACTAAAATATGCCACATATATATTATATCACAAAAAAGGTAAATACAATATACAGTTTTACCATTTATAAACTCAAATCTAAATAATTACAGGCAACTTATGAATAAACTGTAAATTAGTAATAATTATTATCATTTGATATTGATTTTTATTTAATTTGTGATTATAATAAAATCATCAACTAACAAATATTACATAATATTAATTCTAATAAATCACTTAGATATGAAAGGAAGATAAAAAATGAAATATGAATTACCAAAATTAAACTATAATTATAACGCTTTAGAACCGTATATAGATGAATTAACAATGACAATACATCATACTAAACATCATGCTGCATATGTAAATAATCTTAATGCTGCACTTGAAAAATATCCTGAACTTCAAGATAGAAATCTAGAAGATTTACTAGTTTCACTAGATTCCTTACCAGTAGATATTAAAGCCGCTGTTAGAAATAACGGAGGAGGTCATTACAATCACTCAATTTTCTGGTCTGTAATGGTACCTGATTCAACTGGAAAACCCTCTGGTGAATTAGCTGAAAAGATAAATGAAAGGTTTGGGAACTTAGAACAATTTAAAGAGCTTTTTGGTAAAGCTGCAATATCTAGATTCGGAAGCGGATGGGCTTGGCTAGTAATTTCTAAAGAAGGTTTATTAGAAATTGTATCTACAGCAAATCAGGATAATCCAATTTCTGAAGGTCATAAGCCATTGCTTGGTCTTGACGTTTGGGAACATGCTTATTATTTGAAATATCAGAATAAGAGACCGGATTATATAAATGAATGGTGGAATGTAGTAAATTGGGAAGAAGTATCAAACAGATATAATTCCTTAAAATAATTTAAATTGCTTTATCTCCAATACTAAAACATATGTAGCCTCTGCAAAATTTTTTCTTACTGCAGAGGCTATTTTTTTATTCTAAAAAAAAACTTTTTAAATATAAATGTATTAACTAAAGATTTAGGGATATCTTCCTAACAATTACAACTATAAGGAGGTAAGAATATGGCAAAAAATAAGGATAAAAAACAGCCTAAGAAAAACGACAATAAAAAATCTTCTTCCAGCAGCAGCTCAAAAAACAATTCAAAGAAAAAGTAATATTTTAATTTTAACATTGTATTAAAAGGCTGTATCTGCATGTGCAGATGCAGCTTATATAAAAAAATCTCTAGTTTTATTCAACTAGAGATTTAAAAATTAATAATATGTTCTTGAGCTTCTTCTTCTTGTATTCTTAATTTTAAGAATTAGACCTAACACTCCTAATATAACTATTATAACTGCCAATCCTAATCCAATATAAAGAGCAAGGTTTTGCTTTACTATATCCTTTGTTGATATAGTGCTGTATACTTTAAAGCTTCTATTAGCTTCCCTCTCTTTTATGTTTATAGTTCCTGCTGATTTATCAGAACTTAGGTTCCAAACATTTATTTTATCAATATTATATTCTTCTTTTAATTCCTTCTTATTTATATCATTATTGTAATAACTTATATCTTCATGAAGAACAAAAGGTACTTCAATCTTCTTTTCTGGCCCAAAGAATCTAAATGGTTTATAGGTTAAGGTTTCTGTTTTAACAGTATCGCCATTTTTATGAAGTTGAACTTGCTTTTCATTATAGCTCCAGTCAATTATCTTTTTCATATCATCAAAAACAGCAGAATCTTGACTATCGTAAACTGATTTCATAACAACGCCAACAAGCTTTCTTCCATCTCTTTCATAAAATGCCACCAAAGCTCTTCCGGCAGGTTCTGTATATCCTGTTTTTCCACCTACGCAGCCATCAACGCCAACAAGCTTATTTCTATTTTCAAGTAATAATATGGCTCCTTTGGAAGTTGTTATTTTACTGTTTTTCTTGGCCATAGTTTCTCTAACCCAATCATTTTTAAAAGCTTCTCTTGCAATAACACTTAAATCATAAGAAGTTGTATAGTGATTTGGATCATGTAGTCCATTTGGAGAAACAAAATTAGTATTTTTCAATCCTAACTTTTTTGCTCTATCATTCATTAAATCAACAAACTTTTGAGTATTGCCACTTACATTATCTCCTATCATATATGCAACATCATTAGCTGAGAATAAAAGCAGGGCATCCATTGTGTCTGAAGCAGACATGCTCTCTCCTATATCCATCTTATGTAAGTTCTTATCTAGAGAATACTCAGGTTGTTTTTTTGCACTCTCTGTATATTTAATTTCATCACTTTTACTTTTATTTTCCGCAAAAAGCAGTGCAGTCATTAACTTAGTGGTGCTTGCTGGATATTCTTTTTCATCTATATTGTTATTATAAATTATTTCTCCTGTTTCAATATCCATAGTAATTCCAGCTTTACCTTGAATCTTAGGCATTCCACTGTCAGCAGCCTTAACTTGCCCTACATTTGCAACAATTAATAGTGAAGCTAATAAAAAGCTAATAGCAGTACGTTTCATTCAGCATCTCTCCATTTTTTGATATTTTTCACCTTTATTAGAGGTTTTTCACCTTTATCAGTATAACATTTATATCTTTTAAGGACAAGCAATTGTAGCATGAAAATTATAGAAGAAAACATAAAGGTCGAAACTAAACAGTTTCGACCTTTATGTTTTCTTCTATTGGAATATTCTAACGAATTTTATTGAATATATATCACATAGAAGTTGTGTTCCTTCAGGTTCTCTTAAGATAATATAGCTTATTCCCACCTTCTCTAGTGTACCTGTTCTATCCTGATAAGTATTTGTTCCAATGAGAAAGCTAACCAACATTCTTTTCCCTATTTGTGTTCTTAAGTAGCCCTGTGTATAGTTAATATCCTGCTGAACTGGTGCTCCCGGCTGCATTTCAAAATTATTCTGAAATTGACCAGAGGCAGCATTCATCCCCTGAACGGCTTGTGGTGTTGGAAAAGGCGGTATAGCAGTAGTTCCTCCTGGTGCTAATGCTGGCATCCCTGCAGAAATGACGGGCATTCCTCCTGGTCCTTGTTGAAACATAGGCATTTGCATATTATCAGAAGTCATTGGTGTATTGTCCATTTGTCTAAATGGACAATCATATAAATATTCAGAATTCATAAAGCTCCTCCTCTTTATATTAATTTAATATAGATCTTAATTGAAAACATAATGCAATAATCAAGTTTTATAATAAAGTGCTGTTGGATTATAAAAGCAATGTTGATTTACCCTTACCTGAAAACTTCCAGTTCCATTATAAGGAAAAGTATATGGGCAAGAGGGATTAAAAGGATTAAAGTACCAAAGTGATGCTCCAACTGTAAAAAGTCTGTTTCCGGATATAGCCCAATCAGCAATCTGATAGTGTATATCTTCCGGTGGATTTGCCCAAACAGTCTGAGGATTTTGAGCTCCTCCAAGTGTAGGACGTACACAGTCAAATTGACCCTTTTGATAAATTATGTTTCTAATACTTCCCTGTCCTATTCTTTGGTATTCCCCGCTAGCAGCATTCACTCTATTCATTATTACGCTTGCCACGGCTTTCATCCCATTTTCGCCTTCCCCACCAGCTTCACATTTTAGTATCCTTGCAAATAGTTCTCTATTATCATACGCCAATCGCACTTCACCTCATCAAATCAACTCATACTACTATCTTATTAACTTGCATCGAAAATTGTTCTTATTTTTTTAATTTTTTACCTACTTTTTTTATGCAACTGAAAAACCGGCTGAAATTCTCAGCCGGTTTTATATTAATTAACTTTATATACATTCAAAATTATTCTTCTTTCCTTAAAATCTTTGAAACCCTGGGAGCTCTGATTCTATGTGCCGACTCCAGTCCGGAACCCAAAAGAGGTCTTACATAAAACTTAAAAGCATCTGTAACGTTATTTCCTTCAGTATTAATGAATTCATCGCACATATGCTTTGTTTTTCCGGCAACATCTTTAAGAGGCGTTATCTTATAATCCACTGAATAGTAACCGGTTCTATGTATAGTTATTGAACCATCTATATTATGCCAAATAGCAAATTGAGCAGCTTTTTCTCCTACTTCTCTAGCTTCATGCTGGTCTACATCAGAAACACAACCCATAAAGGAACGCTGAAGATACCCAAATGTATCTGATCTTACTCTTTTGATATTCAAATTTTTCTTTATATAATTAGCTAGTAAATTTCCTAAGGCGCCTGTTCCTGATAATTGTATGTTTCCATGAGCATCTTTCTCCACATCATCTATAAGCTTTGTAATTATTGGCACTCCATTTTTATCCTTTATTCCTTCTGAAACAGCTATAACACATCGCCCATGCTTATCGTAAACTTTTTTAACATCCAGTAAGTACTTTTCCATATCAAAAGGTCTTTCTGGAAGATATATTAAATGAGGTCCATCATCAGGATACTTTTGGGCTATAGATGAAGCGGCAGTTAAAAATCCTGCATCTCTTCCCATTACAACACCAATATAAACTCCAGGAAGTGCTCTGTTATCAAGATTTGCTCCTATAAAGGCATTAGCTATAAATCTAGCAGCGGATCCATAGCCTGGTGTATGGTCATTTATCATTAAATCATTATCAATAGTCTTTGGTATATGTATAGCTCTAAATTCATAATCGGATTTTTTTGCCTGCTCATTAACTATTCTTACAGTATCAGCAGAATCATTACCTCCTATGTAGAAGAAATATCTTACGTCATGGGCTTTGAGCACTGAAAATATTTCTTTGCAGTATTTTTCATCAGGTTTATCTCTTGTAGAAAAAAGTGCTGAGGATGGTGTTACAGCCACTTGCTCTAAATTGTGTGTTGTTTCTTGAGTTAAATCAAAAAAATCTTCATTAATAATGCCTGATACTCCATTTACAGCCCCATATACCTTTGTAACCTGCATAAACTTTCTTGATTCCAACACCACTCCAACTAAGGACTGATTAATAACAGCAGTTGGGCCGCCGCCTTGAGCCACAACTACTTTCCCCTCAAGTTTCATATATCTTTCCTCCTTTAGTTATCCCTTAATCCTATGGTATAATTTTACAATACATTTTTTCTCAAAACAATAAATATTTTAATCAAAAAAACATGTTTTAGAAATTAATCTAAAACATGCTTCCTTTTTATTCTAATATATCCATTTGTTCTTTTCTATTTTCTTGTTTTGCCTTTAAGTTTTGAAGAGCTTGAGAATCCATATGATCTCCATTGTGTTCGATGTAGCCTTCAGAGAAAGTATAATTTTTCTTTAAACTTTCAAGCTGATCATCAGTATCATTTTTCGTGTTATCTCCATAAACTATAGCATTTTTGAGATTTTCTATTTGCTCATCTCTTGCACTTTGAACTTCATAAACATGAGGAAGTCTGTCAGGATCTCCTATATCTGAGTGTTGCTCTAAATGTCTTTCTGTCCTTGTTTTATTTTCAACTAAATTTATTAAATCATCTACTCTTCTTTCATTCTCTTTTTGCTGCGCTTTTTTTTGTTTTTCTGCATCTTTATTACTCATATTCATTCCTCCTACTTCTAAAGCTAACATAACTTAAAAAGTGCTATACACTTTCTTATAATCTCAATAATATTGTTGCTAACTTTCATTATTAAAATACTATTTAAAACTTACCAAATTACATAACTATATCTTCCATACCTTTATAGTAAAAATTAATTTTCATAAGTGAAAGCATATAGGATATAATGATTTTATAAAGTTTTAATTATAAGATGGTGGTGTTACGATGAATGAAACAATAAATTTAATAAAATCACATAAATCCATACGAAAATATTTAAACAAACCTGTGAAAGACAATATTATAAAAGAGATAATCTCTTCAGCACAGGCTGCATCTACTTCAAGTTTTATGCAGGCTTATACAATAATTAATGTTATGGATATAGAAAAAAGAAATACTATAAGAATTTTATCTGGTGACCAAACCTACATTGAAGAATGTCCTCTGTTTCTTGTTTTTTGTGCTGATCTTCATAAATTTGAAATTGCAGGCAGCTTAAATAGTGAACAAATTGAACAAGGATATACAGAAGCTTTCATAATTGCAACAGTAGATACGGCTTTGGCAGCCCAAAATGCTATGCTTGCTGCAGAGTCCCTAGGTCTAGGAGGCGTTTACATAGGAGGTATCAGAAATAATCCAAATGAAATATCAAAACTTCTGGAATTGCCTGATAATGTTTATGCTGTATTTGGCATGTGCCTCGGTTATCCAGCTGATAATCCTGAAACAAAGCTCAGACTTCCCCTTGATGCAGTCTGCTGTACTGATAAATATGATATCGACAGTAAAATAGACTTAATTAAACAATATGATAAAAAAATAAGTGATTATTATATAGAAAGAACCAATGCTCTGCGAAGTGATACATGGACAAGACAAATGGCCAAACATATGAGTAAGCCTTTAAGACCTCATATGAAAGAGTTTTTAGATAGAAAAGGCTTTTTAAAAAAATAATTTTGAGAGGATTTATTTAATGAAGCAAAAGATATATGAAATTCCCATTTGGGAAGCTTATGAAACAAAAAACTGTGAATGCCCTCTTTGCAGTATAGAAAAAAAATCTGATGACAATTTTATACAAACCTTATTTTCTGAAATGGTTATGGATGTCCGCTTAAACCCTCACCTTGTTGAAAACTATGATTTTTGTCATGAACACTTCGAAAAGCTATATAGATATCCGGATAAATGCGGCTTAGCTGTACTCACTAATAGAATTTTACACTTGAAAAAAGAAGCCTTAAAAAGTAGTGAGCTGCCACGAAAAAGTGTCTCTAAAAACCCAATCAAAAAACTATTTATAAAAAATATAGAGACGATTCAGGATAAAAAGGAATGCTTGCTATGTAATAAATTAGATGAAAGTATGAATAATTATATGAAAACTTTAGTTAATCTTTGGGTAAAGGAAGAAAATTTTAAGGAGATCTATAAAAATTCAAGAGGATTTTGCTTAAAACATTACAATCAAGTACTTAAAATCTCTTCTGTTATAATCAATAATCAACTTAAACAGGAAGAGTTTATTGAGATTACTTCAAAGATTCAAGAAGAGAACTTAAACAGACTTCAGCAGGAATTGGAGTGGTTTATTTCAAAGTTTGACTACCGCTTTGCTAATGAGCCATGGAATACTTCAAAAGATGCTTTAATAAGAACTATACAAAAGCTTATAGGAAATTATAATACAAAAATATAATATTGATAACAATTCTTATTTACAAACTCATCTCATTATGCTATTATAATAAAGGCTGTTGGCGCCAAATTACCGCAATATAATAACATTATATTGGAGGTATACTATGGCAAGATATTTAGGACCTAGATTTAAAGTAGCAAGACATTTGGGCGTAAATGTATTTAATCACCCAAAAGCCTTAAATAGAGGTGCAAAGCCTCATAGAAATCTCTCTGAATATGGAGAGCAACTTTTAGAAAAACAAAAACTCAAAGCATATTACGGTGTACTTGAAAAACAATTTAGACGTTATGTGTTTGATGCACTAAATTCTAAGCAAAAATCTGAAGAGTTTTTAATACAAAACTTAGAAAGAAGATTGGATAATATAGTATATAGACTTGGTTTTGCTTCTACTCTAAGACAAGCAAGACAAATGGTTGTACATGGCCATGTCCTAGTTAATGGAAGCAGAATAGATATACCTTCCTACAAAGTTAAAGTAGGTGAGGTGCTTACGTTAAGAGAAAAATCCAGGAAAAATGAAATGTTTACTGAAAATTTCATATGTACTGAAAATGTGTACAGTTATCTTGAAAAAGATAAAAATGACTTTTCAGGTAAGCTGACTAAGCTTCCTATAAAGGATGAAATCCCTATAAACTTAAAATTTTCAAAAATATTAGAGTTTTACTCTAAAAACTAATTATTAATTTGTATGCAAAAACCGGACTGTCTTATATAACTTTATGAATTGAAGCTATATAAACAATCCGGTTTATTATATTAAAACAACCATTATTTCATAATAATCTTCAAGCATCTGTTCATCATATATTTTCCTTCCCATAAGCCTGTAAATTATATCTTCTTTCTTATATCCTTCCTTGAATAGCTTTAAGTCCTTAAAAAACTTTTTAGCTCTAGTTTTATTAAGTTCAAGAATAATAATCAGTTCCTCCATAGTGTAAAAATTCTTATTCAATATATTTCTAAGCTTTTCCTGCATTTCTAGCTTATACTCAATATCTATTTTACTGTTTCTATGGGGACCCTGTTTACCTCTATGATGCTCAGGGCATAAATATTTATAATTTAGAGGAAAATCCAATCCTCCTTCATTCTTATGAACTATATGATGAATATCAGCTTGTCTGCTGCAAACCTCACACTTATACAATAAGAATTTCCTCCTTCTCTTAATCTTTACTATTTATAATTCTTATTAATAAGAGTACTTTTTAATTTATATGTTCTTTATTATATTATATGCAGTAAATTCTTTAAGTTTATTATATCATATTTATGCTAATACTTTGACATTATTAATAAAATTCCAATAAAATAATATCACTTCTATTTATTGTAATTACAGTTTGTTATCTATAAAATTTTTTATGAGTAACGAAACATATTCTGGCTTTTCTTCCTGAGGTCCATGCCCACAATGCTCTATTATTATAAGCTGAGAATCTATCATATCTCTGTTTAATCTATAGCCATCTGACAGGGGAATCCACTTATCATTTTCTCCCCAAATAATAAGAGTTGGTACTTTTATGCTTTTAACTTTTTCGTAGTCAAACTCTGTAAAGCTTAAATTTTTAACTAATTCTATAAACGCTTCTATACTTCCTTTTGTTTTCATAGGTTTATAATATCCTTCTATCGTATCTTCACCTATAATTTTATCATTATAGAAAGCCCATCTAATAATTCTTTTAACTAATTTTCTACTCATGCAAAACTCTAACATCTTCAAAGTAATCTTTAAACGGCTTAACTTTACTAAAAATTTTGTAACTTCCTTATTTCCTTGATATCCTGCACTGTCTATAAGTATCATTCCTTTAATCTTATGCGGATATTTTAAAGAAGTATTTAATGCTACTTCTCCTCCAAGAGAATTGCCAACAATTATAGTCTTATCTATATTATAATAATTCATAAGAGCTATGGTCTGATCTGTAAATATATCTATGCTATATTTTGAATCTTTTTTTTCTGAAAGACCTGCACCTGTAAAATCCATACCGAACACATGAAAATCTTTAGAAAGATCGTCTATAAGATATCTCCAAGTAAATATTGAAGCAGCTATTCCATTCAAAAAAATTATGTTTTCACCTTTTCCTTTTTCAACAATATATGTTTTTGAACCATTTAAATTTATAAATCGTCCGTTGCCACCAAAAATACTTTCATCAGCTAGTTTTTTCTCATTATAGTATATTTCTCTGCTCACTTTATCACCTGTTCTAAATATAAGATTTTTACTAAGAAATTTAACTTAAAGCCTTATATTTTATTTAAATTTAAGTGCTGTTTAATAATAGTGTTGATATAAGCATGTTCTTTTATATTTTAGAAAGCAAATCTACTGCAAACCATCATGGTTACAGTAAATATTTAAATATTTTTATAGGTTTATAGGTTTATAGGTTTATATTTAAATATGTAAATAATAAAAATGCCATTACTTGCTTTTAATAAAAACCTGTTCAAGAAGAGTATTGATACAAAATGTTTTTTATATTGTAGAAAGCATTAGTGCCGATATTAATACGACTTTGAATAACAAGCAGGATTTCAACACGTTTCTTTAACAAAGCCTAAATTTAAATTTATATCTTTTATATTATCCTCAATATGGTAAAATTAAACCTGATGCATTTTATAATATAATTTATCACAAAATAATATACTATTTATATCTGAATTTATTTGATTTAAGAAGGTTAAAGTCCTTAATTGGCTTTAAAGGAAAGTTTACCAGTGAAAGAAGGAATGATCTTGGCAAGATATAAAACAAAAAGCTTTTTAAAAAGCATTATTTTTAGATATATAGATGATGAAATCACTGCTATGGCTTCACAGCTAGCTTACAGTTTGCTATTAGCTTTTTTCCCTTTCTTGATATTATTAATGACATTAGTAGGCTATAGTTCTGTAAAAAGTGAAGATGTTCTTACAGCCTTAGGCACCATTCTTCCTATTGATGTTCTAAAATTAGTAAAAAATACTGTTGTTGAAGTTGTAGATACAAGACGCAGTGGACTATTATCAATAAGTATGATTACAACTATATGGACTGCCTCTAACGGATTTAATGCTGTAATTAGAGGGCTCAATAAAGCCTATGATGAAAGGGAAAAAAGGCCTTATTGGAAAGTCCAGCTAACTGCAATTTTATGTACAATTGGATTAGTGCTTATAATAATAACAGCCTTTGCGCTTTTAGTTTTTGGAGAAGTAGGTGTAAAATTTTTAATAAATAGATTTCATGTTACTCCTAGAGTTGAATATATAATTGATTTTGCCAGATATATTATTGGATTGACTGCAATGATAATCGTATTTAATGCAGTATATAGATACACACCTAGTAAGAGACTTACTTGGGGAGAAACATTCCCTGGTGCAGTTTTTACTACTATAGGATGGACTTTAATATCTGTAGGATTTTCTTATTATGTAAATAACTTTGGCAGCTATTCAAAAATTTATGGAAGTCTTGGTGCAGTTATAGCATTAATGTCCTGGCTTTTTATAAGTTCAGTTATTATACTTATTGGCGGTGAAATTAATGCTACTTTAGCTTATAGAAAACTAGATTTAGAAAAGCATAAAGGAAATAAATATTAAGAATTACTAAAGCAGCACTCACTGTAATAGTGAATGCTGCTTTATTTTAACTACATATGTGATCCATTTTCACTCTGCCTCACTGCTCTGGCTTTTCCATGAACCTGGGCATCATTTCCTGTATCTTTATATCCTGTTTCAGAATTTAGACTATTAAAAGTTTTATCCATCATAGATTGATTTTTAGCCTCTTCTACAGTATTCTTTCTTTTATTCTGAGCCATTAAATCATCTCCTTTAAATTTTAAAGTTTTCACTACTAGGTTGCCCAGAAAAAAGAACTTTTAATACTACTTTGAAGTTACCAGAAATAATAAAAGAACCTGTAAATTATGTAAATTTGTATTATTAAAATTACAGGTATTCCAAACACAAACTTAAAGTGTCTTGTCTTATGATTAAACATTCTCATTCCAATTAAAATTCCTAAACTCCCAAACAAAATTGCAATTATAAAAAGCCTCTGTTCAGGTACTCTCCAATATCCTTTTTTTGCTTTCTTCTTATCAGAATACATAACAAAAACAGCAAAAATATTAATAATAACTAGATATAAAAACAAATAAAACACTATGTACCCCACATCCTATTCTATACTTCATTAATTATTATATTATAACAGATTAGTAATTATTTATTTCCTTATAATATAAACAGCATAAAAAATTAAAATTGCACCTAAAAGCTGTATTATAGTAACAGGTTCTTTTAAAATTAAAAATGAAAGGAGCATAGCGGTTGGAGTCTCTATGTTTCCTATAATTGAGGCTTTTAAAGAACCTATATATTTTATTGCTGCGTACATAAGAGTTAGAGGAATTATTTCGCAAAATAAAGCTAATATAACAGTATATTTAATCATATTTGTAGAAACTTTACCCTGAAATATAAATACAGGGAACTTGTACAACATTAAGCTCAATAGGGAAAACAGCGTAGAATATGCATTTATTGCAAGCGGTTCTACATTTGAAAGCCTATGTTCAGAGTAAATATTCATAAATGCATAAAATACGGCTGCCAAAATACCAAAGAGTATACCTAAAGGCGAGTATTTAATTTCCCCTTTCATTAACCCTAAAGCAAATATACATCCTATAAAAGCTAAAATAAGTGCTAGTATTTTATGCATGCTTATTCTTTCTTTTCCAAATATAACAGAATAAAAAAATACGATTATTGGATAGGTGTATAGTAGTATAGTTACCATAGACATTGGCAAATAACTGTAGGATTTATAATAAAATACTGTCATGAATGTATTTCCAACTACTCCTAAGACAAATAAATGAAACAGCTCCTTTTTAGAGGCCCTCATTCTGCTCCTATTAAAAACAAACAGCAGTATAAACATGAGCGGTACCGCAATGAAGTATTGTAAGGTTAACAAATCTACAGATTCAGTTCCTTCTAGAAAAGCAAGTTTTACAATAAGCCCCGCACTACCAAAAAATATTGCAGAGATTATTGAATATAAATATCCTTTTTTCAAAATAATCACCATATATTAAATTCAGCATAATTCTAAAACTTATTACGCCGTTTTTTCTTTCCTATTAATTAGTCTAAATAAAGTTAATAAAACCCCTAAAATGCATATTGCTGCAGCTGTTCTATATACAAACATCATAGCGTATACAAACACGTCCTCTCTTCCTTCTACAAAGCTTACAACTGTATATCCAATCTTAGCACTCATTCTATTATAAAGTAAGGTTAAAGAAAAAGCTATTCCAAAAACCATTCCCAAGTTTCTTATAAGAGCATTTATACTCGCGGCAATTCCAAGCTTATATTTTGGTGCGGTTGACATTACCAAAGAATTATTAGGAGACTGAAAAAGTCCGTTTCCTATTCCTAGTACACTCATACTCAGTATTATTGATATAAAGCTTGAATTTAAGTTTAAAAATGATAGAAACAATAATCCTAAAGCTGTTAATACAAGCCCTAAGAGTGTTAATATTTCACTGCCTATTATATCAGATAGATATCCGCTTAAAGGTGCCACCAGGGCTACTGTGATAGGATAAACCATCATAAGCATTCCTGCTACTTGCGCATTAGTCTTAATCGCATTTTGAAGATAAAAAGGATGTATAATATTTGTACAAAATATAGTTAAAAATGATATAAAAGCACAGATGATACTTATAGTAAATAACTTATTATGAAACAATGAAAACTCAAGCATAGGATACTTAGCTCTTTTTTCCCAAAAATAAAAAACTATTAAGCAAACTGCGGCAACAATAAAACCTGACAAAATATAGATATTACTCCATCCAAATTCTTCTGCACTCAGCATTGACCAAAATAAAGATACAACAGCAATCGAAAAAAATACTGCGCCTAAAAAATCAAAGCTTTCATTTATCGTTTTAGTGTCCTTAGGCAGAAGTTTAACTCCAAGTAAAAACGCACCAATTCCTATTGGAACATTTATCAAAAAAATTGATTCCCAGTTAAATAGTCCAACCATTATTCCACCTAGTGGAGGTCCTATCATTGTCCCTAAAGCTACGGTAGTACCAGAGAGTCCAAGTGCCCTGCCTCTCTCGTTTTCTGGAAATACGCTTGTTATTATAGCTTGACTGCAGGACATAGTCATAGAAGCTCCAACAGCCTGTATTATTCTTGAAATAATAAGAGTGCTTACACTTTTTGAAATACCGCAAAACAATGAACCTATGGAGAATATTAAAAAACCATATTGATAAACAAGTTTTTTACCTTTTAAATCGGCAATTCTTCCAAATGTTAAAATCATTGAGGAAATCACTATTAAATAACTTGTAACAACCCATTGTATCGCAGACATTCCTACGTCAAGCTGTTTTGCTATTGTAGGAAGAGCTACATTAACAATACTGCTGTCTAATGTAGACATAAAAGGTCCTATTAAAACTACAGCTAGAATAAGCCATCTATTTTGAGCCTGTTGTTCTTTAGCATATATCATAATTTTCTCCCTGTTGTTATTTTAATTATGAATATATTCTTCCACCCACTCAATTAAAAATTCACCAGCTTTTTTTATATCTTGTATATTAATATTTAAGTCATACTTATATTTATTGATCCCATTTAAGTACATTGGATCATAATATTTAACCATAAGTTCTTTGGCAACCTCTTCAAAATCACCCTTCTGCACTAAATCTTTATACCTTTCAATATTTTTACTGCTAATATATCTTTCTAAACTATCTAACGATGAAAGTATTTCTTCTACTGCATTTTCTGAATTTGTGTATTCCTTTATAATTAATCCAGCTCTAAAATCTAAATCTGCGTCAGCTAAAATATGAACTCCTTTTTCCATACTGCTGTATATATAATCAGGAATTATAATGTTTCCTATTCTTTTGCTTTCCCCTTCTACAAAAACATAATTTGTTTTTCTGTTTTTTATTGATTCATAAACTAAGGCTTCAAACTGCTTTTGGCTTCTTCCTTGGCCAAGTCCTACATTTCCTAGAAGAGAGCCTCTATGGTTTGCTGCTTCTTCCAAGTCAAGTACATCCATATCTTTTCCCTTTAAGTACTTTAGTAATTCCGTTTTGCCAACGCCAGTTTTTCCGTGAATAACTATATATTTTATATTTTCATTAACTTTAATTAATTGTTCATTAATAAATTTTCTATATCCCTTATAACCTCCGCTAAGCTTATATGTATCCATGCCTAAAGTACTAAACAAAGAACATAAACTAGAACTTCTCATTCCTCCTCTTGCACAAAAAAGAATAAGTTTATCATATTTCTTATCAAGCTCAGAAATCTGCTCATATATAAGAGGAAGCTTTTTTGATACTGCCTCTATTCCTGTCTTTTTAGCTTTTTCAACACTTTCATTAACATATAAAAAGCCTATTTCTTTTCTTTCTTCATCATCAAATATAGGAATGTTTATAGCTCCTGGTATACTTGCTTCCTTATGTTCCTGAGGACTTCTTACATCTATAATAAGATAATTTCCCTTTAATTCACTATAATCAACTGTCTTAAACATTTTATCTCCGTCTTTCTGTATTTTTTCATCATAATAGTATATTACTAAATATTAATTATGTCAAAAAGAGAAGAATTTAGTCAGTCCATAAGAATGAATTCAAATAGACCAATGTTAAAAAGCAGCAATTATAATGAACATAATTGCTGCTTTTCATATATCTAATTATTAAAACTCTGCTGTACCAGGAGTTCTTGGGAAAGGAATAACATCTCTTATATTCGCCATTCCTGTTAAATACATTAGTATTCTCTCAAATCCAAGTCCAAAGCCTGAATGTACTGTTTCTCCATATTTTCTCAGTTCTAAATACCACCAGTAATCTTCCTTGTTAAGCCCCAGCTCTTCCATTCTTGCTTCAAGAACGCTTAGTCTTTCTTCTCTTTGGCTTCCACCAATTATTTCACCTACACCAGGTACTAAAAGATCTGTTGCTGCAACAGTTTTTCCATCATCATTTAATTTCATGTAAAAAGCTTTAATGTCCTTTGGATAATTTGTTACAAATACGGGTTTTTTAAAGTGTTTTTCAGTCAAGTATCTTTCATGTTCTGTTTGAAGGTCAACTCCCCAGCTAACAGGATAGTCAAACTTTTCACCGCATTTTTCTAAGATTTCTACGGCTTCAGTATACGTAACTCTTCCAAAGTCTGAGCTTATTACATTATTTAATCTGTCAAATAAAGTGTTGTCGATAAACTTATTGAAGAACTCCATTTCTTCTGGAGCATTTTCCATAACATAGTTTATTATATACTTAACCATTTCTTCAGCAACTTCCATATCATCCTGAAGATCTGCAAAAGCCATTTCTGGCTCAATCATCCAGAACTCAGCAGCATGTTTTGTAGTATTTGAGTTTTCAGCCCTAAAGGTTGGTCCAAAGGTATAAACATTTCTAAATGCCAAAGCAAAAGTTTCAACATTCAGCTGTCCGCTTACAGTAAGATTTGTTTCTTTTCCAAAGAAGTCTTTTGAAGTATCTATTTTTCCATCCTCAGTTTTAGGGACATTGTTTAAATCTAATGTAGTTAATCTGAACATTTCTCCAGCACCTTCACAGTCACTTCCAGTAATTATTGGAGTATGAACATACACAAAACCTCTTTCCTGGAAAAACTTATGAATAGCAAAGGCAGCTATTGATCGTACTCTAAATACCGCCGCAAAAGTGTTGCTTCTTGGTCTTAAGTGAGCTATTGTTCTTAAATATTCATAAGAGTGTCTCTTCTTTTGGAGCGGAAAATCTGAATGAGAAAGTCCTTCAATTATTATTTTCTTAGCTTTAATTTCAAAAGGCTGTTTTGATTCTGGTGTTAATTCTACAATACCTTCTATTGTAATTGAAGAGCTTATTGGAAGCTTAGATACATCCTTATAATTATCTAGTTCGCTCTCAAAAACTATTTGAACGTTTTTAAAGAAACTTCCATCATTTAGCTCTATAAATCCAAAGGCATTAGAAGCTCTAACCGTCCTTATCCATCCAGATATGCTTACAATTTGTCCAGCATATTTTTCTGTTTCTCTGTACAACTGTTTGATTACAACTGTTTCCATTTTTATTCCTCCTTTTAGTCGGAAGCACTGAGCAATTAAAGATTACTCGCTTCCGCTCGCTAATTACTCGTAAAAGGTCATTTAGACCTTTTACCTCCTTTTAGTCGGAAGCACTGAGCAATTAAAGATTACTCGCTTCCGCTCAAAAATTACTCGCAAAAGTCCATTTAGGACTTTTACATCATATATTTTTATTTTGAAATATAAAAAAACCTTTCGTTCCATAAAATAATGGGACGAAAGGTTAACTTGCGCGGTGCCACCCAAATTGCTTAATAAAAAGCCGGCTTAATAAGTACATATAATACTTCCCAACTAGTAACGTGTTGGCCTCGTCTAAGCCTACTTTAAACAATTTCGGTTAGAAACTCAGAGATGTTCTTCACTATAAGCTTCATACCAGACTCCCACCAGCGCTGGCTCTCTTTAAATCTATCCTATAGCTACTCTTCTCATCAATGTTTATATCCTTATTAAATTATTATATATTATACTTTTTATTGTAGTATATGTCAATAATAAAAAATTAAACTAGCTTTTCTAAAATTTTATTGCTTCTTTCAATAAAATCGGACATTGACTCTGCATCCAGCTGTTTATTTCCTATCAAAGCTAAATCATATATATGCTGGCATATCATCGATACATCTTCTTTCTTTTCCTCTTTTTTGCTTAAAGAAAGAAGTGAACTAATCAGAGCACTATTCTTATTTATTATTAGAGTTTCTTCATTTGGGAACATGCTCTTAACATCCATGCCTCCAAACATGGCACTCATCTCCTGCATTCTTCTTGACTGCTCGGATAAAAGCATCATTGCAGGTATTCTTGAAGCCTTTAAACTCTCTACCTTAATAGTAAGCTTATCATTTTTTATATTTTCCTTAAAAAGTCCTTCAAGTTCCTTTGTTGTGTTTTCATCGATTACTTCATCTTTGTTCTTAAGGACATCTGTAAGGTCAGAGTCGATTCTATTAAATTGAACTCCGCTTTCCTTCATTTCGAGGAAATTAATAAAGTGATTGTCAATTGCAGAATTTAAGATTATAGCTTCAAGACCATTTTCCTTAAACAGTTTAATATATTGAGCCTGTTGATTTTCATCATTTACATAAAATACTTTCTTTTCGTGTTTATCCTTGTTAGCATCAAGATACTGAGAAAGTGTTAAGTATTCTCCACTTGTTGTCTTAAATATGATAATGTCTTTTACCTTGTCATAAAAGCTTTCATCTCTCATGCAGCCATATTTTATGAATACATTGATATCCTCCCAGAAGCTGTTGAATTTTTCCCTTTCCTTTTTAAACAGTTCTGTAAGCTTATCTGCAACTTTCTTGGTTATATGTTTTGAAATCTTAATAACATTTGCATCCTTTTGAAGAAAGCTTCTTGATACGTTAAGAGGCAAATCAGCACAATCAATTACTCCCTTTAAGAGAAGAAGGAACTCAGGAATTATTTCCCTTATATTGTCTGCAACATAAACTTGATTGTTGTAGAGCTTTATTTGTCCTTCGCTTGCATCCAGTTCATGTTTTAATTTAGGAAAGTATAATATTCCTTTAAGATTAAACGGGTAATCAACATTTAAATGTATCCAAAATAATGGTTCATTAAAATCCATGAATACTTTTCTATAAAATTCCTTGTATTCTTCATCTGTGCAGTCCTTTGGATTTTTCATCCAAAGAGGATGTGTATCATTCAGCGGTGCAGCCTCTTCCTTCTTATCTGCTTTTTCATCTTCTAGGTAAATTTCAATTGGCAGGAATGAGCAGTGTTTTGTAATTATTTCTCTTAACTTTGACTCTTCTAAAAACTCTTTTCCTTCTTCATCAACATACAGCGTTATGGATGTTCCTCTCTCTTTTTTATCAGAAGATTCCATATCATATTCTGTACCACCGGAACATATCCATTTAACAGCTTCTGCACCTTCCTGATAAGATAAAGTATCTATAACAACCTTTTCTGCTACCATAAAAGCAGAATAGAAACCAAGTCCAAAATGTCCTATTATTTGATTAGCTTCATCCATTTTATCTTTATACTTTGCAATAAAATCCTCTGCTCCAGAAAAAGCTACTTGGTTTATATATTTTTTAACTTCTTCTGCAGTCATTCCTATACCGTTATCTATAAACTTAATTGTTTTTGTATCCTTATTAAAGACTACCTTTACTTCAAACTTTGTATCCTCGTCAACCTTTGCCTCTCCAATTGAAGCCAGCCTTTTAAGCTTGCTTATAGCATCGCAGCTGTTACTTATAAGCTCTCTAATAAATATGTCTTTATCAGAATACAACCACTTTTTAATAATTGGAAAAATATTTTCCGTATGAATGGATATATTTCCATTTTCCTTATTCATTAAAACCCCTCCTTTTGCTGTATTCCTATATAGAAAGTAATAATAATCTTTTCACTGAGCTGTCCCAAAATGTCTAATCTTCAAAGACTTATTGGACAGCTCAGTGTAATTAGATTATTACTTTCTATATACTCTTTTGTATTCCATGCAATATTTTATTACTCTAATTAAATATTGTCAATATATGGTCAGCATTCTATTCATCAAATTGGATTCCAGCCATTTTCATAAGATATATTGCATTTCTTGTTGTAGAAATTCCTTCCCTTAATTTATAATCAAAGAATATTTCATTATCTTTATAATGCTCCAAAAAATGATAGTTCTTAACCTTTTCATTTTTCTTCTCAAGACTTCCAAGTTCTAAGTCATGAGTGGATACTAAACCTAGTGAATTTTCTTCGCTTAATCTATTAATTAACGTTTCTGCTCCTAAGTGTCTATCTACAGAATTAGTTCCTTTAAATATTTCGTCTAACAGGAAAAATATAGGTTTTCCTTCTTTCACTGCAGATACAATCATTTTTATACGGAGTATTTCTGCATAAAAGGAAGATATACTCTTCTCAAGATTATCTCCTATTCTCATACAAGTATATATATTCATTAACGAGCAACTGAATTCTCCAGCACAAACCGGTGCTCCTGCATAAGCTAGTATTAAATTAACACCAATGGTTCTTAAAAAGGTACTTTTCCCCGACATATTTGAACCTGTTATTAAAAGAATATTTGCTCTACTACCTATAACTACATTATTGCTTACCCTACTATCAGGCAAAAGCGGGTGCGCTAGTGACTTTGCCTTAATTTCCATGGCTTTACTAAATGTTGGCATACACCAGTCTGGATTATCATAGTAAATTCCTGAGAGGCTTACCAAAGTCTCAAATTCGCCTACAACCTCAAGCCAATTTACCAAATCTCCCCCATACTTTCTCTTCCACTTTTCTAAACCTACAATTAAATTATAATCCCATAAAAATAAAACATTTAATATAATGCTGAAAAGATTTTTTCTGTCAGAAATTTTATTATTAATGTTAACTAGCTTACTTATAGCCTCTGATGCCTTTACCCCTTCACTGCAAACCAATTTTTTATGTAAATTTTTGAGCAATTGTGCTTTGTATTTATGTTTTTCAATTAGTCTAATCATTCTTTCATAGGATTTTATGCTGTTTTTATAATAAAAAGCAGTTTCTAACACATCGTTTCTTATCTTTTCTCCAAGTTTAAGAATAATTATATTAAAAGCTATAAAAAGCAAAGGTAAAGCATATCCTATGCTTGGCTTAATCAAATAATAAATAATAGAGCTGCAAGTTAGTATAGGCATGATTATAAGTGCCAGCTTAAAATAAATTTTGTCTACAAGATCGTTTTTTTGAGCAGACCAGGAAAGTAGTTCTTGTACATTTTGTTTATTCTTAGGTATTAAATTTCCCTCTCCATTAAGTCTTTGTCTAAAGCTTATTTTGCTAACTAATTCTTTTACAGCCTGCTGCCTTTCTATTGTATTATCCGAATTCAAATCAGGGTTAATAAGTAACTCTTTAAGCTTCTCTCTACCCATAGCAGTTGAAGCTGTATTTAACCACTGAAACAACGAATTGTTACCAAAAATGTCCAAATCCTCCGAATAACTGTGCTCTGGATTCTTAAAGTCTTCTCCATTATCTAAAAATTCCTTCCACTGACCTTTTATTCGCTTGATTGATGTCTTATTGACATCATAAAGTGCAGCAGTTAAGTTCTTATTTAATATAATCTTTCCATGTTTAAGTACAAGTATTATAAAAATAATAACAGACGCAAGGAATATTACGCTTGAAAGGTAATACTGCTTATGAAAAATAAAATATATTGAAAATCCTAAACCAGCCAAAAATATAATAAGTCTTAGTGTACTAATAAAATTAATAGTACTTTGTTGCTTTTTTAAAAATATATCATAATGTTTTTTTCTATTTTCATATGTATTTTCTGCTTTCTGCAAAACCTCATCCTCCTTTAATTTCTTTGGCTTCATGTTATATCGGTCTAATATTACCAATTCTTATACATATTATATCTAACTTTACTAAAAATAAAAACCCATATCTTGCGTTTAGAAGATATAGGTTAATTATTAAATTATTATACTATTCCCATTCCTCAACATTTTCAATACCGTCAAATTGAAGCACAGCCCATTCTATAGCTTCCTCTGCATCTTCAAATTCCTTATTAGTATTGCTTACATAAGAATAGCCTTCTTTATCATCAACTGTTTGAATAAAAATTTCCAGGTCTTCTCCTGTAATAGTTATTTCTCCATTATTCTCAAGAGCCTCCGTCATCTCTTGAATAAATTGTTCCTCATCCATGTGTATCCCCTCTTTCTTCATTTTCTTATATATATTACATATTATTTCTAAAATTTATGCATATATAATCATAAAAAAATTAATTAGTGGCAAAATAAGTTGTGTTAAATTTTATATTATGGAGGATTAAATAATGAAAAAACACTACAGCGTTGTATTGATGTTTGATCAAAGTAATTGTGCAGTTAAGCAGATAAGCAAGAATACCTATGACCAGATTCAAGATATGAGAAAAAGAGGTCAGGATGATGAGACAATTGTAAAAAGTTTGACTGAAATTAATACTATGGAAGATAATATTGTTATAAATGGAATAACGATTCAGGAAGCAGAAGAACGAGCTCAAGGAGAAGGAGAAGATTTCGTTGTTCTTCAAGCTTTTACAAGCTAAAAATAATCCGAGGCATTGTGCCTCGGAATTTATTTATTTCAGACAATTTAACGCTTTAGAAGTTAATGATTCTATAACTGATTTATCAATACTGTAGATTTCTGGATTTCCAGAAAGTTTGAAAGCTATACTCCCTTCGCTTAAATCTTTTCCAAAATATATATGCAGTTCATTTTTGCTATCTTTAATCAGAAGTTCTGAGCTTGGTTTATCCAATCCATATTTTGATAATGATTTATTATTATCTTCAATAAAATCTTTTATCTTCATCCCTGTTACTGTGCTTAAGAAATCTTGAAAATTATTGTCGTCAACCTTTTTGTTATTAGTATTCGGAGTAGTTATAACCAATTCATTTTTATCATTTGCTTTTATTTCAATAATTGTACTATTTGCATTTACAAACTTAAGATATTTAATATCAGAATTATTTAATGAAGATATGTTTCTATCCCTGATATCATTTAAACTATAATTAAGGCTTAAGCCTGCAGAACTTGAGACAGCATAAACATTAGGATCATCCTTAATCATAATATAATATCTTGAATTATCTGAAGTTTCATTCCCCAAATTTATAGTCTTTGAACTTCCATCTTCCATATAAGCTGTTGCAACTACTTTTGGAGTCTTAAGACCATACTGCTCCAAGTCCTTTGAATCCTTATCTACAAGCCTGTCAGCACTTAAATTGGTGAAGTCCTCTACAATATTTCCTACAAACTGATCATCAAGCTTTATGTTTTCCTTTTGGCTAATTATCCATTTTGAAGACTTTTTTTCAAGTATGATATTTCCCTTTTCATTCATAATATTAATTATATTAATTTTACTCTGATCAAGTTTCAACAAATCAATCTTATTTTCAGACTTTTTATCTGCTCCATTCTTATCCTGGGGATGTTTAGTTAGATATGCATATGCGCCAATTAAAGCTGCCAACATGATTGCTAAAGCGATTATGCTCCAAAGCTTTCTCATCTGTGCCTCCTCCTAAACCATACAGTAACTCCTAAAATTGCAATAACAAGAGGAATTAAAATTACAACAACACCAGACCATGCAAGCTTCTGAAGCTCATTTATCATCAAACTTGAAGTCTCAAAGTTTTTAGGTCTTATTGTTATAGAATCTTTTTTATCCTGAAGCCAGTTGAAGGAATTCATTACAAAATCTAAATTGGTACCGCTCGTCGCTGAATTTATATTAGAATTCATAAATGTGGAGCCGCCTACCACAATAAGCTTTGCAGTATTACCTGAAGTTTTATCCTCATCTGTAATTGCAACTGCAATATTAAACGGTCCATTAAGATCTCCAGTTTCTTTTGACATTTTAGTAGAATTCAAATTAGTCTTAGCCCAAGAATTGCTTGAGGAACTCAAAAGTGGTTCAATTTTAAGAGAATCCTTATTTAGTTTTAGATTTTCTATCCCCTGCATTACCGGCATATAAAGTGGAGTCTTATTAGACTTTATTGCATTAACAATGTCATGGCTCTGTATTGAAGGAAGCAGCTCAATAGCGCTGTTTGCAATCATATCTGCCTGACCTTCTACAACCAAGGCATTTTGAGGTTTTACTCCATAAGCTGATAAAACACTTTGAAAGTTTGGAAGAACTTCTTTTGTTATATCAACAAAAAATGCTGCACGTCCTCCGCTGGCTAAAAAGCTTTTTATTTTATCTGCTTCCTCTTTTGATATGTCCTTTAAAGGGGCATTTACCACAAGAAGATTATCTTTGACTAACTGAGCATTTCCCTGCAATAAATTGATATCTTTAACTTGGTAGTTTTCTACATCCAGCTGTTTCTTTATATCTTCATCAAGTTGTTTTTCCTGATGTCCCGTTAAAGTATACAAAGTGTGCTGAGTTCCTGAGGTAACATAAATTATTGCATTAGTAATTTGCTGTTCTGCAGCAAAAGAATTAATATCTGTCTGTCCATATTGGTTACTAGAATAATTGTACAAATCATTGTAGTCAACTGTCTTAAATTTACTTCCACTTTCTACTACTATAGAACCTGCACCAACAGTTTTATCACTTGTACTATATTTTTTAGCAAGCTGAGGTTGTTTTATTGGATCTCGATATTGCACAGAAACTTTTTTGGAAGCAGACTCGTATTTATCGAGGACCATCTTCACATTTGGATCTTCATTTCCTGTTTCAAAAAATGCATATATTTTAACGTCACTTTTTAAGTTTTTAACTATGTTTACGCTTTGATCGGTAATAGAATATATTTTGTCCTTAGATAAATCCTTTTTAATATCAAGTTTTGAAGCTACCAGGTTTACTGCTACTAATACAGCTAAAACTAATATTGCAGCAAGTGCAGAGTATCCTCCGTATTTAAATCTGTTATTTTTAAAGGACTTGCCAATATCAAATTTTTTCATGTTCATTTCACCTTCCTTAGCTCCATCTTCTTTTTTCCATCATAAGTATTGATAAATACACAAATGCTATTGAAAATGTAAGATAAAATATAATAGAGCTTACATCTAAAATTCCAATGCTGAAATTATCAAATCTCTTAATTAAAGAAAACCATTCAAAAAACTTTGGCAGAAAGCCTTCATACAAAGTAGAATTTTTAAAGAATATAATCAGCATAACTGCAGCACCTAATATAATTTCAGCAGCAGTAACTATTATATTTTTTGTAGACATATAAATTAATGAAGCTAACGCTAATACTAATATGGCAGCAAAAACTATTCCCGAGTTCCTGCCAGTAGGTAGTCCCTTCTGAATCCAGTCTAATATCCATATAAGGAGTAGCATCCCAAAGGATGAAACTGCTGCAATAACTTGATTTTCAGTTAAAGAAGAAACAAACAAACCTACAGCTATAAAGCTTGCACCCATTAGCGCAAAACCTATATAAGCAGTTACGATTTCTCCCGTGGGCAAGGTTCCATACTGACTTAAAATCAAGGGATATAAAAAGGTTACTGCTAAAGTAATAAAAAATAACACAACAGAAGCCAAATACTTTCCTATCACTATCTCACCAACACTTAACGGTGAAGTAAGAAGCAGCTGATCCGTCTTCTGATTTCTTTCCTCAGCTAAGAGCTTCATAGTAAGTATGGGTACTAATATTAAAAATAAAAATATAATACTTGAAAGTACATTGCTATAGGCTGTACTCGCTGCCAAAAGATTGTAATTAGCAAAAAATATTCCGCATATCAGAAGGAATATTCCCATAAACACATAACCAGTAGCAGAATAAAAATAAGACCTTAGTTCTTTACCAAGTATAGCAAGCATATACTAAACCTCCTCCTGTGTAGTAACCTGAAGAAATACTTCTTCTAAAGACAAATCAACAGGTTTCATTAAAAGCACTGGCACTTCTGCTTTACAGAGTTTCCAAAACAATTCCTCTCTTATATCTTTGTCTTGCTTTGCTTCTATTATAATATCTGAGGTACCCTTTTCTACCTCTCCTTGAATATGTATCTTATCTACACTGTTTAAATCCTTCAAAAGATTTAAGACTTCTTTAGAATCTTTTTTAACTCTTATTAAAATTTTACTGCTATAGCTTAATTTTTTAGAAAGTTCTTCAGGCGTACCGCTGGCAACTATTTCACCTTTGTTGATAATAACTACTCTATCACAGACAGCACTTACCTCTGAAAGAATATGAGAACTTAAAATAACAGTATGGTTTTTACCAACTTCCTTTATAAGATTTCTAATTTCTATAATCTCCTTAGGATCAAGCCCTACTGTTGGCTCATCCAGTATAAGAACCTCAGGAGTACCAATTATTGCTTGGGCAAGCCCTACCCTTTGCTTATATCCTTTTGAAAGATTTTTTATAAGCCTATTTCTATGCTGGCTTACTTTTACTATATTACAAACCTTATCTACTGTTTCTTTTAAATTTTTTGCATCAATGTTTTTAATCTTACATGCAAATTTAAGATATTCCTCCACAGTCATATCTAAATACAGTGGAGGTATTTCTGGTAGATACCCTATTTTCTTTTTAGCTTTTTTAGGCTCTTTTAAAATATCTATGCCATCTATTGTCGCTGTCCCCTCACTGGCGCCTATATATCCGGTTATAATATTCATAGTCGTAGATTTTCCAGCACCATTTGGCCCTAAGAAGCCAAGAATTTCTCCTTTATTAATACTAAGATTGATTCCTCTAAGCACTTCATTGCTTCCATATCTTTTCGATAGGTTTTTAATTTCTATCAATTTGTTCCCTCCTATTCTCATCATAACGGAATCATTTTAAAATGACTCCTTTTTCTTAGGTCAACTTGTGACTTACTGCTTTCTCCTTCACATGCAAGTCATTAGTTAAAGCTTATTCAGAGCTTTAGCTTCCTTGTATCCTTTAAAATTATTTCCAGTAAAATTCCTTTTAGTATAAATTAACAAAAATCATTTTATCACAATTCTTTTATATTAAAAAGTTTATAATCCAGGCAAAAGTAAAGTTATTTTTTATATTTTATTACTATTTTGTAAACTTTAATAAATAAAAAACAAAAGCTTCTGCAAAATTCAATGCAGAAGCTTTTGTTTAGTAATAAAAATCATGGTTTCCTATTGATTTAAAGTAGGTTTTATTTTTTACAACATATGTGCTTTCAGCCTTCTTTGGATTTATGAAGAACATAATTTCAGTACCAAAGCTTCTATAACCGCTTAGTACCATATCTACTGCTTTTTTAGCACTTGCAGTGGCAGGTTGATTTATCCTGCCATCAAGAACAGGCGTAAATTGATATCCCCAGGACTTGTCCATTATTACTCCGGTAATAGAATTTGAATAGTTGGGGCTTTTAACTCTGTTCATTATAACTGTTGCAACAGCTAACTGTCCTTCAAAGGATTCTCCTGCAGATTCTGCAGATACAAGCCTTGCAAATAAGTCCTTCTCGTCACCTGCAGCAGCAACACTTGCAGCGGTTGAATTAGATGCCGGCTTTGACTGAACTTTTGTTTGCTGCTTTAATGGTGTTTTTACTTGTGGTTTTTGCTGAGCAGCTGTCTTAGGCTTAGCCTCGCTTAATCCAGTCCCACCTCTTGAATATTCCTTGTCCTTATTTTCTATGTTTTTCACTTCATCTTTTATAACAACTAACTTATCACTTTGATCATTATTAGCTGTTGTATAGCTCTCAGAAGTTCTTATACTATTTGTCATCTCAACAGCTTCATTTTTTAAAGCATCATCATTAATGGAATATGTATATAAGTTAATTTTGCTTGTATGTTTACCTTTTTGTATGCCATATGTCATGGCTGTTAAAGCACCTGCTGCAGTTATTAGTGTTACCGCCAATATCAGTCTAGTCTTTTTATCCATTTTCATATGCAAATTCCTTTCATTGTTAGGCTTGTCTGCTTTCATTATAATTGCATATGAAAATGTAAACAACCCAAACATATATCCAATATGGGAAAGACCTGGATATTTAAATTACCCAGGCCTCATATCATATCATATATTGATAGTTGTCTTGTTCCTTCTGCTGGTTCAATTCTAAGATCAAACCAATCACTTTCCTGAAGCTTTTTTTGCAGCACTTCTACAGAATACGAATCTTTTGTAAGCCATATTTCCTCTTCGTCCTTGCTTATAAAAACAGGCATTCTATGATGCAGCCTGCTCATTGCTTCATTCGCAGGACGAGTTAATATAACAACTCCTGTATAGGGATTACCATGATTGTCAATAAAGGTTTCATAAAGCCCTGCCATAGAAAAAAGATTACTATTATTAATTGAAATCTTATATTTTATCTTGCTCTTTTCTATAGTTTCCCATTCAAAAAATGCGTTTGCAGGAATAATACATCTTTTGCTTTCAAAGGCCTTTTTAAATGCTGGTTTCTCACTTACTGTTTCAATACGTGCATTTATTACTTCTCTGCCGAGTCCCTTAATTTTAAATCCCCATCTTAAAGAAGCTAATTCCTTAAATTTATTCTTTAATACCACCGGGATATTTGTACCTGGAAAGACTTCACCCTTAATTTGTGCTGTATTATTTACTTTTATAATATTAAAGCTGCTTATAATATCATCTATATCACTTTCTATATAAAAACGTCCGCACATAGTAAATTCCCCTTTTCTAAGGATATTTAAACTTTTGTGATATTTATCTTTCCGTCTATTATATCAATTAATGCATTTCCTCCGGAAGACAGCTGTCCGAAAAGTACCTCATCAACAAAATAAGGCTTAACTTCCTGCTGAACAACTCTATTTATTTCCCGCGCTCCATAATGAGATAAAAGCCCCTTATCAGCAATCCATTTATAGCACCTATCTGTTACCTTTAAGCTTATATTTTTATTTTTAAGCTTATCCTCAAATTTTCTCACTGCTTTTTTAGCAATTGATATCGCCATACATTCATCCATTTTATTAAATACAACTATATCATCAAGTCTGTTTCTAAATTCCGGTGAAAATACTCTTTCTACTTCTTTATTTATAGCTTCTTCCTCAAGTATCCGATCTCCAAAACCTATCATACTTTTTCCTACTTCTTTTGCTCCAGCATTTGAAGTCATTATTAAAATTACATTTTTAAAATCAGCTTTCTTTCCAGTATTATCTGTGAGTGTAGCGTAATCCATAATCTGAAGCAGAACATTTAAAACATCAGGATGCACCTTTTCAATTTCATCAAGAAGAAGTACACAATGAGGTGTTTTTCTAATTGCATCTGTTAAAAGTCCTCCTTCTTCATAGCCTACATAACCTGGAGGAGCACCAACTAATCTAGCTACAGTATGTTTTTCCTGATATTCACTCATATCAAACCTAATCAGTGGCACACCTAAATGTTCAGCTGTCTGCTTTGATAATTCAGTTTTTCCAACTCCGGTAGGGCCTACAAATAAAAGACTGGCAATAGGTTTTTCCCCTTCATTAAAACCAGCTCTTGAACGTTTTATTGCTCTAACAACAGTATCAACTGCGTTATCCTGTCCATATATTACATCCTTGAGTCTTCCTTCAATGGTTCTTAGCTTATCTACTTCATTTACAGAAACACTTTCTGCTGGAATCTTACCCATAAGAGAAACAATTTTTTCTATTAATTTTTCATCTATTATATTAGTTTCTTCTCCTTCACTAAAATGAAGTCCAGCATAAGCTCCGGCTTCATCAATAACATCAATCGCTTTATCAGGCAAATGCCTGTCTTGTATATACTTTGCTGAAAGCTCTACCGCTAACTTAATTGCTCTTTCAGTATACTGAACCTTATGATAACTTTCATACTTTTCTTTCAATCCTTCAAGTATCTTAACAGTATCCTCTACAGATGTTTCAGGAATTTCAATCTTCTGGAATCTTCTAGAAAGAGCTCGGTCCTTTTCAAATACCTTCTTATATTCTTCGTAGGTAGTAGAACCAATAACTCTAAGCTTCCCCCTGTCAAGAAAAGGTTTTAATATGTTTGACGCATCCATTGAGCCTCCAGAAATCGCTCCTGCTCCTATTACAGTATGTATTTCATCAATAAAAACTATTGCGTTTTCTTCTTTGACAATTTTATTAAGCACCTTTTTTATTCTTTCTTCAAAATCCCCTCTATATTTTGTACCAGCAAGCATTCCCGCCATATCTATTGAATATATCTTATAGTTTTTTAATGCTTTAGGCACTTTTCCAGAAACAATAAGCTGAGCTATTCCCTCAGTTATTGCAGTCTTTCCTACTCCCGGATCTCCTACGTGAACAGGATTGTTTTTAAGCCTCCTGCACAATACCTGAAGAGTTCTTTCAAGTATTTCTTCTCGTCCAATTAAGGGATCCAGTTCCCCCTTTAAAGCCTTTTCAGTAAGTTCAACAGCAAAATTATTTAAAATGCTTCTATCATTATTTTCTTTTGTATCATCTTCCGTCTCAATTTTGCTTATACCTTCAGATAAATTTCTTCTAATATCGATTTTTGATACACCATGAGTAATGTAATTTAATATATCAAGCCTTGTTATTCCTTGTTCTTTTAAAAAGAAGCTCCCAAAGCCTTCCTCTTCATCATATATCGCAACTAAAATATCACCAAAAGATATTACTTTCTTTCCACTTGAAAGCACATGGCTTGCTGCAGACGACAAAATGCTGTCTACTCCTAGTGTTTGCACTGGTTCCTTATTATCAATTTTATCTACGTACGCGTCTAAGTAATTTTTAATATCTTTTTTTAGTTCATCAATATTTGCTCCGCAGCTTTCAACTATTTCTTTACTTTCATCAAAAAATAATGCTGCATATAAAATATGCTCCGGAGTTATGTACTGGTGTTTATCAGCTTTTGCTTCGTTGTATGCAGCCATAAAAATTTCGTTTAAAAGTCTGTCAATATCCATATTTATTCCTCTTTCAAGCTTAATTTTAATGGAAAACCTTTTTGGTTTGCTTCATTATGCACTTGAGTGATTTTGGTAACAGCAATATCGTAAGGATAAACTCCCGCTATTCCAGAACCTTTTTTATGTACATCAAGCATTATCATAGTAGCTTCAGGTACTGATTTGCTAAATATATCCCTTAATATTTCTATAACAAACTCCATAGTAGTATAATCATCATTGTGCATAATAACCTTATACAGCTTAGGTCTATTAACTTTTACCTTTTGTTCTTCCTTAACTAAAGTCTTTTCTCCCATATTAACAACTCCATATATAATATATACTTTTATATTGTTGACTTTATAATTGAATTTATCACAAAATATTGCTAAAAGCTAGTAATACCTTATATTTTTCACTTTAGTTCGAGACTAGTGAAAATATAGTATAAAATTCTTCCCTCTGCTAAAAATAAAATACAGCTTTAATAAATTGAGGTGATTAAGGTGAAGCCAAAAGAGGAACTTAAAATTAACTCTAATAATGTAAACTCTATCAATTACAGGCCTCAAACTACAAATACATCAGCAGAGTCCGAGGATAAAGGCAGAATAACCTCCAGGCAGGCTGGAAATGAAGTTCGAAATGCAGTAGAAAGCTTTGAGCGCGAAATAGTGGCCAGAAGCAAATTTGACTAATAGAAAAGGTACAGCAATAGTAAGCTTGTACCTTTTCTATTAGTAATCTATTATATTATTGTGCGCTAACCTGTATGGCAGATGCTCTTGGGTATTTGCTTGTATCCCATTGGTGGTCTTTAGATAATTGACTATCTGACACATCAAAATAATTATAGTAAACTTTGCCTTTTTCATCCGGCACTGGATCATCCCAGGTAGCATCAACCAGTGTGTACACTCCGTTTATTTTAACCATGTTCCATGCATGTGGTATTTTGTTTCCTCCATCTATTCCATAGCCTGTAACAGATTTAGCCTCAAGGCCGGCCATTCTCATAAGCTTAAGCATAGCTTTTGAATAACCTTCGCAGACTGCGCTGCCATTAATAAATACTCCATAATCATTAAACACAGTTCCCGGAAGTGTTCCATTTATATAGTCGTTATAGTCATAGGATGTGTGTGAAACAATATAATCATGAATGGCTTTCTCTTTATCTAAATCGCTCATTCCCGGCTTTATTATCTCTGATATTATCTGCTTAGCTTTAGATTCAGAAGTATCTCTCATGGATAGAAGCTTGTCCTTACTGAATTTGTATTGAAATTGAATGTTTAATACGTTTATATTACCCATGGAATATATTCTGGCCTTAACAGATGTAAGCCCATAATCAATGTCATAATTATCTATCATTAAGCTGTCAATTACATTAAGGTTGAATATATTGCTGTCATAGTTATTAACTTTAATGTAAACGCTGCTTTCAAAATTTTTCAAAGAGTTATATACTGTCTTATAATAATCATTGTAGCTGCTAACTTCATAATTGATTGCAGGAAGTCCAGGTATACTTGATACACTGCTTGCTTGGTTTTGTGCAGCTGTCTGAGTCTGCTGTCCCTGCCCCTCTGTATTAGTTTGCTGATTACTGGATTGAGCTGGTGGAGGCACAGGTATTTGAACCTTTTCTACAGTATTTACTACCTGAGGCTTTGCTGGCGGATTAACTTTAGGAGCTTCTGCTACAATTTTCTTTGGTGTATTATTGCTTTTAGGAAGAGTGCTTGTCTTATTATTTGATGAAGTACTGCCTGATGTCTTTTGACTGCTGCTTTGAGTGTTGTTAGACGCAGTACTAACCTTATTGTTTTCTTCCTTTTTTACAGCTTGCTGCACAACATTTGTTTGCTGCTTGCTGCTGTCTATGTTTACATCATTTCCTTTTGCTGATATGCTGCCTGAAGGTTTTGCTGCACATCCCCACAGCATTGAGACAGATAATAATATAATAATGCTCTTTTTAAATCTATTCATAAAACCCATCTCCCTTATAATAATAATCTAATAATACTACAAGACAGATTTATCGACAATATTTTACATGATATTTAACAATTATATAATATTTAAAAGCTGGACCATTCAAGCATTCTATACTCCTTAATAGCATTTGGAGCGTATTCGTATTCTTTTTCTTTCACCTTTACATTTGAAAGTTTTTTAACAACTCCATAGGATTTTTTAAGTGAAAGTTCCTCACCCTTTTCTGTTAAAACCCAAATTGTATTTTTATGAACGGGGGTAATTCCAAGTTCTTCTTCTCCTAAACCATCAGTAAAATATATAAGCACATGATTTCTTAGCCTGTTCTTAGCTAAATACTCAAAAACTGGAGTGAATTTTGTGTTTCCTCTGGTATTGACCTTCTTTTTTATCTGTTTTATGTTACTAGCTTTATAAACCCTTCTAATATCACTGTCACATTCAATAATTGTTATATCAGAAGGATAATTTCTAACTATTGAAAATACTTCACTCATTATTTCTTCAATTTCTTTGTCAGTTACACTTCCGCTTATATCTATAGCAACAGCAATCTCAGCAATATGTCTTGACAACTTACCTCTTAAGTCTAAACGCTCAGGCTGCCTTCTATCTCTTCTTGTTATTGTTTTTTTATAACCTGCAGGAAGTGTACCCAAAAGTCTTTTTAAATAATCCTTCCAGGTAACCTCTGATTTTCTATTTAATTCTCTATAAAGCTGCTCTATGCTTTCAGGCAGCTTTCCTTTAGATGCGTTTTCAGCGAGCTTTTTAACTGTTTCTTTTATTGCTTGTTCATCAAAATCAACATTTATATTCCAAAAATCATGAACTGTCTCTTCATCATGCTCTCTTTTAATATAGCCCTCCTCAAAATCCAGTTTATCACTTTCATCATTTTTATTTGCATCCTTTTTAAGCTTATCAATAGCTTCTTGAATTTTATCTGCATACTGCTCCATTGTTAACTCATCTTTTAAATCCACATTATAGGAATTTCTTACACTATCTATATTGTCCATCCATAAAGGCAGGTTAACTATGTATTGATTTATGGATATATCCATAGCTAAGCTTACAGCCAGGCTGCTGTATTTATACCTAAGTGCTCTTTGTCTTATATGATGACCGCTCATTATGTGATATATCTCATGCTTTATGAGAGCCTGCATTTCAAGCAAAGAACAGTTTAAGAATACAGCAGGATTAAAATACATCACAAATCCCTCTTTTGTCATTCTTGTTCCTAAAGCAGAAGGTAAATCAAGCTTCATTTCTCGTTTTAATTGAATTAGAAATTGAGCAAAAAAATTATCGCCGCTACTCATCATAGAAAATGTGCACAACTCAATGAGCCTGTAAAATTTCTGCCTGAATTCCTCTGTAAGCTCGTTCTCATAATTTACATTAGAAATATATACAAATAGTTCGTCCTTTAATTGTTGAAACTTGCTTGCTTCCATAAAGTTACCTAACCCTCTACTTCATTATAAATTTGAAAAAAGCCTTCTATAAAGGAATCGTCATCTAAAAAATCCTTATAGATACTCTCTTCATAGCCTTCCTTAATCTCTCTCATAATACCAATCTTTAAGTCCTGAGGATAGTTTTGAATAAACTCTGAAAATATTCTTACTTTATCTTTTTTATCTTCACTATCTTTTATATAATGAAGTATATTTTTCGCTGCCATATATAGCCTTGAATGACTTTCCCTCTTCACTCTAGCCTTCATTTCTTCACTGATTAAAGTTTCATTAAATATATCCTCAGGAGTAATTAATGGATTTTTGCTGTTTTCAATAAAATTATAAAATTCCTGTGCAATGCTTCCTCCAACATTTCCTCTTATAATATTTAAAAGTATTTTAGAAGGAAACCTATCCTTTTTTTTGAGGTACACCTTATAGGAATTTGACACTCTTTCCCAGCTCCTCGGAGTTGCTTTTACCATCTCATTTGAATAAGGTGTATGAAGATATTCAGGAAAGGATGAAATAAACTCAAGTACATCCCTTTGTATATTCCCTTCCTCTACACCCCAAGCAAGCCATGTCTTAACCTCAGCTTCAAGCTCAATCCATACAAAGCGGTCTTCCTGAGCAGGATCCATATCTACAACTTGATAATCACTTCCGGAATATTTTTCGTACTTATTTGAAGGGTTCATAGCTGCTGCCACAAATACATTTTCAGGCAGTCTATATCCATTTATTTCTCTATTTAAAATTATGTTCATAAGCTCCTGCTGAACAGTATGCTCACAGCGGTTTATTTCATCTATAAAAAGAAGTATAGTCATTTCAGGCTTTTCACTCAAAGCCTTATCTATCTCCTGAAGCTTTGTATGAACAGCATATACTGTTCTTTTTCTTCTCTCTTCTTTTCCATCTATGTAAACTCTGTATTCTTCTACTGTTGGAAGACCACCTATCTCCCCTTCCTTAAGCATATTTCCGTCTATAACTATACTATAATATTCTTTTTTGCTGCACAGCTTTTTTATTAATGCTGTTTTTCCTATGCCGCTCTCTCCAATTAATAGCGGAACAGCTCCACTCTCTAATACAAGTTCTGTTGTCATTAACGCATCTGTAAAATTCATAAATAAAATCCTTTCTTAAAAGCCTAATTTATAGTCTACCAGTATTTTTTTTGCTTCTCTGCTCCCATAGTTATAAATAAATTTAACTTTATTTATAGGAAGAGAATCGCAGTTAATAAACTTAATAATATAATCTTTATCTAAAGCTTCGTCCTTAAGTTTTTCTTTTAATATTTTCTGAACTATATTTAAATCAAAATTTTTAATATATTTTACAACATCTATATTATCATTAATAAAAAGTGATTTCGCTTCTTCATTGATATTTTTTATATATAAAACCGCTTCGGCATTTTTTAGTATCGCTGCTCTTTGTACGGTTAAACTTGGATTGTTAATATATTTGATTGCAGCAAAATATTTTGAAACTGCAAGAAGCTGAATTTCTTCCGAAGGATTCTTAATATACTGTATAGAATCCCAATCCTTGTTTACAGCTATAGACTGAATTTTTTCTGAAGGATTACCAATATATTGTATAGCCCATCCTTTTATGGCTACGGCTTTCTCAAGAACCGCTTCAGATGGATTTTTTATAAATCTGATTGCATTCCATGCTTTTTCAATAGCATAAAGACACATCTCTTCTTCAGGTTCATCAATATACTCAATCGCCCAGACATTTGATTTTAATGCCTCCCATTTTACACTTAAAGATGGATTATTAAAATATTTTATCATTGTGCCATTCTTATTAACCGCAATTTTAAGCATTTCTTCTGTTGGATTTTCTATCATCTTTATATAGCTTGGATCTCTTTCAATTATTTGCAGAATTTTATTATTATCCATATGCCAATCACCTCGAATATTTGTATAACTAATAATTATTATTAATTATATTATAGTACACTTTTACAAAAACGAAATATGTAAAATAAATTTTATTCAATTAATTTTTTAGAATTTTAATATATACAATGCGAAAGTTCTAATACATTAATGCATTGTATATATTATCTATTATGAAACAACTTGATAAAATTTTGTATACTAATGTAATAAACAATATAGTATACTTGTATAGAAGTCCATGATTTATAAGGAGTGTATATATAATGGAAAAGGTTAATGATCTAAAAATTCACGTGAATGACTATATAATTGACATAATTAATCAAGAAGATTTTAAGCAGAATATAAGAACCCTTCTAATCAATGAGATAAAAAATATAATATTATTCAAGAGTGAAGATTTAATTCATACAGATATTTATATAACTATAAAGTCCAGAATAAAAAAAAATATAACTGAACTTATAAAAACAAAGAATTTCAAAGATGGAATATATAAATTTATAGATAATAACATAACGGACTTAGAAAATTCTAATCGAACTTTGGATACAATAATTCCTGCTGCTGCTTTAAATAGTCTTAAGGTTTACATCTATAATCATAAGGATGACATTATATCTTCTCTTAAGGATTTTTTAAATAGTGAAAGTATAGATAAAAAGATACGCTTAGAGTTAAACAATGTGTTAAATGGCATCAATCCTATGGTATCTAGATTCATAAATACTTCAAATATTTATACTAAGCTTAAAGATTCTATTAATAGTTATCTTGAAAATCCATCAAATGTAATGGAAGTTATTAATATGATTAATTCTCAGATCGACACCTTGACTAAAAAGAAAATTTCCGACTTTTCTTCAAGCTTTCCAACTGAGGGAAGAAAGGCATTAATAAATTCGATTACAGAAGGTGCTATTCAAAATATTTTATCTAATAACTTTATTGATATGTCTATGAATCTTATCGATGACAAATTAATGTTTCAATTATCAAATTTAAAAAGAAATACTGATAAGCTAAATAATGACTTGAACAATTTAGTTACAACATTTATGAGTAGTTACTATACATCTATAACAGCTAGTGACAGTTTTAAAGAAATAATATCCATTATTTCAAACAATTTAATTGATGAGCTGCTACGTAAACCACTGATTGAATTAATTTAATATATTTCTGCAGCATAAAAGACTTTTGGATTATTATTTTTAAAAGTCTTTTATGCTGCAAAGTTATATAAATATATAAATATTTACATATTTATTTGTTTTGCTGCTGGAGTATTTGGGAAGCCTCCTGCATATCCTGCTTAATCTGCTGACCAGGACTTGCAAAAGCATTATACCATCCCTTTTGCATTGCCATATCTGAGAGTGCAAAATGCTCGCTGATACTTGTATTTAGCTGATTGGTAAGTATTTGTCTCAGCTGAGGATTGGCGGCTTCTGTTACTGCCTTACTGAGCATTGTTATGTCATTTTTTGAACTAGTAATCATATCTAAAGCTAATTCTTTATCAGGAAGAAAACTATTTTTATTGTTATTATTGTTATTATTATTTTCATCTTCTGATAAGAAATTGTTTAACCATGACATATTTATTCCTCCTTTCAAAACCAAATGACAATTCGTATTATCACGGACCACTTAATAATTAATCTGTAAGTATATTTATACTCTATTGATTTTGAGAGTTATTTCCACCACCGCTTTGGTTATTATTTTGATTATTATTCTGGTTATTAGTCTGCAAATTAACTTGTGTATTAACAAAATTTTGAAGTTCTTGTATTCGTGCCTTTTTATTATTTAAAGAATTTTGAATAATAGCCTTTAAATTTTCATCCTGTACCATAGAAACTGTTGCATTTAATTTCTTAGAAGCTAAAATATTTGAGTTTAAAAGTTCATGAAGCTCTAAAATTTCATGAGGAGCTATCTGACTATTCATTTCTCAACCTCCTTATTCTTTAAAAAAAGAGCCGAAACCCGTAGGTTTCAGCTCTTTACTTATAATATGGAATTTAATCCTAACCTTCAAGTATATGTTGGATTATAGATTTTTTTCGTAAGCTTCAACCATTCTCTTAACCATTTGTCCGCCTACTGATCCAGCTTCTCTTGAAGTTAAATCTCCATTGTATCCTTCTTTAAGCTCAACGCCTACTTCTCTTGCTGCTTCCATCTTAAATCTATCTAAACCTGCCTTAGCTTGTGGTACTAAAACTCTATTACTTCTGCTTGCCATAATTAATTCCTCCTTCTATTTTATAATTTTTTTATTTGGTGTTGCTTTGTAATATAAGTTTGTGCTTTTTTGAGAATAATAAACTATAAAAATATAGGCAAGCATAGTAAGTTTTAAACATATTAGCTTCTTTCTACAATTTTTCTAAATTTTTTATTTTCTTTTGGCATCACTGTCATAAAGCACTATATCGGCACCTAGAGCAGCGAAATCACGTACAATATTTTCATAACCTCTTTCTATATGCTCAATACCTGTTATATATGTTGTTCCAGCAGCAGTAAGTCCAGCAAGCATAAGACATATTCCTGCTCTTACATCTGTGGCTTTAACCCAGTCTCCTACTAAAAATTTCTTGCCTGGAATTATTGCCTTATTATCTTCTATAGTTATTTTTGCTCCTAATTTATTTAATTCTCTGCAATGATTAAATCTTCCTGGATATACCTTATCAATTATAGTACTTACTCCGTTTGCCTGTATAAGCATTGCAGTTAATGGCTGCTGAAAGTCAGTAGCAAACTCTGGATACATTCCTGCCTCTACATTAATTCCTAATAATCTGTCATTTACATATCCACATATGCTGTCAGATCTTATATCAATTTTTAAATTAGTTTGTCGAAGTTTATTAATACAAGACTCAAGATGCTCTGGAATCACATTTTTTATAGTTATGTTTCCTCCCGTTGCTCCGGCTGCCATTAAAAAAGCTCCTGCAATAAGTCTGTCCGGAATCACACTATGAATACAACTTTTAAGACTGTTAACACCTTCTATATGAATAGTATCTGTTCCAGCACCTTTAATATTTGCCCCCATGCTGTTTAACAAATTAGCAAGATCAGCAATTTCAGGATCTTTAGCCGCATTATATAAAACAGTAGTTCCTTTAGCTCTTACTGCCGCCAGCATAACATTTACCGTTCCTCCAAAGGTCAGCTTATCAAATCTTATTTCTGCTCCCCTAAGTTCGTCTGCTTCAACCACATAGTGATTAGTATAAAAATTGAATTTTGCACCCAGAGCTTTTAGCCCGCTAATATGCTGGTCTATTGGCCTATATCCAAAATTATCTCCTCCTGGATAACCTATAGAAACCCTTTTGAATTTATAAAGTAAAGCTCCCACAAAATAATAAGATGCCCTAAAGGAAGAAGCCTTCTGCGGATCTATATTTGAATTTTTTAATCTTGTTGGATCAAGTATAACATTATCGTCTTTTATTGCTATACCAAGACCAATATCTTTGCTAATTTCAAATACTCTCTTAATATCAAGAATGTGCGGTATGTTTTTAAGTATGATAGGTTCATCTGCTAAACAACAGGCAGGCAAAAGTGCTAAAGAACTATTTTTTGAACCTGGAATTTTAACTTCACCTTTAAGCGGCTGTGAATATTTCACCTCTAAATATCTCATCGTTTTCTCCTGTTTCGTAGTGTTTATTACTATAATATGATAGAACTTAATAATGCGTCACAGTATGTACTCAAATCAAAAAACGACACAAAAAAGGCTGTGGTAACTAATTATTGCCACAGTCCTTTCCGCTATTGAATACTTTTTATTATCCCTACAGCAACTCCCAAAACAGAGGCTTCTCTGTCATGAATAAAAATAGGACTATAATTATCATTTTCCGGCATAAGCACAGGTATATTTTTATTATATGCAAGCCTTTTTAATGTAGCATTTCCTTCTAAATCTACAGCTACTATATCTCCCTTTTGTGCAATATGTTGCCTCCTGATAACAACATGATCACCGTCAAATATATTTGCTCCTATCATGCTGTCTCCTTTTACCCTGAGTATGAAGCAATCTTTTGCTCCTCGTATAAAATACTCTGGAAGATAAAATTCAGCCTCAAGTTCATTATTCATCATAATAGGCTCCCCTGCAGCTATATCACTGTAAACTGGAAAAGCTTTCAAGCTCTCTGCTTTAATGCTCTCTTCATTATTGCCTTCCTCTAAAATTATTTCATCTATAATACTTGAGTCTCTCTTAAAATCATAACTTCTATGATTTTTTATATCAATAAACTTAAAGCTTTCCATGGAATTAAATGAACTTTGAGCATTATTCATTTGCTTCTCTCCTTCACCCTCGGTGATATAAACTTTTGATAATAAATGGCTCTTAACAGTTCCTAAGCCTAAATTATTAAGCCTTCTTCCTTTTATAAACCATGATGAATAAATAGGTTCTATTGATTTATTAATTATAAAGGTAATACTTCCATAGGATCTCTCTAAGCGAAGGCTGCTTATAAAATCTATTTCCGTCTTTGTAAGTTCTTGAGCTTCATCCACAATTATATGCGTATATTTACTATTTTTACTCTTTCCTGTTTGATAAAGTGCAATACTGTTTATATCTTGATAATCAAGCAAACTGTTTTTTTGAAGCTTTTTATTATAACTTTCAAAAAGCTCAAATATAAACTGTCGTTCTTTTGAATTTTTTAAGAGCCTTGAAGGCCCCTTTCCCTTTTTATATCTTCTTCCTATCCTATCAGCTTGTTGATAAGACTCTAAGTCTCTGTATCCACAGGCTTTAATCCAAAGCACTTCATCCTTAAAAAATTCCAAGTAATCATTCCTTAATATTTTAGTGCCCTTATATTTATCTCTTAACTTCTGAGAACATTCTTGTAATAGAGTCAGTATTTCCTTTTCTTCTTGTATAATTTTAAAGCATTTCTTAGAGGAATTTGTGTACTCAAAATAATATCTATTAATAATATCTCCCAATGTATAAATATCTACCTTGTCCATATTATTAGTAAAAAGTGTTCTATATTCAATCTTGGTCTCATCTTCTATTTTGTTATACATTTGCCTTATGCTATCTCTATTAATACTGTCCTTTGCTAATATTAGTATTCTATCTTCATCATAAATGCAAAAATTATTCTTAAGGTAAAATGTTCTATGTACCGCCGTTATTGTTTTACCAGTTCCATTTACACCTTTAAGCAAACTAAAACTTGAAGGCTTGCTTCTAATTATTCTGCTTTGTACTGCATCAAGTTTCATAGTATCCTCCTGTATTTTTTATTTTTAAAAGCTACATTTAATCTATTAATTTGTTATGATTAAATCTATCTATAAGTTCCAAGTATTCTCTATCATTTAAAACTCTATTTGTATTGATGTATACTTCATCTCCAGCTAATGTCTGCTTAATTACAACCTTCTGCAATATTTTATTATTACATTCCTCACAGCTTCCAAGTCCTATAAATCTCCATTTAAAAAGTTTAAGAGGATACTCAAGTTCTATAGGATTTCCGCATTTAGGGCAGCTGAGTTTAGTTTTTTCTTCCTCAAGTCTTATATTTTCATAATCTCTTATCATTATCGAAGGCATATTTATTATATCTTTTACAATAAAACCTTTTACTGCTCTATCATTATAAATTCTTTTAAATACTTCTGCAGTATATGAAGCATCATTTAGTGCATCATGCAAATCCTGCTCAAACACCTTTATTCTAAGCTTATTAAGAGCATTTTTAAGCCCTAAAGATTTCTTTTCTGCAAGAACCTTTGTACAGTATTCCTGAAGATCTATATACCCCTTAAGCCACCATATGGAGCTGCAGTTATAATAATCAGCATTCCTTATAAGTTCTGCAATATCATCCTTAGCCCAGGAGCATACAATTGAGTCTTCTCCAACAAAACTTCCCAGCATTTGCAAAGCCTCTTCAAAAGCTATTCCATTATTTAAATCTTCATCTTTAATCCCTGTCATTTTAGAAACCTTTGGATTTAAAAACTTATAAATTGATGGCTTTACGTAAGTTTTAAACCTATAAACTTCCTGCATGTTTCTATTTAGCTTAACTGCACCAATCTCAATAATTTCGTTAGGACATTTATATTCTAATGCCTCTGTATTTTCATCGTAAAATGTTGGGCAGAATTCTGTTATATCTCTCAAGTTATTAAATTCCAAATCTATTATTACATAGTTCAATTTCTGACCACCCACCCTGTAACATTTAATCTATATATAATTCAATAAAGTTCTTACATTATATATAATTAATAAACTCTAAATTATTTCATTACAATCTTTATTATACCAAAAAAATAAAAGCTAGAGAATGAACTCCAGCTTTTATTTTATATTTTTCTATATAATACATGACTTCCTGTATCTTTTTCGATTTTTATATTATCATATATTCCATGTTCTACCTCTGATTTAAAAACTTTACCATCCTCAGTATGATTTTCAAGCTCAAAATCATCTTTAACTATATCTTTATATTCAAAAGGTTTTCCTGCTGGTACTTTATCTAATTTGTTTAGACATATATGACTTTTATCGCTCATAGCTGTATACTTCCTTTCTTTTTTTATTCCTTATTATTATTTGCAGCTTTATAAAGTATTATTTAATTTTAAATGATACTTTAAATGTTATTAAGTATTTGACTAACTAAATAATTGTTATCAAATATAATTTTATTGGTAACCGAAAGCTTTCAGCTCCCATAATATAGTATTACATCGAATTGATTTTTTGGCAAAACCCAAAAATGAGCTTTAACGGACAGGCTTCATACTTGAGACGAGAAGATTAGACTGTCCAGTACTCTGACATAGAGGGTTGAAGTCCTAAATAGTATTCAGCGGATAATTTGTGAGTGAAGCAAACACTCTAGATTACCCAGTGTTTTGAGTGAAAGGAGAAAAGATATGAAAGTTGTTATTATAGGTGGAGGCTGGGCTGGCTGCGCTGCTGCTATTACAGCAAAAAAAGCTGGTGCTGAGGTTTCAATATATGAAAAATCTGATTTGCTCTTAGGTGTTGGAAATGTTGGCGGAATTATGAGAAACAATGGAAGATATACTGCAGCTGAAGAGCTTATTAACTTAGGTGCGGGAGATTTGATACACATAACTGATAAAAATGCGCGTCATAAAAATGTTGATTTTCCTGAACATAAGCATGCTACTTTATGCGATGTAAACAAACTTGAACCAGAAGTTAGAAGATATATTTTAAGTCTTGGAATAGAAGTCAACCTTGTAGCTAGGGTATCCAATGTAGATATGGAAGGCAATAAAATTAAAGCAATTAGACTTTCTAACAATACTCTTGTTTCAGGAGATGTGTTTATAGATACAACAGGTTCAACTGGCGCAATGGACAATTGTGCTAAATACGGCAATGGATGCGTTATGTGCGTATTAAGATGTCCTACCTTTGGCGCGAGAATAAGCATAAGCTCTAAGGCTGGAGTACAGGATATAGTTGGTGAAAGAGCTGATGGTTCTCCCGGTGCTTTCAGCGGCTCCTGCGAGGTGTCTAGAGACAGCCTTTCTGAAGAGCTTTTAAAGGAATTGGATGAGAAAGGCGTTGCAGTACTAAAGATACCGCCCGAAGACATAAATACAGAGAAATTAAAACTTAAAGTTTGCCAGCAATATGCTTTGGAGGAATTTGCTGAAAACCTTGTACTTTTAGATACAGGACATATTAAGTTAATGACTCCTTTTTATCCTTTAGAAAAACTAAGAAAACTTAAAGGGCTTGAAAATGTAAGATTTATGGATCCTTATTCAGGTGGAAGAGGAAACTCAATAAGATATCTGGCAGCAGCCCCTAGAACAGATGATATGAAGGTTATTGGTGTTGATAATCTCTTCTGTGCAGGTGAAAAAGCCGGCTTTTTCATAGGTCATACAGAAGCTATTAGTACCGGTTCTTTAGCAGGCCACAATGCAGTAAGATTCTCTTTAAATTTACCTTTATTAATTCTTCCAAAAGAGACTACATCAATTGGTGATATTATATACTATTCTAATTACAGACTTTCAACAAAAGAAGGAAGAAAAGTAAGACATACTTTTTCAGGTGCTGAATACTTTGAGAGAATGAAGTCTCTTAATCTTTACACTTTAGATAACGAAGAAATACGGCAAAGAATTGAAGACCTAGAGTTAAAAGATATTTTTTCTAAAAAGCTTATAAATTAAAATAAAGTGGAGAATTTAATTTCTCCACTTTTAAATATTCTAATCCTTATTTGCTGTAGGTAGCCGCATAGCTATTACTTAACATACTCTCCTCAGAATTTGCCACATAGCTATAGAAGTAATTAATAATATCACTTCTTTTTATTATGCCAATGAAAATCCCATTATCATCCGTAACAGGGACAAAATTTTGATTAACTGCAAGGCTTATAAGGCTCTCCATATCGGCATTTATCGATACTGGCTTATTAATTGTTCTTCTCTCAATATCTGTAACCTTAACATTGCTAGTTTCCTTGATGTTCATGTCCGGGGTATTTTTAAGCTTCCAGAGCAAATCACCTTCAGTTATAGTTCCTACATATCTACCCTTATCATCAATAATAGGAACTGCTGTATATCTATGATACTCCATTCTTTCGAGAACTTGTCTCATTGTAGATTTGGTATCCTCATAGACTACTTCACTTTTAGGCGTAAGAAAAAATGCTATATTCATACTGTATCCTTTCTCCTATACCTTTTTATTAATAAATCCCTTCCTTATTTATTTTATCACAACTAAGCTAGCTTTGCCCCTATAAATTTTAAAGTTTACAAATACTTTATATAAATTTTAAGGACAGTTCATTACACCCTGAACTGTCCATTAAAAATTTTACTCAACGCCTTGTTCTGAGTCCTCTTCACATTGTCCTATTTTACCTGGCGTACCCTCAAAGGCATTTATATACATTTGCTTAAGCTCGCAGATTAAAGGATATCTTGGATTTGCCCCTGTACATTGGTCATCAAAAGCTTCCTCAGCCATTTCATCTAAGTGAGCATAAAATTTCTGCTCTGAAACTCCAGCATCTCTTATTGTCTTAGGTATATTGATCTTTTCTTTAAGCTCTTCGATTGCTTTTATTAAACTTCCTATCTTTTCATCTTCATTTCTTCCGCCTAATCTTAAATAATCTGCAATTTGAGCATATCTCCACTTAGCATTTGGATATTTATACTGAGGAAAAGCAGTCTGCTTTCTTGGATTATCTACTGCATTAAATCTAATAACTTCATTAATAAGAAGAGCATTGGCAACTCCATGAGGAACATGATGCATTGCTCCAAGCTTATGTGCCATAGAGTGACATACACCTAAGAAAGCATTGGCAAATGCCATTCCTGCAATTGTTGATGCATGAGCCATTTTTTCTCTGGCTTTAATATTTGTAGTACCTTCATTATATGCCTGCGGCAAATATTTAAATATAAGTCTCATAGCTTCTAGTGCAAGACCATTGCTGTATTCAGAAGCAAGAACTGAAACATACGCCTCTATAGCATGAGTTAGAGCATCAATTCCTGAAGCTGCAGTTAAGCTCTTTGGCATTTTAAGCATAAGCTCCGCATCTACTATTGCCATATCTGGAGTCAATTCATAGTCAGCAAGAGGGTATTTAACACCTGTTTTTTCATCAGTTATAACTGCAAAAGGAGTAACCTCAGAGCCGGTACCTGCAGAAGTTGGTATTGATACCATCATTGCCTTTTCCCCCATCTTAGGGAAAGTATAAACTCTCTTTCTTATATCCATAAATCTCATTGCTAAATCTTCAAATCTAACTTCTGGATGCTCATATAATACCCACATAATCTTTGCAGCATCCATTGGAGAACCTCCGCCTAAAGCAACAATTACATCTGGCTTGAAAATAGCCATTTCAATTGCTCCCTTTCTGGCAGTAGCCAAAGTTGGATCCGGCTCTACATCATAAAATATTTTAAATTCAATTCCTAAATCCTCTAAAACATCTGTTACTAAGTCAACAAACCCTAAATCAAACAGTACTCTGTCTGTTACTACAAAGGCTCTCTTTTTATGCATTTCTCCAAGCTCTCTAAGTGCAATAGGAAGACATCCAAACTTGAAATAAATCTTTTCAGGAACTCTGAACCAAAGCATATTTTCCCTCCTCTGTGCTACACTCTTAATATTTAAAAGATGTTTAACTCCAACGTTTTCTGATACAGAGTTTCCACCCCAAGAGCCGCAGCCTAGAGTTAAAGATGGAGCAAGCTTAAAATTATATATGTCTCCAATAGCTCCCTGGGAAGCAGGCATATTAACTATAGTTCTTCCTGTTTTCATCACAGCTCCGAATTTTTCAATTCTATCCACTGATTTAACTTGATCAGTATATAAAACTGAAGTATGACCAAAGCCGCCAAGTTCTATAAGCTTTATAGCAATGTCTAGTGCCTGATTGAAATCTTTTGCCCTATACATTCCAAGTACTGGTGACAGCTTTTCGTGGGCAAATGCTTCTTTAAGCTCTACTAATTCAACCTCTCCAATCAACACCTTAGCCGTCTCAGGAACTTCAACTCCTGCCATTTTTGCAATTTTATATGCTGTCTGACCAACTATATCTGCATTTAATGATCCATTTTCCTTTAATATTGTTTTTCTGACCTTATCTATTTCATCACCTTTTAATATATAGGCTCCTCTTTCCTTAAACTCTTCTCTTACCTTTTCATAAACCTCATCCAGTACTATAATCGACTGCTCAGAAGCACAGATAACACCATTATCAAAGGTTTTTGAAAGAAGTATAGAACTTACGGCCATTTTAATGTGAGCTGTTTCATCAATAATAGCTGGAGTATTTCCTGCTCCAACGCCTATTGCAGGTCTACCTGAAGAATAAGCTGCTCTAACTAGTCCCGGTCCGCCTGTTGCAAGAATTATATCGCATTCACTCATTAAAACATGAGTCATATCTAGGGAAGGTTCATCTATCCATCCTATAATTCCTTCCGGTGCACCAGCTTTTACTGCAGCTTCAAGAATAATTTTAGCTGCAGCTATAGTTGATTTCTTAGCTCTTGGGTGAGGAGAAAACACTATTGCATTTCTAGTTTTAAGCGCTATAAGAGATTTAAATATAGCTGTAGAAGTAGGATTTGTAGTTGGTATTACTGCTGCAACAACACCTATAGGTTCTGCCACCTTTTCAATTCCAAAGGATTCATCTCTTTCTATAACTCCACAGGTTTTTTCATCTTTATACTGATTGTATATGTATTCTGCAGCAAAGTGATTTTTTATAACTTTATCCTCAACTATTCCCATACCAGTTTCTTCAACGGCTATTTTAGCAAGCTCAATTCTAGCATTATTTGCAGCCATTGCTGCATGTCTAAATATTTCATCTACTTGTTCTTGTGAATATGAAGCAAATTTTTTTTGAGCCTCTCTCACTTCTTTTAATTTTTGCATTAACTCATCAACATTAGTTACGCTCATTTTCTGCACCTCGCTATTATAAAATAATAATCTCTATTAGTATGTGTAGAAAATATTATTTTACTACGCTTATTTAAACAAACAACCTGCAGTTTTAAGTAAATTAACTGCAGGCTTTACGTAATACCCTTTTAATTTTATAATGCACTAAAGTTCTTACATTATATATATCTAGCTATTTCCTAATGTCAGTAATCTTTACTAAAGAATATCCTTCTTCTGAAAGACAATTTAGTATTTTTTGAAGTATAGAGTCTTCCAAGTAACTATACTCTAAATATCCATCAGCTGACTTATTTAACATAATATAATCAAATTCCTTATATGGATGATAGAATAAAGCTGCTAAATCACCTTTAGGCTTATTTTTTATTCTCTTAAGCATAGCCTCTACATCCACATCTTCCACATACCCCAATGGCGCTGGTACATAAATTGTTTTATTATTTCTTTTGCTTACATAAGGCATATGATTCCATACTCCCTGTGCAGGCTCAAAAATATACTTAAAATAGTTTTCAAACACTGCTTGCTGCTCAATGGTACAGCTGTAATGAGGACTTTCAAAAAACTTATATGGAATATTAAGTTTCTCTGCGGTTTCTATTGCCATTAAAGTTCTTGATCTCGCTTCATCTATTGTAGAATAAAAACCAATTCCAAACTCAGAATCATCAACGCTGTCTCCATTCTTATATTGATGTGTATAACCGTGGAGCCCTATAATTCCTCCTCGATTTATCATATAATCTAAAGTAAAGAGAAAGTCTGCATTATATATATTAAAATCCTTAACTAAATCATTATCTATTCCTCTCCCAGGGCTTTTATAATGTGGTATCCAAGCTATATGAAATGGTAAGCACTTTGAATACGCTAAGTCAGACACTATTCGCAGCTTAAAAAGCTTTTCTGCATCGTCATACTCATCACCTGCTGTAATATCCTCAAGTCTTATAAGTGCTGGCTTTTTAAGTTTTTCTCTTGAAGTTTTAATTATTTCTTTTCTGTTTTTAAATACTCTAATTTCTTTTTCATAATAATTCCATAAAGTTTTCAGATTAAATATCTCACATATATCTATTAAGGATAAATAGTATTCTCCATTATAAATTACTGCAGGTACTCTAAAGCACTTTTTATCAGCATCAATAAACCAGTTGTTAGTATAACTAATCATTATTTTTTTGTTATTCATTAACAGCTTGATATTATCTCCTTTGCTTTCAATTGAATATCCTAATATTTTTTGAAAATCATATAGGGAAAAATAATATCTGTTATATTTAGATATTATCCCCTTATCAAAAGTGGTTATTTTACCTTCAAAGTATATCTTTAACTCATTAATAACGTCACTTTTATTTACTTTTAGTTTTTCATTATAAGCTTTTCCACATTCAACTTTTCTGTTTTTATGTTTAAAGGAATAATCTAAAATTCTTTTCTCCCATTTTTCATCGGCCTTTTTCATTCTTAAATAGCATATTACTAATAGAAGTAAAAGTATAGGGCTCATACTTATGCTTGAAAGAATCAATTCTATCATTTATAAGATCATCTCCTAAAGTTTCTATACTAAATAATATGCTTAAACTTAAAAAATGACATAAAAAAAGCCTATATCTTTTAATATAGACCTATACTATACAATATAAAATTATCGAGATTGCACATGCAGCTAAGCCGCTTATAAAATTAACGAAATCATTGTTTATCCATCTTATACCTGATATGCGTATAGTATTTTGCCCATGATGCTCTTTCTTTTCAGTTATTCTGCCGCAAAAACTACATTTGTATTTCGCTTGAAAAGCCGCTCCTATAATACTATCAATTAATGAGCCAATAAATCCTGACAAGGTTATGATAAACATATGGCTGATCAATTTTATGCTAAATCCAAACTTAAGAACATAGCCAAAAGAATAAATTAAGGCTATAAACAAAGCACCACAAATAGCTGATAAAGTTCCTATTAAACTTACTGCTCCTGATATTCCTTTTTCTACTTTTTTAAAACTTAAAATTGAAATTGGTTGTGAAGTACTTAAAACTCCCAGCTCCGAAGCCCATGTATCAGCATTTGATGCAGAAAAGGCCACTGCATAAATTACTAAAAACACCGGATTACTTGTTCTATAATATAAAAAAGCAAAAACTAAGCCTATACCTCCATTAGCAGCTACCTGCATATAATCTCTTGCGCCAGTCTTTTCGTTTATATCCTCCAGATCCTTTACAAAGCTTTCCTTGATCTTTGTAAAAAAGCTTGAAGATATAAAGAAGCTTATCATTATAGCTGACATATATAAGCCTCCCCAAAAATATATACAGGTACCAAGAAAAATTGCCGATAAAGCACCGCTTATATCCAATGATTTTTTCTTATATGCTCCAAAAACAATTAAAGAGCTGAACACAAATCCTATGATAAATCTCTTCATTTTTTTCCTTTCTTAATAGTTTTAATTAAATTTATAATCTTTCATATTTTTATAAAATACTACGGTTCTTTTTCCAAAACTTTTAATTACTTTAAAATCCTCAGTAATCCCTACTAAAGTCCCCGAAAATACACCTATTAATGGAATCATCTTTGCAAATAAATTTTTAGTCATTCTTTTTACAATGGAAGCCCCCATATTTTTAAGTAGTCCTTGAAGTACCTGCACATCATTTTTATACAGCTTTTCTTCAATTAATTTAGCCCCTTTATCAACCATGCTATCAACTTTATCATTAGACATATCTAAGTCATTCACAGCGAGTGCTGTCTTAAGAAGCCTGTAAATCTCTAAATTATTTGCTTTATCTAAAGGTCTTTCATACAATACCGATAAATCATATAAAAGACACAGTTCAAAATATGAAAGACAAGCAACCTCTCCAAAAGTAGCATAGGCAGCTGTTATAAATCCAAGTAATCCTCCTGAAGCACCAAGGATTGCTCCTACTGAAATACCATAATTAGAATAATGTGCTATTAATTTCTTAGCTATAATTTCTTTATCTTCAGTATCATAGGCTTTTTCCAATGATTCTATACTTATAATTTTACTTCTAGCCTCAACTACCTTTTTATAAAGATTAACAAACCATATTCCGCTCACTCTGTCATGTCTTGATAAGCCACTTAAAATTTCTTTTCTAAGTTTTTTTATTTCAATTTTTATTCTTGGATTAGAACTTTTTATTGCTCTATATACTTCGAATGCTTCAATTTTATTTAGTATTTCCTGTTTATTAAGTTCTTCTACAATTAGTTTGTCATTACTTGCCATAAGCTCCTCCTGTGAAACATTATATAGATAAATTTCCATTTTTTCATTTTCATACTTTATTATCGTAATTTTTCATTGAGTTTTAATACCTAAACTGATATTAACAAAAGAATAATTTCCGCATTATTGGAAAACCTACTATATAAATATTTATATATTTTACGTATTGAAGGTGGTATTTTGATAGGTCTTATAATTAAAGTTGTAGCTTGCCCATTAATTATTTATATTTCTGACATGTTATTTAACGATATTAACTATTCTAATACTTATCAAGCTGTTATAACAGGATTGGTGGTTGCAATTATCGGTCATATGTCTGAAGTCTTTATGCTTAGGAAAGGTACTTTGTGGATCAATACTTTTGCGGATTTAGTTCTTTCCTTTATTATAATATATTTGAGTCAGTTTTTTTTATCAGGCTCTTACATCACCACGACTGGTGCAGCTATTACTGCTCTATTAATCGCAATCTCAGAGCATTTTGAGCATATATACTTAATTAAAGAAGGTAAAACTAAAAAAAGTTAAAAAAGACCATATAGCTTCCTATATGGTCTAAACTTTTATTTATGCTCTACTATTATATCATCATATCTAACAATTCCAAGAGGGCTTACTCTTAATCCCAAAATTCCTTTTTGAGCTACATATCCAACCTGTGGATGATATAAGTATACCCAAGGAGTATCTTCTATTATGACATTTTGAATATCTTTGTACATCTGCATTCTCTTTTGAGGGTTTATTATCTCTTTAGCTTTATCCATAGCTTCAGTTACATCTATATTATTATATCCAGTAAAATCCGTGTAATTAGATGGATTAAACATAGGCTGCAAAAAGTTGTCCATATCTCCTGTATCAGAAATCCAACGGCTTAAAAACAAATCAGCCTTATTTATAGACTCAGGTTTCAAATAGTCTCCTGATGATACTCTTTGTAGAATACACTCAATTCCTATTTCTTTCAAATCATTAATTAAGTACTCAGCTATTCTGTTGAACAATGTTGTATTGTCCTCTCTCATGAGTATCTTAAGCTTTTCATTTGTCCTAGCAGCCGGTGTCTTGCCTATTAGTTCTTTAGCAATTTTAGTATTATAATTAAAACCATCTAAATAATCATTGCTTACCATATTTGGAGGAAATGGTCCTTTTGCTTCTTCTCCCATGCCGCCAAGAAGTTCATTTATTACTTTCTTTTTATTTACAGCATAATTAATTGCTTTCTTTATAGAAGGATTTTTTACAAATATTGAGTTAGAATGAAGATTAAAACCTGCATAATAAGTTCCCATAACACTAGTTAAATTTATTCCTGAAACTTTTGCGCTTGATAATTCCTCCATTTTTTCTTTATCTTCAAACGTAATAAAATCACATTCCTTGTTTAGAAAACTTTTAACAGATTCTGCCCCATTGTAGCTTACTACTATTTTATCTATATATGGACTTCCTCCAAAGTATTCATTAAAAGCTGTTAAAACGCATCCATCTTTATCAAATTTCTCCATTATAAAAGGTCCGCAGCCTGTTAGCTTTCCTTTTTGTCCATCTTCCTTCGAAAGTATTGAACATACACATTGACCTAAATTTAGCAGGAACCCGCTGTACGGTCTTGATAATTTTATTGATATTCTATATCTATCAAGTATTCTTATACCGCTTACTTCTCTTGTTCTTCCTTTATTGAAATCATCAGCTCCTTCTATTTGATCCAGAAACCATGAATTTGGCGATTTCAGTGCAGGACTTAGCAGTCTTTCATAAGAATATTTTATGTCCTCAGATGTTATTTCTTTACCATTATGAAACTTAGCACCTTTTCTCAAATTAAAAATCCAGGTTGTATTATCCTCTTCAACATACCAGCTTTTTGCTACCCCAGGAGTTATTTCTCCAGTTGATCCAATAAGCAGAAGTCCAGTATTAATATTGTACAATATCTGAGCACTTTGTTGATCAAAAGCCATTGCTGGATCATAAGTTAATGGAGCTTCTGATATATAAGTCTTAAGTTCGATATTTTCTTTGTTTTCACATATAATTTTATCAAGAAGCTTATGAGAAACAACTTTAAGATCGCTTGATACATTAGAAAGCAGATTTAAGGAAGTCTTTGTATATTGCGTATTTAATGAAGCAGATTCTACCATTCCCATAACTTTTTCAGAAGTTGTATTCATATTTTCAGCAGATGTAATTATTTCCTCTAAACTATTAGTCTGCTTTGAAACAGCTTCATTAATATCATCCGTAACATTGCTCGTCATTCTTACAGCATTAATAATATTATTAAACACTTCAACTGTATTGTTTGCTATCTGAGTACCTTCAACTACCTTGCTCATGCTCTTGCTCATTGCTATTATTGTATCTTCAATACACACATTTATTTCTTCTATAGTTTGTGCTATCTTTCCTGCAGATTCAGCGCTTCTTTGTGCAAGATTTTTTACCTCCTGTGCCACAACTGCAAATCCTCTTCCAGCTTCCCCTGCTCGTGCTGCTTCAATAGATGCATTCAGAGATAAGAGGTTAGTATGATTAGCAATATCCTTGATGATTGCAAGCATCTGATTAATGTTTGAAGCTTTTATACTTAATTCTTTAACTACTTGCTTTGATCCTTCAACAGCTTCCTCAATATCTTTCATTGCTTGTATTGAATTATTTACTGCCTCACTGCCACCTTTAGCAATTTCAACAGTTTGATCTGCTATTTGCTTTGAGTTTTCTGTGCTTGCAAATACTTCTTCAGCTAAGGCTGAGTAGTTATTTATTTCGTTGATAACCTTTTCAATCGACCCCATCTGAACTTCAACATTTTGTGAAATATTATTAGTAAGTGAAATTAAATTTTCAGCAGCAAAAGATGCTTCTTCTATTTTGCTATCAAGCCTATTTACAATACTGTTTTGATTATGCTTTAATAAGCTTATTTCATTATCATAACTCTTACTTTTATTAGCTTGTCCACTTGTTGATTCTACATTATTTGATATAGTTTCTTTTTTATTATTGGAAAACTTAAACATATCCTCACTCCATTCGAGTAATCTAATCATTATTTTACATTATCTTTTATATAATTGCAAAATATTTATAAAACTTATTTGTACAATGTTGAAGTTTCCTAAATATGTAACTAATCTGTATAATTACTCTAATTAAATCAAATTCTATTAAAAAAAGCTGCTAGATACATTTCTAGCAGCTTTCCTATACAAATTATAGTATTATTCTTCTACTGTTCCTTCAAAAGCATTTATATACATTTGCTTTAATTCACTTATTAATGGATATCTTGGGTTAGCTCCTGTACATTGGTCATCAAAAGCCTGCTCAGACATATCATCTAGTGTAGCATAGAATTTCTTATCTGATACTCCTGCTTCTTTAATTGTCTTTGGCATTCCAACTGCCGCCTTTAATTCTCCTATAGCCTTTATTAAAAGCTCAACCTTTTCATCTTCAGTGCTTCCTCCAAGATTTAAGTAATCAGCAATCTTAGCATATCTTGATTTTGCATTTGGATACTTATATTGTGGGAAAGCAGCTTGCTTTCTTGGGTTATCTACTGCATTAAATCTTATAACTTCGTCAATCATAATAGCATTAGCTACTCCATGTGGTATATGGTGTGCAGCTCCTAATTTGTGCGCCATTGAGTGACATACTCCAAGGAATGCATTTGCAAAAGCCATACCAGCTATAGTCGAAGCATGAGCCATCTTTTCTCTTGCCTTGATATTTGTAGTTCCTTCATTGTAAGCAGCTGGAAGATATTTAAATATTAATCTTATAGCTTCTAAAGCTAATCCATTAGTATATTCTGAAGCAAGTACTGATACATAAGCTTCTAAAGCATGTGTTAAAGCATCTATACCTGAAGCCGCAGTTAAGCCTCTTGGCATCTTCATCATAAGCTCAGCATCTACTATAGCCATATCTGGAGTTAATTCATAATCAGCAAGCGGGTATTTAACTCCTGTCTTTTCATCAGTTATAACCGCAAATGGAGTTACTTCTGAGCCAGTTCCTGCTGAAGTTGGTACAGCAATCATCATTGCTTTTTCACCCATAGTTGGGAACTTGTATACTCTCTTTCTAATATCCATAAATCTCATAGCTAAATCTTCGAATTTTACTTCTGGATGCTCATATAATACCCACATAATCTTAGCAGCGTCCATTGGTGATCCTCCGCCTACTGCTATGATTGTATCTGGCTGGAAGTTCTTCATTTCTTCAGCACCTTTTCTAGCGGTTGCTAGCGTTGGATCTGGAGCAACATCAAAGAACACTTTATAATCAATTCCTATATCTTCTAGTACCCTTATAACTGTATCTACAAATCCTAAATCATATAATACCTTATCTGTTACGATAAATGCCTTTTTCTTTCCTAAATCTTGAAGTTCTCTCAAAGCAACTGGCAAGCTGCCGTATTTAAAGTAAACTTTTTCTGGGACTCTAAACCAAAGCATATTTTCTCTCCTCTCAGCAACACTCTTAACGTTTAATAGATGCTTAACTCCTACATTTTCTGATACAGAGTTTCCGCCCCAAGAACCGCAGCCAAGTGTTAAAGATGGAGCCAATCTAAAGTTATATATATCTCCAATTGCACCTTGCGCAGATGGCATATTGATTATTGTTCTACCAGTTTTCATCATTGCGCCAAACTTTTCTATTCTATCCTTGCACTTAACTTGATCAGTATAAAGAACAGACGTATGTCCAAATCCACCTAATTCAACAAGCCTAGATGCCTTTTGAAGCGCTTCATCAAAACTCTTTACTCTATACATTCCAAGCACTGGTGATAACTTTTCATGTGAGAAAGCTTCTTCAAGTTCAACTGATTCAACTTCTCCTATTAAAACTTTAGCATCTTCTGAAACTACTACTCCTGCCATCTCAGCTATCTTGAAGGCAGATTGTCCAACTATATCTGCATTTAATGCACCATTTGGCTTTAATATTGTTTTTCTTACTTTATCAACTTCTTCACCTTTTAAGAAATAAGCTCCTCTTTCAATAAATTCAGCTCTTACTTCTTCGTAAACTTCATCCATTACTATAACTGTCTGCTCTGATGCACAAATAACACCATTATCAAAAGTCTTTGAAAGTAATATTGAACTTACAGCCATCTTTAAATGAGCCGTTTCATCTATAATAGCTGGTGTGTTTCCTGCACCAACCCCTATAGCTGGCTTTCCTGAGGAATATGCAGCTCTTACCATTCCTGGTCCGCCAGTTGCAAGTATTATATCTGCCTCTGCCATAACCATTTGAGACATTTCTACTGTAGGCTCGTCTATCCATCCAACGATTCCTTCTGGAGCTCCAGCTTTAACTGCAGCATCTAAAACTATTTTAGCAGCAGCTATTGTAGCTTTCTTTGCTCTTGGATGAGGTGAGAAAATTATACCATTTCTTGTCTTTAAAGCAATAAGTGCTTTAAAGATCGCTGTTGAAGTTGGGTTTGTTGTAGGAACTATTGCAGCAATAACTCCTATTGGTTCAGCAACTTTAGTAATACCAAAAGCTTCATCAGTTTCTATAACTCCACAAGTCTTTTCATCTTTATATTGATTATATATATATTCAGAAGCAAAGTGATTTTTTATAACCTTGTCTTCAACTATTCCCATCCCTGTTTCTTCAACTGCCATTTTAGCAAGTTTAATTCTTGAGTTGTTTGCAGCCATAGCAGCTTGTCTAAAAATTTCATCTACCTGCTCCTGTGTGTAAGTAGAAAACTTTCTTTGAGCTTCTCTAATTTGCTCAATTCTTTGGATTAACTCTTCTGGGTTAGTAACTCTCATAATAAGCCTCCTTAAAATTTATATAAATTAGTTATTTTACAATGTTATGTGTTTATTTGATTGTTAAATTTTTAACCACAAGATTATTATAATTGCACTTTGAATAAAATGCAATAGTTTTTGTTAAAATTTCTACAAAGTTTTTATAAAAATATAATTTTTGATTTTTAAAATTATTCCAGTAATTTTTAATAAATTGAAAACGTTTCGAGGAATAAATTTCGTTTTATTAAGTAAATTCAGAAAATTGAGCTTATTATTTGCTAATTATATTCTATATTTTAACCTGTATAGTATTTAACAAACTTGCCATATCTTTAAAGTTAGTTATTTTTTTAACACAATTTAATATAATACACTACTATCATTTTATCTTTATTATGCAGCCGGCTGTTAAGCAAATGATTTAAATATATATTATCTGAATTAATATAATTTATCAATAATTATTTTCAATTAAAAATTATTTTCACAATCCCAATATAAAAGAGTATGACAAAATAATCATACTCTTTTATATATATCTTTATTATAGTTTTAATAAGTTGCCTTTAAGGAATATTTAGTCGTTGTACTATATGCACCGTTATACCCTCCAACAAGAATATAGTAAGCCCCTGTATAATTTGCTATAAAGCTGATACTCTCTGAAGTCGTGCTTCCATTTTCTGAGGATGCTAGCAAATTACCACTTGAATTATATAAATATAAATCATAATCTTTAGGAAGAGTTGATAAGCTTATAGTTATTTTCCTTCCGGTTGAAGTTGAAAGCTTATAATAATCTATATCACTTGAAGAAGATATATATGAGCTGTAAGTTGTTCCTGAAGTAATCGCATATGCTTGAGACAATGTATTATTAGGTTCATAAGAATCACTAACTGATACTACTCCTACAGTATTAAACGCATTACTTACTGCTGAAACTTCCGTACCTGAAGCTCCATATAAATCTGCTGCGGCCTGTGCAACAGCATTTCTTGCTCCTAAAAAGTCAGTGTTAGCTGTCATATAATTTGTTAATGCCCTATAGTAAATTCGAGCTGTTTTTTCACTACCTATAGACTGAGCAACTAAAAACGCTGCTTTGTTTGGTATACCGCTGTTAGTATGAACTCCACCATTATCTGAAGTTGTATTTACATATTTACTCATATTGTCAGGCTGGCTGTACAATGATGGATTAGCAAGGCTTCTTAATGCATCTCCTGGTGTACTAGGCGTATATACAGCATCCCCTACTACCCAGTCAGAAGAATTAAAAGTCCATGTACCTCCGCCTTTTACATTATATTTATCGTAAGTATTAACTAAAACTCCTAAAACATCAGACATTGACTCATTTAATGCACCAGATTGATTCGAATAATTTAAATTTGCAGTATACGAAGTAACTCCGTGCGTAAGTTCATGGGCTACTACATCCAAGTCTCCACTTAAGTATGTGAACTGGCTGCCATCTCCGTCTCCATATACCATTTGAGTCCCATCCCAAAAGGCATTATTATATGCACTCCCGTAATGTGTAGTAGAAATTATACTCATACCATTATTATCTATACTATTTCTATTAAAGAGGCTTTTATAGAAATCATAAACTACGCCAGCATAATAATGTGCACTTACAGACGCTTTAAGTGCAGTAGTGTTAAAAGTACTGCTGCTATTAGTAACTAAAGTTCCTGGCTCAACTTGTTTATTGCCAGCTGTATAAGTATTAATCTGTCCTGACATTGGCTTGGTTGTATCCTTCATTTGATAAGTTCCACTTGAGAGGTATAAATTTAGAGGTTTTGTTGTGCCGTCAACAGCAACTCCGCTTCCTGTTGCAGTGCCATCGTATCTTATATTGTCTTCTTTATCTATAATCTGTCCTGAATTAGCTTCAATATAAATATTCCAATTTCCTATTTCAGGTTCATTATATTGAATATTAACATTATATACTTCATAGGCAGTATCATCTTTAATAATTACTTGCTTCTCTACCTTAGGAGCAGTTCTTAATTCTTTAAATTTCAATTCCTTTTCAGCTAATTTTACTGCTTCCTTTTCTGTTATCCTTGTATTTCCAAGAACTTTCGTATCTTTAATCTTATTTTCTATATTTCCAGTAATATTTGAAATTATTCCATCTTTATCTACATGTACTACTAATTCTTTTCCCTTAACTTGATCACCTTTAATAAGCTGGTTAATTTTTACCTTAGTATATCCCAATTCGTCTTTTTCAATTTTTGAAATTTTAAAATTCTCTGTGGTATTTGTTAAACCAAACAACTCCTTATTTTCTTCTAAGTAATTCACAATATCATTATTATTTACATTAACTTTATCCGATATTTTACCGCTAATAAATATATTCAGTCCTTTGTTTTCATGAAAACTCATCTTTAGCTTGTCACCGCTTTTATCCTTCATTTTTTCTATTATTTTTGCTTTAGCCCCATTTTCTAAAGATGTATTCTTTTCCTTTGCAGATACTGAAGTTATACACGAAGTAACCATAACAATACTAATAATGATTGACAATGTTCTTTTTTTCACTATTTTACCCCCTATAATATTATTCAATTCATTTGTAACTATATTTTAATTAATTTATAGTTACCATATAATATATTACCGCTAGCTTCCTCTTATTACTGTCTTCGTATAATTCTAATAAAAAAAATACAGATTTGTTAATATCAAATCTGTATCAGGTTAAATTTACTAATCTATATTCATTTTTATTAGTTTATCTATAAATTTCAAAGCATCTCCCGGTTCGTCATCAACAAGTTTATATAGACCTTCTCCTTCTGGAGCCGGATAATAATAGCTTAAGTTATTACCTTCGTCAACATTTTCAATAACTCCAAGTACTGCTGGCTTCCATCCATTTTCTATAAGCCTATCAAAAATATTATCTTTTGTTATAATTTCAACAGATTGCGGATTAAAGCTTTTGTTCCAAAGGTTACTCCATCCATCTCCAAAATTAAACTCCGGCTTATCATGAAGACTCAGCTCCTCTTCAGTGTAAAGTTCGCCTTTCATCTCACTAATTCTAATTTTACCAAAGATTTTTATTATATAACTGTATTTAAACTTCCCTTTTACTCTTGTGTAAAGCTTATCTTTCTCTTCTATCTTCCACCCGCCTTTTATAAGCTGCGGATCTGTAAAAGCTGTAGTTAACTTTACCCTAAAACTTACTGCTTTCATTAGTTTATATCTCCTTTTTATCACAACTTAATACAACAATATTTTACCACATTATATTATAAACTTTACTAATATACTTATAAATTTATTAACAAATTTTAATTACTAAGCATAATATGTAATGTAATCTTTTTTAAAGGAGTATAGTATGTACAACGACGATTATCGTGATCCTGAGCAATTAAATGAAAATGATTATTATGATGAAATTGATGAATCAGGTGATGAATACTTTAGAGATGAAGAAGCTGACGAATTTGTTGAGTTCACTCCACCTTACGGATGTCCATTTTATCGTCAACAGTTTCCAGGAGGCTTTATGCCGCCTAGACCACCTTTTGGTCCTCCAGGAGGAGGCCCTGGCGGATTCCCAGGCGGACCTGGAAATTTTCCTGGGGGCCCTGGCGGAGGTCAAGGCGGAGCACCCCAAGGCCCACCACCAAACTTTACTCCATCTAAGTCACAGGCTAAGAGTCTTAGTTCAGCAGGCGGACCTTCTGCTTTGGCAGTTGATGCCAGATCTTTAAGGCCTTGCTTGTTTAGATTTACTTACCTATGGCTTAGAAACGGAAATTCTTTTTGGGCTTTTCTAACCTTTGTTGGTAGAAGGTCTGTTGCAGGGTTTAGATGGAACGGCAGAAGATGGGTATACTTTGGAATCGACACAAATAGAATAGATTTCTTTATATGTTATTAATTATTTGTAGGAAAAAGCATGCCTAATTACATCTATTTTAGAGGGTGAGGCTGTATGCCTACTCTGTCTGTAGACAGAAATCCAGAGGATTCCGAAGCTCCTAAAACTAGACCTCCAAACTTTTTGCCTGATAAAGATAAAGCCCATGCCTTAGGCTTTACTAAAACGCCCGGAACAAATACAGTTGCCTCAGCTACTGTAGTACCTTGTCAAAACAAATTAACTTATATATGGTTGAATAACGGAAGAACTTTTTGGTCAAAACCTATACAAATAAATCAAGGTAATATAGTCTGCTGGGTATGGATTAACTCAAAATGGATATCGCAAACAATAAATTTAAAAGATATTGATACTTTCATATGTGAATGGTTTTAATGCAATAAAAAAAGATATGCTTTGGTATATTTCAACCTTAGCATATCTTCTTTTATTACTGCTTTTTAAACAGCTTCATTGTCTCTCTTTCTTCTGCCAGTTACCATTAATGCTCCACCAAGTACTGCAATTAATGCACCTAAATCAAGCATTACAGCAAAATCAATTGGTGAACCAGTCTTAGGAAGACTTGGTGCTGCTGATTTTTCCATTACAAAGTAATCACTACAGTGATTAGTTGTGAATGTAATATATCCATCAGCGTCAACTGTAACATCAGTAATTATCTCATATGTGTTCTTATCAGCATAATATCTGTTAATATAAACAGCTTTATTTGCCCAATCCTTACCTATGAATACTTTAACTGTTGCAGTTCCTGGAAGAGGTCCATCATAGTTGAAGGAGAATGGAACTATAGCTACATCCTTTCCAACAACAGCCTTTATTTTAGCTTCTTCTTTGTTCTTTAATTCAGCAGAAACTGTTTTTAAGGAAAGATCTATATCCGCTGTAACATCTGATGTAATATCTTTTCCATTAAATGTCCAAGTTACTCCATCTCTTTGGAACACTATAGTTTTATCTTGTCCTTTGATAGCGTTGAATATATCTTTGCTAACTTTTGAATTAGTAGTTATATCAACAGTTACTTTTGAACCAGCTGCTGTATTCTTAACAGCATTTACAACACTAGCTGAATCCTTATTATCTACAACTTGTGGTTGATCCACTTGCTGTGTTACTGCTGTAGTGTAAATCTTCCAATTGTTTGCATTTGTTGGAGTTATTGTTTTGTTATATTGAACATATTTGAACATCATATTTCTTACTTGTCCATCATCTCCAAGAGCCTTAGCTGAATCATAGTAAGTTGCAGCTATTGTAGCAGCACTTCCTGGTGTTAATCCAGCTGCAGCCATAAATCCTCCACCGCCATTGTATCTATAGTTGTTTATTGCAACTTTGAATACATCGGTATCTTTTACAAGCTTCCCATTAACTTTAAGATTCTTTATTCTATTTCCCGAAGTAACTAATCCCTTAGCATCTGTTGTGCAAGCTGGTTGAGTTAAATCAATATCATATGTTGCTCCAAATAATTGATCTAAGTTGTAATCAGCAATATTTAGTACAGGATCCTTAACTATTGAATCATTAGGATTTGTTGTTTGTTTGTAGTATCTTACTGACCATTCCATCCAGTTCTTAAGCTGCTTTCCAGTCATATTTACTCCAAACAGGAAGTTTTCAAATACATAAACCCCCATTATATCCTGTCTCTTTATATCTCCTTGAGGAACTTTTGCTGTTAAACTTAGTGGAGCGGCAATTGAAAGTTGTGCCTTGGCTCCATCCATTTGAACTTTGTTTACAAGTTCCATTATTGTTGAAGGTTCAGTTAATTGCTTTGTTCCCTCAAATGCAGCTGTAGCTTTTCCTATAACTGTATTAGTATAAGCAAGCGTAGCATCCTGATATGGTTTAGCTAACGCTAGTATAGCTGGGTCTGCAACTGTATCTGTAGGTAATGTAACATCAAATCCAAGTAAATTAACTAGATTTCCATCAGCGTCGAAATTAAGGTCTATCTGGCTAATTATTCCGTCGCCATTCTTTGGTTCTACCACTGTTACAACTTTTCCATCCGGATTTGTAAAGGAATAAGTTTTACCAGTATGAGTGTGTCCTGCAAGAATTGCATCTATTCCAGATACTTGCTTAGCTACTGCATCAACTTGGTTTTCTGGAATTACATCACTTGCGCTGGCAACTCCACTGTGAGCTGAAACTATAACATAGTCACATTTTTCAGCATTTTTCAATACTGGAACCCATTTCTTTGCTTCATCTACTAAATCGTTAAATTGTAATCCTGCATAGTGAGCTGGATCTTCCCAGCTTGGCACTGTCTTTGTAGTAAGTCCAAGTACCCCAACCTTAACTGGTTTTCCACTTACAGTAAAGTTTTTAGTAACATATGGCTTTACAAAGTTTGTCTTATCTGATGTATTGTATATATTAGCTGATAATACGTCAATTCCTTCTTTGCTAGCATCTTTTATAATTCTATTTAATGTAGTAAGTCCATAATTGAATTCGTGGTTTCCTAGAGTCCATGAATCATAACCCATAGCTCCCATAACCTTCATCATTGGGTATTCAGTAGTTTGATCTATCATATTATAGTAATATACAAGTGGAGTTCCCTGTATTGTATCTCCATTGTCTATTAACATAGTATTTGGATTTGCAGCTCTCAAACCATTCATGTATGTTGAAACTCTAGCAAGTCCAACATTTGCTGCCAATCCAGTATTGTAATCCATCGGATATATAGCACCATGTACGTCTGAAGTTCCAACAATAGAGATTGTTGTTACTGGAGATTTAGCATTAACTATTCTTTGATCCATAACAACACTAACTGTCTTTTTAGCTCTGATATCTGCTAAAAATGCATCTCTAGCTAAGACATGTGTAGCAACTAAAGTTGCTTTTACAGCTGGATCTGTAAAGGCAGTAAATTTGTCTCCGCCCGTCAAAACATAGTCAGGACCAGCCAAAGTTAATGTACCGAATATAGGTGATCCATCTTCCTTAGTTATCTTATAAACTCTGTCTGAACTAGGTCTTGCAGGATCATAATAAAACTTAATTCCTGAAACTTGTATCCCATTGCCGCCATCCATAACAGCTTGTTCAAGAATAGCTTTTAATTGAGCATAATTAACTTTAACTGTATTAATTTCATTATCAAAAGGAGCAAAGTTAAATACTTGTCCTACAGTTATGTCACCTTTGCTAAAGTCGCATCTTAAGCCACCATTGTTAGCTACACCAATATCAGCCTTAGCACTGTTCTTTACTACATCAGATGCCCAGTTTCCAAGCTGTGATTCTCCATAAGGTTTTGCTACTTGAGTCCTGTTCAAATCCTCTGAAATATTTCCAACAACCACACTAAAGGTTGGTCCTAATTTAACATTAGCATCATCAACTATAGCTTTGACATCAGCATCAGCAACAGGATTTGCTGCTTTATATCCATTTGCATTTGCATTATCTAATGCTATATAGTCACTAGCACTTGGTGTTGGAAAACTAACTGTACCATCCGCATGAACAGTCATCTTAGCATCAATAATTCCCTTACCGTTTGACTTAGCAATATAGATTGGCATGCCATTTGAAGAGGATGCATGCACTTCAGTATGTGAGTGACCACCGAAAACTGCACTAACTACACCGACTAATCCATTAGCTATATCTTCTACTTTACCAGATATAGGTCCATTAGTGTTAGGAATATCTTTTCCATTAACATTGGTTACATCCTTATCAACATCGTTCCCCTCATGTATATCTGCAATAATAACATCAGCAAGATGATTATCTTTAATTTCTTTAGCAACTGAAGTGATTTCTGTAACTGGATTAGTAACATTATAGTTTCCAACCAAAGATGGCATTACAATATTTGGTAAATCCGTGGTGATTGCACCGATTACCGCAATTCTAACTCCGTCTTTAGTAATAATCTTGTATGGGTCATAAACTCTCTTATTTGTTCTCTTATCATATAAGTTAGAACATATTATTGAATAGTTTGCACCCTTCATTGTTATGTTGTTAATTGTATCTAGTCCACCCCAGTCAAATTCATGGTTACCTAAAGCAGTTACTTCCAAACCAATAATGTTCATTACTTGCTGAACTGGTATCCCTTGAAGTACATTTGACATTGGTGTTCCTTGATATAAGTCTCCTCCACCTATAATCAATGTTCTATCAGGATTGTTCTTTTTAATATTTTTTACATTTTGAGCCAAAACAGCTCCGACTGGAAGTTGAGCTGTATCAGTAGTTGTAAGCTGTCCATGAAAATCTGTTATTTCGACTATGTCGAAGACCTTATCTCCTGCAGCAGCTTTAACTTTGCTAAAACCACCAAGTCCTGTTAGATTAGATAAAGTTAATGCTAAAGTTAATGCTAAGCTTAGTGTTTTAAAACTTTTCCTTTTTAACAATCAGGTTCCCCCCTTAATTAATTTTAATATCTGCACAAGAAGGCTAAGAATAGTATGGTATGCTGTTAGATGCTTGTCTACTTTTTATCCATACACCTCCTTACATTCAACTATCTTCCAATGCACGTTCAATTATACAACTTTTTAAATTTTGTGTAAATATACAAAATTCTCATTATATAGTTAATTATTTTTAACATTCGTTAATTAACGTTTACATTTTTTTAAAAAAAGTTAATACAATTAAATTTTCACTACTTTATCCGAATAATATACATATATGCTTTATCTATCATTCGTCCGTATACCGTTTACATTTTGTTAACAAAAAATAAAATATACGTATGTATTTGAAACAAGACTATTACTTGTTCGAAAATTGTAGATTATTAGGTTAAAATATATTTTCGCAAATATATTTTATAATATCAAAAAAAATAAAAACCCTGTAGGTTTTATCCTACAGGGCACACAACGCTTAGATTATCTTCTGAATCCTCTATTGTTGTTTCTTTCAGCTTTTCTAGCTCTTCTGCAATCAGGGCATCTTTGTGGTTCGTTTTCGAATCCCTTTTCTTTGTAGAAAGCTTGCTCGCCTTCAGTAAATACGAATTCTTTTCCGCAATCTTTGCAATTTAAATTCTTATCTGCCATTTCAACATTCCTCCTTATAAAAAATTTTAGATTTAAAAATTAGATAACAATGGATTCCTATAAAAGAGGAACTGTTGTTTCAATTTAAATCTTGTAGTAAAAATCAACATAATTTTTACTACTTATTAATATTACCATGTTTCAAAATATTATTCAATAGTTATTTGAAATTATTTAGCAGCTTTTTCTACTTTAATGCTCTTACCTTTTATAGTAGCGCTTTTCAGTCCTTCTAATACTAAATTACCCTTTCCATCTAAAATATCTACATAGGAATGGTTATCCTGAATGTCTATAATACCGATATTATCTGGGCTTACCCCCTGAATGCTTGTGATTGCTCCAACAATATCTCCTGCTCTTAGCTTTTTCTTTTTTCCAGCACCAATATAAAGCTTAGTTATTTCTTTATTTAGCTTAGCACCTTTATCGGCTTTTATCTGAGGCTTTTGTGAATTCTTTTCATCAAAGGATTTTTTAGCGTTATCCGCTTCATCTTCTGTTGGAATTTTGCCTCTTGGTATTTCATAAGCTAAATAATCTTCAATTTCTTTAAGATATCTGTTTTCTGCAGATATCTTAAAAGTTACTGCCTTCCCCTTCTTTCCTGCACGTCCCGTTCTTCCTATTCTATGCACATAGCTTTCTTTTTCTACTGGCACATCATAATTAACAATAAGTGATAGGCTTTCAACATCAATTCCTCTAGCAGCAACATCTGTAGCTGCTAGAAATCTAAACTCTCCTTTCTTAAAACTGTTCATCACCTTTAGCCTGTCTTCCTGCATTAGTCCGCCATGGAGTCTTTCAACCTTCACGCCTGTATCCTGCAGCTTTTCATATACCTTATCTACATTTTCCTTTGTACTGCAAAATATAATGCAGCTGTCTGGGTTTTCTATATACATTATTCTCTTAAGAAGTTCAAACTTAAATTTCTCATCTACTTCATACAACACTTGTTCAATATTGTTTTTTGATTCATTATCAGTTTCTATTTCGATTTTTTCTGGATTAATCATATACTTTTGACACAAGCTTTCAATTTCCTCTGGCATTGTTGCAGAAAACAGCATGGTAACTCTGTTTTTAGGAAGAAGCTTTATAATTTCCTCTACTTGATCAATAAAGCCCATATTAAGCATTTTATCAGCCTCGTCGATAACTAAGTATTTTATTTCCTCAACAGATAAATAGTTTCTGTCTATAAGATCTTTAGTTCTTCCAGGTGTGCCTACAACTACATGTACTCTTTGTTTAAGTTCTCTTACTTGAACTTCTACAGGCTGTTTCCCAAATACAGCTGCGCATCTTATCCTTTTGAATCTCCCAAAGTTAGTTATGTCCTCTTTAACCTGTACACATAGTTCTCTCGTGGGTGTCAAAATAAGAGCTTTAGGGTTTTTAACCTCTAGATCTATGTTGCTGCAAATAGGGATTCCAAAAGCACCTGTTTTGCCGCTTCCTGTTTTGGATTTTACTACTAGATCTTTATTTAAAAGTGCGAGAGCAATTACTTCCTCCTGGACTTTGGTTGGATTTTTAAAACCCAGTAAATTTAATGCCTTAAGAATTTCTTCACTTAAATTATAATCTTTAAAATCATTCATTTTTTATACCTCATTAGTTTAGTCTTAATAATATAATTGACATTTATTAAATATAAATTCATATAAATCACAATAACTCTCTTTTACGTTAACCACAACTATATTATTATAATAGTCTTTTGTTATTAAAGCAAAATAATATGGGCTATAAAAGTATACTTATATAATTTACTTCTATAGTCCATATTATAATCTTAATATAAGCTAGGCAATATAATAATTTGACAGCTGTCTACAAAACCTCCATCTTCTGTTTTAACAGTAATAGTGGTAACTCCAAAGCGTTTTGCTGATATTACTAAAGTATTGTCTTTAGCTTTTATATCGGCTAAATTTGAATTATCTATAGTCCAAACCAAGTTTTTGTTTGTTGCATTTTCAGGATTTATATTAGCTATTAGCTTAGATGTCTGTTTACTTGTCATTATCAAAGAATGTTTATTAAGCTTAACTGACTTTACTGCTACGTTTTCTACTGGAACAGCTTCTACATTTACAACAGCTGATGCTGTATAACCGCCTTCATCAGTTGTAACTGTGATAGTTGCTGAACCGACTGTTTTTCCTGTCACCTTTCCATCTATATCTACATAAGCAACCTCAGTATTGCTGCTTGTAAATTTTACACCTTTGTTTTCAGCGTTTTCCGGAAGCACCTTTGCTATTAAGGTTTCGCTTTCATTTTGTTTTATGGTTAGTGCATTTTTATTAAGTTCAACTCCAGCTACTGGCACATAAGCTGTTACATTACATGTCGCAGTATATCCGCCATCTTCTGCTGCAGCTGTAATAATCGCTTTCCCTGCATTATTAAGCTTCACTAATCCGTTTGTAACAGTTGCTACATCTTGATTACTTGTTGTCCAAATTACTTTTTTATTTGAAGCATTATCCGGAGTAACTGTCGCTGATAAATTAAATTCACTTCCAACAGCTGCTTTAACTTCAGATTTATTTAAGCTTATACCCGTTACTTTTATTTCTTGTACTATATTAGTACTTTGTCCAGCTGTAACTTTATACGTTCCTGGTAAATCTGTTTTCTTTTCTCCATTCTTACCATAAATACTTATACTATAATTTGCTCCTTCTTTAACTGCAATTTTTACTTTTTTATCTGTTTCAACCTGTGCAGTTCCTATTATGTCCTCACCATCGATAACTGCTGCTGCATCTCCAGTTTCTGCTGTCACTGTTCCTTCTATAAATCCATAGCCAGAACTCATGGAAGTAACATATAGTGTATCAGCCTTACTGCTGTTTCCAGAAACTCTTGCTCTTATTCCCATTTGACCATCATTTGGAAGCTTAGTTGCCTTTGCAGTTACAGCTATTGGCGGAGTTCCATTTACTGTTGCATATGCATTTCCTGCAGACCATACTCCATCTTGTTTAATTGCACCTACTTGAGTTCCTCCATTTCTATAGTAAATTCCAAGCTGTGGATTAGTTACTGTTCCACCTATAATCACAGCAAAAGGTTCACTGCCATAAATATATATAGGAGCTAAAGTTAAAATAGGGCTTCCACTTGCAGGCGGGGTTGTTCCTCCACCTCCAGTTGCTGTACCAAAAGGTGCTCCATATGAACCTGCTGCATAATTATCAGTATTCCAAGAATCTACAGTTGGATTACTCCAAGGTGCTCCTTTATCAGGATCTGTCATTTCTTCTAAAGCCATAGGTGTAGGTGTTGCTATGCCTTTTGTATGACCACCATTTCCAAAACCAACATAGCTAATACTAGAATCAGAAAGCCAATTAACAATATTAATAGAAAGTTGAGCTGCATTACCTGCACTTGTCCAGCCTGCATGAAGTGATTTTGTTGAGCCGTCCTTTTCATTTTTATATTTTGCTGTAGCATCTTCTATAGGTGAAGAATCTCCTATGAAGGCAGCCCTTCCAGCACTTGGCTTTGATATAGCAACATATGCTCCTTCATTTTCTCCTCCAAAGTAAATTCCTTTGTCTACAGCACTTCCCCATTTTGCAGCCTTATCAGTGTTTGAAAGATAAACTATTCCCTTTGCTATATTAGGATTTGTTATAGCAAGAGTTGAACTTGCAGCCATTAATACTGGAGAAACACCTTTTGTTAAGCCTTCTGTCTCACCTTCTGGCTTAACTCCTGTTGCGCCGCTTTTAAAATCAATTGCATTAAATCTAAAGCGCAGTCCAAAGTTTTCTGAAAGCCAGCCTTTGGTCCCATCTTTAGGATTTCTCATATCTCCATAAAGACCATCCATAATATATTGACTTCCATCAAATCTATTGTATCCATTATAAACTTCAGTGCCGTCCCAAGTATTGCAATTTCTGTCCGCATTATAGTGATCACCTATAAAATAAATACCCTTACCTGAATCAACAAACTTTTTTAAAGCTTCTCTTTCTGAAAACCTTAATGGTCTGTTTGCTTCTGCAGTTACAAAAACATCTGCATCCTTTATGGCATCATAGGTTATTATCGCTTCATTTTTATCCGTTTGTGTTCCCTCTTCCTCAGCCTTCAAGCTTCTGTCATCGAAAAACCTTATTGCTCCATCCTTATCCTTATCAATTCCTCTATATTCCCTTACAGTGTAGCCCTCTTTTACTAAAGCATCTGCAAAATCTGAAAAACCTCCATCTAATACCCAGTCTGCCTGACCAGCTGTATTTTGATGTGAATTATCAAATAGAACCAGCTTACCGTTATTTTTAGATCCTTCTGCTGGTTTCTTTTCTGGAATTGTATTATTCCATTGATAAGGTGCTGCAGCTTCAGCACTAGCTTGTATAGCTTTTGTAAAGGATAACCCGCTTAACTGTAGAATTACTAAAAATATTGATAGAACTATTGCATTTATCTTTTTAAAGTTCCTATTTTTCATGTTTTTCTCCTTACATTTTATATTTTGTATAAAGAGCACAGCTTTTTTTAGGCTGTGCTCTATAAACTTAAGTTTAGTTTACGAGTAAAGCTTCCGCTTGTGTTAAAGCTGTAAGCTTTCCTGCAAGGCTTGGAAGAACTATAATCTTACAACTATCAGTAAAGTTACCATCTACAGTTCTTACAGTTACAGTAGTTGTTCCAAAATGCACTGGTGTAATTGTAGCTGTATTTCCTATACCTTTTATTTGAGCAATACTATTATCTTGAATTGTCCAAATGACATCCTTAAAGGTCGCATTACTTGGATTTATCGCAGCTATAAGCTTACTTGTCTGACTGCTGGTCATTATAATAGAACTGCTATTTAACTTAACTGACTTAACTGCTACTTTCTGAACTTCTACATTTGCTTTTGCAGTGTATCCACCGTCTTCAGTTGTTGCTGTAATAATAGCTGTTCCAGGAAGAATTCCAGTTACCACACCATTATCATCAACTGTTGCAATAGATTCATTGCTGCTCTTCCAAGCAACCTTCTTATTTGTCGCATTATCTGGATTAACAGAAGCAACTAAAGCAGCAGTAGTTCCTGTTTTTATTGTTATTAAAGTTTTATCAAGCTTAACTCCTGTTACTGGAACCACATTAGTCACTGGTGTAGCACTAATCTTCCAGTTATTGCTGTTAGTTGGAGATATTGTTCCATTATCTTGAACATACTTGAACATCATATTTCTTACCTGTCCGTCATCTCCAAGAGCCTTAGCTGAGTCATAGTAGGTTGCAGCTGTGGTTGCAGCACTTCCTGGTATCAAGCCTGCTGCTGCCATGAAGCCGCCGCCGCCGTTGTATCTATAGTTATTGATAGCAACCTTAAATACATCTGTATCCTTAACCAATTTTCCGTTGAACTTGAGATTCTTTATTCTGCTGCCTGATACTACTAGTCCTGTTGAGTCAGTTGTACAAGCTGGTTGTGATAAGTCTATATCATAGATTGCTCCATACAATTGATCAAGATTGTAATCAGCGATATTTAATACTGGATCCTTAACTATTGGATCACTTGCATTTGTTGTTTGTTTGTAATATCTTACTGACCATTCCATCCAGTTTTTAAGCTGCTTTCCAGTCATGTTTACTCCAAAGAGGAAGTTTTCGTAAACATATACTCCCATGATATCCTGTCTCTTGATATCACCCTGAGGAATTCTTGCTGAAGCACTTAATGGAGCTGCTATTGAAAGCTCTGATCCTGCTGCGCTAGTTTGAACCTTGTTTATAAGTTCCATGATAGCAGTTGGTCCAGTTGTCTGTCCTGCGCCTGTGAATTCTCCAGTTGACTTTCCTATTACAGTATTTGTATATTCGAGCGTCTTATCTTGATATGGCTGAGCTACTGCAAGTATAGCTGGGTCTGCAACTAATGTATTATCTTTTGATGTATCTACATTCTTTGCATTTATTCCTGCTAAATTTCCATCTACGTCAATACTAATGTCTATCTGGCTGAATATTCCATCACCATTCTTAGGTTCAACGATAGTTACATTCCTGCCATCAGGGTTAGTGTATGTGTAAGTTTTTCCTGCATGAGCATGACCTGCAAGAATGGCATCTATCCCTGAAACATTTTTAGCTATAAGATCTGCTTGATTTTCTGGAATTGTATCACTTGCACCACTTACTCCTGTATGTGCGGCAACTATTACTACATCACACTTTTCTGTATTTCTCATTACTGGAACCCATTTCTGAGCTTCGGTTACTAGGTCGTTAAATTGTAATCCTGCATAATGTGCTGGATCTTCCCAACTTGGTATTGTCTTAGTTGTTAAACCAAGCACACCAACTTTTAAAGTTTTCCCATTTATAGTGAATGTCTTTATGAAATAAGGATTTACGAAGTTTGAATTATCTGCAGTTTTATAAGTGTTTGCTGACAATACGCTAATATTATTTTTATAAGCATCAGCTATAACTCTGTTTAAGGTCTCTAAGCCATAGTTGAATTCATGGTTTCCAAGCGTCCATGAATCATAATGCATAGCACCCATAACCTTCATCATAGGATACTCAGCTGTTTTATCAATCATATTATAGTAGTAAACAAGTGGAGTTCCCTGGATTGTATCTCCGTTGTCTATGAGCATTGTATTTGGATTTGCTGCTCTTAAGTTGTTCATATATGTGGAAATTCTAGCAAGACCAACATTTGCTGCTGCACCGGTATTGTAATCCATTGGATATATTGCTCCATGAAGATCTGATGTTCCTACTATTGAAATTGTTTCTGGCTTAGCTTGTGCTACAGGCGTAGTACTAATCTTCCAGTTATTGCTGTTAGTTGGAGATATTGTTCCGTTATCCTGAACGTATTTGAACATCATGTTTCTTACCTGTCCATCATCACCAAGAGCCTTAGCTGAATCATAGTAGGTTGCAGCTGTAGTTGCAGCACTTCCTGGTATCAAGCCTGCTGCTGCCATGAAGCCGCCGCCGCCGTTGTATCTGTAGTTATTTATAGCAACCTTGAAAGTATCTGTATCATTTACTAACTTACCGTTAACTCTAAGATTCTTTATTCTGTTGCCTGAAACTACTAACCCACTTGCATCAGCTGTGCATGCTGGTTGTGACAGGTCTATATCATAGGTTGCACCGTATAATTGGTCAAGGTTGTAATCAGCGATATTTAGTACCGGATCCTTAACTATAGAATCGCCTGCACCAGCTGTCTGCTTATAATATCTTACTGACCACTCCATCCAATTTTTAAGCTGCTTTCCAGTCATGTTTACTCCAAAGAGGAAGTTTTCGTAAACATATACTCCCATGATATCCTGTCTCTTGATATCACCCTGAGGAATTCTTGCTGAAGCACTCAGTGGAGCTGCTATTGAAAGCTCTGATCCTGCTGCGCTAGTTTGAACCTTATTTATAAGTTCCATGATAGCAGTTGGCCCAGTTGTCTGTCCTGCTCCTGTGAATTCTCCAGTAGACTTTCCTATTACTGTATTTGTATAAGCAAGGGTTGCGTCCTGGTATGGCTTAGCTAGTGATAGTATATTAGGATCTGCAACCAAGGTGTTATCCTTAGAAGTATCAACATTGTATGCACTAAGTCCAGTGTAATTTCCCTGTGCATCAATGTTCAGGTCTATTCTGCTGAATATGCCGTCGCCATTTTTAGGTTCAACGATGGTTACATTCTTGCCATCAGGGTTACCATAAGTGTAAGTTTTTCCTGCATGTGCATGACCAGCTAGTATAGCATCAATACCAGAAACCTGCTTAGCTATTAAATCAGCTTGATTTTCTGGAATTGTGTCGCTTGCACCACTTACTCCAGTATGAGCAGCTACTATAACAACATCACACTTTTCAGTATTTCTCATAACTGGAACCCATTTCTGAGCCTCAGCCACTAGGTCATTGAACTGTAAACCTGCATAATGTGCCGGATCTTCCCAGCTTGGTATTGTCTTAGTTGTTAGTCCAAGAATACCTACTCTTGTTCTGTGACCATTTACTACTAAATCTTTATAGTAGTATGGTCTAACAAAATTAGTATTATCAGCATTGTTATAGGTATTTGCTGATAAAACAGTAATATTGTTTTTATTTGCATCAGCTATAACTCTGTTTAAAGTTTCTAAACCATAATTGAATTCATGGTTTCCAAGTGTCCATGAATCGTAGTGCATTGCGCCCATAACCTTCATCATAGGATATTCCGCAGTTTTATCGATCATATTATAGTAATAAACAAGAGGAGTTCCTTGGATTGTATCTCCATTGTCTATAAGCATTGTATAAGGATTTGATGCTCTTAGATTATTCATGTATGTGGAGATTCTAGCAAGTCCTACATTAGTTGCAGCACCTGTATTATAATCCATTGGATATATTGCTCCATGAAGGTCTGAGGTTCCTATTATTGATATAGTAGCTCCAGTTGGTGCTTGGGTAGTTTTTACAACATCTGCAGCACTATCAACTGCCAGTTCCATAGTTGTTCCATAGCAGGTAACTGCACCTGTTACGTCAACTACATCTCCAACAACAAGACCAGTCACTGTCGGCATCTTGTATATATTGATACTTCCAGTTGAATCATGTGCCATTGTAGCGCCAGCATTGTCTATGCTGTCGATGGTCAGGCCCTTTAATTGAACTAACTGACCTTGAATCTGGTTAGTAACACCATTTACTGTAACTACTTTTGGAGCTACGGCATTTCCAGAACTTACTAAAACAACGTTAGCAGCTGATGTGGGTGTTACCTCTAACAGGCCGTTGAAAGTTGACAAGTTACCTGTTACTTTAATCTTATCACCCTTCTTAGCACTGAATACCTTACCGCCTGAGTTGTAAACACATATTCCAGCGGTATCATCCTGCATAAATACGTTATAGCCATTAACTGCAGAAACTGTTCCTGTTAGAATAACTGCTGTCTTAGTTGTTGTTCTAGCTTCTGCTATGCTCATAGCTGTAGGAGCTACAACCGCCATTTGATTATCTATTCTATTATTCATAACAACAGTTATTTTGTCCTTTGCTCTTACATCAGCATTAAGTGCATCTCTAACTGTGTAATGTGAATCTACAAGAGTAGAAGCTATTGAAGGCACTAGGAAGCCTGTGAAAGTATCTCCGCCAGTTGCTACGAAATCTGGAGCGGCAACCTTTAGAATATCTGCATCCTTTACTGGTGTATTATCACTTTCTCTAGTTATACTCTGAACTCTTTGTCCAAGTACTTCAGGTGAAGTTATTGTTCCATCAGCAGCAACTACTGCTGGTTTATAGGATGGCTTTGTTGAGTCATATACGAACTTAACACCAGAAATTTGAATTCCTTTTCCATTATCCTGAACAGCCTGCTCAAGCAAATACTTCAATTGAGCACCTGTCATGGTTACGTTGCAAACAGTATTGTCAAAAGGCATAAGATTGAATATTGTACCAACAGTTATGTCTCCAGCAGGTACAGGGCTCAATCTTATCCCACCGTTATTAACCATACCTACATCGGCATTTGCATAGTTTTTAACAACATCGGCCATCCAGTTTCCAAGCTGCGACTCTCCATAGGGTGAATCAACCTGATCCTTAGTATAGGCAACGTCATCATGACCAATCACTTCGTTGAATATAGGCAGAAGTGCAGCACTAGCGTCGTCAACTATCTTCTTGCAATCAGGATCTGTTGGTGATGTAGTCGTAGCAGTAAACGAGTTCCAATTGCTGCCTTTGCTTGAGTAGGTAAGAGCCTTTGTAGTACCATCCATAGTTATTTTGAAATCAATATAGCCTTTTCCGCTTGAAGCTGCATTTAGAGTAGGAACGTCTTTTCCATCAGCATCTTTGTTTACACCATCATAAGTAGTATGAGTATGTCCTCCAAACACTGCATCTACTCCGTGCAAGTTATTTACTATGGTGTTTAATGAATCTCCACCGTCGTGTATAACTGCCAGAACTATATCAGCTTTATTATTATCTCTGATTTCTTTGGCTGCAGCATTAACTTCTGTTGCTACATCCCTGAAATCATAATCTTTAACATTAGCAGGAAGAATTATCGTTGGAGCATCTTTTAAAATAGCACCTATTACAGCTATCCTTACTCCATCCTTAGTTACTATCTTATAAGGATTAAATGTTCTTGTGTTTGTTCCCTTATTATACATGTTTGCGCTGACTATTTCATAGTTGGCACCAGTCATGGTTTTATTTATAATCGTATTAAGTCCCCAGTCAAACTCATGGTTTCCAAGAGCTGTTACCTCCATGCCGATATTTGACATAACTTGTTGAACGGGTACACCTTGCAACACATTTGATGTTGGTGTTCCTTGATATAAGTCTCCACCGCCAATTATAAGTGTTCTGTCCGGATTTGAAGCCTTAACTTGCTTAACTAAGTATGCAAGTCCTGCTCCTACAGGCTTAGTATTTGTAGAATCAAGAAGTTGTCCATGAAAATCTGTGATTTCTACTATATCAAAGGTTTTGTTTGTTGGAGGTGCATTAGCAGTAACAGTCACTACACATAAAGATTTAAAGCCGCCATCTTCAGTAGTTGCTGTTATTGTAGCTTTTCCTTCGCTAACACCTTTAACTAACCCGTTAGTTACTATTGCTACAGCCGGATTATCTGTAGACCAGGTAATATTTTTATTGCTGGCATTTGAAGGTAATACTGTTGCTGTTAGCTGAGAAGTTTCGCCCGGTTTAAGGCTTAGGGTGTTTTTATCTAAAGTTGCTCCTGTAACGTTTACAGGTGCTGACACAGCCTCTTGTGTTATAACCACATCATCAAGTGATAAATTACCAACTGACTTTGTATATGTGAATCTTATTTGCTTTGTAGAACTATCCAAGATGTAAGTCTTAGTGGTACCAGTAGTAGGTAATGGCTTAATATCTTCAACTGATGACCAAGTAGTTCCATCTGACTTTTCCACAAATAAATGAGAATTGGTATCAGTGCTTTGCCCTTTTATCCAAAAGGATAAAGCAGCTTGTGATGTTAAATTAAAACTTGGAGATACTAACTGATTATTACTTGCTGCAAATTTGAGTGATGGTGATGTCTTGCCATAGTTTCCTGTAGTAGTATAGGTACCTACAGTGCCGATAAATGTCCAGTTAGCTGGTGCTACATTTGTAACTCCGTCAAATCCTTCATTTAATACAGTTAGAGTTTCCGCCTTAGCAATCTGCAACGGCCCCATTCCTATAAAGTTTGAAATAATCAAAGCAAGTGTCATTACCCAGCTGAGAATTTTAAACTTTTTCGTTTTTATCAATTAAATTCCCCCCATTATATAACTCTTTGAGTTATACCTTAAAATTATAGTTTATTGCGCAAGGATCATGATGTCATTTTTAAGAATTGAATAGATAAACCTCCCTTCTATTCAGTTTTTAAGGTACTAATATTTTATTGCTTTATCATTATAATAATTCCATATATTGTAAGTATATTTATTTCAATTTTTATTAATATTACATAACTTATGTAAATATTTTGTAATATTTTATAAAACAAAAACCTACAGAATTTGTTCTGTAGGTAAGCTATATAAAAAGTATTAATAATATATTTACTCTCTATATAATAAAATTATAAACTTTTATAGTTTTAGTTTAGCTAGAGCCTCTGCTAATGCTGAATTCATTGGCTCGTTATTAGCTTTATTCTGTTGCTTCAAAAAATTTGAAACATCCTTTTTATTTACTTTGCTGCTTTCATTCTTCTTTCTCTCATTAAAGGCAGAGAGCTTTTCTCTATATCCGCAGCTGCATATAAATATTTGTCCTTCACCCTCACCACGCAGCTCTAATTTTTTATGACACTCCGGACATCTTGCATTTGTTATCTTAGCAACACCCTTTCTGTAGCCGCATTCTCTATCCTGGCACACAAGCATCTTGCCTTTTTTTCCGTTTACTTCAAGCATATATTTACCGCACTCTGGACATTTAGTTCTAGTAAGGTTGTCGTGCCTGAATTTTTCTTCACTATTTTTTATTTCATTTACAACTTCCTTCGCATAACTTCTCATTTCATTAATAAATTCCTGCTTATTGAGTGTACCTTTTGCTATTGCTCCAAGCTTCATCTCCCATTGTGCTGTAAGCTCTGGTGACTTAAGCTCTTCTGGAACCAGCTCCAAAAGCTGTCTTCCCTTAGAAGTAAGGTGAATATCTTTTCCTTTCTTCTCTAATAAGAAAGTGTTAAATAGTTTTTCTATTATATCAGCTCTAGTTGCAACTGTTCCCAGCCCTCCTGTTTCGCCTAACGTCTTAGCAAGCTCTTTATCACTGCTATTCATATATCTTACTGGATTTTCCATAGCAGAAAGCAGTGTTGCTTCATTAAAATAAGCAGGTGGCTTTGTTTCACCCTTTGTTTGAGTCAAAGAGTTTATCTTAAGCCTATCTCCTTTATTTATATTAGGTAAAAGCTGTTCCTTAAGTCCATGTTCCTCTTCATCTTCATCAAACCTGTTTTCATAGACTTCTTTCCAACCCATAGAAGAAACAACCTTACCTTTTGCAATAAATTGTTCTTCTCCTATTTGAGCCTTTATTGAAGTTTCTTCGTATTCGAAAGGAGGATATAAAACTGCTAAAAATCTTTTAGCAACTAAATCATATATTTTTCTTTCTTTATCATTTAAAGAACTAAGCTGCACCGTCTCCTCAGTTGGAATAATAGCATGGTGATCTGATACCTTGCTGTTATCTACAAAGGACTTGTTTGCTTTTATTGGTTCTCTTAAAAGCCTCACAGCTAACTTAGAATAAGGTCCAACACCGCAGGCTTTAATTCTATCTTTTAAAGTATCAACTATATCTGTAGATATAAATCTTGAATCAGTTCTTGGATAAGTCAATACCTTATGATGCTCATACAGCTTCTGCATTATTGAAAGTGTTTCCTTTGCAGAGAAGCCAAATATCTTATTTGCATCTCTTTGAAGTTCTGTTAAGTCATAAAGCTGTGGTGAAAAACTTTTTTTATGAGTTTTGTTTACTTCAATTATCTGAGCTTCTTTTCCTTTTATAGAACTAAGTGTTTTATCACACTTTTCCTTATCAAAGGTTCTTGTATCTTTGCTCCTTGTATCCTGCCAGGTTAATTTAATACCTTCAGCAGCTGCTGTAATACCATAGAAAGTCTTAGACTTAAAATTTTTAATTTCTTCTTCCCTCTTTGCGATAATAGCAATAGTAGGAGTTTGAACTCTTCCACAGGATAACTGTGCATTGAACTTACAGGTTAATGCACGAGTTGCATTAATTCCAACTAACCAATCTGCCTCTGAGCGCGCTACTGCACTGTGATAAAGGTTTTCATAATCCTTACCAGGTTTAAGCTTACTAAAACCTTCTTTAATAGCCTTATCGGTTACAGAAGATATCCATAACCTTTTAACTTTTTTTCTTACATTTGCTTTTTCAATTATCCATCTTGCAACAAGTTCTCCTTCTCTCCCAGCATCTGTAGCTATTATAATTTCTTCCACATCTTTTCTATGCATTTGTTCCCTAACTACAGAAAATTGTCTTGAACTTTCCTTTATAACTACCAGCTTTAGATGTTCAGGAAGCATTGGTAAATCTTCTATTCTCCAAGATTTGTATCTCTCATCATAATTTTCAGGATCAGCTAGGGTTACTAAGTGCCCAAGTGCCCAAGTTACTATATATTTATCACCTTCTAAATAACCATTGCCCTGCTTTCTGCAATTTAAAACCCTTGCTATATCTCTTGCTACAGAAGGTTTTTCTGCAAGTACTAATATTTTATTCATTAAGCTTCAATTCCTTTCAATCAATCTAACCACATAAAAATAAGGATAGTTAATAGAATCTCTATCCTTATGCTTTACTTATTATAACACATTTAAGTTGGTTATTCTTCACCTCGTAATATTCTTTCTATATTTTCCTTATGTCTCACTACTATAAAAATACAGGCTATAACACTCCCAATTTTTATTATAATTGAATAGTTAAGGCAAAAGCATGTTATTACAATTGCTATACTCGCTATAATAGATCTTCTTGACGCAGCCTTAAAAAAAATATTTAATAATGCAAAAACTGCAGCCCCAACTAATACAGGAACTGGCTCTATTAAAAGAAGAGAGCCTGCTGTTGTAGCAACGCCTTTTCCTTTTGCATTCTTCATAAAGGGCATAGTGTCGTGACCTGTTATAGCTAAAAGAGCACTTAAAACATAGATCAAATCTTTATTTACAGGTAAATTTATAAATTTTGTTAACTTCATTGCTACAAGTACCGGAAGCAATCCTTTTAGAATGTCACCTAGGCCTGTACAAAAATATATTAAGTAACTTTGTATTTTACTGTTTCCTGCCCTTTTGCCATTTGTACCGCCTATATTTCCACTTCCTATCATCCTAAGATCTTTTCCTGTAAATAGCTTTACAACAATATAAGCTGTCGGTATGGAACCTAGTAAAAATGAAAATACAAATAAGAATAAAATTAAAAAGTAGTCCATTTTTTTCTCCTTATAATAGCTTATAACTTTATATATATAATATATCATATTTTGACAAGCCTATCCTCATTTGTTAAACTTATTTTGGACTTATAAGATATATCACGGAGGTTAATATGAAAAAAATATACGGAATTATGTATGCACTGCTTTCTTCTGCCGCCTTTGGTCTTATGCCTATATTTGCAAAAACTATGTATAACAGCGGCAGCAATACCTTTACAGTACTTAGCTTTAGATTTTTACTAGCTTCATTAATGCTTTATATTTACTTCTTAATATTTAAAATTGATTTTAAGGTTAATAAAAAACAGTTTTTAATTCTATTTTCTATAGGAATTTTAGGTTATACTTCAACTGGGTTGACCTTATTTTATTCTTATAACTATATTTCAGTTGGACTTGCTACTACAATGCATTTTATTTACCCAGCAGTAGTTATAATACTAAATTATTTAATCTATAAAGAAAAATTCACAAAACATAAAGCAGCCGCACTTATAATTTCAATGGCTGGAGTTTATGTTTTAATCGGAATTAAAACACAAGGAATTCATTTTGGAGGAGCTCTATTAGCTCTTCTTTCTGGCTTTACTTATGCTGGCTGCGTAATGGGTATGAATCATAAGGCTATTAAAGGCTTAAGCAATCTAGTTACAGTTTTTTATTTTTCAATTTCTGCTGGTATTTCCCTATTAATAATTACACTCTTGAGCGGAAAGTTTTATTTCCCAGTAAACGCTTTATCAATAACATCTATAATTGGAATTTCATTAATTTCAACAATAATTTCCATCGGATTATTTGTTAAAGCATTAAAGATAATAGGCCCTTCTTCAACTTCAATACTTGGAACTTTTGAGCCTATTGTCAGCATAATTATGGGTATTATTTTATTTAATGAAAAAATAACCTTCCCCTTAATCCTAGGCACTATTTTTATACTTCTTTCTGTTGTTATTTTGGCAAAAGAAAAATAAGATTATGAAAGCTGTTCATAAGTATAATGCAATAAAGGAACAGCTTTTATTATTTATCATATATATATAATTTTCCATTGCTCGCCTTAATAAAACCTCTCCCCTTAAACCCCTTTTTTCTAAGCATCTTTTGTATTTCATAAAGAGTCCCTGCATGGCTTACTATAAGAATATTACTTTTAGGATCATTTTCTTCAATTATAGTATTCAAAATATCATTTATCCTCTCCAAGGTTTTAATTCTTTTCTCAGGCTGAGATACATGATTTCTTATCCATGCAAATCTGCCAACTATAGCCCAAACCTGATACGGTATTTTAAATTTAAAATTTGCCCAGGCTGCTGTTGGAATTTCTATAAGCTTATTCGAGGTAATAATCTCCCCATGGTAAATAGTCTTAGCTGTGGTGATAGCTCTTGGAAGACTGCTGCAATAGCACTTTTCCCAATATTCATCGACTACTAGCTCATTAGCTATGACTGCTGCTTTATCATAATCATAAACGTGTTTGTTAAATTCTTCTGCTGTCATAAATCTTTTTCTTTTTAAATCCACTTTAAAATGTCTTACTAATCCTATTCTCATAAAATTCTCGACCTTTCTTAATGTAAATTCTATATATATAATTTACATTATTAATTATAGTATACCTAAAGAAAAAAGATAAAGCCTAAGCCTTATCTTATTATTACATATATATGTCTGAAAACTCTATATTTAGGCTCTTATCAAACTTTGACTCTGGAACTTCCTTGTAAATAATATTGCTATTTGCTTTATCTGAATCTACAGTTTTTAAAGGAAGCTTTATAATAAATTCTGTGCCCTCTCCAAGTTTGCTTCTAGCCTCAATTTTACCACCATGCATTTCTACTAAAGACTTCACCAGAGAAAGTCCTATGCCGCTTCCTTCACTTCTTCTTGTCATAGATTTATCAACTTGGGCAAAACGCTCAAAAACAAATTCTAATTTATCCTCTGGTATACCTATCCCTGTATCCTTTACTGAAATCTCAACAAACTTTTCTCTGTCATAAACATTCACATCTATACTTCCACCTTCGTTAGTAAACTTTACAGCATTAGAAAGTATATTTAGCATAATTCTTTCAAGCTTTTCCTCATCATAGCAGATTATTCTTTCTTCAACTTCTGTGTCAAATGTAATAGTTATGTTTTTAGATTTAATATATTCTGCTACAGATTGAGTTATTTCTTCAACAGCATAAACGATGTTTCCATTAACTAGATTTAAATTAATATATCCCCCATTTACCTTTGTCATATCTATTAGATTATTTATAAGCCTTAAAAGTCTTAGAGAATTTTGATTCATAATGCTTAAATAGTACTTTATTCTCTCTTCACCCATATTTGTGCTGCTATCTAAAGTTCCCATAAGTTGAATAGTGCTGCAAATTACATTTAAAGGAGTTCTAAGCTCATGAGATAAGTTAGTAAAAAATTCCGTTCTAAGCTTGTCATACTCCATAAGTTCTTCAACTTTTTTGTTGCTTTCCTTATTCTTCTCATTAAGGCTTTCAACTTGACTATTAGCCGCTGCAATATCTTGTGCAAGCTTGAGCTCCTGACTTACTGATTGCTTAAGAGATATTAAAGTATTTATTCTAGCATTGAGCTCATGTTTGTTAAAAGGCTTTACTAAGTAATCATTAGCACCGCACTCAAAAGAAACTACTAAATTTTCAAGCCTGTTATCTGCAGTCATAATTAAAATCGGAAGCTCAAACAAGGAATATTTTTCTCTAATAAAGTTACAAACCTCATAACCTAGTAAATCCGGCATCATCATATCTAAAATGACTAAGTCAAAATCCTCTTGTTCTTCTATTATCTTTAAAGCCTCTTTTCCATTAAAAGCATTAACTATTGAAAACCTATCCCCTTTAAGAAAACCTTCTAAAACTTTATGATTTACATATTCATCATCAACAATGAGTATCTTACTCTTTTTATCTGTATTATCATAATATTTAACCATTGCATCTTTATTATCATCTATAAAATTACTATAATTCTCATTTTGCTTATAATTATCAAAGAAGGATTTTTCATCAATTACATTCTGGTCTTCACTGCATAATGGAAGAGTAAAAGTAAATCTGCTTCCTTCACCTTCTTTAGAAAAAACATGAATACTCCCCCCGTGAAGCTCTATTAAATTTTTTGTAATATAAAGCCCAAGTCCAGTACCTCCATACTTCTCTCCAATGCCTTCCGCCTGCTCATAAATATTAAATATTTTATTAAGCTTATCCTTGGGTATTCCTATTCCCGTATCTTCTACACAAATTTCTATATGGTTATTTATTATTTTATACGAAATAGTTATTTTTCCTTTATGAGTAAACTTTATTGCATTTCCTATTAAATTATAGAAAATTTGCTGTACTCTGTCTTCATCGCCAAAAACAAATGGTGCATCTTCACCAACAAAATTATCAATTTTTATGTTTTTATTAATATTTAAAACATCAGAAAATCTAATCACTATATCTATTGCCTTTTTAACACTAACTGGTCTTTTACAAAGTATTATGTTGCCGTTTTTAAGTTTTGAAAAAATCATAATATCATTAACCAAATTTGACAACCGCTTTGCACTATTATTTATCAGTAATAAGTCTTCCTTTTGATTATAATTAAATGTAGCATTTTCTTTTATTAAGCTTTCAGATAATCCAATAATTCCATTCAAAGGTGTTTTAAGTTCATGGGAAGTCATAGCCAGAAAGTCGTCCTTTAGGCTGTTTAAGGATTTTAATTTTTCGCTCATGTCCTCAACATTTGAAAGAGCAATAGACTGTCTTTCTGCCAAAATAAAAGAGCTGCACACAACAAATATAAGTGTTCCTAAAGGAGCAAAAGAGCCAGTTAATATTATGCTGTATTCATATAATATATCATTTATTCTAGTTAAGAGCAGTGAAAAAAGAGCTACTACTATAACATGATCACTTTGATTTCCAAAAACATAAACCTTAGAAACTTTATAAATTAAATATATCAAAAGCAGCATAGTTAGTACTTCAAAGGGAAGTATCAAATCTGAGTAGTACTTCCAAGGACTTAAAAGCACTAATATTCCGTAAATATAAGCTGAATATTTTGTAAGTTTTATTATTGTTTTAGATAGAATACCTTTATAAAACTCATTTATAAAAAATACAATTAAGGGAACGTACAGATAAAACGTCCAGTGCATTATTTTTCCTGAAACAAAATAACTAAAGCTAGGAAAAATAGAAATAAAAAATCTTTCACCTAAAAATAGGGTTCTTACTGCAACTATCAAGCATACTATAGCAAAATACAAAGTTGACTTGTCCTTTTTTCTTTTAAAAAACAATCCAAGATTATATATAGCTGCAACAAAAGTTCCTCCAAATATAAACAAATCAAAAGCAAGCTTTTTGTTATTGAATTTATTTATCTGCGAATATCCGCCAATTGATATATTATCTATATAGCTGTATTTTGAGTAAAAATTACTTACTTGAAGAGTTAAATCGATCTCTCCATTCTTAGCATATAATCCTCCTGACTTTGGCATAAGCTGAGGCACCATAAGATTTTTATCTTCACCAACAGTCCCAACAGACATAACCTCTTCCCCATTAGCCCAAAGCTTATAGGCACTTTGTAAAAAATCTATCCTTATTGAATAAATATCTGTTTTATCATCTACAAGTATTTTCAGCCTATAGGTACCGTATCCGCTGTTTTCAAAATACCCTGGTATAAAATTATATTTTTTATCAAAATGAACATCTTCTTTGAAATCATCAGGCAGTAATAATTTATTATTATAATATTCCCATTCACCTTGAAGCTTAACAATACCATCCTTATTAAAATCCCAGCCTCTTAAATCTATTACTCCTGCTCTTGCATTTATTGCAACCTTTTTAGAATCACCCACACTTGAACTATATTTTATTAATACTGTTAAAAAAACTATAACCAAAATAAGCATTGTAAAAAGCTTTATTAAATTGTGTCTAATTTGTTTCATTAGCAACCTCTCAAAATATGTAAATTATATTACTTATATTAGACATAATTATACATTAAATCTTATTATTTTTAAATATACATGTCCAATGTTGTATTTAAAATAATTAATGGATAGTATGCTTTACACACTATCCATTAATTATTGAAAGCTATAGAACTATTCTACCCTAATATGTTTTCCTTTTAAAAGCTGCTTAACAACTTCATACAAAGCATCGCAATAGCTGCCTTGTAAATCAGAATCTGCCTCTGCATCTTTTCCATTTAAATCTGTCCATGCTATTTTAACTCTATATTTACCTGAAACTATCTCTGGTACTGGAAACTGACCAGTAAAGTCTTGAATTATTTCCATTAGCTCTCCAATCTTTAAAGCAAATCCATATTCTATAAGCATACCATCTTCATTTTTCATGCCTTTTCTATATTCTTCTCTTACATACTCTTTTGTTAATCCAGTTGCTAGAGATAGAAGTGCTATTCTATCTTCAAAATCTACCTCTTTTAATTGACTAGCTAGTAAATGTTGTTTCATAATTTTCTCTCCTCTATACATATACTCATATAAAATTAATAATTAATTTTCGAATTATTCCTGTTTATAGGTCTATGATATCAACTAATAGAATTATTTGTCAATAATATTTATTGATTAGAACAATATTATTTTACAATTGTATTAATTGATTAAATTCTTGCCCTTTTTTAGATATTTTAAGAATATTTGTGTGTTTTTCTTTATACTTTTCAGAAAACTCTTTTGTTATGTTATAATCCTCTCTAAAATGCATAGGAATAAACACTTGCGGTTTCAAGTTATATATAAAGTAATCTGCTCCTAATGCATAACTCTCCTTAAGCCTTGAATCCACAGGAAAAAAAGCTATGTGTATATTTTCATTTCTAAGTTTTTCTATTTCCTTTTTAAAATTTTCCTCTTGCTTTCTGTTATCTTCATCACTTTCGTCATACCAATGCCACCAATTTAAATCTCCTGCATGAAATAATGTAATGTCATCCAGCTTAATTAAAAATGAAACTCCAAGATCAGTAGAACCAAAAGCTTTTATATCCACTTTATCAAGAGAAATGCTTTCATCCACTGATATTGTATACATATCAGCCGTCTTATTTTTAATATTTATATCACTGCTTAATATATACTTTATATTTGGATTTACTTCCTTCCACTTTAATATACTTTCATTATAATGATCTGGATGACTATGTGAAGCAAATACATATATAGGCTTATTTCCTGTCAAATCCTCTCTTCCTATAATGCCATCGGACGCATTTTTATTTTTAGTGTCTGAAGTTTGCAAAAAATAATCAAAAATCAGCACATGATTTTCTGTTTCTAGTTTAAAAGCACTATTATATAAATAATTTATCTTAACTTTTACTTCTCTCATTCTTAAACCACCTCAACTTGTATATATTTTTTATTATATCATCACTTTAATTTTTAATCCTAAAATCTTTTTAATACTTCTTTGATAAGTTATAATAATAGTTATGAAATAGGAAAGGAGTTTTATACTATGAAGTTTAAATTTGACCATAATAATATAAATGTTTTTAATCTTGAAAAAAGCGTTACATTTTATAAGGAAGCTTTAGGCTTTGAACCAGTTAGAACTTACGAACCAGATGATAAAAGCTTTAAACTTATTTATTTAGGCGATGGAGTTTCTGCTCATAGATTAGAATTGACTTGGCTTAGAGATAGAACTGAGCCATATAACTTAGGAGATAATGAGATTCATCTTTGCGTTACAGTAGATGACTATGAAGAAGCTCATGAACTTCATAAAAGAATGAACTGCATCTGTTACGAAAATTACGGCATGGGACTTTATTTTATAAATGACCCAGACGGCTATTGGATAGAAGTTCTTCCTGCAAACAGATAAAATAAAAGCTGCTGATGCAAAACGCACCAGCAGTTTTTATAGTTTGTTTTATATTGCTATCATTATTGTTCTACAGCATTATCAGTTGGAGCTGCTGCATTTGCAGTTGCTTTATCAATAACTACTTGTATTTTTTGAATTGTAGTATTTCCTGAAGTATCTACAGCTTTTAGTTCTATCCAGCTGTTATTGGTTACATTGAGATTATAACTGAAAGTCTTTTCTACACCTGTTCCAAGAGCTGAAGTTAAGTTCAATACTTGGTTTCCATTGATATAGAATCTGCAGCCAAAAGTATTGTCAGTAACCTTTCCTGTTAAAGTAACAGCTTTCTTAGTTACGTGAAGCTTTCCGTCATCACCCAACTTATTATCCAAAACTATAACTGGGCCTACTGAATCGCAAACTACCTTCTTAGCATAATCTGCTAGAGTGTTGCCTTGGAAATCCTTAACAACTACAGATACCGCATTCATGCCTTCATTTAGTTTAACTGCAGCACTAAAGGTTAAATCAGGATTAATTGTAGCTGCTGTACCGTTAACAGTTAAGCTTGCTACTGCAGCATTTATTTTACCTGAAACTGTGAAATCAGGTTTATTTACCTGCATTCCGCTTTCAAAATTGTTAAAAGTCATGTTAAGAGGAAGATTAACTGAGAATTCTTTATCAGTTTCATTCATAGCATTATCTAATGCAGATATAGCTATTCTGTTTTCCCCTGCAGCTAAAGTTACATCGCAGCTGAATACTCCGTTTGAATCCTTTTTAATCTTGGAGTCGTCAACTCTTTGACCATTTAAGAATACCCATGGATTTGCTGGATCTACACCAGAAAGTGCATCATTTTCAGTCCACTTTAAGGTATATGCTGATGAATCAGACTTATCTGAGGAAGTTAACTGTACGTCTGGACCAACTGTATCAACTTTTACCGGCATAGTTAAAGTTTGAGGCTTAGCTCCACTAAAGTCAATTTTACTTGTAACTCTAATTGAGTATTGTCCGTCTTTAACCTTGTCATTATTTCCAGTCTTGCTGTTAAATACTGTTCCATCCCACATCCACGCATTATCCATCCTTCCAAAAGCACCTTTAGAATTTTCAGAAGTATAGTTATCTTTTCTAATTAATTCATCTTGAGATATAGTTCTTATAACTTTATTGTTTGAATCAAGAACATCAATATTCATATTTTTGATATTTCTCAACAGATATAACTTTGGAATTACATTATCATAATATCCATCGTTATTTGGTGAAATAGCAATTTGATTTGGGTCTATTATAGGATTACCATACTTATCTTTTCCCTGGTATCCTAAGTAGTAATATCCACCTAGCATATTTGTTAATTGAGTTGTTATACCAAAGTTACTGTTTGAATCCCATATTGGCTTATCAATGGTATCTGGCTTAGACCAGCTTCCATAGAATCCCATGTAAGGTACTGAAAGTGATGGTACTGAAGCATCTTTGCTGACAAACTTCACATAACCCTCAACAAACTGTTCTGTTGCAAAATTATCTGGCAAATTAATTGTTACTTTTACACTTGCTGCTCCATTTGCAGGTACTTTTACAGTGCTCTTGTCAAAAGTAACTGTTGCACCTTCAATAGCTACATCATAGCTCATCTTACTTAAGAAATCACTATATTCAGTATATGCTCCACCCATATTATCCAAAGTATAGGTTACTGCTTTATTTCCAAGATTTCTTAACTGAAGATTAAAGCTCTTAGTCTTACCTATTTCCTTTAAAGCAGCTGCTGCTTCAAAGTCATCGGTAGTAACTGTAACCTTATTCTTTATAGCATTTTCAATTTGAACTAAGCCAGCTCCTTGTCTTCTTGGTGAGAAAGGAACTTTTGTATTATTCTTATCCATCTCTACTTTAGCTGTATTCATTGCGGAAATCTTAGCTAGATCAACTATCATTCTAGTTCCTGCCAGTTCTGGATTAACTTTCTTTAATCCCTGCATAATAAGAGCTTCTGATCCAGCAGTATGAGGTGAAGCCATAGAAGTTCCGCTCATTGTTTCATATTTATTATTATTAACGGTTGAATATATGTTACCACCAGGTGCAGAAATCTGAGGTTTAAAGTCTAAGTTTGGAGTTGGTCCCCAGGAAGTAAAGTCAGACATATCATTAGTTGCAGGGTTTGCAACTTGAGTAACTGCGCCATTAAAGGAAATAGTAACACCTGAAGAAATAAGTGATACAAGTTTAACACCATCAGTGTTGCCAATAAAAATTGATGGAATCTTAACTCTTGTATCTGTTGCCATTGAAACATAAGAGTCACCGCCGTCAGCTCTTTCTGCTGTACTTTGATTATAAACAACTACACCAGCAGCTCCTGCAGCCTGAGCATTTAGTTTCTTAGTTACAAAGTCTAATGTTCCTCTCTTTATAAGAGCTATTTTACCTTTTAAATCTTTTCCTGCAAAATCAGAAGTTTGACCAATTCCACAATCAACCAACTGATATGCTCCTTTTAGTGTACCAACTGGATCTATTTCTGAAGTGAAGTAAGCTACCGGCTTTGTTCCGCCAGTATAATCAAAGCCAACGCAAGTTATATTTGTATTTTCATAGGAAGCTACACATAAAGAGTCCTTTGCAAGTCCTGGAGAACCTACCATTGCAGTATCTACTACACCAGGCATCTTATATGGATAGGTTGAATTATAATTGTTTCCTGCAGAAATAACTACTTGGACACCTGCATCTGCAGCTTCTTTAACAGCTAATTGCTCTGGATCATCTGGATCCTGGAAACCTGCTGGTGAGCCTAAACTCATATTAATAACATCTGCTTTATGTTCAACAGAGGATTCAATAGCAGCAACTAAGTCATCTGTATATGCTCCTGTGTTATTAGGGTCATTTGAAAATACTTTCATAGCTAAAAGCTGAGCTTCCGGAGCTACACCTTGTATAGCTTGATTTGTATCTACTTGAGCTTTCTTTCCATTAGCTGCAACTATACCTGCAACGTGCATACCATGCATGCTGGATGTTAAGTCCTTAACTTCCTGATTGTTATCAGCAAAGTTATAGCCATATGGAACCTTATCTGAATAGAATTTGCCTTTATCATCAGCTGTTAAAACGTTATCCTTATTTAAAGCATCCTTTGAAGTATTTGTTATTCTCATGTCTTTATGAGTAAAATCAATACCTGTGTCAATTATAGCAACAACCATGCCTTCGCCTTTAAGCTTTAAGTCATTCCAAGTATCATAAGCTTGTGTTAGAGCTTTAGCTGAAGTCATGTCTGGTTTATACACTCTGGCCTCAGTTACTTTTTTAACACCAGTCATCTTCTTAATATTTGCTATTTCGCTTCTTTTAACCTCCATACTGAAGCCATTAAAAGCTGTATCATATTCATGTCTTATTTTTGCTGACTTAAGATTACTTGCTTTTTTTATAATATCTTTCTTTTTATTTTGTGCTGCCTTTAAAGCATTATCTGCTGCCTTTGTAGCATGATTTTGTATTCTTACACCATCTTCAGCAATATTAGCTTCTAGGCCTTGTCTTTTAAGTACCGGCGAATCTTCAAGCTGAACAATAACTCTTACATCATCATTCGGATTAGTACTTTCTACAGGTAAATTGTCATTAAAAGTTTCCTTAACTCCATATTTACTTGAAAGCCAATTTAAAGTATCCTTTTGCGAAACTTCCTGAGCAGCAGCTTTCTTCTGCTCATTGATTATCTTTTGATCAAGCCCCGGTGTCACAGCTTTTACCTTGCTTGTCCCAGTTCCTGTTGCGAGTGAAAACATTACTGCAGCAGTAGCCATAATAGAAACAAGTTTTTGGTTTCTAGCCTTCATTTAATCTACCCCCTGTTTATTTTTATTTACGAAAGTAGGAATTAGCCCCTCTAACTCTTACATTCATATTTATGATAAATTATATTAGAATATGTAAATTTTTTCCATAGCGTATCTTGTTGAAAGCTCCAAACATTTTTTCTTATTTTTATACAATAGATTTCCGAAAATTAAATATAAACGCAAAGAAAGTCAAGTAAAGCTGTTTGCTGTACTTGACTTTCTATATACTTATATTTTATTCCTAATTTCACTTTATTTTGATAAATTATCAAAGAGTTTTTCCTTATAACTATTATCAAACTGCTTATTTCTAAGCATTTCGATTTCATATTTATAAGGAGCCTTTTTATCCTCTGAATCATTTGATACATAAGGAGTTTCTAATATCTTAGGTATATGTTTTAATGCTTCATGATTAGCCACATAATTTAACGCCTCAAAACCTATATATCCCATACCTATGTTTTCATGTCTGTCTTTTCTTGCGCCTAAAGGGTTTTTACTATCATTTAAATGTATTACCCTAAGCCTGTCAAGACCTATAATTTTATCAAACTCTTCTAAAATGCCGTCAAAATTATTTACAACATCGTAACCTGCATCATTTATATGGCATGTATCGAGACAAACACTCAGCTTTTCATTATAAGTCACACCCTCAATTATCTGCGCAAGCTGCTCAAAGGTTCTCCCGCATTCTGAACCCTTTCCTGCCATAGTTTCAAGCGCGATATGAACCTGCTGCTCCCTCGTAATAACTTCATTTAATCCCTTAATTATCTGCTGTATGCCCTTTTCATCACCGGCACCAACATGAGCTCCAGGATGTAAAACAATTTGCTTTGCTTTTTTAATGGCTTCTGTTCTTCTTATTTCTTCCTTTAAAAAACTTACAGCCAATTCAAAAGTCTCTGCCTTTTCGCTGTTACCCAAATTTATTATATATGGAGCATGAACAACGATTTCCTCTATTCCATTTTCCTCCATAGCCTTTAAAGCTTCTTCTATCTTTAAATCTTCAACAGGCTTTCTTGCAGTATTCTGTGGTGCCCCTGTATATATCATAAATGTATTTGCGCCATAAGAAAGAGCTTCCTCTACAGAACCTAACATCATTTTCTTTCCGCTCATGGATACATGAGATCCTATCTTTAGCATTAAATCACCTCTCTAAACTTTTGCAACATTAAATATCTAACAATAATTCTTATTTCCTATTATATCATATAGCGAAACAACTTCAACTATTAACTTATCAAACTGAAAACTGTTGAAGATCCAGCATTTTCAGTTTGTATAAATTAAGTTTACGTATCGTTTATCTATATAGAACTATCTTAACTTAAATTATTTTTTCTATAATTTATTTCCTAAGCCTTTACTTCATTAGAACTGCTCACTTTATTTACAAGCCAGTTCTTTCCTTCAACAATCCTTGTAACCATCATAGCACATACTGTGTTTCCTGTGGAGTTCAGAAGTGTAGCTGGCGCATCTATAATTGTGCTTATAACCGCAATTATAGGCAAAACTTCCGGTGGAAAACCATAGACGCTTAATATAAGCATTTCACCAATCATTCCACCTCCAGGAATAGCTCCCATTACTGCACCAACTAAATATGATGCAAATATTATACCAACTATAGCACTTAAGCTTTTCATATCCTTTCCATATAATCCGAAAAGAAATGTAATCTTCATCACACCTCCAATTACGGAACCATCCTTATGAGTATTAGCCCCAAGCGGTATAACAGTTTCTGATATGTCCTCTGGGACGCCCATTTTTTTTGTATATTCAAGATTTACAGGTATACAAGCTGCACTTGAGCATGTTGCTAAAGCAGTTATAGACGGTGTTATGACATTTTTCCAGTAAACTGCTATTCCTTCTCTTCCACCTGCCAAAAATGCATATAAAGTTAATATTCCAAAATACAAAATTACTGAAAGCAGCAAATATAGAACAAAAACTCTTAAATAACCCTGCAATATCTGAGTTCCAAGCTGACCTATAACAGAAGCAAAATAGCAGCCAAGTCCAATTGGAGCATAATACATTATAATATCCACGAATTTCATCATAACTTCAGAGCCAGCTTTTAAAAATTTAGCAACCGGCTCAGCCTTTTCTTTTACCAAGGCTGTTGAAATTCCAAATAATAAAGAGAACACAATAAGCTGAAGCATATTCTTTCTTGAAAACACATTCATAAAATCTGATACAGTAAAAGTGTTAACTATCTGCTGAAGTACTCCTGCCTTTTCAGCCTTGGGTGCTTCACCAGCAGAAGCCATAAGCTTTTGTATTATTCCATGATCTATTCCCTTTGTAGGGTTTATCAAAACTGCTCCGATTACTCCAATAATTGCGGCTATTAAGGCTGTGGCAGTAAACACAATTATCACGCTTCCCATTATCTTCCCAAGCCTCTTCATACTTGCCATATTAGCGATTGCAGAAGAAACACTGAAAAATACAAGAGGTACTATTATTGTAAACATTAAATTTAAAAACAAATTTCCAAAAGGCTCCAGCACTGCTGCTTTGGGTCCCATTACAGCTCCTGTAATTCCACCTAATAATACAGAGCCGAGTAAAATAATAGAAGATTTATAATTTTTTAATAAGCTCATCTTTTTCCTCCTAAATATATATCATTATTTCTAATTAATATTATATCAACAAATTTTACTAGATACATAACCAATATTGCTCTAAACCCCGCAAAAAGTGCTATATTATTTTATATATAGTTCAATAAATTTCTTACATTGATACTGTCACAAAATATCTAATCTTCAAGGAATTTGGGAACGTCATTAATGTATTAGAACTTTTACATTATATATAATAAAAAAGGAATACAAATTTCATAAAATATGCTAAAATGAAGAACAATAAATACAGTATATTTATATTGAAAACAGAAAGAGGTAATGAACTTGATTCAAATTGGTGATTTTAATAAATTGAAAATTATAAGACAAACTGACTTTGGCTACTTTTTAGATGCTGGAACCGGAAACTCTAAGGATGATATACTTCTTCCCAATAATAGCACCTTAGGTAATGAGCTTAATGTTGATGATGAAGTAGATGTCTTTATATATAGAGATTCAAAGGACAGATTAATTGCAACCTTAGAAAAGCCTCTTGCAAAGGTCTCTGATTTAGCATATCTTAAGGTTGTTGCTACTACTAAAATCGGCAGCTTCATAGATTTCGGACTTGATAAGGATATACTTGTGCCCTTAAAAGAAAGACTTTACGGACTTTCAGATGGTAAATTCTATTTATTTTATATATATCTGGATAAGACAGGAAGAATAGCCGCAACAACCAACATAGACAGGTATCTTGATATTACAGACAAATACAAAGTTGGTGATACAGTTAAAGGAACTGTTTATGGCTTTCAAACCAATAAAAGCGTCATGATAGCTGTAGACAACATGTATAGAGGCGTTATTTTAAACAATGAATATTTTAACGATGTTCATCATGGAGATGTGCTAGAACTAACGGTTAATAAAATTTACGAAGAAGGCAAATTAGGTCTTTCAACAAGAAAATCTGCTAAAACTGAAGTAAGTGAACTTCAAGAAAAAATATTAGCTTATCTAAAAGAACATGATGGTTTTATGGCATTTAATGATAAGACTTCTCCCGAAGTAATATATGAAGCTTTTCATATTAGCAAAAACTACTTTAAACAAGCTTTAGGCAGGCTTATGAAAAAAAACTTGATTGAGCAAAATGAAAACGGAACAAAAATAAAGTAAAAATATCTTACATACTTAGCCTTTAATCAGTTAAAAATATAAGTGTTAAATTTTTTACTGATAAGCTGGCTCTTGATAAAGATTCCAGTGAAAGGAGACTAATTATGAGTAAAGGTGAAAATCAAGCTAAAAACGCTAAAGCAAATAAAACTCCAAGCAATAATAAAGGAAACAGCATGAGCATGAATACGGCTCAAACTACACGTACAGACAAAAATCCAAATCCAAAAGTATAATATATGCAATGTAACAACTGTATTGCATTGCACACTGTTAATGGGTATAACTTTCAGGTTATGCCCTTTTGTTTTACCCAAAATACAATAAGAACTATATGTGAAATGTAATTATTTTCAATAAACAGTGGCATACTATTCTTAGTTTTAAATGTAAAGCAAAAGGTGGTAATTTTATGGATATTAATATTATAGGCGTCCCTATCTTTTACGGTGCCGATAAAAGAGGACCTGAATATGGACCGGAAAAGCTTAGAGAAAAAAATATTGTAGAAGTTATAGGAAAATATAATCACAGAGTATTTGATTTTGGAGATCTTTTTGTGCCCCAGGTTAAAGAATACAATAAATTTTTCTCACATCCCAATATGAAATACCTTGATCCTATAGTACAGGTAAATAATAATCTTGCTCATATTGTTTATTCCTCAATTAAAAGCGGCAGTTTTCCATTAATAATCGGCGGCGATCATTCCATAGGTCTTGGCAGTGTTGCAGGAGTGAGCAGAGCAAGCAAAAAATTTGCTGTAGTATGGGTAGATGCTCATGGTGATATAAACACCCATGAAACCAGTGAAAGTGCTAACGTGCACGGCATGTCGCTAGCTAAAGCAATGGGAATTGGCTACCCTGACCTTGTAGATGTTTATTTTAAAGGAAAAAAGGTAGAAAATGAACATGTATATATTGTTGGAGCAAGAGACCTTGATAAGGGGGAATATGATTTAATAAAGAAAGAAGATCTTAACGTTTATACTGCAAAGCGAATTCATGAATATGGACTTGAATATGTTGTTAATGAAGTAATGAATAATTTAAAGAAAAAAGATATCGATACAATTCATTTAAGCTTCGATTTAGACTTTATTGACGCTCAATTTGTGCCAGGGACTGGGACACCAGTACCTGACGGCATGACTATAGATGAGGCAAAAATTCTTTTAAGGATTTTCGCTGAAAGCGGACTTGTAAAATCCATGGATTTCGTTGAACTTAATCCTTTGTTAGATAGAAATGATATGACAGCTGACTTAGCAATAGATTTATTAGATTGGACCTTTAAATATATGGCATAGGAAAATTGTTCTAATAATTTATAATAAATAAGCAAATACTATAGCTATAAAATTAAGCAAAGGAGATTATACAATGGATAAAAGCAATGTGCTAAACTTATTTTGTGAAACCTATGCAATAGGGGCAGATGAAGTAAAGGTTACGGATTTCACTGATCATTCAATGTCTGTAGAAATAGAAAATCAACCTTTTCATTATACCTATTCAATAGTTAACAATGTAATCCGATTTAAACCTGTAGAAGAATAACTTATAAGGTTAAAAACACTATTTTGATCTAAAAGCAAAATAGTGTTTTTTTATTTTTATAGTTATACTTTTTAAGCTAAATTAATAAAATTTATAATATATAGTTGAAACTTTTTATCTATAATTATATTTTACATTTGCAGGAGGCTGTTATGAAAAAATACGTTATTTGTAAAGTTTGCGGTTTTATTATGGAAGAAAAGGACTTAAAGGATGTATGCCCTGCGTGCGGCGTTCCTAAAACCGCTTTTGTGGAGTACAAAAGCAAGGTAAGCGAAAAAAGGGAAAATTTTTTAAATCTTCATCTTCACCCTATCACAGTACATTTTCCAGAGGCAATAGCAGTGTTTTCTACAGGCTTTTTAATACTTTCCTTTTTACTATCAGGAAGTTTTTCAGAAAACCTGTTAACAACTGTAAAAATTTTATCTATCTTCTTTCCTATTACGGTTTTAATAGCTATTATAAGCGGCATTTACGATGGAAAAGTTAGATTCAAAAAGCTGTCTCCACCCTACTTAAAAATTAAAATATATCTTGGAATTATACTTTTTGTATCTTCTATACTTACTATAGTCTTAATTGAGACAAGTTTTAGAACTTTACCAGAAAAAGCTATTGTATTTGTTTTATCTATTGTTAATCTTGCAACCTGTACCGCTTTAGGAAAAATAGGAGGAAAATTAACTGACTCTAAAATGCCAGGCTAAGCCATGCTTCTCAAGGATTTGAATGTATATTCAGATCCTTTTTTATTTATTCTACTGCAAACCAGCATGGCTTCAGTAAATATATAAATATTTAAATATTTTTATAGGTTTATATTTAAATATGTGAATAATAATAAGGCTATTACTTGCTTTTAGTAAAGGCCTGTTTAAGAAGAGCGTTGAAACAAACATATTTTTTGCATTGTAGAAAGCATTAGTGCCAATATTAATAAGGCTTTGAATAACATGCAGCAATCCAACATGTTTCTTTAACAAAGGCATAAATAAAATTCACTCATAATTCTTAAAAATTTATGTAGACATATGCCGAAAATTTGTTTAAAATATAATCTGTTTCCTGTTTTTTTATAGTATTAATTAAAAGGAAACATTATTAACCTATACTTTATACAGCAAAGGAATGCTAGGAGGAATGATACATGGCACTACATATTATAGGGATGCCTATAAGCTACGGAGCTTCTAAAAAGGGAAGCAATCTAGGACCAGATAAATTTAGAGAATTAAAAGTAGAAGATTTATTAAGAGAAATGAATTTTGATGTTTGCGACTTAGGTAATATAGAAGTTGCAGAAGTTAATGATGACCATATTTACAGATGTGATCAAAAATTAAAGTTTTATGATGTGGTGGTAGATGCTAACACAAAGCTTGCTTTTAAAGTGTATGACTCTATCTCAAGTGGAAATTTTCCTTTAGTTCTTGGAGGAGACCACAGCCTTGGAATTGGCAGTATTGCAGGAGTGAGCAAACAGTATAAAAATCTGGGCGTAGTTTGGATTGACGCTCATGGTGATTTAAATACTCGTGAAACTTCTGAAACAGGAAATATACATGGCATGCCGCTGGCAGCATCAATAGGTAAAGGACCAGACAAATTGGTTAATCTGTTTGAACATAGAATAAAAGTAAAAGATGAAAATGTTGTACACATAGCAGGAAGAGATTTGGATCCAGGTGAAGTTGCTTTAATAGATAATTCTAAAATTAATGCCTTCAAAATGGACAAGGTATATGAATATGGAATAGAAAAAGTAATGGAAGAAAGCATATCCTATCTTAAGGAAAGAGTTGATGCTGTTCACGTAAGCTTTGATATAGATTCCATTGACTCCAGTTACGTTCCTGGTACAGGTACACCAGTTAGAAACGGTCTAACCATAGAAGAAGCAAAAAAGGTACTAATAGCTTTAGCTTCTTCTGGACTTATGGTTTCCTTGGACTTAGTAGAACTAAATCCTGAACTCGATGATAACAATAAAACTGCTGATCTATATATAGAACTTATAAGGTGCATTTTTGAAAACTACAGTTCAAATATAAACAATCAGTTAATGCTAGGTTAAAACAAAAAAAGGGTACATCAAAAACAGTATTATTAAATTTTGATGTACTCTTTATTTTTACTAATTTTTAACTTTCATAATCCCCTGTTTTATAGGAAAACTATATTTATCAAACTATTAATTGGAGGCTTAAAAATGAAAAAGAATATTAAATTATCTGATGACAAATTAAGACAAATAGTAGATGGATTTAGTTTAGATAATTCAAGAAAAAGCAAAGAACTTGATTCTTTTGTAACTACTGACCAAGGAGTTTATTATTTTCCTGATGATAAAGCAGAAATTTTAAAAAAGGAAAAATAAGTATAAGTTCCCACATTTACTTATAAATCTATTGACAATAAATGAATGATCATTTATTATAGAAGTAGAATTGAGGTGAGTAAATGAGAAAAAAAGATGATGAGAAGCAAAGAAATATTAAAAAGGCTGTAGTTAAATTAATACTGGAAGAGGGTTTTCACGGAACTTCTATGTCAAAGATTGCTAAGGAAGCTGGTGTTTCCCCTGCTACAGTTTATATATACTATCAAAACAAAGACACAATGCTTCAAGATATATACCTTGAATACTATGAAGAAATTTACTATCATTTACTCAGTAAAATAACTGATGATATGTCTGGTAATCAGCTCATTGAAATATTAATTAGAAGCTACTATGCATATATCCATGAAAATAAAGATATATTTAATTTCGTTGAGCAATTTTCCAGCTGCCCTGTATTGATAAATCAGTGCAAGGTAATGAAAGGAAAGTATCCTATTTATAAACTATTTGAAGATATGAAAGAGAAAAAAGCCATTAAGAATGTTAGAAATGATAATCTTTTAGCTTTTATGTTCTCTCCAATTAAATCTATTTCTGAGAAGCACTGCAGCTCTGAAGAAGAAAAGCTTATAATGCTTGAAGAAATGATTAAAATAGTTCAAGAAGCCCTGCTCCTGTAATTAATCATTCAATTATAATAGCGAGACTAATTTATGATGCATATATTATAAGGTAATCTCATTAAACTTTTTGCTATTATTAAACGAACATTCAGTTATTATATTAAAGGAAAGGTAGTTTTTATGATATTTAAGAAATTAGATTTAGAAGATAAAAAAATAATAGACAGCTATATTTACCCTTATAAATTTTTAAGCTGCGAATATTCTTTTACAAGCTTATACATTTGGAAAGATGCCTGTGATATACAGTACTGTATATATAAAAATGCTTTAATCTTAAAAAAGAAAGACTTTGAAGGCAATTATCATTTTATGCAGCCTTTAGGCTATACTAAAGAAAACTTATTGGAAATTATAGAAGTACTTAAAACATATAAAGAAAAAGCTTCAATGGAGTACTTATTTAAAGATTTAGAAGAAAGCTTTATTAATGAAGTTAAAACTTTACTTCATGCTAATGATGAACTTTGTATAGAAGAAGACAGAGATAATTTTGACTATCTTTACGAAGCTCAAAAGCTCATGACTTTCTCAGGGAAAAAACTTCATGCAAAAAAGAATCACTATAACTATTTTATAAAGAATTACAACTATGAGGTTGTTGATATATGCGGTGAGAAGGTCATTCAGGATGTTATTTTCGCAGCTTCAAAATGGTATGATGAGACTGAAGAAAAGGATGATAAGCTTTATTATGAGCTTATTTCCATAAAAAACTTAGTAAACAATATGGAACTTCTAAACCTTGAAGGAATTGCAGTATATGTGGAGGGTAAAATAGCAGCTTTCAGCATTGGAGAAAGACTTAATGAAAAGCTTGCGGTAATTCACATAGAAAAAGGCGACAAAGACATAAATGGAGTATACAGCTTTATTGCACGAACCTTAATTGATAAATGCTTCAGTAATGCAGAAATAATTAATCGAGAGCAAGACCTAGGCATCGAAGGTCTTAGAAAAGCAAAAATGTCCTACTATCCATTAAAACTTGAAAAGAAATTTATTCTTAGTGTTTAAATAATTGAAAGCAGTAAAAGAGTTTATATCTTCTACTGCTTTTAAAACTTATAATTCAATTTTTCTTTAAATGAGCAATAATATTAGAGTTTGGAATACTTTCAAGTATATTTTTAACCCCATTGCTGTCAACGGCGGTAATTATAGATGTAGAAGGTCCGCTGGATTTATTGATGTCTACCTTAAATTGTTCTTCAAAATATAGTTTTAGTCTATTACTTTCAGCAAGCTGTTTGCATTCGTAAGCTATACCTTTAGATCCTACCGGCACTATCTCATAAACAAGATTATTATTTAACAGCTTATATATTGAACTATAATCTACAATTTCTGAATCTTCTTCAAGATTTATTTCGTCTCCAACCTTAGGAATACCTATGCTTATACATACAGCTTCATTTTTTACATTCTTAACTTTTAATTTATTGTTTTCTGCTATACCTATTACAGTTATACCTAACCCTGTACTAACTGTTGAAAAATTCTCTTCTGTACTGCCTGTAAGTACAACATCCTTTATTCCAGCCAAGCTTAATTCATGCTTGATTCCTTTAATTATTTCCTCTCCTGTAGTATTCATTTCATTGCACACTGTATCTGTTAATGTTATTATCTCAGCACCTGCACATATAACTTCCAATAAAGCTACTCTTGATATTAATTTTCCAACATAGAAAGGTGGTACCTTTAATATGTCTCCATCCTTAATGCCCACGGAACCACAGCTGTCACAGGCTATTACCATGGTCATTTTTTCATCTAATGTTATTAAACTTAAATCTCTTATTTTTCTGACTTCCATTGTTTAATGCTCCTTGGCAAAAATTTATACACCACAAGGGAAATAATTATATTTATTAAGGCTGCTAAAGATAATATTGGTATCATGGCAAGTATTGATTTCCCAACTATAGGGATAAGTATTATTACAGATATAGGACCGTTTATTGCCACGCCTATAACCGCAGCTATAACTAGTCCAAGGTTTTTGCTTATCTTTGAAAAAAAACGATAGGTTGTACCAAACAGTACCATCGTTACGGCCATATCAACCATAATAATTATATGTACAGGTAAAGTAAGAGGAAATCCGCTAATAGCAGCAGTTAAAATATGTCCTATTGCTCCTACTATAGCGCCATATAAAGGTCCTAATACTAATGTACATAGAAAACCTGGCATTGAATCAAAAGCTATGCTTCCTGCTATTTTGATATTTGCACCTATAAAGCTTAGTGCAATAAAAAGTGATAATATAATTAATTTTTTTGTTTTCATAATTTCAACCTCTTCTATCTTTTAAATTTTATACAAAGCTATGTATACAAGCATCACAAAAATTTCAACTATTTCATTATTTGCGCCTAATAGATCTCCAGTTAAACCGTTAATTTTACTTTCACTGTATTTATTTACTAACAGAGTTATGATTACAGCTGTAATAAACATAGCTGCTGTAACTTTTAAGCCAAGCATTATATAAATGATTGCTGCTGCTATAAAAGCAGAAATGGAAACTACAATTCCACTCATGTTTCCTACAAATAAATTGCCTGATCCAGTACTTTTTGCCGGCTTTCCCACAAAAGAAAGAAACACTATGCTAAATTTAGATATCACTGGTACAGCAATAATTATTAAGGCTGAACTATACTGAGAGGAATAGGCTAGAGAATTAACTTTAAGCATAATATCCATTACTATAGCAATACAGGCAAAGGTTCCTATCCTGCTGTCCTTCATTATCTCTATTATCCTATCCTTGCCCTTAAAGGCATAAAAACCATCACATGTATCTCCCAAGCCGTCTACGTGAAGAGCACCTGTAACTAAAATTCCCGATAGAACAGCAAAAATGGCTGCTATGCCTAAAGAAGTAACCTTAAAAAATAACATATATATAAGCCACTGTATTCCTCCCACAATAAAGCCTACCAAAGGCAAAAAAATAGCTCCTCTTTTAAAGTTTTCCTTCTCACATTTTAGACTGATATTTACAGGTATTCTTGTTAAGAACTGAAACATCAGTAAAAAATCATTAACATATTTATTCATTGTATTATATTCCTTTCAATACTTATTTACTAAACAATTCTATTTTACATGACTAATACTGTCAATGAATAAATTTCCATACTCATATTTTATTATGCTTATATCGCAATTTTTAGACGAGAACTTCCAATACAAATCAAGATTTCCCTCAAGCACGCAGCAATAAATTGTTCTTATAACACCACCATGGGTTACAACAAGCACATTTTCCTGTTCCTTATGAAGAATATCCTCCAAAAACTCCTTAATCCTGCTGTAAAATTGCCTGTAACTTTCACCTCCCGGAGGCGCAAACTCCTTCCAGTTCTCATTCCACATTTCATATTCTGATGGAAATTCCTTTTGTATTTGTTCATAATTCTTTCCTTCAAATTTTCCAAAATCTATTTCATTTATTCTCTTATCTGTAATTAGGTTTAAATCTCCATTATTTAAAGCAAATTCTGCTGTTTCTCTAGTTCTTTTCCTCTCGCTTATATAAATACTGTTAAACTTTATTTCTTTTAATAACTCTCCTGCCCTTTTACTTTGATCTATACCTACTTCATTTAAGCTTACATCAAGCTTACCATAATAAAACCTGCTTTTATTTTCCTCAGTTTCACCATGTCTTAATAAATATAATTGCATTAAGTTCATTTTCCTTTCATCTAATTGAAATAATAGGTTAAACTAATCTATATTCGAAGTTGTTTATGAAACACAAAAAATAAGGGAATGCTGGAAAACAGCAAAACCCAGCGTGCTATTGAATTTCTAGAAACATTTGATCAAGCAGTAATAAGACTTTAATTTTAAAATTATTAGTCTTATCTGCGTAACAAAAGTTTCTCAGAATTCAAATAACACGCGGTAGGTTTAAGCTGCTTTGCAATATCCCCTATTACCTTAATAGAGCATTTCTGAAATATTTATTTTAATTTAAACTTTAAATAATACTTTATTTTTCTAGATGCTGATGTTATCCGCTCTGCCTGTTCTTTAGTATAGTTTCCCTTCTCCAGGTCTTCTATGCTAAGATTTATACCTTGATGCTGCAAGAGTTTTGTAAGTATATACATTTCTGCATCATACTTTACTTTTACATCATCCACCAAAACTACTATTTTTCTGCCTAAATACAGAGCTTCTAATGCTTCTACCAGACTTTCAGTTGTACGCATTCCTTTACCTCCTGCCTTCTGTATGTAAATACAGCAGTTAGTACTGCATTTGCAATAATTTTTTAATGTTTCATAAAATTACTAGTATGTCTTAAGTATATAACTAAACATAGTATTCTACAATAATTTTATACAAATAATTAATAAAGTATTCTATTTTAAAAATGTGTAATAATATAATATTATGAAAATTGTTAATTATTAATTCTTTAATACTGCTTCATTCTTTGTTCCATTTTTTAGAGTTTTAGGGTATAATAATTGTTAAAAAGAAAACCAAATAAAATTCATTGTTATGGAGGTAGATTTAATGTTAGTTTCAGCAAAAGAGATGTTAATTAAGGCTAGAGATGGTAAATATGCTGTTGGTCAGTTTAATATCAATAACTTAGAGTGGACAAAAGCAATATTATTAACTGCTCAGGAAAATAACTCACCAGTAATTTTAGGAGTATCCGAAGGTGCTGGAAAATATATGGGTGGATATCATGCTGTTGTAGGAATGGTTAATGGCTTAATTAAAGACTTAAATATAACTGTTCCAGTTGCGACTCATTTAGACCATGGTTCATACGAAGGAGTTTTCAAAACTATTGAAGCTGGATTTTCATCAGTTATGTTTGATGGTTCACACTATCCAATAGCAGAAAACATTGAAAAGACAAAAGAGATTGTTAGAATAGCTGCTGAAAAAGGCTTATCAGTTGAAGCAGAAGTTGGTTCAATTGGTGGAGAAGAAGACGGTGTTGTAGGCGGTGGAGAGATAGCTGACCCAGCTGAATGTAAGCAAATTGCTGACTTAGGTGTTACAATGCTTGCTGCTGGTATCGGAAACATTCATGGAAAATATCCTGCAAACTGGAAAGGCTTAGATTTTGATACTTTAGCAAAAATTAAAGCTGTTGTTGGAGATATGCCATTAGTTTTACATGGTGGTACTGGAATTCCTGCAGATATGATTCAAAAAGCTATTTCACTAGGAGTTGCTAAAATAAATGTTAATACAGAATGTCAATTAGCATTTGCAGAAGCTACTCGTAAGTATATTGAATCCGGTAAAGATCTTCAAGGAAAAGGCTTTGACCCACGTAAGCTTTTAGCTCCTGGATTCGAAGCTATAAAGGCTACAGTTAAAGAAAAAATGGAGTTATTCGGTTCTGTAAATAAAGCATAATATTTAAGAACATAAGTAAAAGGAATACAGTTTTTCGACTGTATTCCTTTTATTTTTTCAATCCTTTTGCTTTTCCTACAGTGCCACCAAGCTTTTCCCAAAGGTAATTATGTTCCTCAACTGCGTTATTAAAATTACCAGTCTTCCAGTTATGAAGCATTGTTAATAGCTTTTCTTTATCACTGAAGCTTGACTTCATAACCTCCATTATTACTTTATTAAGTCTTTCCTCGTTAATTTCATCTTCTCCCCAAACTTCGTCAGCTACAATTTTGGTGTTTGCCATTCTATGCATATCATCATATACCTCTTTTTCTTCTCTGACTGCTACAGGATTATCCTTTTCTGAATTAGTATATTCAAAGCCCTTTTCTGTAACTTTAACTGTATCTTTAAATACCTCATTACTAACATTCTTAGGCTTCCAAAGCACAGAAATAGCAATAACTATTGCACATAATATTACAATAACAACTGATAAAATTTTTATAATCTTTATTTTCACTATGTTCCCCCCACAACTCATTTGCAATATTAACTTAATTATACAACCTTTGGAATAATTTTGAAACATATTATTTGAAATTCAAAACAAACAACATCGCAATTTTTAATTAAAAAAATCTTCTATACCGTATTGCAAATCAAGCTACATCGTAATATATTAATATAAAGATACCTTTAAGAGGAATGACAATTAATAATTGTCATGTACGTATAAGGAGTACAGAAGTCTTGAAGATTAATAATCTTCAAGGACAGTATAAGAAATGCGGGAGGGATATTAATGAAAAAGGTTGTTATGTACACATCAAGTACTTGACCACATTGTACTACTGCGAAGATGTATCTTCGAGAAAAAGGCATAAGCTATGAAGAAAAGAATATCAGCATAGATACTTCAGCCAGAGCTGAACTAATGAGAAGAGGAATTAGAGGTGTACCTGCCTTTATAATTGGAGAAGATTTGGTCGTAGGGCTTGATATGGACAGAATAGAAACTTTAATTGACTATAGAGTTGTCAATTGTCCAAAATGCCCAACAAGGCTTAGAGTGCCAAAGGATAAAGGCAAGATTACTGTATCGTGTCCTAATTGCTCATATGAATTTAAAATGAACAGCTAAAAATAATAAGGCTGTGAAGAAGTTTTTCGCATTTCTTTACAGCCTTATGAAATAAACAATTAGTTATTAACTATAGACTTCTTTAATCATTCCTTTCATAACCAACAAAAATTCCTTTAATCTATTCTCTTCTTCAACGCTTTTCACTTCAATTTCTTTAAAGACGTGATACAAAATTTCCTTCAATATTATATCTATATTGCTTTTATCAATACAAAGTGCCTCATCAAAGAAATATTGCTGAACAAGGTCTGGAGATTTTATAAATACCTCCTGCCATACTCTTATACATTTATCTTCTGATACACCCAGCAATGATTTTAAAGTTTTCTCAGACTTTTTAAGCTTTTTCAATGTCTTATTTAGTTTCTTATCTTCTATATCATTAATTGTTGCTTCGAATAAGCAAATAGCTCTTGAAATCTTTGATAATAAAAATGCTATATTTATATATTCTCTAGTTATAGAGTTTGCTTTTGATATTATGTTATTAGTTTGTATAAAAACATTGTCCTTCTCGATGAGCTGTTTATGCTCTTTTGCTAACATATACTGCCTGTCGTAAAGTGCAAGTTCCATAATATTCACCTCTTATTTTCTTTATAAGAATATACTAATACAAACAAACGTTCGCGTCAATATTTTTATATAAAAAAGAATTCAGCATATTGCTGAATCCTCTATTTCGATTACACTTTAAATTTTAAAATCTTGTACAATTTCACTTAATCTTTGAGCCATTTCAGCTTGAGCCTGAGCTGTATTTGCTACCTGCTCCATACCAATAGCAGCTTCATTAACTCCCGATTTTATACTCTCTGAATTTTCATTTGTCTTTTGAGCCTGCTGTGCCATTTCATCAATAGCATTGCTTACCTGTTCCATTGTTGCATTTATTTCACTGGACATTGAAGCAATATTATCTGAAATTCTTGCAAAGTATTCTGCATCGTTGTAATAATCATTTCCTATTTCTACAAATTTATTAAACTGCGGATTTACATCTTCTCTTATAAAAGTTAAAACCTCATTGCTATTTTGTCTAAGCTCAGAAACTGCTTCCTTTACTTCCTCAATAGTTTTGTGGATTTGAACTACTGCCTCAGAGGACATTTCAGCCAGCTTTCTAACCTCCTCAGCTACAACTGCAAAGCCTTTTCCCTGTTCCCCTGCTCTCGCTGCCTCTATTGCAGCATTAAGAGCTAGAAGGTTTGTCTGAGCAGCGATTCCGGATATAGTATCTGCCATAACCTTTATATTTTCAACTACTTCAGCCTTCTTAAGGGCTTGTTGAATCTTTACTTCATTTTCTGCATTTATATTTTTAATTCTCTCAAAGGAACGATTACTATTATCTTTAATCTCAATCGCTTTATCCTTTATAATTTCTACTCTCTGACTTCCTTCCAAAGCCTGCCCTGAAAGAACCTGCATACTACTGTTTACCTCTTCTGTACTTGCAGAAACCTCTTCTGTACCGGCGCTTGCCTCTTGAGCTGCCAAAGCTATTCCCACGGTATCTTTATTTATATCCTCAAGTTTAGCCGCCATTTCTTCTACCGTTGCGGATAACTCTTCACTACCTGCTCCTAAGTCCTGAACAGAATTTATAACTTCGCTAATAACAAGCCCTACTTGTTTTTGTGCTGCATTTAAAGCTCGTCCTATTTGCCCAAATTCGTCCTTTCTTGTTAGAGAAATAGAAGTTGAAAAGTCGGAATTTTTTAATCTCTCAGCAAAATCTCCTATTTTATTGAGAGGATTTATAATATTTTTGATAACAAGCAATGAAATAATAATACCTACTACAATCGATGCTATTACAGTTAATGCAAATATAATTACAGTTTTTCTAGAATTGATTTCATTTTCGTTTATAACTTTTTGAGCATCAGTTACATTATATTCTGCCAATTGCTTTAGATTTTTTTGAAAGCTATCTACTATTCCGCTTATGGCTTCAAATTTATCTAGAGCTTCCTTTTGCTTTCCGTCTAAAGCAAGCTTTAATACTTCTTGTCTTCCTTCTCTATATTTTGCTAAGTCACCTTCAACCGCAGGAATTAAATCCTTTTCAAATTTATCTAAATCTGAACCTTTATATTTTGAGAAGTTATCATCGTATTTTTTAACTCTATCGCTTATATCTTTTATCTTTACTTCTTGTTTATCCTTTTCTCCTGCATGAAGTATAATATAATCTATATCTGCTTCTATTGCTCTTGCCTGATTTCTATTGTCATTAAGATACTCTACTGAAAGGAGATTATTGCTGTATAACGACTTAATTTCTTTGTTGTTATCATACATATTTTTATAACCAATACCTGCAACTACTAAAATCATAATAAGCATTGTCAATGCCAAAGTAAATATCTTCGTTCTAACCTTTAAATTTTTAAATTTCATTTTAGCCTCCTGCTCTTATCAAGTTATTTATTATATTATACAGTATAATTCATGTGTTCTTCAACAATATTCTATCTTTTTCAACATTTCTTTGATGACTCTATGATTTTTCTTCGCCTAAATTTATGAATAAAAAAAACCTGGCATATAGCCAGGTATATTAGTACATATGTCCCATTTTTTCTTTCTTAGTCTTAAAGTATCTTGCGTTATAAACATTTGAATCCATTACTAATGGAATCCTCTCAACTATCTCTATTCCATGACCTTTTAGTCCAATTATTTTCTTAGGATTATTAGTTAAAAGCCTAACCTTACGAACATCAAGATTGCTTAGTATTTGAGCGCCTATGCCATAGTCTCTCATATCCGACGGAAAACCTAATGCTAAATTTGCTTCTTCTGTATCTAGTCCTTCCTCCTGAAGCTTATAAGCCTTTATTTTGTTTATAAGACCTATTCCTCTTCCTTCCTGTCTTAAATATAAAAGCACACCTTTACCTTCCTTCTCAATAGCAGATAAAGCGGCTGCCAATTGCTCTCCGCAGTCACACTTTAAGGAATGAAAAGCATCCCCTGTAAGACACTCCGAATGAACTCTCACAAGCACCTCATCATTAACATCAATATCTCCTTTGACCAAAGCCACATGATGTTCACCATTTAGTTTATTCACAAACCCCACCATTTTAAAATTGCCGTATTCTGTTGGAAGGTTCGCTTCTGCTTCTCTTGATATATAGCATTCTCTTTCTCTTCTAAAAGTAATCAAATCTTCAATAGAAATAATTTTAATATCATTTTTTTCTGAAAGCTCTAAAAGCTCTGAAAGCCTTGCCACATCACCATCTTTATTTATAATATCAGAAATAACTGCTGAAGGGTAAAGCCCTGCAAGTACAGCCATATCTACTGCTGCCTCGGCGTTTCCAGCTTTTTTAAGCACTCCGCCTCTTAAAGCTTTAACCGGGAATACATGACCAGGTACTCTAAAACTGCTTCCATTTCTTTCATCATCTATTAACATTCTAATGGTAAGAGCCCTATCTTCTGCTGATATACCTTTATTTGTTTCAGCATAATCCAATGATAAAGCTGAATTCACTTCTTTAGATAGCTTTAAAGCTTCTAATTTTTCCTCAGTTAATGCAACTTGTATAAAACCTGCACCCATTCTCATCATAAAAGCTATGGCTTCTTTCGAAGCATATTCTGAGGCTATTATAAAAACTCCTCCATTGTCTTTATTTTCATCGTCTACAACAATTATAGCTTCTCCATTTTTAATATCTTTTACAGCATCTTCTACTTTTGAAAACATTTAATTTTCCTCCTGTTTTTTACTCTATATATCCTTTAAATATTACATCAGCACCAATTATTTCATGCTTAACTTTCTTTAAAACAATAGCATCTCTCATTCTTTCGATGCCAGCACCTCCAACAGGAGTTACTGCATCTTTCCCTCCTATTATCTTTGGTGCAACAGCTGCATAAACCTTGCTTACAACTTTGCCTTCAAATGCAGAAGCAAGCACTTCGCTGCCTCCTTCTATATAAAGTGAATCTATTCCTTTTTCGCCTAATACCTTTACTATATCTTTAAAATCCAATCTTCCTGACTTTTCTTCCAATTTAATAATATCTATGCCTTTTTTTATAAAAAATTCTTCCTTTTCCTTTGGTATTTTCGCAGAAGCAATAATAAGCGTTTTAGTCCTATCATCAACTTTTAATACCTTTGCCTCCTCTGGTAGATTACCATACTTTGAAAGTATAACTCTCAAAGGATTTGATATTTCAATTCCTTCAAGCCTTGTAGTTAAAAGTGGATCATCCATTCTAACAGTATTTTCACCTACCATTATTGCAGCTACCCTTTGTCTTAAATGATGAACAAACTCAAGGCTTTCCTCTGAGCTTATCCACTTTGAATCACCAGTACGGCTTGCCAGCTTCCCATCCAAAGTCATTGCCCATTTTGTAAATACAAAGGGCAATTTCTTTGTAATATAATGGTTATAAATTTCATTAATTTCCTCACACTGTTCCTGCAAAACTCCATTAACTATTTTTATACCTTTTGCTTTCACGATTTCACTAAAGTTTAAAGCCTTCTCTGGATTTGGATTCATCATTCCTAAATAAATCTTTTTTATTCCGCTGCTAACAATTGCTTCTATAGATTTATTAATGTCTGCATCATTTTTAAAGGGCTCTATATTTAAATATATTTCTGCACCTTCTAAGCTTTCCGAGGAATTCTTAACTGCTTCTAATTCAGCTGAATCCTCATTATAAGCCTTATAATAGCCTTCTCCAATTATCCTATCTTCTTTAACAATAACCGCTCCTGACAAAGGATGAGGATTCACAAAACCTGAACCTTTCATTGCGAGTTCAATTGCCCTATACATAAACTTATCTTTCATAATTTTTCCTCTCAGGTAAATTACTGAATAACCTTAGTTAACTTTTCTTTATATCTTAAATTTATCACAGGCTTATGTACAGGTCAATATTAATTAATAATTATTATTTGTCATTAATCCTTTGTAGTTGCCTGAAAATTCTATGCCTGCACCACGACAGCAGTCATTGAATATTTTTCTTTTAGTTTTTTTATCATACAAAGTTACTTCAAGTCTTCCTTGCAGAGTTTCGCGTGCAATTGGAACCATGTTGTCTTCCCTTGGTGCATACAAGTTCATGAAGTCTTTTTTCTTATAGTTGCCTCGCAATTTAAGCATATAGTCTTTATTACGAGCCTCCAGAATTATGGACTCTTCCTCAAATCTTATTAAAAGTCTGCTTTTATTTATAGTAGTAAACTTATAAAATTTATTATTTGCATTTATGCCTATAAGAAAGCCTGTAAAGCTTGTAAACAGCATTGGCACATGCCCTATTGAAGCTGTAATCGCCCCACTGCCATTATTAAAGCTATTGCCCTGAACCCAAATATAAGAGTAAGGAAAAGCTTTGCCCCAATTCTTTTCAATATAAACCTCCCCTCCTGTAAAATCAATGTTTTCCCCATTAACATTAAGACTTCCTTTAATATATCCATCAATAGCACAAACATGACTGTAGCACTGCATAAAAGTCAAATAATTATAAAATCCCATACTTCCCGGATTAATAAATGTATCCGGCCACTTAATAATATTATTAAACTCCAAATTACCGTGTATCTTTTCTCCCTGCTCATTTATGTTTATCTCTATTTTATTAAGTGAAAATTTACTATTTCCTACGCTAACATCAAATTTATTACTACTTGCTTTAAAATCATCTCTTTTATATGTTAAATAATTAAAGCTGCTCTCATGACCTTTGAGTACCTGAATAAAACTGTGAGAGTATTGTCTCTTGTTTGAAAGAAATATTCCCGGTATGAAACAATATGTAATCTCCCTGTACGGGTGTACTATCTTAAAATACCATCCTTCAAAAAAGTTATATTTTTTGTTTCCGCCATGATAAATATCTGGACTTTTTATAGATTTAAACAATAAAACACTCCTTTCAATCACTCCACTCCAAAACTACCTGTATAGTACATTTATAATAATTACTGTCTATTATTCTGCCTGTTTATTTTTCTTATATGCTTTACATTAAAAAATTTAAAACAAAAAACACTCAATTAACAAAACCGAGTGTTTTTTTGTTTTAAAGCTTTTTTTATTATTAACCATTTATGTGTATTAAAAAGAATCTTATCTTTTTATCTCCCCAGCCTAAATCCCAAGGAACATGATATCTATCTGTAGTATGAGAATTAACAAGAGGATAGCCCTTTGAATCAAAACCTGTAATTACAGCAAAATGATCTATATTACCTTTTCCTTTTTCATAGGCTATCAAGTCGCCTAGTTTTAGTTTTGACACAGCACCTCCTGGAAGGCTGCTTGAGGCTTCTGTCAGTTCCTTAAAAGTTCCTATTTTTATTATGCTTCCTCTGCCGCTTGAAACCAAGTAATTTTTAAGGCCGTCTGCATTAGCCCAGGCATTGCTGTGAGGCACCCATGCTCCGGTAAGTGACATACCTCCGCCCTCTTTATCTCCTAAAACTTGAGAAGCAAAATTGGTACAGTCCCCTCCAATACCATTATAGTCATTATATTTCTTATTATATTTATAATTGTTTCCGCTTCCCCAAGCGGCACCACAATACTTATCCGCATAGGCAACTGCATTTTCTCTGTTGTAAAAAGGCTTAAAGTTTAATGAAGCTTCTGAAAATAAATTACCTTTATTGACTTTTTGTAACGAAACCTCTGGATTATTTGGTATTTCTCCATCATAAGCCTGCATTGCATCTTCAAAACAATCCGTGTACCAATCGTTATATATTAGCCATTTATCATCCTTTTTAATAAGGCTTGTAGTATGTCTTATTCCTACTCCAAAGGAATTGATAGCATTTTTTTCATCATCACAGTAGGTATAGTCAAATTTATAAGATTCTTCCAACGCTGCTTTTATTATTTTTCCCTGTGGATAAACTTTTTTTATTCTAACAAAGGATTGTATGTTGGTAAATGTAATATCTCTTTCATTCGTCCAATTTGACAAGTACTTGACACGTCTAACCTCATGCTCTAATGCCCATTTTCCATATTTGCGCGAGGTATCGAAAAGTTCCTTAAGAGGAGTACAATCTCCTGATACTAAACATGCTGAACGAACATTATATATTCTTTCTATCTCGTCCTTTATTTGACTGTCAGTAAGTTTTTCATCATTTTCTAATGCATATACATTATTCTTTAGTGGAAAAATATTAAGAAGCATTATTGCAATCATTACAAATGCTATATAAATGATTTTAGTTTTTCCTTTATTTAAATGCCTTTTCTTCAACTTATAATACCTCCTTAAAAGCCGCATGTTAAGGTTTAACTTAGCTATTATTTAGTATGACCATAACAAAGACTTTTATTTTGGTAAATATAAGCACTTAAAAACTAATGGAATATTCCTAAAAAGCCTGTTATAAGAACAATTACTGCAAATATCATTCTATAATAAGCAAAGTTTTTCATAGGTTTCTTCTTCAAGTAAGAAATAAAACTATTAATTACAATTAGCGCAACTCCAAAAGAAACTATAAAGCCAACTGCAAGTGAAATTAGTTCCACTTTTGAAAGAACTGAAAATCCTCCGATTTTTACTAATTTTAAAAAACTCATGCCTACCATCACTGGTATAGCTAAAAAGAAAGAAAACTCGGCAGCCGCAACTGTAGACAATCCCGATACCCAACCTCCTATAATTGTTGAGGCCGAGCGGGACATGCCAGGAATTATTGCAAGGCATTGAAATAAACCAATTATTAAAGCTTGTCTAGCAGTTACCTTCAGTTCTTTTCCACTAAAATTATTATTTCTAAATTTCTTTTCAGCGTAAATGATCCATATACCGCCTAAAAATAATGTTATTGCTACTGATACTGGAGTAAACAAATACTCATCAGCCAAATCATTAAAAAGCACTCCTAAAATTCCACCGGGAATGCAGGAGATAAAAATCATAAGCCAAAATTTAAAGCCTGAATTTTCATAACCAACTTTTTTAGGAAAAAAATTTATAACTGTATCTTTTATTTTCCCGAAATACAGTATTACTACTGCAAGAATAGCACCGAGTTGTATAACATATGTATACATCTCAACATAATTAGGATTAGTACCTTTAAATCCCATTAAGTTTTCAAATATAACAATATGACCCGTTGAAGATACGGGTAAAAATTCTGTTATTCCTTCCACAATACCTAGTATTGCAGATTTGATAACTAAAAGCATAGTTTCCATATATATCCAGCCTCCTTTTTTACTTTTTTATTATTTCACACTCTCTCAGGGCATGGCAATGAAATTCTTGTTAACTTACAAAACTGTAAGCTGTTTCAAGTATACACCCTCAATGATGTTCTTATTATACCTTTACTGAATATTTGAATTTTATAAGTGGAACAATAAATTAGTCAAGAAAATAGGAGGCGAAATTATGAGTCAAGAAAATTTAGCACCAAACGAAACAATGCAGATCCATGAGATGTTAAACTTTAAAACTATATGTATGACTACCTCCAAGATGATGGAAGGTGTAGTGTTTGATCAGGAGCTCAAAGCATTACTTGAAAAAGATGTGCAGCAATCAATTACCTCAATAGCCGAGCTTCAGAACCTATTAAAAAAAGCTTCAAAGTTAAGATAAGGAGGCATTTAAAATGATTAACGATTATTTAGAAATAAGAAATGCCGAGGGTATGCCTAAGCTTGTTGATACAACTATGGCAACTGCTTTTTTGTTAAATGCTAAAAATGGAGTAAGAAACTGTGCAATTGCATTAACAGAAGCACCGACCCCTGAAGTAAGAGCCGTTTTAACTGTTCAACTGAATCAGGCTATCGAATTGCATGAAGAACTTTCTAATCTAATGATAAGAAAAGGCTGGCTCCATCCGGTCAACTTGGTGAAACAATTTCAAATGGATTTAGAATCTTCAACTACAGCCTCCCAAATTGCTGGTATGGATTTATTCCCAGGCGATACAAGCAGGCTTGGAACCTTTGCAACACCATATAAATAGAAGGGAGGAATTTATAATGAAAGCTGTAACCTTTCAAGGTATAAAAAGAGTAGAAGTTAAAGATGTACCAGCGCCCTCAATTAAAAAGAGCGATGATATTATAGTAAAAATAACAAATACGGCAATCTGCGGCTCTGATCTTCATCTTATTCACGATATGATACCAAATCTTCATCAGGATTACATAATAGGACATGAACCTATGGGTATAGTTGAAGAGGTAGGGCCCGAGGTCACTAGACTTAAAAAGGGAGACAGAGTTATTATCCCATTTAATGTAAGCTGCGGAGAATGTTATTACTGCAAGCATGATTTGACCTGCATGTGCGGCAACTCCAATCCTCATGGTGAAGCAGGCGGCTTCTTTGGTTATTCTGAGACATTTGGAGGATATCCCGGAGGCCAGGCTGAATATATGAGAGTGCCTTATGGTAACTTCACGCCTTTTAAGATTCCTGATAACTGTGAAATTGAAGATGAAAAACTTCTTTTAATGTCAGATGCAATGGCAACAGCCTACTGGAGTGTAGAAAACGCGGGTGTTAAGAATGGAAATACTGTTATCATATTAGGCTGCGGTCCAGTTGGACTATTAGCTCAGAAGTTTGCTTGGCTGCATGGCGCAGAGAGGGTCATTGCTGTAGACTACATAGATTACCGTTTAGAGCATGCTAAAAAGCATAACAAGGTGGAAACAGTTAATTTTGAGCAGCACAAAAATACCGGAGAATATTTAAGGGAAATTACTCACGGAGGAGCAGACATAGTTATTGACTGTGTAGGAATGGATGGAAAAATGACCCCTATGGAATTTGTAGGTTCCGGCTTAAAGCTTCAAAGTGGTGCTTTGGGAGGCTTTGTTATAGCAACTCAAGCAGTAAGAAAAGGCGGGACTATACAAGTAACAGGTGTATACGGCGGCAGATACAATGCTTTTCCTTTTGGAGATATCTTTAACCGCAATGTAAACCTTAGAACAGGTCAGGCACCGGTAATTCCTTATATGCCTATACTATATAAGCTTCTTGAGGAAAGAAAGGTTGATCCAAGCGATATTATAACTCACAGGCTTTCTATTGATGATGCACCTCATGGCTATGAGGTTTTTGATACTAAAACCGAAAACTGCATAAAAGTAGTTCTTAAACCTTAAGGAGGTAATTTAATATGGAAAATCATACTATTGCTCCAAATGAATCTATGCAGCTTTTAGAGCTTTTAACGCTTAAAAATCTTTGTATAACAAAATCAGTTATAATGTCTCCTCTTGTTTCTGATAATGAGTTAAAAGCAATTTTGCAAAATGATGTAAGTCTATCAGAACATCATATAAGAGAGCTAAAAGCTCTTCTTGAGGAGTCAGACTTAAATCCAGAGAACAATACCTGCTCTTAAATTCATATAGAAAGAAGGTTAACTATGAACTCTATAATAGAAGCTCTTACTGGAATGGATAAAATGAGCGATCAGGTTATTGCCATTGATTTTCTAATTTCCGCTAAAAGCGCTGTCAGAAACTATTCAATAGCAATAACTGAAACAACCTCTCCAAAAGTTAGAGAGGTATTAAGAAGACACTTAAATGATGCAATAAAGACTCATGAAATAATTTCAAATTACATGATTAAAAATGGATTTTATCATGCTTATAATCTGCAAGAACAGTTTAAGGTTGATATGAAAACAACCAATACTGCCTTAAGCCTTGCAAACAAATAATTTATGGAGCTGTCTTAAAGCAGCTCCATTATTTTTTCATATTTTTTAATTATTCATGAAAATTGACTTCATATAAGTCTCTCGTTAAAATATGTCCTGAATTCATTATACATCTGCATTTGAACCCCCTATTCTAAAGGTCTATAATTGTAGGGGTTATATAAATAATGAAAGCTGGTGTATATTAAATGAATTTTAATTTTCTGCATCAAAATACAGAAAAAAGACGTGAACTTATATTAAACGGTCCAATATCTACAACCCTGCTTTTATTATCTGTTCCTACACTAATGATGGGGCTTGTTCAATCTATAATGCCTGTCATGGATGGTATTTTTATCAATAACATTGTAGGAACTATTGGTGCCAGTGCCATTACTTACAGCGGACCTATAATAAATATGATGGTTGCACTTGCGCAGGGGCTTAGTGTTGCAGGTATGGCAATGATTGGACAGATGAATGGTAAAGGAAATTATAAAAACGCAAAACATGTTTCAACGCAAATCGTCGTATTTGCTTTCTTAATAGGCTGCATAACTGCACCTCTGCTTTATTTGTTAGCTTTTCCAATATCCTCAAGAGTAGATTCTCAAATTTCACATGATGTATTTTTATATTTAGCTTTAAATTCTTTAGTGCTTCCCTTTTCCTTTTTAGAATCAATTTACAATGCAATAAAAAATGCAAACGGAAAACCTGAAGCGACTTTTATTAGAATGATATTAATGTTAATATTGAAAATTGTCTTTAATGTACTATTTATAGTTGTTTTTCATTTTGGGCTTATTGGTTCTGTCATGTCCTCACTTGTATCAAATATGTTAATCTGTATTTGGATGTTTTATGAGCTTTTCATTAAAGAGGGCGATGACAAGCTTCTTTTAAAAGGCTTTAAATTTGACTTCAAAGTATTAAAAAGACTTATTAAAATAGGAGTTCCTTCGATGATATCAAGCTTAATGCTTAATTTAGGCTTCTTCCTTATTAATAATGAAACTGAAAAATATGGTCCTGTGGTTCTTACCGGTCAAGGAATTGCAAATAATATATCCTCTGTGTGCTTTAATCTGCCATCGGCTTTTGGTTCTTCCATAACTACAATGGTGAGCATGAATGTTGGGGCAGGTCAAGGAGATAAAGCAAAAAAATCTACTGTTGTAGCCTGCATTATAAGCGCAGTTACTGCAGCAATTCTAATTGCTATAGTTGTTCCCTTATCATCTAGCCTAACAGTATTATTTACACATGAACAGAATGTACTTGATATTGCAAACAAATCTCTGCATATTTATACTTATTCAGTTATAGGCTTTGGAATATGCATGGTAGAGCAAGGTGCTTTTATAGGCCTAGGTCGTACCGGTGTTCCGCTTATTATAAGCATACTTAGAATATGGCTGTTAAGATATCTGTTTATTCTTGGTACAGAGCGTTATTTAAGTTTTTATTCCGTATTCTGGGGTAATTTATTTTCAAACTACATGGCAGCAATAATTACTACCATATTAATAACGCGAATAAAATGGGTTTCATCCATTTCGCAAAGCAACAGCATAAACGAAAATGCAGGTAAAACTTCTACAGCTTTGAAGTATAAGGAAAGTCACAGCAGCTAACAAAAACACAGCCGTAATGCCTATTAAAGACTTACAGCTGTGTTTATTTATTTTCCTGCTATTCGGACATAAGTCTCTTTTCTCCACTAATGTCTTGAATAGGTTTAATATTTTGAGTTACCTCGACAGTGCCTAAATATTCCCCATTTTCATCTCTTACAGCAAAATATCTTATATAGACAAATATCGGCCCCATGTTGATCCAGAAATCCTCATGATTTTTTCTGCCTGATTTAAAATCCTCAAGCATCTTTTCAACAATATGCACACTTGCAGGCGGATGGCAATTTGCAACACTACGCCCAATTACAGCCTTGGTTCTCGCAAATATTCTCTCTTCAGATTGGGAAAAATATTTAACTATATCGTCCTTATCTATGAAAGTTATATCAAAAGGAAGAGTATTTAACATTTGTGCAAGTTCCTTAACGTTTAAAAAACCTGTTGGAAGCTTAATATATCCTTCTTTTTCACTTTCATTAACTGTTTCTGTTTTTTCCTTCGAAAGACTTACTCTCTCAGGCTTCCATCTTGTTTTCGGTTCAATTAAAGTATAGCCAACCTCATCACTTTCCTCCATAATTTTAAACCATTCATCCTCGGTAAGTGTATCCATACACATAGGAAATAGTATATTTTCTTCCTTAAATATCATTTCCTTTACTCTGTTTAAGGTTTCAGAAGCCTTGCATGCTATAGATTCCTTATCACCATTATAGTTTATTAAAAGCCTTTTAACTTCCTTAATTGCATCTCTTATTTCATCATCAACGCCCCACATAACCTTTGGAGGTGCTGTTATTCCATATTTCTCAAGATAAGGAAATACTAGATTTTCCTTTCTTGAGTAATGCTTATCAATATCATATAAAAGATTAAAATCTTCAATTAGTTTATAAATAATATCCTTACTGTCATCTTTCTTTAAAGCTTCTAAGTGAGGCTCTATATTTTTACTAATAAGAGACTCTATTCCTCTGTTTTCCTGTTTAAATGTGTGGATAGGATGACCTTCAATTTCCTCAGCTTTTTTAACCTCTGCAGCATGTATATCTGCTATGCTTCCTTTAAAAACTGCTGCGTGAACATCGCAAAGCCTTTGAACCTCTTCAATAGGCATACCTTCCATTATAAGAGCCTGCTCCATCTCAGAAATCTCAGAAGGAGCTACCCCTTCTATAAGCTTAGCAAACCTTTCTTTCACTTCTTCTGCACTTTTTCCGTTATGAAGCTCAGTTATCAGCTCTTTTAGTACCTTCTGCCTATACTCTCTGTTGTTTATTATTTCACTCATGCTTAGTACCTCTCTTTAAACTTCTTACAATAGTATAAGTTTTACCTTTTTAAACCAACATATTCATTTCTATGCATCAAAAATTAGTAAATCGCTACTTAAGTAATCAAAAAGCCTAATCCATTCTTAGGTTTCTGATAAACTCAAACAGCGATTTTATATAAAATCTATATAGGACAAATGGGAATTAAGTTAGCTTTCGCCCTTAGAGCAAACTGATGGTGCATGTGAAAGTTCCCACAGCTCATCAGCCACTGGCTCCCAGTTTAGTGCTGCAGTTTTGCATTTATCACAAAGTTTATTAACATCTTCCGGCTTTTGCATATCTGTTGACTTAGCTCCTGATTCTTCGACTATATCAGCAAGTCTTCCATAATTATCTAAAAGTGGACAAGGTCTTAAGTGATTTTCATTAAAAGGCTGATTTTCATGATATTTCATAAACAGCGGCGATTTTAAAGCTTCTAAAAGTGTCTTATTATGAATATTTGAATCTGAATAATGTATAAAGGCACAGGGTTCAATATCACCATTTGCATTTATATGAAGATATCTTCTTCCGCCTGCAATACATCCTTGTACGTATTCTCCATCATTCCAAAAATCCATAGTAAATAAAGGCTTTGTATCTCTGAATTTTCTTATTTGATGGTACATAAATTCACGCTGCTTTGATGTTGCCATAAGTTCTGGTACAGCATCAACTCCAACTGGCATATAGGTAAAGAACCATGCAAACTTGGCACCATTTTCTATCATAGAATCTATATACTCTTCACTTCCAATAATATCTACATTCTTGCTTGTATAGCAGCAGGAAATACCAAAAGGAAGATGTTTAGCTTTGAGAATTTTCATAGCTTTAAGCACAGCACTATAGGTTCCATCACCTCGCCTAAAATCCGTTTCCTCCTCAAAGCCTTCGATGCTTATTGCAGGTATGAAGTTTTTAACTCTAAGCATCTCATCTGCAAACTCTTCATCGATAAGTGTCGCATTGGTAAAGGCGAGAAATACGCTATCCTCATGTTTTTCGCAAAGCTTTATAATATCTTTTTTACGTACTAGTGGCTCACCTCCGGAATAAATAAACATATATACACCAATTTCGTTGCCTTGTCTAATAATACTGTCTAATGTGTCTGTATCCATGTTAAGCTTATTTCCATAATCAGCTGCCCAGCACCCTGTACAGTGCAGATTACAGGCAGAGGTAGGGTCCATTAATATAGCCCAGGGTATATTACAGTTATTCTCATTTCTTGCTTTTTCCTGTCTATGTCCTCCTATTATGGATGCATTGATAATAAAATTCTCAAAAACTTTTTTTCTTACATCTTCATCAATATCTGTCCATAGACTGTGTATTAGCTTATACCAGTTACCATCCGGATTTGAGAGTATATTACGAAACTCTTGAAGCTGACTTTCTACCATTCCCGAAGTATCAAACTTATCAACCCAATCTATAACCCTAGGTATATTAGCATCAGGGTCACTATCCAAATATTTCATGACTTTTTTAAGTCCTAAAGTTTTAAAATTCTCCATTAAGCTTTTATCGCTCATAAACCTCTCCCCCAAAACAATAAAAATACTCTTTAAATCATTATAGAACCACCATCTTTAATTACTATAGGTCAAAAGATAGAACTGTCCAAATTTTACCCACTTTTAAATATTGTAGCTTTTTTAGACATTTTAAATTTTTGTCCGGAATAATATAAAAAGCGAGTTATCTATAATTGACAACTCGCCTTCTATAAAATATTTTGTTCAAGTTCTTTTACAAGTTTGACTGCAGCACCAGTAACTGCTGATTTTATGAGTCCTACAAATTCTTTAGGAGGAATTTTAGCACCTTCTAAAAGCCAACGTGAGATGGAGGTTCTAAAGGCATCAGTAAAAAAGTTAACATAGAATTCTCTATTTTTACTCTCTTCAAATATACTTTCAAAGTATATTAGAATAAAGGGTGATAAAACCTCTCCAAAGTACTCATAAAAGGAATTTTGTCCGGTTATCTGAAGAGCATTGCGATAAAACGACTTGTTTTTATAGAAAAATTCACATATATCTTCAATGAAATCCCATTCTGAATCTATGAGCTCTTCCTTAAAATTGGCAACAAATTCTGTGTAATAAATCCAGTTTACTAAATCATACTTGTCCTTAAAATGGTAATAAAAGCTTTTTCTATTCATATTACAGCGTTCTACAATATCCCCGACAGTTATTTTGTTTAGAGGATATTCAGCCATGAGTTCCTTTAGGGCATTTGCCAGTGCGCGTTTTGTAATCAAAGACTCTGACATCTCTATAATCACCTCTAACATAGCTATCCATACTATTAAAACCAGTATCTTTATTACTAATTCTCGCACATCCATATCATAATAGCAACCCTAGTTTTGCTTTATATACCACTTTATGGTCTTTATAATTCCTTCCTCAAAGCTAGTTTCAGGACTCCATCCAAGCTCTTTTTCTATTTTATCTGAAGCTATAGCATATCTTCTATCGTGTCCTTTTCTATCTTCAACATATTTTATTAAATCTTCAGAAATGCTAATATCATAGTTTTCTTTTAGATATTTAATAATTATTTTTGTTATTTCTATATTAGTCTTCTCATTATGCCCTCCAATATTATAAACTTCACCAAGTCTTCCACTCTGAAGCACCATATCGATAGCTCTGCAGTGATCTTCAACGTACAGCCAGTCTCTTACATTAAGCCCATCACCATAAATAGGAAGCTCTTTATACTCAATACAATTAGTTATCAATAGAGGCATAAGCTTTTCAGTAAACTGGTATGGCCCGTAATTATTTGAACATCTAGTTATATTTATTGGCATACTATAAGTATCATAATAAGCTTTCACAATTAAATCTGCTCCTGCTTTGCTTGATGAATAAGGACTTCTCGGATCTAAAGGAGTATTTTCATAAAAATATCCGTTTTTGCCCAAGGATCCATAAACTTCATCTGTGGAAACCTGCAGAAATTTTACCCCAGCTTTAAATCCTTCTTTAGTTTCCCAAGCTTCTTTTGCGCAGTTTAAAACATTTGTAGTTCCAAGCACATTCGTCTTAACAAATATTTCAGGATCTTCAATACTTCTGTCCACATGAGATTCTGCTGCAAAATTGACTACATAATCTATGTTGTATTCTTTAAATAGCTCATTTACAAGTTCTTTATCGCATATATCTCCTTGTATAAATAAGTATCTTTCATCCTTATTTACTTCTTCTAAATTATCAAGATTTCCCGCATAAGTAAGCTTATCGAAATTAATTATTTTAATTTCCTCATATTTAACCAGCATGTACTTTATAAAATATGAGCCGATAAAACCTGCTCCCCCTGTTACTAAATAAGTTTTCATTTTATAATCCCCTTTTTATAATTTATTTTATACCTTCAAACATTCCTGCCTGCTTTGATATTCTAAATTTTCCTGTCTTACTAACTTTTGCTTTTATATGCTTTTCAAACTCTTCATACCTCCCTTCTAACATTTCATGCTCGTTTCCGTGGCAGGACAATATATAGTCAAGTATAGGCTTATAATCATCCACAATTAAGCTGTCTTCATAAGTGTGAAGGTTAATTTCCTTAAACCAAGGCTCAAGCTGTTCAAATCCATTTTCAAGTCCAAAAACTTGCTCTAAATTTATTTCGGCTAAAGCTATCTTGCTGTCAAAGCTTTTAGCAAGCCCTTCTATCTCTTTCATATGTCTTATCCCATAAGTACTGCAGTAAAATCTTCCTCCCTTTTTTAGAATTCTTATAATCTCGGAAAACAGTTTGTCCCTATCCTTAATATAGAACAGCATATGATTAGCTATAACTACATCAAAGCTCGCATCAGCATAATGAAGCTTATTGCAGTCAAGCACTTCAAAATTTATCTTTCGCTTTAAGTTTTTATTTTTATCCCTTGCATCATTAATCATGCCCTCTGATATATCCGCAAGCACTATATTTACGTCATCAGGTATCTTATCTTCATTAGATTTCCAAAGCTGGCCATCTCCACAGCCGATTTCTAATATTTTTTCTCCTGAAGAAAGCTTTAATTTATCAAAAACCCAATTAAACCAATCATATTTATTTGTTCTGAAGTTTTTATGCAAATTTATTCTTACCTTGAGATTTGTTGAGTCTTTATACTGTTCAACTATGTCCCTTTCAAGATTAAGAACATGTATAATATTTATTATTTTGTTCCAGTCAAAGCTTTCATTTGTCTCAAACATCCTTTTTGCTTCATAAATAGATTTTTCTATAAGCTGCATATGCTCAAGTTTGTTTTTAACTATTTTAAGCTGACTGTCTAAAGATTTTCTCAAATAGTCATTATCTCTGTCGCTAGAAATTGACATTAATATATCCTCAAGAGAAAACCCTAAATATTTTAAGGTTAAAATTCTTTGAAGCTTTGCAAAGTCCTCATCATTATACAGCCTATAGCCGGCTTCACTTAAGCTTGATGGCTTTAATAATCCTTTATTGTCATAAAACCTTATTGTCCTTATGGTTACACCGGCTTTTTTTGCAAATTCCCCTGCTGTGTAAAACTTTTTATCTCTCATATTCATCACCCATTTTTATTATAGAGGATTACGTCAGGTAATGGTCAACAAGTTTTTACAATAAAATTATAGTTATAGTTAATAATATAATAAGCACCCTATTTCTAGAGTGCTTGTCTTTATTTACTCATTAATTGTAATCTCATCAAACATATTATTCATTGTATATTGTTATATATTCTTTAAATACTAATAGACTCATTCTCCACTAGCTATAGCATTCTATAGTAGGCACGAATTCCTTCCCAAACTATAATTTTAGAAAAGTTGCCGCTTTTAATGTAACCTTTTATTAATATTTTCATATGTTGAACTAGGACAAGCATACTTGTCCGTTATGAAGGGAGGGATACCATGTTTTATTCAACTGATAATCATAAAAATAGCCAAAGTAATTATAACAATACTGGCTATTATCAGGAAAATGATCAAAACAATAATTACTCAAATTGGAAGCGAGGACACAAACAAGAGAAGCATTGCAAGAATCATAACCCAAACAGTTGTCAAACTCATGTTCATGAATACGAAGGCAGCACTAGAATCGCTGAGCAAAATATAGATCCTCATAATCATCGGTTTGCTGGTGTTACTAGTCAGGCTATTCCTCATGGTAACAGTCATGTTCACACTCTCTTAGGTAACTCTGACTTTTATGAAAACCATCATCATGAAGTAGGAGCAATAACTGGACCAGCTATACCTGTAGGTGATGGTAGACATGTCCACTTCGTATATGGTACAACCACTTTAGACGATGGTCATGTTCATCAATTTATTTTTGCTACACTAATTGAAAACCCCATAGGTGACTAGCTTTTTTACTGAGTCGCCATAACTGGCGGCTCACATTTATCTTCTATTTTATCATCTATTTTCTAAGGCAGAGACAATTTAAAAATAAATAAGAAACACCAGTGTTCAATTTATATAAAACACTAGTGTTTCTTATTTGGTGACTCCTAGGGGAATCGAACCCCTGATACCACCTTGAGAGGGTGGTGTCTTAACCGCTTGACCAAGGAGCCTCATATTTATTTGACATATAAATATTACCTTCTAAAGGTAAAAATGTCTAATAGAAATTTTTAATAGTTGAGTATTTATTAATTTGATTTTCATATAATTATTATCTTCTAATCTTAGGTAACGGATAAAAAACTTCTTTGTGGCAGCATTAAGTATATGATCTTCTATGTGGGAGCTCTCAATCATGTGTCTAATTACCTATTCTAAAAGATATCATTTGAAACGATCTCAAATTCCTCAGGCATTATCTTTCTCACGTGCCGTGTGTTTAGAACGATTAACATAAATATTAATCACCTTGTAAATACATCAGCTAAAATACTTATATGATAATTATAGAAAATTTTTAAAAAGGTATTGATTATACCAAAAAAATAGTATATTATAAAAATGTAAATGAATACAGAACATATATTGAGGCGTGCAACCGATTAAATTTGGGCAATAGCTGAAGAGGATTATAATATTTTCCTTTTCAGCTTTTTTATTTACCTGAATTTAGTCTTATTAAGGTGTCCTAAAAGGCCTAAGATATCACTTTAGTGCATTATAAGCCAGACTTCTTAATTAAATTTCTGTATTAATGCTCATATTGTATTTAAGGATGATAAGTCCTTAAAAATATATAATAATAAGGAGGGGGAACTTCATTATGATGAAGTATCTACAAAGACTAGGAAAATCTTTAATGCTTCCAGTAGCAGCTCTACCTGTTGCAAGTATATTGATGGGTATTGGTTACTGGATTGACCCTACTGGATGGGGTGCAAACAGTGTTGTATCAGCTTTCCTTTTAAAAGCAGGCGGTGCCTTAATTGACAACATGGCTATCTTGTTTGCAATTGGTGTAGCTGTAGGAATGTCTGATGACAATGACGGCACAGCTGGACTTGCGGGACTTGTTTCATGGCTTGTAATTACAACATTACTTGCTCCAGGTGCTGTAGGAATGTTTAAACACATTGACGTTAAAGCAGTAGACCCAGCATTTTCAAAAATTCAAACTCAATTTGTCGGTATCGTAGCAGGTTTAATAGGTGCTTACTGCTATAACAAATTCAAATCAACAAAATTACCAGACGCTTTAGGTTTCTTCAGTGGAAAAAGAAGTGTTGCCATAGTAACAGCAGCAATGTCAATTTTAGCAGCCCTTATATTATTCTTTATTTGGCCTGTTGTTTACGGCGCACTAGTAGCTTTCGGTAAGGCAATAGTATCTACAGGTGCTATCGGTGCAGGTATCTATGCATTCTTTAACAGATTGTTAATACCATTTGGTCTTCACCATGCACTTAACTCCGTATTCTGGTTCGACGTAGCTGGAATCAATGACCTTGGTAACTTCTGGTCAGGTAAAGGAGTACTTGGTCAAACTGGTATGTACATGACTGGTTTCTTCCCAGTAATGATGTTTGGTCTTCCAGCTGGTGCATTAGCTATGTATCATACTGCTAAAGACAAGAAGAAGAAGGTTGTTTATGGTTTACTCTTAGCAGCAGCATTATCTTCCTTCTTTACAGGAGTTACAGAGCCAATGGAATTTGCATTCATGTTCCTAGCTCCAGGACTTTATGTAGTTCACGCTCTATTAACAGGTATTTCTGCAGCAGTTTGTGCTCTTCTACCAGTTAGAGCAGGCTTTAACTTCAGTGCTGGTTTCGTTGACTGGTTCTTAAGCTTTAAGGCTCCAATGGCTAAAAATCCTCTTATGCTACTCGTAATTGGTTTAGTATTTGCAGTTATCTACTATGTAGTATTCCGTTTCGTAATTACACACTGGAACTTAAAGACACCTGGTAGAGAAGATGATGATGACGATGAAGTTAATGTAAAACTTTCAAACAATAACTACACAGAAGTAGCATCCATCATACTAAAAGGTGTTGGAGGAAAAGAAAACGTAACAGCAATTGATAACTGTGTAACTAGATTACGCTTAACAATTAAAGATCAAGCAGTAGTAAATGAAAAAGTTATTAAATCAGCTGGTGTAGCAGGTGTTATAAGACCTGGAAAAACTAGTTTACAAGTTATTGTAGGAACTCAAGTACAATTTGTAGCAGATGAATTTAAGAAATTATGTAAGTAATATATAAGTAATATAAAGGGATGTTGATTTTATCAGCATCCCTTTATATTAACCCTTATTTTGTATACTTAAGAAACCCATTATCCATAATAAGCTTCAGCTTTTCTATCTCATATAAATATTCAACATATGATGTAAGCATTCTTTGTATAAAAGCATATCTATATGCGTTTGTCACTCGTATATTAAAGCTTTTAATAACAACTTTCATAATATCTTCCATTGTCATTGATCCATCTATTACTTCATATATGCGCATAGCTCTGCTTTCATAAAAGTCCATGTTATCGTCTATAAGCTTTTTAATATTATCATATATTCCTTTATGAGCAACCACATACTTGCTGCAGTTCAAATCATAAAGCTTTGCCTTGCTCTTCATATCTTCGCTTAAAATATAAGCATAGGGCATTTTTGCTCCTTCCATTACCTCGTAGCTTATAAGACAATCTCCTAAATAAGCTGCATCATCAGGAGTTATGATACATATATGCGCAGGGCTGTGTCCAGGAGTATGTATTATTTTAAAATCAGCTCCGCATAATGTTATGCTTTCCTGATCCTCTTCTATCATAATATCTGTTTTGCAAACCATATGCCCATAGTGTTCTTTAACATCCTTTAATGTCTGACTTTGATAGTAAAGCTTAAGATTAACTGCAGAGCTGCAGATGTGAGCTTCATAAGCTGACATAGCAATGACACAGTTGTATTTCTCCTTCAAATACGAATTATTTCCAATGTGATCTATATGAGCATGGCTGTTTAAAATTGCCGCTACTTTAAAATTATTCTTTTCAAGCACTTCCTCAATGCCTTCACGCTCGCCTTTTTTCCAGCCTGTATCAAGCATAATAATTTCTTTTTTGTTGAGTTTATAAAAAGGGATATAACTCATTCCTGTATCTATGCAAAAGGTATTTCCTTTTACGTTAATTATGTCCATATATATGTCTCTCCTTTCAGTCGAATCACTGAATACTCTATAATGCTCGTTTTATATATTTGTTTAATAATACTGGTGAAGCGAGCATGGAATTTACATTGTAGAAAACATTGAGCGAACATTAATAAGACTTAACTTATTTTCTTAAAATATGCGTCAAGAAATTTTTTTGTTTGAGCGAGGCGAGTTAAAAAATTTTAGCAGATTTAAAGAAAATAAGTTTTAGTCTTATATGTGTAGCGAAGTTTTCCTAAATGTAAATTCCATGCGAAAATTTCACCAGTATTATTAGGCAACGTTTATTTTAAAAGATGCATTTTACTCTCTGCCTCGTCCCAGCTTACTATATAAGCCTGCCCCTTTGAACAGAAAATTGAAGAGGAAGTATATTCAATGTCAGCGTTTTTATTATAGCCTTTTCTTTTAATGACCTCTTCCTCGTTATGACAGTGATGATAGCCTCCAAAAACAAGACTTATGATTCCCCTGCCCTGTGTAAAAGAAGCTAATTCCGTACTGTAGTTCATAAAATTAACTGCCGGCACCTTGCCTAATATAATCGCTTTATTCTCTAGAATTTTAGGCGGCTCAAAGCTTCCGTATGCACCCTGAATATCTGACAAAACTCTTCCCATATATTCAAGTTCAACTTTAATTTTAAAATCATAATAAGGCTCTAAAAGTATACTGTTTGCTTTTTCCAGCCCATGTCTTAAAGCCCTATAGGCTGCCTCTCTGAAATCCCCGCCTTCTGTATGCTTAATATGGTCTGCTCCTGTTAACAGTGTTATCTTAATGTCTGTAAGAGCCGAGCCTGTAAGGATTCCATGGTGCTCTCTTTCAAGAATATGTCTTCCAATTACATTTTGAGCTCCAACAGAAAGGTTGTCTGTATGACATCTGCTTTCAAAAACAGCACCTTTTCCCCTTTCATTAGGCTCAAGCTTTAAATGTACCTCAGCATAATGCTTTAAAGGTTCAAAGTGACCATAGCCTATAACCTCCGAAGTAATTGTTTCCTTATATATTATTTCCGGTGTTCCAAAGCTTACATCCAAGTTAAACCTTTCTTTAACAATCTGTTCTAAAACCTCCAGCTGAATCACACCCATTACGCTGATATTAATCTCCTGCAAGGATTCCTCCCAAGTTACTTTAAGGGATGGATCTTCAGAATCCAATATCTTAAAACATCTTAGAATTTCCTTAGGATTCAAAGCCTTGTCAAATACAACCTTTGATTTAAGTGCAGGTATCATTTCAAAGGAAGTTTTTTCTCTTAAAGCCCCGATGCCGTCCCCTGCTTCTGCTGCTGAGAGTCCTGTAACTGCAAAAAGCTCCCCTGCCTTTATTTCCTCAGCCGCTTTGAATTTACTGCCGTTATATATTCTTATTTGAGTTATTTTTTCATGAATATTATTTCCATAGTATATTTCATCTCTAACCCTCAAACTTCCACCTAAGGCTTTAATAAAGGTGACTCTTGCTCCGCTCATATCGTGTCTTATTTTATAAACCCTGCCTGAAAAAGGTTCGTTCAAATTATAATTTGTAAAGGTCGATTTATGTAATTTTTCTAAGAAGTTATCTGTTCCAATATCCTGAAGAGCAGACCCGCTTAAGCATGGAAAAATCCTGCAATCCTTAATCATGGCTTTCATGGAAGAAATCCATAAATCAGCCTGATAGCTTCCCTCCATATACTTTTCTAGAAGCACTTCATCTCTTTCAGCAATAAATTCTATAAGTTCATCGCTTATTGAATCATTGTTAAGTTTTTCTGTTATATCACAGATATTGTCTGTCAAATTTAATTTAATATCACTAATTACAGACTTAACATCTGCACCTGTTCTATCTATCTTATTTATAAAGAAAAGAGTGGGAACCTTGTATTTTCTAAGCAGATTCCATACTGTTTCCGGATGTGCCTCCACACTTCAACAGCACTTACGATAATAACAGCATAGTCCATAACCCGAATCGCTCTCTCCATTTCTGAAGAAAAGTCTACATGGCCCGGGGTATCTATTAAAAAATAGTTTGCATCCTTATAAGACATAACCACCTGATCTGCAAATATAGTTATACCCCTTTGCTTCTCTATATCATGGCTGTCTAAAAAGGCATTTTTATAATCCACTCTTCCCTTTTGTCTTATACTGTTTGTATGATAAAGAAGTGCCTCAGCAAAAGTAGTTTTTCCAGCATCTACATGGGCTAAAAGTCCTATGATTTTGTTCATATTCATTCCTCCATGATACCCATATTTTAATATATTAATATTACTACACATTTTTATTTTTTGTATAGTACTGTTTACTCTTTATAGCTAAGTACCGCAAAATATGCTAAAATTAAAACCATTTCATTAAGTATTAGAAGTATGATATTATAAGAATAATATACAACTGAAAAATGAGGTGTTAAGATTGAATAGATGTCCATGGTGCGGTACAGATGAATTATATGTAAAATATCATGATGAAGAGTGGGGTGTCCCTGTTCACGAGGAACAAAAGCATTTTGAATTTTTAGTGCTTGAATCAGCTCAAGCGGGCTTAAATTGGCTTACCATACTTAGAAAAAGAGAAAACTACAGAGAAGCCTACGATAACTTTGATGCAGTTAAGATTTCTAAGTATGATGAAAACAAAGTAAATGAACTTATGCAAAATGCAGGCATTATTAGAAATAGAAGAAAGATTGAAGCTTCAATAAATAATGCTAAAGGCTTTTTAGAAATTCAAAAGGAATTCGGAAGCTTTGATAATTACATATGGAGTTTTGTGGATAATAGTCCTGTAATTAATCATTGGAATGACATCTCAGAGGTTCCTGCGACTTCAGAGCTATCAGATAAAGTAAGCAAGGATTTAAAGAAAAGAGGCTTTAAGTTCTTAGGCAGCACTATAATATATGCACATCTTCAAGCTACAGGTATAATTAATGATCATTTAACAAGCTGCTTCAGACATAATGAAGTTTGTTAATATTATATTTAAAGTGGGGTTTATATATGGATTTACAAGAATTTAGAAATTATTGTTTAAGTAAAAAGGGCGTTACTGAAACATTTCCCTTTGATAATGAAACCTTAGTTCTTAAGGTAGGCTCCAAGATGTTTGCTTTAACAAATATAAAAAAGCCTAATCTGGAGATCAATTTAAAATGTGATCCTCTTATGGCTATAGATTTAAGAAGAGAATACAGCTCCATTAAACCAGGCTACCATATGAATAAAACTCATTGGAATACCATAGCTGTTGATGGAACTGTACCCGAAGATAAAATTCTATTTTTAATTGATTTGTCCTATGATTTGGTTTATAAAGGCTTAAAGAAAAGCGAAAAGCTTAGTTTATCAAAATTATAAAAATGGATGCTGAAAAACAGCTTAGACCCAGCGTGTTATTTGAAAACGTAGAAGCATTTGAGCAAGCAGCAATAAGACTTTAATTTAAAAATTTATAAAGCCGTTAAGAATCCTATATTGTCTGAGCAAAGCGAGTTTATAGGATTTAGGCTTTATAAATTTTTAAATTATTAGTCTTATCTGCGAAGCGAAGCTTCCTAGAATTCAAATAACACGCAACAGGTTTAAGCTGTTTTTCAGCATCCCCTTCTACTTCATTACTCTTCTAGCACATAAATACTCATCAGTATCATCTAGTGATGATATTCTTACAACTGCTCCGCTGTATGGTGCTTCAATGTAGCAGTTATTTCCTACATACATACCAACATGATGTGGATCGCTGTAAGTTCCGAAGAAAATTAAGTCTCCAGGCTGCAGGTTCTTTCTATCTACAGCAGTTCCTTCATGAATTTGAGTAAAAGTCGTTCTTGTTAAATGTATTCCAAAATGAGCATACACATACTGCATAAGTCCAGAGCAGTCAAAAGCTTGTCTTCCTAAAAGCTTTTCCATACCGGTTAAATCATGCGATGTATTTTTGTACATATTTATATCCGCTTGTGTAAAAACCTCACCTTCAGCTCCCCATACATAAGGGCATCCTAAAAATTTATAGGCATATGCTACTACAGCATTTGATGAAGCCGGAGCTGTAGGTGCCCCAGTGTTTCCACGATTAGGCTGCTGATCATTTTTTGTCTGTGCCTGCGCTATTGCCTGTAGCTGCTTTACTGTATCCTGAACCTGCTTGTCAGAAGCTGCAATTTTATCTTTATAGCCACTTACCTGGCTCATATAATACGCTTGTCTACTTTTTGCTTCCGCTATTAGCTTCTGCTGATCCTGAGCATCACTTTTAACCTGAGCTAATTTGGCTTCATTGTTCTGCTTATAAACAATCAGCTGATTTCTATCATTTTCTAAAACATCTTTAGCTTTTTTGATACCTTCCTTTTTATCAGCCAAATCTTTTGTAACTTTTTTATCAAAATTAACTATTGAAACAACGGCTTGCGCGTTGCTAATGAACTCATTAAAACTTTTAGACGATAACAGTATGCTGATATATTGATCATTCCCTGCTATGTACATAGCCCTCATTCTTTTATTAAAAAGCTCTTGCTCGTTTTTAATATCAGCTTCAGCATCTGCCAAGTTTTTTTGAGATATTATAATATCCTTTTCCTTTTGTGCTATCTTCGTGCTTGTATCCTTGATATTCCTATTAAGATCTTCTATCTTAGAATCAAACATCTGAATCTGAGAATTAAGATTTCTAATATCCTTTTGGGCATCCTCGGCACTTAATTGACTCTGCTTCATATTTTGATTATACTGACTTTTTTGACCCTCCAGCTGCTGTTTCTGCTGATTGAGAGAATCCACTGTTGGATCAGCAAATACAGTTGTTCCTGCTGATACTACTAAAGCTGTACATACTAATATACTTGTTATTCTACTTCTTAATCTCATCCATCATACTCCCATTCATTGATTTTTACACGTACTAAAACAACATGCATTGTATATTATTCTATAAATAATAGTAATAACCTTCTAATTTCAACAAAATTTTTCTCGACAAATAAAAAAATGCTAATCTTAGCAAAGATTAGCACCTTTTTAAGAAGTTATCATGATAAGAAGTTATCTTCTTAAAAATTTATATATTTATATATCTGAAAAACTACTTATTAAATAAGCCCTTATCAAGTATATCCATTACCTTATCAACAACATGGTCAAAATTCTCATTATCTTCGTCAAACATTACATACTTAAGACCGATAAAGTTTGAAACTCCCATAAGGAAATAACTTATAACCATCGGATCAGAATCAATTACTTCTCCCTCTTCTTGGGCCTTTATAATACCTTGAGAATATCTGTCTGCAAAGTTGTCGTAGTAGTCTCTAAAAAGATTCTTATCTATATATAGAGACTCCCATATTATATTATAGGCATGCTTGTTTTCTCTAATATACTTAAGAAAGGTTTTTAGGCCTACCCTTTCAGCTTCCCTTCTGGTTTTTAAATTTTTAGTTTCAGAACTTATTGCCATACGTATTTGATGGCTGTATCTTAAAAGAAGATATTTATATAAAAAGTATTTGTCCTTAAAATATATATAAAAAGTTCCAAGAGCTATATCCGCCAAATTTGTTATATCAACTATTGAAGTGTCGTGATAGCCCTTTTGATAGAAAAGAGTTTCTGCTGCACTGCATATCTTTTCAAGGGTTGCCTGACCTCTTTGGGTTTTTGGAATATTTACTATATCTTCCATGCTGCTTATCCTTTCTATCTTGAACTTTGTTACCAAATTATCATACCATAATTATACAATAAATTCAACAGATTGACAATTAACAAAACCCAGTACAAGGCTTGAAAATAAAAGAGGCTTTTCATACATTGATGCATGACCTGTGCCTGGTAGGACTACAAGCTCTGAAGTACTTATAAGTTCATGAAGCTTTCTCTGTTCTGGCATAGGTGTAATATAATCATTTTCGCAGCTTACTATAAGTGTTGGAATTTTTATATTAGGAAGCTTTTCTGTTACATCATGATTATCAGCACTCTCTGTAAGTCTTATCATAGCCTCCATGAAAGGTTTTTGATTAAATACTTTTTCAGTAAGCAGAGTCTTTCTGTTATCCATCCACTCACTTTTATCATTATAAAACTTTGGCGAGTATATTACAGGTATGGTAGTGCAGTAATAATCAAGAGGGTCATTTACACTTCTGTTCCACGCAACACCTATATCCTTAAGCCAAGGTGAGGTTTTTGCTGTGGTATTAAATAGTACCATTCTATCAACATACTTTTCATACTTTACTGCAAACTCTAAAGCCACTTCTCCGCCGTAGGATATACCTACTAAGTTTGCTTTATTAAGCTTAAGCTCATCCAGTAGCGCCTTTAAGACTTCAATCTGAATATCCTGAGTATAGGCTGTATCCATCTTATCTGATCTTCCCTGATCAAGAAAATCTAAAAGTATAAGCTGATTTTCCTTAGAAAAGACCTCTATAAAAGGCTTCCAGCTTAAGGTAGACATCATAATTCCATTTAATAATACAATAGGTTTTCCCTGACCGTAAGTTTCATAATAAATTTGCTTTCCCATAAATTCAAAATAAGACATCTTAATTCCCCCATTCTTCAATGTCTATTTATCATAAATCAATCCTATTTCATGAGCCTCTCTTCTAAGTTCTTCTCTAAACTTAGGATGAGCTATTGCAATAAGCCTTTCTACTCTTTCCTTAATATTAGTTCCTCTTAATGCTGCAACACCATATTCTGTTACAACAAAGTCCACATCATTTCTTGAAAGGCTTACTACAGCACCCTGCTTAAGCATAGGCACAATTTTTGAAATTTCTTCTTTTACTCCTGTTGCTTTATTTTTAACCATAGCTGTAGAATAAAGTGCTATAAAAGAACGTCCATTTTTAGCCTTTTGAGCTCCAATTGCAGTATCTGCCTGTCCTCCTGTGCCGCTAAACTGGGTTGGTCCTATTGACTCAGAACAGCACTGTCCTGTTAAATCAATTTCTATTGTAGTATTTATTGATACCATGTTGTCATTTTCAGCAATAACATAAGGATCATTTACATAATTTCCGTCCATAACAAGCACGGAAGGATTATCGTCTAAAAACTCATAAAGCTCATTATTTCCTAAAGCAAAGGTACAAACTATCTTTCCCTTGTGAAGAGTTTTCCTTTTACCTGTTATTACACCAAGCTTTACAAGCTCTACCATTCCCGAAGTCATCATCTCTGTATGGATTCCAAGATCCTTCTTATCCTTAAGAGAAGCAGCAACAGCATTAGGTATGCCGCCTATTCCAAGCTGGATACAGTCACCGTTCTTTATGTTCTCTTCAATAAACTTACCTATGATCATATCTTTATCAGAAGGAACTGCGTCAGGAAGTACAGGCACTTCATAATCTGCTTCAACCAGATAATCTGCATCTTTATAATGAATTTCCACATCTCCAAAGGTTCTTGGATAGTTCGGATTAATTTCAAGTATTACAATATCTGCTTCCTCAATCATCCTTCTCTCATAAGTATTGCTTAATGAAAGTGATATATAGCCATGCTTATCAGGCATTGAAGCACTTCCTACATATATATTGGGCTTTACATGATTTAATCTCTTTATTCCGGCTAAGTGAAGGTGATTTGGAATAAAAGAAACATTTCCATTTAAATGTGCCTTTCTAAGAACAGGCGAATAAAACCAGCCATCAACATTAAAAGACTTTCTATATTCAGCCTTTAAAAACTCCCCGTTTGACATTGGAAGGCAGTTAGTAACAGTTACATTTTCAACTTTATGAGCAATAGTATGAAGCTTATTCATAAAAAGCTGTGCCTCAGCAGAACCTAACCCTGTAACGATCATGTCATTGGATTTAACCAAATTTAAAGCTTCCTCTACTGATATTAGCTTATCTTTATAACTCATAATTTTCCCCCTTTATCCAGAAGAACAGACGGCCGGATGTTGTAAAACACCTTTAACCTACCGCGTGTTATTAGAATTTTAGGAAACTTTCGCTTCGCAGATAAGACTAATAATTAAAAAATTTATAAATCCTAAATCCTATAAACTCTCTTCGTTCAGACAATATAGGATTCTTAACGGCTTAATAAATTTTTTAATTAAAGTCTTATTACTGCTTGCTCAAATGTTTCTACAAATTCAAATAACACGCTGAGTTAAGGTGTTTTTCAACATCTGCCTCTTTCTTCTAATATAACAAATTATTTTATAAATTGAAATATTATTCTTATTTTCCAAAAATTGAATTCATTGATTGAAGAGGCTTAACAGGTTCCCAAACTCCATTTAAATCTGTATGGCTTATCTTTGATAGATTCATTTCTTGAGTACCTGCTCTTAAGCCGTTTGCAAAGTTAATTTCTCCGCCAAATGGATTCTTTATTGGAGACTTTTCCATAGCATCCATATACTTTTTCCAGGTTATCGTTCCATCAACTCTCTTTAAGCCTTCAGTAAAGAAGTGAGCTGCTATCCAGCCTGTCATTGCATAAACATTGTCCTTATACTGAGGACAGAACTTTTGGAAATCAGCTAAAGCTTTTGCTCTGTCGCCTTCAAATGATACCCAGCCGTTGCCGTATACATTGAACTTTCCTTTTATTTCATTAACAACGCCCTTAGCTATAACAGGAGATACATTAACATAAGTTGTTATACAATCCTTGTTAACCCCTTGTGCTGCAAGCTCTTTTACTATTGTAGGGAAGGTAGCTTGAATTGCAGCCACACAGACAAAATCAACGTTAGCATTCTTTATAGTTGTAACTGCTGAGGAAACGTCTGTAGCACCTGCAGCAACCTGTTCAGCCTTTACTTCAACCTTTAGCTCTTCAGCTTTCTTTTGGATACCCCAAAGAAGGTCCTTTCCTGCGTCATCGTTAGTATAAATAACACCTATTTTCTTTGCTTTGAAATCCCCCACAGCACGAGCAACCATTATTTGTCCTTCAGTCTTGTATATAGGTTGTACTGGGAATATTCCTCTGTCTTTATCCTCTGCCTTATCGTTATAAAGCTGTCCGATACCTGTAGCAAAATAAACAGCAGGTATGCCTGAATCCTTTAAATCCTGAAGAGTTGCCCCAACTACTGGAGTTCCAAAATGGCCAACTATAGCAAAAACCTTATCATCCTCAATAAACTTTGTAAGCATTGCCTTTCCTTTAACCGGGTCAAACTCATCATCCTGATGCTTAAATACAATTTTATGTCCATTTACTCCGCCGCCGTCGTTAATCATCTTAACATAAGCTTCAAGACCAGCATTAAAAGGTCCTCCAACCGGCGCATAAGCTCCGGAAGTAGCAGCACTGTTAGCAATAACTATTTCTGTATCAGTAACCCCTTGAGCCTGCTTTTCGTTTGATGCTTTGTTGCAGCCTACCAGTGACCCCATAAGAGCAAGTGCAGTTAAAATAGATAATACTTTTTTCATGAAAACTTTCCCCCTATAATATTTTTTTATTAATGCGATCCAAGATAAGCTTCTATAAGCTTTGGATCATTTCTAAGTTCTTCCGCCTGCCCATGGGTGCTTATAGTACCTAATTCAAGAACATAAGCATAATCAGCAATCTTTAAGGTCTGGGCTGCATTCTGCTCTACAATAATAACTGTTGTACCCTCTTTTTTTATTTCTTTAACTATGTTCATTATGTCCTGAACAATTAGGGGCGCTAATCCTAAGGAAGGTTCATCTAAAAGAAGAATCTTAGGACTGCTCATTAGTGCTCTTGCTATGGCAAGCATTTGCTGTTCCCCACCTGATAAAGTAGAAGCTGTCTGGCCTTTTCTTTCCTTAAGAACAGGAAAATACTTATAAACTCTCTCAAAGTTATCTTCAATCTGCTTTGAACTCTTTACAGTAAAGGCTCCAACCTTGAGATTTTCTTCCACCGTCAAGTCTCTAAATATCTGTCTTCCCTCAGGACACTGCGCTATGCCGAGCTTAGCTATCTTTTCAGGCTCCATAGAGGTAATTTCCTTGCCGTAAAACTGAATTGAGCCTTCAGAAGCTTCAGTAAGTCCTGATATTTTTCTTAGTGTTGTAGTCTTGCCCGCTCCGTTCGCACCGAGTAATGCCACTACATCTCCTTCCTTAACTTCTATATCTATACCCTTTAGAGCTTCAATAGCTCCGTATTTAACCTTAAGTCCTATAATTGATAAAGCTGTTTTTTCACTCATACTACTCATCTCCATCAGTTCCTAAATAAGCTGCCTGAACATCCTTATTTATTTGAATTTCCTTTGCAGTTCCTAAGGCCAAAAACTTTCCAAAAGAAATAGCACATATTCTGTCGCACACATCCATAACAAGTCTCATATCATGCTCAACCAATAAAATTGAACAATTAAATTTATCTCTAATCCTCCTAATAGTTTTTGCAAGATTTAGCGTTTCAGTATCGTTAAGCCCTGCAGCCGGTTCATCAAGTATAATAAGCTTTGGACTGCACATCAAAGTTCTTGCAAGTTCAACCTTTTTAAGTATTCCATAAGGCTGGCCACCTGCCGGCATATCCTTTCGGTCTTCTATACCTAATGCTTCTAATATTCTTTCTGCCTCTTCTCTTAAAGACTTTTCTTCTTTTCTTGCTCTAGGAAGCCTAAGAGCCTGCTCTAAAATAGTTGCCTTAAAGTCTATATGAGCTCCTACAAGTACATTTTCAAGTATAGTGAGTTCCTTAATAAGCTCAACATTTTGAAAGGTTCTTACTAAGCCAAACTTTATAATTTCATGAACATCGTGCTTTAATAAATTTTGAACTCTGTTGTCTCTGTCTTTAAAATAAATGCTTCCCGAGTTCGGTTTATAGAATTGAGTTATACAGTTAAATACGGTAGTTTTTCCAGCTCCATTAGGCCCAATAAGGCCAAAGACTTCATTTTCTTTTATATCGAAGGATAAATTATCAACAGCCTTTAAGCCGCCAAAAGCAATGCTTAAATTTTCAACCTTCAATACTGCTTCCTGGGTCAACATTTTTTCCTGACTCATTTCTATGCCCTCTCTTTATAAATTTCTCTACCCATGCCTTAATGTCATAACCTATACCAACAGCACCATTTGGATAAAACAAAATAACTACTATTATAAGAACTCCATTCAATACATAAGACATTTGACTAACATAGGGTATTTGTTTTAAGAATAAATCCGGAACTGCAAAAACTATAAAAGCACCAAATACTGTTCCATAAATTGATCTTAAACCGCCAATTACTATCATTGCAAGAAAGTCCAAGGATAGCTTAAGTGACCAGGTTGCGGGATAAGCATACCTAATAAAATGAACATATAAAACTCCTGCAACACTAGCATAAATTGTAGCAATTGCAAAAGCTACAAGTCTGTACTTTAAAAGGTTTACACCCATAGCCTGAGAAGCTGCTTCGCTTCCTCTCATTGCATTTAATGCCCTTCCCAGCTGTCCGTTTATCAGGTTATAGGTTAAAAGCATTATTATTATCAAAACAAAAACTATAAGATAATAGGTAGTTGTTCTGTTTAGCTTAAGAAAACCTAATAGAACCGGAAAGCCTGCCTGTTTCCCGCTGAAACCATTAGTAAACACATCAAATTCTTCGAAGGTCTTTCTAAGTATTTCAGAAACGCACAAGGTTGCAATTGCAAGATAAATTCCCTCAATCTTTAAGGAAACCAGACCCACCAAAAGTCCAAGGAGGGCAGGAATTGCTATTGCTAAAATAAGTGCCACCTCAAAAGGCAATTTCATATTTATGGTTACATAGGCTGAAATATATGCAGAGAGTCCCATAAATCCTGCTGTTCCAAGTGTTATAAGTCCTGAATACCCTAAAAGCACGTTTAGCCCTAAAGCTGCAATAGCATAAATAAGAGTTCCTCCTATTATAGTAACGTGGCTTGTTTTAATAAGTCCCAATTCAGCCAAGGAAGGAATAATAGCCAGTAAAACTCCAAAGAGTATAAATTGAAAATGCGGGTTTTTTAGCATACTTTTTTTAATTTTCATATTTCTACCTACACTTTCTTTACAATTTTCTTGCCAACTAGACCATGAGGCCTAAATACCAAGAACACGAGAATAAGAACATATAATATTTGTCCTCCCCACACTGATGAAAAATAGTATAAAAGCAAATTTCTGCTGACTCCTATGATATACGCTCCAAGCACCGCCCCGTAAAAGCTTTGAAAGCCTCCTAAAACACAGGCTATAAGAGCATTTGTCATAACCTCATCCATAAGGTTTAAAGTAACTGAGGTCATAGGAGCAACCATAATTCCTGATAATGCTCCAAGCACCGCAGCAACCGCCCAGGCTCCCATAGTTACAGTTTTTGTTGGAACACCCATAAGCTTTGCAGTATATTCATTTGAGGCCGTAGTTCTAACAGCAAGCCCCCACTTTGTTTTTTGCAGGATATAAAAAAGCGTTCCCATAATTACAAGCCCAAAAATTATATTAAATAATCCGTTATAAGAAATTGACGCTCCAAGAAGCTTCACATCTCCGCTGTTTATAAGCTTAGTAAGTCTTAAAGGGTCTACACCAAATAACATTGGGGTAACTCCAAGAATAATCATCATTAATCCTAAAGTTATAATCTGTTTGGCATCTGGGGAAACCTTTTTTGTGTGCCTTATAATTAAAAAGTCAATCAAAATTCCCATTATAACTGCGCTTATGATTCCTCCTATAGCTGCAAGCCAAAGTGGAAGCCCATTCTTTGTTAAAAGACTTGTTACTACAAAGGTTGTAAACATTCCCATTACGCCCTGAGAAAAGTTTACTACTAGAGAGGTACGAAAAATTATGATTATACCTAATGCTGCAAGAGCATAAATGCTTCCTGTCTCAAGGCTTCTAAATATAACCTGTATAAAAGTTGCCACTACATTCCCCCCCATTTTATTACATTTGCTGCCCATACATAGCCAATACCAGCTGCAATCATAGATATAACCGAACCATCCTTTACCTTTCCCTGCTTTAATGCAAGGTGTAGAGAAAGTATCTGGTCAACCTGCCCAACATGACCGTATTCTTCAAGATAAATTGACTGCTCATCTTTTAAATTAAGCTCTTTAAGCATATCCATATGAGCTGAACGCTTCATGTGAAGTATTGCCAAATAATCAAGATCGCTCTTGTTAATTCCGGACTTTTCGAAAGCCTTATCTATACACTTATACCAATTAGGCATGGAAACTACATTAAGTCTGTTTTTCATACCAATTGGGTCCATAAGTCTTAAAGACTTATAAGCTTCATCAAAGTTACTGCTGTTTATAGGATTGCATATACCCCCTATCTCAACGCCTGCTGCTCTTGCTAAAGTTCCGTCTCCTATGATATGTGAGCCGAGCACCAGGTTTTTATTATAATTTTTCTTTAAAATTATAGCTCCACCCCCTGCTGCAAGGTTATACATCATGGACATGTTCTTGTCTGTATAATCCACAAAATCACCATTTCTGTAGCCGCCGGCTATCATAATTGTATTTATAGTATCATCAGCTACAAGCATATCCTTAGCCATTTTAATAGCAGAAACTGTAGTGCAGCACCTGTTTTGAACATCAATTCCCCAGGCATTTTCAGCACCTATCCTGCCAATTATATATAGTGAAGAGGTTGTTAAAGGATACTCTTTCCACTCTTCTCCAATACTTATTAAAACATCGATTTCCTTTGGGTCCACTCCCGTATTCTTTAAGCAATCTAAAGCCGCCTTCGCTCCCATTTCCTGAGTACCGTCTTCTTTTCCTGGTACTGGCTTTTTTCTTATTCCGAGTTTATTTATAACTGCCTCTTCCGACCAAACTCCATTTGTAGCCTCAGCAATCTCAAAAGCAGTCATGAAATTTTCCGGAATATATATGCCTGTACCTACGATCCCAACATTTGCTGTCATTTATAACCTCATGCCTCCATTTACGCTTAAAGTATGACCTGTTACATAAGATGCTTCCTCTGAGGCAAGGAATAAAGCAGCATTAGCTATTTCATAAGGTTCTCCCAGTCTTCCTATCATAGTCTGCTTTGCAAAACCATCTAAAAGCTCTTGTGGAACTGTTTTTAAAATATCTGTCATAATATATCCTGGTGCAATTGCATTGACTCTGACGTTTCCGCCCTTCATTGCAAACTCCTTTGCCCAGGTTTTAGTCATTCCAATAACTCCTGCCTTTGAAGCTGCGTAATTAGCCTGACCGATATTTCCATATTCACCAACGATTGAAGAAATATTAATTATTGAGCCTCCCTTATTAGCCTGCATATGAGGTCCAAAATACCTTGTAAGATTAAACACACCCTTAAGATTTACGTTTATAACAGTTTCCCACTGCTCATCTGTCATTTTTCTTGTCATTGCATCTCTAGTTATACCTGCATTATTAACAAGCACATCAACTTTTCCGTACTTACTAACTGCATAATCAAAGAATTCTCTGCAAGCTGCTGAATCTGATACGTTTAACTTGTAGCCCTCAACATTTGAATTCTCGTATAAAAGCTCTGTCATATCAATAGCAATAACCTTTGCTCCTTCTTGTGCAAACAATTCTGCCATAGCCTGACCTAGACCCTTAGCTCCTCCTGTTATTACAGCAACTTTATTTTCCAATCTCATTTAATAACCCCCTCCTAATATAATTTTTGTTATCGTTTTCACTTATTTGTAAAAATACATTAGCGAAAACTTAATATTGTAATTTATTCATATGAAATGTGATACATGTTTCATGTTTATATCATAATTAAGTTTTTTGCGTATGTCAATACACTTTTCTGAATATTTTAAATTTTGTAAAATTAGCATTGAAAGTTTAAAAGGAAGGTTATATAATGATAATATGAGATGTGCTTCATGTTTCATATTATGCTCATAAACTTTAAATTATGAATACTTTATGAAAGGGAATGGGAGAAAAATGATACCAGAAATTAAAAGAAAAGAAATAAAAACTGACAGACTTAATATATCATATTTCGAAAAAGGAGATCCTTCAAAAGAGCTCTTGGTTCTTATTCATGGAAATACCTCTTCAAACCTTTTTTACCTTCAGACAATAGAAGATCTGTGTGATGACTTTTATGTTCTAGCACCTGATTTAAGAGGCTATGGACTTTCTGAAAAGCTATCTATAGATGCTTCTCAAGGCTTGAAAGTATGGAGCGAAGACATAAGATCATTTTTCAAGGCACTTAACATAAATAAAAAGCCTCACCTTTTGGGCTGGTCCATGGGCGGAGGTGTTGTAATGCAGTATGCCATCGATTACCCTGGCGAAGCTGCCTCAATAATACTTATTAATCCCCTTTCACCCTTTGGCTACAGCGGAACAAAAGACGAAAAAGGTACGTCAAATAACGACTACTTCTCAGGCACTGGTGCAGGTTCAGTAAATCCAGCCTTTGTAGAAGCCCTTAAAAACAAGGTAAGGGATACCTCAAATCCTTTCTCAGCAGCGACAGTTTTAAAATCTTACTTTGCACCGGAATATAAAATAGCTCCTGAATGGGAAGAAATCTTTGTAGACAGCATGCTTCTAATGGGCATTGGAGATGATTTTTATCCGGGAGATTTTGTCCCCTGCTCTGCTTGGCCTTTTACTGCTCCGGGAACAAAAGGCATTGCAAACGCTATGTCTCCTAAGTATGTAAATCTTTCAAGCCTTATAGACATTTCTCCTAAGCCCCCAATACTTTGGTTTAGAGGAGCTAAGGATGTAATAGTATCAGACACCTGTATGCTTGATATCGGCTATCTTGGAAAGCTCGGATTTGTACCAGGCTGGCCTGGTGATGAAGTGTACCCTGCTCACCCTATGGTTTCACAGACAAGGTATGTGCTTGAAAAGTACAAAGAAAATGGAGGAACCTACGAGGAATATGTATTCGAAGATGCTGGCCACGGCCCTCACGTTGAAAAACCTGAGGAGTTTAAAAACAAACTGACCTCCTTTATTAAATCAATATAAAAGGGTATGTTGCAAAATAGTATTAAACCTCCGCAGGTTATTTCAAATTTAGCAAACGTTCGCTGCACATTATAAGACTAATAATTATTTTTTATACAACTCCTAAATCCTATAAACTCGTTTCACTCAGTTCGGGGCAGTTTAGCTTGCTCATTGCCATTCGTAAACTGCCCCTGAAAAGCCATTTAGGCTTTTCAGCAATATAGGATTCTAAACGGATTTGTATAAAAAATAATTAAAGTCTTATTAATGTTCGCTCAATGTTTCTACAATTTGAAATAACCTGCTATGTTTTTACTATTTTACAACATCCCATTATCTTTTCATTCAGCTAAATTTCTATTTGGGCCACAATACCCATATGATCCGATACTCTGTCTTCATCTGAAGCAAAAATACACTCGGATTTTATGACTTTAGTATCTTTCTTATCTCCAGTAATTATATAATCAATTCTTTGAGTAGAATTAAAAACATCTCCTCTTATGGTAGCTCTGGTGAAATTATCTGAGTTTGCTTTAAAATCAACATCAATAACCTTTTCTCCATTAATAGTTTTGCCCATAAAGTAATTGTAACCTGTTTCCCCTGCCGCGTTATTAAAATCACCGGCTAAAACAAAATTGCTGCCAGTATCGCTTTCTTCAATCCATTTAAAGAGATTATCAATATCTTCCTTAAAGCCTTTTTCCCACCAATTCAGATGAGCTGAATAAACATCCAAATCTTTTTCAGGCAGCGAAAGCACTCCTTTTACTACCTTTCGTGAGAAGATATCCTTCTTATCTTCTTTGCCGGAAACATAACAAGACTGCATTTTCTTAATATCAAATCTTGTTAAAATACCTATTCCCTCTTCCCATACATCCCATCCGTAGTGGGACCAGTCCCAAATAAAATTATAATCTAATTTATATTTTTCCTTTAATAACTTTTGGAGTTCTAAAATTACATTGTATTTTTTAATATTTATATCTCCATTTTTCACAACTACAGGCATATCTTTATGCTGAGCAGCTTCCTGCAGAAATATTATATCCAATTCTTTTTCCTTGATTATGTCTGCTATTTTTTCATTAACCTCTACATAAGCCTTGAAAAAATCATCAAGACTGCTAAAACTCTCTGAGTTTAGCTCCTGATAAGTATGTAGGTTTAAAGTCATTATTTTAAGATGCTCTGCCATAATATCCCCCGCTTTTCTATTTTGCTTAGAAGTATTATAAATCTTTTTTTCTACAAGAACAACTTGAATTCTATGTGGATAGTCTTATATTAAATAGAGTGTCTATTGACTGTTAGAATTCTAACTATTATAATCAAGATAGTTAGAATTCTAACTTAAGAGTTATAGGAGGTTTATAATGAGTAAATCCAGCAATTTTTTAGAAAATCCTTATTCTGATCTTATTAGAAGCATTGGTGAGAAAATAAAATCAATGGCTGATCATAATATAAATGAATTAGGATTAAATTCTCAGCAAGGCCGCATGATTGGCTATATATATGAGCATCAGGAAAGCGGTATTATTCAAAAAGACTTAGCAGAAGTTTTTCAAAGAAAAGGAGCAAGCATTACAAGCATGCTTCAAGGTTTAGAAAAAAAAGGCTACATTGAACGAAGAGTTTCCAGTGATAATGAAAGACAAAAAAATATATATGTACTTCCTAAGGGAATAAACTTAATAGAAAATTTCAATGCGGCCTTTTCTGAAGTAGAAAAAAGTATTACTTCAAAATTAACTGAAGAAGAAAAGGATATTTTACTTTCATTGCTTATAAAGGTGAACCAAAACCTGTAATCACTTATACTAATGACATGTAATTTATATATGTTATTAGCACCCTTATAGTTAGAATTCTAATTATTAGATATCAAACGTTTTATAATTATGGAGGCTAAAAATGGAACAAACATTAACAAATCAATATTACTTAGAAAAAGCATCAATAACTAAATCAATTATTCATTTATCAATTCCAATGATGATAGGAATGTCTGTAGGTACGATATACAGCGTTATTAATGCGTATTTTATCGGACAGATGCATAATACGGAAATGCTGACTGCCGTTACTTTAAGCTTACCAATTTTCACTATACTAATGGCTTTTGGGAACATGTTTGGAGTTGGTGGTGGAACTTTTATCACTCGCCTTATTGCAAAAAATAAAATAAATGAGGCTAAAGCTATTGCAGGATATACCTTTTACAGCAGTATACTTTCATCACTCTTAATAGCTATACTTGCTTTCTTTGCTATCAATCCTATCGTTAAAATCTTAGGTTCAGATACAGCTGCTTTTAATTTTACAAAAAACTATGCACTAACAATGTTCTGCGGAGGCTTTGCAGTAATGCTGAATTTCGCATTAGAACAAATAGTGCGCTCAGAAGGAGCCTCTAAGGAATCTATGAACGGAATGATTATAAGCACTTTGCTAAATTTTGTTTTTGATCCTTTACTTATATTAGTTATGAACTTAAACGTTGTAGGCGCAGCTTTAGCACTTATATTGTCTAATGCGGGTTCATGTATTTACTATATTTATTACCTTGAAAAAAGAAGCGATCACTTAAAAGGATTTCTTCATTGTTTTAAAATTTCACTTAAAGATAAAGTTGAAATATATAAAATAGGAGTTTCAGAATTATTAATGACAACTTTTATTATCATTACAACTCTTCTTTCAAATAACTTCTCAATGGCATATGGAGATAATGTAGTAGCTGCTTTTGGAATAGCTTTAAGAATTGTACAAGTTCCCGAATTTCTTTCAATGGGTTTATCATTAGGGATTATCCCATTAATTGCATACAGCTTTTCATCAAAAGATTTTGATAGATTAAAAAAAGGAATCAGGCAGTCATTTCTTTGGATTGGTCTACTGTCAATCTCCTTTGGTGCTATAGTTTATATTTTCAGAGGAAGCATAATCCATATATTTTCTAATGACACTTCTGTTATAAGCATTGGAACCTATATTATAATTGCCATGCTGGTTTCATCAATATTTAATGGATTCACCGGATTATTTACAGGCATTTTTCAAGCATCAGGTCAAGGGATTCCATCAATAATTATGTCAGTTACACAAGGTATCCTTTATATTCCTGTAATATTTTTATTACACAGCCTTTTTGGTCTATACGGTGTTATCTGGTCAATGGCTGTTACTGAAATTACTACCTTTATGATAGGATTAACTCTTTATATCTTCTTTAATAACAATTTATATGCAAAAAAAGGAAGCTACCTTTAAAACATCTAAACTTAGCATGTTATTTGAATTAGTAGAAACATTGAATTCAAATAACATGCTATATGTTTATGGTATTTTAAGGGTAACCTCTTCTTTTATATCTCAAGTTTTTTAATTCTTGCCTCAATTGCTTCGGCTTCATTTTTTATAGAATTCAACTCATTATTTATATTATTGAGTGCATCATCAGCGCCATCTATAGTAATCAATTCCTCTTCAAGCTTTTTAACTCCTTGAACAGAAAATGCAATATTATATAATCTGTCATTAATAACCTGAAGAAATTTCTTCATATCTAAAAGAGTCCTCTTTTCTAAAGTAACTTCCTTACCTTCATCATCAATATAAATATAGGAAACACCTTCACCGCACTCAGAGCATATAAAATCTACCTCTATAGAGTTTTCGTTTACCTTTTCCCTAAGCTTAAATAATCTGCTATTACATTTGCTGCAAACAGGTACTATCATTCTGCCGTCAAGTTCAAATACTTCTTTAACACTGTGACATTCTGAGCATTCCACCCTGAAGGAAACACCGTCAGGAATAACATTAAACTTATTGTTATCGCAATTGCTGCAAATTCTTGTCCTATACATAAAAACTCTCCCCCTCTACTTCTAATGTTATTAAAAATAACACTGCTACTAGTTATGTCAGTTCTTCTCATAATTATATATGTATAAAAATCAAAATATATGATGTAAATATATGATGTAAAGAAAGTGCAAAAAGTGAATCGTTACATACTAAATAATTTTAACTATAAACTTATATGGCTTGTACTAAAATTGTGAATGTAATCATATTATTAGATAAAGAAGCTTCTTTAAATGAAATGTTTTGGTGGTGCTTTAGAATGATAGAAAAAATGGCTCCTAAACTTGCTTCCTTCATTTGTACCGAAGCTTATGATAATGCTAAAGACAGAGCTAGAATTCAATACGGCTTAAGTATACTTTTAAGTGAAGGATTCAAAATTATCTTTCTTTTACTGTTTTTTAATCTGGTACATAGTCAGAACTACTTCTACTTTTCACTGCTAATACTGCTTACAACAAGGGTATTTGCAGGTGGAGTACACGTAAAGGGAACCTTGAACTGCCTGATTTTAACAACCCTTCTCTTTATATTTACAAGTGTTCTTGCGCCCATGGTCCCTGGTTTTTCTGGGGCAGTCTATATATTTATTGGACTAGCCTGCTTTATTATAGCTCTCTCAAGAGCCCCAATTTGCAGCGTAAGAAGACCAATAAAAGACAGTAAAAAAAAGCTGCAGTATAAGCTTACAGCAGCTCTGTCTATAGTATTATGGACCATTATTTTATTGTTTATAGAAAGCATACCATATAAAAATGCTGGTTTCAGCACATTATTTATTCAAACAATACAGCTTGTATTGGTTAAAAACAAATCTAAATGACCTATTTGGGGAGGTTAAAGGTCTAAATGACCTTTAACGAGCAATTAGCGAGCGGGAGCGAGTAATCTTTAATTTCTCAGTGTTCCGACTAAAAGGAGGTAAAAGTCCTAAATGGACTTTTACGAGTAATTTTCGAGCGGAGCGAGAGTCTTAAATTACTCGGTGTTCCGACTATAAGGAGGAAAATCATGAAAAAAGAATTTAAAAACTTAAAAGGAAAATCAATATTGTGTGCTCTTTGCCTTGCTGTAACTACATTCTTTATGCCTTTTTACGGATCTTTCATCTTCCTCGGCGAACCTGAAATACCAGAAATATTAAAAGAAGAATAATTAATTTATGTTAATTTGATACTGAAAATTGTATAGTTATTTTCAAAGGATAGTTGGATTTTGCCGCTGCAGGATTCAACTATCTTTTTAACATTATAAAGCCCATATCCCCTGTTTTCACCTCGTTTAGTTGTATAGCCTGCATTAAAAATTTTGCCAATATCATTTAACTCTATTCTATCTCCTGTATTTCCGATTTCTATAACACAATTTTCTTCGAGGTACCCTATATTTAAAAATACTTTTTTAGGATAATTTTCAGAATTTAAAACAGCTTCAAAAGCATTATCCAATAGATTGTTCAAAACTTCTGAAAGCTCATGATCCTTAAATGGAAACCTTGAATTACTCTGTATAGAATAATCAAATTCAATATTATTTTTAGCTGCTTCATTTATCTTATTATAAATAATAGCTGTGACTACGGAGTTGTCAATCTGAAGTACCTTCTCCATATTTTCCAAGGAAATATTGACCGAATTCATATATTGGCTTATAGTTTCCTTCAAATTTCTTTCATCAGAAATCATAACAAGACCATAAATAGTGTTTAAATGATTTTTGAAATCGTGCTGTCTCCTTCTCACATCCTCTAAAAGCTCTGATATCACCGGTGAATACTTTTCATATTCCTCTACAGATTTCTTTATCTCGCTGCTTTTCATATGGTATTCTAAGAAAAACAAGTTAGCTAAAATCAGAACTACAGGAATTATAAGATACATGGCAATTTCGTCAAGGAACTGGTGCCTCTTAAAACTCCAAAGCCATCTCGCCGCAACTATGTAAATAAAAAGATTCACTGAAAAAAAGTAAATTTTTGAACTTTCCTGTTTGAAAAAAATTGATAACCTGCCGTAAGATACATATTTGTAAGTACAAGAGCTTAAAATTACGCAAATAAAATCAGCTATAATATAATATGAAAAGTCATCCTTTAGTAAAAATGCCGGTATAAATAATCTAAGTATAATAATCACTGCAAGCTGCATTATACTTGAAATGGCAAGCACAAGCCCGAATTCAAGAAACAGGTATTTTGTGCTTTTTTTAAAGATTAGCTTTATAAATAAAAATACAACTATATAATTAATCAAAGATTGCAAAGGAGGATAAATATAATTTGTAAGAACAACAACTGAAGATGTACATATAACAATGAAAATACTTTTAAATAGTCTCTTTTCATATTTTTTGTTAAACATATTCCACAGCAGCATAAAACTTGTTAATTCTAAGAAAATAAGTATGAATATCTTATATCCTATCATTTATATCCCCGCCTATAGCATTATTAAACCTTTCTATTATACATTTCTTATAATTGTTTCCTAATAATGCGGTATCAGTAGTATTATAAAAATAAATCTTATAAGAGGTTTTATCAGTTGTCTTTTCAATCTTGTTTATATATTTTACATTAACTAAATAAGATCTATGGCTTTGAAGAATATTCTTATCATTTATCATTGAGTTTAATTTTTTAAGTGATAAATAATCTATTGTAAAGGAACCATTTATAGTATGTATTATTGAAGTTCTAATAAAAACTTCCACAAAAATTATTTCGCTGACAAATATTTTTACCTGTATGTTTTTCACATTTACAATTATAAAATTCTCTCTAATTTCGGTAGCAGCAACCTGCGCCCTGTCATCCGAGAGCAAAAGCTTAGTGATTTTTTGAATATTTTCCTTATTATAAGGCTTTAATATATAGTCATAACAATGTATTTTTTTAAAGGCAGGAAGCATATAATCCTTATAAATTGTTACAAATACTATCCAGGTGAGCTTGTAACCTTCTTCTTTTCTTATTTCTTCTGCAAATTTAAGACCAGATTCATTTTTTAGACTAATATCTATATAGAAAAGATCAATCCTCTCAGTGAGTGCTGCTTTCATAGCTTCAGCTGTATTGCTGGCTTCATATACTTTATACACGTCACTTGATTGTTTTATAATTTCGGACAGGGTTTTCAACTGAATACAATCATCCTCTAAAATCAAAATATTGTACATATAGTTATCAGCCCCTTTTAGTGTTATTTATCTTAAATTACTATTCTACAAATATTTGGAAATACCTTCTTTCAAATTAACGAATCTAATAAAATAAAATAGTTACAGATATTAATGACAAAAATTGGGTCTTTTATGTATTATGTTATATAATACATAGAAATATATGTTACAATTATTGTACACACATATATCATTTTTTAATTTTATCCTTATAATGAGCGGATTGCATACCATATATTATTAAGGAGAGTGATATTGTGAATTTGAATTTTATTATTACTGTATTATGTGTCACAATGCTGGGAATTGTTGCAATGCTGTTTGGCTTTTGTTACAGACAGGAAATAATGAAGGCGTTGTTTCAATCAAAAACAACATTAAAAAAGGATGAGTTATCATCTGAAATCACATTAAATTTAGATAAAAAAGAAAGCAGCAAGTAGCTCTGCCAAGCTTCTTACTGCACTTAAGTAAAATAATATTCGTGTCATAAGCTAATTGCTTAATCCGCAATCCGCTCACTTAATTATTATAACACAATCACTTATAAAAGCTCAATAGTTATTTTGAAAATAATGTAATTAATGTTAGCGCTTACATCTACTTGTAACTTTAAAACCACTCTGCCATCACTTTTAATACTACTGTGATTTCTTTGCTATTATAATATAATTGCAGTACTAAAATAACACGAAAAATATTTTCAAATATATTTACACATTATGGAAAATACTTTATAATAACTTATATAAGGCAACCGTAGTACTAGCACTATTAGAAACTGATACAGCTAAAATTTATATATTAAACGGCGTGTTATTGAGTAAAGTCAAGCATGAGCCAAAAGGATACCTGTTATCCTTTTGGCTCTTTTTATTTTAAATATAAATCAAACCTGCGGGTTGATAATATTAAGATGGTCTAAGGAGGATTTAATACAATGTCAAATTATAAATTAAATACCGGATAATTTATGCAAAGATTAACTCTAAACACCAAAGCACCTTTGTCAGGCTCTAATTACAAATTTATATTTAGAGAAAGAGGGATAAACATGAATTTAAAAATTAAATTAATATCGATTCTGACAATCTTTGCTATGCTGCTAACGTTAATTCCAAATATTCCTGTTTTTGCAGCTAATGGTATAACAAAGCTAATTGTACACTATCATAGATATGACAATAAATATTCAGGAAACATAGAAGCTGCTGCTTTAAATAATAATGCAGCAGGTACAATATCAGAAAAAACTACTGATGAGTATGGCTTAAAGATGACTTTTAATTTCTCCGGTTCTTCCAACGATGCGTATATAGGCTTTACGGTTAAAGAGGATAGTGTGTTTCCAAAGGATAAGAAGTATGTAAGAGCAAAAGATGGTCTGGCAGAAGTATGGCTAATTGACGGTGATGCCCGTACGTATAATTCACCACAGCTTATAAATTCAAATCTCATAGTAAAAAAGAACAATAAAAGTTACATAGCAGTTGAAGATTCAACAAATCTTCTAAATCTAACTTATAAATATGGAAAAAATGGATATATGTTTGATGGTGCTGCAATAGGTACTGTTGATATATTAACTATATATCATGATAAAGATTATTTTGAGATAAATATAAACAGTAATAGAATAGGTGCAAATGTTACAACTAATATGCTAAATTATTATACTGACGTAGTTTTCAATGATGTAGATGGTTTTATGCAAAACAATAAATATTATTTATCACTGCCTTATATTGAAAGACTATTTCAGATAGGGACATTAACTATTAATAACAACAGCTACCTTCTTAATAGGCAGAACTCAGCCTATGACCAAATAACCGCTGCTGCTGTCCCGGAGCAGGTTGGCTTTAATTCAGAAAAACTAAACAAAATTGATGACTATATCAATAAGGAAGTAAATCAAGGTTTCCCTGGAGCTGCAGTAATCATTGTCAAGGACGGTAAGATTGTAAAAAATACTGCCTATGGTTACTTAAAGAAATATGATACAGCTTATGTAGACGGAGCTTATCAGCCTGCTCAGCTTTTACCACAGTCACAATGGGAAAAAGCCTCAGTCAATTCATTATGGGATTTAGCATCAAATACTAAAATGTATGCGACCAACTATGCAATACAAAAGCTTGTGTCAGAAGGAAAGTTAAATCTTGACCAGCCTATAAGCACTTTCCAGGGATGGCAGAATTACAAAGACAGCTATGTAACATATACCGGTAATTGGATTATAGGAAAAGGATTAACTAAGGCTGTAACCGGTAAGGAAACCGTAACTGTACGTGACCTTCTTCATCACAGTGGAGGAAACATTCCTGATCCTCAATATCCAAATAAAAATGTTGCCGGCGACTTATGGTATCAAAGCAGCGACTTTACAAGCCGTGCAAAAATAATTGATATTATATGTAAAACTCCTCTGCAATATCAGCCTAGAACAAGCATCAGTTACAGTGACCTTGACTTTATGATACTTGGCCTTCTCGTTGAACAGGCAAGCGGCATGTCTCTTGACAAATATGTTGAAAATGAGATTTACGGAAAACTCGGCTTATCACATACAGTTTTCAATCCACTCCAAAAGGGTTTCTCAAAATCAGAAATAGCTGCTACAGAATTAAACGGAAACACCCGCGATGGACATATTAACTTCGGGCTTATGGAAGACGGCTCACCAGTTAATATCAGAAAATATACGCTTCAAGGCGAAGTCCATGACGAAAAAGCATGGTATACCATGGGCGGAGTATCCGGTCATGCAGGATTGTTCTCTACTACAGGTGATATGGCTGTATTAACTCAGCTTATGCTTAATGGCGGTATTTATAATGGAACTCAAGTATTTACAAAGGAAGTTGCAGACCAATTTACAGCTCCATACAGCGTAGATCCAACTAAAGTGGATTCTTCTACCTACGGACTTGGCTGGAGATTAGCTTCAAAATCCTCTTCATACTGGTACTTTAATTGGGGACCTAGCAGAAGCACCTATGGTCATCAAGGTTGGACAGGTACTTTAACAATTATTGATCCAGTTTATAATATGACTATCACTATGCTTACAAATTTAAGACATTCAAGCATAATAAACAGCAAACTTGATTTTGATGGCTATAAAAACTACTCGATTGGTGACTTTGGTCCGATTACCGGTTTGATATATAACGCCCTTATGACAGATAAGACTCCTTTAAACAGTGTAAAATTATCCTTAGATAAAACAAACCTTGAAAGAAATCAAACTGCTAATATCAGTTTAACAGGCTTTGGCAAAGGAGGTACTCCAATAGACCTTACTAATGCAGCAATTAGTTACACCTCCTCAAATCCAAATACAGCCTCAGTAGAAAATGGTATTGTAACAGCTAAAGATACCGGTTCAGCAGATATTTTTGCATCGGTATCACTTAACGGAGTTACCGTAGAATCTAATAAAGCTAAGGTTGAAGTTACTACCAGCATTAATTCTATTAGAAGACTTATTGATGAATACCAGAAAAAAGGCGAGCTTACAAGCCCACTTCTGCCTCAGCTTAACAATAGCTTAGGTCAGGCTGAAAAATTTATAAATGACAAAAAACAAAAGCAAGCTGTAAGCCATATGGAGGATTTTATAAAGCATCTAAACAATTCCCCAATGGAAAATAATATTTCAAAACCTGCAAAAGACATATTAAATTCTGATGCAAAGGCTCTTATTAAACAATGGTCGTAATATAGTAAAAAAGCTGCCTGTGAAGCTCTACAGGCAGCTTTTACTTTCTATTTAACTTTTATTACAGCAGCTTCTTCCTTAGCTTTTTTATTTCCATAGCTTACGTCTATGCTTTCAACATTATCCATGTTTGTTACTATAACTGCTGAAGTAAGGCTCTTAGCCTTTTCTCCCACTACTTTCGTATCAAAGCTTATTAAAAGATCGCCTTTTTTAACCTTGTCGCCTTGAGCAACGTGAGCTGTAAAACCTTCACCATTTAAGGCTACTGTATCAATACCTATATGAACTAAAACCTCAAGTCCGTTATCAGTTGTAACAGCAGCAGCATGCTTAGTTGGGAATAAAACAGTTACCTCTCCGTCTGCCGGAGCGTAAACTTCACCTTTAGCAGGGATTATTCCGAAGCCATCACCTAAAAGCATTGCTGAAAATACATCATCAGGAACCTTATCTAATGAAACAACTTCACCTTCCATAGGGCTGTAAAGTGTATAAGAACCGGACTTAACCTTTTTATCCGCTGAAGTCACTGCAGTTTCCTTTTCATTAGCACTATCTTCTCTATTAGTTTGAAAAACACCACCCTTTGCTATAATAGCTTTCATATCATCTTTAATTCTTTCTGCTTCAGTTCCAAAAATAGCCTGAACACTGTTTCCTGCAGTTAATACGCCTGCAGCTCCAAGAGCTTTAAGCTTTCCTTGATCAACCTTTGAAACATCATTTAATGTAAGTCTAAGTCTTGTAATACATGCATCTAAAACCTGGATATTTTCTGAGCCTCCGATTGCTTCTAAAACTCTTGCAGCTCTTTCGGAACCCTTTGCATTTGTAAGTTCAGAAGACACTTCTTCCTCATCTTCTCTTCCTGGAGTCTTTATATTGAACTTTGTAATTACAAAATAGAAAACTACAAAGTAAAGTGCAAAGAATACAAGTCCAACTAACCACATCAACATTGGATGTCCCGCAAATTTAAAACCTAAAAGATAATCTATAAAAGATGCTGAGAAGGTGTAACCTAATCTAATCTTTAACAAACTTGTAACTATACCAGCTGCAAAAGCTGCCGCTACGTGGAATACAAATAAAACTGGTGCTACGAATATAAAGGAAAATTCGATTGGCTCTGTTATTCCTGTCAAGAAAGCAACAAAAGCTGCTGAAATCATCATACCGGATACTTTCTTTCTGTTTTCCTTCTTTGCAGCAGCTATCATAGCTAAAGCTGCTCCTGGAAGACCAAACATAAGTATTGGATATTCTGATGCCATAAATATTCCTGCAGTAGGATCTCCGTGGAAGAACCTAGCTGAATCTCCAAAGTAAGTTACACCATTTGAAACATACTGTCCAAATTGATATAAGAATGGTGGATAATACATATGATGCAGGCCTACCGGTATTAAAAGTCTCTTACCTGCTGCATAAAAAGCAGGTCCTAATACTGAAGTGGTTGCAAACTGGGCAAAAACATTTATTGCATTTTGAATTGGAGCCCATATATTAACACCAATGATTGCAAACAGCAAAGCTGCAAAAGAAGTTATAATTGGCACAAATCTTTTTCCGCCGAAGAAACCTAAAACCTGCGGCAGTTTAATATCATGGAACTTATTGTATAAATAGCCTGCAATTAAACCTATAATGATACCGCCAAATACACCCATATTTATGGTTGTGTTCTTCACTACATCAGCATAAGCAGCAGTTTTCATGAAATCTGAGAGCTGCATGCCCTTTTCAGCTGCAATCTTAGCAGCCATAGCAGCGGCAGCATTAGCACTGGCTACTTTAATAATACCTTCAAGAATAAGCTGACCTACTGTGGCAGCTAAAGCGGCAACTCCCTCGCCTCCTGAGAAACCAATGGCAACTCCAACCGCAAAAATCATTGGAAGATTGCTGAAAATTACATCGCCTGCCTGAGCCATATAAGGTATGTTTAAAAGGTCAGGCTGACCAAATCTTAGTAAAAGTCCAGCTGCTGGAAGTACTGAAACTGGCAGCATTAGTGACTTACCTATTTTTTGCAGTACTGCAAATAACTTTTTCACTTAAAAAACCTCCTTAAAAATTTTAATTAGTGGAAACAAAAAACAAAAACACGAGCAAAAAGGGTACACTTATAGCTATAATATAGCTATTCCCTTTAAGCTCGTGCCTAATTCAATAGTAACACTGCTTATGTTTCCGAAATTCTGCTAAGATGCAAGGTTATAAAACCTATCTCATCCTCAGGAACTTTAACAGAAAATAAATTTTCAATTTTCATTGCAACCTTGATTGCAATATCGTACTCATTATACAAATCTTTTTTTATGCTGTCAAGCAAGTAATTTTTTACAGTTTTCCTGCTCACTATTCTTTCAATCATAAAATTTATATGAGTTACTGTTCTTACATATTCTAAAGAATTCTTATCAAAATTCTTTTTTAAAAGCTTTGATATAAGTTCCATAACCTCACCTATTTTCTTTGTATAAGCAAGCGCACTTGTAACCTCCTGCTGATTTTCCGCAGCCTTAATATGCATACATATAAAACCTATTTCATCCTCTGGAAGTTCCATGTTAAACCTCGTATTTATCATAATCAAAGCCTTTTGTGCTAATATATACTCCACTGGATATAAAGCCATAAGTTCATGCAAGAACGGATTTTCAATCTTAACGCCCTGCTTTATTCTTCTAATTGAAAAATTAATATGATCCGGAAGAGACACATGTATAGCCTCGCTGAGCTTAACCTTTAGCTCCTTTTCGCATATAGATATTATTTCTTCGGAAATACCTACAATCTCACTATCTACATTCTCAAGAACCTTATTAAAGTTCTCTGTTGACTCTTGTGACTTTTTAACAAAAATATTTTCAACCTTATCCTCTGAAATAATTGAGCCTTTATTTATTTTGTACCCGATAGCCTTTCCAACTAGGACAAATTCTCTTTTTTCTTTTTCTGCAATTACAACATTGTTATTAAGCACTTTCTTTATCTTATATTTGTCCATAGTTGACCTCCTGACTACTTTATTAACGTTTAGTTATTATACCACAATGTATATAAAATTACATCATTCCCTGAATCAATCCGCAAGCCAGCCTTCTTCCAGAGCCTCCAGCGGGCTGTGTCTTATAGTCGTCCGGTCCTTCATGTATAATTACCGACTTCCCTATAACCTGTGAAACGTCAAATTTATTTGTAAAGAATATCATTCTTGCATAGCCGTTATTTGAAAAAAGAACAGGAAAATCTCCGGCATGATTGCCATGTGGCTGATTAGTTGGGTTCCAGTGTCCTCCTGCTGCTGCAAATGGATTTGAACTGCTGTCTACACTGCAGTCGCCATTTTCATGTATGTGAAAACCATGAGGTCCAACCTGTGGATTCCCTCCGGAAGCGCTCTTATAAGATGGCAGTCCATTTACTTCTACAGATACCTCTGTCCCACCTTGTACATCTGTAAAAATTACTGTTCCAGTTATACCTGATGCCAAAGGTCCTCCGGTAATGTACGCTACAGCCTTAGTAAACTTACTTTTTTGCCCTGCATCATTTCTGTATCCATAATAGTAATCATTGAAAAAAGGGTATTGATAATTCTCCAAATTCATTATATCCTCCAAATAAAATAATACAATTTATGTTATGCATATTTTACGTTAATAGTTACATCTGAACTATATAGGTTAAATTAATAAATTTTAAGTATGCAAAAAGAGAGAACGCCACGTTCTCTCTTTTGTATAGTATTAAAGTTTTATTGTCCTATTTCTTCTGTTATTGAAGCAGTAATATTTTTGTTATTTCTTCTTGCAATAATAGGCAGTATTAATCCAAGTCCAATTAAAACAACAGGAGTTACAAAATTAAGAGTTAACTGGAAGTACCATTGTGATGAATAAACTGGAATATTGCTCTTTGGAAACATACCCATAATACAAGCAAATGCAGTAAACACAAAGCACCATAACCCTATACCAACGCCTACTTTATCGTTTTTAACAAACTTATACTCTGAAGAGAACTTATGCTTAGCAAAACCTCTTACAGCCATATAAGCTGCAAATACCCATAAGTATCTTAAAGGCATAACTACAGAGTTTAAATCCAGAAGCCAGTTAAATATTGTGTTTATATCTCCCATACCAAAAGCAGGAAGCATAATTAATATACCAACTAAAACTGCAGTCATTTTGTATCCATTGATTGGAGTACCATGCTTGTTTACCTTAGTTAAGCTCTCTGGAATATATCTTCTATCTGAGTCTGCAAATAAAACCTTAAGTGGTGCATCGATAGAAAATGCCAGCGCTGAAATCTGAGCAAGCATGTTAGCAACTGCATATAGTATTAAGAATAAGTTTCCTAGACCATAATATTGACCAAGCATCTTAAAGGCATAATATTGACCGTTCATCTTTAAGTCCTTAGGAATATTATTAGCATCAAACATCATTCCCATTGCTACAGAACCTAAAAGTGCAGATACAGCAACCATTATAGCTAAAACTATCATTCCTTTTGGAAAGTTCTTTGATGGATTCTTTGTATTATTAACATAAGGAGATATTTTTTCACATCCTCCTACAGCAAACACTAGCATTGATATCGTAGTAAAGTATGCAAAATTAAAATCCGGAATAAAAGTCTTTGCAGTTATATGAGTTGTTGCAATCTTCATCCCAGTGATTTTTGGTGCTGTGATAACCATAATTATATATAATATAGACATTACAAAAGTTGCTGTTCCTGCCACTGTTCCAATTCTCTTTAGTGAATTTACTCCCTTTGAAGCAACCCATAAGAAGAAAATGAAAAGAACAAGTATTATTGACTGCAGAAGCAATGGATTTAAGCCTTTAATAAAATTTCCATTTTGGGTAAAAACCCATCCTAATGCAATAAGTATTGACTGAGGCTTTTGAGCCAAATATGGAACGTGGACTACCCAATAAGTCCATCCTGCAAGATAAGCAAGAAGAGGTCCCATGGAAGCTTTTATCCAAGTACTAACCCCGCCTTTCCCATCCTTAAAGGTAGATCCTAACTCTCCTACCATTAGTGCGTATGGAATAAAATACAATGAAATGATAAGTACCCATGAAACTATTACTTTTAAACCTTGATTTGCAAAATTGTTAACAACGTTACCAAATCCCCATACCATTACAAAGGCCATCAGGGCAAGGTTTTTCCAGGTAAGATTTCTTTCTGTGTTGTCACTCACGATTATTCCCCCTTTAAATAAAATTTAGTTTTTTGATTCTACAGCTTGTCTATCTTGAAAATTTGCTGCATCCATAATTAAAAATCACTAGCAGCTACTAAATATGTAAATTGCGCAATTCGACATATTTTTTATATAATTATTGCTAAATTATGTATCAATTAACACACTATTAACACATATTTGAATTTTATCACAATTTCTGAAATTATACAATATTTAATTAAAATTTTCGCAAAAATGTGTGATGTAAATTATTCACACTTTGCTTATTAGCAAGTTTTTATTCAATAGAAGCAGTTATCTTAATTTGCAGACAAATATTGTTAAATATAAAATTAAACAGAATATTAACCTAACTTACATCCGTAAGAATTGTATTATATTAAAATTTATGGTATACTCCTAATATAAAATTGCAAATTTTCTTTCGGTTGGACAGATTTATTAATATCTGATTCCGAGAAATTTGTTTCTAGGGTGGGAAACTCTTATTTGAGTTTCCCACCTTTTTTATTTTTTTGTTTGCCCAGTGTTTATTTTGACTAGGAGAATTATTATAGGGAGGTAGTAGCATGAATTTTAAAAGCATAATTATTTTTTACCTATTGCAGCATTAATAGTGGGATTTATTTACTTAAATGTTGTTTTTCCAAAGAGGCTTGAAAAAGAAGAAAAAGAAAAAAACGCAAATAAAAAATAAGTTTAATTTTTATTTATCTTTCAAATCATAATAAAGACACTGGGCGTGATTTGATTTTTATTAAGCATATAGGAGGTTTAAAACAATGCTCTACGTATTAATTTTACTTTTAATAATAACTTTTGTGCTGCCGATTGTATCTAAGAAAGTAGAAAAAAATCTTGAAGTTTTTCTATTTTTAGTGGGACTTGCAGCTTCTATTGCTTCAGGGGTTCTCAATAAAGAACTTTTGCTAAAGATTACCGAAAATAAATTCATGTATATAATTGCATTTGCGGTGCTTGTAGGTGGCTTTTTATTTAAAGCGCTGAACGAACGCATTGAAGGTGCAATAGAGTATGCTCTAAAGCGTATTCCCCTAAAAATTTTTATATTTCTTCTGATTGTAATTATAGGACTTTTATCAAGTGTTATAACTGCAATTATTGCAGCACTTCTTCTGGTTGAAATTGTAAGCATACTTCCAATCAGCAGAGCAAATAAAATAAAAGTCGATATAGTCGCCTGCTTTTCAATCGGGCTTGGAGCTGTATTAACTCCAATAGGCGAACCCTTATCTACAATAGTAGTATCAAGACTTGGTGTAGATTTCTGGTTTCTTTTAAAGGAATTCGGCGTTTATGTTGTACCGGGAATAATAATCCTTGGAATTATCGGTGCCCTCTTCGGAGCTCAGCAAAATAAGACTATAGACCACTCTCAGGAAATTACTATTGTAGAAACTACTTCAGTAATAATAATAAGAGCTCTTAAAATATTTTTGTTTATAATTGCACTAGAACTTCTTGGAGAAGGTTTCAAGCCGATAATCGATGCTTTTATACTGCCTCTTGATACACGTTATTTGTATTGGGTTAATATGTCCTCAGCTGTTCTTGATAATGCAACACTAGCTGCAGCTGAGATAAGCTCTAAGATGACTGAAACGCAAATTAAAGCTGTATTAATGGGACTTTTAATCAGCGGAGGAATGATGATCCCCGGAAACATTCCAAATATCATTTCTGCAGGAAAACTGAGAATTAAAAGCAGTGAATGGATTAAACTAGGAGTTCCTCTGGGAATAGGCATGATGATTGTTTACTATGTAATCATATTTGCAATATAATATTTGCTCTTGCAGCATTCTGTCTGCCAAATGAAGCTTTTGTACGGCTTTGTCTGGCAGTTTTTTCTATATAAAAGCAAAAGATATTGACTGGTTATGATAAAAAACATTATACTTATAGTGTATCATTTTGAAGTAAGACTAACATTCAGTCTTAACCAAGCAAAATATTAATTAATTAATCTGAAGGGAATTACAACACTTGATGAAGAAATTATCCAGCATTATACCAAAATACTCTGCACTTCCATTACTTTTGGTTGTTATCGTTAATTTTTCAGTGTATTCTGGGGTACGACTATTTTATAAAAATCGTATTTTTCATACTTTAACCTCTTATTTAGATAATAAAATTCCGGTAATTCCAATTTTTGTTGTTGTTTATTTTGGCTGTTATCTTTTTTGGATTGTTAACTATATATTAATCAGCCGCATAAGCAAAGAGCAGTGCTATCGTTTAGCCATAGCAGATTTGACCGGAAAACTAATTTGCGGTATTATATACATCGCTTATCCTACAACAAATGTAAGACCAGATATAGCCTCTTCAGGCATATTTGTGGACATGCTTAAATTCTTATACAGTATAGATGCTGCAAATAATCTTTTTCCATCTATTCATGTTTTAGTAAGCTGGAACTGTTTTATTGGTATTAGAAACTCTGAATCTGTACCAAAATGGTACCGCTATTTTTCATTATTTACAGCAATAATGATATGTATTTCAACCTTAGCAACAAAACAGCATGTTTTAGTTGATGTTTTTGCAGGACTTATACTCTCGGAACTGACATGGCAATTTGCATTACGCTTGCAAATTAATAAAACAATAGATTCTTTTAATCAGGAGGCATAAATGAAAGTTCTAACAATAGCAATTCCTTGCTACAATTCGGCAGCTTATATGAATAAGGCTATAGAATCTCTGCTAATTGGAAGTGAGGATATAGAAATCTTAATTATAAATGATGGTTCAAAAGATAATACTTCAGTAATAGCCGACGAATATGAAAAAAAATATCCAAATATAATACGTGCAATTCATAAAGAAAACGGTGGCCACGGAGATGCCGTAAACACAGGCCTTAAAAACGCTTCGGGTTTATATTTTAAAGTTCTTGACAGCGATGATTGGTTTGATACGGAAAGTTTTAAAAAAGTACTTAATATATTAAGAGACATGATTAGCAGTTCCACACAATTGGACATGCTTATTGCAAATTATGTATATGAAAATGTGAGTTTAGGAAAGTCAACAAGCATTAATTATAAAGGAGCAATGCCTGAAGAAAAAATATTTACCTGGAATGACTTGGGTTATCTTAAAGGCAGCCAGAATATATTGATGCACTCTGTCATTTATCGTACTGAGGTTCTTAGAAAGTGTAATCTTGAACTTCCAAAACATACCTTTTATGTTGACAACATATTTGTATATAATCCGCTGCCTTATGTAAATTCAATATATTATGTAAACTTGGACCTTTACAGATACTTCATCGGAAGAGATGATCAATCTGTAAATGAAAAGATAATGATTGCTCGTATAGACCAGCAGATTAAAGTAACGAAGATAATGATAGACAGCTATAATCCAGCCATTGTAAAATCCGAAAAACTTCGCAAATACATGGTTAAATATCTGGTTATGATGATGACAATTACTACTGTACTTTTATTGAAGGATAACACAGAGGAAAACTTAAATAAAAAGAAAGAACTTTGGAATTATCTAAATTACAAAAACAATAATTTATATAAGGAAGTCAGCAGATCCTTTCTAGGACTGTTTGTACAATTCAAAGGACTTATGGGAAGAAAGCTTATATTATTCGCTTATTCACTATCAAGAAAAGTCTTTGGATTTAATTAATCTAATATACAAAATATAATTAAAATGGGCTGACTCAAAACAGCTAAACTTAGCGTGGTATTTGAATACGTAGAAACATTTGAGCAAGCAGCAATAAGACTTTAATTTAAAAATTTATAAAGCCGTTAAAAATCCTATATTGTCAGAGTGAAACGAGTTTATAGGATTTAGGCTTTATAAATTTTTTAATTATTAGTCTTATCTGCGAAGCGAACGTTTCCTAGAATTCAAATACCACGCGATAGGTTTAAGCTGTTTTGAGTCAGCCCCTTGTTTTAATTAATTATTTTTGCTCTATTTCCTTTTCTACACATTTTAAAGCTTCTGCCACTACATTATGCATATCAAGATATTTATACATTCCAAGGCGGCCGCCAAAAATAACATTTGTTTCTTTATCAGAAAGAGTCTTATACTTTGCATAAAGGTTATTGTTTTTATCGTCATTCATTGGGTAATAAGGTTCGTCTCCTCGTTTCCAGTTTGCAGGATACTCTTTTGTAATTACCGTTTTAGGATTTACTGTTCCATTTTCAGTTCCAAACTCAAAATGCTTGTGCTCAATTATTCTTGTATAAGGTATTTCATATTCAGTATAATTAACTACTGCATTTCCCTGATAATTCTCAGCGTCAATAACTTCTGTTTCAAATCTTAGTGAACGATATTCAAGTTCACCATATAAGTAATCATAATATTCATCAATCATTCCAGTAAAAACTATCTTATCCGCTAGACTACTCAATTCCTTGCGATCCTTGAAGAAATCAGTGTTAAGTTTCACTTCTATGCCTTCAAGCATTTTCTCAATAATCTTAGTATAACCACCAATTGGTATTCCCTGATACCTGTCGTTGAAGTAGTTGTTATCATAGGTAAACCGTACAGGCAGTCTTTTTATTATAAAGCTCGGAAGCTCTGTTGCTCTGCGCCCCCACTGCTTCTCTGTATATCCCTTAACAAGCTTTTCGTAAACATCTTTTCCAACAAGGCTTATAGCCTGCTGCTCAAGATTTTCAGGCTCAGTAATGCCTGCTTCCTCAATCTGCTGCTGTATTTTAGCCTTTGCCTCTTCAGGGGTTATTACTCCCCACATCTTATTGAAGGTATTCATGTTGAAAGGCATATTATAAAGCTCCGATTTGTACCTTGCAACCGGTGAATTTGTATATCTATTAAACTCAGCAAACTGATTTACATACTCCCAAATTTCTTTACTGCTGGTATGAAAAATATGTGCTCCATACATATGTACCTGAATTCCATCAATCTCAGCTGTATATATATTTCCTGCAATATGTGAACGCTTGTCTATAACAAGGCATTTCTTGCCTCTTTTATTAGCTTCATAAGCAAAGGTTGCTCCAAACAGACCTGCTCCGACAATCAGATAATCGTACATGATAAATTCTCCTCGTATAATCAATTTCTTAAATGATAGTATATCATAATTTTACAATAAGAAAAGCAGCAACTTATAATCATTGCTTAAAAAATTAATTAACATGATTTTAACCTTCAATTAACCAAAACAAAAACTAACCATAATATACTAAAAAAAAGAGATTATAAGGATGTGATTAGGGTGAAAAGTCCAATTACTTTTAAAGATTGGTTATATACAGCTGGTGTTCTTCTTATTGCCTGTATTGTCTTTCTTCTGCTTGATCAGCTGCCCTTCATCAGTGATACCTTTGACAAAATAGGCGCCTATTTCGAAATGCATAACAAATATATTTACTAAAATGCTTATAGAAACGTTAAAAGCGGTGACATGTGCCACCGCATGGCTGTTATATTATTTTAATGGTTCAGAACCTTTTAATAATTATCGTATTACCCCATGATTGCTTATATTAACATTAACATTAACATCAAAAACTACATCCTTATAAGCATTTTCCCAATTAACCGTTTTCCAGTAGTTATTATGCTTTGCGCGTATAATATCACCTATTCCTATGGGGTCACTGCCTACTTCTTGTGTATACTTCAAAACTTTTTCACAAATTTCTTTTATTTCTGCTGAAATAACCTCCTCGATATGTTGCTGAAAATCACTATCATACATTTCATTCCATTTAAATTCTGCAACAGTGGCGTTTAAATTTAATGATATATTAACTATAGGTTTATTGTCCAATATTTCTACAGAAAGCTTACGTTTCACTTTATTAATATTTAAAGCGCATCCTTTCTTATTATTCTCCAATTCCTTTTCTTGGAGCCTTTTAGAAACAAAAACAGTGCCCTTCATTTTCCCCATCATAGCTAATAAGAAAGGGGTTTCTTTTGTATCAATTTTTCCTACTAATTTATCCCCAGAAAACAGTGCAGTACCGGTTACTTCAACTCCCTTTCCTTTGTCTGTCTGAAGTTTTATAATTGGTGCTACAGGGTCTATACCTGGTGCAAAATACAGTGTGCTGAATTGAAATATCTTTGTCTCAGGCACATAGGATGACTTTATATTGCTCCTAATCAAATCATGAATATAAAATGCCGGCAACGGTTTATCTCCAAATCCTTGCAATGCTTCAAGCATTTCCTTAGGACTGCCCTCAGTTATTAAAACAAATGCAGTTGGAGGATCAGTAGAGTCACGTTCAATTACTTCTATCAAGTTATTAATCCCCTTGCTTGCTAGAGAATCTTCTATTAAAAATTGCTGTATTTTTCCGCCTTCAACCACCTTAGCTGATGTTTTTCTCGCTTTTTCTCTAAATTCTCTAAGCATACCTGCATTTGAATAAATTAATTCTGTTCTTTCTTTTGCAGTCAAATCAACTACAGGAATAGTAAAGGATATTAACATATCCTTTGTACTAGTTGATTCAAAACCTACCTGCAGTACAAATCCAGACTTTTCATATATCTTCTGATCCCAGCACCCAGATAAATTTATAGTCATTATTATAGTCAGCAAAAAAATTATTGTTTTTTTCACTTTATATTTTCACCTTCTTTCTGAAAATAGAAATGAAAAAAGTGAAAATGATAATAGCCACTACTATCATTCCAATATTTCCTGCATATTCTGCATAAACATAAGTTGATTCAAAATCTTTAGGTATCCTGCTTATTATTATTTCTATTGCAACTATAATAAATAATAAAGGATTTCTTTTTTTTGTTTTAAACATCATTGAAATACTATAATATGCTGAAAATAGATATGCTCGCACACTGGAAGCCATAGTAGGAAACCAAAATAGAATGTATAGTGTATCCAACCTTTCGATAATAGGTACCTCAATTGCCTGCTCAATATTATAAACAGGAAACACAACCATACTTAACTTTTTTTCTCCAAACACCATTATTGAAACAATTACTGATAAAGCATAATATATTGTTGTAAAAATTAAAGCTGAACTCATATACTTAGGGACATTTTCTTTATCTTTAATATTAGGATATATAAATGCTATTAATTCAAATCCAAGAAATGAATATGAACTTATTTTAATTCCTTGTATTATTGGCATTAGACCTGCATTCCCAATTGGCATCAAATAAGTATATCTTGTATATTTAACAACTAATAATAAAGTTATAAACAAAATAAGATAAGAAAAAAGCAGCATGACCGCAAATCTGCAAACAACTTTTAATCCTTTTGAAATACCATATATTGTGGATAAAAGGATTAAAAAAGTAATAACTATAGGCGGCGTAAGCTTAAGTATAATAATATTTACAGCTTCCTCAAAAATTCTCAAGGTTACGCCTGTTATAAATAATAAATATAATATAAACCCTAAATTGAGGATACTGCCTAAAATTTTTCCATAGGCAATATTATTTATTTCAAAAATTGTTTTATCTGAGTAGCTTTTTAATAAATATGTAATCAGTAAACCTTCAAATAAGCATGCACCACCTGCACCAATGATTGAAATCCAGCCATCATGACCTACCTTCTGTGCTAGAATAGAGGGGAAAGTTAAAATTCCTATACCTATTTGCGCTGAAACTATGAAACCCATTAGCTGAACAGATGTAATTTCATGTTTAGGGTTATTCACCTTCACCACTTCTCCTTTTTTCTATAGGTTGTGCTGTATTAGGTCTTCTTTTCATAAACTTCAAAGGAAATCTTATTATTGTATCCTTAATATCTTGGATTTTTAATGGCATTATTGGTGCAAAATAAGGTTGACCTAAGGATTCCAAGGATAATAAATGCATCAAAAGTAAAGAAAAACAGGTAATCATTCCTACAATTCCAAATAGAGATGCCATTAATAAAATAGAAATTCTTAGTACTGTTATTGTCATTCCAAACTCGTAGTTTGGAGTAACGTAAGATGCTATAGCCATTATTCCAACTACAATGATAAACAAATTACTTACAATACCTGCAGATACTGCTGCCTGCCCAATTATAATACCTCCAACAACACCTATAGTGGCACCTATATATGTTGGAAGCCTTATTGAAGCTTCCCTGATCATTTGAACTGTAAATTCCATCATAAGCGCTTCAGCTACAGGAGGAAATGCAACAGCTGTCCTCGATTTACCTAATTGTACTAATATATCAGTTGGAATTAGGTAATATTGAAATGATGTAATAGAAATATATATGCCCGGTAGTGTTAGTGTAGTTATTACGCTAAGAAATCTCACAAATCTAATTATTGTACCGGGTATCCAATTACTGCTGTAATCATCAGGGGCATCAAAAAAAGAAGAAAAGGAAATAGGTGCTATCAGCGCATATGGAATACCATCTAATAGTACTACAACTTTCCCCTCTAAAAGAGCTGCCACAGATCTATCTATCCTTTCAGTAGCTATATATTGAGGAAATACTGACAGTTTGGAATCTACTATCAGCTGTTCAATATAACCTATAGATAGCAATCCATCAATTTTTATATTACTAATCTTATTATAAAAGTTGTTTACTATTTCAGGGTTAGCTATCCCCTCAATATAAGCTATAGCTAAATTCTGATTTGTTAAATTTCCTAAAACTATAGATTTAAACTTAAGCTTACTGCTCTTAATTTTGCTTCTTAGCAGTGAAATATTTGTGTTTAGTGACTCAATAAATCCATCATGAGGACCACGTACATTTTTTTCTCCATCAGGCTCGCTTATGACTCTTTTTTCTACATTCATCAAATCACATGCTACTGCAAAACTAACTCCATCAAATAAAAAGACTATTTTTCCTTCAAGCACTGAAGTAACAACAGAATCAATATCATAGCATAATAAATTGTTTAGTGTAGGCAGATGTTCTATTATATTCTTGTCTGATAACATAGAATAGTCCATCATCATAAGCGGCCTTATAAAATCCCTTTGAAGCAAATCTGAATTTATAAATTCCTTAATAAATATAAAACAGCCTCTTTTCATTTCTTTTAATGCCACTTGCTTTTTTATTATATCTGGACAATCAGTAAAATAGTAATTTAAAATTCTCAAATTATTATCTAACCTGAAATCCAGTCTCATACCCTTATTCAATGTCTGCCACATCCCTTTACGATATATACGTTTTGCAGTGCAAAATGCTTGACCTGTGTTTATTATAGTCATGTTAATGTTTAATTATGTAGCAAAAAAATAGAACCTTCTATAATGAAGGTTCTATTTTTATTCACTTGTATACTGCTTATAACTTGCTGAATCTTCTCCAGCCACCTTATCAAGCTTCCAGGAATAACCCTTTGTGTTGTCATAAACAAGGACATACACTGCTGCAATAGAAGAAGTTTTTTGTTTTCCTCCATCGTTATAAGTAATGGTTCCAGTAACAATCTTAACATTTTCCATTCCTTTTTTAGAGGACACTTTAGTAGTTTTAAAGGTTTTTGCTTCATCAGCTGTTATAGTGTGCTTATCGGAAAACCATAAAAACTGATAGCTTCCTTCTATTTGTGCATTTACAAGACTAGCTGCCACAACGTCCTTTGATACATCAGATATAGTGACGCTTTCAGCTGTTGTCTTAGATTTTTTAACTAATTGTATTTTATCAAAAGACAGTGCATAGGTATAATCCGTTGAAAGCACTGCTTTTACTTCCCCTGCGCTGTTCTGTCTTTTAACAGTAACACTTAAATTTTTGCTCTGAGCATCAAACTTTTTATCAGCTATATCAATGCTCTTCGTAAAGCTGTCATTTACATAAAAACTCTTGCCTCCAAAAACGCCTGCATTGCTCACAGACTGCTCTATAGGCTCCTTTTTAATAAGTTCAAGCATTTTATCCTGTGAAAAGGATGGTGATAAAGCTAATACAAAATCCTCACTGCTGTTTCTCTCAATAGAAGCTATCTTCCAAGCCTCATTTTCAAAAACAAGATTACATTTTAATTTGCCTGCTGAGGCAATAATGCCGCTGTCTATGCCAGCATCAATAAGTGCTGTTTCCTTAAGATTGTCAAAATCCGGAGTTCTTGAATCCATTTTGAAAGTTTTAACATCTGCATCGCTTAAGGCTTTTTCCTTATCACCTATATTTATATTTAATTTCTTAACTCCTTCAAGTATCTGATTTTCCTCCATACCTACCAACGGCTTTACAGAAGTATCCCCGGAGATAGTTATCTTATCATTAATTACCCACTTTTTATTATCATTCATTGTATACTGAAGCGCTAACAATGTTTTTACTTCAAGACTGCCGTTATTTAAGTCTACAGCTATCTTTATATCGTCCTTTTTTTCACGCTTATTTGTATTTCTTTCACTTATACTTAGGCTTTTTATAAATCCTTTTTTAATATCAAAACTTGTCCCCTTCGGAAGTACTATAGCTTTTCCTATAAGATCCTCTTTTATTCTCCCTTCATCCACAGTTCTTCCTGAGAAATATAGATACCCTGCTCCCCCTGCTGCAATAATAACAATCAAGGTTATTAAGCTTATAACAACCTTTATGTTTTTAAAAGGCTTTACTAATGCTTTAAGAAATTTATCTCTTTTATATTCTTTAATCTGCTTTTCAGTTATAACAGGCATTTTTAAGGTATCATACTTTTTTTCAGCGCTTGCAGCTTCCACGCCTGCAGCAGTAATTTCTTTTGTTTCTACAGATTCAGCTTCTTCAAGCTTTATTCCGCAGTAGGGGCAAAATTTCAGACCATTAATATTATCAAATTCACTTTTGCAGCTGTTACAAACCATAACTTTTCATCCTTTCAGTCATAATGCTGATTTATTTATCAAAATTTGTTGTTTAATCAAAATATTATAGAGATATTGTAACATACTGTACTATGTCTTGAGAATAACAACTTTTTTAATATATCCGCATAGAGTTATTAACTATTTTCGCACTTTATCATTCACACTTTTATTAAAAAAACATAATTTAATTTTATAGTAATAATTATTGGAGGTTTACAATGGGATATTACGTTAAAACCCCAACAAACGTAAAAATCTATGTAGAGGATTTAAACCCTGAAGGAAAAAAGACAATACTGTTCTTACATGGTTGGCCAGGCAGTAACAGATTGTTTGAATATCAATTTGACAAGCTTCCAAAACTAGGTTACAGATGCATAGGAATAGATACAAGAGGATTTGGAAGTTCTGATAAACCCTGGTCAGGATATGATTATAATACACTTTCAGATGATGTCAGATATGTAATTGATACATTGGGATTGCATGATATTACTCTTGCAGGCCATTCAACCGGAGGTGCTATAGCTGCAAGGTATATGGGCAGGCATAAAGGTCATGGAATATCAAAGCTTGTTCTAGTTGACGCAGCAGCACCAAGTCTTATTAAGCGTCCTAATTTCCCTTATGGCTTAGATAAAGAGACGGTAGACCAAATAATAGAAGGTACTTATACAGACAGGCCTAAAATGCTGCGTGGTTTTGGAGATATATTCTTCTATAAACATATAACTGAAGCTTTCTCAGATTGGTTCTTCCAAATAGGATTACAGGCTGCCGGATGGTCTACTGCGGCAATTGCAAATACTTGGCTGAATGAAGTGTTGTTTTCCGATTTGGAAGCTGTAAATGTTCCAACGTTAATTATTCATGGAATTCATGATAAGGTTGTTCCCTTTGAACTAGGTGAAGTCCAAAATAAAATGATAAAAGGATCAAAACTCCTGCCCTTCAATTATAGCGGCCACGCATCCTTTTATGATCAGAAAGATAAATTTAATGAAGAGCTAGCAAGATTCATTGAAGAATAATTTATCAATACAAAAAGCAGCGAAATTAATCGCTGCTTTTAAAATACAATATTTAACTTCATTTTGAGCAGTTTGCATTAAGGTTATATTATTTAAATTAAATTGACATATATTTCAAAAAATCTGAATACTTCATTGAACTGTTTAATTTATATTGCTATAATTTGGATATAGCTACTACGTGAAGAGGTGCAGATAATCATGAATGATAACTCAAAATGGAAGCCTGCTCAGGGCAATATACTTACAAGATGGGCTGGGGAAATTGATCCTTGTAATGTACTTCCCGAATATCCAAGACCCCAGATGAAAAGAAACAATTGGATGAATCTGAATGGATTATGGGATTATGTTATTAAACCCGATAAAGAGGACATACCTTCTGATTTTGAAGGTAAAATTCTTGTACCCTATCCTTTGGAATCCTCCCTCTCAGGAGTGAAAAAGTCACTTCTGCCCAAAGAAAAACTATGGTACAGAAGAAGCTTCACTGTTTGTGATAAGTGGAAAAAAGATAGGCTGCTGCTTCACTTTGGGGCTGTTGACTGGAAGGCTGAAGTATGGATTAATAACCTAAAAGTCGGCGAGCATACAGGAGGCTATTATCCTTTTACTTTCGAAATCACTGAATTTATTAAAGAAGGCGAAAATGAAGTTGTAGTATCTGTATGGGACCCTACAGATACATACGGGCAGGAAAGAGGAAAGCAAGTATTAAAACCTAAAGGAATGTTTTATACTCCAGTATCCGGCATTTGGCAAACTGTTTGGATTGAACCGGTTCCTAAAAACTATATTAAGTCCATTAAGCTGATTCCTGATATAGACAACGAAGAGCTTTCAGTGGAAGTTGAAGTAGATGCAGCAGATGGAGAAATTCATATTGAAGCTTCTGCATATGAGGGTAATAAGGAGATTATAATTGATAGACACAGCATGGGAGAAACATTAAAACTAAAGATTTCATCTCCAAAGCTGTGGAGTCCTGACTCACCCTTTCTTTATGATTTGAAAATCAGGCTTATTAAGGATGCCGCTGTAATAGATGAAATCACCAGTTATTTTGGCATGAGAAAATTCAGCATTGGCGAAGACAATATAGGTATTAAAAGATTGCTTCTTAATAATCTGCCTCTCTTTCAAAACGGTGTTTTAGATCAGGGATACTGGCCTGATGGCCTCTATACCACTCCAACTGACGACGCTCTTAAGTATGATGTTGAAACAGCAAAGAGGCTTGGGTTTAATATGATACGCAAACATATTAAGGTAGAACCTTTAAGGTGGTATTATCACTGTGACAAACTAGGCATTATTGTGTGGCAGGATATGATAAATGGAGGAGGCAGTATTGAAAAACTGCGTCATTTGCTTATCCCAAACTTAGCCAGAGGAGTTTCCTTTGAAGATACAAGCCATAAAAAATATGGGAGGCATAAGCAATCCAATCGAGACAATTACAAAAAAGAACTGAAAGAAATGATTGACGGTCTCTATAATACTGTAAGCATTGGCCTATGGGTTCCTTTTAACGAGGCATGGGGACAATTCGATGCGTCTGAAATTTCCAAATGGGTCAAGGAATATGATCCAACCCGCCTTGTAGATCATGCTAGCGGATGGTACGACCAGGGCTCAGGGGATATTAAAAGTGTTCATATTTACTTTTGCAAGCTTTATATGCCAAAAAAATTAAAAAACAGAGCTGCGGCAATTACAGAGTATGGAGGTTATAGCCTTCTTGAAAAAGGACATGTGTGGCGAGAAGACAAAGAGTATGGATATAAACATTTTGAAACCAGGGAGGAGTTAAAAAATGCCTATACTTCTCTTATAAATTCTCAGCTTAGACCATTAGTACCAAGGGGAGTCTCGGCAGCAGTATTTACACAGTTAACGGACGTTGAAACAGAAATAAACGGCATTATAACCTACGACAGAGAAGTTGTAAAAATTGATCCCGAAATAATGAAGGAATTAAACACAATTAAATTATAATTGGAGGCGGTGCCCTTGGAGACTAATGATATCAGTAAAAAAAACTGGACACTTATATGGGTTCTTGGAATGGCTGGCCAAATCTGCTGGAATGTTGAGAATTCATGGTTTAACACCTTTGTGTATGCAAAAATTGCCCCTAGCCCTTCCATTGTATCCTGGATGGTAGGTGTAAGTGCTGCAGTAACTACCTTTGCTACCTTCTTTGTAGGTACATTAAGCGATAGAAAAGGAAAACGAAAACCCTTTATTGCTGTAGGATATATATTATGGGGATTGTTCACAATCGCATTTGGGGCAGCAGAATTTTTCCCAAAGAATCCTTTTATTCTGGCAGCCATATTTGTTATATCAGCAGATGCAGTCATGAGCTTCTTTGGTTCTGTTGGAAATGACTCGGGCTTCAGTACATGGACTACAGATATTTCAAACGAGCATAACAGGGGCAAGCTGGGCGGTGCTCTCGCAGCAATGCCGGTGCTTGCAACAATATTTGGCTCCGTAGTTTCAGGTATTATAATTGATACAGTAGACTTTTTCCCATTCTTTATAATAATGGGCGGTACCGTAATGCTGGTTGGAATATTTACAATCTTTAACCTTAAGGATTCCCCTACCCTTAAACCCAAAAAAGATGAAAAAGGATTCTTGCATCAGTTTCTATCCGTATTCAATATCAGGACAGTTAAGGAAAATAAGGAATTGTTTTGGGTATTTATGGTGATATTAGTTTACTTTATCGGCTTTGACGTCTATTTTCCATATATCACAATTTACTTTGCCAATTATTTAAAGCTTGATTATACTATGACAGGACTAATTCAGGGAGCAGGTCTTTTAGGAGCTGTGCTTCTAACAATGCCAACCGCACGCTTTATTGACAAAGGCAAGTCCCCTGCTGTCATACTATTTGCATTGGTTGCTAATTTCATTGGTCTTTTTGTAATAACACTTTCAAGTAAAATTCCAGTACTTTTAATAGGTGTTTTAGGCTCAGGCATTGGCTATGTACTCACATTTCAAACACTTATCGCTTGGATTAAAAATCTCTATCCAGAGGATCAAAGGGGTCAGTTTGAAGGAATAAAACAAATATTTTTTGTTTGTCTCCCTATGATTATAGGTCCTTCAATAGCTACAGTTGTTATAAATAATTTTGGTGTTCAGGGAGTCATAGATGGAACTTCGGGCATGATTCCTACAGAATCTTTGTTTCTGTTCTCGGCTGTATTAACAAGCCTTACAGTACTCCCGTTGATTCCGGCATATAAACTTAATAAGGCACGTATTCAATCTATAAAGAAAGGAGTGGAAATGTAATTATGCAAAATGAAATAACCGAAAAAGGAAATGTTTTAAAAGATAATGGTACCCTTGCCACAGCCGGCTACTCTACAAGAAGAGTTTTAGACTATAATCGTGAGGCAATAAAAACTCCATGGAAAATAAAAGAGTGGGATTTTTATCAAGTAAGCAATGACAGATTCTGCATTCAGTTCACAATTGGACATGTTTCCTATGCAGGCACTGTTACGATTACTGCTTTTGATATTATAACAGGAAAAAAGCAAAGTGTATCAAAGCCCCTTGTTCTTCCCTTTAACAGGCTTCATATGCCAAGAAGTGCCGAGGAGGGAGACCTTTCCTACAAAGTAAAGGGCTTTGAAATGTCCTTTACTCACATTGAAGGAGGCAGAAGATTATACTGTAAAGTAGATGACCCAAAGCTTTTGCCTGTAGAAATTGATATTACACTGAATCAGCCAAGCAAAGCCTCCATTGTTATGGCTACTCCCTTTGATGAAGGCCCCAATTATTTTTACTACAATCATAAAATAAATTGTATGCCGGCCTCTGGAAAAGCTGTCTTTGGAATTGAAACCTATGATATTAATCCTGACACCACCATTGGTCTGATTGATTGGGGACGAGGTGTCTGGCCCTTTAAGCATGAATGGTTTTGGAGCAACGGCAGCTCAATAATTGATGGAAAGCTCTTCGGCTTCAATATTGGCTACGGCTTCGGAAACACCTCCGCAGCTACAGAAAACATGCTTTTTTATGATGGAACTTGCCACAAGCTTGAAGACGTTAGCTTCAATATTCCAAAAGACAGTTATACAAAACCATGGACCTTCACAAGCAGCGATAACCGTTTCGAGATGGAATTTATACCTGTCTTTGATAACTATACTGAGACAAAACTGCTCTTTGTCAACAACCACTGCCACCAGGTTTTTGGAAGATTCACCGGAAAAGCTGTACTCGATGATGGCAGAGTACTTGAAGTTAAAGATCTTACAGCCTTCGCAGAACATGCCGTAAACAGGTGGTAATAAACTATTTTCGGATTACAAAATACAATATTTCTTTTAAATAATAAATATAAGAGGCTATCTCAAAACAGCTAGTTTAAGCTATTTTTAGACAGCCCCTATGCTTTTTTATTAAAAATAATGAGGGTGATTTTATATTTATCCTAAATAAGCTTCCTTAACCTTTTCATCTTTTAAAAGTTCTTGGGCATTGCCCTCTAATACAATTCTGCCGGTTTCCAGCACATAAGCCCTATCAGCTATAGAAAGAGCCAGATTAGCATTTTGTTCAACTAAAAGAATTGTAGTCCCTGCCTCATTTATCTGCTTAATTATATTAAAGATTTCTTGAACTACAATTGGAGCAAGCCCCATAGAAGGTTCGTCTAAAAGCAGCAGCTTAGGCTGTGTCATCATAGCTCTGCCGATAGCAAGCATTTGCTGTTCCCCGCCGCTTAGAGTGCCTGCCAGCTGTTTTCTTCTTTCCTTAAGTCTTGGAAACTTCTCAAACACATAATCATAGTCTGTTTTGAGCTTAGCTTTATCCTTTCTGGCGTAAGCGCCAAGCTCTAAATTTTCCATAACAGTCATGGAAGAAAATACTCTTCTTCCTTCCGGCACATGTGCCATGCCAAGGCTTGGGAGTTTATGTGCGGCTGCTGCTTTAAGGGACCTGGCGCCAAAAAATATTTCACCGGATTCAGGAGCTTCAAGCCCGGAAAGAGTTCTGAGCGTCGAAGTCTTTCCGGCACCATTAGCGCCAATGAGAGTAACTATTTCCCCCTCTCTTATTTCTAAGTTTATACCCTTTAAAGCATGAATTGAACCATAATAGAGATTCAAGTCTTTAACACTTAGCATGGAGCCGCCTCCTCTCCAAGATAAGCTTTAATAACTGCAGGATGGCTCTTTATATAGTCTGGAGAACCTTGGGCTATTATTTTCCCGTAGTCAACCACCACAATTCTCTCGCAAAGACCCATAACAAGCTTCATATCATGTTCAATCAAAAGTACTGCCAGCTCATACTCTTTTCTAATCCAAGTTATAAGCTTCATAAGCTCTTGAGTTTCCTGAGGATTCATCCCCGCTGCCGGCTCATCCAAAAGCAGAAGCCTCGGTTTAGCAGCCAGTGCTCTGACTATTTCAAGCTTTCTCTGCTCACCGTAAGAAAGACTTAAAGCCAATTCATTTCTTTTCTCCCAAAGACCGAATACCTCTAAAAGCCTTAAACTTTCAGCTTCAATTCTTGCTTCTTCGCTGAAATAACGCGGAGTCCTTAGTATTGAGTGAAGCAGATTGTATTTTGCTTGAAAGTTAAAGGATATTTTAACATTATCAAGTACAGTCATGCTGCTGAAAAGCCTTATATTTTGAAAGGTTCTGCAAATGCGTTTTTTTGTTATTTCATAAGGTTTTTTACCATGAACATATTCATTATTGAAGCTTATGGTTCCGCTGGTAGGAGCATAAACCCCTGTAAGCATATTGAAAATAGTAGTTTTTCCCGCACCATTAGGACCTATGAGTCCCACAAGCTCTCCTTGGTTTATGTTAATTGAAAAATCAGAAACAGCGGTAAGACCGCCAAAGCATATTTTTAAGCTATCTGCCTGAAGAAGCATTTGCATTACCTCCTTTTTTATTAAGACTTTTAAACATTTTAAAGGATAATTCCTTGTTGCCCATCAACCCCTGAGGCCTGAATATCATAATTAGTATTAGAAGAAGAGAATATACAATCATTCTATAGTTTGCAAATTCTCTAAGAGCCTCAGGAAGCAGTGTAAGTATACCGGCAGAAAGCATTGAGCCGGAAAGACTTCCCATGCCTCCAAGAACTACATAGGTTACAATTTCTATAGATTTCATAAAGTTAAAGCTGTTTGGCTCTAAGAACATAAAGTAATGAGCATATAAAGCTCCCGCAACTCCTGCAAAGAATGAAGCTATTACAAAGGCAATAAGCTTGTATTCCGTGGTATTTATACCCATTGCCTCCGCTGCAATTTCATTTTCTCGTGTTGCAATCATAGCTCTGCCTTGAGTTGAATTTATTATATTTTTAAGTATTATAAATGTAATAATTACGCCTAGAAATACTGTGGTAAAAGTAGTTTTTGGAGGAATACCCGCTAGCCCCCTAGCTCCTCCAACAGGCTCAATGTTTGTTATTGCAACTCTTATCATCTCCCCGAACCCAAGAGTAGTAATAGCAAGATAATCTCCTTTAAGCCTTAATATAGGAAGGCCTATTAAAAAACCTACAAGTCCGGCTGCAGCTCCTCCTAATACAATGCATAATAAGAAAGGAAGGTGAAGTTTTATAGTTAACATTGCTGCTGCATAGGCTCCTACTGACATAAAACCGGCATGCCCCAATGTCAGTTGTCCAGTAAAGCCTATAACTAAATTCAAGCTGAGCGCCAGAATAATGTTTATCCCGATAAGTACTAATATTTGCTCATAATATCTATTTAAAAGTCCCCCTTTTATTAATCCAAACAACACAAGATAAACTATTGCAACAGCGATAAAATTAACAATTGTCTTTTTATTAATTTTCAGCATATATATCACCTACACTTTCTCACTGGACTTCCTGCCCAGAAGTCCTGATGGTTTAATTATCAATACTAAGATCAATATGCCAAAAGCAATTGCATCTGAAAGCTTAGAGGATATATAAGCTTTAGTTAAGGTTTCAGCTATACCCATGAACAGGCCTCCAAAGATAGCTCCAGGTATTATACCTATACCTCCCAAAACTGCTGCTATAAAGGCTTTTAAACCAGGCATTACACCCATCAGAGGATCAATCCTGTTATAGAGGATGCCAACAAGAACACCTGCAGCGCCTGCAAGTGCAGAGCCTATGGCAAAGGTTATAGAAATTATATTATCTATATTGATCCCCATAAGCACTGCAGCATCCTTGTCTAGTGCAGCTGCTCTCATAGCCTTTCCCACCTTTGTTTTATAAACAACAAACTGAAGCAGCAATGCTAAAGCTACTGATACACATAAGATTATGAGCTGTAAATTATTTATTTGAATCGCCCCAAAGCTAATATTCTTTTGCGGTAAAATAGCTGCCGGATAAGGCTTAGGATTAGGTCCGGCAATAAATCTAACCGCATTTTCTAAAAACAGTGAAACACCTATTGCTGTAATTAAAAGAGCTATTTTAGGCGACTTACGCAGCGGTTTATAGGCTGCTTTTTCAATTAAAATACCAAGAGCTGCCGAGGCTGCCATAGCTAATAAAAGTGTAGGTACAAAGCTTAAATGCAGCGCTGTACAGACATAGAAGCCTATAAACGCTCCTGCCATATACACATCTCCGTGAGCAAAATTTATAAGTCCTATAATTCCATAAACCATAGTATAGCCTAGTGCTATTAATGCATAGACGCTGCCAAGAGCCAAGCCGTTTATAATCTGCTGAATTACTACCAAAATCATCATCTCCTCCACAAGCTTTGTAATGACAGCAGAAGCCTGCTGTCATCATTAATTAAGGGTTGACTCTCATTGTAAATTTAGTTTTGTCTCCCTCAACCTTAACAATAACTGCGGATTTTACTGCATTTCTCTTCTCATCAAAGGATACTTTCCCTGAAACTACAGTAAGATTAGTTTTCTTTAAAGCTTCCTTTATGCTCTCGCCATCTGTCTTTCCGGCAGCTTTAATTGCTTCGACAAGAATTTTTCCTGCATCATAGTTTAAAACAGCCATAGTATCAGGTGTAGTTTTATATTTATCTTCATAGGATTTCTTAAAATCTGTTACTTCCTTTGAAGTATCTTCAGGTGAGTAATGATTTGAAAAATAAGCTCCGTCAACTGCATTGCCCCCTATTTTAAAAAGGTCTGCTGAGTCCCAGCCGTCGCTGCCTACAAAGGTAGAAGTTATCCCTAAGGCTCTTGCCTGTTTAGCAATAAGTGCAACTGTTCCGTAATAATCAGGAAGGAATAATACCTGTGGATTTAATGCTTTTAATTTAGTTAATTGTGCATTAAAGTCCTGCTCCCCTTTATTATAGTTTTCAGAAGCAACAACTTTACCTCCAAGCTTTTCAAAGTTTGCTTTAAAATTCTCAGCCAAACCGCTGGAATAATCATTTCCGTTGTCAAACAGCACAGCAGCAGTTTGTGCTTTTAAGCTTTCATAAGCAAATTTGGAAGTAACAACTCCCTGAAACGGATCCTGGAAGCAGGAACGGAATACATATTCCCCGGCGTCAGTTATTTTTAGATTTGTGCCGGTTCCCGTTACCATAGGAACCTTAAATTGATTTGCAATCGGTCCTACAGAGTTGCATTGAGAGCTTGTAAGAGGTCCTACTATACCTACAACCTTATCATTGTTTATAAGCTTTTGGGCTGCAGTAGCTGAAGTAGCAGGCTTGCTTTCGTCATCTTCAAAAATAAATTTTATGTTCTTGCCAAGAGCTCCGCCGGATTTATTAACTTCCTCCTGAAGTATCTCCAGTGCGTTTTTTCCTGACTGTCCATAGCTTGCTACATCACCTGTGAGAGATAAGATAACTCCTATTTTTATATCATTAGAGCTTGCCCCGGCTTTGCCGCAGCCTGTCATAGCTCCCAATATCAACATCATACTTAGTGCTAAAGCGATTTTCTTTTTTACCATTTAAAATTTCCCCCTTAATACTTAACCTTTTTTCAATCATATAATTTCTAAAGTCACTAATGTCGCTTATATCGCTAATGTCTGACTGCATTTTAAATCCCCCCCAATAACTATTTTTTTGCATAAAAATAAAAGGTCCGGTGCAAATTTTCCATTCACTATGGTGTATCACACTGTGAAACACTTTGGTGAAAGAAAAACCTACGCCGGACCTTTTATATCAGCGGTGTAACATCGCGTTAGGTGCAATGCCTGTATCGCTCGGTCCAGACTTAAGCAAAGCTTAACGGAACCCTAGATACACTTTTTCTTACTAATATGAACTTTGCAGGATAACAAATTGCAAATTTCATTTTTTAAATAATACCATGTTTTTTCCATGGTTGCAATAGCCATATTCCAATGACAATGTTTACATTAAAAATTTTATTTAAAATAGTAAATTATTAATAAGATGGAGTATAAATAAAATTATTGTAATCATTTACAAATAATTATTAACACACTGTAATATATATATTAGTGTAGAGGCAGAGATTGAGAGCCGTATTTCTTAAACCAACTTCAGGTTTATTAATTGCGGCTCTTTTTATTTTTCTCTTGCTAAGTATGTTTATATTTCTGCTCATATTAAATGGTCAGTATAATATAAAATAATATTACTGGGGGGACTATTATGAAAAAATTCTTAGTATCACTGAAAAAACCTCAAGGCATGCTGGCGCTTGCGTTAGTACTATGCATTGTGGGAAGTTTCTTTGCATCACTTTTCAACACCTCTTTTTACTCTGTTAAGGTTAATAAGATAACCTTTCAGGCAGATCACGGCACCTTAACAGGCTTATTGTATATGCCAAAGGGGGCAGGTGCTGATGACCCAAGGCCATTAATCATTACTACTCACGGTTACCTTAATTCAAAAGAAATGCAGGATGCTCCAGCTGTGGAGATGTCAAGACGCGGATACATAGTATTGGCTCTTGATATGTATGATCATGGTGATTCCCACTGGGCAGACAAAATCGAGGTTGGAAAGCAGTTCAGCACCTTCTGGATTTATTCTCAATTTGACGCAGCTAAATATATGTACAACCAAAACTATGTTAAGAAAGACGATAAAGGAAATGCTTATATTGCTGTAAGCGGTCACTCCATGGGAGGTTTTTCTACATTAGTAGCTATGTACTTGGATGAAATGAATTCCTTAAAAGCAGGCCACAGAATGATCTACTCAGGAATTTCTGTTGGTGCTGATTTTTCCTATGCTTCAGCTATAGCAAAACAGGATCAGCTTCAAGCTGCCTATGGATCAAGAACTGTAGGTATGATTGCTGCTCACTATGACGAGTTCTTCTTTAATAAAGCAGATGATGAAAAAACTGCAGCAGACAAGACTATTAACGGAACAGTAACCTATAAGGATTTTGCAGCAAGAACATCAGGAAAGGCATTCTTAGGTCTTAGTGCCTCAGATCCTGCAGGCGAGCAAGGAAAATTCTATACAGTAAATTCCGGTGCTGTATCAGTTCAAAACCAGGATGTTCGTGCGTCACAGGAAGGAAAGAGAGTTATATACACTCCTTCTCAGACTCACCCTTGGAATCATTTTTCTAGAACAGCAACTGATGATTTAATTAATTTTTACCATACAGCCTTTGCAGGAGTTACTTCGGCTAACCAGAAAAACGTTGACTTAGCAGCCGGAAATCAAATATGGCAGCTTAAGGAGTTATTTAATTTAGTAGCACTAATAGGCTTCTTTATGTTATTTGTACCACTTATTACATTGCTTCTAAAGGTTCCTGGCTTAAGCCGTGCAAAAGTAGATGTTCCAGAATCAGTAAGCGAACCGAAAACTTCTATTCAAAAAACTGTATACTGGGTTTCAATCGTAATAAGTGCACTTATTCCAGCATACTTCTTCCCTGCTTTGATGAATAAAGATATGCAGGGTATGAGTACTTTGAAGATTTTTGCTGATGCTTTTATCATAGTAGCTGCAATTATTATAATTACTTATTGGGGAATATATTCTAAAAAATCAACTTTCACAAAGGCTTCTGACCGCACACATGCAAAGGAAAGTGCAATCAAAGCAACTATCTTTGCAGTAATATTAGGAGCTTCAGCTATCATTTTTAGAATATTAATTGTTAAGTCCGCAAAAGTTCTTACACTCAGCAAGTATTTTAACGAACCAGTAACTAATCAGGTTGCTTATTGGGCTATAATGTCAGGAATTATTGCAGCTATGGTTACTATATGCTTCTACTATGTAAGCAAGAGACCATCAGGTACTTCCTTTAAGAGCTATGGTATCTCCTTTAATATACCTTCTATACTATCAAGCCTTGCAATAGCAGCAATAGTTGTTGCAGCAGGCTATGCTCTTTTATGGTTAACACAGGCAATATTTACAACTGACTATAGAATCTGGACACTTGCAGTAAAGACCTTTACCGCACAGCATCTAGTAACAGCCTTAAGATACTTCCCTGTATTCTTCATATATTATTTCATTAATTCTATCGCAATCAACGCAAATACCAGATTCTCAGGTATGAAGGGTGCAAAGGGATATATAGTAGCCATAATCATGAATGTAGGCGGACTGGTTTTATGGCTGATTTATCAATACGGCTCAGACCTCATAAGACACGTAGGTGCATATCCTGCAGACGCACTAAACGGAATAGTTTTAATAGCATTAGTTCCATGCCTTGCTATAGCTGCAGTATATTCAAAGAAAATCTTCAACAAGACAGGAAACATATGGCTGGCAGCTTTCTTAAACACAATACTGTTTACTATGATTACAGTTGCTAATACAGTAATGTTCTGGAACTTGATTTAACCCAGTGCGCCAGTTCAACTAAATATGCCCCGATATATAAAATATGTTCCAAGAACTATTCGCTGCGCAAAGAAGGCTGTACTAAAAATTTAACGTTTTTTAGTACAGCCTTTTTCATTTTCTAGTTATTAAATATAAACCTTAAAGCCCTGCTTGTTATTTTAGATTTACGCTTTTGTGACCTTGTTACCCTGTTATTCAATGGTTTATCCGACTCCCTATAGCTGCTGCATAAGCTTTCTATCTTTTCATATTTATTTTTTAGCAAAAGTTCAATAATTATTTCTTTATTTAGCTCTTCAATTGAAACATATCTCTTTTTACTATTAACATAAAAACATTTCTTTATTATCCTTTTCAAGCTGCTTTCAACATTGCTGCCATAGCTATCCTCTAAAAGAGGCTGTAGCATTGTAACAGGTTCTTTACCTGTAGCCATAAAATACATAAGCATGCCAATACTGCTTATATCCTTTTTACTGCTGGCTTTGAAAAACTCAAGCTTATTATCATATGTACTCTTAATGCTTGATATACAAGCAAAATTACTGTTATTAAACTGAGGATTATTTGAAACTCCAAGATCCTTTATGTATATTCTCATGTTACTATTTATAATAATATTTGAAGGAACAAGCTGGCTGTGCATAATAGAATAATTTAAACTATTTAAATTTGATAGTGTTTCGCATAAACTTAAGGTAATATTATACACATTCTTTGCTTCTAAAAAATCCCTATTTTTTACGTATTCCTCTAGTGTTTGACCTTCCTCCACCTCAGTAAAGTCTTTGTTTCCTGAATATCCTACTTCCAAATCCTTAACCTGCAAAATCTTTATAACTTTGTTTATTTTATCATTTCTAGTCCTTATATTCAGCATATTTTACCTCTTTCACAACTTATGATACATCTTACGTCTACTCTATATACGTATCCATATGCAGTTTTTAGAGGGGTATAGCTTATTATTATGAATTTCTTAGTTTTAACAACTGCTGCGCTAAGATAGTATTTTTTGCATTATATGTTGTCCCAATTTCCACTATTATGTATGTTATTTGTATTTATATGTTATAATTGTAATTAATATCAGGAGGTGATGCAAAAATATGAAAAAAATTAAGCTTTTTATCTGTATTTTCTTCCTTGTAATTTTTGCAGCATTTAAAAGTAGTTCAGTAGATGCGGCAGAAGTAAAAAATATATTAGTAATACATTCTTATAATGAGGGTTTCGCTTGGACAAACTCAGTCTCAAAGGGGATTAATTCTGTTTTTGATACAGGCTATATTAATGTCAATATAAAATATGATTATATGGATTTAAAAGAAAATTCAAGTGCCGATTATTTAGATAACTTTTATAATCTTCAAAAGATGAAATATTCCAATATTAAGTTTGATGCAATTATAGCATCCGATAATGGTGCTATGGATTATCTTATAAAATATGGTGACAAGTTATTCCCTAATACTCCTGTGGTCTTTTGCGGTATAAATGAAATAAATCCTTCTATCCTACTAGACAAACCACAGTACAAAATTGTAAAAGAGAATCTTGAAGTTGAAGAAATGATAAAAAACATTCTATCAATTTTACCTAATACTACTACTTTCAACGTTTATGGAAGTAATACTAACTCTGGAAAAAATGACTTCAATCATATAAAAGCAATTTCAAGCAAATTTACTAATGAATATAAATTTAATTTTTATGAAAACACTCCTATTGAGAAGGTAAAGGATGATATAAGAAGCTCAAATAAAAATACAGCTTTTATATTTGTAACAGACCCATTTTTAGATGAGTCCGGGCATTATAGATATATAAACAATTTAAAGGATGATATTTTTAAAAATTCTCCTGTCCCCCTTTTTTCTTTTTGGGATTTTGACTTAGGCTATGGAACCATAGGCGGAAAGATTACCAGCGGGTTTTATCAAGGAGAGGAAGCTGCAAAAATTGCTCTAAAAATAATAAGTGGTTCTCCACTACAATCTATACTTCAAGTATCTGAGAGCCCTAACAAGTACATGTTTGATTATGCTCAATTAAAAAACTTTAAAATAAATCCAAAGGTACTTCCTAAGGGCAGCATCATTATTAATGAAAATTATTCTTTTTTTCAAAGATATAAGTGGTTAGTTATAGGAGCCGTAGTAGTTTTTTTATTTCTTATTACTATAATTTCCCTTTTATCCGTAATTATTAATCAAAAAAGAAAGAACGAGATAGAACTAAATAATAGTTATGAGGAACTAAGTGCAGTGCATGAAGAACTCACCGCCACAGAAGAAGAGCTTAGAGCTCAATATGAAGAACTGCAGGAGAATGAAGAAATAATAAGAAATAGTGAGGAACGATATAGGCTTGCTATTGAAGGAGCCAACGACGCCATTTGGGAATGGAATCTAGTGAATAACTCTTTCTTTATCTCAGAAAAATGGACAGAAATAACCGGCCATGATATATTTTCTAACTTTAAAGATATCTACAGCAAATACATATATCCCGCAGATAAAGCTTCAGTAGAAAAAGATTTAAATGAGGCTCTAAATAATAACAAAATATATAAAAGCGAATTTAGAATTACAGCAAAAGATGGTTCAATTAAATGGCTTGCAAATAGAGGTAAGCTATTAACAAATTCAAATGGCAGGGCTTTAAAGATAGCAGGTTCTATCACTGATATTACCGAAAGAAAGCTTAGTGAAAAGCAAATCAAGCAAATAGCTTACTTTGATGTTGTTACAAATTTGCCAAACAGATACTACTTTATGCAAAAATTCAAAGAAATATTAAGTTCTAAATGTTTATGTAATAAGAATTCAGCATTAATGTTTTTAGATCTAGATGAATTTAAAAGAATCAATGATACCCTAGGTCATGACAAAGGAGATTATCTTTTAAAAGAAATTGCAATAAGATTAAACGATTCTATACCATTGAATTCAATTGCAGGAAGGTTTGGCGGGGATGAGTTTTTAGTTCTGATCCCTGAATTTGACGATATAAAAGAGTTAGAAGTTATCTGCAATAATTTATTAAATATGTTTAAGGAACCCTTTATAATAGACGGTGCATTAAATTACGTTACTACAAGTATAGGAATCTCCATAGCCCCCATAGATGGTGAAAAGCCTGAAGTACTTTTAAAAAATGCAGATACAGCAATGTATAGGGCAAAGGAACAAGGTAAAAATCAATACTGCTTCTTTAGCTATTCCATGGGAAAAGAGCTGGTAAAAAAAATAACCATAGAAAATAATCTTAGAGATGCTCTGGAAAATAAGGAATTCGAATTATACTACCAGCCTCAAGTAAATTTATTTAATGGAAAGGTTGAAGGTATGGAAGCTTTAATTAGGTGGAACAACAAGGAATTAGGGTTTGTGCCTCCTAACAATTTTATACCTATAGCTGAAAAAACAGGACTTATAGTTCCTATAGGCAATTGGGTTTTAGAAACTGCCTGTAAGCAAAATAGACTTTGGCTGGATAAAGGTCTTAGTTACAATTCTATAGCCGTCAATGTATCCTGTATTCAATTTATAAGGCATGACTTCATAGATAAAGTAAACGATATATTAACCAGTGAGAACCTGCAAAGCATATTTTTAGAAATTGAAATAACAGAGAGCTTGCTTATGGACTCTACAGAAGATAATATTAACAAATTAAAAGACCTAAAAGCAATGGGTGTAAAAATTTCTTTAGATGACTTTGGAACTGGCTATTCATCTCTAAATTATCTAAGGCAGCTGCCTATAAATGTATTGAAGATTGATAAGTCCTTTGTGCAGGAGATCTGCGATAATACTGAACAAAGATTAATAGTTGATGTTATAATAAACCTCTCTCATAAGCTTGGCTATAAAGTTGTAGCAGAAGGCGTAGAGACTAAAGTGCAATTAGAACTTTTAAAGGATATGGGCTGCGACATAGGCCAAGGCTATTATTTTAGTAGGCCTGTTAATGCAGAAACCATGGAAGCTCTGCTGATGAGAAATGAAAAACTAACATAATTTGAATATTTAAATATAAACCGATATAAATATATATATTTTTACCTATATATAACTTTAAATATATAAATATTTACTGCAACCATGTACCTTTTTCAAAATCAGATGTACTATTTGCATATTTATATATAAAGAAAGAGGTGAAGATATTATGGTTAGAAAAAAGAGATTTGACTTAGATGCCGAGTCCTTAGATATGATTGAAGATGATGATTGCGGCTTTATAGAAGGCGATGTAGAAGCTTCCAATGTCATTAAAGCCTTTAGCTTTGCTCCAGCCTCGCCTGCTGCTGAACCTGCTCCATCAAATACTTTTGACTTTAATAAAAGTAATACAGCCTTAACTGATAATCGAAAAATAAAAACAGAAGCCAACGTTACTACTCCTAAGGTTGATGATGAGCCTTATACTGTCGGGAGATATTATAAAATCCGCTACTCAACTGCAAAGATGCTCAACGAGATTAAAGCTTCTCATGACAATGTTAATGTTTATATGAATACCATTGTTGATGAAGCTATTAGGTATTACTATGAGTTTGAGTTAAAAGTAATAAATAACAGCCAGAAGTAAATTTAAAAAGCTTGACCTGACATGGCGAATGGCCACCCTAGGTCAAGCTTTAAACACTTCAATAGAGTCTATTTAATCAAGTTTAAGTATAAATCCATGGTTTTATTTAATTCCTCTAAAACCAATTCAGCAAAATCTGTATTATCGTTAGTTGTATGTGCTTTATCAAGTGCGTTATAATACTTAATTCTATTTTCATTACGAATTACCATAGGCGGATATCCATTCTTCATAAGCTCCAAATTTAAAAGCAATCTTGAAGTTCTTCCGTTGCCATCAATAAAAGGATGTATACCTACGAAAATAACATGAAGCATAGCGGCTCTTAAAATCGGATGAAGTTTAGCACCCTCTCCTTCATACCATTTAATTAAGTTTTCCATTTGTTCCTTTATAAGAAATGGCTCGGGCGGTATATGTTTGGCTCCAGCAATAATAACCTGCTGATCTCTATAAGCACCAGCATATTCATCATTTATACCTTTTAAAACAAGTCTGTGAATGTTCTTTATTTGCCATTCAGAAAATGGTTCATTATTTTTAACAATTTCTTCAACATAAAGTATTGCATCTCTATGATTTATTACCTCAAGATGCTCCCTTAAAGTCTTTCCACCTATAGTTATCCCCTCAAGGACCACCTTTGTCTCCATTAAAGTTAAGGTATTTCCTTCTATAGCATTAGAATTATATGTCCATTCTAAATTTAATTGTTCTCTTATACTTTTTATTGTATACTGCGGCAAAGGTCTTTTGCTGTCTAATAATAGTTTTTTTCTATCAATCTCTTCAAACATAAAAAAACTCCTCAGAAACTTAAAATTTATTCTAAGTTTTTATTATACTTTAAATTCTTACTGATTATAATTATATCAATTTATATAAGATTTAGCCACTTACTTATTTTAGTGATATTCTATAATTACTTTACTGCATATTTACAATTCTTCTTTTTATTAATAGCAGCTTGCTTATATAGCTTCATTAGAAGAAATCATTAAAAACTTTGTCGATTCCAGTCACCTACTAGATTAGATAAAAGCTTAAAAAAATGGTATAATATTATATCATTTTGAGGAATTTTGGAGGTAAATATGAAAACATTAGTTATTATACCGGCCTATAACGAGCAGGATACTATTTACAACGTTGTGACGCAAGTTAAAAATTGCGGTTTAAAGGTGGATGTGCTGGTAATAAATGATGGTTCCAACGACTGTACCTCTCAAAAAGCTGTACAAGCTGGTGCGGAGGTTATAGACCTTCCAGTAAATGTTGGAATAGGCGGTGCTGTTCAGACCGGTTATTTATATGCCCTTTACAAAGATTATGATATCGCTGTACAAATAGATGGAGACGGTCAGCATAATCCTAAATACTTAAATAAGCTTATTCAGCCGCTAATTGATGATAAGGCTGATATGGTTATAGGTTCCCGCTTTTTAGAGGAGACAGGCTATACGCCAAGCTTTTTCAGAAGTATAGGAATAAGGTATTTTTCAAGATTGGTTTCTCATATAACTCATAAACCTATATTTGATACTACCTCTGGTTTTAGAGCAATAAACAGAAAAACTATAGAACTGTTTGCAAAATACTATCCTTCAGATTATCCTGAGGTTGAAACAATAGTATATTGTTCCTCACGTGGTATTAGAATAAGTGAAGTACCTGTATGTATGAATTATAGACAAGGTGGAAAATCCTCGATAACACCTATTAAATCCATATACTACATGATTAAAGTTACACTTTCAATAGTCCTTTAAAATATATTAAGAAGGTGAAAAAATGAATACATATATTTACTGCGCACTTTTATCTTTATTATTTTTAACGGTTACCGTTCATTATGTAAAAAAAAGAAAATTAGAGTTTCAATACTGCGTATTTTGGATAATTATTTCATTAACTTTAATTATTTTAAGTATCAATAAAAACATTCTTGAGACTATCTCGAGAAAAATAGGAATTTACTATTCTCCTGCTTTATTATTTGTTACCGGTATTGTATTCAGCTTTTTACTGATTTTTCATTTAACTATTGTAATATCTGATTTGAAAAAAAGAGTAGTAAAGTTAACTCAAGAGCTTGCAATTCTTAAGAACAACATGGAGGACAAAAATGCATAAAGTATATGGTTTATTACTTATTAATATTCTGCTGCTCGTAATTGGACAAACCATGTGGAAAATGGGACTGCAAAACATAAATTTACAGCTGACCTTAGTTTCCATACTAAAGATCTTTACTAATATATATATTTTAATAGGGCTCGCGCTTTACGCAGTTGCAACCTTAATCTGGTTCTATATACTGTCTAAGGCGGACCTTTCCTTAATCTATCCTCTGCAAAGCTTGTGCTATGTTATTGCTGCTTTTGTTGGAATGTATATCTTTAAAGAAAAGATACCACCAACCAGATGGCTGGGGATAATGTTTATTATTATTGGCGCATACTTTGTGTCTAAGAAATAAGAGGTGCTTAATGTTTAGTCTAAAAAATGAGTCTCGTAAAACAAAAGTAATTCTTTCAGTAATATTAGCTGTATTTTTTGCCGTAACTATGTTTACAATTTTTCACTATGGAAACTCCACCTTACTGGGCAGTGTTGAAACCTACAACAATGATGATGTAAAGTACATCCGTAGTGCATTTACGTTATTATCTACAGGGAACTTAACCTATAAAGCTCCATCAAGCCCTACAGTTTTTATCATGCCGGGGCTGCCTTATGTATTGTCATTTTTCATGGGTATTTTCGGAACCTGGGAAGGTGTAACTGCTTTTAGAGTTTTTCAGGCTATTTTACAAACAGCCTCTCTACTACTAGTGTTTTTCATAGGAAGAAAAGCATTTAACAGCAGAGTAGCCTTGCTTGCAGTACTATTAAATGCACTTTATATACCGGAAGTCTGGGTGAGCAATATAATTATTACTGAAACAATATTTAAATTTTTCTTTCTTATGTTAATATACTTCTGCTTGTATGCCGTAGAAGAAAAGAAGCTTAAATACTATATCCTAGGAGGTATATTCTGGGGCCTTTCAGCTCTTTTCAGACCGCCAATAGCAGCATTTCCAATTGTAATACTTATAATGTGGATAAAAAAGAAATATAAAATCGGTGAGATTATAAAATACACTATTGTTGTTTCTACAATTTTTGTATTGATAATGAGTCCATGGTGGCTAAGAAACTATAGGCTGTATGATAAATTTATTCCCTTTACAGCCTCTTCAGGAAACCCCATGCTTCAAGGCACTTATATTCACTACAATGATAAAGATGGCAGTGATGCTTATATAGACAGCTCATCTTTTAAGTACTCTGATGACGAACAGGAAAATAATAAAGTTGAAACAGACATTGCAAAGCTGCGCATGAAAACCTTAATTCCAAAAGAACCTTTTAAATATTTATATTGGTATACTATAGGTAAAACATTTATTAATTGGATACTTCCATTTTACTTGAAAGAGATATTGGGAATCAACCATGTTTTAGCGGCTCTTTATCACTTTATATTGCTTTGTCTGGCAGTACGAGGAACTATCTTTCATATAAGAAAAACAAAGGAGAATTATAGTTTTTATCTAATCCTCTACTCAGTAATTTATACTAACTGCATATATCTTCCATTCTATTGTTACTCCAGATATATGTATCCTGCTATGCCGTTAGTTATTCTTCCTGCATCTTTTATGGTATTTGAAATTCGACAAAAGATGAAAATTAAAAATGCTTTAAAGCTTGGTGAGTCTGCATAGACTCACCTTTCTCTTTTAAGAAAAATACCAAGCGGCAATGTAGCTGGCAAAATAAAAAGGCTTATAACATACCATAGATAATGAAGCCATAGCTCTGTTTGTCCAGTTATTGATTGACGATCCGTGTCCGGATTCTATTTTAGGAAGAACTGACATACCGCAATACACTATAATACTTATAACATTACTTGTTATCTTTTACCCATGAAAATACATACTTTTGAAACGCCGAAATACAATTATTTAAGGTTTTATTCTGTGGAAATGTCAAAGCTGTGATTCCTAAAATAGGTTCATTAAGCCTAACAATTTTAACTCCAAGGTGATCATAATAATCAACACTGTTATGCATCAACAAAGAAACACCGAGCCCCTCCGACACAAGGTCAAGTATAGTGTCTATTTGATCGCTTTCGTATAATATTGAAGGTTCAAAACCTGCTTTTTTACATGCTTCAACCGGAGCATGATACATACCAGTACTTGGGTCTAGTAAAATAAATTTTTCATTACCTGCTTTAGGCAAATCTATGTATTTATTTTTGGCAAGGGGATGTCTCCTATCAGTTACCAACACATACTCATCTTTTATGAGAGGATAAACTTTAAGGCCGATATCTTCAGACGAATTTGTAAGAATAAATGCAGCATCAATTTTATTATCTCTAAGAAGCATAATAAGGTCTTTAGTTTTTTTCTCTACCAAACTTATCTTAATACCCGGGTGCTCCTTCTGAAATGAGGCAATCAATCCTATAAGTCCTTGGCAGTTAACAATCTGTGACATACCTAAAGTTATATGTCCTTCTTCAAGAATGCTATATTTTCTAAGCTTTAATTTCAAATCATCGAACTTTTCTAAAACATCTTCTGAAAACTTAATCAACTCTTCTCCGGGTAATGTTGCTGTTTTTGTTGTTCTATTGATTAATTCAGCTCCCAATTCATCTTCTAATGCCTTTAATCGTTTTGATAATGAGGATTGTGATATACAGAGTTCATTTGCTGCAGTAGAAAAGTTTTTATACTTTATCACCGCTAAAAAATACTTTAATTGCTCAATTTCCACTATGCCACCTCTTAGTCAATTCTTTTATGGAATAATTGTATCACAATATTGAATTGATTATGCAGTTTACCTATAGTATATTTCAGACAGGATCCATCTCGAATATTTGATTATGCACCCGGGAATCATAAATTCTAGGCCACTTAGCTAACGTGAAATGGAGGATAATTATGAAAGATAACACAAACAGTAAATTGTTAAAGATATCAATTTTATCGATATCTCTGTTACCAATTATGGCTGCCACAGCAGTAGCGCCCATACTCGGCAGCATAGGAGATACTTTTATAAATACAAATCCTACCCTGATAAAAATGATTTTAACTATACCAGCTATCGTAACAATTCCGGTGAGTCTTCTATCGGGAAAGCTTGTATCCATACTAAAAAAACGTCATATACTGATTGCAGGTATATTATTTTATTGGCTTGGCGGCTTTCTTCCTTATTTTTCGAATAATATATACTCACTATTGTTTTACCGAGGTTTCCTAGGAGTAGGTGTCGGTCTGATACTTCCCCTTTCCACATCTATCATAACTGACTTTTTTGATGGAGATGAAAGGAAAAAAATGATAGGACTTTCTTCTGCTTGGAATAATATAGGGGGTGCCGCAGCAGTACTGCTTTCAGGAATTCTTGGAAGGCTTAGCTGGAGATATTCTTTTGGAACTTACCTTATAGCTGCATTTCCATTGATTATGGTTATTTTTGTATTGCCTGAGCCCCCAAAAATAGAGGGTAAACGAAAAAATTTAAAAGATATTGTAAGTAAGAGCTTGATAACTGTGTTCATGAAAATGCTGCTATTTTATATGATATTTTATGTTCTGCCAACAAATATATCATTATTCATAAAAAATGAAAATTTGGGATCAACTAATACAGCTGCTCTTTTCATTGCCAGCACATCTTTTATGTCATTTGTGACCGGATTATATTTTAGTAAAATAATACTCTCGTTAAAGATCTATTCTGAATTATCAGGATGGCTTGCAATGTTCTTAGGTTTTCTTGTATTAAGTACATCACACTCAATAATATTTCTTTTTATAGCAGTGCTGTTTATAGGATTCGCATTTGCAATTATATTCCCATTATTTCTTATAGATGCTACAAAATGCGTGCCGCAATATGAGAGTACATTTGCCCTAAGTATTGTTGGCAGCTTTGCTCTTTTAGGTCAGTTTTTATCTCCCCTTGTTGTAAATGCTGCTGGGAAAATAACAGGAACTTCTTCTGTAAGGCTCCCCTTTCAGTTCTCAGCCACCGCTTGCATTATAGTTATCGTTATTTTGTTTTTATCCAATATACGGCACAGGGCAATTGATAGCTAGTTCCAATTTAAGAGAAGTTTCCATGTTTTTATAAATAAAAGCCTTAATTACTAGTACAGTAGTAATTAAGTCTTATTAATCAATAATATAATCTTTTAAATTCTGCAGAGTTAATTCAAGAATGATTATTATGGATATCCGATGTTTTTAATAATAATTACTTTTTACTATTAAACCATTCAATGGTTGCTTTTTCCACCTCTTTTGGAAGTGTTTTATTAAATACATCGTCATATAGCCATGCCAATGTCTTATTGCTTAAATATTTTCTCATTTCATTTTCTGCCTCTAGCATTACAACTTTTATTGTACAAGGACATTTAGTAACTGTATCAGGTAAATTATCTTTATCTAATAATATATTATTTTGTCTGATTTCTGCACATTGAAAAAAAGGTTCACTTCCTTCTACGGCCTCAACAATATCCCAAAAGGTTATCTCTTCCGCACTGCGGGCTAGAGCATATCCCCCATTTGCACCAGGCACGGATTTTATAATTCCTGACTTGCTTAATTTTGCATATACCTTTGATAAATAAGTTTCCGAAATACCTTGAAATGTTGCTAAATCCCTTATTCCCACAGTTTTACCTTCTTCAGTGTTTACCATATATAATAAGCAATGTATTGCATATTCCACTCCTACTGAAAATTTCATTTCTCATACTCCTTTGATATGTAGTCTTTTATTTATAATATCCTATTATTAATTCTCATTCAATATAATCCTACAGTATTAAATATGTACACTTATCCCAAAAAATATCTATTGACAAATGAAATAAAAAATCATATTATTATTAAAGACAATAATTGTCGACGATATATTGTATCCATAATTATAGTTATCAAAACTAAAAAGAAAGAAGGAATATTATATGTTTACAGAAAAATTTTTTGAGGTACTAAATCATGAAGGAGTAGTTTCTATTGTTACTTGCGCAAATAATGAAGCTCATGTTGCTAATACATGGAACAGTTATTTAATTGTAAAAGAAGATAAAATCTTAATCCCTGCAGCTGCTATGATAAAAACAGAAGAAAATATTAATGCTAACCCAAAAATTAAATTGACTCTAGGTAGTAAAGAAGTAATGGGCTACAAATATATGGGAACCGGATTTTCAATTGAAGGAACTGCTAAATTCCTAAAGGATGGGGAGAACTTTAAACTGATGAAGGAAAAGTGTCCATTCCTTACAAGAACCTTAGAAGTTACTGTTACCTCCTGCAAACAAACATTATAATTTTCCGGATATAAGGAGAGAAATATGCCCAGAATAATTAATAAGTCGGATTGTGTAGGCTGTGGAACTTGCCAGCGGGTATGCATTGTTGGATGCATAGCAGAAGATAAAGACAGGAAAAGAATAATCAACGAATCTGCTTGTGTAGACTGTGGCGCTTGCCAATTGGCTTGTCCTAAAAAATGTATTTCTCAAAAACAACAGAAATAATAGATTTAAAATGGAATTATAGAGAAGAACAGCCGTACCAAAAGAGATGGTACGGCTGAATCATTTTAAGACAGCATTATCTATCATGCTTTCTCTAATTACCTATTCAGTTAATACAATAGCCATAAAGCAAAATATATGGTTACTGTCTTATTCCTTTAAAAGCGTAGTCCACAATTTCCTTTATAAAGGTCTCATCAATTACTTCACCGGTTATCAGTAATCTATAAAATATAGGTCCCCAAATTAAGTCAATACAAGCTCCTATATTTAAATCCTTCCTTAATTCCCCTCGCGAAATTCCACGCTCTAAAATTTGTTTTGAAATCTCACGACGCGGCGTAAAATATGCTTTACGATATATTTCAGCTAATTGAATATCATGTTGTCCTTCAGCAATTATTTGAGTAATTACGTTTCCTTTTCTGTTCGACAGAAATTTTGCAAAGTTATCAACTTGAATAAATATGTCTTTAATTGCTGATCCAGTATCAGGTATTGGTAATTCAGCCTTAGTGGCATTTAGGAATCCGTCTATAACAACAGCAGCCTTGTTTGGCCACCATTTATAAATAGTAGCTTTACTTACTTTTGCCCTTTCTGCAATCTTTTCAACGGTTACTGCCGCAAAGCCATTTTCGATTAGCAAATCATATGAAGCTTCCAGAATATCATTTTTTGTTTCTTCACTTCTAGGACGTCCTAATTTTTTCTCCATTTTATCCTCCACCTCGCCGTTACCGCTGCGGCACAAACATTAATGAAAAATGGTGTGCGGTTTCTACCACTTACTAATATTAAAGTTTTGACCATATCATTAATAAACTATACGTATATTATATATTTATTTTTTTTGATTTTCAAGCAAAATAGCACTTTACAAAACTGAACGTTTGGTATATTATATATTTATAAACTAAACGTTCAGTTTACTATATACATTTATTTTACCTTTGCCATTTTTATTATTTTATCTATTAAAAGGAGTGGAGTATTATGGAACTATTAAAAGATAATTCTACAAAAAGTAACCCTGTATTGAGTAATTTATTAATTACAGTAATGGCCATAGCCTGCGGTCTTACAGTCGCAAATCTATATTATATTCAGCCATTACTGGCAGATATGGCTAAGACATTTAATGTCAGTGAAATTAGTGTAGGCTCTGCTGCAATGCTCACACAAATAGGCTATGCAGCCGGAATGATACTAATATTACCTCTTGGTGATATAAAAGAAAAAAGAAATTTAATAACTGTTATGCTCTTGCTTTCAGTGCTTTCTCTTTTAAGTATGTTTTTTTCCCGCAATATATCTATGTTAATAATTTCTTCTTTTGCAGTTGGCTTTACATCTATTATCCCTCAGCTCATTATACCCTTGGCTGCTCAGTTATCTGATCCAAAGGAGAGAGGACGAATAATAGGAACGGTTATGAGCGGTTTATTAATCGGTATCTTGGCCTCACGTACATTCAGCGGCATTTTAGGAGGTTATTTTGGTTGGAGAATAGTATATATTATTGCAGCAGCTATGATGATAATCCTTATGTTTGTTTTAAGAAAAATAATTCCCGTACACAAACCTGTTTCTAATATTAAATATATTGATTTACTAAAATCATTGTTTCGTTTAATAAAGACTGAATCTGTTTTAAGAGAGGCTTCTATAAATGGTGCTATGATGTTTGCGGCCTTCAGTGCCTTTTGGACATCACTAACGTTTTTACTTGAAAGCTCTCATTATAATATGGGATCACAAGCAGCAGGTTTATTAGGATTGGTTGGCATCAGTGGTGCTTTAGCTGCACCTTTGGTAGGAAGAATAGCTGACAAGAGAGGGCCTAGATTTGTTATAGGAATATGTATATCTGTTGTAATACTTTCTTATATATTATTTCTTTTCCTTGGATTTAAAATGTTTGGGTTGATTTTAGGAGTTATATTGCTTGACTTAGGAGTCCAATCATGTAATGTCTCCAATCAAACAAGAGTACATTCATTGAATGAGGAAATGCGCAACAGGATTAATACAGTATATATGGTAAGCTTCTTTCTTGGTGGATCCCTTGGCTCTTTTCTAGGAACTTACAGTTATTCACATTTTGGATGGTACGGAGTTTGTATTTTTGGTATAGCAACTCAAATTATAGCATTTATAGTCCATAAAACAGCAAAATAATCTGGTAAAATATTTAGAAGAGAACGGCTACTAAATTTGATACGATGATGATATAGATAGATTTGGACTGATTCCTGCTGAATACAGGATTCAATCCAATCTAGTTTTTTAATATATTTCTTATAACATATTATGTGAACTTCACAATATAGGTATTAATTAATGAAGTATTCTCTTTGCTCTATAAATATTTACATGAATTGGTTTGAAATATATGGTATAATTACCAATAACGAATTCGTAAGCGCAATATATTAAGCGCTAAGCAACCAGAAAGGTAGAATATATGACTAAGTATTTAATTGAGTTTATCTTAAATTTTATTGTAGGTTTAGTAATGACAATATTTTTGCCGTTTGTTATATTTCTTACCCATAAAGATATGCGTATAAGAAAGAAGATAAGAGAAGGGACTTTTTCATACTTACATTCTTTTAATAAAGAAAGTAGAACAAAGATGATTTTCATATATTTAAGTCAGGTTGCAATAACTGCTGTTATTTGCTGTTATTTATTTTTTATTCAAATACCAATTATTAGAGATGTTCCAGCATTAATTACTGGTAATTTTTTATTAGCTGAAGGGACTGTCACCAATATTGAACATAACAGGGCCTACAATACAATTTATATTAATAATACCAAAATTCAAGAAGATACATGGTTTACGCCAACAATTAAACAATATAACAAATATAAAATCTCATACTTAAAGCACTCTAAGTCCATTATTAAAATTCAAAAGTTAGACTAATGAGCATAGCGAGTCATTGTTGTGGAACATTCTTATATGATTCGCTAGTTCAATACATAGGTTAAGGAATCTTTGTAAACTATTGTGAATTGTTTTATAGCATGAGAGGAGAAGATATAATGAATAAAAATAATATTTCTATACAAAAAGCTCAAAAAAAAGATTATGATGAGCTACGCAAGATTTTTTTTAACACAAGACAGGAAAATTTTAATTGGGTGGAACATGGTAGTATAAAGCTAGAAGATTTTGATAGTAGTACAGAAGGTGAATTAATACTAACAGCAAAAATAGACAATGAAATTGCTGGGTTTATTTCAATTTGGGAAGAAGATAAATTTATTCACAATTTATTTGTTTCATCAAATTTTAAAAGATGTGGGGTAGGCAAAGCATTGATAAATCAGTCTGCAAAAGTAGTTGGATTACCGCTAACATTGAAGTGTGTAAAGGCAAATGTAAATGCTTTTCATTTTTATTTATCTCAAGGGTGGACAATCGAGGAAGAAGTTATAGAAAATGAACCTTATTATTTAATGAAATATGAAGATATAAATATACTAAAAAAGTAATCATTACATATAGTTCCATTAAGTGTCAACTTTCAAATATTGTGAAATAACATAAAAACAGAATATTTATTCAAAACACCGTATTATTCAGAACTTAATTTTACGGTGTTTTTGTTTTGCAATACAAAATATGGTATAATTGCCAGTAATAAATTCGTAGAGGAGTAATCAATATGGAGAGTATAACAAAATCAAAACTAACCTATGAGCAAATCAATATGATGACAAGACAAGCATTCGGAAATAGTGCAAAACCTGAAATAATAACAGAGTTAACAGATGGTTATTTCAACACTGCATATATGTTAACGCTCACAAATGGATTTAAAACGGTACTCAAGGTTTCACCACCTGAGGATGTGACTGTAATGAGATATGAGAAAAACATCATGGAAACAGAAGTGTATGTTCTAAATAAGATTAAATCACTTGGAGATATACCGATTCCAAAGGTTTTCTATTATGATCAAAGTGGAGAAATTATTAAAAATGACTTTTTCTTCATGGAGTTTGTAGATGGTGTACCACTCAATAAGATACGTTCGGAACTTTCAGAAGAACAGTATAGAGAAATATCATCTGAGCTTGGTGGGCTTGCACGTAAAATACACAGTATAGAAGGCAGCTATTTCGGATATATATCACAAGATGATAAGAAATTTGACACATGGGATCAGGCTTTTTTATGTATGATAAAGGATTTATTAGCCGATGCCATGGATGTTAGGGTTATGCTCCCCTACGATTATGATAAAATTTATAATATGATATATGAAAAGCGTGAGGTATTAAATGCGGTAAAAATACCATCTCTAATACACAAGGATTTGTGGGATGGAAACATATTTGTAGACCCTAAGACATCAAAAATAACAGGTATTCTTGATTGTGAGCGTGCAGTATATGGAGATGCACTGCTTGATCCAGTATGCGGTTTTCTTTTAAATAATAAAGAATTCATGAAAAGCTATAAAGGAAGACTAGTCCTTGAGAAGGAAGAGGAAATAAGAGCAGTTCTTTATCAAATATATCTTTATCTCATTATGGTTATAGAATGCTCTTATCGTAAGTATCCTGATGAAAATCAATTTAAATGGGCAAGTGCACGACTTCAAGAAACACTAGTTGACCTTATGAAATTCTAAGTATTTATATTAAGCAGTATTCTTATATTTCGAACTTGAAAGTAGAAAAGATATGTTTTTAAGGCATTATAAAGAATTTACCTATCATTTCAATAATAGGCATAGTAAAGAAAAGTTTATCTACATTTACACGCACCAACATCTTATACAAATTTAAATATTTAAATATAAAACCATATAAATATATATATTTTTACCTATGTATAAAATTAAATATATAAATATTTACTGCAACCATGCGCCTTTTTCAAAATTAAAGGAACTATTTGCATATTTATATATAAAAAAAGAGGTGAAGATATTATGGTTAGAAAAAAGAGATTAGATTTAGATGCAGAGTCCTTAGATGTGATTGAAGAAGATGATTGCGGTTTTATAGAAGGCGATGTAGATTTTGGCAATGTCATTACATCCTTTAGCTTTGCTCCAGCCCCGCCTGCTGCTGAACCCACTCCATCAAATACTTTTAACTTTAATAAAAATAATACAGCTTTAACAGATAATCGAAAAATAAAAACAGAAGCCAACGTTGCCACTCCTAAGGTTGATGATGAGCCTTATACTGTGGGGAGATATTATAAGATCCGCTACTCTACTGCAAAAATGCTCAACGAGATTAAAGCTTCTCATCATGATGTTAATGTTTATATGAATACCATTGTTGATGAAGCTATTAGGTATTATTATGAGTTTGGGTTAAAAAATAATGAGTAACTGCTAGCTGTAAATTTAAAAGCTTGACCTAAAGCGGCGATTTGCTGTGTCAGGTCAAGCTTTAAATACATTAGCCTTAATTAATATGCATTTATTTCAGATATGCAGGTGTCACTATAAGTATTTCCTTTATAAACCTGCAAAATGGTAATCTTTATATACTGTGTCTTAATTACCTCTCCAAAATTTAGACGCTGCGTATCCATTATACCGTCCTGCAAATCATAGGTTAAACTTTTTCCATTTGAAAAATCTACTTTTATTTTGGCTGCTCTGTTGTTAGAATAATAGGATTTAGTGCTTTTTGAATACCCATTAATTATATCTATGCCTGAAACACTCTGCAATGAATCATTATAAAGTTCTACCCATTGACCAATTCCATCATCTGAGCTTCCTTCAACCCATGCGGTTGTTTTATCTCCATCGTAAACAAGTTTAGGCTCATGGTTGAAATTAACTTCTTTTAGATCTGATGATGCAGATACTTTATTAAATACAGGCGCACCTGACGGTATAGCTTCAGTATCTGGTTCTGGCTTTTTTATACTAGGAAACTTAAGATAGATAGAGTTATTATTTCCAATTACCGCTTTATCGCTTTGGATAGCTTTGCCATCCACTATATTTTCTGCATAAATTTCTGAAGATGAGGAAAGCGGTCCAAATTTATTTGCATCTTTAACTAAAACACCGGAATCTTTTCCATCTACGTATATTTTTGCATTATCATAATCTGAGCTTACCTGTACAAATACGATCTCATCAAAATTTATGTTCACATCAATTGTATTTTGAGATGCTCCCAAATTTTTATGACTGCTTATGAGTTCAATGTCCATATCCTTTTTAACATTAAGATATTTTTCTTCAAAAGATGATTTCAATTGATATATTCCGGGTATAAAAGGTCCAAGTTTTGCAGTGTAGTTATCCTTATCTGATACAACAGGAGTCCCTTCGTTCAAACTTACCTTTGAATTCTTAAGTTTCATATTAAGATTTATATAGTACGGCTTAATCTCGAAAGCATATTTATTAAAAATCAAAAATTTTTTCCCCTTATTAATAAAAACTATATCCGGAGAACTTGCTTCCTTTGAGCTTAGTGCAAGTTTTGCAGCTTCACCGCCCACCTTATCACTTTGCTGCTTTATAGAATCTAACATCAAATTTAGCCATTGGGGATTCTTATCCATATATTTTATCAAAGGTTGGATCGTTTTTTCATTAATTTCAACTCCAGAACTGCCTTCAGATAGTATTTTCGCAATTTCATTTGCCTTATGAGAAGTCATGGCACTCTTAAATCTACTTAGAGCACGATCTTTACTGAATATATAACTACCACTGCCTATTGCTACAGCTATAATAACTACTACTACAATAGTTACTTCTAAATAGAGCTTTGGAATTTTTCTAAACACTTTTATAAAATTTACACTTAGTTTTTCAAACGACTCCTTAAATTTTATAGGATCATTTTTTTCTTCAGATATGTTCGTTTTATCCTCTATGATTGCATTTGAGGGAATATCATCTATCTGATGCTCCTCTGATTTAACAGCATCAGTATCATGCTCTATTTGTGTTCCACATTTTGGACAAAACTTACTTGTACTTCTAACTTCAAAACCACATTTTTTACAAATACTCATTAGGTTATCCCCCTCTATTTTAAGAACATACTCATTTTTAAGAGAAAAGATAAAATCTATATGCGAAATACTTAATTATGTCATTTCTTGTTTTTATAAGCTTCAAATCATAAGCCCGAAATTACTGATACTGTTCCATTTGAACTAACAGCGCGACAGCAGTCTACGTAAACTTCAATAAAATCATACCCACCTCTCATAGCAATAGAACGAGCTTTTTCCATTCCATTTGGAAGAGAGTGTCCGGCTTCAAAGTGCTCGATAATCCCACCTGTTATATCAAGTATATGAACTTCATAAGGTCTGCCTAAATAACACACAGATACATATCCAAGAAGGATACCTGAAAGCTGCACTTCAGGGAACTCGCTTTTTATTACATTGATTATATTGTTAACCTTTTCCTGGTTATGAACATGTCCCCCTACATCCAATTTGTTAAGTGCATCCATATATTCCTTCGAACGGCGCTGACGAAGAATTCTGTCAAGCTTCATCTTATCCATTTGCGTAATCTGATTTTTTTGTTCCTGATTAGTTACACTAAGCACATTATTCGTCTGAGCTTTGTTTTGCTGTGTAAGTTTTAACATTGGTCTTGGCAACATCCATCCCCCCTATTTAAAACTACAGGAAAGGGAGGTTCTGCATTTCCCTCCCTCTAGTTATTATATATCTAACCTATACTAAAACTTTTCTTGTTTTTACGGTTTTGTTTTTTTGAGACAATTCCTCTGCCCCGATAGGCCTTCCTGAAGCCGGAACAGCTCTTTCCTTTCCCCAATCACGAATAGCATCAATTTTTTCCGGGCTCGTTTGAGAAAGAGGTACAACATTATTGAAAGTTGTAATCATGTTCTCCTCTGTAAGCTCATAACTTTCATTGGCAACAATTCTATAAGCAAGCTCCCTGATAGTTGACTCTATATCAGCTCCGGTAAAGCCATCAGTAATTTCTACAATTTTATCTGAGAAAGGTCCTGTAAAATTTAATTTCAGATATTTTTTCATATACATTGTTATAATTTCTCTTCTTTCATTAGCCGTCGGCAAGTCTACAAAAAATAACTCGTCAAATCGTCCACGTCTTAAAAGCTCTGAAGGAAGCATGGAAACATCATTGGCAGTCGCCACAACAAATACTTGTTTTTTACACTCCTGAAGCCAGAATAAAAATTGCCCAACCATTCTTGTTGACACACCGCCGTCATTGCTGCCGCCTGCTCCTGATAAACCTTTTTCAATTTCATCTATCCACAATACACATGGCGAAACGTTTTCTGCAGTAGTTAAGGCGTTCTTAAGCTGCTGCTCTGATTGACCAACATAGCTGCCTTGTACTGTTGCAAAGTCCAGCCTATATAAGGGCAGCTTCCAATTTGCCGAAATAGATTTAGCAGATAAAGATTTTCCGCAGCCGGGAACTCCTACAAGAAGAATCCCTCTTGGTGACTGAAGTCCTCTAGCTTTCATTTCATCTCGTTTCTCAGGAGTTAATAAGGCTTTTTTCTCTTCAAGCCACTTGCGAAGTCCCTCTAATCCGCCAACATCCTTAACCCTCTCATCCACTTCTATTTTTTCAAGACCGGATATATCAGAGAAAAGCCTATCCTTTGCAAATCTTATTTCATCCAAGTCTGATTTTTTAATACTCCTGTTGGCAATTAGGGCTGCTATTACATTCTGCGCCTCAATTCTTGTCACTCCCGCCAGCATTGAAGCAGCTTCTCGAATGTCTTTGTTATCCCATTCAATAGGAATATCATTGCGGTAATCGTCAATGTATTCCTTAATAATGTCATACATCTCATCTTCATTTGGAAGATCAACCTTTATGGTCATCCCCAGCCTCTGGAGCTGATTCCAAACCTCATTGCTTGTAAGAATAATTACTACACCGCCAGACTCCTCGGCAAGTGTTACCAGATCCAAAACTTGTCTTGCGTCGCTGTTGTCACCGCTTAAATCAGGTACTTCTGTCAGCACAAGAGTCAGACACTGCTTTCTTTTCATCTGTTCACCCATAAAATCAATTGCACCATAAATAGATTTATCCTCGCTCAAAACTTTCTCACTTGTCAAATCATATACACCCTTTGACAAGGTATGAACAAAAAACTGAAGGTTTAGTTCTTCCCCCACTTGCTTTAGAATTTCCAAGGTTCTTCCCCGCTCTATTGTATTAACTGCTATAAATGGAATTCTAGCTATAGAATATCTTTTAAGCAGTTCTTTACATTTAGATAAGTCACTCATAAAATTGCTCCCTTCGCAGTAGCTAAAATGAATTTACTTTATTGTTTCTAACAAGGCTTAGAAGCTTTCCTGTTCTATCCTTCTTTGCTGAATCCTCAAGTGATTTCTGCATGCTGTTTGCCTGCTCTTGTACAAGCTTTACATACTGATATCTATCCTTCTCAGGTACAGCATTTAAATTAATAGCTTGAGCAAGAAAATTAAGTTCCTTTCGAAGTGCAAGAAGCGATTGGATAATTAGCGCTTCCTGTCCCCTTGCAAAGCTGTAATCTCTTTGAAATTTATCAGCAGCTGAATTCATTCTGTAATTGATAACATCTACAAGTTTTTTAGCAAAACGTTCTGCCACACCGGACTGCCATTGCACGGTTCCCTGCTGCATTGCTTCTAAAACCTCAATATCATTTGACTTTGTCTTTAAAAGTTCTAAAATAGCAACCCATTCAGAATAGGTATGCGGAACTTGAATCATATTTTTCTCTTCCTCCTAACTACTACCTGCGGAGGCTCAATACTCCACTCCGGCAGTCCTAAAGCAAAAATATTAATCGGTTCAACATAGGTTTTCCTTTGTGTGTCTGCAATTTTACTTTTAACCTTTTCAGCCGCTTTTACTGCAGGCTCTCTGACTCTATTTAGAGGTGCTTTCTCCTCCATGAGCTCTCTATTATTTATGACAACCTCTGCACCACAATTATCGCAAAACTTATCTCCAGCCGTAATTTCAGCACCACATGCACTGCATATTAGTTTTTCAATTGTATCTGTCTGTACCGAATTAATGAAATTAGCTCTATCCTTAGCGTTCATAATTAGCCCTCCTATCTTTATTAAGAAATTCTGATTCTTCTATTTGAATCTGAAAGCTTTTTGATGTATTGCTCAGGAGATATTTGTTCCAGATAATCGATAACCTTTTGACTTTCACTATCCTTCTCCTGGAACTCAGCTCTAAAGTCAACTACTTCAGCTAAGGTTGCAAGTAAAATCTGTGTTCCGCTGCTACGCTTTTCTTCAAACTGAGTTTCAAGCTTGCTCCTAAGCTCCTCAAGCTTCTTTTTCTTTGAAAAATGATTTATAACCAAACCAATACCGGCAATTATCCCAATAAAGCCAAACAGGGCGTTTCCTGAAATTATCATTATAAGTCCTATAACACCTATGGCTCCCCCTCCCCACAACGAATACTTTTCAAACATTGAAAGTTTGAGTTTTGCCAAGGCTTCTGTTTTTTCTTTATCTACAAGACTGTTAAATCTGTCCGCAAGTTCACGCTCATCTTTTCCGTCTGTTGTTTTGTCATTAAAGGAATCTATGTTAATTTCAATTTCATTAGGAATATTCATTCTGTTCTGAGCAGTAACATCATTATATGCATTGATTATCCAATCGCGAGAAAGAGCTATTGCAAACTTTTGTGTTGAGATGCCTGCATGTGAGCTTTCAGGCTTCATAGCTGCATCAGTTAAAAGCTGCGTGAAATTTTTACGCTCTTCAAAGGCAGTCTGCTCCACCTTCATACTTGCTTGAGCTCTTTTCTTATCGCCTTCGAAATCAATAATAAACTGATTAAATTTTTCTTCTCTTCTTAATGGCAGCTCTTCATCGTCAAAATCTGTAACTAGTTTCATTAGTTCCTCATCTAATTGTTCTTTCAGCGAGTCCGTTGATGCCTCCTGAGAAAAGATGTTCTCAAGATAATTGAAAACTTCTGCATGCAGGTAAGCTCCTTCCATAATATGTTCTAATACAGGCCATGTCCTGCTGTATTTTTTTAGATATGGATAACAGCTTTCTGTTAGAGGAGGACGCTTTGCATTGATAGCCTCAGACCATTGAGTTGTTTGCTGCTCAACAAACCCCGGCTTATCTGATAATTTGTTTAACCATTCAGTCATCTGCCTTGAAATGACTCCTTCTGAGTCAGTACCTAATAAACCACTGGCAAAAGCATCTATAATAACAATACATTTTCTGTCTAAGTTTTCTTCATCTTGATTTGCAAAATATCTTTGTGTCCATTTTAAACAGGCATCTTTTCTATCTGCACGACGACATATAAGTGCAAAGAGTAAGGAAGTTTTTTCATCATTTCTCTTAATTGCTTCATGCAGAGCTTTTTCTGCAAGTTCCTGCTGATTATTTATCCATGCTGCTATAGCTACTAAGCATGGTGCAAGCCAATAATTTGGATTTGAAATCATAAGTTCTTCTGTGGCAGTACTAATAGTATCCTTTCTCACGATACCCAAATCATCTGCCTGAAGAATTCCGGTTGTTGTTCTACGAACTTCATCATAGTGACCATATTTTTTCTCTAGTTCTTGACGTATTTTTATAATGTTAGCTAATGCCACTTCAAGGTTATGCTGTTTAACAGCCATATCTACATAATCTTGAAACTCTGCGGCCAATTTAGCTACCTCATTGTAAACCACATTTACATTCTGATCTATAGCATTTACCCTTTGATTAACTACATCAACATTGTTGTTAACCACTTCAATATTCCTGTAGATAGTTTGAAGATTGTTCTCTATTAGAGATAAGTTTGCCGCACTAATTACCCTTTGTTCTGACATAGAAGAATACCTCCTTAACGTTGACTTATAAATATTAGAAAGTCAGATTTATTTTTATGGATGGTTAGCATTTAAGAACATTACAAAATAATAGAGTATACGGTTTTATAGTTTTACTCTATTATCATTTGAAACCTCTCATATCATTTTGTATTTCTATTGCTTCTTAAGTCTTTATGCCAAATACTTCTACGCCTGTACTTCACTTATAATCCATAGCTTCCCCCCTAAAAAGTTATGCCTGTAATTTTACTTTCCCATCTTTGATGAACAATCCAGCCCCAATAACTTCATAATAAATCTTTTGAATGACTAATGATTTCTTAAGCAATTCTAACGCAACAGCGTCGCTTATATTGTTATTTATGTAGCTTGCCACAGCCTATCTAGCACAATTATTACATATTTATTTATATTTAATTTTTGAAATAAATAGACCTTTACACATATAATTTTCAGGTGAAATGAATATAATTAAATGATATTTTTTTATCAGCTTAATCTGATTAGGGGGGTAATGGGAATAAGAAAAAGAGGAATTGGAAGTTTGGTTATCACTTGCGCTATTTACTCGCTTATACTCTACATGTTTGTAATACCTTTTTTAAAGAATGCTTTTTTTCATGGTGATTTTAGCATTATAGAAGACTTAAGAGATGAAATTGTAGGTGATTTTAAATTTATTGGAATTTTTATTCAGGCCGTTCAGCAAGGCATTGAAAATGGACATTTTAACTTTCAGATAGTTAAGCAGCAATGGACCTTAACAGCACAAAGCAAAGACCTATTTATTGAATTGATAGAATTTTTGACATTAGCAACAGTAAGCGGCTTCATTAGAAGCATTCTTCAAATGTTCACCTCTCGTAAAGGGTGGGATGACATCTCTTTCTTATTTGAAATTTTTTATCCCATAAGACTCTTTCTTTCTTTTAGTATTTACCTATTAGAATCTCTAATTGCTTTGCTTCCGGCATTGCTATTTATTAAATTACGTTTTTTAAAATTTTTCAATCTTAATCCGGAAGCTATTTCAACTAATCACTATATACTTTACTGCATCCTTTTAATAATAACATCTATTGTAACCAGCTATATCTTTTATAAATTAAATAAAAACGAACTTTTTAAGCTCTTAATTCAAATACCTATAACCCTTATTTCAATTAGTATAATTTTCCTTGTTTTAACCTATTTATATAAAATAGCAGAATATATAGCTTTGCTAGTAGTTCTAGCACCATTTATCTTATTTGTGTATGCCTTTACCAGGTTTTTCAGAAAAAGATAATTATTGCTGTGGAGAATAATCAATCTAAAAAACTCCAAGATAGTATACAAAGCTAGCATACATTACTACATCCATAAGTTAAAAAGCATGACCTAACACGGTAAATCGCCGCCTTAGGTCATGCTTTAAACACTTCAGCTTATTATGATTAGAAATTTTGTTAACTTTCTATGTTAACAAGCATTATTTTGTTAACATTCTAATGTTAATATTGTTAACATACACTTTTAGAATGTTAACAAGAATGTTAACAGCCTTAACCATTGATATTACTGGCTTTATTAATATTTGTTAACTTTGTTAACATTAATATATATATAAATAATAAATAGGGGATATAGGTATATATAGAGTATATATAATATACCTAATATGCCTAATATAAATATATATATAGGAAAATACGTAGCAATGTTAACAAAAGAGTTATATTGTTAAGTCAATCTTACCATCTGTCATAATGTATTCTTGCTTTATTAAATCTATCTGCCATCTTTCTATCTTCATCAGGATATCCTATTGGTACTATTGATAAAGGAATTACGCTATTAGGAAGATTTAAAAGCTCTTTTATGGCTTGCACCCTATCCTCTGTTGGATAAACGCCTAACCAAACAGCTCCAAGTCCCATATCCTCCGCAGCTATCAATATGTTTTCAGTTGCAGCTGAACAATCCTGCACCCAATAGCCCTTAAATACTTCCTTAGCTTCATCACCGCAAATAACAATTGCTGTATCTGTATTTAGCAGCATCTTTGAGTATGGATGTACTTCAGTTATCTTTTTCATAATTTCCTTGTCTCTTAAAACTATAAACTCCCAAGGCTGTTCATTTCCTGCCGAAGGTGCTGCCATAGCCGCTCTTAATAATTCTTCTATGGTTTCATCGCTTATCTTTATGTCTTTATATTTTCTTATGCTTTTTCTGTTTAGTATTGCTTTCATCTAATTTGCCTCCTGTGATGTTTTTGGGATTATATTTTTATTATAGGAATTGAGGTTAAATTTAACAAGAGGTATGTAATTAAACAACTGCAAACTATTCTTTTTGTATATTTATTAATACGAATAATTCAAATATCACATTTTTAAGATAAAACCTAAGTTCCCAAAATGGGAATACAGCTTTGAAAGGCTTTACATACCTCATATTTAAGATAAACAGTATTTTGGCATTCATTCCTGGATGGAAAAGATGTAATTTCACCTGCAGATTTGGCTGTTATGGTCCACAAAAGGTTTTACAAGACTGGAAGATATATAAAATTTTTAGGGTTTTATTCACTGCAAAATGGTGTAACTTTCACTTGTAACTTTGTAACTTTCATTCGTAATTTTGTAACTTTAAAAATCAGAAAGTTACAAAGAAAGTTACATCCCAAAGAGCAGATAAATCAAGGCTTTCTTATATATTGGTAACTTTGTAACTTTAAATTATATATAAATATAAAATAGATAATATAGGTATATATAGGTTATATATAATATGCCTAATATGCCTATATAAATATATATAGAAGAATGATGTTGCAATGGTAACAAAAAGCTTGACCTGACATGGCAAATCGCCACCTTAGGTCAAGCTTTAATTATTGAAAATTTGTGTTTAACCTGCCGTCGTAAATCACGACGGCAGATATGATTTTGGACTTACATTTAAAATCCTACTTTGGTATTTCATATAAGTTCTTCAGGCGTCATGTCTTTAATTACCTCAGCCAGGGTTACAACCTCTATTTTTTTATCCATATATTTCACTCCTCATGCTAATAATCTCAAATTCGATATAACAAAAAAACTTCTTACCCTAAGATAAGAAGATACTACGTCATCATAATAACAACCCTGGGCTATCTATACACGCTCATTGCTATTCGCAGATAGCCCGTTAAAGGTCATTTAGGCCTTTAACCCTCTTATCGCTGTTAGCAGAACCACCTTACTGTTAAGCAGGTTGGTATAGGGTCATTGAGCTAACTCTCTACCCTAATTCTTGATAGATTATCGATTGATTGTAATTGAGTTAAATCACATCGTTGATTTATTTACCTTTATTCTTTTTCCATTGTTTATATTCTTCCGGCATACAAACCGCGCAAGGCCTATAACCAGCAGCAATTGCGGTTTCTTCATCTGTAAAGAATACACGGTATTTTACATACTGCCCTTTTGCTATGTATCGTAAAGCAGACGGGCAATCAAGCCTTCCATATATTTTTAGGCGTTTGTGACCGCCTAATTTTCCTTTTATTTCACTCTTATATGATTTATTGCTTTTATCAATTAGGGTGTATAGTTTAGTTTCCACATTTTCTTTACACATATATACTACCTCTGATATAAAGTTTAGCAATCATTTATTTGCCCTATAGACATAATCTCCACTGTGCGCCTCTAAATCTTCATCGCTTACCTCATTTACAAAACATCCACATCCACCATGATCAATTAAATCCATTAAATCAAGTTGCTGAGGTGAATTTTCTAATTCTATTCTGAGTTCTCTTAAAGTAATATTTACATTTTTCCCATTTTTTCTTCTTCTTAAAATAGTTATATCATCTCTCTGTAGATATTCCCTTATTTCTAGCTCCTTTTCTTCATGATACTTGTACAACTCCGGTCTTTTCTCTAATAAATTTTTAAAGTGACCTATCCCTGCTCGAAAACAGAATCCTCCACAATTATTGTGTGCAAAACCTAATTTATAAAGTTCTGGCACTTGGATATTATCTTCATTCACTAATTTATTTAGCATTTCTATCTTTGTCAAATAAGGAGGTTCACACATAGGGAACTCAACTGTATACGGGTGCCAATTTTTTATAGGAGCTTTCTTTCTATGTTCTTCTGTCCAATCAATGCCTAAGTATAGTATACATTCTTCAGGATTGAAATTCTGCTTTATGTATTTTTCTGCTACCTTTTGTTTCAAAAGATGTGAACATTGTGCTACTCTGCTGTTAGGCAAAAATCGTACATCTCTTGCAACATCCCAAGGTGTTCTTCCATCCTTTATAGTGACAAGTTCAACTCCAAGTTTTATGGATGTTTCTTCAATAAATCTATGTAAATCCTGATCTTCCATCATAGTATCTGTAAATAATAGAATTATGTCTTCTCTATTATATATTTCTATGACACGTTTTGCAGCAAAATAACTGCCTATGCCCCCTGAATAAAATATTATATGTTTCATATATTTCTCACACACTTCCTCTAGTTGATAATGTTTATCAACTTCTATTTTACATCAAATAATAATAAATTACAAAAAATAAGTTAAGCCATAAATTGACATGGCTTAACTGAATCATAATTCACTATACACTTTTTAATTTTTCTACGCACAACTGACGTTGTTTATCATCAAGTTGTTTAAACAACTCAATTATATTTTCTATCTTGAACTGTACTAGCTTTTCATTCACTATATCTAGAATCATTTCACACTCTTCTAAAGTTTCATCAGTTAAGTAATATGGTTTTAATTCAGTCTGACTTTTCCATTGTAGTAGCTGTGATGGAGACATAGTTGTCAATTCTTTTATATTCTTTATATACTTTTGCCTCCAGGATTCTTCTTTTGTATTTTCCTTATCATACTTCTCTGCTATAGAATTATTAACAATATTAATTAATATTTCTTTAGAGTATTTATTCTTCAATAATGATGCATCTCTCTCTAATTCAGATCTAGTTAGCTCAGCATTGTATAAACTATTTATATCATTTATAACATCTTCGCATAATTCAATAAGTTTAGTAAAAATTTCTTTAAAATCATTATGAACACCTTTCTTTAGTGTTTTCTCTAACTCTTCTTTATATTTTTTCAGTTGGGTACTATCGGTTAGAGTTTCCACCTTCGAAATTAAAGCCTTAGTATCTTCTACAATCTTTTCATACATCTTATCTAATATTGCTCTTAGCTTACCTAATTTAGGTAAGTACTCATTTCTTATATCATCTGGCACTTTATTGCTGTTTAAATAATCTGACCAATAAATTAAAATTCTCTCCGCTTGATCGAAGCTATTATACTTAACTATATATTCTTCACATCGACCGAGCTCCTCGTCGCACTGAGCTAATATAGTTTCGTACTTTGCTTTCTCCTTAAGCCTGACTTCAATAGAAATAATTTTATGCTCAATTTTTTCTGCGAATTCAACACTGCCAATACCTTTTAGAAGCTTACACAATTGAACCGTAGCTCTCTTGATATTATCTATATTATTTACATCAAGTTTTATCTTATCGAGATAATTCTCTAGCCCTGACACAATCTTCTCAAGAGATTTTTCTCGAATACCTTGTATCTTCTCAATATATTCTGCACTATAATAAAAATTGGTTCGCGGAATCTTTCCTTCTTTTATATTGCTTATATAGCTATTAATTCTAACATAATTAAATGGTTTAAAAGATTTTTCAAAAGATTCCTCATATTCTTTTTTTGCCTCCTCTAAATCTCTATAAATTTTATTGGAAGCTTCTACTCCAATCTTTAATTGTGTCTCAATGTTAATTAATATCCCCTCTAAGTTTTCTGGTATATCCTCATCTTGTCTAATCTTGTTAGCTCTTTGCAGCAGCTCCTCGCATCTCTCAATCCTAGTATTACTATTTACTTCATCAATAAAATCTTTTATAACATTATCGCTAACCTTTTCTCTAAAGCCAACTTTAAGTTTTAATACATTCTGTACTATTTCTTTCTTTTCGTCATTAAAGTAGGTTTGCAATGCATTAATTTTTATTTTACTCGTACCTGAGTAAATTTCAATATTTTTAGAATTATAGCTTAAAACATATATAAAGAATAACACTAACGAGTAAATATTTACTCCGTAAGGAGGAAGCATATATTCATTTAATATTCTCTCAACAGATATAGAATCTGCCGATTTTATGCTCTTGAGTATATTATCATAAATTCTTTTCAAAACTGGCGAAACTGGTTCCGTTAAAATATGTGTATCTAGAAGCACCTTCCATGAATTAGTGCTATTCACACTCAGTACTGAGTTGATTCTGTTTCTGAGCTCTATATCTAAAGATTCAAAACTACTTTTACTACAAATTGTTCTATTTATAATAGCAGTTGCAACATTATTATATCTTTTTCTTACTCCCGCCGTTACCTTCTTTTCAAAGCCATCAAATACAAATGGTATCGCAGATTTATATATGTCTTCAAATTTCTTCATGCACATATCCTTTAGTCTTAATTCAGTTACTTCGATGCCATTTGAAGTGATAATTTGCCTTTTCCTAGCTAACTCATTAAATCTTCTAATAATTTTTTTTGTATTCTCATCATATTTTATGGATATATATTTCTTAAATTTATTTCTCTCCTCTAATGAAAATGCAGATAAACTTCTTATTTCCAGAAGAGCATCACTGATTGTATCATCATCATCGTTAATTAAATACATGATAAAAGGCAGTGCGTCTAAATTGTATTTTTCTATAACCTTTTGTGCATCTATTACAAGATCATTTCTACCTCTATTGCTATATAGAAATACTATGGAACCCTTAGGTGTATCTGGATGAACAGCAGCTTTGAATTCACTTATCAAATTGATTGCGTACCTCTCATCAAACTCATCTATCTCAATGAATTTCTTATTAAAATTCCACTCACCGGTCGTTATACCATTAACCCTACCAAAAGGGGTTTCTTCTAACTTGTCTAAACCTATCTCCCTTTTTATTTCATCGTTTAGTGCGTTGAATAAACCATGTCTGCTTACCTTTAACTTTTTAATTGCAAATTCTTTATTGAAATCAACCTTCGAATTTGATTCAGCCGTAAATGCATATCTCTTTAACGCCTGGTCAAAATATATAATTCCTAATTCATTCTCTAGATTATTTAATACCGTACGCGTCTCTTCTTCAGTGAATCCGGTATTATACATGAGTGCTAGGATATTATCAGCTCTGTCATAGATTTTATACCTAGCAATGTTTAATAATAGTATTCCCCTAAGAATATCTTTTTCTTGCTCTGAAAGTTTCTCCTCAAACTTATCCATCAAGTCGTTAAATTGAGTACATTGTTGGCCTTGATGCCTACCTTTCTCCTCAGCATTTAACATCTCATTAAATATCCTTGATTTAATAACAGCAGTCGGGTAAATATATGGAATACCATTTTCACCTACAACTTGATCTTTATACCCATCAAATATTTCGCTTAAAAAGCTAAGAGTCGATCTCTGCTGCATCCACGAAGATAACAATGATAGGAAAGAAATAGTTGCTGGATGTATTGGATAACAGCCTCTTACAATAGTTTGGTTAAATAATTGTTCGCTACTCCAAACACTTTTAGCACTATTTTCTGGAATCCATCTATTCATATTCTCAAATAACCGGTGAGCAAATGACTTTAAAGTATTATTAAATATATTGTTAACAATATCTTCTGCATTTTTGCTTTTCTTCTTTACTAGATTTGCTAATACCGTCTCTAGGTTCGAAGATAAATAGTACTTATCACTGTTCTCATACCTACTTACATATCTTGCTATATTCTGGTTACTTACTCTTGATAAATACGCACTTAAGTCTGATTGGATAAATCCGACAAATAACAAAGATGGCTTACAGTTCTGTACTGCTTCAAAAATCTGTTGAATTGCCGACTCAGATGCAAGATTCGGATGAGCCGCCGCATACTCTAAATACCTTCCAAACTCATCAAATAAAATAATAATCCCTTTAAACTTCTTTTCTTTTATAACATATTTGTCGTGAAGCTTAGTTAATATAGAAGATGCTGATATTCCCTCTTCCCATTTAATAAAACTTCCAGTTTTCTCTTTATAAACTTCGTTTATAATCTCATATGCCTCTGCATCTTCGAAAACCTTCGCTGATAGTAACTTTACAAGTTCGCTAGCCTTAAGCCGTTTAAATCTTGCGCTCTTTGAAGCAAAATTCATATAGCTGTCTTGAAATGCCGCAAATGTAGTATTAAGAAAATTAGCAGCAGTTTGATAAGCAATAGTCATATCTTCAAAAATAGAATCATCTAAAGCATTCATTTTCAACGATTTCTTTGCACTTTTTAGGATTTCATTATTCAGATTAAAGTCATTCATGCCGTTTAAAACAATAATTAAATTCTTATCCTCTTTTTCTTTAATCTCTCTCCCAATACCTTCATCTACATTATAAAGCTTCTCTATAATGCTATTACGTAATTCGTTGTTATCTCCAGATAGGAGAGAAGCCAAAGTAACAGATAAATGTGACTTACCTGCCCCATAGCCTGCTATGGTGAGCATAAATCTACTACTTTGAAAATTGTCATAGAGTTTATCATATATTACCTTAACAAAAGATGCAGTATCTATTAATTTATGCTTTGTTTTCGTCACATCTGATTGGTTTACTCCATAATACTTAGGTCCATGGAATATATAGCTGTCTGACGACTTTACTCTCATCCTATCATCATAAAACCAATCTGCTTGAACAGCGCCGTCAAAAAAATTTTCCTTTTTAAATTCAAGTATATCGTTAATTTTAACCATAGTTCCCCCTAAATCAAATCACTATAAATTAAGTTTATAATATCTTTTGATTCAGAATTTCTAATTATCGTGATTGGCATTAATTGTTTGTTTATATTCACATACCCTAGCGCACACAATTCATCTAAAACTTCTAATGTTGTATCGTAATCAAATCCGAATCCCCTGTTCCATTTTAGTTCATCTGTAATTATATCTATAGTTATCTCCTGTTGATTTGAAAAATACTTTTCCCAGTCAGCTATAAGCGTAAATGCATATAAATGATATGCCTCCATCTTAGGATAGCATCTTTTGATTAGCAATTCACTACCTTTAGAATATTCAATTAAATTTAATGAGGAAAAGTCTCCAATTGAATACATCCCCTTCAATGGCCCCACCTCTATTGGTTTTCCTAATGCAATCTTACCTTTCTCCTCCACGGAATTTAGGTCTAGCTTTTCGTCATACTCATATGGGTACTCTCTAAATAGGTAGCTCCATTGAGGTGCTCCTATTTCTTGATGAGTTAAATAATAATGTAGTGCTTGCTTTGTAATATCCTCAAGCAAATACTTATCTTCGCTATAAACAACTTCACCGAGTTTGGTAAGTGCCAGCTTGTACTTGCCACCACCAGTGCTACTTTTTATAAGTCCCATGTATTCCATATATTTTATATGAGGAACAACTTTACCTGTTGATTCTCCAGTTGGTATACCCGTTATACGGCTTATATCAAACATATTACCTTCATAATTTTGACTTGCCAACTCAAGTATCTTTGACAAGTAAACTAATTGAGGTTGAAATGAGCCATGAAATGATGTTGATTTATGTGAGTTAATCATTTAGTCTGTCCTCCAGGCTCGTAATGTTTATAATTTTTGGCTCATACTTATCAAACTTGTTATTTCTCATTCTAAATCCACAGGTTACGCTATACCCTTTTGTAAGCTTTTTAAGTTTTTCTGCCCATAACTTACTGCCATCATTAGTTATATCTATATACTTGCTTACTTCTAGCAAAGTTTCTTCTGGAGGACTGAAATACAACTTTTGTGCTGCCTGTTGAAGGTTACCAATGGATTCTGAATCCATTCGACCTTTCATAAATTGAGTGGCATACCAACCCGATATTCCAAACTTTCTTCCCTCTGCAAGGAATCTACCACTTGGTGAGGAAGAGTCATGGGAAAGGTTGTGAGCTTCATCTAACACAATAGGCATCGGATTATCTTCATTGCCAAACTTAGTAGCATAGCTCCATATATCCCATAGTATTATCTCAGTTAGCATAACCTGTATTTCTCTATCAAAACCACTTAATTGTATAATATATAGCTCACCTTTTGAGTCTAAAATATCTTTCCAACTAAACTCATTTCCAGTTAAGAAAGGATCGTAGTCTATAAAAGGTTTTATCTTGCTATAAACCGTTGATGCAGATGGATTCTTGCTCTCGTTTATTAGTTCAGCCATAATTCTAAAGTTCATATTATTGCCATGCTGATTTAATCCTTGTAAAACAGCCTCGTATACAACATTTCTTTGTTGGTCACCAAATTTATAAACTGCTTTAAAGCTAGAAGCTATTCTATTTGCAATATCCGCGTCAAATTCATCAAATTCTTTTCCACCATGATATACTTTATGCTTCTTGAAAGGGTTTACTGGAAACTTTTCAAATTTAACGCTTCGTTCCTTTAGTTTATTTCCCAAATAATTTTTTAAAGTGCTTGAAAGTTTGGATTCAGTAAAACCATCAGTATAATCAAATACAATAACTGAAATTTTATTCATCGCTGCTTCCATAATAAGAGTTTGTATACAATAGGTTTTACCCGAACCGGAGTTTCCATTTATAAGCAAGTGTCTATTATTTAATCTTGGATTACCAAATTCCCAATATATATCCTCATTGCTTTTGCTGTCTTTACCCAGAAGGAATCTTACGTCCTTTAGAGAGTATTCCTTATTTTCATTTTCTTTGCCTGATTCTTCCTTAGTAGACTTAATCTTTTGTTGTTCATTTTTCTCAGCAACCTTAGACTCTTGCTTAGATAAAAAGGTTTCATCAACATCCACATATTCTACTGCTGTAATTTCTGTGCTGTCCTCAGGCGACTCTTTATCGCTAGCAGCTTGCTTTCCAGGATTTAAAGTTTCTCCTTCTATTGAACCCTTACCGGTTGGTTCTTTGATATCAGAATCTAATTCAACCTCTGTCGTGTCATCAATTAATTCTGCATAAAACTCTTCTTGAACTTCAGGTTTTTCAATCTCATTAAATTCAAACACTTCATTTCTCTCGCTTTTAGGAACTAATAATTTTTGAATAAATAACTGACCTGCCTTATAGAGTCTTATTTGATTTACTGTTGTTTGGAACTCGTCGTCGCTAAAATCAACATTCTCTACGGTATATTTATCATCATCTTGATTTAACCAATAAGCAAAAATATTACCGTTCCATTCAATATCGAAGTTACCATTATAAATATTGGCTAATTTATCTACTAACATCTTATATCCTGGTTTATTATCTTCAATTTGAATTTCGGAGAAAACTAAAGCCCTATACAATTGGTTAAACCAGTATCTCTTATTTACCCTTACTATATTTGAATCAAAGTTACTTGATAAAACTTTAATGCCATGATATATTTGATTCTTGGCTTTAATAATGTGATTTTCATTTTCAAAGCCCATCTTACATTCTATAACAGTAGCCTTAATTTTCAGCTTACCATTCGAGCTTAAATTTTCATCATTGTTTTCTATCTCTAATAATAGAAAATCTGGCCTACTAGCTGATTCTGTATTATTATCTCTAATATGAGTATCAAACCAATGCTGATGATTATCAAGATTTATTAATGTTCTTATTAAGAACTTTTCGCTATACACATTTAATTGTAAGTTTTGAATAGTTAGTACATACGCTAAAAAATTATGAATCTCATGATCGGAAGGATTTAAAGCTTTTAATAATCTACTTCCGTCCATATCTTTCGTTAACTCTATACAATATTTTGCCGCTTCTTCAAGTCTATGAGTATTCCATTTACAAAACTTATTAATCAATCTCTGTTTAAGCTTTAGCTGAATATCCTCAATAATATCCAGACGTGCGGAAACAGTTACATTAAGTTCACCGAATATGCCCTTTCCTGTAGAAAAGCCTATTATTTTTCTATCGCAATGATTTAAAATTTCTTTGTCAATTGATTGATCAATGCAAATAACCCACTTGCATTTCTCATGAATTAAATTAAGCAAACCCTTATTACTTTCACTTACCTTAAGTTTTCGAATAATCTTATAATTTCCATCGCTGGTAAAAGGTTGAATGTATTTATGAAGTAATTGTAAATGCTCATTTGATGTTCTAAACTGTCTCTGGGAAATATCTATTCCTCTACTATCTTGGGTTATCGAAACTGGAATCGGTGTGAAAATAGCAGGATATTTATTTTCATCAGCTGTAATCTCTATAAGTGTCTTATCAAATTCAATTCCACTGCTATCAAGTATATTGTATATAAATACAATATCTTGCCCCTCAGTATATTTATCGATGCTATCTTTTACCTTTATCGATGAAAAATCAGCATAGTTTAAATAGGTTTTTACTATAATATCACTTTCATCCATAAAGAAAGCGTCTAACCAATACTTCAAATAATCGGCACCATTTTTTCTTTGGTCTGATACAATTATTCTTAAATTGATTTTACCCTTTTGCTGTCTATTTCTAATTTTATCTATTACATCATGTACACCTGCTACAACATGTTGCATATCGTCAGGGTTAATAAAAAGAATATTTATTCCATCTAAAGTTGAAGGGAAGGTTTTTAGATAATCATCAATGTTCTTAGATAGAATATCTGACTTATGGGATTTTTTTATTAATTCCTTTTTATCTAATTCCTCATCATCAACTAGCTCATTTTCGAACACCTTCTCAGATATTAAGTTATAACTACACTTTCCCGTGTTGTATATAGCATAAAACTGATAAACTTTTTCAGTAGGTATTTGATTATTCTTGTCCAATGAAAAGACATCAAACCCAGAAGTAATTATACAAGTTCTTGTGAAATAATTTATCCTATGCTCTATATCTTTTTCTGTTAGTATACTTCCATTGGCTGTCATTTCTAGTATTTCATCGAAGCCATTTCTCATAAAACACATTTGGTGATATAACTTTTCAAGCATAACTGGATTATATGGAGGCATTATTAATGAATCAATATTGCCCTCTATGAAACTCGAAAAAGGTGAATGTGATATAATAAATATATTTAATATCATGTAAATTTTTTCTTTTTGAGAAGATGTCAATTTTTCATAGTTGTCTCTTACAGCACTTAATAAATCACTATATCTATTAATTACTTTGCTGCAGTTCCCATTACTAAGTATAGTTCTATAATAACCTTCATTAGTCAGACTAACTATGAATTCCTTATAGTTTGATTCAAGTAATCCTAAAGGATTGCTGATTTCTATCTGAGGAAACTCTTCAATTAGCCTATTTATATATTCCTCATATTCATAGGTTAAATTAATCTTTTCAAGCTTAATGAAGAACTCCTCTTCGCTTTCACAACAGACATATTCGTTTAACTGCCTACAGGAAGCATATAACGGCAGCCTTATATAGTTAGAATCGAAATCCAACAAACTATCTTGGTTTAGTAGAGAAAATGCCTGTGACCATGAGGAATTGGATTCAAATAAATAGATGAAGTCGAGCTTCCTAGCTTCATCGTCCTCCCCAAGAGCTCTAACAGTGAAGTAAACTTTACTTAATTCATTCATATTAGCTGTCTTAGTTAACGACAATTCGTCCTTATTTATATAATTGAATGGATCCTGAACATCCTCATAAGATAACTCAATATTCTCTGACTGTAAAACTTTGCTTTCTTTTACAAAATCAAGAATCCCACCTAGGAAAATACAAATTCTCTTATATGAATTGTCTCTCTCTGTAGTTGTGCTGCAATTTGATAATTTAATATCGTTAACTTTTATTTTTATTGATTTAGGTAATTCTTTGTATTGTCTCTTATACTCCAAACATGCCTTTAAAATCATTTCCAAATAAACATCTATAGGGTTACCTACTAATTTATTTGTTTTTACTTTGTCAATTTTTATAGTTGTGTCTGTCTTGATATTTAGCAAGTCATCAATAATAGAATAATCAATATTGACAAAAACTCCTCTTAAACTTTCATAATTTTTCCCTAAAATAAAATCAATAAGTGATTTCTTAAACTCACTAAACGAAGAAAATAAAGAATTATCATAAGGAAAAGCGACTTCATCATTTATTTCATTCTCTTCAGCATACTTATCAATCTTGGCTATTAGCTTAGTGAAATTATTATTTGATATACCATTTCTATAAGCTTGTCTAGTAATGAAACTATATGATCTAGCAATTATGTCTGCCGAACTAATCTTACCATTTTTAAGATTTTTGCACTTAGGTACCTTTTTACTTGATCTTATAGACGGTATCCCCCAATCGGTATCTAGCCTATAACATATTTCTTCTATAAGCTCATCAACGGAATAAATCTGATTGTTCTCCAATTCATCTATTATACAACTGAACTTTACTAAATCCACATTCACATTATTAAATATTGCCTTAAATAGAGTGTTTAATGCTTTTAAATCTTCTGCGTTAAAACCTTTATCATTAAATAAATCCTGAAACCAATTCGAGTAATCCTTACTTAATGATTTTAGTATAGTATCTGGGCTAATGTAATAGAAATCCGCTAGCCCACCTTTATCCGGAACAGATTCCGTCCCCATAAGAAGGACTATAACCTTTTTTCCCTGGTAGGTAGCCACCAAATCAGAAGTATTATTTCTCCAGGCAGTCATTGCACCATCACTATCTACATAATCATTCTTTACAAGGAAATCTATTGATTGCTTCCATTCATTTCTACTTTGTGCATTAAAGTCATCAAACTTTTCCTTTGCTAATTTTGCAATAAATTCCGTATCCCTTAAATTATTCTTAAGATATTTGCATATCTCCATATATATTACAGGAGTATTGATACCTTCTAGCCTTATTAGACTAACCGAGTTACTCTTATTTTGTAGTAATATTTCATGCTCTATTGAGTCAATATACTTCTTCATAAAGTCACCTCTTTATATGGATTCTCAACGATAGAAGTAGAATCTGATAACTCTCTCAAAAATCCACATTCCTTAAGCATAATATGAAAATCCTCCTTGTTCTTGTCCAAAAATGACACATCACTCAAAGTTTCAACATTACCTTCTAGAATTTCTTTTTTATACTCGTATTGACCTATAACTATTCTAAAATGGTCATGTATCTTGTAAAGGAATCTATCAAGCGTCATCTTGGTTCCTGGTGCAATTAAAGATGTTACAAGAAATTTTAATATTGTTTCATTTAATGTAAATCGCATACCCTTTTCATTCACAGGTCTAATAATCCCAATTCTTTTACCTAATTTTCTATATACTTTTAGAGAATTGTTCACTGCTTCATCAATAGTTTCTTGCTCACTTCTTAATTTACCACCCTTGCCCTCTTTGATATTCCCTTCAACATTGTTATACAATGCTTTGAGATATACTTCCTCATATTTTGAGAACGCATTTTGAGCAAGTTTCTTTACCTCTGGATGTGATGTTCCTCTATTGCAATTAATATCAAAAATCCAGCATCCTAATTTTTGTCCTGAGGCAAATTTGGCCTGTTGATAAGACATAGTAATTATTTGAAGAATAATTCCATAGGAAAGAATATCTATTTTCTCAAAAGGATGCATAGTGCTGGTTAATATATTCTTCAGCTCAACAAGTGTCTTCTCTTCTCGATTATTGAATCCATCAGGTATTACTCCTAATGTTTTATTTATCTCAGGTTGTTTGAATCCCTCTCCTTCTCCCTCCTCCCAAACACTTTCTATAAAATTGGAAAGCAAAGAGAATTCATTAAATTGGTTAAGTAAGTTATTAAAACCCTGTTCAATTTCATGAGAATATTTTGGATAATCGTTTAATGCCTTTAGAACGTGAAGATAATAAACTTCTCCACCTCTTGCCATAAAGTTATATCGATTTTTTTCAAACTTAGTATCTACATTATCAATGAATTCCTCATCAAAGGAATTATCGTATTTCCCATTTCTATCTTTTTTCATTCCCATCATCTCTGGAAATATTGCTTCTTTGCATATAGGTAGCAAGCTTTGCGCAAACCATGATCTATTCTGTATTACTGCATTAAACCCATACAATAGATTCTGGAATAAAGAAATCACATAATCCTCATCTATAAACTCTCTAGCGGTTTCAATCTCGATTCTATCTTTAAGATACTTGACACACAGTTCATATGCCATAGTATCCATTTCAAATTTACCTTCAAGTTTACTTTTATTGAAGAAAATAAATCTCTTTAATCCAACTTTCCCTTCAGGAAAGTACTTAATTTCTTTATCATATACATCAGGGTTCATCGGAAACAATGCTTCCTCCTCATTGTTACCAACAGTTTTCCTTGAAATTGCCACCAACAAAAATTCCAATATATACTCGTATAGACTTTGGTTTGGTGTAAATCTATGTCCGAAAACTTTACTTTGGAGGGGGTAGGCACTGATTAATTCACTGTTATTAGGAAACATAATCTCACTCCTTAAATGATATAAACTTTATCTTCCTCGAACTGTGCTTCAACATCTTGAGTTCCCGCAAGAGTATTAACAATCATTTTTATAGTATTTTTATCAGAATACCTAAATACTTTTAATAATTTTGAGTTAAGTTCTGCTAAACCATGAGAAAGAGCAGGATTCATGTCAGTGCTAATTGCACCATCTACTACTGACTTAAAGTACATTAAAATAGGCAAGTTTAATTTAAACCTTTCTACCCCATTTTTGATACTAAGATATAAGTCAAACTTCTTGCTAATATCCTCGTTACTCATATCCTTCTCAATTTGTACAACTTCAATTTCATCATAATTCGCTTTTCCAAGTAGTAACAAAACACTTTGAAATGCCCCATCATATCTGGTTAAAGTAAGATACAGTTTATTTTCATTTTTAGGAGGTATCCCTATATTCTTAATGTAAAGTGCATCAAAAATGACCTTCTTCATTGATCTAAGACTTCTAGGAGATTGCTTCTCTGAAATCAGGCGTTTATATTCAACAAAAGTATCGCCTAAAATTTCACTAAATCTATCTTGAGATAAATCTGTTTTCAATCCGTATACCAAATAGAATCGTCTTATAGCCCTTCTCATTTCTAAATCGTTTTCAAGGTTTATTTTAGAATCCTCTTCGTTGTGGTACCTCTTAGAAAACTCTTTCCAAACTCTCACTACAGTTTCTTGAATTCCATTCGGTAAAATAGAAAAGTTATTCTTCACGAACATTTCATAATCACTTTTTAATGCAATAGAGTCTAACTCAAGCTGTTGCAGATAATCAATGGCCTTGATTTGTTTGGCGTTACTTAACATGTTTATACCCTTATAGCCAAAAAACAGGTTAGCGAAACTATATTGAAACTTTGTAAATACACGTTTGTCCCATTTCTTTAAATCATCACATTTTACATTTCCAGTTATAGCAAAACTTATTTGCGATAGCATTTGTCTTATGGTTATCCTCTTATCATTTTCATAGAGCCATCTATAGTAACTTTCGACGAAATCTATAACCGTATTTTTATTTTCACTTATTGATGTATAGTTACTAAATACGGGGCACCTTTCCTTATTTTCACATTGTCTGCATCCAGTCCAATTTTCCTCTTTACATATTTTATTTATAATCTCTTTAACGAATCCTGTATTATCAATCCTTGCGATATTAACTAAATAAAAATCATATCCTAGCAGACTAATCTTTTTATTTTCATTTGTATCTAATTGTTCCAATAGAGTATTTTCTATCTTATCCTTTATTTCATCACTACTACCTAGTAGTCTTTGAAATGAATTTAGCAGAGGCCCAGTGTTGCTAATAAGAATGGCCGATTTATTATTAGTAGGTGCTTCCAATGCTCTTTTTAATAAATCTATTTGCCTTTCTTGAGCCAACTCGCTCATATCTTTAACATAATATAAGGAAATACCATCTTTGTTTATTTCATCATCTACTTTTAACTTCTCTCCATCTCCAAGCATTCCTAATTCTTTTAAGACTTGTATAAGTATGCTAGTTTTCCCATCTCCAGCATGCCCTGTAAGGATATACACAACATTGTTAGCACTCTTTATCTGATTACTAATATTAGTGCCTAACTTTCTAGTAACCCTTATTGAATTATAAAATTTATTTGTAACTTGCGATTCTGCTAAAGCATTTATATTACCACTTGTAGCATTATTCATAGATTTTAAATAATCTACAAATCCATTCTCCATATCCCCTACCTCCATAAGATTTCATTCAATGCTTCTATCAATATGTCTACATCTTCTTTATCATTAAAGTAACTTAAACTTACTCTAACTACACCCTCATTTGTATTCAAAAATCTCCCTACATAAGGTGCACAATGATGCCCAGCTCTCACAGAAATATTGAAATCCCGATCTAGTATACTAGCTACTTCCTGAGAAGAGTAACCGTCTATATTAAATGAAACAATCCCAATATGTCTGTCCCTATCTTTAGGAAGATATAATTGTATTTCTTCAATTTCCTCCAATTTATTAACCAGATAGTCTGTAAGTTCTTTTTCTTTCCTATATATAACATTTGTTTTAGTTTCTTCTATCCACTTAATAGCAGCATTCAAGCCTGCAATAGCTTGAATATTGTAGCTGCCAGCCTCATACCTAAGAGTACCATCACTTGGCATATCTAAATTAGTAGAATCGCTCCCTGTACCACCTACAATAAATTCACTCAACTTAACCTTTTTTGAGTTATTTACTATACCCGCTACCCCAAAAGGTCCATATAATGTTTTATGACCAGCAAAAACTGCAAAGTCTATATCAAGCTTACTCAAATCTATATCTACCAATCCTATTGATTGAGCGCAATCTAGTAAGATAATTGGGCTGCTTACGCTCACCATTTCAATAATTTGTTCAATTGGAAGAATGTACCCTGTCACATTACTTATATGTGATATGCATACCAAATCTGGTTTATCATTAATTAATTTTGGTGCTAAATCCTTTGTGTTAATTTCGAAAGTGTCCGGACTAAACTTAAGAAAGTGTATTTTGAAGTTAAATTTCTTACTTAAATGATGCAGAGTTCTCGCAATTGCATTGTGTTCAAATTCAGAAATATATACATTCCTTATTTTTGACCAGTCCAACCCATACAAAACTTGATTTATGGCGATTGTAGCAGAGGGAGTAAAAATTATTTTCCTTTGATCGTTTACCCCTACTAAATTAGATAATTCTGTTCTAGTTTCTTGTATAATTTCACTAGCTTTCTTAGATAATTTATACCCACTCCTACCAGCATTAACTCCATAATTTCTATAAAACTCATCCATAAATGTGTAAACACATTCCGGCTTTGGAAAAGTCGTAGCAGCATTATCAAGATAAATAGTCTTGTCCATTACATCACCTCTTTAAAAGTACATGTAAATTATAACTTTTACATATACTTTTTTAATAAATTCATCAAAATGTTACGCTTTTCATTTGCTTCTATAGACTCACCATATTCTTCAAAAAGCTCTTCAATTTCATTTAGTAGGGTTACACCAATTTCTGAAATTTCCTCAACATTAAAGCTTTTTCCAACTGCTTCACCATCTCGGTCTATTTTTATCTTATACATTCCATCTGTTGAGTCTATTTCGTCTAACTCTAAGCCCTCAACATTGGCAATAATTTTGTCTAAATCCTCTATATACTGGTGAACAGTACCATCTTGCCAATCTTCAATAGAAAGTCCTGTAATAATTTCAGCTAGTTTGCCTATAACATAGCTTTCATCATGATTATCTAGTTGTTTTACAAACTCTAAGAACCTATTTGTAGTTAAATCAAATAAATGTTCTTTTTTCGTATCATCTAACTTATCAAACCATATTTTTAGCCCCTGTGTTAGTTTGCCTTTATAATTAGGGTTTATCTTTTGCAAAGTTGTTTCTATTAGATATAATTTAAATTTCTCCACTATCTCATCCAAATAAATTTTTACTTCTTTGATTTTATTGAAACAATGAAAATAATCCTCTGTTTCCATGATTTTAAACAACTTCTTAAATAAAAACTCCCTGGAATTAATATCAAATTTCAATAGTTCTATTCGAAGTCTAGTTATACTCTTACCAATCTCAACTCCATCGATTCCATGCTTATGAGTTCTTGCAAATTGACTTAAGGACTGTATATAAGACTGCATGCCTTTTATAATTGCTTCATATTTATTTGAAACTAGTTCCTTATCCTTTATTTGTTTTCCAAACAGTTCTATCATTAAGTTTAGATATTCTTCTCTTTCCTTTGTACCCTTCTCAATTCTAATAAAATACTCCCTTGGATTGTTATTGATATTATTAAGAGTATCATATGATAAATTGAGTTCCTTACTTCCCTTACTACCAAAATATATAATAGAATCATCTTTAAACTCTCTAATAATAAACGCTAAATAAATTGGTATAACGCCTTTTCTTAAGCCAATATCTTCACCAGTTAATTCTTCATATAACTCATTGAAACATTTTTTTTCTGTTTCTGCTTGATAAATAAACGTTCTTATTAAATTTAGTACATTAGATAAGCGAAAATCATCGGTTGAAGTATTGTTATCTAATCCAAATCTTTTTATAGTAGCTCTATAAATCGTAACCTCTGGCCCATTACCAGCTAATGATTCAGATACTTCATTGTTATAGCTATTTAAAATAAGCTCAACAATTTTACCTCGTGCTTTTGAAATTACAGTTGTAATATTATTTTTGTTAATAAGCTCATTATTGATAAGCGGTGTCCTACTAAATCTTTCAGAGCATATATTGGAGATAATTTTATTCAATTCAGCCTTTCTATCTATAAATACTTTTGCACCATTTATATAAAAATCACTTTTTCTATTTTCAATCACAAAAAATTCTTCAACATAAGACTTTATATCTTCAACTAAATCATCTTCATAAATCTCAATTAATTGATCTGCTAGTGTCTCCTCACTTAAGAAGTTTTTATCTTCCTTTAGTAATTTTATTGCCATCAATTCTTTTATAGAATCTACTTTATCAAATGGCCTTTTAGGAATGTTAAGTATTATTCTTCCATTATTAAATCGCATAATTTTACTAATAGCCTGTTCCTTTTCAACCTCATCAAGATATATAAGGTTCACTACAACCCCATCCGCACAATAGAATTCTGTAAGTGATGCTATATCCTGAAAAGCAATCAATTGCTCAGTTGTCATGTATATATTTTTGAAATACCTAACCATCTTAAAAGTATCATTATATCTCTTAGGCAGAATAAAACCTAAGTTATATATCTCTGATAATTCTTGAGATATATTAATATTTCTTACCCTAGTATTTTTTATTGTATCTATCTTTGCTTTTACATTAATCTCTGATACCGGAATAAAATTGATATAACCATTGCTCTTTTTGGTATATATTAAGTTTTTCTCCTTCAAGGCTATTAATCCTTGAAGAATTTCTTCCTCATCATAATTTAAAGCCGCTACTAATGTTTCAACTGTTGGCATTAATCTATCAAATTCATTGACAATATAAACTATTGCTAATGATTTTACTATTTCTGATTCCTTGCTATCAGCACATTTATGCAAAGCGGAATCTGCCTTTATCCATGTGTTATGAACTAAATCATTAAATGTCTCTTTTTTAAAAAGATCCTCAAAATAATCATATATTGAATCTAAGTTAAGTAGCTGCAGTTTTCCTTCATTTTTATATATAAAATTAGCTAAAGTATTACTCTCATTCTTACAAAGAAAAGTGAATAAGGTTCTTTCATTTTGGGCTACTTTTTCACTTATCTTAGGTAAACAATATACTGAAATTGGATTTAATGGGAAACATTCAATTCCTACATTTTCTTTGTACTCTTTTTCAGTATAAATACCTTGAAAAATACCCAATGCTTTCTCTATTTTATTAAAATAGTCATTATTTTTATTATAAATAAACTTTTCTAACTTTGGCTTATCTTTAAATATTGCATTCGATATTAGTTCATAATTTTGTTTAGATGACGAAGTAAGATATATCTCCTTAAATCTTCCTTCAATAGCTCTCCACGAATTAATAACCTGCTTTGGTAACTTTGAAATATACTCATTTATTGTCTTATGCGTAATGCATGCAAAGTTTAGCTGCTGCTTGTTGTTACTTCGACTTGCGAGTTCAGCAAAGTCTTGCAAAATCTTTAAGTCTTTCGCAGTATCATTCGTTACACTTGCTTCCATAAACTTGCTAAACTCATCAAATACCACAAACATTCCTTTATATCCATACTTCTCACAAAGTAAAAAGTTGGTTTCATCATAAAGTCTTACTACATCTGAATTAACCATCGGATTATATTCAATTCCTGAACTGACAGCAAGATAAGCTTTCTTGAAAGCTTGAAATGCATCACCGTTATAATTCTTTAGCCCATTTTCTAACTCATCTAATCTTATGCCATCCTTAAGCAGCTCACTTTTTAAAACTTCTATAGTGTCCTTATAGTTTGCTTTCCAATTCTGTATTATATCTAATACCGATTCAAAGTAAGTATTAGGCTTAATATCATCAATATTATTTTTCTTTAGCGCATCACTCAGCGCCAATAGAAACGCCTGTTGTATATTAATATGGCTCCCATTAATTATGACTGGTAATAGTTTTATTTCCTCATCTAGTATCACTCTAGCTAGCTGCGCTGTCTCAACATCTATTCTTTCAATATTCAAAATAAGGTCATTTAATGCTTCTTTGTTCTCTTCCTTTTGTTCTAACAATGTAAGTAATATTAACAGTAAATGACTCTTTCCTTTACCATACGGTCCTATTAAGACGGTAGAAGATTCTCCTTTTCCATAGTAAATCTTCTTTAAATAATCCTTCAATATATCTAATGTTGATATAGTAGGTATATAACCTTTTACTTTATTGTTACTGCCCAAATCATATTGTAGGTTTATAGAATATTGAAATCCTTCTGCAGGCTTTAAAAATTCAATGTACTTCATCATGCCTCGCTCCTTAGTTGCTCATAATAGTTTTCTAATACATCCTCACATCTAATTTTCGATTTAAGATACACTGTATCTAAGCCCGCAGTCCTATTTACTTCGATATAACCCAACCTTTCAAGACTATCCAAATAATAATTAACCTGCACTCTATCTAAATTAAAGACATTTCCAACATTGCAATCATCACTTATGAGTCGATCAATAGTTGTACTCTTTTCGTTACCTAGCTGTTCTAAAATAACATATAGCACTACGAGCGGATCAAGTGCATCTTTTTGAGGCTTTTTCTTGTAAAACACCTCTTTTTCATTTGATGAATTCTTACATCCGATTAATCCTAATTCAACTAATGGACTGCTCAAACTTTCTTCTGGACTTATCAAATCCTCATGATTAGAATAATAGGTTTTGATAATACAACTACAGTCATCTTGCAGTGACTTTTCAGAAAAACCTATTTCTGGATCAAGTTTTGATAAGCTTAAGCTTAACCCATCGAACAGTTCTTTTTTTCTAAACTCTTGTGCCTTTAAATCATTAAAGAAAACGTACCATGCCGTAGCATTTTCTTTATTTGTAACAAGTTTATAATGCATAAGCCATAATGTAAAAATCTCTTCGAAGTACGGATCATACTTATTTATCAACATTCCAAATGGCTGGCTTAACTTTGAGATTCTACGACCTTTTTTTGTTCTTAATTCTTCTATTAATCCGCATGCCTGAAGCCAATACTTTATTGACTTTACCATGTTAGAACCTACCCCAAGAATATCAACAGCATCATCTCTACTGAATATATCTTTTGCATCTTCATCAGTCATATTAGGCAAATTATATTCCTCTATAGCGGCAATTCCTTTTCTCAGCCAACCTTCTCTTAAACTAAAGCTCTCATGTCCTTTAAGTCTTATCTTTACTGTCATTTTACTCACCTCGTTTAGTTATTAGTACTTTCCTCATGTAACATCCACCATCAAAATGATTTATACATTCACCACATCTCTTGCATTTATCATCATTAATCTTATAATACTCATTATCATTCTTACCAATATTCTCATTCTTGTGCGCAGCCTTTTTCACTGAAATAGCATCGTGTTTGCAAACACTCTCACATGCTAAGCAACCAAGACACATTTGATACTTTGTTATTTGACAATCAACCTTTTGTTTGACATCTCTAAGACTCTTTGATCCTAATATCTTTGTGTTAATTATTGTAACTTTAAGGTTCTTTTCGCCTAATCTTCCCTCAAGTATTAACACAGGATTGTTGCTTCTATCGTTTACATAAACTTGTCCTAATCTTTTATTACCCATATCAAAATTCAACCATCCGAAAGGTTTAAAGAACTCATATAATTCTTCAGTTATAGGTTTATTTAACTCATAATTAAAGGAGTCGCTTGCTGTTACACAGGGTTTAAATTCAACAAATGTACTCCTACTTATGGATAAACCATTCCCACCTTGTCTTGCCTTCCATTTTCCTTCATCAACATAAACTTCGGCATCAGGCTTGCCCACTTTTTTTGCAAAATTAATTAATAATTTTCTCCATTTTTCATATTCATCTGGCATATATATACTAGATAAGTATTGCGACCACTTTGAATTATTTGGACAGCACCAGCATCCTACTCTCGAATATCCAAGCCTATAAGCATAATTAAAATCAATATTACGTGATAAGATATACAGCCAAATATCGAAATCATACCAGTCTATAATTGGAGAAACAACATGTTGCTTTGTTATTTTGGGACTTTGACTTACCTTATCATATTTACTTCTACTTACCGATTCGCTTCTTCGAATTCCATAAAAAGTTAAGACTCTTTTTTTATTTTTGAATGTCGTATCAATACGTCTCGTAATTGCACCTGTCTTAAAAACAATACAGCACCACCGCATTACCCTGCTTGGTGGCCCTATTACTTCACACATATCATAAAAATTTTTCTCTTTATTCCTAGCTGAGAGAAATGGTATCTTAGGATTATTTTTATGGAATCTGTCCGCATACTCCATAGTGTGAGGAAATTCAAGTGTAGTATCTCCGAATATATGAAGAACCTTTTGTGTTCCAAGAGCTCTAGTGACTAAATCGCTTACTACTGTGCTATCCTTTCCACCAGAGAAAGAAACAAAGGTTTCATCGAATTTGAAATTGTCTTTCTGCTCATTAATAAAATTCATAGCCTCAGTGTCTATCTCATTAAATCTATACCTATTTTCTTCTAAGAATTTATCAATATATTCATAAAACATCTCATAATTGTTTTGAGGATTTAATGTCTTTAGCTCATCAATTACTTCAGATGACTTTCTCTCCATTAATTTATCAACTGTAACTTTTAAGCGCTTCCCATCAATATAATATTTGTTACCGACTCCATTCCACACTGAGCAGTTAATAAACTTAAAAGGTTCTCCGATTAGAATTTCTAGCATGAGTCTCTCCTCAGGGAATACTGGCCTAATATCAGTTGTTAATTCTCGTACATTATGACCTTCATGCTTACATTCTTTGTTGTATAGGGGTATATTACACTCATCGCACCAGTATACCTTTGAACCAACTATGTCAGCTCTCTGATTACAAACTGGACAAATACTAGTTTCACATGGTATATTGCAATTATTACATCTATAATTAATCATATTTTCACCCTTGTTCCATTAAAATCACAATTTCATTATATCAAAAAAGCCTTCAACTAATAAGTGTTATATCAGTATTAATTGTCGAATTTAACCTTATTATCGCAATTTTTACTACCTGCTAAGTTGAATTCTTCCAACCTGACCTATTTTATCAACCAAGTCTTAAAATTAATGTTGTTCTTATATGTATCTGGTTTGGCCAAATAGTATTATAGAACCTTTCCTTCTGCCCTATCTTAAATTTCTGCATCCAGTACTTGCTCTTTTCATTTACAAAGATCCATCAGTTGTAGTTTTTAGATTCTATAGTATACTTATAGTATTCTTCACCAATCTCTTAATTCCTTCCAAAAAAGACAAAAAGAGCGATTCAACTCGCTCTCTGGATAAATGTTCTTCCTTAGCCCTATGACATTTAAGCACTTCACTTCTTAAGTATCATTACTTCAGCAGTGCTGGCTATCAACCTATCAAACTTACGTATATCTTCTCCCTTTTTTAGATTGACTTTAATATGCCCTGCCCTCGTCCATAATTCAACAAGCTTATATATCTTCCCTGCCAAATTAAAAAGCAGAGCTTAAACTCTGCCTTTACTATTCCCATAAACTATCCATGAGTTTTCTCATTCTCTCCCTGCGAGCATTGGTTTCTTCTTCATCAAAAGTTATATTTTCACCATCTATTGTTAGTACATCTCCCTCTTTAGAATTTATAGGGAGCTTACTTTTTTCTATATTAATCATTTCTTCATCTTCTTTTTCGCATACAGCGAAGTTTCCTTCAAACCTATCAATTATAACTTTCATTTTATCACCTACTTTGCGCATTTATCACAAGGATCAGATTTTCCAAGTGCTATTACATCAGATAATTTTCCGCTTAATATGGCCTTGCTTCTAGCTAAAGTTGAGCAGGACTTGTTGAAATGATAAGACTTTCCTGCCGGTACATAGTAAGCTATCCTATCATCAGAAGAGCTTTTTGTCACTGCCGGAGCAGGAGTAGGTGTCGAAGCAGGGGCAGTTGACTTAGCAGCTGTGCTGCCGCTTGAGGAATTGCTTCCACTAGAAGCAGATGTTCCAAGTCCTGCATAGTTGTAGCTTCCTTCCTTAGTGTTAAAGGTAATACTCTTACCGTCAGAAGTTGCTACTATTGTACCTAATTCATCAGTTCTATATACCTTAATTCCTTTAGCCTTTAACTTGTCCATGGTTGACTTATGTGGATGTCCATAGTCATTTTCTTTACCAACACTTATAACTGCATATTTAGGATTAACGGCATTTAAAAATTCTTGTGTTGTAGAGGAACTGCTGCCATGATGACCAACCTTTAATAAGTCAGCTTTTATATCAAAACCTTTTGCCAGTATTTCTTTTTCAGAAACAGCTTCAGCGTCACCCATTAGCATAAAAGAATTTTCACCAAAGGTTAATTTTATAGCTACTGAACTATCATTTAAATCTTTATACTCTGAGCCATTAGGTGCTACTATTTTAGCTGTGGCAGAATTAAGCTTTATTTCATTTCCCGGAACAGGAGAAGTTATTTTAAGACCTTTATTTGCAATAGCTGTTAATACATCTTCAAAAGTCTTAGTGGTGTTACCGGCTTTAGGCATAATAATTTGTCCAATATCAAAGCTCTTAATAACAGTATCCATGCCGCCGATATGATCTTCATGAGCATGAGTTCCAACAACTACATCAAGCTTTTTAATGCCAAGGCCTTTTATATAATTAACTACATCATCACCATCTGGATTGTTTCCTGCATCTATAAGCATTGATTTATCACCGTTTTGGATAAGTATAGAGTCAGCCTGTCCAACATCTATAAAGTGCAGCTTTAACTGCCCTAAAGCAGTATTAGTTTTTTCTGCTTCTTTAGTCGTAGTATCTTTTGTATCAGCCACAGTCTCTTTAGAAGTTTCTTTTGTTGACTCCGTAGTTTTAGTTACTGTATTAGAGACTGTCTTAGATGCCTCTGAACAGCCAACACCTGCAAATAAAAACATAAGGCTTAGCAGTGAGGCTATACCGATGCTTTTCTTTGTATTTTTCATTCTATTTAGTACCTCCATAGTTTAGTCAAATATAATTGTTATCTATTTCCCAAGTATAACCTTATAAGCTTCATCTGATAGCCCGCTTGCTTTTAAGAATCTGCAAAATCTCGCAAAACAATCAATAACTTCATTTATAACTTCATCTGTTACAACCGTTCTATCCTCCCACCACCAATTTTTTATAACCAGTGGTGCATCTCCCCTATGTATTTCCGGCTCAAACCTTGCTATTATTTTATCTCCATATAATACCGGCAGCACATAATACCCATACTTTCTTTTAGAAACAGGTACATAAACTTCCCAGCTATATTCAAAATCAAAAATATCCTTAACTAACTTTCTGTCCCAAAGAAGATTATCAAGAGGAGCTAAGAAGGTTACCTTTTTATCAAAATTTTGTTCCAATTCCGCCAGCATATGTGAGTCCTCTGCTCTTATATAAAAGTTCTCATTAACTCCTTCTACCTCAACTCTTAACAGCTCTCCTTCAGCACATAACTCCTGTAATATTTCACTTCTTAATTGCTTTTCTGATAGAAAATGTCCCAGCCATCCGCCGCCATTTCTATCCCAGTATACTCCTATACTGCCTATCCTTCTTTTGAAGTACCATTTATAGAAGCTTCTATCGCTGTCAAAAGGATCTTTCATCTGCAGAATTTCTTTCGGAAGCACATTCTCAATAAGGTCATAAACTCTTTGAACATTCTTCTTCTCTTTAACTCCTAGAATCCCTATATTGAACATATAATCCATAGCTGCACTGGAAAGTTTACCATGTCCCCAACTCCCGCATTTGGCTCCTCCTAAGTCTATCTTAGAAGGCAAGCATGCTCCATTCTCAGCTATGTATCCTTTTATAAAATCAACATAGGTAATTGCTTCTCTTGAGTTTCGCCTTTTGAGCAGTTCTTCTAACTCTGATTTCCTTCTATTTCTTATTCTTTCAAAGTATGCCCAATCTTCAATGCAATAGATGGACATCATTTTATCCCATCCATCTATTAATTCTCTATCCTCATACATTAATTTTTCTAGCATTTTAGGTTCGTAATTTTCTATTCTGGATTGCAGAATAAGATCTATATTTCGACCTACAACATTTAGCGGATCATATTGTAAACATCCAACTCTTTTAACAAATTCCTTAATACCTAAATACCCATTAAATGTTTTTGGGTAATGCAGCCCTTGATAAATAACTAAAAATTTTCTTAACTGTTCCTTCGATATGCATATTTCCCCCATAAAATCATCTCCAAACTATAAGTTATCTGTTGCAATTTTTAAGATTTCACTGAATACTCATCCTTATGAACAACCAAATCAGGATTTTTCGAGTCAAAATGGCCATTTATAATGGCTATGCATTTTCCTTGAAAATCAAACATTGCAACCCTATCCATAGTGTAAAAAATTATTTGTCTCTTGTATTATAGCATATTTTGTAAATGCCTACTGCCTAATGTGCATATTTCCAACATACAAAAATGGCCTTACCCAATTAATATCAATGGATAAGGCCACAAGCTTCGTTACCTATGGTACGGTTCTCCGTAACACTTACAAGTGAAGTTTTACAATTGATACCCTATATTTTTATTATATAAACTGGTATTTATTAACTTAACATTACACTTACTTTCTTTCTTGTTTTTTCAGAAGAATATAACTAAAAGTCAAAGCAATGATATATATAACAATAAAAATCATAATGGTATAATTATCTGTAGGATAAGGAGAAATGGCCTGTTTGCATAATAATGAACTCGCTATAGAAATTGGCATAAATAGAACAATTGCCAAATTAGTAAAGTTTATTGCAAATGGTATTTTTGATTGAGAATATATCTTTCCAATAAAGTAACCTACAATACCGATAACTTGTATAATCATTCCGCCAAAAATACCTTCAGCAGATTTCTCTGAATACCAACCGCCAAATGCACAAAATAAACCAATTGCTAAAAAAGCTACAGAAGATATTAATAAAATTTGTGCGGTGACACCATTTTTGTTCCCTTGCAGTGTATTTTTTCCTATGCTGCTTTCTTGTTCATCTTTTAAAAGATAATCTGTTGTTACATCAAAAATATTACTTACTTGCACAATCTTATCCAAATCAGGATTTGATTCACCGACCTCCCATTTCGAAATAGATTGTCGTGATACATTAATTTGTGTAGCAAGTTGTTCTTGGGACATACCTTTTGCTTTTCTTAATGATTGCAGTTTTTCCCCAAATGTCATAAAACCCACCTCCTGTTTTCTTACTTTTAGTTTACCATTTTGCTTAGTTGCATTCTACCAAATAGACCTTGAACTTTCGCAACTACCAGTTGCAGGTGTTATATTAAGCTACTTACATATATGTATTATATAAATAATCTATTTGCATAATTACCCAATAAGTTCCTATTTATTAGTTTCTTGTTATATAATGTTTCACCTATAAAAATAGCCTTAGGCTATTTTTATCAATACCTAAGGCTAAAAATGCTACAGATACTTATGGTAGGGTTCGCCGTAAGTGGTATAACGTAGACTTTTTAGAGTTATCCGTTAACAATATGATATTAACTTTTCCAGTACTCAAAGGTAAATCCTAATCATACTTAAGCACAGCAATTCCCGAATAATCTTTAATATTTACAATGTTTAATTCAAGTTCTGTATATTCTTTTGCTTGCAGCCCTGAGGCCGATATAAATTTATCAACCTTGTCAAATATGAGACCCACTACCCCTAATGCTTTTGTTCTGTAGTGCATAGGTATAACCACTGTAGGGTTTAACTGCTTCATTACATTAACTGCCTCAAAGGCATCTATTGTATATCCACCGCCAACAGGAAGAAGCAGTATATCTACATTGCCTATTTCCTTTACTAGCTTAGAATTCAGAGTATGTCCTAAATCACCAGAGTGACAAACATTTATTCCATCAATTTTAAAGTTGTATATGGTATTTTTACCCTTCTTGGCTCCTGAGACTTTATCATGAAAGGTTTCCACACCTTTTATTTCTATTCCATATTCTGAAAAACTACCTGTTTCATTTATGTGTACAAAACCACTCTTTACTGCCTGTATATAATTATGATCACTGTGATCATGACTTGTTGCTACAATATCTGCTGTAATTTCTTCCGGCAATTTATACCCCAACGTATTTTTATAAGGATCCATCAGTATTTTCGTTCCATTTTCGGACGTTATCATAAAACATGAATGACCAAACCATTTAATTTTCATTTAAAATTCCTCCCGTATTCCTTTTAAACGCATAAAGATTATTACTCTTTACGTCTCCACTAATTCAAGTTATATTTTTTATACACTTTAAAATAAACCCATACCGCATTTAATAGTAACAATGCGCTTGTAACAAAGAAAACATAACTAATACCAAACCTGGCTGCTACTTGTCCTCCTAGAACCGAACCTCCGAATATACCTAAATAACCTGCCGATACGGTAAAGCCAAAAATTCTCCCCGTAATAGAAGCCGGTGTAATCTTCTTGACCAAGGTATTTACAGAGGGATTTAATCCTCCTAAAGTTAATCCTAATAGGAATCGAAGCCCCATCAGCTGCCAGGGGTTTACTACAAAGGCCTGTGGTATATAAATAAGTCCTGCAGCTACAATGGCAATTAATATAACTTTATGTGCCCCTACTTTATCTGAAAGTTTGCCTAAGTTTGGAGCAGCAATTATATTTGCCAGTCCCGAAGCCGAGAATGCCAAGCCTGATATAAGAGCAACATGGCTGGTATCCTTGCTTAACTGAGTAACATATACCGTTATGATTGGCTCAATAGTATATAGTGCCAAGGTTATTACAAAAAAGGTCACAGACAAAACAATAGTCAAGTTCTTTTCAGGAACACTATTCCAAACTTCCCTTGCACTGAGCGGTTTTTTATCTTCACGAATAAAAGATTCCTCTACAAATAAAAGAGTTGTGATAAAAGCGACTAAGAGTAGAGCCCCTGTTATAAAAAATACAGGCTGTAACCCAACCATCTCCTCTATTAAGCCTCCAATAGTTGGCCCAAGAAGCGATCCTGCAATACTTGCCGTTGAAAGCGTACCTAACGCATATCCAGCGTGCTCCTTATCAGTCTGAGTTGCAATAAGTGTAGTGCAGGCTGTACTGTAGCCTGTGATGGCCCCTTGCAGCAATCTCAATCCAATAAGTACATATACATTTGGTGCAAAACCCATACAGCTTATAACCACCGCCATGCCGAGGCTTGCTCTTAGGAGCATTGGTTTACGTCCAAACCTGTCAGCAGCATTACCCCAAATAGGTGAAAAAATAGCTGAAATTATATAGGTGATACCAAAGGCAATTCCTGAAAGCTCAGCAATTGAAGATGTATTAGAAATACCAAGCTGTTTTATATAAAGAGGCATTACCGGTGCAATCTGACTCATTCCTATGCCTGTTACAAACATGCCAAACCAGCAGACTATTAAATTTCTTTTCCACATTTTCATAAATGTCCCCCCTTCATATAGTTCTATGAAAAATCCATATCTTACTTTACAAAATAATAATAAACTATAAATTATTGTTTGTAAACTACATTTTATAGTTTGATAAATATACTATGTAATGTTAAACTATTCATAAGAAGATAAATTTCAAGGAGTGAAACACTGATGCAAAAAAGAAATTTAACAAAGGAAAAAATTATTCAGACTGCTTTCTTATTAGCCGATGAAATTGGTCTTAATCAGGTCACTTTCTCAAAACTTGCAGAAAAACTTGATATAAAATATCCTTCTTTATATAATCATTTCAACAATATGGATGCTCTTAGAATAGAAATGACGGTATATCTTTTAAATGATTTGAATTCCATATTAATGAAAAGATTGGTGGGGAAAAGCGGTGAGGCTGCTATCAAGGAATTTGCTTATGTTTATCGTGATTTTGCCTTTGAAAACAGAACTGCCTATGGGCTCTTTATGAATATTCCAAGTACAGAAAATGAGGAACTATACCGTTTAGCAATAGAGACCACCGGTATTATTTATCAGATTTTAGAGTTTTATATCAAGGATAGAACTCAGCGTGTTCATAAAGGCAGAACATTAAGGAGCCTTTTACATGGTTTTGTATCCTTATATTCCTTTGGATATTTCCACGGTGAAGTTAATTTGGAAGAAAGTTTTCAATCCATGATAGATGATTTTATTAAGTCTCTTAGAGCAAAGTAGAGAAGGTTTATACGATTAGAGATTACATTTCAAAATCCTTCTTCATAAAAGCAAGCACCTTATTTACATTTAAATTTACAATAGCAATTAAAAATTCTTATTGACGCAGAAAAACCCATCATGTATTATTATAGATAAAGACAGTCTGTGTTATCTTTATGGAGGAGATACTATGAAGTATACAAAAGCAACGAATTATGCCTTGCATATAATGACCTACTTGGTTAAGCAAGAAGGTAAAGACAATTTAAGCCTTCAACCTTTAGCTAGCCACATGAATATATCCCCTACTTACCTGTCCAAGATACTAACTCAATTAGTGAAGGCCGATCTTATTCAGTCTACACCAGGAGTAAATGGAGGCTATAGCCTTAGGAAACCTAAGACTGAAATAAGCTTTTATGACGTCATTCAAGCCATTGAAGGCAGCGGATCACTTTTTACTTGTGAAATGGACGAGAATCATGCTTGCCAAATAGAAAAGGTTATGAGAGACGCCGAAGAGAAAATGGTGAACGACCTTAAAGAAAAACGTATCTGCGACATTTTCTAAAAAATGAACCAACAAATATAGGCAGTTTTAACTGCTCATTTTTTAGCATAATTATAGATAATTACAGTCTGTATTATATTTTATAGGAGGTCTTATTATGAATCACATGCATCATCACAACCATCCGGATCAAAATTTTTCAACCAAAATTGCCTTTTTAGATAGTAGGCAAAGAGAGCGTCTCATACCACCCGAAGAACTTATCAGCCAAATGCCAATTGAAGAAAATCATACTCTACTGGATATCGGTGCCGGCACAGGTTTTTTTACAATTCCTATGGCAGAAAGTACATCTGGCAAAGTGTATGCTATGGACCCTGATAGACGTATGCTCAGCATTATAGAAGATAAGGCTAAGGAAAAAGGACTTACTAATATTGAATTGATTCAAGATTATATTGAAAACTTAAATCTTCAAAATGACAGCGTTGATTTTGCTATGTCATCCTTAATACTCCACGAAGTAAGTTCGCTGTCAAAAGCACTGTCAAAAATATATGAGGTACTAAACGCAGGAGGGCACCTGTTATGTCTGGAATATGAAAAAGACGACTTGATAGTGGAAGGGCCTCCAATGTCCATTCGCATTGGATCAGAGGAACTGGAAAATACATTATCTTTAATTGGCTTTGAAATTGTGAAGAAGACTAAAATTAATGATGCTATATATACTGTTTTAGCTGTTAAAAAGCATAGGCAGTTTTAACTGTCGATTTTTTATTCTAATTATAGATAATTACAGTCTATATTGTATTTCATATAAATTCTTATGCAGTGGATTTTATGACTGTCATTCTCTATGGTACTGTATTTCAAGGCATTGGAACAGGGCTGCTAAATGTGGTAAGAGCTTCAGGACAACCTGTCAAATCAATAATAATTTGAACAATCTCAAAAATGAGTATAGAAAATGCTCTAGCATAAACTGCTAGAGCTCTTCATTTTGGCGGAGAGAGTGGGATTTGAACCCACGGTATGGTTCTCCGCATCGGCCATAACGTAGACTTTTTCACATACTATCTTGTTATGTTTATTTTTAGATGTTTAGTTAGCTTATTTGTTATATAAAACCTTTTTGCTGCAGTAATATCTCGGTATCTCTCCATAACTTATTTTGCATTCCCCTATCATCACCTGGATATATAGGAATTATAGGTTTTCCGGTTACCACATTAAAATATCCACCCGTCACACCATTATATTGAGGATCTATAGCTAAACGAGTTATGATTTCTGCTCCTTTATGTGGATCACCAATATGCAAAAGCTTCAATATACGTTCAAGCAAAGGAGCAAACCAAAGCTCTCGCCCGAGGCCTGTAACATTAAAACCTGGATTAAGAGCATTAACTATAACTCTTGTTCCAGAAAGTCGGTATGATAATTCTGCAGTAAACATAATATTTAACAATTTGGTTTTTCCATAAATAACAGAAGACTCCCTAGCTGTAAAATTAGATATATCTATCAAGTCTTCTGGTAACTTAAGTTCACCATGGTTACGTGATGCTTCAGAAGCAACATTTACAATCCGTGCATTTTCTGACTCAATTAAAGTTTGCAGCAATGTATTAGTTAATAGCCAAGGAGCTAAATAGTTCACTGCTATCATTTCTGCAAAACCCTCGGAAGTTACTCTCTGTTCGAAGGCATGAAGTCCAGCATTATTTACTAATATATCGATTTTAGTGTAAGAAGCTTTAATTTCCTCCCCAACCCTTTTTACCTCTTTCATTAATGATAAATCTCCATAGAAAAAGTCAACCTTAGCTTTAGGATTAATACCTTTTAGTATTTTTTGAGTTGCTTCAGCCCGCTCTTTGTTTCTGGCTGTTAATACTAAATGTGCATTTTGTTTTACTAACTCAATTGCCACTAATTGTCCAAGTCCACTCGTAGCACCAGTAATTGCAACAGTTGTGAGTTTATTCATAGGCAGCCTCCTTAAATTTAATGCAGTTTAAAATACTATTATCTGTTTGCACAATGTTATCTAATAGTTTAATTTCTTGACATGATTTGTACAATTAATTATACTTGACATATATCAACTATATATTTTTATTTGACATATGTCAAATATTTTTATATTAGATTAATTTAATTGAGGTAAACTATGAAGGATAATATTAAAAACAATGATGCTACTCGAGTTCAATTAGAACTGGATTTAGGTGAACAGCTAAATGTAATTATAAGTGCCTCACATGCACTTAATGTGAGAACTGCAGCCCGTTTTGATCCTACATTACAGCCCGCGGCCTTTATCATTGTTCGTTGGCTTTTTTCATTTGGCCCAACAAGTGCAACAGCTCTATCAGAATCAACAGCTATGGATCGTAGTTCTGTTAGTCGCCTTGTAAATCAGCTAAAGAATCTTGGCTATGTAAAGAGCGAACAATCTCCAAGTGATCGGCGTGGTGTACTTGTATCCTTAACTGAACTTGGACAACAAAGAACAATGGATGCTTTAAAAGAGAAAGAAAACGCTTTTTATGAAAGAATTGAAAAGTGGGATGATTCCAAGCTTGAAACCTTTATTGAACTTCTCAAAGATTTTAATTGTTACCGCACTAAATGATTTTCTGTTTTATATTAATTACTCAAAATAAAAGCATTAATTGAAATAATGGCGTTTTTTCAATTAATGCTTTTATTTTGTATTTTTCACCTCAAATATAGTGATATCAATGGTTTTAAAGAAAATCCTTGTTATCTATGATACGGTTCTCCATAACTACTCTAAATGAGGTTTTTTCATTTTATTCAGCATGTACAATTATGTTTTCTTCTTGTATAAAATTAAGCCTATTGCCAGCCACATCTGTTATGTTTAAAAAGGAACAAGGTAATCCTCTTGCAGTCAAGAAATCCGGACCGTCCATAAGTTGAAAATGAAGATGTGGACAGTTAGACAATCCTGTATTTCCTACCTTACCAATGACTTGCCCTTGCTTCACTTTATCCCCATTTTTTATAGTTAGACTATTTGTTAATAAATGCCCATAAAATGAATACTCCTCATTTTCATGCTTTAAAACTATGTAGTTCCCACACTGAGCAGCTAGCCCATACTTATCTATATAAGGTTTTCTCTCATCCCAGTTCCAAGAAGTTGTCATATCAAAACTATAATAACAATCCACTACTTCTCCATCCGCTATTGCTAATACATCCTTACCATAAACTATGTAATCCTCATCACACATATTTTCCTTATAACATAGCTTTTGGTCAACATTATACTGAGCCATATCAAAAGCAAATTCCATGGAATAATGTTGTCGATGGTCAGGTAAGCTATTATAATTGCCGCAGGTTGAAATACTACCTTTAAGTGGCAATATATATTGATTCTTATTTTTATATTGAATTAGTGGAATTTTAAGTTCATGCACATGTTCTTCTTCACATTGAAGATAATTAACTTTTATTACCAATTTATCTATAACTTTATCATATATTACCACAAAATATTCATTAAATATCCCTGTTTCCTGATTAGGTCTCATCTCCACAGAATCTGTATAGCATTCTGGATTCCAAAATCCCTCTTCACCCAAAAATAACTTTGCCCCAAATCCTTTACCAAGCCAAGCACCATTCTCTGCAAATTTTTTAATAATATTGCTCAACGATTCTCCCTGATATACGATTTCTTTTACTAAAGTATTTGATGTATATAACTCAAATTTTATGTCTTTTAGTATTAGCTTCTTATCAGAACTGTTTTTAATTCTTAATCCATGTAAAAGAAAATTTGATATTACTTTTCCGCCGCTCTCAAGTGCCATATTAATAATAAAATCCTTTGGTTTTGTAACTACCTCCATGATAATCCCCCAGTATACAAAATTATTAGTCAATATTCCATTGACATCTTCATATTACCACTTTGCTTTTCCACAGCAACCTCAATATTAATTCATAAATAAGACTGTGCCTTATTCAGTTAGAATAAAGCCTATTTTGATTTAATCTTTTTTGTTTTAGTATAATTCTTTCTATACTTTTTAAAGTCAAAAAGCATTTTTCTTTAAGTACCTTTTTGTTGATACCTGCTTTATATTCTTCATAAATTTTAATATTTCTCTTATTATATTCTTCTTTTATGTTTGTATTTTCTCCCCATTTTTTCTTACTATCATCTTTTTTAGATATATATATATTCTCAATCAACATACTGTTGAATCGCTTCTAAATATATCACTTCAAAAATGTCACTAGCCTTTTTATAATACATAGCGTTGCAATGCTCCTCCTATTTTAAAATATATTAGGATTCGCAAAGGCTATTATTTGTATCAATACCTAAAACTATAATCCTCATTTATTTATGATACGGTTCATCATATCACATTCCAAGCTCATTTATATATAAATACTTTTAAATTTAAATATTTATATATAAAACAATTTTAATATATATATTTTTACCTATGTATAAATTTAAATATATAAATATTTACTGCAAATATGTGCATTTCTATTAAATTAAAGCCTTTATTACATCAGCTTTCTATAATAGTTGATCCCTTATTATCTAGTTCTTAACAGTGATAAGTCCTGATGCAAATAAATTATTAATATCTTCATACAACCTTGCAAGATCATTTTCTGTAGTATCTAAGTTATATGGGAACTCTTCATTCTTACAATATGTTCCTCTAAATACCTCAATGTCCAATTGTTCTATTCTTAATCTGATAGTAACAATATTCTCCCTTTTGCTGCCATACTTACTCATAAGCTTTTCCTTTAATTTAATAGCAAAAACTTTTACATTACCTTCATTATTGCGCCATGCTGGATAAAATTCTTTTGTACATTTTTCTTCAAAAATTTTAAGGATGTTATTAATCAGAATCTTATTTTTGTCATTAACTGTTTTATATTTATTGTCACTAAAAAATTCTTCGTATTTCATTTCTAAGTCACCCCTTATTAGAAAGTCTATCAGCAAAACCTTTTAAGTATATATTTAATATTCTTCACAAATCTCTTAATTCCTTCCAAAAAGACAAATAGAGCGATTTTACTCGCTCTCCAAAAGTGCAGCTTTTGCTATTATTTATTTAACATTCTTATATAATCCATAAATTTAATTTCCCATTTAGAATCCGAACTATATACTTTATCCTTGCTATCTAAATAATGTTTAATAATCTGGATTTCTTCTTCTGAAAGTGTTTTAAATAATTCAAATGCTTCATCATCCCAAAAACACACGCTTAGCACTTCCACCAAGTCACGTAAGCTATGAATCTCTTCTTTTACCATTGCAATCTTATCAGAAATAAATCTACAATCATTTATTTCATTTATTAAATCACGTAACCTTTCGTCCTCCATAGGATAATTATCTATAAACTCACCTTCTACTAAGTCCTCTTCATACTTAAAGGATAAAAATACATTATTAATATTCCCTGTAGACAGTACCAATTCAATTCTAGGATATATATTTGCAGCTGTATTTTGGATATATTTTATCTTATCACTATCAGCTATTCCTAAAGTATCACATACTCTCTTTGCTGAATTTCTTAGTTTAGTCAAAATTTCAGCTTTGGATAAGTTTCTGAAAATCCTTAATAATTCTTTACTTTGCAAAGTTGTTATATCTAATGTTAATATATCCTCGCCTAGAATATCAAGCCCTATTGCATTTGTTAGTATTGGTTCAAAAATATTAATTAATAAGCCTTTATAATCACTGCAATAGCTATTTAAAATACCTATGATATTCTCCCTATCAAAACATATACAAAACTCATTTTCAATAAGCAGTGCTTTTAAGTATTCATTTATATATTCAATTCCCTGCAGCTTTTCTGATATAGGATTAGAAAGTTGATAATCTATGCTGCAATTTATCCTATGAGCGAAAAATCTGTAATCATATTTGTTTTTATTAAAGAATTCACCTATTTCATTTAATGTATCGTTATATGATATGTTTTCTATACTAGGTGAACTTTTTTTAACCGCTTCTAATAATTTCTTCCCATACTCCATCAAAGATGCTATTTTTCTCCAAGAGGCTCTTAATAAGTCCTCAATCTCTTCCTCTATCAATATTTCACTTACATTCATTAATCCTCTTAGCTCTAAGTCCAAGGAAAAGCAAATTGAATTGAGCAGTTCTTCTGCTATTTCTATTGGAACTGATGTACTATCCCCCATGGTATATTTCTCAGTACGTTTGCCAAGTATATTCCATACTTTTGCTTCAATAAGCATCCTATCTTCTTCACATATATCTTTATCTATTTGAAAATTATCTAAAAATGCCAATAAGCTCTTGTTATTTTCCTCCATATACCCTCCTGTATTCCTTATTCTGTCCATAAAGATTATTAATCTTTATGCCTCCTGTATTCTTTATACTGTCCTTATATATCTGTATCATTAACTTTATAGCCATATCTTGTATTTCTACAAAGCTCCTCTAGATTAGTTCCACTTAAATACTCTAAAGAACCTTGACATTTTCCATCAAAATGTATTTTCATAAACTCTATAAGTTCATCATCAGCTATTTGATCCATTGCTTCATTTTTAAAGAAATAAAAGCACTCCTGAATCTCCATTAATGTCTCTTTATAATTCTGCTGCATTATATAAGGTGAATCACAGAAAACTTCCACTATCTTTTTCAAAATTCCTTCAGAAAACTCAATTCTTCCTGTATCTTTTAGTGCCTTAAAACGATTTTCAACCAGTTCATTAATATCTCCATCAGATAAAGCTAATCCATACTTAATTGTCATTTTATTACATGCTTTTAACTCGATTACAGCTTGTTTTTTTTGTATATCTTGAAATGCTAATGCCATATTTTTATTCACTATAATCACCTCTAAATACACTGTACTCCTAGCTTTAACCCAGTACAAGACTTGACATTTTGGTAATTTTGTGGTAATATATAATCATAAAAAACTTCCCAGTTTAAGAATCAATCTGGGAAGTATTTTTTATTTTATCCAAACATGTTATGATTGAAGGCCTTATTTCTATTAGCATAACTTACCAGGGTCTTTTATAGTCATTCTTCATACCTTGTTCATATTTTTATAGTATATTCTTAACGTTAATCAAATGTTTAAAACTATAAATTAGCCGAATGCATAATCAGCGGAGGATACATCTTTGGGGGTGAAGCACATTTGTGCAGGGATTCCTCTTCCCGAACCCGTCAACTAACTTCGCAGGCTATTAGGAGGAAGAACTTATGAAAAAAAAATTTATTGCCTATTTTTTACTTACAGTTAGTCTTGCTGTATCTTCTCAATTTATTTCAAAAAATCTTCGGACAAGCTTTGATTCAGCACCAGTTACATATCTTACAAGTGAACAGGATGCACAAATCTCAGCCGAAAGTCAGCTTTTAGCTAACCAGCAAATAATATTAGCTGAAAGTGCTAACATAAAAGATTCATCAACTTCTGATGCCCAAGACACTAAGCCTGCACCTGCATTATCTAGAGGAGGGACAGGCTTATCCAAATCACAAGCTGTTTCCTCTGAAAAATCAGTTGTAAAAAAGCAGAATTCAGCAGCTGGTAAATCTGGAAGCACGACTCAAACAACAGCTTCTTCTAATGTACAGCTATTAGATTGGTGGAAAAGTGGACAATTTACCTTCTCAATTGGTACTGTAGCTGAGGTTAAGGATTTTTACACCGGAAAAACCTTTATGGTTAAAAGAACAATGGGTACTAATCATGCTGATTCGGAAGCTTTAACTAAAAAAGACACCGATATAATAAAAAGTATCTGGGGAGGCTTTTCCTGGAATAGACGTCCTGTAATATTAACGATTGGTGGAAAAAGATATGCAGCTTCTATGAGTGCTATGCCCCATGCCGGCTTAGACTCAGCGCCAGAATATGCAACTATAAATAATCGTTCTGAAGGCTATGGCACTGGTCAAAATCTTGATGTAATTAAGGGAAATGGAATGGATGGACACTTCGACATTCACTTTTTAAACAGCACTAGGCATAAAGATGGACAGAAGGATCCTCAGCACCAGGCCGCATTATTGGTAGCCGCAGGAAAATAAATTTAAGGATTGTTACTTCTGTAATGTTTTTAGGAGCTCTGATTGGAATTTGGTTTAATATTTAGGAACAAAACAGCATACGAAAAGATGAAGATAAACTTCATTCTCGCAGTTGGCTTCCTTGTTGTTGCACACGTTGCTATGATACTTGGTATGGTAAATCCTGAAATTATAAGCAAGATGTCAGCCATGCCTAAGATGTAATATTATATACTTAATCTAAAATGCTGCAAATTAGTAGGGCTAGTCATATTCTTGACTAGCCTTTGTTTTTGTATAGAACTTCATATTTTGATTTTATAGTGCAGATAAATAAAAAATCGGCTTGTACAGTTATCCCTGCACAAAGTAAAAAATTAAGGCTGATATTACAATCAATGCTATTAGACATAAAATTGAAGTACTAAGCTTCACTTTATTTTGTGGTAACCTCTCCACATATTGAGCATTCTTCCTTAAAAGCAGTATATAAATTACTAATCCAATAATAGCCAAGCCCAAGCTTAACAGATGTGAAATTGAGAAAGGACCCCAAATAACCGGATTTATTCTAAAAAACTCAACTACACCTCTTATTATGGAAAAGGAAATTAAATAAATAATAAATAGTTCTCCCTCAAATTTCTTTTTGTAGCTTCTTCTCCATAAAACCACAAATAATATATAATCTAATATAAACTCATAAACCTGTGCGGGATGCAGTATTTGCCCGCCATAATTGATACCCCATGGCATTATGGTTGTCATAGGCTTCCCAAATACATCACAGCCTACCCTTCCAATACCTTGTGCCAAAGGCAGGGCCATTACTGCTATATCGGCTAATTTAAAGAAGGATATTTTACTTTTAAGTGAGTAAAAATAGCCTGCTGCAATTGCCAGAAAAACACCTCCATGTATTGAAAGGCCTCCTTCATCTATTTTAAGAATCTCTGAAGGGTTATTATAATAGAAGGCTGGGTTATAGAAAAGAATATAAAAGAGCCTTGCTCCAACAACTCCCGCTATCACCACAATTATAATAAGGTTTAGCATTGAATCTTCGCTTACTCCTCTTTTTTCTGCCTGTTTCACTGCAAAAATGCTTGCTGAAATTATTCCTATTGCTATCATTAAGCCGAAGAAATAAATATGAACTGGTCCAAAACTAATAAGTTCTTTCATTACTTAACTTCCTTTCATCAACTATTCAATTATTTTTCTATCAATATGAAAAGATTATAGTCCATTGATTTAAAGATAATATGAAGATTTTCTGCAATATCATAAAAATAGTTGATTTCTGCTGTCAGAAGTTAATTAAATAAGGTGGATTAATTTCTACTTACTAGTTCATCCTTTAAAGGATTTCAACATAGCTTACAATTGCTAATTAGTTCCATTATAAAGCCCTTATCCAAAAGGATAAGGGCTTAATGTACATGATTTATTAATTATCCTAAACTTCTACCAGCCGCTGCCTACTGAGTTGTGAACAAATGCTGCTATTCTATTAACTGGTATATCTACTACTGCTCCAAGTCCATTGTTTGCATTACAGCTTATTCCACTTGGTAATGTTCCACCTTGTCCTTCTAAATTTCCGCGGCCTAAATGCTGGTCACAGCAGTTGCCAAGTGCACAGCCAGGAGCTGGTCCTATCCGATCTATCAGTCTTACAAAGTCACGGTTTACACTAACCAGTACTCCGGTAAAGCCTCTTCCTGATTCTCCACCGCTTGTTGTAAATATAGTTACTGTTTGTCCGATGTGTCTTGCTAAATTAGCTACAAAATTTCCATCAGGCATCCTCTGTCCCCTCCTCTATAAATATATGTGTAGTTTTCAGGACTTCTGTCCTGGTACATAATATGATATTCACTTTGAATTGTTACAAAAAATATCGGCAGAATAAATCTGCCGATATTTTTTGTAAAGTTTAATTTCAAGGGGTAGCATTTATAAAAAGGAGCAAGGAGATCAATAATATTTATTAATTTTCTCTCAAAAGCTGTACTCTAAAGGCTGTAGTTTGTGGAGGAATACTAGCGGTCATAAAGGTTGCATAAGCTATCCTTACTAGCTGACCTGGCCTCAAATCTTCTAGTCTTATTATTTTTCCTTCTTCGTCTAGAATTTGTGTTGCATCAGTTATTACAAATCTTACTTGGCTTAACATGTCCTCAGCTCTGCCTGTGTAAAGAAATCTGTTTTCGGAATCTATCTCTAAAATTCTGTCCATCCTGCCATTGAAAACCATATTTTTATAACTTATAACTATTTTAAAAGCCCTTGCCTGAGGCGGAATGCTATATGTCATAGCAGCTGAAAAATCAGCATATATTCTAAGTCCCGGTCTTAAGGCGTTAAATGAGGTTTTTTCTCCAAAGGGATCCAGTATTACTGTATCAGGCCCCACTACCAAAGTGATAAAATCTTTACTAACATTAAAATTTGGGTCTGTAGTTATATAAGATATCAATACATATCCTGTGTTTTCATTTGTAAAGATTTTTTCTATAGTAGCATCTAAAATAGTAAGAACATTATCATCTTCGTAGACTTCATCGCTGTCAGCTCTAAAACAACAGTTATACATAACTTTCCTTTTCCTATTATTATTCTCCATAACATCTTATGAACATAAACAGAAAAGTGCCACAGTTTCTGTAATAAATTATGCGTGCAGTCATAAAATATAGGATAATTTTGATGTATATTAATTATCTATAAAAAAGCCTGTACTCATTATGATTACAGACTACTTAACAATTGGTTATATGGATAATGGGAATTTGAGATATTTAAGTGCAAATTATTTTGATTGCTCAGCTACCCTGAACCTTACAATTTCACGAATTAAATCTAATGGCATTGGTCTGTTCAAAGGGAATTGTATTGTTCCCTTTGTTGTTTTATAGTCGGTTAGTTTTTCTTTAAAAGCTATTATACCTTCAGGTTGTGGATAGAAACCAATGTGTTTTTGAAATCCGGCAAAATGAACCAACCATTTTCCATTCAAATCGTATGTAGGCATTCTCATACAAATTCGTTCTGTAGCCTGTGGTGCTAATTCAAGTATAATATTTCTGATTGAGGTCAATCGTTCCTGTACTTCCACAGGAAACTCTTTAATATATACGTCTACTTCATTCATTTAAATATACCTCACCTTCTTTGTTATCATCTTAGACAAATACTGAGAAATCAAATTCATATATGTTTCGCTTTATCTTACAATTTTGAATTAGTTCCATTATCAAAAGCACTAAGCCGCAGCTCATAAAAATACAGTACGATTGGGTGCTTCAGCTTCATTTTCTCAGCCATGTTTAAAAGTCTCTTTTTTCCAACTCGTCTGTCCACCAACGCAAAAATATTCATTAAGATATCCTTACTCTCAAGGCTTTCCTCTATAGAATTAGTTAAAAATCTATTTGCTTCAACCTCAAAATTTGATTTGCTTAAAGCTGACTGAGCAGATAGTATTTCCTTTGCATATTCTGATATTTTTCTGCTTCTTGCAATTACTATTAATCTATCCTCTGGGATTGTACCCTTAGAATCTTTTCTGACCTTTTCAATTTCCTCACTGCTGATAGGAATTTGAAGCTCCGGATCATTCTTTATTTCCTGCTCCGTCTGATACCATCTGATTGAGGTAGTTGTATCATTCATATTGAACACGTACTTTTTATCTACTTTAATATAAGATCGCCCAGCTTTATCAGGTAAATAACGGTAGCTGGTGGCACTATATTCTACCCTGTCATATAACGCTGGGCTTAGAAAACTCTCTAGACTTTGCTTCATTTTGCTCCAAGCCATGAAATCCTCCTATGAATTAACATTCTAAATTAATTACAATTTATATTATTGCACATTTCTACAGCTTTTGGTAACTTTTCTTCAATCATACTTAAGCACTGCAACTCCTGAAAAGTCTTTTATATTTTCTTTGCTTAAGTTAAGTTCCTCATATTCTTTAGCCTTAAGCCCTGAAGCTAAAATGAATCTTTCAGCCTTGGCAAATACATGTCCTCTCAGGCCTAAGGCTTTTGTTCTATAATGCATATGTATAACAATTGTTGGGCTTAGCTGTTTCATTGTAAACTACAGACCCAAATCCAATGAGATCATAACCATCAATATTTATATCCCTAGAATTTTTCAAGTTAAATACTTCTTGTTTTGTAATACATAGTAACTTATAATTAAATAAGCAAAAAATTACAATGTATTTTAATTAGGGGGAAATTAATATGTTTGAATTTAATCCTAAAGAAGCAAAATGGTTTTTTGAACCTCAAAACTATGTAATTGAAAAAGATAGAGTTGAAATTACAACAGATCCTAACACTGATTTTTGGCAGAGAACTTATTATGGATTTAGAAATGATAATGCTCATGTGCTTTATATTACAACTGATGAAAAATATTTTTCATTTACTGTAAAGGCAGAATTTAATAGTACGGTATTATTTGATCAGTGTGGAGTTGCAATTTATCAAAATAGTGATAATTGGGTTAAGGCAGGAATAGAATTTCATAATAATAATACTGCATGGCTTGGAAGCGTAGTAACCAACCATGGATATTCTGATTGGGCAACCACTGATATTGGCGCATTTGTAAAATGTGTATGGTATAGATTGAGCAGACGAGAAAGTGATTATTGTATTGAGAATTCCTTTGATGGCATTACTTTCAAGCAGATGAGAATTTTTCACTTGTTTGAAGGTGACAAAGAAATTAATATTGGGTTACTTGCATGTTCACCTAATAAAAATTCTTTTAAGGCTGTATTTACTGAAATAAAGATAACGGATTGTCTGTGGAAAGAACATAATCCAATTACAAATTAACGGAACTCACAAAAGGAGTTCCGTTTTTTATTACCTGTTTTAAAAAATGATTCACAATGCTTCTTCCCAATCCTTCCATATATAACAAAACTTTTACCATTTTATCAGCACTAAACCCTTTATAAAGCTAATTATCTAAACATTGTCTATTTGGCTTAGTATTTTAGAGTTATTTTATTTTAAAAACCTTTACATGTTGAATATAAACACTGTTAATTCCTTGACAATCTTTCCAATATATTATAACATACTGTACTGTACTAAATCATTTATTTACATTAGTAAGGGGGACATACAATGAAAAAGAAACTATTGACAACACTTGTTTCCGTTATGACGGTCATGTTCGTAACCGCGGGCTGCAGCGTCAAGACGGCAAAACAAAACCAAAACACTAAAGAAACTGAGGCAGTTTCCACAGCATCTCAAAACAGCTATACAAGCATCGATAAACTTAAAGAAAAGTATGATATCATAATTATAGGTGCTGGCGGTGCTGGAATGACTGCTGCTCTTGAGGCAAAAGCTAAGGGCATGAACCCTGTTATTTTTGAAAAAATGCCGGTTGCTGGCGGAAATACAGTTAAAGCATCTTCTGGAATGAATGCATCAGAAACAAAATTCGAAAAAGAGCAAGGCATTAAAGATAGCAATGATTTATTTTATAAAGAAACATTAGAAGGCGGTAAAGGCACTAACGACAAAAATTTACTTCGTTATTTTGTTGACAATTCTGCAAGTGCCATCGATTGGCTGGATTCTATAGGAATTAAATTGAATAACCTTACAATTACTGGCGGTATGAGTGTAAAACGTACCCACAGACCTGAAGACGGCTCAGCAGTTGGCCAATACCTTTTCAATGGTTTAATAAAAAATGTACAAGAAAAAGATATTCCTCTTTTTGTAAATGCTGACGTTAAAGAAATTACGCAAAAAGATGGTAAGATAAATGGTGTTAAAGTTCTCATCAACCAAAAAGATGAAAAAACAATTCAAGCAGACGCTGTAGTTGTAGCAACAGGCGGTTACGGTGCTAATCAAGATATTATTGCTAAAGTTAGACCTGACCTAAAAGGCTTAGTTACAACAAACCAACCAGGAACTACTGGTGATGGTATACTAATGATTCAAAAGCTTGGCGGTACTACAGTTGATATGGATCAAATCCAAGTTCACCCAACAGTACAGCAAGAAAATTCTTATTTAATCGGGGAAGCTGTTCGTGGAGAAGGCGCAGTTCTTGTTACAAGTAAAGGTAAACGCTTCGTAAACGAAATGACCACTAGAGATGCAGTTACTGATGCAATTAATAAGCTTCCTGAAAAATCAGCTTATCTTGTATTTGATTCAGGAGTAAAATCCCGTGTTAAAGCAATTGAGCAATATCAAAAGATGGGCTTTGTACTTGAGGGAGATTCCTTCGAAGCCTTAGCTAAAAAAATGAATGTTCCTGCAGACCAGTTAAAAACAACTATGGATACTTGGAACAGCGCAGTTAAGAACAAAAAGGATGCTGAGTTTGGCAGAACAACCGGAATGGACAAGGATTTGTCAGGCGCACCATTCTATGCTATTAAAATTGCTCCTGGAATTCACTACTCTATGGGTGGAGTTAAAATTAATGCTAACACAGAAGTTTTAACTGAAAAAGGCGCACCTATTCCAGGTCTATTCGCAGCAGGCGAAGTTACAGGCGGACTACACGGTAATAACAGAATTGGCGGCAACTCTGTTGTTGATATAGTTATTTTCGGTCGTCAAGCTGGTACAAAATCAGCTGAATATGTAAAAGCACATAAAGCACAATAAAAGATTTTCATCATTTTACTAATCAATTGACTACAAAGATTTAAAATATGCACACCCGGGTTAAAAATCTACTATTACATGGATTTTGCATCGAGGGTGTGCATTCTATTTTTTCTATAAGTATTTCATATCTCCCCCATTTTCAGCACATGCTCTGTGAAACTCTCCTACAATTATCACAGTATCTTCTTTTGTTTTATTACCTCTATAAAAGCTTATGTCTTGTTCACTTTCTCTTTAAAAATTCTCCTTTTAAAGTTGGAACCTTTATGGAGGAACCTTCAATATTTCCTTGTAGAGGTAAGAAGGTATACTTATCAATATTATCTTTGCTTGGAACAAGTTCTATGTTATTATCCTTAACTGTATACTTTCCTCTTACTAACTCACTAGTTTTACCGATATTACTATATAAGGTAAATGTATCATTATCGTTAACCTTTAAAGTTATATTAGGGTTTTCTTTGAAATCGTATATTCCAGAGTAAGAACCAGTATTATTACCTGCAAATAGATATATTAATAAGATTACAAAAACTAAAAAAGCAATAAACCTTTTCATTTGGCATTTCACCTTTCCTTGAACTTAAATCTTAGTACAAGTATATTATAAATCTCAATACTGATTTGGTTAAATTTAATATCCTTACCCTTAAAAATCACATCCATATACTATAAGTCTATTAAAACAAAATATTATGCCTTAATCTTATTTTTTTTGGATGTTTCTCTAGTTTATGTTAAGTATTATCACATTTAACTTATATTGATAACCTCAAGGTATAAACTCAATAAAAAAAGCATTATCTTAATTACAAGATAATGCTTTTCACTTCAATGTTAATTAATTTTTTTAGTTAATATAGCATGATACTATATAGATGGACAAAGTCTGTTTTAATTTGAATAATAGATTATCTCATTGGTTATAGTTGATTATACGAGAATAAGTCCTTATAATTTTAACTCACTCTCTAATTAATCCTATTAGCTGCATCAATTAGGCTCTGCCTGTCAACGCCTTGCAAGGCTTGATAGTCTACTTCTGCTATCTTCCCCTTGCTTAAATCCCAATAAGCTGCTGTTTTAATATCGGCTGGCAAATGGCCTGCTGGTGCAAATTCCTTAAGCAGCCCTTTAATTACTCTAAGCTCTTCTCTCATGTTATTTGGCTGACTGAAGGTGAAGATTATGAGCTTTTTATTTTTCTTATCCCATCCACCTTCTATAGGTATTTCTATTCCTCTGTGCTTTGTGGTAATTAAGTTTTTATCTATAGCTGCTATAATATTAAAATAATGTATTTCACTAAATGGGTCTTGATACTGAAGCATTGCCTGTGAAACTAATCTTAGAAGCATATCTTTTGTAAGCTTAAGAGAAAATTGTTTGTGAAGGTAAGTTTGTATTGGCTTTAAGTTATTTTCTTGAGCAGTTTCTCTGATAACCTTCATGGCTTCTGAAACTGCTCTTGCATAGATGCGGTTTCCTGATCCGGTATAATTAAAATATGCTTTTAGAAAGCTATATGAGGATTTTAATCTCATCTTAACTCCTTGATGAATTAGTATCACTAATAAATATATGAGTTAAGAAGTCTAAATAGAATTAAACCTGCATCAGATTAGTAGTTTGCCACCTATATCATAGAGATTTTTTATATTTCTTATAGCTGTTTATGCTTGCAAAAATATTTATAATGCCTAAAAGTATGAATATTATTGCAGAGTATTTACTCTCATTCAAATATAATATTCCTAAAACAGTAAAGGTGATACCTATAAACAGGTTTATTTTCCCTAACCTTTTTTTATCATCCATATCATTTAACTTGCCGTATTTTTTTATTTGCTTGATTCTAGAATTGTATGCCAGATACGGCATGAAATTAAAAGTAAATATAATCATATCTATTATTAAAAAGCCAAATAAAATTAAGAATATAGGTCTTGCAGCAAATAGAGATAAAGCTAACAGTGCTATTATAACTATACCTGCTATTAAGGAATAGATAGTTCCTCTTTTGGTTGTATTTCTCACACTTATATATTTATCTATTTCTGATTGGCCATCGCTGTAAATAGGCTTAGTTCCTGCTTGAGCTGAAAAAATGTGCATTTGATTTTCTACAGATACAACCTTCTGCCAGCCTGCCTCTTTAAATATTGTAAAATACTCCTCATCCGCATTAATTTGATAATCTAAGCTGTATACAAGGTCTTGAGGCGTATCTTTTTTTAGTTTATATAAAAATCCTCCAGAAATGCCTTGAAGTATCCAGCCCTGCTTTGCATAATCACTTAATGTTTTCATATCGCTTTCTTCACTGAAAGCAAGCCCTCTTATCATTACATATTTAGTTTTCATAAATAGCCCCCTTTTATTTCAAAAAATTCTCAGCAAATTTGACCATCTGTTTTTTACGTTCTATCTCTTTTATGAGCATCTCTCGCCCTTTATTTGTTATTTTGTACACCTTTTTATTTTCTTCTGTATCAGAATTTAACTCTACTAAATCTGCCTCTAAAAGCTTTTTAAGTGTTGTATAAAGTGTTGCAGGACCAATAACAACTTCATTGTTTGTGAACTTCTCAATAGTTTTCATAATAAGGTAGCCATGCTTTTCCTCAATAACGCTTGATAAAATATAAAAAGCAGAATCCGTAAGCTCCCCGATATCAATAGAATCTTTTCTTGGCATAAAGACCTCCTTAAAAAATATATCATTTATTGATATATCATTAAATATAATATATCAATAAATGATATAGTTGTCAATTGCTTTTTTACACAATTAACCATTGGGTTTTATTTGTGAAACTTAACTTATACATGTCTCAAAATAGTGATTCTTCAACACTTTTTGAGCATGTATAAGTTATTAGTTGAACTTAAAACCCTATAGCATAAAAAAAGCAGGCCCAGATGAACCTGCTGTATGCATATATTTATTTCAAAAGGACTTATCCTACTTTTTAATAAGCTCTATGGCCTTTTCCACAAGCTCATCTCTTCCCGCTTTTATCCCATTTATTGTAGGTTTCACGTAAATATCAGGCTTTACACCTACCCTTTGAGTTTCCGATTTATCAGGATAATAGACTCCAATTCCTGAGAAAACTGTGCTTATACCTCCAGGAAGGCTGAATGTAACTATGTTGCCATCTGCACCAGCTGAGTCGCTTCCAATGACCTGTGCATTAGGTGCCTTTCTTAAAGCCATTGTGGTGAATTCTGCCTGACTTTGGCTGTATTCATTGATGATTATAATAACTTTTCCTTTATAAAAATCCGAATTATTCTCTCCAACCTCCAGGTTATCCGAATATATAAATTCTCCGGGCACAGAAGGATTTGCTACAGCTACCTTTGCAAAGGCAGACTTTTGAGGCATAAGATAACGCCCTAGAGTATACATTATGGGATCCGACGGATAATTTCTTAAATCTACAATGAGTCCTTTTGTATCCTTAAACTCACTCATAATTTTGTCTATCTCACCTTTTGCCAGTGCACCAGGATTTATATATCCTATATTTCCTTCCACAAGCCTGTGGGACTGATCTGTTCCTGAAAACATATTTGTTAAGCTGTAGCACGTAACATTTTCTCTTATCTCCTTACCGTTTCTCTCTAAAGTAAGATTTAAACTACCCTCGTTTGTACTAAACAAATAAACAAACAAATCTTTTACAATCTCCCTGTCATTGGAGGTTGATTTATATTTAGCTTTTTCTTTTATGACATCAAATATATCTTTGTCATTGATTTTTGATACAATATCTCCTTTTTGCACCTTGCAGCCTGCAGAATACTTTTCTATTATTTCTGTTATAACAACCTTATCTTCAATTAATTGAAACTTTACAGGCACCGCGTTAAATCCAAAGTATCTATAAAGCTCGTTTCTTTTATCCGTAACATTAACGTGTGAATCATGGATTTTAGTTGTCAATTCAGAAACAGCAAGCTTATAGGATAAGGAATCCTTAGTTTCAATAAACTTAGGTATAAATTCTGCCAAAACTTTATTCCAGTCTTCACTAATTACCTCCCTATAAGGATAATAGTACTCAATTATATTCCAATATCTAAACAGACTGAGCAGCTTATATCCTTCATCATCATAAGTCATGTTAGGGTAAGACTTTTCATTTTTAAAGCTTGCATAGGGTGAATCTTTATCAAAGCTGACATATCCTTTATTTCTCTCAGAAATATATGTCTTTGATAGCCTAATTAATAAATCGCTTAAATCCTTACTGACATAATTACTGTCTTTAATCCACTCTATATCCGGAGCCAGCATAATATCTTTGCTGCTGCTTTCAGAGCCTTCTTTTACTTCTCCAAGCTTACTAATCCAGCTGTATAAAATCTTATCAGTTTCTTCTGAGTCCTTTGCTTCCATAACTTCCGGTATAACTTTAAATAATTCAAAATCCCAATTTACAGAGGAATCTATAACTTTGGGATGATAATATTTAACAAAGCCCCATACTTTGCACAGCTTGCTTAAATCTCTAATCTGATTATCATTTATGCTCTCAATTTTAATACCGCTTTTCTTATGGAAAATATCCTCGAAAGCCCCTTCACTTTTTGCCCTAAAGAAGCTTACTAATACAAAGAAGGCAATTATACTAATTAATAAGATTCTTTTAATCCACACACTTTTTCGATTTTCTTTTATTTGTCCCCCCATATTCGTTTTTATCCTCCAAATTTATTTGTAACAATAAATCCTAATAAGATATATGATTTATCAGTCTCGCATTTATAATGTTTTGGTGTATATTTTATTTTTCCTTTGGATTATTAACTATCCCAACAAACAAAATATTATCGCGATTAACTTTTATAGCAAAGATAAACGGTCTGTTTAAAATCATTTCTGCTTTTTCTGGCTTTGGAGCAGCTGAGCCGGCATAATCTATTTGCGTAAATGCAGCAGCCTCTACCCCTTTTTCGTCAATGGCTATATGGCTTTCCTGCTTTATATTGGAAATAAAGGCTTTCCCCTCTGTAATTCCTGAGAAGTCTGCATTATCTTTAAAAGCCTCTTTTATTCCAAGGTTGTTTAAAGCTTCTTTAAGATCAAGACTGCTTCCATAGGAAAACTTCGGTATTTGAAAAATTACCTTTCCATTAACATTGCTTTGTTCATCAAAGAGCTTTGCCGCTTTTTCAGGTGACTGCAGCAGGCTGTCTATACTTACACCCTTGTCAGGCAGAATAAAAAGCAGGCTCCCATTGTTTTTTAAACTTAAAGCTGAGCTTGTAAAGCCCTCTCCTCTAGTAAAACTATGAGTTGCATAGGTACTGTTCATAAAATCGCATTTAAGCTCTTGTCCATTCTTTAAATAAAAGGTATCTGTTTTAGTTGCTTTATCATCGAATTTATCCATCCATTGATCCTTGTAATAAATAGTGTTTAGAATGGACATAATCTGATTCTTGTCCAAGCTTATTTTTGGTGAAATAACACCATTTGTATTTTTAGAAATCCAATCCTCCATAAGTTTAGAGGAAGTTTTATCTTCAAAATCAAGGTTGTATACGGATGAATAAAAATCTTTTACTGCTGTGTCTAAAAAACTTTTCTTAAATTTCTTGTCTTTATCAAGCCACACTGAATTTGCTATTTTAATCTTTCCTATTTCATTATCAGAATATAAAAGTCTAAAAAGCTTTGAATTTTCATTACTGATATAATCAGCTTTATTGTTTTCCGCTCCAAGCACTGAAAAAATTTCCTTTTGAGTACTTCCTCCTGCTCCTGTGCCTGCAAGTGAGAGAGCCATATAAAGACTTACAGGTGAATAAGTAATGTTATTTGTCTTATTCTTCAATATTTCAGAAGTTGATTTATAGGTAAAATCTTTTAGTGCATTTGAAAAACTGTCTTCAAGTTTGTTGTCTTTCATAACTGAAATACGTCCATCATAATCATCGAAAGCCATACTTTTAGGATACATAGGGTTTTCTGCAACAGAATATTTCTGAGCAGTATCTGTTGTATCTGGTTTACTTGATATATCTGTTGTATTGGTTGTTTTTGCTCTACCACAGCCAGCAATTCCGCTAAAAAGCATAAATACTGAAACTAGAGCTGCTAATTTTCTCATATTTCCATCCCCTTCACATCATAAAATATAATATATTGTAAACTTTACAATTATTGTTATGAGTCTATTTATATTATATTTCTAACACCAAAGATTTACAATTAAAAAGTAAAAAGCCAGGCAGACCTAGAAACTCTAGAATCTGCCCGACCTTTTGTGTTACATAAATAGAAAACTTATACAAATTATTTTCTAACTATATAGAAAGTAATAATCTAATTACATTGAGCTGTCCCATAAGTCCTTGAAGATTGGACATTTTAGGACAGCTCAATGTAAAGATTATTAATACTTTCTATATAGCTTTACTGCGCTTTGAACAACGTTATTTTCCAAAAGCTGCTGCCCAATCTGCCTTGAATTTTGCAAGGCCTTGATCTGTTAGAGGATGCTTTAGCATTTGCATAACTAAGCTGTAAGGAATAGTTGCTATATCTGCTCCTGCCTTAGCTGCTTCAATAACGTGAATTGGGTTTCTTACGCTTGCTGCAATTATTTGTGTATTTATTCCGTGAATAGCAAATATATCTGCAATTGTTCTGACTAAATCCATTCCATCCATTGAAATATCATCTAGTCTGCCTAAAAATGGGCTTACATAAGTTGCTCCTGCATTAGCTGCAAGTAAAGCTTGTGGCGCCGAAAAAATCAAAGTTACATTTGTCTTAATTCCTTCTTTGGATAGAACCTTACATGCTTTAAGTCCTTCGCCTGTCATTGGAATTTTTACGATCATATTTTTATGAATTTTAGCGATTTCTCTTCCTTCTTTTATCATTCCTTGAGCATCTTCGCTTATAACTTCTCCGCTTATTGGTCCGTCTACTATTTGAGTAATTTCGTTTAGAACTTCATTAAAGTCTCTTCCTTCTTTTGCAACTAGGGAAGGATTTGTAGTAACCCCGCATATTACCCCCATTTCATTAGCTTCTCTTATATGTTCTATATTAGCTGTATCTAGAAAAAATCTCATTTTTTTACCTTCCTTTCTTTATTTAATTACAAAACTTATATCTAATACCATTTTAATACTCATATGCGCTCTATTCAATATGCAGTATTAACAAGAAATTCAGCTATAAGCTGAATTTCCCCCATCATTCTTAATTCTACATTAATTAACGTGATCCATAAGCTCCATAAGGAGTCCATTTACCAAATATAACTGCTGCTAAATCTATAATAACAGTAATATCTACATTTAAAGCTTTTAATATACTGTTTGTTACGTCTTCTCCAAAATTAACTATAAAGTTAGATAAATAAATTATTCTGCTATTTCAAGTGCAATTTCCATCATGTCTGTAAAACTTAGCTGTCTCTCTTCAGCTGAAAGCGATTCACCAGTTATAAGGCTGTCTGAAATTGTAAGTAAGCATAATGCACTTTTCTTAGCTTGTGCAGCATTCATGTAAAGTGCAGCCGCTTCCATTTCTACCGCTAAGATTCCCATGCTTATCCACTTTTCTGTTGCAGTTTGATCTGCACAGTAGAAAGTGTCAGAGGATAATATGTTTCCTACTACAGCGTTTATATTTTTCTCTTTTGCTACCGCAGCTGCAGCGCTTGCTAAATCAAAGCTTGCAATTGGTGCAAAGGTTCCAGGTAGGCAATACTGCGCAGCATAGTTTGAATTTGTAGATGCTCCTAAAGCGATAACAACATCACGTACCTTGACATTTTCATTCATGCTTCCTGCAGTTCCAATACGGATAATATTATCTACACCGTAAAAATTAAATAATTCATAGGAATAGATACCGATAGATGGCATTCCCATTCCGCCGCCCATTACAGAGATGCGTTTTCCTCTGTAGGTTCCTGTATATCCAAACATGTTTCTTACTGAATTAAACTGAACCACGTCTTCTAGAAAAGTTTCTGCAATAAATTTTGCTCTCAGTGGGTCTCCCGGCATTAATACTGTTTTTGCTATTTCTCCTGCTTTAGCTCCAATGTGTGGAGTTGGTGTACTCATTGTAAATTCCTCCTTTTAGTCGGAAGCACTGAGCAATTAAAGATTGCTCGCTCCCGCTTGCTAATTGCTCGTTAAAGTCCATTTAGGGCTTTAACCTCCTTAATGTCTATATATTAATCATGGAACAATGCTGAATAAAATGCCTAAACTTAGCGTGTTATTTGCAACGAAGGTTTCCTAGGGTGCAAATAACACGCGGTAGGTTTAAGGCATTTTAGGCAGCCTTAATTCCATAGTTAAGCAGCTAATTTGCTTAAATTAATTTTTTTAAGAACTGTTTTGTCAAAAGTCTCTGATACCTTTTGTATAATAGGTCCAGCTATAAGGGCCGCAATAACTGTAACAGCTCCTACTTTTCCTCCAAAGGAAAATCCTACAGCCAAAGATATAATATCGCACATTACTTTTGCTACTTTATATTGGCGTCTCATTTTATCTCTGACAATCATAGTTACGCCTGTAACCGGATCCATTCCAATATTCATTGCTATAAAGATGCCAACACCTAAAAACAACATTGTACACCCAAGAAAAGAAGTTAATATTCTTCCTCCCATTGTTCCCGGAATATTAAGTACATCATGAAGCTTAAATCCTAAACTTATGAAGTTTCCAAGCGGCAGTGCATAAATAAATGTTCCTATATTTATATATTTGCGATTAAAGATAAGTACTATGGCAAGAAAAACTACGTTTACCATGTTCGTTACCAGTCCAAGCTTCTCTATTGGAAAGCCGAGTATACTGCGGACTCCATCATATAAAACTGCAACAGGGTCGTTTCCTAGCCTTCCGGCTGAATTAAATGCCAGCCCAAAACCTACTAGGATAACTCCTGCTAATGCTATGGGCAGCTTCCTTAGCAGAGTTTCATAGGATTTGTTTTTAAACTTACTAATTGTGTTGTCCATTATCTATACCTTTCTACTCACTTATTAAACAAGCTTTTCTAATACTGATTCACCAATTGTATTTTCAGGCATTTCAATACTAAAATTATCTGATATAGTAGCCCCAATAGCTGCAAAGCAATTACTTGTTTCCATCAGTCCATTTTGAGTCATGGATGGTGAATATGCTAAGAAAGGAACAAATTCTCTTGTATGGTCAGTACCTGTATAAGTCGGATCATTTCCATGGTCTGCAGTAATTATGAGCAAATCATCTTCCTTTAACTTATCTAGTACTTTACCTAAATTTACATCAAATTTTTCTAACTCTTCAGCATAGCCTATAGGATTTCTTCTATGTCCCCATAGAGCATCAAAATCAACTAAGTTAACAAAACATAGTCCTTTAAAATCTTTATCCATTATCTCCAAGGTTTGTTCCATACCATGAACAGAACTCTTTGATTTATAACTTTCAGTTATACCTTCACCGTCGTATATGTCCCTTATCTTTCCAACAGATATTACATCAAAGCCATTGTCTTTTAGTGCAGTTAGAGTAGTTTGTCCGTATGGCTTTAAGGCATAATCGTGTCTATTACTTGTACGCTTAAACTCACCCTTCTTTGCTCCTAAATATGGTCTTGCTATAACTCTTCCAACCTTCCATTCATCTTTGAAGGTTAATTCTCTTGCAATCTCGCAGCAGCGATAAAGTTCTTCAAGGCCGAAAGTTTCTTCATGTCCGCATATCTGAAGCACTGAATCTGCTGAAGTATATACAATCATGTCTCCAGTTTTCATTTGGTGTTCGCCGAATTCATCTAAAATCTCTGTACCGCTGGCACTCTTGTTTCCTACTATGCCATGCCCGGTTCTCTTCTTTAGTTCCTCCAAAAGTTCATCTGGAAAGCCTGTTTCTGTAAAAGTTTGAAATGGAGTTTCAATCTTTAAGCCCATCATTTCCCAATGACCAGTCATTGTATCCTTACCTACACTTGCTTCTTTCATTTTCATAAAATGCGCTAAAGGTTTTTCTACTGCCTCTACATGCTTTATTGGATGCAGATTAGCTAATCCTACTCTTTGAAGGTTAGGAATTTTAAAGCTTTCTACTGATTCTGAAATATGTCCTAGAGTATCTACTCCTATATCTCCATATTCTTTTGAATCATTCATTTCTCCCACTCCAAGGGAATCTATTACTATTGTAAAAATTCTTTTATATTTCTTCATTCTTACTCTCCTTTAAATTCTTGCCATTATATTAACCAACTATTTCCTGTCATTTTTTATCAAATTTCTAATTGCTTGTACTGCAACTTCTATTGCTGTTTCAGTATCATGCACTTGTATATTTTCTAGTCCCGCTTTTTCACGTTCCTGATTAGCAACTACTAAAAATACTGATCCAACTCTTACCTTTAAATAGCTTCCTACTACAAATAAAGCAGCTGACTCCATTTCAGAAGCAAGTGTTCCTAATCTCAGCCATGCATTCCACTTATCCATTAATTCATAGCTTACTGGTTTTATTTCTGGAGAGTGCTGTCCATAAAAGGAATCTTTGCATTGAACTACGCCAACATGATAATTCTTATTTAAAGTTTTGCAGGAATCTACTAATGAGTTTGCTACTTCAAAGTTTGCTACTGCTGGGAATTCTATTGGTGCATATTCCTTGCTTGTACCTTCCATTCTAATAGCCCCCGTAGCTACAACTACATCTCCGCCTTTAACATCTATATCCATTCCGCCGCATGTGCCTACTCTGATGAAAGTATCCGCTCCGCAATTAACCAGTTCTTCTAGGGCTATTGAAGCTGACGGTCCGCCTATTCCTGTAGATGTAACACTTACTTTAACCCCATCTAAATACCCGGTATATGTAACATATTCTCTACTGTCTGCAATTAACTTTGGATCGTCAAAGTGTGCTGCTATCTTTTCACATCTCTTTGGATCTCCTGGAAGTATAACGTACTTTCCTACTGCCCCTTCTCCCACATTAATATGATATTGTTTTCCTGAACCTTGTGAATAAATCATATTATCCCCTCCATAAATTCTCATTTAAATTCTTTTCATTATACGTTTACATATCTAGCATAAAAACAGACATCTTTTTAACTTGTCCGTTAACTTGTATTATTGTCTGTACAAAAGTTTATCATGCCTATAATTCTCTGTCAAGTTTTTTCAGCCTATTTCAGCCTATTTTAGTCGTATTTTGCCCTTTGAGACTCGCTTTTAATTTAAAGCATTTCATTGCTGCAAAAAGCCGCTAAACCTATAATTTAAACAAGCATTTTTATAGCTGCTATGAAGCTATATTTAGTATTTTATTGTCTAACTTCAAAATTACAGCTATAATTAGTATTAGCAAAATTTTTATTGAATATTAGCGATTTACTCGATATACTTGTCTAGATAAACCTATACATACCAGAAAGGTGTTATTTTTATGGATAAATTTAATATCATCGAAAAAGAAAAGGAATTTAAATTTTTAACTGTGTATAATCAGCTTTTTAAAATGATAAAGGAAGGTAATTTTCCTGAAGGGAGCAGATTGCCCTCTGAGCCTGACCTATCGAAAATGCTTGGAGTCAGCAGATCAACTTTAAGGCAGGCACTTGCCCTGCTTCAGGATGACGGATTGGTTAAAAACATAAGAGGCAAAGGAAATTTTATAATAAAATCACATTCAGATAAGCCTATTGGTTTAGAAGCAATTGGGCATCCAGTATACAAATGTTCTGCTGATAAAATTGATGACGTTAAAATGCAGCTGCGCATAGAACCTTCCTCAGATTATATGAATGAAACCCTGGGGAGAAAGACTGCTGCTGTTGTTGTTATAGATAGATGGTATACATATCAAGGAAATCCTGCTGCTTACTCCTTTACTATATTTCCAATTGAGACCATTTCAAAATTTAATATAGATTTAAATGATCATCCTAAAGTACTAGAATTCGTAGAAAAGGAAATTTACGAAATATGCAGCAATGTATTAGTTGAAGTTAAATATTCAACTGCCGGAAATATATCAGCAAAGTTTTCTCCAATTTCATCAGAAAATCAGTTTTATCTAATACAAGAAACTATGTACGAAGACTCAGAATTTCCTATGGTTCACAACAAGCATTATTTACCGATAAAATCCAGTTCCATTGAATTTCATCAAAAAAAATAGAACCAGGCTGTCTTTAAACACTTTAAAATCCTCAGTGTTTGAGACAGCCTGGTTTTTTGACCACATAAATATTTAATAAGGTTTATTGGGAATTATTATTGCACATACAATATAAATAAGTAATCCAGTACCAAGAAGCAGTACTGATAGAGCCCATAGTATACGTATTATAGAAGCATCGAAGTCAAGATATTCTGCTAGTCCGCTGCATACACCTGCAATCATTCTGTTAGAATTTGATCTGTACAATTTCTTTTCCATGTTTTACCCCCGCCAATAATCATAGTTATTATTATGCTTTCCAGACGGTTTTTAGTAACTAAAAAAGAATTTATTTAAAGCCTGATGTCTAATTTTAACCTTAAGCAAAGCTTTTTATCATTCTTATTTAGGAATTACTAATTAATATATGCTTATACTATGGTTATATAAATAAATACATGATTCTCAAGGAGGATTTTTATATGGAATATAGTTTTCCTGAAGGTTTTTTATGGGGCGGTGCAGTGGCGGCTAACCAATGCGAGGGAGCATATAACGAAGATGGCAAAGGGTTATCGATACAGGATATAGCTCCAAAAGGACTAAGAGGCCCCATTACAGAAAAACCAACTGAAGATAATCTAAAGTTAATAGGTATTGATTTTTACCATCGATATAAAGAGGATATTAAACTTTTTGCTGAGATGGGTTTTAAAACTTTTAGAACCTCTATTGCCTGGTCTCGTATATTTCCAAATGGTGACGATGAAAAGCCCAATGAAAAGGGGTTGGAGTTTTACGATAACTTATTTGATGAATGCTTAAAATACGGCATTGAACCTCTTGTTACAATCTCTCACTACGAGACTCCTCTTGCTCTCTCTAAAAATTATGATGGATGGGTAAATCGTAAACTGATTGGTTTTTTTGAAAATTATGTGAATGTAATTTTTAATAGATACAAGGATAAGGTAAAATACTGGCTTACCTTTAATGAAATAAATTCAGTATTGCACGCCCCCTATATGAGCGGAGGAATATTTACAGATAAGGAAAAGTTAACAAAGCAGGATTTATACCAGGCAATTCATCATGAATTAGTAGCAAGCGCCTTGGCAGTCAAAATTGGACATAAAATTATGCCTGATTCAAAAATTGGATGTATGATTCTTGGTGTACCTAATTATCCATTGACACCTAATCCTAGTGATGTATTTGAATCTATGAAACAGGATAGAGAAATTCTATATTTTGCAGATGTTCAGGCAAGAGGTGCTTATCCTAAATATATGGACAGATATTTTAAAGAAAGCAATATTAAAATACATATGGAACCTGAAGATAAAGAAATACTTAAAAATACTGTGGATTTTGTTTCCTTCAGCTACTATATGAGCTCCTGCGCAACCGCAGATACAGAAAAAAAGAAAGCTTCAAATGCAGCAGGCAATATAATTTCAGGTGTTGCAAATCCATACCTTAAAGCTTCTGATTGGGGATGGCAGATAGATCCTCAAGGGTTAAGGTATATTCTTAATCTTTTCTATGACCGATATCAAAAACCATTATTTATTGTTGAAAATGGTTTAGGGGCTGTTGATGAGTTGGTAACAGATGAAAGTGGTAATAAAACAGTAATTGATGATTATAGGATCAAGTATCTTAATAATCATTTAGTTGAAGTGGCTGAAGCAATAAAAGACGGTGTAGAAATAATGGGCTATACTACATGGGGATGTATCGATCTTGTCAGCGCAACAACTGCAGAACTTAAGAAACGTTATGGCTTTATTTATGTGGATCGTAATGATGACGGAACAGGTACTCTTGAAAGGTATAGGAAAAAGAGCTTTTACTGGTATAAAGAAGTAATCAGAACAAATGGTAAGAGTTTAATTTATAATTATAGATAAACAATAGAAAACACCTTCCCGTGATTTAGAGAGGTGTTTTAATATTTACTCATATATATCTGAAAACTCTATCTCTATTTTTTCTACATTTTGCTTTACATCTATGAAAGCTCCGTCCTGTACTTCTGCATTTTTATCTACTGTTCTCTTTGGAAGTTCAATAGTAAACTTGCTCCCCTTTCCTTCTTCACTTACAAGGCTTATAGTACCTCCATGCAAATCTACCAACGACTTAACAAGGGAAAGTCCGATGCCGCTTCCTTCTTGATTTCTTGAAATGCTTCTATCCACCTGGACAAATCTTTCAAAAATAGACTGCCTCATATTTTCAGGTATTCCTATTCCAGTATCCTTTACAACTATGCTTATGCTGTCAGCTTTCTCGTATATATTTACAAAAATACTTCCGCCTTTAGGAGTAAATTTAACTGCATTGGACAATAGATTCAACATTATTCTTTCTATTTTATCAGGATCGCAGGCGATAGTTAATTCTTCAATTTCCGTATCAAATACTAAGATTAAATCTCTTTGCTCTGCAAAGGCTGCAACAGATAAGGTTATATCTTCAACTACTTTTATAATATCGGAGTTTTCTAAGTTTACCTGAAAATACCCCGCATCTATTTTTGTAATATCAATTAAATTTGCAACCAGCCGTATTAGTCTGTAGCAGTTTTGTTTGATAAGCTTAGAATACTTTTTTATGTCTTCTTTGCCATAATTACGTATCTCACCGTTTATTGTCAAATCAATCATCTGTTCAGCAGAAAAAATAACATTAAGAGGTGTTCTAAGTTCATGTGATATGTTTGCAAAAAAGGCAGCTCTGAGCTTTTCATATTCCATGGTTTCATTTAATTCTTTTGTACGCTGCTTTAACAGCTTATCAAGTTCTTTGTTTTTATCGAGTATTAATTTATTGTTTATGAAGTCGGTTGCAAAAGAGCAGTAATTAATATTAGAAACTTTTAGTGCCATAATAATAAGAAACGTAATCAGCAGTGCATTGCGAATAGAATGGTAAATGTCAGCTCCAAGCACAACGCATCCGATAATGTAAATCATATATGAAATAATATAAACAAAATACCTTTCTTTTTTATCAAGAAAAATTACAAATGTTATATAAAACATTATTATTAGATACGGAAAAGGCAATCTGTCAATATTTCTATTTTGGATTGATATTATGGCACAAAAGGCTAATAGGAAAAAGCATATAATTCTGTGCATCCATTTACAAAGCTTAATATTTGATGCTATATCATTTCTCACAAAGAATAGTGCAGCTAAAAAAGCAAAAGGAGCTATCAAAAGTGCCATATGCAAATAGAAAAAATAGCAATATATATTCCTGTCAATATTCCAAAACTTTGATATAAAGCGCATTCCAGGCAAAAAAGTACCAATGAGCAAAAACATAAAACTAAGAACAGCTTCTTTTTGCAGATTACTTTTAAGAAGCTGCAGCTGTAATTCTTCCTTATACTCTATCGGTATCTTCTTTATTTCACTATTTTTAGAATTTAATTTAATTAATGGTACATTTCCAAACATTAAATCACCATCTTTAAAGTAATATGATAATTATATATAAACAATACAAACATCAAATCTTTACTGACTTTATTGTCTGTAAATTTATAGTTGAATCCTTTTATCTAAATATTTCGATAATAATAACAAAAATCCTCTATAATTTCATATATACTTTAAATTTTTTACAATACTAGCATTTTCTTAGCAAAATCAAGTCATATTTTTATAAAATTCTTATTTTATCAATATAGATTCGCTGGTTGAAAATATTTAGTCCCTAATAAAAAGCTGAGCCAATTGTTCTTTAGTCAGACTGTTCATCAAACCGCTGTTTTCAAGGCTCTCTGTTAAGACTTTGTCGATAAGTTCCTTTTTATCTTCCTGAAGCTTTACGATTTTTTCTTCTATAGTTCCTCTTGCGACAAGCTTAATTACCTCTACCAAGTTTTTTTGTCCAATTCTATGAGCTCTATCCGATGCCTGAGCTTCTACAGCTGGATTCCACCACGGATCAAAATGAATTACTAAATTTGCCGAAGTCAAATTTAAACCAGTACCCCCGGCTTTTAAGGAAATTAGAAATACATTAATATCTTTACTGCTGTTAAAATCCTTAACCCGCTGTATTCTGTCCTTAGGTTTGGTTTTTCCATCTATATAAAAGAATTCAATACCTTCTTCCTTTAAACTTTCACCCAATTTATCTAAAACTGAAGTGAATTGAGAGAATAAAAGCACTTTCCCCTCAGATTCGATATGGTCCTTAATAAGCTCTATTGCCATTTCTAATTTTCCGCTTCCTCCTTCATAATCTTCTATTATTAGAGAAGGATCAAGGCAAAGCTGCCTAAGCTTTGTTAAATAGGAGAATATCTCGATTTTGCTGTCTGAATTCTTAACAAGTTCTCTTACACTTTTAATGTATGTGCTGTAAACAGCCTTTTGAGCGGCCGTCATTTCAATTAAAAGCTTCTTTTCTATCTTGTCTGGAAGCTCTTTTATTACTTCTTTTTTAGTTCTTCTTAACACAAATGGCTTTATTAAAAGTTTGAGGCTTTCCAAATTGTCCTGATACTTTAAAATAAATTTTTCTTCAAATCTTTGCTTTGAATACAAATATCCAGGCATTATAAAATCGAATATGGACCAAAGCTCTGCAAGGTTGTTTTCCATAGGAGTTCCTGTTAGTGCAAATTTTGTCTTAGCCTTGATTTCCTTTACAACCTGGGTATTTTGCGCTGAGGCATTTTTTATGTTTTGAGCCTCATCAATAATGAAAAAATCAAAAACAAAACCCTTATAAAAATCTATATCCATTCGAAGAGTTCCATAAGTAGTTAAGATGACATCATATTCATTTATGTCTTCTGCTGATTCTGTTCTTTCTGAGCCATGCATTATTAAAACTTTAAGGCCTTTAGCAAATTTCTCTATCTCCTCTTTCCAGTTGAATATAAGTGAGGTTGGACAGACTATAAGAAACTTCTTATCTTCTTCAGACAAAATAAAGGCTATAGTTTGGATTGTTTTTCCAAGCCCCATCTCATCTGCAAGTATACCTCCAAAGCCTAACTCACTTAAAGTCTTAAGCCATTTAAATCCTTTAATCTGATATTCTCTAAGAGTACCATTGAAATTTTTAGGAAAATCTATTTCTATGCTGTTTAAATTATTTAGCATGCTTTCTATTTTCTCCAGAGCCTCAAAACCATTTATGAAATCTAATCCTTTATTATGTATGGCCTCTAATAAGTATAAAGCTTTATCTCTTGTTAGCTCAGTTTCTCCTTGCTCTACAGCTTTATTTATATCTAAAACGTCAAACAAATTGAAAAAACTTCTTACTCCATCATCTTCAAAATCTATAAAATCATTGTTTTTTGTTTTATAAAATTTTGCTTTTGCCTCATATTTTTCAAAGGCACTTCTAAGTTCAGCTCTTTCAATATTTCCAATACTGTAAGAAAAGTTATAAAAGTCTTCCTGCTCATATAAGTCTGCTTTAATTGAGGATGAACCATATATTTGTCTTTCTTTAAGACCTTTGCCTAAAACAACTTTTCCTAAAGAATGTATAGTACTTGTTCTTCCTGCTAAAATATTAAATAGCTCTTCATCTGTACCTGTAAACATGAACCTTTTTTTACTTATTACAAAGCTATATTTTTCAATTTCCATAAGGAGTCTTTCTTCTCTCTTAAAATCTCTTATAGAGCTGTCTGTCCCCTTTATTTCGTCCAGAATATTAATTTTCCTGATGCCGTAGTTTAGAAATATATCAGCATAAACTTTTCCTTTTTCTTCGTATACAAAGAATTCTATTTTTAAAAGCTTAGCTGCAAAATTTTTTAGGTTCTCAGCAATATTGATGTTTTTTGTAATTTTATTTAAAAGAAAAATGAGCTTATTGTAGTTATCTATATCTTTTTTATAAGCAATTGCACCATTGCTCTTTAATTTTTCATATAGCGGCATATAGCTGTCAATCTGTTTTTTTGAGGGAAGATATAGCTCGTTTTTATAGTAAAAAACATCATTACTTGAATTTAGGTAAATAGGCAGCTTTTTGTGAGTAGTTAAAATTATGCGTCCGCTATCCTCTTTTAAATTGAAAGTTACAGGGATATCCTTATGAAAAATAGGAGTTGTAAATTCTATATAATCATATTTAAATTTAATTTTATCTGTTTTAATACTTTCTAAGAAGGTTCTAAGCTCGCTGGGCTGAAGTATTCGTTTTTCGCTTCCATACCCCTCTAGCACTTCATAATATTCAGAGTCTTTATCAGTTTTTCGTGTAAGCTTTAAACCTCCAGTGTTATCTATTTTTTTCTCTTCACTTGAAGCTTTACTTTCTGCCTCTTCACTTATGTCATCCTTGCCCTTTGAAAGCAGGTTGAAAAATTTATAGGCTGAAGCAGTTAGATGGCTGCACATAAATGTATAGCCCTTTAAGGAAAATTCTTTAAATTCGTCGCAGCTGCATTCAATACTTTCTAGCTTTTTCTTTTGAAGATTTATTTTAATATGAGTATTAAGCTCCCTACGAGTACTTTCATCTTTAACTCTTCCGTATATGTGATAGATATTATCTATTTTTCTGCCCTTAAAATAAGTAACCAATCCCTTTTTAAAAGCATTCTCTCCTTCTCTTTTCATAGCACTTGAAGCAGATTTCAGCACTATAGATTTTAATTCTATAAGATTCATTTTAGAATCCATATTATATTCCTCCTGTTAGAGGCTGCTTAATAACAACATCTTCTATGCTGCAGCCTATAAGCTCCTTTAAGTCACTTGGAGGTAATTCAATTTGATGTCCTATTTTGCCCGCACTGATAATAAAAGTACTTAATTCTTGGCAGGATCTATCAAGAACAGTCTTATATTCTTTTTTCATTCCTATTGGAGAACAACCGCCTCGAATATAGCCTGTAACTTTATTTATATCTGAAACCTTTATCATTTCAACTGCCTTTTCTCCTACAGCTTTGGCAGCAGCTTTTAAATCCAGTTCTTTAGCTACGGGAATAACAAAAACATAGTATTCTCTACTTGTGCCTTGAGTCACAAGAGTTTTATAAACCTGCTCTGCGGGTTTTCCTATTTTATTTGCAACTGAAACTCCATCAATCAATCCATCACCTATATCATAATTATATGTATTATATGAGATTCCTGACTTATCAAGAATTCTCATAGCATTTGTCTTTACGTTACTCAACTTTATCCTCCTCTAAACGGGAATCACTAAAAAATTAAACACTAGGCTGTCTATTCTCGCCTGATTCCGCTGGCTAACTCTTATTAGAAGTACCTATCTTCCATCTTTTCTTTATTATATTTTATAAATCTTAGCTGAAATTTTTCAATCCAGCCCTTTTTGTTTTTTAAAGAAATATACCCTATTACTGACATAGTTAATGAGCCTAATGTATCAACAATAAGATCCTTCATTGTATCCAGCAAAGCAGCCTTTCCAATCAGCGCTTTACCGCTTTCAAGAGCATATTTTTGCATATTTGTATTGAAAATAAAGTCCACTGAGAACTCATATATCTCCCATATGGTACCAAGAGTTACTGCAAAGCAAAAGGTAAACCAAGCTACAAAAGCAGGGCTCAAATTCATCGGAACCGTATCTGCTTTATTTAGAATAGTTATGAAGGAAAAACCAAGGGCTCCAAGCATTGCTCCACTACAAGTATGCAGTATTGTATCGAAGTTTTTGACCCTGTAATAAAAGGAATGTACTTCACCTAAATATATTGCCGAGTAAAGAAAAAGCGCATATACTATAACCATTTTTGATGGTATATAAAGATGCAAGCGTTTTTTCAGCATACTCGGAAGAAATAAAGCAACAGCTCCCAATATGCACTGCAGAAGCATTATTACATAATCTCCTTTTACACGAACCGATACATTATTATTCGGTGCTGCTACAGGTGATAATACTATTTTAACTGTAACATATATAGCCGATAGTACAAAAGTAATAAACACAATGATAACTAAAAGTCTACTGTTAAATATTTTCTTTTTCATATTAACCCTCATTCCCCTATTTCTGTGTGATAGTATAATATGCATTATACCCTTCAAAGATGTTTAGTAAATTTCTTATCCGTACTATATACAAAGTAATAAAATTCTTAAATTAATACGGTCATAAAATATCCAAACTTCAAGGATTTTATGACATCACTAATGTATTAGAACTTTCGCATTGTATATATCTTAAATAATGATAATATATAAAATATAGCACAAAATTACTAATTATGGAGGCCTACCTATGGACTTAAAAGAAAAACTTAAAACTCTACCAAAATCACCTGGAGTTTATTTGATGAAGGACTCCTCAGGCAGCATACTTTATGTAGGAAAGTCTAAAAACTTAAAAAGCAGAGTAAGTTCTTATTTTCACAGTTCAAAGGCTCATAGTCCAAAGGTTGTTAAGCTTACAAAGCATTTAAAGGATTTTGATTTCATACTTACTGATACAGAGTTTGAAGCCTTTCTGCTAGAATGTAAATTAATTAAGGATCTAAAGCCTATTTATAATAGAATGATGAAAAATCCTTTATCTTACACCTATATAGAAATCAGCAGGGATTATTTAAATATTGGACTATGCAGTGAAAAAAAAGATACTGCAAGCAATTACTATTTCGGCCCCTATGGAAGCAAGAGTACAGTTGAAAATGCTCTAGAAGGAATAAAGGAAACCTGCAAAATCAAATGCAGCGGCAGCTTTAAAAGTACTTCTCCCTGCCTTAATTATTCACTTGGAAAATGCATGGGTATTTGCTTTGATGCTTCTGCCAAACTTAAGTATCCTGCTGTAATTAAAGAAATATCAGAGCTTCTTTTGGGAGATAACAAAAATATAATCAATAAAATGGAGCTTAATATGAATTCAGCAGCACAAAACTTAGAATTTGATACAGCTATAAAATATAGAGATTATATTACTGCGGTCAATAGCTTGATAAACAGAGAAAAAATTCTAGAGTTTGTCAAAGAAAATGAGAATATAGCTGTAGTTGAATTTCTTGATGAGAGTAATATAAAATTCTTTCTTATAAGCGGCATTTCTATTATATATAAGGAAAAGTTCAGCCTTGATGACTGCAAGCTTAAACCACTTGCAGCTTATCTAAGCAATACTGTAATAAAGCTATTAAAAAGCAAACCTTATGATGCTTCCACAGAAATCGGCAAAAATGAAATAGATCAAACTCAAATAATATACTCCTATTTAAACAGTAAACAAAAAAGCTGCAATTATTTTTCAATCCCTGAAGCATGTATAGAAAATAATGATGAAATTAATCTCCAAATATCTATTGATAATATTATAAAAAGGTAAAGGGCTGCACTTAAAAACAGCCCTTCATTGTTAGTATATTTATTCAACTAAAGAAATAAATTCCTCATAGCCTTCTTCCCTCATCTTATCAAGAGGAACAAATCTTAAAGCAGCAGAATTGATGCAGTATCTTAACCCGCCTTCCTCGATAGGTCCGTCATTAAAAACGTGTCCAAGATGAGAATCTCCAAACTTGCTTCTAACTTCGATTCTATGCATGTTGTGGCCAAAATCGGCTTTTTCCTTAATAAATTCTCTGCTTATAGGCTTTGTAAATGCCGGCCACCCACATCCAGAATTATATTTGCTGCTTGAAGCAAACAGCGGCTCTCCTGATACAACATCAACATATATGCCCTTTTCAAAATGCTCGTCATAGGAGTTTCTAAAGGGCGGCTCTGTAGCATTTTCCTGTGTGACTTTATACTGAAGGTCGTTTAACTTTTCTTTAAGTTCCTTTGGATCTGGCTTGTTATAATTTTTAGGCACATTATCACTCCTTTTTTGTGTTAAATAAACCTAGAGGATACTTTCATATTCCCCTAGGTTTAACGTTTTTAAACTCTTACGTATAAATTTAATTCCTTATCTTCTCTAAGTTCACCAAGCTTAGGAACAATTGATGTAAAATGAGTGCTTTTATTATGCTTTTCTATTGCCTCTTTATCCTTCCATTCCTCAATGAAAGTTAATATATTGCTGTTATTTATATCTTGATTTAAATTATAGGATATGCAGCCCGCTTCTTTTCTACTTTCCTCTATAAGCTCTTTTGCAAGGTTTTTAAATTCTTCCGCTTTGCCTTCTTTTACAATATTTTTAGAGACTATAGTTATCATTTTATTACCTTCTTTCTATGTGTATTATATCATATTTTTCCATTATCACTTTTTATTTTGAAACTTTTCGCCATAAAGTGTGAAAAACTTGTGAATTTTATGTTAAAATATTAAAGGCAAGTCGTATATTGTTAAAATTAGACGAAAGAAGGCTTTATTTTGATTAGGGATTTTGTTTATGATTTAAAAAAAGAATTTAAAGGCTACAACAGTTCTTCTTTAGTGAAGGACATGCTTTCCGGTCTTACAGTTACAGCTGTTGCTCTTCCTCTGGCTTTGGCTTTTGGGGTAAGCAGCGGTGCAACTGGTGCTTCTGGAATAATTACAGCTATTTTTGCCGGTATAGTCATTGCACTTTTAGGTGGCGCTTCTTATCAAATTTCAGGTCCAACCGGTGCTATGACTGCAGTTTTAGTGCCTATTGCAATGAAGTATGGAATGAAGGGAATTTTTATTGCAGGATTTTTATCCGGTGTTATTTTATTAATTGCAGGAATTTTTAAGATTGGTCATATTGTACATTATATTCCTGTGCCTGTAATAACAGGCTTTACGTCAGGTATTGCTGTTATTATTGCACTAGGTCAGATAGATAATTTATTTGGAACTGTTAGCAAGGGAGATAATGCTGTTAAAAAGCTTTTATCTTATTCTTATCTTGGCTTTAAGCCTAATTATACAGCACTTACTATTGGTTTGTTAGTTATTGCGATTATGATAGCCTGGCCAAAAAAATTTAATATGATTTTTCCATCTTCTCTTGCAGCTATAATAGCCGCAGTACTTGTATCTATATTATTTAAGTTAAATGTAGCTGTTGTTGGTGATATACCACGTAAGCTTATATTAGACGAAAGACTGCGTTTTTCATATCTTTCATTAGGTAATATTAAGGATTTTATTATACCTTCAATAAGCATTGCTGCACTTGGTCTTATTGAGACTCTTCTTTGCGGTTCCTCTGCAGGGAGAATGAAAGGCGAGAAAATAAATGCTGACAGAGAGCTTGTAGCCCAAGGTATCGGAAATATGCTTATTCCTTTATTTGGAGGCGTACCAGCAACTGCAGCTATCGCCAGAACCAGTGTTGCTATAAAATCCGGTTCAAAGACAAGGCTTACTTCAGTAATTCATTCTATTGGTCTTATAATATCTATGTTTTTGCTTTCTCCTGTAATGTCAAAGATTCCTCTTTCAGCTCTTGCTGGAGTGCTTATGATAACTGCATGGAGAATGAATGAGTGGGAAGGCATTAAGAATATCTTCAGTAAAAGATTTAAAGGAGCAATATGGAAGTTTATACTTACTATGACCGCTACTATTGTATTTGACTTGACTATTGCTATTATTGTTGGAATAATATTTTCACTTATTTTGTTTATGGTTAGAATTTCAGATATTGATATAGTTGTCAGCGATGTTTATCCTGAAAAGCTTTCATCAAAAAACTTAGACTTAGCTTTGCTTCAAAGCACAAAAGTTATATATTTTACTGGTCCTTTATTCTTTGGAACAGCAGAAAAACTCTCTTCTATACTTTCTGAGCTTGAGGGTGTGGAGCTTATAATTTTATCAATGAGGGGTATGCCAATGATTGATATTTCTGGTTCTATGGTACTTCACGAATGTCTTATGGATTTACAAAATAAAGGTATTCAAGTTGCATTTTCAGCGGTTAACCCCAAAGTCTCAGAAATGCTGAAAAGAACAGATACTTCAAATATTATAAGCGATGAAAATATATTTTGGAGCACAGATGAAGCAATTTCTGCAATGGTTGAAAAATGTGCATAAATATTTAATAATTTTAATAAGAATTCACTAAAGTAAAGTGTACAATGTACGATATATATAATAAAATCATGTCGAATAATAGTGAGGAGTGTCGTACATTGAAGAAAAAAACAATTAATTTAAGAAGTATTCGAGTAAAGTTATTAGTTATATTAATTGCTGTTTCTTTATTACCCGCTGGAATATTAGGCTTTTTTGCCTATACAACAGCAAACAATTCAATGACTAATGAGTTTCACAGATCAACTTCAGAAACACTAAGAGAGGTTAACAGGGGAATTGATAACTATTTCTCAGGAATATCTGGAAATCTTAACATGCTGTCTAATAACATCGATTTCAAAGAAATAACACTTCATCCTGAATATGAACCTTTTGCTCTTGGTTTACTTCAAAATATGCAGTCGTCTCGAAGTGATATTGCTTCTATTTATATTGCTACTCCTAACAAACATATGACTGTATTCCCCGCTACAAATTTTCCAGCTGACTATGACCCTACAACAAGAGATTGGTATAACAATGCATTTAATAATAAAGGGAAAATTGTTTTTACTGATCCTTATAAGGATGCTACATCTGGCAAAATGATGATATCACTTTCAAAAACTGTAGAAAATAATGGTCAATTTGTTGGTGTTTTGTCTATGGATGTAAATCTTGATGAAGTATCAAAGGTTCTTTCCGGTGTTACAATTGGCTCAAAAGGCTACGTATTTATATCTGATTCAAAGGGTATTATGATAGCTCATCCAGACAGCTCTCTTCTTGGAGGCAATGTTGCTACTACACTAGAATACTGGAGCAATGCACAAAAGAATGAAAGCGGTTATCAATCCTTTGTATATAAGGGAGAAAATAAATTTATTAATTACACAACTAACAAGCTAACAGGCTGGAGAATAATGGCTTCACTACCCGTGACTGAACTTACATCAAAGACTAATGCAATATTAAAGGTTACATTAGTAGTAATTTCTGTTGTAGCTGTTTTGGCAGTTATTGTTTCCATCATTGTAAGTTCTGGAATGGCATCAAAGCTTAAACAGCTTAAAGAAACCTTTGAAAAGGCTGCTGAAGGAGATTTGACTGTTGGAGTTAATATTCATTCCAAAGACGAGTTCGAAGAAGTCGGAAATCACTTTAACATGATGATGAGAAAGATTGGAGAGCTTATTCTTAATGTAAAAGCATCTTCTGAAGTTATTGCTTCTACTTCTAACAGTATAGGCAATATGGCAAGTGAAACAAATAATGCTATTAACGAAGTAGCTTTAACCATTGATCAGGTTGCTCAAGGAGCTTCCGAAACCTCACAGGATATTCAAACTGGAGTTGATGCAGTCAATGTTTTAGCTGGCCAGATTGATACAATAGATGCTCTTGCAGAAGATATGATAAATGTATCTGAGAAATCAAATAAGCTTGGTAGAGATGGTTTAAATATTGTAAATAAGCTTACAGAAACGACAGAAAAGAGCAACGCAGCTTCTTTAGAAGTTGGTGAAGTTGTAAGCGAAATGAATGCGTCAACCGGGCAGATAGGTATGATAACGGATACTATTAATAATATTGCATCTCAGACTAACTTATTAGCTTTAAATGCAGCTATAGAAGCAGCCAGAGCTGGGGAAGCTGGAAAAGGTTTCTCAGTAGTGGCTGATGAGATAAGAAAGCTTGCGGAGCAATCTACTTCTGCTACCAATCAAATTCAAGGTTTGATTGAAGCCATTAAAGTTAAGTCCAATAAAGCAGTACAGTCAATGGAAGAGGCTAATCGTATTGCAGCTCTTCAAAACCAGGCTGTTGCAGATACAAAACACATATTTAATAAGATACTTGAGGCTGTTACTGATATATTAAACGGCTTTAACCAAATACAAGCTTCTGTTGTTGAAACTAATAAAGGAAAGCAGGAGATAGTTTCAAGGATGCAGAATATTTCAGCTGTATCTGAAGAGTCTTCCGCAAGTGCTGAAGAGGTTTCTGCTACTACAGAAGAAGTTACTGCGGCAATGAATGAATTTACAAACTCTGCGCTAGAGTTAAAAGAGCTTTCAAGCAAGCTTGAAGAGCAGATAAACAAGTTTAAAATTTAGTTTAAATAAAAGGAAGAAGCTAAACTTGAGCCGTTCAAGTTTAGCTTCTTTTTTATAATACTTAGCATTTTAAATCTTTAATAAATTCTAACACCTTTTCTTCCTTTGTTGCCCAGGAAGTTACAAGTCGGATAACAGAGGTATTATAATTATTTTTCTGCCAAATAATAAACAAATATTTCTCCTGAAGCTTTTCGATTATATTATCAGGCAGTATGGGAAAAATTTGATTTGAAGGTGAGTCAATCAAAAATGAATATCCTTCTTCACTAATTCCTTTTTTCAAAAGCTGCGCCATGGAATTAGCATGTTTTGCGAGTTCAAAATATAAGTTATCTCTAAAGAGCTCTAAGAACTGTATTCCTAGAAGTCTCCCTTTTGCAAGAAGGGCTCCCTTTTGTTTTATAAAAAATCTAAAATCTTCTTTTAGAGAGTTATTACAAATCACAAGTGCCTCTCCTAAAAGTGCTCCATTTTTCGTGCCTCCTATGTAAAAAGCATCAACAAGACTGCCAAAATCAGAAAGCTCAAGATCATTTTCCTCTGAGCATAATGCTGAACCTAATCTTGCACCATCAACATATAAGTATAATTTGTTTTCTCTGCAGAATCTGCTTAATTCAATAAGCTCAGCTTTTTTATAAATAGACCCGATTTCTGTAGAGTTTGATATGTAAACAAGCTTCGGCTTTACCATATGCTCATCAGTATGAGCCTCCAAAGCTTCTTTTATATGTTCTGGAGTAAGTTTTCCATCTTTTGCCTCAATAGATATAACCTTATGGCCTGTAGCTTCAATAGCTCCGGTTTCATGTACGAGTATATGTCCTGTACTCACTGCCACAGCAGCCTCATGTGGTCTCAAAAATGCTGATATTGCCGTTAAATTTGTTTGAGTACCTCCTGGAAAAAGATGAATATCTATATCGTTTCTTCCTATCTTCTCTTTTAGCAGCTTAACAGCTTCTTCAGTATATTTGTCTTCTCCGTAGCCTTCACCTTGCTCAAGGTTAGTTTCTAAAAGTGCATTCAATATTCTAGGATGTGCACCTTCGCTGTAATCATTTTTAAAGCTGTACATAACTAATCCCCCCGACTTAAAACTTTATTTTAATCTTCCTCATTACTGTCAATTATATCATATCTGTCAACATTTTTAGGCATTTCTTCGTACCAGCCTCTCTCTGTCATTATGTCTGATGCATCTTTAATAAGTAATAGCACTTCACCGCTTAAATGTGTAAGTGCCAGCATCAAGTCCTTTCTTACCACATTTATCTTTGATATGGCATAGGTTCCTAGTAAGTCACCCATTAATGTATATGCATAGTACAATGAAAGTCTGTCTGAAAATGGGGATTCTGTTGAGTTTAATATTTCACTATTTAAATTAGATGGTGTTAAAAGATTTTCATTTTGAAGCTTAACATTAAGGTCTTCTGTATGTTCTTTTAAGGTTCTAACTATTTTTTCATAAAGATCTCTGATCTTATCGTCCTTCATAGTTTGAGCAAGACCCATTATATTTGCTTTTGTTATACAGTTTGATAAAGAAGCGTTAAACATACTAGCTGCTTCCAATGCTGTCATAGGCCTTTTATGTCCTATAAATTTCCCCATTATGCTCTTATTTTCTGCGAATTCAACTTGATTTGGAATCGGTATATTAGGTGTTCTCATAAAAATACCCTTATTTAAAGCAACATTGTCAATTTTATTTAGTAGATTTAAACTATCCTGCATGCTTTCATAAAAAAATGCTTTAATATCTTTTCTTGCTGCTAAGCCCAAAGCAAACCCGTATTGAGAAATACCTACAGTTAAATACAGTTTTAAGGTTTGCAGCATTAGCTTATCACTATATAGTTTCCCACTTTTCAGTTTAATGTCAAACTCGGAAAAACCATAGGGTACTGGATGAGAAACACTTTGAAAAATTTCTTTTGAAACCTCTGTATTTTTGTTTGATAAGTTAACTGATTCCTGCATTATTTCTTTTATATTTTCATCTTCGCTTGTTTCTACAGCATAAGTAATAATCTGCTTTGCTTTTGAGTTAAGAAGATAAGTGAGCCACAGATAACCTATTTCCGCTGAAGTAAGAGGTATACTTTTATAATCATGTACTATTTCCACTTTTATCACTCCTTCAATGATAGTTTTTCCAAAGCTCTAAAAAACTATTATTAAAGTTTATTTTTACCCCCTATCTTTATTCAATTCATGTATAATTTCATGATTTCTAACTATTACAGCTCTTCCTCTCCAGCTGAAAGCTCTGTCTTTATATCTTCTTAAAAACTCCTTGTTTGAAATTTGCTTATTTCTTCATACTCAATTGTATACTTTAAGTCTTTTCTAAACTCTTCTATTGGTGTCTTTTCAACCTTTTTATTATGAGGACATACATCTTGACAAACATCGCAGCCCCATACAAGCTTATGTTTTTTTAAGGTTTCTATATCCTCTTCTGAAAGCTCACCTTTCTTTTGTGTTATGTATGACTTGCATTTTAATGGATTTATTGTAAAGTCTCCTAGTATGCACTGACCCGGACACTTTCTAACACAGTTAAAGCACTGATAGCAGGTTCTTTCCTGTGGTTTATCCGGTTCAAAAGAATAGTTATTTAAAATATATCCTATAAAAAAATAAGAACCATACTTATCTGTAATAAGATGATTATTTATTCCCCAAAAGCCAAGCCCTGCTTTGTGAGCCATGTATCTGTCGCTTAACGGACCTGTATCTACGAAAGCCTTATAGTCAAAGTCATCTATAGTTTCCTTTAGAAAGCTTCCTATAGTTTCAAGCTTTTCCTTTGCTATAATATGATAATCTTTGCTGAAGCAGTATTTGGACATATTTGCTTCTTCCACATTCCCTATATAATATGGAAACAGACATACTATAACTGATTTTGTACCTTCAAAAGTTAAATCAGGATAAATCCTCCTATTAAAATCCTTTTCCTCAAAACCAGTTATATATCCTCTTTCAATCTGTTTTCTCCACTTTTCCCCGAAGTCATAATAAGGCCCTGGAGGCGCTATTCCTACGCAGTCTATATTTATAGAATTGCAAAATTCTATTAATTTTTCTTTCATCTCAACACTTCCAATCAATAGCATAACTATTTTTAGTATTGCCGCATTTAAAAAATTAAGCACTTGATGATCTTAAATTTCATAATTTTATTATACTTAATTTCAATATAAAAAAAGCATTGGACTCAAAAACTTTTTTCCATTAATTTTCTTGTGACAATTTTCTAAAAATAATGTAAAATATAAATAGAACGTATGTTCTAAATTATATTTAGGAGGTCTTTCTATGAAGTTTAAATCGCTTGAAGCCTCGGTAAAAAAACAGATAAAAGCATCTATGCGAAGAATTGCTCAAAAGCTCATTAAGCTAAATCCTGAAAAGGTGGAAGTTTTAGAATATGCAACTGCATTTAATATTTGGAAAAGAAGATATATAAGCACTAACCAAGGAAAGAAATATTATGATCTTTTATTGATTGATGAGGAGCTTTATAAAGATTTGCTTTCTACAATGGAAGATATTTTCTTAAAGGAGGCTTATAATATTGCTGAAAAGGAAGAAGCTTCTGAAGTAAAACCTTCAATAAGTTATATGGATAAGCCAGCTACTCAAAAGCAGATATTTTATGCAAGATACCTTATGGATATGGTTAAAAACGAAACCCTTCCTAATAAAAAATACAGTATGCATGAAATTAGCCTTCTAATCAATGACTTAAAAAGTCACAAGAAATCTGTATAAACCGGAGCTTTAATTAATAAAGGCCAGAAATTATACTAAATTGTATAATTTCTGGCCTTTAGTTAAATATTACATCTCCCAAGGTTTTTCATGGGTTGGATTATACTTTGGAGATCTTATTACATCATCATCATCATTCATTTGAAGAGGTATTGTAGACACAACTATATGCTTATGCTTCATAAGTTCTCTTTCAATAAATATTCTTGTACCGTTATGAAGCAGTTTCTGCCACCACTTTTTAACAGCAAATTGAGGAAGAATTACTGTAATAATATCACCGGGTTTATAGTCGTATTCTTCAGATTTTATAAATTCAAGAAGAGGTTCAATAACCTTTCTATAAGGTGAATACTTTACTATAAGCGGAATATCAGTTTTTATCTTTCCATAATTATTTTTCAGCTTCTGTTCAGCTTCATCATCTATGGCAACACTAAAAGCTGTTACATTATCCGAAATAGTTTTCGCATATCTAAGAGCACGCACACTTGACTTATTGATGCTTGCAATTGGAACTATGACTCTATTTCTATAATGATCTCTTGATATATCTATTGATTCGTATTCCTCTTGATTTATTCGAAGCTGCTTTGCAAGAGCAACATAATGTTTTTTAACCTTTAACATTAGAGTCATTAGAATAGGTATAACAATAACTACTATCCAGGCTCCCTCATTAAATTTTGTTACAGCTATTATTATGACTGCAATACCCGTAACTAATGCTCCTGCTCCATTTATCAAAGCTTTTATGTGCCAATGATTACCTTTATTTCTAAACCATCTAAAAAGCATGCCTGTTTGTGATAGCGTAAAGGAAATAAATACTCCTACAGCATATAATCCCATAAGGGAAGAAACTTTTGCATCAAATATAATTATTAATAATGCTGCAGCGACTGAGAGTATGATTATCCCATTGGAATAGCTTAATCTGTCTCCACGCATTTTAAGCTGCCTTGGAACAAAGCCTTCGCTTGCCATTACTGATACCAGCATAGGGAAACCGGAAAACGCTGTGTTTGCAGCCAGTACTAATATCAAAAACAGCATTGTAGTAATAAAGTAGAACATCGCTGAATTTAAAAATGTAGCACGTCCAAATATTTGATCTGCCATCTGAACAAGTACTGTTTGATGTCCTGCACCAGGTGTAGCATGATATATATTAGCAAGTATTGAAGTTCCTCCAAATAAAACGAGTATAATAGCTGACAATAATAGAAGAACCATTTTAGCATTTTTAGTTGAAGGTTCCTTAAAGTTTGGAACCGCATTGCTTACTGCTTCAACTCCTGTCAAAGCTGTGCAGCCATTTGAAAAAGCACGCAGAATCAGTATTATTGAAACGGATGCAGTAGTTCCATAGTAATTACTTGAAACCTTTGGTTCAACAATTGGAACTCCAGTGAAATATTTGTAAAATCCAACTACAAGCATACTTAATACCGCAAATATAAACAAATATGCAGGCAGTCCAAAAATCTTAGAAGATTCTCTAATTCCTCTAAGATTGCCTAACATGAGTAAAATAACAAGAATTACACTTATAGGTACTACATAGGGTCTTAAAACTTCAAAAGCTGAGGCAATCTGAGCAACTCCAGAGGATACACTAACTGCCACAGTCATAATATAGTCAATGGAAAGCGCAGCACCTGCTGTAACTCCTGCAAATACTCCTAAGTTTTCTTTTGCAACAATATAAGCTCCTCCGCCGTTTGGATAATTATCGATTGTTTGTCTATAAGAAAGCATAAGAAGCGTTAGTAAGCCTATGATAGCTAACGATATATAAAACACATACTTATAAGACATAAGACCAATAACCGGTATCATTACAAGAAGCATTTCCTCCCCAGCATAGGCAACGGACGAAATAGCATCACTTGAAAGTATTGGAAGACCCCAACGAACATTGTACTTTTCATCCTTTAAATCAACATTATTTAAAGGTTCTCCAATGAGAAACTGTTTTAATTCTCTAACCATAAATTATTCCCCCTGATAAAATTAACCAAAACCAATATAATATAACAATTATAGTACCATAAGCGTTTATATTCAATACAGCAAATTCATTCCAAACAGCTGTAATTCCTTTGTTTTCATAGGTTAAAGCATTTCACTTGATGTTTACTCTTTAATGCTCGCTTAAGATTAGTTTTCCAAACCTTAGGACATATTTATATACAAATTTATGATTTTTCATCTAAAACGTCATGAGGCAGAAGCTCTAGAGCCTTATTAAGTATTTTACTGCCATTCATACCTTTTTCATAAGGAGGTGTTATAAGCTGCTTAAATAGTCTGCTTCCTTTTTTCTCATAAAAGAGATTAATGGTATGTCTTAAAAGAGAATTAGTTGAGTTTCCCTTTCTCTCTTCCTCTTCAACATAAGGTATGAATTTTTCTATAATCTGTCTCCTTGTAAGTCCCTCTGAAGTTTTCCCGGGAAAGAAGTTGTCAAAACAGGTTAGAAAATAAGGATTTTCATAGGCTGCACGGCCAATCATAGCCCCGTCTACAAGTTTAAGGTGCCTTTTGATATCCTCTTTTGTTTTTATTCCTCCATTTATTATTATATTTAAACTTGGATTTTCGTTTTTAAGTCTATATACATCCTCATATCTCATTGGAGGTATTTCTCTGTTTTCCTTTGGACTTAATCCCTCAAGAATTGCAATTCTTGCATGAACTATAAAGGTATCTGCCCCTGCCTTGGAAACTATTCTTATAAAACTTTCCATATCTTCATATCTATCTAGCAAAGTTCTTCCATAACTTTCAGGCAGCACATTTTTTCCTTCTATTCCTATTCTGTTTTTTACTGTAACGGGCTTATTTGTAGCCTTTTTCATAGCCTCTATCATTTCTGCTACAAGATGCGGGTATGCCATTAAAACAGCACCCATTTCATTGCCGGCAACTCTGTCTGAAGGACAACCTGCATTTAAATTTATTTCATCATAATCCCAATCCTCAGCTATTTTTATCGCTTCATAAATATCTTTTGGATTGCACCCTGCTATCTGAAGAGCTAAAGGCTTTTCAACAGGATTAAAGTCCAAAATTTTATTTCTGTCGCCATTTAATATAGCTTGCGCAGTTATCATTTCCGTATATAAAAGAGATTCTTTTGTCATTATTCTTGAAAAATATCTAAAGTGTCTATCTGTTTTATCTACCATTGGAGCTATGCTTATTTTCGCGTTCATTCTTTTCACCTTCCTGAAACACTTGGCATTATATTAGATCCTCTAATTCCGGCACAACGTACTTAGGCTTTTCTCCAAGTACCCCCTTAACAAGGTTTTCAGCTGCAGTCATAGCCATATCAAATCGCGTTCTAGCTGTAGCTGAACCTATGTGAGGAAGAGTAACAACATTATCCATCTTTAAAAGAGGATTATCTTTATTAATAGGTTCAGTTTCATATACATCAAGACCTGCAGCGAGTATCTTCTTATTTTCCAAAGCTTCAATTAAAGCCTTCTCGTTAACGGTCTGCCCTCTAGATGCATTTATGAAAATAGCTGTCCTTTTCATTTTGCTAAACTCCTCAGCATCGATTAAATGATAGGTATCTTTTGTAAGTGGAGTCATAAGAACTATGAAATCTGATTTCTCAAGGAGATTATCCATATCGGAATACTTTACTCCTAGACTTTTCTCAGTCTCCACTTTTCTGCTTCTATTATAGTAAAGCACTTCCATTTCAAATCCAAGTTTAGCTCTCTTAGCTACTGCTTCCCCTATTCTCCCCATTCCTATAATACCCAAGGTTGTACGATGCACATCAGTTCCGTAAAGATTTTTATCATCACTTGCCTTCCACTGACCTTTTTTAACGTAGCTATCTAGCTCTGTAATCCTTCTTGAAGTCGATAAAATTAGTCCAAAGATTAAATCGGCTACTGCTCCATCCAATACATATGGAGTATTTGTGCCTATAACCTTTCTTTTTTTCATTGCTTCTATATCAAAATTATTATACCCGACAGCTATGTTGCTTACTACCTTTAGGCTAGGTGCATACTGCAGCAAGTCCTCATCAATTTTTATGCCTGTAAGCATGACACCAGCTTTATCTTTTAGATTTAGCTTAAGCTCTTCTCTTTGGATATTTTCTTCATTATCCCATATTTCATAATCGCAGTGCTTGCCAATATAATCTAAAACTTCCTTAGGAATACTATTTGTTATATATACTTTAGGTTTATTCATTTTAATACCTCATTTCTTGTTAATATTACATTATAAACATGATATCAGTAAAATACATCCACATCAAATATGAATACCCTATTTATTGCCAAGGTATGTAAAATTAGTGTTACGTATTTAAGTTATCCAATTATAATTTATGCTTTATTAGACATCCTAAGTTTATGGAGGTGATTAACATGGCTGACAGATCACAATTAATAAATAACTATACAGAAACATCCACTTCAATACCCGAACGTACAAGGCCAAACAATAAGCAAATGGGTCTTGGTACTCAGGAGATCAATACTTCTAAAGGTAAAAAGACTTCCAAGCAAAATTCAAACACATAGGCTGCTGCCTATGTGTTTTCTTTCTCTACATAATCTTTATCATTAATATCTGCCTTAAGAAGCTCCTTATCTCCTCCTGCAGTTTCTCTTGAGGTTGTTTCTTCATCTAAGTCCGACATTCTGTTAAAGCTTTCAACCTGAGAGTAGTTTCTAAGTTTTTCATTGTCTTTTATTATTTTCATAGAATATCCTCCGTGTTTTACAAAGTGTGTTAAAATAATATATATTCTAGCTAAAAAAGGAGATTTTATTTATGCAGCAGATAAAAATTTTTGACAACCTTTATATGTTTAATACTTACAATCCTCAGATAAATTTATCCTTTAATCAGTTTCTGCTTCTAGGCGAAGAGCCTATGCTTATACATACAGGTAGCTTCCAAATGACTGAAGCACTTATTCCTATTCTAAAAGAGATACTAGGTGATAAAAGTCTATCCTATATTTTTGTTTCCCATTTTGAAAGCGATGAATGTGGAGGATTAAGTCTTTTATTAGAACATTTTCCTGATGCAAAAACCATTTGCTCGGCAGTTACAGCTCGTCAGCTTATGGGCTTTGGCATTACTAAAAATGCTGTAAGTAAAGTACCTGAGGAAACTCTTGTTTTAAATGACTTAAGTTTTAAATTCATAACTTATCCCTCAGAAATGCATCTTTGGGAGGGACTTTTGGCCTTTGAAACTACCAATGGACTTTTATTCAGTAGTGATTTGTTTATACGCATGGGAGAGGTTACTGAACCAATAGTTGATTCCAGCTTAAAAGACGAAGTTATTAGAATTGCACCTCATCAGATTCCTGACCCTAGTGCACATAAAGCAGTTCAAGGAATCCTTTCTGAGCTTTCTCTTAATTACATTATTCCCGGACACGGTCCAGTGTTAAAGTTATAAAAAAACAAGCTGAAGCAGTTCAACATACCTTGCTTCAGCTTGTTTTTTATATTTCTTTAATTATAAGTTTCTTAAAGGCTCCTTCAATGCTCGCTGCCCTCATTAATGCCCTCTGTGTTTTTCTTTTTTCTTCTGCTGTCTCAAATCAAACTTTCTTTTTAACTGCTCTTCCTTTTCTTCCTTTGAAAGCATTTTACGCTGAAGCTTTAATTGTTCATACTGCTCTTTTACAGCAAGCTGAGCCTTTGTTGAAGCTCCAGAGTTTTCAACCTCTTTCTTAACTTCTCTTTGAAGTCTTTTAGGATTTATTCTCTTCTCTTCAAAAACCTCAAGCTCTGTAGAACTTATAAAGTTTATTCTATTGAAATTCTTAAGAATAAAGTCATAAACTTCATAATCCTTGGGCTCTGAGCCAAAAACTACTCTTGCTGCTTCGTATCTTTCCTCAGAAATCTTTTCAAAAACTCCTACCCAAAAAATGCCTTCAAAAAATACAGTTAATTTGATTTGTGTTTTCATTTTATTTTCCTCCTGATTAATTAATGAATCATAGAGAACGGACGACCCCAGGAGGGAAGGTTACTTCTATATAACTATATAAATATTTATATAGTTATATAGGTCCGGACTACCAACCGGATCTGTGTTTTTATCTCTATATAAAATATATATTAAAACTTTATATTTTTCAATAACTTGCTTAATCCAGTTTTATATGACAGTAGCCGCCTGGATTTTTCTTTAAATATCTTTGATGATATTCTTCTGCCTTATAGTAGTTTTCAAGGAGCTTAATTTCTGTAACAACTTTTTTTTCATAATTATGCTGTATCCTTTCCTTACTTTCTACTATTGCACGTAAATCCTCTTCATTTAAATAATAAATTCCTGTTCTATATTGACTGCCTACATCATTTCCTTGTCTGTTTAAAGCAGTAGGATTTATTATGCTCCAATATTTATCTAAAAGTTCTTCAAGAGACAGTTTTGTTTCATCATATTGAATATAAACCGCCTCTGCAAAGCCTGTATTTTCATAACAAACCTGCTCATAGGTAGGATTTTCAATTCTGCCGTTTGCATAGCCTGCATCGGTTTCTATAACTCCATCTATTCTTGCAAAGAATTCTTCAACTCCCCAAAAGCAGCCTCCTGCTAAAACTATCTCTTTCATAGTTCACACACTCCTTTCTTTATGTTCTGCTATTAAAGCCCTTTTTCTTCTATTTCAAAAGCAAGGCTGTCATCAACAAATAGTATAAAATCAGTTATAGTTTCAAATTCCCTTCTTCCTAAGTTTTTAAAGTTGTTTGTAAGATAAAACACTATAATTTTCTTAAAAGTCTGACCTTCAATAAAGTTTAAATCTAAAAGGAAATTATTTTTTTCTAAGCTTTCGTTATGTAAAGAGCTTACTTTGTTTTTTATATTATCTACAGCAGTTATTTCCTGTTCTCCGTAAAATACAGACCATATTCCATACTCTGCCGCTTCATTTACAATATTATTTAAAAGCTCCAGATTTTCTTTTGTTACACCAAACTTAATATTTATCATATGGAAATCCTCTCCCTTAATAGTTACTCTTAATAACATTATATCACTTAATGATAAATTTTTATTCATTTTTTTAAATTGCCATGTTAATGTTACTTGTCCAGCATATAATATAGTAAAAATAGAAAAGGAGTTGGCAGCATGTTAGAAACCACACCTGATCTAGATTTAAATAAATATAGAAAACTAAGTGAAAAATTTATTTGTGGAGTTCCAGGTACTTTTAAATTAAATTTTTTTTATGATATATTTTATAGCTTTCTCCCTTACCCTTTTTTTAATTACTTTCCACCTAGCATTTATACTGTGAGCATTGATTGTATTTTTGCTGTTACTGATAAACGAATTATTGTATTTGAAAAAGATAATGCTGATAACATTGATAAAAATTATATTCATTCTTTTGACTATGACGAGGTAAAGGTGGAATATAAGAAAAAGCTTGGCACTAGGATATTTGTTGTTGAGAAGCTAAAGAAAAACTACTTTAGCATGGAGGACAATATGTTCAGGATTGAAATTTCGAGCAAGTTTATCACTCAAGCAGAAAATATAAATACACAGCTTTTAAAGCACAAAATCCACTGATTACAAAGGCGCTGTTTTACACAGCACCTTTTTACACTGTTATTCTATTATATACTTTGGAGGAAATATTCCTTTATGCTTATTATATTCGTGCTTTAATCGTATTTTTTCATCTATTTCTTTGTTCCCACAGGTGCCATTTTCTATATAAGCATTGATTTGTGTGTACGTAAAACCTAGTTTCTCTTCATCAGACTGCCCTGTGAGACCATCACTTGGAGTTTTATGGACTAACTCATAGGGCAGGCCTAGGAAATCACCTACAGCAACAACCTCTTCTGTAGTCAAATCTCCTATAGGATTAAAATCATAGGCATTATCTCCCCATTTTGTGGTGTAGCCTACAAAGCCTTCAGATTTATTTCCCGTACCACATACTCTGTAGTGAAGATTAGCGCTTACAGCATATAAAACAGTCATTCTTAATCTTGGAGGAATATTTATTTTTGAATCAACAGACAAGTCTTCTGAAATGCCTTCTAAAAGACCATTATAGGCCTTTTCTATATTAACTATTTTATAATTAATTCCAAGCAAACTTACAACTCTTAGGCTGTCCGATATATCCTTTTGCTCACCATTTGGCATTAGAACTCCAAATACTCTTTCTTTTCCTAAAGCTTCTACTAACAGCTTTGCTGTTATAGTGCTGTCTTTTCCGCCGCTTATACCTATAACAGCACCCTTTGCGTTAGGCTGATTATTGAAATAATCTTTAATCCAATTTATTATATTTTTACTTACCTCTGCTGAATCGAATGCTATTCTCATACTTTTCCACCTCCAACAAATCAAAATTTACAATGAAGTCTGTTTCTTATTTCTGACAAAGAATAATCCTTTATTAGGTTTCCATCTTTAAATACGAGCTCCAAAAGATTATCTCTCAGTTCTTCCTGTTCCTTTATAGTCAGTTCATCCTTATATAAAATATCCTCACCAGCTTTGTATACATAGCACATCCCCTTTTGAGATTTTTTAAAGTTTCCATCATCTGTTTTGGGATCTTTGAAGATAAACTTTTCCTCACCATTGATAATTGCATGGGTAGCCTTAAGGGCAAAGCCAAAGGTATCTCTTGTATTGTATTGATAGGTATAAGAGCCTATGCCAAATACGCAGTTATTAGCTGCAAAGCCTTTTTCCATAAGTCCACTACAAATTTCTTCGCAGCGTTCTATAGTTATGCTGTCTCCGTAGATTGTGCCTATTTTGCTGTTTAATACCTTATAGCCTTTTGAATTAATTTCTCCTCCAAATATATCCCATAAGAGTTCAACTGTCCCCTTATAAGCAGGGCTGTCTTTAGGCGAATTTTTATTTCCGCATATAATTTTCACAGGGTCTCCACTATCCCCTCTTATAACTATTTTTCCATCTCTATTTAGGATATCTTCCTTTAATTGAGGAAGTATATTTGTTACCACATTCCAATAATCATAGGTGTCTGAAACTATGCTTAATACTCCGCTTGGGAATACTTCCATTATCAATCTTTTATAGGCAGTAAGTTCATCCTGTCCATAGCTGCACATCACACTGTGTTCTGTAGATGGTGTTCCAAGTCCAATAAGTTCTTCTTCTACATTGCAGTTATAGTATTCTTCCAGATAGCTTATAGCAGGTATGGTTGCAGTTCCTAAAAATGATAATAGATGAGCCGCTCCACTTAACTCTGCGCTTTCAACAGAGCTGAAGCCTCTCATACTGAAATCTCCACAGGCCCTTCTTACATCACCATTATCTACAGTAAGACCAAAATATTTTTCAACTATTTCTCTATATCTATAAGCAATAGTGGCACTTGTCATTGGCTGCCATATATTGCAGCTCATAAAGGTTTCAAGGTAATTTACAAGCCACGCAAAATCCTCATGAGTATTTGTGATTTCAATCATTGGCGTTTTTATATTTACTCTTGTACCTTCAGCAACAGCTTTTATTTGTATAGGAAGATAGCCTAAATCATGAAGTGCTTCTATATGCTTTGTATCAGCTGCTCTTTCTCCTAAGGTCTTAGAAATAATCCTTTTATATTCTGAAATCACTTCTTCTTTATCTCTTTTAAAGAAATATACATTAAAATACTCTATTAAATACTTCTTTATAAAGGGTTGAAGCCCAAACATTACAACCTTATTCATATCTTCTTTTCTAGACATTCTTGGAGTCCAGTAGCTTACAAGCTTTGTCATTCCTGGAGCGTAACACATATGATGAATTGTTTTATAAAAATCAGTGAGCAAAAGCGGATTAAGCATAATTAATTCCCCCTACAGCCATATTACTTCCTGTTAATTACTTTTCCTTGAAGGCCTTCAACTACATCCAGTGTTTTTTCATGCAGCAAATCATCAAAGCTTGCACATAGGCTTGCATCTACTATTACATCTGCATCTCTAAATTGTGATTGAAACATTACCATATTGCTTATTACACATATATTTGTAACAACCCCAACAAGTTCAATTTCTTCAATATCTTCTCCCAATTCTTCTGCTATTTTAAGCATATCCTCAGGAGCTATTCCAAAGCCTCTTTTCTCATAATGAAGAGTATTTTCCGCATTTGCAAAATCAACAAGTTTTCCAAAAAGCTTATGCCCTTCAGAATCCTTGATACAGTGCATTACAGGTAGATTTCTACCCTCTCTAGTAGACAGATAATTTTCATAATGAGTATCATAAGTGAATAAAACTTTATCGCCATTTTCTAAATATTTATTAACCTTATCGTAAATACCTTGTTCTAGTGTAACAGCTTTAGGGAAACCTAAGGTTCCATCCACAAAATCCTTTTGATAATCTATAACTACCAATAACTTTTTCATTTTTACCCTCCTGTATTCCTTATATATCCATGACAATTATTAATTGTCATGCCTCCTGTATTCCTTATAGGCACATAACAATTATTAATTGTTATGCTACATTAAATTTCATATATCTTAATTTTTTCATGCTCTTTACTTAAAATGCTGTTAGTTGTATATATTTCATTTATTAAATCTGTAGTCAACAACTCACCTTCAAAAATTGTATCTTCACAATGAGTAACAACTAAATACACTTCTGATGCACCCATAGACTTAAGCTTTGAGGCCGTCAGTACAAAGGTACCTCCTTTTGAACATAAATCATCAACTATTATAGCTTTGAAGCTTTTGCCATTTGTATCTCCATCAATCTCTAAACTCTTTATGCGTCCTGTTTTAAAATCTCTATCCTTGCTTGCAGTCAGAATTTTGTCATAGTTTATTTGTTTTCCATACCTCTTTGCAGCACCTGCATCCGGATAAACTAGATATACCTCTTCTTCTGAAGCTTTCAGTTTTTCCAGAAGTTCCTCTGCCAGTGTTTTCGACATATCTATTACCTTAACTCTGTCAAGCAAAGCAACAGTTACATCTGAGTGAGGCTCATAAATTGTTACGCTTTCAAAGTTTAAGTTGTTAATTACTTTACATAGATGCTTTAAGGTAAATACTGTTATACCCTCTGTTCTGTCCATTCTGCTGTAGGGCATATAGGGTAGCTCTAAGCTGCTTTTTACTCCTAGTTCATCTAAATTGCATTTTAAAAATATTAAATGAGTTATATCTTCATCACTTTCAAACTTAACTCTAATTTCATTTTTTTCTTCTTTAATATTTAGAGTCTTGCTTTGCATCAAAGCTTCCCCATTTGGAAACTTCTTAATCTCTACTTTTTCACCATTAAAATAAATCATCTTTATCCTCCTTTTTGTCGGATCACTGGGTAATTTATGAGTGCTCGTTCCACTCGCAAATTACCCGCCAAAGTCCATTTAGGACTTTAGCCTCCTTTTTGTCGGATCACTGGGTAATTTATGAGTGCTCGTTCCACTCGCAAATTACCCGCCAAAGTCCATTTAGGACTTTAGCCTCCTTTTTGTCGGATCACTGGGTAATTTATGAGCGCTCGTTCCCTTTGGGCACTGGGTAACTTAAAATATTCGCTTTCGCTCACAAGTTACCCGCTAAAGTCTATTTAAGACTTCAGCCTCGCAAATCACCCGCTAAAGTCCATTTAGGACTTTACCTCCTTGTCATATTAAAAATTATGCTCCCAATTCTCATTAAACTTGAACACTGCAGCTGGCCTAAAGGGTTTTCCCTCTATCTTTTCATCCGTTTCTATAATCATGTCTCCCATTTTTCTTCTGAAATTTAATATTTCTCTTCCCATAATTGCTTCATACACATTCTGCAATTCCTTTACAGTGAACAGCCTTGGCAGAAGATTAAAGGCAATAGGAGTGTACTCTACTTTATTTCTCAACCTGTCAATTCCATAGTCTAATATTTTATAGTGATCAAAAGCCAGTTCCTCTGTAGAGCTATTCAGCAATTTATATACTATATTTTTTCTTCTAAAAACATCTCTTCCGGTTACTTCAGTTATTTCATAGTTTATTATGACAGTTTCATCAATAGATTTCAGCGATAATAGATACTTGTTTTCTATGTTTTTTTCATTCTCAATTGAACTTATAAGAGTTTTATTTATCCAAAACCATGTACTTTTCTTAGAATCAGACTCATCATGCTTTATGCTGCTCTTTTCCACAAGTGCCATATTTCCCACACTAATTACCCTTGTTCTTTTGTCTCTATCAACATCACCAAAGGTATAAAGCTGTTCCATATATACATTATCTATACCTGTCTTTTCTTTTAACTTTCGTTTTGCTCCTTCTTGAAGGCTTTCATTTATATCTACGAAACCTCCTGGAAGTGCCCACTTGTTAATGTATGGATAATCATCTCTTTTAATTAATATAACTTGCATTCCTTTTTTAGGAACCTTTCGCTGGTTATCCTCTTCTATATCAGCGGTTGTAAATATGATTATGTCGTTTGTAACACTTGGCCTTTTATATTTACTCTCGTCATAGTTTTTCAAAAATTCTTTTTCGTTATTTATAAGATGTTCTTCCATTTTATCACCGCCTTAGTCTCAACTAGATATTATCAAACTGATATTATGTAATTATAGTACCTCTTATTCCACTATATGTCAATACTTCTTTGTAATTTTCTCATAATTTATTTTTACAAACAAAAGGACCCATTTCTTATGGATCCTTTTTAATAGCTTTATATAACTTTTTCAAGTAGAAGTTCAATTAGTCCTTGTTTATTCTCCGCCTTTGAAATATGTTCAATAAAACCCTCTTTATCAATAATTTCAACTAATTCCGATAATACAGTCATATGGCTTGAGTGATCCGTGGAACATATACACGCAACAACTTTAACAGGGTCATTATCTTCATTTCCAAAACATATAGGAGTTCTTAATGTTAAAATACTAAGTCCTACACTAAATACGCCGTCTTCTGGTCTTGCATGTGCTATTGCTACACCTGGCGCCATTACAATATATGGTCCTATATTTTTAACTATATTTATCATAGATGATATATAGCTGCTAGTTATACATCCATTTCTAAGCAATATTTCGCCGCTCTTTTGTATTGCTTCCTCCCAGCTATAAGCTTCTGAATTAGCTTCGACAAATTTATCATTAACAAAATTTACAAGTCTTGGTTTATAATTAGAATTTTCGTTCCCGTTTTGTATGCCAAAATACTCTGACAGTTCAATTCTTAGTTTATTGAAATCATTAATATTGCAGTTCTCGTTAATGACTTTTATCAGCTTGTCTATATCTAACTTTTTATTATTTTTTACTTGCTTTGCCTTACTTAATATAATACTTAACTCAGTTATATTTTCGTCTGTTAGAAATGGGCTAACCTTAACGCATTTAATATTTTTTATATTTAAAGGAACTGTCGTAACAATTAAGTCTACATTATGCTTTTTAAGCGCTTTATCTACTCCATGATAAGATATGCTATCCACAATATTTACATCAAATAGTGAGTTCAATCTCGATGAAACAAGTCTAGCCGTGCCTATACCTGTAGCACATACCACAAGCACATCGAGTATTTTAGCTTCTCTAGAATTATTTCTTTCTAGAGAAGCACCAAAATGCAGAACAATATATCCTATTTCTTCATCACTTATTTTTATGTGTAACTCATCTTCTAAAAAAGCTGTGCTTTTTCTGACCTGATTAAATAATTCATTATAAGTACATTTAATTTCACCTATTAAAGGATTTTTTATATCAAGTTCATGTTTAAATCTATACATTGCGGGTCTTATGTGCTGTAAAAGTCCTTCAAATAACTGCCTATCATTTAGAAGATTTAATCCAGTAAGTCTTTCCATATTTTCTATTATCTCTGTGGTAACTATACTATGTCTTATCCAATTATCTTTATCCATATCGTCAGTATAAGTTACATTGCTGCCTAATAAATGAATAGTAATATAACCTATTTCGTCATTAGGAATAGTTATTTTAAATTTATCTTCTAGAAGTTTTGCAACGGAAGCAGCAATAACAAATTCTTTTGATTTTTCTAGCCTTTTCAATTCCTTTAAATCCATAACTATATCTTTTCTAAGCTGAATTCTCTTTATTGCAATTGCTATATGAATTACTAAAGCATTAAAGGCATCATCGGAAAACGTTGTTTCCAGCTGTTCTTCTGCAATATTTAAGCAATGTTCAATATATGCTATATCAATATCTTCAAATAACCTATTAACTTGATACTTTAACTTAACTTCATCATTTTTGTATATTCTGTCTTTTATTATATCTATCTCTTTGTTTGTATCTATATTTTCTGCCATAAGAAGAGCTGCTGCTTTCCTAAAATACTTTTCTTCTCCAACTGCTTTTATACCTCGGCTTTTATAAGTAATTAGTTTTATCTTATTGTTATTAAGCCAGTCTTTTACTTGGGGTATATCCTTTAAAATAGTTCCTCTGCTCACATAAAGCTTGTCTGCTAAATTATTAATCGTTGTAAATTCCCTTTCTTGTATAAGTTCAAAGAGAATTGCTTTTACTCTTTCCTCTTGAGAAAGTACATACACATCGATTCCTACCTCATCGCCTATAATTTCTTTTTTCTGATCTTCTGTAAATACTATTTCAATACCAAAATTAGGTTTCCTAGATAGCAAAGGGAGCTTTTTTTCTCTAAGGTAGTCATCAATTTTATCTAAATCATATCTTATAGTTCTGTTACTTATGTTAAAAGTTTTTGCCAATTCATCTATAATTACAGGCTTATTTGATTTTAAGAGAGTACTTAATATACTAAGACACCTTTTATTCAGCATTAAATCACCTTCTTTACAACTTAATACCTGATGTTAATAAATGAACTAACTGTATATTTATTAACATGCTGCTGCTTAGACAAATAACATTAAATTATAGGGAACTGACTTAACAGTTCCCTAATGTTTTAAGCTTCTATATTGTTATTTAAGGTATTTGATTTTGTTTTTATAAAACTAGGAACAATTAAAGCCACAAGCAGTAAAGCTACAAGCAATATAACTCCACCTTTTCCTGCAATATTAGACGCCTTTCCAAATAAGATTCCTAATACTCCAAAGTCAAAGTCTCCGAAGGTTGTATTTTGGAAACCTAAAGTTCCCAATACTGGTAGAAGAAGCGCTGGCGCAAATGTTATTAAAAGCCCATTAACGAAAGATCCAACAATAGCGCCCTTTCTTCCTCCTGTAGCATTACCAAATATACCAGCAGTAGCTCCACAGAAGAAGTGTGGGACAAGGCCAGGTATAATTAATACTCCGCCTAACGCTCCTAGCGCAATCATTCCAATTACTCCACCTATAAAACTGCTTACAAATCCTATTACTACTGCTGTTGGAGCATATGTAAAGAATACAGCGCAGTCAACAGCCGGTATAGCATTTGGAATAACTTTAGTTGCAATACCTTGAAATGCAGGAATTAAATCTCCAAGGATCATTCTTACACCATTATAAACAATAGTTACTCCTACTGCAAACTTTAGTCCTGCCATTAATGCAAACAGAATTGGAGCTGTGCCATCAGAAATTGTAGAAACATAAGCTGGGCCAGCAACTAAAGCTACAACTACATAAAATATCATCATTGTTACTGCTGTTGCAATCGTACTGTCTCTTAAGAATCCCCATTGTTCAGGAATTTGCATCTTTTCTGTACTTTCCTCAGGCTTTCCAACCTTTGAACCTACCCAAGCTGAAATATAGTACGCTAAACTTCCAAAATGGCCCATAGCAATTTCATCACCATCTGTAACTTTTAAAGTATATTTTTGTCCAATAGCTGGTGATATTGCACTCCACGCTCCTAATATGAATCCTCCAAATAATATAAGTTCAGTTCCCTTCATTCCAGAGGTTCCAAGTACTGCTGAAAGCAGACATGCCATGAAAAAGCTATGATGTCCAGTTAGAAAAACATATTTATATTTTGTAAAACGTGCGATAATTAAGTTAATTATAAGACCTGTAACAAGAATTGACATAGTTTCTACTCCTAATAGCTTTTGAGCTACTGAAACTATAGCTTCGTTGTTTGGAACAACTCCTGTTATATGAAAACCCTTTTGAATCATCTTACCCAACGGATCAAGATTTGCAACGATAAAGTCTGCTCCAGCACCGAGCATTATATATCCTAAAATTGGCTTAAGTGTTCCTGTCATAACCTTATGTGCAGGCTTTCTAAGTGCCACAAGGCCAACAAATGCCATTATCCCCATTAATAATGCCGGCTGTTTAAGAATGTCCCTTAAAGTTTGTAAAATACCTACTAACATATTCTTACCCCCTATTTTAGTTGTTCATATTTTTTACTTATTATGTCTAAAACATCTTCAGCTATTTTCTTTTTATTTATATAACTTCTTACTATTCCAACCTCCTTTCCTTCAAACTGTACGGCTAGCTCTTTTACCGTAATAATTAAGTCTGCATTTTTTCCATGTGCTGAGTTAAAATCGCAAGACTCAACATCAGCCTTTATGCCATTCTCACGGCAAAGTTCTTCTATTTTCATTGCCAGCATAAGGCTGCTTCCGATGCCATTTCCACAAACTGTTACTATCTTCATAATTTCATCCCTCCTTTTTACGCAATGTTATTAATATAATTTACTAGTTCATCTTTACTTTCTGCTTTCTTAGCTAGTTCAATAAATTTTTCATCTTCAATAAGATTCATTAAATTTGATAGAATATTAAGATGTGAATCATTATCGAATGCACATAAAGATATAACGATATTTACAGGGTCATATTCATCATTTCCAAATGCAACTGGCTTTTTTAAAGTTATTAAACTCATACCAACCTTATTAACCCCTGCTTCAGGTCTTGCATGAGGCATAGCTACACCTGGAGCAATAACTATATATGGTCCAATGTTTTTTACAGTATCAACCATGGCATTAGTATAGGAGCTTTGCGCAGCACCACACTTTTCCAAAATCATACCTCCATAAATCACTGCCTGCTCCCAATTCTCCACTTCCACATTTGCTTCGATAGTATCTTCATTAAGTAGTTCTTTAAGCATATTTATACCGCCTCTCTTTTGTCTAGATTATTGAGTAACCTAAACCTAAAGCATCTTTATAAAAACCTTTTACAGTTTCTAGAGAATACTCTTCAAGATTTTTCCCATAGTTACTCACTTTATTTAAAATCTCATTTTGAACTGTAATTATATCACAATTACTTTGCTCAGCTTGTATTATATTATAGAATTCTCTACAGCTTGCCCACAATAACTCTACGCCCTCTACTGAGCTGCATATTACTTTAGCTTCTTTCATAAGCTCAACTGGATCAGCTCCTGTATCTGCTATCCTTCCTGCGAAAACTGAAATTATATTTTTCACTCCAGGTTTTAATACATCTACTACTGCTTTTACTTGACTTATAGTAAAAATAGCAGTTATATTGAGTTGAAATCCTTCTGCTGAAAGTTTTTTAATTAGTTCTACTGAGGACTCTCCCTTTGTATTAGTTACTGGTATCTTTATATAAACATTTTTACCCCATGAAGCAATTTCTCTAGCTTCTTTTTCCATTGTTTTAAAGTCATCTGAAAACACCTCGAAGGATACAGGCATATCTGTTATTTTGCTAAGTACTTCTTTCGAAAAGCTTTTATAATCCTTGATACCTGCCTTTTTCATTAATGATGGATTAGTAGTAAACCCTTTTATGAAATCTTTTTGCCTAATCTCAAGCATGTCTTTAATGTCTGCACCATCGGCATATATTTTAACCTTCAAATCCTTAATATTCATATTAATCCTCCTTTTATTACTCTGAGTTACTTTATGGGTTTGTTTCATCTTTAAAAATACTGTAATCATTTTCACAACTTAATTATATTAACTTTTACATGCTGTATAAAGTTCAAAATACTTCAAAAAAATTACGGCAAAAATGTATTTAACAAATATGCTTTTTAAATATAAAAAATCAGCCTACATCATTGATATAGACTGATTAATTGTAGATTATTTTCTTCGCGTTTATTTATCTGTATAATTATTTTCAAACAATTTTTGGACTTTTCTCCTGCTAAAATTAAATTCACCAAGGTTCTTATGTCTTGCCAGCTCTTCTTTTTTATATTTCAAGCCTTCATTTATAGTATTTTGCATACTGATATCCTTAATATTTTTCATGTCCAATATGAGCGGTACAGCCTCATAGGAAAGAGACGTTAAATACTGTGCGTCCAGTTTTCCTGTTGAATAATATCTTTCTATATTTTTCTTTGCAATGAAGACATCAATATTTAAATAATTAGCTATGGTATAAGCAATAACTGTTGTTATGATAATACTCTTCATTACAGGTATTTTTCTGTTCCAAATGCCTGCAAAAGTTATAATACAAAGAATAAATAAAAGTATCATAAAGAGATGTACAAATACTCTTTGATAAGTATATCCAAAACTGCTCTCATATAAAGAAAGCTTGAAATTGGCTGAGTAAAGCATATTTACAGTAAACAATATTAAAACACTTAGCAAAACATCCAATATTTTAAGCAGCACTTCATTTTCCTTCTTAGCATATTTGAGACAGCCTAATATGATGACAAAGTTTATTATAGTTACTGCTACAAGCTCAAAGAAACCTCTTCTTGCATATTCTGCATAAGTAAAGTTTGATGGAAGCACCATACCTTCTCCTCCATACAAATAGGAGAACTGAATAAGTGTAAAAATTAAATACAACACATTCATTACAGTTAAGACTGTTATAAACACCAAAGTCTCAAGATTAACTGCCTCAAGTTCTTCTTTATCCTCCTGCTGTTTTCTTTCAATTTTAAAACTCCATACATAACCTAAAAGATAAAAAGTTACAATACCTATCATAATGATGTGCGGTACAACATTTGATAAATCTATATTGTCAAAAATTCTTGTTATGTTATTTAAATAATAGTTAAATATCATGTCTGCTGAGCTTAAAAGCATAATTACTATTGCTATTATAGGAATTGAAATTACTAAACCGATTATTATTTGATTTCTAGTTCTACTTTCTTCCTTTTTTTCAATTCTCCTAAAACCCTTACCTGCAGTATTGAATGCACTTCCTATGCCTTCTAGCACATCAACAATACCTTTTTTCACTAAATAGAAAACAAAACTAATTTTATCCCATTTTATTTTAGGATTATAAATAAGTACGGAACTTATAATCATCAGTGCCGGCACAGCCAAAAAATTCAGGACCATAAAAACCGGATTGGTGTAAACTGTATAGCTTAAGGCCAGAAGTGCTATAGGTATCATTAAAAACCATCCTATATTTTTTTCTAATTTAATCTCACTTTTTGCTGACCATAGGAAAAATGTTATACATAAGGCAATAAAAATAAAGTATGAAACACCTAAATTTCCATTAAAAAAGAATTTATCAAAAATTATTCCGAGAGTTAAAGAAATTATTATGCAGTATAGCGCATTTAAACTATTTTTTTGTTCCATTTTAAAAACCTCCTCAAACCTTAAATCTTTTGAACTTCCCTAGGCGAAAATCATTAATTCCATCTTTATAATACTACAGTTTTTAAATTAATTCAATAATTATTTATTGTTTTTCAATAAATAATTATTGAATTCTTATCTTAGATTAGGCTACTATATTTTTTAACATTACTTTATAATATAAGTGTAACCTTTTGTATTTTTTACCGTTATATAGTTGAAAGGTGGTGAGAGTGTGCTGGATATAGAGAGGCTTTATAGTGATATAAGCAAGGAACTTTATATATACATCTATAAGCTTTCTGGAAACAAGGATATATCAGAAGAAATTGTTCAGGAGACTTTTTTCAGAGCCATGGAGCAAATACTTCTCGGAAACGAAGTACTTAATAAAGCTTGGTTTTATACGGTAGGACGAAACCTTTTCTTTGACTATGTCAGGAGACAGCACCGGCAGGAGCCCTCTGATAAAATAGAAGAGCTTATTGATAAGTCCAGCACGCCCTCTGACTCTGAGCTTTCAAAATCTATTGATAGGAAAGATATAGAGGTTGTCCTAAACTCTATGAAGGAGAGCTATAAAAATATTTTAATCCTTAGAGAATTTAAAGAGCTTTCCTACGAAGAAATCGCCAAGTTTATGAATATAAGCGTAGGGCAAGTTAAGATAACACTTTTTAGAGCCAGAAAGAATTTTAAAAAAATGTATGAAAGGAGGTTAAAGTCCTAAATGGACTTTTACGGGCAGTCTACGAGCGTGAGCGAGTGAGATTAGACTGCCCCGTGGCGGAGCAAAGCTCTAAATGGACTTTAGCGGGAATCTTGCGAATGGTAGTGAGCACTCTAAGATTCCCAGTATTTCGAGTGAAAGGAGAAATAAATAATGAAGTGCAGTGATGTTAAAGAAAGCCTCAGTAAATATATTTCCGGAACGTGCAGCAATGAAGAAAGAGATAAAATATCGAGACACTTGAGCGAATGCCCAGAGTGTATGAAAGAAATGACCGCCTTAGATGAAAACAACCTCAACAACAATGCTATAGTACCTAACGATAAAGAAGTAGAAAAAGCTCTAATCAAAGCTAGAAAAAAACTTATAGCTAAAATTTCAATAAAAGTTACAGGAGTTATACTAGCTGCAGCTTGTATATTATTTTTAGTTGTACCTGGAATATTAAATATGACTAGAATGCTTAACCTTAGCAAATACAGCAGAGCCTTGGTGGATTTAGCCCAATTTTCACAGCCGGTTAATGTGGGAGGTTACGGAAACTCCTTCAAAGGACTTCAGTTTTATTCTACTACCTTGTCTGCCTTCACATATGAGGAGATAGGCACTAAGAAAAAACCTTCTGCTCCTATTGAAGCAAAGCTAAGCCTGATAACCGGAAATATGATATATAAGGATTTTAAAGGTCCATCTTTTATTCACCCGAAGGTTTCTCCAGAAAGTAGTTATCTAGATGAAGCTTCTCCAGAAAATACAAAAATAATATTGACTAAAAATGGCGATAATACTGTAGCTAAGATTAACCTATCGCTAAGTAAGACTATAGACTTAAATGAAATTGAAAAGCTTCTAAACGGTTATGATGTTAAGATAACCTGGATGGCTGTTGAGTGTGGAGAAGAAAGCTTTAAGCCTAAAAATATGTCCATGGGACAGAATCAATATATTCAATGGGGCATACCCGGAACACTTTTTATAAGAGAGCCTGATATGCATAGCATTGAGCTTAACAAAAAGAATATAAAAGAATATAGTGAAAAAATTATAGAAGAAATGAAGTGGTTAGAAAATAATAAGAAGTATGTTAAAAACGATACAGAACTTATGAAGGATAACTCTATAAACAACGGAGTAGGCTCAAAGGCAGCCTATGTTGTAAAAAACGGTTTAAAAATTTACGGACTTCAACTCACAGGGCCAACAAAAGAACTTTTAAAACTTCAGGATAGTCTTGCTATACGTTTTGAAAATGTTACTGATATAGATTTTTGGTTTTGGAACTAAACTTATAAAAAATACTGGAAGAGCTCTGATATGTCTCCTCCAGTATTTTTTATTTTTATGCTATACTTTCCTCATTTACTTTTGAGGTTTTAGACCTTTTAAATAAAAATACAAATATGATCCATGCAAATATAGTTGCTCCTGCTGCAAACAGTGTTGGCAGATTTAAGCTTACTGAAGTTACAAAACCTGCAATTATAGGCGGAATAGCTTGAGCCACTGATAAAATTGACTGATTTATTCCAAGTATTTCCCCCTGCTTATCTTTGTCGCTTAAATTTGAAATTATAGCTGTACTGTTTGGCTGAGTTAGTCCTTGAAAAATTGATATAAAAGGTACAATGAAATATAGCCACTTAGCTTTATCAGGCAATAAAAGTATTGGGAAAGTCGCTGCCAATAAGATTATAGAATACTTTAAAATTGCAGATGGCTTATATTTTTTAGATAAAGGTCTTAAAACAGCCCCTTGTGCAACTGCTATCCAAAGTCCCATATAGGCAAAGAAGTCGCCTATTTGAGATTGTGTAAATCTGAATTTGCCTATTAAAAATACTTGAAAGAATTGTGTGAAAAAATTGAAGCCAACAGTTAAAAGGAATACTACTAAAAACATTACTCTTAAGTTTTCATATTTAAAGGCTTTACCTATATTTTTTATTCCTGTTAATGCACTTACTTTTACCTTTCTTCCACTAGGCAGTGTCTCTGGAAAATTCCATATGACTAAAGCAATATTTATCGTTGTTAATATAACCGAAAGCCAAAATGGAGTCGAATAAGTAAACCAGCTTACTACTGAAGCATCTGAAAGCTTTCCTCCTATATAAGGCCCTATTATAAATCCTAGACCAAAAGCCATTCCTATAAGACCGAAGTTTTTTGATTTTGTCTTTTCATCACTTACATCTGCGATAGCTGATTGTGCAATAGAAATATTACCGCCAGTAAAACCATCTAAAATTCTACCTGCAAATAGTAAATATATATCCTTTTGAATTATTCCTATGGCAAAAATAATATAACCTGCCAAAGTACCTATAAGCGATACTATAAGAAGTTTCTTTCTCCCCTTTTGATCTGCAAGCGTACCTAGTATAGGTGCTCCAAAAAACTGAGCAAGAGGATAAGCAGCAATCATAAATCCATACAGCATGGTTCTGGTTGAAAAACTGTAGCTAAATGGAAGAACCCCTCCTCTTGGATCAAGGAGTACAGCCGGCAGTATTGGTATAATAATACCTAGGCCTAATAAATCTAAAAATACAGTAAAAAATATTGTTAATATTGGTGATTTCTTCTTTTTCATAAAAATGTCACTCCTAAACTTATTTCTAAATAATAGTAATTATCCATACTTATATTATAGTGAACGCTGTTCATTTTTGCAACTGTTTTTTAATGTTTTTAAACAAATAAAAAGCTTGAGAATTAACTCAAGCTTTTTGGGCTAGTAGAATATTTATTTTTTCCCTATTGAAACTCTCCAAACTTCTGGGCCTTCCTCTAGGTACTGCCATTCAAATTGTCCAGCAAATTCGGCTGAAAATTGATAGTAAAGCGGCTTTGGATCATGATCATTTATAAGTTCCATTTTTTCTCCGCTCTTTAGATTTCCATATGTATCAAAGATAACTGCATGTTTGTCTCTTGGCGGATATTGTCTTGCATCTACTGTTGCTGAAAAATTACTCATCTTATTAGCCTCCCTAGGTTAAATTGTTATATACAGATTATAACCTTAGTATTAGTAATAAGCTGTGATTTAAATCAAATTTCTTCAACTCCCAAGTTTTTAAATTGGCTAAAGTACATATCATGATATTTACCCTGATTTTTTATAAGTTCTTCATGGTTTCCTCTTTCCATTATCTGTCCATTGTCAATCACCATTATAGTATCTGCATCGCGAATAGTACTTAATCTGTGAGCTATAATAAAACTTGTTCTTCCCTCCATAAGCTTAAGCATAGCTTCCTGTATATGAAGTTCTGTACGAGTATCAACGCTGCTTGTAGCCTCATCAAGTATTAGTATTGGAGGATCACTAAGTATTGCCCTGGCAATAGCCAAAAGCTGTCTTTGCCCCTGACTTAGATTACTTCCGCTCTCAGTAAGAATCGTATCATAACCCTTTGGAAGACGTCTAATGAATATATCTGCATTTGCCATTGCAGCTGCCTTTTCCATTTCTTCATCTGTTGCATCAAGCCTTCCATACTTTATATTTTCCCTTACTGTTCCAGAGAATAAGTAAGTATCCTGAAGAACTATGCCAAAGCATCTTCTTAGACTGTCTCTTGTATAGTTTCTTATATCCTGCCCATCAATTAATATTTTTCCGCCTGTTACATCATAAAATCTTGTTAGGAGGTTTACTACAGTAGTCTTTCCTGCACCTGTAGGACCAACTAAAGCAATATTTGTTCCTGGCTTTGCCTCAAAACTTATATTTTTGAGTATTGGCACATCCTCTCTGTATCCAAAATCAACATTATCAAATACAACATGCCCCTTTAGTTTATCCATTGCCTCTGCGCCTTCTACATCCTTATCTTCTTCTTTCTCATCCAGTATCTCAAAAACTCTTTCAGCACCTGCAATTGCTGATTGGAGCGTATTGAATATACTTGCAACTTCGTTTAAAGGTCTTGAAAATTGTCTCGAGTAGCTTAAAAAGCTTGCGATTACCCCTATAGTAATCATATTCCTAACAGCTAAAGCTCCACCAACAGCAGCAACTGCTGCAAAACCTATATTATTTATCACATTCATTAAGGGCATAATATACCCTGATAAAATTTGTGCTCTTATACCAACCTTTCGAAGCTGTGAGTTAGTTTCTTCAAATTCCTCTATAACTTTTGCTTCATGATTAAAAGCCTTTACAACTTGAATTCCTGAAATAGTTTCCTCAATTTGGCCATTTAACTTTCCAAGAGCAACCTGCTGCTCTTTAAATAAAGGCTTTGTCTTCTTTGCAATTGTCTTTGTAAGTCCAAAAACCATAGGGATAGTTATTACACTTGCCAGAGTTAAAAGAGGACTTCTTACAAGCATCATCACAAGAGAACCTGTTATCATAATTACATTTGACATAAGCTGTGTTGTTGATTGAGAAATTGTGGAGCTGACATTGTCTATATCATTTGACAGTCTGCTCATTAAATCACCATGAGTTCTCATATCAAAAAATGATACAGGAAGCTTTTGAAGTTTTTCAAATAATGTGCTCCTAAGATTTTTTACTATCCTTTGAGATACTCCTGCCATAAGCCATCCTTGAACAAGGTTTATAAAGGAATCTGCGATATATGCTATAACAAGAGTTATTACAACTATTTTTAAACTCACAAAATCAACGCCTATTTTTTCTAAAGACATCGCATCCACTGCTTTTCCTATGAGGTAAGGTACAATAAGTCCTATTATCGTACTTATAAATAAAAGCACAAATATTATTGTAAACATTGAACGTTCTCTTCCAAAGTATTTCCAAAGCCTCCTCATAGTACCCTTAAGATCCTTTGGTTTTACAACAGGAGCAAATCTTCCAATTCCTCCTGGAGTTCTTCCGCCGCCAGGGCCAAATCTTCTATTTTCCATTTTGCATCAACTCCTTGCCTATTTGAGAACGGAATATATCCTGATAAACCTTGCAGCTTTCCATAAGTTTTTCATGGGTTCCAAGTCCTGCTATGCTTCCATTATCTAAAACCACTATCTTGTCTGCTCCCATTACTGAAGTTATTCTTTGAGCTATTATTATTGTTGTAAGATTTTTAGAATAATCCTTTAAGGCCTCTCTGATTTTTGCTTCTGTAGTAACATCTACTGCACTTGTACTGTCATCAAGTATAAGTATCTCAGGTTTTTTAATTAAAGCACGAGCTATAGATACACGCTGCTTTTGTCCGCCGGATAGATTAACTCCCCCTTGGCCAAGCTGAGTATTATATCCTTCTGGCATGGTTTGTATAAAGCTATGTGCTTCTGAAACCTTTGCAGCTTCAATAACCTCTTCTTCCGAAGCATCTTCCTTTCCCCATTTTATATTCTCTATTAAGCTTCCAGTAAAAAGAATACTCTTTTGAGGAACCAAAGCTATTTTTTCTCTTAGGTTATTTAGAGTATATTGCTTTACATCTATCCCATCTACTAAGACTCTTCCAAAATTGCAATCATAAAATCTAGGGATTAAGCTTACAAGCGTACTTTTTCCCGAACCTGTAGAACCTATAATTCCAACAGTTTCTCCTTTAAGAAAACTTAGATTAATATTTGTAAGAACTGGTTCGCCAGAATTCTTATTATAAGAAAAACTTACATTTTCAAAATCAACTCTTCCCTTTATTTCTGAAGACTCCATACTACTCTCTGCAAATATAAGATTATTTTCTTCTAAAAACACTTCACCGATTCTTTCAGCAGAAGCTCTGGCTCTAATAAACATCATAAAAACATTTGAAATCATCATCAGAGAAAACAAAATTTGAGTCATGTAATTTGTAAACGCAATAATCTGGCCAACCTTTATTTGTCCTTGACTAACTCTTAGTCCTCCAAGCCAAAGTACAACTACTATACCCATATTTACAGTAAAAGTTATAAAAGGATTAAACATAGCCATTACTCTCATAGCTTTAATATTTTGAGAAGCAAGTAAATCATTAGCTTCATTAAAACGTTCAGTTTCATAGTTAAATCTATTAAAAGCTTTTACTACTCTTACTCCTGAAAGGTACTCTCTCATAACACTGTTTACTTTATCTAGAGCTCTTTGAACCTTTACAAAATAAGGGTATCCTGTTTTCATACTCAAATAGATTATTAATCCAACCACAGGTACTACTATAAGCAAAATTATTGCCATTTTAGGATTTAGTACATAGGCCATAATAAGACTTCCAATACACACTATGGGAGCTTTTACGAAGATTCTCATTGTTCCATGAACAAAACCCTGTACTTGAGTAACATCGTTTGTAAGTCTTGTAATCAGAGAAGCTGTCTGCAGCTTGTCTATATTTTCAAAGGAAAAGCTTTGTACTTTCTTATATAGGTCAGAGCGTAAATCTGCTCCAAAGCTTTGTGATACATTGCTTGAAACAATATTTCTCACCACTGCGCCTACAGCGCCTATCGCTGTTACAAGGAGCATTAATCCTCCATAAGAAAGCACATAATCCATTTTACCGCCAGCTACTCCCCTATCTATAATTTTTGACATTATCGTTGGCTGAAGCAAATCACAAATTGCCTCCACCATTAAAAAACATATTGCAAGCATAAAAAGCTTCCAGTATTTTTGTATGTATTTCTTATACGGCTTCACTAGACCATCCCCTTAAATACTTGTATTTGCAACTAATAAAAATATTATAACACAATTTACTATTTGAATTCATCTTGCCATCAAAGCTAATTGAAAGTTTTCCATCTAATTCTTGCACTTATTTTGTTGTCTTATGCTTCATATAACAAATATATTATATTTTTATATTATTTATATTTTTTGTTCATATAAATTTTGCAATTTAAATATTTAAAAATTCATTTTTAGCATTGACTATAACCATAAATAAAGCATATAATAATTATTATGAAGGATGAATAATTCATTTTTGCATACTTCATCATTTTACATCAAACTATGACATTTTATATTAATCTGATATAAATATAAGCTTGAAAGGAGATTTTTGTATGAAAAATTTATCATTAATCAGTCAAAATATCTGTGATTTACTTAAAGGAGAATACAATGAGGTTATATATAAGGCATGGCTTTTCTTTACTGAAAAAGCTTTTATTGAAGAAGAAAATATTATAATTACTGTTCCTAATCAATATATTAAAGAAACCTTAGGAGAAAGGTACCTCTCTCATATTGAGGAGCTTTACAGACGAGAACTTCAATTTTCAAAGCTAATAATAAAAACAGATGGAGAAAATGATATTGATAAAAAGCACAATAATTTTGAAGAATATCTACAAGATGAAAATCCTTCAATCTTCATGGAAAAAATAATGCTTTCTTCAAAGAAATTTTTTGTTTCCTTTTAGTATCAATTACTATAGCCCTCTAATTAAATATATAATATAATCAATATGAAATGCAATGTATCCTTAAAGTGATATTTTTCATTTCATATTATTTTTTAGGGAGATTTTATAATGAATAAAAGAAAATTTTTAAGATTCATCCCTCTTCTATTAATCGTCTTAATAATCAGTTACTCTGCTTTCTGGGTATTAAGTTATTCCCGCCCTACCGAAGATGCTATTACAGCATTTAATAGCAATAGTAATATTGAAGTATTAAATGATAAGTTTATAACTTTTACACCAAAAGATAAGAAAACTGAAACCGGATTTATATTTTATCCAGGCGGCAAGGTAGCTCCTGAAGCCTACGCTCCTATATGCAGCAAAATAGCTTCACAAGGCTATAAGGTTATAATAGTACCTATGCCTTTAAATCTTGCAGTCTTAAATGGCGATAAAGCTCAAGAGGTAATAAAAGCTTATCCCGAAATTAAAAATTGGGTTATAGGTGGACATTCTTTAGGGGGTGTTATTGCAGCAAGCTTTGCTAAAAAGCATACTGATGAAATAAAAGGACTTGTTATGTTTGCAGCTTATCCTCAAGCAAAAGACGATATGTCTAAAGATGATCTAAAAGTTTTATCATTATGGGGAAGTGAAGATGGTTGTGCGGACATTTCTAAAGTTACTGGAGCTAAAGCTATAGTTCCTAAAGATGCTGAGTTTATGCCTATTGAAGGCGGAAATCATGCTCAATTTGGAAGCTATGGTGCTCAAAAGGGTGATAATCCCGCTAAAATTCCTGCAGTTCAGCAGCAAAGTATTGCAGTACAGTACACCGTCAGCTTATTAAGTGAAGTTTCAAAATGATAAAAAGAGGGATCTTGCCACTGCTGAGTATACCGAAGATAGCACAAAAGCCGGCTTAAGCAATGTATAAAATACAATGTTTAAGCCGGCTTTAAAATATTCATCAAAATATTATATTACTGCTTTTTAGGTGCCATAATCATTATCATATTATTTCCTTCAAGCTTTGCAGGCTTCTCAACTACTCCTGCTTCACCAATTCTATCAACAAAATCCTGCATTACTTTATATCCAACATTAGTATTAGCATTTTGTCTTCCTCTAAATCTAATAGTTACCTTAACTTTATCTTCATTTTCTAAAAATCTTTTAGCATTATTAGCCTTAACATCTATATCATGATCTTCGATAGTCGGGCTTAATCTTATTTCTTTAAGATCAACAATCTTCTGATTTTTCTTCATTTCTTTTTGTTTCTTAGATTGTTCATAAAGAAATTTATTATAGTCCATAATTCTGCATACAGGCGGATTAGCTCCAGGCGAAATCATAACTAAGTCCATGTCCTTCTCTATCGCCATATCCAATGCTGCTCTTGTACTAATTATTTCACTACCTTCATCAGAAACTAATCTAATTTCCTTTTCTCTTATTCCTTCGTTTAAATTTGCATTTTTATTAATAATAACACCTCCATTATTTTACCTTTTAGTTTAACACAAATTTATTTTATTATTATAGTATATGTAACAAATTAGCTTATGTTATAAAATAAATGCTATCAATACCTTAAGCACTGATAGCATTTATACTATTAGTCAGCTAAAGATTCAGCCAAACATTCTTCAATAACATCTTCTGTTATTACAAATATTCTTTCTTCGTTCATTTTTACCTCCTAATTTCCTAGAGACCTTGAATTTCAACATAAATTCTGTAGTCTGCGTCTTCTTATAGAATCGCTGCAATATACTAGTATACTTATAAGAAGTATCATTTAGTACAAAACACAAACAGAATTTTAATAATCAGGAATTAAATTAGAAGGAAAAGAAGGGCAATATTGATTGTAACAGACCTGTCAATTCTAATTATCTATATTTCTAATATTTAAAACAAAGTCAATTTTGCAAATTTTAACTTGCAACTATTCTATAATTTAATTGATTTTTTTATCAACTTAATAAGTATAATATATTCAGCCATAAAACACAAGTTATTTCTTTTGGAAAACTTTTTACTAATAGAAACAGCTGAGGCAGGATTTTATTATTCTTGCTTCAGCTGTTTTTTAACTATAATTATATAAAAAACTTTAACACAAATAATATTCCTATTATAAAAGTTGCAATTGATATATCTTTAGCCTTTCCAGTAGCTAGTTTAATAACTACATAGGATATCATTCCAAATGCAATACCATCAGCTATGCTGTAGGATAAAGGCATTATTATAAGTGTAATAAAGGCTGGTATAGCCTCTGAAAAATCAGTAAGGTCTATTTCTTTTATTGGCTCAAGCATAAACAATCCAACTAATATTAATGCTGGTGCTGTTGCTGGTGCAGGTATCATTAAAAATAGTGGTGATAGAAATAATGCTATTATAAACATAACAGCAGTAGAAACAGCGGTAAGTCCAGTTCTTCCACCTTCCGCTACTCCTGATGCACTTTCAACATAAGCAGTTAAGGCACTTGTTCCAAGCATAGCACCTAAAGTTGTTCCAATTGCATCAGCAAGCAGTGCATGTTTAGCTCTTGGCACATTTCCCTTTTCATCAATCATATTTGCCTTTGTGGCAACTCCTACTAAGGTACCTATAGTATCAAACATATCCATAAATAAGAATGTAAATAAGACAACAAGCATATCTAAACTAAATACATGATTCCATTCAAAATGCATAAAAGTTGGTCTTAAGGATGGTGGAGCACTTATAAAGCTTGTAGGTATTTTTGTTATTCCCATTGGAATTCCTATAAGAGTTGTTGCCAGTATTCCAATAAGAAATGCTCCTTTAACCTTTCTTGCTACTAATATTGCTGTTATTAATATTCCTATTATAGCAAGAAGAGTAAACGGATCTCCTAAGTTTCCAAGCTGTACTATTGTACTGCCCTCTTTATGAATTACAATTTTAGCATTATCAAAACCTAGAAACGCTATAAAAAGTCCTATTCCAACGGAAATTGCTCTTTTTATATTAAGTGGAATACAGTTAACTATAGCTTCACGAACATTAAATACAGTTAAGAGTATAAATATAATTCCTTCAAGCAGAACTGCAGTTAATGCAAACTGCCAGGAGTACCCCATACCTTTGACTACTGTAAAGGCAAAGAAGGCGTTAAGTCCCATACCTGGTGCCGCAGCAAAAGGTAGTTTTGCATAAATTCCTATAAATAGCGTAGTTATTATTGTAGCTATAGCAGTTGCAGTAAAGACAGCACCAAAATCCATTCCAGACTGGGATAGTATACTTGGATTAACAATTAGTATGTACGCCATGGTCATAAAGGTAGTTATACCTGCCACAATTTCAGTTTTAACTGTTGTCTTGTTCTCCTTTAATTTAAAAAATGTTTGTAACATTTTATCATCTCCCGAGTTATTTCTTTTAAGCACTTGTCCATATTATCAGTTTTACTTTAAAAAATCAATATAGTTTACGAACAATTTATTAAAAATATCCAATATAGTTTGCATTTAACGAATTTATTAATTTATTTTCAAGCCTAGTGTTCGTATATATTTTTCGTGTAAATTTCAATCTATATTTTATGCTTTCAGTAGCAAAGTTATTCTTAAATCATATACTGATATTGTGTTAGCAACTTTAGAAACCTTTAAGGAGGAGAAAAAATGGCTTATATAGCAAAACCAGATGGAGAAATGTACGATGCAAATTGTATGCCTATGATGAATTGTATCCCCCAAGAGACTGTGATTAAAAATGTAAGACTTGCAGCTGCCTATGTTCCATATCAGTTTATGTGCGAGCTCTTTAGACCAATAGAGGCATTAAAGAGGGGCACAGCCTTTCCTGAGCTCTATAGTCCTTATGAACCAAGAGATAAAAAATACAAATCACCAAAGTCATATGAATGCGATTAAGAAGGAGGCATTATTATGAAAGAAAATATGAGTAAAATGGATCTAAAAAGACAAATAGCAGCAGTTCATATGATGCTTGAAGATCTTCAATTATATCTTAATACCCATCCCACAGATAAAGAAGCTTTAGCAAAGCGAAATACTTTTGTTAAAGAATTTAAAATGTTAAGAGACGAGTATAACAAGTGTTTTGGCATGATATCTCAGGACGATTCACTCAGCCCATACCCATGGCATTGGATTAATGAACCTTGGCCTTGGGAATACGAAGCAAATTATAAGCTTTAAGGAAAGGAGATTTAGTATATGTGGACATACGACAAGATACTTGAATTCCCAGTTAAAATAAAAAATCCTAATCCAGCTATGGCAAAACTTATAATAACTCAATACGGGGGACCAGATGGAGAACTTGCCGCTTCATTGAGATACCTAAGCCAAAGATTTTCAATGATTACCCCTCAAGCTATTGCAACTTTAAACGACATAGGAACAGAAGAATTAGCTCACCTTGAAATTGTTGGAGCTATTGTTAATCAGCTAGTTAAAGGTGCTAGTCTCGAGGAAATAAAAAAGGCAGGATTAGACACCTATTATGTGGATCACGATAGAGGAATTTATCCTGTAAGTGCGGCAGGAGTTCCTTTTAACGCTGCATATATTCAAGTAAAAGGCGACCCAATAGTTGACCTGACAGAGGACCTTGCCGCTGAACAAAAAGCAAGAGCTACCTACGAATACTTAATTAATATGGCTGATGACCCTGACGTTATAGAACCATTAAAGTTCCTTCGAGAAAGAGAAGTTGTTCATTTTCAAAGATTTGGAGAAGCTTTACGAATAGTTCAGGATCATTTACAGGAGCCTCACTTATTCATGATGCCTAAACCAGACTTTTTAAAATAAAATACTTAGCTTTCCATAAAAACTGTTGAAGCTTAATTCAGCAGTTTTTATATTTACGTTAACTTTACTTAAATGTAGTGAAATTAAGAAGAATTTATGTTATAATTTGAACTTGTGTGTCAAAATTATAAATAAAGGATGGATGTAAACTTTGATTACAGTAACTAATGTTAGTTTAAGATACGGTGATAGAAAACTTTTTGATGATGTAAATATAAAATTCACTCCTGGAAACTGTTATGGAGTTATAGGAGCAAACGGTGCCGGCAAAAGTACTTTTTTGAAAATTTTATCTGGTGAAATAGAAGCAAACACTGGAGAAGTAAGCATTGCCCCTGGTGTTAGAATGTCTGTTTTAAAGCAGGACCATTATCAATATGATGAATATGAAGTTTTAGAAACAGTTATAATGGGAAATGCCAGACTTTATGAGATAATGAAGGAAAAAGATGAGCTTTATGCTAAAGCTGATTTTACTGATGAAGATGGAATTAAAGCATCAGAGCTTGAGGGAGAATTTGCTGAACTTAACGGTTGGGAAGCAGAATCAGAGGCTTCAACTCTTCTTCAGGGGCTTGGAATAGGAATAGATATTCATACTAAAAGAATGTCTGAGCTTTCCGGTTCTGAAAAGGTTAAGGTACTCTTAGCTCAAGCAATATTTGGAAACCCTGGCGTTCTTATACTAGATGAGCCTACTAACCACCTTGACATAAAGTCTATTAATTGGCTTGAAGAGTTTTTAATAAACTTTCAAGGTACAATTATCGTTGTATCCCATGACAGACACTTTTTAAATAATGTATGTACTCATATGGCTGACGTTGACTTTGGAAAGATTAAGCTTTATGTCGGTAACTATGACTTCTGGTATGAGTCAAGCCAATTAGCAACTCAAATGGCTAAAGACCAGAATAAGAAAAAAGAAGAAAAAATTAAACAGCTCCAAGAGTTTGTTGCTAGATTTAGCGCTAATGCTTCTAAATCAAAGCAGGCTACGTCCCGTAAGAAGCTTTTAGATAAAATTTCTTTAGATGATATTCAACCTTCAAGCAGAAGATATCCATTTGTCGGCTTTAAACCTGAAAGAGAAGTTGGAAATGATATATTAACTGTAGATAGAATTTCTAAAACTATCGATGGGGTTAAAGTTTTAGATAATGTAAGCTTTACTATTTCTAAAGATGATAAAATAGCTTTTGTTGGAGAAAACGAAATAGCTACTACTACTTTATTTAAGATTTTAACTGGAGAGCTTGAGCCAGACAGCGGTGAGTTTAAATGGGGAATAACAATAACTAAGGCATACTTCCCTAAGGATAACTCTGAGTTCTTCAATGATGTAGATTTAAGCTTAGTTGATTGGATGAGACAGTTCTCTGATGAAAAAGCTGAAAGCTATTTAAGAGGCTTCTTGGGCAGAATGCTTTTCTCTGGAGAAGAAGCGTTAAAGCAGGCAAAGGTACTTTCCGGAGGCGAAAGAGTAAGATGTATGCTTTCTAGAATGATGTTATCAAGTGCTAATGTTTTAATACTAGACCAACCTACAAACCACTTAGATCTTGAATCAATTACTGCAGTAAATAACGGACTTATAGACTACAAGAGCGTTGTGTTATTTGCTTCACACGACCATCAGTTTATTCAAACTATAGCTAATAGAATTATAGAAATAACTGAAACTGGTGTTATTGACAAAAGAGTAACTTATGATGAGTATCTTCAAAGTAAAGGTAACTAATTTATAGATAAATAATAAAGGCAGATTTTGAATTCAAAATCTGCCTTTACTATTTATCTTTTTTATTTGTATACTTTTTTAATTAACATATATACTGGAAGACCTATTAAAGTAACTGCTAATCCGTATATTGCATAAGTTGTATCAGTTATAAGAGTACTTATCAATATATAGATACCGCCAACAATTCCAATTATAGGAACAATCGGATATAATGGAACCTTGTATGGCCTTTCAAGATGTTTGTGCTTTGATCTTAATATAAATATTCCCGCAACAGTCATTACAAAGAATATCCACATAACAAATACAGCAAGATTTGTAAGTGTATCAAAAGAACCGCTCAGAACATATAAAGCCGCTAAAACAACCTCAAACACAAAAACATTTATCGGTGTTCCAAACTTTTCATTTACCATTCCAAAGAATTTAGCAAATGGAAACAGATTATCAGAAGCCATAGCAAATGGAACTCTAACACCTGTCATTAAATAACCGTTTAAAGCACCAAAAATAGATATCATTATACCTGCTGCGACAAGGCCGGCACCAGATTTTCCAAACAATATAACCGCAGCATCAGAAGCAGGTTTTGATGAGTTAATAACCTCTGAAACAGGCATAATCTTTACGATTGCAATATTAATAAGTATATAAACTCCTATTGTAACTGCTAGTCCAACTATTATAGATCTTGGAAGATCCTTCTTAGGATTTTTAAGTTCTCCGGCCATATTTCCTACTCCAACCCAGCCATCATAAGCCCATAGAGTACCAAGTATTGCGGCTCCAAAGCCAGCTATGCCCGTTGAAACTGCTGGCTGAGCAGCTGAGAAGCTGTTTACCTGACCTTTTATAAGTCCAAAAACTATTATGACAAATATAGGTATCAGTTTCCCTATAGTTGCAAATAACTGTACTTTACTGCCAAGCTTTGTTGAAATAATATTAACCCCAGTTATGAAAAACAGCATAAAAATAGCAAGCATCTTTTGCTGAACTTCAGTCATTGGAATAAAATAAGTAGCCTGTGTAACAAATACAATTGACAGCGCTGCTGCAACCCCTGGAACATATACTAAAGCTTGAACCCAACCAAATAAAAAGGCCCATCTTTCACTATAAAGTTCCTTTAAGTATGCAAATACTCCTCCTGTCTTGGGAATAGCCGCTGCAATCTCTGCTACAGTAAGAGCTGAGGCCATTGTTATAACGCCGCCGATTACCCAGGCTAAAATTCCAAGCATAGGAGTGCCGGCATTTTTAAAAACTGAAGAGGCTTTAAAAAATATTCCCGAACCGATAACTACTCCAATAACTACAGTAATAGCTTCTGAGAGTCCTATTTCTTTCTTAAGGGTCTTTTTTGAATCTTCTACATGATCATCAAGCTTACGAGCTTCCATAAATTAAATTCCTTTCTTGTGTTATTTGTTGTAAATACTTTTTATGATATTTTTAATTATATTCATATTTTATTAAAAAAATCTCAACGAGTCAATGAAAATAACTTTCAATTCGATTTTTTATTTTATTATATGACATAATAATTTATTATCACTTTTATCTACTTATGCATAGTATAATTAAGAGCATAATTATTAGGAGGATATAATGTACTTTTATCCTTAGGCTGAAGAAAAGTTAAGAGCACCTCGATATTCAATTTCAATTAACACTCATATTTTATAAAATCTAAAATATAAAAAGACTCTACTTCTAGCTTGGTACTAGATGCAGAGTCTTTCAAAACTAATATTTACTTTAGCTTTTCTGTAAGAACCATTGGAGGTATTCCATAGTTTCTATAATATTATATTTCTATTTCAGACTAAATTCTTACTTTAACACAAAGTTTATAAGACTATTTAGTATTAAATCTTTATGATATCCATATTAATTAAGGCATGAAATAAAGATGAAACGTGTAGTGCTTGTAAAAAATCATTATTTTTAAGATTTTCGAGCACTTCATTCAATGGTTTTAATATTACTCTTATTTGTTCTGTTTCATCAAGACTAGCATCTTTAGTTAATTCAACATTCAATGCGAGAAAACAATAAGTTAAATTATTATGATTTGCTGGATTGGCAGAAATAGTACATGTATGAATAAACTCTTCTCCTGTATAGCCTGTCTCCTCTGCCAATTCTCTCTTTATTGCTTCAACAGGAGACTTATCTGTTGGCTCCATCCCACCCGATGGTAATTCTAAAAGTGTCTTTTGACACCCATGACGATATTGTTCCACTAAAACAACTTCCTTTTGTGTAGTTATTGCTACAACATTTACCCATGTTGGATATTCATATACATAATACGGAGCAATAATCCTGCCATTTGGCATTCTACATGTATCTACCCTCAAAGAAATCCATCTGTCCCTGACAATATGTTCAGATTTCAATAATTGCCAATCAAAGTTTTGCATATATCTCACCCCTTACTTGTGCTTACCACGCTTAACCTGTTGCAGTTCACTGCTTACATTACAATTTGTAAACCGAGCTACCCATATCAACCATTTATGCTGTAAAATCAAACCTGCCTCAGGGACAAAGCAGAAACTAAAGCTTTTTTCCTGAGGCTGGTTTATATAGGATTAGATTATTTAGAAAATTATCTAATCTTTTTCATCAAATGTACTCTATTAGTTTGACCACTTAGCTATAAGAGCCTTTGCATCAAGGTTTAATACTTCTTTTGCCTTATCTGATACTCGGCTGTCCATTGGAGCATTGTTAAGGTGCTTAACAAAGTCCTCTAAGTGTTGTACAGCCTGAGAAGCTTTGCTGCTGTCACTAAAGAATTTTGCCTGACGAAGACTGTTCGATAACTGAGGTACTAGTGGTCCAACTACCTCTTTGTCAGCAATATATCCGTTAAGTAGCTTTTCTACGGAAATTATGCTTGTATCCACAGTTACTGCAATCCTATTGCTTTCTACCGTTATTCCATCAAGTGTTACTTTTGCATAAATTTCTGCAATACCAACATTTCCTGCTGTGATAACTCCTGTATTACTATTTACTGCGGCAACAGCTGAATTTGTTGTGAGGAATTCCACCTTTGCTTCCTTTAAGTCAACAGCATCTCCATTATCAAGCTTTGCTGTAACGGTCGCACTGGAAGTATTATTTCTCTCAAGCTGCACATTATTAACTGTTAGAGCTGCACTGCCAAGCATAACCTTGAAGTTAACCTTATAAGTTGCTCTTGTTAATCCATCTTCTGCAACTACATTTATAGTGGAGCTTCCTGGGAACCTTCCTGCCTGAGTTACAAATGCGAAAGCATTTGGATCCTCTGTTGTTACAGTAACCTTTGCTGCAACCTTTGTTGCAGCTGGAAGAGGTACATTGTACTCAAAGGTATTTTTGTCGAAGCTTGCAATCAGAGTATCCCCTGCTTTAATTGAGCTTAAGCTTGCATTATGAGATAAAGTATCAGGGTCTGCCAGGCTAACAAGTGATATTGCAAATATCTTAGCACCACTCTTATTTGGTAGCGTTATGCTTAAAATCTTTTTTGAGCTATCTACAGTTACAGGCTGACTAAACAGGTTCGTCGCAGGCCCAACTATACCAGAATTATTCGATATTCTATGGTCAATGGAGTAAGCTACCTTCTCATTGGTACCAGGTCCCTGACACCAGTCTGTAAAGGTAAGATTTTTGCTGTCGCTTGTTCCATCTGCATAGTTAACCTTTATAGTTCCAGTATGAGTACCATTAGCACCAGCTTCAAGCAGGTAAATTGTTTGAGCTGAAGCTTCCTGAGGAAGAGTAATTGTTTGACCTAAGCTAGAAACTATATTTTTATCAGTTCCGGTCATGGAACCAAGCTTGAATCTAATATTACCATATTCTATTATTGATGGTATTGCATTACCATCATAGGCCCAGCCCACTCCGTCAAACATACCTTCTTTTGGTTTGTCAGGTGTGCTTGCACCATCAAGATCGAAGTAAGCAGAAAGATCCACTGAAGAAGATTTGCTCTGCAGCATCTTATAGGAAATCTCTTCTGAAGCTTTTCCTTCTCCAAGTATGTTGCGAGGAACAACACTGAAGTAATAAGCTTTTCCTATGATTAGATTATCAATAGTAACAGTGTTTTTCTTAATCGCTGTAATTGTACTTCCATATACACCTGGTTCTGTGCCATATTTCACGTCCACGCTTTCAGTGTCTTTAGCAAAATTCAGGTTTAATGTAACAGAAGTATTATTTTGAACTATGCTCTCTATCTGTGGTGCCTCCGGCACAGCCTTCGGGAAGTCTGCATCATCTCCATAAACTTGGAATTCATAAATTCTGGCAGCCACGTCATTGGAATTTGTAGGTTTTGTAACCTCAAGCTTTACATATCTTCCTTTCACAGGAGCTGAAAGTATATCTTCAGTAATACTGTCCTTGTTTCCAGTACGTGTTACCACCTCTGTCCAGCTATTATTATCACTGCTGACTAATATCTTATAATCCCTTGTATTCCACTCCGCTGACTCTCCACCAGCGCCTGCGTGATAAAGCTTGAAGCCATCTATTGTTCTCTCGGTCTCTAGGTCTATAACGTTCCAGTGAACATCAGCGCGACCATTGTTATAGCACCATTTTGTAGCCGTATTACCATCATTAATTAGGTTAGCTGCCTCGTTTGAATTCATCTCTCCATCAGCTTTAGTCGGCTTAAGTAATGCTATATTTGCTCCAGCAAAGGCTGAAACCTTCTCTGATAAAGCACCTATATTGCCTGAATTATCTTGAGCACACACAGCGTAATAATACTTGCTTATACCTGTAAAATCTGTATCTGTATAATTAGTGTCAGTAGTACTTACAAGAAGCTTGGCATCAGAGAAATCTTCCTTGGTGGCTCTGTAAATAAAGTAGTTCGAAACTCCAGTATTATCGCTGGCTGCCTCCCAGGACAAATTAATTGCAGTGTTGTAATACTGCTTTGCTCCAGATGCAGTAAGGTTATTTACCTTGGATGGAGCCTGTTGATCAGTAGATATTAAAACATTACCATCAACCAGAGTTATAGCAGCAAGCTTTATAGCCTTTACATCCGGTAAGGTTATGCTCTTTACTGTCTTCTCAGCATCAAGCGCCATCTTATAAACATACATATTATTATCTATATCAAAGGTGTTTCCATCCGGCATATGTGTATGTGTAAGGTGAAGGCCTATAGTATCCTTAATATAGGTATTTTGAGCGTAGCCTACAATATCCTTCCAGCCTGCGAAGCTGAAGGTTCTCATAGCTGAGGTTCCATCTGTATAATTAACCTTGAACTCTCCGATTCCAATACCTGAAGTAGAGCTGCCAAGCATAAATAGATATTGATGCTTTCCTGCATTAGCTACCTCTATTGTCTGACCCGCTGCCTGAACTATATTGTTCTTTCCATCCGCCTTAGGTCCTAAATTAAATGTTACATCCTCATTTACAACCTTATCTGGCATTAAGTCTGCTGAGTAAGTTTCTCCGTTTCCGTTATAATTTCCATCTTTTCTATTTGCATCATAAGACATGCCGTCAATATTGTAATAAGATGCAAGGTCTACAGGTTTCGATTGCGGCTTTGCTTCCTTAAACATTGCGGAATTGTCAAGATTAACAAGGAATGTCTTAATTTCATACTTGTTTAAGCTGGTTGTAAAGCTGTTTCCGCTTATCTCTGGAGAAGCTGTGCCAGTAATTACGTCCTCGATAAGGTTAACTTCCTTAGCCTCAGTAATTGACGCTGGGAGAGTTACCTTAACGCTTGAATTGTCTTTCCCTTCAGTTTCAACTAATCTTACTATATAGCTTCTTGATCTGTCTTCGCCATTCTTTTGGTCTATTCCTCTTACTTCTGCCTTCTTCAGGGTTGGCATTACAACGTTATTATCTGCAGAGCTTACCTTTGCAAAGGAAGCTGAAGAAGGAAGGTCACCTTCATGATTTGAAGCAGCGAAAGCTGTTATTGGATAATTATACTGGTAGCCCTTTAAAGCAACCTCAGCTTCTTTCCAATCTCCGCTGTGAGGGTAGAAGGAGTATTTAATATCTCTGTTTCCTATGTCTGATGCTCCACCTCTGTTATCCGTAGGAGATCTCAGCAATGACAGACGGAGAACTCCTTCAGGACAGTCCCAACCGCTCTTGCTGTCGCTTAGTACTGATACCCCATAGCCATCCTTTGACATATCCGCAAACTTATAGCCTACTACCTCAAATTGGCTCTGTGTATCTACTGCAGGCCTGCTTATTGTAGCATAAGCTATATCGTAGGTAACATTTTCAGGATGTACGCTCATTGGGAAGGCCGCCTTAAGCATCTTCTGCTTTTCCTGCCAATTTATTTTAAGCTGTACATCTATTCTGTCGGTATTGTTATAGATAGTTATATACTGATCAATTGTAGAAAGTCCTGATGGAGAAACCTTTGATACCTTAAAGGTTGCCTTTGTAGGGCCATTCTCAACTAGCGCTACAGGTTTTTTTACAGTATTAGCCACCTTAGGTGTTGCTGTCATATCATCATAATCTACATTCCAGGCTTCCCACTCTCTTGGAGTGTCTTCCAGAAATTGAAGTTCGTTAAACTGCTTTCCGGCTTCAACAACTTCTCTGTTATTCTTCTTGTCATATATGCTTGATATATTTCCTGTTTCTTTGTCTATAGTTACCTTAAAGAATTGGTTTTCAAAACTTCCGCTGCTTTCGTCTACCTTAATAGTAGTAGCTAGCCCAGCAGCATCTTTTTCTACTGCTCTGTAAACTGAATAGCCCATAGCAGGAACAGCTACTTCAAAGGCCACTACAGCCCTGCTTCCACTTCTGCTTAAAATTTGGCTTGGGACTTCCTTGCCGCTGGCATCCAGTATTGCAACCGGCTTCCCTGCAGAAGTTAATGCAACATCTGCCTGTACAACTTCTGTTCTTTCCCATGCTAATGAGTTGTAAAGTACTATTGGCTGTCCTTCGCCCTGTGTTTTTATTCTGCTTGCTATACCGTTTAAGGCAGTGTTCTTTGCACTGTTTAGCTTATTCAAAGCAATTTCAGCATCATTGAAAGCATCATTATATACAGGAGCTATTGCTGAACCTGGAAGCACATCGTGGAATTGATTTAAAAGCGTTCTCTGCCATGCTTCATTAATCTTTTGCTGAGGATAGCTTACTGCTCCTAATAATTCGCCTACAGAGCTATATATTTCAGCCTGCTCAGCAGCTTCTTCAGAGTATCGATTATACTTTTTTATAGGATCTGAGGTTGTGCTGACACCCCTGTGATTCTCAAAATATAATTCGTTATCAACATTTGGTACCTTGATATTCTTATCCTTTACCTGCTGTTCTAAATCCTTAAAAACATTGATGGTAGTGTTCATTTTTACATTTGGATTAGCAGGGTTGCTATCGAACTGATTAATCCTGCTTATCTCCGTCTGATTAGGCCCGCCGCCGTGGTCACCACTACCATAGAGAACAAGACTTGAAGTAAGTCCCTGGCTTATTGGATAAGCTAAGGTGTTTAAAACTCTGTCCTGAGTTACATCACCAAATACGTAATCATTGGTTGGCTTGTAACTTGTAACAGTGCTGCCGTCAGGTGCTGTCCAATTAAAATACTCGTAGGGCCATCTGTTCGTGTCGTTCCAGTTAAGCTTAGTAGTTACAAAGTAGTCCATGCCGCTCTTTTTAAAGAACTGAGGCATGTTGTAGCCAAAACCAAATACGTCTGGCACATAAGCTACCTTAGGCATAGTACCATAAGTGTCTCTAAAGTAGTTCTGTGCAAGCAAAGACTGCCTTACCATGGATTCACCATCGGTATTGTTCAAATCCGGCTCAACAACTTGTCCACCTACTATCTCCCACTGTCCGTTCTTTACTTTTTCTGCAATCTTTGCAGCCATATCAGGGTAATATTCCTGTGCCCATTGATAAAGCTGAGATGAAGAAGCTGTAAAACGATAATTGGGATTCGCATCCATTAAGCTAAGCGCTCTGTTGAAGGTATCAGGAATTATATCCTTTATAGTCTCTGAATATCTCCAGTTCCAAGCAGCATCAATATGGGCATTTCCTATCATATTGACGGTAGATGTCTTATCATAGGCTTGAACGGTTCCCGCAGGCAGTACAGTCAATATCATAGATGCCGTCATACCCGCGCCTATAAATTTTTTTAATGCTTTTCTCATATTCTCCCCCCATTTATTTGTTTACCATAGTTGAAATAATAAATTATTCAGCAGCACCCTATTCTGCTTTTTTTATCCAGCTGTCAGTTGATTACTTTAAACCCTTTTTAAAGCTATCCCATTTGCTTAGGTTGCTCTGGCTTGCCAGGAGCTTTTCTCTTAAGGAGGCATCATTGTATTCTACAGAACACACCTTTGCTCTAAGTGCATGGCTCTTTAAAAGCTTATACAATACAGGCGAAGTGTTTTTCGCCAATTCCTCGGTTGTTTCATCTGAAAACTGGACTTTTTCTCGTTCTGCTTCCTCATAAAGCTTCTCAATATCTTTTGCATCTGCAAGATCATATTTGTATAGAAGATTTTCTTGGGAAAACCAGGTGTAAAGTTCCATTTCGTAATTGTTTAGCCTCTTTACTACTTCTTCATCCTTTTCAAGCTTTCCAGCATAGGTATTCCAAAGCGGCAAAAGCTCACTTCCTCTTAAATATTTAGAAACAAAATCCTTTGAAGCCTTTCCTAAGAGTTTATCGGCAATCTTTTCCACAGTCACATTATTATCGCCGCTATTTTTAAGAATGTAGTTTAGGATATTATCCTTCCTGCCCGTGTCATGATTTATTAACTCTTCCATATAAGCCACAGTTAAAGGCATCTGAGTATAGTGAAGGAATTCTATTCTTGAAGGTGAATTCTGAAGCTGTGCCTCGTTAAGAGGAATAAGCGCTAAACTTTTAGGGTCTTTCAATCTCATGTAGGCGTAGCGTTCAAATAGATATTGAAGCTCTTTATCATAGGAAAGGTTTAGGCTGCCCCTTATGTTCTCTGGCAAGCTGACAAGAGACAGGTTTTCATAGTAGGTAGCAAGACCTTCATAAAATTCAAGGAGAGGTGCTTTGAGATATCTTTCTTCTGGCAGTTTTGCTTCAAAGAAGGAATGGAACATCCTGTGTGATAGAAGCTGCCAGTCCCGTTTATTATCAGGATCAAAGGTGCTTGCTAAATTCTGTGAGCTTACTCCGCCTATGATATAGTTCTGTTTTTCCCTGCTTTTTCTAAGAATTATCATCGAGTAATTATCCAGCTTGTGGTCAAACAAAACTGAATAATAATTATATAGGCTATCTATGCCTTTTTCGGCTTCTGAATCATAGTACTGCTTAGCCTCTGAATCCAGATACACTGTATAACCTTTGCCCTTGGAATCTGTATGTATATGCTTTTCAAACCTTCCAAAGGTGAAGGTTGCTTGCCTAAGCTCGTACAACTGCATCCAATTTGGGTTTTCTAATTCAGATTCGGCTATGGTACCTTGTTTGGGATAGGGTATAATAGCCTCCCAGGTATCCGGCACTGCAGACTTTACTGTGATTTTCCTAATGATATCTTCCTTGGGATTATCGTAATTAAGAGCCCTCATTGGCAGAGCCAAAACAGACTCTCCTGCAAAGGTCATCATATCCTGATAAATTTGTCCATTGTCGCCGTGTTTTCCAGAGCCTCCAATTTGAACATTGTAGGAGTAGTTTATATATTCAGCACCTTCGCTTAATTTATCTATAACTATAATCCCGTTTTGCTCCTTAAAATTCACCTTTCTGTTGAGATTGTCCGTACACTTCTCTTCACTGGTATTCATTGCACCCTTTACCAATATAAAAGTTTTTTCTTCTGCTGCCTTTAGAGGCTTTATTCTTACATTCACATTAAGCATTTTTTCTTCTACTGAGAAAGGCTTTATTGTGTACTCCAACTCAATTTTTCTCGGATAGCTGTAAACTGCATATATGCCTATAAAGATCAGCAAAACGGCTAAAAATATGACAGGTTTAATCCACCGATTCTTATTGAACCCTTTTTTCTTAGATTGCTTCTTCTTAATTTTTCCCATTTTCTCCCCCAACAAACCAAAGCTTATCCTCTTAAAACTACAGGGCAAGAATCAGCTATAGCTTTACTTCTTGCCCTGCACATGCTCAAGCTATATTTGATTAATTTATAGGTTTACTATTTTTACTGCTTCCTCTACAATAGCCTTGGCATTTTTTATTGCCTTTTGTGCCTCAACTCTGTAGATTGGCTTGTTCTTAAACCTCTTTTCTTCCTTAACAGCCACATCAGCTGCGAAGATAACCAAATCAGCATTATCAGCTTCCTTTTGTGAAATTTTATTCTCTATTCCTATAGATCCCTGGGTCTCCACCTTTATTTGGTGTCCCAGAGTCTTAGCAGCTTTTTCAAGAGCTTCGGCTGCCATGTAGGTATGTGCAATGCCTGTTGGGCATGCAGTAACTGCAACTATTTTCATTTTATCCCTCTTCCCATTTAAGCTTTATTTAAAGTAATTGATAAGGCTGTGCAAAGGCTACATTCCTAATCCCTGGTCTTCTTCAACTTCCTGAGAAACAGGTTTCTTCAAGGCATTTACCATGGTAGCTGTAACGGCAATACCTACAAGAACGGCTATTATGAACATAAGCTTGTTATCCACAACCGGAAGCACTATTGGCCCCCCGTGTGGAGCATGGTCCGCAACTTTTCCTAAAGCAGCTACAGCTGCACCAACTGATGAGCCTATCATTATTGATGGTATTACTCTAAGAGGGTCTGCAGCTGCAAAAGGTATAGCTCCTTCTGTAATTCCTATAAGTCCCATTGCCAGCGCACCTTTTCCTGCTTCCTTCTCAGTTTCGGAATATTTTCTTGGTGCTAAAAGAGTTGCAACTCCCATTCCAAGCGGAGGAATACAAATAGCTGCCGCAACTGGTCCCATTACTGTTGACAAGCCTTCTGCTATCATTGCTGAACCGAACATGAAAGCAACCTTATTTACCGGTCCGCCCATATCAAAAGCAATCATAGCTCCCATAATAAGTGCTAGGAATACTGAACTTCCCTGGCTCATGCTCTTTAAGCCATTTGTCATGCTTGCCATTAATGAGCTTATAGGATTTCCCAAAACATATATCATAAGTCCGCCAACGATTAATGAAGTTAAAAGTGGAATAACAAATATTGGCATTATTGGTCTTAAGTTTTTATGAACCTTCCATCCTTTTATCCATCTTGCAATATATCCTGCTAATAAACCTGCTATGATACCGCCTAAAAATCCAGCCTTAATGTTGTTTGCCAGAACACCGGCAACCATACCAGGAGCAATACCAGGCCTGTCAGCTATACCATAAGCTATAAAACCAGCTAATATTGGAACCATCAGCGAGAAAGCTGCTGAACCGATATCCATCATGTTCTTTAAGATTGGAGCTGTAACAACTGCACCTTTTCCTTCCTGAACTCCACTAAGCGCGATTGAAAAAGCAATAAGTACTCCACCTATAACAACTATAGGTATCATGTAGGAAACCCCCGTCATCAGATACTCACGCAGTCTTTTTAGTTCTTGTTTCATTTTTAATACCCCCAATAATTAAAATAATTTATTATTTCAAATCCTTTAAAAATTATCTCTTAAAGGATTATCAATCAGTTAACTAGCCTACCTCAATATCGCTCAAGGCATCAAACACTTCTTGCTCCGTGCGCGCCTCTCTAAGCACCTTGACAAATTCTTCATCCATAAGCTTTCTAGAAAGCTGTGCAAGTATCTTTAGATGAAGATTTTCCGTATTCTTTTCAGGCACACCCAGGAGAAATATCAGATCAACCAGTTCGTCATCGACAGAATTCCAATCTATCCTGTTGTTTAATTTTGCAAATGCAACTAATGCCTCGTTTACCGTTTCTGATCTGCCGTGAGGAATTGCAATTCCATTTCCCACTCCCGTGCTGAATTCCTTTTCCCTATGCAGTACACAGTCTAAAAATTTCTCTTCAGAGGCTATCTTGTTTTCCCTCTTCACTAGGGCTATCAGCTCTCTTAGTGCCTCATTCTTATCTTTTGCCTCCATGTTCAGTGCTATCAGATTCCTGTTAATCAACATACATAAATTCCTCCATAATCCTATAAACTTCCTCGCTGTCCTTCGAATTTTTCAGAAGGGCTCTATTCTCACTGGATTCTATAAAGTTATATAAGCCTCTAACCCATTTTGTTGACCTTTTAATATTATCCGGGCTTATACATAGCAGAAACACTATATCCGTTTTTTCGCTTCCCCAATCTATCGGCTTCTTTAATATGCTTATGGTAAGGCAGGAAGTCTTAACCAACCTAGGTTCTCCATGGGGAAGTGAAATCCCCCAGCCCAAGGCGGTAGAATAAACCTTTTCTCTCCCTAAAACACTATCAATAAATCCCTTCTCAACATATCCTCTTTTCACAAGACCTTCACACATCTCTCTGAGCAAATCTTCCTTGCTGAATTGTTCCTTTCTTATGAAAATCATGCTTTTGTCAATAAATTCATGTACTGTACTTTTGTCTGCACCTCTGCTTGTTAAGTGGTCTATATACAGATCAATCCTTCTGATATCATTCTGGCTCAGAAGCGGGCTTATCATAAGCACAGGCTTTGCAGCCGTAACAGGCACCGTGGATATCACTATGTCCACATCCTCAAGCTTCCTATGTTTGAGTTCAATTGCAGATATTACATCAACTATTTCTACTTCCTTAAAGCTTCTCTCAATTCTGGCAGATATTATCTGAGAGGTGCCAATTCCGCTGGCACATACAACAAGAGCCCTTAGAGGATTTTTATTTCTCTCTACAGCTGCTGCTAAATGAAGACATATATAGCCTATTTCCTCCTCCGGCATAGTAACACCAATGTATCTCTCAAATATGGTATTGGTCATGCAAGCTGCTCCAAAAATTTCCATGTAGTTTTCTTTTATTTCTTTTAAAATAGTATTTCTTAGGGTTAAGCCGTATTTTAGTCTGTTAATTGTAGGCCTCAGATGAAGAATTAATCCATTCATCAGCTGTTTGTCCTTGCTTAAACTGATATTCAGGGCTCGCTCAGCTACAGAAACTATTTCCTTCGCCATAATCACTGCAAGTTCATTTTCACTTTGTTCTTCAAAGCTGACCTTAATATCACAGCTTTTTCCCTCCAGAATCTTTGTGCCCAGTATGTGCAGCAGTATGTATCCTATTTCAGCCTCAGGCAGTTTTACCTTAAAGGAGCTTTCAATATCAGCTGCAATCTGCCTGGCAATCTCATATTCTTCATTTTCTCTAAGGCCTTTAAGAGTTTCCTCCGAAAGCTTAATGTCCTTCTTTTCCTCAAGCCTCTTGATTGCTATTGCTATATGCATTATTAGACTTATAAAAGCCTCATCTGAGAACTTAAATTGTAGCTTGTCCTCAGCCTTGTTAACTATTTTCTCTAATAGACTATAATCAATATTAACTAAGTCTTTTAATTTGGAAATTGAGTTATGATCTATCTTGCCCTCGTAGTCTTCAGAAATAAGTTCATTTAGTTCAACATATCCTTTATTACTGACTAATAAGGAAGCAACAGCTTTTCTCCAATCCTCTTCACTGCCAACTACTTCTATACCGTGATTTGGCTTTTTCAAAAGACCCAGATTAAATTTAGACAGCCATTCTTCTACCCTTTCCAAGTCCTTCTGAAGAGTTACACGGCTTACATATAAGCTTTCAGAAAGCTCTCTGGCAGTAGTTGAAGTCTTGCACATAAATAAAACCTTCAAGATATGATTCAACCTATCCTCCGGAGAATATGGTTCCACATAGTTTGCACTATCCTTAATTTTATTTATAAGCTCCAGTTTCTTTTCTTCAGGGCCTTCAATGGTTATGCCCACACCTGGTTTTTTACTCAGTTTCAAATCTGCTTTTAAAACAAGGCTCTCGAGTTTGGCAAAATCATTTCTGATAGTTTTATTGGATACCTTTAATTGCTCAGCAATATAATCCACTGATACAGGTGTGTGGTTTTTCAAAACCAGCTCCAGTATCTTTTGCAGCCTATCCATAATTTTACCTCCCTTACATTAATTTCAACTTACAATTTTATTATAACGTTTTCATATGCTGCCTTCAATATGTCAAGCGGCCCTATTTCCTTCCTCATCGATGTGGTAAAAGCTTACTAATTTAAACACTTATATGTAGAAACTTTTAATTTTATATAATACCTATGTTACGCCACCTGTTTATCACATAAGGAAATAGTTATCTCGCAGGCCATAGATATTTCTCATGGTCACACTCCTTATTCCTCCCTCATATTATAATCATGAATTGATTTATTATTGGAGGAATATATGTTCATTAGTTATCCGGATTACGAAGAACTTTATCGTGCTCCCAGATACAGTATAACTGTCAATACCGCTGAAAAAAGAATGACCTTGTATAGAGACGGAAAAGTGTTTAAAACATATCCTATAGCTATAGGTAAGCCTTCAACACCAACCCCGAAAGGAACTTTTAAGATAATTAATAAAGCAGTAAACCCAGGCGGTCCCTTTGGTGCAAGATGGATGGGCTTAAATGCTCCAAATGGCGACTATGGGATCCATGGCACAAATAATCCCTCTTCTATTGGAAAAGCTGTATCAAACGGATGCATCAGAACGTATAACAATAATGTTATAGAAATATTTAACCTGGTTCCCATAGGCACAATAGTAACAATCGTATAGAGTAAATAAATTTTACAAAACAAAAAAGTATGGGTCTTTAATCCATACTTTTTTGTTTTGTAAAATAATCAAGCGCCATTTTTTCTATTCTATCAGTCAAATCGCTAATTTTATGCCTTCTGCTTCTTCCGCACTCAAAAGCATTATTGCCGCATAAAAAACATCTTCTTGATGCTATTCCAAGTTCTTTTCTTGAAATTTGTTTTCCTTCTTTACTTATGACATCAAAATCAAACAATCTTCCTAAAGCATGCTTTTCTTCAATGTCAGTTGTGAGTTTTTTAATCTTATGCTCAGATTCATTAAATACAGCAAAGTATTCAGGACCGCTGTCTTTATAGATTATTTTTTCACTAATCTTATTTATTGAGAGTTCATCTAATTTCTTATTAAATATTGAAAGTCCCTCATCAAAAATCTGCTTTATAAGCAAGTTATATTTTCTGTTTCCAGGTATATTAAGTTTATATGATATAATTGTACATTTGTACTCAATAAGCAAATGTTCCTGATACCTAACTCTTTCTTCTCTTGCATCAAGTATATCCATAAGGCTCTGCTCTACACCTTCAAAAGATAAACTCACTTTAAAACCTCATTTCGTATAAATACTATTTAGCTGAAGCTTTTTCCTTTTCACTTAAAACTTCATTCATACTTCCTGTTCTGTAACCAAGCATATCTAAAGTTACATATTTAAATCCTATTTTTTTAAATTCACTTCCAACCTTGTCCATAACTTCAACATCAAAAAACTTAACTCTGTCCTCTGGAGCAACTTCAATTCTTGCTATATCTCCATGATGTCTTACTCTTAATTGATTAAAGCCCATATCCATTAAAAACTGCTCAGCTTTATCAACCATAGTTAACTTTTGAACAGTTATTTCATTTCCATATGGGAATCTTGAAGAAAGACAAGCAAATGAAGGTTTATTCCAGGTAGGTATGTTAAGCATTTTGGAAAGTTCACGAATGTCATTTTTAGTAAGCTCTGCTTCCTTTAAAGGACTTCTTACTCCCTGCTCCTTAGCAGCCTTCATACCTGGTCTGTAATCGCCTATATCGTCAAAGTTAGAGCCATCAAGCACATGCTTTAAGCCGTATTTATCCGCTTCTTGTCTTACCTTACCAAATAATTCTGTTTTGCAGAAGTAACATCTATTTACTGGATTTTTTGCAAATCCTTCTATTTCTAATTCCTCTGAAACTATTGTAATATGTTTTGCACCAAACTGTGCTATGTACTTTTGAGCTTCTTTATATTCTCTTTCTGGATAGGTAGAGGACTTTGCTGTTACAGCTACTATTTTCTCTCCTAATTCATCATGAGCTACCTTTAATAAAAATGTGCTGTCAACACCGCCTGAATAAGCAATTGCAGCACTGCCTATTTCCTTAAGAATATCTTTAAGCTTTTGAAATTTTTGCTGTAAATCCATAGTATACCCCCTAATGTGTTTCATATTGTGTTATAACACTAATATTCTACTACACTAATAGGTATACTGCAAAGTTTTTTATAGTATAGCCTGTCGCGCTTTAAATTCCTCCAGCTAAAAAGTATAAAAGTAACAGGTTCCCATAATGCAACCCAGCCTATTATAATGAGCCCCTCTTTTATAATCTTCATAAAATTTATATGCTGAAAAGCCTCTAGAACTTGTACTAAAACAAGGCACAGCACTAAAAATAATATACCGATTGTCATGTTAATCTTCCATTCCTTAAACTGTTGTTTTAAGTTGAGTTCAATATCTGAAAGCTTATTGGAAAAATGCTTATGTATGTAGTTATCTAAATTATCTAATTCTCTTTGGTCCTTTTTTTGTATATGTATTATAAGCTTTAACTTTTCCTCTAACGGATAATTCTTTATGGAATTTAGTATATATTCCTCAAAGTCCTTGCTTATTGTATTTTCACTTATAGAGCTGTAACCAAATTGCTGAAAAATTTCTTCAGTGTTTTTTACCGCTATATTTAACTCTATAATATCCTCATCCATAGCATTGATCATATTCTAAGCCCCCCAAATACAAATTCTTTTTAAACAGGCTAATTTATTATATTATTTTAAGCTTTTTTATATACTTATATTTTATAAACTGCCTCAAAAACTTGAGACAGTTTATAACCTTACTGCTGATCTTCATTACTCATTGGTGCCTTAGGCTCTGTCGCACAGCCTCCGCCTAAAACTTCCTTTAACTGTCTTAAGAAAAAACCTGAAACTATAGGAGCAAGACCTATGAATATTAAATATAGCTTTAATATTGAAGATTTTTTAAATATACTTAAAAGTATTATTAGTATAACTGCACTAATTATTCTTCCGATATTTAAAACTATATCTTTATTAATCATATATTCTACTCTCATATCCTCATCATGCGCTCTATTTATAACGTTAAATGAAGAAGAGCTTAGTTGTATCAAGAAAAATGGCAGGAAAAATGCATCTAATAATACATAAAGCATTAAGGTACTATATATTACCTTATAAGCTATTATGAGCACTGCTGCATAGGAACCTATTGTACCAACATATACTGCAAGGCTTCTTTTAGGCGGTTTAATTATTTTTTGAACCAGCACATAAGAAGCTGAAGATAAAAGTGAAGCTATAAAAGTAAGCTTTCCAAGCGATAATTCACTTCCTGTAGCCTGAATTATCAATATGTTGACAGTAAAAGCAATAATAACATCTCTAAACCCCCAAAGCAAAGTAGCTTTTCTAATAATACCCCACTCCCTGCAATTTCTTCCAAAGGCTAGTTTATAATTTATTCTGCTTCCATAATTTTTGCATTTTAAAGTTAAACTCACTAATATTAGAACTACAAACAAAGCAAGCGTTGTAGAAAACACTATACTATATCCCTTATTACTCGTAAACCTGCTTATTATAAAGGCTGAAGTTATAGGAGCCACCGCTGCTGCTATACCTGCACAACTGCCATTAAACCCATTAAAAGTATCTCTATTATTTATACAAGTAAAATCAAAGCTTAAGGTATTAAAGGCAAGCCAATAAAAACCTGTAGCCATTCCATATATAATTCCTAGAAGATATATGTATAATATCCCTCTTCCTCCTATTAAAAGCATTAATCCGTAAAATATTGCAAAAATCGCCAGTCCAATTCTAAGAGCCCATATTCCGTTTTTCTTTTTAGCTACTATGCCAGCTAATATAAAACCAATTGGAGTAGAAATGTAATGCATTAAATTATAAATTACTATCACAATGAATTCACTGGTCTGCCTCCAGAAAAATACATTTACAAATATCCCTGATAGTCCCATAGCAAAAGTAAATATCGCGCTGATGATTAAAAGAATTTTAGCTTCTTTACACATAACACCCTCCAACATATCGTAGTCAATTTTATTATGTGTAAAATAAATCTTATGTATTTTATTATATTTTTTCCAAAACAAAAGGCTGCATCCAAAAATGGATATAGCCACTTGTACAATATATTAATTATTTTCTTCACTTTTAGATATATCCGTTTTTTCGCTTCTAAATTTATCTACGCCCTTATCTTGTATAATTGCAGTAGAACCTCCAATTAAATTTTCCTTAACATCTTCCATCCTGCCTACCCTTTCTCTTATTCTAAGCCATTCTTTCATGTCTTCTCTAAGTATTTTTTGAAATTCTCCAATAAATTCATTAATCTTTTTTTCTGACAGATCAGAGTCCTGGCATCCTGCTAAGTACATTTCAGACTTTATTTTTAATTCCCTAAGCTTTGATAAAGTAACTGTATTTTTAATCCAAAGAGCTCCATAATTATAAAATGCATCCACAGCATTTATTATCGTTACCGCAGCTCCTAAAACAAGTGCTATATCTTTAAATAAAACAAGTAAATTTTCGCTTACACTTAACCCTAATATAACTGTAATAAGAGCACTAAAGCATACAGAAGTTATTTTTATCCCATAGGCTCTATTTTTTGTTCTTTTATGTTTATCTTCAAAAAAACCTATTGAACAATTCAGTTCCTCCTGAAATGTATTAAACTTAGCCTTTAGATTCAAACTTTCCGCACCTCCCGTAAATCTATAATATCATCATATGAAAACCTGCATTTAAAGGCTACATTCAATAATCAGCACAAGTAATAAATAATTCTGCTTTTGAATAAATTTAACTATATACATTTGTTAGGAGATTTAAAATGATTGTTGAAGGTTTATTATTAGTAAGTGTTTGTGCAGCAGGAATATATTCCTTACTTCCCAGAACAGATTCCTTTCGAAAAAATAAAATAAAGAAAGATTGGTATAAGATAATGGAGGTTACCAAAACCAAAAACAGTCTTGAAGAAACCTTTGAAGTTAAATCAATAGATGTATACAGATATGGCAGCTTCGATTTAAAAGCAAAGATACCTGCTGGTTTGACTCCAGACAACCTTTATAAAATAGAAAAGGCATTAGAATACAGCTTTGGAGGAGATATATCTATAAGTTGGGATAAATATAAAGGCTATATTGTTGTTAAAGTAAACAAAGATCCCATAGTACTTACAGAAACAATAAAAAAAAGATGGCAGAATACTTTATCTAGTAAAGAAATCAGAAACAAGTATAAACAATATTTTGATATAAAAGATATTACATTAAGCAGCAATTCCAGTTATATACTTGAAATAACTACACCAATCAGCCTTTCAAAAGAGTCTATGGAATCTTTTAAAGCACTTGTTGAGGAAAATTTAAGAGGTGACATCTTAGAAAGCTTTCATAATGAAGGAAACAATATTTTTATAACTATTTCTCATAGAATAGGATTATAAGTTTATTAAAGTTTTTTATATTAAAATACTAAGCAAAGAAAACTCGCTTAGTATTTTATTAAATATTCGTTTGAATTTCAAAAGTAAGAAAGGTTTTTAAGCTTTCTTTAGGATTAATATAAACAAGCCCTTCTTTTGAGTTTAGTGCTCCATTTCTTGACATCCAAGGTTCTACACATATAAATTCCTTTTCTTTTACAGTCCAAAGTACAATATATTTAAATTCTTTTCCATAACTTAAAGTTATTTTTCGTTTTAAATCTTTGAGCTCAAAACTGATATTATTCTTCTTTTCATCAATAAAAGCGGCCGATTCATTCATATTTTCCAAATCAATATTTCCTGTATACCTTTTTATCTTCATATCATTATAGTCAAGATAATTCTCTGCATCTGTGTCATAACTGATGTCTTTACCCTTAGCTTTGAAATATGGATGAAAACCTGCGTAAATTGGCATTATTTCATTTGAATTATTAATATACTCTTGATCTATAGTAAGCTTGCCATCTTTTAATGTGTATGTAAAAATTAGTTCAAAATCAAAAGGAAATTCTTCCTTAGTTATTTCACTGCTTTTTAAGCTTAACTTAACAGCTGCCATATTATTATTTTTAGTATCAATAACTCCCCAAGCATTAGTTCTGGCAACTCCATGATTTTTCATTCTATACACTTTTTTATTAAGCTCATACTTGCCTTGTTCAAGTTGTCCACATATTGGAAAAAGTATTGGATTCCCACCTCTTATATTTGACTTTTCATCATAAAAAGTTTCTTTATCTAGATAAAAAACTTCCTCTCCATTGACTATATAACTTGTTATTATTCCACCTCTTTCTGGACAAATAACAACAGAAGAGTTTGTACTCGCTTCATAAAGTTTATACATTAGAAACTTGTCTTCAAAAACTTCAACTTTATACACCTTTAATCACCTTGCCTTTGATATTATAATTTAATATTATATACTAAAGCATACCTTAATCCTAACAAATTTCAAATTATATTTTTTCGAATAATTATTATTAAATATTATAAATTATTATTGACAAGCTATTACTTATACTTGTATAATATATTCAAGGAAGAAAATTTTAACCAAATTCATCATCCCCCAAATTAAATAATTCCCTAATCCCCAACACCCATAAAAAGGTCAGGCACAGCGCCTGACCTTTTCTTGTACTATAGATTTTTTTCGTAAGCTTCAACCATTTTTTTAACCATATAACCGCCTACATATCCATTATCTCTTGAAGGAAGATTTCCTTTGTCTATTGAAGCATAATTTGGTATTCCTATTTCACTTGCTACTTCTTCTTTAAATCTATCTAAACCTGCTCTAGCTTGTGGTACTAACACTCTATTATTTCTTCTTGACATAGTTAACTCCTCCTTTTAATTTAAATAATTATTTTTATTTAGGTTTGTAGTATAAGTTTGCTCAAAATACAAGTATATATCCTATGAAAATGTACGAAGACTATGAAGTTTAAACCAAGGTAAAAATTGTTTTAATTTTAAATTTGGGTTTTATAAAAAGCAAGTAATGACCTTTTTATCATTCACATATTTATATATACACCTATAAAAATATTTAAATATTTACTTGAGTCATGCTGGTTTGCAATAGATTTGCTTTTTACAATATCAATGAACATGCTTATATCAACACTATTATTAAACAGCGCCTAAATTTTAAAAAAGCACAGGTTAAATACCAACCTATGCTTTTTTAAAAGGAGTATTAAATTGTCAAGTCTTAGTCCCACGTTAATTAATATATCCAGTAAAATAAATAATATACTATTTATTTTACATTTTATATAAAAACCATTCTTCGGTTTCATTGTTATATCTTAAATCATATAACTTTCTGGAATTATCAATTAATATCTCGCAAGTGAAAGTAGTTATGTACTCTCCATCAATCTTCTCTTTATCACGTCTTATTATTCTTTGAATTTTCACAAACTCATTTGTATCCTCTGAGCTTATTCTATAAAAACGTATCGGTTTTATTTCTTTTGCCGAATCGTAAATTGCAACCACTTCTATAGGTAAATTTAATATTGCCATAACATGTCTCCTTTGCATCTATAATTAGTCTAATATTATTATACCTATTTTATTACACATATTTCAATTTGAGTATTATTAATAATTAATTTTTTAAAAAATTTGAGGCTGGAAGTATTTCCAGCCTCAGTTTTAAATTAGTCTTGTTTTTCTTCTTCTTTGCTTTCCTGCTTTACATCCTTATGTTCTTTAAATTTTCCATCCCATTTTGAAACCTTATCTTTAACATGAGTTTTTATTTCTTCACCTTTTTCTTTTGTTAGCTCGCCTTCCTTTACCTTTTCATCAATGACTGCAATTTTATTCTTGATTATCATATCTTTTGCCTGCTGCTCATTGAATCCCTTTTGCTTAGCAAGTTCAAAAAAGTTTTTGCCTGAATTTCTTGCTTCTTTCATTTCTTCCTTTGTAATACCCATTTCCTTAGCAGCTCTAAACATGCCTCCATTGTGACCACTCTTTTCCTTGTGATCTTTCATTTCAATTTTTTTATCCTGCTGGCTTGGCACATCTGCTGCCGGTACCACTGCTGCATGAACGCTGACTCCTGTACTTACAGAAACTGCAACTAATAATGCAGCTAAACTTTTAAATTTCATGTGAATTCCTCCTTTTAGTCGGAAGACTGAGCAATTAAAAATCACTCGCTTCCGCTCGCTAATTGCTCGTAAAAGTCCATTTAGGACTTTAACCTCCTTTTAGTCGGAAACACCGAGTAATTTAAAACTCTCGCTCCGCTCAAAAATTACTCGTTAAAGGTCATTCAGACCTTTAACCTCCTTTTAGTCGGAAGCACTGAGTAATTTAAAACTCTCGCTCCGCTTCGGACACAGGGTAACTTAAGACATTCGCTTCGCTCATAAGTTACCCGCTAAAGTCCATTTAGGACTTTAGCCTCATAAAAAACATACATAGTATTAACTATAGATATTTAAATTATGTATAAAAATAATAAAAAGGTCCAAATCACATGTAATAGATTAATAAGAAAATAGCTTATCATGCATATATTTATTAAAATATTCCCCAGGAACAGCTGCCTTTCACTGGCATCTTTTAATCTTTTATATAAAAAAAGTAATAATACAAAAGGAATTCCTAACTTAATCACTAAACTTGCTGCCTCATTTTGTACTATATGTTTCATGAATGTATTAGCCTCAAGAAATACTCCTGATTTTAAAAGAATCAAGGTAAATATTATATCCGTTATATTAAAGAAATATATTATTATAAATTTAATTTTTATTTTTTCAAGATTATAACCTCTTAATAAACTTAACAAATGTCCACCCCTTTTAACATTAATCCTTTGGTATATTATATTGTGGACATGTATTATAAATTATAAACACAAAAAAGAAACTATAGAGTTTTCATTGTAAATCTCTATAGTTTCATAATATTTATCTGTAATATATTTTTTATCTGCTCTAAGAAATGATTTTTTCTATGTTATCAAATTCTTCCTTACTAAACTCCAAGTTCTTAAGAGCTTCTATATTATCCTCTATTTGTTCTATCCTGCTTGCTCCAATTAAGGCTGAAGTTACAACATTTTTTCTTAATACCCAAGCCAATGCCATTTGAGCTAAAGTTTGATTTCTTTTCTTTGCTATTTCATTAAGCTTTTTTACTTTTTGGAGTTTATCTTCTGTTATATCTTCTTTCTTTAAGAATATAGAATTACCTGCTGCCCTTGAATCTTTTGGTATTCCGTTTAAATATTTATCAGTAAGTACTCCTTGATATAAGGGCTTGAAAACTATAGTTCCTATACCTTCCTGCTCTAATAAATCCAAAAGCTCTTCTTCTGCCTTTCTATCAAACATTGAGTAAGGTGTCTGATGAATGATAAATGGAGTTCCTAAGCTCTTAAACATATCTATTGCCTGTTTTGTCTGCTCAGCACTATATTTTGAAATACCTACATATAAAGCCTTCCCCTGCTTTACAAGCAAATCTAGCGTCCTTATGGTTTCTTCAAGCGGAGTATTAGGATCCGGTCTATGATGATAAAAAATATCTACGTAGTCTAATCCCATTCTCCTTAAGCTTTGATCAAGACTTGCTGTTAAATACTTTTTTGATCCCCAGTCTCCATACGGTCCAGGCCACATTAAATGTCCTGCCTTTGTTGATATAACCATTTCATCTCTATAGTTTTCAAAGTCCTGCCTCAATATTTTACCGAAGTTTTCTTCTGCTGCCCCTGCTGGTGGGCCATAGTTATTAGCAAGATCAAAATGTGTTATTCCTAAATCAAAGGCTCTTCTAATCAAAGCTTTCCCATTTTCAAAAGAATCTTCATTACCAAAGTTATGCCATAGTCCAAGTGATATGGCTGGCAGCATTAACCCGCTTCTGCCACACCTTCTATATTTCATAGAATCATATCTAGTTTCAGCTGGTATATAATTCATAAACCTATCTCCTTGCTTAAATATTATGCTATTATAGATAAACATTACATAAACTATAAACTTACAGTTTACCTATTAAGCTATATTATAACACTAACTTAACTAAAAAATCAGGACTCCCTATATTTTAGGAAGTCCTTAGTAAAATTCTATTATTTAATTATGCACCCATAAACATTTTCATGTCGTCTTCAACGTTTGTTATTCCGCCGATACCAAAATTTTCAACTAAAACTTTAGTTACATTTGGAGATAAGAAGCCTGGTAGTGTTGGTCCTAAATGAATATTCTTTACTCCTAAGTGTAATAGAGCAAGTAATACTATAACAGCCTTTTGCTCATACCAAGCAATATTGTAGGAAATTGGAAGTTCATTCACGTTTTCAAGACCAAATACTTCTTTAAGCTTAAGAGCTATAACTGCTAAGGAGTAAGAGTCGTTACATTGTCCAGCGTCTAATACTCTTGGTATTCCGTTAATATCTCCAAGATCTAGCTTATTGTACTTGTACTTAGCACATCCAGCTGTAAGGATTACTGTATCCTTTGGAAGCTCATTTGCAAAATCGGTGTAGTAGTTTCTGCTCTTCATTCTTCCATCGCAGCCTGCCATTACAAAGAATCTCTTTATTGCGCCAGTCTTAACTGCTTCAACAACTTGGTCAGCAAGAGCTAAAACTTGAGCATGAGCAAATCCACCAACGATTTCTCCCTTTTCAATTTCAGTTGGAGCTGGTAATGTCTTAGCGAGTGTAATTAGTTCTGAGAAATCCTTTGTTCCGTCTTCCTTCTTATCTATATGCTTAACACCTTCAACGCCAGTTGCACCAGTTGTAAACATTCTGTTTACGTATGAAGCTTTTGGAGGTACTATACAGTTAGTTGTCATTAAAATAACTCCATTAAAGCTTTCAAATTCCTTGTCTTGTAACCACCAAGCATTTCCGTAGTTTCCTGCAAAATGTGAATACTTCTTGAATGCTGGATAGTAGTGAGCTGGAAGCATTTCTGAGTGAGTATATACGTCTACTCCAGTTCCTTCTGTTTGAGCTAATAGTAACTCTAAATCCTTTAGGTCGTGTCCGCTTACAAGTATAGCTGGGTTATTTCTAACACCTATATTAACTTTTGTTATTTCTGGATTTCCATAAGCTGTTGTATTTGCTTTGTCTAAAAGTGCCATAGCATCTACGCCAAACTTACCACATTCCAATACTATTCCTACGTATTCATTTACACCAAGACTGTCATCAGTTGTTGCTGCAAGTGCTCTTTGCATGAACTCATGCACACCTTGATCTTCAAAACCTAAGTTAAATGCATGCTCTGCATAAGCAGCCATACCCTTTAGTCCATATGTTAATAACTCTCTTAAACTTCTTATGTCTTCATCCTTAGTTTGAAGAATGCTTACATCTCCTGACTCTGCCTTAAGCTCTAATTCAGCATCAGTAGAACCATTCCATGTTAAACCTTCATAATTGCTTTCTATATTTCCGCCAGCAGCCTTAACTGCAGCAACTATTTCATCTCTTAGCTTAAGCCCTGCTCTAACTTCATTTAAGAATCTAGCCTTATCCCAGTTAGCATTAGTTATAGTCATGAATAATCCATTAAATACAAATTTATCAGTTTCTGCTTTATTAACTCCAAGCTCTCTAGCTTTTACGTTAGCAACAGATATTCCCTTTACTACATACATTAATAAATCTTGTAAATTAGCTAAGTCTGAAGTCTTACCGCAAACCCCTCTTAGTGTACAGCCTTTTCCACCAGCTGTTTCTTGACATTGATAACAGAACATACTCATTATTAAAAAACCTCCCTGTAAATCTATATATTATAAGTTTTATCTAAGTCGTCTTTGTTTTTCATATCTTACAGGTTCTATATTACTAAAATAACCCTTTTAAAGCTGTAACATATATCACGGATTTTAAAAATATTATAATGTTTTAAGAAAATTATCTTAGTGAGCAAATTCATTCCAAAATCATAAAATATATATGACAGCCTAATAATATTAAGGAGATTTAATAATGTATATTTCAAATCCTTATGAGGAGAGCCATCTTTACAGACAGGGTTCTTATTCAAGAAGCGCTGCAGTAAATTATGCAGTAACCTATGCCTTAAAACCAAATCCAGCCTACAGATACTTTCCAATAGTTAAAGACAGCAGCGGTGATTGCGCAAATTTTATTTCACAATGTCTTCATGCTGGAGGTGCTCCTATGACTTATAATCCAAAATACAGCTGGTTTTACAATAATAATAAATGGTCCTTATCCTGGACAGTTGCACATTCTCTTTATTGGTATCTAAAAATTAATCAGGCTAATAAATACCCCGCTGTAAAAGGCTTGGAAGTTTCAAATGCATCTATGCTTGAACTGGGCGATTTAATTCTTTTCGAAGACAATAAAGGACTTATCTTTCACTCTGCAATTGTTACTGGTTTTTCTGGCAGCGTCCCTTTAGTTTCACATCATTCTTACGAAGCTCTGAATATTCCATATACCCGTTCCTGGGGAGCCTCTAGATATCATTTCTTAAAAATAAGCATATAATTGATAAAGGCTCCAAAGGATTATAGATACCTTTGGAGCCTTTATCAGTTATCTATTCAGTTATACAAATTTAATGCTGTGGGTTATAAGTTCATTGCTTTTAGCAAAAGCTGCAGACAATATATTTTCTTTTTTAAATACCCTGTTCTCTTTTCTTAAATAACAATAGGCTTTGATTCTATCCTCTTTTAATTCCAACACTCTTATGTTTCTCATTGTGATCTCATTACCCTTTAAATACACTATAGTTATTATTAAATTTCTCTCTAGTGAAGCTTTTAAAATATGTTCATACATATTACCCACCTTCTTTCTATTTATATTATATCTCGAACTTATGTTCGTGTCAATTTCATAAAAAAAGAAAGCCTCCTTTATTTTTGGCTCTCTTTAGTATATTAAGCATCATGTTTTGGATACAATTTTACTAATTCAATAGCTCTCATTATTGCTTCCATAACATCTATTTCAAGCTGTTTTCCTAATTCATCATATCTTCTGTATATTTCCCCAATGTCACTTACTATATATTTTGCCGGAAGTCTGTTAAGTGCTATAGCCTTAATATCCATAATGCATCTTTCACACTTACAAATAGTGTTTTCTTTAACAAGCATACCTGGCAATATCTCATCAACCAATATCTCCATATAATTTTTTAAATGATACATAAAATCCCCACCTTAATACTTAAAAATTAAATCTATCTATATAAAATATGATACACATAAAAAATTGCATTGTACATAAAAACTTTGCTAGGTGAATAAAGTTTTGTTATTTTATTTCGATAATTTAGTTAATTAGCAAAATATTTCTCAATTACCAATTTGCATAAATACAGAGGAGGAAATCATGGCTAGGTTCTTTAAAAATCTTAAAATATCAACTTCTATCTTTATTATTAGTGTTCTATCTTTATTATTAATCTTTTTAGTTGGAGGTTTAGGCTTTGTTAATATAAAAAACATTAATGATAATATGGAAAACATGTATAGAAACAATCTTCAGCCAATAGCCAGACTAGGAGGCATGAGGGCTGACTTCTTAAATATGAGAATAGAAGCTTCAAACGCGTTTATGGCATATAACTCAAAAACAGACGATAATATAAGGCAATATATCGATAAGGTTAATGATAGTATTAAACAATATCAGCAGTCAAACCTAACAGATTCTGAAAAGCAAACTTTAACTGCATTTTCTGATAACTTCAATGAGTATGTTAAAGCCTGGGAAAATATAAATTCTGCCTTAAAAGATAACTTAAAAGTTTCAAATGATGACAGGGATAAGCTTTCGGAACTTGGTGCTTTGGGTGAGGAAAAATTAGCAGTTCTTAAAGATTTTAATGAAAAACAAGCGGGAGAAGTAAATACCTCAAGCGATAAAATGTACTTAAATACAAGAGCTGTCATGTTTTATATATTTGCTGCCTGTATAGTAATCTTCTCTATTATCTGCTTTTATATAATGTCCGTTATAAAGAAATCTTCAAGCAAACTAATAAATACTATGGATACAATTGCTGATGGAGATTTTACGATTAAACTTGAAACTAAAAGCAACAATGAATTTGGGATTATTCAGAAGACTTTATCACGTACTGTAGACAATATAGCTTCTATGCTTAAAACAATAAGGGAAAAATCCTTGTCAATAGACTCAAAATCTGAAGATCTATCTTCAATTTCAGAAGAAATGGCTTCTTCCTCTGAAAATGTTGCAACAGCAATAAATGAAGTTGCAAAGGGTACTTCTTCTCAAGCTCAAGAGTTAATAAGTACAACTATGATTTTAAATGAATTTGCTATAAAACTTGAAAACATCGTACATTCCATAGAAGAAGTAGACCTTAGCGCAAAAAATATTAATTCAGTAGCCAATAACAGCAATAGCAATATGCAGATTTTAGTTGAATCGGTTAACAAGGTTATGTCAGCTTTCAACGAATTCACAAACAAAATTTCTATCTTAAGCAAAGATATAAATAAAATAAATGAAATTACTAACTTTATAAACAGTATATCTGAGCAAACAAATCTTTTAGCCTTAAATGCTGCGATAGAGGCGGCAAGAGCTGGTGAAGCAGGAAAAGGCTTTTCTGTTGTAGCTGAGGAAATAAGAAAGCTTGCTGAGCAAAGCAAAGCTTCTTCAGAAAGTATAAATTCATTAATTAAAGGAATATCAGGAAACTCTGAATCAATTATAAAGACATCAGAAGACATGAACTCAGAGGTTGAAAATCAGGTTGAAATAATAAATAACACAATCTCATCCTTTAAAAATATTATAAACTCAATCAATGGAATACTTCCTCAAATTCATGAAGTTAGTTCTTCTGTAGTGAGCATTAACAATGATAAAAATATAATACTTGAAAAGATTGAGGAAACTTCATCAGTAGCTGAAGAGGTTTCTGCCTCTTCTGAAGAAATATCCGCATCTGCAGAAGAAATGAACAGCTCCTCCGAAGAGGTTGCAGTTTCCGCGCAATTCCTAAGCGAAATGACTAAAGAAATGCTGGAACAAGTTAATAAGTTTAAACTTAGTTAGATCAATTTCGCAAATTTATAAAGGCTGTGCATCTTTTAAACTTATGCACAGCCCTTTATATTTATTTCAGCTTGACCAGCCACAATCTCAGGAGCTTGATTATCTCCTGTCTAATACTATCCTTATTGTTATCATTAACTTTAAATATATATATATCCTCACGGCTTTTTATTGTATCGATATATAGGCAAGGAACATCCTTTAATGCTGCAATAACAACCTTTTTGCTGTCTAGTATTTTTTTCACTTCACTGGTAAAAGCTGTCGCCTTTGACTCAAGAAAGCCTATTTCATTCATAATAATTACATCTGAATAATTAAAGCTTTTAGTAAGTATTTCCACGCCCTTAGTGTTAAACATTTCAATGTTTAATTTAGAGAACCCTGTTGAATCATCCTTCCTGAAAAACACATTATTTCTGTCTTCCTCATAAAGCGATGTTAAATCAAAAATTCTTATATCCTTATTCTCACTATCTCTTGTTATATCTACCCAATACCCTCCGATACTGCAATTTAATAGAGCCCTTACTTCTGATAGAAGTTCTGAGGACTTGCTGCTGCGTCTCTCACCAATAATTAAAATATTATTCATTTGCAGCTTCACCTCTTAACTTTTCCAAACACTTTCCCATATGGTACACAAGTATATCAACATCTTCGAAACTATTTTCCTCACTAAAACTTATTCTAAGCCCACCCATTATTTCCTCAGGTCTTAATCCTATGGCCTTTAAAACATGGCTGTCTTTTAAATTCCTTGAAGAGCAGGCTGAACTTTTTGATATATATATTTCTTTATCATTAAGATAGAACAGTACCTTTCCTGATCTGATTCCTACTGTTGAAATGCTAACAATATACGGAAGAAAGTCTTCATCAGTTCTGCAGTTAATTTTTATACCATTAATATTTTGAAGCTTTTGTACCAAATAATTTCTTAACTTGTATACTTTCAAATAATTTTGTTCTATATTTTTGTGTATTTGCTTAGAAGCCTGTGCAAAACCAGCAATGGCCGGCAGGTTTTCAGTTCCCGATCTAAAGCCAAATTCCTGACCGCCGCCGTCAATCAAAGCTTTCAATGGAGTATTTTCTCTTATGTATGCTGCTCCAACGCCTCGAGGCCCATGAATCTTATGAGCGCTTAAAGAAAGCAAGTCTATATTCATTTTATTAACATCAATTTTAAGCTTTCCATAGCTCTGCACTGCATCTACATGAAGCTTTATATTTGCATTATATTCCCTAACTGCTTTTCCTATAGCTTCAATATCTTCAATTACACCTATCTCATTATTTACATGCATGATACTTACTAGTTTGGTACTTGGTTTCATTGATGATTTTAAATCATCAATGTTAATTCTGCCAGACTCATCAACTTTTAGATAAGTTACTTCTATCCCCTTCTCTTGTAGTTGTACTGCTGAATTTAATAAACTGGAATGTTCAATACAAGTAGTTATTAGGTGATCTCCTTTGTTTAAGAAGCCTTTAAGCAAAAGATTATTACTTTCACTTCCTCCTGAAGTAAATATTATTTCCTGAGGCTTAGCATTCATAGTTAAAGCTATATATTCTCTACATTCAGTAAGATACTTTTTTGCTTTTTCACCAAGAGAATGTATTGATGAAGGATTTCCATAAAAGTCAATCATACATTTTGAAACTGTATGGACTACATTGATATAAGGCTTTGTAGTAGCACTATTGTCTAAATATATCTCCATAACTTATCCCTCTTTCTTAGGTTATTACTAAAATATATTAGACAATAGTTTTCTATATTAATAAATCTTTATCTAAATTTAACTATAAATTTATCTTTTATGGAAACTATCTTAATATTTAAGCTTATAAGCAATTTCTCTAGGCTTCTAGTATTATTAATATATCTTATATTATTTCTTTTAACCAAAAGCTCTATCATCTTAATAGTATCTTTTTTCTGATTTTCATTTAGCTTATTTTCCTCTTTTAATATCCATGAATTAATATAAGTCAGTGTGTTCCAGATCTGCTCATCTGTGATTTTATTGATATCCATGAGGACCCAGGTAAAATCTTTTCTTCTACTATTTTCAGGATAGGCTTCCTTGAAAAATTCTATAAAATAATTAATAGGTTTTGGATCTTTTTCTTTAACTAATTTTCCAAGCTGTGCTTTTAACTGATTTTTCAAATACAGTTTTGTATTGACTTTAATAGTCCCGCCTAAATCATCAATAGCTTTATATACAAAATTATAGTTTTCTTGTATCTTTTCGCTAGGCATATTGTCCTGCTTAAACACCTTTAAAAGTTCAACGTACTCTAATATATTCTTTTTTGTATTCAGTTCTTTTCCATATAAAACTTCCCATGCTTTTTTAGCATTTAAATTCAATAAATCATTTGTTAATTCGTTCATGATGCACCTTCCTTTTCAAAATTCATTATAGCATATATTATTATCAATCAGAATCTTCATTAATTTATATAACTATCATTGAACTGCAAACGAAATTATAATAAAATATTTGTAACATCTGCGGTTATAAAGGAGTTGTGCTTATGACAAAAAAAGAATTGGTTAAATTACAACAAGAGGTTACTTTGCTTAGAGCAGAAGGAAAATATAAAGACACTATTCAAAATTGCTTTAGTCTTCTCAATGCGAGTATGGAGATGAAAGATTATAAGTCTATTTTGACTGCATATATAAATCTTGCAGCCTCCTATTATTGTATTGGAGATATAGAGGAAGCCTTTAAATGTATCGAAGAACATGAAGCTATATGCAATATACATGGCGATGATTTAGACAAATTAAATTCCTACAATATTTCTTTTTTAATATATGAGTATAACAAAAACATTGATAAATCGAAAGCTACCCTTGAAAAGAGCATTGCTTTAGGCAAAAAGCTTAACAAGTATAACATTGTAAGCAATGCATACAGTAATTATAGCCACATTTGTATGCTGGATGAAGATTATAATAAAGCTTTGGAAATGGGAATATTGGGCCTTGATGCTGCAAAGCTTCATAAACCAGCTTCTCCTATTTTAGAATTAAGAGTAAAATTAAATATTGCAAAAGCCTATATTTATCTAAAGGATTTCCATGATTCAAAAGTTTTGCTTGACGAAATGCTTAATAGTCCTTTTCTAGATTCCTTTCCGCGAGAAAAGTCTCAGTGTTATGACCTAGAAGGGCAGTGGTATAGAGAGCAGAATTTATACAGACAAGCTTATGAATCTTTTACTAATGCTAAAGTTATTGTTGAGAGTTACAATGATATTTACTTATTAAAAACTATTCAAGAAGAACGCTGTAAGTTATGCGAACTGATGGATGATTTTAATCTAGGCTATAAATTGCAAAAGGAATATATATCGATTTTAAAGGAAATTAGTGAACGTGAGCTTTCTTTAGCAGCTCTAAAGCTTGAAATTAAACATAACATAATGCTTTTAGAGAAAAAAGCTTATACTGACCAGCTTACAGGAATATATAATAGGGATTATTTAGAAAACACTACAAATAACTGGCTTAATGAAGCGTACCAAAAAAATGAAAGCGTAGTGTGCCTGGTTTTAGACATTGATAGATTTAAGTGTATTAATGATGAGTTTGGCCACCTTTTTGGAGATGAGGTTGTAAAACAAGTCAGCAGAGCTTGCTCAAACATTATTAGAGAAGATGATTTGATTGGGCGTTTTGGAGGAGATGAGTTCGTAATAATTTTAAGAGGAGCCTCTCTTAATGATGGCATAAAAAAAGCTGAACAGATATTAGAAACTATAAGAAGTTTGAACATAAATTATGGAGATAAAACTATTGACATTACAGTTAGTATAGGTGTTACAGATAACTTGGATAGTATGGCCATGCACTTTAGCGAATTATTCAGAGCTGCAGACATGAGACTTTACAAAGCAAAGCGCAGCGGCAGAAACCAAATTTGTGCTGTAAGTTAATTAGGCAGAGGAATAATACCTCTGCCACTTATTTTTTCTCTATATACAATGCAAAAGTTCTAATACATTAATGATATCCTAAAAATCCTTGAAGATTGGATATTTTATGACATCATTAATATAAGAACTTTACTGCATTGTATTTAGCTTCCAGTTAAAACTATTGTCTTTAATATCTTTCACATATCTTAGGATACCAATATCTTTAAGTTCAACGCTTCCGTCTTTCAATAGTTTTTTTACCATAGTCTTTGTAAGTTTTTTATTGATGGATTTAAAAAACTCGTCTTCCTTCCAAATAACAAATTTGCATCCATTCTTCCAATTGCTGCAGCCGAATCCCCTCTGACCCTCAATAATAGGATGTCCGCATATCGGACATTTTCCAAAGGTCTCAATTTTAGTTTTTTCATCAGAACTTTCTTTCTTATCAGCTGTTTCTTTTTTTACTCTAGTCTTTTTGTCATTATTTTCTTTGTCAGGTGTTTTTTTATCTCCTGAAGCTGCTTTTTTATTACCATATATCTTTGATTTATCAGTACAATCCTTCAGTATAATAGGCTTATCTCTTTTTATATCCTCTACTGCTTTTGCTACAAATTCAAAAACGAGCTTTAAAAAATCCTGCTTATTAAACTTTTCTTTTTCTATATCTGATAGTGTCTTTTCAAGTCTTCCTGTATACTCTAAATCAAATAAATCCTTTATTGGAAAGCTCTCTACTATTTTTCTTCCTAAATCTGTACAAATTAGAGATTTATCTTTACTATAAATATAGCCGATATCCTTAAGTTTCTTAATAGTTTCTGCCCTAGTTGCTGGAGTCCCAATACTAAAGCCGCTCAGTATTGCAGCCATCATCTCATTACTGTCTTCATCTTCGAACTTCTTTCCGCAGGTCTCCATAACTCTTAATAAGGTCTTCTCAATATGATGCTTTGGAGGTGTGGTTTTATGTGAAGTTATTTTCAAATTAACCAATTCAACTGACTCGTTAATATTTACAAATGGAAGTATAACATCCTTTGATTCAATCTTTTCTATCTTCTTCCATCCTTCTACTATTTGAACCTTTCCCTTTGATAAAAACATACCTTCTGTTAAAGCATCATTTACTCTGGTAGTTATCTTAGTTTCTTCAACCTCTGCAATTGGCATAAATTGAGCAATGAACCTGTTTTTTATTGCATTGTATACAATTGCTTCATCATTTGATAGCGATTTTGGAAGCATATATGTTGGTATTATGGCACTATGGCTTTCTACCTTTGAATTATCAAATACTCTTTTTGTTACTTTAAACTGAATTTCTTCTTCAAAGGGAAGTCCTCTCTTTAAAAGCTTTAAAACTTCCTCAGCCTTTCCCGCAAGGCTCTCTTCCAAAACAGAACTTGCTGTTCTTGGATAGGTAATATGCTTTTTTTCATACAAGGCTTGAGCTACAGTAAGCACCTTATCAGAAGTCCACCCCTTGTTTTTACTTGTTACATATCCCTGAAGGTTCGATAAATTAAATAAAAATGGAGGATATTCCTTTTTCTTCTCTACTTCTTTATCTACTACAACACCGCTTTTACCCTTTAGATTCTTCAGTGCTTCTTCAAGCTCTTTTTTGACACTAAACTTTTCCTCGCCTTTTAGTGTATAGGTACCTTCATATTCTGCATTCTTTTCTGTCTTAAAGGTTCCTTGAAGCTTAAAATAATCATTAGGTACAAAACTCTCTACTTCCTTGTCTCTGTCATAAATAATTTTAAGAGTTGGAAGTATAACTCTTCCAATGCTTAATGGCTTACCCATCCCCCTTTGATATTTCAAGGTAGCCACTGAAGTTAAATTTATTCCTATTACCCAGTCTGCCCACTGCCTGCTTATTCCAGCATCCTGCATTGGCTTCATCAAGTCATTTGGCTTTAGTCTTTTAAGACCTTCCAAAACCTCCTTTGGTGTCCATTCGTTAAGCAGTAATCTGTATATAGGTTTATTAACTCTTAAATATTTTAATATTATATCTCCAATAATCTGACCTTCTCTATCATAGTCACAAGCCGAAATAACTGCTTCTACATCATCTCTTGATATTAGATATTTTATTATATTAACTTGTTTATCTGCGCCGCTGTCTTTTTTAGTCCTGTCTCCAGAAGCACTTTTAACCTTATATTTAAATCTCTTAGGTATAAAAGGAAACTTCTCCATTCTCCAGCTTGCCATATTAGGATCATAATCCTTTGCATCATAAAGCTGCAGCAAATGTCCAAAGGCCCAGCTTACAATATAATCCTGTCCTTCAAGATATCCATCTTTACGTAATTTTATATTTAAAGCCTCAGCTATATTTTTTGCAACGCTTGGTTTTTCCGCTATTATAACTTTTTTCCCCACTACTTAGGCACCTCAATTTGTATAAAATTATCCTTCTTATTCTATCACACTTAATGGCAATATTAAAAGCTTATAGATAAACATTAAGTATTGTGTCAATTCTAAATAATTTACATAACATAATAGTGATGAAATTATTTGGAGGTTTAAAATGAACAATAACTACTGGTATAATCAAAATCAGTATTATCAAAACCCTTATCAAAATTCCTACTATTATTGCAATGAATGTCCCGTAATGCAAGACTATTACAGATCCTATGAGATGCAACCATACTATCAGGATTATTACAGCAATAACTATGACAGCTTTTACAGATCAACGGATGAAGATTTTATAGATACTAGTTTCGAAAACACAAATACTCTTGAAAGAAACTTTAACATAACAAAAGATATTATAGACGACATAACTGCATCCATAAGAAAAGATTCTATGCATATATTTAAAGACATTGAAAATTTCATTACTGATACAAGATTAATGGACTATATGCTGGCTGCTCTCATAACATATATCTGCAATAACTACTATAAATATGAGAACGTCATAGATGATGCTACAGACGACTTGATTGAAGAATTAAGACGTAACCTTCCTTGGGTATTTGATATCCTAAAAGTATTTGGAATTACACCTAAAGCAGTAGATAAATTCTTAGATGATTTAATAAGATCAACTGTAGATAATCTTAGAAAAAAGATGCCCGTAGATTTATAATAAAATAAAAATCCAGCAGTTAGATTAAACCGCTGGATTTTTATTTTATTATTTTTCTTTATTCCAATCTATATAAACAACAGTCTTAATTAAATCTTTTGGCTTGTCTCTCATAAGATAGAAGGCTTCTTCAAGTTTATCAAAACCGTAGAACTTATGAGTAACCATCTTTCCAGGCTGAATTCTTCCATATCGAATCATATTTAACAATCTTTCAATACGAACACGTCCACCTTCACAAAGATCGCCTTTAATTGTTTTTCCAGCCATTCCACGTCCAAAAGCCAATGTAGGTATAGGCAGATAGTCTGAACCTGTAAAGTAATTTATATTAGCTATATTTCCTCCTCCAAAGCGAGTCATAGCAACAGCCAATGCAAAAGTTTCGGCATTTCCCCCTGCTATAATTGTTGCATCTGTACCTCTCCCTGAAGTCAGCTCAAGAACTTGTTTAGCAATATTTCCATCTTTATAACTTATAATATCAGTTGCACCGTATTCCTTTGCAAGAGTAACACAATCTGGTCTTGTCCCAACAGCAAAAATACGAGCAGCACCACGAAGCTTTGCACCCGCAACTGCCATAAGTCCTACAGGCCCTATACCAATTACGCATACAGTATCTCCAAACTTGATATCAGCAAGTTCTGCTCCGCTAAAGCCAGTAGTAACCATATCTACTGTCATAAGAGCATCTTCAATGGAAATATCCTCAGGCATAAGAGCTAAGTTATTATCAGCATCATTTACCATAAATAATTCGGCAAAAACTCCGTCTCTTGATCCTGAAAGTTCAAGCCCTGAAAAAGGACCCCCTGCATGCTTAAAATTATGTTCTTGAATTCCTCTTGCACGCCAATTTGGAGTACCTGCTGGTACAACAACCTTGTCCCCAACTTTAAACTCATTAACCAATTCTCCAACTTCAACTACTTCTCCAACTGCCTCATGTCCAAGAACAAACCCTGAAGGTTTTTCCGCTCCTCCTTCAAAAGCAGTATGTACATCTGAAGAACATGGTGCAATAGCTATTGGCCTAATTATCGCATCATATGGTCCTGCAATTGGTCTTTCTTTTTCAATCCATGCTACAAGATTTGGTTTTATTAATCCTAAGGCTTTCATTTTATAAACCTTCTTTCAATTAATTTTATAATTTAATTATAAAATTTTGTTATTTTTTTGTCAATCTGTTAAAACATAGAAATTTGTTCTGTTTTATTTTCCCTTAGCGAGGAAATTGAAAGGCCAATTAGTCTGATCTTTTCCATTAGTTCAATCTCATCTAGTATATTTAAAGCTTCCTCATATATATCCTCTTTATTATATATATAATGATTCAATGTTTTGCTTTTTGTATGATTAACAAAAGAGGAAGTTTTTATTTTTATAGTAATACTTTTTCCACTGACGTTTTTATTTCTCATGGTATCCGCTATTGATTCAGAAAAATCATTCAAATAAAGCTTTAAGTCGTCTTTAATATCTGTATCCACTCTTAAGGTCGTCTCTCTACCTATGGATTTTCTCTCTCTATCTATATTAATCTCTCTACCGTCAATTCCACGTGCTCTTTCATAAATTTCTACTCCAAACTTGCCAAAAAACTCTATCAAAAGCTCCTTTGGAAGTCCATAAAGCTCTTTAACAGTAAAAACACCAATATCATTAAGCTTCTTTACCGACTTCTGACCAAGTCCATAAACCTTACTTATTGAAAGCGGAAATAGTATTTCAGGAACCATGTGTTTCTCAATTATTTTTAAGCCATCAGGCTTATTCCAGTCTGAAGCAAGCTTTGCTAAAAACTTATTATAAGAAACTCCAGCAGAAATAGTAAGACCTGTTTGTCTTTTTACTTCCTGCTTAATAAATACTGCAATTTCAACAGGATCTTTTTCTAGGTGTGTGATATCTAGATAAGCCTCATCTATACTTAAAGGCTCTACTAAATCTGTTATCTTATGAAATATACTAAAAATTTTATTAGATATTTCTTTATATCTTCCGTATCTTACAGGCATAAAGACAGCCTCAGGACACTTTGCTTTTGCCATGTATATAGGCATAGCGCTTCTTACTCCAAATTCTCTAGCCTCATAAGAACATGTAGCAACCACACCTCTTTCAGTGGTTCCTCCTACTATAACAGGTTTTCCTTTAAGCCTCGGATTATCCATAATCTCAACCGAGGCAAAGAATGCATCCATATCCACATGAATTATCTTTCTATCCATCTATTTACCCATTTCATTTACTATTTTTATTTTAAAAGCAGAATTTAACGCTTTATAAACTATGCATATTACTATAACTTGTATGGGAAGCATGACTGCATTAGATATTATACGTGTTGGAAGTATTGCAAATACTGCCTTGTTGAGCAGTATGTGGAGCCACAGTGTATTCAGCCCTAAATCAATAAATAATTTAATTGTTAATACAGATATACTTACTCTTATGGTACTTAAAGTTTTTTTGTACAAAAATATTCCATAAATTGCGCCTGTTAAAAAAGCACTTAAAGTAAAGCCCGGAAAATATGCTCCCTTTGGAAAAAGCATCATTCCTATTAAATCTGCAATAGCTGCAGTAGTCCCTCCTATTAGTGGACCGAACATAATGGCTGCTAATGCTATAGGTAGAAAATCAAAGCTTATTCTAACTATTGGAGTTTGTATCGATAAAAATCTTGTTAGTACAATATCAATAGCTATAAATAATCCCATAAGAATAATTTTTCTTGTTTTGTTCATAAATAAGTTCCCCCTCTTTTATTAATGGCATAATACCACAAAAGAAGGAGAACCCTTTTTTTGTGGCAGCGGAATGCGATAAATGCACCGCAGCTTTTTAAAGCTTTCGTCTAGCGGCAACTTCCCGTCCAACTAGCACTTGACGCACAATTATCTACTCTGCCCTATTACTTTATATTTTAGTTAATTTTGTAATTTAAATCAATAATGATATTTTTACTAAATTCTTCTTATATCTTTTTGAAGAGACAAGTATATAGTAATTATTGAGAAAATTACAGAGGTTATAAGAAGAAGCATATTCATGGGCATTAAGTCCGCAGTAGCCCCCCCCATAAGCATTCCTAAAGGCATTGCAGCCATTATTAGAGTATTAAGAAGAGATGTAACTTTCCCTAATATCTCATTTGGTACAAGTCTTTGTACAACGACTCCAATAGGAATATTTAAGATTGAGTTTGCCATACCTATAAACAAGTATATTGCAATAAATAAAATTACAACCATTTTGCTTGGCAGTATTCCTTTAGAGCTTGCGAGCATTACAAAGTAAATTGAAAATATAAGTATACTAAAAGCTATTAAGCTCATATTTATATATTTATATATTTTATCTCTTTGCGGAAGCATAGATATTGTTGTTGCACCGATAATGAAGCCAACAGCTGAAGCAGCTCCAACATAAGAATATTGCTCAGTTGATACCTTTAATATTTGATTAAATATATATGGTACATAGACAGCCATTAATGGTATAAGAATAAAGTTTATAATTGTAGAAAACCACATCAATATAAATAAGCCATTTTGATTTTTAACGAAACTATAGCTTTCAGAAAGCTCTTTAAAAATATGTTTTTTATCTTGTGAATCTTCCTGCCCATTATTATCTCTATTATTAGAAGGCATAGTAATAAGCACTTCTAATATACCGCATGCAATATATGAAACTGCATTTAAAACAAATATTATTTTAATTCCGAGTAGAGCATAAAGTATCCCTCCAACAATAGTTCCGACTATATTAGCCATGCTTCCTACTGATCCACCCATGGAATTTGCTTTTGTAAGCTGATTGTCATCGACTATCATTGGCATCATAGCATTTGAAGCTGGCACAAAAAGAGCACCGCATATACTCAAAATAGTTGATGAAATATAAAATAAATATATAGACTCTATATTAAAATACATTAATATTCCTGTAACCGCTACAGCAATTCCTCTTATAATATCCATCCAAATAATTATTTTCTTTCTGTCATATCTATCAGCAATTACTCCACCAATGGGTCCCATAACTATATAAACTACAGTTCCAAGAGCCATATATATGGACATCTGTATAGCCGAGCTGGTAACGCTAAGAATATACCAGCCAATAGCCATATTGTATATCACATCACCAAACTGTGAAACCAGCTTTCCTATAAAAAGCAGCATGAAGTTTTTATTTTTAAATATACTTTCAGTCTTAAATCCTGTACTTACTTGACCTTCCATCATATGCCTCCACATATTATATTTATTTTACATATAATATTAGATATTTTTCTAATATCTATTTTAAAAATAAACCGTTTATTTCAACGGCTCATTTATAAGCATCATACTTGTTTCATTCAATAATTCTTTAACTCTATCTTTATTAAGAGTGTAGTAAACTTTGTTTTCTTCCCTGTCAAAGGTTAAAATTCCTGCATCCATAAGCAGATTAATATGATAATTTACAGTTGCTGGAGTAAGTTCTAACTTAGCAGCTATCTCATAGCCATAGTAAGGCTTATGTGAAAGCATTTTTACAATATCTACTCTTCTTTTATCTCCTAAGACTTTTAGAAACCTATCTACCTTTTCAAAAGCTTCCTTTTGATAGAAAAACTTATAAGTTCTAATACCGACTACAACCCAGCCCTGCTTTTCTTTATAATCATGTAAATTTACAGTCCAAAAATAAATATTTAGAAACAAACTCAGATGAATATTCAGCTTATAATTCCAGCTTTTATTTTCTATCTTAAAAAAATTAAAAAAATACTTCGATATAAATTCCTCCGGACTGCTCTCCATTATTTTTTTATATTGTTTTTCGGCTTCTTTAATCTCATTAAGTACAATGCTCTCAACCTGCAAATATGACTTTTCATAAAACTGCTTAAAGAAGAAACTCAGCCTTTGTTTAGTTTCTTCAGGATTATCCATGCACTCTAAAAGCTTTCCCTTAGCATTTATATTTTCAACTTTAGCAGCTTCTATATAGGCTTTCATTTTATATATATCGCTTTTTACCTCATCCCAGTCACTATTAAGCTTTGGAAGCTCTGAAGCTATAAAAATCCCTCCAAGGTATTTGTATAATACTTTTACATCCTCTTTATCAAAGATATCTAAGAATTTATACACTGTGTTTATATCTTCATAATCTGATATATAAGCGGCTACAAGAACTCCAATATCACAAACTCCAAAAAAATATTCCATTTCATTTCTTATATATTTAGACATGCCTTTTTCTAATTCATCCAAAAGCTTTTCATCACTTTTATCTATAGTAAAATTCATTTCTCTAGCCATATCAAAGATATTTTCTCTTTTGCCAACAGCTCCTAATGCACATGCAAACTCCAGACAAGGATTTAGTACAAACTTAGCGTTTTTTAATATTTGTTCATGTATAGCTTTTATAAAAATCACCTCTAATTTTAATTTCTAATATTAATATTATTTAACATTAGAAATTTATCTAATATTAATATATAAATATAATTATTCATTGTCAACTAAATTTTTAAAAAATATAATTACTTATCAATTTCATTATAGGCAGCTTCTATGATCTTATCCTTATCATAAAATGCATTTGGATCGCCATATATTTTTACTCTTGTTCTAACAAATCTTTCTCCTAAAGTCTTTCCGCTGATAAAACCTTCATCAGAAGTAACTTCTATTATGTTTCCAACTAATTTTACTGACAGCTTTGTTGCTTTGCCTGCAGCCTTTCCTATAACTTTGCCTGTCTTTATTATGTTTTTTCCTAAATCTTTTTTTCCTGCCAATACTGCAATGCCCCCAATAACAACCCCTGTTAATAATACGTTATATTGAAACATAGCTCCAAGTAAACTCCCTGTACCTTTTACCATTGTTGACTTCTTCATTATATAATCCTGCCTTTCAACTTTTTCATTACATTTGTTATAGTTATTCCCAATTTAATATTAAATAACTAATACCTATTGATAAAAAATATGTAAACTCAATTTATAGTTGAAGTTTTATATCTATATTATTGCAGAAATATAAAATAAATACTATTATAAATAATAGTATAATATACGCGGAGGATAACAATGAATACTTTGCAAATTAAGGAAAAGCTTAATTCAGTGGAATATGACTTTTTAAGACGTAATAAGAGCTTAGGAAAAAATATAATTCTTTTAACAACAGGCGGTTCACATGCTTATGGTACTGATACGCCCAAGAGCGATTTAGATATTAGAGGCATTACTCTAAACTCTGCAGAAGAAATACTCACTATGAATTATAACGATAAGCCTATAGAAGACAGACCTACAGACACAGTTATATACTTTTTAAAGCAAATAGTTTCACTCCTTCTAAACTGTAATCCAAATACTATAGAAATACTTGGTACAAAAGAGGAACATCTTTTTATTTGCACTGAAGAAGGCAGACTTTTAAGAAATAACGCTGATCTTTTTCTTTCAAAAAAAGCAGCTGCAAGTTTTGGAGGTTATGCTATAGCTCAACTTAGAAGACTTCAAAACGCTCTAGCCAGAGATAGTTATCCACAGAAGGAAAAAGAAAAGCATATATTAAGCAGCATCCAAAAACAGCTTCTTACTCTTCCAGAAAGATATAAAGAAATTACAAAGGGAGCTCTTAATATATATTTAGATACATCTATGAAAGAAGATTTTGACGAAGAAATATTTATGGATATAAACTTAAAACACTATCCTCTTAGAGATTTTAAAAATATATACTCTGATATGAATAATGTTTTAAAAGATTATGATAAGCTTAATCATAGAAACAGCAAGAAGGATGAACTTCATCTTAATAAACACGCCATGCATCTTATACGTCTCTTAATTATGGGTAAAGAAATACTTGAAGGTAAAGAGGTTCATACTTACAGAGAAAAAGAAATATCTCTTTTAATGGATATAAGAAATGGCAGCTTTAATTACAATGAGATATTTGAAATGGTTGATAAATTTGATAAAGAATTTAAATATGCCGCTGAAAATACCATCTTGCCTGATGAACCTGATTATGATTCAGTTCAGGAATTACTAATTCAAATTAATAAGAAAGTAATTAACACTATTTAAGGAGGTAAAAGTCCTAAATGGACTTTTACGGGCAGACTAGCGAGTGAGAACGAGCGAGTTTAGGCTGCCCCGTGGACGAAGTAAAAGTCCTAAATGGACTTTTACGAGCAATTAGCGAGCGGGAGCGAGGTTAATGTCCTAAATGGACATTAACGGGCTGTCTAACTGGTGGAAACCTGCGAGAATAGACAGTCCAGTGATTAATTGCTCAGTGCTTCCGACTAAAAGGAGGAAACTTATGAATTTTAAAGACTACACAGAAAACATGAAAAGAACTGCAGGCAATCTTGAGCTTACAAATGAAAACTTATGCTGGAGTGCCATGGGCATTTCCGGCGAGGCGGGAGAAGTAACAGATTACCTTAAAAAGGTAGTTTTTCATTCTCATGATTTAAATAAAGAAAAACTTGCAGAGGAACTTGGTGATGTACTTTGGTACTTAGCTTCTACAGCTGAAATAATCGGCTGTAGCCTTGAAGAAATTGCTCAAATGAATATTGAAAAATTAAAAAGGAGATATCCTGACGGCTGGGATGTAGAAAGAAGCATCAATAGAGAGGAATAAAAAGCAAACCTGCTGAAAGTAATATTTCAGCAGGTTTGCTTTACCCTAATGCATTTCTCATTGCCAGTATAAATTTAGCTCTGTCTAATGGATTTACTCCCTGCCGTTCTCTAACTTCACCTAATTCTAAGGCAATCGGTTTATAGCCTGAAAGCTTGGAACTGATTATACCTTTTCCACCGGAAATTATGCCTAATCTAACCGGGTAATCAAGGGATGTAGCAGCGGGCATTTCTCCCTCTACTGTAAAATTGCCATTTGTTATTACAGGGCTGTCGAAGCTTCCTCTCATATTTATAATATCTCCTAATACTTTTCCTCCTGCTTCTTCAGGCACAGTAATCCTAAACTTTAATATAGGTTCCAATAGTGTTGTTCCAATGCTTTGCAATCCATCCATTATTCCCATTACAGTAGCTATTAAAAAGTCGCCTGGATTGCTATGCATTATATGGTCTTCACCTTCTACTAAGGTCACCTTTAAATCAACTACATTCCATCCGTATATCCCCTGCTCTAGAGTAATTGGAATTTGTCTTTCCACTTCATTTTGATACCTTAACTTAATATCGTCAGTTCTTACCTTCGATTCATAAACTATCCCTGAACCTGTTTTAAGAGGTTCGATATAAAATCTTACAATAGCCCAGCAGGGTTTTGGCATAGTATAAGCAGCAAACCCATAGCCTGCTTTACTCGGAGTTTCCTTATAAATAATAGATGGCTTTCCAAATGATACTTCTAAGTTGAATCTATTTTGAAGTATGTTTTGAAGTATTTCAAGTTGTATCATTCCCATTATTTGAATATGGAGTTCTTCCTTTTCTCTTATTCTTTGAACATGAAGAAGAGGGTCTTCCTCCTGCAGTTCTTCTAAAGCCTCCAGAAGCTTTGTGTACTCATTTTTTATTTTAGGAAGTACTTGAATCGTCAGAAGAGGTGTTGCAATGCTTGGAACCTTTGGCACATTATCTTTACTTCCTAGAATATCTCCAATGCTGCATCTTGAGAGTCCTGAAACTAATGCAATTCCTCCTGCCTTTATCTCTCCAGCTTCTACTTCCTTCAGGCCTTTGAGCTTTTTTATCTGAGTAATTTTTTCCTCAACCTTCTTTGCTGTATTATATACTGAATCTCTGCTTTTTATTTCACCGCTATACAATCTTATAAAAGCTGCTTTTCCAAAATTTTTAATATGTTCTATTTTGAATACCAAAGCAGATAATTCTTCACTTTTAGTACCAGCAGGTGTTGGCAATAAATCAACCAAAGAGTTGAGAAGTTCCTCTATTCCAACAGCTTTAATAGCAGAGCCATATAAAACAGGATATATCCTGCATTCCTTAATAAGTTTTATAAGTTTTCCCCTTAAACAGCTTTCAGTAACCTCTTCTTCATTAATATACTTTTCAAGTAACTCCTCTTCCTTGTCTGCAATTTGTTCAAGCACACTGCTATTAACACTGTATGTAACCATTGGATTATTACTTTTCTCCCCTACTAGAGTTTCTAGAACAACTATATCTTTAGTAAGGCTTTTATTTATATCCTTAATAACCTTGTTAGTATCTGCTCCTGTTCTATCAACCTTATTAATAAAAACTACTGTAGGTATTCGCATTGACTGCAGCGCTCTAAAGTACACTTCAGTCTGAGGTTGTACACCTTCAACCGCCGAAATTACTAGCACAGCACCATTCAATACGCTGAGTGAACGTTCAACCTCCGCTGAGAAGTCTATATGTCCTGGAGTATCAATTATGTTTATATCTGTATTCTTCCACACTAAATTAGCATAAGCAGACTTTATTGAAATACCTCTCTGCCTCTCAATCTCCATACTATCTGTATGTGCTGTACCTTTGTCTACACTTCCTAAAGTTCTTATAGTTCCGCTTTTATATAGCATTTGTTCAGTTACTGTTGTTTTTCCTGCATCTACATGTGCCAATATGCCGATATTTCTTATATTTAAAACTGTATCCACAGTAATCTTCCTTTCAAACCTTTTTAAATACTAAAAGCCCACCTGTTTCCAGATGGGCTCTTGGTTTAGCGCATTCACATTCAAATTCAATTTCTTAAACATAACACCGGTATATTTAGCTTTTATATACCTTACATATTTATCTTATTACAAAAGCTTCAAAGTGTCAAGAAATATTTTATAAAATTGTGAAAAATAGATTTTACATAGATTTCTCTGTCTTTACAGCTATTGAGAATAAAATATGAGTTAATAGCAGATTTCACTTTTTGTTCTTATTTTATTAAAATTAAGAAGCAGTAAAAAATTGTATAGGTGTGTATTGCGGCTGGTACATATCCTTCATTAAAAAATGTGAGGTGTAAACTTATGTCTGCCTTAACTCATCCTGATTATGAAAATGAAAAAAAATATCTAGACTACACACTTGAATATGCAAGAAACTATAATAACCGCATTCTTTCTGAGAAGGAAAGAATTGCTAAAGACGTGGATTATGGAATAAAACATTACAACTCTGATAATGCCGAACAGTTTAATGATCTTATTATTAACAGTACTCTTTTAGACAACATGAAACAAAAGCTTAACAATTTAATAAGAGCCTGCTCGAAGCCCTATTTTGCACGTGTAGATTTCACGGAAGAAAACTCAAAACTGCAAAAGCTTTATATCGGAAAAATGGCTCTTTTAAGAGATGAAGATAACGAACCTATTGTGCTTGATTGGCGATCCCCTGCAGCAAATCTATATTATGAAGGGAGAATCGGCACAGCTCATTATAACTGCCCCGAAGGAAAAATAAATGGGGAACTCCTCTTGAAAAGACAATACACCATAGAAAATGCCTATCTTCATGAGATATATGACATAGACATAACAACAAATGATGACTTTCTTCAGGCATGCCTCAATTCCAGCAAAGATAATAGATTAAAAGATATAGTCTCAACCATTCAATCAGAGCAGAATAAAGTCATAAGAGCTGATATGTGGAAACCCCTAATAGTGCAGGGAGCCGCCGGAGGTGGAAAGACTACTATAGCTCTTCATAGAATTGCCTATCTTCTTTATAATTACGAAAAATCTTTTAGTCCTCAAAACTTTATGATTATAGCTCCAAATAAATTTTTCCTAAGCTATATATCGGAAGTACTTCCTGAGTTGGGTGTAGAAAACGTAAAACAGACTACCTTTGAGGATTTTGCTATTGAAATTATAGGACAGAAACTAAAAATAATAGAGCCTCACGAAAAACTTTCAACGCTTATAAGTTACTCAAGAGATAGTACTCTCATAAAACAATCCTCAAGTTTTAAATCTTCGATAAAGTTTAAAGATTTGACTGAAAATTATATGAGAAAAATTGAAGATAGCTTTATTCCTGAAGCCGATTTTAAAGTATCCAATTTTACAATAATAAGTTCATCAGAACTCAAAAAATTATTTTTTGAAGACTACTCATATCTTCCTTTGACAAAGAGATTAGATGAAATCAAAAAAAATCTTATGAATACTCTAAAACGAAAAAAACTAGAAATAATAGAAAATATAATATTTGAATACGACAGACAGCTTGAGGATATTAGATATGAAATGAAGGATTGTGCAGAAAGACGCCAGCTTATAATAGATATTACAAATGAGAGAGAAGCCTTAATAGAAAAAGTGAACAAACACTCGAAAATAGTTGTGCGTGAGTATTTATCCAAGTTTTCTCCACTGAATCCTATAGAATATTATAAAAATTTTCTGCAAGATAAAGTACTCAGCTGCAATCTAGTAAAAGAATATATTGATGACGAGACTTGGAACTACCTGGCACAGTCTACTATATCAAATCTTCAGTCTGGATTAACAGAACTTGAAGATCTTGCACCCTTAATGTATATAAAAATTTTTGTTTACGGACTTGAGGATAAATTAAAAGTAAGACATATAATAATTGATGAAGCTCAAGACTTTAGTTTGTTTCAGCTATATGTGCTTAAAAAGATACTAAACAGCTCCTCCTTCACAATACTTGGTGACTTATGCCAGGGAATTCATTCTTATAGAGGTATTAACAGCTGGGATAATGTATCAGATATTATATTTAAGGAAGATTCACCTAACTTTTTATCTCTTGAGCAAAGCTATAGAACTACAATAGAAATAATGGAAGCTGCTTCAACTGTAATTGAAAGTCTTAAAGATTCAAACCTGCCTGCAGCGAAACCTGTAATAAGACATGGCGATAAAGTTGAGCTTATTGTAAAAGATTCTCTTGAGAATATATGCATAGCTATAAAAAACAACTTAAAAATCATGAGCAGCAAAGGCTACAAATCGGCAGCAATAATTTGTAAAACTATGGATGAATGTATAAGATTTAAAGCTTTATTAAAAGGTTTTAAAATAAACACCAAGGTTATTACCGGAAATGAGAAAGAGTACAGTGGAGGTATTGTTATTGTGCCTTCTTATCTTGTTAAAGGCCTGGAATTTGATATGGTTATAATAGCCAATGCCTCTAAAACACAATTTACATGTAATGAACTTGATGCAAAGCTTCTATACGTAGCTATGACAAGACCTCTTCACAAACTATATATTTACTCCTGCGGTGAACAGTCTGAAATGCTCAATTTCCTGTTATAAGATAAATCCGTCATTTTCATGACGGATTTATAAAATAAATATTATTTATTTTTTCCTTTTGCTTCGTTTGATTTACCATGTTCTTTTTCGCCCTTTTCCTGGTCTTTCTTATCTTCTTTTTCTATATTTTTGCCATTTCCATTACCATTATTGCTTTTGATTTGTTCTGCTGTATTAACTATATCCTTAGAGTCAGCCTTAACTTGATTTGTCGGCTGTACTGTTTGAACAGTAGCTTTTACTATATCATCTTTTTTATTGTCATCTTCCTTATTAGCTTTTTTCGCTGCCTGCTGCTTCTTTTGGAAAGCATCCTGAAGCTCTGACTTTTCTTTATTAAAGGCTTCTTGATACTGAGCAAGTGTTTCTTCAGCTTTTTTAACAGACTCTGCATCTCCGCTCTTTTCAACCTTTTTAAGTTCTACCTTAGCCATATTCAAGTCTTTTTTAGCTGCATTAAACTCATGTCTTTCTCTTACAAAGTCAGCTACTGCTTCTTTCTTAGCAGTTTGGTCCTCAATTACCTTATTTACAACATCACTAGCCTTATCCCCTACTTTATCTTTAATCTTGCTTAGAATCTTAAGGGATTTTTCTTGGGTTTCTTGAATATTATTTTGAAGTTCTTCTATTTTCTGATCAAGCTTATCATCTGAACCGTCCGAAACCTTATCTAATGATGATTGAAGTTTATCAGCAGCCTGAGTCATTGTGTTATTATATTCCTCTAAAACCTTATTTGCTAAATCTACTTTTTGCTCTTCTGTCATAACTTCGCTTTCCCCAAGTCTTTCTTGAGCTATTTCATCCATAACCTCTGCTTTCTTTTCATCTGTAGAAGCTAAGGTTATTTTTAAGTTATCAATTGCCTTATCTATAGGATATAATATACTGTCTGGTGTAATACCTGCCTCTGCTTTAAATGATTCTGACGGATCATCAGCAAAAGCTCTAACACTAAAACCTGTTGCTATTAATACTGAAGCCACCAATACCGCTATTTTCTTCATCTTACAACTCTCCTTTATACATATAAAATTATGTGCACTTTGTGTATTTTTGTGTTTTCACATATATGTACGCCGCTAATTTCATATTTTAAGGGGGTGATCTTTTATTGGTTAAAATACTAATATTTTGTTAAAGACCTACACCTTAAAATATCTTATAATATACGTAAATATATTTGAGAGAGAAAAACTAATATTTGTTTTATATTTGTTTCTACTCGTTAGGAGGATCTATGGATACTGAAATGTTGTCTCTAGAAAATAGAGATAAATTTATAGAAGAAAATAAAGCTTTTATATACAATGTCACTTATAAAGTATGTAAAAGAAATCTTTCCTTAGAAAATGATGACGAACTTTCAATCTCTCTCATCGCCTTTAACAATGCATGCAATACTTATAAAAATGACAAGGGTAATTTCTACAGCTATGCAAAAGTAATAATAAGAAATGCTTTAATAGACTACTTTAGAAAAATGAGCAAAACGCCTTATGTGGTATTTAATAATGAAGATGAGACTTTGGAGTATATAGATTATAAAAATTCTATTGATAATTACGAAATCGAAAATGAAAATAAAAGACGCGCCGAGGAGATTGCATCGTTTTCTAAGGAACTTATAAACTACAAACTTGATTTTAATATTATGGTTAAATCCTCGCCTTCACATAAAGATACGAGAGATACCCTGCTTAATATAGCCTTCACATGTTCTAAAGAAGACGGCATTGTAAATTATATTAAACAAAAAAAACTTTTGCCTATTAAAGAAATAATGCTTCTAACTTCAAGCAGCAGAAAGCTTCTTGAAAAGTGGAGAAGATATATTTTAATACTTATATTGATACTTTCAAACGATGAGTATCCTTATTTGAAATCATATTTAAATATAAAGGTAGGTGATGATAATGAAAAGTAATACCGGAATAGTAATGCAGCTAAGTAAAAGACATGTTTTTATTATGACTGATACGGGAGAATTTTTGAAAGTTAAGCTAAATAAAAATGCTGCAAAAATAGGAGAATTATTTACTGGTGAAGTTTCTTCAAAAAATACTTTTTACAAATATGCTGCTGCAGCTGCCAGCCTGATTTTTGTTCTTCTTTCAGGCAGCGGAGCTTATGCCTACTATACCCCAACTGCTTCAATCTTAGTTAATATAAATCCATCTGTAAAGCTACAATTGAACAGATGGGATAGAGTAATAAAATCTATCCCCTTAAATGAAGACGGAAGCGCATTATTGCAAAGCTTGAATTTGAATAACAACTCTATAAATTCTGCTTTAGATAAAATTATTGATGAATCTAAAAAAGATAATTTTATAAATGAGGACTATATTGAGAACGGCAAAACCATAACTATAGCTGTAGAAGATAATAAATTAAAAAAAGATTTTAACTTATCCAAATTTGAAGAACATGCAAAGGAAAATAAGCTTAATGTGAAGATAATTAAAAAAGAGGAATTTAAACCTCAATTAGAGGACACTAAAAAATCTGAAACTAATGAAACAAAGGATGCTAAACCAAATACTAATAATAATAATAATAATAATAATAATAATAATCCTCAGGATAAAAAAAGTAACCCGGATAATAGTAACTCTAAAGGTAATTCAAATAGAAATTCCTCAACAGATGTTCCTAATAATAATTCTGTAAAATCTGAAAGCAATCCTGTTAAGAGTAATGGAAATATTAGTAAAGATGAACTTAAAGATAAAAATAATAATTCTTCAAAATATAGTAATCATAAAGAAAATCATGAAGAAAAAAAAGACAGTAAAGAAAAAAAATAATACACGGCTGCAAAGCCGTGTTTTTTTATTGAATAATATTTTTTTATAGTGAAAAAATAGTTCTATCATCAATACGAGAAGGTTGAAATTCGAATTGGATTTAAACAATTACTCTCAAGATGCTCACTGTTCCGAGTGAAGGAGGAATAAGATGAAAATTGAAGGTTTTTTTAGTGGAATAAAAAATGCTAATGAAGCTGTGGAAAAACTTAGATCAGCTGGCTTTAATAATTCTTATGCAGATATAAATGAACATTATATGGTAAATAATAATGTAGAAACAAACTTCCCGGGAAATGAAAACACCCCTAGTCTTTCTGATTTAGTATTAAGATCTGGAGATGCAAGCTCTGTTACAGATAAGTCACCACTTATTGCAGCAAGTCCAATGGTTAGCGGCTTCGGAAAGTTTGAAGAGGTTATGGATGTCAATTATAAAGTTGTTGCAAATGTTGACGACAATAATAAGGAAGCAGCCAGCAAAATAATAAAAGAAATGGGTGGCTCTTTAGAAAGTCCTAACTTAAATATACCTGACAGAATAAAAGATCTAAATTTAAGAAATATAGATACCCGTGACTTAAATCTTAGCGGTACAAACGATATAGGAATGACAACTTAAATTAAAGTGTAATAGCAAAACTGCTATTACACTTTTTTACTTTGTTAAAGGGTGATAATCAAAGCAAAGCTATGATAAATGAAGATAAAACTGTAGAATATAATAAAATTTAATCCCCCTACCAAAGCTTAATTTAAAACAACCGTTGAGTTATTTAATACCATATTATAAAATAATATATGTAGTCATAAATAATACTACATACTTTTTAAAAAATAAATGGGGGGTATTAAAATTATGAATCTTAGTCCAGAACTTGCATCTACACTTATTTGGGTTGGCATTGGAATAGTAGCTTTCTTATTTCTGATTTGGATTATAGGGATAAGAATCATACCTAATGACAAGGTTGCTATTATTGAAAAATGGTGGTCAGGAAAAGGCTCCTTAAAAGAGCAGATTATAGCTTTAAACGGCGAGGCTGGTTATCAGCCGGAGGTTTTAAGAGGAGGTATTCACTTTTTAAGTCCTTTAGTATACAAAATGCATAAGGTTCCACTTGTAACCATTCCTCAAGGTAAGATTGCTTATGTGTTTGCTAGAGACGGAAAACCTCTTGAGCCTATACAAACCTTAGGAAAAATTGTACCTGAAGCAAATAACTTTCAAAATGTTAAAGCTTTTATACAAAATGGTGGTCAAAAAGGACCTCAGCGTGGAATTATTCGTGAAGGTACTTATGCTTTTAACTTAGCTCAATTTATAATAATTACTGAAACTAAAACTTACTATCTTCCAATGGGTAATGACACTGAACAGAAGACAATAATGGAAATGGCTCAAAAGATTAGAGAACGAAATGGTTTTGATCCAATAGTTATACAAGGTGAAAGCGACTTAGTCGGTATAGTTACTGTTCATGATGGTCCTTCACTTGGTAAGGACAATATTATTTGTCCTACAGTAGGTGATGAACCTTCAAACGAAAATTATCATAATAACTTCCAAGATCCTGAAAAGTTTTTGAGAGCTGGCGGTTATAGAGGTAGACAATACCAAGTATTAGCAGATGGTACTTACCTTATAAACAGGCTTTTTGCAACAGTTGAGTTTATTAAAAAGACTGTAATTCAAGTCGGTTATGTTGGAGTCGTTGTTTCTTATACTGGTGCTAAGGGCGAAGACAGCTCTGGAGATGACTACAAGCATGGAGAACTGGTTCAAAGAGGATATAGAGGTGTATGGAGTGATCCTCTTATGCCTGGAAAATATGCTTTTAACACTTATGCAGGAAGTATTATTCAAGTTCCTACAACAAATGTAATATTAAAATGGATAAGTAATCAAAGTGGGAACCATAAATATGACGAGAATCTTAAAGAAGTTAATCTTATAACTAAGGATGCTTTCGAGCCTTCTCTCCCACTTTCAGTTGTATTTCATATAGACTATAAGAAGGCTCCTATGGTTATTCAACGTTTTGGAGACATAAAAATGCTTGTAGACCAAACCCTTGACCCTATGGTGTCGGCTTACTTTAAAAATGTTGGTCAGACAAAGACTTTAATAGAACTTATACAGCAAAGAAACGAAATTCAAAATCAATCTTCAGTTGAGATGAAAGCTAAATTTTCTCACTATAATCTCGAGCTTGAAGAAGTTTTAATAGGTACTCCTACAAGCTCTAAAAATGATACTAATATAGAGCAGATATTAACTCAGCTCCGTTCAAGACAAATAGCCAAGGAGCAGCTTGAAACCTATGAAACCCAGCAAAAGGCCGCTGAAAAAGAAAAAGAACTTAAAGAAGCCGAAGCAATTGCAAAACAGCAAACCTCACTTACTGAATCAGATATTAATATTAGAATTCAGGAAAACCAAGGTAAGGCTGAACTGATGAAATCAAGACAGGATGCCGAAAAGATTCAAAGATTATCTGAGGCTGATGCTTATAAAGTTAAGCAGCAGGCTGAAGCCGAAGCTTTTAAGGTTAAGCAGCAAGCCGAAGCTCAAGCTTATACCTTAAAGCAGACTGGTGAGGCTGAGGCCTTTAAAATTAAGTCTGTAGGTGAAGCTGATGCAGATAGAGAAGCTAGAGTTGGTATATCTAAAGCTATCGCAGCTAAAGAACAAGTTAATGCTTATGGAGGTTCTCAGTACAAGATAGTTCAAGATGTTATGAATAATTTTGCTGATGCTATAAAAACTTCGAAGGTTGATATCGTTCCTAAAACAATAATAACTAACGGTTCAAGCGAAGATGGTAAAGCTGTTCCTAATGCCTTTGAAAGTCTTGTTATGCTGCTATTAAGTGAAAAACTTTCACTTAATGAAATCCAACAGTCTGAGCTTTCACCGGAATCTGAAAGAATCAAAAAAGAAATACTAAACAAAATTAAACCTACAAACATTGAAACCAAGTAATACTAAAGGGTGTCACCTAAATTGTGACACCCTTTTCCTTTATAAGTCTCTTACAGCAGCTTCTATCCTTTTAAGTGCCTCTTCAAGAAGCTTTCTTGAGCATGCAATATTTATTCTTTCATATCCCTCGCCGCCTCTTCCAAATATATAACCTTCATCAAACCAAACTCCTGCCTTATTTAAGAAAAAATTATGAAGCTCTTTAGAATCCATACCGAGCCCTCTACAATCTACCCAAACCAAATAAGTCCCCTCTGGTTTTATAATTTTAAGCTTAGGAATATTTTTACTTATATATTGAGTTAAAAAATCTAAATTACCTTTTAAATATTCAATGACTTCATCAAGCCATTGTTCTCCATAGTTATAGGCTGCTTCTAAAGCTTCTATTCCAAAAATATTTGGTGCCCAGATTCCGTTATCCTCCAATACATCGAAAAATTTTTTCCTAAGATCATTGTTAGCTATAATAATTGATGAAGTTTGGAGTCCTGCAAGATTAAAGGTTTTACTAGGTGCTGTGCAAACAGCTGAAATTTGAGCAAAATCGTCTTTAATTGATGCAAAGGATATATGGTTGTATTCCTTATACACTAAATCACAGTGTATCTCATCAGATATAACTATTACATTGTTTTTTATACAAAGCTCTCCAAGTCTTACGAGTTCTTCCTTAGTCCAAACACGGCCTACAGGGTTATGTGGATTGCATAAAACTAATACTTTTACTTTATTATCCTCTATTTTTTTCTCTAAATCTTCAAAATCTATTTCATATTTATCTTCAGTTAACTTCAAAGGATTTTCCACTACCTCGCAGCCATTATTTTCAACTGCTGTAAAAAAAGGATGGTAAACTGGAACTTGTAGTATAACCTTATCACCTGGCTTTGTGAAAGCCCTAATAAGCATATTAACTGCAGGAACAACACCTGGACAATAATTTATCCATTCTTTTTTAATAACAAAGCCATGCCTTCTTTCAAACCAGTTTATAATAGAATCATAATATTCCTTATCAGGAGCGGTATACCCGTAAATTTTATGCTCTGCTCTATTTTTTATAGCTTGCACAACTTCATCAGGTACTTCAAAATCCATATCTGCAACCCACATAGGAATTATATCCTTTTTCTTTAAATCCCATTTTACTGACCTTGTATTTTTTCTATCAATCACCTTATCAAAATCATATTTCAATTTCTCATCCCCTTTGATTATTTGATTATATTAACATTATATTCCACCCCATAAATAAAAACAATAAAAGGACAGCCAGTTAGGCTGTCCTTACTTTACCTCTGTATACTCAACATCAATAACATTTCCACTTGTATAAGTTTGTGAAAAATCACTTTTCACAGTTTTAGCTTTTTCAGCTTTTGTGTTGAAGATTTTAGATCTATTGTTGTCCCACTTTTTAAAGGCTTTAATAATATAGTTTACTCCAATAACTACTGCGGCTATTAAGAGAATAAATGGCAAAAAGTTTAATAAAGTAATCCCAATAATTATTACTAAAGCTAAAACTAAGAAACCTGAAATACCTTTATTAGCAAAATACATTTGAATTCACACTCTCTTTCTTATTCATGAAATTATTATAGCATAACTTTTATGTTAAATTATTAAGATTTACTTAATTAGTTATTAAGATTTTGTTACTATTTTATATGGTATATTAAAACTCTTGTTTACTTTCCTTTAACTACCACATATATTTAAATTTTATATGTAAATAATAATTTTGTAATAGTGGATTACATTAATAAGGAGGATTTTAATATGGAAAATAACAATCAAAAGCCACAATTAGATGATAACAACCTAAAGGTTATAAAAGATCAAATAGGCTATGAAGCACTGCTCACAAAAAAATATAAGGAATATGAATCCATGTGTACAGACCAAAATTTAAAAAATTTGTGCTGTTCTGCTAGTGATACCCACAAGCAGAATTTTGACAGTTTGAAAAACTATCTAGATTCTCATCAATAATAAATTATTAGCTGGAGGGATTAAATAATGAATAATAAACTTAGCGAAAAAGACCTAATGCATGATTTGCTCGCAACAGAAAAACAAGTTATATCAGCCTATAGCACTGGTATTACTGAGGCTTCTTGTCCAAATCTTAGAAATACCTTAGTATCAAATTTAAAAAATGCTCAAGATACTCAATATAAAGTATTCGATGCTATGAGGCAAAAAGGCTGGTATGCAGTTAAAGATGCTGCAGATACCGATGTACAAAAGGCTAAAGATGATGCAAATACAATGATGAATGAATTAAAATAATAGTAATACAAAGCCTCAGGATATCTTTTTAAATCCTGAGGCTTTAACATTTATTGAACTACAGTATGAGAAAGATTTAAAGCTTCTCCACCGCCAGTTATTACAGCATTCTGAGTTCCAGAATCTGTTTTTTTATCTACAACCCAGTTAAAGGTTGCCTCTCCGATGGAATCAGTTGAACGGCTTTGCGTTACATTTATTGTTCTGCCATTCATTTTATAAGAAGTCTTTATAGTATATGTTGTATTAGGTTTAGCTTTTATAGTTATAATTCCAGCTTCCCCTCGTTTTAGTATTGTCTGATTCTTTATTACGTCTATTTTGCTTGTTTGAACATTTAATGCTGTAACAGGTTTAGTGGTCTGTTCATAATTTAAAGCACTCTTAAATATATTGTTTCCAATATACCCTGCAGTTCCAAAAACAAACATTCCAAACAGTATAGCTGCGCTTACTCTTATTTTCATTATCTCACCTCAACTTACCAACTTATACACTTATAATTCCCAAATTTATTAATAATATTACAAAATATTAAAAACAACATAATAAATTAGACCATGTTATATTCAAGTTAATAACATGGCCTATGGTAAATTAATGGAGAAATCTATTTAATTTTAATACTAAAAGTTTTAAGTTAACTTTTTTAGTTATGCTCCAATTGTTTCACTTGAACTCATTCTTTTCTTATTCTTTGCTGCCATATATGCATAAACTGGCACTCCAATTACAGCTAAAAGTATACCGTATTCTATAGCCTCAAGCCCTGAACCGTATATTGCCCAGCCTGAATATATTAGTGCTGCTACTGGGATGAAAAAGGTTTTTACTGATGATAAAAAAGTTAATTTCTTTCCTTCCTTTAAGGCATATTTTATTTCTGCTGCTGCAGTAGTTGCATAAACAGGAAGGAAGGACAATGTTGCTAGAAGTACTGTAAAGTTAAAAGCAGACGCTAAAGTCTTATTATTTGCATAGTTCATAGCTAATAATAGATTTACTAGCACAGAACCAAGTATCAAAGCTACATGTGGTGTTTTGTACTTTGCATGAGTCTTGCTAAAAAAGCTTGGGAACATCCCATCTTCCCCTGCTGCAAAAGCTACTCTTGCTGTTGATAAAAGCCAGCCGATTGTTGTTCCAAGCACGCTTACAACTACACCTAGAGTTATAAACTGAACCATTCCACTACCAAAATATTGAGATAAAATATCCGCGATAGGTGCAGTACTCTTTTGGAGTGTTCCCTGCGGCATAGCGCCCATTGCAAAGAAATTAATTGCCATGTACATTATAGCGGCAATAAGTATACCAATTATTGTACTTCTTCCAACATTTTTTTCTGGATTTCTTATTTCACCAGCAGCAATAGATGAACTTTCAAGTCCAACAAAGGACCATAATGTTAAGGTTGCGGCCACAGGAAGAGTTTCCATGCCCTTTCCCTCTGGAAACATTGGAACTAAGTTTCCTGCATTAAAATGCATTGCTGCTGCGATAATAAAAAATAGAAATAATAAAATTTCAAATATAGTTATAGCAGTTTGAATTTTACCTGCCATTTTAACGCCTAGTATATTAATAATAGTGAATATCCATAATACAGCGCTTGCAAATAAAAATGCTCCCAGATTACTGTTTCCTATGAAAGGTACTAGCTTACCTGCATAGCTTGCTACTGCAATAACAACTGCTGCATTTCCTATCCAAGAACCATTCCAGTATAGCCAAGCATTCATAAAACCCGCAAACTCTCCAAATGCTGTCTTAGAATATTTGTAAGGACCACCTGTCTTAGGAAGTCGTCTGCTTAGCTTTGCAAAGCAAAGAGCTAATAGTATTGATCCAAAGGCTGTAAGCATCCATGCTCCTATGGTAGCTCCTGGACCTGCCTTTCCAGCTAAGGTTGCAGGCAGCATAAATATACCTGATCCCATCATATTTCCTGTAACTAAGGCTGTAGCTATAACTAAGCCTAATTCTTTTTTAAGTTTTGTATTTTGTTCCATTACAGAACCCCCTTATCAGATTTTTTCCGATAAAGCAAATGTACTAGAATAACGTAAAGAAAGCCTTGAGCATACACTCAAGGCTTTTAAGCACGCAAATAAACAATCATCGTGTTAAATCCCACTGAATGATAGCTCTCCACAAGAAACTTGTGACAGTTTTGCACATATTCTATGCAAAACCAGCTGTACAATCTTAAAGCGTTGATTGTACGCTTCGGCGATTTTTCCTTTTCTTTTGCTTCCTTGTGCTTACCTCCACAAAAGTACTATTAAAAACCGCGCCTCTACCCTAGCTATTTACTTTTATCTTACTTGTATTATTATGCGATAAAACTTTAGTTTAGTCAAGGAATAAATTTTTACATATTATTAAGCATCCAAAATGTAAAATTTAATACTCCTGCAAAAGAGACCCAAAGTATGTATGGAATCATAAGTATTCCTGCTATCTTATCAATTCTAAAAAATTCAAAAGTTGTAAGCAGGGTAAATATTAAAAGCAGCATAAGTTCAAAAAAAGCTAAACCAATAAGCCTAAATCTAAAAAATATTATAGTCCATAAAAAATTCAACAATAATTGTATACCGTAAAGAGTTAGTGCTTTTCTTACATTGGCTTCTTTTTTACCCTTAAGCCAAATTCTATATGCTGCAATAGCCATTAACAAATATAAAATAGTCCATACTATTCCAAATACCCACTCTGGAGGAGCAAAGCTTGGTTTTATAAAGCTTTCATAATTTTCTCTATTGGACATCCCAAGATAAGCACTTAAAATTCCTGCTCCTTCTGCAATTATTATGCTTGCAATTAAAGCAGCAATATTACCCAGCTTACTATTTCTTAACTTTTCCGGCAATCTTATTACCTCCTCTATTATTGTTCATACTTTAATATAAGATATGCTTTGTGTAAATATGCTATATCCAATAAAGTTCTTACAATCTTCAAGGATTTTTGGGACATCATTAATGTATTTGATTCTTTGCCTTCTTGATATTATTATTTTATATCTGCTCTCTTGTAAAATTATCCTCATAAACATATAATTGTAATATAAAGCAAAGCTTTAATTTACTTAAAAGGGGGCAACATTATGAAGTTCACTGAATTTCAATATAAAAGACCTGATATAAAGGTTCTAGAAACAGATTTTTATCAATTGTTAGAAGGATTCGATAATGCGGAAAATTTTGAAGCTCAAAACTCATTTATGGAAAAAATAAACAATCTAAGAAATGAATTTGAGTCCTTGTCTCAAATAGCAAGCATTAGACATACAATTGACACAACAGACAAATTTTATGAAGAGGAGCAAGATTTTTTTGATGAAAATACGCCTATCTATCAAGGCTTAATTTCAAGGTACTATAATTCTTTAGTTAACTCAAAATTTAGAAGCGAATTAGAGAAGAAGTGGGGAAATCAGCTGTTCAATATTGCTGAGCTTACTCTAAAAACTTTCAAACCTGAGATTATTGAAGACTTACAGCTTGAGAACAAACTCTCCAGCGAGTATACAAAGCTTATAGCTTCAGCCAAGATAATGTTTGAAGGACAAGAGAGAAATCTTTCTCAATTAGCTCCTTTTATGCAGTCTACTGATAGAGCTATGAGAAAGAAGGCTAATGAAGCTAAATATAACTTTATGGTAGAGCATGAAGCTAAGCTTGATGAAATTTATGATGGTTTAGTTAAAGTAAGAACAAAAATTGCTAAAAAGCTTGGCTATGAAAATTATGTAGGTCTTGGTTATGCACGCATGCTTAGAGCAGACTACAATGCAGAAATGGTAGCAAACTTTAGAAAGCAAGTAGAAGATTACATAGTTCCTATTGCAACTAAGCTTAGAGAAAAACAAAGAGTTCGTCTTGGTTTAGATAAGCTTAAATACTATGATGAAAGATTCAGTTTTAAGACTGGTAATGCTACACCAAAAGGAAGCCCAGAATTTATACTAAACTGCGGAAAAGAAATGTATAATGAGCTTTCTCCTGAAACTAAAGAATACTTTAACTTTATGGTAGAGAATGAGCTTATGGATTTAGTAAGTAAAAAGGGAAAAGCAGGCGGCGGCTATTGTACTTATATTGCAACCTATAAGGCACCATTTATTTTCTCTAACTTTAATGGTACCTCCGGGGATGTAGATGTACTTACTCATGAAGCAGGTCATGCCTTCCAAGCATACTGCAGCAGAAAATTTGAAGTACCTGAGTACGGCTTCCCAACTTATGAAGCAGCTGAAATCCACTCTATGAGCATGGAATTTTTTACATATCCGTGGATGCAGTTATTCTTTAAAGAAGATGTAGATAAATACAAGTTTTCGCATTTGTCTGAAGCTCTGTTATTTATCCCTTATGGAGTATCTGTAGACGAATTCCAGCATTTTGTTTATGAAAATCCAGAGGCTACTCCTTCTGAAAGAAAGACAGCTTGGAGAAATATTGAAAAGAAATATTTACCTCATAGAGACTATGAAGATAACAGCTACCTAGAAAAAGGCGGTTTTTGGCATCAACAGGGTCATATTTTCGGAACACCATTTTATTATATAGACTATACGTTAGCACAAATCTGCGCTTTCCAGTTCTTTGTTAAAGCTAATGAAAACAGAGAAACGGCCTGGACGGATTATCTAAGGCTTTGCAAGGCAGGCGGAAGTTATTCCTTTATTAATTTAGTTAAGCTTGCAAATTTAAAGTCTCCTTTTGAGAATGGATGCATTGAATCCATTATAGGATTTATAGAGAATTACTTGAACGGTATTGATGACACTATGCTATAAACTAGAAATGAAACAGCAGACAATTATTCGTCTGCTGTTTCATTACTTTCATTATCTTCTTTATCTCTTAATAGTCTTCCTATCGGCCCCTTACTATTTATTATATCTTCAATATCTGAAAATGCTATTTCAAGCTCCAAGAAACCATAGTCAGCAGGTGTAAATAAATCAGGCTCAAAATATATTACTAAAGAATTTTCCGTAAGATAATAAGCCTGCTCTACAGCAACGGTATCAAATACCTTATCATGATTTATTCCTTTAAAACCAATTTGAGCTTTAATCAGATCATTAAGTCTTGCTATAAATTTAATCTTTTTAACTTTTCTGCTGAATAAGTCATCTATATGGTAAACTCTTGCATCCTTAAGACTAACATTAATAGCTTTTCTGATAGTCTTTCCTCTCTCCTCACCTTTTACAAAAGAATAAATCTCAATAATTATACTTAAAGTACCTCTTTTGTTTAATTTTACAGTATAGCCTCCTGTAAATTTTTTATTTTCATTTTTTCCATATTCCTCTTTCTTAAGCATCTGATGTACTTCTTTTTTTATATATCTATTAATTCCAGACTCAGCACTCTTATGCTTAAGTCCACTGACCTTGGGATAGGTAAGATTAAGTCCTGGGCTTTCAACTTTAACATCACTTACTAATGCCGGCTTTCTTTTATGTCCCACTGCATCCAACTCCTTTTACTAAAATAAGCAAGAATATTACTTCCCTTATTATTTATATTATTCAAGAGTGGAATAAGATGTAACTTTTTATACTATAATTTTCCTGTAGAAAAAATTTATAAACAATACTAAACTTTTATAGTAATCAATTTATAGGGTTTTATATTTTTTTATCTATAAAATTCTTGGCTTGAGGTGAATTGCATGTTAAATATAGGACATATACTTGATAATAAATATGAGGTCATTAAGGTTCTGGGCCAAGGTGGAATGGGAACTGTATATCTTTGTAAAAATAATCGCCTAGGAAACCTATGGGCCGTAAAGGAAACTAAAATAGATGAGTCTGAAAAAATAAATTTTTTAGCAGAATCTAATATTTTAAAAGATTTAGTTCATGATGGAATCCCAAGAATAGTAGACATATTTTATGAACAAAATTATCTATACATGGTTGAAGACTACATAGAAGGAGAAACCTTAAAAGAATATATCAGTAAATATGGAAGTCTTAATCCTGAAAAACTAATAGATATATCTCTGCAGCTTTGCAGTATACTTGATTATCTTCATAACTTTAATCCACCAATTATATACAGAGATTTAAAGCCGTCTAACATAATGCTTCAAAAGAATGGAAAAGTAATATTGGTAGACTTTGGGATATCAAGAACCTATAAGGAAAATCAAGACAGTGATACAATAATACTTGGTTCAAAGGGGTATATAGCACCTGAACAATTAATGAATGTACAATCTAATGTTCAAACTGATATATACTCCTTAGGTGCTACTATGTATTTTATGACTACTGGCAGGATGCCTTCCTATCCAACAGAAATTATAAATAAGGATAATTACCCAAAAACTATGGAATATGCTCTTGTCAATATTATGCTTAAAGCTTCTGCTATTGAGCCTGAAAATCGTTATAGAGATATACGTGAACTTAAAGAGACTTTAATTAACTATATTTACAATTTAAATAACTTTAAAACTAAAGCTGTTAATAGAGATGATAAAACCATTCTGGCTCCTAAAACTGAATTAGCAGATAAAAAAATCAAAACAAAAAAACCTGTATACAAAATATTAGCTGCTTTAATCATAATATTAGCTGTAATATTAATATTATTAACATCACTTATAAACAGTAATAAAAGCAAGCTGTCAAACACTAATACTCCAGATAATACAGCTTCTAAAAATACTGGTAATAATGATATCAAAAAAAATGAAAATACTTCTGAGCCTAAACAAGCGGAAGAGAAAGATATAATTTCAAGAGGTGTACTATTTAAAAATAATGCTATTACTTTAAAAAGCAGCAGTAGCGGCTCGAAAGGTAAAGCTAAAGGTAAGGGAAAAAATGAAAGTAAAGATTTACAGTTTCAATTTAATTTAAACCCTAATGCTTCAATTAGCAATTCTAAGTTTAACATTGGAGTTGATTCCGTTCAATTAATTGACAATACTCTAATTGCCAATTTAAATATAGAAAATAAAACCAAAGACTTAATTAATATAGATTTAGAGAAGACATATTTTACAGATGAAAATAATGAAGCTATAAAGTGCTATAATCCAAGTGCTATTACAAAGCTTCCAATTCCTCCAAGCTCTGTTAAGCAAGGAATAAAGATTTATTTTAAAAATTTCAATTTTAATGGAACTACTTACACTATAAACTCATCCTTAAGCGGCAGCATAAGCAGGGATATAAACTTATTTATAGATGTAAAATAAATACAACTCTACAAAAGCTGATTATCTATAATCAGCTTTTTTCTTTTACAAATATAAAAGATGCGGTCACTATTAGAAATTATTACTTGTTTTTAGTCAGCTGATTATTTTTACATCATTCCCCCATCAACTGTAATAATCTGACCAGTTATATACTTAGCTTCATCACTAGCTAAAAACATAGCAAGCTTTCCTATATCTTCTCCTGTACCAAACCTCATCATTGGAATTTCCTGAAGAAGTGCCTCTTTATCTTCTAATGAAAGCCACTTGTTCATTTCAGTATCAATTACACCAGGTGCTATTGCATTTACTCTTATATTAGATAGAGCCATTTCCTTTGCTAAAGCCTTTGTAAAGCTGTTTACTGCACCCTTAGCTGCTGAATATACGGTTTCACAGGAAGCTCCTGAATTTCCCCATATAGAAGATATATTTATTATATTGCCGCTCTTTTGATATGCCATATATTTAAGAGCATAATGGCTGCAATTTATTACTCCATTTAAATCTATATTTAAAAGATCAGACCATTCATCTTCTTGCATATCCATAAATAATCCCACCTTTGATATTCCTGCATTATTAACTAAGATATCTATCCTTCCAAATTTATGAATAGTTAAATCTATCATATTTTTAACTTCTTCATAGGAGCCTACATTGCCTTTAACAATAATGCCAAAGCCGCCATTTTCTTTAATTATTTTTAAAGTTTCGTAAGCTCCCTCTTCATTTTTATTATAGTTTACTGCTACTACAGCGCCAGCCTTTGATAATTCTACAGCTATACTTCTTCCTATGCCACTTGAAGCCCCGGTAACTAATGCTGTTTTACCTGATAATTTCATAACGTTCCTCTTTTCTATAGGGAAACAAAGGTGAAACTTAATTTATACATGTCATAAAATAGGTAGTTTTAAACCTTTTTAGGACATGTATAGGTTAATAGTTGAACTTGCTTCCCTATATATAATAACTATAATTTTATCATAATTTGTAAACTATTTAAATTTAAAAATAAACCCTATAGAAATTAAACTTAAAGTTCATTCTATAGGATTTATTTGTATTTAGGAATTCATAATATTATTTTGCTTGCTCTAAAGCTCTTCTAACTGCTAACTTCCAGTTTTGTCCCATATCAGTATTATTTCGACCTAAATTTATATCATAGGTTTGATTATTTATAACAGAAGATGCAATTTCTCTTTTCATCTGGTCATAATTTCCGAAATTTGTAGTTGTTCCTCCTGTTGTTGTACCTGTATTTGTTCTTCCTGATATTCCGTTTGGCATACTTCCAGGCATTGGCCCTGAATTTCCACCATAACCTTGATAGCTATAGTCTCCAGCAGCATAGTTTGTATTTCCTCTAGGTGTTCCGGTAATATCTCCAGCCATTCCGCCAGCCATACCTCCTGTTGTTACTCCTGGAGTACCCGCATTCCTTGTTCCCGGAGTATCTGCTGTCGTACTCGCTGTATTTCCAGTTATTTTTCCTATTGTCGTTCCAGGTGGTACTGTATTATTTCCTAGTTCTTTTCCCTGCGTATCAACACTTCTTAAAGCCACATCTATTATTTTCCCACCACTTATAGTAACAGTTGCTATCTGATTTCCATTAGATCCTGGGTTACCTGTACCAGTATATACGCCATCTCTATAGGTTCCTTGAGTCCTTCCCTGATTAGTTGTTTCATAACCTGTTCTTGTTCCTTGAGTTGTTCCAGGATGCATGACTCTATTATAATCATTTCTCAAAGCTGTATTTCTATTTGTACATCCAGATAGAGTGCTAATTAATAAAGCTGTCATAACTAAACTAGCGACCTTCTTCATATTAGTTACCTCCATTAATTGCAGATTATTGATTAAAAATAATTGTAAAATTAAATTTACTTTCATATTTAAATTAACCAATCATATAGTATTTATACTTTGATAATTTAGTAAGACAGCCATATAACTTCCATAGTTTTAGCTAATACTATAGATAATATTTTTACTTTATTTGTGATTATAAGAAGTTAGATGTCCTAAATAAACTACTGCTCTTAAGCAGTCAAGTTCTTCAATGAAAGGAAGTAAAAGCCTAAATGAAATTTTATTGGCAGACTAGAGAGTGGGAACGAGCTAGTTAGGCTGCCCAGAATTTCGACTGAAAGGAGAAAATACTATGTTTGAATTTAAACCTCTTGGTCTTGAAGATAAAAATATATTTAATAAATATTTAAAGCCCTATAACTTTAAAACAAGCGAATATTCCTTTACTAATTTGTTTATTTGGCGTAAAGCTTTAGATATACAATATACAATCTTTAAGGATATATTAATTATCAAAAAGAAAGGTTTCGATGAAGATTACCATTTCATGCAGCCAATTGGTTATACTAAGGATAACTTAAAAGAAATTGTGGAACTTTTGGATTCATACAGGAATAAAAATAATATGAAATATTTGTTTAAAGATACTGAAGCAGATTTTGTTCAAGAAATAAAAAGTATATTTGGAAATACTTATAATATTGAAGAGGATAGAGATAATTTTGACTATATTTACGAAAGTTCTAAGCTTATCTCCTTATCTGGAAAAAAACTTCATAGCAAGAAAAATCATTATAATAACTTTATAAAAAATAATAGATATGAAACTGTTGAAATTAATAATAAGATTATAGAAGACTGCATGAAAACAGCCTGTGATTGGTGTAAAATTAATGAATGCAAGGGATATCTTAAGTATGAGCTTAAAGCTATTCAAGAACTTCTTCTTCATAATGAGGAGCTTGATTTTATTGGAATGGCTGTTTATGTAGATGAAGAGATTTCTGCTTTCACTATAGGTGAAAAAATGAATGAAAATATGGCAATAATCCATATTGAAAAAGCTTCCACTGAGATAAATGGATTATATGCGTTTGTAAATAGAGCCTTTATAGAAAAGCACTTTAGTAATATACCATATATAAATAGAGAACAAGACTTAGGTAAAGAAGGCTTGAGAAAAGCCAAATTGTCTTATCAACCTATTAAACTTGAGCCCAAATTTATAGTATCATAAAATCCTGAGAAAATGCTCCTCAGGATTTTATATTAGGCAATTGTATTTACTTTATCAATAATATTCTGACTTAAACTAAGATGAACATCTCCAGTTTTTTTAATTTCAGATATCTTAGTTGTAATTTCTTCTATTCTTTGTGTTACTTCATTAAAACCAAGCTTAGCTTCCTTAACTACTGATACTGTTTCCGACTTTCCTTCGTTAAGTTCAACAGCTTGTTCCTTAGCTTTAACAGCTATATCATAGGTTTCTTTAACAGTATTTTGAATATCCTTTAAAAGTCTTGAAGTATTCTCAGAAAGCTTCTTTATTTCCTCTGCAACTACTGTAAAGCCTCTACCTGCTTCTCCTGCCCTAGCTGATTCTATAGAAGCATTTAATGACAAGAGTTGAGTTTGAGAAGCTATACCATTTATTTGAGAAGATATATTTTCTATCGATTTAACTCTGTTTAAAAGTTCTTCAAAGGAAGTTGTAAAATCATTAATAACACTTCCTGTTTCCTTTGTAGTTTGAGTCATATTCTTTAATGTATCTCCTGCATTCTTAGCTATTTCTTTTACATTTAATCCAATATTGTTTATTTCATTAATATTTGCAATAACATTCTCATCTTGTCCAACAAGCTTCTTTAAAAGACCATTTAAATCAAAAATAACACTACTGTATTCAACAGCTGCTGCTTCACTATAGCTTTCTTCCTTTTCGTGTAATCTTTTCTCTAAAGAGCTTTTTTCATCTTCCAAAGAATTAACCTTATTTTCAAGCTTATTAATTTTCTCAATTAACGATTCTTTTTCTGCTTTTTCTATATCAAGCTCTTTCCTCAGTGCTTCAATCTCTTCTGCATACTTTTTACCAAAAATCATGATTTTCCCCCTGTTTTTATAAAATAAAAAGACTTTTGTAGAATTATATCCACTCAAGTCTAATTATACATAATTTTATAAACATTATCTACTGTTTTAAAGATTTCTATCTACATAAAAATAATATTCACCATTATAAATATGTGCAGCATGCATATTTTTTTTATTTAAGCTATTTAAAGAAAAGTTCAAGCTTATTTATATCCATCTCTGTTTCAATACCATCTTTCATATTTCTAACTCTAACTTTTCCGCTTTTCACTTCATCTTCACCTATAACTACTATAAAAGGTATTTTCTGCTTCCCTGCATATTCAATACTTTTTCTTAGTTTTCTTTTATCCATCTCAATATCAGCTTGTATGTCTTTTCTTTTTAATCTTGTTAATAAGTTAAGTGACAGTGCCTCAGTTCCTATTGGTATGATATATACTTGTGCTGCTGGTGTCTCCATTTCAGTATACTTATTTTCTATGGCTGAATATATTACATCAAGACCAAAGGTTACTCCAACTGCCGGATATTCATTGCCATTATTCAAAAATGCGCCTATTATCTTGTCATACCTCCCACCGCCGCTTAAACTTGAGCTTATGCTTCCATCTGATAAAAATATCTCAAAAACTGTACCAGTATATATTTCAAGACCTCTTGCAAGACATGGTGAAAACCTGCAAATATCTTTTATACCTGCTGACTCCATAAAGTAAATAAGCTCATCAAGCTCATTTATTCCTTGCTTTATCAAATTATTAGGAGGATTATTTCGGAGTTCTTCTAGCAGTTTTTCCTCATTCATCATTATAATTGAAAATAACTTTGATATCTCTTCAGGGGTTAATCCTTTATTCAAAAGTTCATCTTTCACCCCTTTCTCTCCTAACTTCTCAAGTTTATCTAAACTTAATATTACAGTTCCTTCGAGCCGTTCGCTTATGTCTGTAGCTTTAATTATTCCTGACAGAAGTTTTCTATTGCTAAAAGAGATATAAATATCAAGTCCAAGCATTTTATATATGTCATTTGCCATAATCATAAGCTCTGCTTCTGCCATCATTGACTTTACTCCTACTACATCAACATCACATTGAATAAATTCCCTGCTCCTTCCAGCTTTTACAGGGCCATTTCGAAATACCTTTCCTAGCTCGTATCTTTTAAAAGGCATTCTCATATTAGAATTCATTCCTACAACTCTCGCAAAAGGAACTGTTAAATCATACCGTAACCCTAATTCTCGCTGTCCCTGATCTTTAAACTTATATACTTCTTTTAATATTTCATCACCACCTGCATACTTTGAAGCTAGAATATCATATCTACATATTATTGGTGTTTCAATGGGCTCATAGCCATAACTTTCAAATACCTGTTGAAGCTTTCTAATAATCTCATTTCTTAACTTTTGCTCATTTTTCAAAAAATCTCTCGTTCCTTTTAAGTTTTTTAATTCTACTGACATATAAATCTCTCCTTTTCACTTTAAAATAATTTATTTCAAAAAATAAAAGAACTCTGCAAGGTACTTATTAAATACCTGTAGAGTTCCATATAAACAGCACCACAGGTACAAGCACTAACAGCACTTGTACCTGTGAATTAAATTCAAGGCTTCAAGTGCTTCCTGTGATGGTGATGAAGTTTTTTACTTAAAAAGTAATTTATAAACATATGATCACCTCATAAATTTTGTTATATTTTAACATTACTATATACACAAATCAACAAAATTTCGTATTTTATTTATTCTCATTAACAGAACTTAATTTTCCAATCAAAAACATTGTTTTCATGCCCTTTGAAGTAAACTTTTCCTCATACTCGGTAACAATATTTTCTTTAAAATCACTGCTATGAAGATTATAGGTTAGATATTCAATACTAAAATCGCTTTCTTTAAAATATTCAATTGATTCTTCAAATAGTTCGGTATCATCAGTCTTAAACCAAATCTCTCCACCTGGTTTTAAGAACTTCTTATATTCCGTTAAAAATCTTGTATGAGTAAGTCTTCTCTTTTTATGCCTGTCCTTTGGCCAGGGATTGCAGAAATTTATATATATCCTTGAAATTTCATCTTCAACAAATATACCTTCAATGAGCTGTATATTTAATGGCACTATTCTAACATTAGAAACCTCCGCTTCTATAACGTTTTTTAAAGTGAATATAAGCACTTCATCCTTTAAATCTATAGCGACATAATTTATATTTGGATTTTGTTTAGCTTTTCCGCTGATAAATTTACCTCTTCCGCAGCCAAGCTCCAGATGAATTTCATTATTATTTTTAAATTCTTCGTTCCATCTTCCAAAGTTATCCTTTGGATTTGTTATAAATATAGTGCTGCTTTCAAGTTCTGGTCTTGCCCACCATTTTTTTCTTAATCTCATTTCTTCCTCCAATTTAAAATAGCTTCATCGTTTACTACATTATTGATTATATATAATTTTTCTAACTAAATCTATACAATAGAAAGAAATGCAGCTATGCACTGCACTTCTTTAAAAAATATCTGTTTTAAATTCTCCCAACAATATTAAAAATAAAAGAAAGTATATACCTTGAAGGTACACCTATTACATAATTTGCTAATGGACTAGCTAAAAATAAAACCATAATAATGAGCTGATATCTATATATAGTATCTGCAATATTATAAAAGAATTTAGGAAATAAATCTCTTAATATATGAAATCCATCAAAACCGGGTATAGGTATTAAATTTAGAACAAATAAAGTACAATTTATACTTGCTGAAAGTATGAATATTCTTGTGATAATCCATCTTAAATTTTCATTCATGCTCATACTTCCAGTAAATTTTATAAAAAGCGCTAAAAATACTGCTGAAATAAAAGCTAGTATTAAATTAGCAACAGGTCCGGCTAAAGAAACTTTCAAATCATCCTTGTAATACTTTTTGTAGGCACTAGGATTTGTTTGTACAGGCTTAGCCCATCCAAAGCCAATTATAAGTATCATTAGAAATCCTATTGGATCGATATGAACCAATGGATTTAATGAAAGTCTTCCTTGAAATCTAGGTGTTTTATCTCCAAGTTTATCTGCCACATAAGCATGAGCATATTCATGAAATGTAAATCCTGCCAGTATACCCGGCAGAAGAAGCAGTATTTGCAATATTTTATCTTGTAATGCTGTATAGGTCAAATTTATTCCTCCTTTTAGTCGGAAACACTGAGTAATTTATAACTCTCACTTCCGCTCGAAAATTACTCGTAAAAGTCAATTTAGGACTTTTACCTCCTTTTACTCGAAACACAGGGTAGTCTCAGACGCTCGTTCCACTTCGCAGACTACCCGTTGAAGTCCATTTAGGACTTCAACCTCCTTTTAGTCGGAAGCACTGAGCAATTAAAGATTACTCGCTTCCGCTCGCTAATTGCTCGTTAAAGTACAATTAAGACTTTTATCATCTATAATAGTAATAAGTTTATTTTATAATTTTTCCTGTAAATTGTATAGTCAAAATGTAAAATAAGAGCAAGGCCTACGCCTTACTCCTTAGAATTAAAGCTTATTTTGTAAAGTTTTCCGTCCGAAAGAGATATTGCACCATTTTCATACATTTGAATAAGCTTTCCTTTATAAGTTATTTCTTTGTTGCTCATGATATTAGTGATAGTACCCTTTAAGTTGTCATTTACATATATGTCACCATTACTAGATACAAATATATCTTTCTTATCTACCACATTCTTTAACTCTATACTTCTCCAAGTATCCATACTGTCTTTAACAAGTCCGTAATAAACTTTCTTTATCTTATTGTTTTCAACCGCACCTATATAAAGTTTATCTTCGTCATCTGTTCCAACTAAACAAGTGTTAGTAACTCCCTTTATAGTTATTGCCTTATTTATACCAGTAGTATAAACCTTATGATAAGTTAAGTCTTCATACGCGAGCCTTGCTTGATGCGGAAATGTATTTATATTGCCAACTGAGTTACTGTTTACTTTTAAACTGCTTATTTGAGCCATTCTATTCATTTCATAAAAACTGCTTCTACCATTTTTAATATTCTTATTAGAAATTTTTATATAGATAACTCCAGTAAGTCTTGACATTTCTAAATCATCAACATCTGATTGCTTGTCAGAAAGATTTATTAAAGTTGGCTTGCCGCTGTTATCGTTAGCAATATCTTTCTTTTTATTCTTTTCAGCATCATAATTAGAAAAGGTTATAGTTGATTGTTTTGATGTGGACTTTTTCTCAGCTATAAGTATATTATTGACATCTGGAAGCCACATATAGTAAGAGAATTTTTTATCACTATCAAACTCAACCTGCTTCTTATCTCCAGTTATAGTATTTACAACATATAATGTTTCATCTGAAAAATATGCAACATACTTTCCATCAGAAGAAATATTAATATTCTTTGCAGCTTCAGGTATATTTATTTCTATATCTTTATTTGCTATTACTTGTTTAGCAGGTTCTTCTACTTTCTTTATATCAACATTGGATTCAGTAACAAAATAAAATCTATCTAAATAAAAAAGAACCCCAGCTTGTAAAAATATAGATATTAAAATCCATACCCCTACTTTTTTAAACTTCTTCATGCTTCACTCTCCTTTACTTCTCAACATAAACTGATGTAGCTACAGTTCTCTCACCAAGTGGATCACTAGGCTCATTTATTACTTCACCTTCGTAATACATTGTAGAAGAAGAGCCTCCATCTAGGTTAACTGCATTCCATGCTCCTGCTTTATATAAAATTTGTTGTACGTCCTGAAGACTTGCCCCTAACTTTGTGCCTTGTCTTCCATCTATAACAAGCATCAAAATTGTTCCATCCTGTTTTTGTCCTATTGCAGTTCTTGGATTTGGTCCTGGATCTAAACCCTTTTGAAGCTTTCCATTAATTATCAAAGGAGGACCAAAACTTATTGCTTCTTTTACCCCAGCCTTCTTTAAATCAGAAAGACTCTTTTCTCCAACTATTAATAAACCATCCTTTGTTAAAGCCATTACACTACCTTTTGTATTCTCGCTTTGATCTTTATAAAGAACCTGTCCATTTGAAATAACAAGTCCAGTAGGATATCCACCGGTTCCAGCCCAAAGAGTTCCATCTGAAGACTTATCAGTAAAACCTCCTCCATTTATTGCTGCAACTGCATTATTCTCTTTAGCCATCTGACTTGTTCTTTCTCCCTCTTTTCCAAGCTTTTTAGTCATGGCAACCCTTACTCGAGACGGGTCCTTTATCTCCAACATATATCCATCGAATTTCTTTCCTGGAATATCATATCTAGTTATAGAACTATCGTGCTGGTTGGATATTTTAATGTCGCTTACATGCTGTTCTTCTGAACTTACATTTACCCAGCTGCCAGCATTTGATGTATCTCTTCCTAAAATCTGGTTTATCTTTTTATCTGATAAAAATATTGTAGCAAAATATTGATGTGTTCTTGTCTGCATTATAGCAGCTACCATGGATTTTTTTACATTTTCAAATGGTCCGTAGTATAACATAAACGGTCCTGTAAATGCAGTAAATATAACTTCAAATGCTATGAAAAATATAAACAATCTCCATGAAAACTTTTTTCTTTTAGTTTTTTTAGTATTTTTACTAATACTATCTCTATTTTGTGCCATTGTTCACCATCCCCTAATATAATTTAATATCTATATTTTTAAAACTCAGCTTTTATGTTAATTAAAATACAAACTCTATTCTACTATAAAACTATTATATTTTAAATAGTGTTTATAAGTATTTATTGTTAAAAGTATGCTTTTTATGAAACAATAAAGACATGCTAAAGCATGTCTTTATCATTATAACCTTCTTGATGACTCATATGCAAGCGGCGATCTCTCACACTCATCGTATTTAAGCGTTACTTGGCAGCAAAGTTCGCTGCCTTTCATTTTTTCTGCTGCGTAACACAATCCATTTGATCTGGAATCTAAGTATGCATGATCAATCTGATCTGGATCTCCAATTAATATAAGTTTAGTTCCTTCACCAACTCTTGTTATTATTGCTTTAATTTGCTTAGGTGAGAGATTTTGAGCCTCATCTATTATTACCCAATTTTTAACTATTGAACGACCTCTCAAAAATGCAACAGCTTCGGTAGTAATAATCTTTCTATCAAATAGCTCTCTTACTTTATCATCAAGCTCTTTTTCATCCTTATATCTTTCTTTTTCATCAGAATCTACAAGAATTTGCAAGTTATCAAATATCGGTCTCATGAATGGTGATATTTTCTCTTGCTCTGTTCCTGGTAGAAAACCTATTTCCTCATCCATAGTTACATTTGGCCTGCATACCAGTATTCTTCTGTATTGCCCTGTGTTCTCCTCCATTACCTTTTGGAGTCCTACAGCTAAAGAAAACAATGTCTTAGCAGTCCCAGCGGGACCTTTAACTATAACAAGGGGAACTTTATCAGCATCCATATAAAGAGCTTCAAGCATAAACTTTTGTCCTACATTTCTTGGCGATATTCCTAGCGGACTATTTTCTTTGAAAATCAGTGGTACTATTTCTTTTCCATCATATCTTGCTAAAGCAGTTTTCCTTTGATTTTCTATAGAATGAATAATTAAAAACTGATTAACAAAAAGTTCAGGCATCGAATACTGACCAGTATCAGAACAATAGTACATCAAATCTTCAGGTAACAAAACTCTCTTTTGATAAAATTCATCAAGCTTAACTGAAGAAGTGAAAACCTCAATTCTCCCTGTATATTGACTTTCATATTCAGGAACCATTTTTTCATAAAAATCTTCTGCATCTATATCAACCGTATCTGCTTTAATTCTCTCAAAAATGTCTTTAGTAACAAGACAAACATCTTCCCCCTGTTCCTGAAGTCCCTTGCATACTTGAATTATTCTATTATCAGGTTTATTTTTGTTCCACACCGGAGGTATTTCGGCACTTAAGTGATTCATTTCAACTCTAAGTTTACCTCCGCCCGGAAGCTCAATACCTTTATTTAATTTCCCCTGCTTTCTAAGTTTATCTATTATTCTTGCTGAGTGTCTTGCATTTGCCCCTAAATCACTTTTATCTTTTTTATAAGCATCTAATTCCTCTAACACTACCTCAGGTATAACCACATCATTTTCACCAAAGGAAAAAATAGCATTAGGTGAATAAAGAATAACATTAGTATCTAAAACATAAGTTCTTTTCAATATATAATCCCCTTTCTTTAAGCTTTATTGAAATGCGCATTTTTGTTTAGGCGGAGTATTGAGAAAAATCTTTATTACTACTATAATATGATTAAGTAAATAAAATGAGTAAAATAATTGTTAAAATAAATAAATTATAAACTTAAATTTAAAAAACCTTTTCTTTGACAATAAATAATTTTTATTATATAATATAATTAACTATATAGTAAGGATGGTGTATATGAATAACTTATCTGAAGTATTTAAAGAAAAAAAGCTTAAGTTGACTCCTCAGCGTATTGCAGTATATAAATATTTAAAATCAACAAAAGAACATCCATCTGCTGAAGTTATATATAAAGCTCTTCAGCCAGAATATCCTACAATGAGCCTTGCTACGGTATACAAAGCACTAAAAACTCTTGTAGAAGTAGGTTTAGTTCAAGAAATTAATGTTGGTGAAGGCAATTTCAGATACGATGGAATGGTTTGTCCACACTCTCACATTCAGTGTTTAAGCTGTGGAAGAGTTGATGACATTGCAGGTTTTTGCTTTAATGATTTAAATGATACCGTTAAGGGACAAACAGATTATGAGGTAATGACTAGTCAGGTATATTTTTATGGATTATGCAGAGACTGCAAAAACAACAAAAAAGATGAATAAATCAAAAGGATATGCCAGATTAAGTTTAAATCTAACATATCCTTTTTTTATTTATAAACCTCATTTACAATATCCTGCCATTCACTACCACTATATTTTCCACTTAGTATATTATCTACTTTTGAAGATATAGCGCCTCTGAATTTTTTAGGAAGGCTATAAATATAGGCTATATTATTATCACTTGAACTTAATAGATGTTTTTCTATACTGGCACCAATTCCTGATAACTTTTCATTACTCTTCTTGCTGCCAGTAACAAAACCTTTCTTCACAAGTTTCTCTTGCGTCTTTTCATCAAGTATAAATTTGACAAGTTTTCCTGCCTCTTCTGAATTTTTCCCATTGCTTGGAATAGACATTATACTGTTTATTATAACCGGAACTGTACCCTTTTGGTTATTTAATACTGAGTAATCCTCTACTATTCCAATCTTTCCGTCTTTTAGCTCATTATAATAATAAGAGGTACTTATAACTAAAGGTACTGATCCATTAGTAAGAGAAGTAAAGGTACTGTCATTGCCTAGTTCAAATAAACTTTTATTTATAGATAAGTATTTAACAGCTGCATTGATCCCATCAAAAATCCCCTGCATTTCCTTTTTATTTTTATACTCTTCTTTATTATCATAAATATTATCTAAGTCTGATACTTTAATTATATTACTAGCAGCAACTGTAGATAATGCAGTATTAATATCTAAATCCTCCCCCACTACTACAGGAATTTTTATGTTATTTGCGGTTAATTTTTTAATCACAGCTTCCATGTCTTTTATATTAGTAGGTTGAGATACACCTAGTTTATTTAATGCATCTGTATTATAAAAAATCTCCATAGTATAAGGAATCATCCCTAAACCATAATACTTTTCCCCCACTCTCCCGTAACTTGTAACAACTTTATAAAATTTATCTCCTATTTTATTTTTTTCATAATATTGCCCCATATCACTAATAAGTCCTTTTCTAGCTAATTCCATCATTGTATTTCTATTTGTTATTATTACATCAGCTTCTGTGCCTTTACTTATATCTTCTTCAATACTTCCATCAGTTCCTAGTACATCATTGACTTTAAGATTTGACTTTGGATTTTCTTTCTTATACTCTTCGGTTAAAAACTTAATTATATTTAGAGAATTTTTATCTTTAATATCTACATATACATTTAACGACTTTTCCTTGCTTTCTCCAGAACTACTTTTCTTTTGGCAGCCATTTGAGGTTATACAAAGAAAAATAACCAGTATAAGCGAAATTGATTTATTTATTCTCAACTTACAACTCACCTGCCCCTCCTGTTTTAAATTGTTTTAAGTATTTTATTAATCTTATTTATTCTTTCTCTATCTTCTTTTAATAATTTTTCAATATCTGGTTGTATACTTTCGCTAAACTCTGATAAATATTTTTCAGTGTACTTTGCAGCCATTAACTCTCCTTTATGAACCTCCTTTAACACAGCTTTTGGATCACTTTTAAACATTAACTTTACGGAGGTCATAAGTTCTGCCATTTTCCCCTGAAATCCTATTTCGCTGCCTATTTCTATATCTCTATGCTTCATTATATTTTCAAGTCTTGTTTTATGCCTTATATGTTCACTCTGAAAACTCTCAACTTCTTTTTTATATTTTCCTTCTGGAAGCTTTTTAATATACTTTTCATATATGTTTATCCCCATATTTTCACCCCTGAGCATTTTAGTCAAATACATTTCATCATTATTCATACAAATACCTCCTCGTATTTCTTATAAACCTATAAATTTATTTTGTGTAGAATAATTAAATATATAATTCTTTCATATAATTAAATGGAGGTGATTTATATGAAATTAAGGGTAATATTTCTAAAGAAAAAACATATTTATTATGCAGTTTTAACATCAATCATTTTAATCCTATTAATAATCCTTCTTCTAACCAAAAAGACTACTCCAACCTTTAATACACTTGTTGCCAATAATAAGTTGGTACAAGCTGATTTAAATGGTGACGGCAAAAGAGACATTCTTTATATTAAGACAGAAAAGGATAAATATTATATGGAAGTGAACACAGGAGAAAAAAGCCTTTATCTAGAACCAGACAAAAAGCTTCCTACCTCAGGAACTTACGATGAATTTAATCCACTTAAGGTTACTTTAATGGATATAACTAGAGATAAGACACCAGAAATTTTTATACAATCTGCTCAAAAGGAAACACCTGTACAACATGTATTTCTTTGGAACAATGGTGGATTTCAAGATATTTTCTGCAGCTCAAATAGCATTATCGGCTTTGCAGATGTAAGTAATAATAAAACTCCCAAGTTTTTATCTGGTAAATTAACCGCAAATAAAATTGAAATTGCTACATATATGTACATGCATGATAAGAAAAAATTAGAAAATGTAGTATTCAACTATAAGGATAATTTTATGGGAAGAGATAGTATATTTTCACTTATCAAATATATTGAAGCTCTTCCAGGAAGCGAAGGGAATAAACCTTCTAATATATTTTATCCTGGTTTAAGCGGTCAGGATATATCAGTTATTGGCAAGCTTTCAGGAGAAAATAATACATACATATTCCAAAATTGTGTTTTTAAAGATAATAAATCTGATAAAAATGGTGAAATTTCAGAAATTATTTGGACACTAAACTTTAAGGCCGTATCTAATATATCAAAGGATAAGATTAAAAATTACGCTTTAAACGTAACCTTAAAACCTCAAGGAAAAGCTGATGAAAATAATTATTATAAAGTTAATTCAATAAATTTAGAGCAATAAGATATTTTTTAAATAAAAACAAAAGGGACCGTGGTTAGCGGTCCCAAGGGGGATGGGGGGTTCTAGCATTAAATGAAAGCGTAATGCTTTCATTATATGCTTTGGAGATTTAATCTCCAATTTACATTATTAATATTGACCATTATTAGTAGTTTTATACACCATTTTTAAAATTTTTAATCAATCATATTGATTAATCATATAAAACACTAAGCTTATGGATTTCATGCTTGATTTCTTCTCTTAGCAGCAGAGGTTCAATAACCTCTGCTGCTGAACCAAAACCCATCACCCAATTTTTTATTTCAGATAACTCATCTAGAAAGAAGCTTAACATTAAGCTTCCATCCTCCATCTCCTGAACTTCTTGGCTGGCATGCCATTTAGTACGACTTATAAAACTTTTTAAGCTTTCACTAAACTTAATTTTCACTTCTATATTATTACCATAAAAAACACCAAAATAATCCTTAATAAAATTACCCAGAGAAAAATCTGCCGGCTTTATAAATACTAGATTGGTTATTTTTATTTTGCTAATCAGTCTTACATAAAAGCTCTTAACAACACTTGTATTATGCTCATATCCTATCAAGTGCCATTCACCCATTCTATATATAACTGTATATGGATCAACCTTTGCCTTTACCAGGCTATCCTTTGCTGCAGTTAGATATTCTATTTCAACAGCCCGTCCTTTTTCAATGCTTAGAAGTATATTGTAAAATTTATCATCTATACTATCTAGATTTTCCATTATTCCATTGCTTAATTTTTTGTCTATCTTAAGCCGAGAAACATTTTTAACTTTACCTACTGCACTTTTCAAAGTATCCTCATACGCAAATCCATTTTCTTTTGTTAAAATTTTTTCTGCTAAAAGCAAAGACTCTAACTCTTCAATTGTAAGCCTAGGACTTTTCATAAAAAAACCTTCTTCAAGATAAATCCCCCCATTCCTACCCTTACGAGTTTGAATCGGTATATTTGCTTCTATCAAATTATCTATATACCTATATACTGTTTTCTTATCAACTCCTAGAATTTCAGATAGTTCTAAAGCTGTAACAAAGCTTTTATACTGAAGCGTAATTAAAATTTCAGCCAGATGTGATAACTTAGACATTTTATTTCTCCTTGTATTTATGCCTTAGAATATATTTATTATTATTATCGTAATATTTTAAAGATTTTTCACACTTAAATTATGGAATATATGTAATTTCAATATAATATAATAAATTGTAAAAGCCTAAATGGAGGAAGTACTATGTTTAATGAAAAAGAAAAAAACCTTAATAAAATTGAAACTCTTATAGGAGAAAAATGTTCAATTATTGGATCTTTAAGAGGAGAGGGATTAATGAAAATTGACGGCTCTGTAGAAGGTGATATATTTTGGCAGGATGATGTAATTATAGGTGTATCCTCTTATTGCAAAAGCAATGTTTCCTGTCAAAATGCTTTTATAAATGGCAAGGTAGAAGGTAATGTTATATGTGAAAATTCACTAACCTTAGAACCGTATGGGAAAATTACTGGTGATATAACCGTGAAAAATTTAATTGTAAAAGAAGGAGGCTCCTTTGACGGAAAATGCACTATGATTGCTTCTAGAAATGCAGAGGAATTAATAGAATAAAAATTAGGGAAACCCTCAGGCTTCCCTTTCTCTTTTTTATCTTATTAATTAGCTATCTTTTGCATGGATTGCAGCAGGATAAGAAGAATAGAGCAATGATGAATAGTATGCTATTGTCTGATCCGAATAATCCGTTGTAGTTTCCAACTCCTTCAACAGCATTTGCTCCGTATAAACCGTGACCATGCTTATTGAACTGAAGAATTATAAGAATTAATACAACTAGAGTTGGGAAGCTGCAGCAGCAATTGTCGCGTTCCTTGCAACATGGCTTTTCATCATAACAGCATTCATGTCCGTGCTTTTTACTCATATGAAACCCCCCTTTCTTGGGCAATGGTTTAATGTAATCTATTCTTTATCTTTAGCTTTTAAACAAAGGAAGTATTTTGAAACAGCTTATTTCTGTTGTATATTGGGATATATGGAGTCTGCTGTTTCTTGGGCGTTGCCTTCTTTTGTTTATAATATATACTATTCATTAGATTAAATTTGGTGCTAAGCTGCTCTTATGTTTTTTATAAGCAATTCATATGTTTTTATTTATATAATCCATAGATGGAAATTTAATCATCTACGGCTATATACCTACTTTTTTACAATTCTGCTTATATTATAGATTTGAATCATAGTATCTATAAGTTTTGATTTATCTGCATCAACTAAAGGTCTTATAGCATTAAGAAGTTCTAATCTCTTGTCGCTGGAAATTGGCTGTTCAACATTAGGTGAATTATTTCCACTCATTCCTTGAAGCATTGAAGTTACCTGGTTTAAATCTACATTATTTAAAAGTCCAGAAAGCTGGTTAGGATTTATATTATTTAATAAGCTACCCATCTGACTCATATCAAAGTTACCTAAGTCAAAATTATTCATTCCATTATTATCCTGCTGCCTATTATGTTTTCTATTATGCTTGCTCATATATTCACCCCCTAAATGTTAAATATGTTCTAAAAGTAGCAAGTTCTTTTAGACTTATGTTAAAGAGGGCTGCAGTGAGCCCTCCAAGCTTAATCTATCTTCTGCAAGGGTTGCAGCAGGAAAGGAAAAACAATGCAATTATGAACAGGATACTGTTGTCAATTGAACCATATCCACCCAAGAATGTTGGTGCTATTGGTGCAGGTGCTCCGCACTCATCTCCGCCAGTTACAACTGGTGAAACCACACCATAACCGCCTTTTCTATTGAACTGAAGTATAATCAGTATCAATATAATAAGGGTTGGAAAATCACAGCAGCAGTTTCCTAATCCTAAAAATGTACCTTTGTTTTCACAGCAGTTATTCTCTTGTTTGCAGCAATAACTTTTTTTACTCATAAAATATATCCTCCTTTTTCATTAAGGGCTTTCCTTAAGCCCAGGCTATTTATTTTCCATCTTTAGCTAATTAACATGCATTTGGATCATCTGTATCGACATTGATAATATTAGTGTTTGCCCCTCCTATGCCGTCATTGAATAGGAAAAATATAGCGAATATGATTAGTATGAACCACCAATTTTCACCAAAGAATATATTAGTATTACCATCGTCATGATGGTGATGATGATGGTGATGATGGTGCTTTCTACGGCTATCACATCCACCTCCCCAGTTACCAAAGAAGCCATTGTTGCCATTTAGGCAGAAGATAACGATAATGACTAGTACCCATATCCAAATATTGTTGTTTCGTCTTCCACCTATACCTACGGCATCAATTTGCCTTGTAACTGCTATTTCGTTTAGTGCACTGCCCATACTACTTCCTCCCTTCCAGAAGATTCATCTTTCTTTTGTTTTCTACTATATACTATTCTCATAATTACTTTTTGACACAAAAAAAATAAGCTAAGCTTATTAATTTTAAGCTTAACTTATTTTTTGCATTAGCATAGCAACAGTAGATACTGTATTAAAAATCAAGTGATTGAATACTGCATACCAATATCCCTTTTTCTCTATAAGATAACAGTTAATGAGTCCTATAGTTATAAGTACTGGAAAAACTCTGATATTAAAATGCACCATTGAAAATAGAATACTTGAAAGTATGGCAGAAAAGCAAATCCCTATTCGCGGTTTAAATATCTTTTCAAATAAAAGCCACCTAAAAGTAAATTCCTCTACTATGGGTGCAAATATAACCATTACAGGTATCATATATACAAATTTATTTATAGAAGTATCCATTAATTGCCTGACTATTTCTTGTTCCTTAAGGTTTGATTTACTAAGAGATATAATCAAAGCAACAATAATATTCACAGCTATGGTTAAACCATAAGATTCTGCTGCATATTTTAGCCCCTTGAATATATTAAAACTTTTAAGACTAAAATTATATCTGTAGTAATCTTTGCTTAAATCTGTATAGTAACTATCATTACTATTATAAATGCCATATGTGTCATTTACTCTTATATATCTGATATTAATTAAAACTAATATAAATGGCAAAATATTTTGCGTGTATACTGCAAGGATAATATATAATACACTTATTATAAAAAGCAATATTTTATTTATATTTCTCCTTAATGAATATTTTAAAAAGAAAAGCAGCGGAGGTATATATAAGAATATAAATACTAAAATATTCTGTAAGCTTTTAGTCATGTTAGCCCCTTCCCCAAAATCAATATTACATTATGCTATATGAATAATACATCCAGCAGTTCTTCTTTACCTTCTTTAGATAATGAAGAGAAAAACATTATTTTTTCATCTTTGGAAAGTTCCAATGTATCTCTAATAAGTTTTTCATTTTTAGATATTTCACTTTTTTTGAGTTTATCTTTTTTTGTTGCAACGACTATAACTTCATATCCATAATGTTTTATCCACTTATACATCAATATGTCGTCCTCGGTTGGTTTATGCCTGCTGTCTACTAATAGCACAATTCTTTTAAGTTGAGGCCTTTTAAATAAATAAGGTTCTATTATTTTTCCCCAGCTTTGTCTTTCTGTTTTTGAAACCTTAGCATAACCATAACCTGGCAAATCAACTAAATAGAACGTATTATTTATAAGAAAGAAGTTTATAAGTCTTGTTTTACCTGGGGTAGAACTAACCTTTGCTAAACTTTTTCTATTTGTAAGACTATTAATAATCGAGGATTTCCCAACATTTGAGCGCCCTACAAAGGCAAATTCCATCCTCTCATCCTTTGGATATTGATTTGGACTTACAGCAGAAGTTATAAACTCTGATTGTTTTATCTCCATTTTATTCCTCACTTATTAGTGCATTTGTCAGCACATCATCTATTTTGTCAGCTAATATAAATTTAAGTTTGCTTTTAATACTCTTTGGAATTTTTAGCATGTCCTTCTCATTGTCCTTAGGAATAATAACCGTATCAATTCCAGCTCTAAACGCTGCAAGAGACTTTTCCTTTAATCCTCCTATTGGAAGTACTCTTCCTGTTAATGTAATTTCACCAGTCATAGCCACATTATGTCTTACCTTTTTATTGCTTAAAACTGATATCATAGCAGTAATCATAGTTACTCCAGCAGATGGACCATCCTTAGGAACAGCTCCTTCAGGAGCGTGAATATGAATATCTTTATCTTTATAAAAATCAGGCGATATGCCATATTTTGAAGCATTAGCTCTTACATAACTAAAACCAGCCCTTGCCGATTCTTTCATAACATCACCAAGCTGCCCTGTAAGCTCAAGCTTTCCATTTCCAGGCATAACAGTAACTTCCACAGGCAATGTATCTCCTCCATAACCCGTCCAAGCCATCCCCATTACTACTCCAAGCTTATCTTCCTTATCTGTTTTATCGTAAGTGTATATAACTGGCCCTAAATATTTCTTTATATGATTTGTGGTTATATTAATAGACTTCTTGTCTTTTTCCACCATTTCAGCTATTGTTTTTCTAATAACAGCAGCAAGCTTTCTTTCTAAAGATCTTACTCCTGATTCTCTTGTGTAATTTTCAATAACATTATAAATCGCACTGTCAGCAAAGGTTATAGATTGTTCTTCAATGTTATGCTCTTTTAACTGCTTTGGTATTAAATGATTTTTAGCAATATGAAACTTTTCTTCATAGGTATATCCTGATACTTCTATAACTTCCATCCTGTCAAGTAAAGGTCTTGGTATAGTATCCAGACTATTTGCTGTAGTTATAAACAGTACCTTTGATAAATCAAAATCCAATTCAAGGTAATGATCTCTAAAAGTACTATTCTGCTCTGCATCAAGAACCTCTAGAAGAGCATCTGCAGGATCACCTCTAAAATCATTGCTCATTTTATCAATTTCATCAAGAAGGAATAATGGGTTCCTGGTTTTTGCCTGCTTCATTCCGTATATTACTCTGCCAGGTATTGCACCTACATAAGTTTTTCTGTGACCTCTTATTTCAGCTTCGTCTCTAACTCCGCCTAAAGACATTCTAACAAAATTTCTATTTAAAGCATTAGCTATAGAACGAGCTATAGAGGTTTTCCCTACGCCTGGAGGTCCTACTAGGCATAATATAGGTCCTTTTAAGGAATTACTCATCTTCCTTACAGCTAGGTATTCAATAATTCTATCTTTTACATCTTCTAAACCATAATGCTCTTTTTCAAGAACTTCTCTTGCACGCTTCACATCTAAATTATCATCTGTTTCTGCATTCCATGGAAGTTCTAGCATCCAATCTAAATAAGTTCTTATAACTCCGCCCTCAGCAGAATAGGAACCGCTGTTTTTTAGTCTGTCTAACTCATATAGAGCCTTCTCTTTTACAGATTTGGGAAGCTTAGCTTTATTAATTTTATTCTTATATTTATTTATTTCTTTTTTATCCTCATCATCTTCACCTAATTCTTCTTGAATAGCTTTCAACTGCTCGCGAAGATAATATTCTCTTTGAACCTTATCTATATTCTTCTTTACTTTGACTCCTATTTTTCTCTCGATTTTTAAAATATCAAGTTCATTATTCAAAATATAAATAAGTTTTTCAAGTCTTTCCTCTGCATCATAAGCTTCTAAAAGTTCCTGCTTTTTATCACCTTTAAGCATCAAATATGAACTTATAATATCAGCAAGCCTTCCCGGACTTTCTAAATCATCCATTGAGATAAGAAGTTCTGAAGTCATATTGCCTGACATATTTATATACTCATCAAAAATATCTTTAGCTTTACGCATTAAAGCTTCACACTTTTTATCGCTGCTGTACTCTACCTCAACTAAAGGCTCAACTTCCCCTCTATAGAAAGGTTCGTCTTGAATATATTTAATTATTCTCGCCCTAGATATACCCTCTACAAGAACGCGTACAGTATTACCAGGAAGTTTTAAAATCTGTTTTATAGTACAGATTGTACCAATTGAATATATCTCTTCTACCTTAGGTTCCTCAATTTTTGCATCCTTTTGAGAAACTAAAAAGATTTCCTGTTCATTTAACATAGCCTCTTCTAATGCAAGAATAGATTTTTCTCTGCCTACATCAAAGTGCATTACCATGTAAGGAAATATTGTAATCCCTCTTAAGGGAATTAGAGGAAGATTTTTATTGTCTTGTTCCATTTTTCTCCCCTCACTTTAAATAATATTTTACAGCCAAGTATCCTCTAAGAATACTTGGCTAGACTTAATATATTATAACCATAAAATAGTTTATTTTCAATTATTATAAATTATTTTTGTTTTATATTTTTAACTAAGAGATTTAGCAGACAAAATACTGCTGCTGGTATCGATTGTAACTGTACCATTGTTTGTTTCTTCTTTTAATAATGCCTCTTTTAATACTTCGTCTATATGATTTACAGGTATGACCTTTGCTTCCTCAATATTAGCAAAGCTGTCCTGCCAATTATCCTTCGGTATAATTATTTTTTTTGCTCCAGCTTTAACTGCAGCTGAGATTTTTGCATTTACGCCGCCAATGGGCTTAACGTTTCCGTAAAGAGATATTTCTCCGGTCATTGCTACTTCATTATCTATTAATAGTCCCATTATAGCACTATATATAGCTGTAGTTATACTGATTCCTGCAGATGGTCCATCTACTGGTGATCCTCCTGGAAAATTGACATGTATATCATATTTATCACAATTTAGATTATATACGTTCTCTAATACAGTAATAACATTTTCAACAGAACATCTTGCCATACTTTTTCTAACCATCTTTCTATTGAAACTGGTTATCTCTTCCTCTTCAACTATACCCGTTATTTTGAGATGTCCTTTTCTAAGTTTGCTTTTTTGAGCACTAGCTTCAATTTCCATCACAGCACCCATATTTGCGCCATATACGGCCAAGCCATTAACAAAACCAATTTGTGGTTTATCATTTACTTTATTATCTGGTCTAGGAGAATATTGTCCATTCTCAATAACCCATTCAACGTCATCAACAGTTATTTCAGTTCTGTTGTCATTTGTTGATATACCGCAGGCAAGCTGAATTAAGTTTACAGCTTCTCTTCCATTAGTAGCATATTTTCCTACAAGTTCTAACGCTTTTTCTTCTATTTTCAATTCAAGCTTATCTAAGCAGTTCTTAGCTATCTTTTTAATTTCTTCTGGGAGTAATCCTCTGAAAAATATTTCAACACACCTAGACCTTAATGCTGGAACTATTTCCTCAGGGCTTCTTGTTGTGGCACCAATAAGCCTAAAGTCTGCTGGAAGCCCATTATCAAATATATCTTTAATATAAAGAGGCATGTTATTATCTTCAGCATTGTAGTAAGCACTATCTAAAAATACTTTTCTATCTTCTAATACCTTTAAAAGTTTATTCATTTCTATAGGATGAAGTTCTCCTATTTCATCAATAAATAGAACTCCTCCATGAGCTTTAGTAACAGCACCTGGTTTTGGCTGAGGCACCCCTGCTATTCCTAGAGGTCCTGCTCCCTGATAAATAGGATCATGTACAGAGCCTATTAAAGGGTCTGCTATTCCTCTATCATCAAACCTGACAGTAGTTGCATCAATCTCAACAAACTTTGCATTAGTTTTAAATGGAGAATTAGCTCTTTTTTTAGCATCCTCTAATACAAGCCTTGCAGCTGCTGTTTTACCTATACCTGGAGGTCCATAAATAATAACATGCTGCGGATTTGGACCGCAAAGAGCTGCTTGCAGAGCTTTAATTCCTTTCTCCTGCCCAATAACCTGCTCAAAGTCTGTTGGTCTGCTCTTTTCTGTAAGCGGTTCTGTTAGCTTTATGCTACGTAAACTTTTTAGCTTATCCATTTCTTTTTTATTTTCTTTATCAATTACTACTTTAGTTGAGGTCTGACCTTTTAAAGCATTAAAAAAATACAACCCCATAATAACCGTAACTAAAAGTTCAATGAAAATCAAAAAATTTGTCATAATTTTACCCAGCCTAATACCTATATAAATGTATTAAACTAGAAACCTCCCTTCCAAATCACCTTATTAGTAAATTTATCCTTCTGTATTATTTACATCTTTCAAGCAATATATTCCATTAAAATTTATTTTATTATTGAATTGGAAGAAAGTAAAAAAGAGCAGATTTCTCTGCTCTTATGCTGATTCAATTCCTTTTTTGTTTCTACCTTTTTTAGCTATTTTAATTGGAGTTCTTTTTCCATCTTCAGCTAATATAAGTTCTGGTTTTTTATCTTTAACAGTAGCTTCGTTGACAACCACCTTGGAGATTTCTTCCTTAGTAGGTATATCAAACATTATATCTCTCATTATGTCTTCAATTATGGCTCTAAGCCCTCTTGCACCAGTATTTCTCTTAATAGCCTCATCTGCAATGGCTAGCAAAGCCTCTTCATTAAATTCAAGCTCAACGTTATCCATCTCTAAAAGTCTCTTATATTGTTTAACCAGAGCATTTTTTGGTTCTGTTAGAATACTCATAAGAGCATTCTTATCAAGAGCTTCTAAGGTTACAACAATAGGCAGTCTGCCTACAAACTCAGGAATTAATCCAAACTTTAATAAATCTCCAGGCATTATATCCTTAAGAAGTTTTCCTATATCTTTTTCTTTTTTAGACTGTATTTCTGCACCAAAGCCTAAAGCACTTTGTCTGGTTCTTCTTTCAATTAGTTTCTCAACACCATCAAAAGCTCCACCGCAAATAAATAGTATGTTAGTAGTATTTATTTGTATAAACTCTTGGTGTGGATGCTTTCTTCCGCCTTGAGGAGGTACAGAAGCAACTGTCCCTTCAAGAATCTTTAATAGTGCTTGCTGAACTCCTTCACCAGAAACATCTCTAGTTATGGATGGATTCTCAGACTTCCTAGCTATTTTATCAATCTCATCTATATATATGATACCTTTTTCAGCTCTCTCAATATCATAATCTGCATTTTGAATAAGCTTTAAAAGAATATTTTCAACATCTTCACCAACATAACCAGCTTCTGTAAGTGTTGTAGCATCTGCAATAGCAAAAGGTACATTCAAAAGCTTAGCTAAAGTCTGGGCAAGTAATGTCTTACCAGATCCTGTTGGACCAAGCAGTAAAATATTACTCTTTTGTAATTCTACATCTTCAAAATCATTATTTGAATTTATTCTCTTATAATGATTGTATACAGCTACTGCAAGTGCTTTTTTTGCATCATCCTGACCTACAACATATTGATCAAGATAAGTTTTTATCTCCATAGGTTTTGGCAGCGAACCAGTATCAACCTGAATATTTTCATCAAACTCATCAGTGATTATTTCTGAACACAGTTCGATGCACTCGTCACATATATAAACTCCAGGACCAGCAATAAGTCTTCTAACTTGATCTTGATTCTTACCGCAAAAAGAACACTTTAATTGTTTTTTTTCTTCATTTTTTGCCATCATTACACCTCGCTGGGTTATTTCTTCTTAGTTATAACCTCGTCAATTAAGCCATACTTCATTGCTTCTTCTGCAGTCATAAAATTGTCACGTTCTGTGTCTTTTTCAACCTTTTCTAATGGCTGACCAGTTCTCTCTGAAAGAATTGTATTTAAGTTCTTCTTTATCTTAAGAATTCTATCTGCATGTATACCTATATCAGTAGCCTGACCTTGGAAGCCACCTAATGGCTGATGTATCATGATTTCACTGTTTGGAAGCGCATATCTCTTTCCCTTTGCGCCAGCTGCTAATAAAAATGCTCCCATTGAAGCAGCCATTCCTATACAAATTGTAGAAACATCTGGTTTAATATACTGCATAGTATCATAAATTGCCATACCTGATGTAATAGATCCTCCTGGACTGTTTATGTATAGATATATGTCCTTATCTGGATCTTCACCTTCTAAAAATAAAAGCTGAGCAACTACTAAACTAGCGGTAACATCATTTACCTCTTCACTAAGTAATATTATTCTGTCCTTTAATAATCTAGAATAAATATCGTAAGATCTTTCTCCCCTATTAGTCTGTTCAACTACTACTGGAACTAAACTCATAAAATCTCCTCCTATTTGCATTATTTATAAAATTAATTGCCAGAATTAAATCTGGCAACTAATTACCCTTTTATATTATGCTGTAGCTTTGCTGCTATCTACTAATAATTTTATTACTTTTTCGTTAACAATATCTAATTTTATATAGTCTTTTTGAACTTGAAGAAGTAACTCAGCAGTCTTTTCTATTTCTTTTTCTCCATACTGCTTAGCTAGTTCCAAAGCTTTTTCTTTTAGCTCTTCTTCTGTTGCTTCAACATTTTCAAGCTTTGAAATTTTATCAAGAACTAATTCTGTCTTTACTCTCTTTTCAGCACTTTCTTTCATGAATTCTCTAACTTTTTCTTCACTGCTGTTTGTGTATTCATAGTATGTTTGAAGATCAAGTCCTTGATATTTTAATCTCATTTCGAGATCTTTTACCATATTATCTATTTCTTTGTTTACCATAACTTCTGGTATCTCTGCTTTAGCATTCTCGCATACAGCATCTATAACAGCTTCTTCATATTCTCTCTTTGCTCTTGTATCATTTGCTTCTTGCATTTTCTTTCTTGTATCAGCTTTCAACTCTTCTAAAGTGTCAAATTCTGAAACTTCTTGAGCAAATTCATCATCGATTGCTGGAAGCTCTTTAACTTTAATTTCCTTAACTGTAACTTCAAAAACTGCAGGCTTTCCGTTTAACTCTTCTCTTCCATACTGCTCTGGGAAATTAACATTTACATTCTTATTTTCTCCTATTTGCATTCCAACTAATTGGTCTTCAAAAGTATCTATAAATGTTCCTGAACCTATTTCAAGAGAATAATCTTTTCCTTCTCCGCCTTCAAAAGCAATTCCATCAACAAAGCCTTTAAAATCAATTACTGCTATGTTACCTTTTTCAACTGTTCCTTCTGTCTTGGATTCAACTCTTGCATTTTTCTCTTGTAATGACTTTAATTGTGCTTCAACTTCTTCGTCTGATACATTATACTCAACTTTTTTAACTTCTACACCTTTGTATTCTCCAAGTTCTACTTCTGGATATAGTGTAACTTCAGCGGTGTATATAAATTGTTGATTTTCTCCAATTTGAACTATATCAATTTTAGGATAATCAACTGGTCTTAAATTGTTTTCCTTTATTGCTTCTGGATATGTATCATCACAACAGAAATTTATAGCATCTTCAAAGAAAACACCTTCTCCATAATATCTTTTAATCATATTTATTGGAGCTTTACCCTTTCTAAATCCAGGAAGATTGAATTTCTTCGAATTTTTAGCATAAGATTTCTTTAATGCTTCATTAAACTTTTCAACCTCAACAGTTACTTCAAGTTTAACAATATTCTGTTCTATTTTTTCCATTTTAACGTTCATTATACTATTCCTCCTCAGGTTCATGCGTATTAACCACAATATTATAGCATATCAACCTGTAAATTTTCAAACATAATTGATTATTTTTCTCGTATTAATAATTATATACCAAACAGACTAAAGTTTACAAGTAATATTTAATTAAAGAAGCTTTAACAAAAAATCCTTTGACTCACAGATTTCGTTATAATATGTATAATTTTCCCTATACACCTCTATTATAGCCATTCCATCATATTCCATACTATTAAGCAGTGAAATAATTTTTTCATAATCAACTTCGCCTTTGCCGGGCAGAAGACATATATGTTCTTTGTCTCTATCGTTAACATGAAAATTTATAATATTTTTTCCCATAGCCTCTATGTATTTTTCAGGCTCTATAGAGGCTTTATAAGCTTGTTTAATATCTAAAGTATAATAAACAGGATATTTACATTCTTCATTTAGTAGCTTTATAAACTCCAAATTGCTGGATATGCACCATGAAACATTTTCCTGGGCCAGCTTAATTCCCTGTTCTAAGCTTATATATGACAACTCATCATAAACCTCAATTATAAATTTTCTATCTATAGTATTAATATCCGCAAATCTCATTCCATGAAAAGTATAACATGAAGCTCCTAAGAGCTTTGCTGCCTTACAAAGCTTCTTATAATAAACAAGCATATCTTCTCTTCTTCTCTTATATTTGTCAAAAATAAACGGTTCATATTGGGAAGAGCAGCAATGAATAGAGGATATATTAAAATTATACTTGCTTTTTTCTTCTAGTAATTTATATATAAAATCTTCCTCATATTCACTAGGAGTATTTAAGAATATTTCACCACTGTTAAACCCTATATCAGTCATGAGTTTTATACTGTCTTCAGTATTTACCTCAGGATAAAAACTCGCTGAGGAAAGTCCAATCTTCATATAATTCTCCTTTAATTCTCTTATTCTGATACGCTTATAGAACTGCCTTTCATTTTAATATAAACTACTGAACTATCATCAAGAGTTACTTCTAAACCTTTATCTTCAATATTTCCAAATTTAATATTCTCTCCGCTGATACTATATTTGTTTATATGTCTTTTATCTTCTATATTTGTAACCCATAAAAACTTTTTTGTTACTTTGCTTGATATATATGGAAGCTGTGAAAGATATGCTATATTGTTTTCATCAATAAATTTTGGAGAAGTACACCATACATATTGAGGTATCTTTTCAAGCACTCCTTCTTTAGTATTCGATTTATAGCTCTTGTTAGTTATATCCTGCTGTTGTCCATTTATATCGATATATATTAAGCTTTGAGCTTTAGTATCTAGTATAACTATTGCATTGCCTGATGGATTCACACTAAAGTTAATTTTTGCATCAAGAGGTGTTACGTACTTAAATTTGTTAGATCCGTCTTTATTTTCATAAATTGCTTTAATCTTTGTACCATCACTTAAATTAACTTCATACCCCTTCTCCTCAACAGGCTTTGGAGCGGCTTCTGAATTATTTTGATTATCATTTTGTTTTTTATCTTCTTCTTTAACAATTTTCTTATCTGTTTCTAATTCATTTTTATTTGTTTTTTTAATAAAACCTGTAAGACCTACACTTTTGTTTTTTAATGTATCTTTCAAGCTTCCACTTGCAAGGAAAATGCCTAAAGAAGCTATTATTACCACAATAACTGCTGCAACTGCTTTCTTTCTTCTTTTCATTCTTTTTTCATATTCTCTACTGAATATGCTCGGCTTTACCATTCTAAAACCCCTCCTTAAGTTTTAATAAGCTGAATTTAATAGTATTCCATTATTTATTATACCTCAACAGAAACTAAAATAATAAAATTATTTATATAAATTAAATTTTGCATAATAATATTTTCTTCCTCTTAAATATTTTAAGTAATTTCATAGTATATTTTCAACCTATAATTCAAAATTAATTAAATTTTAACAGTATAATGTGACTTAGATCATAGAAATATATAATTAAATGCAATAATATATATAATATTTAAAATAAATTTATTGGAGTGTGATTTTAATGAGTGCATTTTTAGGTCCTATTCATCACTGGCTGTTTAATAAAATAAGTATCCATGAGGAGCTTGAAAAAAGATTAATAGAACTATATAAAAATAAGTATGGAACAGAAATTGATGAAATAGTTAATAACTCCGTTAAGTATTACGGAGAACCTTTAAGAAATAAACCTTTGGAAGATCAAATTGACCTAACTAATATTCACCAGTGGCTTAATACAACTATAGGAAAAACAGAAACAAGGCTTGCATACATATTAGCTGAAGTATTTAGAAGACATAGAGGTGAGGCCTTTAAGATAGCTCTAGAAGAATATACGAATCAAGGAAGAGAATGCGGAGAAAAAGCAAGAAATAATGCTGTAGTAAAGACACCTTCAGATATTTATCAGGCAATTAATGACTATATGCTTGAGGGTATGCCTTGCGATAGAGTAAATTTCATAATTGAAAACAGCGATGATAAATTAGTATGGAAAACTACAGAATGTCTTCATCGCAATTATTGGAAGGAAGCAGGTGCTGACATAGATAAATTGTATAAATTAAGATTTAGCTGGCTTTCAGCATTTGCTTCAGGGGCTAATCAGGATTTTGAATATATCAATAAACCAGGAGACAATAGAGACTCTTTATTTATTCACGAAATTGTTAAGAAAAGCTCTAAATAAGGGAGCTTTTCTTATTGCCCAAATATATCACTTTCAATAGTCTCGGTTCTATTATTTCCTAAATTAGTTCTGAAAAGCTTACTTTCATTATTAGCAAAATTAACATAATACATCCAGTTATCTATAATACTTATAATCGGTCCATCAAATTTAAGATCTACTTTATTTTTTCCTTTCAAATCTACTTTGTAGGAATGAAATACTGTTGATGTTACTGCTGATCCTGATGATACTGAATTTGTATTATAGTAAATATTTTTATTACTAAAAAATATTTGCTCAACATTTTCATCAATAATAAGCTTTTTATCTTGACCATCAATTCTTATTTTATATAAATTTCCATTACCATAAATAGAAAGACTATCAATAGGTTCATCCTTATTTTCTCGAACTTGCTGAAGACTTGGCTCTGTAAAATAAATAAAATTGTCATTTGCATATACTATTCTTCCGTTAAGCTTGCAAACTTCTTTCTTCAAGCTTCCATCGAAGTTCATACTAAATAATGTTCCTAATTTATCTGCTTTAGTGTAATAGATTTTATTTCCTGTCAAAAAATATCTATTTATTCTATCTTCAAGTCTTTGTTTTTTACTTCCATCCAGATTCATTTTATAGAGTTTGTTTTCATCACTAGAAGCTAAAAAATATATATGGTTACCTTGCATTGTCATCATTTGAACTCCAATATCTGATAGTTTGTTTTTTTGAGTTCCATCTTTTTTCATTTTATAAATTTTGAATTCATCCTTATAGTTAACAAAGTATATCCAATCCCCTTTTATTTTTAACATTCCAGCAATATCATCGCTTATTTTTATAGCCTTAGCACTATTATCGGTAATTTTGTATATACCACCTTTTATTTCGTGTTCATTATTAGTAGTACTAAAAGGAAAGTACAATTCTTGACCACTTTTAGCAAAGAAGGAATAGTCTACAACTTTCCCTGTACTTATATTGTCATTGTAAATATTTTTATTAATAAAATATCCTGCTGCAAAAAGTAAAATTATTAAGATACAAATAATTAGTTCATTATTCTTAAACTCTATCTTAAATTTCTTTATTATTTTCAATCTATCTTTATTTATAGCCTTAAAAGCTTTTCTCTTAGGTTTTCCCTCTATAACCAGCTTTTCCTTTTTAGTATCTTCAGCTTCAACATTAATTAGGCTATTAAAATCTATCTGTTTCCCGCAACTTCTGCAATATATATCTTCTTTAAAGACTTCATTGCCGCATTCTTTACATCTAAACATATGACTAATCACCCCCTCGTTTGTTTTTACCTAATAGATAAATATAAGAATATATAAATATATGTTACAGCATAATCCAGCACTATAGCAGCTGCCGTAAAGATTGCTGCCTTATTACCCGTAATTATACGTCCAAGATAATTATATAAACTTATAATATAATAGATAATTCCTATACAAAGTAAAACATTTGCCGCCATACTACTTATAAAACCTACTATAAAAAATAAAAATAAAAATAGTGCGTAGTATAAGCAAGGTAAAGCCAGAGAACTCCAAAGCTTTACTGAATCAACAGAAATTTTTAGTATTTTCAAAATTATACTCATGATTAAGAACAAAATAGTCGAAACTAAAATTATACCAAATAATGAGTATGTAAATGTCATCCCAAATGCCGATGGTATATTGATTCGATTATAGAAATCCTTATTAACCAGTTCGATTGGAAAAATTATTTTTAGCAGATCATTTGGAATTGGTAAAGTAAATTTCACTATACATGATATTAATAAAGTTAAAAATATGTAAATAAACGCTGTGAATAATAATAAATTAGAAGCAACTATGTCTATAAGTTTATGACCTTCAAGTACAGGAGACTTTATAAGTAGTATAATATCCTTCAAGGTATAACTTTCTTTCTTATGAGTTCCATATTGGTTATCAGTTCCGTCAATCATGGATAAATCATTTATATTGTTTTCTTCAACTGTAACTTCCTCTTGTATCTGATTTTGTACTTTATCCTCTATAACATCAGAAATGTAACTTATCGTTTCCCAGTTATCTTCTAAATTAATTGGTTCTCCTATATAAGCACCGCAATTATAACAGTACCTATCGGTATCTTCTAAAGTTTTATTGCACTTACGGCATGTATACATATTGCACCTCTCAAAATAATGAATAATTAAAAAGATCATTTTCTATTATTTAACATGAATTCAATTAATTATGTATTCTACAATTATTGATTAATTCCTCCAAAAAACTAAAAAGAGTTGGAAATCCAACTCTAAATTTGTTATTTAATTATAAAGGCTGAAGGAAGAAATCTCTGTCCTGCAGGCGTACTTGGCTTATTTACTAATTTATGCTTATATATCATTGTAGTAGATGATCCACCATCTAAATTAGCAGCATTATACGCTCCATACTCAAGCATAACATCCTGAACTTCCTTTAAAGTTGCCCCAACACTGTCGACTCTTCTTCCATCTACCACAAGCATAAGAACAGTACCATCTTTTTTCTGGCCTATAACTGTTCTTGGTTGTATTCCCCAGCCTCCATTTCCAGATTTTATTGTAGGTTCTCCATTTACAATTAAAAAAGGTCCAAAGGAAACCGCATCTCTTATCTTTTTATCTCTTGCTTCCTTGAGTGTATATTGGCCTAATACCAAAACAGAATCTTGATTAAATCCAATTAACCCAAGTCTCTCATTCTCTTTTCCAAACACAACTTTGCCATCTTGTATAACAAAACCGGTTGGTGTACCACCAGAACCACGTCCCCCTTCATCAGCAAAGCCACCGGCATTTATACCTCCTATTGCATTATAGTATTCTGTCATTTCAGATAGCTTCATTCCTATCTTGCCAAGTTTGTCAGAAGTAACAACGCTGATTCTCTTTGGATTGCTTACGATTAACATATAAGCTTTGTATTTTTCCGTACTTACATTTTTAAGTTCTACAGTATCTTTAACTTCCTTTGTATTAGTTGTTTTTTCATCCTGCGAACTACCCTCTTCTTCTTGAGCAGCAGATACTTGAATTGCCTCTTCATTTGAATATTTATTTTTATCATCAATTTTATTTTTATCCATTATTTCACTTATAGTTTTATCGCTTAAAAATGCTTTAGCAATATACTGATGGCTAAAGGTGGTCATTGCAGTAGTTACAATCATATCTCTAATATTAGTAAAGGGACCGTAATAAACCATAACCAAGTCAAAAGTAAATACTACAACAAGCTGAATGCAAATAAATATAACCAAGTTTTTTAATATTTTCAATAGCCTTTTAATACAAATCCCCCCATACTAGTAGTTTTCCATTTTAATATATGCTCTTGGTCAAACAAATCATACATAAATAATATCATTTTTCAGGTAAGCTATCTATATAAATTTATTTTAATAAAATAACATAATTTGACACATAGATTAAATAATAATAAACTATATAATATATTCAATGTTTTGACTATAAGTAAAGGAGAACAAAATGGGTAAAAAGAAAAATATTATAAGAGAATATGGTATATCAATAATTGCAGCAATTATTATAGCGGTTACCTTCAGAACCTATGTTTTTGCAAGGGCTGATGTAGAAGGAAAATCTATGTACTCAACTTTAAATGATAAGGATGTATTGTTTGTTGAAAAGATAAGTCTTTTGACTCACAGCTTTAAACATGGTCAGATAGTTATATTCGATTCGGGAAGCTTAAATAAAGATATATATGTTAAAAGGGTAATTGCAGTAGCAGGTGATGAAATAGAAATTAAAGATGGAAAGGTCTATTTAAATGGAACAGAACTTAAAGAAAGTTATTTGGACAAAAATACAGTAACAAATCCAGGCCCTTTTTTAACTCAGAGTGGAAAGTATAAAGTTCCTGAAGGTTATGTATTTGTACTTGGTGATAACAGGGGCAACAGCGTTGACAGCAGAATGTTAGGGCCTATTAGTACTAAAGCTTTAAAAGGGCATGTAGTAGTTAGGGTTTATCCTTTCAACACATTTAAGTTATTTTAGTATAAAACATGGAGCTTATGCATAAAAAATTACATAAGCTCCATGTTTTATTTATTGAATAATATATCTACCCTTTTATTTGTGTTGTTAATTACTTCTTCAGGGTACCCTAAATACTTAAGAAGTTTTATAGCATTTCTTGTTGGAGATACCCCTTTTCTTATTAAATAATCAAATTTTAATCCTTCATCATCTACATCTTCAGTAAAATAGTAGCATTCGTATCTGCTGTCTACTATTTCAGTCAGTTCCAAATCATGCGTTGCAACTATTGGTAAAGAATTATGCTTAATAAGATAATCTAGTATTTCAGCTGAGGCACTAATTCTCTCTATAGGGTTTGTTCCTCTAAATATCTCATCAATTATACATAGACATGGCAGTTCTTCATTGCAGGCCTTTATTATTCTAAGTACCGCTTCTGCTTCCCCTAAATAATAACTTTTACCTACCAGTAAATTATCGCTAGGACTTATAGAGGATAATATTTTAAAATAACTTCCTGTATAACTTTCTGAAAGACATGTACATATAGTCTGTGCGAACAAAACATTTATTCCAAGAGTTCGTAAAAAAGTTGACTTACCTGACATATTTGAACCAGTCAGCACAATTCCACCGTTTTCTATCTTTATAGAGTTAGCCACAGGATTATCAATCAAAGGGTGATACATATTAATAATATCCATGTTTCTCTCTTTCTTATTAAGTACAGGTTCGCAATAATAAGTAAGACCTGTTCTATAGGAAGCAATTGATATTAATGCATCAAGTTCTCCTAGAGCAATGTATACTTTTCTAAGTTCATCTCTAAATTTGGTAAGCTCATCAATAACTGAATAAAACTTTCTTTCTTTAGTTAAAAATAGTATGTTTAAATATTCGACTATAACGTCTCCGCCTTCAACAGAGGCTACTATTGCAGCACTTTTACTAGACTTAATATTTTTAGTGTTATCTAGAAATATATCTTTATAATAGCTTGGAAGGTTATCGTCAATAGTACCAAGTTTTTTTGCAGTATTAACTAAACTGCCTAGATAAGTCATAGAGTCTACATGACAGCTTATTTGATCTCTAAACTTATTGTGGATAAACATATTTATTATAAGTACAAATACTAAGTAAAATCCAAAAACACCGCCGTAGAAAGGTATGAGAATTATAAGAATAACTGGAATTATAGCCATTAGATTGAAAAGGTATTTCAAGTTGCTCTTAGGGGGCAGCTTTCCCCATAAAAATTCTGTTATTGTATTTTTACGCTGTCTTCCCATCCAATATAATTCTGTTTGTACTTTGTCCCTTAAATCTTTGTTGTTTTGAAAGAAATTTATTATTTGCTTTCTTCTTATTAAGATGTCTTCATCGAATATAGGATTTCTTAGCATCCTATAAAGGATCTGCTCTCCTGGAGTAGAAAGAGTCCTGTCAAGCACTTCAAAGACTTTGTCCAAGGTAAAATCTTCAAAAGTTTGATTGTCTATAAAAAATTCATTTGATTTTTCAACACATAAGTATTCATATAACTTCTTAATATCTTTAAAATTTCTCTTCCTATCTTCTTTCTTCCCCCAGCTGCTTTTTATATGATATAAAGCTCTGTATTTAAGCATTCTGCCTCTGAAGTAAAATGACATAAATAAGAATGGAATTATCAAAATGAAACCATAATAGTACTGCTTTCCCAATTGTTCACCCATGATATATGAAAAGTAGGCTGTAAATGCAGATAAACCAATAAAACCCCACATAAAAATTTTCATATTTTTTTCTTTTGTCAATAAAACCTGATTTTTATCCATAGTATTACCCCTTAAATTATATTACCTAAAATTTACATACAATAACTATATACTAATATGATTAACTTTGCAATAAAAAGGCAGTCATAAAGACTGCCTGATAGAATTACTGTATTCTTACTTTATATTTTTCAAGCCATAAATTAATTTGAATTAAATATGCAAGCAGCTGAGGCCCGGTCATAAGCTGTCCATACCATGGTTTTTCAAAGGATTTTCCTCCTGTAGCAATTATTTCGTTTACCTTTTCCTTATCAATTAGATTTAGTATAGGTGAATTTTTGTTATCAAGTATTTCTCTCATCCAATTTTGCACAACTCTTAAATATTCAGGACTATGCGTTTTAGGATAAGGACTCTTTCTCCTATATAAAACCTCATTGGGCAGTATGTCTTTTAACGCTCTTCTTAATAGGCCTTTTTCAATATTATCACAGTATTTTATTTCCCAAGGAATATTATAAGCATATTCTACAATTCTATGATCTGCAAAAGGAACTCTAACCTCTAAGCTGTTTGACATACTCATTCTGTCTTTTCTATTTAAAAGTGTTATCATAAACCACTTTATATTTAAATAGAACATTTCTCTCATCCTGTATTCTCTATCAGATTCTCCTTCAAGCCTTTCAACCTTCTTAATTGATTCTTCATATTTAGCCTTGGAAAACTCTTCTAGAGGAAGAGACTTAAACTCCTTTGAAAGTATATCCTTCCTTGTGTTGACATATCTGGACCAAGGAAAATTATGAGCATTTATATCTTCCTCTCTTCTAAACCAAGGATATCCACCAAATATTTCATCAGCACATTCGCCTGATAAGGCAACTACAGCATCTTTTCTTACTTCCCTGCAAAATAGATACAGAGATGAATCTATATCTGCCATTCCAGGCAAATCATTTGCAAGTACAGCTTCATTTAGGGCAGCAGCCACAGCTTCATTACTTACTAATATATTGTGATGTCTGCTGCCAATATACTTACTCATCATTTGTATATAAGTTCCGTCTGAATTTGGTTGAAACTCGCTTGCCTTAAAATATTTATCATTATCAACATAATCAATGGAATAGGTATTTAAAACATCAACGTTATTTCTTTTAAAATAATTTGAGGCTATAGAAGATATAGCACTTGAATCAAGTCCTCCAGATAAAAAAGTACAAACGGGCACATCTGCTCCTAGCTGCCTTTCAACAGCATCAATTAGAAGACTTCTTGTATGCTCTACTGTTTGCTCAATGCTTTCATTATGAGGCCTGCTTTCGAGCTTCCAGTATTCCCACATATTTATTCCCGCCGAATTATAAACCATACAATGAGCTGGAGGTATTTCTTTAATACCTTTAAATATTCCGCTGCCTAAAGAACGAGCTGGTCCTAAAGAAAACATTTCAAGTAATCCGTCTCTATCTAAAATAGGCTCTATTTCTGGATGAGTCAATAAAGTCTTAATTTCAGAAGCAAAAATTAGAGAATTATCTTTTTTAGTATAAAATAGAGGCTTAACGCCAAGGGGATCCCTAGCTAGAAATAAACTATTCCTATTTTCATCCCAAATACCAAAAGCATAAATTCCATTAACATATTTTACACAGTCAGTTCCCCATGCTATATATGCCGTTAAAAGAACTTCCGTATCTGAATAAGATTTAAAATGAAGTCCTAGAGCCTTAAGCTTATCCCTGACTTCCTCTGTATTATATAATTCACCATTATATACTATAGTATATACATTTTTACCTAATGTTTTTGTCATAGGCTGAGCTCCACCTGATGGGTCCACTACCACTAGTCTTCTATGTCCCAGCAAAGCGTGCTTTGCGCTATAAACATTTCCATCATCGGGACCTCTCTTTGCTAATGTTTTAATCATGTTTTCCATTATATACTTTTCATTCGTAAGCTGTCTTTCAAGGTTAATCCACCCTGCTATACCACACATAAGATCATCTCCTGAAATTCAAATTTCATATTATTCATTATCATTTTATGAAGCCTTTATTGACCTGTGCCTCATTTTTAGCACTTAACATAAACTTAATGTAAATTTCATACAATCGAAATTTAATATTTTTGACCTACCTTTTTTGCATATTTTACAAATAAGCTTGAAAATCAGAAGGATTATTTGATTCATTGTAGAATTTAATATAGTCAGTGCATTAATAAACTAATTTGTTATTACAACTCCCAAGATCAATTTGGAGGCATAAACTATGAGACTTGTTCCAATTGAATGCGTTAGAGAAGGAGCCTATTTGGCAAAAACAATTTATGATAATGATGGAAGAGTATTGCTAAGAGAAGGCGTTATGCTTAATGAACTATTTATACGAAGAATAAAGCTAATAAAGGTTTTCTCAGTTTACATAAATGATGAATATAGCGATAATATTATTGAAGATGTTATAAAACCAGAGTTAAGACAAAAGGCTGTACAAACCATTAAAGACACTTTTGTAAGCTTTGAAAAATATAATTTATACAGTTCAACAAGGAGTTTTAATTCAGGAAAAGAAAGTGATTTTATAAAGGAGAAACAAAAATACTTTCAATCCATAGGTGATATAGCAGACACTATTCTAGATGAATTACTATCCCAAAAAAATGTTTTAATTAATGTTGTAGATATAAAAAATATGGACAGTTATACTTATCAGCACAGTGTAAATGTAGCTGTATTATCGCTAATAATAGGCATTCAGCTGCAACTAAATAAGTATGAGCTTTATTCTTTATGTATGGGAGCTTTAATGCATGATATAGGAAAAGTTTTTATTCCTAAGGAAATTATTTTAAAGTATGATAAGCTTACTGAGAGGGAATTCGCCATAGTTATGGAACATTCTCAAAAGGGCTACGATTACTTAAAAGGCAGTCCTGATATTTCTGCCCCGGCAAGAATTATAGCGCTCCAGCATCATGAACGTATTAATGGAAAAGGTTATCCTGAAGGTAGACGTGGAAACGAAATAAACAAGCTTGCAAAAATTGTTGCTATAGCCGATGTATACGATGCTCTCACTTCTGACAGGCCTCATAGAAGAGCACTTAGTCCTAATGAAGCTCTTGAATATATCATGGCAAGTGGTGATACGCTTTTCGATTATGATATGGTTCTTGCGTTTTCAAAAGCTGTTGTTCCCTATCCAGAAGGCACACTCGTTGTACTTACTAATGAAGATATAGCTGTAATTGAAAAAAATCGTCCCAATTTTCCTCTTAGACCAATTATACGAATTGTTAAGTCAATCGATGGCACCCATAAGAATGTTAGTATAGATTTAATGGATGATTTAAGCCTTGTAATTGAGGGAGTTCAATATGATATTCCTGATTTCAGCAAATAGACTTTCAAAAAATATTAAGGACTGAGTGAAAACTCAGTCCTTAATATTTATCTACTTTCTATAAGATTATCTTTCACCCAGTTTAAGATTTGGAACTGCATTTAAAGTTAAATCTGCTGTTCTTCCATTTACATACTCAAAGTAGGCTGCACTTCCTATCATTGCTGCATTATCTGTACAAAGCACTGGTGCTGGGAATAAAATCTTAATACCATGTTTTTGTCCTTCTTTTATAAGTGTAGCTCTTAATGTTGAATTTGAAGCAACTCCACCTGCTATAGCTATTTTATCAACTTCTTTCATCTTACAGGTCTTTATAACATTATCAACCAGCACATCAACTAAGGCTTTTTGAAACGAAGCAGCTACATCTGCTCTGTTTATTTGCTGTCCCGTCATCTCAGCTTTGTTAAGATAATTTAAAACCGCAGATTTAAGTCCGCTAAAAGAAAAATCCAGAGTATCATCATGAAAGTTCGCTCTAGGAAATTTGATTGCATCAGCATTTCCTTCCTTAGAAAGCTTATCTATTTTAGGTCCACCAGGGTATCCTAGTCCAATAGCTCTGGCAACCTTATCATAAGCTTCTCCAGCGGCATCATCTCTTGTTTGCCCTATAACTTCAAACTCGCCAAAGGCCTTCATATAGACAATAAAACTATGTCCTCCAGAAACCACAAGACATACAAATGGAGGCTTCAAATCCTTATGCTCAATAAAATTAGCACAAATATGCCCTTCTATATGATTAACCCCAATAAGAGGTTTACCTATAGAATATGCTAAAGATTTTGCATACTGCATACCTACAAGAAGAGCTCCAACCAAACCTGGCCCATAAGTCACTCCTACTGCATCTATATCCGTTAGCTTTAACTCTGCCTTGTCCAAGGCCTCCTGAACAACAGCACTTATAACTTCTATGTGCATTCTAGAAGCTACCTCAGGAACAACTCCGCCAAACTTTGTATGTATATCAATCTGTGATGCTATTATATTTGAAAGTACTTCTCTTCCATTAACAACAATCGCCGCTGATGTCTCGTCACAACTTGTCTCAATGGCAAGTATTTTTATATCCTTCATTATTATTCCTCCTTATAGTGGAAAACACTTATAGTATAAATCTCTCTCTCGATAACCAATTGCTGGATATGCTTCATCAAAGACTTATGTTTGAATCTGCCTACCCACCACATTTGCTTCTGCTCGCATGGAACCTTCTAAAGTCTCTTTGCGTTTTTTGTTCTCCCTCAAACATTTATTAACTAGACTTTATTATACACAGAAACTTATGATATAATCAATAATGCAAGCACATATTCTTATTCTATAAGAAGGAGTAATTTATGTTAAATAATTATGCAAAGGTCGTAGTAAAAGGTTCACCGATATCGAAATCCAACTTTAAGCTTTTTAATATTCAAGGGCGAGCCATTCTTCCTTACAATTCTGGAAAGTATCATGACAGATATGCTCTTTATGAAGAAGAAATTGCCTACGAGGCTAGATCCCAAAATCCAAATATTGTACTCTCAGAAAGCTTAATTGCAGTTCTCAAAGTTTTTTATAAGAGTAAAAAAAGGCACCCTGATACAAACAATATTACAAAAAGTATTTTTGACGGAATCGAAAAAAGTGGTATTATAGTTAACGATGCACAGGTTAGACGCCTTATAATAGAAGAATTTTATGATTCCTTGAATCCTAGATTTGAGCTTGAATTATTTGCTGAAAGCAGCTATTTTATGAGCTACACTATATCAAAAAAAGAAATTTCTGATACACCTATTGAGTATGCACCTCCAAGCAATAAAAAAACTTCTTTGATAAAAAAGCCATCTAAAGTTTCTAAAAATAATGATAATCTAACATGCGAGATTTGTAATAAAGCCATATCTAAAGAAAATTCAGTATCTGCTAATGCAGGAAAGCTAATTATTTGCAAAAATTGTTTTAAAAAACTTTTTTGATATAAAAAAAACAACAGGGGTTAAGTTCTTAAATTAAAGCCTAAACCCTGTTCCTTATTACCTGCTATCTTTATTTAATACAAATCCTGCAGCATTATTTCCTGCAGATATACTTTCTAAAGATATATCTTCCTCTATGTCATGTACATATAATATATCACCACAAGCGAAAATTCCTTCTACATTTGTTTCCTGATTTCTATCTACCATAACACCACCTGTTACACTGGATACTAAAATACCTGTTTTTAATGCTATTTCACTCTCAGGAAGCAAACCGGCAGACAACAAAAGAGTATCGCAAGGAATGTGTTCTTCAGTATCAACTATTGGTATGAAATTACTATCAACCCTCGAAATAACTACTCCTTCTACTCTATCATGCCCTAAAATATCTGTTATGGTATATCCTAGTTTAAGAGGTATATTAAAATCCTTTATACACTCCTCTATATTTCTCTCAGATCCGCCGGAATAGGACATAGGTTCTAACACCGCCTTAATATTAGCCCCCTCAAGTACCATGTTCCTAGCCATTAGAAGTCCAATATCTGAAGATCCAACCATAACCACTTGTTTCCCTGGCATATAACCTTCTATGTTAATAAACTTTTGTGTTGTTCCGACAGTAAAAATACCTGCACACTTACTTCCTGGAATATTAACAGCACCTCTAGGCTTTTCTCTGCACCCCATTGCGAGGACAATTGCCTCAGTTTTATATTCATCGATACCTTTTTCATTTACAACAGTTACTGTTTTATCTTTGCTTATTTCTATTACCAAACTTTTTAATTTAACTTTTATATTAAGTCTATCTACTTCATCAATTAATCTTTGTGCATATTCAGAACCAGTAAAATTCTCGCCAAAAGTATATATTCCAAAGCCAGTATGTATAAATTGATTAAGCGCTCCACCAAGCTGCTCTTCTCTTTCAATTATTAAGATATTCTGAGCACCATTTCTTTTAGCCGCCATAGCAGCTAACATGCCAGATTCTCCTCCACCTACTATAATTATGTCATAATAAAGCATTAATACTCCCCTTTCAGTGGTAATATATCAAATATTATTATCTGTAATACAATATTATTTTACCACAATATAATTATTGCATCATATATTTTTATTCATGTAAAAAGAGCCAAACTAGTTGACTCTTCTCAGTTGATTATAAACCTCTTGCCCATTTTCCCGATATTGGATAGGAATAATCATTACCATTTGCCACATTTACTATTGCCACTATAGGCATAATAACTGCTGCAATACCGACCACCACCAAACCAATAAGACCTACTAATAAAATTACTAATATTCCAGATACTGCACCTGCTACAATTAATAATATTTGAAACATTAGCGCTTCCTTTGCTTGAGTTTTTACATAATCATCTGTGCTTATAAGCATTATTACAAGTGGAATTAGTATAGGAGCAGCTAAAAAAACTCCTCCGTGGCAAAGAGCTGACAATAATTTTTGTTCAGTAGTTATCATTTTCTTACCCCCTATAAATTCTATAGATTATAGTATTTATCTCAATTTAATAGTTTCACTTATATAGACGGTAATAAGTTAAGAAACCCCACTAAACTTATCAATTATTTTTCAATTTTCTTTATGCCTAATTTAAACAGAATGAATCCCAATAAAAAAGGTATGAATGCATATATTAAAGGCATTACAAGTTCATTAACAGAAGATGCTTTCCTATAGCTTATTATCATAAATACAGCAGCACCTATTAAGCATAACAACCCTAGTACAAGTAGAACTATTGAATATATATTTGATTTATTATTTTCACCCATGCTATTCTCCTTAGCTAAAATTTAAAAACTTATATTAACATTGTATCACAATTATATTTTACACTTAATACTAAAGTTATAAAATTTATTTTGAAAAAGTGTTGCTTTTTTAAATTTCATATTATATAATAAATCTTGTCTTAGGGGTATCATCCAGCGGCAGGATGACAGTCTCCAAAACTGTTCACCTAGGTTCGAATCCTAGTACCCCTGCCATATAAATCCGTAGAATGTATATTTCTACGGATTTTTTATTTTTTGATGATTTATAATAAACTCTAGTGTATATTCTTCTATAATTAATTAACTTTAAACTATTTAAAGCATCTTCTGTCAATGGATGCTTTATTTTTTTGTAGCAGATAAATGATACTAACAATTATTTAACAATCATTATCATTTACTTCTGCGCTTTCAGATGCTAAAATATTCCATGTACCTATAATTAAGAAAGGAATGATTACCAATGACTCAAAAGCCAAAATTAAAAAGAGATCTTGGTTTATTTATAACTACTGCACTAGTGGTAGGAAATATGATGGGATCAGGAATATTTATACTTCTAGCATCTTTAGCACAAGAAACTGGCCCTGGTGCTACAATGCTTGGATGGCTTATTAGTGGAACCGGAGCATTGTTTATAGCTTTATCCTTTGCTAATCTTGGCTCTAAAATGCCTGTAACCGGAGGACCTTATGAATATTCAAAAAGAGCATTTGGCCACTTTATCGGTTTTCAAAATGCATGGCTGTATTGGAACTCTTCATGGATAGGAACTATTGCTTCCTTGACTGGAACTACAGCATATGTTGCAGCATTTTTCCCAATATTAAATGAAAGCAGACTTGCAGCATTCTTATTTACCAGCGCAATTTTATGGATATTTACATATATAAATATACTAGGTGTTAGAAAGGCAGGTATATTTCAAACAATTTTAGTTATAACTGAAATTGTTCTATTTATAATATTTATAGTGGCCGCCTTAAAGCATTATAATCCGGAATATCTAAAACCAATGTTTCCCGAGGGAAAGGGTTTGAATACTGTACCAACAGCCGCTGCTCTTACTTTATGGGCATTCACCGGATTTGAAACAGCTGCAATAACAGCAGGAGAAGTGAAGAATGGTGCGCGTAATGTTAGGCTTGGAACCATATACGGCATAATCATAGGAATACTATTATATTTCACTCTAAACTTTACAGCTATGACTTCAATATCCCAAAAAGATTTAATAAATGCAGATGGAAATTGGAATGCTATATTAACACCTTACTTTGGCAGCTCATTAACTAAAGTTATAATAGTGACAGAATTGGTAAGTATACTAGGTACAACCTTTGCATGTATCCTTACAACGGCTAGAATGTCTTATGCAGCTGCTGAGAATAAAATTTTTCCTAAAGTTTTTGAGAATGTGCATCCAAAATATAAAACACCTGATGTATCACTTATTATCGCAGCTATACTTGGGAATATACTATTAGCACTTAATTACACAAAAAGTCTTCAGCAGGTATTTACCTTTATGATATTACTTGCAACTTTGGCCGGGCTTCCAGTATATGCTTCAACAGCAGCTGCAGAGATCAGACTTTCCATAAATATAAATAATAAACCTTCCAAGACATATATTATTAAAAAATCCATAATACCAGCCATTGCTTTTATTTATTCTCTATGGGCTATATACGGTTCAGGACTTGAAAGTGTTTTATACGGGGTTCTTCTAGCTGCTTTAGGAATACCTGTATATTTCTATATGAAAAAACGAAACCGTTAACCTAAACATACTAAAAAAGCGGTAAGCAGAATTGCTTATCGCTCTATTATATATCCATGAGTACTTTTTACTAATTTTTATACAAGTTTAAAATCTACCATATCATATGAAAATTCATCAATACATCTAATTCAAAATCATCACCTAAACATCGGGTTCCACATGAACTATTGCTTCTGTAATATTGAACTCACTTCTTAAATTATTTTCAATCTCCTCTGTAATTATGTGTCCTTCAAGAACCGTTAAATCAGCACTTACACCTACTATTACATCAAGAAGAATATTATTTCCGTGAATTCTAGCTCTTATATCCTTAACATTTTTCACACCTGAAATCTTCTTTATACTTTTAGTCATGTTATCTAATTCATTCTTATCAAATCCATCCGTCAAATTATGTGCTGCCTCTCTAAAAATCTCCCAGCCAGTCTTAACTATTAGTATGCCAACTATTACTGCTGCTAATGGATCTATCCAGGGTAGTCCAAACTGAGATGCTGTTATTCCTACTGCTGTTCCTATGCTTACCCAAGCATCTGAAAGATTATCTTTGGCAGCAGCCATAAGTCCAGAACTGTTTATTTTACTAGCAATTTTTTTATTATAACGATAAACAAAATATATTACTAAAGCACAAAAAACTGCAACCGCTGCTGCTATCAAATCAGGCGCCTGAGCTTTAAAGAAGATAATGGAGTGATCAGCATTATACAATACATCAAGACCTACACCTATCATGATTAAGGAAGCAATAAGTGAGGAAACTGTCTCTGCCCTAAAATGACCATAAGGATGATCATCGTCTGCAGGTTTTCGTGATATTTTAAGTCCAATCAGAACAGCCACAGAAGCTATTATGTCTGTTGTATTATTTAATCCATCAGCAGTTAAAGCTTTTGATCCAGACATATATCCAATTCCAAGCTTTATTAGTGATAATGAAATGTATGCAATAATACTTACACGCGCACCTCTTTCTGCCAGCCTTAAGTCATTATATTTTTCCTCCATATTTTTCACTCCCCAAATTTCTAATTTAATCAAAATAAATAAAGACTTCTAGCACAATGAAGCCATTGCGCTAAAAGTCTCACTTAACTATTATTAGTTACAATAAAGCCAGACCAAAGGTCAGTATGTTGACTTTATCACCTTTTTTAAGGCAGTTACTCCCTTTTAACTAAATGTTATTTCTTTAACAGTATAATTGTACTATGCCTTATAATAATTGTCAATTGACTCTATTTTTAAATATTAATACTAAATTAGTCGATTTATATCTATTTGTTGGGAACGAAATATATTGAAGTAACAATAAAATTATGATAAATTATTACTTGTGTCTGTATAAAAGCGTTATATTTTCCCAAAATATAACAATAAATAATATATATAGATAAAAAAATACCAACTATAAACTTACAAACAATATAATATTATTGAAGATTTGCTATTTCTATTACCTGTAAGTTGAATTTACATATTGTTTATCTATAATTAATATTTTTTAAATCAGATGTGTACATGCTTATCAAAAGGAGTATTTTTATGAACACGAATGAAGCAATTGAAGTTGTAAGAGAAATACTGAATAATTTACTTTCTAACAAAAAGGATAAGCTACTAGATGAAGAAGTACTAAGAGTTAGCATGGAGCTTGATAAACTCATAAGTACATTTATGTATGATAAATATAAATCTATAAATACAATTTAAGTGAATTACTGCAAGATAAAAGAGTGGCTTTACCACCCTTTTATCTAATAGTAAACTTTATTTATTTGCTGTTTCATTATTAGTCTGCACGGTATTTATACTAGTGTTTCTATCTTTGTTAAACTCGGCTACAGTAGCCTTAATTATATTATAAATATCATTTGTACCTAAGCCTGTTCTTTGAGATATCATTTCTACCGCTTTCGTATGCTTAATTTCACTTTCCCATTTAAATTCTCTCCCCATTTGCTCTACAGCTAAAATTATTTGTTTAGCTATTTTCACATCATTTTCATAGCGTTCCATTCCAATTTTTTCTACTATTTGCTGTTTTTGAGTTTCTATCATTGAACTGTGAGAATTTAAATATTGTTTAACATAATAAGCAATTAAGCCAAATATAGTGGTTAATACTAAATACAAAACATCTGGGATAATTTGATTAATCAATATGTCCTTCAAACTAGCTTCCTCCTATCATATTAAATATTACTCTAATATATGATATGATGAAGATTTAGATTCGGTAACAAATATAATCAAGTTCAATTTCTTCTACTATGCTATTAAACTTGCCCAGGTTCTTGGACCTACAATTCCATCTGCTGATAATCCATGTGAACTTTGATATGTTATTACTGCGTTTCTTGTATCGGGTCCAAATATGCCATCGTTTGATACTCCAACTCTATATTGAACATATCTGACTGGTATTCCTCTAAAACCTGAGCTAATAAGTGGTTTTGCCAAGATACTGTTTATAGCCCCAAAAGTTTGAGGCCCTGCAATTCCATCTACAGAGATGCCGCATATACTTTGAAATCTTCTTATAGCTTCTGTAGTTCTCCTGCCTTGTATTCCATCCTCTGCTAGCGCCCCCTCCCTGTTGTCCCTAATTTGAAGTCTGTTTAACGCTTTCTGCAACTTAAGCACACCGCTATCAACACTTGGTCCTGGTGAAGGTTCAGGCTGTGGCGGAGCTGGGAAATCAGTTGTTGGTACTGTTACTACTTCTGTATCACCTGTCATACTATTTATCATTGTCTGAACATCTCTTCTAAAGTCATCTACCGTCTTACCAAATTGTGCAAAATAACTTATAGGATCCATATGTGTGCTCTCATGCCACCTTTGGGTAACTTCTGCATGAGACATAAGATTTTCAGTTGTTATTGCAGTTTGCTTGATTATATTTACATGCACCCATGCAAAAAGCCATACTCCTCTATTCCATACTTCCTGGAATCTTGCTTCGTCATCATAATGGCATAGTTCAATACCTATTCTTGTTCTGTTTGCTATAGGGCCTGCATGCCAAGCTTGTTCATACCATGGTATTGTTTGAGTTATGCTGTCATAATCTACAAAAGCGTGAGCAGAAGCCCCTCTTCTTCCTGAATCAAAGTAGTTAAACTCATTTTCATCTGTTGCACCTGGGTCAGCAGTTTCATGCACAACTGTACCAATAGCATTGAGAGACTGATTTGATCTATTCATACTAATAAATCTTTGTTTAATTTCATATTCCATATTTTCATCCTCATATAAATTACTATATTTTATAATATGCTCTCAATTAGTTTTATGTATATTAAATATAATAATTGTGATTAATAAATAAAAAGTAGGCGCTTCATAATAATAGTTTTGATATAAGTATGCTCTTTGATATTGTAGAAAGCAAATTTACTGCAAATCAGCATAGTTTCAGTAAATATTTAAATATTTTTATAGGTTTATATTTAAATATGAATTTTAATAACATGCAGCATTTCAACACGTTTCTTTAACAAAATCAAAAAAAATAAAATCCCCAGGCAATTTGCTTGAGGATTAAATATTATATACTATTGTATTTTAAATCCAGATTCTTTGACCTTTTCTAAGATCTCTTGGAAGTTCTCGGTTCTAACTCTTATTACTATTTCTTTTACATCTGTAACACTCCTCGGGTCAACAACAACAAAGCTGATTATATCTCCACCATTTTCGGATATAATCTTTGAAAGCTTTGATACCTGTCCAGGAATATCATAAGCTATTACAGCTAATCTTCTTCCCTTATTAAGCCCAAAAAGTTCTGTAAACTCATGGAAAATAGCATGATGCGTTACAATTCCTTTGAAAGAACCATATTCATCTACAACTGCTACAAAAGCTATATTCTTAATTTCTAAGAAATGCGCTGCTTTCTCCATTTGTTCTAGAGGATGAATTGATGGAACATCAGTCCTCATAACATTTTCTACTTTAAAGTCTGATAATAGACATTGCTTATCTACACATTTTTCGTAGTAAAAGGCATAAATTCTGTCCTTTGATATAGAACCATAAAATTTATCCCCCTCAGCTACTGGAATAGATAAAAAGTTATTTTCTTCTATTACTTCTAGTGCTTTCTTTATCGTCTCATTAGGTGTAATTGTTATAAGCTTTTCAACTGGAAGCATTAAATTCTTAACAAACATACTCTACACTCCCCCTCATTACTATCTTATGGATATTATACATAAATTCGAACAAAAATTCAAACAATTTAATCATCTAGTTGTAAAAGTTTTTATTTTGCATTTATAAAGCTCTCTAAAGTGATTAAATTGCTCTGAAGCATATCAGTGTATTTTATATCATTACTATAAATATTTATCTGCCCTGTTTTTAATGAAAATTTATTTATTATTTCTTCATTAGCCTTTTTATTCTGCTCGCTGTCATATAAAAATATAACATTGTTATTATCTTTTAATTTATCTGTAAGCTTTAAATTGTTGTCAATATCAGTTTGAGTTAACTGATAACCATAGTTATATATTTTTATGGTTTTAAAGCCGTAATATTTTAAAAAATAATCTAAGTTGTCTCCATCTACAACGAAAGTGTACTCTTTAAGTTTATCTGCAGCCTCTTTCAGCTTTTTCTGATATACCTCAACATCCTTTATTGCCTTTGAAAAATTATCTTCGTAATAAACTCTATCTTTTGAATCCTTATCCTGTATGGCATTTTTAATATTTAACATTGCAACCTTATAGTAATCTATATTTAGCCAAAAATAAGGGTTATCTTTAAGTGTAATATCTTGATACTTAAGTTCTCTATCAAAGCTTATTGTTTTAATTCCTCTAGCAATATTAATAGGTCCTATCTTAGTTTTACTAAGCTTATCTACAAAATCCGAAACCCACGGTTCCATACCTGATCCCCAATAAAAATACAAATCTTTTTTGCTTATATTATTTATGCTATCCTCAGAATATTTATAATTCCATAACTTTTCCTTAGAGACAAACATATAATCTACATAATGCCTGTCACGAACTATATCCTTTACCATATTATAAAGAAGTTTATCTGTAGTAACTATATTTAAGCTTAACTCCTTTTCATTCATTGCCTTTTCTTCAGCCTGTGGTTCAATTTTTTTAGGATTACTTCCTTCTGTACCTTTACAACCAGTGGCTGCAAAGATGAATATAAAAATAAGAGTATATATAAATATCTTTCTCATCTTTCGTCCCACCTTGTTTTTATGACGCATATGCATTCTCATCTATTATTTTACATAATGTGAATATAATATGCAAATTAATTGTATTAGTACCGTCAATAATATTATATGAATTGCATTTTCTATATTTGTGTTTTAATATAAAATAGGTATTATAAAAGTTATGTTAAAGTATTTTTCATAAGCAAATACTCTTAAGTTACCCATTTCTTTGAGGGAGGAGAAAATATGGAGTTTATTGTTGATAGCGTTGAGGAAACAACTAAGCTTGGCATAATGCTTGGAAGGCTTGTTATGCCGGGAGATATAATTTGTTTAATAGGTGATTTAGGTACAGGTAAAACTCATATAACAAAAGGAATTGCTAAAGGTCTTTCTATTGATGACCATATAACAAGCCCAACTTTCACAATAGTCAATGAATATATGGGAAGACTTAAACTTTATCACTTTGATGTATATAGAGTAAATGATCCTGATGAAATTTATGCTATAGGTTTTGATGAGTATATTTTTTCAGATGGAGTAAGTGTAATTGAATGGTCAAACTATATAGAAGAATTAATTCCAGATGAGCATATTTCAGTTAGCCTTGAAAAACTCCCTGAGCTTGGGGAAAACTTTAGAAGAATAAATATAGTGGCTAAAGGAAAAAGATATGATTATATAAAGGAGATATCATTATGATAGTTTTAAGTATAGATTCTTCTACTGAATCTGCAACTTGTGCAGTTTTAAATGACGAAAAACTTTTAGGAGAAGCCGTTTTAAATAATAAAAAGCAGCATTCAGTAGTACTAATGCCTATGGTTGATAACTTACTAAATAGCCTTCAGCTTACTATTAGTGATGTTGATGGTTTTGTTGTGTGCAAGGGTCCTGGTTCTTTTACAGGCCTTAGAATCGGCATGTCTATGATTAAAGGGTTAAGCCAAGGAAGTTCAAAGCCTTTTGTTTCACTTTCTTCCCTTGATGCTTTAGCTTATAATATGGCTTATACAAGCGGAATAATTTGTCCTATTCTAGATGCTCTTAGAGATAATGTATATACAGCATTGTATAGATTTGAAAATAGTAATTTAGTCAGACTTACAGACTATATGGCATTACATATTGATGAACTAATCACTATTCTTGAGGAATATAAAGAAACTGTTACTTTTCTTGGAGATGCAGCAGATAAATTTAAAGAAAAGCTTACAGAAAATATTTCGTCTATTTACTTTGCTCCTAAATTTTTAAATATTGTTCGTGCTTCATCACTAGGTGAGCTTGGATATAGAATGCTTTCAGAAGGAGTTTATGATGATTTGTATGCATCCTCTCCTATTTACTTAAGGAAATCTCAAGCTGAAAGAGAGTATGATAAAAAGATGGGATTTGATAAAAATGATTGATATGGAAGTTATTCCTTTTAACGAAAATCATATAAATGAAGTTTTATATATAAGTGCATTAAGCTTTATTACACCTTGGACCAGAGACTCCATTGAAAAAGAACTAGAAAATAAATTTGCTAGATATGTTGTAGCTGTTAAGGATAATTTGGTTGTTGGTTATGGTGGTGTTTGGCTTATACTTGACGAAGGTCATATTACAAATATAGCTGTTCATCCTGAATACAGAGGCATCGGTGTTGGAAATGCAATATTAGAGGCTTTAATAGAAATCTGCAAGATAGAGCGAATTACTTCCATGACTCTTGAGGTAAGAAAATCTAACACCATTGCCCAAAATTTATACAAAAAATATGATTTCATCGAGGAAGGAATTAGAAAAAATTATTATACTGATACTAAGGAAGACGGTGTTATAATGTGGAAGTACAACCTTTAACGAATGTAGAATTAAGAATGTAAAATATAGAATTGTTGATAAAAGTCCCTTAGGGGACTTTTTATAATATATAAAACAAAGAAAATCCCCTAAGGGATTTTCAAAAATAATTCTACATTCTAAATTTTACATTCTACATTAACTTAAATTTGATTCAACTTCTTAGCTTTTCTTTCAATCACAGCTTCCTTGTGGAATATAGGTGATACCTTTTTATATACCGGCACTGTTATTGCAGCTATAACAAAACCTTTGATAGCATTAAATGGAATAACAGCCCAAAGGATATATGTCCATAAGCTTGTAACCTTTGGATTAACCTTTGTAACCATAGAAATAATAGCATTAATATCTATGTGAAAAAGTACTGCATAAAAAGGAATTAATACGTAATAGTTGAAAATGGAAGCAACTAAAATTGCTGAGATTGTTCCAAATAATATTCCCTGTATAGCAGTTTTTCTTGATTTATTTCTCTTATATACAAATCCTGCAGCGTATACATAAGCTGAACCGATTAAAAAGTTTGCTAATTCTCCAACCCACATTGAGTCTGAACCTTTTATGGCCCCATGTAGTATATTTTTTAAAAGCTCGATTATAACTCCTTCTACAGGCCCTAAAGCAAAAGCCCCAAGCAGCGCTGGAACATCGCTTATATCAATTTTTAAAAAGTCAGGAAATAGCGGAAGCCTAAATTCAAAGAACATAAGAATAAAAGCCATAGCTCCAAGCAGTGAAATCTTTACCAATGTGTTAAGTTTTTTGTTTTTCATAATAGATACCCTCCCAATATATTTATTTTGTGTTGAATTTTAATTTTAATTCAACACCTAGGACTGATATCTTCCAGGGTAGTGCGGCATAATAAAAAGCCCCGACAAAAAATGTCAGGGCAAATAGACTATACCTAGTCATCTTCTTCCATCCAGACTGTACTGTCGGCTTCGGAATTACACCGAATCTGCCATAACGGCTCGCGGGCTTTACCGCCGGTCGGGAATCCTAATTTCTTAGTCACCCTGCCCTGAAGATTATCATTGTTAATTTTTTTACAACTTAATTATATAATATTTTTATAACTTTGGCAAGCTAAATTTAAAATTACTTAGAAGAGTCTTCTTTTTTCATGCTTAAGGATATTCTCTTTCTCTTTTCATCTACCTCTAAGACTCTAACTTCTACGATATCTCCAACCTTTACAATATCAAGTGGGTGCTTAACAAATCTATCGGCCATTTGACTTTTATGAACAAGTCCATCCTGATGAACTCCAATATCTACAAATGCTCCAAAGTCTGCTACGTTTCTAACTGTTCCCATAAGAAGCATTCCTGGTTTCAGTTGAGTTATATCTATTACTCCAGTCTTAAATATTGGCTTTGGCAGTTCTTCTCTCGGATCTCTTCCAGGTTTTTTTATTTCCTTTATAATATCTTTTAATGTTGGTTCTCCAATATTAAGTCTTGACACTAAGCTTACAACACCCTCTACTGCAACTCTTCCATCTATGTCATGAAGTTTTCCAGCCTTTAAATCCTCTGAGGTATATCCCAAAATATTTAAAAGTTCCTTAGCTGCTTTATAAGATTCTGGATGTACTGAAGTATTGTCTAAAGATTCATCACTTTCCATAACTCTCAAAAAGCCTGCACACTGTTCAAATGCCTTATCACCAAGTCTTTTTACCTTTAATAACTCTTTTCTACTTCTGAACTTCCCGTTTTCTTCTCTATATGCCACTATATTTTGAGCTATTGTAGAATTAACCCCTGATATATAAGATAGTAGAGATGGTGTTGCAATATTTAAATCAACTCCGACACTATTCACACAATCTTCTACGACTCCTCTTAAAGATTCATCGAGCTTCTTAGGAGTAACATCATGCTGATATTGCCCAACTCCTATTGATTTCGGATCAATTTTAACAAGCTCAGCTAATGGGTCTTGAAGCCTTCTAGCAATGGATATTGCCCCCCTAATAGATACATTTACATCCGGATATTCTTTTGAAGCCAGTTCTGAAGCAGAGTAAACTGAAGCGCCGGCTTCACTTACTACTACATAGTAAAGTTCCTTACCCCTTTCTTCCTTGACTTCTTTAATAAGCCTTGCGATTACTTCTTCTGACTCTCTGCTTGCTGTCCCATTTCCTAATGAAATTACATCTACATTATATTTGTAAACCAACTGTTTTAAGGTTTTTATAGAGCCTTCTATATCGTTCTGAGGTGCTGTAGCATAGACTGTAGCATTCTCGATAAACTTTCCTGTATCATCAAGTACAGCTATTTTGCAGCCTGTTCTAAAACCTGGGTCATAGCCTAGCACAACCTTTCCTTTTATAGGAGCCTGCATTAGAAGTGCTTTTAAGTTAGCTTTAAATATGTCTATTGCTCCCTGCTCTCCTACTTCAGTTAAGTCAGCTCTAATTTCTCTTTCTATTGAAGGATATATAAGTCTTTTAACTGCATCTTTGATTGCTTCTGCTATATAATAATCAGTTTGCTTATTTTCCTTTAAGCATTTTACATTTAAGTATTGTATTATTTTTTCATTATCTACAGTTACTTTAACAGATAATATTTTTTCTTTTTCTCCTCTGTTTATAGCTAGTATTCTATGTGAAGGAATAGCTTTTACTGCCTCGCTATAGTTATAATACATTTCATAAGGAGTTGGCTCCTTTGAGCTTCCGCTGGTTTCTATTAATCCTTCCCTTTGAACAAGTGATCTTATCCATTTTCTATAATCTGCTTCATCTGAAATCATTTCAGCAATAATATCCATAGCTCCTTGGAGAGCTTCTTCTTCTGAATTTACTCCTTTTTCTTCACTTATATAACTCTTTGAATATTCTTTTATATCTCCAGCAAATTCACCGCAGAAAATTGTTTCTGCCAGAGGTTTAAGACCTTTTTCCTCTGCAATAATTGCCCTGGTTCTTTTCTTTGGCTTAAAGGGTCTGTATATATCCTCAACCTCAGTAAGGGTTACTGCAGACTCTATAGAGTACTTCAATTCTTCTGTGAGCTTTCCCTGCTCCTCTATAGCTTTAGTTACAGCCGCTTTCCTGTCATCAAGATTTCTTAAATAATTAAGCCTCTCTGCCAAATTTCTCAAGGTAACATCGTCAAGTCCTCCGGTTGCTTCCTTTCGATATCTAGCTATAAAAGGTACAGTATTCCCTCCATCTAAAAGCTCTACTACACTATTTACTTGATTTAATCGTATATTTAATTCCTGTGCCAATCTTTCACTAATATTATTCATTCAATTAATCCGACCTTTCTTCTTTAGATAAATTTTATTTGAAATCCATCCTTTGGTAAAAAAGTATTAACCATACTACACTATTTTACAGAAATATGAAGAAAATTAAAAGGGCAAAATATTAATTCCTAATATTAAAAAGTTATATAAAAATCTAAAAAATCATATTATTTAAAGATATTAATATTAGGAGAGTATACCATTGAAAAAAATCTTTACATCCTTTTTTCTTATAATATCTCTTTTATCTTTTACATACAGCATAAATGTATATCAAAACATCTATAATTTTAACCATATTTCAGTTAAAAACAACATAAATTACTTATCTTCAGAGTATTTTAAAGGAAGACTCGCTGGTACTACAGAAAATTATGAAGTAACTGCTTTTATAAAAACAGAATTTCAAAAATTAGATCTTATTCCCTTTAACGGTGATTATTATGATCCATTTGATGTAAATTATCCTAATCGTCTTGATGAAAATCCTTACCTTAAAATAATCGATAAAAAGGGAGCCTTAGTTAAACAGTATAAGTATGGTATAGATTACAAGGAAGAGATGTTGAATTTCAAAAAAAATCACTTAGATTTTAGCAGTAAAGATTCCATTAAACAGAGTGAAAATGTTATTCAGGTAACCAAAGGTACTGATAGTTTTATTTTTTTCACACCTTCAGATAATAAACTTAGTTTTAGGAGTTCTTTTGTTAATTCGAATCCGCAAGTACAAAGTATGTATATAATGCTCACAAAAGAGGCTCTGAAAGATATATCTAAAAATATTTCAAAGGGTTATAAAGTGTCTTGCTTCATTCCCTTTGATATTAGAAGCACAACTATAAATAATGTTGTTGGTTATATAAAAGGCAAAAACGCAAGTGCTGCCCCGATAATAGTCTCCGCACACTTTGACCATGTAGGAAGTGATCTATCCGGAACTGTTTATAACGGAGCACTAGACAATGCCTCGGGTATATCTTTTATGCTGGAATTTAGTAAATACATAAAATCTCTTGGAATTCCAGAGAGAACAATAATGTTCATAGGCTTCAATGCAGAAGAGTTTGGTTGCTTAGGTTCTGAGCACTTTGCCCAAAAATACGCTTCACTTCTTAAGGGTGCAAAAGTCTACAATTTTGATATGATTGGAAGCTCTTCTGTACCTTTAAGCATTATGGGAGGCAAGTCTGATAATGACAAAACAGTATTTTTGCGTTCTGTAATGTCAACCTGCATAAATGAAAAGGTAGATTATAATTTTATCTTTGAGGATTCAAGCGACCACGAAGCCTTTAGAAAAAATAATATCGATGCATTAAGCTTCTGTGATAGTGATATGAGTAGAATTCATACTCCCGAAGATAAAATTAATTTTATTGATAATGAAGCTATTGACAGGTGCTTTAAGGTAGCTTCTAAGGAAGTAATAAAAAATGCTTTTGGGAGTAATCCTATGCTTTTACATTATAAAGATATCATGATTTTTTCTGGAATTGGAATTGTATTGTTTTCTGTTTTATATTTAATCAACGCAAAAAAGAACTTATAAAAAAGAAGGAGCATCGAAAGTGATTTGACTGCTCCTTCTTTTTATTATTTCTCAGAACAATAATAATTACAAGTTATATAAAACTACTTTTACAACTCTAATTTTCCATTGCTGCTTTGCTTTAAATATTCTGTAATAAATAAATCTATGTCTCCATCCATTACTGCCTGAATATTACCTGCCTCTGCACCTGTCCTATGATCTTTTACCATAGTGTAGGGCTGAAAAACATAGGATCGGATTTGGCTTCCCCAGCCAATGTCTCTAAGTTCACCACTTAAATCTTCAATCTTTTCTTTATGAGCCCTTTCCTTTAATTCAATAAGCTTTGCCTTAAGCATTTTTAAGGCTGTTTCACGGTTGCTGTGCTGGCTTCTTTCATTTTGACATTGAACTATAATTCCTGTAGGGAGATGAGTTATTCTAATTGCCGATTCGGTTTTATTAACATACTGCCCACCTGCACCTCCAGCACGATATGTATCCACCTTTAAATCATCTGGCCGAATCTCTATGTCTTGATCCTCTGTAAGCTCAGGTAAAACTTCTACTGAAGCAAAGGAAGTTTGTCTTTTACCATTGGCATTAAAAGGAGAAATTCTCACTAATCTGTGAATTCCTTTCTCTGCTTTTAAATATCCATAAGCAAATTCCCCAATTATTCTTATTGTTACCCCTTTAATTCCAGCTTCATCTCCAGGTTCATAATCTAATGTTTCAATCTTATATCCTTTATCAGCACACCATCTTGAATACATTCTAAGAAGCATTTCTGTCCAATCTTGAGCATCAGTACCGCCAACTCCTGCATGAAGTGTAAAAATTGCATTATCTCTATCATATTCACCTGAAAGCATTGTCTCAATTCTAAACTTTTCTATTTCTTTGCTTATAGCTTGTATTTCACTAATTATTTCAAATTTTGCACTATCATCATCTTCAGAAGATGATAGCTCTATTAAAATCTCAACATCTTCAATTCTTGCTTCTAAGTCTGTAAATCTCTCATATTTATCCTTTAAGCCTTTTGCTTCCTGAGTAATACTCTGAGCAAGCTTTAAATCATTCCAAAAACCAGTTTCTTGCATTTTACCTTCCAGCTCATCTATCCTCTTTTTAAGAGCTGCAATGTCAAAGAGACCCCCTGATTTCATATAGAACTGATTTTAAATTACCTACCGTGTTTATAGCTTCTTCATATTGTGCAAACATACAATACTCTCCTTTACCATATAATTATTATGAAAAAAAGAAGAATTTAGAATGTATGTAGAAAATCCATTAATGAATTTTCTAAAAATTAATTCTACATTCTACATTCTTCATTTTATATTTCTATGCCATTCTTCCACAGCAATTTTTATATTTTTTTCCGGAGCCACATGGGCAAGCATCATTTCTTCCAACCTTATTTTCCTTTTTTACAGGCTGTTTTGGAAGCGAATCATCTTGATTTGTTGAAGTTTCAACTGCTACTTTTTCCCTTTCAGGTGTTTTTTCAACTTGAACATGGAACAAATACTTAACAGTATCTATTTTAATGTTATAAATCATTTCATCAAACATTTGGCTTCCTTCAAATTGATAAGCCTGAACTGGATCCTGTTGTTTATAAGCTCTAAGCCCTATACCTTGCTTTAGATGATCCATATTATCAATATGATCCATCCATTTAGTATCTACAACTCTAAGAAGTATTACTCTTTCTATTTCTCTCATTTGCTCTGAACCAAAGTCTTCTTCCTTAGCGTTGTATATAGACATTGCTATTTCTAATAGATTATCTTTAATTTCTTGATTTGATAACTTTGCAAGCTCTTCTAAATTAATAATATCTTTTGGTAAATATATATCTTCAAGATAAGCAATTAATTTTTCTAAGTCATTTTCAAATTCTTCATCAATTCCCGATATGTGAGAATCTACAACACTGAAAACTACGTTTTCTATCATTTCTTTTATTTCCTGTTGTATATTTTCTCCCTCAAGAACCTGAGAACGCTGCTTATAGATAATTTCTCTTTGAGTGTTCATTACATCGTCATAGCCTAATAGTGTTTTTCTTATATCAAAGTTATTACCTTCTACCTTCTTTTGTGCATTTTCAATTGCACTAGTTACCATCTTGCTTTCAATAGCCTCATCATCGCCAAGTCCTAGTTTTTCAACCATACCTTGAAGTCTTTCAGAACCAAATATTCTCATTAAATCATCTTCAAGAGATACATAGAATCTTGATTCTCCAGGGTCTCCTTGACGACCAGAACGTCCTCTAAGCTGATTATCTATACGTCTTGATTCATGTCTTTCAGTTCCTATTATCTTGAGGCCACCAACTTCAGACACACCTTCTCCAAGCTTTATATCAGTACCACGACCTGCCATATTTGTAGCAATTGTAACCATACCCTTTTCACCAGCATGAGATATTATTTCAGCTTCAAGGTCATGATACTTAGCATTCAATACTTGATGTGGTACTCCTTTTTTCTTTAAAAGCATAGAAACAACTTCTGACTTTTCTATGCTTACAGTACCTACTAAAACCGGCTGTCCCTTTGCATAGGTTTCAGCAATTTCTTCAACTACTGCGAGGAACTTACCTTTTTCAGTTTTGTAAACTAAATCTGGCTGATCTATTCTTATCATTGGCTTGTTTGTAGGGATTACTACAACATCTAGACCATATATTTCTCTAAATTCAGTTTCTTCAGTAAGCGCCGTACCCGTCATACCAGAAAGCTTTGTATACATTCTAAAGTAATTTTGGAAGGTTATTGTCGCTAAAGTTTTTGATTCCTTTTGAACCTTAACTCCTTCTTTAGCTTCAATTGCCTGGTGAAGCCCATCGCTATATCTTCTTCCTTCCATAAGTCTTCCTGTAAACTCGTCTACTATAACTATTTCTCCATCTTTTACAATGTAGTCTTTATCATTTTTCATGTTATAGTTAGCTTTAAGCGCTTGAACTACATGATGTTGAATTTCCATATTATCAGCATCTGTATAATTCTCAAGTCCGAAGAATTTTTCAGCCTTATGAACACCATCGTCTGTAAGCATAACTGCTCCAGCTTTTTCATCCACTGTATAATCCTTTTCCTTAAGAAGGGTCTTTACAAACATATCTGCTATTCTATATAATTCTGTTGACTTATCACCTTCGCCAGAAATAATAAGAGGGGTTCTAGCTTCATCTATAAGGATGGAGTCTACTTCGTCTACTATCGCAAAGTTAAGCTCCCTTTGAACTTTTTCTTCCTTATAAATAACCATATTATCTCTTAAATAATCGAAACCAAATTCATTATTTGTTCCATACGTTATATCTGAATTATAAGCCTCTCTTCTTTGGTCATTATTTAAATTATGAAGTATAACACCAACGCTTAATCCTAAAAATTCATAAACCTTTCCCATCCAGTCTCTATCTCTGTTTGCCAAATAATCATTAACTGTAACAACATGAACACCTTTTCCAGCAACAGCATTTAAGTATGCTGGTAGTATTGCTGTTTGAGTCTTACCTTCACCGGTTCTCATTTCAGATATTCTACCCTGATGAAGCACAATTCCTCCTATAAGTTGAACTCTATAGTGCTTTGTTCCAAGTACTCTCCACGCTGCTTCTCTACATACAGCAAAAGCTTCTGGCAAAAGATCATCTAATGTTTCTCCCTTTGCATACCTATCCTTAAATTCCTGAGTTTTAGCTTTTAGTTCATCATCACTTAAGCCTTGCATTGTTGAATCAAAAGCTTCTATTTTATCTACTATTGGAAGTATTTTTTTAACTTGTCTCTCACTATAACTCCCAAATATCTTATTTAGTACACCCATATTTTTTCATCCTCACTATCTTATTAAATTAAAATATTAGTTCCAATACACTTATACTTAATAGATTATACCATCTAATGTAATGTCATTCAACTTTATTGTCTCCAAATATATCTAATTAACAATAAATTTACTATTTTTTACAAATACAAAGAGCATAAGCATTCAAGCTTATGCTCTTTAACATCTTATATTTTAGAATTCCGGCTCAATCAAACCATAATTTCCATCTTTTCTCTTATAAACTACATTTACATCTCCACTCTTATCATTTGAATAAACAAAGAAGTCATGTCCTAATAAATCCATTTGAAGTACAGCCTCTTCAGCAGACATTGGCTTTATAGCAAACCTCTTAGTTTTAACGATTGAAGCTTCTTTTTCATCATCATCATTTTGATAAGCTGCAACTTCCTGATATTTAAGTGGGGAATTAATGTGATATTTTCTTTCAAGTCTTGATTTATGTTTTACCATTTGTCTTTCAAGCTTATCACTAACTATATCTATCGCTGCGTACATATCAGTATTCGCTTCTTCACTTCTAAGCAAAACACCATTAAATCTTATTGTAACTTCTATTATTTGTCTTGCTTTTTGAACACTTACTGTAACAAAAGCCTCTTGGTCATCTTCGAAAAACTTATCAAGTCTAGATAATTTCTTCTCGATTGCATTCCTCAGTCCTTCTGTAACCTCAATATTTTTTCCTAATATATTTACCTTCATAAACACAGCCCCTCTCTACCTATATTAGGTATTAATATACTGGTTTTATAGTTTACTCGCATAAAGTTAAACTTATGCTGCTTTAGTGAAATTTGTTATTAATATTTTATATCTGTTTTTAAAAAATAACAAGCATTTTTTAGTCAATTTACAAAATATTAAAAAATTATTATATTATCTTTCTTTGTTTTTCTCTTTATAGTTATATGTACTTTTAAAATTTATATCCTAAAGTATTTTAGCTAAATTTTTGAAAAAAAATAAAATACAGCAGCTCTATATAGGACTGCTGTATCACATTACTTTTTGATATTAAGTTATTTGACCTGGTCTTTGACCCCACACTCGCCTGCTGGAGCTTTTGCTACCCGGAATCAACCTCTCACTAATAACCCTCTCGTTTTAAAACGGCAGGACTTATTTCTAAGCCGCACCATGCTCATTAAAACTTTGTTTAACTTACGTGGATCGTTTCGCCTGCGACTGGCATCGACTTTCAACCACAAACATAACTTAATATATTATTATTATAACCTACTTTTCGCAACAGTCAAGATAGTAACTTTTTCCGCACCATTTTTTATAAGCTGCTCAGAGCAATAAAAGGCAGTTGCCCCAGTCGTTATAACATCATCTATAAGCAGTATTTTCTTATTCATAATTGTATCTTTATTTTTCACTTTAAAGCAAGAACTTAAATTTTGCCATCTTTCTTCATCATCTAATCCTATTTGATCTTTTGTTTCTCTTGATTTTGAAAGAATATCTTTAAGCTTAACATTAAAATTCTCAGCAATTATAGATGCCAAAAACTTGCTCTGATTGAATCCTCTTTGTCGCAACCCTTTACGAGTCATAGGAATATAGGAAATTAAATCATAATCAATAGAATTCATATTTATTAAATCTATCAAAAGGCTACCTAAAAACTCGCCTGATAAAAAGTTACTTTTATATTTTAATTTTTTTACAAGTTCCGATATAACTGTAGTATAATAAGCTGCACTAAAGCACTGAAAATCCCTATTATCTTTATTTATACTAAAACTTTTATTTATAGTTTCTATCTTCTTAAAACATCTACTGCAAATCAGCTTTTCATCTACATTCTCTGAATTGCATATTATACAGTTTTCATTTGTACTGTATATAACACTCAACATACTTTGCTTTATAAATCTAATAAACCCATTTCCCATGCTTCTTTGTTGAAGTGCCTGATTATACTTTTAGCCTTATCCATGTTATCATTTTCAGAATTAGCTAAAAAAATAACTTCCGAATTTCTTAGCTTATCACTTCTTCCTGCCTTTCCACAAAAGTAAACAAGTTTTTTATAGTTAAAAAACAAGTCATCTGAAGAATAAACCACTATATCTGTATCATTTAAGCTTACAAATCTATCCTTATAATCATTAGTAACTAAAATAGCTCTTTTAATTAATGCAAAATTATAAAGTATTTTTTCATCGCTTTCATTATTAATATAGTACATTATATTTTTGCTTAAACTGCTTCTAAAATTGCTTAAATATGAAAATACACTATGAACCTTTTCGCTATTTGAAACATATACTACAACTTTTCTATCATTTTCAATTGAAAAGTTAAGATAATCATAAATTAAATATGGGATTTCTTTATCTAAATCTATTCTAGTAATAACATAGCGCGGTTCAGTCAATGGCTTTTTATTTCCTCGAGTAGGTATAATTATATCCCTTTGATTTTTAAATATACCTTCTATAGAAGAACAAATAATCTTTCCTTCTTTTTTAACACATTTAATAGCTAAATCCATAATTTCATAATTGTTATATTCAGAAAAACAACTGCAATCATCATAAATAACCAAATCATATTTTTCGTTTATTCTTATTGCATTTTTATAATTGCAGATATTAAGCAATGTATTAACTGAGCCAAAAGAATTTCTAATGTAGCTATATTCTCTGCAATTACTATATTTCTTAATGAAATTAATTATCTGTATATTATTTTCTCGTTCTTCAGTTATGTATAAAATTTTTTTCCCATATTGTACATAGCTCAATATAATTTTAAGAAATATATCTGGTGAAGTATACGGAGGATTTATCACATTAAGAACCTTTTCTCTTCCATTACTCCAATTTAAAATACTTTCACTAATTTTCTGTTTATAATTTACAAAGCTGGAAGTTTTATAAATTATCATGTCTTATACCCCTTCAGAAATATAATTAATTTTATCTCAAGTCTTTATCTTCATCGCTAACAACTGCATCACTATTTATAATATCTGATATTCTCCATTTTAGTGCAGAATATCTATCAAAGCTTCTATTATTGTTTATCATAAACTGTACCGCTTTAATAGATCCTACTAAAACTACCATTTGCTTTGCTCTTGTTATTCCCGTATAAAGTAAGTTTTTATTCATCAAAAGAGGAGCACCCATAAATGCAGGTATAATAACAACTGGAAACTCACTTCCTTGGCTTTTATGTATAGTTATAGCGTAAGCCAAATCCAGTTCATCAAAAAATGTATTTTCATAAATTACTCTTCTTTCCTCATCAAACAATACTGTTATTATATCATTATCTTCATCTATGCTTTCAATATAGCCTACATCTCCATTAAAAACTCCAAGTCCTTCCTCTTCTCCATCACCTGAAATTCTATGCCATTTAAGGCTGTAATTATTCTTAACCTGCATAACTTTATCGCCGGTTCTAAATATCAAATCTCTAAATTGCCTTTCTGCCTTTAGAGAATGCTTTGGGTTTAATATATTTTGCAGCTCCTTATTTAAGCTTAAAACTCCAAGAATTCCTTTTCTCATGGGAGATAAAATTTGTATGTGCTGATCCTTATTCCACTTTTTATTAAACTTAGGCAGCCTCTTATCTATTAATTCAATAATAGTAGCTAAGGTTTCATTTTGATTTTCATTTCTTATAAAATAAAAATCTTTATTTTTTTCATTTAAAAGAGGCATTTCTCCATTATTTATTTTATGTGCATTTACAATGATCATGCTCTCCTGTGCCTGTCTGAATATATGCTTAAGTCTAACTACCTTTACACAGTTGCTTTCAATTATATCCCTTAAAACATTTCCCGGACCTACAGATGGAAGCTGATCTACGTCTCCAACTATAATTACTCTTGTTCCAACTCCTACTGCCTTTAATAGGCTATTCATAAGCATTATATCAATCATAGAGGCTTCATCTACTATAACTACATCACACTCTAATGGAGAACCTTCATCCTTAATAAACTCTAACGATTCATCGTCTTCTACCCCTAATTCTAGAAGTCTATGAATAGTTTTTGCTTCTCTTCCAGTAGCTTCACTCATTCTTTTAGCAGCTCTTCCAGTTGGAGCAGCCATAAAAACTTTCATTCCTGCTTTTTCAAAAATACCTGTTATACAATTTATTATTGTAGTTTTCCCTGTGCCGGGACCGCCAGTTATGACTTCTATACCATTTTCAACAGCACCAATAATAGCTTCATTTTGAGAATCTGCAAACTTTATATTATTTTCCTTTTCAAACTGCTGAATTTCAAACTCAACATCAGTATTAATAGGCTGATAATCAGTAAAAGATAAATTTATAATTTTCTTAGTTACACTAAGCTCACAATAATAGAATAGAAGTGAAAATACACACTTTTCATCATTAACAACTTCTATTTTTATCTTTCCATCCAAAGTATTATCATAAAGTACCTTTTCGATATCCTCTTCAAGTACACCAAGAATTTCTTTACCTTCCTTTAGTAATTTATTCAACGGTATATAGGTATTTCCCATTGCGCAAAAATCGTTTATAATATAGTTTATTCCGCTTCCTATTCTAAAAGGAGAATTTAATTCAACTCCTAAACTTCTTGCAATTTTATCAGCTGTTTTAAAGCCAATACCTGAAATTTCTTCTGTTAGTATATATGGATTTTGATTAACAACATCAATAGATGCTGCACCAAATCTTTTATATATTTTCACGCATTGATTTGTTGTTACTCCATAATTTTGAAGAAAAATCATTATATTCTTAACTTCCCTCTGTTTCAAATAGGACTCCCTGATTACTTGAATTTTTTTATAACCTATACCCTCTATCTCTTCTAACCTATCTATATCATTATCCAATATTTCTAAAGCCTTATCTCCAAACTTTTCAACTATTTTTTTTGCAGTTATTGGTCCAATACCTGTAATAATTCCTGAAGAAAGATATTTTTCAATTTCTGAAGCCGTAGTAGGTAATATTTCTTCATAGCTCTCTACATTAAATTGTTTTCCAAATTGAGGATGTATATTCCAATTTCCTTGAAAATTAAAGTTTTGACCTTCTGAAATATTAGGTATATATCCTTTTATTGTAGTTATTACCTTATTATCAACTATATGCGCAATTACAAAACCGTTTGACTCATTTTGAAATACTATCTCATCAATTACTCCATGTATTTCTGGCATATAATCTCTCCTATACTTTATATACTTAATTATTACTAATAATAATCATAATTATAGAATACCCTATTATAAAGGAATTCTCAACCTTATATAGTTAGTAGAATTATTATCAGATAACAGTTTTTGTAATCATTGCAATGTAGTTGACTATAGCCTTCATAAAAACTACAATATAGTTAAACATACACATTAAAGGAGGCATTTTAATGTTAATTAAAAACTGCAAAATAATCTTTGAAGATAAAATAGAAATAGGAAGTTTACTAATTAGAAATGGTAAAATTGAAAAAATCAATCCTTCTTCAAATGAAAATGATGAAATAATTGATGCTAAAGGTCTTTATATTTCCCCAGGATTTATTGATGTTCATATTCATGGTGCCGGCGGCTTCGATACTATGGATGGAACGAAGGAATCCATAAATACAATCGCAAAAACTATTGCAAGCTTTGGAACTACTTCTTTTCTTCCAACCACTATGACTTGTGCTTTAGATGACATAAAGAAATCAGTTGAGGTATCCGCTGAATGTATGAAAGAAGGAACCGAGGGTGCTAATGTTGCAGGAGTTCATCTTGAAGGTCCTTTTATAAGTCCAGCAATGATAGGAGCTCAAAATCCTAACTTCATTCAAACGCCTTCTATAGACACTTTTAACTACATGGTTGGAGATAATATAGATGCAATAAAGAGCATAACTCTAGCCCCAGAAGTGAAGGGTTCCTTAGAACTTATTAAATATTTAAAAGATAAGAATATTATTGTTTCCATTGGTCATTCAAAAGCTACTTATAAAGAGGCCTTAGAAGGTATAGAATGTGGAATCGGTCATTCTACCCATCTTTATAATGCCATGACGCCTCTTCATCATAGAGAACCAGGAATAGTAGGAGCTATTTTTGATACTGACATAACCACAGAAACTATTTCTGATGGAATTCATATCAGCTATCCTTCTTTAAGAGTAGCCTATAAACAAAAGGGTTTTAACAAAGTTTTATTAGTTACTGATGCTATGATGGCCTGCGGTATGCCTGAAGGAAAATATTCTCTTGGAGGTCAGGATGTTTTTGTAAAAGATGGAGCTGCAAGATTAAAAGAAGGTAATTTAGCTGGCTCAATTCTTACTTTAGATAAGGCTGTAAGAAATGTTTATAAAAACTCTAATTATGAACTTTACGATATAATTAAAATGGCAACTTACAATGGTGCAAAACATTGTAAGCTAGACAATAGGAAAGGACTTATTAAAGAGGGCTATGATGCTGACTTGGTTTTATTTGATGAAGATATAAATATAAAGAAAGTAATTATTGGCGGGAAGGTTTTTAAATAATAATTAAGCTCTAGCTATGCTAGAGCTTAATTATTATTTATTTTGAATATAATTTGCTATTCCTCTCTCAAGACCATAGGATATTAATGGTATAAAGATTAAAGCAAGTAAAGAAACAGTAATTGCTTCTGGATTAACTTTATATGCCCACTGCATAGTATTTACAAACTTAAAAACAGAGTATACAGACAATAGTGCAGTTCCTACTGCAATTATTCCTATAGCTATGAACAATCTATTGAAACCAACTCTTACGTTATGAAAAAACCTAACTAATTTTTTACCCCATATATTCTTCATTTTTTACCTCTTTCTATATATCCGTATATTTAAATTAACTTTATAAGTGTTTATAAATTATTTTTTACAATTGTTTGAAAAATATTCTTATATTATTGATATTTGTAATAGGAGCCTTTTTTAAACAAATGCTTATTAAAGTATATAAGACTGTTGGCATAGCCAACAGTCTTACTAAATTTTATAAATATTTTTTAATCTCTTTTGCTTTATCTAGTCTCTCCCATGGAAGATCTATATCTGTTCTTCCAAAGTGTCCGTAAGCTGCAGTCTGTTTATATATAGGTCTTCTTAAGTCTAGATCCCTAATAATAGCTGCAGGTCTTAAATCAAAGACTTTATTTATTACATCTATAATCTTATCATCATATATTTTTCCTGTTCCAAAAGTATCAACTTCTATAGATACCGGCTTTGCAACTCCGATAGCATAAGCAAGTTCTATTTCAAGCTTATCAGCAACACCAGCTGCTACAAGATTTTTAGCAACCCATCTTGCTGCATAAGCTGCTGATCTGTCAACTTTAGTTGGATCTTTCCCAGAGAATGCTCCTCCTCCATGTCTTCCATATCCGCCATAAGTATCAACAATAATTTTTCTACCTGTAAGTCCTGAGTCTCCTTGAGGACCTCCTATGACAAATCTACCTGTAGGATTTATTAAATACTTTGTATTTTCATCAAGAAGCTCTACAGGAACAACCTTATTAATAACATGTTCAATTAAATCTTTTTCAATTTCTTCACGAGTTACATCCGGATTATGTTGAGTAGATATAACAATTGTATCTATTCTCACAGGTTTATTATCTTCATACTCTACTGTAACTTGTGTCTTTCCATCAGGTCTTAAATATGAAAGAGTTTCATTTTTTCTAACCTCGGAAAGCTTTCTTGAAAGTCTGTGAGCCATTGCGATTGGAAGAGGCATATATTCTGGAGTTTCATTTGTAGCAAACCCAAACATCATACCCTGATCTCCTGCCCCTATAGCTTCAATTTTATCCATTTGTCCATTTTTAGCTTCAAGAGCTTCATCAACTCCCATAGCTATATCTGTTGACTGCTCGTCTATAGATGTAAGAACAGAACAAGTATCGCAGTCAAAACCATATTTTGCTCTAGTATATCCTATTTCTTCAATAGTTTTTCTTACAACCTTAGGGATATCCACATAACAATTTGTTGATATTTCTCCCATAACTAAAACCATACCAGTTGTTACTGCTGTTTCGCATGCCACTCTGGCATTAGGATCCTGAGCTAGTATTGCATCCAACACAGAGTCGGAAATTTGATCACAAATTTTATCTGGATGTCCTTCAGTAACCGATTCAGATGTGAATAATCTTCTCATTTGAAAATCTCCTTTCATTATATATTACTTTCATTATTTTTAAATTAGATAAAACAAAACCTCTTCTATAAGAAGAGGCACCTTAGCGCATCCCTTATCTTGCAGTTCTGCTGGAATTGGCACCTTAGTATTAAACCGGTTGCCGGGCTTCACAGGGCCATGTCCCTCCACCTCTCTTGATAAGAGTTTATATTGAATTTTAATCCTTAGATATAATATCATAGTAATATTTTACTGTCAACAAAATTCTATTTCTTTTTTCATATTTTGATGGTTTTTATTTCTTAGTACTTCCATAAACCTTATCATACTTGCTGCCTAAATCTCTGATTGATTCATATTCTTTATCAGGCAATCTTTGCTTAAGTAAATTTATAGCATTTGCTACTTCTTTTGCAGTGCTGCCTTCAAGGTAAGTACTTATCTTTTGCTTATCTATTGATGACAACTTTTTAGATAATGAAAGTAGTCTTTCTTTTTCGTATTCTGTCAGTTCAATCTTTTCATCATTATTATCAAAGTCGTACTCTCTATCGCTTATAGTTATTTGAGACTTTTGCTGTACCCCATCATATTCAATATGTAAACTTCTATTTAAATCTTCTATTTTATTTAAAGCAGTATTTTTCATGTTAGTTATTCTAATGTCAAATTTACTTATGCTGCATTTAATTGCGCTGCTATTTAAAAAAACATTTATAAATAAATAAATAGCTGTAAAAAAAACAACTAAACTAGAGTAAATCTTTTTATTCACATTTAACCTCCTTTGGGGCCGGAAACTACTTAATTTAACCCATATACTCCTACAGTAAATTACATGCTAAAAGTTATGTTTCAATAGAATCCATATTAATTTATTTTTTCCATTATATATAAAATTTATTCAAATTTTCTTATATTCTAATAAAACACCACATATATATTATTGAGAAGTTTATAAATTTCATATGAATATGAAGCAAAGCAGTATAAGCACGGCAAGGGGGGTATTTTCTTGAATAAAGTAAAAACACATTATAAAAATCCTTTAGCTTACTATGATATAGCGAACTTCCTAAAAGATTATATGGATGAAAATACAATAATAGTATGTATAGGCACTGATAGATGTATAGGAGACTGTTTAGGACCTTTAGTAGGAACTTTTTTAAAAGAAAGTTTTTTCCCTTGTCCAGTATTCGGCACAATATCAGATCCAATTCACGCCCTAAATATAGATAAAAGACTTTTTGAAATAAAAACTCTTTACCCTAAGGGCAATATATTAGGAATCGATGCTTGCCTTGGTGATGGCGATAGTATTGGTGAGATTCAAGCTAGGGACTATCCTATTCATCCTGGGAAAGGCGTAGGTAAATCTCTACCTGATGTTGGAAGAGTTTCGGTTATTGGAATAGTTGATTCCAGTGACAGTAGTGAACTGTTTACTAACAGAAACATAAGACTTGACTTAATTATGAGTTTATCAAAAGTAATATGTCATTCAATAATTCACTCCTACCACCTTTACTCTAGAGACATTTAATTCCTAGATAATAAAAAATAGGCTCTACCACATGGTAAAGCCTATTTTTTATTTATCAATTAAAGAAATATCATATCCATTACTGCCTATATCTATTTTGTCCATATATTCCAAAGTCTTACCTGTTCCTAGTGCAACACATGATACTGCATTTTCTGCTATACGAACTGGAACCTTTGTAACATCTGCAATAAGCTTATCAAGACCATTCAAAAGGGCACCGCCGCCAGTCATAATTATACCTTTATCTGCTATATCAGCAGCTAGTTCCGGAGGTGTTTTTTCTAATACTGAATGAGTACAATCAGCAATAGCATGAACAGTTTCTCTAAGCGCTTCTCTCATTTCTTCTGAGGATACAATTATATTTTTGGGAAGACCTGTTACAAGATCTCTTCCTCTTATTTCCATAGTAATTTCTTCATCTTTTTTATATGCAGAACCAATATTAATTTTTAAATTTTCTGCTGTTCTTTCACCAATCATCAGCTTATGCTTTTTCCTAATATATCTTATAATTGCTTCATCAAACTTATCTCCTGCCACCTTAATAGATGACCTTACAACTATACCACCTAAAGAAATTACTGCAATATCAGTAGTACCCCCACCAATATCTATAACCATATTTCCACTTGCTTCTGTTATGTCAAGATTAGCACCAATAGCTGCTGCTAATGGTTCTTCAATCAAATAAACTTTTTTTGCTCCTGCATTAACAGCCGCATCTCTAACAGCTCTTTTTTCTACCTCTGTAGCTTGGCACGGAATACATACCATAACTCTAGGAGCTGAAATTCTTCTTTTACCACAAGCCTTCCGTATAAAATGCTTAAGCATTGTTTCTGTAATGTCGTAATCTGATATAACACCATCTCTTAATGGACGAATTGCCACTATATTTCCTGGAGTTCTTCCAATCATTTGCCTTGCTTCCTCACCAACAGCCCTTACTTTATTATTGCTCTTATCAATTGCAACCACAGAAGGCTCTTCGAGTATAACACCCTTTCCCTTGATATAAACAAGCACCGTTGCCGTACCTAAATCTATGCCCATGTCAGTTCCTAAATTAAAAAACATTCCTATCCTCACTCCGTCTCTTTTGTATCATATAATACAAGTAATTTTTAGCTTGAATTATAACCCACTTAATTCTTATAATTCAATTATAATAGGAATGTTATTAACCTTCAATAGCTTTATACTTCATTTTGGTAGCTTTTCCACCTCTTATATGCCTTTCAGCCTTGTTATAATCTAAAATATTTTTTGCCTCATCCGCTACTTGAGGATTTATTTTAGGTAACCTCTCTGTCATATCTTTATGAATTGTACTTTTACTTACTCCAAATACCTTGGCTGTTTTTCGTATTGTAGCTTTTGAACTAATAATGTAGTTTGCAACTTCAAGAACTCTTTCTTCAATGTAGTCTTTCAAAGTGCTACCTCCTTAACCCTTCTATAATTATAAATATGCATTTTAACTTTGTTAAATTACTTTCATTAGCCATTTTCCGATAAATATTTCAGAAAACAGCTAATGAAAAACATTAAGATAATATTATGTTTGCGGAAACTAAATCATAAATTATTTAGCTTATACAATTGCTCCAAACTACTTTGTGTCATATTTTATATATTTAGCTGGATCAACGTAATCTTTCCCTTTTAAAACAGCAAAGTGCAAGTGACTGCCATACTTTTCATACGAAGTTCTAAGTGTTGTATTACCAACCTTACCTATTTTTGCACCTTTTTTAACTGTCTGACCCTTAGTAACAGCTATTGCAGGGTCTAAGTTAGCATAAACAGTTTTTAATCCGTTTTGATGATTAATTACTACCTGTTTACCATATCCTTCCTTACTATCGCCAACTTCTTCTACTTTTCCATCTAAAGCTGAAAAAACATCTTTGCCTAAGTCAGCTTTAATATCAATGCCGAAGTTAGGTCTATATGTTTCAGTAGTATCCGACCATACTGGATCTTCTGAATATGCTCTAGCAAGAACACCTTCAACAGGTTTTGCAAATTTAGTATCTACACTACTTGAAACTGCAGCAGTTCCAGTCTTTGGAACATTTACATTGTTATTAGCATTGGTAGTAGTATTAGGTTTTTTAACCTGCAAAGCACCTGGGTAGTCTACTGTAGGCTCTTCCGCTATAACCCCTGTAGGTTTTGTATTATTTGCTTGCTCTTGAGCCACTGGCGGCTTTACAGCTTTTTTTGCTGTTCTTGAAGTAAGTGCAGCGACAGTAGCAACTATGCACAAGCATACAAACAGGATTACATAAAAGCCCTCCTTCTTGAAAAAGTTTGACGTTTTGCTGAATAATTTTTTGTCCATACAAACACCTCCTTTTTGTAGTTTGTCCAGAGCTTAGCAAATAATACATATTTTATGAAATTTTAGTGTTATTTTTTTCCTTATTTTTTGACAAATTACGATTATTTTTATGCTAAAAAACATGCCCTAAGGCATGTTTTTATTAAAATTCATTTAATATCATCTATTTTTTCTATTTTAACTCCTTGATAATAATGAGTTAAAATCTGCTTATAATTACTTCCACCCTTAGCCATAGCTCCTGCACCATATTGACTCATTCCAACGTCGTGTCCATAGCCCTTGGTGATTATTTCAACATCTTTTGAATTAAACTTGAAAGTAAAATTTGATGACTTTAAGTTAAGCATTTCTCTATATTGAGGTCCTGTTATTACTATGCTTCCTAAGGCTATTTTTTTTACACTGCCTCCTCCAGAGGTTGTCTCCTTTATGATCATTTGTGAGCTTAACTTTTTTGATGTTACTCCTGCCTTAGGATATTTTGAGTTTATAATATTTGCAAGTTCATTATAAGTATATTTTTTTATTGTTTGAAAATCTTTCAAAGATTTATCTTGAGAACTATCTACACTTTTCAAGTACGGTACATCCATTGAGAATACATCAGCAGCATTTTCCGTTCTTCCGCTGCTCATTGAAAAATAATATGGACTTTTAATTATACTTCCGTCATATGTAATAACTTCTCCTGCAGTTTGTTTCACTGCCTCAGTTATCTTAGCCCAATATTCTTCTGCATTTTTTTTAGGCCAATCGTTGAACCTGCCTTCTTTCGTTTTATAAACTTGGCAATGCACTGTATCACATATATCTGCACCTTTATCCTTTGAAATAGTACATGTACTGCCTCCAAGCTTCTCCATATGAGATAATGCATAGGTTCTTGCTGCCACTGCTTGTGCTTTTAAAGCTTCTATATCAAACTCCGCCGGCATCTCTCCTGAGACTACACCTCTTACATAATCTTCAAGACTCATATCTACAACTTTATCTTGTTCTGTCAAAAAAACTTTTATATTTGTTTCTCCTTTTACATTTTTAAGCACTATATTGTTATTATTTAAATTAAATTTATTAATAATACCCTTACTATTTATAATACTTCCACTCTTACTTCCTATACCAACTATAATTACTGCCAATAAAATCATTATAATCATACTGCCTATTATAGCTAAAACCATTTTCTTTAATTGAATAGATACATTTACTCTCTGCATTTGAATCCCCCTCTTTGGTTAATATACCTATTTAAGTCTATTAAGGGGATTTTATAATTATTACTTTAAAAATAAAACTTAAAAAGGCTGACTTTCAAGTCAACCTCTATTAATCAATATTTAATCCTTTCTATATCTGCTCCTAACCCTTTTAGCTTTTTCTCTATATTTACATAACCTCTATCCACATGATATATATCACTAATTTCAGTTATACCTTCTGCTGCAAGGCCTGCTATAATTAGCGCAGCCCCAGCTCTTAAGTCAGTTGCTTTAACTTCCGATCCTGAAAGCTTTTCCACACCCTCAATCACAGCACTTCTACCGTCAATTTTTATATTTGCCCCCATTCTTTTTAGCTCTTGAGCATGCATAAATCTATTTTCAAAGACAGTTTCTGTAATTATACTGGTTCCCTTAACTCCACATAAAAGGCTCATCATCTGAGCTTGCATATCTGTAGGGAATCCTGGATACGGCATAGTTTTAATATCTACTGGCTTCAAAGCACAATTTCCATCAACAATTATATTATCTCCATTTATCTCCATCGATACTCCCATTTCTGTTAACTTTGCTATGACAGGCTTTAAATGCTCTTCATTTATCCCGCAAACTTCTATTTTACTCCTTGTTATAGCGGCAGCAGCCATATATGTCCCTGCTTCTATTCTATCGAAAATAGGTCTATGAGTTGTACCTTTTAAACTTTTCACTCCCATTATTTTAATTGTATCTGTACCAGCACCTGTTATTATGCCTCCCATACTATTTAAAAAGCTTGCTAAATCTTCAATTTCTGGTTCAGCAGCTGAGTTTTCTATTATAGTTTCACCTTCTGCCATTACCGCGGCCATCATTATATTTTCAGTGGCACCAACCGAAGGAAAGTCTAAATATATTTTATTACCTATAAGCCTATTTGCCGATGCTTCAACATATCCGTGCCCTATACTTACCTCTGCCCCCAGTGCGGTAAGACCCTTCAAATGCAAATCAATGGGTCTGGTACCAATATTACATCCTCCAGGAAGAGATATCTTAAATTTGCCAAACCTTGCAATCATTGGCCCCATAACTAAAAAAGATGCTCTCATCTTTCTAACAAGCTCACTAGATGGTTCACCATATTTTAAATTTGAAGTATCAATTGTTATAGAACTATTATTAATATTAATATTTGCAGATACACTTTTTAAAACATCACCAATTACAAAAACATCTTCAAGCATTGGAGCATTTTCTATTACACATTTTTCATCACTTAATATACTTGCAACAATTATTGGAAGAACTGAATTCTTAGCTGAGCTTACATATACTCTTCCGCTTAAATTTATGCCGCCTTTTACCACTATTTTTTCCATTGATATCCCCCATTTCGTTCATTTAATAGCTCGTTATAATTACAGGTGTTCCTATTATGATATAGTTTCCAGATGAATAACTGCATACTGCAAAATTAAAGTCTATCTTTTCACCATCACTTGTTACAGGTTCATATCTGTTTGTGTTAGCAGTAGTACTGAAGCCGTTAGATAAGACTATAGTATCAATATTACTTGCATTTTGTTCCTTTAAAATATTTATCACTTTATTATTAACTATATTTTTATCATCATCATTAATTTTTGCTTTTAAGTACTGAAAATATTTTATGTCACCCTTATCTTGTTCTATATTATTTTCAAATAAGCTTATAAGTTCAGACAAGCCATTTTTAGAATCATTTTTAGAAATATTAACCGTCACAACATTATGATTATCATTAGCTAAACTTTCTATGTAACCCTTATATACATTATTATTAAATTCTAAACAATAGCTATCATTATTTTTAACTACATTTACTTCTCCGTTATTGAGCCCTAACTTTTTAAGAAGCTTAATGCAATACTCTTCTCCATTATTATTTATATCAAAGCTGGCTTTAATTCCATATTCTAAAGTCTTTCCTTCTGTTTTTTCCAATATACTGTTAAATAAATCCACATTCTTTTTTGCATAAGATAAATCATTATAATTCCCCAAAGATATCATAAGCATCAGAATTAATATAAAAATTTTATTTTTCATCGTAACCCTCCCAAAACTCCTTTAAGACAGAGTATTATTAAATTACACAATTAATATCAAGACTTATCTTTTATATCTGTCTTTTAGAATTATGGACAAGATTCCTTAGTTTTATTCCTAAGTATATTATTAATATATAAAAATCACTAAAAAATGTGAAAAAAAAGAAGGCCTAAGCCTTCTACAATCATCTTTGTACTATTAATGCTGTTCCCATACCCCCGCCTATGCATAAAGTTGCTAGACCTTTTTTAGCTTCTCTTCTCTTCATCTCATATAATAATGTAACAAGAATCCTAGCTCCTGATGCACCAATAGGATGTCCTATAGCTATTGCTCCTCCATTTACGTTAACCTTTTCCATATCAAAATTTAAATCTTTAGCAACGGCTAAACTTTGGGCAGCAAATGCTTCATTTGCCTCTATTAAATCTATATCATCAATACATAATCCAGCTTTCTTAAGTGCTTTTGAAACTGCCTCATAGGGACCATAGCCCATTATTGATGGTTCTACACCTCCTTGAGCATAAGTCGTAATCTTAGCTAAAGGTTCTATTCCTAATTCTTTAGCTTTATCAGCACTCATAACTACTAATGCTGCAGCACCATCATTTATTCCTGAAGCGTTACCGGCAGTCACTGTTCCATCTTTTTTAAAGGCCGGTTTTAATTTTCTTAAGCCCTCGATAGTAGCTCCAAAACGTGGAAATTCGTCTTTTTCAAATACCTTAGGATCTCCTTTTCTCTGTGGTATTATAACTGGTACAATTTCTTCTTTAAACTTACCATTGTTGATAGCTTTTTCAGCTTTTAACTGAGAATTAAGAGAAAACTCATCCTGCATTTCTCTTGTTATTCCCCACTTTTCCGCTACGTTCTCAGCTGTTATCCCCATATGATAACCATTAAAAACATCAGTTAACCCTTCACTCAGCATAGAATCAACAAGTGAGCCATTACCCATTCTTTGTCCCCACCTAGCATCATTTAAAAGATACGGTGCTCTAGACATATTTTCCATACCGCCTGCAATAATTATTTCTGCATCTCCTGCCTTAATAATTTGTGCCGCAAGCTCTACTGCCCTTAAACCTGAACCACAAACCTTGTTGATTGTCATAGCTGGTACTTCAACCGGCAATCCAGCCTTAATGCTTGCTTGTCTTGCTGTATTTTGTCCCAGTCCTGCTTGAAGAACATTCCCCATAATCACTTCATCAATATCTTCAGCTTTTATATTAGCTCTCTTTAGTGCTTCCTTTATTACTATTGCTCCAAGTTCAGGAGCTGGTACATCTTTCAAGCTTCCACCAAAAGAACCTACAGCAGTTCTAACAGCACTTACAATAACAACCTCTTTCACAATAATTCCCCCCATCATATTTAACATATTATCTGTTTTACAAGTAAACAATTACATTATATATTTTTTTGAATATTTTATCAACTTTGAATTTATAAAAAAAATCACAAGTCCTATTTATAAAAACTTGTGATTCTATGTACTATATTCTATTATAAATTAAATTCCTTCGGTTTATTAATTTTATATCCAAAGCTATATAATATAGCATCAACTATCCTTTGAGATGCATTTCCATCTCCATATGGATTTACGGCTTTACTCATTTTATCATACTCATTTTGATTTCTTATCAATTTGTTAGCATTTTCTATTATTTCATTCATATCAGTTCCTACTAACTTCACAGTTCCTGAATTAACTGCTTCAGGTCTTTCCGTTACATCTCTAAGGACTAAAACCGGTTTTCCTAAATGGGGTGCTTCTTCTTGAAGCCCGCCGGAATCAGTCATTACCATAAAGCATTTGTTCATAAGATTATGCGTCTCTTTTGTATCTAAGGGTGGAAGAAGATGAACTCTGGAAGTACCCTCTAAATACTTATAAACCACGTCTTTGACAACAGGATTTAGATGCACTAGATACACTAATTCAACATCTTCATTACTATCAACTACTTGCTTTAAAGCTTTGCAAATATTTTCAATGCCTTCTCCCCAATTTTCTCTTCTGTGTGCAGTTACCATTATAACTTTTTTATTTTTATAATCTATTGTATTAAGAATTTCGGTACTAAATATGTAATTATTATCTACTGTAAAGTTCATTGCATCTATGACAGTGTTCCCAGTTATAAATATATTCTCTTCCTTAACGGCCTCTCTAAGAAGATTAGCCTTAGAGCTTTCTGTTGGCGCAAAATGAAAGTCAGCAATAGCTCCTGTAAGTTTTCTATTCATCTCTTCTGGAAATGGAAAATATTTATCAAAGGTTCTGAGTCCTGCTTCGACATGACCAACTTTAATCTGCTTATAAAATGCCGCTAGTGCCCCTGCAAAAGTTGTAGTTGTATCACCATGAACGAGTATTAAGTCTGGCTTTTCACTTTCAAAAACTTCCTCTAGCCCTTCAATTACTCTTGTAGTAATTCCTGTTAAACTTTGCTTTGCTTTCATTATATTTAAATCGAAGTCAGGTTTAACATTGAAAAGTTCAAGTACTTGATCCAGCATTTCCCTATGCTGAGCAGTTACACAAACTTTAGAATCAATCTCTTCTCTTTTTTCAAGTTCCTTTACAAGTGGAGCCATTTTCACAGCTTCTGGCCTTGTTCCAAAAATAGTTATTACTTTGATTTTTTTCATTTGAATCATCTCCTACTTTACTGTTCCTTATGTTTAAAAAACCCCAACTTCCATGCTAAAAAAACTATTATCATCAGTACAAAAGTCATTAAAAAATAAGATCTCACTGTGCTAATCATCATAGCAATAATTGCTATTCCTCCTAATATCGCACTGATTAAATACATAATTACTACAACTTGTCTTTGAGTCATTCCTAAATCTAATAATCTATGATGAAGATGTCCTCTATCTCCTTGAGATATTGGTTTCCCATTAACCTTTCGTCTTATCATGGCAAAAAGTGTATCATATATAGGAAGACCAAGTGCCAAAATAGGAACTGAAATTGCAAAAGCTGCAGCAGATTTTATTGTTCCTACCATTGATATAGCGGCAAGCAGGAATCCTAAAAGCTGAGCCCCGGTATCTCCCATAAATATAGATGCTGGATTAAAATTAAATGGAAGAAACCCTAAAATAGCACCGCCTAAAATAGCAGTAAGTATAGAAGCCTCATATCTTCCATAAATAACAGAGATTACAAATATTGTTATAGTTGAAATAAGCGCTACACCGGCAGCTAATCCGTCCAATCCATCAATCAAATTTAAAGCATTGGTTATTCCAACTACCCAAAATATAGTAAATGGATAAGCAAACCAACTGATATTAACCATTCCATCTGTTCCACCAAAAGGATTTGTGAGTATGTTAATTTTTACACCACTTACTATTAATACTATGGCTGCAACTATTTGAAATATTAATTTTATCCCAGGTTTTAATTCTTTTATATCGTCTATTACTCCTCCAATAACAATTATAGTTGCACCTATAATTATTCCCAATTCTCTTCCTTCTAACATTCCTTGTTTAAGAATTAATGTAATTATAAAAGATATATAAATTGCCAAGCCTCCTAAAAGAGGTATTGGCTTTTTATGCACTCTTCTCTCATCTTTTGGTATATCAATAGCATTAATTCTAACTGCTAATTTTTTTACTATTGGAGTAGACAAAGCAGCTATCAGTATTGCTATTATACTTAATGTATAATTGCCCATAAATTACCTTCCTATGTATAAAAATTTAGTTTATTTTAATAGATACTATCCTCTTTTAATGAATCATCATTTTCAATCCACTCGTCAACAATAACAATTCTGAATTCTCTCTTGGTATCCCTTATAATAACCTTTTCAATACCAGAATTAATAATAAACCTTTTACATAATGAACAGGAAGAGGCGTTCTTAACATAACTGCCATCATTTTGCTCTTTTCCTACGAGATATAAAATAGTTCCTATCATGTCTTGCCTTCGTGCTGAAATTATTGCATTTTGCTCTGCATGCACAGATCTGCATAATTCATATCTTGTACCTCTTGGTACATTCAACTGTTCTCTTTTGCAGTAACCTAGCTCACAGCAGTTCTTTCTTCCTCTCGGCGCACCACTATAGCCTGTAGATATTATTTCATCATTTTTAACTATAATTGCTGCATAATTCCGCCTTAAACATGTGCCTCTTTCAAGTACAGTTTCACATATATCTAGATAATAATTATGTTTATCAATTCTTTCCATGTTTCATCACCTCATGTTATGCATTAATATATATTATAAATGATATTATGAATAATTCAAAGTATATTATAGATAAACAATTTATTAAGTTTGATAATTTACAGCATAGATAAGGCGTGCTAATAACTTATCAGCACGCCAATTAAATATTTTTTAATTTATTTTGTTCCAAAAAGTCGGTCTCCGGCATCACCAAGACCAGGAACTATATATCCTTGCTCATTTAATTTTTCATCTATTGCAGCTACGTAAATATCAATATCTGGATGAGCGTCCATTACTGCTTTTACTCCCTCTGGAGCTGCAATCAAACACATGAGCCTTATATTTTTTGCACCTTTGTTTTTTAGCAATGTTATTGCATCTACAGCAGATCCACCAGTGGCAAGCATAGGATCAGTAACTATAACATCTCTCTCCCCTATGTCCTGTGGAAGCTTGCAGAAGTATTCCACTGGTTTTAAAGTAGTCTCATCTCTATAAAGACCTATATGTCCAACTTTAGCAGCAGGAATAAGCTTTAGCATTCCATCAACCATTCCAAGCCCAGCCCTTAAAATCGGAACTATTGCAACTTTTTTTCCAGCAAGCATTTTGCATTTAGCTATACATATTGGTGTCTCAATTTCAACTACTTCAAGCTGAAGATCACGAGTAACCTCATAAGCCATAAGCATTGCAACTTCTTCAACAAGTTCTCTAAAGTCCTTTGAACCAGTTTTCTTGTTTCTAATAAAAGCTAATTTATGAAGTATAAGTGGATGTGCTATTTGTGTAACTTTACTCATTTTATTTCCCCCTATTTATTATATTTCTTTTCAATTTCACTAATTTTATCTATTCTTTTTTGATGTCTGTTTCCTTCAAACCTAGTATTTAAAAAGCTGTCAACTATATCAAGAGCTACTCCTGTCCCTACTACTCTAGCACCAAGTGCTAGTATATTAGCATCATTATGCTCTCTGCATGCATGCGCACTAAAAGTATCACCGCAAAGCGCTGCTCTAATACCTGGAACCTTATTAGCTGCGATACTTATTCCAATGCCAGTACCACATACTAGTATTCCAAGTTCAAATCTTTTACCAGCAACCTCTTCTGCAACTTTTAATGCAAAATCTGGGTAATCACAGGATTCCTCAGAAAATGCTCCAAAATCCTCAAATTGTATGTCCCTTTCTTCAAGATGCTTTAAAACTTCTTTTTTAAGACTAAAGCCTGCATGATCACTTCCAACAGCAATTCTCATATTAATCCCTCCTCGAAAATAATTACCAATTCAATATTATTTGATAATTTCAAATTTTTTATTACAAAAAAGAAGATAATAGCACTTATAAAGCACCTTTATCTTCTTTTAATTTGTTTAACAATAATATAATAGCATTTTTAAGGTCATTAAATGTTTTAGAATAAATAGTTATATCGCCGCCATAAGGGTCTATAACATCGCCCTTAATGCCGACATATTCATTAAGTGAATATACTTTATTTCTTAAATGAGGATAATTCGCTATAAGCATTTCTTTCATATAAGCTGTCATTGTTAAAACTAAATCTGAGTCTTCTAGCATATTTACTGTAAGCTGCATTGCTTCTCTGGTGCTTATATCAGTTTCACAATTTTCTTTTATCAAGAAAGCAGAATGTTTAGATGTTTTGCTGTTTTTAATAACAGATATACCTGCAGAGATAGCTGCTGTATCTTTTATTGTACAAAGCTTATTGAAAATAGCTTCCGCCATACAGCTTCTGCATGTATTTCCAGTGCAAACAAATAATATTTTCATACAACAACCTCCTTGCAATCTATATATTAAACTTCAACTATATTAAAACCAGCAGATTTTTTAAGTCTATTCATTATAGCAGTACCTAATTCTTCTTCTTCAAAAGCTTCAGATAATATTATATCCACTGCGGCATCATCAAATTCTCTAAGTGCCTCGAAAAGGTTCTTTCCTATAGACTCCATAAATTTTCTGCTGCCTAATGATATAACAAGTCCATTTGGATAACTATCTTTACTTTCATCAGTAGCAAGTATACCAACTTTCTTATTTTCGTCTATATAATTTTGCACTATTTCATTGATTTTTGCAATAGTTTTTTTCAAATCTCCTTGTATTATTTTCATAGGAGCCTTTGGAGCATAATGTCTATATTTCATACCAGGCGCTTTAGGCTTTATATCAGCTTCTGGTTTCTTCATTATTGCAGGATCCATATATATAGAAGATTCTACTTCTTTCAGCATAGCTAATGTAATTCCACCCGGTCTAAGTACACAGGGAGGATTTACTGTACAATCTATAATAGTTGACTCAAGTCCTACAGTGCAGCTTCCGCCACCAAGAATATAATCTACTTTTCCTTGTAAATCTTCTACGCATCTTGATGCCTCAGTTGGACTAGGCCTGCCTGATATATTGGCTGACGGTGCCGCAATTGGTACTCCCGAAGCTTTTATAAGTTCTCTTGCTATTATATTTGATGGCATTCTAATTCCTACACTAGGTAAATTTGCACTTGTTTCTCCAGGAATCAAATCTGACTTTTCAAGAATTATAGTTAGTGGTCCTGGCCAAAATTTCCTCATTAAGTGTAAAGCTACCTCTGGTATATTTTTTACTAAAGATTCTATATTAAAATCTGCAATATGTACAATCAGAGGATTATCCTGCGGTCTTCCTTTTGCAGTGAAAATTTTTTTTACTGCATCCCCGCTTAGTGCATTAGCTCCAAGCCCATAAACTGTTTCTGTAGGGAAAGCAACAAGACCTCCTTCTCTAAGTATTAGACCCGCTTCATTAATTGCATCTTTATCTATATTGTTTTCATCTACAATAACTACTTTTGTATTCATTTTAAATTCTCCCTTTGCTTATATGTACCTATTAAATAACTTTAGTCATTATAAGACCAAGCATTATTCCGGTCAATATACCAACGCTGCTTGTAATTCCATCCCAAAGCTTTGAAGACTCAGGAAACATTTCACCGCAAACCACATACATCATTATACCAGATGCAAAAGCTAAGCAAGCTCCTAAAATATTAGGCGAAATACTGCCCGCATAAGCTCCGATCCAAGTCCCTATTGCTGTTGGAAAGGCAGTTAAGAAAGCATATAACAGTATCCTTGAAACTTTAACATTAGAAGCCATAAGTGGAGCAGACACTGCTATTCCTTCAGGTATATCGTGAATAGCAATAATCAAGCTCATTTTAATTCCAAGACTCTGACCAGCTAAAAAGCCACAACCCATAATTACACCTTCAGGAAGGTTATGCAGCATAAGAGCCATAGCAGCCATAAAGGCAACCTTCAGATGTTGATTTTGATTTGACGAATTTTCACCTATATTCACTTTGGTATCAATGATGATGATTGTAATTATACCTAGAAGACTGCAAATTATAGTTCCTATAAAGCTCCAACTAGTCATAGCCTCAGGTATCAGATCAAAAACCACAATGGAAAGCATAAGACCCCCAGCAAAGCCAATAATAGCTCCCAAGAATCTATTTGACGGCTTCTTTACAACAACTCCAAGGGAGGCCCCTATCATTGTACCTATTAACGATACTATGCTTCCTAAGAGTACAATCAACACAATGTTATTATTTCCCACAATACCACCCCTATCATAAAAATTGACTCTATACATTTTATTTATAATAATAGAGGTGAAGAACTAATAATTATATTATTTATGAATTTCTATATTGTTTTATATTCTCTATAGCTTCGCTTGTATATTGTGCTTTAACACAATTTCTATAAATTATATCTAAAAGCTTATATTTATGATATCCGCCTTTATTTATGGTTATATAATAATAACTTTCCTCAGGCTGATGTTTTTTTAACTTATAGTAATAATGGGATATATAAGCATGCTTGCCTAAAAAAGATTCATCAACTTCATTTATTTTTTTATTTCTAAATCGTGAGCACAAAAGCATTGTAATATTTATTTGTGGTCCACTTCCTTCTGCATGCACAAACACCACTTTATCACAAACAATATTAAATTCTTCTCTAAATCTTCTAACTTTTATCTTTAGTTTATAACCATCACAGCTATATTTTAAATAATTACTTTCCATGCTAATCAAAATTGCAGATAAAATAAGCACTTCAATTACCGCAAGATAAATTAAAAAAAACAGACTAAACTTATTTGAAATAAAAAGTACTACAGGCAATGTTAAAAAAATAAAGCCCAAGAAAAGCAAAAACCTTTTATTAGATTTTTCCTGTTTTCTTATGGCTTTATTTATATCCATAGTTTCACCTCTAAATTATTGATTGTTACCCATTGCTTCCATCTTCTTAGCTTGATCCTCTGTAATTAGTGCATTTATCATTTCCTCTATATCACCATCTAAAAATGCATCTAATTTGTAAAGTGTAAGTCCTATTCTGTGATCTGAAACTCTTCCCTGTGGGTAATTATAAGTTCTGATTCTTTCACTTCTATCTCCGGTACCTACCTGACTCTTTCTATCTTCCGCTATTCCTGCTGATCTTTCAGCCTGTGCAATATCATAAAGTCTTGATGCTAAAACCTTCATAGCTTTTTCTTTATTTTTAAGCTGCGACTTTTCATCCTGGCAGGAAACCACAATTCCCGTTGGAAGATGAGTGATTCTTACTGCTGAGTCAGTAGTATTAACGCTCTGTCCACCATGACCCGAAGAACGGAAAACGTCAATTCTTATGTCATTTTGATTTATTGTTACATCTACCTCATCAACCTCTGGAAGTACGGCTACAGTTGCTGTAGAAGTATGAATTCTGCCGCTTGCCTCTGTATCTGGAACTCTTTGAACTCTATGAACACCACTCTCATATTTCAACTTGCTGTAAGCAGACTGGCCGCGAACCATAAATACAACTTCTTTAAATCCGCCTATATCTGTTTCGTTCAAACTCATAAGCTCAACTTTCCATCTATGGCGTTCTGCATATCTCGTATACATTCTAAATAAGTTTGCAGCAAAGAGAGCAGCTTCATCTCCTCCAGCTCCTCCTCTTATTTCTATAAATACGTTCTTATCATCATTAGGATCCTTAGGAAGAAGCAAAATTCTTAATTCTTTTTCAAATTCTTCCTTACTTTCAGAAAGATCCTTTATTTCTTCTTGAACCATTTCTTTCAGTTCTCTTTCGATATCCTCATTTAACATTTCTTTATTAGCTTCAATATCTTCAACCGTTTTCTTATACTCTCTGTATTTATTAACTATTATCTCAAGGTCAGCATGTTCCTTGCATAATCTCTGCCACTCCTTCTGATCAGCCATTACAGAAGGGTCACTTATTTTTCTTGAAAGCTCTTCATATTTATTTTCTATAAAATTAAGACGTTCTAACATTAATATCACTCCAAATCCTATTTTAACAATTAATTATTATAACACAGTAAAGATAATTTGCGAAGGAATTTTTTTATATATTCTTTATTCCTGTAACTACTCTATCATTTCCAGCTAAATCTTTTATAACTTTAACATTAATATATCCACTATTAATTAATATATCTGAAACTTCTTTAGCTTGATCATAACCAATTTCATAAGCTAAAACCCCTCCGTTTTTTAAGGTTGAACGGCTTTGCTCCGTTATTTTTCTATAGAAGTCTAAGCCATCCTCTCCCCCCCATAAGGCTATATAAGGTTCATAATTCTTAACATCTTCCATAAGTGTTGGTATAACTTCCGTCCTTATATAAGGAGGGTTAGATACCAGAGCATCAAATTGTCGCCCTTCCTCTAATGCATATTTAAGTAAATCACTTTTTACAAAAGTAACTCTTTTTTCTAAGCCCAAAGTTTGAATATTTTTTTTAGTTACTTCTTCAGAAACATCAGATATATCACAGCAATCTACATAAACAAAATCAATATTTTTTGCAATTGAAATTCCAATAGCTCCGCTGCCGCAGCACAAATCACATATTTTAACAGATTTTTTTTGTTTAATTTCCTTTATTGCCTCTTCTACTAAAATTTCAGTATCAGGTCTGGGAATTAACACTCCATCTTTGACAAAGAAATTCAAACCCATAAATTCGCAGCTTTCAGTTATATATTTTATAGGCATTTTATTTTTCCTTTTACCTAAAAGCTTATTATATTCGTTACATGCATTCTTATCTACTTCCATATTTCTATTTGTAATTATAGACATTCTATCTAAATTTAAAACTTTGCCTAAAATTAATTGGCAATCAAGCATATAACTATCTATATTATTACCCTTCAGCTCTTCATAACCTTTAGATAGCAGTTCTTGAACTTTCACCTTAATTTTCCTTCCCCTCTTCAATATTGAGACCTTCTGCTGCCTTTAATGCAGCTATAGCAACTTCTAACTGTTCCAAATCAGGCTCTTTTGTTGTAAGCTTCTGGAGCATAAGACCCGGATAAGCTAAAATATAAGAAAGTCTACTCTTGCTTTTACCCATCCATCTAATAAGTTCATAAGTAACTCCAGATACTATAGGAAGAAGTATAATTCGATATGCTAGTCTTTGCCATAAGGAATTCCAGCCGGTAAAGGAAAACAAAATAATACTTACTATCATAACTAAGAACAAAAAATTTGTTCCGCATCTAGGGTGCAGTCTTCCAAACTTTTTTGCATTTTCAGGGGTAAGCTCAACCTTATTTTCATAGCAAAATATAGTTTTATGCTCTGCTCCATGATACTCATAAACTCTTTTTATATCTTCCATTTTTCCTATAAGATAAATATACATGAGGAACAATATAACTCTTATTATTCCCTCTATGATATTAAGCAATACAGTATTTACCGTAAAAGTCTTCTTAAAAAAGTTTGCTGCATAGGTTGGAAGCATAAAAAACAAGAGAATACTAAAGCCTAGAGATAATATAAGCGAAATTCCGGCTAGTATATCAGAACTCTTATCTTTAAACTTATCATCAAACCATTTATCAAATTTTGATTTATCCCCCTCTTCTTCAAAAAAGGAAGCAGAATAGTTTAAAGTTTTAATTCCTACAATAAGAGAATCTAAAAGTGCTACAAAGCCTCTTACTATTGGGAAATTAAAAACCTTATATTTTTTTGTATATGGTATACTTTCATTTTTATCAATCACAATTTCTCCTGAAGAAGTTCTTACAGCTGTTGCTACCCCAATGCTCCCCCTCATCATTACACCTTCAATTACAGCCTGTCCACCAACAGTAACTTTTTTCTCCATAAATTCTTCTCCCTTATCCATACTTATTTATTAATTTTTCTTTCATAGGCTTTCTTATACTCTAAAAAACATTTCGGACAAAGTGCATGATATTCTATATTATCTTCCTTATCTATAGCTACCTGTTTCCCCTGAAAAACAAACTCTCCGTTAATCATTCTTCCATTTAAAAGTGCCTTTTTACCACATTGACATATATTTTTAAGTTCTTCAATGCTATGTGCTAAAAGAAGTAATCTTGAACTTCCTTCAAAACCATTCATTTGAAAATCTGTTCTTAACCCATAACATATAACCGGTATATCCATAAGTACGGCTATTTCAAACAATTGATCTATATGTTCTGTTTTAAAGAACTGCGCTTCATCTACAAGTATGCAGTCTATTTTTCCATTTTCTTTGCTCCACTTTTCTACTTCAATATATATATTCTCATTATTAGCAATCAATAAATCTACTTCTCTAGTTACTCCAAGTCTTGACACTACTTTATTCCCGCCTTTAGTGTCTGTCTTTGGCTTTACTATAATAATATTCATTCCTCTTTCTTCATAATTGTGTGCAACCTGCAGCAAATTAGTTGACTTTCCGCAATTCATAGCACCATATCTAAAATATAACTTACTCATATTTTATTCTCCTTTGTAATTAAACTAAACATATACATTTTATCAGACTTTAGCAATATGTTAAAGGAAAAATATAAGTACATTGCGAACAAAAATAACCAAAGGCTGTGGTGTAAAGACCTTAGAGCCTTGTGTAGAAAATAATATTTTAATTTGATTGATAACTTTGCTCTCGGTCTTTACACCCAGCCTATATATCTTATACACAATTATAAGTATCTATATATTGATATTGGACTCACTCAATGATTGTTTTTATAATTAAAACTATAGCCTTTATTAAAAGCTAGTAATGGCATTTTTATAATTCACCTATTTAAATATAAACCTATAAAAATATTTAAATATTTACTTGAGCCATGCTGGTTTGCATTAGATTTGCTTTCTATAATATCAAAGAACATGCTTATATCAATACTATTATTAAACATCACAAACTTTTTAATGTTTAAACTATATATAATGCAATAAGGTTCTTACATTGTATATGATTAACTAGAGAACAACAAAAGTATTATATGGTTACCTTAAAGTATGTAGGGCAGTGCGGAAAATAATATATAAGATTAATTGAGTACTTTGCCCATGTTCTTGGTGAAGTGAAGTCATAAAAGTTAGAGCCTCTCTTCTGAGCTAACAGAAGGTAAAATATGATATCAACATTTATTATAGAAACTTTACTTTAAAGATAGCAAAAGTTAAAGCGAATTCCCAGAGGCTCTTAGTTTTATGACTTCAAGAACCTTAGAACAGTAGCAAAGTAATCACTAAGCTTATATATTATTTACCACGAAAAGCTCTGCGGACTTTAAAGCAAAGCCTGCAAACATTTAGTTCGGAAAATTATCAGATGTTGACTGTATATTATTCATTATGCTATAATACACTAGTTGAGAATATGGATTTACATATTCATTAATCGAAAGAGGTGAAAAATATGAGAGAAGGCATACATCCAGAATACCACAATGATGCTGTGGTTAAGTGCGCATGTGGAAACACATTTACAACTGGTTCTGTTAAAAAAGAACTTAAAGTAGAAATATGCTCTAAATGCCATCCATTCTTTACTGGACGTCAAAAGATAGTTGACGTAGGTGGAAGAGTTGAGAAGTTTAGAAGAAAGTTCAATATAACAGAAGAATAATAAAAATAATGGGAAAGGATTTACCTTTCCCATTTTTCTTTTCCATTATCTTTATTTAAAACATCAAGTTTTGTAAACATATCTAAAAATTCTATATTGCTTCTAGTTTTTGACATAAGAGCTATAAGCTTTTCTGTAACAGTATCTGCAGAATTGTCGTTGTACATAACTTTCCTTATATTGAAAGCAACCTCCTGTTCCTTAGATGATAAAAGCATATCTTCCCTTCTTGTTCCTGACTTGTATATATCAACAGCTGGGAAGATTCTTCTTTCCTGAAGCTTTCTATCCAAATGAACTTCCATGTTTCCTGTACCTTTGAATTCTTCGAATATCATATCATCCATTCTACTGCCTGTTTCTATAAGAGCAGTAGCAAGTATGGTTAAACTTCCGCCTTCCTCAATATTTCTAGCAGCTCCAAAGAACTTTTTAGGATTTATAAGTGCACCTGGATCTAAACCGCCTGAAAGAGTTCTTCCTGTTGGAGTTATTGTAAGATTGTATGCTCTTGAAAGTCTAGTCAAACTATCAAGAAGTATAACTACATCCTGACCCTGTTCAATCATTCTTTTTGCTCTTTCAAGTACCATTTCTGCAACCTTAGTATGATGATCTGGTTCTTCATCAAAGGTTGAATATATAACTTCTCCCTTAATAGAACGCTGCATATCTGTTACTTCTTCAGGCCTTTCATCAATAAGCAATACTATTAATTTCACCTCAGGATGATTTTGTGCTATACTATTAGCTACTTTTTTAAGAAGCGTAGTTTTTCCTGCCTTTGGTGGAGCAACAATAATACCTCTTTGTCCTTTTCCTATAGGAGATATAATATCCATAAGTCTAGAGGATAAATCTAAGGAACTTGTTTCTAGTTTTAATCTCTCCTCAGGGTATATTGGAGTTAAAGTCTCAAAACGCTTTCTTCCAACAGCTTTCTCTGGATTTTCTCCATTAACACTTTGAACATATAATAAAGCCTTGAATTTTTCACCTTCCTTAGGTGTCCTTACCTTACCCTCAACCATATCACCAGTTCGGAGGTTAAACCTTCTTATTTGAGATGGTGAAACGTAAATATCATTTGGACCTGAAAGATAATTTTGCCCTCTTAAAAAGCCAAAATTATTTTCAATTACATCTAAAACTCCTCTTGCTGTATCTGATTCATCAATCATTTCCCTAAGTCTTTCTCTTTTTTCTTCAACGGATAACCTTTCAGGCTCTGCTTCTGTTTTTAATTCTGATACATTACTAGAAGCTTTAACTGTATCTTCTTTAATTGTATTAACTAGAGTATTCTCTTTATTTTCATCAGCTTTTTTAGGTGTGATTTTTTCTCTTAGTATCACTCCATCTCTCTGTATGGAAACTGGAGAAACCCGTTTAACTTCTTCAATTAATTCTGCTTTCTTAAACTTTGATATATTTTTTACTCCAAGCTCTTTAGCTAATTCTCTAAGCTCAGTTAGAGTCATATTGTCATAATCTGTGTTCGGCAAATAATGCACCTCCAAATATTCATTTGTATATTAAAAAAATTGGGGAATTTACTTATAAGGAAAAAATTGAAATGTGATACTTCATACATTATATACTAATTTATATTTTTAATCCACATTATTTCTAAAAATATACAGTTATATGTTTTATCTATATAAAAAATAAAGAGTGAATTTCTTTTCACTCATATCATAGCCCAGCTATCTCTATTTATTTCATTAAATTTACTTATTCTTTGTAAAACCTTAAACTTATTTCCCATATAAAATAATGGTATGCCTAAAACTTCACAGCCGCCAATCATCATTTCTCTATTCAGTATATCGTTTATACTATAAAAATAGTTATGCTCTTCCCCACAAAGAGGGCATTTTATTCTTATATTAACTTCCTTATTTCTATTTAGGCTTATCTTAAAACCCGAAAACTTTTTATTTAAATTTTCAAGTTCAAATATTGAGATATCTTTTATATCGTATTGTCCCAAAGTATTTTTTAACGCAAAACTTATATCTGTATTAAGCAGCACTTTAAACCCTCCTTTATATTTATAGAGGTTATATTATTTTCTTAATTAAATAATTCTATTAAATTCAATAAAATCCTTCAAAAAAAATGATATTTTTTGTCTAAAACTAATAATTTAATTCGACAAAATAAAGAACCCCTTGCGGGATTCTTTATTTTCTATTATTTATTGAAGCCTTTATAAAGTCTCTAAACAAAGCATGTGGTCTATTTGGTCTTGATTTCAATTCAGGATGAAATTGAACTCCAACAAACCATGGATGATCTTTAACTTCTACCATTTCTATAAGCCTGCCGTCTGGGCTGGTGCCTGATATTGTTAATCCTGCTTCAGTTAATTCTTTTTTGTATTCATTATTATACTCATATCTATGCCTATGTCTCTCGTAAATAAGTTCTTCTCCATAAGCCTTATAAGAAAAACTATCTTTTGAAAGCTTGCATGGATACAGTCCTAATCTCATTGTTCCTCCCATTTCATCTATGTCCTGCTGTTCAGGCATTAAATCGATAACAGGGTGTGTGGTTTCAGGATTAATCTCTGAAGAATGAGCATCTTTATATCCTAAAACGTTTCTTGCGAATTCTATTACTGCACATTGCATGCCAAGACATATTCCAAGGAAAGGAATCTTATTTTCACGAGCATATTTTATAGCTTCAATCTTTCCTTCCACTCCTCTATCTCCAAAACCGCCTGGAACTAATATTCCATCTGCGCCAGCAAGTAGTTCTTGAGAATTATCACTGTTTAAATCCATTGAATTAATCCAAGTTATATTTATATTTGCATCATTGTCTAATCCGCCGTGATTTAAAGCCTCTACTACAGAAATATAGGCATCATGCAGTTCAACATACTTACCTACAAGAGCTATGTTGACTGTCTTTGATAAGTTTTTAAGTCTTTGTACCATCTCAATCCATTTACTGTTATCAATATTTCCACAGTTCAGGTGCAGCTTTTCACAAACTAGCACATCAAGTCCTTCATCATGAAGCATTAAAGGTACTTCATATAAATTTTCTGCATCAAGATTTTGGATAACAGATTTTCCGTCTATATTACAAAACAAACCTATTTTACCCTTTAAATCTTCAGACAATGGTTTTTCCGAACGACAAACAATTATATCTGGCTGAATACCAATACTTCGTAATTCTTTAACAGAGTGTTGAGTAGGCTTAGTTTTAAGTTCGCCAGCCTTTCCTAGATATGGAACCAATGTAACATGTATAAAACATACATTCTCCATCCCTACCTCATACTTAATCTGCCTTATTGCTTCTAAAAACGGAAGCGATTCAATATCTCCAACTGTCCCGCCTATTTCAGTTATAACCACATCAACTTCTCTTTCTTTAGCAACTCTATAAACTCTCTGCTTTATCTCATTGGTTATATGAGGAATAACTTGAACAGTTCCGCCCAAATATTCTCCCTTTCTTTCTTTCGATATAACTGACCAATAAACTTTTCCAGTAGTAACATTGCTGTTTTTGCTCAAACTTTCATCAATAAATCTTTCATAATGTCCTAAATCAAGATCTGTTTCAGCACCGTCATCTGTAACAAATACTTCTCCATGCTGATATGGGCTCATAGTTCCTGGATCAACATTTAAATAAGGATCAAATTTTTGTATAGATACCTTAAGTCCTCTATTTTTTAAAAGTCTTCCTAATGATGCAGCTGTTATTCCTTTACCTAGTGATGAAACAACTCCGCCAGTTACAAATATGTATTTCGTATTATTTTTCATAGATTCCTACTCTAAAGTTAAAAACTTTAAAGCAGTATTCACCCCCTAAATTTTTTTGATAAATATATTGACAGGACTAGTTCAGTGTATTATAATAAAAATTACCCTATAAAATAAAATGGGTGTATTGTTTTCTAAAACACTATACTATAATAGCATACATTATCTTGTTATGCTATATATTTTTTTGTTATTTTTAAAAAATATACTCCTTATTATAAATAGTCCTTTATTCTGTAGTCTTATCTATTATTCCCTCTGCTTCAAAATACATATCTCTAAAAGACTTATTTACAAAAAATTTTTCTTCTGCCTTTTTTATATTATAGTTTATAGTTTTTTTACTTTCTATACTAAAATCCCTTTGAATATTATTAACATCGGTGCATCTGTATTTTTTCAAAAGCAAAAACAAAAGATATTTACATTCTCTATCTCTTAAAATTTTAAATATCTCATTTTCATTAATTCCCTTAATATCACATATAACCTGAAGTATTTTTATATATTTGTCCTCTTTTTTAAGAAAAGCATCCATATTATTTCCCTCTATTCTATAATTAAATTATTTTAATTATAGTCACATAAGGCAAACTTTAAACACAGTAATTAACTTAAATCAATCCACACTAATTATTGCTTTATATTTAGTCTTTTCATCTTACTCTGAAGTGTTTGTCTTGGAATTTCTAAAAGTTCTGCTGCCTTTGAAACATTTGATTTTCCTGCTGCTAAGGCCTCTATTATACATGACCTTTCAAACTCATCCATTCTGTCATTCAATGACTTTATCTTATTAATGTTTTTAAATCCACTATTTCTTAAATCATGAATAGTTATGTCTCCCTGTTTTTTGAAATTAAAAATCCCCTCTATAACATGCTCAAGTTCTCTTATATTTCCATCCCAATTCGAGAAAACAAGTGTTTCTAAAGCTTCATCTTCAATATTATTTATATTTGCACAAAAGTTCTTATTAAACTTATTTATAAAACACTTAATTAAATGAGGTATGTCTTCCTTTCTATCTCTTAAAGGAGGTACGTCTATCCTGACTACATTTAATCTATAATATAAGTCTTTTCTAAGGAGTCCTTTTTCTAACAAGTGTTCTGGATATTCATTTAAAGAAACTATAACCTTTACATCAACTTTCTTATCAAAACTATCTCCTACCCTAGATACCACTTTTTCCTGCAAAACTCTTAATATTTTCCCCTGAAGTTCAAAAGGCATAGAATTTAATTCATCTAAATACAAAGTTCCTGTGTGAGCAAGCTCAAAAAGTCCTTTTTTATCTTCTGCACCCGTAAAACTTCCCTTAATTGTGCCAAATAAAATGCTCTCTAACAACCCTAACGGTATAGCAGCACAGTTTTGAACTATAAAAGGATTATTAGATCTCGAAGATGAATTATGTATGCTTTGCACAAATAATTCCTTTCCAGTACCAGTTTCTCCAAAAATAAGTACCGGCGATAAAGTTTGTGATGCTTTTTGAGCCTTATTTATGCAAGACCTCAAATTATCAGATACTCCAATAATATCATCGAAGCAGTATTTTGCTTTTCCCCAATTTGTCATACTTTCCCCCATATTTATTTTTTATCTAAAAACCTTCAAAGATTAACAATCCTTGAAGGTTTTTAGATTTTCACATTATGCTTTTATATTAACTTTTAATATTGTATTTTGAGGATTCTGACCAGCAATAGTTAAGTTATAATTTATTGCTACATCCCCGCCATTTTCATCTAAATTTACAGTTAAATCTTTAGTTTCAATTTTCATTTCCATTACTCCATAAGGAGTATTGTATAAAATTAAATCCTTGGCATACTTCTTAAATCTCATTTCTGTAGCAGTTGTACCTTCCCTCGATAATAAAAGAGAATCCGGCATAACCTTTAACGTAGTAGTTGTGCCTTCCATACCAGATAATTCAGTCTCATTATAAACTGCATAATAAAAATTATCTTCCTTATAAAATTCTCCCGGAGTAACAACTTCTATAGCACTTTCATCAGAATCTGTTTGTTTGCTTGTTACACTAATTATAGCCTTTTTTCTCATGCTTATCACTCCAAATTTTTTATTACCCTTTAATTATTATTTCTTTCTACAGCAAGCTCTATAAGTTCATGTATAAGTTGTACATAAGTTTTACCAGCGGCCTGCCACATCTTAGGATACATACTTATCTTAGTAAAACCCGGTATTGTATTCACTTCATTTAGATAAATTTCCTCAGTATCCTTATCAATTAAAAAATCTACTCTTGCCATTCCTGAACAATCAAGTATTTTATATATTCTAACTGCTATACTTTTTATTAATTCAAGCTTTTTATCACTTAATGCTGCAGGAATTAATAATTTAGAGGCTTCATTTTGATATTTAGCTTCATAATCATAAAATTCCTTTGCAGGTACTATTTCCCCTGGAACTCCTGCTTCTGGATAGTCATTTCCAAGCACAGCAACCTCAACTTCTCTAGCATTTATTCCTCTCTCAACAAGTACCTTTCTATCATACCTTAAGGCCTCTTCTAAACCAGCCTTTAGCTCCTCTTTATTATGTGCTTTTGTTATACCAACAGAGGAGCCACTGTTTGAGGGTTTAATAAATATTGGATAAGGTAAACTTATTTGAATTTTATCTATTATTTGTTCGCTGTTTTCTTTATACTCATAGTTATTTACTACCACATATTCAGCTTGTTTAATATCAAACTTTTCAAGCAGATACTTAGTATAAATCTTGTCCATACATACTGCTGAAGACATTACCCCTGGTCCAACACAAGGCAAATTTAATAACTTGCATAATCCTTGAATTGTTCCATCTTCTCCATACAATCCATGAAGAACGGGAAACACTACATCTACTTCTTTATTAAATAACACCTTTTGTCCTTCAGGAGTTTTATAGTACTCATCCTTCTCCCATTTACCACTTTCAATTTTATCAATACTTCCAGTATATTCAAACCATTTTCCATCTTTAGTTATTCCTATTGGATACACATCATACTTAGCAGCATCTATATTTCTTAGAACTGATGCGGCTGATACCCTGGAAACCTCATGTTCTGTAGATTGACCTCCAAAAAGTACTGCAACTTTTTTCTTCATTATACCTCGCTCCTTAAAGTGCTTAAACAAATTTTACATTATTATTATATCACTAAATAAGTAGATTGCGAAGCAATCTACTTAAACTACATAGTGAGTTCTCCATTAGGAGTATTAATAATTTGAATAATTCTTTGTTCAAAGCCTGTCTGCGCGTTAATATAAATTATATATTTGTCTTCTTTATAACTTCCCGCAAATTCATAGCACAAAACTTCCTTATTAGTTTCTGTTGGTATAATAGCTAGCCTAACTGTAGAAACATTTAACCTTTTACTTACCTTACCTTGAGCATCGCTTTGTGAAATCTTTGGAGTTTCGATCTTTCTATTATCATCATGAGCTACCAAGTACTTCTCAGATTCTATTCCAATTATGCTTCCATCATCCAAAGCCACCTTTAGCTTTATTTGATCCGGATAAACAACTATGTTATCCTGCTTATATATATAGCTTATAATTGCTGTATTGTCATATCTTAAGCTGTATGTAGAAATCATGTTTTTGTATCCTAAGTTTTCCAGATATTTTACCCCTATATCTATCGCTTTATTTTTGTCTATAGTTGGGTTATTTATAAGCCTATTATCTAATAAATAAACTATCTTTCCTCCGTTCTTACCTACTTCACAGGTTACAATATTTTCTTTTTGGTTTCTTCCTTTAATTGTAACATTAAATCTATAAGAAGGTATTCTTGTCTTTCCATCACTTGTAAGATTGTCGATTTTCTCTATCCTGTCCTTACCTATTGCTTTAGTCACAACTTCCTGCGCTTGATTTAATGTAACCTCATTTTGAGATAATACTTTAGGTTTTATATCAAGAACATTATCTGAGAATGGGCCATCATAGATAAGTGAAGGATATTGAGCAATTTGCTTTTGTATGGATATAAATTGAGTACTAATGTTTTGTTCTTCATTTCCTCTAGCAAAAACACCACTGGCCTTTTGTCTTATCTCTCCCCATTTTACTCTTCCTTCATTTATATCTGCTAAAACATTATTCAATTCAGCCACCAAAGAAGAAGATTGATTTTTAAGCTTATCAATATTTCCATATTCCGTGTCTGTCAAATCTCTTCCTTCTGTTGATGCCTTTGCAAGACTGTAACAAAAATCTCCAACCTGAGCTAAAAATTTGCTTGTGTTATCAATATTCTGCTGAGGGATAGGTAAAGAATGAAGCTTATCATTTGCCATAGCACTATGCCTGAAAATTTCTTCAAAGGTTACAATTTTCTGTTCTCTAGAACCTGTAACAGCAGCTTTTCCTAAATTCACTTTTATATTGTCAACTGCTGTTATAAGTTCATACATATTTTTACTGTATTCACCCTGAAGGTAATTTCTATAATCTGTTCTTTCTAAAGTCATTAGAACTGCAAATGTAGTTGAGAATACTACAATAAGCGTTACAGCTATAGTATATATAATTCTTTTTTTAGTCATCTGCATAAATTAATCCTACCTCCTAAAAGCTGCTTTATTTCAAAATATCTTTTTATAGTATTTGTAGTTATATTTCTACTTATACCAAAAAATAAAAACCCGACTAAAATATGTCGGGTTAAATTATTTTTTTATCAACTTATTTAATAATTCAACAATCTTAAATTTTACAATTATTTTATTACTGCTGTCATCAGAACTTACAGTATTATCTATAGCTTCATATTGCTTTTCAGTAAGAACAGTTTTCATTGCTTTTTCCGTTTCCTTGTAGGATACTTCTCCCTTAGTAATATCTATAAAGCATAGCGGTGGAAACATTACACACCACCAGTTCTGACCACTTCCATTACCTATTATAATTCTGTAAGCTTCATATTCTCCTGAAGGAAGCGTTATATTTCCATAAGTTTTAACCGGAAATTTTTCTTTTGATAGTTTTGTTTGAACAGCATAACTATATCCATTCTTTTTAATAACTTCTTGAGCAATTTTATTTATTGAAGCATCATTGGCTTTAATAATTTCCCTTGATTCATCAATACTTTTTGAATTTTTTAATTTTGGTGATATATATTCTAAAACTTTATCTCTTACCTTAAGCTTTAAATTCTGATCTTCTATGCTATCACTATTTGCAATTACATGAAATCTAATTAATTTTTGTTCTAGCTCTCCTTGTACAGAAACAGCATTTCCCTTTACGTTAAAACTATTTAAAACTACCCCTAATAATACTATCAGACAAATAATAAAACTAATTGATTTTTTCATTTTAAATAAACCTCCCATAATACCCCTGATTGTCCTATTTGTCTGATATTATTTCCATTTTTTTCAATATTATTCAATGAATATAATTTTATTTAATAACACCAACTCTTCTAATCTTAACATTTACATTTACATTTATATCTGCATTCTTATATACTTCCTCCCACTTATCTGCTACCTGATTCCAAACTGACGGTTTCCTCTGCTCAAGATATTCTCTAAGCCCAATTGGATCTACAGTAAATTCATTTTGAAGCATTTTAGCAATTATATTACACTCTGTACTAATAGATTTACTAAAATCTTTTTCTAAAGAATTAAGTTCTTCTTTTGAAAAAACTTCTTTGCCTTTATAATATTCTCTTAGCTGTCCTTCAAGTCTTATATCAATATTAAATTTTAATTTATTTTTATCACCGTTTAAACTAATATGTCTATCTATATCTTCAATATTAATATCTATAGGGTGACCTTCTTTGTATATAACTCTCCTTCCTCCTTTAACTTTCCCCCTCATTATTTCAAGATCAGCTACTTCTATAGGGGTCATGTATCCTTTTAATCCATAGTTCTTTATTACAGCAACTCCGGAAAGAGTTATATCATTTTTTTCCTTATCTATACTTATCTTAGGAATAATTGCATTAGAATTTTGGTCAAGTAATACTATCAATTCGTTTAAGGTTACAGGTAGAATTGTTGAATTTCTTTTACTGCTCTCCATAAGTCCACTTAAATATGTTTCTATATTCTTTTCCATTGACGGTTTAAATTTTACGTAATCCTCTGCTTTTCCTTCTGTAACTACAACTTGCATCATCTTATTTAGATTAGGATGCCTTCCAAGATAGTCAAGAACTTCTTTAAAAGTATCCGGCTGTTCTAAAAGCCCGCTGCTTATGAGTATAAGCTTTGTCTGACCTACATAAATACTTCTGCTGCTTCTCCCAGTTGCCTGAAGTATACCATCTTCCATAGAAGAAGAATCTACACTTATATACTGATCCTTTGCTGTCCCGCTCTTGCCTGGACCCAATTCACTGATATCTGGAAAACCATATATCAAACTAAGCTTTTTTTGCTGTATTCTCTCTTGGAAAGGCTCATCTGACTTCACTTTCTTAGCATCCTTATTATCAGAAGAATCTTTTCCCAAATCAATACCTATAACAGACACAAAAATTTTTCTGTCTATTTCAATCTTATCCCAACAACCGCTTAACAGTAAACACGCTAAAATCAATGGTATTATTTTTCTAAACTTCATTATGTTTCCTCCCCCTTTCTTTTAATTTGCTTGCAAATAATAAAGTCAAGGGTAATATAACAAAGCTGAATACTGATAATATCGGTATAACCTTTCCTGAAGTATCGTAAACTTCAGCTATATTTTGTGGATATAATGCTATTATGTATATAAAGGGTGCTAGTATACAAGAAGAAAGCTTTATATCTCTAAGTCTGAATACCTCTTTAATTATATCTCCCGAGAAATAATACATATTTACAAAGGTAGTAAAATAGAACAAAACCCAAAGAGACATTACGATTCCTTCCCATCTTTCGATAAATGCACCAGGTATAACTATAGCTCTTATTAGCGTTATAGTTGGCCATAGTAAAGTTTTTGTATGCTCCTTTGAAAAGAACATCAAACAAAGAACTATTACCAGCACATAAAATATTGTTATGACTGCTATACTTTTAAAAAATGTCGTTTTAATTCCATTCTTATCTTTCATATAAGGTAATACTAAATATACTATTTCAAAACCTCCAAAAGCATAAGTAGCAGTTGCTAGTGCCTTTATATACTGTTCTGGTTTTGATTGAAGCAGCGGAAGCACATTAGTCAGATAACCGCCTCTTGTTGCAAACATAAGAATGATCACTATTGGTATAAACATTGCAAATAAAGATATTTCATTAAATTTAATTAAAGACGAAAGGTCACCTCTTACAAGGTATAATCCAGTAAAAATCATTACTAGCAGTATGAATTCTGTTGGTGTTTGTTCTAGAAGGTACATTTTAATAACCTCAGCAAATACTCTCATACCTAAAGCTACTGAAATTATAAAATAGCCACATATGATAATTCCAAAAATTTTTCCTAGTATGTTTCCTAAATTTCCTTCAAGCATGCTGTAAAAAGTATTATAGTCGTTTTGCACAACTACCCTATGTATAAGGCCAAGAAGTAAAAAACATATTACTCCAGCAAATATGACTACAAACCAACCATCGGTTCCTACTTCATTAGCCATTGTGTTTGGTAATGAGAATACCCCAACTCCAACTACAGTAACAATAATGGTGGCAAATAAACCATACTTGCTGATAAATCCTCTCTCCTTCATAAAACCCTCCTGTATTCCTTATCCTGCACATAACAATTATTAATTGTTATGCCTCCTGTATTCCTTAGCTTTGTCTAATTTTATCCTGGGTTTCCATAAACTCCGGTCTATCTTTAAAGCTATCAAGCGGAGCTCTAATAAACACATCCTTAAAGTCCTTTTTGTGAGGATGTACCAGTGGCGATAAATACGGCACTCCAAAGCTTTTAAGCTTCACAAGATGAATAAGTATTAAGATAAGACCGAGCGCAATTCCATATAGCCCAATAATTGTTGCAAGCATTATAAGTAAAAATCTAGCTATTCTTAGTGCAGAGCTAACTTCATAGTTTGGAGTTGTAAAACTTGATATAGCAGTTATAGAAACTATGATAATCATAATTGGACTGACTATTCCAGCGCTCACAGCAGCCTGACCTATAATAAGTCCTCCAACAATGCCTATTGTTGAACCTATTGCTTTTGGAAGTCTTACCACAGCCTCAATTAAAAATGCAAGAGCAAACTCCATTATTAATGTTTCAACAAAAGCCGGAAATGGAACGCCTTCTCTAGAAGCAGCAATGGAGTAAGCAAGCTTTGTTGGTATTATAGAAGTATGAAATGATGTAACCGCAATATATAGCGCCGGCATAACCATGCCGATGAAAATTGAAATGAATCTAATAATTCTAAGCATAGAAGAATTCATCCACCTTTGATAATAATCATCAGGTGTTTGAAACAAACTTGGAAGTGTTGCCGGAGCTATTATAGCAAAAGGTGAATTATCAACTAGTATAGCTACTCTCCCTTCATACAGTGCTGCTGAGACTACATCTGGTCTTTCTGTACTTTGCAGCTGTGGAAATGGAGACCACTTATCATCTTCAATAAGCTGCTCAATATATCCGCTGTCCAATACGGCATCAATATTAATATTGTCTATTCTATCCATAACATTTTGCAGAACATCCTTATTAACTATATCTTCTATATAAATTATAGCTACATCAGTCTTTGATCTTGCTCCTAATGACTTTGGTTTCAGCTTCAATCTCGTATCTCTTATTCTTCTTCTTATAAGAGCAGTATTAAATCTTATAGTCTCTGTGAAGCCATCTCTCCCGCCTCTTATAACCGTTTCACCTGAAGGTTCAGATATACCTCTTGCTGGCCATGAACGTGTTGCGATAATAAAAACAGAAGGAATTCCTTCAATAAACATTAAAGTTTCTCCTGAAAGCATACTGTTTACTGCCTCACTAAGCTTCATCTGCTCTTTCATATCTGATACCGTCAGCAGGTTATCCTTAATTTGCATTACGTTTTCTACACGTTCACTTTTAAGCATTACGGATTCAAGTACAAAATTATCTACAAGAATCTTATCAGCCATTCCATCTATATAAACGACAGCTGCTTTCCAGCTTCCTATGTTAAAATCTCTATATACAATATCCGAGCTATCTTTTAATAGTTCTTTTAAATAAGAAATATTATCTTCAACCTTAGGCGTTATTAAATCTCTTACAATTTCCTTCACTATTACCACTTCCTTAAAAACAATTTATTGGAGTCTCATTCTTATGAAATAAAGCACAAATCCCAAAGCTATAAAACTAAGACCAATCAATCTTGCTTTTTTTGCAGTATCTTTCATATTTCCTTCTTTAAAACTTCTTGCATCTATAAAACCTACAATAACGCCTTCAATAAGCATTAATATTAAAAAATATTTAGTAAATAGCCCAATTATCAACATATCAATTCCCTCCTTCGAATATTTTTCGCCTGTTTATGTTAAAATATGCACCATAAAAAACAAAGGCATACTATTGTCAATTTAAAACTTGACAATAATATGCCTTTGCAGTCATTAAAATACTTATATTAAATTGTTCTCGTAATAAAAACCTCATTATACTTAGTTTTAAATTTCTCATAACAATGCTGAGCTTTTAACATATCCTCAAAAAAAGCAAATACAGTTGGACCACTGCCGCTCATCATTGCCCCTAAAGCTCCACACTTAAGCATTTCATACTTGATATCTTTTAAAATACGATGTTTTCTTAAAGTAACATTTTCAAGTACATTTTTCATATTGCTGCTTACAAATTTAACATCATCTTCGTTCATAGCTTGAATTAATGCTTCTGTATTTGGATGCTTATATATTTTATTTATATTCAAACCTTGATACACTTCTTTTGTAGATACTCCAAATGGAGGTTTAACGACTATTAGTATATGATTTTTAAAACTTTTAAGTTTAGTAATTTTTTCCCCTATACCTTCACATAGAGCAGTTCCTCCTGTTATACAATAAGGTATATCCGCTCCTATCTTAAGGCCCAGCTCCATAATTTCTTCATCACTTACATTTATTTCATATAAATCTCTCATGCCTTTTAATACTACAGCAGCATCTGTGCTTCCCCCTGCAAGCCCAGCAGCTACAGGTATATTTTTTGTTATATTAATTTCTACCCCACTCTTTATATCATATTTATCTATAAAGAGTTTTGCTGCCTTATAGGCCAAATTTCTCTCATCTGTCGGAATATAAGGTTTATTAGAAATTATCCTTATACCTTCATCAATTTTATTTATATCTATTAAATCATATAAATCAATGTTTTGCATAATCATTCTAAGTAAATGATATCCGTCTTCTCTTTTTCCCACTGCATCTAAGGAAATATTAATTTTTGCGTAAGCCTTAAGCAGCATTTTATCTTCTTCCTTCCATAATAATAAATATTCTTTTATAGTATATTACATAAAAAAAAATAAAGCTAGAAAAAAATCCAGCTTTATTTATGTGTTTTATAACACAGGAACTGCTTCAGGTAATATTTCATTTTCAACTTCTACTTTTTCTTTTACAACCTTAACTAATGGTTCGAATTTTTCAAAGAAAATAATTACTACATCTCCAGGTTTTGAAACTTCAATTGCCCTATTTAGTGCTTCAACTTCATCTAAAATAATTTCATAATTATTTTTATCAAAATTAGAAGCTAATACTCCTTTTTCTAAAAGCTTAGCAATTTCTCCTGTTTTTCTGCCTCTTTTATCTTCATCTTCTTTTATATATATATAATCAAAATATTTTCCTGCAATTTCTCCTACCTGAATTACATTACTGTCTAACCTATCTCCAGGAACTCCAATAATACCAATAAACTTTTTATGTCTTATGTTCTTAGCACCTTCAAGCACAGCTTTATAGCCTTGAATATTATGACCGTAATCAAGAATGACTGTTCTTCCATTTACATTATACATATTAAATCTTCCTGGATTTTGTTCCTCATTGCAATAGAATGAGCTAAGTCCTTTTCTTATTATGGAATATTCTACTCCAAGACCAACAAGCGCCGCACATGCTGCCATAGAATTTTCTATATTATATTTTAGTTTGCCATTTAGGGTAATTTTTATATTATTTGTTTTAACTATAGGCGTAACAGCTTCATTGCTCTCCAAATATATGCACCCATTATCTGAATACACACCATATCCGCCATTATTTATATTTTTTCTCATAAGTTTATTATTTTTGTCCTTTGAAAAAAATATTATTGAAGTTTTCATCCTTTCAACAATAGTTTTGCTTATCTCATCATCAGCATTCATAACAACAAATCCATTGCTTTTTACCGCTTCGCCAACTAAAGCCTTTACTTTAGCCAAATCTTCCAATGTATTTACACCATCTAAACCAAGATGATCCTCTGTTATGTTTGTTATTATACCTACATCTGCTAGATCATATGCAAGTCCTTTTTTTATAATCCCACCTCTTGCAGTTTCTAAAACAGCGGCATCAATCTCCTTATTCATAAGCAGTGTCATAGCACTGTTATATCCTGTCGTATCTCCTTTGTAAATGCACTTATTATTTATATATATACCGCCTGTGGTAGTCATACCTACTTTATGGCCTAATAGTGAAAGAGTATGTGCTATCAGCCTTGTAGTTGTGGTTTTTCCATTTGTACCCGTAACAGAAACTACGGGGATATTTGTTTTGTCATCCTTAAACATCATATCAACAATAGCTGCTGCGACATTTTTACTTTCACCTCTACATGGATAATGATGCATTCTAATCCCAGGTGCAGCATTAACTTCTATAATAGCACCTTCTTTTGTTAAAGGGATATTTATATCATTGCAGCATATATCTATACCGCAAATATTAAGTCCAATAGCCTTAGCAGTTCTTTCACAAATTTCGATATTCTCTTTACAAATTTGGTCGGTACAATCAACAGCAATACCGCCTGTTGATAGATTGGCATTTTCTCTTAATATAAGTTTCTCATTTTTAGGGAGTATTGAACTTAAGTCATAACCTTTTTTGCTAATATATGCACATAGGGACTCATCCATCTTTATCTTAGTCAGTGGCTTTTCATGCCCATTTCCTCTTCTTTGATCCTTGTTAATATCACTGATAAGTTTCCTTACAGTGTTTACACCATCTCCAACTACATATGGAGGTATTCTCTCCGCTGCAGCTATAACCTTTCCATCAACTACACATACTCTGAAGTCTCTTCCTTTTATATGTTTTTCTATCATAATGTCTTCATAATTTTTAGCTAGTATATTATAGGCCTCGACAGCTTGTTTTCCGTTTTGTATGTTAACAAAAACTCCTTTGCCTTGATTACCAAACCTTGGCTTTAATACTACAGGGTAACCTATATCTTCACATTTTGTTATTAGATCAACTGGGCTTAGAACTCTTTCACCATTAGCAACAGGTATACACTGATTTACAAGGGTTTCTTTAGTTAAAAGCTTATCACATGCAATATCTATAGCGAGACCACTTGTATCACCGCAAATCGTTGCTTCAATCATTTTTCCATACTTACCATACCCAAGCTGGAACATACTCTTGTCCCCCACTCTTAATACTGGTATGCCCCTTTTTTTAGCTTCTTCACATATAGAAATAGTACTAGGTCCTAATTGTTCACCTGACATTATGTTTTTCAATTCTACTAGTCTTGGTTTTAAATTAAAATCATTTCCTTTAATAAGACAATTAACAATATCAACAGCAAGTCTCCCTGTTTCTAGTGCTGTATTCTTATATTCGTACTGATATATTATGTAGTATCTGTCACCCTCTATTTCTCTAGCCTTTCCATATGCAACATCTATTCCAATCATGTTTTGGAGAGCTATTATTGAGTGCTCCGTTATATGGGCTAAATAAGTTCCTTCATTAAGTCTTTTTAAAAATCCTCTATCTTCATCAATACCGCATCTGTGCTTTTTAAGTTCAGGTAATAATTTAACTAATCTCGTATTAAAACCTTCGATTTTATTGCTTGGAGTTTCACAATAACCTTCTAAATCTAGTTCCATTCTTATACACTTTTTATGGGAATAAATATTTTTCCCTTCAAAAATGTTAACGTCTACTATCTTCATTTTTATCCTGTTTTTCCTCCTTAATTGGCTGCCTAATCTTTAGGTTAAATTTATCGCCATTTTTAAGCACGTGCATCTTGACATCAAACATAGAAAGTATTTCATCAGGATACTGCTCTGATACATTTGTATATGATATTTTGCTTCCATCAACCACATATACTGCACCTGAACCTATAACCGTAAATTCCCCATCAACACTTACCATAATAGCAGTGTCTTCATCAATTCCCACACCTAGACTTTCAGGGTTTTCAGCTATGGCAACTAAAAGTCTACCTATTCTGCCTCTTTGAGAAAAATGCTGATCTATTACAACATTTTTTATAAGGCCTAATCCAGGTGCCATTTTAAGAGTACATTTTTTAGGAGCTGCTTCATCATCTCCGGTAATAATCATGGTATCACAGACTACAGAGGCTCCTGCTGAGGTTCCAACATATACACAGCCTCTTTTGTGGCTTTCATGTATAGCATCGTAAAGCGGTGTTCCTCCTAAAAGGCTGGTTATCTTAAGCTGATCTCCTCCGGTAAAAAATATAAGCGCTGCTTTTTCCATAATATTTATATTGCCTTGCTCGCAGGCATCTTTTCTATCCTGAACATCTAATATATTTATATTTTTCACACCCAACTTTTCAAAGATATCTCTATATTCTGCACCTACTTCTTTTGGAAGATCAGTAGCAATTGTTGCTATGACAAGTTCATCTTTTTCCTTGTCAATCTTGCTGCAAACTTCCTTCAAAATGTTTTTTGCACCTTTTTTATCCTCATGTCCTCCAATAATAATGAGGTTACCTTTTAGTATTTCTTCCAAGCATATCACTTCCTTAACCACATGTATCTGTTATTCTTACCATATCTTTTTCTGCTTATACCTATTTTTAGTTGTTCTAAATGCACATTAACTATTTTGCAATTTTTTATAAGAAATTATTCAAATAAAAAACAAAAAGATAGGTCCTTATAAAAACCTATCTTTAATAATATAAATTTATAGTTAAAGTTGTTTATACATAATTACTATTTTTCATTAGCTATTTATTTAAAGAATTATAATTTGTATTTCTCATATAGAAAATCAAAAAATTCCAAAAGGCTTTTTATATCAGTAAATGCTGCTTGAGCCTGTTTATCGTTCCCGCCACCTCGTCCATTATATTCTCCAAGACTTTCCTTAAATACTTTGCCGCAATTTATATCCATATTTCCATCATGAGCAAACCATAACTTATTATCTATCTCTGAAAAAACTATAAGTAAAAAGCTTCCTTCTTGGAGTATAATTCTTCCCAGAGATTGAACTTCGTCAAAGGTTTTCTCCTTAAATCCGATGCAAATAATTTTTGAATCCGCATTATTTATAATATCTCTAGCTTCATAAGCATACAGGCTTTCCTTAAGCTCTTTCAAGTCCTTGAACATACTAGACAAGTTTTCCATATTGTTCTTAACTTTGTTCTCAAGCATTTCTATATCTACACCAAGCATTTTACTCAAATTTTGAACAATATTATGCTTATTTTGAAAATCATTTAAGGCTCTTTTTCCGCACTTAAAGTAAACTCTTGTTGCACCTTTATACCTTTCAAACTTCACTACTTTAATAACTCCAAGTTCACCCGTGCTTTTCAAATGTGTTCCACAACATGGAGAATAGTCTATATTTTCTATCTCAATAATTCTAATATCTTCTTCAACCTTTGGAACCTTTCTTAAAGGGATTTTTATGAGTTCTTTCTTTTCTATTATATAGCTTTTAAGCTTTATATCCTTGCATATAAGCTCATTCACCAAATTTTCAACTTCTTCCACAATATGCTCTGACATATCTGGTATAGATATATCAATGGAAACATATTCTTCGCCAATGTGAAAGCTTGAAGTTTCTCCTTTATATTTATCATAAAATACAGAAGATAATAAATGTTGTCCTGTATGCTGCTGCATTAAATCATATCTTCTATTAAATTCAATTGTGCACTTTACGAGTATTTCTTTAGGTGCTTTATTTAATACATGATAAATAACTTCCCCATCTTCAAATACATCTAAAACTTCATTCTCTCCTATAAATCCTCTATCTGAAGGCTGTCCTCCGCCCTCTGGATAAAAAGCTGTTTTATTTAAAACAACAAGAACCTTATCTTCCTTATTAATAGCCTCTATAATCTCGGCTTCCCATTCTTTAAGATAAGGATTTACATAATACAATTTTTCAGTCATTAAATCACCTCTTAATAATTTTGCGAACTAAAATGGCCGAAGGCTTTTCTTTAAAGTCCGTAGGGCTTTGCGTGGAAAATAATATATAATCTTAGTGATTACTTTGCGGATGTTCTAAGGTTCGTGAAATCATAAAACTAAGAGCCTCTAGAAATTCGCTTTAACTTTTGCTATTTTTAAAGCGAAGCTTATATAATAATCTTTTCAATCATATTTTACTTTTGTTAGCTCAGAAGAGAGGCTCTAAGTTTTATGACCTCACTTCACCAAGAACATGGGCAAAGTACTCAATTAATCTTATATATTATTTTCCACACTACCCTACAGACTTTAAATCAAGCCTATAATACTTTTGTTGTTCTCTAGTTAATCAGGTTAAATATTAGGCTTTGTTAAAAGCGAGTAATGAACTTTCTATCATTCGTAAATTTAAATATAAACCCATAAACCTATAAAAACATTTAAATATATATCTATTTAAATATTTACTTGAGCCATGCCGGTTTGCAATAGATTTGCTTTCTACAATATCAAAAACCTGCTTATATCAACACTATTATTAAACAGCGCCAAATATTAGAAAGTTCTAAATTATATATAATTATAATTGCGTATAAGATATATAGACTGGGTGTAGAGACCGAGAGCAGGTGTAGAAAATAATATTTTAATTCGATCGATTACTTTGCCCATGTTCTTGGCGAAGTAATGCCGAAAAGCTTAGAGCCTCTCTCCTGAGCAAGCAAGAGTATTTTAAGTTTGCCAAAGATATTTTGAAGCCTTTGGCTATTAAAGAAACAAGAAGTCAAAGCGAATTCATAGCGGCTCTTAGCTTTTCAGTATTGCAAGCCTTAGAACATACGCAAAGGAATCATAAATTAAAATATTATTTTCTACACAAGGCTCTAAGGTCTTTACACCACAGCCTACGGCAATTTACTTATATTTTTCATTATATCCTAATCTTAAGGTCTAATTCTATCTCTATCTCTTGGAAATAATGTAACTTCTCTAACATTTCTAAAACCAAGCAGCTGAGCTGTAAGTCTTTCAAGTCCTATAGCCAAGCCTCCGTGAGGCGGCATGCCGTATTTGAATACTTCTAAATAATCATTAAAGCTTTCAACATTAAGACCTCTCGATGAAATGTTATCCTTAAGTTGACTATAATTATGAATTCTTTGCCCTCCAGTTGTTATTTCAAGTCCTCTAAACAAAAGGTCAAAGCTGTGAGTTAATGTATCCTCTGCCGGCATAGCATACATAGGTCTTTTAACTTTTGGATAATGTGTTAAAAATAAAAATTCACTTCCAAGTTCCTTTTTAGCATATTCACAAATTTGTTTTTCACCTTCCGGGTCTAGATCTAATTCTAAGTCAATTCTTCCATAATGCTCTCTTAATATACTTACAGCCTCGGATAATTTCATAGAAGGAATATTTTTATTAATTTCAGGCATTTTAACTTCTAAAAGTTCAAGCTCCTTCTTACATTTTTCAACAACATACATCAACATATAAATAAGAAGCCTTTCTTCAAGCTCCATAATATCTTTTTCATCCTGTATAAAGCCCATTTCAAGGTCTAAACTTACATACTCGTTTAGGTGTCTTATAGTATTATGCTCTTCCGCCCTGTATACATGACCTATTTCAAAAACCCTTTCATATCCGGATCCTACAAGCATCTGTTTATAAAATTGAGGACTTTGAGCTAGATAAGCCTTTCTTTCGAAGTACTTAAGCTCAAATAATTCTGTTCCTCCTTCAGTGCCTTCAGCAACAATTTTAGGAGTAAATACTTGAGTAAAGCCTTCCATGGTTAAAAATTGCTGAAAAGCTTGAGCTAGTGCTGCTTGTATTTTAAACACGGCATTTATTCTTTGATTTCTTAATGATAAAACTCTATTGTTTAAAATAACATCAATATTAGCTTCCATATTATCTTTGTTAATTTCTATTGGAAGGTCTTCAATCACGGCTGATATGGTCACTAACTGATTAACCCATATTTCAGCTTCATTGTCACTTCCTTCTTTTTTCTGAACTTCTCCTATAATCTCTACAACACTTTCAAGTTTTAATCCTTTAATATCAATTAATTTTGTATTCATAACACATTGGATCACACCTGTTCTATCCCTTATAACCACAAAAGCCAATTTCCCCAGCTTTCTTATCTTATGAACCCATCCTTTAATCATAATAGTTTTTCCATAATTATTTATAACTTCACTAATTAATGTCCTATTCACTTTTTCTCCTCCAATCTTTATACTAAATTTATTTACCGGCTCGGCCATAGCAGGATAAATAAAAAATCCCTGAGCAAATGCCCAGGGACGAAGTTCTCGTGGTACCACCCTAGTTAACCATTATATAAAATTAAAATAGATATACCTAAAATTAAAAAACTCTCACTCCATATAGGAGTGAGAGTTAAATCCCACGGTACCATCCTGTTTAACCATATAATAGGTTCACTCGTTCCTTTTAACGGTAGAAATCCGTCTTATCCTAATAATCACATTGACTTTCAGATAAACAACTCAGAGATGTCTTTCAATATATTTCCTCTGCTATGCTTTCACTATCCACAGCTCGCTTTAAGAATCCATAAAATCTACTCTTCTCATCATCATTGCTTTAAAATATATTTTCTAAAATTCTATCACTTAGTATATACTATGTCAATATATTAATTACTGTTTTTCAAAAAATTCAGCAAATTCTTTTTAATGTAACACTCTTAAATTATTATCATATATTAAAAATGTAGTAATAATTCAAAAGGAGATTTATAATGCACAGCCCCTACTATGACTACTGCTCCTCCCTTTACAGAGCACCTAAGAGCAGTTCCTACATTCGTGTTTTTCATGCTTCACCAAACACCCCTGCTGTAGACGTTTATGTAAATGATAGGTTGATTGTTAAAAACCTTCATTATAAAGGCTTCTCCCCATATTTAGGCATTGAAGCAGGAAAATATAATGTAAAAGTATTTCCATCAGGAAAAGAAGATACACCTGTCATAAATACTGAAGTCAATATTCCTGATAAATCAATTATAACTGCAGCAGCAATAGGTACCCTTCCAGAAGTAAGTCTGCTGCCAATTTTAGAACCAGTATTCAGCGGAGTTAAGGGGAAAGCATATGTAAGATTTGCTCACCTTTCTCCTAACGCACCAAGTGTGGATATATTCGCTGATGGCAAAAAAGTATTTAGCAATACTTCTTATAAACAAGTTACAGACTATATAGCAGTTAATCCTGGAATCCATACTTTTGATGTATATTTATCTTCAACAAATCAAAGAGTTCTTCATGTACCTAACATAAGACTGCTTCCAAATAGGATATATACGATTTGTGCAGTTGGACTTGCTGGGAAAACTCCTCCTCTTCAAGTTGTAATACCACTTGACGGCAATACCTATTTGAAAGTCTGAAAATAAGAAGTCTCTTCCACACTGTGGAAGAGACTTCTTATTTTTATTTAATTATATCTAAAAGTTCATTTTCAATAAGATTATTATACTTACCTTCTCTATATTCCTTTATAAGCTCCTTTTGCTTTTCTGAAGGAAGTACAGCTGCTTTTTCAGCTATAGGCTGAGGAACTTCAACATAAGCTCCTTTTGGTTCCATATCTTCAGTAAAAGTCATAACTGTAGGTATTCTTGAAGTCCCAGTGTATTCTTCCAAAAGCTCCTTATTGCCATTCATTCCATAATAAAATACTTTTATGTTGCTGTTTAATTCCTGCATTCTCTTTACATAAGGTAATGTAACTACACAATCAGGACAATATCCTTCTGAAAATACCACAACATTAACATTTTTATCTAGTTTCTTTATCTCTTCTTCAGCCTTTTTCGAGAGTTTTGTAGTCTCATAAGTTTTAAGCAGCCTATCTTTTTGCTCCTCAGTACTTTTATTTAAGTAACCTTGAAAATCCAATGCTTTTGATAAATCTATCATTTGTATCACCTTCCTAAAATCATTATTTTTTAGACTTTATTATAAATTAATAAATTTCTCAATATCTTTTTCTATTAGTTTTAAAGAACTTCTCCAAAAATCTACTGAATGTATGTCTACATCCATTAAAGCTGTTACATCAGCAATTTTATTTTTTCCTGTAACTGATAAAAGTTTATCGTAATCATCTACAAAACTTTCTCCTCGTCTTAAATATTCAGCATAAAGTCCTTTTGAAAATAAAAGACCAAATGCATAAGGAAAATTATAAAAGTTCTGTCCTGCATAATAATAGTGAGGCTTACATACCCACATATAAGGATGCAGATAATTTTCATCAAGACCTTCGCCGTATGCTTCCTTCTGTGCCTTCAGCATTATTTCCTTTAGTTCATTTACGGATAAGGAGGCCTTTTCCCTTCTTTTAAACAATTCGGTTTCAAATAAATATCTGCTATATATATCCACAATTACCTGAGCAGAATCAGAAATATCTCCTTCAAGTATTGTATAAGCCTCTTCCTTTGATGCATTTTTAAGAGCCGCATTCTTAACAATAGTTTCGCAAAATATTGATGCTGTTTCTGCTATAGGCATGGTATATCTGCTATTTAAGTAGCTCTCTTCCATAAGGCAGCTTCCATGATACCCGTGCCCCAATTCATGAGCTAAAGTTGCTACATCAGAAAAGCTTCCAGTAAAGTTACTCATAATTCTACTTTCGCCTATTGGATGAATATTAGAGCAAAATGCTCCTCCCCTTTTGCCTTCTCTTGTTTCTGCATCAATCCACCTTTTTTCAAAAGCATTATCTGCGAAGTCTGCTAGCTTATTGCTGAAGGTTCTAAAGTTTTTAACTACAAAATCTCTTGCTTCTTCGTATGTAAATCTCATGTCAGACTCGCCAGTAGGAGCAAAAAGATCATAGAATGGCAGTCCATTCTTATGTCCAAGCTTCTCCGCCTTTTTAAGATAAAACTTTCTAAAGCTAGGAAGACTTTCTTTCATTGCAGTAACCATTGCTTCAAGTGTTTCTCTATCCAACCTTGATTTAATAAGAGTTTCTTCTAACGGAGATTCATATCCTCTTAGCTTGCTTACAGTGATAACTTCACCCTTTATACCATTTAATGCGGCTGCTGATGCTTCTTCTATCTTTTTATAAGCTTTAAGTTCTGCTTCATAAGCAGTTTTTCTAGTTTCAGCATCATTGCTGTAAGCCATATTTCTTACTACTGGAAGGGGTAGCTTCTTTTCTTCATCTTTAATTGCAATATCAACCAACAAATTTGAAGTAACAGTATTTTGAAGCTTGCTCCAAGCATTTGATCCAGTATTCATCATCTTGGCAACTACTATTTCTTCTTTTTCACTTAAAAGATATTTATTTCTTTCCATAAGTTCCTTTAAATAAAACTCATGCTCTTTAATTATATCAGAAGAATTTAAAATTTCCTCAAAATCTCCTAAAGCTGCGAGCCATTTTTCAAAGTTCACATCAACTTCTGTAAGCTCCGTAAATTTATTATCAACCTCTTCTGAAGCTGCGGCTGCCTTTTCATTTTTAGCATCAACACTCAAAGTGAGCTCAGAATAATCGCTGAGTTTTACATAAAGACTATAGAACTCACTTTTCATCTTTATATATTCTTCAATTTTTTCTGCTGCTCTATTAACATCTTTTAAATTATCAGAAGCCCATTTCCTTAGGTTGTTAATACATTTATCATATTTAGCAACGTCTTCTATAAATTTATCACTTTCAAAGGACGTATAAAGCTCTTCAAGACTCCATCTCATATTCATATCTATTTCCCTCCTTTAACAATAAGATTATTATTCTCTAAATTCTCAATAAATTCCTTCTTTTTATCCCTAATTTGTGCAATAATTATACTGGTGGTGATATGGATGCTTCTAATTGATGCAGCACAAAGCATACTAAGTATAATACTTATGATCAGTTTAGGGTATATATTAACTAAAAACAAATGGTTTGACGATAGTACTTCAAAGCTTTTTTCCAAAATTGTTATCAACCTGTCTCTTCCTGCACTCATGGTATCAAATTTAATGACTACTTTTACAAAAGAAAGCCTATCACATTCTGGAGTTGGCATTATTATTCCTTTTATATCAATAATAGTTTGCTACTTAATAAGTGTATTTATTTCAAAAATTATAAATATAGCTCCAGATAGAAGGGGAACCTTTCAGTGTATGTTTTTTCTTTCAAACACCATTTTTATAGGACTTCCTGTTAATATTGCCTTATTTGGAGAAGCTAGCGTTCCTAATGTACTTTATTACTATTTTTCAAATACGACAATATTTTGGACACTAGGAATTTACCTTATAAAAAAAGATGGAGGCTTAAAAGATTCAAAGCTTTTTACAATAAATAACCTAAAAAACGTTTTTACTCCTCCTTTAATTGGATTTATAACAGGTATAACTCTTATTCTTCTTGATATAAGGCTTCCAAAGTTTATTATGGATACCTGCAAATACTTAGGAAACTTAACAACTCCTATGTCCATGCTTTTCATAGGCATAGTTATAAGTTCTATTAACTTAAAGGACTTTAAGTTTGATAAGTATACTATTGGAGTAATAACAGGTCGATTTATTATATCTCCTATTGTAACTTACTGTTTCTCATTAATTTTATGTGCACCTGTTCTTATGAAAAATGTTTTCTTTATACAATCAGCTTTACCTGTAATGGCAACTGCCTCAATAGTTACTAAAGAGTACGGTGCTGACTATGAATATGCCTCAGTAATGATAGCAGTAACTACGATAGCGAGCTTAATATTTATACCTTTCTATAGATTTTTGCTAGGATAGCAAAAATCTATTTTTTCGACTTTTCCCACTGACTTATATTAAGTTTTATAGCTTATTAACGAATATATTATTGAATTAATAAAAAACAAACCTTTTATTATAGAAATATTTCCAATCTAATTTCGACTTTATTTTCAAAAATAATCTAGTATACTTAAGTTTGTAGAAATTGCTTTCATAAATTAAACATATCTAGGGGGAATATTTAGCATGAAGTTTAAAACAATCAAAAGAAGACTAATTGTAACATTTCTTATCGTTATTCTACTGCCAATGTCTATAACTGCAATTCTTTCAAATACGATGTTATCAAGCACTCTCAAAACTTCTTACACAAATTCGGTTCAAAAGACAGTTCAAGGTGTAAATAATGTTATTGATGAAATGTATACAGGTTATGAGTCAAATCTAGCTCAGCTTGCAGAAAATCCAACATCTAAAGCTGCTCTAGATGCCGATAAAACTGATACTTTGAAAAAAGAATTAAATTCGGTTATTAAAGCTAATTCAAAAATATTAAATTCTTATATAGCAACTGCAAACGGTTCAATGTATATATATCCTGAAGCCAAGCTTCCAGAGGGCTATGACCCTAGAACAAAATCCTGGTATAAGAATTCTGTTTCCAACAGCTTAAAGCCCCTATGGCAGGATGCGTACTTTGATATTTCTACAGGAAGAATGGTTGTTACCGCTACCAAGGCTATAATTGATGATAAGGGAAGCGTTATTGGAGTTGCTGGTATTGATATAGATATATCCAACATAGCAAGCTTATTTATAGATACTAAAATCGAAAATACTGGCGAAATAATGCTTCTTGATAAAACAGGTGTAGTAATTGCCTCTAAAAATAAAGACTTAACCTCTAAAAACTTAAATCCTGGCAGAGTTAATTCAAATGATGACACTAAGGATCAAAAAGTTGAAAATGGTTTTAAAAACGCTAGTGAAGTAGCTTGGATGAAACCACTTATGAGCGGTAAATCTCAGACTGTTCAATCAAACTTTGGCGGTAAAGATAGATATATATATTATACTGAAAACAATAAATCAGGATGGAAGCTTGTTGGTCTTTTAGATACCTCTGAAGTTAACTCAAAGATTATAAAAACTTTATCAACACTTATTGGTATATTCGTTTTATTTATAATAATTTCAATAATAATCGGTTACAGAGTGTCTAAAAATATAACAAATCCTATTCATCATTTAAGAGAAGCAATGGAAAAGGGTGAAGCCGGCGATCTTACAGTAATTACTAATGTAAAATCTCAAGATGAGCTAGGAGAACTTGGAACTAAATTTACGAATATGATAGGCAGTATGAAAAGTTTAGTTCATTCAGTGAAAACCTCTGCGGCACAGGTTGTTAACTTTTCGGAAGAGTTAAGCAAGCGCTCTGATGAAGTTACGACCTCTTCGGCTGAAATTGCAAGAGTTATAGATGAAATTTCACAAGGTACTATGCAGCAGGCTTCAGAAACAGAAAAAGCTTCACAAATTACAGCCGAATTCAATCAAAGCCTTTCTGAAATAGATCAATATAAAGAAGCAATAATAACAGAGAGTAAGGATATGGACAGCAATAATGAAAAAGCCGTTGCCTCAGTAAAAGATTTGAAACTTAAAAATATATCTACCATTGATGGAGTATCACAGATTTCAAACAGCATTGATAATTTAGTTAAACAGACTGAAAATATTGGAGGCATATTAGAAACTATTCTTAATATAGCTTCACAAACAAATCTTTTAGCTCTTAATGCTGCTATAGAAGCTGCTAGAGCTGGCGAATCCGGAAAAGGCTTTGCTGTAGTTGCAGAAGAAGTTAGAAATCTTGCAGAACAATCATCTGACTCTGCTGAAAATATTAAAACTATAATAACTAAAATTATTGAAACAACAAAATCAACTTCCTCTGATATGGATACTATTAAGAAAAACGTTGAAAATCAAAACAATGCAGTTTCTATCACAGAAGAAAGCTTTGATAAGTTAAACAAATCTATAAAAGCAATTAGCCATACTATTTTGGCTATGAGTACAAATATAGAAGCAATGCTTGGAAAGAGCAGCGAGCTGACCTCAAATATTTATAACATATCTGCTATTTCACAGCAGTCTGCTGCTGCATCCGAAGAAGTTAATGCTAGCGTGTCTAATCAGCTTAATGATATGCAAAATGTTAAGGCTCAGGCTAATGAACTATATGAACTTGCACAAAATCTAGACACTCTTATAGAAAAATTTAAGATATAAATATATAAAAACAGAGCGATATTTACATGCCGCTCTGTTTTTATTTTTATACTAGGTATACTCAATTTTAATCTTGCTTCCACCCAGTCCAGGAAGTGCAGGTTCAACAATAAGCTTGACAGGTACTCTGTTTTTAAGCTCTTCTACGTGACTTATAATCCCTACGCTAAGCCTATCACTATGCAGCCTTTCAAGAGAACTTATAACAATTTCTAAAAGTTCAGTATCAAGTGTTCCAAAACCTTCATCAAGGAAAAAGAATTCCAGTGGTGCACTTCCCTTTAGTTGAATTTGAGAAGATAAAGCTAAGGCTAAGGCTAGTGAGGTAAGGAAAGTTTCTCCACCTGAAAGAGTGCTGGTTGATCTTATAACTCCTCCATTAAAATCATCTCTCATAGTAAAATTTCCTGAAGAATCTAGCTCTAGAGCATATCTTCCTCTTGTAATATCTTTAAGCCTTTTTGATGCTTCTAGAGCAATATATCTAAGCTGATTCATTGCTACGAATTCTACAAATCTATTCCCCTGAACTAATTTATCTAAATCATCTAAAAGGCTTAATTTATGTTCAAGTTCCTTCTTTTGACTTAAAAGTTCTTTAAGTTCTTTAAGTTCAATCTTCAGCTTTTCTATAATCTGCTCACATTTTGCAATTTCTTGAAGCTTTGTATCCAGCTTATTATATGTTTCAGTTCTTTCAGTCTGAAGATTATCCCACATTTCCTGCTCAATAGAATTGCCTTCCAACTTATTTTCAATTCTAAGCATATTATTTTCTGTATTTTTTAGCTTGTCTTCATAACTTTTTATATAATTTTCAAGATTTAATACGTATTCTCCAGGCATCAAGCAATTTAAAACTTCTTCCTTGCTTATAAATTTATTTTCCTCTAATGACTGTTTAAATTGTTCATACTGTTCGTCCAAAAGCTTATTAAGAGTCTTGCAGCTTTCCTCTAAACTTACTAATTTATTCTCCTCTTTTTGTTTTTCGTTTTTTATATTTTCAAGTTTACCCTTTAAATTTTCCTCTAAGCTTCTAATCTCAGCTGTAATCTCTCTTACAACTTGAATATATTTCCTTGGCTCCTTATTTTCTGAAAGCCTATTAATTTCTTTTTTGTAGTCATCTACTACAGCTTTCTTTTCTTTTCCAATTTCAAGTATTTGTGCAATTTCAACATCTAGGACGCTTATTTGCTTATTAACTTTTTCTCTTTTTTCTTCTACACCTTCTAAAGAATTACGTAAAAGCTTTTCACTTTTTTGGAGAGTTAAAGTTTCTATCTCAAAGTTTTTAAGTTCCTGAAGCTTTTCTTTTATATTATCTGTTTTTAGTTCAGCCTTTAAATTAAAATATATCTCCTTTACATTTTCCAGCTGTTCTAACACTTTACTATACATATCTTCTATTTCTTTTAAAGCTGTTTCTTCTCCTTTAACAGCTTCACTTAACTTAGCCTCATTTTTTTCTATATTAGCTTTCAAATCCTTCAAATTTAATAAAACCTTGTCAGTAGAAACTTTTCTAATATTCCATGCTTCTATTTTATTCTTAAGCTCATTAAATTCCGTTTCAAAGAAGACCCTGCTTCTTTTCATTTCATCAATATCAACATCAATAAGTTTTTCGTTAACTCTTTCAAATTGGGTTTCTATATATTCTTTATCTTTGTTAACAGCAACAAGTTTCATATCTAATTCTCTTACTTCTAACTGAAGCTTATCCAATTTATTTATAAACTTTTCTACTAATTGCTTTTTATTCTCTAATCCTTCTATTTCTGTTTTTGTTGCCAATTTAGGATGATGTACTGAGCCGCAAACTGGACATGGTTCATCTTGATTAATTTTTTCTGCCAATATAAATGCTAAATTTGCTCTTTCATAGGTTTCTATTTCTTTCTGTATACTTTCAATAGAATTTTGCAAATATCTTATATTTTCATTTTTAGATTCAAATTCTTCTTCAAGTTTTTTCTTATGCTCTATAACAGGCTTAAGCTTATTATTTAATTGTATTCTCTCATCAACATTTTTTAAAGCTTCATCTAAAGCTTTGCCTGTTTCCATTAATAAATTTTGTTTTTGAAGCAAGCTGCTGTTGTCTCCTGGAACATTACTCTCTAATTCCTGCTTTTCCTTTTCAATTATGAAAAGTTCCTTCACTGCTTTTTCATGTTCTAGATTAATCTCTTCGTGACGTTTTTTTAAACTTGTTATACTTTTTTGCTTATCCTCAAGTTTGAATTTTAATTCCTTTAGCTTTGCACCTAAGTCAAAATATTCATCTTCTTTGTAGGAAGCGCTTTGTAGTTTATCTCTATATTCCGGCTCTACTCTGATAGAATTCAATCTATTTAATTTATCTTCAATATTTTTCTGAAGTAAAAGCTTTTCTTCATTTATTTTTTCAAGATTTTCCTTAAGCTTTACCTGTTCGTCATGTCTTTTATAATAAACTGATAAAAGTTCATTCTTTTCTTTTTCTATCTTTTCAGTTTTATTTAAAAGTTCAATTGCTTGATTTAAGTTAGCTTCCTTTGTTATAAGCTCGGGTATTTCCTTATCTTTTCTTAAAACAATACTATTATAGTCCTTCTCTGTCACACTTAGCTTTAGCATAATATCCTCAAGAAGTTTCTTTAACTTCAATAGTTCTTCTTGATTTAACTTTATTTTTTCTTCGGTATTCTTTAAGTTGTCTATATATGGCCTAACTACCAAAGCATTTTTTGCTTTTATTAACTTTTCAGTTTTGTCTTTAATTTCTTCTTTTTGCTTCTCTAAGTTAACTCTCTCAACCTTATATTCTTCTAATTCTTTTTGAAGTTCCCAAACAGATTTAAATTTTTCATATTGCTCATCTAAAAATCTTTTTTCATTCCTTAATGCTTTTTCTTCTTGTAAAAGTATTGTTAATTGATTTTTAGCTTCATCGAAGCTCTGCTCTGAAATATCCTTAAAGCCTTTTAATTCACCTGTTAGTAAATCCATAGCTTTGAGCTTTGAATTTCTTTCTTTTCTTATTTTATCCAATAGACTTTTACCATACTTCTCAAGCCCAAATATTCTTTCAAGCATATCTCTTCGTTCTTTACCCGTAAGCTTTAAAAATTCGCTGAATTTTCCTTGGGGAAGAACTACAGAACGAGTAAAATCCTCACAAGTTAGTCCTACTATATTTTCCACTTCAGTTTGAACATCTCTGGTCGCTTCAGCTAATATAGTGTTATTATTTACATCTAAAAGTCTTGCCAAGGACGTCTTATACCTACCATGCTTGTCTCTTTTTACATTTCTATCAACTATATATTGTTTTCTTTCACTACCTTGTCCAATTTCAAATTCATAAGTTATAGATAACTCATTACATTCAGTATTAATAAACTCATCAGACTCTCTTGCTATCTTTCCGTAAAGAGCTATAGTTATTGCATCTAATATTGTAGATTTGCCGCTGCCAGTTGGTCCAAATATGCCGAATAAGCCTTTCTCCGTAAGTCTTTCAAAATCTATTTCTTGTGAGTCTATAAAGCTATTCAAGCCTTTAATTTTAAGTTTTTTAGGCTTCACTTGCGTCCCCCTCCTCTTCCTGCGCTATTCTTAAAAACAAATCCATAATCTCGCTGCTAGGCTCTACTTTTCTTTCTTTTAAATAAAACTCCTTAAACATATCAGACATACTTTTTTCACTTAAAGTTTCATAATCAAAAGCAACCTCATCTTGTCCATCTATTATAGGTAAAATCTCTATAATATCCTTTTTTAGTTCCTTCATAAGCTTAATGTTTTCCTGGGTAATAAATTTATCAGTTTTTATTTCCATGTAAACCCAAACATTTTTTTCACTATTTTCTCTGCATTTTTCAACTGCGGCTTCAACACTTTGGCATTTCCAGATTTCGATAGGCTTATGGTTTTTAAAGAAAAGCTGTTGTATTTGTGCTTTTTCTCCCGCTCTTAAATCTACTATGTATCCACACTTAGAATAATTTATTTCGCTTTTGCTGTATTGAAGTGGTGACCCAGCATAATAAGCATCTACATCTGCCCCGTAAACTCTTTGTGGTCTATGCAGATGACCTAATGCAATGTACTGTGCCTTCTTAGGAAGCGCTTGAGCATCAACTGTTAAGCTTCCACCAAGTTGAATTGGTCTTTCCGAGTCACTGCTTTCACCACCAGCTACAAAAATATGTGAAACAGCTAAGTTAATTGTATCTTCTCTATATCTTTCTGATAATCTATTGAATATTTCTCCTACCCTTTCAGAATAGCTTTTTCTTCGCTCTGTTTCCTCCAGTTCCTCTGATAATATTTCATTTAATCTTTTTTCACTAGGATAAGGAAGAGTTATAATCACAGCTCTCTCCTTATTTATTTCTATTTCAACAAAGCCTTCTCCAGCTTCAACTATTTCAAAGTTCCCAAATTTACCAGTAAGTGCACAGCTTTTAGGAGTTCCTAGCATAATTACTCCATGTTCATAGGCAAGTGGACTTGCTGCTACTAGTCTTTCAGGATTGTCATGATTTCCTGCAATAACTAATACAGCTCTTTTACCTCCGCCTGAAATCCTCTTTAATGCATTATAAAATAAGTTTTCTGCTCTTGCAGGAGGATTGCCATTATCATATACATCTCCTGCTATTATTACTAAATCTATATTATTTTCTTCAACCTTTTCAATAAGCTCTTCAATAAAAAGTACCTGCTCCTCCAGTCTGCTGAATCCTTCTAATGTTTTTCCTAAATGCCAGTCTGAAGTATGAAGTATTCTCATTTAGTTCACTCCCTTTAATTTTAAGTTTCCACAGATTATACGTTCGCTATTTCTATCATAAATCCTTTTTAAAATTAAAGGAAGTACTATATTTTTACCAGTTAAGTTTAATCTTCATTTAAATGATAAGGATAGGTTGAAATCACCACATTTTTATTTCTTAATAAGGTTTCTCTTATAAAGAAACTTGTATGATTATGAAGTATTTCTCCCCACCATTCATGCACCACAAACTCTGGAACCACTACAGTAATTCTTTCCTGTTCTCCTGCTGCATTTATAATTTCACTTATAGAATTTAAAAGCGGCGTGACTACTGCTCTATAAGGTGAATATTTAGCAACAAGAACTATATCTGTATTTAATTCCTTCCACCTTGTTTTAAGCTTATCTAAACTTTTTTTACTTGGAGAAATATTTATAGCTATAACAGTATCCGTAATACTTCTGGCGTACTGCAGTGCACTTAAAGATGCTTTATTCAAACTTGAAATAGGAACAATCATAACGTGACTGAATTTCTTATCTATCTCCGACTTTGAAAGATCTTCTGTATCTACTCTAAGCTGATCGGCAACTTTTATGTAATGTCTTCTTGTAGATGACATGCCATATACTATAATTGGTATTAGTATAGCTACAATCCAAGCACCTTCTGTAAACTTTTCAAAAACAATTATTACAGTAGTTATAATTGTAATTACAACTCCAAACCCATTAATAAAAGCTCTTTTTTTCCAGCCGCTTTCTTTGCTTTTTCTCCAATGTATTACCATTCCTGTTTGTGCAAGAGTAAAGGAAAGAAAAACTCCAACTGAATATAATGGTATTAATCTATGAGTTGTTGCATTAAAAATAATAACAAGAATGCCTGCTACTATTGATAAAGCTACTATTCCTGTGGAAAAACTTAAACGTCTTCCTCTTATGGTAAACTGTCTTGGTGCAAAACCATCTTTTCCTACAACATACATAAGCATTGGAAAACCTGTAAAGGCAGTGTTACAAGCCATTATTAAAATAACTGCTGTAGTTATTTGGATAACATAAAACATAAAACCTTTACCAAACACACCATAGGCTATCTGTGCTACTACAGTTGGATATCCTACAGGAATAGCATGATAAAATCTTGCAAGTATTGAAGTCCCGCCAAATATAAAAAGAATCAATGTAGATAATAGTATCATAACTAATTTTGCATTTCTTTGGCTTGGTTCTTTAAAATTGGGCACAGAGTTACTTACTGCTTCCAGTCCTGTCAAAGCAGAACAACCTGAAGAAAAGGCTCTAAGTATTAAGAATATGCTTAATTCACCAGTAAGTTTTACCTGCTGCTGAACCATTGGAGGAGGAGCTCCATATAAGGAAACTCTAATAAGACCATATATAATCATAAAAATCATACTTATCATAAATAGATAAGTTGGTATACTGAAAATCTTAGAGGATTCACTTATTCCCCTTAAGTTTAAAATTGTTAATATAGTTATAAGACATACAACTAATAAAACTTTGTGAGTATTTAATTGCGGAAATGCAGATATAATGGCAGCCACACCAGCACTGGCGCTAACAGCAACAGTTAGTATGTAGTCTATCAATAAAGCTGCTGCTGCAATAAGTCCAGCTTTTACTCCTATATTTTCTTTAGCAACTATATAAGCCCCTCCGCCTTGCGGATAAGCTCTTATAATTTGCAAATATGAAACTGTAAGTATAAATAAAAGCCCAATAATAGCTAAAGACACCCATCCAAGCCAAGTATAAGCCATTAATCCAATACCTGCTATTAATACTATTAATATTTCTTCTGCTGCATAAGCTACAGATGAAATGGCGTCACTTGCCATTATAGCAAGCCCAAAGGGCACATTATACTTCTCATGGCCTGTTTGTTCATTAGCAAGCGGCTCACCAGTTATTACATCTAAAAACTCCTTAATCATAATTTTAACCCCCTTTACTAGGATTCTCATTTTCATTAATTAATTGGCAAAACTCCACAATTTTATGTGGAGCTTTAATTTAATATTAATTTATTATCCTTCTACTATATATCCTGTATGCTCAATACAATTTTTTATTGAATTTGAATCAGCTGGCTCATTATATTGAACTTCAACAGTCCCTCTAGCCAAATCTACTGCTACTTCTTGTACCCCTTTAATCTTATCAAGCGCATTTAATATTTGAGCCTTGCTTTTTCTGCTTGCCATTCCTGAAACATTATAATGAACTGTATCCATATATAAAAACTCCTTTCACTTCATGCTAATTAATTAATCAGTAATAGTATGAAGTGAAAACAGCTTTTTTATCCTTTATGATAAAAAACCTGTTTTAAATAATCTGTATTATATCCGCTAAAACTTAACAATAATTGTGAAGGAGCATAAAAGAGCCATATCAAAAATCCAGTTAAAAACTTAAGTTGTATGTTTTCTAAAATATTAAATAATCCTACATTTAAATCACACATAAAAAATAGAAGCATGCCAATTTCTATAAATACTGCACTGCATAAATGATATAAACCACTTTTTGTTATAGTTAATGAACAATATAAGCTTGAAATAAGAAGTGATGCATATATCAGAGAAATTCTTAAAAGCTGTCCTTCTATATTGTTTATATTAATAGTTGTACTTAGAACAATTCCTATGCTCACAGCAAATATTAAAAACATTAAATTCATAAATCTATTTTTTTTCTTTAATGTATGCCTGATTATATATATTATTTGTACAAAACAAAAACATAAAATTCCTAGTTTATAATCACTAACGATTAAAAGATAATAATCAGCTATCAGTGTAAAAAGTCTTGCAGCATTAACTAAAATGCTATCTGCTTTTCCATAACCTTCTTTACCTATTAATAATGTTAAAATAAAGCAAAGAACTATAATGAAATATTTTAAGTAGATTGTAAAGTTATTTTCTAAATTTTTGCTAGATAAGTCTATATATAAAAACACTGAATAAATACCTACAATCAAATACGTAATGTATCTGATTAATAACTTTTTACTTATGATTTCATTCATTACTATCATCCCCGGCCACATATATTTAACTTTGTTGTAATAGTATTCCTTTCACTTTTAAATTATACTCTGTTATAATTAAATGGCCGCATATTTATAATAATTTTGATAGTGAGGAATTTATGAAAAGATTTAAAAAAGTTTATATAGAAATAACTAATATATGCAATTTAAAGTGCGAATTTTGTCCTATAACTAAAAGAAGCCCTCAATTTATGAATATTAATACTTTTGATAGTATTTTGAATCAAGTTAAAGAGTATACTGATTTTATATATTTACATGTTAAAGGTGAGCCTCTTTTACACCCTCAGTTGGGCAGCTTTCTAAATTCTGCTGATGAGTATAAGCTTAAAGTTAATTTAACTACAAACGGCACTCTAGTTCACAAAGTTAAAGATAAACTGTTATTAAACAACTCATTAAGGCAAATAAACATTTCGTTGCACAGCTTTGATGCAAACGAACTAAACTTTTCGTTAGAAGATTATTTAAATAAAATTATAGATTTTACCTTTGAAGCTACTAAAAATAATAAAATAATATCTTATAGATTATGGAATTTAGAGCGCGATATAAGAAGTATAGAAAAAAATAGACATATACTTGCTATACTAGAAAATGCGTTTAATCTAAATTACAAAATTGAGGATAAATTAATAGACACTCCAGGAATAAAGCTAGCTAAAAATGTTTATTTAAATACCGCTGAGAAATTCGAATGGCCGGATAAGGCTTTAGAACAAAGTGATAGCTGCGGTTTTTGCTATGGACTTAGAGATCAAATAGCTATTTTAGTTGATGGTACTGTTGTTCCTTGCTGTTTAGATGGTGAAGGCGTTATTAATTTAGGAAACATAAATGAGGAAAGCTTTTATGATATCATAAATAATAAAAGAGCTAAAGCAATTTATGATGGCTTTTCCAATCGAAAAATTGTTGAGGAATTATGTAAGAAATGTGATTATAGAAGAAGATTTAGCAAATAGTAAAGAATATTTTGTGTTCTTTACTATTTTTATTGTAGTTAAAAAAACTATTTTACACATAATAAATTTAGCCTACTTTCAGGGAGGTTAAAATAATGCGCGTAAGAATTGGTTATGTAGCAATTGCCTTAAATTTACCTAAGGTAACTTCTTCAAGTACTGTTACTTATACAAATTATCAGAAATTATCCTCTGATGAGCAAAAGCTAAATAAATTAAAGCAAGTAACTCTATCAAATCTTGATGATTTATATAAAATCCTTCAATATAATGTGGAAAATAATGTTCATTTTTATAGAATAACCTCTGCCTTAGTCCCACTAGCCACCCATCCAGAAGTTACAGCTTGGGACTATAGGAAAATTTTCAATATAGACTTTAAGCGTTTAGGCAAATTTGTAAAAGAAAATAATATGAGAGTTGATACTCATCCTGATGAGTTCAATGTAATAAACAGTATTAGAGAGGAAGTTGTAAAAAGTTCAGAAAGAAACCTTTGGAGCCATGTTCATCTTTTCGAGGATATGGAATATCCTGATGGGAAAATGGTGCTTCACATAGGAAGTGCACAAGGCGGTAAAGAGGAAGCAACACATCGTTTTATAAATAATTTTAAAAAATACCCACCTGAGATAACTAGCAGGTTAATGCTTGAAAATGATGACAAAACTTTTACTGCTTCTGAAGTGCTATCTATTTGCAGGGAAACCAATACTCCAATAGTTTTTGATGTTCACCATCATATGTGTAATAATAATGGAGAAACGATAGAAGACCTTATATCCGAAATATTTTCAACATGGAAAAATCAGTCTCTTCCTCCTAAGTTTCACTTTTCAACACCTAGAGAATCAGAAAGAGACAGAAAGCATGCAGATTATATAAATGCTAAAGATTTTATAAGCTTCATAGAAATATGTAAGCCTTTAGACAAAGATTTTGATGTTATGCTTGAAGCAAAAATGAAGGATAGAGCACTTTTTCAGCTTATTGATGATATTAAAATCATAAAGCCTAATTGGAATTGGATAGATAATACAACACTAGAAGTTTAACTCTAGTATTTTACTTCGCTATTAAATCCAAAATAATAATGAAATTCTTCTATGAAGGAGGCTTTTGTATGAGTCATAAAGAAAAGGATCATGGAGTAAATAATTATAGTAAGGATCAAGATTGTGGAAAACAGGATGAAAAAAGAATAGGCCAGTTAATAAATTTAGTTGATAAGCATACAAGAACTGAAAGACATTTAGAGCAGCATTCTGATATAGCCTCTCCTGATGCAATAGCTCACTCAAAGGAGATACAAAAAGAGCGCGAGGAGGAAATAGATAATCTTAAAAATGTTATTGCTCATGGTAAACATGTAAATGTAAATGAATTTGAAAATTTGCAGAGAAACTATGACTTTACAAACAGTTACATTGAAGCAAATTCTGACAAAATGGATAGTACTACTCTTCAGAAAACAAAAGAAAAGCAAGAAAATAGAGAAGAACAAATTAATAATATGCTTAAATAAACATTTAGGTCCTAGAGAAATTTCTAGGACCTAATTTTTACTGTTTAAACCTAAAATAATATTCTGGAGTATCTTCTGTAATTATATAGCAGGTCCATCATCAAAGGTTAAATATATTACTTTATCCTCCTTATTTCCTTCAGCATATATCTTAATATTTAAAAACATCTCACACAAAAATACAGATTACAGCAAAACAGCAAACTTTACCCAACTTTTTCAATATTTCTCCCCTTCTTAAACATAATTCATTAATTTTCCGTCCATATTTATTGTTAATATTAATCTTAAAAATAAATCTATAAAATACTTACAGCAATACTAATAAAAGTTTTCATTTTTCGTTATCATATATGACATATAGTTATATAACAGAATATACTATATTAGATACAATTAAATGGGAGAACTTATAAGGGTATTGATATTGAAACAGGGGGATATTATGGAGGAATTGTGGATCTTTATTATTCTTATTTTTGCACTAACAGCAGTATTTATAACCTATTTCATAGAACACTCCAGATTAAATAATATTTGGAACGGATTAGTTCAGGAAAAGAAAACAAAAGACTATTTTTATAGAGGTAATCACAGTTATATCTATATTCTGCAAATACTAAAAGATAATGGTGAAAAATTAACTATAGATGTAAGCGAAGAAATGTATAAGTCCATAGAAGTTGGCGATAAAGTTAAAAAGGACAAAGGACAATATTACCCTTCTAAAGACATATGAGTATATTAAAGGACCGTATTAATAAAATACGATCCTTTTCAAATTTATATATTTACATATAATTCTACTATCTTAAGTATAACATCTACAGCCTTTTCCATTGAAGATACAGGTACATATTCAAACTTTCCATGGAAGTTTAAACCTCCAGCAAAAATGTTTGGACATGGAAGTCCCATGAAGGAAAGTCTTGCTCCGTCAGTTCCTCCTCTTATAGGTCTGACTAACGGCTTTATTCCTACAAGTTCCATAGCCTTTTTAGCATTATCTACAACATACATAACAGGTTCTATTTTTTCTTTCATATTTTTATATTGATCTTTAACTTCAATTACAACTCTATTCGGATACTTCTTGTTTAATTCTTCCGCAATTGCTTTAATGTTTTGTTTTCTCTTTTCAAAGCTGTCTATATCAAAGTCTCTGATAATATAATTTAATATTGTTTTTTCAACATCCCCGTTTACTGAATTTAGATGATAAAATCCTTCATAGCCTTCTGTGGTCTGTGGTGTTTCGCTTTCAGGAAGCTTTGCTATAAATTCGTTTGCTATAAGCATTGAATTAACCATTTTATCTTTAGCATAGCCTGGATGTACATTTCTTCCATGAATAGTAACTTTAGCACCTGCAGCATTAAAGTTTTCGTATTCAAGTTCTCCAACAGCTCCGCCATCCATAGTATAAGCTAAATCTGCATTAAATTTTTCAACATTAAAGTGATCTGGTCCTCTTCCTACTTCTTCATCAGGAGTAAATCCTAGCTTTATTGTTCCATGAGGAATTTCTGGATTGTTTATTAAATACTCTACAGCTGTTATTATTTCTGCAATTCCTGCCTTGTCATCTGCCCCAAGAAGAGTAGTTCCATCTGTAGTTATCAGAGTTTCCCCTATGTATTCCTTAAGTTCTGGAAAATCTATTGGTGATAAAGTTACTTCATCATTAAGCTTAATATCCCCACCATTATAGTTTTCTACAAACTGTGGATTAACATTTGTTCCAGACATATCTGGGCTTGTATCCATATGTGCTATAAATCCTATTGTAGGTACCTTTTTTTCTACATTTGAAGGAAGTGTAGCCATTATATAACCATTCTCATCTACTGAAACATCAGAAAGCCCTAGTTCCTCAAGTTCCCTTCCTATTTCCTTTGCCAAAACAAGCTGTCCCTTAGTTGTTGGAACTGTTTCTGAATTGTCGTCAGCCTTTGTATCATATTTTACATACTTTAAAAATCTTTCAACAACTTTACTCATGTTGTCATCCTCCTAACTGATATTATAAATTAATTTTAAAATTCTTTTGAGGGCTTATAAATTCTTCTACCTTCAAGCGAAAATATCTTTTCAGAGAAAGCCCCATTCTCAGTTTCACTTGTAACCCTTTTCATATCATACATCCTTGCGTCTATTATGTCAAGATGGTGTAAGAGCTCTGCCTCAGGAAACATTGGTTTAACCGGACTTCCATATTCTGGCTCATAATGATGAGATAGTATCATATGCTGCAGCATCATAGTAATTTCCTTATCTGCGCCGATACTTTCAGCTACAAGTTCAACCTTTTTAATTCCCTGGGTAATATGTCCTAAAAGCTGTCCTTCTACTGTATATTCACTTACTATTCCCAAAGTGCTTGCTTCCATTTCTTCAAGCTTTGATAAATCGTGAAGAATAATTCCCCCAAATAATAAATCTCTGTTTAAAAAATTGTATATTTCACACAGTTTCTCCCCTGCTCTTATCATAGTAAGAACATGATATAAAAGTCCTGCTTTAATGGCATGATGGTTCTTTTTTGCTGCAGGATAGTGCATAAGTTTATCTTTTTTTTCTTCTAGAATAATACTTATAATACTTTTTATATCTTCATTTTTCATATTATCTACATATTTAAATATTTCCTTATACATAAATACTGGCTCTAATGGAGCTACTGGAACAAAGTCTTCGATATCTACTTCATCAGACGGAAGAGCCTCCCTCAGCTTCTCTATTTTTAGCTGAAGACTGTTCTGCCAGCTGCTTACTGTCCCTCTTACCTTTATAAGCACATTGCTCATGTACCTTTGTTCATCGCCATCAGCTACTTCCCAAAGCTTAGCATTTATTTCTCCAGTCTTGTCTCCAAGGGTAAAGTCAAGATACTTTTTATTATTTGAAGAAGTTTTAAGCTCTACAGATTTAACTAAATAAAACCCATCAATTCTCTCATTATTTTCAAGCTCACTTATTTTTTTATACTCCATAAAATTCACCTTTCCAAGCTAAAATAAATTTATATTTCTATGCCTGATATAAGCTCTTTTAATGTATCAGATGAGGTTTTAAGTTTTAGTTTTTCATCCTCATTAAGCTTTACCTCTAAAACCCGTTTTACCCCATCTCTTCCAACTATCGTTGGTATCCCCATATAAACATTATCAATTCCATATTCTCCAGATAGCAAAGTTGATACTGTAAGTATAGAGTTTTCATCTCTAAGTATACATTCTACAATTCTTCTAACTGCTAAACCAATTGCATAATAAGTGGCACCTTTTTTTTCTATTACTTTTTTACCTGCATTCTTCACTTCATCGTATATATCGTTTTTAAAGGAATCATCACACTCTTTACAGGTAGTGCCACAGAAGGAATCTATATCCATACCAGCTACGCTGGCAGTGCTCCACGCAACAATCTCTGAATCTCCGTGCTCTCCCATAATGTAAGCATGAATATTTCTTACGTCTACACAAAAATGCTTTCCTAAAAGATATCTAAGCCTTGAGGTATCCAAAACCGTTCCTGAACCAATAACCCTTTCCTTTGGAAAACCAGAAAGCTTATATGTTATGTATGTAAGTATATCCATTGGATTTGATACCACTAGTAGGATAGCCTGTGGGCTGTACTTTACTACTTCAGGTACTATTGACTTGAATATATTTAAATTCTTGTTTATCAAGTCTAATCTGGATTCTCCTGGTTTTCTATTAACTCCTGCAGTAATAATCACAATATCAGAGTCTTCGGTACTGCTGTAATCGCCTGAAACTATGTCGATTGGCTTAACAAAAGCTGATCCATGTGATAAATCCATAGCCTCGCCCTCAGCTTTATCTCTATTTATATCTACAATAACTAGTTCTGAAACCAAATTAGACATCATAAGTGAATAGGCAATACTTGAACCTACAAAACCTGCCCCAATTATTGATACCTTAGTTCTCTTACTGTTCATATATCTTCCTCCGTTATTATTAGACTAAATTAACTATACTATATAAAATATAACATTTTTCATGCATAAAAACAAATATTGTGATTAATAACCTTCATAATTAATTTTAATATATTATAGTTTCTCCATTGCTAAACAGATAAATATATTTTTCCTTAACTTTTTTTCCGGTAATTCTAGTTAACGCTTCTGAGTAATAAAAGATCTGCTTTTCATACCTTTCTTTTATTTCGTTTATATTATCCTTATCAGCATAATCTGTTTTATAGTCTAAAAGCACTATTCCATCCTTTTCAATGAAATAGCAGTCAATAACTCCTTGGAGCAAAGTTATTTCGTTCTCGTAGTTTTCTTTTGGAAGATAACTATATACATCTGTACTTCTTAATTTTATATAAAAAGGAATTTCTCTTTTAACATCTCTATCAAAATCTTCAACACTCAACATTCTTCTACCTAAAGATGAGGAAAAAAAGCTTTGAATGCTTCTTATATTGACTGCTGTTGCCTGCTCTTTCGTTAAAAGTTCTTTTCTTACCATAACATTAATTTGATCGCTTAAGGCATTATAATCAGATATCTTCCTTAAATCTAAATGCTGCATAACAAAATGCACAGCTGTACCTTTTTCAGCTGCTGAAAGCCCTTTTCTTTCTTCTAAAAAAGCTGGCTTTTTAGAAAGCTTAGGAGTAAACATATTTGTAGTGTAGGAATCTGAAAACAATTCGTTACCAAGTCTTTTTAGTTCAGTTACAGATATTTTAGCAGGAATCTTTGATGCTTCCATATAAGAATACTTCCAGTTAAGCCTTCTTTCTATTTCTTCTTTATAGGAACTTTCAGGCTTGTTATCCACAGTTTTTTCTAAAAAGTCACAAGAAACTTTATTTTCTTGTAAATTATCCACAATTTGGTAAACACTATCCACAGTTATATCCTTTTTATTCCACATTCTTATAATCCATTGTGAATTATCTTCATTCAATTTTCCTGCATCATAAGCTTCAACTTCTGCATACTCTCGTAAAACTACTCCATCTTTATGCTTTATTACAGCTGAACCTACCCAGTCTATATATGTTTTATAATTCAAAATTGTATACTCAGGAACTCTCTCACTATTTTTTTCTATACCGTTCCACCATTTTGAACAAACAGCTTTTAGGTTTTTAACAGTTCCTGTTAGAATTAATTTTTCTTTAGCTCTTGTAAAAGCTACATATAGAATCCTCATTTCTTCAGATAGAGTTTCAAGCTTAATCTTTCTTCTTAAAGCAAGCTTAATAATCGTAGGATAGGTTATTCTTCTTTCAGTATCTACATAATCAGGTCCTATTCCTAAATCCTGATGAAACAGAATACTTTTATTAATGTCCATAAGATTAAAGTTTTTTCCGCATGCCGCTAAAATAACAACCGGGAACTCTAAACCCTTGCTTTTATGGATACTCATAATTCTAACTACATCTTCATTTTCACCTAAAACTTTAGCACTTCCCATATCTCCACTGCTGGTTCTTAGTTTGTTTATAAAGCTAACAAAATTAAATAATCCTCTATAGCTTGTTTGTTCAAACTGCCTTGCTCTCTCAAAAAGTATTCTTAAATTAGCTTGCCTTTGTACTCCACCTGGCATTGCACCTGCATAACCATAATAGCCTGTGCTCGTAAAAAGATACCAAATAAGCTCATCAATTGGCATATGAATAGCTTTTTCTCTCCATTTTTCCAAAGTACCAAGAAACTCCGATACTTTACTTCGCAAAGCTTCATCAACATTTTTTAGTGCTTCCTCTTTATAGCTCTTTAGTACCATATAGAAAGGTATTTTTTCTCCCTCAAGTCTTAAATCGATTAATTCTTCGGGAGTAAAAGAAAAAATAGGAGACCTTAGCACAGCTATCAAAGGAATATCCTGCAGAGGATTATCCACTATTTGAAGAATAGACATCATAGTTCTTATTTCAACCGTATCAAAATATCCCGTTCCAGTATCAGCGTATACAGGTATTCCTTGATTTGAAAGTTCATCTGTAAATACTGGCGCATAACTTTTTGTAGCACGCATAAGAATTACTATATCTTTGAACTGTACTGGTCTGTATTTGTCAATTGTTTTATCATATACTTTAAAGCGTTTTCCTTCATTTCCACTCATCAGCTCTTTAATTCTTTTTACAACAACTCTTGCTTCTAATTGTATATCATCTATTTCCTCTTCTTCATTTGATTCTTCATATTGAGATAATTCTTCTGCTTCTTCAAAGCTTTTATCTTCTGAGTTATTAACTTTTTCAATAATATGAAGTTCTACAGGTCCACCTGCTTTAGAATTATCATCTCCTAAAGGCTTAAAATCTGCACCAAGATTTAAACCTTCTTCTTCAGTGTATTCGAGCTCACCAACGGATTTTGACATTATAGTTTTAAATACATAGTTTACTCCGTTTATAACTTCCTCTCGACTTCTAAAATTTTTATAAAGAGTTATTACCCTGTTTAACGAGCCTTCCTTTTTTGAATAATTCTCATACTTATCTAGAAATAACCCAGGTTCAGCCTGCCTGAATCTGTAAATACTCTGCTTTATGTCTCCAACCATAAATACATTTGGTGTATCAGTAAGCTTTTTCGAAACCATATTAATAATAACTTCCTGAATATTGTTGCTATCCTGATATTCATCTACCAGCACTTCATCAAATTGATCTCTAAGTTCTAAGGCAGTTTCAGAAGGACTAATATTTCTTTCCTCGTCTTTAACAGTTAATATATTTAAAGCTAAATGTTCAAGATCGCTGAAATCTAACAGTCCCCTTTCTCTTTTTTTAGCTTTATAATATTCATCAAACTGCAGCACAAGCTCCCCAAGACATTTCATCATTGGATAAAGCTTACTTAAGCTTTCTCTTATCTCAGAAGGGCTAAATCTGAATATATCATCTCTTAAATTATTAAGTTTCTTTTTAATAATATCATCCCGAATATTTTTTACCTTCTCTGAAAGGTCCTTATCGTATTCAGCTTTTTTATTTAAAGTTCCTATCCTTGTAAATTTATAATTGCTAAACTCTTCGTACAAATTGTTCCAACTACTGTTACAAAATCCGTAAAGCTTATTAATTAACTCCAAATCCTCATTAAGAGTTTTAACATAAGGCTCCAATCCGTTACTATCCTTCATCATATCTATGGTCTTTTGAATAACTCCCTTTATACCAAGAAGTTCCACTTCTGTACTTGATATTAAAACTCTGCCCCATATGGAATCTCCAAAATCAAAGTTTTCATCGACATTAAATTCCTCTGTCATTTCATAAAGCCATCTTCTTGGCCAAGGACCACTTATTATGAAATCATAAAGATTTATCACTATTTCCTGAAGCTTTAAATCATCACGTCCTCCACCATAGCTTTCTACTAAGTCCAAAAAATCATTATTAGTCCCATCTTCACTTTCAGAGTATTTTTCTTCAAAAAGCTCTCCTAAAGTTTCTCCCTTTAAAAGTGTTTCTTCCGTGCCATCCGCAATTCTAAAATTAGGGTCTAAATCTATTCTATGAAAATTATTTCGTATTACTTGAAGGCAAAAGGAATGCATTGTAGTAATACCTGCCTTACTTAATAAAGTAAGTTGTTTTTGAAGCACCTTTGAATCCGGATTTTTATCTAAAGCCTTTGAAATAGCGTCACCAATTCTTTCTCTCATTTCAGCTGCTGCTGCATTTGTAAAGGTAACTACAAGAAGCCTGTCAATATCTACAGGATTATCAACATCTGTAATTATTCTAATTATTCTTTCAACTAATACAGCCGTCTTCCCTGAGCCAGCAGCTGCTGCTACCAAAAGATTACTATATCTTGTTTCTATTGCAAGCTCCTGCTCCTTAGTCCACTTTGCTTCTCCCAACTATTTCACCTCTTCTACTTCTTTTCTCATTAGTTCCCATACCTCATCATTATTCTTATCATTTATAATCTTATATTTATTATCAGAAATACTAGTATCAAATTGGCATATGCTTGCAAAATTACAGTATTCACAAGGTGTATTTTTCTTTTTCTTATAAGGTTTAATACTTATATTTCCTTGAAGCATTTCCTCACACAAGTCTATAACAATCTTTCTAACATATTTTCTAAGAGTTTCGAACTGTTCTAAAGTAGCTCCTGAGGTTTTTTCTCCTATTTCACCGCCTTTTAATATTTGTGCGGGAACAATTAATGAATAGCCGCTCTCAAGCTCCTTATCCATATCTTTAATTACTTTAATATTTTTTAAAAGAAGGCCTCTCATTTTTAGTTCTTTTAATATTTTTTCTTCTATCTTATCTTGAGAAAGCTCTCCTTCACTGTTTATCATAGGATCCTCTACTCTAAAATAAAGCACTGCTCCTGGGAATACACCTTTCTCTAAATATTTTTCCTTATTTGAAAGTATTGCATCTAAATAAACCAAAAGCTGCAACTGAAGTCCATAATATACATCAGAAAGCTTAAATCCCTTGTTTCCTGACTTATAATCTACAATTCTTATAAATGTTCCTTCTTCTGTCTCAAGCTCATCTACTCTGTCTATCCTCCCCATAAGTTCAATTTGTTCTCCTGATGGGAGCTTTATTGTAATAGGAGGATATTTTCCCTTGGCACTGAAGTCTACTTCATGTTCTGTTGGATTAAAGTTACTTCTTTTAATTTGTTCAGAAATAATATCTACTGATCTAGTCAATATTTTTTTAAGCCTTTGAGCCATAAATTTGTATCTTGGAGAACTATTTAATATAAATCCTGTTTTCTCCTTAATCTTTTCATCTATAATCATTGAAATTGCATCACTTACAAAATTATCCTCAACTTCTCTAAAGCTTACCTTTTCCTTGTCCAGAACCTCCGAAAACTCATCCAGTACTTCATGAACAAAAGTACCTAAATCCGGCATACTGAATTCATATACCTTTCTATCCTTTGCTTTTAAACCATACTGAACATAATATGCAAAAGGACAACTGGCATATCTTTCAAGTCTTGAAACACTAAATTGAAGAGGATTTCCGTATAGTTTTTTTATCTTTGACGAGCTTACCTTTTGAACTTGATTGCTGTAGGAAAGTCCTGCAAAAGCCCTTCTGCATCTTTCTCTCCATTTTGGTTTATTCATATACCATCTGTAAGCATCCCACCAGATGGTACTAACCTCTTTTCCTTCTGCCTCTGACCTTAAAGCTGCAATAAGTTCATTAAATGTTGAATCTTCCCCCGCAATTTGCTCTAAACTCTCTTCATCAGTGTCATTTTTTATAACATCGCTTTCTTCAACAATTTTAGGAAAAACCTTCTTTAGTTTTGAAATTATTATAGATGGCCTCATACTTCTTCCTTCAACATCAGCAATAGGATAGCTTATTCTTAAAAACTTTCCTGCCATACTTAAGCTTCTATAAATTAAAAATTGCTCTTCAAAAGCTTGAGCTTTTGTATCTGCTGCCAGCTCAACACCTAAACTTTTTAAATATTCTCTGTCCCTGTCATTTAATATACCTTCCTCATCGGCGGCTTTTGGAAAAACTTTATCATTTACTCCAATAAGAAATATTGCTGATACTTCATGACTTTTAACACGTTCGATGTCCCCGATAAGTACCTGATCCAAGGCAGCTGGAATGACGCCGATATCATATTCATTTATGCCGGTTGCTAATATTTTTACAAACTCCTCAAGTTTTACCTCTTCTTCTCCGAGAACTTCAACAAGTTGATCTAGAAGTTCAATTACTAAATTCCAAACCTGGCTGTATTCATTAGCCTTATCAAGTTCCTTTTCCTGCTTAAATCTTTCTACCCAGTATTCAACCTTTTCGTAAGCTTTAATTTCTTCTAAAAACTCAAATAATGCTTCTGATATTTTTCTTACACTATTCTTTCCTTTTAGCTTTTCCTGTAAAATAAAAAGAGAATTGGTAACTTTTATTTTTATATCATTAATTTTCTTTAAATTTTCTTCTTCCTCTTCAGAAGCATCATATTTATAATTTATACCGTAATCCCACTGTTCTTCAAACCACTTCTTCCCTCTTATTCCATTTGCGAGCACATAGTTTTCTATAATATCAATTTCTTCTATATCAATATCTGTAAGCCCTGTTTTTAAATATCTGAAGACCGCCTCATAAGACCAATTTTTTGTAAATATATCAATAACAGAATTTAAAAGGATTATAAGAGGATTGTTATTTATATCCCTTCTTTTATCTAAAAAGTACGGAATATTATATTCTGTAAAAATAGCTTGAATAATTTTTTCATATCCCTGAAGGTTTCTGGTAACTACGGCTATATCCTTAAATCTCAGCTTTTGATTTCTGCATAACCCTATTATATCTCTAGCTGTATTTTGTATTTCACTGTACATATTTAAAGCTCTAAATATTTTTAAATTCTCTGTCTCTTTGTTATAAGTTTTATAAGGAGAATTAAAAATATATCTTTCTAAATGATTCAGTTCCTTGCTTTCTCTAAATCTATAAATCATATCATCATTTAGACAAATCGGCTTTTCATATGGTATATTATTCTCTTTTAAAAGCTTTAACAATTTTGTTTCCGTATTTTTTATAGCGGCAAATACGTCCGTATTATCAACATCTTTTCCATTAGTTAAACAATCCGTTGTTAATGTAATATTAACTTTATCTGCCTTTTTTAAAAGCTTTTCAATAATATTATACTGAATAGGTGTAAAAGTAGAAAATTCATCAATCCATATTTCAGACTCATCAAATAAATTGCAGCTATCTAATTTATCTACAAGCATTGAAAGCTGATCTTCATTATCTATGTATTTTTCATGAAGAAAAGTTTCAAACCTTTCAAAAATCAAATTTATATCTTTAAGTTTTCCCTTTAATTGATCATCTTCCCTCATATCAACCGTGATTTTATTTAAAAGTTCTGGGTTAATATTATATCTTTTTAGTTCCGTAATAGTCTCAGACATTACATTTATAAATCCAGCCTGCTTTGAAACCCTGTTAAATGCAGTTAATTTTTCTTTTACTTCCTCAATTATTTTATATAAAAGCATATTTCTACCTGCAGAATTCATGTGAAGCCTTGTGATACCGCCAACCTCATTAAAAACGACATAAGCCATTCTAGTGAAGCTTAAAACTTGTACTCTATGTATACCTTTTTCACCAATTACTTCTACAAGGTTTCTGTCAGCTTGAAAGGTAAATTGTTCAGGCACAAGATAAACTAATTTCTTATCTCTATATTCACTTCTTGATAATTTATCTTTAATATTTTCCAGGCAATATGTGCTTTTCCCACTACCTGAACGACCAAATATAAACTGTAAACTCATGTTTTTCACCTTCGTTTCAAAAATAAAAACAACCTTATTTGATATATATTATATCAAATAAGGTGTATTTAAATAAACTTTATTTAAATTAATGCTCTTCCAGGTATTATTAGTTTTCCACCTGCCTGAACAGCATCTATACCTTCAAGCTCATTAATTTGAACCAAGGTATCAACCGTAGTATGATATCTCTTTGCAATTTTCCAAAGCGTATCATCCTTTTGTACAACATAAATTGTTATACTTGCCTTTTTAGAAGGCTTTTCACCTTCCTTAGGCATTACATTAACTAGAAACTCTTTGTTCCTCATGTAATTCACTCTGCAGTAAACTTCTACTATAGCCTTAACTCCTATTGTATTAGCTTCAATTGCAGCCTCGATACTTTCTAGTGAAACCTTAGCCACACACTGCATATCTATTTTAGCACCTGCTATTTCAACACCAGTTGTAAAAGGTATTTCATCTCTGATTACGTGAGCACATTTATCTTCATCATTTGTCTTATAAAGAACTTCAACCTTTAATAATCCTTCAACAACAACTTTATCTTCAACAAGCTTCTTATCTGTTATACAGACACTTCCTGTTGACATAATTATTGAAGCAGGCTTAGGCATTTCAGAATCTATTTCTATATTTCCTTTAACAATAGCTTCATTGTTTGCCTGTCCATGCATAACATTAAGCTCATAGTTTTTCTTTTCCATATCCATAATCATCGATGGTGAATATGCATCTTCTATAGTATCCATCTGCTCTTTATTCATTACTTTTGTATTACTTCTTATTAAAGCTTCAACATCAACTATTCTATTTTCTCCTAAGTCATCTTCTTTGATATCAAATATCATGTCATCTACTCTGAAATCAGTGTAGCTGTCCATAAAGGAGCTTACACCTTCTATGTCAAGTTCTTTATTCACTAATATGTCATTATCAATATAGCATAAATCAGAAGTATCCTTGCCTCTATACAACATATAAATATTTGCAAAAGCAGAAACCTGAACTTTCCCATCTAAAACCTTAGTTTCTTTTTTATGCATATTTACATCACATTTTAAAACAGTACCAATTTGAGGCTTATCCATAGGAATTTGCATATGTGACTTAGCTACCATTTCACCATCACAAGTGCCTACAATTTTATCAATTGAAGAATTATTCTTTAGTACTTGAACATCTGAAAGCCCCCTAAGGTCTTTAACTATCTCAAAATTATAAACCTTATACGCTGCAGCCTTAAGCTTTACTATTCCTTCTACAGCTATTTTTCTTTCATTAACCACAACTGGCTCTATGTGCTCTATGTAGCATTCTGCTTCACATGGCATATTGCGATTCACACCATTTAGCTCAATGCTGTTTTGAAATTTAGCTGTATATACCACATTGTGGACACCACTTCTTGTTTCATCTTCTTTAGCTAAATACAACACATTAAGCTGAATTTGGCCTTCTAGATATATCTTGTCCTGCATTACTTCTTTTGTTAGAATGCTCGGTTTAGCATCTAAAGTTAAAATTTGATACACATCAGGATGAGTATCTGGTATAACGTATTCCCCTTTAATGACTGAATCAGCAGTACTTTCTCCTAAGAGCTGCTCACATTCTATATTTTCCTTAACCAGATCTATAGCCATTATTCTATCCCTCCCATAAAATACCTACTATTAATTTATATAGATACTACGAAAGAAATATGCTAGTTATTTTATGTATTAAATAGAAATATATTTTTCGACATATTTTTATTTTTCTTGTCTTTTCATGGACAAACTTGTTGACATTTTGTCCATTTTAGCTTAATATAATACTTGGTTATTGACCATATAACCTCTCATAAATTCTCAATACCCTTTTATACCATAGTTGAAAGATGGAACCCACCATCTTTCTTTTTTTATTTTTTTCTATAATTAAAGCGATACTAGAAAACCAGCATCGCTTTATCCTACGAAGACTATTTGAACTGTTTTTGTTAAAACATCTGAATAACTGTATGTCACTGTCCTTTGGGTGTCTTGATCTAATCTAATGACGAATATGTTTGGATAGGTTTTTTCTATAGTTCCTTTATTTACAAGTACCTTTCTCCTTCCGCCATTAGCCTTTAAGGTAACTTTTTCTCCAACATGGTCTTCAATGTCCCTTCTTATTGTAGCGAGCACATTTCTTTTTTCCACATTAAACACCCTCTTTCTACATTGTAATTATACCTCATATCATATTAACTGTCAAATAAACTAATTATTTTATCAGTTAACAAAGCGTTTTGTCAATATTAATTTTTTGTAAACAAAGCAAAAACTTCAAGTCATAGGATATATATCTAAGTATTTTTAAGATATATATCCGTACTTATGACTTGAAGATATTATTTACAACTATATATTCCATAAGTACAATATTATTGTTCCCCTAATCCATATATATATGCAGAACTTTTAATCAATTTATGCATATGAAGACTTTGGAAAACCTTCTCTATACTTTCCTCTTGTTTGAAGTCCTCCTATTCCTTTTGTTCCGGTAATAGTATTTTCTAAAGCTTCTTGAATCGATACTACTTTTTCTATATTGGTATATGCAATTTTTTCACATACAAAAACAGGATCAAGGCAGTGTATAAGTACTCTGCTTGGACTAGATGCATAGTTTGCACCTGCATCTAGTATCGCCTCATAATGACTTTGACAAGCTCCAGCAAATATTACTAAGTCATCATAATTTGGCTCATAATTTCTAAGTTCACTAACTGTATCAACAAAGAATTTTGAATTTCTATAATTATTTATATCCGTATAATCCTTTGCCCCTTTAGTTATTGCATCATGTCCTGTTATTACTACTATGTCAGGCTTCATTTGTTTTACAAGCTTTGGTACCTCCACAGGTTGATCTTTTTCTGCAATAACCTTGCCTACTACATCAAGTTCTAATTTTTTATATACTTTAAGGCATACCTCAAGATACTCAGCATCACCATCTACATGCAGAATTTTTCCCGGTCTTCCAAAGGCAAGTTCCTTATTTACTGTTATCTTAGGACTTCTATAAGCCTTGCTTACATCTATTCTGCCAAGCATTATATTCTTTATGGAAGTATTAACTTTTCTATTTAAAATTTTTTCCTTCTCACCCAAAGAATTTTCAACAACTTCTTCTAGGTCTTCAACTGGTGCATCTGCAATAACTCTAAGACTTATACCTTTTAAAGTATAAATGGCTCCATTTTCTGTTTCTTTTATATCAATTATTTTAAAGGTGATATCCTTGCCATAAGATTTTCGAACAACAGTATCGCCTAAATTCATTTTCTCATCTCCAACTCCATAGTTTCATAATATATTGTATGACAACTTTTTAGAATGGGTGCATTAATGAAAATAATAAAACCATGTAAATGAAAATTTACACGGCTTTACTATAAAAATTTATCATTCTTTTTGTCCATACATTTTTTTAAACTCTTCTATGAAATTATTATAATTACTTTGTTCTTCTATTAATTCTTCTATTTTATTATTAAAAGTAGCTTGAGCCCAATTTACTTCATTATAATAATATCTGTTTGCAAGTCTCCAATAACGCTGCGGAAACAATAAAAATGCAAATAGCACTCTGTATTCATCTTCTCTAAGCTCACTTATCTCATTATAGGCATCAATTATTAGCTTTGCATACTCAATATTCCAGTCCATTCTTTTTAGTACCTTAATTAAGAAAAGAGATAAATCGTATGATCTTATTTCCTTCTTGCAATAATCAAAGTCTATAACATGTACATTATTGTTACTATCCATAATTATGTTGTGATAAGTGTAATCATGATGGCAAAAACCCATCTCTTCATCAGTTGTTTTGCAAAACTCAAGATAATTAGAACTTTCAAGTACCTTCATAGCTCTTTTACCTAAATTCTTAAACATTTCAATTGATTTAATATAATTTAAATCAAAGCTTTGTTTATTGCTTTTTTTCCTTGCCATATCTCTCATTTTTTCAAAGGATTTTATTCTTTTATCCATAAGATGAGGCCATCTTCCCAAGTCGCTTTTAAGCTTGCTGTTTTCTGGTGGCTCGTATCCTTTTGATGCAATATGAAGATATGCTAAATTTTTAGCTGCCAATATTAAATCTTCATTATTGTAGAAATCACATTCTCTACCTTCAATCCATTCAGAAAGAGTATATATGTCTTCATTTACTAAGGCATAAGGATTACCATCTATATTTAAACAGTATCTATCTACTCTTGGAAATCCATTTTTTATAAGATGTTCTTTAGCACCATATACAAAAAGCAATTTCTGGGTACCATAATTTATTTTCTTTAGGCATTTCATTCCTTTGTTTGTCTTTAAGAGATACACTCCCTTATTCGGCTTAATGCTTTCGATTTCAATATTGAACTGCCTCTCAAGTTCAAACTCCCTCATCATACTGCTCACCGCCCTCCTTCTCATATTGTGATTATTTAGAATTTTAAATTCTCTATAATTAAAACTCTATACATAGTCTCTATATAATTTATATGTGTATAAATATTGTTTTATTAACACTTTTGCTCAATTATTAATATAATGAACTATAATCATTTTGAAAGGAAACCTTTATGAAAGTAGGAATCGACGGAAGAGCAGCCAAATGGTATAGAGGTACAGGAATAGGCACCTATGCCTATCAGCTTATTTCATCCTTAAATGCAATAGATGCGTTAAATGAATATCTACTTTTTATGCCTGAAAGTTCAAATATGGATATATCCTTCAAAAAAAATTTCCTGATAAGAAATATATCAGAAGGTAATAAAAGCAATTTTTGGGATGAAGTAAATATTCCCAATATACTTACAGATAAAGATATTGAGCTTTATCATGTGCCTCAAAACGGTGTAGGACTTCCTAAAGAAAAAAAATGTCCTTTTATAATAACACTTCATGATGTTATTCCATTAAGAATGCCCGAAACTGTAGGGGAAACTTATTTGAAAATATTTCAAGAAGAAATGCCTGATATTGTATCTTTCTGTGACGGAATAATAACTGTATCACAGTTTTCAAAGGAAGATATAGCCAAGGCTTTTAATTATCCATTAGAGAAAATACATGTAACTCATTTAGCAGCTGAAAATATATATACTCCGCTTGATAAAGACATTTGTTCAGCTTTAATAAAGCAATATTATGGTATTGAAGGAGACTATATTTTATATGTAGGCGGATTCAGCCCAAGAAAAAATATTGTAGGTCTAATTGAAGCCTTCAGTAAGCTTAAAGAAAAGTTTAAAAAAGATATAAAACTAGTAATAGCAGGAAAACAGGGCAAGTCCTATAACATATATAAAAATAGAGCTATAAGCCTTGGCGTAGAAGACAGTGTAATATTTCCAGGTTTTATACAAATAGAACATCTTCCTTATTTATATAATGCTTCTAAACTTGTGGTGTATCCTTCATTTTACGAAGGTTTTGGACTTCCCCCTGTAGAAGCTATGGCATGCGGAGTTCCAGTAATAACTTCAAATGTAACCTCTATTCCCGAAGTATTAGGAGACTCTGCAGTTTTTATAAATCCTTATGACGTTGATGAGCTATGCAGCTCTATGTTTAGCGTACTTATGGATGATAAGCTTCAGGAAAAGTTAATTATTAAAGGTCTTGTAAGAAGCTCAGAGCTTAGCTGGGACAAAACCGCTAAAGATACACTGATTGCGTATAATAAAACAATTAATAATTAAGAATGAAGAATGAAGAATGAATTAAAAAATCCCCAAAAGGGGATTTGTGATTAGCTTTGATTGCAAAGCATCCTTCCATTCTTCATTTTTCATTGTTCATTAACTAAGCATTCGCTTCATTAAACACCAATTCTCTGTTGTAAATATTCTTAGTCTTATATATTGTATAACTTAATATAAATCTTACAATCAAATCAATGCCCATTACAACCCAAATGGCTATTATGGTTGAATGAAATTTATAGGTTAAAAGCAAGGTCATAGGTACTCTAACACCCCAGAGGCCTGCACCTGCCACATACATAGGAACCTTAGTAAATCCAGCACCTCTAAGTGCTCCATTTAAAACTCCAGATACATTTTGAGGAATTTGAACAAGTCCCATAATAATAAGATACTTAGCCCCTAAATTAATAAGCTCTTGATTTGGAGTTAATGCTCCCATAATAAATTTAGGTAAAAATACTAAAAGCGAAGCACAGAATATTGTTACATAAATTGCTCCCTTCATAGTTTCCTTCAAATACGCTTTTCCTAGTTCACTATTCCTTGAACCTAAAGCATGCCCTATAAAGGTAGTTGCCGCAACCCCAAAGCCTGCTGCCGGCATATACGAAATGGATTCAGCTTGAAGTCCAAGCTGGTGCGCAGCAAATGAAGTATCTCCAAAAGTTAATATAGCCTTAGTTAAAATTATAGCGGCTATTTGCCAGAATATTGATTCTAAAGAGGTTGGAATTCCAACTTTATATATGCTTATAACTTCTTTTATATCTAATTTAAAGAAGTTCTTATTTAACAAAGAACTTAAAATTCCGCTTTTACTAAATAATACGTAAAGTCCAATAGACGCACCACAGAACTGTGCTATTACTATAGCTATAGCCGCTCCTTTAATTCCAAATGGAACACTTCCCAAATAGCCAAATATAAGCACAAAACTAAACAATATATTAATAAAATTCATTATAAAACCAATAGCCATAGGAGTTTTCGCATTTCCCATGCCTTGAAGCGCCGCTGCTACTGCAAGCATTATTACTAAAAATGGCAGACCCCAGGAAACTGTTTTTAAGTATAAGGTCCCATTTTCAAGAAGTATTGGATTAGGATTAAATATTGTTAGAAGCTTTGAAGCATTCCAAAATATAATTTGCTGAAGAACTATTACAACAATGAGTGAGGATAATATAGTTTGCTGTATAACCTTCTTTAATTTTTTGGGGTTATTAGCTCCATAAGCCTGAGCCACAAAAACTGAAGCGCCTGTTGTAATTCCCTTAAAAAGCGCCCAAACCACCTGCGTAATTCTTTGACTTAATCCAATTGCGTTTACAGCTGTAGAATTACTTGGATCTATTCTTCCTATCATAGCCATAGATACAAGACCTGTTGTCATTTCAAGTATGCTTGATATTGTAATAGGCAGGATCATAGAATATATATTTTTCCTTATTTCCTTTAAAGAAACGTTAGAGGTACTAGTTTCCATGGTTGATTCTCCTAACTTTTTAAATATTCAACCATTTTATTATACATTACAAATATATACAATGCAAAAGTTCTAATACATTCATATTATCCCATAAATCCTTGAAGATTGGATATTATGTGGCATTATGAATGTAAGAACTTTATTGCATTCTATATATATCAATTGCTATAAATAAGAATTTAGTTATAGATAAACAACTTCAACTAAAGCTATCTACATAAAATCAAAAACTAAAGATTTTATAACCGCCAAGTATTCTCTTATATAATAAGCAGGAACAAGCAAAGGATGTAGAGGCGCTGGCTGTCCATATACAATAAATCCATTACTTTTCCCCAAGAGCTTTGCTCTAAACATATGAAAATTATTAGTTACAATTTTTACGCTTATATTATCTCTTACATCTATCTGATTTAAAAGTTCTCTTGTAAACTTCATATTTTCTTTTGTACTTGTTGACTTTTCTTCTTTGATCAATAGTCTTTCATCAATTCCTTTTGAAATTAAATATCTTTTCATACCTTCTGCTTCTGTTATAGTTTCTCCTGATCCCTTTCCACCAGATAAGATAACTTTCGTTTCAGGGTTTTCTTTTATAAATTTTACGCCTTCATCAAGTCTCTGCCTTAAAGCAAGTGAAGGTGTGTCTCCCCAAAGACCTGCCCCTAAGATTACTAAGTAATCTACCTCTGCACTATCAGTTTTGCTGCCATTGTATATTATAAAACTTTCAATAATTATAAAAGAAATCAAAAACAAAATTATAATTCCCTTTATTATCCGTGGTATAAAACCACCCTTATAAATTGATATTTTATCATACAAAAAAACAACTCCAAGTCCTATCACTATTAACATAATTCCAAGCACTGCAAAAAACTTTGAAAATGTTACTCCGTAGAACATAATACTAAAGCAGTATATTATGCTGTAGATTCCAAGCAAAATAAACAAAATCCCTATTATTTTTCTTAATCTCAACTTTTTCATAATAACCCCCTGAAGCTTTCATTAAGTAAATTTTATCATAACCCTTCATTTCAGTAATAATTAAATTTTAATATAAAATATAAATTATTTCTAAACATATTTACCATCGAACATACGTTTGATATAATAAATATAAGATATCAACTTTTGACAAAGGAGAAATATTATGGACATACATGAAAAATTAAAAATATTATCTGGAGCAGCAAAATATGATGTTTCCTGTTCCTCTAGCGGAAGCACTAGAAAAAATACGCCTTCCGGTATAGGTAATGCAAGTGAAAGCGGAATATGCCATAGTTTTGCTGCAGATGGAAGATGTATTTCTCTACTTAAAATACTACTCACAAATTATTGCGTTTACGACTGCGTGTACTGTGTAAATAGAAGTTCAAATGATGTACCCAGAGCTGCATTTACACCAGAAGAAGTTGCTGATTTAACAATAAACTTTTATAAGAGAAATTATATCGAAGGTTTGTTTTTAAGCTCGGCGGTTTTCAAAAATGCTAACTATACAATGGAGCTGCTTTTAAAAACCGTTACTCTTCTTAGAAATAATTATAATTTTAACGGCTATATACATATTAAAGCTATTCCCGGAGCAGACAGCACCTTAATTAGAAAAGCTGGAGAACTTGTAGATAGAATGAGCGTAAATATTGAACTTCCTTCAAAAGAAAGTCTTAAGCTTTTGGCTCCGCAAAAAAATTCAGATTTAATTTTAAAACCAATGTCTTATATTGACTCTCAAATAACTGCTAACAAAGAAGAAAAATTGCTTTATAAAAAGGTACCTTCTTTTGTTCCAGCAGGACAAAGCACCCAGCTTATTATTGGTGCTACAAAAGATAGTGATTATAAGATAATGAAGCTTTCTGAGAATTTATACAACAATTTTAATTTAAAGAGAGTTTATTATTCAGCTTATGTTCCAGTAAGTAACAATCCTAAGCTCCCAAGCATAATAAATCCTCCGATGCTTCGTGAACATAGACTGTATCAGGCTGATTGGCTTTTAAGATTTTATGGTTTTTCCGCTTCTGAGCTTTTAAATGAAAAAAATCCAAATCTTGATATAAACTTTGATCCGAAAACAGATTGGGCAATAAAAAATATTTATCAGTTTCCTGTAGAAATAAATTCTGCTCCTAGAAAAATGCTTCTAAGAGTTCCTGGTGTTGGAGTAAGATCTGTTCAGAAAATAATGGCCGCAAGAAAAGTTCATTTACTAAACTTTGAGGATTTAAAAAAACTTGGAATTGTGTTAAAAAGAGCTCAATATTTTATTACCTGCAAAGGAAAATACTACGGTGATATTGTTTTTAAAGAGGACTTTATAAAAAAGAGGCTTAGTCCAAAAGTAGATTTAAACTATATTGATAACCCTAGATTTGAACAGATAACCTTTTTTGCTAAAGATTCATTTACAAGTATAACAGGAGAATTATAAATATGATTTGCTATGTCTTTGATGGAACTTTTGAAGGGCTTTTAACCTCAATATATGAAGCCTATTATAGCAAAATTAAGCCTGAGGAAATAATACCTGACTGGCAGTTTCAGCCTTCACTTTTAAAGGTGCCAATAAATATCGAAACTGATATAGAAAAAAGCTCGAAGGTTTATAGTGCTATTAAAACAAAAATTTCTGCTGCTGCTTTAAAAAATATATACTATGCCTTTTTATCTGACATTGATGGAAGCAGTACTATGATTTTTAGCTATGTAAAACTTGGATTTCAGCTTGGAAAAGAGATTGATTTGCATTTATACAACGACTCAGTTTTAAACATTCATAAAATAATCAGAAAAGTTACCAATGAAACCCACAGAATGATAGGCTTTGTACGCTTTAAATGCATAAACAATATTTACTATTCCCCCATAGAGCCTGATCATAATATATTAAGTCTTATGGCTCCCCATTTTGCTTCAAGGCTCCAAAATGAAAATTGGATTATCCATGACTTAAAGAGAGGACTTGCTTTATTTTATAATAAAAAAGAATGGGCCATAACTTCTTTCAGCAAAGAAAATGGAGAAGAATTCTTCTGTTCTGAAGACAGTGGTCCGTATGAAGAGCTTTGGAAAGACTTCTTTAAAGCTATTGCTATTGATAACAGGCTAAATCCAAAACTTCAAAAAAGAATGATGCCCTCTAGATATTGGAAGCACTTAACTGAAATTTAAGTTTGAAGATTGGACATATTATGTAACTTTGCTATAATAATTAAAGCAGTAATTTTTTAAGATTTACGAGGTGATAGCTTTGAAGAAGCTCTGGGAAATATTTATAGTATTTTTTAAAATCGGAACTTTTACTATAGGTGGAGGCTATGCCATGATACCTCTTATAGAAAAAGAAGTTGTGGATAAAAGAGGCTGGATTGATAGAAAAGACTTTATTGAACTTTTAGCTCTAGGACAGTCAGCACCAGGGCCAATAGCAGTAGATACTGCGGTCTTTGTTGGCTATAAGCTTGCAGGAATATGGGGAAGCATCCTAGCAGTACTTGGATCAGTGTTGACAGCCTTTATAGTTATGGTAGTCTATGCTGCCACCTATATGGGTTTTAAGGACAATGCGATTATACAAAGAGTATTTCTTGGCATTAGACCAGCTATAGTAGCACTTATAGCAGTTCCTGTTTTAAGAATAGGGAAAAGCTCAAATATTACAAAAAAAACTATTTACATACCTATATTAACAGTATTTCTAATAGTAGTTCTAAACATGAATCCAATATATATAATTATTATCTCAGCTTTAGGTGGACTTATCTATGGCATTTATAAAGAAAGAGCCCAAGTAAAGGGGGCAACTAAATGAATATAAATTTGCAGGTTTTATTCATCTTCTTAAAAATAGGCCTATTCAGCTTTGGAGGCGGAAATGCTATTCTGCCGCTTATAAGACAAGAAGTAGTAGCCGGAACTGGCTGGCTTACTCCTAGTGAATTTACCGATTTAGTTGCTGTATCTCAAGCTACTCCAGGCCCCATAGCAATAAATGGAGCTTCTTATGTAGGCTACAAGGTTGGCGGCTTCACTGGAAGCATTATAGCTACCTTAGGAGTTGTTCTTCCCACATTTATTATAATGCTTACATTCACAAAATTTTTTCTTATGTTTAAAGATAATAAGTATGTAAAGTATGCTTTTACAGGTCTTATCCCTGCTACCGTTGGATTAATAGCCGCTGCACCTATACTAGTATCCTCTGGTTCTTTTATAGATTATAAAAGCTTTATTATCTTTGCTATAGCTTTGTTTGCATCATATAAATACAAGGCAGACCCGATCCTCATGACTATAGCAGCAGGAGTACTGGGAATATTATTCTATAAATAACGTATATACAAATTTGTTATTTTTTAAAAGGCCGCAGAATACTATCTCTGCAGCCTTTTTTATGCTTTAAATGTATTCTCTTTTTATAACTTCACCTTCAATACTTATAGTTACAACCTTTATAGGGATGTTAATACCTGAATTATCTCTTCCTATCTTAGCTGCCTGTGCTATACCGCTGCAGCAAGGTACTTCCATTCTTAAAACAGTTATACTCTCTAAATCATTTGATTTAATTATATCCCCCAGCTTTTCAGCATAGTACCGTGTATCATCGAGCTTTGGGCACCCTACAACAACTACTTTCCCCTTTAGAAAATCATTATGATAATTTGCATAAGCAAAAGGAACACAATCAGCGGTAACAAGAAGATCAGCATTTTTAAAATATGGAGCTGATGCTGGAACAAGCTGAAGCTGAACTGGCCACTGTCTAAGCTTTGAAGTCTGCTTGATATTCACATCATCTTCTACTTCTCTTCTTTGCATCATTCTCATTCTGCTCCCAGGACATCCTCCCTCATGCATATGCTCATGAGTTTCTTTATGTTCAACATGCTTTTCCCCGATATTTTTTTCTTTTAACATTTTCTCAACAGCCTCTTGATCAAAATCAACCGCTTCTCTTTCAGTAATTGTTATTGCATCTTGAGGGCAATGTCCAAGGCAAGCACCTAATCCATCACAATATAAGTCTTTTACAAGCTTTGCTTTTCCATCTATTATAGCTAGAGCTCCTTCAGCACAGTTAGGAATACACAATCCGCATCCATTACATTTACTTTCATCTATACTAACAATTTTTCTAACAGCCATCTTAATTCCTCCAAATAAATATACTATTTAATCTTAATCTTATTTTAAATTATTTATAATAAAAAGTCGGTAACCTGTGTTACAAATGTATTGCTTGTCCTTCATTAATTCTACTATAATATAGTTAAGTGAAAAAACATGTAGAGGACGAACTAAAATTATCGCAGGCTTTGCTTTAAAGTCTGTAATATTTTTGTTGTTATCTAGTTAATTATATACAATGCAAAAGTTCTAATAATATTGTTAATATAAGTATGTTCTTTGATATTGTAGAAAGCAAATCTAGTGCAAACCCGCATGGCTCAAGTAAATATTTAAATATTTTTATAGGTTTATATTTAAATAGGTGAATGATAAAAATGTCATTACTATCTTTTAACAAAGACAAAAGTTTTAATTATAAAAACAATCATTGAGCAAGTCGTATAGATATATAATTATAATTGCGTATAAGATACATAGGCTGGGTATAAAGACCAAGAGCAGGTGTAGAAAATAATATTTCAATTTGATTGATAATTTTGTCTATGTTTTCAGCATTGCAAGTCTTAGAAGATACGCAAAGTTATCATAAAGTAAAATATTATTTTCTACGCAAGGCTCTAAGGTCTTTATGCCACAGCCTGCGGCCATTTTAGTTTGCAAAATTATTAAAGGTGGTTCTATTTATGAGTATAGTAAACTATTTAAGTATAATAACTAATACAAATTTATTTAAGTCTTTCAGTCAGGAAGCTCTTATTTCTCTATTCAGCAGAATTCCATATAAAATAGAAAAGTACAGCAAGGGTGATTTAATTTTAGCTGAAGATGATACCTGCAGTACTTTAAATTTAATTTTAGAAGGTACTTTAGAGGTACAAAAGATGGATGCCTCCGGAAAAGTCTTATCTATAGCTGAGTTTACTAAAGGAGATATTTTTGGCGAGATGCTTATTTTTGCTGATAAAAATACTTCTCCAATTAATGTCCTTGCTAAAAGCAAGGTTGCAGTACTTCATATACAAAAAGATGCGGTATTAAGTCTTTGCCAAAGCAATAAAGGTTTTCTCCTAGAGTATTTAAGGATTATATCCAATAAAGCTTTGATTCTTAATTTGAAGCTTAAAGAAGTTACTCTTAAGACAATAAGGCAAAAAATATGCGAATATCTTTTTGCTCAACATAAGGAACAAAATTCACTGAAAATAAAGCTTAATATGACGAAAAAGGATTGGGCAGACAAAATTGGCGTTCAGCGTCCTTCTCTTTCAAGAGAGCTTATTAAACTTAAAGAAGAAGGCATTATTGAATATGATAAAGATATAATCATCAAAGATTTAGATTCACTTAAGGAACTGATATAAAATGTAAAAAGTTCTAAGCCTTCTTGGTCTTAGAACTTTTTAACATCTACCATAATATGTTTTTTTCAAAGCTTTCTAAAAATTCTTCTCTATCTTCCTTAAAGGATACCTTTTTAATCAGCCTGTCGAGAAAAACTTCCTCTTCCCAATCTTTTCTTCTAGTATAATAATCTCTTGATATGCTGTAAAAGTCTTCTGGAAAAGTAAGCATTCCATAAAGTACCTTTAACTCTCTTTCATCTAAAGGATTATTTTTACAGTAATCGGATAGGATAGCTTTTGCCTTATCTATATCGAATGCAGTATTTTTTATTGCCTTGTTTATAAAGTTACATAAATCGTGAACCTTTAAATCGACTATAGCAAAATCAAAATCTATAAAATAAGCTTCATCATTATTTATTAATATATTGTGATATGCCAGATCATTGTGACATATCACTACCTTATCTTTTTCCTTACACAACTCTAGTATTTCTGAATCCTCTAATATTTTTACACTTCTTTTCATATCCTCTAAATGTGTATCAATATTTTTCAAAAATATTTTATCAAATTCACTTTTATATTCATGCATATTTGCTATACTTCTAAATATACCCATTTCTTTAATCCTTCTATTATAGCTTTCAATGCTTTTACCTGCTGTATACTTTTTAGGGTTATCTGGCTTAAACCCGAGTGAAGCTTTATGAAGCTGACTTAATCCTTTAGAAGCTATGCACAAGTCTATAGGATTATCAAAATCACATTCCCTTCCAGGCACTAAGTCCATAATACAATAAATATCATTTTTCCATTCAGTATAAACTTTTTTGTCTTTTGTTTCTATTAACTGCAGTACTCTATCAAAGTGATTGCTAATATACGTTATCGCAGTATTTACAAATTCTAAATCTTCTAAAGAATAGTCAATTCTCTTTAAAACTTTATCTCCTTTATCAGTAGATAATACAAATACATTTCTTATAGGGAACACATCACTTACCTTTAATTCAAATCTATCAAATAAATCAATTGAAAGGTCATATTTTGACAAATACTTTCTATCCCTGTATCTTCCATCAAGCATTTACTCACCTCCTCCTACCACAGGGGCTCTCCATCCTTTAATATAGCTTTTTCCAATCTATCCTTATACTCCTCTTCACTCCACTCCTTGCTTCTCTCTCTATATCTATTACAGCATTTCATAAAAGCATAAGGATATGATAGTAAAGCTAAGATAAAGTCATAACTGTTTTTATCCAAATTTTCAAATTCACAAAACCTTTCTACAAGCTTTTTATAGTCCAGCTTAATTCCTTTTCTAATGTACTTGCACAATAGATTAAAGCAATCCATTTCTAGATTGTTATAACAGCATTTATCAATGCTTATTAGTACTAATTCATCTCCTATTCTTCTTACATTATTAAAGTCTGGATTTCCAATGCATATCTCAGTTTTTTTCATACTTCTTTCAATGATACTCATAAAACCTGATTCATAAATTTTTGTTATACAATTTTCTGCTCTTTGCAGATAATCAAAGCCTACCTTAAGAAGCATTCTTTCAAAATCACCGCTGGCAGAATTTAAACGTATATTTTTGAGATATCTTTTCAATCTCTTTACATTAACTTTATATTGTTCTACAGTGCTTCCAGTCTTATTATCTAGTCTTTTTCCCATATAACCTTTATAACCCATTATTTTTTTATGAAATTTACTTAATGCATAAAGCTGCATTTCAACCATGTCCTCACTAATAATGCCTTCATTAATTAAGTCTTCATTATCTAATTTTTCTAAAACCTTTATGTCTTTAGAATTTAAATATTCTACAAAGGACTTGTATACCTCATCACTAATCAAACTCAACACCTCTATCTATGTTTATCTTTTTAATACAATATATCTATTTTAAAACTCTGAAATCCTCTATAAATTCCTGTTTTTCCTCACTGTCCTCATTTATTTTCTTTAGCTTCTTTATAAAAAACTCTTCACCCCAAGGCTGCTCCTCCCAATAGTATTGTATTCCAACCTGCCAATAATCCTGAGGAAACTCCATGAAAGCTGCCATTATAGGTATATCCCTATTTTCTATGCTTCTAACTTTGCTATAGCTGTCCAGTATGAATTCTGCATTATATAAGTCCCACTTTCCATTTTTCATCCTTCTTATAAGAAGGCTAGCTAAATCATGAAGATTAATATCTAAAATACAGTAGTCAAAATCAATTATATTAATATCTCCATTCTCCTCCACTAAAACATTATGATGAGCATAATCGTGATGACAAAAACCGGCCTTTACAATATACTCATTAACCTTATCAATATAATCACTCTTTATAAGGTTATCTATAGCTTTTTCTGCTCTGGCAAGCTCACCTTCCATAACTGACAAAAATATATAATCAAACTCGCTTTTTTTCTCTTTTTCATAAATTCTTCTTTTAAAGTCTAAAATCTCATCTTTTCTTGTACTAAAGTTTTTAAACCATTTGTACCAGTAATTTCTTGGCCTCATCTTATCTGTTACTCTAAATCCCTCGCTTTTGTTATGAAGCTCAGCAAGCTTAATTGCTGCTTTAGATACGTCTAAAGGATTATCATAATTTGATTCTCTTGCATTAATCCATTTTGTTAGATATGCATTACAGTTGTCTATGCCTATATAATCCACTCCGTCATTTCTTCTGATTATTTCAGGTATCTTATTAAACCCCTTTTCCTGCAAGTGCTTAATTGCACTTATTATAAAGAAAAAGTGTGAAAAATCATATTTAATCATCTTAAGGCAATAGTCTTCACCCTTTGTTTTAACTCTGTAAACATTTTTAATTTTTTCGAGCTCTATAATATCTAGTCTATAATTATTCTCAATTATTTGCTTAAGTTCAGCTATATCCAAGAAGAGTGCCTCCAAAATATTACTCTAATTTTAGTATATGAGAGCCTTACTAAGTGTGTGATTATAAGGAATTGTTTATTTAACTATGGAACATTTTACACGTTAAAGTAATATTAATAATATATATCGCCATTTTATCAATTTAGGGGAGAGGATTTGATGAGAATTGCAATTGATGCTCGAGGTATCAATTGGTATAGAGGTACTGGAATTGGCACTTATACAGATAAAGTACTTAAATACTTATTAAAGTCAGATAGTGAAAATTATTACCATATATATTGGTCCGGTGACAAATATGAAGAATTTCAGAAAGAAAATAGTAAGATTTTGATGGCTTCGAAGAAATATCATAGGTTTTTTGAGCAAAATTATTTTCCTGAAAATCTAAGAAATAATAATATAGATATTTTCCATGTTCCTCAAAATGGCATTGGTATGAATGATAATATTGACTGTAAAAAAATTGCTACTATTCATGACTTAATACCCTATGTAATGCCCGAAACAGTGGGGCGAGGCTACCTACTGAAATTTCTTAAAGATGTTCCAAAAGTTATTGAAGAATGCAATGCATTAATAACTGTCTCTGAGCGTTCTAAGCAAGATATTCTGAAGTTCTTTCCTATAGATGAAGATAAAGTCTTTGTAACACCCCTAGCTGCTGACGATAAATATAAACCTTTAGATAAAGAAAAATGTAAAAATCTAATAGCATATATATATGGCATAAACAATCCATTTATTCTTTATATAGGCGGCTTTAGTCCCAGAAAAAATGTAAAAGCTCTAATAACAGCATTTTCTAAAATATATAAAAAATTAGACAAGAATTATGATTTAGTAATAGTTGGAGCAACACGAGACCAGGGTCAATATTTGAGTGAGTTTTCAGGCAATCTGGAACTCTCTTCAAAAATAAAATTTACCGGATATGCTCCTGAAGAACATTTGCCAATATTGTATAACGCTTCTGAAGCCTTTGTCTATCCTTCTCTTTATGAAGGCTTTGGCCTTCCACCACTTGAAGCAATGAACTGTGGAACTCCGGTAATAACTTCAAATATAACCTCTATTCCTGAAGTTGTGGGAGATGCCGGATTATTAATAAATCCATATGATGAGACTGAACTTATGGAATCACTTATTAAGCTTTTAAATGATGATAAACTTAAGACTTATTACAGTATAAAGGGTCTTGAACGTGCTAAAAACTTCTCCTGGGAAAAAACAAGCAAAAATACTTTAGAAGTCTATAAAAAGGTTTATGAATTTCAAGAAATATTATAAAAATACCTCTCAATACTTGATTGCTAGTATTGAGAGGTATTTTTATTTAACGTTCTCTATTCTTTTTTGGAGATCATCCAATGTAATTTTTATATCCTGACCTTTTATTACTACCGCAGAATAAGTGTCTTTAATAGAGTCTGCTATTTTGTTAAAAGACTCATTATAATTAAAGTCATTTATGTCCTTTGCAATATTGGAGTAAAGAAAATAAGGTTTTTGTTCCTGAAAAAAAACATCTTTCTCATTAAACCATTTTTCATCATAATTATATGTATAAGCTGGAAACATTCCTGTTTCCTTCATTAACATTGATATATTTTCTTTATTTTCAGCTGTATACTTTGTAAAATCTATAACTGTTTTTTTATTTTTAGTTGAACCTATAATAATTAAATTTGATCCATCAAGACTTACTGATTGATTTCCACCTTCTTCAAAGGCTGGAAGTTTCATAAGCCTAAGCTTTCCATTAAGCTCAGGTGATTTTTCAAGTACATTTTTAACTTCTTCTGAAGATACGACCGCTGCTGCCGTTTTCCCTTGTTTTAATAGACCTATGGCTTCCTCATTATTTTTTACATTCTGAAGAACCTGTGAACTGTACATCCTTTTTAGTATTTCTAAAGCTCTAATGCATTTTTGTGAATTTACAGAAACCTTACCTTCCTTATCAAAGTAAGATCCTCCAAGTTCATTTAAGTAGATTCTATAGGTTTTTTCATCTTCTAGGGGAAGTGCCGCTATTTGTCTGCCGCTATTAATTAATATTTTTCCCGCTTCAATAAAATCTTCCCAGGTCTTTATATATTCCGGATTAATCTTTGCTGTTTCAAGAATATCCGTTCTATAAACCATTACAGCTGGCTTTGAATTTAATGGAATTCCATATAAATTGTTTTGATAAGTTAAATTATCAATTTTATATTTAAGATAATTGTCTTTCTTAATATCATCACTAGTATTTTCGAAAAAAGCTGAAAACTTTTTTAACAATGCTTGAGCATTTTCATCCTCTACACAAATAACATCAGGTAAATTAACCTTCCCTTCTGATTCAGCTCCAAGTTTACTTTCTATATCCTCTTCATTCATCTCTGTAATTTCAATATTTACTTTTTCATGTAATTTTTTATAATTATTTATAGAATTCTTTATGTAGCTACTGCTTTCTTTAGTTGTCCAAACCGTAATTTTGCCTTCTAAATCATCTACAGTTTTATTTTCTACAACATTTCTTTTTTTGCAGCCTGCTGTAAAAATCAAAAGCAAACTTAATAATATTACAGCTGCTTTTTTAAATTTCATACTTTCCCCTCTCTTTCGAGCACACAACAGCCTGAATTTATTTAAGTAAGCTGCAGACTGCTATTAAAATCAACTTAGGGTTTTTATTTCATTAGACACTTCTATTAGTATATCATATTATTAATAATTTTCCATATTATTATGTTATGCTCCAAGTTTTGCCTTAAAAGTCTCCATACTATCGGAGCCGTTTATTCTAATTCTTGATAATGTAAATATACCGCTGTTTTTCTTTGCAAATCCGTATTTAGTGGTAAAAGCCATTTTATAACCAGCTTCTGAAACAGCCTTAATAGCTTTTTCATTATACTTCCCTACTGGATAAGCAACAGCTATAATCTCTTTATTTGTAATTCCTTCTAAATCTTTTTTAGATCTGTTTAAAGTTTTAAACTGCCTATCATAGGATAATAAATTAAGCTCTTCATGATAAACTGTATGACTCTCTATACTTATTCCATAATCGCTCATCTCTTTTATTTGGCTGCTGTTTAAGTATGCTGAGCTCTTATCAATAAGATCTGTAATAACAAATATTGTTCCCTTCAAATCGTATCTTTTTAATGCTGGATAAGCTTCAGTATAATTATCTCTATATCCATCATCAAAGGACAGTACTACTGGTTTTTCTGGAATTTCTTCTGCATAGTTAAGTGCTTTATAAAGTTCCTCCATTGTGAGAGTCGTATAGCCATTATCTTTTAAATATTTCATTTGTACTTCAAATTTTTCCTTTGAAACCTTTAAATCATTTTTAGGTTCAAAGCCTATAGAATGATACATCAAAACTGGTATGCCCTTTTCTTTATAAACCTTTAAGCTCTTTTCTTGTTTTTGTTTAGACTTATGGAATATCTTATTGCTTTCATACTGCTCTTTTTGCTCTGAAAGCAGCAAATCATTATCTACTTCCCCTTTAACTTCTTGATTCTCTATAGCAGAGCTATTAGATAACAATACCCGAGCATTATTAGATTTTTGGTTATTATTACAGCCTGTACCAATTATAACCACAATAACCAATATGCTTATTCCTATAAATTGTGTTAAAATATTTTTCTTCATATTTTCTAGCCCCCTATTAATACAACTTAAAATATAATCCGTAATGTTATTATTCTTAAAAAGACTGTAGAATATTCTACAGTCTGTTAATCATACTGGCTAAATAACCTGCCCCAAAGCCATTGTCAATATTTACTACGCTTATTCCGCTTGCGCAGCTATTTAACATGCATAAAAGTGCTGAAAGTCCTCCAAAATTAGCACCATATCCCACGCTTGTTGGTACTGCTATCACTGGCTTATCTACAAGTCCCCCAACTACACTTGCAAGTGCTCCTTCCATGCCGGCTATAACTATAACAACCCTGGCACCTTTAATAACATCTAACCTATTAAATAACCTATGTATTCCTGCTACCCCCACGTCGAATACTCTCTCAACCTTATTGCCAAGCAGTTCTGCTGTAACCGAGGCTTCTTCAGCAACAGGTATATCTGAAGTTCCTGCTGTAACTACTGCAATATATGTATCAGGCTTATTTACCTCTTTTTTGCTTATAGTAATAGTTTTAGCCAATCTATTGTAAACTGCGTCAGGACATATGCTATTAACAGCCTCATACATTTCCTCAGTTACTCTAGTACCAAGTATATTATTATTTTTAGTCAGCATAAATTCCACTATACCTTTAACCTGATCAACTGTTTTTCCAGCACAATATATAACTTCCGGGTATCCTACTCTTGCCTCTCTATTATTATCAATCTTTGCATATCCAAGTTCTTTAAAAGTTAAATCTTTAAGCCTATCAGCAGCTTCTTCAACACTAGTTTTCCCACTTTTTATATTTAGTAAAAACTCTTCTATTTCCTTATCAGTCATTATTTCACCGCCCCTTGTTATTATCTTTCATTCATCATGCTTATTGCTCTAAGCGCTTCCTCATAAACTAAATTTAATGGTATATTATTAGCTCGGGCAATAGCCTTACATTCTTCATATTCCGGTTTTTCTTTAATCTTTTCTCCATTAAGCAGAGAGCTTTTTATTGTTATATCACCATACTTTGTTTTAACTTTATAAAACTCTCTTTTTAACATAGTTTTTTCAGTTTTATATTTTCTAATTCCTAAAGTAGTAGTCTCTCTTAATATCAGCTCAGTAATTCTCTCCTCTAAACTTATAGAACACAGAACACTTAATTTCACGGCTGGTCTTCCTTTTTTCATAATTATTGGAGTTAAATATACATCCATCGCCCCTATAGCAAAAAGCTTTTCCATTACATATTCATAAGTTTCAGGATTCATATCATCTATATTGCATTCAATTATATAAGCTTCTTCGAAAGTTTTGTTTAAGTTATCTTCCAAGATTTCTCCCAAATAAACTCTAAGTACATTAGGTATCTCAGTATCTCTGTGACCTATTCCATAGGAAACCTTATTTATTACGAATTCTTTTTTATCAGTAAATTCTTCTACTGTTGCAGCTAAAATTGCAGCTCCTGTTGGAGTGGTAGTTTCAACCTGTACCGCACCAAGCTTTACTGGTACTCCTTTTAATATCTCTGCTGTTGCAGGGGCTGGTACAGGAAATACTCCATGGGCACATTTTACAAAGCCTCCTCCAAGTTCTACAGAAGCGGACATGACTTTATCTACTTTCAAATAATCAAGACATATAGCTGCTCCAATAATATCAATTATAGAATCTACTGCTCCAACCTCATGAAAATGTACCTCCATGAGGCTTTTGCCATGAATCTTTGCCTCTGCTTGTGCAACCTTCAAGAAAATTTTTTTACTCAGAGCTTTTACCTCTTCGCTTAGTAAACTTGTGTTTATTATGTTTTCTATATCTTTTAAATTTCTATGTTCACTATGGTTATAAATATGATCATGATGATTGTCACTGTGATTATGATTATGCTTTCTCTCTTCACTTTCAAGTCTTACATTAACCTTTGTTCCTGTAATTCCTTTTCTATTATCCTCTGACACTTCAACCTCATAGTCTGTTATATTAAGCTTTGAAAGTTCATTTATTAAATAATCCTTAGGAACTCCTAAATCTATCATAGCTCCTAAGTTCATATCACCGCTTATTCCTGAAAAACAATCATAATATAATATCTTCATGTTATTTCTTCCTTCCTCTTTAGAGTTATATTAATAACTATCATGTTACCATTATTTTATCAACTATCTTCTACATTGTATCAAAACAAGTTAACTTGGTAAATATACTCTAATTACTAACAAAACCTTACAAATAAAAAACATTATTTTTTAAAAACCTGTTGCATTTTTAGTTAATGCCTAATATAATACTATTATAATCCCTAGTAAAACAGTATGATTTAAATGCAGTGATCAGGATAAGTAAGCTATATGAATCAGACAGAGAGAAGTTCCCAGGCTGAGAGAACTTTATGCTGGATTGTAGCCCAAATGCCCCTGTTAGCATTAAGCCGAAGTTTAGTAGGCAGTTACGTGAGCTCACGTTATAGGGCTATGACATGATCGTGTCAGAATGAGATAGGCATTTTTTGCCTAATCAGAGTGGAACCGCGGAAGTAACCTTCTGCCTCTGTAATTTTTACGGAGGCAGAGGTTTTTTTATTTTATTTGCACACTAAAGGCGCCAGTGTACAAATAGCCATTTGAATTTTTAGTTTTAAGGAGGTAAAGGCCCTAAATGGGCTTTTACGAGCAATTAGCGAGCGGGAGCGAGTAATCTTTAATTGCTCAGTGCTTCCGACTAAAAGGAGGAAAATATTTATGGAATATATAGTATTATTAATATCTGCACTATTACTTGGTTCTTTATACTTTTTAAAGAAGAAAAAGGTGAGCTTTGGAAATAGAGTTCTTCTTGCTATGCTTTTGGGTGTTGTAATTGGAGCTGTATTTAAAAAAGATGCATTGATAATAGACCCGCTTGGTCAAATTTATGTGAACTTAATTAAAATGCTTGTTGTACCGCTAGTTACTGCTGCTATTATATCTAGTATAACTAGCTTAGATGATCCTTCCAAGCTTAGAAAAGTAGGTCTTAAAACTATTGGTTGGCTTGTGGCTACAACTGCAATTGCCTGTGTAGTTGGACTTGTAGTAAGTCTTGTTATGGATCCAAGTGCTGGAGTTACGCTTGCTAAGGATGCTTCCTTTAAAGCAAGAGAAATTCCTTCTTTCTCTAAAGTATTGGTAGATCTATCCCCTTCTAACCCTGTTGCTGACGCTGCAAATGCAAAAATAATTCCTGTGATTATTTTTGCAATGCTTATAGGTGCAGCAATAACTATAGAAGGTACTAAAAAGCCAGAAGTTATTAAACCTGTTAAGGATTTAATTAACGGTTTTGCTCAAATAATGTTTAGAATAACCAAGATGGTATTAAAGATAACTCCATATGGTGTCTATGGACTTATGGCTGTTGTTGCAGCTAAATATGGTCTTTCAACCCTGCTCCCTCTTGGCAAATTTATAATAGCAGTTTATATAGCCTGCATAATTCAGGTTGCTATAGTTCACTCAAGCATACTTGCATTTGTAGCTAAGGTCAATCCATTAAAGTTCTTTAAGGCTATTTATCCTGCTCAAGTTGTTGCCTTTACTACAAGAAGTAGCTATGGAACACTACCTGCAACAATAAAGAGTTTAACTGAAAGAGTTAAGATTTCTGAAAAGATAGCAAACTTTGTTGCTCCTATGGGTGCTTCAATGGGAATGAATGCTTGCGGCGGACTATATCCAGTAATGGCAGCAATATTTGTATCAAAAGTTTTTAATGTTCCTCTATCACCTAATCAGTATATAGTACTTATATTAGTAACCACTGTAGCTTCCTTTGGAACTGCTGGTGTTCCCGGAACAGCTTCAATTATGTCTACTGTTGTTTTAGCAAGTATGGGGCTTCCTGTTGAAGGAATAGCAATGCTTCTTGGAGTAGACACTGTAATAGATATGGCAAGAACTGCAACAAATGTTACAGGTGCTTCCTTAACTGCATTATTAGTTGCTGCTTCCGAAGGTGAATTCGATAGAGAAGCCTTTAATAAGGAAGAAGCAGATAAACTCGAATTAAGCGTTTAGTATATAGCAGCCAAATGGCTGCTATATTTATTTTTTGATAATCCATACTTCGACATATATCACGTTGAATAATTAATAATCACAAAGTATAATATTAATTGGAATATTTTGTAGAATTGTAATTAATTCTCGGGGGGACTATCAATGAGTTATGAAGACAAATTAAAGAACAGCGAAACCATATTAGAAGTTATTTTGAAATCTACAGCTGATGGAATATTAGTCTTAGACCATAATCTAAAGATAATTCATATTAATAATAGCTTTAGGCAGTTGTGGAATATTCCTAATGAAATATTATTAGAAAAAGACGGCTTAAAGCTGGCAAATTATATTAAATATCAATTGTCTGAACCTGAAACATTTGTACCAAGAATTCTCTCAATTATTGATAGTTTAGTAGAACATAGAGATGAAATTTATTTTAAAAACGGAAAGGTATTTGAACAAAACTTCACTCCTCTTATTATAGATAATAATCTAAGCCGTATGGTATGGAGTTATAGAGACATAACCTCACGAGTAGTTCTTCAAAAAGAATTAATTCGTAGCCAAAAGCTTTATAGGAGACTAATAGAGCATCTACCTGATGCTATTTTTGTATATAAAGATAATAAAATTTTTTTAGTTAATGAGGCTGCTGCAAAACTTCTTCGAAAAAGCAAGGTTGATATTCTCGGAAAACATGGAGGAACTTTAGCAAAGATTCATCCTGATAATAAACCAATAGACATGGAAAGTATAAAAAAACTTCATCAAAGTGAGACTTCTATTGAATTTAGAGAACAAAAGCTAATACTTAGTGATGGTACGGAAATAGATACAGAGACTGGTGGTTTTTCCTTTAAAAATGATGACCAACTTTTTGTAACAACAATTGTGAGGGATATAACGGAAAGAAAAAAAATTCATCAGTTAGAAAAAAGTATATTAGAAAAAACTGAGCAATTAAAAGCCGCTTTAGAATACAATAGTCTAAAAACGCAATTTTTCTCAACAATATCTCATGAATTGAAGACCCCGCTTAATATAATATTCGGCTCAGTTCAGCTTTTAGAAAAATTAGACACACCTATTCATCTAAAGAAATATTTGAAAATTATGAAGCAAAATTGCTACAGATTGATAAGACTCATAAATAATTTAATTGATATAAATAGAATTGAAGTAGGTTTTTATAAGCTCCAGCTTAAAAACTATGATATAGTAAAAATAATAGAAGATATAACCCTTTCTGTAGTTGAGTATACTAACAGTAAAGGCATAGAGCTTATATTCGACACTGATGTGGAAGAAAAAATAATTGCCTGTGATGCCGAAAAGCTTGAAAGAGTTATTCTTAATCTTCTCTCAAATGCAATTAAGTTTACTGAGCCGGGTGGAGAAATACAGGTAAATATGTATGATAAAGAAGATATAATTATTATCAGTATAAAAGATACAGGATCAGGAATACCTAACGAAATGTTGGACAAGATATTTGAAACCTTCAGACAGGTAGATTCTTCTTTAAGAAGAAAAGCTGAAGGAAGTGGAATCGGTCTTTCACTTGCAAAGTCTCTTATTGAAATGCATAATGGAAAAATATCTGTGAAAAGCGAATATGGCAAAGGCAGTGAGTTTATTATTGAACTTCCAGTAAAATTAATAGCTAATGAAGATGCAGTAATTACTCGGTCAATAAATGATTCAAATAATAAAATAGAAACTGTAAATATTGAGTTTTCTGATATTTATTCTTAATGAAAATGCTGCCTAATAATAACCAGCATATTTATGTCTATCCTAGCCTAAAATAAGAAGGCATGAAATAAAGCATACCTTTAAAGGAGCTGATAGGTGTGAATGCTAAAATACATCAATCGCCTGAACAGACAATTAGCAGCTATATAGGAAAACTATTAAGAGACAATTTTGGCAAGGGACCTGAATCTGTATTTGTATCCATAAAAAATGTTTTTGTAACTGTTTATTTTAGGAATTTTCTCTCTCCTATTGAGCAGGTCCTTATGGAACAAAATCAACAAAATATAATAAATCATTTAAGAATAAAAGTCTTTACTTCATTTATACCTGAAATAAAACTATATATTGAAATGGTAACAGGAAATAAAATAAAAGAATTTTATTATGATTGGACCCTTAATAATAAATCCGGCATGTTTACTTGTTTATGCGATAATAGCTTTGAAGATAATGTTGCTTATGCGGAAAACTTTTACGGAAAAGAAGGTCTTGAAGCAGAAATGATTAAATTAAGCCATTATGCACAAAGAGCTCCTGACAAAATTAATTCCTATGAACTTAATTCAAGAACTATTTTAGTAGTAAGAGAAGGTATAATGGTTCGATTAGAAAAAGAACTGGTTAAAAGAGGCCATCAGGATATATTAAGAACCGTAAAAAAAGAAATGGAAAAAACATATCTACATAATAATATTGATCTAGAGTTAATTCTAAATAAATCTATAATAGATTCTTTTACTGCCTGGGACTTCCAGTTAGATAAAAGTATATTTTTATTTATACTGAACCCAGATAAACAATTAAATATACCTACGGTGGAAATGAGTTAAACATATATTATATTAGTTGAACATAAACCGAAATAGAGCACTTTGCTTTATTTCGGTTTTTTATTTTTTATAAAAGGAGTTTTTGTTATGAAAGAAACCAATGCTGAACTTGTATGCCATATGCTTCCTATGCTGATTCAATGTATTAAAAATGTTATTAATGGATTAATTAAAATATGTAGAAGCTATTACATTAGAATTAATAAAATTGCTAAGGGCTTAACCCTTCCATTAACCATATAAGAATATAAGAAGATAAGAATTTAAATTCTTATCTTCTTATATTTTTATCTTATTTTTCCTCGTAAATACTGCTCAGGCCACTCAATATCATCTTTTAATTCATGAGCAGCATACAATGGCCAATTTGGATTTCTTAATAGCTCTCTTGCAAGGAAAACCATATCTGCTCTGCCATTTTGAAGAATTTCTTCAGCCATAAGCGGTGAGGTTATTAGTCCTCCTGCTATAACAGGCAAGCCTGTTTTTTCTTTTATTATTTCAGCATACCTTATCTGATAGCCTGGATAAACGCTGATTTGTGCTAAAGCAACTCCTCCTGAGCTGACATTTACTATATCAATTCCCTCATCTTTTACCATATTTATTATTTCAGCAAGATCTTCAGGGTGGTTACCTTCCTCAATAAAGTCTTCTGCAGATACTCTCAATATAATGGCTTTTTCCTTAGGCCAAACTTCTCTAACAGCTGCTGTCACTTCCTTAAGGAATCTTGCTCTATTTTCTAAGCTTCCTCCGTATTCATCCTTTCTCTTATTTGTAAGCGGTGATAGGAATTGATTTATAAGGTATCCATGCGCACCATGAATTTCAATAATATCATAGCCTATTTCCTTAGCTCTTATAGCACCATCCTTAAAAGCCTTAACTGCTACTTTTATATCTTCAATGCTCATTTCTTTTGGCGTATTGCTTTCTTCACTAAATGCTAATGAGCTTGGTGCAATTATCTCTTCACTTTTTACTTCGCACTTTCTCCCTGCATGAGCAAGCTGTATTCCCATAACAGCCCCATACTTTTTGCATTCATCAACTATTTTCTTTAAGCCTTCCTTTTGAGAATCCTCCCATATTCCTAAATCCCTATCTGAAATTCTTCCTCTTTTTTCTACAGCTGTTGCTTCTTGAATAATAAGTCCTGTTCCTCCTATTGCCCTAGCTGCATAATGTATGTAATGCCATTCCTTTGCTTTTCCGTCAGCCTCAGCACTATACATACACATTGGAGCCATTACAACCCTGTTTTTAATGTCTAAATCTTTGATCTTAAAATTTGAAAATAACTTTGACATTTTAACCTTCACCTTCTTAATTAATATCCTTTTTCTAAATTGACTTTATTTATAAGTTCTTCTCCACCAATATATCTTTTCAGATTTTCATGTATAACATTCCATCTTCTTATATTTCTCATTTCTGAGATCCATGAATTATGTGGAGTAATAATAATATTATCTAAATTCCACAGTGGGCTATTTTCATTTAGAGGTTCTTCCTCAAACACATCAAGTGCTGCTCCTCTTAGTCTTCTGTTTTTTAAATTCTTTATCAGAATTTCTTCATCAATTATATTTCCTCTTGCAACATTAACTAAAACCGTTCCTTGCTTCATAGCATTAAATCTATCTTCATTCAATAAATGATAAGTTTCATCAGTACTTGGTATTGTCACAACTGCAATATCACACTGTGCAAGCATATTATCTATTTCCTTTATATCAAAACACTTGTGGAAGAACTCTGTATCTCTTCCAGATGTATTTAATCCTAGAATTTTAACTCCAAAGCCTTGAAGTCTTTTTGCTGCTTCCACAGCTATTGTTCCCGTACCTATAAAGCCTACTGTTTTTCCAAAAAGCTCTAACACACCTGTATCCATTTTCCAAAGCTTATTCATTTGATTTTTGTATAATCCAAAACTGTTTTTTAAAATTTGAAGTATATTCATTACAACCCATTCACCCATAGGTACGCTGTAACCTCCCCTATTGTTGGTAACCACAATTCCTGATTCTCTTACATAGTCTATTGGAAGTTGATCTATTCCTATACTTGATAATTGTATCCATCTTAAAGACTTCATTCTACTGATATCTAAAGTTTGAAAAGGATTATAGCAAACCATAGCTTTTATATCATAAAGCTTATCTGAATAAGTTATATTCCTTTCATCAGCTATATCAATTTCATAGCCAAGTTCCCTTATTTTATTCATATTTTCTTTTCCATAGTCATAGGTAAAAAGTACTTTTACTGCCATATATTCACCTCCATTTACTGTATAAATTTAAAGTAAATCTACATAAGTTAATTATACCTAATTTGTAATAATTATTGATAGATATGTAATATTAACTTTTTATGAAATTTATTTATATGTATAAGAATTAATATATCTATATTCACTTGACAAAAGTAAGTAAGTTATCATATTATAGTTATATAAACAATAATAATTGTTATTTAATATTTTTGCTTGAATAGTTTTAATCTAAATATGAATAAAAATCCTAGCGAATTTTAGATTACATTGTGTTTCCAGCATTTGAAGTGAAAGGAGAGAATTAAATGTTAAGAAAATTAGATAATAAGAAAATGGGAAGAAGCAATTTGGGCTGGCTAAGGAGTATATTTCATTTTTCCTTTGCAGAATACTATAATCCCGACAATATGAATTTTGGCGTATTGAGAGTTATAAATGATGACCTTATTGAAGGCGGAACTGGTTTTGATACACATCCACATAGAAATATGGAGATTATATCTTATGTAGTTAATGGTGAATTAACTCACGGTGACAGCATGGGTAACAAAAATACTTTAACCCGAGGCCAAGTCCAATATATGAGTGCTGGTACAGGAGTTCTACACAGTGAGCATAATTTAGGAAATGATACCGCAAGATTTCTTCAAATATGGATTATGCCAGACAAGAACGGTTATGCTCCTAATTATGGAGATTATAGATTTGCTTTTGAAGATAGAAAAAACAACTGGCTTCACATGGTTTCAGGAGAATCCGGAAATGCCCCTATTAAAATAAATCAAGATGCTAATTTTTATGCTTTGGAACTTGAAGAGGGCAAAGAAATTACCTTTCCCGTAGAAAAAAACAGGCAGGCATATCTTGTTCAAATTGAGGGTGAAGCTTCTATTAATAATTTAGAGTTAGAAACTAGAGACGCATTAGAAATAATTGAGGAAAATATAAAGATAAAATCTAAAACCACTTCTCATATTCTAGTTATTGAGATGGCGAAAAACTAAATACATGATAATTAAGGGGATGTTTCAAAACACCCCCTTAATCATTAAATTAAAGTATTTTTCTCAAAGTTTTTACATCTTCATCTTTTATATCTTCATTGCCATATCTGGCTTTTTCATAAAGCTCCGTAGCCTTTGAAAATTCATCATTATATTTTGATTTAATATCGCTCTCAATTTCTATAGGGGTATGGCTTTTTTCAACAGTTAGTCCTCTATTAATATAATCTATTACTAATCTTCCATAAATACCTCTAATTTTTTCCCTGTTAGATTTATAAAAAGATTTCTTAATTGTTTTAAAAGACTTTTTTACTATTTCTATATTCTCATTTACAATTTCCTTTGAAGTCATGAATTCCCTATTTTCTCCTGGCTCTTTTTTAATAAAGAGATTTTTATATATCATTTGAAAAATAATCATGGATACCATAATTACCCCTACAGCAGCTAATACTAACAGAAGTATGCCTGCAGCTACTGAAATAATAACAAATACATACCATAATAAGGAATAGCTGTCTCCTGACAAATGATTATCTTTAGCGAAACTTGAAAATTTGCTTTGGCTTAAAATATCATTAGAATATTGTATATCAGCACTATTTCTGTTCGGCATAGGAAACTGAATTATTGAATTAAGAATAGATCCATACAAATAATCCAGCTCTCTAAATACGCCAATTTTATAAGAATCTATTATCATAAAAGTAAATAGCAAGACAAGCACTACTAAAAGCATAGTATTTACTTGCGATAGATTTTTTCTGTATTTCTTATTTTCGTAACTTTCCCAATAGAGCACTTTCTCACTACTTGACAAACAGTAATAAATTAAACTAAATAATATATGGAGTATGCTCATAAATAGTAAAAGTGTTTGAAGTTTAGGCGCTTTATATAATAAAGAGAAACCATATATGAAACCCATTAATATATTCATGCCTGCAAGCTGGGATACTTTGAAGAAAGATGTTTTATTTTTCTTATGCTTTCTTGCATAATATAGTAAATATCCAAATAAAAAAACAATATAGTAAGCAGCAGCTTCAGATGAATAAATTACTGCAATAGTCACCACGGCCGCAAAGGTTGAAGTTATAATAAACTTATATAGACTTTTTACTTTCGTTTTTAAATAGCTCATCATAAATACTGTTAAAAGCATTGGGATTCCGCAGTAAATTTTAGATTGATTTATAGTTCCTATAAATATAAATGAGGCAAATAGAGAGTAAAAACACAAAAACGATATAACCGTTTCTAAAAAATCAAAAATCAATCTTTTTTTATAGCCTGCATTGTGAAAGTCCTCTGAAAACATAAATTTCTCATACTGCTTTTTCATCTTCATTCACTTCCCAAATAAATATATTTTCTGAAGGCTCAAGCTTGATTTCTTCGTGATTTATCCTAGGTAAAATCCATTGCATATGAATTCCTTTAGCTAAAGCCTCACTAACCTTTTCATATAATTCCGCTGCATAGTAGTAGGAGATTAAAACAATAGTTAAATCACTCGTATTTTTATTTGCTTCTTCCTCTAACATTTCAGACATAGGTCTTGAGGTGCTACTTACATTAAGTTCTGCCAAGCTTTCAAGAATAAGAGCCGTTTGGGTATTTCCATTTCTTGATGAAATACTTATCTCCTCTTCAGTATTTTTGTAAAAACTGTTTACTAACAATTTTACCTTAATTCCCTTTTCAATAAAATCACAGGCTGTGCTTGCGGCAAGCCTAATGCTTTCCTCTATAAGACTTTCGTTATCCCAAGAATTATATTTATCAGTATTTAAAAGTAAAAGCACTTCACTTGAGTAAGTACTTTCAAATTGATTAACTTTTAGCTCCTTACTTTTAGCAGAGGCCTTCCAATTGATTAACTTTTGGCTGTCAAAAGGAGTATAATCTCTTATAGTTCTAAAAATGAAAGGATCTTCTATAACATGCCTTCTTGTAATTATCTCACCTGTAATTTTATTTAAAAAAATTTTAAATTCAGGTATATTTATAATCTTCGGATAAACATGCAAACAGGCATCATTTTTTCTTGTTTCTACAAACTTATACCTTCCAAACAAATCACCGCTTGATATAAAAGTTTCATTTATATTATATATTCCTCTTTTAAGTACAGTAATTTTCTCTCTTTTAGTCATTTTTTCATAGGATAAAAGTGTATAGAAAGCCTTCTTCATTGTTTCCTTTGCTCTAAATGTTGTCTCATCTTCAAATATTAAATATCTGGATAAAGTGAATTGAAAGCAAAACCATCTCATTGGAATCCATTTATTATTTTTAATAGTTGTAATCATGTAAGTTTCTTCACCTACAAAAATTTCCTTGTTGCTAAACTTGACATCGACCTCTAAATTATTATTCCAATACTTTTCATAGATGTGGGATTGTGCAAAATAAAATACAAAAAATATTATTAAAAGATAGACTATGCTCATAGTTTTACCTTCCAGTCTTCAGTAGGCACAGCTGTTTCTTCTAGGATTTTAGCTATAATATTAGATCCTTTGACTCCCTTTATTCTGAGACTGTCCTTTAGTATAATTCTATGGCCTAACACATAAGGTGAAAGCTTTTTTACATCCTCAGGAGTAACAAATTCTCTTCCTGATAATGCAGCATATGCCTGGCAGCTTTTTAAAAGAGCTAGACTTCCTCTTGGACTTACTCCTAGAATTATTCCTTCATACTTTAAGGTACTGTCTGCTATATTAAGCATATATTGTTGAATTTCTTCATGAACAAAAACTTTATTAAAGCTTTTCTGCGCATCTCTTATTTCAGAAAGACTGCAGACTTCCTTAAGCTCCTCTAATGGATTCCCCTCTATAAATCTTCTAAAAATCCTTTTTCCTTCCTCAACAGTTGGATACCCCATATTAATCATCATAGTAAATCTATCCAGCTGAGCCTCCGGAAGCGGAAAAGTACCTTGAATTTCTACTGGATTTTGAGTAGCTATTATAAAAAAGAACTCACCTAGTTTATAGGTTTCTCCATCAATAGTTACCTGTTTTTCTTCCATGCATTCAAGAAGACTGGACTGAGTCCTTGGTGTAGCTCTATTTATTTCGTCTGCCAGCAATATATTAGTAAATACAGGGCCTTTCCTTAATACAAATTCTCCTATCTTCTGGTTATAAAAATTTATTCCTGTTAAATCTGATGGCAATAAGTCAGGTGTAAACTGAACTCTTTTAAAATCGGCACTAATAGATTTGGCAAGCGTTTTCGCAAGTACTGTCTTTCCTGTTCCAGGAACATCCTCAAGAAGCACATTTCCTCCTGCTATAACAGTTGTAGTTATTAAATCAATTATTTTTTCTTTTCCTACTATTACTTTGCTTATATTTTCTTTTATTCTGCTACCTAGATTTTGTATTTGTTTTATGTCCATTATATATGTCTCCTTTTTCTTATTAAGGCATTAATTTACTTATATATTCTATATTAAATTATAAAATCCTTTTTAAAATTTTTATAACCACTTGAAATATATATATCGTTGTTGTAATATTATAATATGATTATACGTAGTTTACAAAACTACTTCGCATAATAGTACTATAACAAACTAAGTATATTTTATTTAGGAAGGTGGGAAGTTTATGAATGAAAATGAATATTCCATAACTCTGCTTGGTGATTCAATTTCCAAGGGTATAGTTTATGATGAGGAAAAAGGAAAATATATTATTTTAAAAGATAGTTTTTGCAATTTAGTTCAAGATAAACTTAAAGGCGCAGTTTATAATGCTGGAAAATTCGGAAGCACTATAATAAAGGGTTCAAAAAGATTATATGAGGATTTGACAAAGAAAAAACCTGATATAGTTCTTATAGAGTTTGGTGGAAATGATTGTGACTTTAATTGGCAGGAAGTAGCTGAAAAACCTTTTGAAGAACATAAACCTAATACGGAGCTTAACATATTTGAAGAAACCTTAAAAAAAATAATTATTAACTTGAAGGAACTTAATATTATTCCTGTTTTAATGACACTTCCTCCTTTAGACCCAAACAAGTACTACAAATGGGTATCAGAGAGAAGCCAAGACTACAGCCAAAATATTCTTAAGTGGCTTGGAAGTGTTAATGCAATTTATTCTTGGCATGAAAACTACAATTCAGTTATTATAAAACTTGCTAAAGAAACTCAAACAAATTTAATAGATGTACGAAGTGAATTTTTAAACACAGATAATTATACTTCCTATTTATGTGCTGATGGTATTCATCCAAACAAGCTGGGACATAAATTTATAGCAGATAAATTAACTGATTATATAAGATCAAATTATAATTTTTTGCTTAAGGATGCAGACACAATGTAATTTAAAATATAAAAAGCCTAAGTTAATGTAATATGCTTTACTATTGTTAACATTCTGCATTAATCTAGGCTTTATTAATTATTTTTATTTATAATGTTAAATCATGAAATCAAGATTTTTAATACATAAATTATTAACATTACTTTAATACTAATTTTGTACATAAAGGATTGTGGTCTGTATTCTCAAATTCTAGATTTATTCCTTTAGTGATGACTATTTCTACATGTAGCAAAACCAAAAACCCATCTATAACACTAAAAAAATTAGCATCTTTCTTATATGGAATATCAACACTTCTGTTCGATGGTGTAGTTTTGAAAACTGCCCATTTAAATCCTTCATGTGCAAAATCTTCAGTCATAGTTTTCAACCAATTCTGGAATTTCTGCTCAGTTTTAAAAATAGATGGATCAGTTCCTGGAAATCTATGATTCCAGTATCCTCCTAATACAAAATAATTGCCTTTATTAAACTCTGTTTGTATGTACTTTATAAATAACCAAGCTGCTGTTTTCTTATCTTGCCACCTTAATCATAATCAGAAAGATGTGCATTTACAAGTATAAGTTCTTTGCCTCCCCCTACAGGAATCCTATTTTCTTCAATACACCTGTCTAAATCTCCTAAGTGCTTTAAGAAATTTTCTTTTACATGAAAGCTGTATCTGGTTGAAGAATCGATTTTATATTTTGACATAGTCAATAATCCAGCTTCAACAGTATCCTGAGGCTTTGTAACTGGTATAAGAACCAACAAAACATCATAATTCTTAGCAAAACTTGACGCATAATCTTTAAGTTGTCCCTCTTAAACTTAACTTCATCTATTTTAAAGCTGCAAGTAGATTTCTTGTCTACTTCTTGAAGCATAATAAAATCAGACTTTTATTCATTAACAGACTCCATAAATTTATAACTAATTCATTTTATATAATTATATTGTTTTTAGACAACTTTCCTATACATTTTATTAATTTGTGTAAGGTTTATTTGTTATACAAAAAAATAGAATTTAATAATCTATATTTATTAAATCCCATGAAATATATCTCAGTTATTAGTTTTATAGTATATTACCCAAGTTATAGAAAATCAATTTGACTATATAATGTAGAAACTTTATTAGAACTTATATATAATATTTTTAAAGCACTTATAAATACAAAATAACTATATAATTTTAATTAGTAAATCGCTATTTGAATGAGCAAAGCTCTAGGCGCTTCTAAAAGTTTTTGAGAAACTTAAATAGAAGATTTTTCAGAAAGTAGTATACAAGTGGCATTTGCTTTGGTGATTGTGCCATAAGCAAAATAGGTGTTTACTTTAAAACCTATATAATCAGAAAGGATGATTTTTAATGGAAAAAACTTCATTAGAGTATTGTATGACCCAATTAGATACAGTTATTAATATTGATAAGATTGTAACTATACATTATTTTGAATTTGCCTCTAATTATGTGTTTAAAGGCGAAAAACATGACTTTTGGGAATTTCTATACGTTGACAAAGGTGAAGTTGAAATAATGGCTGATACAAATGGTTATAAACTCACTCAAGGAGATATTATTTTCCATAAACCAAATGAGTTTCATAGTGAATGGGCTAACGGTAAAATTGCTCCAAATCTAGTGGTGGTTAGCTTTGAATGTAAAAATCCTGCTATGGATTTTTTTAAAGACAAAATTATGAAAATAGATCCGTCAGAGAAAAACCTAATTGCCCAAATAGTGAAAGAAGGAAAAGCAGCTTTTATCAATGCACTAGGAGGCCATAATAAGTTAGAAAAACGTGAAAATGCCATTTTTGGCGCTGAACAATTAATTAAGCTATATCTTGAATTGTTTCTTATTAATTTAATACGTAATGGTAATCTGGTAAACAATTCTGGAAGGTTTAATAAGAGCACACTTGAAATAATGGAAAAAACCTTAGTAAATTGTATTATTGAATATATGCATGAAAACATAAATTCTGATTTATCCTTTGAAGATATATGCAATCAATTTTCATTAGGTAAAACCTACCTTAAAACGCTATTTAAGAATAAAACTAATACGGGAGTAATGACATATTTTAAAAACCTTAAAATTGATGAATCAAAAAAACTTATTAGAGAACAGCAATATAATTTTTCACAAATTGCAGATATGCTTGGATATAAATCTTTACACACTTTTTCTCGTGCTTTTAAAGAGGCTATAAACATGTCTCCTTCAGAATATGCTTCATCTGTAAAAGCCAGAGCCAGCCTATAATTGGCTGGCTCTAAAATATAGGGTTTTAACTGTGAAACTTAACTTATACATGACTCGAGATAGCGAAGCTTTAACACTTTTTGAGCATGTATAAGTTAATAGTTGAACTTAAAATCCTATAGTTCTATAAATCTTCCTTCTTTGATTGCTCTATGTGCAGTTAATCCTGCTTCTATAGCCTCTAATCCTGCTTCTCCGCCTGCTTTAGGCTGCTTTCCTGTTTCAAGAGCATATACGAAATCATCAAGGATATATTTATCCCCGCCGCCATGTCCTTCTGAAGATTGAAGGTTTTGATATACTATCTTCTCATTTCTGTCATACATACTATTTCTTAGCTGAACAGTAATTAAATCATTTGCATCATCAAGTTTTAATTTTCCTTTTGTTCCTATGAATATATATTCTCTATTGTCATCTGGGGTATAGTGACACTCTAAGTAAGTTGCCTTTACTCCATTTTCGTATTCAAGCAAAACATGATGATCATCTAACACATCAATTTCTTTTCTGAATGCACATTGATTTCTCCAAACATTATAAAGTATATCAACTTTACTTCCATTAGGTGCAGTCCAATTATATCTGCTGTCTCTTATATTTTCACTGCAGTTGTCTCTTTCCTTACAATTTTGACATACTAATTCATTTTCTTTATCACCACCGAAGAAATCCCTACCTCCAATAGCACCAATTCTCTTTATTTTGGAATTAACAACCCAATTAATAATATCAAAGTCATGGCTTCCCTTTTGAAGAAGAAGTCCTCCGGTATTGTCCATACGTCCATGCCAATCATGGAAGTACCAGTCGCTGCCTGCTCCAACTGAGTGCAATATCCAAGCAGACTTAAGCTCACCAATCATTCCGCTGTCTATAATTTCTTTCATTTTTTTATAAAGTTTATTGTATCTTAATACAAAACCTATTAGCAAGGTTTTGCCTGATTCATCTCTTTTTTGTAACACTCTTTTAGCCCCATCTATAGTAATTGCTATAGGCTTTTCTAAAAAGACATGCTTTCCGGCTTCAAAAGCAGCTATAGCTTGTTCCTCATGACAATAATCCGGGCTGGCAATTATAACTCCTTCTATATCTTCTCTTTTTAATAATTCTCTATAATCAGTATAAGTTGTCCAATCAACTTTATATGAATTTATCATATCTAAGCTTTCTTGATTTATATCGCATACCGCAACCACCTCAAGCTCTTTTCTTTTTAATACTTCATTTATAAGAAATATGGTTCTCATGCCAGTTCCTATTATACCTATTTTAAACTTTTTCATTAATAATCCTTCCTTTCGTTAGTTAAAATTACTTTTTATTTTTTCTTCTTATAATAATTGCAACTGCCGTTATTATAAACAAATTAATAAGAACAGATAATATTGAAACAACATATTCTGCCGTACCTTTTTTGACGTAACAAAATCCTATAAGTGAAAATAATAGTAATGTTACTGCAATTCCAAGTATCAACTTTAGCATTTCATCCTTCATATCTTTACAACTCTTTTCTTATTACTTTATTTATTACTTTTGCGTGGAAGCTTCCAAATTGGAATACTATCTACATTGTGGCAAGCTACAATTTCTTCTCCACACTGTTTTAAAATCGGCTCATCTTTTTCACAAAGCTCAGTAGCATATATGCATCTTGGATTAAACCTGCAGCCAGTCGGAGGATTTGTAATACTTGGCATATCAAGACTTTTAAGCGGCAACTTTTTCTCTTGTCTTGCAATAGCTGGGTCTGGTATCGGTACTGCACTTAAAAGTGCTTGAAGATATGGGTGTTTTGGTTCCTCTATAACTTTATTTACATCTCCCATTTCAACTAGCTTTCCAAGATACATTACTACAATTTTTCCATTTTGAGCTATATATCTTGCAGTTGCTAAATCGTGGGTTATATATGCAAAAGCAATACCAAATTTCTTATTTAAATTAGCCATCAAATTTAATATAGCTATTCTTAATGATACATCTATCATTGAAATAGGTTCATCTGCTACTATAAGTTTAGGGCTTAAAGATATAGCTCTAGCCATAAGTATTCTCTGTCTTTGTCCACCAGATAATTGATGCGGATATTTCTCTATAAATTGTTCCGGCGGATTTATCTCAACAAGCTTTAAAAGTTCAAATATCTTTTTCTTTGCCTCAGCATGATTTTTTGCAATTTTTTTATTTATAAGAGGATCCGCAAGAGATTGATAAATTGTTCTTGAAGGGTTTAGTGCTGCATAAGAGTCCTGTTGTACAATCTGTACTCCATTTCTAAACTCTTCATATTGTTTTTTATTCATTTTAGATATATCTATTCCATTAAAAAATATTTGACCTTCAGTTGGTTTTAAAAGTCCGGATATAACTCTTCCCATGGTTGTTTTTCCACATCCGCTCTCACCAACTATTGCCACAACTTCTCCTGGATCTATATCTAAACTTACATTAACAACTGCACCTGCTTCTATAGGTTTTGAAAATAATCCCTTTCTTTTTTTAAATATAACACTAATATTTTTTAAACTTAATACCGGAGTATTTTTTTCCATCCTATTCTACCTCCGTATTGTATTCTATGCAAAAGTGACAAGCTGCAATGTGCCCATCTTTTATTTGCTTATAGCAAGGTCTTTCATTGTCGCATTTTTCTTTTGCTATTTCGCATCTTTCTCTAAATGAACATCCTGTTGGTACATTAAATAAATCAGGCGGTGACCCGATTATTGCTTTTTTATTTTTAAACTCATCTATGAGAGATGGAGCTGCATTTATAAGGTTTGCAGTATACGGATGAGATGGCTTTTTAAATATAGTATGTACATCTCCGACCTCTACAATATTTCCTGCATACATAACCCCTATTCTATCTGCAACTTTAGCGACAATTCCTATATCATGTGTAAGAAGTAACATAGTTATATTTAATTTTTTATGAATTTGAACAAGTATATCAAATATATAGTCTTGAGTTATAACATCCAGCGCTGTTGTAGGCTCGTCCAATATTAATAGTTCAGGATCAAGTAATAAGCTAAATGCAATCATAACTCTCTGTTTCATTCCTCCTGATAATTCATGAGGATATGCACTTAAAACTCTACTAGGCTCTAATCTTACAAATTCTAATAATTCAGTAGCTTTTTTTATAATTTGTTCTTCAGTCATATCTTTTTTATGTGCTTTTGCTGTTTCAATCATTTGATCTTTTATAAGCATTACAGGATTTAATGCATTTTGTGCTGCTTGGAATACCATTGCAACATCAACCCATTTATAATTAATAAGCTCTTCATTATTAAATTTTAAAACATCTTTTCCATTAAAAAATACATTCCCATTTTTAATAATTCCAGGAGTAGATACTACTTTTAATAACGCCATAGCCATTGTAGATTTTCCGCTGCCGCTTTCACCAACTAGAGCAGTTATTTTTCCTTTAGGTATATCAAAGTCAACATTATTTACCACATGAAGAATTCCATTTCTAAGGGGGAATTCAATACTTAAATTTCTTACTTCAATCAAGTTTTCTGCCATATTTTAATCCTCCTTTTCTATTAAGATCTAAGTCTTGGATTAAGCGCTTCATCTAATCCGCTTGAAAAGAAAATGCAGCTCATTTGGAATAATGCTATACATAGCATAGGAGACAATAGGTAATAATAACCTTTTGGATTAAAAATACCGCCTGTATTTTTAATTGCTAAATTTAACATCATACCCCAGTTAGTTGGAGTATATGGGGATAATCCCAAAAGCATCAATCCAACGCTTGATACTATAGCACTTTGTATAATCATAACAAAGTTTATTGCAAGATAAGAAGTTATGTTAGGCATTATTTCCTTAAATACAATATATGGTGTTTTAAGACCCATAGCTTTACATACCACTATAAATTCTCTTTCTTTTAAAGAAAGAATTTGAGCTCTAATAGACCTTGCAAGAGCTGCCCAAGAGAATACACTTAAAATTAAAGCAAAGATGATATTATTATTTATTTTAACTGTTGTAGCTAGAATCATCATTAAAGGAAAGGTTGGTACTGTTAAAAACAAATCCGTAAAAAATGTTAAAATAATATCAATCCATCCTCCTGCAAGCCCCGCCGTCGCACCAATTATAAATCCTATAATGAGTGTCATAAAGCCTGCATATATTCCTATGGTCAAAACATCCGTGGAACCTTTCACAAGCTGCAGGAAAGTATCCCTGCCTGCATAATCTGTTCCCAGTATGTGCTGAATAGATGGAGGTTGGTATCTTTGATCAAATTGAACTGTCATATCTACCTTAACAAACACTCCTGCTACAGCCATTATAATAAAGGCTATGAGCATTATAAGCCCTGCAAAAGCTTGCTTGTTTTTATATATTACTCTAAAAAATGATTTAATTCCTTCCATATTACTAATCCTCCAATTTTACTCTAGGATCAAGCTTAGCATATATGATATCAGCTATAAAATTAGCTATAATAACGGTTACACTTGTAATTAAAAGCAATCCCTGCATTATTGTGTAATCACGCTTTCCGGCAGCTTGAGCCATATAAAAACCTAATCCCGGATAATTAAATTGATTTTCAATAAGTGCAGAACCGCCCATCATATATCCAAAGCTTATTGCAAGGGATGTAACAAGAGGTAACATGGCATTCTTTTTAATATAATATTTCATAATTCTATTTTCCGGTACTCCTCTAACCCATGCAGCAGTTATATAATCTTCTCCAAGTACACTAACAGCACTTCCCTTCATTGTAAGCGCCCAGCCTCCAAGTGTAGTTAAAACATAAGTGGCTATTGGAAGTATAGCATGGTGAAGCACATCTAATATAAACTTAATATTAAATCCCGGTGCCGCTCTACTAGAATCATATGCTCCTCTCATTGGAAACCATTTCAGTTTAAAGGAGAAAATTATTATTAATGCGATTGCAACTAAGAAATTAGGTATTGCATTAGAAATAATAGCATAAAAAGATATAATAGGATTTAAAATACTCTTTCTCTTCCAAGCCATTATTATTCCAAGATTAACTCCTACTATGAAACTAATCAGCAATGAAATTGTAAGAATAAAAATTGTCCATGGTAATGCTTTTTCCAGTATACTTTGAACAGTTAAGGTTTCATTATACATAGAAGCTCCAAAATTTCCATGTATCAAACCATTCACATATCTGGTAAATTGATGTAAAAGTTTTTCATTTGGATCATAATTGGACATAGATGTAACAAGTGCTCTAGCTTCTTCATAGCTTACACCTTGTTTTTTAGCTAAATCCTGAGCCCATTTATCAAAAGCATTTCCAGGGGTTAATCTAAGCATAAAAAATGTCAGAGACATTGATACAAATATTGTAACAAGTGAAATTCCTAATTTTTTTAATAATCCTCTTAACGACATTTTGCCCCTCCTTTATCTTTATAAATTATATGAAATATGGATATTTATTTATAAAGGCATAAGCTACTTGTTAAACAACTAATAGCCTATGCCTCATATTTGGACTAATTTCTTTCTATTTAGGCCAGAACTCTCCACTTGTCCAATTTCTATTGCATTGGAACTCGTAATTAAGTTCAACTATTCTGTCATTTATATCTTTATTATCAGTATATAACGGCATATTCCTATCATATTTTTCAATATCTTCTGCAGCCGGGAAGTTACCATCTATATTTTTCATATTAAGAAATACACCATAGGATGTTTGGAATAGATTTACTGCATAGCAGTTTTCATTGTATACATAGGCTAAATTGCTTGCAATTTTTTCTCTTTCTTTGGCATCTTGAGTACGTGGATATTGATCTAATAATGAATAAACATCAACATCACTTCCATCATATCCTTTTGCTGTTAGATTATTAGGTAATCCCATATAATCTTTTAACCCTACATATGCATTATTTAAACCATCCCAAGCATCATTCATACCCCAGCACATATCTATTAAATAGCAAGTCATATCATATTCTCCTGCTTTTGCATTTGTATAGAATACTGAGCCATCAACTGCTTTAACTTGAGTATTGATACCGAATTTTGTTAATTGTTCAGCAACAACTTGTGCTGAGTTTAATGTAATATCAAAGCCTGCATCGGAACCTATAATAAATTCAGCTTTCTTTCCGGTTGAATCAGCCCATTGACCATTGCTTCCTTTTGTCCAGCCTAATTCCTTAAGAAGTGATGCTGCTTTTTCTTCATTCTTAGTATAGTCAGTAAGTTTCATATTTTTATCAAGAACTTTTTCCATCATTGAAGGTGGAAAGCCTATAGCAGAAATTGAATTAAATTCTTTTCCATAGTAGTTACCAACTTCTCTTACTTTACCCTTATCAATTATATAAGCTATTGCCTGACGGAATTTTAAATTATCAAAAGGGGCTTTTCTTGTATTAAACATAACTCCATAACTAGCCATATCAAACATAGTGTAGTGAACTAAATCTTGGTTTGCAGCAAGTGTAGACTCAAGAACATCTTTTGGAGGAGTTCCATTATCTATATCAAATTCACCATTTCTAAGCATAGCATAATACTGTGAAATATCTGCCGGTGCCATTTTAAAGTTGATTTTTTCAAAATGAACATTTTTAGCATCATAATAATCTGCATTCTTTACTAATACAAGGTTATTATCATCAACACTTGAAAATTTATATGGTCCTGTACCTATTGGCTTTTCCATTTTTAAATTAACAAGATTTTTATTGTTATCAGCAAATGCTTTTGTTTGCTCTTCATTTAAATTTACGCCAAATGTAGGCTTTTTCTTTGAATCTGTATTTGGAGCTCCTGATTTATAAATCTCAGCTGCTTTATCTGCAAATTCTTTATAAATATGGTATGGCATAGTACCATTTAAATCTTTTGCAATAAGCTTCATTCTCATATCTTCAAATACAGCAGGTTTTTGCCAGTTGAATACTAATGTATTTTCATCAGGCGTTTCAATGCTTGCTACATATTTAGTTGTATCAACTTTTTTAAGCATATAGTAAGCCCATATATCTTTACTTGTAAACGTTTCCCCATTATGCCACTTAATACCTTTTTTCAAAGTTACTATTGTTTTATCTTCTGTATTTTCAACCTTATCTGCTAACTGCATATAAGTTTTTCCTGTTCCAACACGTAAGGTTGTCCATAATCTTTCATAGACAAAATATTGTGCTACGTTATTTCCATCACTATTAAAGAAGTTTCCATTAAATTGAGGTGGTTTAGACCAATATCCGGCCATGTTCATAACTTTATCTTTGTTTACAGTTGGTTCAGCATATTCTTTTTTACCACTGCTTTTGCCGACGCCTGTACTTTTAGTATCATTGCAGCCAACAAACGACGTAACTGTTATTGCAGCAACAATTGCTAATGCAAGTTTTCTTAACGTCTTATTCATTATTTTTCCCCCTTAATTTTTAATTATAAACCCTTTATTTAAAACGTTTACTTAAATATATTTTAATTTATTTAATTATTAATGTATTTACCAATTTAGTCACATTTTTTTATTAATTAGCCATATAAGGTTTTAACTGTTAATCTAAACTTATACATGACTCAAAATAGTAAAGCTTTAACACTTTTTGAGCATGTATAAGTTAATAACTGTACTTAAAACCCTATAATTTTTAAATAACAGCGTAAATATTTAGGTCAACCATAGTAGCAAACCCGCCATTTCCTTCATTTGCCTGAATTTTTATTTTTCTTGCTGATATTGGATTTTCAAATATCACACATTTAATTTTTCCATCATCTATCCATTTACCCTCAGAAATTTTGGCTTCATTATTCTTTTCATCTATGGAAAAAATAGTGTATGAGGTGATGACTCCATATGCTCCAATTCCTCTTAATTTGCATTTTACTTTACTTACGGTATATTCTTTACCTAAATCAACAGTGATACTTTGTGGAAGTAACGCACTCTTATTCCATGGTGTATGCCAATGAGTATCCGGATTCTTATCTAAAATACTTCCCGCACTTCCATCTCCTTCTTCTGCTTGCTCTGAGCTTGCTTCTGCTGCAAGTTTTGCTTTTGGTATTTGGAATTCAAATCCTTCTTTATTACTATCAGAAATTATTGAGTCTTGCATGCTAACCACATCAAAATTTGATCCTATTATTATTCCGCTTTCCATATTAATATCTACTTTGGCACTCACCTTTGCTCTTAGTTTAATTTTTGCAAGAACACCATTTCCATTTATACCTTCTATGTCTCCTAAATTTGTATATGCCACTAAAATTTTATCCTCTTTTTCTTTACAAGCCGAAATCATCATTTTAGATATTTCTGCAGCTTCAAAGCTTACTAATTCATAAATATTCTTATCAAGTTTAATTACACTCTCAAAGGCATATAAATCTGTAATACATTCTCCAGTTATGTCTACAGTAAACTCTTGATTTGCATTAACCTCGAGTTTTTCATACTTCAATTTTAAAGTACCGCTTGCTTTATTTTCATTTATATAAATACTTCTTGGCTCAATTAAGTTTGATGTATAAGCTACATCGTATATGCCTATAACTCCATCTTTATTTATATCTGCCTTAGAAACATAAGGCCAATCATTATCTCCTTCTTTTGATCCATAATATTGAAGTGCAAAGTTTAGGTCTGCCATATCTACTTTTCCATCTCCTGTAAAGTCAGCAGCCACTTCACCTTTAGCCTCATGAGCTTTGAATATACTAATTTGAATAGCAGACGCACCTTCAAATTCTGGGGTTGAACACTCCAAAGCTTCAAGCTTTACACTTTTTAACTTAGTAGGTTTAATTTCAATAGTTTTATCTTTACCATCATCTAGCCAAGTTCCTTCAGATACAACTTTCTCAAATCTCTTTCCATCTTCACTTGTATAGAAATTATATTTTGTAATTACTGCTTTTGAATTTTCTTGTCTAGGAGTATAAACAATTTTTTCAACCTCATAGATTTTTGCCATATCTATAGTAATGCTTTGAGGAAGCTTTTCATATTTATAATTTGAAATCCATTCTGTAGAATTTTCTCCATCTACAGCTTTTTCCGGATAGTATTTTTCTCCAAGAGCACTTGAGCTATATGCTGTAAGTTCTTCAAAAGGTATAGCACCTTTCATTTTATCTTCTAGAGTTGTACCTGAAATTTCTTCACTCCACTTACTATATCCACTTGCATTTACAGCTCTTATTTGATATCTGTGCTCTGACAAAAAATCTAATTCATTATGGATAAATATATCGTAAAGATTTGAGTATATAATTCCATCTGCTTTTATCTCGTAATAATTTGCACCATCTGCTTTATTCCATTGAATTCTTAATTCTGTATCTTGAATTTCAGTTATTTTAAAGCCACTTGGAACATTTGGTACCTCAATATCTTTGGGCATTTCTTTATAAATTTCAGAGCAAAACTTATCTACACATAATTTAAATTCACTGTGCAGAGGAATTGCCTTTGTTTTTACATATAGCACACCTACTTTTTCTTCTTTATTAAAGTACCAACAGCAGCATTTTGTATTCTTCCATTCTTCCATTGAGTCTGCCTTATTAAAGCTTCCAGAGCCTTCTCCGCAAATAAACTTCACATTGTTTGGTTCTACAGCACTATGAATTTTAAATTCATATTTTCTTGCAAATGGCATTCCATAATAGTTCCCAATAGCAGAACCAACATTAATAGTAAATTCACCATTACCTTCTTTAGATATAATAGTAGTTTTGGAGAATTTTCCTTGTTTATACAGTGTAGTATGTCCATCATCTTCATATAATTCAAAGGATGTTATCCCACTTGGATAAACCTCTATTGTTAATGGATTATTTTCATCTGTTTGGACTTGTCCATCATATAAAGCTTCAGGATACATAGGTATAATTGCTCCTGCTCTGATTAGTAATGGAAGAGTATCTAAAGCTGCTTCATAATTATTTATTACTTTCCCGCCATCATATTGTTTTCCTGTCCAATAATCAATCCATTTACCTTCCGGCAGGTATATTTCATTTCTCGATTCTTTATCTTCATATACAGGTGCAACTAAAATCCATTTACCGCACATAAACTGATATTGTGTATTTTTGGTCTTAGCAAAATTATCTTTAGGAAATTCTAAAACCATTCCTCTTACCATTGGCATACCGGTTTCATAGGCTTCCTCTGCATAAGTATATAGATAAGGAGTTAATCTTTGTCTTAATTTTAGGTATTTTCTGTTTATACTTGTATATGGTTCTCCCCATACCCAAGGCTGTTTGTCTTTATCCGCCCAGCCTGACATATTAATCATTATAGGAGTGAAAACCTTCCATTGCAGATCTCTTACTTGAGTCTTTGCCGAACCACCAAATATGCCATCTACATCACTACCTATATATGGAATTCCTGATAATCCGGAACCTATATATGTTGGAATGTGGAATCTTATATATTCCCAATTACCACTTTGATCTCCTGTCCAAACTGTAGAATATCTTTGTGTACCGGCCCATCCGCAAACAGACCATATATATCCTCTTTCTGAATATGTTCCATCGGAATTCTTTACTGTAGTACTATTTTCAATACCTTCAAAAGCTGTTTTGGATGCATTTAATGCAAAATCATATCCTGATCCAACCCATGCAACGTCAAGCTTACATAATCTGCTTCCTAATTTTCCAACTTCATGCTGAATCTTTTCTACTCCATTCTCTGTCCAAAGTCCAACTCTAAAACCATACTTCTCATAGCATTCTTTAACAACTATATCCAAATCATTATATCCACATCCATAGCCATCGTTGGGAAGTATCCAGGCGCCAGGCATATCCATATCTCTATATTTTTGGGCAACTTGCAAAACATCTATGGTTGTTACTTTATTTGGTTTATTATGTGTTCCACTATAAGTTGTATTGCTTGTGTTATAGCAATCAGCATCACCAAGCCCTAATCCCCATCTTGGTATAAAGGCCGGTCTTCCTGTAATTTGAGTATATCCATTAAGTATTTGTTTTAAGGATGGTCCATAGAAATAGAAACAATCAAATCTATTTTCATCATGGCATGTAACCGCAGTTTGTTTGAATTCATAAACTCCTTTTTTAAAAGTATTTCTAAATGCTCCATATCCTGCTGTGCTCATATAAAATGGTACAGGATTAGATACAGCACCATCATTCCAATGAGTAATAAGATTTTCTATACAAATAGTTTTATTTTTATGTGAGAAATACCCATTTTGTACTCCTCCGCCATAGAAATATTCATCCTCTTTTGTTTTTAAAGTTTGCTTTGTACTTTTTTCTGAATATTGCAGTGAAACTTCTTCCTCCCAAATAGAGCTTACATCTCTAAAATCATACATAGCAAATTTTAATGGATTTTTATATACTCTAATGACACATTTTTTACTTTGTATTTTATAATAGTTTCCCTCATCATCAAAAACGATTTCAGGAGCTTTAAAATTATTTAGAGCTAAAATTTTACCTTCTGTGGGATCTTGAAACTTTCCCTTAGGTTCCATCCATATTCTAACGATATCTTCTTTGTAAAAATTAATCTTTATCTCACAGCTTCCGGATTTTATATGAGTTATATTGTTTTTATTTTCTATCCAATCAATTTTTGTCATTGTAAAAAACTCTTCCTGTAATTCATTATTTAACATATAAATGCCTCCTATTTATTTAATCAAATATTTAACTTCTCCGCTTATTATAGACATATGTGCCGTAATTGCTATTTCTATGGCATCTAATCCTGCCTCACCACTGGCATTCGGATTTATTCCACTCCCCATAGCACTAATAAAATCATCTAAAATATAGCTATTGCCATCTCCATGCCACTTTAAAGCTTTCAAATTCTCATATACTATTTTTTCTTTTCTATCCTGCATTCCATTTCTAAGTTTTAAAGTAATCGTGTCTTCTTCATCATTAAGTATTAACTTGCCTTTTGTTCCAATGAATATGTACTCTCTATTATCATCAGGAGTATAATGGTTTTCAAAATAAGATGCTTTAACTCCATTTTCATACTCAAGCAATACTTGATAGTTATCTAAAACATTTATTTCTTCTCTAAAAGCACATTTATTTTTCCGTTGATTATAAACAATTTTAGCTATTTTACCATTGTATTTTCTCAAAATAACATTATTTCCTTTAATAGCTTCGCTACATCTACTTCTATCCTTGCAGTTTTGACATTCTAGTTCATTTAAATTATTTCCGCCAAAAAAATCCAAACTTCCCATAGCTGCAATTTTTTTCACTTTAGAATTAGCAATCCAGTTTATTATGTCAAAATCATGACTTCCCTTCTGAATTAAAAGTCCGCCGGTATTCTCCATTTTGCAGTGCCAATCGTGAAAAAACCATTCACTGCTCGTTCCAACAGAATGTAGCACCCATCCTGATTTTACTTCTCCTATAATTCCACTATCTATTAATTCCTTCATTTTTTTATAAAGATTATTATATCTTAATACAAAGCCAACAATAAGTATCTTTCCACTTCTATTTCTTTCTTTAATTATCCTTCTGGCACCTTCTAAAGTAACTGCTATTGGTTTTTCAAGAAAAAGATGTTTCCCTGCTCTTAATATTTCAACAGCATGCTCTTCGTGCATATAATCAGGAGTGGCTAAAACTATGCCCTCAATATCTTCTCTCTCTAGCAAATCCTTATAATTCAAATATTTATCCCACTTCTTTTCGTATATGTTACATAGGTGATCCATGTTATTCATCTCTATATCTGCTATTGCAGCTATTTCCAGCTTTTCTTTCTTAAGTATTTCATTCACAAAAAATACCGATCTAAGTCCAGCACCAATTATTCCAATTTTATACCTTTTCAATAATTTCCCACCTTACATTAAATTGATAAAATCATCGTTGGCACATTGCCAAAAGTAAATTTTTTCCTTCAACATAGAATTCACTTATATTTTTCCCTCCATTTACTTCCATTGTAATTTTTTTATTTTCCTATGTATTTAACAATTCGGTCATAAATTTTGATTAGATGGACAAATCATTAAAATAATCAAACTATTTGTCCTTATTTTTAGCAGCAAATGAATGTGGATTAGAGATACACTCATATAGTTAGAGGACGTCCATAATTTACACAAAATTATGGACGTCCTCACTTTTTTCAATATCTGATCAGTATATGTCTGAAAATCTATACATGTGCTTTTATTTAAAATTATTTATATCATAATCAAATTATAATATAATCAGCTTTTAGAAACGATTTAACTATACTTCTTTACTATCTTTTTCATTTCATCAAACTTTTCTTCCATATCTGCCACCATCTTAAATTGGGTTCTTGCTCTATCTAGATTATGATTTTCTCTGTGTATTTTAAAATAAATATCACCATTTAAATGATCTGCTAAAAATCTCATTCCGCATTCAAATGTCATCAATTTAGCGCCAAATGGTAAACATTCAAGTTCAATATCAGTTAAGGAATTATTAACACCGTCTAAAAATCCATGCGTAAAATGTTCAAAAAGATTCATATCCATACAAACTTTAGTCAAATCTCTTTCATCTTCTTCAACTGCTTTAACAAAAGCTTCAAAACGTTTTTGGGTATTGTGAAAGTCTGGTATTGTCTCGTATAGTTTTCCGGCAGGAAAATCTTTAAGCTGCTGCTCAAATTTGCCTAAAGCTTTTCCTGCATTATAAAAATGCTTTAAATTTCCAACTACTTGTTACGTTTGAGCTCCTTCAATAAATACATAGCTTCTCCAAAATTCTCCTGATGAGTTCATATAAAATTACTTTCCATCAATTGTATTAATTAAATTTAGTGTTTCTCTCTCTGGGTTTCCCCCTGCTGCTATTATTTTTTTTGTAAAAATCTTGTCACGTTTTCAACATTCTCCATTAATTTATCAGGTATTTTGAATATGTTTGTATTTATCCTTTGCAGTATATATCTAATAACCTTGCCATCGTTTGCATATAACTTACTGCATAAGTATCATTAATATGTCCTAGTCCATACGGCTTTATTTCTAAATACTTACCTTTAAAATTAAATTTGCTAAGTATTTCTCAAAGTTATAATTATTTACCAACTTTATCCCCCCATAAATTTATTGGATATACTCCTTTATCAACTAAAGCCTGTATAGCTTGTTTTACAATTTGCTTGTCCTATCTATAAGTAACTCCATACCATTTTTCATTTGAAGCAAGAACTTTTACATTTGCTTTTCCTTCTGATAGTTAATTTTCTTTTAAAGTGGTATTTTTTAATAAAACAAAAAATAAACAAGACTTTAGTAACTTTTCATTATACTTAAGGCCTTGTTTATTTAGTATTTTTAAACTACCACTCTATAATCTTAATAATTGTTATACTTCTCAAAAATTCAAGAAATTTAAATGTACTTTTTTTAACACTTCCACTTTAATTCCAGTTTTCGATACACATAAATCTAATGGCTCAATTCCAGCTTCCTGCCACGCTTCATATAATTCCTGAACCTTGTGTTTTCCTATTATAAAAGCAATTCCGCAATCTCCTCCTCCAGCGCCTGAAGGCTTGCCGCTGCCGAAGTTTTCAGCAATATCACATAAGGTTTTAAGCTCTTTAGTTTCAATGCTTATACCTGCATTTTCCCCTAACCTTCTGAGAGTCCTGCGATTTTGTGAAAGAGCATTAATAGCACCATTACAATTATTTGTTTCGAAGCTTCTAATTAAGCTTGATACAGAATCCTGACTTTCTTTTAAAAAACTGCTGTAAGCTTCAAAATTGATGCATCTAAAATTATGCACTTTTTGAATCATTGGTGCTGTTGCAGCTGATTCTTTTGTCCAGCCTACTGCTAATTGAAGGTTTGCTGGAGAAGTTAATGACCTGATTGATAAATTTGGCCAAGTTTTCTTAACTATATCAGTGAGTATTTTTTCCTGATCTAGCTGTTTTAGTAACCACTCTGCACTGAAGGCAGAATACTCAAGCCAGTCTCCATAAACAGCTGCTGCAATATCAGCCCCAGAACCGCTTTTCTGTGTTTTTACATGTGCAATAGCCGAAAGCTTAAAGATATCATCAAGTTCAAGTATTCCAAGCTGAGCACTATGTAAATATAATACAGCAGAAATAACTGCAGCAACAACCGCAGCACTTGAACCAAGCCCATATTTCTTTCCGGTCGCCGGATCATCCAGCTGACTTTTAATCTGTAATTTAAAAGGAGATAGCATGACCGATTTTTCTTTTAAAAATTTAACTGCTGAAACAATAGCATTCCCAATAAAGCCTAAGCGTGAATCAGATATACTAAACTGTATGCTTTCATCATTTATCTCCCAAGTTATATCTTCAAGTTCCATTTGAGGAAGAGAAATACAGTTCTGGCTGAAAGGCTCTATATACGCTGTTACATAACGATTTACAGCTGCCACCACAGCCTTCTGATTAGGCTCAAGCACAGCATATTCTCCAGCAATCATAAGTTTTCCTGGTACTTTCACACTATAGCTTAAGTAAGTCATTGCTATTCATCCTTTCTGTTAAAACTATTCAATATTTTATTATTGACCTGCTATTGTTTTAATAATCCATGGTGCAGAATATAAAATCATAAATAGCACACCGTAATTAACTCCCAAGCGATATAATGTACCTGCGACAATACCAAGCAGAAGAACACCTGCAATATTAATCCATCCTGCATCCATAAAGGCTAATAATAATACTAAACTGAAGAATAAGCCCAGCAATGCTTCGTGAGGTATTCTTTTAAATACAAAAGCACAGATCTGTCTTGAGTATTTAACTGTTATGAAATAGGTAAAAGTTGCTGCAACTGCTGCACCTATTATTGTAGCCCAAACAAAATCAGAGTTTGTTAATATATGATGCATATTGTGCTGCAGGGTAAACACTGGCGGAGCATTAAACAAAGGATTTGCCGGACCAATAGACATTGGTGACAAAGGTATTCCTAAAGCTACAAGTGGTATTAAGGTTCCTGAAAAATAGGTTGCCTGAGCCAAAGCTTCCATAGTTGATACTGCAAGAGAAGCTTTTTCTACCGGATCCTTTGTACGGCTTGAGAAAAGTTCTCCAAGAAAAGTAGTAAGCCCAACAGGACTTAAGATAAATGTAACAGATCCTATTAGGGAAGCCAGTGCGCTATAGCCAACCTCTTTTTTAGTAAGAATCTTAAACGGATTTGGAAACTTTTTAATTTCTTCTGTCTTCTTTAAATTAATTTCCTTCTTATCAAAACGTTTCATATTGTCTCTTTTATCTTTATTCAAAAGTTCAAACAATGTTAAAATTACTGGTCCTATAGTGATGGCTAAGAAGAAGGATGTAAATACGTTAGTTCCCTTTGGTACAACTCCAATACCCCAGTACATATACCTAAGCCCTTGAATCAATAAGGCAAATGGCAAAATTGCAGCTAGAGATATCCATTTGTTTTTAGACATCAAAGCTAAAAGTATGGCGCCAATAAAGAAAACTGGATCTCCATACTGTTTTATAACTGCTGAAAAAGGAACCAATGCACGAGCCAGGAACAAGCTTACAGGTATTGAAACTATGGTGCCGATTATAGCTCCTGACGCAATTTTTCGAATGCTTGTATCTGTTAGTCCATTCTTTTTCAGCACCATAGCATGCTCAACCATAGGAGTAGACATAACACCTGCCGGAATTCCTGCTATGGAAACAGGAACAGCATCAATAAGCTTACTTGCCACAATAGCTGAAATAAAGAAGGCTAATATTATTACAGGTTTTACCCCTGATAAAACAAGTACTAATGTTACAGGTGCTATAGTTGCGGTTTCGTCTGCTCCGGGAGCTGCCCCAATTATTGTATACATAACTGCTGCAATAACAGCTGCAAGAATCATCTGCAAAATTAAAACAATGTCCATCTTAATTCTCCTTATCAGTTTCTATAAATACTCTTTTAGGTTTTATAACAATGCTGCAGATTACAAAGCCAAGTATTGCCCCGGATAATCCAAACAGCAAAGGCTTAGGTGGCTGTTTAGGCGCAAGAAAATACGCCCCCATAGTTGTAACGCTGCAAATAATAAGCGATATAACCAAATCTTTAATATTAACAAGATCCTCCCAGACCTCAATGTTGTTCTTTGAATCATTATTTATATTGTTCATTTAATCAGCTCCTTTAAATTGTTTTTGACTTCTATTAGGTACAACTTCAAAACTTATATATATTGAATAGCGTAAGGCTTATTTTTTTCTTATTAAAAACACAGTTTGGTTGTTATACATAAGTAATTCCTGACCCTGGATGACAAGTTATAATCTGCTTCACAGCAGGAAGTTTCATTAATGTATCACTAACTTTTTGCTCATCTTTTGGAAGGCAAAGCACCTTTACATTAGGGCCCGCATCTATTGTGAAATATACTTTAATCCCAGACATTCTAAGACTTTGAACCTGATGAATTATCTCCATAGTTCCACTTTGCCAGTACAAAACCGGCGGCTTCGCTCCAAGCATAGTAGCATGCATCTTTAAAGCGTTTGCTTCTGCCGTTTCTCCAAGGCTTTGAAAATCTCTATTTCTAATAGCCTCTTTTGCTTTTTCTAAATCTTTTTCTACTGTATCAAGCCACCCTGAATAAAAAGGTGACGTTTCTACTGTTCGCTTCATTCCTTCTCTGCTGGATATTTTCTTTTGATTTGATTCTACTAAAACGGAAAGAATGCATATATCCAAGTCTTTTTCAGTCAAAAGCTGGTTTGCATAGGAATCCATTCCATCTCCCCTCTCTCCTTTTTGCCACTCTACATATCCACCATATATAGAACGGCAAGCAGAGCCTGAACCTTGACGAGCTAATATTGATAATTCCTTTTCATTTAAATTCAAATTGAGAGCCTTTACCCCTGCGGCTGCTAAAGCAGCAAAACCTGATGCTGAAGAAGCAAAGCCAGCCGCTGTAGGAACCATATTTTCAGAGATGACTACTGCATACATTTTGGTACCAGCCAATTTTCTTATATTATCAAGAAACCTAAATACCTTATTAGCTTCAGCTTCACCTGCAGGCTTATTATTAAGAAGGAATACATCGCTTTTAAGCTCCTCTCTAAACTCCACAGATGTTTCGGTATAAAACCTGTCCAACGTTATGGACAAACTGCTGTTCATTGGCAAAAATAATTTCTCGTCACGCTTTCCCCAATATTTAATAAGTGCAATATTTGTATTCGCTCTTGCTGCAGCCTTCATTTCACTATCCCCTTCTATTCTTATGTTTCGTAAAGTATACCTTCAGCAGTTGAAAAACACCAGCTTTGAACTGCTCCTGCTTTTATGAGTTCCTTTGAGATTATTCTGCCCTTTGCTAAATCTGGCGCAAGAGCAATTATGCATCCTCCCAGGCCTCCTCCAGTAAGCTTTGCCCCTAAGGCTCCAGAATTTTTTGATGCTTCAATTAGTTTATTTAGTCCTTCATCGCTGACACCTAGAGTCATAAGTTCTTTTTGATTTCTATTAAGCAAACTTCCAAGAAGATACATATCTCCCCTAACAAGAGCAGCTTTTGTTTCAATTGCTATATTAGCTATTTCTATTATGGATTCTTTTATTTTCATTGGATCTGAATCATAGTTTTTTCTCACGTTTTCTACCGCTGTGCGTGTATCTCCTGCTCTTCCTGTATCACCAACTACTATGTATAAGTTATCTTTCACGTTTAAAGTACTTGTTTCTTGTCCCTTTTGAAACCATATCGGATTTTCGCTTAGTTCTGCTGCCATATCAATTCCACTGGGATTGCCGTGAGCATAGGTTTCAGCCACATGTACAAGTGAGAATAGTTCTTTTTGTGTGAACTCTTTTCCATATAAATAAGCTAAAGCTCTTACACATGCAATAGCAACCGCAGCACTTGATCCTAATCCGCGACCTAAAGGAATCGCCGAATCAATTTTTATATATAGTCCATCAGAAGTATGATTTAAATACTCTAGCGTCTTATTAATACAGCTTGATATTCCTTTCATTTTATCAGGCAGGCATGAAATAGGTCCCGTATAAACTGATGATTCAAGCATAATAGATCCATCTATTCTGTGAACTATAGCTTTTGCCTTAAGCGGAAAAGGCATAGCAATAGCAGGCTTTCCATAAACAACAGCATGTTCGCCGACTAAAATCAGCTTGCTGTGTGCCTCTCCTATAGCTTGATTTTCAAAAAATGTACTCATATTAGTTCGTCCTTTCTCAGTTTAGCACTCAAGTAACTCCTTAAGTTCTCCCTTTATCCTATAAGGTACGGTTCTAAGGTCATTTATATTTTCCTTGCCTAAAAGGAGCATAATTACTTTAGTTTTATAAATAATATTTTTCAGGTATTTATAAGCTCCCTCAAAGCCACCTTCTAAAAGTTCTCTTAAAATAGGTCCGCTTATTCCCGTCATATCCGCTCCTGCACATAAGGCCTTTACTATCTCGTCTGCACTTTTCATTCCACCACTGCAGATAATGTTTAAATCTTTGCTGACAGTTCTGCACTCTAAAAGACTTAAGGCTGTGGGTATTCCCCAGTCAAATAATTCACTGAATTCAAATTCCTTGTTTCTCTCACTTTCTATTTTTATAAAATTAGTTCCACCGCTTCCCCCTATGTCTATATATCTTACTCCTGCATCAAATAATCTATTAGCTGTGTATTTTGAAATGCCAAATCCGATTTCCTTTACTATAACTGGCTTATCTATTTTTGTTACTATGTTTTGAATATTTCTTAATACCCCTTTAAAATTCCTATCCCCTTCAGGCATAACAATTTCCTGTGCTGGATTCAAATGAATCTGAACAGCATCAGCATGTATCATATCAATAGCCCTAAGCACTTCATCCACTCCTGCAAAGGCATTAATATTTGAAATAACCACTCCATTTTTTAATATTTCTCTTACAATCTTAAAAGATGACTCATACTCTTTATCTGCTACAGCGATAGCCTGAGAACCTACTGCCATTGGTATATTTAGTTTCTCTGCAAGCCTTGCAAGATTACCGTTTATTCGAACTCCGTCCTTAAAACCTCCAGTCATTGCATTTATCATTAAAGGAAAGCTTATATTCTTTCCCAGAAAGCTGCATCTTGTATCTATCTTTTCAAAATCCAGCTCAGGGAGGGAGTTATGTTCCAAATATATATGTCTAAAAAAGTTATCTCCTTCGAAATTACCATTTAAAAAATGTTGAACATGCTCTTTTTTCCTAGAGCTTCTTAACTCACTCTTTGAAGTTAAATCTTCCAATATCGTATTTCCCCCTATTTCTTTTTTTGTTTTAATATTCAAAGTTTGTGCCATTTAACCTACAAATATGCTATCATAATGATACAGATTTGTAAATGATAATTGTTATCGTCCATATGTATAATATAAATATATTAATAATAATTATAAAAAAGCACAGACCACAATATAATTGTTACATTAAATTTGCCTTGAAAAAATTAAAAAGCCTTAGTGAGCATTATTTCTCACTAAAGCTTACAGCTACAAGTATTGTTCTAATCCATTCTCCTGCTTTATTTCATTAACTAAATGTTTAACTTCCTGTTCTTTATTTCTATCCATAACTAAAATCACATCACCAGCATCTACAATTACCAAATCCTTAACTCCAAAACCTATAATCAGCTTTTTATCTCCAAATACATAACAGTTCTCGCTTTGTTCCATAAAAGCTATTCCGGATACGTTATTTCCCCGGAAATCTGTCAAAAATCTGCCCAAAGCAGCAAAACTTCCTATATCATCCCAAATAAACTCACACTTAATAACATATGCTTTTCTAGTCTTTTGCATAATACCGAAGTCCACAGAAATTCCATCTATAAGGTTATACTGCTCAACTATAACATCATGTTCATTTTGTTCTCCTAGACTCTGATATATATTCATTAAGTTTTTATACATTTTAGGAAGATACTTTTCCATCTCTCTTAGAAATACATCTGCTCTCCAAACAAACATGCCGCTGTTCCATAGGTAAGTTCCTTTTATAATGAAATCTTTAGCTACTTCCACATTAGGTTTCTCAGTAAACCTCTCAACTTTGAATGTAGCTATGTCTCCACTTATTCGAGTACCCATTTCAATATATCCATAGCCTGTTTCAGGTCTTGTTGGACTTACTCCTATAGTTATTAAGCCTCTCCTTCGTTCAGCAATTTCCACTGCTTGATCTAAAGTATCTAGAAATAATTTATCATTTTCAATATAATGATCTGAGGGGAGAACTATCATGGTTGCATCTTTATCTTTTTTTAAAAGCTTAACTGCTGAAAGTCCAATGCATGTTGCAGTCTCTTTGTTTGCAGGCTCAACAAATATATTAGCTTTATTGATGTCAGGAAGCTCCTCATAAATTTTATCCAAATACTCTTCATTAGTAACTACATAAATGTTTTCCTTATTAACAAGGGGTTTGATTCTATCTACTGTATTTCTTAGAAAGCTTTTGTTATTTATGACCTTTAAAAACTGTTTTGGGTTTTTTTCACGAGATAATGGATATAATCTTAGGCCTTTTCCTCCTGCTAATATTAGTGCATACAGCAAAAATACTCACTCCAAATATTGCTTCAATGTTATAGTATGAAAGCTTATGATTATGTGTGAAGGGTTGCCATAAAGTAACTTTATCAATTAGCTGCATGTTCAATAATATCTTTAGTTCTATCTAAATCTTCAATTTCAGATAAAACAGCCATACTTTCCAATGAATTATTGTCAAAAATAGTGTACTTAAATTTTTCACTAAAATCATCATCATTTTTATATAATTTTATAATGTCTTCTAAACTTTCATTTATAAAACCTATATAAAAGTGACTATTATACTTCTTTATAATTGTTTCCACTTTATATAAGTCTTTGTCTGAAATTATAAATGCTATTATATAATTTTTGGGTCTGTTTTTATTATCAAGTTTAACAGAAACGCCAAGAACTGATACGCTGTCTGAGGCTCTATCTTCTATCTTCTTATATATAATATTGCTGCCAATCAGACAACCTTCAAGTTTATCTGATGTCTCTTCCTGATTAATGCCCTTTTGCTGTAATTTTGAATCTATGATTAATAAACAATTTTCCTTATTAATAAAATCAGTTAGTAGTTTGTTTTTAAACTCAAATTTATCTTTTAAATTTGAATAATCAATATAAAACTTAACTTTTTCTTTTATAATCTCTTTTTTTATTCTTAGCTTGTTCTTATTAAAAAATTTCATTTTTATCACCTGTTTGCTTTAATATTAAATAGATTAAAGGAGAGTGATAAGCACTCTCCTTACTATTAAGCTAACTCTAAAGCTATTTCCATCATTTGAGTAAAAGTATGCTGACGTTCCTCAGCTGTAGTAGCTTCATGAGTAACAAGAGAATCTGATATTGTCAAAATACAAAGAGCATTTACTCCTGCACGTGCAGCATTCATATATAAAGCAGCAGCTTCCATTTCTACTGCTAACACTCCCATCTTAGCCCACTTTTTCCAACTTTCCGAATCATCATCATAAAAAGTATCTGATGATAAGATATTGCCTACCTTAGGTTCTATTCCTTTTGAATTTGCTGCATCTACAGCCTTCTTTACAAGCTCAAAGGAAGCTGTTGGTGCTAAAGTTCCTGGCAGATTATACTGTGCTGCAAAATTTGAATTTGTTGATGCTGCCATACCAATAACTATATCTCTTACCTTAATATTTTCTTGAAGAGAACCAGCTGAGCCAATACGAATTAAATTCTTAACCCCATAGAAATGAATTAATTCATAGGAATATATTCCTATTGAAGGCATTCCCATTCCTGTTCCCATTACAGAAATTCTTTTACCTTTATATGTACCAGTATAACCAAACATATTTCTAACAGTATTAAACTGAACAGGATTTTCTAAAAAAGTTTCCGCAATAAATTTTGCTCTCAGAGGATCTCCTGGTAGTAGTACTGTTTCTGCAATTATTCCCTGCTCACTTACATTAATATGCGGTGTTGGAATCATTATAATCACTCTCCATATTCAAAATCAGTTATAAATTTAACATAATAATTATAATTCATATTAATAAATATATCTACAATTTCCTATTCTTTTAATATTGTCTCCTTAAATTTGATTTAAATCACAGAAAATAAATACCAATGAAGTTATAATAAACTCAACGAGTTAAATAAACGGAATGTTGAAGGGAGATTTTTATGAATAGAATAGATAGCTTAGTAGAATTGCTTCAAAAATTAAACAGCGGTGATATATCTCCAGAATTAAGACAGGAAGCCTTAACAATGGTTCAAAATGTAGACCCACTTGAGCTTTCCTTAGCTGAACAAAAGCTAATCGAAAACGGGACAAAGCCAGAAGATTTGAGACATCTTTGCGATATTCATATGGAAGTTTTAAAGGATGAACTAGACAGGTTAAAGCTCGGCCTAACCCCTGATCATGTATTGACAACATTAATTGATGAGCACGAGGAAATTAATAAACGCCTTCATATATTAGAAGGTATAAACAACGAGATTCAAAAACTAGAAAGCTATGATGAAAATAACGATATATTCGCCAAACTCCATTCTACAGCAGTAGAAATAATTGGAGCTGAGCCTCATCATAAAAGAGAAGAAGATGTTCTTTTCCCAGAGCTTGAAAAAAGAGGCGTTACAGGACCTACTAGAGTAATGAGAATGGAACACGATATGCTTAGAGCTAAGAAGCATGAAATTAAAAAGCTTGCCGAAGAGGTACAAAATATGAACTTTACTGAGTTTAAAACTCAGCTTGATGAAGCAGCTAAGTTTTTAATATTTAATTTAAGAGATCACATATATAAAGAAAACCATATACTTTATCCTTCCTCTGTACAAACATTAAAAGAAGAAAATCTATGGACTGAAATGAAAGAAGCTTGTGATAAAATAGGCTATTGTAGCTTTACCCCAGGTAAATAATATATCTTATGTTAGCATAGCTCTCTTTCTAATGCACATACTTTTTATATAAAGAAGATAAGAAGATAAATTCTTATCTTCTTTATAATTTGAGTCTATAGGTATTAATTTCTCTAGATATCTCAATAAACTTTCTATCTAATTCTTCTTTTTCACTTTCGGACAGCTTTTCGTTAAATCTGCCGCTTAAAAATGCCAACTCACATTCTAGTTTGCTAATAATATCCCTTATAGCGTTATAGTCAGTGTTATTGCTATCTGAATTCTGTTTCCTGCTTATATACTCATCAAAAGTTCCTGGATAAGAAATCAGTTTTTCATTGTTTATCTCAATAATTTTAGTTGCTAATCTATTTACAAAATATCTATCATGAGACACAAATAGGATAGTTTCTTTAAACTCACTCAAAATCTCTTCTATTTTTTCTTTTGAAACTATGTCCATATAATTAGTTAGTTCATCTAATACTAATAAATTTGCTTCAGACAAAATTATTTTAGCAAATGCAGTTCTGCATTTTTCTCCCATGCTTAAATTTTTAACAAGCTTAAACACTTCGTCTCCTTTAAACAAAAGGCAAGCTAAAAGCATTCTAGTCTCTGCATGGTTTATGCCATAATAAAGAACATTTTCCAATATACTTTTGTCATAATCAAGACTATCTAATTCCTGAGCAAAATATGCTGTTTTTACAGAAGGATTTATAGTTACTTTTCCTTCAAATTTTTTATCAAGTCCATTAATAATTTTAAGAAGAGTTGTTTTTCCTGCACCATTCTCACCTAAAAGAGCAATCTTTTCGCCTCTCATAATATTAAAGGAAGCTTTTGAAAATATATTTCTATTTTCATAGCGCTTGCTTAAATCATATATCTGAACTAAATACTTTGGAAGTTTTGTATTTATGAGGCTTCTATTTAATATATCAAAGTAAGCTGCAGTCTCTCCTTTTGGTTTATCAATTTTATTTTTTTCTACTCTTTCCAGCTCTTTCTCTTTAGCTCTCATAACACTTACATGTTTCTTAGCCTTTGCTCTTGCAAAATCATTTTGCCCGGCTGCCATATGAGCCTGATCAAACCAATTCTTTCTGTCATTTATAACTTCTTTAAGGTGTTCTATTTTTTTCTCCTGCTTATCATATTCTTTAATCTTATTCTTAGTTTCAATTTCTTTCTGCTGCTTGTAATCACTATAATTTCCTTCATATTCCTTCAGGAACTTTGCAGATAATTCCCAAGTTTTATTTGTTGTCTTATCTAAAAAATATCTATCATGAGAAATAATTAAAACTGTTTTTCTTAATCCATTCAAAAAATTCTCCAGCCATTTACACCCTTCCAAATCAAGATGATTTGTTGGTTCATCTAGTATAAGCAAATCAAAATCTTCAATCAGTACTCTGCATAAAGCCAGTTTAGTTTTTTCTCCTCCGCTTAAAAGGCCAAACTGTTTACTATATATTTGTTCACTTAAGCCTGCTTCTACTATCGCTTGTTTAAGTTTAACTTGATATATTTTATCCTTCTTTCTATCATTAAGAACTTCAAATAAAAAATCATATACAGACATCGCTTTATAATTATCTGAATTCTGATTCAGATATATAGCTTTTATATTCCCAGGTGAATATTTTAGCATTCCTTCTTCATATGACTCCAGCTTTGCAATTATTTTTGCCAAAGTTGTCTTGCCAACTCCGTTTATACCTATTAAACCAATCTTATCATTTTCATTAATTCTTCCTGTAAGATTGCTCAGTACTATTTTGCCTTCATAATCTTTATATAAATTTTCAAAAATAACGTTCATATGCTCATCTCCTTTATTAATTGCGAGACGATAGTTAAAGTATCAAAAAATATTAAAGCTGTAACCCATAATCAGGTTACAGCTATTTTAAGCATAAAAACTAAACATCTACAATGCAAAAGTTCTAATACATTAATGATATCCCAAAAATCCTTGAAGATTGGATATTTTGTGACATCATTAATGTAAGAACTTTATTGCATTATATATATCTTATATTTAAGCTGTGAAATAAATTGCCTGTACGCGTTTTTTAACTATCATCTCTTAAAAAGTACACACTTTGACCTGTACTATTTTAAGATTACTATTTAATTAGTTGTTAGTTAAAAAACAATTGCTCATTTCACACCTCATATAACTTTATATATTTGCAGCATTCATATGCTATGCTTATATACTAGCATTAAATTACATAAAATACAATAATTATTCATTAAGCTTAAACTTATTAATTTCATTTTGAAGCTTAACAGCTATGTCTTTCAAGCTATTTGCGTTACTCATAAACCCATTTAAAGCTCCTGAAACTTCTTCAATAGAAGCAGATACTTCCTCTGTGCTGGCTGCTGATTCTTCAGATACTGCAGCGATATTATGCATTATTCCGACAATCTCGCTTTTACTGTTATTCGCATCTCTAACTGCTGTTTCGATGCTTTGAAGTCCATTAACAAGCTCATTTATAGAACTAATTATATTTCCAAATATTTGTTTCGTACTTTCTACTACTTTATTTTGCTCATTTACAATTGCTACGGCTCCATTCATAGCATCAACAGTAGCCTTGGATTTCGTGCTGATTTTTTCAATTAGCTGTTGAATCTTTTTTGTGGCATCTGTAGATTGCTCAGCAAGCTTTCTTATTTCATCTGCTACAACCGCAAATCCCTTTCCTGCATCTCCTGCTCTTGCTGCTTCTATAGCCGCATTAAGAGCTAAAAGATTTGTTTGCTCTGCTATATCGTTAATAGTTTCTGTAATGCTTCCGATTTCATTAGTTGATTTACTCATATTAAGTACTGCATCTTGAATGTTTGAAGTTGTTTTTATAGTTTTTCTTGATTTTTCAAATAGCGTGTCTATGATGCTTAAGCCCTCTCTGCTTACCTTCTCTGTATTACTTGATATTCCTTCCATATCAGTAGATAAATTAACTATATTATCAATTTTTTGTTCCAGTTCATTAAACTTATTTACACCCTCTTCAATGTCTCTTGTTTGATTTGAAGCACCTATTGCCACTGAATCTATAGCAGAGGCAACTTCACTTACTGAAGTATTTGTTTCACTGCTAATATTATCTATAATTTTCGAAGCCTCTAATATATTATCTGATGATTCCTTAGCGCTTTTTATTAATGTACTTATACTTGAAAGCATATTATTAAAATTAGTACCAAGTTGTCCAAACTCATCTTTAGTTAAGATGTTAATTCTAGATGACAAATTTCCATCAGCTGCTTTTTTAAATACATCATTCAATCTATTTATATTCTTTGTTATCCATATACTTAAGAATACTGCAATAATAGTAGATAATATTACTGATACTATTGTAAAGATTAAAATAGCAGTTCCTATTCCTTGAACATCAGTCATTATCTCTTTTTGATCAATTACACCAAGAATTTTCCATCCACTTTCTTTGTTAGTAACATATACATTATACTTTTCTGTACCAAGATCATTATATTTCTCAAAGCCGCTTTCTTTGGTGCTTACATTTTTCCAATAACTCATTTTAGTTGGTAAATCCGTTCCTATTTTTGAGTTGTCTGGATGTGAAATTACGATTCCTGTTTTATTGATTATAAATACATATCCTTCTTTACCTATTTTAATGTTTGATAATTGGTTGGCAAGATTATTCATATCAATATCCATAGCAAGTACACCAACTATATCATTTTTATATTGCACAGTTCTCGATATAGTTACTGTAGTTTGTCCTGATTTTTCATCCTTATAAAGGTCGCTTACAACAATAGAATCTTTATTTTTTAACGCTTCTGTATACCACGGTTTATTTGTACAATCTACATTAGCTGCTGTTTCACTGTTTGGATATGAATATAATTTTCCTGTACTTGTTGCCAGGTATACAGACATAAGGTCCCTATTGTTTTCCTTAACTGTTGAAAGAGAATCTATTAGCTTCTGCTGATATGCCTGCTGATCAGTATTAATCGCTTGTACATTTTCATTTGCAGCTAAAATATTTATTTGTCTTTTTAAACTGTCAAAATAATTATCAATTCCCCTGTTAACTTCAGATAATGTCTGCTGTGTACTAACCGTAAATCTATTCATTATCACTTTTTTAGAGCTTACATAAGAAACTAGACCAAGAGAAGTTATAGGTATAATTGTTAAAAGTATAAGAATAACAATTAATTTAAATCCAATTCGTGATTTTAGCTTTAATTTGTCATTAGCTACTCTCTTTTTCATTTTTTCTCCCCCATTGTCAAATTTTCACCACTTATCCCTATTATAGCAATATTTTTTTTAATTTGGTAGCCTGATGACAGAAAAATTAGAAAAATAAAAATTCCTGCAATATAAAGTTGCAGGAATTTTTATTACTTAATCCATTAAAGCAATAACTTCAATTTCCACTTTTGCATCCTTTGGAAGTCTTGCAACTTCAACACAGGACCTTGCCGGAGGATTTTCTGTGAAATATTTTGCATATACTTCATTCATTGCCGCAAAATCATTCATGTCACTTATAAATACTAATGTTTTAACTACCTTGTTTAAAGAAGTGCCTGCTTCCTCTAATATTGCCTTAACATTTTCTAAAGATTGTGCAGTTGCTTCCTTAATATCAGAAACTAATTCTCCTGTAGCAGGATTAACCGGAAGCTGTCCTGAGGTATAAACAAAGTTTCCTGCCTTTATTGCTTGTGAATATGGTCCTATTGCTCCTGGAGCATTTTTTGTAGATATAATTTTTTTATCCATAATTCTCTCCTATATAATCATCAGTTTTTTCAATTTCATTTTATCATAAATTATTCCATTGGTCGATTTCTATTTTGTCTCCTATTTTTGCAATTCCACCCTTTAGTACTCTTGAGAATATTCCCTCTCTTGGCATTATGCAATCGCCAACTGTATAATAAATATGACATCGGTCATGACACTTTTTCCCTATCTGAGTTACCTCTAAAAGTATTTCTCCTATTCTAAGTTTTGTACCTATAGGAAGCTTAGCTAAGTCAATTCCTTTTACAACTATATTTTCTCCAAAGGCTCCAAATTTTACACTTATCCCTCTATTATTAAACTCTTCAATTTTTTCATAGGATAAAAGACTTACTTGTCTGTGCCAGTTACCTGCATGGGCATCGCCTTTTATTCCATAATCTTCTATAAACTCTGCTTCACCTGCATCAACTTTCTCTGTACCTTTTTTTTCACTTATGCATAAGGCTAATATTTCTGCCATTCAAAACAACTCCTTTCTTCGAACCGGGGCATCCTGGTCTTGCTCACTTCCGTTCGCAGGATGCCCGTAAAAGCCCATTTAGGGCTTTGTCTTCAGACCCGGGACATCCTATACTTACTCACTTCCGTTCGCAGGATGTCCGTAAAAGCCCATTTAGGGCTTTGTCTTCAGACCCGGGACATCCTATACTTACTCACTTCCGTTCGCAGGATGTCCGTAAAAGCCCATTTAGGGCTTTGTCTTCAGACCCGGGACATCCTATACTTACTCACTTCCGTTCGCAGGATGTCCGTAAAAGCCCATTTAGGGCTTTTACCCTCCGATTTGGTACATAAACCTTTTTTCTGAATCTTGGTTTTCTGATTGGAATGCATGTTGCTCTGGTTTTGAGTAGCAGCATTCTTTTATTACATTAGTAAGCTCTTCATCAGTTATTCCTTGTCGCATTAATTTTTTTAAGTCTTCTCCTTTCTTAAAGTGAAGACACTGCTTTAAAAAGCCATCAGCAGTTAATCTAATTCTGTTACAGTTCCCGCAGAAGGTATGACTTATAGGGCTTATAAAACCAATAGTTCCTTTTCCTTCTTCTGTTTTATAATAAACTGCCGGTCCATTATTTTTAGGAGAGCTTTTATATGGAATTAATTTTCTATTTTCTTCAATTAACTTTTTTATTTCATCAACAGTAATAGTTTCAAATTTTTTTCCTGCTCCTAAAGGCATCATTTCAATAAATCTAAACTCTATATTTTTTTCCTCTGCGAACTTAATAAAATCAAGAATTTCTTTATCATTAAAGTCCTTTATAATAACAGCATTTAATTTTACTTTAATACCTTTTTCAATACATTTATTAATAGAGTTTAAAACAGGCATAATATCCCCGCCGCCTGTTATATCCCTATATTTATCTTCTTTTAATGTATCCAGACTTACATTGATTGCATCTATACCAGAGTCTATCAACTTATCTAGATAACTATTTAAGAATATACCATTTGTTGTTAAGCAAACTTCCTTTATATTTTTAAGAGATTTTATATCTTTTATAATATCTGTAGTGTCCTTTCTAATTAAAGGCTCTCCACCAGTAATTCGTACTTTTTTTATTCCTATATCCGAAGCAAGTTTAGCTATTCTGCAGATTTCATCTTTTGTCAATAATTCTTTCTTCTGCATAAAAGATATATCTTTATCAGGCATACAGTATTTACATCTTAAATTACACCTGTCAGTAACAGATATTCGCAAATAATCTATAGTTCTTCCCCATTGGTCAATCAATATATCCACTCTCCACTCTTTCCTCCATCTTTTTTAAGCAGATGAATGTCTTCTATTATCATTCCTCTGTCTACAGCCTTACACATATCGTATATGGTAAGAGCTGCAGCAGAAACTGCGGTTAATACCTCCATTTCAATTCCTGTCTTTCCTGTTGTCTTTGCTTCAGCCTCTATAGTTATATAGCTTTCCTTGTCATTTATTTTAAAATTTAGACAGCATCCCGATATCATAATAGGATGGCACATAGGAATAATGTCTGAAGTTTTCTTAGCTGCCATAATTCCTGCAACTCTTGCAACTCCAAGCACATCTCCTTTTTCTATACGTCCCTGCTTTATTAGTGATAGGGTGTCAGCCTTCATTCGAATTTTCCCTTCAGCAAGAGCTGTTCTTTTGGTTTCTGCTTTTTCACTTACATCTACCATTCTGGCTTTCCCGTCCTCATCAAAATGTGTTAGGTTATACTGCATCATTACACTCCCTTTCCAAAGCTGCAGTTTGGAAACCTGCACGGATCACATTCCATGCATAACCCTCCATGACCATAGGCAGCTATATCATAATTAGTAAGCTTTTCACCTGCAAGAAGCCTTGGAAGCACCAAATCAAAAACAGTTCTTTCATTATACATTACGCAGCCAGGAAGTCCTAAAATAGGCAGTTCCTTTTCATAGGCCAGTAAAAACATTGAACCGGGCAATATGGGAGCACCATAAGAAACAAGCTCACCGCCTATACTTTTTATCGCGGTTGGAGTTAAATCATCCGGATCTACTGACATACCCCCAGTGCATATAATCATCTCTGCTCCCTTACTTATCCATTCTTTTATCGCTTTCTTAATTACCTCTAAGTTATCTGGAACAATTACTTGTCCTATAACTTGACAATTAAATTCTTCCACCTTTCTTTTTATCACAGGCCCAAAGGAATCTTTTATTCTTCCACTATATACCTCACTTCCTGTAGTAACGATAGCAACTTTTTTTGCCCTATAAGGAAGTACTTCTATTATTTTTTTATTAATAATCTCTTCAGCCTTTTTAATTTTTTCTTCTTCTATAACTAAGGGTATTATTTTAGTACCTGCAACCTTTTGACCTTTTTTTACCGGCATATTATTATGCAGAGTAGATAAAATAATTTCACCCATGCTGTTTAATTCAAGTAAAAGTTCTTTATCTACTTTAAGAAGCCCATCAGCTTCAGCTATAAAGTTAATCTTGCCTTCCTTAGTTTCGCTAAAGCATAGGCCTTTCCCGGCAGATAAATTTTTAAGTCTTTCTGCTGCTTCATTCTCGTGAAGCATACCTTCTTTTTTTTCCCAAACATATAGATGTTCTTTTCCAAGAGACAATAGTACAGGTATATCTTCCTCTCTCACAATATGACCTTTTTTAAAAGCTGCATCCTTTACTTTTCCAGGTATTATCTGAGTTATATCATGACAAATTACTGAACCAACAGCTTCATGTACATTAATTTTTTTCATTTTCATTCTCCCCTTTACTCTGAAAGCTAATTTAGTATGAAAATCCTCTATTTTCTCGCACACTCAGATGCATCGCCTGTAAGTATCTCAAGTCCATGTTCTACAGAATCTAAAATAAATACAAACGCCTCCTCAACAGCCTTAGGGCTTCCTGGAAGATTAATTATTAATGTACCTTTTCTTATTCCTGAAACCGCCCTTGAGAGCATCGCCCTCGGAGTAATTTTTAAACTATAAAAGCGTATAGCCTCGGCAATCCCCATAGCTTGTCTATCTATAACTGATAAAGTAGCTTCAGGTGTTACATCCCTTCTGCTAAAACCCGTTCCACCTGTCGTAAATATTAAGTTTAACTTTAATTTATCTGCTTGATATTTTAGTTCTTCTGCAATTTGTTCCTGTTCATCCGGAAGAACTATATATCTTTTGACTTCATATCCGAACTCCTCAACAACTTTTTTAATTAATTTACCGCTAATATCTTCTCTTTCCCCTACTGCCCCTTTATCACTTGCAGTTATAATTCCCACTGTGTACATTTTCCCACCCTCTCTTCTTATTTTGTTAATCCACCTTACATCAACAGTTTATAGATAAACAACTTCAACTATAAACTTACAAACAATAAAAAAGCATTGAAGATTTGCTATTTTTATTGTCTGTAAGTTAAGTTTTCGTATTGTTTATCTATAATTAATCCTTATTTATATTATATTTATGTGTTTCTTATTCTATTATCTTAATTTAGTAGTTAAGTAAAAAAAATTAGAGCTGCAAGTTTAAGCTTGCAGCTCTAATTTTTATAGACTATTATTTTTCTTTTGTTTGAATTTCATTAACAATTCTTTCAACAAATGCATCTAGTGCAATTGCACCTTCATCGTCATTCTTACGGCTTCTTACAGAAACAGTATTTTCAGCCGCTTCTTTTTCACCTACTATAAGCATATAAGGAATTCTATTCATTCTTGCTTCTCTTATCTTATAGCCTATCTTTTCAGCTCTGTAGTCTGGCTCAACTCTAACACCTCTAGCTTGAAGAGCTTTAACTACCTTTTCTACATAGTCATGATACTTCTCTGAAATCGGAAGTACCTTAACTTGAACTGGTGCAAGCCAAGTTGGGAAAGCTCCTGCATATTTTTCAATAAGCATTGCTAATGTTCTTTCATAGCAGCCTATAGATGTTCTGTGTATAACATATGGATACTTCTTTTCTCCATCGCTGTCTACATAAGTCATTTCAAATCTGTGCGGAAGTGAAAAGTCAATTTGAACAGTTATTATTGTATCCTCTTTACCATGAACATTTTTAAATTGAAGGTCAAGCTTTGGACCATAGAAGGCAGCTTCTCCCACTGCTTCTTTATAGTCTAAGCCTAAATCATCAAGTATCTTCTTCATCTTAGCTTGAGTATCCTCCCAAGCCTCTGGATTATCTATATATTTTTCTTTATTATCCGGATCCCACTTAGAGAATCTGTAAGTTATATCTTCTCTAATTCCTAATGTATCTAACATGAAGTTAATTAAATCAACAACATCCTTGAATTCCTCTTCAAGCTGATCTGGTCTAACAATTAAATGTCCTTCTGATATAGTAAATTGTCTTACTCTTATAAGTCCGTGCATTTCACCTGAAGATTCATTTCTAAATAGTGTTGAAGTTTCTGCATATCTTAATGGAAGATCTCTATAGCTTCTTTGTCTTGAGTTATAAATTTCAAATTGGAAAGGACAAGTCATTGGACGAAGTGCCATAACTTCCTCATCCTTCTCTTCATCTCCAAGTATAAACATTCCATCTTTATAATGATCCCAGTGTCCTGAAATTTTGTATAAATCACTCTTAGCCATAAATGGAGTTTTAGTTAGAAGATAGCCTCTTCTTTCTTCTTCATCCTCAACAAACCTTTGAAGAAGCTGAACTACCTTCGCTCCCTTAGGCATTAAAAGTGGAAGTCCCTGACCTATTTCATCTACAGTTGTGAAAAGTTCAAGCTCTCTGCCTAGCTTATTATGATCTCTTTTTTTAGCGTCTTCAACTTTTGCTAAATATTCTTCTAATTCATTTTTCTTTGTATAGGAAGTTCCATAAATACGGCTAAGCATCTTATTCTTTTCGCTGCCTCTCCAGTAAGCTCCTGCAACTTGAGTAAGCTTAAAGGCTTTAACAAATTTAGTATTCATTAAATGAGGTCCTGCACAAAGATCTACAAACTCACCCATCTTATAGAAGGAAATTACTGCATCTTTAGGTAAATCATTTATAAGCTCAACCTTGTAAATTTCATTTTTTTCTTCCATCAGCTTTAGTGCTTCTTCTCTAGGAAGTTCAAATCTTTCAAGGTTTAATTCTTCCTTAACGATTTTCTTCATTTCCTCTTCAATCTTTGTTAAATCCTCAGCTGAAAAAGAGCCTTCTTTATCAAAATCATAATAGAAACCTTCTTCTATAGCTGGTCCTATAGCAAGTTTAGTTTCTGGAAATAGTCTTTTTACTGCTTGAGCTAGTATATGTGTTGTAGTATGTCTGAAAGCTTTTTTACCCTCATCATCGTTAAAAGTTAAAATGTTTAGCTCGCAGTCTCCTTCTAGTTTAAATCTTAAGTCCACTGTCTTTCCGTTTACGCTTCCTGCACAAGCTACTCTCGCCAAGCCTTCGCTTAGATCCTTAGCAACTTCTATAACAGAAATTCCAGCTTCGTATTCTTTTACTGAACCATCTTTTAAACTTATTTTTATCATCTGAAAATCCCCTTTCATCTATATAATGCAATAAAGTTCTTACATTAATTATGTCACAAAATATCCAATCTTCAAGGATTTTTGGGACTTCATTAATGTATTAGAACTTTTGCATTGTATATATTTCTATTATTAACAAATTTAAGCAAAATAAAAACTCCCGTCCCAAATATAAAAATATGGGACGAGAGTGTATACTTCTCCCGTGGTTCCACCCAAATTGCCTATACTTAAATATAAGCCACTTGAAAATTATAACGGAATTACCGGACTTTATTAGAGTCACTCTGAGGTGGTCTTCAGCTTTTATACATTTAAAGATACTTTCAGCTAATGTATCTTCTCTCTTGAAATTATAGAAAGCTTACTCTTCTCATCATAGTGTTTAATGTTTTTATATTGAGTTCATTATAGCATTTTATATAAAACTGTCAATAATATTTATGAAAGATTATCAATTATTCTTATTAAGAATCCTTTTAAAGTATCTATTTCGTCAAATTTAAACTCTTTTAGAGCGTGAATTAATATTTCGTCACTTAATGCTTCAAGTTCACTTAAAATTTTTATAGACTTGTCTGTAAGATTGATTATTTGAGAACGCTTATCTTCAGGATTTGTTTCAGCTATTATCCAGCCACTTTTGGCGAGCCTGTTTATTATACCAGACATTGTAGCTCTATCCATATTGAGCCTGTTTGCTATAGCCGCAGGTGTAGCTTCTTGAAGTCTATTTTCCTCCGTCAAAAAGCTTAGGTCTTTAAGTACTGACCATTGAGATGAGGTAATATTATATTTTTCCAAGCTTTTATTAAGCTGCCATTTTAACGAACGTGACGCTTTATTTAAAAGATATCCTATATTTTCACTACTATAATTCTTCAACAGTTGTACTCCTTTCATTACACTTTTATTTCCAGCAATCAATATAATCCTGAATGTATTTTTCTACTGAAGTTGGCTTTCTTCCTAAAATCTTTTCAAGTTCAGAAGTTACTTTTTTTGCCATACCCATCTTTGTTGACATATAGAGGCCCACCATTACATTAGCAAAGGTTTTATCTATTCCTCTATTTATCATAACCTTTCTAAATCTTAAAGGTGAAGGGTTTGAATATATTATCTTCTTACCTAAAGCCTTAGAAAAAATTTCTGCTACTTCATAATAATCTAATGCTTCTGATCCAGTTAAAGTATAGGCCTTATTCAAATGATTATCTTCTATTAAAACCTTTGCTGCAGCTTCTCCTATATCTCTGGTATCAATAAAACTTGACTTTGATTTACCTGCTGGTATAAATAAATCTTTGTTTTCCTTAATATCAAATCTATGAGTTGTATCTAAATTCTGCATAAAAAAGCTAGGTCTTAAGAATGTATAAGGAATTCCTGACTCTACTATAAATTTTTCAATTTTATAATGAGGGGGTATAGGATTATGCTCTATCCCCATTAAAGAAAGAAATACTATCTGTTTTATTCCTTTTTCTTTAGCTTTTTCTATAAAGGGCTTAACGTATTTCTTAGCATCAGAAACAGCAGGCGGCCTCATCAAAAATATTTTATCTACATCTTCAAGTGCTTTATCAAAAGTACTAGCCTTCTCAAAATCAAACTCAACAAATTCAATTTCATTACTATACTTCTCCTCCGCCCTCTTTACATTTCTGACAGCAGCTTTAAAGTTAACTCCAGCTTCTTTAAGATATTTTCCTACAAAGCTTCCTACATTTCCAGTAAAACCAGTAACTAATACTTTACCCTTCATAATTTTCCTCCATAAAAGTAATTCGTACACTAACTATATAATTAGTGTACGAATTACTTTTATATTTGTCAACTATTTAAACTCTTCGAAGACCACAAACTCTCCTACAGGCTTCCTATAACCTCTAAATCTTCTTTTTGTTGTATCCTCTTTTCCCATTGTTATGAGCATTACTGGCTCTAAATTTATTGGAATATTAAATAACTCCCTAACTTTTTCAGAATCAAAACCTATCATAGGACATGTATCCCAACCCTTATCCTTAGCAATAAGCATAAACATCATAGCTGACAAAGAGGCATTTCTTATTGCTTCATCCCTTTGAAATAATTCTCCTCTTCCTTCATACATACTATTTATATCATTCAGCATGTTATCATAGTCAAATTGTGATAACATTCTTAAATTAAGCATTCCTGAATAAATTTTATCCGCTTTTTTATATGCTTCTTTATCTCCAAGTACAATTATGGCTGCAGAAGCTGTATGAATTTTATATTGATTAAATGCAGCTTCTCTTAATGCCTCTTTTTTTTCTTCATCAGTTATAACTAAATAATTTGCATGTTGAATATTAAAGCAGGATGGCGCAAGCTTTAACATTTCAAATATATCAATAAAGTCCTGTTTGAGTATTTTTATACCTTTAATAAAATTATTAGCTGATCGTCTCTCTTCTATAATATTTTTAAGTTCTGCCATTACAAACCCCTCCATCTTAGTATACAATTCAGTTAATTATGTAATAATATAACATACTTACTTTGCATAACTATATTATATTTTTTTACTTACTTTTGTCAAGTAAATATGTTATAATAATCTTAGGAGATGATAAACATGGATAAATTTCATATGTGTCCAAGATTCGAAGCTGCTTTTGAGCTTTTAGGTAAACGCTGGACAGGATTAATTATACGTTCATTGCTTAGCGGCCCTAAAAGATTTTCAGATATACAAGAAATTATTCCTAATCTAAGTGCTCGTATGCTCACTGAGCGTTTTAAAGAGCTAGAAGAACAAGGCATTATATCTCGTAATGTTTACCCAGAAATGCCTGTTAGAATTGAATATAAGCTTACTGAAAAAGGTAAAGCCTTAGAAAAATCTATGGATGAAATTCAAAATTGGGCTGAAAATTGGACATAAAATAAAAAGTGTCAGACTACTATTAAGCGTCTGGCACTTTTATTTTGACTAATATTAGTTTACTATAGTATCTACTAACAGATTATATATATCTAAAACATGATAATTTATACTTCCAAGAGAATTAGTTAAGTACATACTGCTGCTTATTTTTGTGCTGGGATGAGGCTGAGTACCTGAAAACTTATAAATAAACTTTCCGTCTAAAGTAATTCCTAAACAAAAAATAACGCTAAAAATAACTAACCTTCCATTAAAGCTTAATGGTTTTCTTCTTACTGTTTTCATTATTTTTATTAATGGAATTAATAAAATCAAGTCAAGAAAATAAATAAAATCAAAAGGCTCTATTACTTTGAATGTATTATTAAGTATGTTTTTAAACAAGAACCCATTTCTAAGTGCACCAATAGATATTACATCCATAAAATTTCTAAAATAGACTGTATCTGAAATTAGAATTAAGCTTATTACTATATTTACTATATATAAAAATTTAATTCTTCCCTTTTCTTTAAATAAATAAGAAGTAGCTGCTATAGTTAAAACAGAAGCTATTACTGGTGCTTGAACAAGTCTCATATCAAATCTTTCAGGGGAAATCTGCTTGCCGTAATAAAGTACCTTTGCAGAAACTATAACCAGAAACGAAAGCACATCCCAATGTTCTATCCACTGCAGACTTATTTTATCAGGTCCAACATTACTGTTGTAAAGCTCCATCCTCTCTCACCTTCTATTATTATCATTAATAGCTTTATGTTACTATCCTATTGTGGCAGTATTATCACGATTTAGTTAATAAATTATGAACAAAATTTAAAGACCAGAGATCAAGTACCCCTGTACTTATTTCTCTGGTCTTATTTTAATTTAAAATACACTCTAAATTAAAATGCCTTAAACAAATCTTTTTTAACTCCACAAACTGGACATTTTTCAACTTCATCACCGATTTCAGTAAATCCGCATACTGGACATATATAAATAGTTTCTGACCTAATATCTTTGCCTTCCTTAGCACTATTCTGAGCTTCCTGGAACAATCTTGCATGTATTTTTTCAGCTTCTAAAGCGTAATGAAAAGATCTTTGAGCATCTTTTTCTTCCTGGAACCTTGCAGTTTCAAGATATACAGGATACATTTGATCAATTTCATGAAGCTCTCCATTTATAGCTCCCTGAAGATTTTCTACAATATTTGTATGACCAAAAACTGCTCCAGCAGCAACTGTACTGTCACCAACCTGTTCTTTCATTACATTGAAGTGGTTAGTTGCATGAACCTGCTCTGCATAGGCTACTCCCCTAAATAATCTTCCTATGTTAGGAAAACCATCTTTCTCAGCTGAGTCTCCCCATATAAGATACCTCATATGAGCCATGCTTTCGCCGCCGTATGCTGAACGTAAAAAATCTGCTGTCATTGCATTTTTTAATGACATAATAACACATCCTTTCACAAATCCTATCCAAATATATTATTATGCTAAATGATATTTTATATACCTAATTATTCCATTATATTATTAATATTCCTCAGCTCTAACTAAATCCATGTTATCCTTTGGATTTATAATTTCTACTTTATTTAGTTTTCTCATCTCTTTAAAAACTACCAAAACAGTTATTATAGTTGAAAGTAAATCTGCAACCGGCTGAGCCATCCATACTCCATTAAGTTGATAATGATGAGGTAATATAAGTATTAGAGGTATCAATAAAATAACCTGTCTCAAAAGGCTTAATATCATTGAAAGCTTTGCCTTGGCAACCGCTTGGAAGTAATTTGATCCTACTATGGCTACACCAATAATTGGAAGCATCATAAGAAATATTGATAATCCCTTAGAACCTATTGCAATTAATGCAGCATCATCTGAGTTAAACACCTTTATTATCTGTACTGGGAAAAGCTGAACAAATACAAAACCTACTGTAGTAATTGCTGTAGCAGCAAGCATCGCATATTTTAGCGCTTTCTTGACTCTCTTAAAATTCTTCGCTCCATAGTTATACCCTATTATTGGCTGGACACCTTGATTTATTCCAAATATAGGCATAAGTATAAGCATTGCTACACTGTTTACAAGAGCCATAGCTCCTATAGCAAGGTCTCCTCCATAGGTAGCAAGACTTTTATTGAAGGTTACTGTAACCATACTTGCTGCAACCTGCATTACAAAAGGAGATGCTCCAATAGCGACTATTTCTTTTATAATCGCTGAATCTAATTTCATGTTCTCCTTAGTAAGCTTTAATAAGCTTTTACCATTTGTAAAGTATCTTAAAGTCCAAGCAGTAGTAATAAATTGAGAAATAATTGTTGATAATGCGGAACCTCTTACCCCTAACTTGAAAACAAATATTAATAAAGGATTAGCAATAAAATTGATCAATGCTCCAATAAGCATAGTCATCATAGCTGTTTTAGGATTACCCTCTGCACGGATAATATTATTTAATCCCATGCTGACACTTTGAAACATTATTCCGAGTATTATTATAAATGAGAATTGTCTTGCATAAGGTAAAATTTCTTCACTTGCACCTAAGACTCTTAAAATTGGATTTAAAAATAATAAACCTAGAACTGTAAGCATTATTGAAAAAATGACTAGCAGCACAAATGCATTTCCTAGAACCTTCTCCGCATCATCTTTCTTGTGCTGCCCAAGTTTTATGGAAACTACAGCAGAAGCTCCTATTCCGGCAAGCATTGCAAAAGCCATGATAATATTTGTTATAGGAAAAGTTACTGCAACTCCAGAAAGGGGAATCGATCCTATACCCTGACCTACAAATATTCTATCAACAATACTGTATAATACATTTACAAGCATTCCTATAATTGAAGGTATTGAAAATTTCAATAGAAGCTTTCCAACACTCTCTGTTCCTAATTCATTTGTTTTATTCAATATACACGCCCCCTTTATTATATAATCACGCTCGCTATATAATATTAAAATTCTAATACATTAATAATGTCGCAAAAATCCTTGAAGCGTGGATATTTTGTGACATTATTAACTTAAGAACTTTATTTCATTATATCTATCTGCAGCATATTAATTATACTTGACATTTGTTGCACACACAACTGTTAAATTGCATAAAACAATAATTAAAATAAGTAGATTTTTTATCAATCTTTGGCTATTATATTTATAGACTTACTTTATATTTATTTAGGAGGCAACAATCACATGACTAAAGATGCAGGTTCCGTTGGAAAATGGATTTCTATTTTAAACAGACACTGTCAAGCCTACATAAGCAAAAACTTAAAAAAATATGATATAGGAAGCGGACAATATATTTTTATCATAACTCTATTCGATAATAACGGAATCAGTCAGGATAAGCTGTCTGAAATATTAAGTATAGATAAAGGCACAACGGCTAGAGCACTTCAAAAACTTGAAGCTAAAGGATATATACGAAGAGAAATTGATGATAAAGATAAACGGGCCTATAAGGTTTATGCAACTGAAAAAGCATATGCCATTAAGCCCGAGATTTTTAAAGTACTAAAAGCTTCATCAAATATACTTTCTGAAAACTTAACTGATACAGAAAAAGAACTTGCTATCGATCTTTTAAAGAAAATGTCTGTAAATGCTGTTTCTAAACTTAAGTAGATTGCCTAGCATTCTACTTATTTATTGTATCTATTGCCATTTTCTTATTTTTAATCTTGCTTCCATATAGTCTGTAGGCAGTCAATATTGCTCCAATAAAGCATATGGATGCAGCTGCAATGTATACATATTTCATTCCATATACAAATACATCATCTCTATTTTCTACATAGTTGACCACGCGATAGCCTATCTTGTAACTCATTCTGTTGTATAAGAGCGTTGTAGAAAGAGATACCCCCAAAACCATGCCAAGGTTTCTTACCAAGGCATTAACGCTTCCTGCTATACCAAGTTTGTGTTTAGGCACAGTAGACATAATTAAGGAATTATTAGGCGATTGGAATAATCCATTTCCCAGTGCCATTGCCCCTACAAAAATAATAAGTATCCACAAGTACGAACTTTGAGTTAATGTAGACATTAAAAGAAGACCTGTGCTGCTTATTAAAAGACCTATAAAGGTAAGAAACTCAGAACCTATTTTATCCGATATATATCCGCTCACCGGAGCAACAACTGAAAGTACAATAGGATATACCATCATTATTAAGCCTGTAGTACCTGGTGAGAGCTTCTTAACATCTTGCAGATAAAATGGCTGAATAATATTTGATGAACCAATTGCAATAAAAGTTACAAAGCCGCAGAAAATACTTAAAGAAAACAGCTTGTTTTTAAATATCTCAAGATCTAATAATGGCATAGAAATCTTCTTTTCCACTATTAAAAAAGCAGCCATTGATACTATTGCTAAAACAAAACCCGTTATTATAGCTGGGTTATTGTATCCAGTATTTTGCCCTTGAGTTAATGAACCAAAAATCAAAACTATTGATGCAGCAAATAATATGGTTCCTTTGAAATCCAACTTTTCGTTTAATTTATTCATTTCTTTAGGAAGAGTCTTCATTCCAAGAGTAAATGATAAAATTCCTATAGGTACATTTATTAAAAATATATACTTCCAGCTAAGTACTGTAATAATAAATCCTCCAAGAGGAGGCCCTACCATAGATCCTAATGCAACAAAAGTACCTGTTAACCCTAAAGCTCTTCCTCTTTCATTGCTTGGGAAAACATGAGTTACAATTCCCTGACTTGTAGCCATACTAGCCGCAGCTCCTATAGCTTGTATAACTCTTGAAGCAACAAGTATGACAAGACTGTTGGAAATACCACACAATAAAGATCCAAAAGTAAATAATATAATACCAAATTTAAATACTTTAGTTTTACCTTTTATGTCCCCCAGCCTTCCAAACATAAGAATGGATGCAGAAATAATTATAAGATAGCTTGTTACTACCCACTCAATTGATGCCATGCTCACATTTAAATGTTTAGACATAGCAGGCAAAGCTACATTTACTATACTGCTGTCCAGCGTTGACATAAAAGTCATCATTAATATTGTAAACAGTATAATCCACCTGCTGGAATTTACTTGATTATTTTTATTTTCCATTATACTCCTCCACTTCTATAAAATTATCTGATAAACCTATACTCTAATACAAGATTCTATTTTGGCACTAAATCATTATATTGCAAATTCATTGCATATGCAACTATATTATATTACCATTTAAAAAAGCATGAGAATCCCTTATTTAGGTCTCTCATGCTCTAATTTATTGCAAATATTTAGGAATGCTAAAGTAAAATTTTACGCCTTTTTCTGTGTTTAACGCTCCGAAAACATATCCATGAAGATTTAATATATTCTTTACAATAGATAATCCTATACCTGTTCCCCCAAGCTTCCTATTTCTTGACTTATCAAGCTTGTAGAATTTATCCCATACCTTTGGAAGTTCATCTTCAGGTATGCTCGAACCTGTATTTTCTACCTCAATTGATATAAACCCATTCTCCTCAATCATGTTTACATAAATAGTTCCATTATCTTCAACATTTTTAATTGCATTTGTAATAAAGTTAGTTAAAACCTGTTCCATCCTATCCCAATCTGCATCAACTAAAATATCATCAATCAAACTTGTTTCAAGTTTAATATTTCTTTCTTCCATATTGCCTTTATATTTTCTCAAAGTAAAATTAATAAGCTCTGTTATATTAAATTCCTCTTTTGAAAGCTTAAATAGTCCTGATTCCAAGTGAGACAAATCAAGCATATCTGAAACCAAATTACTCATTTTTTTAGATTCATCTATTATAATATCCAGATAATAATCTTTATCTGCATCTTCAAAAATCTCATCTTTGAGTCCTACTGCATATCCATCTATCAAACTTATAGGAGTCTTTAGTTCATGAGAAACTGAAGCAACAAATTCTTTTCTCATCTTCTCTAAATTTCTTTCTTTTTCAATATCTTTTTCAAGCTGTTCATTAGCTCCTCTTAACGAAGTAAGAGCATCATGAAGATTTTCGGATAAAAAATTTAATGAAGCCGCTACATTTCCAATCTCATCATCACTTTCAACATCACACTTTTCTGTAAAATCAAGCTGAGCCATTTTTGTTGCTGCATTATTAATTTTTAAGAGCGGCTTAGCAATCATTTTAGAATAAATAAATGCCAATAATATTGTAAATAAGATAGCTCCTATACTAAAATACAGGTATATTTTTTCTATTACTGATAAAGCTTCGTTAACAGGCTGCAGCGACGAAGAAGCAAAAATTATCTCCTGCTTTTGAATATTGGATGAGATTCCGACAATAGCTTTTGTTCCTGCCTGCTTATTGTTAATTAAATATATTTTATTGCTATTACCAAGGCTTAATATCTGCTGATTATCGTATTGAGTGGTAATCTGTCTTACAAAGTCTGTAAGTTCCCTTACTCTAAAGCCATCGTTTCTGCTTTTAGAAGAAATCTGGGTTCCACCCTTTAATATATAACTTTTATCCAGTATAAGAATCTTCATATTATAAGTAAGTTCATATTCATCTATTATTTGCAACGACTGCTCATCAGAGGCTGACTTGTTGTAATCTGCCTTAAACTTTTCCACATATTCATGCAAATCACCTTTCTTTTTACTTACATATAATCTTTCAAAAAATAGTGATTGAATAATAAGAGTTCCTAATATAAATACAGCAAACATTAATGTTGTTATAATAAAAAGCTTTCTGGTAACTCCTGCTTTTCCAATAAATATATTCTTTAAATTAAACTTCCTAAGGTTAATCCTTTTAAGCTTCAAACCTATATCCAACCCCCCTTATTGTTGCTATCAAATTAGCCTTTTCTCCCAATTTATCTCTTAATCTCCTTATATGGCTGTCAACTGTTCTATAATCTCCAAAATAGTCCATACCCCATATATAATCAAGTATTTGCTCTCTAGTTAAAACAATACCATTATTAGCAGCAAAATACACTAACAAATCATATTCCTTTGGCGATAGATTCAAAACTTCTCCCTCTAAGGTAACCTTATGAGATAATTCGTCTATATAAAGTCCATTAATATGAATTTCCTTTTTTGTCTGAGTTTGCGCATTATAAACTCTATTAATTAATGCTTTAATATGAGCTAAAAGCACTCTCATATCAAAAGGCTTAGTTAAATAATGGTCAGTACCAAATTCAAATCCAAGCAGCATATCCTCATCTTCACCTTTAGCTGTTAGAAATATTATAGGTACATCCGATACTTTTCTTATTTCCTTACAGGCTGTCCATCCATCCATAACCGGCATCATAACATCAAGTACTATTAAGTGAATTTTTTCGTTTTCAAAAATTCTTAGTGCTTCCAAACCGTTTTCTGCTTCTATGGGCTCATATCCCTGCTTTTTTAAATAAGCTACTATAAGCTTTCTCATTCTTTCTTCATCATCTACAACAAGAATTTTCTCTTTCATAAAATCCTCCTGTAATAAAATTGTGAACTAAAGTTACATCAGGCTGTGGCATAAAGACCTTAGTGCTTTGTGTGGAAAATAATATTTTCTACACCTGTTCTCGGTCTTTACACCCAGCCTATATAGCTTATACTCAATTATAATTATATTTCTATACGACTTACTCAACAATTGTTTTTATAATTAAAACTTTTTTATATTTGGTGCTGATATAAGCATGTTCTTTGATATTGTAGAAAACAAATCTACTGCAAACCAGCATGGTTACAGTAAATATTTAAATATTTTTATAGGTTTATAGGATTATATATAAATATACGAATGATAAAAAGGCCATTACTTGCTTTTAACAAAGCCTAATATTTAATCTGATTAACTAGAGATCAACAAAAGTACTGTAGGCTTACTTTAAAGTCTGTAGTGCAGTGTGGAAAATAATATATAAGATTAATTGAGTACTTTGCCCATGTTCTTGGTGAAGTGAGGTCATAAAACTTAGAGCCTCTCTTCTGAGCTAACAAAAATTAAATATGATATAAAAATTTGTTATAGAAGCTTCGCTTTAAAGATAGCAAAAATTAAAGCGAATTCTTAGAGGCTCTTAGTTTTATGACTTCGCGAACCTTAGAACAGTAGCAAAGTAATCACTAAGATTATATATTATTTTCCACTCAAATCCCTACGGACCTTAAAGCAAAGCCTGCGGCAATTTATTTTGCAATCTAGTTAATTATACTCCATTTTTTATTCAAATCTAAGTGCTTCTATAGGATTAAGTTTAGAAGCCTTGTTAGCAGGATATATTCCAAAGACTATACCGACTACAACCGAGAAAATAAACGCTGCAAGTACAATGTTATTAGAAATAACAATTGTTGTTTTAAACCACTGCTGTCCTAAATAAGCACCTAAATGTCCAAAAAGTACTCCTACTATTCCTCCTAGGCCGCTTATGCTGGCAGCTTCAATAAGAAATTGAATAAGTATAGTCCTTCTCTTTGCCCCGATTGCTTTTCTTATACCAATTTCTCTGGTTCTTTCAATTACAGATACAAGCATTATATTCATAATACCAATTCCACCTACTAAAAGTGATATTGCGGCTATTCCAGCAAGCATTGCTGTCATGCTTTGAGTAGTAGAATTAGCTGTCTCTAAAATACTTGTCTGATTCATAACTCTGTAATAGTTTCTAGTATTTTGAGTATTAGTATTAGTGTTACTAATCTTATACTTTTTATTTAAGAATAATTGTAGATATGACATTGCAGTATCAACCTTATCTTTACTTTCTGCTTCAATATAAAAATTTCTTACATTGCTGTTTTTAAGCAGTCTTTCTGCTGTAGACAGTGGAAGTATTATTCTATCATCACTTGATCCTGCCGCTGAAGTTCCCTCTGACTTAAGAACTCCTACAATAGTAAATTCAATACCATTTACATACATTTTACTTCCAACTACATTTGTAGTACTGAATAAAGTCTGTGCTGTTTCCGGTCCTATTACTAGTACTTTAAATCTATCATCAATATCTTTTTGATTAATAAATCTGCCTGATACTACTGTCAGCTTTCTGATTTCTAAATAATTAGGTGTTGAAGCTTCCAGGTTTGTTGTACCTGATTTATCTGCTGCCTTTATATTTATATTTCCTTGAGATAATGCAGGTGCTATTTGTTTAATTCCTGGCTTAGTTTTGAGATCCTCAATTTCTGTATCAGTAATAGTAGGTGTTCTATTTCCTGTTATATTAACAGTAATAAGATTAGTACCTAACTTTTCTATTTGATCTGTAATTTGTTTTTGAGTCCCTGTTCCTATTCCAACCAGTATAATTACAGAGGATATTCCTATAATTATACCAAGCATTGTCAGAAAAGACCTCATTTTATTGTTCCATACTGACGACAAAGCCATTTTTATTAATCTTGTAAATTTCATGCTGTCACCTCATTTTCGTTTAATACATCCGAGGTAATTTTTCCGTCCCTAACTGTAATTATTCTTTTTGCATAAGCTGCTATTTCTTTATCGTGAGTTATCATTATTATTGTATTACCTTCTTTATTTAAATCAGTCAGCATTTTAAGCACTTCTTTACCAGTCTTGCTGTCAAGAGCACCTGTAGGTTCATCTGCTAGTATAATCTGAGGGTCTGTAACTAAAGCCCTGGCTATTGCAACTCTTTGCATCTGACCTCCCGATAACTCTGAAGGCTTATGCTTTAGGTGTGTTTCAAGACCAACCTTTTCAAGTGATTGCTTTGCTCTTTCTCTAATTTTACCGTTTGGATATCCTAAATATAATAATGGAAGCTCAACATTTTCCAAGATATTTAACTTAGGCAGCAAATTATAGTTTTGAAATATAAAGCCTATCTTCTTATTTCTTATTTCTGCAAGCTTATTATCACTGCATTTCGTATTTAATCCATCTAATATATATTCTCCATCTGTTGCAGTATCCAGACATCCTATTATATTCATAAGTGTAGATTTACCAGCTCCAGAAGGTCCAACTATTGCTACATACTCACCTTTAGTAATACTTAAGTCTATTTCTTCCAGGGCAGTAAAACTGCTGCTTCCCATTTTATATATTTTCTGTATATTTTTCATACTAATAATCTCTTTGCTATTAACAGTTCCCGACATGTGCCTTCCCCCCTAGATTAGTTTTTCCTTGTATTATTTCCTCCGCTTTGGTTTCTTTGCACGCCCATGTTTCCGCCACCAAAGCCACCAGCTCCAAAGCCTCCAAGGTTATTTCTGTTAGCATTATTATTAGTAGTGCTGCTTGCTTGTGGAAGTTGTACTAAAACCTTCTCGCCTTCTGTTAATCCTTCTGTTACTTCAACATAGTTTTCATTTTCCATACCAGTCTTAATCTGAACCTGCTTGCTTGTTCCAGCATATGCTGCTCCACCATAAGCTCCGTTTCTTGCACCTTGTCCATTTTGAGTACTTCTATTTCTACCTTGTCCGTTTCCATTCGCAGATGGTTGAGTATTATTTGACTGATTTTGCTGATTATTACTTTGAGCAGCATTATTTGTCCCATTTGAATTTGCTGAACTACTATCAGAGTTCGCAACCATAACAAACTTATTGCCGTTTCTATCTATTATAGCTTCTGAAGGTATAACTAATGCGTTGTCTTTGCTTTCAACTTGGATGTTTACATTTGCATTCATACCAAGCTTTATTCCTGAAGGGTCTTTTATTGCTACTACAACATCATAAGTAGTTACGTTGTTTGAGGTTGTACCTGTTTGAGCAATTGTTTCAACTGAGCCTTCATAAGTCTTATCCTTTATAGCATCAAATTTAACTTCTGCCTTTTGACCCTGCTTAATTTTTTCAATATCCAGCTCATCAACTGCAACTTTTACCTTCATAGAGCTTGTATCTACAATTGTAAGCACAGCCTTGCTTTGCTGAACACTATCGCCATTTGAGTTGTTAACTACTGTAACTATTCCACCGATTGGAGCAGTTACTGCCATTTTTGCTACCTGCTGATTTGCATAGCTTAGCTGATTTTTTGCATCACTTACATTTAATCTATCCATTGCTATTTTATTATCATCTACTTTTGCTGAACTTTGGCCGCTGCTTTGCCCATTTTGTCCGCCTGCCTGCGGTGTTTGAGCTGCAGCCGCTTGCGCTGCCTGAGCTGCTTGTGTATCTAAATCAGCTTGTAAAGAAATATTTTGTTTTGATAAATTATTTTGAGCGGTAGTAACTGTCTTTCTAAGATCATCACTGTCCGAAGTAAACAGCTTTTGACCTGCTGTAACAGTATCCCCTACCTTCACAGTTAAATCTTTTAGTGTTCCGTTATTATTAGGTATAACATCTTTAGTAACTGCAGCATATGCTGCACCTGTTCCCTGAACGCTGACCTGCAGATTTGTTTTCTTAGCAGTCACTGTCATATATTGAACTGAAGCTGTTACCGCTTTTTTGGCAAAAACTTTATTATAGCCATAGTAACCTCCAAAGCCTACCCCTAAAACTATTATACATGCTATAAGTGCTTTTACTATTTTGCTTTTCACTTTTATTCCCCCTAAAATATTATTTAAAAACTATATTTTTTATTTTAACTTTAACCTCAACTTAATTGCTTAATACATAAACAATAATTAAATACTATGTGGAGAACGTGTAGCTAAAGTGACAACATTGTTAACATATTATGAATAAAATAAAAGCCATAGTTAGAGATTATTAATCTTAACTATGGCTGGTAAATTAACTATTTATATATTATTTTTCAATTGGTTTCTTAATTGCTGATAATATTAAAGCTGTTACTACTGTACCTGCTGCCAGAGCAATTATATAAGGAAGAAGTCCAGTAACAACATTAGGAATAGCTAAAACCCATATTCCTCCATGTGGAACTATAAGAGTACATCCAAATATCATAGATATGGCTCCAGCTACTGCAGAACCTACCATTAATGATGGTATAACTCTAAGCGGGTCTGCTGCTGCAAAAGGTATTGCCCCTTCTGTTATAAAGGATATACCAAGCGCCCAGTTAGCTTTTCCTGCTTCTCTCTCTTCTAATGTATATTTGTTCTTTGCTATTACAGTTGAAAGTGCTATTCCAAGTGGTGGAACCATTCCTGCAACCATTACGGCAGCCATTATTGCTGATGGTTTTCCGCTTGCTACTGTAGCAGCTGCAAAAGTATATGCCGCTTTGTTAACAGGACCACCCATATCGAATGCCATCATGCAGCCTAAAATAATTCCAAGTAATGCAGCATTTGCACCGCTAAGTGAAGTCAGCCATCCTGCTAGAGTAGTATTAAATAATGCCATTGGTTTTCCAATAACATAAACCATAAGTATTCCCATTATAGCTGCTGAAAGTAGAGGAATAACAAGTACAGGCATCAAGCCTTGTAATGACTTTGGAAGTCTAACATACTTCTTAATTGCAAGTACAATATATCCAGCTGCAAAACCGGCTACCATTGCACCTAAAAATCCCGATCCATTGTTAGAGGCAATAAAACCACCTACCATACCAGGTACTATACCAGGTCTATCAGCAATTGAGTAAGCTATATATGCACCTAGTATAGGAACCATTAAAGCAAACGCAGCTTTTCCAGTTGAAAATAAAGTTTCACCTAAAGTTCCCGGAGCGTTGAAAACATAAATACCTCCAATAGCAAAACCTAAAGCTATAAGAAGACCTCCAGCTACAACAAATGGAATCATGAAAGATACACCTGTCATTAGATGTTTATAAACTCCTGTTTTTGATTCTTTTTGTTCAGTTTTCTTTTCATCTGCTTTCTTAACATTTGTTTGTATTGGTTTAGCATTAGCTGCTCTTTCAATAAGTCCTTTAGAATCTTTTATAGCATCCTTAACTGGAACCTCAATAATTGTCATACCAGCAAACCTTGACTTGTCCACGTTAGTATCAGCCGCTATTATAACAGCCTTAGCTTCCATTAAATCCTTTTCTGTTATAACGTTTTCAGCGCCTACAGAACCCTGAGTCTCTACTTTTATCTCATGTCCTAGTTCTTTAGCTGCCATTAAAAGGGCTTCAGCAGCCATGTAAGTATGTGCTATTCCGGTTGGACAAGATGTCACTGCAACAAATTTCATAATAATACCTCCCTAATATAATTATTTTTATATTTAGGAAAACAGCAGAAAGCATAGTATATAAAATAATTCCGTTAGTGCATCTTCAAGCTATTTTCCTTTAATAACAAAACTATTCTTCGAAAACTTTAATAAAATCTTCAAAAGTATCTGCATTAGAGATTTTCTCTCTTATATCAGAATGCATTAACTTCCTTGATATTTCACTTAATGCTCTCAAATGCAAATCACTAGACTGCTCTGGAACAGCTATTAAGAAAAATAAATGGGCTGGCTCATCATCCATTGATTGATAGTCTATACCTTTGCTACTTCTTCCAAAAACTATGGATGCTTCCTTTACTGCTGAACTTTTTCCATGTGGTATTGCAATGCCCATTCCAATACCAGTTGAAAATTCTTCTTCTCTTTTTAAAACAGCTTTCTTAAATTCATCTTTATCTATAATCTTGCCATCATTTATCAATATTTGTATAAGCTCCTCTAAAACTTCATCTTTTGTAGAAGCCTTTAGATTAAAACTTACTCTTTCTTTTGAAAACATATCCTTAGTTGCCATTTATATATCCTCCTTTAGCTTCTTTATTAAAACCTTTGTCTCTTCTAATAAGAGTTCTACTTGATCTAATGTACAAGCTTCTGTACCTTCCAGCATTACAGATGCAGCTCCGCTGGCATTTGCAAATTTTAATGTTTTTTCTTCATCAAGTTTATTTATTAAACTATAAACAAGTGCTGCTACCATAGAATCTCCAGCTCCAACTGTACTTTTGACCGGCACCTTCAATCCGCTGCAGCTGCAAACCTTGTTTTTAGTTATATAAATTGCTCCCTTATCCCCTAAGGATACAAGCACTTTATTTATTCCCTTTTCAATAAGTTCTTGTGCTGCTTTTATTATAGTTTCTTCAGATTCATCAGCTAAATTCATCAATTTGCTAAGTTCATGAATATTTGGCTTAATTACATCAGGTTTTTCCTTAAGTCCTTCTTCCAAAAGACTTCCCTCAGCATCCAATATTGTTATGGCGCCTTTTCCCTTTGCAGCTTTTATTAATTTTGCATATATATCTACTGGTATTGATGGACTGACTCCTCCTGAAAGAACTACAATATCCTCTTCATTGCACAAAGATTCAAAGTTATTTATAAAATTATTTAATTCATCTTCTTCAATAAATGGCCCTGCTTCGTTTATATCCGTATAAACTTTATTTAAGCCGTCTACTACTTTAGTATTTGTTCTTGTGGTATTTTTAATATGAATAAACTTAGTTTCAATTTCTCTATCCTTTAATTCTTCAAGAAAGTATTTCTCCCATACTCCTCCAAGAAATCCTGTACTGATTGAATCTATATTAAAATTTTTTAAAACTTTTGATACATTTATTCCTTTACCACCTATATCATATCTGATATTTGATACTCTGTTTACTGTACCAAGTGTGAAATTATCAATGGTTAAGGTCTTATCTATTGCAGGATTCAGTGTTACAGTTATTACCATGTATTCCTAACCATCCTTTCAATTTATGTTAGTTAATTTTCCTTAGTTATTACTTCAACGCCAGCATCTTGATATTCTTTAATAATTGTTTCATCCAAATCACTGCTTGTAATTATTGCAGTAACTGCCCTAATAGGACTTATTACCGAAAAACTCACATTATTAAATTTTGAACTATCGGCTGCTATGAAAACCTTGTTAGCTACATTTATCATAGCCTTTTTGCTCTGTGCTTCTGTAAAATTCGGAGTAGTTATTCCTTCTTCTAAAGATATTCCATTTGAACCAATAAAAGCTTTATCAACTCTAAAATTTCTAAGAGAGCTTTCAGTCAAGTAACCTACCATAGCTCTTGTCACTTTCCTTAGGGTTCCGCCTGTAACAATAAGTTCTACATCTTCTTTATTTGAAAGTTCTGATGCTATATCTATTGAGTTGGTTATAACTGTAATATTCTTTGCATTTATATGTTTTGCTATTTCTAACGTTGTTGTTCCTGAGTCAAGAATAATAGTATCCCCATCCTCAATCAAAGAAGCTGCTAGTTTACCAATATCGGATTTCTCATCGTGCTTCTTATCTTCTTTTTCTTCAAAGGTAGGTTCAAAGTTAGTCTTTTTAACTTCAACAGCCCCGCCATGAGTTCTAGTTAATAAGCCTTTTGCTTCCATCTCTTGAAGATCTCTTCTTATAGTGGATTCAGATACATTAAAAATATTTGATAATTCATTAACTTTTATACTGCTTTTTTCTTTTAATAGCTCTGCTATTTTTTCTTGTCTCTCTTCAGCAAACATTTACACTCACTCTCATCTCTGATTATTTATGATTGTTTTTGAACGTTTTTGATTGATTGATTTAATTATATAGTAACATTGTGCTCAAGTCAATACGTTTTCATTAACAATTTAAGCCATTTTTTGATGTTTCGTGCTCATTTGAGCATAAAAAAGAGAGTACCTGAGCAGTACTCCCTATTTTTATCTTTACTTTAAGCATCTTACCATATCTTTTTTTGTGCAAATTGAACTATTCACAAGAAATCGCTTATTCCTTAGCTTAATAGCCAATTCATTTAATATCCTTACAAGGCTTCCTCTTTTCCCATCATCCATTTCAAAGTTTACTCCATATTGTAATAAATCATTTTTCCATAAGATCTGTCTAACAATTAATCCTTCTACCCTTATAGTCTGATCTAAAAGCTTTATATAAAACTCAAAAACTATAGTATCATTTACTGGAAACTTTAAATTCGATGTAAATAATAATCCTCCTGGTCCAATATCATTTACACAAATCTTTGTACTGCTTGAATCTATTTTTTTATCATCAATTTTAGAAATTGTTATTTCTGAACATAAAGGTGTATTTAAATAAACTCTAAAGCATTTTCTTTTGTTTAAATTCTGTTCATTCTCCATTTTATCAAGCTTCTCCCACAGCAAAATTCCTAATTTCTAGAAATTATATATTCTACAATCATAAAAAAAATCCTTCCAGTAATTAATTTTGCTAGTAACAATTTTAAGGCATTATGAATAATATGTACTACGAAAAGGAGGTGTATATTATGAACGATATATTTGGACAACCAATGCAGCAAAATTACAACTACAATCCACGCAAATACGAAAAACCACAAGAGATATCACCTGAAGGACACTGTCCGCATCCACACCCTCATCCAGATCCAGACCCATGTAGACAGCTTCCTGGAACAGTATTAAGAATTAATATTCCTGCAGGTGCAACTATAAATATTCTTAACCTTGTAGAATTAACTTCGCCCTCAGGAATATGCTTAATATTAAGACTTCCTTTCTTAGGTGGAGAATGTGGCGAATGTCACCACTAAGAGTAAAATTCATAGATATACGTAAGACCTATCAGAAATAATCTATTAAACTTTACGGGAGGGATACGAAGATGTCAAACTACTTGCAGCCTACTAGCCAAAATGCTTGCAGACAGCTTCCTGGAACAATATTCCGTATATTTATTCCAGCAGGCACAACCATAAATTTATTAAATCTTATTGAACTTACTTCACCTACAGGTATATGCCTGATTCTTAGGCTTCCATTCCTAAGTGGAGAATGCGGTACAAGCCGCCACCATGAGTATGAAGATATATTTGACAGAATAAGACAAGCTGGCGGAAGAATAGAATCAGTTAATCAATAATATATTCTAATCTCTGTGGCAAAAGTATAAACGTACTTTTGTCACAGTCCTTTAATTATTTAGAAGGAGGTTAATTTTATGAACAATAACTATAAGAAAATTTTTGATACTATATCACAGCTTGGCCAGTTATCAAATCTTTCACAGTTTGTTAATGTAGAGGAATTCCCCTTAAATAAGGAAACTGATAAATTTGAAAGCAATAAAAACATACCTGAGGAATCAAAATATATATATATTAGTAAAGATGATCTTGTTAAGCTTTTCCCTCAATTACAAGGAAAACTGGATGTTACTAATATACTTAGTGGACTGCTCGGAAAACTTCCTGTTTTAAAAGATATAATGCCAACTACAGAATCAGCTTCCAAGGCACCAAAGGAAGATACAACTTCCCCTAAAGAATCCCCAGATGCTTCTCAAACTGTTACTTTGGAATCTGAAAATACAAAAGAAGAATAAACGCTTCCATATCATACTTATTTTATTTTTAATATGCACCTAATATAAAAAAGGCTGGTTCAAAACATCTTAAACCTACTGCATGGTGTTTTGATCCAGTCCCTTTTATATTTTATTATATATCAGATAAATCAATAATTATACTTTCTAGATGTCTTAACTCATTGTATGATATAATACTAATTACAGTTTTAATTCAGCATATTGAAGGTTAATTTAATATAATGCAGGAAGTGAAGAAATGGATTTATTTGATATAGCAAATCAAAAGAATAATACATCTTTAAAGCCATTGGCTGAAAGAGTCAGGCCGGAAACTCTCGAAGAGTACATAGGACAGGAACATTTGCTTGCAAAGGATAAGATGCTCTATAGAGCTATTATGACAGACAATATATCTTCAGTAATATTTTACGGGCCTCCAGGAGTAGGCAAAACCACTCTTGCTCGGATTATAGCTCATCAGACAAAAGCTAATTTCATAGAATTGAGTGCTGTAACCGCCGGAACCTCAGATGTTAAAAAGATAGTTCAAGATGCAGAAACCAGCTTAAAGCTTTACAGCAGAAAAACAATTCTATTTTTAGACGAGGTACATAGGTTCAGTAAATTACAGCAGGACTCACTTCTCCCCTCAGTTGAAAAAGGAATTATAACTTTAATTGGTGCTACAACTGAAAACCCTTACTTTGAAGTAAATAACGCGCTTCTTTCACGTTCTATGATTTTTGAGCTTAGGGCTTTAAATGATGAAGATGTAGTAAAAGCTTTGAAGAATGCCTTAAAAAGTCCAAAAGGCTTTGGTAATCTTTCTGTGGATATTGAAGAAGATGTTTTTAAATACTTTGCTATTCACAGCAGCGGCGATATTCGAAAAGCGCTTAATGCTTTAGATATGGCTGTTAAGACTTCAAAAAAAGAAAATAACAAAATTGTTATTACCGTAGAGGATGCTAAAGAATGTATCCAAAGAAAAATGACTTTATATGATAAAAACGGTGATAATCACTATGACACAATAAGCGCATTTATAAAATCTATGAGGGGCAGCGATCCTGATGCAGCAGTTTATTATCTTTCAAAGATGCTGGATGCTGGTGAAGATCCTGTATTTGTGGCAAGAAGAATTGTAATATTTGCTTCCGAAGATGTGGGCAACGCCGATCCAATGGCTCTTGTTGTAGCTACAAGCGCAATGACAGCGGCCCATATGATAGGAATGCCTGAATGCAGAATAAATCTATCTCAAGCAGCTATCTATGCTGCCTGTGCACCAAAATCCAATGCCTCCATAATGGCTATTGATTCAGCTCTTAGCGATGTTAAGCAGCATAGAGATTCCGGAATTCCCCCATATCTTATGGATGCCCATTATAAAGGAGCTCAAAAGCTTGACCGCGGAATTGGCTATCTTTATCCCCACGCCTTTGGCGGATTTGTAGAACAGCAGTATCTGCCAAATTCACATAAGAACAAGATTTACTATAAGCCTACTGAAAATGGAGTGGAAGGAAGAATCAAGGATAGACTGAACAAACTATGGAAAAACAAACCTAGATAAATTTAAAGGGGATGCTGCAAAACATCCCCTTTAATATTATACTGTGAATCCTGAGGTAAGCTCACTTAATTTTTTAGCCATTTCTGACAATCCTTCTGTAGTCTTTTCTATTTCTGTCATAGTGCTTAACTGCTCTTCTATACTTGCACTTATGTTTTCTGTACCGCCGGCTATTTCATTTGAAGTATCAGCAATATTGCCTATAGCTTTTTCTATTTCTTTTGTGCTTTGAGCCTGCTGCTCATTAGCATCTTCAATCTGTTCTATTTCACTTACAATATGCTGAATACTATCAATTATGTTTTCTATGCTGCGCGAAGCCTCAGAAGCTTTTTCAACCCCAAGCGATACTTTTTCTTCAACTTGACCAACAGAGTTTACTGCTGTAGCTGATTTTGACTGGTTTTCTTTTATAAGCTTAGAAATTTCATTTGCTGCATTATTGCTCTCATCAGCAAGCTTTCTTATTTCGTCTGCCACCACATTAAAGCCTCTTCCTGCTTCTCCCGCTCTAGCTGCTTCTATAGCTGCATTAAGTGCTAAAAGGTTAGTCTGCTCAGATATTGCTGTTATAATTTGAATTATATCACCTATCTTTTTAGAAGAATCATCCAGGTCATTAATTATTACAGACACTTCTTTTGATGATACGGCAATTTCCTTAATAGAAGAAACAATTTCAGATATTTTCTCTGCACTATCCTTTGCTGCATCTTCAGCCTTTCTGCTGTTATCCGTAGTATTCTTACTTGATAACGAAGTTGCTTCTGAAAATTTTGCTGCTTCTGAAAGGCTTGCCATTGTTTCTTCTGCGGCTGCAGCACCATCAGAGGTTCCTGAAGCTATCTCAACAACAGTACCTGATATTTGCTCTAGTGACTGTGTCGTGATGCTGGTTGCTGAAGCCAACTGCTCACTTGAAGAAGTGATAGTTTTTGCTGAAGAAGATACTTCTTTAATAATACTGTGCAGTCTTTCTATAAACAAGTCAAAACTTTTGCTAAGTTCTCCTATCTCATCCTTGCTTTCATAACCTATTCTTTGAGTTAAATCGCCGTTATTTTGTGAAACCTCTTTAAGTTTTCTTGTAACCTGTCCTACAGGAACAATTATAGATCTTATTATAACTACAGATAAAACTAGTGCTATAACTGCACATATAGCCAATAAAATTATAACTGCCTTGATAGTATTACTGTAAACTAGTTTGCTGTCATTATAGGTCTTTTTTGCAGCAGCAGACTGGTCCGCAATAATTTTATCTAACGCATTAACTAATTCTTTTTTTGTGCTGTCAAATTCAGTCATTCCCTGTGGAGGTCCCGGCTGTCCATTAGCCTGTGTATTTTGAGTTGCCCCAATTCCATTATCTTTTATAAATATATCCTTTGAAGCTATAAATGCATTATATTTTTCCATGAAGGTCTTATTCTCAGCATTATTTTTATAGGTTTCCATCTTCTTTTCAAGAGAAGCCGCACGAGAATCCATATCGTCCTGCACTGTTTTCATAGCTTTCTCATCACCTCTGGCATCCATTATTGAATTAGCCTGAGCTCTTATATATTCAACGTCAGATTTAATTCCATCCAAATAAACAATGGGAGCAAGTCTCGAATCATTTAATTCAATAACCTTTGAGTTAACATTAGATATTTGCTTTACTGATACTACTCCAATTACTAAAAGAAAGATTAAAAAACTTGCTGAAAGTATACCTATTTTTTGCCCTAATTTAACGTTCTTAAAAAATTTCATCTTGCCTTCCCCCAGTTTGAATTTATTCTGATATACTATCGTAACTTTATTTATAAACTTTAGGTAACATTTTAATTTCTATTCAAATCTTAAAGCATCTATTGGATTAAGTTTTGATGCTTTATTTGCTGGGTAAATTCCAAAAACTATACCCACCAGCACTGAGAATATAAATGCTGCAATTACAATATTATTAGAAATCAGTATTGTTGTACTGAAAAACTTTTGTCCAATGTAGGCACTAAAGTATCCTAATAAAACTCCAAGTATTCCTCCAAAGCCGCTTACACTTGCTGCTTCAATAAGAAATTGAGTGAGTATTGTTCTTCTTTTGGCTCCAATGGCCTTTCTTGTTCCTATTTCCCTTGTTCTTTCAATTACAGATACAAGCATTATATTCATGATTCCTATTCCGCCTACAACTAAGGATATAGCAGCTATTCCGGCAAGCATTGTTGTCATGCTCTTGCTTGTAGAAGTTGCAGTATCTAAAAGGCTTGTCTGATCCATTACTCTATAATAGCTTCTTGTAGTTGTACTGCTCGTATTACTGTTTATTTTGTATTTTTTATTTAAAAAGAGCTGTAAATATGCCTTTGCAGTATCAACCTTGTCTTTACTCTTTGCTTCTATATAAAATGTTTTTGCACTAGCTGTTTTTAATAATCTCTCTGCTGTTGATAACGGAACTATAATTCTATCATCGCTGGAACCCTGACTTGAAGTTCCTGATGATTGAAGTACTCCAATTATAGTAAACTCTATACCATTTACATACATTGTATTTCCTGTTACATTTGTGTAACCGAAAATATTTTGAGCAGTTTCAGTACCAATTACAAGCACATTTAATCTGCTGTCAACATCTCTTTGATTTATAAATCTTCCTGAAGCTACTGTAAGCTTTCTTATTTCTGCGTAGTTTGGTGTAGATGCCTCAAGTATTGTAGTACTGGTTTTTTCTCCAGCTTTAATATTAATACTTCCTTGAGATATTGCAGGAGCAATTTCTTTTATTCCAGGTTTAGTTTTTAAATCTGCAAGCTCCTCATCTGTTATCGTAGGAGTTCTGTTTCCTGTAATATTTACTGTAATAAGGTTTGTCCCAAGCTTCTCTATTTGGTCGCTAACCTGCTTTTGGGTTCCCTGTCCCATACCTACAAGAACAATTACCGAGGAAATACCTATAATTATACCAAGCATTGTAAGAAATGAGCGCATCTTGTTATTCCAAACGGAGGATAGTGCCATTCTTATTAGTCTTGTGATTTTCATGCTCTCATCTCCTTTTTATTAAGTTCATCGGAAGTAATCCTTCCATCTCTTACTGTAATCATTCTCTTAGCATATGAGGCTATTTCTTTATCGTGAGTAATCATTATTATAGTGTTTCCTTCATTATTTAAATCTGTAAGCATTTTGAGTACTTCTTTTCCTGTTTTGCTATCCAGTGCTCCAGTTGGCTCATCTGCAAGGATTATTTGAGGGTCAGTTACTAATGCTCTAGCTATAGCAACCCTCTGCATCTGACCTCCGGAAAGCTCTGAAGGCTTATGCTTTAAGTGAGTTTCAAGTCCTACTCTTTGCAGTGCAAGCTTTGCCTTTTCCCTTACTTCTCTATTGGAATATCCTAAATATATTAATGGCAGCTCCACATTTTCTAATATGCTTAGTTTAGCAAGCAAATTATAATTTTGAAATATAAAGCCTATCTTTTTGTTTCTTATCTCTGCAAGCTTATTGTCGCTGCATTTTGTATTGAGACCGTCTAAAATATACTCACCATTTGTAGGAGTATCGAGGCATCCTATAATATTCATAAGCGTTGACTTACCAGCTCCTGAAGGGCCAACTATTGCTGTGTATTCTCCTTTATATATGGTCAGGTCAACAGAATCTAAAGCTTTAAAGCTGCTGTTTCCCATCTTATATATCTTTTCTATATTAGTCATTTCTATCATAGCTTTTTTATTTAAATTTTGTTCCATATATACCTCCCTTTCGTCGGAACACTGGGCAGTTTATACTTGCTCGCTTCCGCTCGCAAACTACCCGTTGAAGCTCATTTAGATCTTCAACCTCCCTTTCGTCGGAACACTGAGTAATTAAAACTCTCGCTCCGCTCGAAAATTACTCGTTAAAGTCCATTTAGGACTTTAACCTCCCAATAAAACAGAGCTTAGCAAATTATTATTTGCCGCCGCCTTGATTTCCTCCCTGTGATCCTCCTGAAGGTGCTCCCTGGGGTCCTCCTTCTGGTCTGCCGCCGCCCATCATATCAGCTCCGCCAAAGCCGCCCATATTATTTCTACTATTGTTTGAGCTACTGCTTGTGGAAGGTAATTTTACTACAAGCTTTTCACCCTCTGTAAGTCCTTCTGTTACTTCAATATAGTTATCTGTCTCAAGTCCTGTTTTAATTTCGACCTGCTTTCCGGCATTAGAACTGCTCTTCGTTGAGCTTGCTTGCTGATTATTACTATTTTGAGCTGAAGTAGTGCTGCTGTCTGCTACTCTAACATACTTTTTGCCATTACTCTCTGTTACAGACTCTACTGGTACTGCCAATGCATTTACCTTGCTGTCAATTGAAATAGTTACATTTGCATTCATACCAAGCTTTATTCCTGCCGGGTCTTTAACAGCTACTACTACATCATAAGTTGTTACATTATTTGAAGTAGTTCCTGTTTGTGCTATAGTTTCGACTGCTCCTTCGTATGTTTTACCTTTTATGGCATCAAACTTTATTTCGGATTTTTGACCTATTTTAACATTATTAATATTAAGTTCATCTACAGACACCTTTACTTTTATTGAAGTCATGTCTACTATGGTTAACACTGCCTTTGCTGATTGAGCACTGTCTCCGTTAGTGTTATTTACCGCAGTAATAACTCCGCCTATAGGTGCTGTAACTGTCATATTGCTGACTGCTTTATTAGCATCGCTTAATTGAGTTTTAGCATCACTTACAGATAACTTGTCCATAGCTATTTTATTATCATCTATTTTCTCTGCACTCTCATCACTTGCTAAAGTAAGACTTTGTTTAGTTACGTTATTCTTTGCAGTTGTTACTGCATTTTTCAGCTGATCACTGTCAGCAGTAAACAGTTTTTGTCCTGCAGTTACTGTGTCTCCAACCTTAACAGACAATCCTGATATTGTTCCATTATTATTTGGCATTACATCCTTTGTATTTGCTGCATAAGCAGACCCAGTTCCTTGAACTGTAACCTGAAGATTCATCTTTTTAGCTGTAACCTGTATATTCTGTACCGTTGCTGTTGCAGGTTTTGCAATAAAATAAGTCTTGTAGCCATAATAACCTCCAAAACCAACTGCAATAACAATCACTCCTGTAACAATAGCTTTAATCAATTTACTTTTCATTATTAACCCTCCTGTATTCCTTATAGGTCCATGACAATTATTAATTGTCATGCCTCCACTATCCTTCTCTCATCTATATAAGGATTATATCTACCAATTGTTGCATGAGTATCAAATAAATATGTGAACTTTGTGTGATAAAAAAATAACCAGCATTACTGCTGGCTATCTTCCTTTAAAACAGGATATTTAATTATAAAGCTTACTCCATTTTCTCTGTTGACAGCTTTTATCTCTCCACCGTAAAAATCTATGATTTTCTTTGTAATAGCAAGACCAAGACCGAAGTTGCCTGTTTTATCCTTATAAAGGTTGTCAAAAATATGATCTATATGCTTTGAGTCTATATTAGGGCCGTCATTGTATATTTCGAGCACTGCAAAGTTCTCCTGTCTGTCTAAACTTATTGATATTTCTTCTTTTGCATATCTAAGTCCATTTTCCAATATATTTTCAATAGCAACCTTGTCCTTATCTAAGTTTCCATTAACCATAATATCCTGTAAGTCTAGATTCCACTCTATTTTACTGTTTACAACCTCAAATCTGCTTGTTATGTGAAGAAGAAGCTCCTTAAAGTTAATTTCAGTATCCTCGCTGTTATTTTCAAGGACATAGTCAAGAGTATTCAAATATAGTATCTGCTTTATTTTTTTCTCAAGACCAATAGCTTCGTCTCTTATTATTTCAGCTGTGTTTTCAACAGAGTCGATATAAACCCCATCAATTATTGCATCTGCATGGCTCATTATAACCATAACCGGAGTTTTTAAATCGTGCGAAATACTTTGCAAAAATGTCTTTTCCTCTTCGTCTGCCTTTTTTAATTCTTTCTGCATTTTATTCATAGAGGCTGCAAGACTTCCTATTTCGTCTTCATTTCTTATAATTATAGGATCCTTCCAGTCCTTTCGTGCAATTTTCTCAGTGAATGCTTCAAGCTCTTTAAGCGGTTTTGCAATAAACTGAGCCACAATCTTTGATGCTACAAAGCCTATAGCGATAAAAACAACTCCCACTATTATAAACATATAAAGTAAATTGTTATCTTCTCTATTTGGCATATAGGTTATCAAATATGACTTTCCTGATTTACTGTTATTTACAGAGCTTATTATAAATAAAAATCTAACATTCTTATAAGTTTGATTAAATTCCTTTTCGTACATATTGCTATTTTGTACAAAACCTGCCATCCACATTTTAACTTCGTTATCATTAATAAAATCCTGTGGTCGGGGTCCCGTCATATCCTTACCCTGCGGCGGTACATGATCTCTCTTATTTAAATCTTCTATTTGTGTTTTACTATCATTTACATTTAATATAAAGTTATTACTTCCTTTAAGATTTTTAAACTCGTCAAACCTGTTGGCATCTGCAGCACTAAAGTTATTACCGTTTAGCAGAAAACCATGAACCCCCTTCAAATCTTGAATTCTAGCGCTTTCATTTATTTTTCTAAAGGCAAATAAGTATAATAGCGAAATACAAAAAATAATTATTAATATAATAACTGTAAAAGTGGTCCATATCCTCATGGTTAAAGACTTAAATTTAAGCTTATTCTTGAATTTTCTCATCATTTATTCACCAATTTATAACCATATCCATAAACAGTTTCTAAAGCCATTTTATCCATCTTTTTTCTAAGTCTTCTTATTGTATCGTCAACTACTCTATCTGAACCAAAGTAGTCATCTCCCCATACATTTACTAAAATCTGCTCTCTAGAAATAAGATTATTTTTATTTTCAACAAAATAGCTTAAAAGCTCAAATTCCTTATTGGTAAGTTGTATCTCATCATCGTTTAAGAAAACTGTTCTTTGATTTTTGCTTATTTTGTATCCAGATATATTTAACACTGAATCTGCCATTTCAGCCTGATTATCTCCATAAACTCTTTCCATAAGCTTATTAGTTCTTATAACAAGCTCTCTAGGTAGAAATGGTTTAGATAAATAATCGTCACTTCCAAGTTCTAGTCCGACTACCCTGTCCAATTCCTCATTTCTTGCAGACATAAATATAACAGGTGTATTTTTATTATTAGCTTTGACAGCTTTAATCAGCTCATAGCCATCAACTCCAGGAAGCATAATATCAAGTATCCAAAGGTCAGGCATATCCTTTACTTTTTCAAGTGCAGTTAAGCCATCTGAAAATGTAGTTACTTCATACCCTTCTCTTTGCAAATATTTTTCAAGCAATATATTAAGACTTTTTTCATCTTCAACTAGATAAATCTTTTTAGCCAATTTAATCACCTCAACTTTAGGATTTATTATATTGTAACACAAGATTTAGTGAGGATTTTAGATAAATTATGTGAAAAATATGTGTTTTATTAAAAAGCGAAAATCGGCATCAGTTAATTATCGAGTACCTTAACCATAACTATACAACCTTGATATTTATATCCTTATGCAATATATCTGCACTTCCATCTTTTAAATAATCAACAAACGCATTTACAATATGAGGATTAAATTGCGTACCTGAATTTCTCAAAAGCTCATTTATAGAGCAATTTATTTCGTAACCCTCCCGATAAATACGCCTGGAATTCATAGCGTCAAAGGCATCTGCAACTGATAATGGCTGCTGCTTCCGGAATCTCATTTCCTTTTAAACCGTAAGGGTAACCCTTGCCGTCATACCTTTCATGATGGAATAAGACCATCTCCAGTGTTTTGTTTTGCTCAAAGCTTTCTATAAGCTTTAACATATCATAACCTATAACAGGGTGCTGTTTTATGGATGTATACTCTTCTGCAGTAAGCCTTGCAGGTTTATTTAATATACTGTCTTTTATACCTATCTTACCTATATCATGAAGAAGGGCACCAATAAATATAGTATCACAATCTTTTTTTGAATAATGTAATCTCTCTGCAATTATCTTGGAGTATCTCACAACATTTAATGAATGTGATGCAGTATAGCTGTCTTTGGATTCAAGAGTCTTTGCTAGAGTCTTTACAAAATTCATAGTATTTTATGCTCGTTCATATGTATTTTAATAAGATATGATATAGTAACTCCTATTGCAAAATGGCTAAACCATATTGTTGCAAAATTTAAAATAAAGTGTGAGACTCCATGAAACATAAATTTTGATAGTCCAATTGGCGAAAGATAGATTATTGCCGATGATACAACAAAGCTTATGCCAGCCTGAGAAATCACATTAAAAAGCGACATACCGGAAATTATCATAACCAAACCAAATAATGCAGAAGGCCTTCCCTCGAAATTGATATATTTTTCTATGATGAAAGCAAATATAAATGCTAAAAGAGTAAGGCAGCGGAACATTACTAACTTCTCCTGAAACATGCTCCATTTTATCCTGTCTGGTATTTCTCTGATGTTCATTAAGAATACACCCCTTCACTACATCACTTAATTTTTACGATGATATTACGCAACTTTACTCACCTATTATTACTTTCTAATTATAGTTAGTGATTATAGGATAAATATCAAATGATTATGTGAAAGTTATGCTATTTGGATAAACATAGTTTCAATATCCGTATTCTTACACATAAAACTATCCACAGGTTGAGTAACAAATTTCATTTCCCTCTTCATCCAATATAACAGTAAAAATGTGTCCAAGATTTTGAACTTTGTTTGGATTTATGCCAATGTTGGCTGTTTCCCATGTAAATGTAAGAATAAAACAAGGTTTATCTCGATATACACCTGTATTTATTATTACTGGGTATTGCGTTTTAATATTGTTCTTGTATTGTTTTGCCTTTTTTAGCGCATTACTGAGTTTTTTCTCGTCCATTCCAAGTTCTACTGCTTTATCTATCAATTCCTGTTCATATTCAGCGGGCTTTTTATCTGAGCCCTTAAACTTCTCAAATACTGAGTCATTTCCATATGAAAATGCTTTACTTCTTTCAACCACTATCTTATTATTTCGTACTTGGCCTAAATAATTTATTTCCTGAGGCTCAGTACTTAGTTTTCTGGCTTTAAATTCTTGTATAATATCTTCAAAGCTACTACTAGTTTTTACAGTTGTTTTAAAAGGTTTATAAAAATTGATTCTTCCATCTTTATATTCACCTTCTAAGTAATTTCCATCCTTTTGTTTAATTCCTATAATCAATGGATTAGAACTTTCTTGCACTGCATCTGTGTTCTCAATTACTGTACCAGATAAGATTGAATTCTTTATTTTATCTGTCAATTCTCTATCCTTATTAGAAAATATAATCCTGTCTAAGTAAACTCCTTTTATATCACCTTCCTGTAACAAAGCTATATACTCAATATCTTTGATTATATCAAGCTTATTTGGCTTTATATTATTTTCATGTGATACTGCTGGCGTACTTGTAGGTTTCAATTTATTATTAAAATAATGCGCTGCACTCATAATAAGGACCAACACTATACTCACTACCAAACATACAAGTAAATTTCTTTTATAAAAAAGTTTTTCGTACTTTCCCATATTAATACCCCTTATAACTAAACTCACTATACGCTATACCCATAATCCTAGACTTTTATAATTTTGAATAAACGTAAACTTCTGACTGCCACTTTTCTATCCATCCATCATATACAAAACCTAATTTAAGCAGCAAATTTTTAGAAGCGGTATTTTCTTTTTCAGTCATTGCTACTATTTCGCAGCCATGATAGCATTCTTCAAGTTTCGGCAATAAAGCCTTCAAAACTTCGCTTATATAACCTTTACGAGCATAAATTGGATTGATAGAATATCCAATTGTAATAGTTTTATCTTTTTTTGCTACATATAAATCCCCTAAAAGCTCATCTGTAACTTTATTTGCAACAGCAACTTGCATTCCTCTTTCTATATCTAAAGGAACTAATAATGCTCTTCTATATTCATCTTTTGTTAAATTCTTAAAGCCTTGATACTTCATCCATTCCTCATTGTTTCTATAAGTCATGAAAGAGTCTAGATCCTTTTCTTCGAAACCTCTTAATACACTTCTGTCCGTTTTAAGCATTTTAACACCCCATTATAATTTTCTATACAAATAAGTTGCTAAATAATAGTGTAAAATTATATTTATAGTTCTTTATAAGCCAAACCTCTCCTTTATCATCTGTGCAACAGCTTCAGCAGAAAGATTGGAATTATCAATTTTTATATAATTTTCAAAAGGAATTTCACCCTCATTGCTTACACAACGATATTTATCATCATCATTCATAATTCTTTGATTTGATATTTCAATATCTCGCTTTGAAGCTTTATTTTTCAACCGATTTTCTGTAGCATTCCTTTGCAATCTTATTTCTTTAGATGCAACTAGCTCAACATAATATATATCTGCATTATGCTTTCTGAAAATATCACCTACATGTTCAACATAGTCCCAGTCTGACTGCTGATCAAAGGCCCACATATATGTAAAAATCAATCCATAATTATTAGATTCAGCGAATTCTTCAAAAATAATTTCTCTCATACGAGTTATTGCTTTTCCGTTAAAGTACCCAAATATATCTAATATTGGTTCAATAGTCATATGATTATGAAATAACCGTAAATCAGTAATTTTAGTAAGCTCCTGCCCTACAGTCATTTTACCAACAGCAGCATTTCCGATTATAAATACTAGTTTCAAGATAACACCCCTTTTACTTGATTACAGACTGGAAGCTGTTTTGTTTGCCTTAACATTCTGTTTATTATAATTAAAATACATACTTATAAATTATCACAAATAGTCTTTAAATCCTCAATATACTGTAAAAGTGCTGCAGAATATTCCTTGAGTTTTTGAGGATCTTTTTCATATCCCTGCAGCAAAACATACTGTCTCTTATAATATCCCATCAATTTTTGAAACTCCGGTGAATATATGCTTATTTCTTGAGTTTGCTTATTGATAACCATTTGCTCGATATTTTGCATAATTTCAAGAAACTGATCAGCAGAATGACCTGCTGTTTTCTTAAAATCACGCAATACCCACTGACGTTCGAAAATATTTCTTTTCATCCATCCATTATATTGTTCTTTATAAACTTTAACCACATTTAAAACAATTGAAATAATGTCTTCATAGTCATAACTCTTATCATTTCCTTTATTATCTGGTTTTGATAATAAGCCAAAATCAGATAAAACCTGTACAGAACCGATTTCCTGACCGTCGTATTTATCAGCCATTAAAATTGATAAAGCAAATCCAGTGCCCGCTTCTTCAACTCCAAGTATATGATGCTCATTCATTGTATAAAATTCTTCAGTTGTAATTCCCATATGAGCTGATACTGTCTCTATTCCCTTCATCGCCGTTTCTGTTTTAACAAGGCCTGGACCAATAGTGTATACTTTTATGTTTGTACTTTCCAATTCTCCACGTATTGTATTAGACAGTTCCACTTGAGCTGATTTAAATACTTCATAAGCTCCCATGAAAGGTGCTGCTCCAGATGATGAAACAAATACAATTGTTCCAGCATTTTTTTGTTTCATCAGAGGAAGAACCAATTGCGTTAATAGTAGCGGAGCTCTGAAATTAACTGCATAGCTCTTGTCCCATACATTAATAGGAACTTCTTCTACTGCTCCCATGGCAGTTATAGTGGCATTGTTAAATAAAATATTTATGCTTCCGTATTTATCTTTCACATAAGAAACAAACTCATATATTTGGTTCTCATCTGCTAAATCAATTTCATAAAATTCTATAGAGTTTTTACCAAACATACTATCAAGTGTACTTTGTGCACAAGATATTTTTCTTTTATCTATTTCAGCAGCAATAACCTTTGCCCCCATATAAACGAGCGCCTTCGCAGTTTCAAAACCAATCCCGCCACCTGCTCCGGTTAATAGAATAACTTTATCTTTCAATTTATTTTTTAAATTCACATTATTCTCTACAAACATATCCTCTCCACCCCACGGATAGAATTTCTAATATAATACAATTATGACTTATATTATAAGACTGCACAATATATTTTTTATTCAGGAAGATAAGAATATAACTTCTTAAGAATTTATATAACAAAAGAGTGTGGACAGATTTGATTTATTAAATCTGCCCACGCTCTTTAATAATATGTTCATTAATATTTTTTTAAAAATAAACCTTCAATCTAAATTCCATATTAATTATACCAATATTTATACAATTCTATATCATAATCGGGAATTTGATTAAATCTATTTCCATCATAAATAAGCCTTAAATTCTCATCTAATTCTATATCAGCTATAAACATATTTGGTTTAATTGATAACTTAGAATTACAGTAGTAATGAATGGGAATCTCATTTTCTGCATCTGGACCAACAACGCAGCTGCAGCCTAAAAATTTTTCATTACTTTGTATACCGCAAGCATTTGAACTTGCTAAATATATGCCATTGCTTTGTACATGATATTCTATTACTCTCTTTATATAATCTTTGGAGCTTTTTAGGTCTGATAAATAAATAGCTGAAAGATTAATATATAAATTTACACCCTTGTAAGCATAATATCTGATTAGCTCTGGGAAACTTATGGTATCATAGCAAATTCCAAAGCCTATTTTCCCGAATTCTGTTTCAAGAATCAGTGGCTTAGTACCTTTTGAAAATATCTTATGCTCGTCGCCGTATAAGTGAATCTTATTATATTTCTTAACTGTTTTATCAGGGCAAATTACTATAGCTGAATTAAATATTTTGTCTTCATTAAAAGAAGGAGCCCCAAAACAAATATAAATATTATTTTTATTTGAGAACTCTAAAAACAAACCAATAACATTATCTAATTTCTCTTTACTTAAAAGCGTTATATTATCCATATAATATTGATAACCTGTTAAACACAATTCAGGAAATATAATAAAATAAACTTTATTATTGATGGCATCATATATATATTTTTTCATTAAAATGATATTATCATCAATATTTTCCTTGGAATTAAAATTAACTACTGCAACTCTCATGTATTAAATACCCCCATAAAATAACATGATAAGATTATTTTAACATATTAAAATAAAAAATGCAGGATACATCACAGTACCCTGCTTCCATACCTATTTATATTCCTACCTTGCTGCATATTGTTTCATAAACTTTATTACATATATTATCAAAGGAAACTTCAATGTCATTGCTTAGAGAAAAAGAATAATCAAAGTTTTTACCCTCTATCCCTACTATTATGCCGTCAATAAATCTATAGGAGAATTCAAGAGCTTTTATAAGGCTATATCCATGTTGAGAAAATAGACTTTGATTAACATTCAATCTATAAACATCCTTTAAACTATTAACTGTTACTGTCCCCGGCCCAATGCCAAACCAGGTTGCATCAACAATGATTATATAATCTTTTTCTTCAATTATGCCAAGACAATATTCAAAGTCTGTCTCTCCGATGATTACCTTCATACAGTTTTTCTCAAATTTTTCACTTAGCTTTTCAAGGATTTGAATAGCCAATCCATCATCACCCATGAGTCTGTTTCCTATTGCAATTATTTTTACGGACATATTATCATTTCCACCGGTTTAAATCTATCACTGACAACATGTGTTGCGCAGGATATACATGGGTCGTAGGATCTTACAATTCTGCCTATTTCAACAGGTTGCTCAGGGTTTTGAAGCTCTGTGCCAATAAGTGCTTGTTCTATTACTCCTCTTACTCCTTTTGAATCCGTTGGCGAGCAGTTCCATGCACTAGGCGTTATTATGTTGTAATGATTTATTGCATTATTTTCAATAGACACCCAATGCCCTAAAGAGCCTCTTGTAGTATCTTTAAGTCCGCTGCCTCTTGAGCTGTCAGGTATGTCATACTGTCTTTGTCCTACTGGTTCAAAGCTGACTCTTTCAAGAAGGCCTTCAATTATTTCTATTACCTTTTTAGTTTCCAAAACCCTTGCAATAGTTCTGTCCATCATTGATATCTTATTTTCATAATTGCCGCTTAATATCATTCTGGCAAGAGGCCCTACTTCCATAGGATGACCTTGATAGCGAGGCGCTTTTACAAAGCTATACGCCTGAGCCTTATCCATATCATCTTCTGTAAAACCTCCAAACAGATTATCCTGAACTGTTTCACCTTTGTACCATGAGTTATATATATTTTCAGTCATTTTTATCTGCTCAAAGGGACCTAACTGCCCGTTTATCAAAACTGCGGGATTTACATAGCTTATTTCTTTTTCTTTATAGGTGTCGAATACTCCGTAGCTCATCAGATTTCCATAACCTATGCCCATCTTAAAATAGTCCTTATAGTAATCAGCTATGATATTCACATCTTCCAGCATCCTGTTATTGATAAAGGCCTTTGTTTCAGAAACTAAATACTTTAGATGAACAAGCTTGGAAGCATCCAAGCCTTCCGTTACTCCGCCTACAAAGACCCCATGATTGTGAGGTGCCTTTCCTCCAAGCACTGCCAGTCCTTGATGGGCAAGCCTGCTGAATTTTACAGCCTCCAGGTAATCCTCTGATATTTTCTTGTTCAAGGCTTCCGGGAGCCTTAAGTCATATAACCCTGCAGAAGATACAGGCTGAACCTCAGGAGTGAGTACAAAATCCGGCAACGTATACAGATAAAAGTGTCTTATATGATTTTGAATAAACTCCCATCCATGAATAATATCTCTCAGCATTTTGTCATTTTCATTAGGCTGCACTCCAATCGCATCTTCAAGTGCAAGAGTCGATACAACCGAATGTGCTGTGGAACAAATTCCGCATATTCTTTCAGTAAAATAAATTGCATCAAAGGGAGATCTGCCTAAAAGCATTTTCTCAAAGCCTCTAAATAACAGACCGCTGCTTTTAGCATCTATTACTTTGCTATTTTCGACCTTTACCTCTATCTCCATAAAGCCGCTTATACGTGTGATTGGATTTATTGTTATTGTTCTACTCATAAACTCACCTTTACTCTCTATTGCTCTTTAATATCTTACAAAGGGTTCCATGCCATCAGGAAATGCAAAATTAGCACATCCGATGCACGGCGTATTGTCTCCGATAGGCCAGTTAACCCTGCCATTCCACTTCCTCGTAGGGCAGTCGGTTCTGGTAATTGGTCCTCTGCAGCCTAGCTTAAACATGCAAGACTCATCTCCAAGCTTTTTTGCAAAAATTCCATTATCGAAGAAGGATCTTCTTTGGCAGCGATCGTGAATAGTTACTCCGTAGAATAGAAGAGGTCTGTTCATATTATCGACCTCAGGTTTTCCTTTTGTAATGATATGAGCAACAGTTCCCATAACCCAGGCTGGGTTACAAGGACATCCGGGAAGGTTAATTACATCCCTTTTTACTGCAGTTTTTAAACTCACACTTTCTGAGGGGTTAGGTCTTGCAGCTGAAATTCCGCCGCTGGAGGCGCAGGTTCCCACAGCCAAAACATACTTAGCCTTTTCTCCTGCCATTTTAACCGCCTCCAGAGCAGTTATTTCCTTTCCTCTGTATTTAGCAACAATATTGTAGTTCCCATTATTTTTTAATGCTACAGCTCCATCAACTAATAATATGAACTCTGTTTCCAGGGTTTTTATGAACTCCTCAAAGGCCATTTCTCCTTCTTTTGCCATTATGCTGTTGTTGTAGGTTAGATTCACCATTTCCCTGAGAAAAAATAATACATCAGGGTCCGTCGCATCCAGAAGAGAAATAATATTGCCTGAGCAGCCTGTGGCCTCAAGCCACATAGCATTTATCTTCTTGCGCTCTCCCTCTCTAATGCTTCTAACAGCTTCATGAACCATACTCCAGGCTGATGACTGCTTATCATCCCACAAAGGACATTTTGATAATTGGCTCAAATTTTGCTACCCCCAGCTTTATTAAATATCATATTATTTTATTAATGAATTCTTTATTCTATTACTCTTTTAAGTAATATTGCATCAGCTATAGAGCGGGATGAACTTATCTATACAGCCTTTAAGGAACTGCATATATCATAAAAAATATCGTTAGCATCAGCATTTCCCTCTATAGTCTCTAGAATCCCAAGCTCTTTATAATAATTCAATACCGGCTGTATAGATTTATTGTAAACCGTCAGCCTGTCTAAAACTATATGTTCCTCATCATCATTTCTATGAATTAAAGTTCCTCCACAAGCCTCACACTTATCCTTTAGTTTTGAAGGATTAAAGCTTACATGATAGCTGGCTCCGCAATTGCTGCAAAATCTTCTGCCTGCTATTCTTTCTAAAACGGTGTCTTTTGAAACATTGATTAAATAAGCCTTATCAAGGTATTGTTTATTCTCTGCTAATATTAATTGAAGCGTTTTTGCTTGATGCAAGTTTCTAGGAAACCCATCCAACAAAAATCCACCTTTATTTTCTTCTTTATTAAAACTTTCCTTAACTACTGAAATTGTGAGCTCATCCGGTACTAAATCACCTTTTTGAATATACTCGTTAGCTTTAATTCCTAAAGGAGTGTTATCTCTTATCTGCGCACGAAATAAATCACCAGTTGATATATGAGGAATTTTAAGATAATCACAAATCAATTTAGCTTGGGTGCCTTTTCCGGATCCCGGTGCACCTAGTAATACTATTCTCAAAGGCTTTACCTCCATTTTCTTCAGCTTGATATTTTTTATCAAGAAAAATAAAAAGTTGATAATTTTTACTATATACAATGCAAAAATTCTAATACATTGATGTTGTCCCATAAATCCTTGAAGAATGGATATTTTGTGACAATATCAATGTAAGAACTTTATTGCATTATATATACTATTCTTCTCCAAACTTTGACTCAACTAATTTTATAAGTGTATCTACAGCTGTTTCTTCATCTACACCCTCAGCAGAAATTGTTATGCTGCAGCCCTTTGTTAAGCCTAACGATAATATATTTATCATTGATTTTGCATTTCCTGTTCTTCCGTCCTTTGAAACTGTTATATTGGACTTAAAGCTTGCTGCTGTCTTTACAAACACTGCAGCTGGTCTTGCATGTATTCCTGTTTTATTTTCCACTATTATTTGTTTTGATATCATTGTGGTTACCCCCTACAAATTATAAATTTATTTTCATTTATATATAAAGCAATAAACATGCCAAATATATTGATATAGCAAAAAAAATTAAACCATGAGCTATATTTATCATCAAATGGCTTAAACCCTTACTTTTTTGCTGTCTTCTAATTCTTTTATAATTTGGATATCTTATAAATTGCAAAGATAAGTTGATAAATTTTATCAATTTACTATTTTTAATGATTATGTAACCTAAAATAAAAAAGCAGGATACATTAAGTATCCCGCTTAATTGTTAACACTACCCGCTAAATCATATAATTGTTCTGAGCTATTCTGGCTTGAGCTATCGGATGAATCATTACTATATGAAATCAGCTTTCCGTTTTGCTGAACCCAGGACATAATTTCACTGTTAGAATTTCCCCTGCCGTTATCACCTTCTAAAACATATCGTATTTCTCCGTTTTTTACAAGAGCTTTAAATTGATCCAGACTCATAACAGTTTCATTTCCCATAAATCCGCTCAGGGAAGCAACATATAAATCAGTATTAATTGTAAGGTTTTCTGCAGTATTTGATGAACTTACCACAATTTGAGCTTTTCCATTCACTTTGTGATTGTTTAAAAAATTAACTAAATCCTCAGTGTTTATATTATCAAAGCCAAACCCACGGTCGTTATTTCTCATCATATCTCCAGTTGAATCTTGGTTTGAGAATAGCTGTGACGACAGAAGCTCTATACCTGCTGAAGGGTTTGATGAATCTACGGGATAAAACATTGCAGCACCGGAGCCTGCTAAAGGTGATACAAGAATTCCTGCTACGCCTAAGGACACAAGCAGCTTATTTATTTTAGTTAAGTCTTTTTTCAACAGCTTAGCACCAATCATTATTAGTGCAGGTACAAAGCACAAGGCAATTAATAAAACTAACAATATCTTAACTATCTGTGAGGAGCTTACGAAATAAGAAAGCATTATCAGCTGTACTAAGCCATTAATAAGTAAAGCTGCTGGCAGGAACCAAGCTTTCCAGCCTCCCTCTTTGTACATTTCCCACATAGTCACAATTCCAATTCCTGATAAAGCTGCTGCTGGAGGAGCCATCATTGTTAAATAATGTGGATGGAATAATCCTGTATTAAAGCTGAAATATATAAATTCAGGGAACAGCCACATAAACCATAAAACCAGTGCCTGTTTTTTATCATTATCCAATTTGATTCTCAATTTTTCTTTTACAGCCGCTGCTATAAATCCAATAAAAGCCAGCGGTATAAACCAAACGATTTGATCTGAGAGTATATTTTTGGAGAATAAACGTGTAATACCTGCCTGAGTTTGATTTCCAAAGGTACCTGCTAGTCCGCTGCTGCTTCCCGGACCTCCACCCATGCCTGGCGCACCTTGACCTTTTCCTCCATCTTGCCCCCTGTCTCCGCGCACCTGTCCATCCTTATCAAAGCCTCCCGGTGCACCTTGACCTCCCTGTCCTGGATTTCCGGGACCTCCTTGTCCTGGACCTCCCTGACTAAAACCTCCAGGTCCTCCTTGCCCCTGCTGATTATTGCTGTTTCCAAATAAACTTCCAAGGCTAAGCCTTTCTGAGCCATTATGACCAATAATAAGACCCATTTCTGTATTATTACTGCTGCTTCCAACATAAGGACGACTGCTTGCAGGTATAGAATCCACAATAAGAGCCCAGGAAAAAGATACTGCAAGCAAAATTGCCGTACCTAAAGCTAAATGTGCAATTCTTTTTTTCACTGATATTGTGCCGGCAAGCAAGTACATAACATATACAGCAGGTAGAATCATATATGCCTGAAGCGCTTTTATATTAAAACCAATTCCTATAAGTATCATGCTTATCACAAGATATTTAAATTTACCTTTCCTCGCTGCAGTAGATAGTGCCCAGCAAGAAAGAAGTAAAACCAATACGAGCTGATTGTCAATAGTGTTATTTCTGCTTACTGCTACAAACACTGGTGTAATCGCAAGACATAAAGTTGAAATTAATCCAGCAGCACTGCCAAAGGATTTTTTTACTATTATATATATTACTACAGTAGAAAGAACTCCTGACAAAGCCTGTGGAAGCAGTATGCTCCACCAACTAAAACCAAATATTTTAGCAGATATGGCCTGCATCCAAAAACCAAAAGGTGGCTTATCGATAGTAACAAACCCCGCTGGATCCATAGATACAAAAAAGAAGTTCTTCAAGCTCATGGTCATGCTCTTTACACCTGCTGCGTAATATTGATTAGATGTTCCCTCTATTCCTAAATTTGCAAAATTAAATGCAGCAGACAATACTACGATGACTGCAAGATAAAGATATTCTTTTATTTCCCTGATTTTTTTCACTTTACTTACCTCCAGTATGATATTTACTTAAGTCTTTATCCATAATCTTTAACTAAATATTTTTATATACTAAATCTTCTTAGCAGCACTCGGACGCTTAATAAATCTTCCAAAAACCCAGAACCTGTATCCTAAAAAATTGACTATCTGTGCCAATGCCATTGATATGATTTTTGCCAATAATGCATTCATATAATGATTACTAAGCAATAGGCTTAAGCCTAATATACTCACACTTAGCGAGGCTAAATTAACAGTAATAAACTGAATAATTTCATTTAAAGTTTTTTTATTAGTTCTCGTATCTTTAAAGGTCCAGAACTTATTGCAGAAAAAACTATTTAGAGTGCCGCTTAAATACGATAAAATCTGGCTTACTACATAGTTAATTCCAAACACACCATTTAGAACTGAAAAGATTCCAAAATCAATCAAGGTGTTCATGCATCCCACAAAACCGAATTTGTTAATATGCCTAAAGGTTTGATTGTTTACCACTGCTAATTTCATATTCTTCATGAAGCTCCTTTTTACTGATTTTGCTGTCTATAATATAAAGTGGACGTGCCTTGCTTTCATCGAAGATTCTGGCAATGTATTGTCCCATGATACCAATACAGCAGAATATTAAGCCGAACATCATAAGGTTAATAGAAAGAATCAAACCTAAATCCAATACTTTTGAATTATTTATAAAGGACTTTAAGATGTCTGTTATAAGTAAAATCAGTCCTGCAGCAAAGCTAAGGCCCCCTAGGTAACTCCCAATTACCAAAGGTTTGTATGAAAAAGAGGTTATGCCGTCAAGGGCCAACTTTATCATTTTTTTCAAAGGGTATTTGGTTTCACCTGCAAATCTTTCCTGCCTTACAAATTCTACATAGGTCTGCTTATAACCAACCCAGCTGACAAGCCCTCGTACATATCTATTTTTCTCAGGAAGTGAAGTAAGAGCATCACAAACTTTTCTATCAATCAATCTAAAATCTCCAGTATCCACAGGAATTTCAATATTAGTCATGCTTCCTAAAATTCTATAGAAGGCTTTAGCCGTAAACTTCTTGAAAAAGGTTTCTCCCTCTCTCTTTGCTCTTTTTCCATAAACAACCTCATAACCATCCTTCCATTTTCTTATCATGTCTAAAATTACTTCAGGAGGGTCCTGTAAATCTGCATCAATAACAATAATAGCCTGTCCTAAAGATAATTCCATACCAGCTGTAATTGCCGCTTGATGTCCAAAATTACGTGAAAAGTTTATAAGTCTTATACACTCATCTTCTCCACATATGAACTCTAATTTTTCTCTTGTTTTATCCTTGCTTCCATCATTTACAAATATAATTTCATATTCTTCATCAGTCTGTTCCATAACTTGCTTTAATCTTTTATAGCTCTCAGAAATAACAAGCTCTTCATTATACACGGGCACTACTAAAGAATAAGTTTTTCCATACATAATTCTCTCACCCCAATTTTCAAATACAATTTCATTTATTGACTAAATTATATAATCAAATTGTTGCAGCATTATCAGATAATTATGTGAAATCTATGTGAAATTGTAAAATTCCTTATAAAAAAGAAATTTTTCTCTCAAAACAAAAAAACAGTTGTCTCTCCAACTGTTTTTCGTTTATCATTATTAACTTCAAATCTGATGATAATAATTCTACATCTTGGCTGCTTCAACCTCAAGTTCAGTGTTTTTTCTAATCTGATGTCTTGCATAAAAATAAATCCCTACCTGACCAAGCCCTGCCAGCGTCCAGGTTACTGGGTAGCAGGTAAAGAGGATAACCTCTGTAGGATACCATTTAAATATTGTAACCAGCCAAACAATTCTCATTAGGCAGGCACCAATAAGAGTTGAAAGCATAGGCATTATTGAATACCCCATTCCGCGGGTAAGACCTGGAAATACATTCATAATTCCACAGGTAAAGAATGCAACTATCATTATATTCATTCTCAGTATTCCAAGTTTTATTACTGCGGGGTCGGAAGTATAGATGCTTAGAAGAGGCCTTCCAAAGAGCAAAATTGCACCTCCTAAGAGTATCCAGGTAGCGAATACCAATATTGTACTCACCTTTGCAATAGTATCAATTCTGTCATACTTCTTTGCTCCCATGTTCTGTCCGGTAAAGGAAATAGCTGCATTATAATAGGCATTCATTGTAGTTCCTATATAGTTTTCCACATTTCCTGCAGCCGCACTTGCTGCAACCATAGTAGAGCCAAAAGAATTAACCGCTGACTGAACAAGTACATTAGAAATAGAGAATAAAAGTCCCTGCATGCCTGCAGGCAGACCGATTCTTACAATGATCTTCAGCTTTTCCATATCAATGCGCATTTTTTTAGGTATAAAACGTAGTCCTCCGTCACATCTCATTAGGCACATTATAATAAGCACCACGGAAAGATACTCCGAAATAACCGTTGCTGTTGCCACTCCTGCTACACTCATGTGCAGTACAATTACAAAGAATAGGTTTAATATTACATGCAGGGTTCCTGTAATGACTAGATAATACATTGGACGTCTGCTGTCACCCGCAGCGCGCAGAATAGCAGCTGCAAAATTGTATACCATTGTTGCAGGAGTACTTATGAAATAAATTTTCATATACAACGTGGAAAGCCCTATAATATCCTCTGGTGTGCCCATCATGTTAAGCAAAGGCTTGGAAAGAAGTATTCCGGCCAACATAACAATAAGGCCTCCTATTATGCTGATAGCGATTGAAGTGTGAACTGACTTGCTAACATCCTCTTTTTTACCGGCTCCGGAGTCTTGAGCCACGATGACGGTTGTACCTACTGACAATCCCATAAATAGGGTAATAATAAGATTAATAAGAGAACCTGTAGAACCTACTGCTGCGAGTGCCTTGCTGCCGGAAAACCGCCCTACCACTACCATGTCAGCTGTATTAAACATCAGCTGCAGAATATACATTGCCATAATTGGCAAGGCAAAGATTAAGATTTTTTTAAACAGAGGACCTCTTGTCATATCAATGTTTCGGTTTCGAGTAATCATAATGCCCTTCGCTTCCTTTACTGTCATTTTTCTTGAACTTAAATCCGTTTTCTTCTATTTATTATAAATGAAGCAAAGGTATAATCCAATACTTAAAGAGGACATTTATCGATACATCGCTTTATAAATTTTCCATATCCTATTTCACCAACAAACTTATTATCTTTAGCAGCTACTTTACCTCTAACCAAAGTCATTACTGGGTATCCTTTTAACTTCATACCTTCGTATGGAGTATAATCCACATTCTCATGAAGAATATTTTTTGACAATATCACCTCTTTATCCGGATCTATTATAACTAAGTCTGCATCGGCTCCAACTGCTATAGTACCTTTTCTTGGATATAAGCCAAATATCTTTGCCGGATTTGTAGATATAACTTCAACAAATTTGTTAATGCTTATTCTTCCTTTGGAAACACCTTCTGAAAATAGAAGAGGTACTCTTGTCTCTATTCCAGGGGCTCCGTTTGGACACTTAGTGAAATCATCCTTACCAAGCTGCTTATCCCCATTAAAGTCAAAAGGACAGTGGTCAGTTGCAACTACTTGTATGAAACCATCCCTGATTCCTTTCCATAGCTTTTCCTGATCCTGTTTTTTTCTAAGCGGCGGGCTCATTATGTATTTTAGCCCCTCATTATTCGACTCATTATATCTTTCATCATCCAATAATAAATATTGAGGACAAGTTTCTGCATATACCTTTTGTCCCCTTTCCGAGGCCATTTTTATATAATCAAGCCCAAGTTCACAGGAAAGATGCACTATATATAATGGTGCATTTCCTGCTATTGCAGCAAGATTAATCATCTTATTTATTGCTTCTGCCTCACACTCTGCCGGTCTGCTTAAAGCATGATAGATTGGTGTCAGCATTCCATTTTTAGAATAGTAGCTTCTAAGATAATTTACTGCAGCATCATTTTCTGGATGTACAGTTGTCAAACCTCCTAATTCCTTAAGCCTTATCAGAACATTTAGAACCTCCATATCTGACAGCTTATAGTCATAGGTTAGATATGCTTTAAAGCTTGGAATTCCTTCGTTATTTATTATCTCTTCCATTTCATTAAGAATTTCTTCATTTACATGCTGCAAAACACCATGAAAACTGTAATCTATAACTGCCTTCCCATCAGCATATCCATGATATACTGCTGTCTGATGCTTTAAATTACAACCTTTTGGTCCAAATCCCATGTGATCTACAATAGTCGTTGTCCCGCCACATGCAGCTGCAACTGTACCGGTATAAAAGTTATCCTTTGCAACTGCAATTCCAACGTCTAGGTTTAAGTGTGTATGAGCATCTATTCCTCCAGGAACTACATACTTTCCCATTGCATCAATAACCTCATGATTATTTAGAGGAAGGTCTATTCCAATTTCTTTTATAACACCCTCATCAATAATAATATCTGCATTGTATATATCACTAGCAGTAACAATTTTACCGTTTTTTATTATTTTAGACATTTTTATCCCCCAATCTGATTGGCCTATCAATTAGATAAACAAGTATTGAACAAATTTTTATCTGCCACTTAATTATATTGCTCATCCTCTTACTTATATTACTTATTATCAATTAAATAAATTAAAACAAAAATAGCATTGATGTCCGAAACATCAATGCTATTTATTAATTGTTTTTTCCTATTATGCAATATCAAACTGCATATTATAGAGTCCAGCGTATATCCCATTTTTATCTAGAAGCTCTTCATGAGTTCCGCTTTCCTGTATTCCTTCTTCTGTTAGAACAAGAATATTATCGGCATTTCTTATTGTGCTCAGTCTATGAGCAATTACTATTGTTGTTCTATTCTTTGCCAGCTCCTCCAAGGACTGCTGAATGTATTTTTCGCTTTCATTGTCTAGTGCGGAGGTAGCTTCATCAAGTATTAATATAGGAGGGTTCTTAAGGAATACTCTCGCAATAGATATTCTTTGCTTTTGTCCTCCTGAAAGCTTAACCCCTCTTTCTCCTACATAAGTATCATATCCATTTTCAAGTCCCATAATAAATTCGTGTGCATTTGCTCTTTGCGCTGCTTCAATTATTTCTTTATCAGTAGCTCCTGGTTTTCCATAGGCAATATTTTCTTTTATTGTTCCAGCGAACATATAAACATCCTGCTGAACAATACCTATATTATTTCTTAGAGATTTTAGCTTTATATCTCTAATATCAATTCCGTCTATCTTAACTGAACCCTTATCGACCTCATAAAACCTTGGCACTATACTGCAGAAGGTAGTCTTACCCCCTCCTGAAGGTCCAACAATAGCAAAAGTTTTTCCTGCTTCAATATCTACATTTATATTATTGAGTACCGTATTTCTATTATCATAGCTGAAGGATACATTTTGAAAAGTAATCTGCCCTTTTGGTTTATTTAACTCAACCGCATCTTTATTATCTACTATATCAGGATGAGTATTAATAACCTCCAAGAATCTTTCAAAACCTGTAATTCCTCTTTGATATTGCTCTGTAAAGTTAACAAGTTTGTCTATAGGATTGAGGAATATATTTATATAAAGTATATAAACTACTAAATCAGAAGTTGATATTTTTCCCATGCTTATGAATAAGCCGCCAAACAGTACTACTGATAAATATAAAATCCCCTGGAAGAATCCATTCATGCTGAAGAACCTTCCCATTAAATTATAGTTATCTTCTTTAGTTCTTAAAAAATCATTATTACCCTTTTGAAACTTTTTATTTTCTATGTGTTCATTAGAAAAAGATTTCACGACTCTTATCCCAGATAAGCTATCCTGAACCTGTGCATTAACTACAGCAATTTTCTCTCTATTTTCCTTAAAAGTAGCCTTCATTTTTTTATTATAATTAACAGAGAAATAAAGCATGAATAAAGTAATAAAGATTAAGATAAGCGTTATATTGATATTTATACTCAAAAGTATTAGGAAAGAACCGGCTATTTTTAGAATAGATATAAATACATCTTCAGGACCGTGATGAGCAAGCTCTGATATATCAAACAAGTCTGTAACTATTCTTGACATTAGCTTACCTGTGTTAGTGTTATCATAGTAAGAAAATGATAATCTCTGAAGATGACTGAATATATCATTTCTCATATCCGCTTCCATTCTTGCTCCCATTATATGCCCATAGGAAGTTATATAAAACTGACAAAAATACTTAACTACATACATAAGTAAAAGTGCCACGCCGATTAAAGCCACATATTTTATTATTGTTGACTTATCCTTTAAATAAACATCATTCAAAAGATATCTAACAATTATAGGAAAAACCAAATCTATGGCTGAAAGAGTTAAAGCACAAAACATGTCCATAAAAAACATGCCTTTATATGGCTTGTAGTAACTAATAAATTTTTTAATTGTATTCAAAAAATCCCCCCCTTTTATTTATATAGATTTCAAAGTAAATCTATATAACACAACTTATATTCTAACATAAATTTAAAAAACGGTTAACAGTTTTAGATTATATTCCAAAATTGTTAACCGTCTTTTATTTTATATTTCCATTATAATTGGCAGAATGATTGGTCTTCTTTTTGTTTTTTCATACAAGTATTTACTAACTGCATTTTTTATATTTGATTTTATAACAACCCATTCTGTTATCCTATTATCCAAACATTTATCTAATTCCTGTCTAACTATTTCTCTTGCTTCGTTAATTAAGTTTTCTGATTCCTTTACATAGACAAAACCCCTTGTAATAATATCTGGTCCCGCTATAACGCTGAAGGATTCTTTTTCTATAGTAACTACAACAGTTAAGATGCCATCTTCTGCTAAATGTTTTCTATCTCTTAAAACAATATGTCCAACGTCTCCTACTCCAAGTCCGTCGACCATAACACCGCCGGAATGAACTTTTCCATTAATTCTTATACTATCCTTAGACAATTCTACAATCTGTCCTGTTTCTGCAACAGCAATATCAGATTCTTCTCTTCCAAGCTTTTGAGCTAATTTTGAATGATGTCTTAAATGTCTATATTCACCATGAACGGGCATAAAAAACTTTGCCTTGACCAAAGTATGAATTAATTTTAATTCTTCTTGTCTTGCGTGGCCAGAAACGTGAACTTCCTCAAAAGCTTCATAAACTACATCTGCACCCTTTTTAAACAATTCATTAATAACTCTGGATATGAACTTTTCGTTGCCTGGTATTGGAGAAGCTGAAATAATAACTAAATCCCCATGCTCAACTCTAAGAGTTTTATGAGTACCCATTGACATTCTTGCTAAGGCAGACATAGGCTCTCCCTGGCTTCCAGTTGTTATAACAGTAATATTTTCATTAGGATATTTATTCATTTCATCCATACTTATACTATATCCCTCTGGAATATTCAAGTAGCCGAGTTCCATAGCAACCTGAGAAACCTTTTCCATACTTCGTCCGCTAAAAGCTATTTTTCTTCCATATTGAAGAGAAGCATCTATTATTTGCTGCATTCTGTGAATATTTGAAGCAAAGGTTGCTACAATTATTCTGCCTTCTGCTCTTGCAAATACTCTGTCAAAGGTTTTTCCAATTACTCTCTCTGAAACAGTGTAGCCCGGTCTTTCTACATTGGTGCTGTCAGCCATAAGAAGAAGTACTCCTTCTTTTCCAAGTGTTGAAAGTCTTTCAAAGTCCATCATTTTCCCATCTATTGGAGTATAATCAATTTTAAAGTCTCCAGTGTGTATAATTACTCCTATTGGTGTATGCAGTGCTAAGGAACAGGAGCCTGCTATACTGTGACTGTTTCTTATAAACTCTACATTTATGTATTTATTTTCTATTATATCCCCTGGTTCTACAACATTAAGCTCACAATCATTTAAAATATCATGCTCCTTCAGTTTAAGCTCTACTAATCCTAATGTTAATCTAGTACCATAAATCGGTACATTAAGTTGTTTTAAAACGTATGGAAGAGCACCTATATGATCCTCGTGTCCATGAGTTAAGAAAAATCCTTTTACCTTTCTCTTGTTATTTAAAAGATATGTAACATCCGGTATAACTAAGTCTACACCATACATCTCCTCATCTGGAAAAGCCACACCGCAGTCTATAACTATTATTTCATCCTCATATTCTATAGCTGTAATGTTCTTTCCAATTTCCCCTAATCCTCCTAAGGGAATAATTTTTACAATTTTCTTGTCTTCCAAAAAAATCTCCTCCTCTTTTTGTTCATCTATATACTATTTTTTTATAAATAAACTTTCATAATTTATTTTATTCATAAGTCAATTCTAATTCATTTATGATAATTAAACTGTTAATTATTTATAAACAAAAAAATCCATAATATAGATTATATTATAACCTAAATTATGGACTAATATATTACTTTTCGCTATTTGCCTGCAAAGAATGTTTTTCAGGCTCATGCATTCCTATTTTATGCCCGTTTTCAATCCCAAAGTGACCTCCATTTTGAAAATGAATTTTTCTAAGTTCAGGATTAGATTTATGTCTTGTTTTTCTTAAGCCTTTATTATTATCCATAAATTTACCTCCTGTTAATAAGACTCTTTACTCTATTAATTTAACCAAACTTATCTTTATATATTTTAGGAAAGTTAAGTGCATATTAATAAAAAATGTATTTTATAATATAGGTTTTTATGGTATAAAAGAATAAGTAGATTGCGAGCTAAAATGATCGCAGGCTATGCTTAAAAGTTGGCAGGTCTTTGCGTGGAAAATAATATATAATCTTAGTGATTACTTTGCGACTGTTCTAAGGTTCGTGAACTCATTTCACTAAGAACATTGGCAAAGTCCTCAATTAATCTTATATATCATTTTCCATACTGCCCTACAGACTTTAAAGCAAGCCTATAATGCTTTTGCTGCTCTCTAATTAATCAGTTAAGGCATTAAAAATTTTAATTATAAAGAGAAATCCTTAATCAAGTTATATAGGCACTTATTATGGTAGATAAAATCTACATAGGCTGGGTGTAAAGACCGAGAGCATGCGTAGAAAATAATATTTTAATTTGATTGATAACTTTGCTCATGTTCTTGGCGAAGTAATATTGAAAAGCTTAGAGACTCTCTTCTGAGCAATCTAAAAGTATTTTAAGCTTACTAAAGATGTTTTAAAGCCTGCGGCTATTAAAGTAACAAGTAGTCAAAGCGAATTCATAGAGGCTCTTAGCTTTTCAATATTATAAGCCTTAGAACATACGCAAAATTATCGTAAAGTAAAATATTATTTTCTACACTAGGCTCTAAGGTCTATGCACCACAGCCTGCAGCAATTTTATTAGGAGGTGGGTTAATTATGAAATTAAATAAAGCTGATCTTATAAAGCGTGCTTTTATAATAGCAATTGCAAGTCTTATTTCTTCCGTAGGTCTTAATATGTTTATTATTCCTCATAAGCTTTTAAGCGGCGGTGTTTCCGGTATTGCTCTTATAGTTCAATATTTATCAGGTATTCAGGCAGGTATTATTATAATTTTAATTAATATTCCTTTATTTGTACTTAGTATAAAAGAGCTTGATAAAGAATTTACTATACTTACTATTATAGGAACTGTATGCCAATCAATATTTTTGATATTAACCAGAAATGTTTCTCAGCTCTATTTTGCTAAAGATATGATTTTAAGCTGTATATGCGGCGGAGTTATGCATGGAATAGCACTTGGACTTATATTCAGCAATCACGGTTCTCTTGGAGGAACAGATATTATTTCTATGATTATAAGAAGAAGATACAATTTTGAAATAGGAAAAATATCCTTTGGCATAAACCTGTTAATTGTATCAATAGGCTCCATATTCTTTGGCATTGAAAGAGGCCTTTATACTTTAATATCCATGTATATAGTTTCTGCATTTATGGATAAAGTTATAAACGGTTTTGATATAAAGAAGATGATTCTTATAGTTACAGATAAGGAAAATGAAATTATCGAAAATATACAAACTGACTTAAAGAGAGGTTGTACCTTGCTTTACGGAATCGGGACTTATTCAAAAAGCCCTAAAAAGATAATTTACTGTGTTGTAACCTTATCTCAGATTCCAAAAGTAAAATCAATAGTTGAAAGTTCTGATACTTATGCATTTATGACTATAATTGATACTTCTGAGATCTTAGGAAAAGGCTTCAAAAAACCTATATAAATGTTTAAAAGGTTATATGTTTTTACATATAACCTTTTAAGCTCCTGTCTTACTTCTCTCTCATCTCATACATATTTCTAAATTTTATGAGAAAACTTATATTTGGATATTGTTACATACATAACAAAGGAGCGAATGTACGATGAATGAAACAATTTTAGAAAAAACTGAAGGCAGAGTCAGCTATCACGATTCAGTTGAAGAAATGCTTAAGAGAATCAGAGAAGATGGGATGTCCAATGTATTTGACAGATGGACTTCTCAGGAAAAGATACGCTGCAAATTCTGCCTTGAAGGTTTAAGCTGTCAATTATGCTCGCAAGGTCCTTGCAGAATAAGTGAAAAAACAGGCCAGACTAAAGGTGTGTGCGGAATTGGCCCTGATGCAATGGCTATGAGAAACTTTCTATTGAAAAACATTATGGGAGCAGGGACCTACAGCCATCATGCTTATGAAGCCTTTAGAACTCTTCAGGCAACTGCAGAAGGAAAAACACCATTTAAAATTAAAGATGTTGATAAACTTAAGTGGATGTGCGAAAAAGTAGGAATTGATACAAACCAGGATATAAATGATATGGCAATTGAACTTGCTATACTTCTTGAAGATCAGCAAAGAATTGGTGTTGAAGAACAAAACATAATGGTTGAAGCCTTTGCTCCAAGAAAGAGAAAAGAACTCTGGAGAAAGCTAGGAATCTATCCTGCAGGTACTGTTCATGAAGAGCAAAACTGCGTTGCAAGCTGTTTAACCAATGTAGATGGCAGTCATGTATCCTTGGCAATGAAGGCATTAAGGCTAGGTATTGCTACAATTTACAATACTCAAATTGGCCTTGAAATGGTTCAGGATATTCTTTTTGGAACTCCAATGCCTCATGAAGTTAATATGGACCTTGGAATCATGGATCCCGAATATATAAATGTAGTGTTTAATGGTCATCAGCCTTGGGCAGGAGCAGCTACCATAGAAAAAGCAAGAAGCAAAGAAGTTCAAGACAGAGCTAAGGCCGCTGGTGCAAAAGGCCTTAGAATTATAGGTTCTATTGAAACAGGTCAGGAGCTCCTTCAAAGATTTGAAATGGATGATGTATTTGTTGGACATATGGGAAACTGGCTTACTATAGAACCTCTTTTAGCTACCGGAACAGTGGATGTTATGGCTATGGAAGAAAACTGCTCTCCTCCTGCTATAGATATGTATGCTGAAAAATATCAGGTAACTCTCGTATCAGTAAGCACAATTATTGATTTGCCTGGACTTCAGCACAAAATTCCTTATGATCCATCTGAAGTTGATAATATGGCAGACAGACTTATTGAGCTTGCTATTGAAAACTTCAAAAAAAGAAAAGATAAAATAACTCCTGTTGTACCTAAAATAACTCAAAAAGCAATTGCAGGCTTTTCAACGGAAGCTGTACTTAAAGCACTTGGCGGCAAGCTTGATCCGTTAGTTGATGTTATTGCTGCAGGCAAAATCAAAGGAGTTGTGGCACTTGCAAACTGCTCAACCTTAAGAAACGGCCCTCAGGATTGGAATACAATCAATCTTACAAAAGAGCTTATAAAGAAAGATATATTAGTAGTTGCTGGCGGCTGTGGAAATCACGCTCTTGAAGTGGCTGGTCTTTGTACACTTGCTGCAGCTAATGAAATAGCAGGCGAAGGCTTAAGAGAAGTATGTAACTTATTAAAGATGCCTCCAGTACTGAGCTTTGGAACTTGTACCGATACTGGGAGAATTTCTATGCTGGTTAGTGCCCTTGCTGATCATCTTGATGTAGATGTATCTGACCTTCCAATAGCTGTTACCGCACCTGAATGGATGGAACAAAAGGCAACTATCGACGGTATCTTTGCTTTAGCCTATGGTGCATACACTCATTTATCTCCTACTCCATTTATGACAGGAGCACCTCAGCTTGTTGAACTTTTAACGGTAAAGGCTGAAGATGTTACCGGTGGAAAAATAGCTTTAGGTGATGATCCTATAGAAGTTGCTAATAATATAGAAGCACATATCCTTAAAAAGAGAAAAGGACTAAATTTGAAATAATATATAATGCAAAAGTTCTAATACATTACCGATGTCCCAAAATCCTTGAAGATTGGATATTTCGTGACATCGTTAATGTAAGAATTTTATTGCTTATATATATTAAAGCCCACGAAGTTATAAAAAACTTCATGGGCTTTAATATTATTTGTATAAAGGTTTATATTTTTTCCTGACATACCCAACCATGCTGATAACTCCGGCTGCTGTTAATGCACCTACCCCGATAAACAACTTTCTTACCATACTACCACGCTCCCCAATAGTTTATAACTAAATTCTGCCCAATAATTAATATATTTACACCTTATCCATAAATATTTTTTTTAGGCAGACTTGGGCGCTAATCCTAGAATATGGAGAATATCTTATCTTTTTCTTTTTGATTTTAAAATTACCGCTGCTAATCCTATAACTGCAATTCCAACTCCTGCTGCTATCTTAGCTGCACCTTTAATTTTATCCTTGGAAGTTTCTTCAGTCTTTTGATCTTCTTCTTTTACAAACATTGTCTTTATTTTTATAGGCTCTTCATTTTGATTATCTTCATTATTATTTATATCTTCAACTTCATCACTTATAGGCCTATCTTCATTTTCTGCCTTATTGCTCTCAGTTATTTCTTTTTTCTCATCTTCTGTAACTTCAAAGTCTTCTTTTTTGACATCATTTGGTATTACTGTTCCTTTAATTTTTTCTGCCATATCTTTTATACTCACTAAAATTCCCCGCCTTCTAAATTTTTTTATTTTTTTATCTACAGCGTTATTATATGCAAGACTTAATAAAATTGCGAAATAAAATGACCGCAGGCTGTGCTTTAAAGTCCGCAGGGCTTTTGTGGAAAATAATGTATAATCTTATATATTATTTTCCACATTGCCCTACATACTTTAAAGCACGCCTATAATACTTTTTTTGATCTCTAGTTAATCAGATTAAATATTTGGCCTTTTTATCATTTGTATATTTATATATAAACCTATAAAAATATTTAAATATTTACTTGAGTCATGCTGGTTTGAAGTAGATTTGCTTTATACAATATCAAAAACATGCTTATATCAACACCATTATTAGATAGCGTCAAAGATTAAAAAGTTTTAATTATAAAATCAATCGTTGAGTAAATCATATAAATATATAATTATAATTGCGTATAAGATGTATAGACTGGGTGTAAAGACCGAGAGCAGGTGTAGAAAGTAAAATATTATTTTCTACACAAGGCTCTAAGGTCTTTACACCACAGCCTGCGGCAATTTATTTCACAATGTACTTATAGTGTAACCAAGTTTTCAGGATTTCCTTCCATCCATTTTTCAATGTTTCCAAAGGTTATATGCGCTCTTCTCACCATTGCTTCTTTAGTTGCAAAACCTATATGCGGCGCAAGAACAGCATTTGGTGCGCTTAACAATGGATAATCAAGTGATAGAGGAGGTTCCATATCAAACACATCTATTCCTGCGCCGGCTATTTTGCCTTCTCTAAGTGCTTCAGCAAGAGCAGCATTATCAACTATTGGCCCTCTTGCGGTATTAATAAGTATTGCATTTGATTTCATCATAGAAATTTTTTCTTTGCTTATAAGTCCTTTTGTAGAAGCATTTAGAGGTGTATGTATAGTTACTACATCGCTTTGAGATACAAGCTCATCTAGTGAAACATAAGTAACTCCCTTTGTTTTTAAGTTTTCTTTCTCACTTCTGTTATAAGCTAAAACTTTGCAGCCAAAGGCTAAAGCAATTTCAGCTACCTTGGCACCAATTGCCCCTGTTCCCACAACACCAATTGTTTTTCCAGAGAGATCAAATTGGCTGAAGCCTTCTTTTGTTTTGCCTTCTCTTACACCTTTATCAAGTGGGACTATATTTCTAAGTACAGAGAAAATAAGCCCATAGGTAAGCTCAGCAACAGAAGGAGTACTATAGCCTGCTGCATTGCATACAGTAACATTTTTGTCTTTGCAAGATTTTAAATTCACATGGTCTACACCTGTAAAAGCAACAGAAATCATCTTTAAGCTGCTGTCAGAATTAATAACCTCTCCCTTTAAAGCCATATTGGCAACAACCAGAACTTCAGCGTCTTTTGCTCTTTCTTTTAGAACCTCTACATCTTCTATTCTATTCTTATGTACTATAATTTCATGTCCATTTTCAGTAATTGGTTTTGCTATTTTAAGAATTTCTTCTTCTGAAATTCCTAAAGGCTCAAGTACAACTATTTTCAATTTATGCATCTCCTTTTAAAAAATTATATATTTAATTTTTAAAATAATCACCTTTTATTATCATATCAGATATTTTAATTCCTTTAAGCATATTTTCCTTATCTTCTTCATTATAAGTATTGCCTATAATCTTTCCATTATTTAATACTGTAAAGTTTTTATTAGTTTTAACCAGAATCTTACCTATTGCAGTATATTTGAATTTATCTTCCTCTACTCCAAGCATGTAAGCCATAGTTGGCATTATATCGATATGCCCCCCTATAGTTTCAATCTTCCTGCCCTGAAGGCTTGGATTATATATTATAAAAGGTATTTTTTTGTCATCAGTCTGCCACCAGTTTCCTTCAAACTTTACATCTTTTAATCTGTCATTATAAAACTTATGAACACCTGTATGATCTCCATATATTATAACAATAGAATTTTCAAGCAGTCCATCCTTATTTAACTGAAGAAGATAATTATTTATCTGTTCATCAACATATCTTACACTTTGAAAATAATCTCCCAAAATAGTACTATTAAGTTCCTTAGAGAGCTTTAAGTACTTATATTTCTCAGGAAGATTAAACGGTCCATGGCTGGATAGTGTAACTGAATAAGAGTAAAATGGCTGTTTAATATTTTTAAATTTATCTTCAAACTGCTTGAATAAAGAACCGTCTGAAAGATCTCCTCTTATTAAATCATCCAGCTTATATTCATTTTCATCAATTATTGTCTGAAAACCTAAGGAAGCTCTGTGAACCTCAGCCCAATTCCAATTACCGCCTATCTCTGCATGAGTTGATATTGTGTTATACCCTATTCCTTCTAACAATTTAGGAAGGGAGTTATACTTTGTATATGGATATCTAAAAAATGTTACTCCTTCTCTAACAGGAAATAAAGAAGTATTTACTAGCAGATCCGCATCTGAGCTTGTACCATTATTATTTTGCTCATAAATATTATTAAAATATAAGCTGTTATTTAGAAGCCTATTTAGATTAGGTGTTATTTCCTGCCCCTCAACACTTTGTCCTATAACAAAATTCTCAAGAGACTCAACTTGTATTGCAATAAGATTTTTACCCTTAAACATAGCTTTATATTCATTATCAGGAAGGCTTTCCTGTTTCTTTTCAAACCAGCTTTTTATATCTTTTTTATCCTCATCACTTAATGGTTTTCTAGTATTTTCTGTAAATTCCCTATATATATCATAAGCATGATAGCCTAAAGGCGAAAGATTGGACATAGTCTGAAAAGGAGCCCAGGAATTTTTAAACATCATCATTGTTCCCTTTGTTATATCCACTTTATCAATTAAATAGTGAGATAAGCTTATAAATAATAATGGAAAAACTAAACCCATAACAAAAGCTTTTATGTTTCGTTTTAAATTTACATACTTATTAGCTTTTCTTATTGATACTGCTATAGGTACAACATCTATAAAAAACAATACATCTATAGGATGAACTGAAAATAAATTTCTTTTCATTGGATTAAATAATTCACTATTGTATAAAAATCTTATACTTAAAAAGTTACCATTAGTTCTATAATACCAAAGATCACAAACAAGCAATAGGCTTATTATAAAATCAATTGAAATATAGAAGCTAAGTCTTTTTCTGCCTTTAAATAGCCAGCCAAAAGACGCTAAAATTACAACCATCATTATATGAGATATAAATGGAGGCGGTGAAAAGTACATTTTAGTTATGCTTATTCCGGCAGAATTCTCTGTATGCAGTGTTGATAAAAACAACATGGATTTAAGCATTATTATAATAATTGAATATGTAAAGAGTCTATCTTTAAGCATTGGCACTGTTTTTGTTTTATATCTTAATTCATTTATCATTAGTATCGATCACAGCCTTTGTATAATATTTACTTAAAATATTATACAACAAACTTCATAGCCTGTACTATTATTGCAAAAATAAAAATGCTGTCACCTTGTTAACGGTAACAGCACCTTTATGATTTAAATATTAATTATTTTAAACCTTGTTCGTAGGATTCAACCATTTTCTTAACCATTTGTCCGCCTACTGAACCATTTTCTCTTGAAGTAAGATCTCCATTGTAACCTTCTTTCAAGCCAACTCCTACTTCTCTAGCAGCTTCCATTTTGAATCTGTTTAAACCTTCTTTAGCTTGTGGTACTAATACTCTATTACTTCTATTTGACATAATGTATTCCTCCTTTTTTTATTATGTAATAATTTTTGTTTGCAATATTATTATTAACCGATAAAAGATAAATACTCTATAAAATCATTGGCAGTATTGCCATAAATATCTTATTTAAAATTCAATCTTAATTTTTCAGCTAATATAGCAATGAACTCACTGTTAGTTGGCCTTGATTTATGAAACATTGAAAAATCACCAAAAATATTTTGCAGTTCTTTCATATTTCCATGAAGCCACGTAGTTTCTATGGCATGTCTTATTGCTCTTTCTACTCTGCTTGCAGTAGTATTGTGTATTTTAACAATATCGGGGTATAAAACTGTAGTAATTGAGGATAAAAGTTCTCTATCTTCTAAAACCATTAAAATAGCATCTTTTACAAATCTATAACCTTTAATATTAAAAGGCATACCTATAATTTTAAGTAAATCCTTTGTTTCTTCTTCAGCATCTAACCCTACAGGTTCTTTAACATATCGTTGATTACTGATTACTATCTCTTCCTCAGTATTAAGGCAGGTTTGTTTTATCTTTTTTTTCTAATAACTCAAAGGAAATCGGATTAACCACATAGTAATCCGTTCCTATCTTTTGTGTTATCCATATAATCTTTTATAAGAAAATCTAAGTCTTTATTATCATCAACTAATAATACATCTAATTTACCATTTTTCATTTGCTTACTTTTACACCTCCCTATAACTATACTCTACTACCTTATTCTTCTTCAGTTGTAAAAAATATATTCACTTTTGCATTGTATATAATGCAGTAAGGTTCTTACATTAATGATTATACAAAATGTTCAATCTTGAGTGATTTTTACTGGAGAAGACTGTAATAGAATTTTTGCTTTGTATAGATTAGAATTATTGGTATAATAAATGAAGTATTTATAATAAGGAGAGAGCTTATTTGAAAAGTGATATATTAGAGCTTCTAAAAAATGATAAAAATGATTTTATATCAGGACAATATATAAGTGAAAAATTAGGCGTAACTCGTACTGCTATATGGAAACATATAAATCAATTAAAAGAAGATGGCTATGAAATAGAGTCCATATCAAACAAAGGATACAGACTTGTTTCTTCTCCAGATTTATTAACCTCTGAAGAAATAAAGCCTTATTTAAAAACTGCTTTAATCGGTAGAAATATTTTGCATTTTGATTCTTTAGATTCTACTAATGTTAAGGCCAAGCAGCTTGCAGACTCTTTAAAGGTAGATGGCGCCGTTATTATCAGCGAGGAGCAAACAAGCGGTAAGGGACGCCTTGGCAGGACCTGGGTTTCTCCAAAATATAAGGGAATTTGGATGTCCATAATATTAAAGCCTGACTTAAATCCAATGGATGCAGTTAAGTTGACCCAAATAGCTGCTGCATCAGTAGTTAATGGCTGCAGTGAGCTTAATATTGATACTTTGATTAAATGGCCAAATGATATTGTTATTAATCATAAAAAAGTTTGCGGAATACTAACAGAAATGAGTGCAGAGCTTACGAGAATAAACTATATTATTGTAGGCATAGGCATAAATGTCAATATAGATGAAGCTGAATTTCCAGAAAGCCTAAAGGAAACAGCAACTTCATTAAAAATAGAGGTAAAGCATAAAATAAGCAGACAAGAGCTTATAGGCAGGATTTTAAATAATTTCGAATATCTTTACCTTGAATTTATCAATAACAATAATATTAAAGCCTCACTAGATATTTGCAGAGAAAAATCTGCCTTAATTAATAACAACATAATAGTTATAAACAGAGACAAAAATACTGAAGCAAAAGCTTTAGATATTGATGAAGGAGGCAGACTACTTATAGAATACCCTGATGGAAGACAGGAATATCTGATTTCAGGAGAAGTTTCAATACGCGGAAAAGGAAGCTATATATAATGCAATATAGCTTCCTTTTATTTATGCTGCTTTCTTAAGCACAGACACTATCTTGGCTCCCAAAGCAGCTGCAATAATACATTTTGTTAAATCACCAGGAAGAAATACTATAAACCCAGTTTTTAAAACACTTGAAAAGTTTATATTCTTTCCCATTACATTTTTTATAATAAGATAAAGATATGGAACTCCTATTAAGTAAATAACAATCATTCCTAAAATACAAGCTGTAAATAATCTTACAAAACCTGCTTTTCTGCTGCTCTCTGTAACTTTTCCTATAACATAAGCTCCTAATACAAATCCAATAAGATACCCAAAGCTTGGACTAATCACAGCATTTAACCCAACTGCCCCAGAGGCAAAAACCGGGATGCCCAAAAGGCCAATTATAACATAAAGCAATTGAGATAAAGCACCCAGCCTTGATCCCAGCATTATACCTGCCAAAGCTGTAAATAAAAATTGAAGAGTTATAGGAACTGCTCCTATAGGAATTTTAATAAAGGCACCAATAGCAGTAAGTGCAGCAAATAATGCAGTAAAAATCATTTCTCTTGTAGTAATTTTCATATGTAATCTCCTTTTATAAATTGTTAACTTAAATATATTATAAGTTTACAATCAAAATATAGTATTGTCAACCAATCATTCATTTAAGGTTTACAAATTAAAATTTAATATTTTTTATAATTTCATGTTTTTTATTTAAATTTTTACAAATACTATAATTTGAATACTGTAATAGGAGATGAAGTTATGAAAAAAATACTTACTTTACCTTTGTTATTCCTAATAATTCTGTTAAATACAACTACGGTACACTCTTCCCCCTCACTCAGCAGTAAAGATATAATTTCAATCAGCACAGAAGTTTTAGACAGCATGCTTCAGGATCAGACGGTTCTTAAAGATAAAAGCTATGTTGCAATAGATTTGAGCACAGAACCATTTAAAAGCTTATCTGCTTCTGAAAAGCTTCAAGTATTAAATCATATGAAGAAATACGATATAAATCATATCAATGTTATTGCTTCTTCTATTAATGATTTGAAGAACAAAGGAATGTTTGACAAGAATAACAATTTAAATTTTAACGGAATACAAGGAATTCATTTATCAATAACCTCTATGGATATTTTAAAAAATAATGAAGTGAGTGCACTTGGAAGTTGGTATTGCGGTCCTAATTCTACTCAAGACATGAAAGTAATTTTAATAAATGCAGAAGGTAAATGGAAAGTTAAAGAAATTACAAAAATGAATTTTTAAAAAATCAGGGGCTGTTTTATAGCAGCCCCTACTTGATATTGTTCTCTATTAAAAATTTTTCATCTTGTATAATTTCATTGTACAAGCCATCTCTTATAATTGTGTGATCTTTAGAGAATACTATTGCTCTTTTGAAAACACCGTCCACATACTCAAAATCATGAGTTGAGCAAATTAATGTTTTTCCTGAAGCATTCAGCTTAAGCATAAGTTCTCTAATAAACCTTTTTGTTCTAGGGTCCAGACCATTCATTGGCTCGTCTAAAATAAGCACCTCCGGATTTAGAGCTAATACACTTGCTATTGCTACCCTCTTTTTCTCTCCGCCGCTCAAATTATACGGAGTTCTATTTCTTAAAGCTTCTATATCCAACAACTTTAAGCAGTCACTAACTCTAATTTCTATCTCCTCTTCTTCAAGTCCCATCTGCTTTGGACCAAAAGCAATTTCTTCATATACATTAGAATTAAAAAGCTGGCTCTCAGAATTTTGAAAAACAAAGCCAATCCTTTTATGAAATATTTTTGAAAACTTGCTCTCTTCTAAGGAATCCTCGGTTATTTCCTTGCCATCAAACATGTAGCTGCCGCCACTTGGAAAGACAATACCATTAATCAGCTTTAGCAAGGTTGATTTTCCGCTGCCATTTGCTCCGATTAAGGCTATGGACTCACCTTTATGTATAGTAAGATTTATATTACTTAGTGCACTTATTTCTTTGTAACTAAAACTCAAGTTGTTTAACTGTATCATAATTTTTTAGTCTCCTATATTATAAAGTAAGCTGCAATCAAAGCTATATTATAGATGCAGTATAAAATGTCTTTGTAACTAATTCTGAATTTTGACGAATAACTATATTCTCCCGTAAAGCCCCTGCACTCCATTGCTGAATACATTTCTTCCCCCGTTTCCTTTGATTTTAAAAACAGATTTCCAAGTATTCCGGATAAAGAATTATATTTTTTAGGATTTCTTCCGATAGACTTAAGTTTTAGTGCATAGAGCATTTCCAGTGCTGACTCTCCTAAAACATAAATATATCTTATTGTTATATCAAATACAAAAATAAATATATCAGGCACGAAAAATACCTTTAAGGCTTTTGTAAGTTCACTCCATTTTGCACTATAAGATAATACATTTATAAGTAAAATAGATGTGAAAACCTTTAATATAATTTTTAAAGAATTGCTTATATTTCCTAATATTATAGAAGGGATCAGCATTACCAATGTAAAAACAGGCAGTATTAAGCTCAATTTAACTATTGTTTTTACATCCTCCTTGTCTAAAAAAAGAAGGTATACTAGTGCCGAAAATAATGATAATACAATAAATTCACTATTCTTTGATAGCGAAATAAAAACTAATATTGCAATAGTAAAAGACAGTTTAAACATTGGATTTAAGGAATAAAACTGTCCTTTTTTAATAATATAATCTTGTTTTTTTATATTTGAAAGAATCTTTAAAATAGCAAAAGTACTTTTATCAACAAACTTGTCCTTATCCTCTTTTGGAGTGTACTCGTCCTCTTTAAAAAGCCATTCTCCCACTTCCTCACCCCCAATAATGATTATATCATAACACTGTAACAAATCTGCACTAGATTTTATCAGCAGTATAAAAATTCATATTAAAAACCAGATATCAAAATTGACAGCTGGTTTTTAGTGTAATTACTCTATTCCATATTGTCCATGCTCTTCCTTTTTATTTTGTGCCCTCCTTGATATATGTAGTTTATTATTACCATATAAGCCGCCATAAAAAACTTCAGTCACATCATTTATATTTTGATTTTTCAGCTGGCTGTAAATCCAGTTTTATCAAGACCTGTTTCTTTTAAATTTTCTTCCATTATAATACCATTTTGACCAGCGCCTTCTATTATTAAGGATTTACCTTTAGATATTATCTAACCTCTTGGCTTAAAAATCAGCGCTGCCAAGAAACCAAATACAATAGCAGCAGTAATACCTGAACTGGTAAGATCAAAAATTCCTGTAAGCACCCCTATAAGTCCATCTCTTTGCGCCTCAACCAACGCTCCTTTAACCAGCGAATTTCCAAAGCTGCTTATAGGCACACTGGCACCTGCACCTGCAAACTTTATAAGAGGTTCGTAGAGTCCAATACCGCCCAAAATCGCACCTACAACAACAAGAGTAGAGGTCGTATGGGCCGGGGTTAATTTAAATACATCCATCATTATCTGACCAATAACACATATCCCACCGCCTACTAAAAACGCTAAAAGAACTTTTATCATAATCTACACCCCTTTACATTTCTATAGAAACAGCATGAGCTATACAGGGTATACTTTCCTTTTGCTGATAGGACATTGGTGAAAGCAGTGCTCCTGTAGCTACAATAAGAATTTTTCTTAGTTCGCCTTTTCTCATTCTGTTTAAAAAGTGTCCATAAGTAACGGTGGCCGAACATGCACATCCACTTGCCCCTGCAAAAACAGGCTGATCTTTTTTATAAATCAAAAGTCCACAATCTTTAAATATATTAGAGGGCATATTAAATCCATGCTGAGATAATAAGTCTGAAGCTATGCTATGACCAATGCTTCCTAAATCACCTGTAGCAATTAAATCATAGTAGGATGGATCTCTATTTAGATCTTTGAAATGAGTTTCTATTGTATGTACTGCTGCAGGTGCCATTGCCGCCCCCATATTAAAAGGATCAGTAAGTCCCATATCAACAACCTTGCCTATAGTTGCTGCTGTAACTTTGGGTCCCTCACCTTTGGAAGCAACTAGTGCCGCTCCCGCCCCTGTAACAGTCCACTGTGCTGTAGGAGGTTTTTGTCCTCCATACTCTGTAGGATATCTAAACTGCTTTTCTACAGAAGCATTATGAGTAGCGGCTGCAGCTAGAACATAATCAGCAGAATTACTGTCTACTATAAGCGAAGCTAAAGCTAATCCCTCCATAGAGCTTGAGCAGGCACCAAAAACACCAAGGAATGGAACTGACATTGTACGTGCAGCAAAACTGCTTGTAATAATCTGATTCATTAAATCACCGCTTAAAAAGAAGTTTATATTTTCCTTCTTTAATTTACCCTTTTTTATTGCAATGTCACAAGCCTCTTCCAAGAGCACTTTTTCAGCTTTTTCAAAGCTGTCCTGTTCAAGCCATATGTCATCATGCAGCAGGTCAAAGTCCTCTGCCAAAGCCCCTTTTGCCTCAAAAGGTCCACCAACAGCAGAAGACGATATAATTACAGGATTATTATTAAATATCCAAGATTGACTTCCTTTCTTCATTTATATCACCCCTAACCAAACAAGGCACATTTTAATAAGTGCCACAATAAAAGCTGAGAAAACACCAAAGGTTATTACAGAACCAGCAAGCTTAAACATATTTCCACCTGTTCCAAGCACATACCCCTCGGTTTTATGCTCAATAGCTGCAGAAGCTATTGAATTTGCAAAGCCAGTTATGGGGATTGCAGTGCCGGCTCCTGCCCACTGTCCCAAATGGTCATATACTCCAAGTCCCGTAAATAAAACGGAAAGAATAATTATTACCGCAGAAGCTGGGTTTCCTGCTGTTTTTTCAGTAAACCCAAAATATTTTATAAATGCAAATTGAAGTATTTGTCCAAAAGCACAAATAGCGCCACCTACTATAAAAGCTTTAATGCAGTTTTTTAATACCGGTCTCTTAGGTTCTCTCTCCTTTGCAAACTTCTGATATTCCTTTTGAGCTTGTGTCATATTTTGCTCTTTCTTCTTAGACATCTATTTCACCCTTTCTTAAGTGCATATAAATATTTTTACAATTATTTTTTATTTAATTCGTAAATTTTATTTTAACCTCGCTGCATTCAGAATTTTATCTACTTTTAAACAAGTCATTTCACTCTGCAAGAAAAAGTATTCTCTATATATTTCATCTGAATAAAACTTTGTATTTAAATAAAACTAATTGTGATGCTATAAAAATAATTTACAAAGGAGATATAATACATGAAAGCTCTCGTTTATGACGGATATAAAAATGTTAAAGTTGATAATGTAAAAGATCCGTCAATAGAAAAAAATGATGATATTATTGTAAAGATAACTTCTACTGCCATTTGTGGTTCTGATCTTCACTTGATTCACAGCAGGATCCGCAATCTGCCTCATGGTTTTGTACTTGGTCATGAAGCTATGGGCATTGTTGAGGAGACCGGAAAAGATGTAACCAAGGTTAAAAAAGGTGATAGAGTAATCGTGCCCTTCCCTGTTTCCTGCGGTCACTGCTGGTACTGTGAGCATGGACATTGGAGTCAGTGCGATAATTCAAATCCAAATGGTGAGGCAGGCGCCATATTCGGTTATAGTAAAACCTATGGAGGCTACGATGGAGGCCAGGCAGAATATCTTCGTGTTCCCTATGCCAATGTTGGACCTAAAATAATTCCAGAAGATTTAACTGATGAGCAGGTTTTGTTTTTAACAGACATTCTTCCTACTTCATGCTGGGGAGTAGATATGGGAGGAGTAAAACCAGGAGATACTGTTATAGTTTTAGGCTGCGGACCTGTAGGATTATTAGCTATAAAATGGTGTATTTTTAAGGGTGCTAAAAGAATTATAGCAGTGGACAGGGTTCCCTATAGAATAAATCATGCCAAAAACTACGGAGTTGAAACCGTAAATATCGAAGATCATGATAATACCGGGCTTTACCTTAAAGAAATCACTCACGGAGGTGCTGATGAAGTTATTGACTGTGTAGGAATGGATGGTGCCATGTCTGTAGTAGAAACTGCAGAAAGCTTTTTAAAACTGCAGGCCGGCTCAAAGTCTGCCATAGAAATATCATCTGAGGCAGTAAGAAAATGTGGAACTGTTATGATGGTTGGAGTTTACGGCGGAAGATACAACCTATTCCCTCTTGGTAATTTCTTTGCCAGAAACATAACCTTAAAGATGGGCCAATGTCCTGCCCATGCCTATGTAGACCCTATCCTTGAGCTTATAAGACATGGAAAATTTGATGCTACAGATATAATCACCCACAAGCTTGCCCTTGATAGAGGAGATCATGCCTACAAAATATTTGATGAAAAGCTGGATAATTGCATAAAGGTTGTCTTAAAGCCTTAGCTTATGGCTTTAGATTTAGTATCTGTTTTGATTTATAGCAAAATATTCAGCTCAGATAACTTAAGAAAATTCTAATGATATCGCTGTGATATAACAGAAGGAGCACCAAGTAAAGTGCACCCCAAATGTTAGTTCCAAATAACATTTGGGGTGCACTTTTTAACTTGTCATTATACAACTCTTATTATCTATTCCATAGGGTCTGCAACCACTAAAACATCTACATATTTTGTTCCGCGCATAATCTTTCTTACTATAGAACCTCTTAAAATCTCATGCCATCTGGTTCTTGCAGACTGACCTATTATTACTTGTGTTATTCCATTTTTCTTTGCAAATTTTATAATTGGTGCCGCTGCATCCTTTGCAGTAACAACTTGAAATTCTGCTTCAAGTTTTGTACAAAGCTGTGCCAAATCAGCAAGCTTTTTTAACTTGTTTAAATTTCCGGTGATATCCTGTCTTCTTACATAAAGCACATAAAGAGGTGCCTTCAGCATTTTTGATAATCTGTAGCCTCTTCTAATAAGATATTCTGCATTAAAGTTTAGATTAACACATACTAGTATTTTCTCCTGAGCACCAATAAGCCCTTCAACATGCTTTTGGTTCTTATACTCCATAAGATGCTCATCTACTTCATTGGCAACTTCTCTTAAGGTGAGTTCTCTTAGGGCTGTTAAATTTCCAACTCTGAAAAAGTTATTTAAGGCAGTTTCTATTTTATCTTGGCTGTAAATTTTGCCCTTTTTCAATCTTTCTCTTAGAGCATCAATAGAGATGTCTATTACTTCCACCTCATCAGCGAGCTCAAGCATAGAATCAGGAACTGTTTCTCTAACCTTTACCCCGGTCATCCTGTTTACATAGTCATTTAGGCTTTCAAGATGTTGAATATTCATTGCTGTCATAACACTAATGCCGTTATTTATGAGCTCTAACACATCCTGATATCGCTTATTGTTCTTGGAGGTAGGTACATTAGTATGAGCCAGTTCATCTACAATGACCACTTGAGGCTTTCTTTCAATTATGACTTCTAAATCCAGTTCCTTAAGAACTACACCTTTGTAGTGTATTTCCTTTAGAGGAATAACCTCAAGATCTTTTACCTGTTCTATAGTCCCTTTCCTGCCATAGGTTTCAACTAGACCTATAACTACATCGATATTTGATTCCCTCATTTCATGGGCATCTCTAAGCATTTCATAGGTCTTTCCTACCCCTGGAGCTGCTCCAATATAAAGCTTTAGTCTGCCCTTGCTGGAATTTTCGATTTCCTTAAGAAACTGGTCTGGAGTTTTTTTTGCCATGAACTACACCTCAAAATTTATAAAGTTAATAGAGTTAACTCTTTTATTATCTTCAATAACTTCTTTTTTATTTACATATTTATTAGTATGAAGAGCTCTTACCTTAATTGTACTGCATACAACCTTTGTCCCAGCAGTTACAAAGCTTGCCTCTCCACCTGCTTCTCTTACTACTAAGGCTGATTCTCCTGTAATAACAGATTCATCAACAGTAGCTACTCCTTCAACTATTTCTCCATGACAAGGTATAATTTCCCCTTCTGAGATTTCTATAATATCTCCCTTTTTTAGAGAACTTGAACACACAAGACTTACCTTCCCGTTTTTATCTATGCACTTCACTATTAGCGACTTGTTAGTGTTATACTCACTATTTCCTGATGATTTATTTCTATTAATTAATTGCACTAATTTGATTGCTATTTTTTTAAATCCACCTATTGGATTCATAATTTCCTCCTATTATCGAAACATGGAATAGTTAAGCCCACTCACCTCGATAGCAAATTACTCGTTAAAATCCTCTTAGGAGTTTAACCTCCTAAATTAGGCTTCAACCTGAGAAAAAACAAAGCAGAAACCCCTCAGGACTTTCTGCTTAAGTTTGTCTTATTCTTATCATATAATACATAACTTATAAATACAAAAGTTGTTTCTTTACTAAAAACAATCAAAAAGTCTTATCTTAGCTGATGTAAATGATTTTGGAGTATATTTACTCAACTGCTTTTATGGTTAGTCCTCTTTTCACACAAAATCATTTAATGCTTTAGAAAATCGCCATCATACTCTACAAATCTTATCCTTGACCCTTCAACTTTTCCGTGCAAAGCTTTAGTCATAATTTTATTTATATTATCTTTGTCCGGAGTTAAAGCAATATTATTATCCTTTACTTCATACTCACCTTTAACAAAATCGTCTCTTCTGCCAACAGGATAATAAAGAATATAGCTATTGTCCTTTTTTAGCTTTAAAATTAAATTTCCTTCACCTGTATAAATATAGGTTCCTGAATAAGGGTTGTAACCTTTATCCTTTAATATAACAAATCCAACTAATACCGAAATTGTTAATATAATTATAATAATAAACTTCTTCATAAAAATCGCCATCCCCTTTAAATGATCAGTACATTTTGATTATATTCCCGTATAATCAAAACACCAATTTTAAAGTCAGACGGCAATTTTTATTATCCATATTTGAAACAGCCTAAATCTTAAGCTTACGTAGAGCAAGCTTAGTCTTAAACTCTGATGCTTCAAATTACTCATTGTTCTATTCAAACTGCTTACTGAAGTTATAAAATTTTTCAGCTTCTTTTAAATCGCCTCTAAGTTCATATACTCTAGCTAAAAGCCTATAGATTTCTCCATTATTCACATTCTCGGATAAAGCTTTTTTTAACAGATTAAAGGCTTCCTCAAGCTCTCCAATTCCTAAAAGCTCTTTAACCTTTTTAATATATTTTTCTGTAGAAACAGCATCACCTTCAAGGTAAGGTTCAACTTCAATTAGCAGGTGCCTTACCTTTTCTGCTGTAAAAGGCTTTTGCAAGTAAGCAACAGCACCAAGCTTAGTGCATTCAACTGCATTTTTAACTGTTCCAAAGGCTGTCATAATTATAACAGGAGTTTCTATGCCGAGGCCTCTAATTCTTCTCAGCACCTCTGTACCGCTTATCTCAGGCATTTTTATATCTAAGAATATTAAATCCACCTTCTGATTTTTTAATAGTTCCAAAGCCTCTATTCCATTATTAGCAGTAAAAACCTCATAACCACTAAACTCCAAACAAGTTGTGAGCAGCTGCTTTATACTTTTTGTATCATCAACCACAAGAACTTTTTTCATGACTACCTCCTATATACCCATTAAAGACTAAAATTTTTCCTCAAGCGGTAGTGTAAATGTAAATATGCTGCCTTCATGAAGCTCACTCTCACACCATATTTCCCCGCCCTGAGCTTCTACTATTTCCTTTGCTATAGAGAGTCCTAATCCAGTGCCTCTATCCTCTGTTCCTTTGACCTGCACAAACTTTTCAAAAATCTTTTCAACATAATCTTCAGGTATACCTTTCCCTGTATCTTTAACTGAGACACACATTCTATTCTGCTTAACAAAAGACCTGATTAGTATTTTGTCTCCAGCTTCAGTAAACTTTAGTGCATTTGATATTAAATTATTTAAAACCCAAAGAGTTTTATCAAAATCCACTTTAACCTTTATAGAGCTTCCAATAGGATTATATTGCAGGCTTATATTTCTTTCTTTAGCCTCACTGACAAAACTTTTAATACTATTTTCTACAATAGCTTCTATAGTGCAATCCTCTATATTAAATATAGATTTACTGGACTCCAGCTTTGAAAGATGAAGAAGATTATTAACTAAATTCAAAAGCTTTTCACTTTCTTCATTTATAGTCTCAACTATTTCCTGCTGCTTTTTACTAAGACCTCCAGCAGCCTCATCTCCAATTAAACTTGCCCCCATCATTATAGAAGTAAGCGGAGTCTTAAACTCGTGGGAAACCGTAGCGATAAAATCACTTTTAAGTTTTTCTATCTCTTTAAGACCTGTTACGTTTTGAAAAAGTACAACCAAACCGTATCTCTTATTATCTGTTTCTCTTAGTCTAGTTACTAGAACATTATAATAATAGTCTTTACTGTTATAATTAAAATAAAAAATCTTCTGTTCTATTTTATCTTCTTCTGAGTTATATATATTTTTAATATAGTCATACAATTCACCATTTCTCACTACCTCAAGAAAATACTTGTTCAGGACAATTTTTTCTTCAAGATTAAATAACTGTTCAAAAGCCTCATTTATAAGCACTATCTTATAATTTGTGTCCATAACAATTATTGGATCCGAAATACTTTTAACTATAGCTAAAGACTTATTCTTCTCAGCCAAAACCTTGCCCAAGGTGCTTTGTTCAAACTGCATAAGTCTTTTAGTCATATCATTGAATTCCTTAGAAAGTTCACCAATTTCATCCTGACTTACAATTTTCGTCTGCTTATTTAATTCGCCTTCCTTTAGCGCTTTCATATTATCTCTTAAAGCGTACAAGGGACTTAGGAATTTAATTAGTGATAACCATGCCGCAGTAAGACCTCCAATTATAGAAAGCACAGATAGAATTATAACTATATTCATGGACTTCTCAGAAGCATTTATTACTCTTTCCTTACCGCTAAACATAGCCTTTTCATTAAGAATAGATAAATCTCTCAATAGTTTCTTGAGGTTGCTGTACTCAGGGTACATTTCATCATTATAAAAATTTATTACCTTGGAATTATCCGAATTTATTGCTGTTTCCTGAAGTCTCGAAAATAATGTTAAGTAAGCTGTATAAGAATTATTTATATCTTCTACAAATTGCTTCTCATTTTTTTCGGTAATATTTGAAGCCTCTACATTATACCATTGATAAAAATAACCGCTGTTTTTATTAAAATCGCTAATTCCTTTATTTTTATTGGTATTTATATACGTCAGTGCAGCAGAATTCTGCCCCTCCAGTGCATCCAGCATATAACCGGCTGCATTTATACTTTTATAATTGTCTGTCATAAGGCCCTGTATGCTTTTACCTAAGGAATAGATATTAGCTATGGAGGTTGCCCCTACCACTGCGAGTATAAATACTAGCAGCAGATAAACGATCAAAAACTTGCCCTTTAAGGTTTTTAACATAATCCTCTCTCCTATATAATTAACCCTTTTAATTTTAAAGCTTCCCTTAATAAAGCTAGTATAATTTTTACAATTACAAAAGTCAAACGCTCCTTAAGTACAGGTGCAAACCAAAGAAAACTTAATCCTTGCTGTGAAAGAAGAACTTAATTTCTTTAAATTAGAAGCTATAAGCTATATTAGCTTATTAAGGCACAGGTTTTAATAATCGAGCTTTAACTATCAGGGGGTGTATAATCTTTGTATGTTATTAGACATATAACGCATAATAAATCCTGTAACTAATTGCGTAATGTGTTGTTTTTAAAGGAGGTATACCATGAAGGATTTAATATTTTTGGGAGCATTAGTACTATGCTTCTTTATAACTTATTTATTTACTAACTGGTGTGACAGGCAAATATCTCATAAAGAAGAAGGATAAGGTGGAGATTAAAAATGATAATTCTAATTATAATTGCAGTGTTACTTTTCATTTACTTAGGCTATGCACTTATAAATCCTGAAAAATTTTAGAAAGGCGGAAACAAAATGGACATTTTACAGATTGCAATATCATTATTGCTGTTTATTTTAATTATTATTCCTTTAGGAAGATACTTGTACAAAGTTTCAGTAAATGATAAAACCTTTTTAGACCCTATACTTAATCCTGTTGACAAGTTTATTTACAGGGTTGCAGGAATTAAAGAAGAAGAAATGAACTGGAAGACATATGTTTTAGCACTGATAGCTACTAATGCTGTGATGACATTTATTGTTTATTTAATTTTTAGAATACAAGGTATGGGACTTTTAAATCCAAATGGAATAAAACCAATGGAGCAGTCGCTATCATTCAACACTGCCATAAGTTTTATCACAAATACAAATCTTCAGGACTACTCAGGGGAATCGGGGCTCTCTTATTTTAGTCAAATGGCTGCTATTACCTACTTAATGTTTACTTCAGCAGGTACTGGTTTTGCAGCAGCTGTTGCCTTTATCAGAGGTTTATCCGGAAAGAAAGGCTTTGGAAACTTCTTTGTTGACTTAGTAAGAATTCATACAAGAGTGCTTCTTCCTCTTTCAATAATAGTAACTATGATGCTTGTATGGCAGGGTGTACCGCAAACCTTAGCTCCTAACCTTACAATTCATACTATAGAAGGAAAACTTCAGGATATACCTTTAGGTCCTGTAGCTTCACTTGAAGCAATTAAGCACATCGGTACAAATGGAGGAGGATTTTTTGGGGCAAATGCGGCTCATCCTTTCGAAAACCCAACACCGCTTAGCAACTTAATCAACATGCTGTCAATGATGATATTACCAGGAGCCTTGGTATTTACATTAGGTTATGCCCTTAAAAATAAGAAGCAAGCTTATACAATATTTGCAACTATGTCCATATTATTTATAGCTTCTCTTACTGTATGCTATCTGGCTGAAAAGGCAGGTAATCCTGTACTTGTAAAGCTTGGTTTAAGTCAGGTAATGGGCAGTATGGAAGGAAAGGAAGTCCGATTTGGTATAGCAGGCTCTTCCTTGTTTACAACTGTTACTACAGCTTTTACAACTGGGTCTGTAAATAATATGCATGATACCTTGACTCCACTTGGAGGTTTAATTCCTCTATGGCAGATGATGCTTAACGTGGTCTTTGGCGGGAAAGGCGTAGGCCTTATGAATATGCTTATGTACATTATTCTGACAGTATTCCTGTGCGGACTCATGGTTGGAAGAACCCCGGAATTTCTTGGTAAAAAGATAGAAGGTAAAGAGATGAAGCTTATAGCTATAGGTATATTAGTGCATCCATTTATAATATTGATACCTTCTGCTATAGCCCTCGTTACCAAAGCAGGCCTTGCTGGTATATCAAATCCTGGCTTTCACGGCTTAACTCAAGTGCTGTACCAGTATGCTTCTTCTGCAGCAAATAATGGTTCTGGCTTTGAAGGTATGGCAGATAACACATTATTCTGGAATACATCAACAGGACTTGTGATGTTCTTTGGAAGATATTTAACTATAATACTTTTACTGACGGTAGCAGCTTCTTTGGCAGAGAAGAGGGCAATTCCTGTTACAGATTCAACTTTTAGAACAGATAATGCTATGTTTGTTGTTATGCTGATTTCTATTATTATAATTGTCGCTGCTTTAACCTTCTTCCCAGCCCTTGCATTAGGTCCAATAGCAGAACATTTAACCCTTTGGAGATAAGAAGGAGATTATTTATGAGTAAAGAACGTAAAAATAAGCTTATGTCAAAAGAAATTGTAAATAAAGCCATAAAGGACGCCTTCATTAAATTGAATCCAGCCTTTATGATTAAAAATCCAGTTATGTTTATAGTAGAACTTGGAGCCATAATTACTCTGATTTTAACTATATTTCCCAACTTATTTGGGGATACAAGTGAAAGTTTAAGGCTATATAATGCTTTAATATTTGTCATTCTTCTTGTTACTGTGCTCTTTGCAAACTTTGCTGAAGCAATTGCTGAAGGCAGAGGAAAGGCTCAGGCAGAAAGTCTTAAGAAAACACGTAAGGATACCATGGCAAAGCTTCTTAACTCAAATGAGAGCATTAAAATTGTAAGCTCAAATGAAGTTAAGAAGGATGATATTGTTTTAGTTGAAGCAGGAGACATTATACCAAATGACGGTGAAGTTATTGAAGGCATAGCCTCTGTAGATGAATCTGCCATAACAGGAGAATCTGCTCCAGTTGTCAAGGAAGCAGGAGGTGATTTCAGCTCTGTTACAGGTGGAACTAAAGTTGTCAGCGACTTCTTAAAGATTAAAATAACTGCAACTCCAGGTGAGTCCTTCTTAGATAAAATGATAGCCTTGGTTGAAGGTGCAGCAAGGCAGAAGACGCCAAATGAAATAGCGTTAAACACTATATTAGTGAGCTTAACTATTATATTTTTGGTTGTTATAATCTCACTGCTTCCTATGGCTTCATATTCAGGTGTAATTATTAACGTAGCCACCTTAATTGCCCTTTTAGTATGCTTAATCCCTACAACCATTGGAGGACTTCTTTCTGCTATTGGTATAGCAGGCATGGACAGAGTAACACGCTTTAATGTAATAGCCATGTCCGGAAAAGCTGTAGAAGCTTGCGGGGACGTAAGCACCATGATACTAGATAAAACTGGTACAATAACCTTTGGCAACAGAATGGCTGCGGATTTTTATCCAGTTGATAGTGTTTCTAAGGATGAGTTAACTAAATTTGCTCTTATATCTTCAATAAAAGACGAAACCCCTGAGGGAAGATCTATAGTAGAGCTTGCCAATAAGCTTGGCATTACCGTCGATACAAAGGAATACGAAGACTGTGATTTTATAGAATTTACAGCTCAAACAAGAAAAAGCGGCTTGGATTTGAAAAATGGCACACAAATTAGAAAAGGTGCAGCTGACAGCATTAAAACCTTTGTCAAGGAACTAGGAGGTACAATACCTGAAGGGCTTGATGAAATAACTGAAAGAATATCAAAACTTGGTGGAACCCCACTTGTAGTATGTGTTGATAAAAATATTTTAGGTGTAATATACCTTAAAGACACTGTCAAACCAGGTCTTGTAGAAAGATTTGACAGGCTTAGAGAGATGGGAATAAAAACTATAATGTGTACTGGAGATAACCCGTTAACTGCAGCTACCATTGCACAGGAAGCTGGAGTAGATGAGTTTGTAGCCGAGTGCAAGCCTGAGGATAAAATAGCTGTTATTAAAAGAGAACAAGCAGAAGGAAAGCTTGTAGCTATGACAGGAGATGGTACAAATGATGCTCCTGCACTAGCCCAAGCTGACGTTGGTCTTGCAATGAACAGCGGAACTATTGCAGCAAAGGAAGCTGCGAACATGGTGGATTTAGATTCCGACCCAACAAAGATACTTGAGGTTGTAGAGATAGGAAAGCAACTTTTAATAACAAGAGGAGCACTTACAACTTTCAGTATAGCTAACGACGTTGCAAAGTATTTTGCCATTATCCCTGCTATGTTTGCTGCCGCTATACCACAAATGAATATTTTGAATATAATGAGACTTGAGTCTTCTCAAAGCGCTATAATCTCAGCCCTAATATTCAACGCTATAATTATACCGCTGCTTATTCCTATAGCAATGAAAGGCGTAAAATACAGACCTATGAAAGCTTCGGTGCTGCTTGCAAGAAATGTACTAATCTTTGGTGTGGGTGGTTTAATTGCTCCTTTTGTTGGTATTAAAATAATAGATATTGTTATTACACCTCTGTTAAGAGCATTAAACCTTGCTTAGCCTTTTTGTGAAAGGATGAATGTTTATGAAAATTTTAAAAAAAGCTTTTCTTTTAAGTATAATATTATTGGTCATATTTGGTATTGGATACCCGCTTCTAATGACAGGTTTAAGTCAGCTTGTTTTTCCAAAGCAGGCTAACGGAAGTATTATAGACATAAATGATCAGAAGGTGGGATCTGAAGTCTTAGGTCAAAGCTTTAGCGATGCAAGATATTTCAAAGGAAGACCTTCCGCTGTTAATTATAATACCTATACCGAAGCTGATACAAAGCCTGATAAGGACGGAAAAACCGCTTACTCAGGAGTTTCTTCAGGCTCTCAAAACCTTGCTCCTTCGAACCCTGCCTTAGCAGAAAGAATCCAGAAGGATATGGATGAGTTTTTAAAAGCAAACCCCAGTGTTAAAAAAGAGGATATACCTGCAGACCTTTTAACTGCATCAGGCTCTGGGCTTGATCCTCATATAAGTCCTGCTGCCGCAAAGCTTCAGATTCCTTCAGTAGCTAAAGCTACGGGTATAAGTGAAGCTGAACTGAATAAAATCATAGAAGCCTCTACAGAAGACAGACAGCTTGGAGTGCTAGGTGAGGCAAGAGTCAATGTTTTGAAGGCTAATATTGAAGTCTTTAAGCAGATTAACAAAAAATAATTCTATTTGAGACTGCAAGTAAAATAGATCACTTAGATAACTGAACTGACAGCCTCAACTGGTAATATTCAAAACTTAAAAAAGCAACTATTGGTAAAGCCTTTACTAATAGTTGCTTAATTATTGTTAATTTAATATCTATAAAGAAAAGACCGTAAACTTTATGATTTATAACTCATCGTAAACTAAAATACATAAGCTATAATTTTCTTTATATAAATCTTTTTATATAGAACATAATATACTAATTGTAATCCTAAATATAATAATCCTAAAATAAACGGGTATCCAATGGAAGTCAAATAACTTATATTAATAATACCTGAAAATAAAGAATAACTATAAAACATTGAAAATAATATACCCAGTATATATGGTAAGAAAAACAATACTCCCAGCTCTTTAGAAACACTTCTTTCTATTTCTTCTGTTGTAATTCCTATCTTGGAGAGCTTTTTGTATTTTATCTTCTCTCTTTCAAATTCCGTCAGCAATTTAAAATGCAAAATTACACATGATGATATAAAAAAGAGTATTCCTACAAAGGTTATTAAAAACAAAAGGAATGAGCCCGATTGTTTTTGCTCCATATACTCACCGATCTTTGATACAAGCTTAAAAGCTGCATTATCCTTATCTATACTATCATAGTACAATCTAGTATTAGCTCTATTATATTGTTCTAATTCCGATTCAAGCTTTTCAGCTATAGATTCGGTCTTCTTCCAATTCTCAAAGTTAATAAGATTGATATGTCCTATTTCTGAAGGCTTGACTTCCGCTTTTATATTTTTATAGTCCTCATCATTGACTATTATGTAACGTGAATTATTTAGTGCTACTATATTATTGAAGAATATTTTTTTTATTGAACCTTGGGAGGTAAGCACCTGCTTTGAACTTTTTGTTTCTATGTAGGCTTTCTGCATTTCCGTTGTATCATGTTTGTATCCGTCATTTTCTACTATCTGAAATAAATTAATAAAGCTGCCCTTTGGTATGCTTATTGATGTTTTCGAAACAGTATTCAAATCCTTAGCAGATAAAATTGTTAAGTTGCGCATACTTATAAGTTCCAAGGTTTGATGAGATTTTAATGGAGTTTCACCATTTTCAATTATACTGTTTAACTTTTCTTTGGGTATCATGTTTTTCCCATATAGCTCTGCATATGCTATGTCATAAGGATTATGATTTATTCCAAAATCCTTAGAATCCGAAACAATTTCTAGTCCTATTGTAGTAAAAAATATTGTTATACCTATAAGTAGGGATATTACTAGAATTACTTTTTTTAATTGATTAAAGGAATATTTCATACTTGTAATAAAAAGCATATTTTTATAATATTTCTTGGGGTTGGGCTTTAATAACTTTGATAAAAGCCCTGCAAAATTAGAAATAATCATATACATTCCTATAAAGAATAATACTGTGCTTCTTAATAAAACCACCGACTGATCTGATTTATAATTAACTATCAAATCAAAGATAGCTGCTGAAACCGCTAAAAGGCTGATTAATCCAACCATCTTGCCACTTAATAAGTTCCTATCTCCCTTTCTTGAGCTTTTCAACAGGTTCACAATATCAAATTTAAATAAGCTAATGAGATTGATTAAAATAAGAAGAATATATATACATAAAAAAAATAATATTGTAAAAAGATAGCTCTTATAGCCGATAGAAAAGCCAACTCCGTTAACCTCAACAATCTTTGTTACAAGAAAATAAAATATCCCGGAAAATAGTGTACCGACTATTAAGCCTGCTGCCAATGAGGCAAGAGATATTATACAGTTTTCAATAAGCATAATCTTTGCTATATCATTATTAGTCATTCCCAAGACCATAAATAGCCCGAACTCAGTTTTTCTAAACTTAATAAATGAATTTTGGGTATAAATTATAAAAAAAACAGAAAATATGCCTATTACTACGCTTGGTGCTATCAAGTTACTTGAAATTACAGAATTAACTTTATTATAGTTCATAAAATTCTTATTTGTCATAAGCGTTAAGTATGTGAATAATATCATTACCGTGAAGCTATTGCATAGAAAGTATAATAAATACTTTCTAATATTTGCTTTAAACATTGTAAAGGTGATCTCGTTAAATGTCATCCTTTTCTCCTCCCAATAAAGCAAGACTATTCATTATCTCATCAAAAAATTCCTTTCTACTGCCTTTCTTATCAATTGAAGAATGCAGCATTCCATCCTTAATAAAAATAACCTTATTGCAATAGCTTGCAGAGAAAACATCATGGGTTACTACGAGAATGGTATTTTCAAATTCCTTATTCATCTTTTCAAAACATTCCATTATTGATTTTGATGATTTTGAGTCAAGATTTCCTGTAGGTTCATCTGCATATATTATACTTGGATCATTAATTATAGCTCTGCTTACTGCAGCTCTCTGCTGCTGTCCCCCGGAAACATTATAAGGATACTTATAAGCAATATCATATATCCCAAATAATGACATAGTTTCTTCAACCTTTTGCTCCATATAATCCGCAGGCTTTTTATCTAAAATCATTGGAAGCATTATATTTTCCTTTAGGCTTAGGCTATCTAATAAATTAAACTCCTGAAACACAAATCCCAGCTCTTTACGCCTAAAAATTGCTAGTTCATTTTTACTCATTTCATTAATATTCTTGTTTGATATTTTTACAAAGCCGGAAGTTGGTTTTGCAATACCGCTTATAACATTTAAAAGAGTAGTTTTCCCACTGCCAGAAGGACCCATGATACCAATAAATTCTCCTTCTTCCACAGTAAAACTTATGTTATTAACTGCCTTTACGGAAACTTGTCCTCTTTCACCGCCATATATCTTCGTAAGCTTGTTTACTTCTAAAATAGACATCTTAACTACCTGCCTTTCATAATTGTAATTATAAATCAACTAAGATAAAATTCCAATAATTTTACAGGTATAAGCTTGCAGTATAAAAATTTATATGCATAATTTAAATAAACCTTATTTTCTTTAAAGCTAGCATATCTCCTTTAAATTCATACTCTATCTCTATTGTTCCTACATATCCTGAAGGAGATACTTGAGCATCAACATCTGCATAAATAATATCATTGTAAATTCTCCAATGTATTTCTGAACCAAACGCCACATTATTAAACCATAGCGGCGTAAAGCTTTTATCTTTCACTATTTCGGTAATACTGTTATTTATGCTGATAGCAATTAAAACCTTATCATCTTTAGAAATGATTTTGGTAGTAACATTTTCATTAATAATATTAATAGGATTAAGAATGCTCATCTCTTTTAGGTTTGGTAATTCTAGTATATGAATATTTTCTATGTGATGGTCACTCCCTGTACCAGTTGTTAAAATAGCAATTAATTCTTTATTATCATCTTTATTAACATCAGTTAATAACAATTTAGGTTAAAAAGTTAAATTAGTAACATTCTGCCAGTCTAGAACAATAGTTTTTTTATTTGCAACAAGTATGAATTTATTATACATATCTTTTTATTTATTAGATTGTGCAAATAAACTTATATTTTCACTTGGCAATGATGCTACTAATTTATGTTCTTATAAATCATGTGATGTAATACATTTTACATATGGTTCAATAGAGAATGCACCCAGCGAGCTTACTATATTAAATGAAATAATTATAGTCGAACATATTCTTTTGAATAACATTTAATCACCTCATTATAGCTCTACTCTAGTTAGTTCTAATATTCATACACATACTATATAGGCATATTAGGTATATTATATATAACCTATATATACATATATTATTTAATTCATATTTATAAATAAATTAATGTTAACAATGATAACAATATAATATAAACCCAGTAGCCATAAGCATTTAAGTTGTTAACATTCCCGTTATCATTCAAATTTACTAATAAAGGTGGTGTCCTAACTCATGATTAAGCTAGTTTTAATACGACATGGTCAAAGTATATGGAACTTGGAAAATAGATTTACAGGCTGGACAGATATTGATTTAACTGATAATGGTTTGGAAGAAGCAAGGCAGGCTGGAATAATTCTAAAGAAGAATGGCTACAACTTTGATGCAGCATTTACTTCAGTTCTAAAAAGAGCTATAAGAACATTATGGATAATACTTCATGAAATGGATCTTATGTGGATACCAGTTTATAAGACATGGAGGCTTAACGAAAGACACTATGGGGCTTTGCAAGGTTTAAACAAAGCAGAAACCGCAGCTAAATATGGGGATGAACAAGTCCATATATGGAGAAGATCTGTTGATGTACGTCCACCTGCTTTAGAAAAAAGCGATACCAGATGGGATTTTGGAAATCCAAAGTATAGCGAGCTTAGTGAGAACGAGCTCCCATTAACCGAGAACCTGGAAGATACCGAGAAAAGAGTTCTTAAATATTGGCATAACTCAATAGTTCCTTTAATTAAAGATAATAAAAAAATAATAATTTCAGCTCATGGCAATACAATTAGAGCATTGGTAAAGTATTTAGATAATATACCAAGTGATGGTATAGCAAGTCTAAATATTCCTACAGGAATTCCTTTAGTATACGAATTGGATAATAATTTAAATTCAATTAGACGTTATTATCTTGGATTTGATGGTGAAATTCAAGATGGAAGTATACCACAACATATATAGATACTTTTAATAGCTAGGCATTAGCTCAGATAACTGAGAGAAATGTTTTTGATCTTTTAGTGAGCTAATTTCTTGGGATACCTTATAAGAAAGCCCTCATCCATTTGGATGAGGGCCATATTTTTAGTATTGTGTATTATCTTGTGTCTATTACCATCCGCTTCCTACTGCGTTATGAACAAATGCTGCTATTCTGTCTACTGGAATGTCTACTATTGATCCTAAGCCACGATTACCACTGCAGTTTATTCTTCCCTCTCCTCCTAATTGTTCCCCTTCTACTCCAAATGGTCTCCTTTCTCTGTCGCAGCAGCTTCCAAGTGCGCATCCAGGTGCTGGTCCTATCTGAGTTATTAATCTAACAAAGTTGCAGTTAACAGTTGCAAGTACTCCTGTAAAACCACGACCTGATTCTCCTCCGCTAGTTGTGAAAATTGTAACCGTTTGTCCGATGTGTCTTGCTAAATCTGATACTATGCTAAATCCGTTTGCCATCCTGTGTTTCCTCCTTTCTCATATTAAAGATTATGTGGACTGTTTGTCCTAGTATATAATATGTTACTTTGAAGAAAGGGTTACAAATTTTAAAGTTATTTTTTAAATTGTATTATGAACAAATGCAGCAATTTTATTGATTGGAATATTAGTAATAGTTCCCAATGAAAGTGCTTCATTATTTTGATTAATCTCGTTTTCATCAGTATCAGAAATAAACCCAGGTGGAGAAGCTATCTTAGATAGTATTTTTATATAATCATTTTTTACATCCAATAAAACTCCTGTAAAGCCAGAGCCTGATTCGCCTCCACTTACTGTATATATAGTTATAGTTTGACCTATGTATTTTATTAAGCTTTGAATAAAATTATTATCATTTAATAAAACCTTGCTTGCTTTTATGTTTTCTTTTATTTCATAGTTACAGCCTGCTTTAACATATATCTTTTTCTTTCTCTTTGTCCTTATGTTGAATATGTTCACATTTCTTCTTGCCATTCAACCTCACCTTTCATATATATTTAGCTATATTATAATATGAGAAGGATCAAGAATTGATACTATATAGTTATCAAAGACACCATCTTCTAAGATGGTGCCTAAATTACTTATTTACTTACTTTTACCAGCCGCTATCAACTGCATTATGAACAAATGATGCTATTCTATCAACAGGAATATCAACAACTGCTCCAAGTCCATGATTTGCATTACAGTTAATCCTATGCTGTTGTCCGCCTAGATTAGCTCCCTGTACACCTGTTGGATTATATCCTTGTATCCCTTGATTATTTACGTTATTTCCATAGTCTCCTATACCATCTGTACATACGTCATCACCTACGCCTGCAACAGGTCCCATATGGTCGCAACAATTTCCTAATGCGCAGCCTGGTGCTGGGCCTATTTGTGTAATTAATCTAACAAAACTGCAATTAACAGTTGCTAATACGCCAGTAAATCCCCTGCCTGATTGCCCTCCACTTGTTGTAAAAATAGTAACAGTTTGACCAACAAAATTAGCAAGATTATTTGCGAAGTTTCCGTTTGCCATCCTCTGTTTCCTCCTTTCTTATTATGAAGATATGTTAGGACTTCTTGTCCTGCTATATACTATGAAGCTTATATAATAAGTGCTACTTAAATTTTAAAAATATTCTTTATATAAATATCAAAGTAAATCAGCTATTTAATTCTCGTAAAAATCGTAAAAGCATCGATATTTTACTCGATTAAATAGCGATTTACTAATTGAATTTATATAAAAAGGGGCTGCCTTTAAAGGCATACCCCATAAACTTGCTTTTATATTTATTCTAGTATCCGCTGCTTCCTACAGCATTGTGTACAAAAGCTGCTATTCTGTCTACTGGAATATCTACTATTGAACCAAATTGATTTGCACGGCAGCTAAATCTATCTTGCCCACCTTGTTGTGTCCCTTCAACATTAGTTCCATGATGAGGTCTTTCACAGCAGTTTCCAAGTGCACAGCCTGGTGCTGGTCCAATTTGTGTAACTAGTCTTACAAAGCTGGCATTAACTATTGTTAATACCCCTGTAAAACCTCTACCTGATTCTCCACCGCTTGTTGTAAAAATAGTGACTGTTTGTCCAATATTGTTTGCTAATTCATTCAAAAAATCCATCCTTTGCTTCCTCCTTTCTTATATGTCTGATTATAGGACCCTTGTCCTAGTTCATAATATGAGCTTTAGCATAATGTGTGACAAAAACAATTGAAGGACTTCCTTCAGTTTTAGATAAAACTTATTCAATTACATGTAAATGGACAGACCAATTTCATTTATCACAATTTGTTGTTTTTTTTGAAAATTGGTACTATAATGAAAGTAACTGTTATAGTAAAAATTTAGAACTGTTTAGAAAGATTTGACAGTAAGGAGGTCTTATTATGAACACTTTAATCATTTCTCTTCTTGTTGTTCCAATTGTCTTTGCCTTGTTGTTTCTACTAAATAATGGCAAAACATACTTTAAAGCACTATCCTATTTACTCTTTGCTTTTGGAGCAATAGCATCTATTACACTTGCAATTCACGGACCGGTTCAATTAATAATTGAAGGTTCAGCTTTCACTATGATGGAGGCACTAATAACTGTTTTAGAAATTTTGATCATTGTATTTTTATTTTCTGTTTCGATGAAACATAAAAGAAAAGGTGTGTTTTCACTAACATTTTTGCAGTCGATATTATTTATTTATACTGCTTTTTTTATGGAAAAACACCATGAAACTGTCTTAAATGTGGACAGCTTTTCAATAGTAATGCTCCTTTTAGTAAATATTATAGGTACTCTTATAGTAGTCTTTGCAAACGGATACATTACTGAATATGAACATCACAGACAAATGAAAAGCAAACAGAAATTATTCTACTGTGTAATAAGTATATTTATTGCAGCTATGAATGGGCTTGTTATGAGTGATGGACTAGCCTGGATATACTTCTTCTGGGAAATTACAACCTTGGCTTCATTCATACTAATATCCTATAACGGAGATGCAGAAGCTTATCAAAGCGGTTTTAGAGCATTGTTTCTAAATCTTATAGGCGGTATTTGTTTTTCAGCAGGAAATATATTATTTCAAAGCAAATATGGAATCACAACTCTATCAGATATAGCTAATTATGGTTCAAAGAGTTATGTTCTCTTGGTTCCGGTATTTCTTTTATGTATTGCAGGCTTTGCAAAATCAGCACAGATGCCTTTCCAAAGTTGGCTTCTAGGTGCAATGGTAGCTCCAACACCTGTTTCAGCATTACTTCACTCAAGTACTATGGTTAAGGCTGGAGTATACTTAATAATTAAATTATCACCAGCTTATGCAGGAACAAAACTTGGAACAGCAATTGCATTATATGGAGGTATAACCTTCTTATTATGTTCAGCAATAGCAGTTACTCAAAGAAATGCAAAAAGAATTCTTGCTTATTCAACTATAGCTAATTTAGGACTTATTATCTGTAGTGCCGGCATGGGAACAAGCCTTGGAATTTCAGCAGCAATAATTTTAATTATTTTCCATGCTGTATCAAAAGCTTTATTATTCCTTTGCACAGGACAAATTGAACATACAATAGGCAGCAGAGATGTTGAAGACATGTCTGGGCTTATAGCAAAAGCACCAGTACTTACTTTAATTACAGCTTTCGGTCTTGTGTCAATGATTCTTCCTCCTTTTGGAGTACTTATAACAAAGCTTATATCAATCGAAGCTGCAGCACAAAATCCATTTATCGTAATACTTTTAGTTCTTGGTAGTGCACTTACAACACTATATTACATTAAGTGGATGGGAACAATTCTTTCCTACCCTGCTGTTAAGTTTCCAAACAAAGAAACCAGAGACTTTAACGTATATCTTCCATTATGGGTATTAAGTATTTTAGTTTTACTATCAAGTATATTTGTATCACCTGTTTATAATAAATTAGTATCACCTGAAATTAAGAGTCTTTTACCAAAAGCTCCTGAAGCACTAAATATATCACTTGCAAATATAAGTACTCAGCTTGGAAGCTTCAATAATAATATAGTATTTATAGTAATTGCTTTTGTTATATTAATTGCACTAGTAGTAAAAGGAACTCTTATAGGCAAACCAACAAGAAAGAATATTTATATGTGCGGTGAAAACAACACAGAGGACGAAAACTTATTTAGAGGTCCTGATGGCAGCTATGAAAAAGCAGTTGTCAGCAATTACTACTTAACCAGAATTTTTGATGAAAAACTTATAACAAGACTTGGAAGTCTAATTTCCGTATCATTAATCTTAATTGTTATCTTAGGAGGACTTGCATAATGAGCACAATAGAAATTATTATAAGAAGTCTTTTAGTTTTATTTGCTGCTCCGGTAATAGGCTGTATCTTTGCAGGAATAGACAGAAAGCTTACTGCAAAGCTCCAGGGAAGAGTAGGTCCAAAACTTCTTCAGCCTTGGTATGACTTCAGAAAGCTTATGAGCAAGGAAAATGTAGTAGTAAATAAATATCAAAATATATATATATTATTCTATGTAATATTTATAATAGTAAGTCTTTTAATGCTCTTTTTAGAAATGGACTTACTTATGATTATATTTGTTTATACGATTGCCAACGTAGCATTAATTGTTGGAGCTATGAGTACAGGCTCCCCGTTCAGCAAAATCGGTAGTGCAAGAGAAACAATTTCAATGCTTGCTTACGAACCTATTCTTGTATTTTATATAGTGGGAATGTATATGCTTACAGGCTCCTTCAATATATCAAGATTAAATGCTGCTGACAAACCACTTATTTTGTATTTACCTTTAGTATTTATATCCATGCTGTTTATAATGAGCATAAAATTTAAGAAGTCGCCTTTTGACTTTTCTACTGCTCACCACTCCCATCAAGAGCTTGTAAAAGGAATGTTTACTGACTTTTCAGGCCCTACAATGGGAATGATTGAATTCGCACACTGGTATGAATATGTATTCTTATCAGGATTAATGTTTATATTCTGGAAGCAGAGCTTTGTACTTGGAACATTATTATCAATCTTTACCTTTATATTTGTTATCATAATAGACAACATAACAGCAAGACTTTCCTGGGAATGGATGGTAAAGGTTACATGGACCATTGTTGTCGGCTTAAGTGTAGCAAATATATTGTTTATTTATTTCAATAATGTAAGAATCGTTTAACTCAAATTAATCAGAAAGCGAGGCAAATTTATGAGTTCAGTTATGTCAAAATCTCCATGGATTGTTCATATGAATTGCAATAGCTGTAACGGCTGCGATATAGAAGTATTGGCATGTTTAACTCCCCTTTATGATGCTGAAAGACTTGGGGTAATAAACATTGGTACTCCAAAGCAGGCTGATATTATGGTAATTACAGGTTCAGTAAATTATAAGAGCGTAGATGTAGTTTTAAATGTATATAATCAGATGCCTGAACCTAAGGCAGTAGTAGCTGTAGGTGCTTGCTCCTGCACAGGAGGCATATTCCACGACTGCTACAACGTTATAGGCGGCGCAGACAAGATTATACCAGTTGATGTTTACGTACCAGGATGCTGCCCAAAGCCTGAAACTATATTAGAAGGTATAGCTAAAGCTGCAGCAATGCTTGATGAAAAAAGAGCAGAAATGAAGAAAAAAATCGGCTAAAAAGGGGGACTTTATATGTTAGATAACTTAATCACAGTAGATAAGGATAATATCCGAGAAGCTGTAAACAACAAAAAACTTTATGGACATAGATTTGTGGCTGTTACCTGTGAAAAAGAAGGCGAAGATTATGAACTCACATACCACTTTGATTTAAACTATGAGATGAGTCATATTAGAATTTTAATAAAACCGGAAGATGTTATAAAAAGCGTATCTTCAATATATCCTTCTGCACTTTTAATTGAAAATGAATATAAAGATTTATATGGCTTTAATTTTGAAGGACTTTTAATTGATTATAAAGGACACCTTATGCTTTCTGATAAGGCGCCTGAAACTCCAATGCTTGCAAAGAAAGACAATAAGGAGGCGTAAAGTTATGGCAAGAACAGTTATTCCTTTTGGACCACAGCACCCTGTTTTACCTGAACCAATACAGTTAAAGCTTGTTATGGAAGATGAAAAAGTTGTTGAAGCCCTTCCTTCCATTGGCTATGTACACAGGGGCCTTGAAAAAATGGCAGAGCTTAAGGATTTTAACCAATCTGTATATATAGTTGAAAGAGTTTGTGGTATCTGCAGTTTCATGCACTCTATGGCTTATGTCAGAGGTATTGAAAATATAATGAATATACAAATACCAGAAAGAGCAGAATATTTAAGAGTAATTTGGGCTGAAATAGGCAGACTTCAAAGTCACTTTTTATGGCTTGGACTTCTTGCAGATGCCTTTGGCTTTGAGAGTCTTTTCATGGAGACTTGGAAATACAGAGAAAAAATACTAGATTTAATGGAAATGACCACTGGAAACAGAGTTATAATTTCTGCTAACAAGGTTGGTGGAACAACTAAAGACATTACAGAGGAGCAGATGAAGATTATTCTTTCAACTGTTGATGACCTTGAAAAAGAAATGAAGGATGTTGAAAAAGTATTCTTCGACAGCTATACAGTTAAGCAAAGGCTTGTTGGAGTTGGAATACTTACAAAGCAGGATGCTGAGCAGTATGCTGTTGTAGGTCCTATGGCTAGAGGAAGCGGAATTAAATATGATTTAAGAGCTACCGGCTACAGTGCTTACAAGAATTTAGACTTTGAGCCTGTTGTTGAAAATGCTGGGGATTCTTATGCAAGATGCATAGTAAGAGTTAAAGAAATATATCAAGCCTTTGACCTTATAAGACAGGCAATTGCTAAAATGCCTTCTGGAGATATAGCAGTTCCTGTAAAAGGTTTCCCTAAGGGAGAAACAATTTCAAGACTGGAACAGCCTAGAGGAGAAGCAATATACTATATTAAAGCAAATGGTACTAAGAACCTGGAGAGATTAAAAATCAGGACTCCTACCTTTGCAAACATACCTTCTCTATTAAAAATGCTTCCAGGAAGCAAACTTCAGGACGTACCAGTACTAGTACTTACAATCGATCCATGTATCAGTTGTACAGAGAGGTAACGGAGGTGAGATTATGGCAAATATGCTTCAGTTAATAACAAGAAACCTTTTTAACAAGAAGAAAACAAGACTCTTCCCATTAAGTGCTGAAAGACCAGCCTTTGAACGTTCAAGAGGAAGAATAGTATTAAACCCTGACACCTGTATACTTTGCAGCATTTGTGCACGACGCTGTCCTGCAGATGCTATCACAGTAGATAGAAAAGAAGGCTTTTGGGAATTAGATGCTTATAGATGTATAATCTGCGGAGAATGTGTAAGCGCCTGCCCTAAGAAGTCTATAAGCATGAATAACGATAGAAGACATGCTGCAGAGGATAAGGAATTTGTACATCATAAGGTTGAAGTTCCTGTACCTGCTGCAAAGCCGGCATCACCTAAGCCGGCAGCGGCTGCGGCTGCTCCTGCTTCTAAACCGGTAGCTCCAAATCCTGATGAAAATAAGACTAATATACCTGTAGCTGTTAAACTTGAAGAAAGCAAGGTTGAAACACCAAATACCCTTCCAAAAGAAAATACAGAAACTGCTTAAACAAATGGCAGCTTACATATCGTAAGCTGCCATTTGTCATATAAACTTATTCTGCTTAAAGTTTTGCTTTCTTTTTCTTTTTAAAGAATACAAAGTAAATTATCAAGCCTGCAACCGCAGCTATTACTACATAATCAAGTATGTGAAGCCAGCCTCTTATCTGTTCCCAATTTTCTCCCATATAGTATCCTGCGTATCCTAGTACTACACTCCATAATAAAGAGCCAAAGAAAGTATAAGCAGCAAACTTTCTAATATCCATTTTGCTTAATCCAGCAGGAAGTGATATAAAAGTTCTTATTATAGGAAGAAGTCTTGAGTAAAATGCAATCTTCTCTCCATACTTTTGAAAATACTTGTCGCTCATTTCTATATGTGACTTTTTAAGTCTAAGCTTATCAGCATATTTATCAACCAAAGGCCTTCCGCCTAAAGCTCCTAGATAATAACATAATACTGAGCCTAATGTACCTCCCAGTGTACCCCAAATAATTACCCAAAATAAATTAAGGCGATTTCCTGTGTTTGCCGTCGAAGCCAAATATCCTCCAAAAGGAAGAATTGCCTCACTTGGAATTGGAATACATGCACTTTCTAATGCCATTAAGCCTGCAACTCCAAAATATCCAAACTTTCCAAGCACTGCTACCGCCCAATTGACTATAAACTCAATCATTCTCTTTCTCCCTTCGTTTAAAACAATCTGCAATATAGCCTGTCATTTGATTTGCAGATAATCTTTAAAAGCCATAAACCTCTAATTCAACTTCTTTTTCATCTGTTCCATAAATCAACACCATTATACTATAAACTAAATTTATAGGCTAGTAATAACAGGTTAAATTTCAGTTAAATAATATACTATACTTTAATTTATATTCATAGTTTTCAGAATAGTATTTATAATTCTTTCGTTGTATAATAAGTATATGGTAATTTAAGGTTATAAGAATTTGGGGGAGATTCACGTGAAATATAAAAAATATTTAGTATATGGACTAGCAGTTATTGCTGTACTTTCTTTCATTGCTGTTAGGACTTCATTAAAATCGGATAAGAAAACAAGTGCTGAAGCTAATGCAAAGATTGAAAAAAAAGAAACTGCAAAAAATAATGAAGCAACTTCCACTAAGCCTTCTTCTGATCAAAATTCTTCTGCTGCAAAACCGGAAGAAAATAAAAACAATAAACAGGATATAACTATGGTGGATACAAAGATAAACGATATTGGAAATACTTCCGGAAACCTTGCTAATTTTGCTCTGTTTGCCTCCCAAGGAAAGTGGATTTATTTTAGTTACCCTGAAAGTAATAATAGTCGTATATGTAAAAACTTATATAGGGCTATGAAGGATGGTGAGACAGGGTTAAAGCTCATTTCAGAAAATAGTGGAATTATCTCAATTAATGTAGTTGGAGAGTGGATATATTACATAGACCCGGATAACCAAAGCAGCATCTATAAGATAAAAAATGATGGAACAGAAAAAACAAAAGTTACTATGGACAGCGCTTATCAATTTATAGTTGTAGAAGATTGGATTTATTACTTCTCACCTGTTGGCCTATATAAAATAAAAACTGATGGCAGCGGGCAAAGACCTATTATTGAAGGTAATATTAGAAGCATACTTTTTGTTAAGGATAACTATATTTATTACTCCAATATAGATACTAAAGCTACTGGTACACAACCGGAGTACTGCTCTATTTACAAAGTTAAGTTTGATGGCTCAGATCGTTCTAAAATAACTACTGATAATGTTATGCAATCTATAATAGATGGAGATTGGATTTACTATACAAATGTTTCTGACAACTATAATTTATATAAAGCAAAAATTGATGGAAGTTCAAAAGCAAAGATTTTAAACATGCCTGTATCAACTTTTAACATATCCAATGGCTATATATATGTCAGCTTTCAAAGCGGGGAGCAAAACATAAATAATGACATTCAAAATATATATAGACTAAAAACCGATGGAAGCAATCTTAAAAGGCTTACAAATAATACTACAAGCCGGCTATCTTCAGTAAGTACAATAGATTATATACAATATATTTATATAACTGATGAGTATTTATTTTGCACCGTCTCCAGTCAAAGCGGACCGATGCTTTATAGGGTGAGTCTAGACGGCAGTTCTGAAAAAATATTCGGTAATTAAAAAAGTACTGTAGCAAAGCGACTAAGCCCAGCGTGTTATTTGAATTCGTGGAAATATTTGAGCGAGCAGCAATAAGACTTTAACTAAAAGATTTATAAAGCCATTAAGAATCTTGTATTGTTTGAGCGAAGATATATAGAAAGTATTAATAATCTTTACATTGAGCTGTCCAATAATGTCTAATCTTCAAAGACTTATGGGACAGCTCAATGTAATTAGATTATTACTTTCTATATAGATGAAAAGTCTAAATGATTTTTCATGGGCAACTTAGCTATGGGCACTGCCTGAGTTTAAGTTGCCCCGTGTTAACATTTAGGCTTTATTAATAGCATAAAAACTCGAGCATCTATCTCGAGTTCTTAATAATTATCTTAAAAAATTTCCGTGGAAATCCATTTTATTTCATATGGATTAAGAGTTAGCTTTTCAATATTATTTTTATCAGTGTAAAGTTCTGTTTCTTGTTCTTTATCTGAGTTATTTATCACTGCCACATTTCCTGCCTCCAAATATGCAGCGCACTCTGTATTGCAATTTGATGTATACCAGTTAAACATCTCTTCTTCTCTTGATGCCGCCCAATAAATTGCTCTAAGAAGTATTCTCACATTTTCTGGTGTATATGGAAGTCCTGAAATATACACTGCTCTACCATTGCCAAATTCATTTACAGCAAGATTTATATCACCTTTGTCCATTGAAAGAATCTTAGTGTTTTCTTGAGCCGCATAAACATACTTCATTCCTTCACCAAAGTTTATTTCTGACTGTTGATCTTCTAGAATAAAGTGCTTTCCATCATAAACATTGTCATGTCTTGTGTAGCTTAGTGTGTAGCCCATTTCCCTATCTACGCCTAATATATCTGACATCTGGAAAAACCTTCCTTGGTGCTGATATGCTGTTGGCTCTCCTACTCCAATGAATCCGCCGCCATTATATACCCATTCTCTAATTTTACCTGTAACTTCATCCTCTATCCAATAATTGCGTCCTGACCACGCTGTTCCAGCATCACCAGCATTGATAATCACACTTATATCATCTGGTATGCCATTTTTCTTTATATCCTCAAAGCTCATGAATACTACATCCACAGGCATTCCACTCAAGCATTCTATTACTCCTACATAAGAGTATATTTTTTTATACCATAATGCATGTGCCACCATGTTGCACTGCCAGCTTCTTAGCTTTCCCCAAGAATTAAGAACAGCCACCTTAAATTTTCCAGTATAAGCTTTTGTTCCCTTCATTCTATTATGAATTTCTCTGAACTCATTAGTAATCTCTTCTACTTTATCTACAAAGTCAGGGAATTTAAGAGCAAGACTTAAATATCCGCCATATCCCATTCTATCCACTGGTTTTCTTAGTATAGCCCTTCTAGCTTGCACCCAATTTTCTACCGCTTCTTTTGTAGGATTTCCACCTTCATAAAAGGTATCTGGGAAGAAGTATGGAAGGAATCTTCCCTCTGTATATTTAACATGAGGAATATCTGAAATCAGTCTTAATGTTGCCCCGCTTCCTACAGAACCTACTACAGAATCTACTCCAATACTTCCAAAATAATCTCCGTATGGTTCTGTTCCAATCCAGTTGTCTCCTAAGAACATCATAGCTTCTTTTCCATAGCTGTGGCATAAATCCACACATTTTTTAGCATTTTCAGCTACAAAGCCTTGAACAAAATCAACCCAATCTAAAAATTCCTTAGAAGGCACTCTAAAGGGGGAATTATAGTATCCTTCGTCAACAAAAGCTTCTGCTCTCAGCTTGTAGCCTTTTACCTTTTCAAATTCATCTATTGCCTCAGGGCTCACACTTGCACTATATCCAAACCAATCAACAAATTTTTCCTTAGCTTTGTCATCATAAGCTATAGTGAAATGATAGAAAAATGTGGTGAACCTCACAACATCTACACTTGGATTTTCTTTAAGCCAATTTTCTAAATAGTTAAAGATACGTTCTCTAGTCTCTTCGTGAATTGCATCATAAGGCATCTCTGGTGGTGTAGTCCAATTATTTGTTAAATGATTGTACATTTGAGTTGTATCCCATACCTGATATGCTAAAAAGCTTACTGTATACCTATGCCACTTTTTAGCGCTAGTAATTGCTACTATTTCCCTATCACAGTCAAAGTACCAGTTGTTCTCTTCCAGCACCTCCCCAGTAGATCTATCTATTACTTCCCAATATCTTTTAACATCATGATTTTTATCTATTTCAAATTGCTTGCTAAAATATCCTTCCAAGAGATTTATTTCTAAAACTTCAGCTGTTGCAGTATTATGTTTAGACATTAAGTACTGCATCTGTAATTGATCCTTATGGGAATAAGCCCATTGCTGATCATTTCTTACAGTTAAATAGGTTGTATAAACCTTAACTGCCATATCCATTAATTCCTTTGAAAGTACAGTTCCATCACTATTTCTGATAGCATCTGCACCCCATTTTTCTATAAGTCTTTTCACCTCATTATCTATGCCTGTTTCTGCTGGTAAAGTAAATCTGCCTTTATTTAAAGTTTCCATAAATATTTTCTCCTTCCAATCGAAAATCCCTGAGTGACCAAAAACAACTCGCTGCCGCTCGTTAGGTCACCCGTAAAAGCCCATTTAGGGCTTTTCCCCCCTGTGAATTATTATTCTTTTACGGCACCCGCTGCTATGCCGCTAAAAATGTATTTTTGAAATAAAAAGTATATTACAAGTGTTGGAATCATAACAATGACCGCCGCTGCACTGAGCTTTGGTACTGATGATGTTCTTGGATCCTGTATGAAATTGAAAAGCAAAGTGCTTAAGGTTTTATGGTTGGCCCCTGGCATATATAAAAATGGAATATACATATCATTTAATACATCAACAGCTTTAAGTATGCCTAAGGTTGCTGTAGCAGGGATAACCATTGGGAAAATTATCCTCCAATATATAGTGAAGTAGGAGGCTCCATCAATCATAGCACTTTCGTCTACAGCAACAGGTATCTGCTCTAAAAATTGATTATATATATATATCTGCATTAAGTCCGCACCAGCATATATAAGTATTGGTGCCAAAAGAGTATCATAAACATGAAGCTTAGTTATAAGACCAAATCTTGATATTTCTGTAACAATACCAGGAATTATCATTCCTACTAAAAAAATAGCATAGTATGCCTTTTTAAGCTTAAAATTAAATCGGGTTAAGCAATATGCTACCATTGTACTAAGCAAAGAATTTATAACAACAGCTGCTACCACTAGTATCATGGAATTTTTAAAACCTACAAGCACATGGCCGCTTTTAAAAACATCCTTATAATTCTCAAGGTAAAGAGTGGTTGGTGGTTTAATAGCTGATTCATATCCAATCTGAGGCAAGGTTTTAAAAGATGCAAATAATGTTATAAGCATTGGTAAAATAACTATTGCAGCTATAAAAATAAATACAAATAACTTTAGCAGTTCCCCTCCGCTTACTTTTTTCTTAGTACTGCTAAAGATAGTTTTTTTCTTTGTTTCAATCTTTGCTTCCATTTTATCACCTCTTTAAATTAAATAATTTCTTTTGAATAATAGAGAATATTATAATTATTACCATTAACACTGCAGCCATAGCGCAGGCCAATCCAAAGTTATTATATTGAAAAGCTGTATTTATTGTCTGTACTGTAAAGGTTTCGCTAGCATGATTCGGACCTCCGCTGGTCATAACATATGGGATATCAAATACCTGCAGAGCCCCTCTTACGTTCAAGAACAGTACTATTTCTACTACGGACTTAATATTAGGCAGTACAATACGGTAAAATTGCTGAAAGCTATTAGCACCATCAATAAAAGATGCTTCAATCATATCCGGTGGAAGAGATTGAAAAGCTGCTAAAAAAAGTATTATATGAATGCCTGAAAATCTCCATAAAGAAACTCCAGTAAGAGAATAATTTACAATGCTTGGATCACTAAGCCATCCAATTTTATTTAAGTGGAAAAATTGAAGCATACTATTTAGTACCCCATCTTGAGAGCTGTATAGAAATGTAAACATACATGCTACTGCTACTCCATTTATAATATACGGTAAGAATGTAATTGTCTTAAACATCTTGCAGTATCTAACTCTGTTGTCTAATAAAAACGCCAAAAATAATTCGATTGGAATAAAGAGCAAATGTCCAAAAAAATATATTCCATTGTTTTTTAAAGCTGCCCATACCTCTGGGGAATCAAAGATTATCTTATTAAAATTTTTAAGTCCTACATAATTATATGTTGGGCTCAATCCATCCCAATTTGTAAAACTTAAACCTATTAACTTTATAAGTGGATATATCATAAATAATAATATTAAAATAGTTGGTATAAATAAAAAGCTTCCTAATACTAAGTTTTGCTGCATTTTTAACTTATTATTTTTAAACATATTCTGCCTCCTAGCCTATTAATTAAAAGAAGAATAAAGTAGCTTTCAGGCACCTTATTCTTCTTCAATTAACTATTTTACTTATTAGTTACCTCTTGCTTTTTTCCATTGTGCATTTAAATCATTCATAATCGAATCTAAACTAGTTTTTCCTGCCATCTGTTGTTGACCTAATCCCTTAACGTCAAACTTCATAGCATTCATTACCTTGTTATAATTGTCATCATAGAAAACTGTAACTGGCTTAGCATCAACACCTTCAAAGGCTTGAGCAAAGAACTTATCGTCATAATTTACACCCTTAACAGTAGGTTTTTGTTGTAAAGCACCTACTAATTTCGCATAGTAATCACTGCCAAAGAACCATTCAAGGAATTCTTTTGCTTCCTTTTGATTTTTACAAGTCTTAGGAATTCCCCAGAAGAACTCTGTCATTGCAGTAGTATAGAATGGATCGCTAGTTGTATTTCTAGTTGGTAATAAGAAAACTCCTAAATTCTCGTCTTTTCCGCCATTTTGATTATAATCACCTTTGTACCAGGATCCAGCTGCCATCATAGCACCTTTTCCTGCTACAAACATAGCTCTTTCTTGATCCCAACCATAGCCAAGTGGATCATCTCCAGATACCTTTACATCATATAGCTTTTGGATTTTTTCATATGCATTGTAAAATGGTTGTCCTTTTGTAAAAGGTGCATCTTGGGTAGCCATCTTATTGTAATATTGTCCATCTCCCGCTTCAAGCATTGGCATATATTCATTAAATGGATAATCTGGCCATCCATCCTTGCCGCCTATTAATAGTGGTGTATATTTCTTTCCATCTTTTATTGTTTGGCAAACCTTCAAAAATTCATCCCAAGTTTTAGGTACTTGCAAGTTATACTCCTTGAAGATGTTCTTATTGTAATAAACAAATTCATTAAATGCAGATTGCGGTATTCCAATTACATTGCCTTTAATCTTTGTTTCATTGGCATAGAGGTTATTTTGAGTTGCTTTTAAATCATTTAAAGGTACCATTGTATCACCGTAAAGAGTTAATTGAGCTTGTTGAATTGGAAATACATCTGGCAGCTGATTGGCTGAATTTCTTATTTTCATTGTATTGCCATATTCCTTTGGTGCTATGTGTTCGATTTCAATTGTTACATTTGGATGATCTTTCTTATAAGCATCTGCTAGCTTATTAGTTTCAGATAAATATTTATAGTCTTCTTCTCCCCAAAGAGCCAATTTAAGAGTTACCTTTTTGTTATTGTCAGCTGTTGCTGTTGGCTGTGACTTTGAACACCCTGCAAAAGCGCTTAGTAGTGTTATTCCCACTAAAGTTAGACCTACTTTTTTTAGTAAATTTTTTTTAATCATTTTTTTCCCCCCTTGACTTCATATTTATATTTTAATTTTTTCCACTATTTTATTGAATGATATAAATTAATGTTTTTTTGATTTATATTATTCTCTTAATAGAGATAAGCTTAAGCTTCTTCTAATTAATAAATTTTTTAAGAGTTTTTTCAATTAGATAAGTGGAAATCAGAGTATAGAAACCTACTAAAAATAAGGCAAAGGAAGGCTTAAATGCTGTAAATAGTATTAATGCTATAAGAATTGCTACAACTGCCACACTAATAAACAGATGCTTATAAGCCAATATTACAGAAGTTTTAATTAAATCTAATAATGTCATATTAAACCTTGCAGTTAAAGGGAATATAAAGACACCTATTAGTAGAATTTGAAGTACAATAAACCATTGGAAGCTTTCTAGCCATATATATTCGCTGCCAAGTTTATGCAGCTGAAATATATTATAAATACTTAAGGATAAAATCATGGTTATAACCGATCCAATAGGCAGAGATTGCTTAAAAACTTCCTTATAGCCCTTTATAAAATCACTATATATATTATAGCTGTTTCCTCTTATCTTTTTTCCATAAACATAATATAATGCAGAGGTAGAAACTCCAATTGTCACTATTGGCAAGCTTCCTAAAAACCATAACAGATTTAGCATAAATGTTTCATAGACTAATATACAAAATTTATATACTGGACCATCAAGGTTAAGTAATCCTTTCATTACTGAATTTTCTCCTTTCACTCGAAACACTGGGTAATCTTGAACACTCGCTCAGCTCGCAGATTACCCGTTGAAGTCCATTTAGGACTTCAACCTCCTTTCACTCGAAACACTGGGTAATCCTGAACACTCGCTCAGCTCGCAGATTACCCGCTAAAGTCCATTTAGGACTTTGTCTTCGACCACGGGTCAACCTAAACGCGCTCGCTTTCGCTCGCAGGTTCCCCGTAAAAGTCCATTTAGGACTTTGTCTTCGACCATGGGGCAACCTAAACGCGCTCACTTTCGCTCGCAGGTTGCCCGTAAAAGTCCATTTAGGACTTTTACCTCCTTATGATATTATTTTTGTATTGATTGGGACTGACTCCTACATGCTTTTTAAATGTTCTGCTAAAATGTTCAATATTGGGATAACCTACTTTATCACATATTTCATATATCTTCATATCAGTTTTGTTTAAAAGTTCCTTAGCCTTTTCTATCCTTACACTAGTTAAGTATGTAGTAAAATTATCTCCTGTTTCTACAGTAAATATCTTACTAAAATAAGCTTTGCTAAATCCTATTGATTTGCTTATCATATCTAATGTTACTTTATCGCCATAATTCTTATGAATAAAATCCTTTGCCTTTTTAATTGCTTCATTCTCCCTTTGATTTATTTTTCTCAAAGATGTAATAACTCTTGTCAGAATCATTAATATCCAGTCTTCTATTTCTGATATAGTATCAAATTTTCTTATCTCGCTATAGATATTTAAATCTTCGCCCAAAATATCTTCAATATTATTATCTTCATCCTTAACTATATATTGAATTATCATTAATACTATTTCTAAGTAATAAATATAAATATTTTCAATTCCGCCTATTAAAGATAGTTCATTTAATTTAAAAATTCTTTTCATCTCTTCTAAACACTTCTCTTCATCAAGCCTATCCAGTGCTTCTAATAATCCATTTTCCTTACTCATTTCCATAACAATCTGTTGAGTAACATTATTCTTTTTGTTTTTCTTTATCTTATTTAAATCTTCTACGTTTTCAGGATAAATGTTTTTTCCCTTACCGTAAATAAATCTAAATCTAGCATTTTTTTGTGCTTCGTCAATTAAAGATTTAATGTCCTTAATATTTCTGCCAACTTTGCTAATACCAATAGTTACTTCTATGTTTAAAAAATTTAAGAGGGCATGTCTCACTTTATTTATCATCTCTAATAATTTTTCCTTTACACTGTCAATAGATGAATTGTCAAAAGTTAATATGATGGCATATTCTTCAGGTGATATTGAATAAATTTCTCCCATATTTACAGTTTCAAAAATTTGAGTAACAGAATTTTTTACTGAAGTCTTAAGCTCTTTAATATCGCTATCTTCATACCTTTTCTCAACTGTTTTAAAACTATCAATAAGCAAGGAGCAGCAAATAAAGTTTTCTCCTTTTATTCTTAATACACCACTCTCTAAATCCTTCTTAGTAAATCCTCCATATATTAATCTTCTAACTAATTCATTTCTATCAATACTCTTATTTTTGCCATTTTCTTTTTTACCCTCTACCGCCGTAAGAACCATTCTAAGAATTTTATCTGGTTCCATTTCAGTTTTTAAAATATAATCATGTATTCCCAGCTTAAATGCCCTTCTTACAAGTGAATAATCTTCATAGGCACTTAAAACTAAAAATTCAATATCACTGACCAGCTTTCTGCTCTCCTCAATAAGTTCAATGCCATTCATAACAGGCATATTAATATCTGTTATTACAATATCAATATCGCTCCTAGCTTTAATTATTTCAAGAGCTTTGCTTCCATTTGCGGCCTCTAAAACCTCATCAAAACCATAAATATTCCAATCTACTAAAGACTTTAATGCAAGTCTTACAATAGGCTCATCCTCAACTAATAGCATTCTATACATACTTAGTCCTCCTTTTCCATTAACACAGGAAGTATAAGCTTTACTCTTGTATATTTATCCTTTTCACTTTCAATTTTTACGCCATATTCTTCACCACAGTTTAAGCTTATCCTGCTTCTAATGTTTTCTATTCCTATGTGCTTAATGCTTGTCTCCTTTTTTTCTTTAGCTGCAAATATATTTTTAATCTCTTCCTCCGTCATCCCCCTGCCATTATCTTCAACCTCAAAAATAAGGTATCCTTCTGAAATATAACCTGATATTATAATATTTTTTTCTCCTTCTATCTCATTAACTCCATGAATAATTGCGTTTTCTACTATTGGCTGTAAAATTAACTTAATAATGTAAAGTTCTTTTACTTCCTCCTGAACCTTAATCATAAGATTAAAATCGTTTCCAAACCTTACCTTCATTATTTCCGCATAATTATCAAGGTAGTCCAATTCTTCTCTTACAGTAATGAAGGTTGATTCATCTCTAAAGGTTGCAGACAGAAGTTTCATAAATGAATCTGTTACTTTCCTGATGCTTTCTGCTTTTGAGATCATAGCCATTAATTTAATTACATTTAAGGTATTATAAATAAAATGAGGATTAATTTGAGCTTGTAAAACCTTGATTTCTTCCTTAGAACGCTCTCTTTCCTTTAAATCCCTCTCTATCATAAGCATCTTAATATCATTAAGCATCTTATTATAATTGCTTCCAAGTTCATTAATTTCTTCTAAGTTTGTATTTATATTTGCGATTTCATCAAGTCTTCCATCTTTAATATCTTTCATCTTTTTTACAAGCTCTTTTATTGGCTTTAAAATATCCTTAAAGAAGGTTTTGCAATATAAAATAAAGAACAAATTAAAACCTATAAATATAAATAAGAATATTTTCATAATATTAGATGTATCCTTAGTTAGTACCTTATAATCAATTATATTTATAACAGTCCAGTCAGATTTTTCTGAAGTGTATTTTGATATATACTTAGTGTCCTTTTTATATTTATACTTATAACTATTTAAATTTTTATCATTAATATCCTTAAGGTATTCCACTTGTGATATGTTTTTTCCTAGCAAGTCCTTATCTGGAGAAATTACAATTTTGCCCTTTGAATCCACTATAATCATTTTTCCAACATAATCATTTGTAAATCTAGAATAAATAGAATTTAGCACTTCTGTTTTAATTTCAAAATATATAAATTCAGTTGCAGTGTTATACCAGCTATATTCTGGACTGATTCCTACTAGAAAATCGATTCTACTAGCATTCACATCACCAGAACTATTAAAATTATTTATACTAAAAACCTTCTCTTTATTTTTTATACATTCTTTATACCAAGAACTATTCTTTACCTCACCATCGTCTTTATAAAGAGGTTCCTTATACTTGAATACTTGTCCATTCTTTGAGAAAAATACTATTGAATTTATTTCTCCTTGATAGGCATATAAGTAATCGAGCTTAGCATCTATCTTTTCAGTAGCTTCTACCTTTGTAACGGAATCCTTTTCCTCATACCATCCATTTACAAGAGGCAGCAATTCCTTTTCATTTGCAACCTTTGCCGTATCTAGAGATATTCTTCTTAGCTCTATCTCAATATCCATTGATAGCTGCTCCATGATTTGTTCTACCTTCTCATTATAGTGGGAAACTAAAACTCCTTCATAAAGCTTGTTAACAATAATGCTTATAGTAATAAAGGGTACTACTATAAAAATAATGAAACTGTTTACAAATTTCCTTGACATGCTTTTACTTTTTATCATATTATACTACCTCATCTCAATAATAATACAAAATGGTATATGTAATAAATATATTGATAAAATATCATATAGATATAATTACCACCATAGTTTAATTATAACAATTTTTATTAAATATACATTATAAAATTTTTGCTAAAAATAGTTCTATATTGATACTACCACAACTAGGGGCGGTTCATTACTTTTCTTCATTTTGTTGAAAAGTAATGAACCGCCCCCTATAGGCCCCTTGAAAAAGGGATACAAGCCTTCAAGCGAATTTTTTGAACAGGATTATGAATTGACGAACCTTGAATGATTTAAATTATATATCATTTGTATTATAAAACAAATGATATATAATAACATTTTTTTGATTTATATTACCTTATATCTTCATTTTCATAGCAACCACCCATGCTGCGTGCAGCACAACCACGGATAAAAATGATGCCTGAAGGCTATTTTCTAATTAGTTGTTTATTTGGTTTATGCATAATTAAATTTATACAACACTTTCGGCCTCTTTAGGTGACACATTTTACTTTTCTATCAAAAACCAGGGGCTGCTACTCAGCTAACTCTTCAGTTAGTTGTGCAGCAGCCCCTTCTTTCATTAATACAGTTCAAGTTATTACTTAGTTAGTTTTTCTTTTCCTAATGCAAATCAAACAACCACTTAACATTATTACCACACCAAATACTATTAAACTAGTCATGTCTACTGGTGAACCAGTTTTAGCTAATTTACCTGCATTTGAAGTAGCATCTTTGTTCTCAGTTGTATTATCTTTATTGGAGGTATCTTTTTCTTGGTTGTTTGTATTGTCATTATTTTTAGAATTACCTTCCAATAAGCTCTTTTCAACTACAAAGTAATCACTACAGTGGTCTGCATTATAGGATATATACCCATCTGCGTCTACTTTACAGGTGTCAACAACTTCATAGGTATTTTTATCCTCATAGTATCTGCATACATTAACTTCTTTTCCTGCAAAGTCTTTACCTACAAATACCTTAATTGTAAACTTGCCAGGCAGTGGACCATCATAACTAAAGGAGAAAGGAGCTATAGATGTTTCTTTACCAACTAAATCCTTAATCAATTTTGATTCTTTATCTTTAAGTTCATTAGAAACAACTTTTAATGCAAGATCTATATCTTTATCTGTACTGTTCTTTAAGTCTTTTCCATTTATAGTCCAACTAATACCATCTTTTTGGAAGGTTATAAGTTTATCTTGTCCCTTTATTGAATTTAGTACATCCTTACTAGCTATAGTATTTTTTGTAATATCAACTGCTATTTTAGACTTATCAGCTACTGTATTTATTACTTTAACTAAAGCTGAAGCATCATTTACTTCATTCTTAGTCTCCACTTTAAGCTGTCTACTTATAAATACATTAATAGCCTTATTTAATGCTGCTGTACCTGAATCAATTACATCTTGGGCAGCATTCTTATTATCAATTATTTCTTCTGCTGCTTTTATTGCCTTAGATAATTCGTCTTTAGCATCCTTAGTATATTGGCCTTCTGCTGTTCCTATTACTGCTGCATCTAATTTAGCTTGCGTATCCTTTATAGCCAATATTAATGCACTCTTATCTACTATAGTAGGTTTTGCTGTAACAGTTACATTTGCTACTGCCTTTATATCTGTTCCTTCTACTGTACCATTTACTGTAAAGCTTCCTTCCTGAGCATATTTTGAAGCATCAATAGCATCCCATGTTACAGTAACTTCCTTAGTGGTATTATCACTATACACTGCTGTAACCTTTTCTGGTAATACTGGTGCTGTTCCTGCTTCTGTTGTTACATTTACAAGATTTATACTTTCAATTTTTACTTGTATAGGCTTTGCTGTAACAGTTACATTTGCTGCTGCCTTTATATCTGTTCCTTCTACCTTGCCCTCTACAGTAAAGTTTCCTTCCTTTGCATATTTTGAAGCATCGATAGCATCCCAAACTACACTAACTTCTTTAGTTGATTTATCACTATATACTGCTGTTACCTTTGCTGGAAGAACTGGTGCTGTCCCTGCTTCTGTTGTAATATTTACTGGATTAATACTTTCAATTTTTACTTGTATAGGCTTTGCTGTAACAGTTACATTTGCTGCTGCCTTTATTTCTGTTCCTTCTACCTTGCCTTCTACAGTAAAGCTTCCTTCCTTTGCATATTTTGAAGTATCGATAGCATCCCAAGTTACTTCAACATCTTTGGTTGATTTATCGCTATATATTGCTGTAACCTTTGCCGGCAGCACTGGTGCTGTTCTCGCTTCTGTTGTAACATTTACTGGATTAATACTTTCAATTTCTACCGGTATAGGCTTTGCTGCTACAGTTACATTTGCTGCTGCCTTTATATCTGTTCCTTCCACCTTGCCCTCTACAGTAAAGCTTCCTTCCTTTGCATATTTTGAAGCATCAATAGCATTCCAAGTTACATCAACATCCTTGGTTAATTTATCGCTATATACTGCTGTAACCTTTGCTGGCAGTGCTGGTGCTGTTCCTGCCACTGTTGTAACATTTACTGAATTTATACTTGTAATTACTGCTTCTGGTTCTTTATATACATTAATTTCTGCTGCTGTTGCATAGCCGTTGGCGCCTTCTATAGCTTCAAGTTTTACATAGGAAGCATTTACAGGGGTAAATGAGCTAACTTTTTCCTTAGTATCATTCTCCCAAACTCCCATATCCACCTGAGTAAAGTTAGTACCATCCATACTTACATAGGTTTTATATAAAGTTATTCTACCATTTTCACTAGTTTGTCTTGGCAAATATCTAAGCTGGTTGATCATATACGTACCGTGAAGATTTATAGTTAAAGATTGAGGTAACGGAACATATGTTGACCAACTTGAATGCCAGAATGTGTTGATATCACCATCTAACGCATTGCTTGCAGGTGCATCCTCACCACTGGTTTCTTCACTAGTTGCGGTTATTGACATCTGTGACTGTGGTATTTTTATTGAATTTGGATTTGGAATAGACTTCTCCCTCTTGCTTCCAAACACCTTAAACTCATAAAAGCTTGCCCATGTATTATCCAGACCTGTTATAGTAATACGAACATATCGGACACTATTTGCAGTTAAAGTATCCTGCTGAACCTGTTCTGTACTAGTGTTATTAGTTTTATCTACTTTTAATGTCCAATTTTCATCATCAGGAGAAACTTCTATTTTATACTTATATGCCTTGCCATCTACTTCCCAAATAGCTTCTGTTCCTGATATATCATAAAAATCTCCTAAATCCACCTTCCACCAATGTCCTTCAGAGCCATCATCGGCACACCATCTTGTAGAACTGTTGCCATCATTTCCAGAGGATGCAGGATTCTGACTTTGCTCTGAATCAGAACTTGCTTTTTTTCCTTTTGCTACATTAGTTTTATCCCAATAGACTTCTACTTTTCTCATTGCAGGTAATTCATTAACACCACCTGCAAGTTCATCAATATCTATACGAAGGTATTGAATTCCTTGTGCTTTAAAGTCATCAGGAAGAAAGTTCTGCCCAGTTGCTTGATTTTTAACCACCTGATTCCATGTGCTGCCATCCTTTGAAACCTCAATTCTATAGGTATAGTGTACGCTATCCTTTCCCCATAGTATTTTACAACCAGACAAATCATACTGCTTACCTAAATCCACCTGCCACCATTGTGGTACAGCTTTATTAGCCCTCCACACTGTTGCAGTATCTGCATCAACTGCTAAATTCGGTTTACAATCAGCTTGAGAGCTGCTTGCAGTTGCATTTTTATTTAAAGCAAGATCTATTGGCTTTTCCACCTGTTGATCCCCACTATCAGACTTTAATACGCTGAAAATTTTAAATTCTGAAATACCTATAGGCTGCACAAACTCAGGAATTGTTAAACGTACATATCTTGCATTACTAGCAAAAGCATTATCTTGTCTTTGTGCAGTACTTTCATTTTGAGTTTTATCTACAACTGTTACCCAGTTGTTATTATCTTCAGAAACTTCTATTTTATATTTTAATGAAGTGTCAATTGTATCTAAAACTAATTCTGCTCCCGTCAGATTATAATTTGCACCTAAATCTACTTTCGCCCATTGAGGAGTTGTTGTTTTTGCTGGACGCCAGGAGGTACTTTCCGTTAAATCATTTAAAAATGAAGCCCCTTTGTCACTTTGTTCACTACTTACAGTGACGGTTTTTCCGAAGGAAATATTTTCACCTTTAAGAGGGTTATTTCTTTCATCACTACCACCTGGAACGAGAACCCCATTATAAGGAATAGTTGTAATTTCAGCACTGCCTGAAGCTAAGCCTGCTACTGTCGCAGTAAGTGTTATCTTTCCAGCAGTAAGTGTTGACTTTATTAAAACTGGTGCGATTCCTGCTTCTGCGCTCACAGGATTTGCCTTGACTCTTGAATCTCCATTTCCAACTAACATCCCTGGACCAGATAAATTTAATGAAATTGAATCCTGTGCTGTAGAAACTATATTTCCATCTTTATCCCTCACTGTTACATATGCCATAGAAATATCAGAACCATCAGCAACAAACTCTTTTCCACTTGAAGCAAATTCAATTGATAAATGATCTGCAGCTCCTGGAGTATTAACCTTATTAGTTGCAACAACATTCCCATCTATTAATCCCTCTGCTCGTAATGTGCCTGGTTCCCATGGAACGTTTTTAAAGGTAAAAATTGGATGAGCAATAACCCCAACATTTGTGTCTGGACTATTTGTAGCAATAAGCCTATCATTTAGATATAGTTTTACCTGCTGACAATTGCTCATTACACTTACATCTTTTGGTGATGAAGCAGTCCAGTTATTTGCTATAAACACCATAGGTCCGCTGTCAGCATTACTAAGTTTTATATTAGGATCTCTCTGACTTTGCAAGAAATAATAGTTAAACTTTGGATAACGATCTATATCAACAATCCCTGAGTGACATATAGCAGTCTCTGTCCCTCTATTATAATCATTAAAACTCCAAAGGGCATATCCTGATATTCTAGGATTTGCATTGGTACCACACCAATCAAAATATCCAGTTCCCCCCAAAGCCGTCTGACGTGAAGTACAACCATTTATCATATCAACTTCACCATATCTTCTTGCAGAACGATAACCTGTTGTATCACTTGCACCTTCAGACCATTCATCTCCCCATTCTCTTGTAAAGAGAGGCTTATCAGCAGTATCTACTTCTTTATAATTTACATCGTAGATTTCTTTTCCATAAGCTGAATAGTCAGCGGATACGTAGCATTGATCACCTGGGTATTCTTTATGGGCTGTATCATACATTCTTTGTGCGAAATCTTTTGGAACCACAGTCTCATTAATGCTTGATTCCCATAGCACTACTGAAGGACGATTTCTGTCACGACGTATTTCATCTTGTGTATTTTGAACAACTCTGTCTTGCCAAGTATTTCCTCCAAAATATTGCCATCCCGGAGTAGGTTCTACAACTGCAATTCCTAGTTCATCACAAGCATCAAGAAATGCTGGAGACTGAGGGTAGTGACCAGTACGAACACAGTTAAAGCCTGCATCTTTAATCTGCTTAGCATCAGCATATTGTAGTGAGTCAGGTGCCGCATTACCTATATATAAATAATCTTGGTGACGATTAACCCCTGAAAGTAGTACCTTTTCACCGTTTATAAAAAACCCTTTATCTGCAGTAAATTTAATTGTTCTAATTCCTATTCTTGTCTTATAATCGTCAACATATGTATCCCCATTTTTTACCGTTGTATGAACGGTGTATAAATATGGATTATTAGGGGACCATAAATTTGGATTTTGAACCTTTAAGGTTTGCACAAAAGTATTATCCCCACCAGCATTTATAGCTTGAGATGCACTTGTATCTTTTGCTACAACATTACCTTGAGTATCAACTATTGTAGTTTCTATGCTGCAATTATTTGCTGTGTAATATTCATTTTTCACATTTGTTTTTACTTGTACTGTAGCCTCTGACTTGCTTACCTCTGGATAAGTTACAAATACTCCTCCGTCTGCAACTTTATTAGCATATACTGGATCAGTAACATGAAGCTTATCAGTTACAATAAGAGATACGTTTCTATAAATACCTCCATAGTAAGCAAAATCTAATCCTTGTTGAGGCTTACCAGGAGGTGTATTAGGGTCATAACTGTTATCAAGTCTTACAGAGATAATGTTTTCTCCTGTAAAATTAATATGATCTGTTAGATCAACAGTAAATGGAGTGTATCCTCCATAATGTGTTGTAAGTTTAGTACCATTAAGCCAAACTTCAGCATTACCCATGGCACATTGAAATTCTATAAATATTTTTCTTCCACTATAGGATTTATCTAATGTAAAATGCCTTCGGTACCAAACAATTCCTTGATAACATGGAGTAGTCCCTTGCCAATCCTTTGGTTCTAATCGAGCAGTATGAGGCAAATTAACTGCTTCTAAGTAAGAATCGTCAAAATCAGAGGCCTCTGCCCCTTTAATATCTCCCCTGTAAAACAGCCAACCTGTGTTAAAATTCATCTTTACTCTATTTGTGGCTTCAGAACTATAAGTTTCTACTGCTTGTACATTCATCGGAATCATAAAGCTGCTTAGAATTAGCATTAGCACCATAATTAATGCAGTTATTTTAGGAAATTTTTCATTCCCCATTTAATTCCCCCCTTTGGATTTTTTAACATTTAATATTAAAGCTCCTTATCCTTTAAAAGTTCTCCTTGAGCTTCTCGCCTCCCCTCTTTTTTTAATTGTTACAGCCTAAATTTTCTTTTTATAGTTTAGTATCTATTAATGTGCCAAAATTACCATGCAAGAGCCTGTTTTATGAATTTCTAAAATAAAACATTTTATTATAAAAAGTACCATGCTAGCAATTTTAGCATGGTACTTCTTTCATTAATACAGCTCAAATCACTACTTAGTTAGTTTTTCTTTTCCTAATGCAAATCAAACCACCACTCAACATTATTACCACACCAAATACTATTAAACTAGTCATATCTACTGGCGAACCAGTTTTTGCTAATTTATCTACATTTGAAGTAGTGTTTGTATTGTTAGTAGTATCAGTAGTATTATCTTTATTAGAGGTATGATTTTGCTTATTGTTTGTATTGTCATTATTTTTAGAACTGCCATCCAATGCGCTCTTTTCAACTACAAAGTAATCGCTGCAGTGATCTGCATTATAGGATATATACCCATCTGTGTCTGTTTTAGAGGTGTCAACAACTTCATAGGTATTTTTATCCTCATAGTATCTGCATACATTAACTTCTTTTCCTGCAAAGTCTTTTCCTGCAAATACCTTAATTGTAAACTTGCCAGGAAGCTTGCCATCATAAGTAAAGGAAAAAGAAGCTATAGATGTTTCTTTACCAGCTAAATCCTTAATTAATTTTGATTCTTTGTCTTTAAGTTCATCAGAAACAACTTTTAATGAAAGGTCTATATCTTTATCTATACTTTCTTTTAAGTCCTTACCATTTATAGACCAGCTGATGCCATCCTTTTGGAAGGTTATAAGTTTGTCTTGTCCTTTTATTGCATTTAGTACATCCTTACTAGCTATAGTATTTTTTGTAATATCAACTGCTATTTTAGACTTATCAGCTACTGTATTTATTACTTTAACTAAAGCTGAAGCATCATTTACTTCATTCTTAGTCTCCACTTTAAGCTGTCTACTTATAAATACATTAATAGCCTTATTTAATGCTGCTGTACCTGAATCAATTACATCTTGGGCAGCATTCTTATTATCAATTATTTCTTCTGCTGCTTTTATTGCCTTAGATAATTCGTCTTTAGCATCCTTAGTATATTGGCCTTCTGCTGTTCCTACTACTGCTGCATCTAATTTAGCTTGTGCATCCTTTATAGCTGATGCTAATGCACTCTTGTCTACTATATTAGGCTTTGCTGTAACAGTTACATTTGCTGCTGCCTTTGTATCTGTTCCTTCAACCTTTCCCTCTACAGTAAAGTTTCCTGCCTGTGCATATTTTGAAGCATCAATAGCATCCCAAACTACACTAACATCTTTGGTTGATTTATCGCTATACACTGCTGTTACCTTTTCTGGCAGTACTGGTGCTGTTCCTGCTTCTGTTGTTATCTTTACTGGATTTATGCTTGTAATTACTGCTTCTGCGATAAATTCCAAACATGCTGGAGTCAGTGATGTATTTAAAGCATCATCCTCAGCTACAACTCTAATGGAATACTTTTCTAAAGGAGTTAATCCAGTTAATTGATATTCTAAATTAGCTGTTGTTGCTATAAGTTTTCCATTCATATAAATCTTATATGCTGTTACCGCTACGTTATCTGTTGCTGCACTCCATTGGATTTTCGCAGATGCTTCTGTAACAGAAGTTACTTTAATCGATGAAATATCGCTTGGTCTCTCTGAATCAGGTAATACTAATGTTTTCACATTAACTATTGGAAACGCAGAGGATTTACCTGCAGCATTTATTGCTTTTACTTCAAAAGTATAACTTGAATTAGGATCTAATGCAGTTAATCTTAAATAAGGATTTGTTGTTTCACCAAGTTTAATTTTTGAACTTGAACCAGCTGCATTAACTACTTTATAAACCTCATAACGAACAACATTTTCAATCGGTGTCCAAGTTAACATTAAGGTTTTACTTTCTACTGCAACAACTTCAACACTTGCACTTTCAGGAATGCTTGGTGCTGAAGGCTCTTTTTCAACCAATTTACCTGCCTTATCTCTAAGATTATTCAATGCATTTGTAATATCATCTATTGTTGTACTGTTGTTATTCATAGCAGCTACAGCAGCAGCATAAGCAGCTTTAAACGGTGCCCAAGTCTCTGCTGTAAAGTTATCTTCAACCTTTACACTCATTGCTTCAATTTCGGTTTGTAAAGCAGCTTTATCAACTATTAAGTTAGATGGTTTTAATACTTTAAAATAGTCTAGGTTAACCCACGTCTTTCCACTTCGATCACGGATAGTTAACACAATTGTGTGAGTACCATTTGTTAAATTTTTAAAAGCTGCAAGTAACTGTTGGTTATCGCCATTGCTGCTGCCTTCAAACGAAAAGTTTCCTTTATCTACATTATCAATTGAAATATCAAAACTTGCAAAATTTAAATGTTTCTGTACATAAACTTCAATACCTGTACCTTCAAAAGTATATGAAATAGAATCTCCCACCGTACCTGATTCAGTTTTTGTTCCACCGTGATGTTTTTCAGGTTCACCAGCCCAAGTATCCCAACTTCCATTCCATGTAATAGCAGGATTTTTAATAAATGATCCCCCTGAGGTTATAGCATCTTCAACAATAGTTTCTGTCATACTTCCTGCTATTGCCACTGTTACATCAGCAAAACCTGCTACAGATGAATCTTCAGTAGAAGTAGCAGTTACACGAACTGTACCATTCGATGATTTTGCTGTTAACATACCATTGTCATCAATAGTCGCAATTTCTGAATTACTAACAGACCATTTTACAGCTTTATTAACTGTATTATTTGGCATTACTGCTGCATTCATTTGTAGTGTGCTATTAGCCTTGCTTAATGTTGTTATTCCAGATGCAGAGCTTACAGTAATTGCTGTAGGCTTTTGAATAGTATTATTTAATACTTTAAAAGCATCTAACTCAACCTTAGTTTTTCTTGAACTGCTTTGCTTTGTATTTGTTGCCCTTAGTTTAATAGTGTGTTTACCAAAAGTAATATTTATTTTAGAATATATAACCTTTTGTCTTGCTGTAGATGCACTGTAAGTATCAACGGTTCCTTGACTTTCACCGTCAATAAACACTTCATACATACCTCTATCACTATTAGTAACACTGACAACTTCGATACCTGTGCCCACAAATGTTAATGATGCAGTTTCAGTTCCTGTTGGAGTTTCAAGGTATTTAACAGTACCTGCATAGTTTACTTCCTCGTCCCAGTCACCCCATGAACCAACATATTGGATACGTGGGTCTCTATCATCTATATACCCTGCCATATTGCTAAGATCCGTTACACCTACTAATGCAGATAGCAGTGATTTATTATCACCGGATACCGCAGAAACTTGATAGTGAAGGTTTCCTAAAATATTTTTAGCTGTTGTATCCTTATAATTTGTTGCTGTAACCCCCTTTGCAATGGCAATTACATCACCATTATCAACTTGGCGATAAACATTATATGTAACAGCATCACTACTCATAGCATTCCACTTAAGATCAACAGAATTTGCCTCTATTCTTTCTGCTGTTAAACCTGTTGGAGCAGCTAAAAGCTGTTCTTGTGCTGGAATATTAGTAATCGTATACGTCTCACCTTTCACAGTACTGAAAGTAATTTTATCCCTATCGATTACTCTATAAGTTACATTGTTTCCATTAGAATCTACTACTTTTGCAAATCTTATATTTGCATATTTAGAAGTACATTCTCCGCCATTGTTTGATTTTACAGTAAGCTCACTAGCCTTTCCATTAGCCCATTTCATTCCAACTTCAAAGTTTCCTTGAGCAACTAAACCAGAAACTGAACCAGTAGCCCATGCATCAGGTAAAGCTGGTAAGAAGTTAATGTATCCCTTATTACTTTGTAGTAACATTTCAGCTACACCAGATGTCATACCAAAGTTACCGTCAATTTGGAATGGTGGATGAGTATCCCATAGATTTTGATATATTCCGTTTTTAAATAAATCTGTGATTAATTTATATGCTCTATTTCCATCACCAGTTCTAGCCCAAGTATTAATTCTTTGTCCCATACCCCATCCAGTAGATTGATCTGTACGGTTATTTAAAGAAACTAGTGCAGCATTTAGGTAATCTGGTGTATCAACAGAAATTAAATCACCAGGAAATAATCCTAAAAGATGGGACATATGTCTATGGCCAAAACCTTCGCCACCCATACTTCCTAATGTAGTTTCATCAAACCACTCTTTGATTTGACCATTTGAACCTATTTGAATCGGTTTCAGTTTTGATTGAGTATCCTTCCATTTTGCAATTACTTCTTGAGATTCTGTACCTAAAGCTTCAGCAGCTTTAATGGTATCTTCATAAAGTTGCCAAATTAAAGCCTGTTCGTAAGTATTGCCCACAGTTCTTGGCCCATGTTCAGGAGAATATGTTGGAGAAGAAACCATTCTTTGTTGAACTGGATCCCAAATCAACATGTGTTCATATAGATTTACTTCTTCCTTCATCATAGGATAAATATTTTTTGCTAAATATGCTTTATCCCCTGTGTATTCATACATACTCCAGCAATTTTGTAAAATCCATGGAACTGCTGCAGGTGACCATCCCCAGTCAAATTGCCAGCCAGGGCAAGTCCATCCAAATGGAGTGTTTTGAGTATGAGCCATAAACCCATTTTGTTCTTTATATTCACCTGTAACAGGGTCCTTTACACTAGTTACCCCTGCATATATTCTTGCAGTTTCTCTACCTGGCTCCCTCAATGAATTAACATAATTAACCAAAGGAATCGCACATTCTGCCATATTGGTAGAGTATGTAGGCCAGTAATTCATTTGAAGATTAACATTCATATGATAATCAGAGGACCAAGCCGGGTCATTGCGATTATTCCATACGCCTTGTAAATTTGAAGGAAGCTGAGAATCTTCTCTTGAAGAAGCTATTGTTAAATATCTTCCATATTGGAAAAGCATAACTTCAAGATTTCTTCTTTCAGCTTCAGAAGCTATGCCATTATTATATGCAGCTAATAATTCGTTTGTAGGTCTTGCAGAAGCAACTTGTCCTAAATTTAAATTTACTCTAGAGAATATCTTGCTATAATCTGAAATATGATCAGCTTTTACATTATCATAGCCTTTTACAGCTGCATCAGAAACAATTTTTGATACTCTTGCTTCAAGCTGCTGAGCAGTTTCCCCAGTTCTATATTTAGGATAATCATTTTTGTAATCTGTAGCCGCTGAAAGATAAATAACCACTGAATCAGCATCAGAAATTGTAAGCTTGTCTCCATTTGCAGTAATAGTACCATTAGTATTTATAACTTTTAACTGAGAATAATATCGCATTTGGTTATCAGTAACAGTTCCTTTTACCACAATGGTATCATTTGATGCAACTGGTGTTGCCCCTTGTTTAGATGGAAAGCGAACATTGAGATTTAGTTTTCCTTCTGCTGCTGAAAGCTTTGCTGCCAAAACCTTATCAGGATTACTTACAAAGTATTCACGATTATATTGTGTAGTTCCTTGTCTAAAGTTAACCGATGAAATTGCGGTTTTTAAATTCAAATCTCTTGTATATTCTGTTACATTATTAGCATTTATTCCTGAGAAATCGAAATATAAATCGCCAAAGGCTTGATATGAACCATAACCATCACTTATACCGACTAGCTGGTCGCATAAGTTGCTAGCTTGTGAATCCGCTGCACTTGTGTGTTTGCCAAACAAGTCTTGCACTTGCTTTAAAATTGTGCTCATAGGTGTATTTTGTTTACCATCTTTGTCTGTACCAGTCTCTTTGTTACCACCATTATAATTGGGTCTGCTACTGCTTGGACCACCAGTCCAAAGAGTTTTTTCGTTGAAGGTAATGTGTTCACTTGCAATTTCCCCATACACATTACCTCCCATGTCACCGTTTCCAATTGGTAGTGTGTATTGCTGCCAAATTTCGTTTGCATCGGTATTTCCACCTTGGGATGATGGCTTCGTATACCACAAACGCAAGTCATTTTGATTTTCAACTGAACTACTTTGCACCTTAACACTGTTACTTTTATCCAATGCCAATACAGAATTACTCGTAGATAACAATGTTGTAAAAGCTAAAATTGCGGATACAATTCTTTTCCTGTTTTTCATTTTAACCCCCCTTTTAAATGTGTCAAAATCACCACACCTTTTGGTCCAATTTCTACTTCATTTGCTAATACTTCACCCTTAAGCAAATCAGTATATAGCTTGTCTCCCAGTGATACCTTTTGATAACTATTGCTGTGATTTAATATAAATATATATTCATTATTTTCCTTAACTCTTCTGGTTATCTCTATATCTGCATTGGTTTTAAAAATAGGTTCAATATTTTTTTCTTTGCAATATTTTTCAACTAATACTTTTATTAAATTATCCTCTGGTTCTGATGCAACGTATACAGCTTTTCCATTTCCATAGGAATTCTCTGTTATAGCAGCACAGCCTTGATAATAGTCTTCAGTGAAGGTTCCGAGTACAATAGCATTCTCATTATGGACTACTTCACATATTAATTGACATTCATATATCTTTTGATTCTCCTCCAACTGCTCTTCTGTCTTTATCCCGTTCTTCATATTAGGATATAAGGCATCTACCTCTTCAACCCATATGCCAAGTAATTCCTTAAAAGCACCTGGATATCCTCCAAGTCTTACAATATCGTTTTCATTAACAATGCCGCTAAAGAATGTCGTTATAAATGTGCCGCCCCTGCTTACAAAGTTTTTTATATTTTCTATAGCATCATCACTAACCATATATAATAGTGGAGCTATTACTATTTCATATCTTGATAAATCTGAGGTAGGTTCTACTATGTCCAAAGGTATCTTTAAGTCATAAAAGGCTTTATAATATTTCATTATTCTATCAAGGTATGTTAAATCTACACTAGGACCGCTTGAATATTCAACACCCCACCAATTGGACCAATTCATAATTATTGCTGCTTTTGCTTCAGTTCTAGAATCGATAATTTTATCCTGAAGGCATTTTAATTCTCTGCCTAATTGGGTTAGTTCTCTTCCAATTCGTGTATTTTCATGCCCAGCATGAGGTACCATAGCCGCGTGATATTTCTCGCAGGCTCCTAAAGATTGTCTCCATTGAAAAAACATTATCCCATCTGCACCGTGTGCTATACATTGATAGCTTAATAGCCTCATTACCCCTGGTCTTTTTTGAGCATTATAAGCTTGCCAATTTTGCTGACTGGGTGTTTGTTCCATTAATAAAAAAGGCTTTCCTTTTTTTAATCCTCTTATAACATCATGTCTAAAAGCAATTTCACTTGGATGCTCCTTATTTGATGGATAACTATCCCAAGAAACAATATCACATTGCTCACCCCATCTAAATAAGTCTAGCTCATGGCTTATGCTCCATATATTAGTTGTAATTGGTGTCTCTTTATGATACTTTCTTATTTCCTCTACCTCTCCATTAAAGCATTCTAATAAACTATTAGACATGAATCTTTTATAATCAATAGCTATAGGCTGAAAATAAGTTCCATCTCTTCCTGCTAAAGCCCCTGGCAATATCTCTGTTAAAGCATAGGGTACCTCAATTTCATCCCAATCATATACTGTATGTCCCCAAAAGCTTGTGTACCAGCATCTATTTAAATTTTCTAAAGTTGTGTATTTATCTTTTAACCACTGTATAAATGCTTTTCTGCAGTTTTCACAGTAACAATAGGCACCATATTCATTGTTAACATGCCATAAAACAATTGCCGGGTTATCTTTATAGTGCTCAGCCATTTCTTTAGCTATAGCTCTTGAGAATTTTCTATAGTTTAAACTGTTCGGGCAGAAATTTACCCTTCCTCCATGTTTACGTTTGCGACCATAAATATCCGTTCTTGTAATATCAGGATATTTTTTACTCATCCAAGCTGGCTGAGCAGCAGTTGGTGTAGCCATGTTTATAAAAATTCCATTTTCATATAGAAGATTTAATATTTTATCTAACCAGGAAAAATCAAATTCATTTTCACTTGGCTGTAATTTAGCCCATGAAAATACAGGCAGTGTTACAACATTTACTCCATGAACCTTCATCTGTCTTATATCTTCTTCCCAAATTTCTTCATTCCATTGATCTGGGTTATAATCAGCACCATAAAAAAATCCTTTAATTTTATTGTTAATCATAGAAATACCTCTCCTTTAACATCCTGATATATTGAAAATAAGTATTATACTGAGAGTAGTTACAGCCTCTTTAATGGTATAATAAATTAGGATAATACTTAATGATTCATTTTAACAATATTTTGATTTTTTTTACTTTTTGTTAAACTCAACACAGGATTGTATTTTTATAGCAAAAACAAGGGGCTGCTGCGCAGCTAACTCTTTAGTTAGTTGTGCAGCAGCCCCTTCTTTCATTAGTGCAGCTCAAATTATTACTTAGTTAGTTTTTCTTTTCCTAATACAAAGCAAACCACCACTCAACATTATTACCACACTAAATACTATTAAACTAGTCATATCTACTGAAGATCCAGTTTTAGGTAACTTGCCTTCATTTGAAGCAGTATTTGTATTGTTAGTAGCATTTTTATTCTCAGTTGTATTATCTTTATTGGCGGTATCATTTTGATTATTGTTTGTATTGTCATTATTTTTTAAGCTGCCATCCAATACGCTCTTTTCAACTACAAAGTAATCACTACAGTGGTCTGCATTATAGGATATATACCCATCTGCGTCTACTTTACAGGTGTCAACAACTTCATAGGTATTTTTATCCTCATAGTATCTGCATACATTAACTTCTTTTCCTGCGAAGTCTTTACCTGCAAATACCTTAATTGTAAACTTGCCAGGAAGCTTGCCATCATAAGTAAAGGAGAAAGGAGCTATAGATGTTTCTTTACCTACTAAATCGTTAATTAATTTTGATTCTTTGCCTTTAAGTTCATTAGAAACAACTTTTAATGAAAGATCTATATCTTTATCTATATTTTCTTTTAAGTCCTTACCATTTATAGTCCAGCTGATACCATCCTTTTGGAAGGTTATAAGTTTATCTTGTCCTTTTATTGCATTTAGTACATCCTTACTAGCTGCTGTATTTTTTGTAATATCAACTACTATTTTAGACTTATCAGCTACTGTATTTATTAGATTAACTAAAGCTGAAGCATCATTTACTTCATTCTTAGTTTCTACTTTAAGCTGTTTACTGATAAATACGCTAATAGCCTTATTTAATGCTGCTGTACCTGAATCAATTTCATCTTGGGAAGCATTCTTATTATCAATTATTTCTTCTGCTGCTTTTATTGCCTTAGATAATTCGTCTTTAGCATCCTTAGTATATTGGCCTTCTGCTGTTCCCACTACAGCTGCATCTAATTTAGCTTGTGCATCTTTTACAGCTGATGCTAATGCACTCTTATCCACTACAGTAAAGGTTATTGTTACTTCAGTTTTATTTCCAAATTCATCTTCAGCAACAACTTTTAGTTCATAGTTTCCTGCTTTAGTAATCTCTTCATTGCTATAAGGCTGTCCGTTAAGAGTTATTACAGTGGATGCTATCTTATGATCATCAGCTACACTTATCTCAGGCTTTATCTTTCCTGAAATTATATCCTTATCTTTAATATTTTTTATTGTAATAACAGGTGCATTATTTTCAGTTACATATACTACTGCCTTAGCTTGAAGTTTAATACCTTCCACTGTTCCTGTAACTTCATGTTTTCCTGCCTCAGCATAAATGCTTGGATCTATATATCCCCAAGTTCCCCAAGTAACATTAGCCTCTGCTTTGCTTCCATCATTATAAACTACGTTTACCTTGTCTGGAAGTTTTGGCTCTGCACCCTCAAGAGTCTTAACATTTGTTTCTTCTATTGAAACTGGTTCTATAACAGTAACTTCAGCAGTAGTTTTAGTGCCTGATCCATTTACGTTACCTTCAACTGTAAATGTTCCTGTTTTTGAGTATTTTTCAGCTGGTACAGCATCCCATCTTACCGGAAGAGAGACAACATTACCATCACTAAGAGTTGCCTTTACGGTTTTAGAAAGCTTAGGTGCTTCACCAACGATAGTCTTAATTCCATCTGCTTTATCTGCAGAAACTATTGCAGCAGGGTCTCTATATACAGCTATTTCAGCTGCACTAGCCCATCCGTTTACTCCGTCTAATGCTGTAAGCTTTACATATTTTGCTTTTACCTTATCAAAAGTTATTGTTTTAATTAAAGCTCTTGTAGCGGTATTATTTGTATCCCAAGTTCCTTTAGCTATTTCTGTAAAGTCTGTTCCGTTTGTTGATACTGAAAGTGAATATTGCTTGATAAGCCCATTTGCACCACTTTGTCTAGGAAGCACGGTTACTTTATTTATTTCATAATCAGCTCCAAAATTTAAAGTTATGGATTGTGGAAGCTTATCTGATAAATCCCATTTTGTATGCCATATAGTTCCTTCATCCCCATCTATGGCCATAGCAGCACTATTATCTTCACCTTCTGTTTCTTCACTTGTTGCAGTTGCTTTTATCATAGAATTTGGAACTGTTGATAAATCTACTGGAACAATTTCAGTTGGCTCATCAGCCGCATCTGGAATTTCTTCAACCTTAAGGTCATCAATTACCATATCTGCACTTCCATTTACACACTTAACACCTATCCATGACTCTCCGTTTGCACCAGCCTTAAATTCTTTAGTAAATACTTGCGGTTCTGTAGCTGCAATAAAAGGCTTCTCGGATAAAACTTCTTGACCATTGCCTAATATAAAACTATAATCACCACTCTTTGCAGCTTCATACTTAAAGGAGACTCTATAGGATTTTCCTGGTTCAAACCTTAAGGTTTGAGGAATTGTCTGGTATAAAAGCCCTGAAGCTTCCGTATGTGCCTTCAGTGACCAATTACCTTCTATAACGTCATCAATCACCTTTCCATTCCAACCCTTTTGTGTATATGGAGCATGCAGCTCGGATAAGTGAGTACGAGGGTCATTTATTCCACCTGCTGGTCCTTTAACGAAAGGATAAATTCCTTGGTCTACATTTTCAAAATCCTCATAGAAATATGCACCTTCTGGTTTTGGTGCTCTTACGGTTTTAACTATACGCAAATCATCAAAGGTTACAGTGTCTAAACCACCTTCAACCTTTAGTGATAGGTCTGCAGTAGTCTTTCCTGCATGTACATCAAAGAGAACTCTCATCCTCTGCATATTAGTTCCACTCTTGGAGTCTGCTGCAATATAATTTCCAGCTATAGAATCGTCGGTATAGTTAGTGCTTTCCACACCCTCTGAATTCTTTAAAGCAATTGATGCTCTGCGTTTTCCATCTACCTGTACATAAACGGAAGCAGAATAAGTTCCTTCTGAAAGTCCTGTAAGCTGTTGAGTTAAGGTTACACCGTTTCCTTTACCAACCTTTAGTTCATATTGTCCTCTGTCGTTTCTTACTACAGCTGCCCCCTCACCCTTTACATTCCAATTACTTAGAGAATTGCTGTTAAAGCCTGGATCCTTTATAGGCGTACCTTCGCCCCATTTCATATCCTCTTGTGGAGCTGCTTCGCCTTTATAAATTACATAAGCCACATTAGCTTCTGCCTTTATAGTTACCTTATTGTCAGAAACATTAAGAGTTTCAACAAGGGATTTTCCTTGATCAGACAACCTATATAATTTAACATCTTTTAATCCATTCCAGCTAAGAGGTAATGTCCAAGTAGTTTCTCCACCTTCTGAATTCCAATGGTAAAGCTTAGTTTCTTCTTTAGGATCCCATGGCAGCAGATAAGAGTTGCCTTTTAAAACCTCTCTATTATCTTTTGTTATAATCCTTGTTCCTGTGGCATTTGAAACGGATACATTATTCTCAAAATTAATTGTATTATTTGTCCACTTTGTTATTGGGAAATGTTGAAGATATTTAGTAGGCAAATCGGTATTAAAGGTCATTTTTATCATATCATCAAAGTTATTTCTTCCCTGCCAGCCTTCATAATCACACATCTCTGCTCCGCCTAAAAGTGGATCGCGGGCAACCCAGGTATCCTTCTGATGATTTCTAATAAATTGAACAATATCACTGTTAACACCTTTAGTATCCTTGGAACCATAATTATAGTCTACTGCCCAATGGCTCCACGTAGAATCATATTCTATTGCATTTGGAAATTCTGTTTCCAATCTCCATCCCATCGAATTTATATCTTTTGCAACTTGACGACTATTCCATCCATCACCATACCATACATCTAGATAAATATACTCTAGATTAGGAACCTGTTTTTTTAATTCCTCTAGACGAGAAAGTCTATTTCCTGATGCAGCATCATGACGAGTATCTATATAGTATGAAGGATCTAACCAATCCCAGCCCGGAGCATTTTTGTTAACCAGCTCTTCATTGAAAGCTTTTGCTTCTGGGTAAGATTCAGTAGCATTTATATGCACTCCAAAGGATGCATTGTACTTAGTTCCCTCATCGACAAGAGTTTTTAAATCCACAGCTCCACCTTGGCGCTGTCCAATTATGCCGTAATCAGGATGAGCTGAATCGTGGCCCTCTGAAGCATATCCTTTTAATAGAACATTCTGTCCTAAACCATCAGTAGCTAAATACACCTTCTTTGTTTCATCCAAAGCCTTTAAAAATGGATTAGTTGCTTGGCTTCCAAAGTTCATAGAAATACGTTGAACCACCAGGTTAGGAACATCCTCAGCACCTAATGGATTATTCATTATGCTTCTGAAAGCTATGGCACCATCCTGCCAATCTACAATACCATCCTTATTCTCATCATCAGTAATTACAATTTTAACACTTGGATTTGGTTCTGTAGTTGTCATCTCCTTTGCCCTATATGTCCATTGTCCACTCCAAAGACCTGTGCTATTATATCCATCCTTACTTACAGTCTTCTTAATTATTCTTCCATTTTCCCTAGCAGTTATTCCAGATGGGTTATCATACACAGAGTTACTCCATACACCTGCACTCAACTGATTAGTATTTAGGAAAGCATACATGTATCCTGTAGCTGCTGTATCCACAGCTGTATTAGTATTAAGATTTATAAATGTATCCCCTGTGCCAGACACTGCAGTATACATCCGTGCTCCACTCAAAGCAGCACCTGCCTGATTGCTTCTTACTGAAATAAGATTTTGGTTAGGAATCTCTATTGTATTTACTTTTGTAGTACCATTTTCCTTAACATTTTTTATGTCAAGAGCAAGTACATTATTATTAACAGTAACTTCTGCATCCATAGTTACATTTATAGAAGCAAAATTCATAGAATAAACTGCCTTATTAGCAGCTGGCTTTGAAAAGGTTACTGTTGGCTCATATAAAACACCATTAATATTTACACTCTTTATAACATCATCCTGTCCATACATCACTGCCCCTGATGCTTTATATTCATACTTATTAACTCTTGGGAAGGTATTATCTATAGTAACTTTTAATTTATCAGATTCTATAGAAACTGCTTCACCTGCGGTAACAGTAATATTAGCTATTGCCTTTAAAGTAGTACCTTGGACAGCACCTTCAACGGCAAAGCTCCCTACAGCACTATACTTTGAAGGATCTATTGCATCCCATGTTACTTTTTCCTGTCCATTAGTTCCATCATCGTAAACTGCAGTTACTTCTGAAGGAAGACTTGGTTTAACACCTTTTATAGTTGAAATATTAACTGGATCTAAGCTCTTAATAGTTTTAGCTGCTGGTGGTGTATCTACAATAGAGCCCGGAGCACCATATTTTAAGTTATCAACTAAAATATTCTTATTATCATACCATGTTCTAAAGCCAACCTTACCTGCAGTTGTTGGCATATTTTCCAAATTAGCCACGTCATCAAAAATTTTATCTCCATCCACCCAAATGGTTATCTTATTTCCTACTGCTTTTACTTTTAAAGTATACTTTTGATTAGCTACCAATGTCGGACCAGCTATATCATCTTTCCATGCAGTAGAGGTTTCAATAAGCCACTTGCCATAATCATTGTAACCAATAAAAAGGTGCGAACTTTCACTAGAACCTCTTAGAATGATACCAAACCTGCTTGTACCATTAACTAATGTAAAATCACATTGTGCTTCAGCATCCAGTAATTCCGGAGAGTTACTGTCTACTATAACATACTTATTATCTTTAGTTGTATCTCTAATTATCTTAATCTGTCCATTTTCCACTGATAAAGTACCTGTACCTATAAAATTAGTCCAAGACCCCACTATACCGTCATTAAAATCTCTGACGTATACGTTTTCTAAAGCCTTAACATTTTGGAACAGCTTACTCATAAATGGTACATATGTCCCAATAACCTGAGTAAATAAGAAAATTGAAATAAGTGCAAAAGTTTTTAACTTATAGCTTGTTTTTTTCCTAGGTCTTTTCATTAAAATTCCCCCTTATATTTATTTGTAATTTCATGCCCCCCAGTACCACTCCCTTTATGTAGAAAATATGTATTATGGTGTATACTTACAGTCAATTTAATAATATAGAAAACTAAACTAATACTTAATGATATATTTTAACAAGATTTTGACTATTCTTTACTTTCTCATTTATCTCATTATATATTTTCTTCTCATGAGTAATCCAACACCTTCAAAGCAATAATTATTCTAACCAAACTAGCATATTAATATCTGCAAAAGAGCCCATCTTAGGAATTTCTTAAATAAAACATTTTATCATAAAAAGTACCATGCTATTAATTTTAGCACGGTACTTTTTTCATTCTGATAATTCATCAATAGGAACACGATATCCTCATAACAAATGTAAAAAACCTACAAACCTCATCGGCACTACGTATTCTTATATTCTTTTGTTATTATATTTAAATGTTTATATATTTTTTTATATATAGGATTTTTAACTCAATTATTTACTTGTACATGCTAAAAAGCTACTCTAAATTTAGTACTTTCAGTCATATATAAATTAAGTTTCATAATAATAACCATATAATAAAATCCCCTTAATCATATAAATTAAGGAGATTTGTTATTATTTTAATCTATAAACTCTAGCCTCATAAGGTTTTAATTTAATATTTTTAATTTCTTCCTGCTCATCTACAGCATAGTTGCTTATTAAAAGCTCCTTGCTGCTGTACTTAATATTTTCTGGAAGGATAAACTCTACCTCCGGCTCATAGAAGTTAAGTATAACTAAAAGCTTTTCGCTGCCTAGAGTTCTTACATATGAGAAAATACTCTCGCTGTCTCTAAGTATTTCTTCATAATCACCATATACTATAATAGGATTTTCTTTTCTTAGTTTTATAAGCTTTTGATAATAGTAGAACACTGAGTTTTTATCCTTAAGTGCTTTTTCTACATTGATGTCTACATAATTAGGATTTACTCTTATCCATGGAGTTCCTGTAGTAAAGCCAGCGTTTGCACAGTCATTCCACTGCATTGGAGTTCTTGCATTATCTCTGCCTCTTAAGTGAACCCCTTCCATGAATCTTTGCTCGTTCATAAAACCGCCTTTTACTAATTCATTATAGGCATTTATTATTTCCAAGTCCTTGTAGTCTTCCATTCCAAAGGAGACATTTGTCATTCCAAGCTCTTCCCCTTGATACACATAAGGTGTACCCTGCATCATATGAAGCATTGTTCCAAGCATTTTTGCTGATTCAACTCTATACTCCTTGTCATTGCCAAACCTTGAAACCGGTCTAGGCTGATCGTGATTATTAAGATAAAGACTGTTCCATCCCTTGCCGTTAAGTTCCTCCTGCCACTTGCTCATAATAGCTTTAAAATCAGTAAGCTTCCAAGGTCTTATATCCCACTTTGTTGTACCTGTTCCAACATCCATGTGCTCAAACTGGAATACCATGTTTAATTCATTTCTGTCTTCTCCAACATAAAGTGCTGCAGTTTCAGGAGTAACCCCCGGAGTTTCACCAACAGTCATAATATCATATTTGCTTAAAACTTCCTTGTTCATCTCCTGCAAATACTCATGCACTCTTGGACCATTCGCAGTTAACGGGAAGCCGTTTCCGTATAGTTGCCCTTCTCCTTTTTCACCATCAGGAAGCCCCGGTACTTTAGATATTAAATTTATAACATCCATTCTAAAGCCATCTATTCCTTTGTCAAACCAGAATTTCATAAGGTTGTAAACTTCTTCTCTAACCTTTTCGTTTTCCCAATTTAAATCAGGCTGCTTTTTTGAGAAAAGGTGAAGAAAATATTCATCAGTTTTTTCATCATATTGCCAAACTGAACCGCTGAAAAAAGAACCCCAGTTGTTTGGAGCATTTCCATCCTTCCCTTTTCTCCATATGTAGTAATCTCTATAAGGATTGTCCTTTGATTGTCTGCTTTCTATAAACCATTTATGTTCATCTGAAGAATGGTTAACTACCAAGTCCATAACAAGCTTAATATCTCTCTTGTGCATTTCATTTAAAAGCTCTTCAAAGTCAGTCATATTGCCAAACTCATTCATAATATCTCTATAGTCGCTTATATCATAGCCATTATCATCATTTGGTGATTTATAGACTGGATTCAGCCAAACAATATTTATTCCAAGCTCTTTAAGATAATCAAGCTTCTCAATTACGCCTCTTATATCGCCAATACCATCTCCATTGGAGTCTTTAAAGCTTCTAGGGTAGATTTGATATACTACTCCCTCTTTCCACCATGTTTTGTTCATAATATAATACCTCCATGAATAAAATTTATTCAACACGGAAGAAACGCTAGAAAACACAGAATACACAGAAAGGTTAATAATACAAAACTCTTCTGCGTCTTCTGCGTCTTCTGCGTTTTCTGTTAAATTCCGTGTTTTTATTTCTTACAAGAGTCTCTTTCTACAATCTGATGTGGAAGTACAAAATGGTGCTGTACTAGTTCTGCTCCATTAATTACCTTTATAAGCATTCTCATACCTACAGAGCCCATGTCATACATCGGCTGAACTACTGTAGTAAGTTTTGGATAGAAAATTGAAGCACTGTATATATCGTCAAAGCCTATAACATCCACTTCTTCAGGGATCTTCTTTCCGCTCTCTCTTAAAGCGTTTATAGCTCCCATAGCTATTTCATCACTGGCACAGAAAACAGCATCAATATCTCCATTTTTTAATATGGCATTCATACCTTCATGACCATCATGAGCCTTAAGTCCGCCAAAGAAACATAAACTTTTATCAAATCCCATATTGTTTTTTGATAATGCTTCTTTATAGCCTGAAAATCTATATGCTGCTGCATTTACAGCATCTTCATAAGTTCCTATGTATGCAATTTTTTTATTACCTTTTTTAATTAAGTATTCTGTAGCATCAAAAGCTGCCTTTTCATTATCGATAGTTACGCTTGGGAAAGTATTTTCTCTGTCAGTTGTTTCTACAAGTGTAACAGGAAGCTCTAAACTTTTTACTAATTCAATAATTTCTGGCTCTAAGGAATTACTCATATAAATAACTCCATCAACCATCTTTTCTTTTAGAACTCTAAGGTATTCCATTTCTTTTTCTGGATCCAAATCAGTATTGCAAAGCATAATGTTGTAATTATAAATATTAGCAACATCTTCTGCACCTCTAACTATTTCTGGATAAAACTGATTTGATATATCTGGAATAATTATTCCTATAGTTCTGCTTCTTTGTGTTTTTAAGCTTCTAGCCACTATATTAGGTCTGTAACCTAACTTCTTTATAGCATCTTGTACCTTCTTTTTAGTCTCTTCATTAACAACATCTACATCATTTAAAACTCTAGAAACAGTAGCTATTGATACTCCTGCCTCTCTAGCAACGTCCTTTATTGAAGCCGCCATAATATCAACTCCTAATTTTTATTCTATTTTTATTATTATAACTTAATAATTCCACTCTTTACAAGTTTAATGTTTACTAATTTTTTCTAAATTATTCGAAATCTCAATCCATTCACTTTCTAATATTCCATAAAGGTGCATATCCCACCTTTTACCATCCCTATGAATAAATTCTCTGTAGGTACCCTCATGCTTAAATCCAAATTTTTCGTATAAATTAATAGCTTTTTGGTTGTAGCTAAATACGTTTAACTGAACTCTATGCAGATTCAGCTCTTTAAATGCAAAATCCAGCAAAAGTTTTAAAGCTTCTTTTCCATAACCCTTGCCTCTTTCTGCATTTGTACCAATACCTATTCCCAAGGTTGCAGTTCCATTCCACCATTGAATACTACCAAGTTCTATGTAACCAACCATTTCACCATTATTTATATCTCTTATGGCAAAAGGACAAGTGTTATTTGAACTCTGTATACTTTTAATCCATTCATCTATTTGCTTTACTGATTTAGGAATAGCCGGTACCTTATCAAAATATCTTAAAAAATCTGTGTCAGAATACCAGCTGCTTATAATAGCTATGTCCTCTTCATCAATTGCTGTAAGTCTAACTTTTTCTCCTGTTAACAACCCAGTGCAAATCATTATAGCCCTCCAGATAATATAGAATTTACATTAGAAAAGCCCCGTGTTACCTGAGACTGTCTTAAAATGTGCAGAAACATTTAAGAAAGCAGCAGGTTTAAGCTGTTTTGAAGAATTCCTATTTTCTATTATATAGAATAGTGTTAACTATTGGAATAAAAATAATAAGCTAAGCTGAATTTTTATTATTGTACAGCTTAGCTTTCTATTATAAACTCTTTGAATTATTTTCATGCTTTACAACTGTTATTTTATTTCTTGATGAAAACCAGTATGGAAATGCTACAAATAATGCTCCACCAACTATATTTCCTAAGGTTGCAAAAATCAAGTTATGTGCTACTCCAGCTGCAGTAACCTCTACTCCATGAGAAAGTATAGCTGCTAAAGGAAGAAGAGTCATATTTGCAACGCTGTGCTCAAAGCTTGTTGTTATAAATGCAAATAAGCACCAGAAAATCATTATTAATTTTGCTGTATCATCTTTTAATTTATAAAAACACCAAACTGCAAGACAAACTAATATATTACAAAGTATTCCTCTTGCAAAAATTTGAAGTCCTGTTGGAGCTATCTTTCCTTGTGCACCTTCAATAATAAATTTATTTATGCTTCCCGCTCCAAGTCCAGTTGCCAGGTATAGTCCAACTACTACAAGAGAACCTGCAAAATTTCCTATCCAGCTTGCTGCCCAAATCTTAACTGCATCCAGCCAACTTGTCTTTTTTTCAAGAGCTCCTATAGCCATAACCATATTAGTTCCGGTGAAGAGCTCTGCTCCTGCTACCATAACCAAACTAAGTCCGATACCAAATGAGGCACCCATAGCTATTTTATAAACTGGAGAATTTCCCGCATGAAGATATCCTCCTACTGTAAAAATAAAAATAAATGCGATACCAATAAACATACCTGCAAGAGCTGAAGCCATTAGATAACTTGCCTTGCTTTCCTTTAATACCTTTGCTTTTTTTTCTGCATAATGTACTACATTTTCAATATCAGAACTAAACATTAGCCGATCCCCCTTGGTCAGTTTTTTAACAATGGTATTATACCATAATAATAAAAACAAATAGCTATTTCTATAATTTTCAGTTTTTTATTTTTAAAAAAATTTCAAATTTCAGATTCTCTAATGTATCGCCTTTTTCTTATATCTCTTTCCCGAAACCTCCACAGTACCTATTGTTACCAGTGCATCATCATCAAAGTTATGAACAATATCCTTTAGCTTTGCCACCTCAAGTCGTGAGACAACAACATAAATAACATTTGTCTCACGTCCTTTATAGCCGCCCTTTCCATCAAGAAGAGTCACGCCTCGGCCAAGTCTTGCTATTAATGCTTCTGATATTTCATTATATTTTTCTGATACTATCATAATTGCTTTTGATTCATCTACACCTTCTACTACAATGTCAATAACCTTAAAGGCAATAAAATATGCTATAAGTGAGTACATCGCTCTGTCCCACCCAAATATAAATCCCGCACTGCTTAAAATAAACAAGTTAAAAAACATTACAATTTCGCCTATTGAAAAACTTATCTTTTTATCAAGTATTATTGCGACAATTTCGCTGCCGTCCAAAGAACCGCCATTACGTATAATTAGCCCTACCCCTGCGCCTAGTATTATACCTCCGAAAACTGCTGCTAAAAGAACATCCTGTGTTAAACCTGGTATTGGATGCAGCAAAGAAACTCCTATAGATATGCCTATTACAGAGAATATTGTAGAAAGGGTAAAGGTTTTACCGATTTGTTTGTATCCTAAAATAAAAAAGGGAATGTTTAAAATGAGGGTAAATAATCCAAGTGGAAGCTTGGTTAAATGACTTACCATTATTGCTACTCCAACAACTCCACCATCTATTATTTTATTAGGAACTAAAAATATTTCAAGACCAACAGAGTATAAAATAATACCTAAAAACATAAAAATAACTCTGCTCACTGTATGATATGATCTCTTTGATTTTTCTTTCATATATTCACTTCCTTTCATAAATTCAATTTTATGTTACTATAATATTTTTCTTAGAACAACTTAGTTCATTAAATATTAATTAAATGTTTATATTATCTCATCTCAATTATCATTTGAATCTTTATATAAAAAAATACCGTCCAGCAGGCAAAACTCTCTTACCTTACTAGACGGTACTTCTTTATTATCTTACAACTTCTACAGATAAATTTAACTTTTCACCATTGATGTTAGCCTCGCTATATTCTCTTGAAGCATTATATACAACTTCTATAGCAAGTGTTTCCTTCATTATATGATTTTCAAACTTCTCAACTACATCTTCGAGCATTTTGTTTCCAGCTACATAAAGAATTATCTTGTCAGCTACTTCAAAACCGCTTTCTTTTCTCATGTTTTGGATTTTGCTTATGATTTCTCTAACGTGGCCTTCTTCCTTTAACTCTTCAGTTATATGAGTATCCAGTACAACACCTATTTGCCCCTCTCCGGCGAATGCATATCCTTCAAGTCCCTGCATGGTTACAAGCAAGTTCTCACTATTTAATTCTATTTCTATACCTTGAACATATATTACAACTACTCCACCATTTTGGATAGTTTGAGCTAGTTCCATCTGGTCTCTTGAAGCAAGCTCTTTTCTTATACCAGGTATCAGCTTTCCATAAGCCTTTCCTAGTACTGGAAGATTAGGCTTTATTTCAAAATTAACATATTTTGAAAGGTCTGCACCAAGCTCTAAATCCTTTATATTAAGCTCATCCTTAATTATGTCGCTGTAATATTCAGGAAGAACCTTTGTGTTTAAAAGCATCTTGGAAAGAGGCTGTCTGTTCTTTATATTAGCAGCATTTCTTGCACTTCTTCCAAGATTAACTACTTTATAAGCCAAATCCATTTCTTCTTCTAGGTCTTTGTCTATAAGCTCTTCAGAAACCTTTGGCCAGTGGCATAAATGAACGCTTTCTGGTGTATTCTTATCTAATCCCACTACCAGGTTTTGATATATTTCTTCAGTTATAAATGGAACAAACGGAGCTGCTATTAAGCTTAGTGTCTTAAGAACTCTATAAAGTGTTACATAAGCTCCAACCTTGTCATCTGTTAACTCCTCGTTCCAATATCTAGCCCTGTTTCTTCTAACATACCAGTTGGATAATTCATCAACAAAAGACTCTATTGATAAAGCTGCTTGAGTTATTCTGTAGTTTGTCAAGTTTTCATCTACACTCTTAACCAAGCTGTTTAACTTAGACATTATCCATTTATCCATTACATTGCCGCTTACAAAGTCTTCATACTTTGTTGGGTTAAACTGATCTATCTCTGCATAAAGCACATAGAAGGAATAAACATTCCAAAATGTACTTAGGAATTTTCTTTGTGCTTCTATTACTGCTTCTTCATAGAATCTTGATGGAAGCCATGGAGCACTTGCAGTATAGAAGTACCATCTTGTAGCATCAGCACCTTCGTTGTCCAGGGCTACCCATGGGCTTAATACATTGCCCTTGTGCTTAGACATCTTAAGTCCATTTTTATCAAGCACGTGTCCTAGAACTACGCAGTTTTCAAACGGATTTGTATCAAAGATTGCAGTTGATATAGCAAGAAGTGTATAGAACCATCCTCTTGTCTGGTCAACAGCTTCTGATATAAACTGTGCTGGGAAGTTAGCTTCAAATAACTCCTTGTTTTCAAATGGATAGTGATGCTGAGCAAAAGGCATTGATCCTGAATCAAACCAGCAGTCAATAACATCTGATACCCTTGTCATTTCCTTATGACAGTGTGGACATTCTAAATGTACGTTATCTATATAAGGCTTATGAAGCTCTATATTTTCTGGCACATTTTTGCCTTTAGCTCTTAATTCTTCCTTGCTGCCTATCATTTCTCTATGGCCGCATTCACATTCCCATATTGGAAGCGGAGTTCCCCAGTATCTTTCTCTTGAGATACCCCAGTCTATAACATTTTCTAAGAAATTACCCATTCTTCCAGTTCTAACATTGTCTGGAAGCCAGTTTATCTTATTGTTGTTTTCTAAAAGTTTATCTCTTAAGGAAGACATCTTTACAAACCAAGACTCTCTTGGATAGTACAATAAGTGAGTATCACATCTCCAGCAGAATGGATAGGAGTGTGTAAAGCTTTCTGTTTTATAAAGTATATTCTTTTCCTTTAAATATTCTATTATTTTAGGATCAGCTTTTTTAACAAACAACCCCGCCCAAGGTTCAACCTCTGCTACAAACTTACCTTCTACATCTACCAAGTTAACTAATGGAAGATCATATTTCTTGCCCATTAAGTTATCATCTTCACCATAAGCTGGTGCTATATGAACTATTCCGGTACCATCAGTTAATGTTACAAAGTCTCCATGTATTATATAAAAAGCTTTCTTATCAACCTTTGTAAATGGCAATAACTGCTCATATTCTAATCCTAAAAGTTCTTCACCCTTAAACTTTCTAACTACCTCATATTCGCAGTCAAGCTTTCCAAGTAAAGCTTCAGCAAGTATTAAGTGTTCTTCATGATGAATTACTTCTACATAGTCGTAAGATTTATTTACAGCTAAAGCTACGTTGCTAGGAAGAGTCCAAGGTGTTGTTGTCCAAACAAGTATATACTTATCTTCACCCTTAACTTTAAACTTAACATATATAGAGCTGTCTTTTACATCCTTATAGCCTTGTGCAACTTCATGGGATGATAAAGCAGTTCCGCAGCGTGGGCAGTATGGAACTATTTTGTGGCCTTTGTATATAAGTCCTTTATCCCACATTTGCTTTAAAGCCCACCACTCTGACTCTATATAGTTATCTTGGTAAGTTACATAAGGTTCCTTCATATCCACCCAGTAGCCAACTCTTTCTGTCATTTCTCTCCACTGCTCTACATAAGTAAATACGCTTCCCTTGCACTTCTCAACAAACGCTTCAACACCATAATCTTCTATTTGAGGCTTTCCTGAGATTCCAAGAGATTTTTCGACCTCAAGCTCAACTGGTAATCCATGAGTATCCCAGCCTGCTTTTCTTAAAACTTTATAGCCCTTCATAACTCGATACCTTGGTATAAGATCCTTCATAACTCTTGTTATAACGTGTCCTATATGAGGCTTTCCATTAGCTGTTGGAGGTCCATCATAAAAAGTAAAGTACTCTCCATCTTGGTTCATATCAAAATTCTTTTGAATAACATCTTTTTCTTCCCAAAGCTTTAATATATCTTTTTCCATATTAACAAAACCCTTGGAAGAATCCACTTTTTTGTACATACACTCGACTCCTTTCATACAATTATCTTAATTATTTCCATAAAAATAAAAAAACTTCATCCCAAAAGGACGAAGTTAAATTCGCTATACCACCTAATGTTCAAACGCTGACACGTTCTATCCTTTAACGCAGGATTACGGATTTGCTTACTATTTTTCAGCTCTCAGCTCAAAGGTGATTTTCCTTAAAACTTCCCTGCAGGCTTCCACCTATAGAAATTCAACTTCTACTGAATTAATTTTTATTATGAAGAAGTTGATTTTCTAGACCCGCTCTCTGTAAGTTCCATATTTAAGTACTTTTCCTTGTCAAAGCTGTTATAATACTATTTTTTATTATTTTATTACAATAATACTAAAATGTCAATTTATTGTCTCATACTTAATAAAAAAATATGTAAATATATAAATATTTATATATTTAATTTTGTTATTTAAACATTATCACAATAGGAAGTACTATTAAACTTATAGACATAACTATTATAACTACACTAGCAAATATATTTTTCTCCTTCCAAACCTCTTTTGAATATTTAAATGTAACTATTGCAATATAGATATATATAAGCAGTGTTATCCACTTCATTTCTATTCTTTCCTTTCCAAAGGACTTATTCCCTCGTCACTGCCCTTTTGCATAGGATTAGACGGAGGTGAGAGCTGCTTTCCAAAGCTTCTTATATTTATTTCATACTTTATATTTACTTTTGCTTCCGGGTAATGTTTCATCCAATTATACTTTCGAAATTCACCATATGTAAAAAATTTTTTTCTGGCTACCAAATCCCACTGAAACGGATCACCAATGAATTCCTTTTGTGTTTTATCAATAAGTTTTAGAGAAACTTTAGATAAGTATTTTTCTAGATAATCCTTAAGATATTTCTGTTTTTCCATATCTTCTGCATAGTCAACAAAACTAGGTATCCCCAAAATATCCACAGTAAGAGGAATATAAGCATCAATTACAGGTTCTTCGCCTTCTAAATTCATCTTTATCTTTGTTCTATTTTCTCTTATTATACGGGCATCAATTCTATATTTATTATCCATAGGATCGAGAAATGTTACCAGCATTGCTTTTGTCTCTGGCTCTTCTCTCAACATAGACACCAGTCTCATCTCATTTCCGTCCAACTTGCCAATCATCTTACCTTCTTTAAAAACTGCAGCTCCTATCATCTCAGCCGGACTTCCACCGCTTTTCTCAATTTGTCCGGGCATATAAGCTCCTTCATCAGCACCTTTTTTGGTTGGGAATTCTCTTGTTGTTGCATATATAGCCAAAAATAAACTTCCATGTGTTTCAGTTCTCTGCATAAATCTATTTAAATTTGCAAATGGAGGAACAAAGCCAGTCTCCTTCCATCTTCTTGATGTAAATTCGTAAAACTTCTGCATCCTATCCTCTAAAAGAGGATTATTTTTTTTGATGAATTCTTCTGCTGGTTCTCTAGAGACAATTATAGTCATGATTCTTCGCATTTCTTTATCTCTAAGAGAGGCTTCAATATATCTAAAAAATGATTCATCTCTAGCGAATTCTTCTCCTACTATAACAACTTTTGCATGTGCTAATGAAATTCTTCTGGTTACTGATATTGTAATAAGATCTCTTGCACTCAATACACTTGGCGCTTCAAGCGTCATTACCTCTGATTTTATTTCTCCTGCTCCTCCTCCAGATCTTCCTGAACCAATTGTTTTAGGGTTAGTTATTTGAAAGGTTACTCTTACATTTCTTTCTGCTCCTTTATCTATACCTATAGCAGCTACATATCCTTCATCTTCTAGTTCCACCTTATCCCAGCATCCGGTAAGTATTGAACACATAAATATTACTACTAAGTTTAAGCACAACCTTTTAAATTTCATAGCTTGTAATCCCCTTTCCGCTGAGATAAGAATAATAAAGCACACGGAACTATGTAAAAAAGAATCCAGTCTAAGTTTATTATTGTTTTTCTTGCTATGTTAATATTTTCAATGTAGTTTTCTGGAATCATAGATAACATTAAAATAATAGCCGAAACTGCACTTATCATTTGTTTTTTTTCACTTAGCTTAAGTGTATAGCTTATTAGGGCGGCATCAGTATAAAGATACATACCGAACCTTATAACAGAAGCTATTATCCAAAACAGAAGAAAAAAAGCCTCAAGATTACTTACAAACCTTCCTCCATATATGAGCCTTGCAACTGTATGAAATGGAGTTGAGTTAATTACAACAGGTGGATAATCCATAACCATTATATATATAGCACTTAAAAGGCTTATTGAAATTACTGCATATAGCAATGCAATATAGCTTGAATTCTTAAAACACTTATAGTTTTTCACCTGTGGAAAAATAACTGAAAATACTATCACCTCTGAAAATATGCCACTATATAGTACTCCGCCCTTTAAGATTTGTTTTACTCCCGCTCCTCCGATTGGATAAATATAATCAACTTTTATAAGGTTATATACTAAAATAACAAATGCTATTGTAATTACAATTATCCACGGTAAAGCCATCCACGCAGTCCTGCCTATTGCTCTAACCCCTAGTCTTGCGATAATATAACAGCTTGCTGTCATAGTAGCTGCAAGCACAAATATCGGTGTTCGTCTAAAGTAGATTGTAGATAAAATATCAACATAATTTCTTATGTTAGTAGCTGAAACCAATGTAACTGAAATAAAAAATAACATCCCTAAAACTGCTCCGATATATTTACCTGTCAGGTGATATATGATCTCAATTAAATTTTTATTTTTATACCTTTCCAGAACAGCTAATAGACAAGAAAGAGATAAAAACACTATAACCGATGAAATAATAGGAATCATCCATCCAGCATTATCGCCTTGTTTATATAAAAGTGTTGGAGTGCTATCCGTAGCTTTTATTCCAATACATATTATCAGCACGGCTGTATATTCTTTTATACCAAGCTTATCACCATCTCTTATATCCATAAATTTCATCTCCTTTACGATTTTTTGTCTCTAACCTCCTGTTTAGGCTTAATATTGAGCGGCCTGAGCCATTGTTTCCAAACCGGAGGTCTTACAACTAAATCTTTTGATGAATTATAATTAGGCGCAAATGGTGACATAAAATAAACCCCAAAGGATTGAACAGAGGAAAGGTATGCTATACAAATTGTAAATAAGGCTGCTATGGCATAAAACCCCATGGATACGCCAGCTATTAAGAACAAAAATCTTCCGATCCTAATCATAAAGCTAAGGCTCATCTCCGGGATGGCAAAAGAGGCTAATCCAGTTATTGCAACTATTATAACAAGAATAGGGCTTACAATATTTGCCTCAACAGCTGCCTGACCAAGTATTAGAGCTCCAACTATACCTATGGTTGGTCCAATAGGTGTTGGAATTCTTACCCCAGCCTCTCTTAGAAGTTCAAAGGATATTTCCATAATTAAAACCTCTATAAAAGCTGGGAAAGGAAGCTTCTCTCTGCTTGCGGCAATAGCTAAAACCAAGTCTGTGGGAATCATATCTACATGATAACTGGTTACTGCGATAAATAATCCCGGTGCAAGAAGGGCTATGAAACAACATAAGATTCTTATAATTCTTATAAAATTTCCATATGTCCACCTCTGATACTGATCCTCTGGATTTTGGAAAAGAGACCAGAAGGTCACAGGAGCTATTAATGCTTCAGGTGAGCCATCCATCAGTACTGCAACATGCCCTTCTGATAAAAATGCCGCAACTCTGTCAGGCCTTTCTGTAGATAATACAGTAGGTACAAGTGAGTAGGGTCTATCTTCAATATATTGTTCAAGAATAGATAGAGACTGAATTTTATCAGCTTGTATATTTTGCATTCGGCTTTTCACAGTTTTAACCAAATCATCGTTAGCCAAATCAGCTATATACATAAAAATGACTATATTGCTACCTTTCCCACCCAAATCAATGGTTTCAGTTACGAGTTTTTCATCCCTTACATATTTTCGAATAAGTGCACGATTAGTTAGTTCTGATTCTATAAAAGCTTCCTTTGGTCCTTTTAATGTATTCTCGGAGGTTGTTTTTTGGATAGGCCTGTGCTCATAACCTACCGTAGCCAATATAATCGCTTCTTTCAATCCTTGAATAATCAATATAGAATTCCCATTGACTATTTCTTTTGTTACTTGTTTAAAGCTATCAGTTTTATAAGCATTTTTTCCTGTAATAATTTTTGATATAAGCGATGAAGCTATATCACTAACTTCACTTACCCCTATATTATCCTCTAGTAAAGGCTTTATGATTTGATTCTCTATAGTGTTTACATCCACCATACCCTGAAGAAAAATCAGAACTGCTTGCCTTTTAATTGATTTTATATAGATTTGTCGAATTACAAAATCATGATTTATTGGATAACAAAATACCTTTTTTAAAAATGAGACATTCTCCTTTAAATCAAAAGTTAAAGTCTCTTCATTAGGTCTTAAGTCGCTTATTATTTCTTCGTTACTAGCTGAATTCTTATTTTCACCTTGATTATTATGTGCAGCTTGAGTGCCTGGCATCAACGTTCACCTCTCTCACAAAAGCTTTATATAGTAGTTTCTGCAAGATACAAAAAAATAAACCAGCCAAAATTTGGCTGGTTAAATTTCATATTGCTTAAATTCTTCTGAAAGCTCAATATTATTAAATTCACCTTCAGCATCTTTTTTATAATTTTCTTTTGGCTCATCATAGTAGAAATGAGTTAGTAATAGCTTTTTAGCATTAGCTTTTCTTGCTATATCGCAGGCCTCTTTAACAGATAAATGAGGCGGCTTGCTTTTAGATCTTATATTTTCAGTAGCATTAGCTTCACATAAAAATAAATCTGAATTCTCAGCTAGCTTAATTATATTTTCGGTATAAGTTGTATCTGCACTATAGGCAAAAATCTTTCCGTCTTTCTCTATTCTCATACCATAACATTCCACAGGATGTACGGTTTTATAAAAAGTAAACTTAAGTCCTTTAATATCTAATTGTATTCCTTCTGATATAGTATTAAGATTAAAAGCTCCATGAAAATCCAGTTCCTTATAATAATTTTCCGGAGTTTCAGGCAAATAAACTTCAAGAGGTTTAGCCATACTCCTTAACATAAGCTTAATTTGCATTTCGTATCTTAGAACATACATATCTGAGCTGTGATCGCTGTGAAGGTGTGAAAGCACTATAGCATCCAAATCCTCAATTCTTAAGTATCTTTGAAGCCTTGAAATAACACCGCTGCCGCAGTCTATTAGTATATTTGTATTATCATCTTGAAGTAAAAAGCCTGAACAGGCTCCATCTTTGCCTGGAAAAGGCCCATAATTTCCAAGTACCGTTAGCTTCATATGTTTGCCTCCTTTCAAAGGTTAACTTATTCCTTTGTTACCATAATTTTATGAGTAAAAACTTCTATGTTATCGTATCTATTATATATTTTATCACAAAGCGGGTTTGTAATATACTCATCAAAACAAACTATACTTCCTGTTAAGCACAAACTATATTTTTTATCATACATATTTAATCTTCTTATTAATATATCAGCCATATTAAAAAGCTTATCTGCGGCAGAATTTATAATGTTCAAACTTATTCTATCCCCTTGTCTTGCACATTTTAAAACTTCTTTACTTAAGGATTGTATTTTTTTGTCATTCAGGGTTTTATAATATAAAATGTATTTAAGCTCGTTTAAATTTTTCACTTTCAATTTATCTTTTATTGCTTCAGTAAGCTGAGTCCTTCCTCCCAGCATTTCATATTCAGAAATAGCAGCTTTTATAGCACTTAATCCTATATAATATTCACTGCCATCTTCAATCAACCTTGATCCCCATCCTCCAATTGTAAGCCTTTCTCCTTCGCTATTCACTCCTACTGCATAAGAAAATCTATCACACATAAGTAGAATGCCAGAGTTTTTATCTAAGTAATAGTAAAACATGTCCTCCATTTTCTCATACACCGCCCGCATATTTAGTTATACATACTAAATACATATGACAGCAGCAAATGTTACATTACAAATATCAAGTAAAAAATAAGAACGGCTAACACTTATTGTTAACCGTCCTAACTTTTTATTTCTCCACTAGTCCAAACTTCTGCCAAGCTTCTATATAATCTAAAAGGAATAATTCTTCCTCTACAATATGCCCTACTACATTAGTTTTTCCTGAGTTCTCCATGTCCTTTAATGCTAATTGAAGCTCTCCTGCATAATGTCCGTAAAGTGAAGTGTCAATCAGTATATCTCCTCTTTTAATGTGAGGTGTGTTAAAAGGTACAAATTCATGACCTTTATATTTAACTCTGCTTTGAGTTGAGCGAATTAAGTATTCAGATACATCACCTCTATTGAAATGAAGCTCTTCTATAACTATTTTCTTTTCCACCTCTGGTATGCTTTCTTCAAGAACAACATCAAAGGTTAATTTTTCTTTATTTATCTTGCTTAAAGCTTTGAGCTCTTTCTCTGAGGCAAAGGCATTAGCTATTATAACATCATCTATTATCCCTGTTGCAAATAAATGTTTAGTCTGTGCTGTAACAGGCATTTCTCTGTGCATTTCAAGTGTGCATAGCCCTTCTCTTACAGGCCAAGGCCCGAAGGTTGCATCATTTGAAGATACAAAAGCAGCTGTTCTTATGCCAAACTGCTTAAACTGTTTGCTGCAGTACATAAAATGCTCATAGCTTAAACCAGAATATCTATGTGGATAAAAGTTATGACAGCCTAAAAGTTTTTCAGTATTTGGCTTGTAGCTCATTATATTTTCTAGATATCTTGTTCCATTGCTCATGTTGATTTCTATACTTAAACCATAAGGATTAAAGGTCATAAGTGATTCCTCTGAACCTGTATATCCTAAATCCAATCTTATTCCATAAGCTCCAAGGTCATTAAAAAAGGATAAATCGCTATAACTTATTTTAAGATCTCCAAAAACCCTTGGACTTACATCAGCTATTACCTGCATCCCTAATTTATTAGCTTCAGCTATTACTTCCTTAAATTCATTTACAATCTTTTCTTTATCCCCTTCTACTGACAAAAGGCAGGTAAAAACTCTGGTAAAGCCATACTTTGCAGCCATCCTTAAATATGCTATATTGTCTTCCATAGATGCGTGGCCTGGATATACTGATATTCCCAACTGTCTCATATTTTTTTACTTCCTTTCAATTACAAATTAATAAGTATCTCTACTATATTTGCTAAATCATCCTCGCTAAAACTTATATTAAGCTTTTCTTCCAGGTTGTTAAGTGATTCCTGTAAATATTTAAATATATCTTGATGCCTTGATAATATAATAGTTAAATTTTTACAAGCACTTGTCTCTTCTTTATTCATAAGCTTTTGAATTAAGCATCCCATATGCATCAATAGACCTTGCAGTTTTTCACTGTCTATGTGAATTTCAAAGACATATTTTATAGTTGAAATAATTTCTACTAAACTGTTAATTATAAAGTCATGCTGCTTAAGTTCTAAGTAATCTTTATAAACAATTTTTATGTTTTGTATAAGCATTTCATCTTTTATATTTTCTTCAAAATTTTCGCCCATAAAATCCTTGAAGAATTTATCCATAGATATATAATCTATACCTTCAATATTTAAATTAAAGGCACTTATTATGGCTACTATTTTTGAATTTTTTCTTATATCATCAACAGCTTTTTTAAATTCCTGCTCATCTTTAATACTTAAATTTATTACCTCATATTTTTCTTTATCAAACTTGCTGTATATAATTTCCTTTATTCTCTGTGCTGTACCTTCTCCAGTTGAGCAAGCTGTTATAATAACATCTTTTTTAGATTTTATATTTTCCTCTAAAAAACTTCCTAAAAATCTGCTTTCCAAATCTACTGATTTTACAATCTCATCAAGGCTTGTATTCATTAGAGCCTTTCTTGTAGCTTCAATAACAGTAGCAGTGGTGGCCATATCAACTGCCCTGACTTCTATCCCTGTATTATTTTTTATTATTTTATCAAAGAATTTAAGCGAACCCATGTCAACTAAAAGTATTACTCCCATACCTTCATTTCTTTCCTTAACAAGTTCTTCAATCTTTTCAAGAGCTGTGTCAGGTTTCATGGAAAGAGGCATATCAAAGCCTAAAGCATGATTTGTGTTTAGAAGCTGATTTGTCACCTCTGCCATTGAGGAAGCAGTGCTGTTTCCGTGCATTGCTACTATAACTCCTACTCTTCCATTTACTTCTTCCACATCTGCAGCAAAAAACATAGTTATAAAACCTATTTCATCCATCGGCACAGCTGCATCATACTTCTCTTCAAGCTTTTCTGCCAAAATCATAGCTAATTTAAATTCTTCAGAATATTTTTTCCTTATTTCATCTATTTTAGGATTTTCAATAATTCTATTCTCTCTTATTCTGCCTAAAAAAGTATCTATATGAATTAATAATCCTAAAAAAGTATTTTTCGTTATTTTTCTTTTGAGCCTATATTCTGCCAAATACATAAAACTATTTAGAAAGTTATATAAATCATTATTAACTATTCTTTTTATGTCATCTTCTCTTTGATGATTATCAATACTTAAAAGATAATTATTTATAAAACTTTCAACTTCATTAGATATTTTATTTTTAATTGTTTCTTCGTCTAAACCTCTATTTTTTAAGTTTTCTGTCCGCGTCTCTATAAATTCATATATATTTTCAGATACGCTGTACTTATCCTCTACTCCATCATCAGTAATTTCTTCATTTTCTCTTATATTAAGCTTTAAATTATTTCCTTTTATCTTTTTAGATAATAAAAGTCCAGCCCTAACTTCATTAGAAAAATCCTCGAGCTTAATTTTTACTATTTCATCTTTGAACATACTTCTTAGAAAGGCTTTAGCACTTGCAATTTGAATAGTACTTTTTAATTCACCAATGTTATTTGGACATTCGTAATTTAATAGTGCTGTTAAAGCATCCTCATGAACTTCTATTTTCTTGCCAATCCTTTTTGATTCCTCTTGAAAAAAAGCCTTTATTAAGTTTAGTCTTTCATCGCTTGTTCTTTCGCGAAGACTTGGAAGAGAAATATTAACCGGTATTCTTCGAGTAAAAGTCTTTAATAAAGAAGAGTCTATGTTTTCTGTAGTAGCGCATATTATCATAACGTTTATGCTTGTTTCCTTAGTGCTTCCGAGTTGTATAAACTTTCCTTCATCAATAAGAGTAAACAGCATCTCCTGGCCTTCAGGCGGAAGTCTGTGAACTTCGTCTAAAAACAAAATGCCGTCTCTAGCTTTTTCAATAATTCCTTCCCTATCCTCATTAGCTCCTGTATAAGCACCTTTTTTAACACCAAATAGGTGGGACACTAAAAGCTGAGGATTATTTGCATAGTCTGCACAGTTAAAAATAGCAAATCTGCCGCTGTCTCTAATTATATTAACCTCTAAGGCATATTTAAACATACACTTTGCAAAGTATGATTTTCCTACACCTGTTTCCCCTACTATAAGAGTATGAAGACCCCTTGGCGGATATACTATAGCAGCCTTAGCTAATGCTATGGGGTGTTTTAAGCTTAGATCTTTCCCAATAATATTATTAAAAATTGAAGGCTTTTCCGGAGATATATTTATATTTTCGCTGACTTTTTCTTCCCTTTTTATATCTTTGATAAAGTACAAAACAGGTCTGCCATCATTTTTATCTAATATACCTTCCTTATACAGCTTGCCAAACTCCCTAGCTACATTACTTCTATGCATATTAAGCTTAAGAGCAATATCCTCTGCGCTAAAGCCTTTTATTTTTCCTTCTTCTTTTAGCTGCCTTAAGCACAACTTTTTGAGTGTCTCATAGACTATTTCGTACCTCATAAATAATCACAACCTAAATTACTTTTTCTTTTTATAATCTGTATTACTATAATTAACTATACCTTTAATTTCATTTTTCTCAAGTTTTGTTCTAGTTATTTCAAAAAACATTATGCACATAACAGCAAATATAATGGAAAGTATATTCCAAACCGCAGCACTCATATTTTCAAATAATAACGATGGTATTATCAGTACAAATGGAGCAATACCAGCAATAATCCATCTGTTAAGCTTAAATTTTTTCATTAAGAATTTAGTTAATGCAACGGATGCTAAAAGCAATATTATTAAAAACATTATATATAAAATTTTTGAAAGCATCTACTTTCACCCTCTTTATTTAGAATGTATAATTTTTAGCATTTCTACCATCTGCTCAATAAGATTTTTTTCAGAAATTGCTGTCATTAATTGGTCCTGAGCATGTACCATAAGTAGTGACATTTTTAAATCTTCGCCATTTAATTCTGCTTGTATAAGCTTAGTTTGTGTGTTATGAGCTAAATCCAACTCTTCCTGAGCTTTTACTAAAAGCTCATCAGCTTTCTTCATTTCATTCTGTCTTGCTGCTTTCAATGCCTCGTAAGCAAAGCCTCTAGCATCCCCTCCATGTGATATTATTTCAAATATTTCTAGTTCCATATTCATTGTTAATTCCTCCATTATAGCATTTATCACATAATATTCAATTTTTAAATAGCACCGCGGCTTTAAATTATCCATCGGTGCTATTTTACTTTTAAAAAACTACAGCTCGTTACTAAGCAACTTCAACTTCTTGTTGTTCTTCTTTAATCATTTTCTTTTCATATGCTTTAAAGAATGGATAGTAAATAACTGTAACCACAGCGATATTAATACATACAAGAACTGCAGCTCTCCAGTCTCCGCCAGTTGCAAGCATTGCTCCTATTGGTGCTGGAAGTGTCCATGGAGCTATAATTGATACTTTAGCTACAAGTCCTGCTGCTGTTGCTGCATAAGCTATTATAGCTGAAACAACTGGTCCTAGGATAAATGGTATTGCTAATATTGGATTCATAACAAGTGGTGTACCAAATATTAAAGGTTCATTAATATTGAATATACCAGGAATTATAGAGAATCTTCCAACTCTCTTTAAGTATTCTGACTTAGAGAAACACATTAATAATGCAAGACTTAGTGTTGCTCCAGCTCCACCTATCCATATAAACCATTGGAAAAATGGTTCTGGTGCAATATTAGGAAGCGCTTGATGAGCGGATACGGCTGCAGTATTTGCATCAAGCAATACAAGCCATACAGGTCTTACTATAGAGCCAATAACAGACATTCCATGGATACCTGCTGACCAAAGTACAGTAATGAATATTACTGGTACTAAAACTCCACCAAGGCTATTACCTGCTACATTTACTAAAGGCTTGAATAAATTCATTATAGCTGTTTGAATGTCAAAATTTAACCAAACTCTTATAAACCAAACTACAGTAATAATAACAGCTGCTGGAATTAAAGCCTCAAAGGATCTTGAAACTGATTCTGGAACTTGTTCTGGCATTTTTAAAGTAACATTATATTTTTTTAGTAATCTTAAGGTTTCTACCGCAAATATCATAGTTATAATTGCTACAAACATACCTGCTCCGCCAAGGTTAGCCATTGGTAATACCCAACCCATTGGTGCTCCGCCTTTAACTCCTGCTTTTGTTGCAGCTGTGATGAAAGCATCAGCGTTTACTGGTATAGTTGCTAAAAGGAAAGCTGCTAGTGAAAGAACTCCACCGCTCACCCCGTCTAACTTATAGGATTTAGCCAAGCTATACCCCATACCATAAGCTGCATAAAGCGACATTAGTCCCATTGTTAATCTGTATGGAACCATTATCTTTCCAACATTTGGTGCTATTGCATCTGCCCAAGCCTTAACTGGAGGCTGTGCAATAATTAAAAAGAATGAACCTACAATAATTAATGATAGCGTTGAGATAACTCCATCTCTTATAGCTCTTAAGTGTCTTTGCTCGGATAGTTTTGCCATAGGCGGCATGAATTTTTCTTCTATCCATTTTAGAAACATTTCCATAAAAGAACCCTCCCGTTTATTTTTTATTTTGCATATTTTTTTATTTGTTCCAATACCTTTGGAGCTCCTATTGGAGTATATCCCATCGGTACTATAAGTTCTACTGGAACCTTTGCTGCATTAGCCTGCTCTGTAAATACAGCTAATCTGTGTTTAACTTGTGGAGCAACTATAGCTAAGTCATATCCTCCTGCCTTAAGCTCGTCCTCAAACTCCCCGGTACCTACTGCTTTTATTTCTAGTGGAAAACCTTTCTTATCTGCCTCTTGCTTTATAGCTTTAACTACTATAGAGCTGGACATTCCACCGGAGCATACCATTAAAACTTTCATATATGATTCCTCCTATCTTAAATTTTTTCTTACACAATAATTCTAAGCAAATATCATGCCAACATTTAAAACCATTGAAATTTAAATGGTTTACATTAGTGTGTCATCGAAAATATTATTTGATACACTATTTTATTTATATACTTGATACTATTTTGATACACTATTTTGAAGGTTAATAAGTTATGATATATAATTTTGGGGTATAATATAATAGAATACCAAAATTCCAATCCACAAAGGAGTGTAACATATGGAAATAACATGGCTTGGACATTCATCTTTTTTATTTAAAGACAGCAAGGGCAGAACTCTTCTTACTGACCCTTTTGATGACACAGTAGGTTATAATATATTTCAAGGTCATGCAGATGTAGTAACAGTAAGCCACCATCATTTTGATCATGACTATATCGAAAAAATAACTGGAGATCCTAAAGTTATTGATAAGGTTGGTTTTTTTAATGTTTGCGATATAGACATCAAAGGAATTCCTTCCTATCATGACAATGTTCAGGGAGCTAAAAGAGGAGAAAATGTTATTTATGTATTCAAAATGGATGACTTCAGAATTTGTCATCTTGGAGATTTAGGACACGTGCTTTCACTTCACGATGCAGATCAAATTGGAGAGATTGATGTGCTGCTAATTCCAGTTGGCGGGAACTATACAATCGATGGAAAAGAAGCAACAGCTGTTTGTAAGCTATTAAATCCTAAAGTAGTTATTCCTATGCATTTTAAAACTTCTGCTGTAAATATTCCAATAGAGGGAGCAGAAACTTTTCTACTCCATATGAAAAATGGTGAGAAGATTCATGGAAATACCTTAAAACTTGAAGGTAAACTTGAAGGTAATAATACTGTTAAAATTTTAGATTTTAAAGCATAAATAGAGGAGAGTATCACTCTCCTCTATTTATGCTCTACATGTGAAAGTCCCGCATTAAAAATACTTCCAACATGCTCGTCATCTAATGAATAATATACAACCTTGCCTTCTTTTCTAAACTTAACAAGTCTCGCAGCCTTTAAAACCCTAAGTTGATGTGATATTGACGATTGACTCATATTGAGAACCTCAGCTATATCACAAACGCAAAGTTCTTTTTTTAATAATGCATATATTATTTTTATCCTCGTATAATCACCAAAAACCTTAAAAAGTTCAGAAACATCAGTAAAAACTTCATCCTTAAGCATGCTTTCTTTAACACAATTTACGCAATCATTATGTATTTCTTCACATTTACAGACTTCTATATTGTTTTCCATACTACACCTCAAAGTGCCTTTTAAAAATATTATATTACTAACAAGTTCTAAACGCAACTTTTCTATAGACAAACAACTTCAACTATAGTTTAATGTGAAAAATCCAGGTCCTTCGCGATACTCATTTGACCCAGCTTTTCCAGATAGCCGTTTATAGTTGGTATAATAACATCTAAGCATTGAGTAAACAAGACGACGACTTCTCCTTCAACAGCTCTTTCCATAGCATGAACTAAAGCTTCTTCTTCCTTATATATTATTTCTATTTCCTTTTCATCAAAGCCTTCTTCAATAATTCCCTGTTTAATAAGAGCGGCGCTTTCTCCCTGATTTCTTCCTCTAAGGTCCTCTTGTTCTCTAATTATTATATGATTACAAAACCTGGCTGAAACAGTTCCGAGTTCTTTTATATACTTATCCATTCTGTCTCCAGGAGCAGCAATAATTGCAGTAAGTCTTGAAGGCTTTAAAGATTTAGCTATGCTTAATACTTCATTGAAGGCTTCTGAATTATGTCCGTAATCCAATATCAGTTTAAAACCTTCTAGTTCAATTATATTTTGTCTTCCCGGATTAAAATAAAGATCACATTTCAACTCTTTTAATATGTCTCCCAGCTTATTCATTTCATTAAAAACAGTTGAAACTGAAGCAATAGCAGCCATTATATTCAGAGTATTTCCTTTTGAGAAACCGCAATATGTAAATGGTATATCCTTTATGTCTAAAATTCTTTTTTCAACATTATTAATATTATGAACTATATATTCATCTTCAACATAAAAAGCCTCACCTTGATTATTTATATGCTCTTTAATCATTTCATTTTTTTCAATATTATATAGACAAACATTTTTTCTTTGACTTATATATGGTAATAATTCTTTTTGTGCTTTTACTACAATCTTTCCGGAATCATCGAGTTCGTCAAGTATAATAGTCTTAATATCCATTAAATCTTTTATATCTTTTATACCATCCATGCCAATATGGTCTTCAGATATAGAAGTTATAACTGCTGCCTTTGCTCTTTCATAGCCAAGACCGTTTCTATAAATTCCACCTCGTGCAGTCTCCATTACAGCTGCCTCTACATTTCTATCTGTTAAAACCTCCCTAGCACTTAAAAAGCCAGTGGTATCACCATTCCTTACTTTTTGACCATCAATAAATATTCCTCCAGTAGAAGTTAAAGCAGACTTATATCCTATTTTATTCAATATGAAGCTTATTACTCTGGAAGTCGTAGTTTTTCCATTTGTTCCTGTAACTGAAAATATTGGAATTACACCGACTCCATCATTTATCATGCACTCAATAAAGCTGTTTATAATTTTATCCTTAACTTCCTTAATTTCTTCGCCAACATCAAAAACACTTCCTAAATCCGCAACCTTAAGCTCTGTATCTTCTATTATATCTATATACATAAATTCTATAGCAATGCTTTTATATACTATTTTACAAAATGCTTTAAGCTTATTTATTGTTTCTACTATTTCAAGCATTTCCAAGGTTCTGTCACTGATTTCAATAACTTTATATCCATTTTCCTTTTTAAGAATCAGTAAAACCTCGCCTTTATAGCAGATTATTCTATAACTTACTGTTCCACTGTATACAAAAGCTCGAGTATACATCTTCATCATATTATCTAGTACTCTGTTTAGTTCTTCTTTATCACTAATGGTTATCTTTATATCAGAAGTTTTATCTATATTTCTTAAGTTTATAGGATACTTAAAATCCTCTATTTCTTTTATTTCTTCAATACTGTAAAGAACTTTTCCTTCTACCTTAGGGATATGAGAATACCTTAAAAATTGCCATAACGTTTTTCGATTTCTCGAAACTTCAACTTTAACCATATTTTCATAGCTTTGAAAATTTCGGCCTATAATTATTGAATTCTTACAATATCCAATTTGAAACAAATCTTCATTTATTTCTATTACAGGAATATTTTTTTCCCTAAACGCTTTTACAGTATCATATAAAAATCCCTTTTTAACAAGATTATCAGCTTTGTCTGTTATTTTCTCAGCATTATCCATATCATAAGAAATATTGCTTAGCAAGTATTTTGATACCTCTTCTTGACTATATGTAACCCATACATTATATACATTATTTTTGATTTCTATATCAATTAACTTCTCTTTGAAGCCTAATAAAAAAGAAAGTCTAAAATAAGACTTTAAATATCTGTTAATCTGCCTATCATGACTATTTTCAATTGTAATCCGAATTATCCTTTTTCTTCTTTTAATATTATTTCCTTCATATACTTTAATAGATGTTATTTTCATATATGTCACATCCTTTTCTTACAAAGCTATGGATAGTAACCCAAAAAATACATTGAAATTTTCGCATATGGTTAGTATTCCAAATTCCCAATGATATATTTATATAAATATAAAATAAAGTATATATAATGAAGTAAAGTTCTTGTATTAAATATTGACAAGTAAACGGTTTAAGTGTAAATTTTAATTAATAACAACTATTAATTAGGAGATTTTATTATGATTAGTATAAAAAATGAATGTACAGATCCTCATTTTAATCTTGCATTAGAAGAATATGCTGTTAAGTTTTTAAACTTAGAAGAAGATTACATTATATTGTGGCAAAATGAACCTTCTGTTATTATTGGAAGAAATCAAAATACTATTGAAGAAATAAACCCAAAATTTATAAATGAAAATAATATAAATGTAGTAAGGCGATTATCTGGTGGCGGTGCAGTTTATCATGACTTTGGAAATTTAAATTTTACTTTTATAGTAAAAAACAATAAAGACGTTGTAAGCAATTTCCGCAAGTTTACCGATCCAATAATAAAAGCACTTAGAAACTTTGGAGTGCTTGCAGAGTTTTCTGGAAGAAATGATATAACCATTGACGGCAAAAAATTTTCGGGGAATGCCCAATACTATTTTGGTGAAAGGCTTTTACATCATGGAACAATACTTTTCAACTCTGATCTTACAGTAGTCCAGGACGCTCTAAATGTAAAGCCTGAAAAAATAGAATCTAAAGGTGTTAAATCCGTTAAAAGTCGAGTTACAAATATCTATCCTTATATGCAAAATAAAATATCTATTGAAGAGTTTAAAGATACTTTACTCAAGTTCTTAATTGAAGATGAAAACTATAAGGAAAAGGAATATGTATTAACTGATAAAGATTTAGCATCAATTAGAGAACTTATGAGAAAAAGATATTCTCTTTGGGAATGGAACTATGGAGAATCACCTGAATTTGAAATTGAAAAAAACAAAAGATTTGCTGGCGGCAAATTAGATTTAAGGTTCAATGTTAAAGATGGCAAAATAAGCAGTATTAAAATTTCAGGTGATTTCTTTGGTAAGAAAGAAGTTACTGATTTAGAAAATTTACTTGTACACCATGAGTATAAAGAATCCTCTATTAAAGAACTGCTAAAGTCTATAGATTTCGAAAACTATTTTGCTGCAATAAGTATAGATGATTTTATAGAATGTATGTTTTATTAAAAATAAGACTGCCATAATTAGGCAGCCTTATTTTTATAATTTTCTATAATACTATACAGTTTGTAAAAGCTCTTTTGCATACTTAAACACCTTATCATAATAGCTAAAATCATGAGGAACAAAATCCTTTATTAAAGCTTTTATACAGCTCTTTTCTTTATCTCCGGACTCATTAATTTTAAATCCGTTCAAATTGACAAAATCAAGTTCCTTGTTAAAAAGTTTTACTATATCATTTAAATTTGCCTTGTAAAGCCCTGTAACCTCTTCCTGCTGCAAATTAAATTTTTCAAGCGGAGCACTGCAGAAGTATAAAAATACATTTGCAAATTCATTATCAATAAAATCAAGCTCGGCTTTTTGCTCTTTTATAATATCAATAGGAATTAGTTCTTGAAACTTTACATCTAAGCCAAGTTCTTCTTTAATTTCTCTACATGCATCTTCAACTGTTTCACCAGCACTTAAATGGCCAGCAGCTGTTATATCAAAAAGATTCGGATAAGTGTCTTTATCAAATTGTCTCTTTTGAAATAGAATATATTCTTCTCCATTATCTCTGCCAATAAACCAGCACTGAAAAGATTTATGCCAGAACCCTTTTTTATGAACCTCGCTTCTTAGTTTTGTTCCTATGTTTTTCATGTCTGCATCATAGATATCAAAGTACTCTTGACTCATTCTTGTTCTCCTTATATATTCTTCCTCTACCAACTATTTCTTGAAATTCCTCAAATTCTTCATAATCAATATTAGCGCCAATCAGACTGTCAATATCTTCATCAATAGTAAACCCATCTAAATTTATAGTCTCAATCTTATTATTTTCGTTAATACATGTAGCAGTAGTATAAAATATGCATTCATCACTATCATAAATTACTTGTACATTAATTATCTTAAAGATTGCTTTTCTAATGCTTTGCATCTCTTCTTCAGCATCTTCAGTTGATATTTTGTAATCATCCTCATCATCATCCCTACCAAACAAATTCTTAAACATTTTTACCTCCATATATATCGTATTAGTTTAATTATAAGTTACATTTTTCCAAATATCTAGGAATAAAATTAAAAATGTATTGACATGATAATATAGAAATGATAATATTAAATCACAAATTAAATTGCACGAGATTGAATTTTATAAAATTAAAATATAGGAGGAATATTATTATGAGTATTTATGATTTTAAAGTGAAAACTATCGACGGAGAGGAAATATCATTAGAAGAGTATAAAGGAAAGGTTTTATTGATAGCAAATACAGCAAGCAAATGTGGTTTTACTCCACAATATAAAGATCTTCAAAAACTTTATGAACAATATAATTCACAGGGCTTTGAAATTTTAGGTTTCCCTTCAAATCAGTTTGCTGAGCAGGAACCAGGCAGCAACAATGAAGTTAAAACCTTCTGTGAAATAAACTATGGAGTAAAGTTCCCTATGTTTGAAAAGATAGAGGTTAGAGGAGAAAATGCTCATCCACTATTTAAATATTTAACTGAAAAGGCTCCTTTTAAAGGTTTTGATTTAGAAGATGCTACTGGAAAGTTCCTTCATACTCATCTTGTAAACAACTTCCCTGATTATTTAGTTGGAGACTCAATCAAATGGAATTTTACAAAATTCTTAATAAATAAAGAAGGTAACGTGGTAGCGAGATTTGAATCTCCAGTAGAGCCAATGGATATCGCACCAGAAGTTGAAAAACTACTTTAAAAAATATTTCCTAGGAAGTGAACTAATGGACGAAGAAATGCTTAAACTTGATAATCAGCTCTGTTTTTCACTATATGCCTGTTCCAAAGAAGTAACAAGAATATATAAGCCTTTTTTAGATGAACTTGGCATCACATATACACAGTATATAACGCTGCTTGTGCTTTGGGAAAAGGATAATATAACAGTAAAAGAGCTTGGTGATAGATTATATCTTGACTCAGGTACTCTTACTCCACTTCTTAAGAAGCTTGAAAACGCAGATATAGTTAAAAGAACAAGAGATACTAAAGATGAGCGAAATGTTTATGTTGAACTTACCGAAAAAGGCAGAGATATGAAAATAACTGCTTTAAATATACCACAAAAAATTTTCTGCTGCACCGGCTTAACCTCTGAAGAAGTAGTTAGTTTAAGAGAAAAGCTAAAAGAACTGCTTCTTCATTTAAGACAGCAGGAATAAAAATTAATCCTCTCAGAAAGATTACTGAGAGGATTAATTTTATTATTTCTTAAATATGTGAATCGGCTTTCCAATAGCTCCATGAGCAGCTTCCATAACCACTTCCGAAAGAGTTGGATGAGGATGTACTGCCTTTGCTAAATCATAAACTGTGCCTTCAAGCTCAAGTGTAGTTACTGCTTCTGCAATCATATCCGTAGCATGAGAAGCTATTATATGAACTCCCAGTACCTCTCCATACTGCTCATCAGCAACAATTTTTACAAAACCATCAGTTTCTCCCTCTGCCATAGCCTTACCATTAGCTGTCATAGGAAATGTACTTGTTATTACTTTGTGCCCTCTTTCTCTTGCCTCTTCTTCCGAAAGTCCTACCACACCAACTTCCGGGAAGGTATATATGCAGGAGGGTACTTTATCATAATTAATTTTTTCTTCTTTACCCATTATATTTTCTACTGCTGCTATTCCCTCTGCAGAAGCTACATGGGCAAGCATATACTTTCCATTAACATCTCCAATTGCATAAATACCTTCAATATTTGTCCTTAGTTTTTCATCAGTCACAATACCTTTTTTATCAAGCTTTAAATTCAACTTTTCAATACCTTTAAGATTTGGAGTTCTTCCAATGCTGATTAGTATTTTATCTCCTTCATATATCTTTTTTTCCCCGTTAACCTTGCATATTACTTTATTGTTTTCATATTTCTCAATATCTACACCATATACAATATTTATCCCTTTGCTCCTTAGTATTTTTTCCATTGCTTCTCTTACATCCTTGTCAAGAGAACGTAATATTTGAGATCTTTGAAGTATAGTAACTTTACTTCCAAGGGCATTATAAAGAGCAGCGAACTCTACACCAACTACTCCTCCGCCGATAACTATAAAGTTTTCCGGTATTTTGTCCATAGTCAGTGCTTCAGTACTAGTAATAGCATAACCTTTTTCGAAAGCTTCTTTTAGTCCTTTGGTATTTGGAATAAAAGTTGATGAACCAGTGGCTATTATTAAATTTTTAGTTTTTAAGGTTTCACCGTTAACTAATAATGTGTTTTTGTCTAAAGCTTCTCCATAGCCATTATAAACCTCTACTCCATTTTGCTTTAAAAGAACTTTAACTCCTCCCGTAAGCTTGTTTACAATAGAATCTTTTCTTTTCATAAGATTGTCTAAATTAATATTTATAGAGCTTCTATCAAGAATATCTATACCAAACTTTTCTGAGTGCATTATATCCTCATAAACCTTAGCACTTTTAAGTAAGGTTTTTGTAGGAATACAGCCCACATTTAAGCAAACCCCACCTACATTTTCTTTCTCAATAAGAGCTGTTTTAGCTCCCAGCTGAGCAGCCTTAATGGCTGCCACATATCCCCCGGGACCTCCTCCAAGTACAACAATATCATATTCTTTCATCATGCTTCCCCCCTCTAACTCATAAGAAGAAGCATAGGTGATTCTAAATATTCTCTTAATCTATTCAAGAATCTTCCCGCATCTCCGCCGTCAATTATTCTGTGATCTATGCAAAGACTTATATTCATTATACTTCTTATAACTATCTCATCTTTTTCATTTACTACAGGCTTCTTTCCTATTTTACCTATGCCTAATATTGCTGCCTCTGGATATCTGATTACAGGTATTCCTGTACTGGACCCAAGAGCACCATAATTAGTTATAGTAAAGCTTCCATTTTGGAGCTTTTCTAATGCAATATTTCTATTTCTAGCACCTTCACTTAAGCTTTGAATCTCTCTAGCAATATCAAGTATACCTTTCTTGTCGGCATCCTTTATAACAGGAACTAGAAGTCCGTCAGGAGTATCTACTGCAATTCCTATATTATAGTATTTCTTAATTAATACCTCTTCCTTTTCAGCATCATAACTTGAATTAAATACAGGGAAATCTTTTAATGTGAGAGTTATAGCCTTAATTATAAATGGCATATAGGTTAAATGAACTCCCTTTTCTTCCGCCATCTCCTTAACACTCTTTCTAAACTCTACCAGCTTAGTAACATCTATTTCATCCATAACTGCTGCATGAGGTATTATTGTTTTTGAAAGCACCATATTTTTAGCAATAGTTTTTCTCAATGTAGATAGTGGCTGTCTTTCAATTTCCCCGCTTACCTTTAGCTCTGGTATCTCTAGCGCAGGTCGGTTGATTACTTCTTGTTTTGTCTCAGACTTCATCTCAGATTTAGGAAGCTCCATTTGTTCTTTAGCTTTATATATGTCTTCTTTCATTACTCTTCCTACAGGACCAGTTCCCTTTATTTCATTTATATCAATTCCTAAGTCTTTAGCTAATTTTCTGGACACAGGAGTAGCTAAAACCTTTTGTTTTGAAGAAGCTCCATTTTTATAACTTTCAAGACTAGATTCTATAACCTCGGAAGAAACCTCAATAGCACCAACAACTCCAGCATTTTCTTCCTCTTTTTCATTAATAGGCTTAACCTCAGCTTTACCTGAACCATCTCCAGTATCAATCTTAACTATAACATTACCTACATATATTACGTCTCCTTCTTTAGCCATTACCTCGGAAATAATACCTTCGCCTGGAGATGGAATTTCTGCATTAACCTTATCAGTCTCAACTAAGAATAATGTATCCCCTTCTTTTACCTTATCTCCTGGCTTTATCATCCATTTTAAAAGTTTTCCTTCTGTTATTCCTTCACCTATATCCGGAAATTTAAATTCTAACATAATACTCTTCCTCCTTTCACTCGGAACACTGGGTAGTCTATCTCACTCGCTCCCGCTCGCAGACCACCCGTTAAAGTCCATTTAGGACTTTAACCTCCTTTCACTCGGAACACTGGGTAGTCTATCTCACTCGCTCCCGCTCGCAGACCACCCGTTAAAGTCCATTTAGGACTTTAACCTCCTTTCACTCGGAACACTGGGTAGTCTATCTCACTCGCTCCCGCTCGCAGACCACCCGTTAAAGTCCATTTAGGACTTTAACCTTTAGAATCTTGCTACTTTTCTAATGCCATCAGCTATTCTCTTTGAATCTAAGAGATAATGATGTTCTCCTCTTGGAAGAGGAACAGTTATATCAAAGCCAGCAAGTCTTGTTGGAGGTGTCTCCAGATTTAAAAAGGCTCCTTCGTTTACTATGGATATAAGCTCTGCTCCTGGACCATAGGTCTTACATGCCTCATGAACAACCACAAATCGTCCTGTCTTTTTGACTGATTCAATAATTGTATCCTTATCTATAGGTGATATGGTTCTTAAGTCTATGAGTTCAACACTAATTCCTTCTTCTTCAAGCTGTTTAACTGCTTTTTCTGTCTCTCTTAAATAAGCGCCCCAGGCAACTACTGTTATGTCATTTCCAGGCTTAACAACCTTTGCTTTTCCAATTGGAATTACATAGTCCTCCTCTGGAACCTCCTGTTTAAAGGCTCTATATATTTTTGTAGGTTCTAGGAATAACACAGGATCCTCATCTCTAATTGCTGCAAGCAAAAGTCCTTTTGCATCGTAAGGAGTTGATGGCACAACAACTTTAAGTCCAGGAATGTGTCCAAACAAGGTTTCTAAATTTTCGGAGTGATGTTCTAATGCTCTTATACCTCCCCCATGAGGCATTCTTATAACCATTGGAAGGTTAAATCTTCCTCTAGTTCTGTTCCTCATACGAGCTACATGAGAAACAATTTGATCATAACCCGGGAAAACAAAACCTGAAAACTGTATTTCAGCAATTGGTTTTAATCCATTTATCGCCATGCCAACAGCTGTTCCAATAATAGCTGCTTCAGCAAGCGGTGTATCAAAACATCTATCCTTACCATGTTTTTTTTGAAGGTCTACAGTTGCTCTGAAGACTCCTCCTTCAACTCCTACGTCTTCACCAAAAACAACAACGCTTTTATCTCTAGCCATCTCCTGATCTAAAGCTTGATTAATTGCTCCTATTACATTTAAAAGTGCCATGCTAGTTTCCTCCTTTCTCTAAGTATGCCTTATATTCTTCATACTGCTCAACAAGATGCTTGGGCATTTCTGCATAGTGATATTTAAATATGTCTAATGGTTCAGTATTACCAGAAGCCTCAACCTTTTTAAATACCTCCAAGGCATACTTTTCATATTCTTCTATTTGTTCTATATCTTTTTCTTCACTCCATAGTCCTTTATCAATTAGATATTTTTTCAATCGCTTCAACGGATCCTTTCCCTTCCATTCTTCAACTTCACTATCTTCTCTATATCTTGTAGGATCATCCGATGTAGTATGGGCACCTAATCTATAAGTCAGCGCCTCAATAAGAGTTGCTCCTCCTCCATTTCTTGCTCTGTCTACTGCTTCCTTTGTAGCTGCATACATAGCCAACAAATCATTTCCATCTACTTGTATTCCAGGAATACCATAGGCTACTGCCTTTTGGGCGATAGTTTTTGATTTAGTTTGAATATTTCTTGAAACTGAAATAGCGTATTGATTATTTTGTACTATGAATACTACCGGTGCATTAAATACACCTGCAAAATTTAGAGCCTCATGAAAATCTCCCTCAGAAGTTCCACCGTCACCTATATAAGCTATAGTAACTTCATCTTCTCCTTTTATATTGGAAGCCATAGCTATTCCAACAGCATGATTAAACTGAGTTGCTATTGGTACAGCTATAGGGAGCATCTTAACATTTTCAGGCAGATTGCTTCCCATTTCATTCCCAAACCAATATAAATAGACTTTTTCTAAAGACATACCTTTTGTGAGCCATGCCCCTAAGTCTCTAAAAGCTGGTACTAGCCAATCTTTTTCTTCAATGGCAGCAGCTGAACCAACCTGAGCAGCTTCCTGCCCTGTGTTTGGTGCATAAGTAAGCATTCTTCCCTGCCTTTGTAGTTGTAGTGCTTTATTATCTGCACATCTTGTCAACAGCATTGTTTTATACATACCTATTAATTTCTCATTATCAATTTCTGGAACTAAACTTTCATCTAAAACGTTTCCATTTTTGTCTAAAATTCTAAACATCTTTCCTTCAAGCGGATTATATTTTTCAGGTAACATTTGTTAATCCTCCTTCTATTTTTCCGACCATTATTAATAATATTTTCCATTAACTAAAATATAACTCAATTGCAATGTAAATTCAATATCCTTTGATAATTATTATTAAATAATTTTTATTAATAAATTAACGTAAAAAAATAGAAAGGAAAGCTATTAATAAGCATCCCTTTCTACTTTAACTAAATTATTCTTCTTGCTGTAATATATCGGCTTTCCCAAAATGCTGTAGTTATGTCTGTTATTTTCACTACATCACCTGTTTTAGGACTGTGAATCATTTTGCCGTTGCCTAAGTAAATGCCTACATGAGAAATCCTCCCATCACCTGCAAGCGAATAAAATACTAGATCTCCTGGCTCTAAATTTTGCCTTGATACTGCAACTCCTTGTTTAGCCTGCTCATAGGAAACTCGATTCAAATTAATCCCTGCACTTTTAAAAACATACTGTGTAAATCCAGAGCAATCAAATCCCCCGTCCTGTAGTGAACTTCCTCCCCAGACATAAGGTGTGCCAAGTAAGGACTTAGATAAAGAAAGAATCTTATCAATTCTCTGCTGCCTTGTACTGACGTTTACATCTAATTTTAAATAATTTTTGCTTACCCATCCGGTTCTCCCATCTGAAAGTCTTATTTGATACCAGTTGCCAGATTCCCCTATGACCTTTACTCTGTTTCCATGCCAAAGTAAATGCATTATGGAATATGAAGTTGATGGACCCTTTCTAACATTTAATCTAGAGGCTGTTACTGTTCCAGTAGCATCTAGTCTGTTTGATTCAAAAGAGGCTGGTGCAGCCTGAACTTGATTTGTAGTCGGTGTTTCTGCATGTACTTTAGCATGACCTGCAAAAGGTATAGTTCCAATAACTAAGGCTCCAAGCATCAATTTGATTGAATTAATCCTAATATTTGAAAACTTATCCTCGACCAGCTTATTAACTTCACCATTTAATGTAAGAATATTTTTTTTAACATCATCAATTATCTCACTTGAAAATTCGGCTTTTTCACTATTTAAATAAATTATAAGGTTATATCCGTTTCTATCTTTTACTATTTTATATCCCTTGTACCAATTCATAAAATTCAGCCTCCCCAAGTTAAAACAAATATACACAATGCAAAAGTTCTAATCCCTTCATGATGTAAGAACTTTATTGCATTCAATATAGATGAAACTTATTTCTTCTTTTATAGAGTTGCCAAATGTAAAGTAAAAAATCCCATGTTAATTAAGGTTTCATAATAAAAAAAGAAGATAACAAGATATCTTCCTATCTTCTTATCTTCTTATCTTCTTATCTTCTTAATAAACTTTATTTATTAACGTCTAAAGCAACAGCTTTCATTACTTCTAAACTTCCCTGCACATCAATTATTCTTTGATTAGAGGAACCTCTGAATCTCAGACTGCTGTCTTTTTTGGCTTCTTCAAATTTACCATCAACTAAAATATCCACATAACTTAGCAATTCATTCCATCCCTGTCTATGATATTGATGCTCTAATATATACTCAAAAGTATAACCTGTATAACACCACACATTAAGGCCGAATTTTTTAACTTCCTTTGCAATATATGCGAACTTATCAGCTTGCTCCCAAGGTTCGCCTCCTGAAAAAGTTACTCCTTTTAATAATGGATTATTACGTATATCTTCTATTATTTTATCCATATTTAAAAGTTCCCCATCAGTATAAGAATGAGTATGAGGACTAAAGCAGCCCTTGCAATTATGAGGACAACCTTGTGCAAACAACACTCTTCTTATTCCTATCCCATTTACCAAACTTTCCGGCAATATTGCAGCCAATCTAATTGTATTATCTTCTTTCATAATTGCTCACCATTATTAAAAGTTATCCACATTTTGTTTTATATTTTTCTAACAATTCACATTATTATAAACAGTATTATGTTTATCAGTATGAGCTTTTCTATCCGCTCTTTCAGCATACTTTCCGGCCCCGAATCTTTCGTCTAAACTTAAGTATCCAGTTACTCTTGAAATACCTTGAATATTATAGCTTCCACATTTAGTACATTTATGTTCTCCGCTTCCTAAATATGTGCCGCAATCTCTACAGTATCTAATATGAAAATTAATTCCTATATAACTTATGTTTGTATGTTTATACGCATAATTTAGTATATCCATTATAATATCTTCAGATGGATAATCATCAAGCTCAATATAGCTTATATGTCCAGCATTACAAAGCTTATGATAAGGAGCCTCTATATCTATTTTATCTTTAATTGATACTGGAAAACCTACAGGTATGTGATAGCTGTTTGTATAATATTCCTTATCAGTCACACCTTTTATTTCTCCAAAAACCTTTTTATCCTGAAGAATAAATCTTCCGCTTAGCCCCTCTGCTGGTGTAGCATATGTACTCCAATTGAGCTTTGTTTCTTCAGTAAGCTTGTCTGTGTAATTTCTGATATGTGTTGCTATCTTAAAGCCTAATTCTCTAGCATATTCATCTTCTCCATGATGCTTTCCAACTAAGGCAGTAAGAGTTTCTGCAAGTCCAATCCAACCTATAGACCAAGTCCCCTGTTTTAAGATTGGCTCTATAGAATCGTCTGGACTTAAGCCTTCTGAACCCTTCATAAGCCCTTGTCCTGCTACGAAAGGCAAATCCTTAATCCTTAATCTTTTTAGAACATTATATCTGTGTATAAGTGCTTCCTTTGCAAGCTCTAACTTAGCATCTAGAAGAGAAAAGAATTTATCGATATCACCTTTTGCTAATATTCCGATCCTTGGAAGATTTATAGTTGTAGGTGCTATATTTCCTCTTCCTTTCGTACCAGGCTCGCCGTTTATATTTGACATTGTATATGTTCTACAACCCATTGTGGCAGGCATATAGCCTCTATCATAATATAACTTATTAAAATCAGCATCTATATTCATAAAAGTTGGATTCATTCTTTTGCTGGCAACTCTAGCAGCAAGCTTAAATAGATAATAATAAGGATCATTAACTTCTCTGTTAACTCCTTCTTTTACTCTAAAGATTATATTAGGAAATATAGGCTGTTCTCCTTTTCCTAATCCTCTTTCATATTCAAGTAAAAATATTTCACATACCAAGGCAGAGTCTTTATTATATGGTATTCCCAAATTAATAGAGCTAAAAGGTACCTGGCTTCCAGCCCTTGAGTGCATTGTATTTAGGTTGTAAACTATCCCCTGCATAGCCTGATGAATAGTTTTTATAAGCTTCTTTTCAACTGCTTCTTCTAGTTTTGTACCCTCTAGACCCAATTCCTCTAGTTCTTTTCTTACTTCCTGTCTGGTAGGTTCGACAAAAACTCCCATGTCATTATCAAAGTCTGGATGAGATTGTCCACCAAACATATCGTTTTGTGTAGATTGAAGAAGGATACAGGAAAGCTCTGCCGCTGATTCTATACGTCTTGGTCTATTTATTGTTCCGTAACCTGTATTAAAGCCTCTTTCTAATACTTCCTTTGTTGGTATATGTAAACAATTTGTAGTCAAATTGTAAGAATCAAGATCATGATAATATATATCTCCGTTTTCATGAGCCTTTGCCAAATGTTTAGGCATCATAGCCAGGTTATGCCACTTGTTTGACTCACTAGCTATTCTTAGAAGTTTTGAACTAAAGTTATTTCCTACATTAGCATTATCCCTGTCTGTCTCCACTCCTATTTGCTCAATAGCTTTCATTAGATCTGATTTTACTTCCCTAATTTTCGTTCTTTCTTTTCTATAGTTTGAATATGTACTTTTTAGGATTTTGAAATCATTTTCAAGTAAGGTTTGTTCAACTATGTTTTGAATCTCTTCAACATAAATTTCATCTTTATTTAAGTCTTCAAGCTTTTTTATAGCTTTTTGAGTGAGCTTAACAGCTTCACTTTCCTTAAGATTATAGGCGATCTCATCTGCAGCGCCCTTTATTGCATTTGCAATCTTAAGGGAGTTAAATTCAGTTTTTCTTCCGTCTCTCTTAACAACATGTAGCATTATTTTTCCTCCCCAAGTACCATATATTGTATCTTGCTTATTATACCCTAGGAAAATTTTTATGGCAATTTTAAAAATAACATTGTAGATACATTAACACACATTATATAACTTTACCTTTAATTTTTACTATTTTTTAATGATAATCTTATGTTGCTTTTTATTTTAAATCATAAACTTATAATTACCGCATATAATTATTATGTTATATATGTTATTTGGAGATGGTTCAATGAGAAAAAAGCTAATACTTATGACAAGTCTTATAATGACACTAAGTATTCTTTCTGGATGTTCAAAGGAAAAAGCTGTTGAAACAGTAAGCAAAGTTTCTAATGACAAAAAATATATTTCTCCTTATACTGGTGAAACAGTAGATGAAAAAACTTCTAGAAACATACCTTTTATGGCCATAATTGAAAACTCTAACGATGCAAGACCTCAATCTGGGCTTGTAGATGCCGACATTGTTTATGAAACTATGGCTGAGGGAGGGATACCAAGATTTATTGCATTATTTCAGAAAAATACTCCTGAAAAGATTGGACCAATACGAAGTGCCCGTGCTTACTTTTTAAATATATCAAGAGAATATAACTTACCTTTTGCTCACTGTGGTTACAGTGAAGAAGCTGAAAATATGATCAAGAATGATAATCTTATGACTCTTAATGAATTTACATATACAGGCTTTTACTGGAGAGACAAAGAAAGAAAGGCTCCACATAATTTATATACCTCTGCTAAAAGGTTAAGAGAAGCTATAAGCAATAGAGGTTATACAGATAGAGCTACTAATAAACCTAAATTTAATAAAGACTTTTGGCTAAGTGATAATAGCTCAAAAGCAAGCAGTATTTTACTAATACTTAATAAGTACTACTCTACTAGTTATACCTATAGAGATGGAAAATATTATAAGTCTATGAACGAAGAGGCCTCTTTGAACAAAGATGACAAACGCCCAATAGCTGTTACCAATGTTGTTGTTCAGGCAACAAATATAAAGCTTCAAAAGGATAACCAACATTTAGATATTGCTTTAGTTGGTGAAGGTACTGGCTATGTTTTCAGTAATGGAAGATACACAAAAATGACTTGGTCCAGAAAGGATATAGCTTCTCCTACTATACTTAAGGATGAGAAAGGACTTGATATTCCATTAAATCCGGGTAATACTTGGTGGCATATTATTGATAAGAGCAACCCTGTTGAAATAAAATAAGTAGATTGCAGTGCAATCTACTTATTTATCATTATATTCCTAAAAGCTTTTTAGTATGTTCTTCAACCATTTCTGGTGTCACATCAGTTTTTCTTGCTACTCCTGTTTTTATAGCAGCTTCAGCTACTTTTTTTGCAACAAGTGGTGCAATTCTTAAATCAAAGGCAGCTGGCATTACATAATCTTCATTTAATTCGTTTTCTGATATAACTGATGCTATAGCATAAGCAGCAGCTATTTTCATTTCATCATTTATTTCTTTTGCTCTTACGTCAAGCGCTCCTCTGAATATTCCTGGGAAAGCAACAACGTTATTAACTTGATTTGGAAAATCTGATCTTCCGGTACAAACAACTCTTGCACCAGCCTTTTTAGCTACATCTGGAAGTATTTCTGGATTAGGATTAGCCATAGCCATTATTATAGAATCCTTATTCATAGATTTTACCATTTCTTCAGTAACACAATTTGCAACTGATACACCTAAGAATATATCTGCTCCTTTTAAAGCATCTGCCAAGGTTCCTTTTACCTTTTGTTTGTTTGAAATTTTAGCCATTTCATCTTTATACTTATTCATTCCCTCTGGTCTGCCTTCATATATAGGGCCCTTTGTATCGCATAAAATTATATCTTTCATACCCATCTTTAGAAGAAGCTTAGAAATAGCAATACCTGCAGCTCCAGCTCCATTTATAACTGCTACAACATCTTCAATCTTTTTATTAATAAGTTTAAGCGCATTTATTAAACAAGCTGCTGAAACTACAGCAGTTCCATGCTGATCATCATGAAATATAGGAATATTAGATATTTTCTTAAGTCTTTCCTCTATCTCAAAGCATTCTGGTGCCTTTATATCTTCAAGGTTTATTCCACCAAAGGTTGGTTCCATAAGTTTAACTGTATCCACTATTTTATCTATATCTTTAGTATCCAGGCATATTGGGAAAGCATCTACTCCAGCAAAGGCTTTAAATAGTACTGCCTTACCTTCCATAACAGGAAGCCCTGCTCCAGCTCCGATATCACCAAGACCTAATACAGCAGTTCCATTAGTAACTACAGCAACCCAGTTTCCCTTTGAAGTATAATCATAAATTGTTTCATAATTTTTATTTATTTCAAGACATGGTTCAGCAACTCCAGGAGTATATGCAAGTGTCATATCCTCTTTTGTCTTTACTGGAACCTTGCAGTGAAGTGCTATTTTACCTTCGTTGTCTTTGTGAAATTTTAGAGCAGTCTCTCTTAAATTCATTATCATCATCTCCTAAATTATTATTTATTCATTTGCTGCCTTATTGGCTTTAAATAACAGTTGTTTTCCTGAAATACCAGGCTCTGTCATTCCGTAAGGATCTAATATGGTATCTAATGCAGCCTCATCTAGTATCTTCTTCTGAAGAACTATCTTTCTTACAGGCTCTCCAGTTTTTATAGCAGTCTTTGCAATCTTAGCTGCCTCCTTATAGCCTACGTGAGGACATATTGCTGTTATTATACCAACACTATTATCAACTAATTCCTTACAATGTTTTCTATTAGCTGTTATACCCATTATACAATTATTTATGAATGTATCAACACCATTTGTTAAAGTCTCTATAGATTGGAACAAATTATAAAATATTACTGGTTCAAAAGCATTTAACTCCATTTGTCCAGCTTCTACAGCCATTGTAATGGTCATATCATTGCCTATAATATTAAATGCAACCTGATTCATAACTTCAGGTATAACAGGATTAACCTTTCCAGGCATAATGGATGACCCATTTTGTTTAGAAGGAAGATTTATTTCACCAAATCCGGTTCTTGGACCAGAGGATAAAAGTCTCAAATCATTTGCAATTTTTGAGAGGCTTAACGCACATGTTTTTAATGACGCTGATACCGCTGCAAAGCTATCCGTATTTTGAGTACCATCTACCAAATCTTCAGCTTGGAAAAGCTTCATCTCTGTAACCTTACAAAGGTTTGGTACAATTTCTTTTACATATTCTTCATCTGCATTAATACCTGTACCAATTGCTGTTGCTCCTAAGTTTACATAGCTTAAATCTTCCAAAGTTCTTTTTATTCTAGTTATATCTCTTTTTATTGCACTTGAGTAAGCTTTAAATTCTTGACCTAATCTAATTGGTACTGCATCCTGAAGCTGAGTTCTTCCCATTTTAATAACATCGTCAAATTCCTCAGCTTTTTGTTTAAGCGCATTATATAGTTCTTCAAGCTTACTGATTGCTTTTTCTAATAATATTATTGTTGTTATCTTTCCTGCTGTAGGAATAACATCATTAGTAGATTGTCCCATATTTACATGGTCATTTGGATGAACTATACTATAGCTGCCTTTTTCACCGCCAAGTATTTCTATGGCTCTGTTTGCTATAACTTCATTAGCATTCATATTCATTGATGTTCCGGCTCCACCTTGAATTGGATCAGTAATGAACTCATCATGAAGCTTTCCCTGCAATATCTCGTCACAAGCTTTTACCATGGCATTCCCTATTTTTAAATCTAATAGTTCAACCTTCATATTTGTAAGTGCTGAAGCTTTTTTAATCTTTGCTAAAGCATTGATAAACTCAGGATGAACTCTGTAACCTGTAATTCTAAAATTTTCAGCTGCTCTCAAGGCTTGTACACCATAATATGCCTCTTTAGGAACCTGTTTTTCTCCAATTGAATCACTTTCTAGTCTAAATAACATTTCTTACTCCCCTTGCATTTTCAATATTTACATTACAATTATTAGTATTTTTTATATGGAACTTTATTTGTTTCATTCATAATTTTATATAAAATGAAGGAAAAGTTTCATTAATTTGATTATATTACTTTAGAATGATAAATTCAACTGTGTTTTATAATAATTTAAATTTTGTTTTTCTATAATTATTGACAGAAAAATTTCAAAGACCATATAGCTTTTAGCTATATGGTCTGCAACTTACTATGCTCCTGCGCTTTCATACGCTCTTATCCCAAATATCCAAGTAGTGTATGCTACTGCAAAAGAAATTACAGCTGCCAAAAATGTGCCTCCAACAGCCACACTCATACTAACTTTGCCTACAAAATAGCCAGCCGGGAAGTAAGCTGTAAAAGCAAATGGAATAATAAACGTTAAAATTACTCTTATCCATTTTGAATAAATAGTTATGGGGTACTTTGTAAAATCAGCCAACATATAATTCATAAAAAGAATTGATTGGCTGAACTTAAGCCAAAAAGCAAAAGAAGCAAAGAATAATTTGATAGAAGTATATATGACAGAACCGCATATTACTACCAATATAAAAGCTAAAATGTTTCCAAATGTAAATGTTATATTTATTTTAGGTACAGAAGCAATTACAAGAGCAATTCCTACTATTAATTCGCCAAGGGCATCTGGCTGAAACCTTTCTGCTAAAAGATGAAACAGTGGATTTATTGGCCTTAATAAGTATCTGTCAAAGTCCCCTCTTACAATAATCCTTCCTGCTAAAAGCCATAGATTATCTGTAAATAAGTGGTCAAGTCCTCTTGGAAGCTGAGCAAAACCATATATAAATAATATTTCATTAAAACTCCATCCATTTAAACTGGGGATTCGCTGAAATACCAAGTATAGAAAAGCTATACCTGTTGCCTGAACTACAACAAATCCAAGAAGTCCTATTAGAAAGTCAGCTTTGTACTCCATTAAAGATTTTAAATATTGAGCTAAAAACTTCATATAAAGTCTTGTATATTTTTTTAACATATTTTCTCCTCCTGTCGAACACGGGGCAACCTAAACTCACTCATTTCCCTTCGGGCACTGGGTAACTTAAGATGTTCGCTCCCGCTCACAAGTTACCCGTAAAAGTTCATTTAGAACTTTTACCTCGCAGGTTGCCCGTTAAAGCCCATTTAGGGCTTTGGCTTCGCCCACTGGGCAACCTAAGCTCGCTCGTTCACACTCGCAGGTTGCCCGTTAAAGCCCATTTAGGGCTTTAACCTCCTAAAATTACAAGCTTGTTGGTTGCTCTATTCCAAAACCATAGGCTTAAAAGGTATAAAAGCGCTATCCATAAAAGTTGAATGCCTAGAGCCTGCACCAGCGCCATACCAGTAAGCTTTTTCAAATAGATCATTACTGGTATATAATTTAATGAACTAAACGGAAAGAACTGCATAATCTTTTGAAGAAGCTCTGGGAAAAATGCAATAGGTATAAGCTGTCCTGAAAAGAATAAAAGTGCTGCGTCCTTTAGATGCCCTATACCCCACATGTTTGTTACATAAAACGCTAACAGTCCAAAAGAAAAATTCATTAGGAAGTTAACAAAAAATCCAAGCATCAGACTTAATAAATAAAGCACTATAGTTTTTGCATCAGGTGGAAGTTCCCCTGCTGTGAAGTATCTTACTGCAATGAGCCCTATCCAGACGGGCAGTAAGATAAAAATAAACTGATATAAAAGTGACCCAAAGGACATAAATAACATTCTTACCTTATAGCTTATAGGCTTTATTAAATTCATAGCTATTGAGCCGTCCATAACTTCATGCCCTATATCACTGTCTGTTCCTGTTGCTATTGTTCCTGCTGTAAGGCTGCTCATAAATATATAAATAATCATATCGTTTAAAGAAAATCCATTTATTGTTCCACTACCTGAACTTATAAAAACAGCTTTCCATAGATAATAAACAACAAAAGTCCTCATTAAATTTCCGAATACAAACATAAAAAAGTTAACTCTATAACTCATTATGCTTTGTATTACTCCCCTTGAAAATGGCCAGTATAGCCTTAGTTTTCTTTTCATATAAGTCATAGCTTCACCTCATGACCGTATATTTTTTTAATTATTTCCTCAATATCTGTTTCCTTAATATTTATATCCATGACTTGAACCTTGGACATTATATGCCCTACAATTTCTGATATGCTAATCTTATTTTTATTAAAGCTTACAAATAAGCTGTTGTCTTTCATCCAAGTAACAGCATCTTCTTCAGCTAATCCAAATTCTTTGCTTATATCAATTTGTTTTGCTGCATTAATTTCCTTGACAAACGTTTGTACAGTTCGCATATATCCATATGTATCTTTTATTTTTTCTATACTTCCATCGTATACAGACTTTCCTTTATCAATTATAATTATCCTATCACAAAGTTCCTCTATATCACTTAAGTCATGAGTTGTTAGAATAACTGTTGTCTTAAACTCCTGATTTATCTGTTTTATAGCTTTTCTAATGTTCTCCTTTACCATAACATCAAGTCCTATAGTTGGCTCATCCAGATACAGTATCTTAGGATTATGGATAAGTGCTGCAGCAAGGTCCGCTCTCATTCTTTGTCCTAGTGAAAGCGTTCGCACAGGACTACTAATAAACTCATTGATTTCTAATACTTCATTAAAGAACTCCATTCTATTTTTGTAGTCATTATCACCAACATTATATATTTCCTTTAATATTGAAAAGGTCTCTGTAAGAGGCAAGTCCCACCAAAGCTGAGTTCTTTGTCCAAAAACAACTCCTATTTGGCTTGCATTTTTTTGTCTGTCTTTATAAGGAATTATACCATTTACTATACACTTGCCTGAGGTTGGCACAAGTATTCCTGTCATCATTTTAATTGTCGTGGATTTTCCAGCACCATTGGCCCCTATATATCCTACCATTTCACCTTCGCCAATATTAAAACTGATATTATCTACTGCCTTTTTTATATCAGCTTCTTTGCTAAAAAGTCCTTTAACTGCACCTTTAAGTCCAGGCTGCTTTTTATATATTTTAAACTCTTTAGTCAAGTTTTCAACCTGTATCAAATCTATCCCCTCTTTCTTTTTAATACTCACTATATTAATTTACATTATTTAACTTGGTAATTCAAGAACTTTTGTTCTAATAATGATTTTTACTATTCTTCTATACTTGATTGCAAACAAGTAGCCGCCAAAAGAGGCGGCCATAATACTTTCTATTTGATATCAATAAAATTACTCTGTATTTTAGTAAATTCATCGATATTGTTAAGAAGAATATCAGCTAGTTCCGGGTCAAAATGTTGTCCTTTTTCGTTTTTAAACACTTCAATAATCTCTTCAATAGGCCATGCTTTTTTATAGACTCTCTCACTTCCTAATGCGTCGAATACATCTGCCACAGCTGTTATCCTTCCATATATGTGTATATCTTCTCCTCTTAGCCCTTGAGGATAACCTTTGCCATTATATTTCTCATGATGCTCATAGGCAATAATTGAAGCGGTTTTCATTATTTCTTTATTTGAAGTCTTAAGCATTTCATGCCCTGCAGATGCATGATTTTTTATAATTTCAAACTCTTCCGCTGTAAGCTTTCCTGGTTTATTTAGTATCTCATCTGGAACTGCAAGCTTTCCTATATCATGCATAGGTGAGGCTAATCTAATCAGCTCAGCTTCCTCCTCAGAAAGTCCGTACTTTAATGCTAAAAGCTTAGAATATTCTGCAACCCTTTTTACATGATTTCCTGTTTCTTTAGAGCGTGCCTCAGCTATTTCACCTAGTGTAAATATAACCTCTTTTTGAGTGTTTTCTATTTCCTTATTTAAATAAATATTATCGAAAGCGATAGATACATTATTACAAAATATTTCAATAAGATTTATATCTGTCTCATTAAGTTCTCTTGATCCTTGAATATAAATCATATTTTCCGAACCTATGTCACTTTTAAAATAAGCAACAAAATTATCTTCAAAAAATATACTCTTCTTCTCTTTTGCAGCTGTTTCAAGTTTTTCTAATACTTTATCGGGAATAACTTCATCTATTCTTCGATCTATTCCTTCTGAATACTCACCTGTTGCTGCTAATATATAAAATCCATCTTCATTTTTGGTTGCTGCAAAACTTGAGGTCTGGCAATAAATTGCACTTTTGTTTAAGTTCAGTATTGATGTCAGCTGGGTTAATACACCTGTTGCAAATTTCTTCATTGATTGAACTTCAAAGATTGTAGATGATGATTCAATTATTTTTTCAAGGCCTCTTTTATTATTATCTATGATAGTAATATCCCTATAAGAGCGTATTGCTGCAACCATAGTTGTAAATAATTTTTGTGCAGTTAACTCAGCTTTTTCTTTATAATCATTGATATCATATTCCAAGATAACCTTTTTTTCAGGAGCTTGCCCAGGTTGGCCAGTTCTTAGTATTACTCTTGAAAGCTTATTGTTAAGCTCCTCACGAATATATTTCGCAAGTTTTAAACCTGAGTTATCATACTCCATGACTACATCTAATAAAATTACTGCTACGTTAGAACAGCTGCTTAAAAGATATTTCGCTTCCTCTTCTGTATAAGCAGAAATAAACTCTAGTCCTTTACTATCAAATTCAAAATCAGATAGTACAAGTTTAGTGACATTATGAACCTCTTCATCGTCATCTATTATCATCACTTTCCACTTTTCTTCCATAACTTTAACTGACTTATTCTCATTTACATTTTCATCTGCAAAAATAAGCTCATCTTCATCATTAAAATTAATAAAATCCTCACCACTGTTCATCTATAACCATCTCCTATTTACAAGTTTTCAATTGGAAAAGTAATCTTAAAAATAGTTCCTAAAGCTGGCTCACTTTCACATATAATAGTTCCCTTAAGTGTTTGAGTTACTATATTGTAAACTATATTAAGTCCTAATCCTGTTCCCCCTTTACCGCGTTTAGTGGTAAAGAAAGGATCAAATATTTTACTTACTATATCATTATCCATTCCTTTTCCATTGTCTGAATAAGTAAATATTATATTATTATCTTTCTTCTCAAAATCAAATATAATAGTACCTTCTTGCCCTTCCTCAAATGCATGAATGAGAGAATTCATTACGAAATTTGTTACTATTTGAGAAAATGCTCCTGGAAAACTTTCTATTTCTATGTTTTCATCACAATTTATACCTATGGTAATTTTAGTTTTCTTTAATTTAGGTCTTAAGCTTAATAGTATTTGATTTACATACTCATAAATCTTAAATCGTCTTTTTATCTCACTTGATTGATCAACCGCAACCTGTTTAAAACTTTTAACCAATTCAGAAGCTCTTTGTAGATTTGATAATATAGCCTCAGAACTTTCAGCAGATGTATTCAAATATTTTTCTAAATCTGATTTTTTTAGAGAATTACTTTTAAAAACCTCATAAAATTCCTTGGTTTTTTCCTGAAGATATGAAGCTGCTGTAACACTTACCCCAATTGGAGTATTTATTTCATGAGACACTCCTGCTACTAACCCACCAAGTGCGACCATCTTTTCAGATTGAATAAGTTGATCCTGGGTTACTCTTAGCTTGTCCAAGGCTTCTTTAAGTTCTATGTTTGACTCTTCTAATTCTTTTGTTCTATCGATAACTCTTTGCTCAAGGTTTCTATTAAGCTCTGAAATCTCTTCTTTAGATTTGCTTAATTCATTCCATGCACTCTGCAAAGACTCATTCTTAACTTGTAATTCCTTAGAATAATCTTTTACATTTTGTGCTAGCCTAATAAACCGTCTAGTAATTAATAATATTAGTGACAGAATAAATAATATTAAGCCGCCTTCTTTAATAGTGGTCTTCTTTATCACTGAATCAGCTATATAAATGATGTAAATTAATAAGCCCATAGTAAATATCACTGCTTCCTCATCGCCTTTAAAAGCTCTCAAGAAGGATATAGTAACCAACACTAAAAGTGTTATCCCAATAAGGCCATAATAACCATAAATTTCAATGTTCATTACAGATACTCTGCCGTGACTTAATGTAAAAATTAACATCAAAGATATAAACAATATAGACGCACATAATAATAAATATCTAATTTTATCTAATAAAAACTTATAACATTCATCAAATACCTGCTGAAAAAAATAAACAAAAGCTATAGGCGCAAGACTTAAAGAACTATAGAAAAGATAATTCCACAGTATAGACGAATTGTAAATTAATAAATTTATTTCATCTCCGTTAGCCACACCGTAAATAACCATAAGTATTAAAAATATACTTAAAGAATAAAGAACCCTTCTGTCTTTATCCTCAAAGAATAAACTTAATATAATAAAAATAATTGCAGCAGCCAAGATAACTGAATTAGTAATAACCTTTTGAGTAGTACTTCTTAATACATTACTTAATATACTTTCATTTTCATCCATACTAATTATTTTATTAACATCACTTTTAGTTCCAATAGGTCCTAAATATCTATTATCTCCTTTGTGAATTAATAAAACCAAAATACTTTTATCATTAGCAGAACTATCATGTTCTCTTTGAACTACTAACGGAATAATTATATTTCTTTTCATTCTATCAAGATCTGTTGCATACTGTATCCCATTTACATTTTCTTTTAATATAAGTGCGCCATTAAAGTATGCTTCAAATTCCATGCCTTTTATTCCATCAAAATATACTGCCGGGTTATTTAAATTAATATCACCTAATTCGATCTTTACCAATAGATTATGTTCTTTGTCTATATTCTCACCATTTACACCATCTACGCTCTCATAGTTGTCCCATTTAAAGTTATCGTATTGTTGCTTATAGATATAACCCTTATCCTCATTTTTAGCTATTGTATACTTAATATTATTAGAATTAATATATTTAGTCTCGGTCTTAGCTAAATTAAAAAATGAATTATATAATTTACTCCCGCCTAAAATAATAAGTCCTAATGCAATTATTGTGGATAACATATTTATTTTCGACTTAAATTTATAATTCGTTTTTATATTTCTCACTCCCATCAATAACGTTTAGTCATTAAGTATTATATCAGAAAATATCTTACATATGTATATTTTGTCGAAATTTTCAAGTCTATTATCAATAAGTAGAAGAGCCTATAATTAAAAGTTGCTATCTCAAAACAACTAAACTTAGCGTGTTATTTAAATACGTAGAAACATGTGAGCAAGCAGTAATAAGACTTTAATTAAAAAATTTATAAAGCCGTTAAGAATCCTATATTGCTGAAAAGCCTAAATGGCTTTTCAGGGGCAGTTTACGAATGGCAATGAGTAATCTAAACTGCCCCGAACCGAGTGAAACGAGTTTATAGGATTTAGGCTTTATAAATTTTTTAATTATTAGTCTTATCTGCGAAGCGAAAGTTTCATAGAATTCAATAACACGCGATAGGTTTAAGCTATTTTGAGACAGCCTCTCTTACACTGAAACTACCTTGATTATTTCGTTATATATACATAAATCTCTTATAATCTCACTAGTTTTAATATTCCTTGGTATGAGTATAGTGTATAAGCTGGTCTTATATGGATTTTCCTCATCTTCTTCAATTTCAAACTCTATATTTTGTACCTTAATATTTTTCAAACTAAAATATTCTTCCATTTTCATTACTAGTTCCACTCTATCTATATACTGAACTTCAAGCTTGGCAAGCTTTGATTTTTGAAAAAATCGTGTTTCAAACCGCTTTAGTGAAACAAGAACTATAAAAACTCCTATAGTTGAAAATATGCTTAAGAAATAGTATCCAAGTCCTACTGCCAACCCAATACACGCAACTACCCATATGCTTGCTGCAGTTGTAAGCCCCTTTACTGAACCTTTCTCGTGTATTATGGTTCCAGCTCCTAGAAATCCTACACCAGTAATAACTTGTGCACCAAGTCTGCCTACATCAGCCTTTAATGCACTTTCTAGCGCAGGATGCAAAAGTATCATATTTGAAGTTTCTTGTATTGCATACATTTGTATCATTGAAGTTACAGCTGCACCAATACATACCAAAATATGAGTTCTAAAGCCTGCTGGTCTATTTTTATATTCTCTTTCATAGCCAATAAATCCACCAACAATAATTGCCAATATGAGTCTTATTATAACTTCGTACCAAACCACTTAATCACCCCTTAATAAAATTGCGAACTAAAATGACCGCAGACTGTGCTTTAAAGTCTGTAGGGCTTTTTGTGGAAAATAATATATAATCTTAGTGATTACTTTGCTACTGTTCTAAGGTTCGTAAAGTAATAAAACTAAGAGCCTCTAAGAATTCGCTTTAACTTTTGCTATCTTTAAAGCGAAGCTTCCATTATAAATGTTGATATCATATTTTAATTTTTGTTAGCTCAGAAGAGAGGCTCTAAGTTTTATGACTTCACCAAGAACATGGGCAAAGTACTCAATTAATCTTATATATTATTTTCTACACTGCCCTACAGACCTTAAAGCAGGCCTATAACACTTTTGTTGTTCTCTAGTTAATCAAGTAAAATATTAGGCTTTGTTAAAAGCGAGTAATGACCTTTCTATCATATATATATTTAAATATAAACTTATAAAAATATTCAAATATATGTCTATTTAAATATTTACTTGAGCCATGCTGGTTTGCAGTAGATTTGCTTTCTACGACATAAAAGAACATGCTTATGTCAGCACTATTATTAAACAGCTCCAAATATTAAAAAGTTTTAAATATAAAAACAATCGTTGAGTAAATCGTATAGATATATAATTATAATTGCGTAAAAGATGTATAGGCTAGGTGTAAAGACCGAAAGCAAGTGTAGAAAATAATATTTTAATTTGATTGATAACTTTGCTCATGTTCTTGGCGAAGCAATGCTGAAAAGCTTAGAGCCTCTCTCCTGAGCAAGCTAAAATATTTTAAGTTTACCAAATATATTTTAATGCCTACTGCTATTAAAGAAACAAGAAGTCAAAGCGAATTCATAGAGGCTCTTAACTTTTCAGCATTTCAAGCCTTAGAACATACGCAAAGTTATCATAAAGTAAAATATTATTTTCTACACTAAGCTCTAAGGTCTTTACGCCACATCCTGCGGCAATTTATTACGCAATCTAATTATGTTCTGCTGCATCTTCAATGTATGCTCTTAAAAGCTCTGCTGCTCCCCATGCTTGTGCAAAGCAGGCCCTTGCAGTATTAGGACTGTCTCCATCAAATACTTCAGAGATATTTCCTACACATCTGTCCCTTAAATGGTCATAAAATGGTTCAATTATTTTATGACACAAATTCTTATCTTTGTACCATCTATTTATTGCTGAAATAAATGGTCCAATAAGCCAGCTCCAAACAGTTCCTTGATGATATGCAGAATCTCTTTCAAATACACCGCCAATAAAAATTCCTTTATACTCTTTATCATCATAGGCTAAGCTTCTAAGTCCATATGGAGTATACAGCTTTTGAAAAGCAGTTTCTATTGCCATTTTAGCTTTTTCTTCATCAATCATAGTATATGGCAAGCTTAATGCTATGATACCATTAGGTCTTATCTGCTCATTATATTCATTGCCATCTATATAATCGTAGAAATAATTAGCATTATCATTCCAAAACTTTTTAGTAAAGCTTTCTTTAATTTTTGTTGAAAGTTCTTCATAATACTTATAGTCAATCCCAAACTCCTTGCAGAGCTTTGTATATATGCAGATTGCATTATACCAAAGAGCATTTATTTCAACAGCTTTTCCTTGTCTTGGAGTTACAGTTAAATCGTTTATCTTTACATCCATCCATGTAAGCTGAATATCCTTATTTCCTCCCCTTAGCAATGAATCTTCTTTATCCATTTCTATTTCGTGCATCGTCCCATTTATATGATTCTTTATCATTGATGTTAATGTAGGGAATATATACTCTTTTATAAAACTATAATCGTTTGTGTATTCAAGATATTTATGCACTGCATTGAAATACCACAATGTTGCATCTATTGTATTATATAAAGGCTCTACCCCCGTATCAGGAAACATATTAGGTATAAGCCCCTGCTTTTCATACTTTGAGAATGTAATTAGAAGCTCTCTAGCTTCTTCAAATCTTCCTGTAGTCAAAGTGAGCCCCGGAAATGCAATCATAGTATCTCGTCCCCAGTCAGTAAACCAAGGGTAACCTGCAATTACTGTAGAAGTATTAGTTGATTTTCTTTTTACAATAAACTGATCACAAGCTAGGCATAATTGTTTTGTAAGCTCATTTTTTACAGGCAGCTTTTCAATTAATTGTTCTTTCCTATGTCTTTCAGCGGCAAAATAATCTTCACCATTTAATTCTACAATATCTTCAGTGGAAGCTATTATACTAAATTCTTTTGTCTCATTTGGCTGAACTTCTATTTCAAAGTATCCCGGAACGAAATGATTATCATAGTTATCGAGTCCTCTTTGATATTCATTAAAGTAAAAAATATCTTCTACCAATCTTGAATTTTCTATAAAACCAGCTTTATCAGATTTTAAGTATAAACATACATCATCAATTATATCATAGTTTATTTTAATTCCATTATTTACTTCTAAAAAAGTACATTTAAAATCCCCTTTTTTTGTATTCCCATGATGATCTCTATTATTAACTAAAGGTTCAATTTTAATTTTTACTGGCTCATTATTATTTATAATTTTATAAGAAACTACTGTAGTATTCTCATTATATGCCATAGTAATTTTTTTACTTATAAGAATACCTCTTACTTCATAATTTTGAATTGGAAAGTATTCCTGCTCAAAGCTAACTTGATTTAGGAATCCTTCATCTATACTTCCATTACTATATTCATTTGTATAAAGCTTAATCTCTTTATCTCCAACAAGCAATGTTTCATCTAACTTTGATAGAAGCACTTTTCTATCCACTGGAGGATTCAAACAAGCAACAAGAAGTGCATTATATTTACGAATATTTGATCCGCAAATTGTACTCGAACAGTATCCTCCTAATCCATTAGTAATAAGATATTCTTTAGATATTGAGGACTGATAATCTTTCAAATCATATTTACCAAATCTAATCATGTTTTTAATCTCCTTTTTAAAAAATAAAGGTATTCATAAACCGGGCACTTATTGTCCCTTTTTATGAATACCCAATTAATATCTTTTATTTATTTTACTAGCCCTTAACAGCCCCAGCAACAAGTCCTTTTTGTATAAATCTCTGCAAGAGCATAAAGACTATAACTATAGGAAGTGATGATAAAACTGCTGCAGCTGCAAACTTAGTCCAGTTAGCTGAGAACTGATTGTTTATAAAACTTCTAAGTCCTAGCGCTAAAGTGAAGTTTTCAGGTGATTTTAAAGCTATAGAACTTATCATGTACTCACTATAGGTTCCTATAAAACTAAATAAAAATTGAACCACCATCATTGGAATAGCAAGAGGTATTATTATCTTTGTGAATACCTGCCAGTGAGTTGCTCCATCAACCATAGCTGCCTCATCCAGTTCTATTGGAAGACTGTCAAAGTATCCTTTAAGAAGCCAGATGTTATAAGCACTTCCGCCTGCAAATACTAAGATTAAAGCATAAAGATTATCTAGTAAGTCAAACTTTAGAAGAATAGCATATATAGCTGAAATAGTCATCATAGCTGGGAACATCTGAAGTATTAAAAGAGCCATAAGACCATTCTTTCTACCTTTAAATCTTATTCTTGAAAAAGCGTACGCTCCTAAGCTGGTCATAAATAGCTGAATAAGCGCAACAGCAACACAAAGTATTAAACTATTTTTAACCCAAATTGGGAAGTTTCCTCCCTTTGATGGATCTCCAGAAAATAATCCAGTATAGTTTTCAAAAGTTATAGTTTTTGGAAAAAAGGTTCCTTGGTAGAAGAAGTTACCTTTTGATAAAGATGCTACTATTATGGATATCAACGGAAATAAAGTTATTGCGAGCAGTACCCATATTAATAACCTGCTAAGCCAAAGAGTTCTTCTTTCACCTGATTTTAATCTATGCTTATAAACTAATTCTAATTCATTCGTATTAGTAGTTTTTGTATTCATTGTTAGTCCACCTCCTCAAATGCACCAGACATCTTCATTTGGAAGAAACTTATCGTTCCAATAAGGATGAATATTAATATACTCAATGCAGCTGCTAAATCATATCTAAATAGAGGCTGCCCAATCATCTTAAAGGCAGAGCTTGCTAAAATATCTGTACTTCCTGCAAAACTAGTATTTGGCTTTGGAGGACCCCCTGCAGTTATTAAGTATGCTGCACCAAAATTATTAAAGTTAAATGAGAAAGATGATATTATTAATGGTATTGATGATGATGTAAGTGATGGAAGTGTAATTTTAACAAATTTCTGCCATCTATTAGCACCATCTATTTCAGCCGCTTCATAATAGTTATCTGGTATTGAAGCAAGGGCACCTAGGCATACATTCATCATATATGGAAAGCCTAACCATAAACTTACCATAATTACTCCCACTCTAGCCCATGTTACATCTGTAAGCCAAGGAATATTGGCTGATATTATATGAAGTTTTGTCAACATCAGATTTATTGTACCATAATCTTGATTTAAAAGACCTTGCCAAGATAAAATAGCTATTGCACTTGGTAAAGCCCACGGAATAATAAATAAACCCTTATAAAGGCCTCTTTCTTTCATATTATTATTATTTAGTAACATTGCAATAAATAGTCCAATAAAATAATTACCTAAAGTTAAAATAATAGCAAATGCAAGTGTCCATGCAAAAACAGGTAAAAATATTGGTTTCAACGGACCTGCTAAAATCTGTTTAAAATTATCAAAGCCAACTATTTTAAAATCTTCCATATGATTTATATTATAGTTAGTAAAGGCGATATATATAGTATATATTATAGGTATTAAGCTTAATACTGCAATTGAAATAAGTGCTGGTGATAAATATACGTAACCTCTTATACGATCATAAAAATTACCTTTTTTCTTCCTTTCCATCGTAATCCCCTTTCATTATCAAATAGGAGGGGATAATCCCCTCCTATTAATTTGTCATGCCAATATTATACTATTTAGCTTGTTGTGATAATTGGTCATTTATATCTTTAACAACCTTAGTTGCAAAAGCTTTTGAATCCATTTTACCATCAACTAATTGTACTAAAGAATCATTAACCTTCCAAGCTGCTCCCATTTCTGGAATATTAGGCATTGGATATGCAGTCTTAGCTTGCTCAATAAATGCTGCTAAATCGCCTTTTGAAAGGTCGGAAAGCAATTTTGAATCCTTAAGAGCTGGTATTCTGTGTCCTTTGTCATATAATGCCTGCTCTGAGTGTGCAACTAAATATTTCATTAAGTCCCAAGCTTCTGTTTGGTTCTTTGATTTAGCATTTACGAATGCTGCTTGAACTCCTAAAAATGGAGTTGCTGGTTTTCCGTTGATTGATGGAAGTGGTGCAACTTTAAATTTAACATTTTCTTTCTTGAAACCTTCGACATCCCAAGGCCCACTTATATACATACCAATTTTTCCTGCTTTAAATTCTCCACCAGCTATACCTGAATCAACACTAGATTTCATTCCAAGGTCTTTTCCAAATGTAGCAAGTACATCATAGCCTTTTATAGCGCCTTCATTTCCAAGTCCGATATCCTTTGGATCTATGTTACCACCATTATCTTTATATATATATCCGCCAAATCCTGATAAAAATGCATAGCTGTGGTAAAGGTTTTTAGCCTCATATTTAAATCCTACTTTTTTACCTTGAGCTATTAAGTCATCTAAAGTTGTTGGAGCAGTAGTAACTTTATCTGGGTTATAGAATAATGCTAAAGTCTCTTGTGAAAGAGGAACTGCATAAGTTTTTCCTCCAACTGTTACTGCATTTACTATGTTCTGATTATATTTTGATGAGTCAACAATTCCTGATGGAACTTCTGCAACAACGCCAGCCTTAACAAACGCTCCTAGGTTATCATGAGCTAAACCAAACATAATGTCAGCTGCTTTTGAGCTGTTTGCTGCTTGAGCAAATGCATTAAAGTCACCTTTATCTGCTAAAACGTCAACTGTATTTCCTGTACTTTTTGCCCATTCCTCAGCAATAGGCTTAACTGCTGCTACTTCATCATCTGTAAGATGTGACCAAACAACTATCTTCTTTCCACCCTTAGTTTCAGAAGCATTTTGAGGTGTTTCCTTCTTGCCGCAGCCAACTAAAGCAGTAGCAACTACCATAGCAGCTAAAGCTGATACTAAAATTCTAGATCTTTTCATTAAAGTTTCCCCCTTTAATAAATTATATTTTGTATAATCGTGCAACCGTTTGCACTTCATATCTAAATTATAGCTTACTAAAACAAACTCGTCAAGATGTTTTCTGAAAATATTTTCAATGAATTTTATACATATATCTACTTGCAGGTATCATACTATTTTTAGTATGTACTTTGATATATATATTTATGTATAATATATATATATCACTAAATTTGGGAGATGATTAAAATGTCTATAAACTTTACCCATAGACTTGAAGATGCTATGAACTATTTACATAAGAAAGGTGCCTTTTTAACTGTACGTTCCAATGATAGAATTAATACAATGACTATCAGCTGGGGTAATATAGGATTTGAATGGAACAGACCCATTTTCACAGTGCTAGTAAGACACTCAAGATATACTCATGAGCTTATGAAAAATTCAACTGACTTCACAGTAAGCATACCTTTAGATGATAATTTAAAAAAGGAACTTGCCTATTGTGGTTCTAAATCAGGAAGGGATACAAATAAATTTAAGGAATGTAATTTAACTTTAAAGCCTTCAAAATTTGTTTCCTCACCTATAATCTCTGAATGTAGTCTTCATTATGAATGTAAGATAGTTTATAAGCAGGATATGAATCCTGATCTTCTAAGTGAAGATGTTAAAAAAGGCAGCTACGCTTCTGGTGATTATCATACTATTTACTATGGTGAAATAGTAAGCTGCTATGAAAAATAAGTGGAGGACGAACTAAAGTTATCGCAAGCTACGCTTTAAAGTCCGCAGGGATTTGCATGGACAATAATATATAATCTTAGTGATTACTTTGCTACTGTTCTAAGGTTCGTGAAATCATAAAACTAAGAGCCTCTAGGAATTCGCTTTAACTTTTTCTCTCTTAAAAGCGAATTCATAGAGGCTCTTAACTTTTCAATATTGCAAGCCTTAGAACATACGCAAAGGAATCATAAAGTAAAATATTATTTTCTACACAAGGATCTAAGGCCTTTACATCACAGCCTGGCGGCTATTTTATTTTGCAATTATATTAAGTTCTGTTAGCCTTATTATTCTTATCTCTATACATTTCTTTATCAGCTGCACCAAAAATATCATCTGGTGTTAAATCTTCATAGGGATCAATTTGGCATACCCCATAACTAAAACTTAAAGTAATATTTCCAAGTTTTCGTTTAAATAAAGCTTTTCTTATGTTCTCCAATCTATCAATTGCCTTGTCTTTACTGCAGTCAGTAAAAAGTAAGACAAATTCATCACCAGACATTCTTGCATAAATATCTGTTTTTCTTATATTCTCTCTTAATACATCTGAAAATAATTTAAGAGTTTTATCTCCCATATTATGACCATAGGTATCATTAATATATTTAAAGTCATCTAAATCAATAAGTGCTAAACAAACTTCATTTTTGTATTTTTTAATTTTTAAAAGTTCTCTAACAAAAAATTGTTTAAAGTATCTTCTGTTATACAATCCAGTAAGTTCATCAAAGTTTGCCATAAATTTAAGCTTATTCTGTATAAAAAAGTTTTTCAGTGCTAATTGAAGTTCATTTTTTACATAATTCATAAGTTCTATATCTTCATTAGTAAAATTTTTACCTTTAGTGCTGCAATCAACATTTATAAAACCTATAAGTTTATCATCAATATATATAGGTGAACTAATTGTAGAAAATATATCTAAAGCTTCATAGCTTTTCATTCTATCAATTTTCTCAGAATTAACTATATCTTCATCAAATTTATTAGGATTTTTAATTATAGCAGTTTCACTAAAATTATTTATACTATAAAGGTAAACTTCTTCTTTTTTTAAAGTCAGCTTCTTTAATTCATCTGAATATCCTTTTATAGTTCTAAAGTGAAATAGGTTGTCCCCTTCCAGGAGAACAATGCTTCCTTTTGATGCATTTGGTATTAAATTGATTGCAGCTTCCAACATTAGCATATATGTTTCATCTTCAGAAGAAGCTTTAGTTATTTTTTCAGCTACTTCATAAAGCGTATTTTTTACTTTTTCTATAAGTTTTATTGTGTTATTTACTCTTTTTATCTCAAAATACTGTAGTATTATAATCGAAAGCATGAATAATATAGTAATCAAAGCAAATAATCTGCTCTCCATTTTTTCCTCCTAATACCATATATTTTTACTATTGGTTTCATAAATACAATGCGAAAGTTCTAATACATTAATGATGTCCTAAAAATCCTTGAAGATTGAATATTTTATGACATCATTAATGTAAGAACTTTATTGCATTGTATATAAATAAAATTATAATTGTTATTATTAAAGTTTACAACTACTTTATGCCCGATGTAATCGCTTTTTAACGAATATAATTTTAAATTTGATATATAATATTTGTATGCATTATCACTACTGAGCATTATCACTATTGCTAATACTATCATTAATGATATAATGAAGTTATACAATATTTACATTGGGAGGAGAAATTTATTTTGCAAAAAATTGCTTTAATAACTGATAGTTCCTGTGATCTAACAAAAGAAATCATAGACAAATATGACATAAAAATATTGCCTCTTAGAATTATATATAAAGATAAAGAATATATTGATAGAGTTACCATTAGTCCAAATGAGGTTTATGATAATTTAGTAAATGAAATTCCTACTACCTCAATGCCTTCTATGGGCGATATGGAAAACTTATTTTCTCTAATTGAAGAGCAAGGTTATACGCATGTTATAGCTATAACCCTTTCCTCTGGTTTGTCTGGTACTTTTAACGCTTTAAAACTTGTAAGTGAAAATCATTTAAATTTAGTATCATATTTATTCGATTCAAAATCTCTTTCTTTAGGGCTTGGAGCTCTGGTTTACGAATGTGGCAAACTTATTAGTGATGGGAAAAGCTTCGAAGAAATTGTTGATATGTTACCTGCTATAAAGGAAAAAATATCTCTATTCTATGTTGTAGAAACCTTAGAATATCTAAAAAAGGGCGGAAGAATCGGAAAGGTTGCAGGAACTATTGGCGATTTATTAAACATTAAACCAATAATTTCAATAGACGATGAAGGTAAATATTTCACTTATGCAAAGGTGAGAGGAAGAAAGCAATCTATAACAAAGCTTATTGATATAGCAAAAGAAACTTTGGAGACCACTAAAGCCAAAATATTTGTTATGCATGGAGGTGCCTTAGAACAAGGTGAAAAAATCTATGATCTTTTTTCTAAAATGCCAAATGTTACCTCCATTTATTTTACAGACATTAGTCCAGCATTAGGAGTTCATACAGGACCTGGCCTTTTAGGAATAGCTGTCGTAAAGGAAAACTAATGAAATGGATGAATTTGAATTATCTAATAATGATATAAAAGCTGAAGAAAAGCGCCTTTATGAGGAATATAAAAAAAAGCTTGCTGAACTAAAAAAAGTACAAAGAGAAAAGGAAGCTGTAGGTCAGGTTTTTGCAAAAGGTCTTCTTCCTGTTTATGTACTTTATATTTTAAGTTTAGGTTCTACTAACGGTAACGATATTTCTCATAAGATAGGCGAAAGAACTAAAGGTCTGTGGATCCCCAGTACTGGCGGAATATATCCTATTTTGAAAAAATTTGAAAAAGAAAACCTTGTTATTGGCAAATGGGATGATCCCAAAAAGAAAATTCAAAAAATATATACTCTTACAAATGAAGGTCTATTAGAATTTGAAGAGAAAAAAATGCTGCTAAAAAGAAAAATATCTGAGGCTTTAGATGTATTTAAGATAATATATAACGATTTATATAACGATTAATATATGCAGTTTGCTTTTGCAAACTGCATATTTTTTATCATAGTTTGAATAATTAAATACAAAAGGTTTAAAAATATATATTGAAAACAAATTTATAGGAGATGATGAAATGGGTACTGGAAAAAGTGCAAAAGGGACTGTTGGAAAGTTTCCTATGGCTAGTAAGCGTAAAGGCCCGGTTGGTGAAGGAGTAGATTTTATTCAAAAAAATCTTACTAGTGTGCCTGAAATAGATAAAACTCTAAAAAATAGGAAGGAAGACTAATGAAAGGTATAGTTATAGATAGCTACTCAGCTGAATCTTATATTTCTTCAGAAGATGGTATGATTATATGCGTTGGAGTACCTCATATGCCATCTAGTACTAAAAACGGTTCAAATGTCAGCTTGCAGAATTCATCCACTCATATGATAAATCACAGAATAAATCAGTTATTTTTTTAAATCTAATATATATGTTGTAAATAGTTTACAAATATATTATAATAATATCAAATAATATTTGTGCTAGGGGTGCCTTAGGCTGAGAGATGATTTTATTCATCAACCCTTATACCTGATCTGGTTAATACCAGCGTAGGAAAGCGATTTTAGTAGCATTTAAAACCGTATTTCAAAGCTGAATACGGTTTTTTATTTATACTAAATAACTTCTATACAGTACCTCTTAGCACATAAACATAGAGGGGGTATTTTTATGAATAATTTTATACTTAAATTTAAAGGAATAGATTTTAAATCTATTTCAGAAGGTTTTGCAGATGCTCCAAAGCACCCAACTGCTATATTTGCTGTCATAGGTCTATTGGTATTGGCTTTCATTATTTTAAAAGTAAGAAGAGTAAAGCTAAGCACTTCAATTTTGACTCAAATTGGCGTAGCTTTGGCTCTAGGTACAGTTTTAAAAATGGTAAAATTTTACCAACTTCCAAATGGAGGAAGCGCAACTCTTGGTAGCATGGTTCCAATACTTATAATTGCATTATTTTATGGACCAGAAATTGGTATGCTTACTGGATTATTATTTGGTATTATAGACTTTATTTTGGCACCTTATATAATGCATCCAGTCCAAGTACTTTTTGATTATCCATTAGCGTTTACTGCTTTAGGGATTGCAGGATATTTTAAAGATAAGAAAAAACCTTATATGCTGCTTGGAGTTATACTTGCTATCTTAGCTAGATTCTTGTTTCATTTTATCTCAGGAATCGTCTTTTATGGAAGTTATGCTGCACCAGGACAATCTGCAGCTGTGTATTCTTTCCTATATAATTTAAGTTATATTGGCCCAGAAGGAATCTTATGTATTGTTGTACTTGGGATTTTACCGATAAAACAAATATACAAGGTTATGAGCAAGCCTTCTATGAATAATTAACTAAAATAATATAAATTAAAGAAGTAAGTAGAGTTTAAACTTTACTTACTTCTTTACATTAAGAAACTGATATTGCATTAACTGGGCAGGATTGTTCTGCTTCTTGAGCACTATCTATAGCTCCTTCTGGCACTTCATCTGTTGTTACTCCTGCTTTACCGTCGTCCTCCATCTCAAAAACCTCCGGACACAATGATGGACAAAGCCCACAGGATATACATGCATCCTTATCTACATATGCTTTCATGTTGAAATCTCCTTTCGGTCGGATTACTCCACAGTTTTTATGTATTCTAACAAATATATTGTTTCCTAAAAGAAGCTAATTATTACAAAATTATAGAAAAACAAGCCCCTGCATATGTGAAGCTTGTTAAAAAAACTAAACCAGTCTCATAAAATTAGTTAATACACTATTATATTGTTCTAATGAATTTATATATTCTTCTACTTCTCCTGCTTCCATTTTTTCTACCAAATCTAAATCTATTGGGAGTTCAGCTAACAAAGGAATTCCTAAGTTTTTCGCTTGCTCTTCTCCAGATTTTTTGCTAAATACGTTTTGCTTCTTTCCACAATCTCCACAAACTATGTATGCCATATTTTCTACCACACCATAAACTTTTATGTTCATTTTTTGTGCCATTATTACAACCTTTTTAACTATCATTGTAACCATATCCTGTGGTGTAGCTGCAATAACTATTCCGTTTAATGGAATACTCTGCATTACCGTTAACGCTAAGTCTCCTGTTCCCGGAGGCATATCTATTAATAGATAATCTAGCTCTCCCCACTCTGTATCTCTGTACATTTGAGTCAAAACTCCTGTAAGTACTGGTCCTCTCCAAATTACTGGCTGCTCTTCTTCCTCTGTTAAAAGATTTAAAGAAATTACCTTAATTCCAGTTGCTGTTTCAACAGGAAGAAACTTTGCTTCCTCTTGGGTCTTTCCAGAAAGTATTTGAGCTCTCTCTTTATTAATACCAAAAAATCTAGGCATAGAAGGCCCAGTTATATCTCCATCTAAAATTCCAACTTTGTAGCCTAAACTTCTAAGCTTTGTAGCAAGAATACCTGTTACTGTAGACTTACCAACTCCACCTTTTCCGCTCATTACACCTATTATATTTTTAATTCTGCCGTAGCTTGGAACTAATACAGAACAAGTATTTTCTTTATTTCCGCACTTTCCCTTGCTTGAACAGTTATCACATTTACTCATTAAAAGTCCTCCTTTATGTAATAGAAAACTATTATTTTGAAATTATAACTTCATTATAGCATAAAACTTTAAATTTAAAAGCCCAAGATAATTATCCTGAGCTTTATAGCTTTTAACTTATTCATATCTTAATGCTTCAATAGGATCTAACTTAGCTGCTTTTCTAGCTGGATATATTCCAAAGAATATACCTACCGCTGAAGAAAATAATATAGCTCCCACTACAGCTGTTACTGAAAGTGAAGGAGTTATCTTTGCAAAACTTCCTATCGCATAAGCACCTGAAATTCCTAGTATCATTCCTATAATACCACCAATAAGAGATATAATAAGAGATTCAGTTAAGAATTGCAATAGTATTGCATTAGTTGTTGCTCCAATTGCTTTTCTAATTCCTATTTCTCTGGTTCTTTCTGTTACAGAAACAAGCATAATATTCATAACACCTATTCCTCCAACAAGAAGCGATATAGCTGCAACAGCACTAATAAATGCAGTGAAAATGCCAAGTACTTTCTTTACTTGATCTAATTGCTTTAATGCATTTTCTACCTTATATATATCCTGTCCTCTTTTATTATGTCTGCCTTCCAGAATATTTTTTGCACCATTTCCTGCTTCTTCACCCTTATCTTTACTTGTTGCCATTATTGTAAGTCTGTCAATAGCAAATTCTTCTGAATACATTGTTTCAACAAAAGTTATTGGAGCAGTAATTATTGCAGGCATAGAATCTGTATCAAAACTTCCTGCAAAAGGCCCCAAATCCAACTTGGTTACACCAACAATTGTAGCCTTAACAGGAGCCTTCTTGTTTCCAACCTTAATTGTTTTTCCTACTACATCTGTATAGCCAAACATGGCTTTGGCAGAAACTTCATCAATTACTATTACAGGTTTTCCTGCTTCATATTCTCTTTCGTTAAAGCCTCTGCCATATAAAAACTCTGTATTATCTATTGCAAATGCTTCAACACTTGATCCAGTTATGCTTGATCTTTTGTTCTTTGTATCAGATACAGCTACTCCCGCTTTTGATACTACAGGTACAGCATACTTAATAGCACTAACATTATTTTTTATTTGTTCTATGTCTTTATAGGTTATATAATCCGATTGCTCTGCCTTAGTTTGGTTTACTGTAAGGTTAACTGTTGACGCTCCTATTTTGTCAAACTCTCCTGTCATAGTATTCTGCCCGCCTTGACCAAGTGAAACAATAGTTATAACCGAGCTTATGCCTATTATTATTCCTAGCATAGTGAGGAAGGAGCGCATTTTATTTGAAAGTATGCTTTCGATTGCCATTTTAAAATTTTCATAAATACCACTTAATAATTTCAAGCTCTTTTCCTCCTCTACAGAATTATTCTATCCTTTACTTCATAGTCATCAACTATTTCTCCATCTCTAAATCTCACAATTCTTTTTGTGTGTTTAGCAATATCTGATTCATGAGTTACCATTATTACAGTAGCACCTTCGTTGTTTAAATCCTGAAATATTTTCATAATTTCAACAGATGACTTAGTATCTAAATTTCCTGTGGGTTCATCAGCCATAACAACTGCCGGGGTATTTACTATAGCACGTGCTATAGCTACTCTCTGTTTTTGTCCACCTGAGATTTCATTAGGTCTATGTTTCACTCTATCACTTAAACCAACCTTATCAAGTGCACTTAGCGCCCTTTCTCTTCTTTCCTTTTTGGAAACTCCAGCATATGCCATAGGAAGTTCAACATTTTCAAGAACTGTCATTCTTGGAAGAAGATTAAAAGCTTGAAATACAAATCCTATTTCCTTATTTCTTATATGTGCAAGCTCATTATCAGTTAAGTTAGATACATTTTGATTGTTTAGTATATAAGTTCCGCTGTTCATTCTGTCTAAAAGACCAAGTATATTCATCATAGTAGACTTTCCTGAACCCGAAGGTCCCATTATTGATGTAAACTCACCCTTTTCAATTTTCAAACTTACACTTTTAAGAGCTGTAAAATCAATTTCTCCAGTAATATATCTTTTAACTACATTATTAACCTCTATCATTTTTTACCATCTCCTGCCATTTCCTTAACAGCAGCTCCGTCTTTTACTGTTTCTCCTGGATTTAATATTACCTTATCGCCAGCTTTAACTCCTTCAATTACCTGCGCTTCCATATCTGACTGAATTCCAAGTTTAACTTCCTTTTGAACAGCTTTATCACCTTCAACTATAAAAACTACTGATTTACCTGTTTTATCTGTTTTTATACTCTCTGCTGGAACCTTTAGTGTGCTGTTTGCCTGTCCTACAAGTATATCAACATCTGCATCGAAGTCTACTTTTAATCCTTCTGGTTTATCTAAAATATCCACTTCAGCTCCTAAGGTTGTGTCACTTCCTGCTGCAGAAACAGTTTTCTTAGCAGCTGGGTCAACCTCTGATACTTTTGACTTATAATCTTTTCCACCATTTTTTACAACTGCGTCCTGACCTAATTGAATTCTTGAAGAATCATATTTCCCAACTGAAAGTTCTACTTTCAGATTTGACAAATCCTGTACAGTTACGGCAGACTGCACGCCTGCTGTCATTGAAGTTGCTCCTTCTGCTACATTAATTGCAGTAACTACACCATCAATATCAGATATAATTTTATCCTGGCTCTTTGAAAGATTTGATTTTGCACTGTCTAATGCAATTTGAGCTAAGGCTACTGAATTATCTGCCTGCTTAAATTGTTCAGTTGATATAGGTTTTAAAGCGTCACGTCTTCCTTTTAGTGTAGCTTTTGAAGCCTCAGCATTTTGTATCTGCACTGCAGGATTAGATGGATTCTTAGCATCCTGAAGCAATGCTATATCAGCAGGATTCTTGCTAACTTTAAGAGCATTTACCTGATTGTTAAGATTTGATATTTGACTATCCAAATCAGAAATTTGCTTATCTAAGTCTGATATTTGGCTTTTTATATCATTATTATTATTAACAAGCATCTTTTTCTGCAAAGCTGCATTGTCATATTGTATCTGTGCCTGTTTTACTGCTGCATTTACATCCTGAACTTCATATTCTACAAGTACTTGTCCTTGTTTAACCGAATCTCCAACCTTTACATTAACCTTTTTTACTTTACCCTGAAGAGGATAGTAATCCTTTGTATTTTTGGATTTAACAGTTCCCGTAGTTGAAAGGTAAGCTTTAACATCACCTTGAGAAATAGTTGATGTTTTTACACTAACATAACTTACTTTTTTACCTCCTGCAAATCTAAAAGCTATAAGACCGCACACAGCGGCAGCAACTATAATTCCAATAATAATTTTCTTTTTCATATTTTTCTCCTTCTACAAGAAAATTTTCTATTCACCTAAATTTTAACTAACTATATTAGTATACAGACTTTATTTATAGATTTCCATAAATAGTTAATAAATTAACAATTACTTAATAATTTATTCCTACCAACCTGTTGGTCTATCGGTATCAACCTTTGTTGTCCACCGTCCATCCTTTGATTCATCAGATATCCTTATATAATATTTCTTCTGAGTATTGCTCTTTTTGTCCAAAAAAGTAATCTCTGTTTTATATAAGAAAGTTTTATAGCCTACAGTTTTTACTCCTACTGTTATATCATAGTCCTTTGCTTTCTCAGAGACTTTTGGAGTACTCATTAACTCGGCACCTGGCACTTTTGAATTAAGATTTGTCTTAAAATTTTCAAGATCTGTTGACAATATAAACTTGGCTACATCAACATCATCATAAAGATTAATACCTATAGTTTTTCCTGCACCATTTTCTTTATAATACTTCTCTACCTGATTTATTATTGTTTCATAGTATTTACTGCTGAAGTCCTTTGGTTTTCTAATATTCCACAGACTTTTTATTATGTCGTTGTCTATTCTCTTTGATACTACATAAACCTTATCTTCATTATATAAATTTCCAGCCTCGCTCTTATCTAGTCCGGTTATATAGTTAAATTTATATACCTTACTCGAGCTTTCCTGCATCTCAAACACATAATCAGGCTCTAAGGTAGATTTTGTTTGAACCTGTTTAGATGTGGAAAGTATATCATATAATTCTGAAATAGCCTTTTTATCTGTAACAATAAATCTAAAACCTGGATCTCTAGTATTTTGTATTACAATTTTTTTAATTTTACCCTGTTTAATGTATTCAAAATCATTATTTTTCATGCCAAATTTAACTTTAAGCTGATCAATACTACTGCAGCCCGTGAAAAAAACAGCAATTAAGATTAAGAGACATAAACACAGTAAATGTCTTTTTTTCCTCAATATTTTCCGCTCCTTATTTCTACATTTGTTTTGATTTGCCTGTTTTAAAAACACCTTTAAACTTATCAATATTAAACATTAAAACTCCAAGAAATACTACAAATACGCTTATAAATTGTGAAGTTGAAAGAATTCCTACACTGCCTCTAGGATCATCTCTTATAAATTCTATTATAAATCTGCCTATGCTGTACAGTATTAAATATAAGGAAAAAACTCTTCCATCTTTTCTCTCCTTTTTAGCATACCAAAGCAGAAAAATTGCTAAAGCGAAATCAAACACTGATGAGAAAATTTGCGTTGGATACACACAAGTATCTACAGGCCCTAAGGATCCCTCTTTAAATTTTACTCCTATAAAATAGTTCGTAGTTCTTCCATAACAGCATCCAGCTAAAAAGCAGCCTATTCTTCCAAAGCCTTGAGCCAGCGGAAGACTTGGAATAACTAAATCAAATATTTTTAAAATCCCCCAACCTTTTTTTCTACAGTATATGTAAACTCCAAGCGCTCCCCCTATTATTGATCCATAAACAACAAAGCCGCTTCCAAAGTCTTTAAGCTGCTCTGGATAGCTAATTATACTTTTAAATTCAGTTAATATATATAGCAGCTTTCCACCAGCTACTCCTAATATTACTGCCAATATTGCCATATTTAGTATACTGTCTTCATCATAATCTGCCTTTCTCGCCCTATAACTTAGAAGCATTACTGCGGCAATTATCCCTATTGCAATCATTGCTCCGTAACCATAAACATTTAATCCAAAAATATTGAATAAAATAGGCTTCAAAATAAGCTCCCCCCTTTTACTTTCACATAAATTAATAAGAGAAGCAAAAGCTTCTCTTATTCTTTAAAATAAATTATAATACTTTGAAATATTTAAATCAATCTATTATTTATTAGACTCAAAGGTTTCAACAATAGTTTTAAATATAGTTGGCATATTTTCTTTAAAGTTAACATCTCTTACATAAAAAGTAAATCTAAAAAATTTACCTTTATCCTTTATAAAGTATTCATATCCTTTATATTTTGCCGTTTCTGAAGTTTTCATGGTATAGGTTACTAGATAACCATCATGATTCTTAACAACTATAGGGGTAATATTATAATCAGTATACTGAGCGTACTGCTTATTTAATTCATTGCTTTTATCCAGAAAACTTTTTAAATCCTCCTTAATGTTCCATACTTGTACAAAGCCATGTATAGAAGCATCTTCTGAACTAAAATCATTATGATATACTATTTCATCCCCACCAAAACTCTGTTTCTGAGTTGTCCACTCTTTCGGCAGCTTATAGCTAAAATTTAACTCCGGCACGTCATACTTTGTAAGCGAATATATATTATTCTGCATCAATGCCACATATCTAAGTCTTCCATCAAATTTTTTTTCCAAACCGAATAAAACTAACATGAGTCCTATAATTATTACAGTAACACCTAGTCTTTTTCTATTTAATATAATCAGCCTCATACTAACCTCCTTTAATCAGAATCACAGACAATTAAGCACTGGTCTGTCTATTCTCGCCAGCTTTCACCGGCTGGCCAGCCCGTTAATGTCCATTTAGGACATTAACCTCCAAATAGTTCTATCTATAAATTATATGTACAAGCCAATAGATTATGAATGAAGAATGAAGAATTGTAGAGTAAAGTCTCACTGGAGACTTTAAAATATATGTTAGAAAATCTCTAAAAGATTTTCTACATTAATTCTTCATTCTTAATTATTTACTCTTAATTCTTATCTTACAGGTATAACAATAGTTGAGCTTCTAAAATCATAAAACATAAGCCAATAGCCTTGACTATTCTCTTCTTCTTCGCCTTCAACCAGCGGAACCCATGTAACAAAGCCGGTTCTACCTCCAAAAGGCTGGTCAATTCTTGACTTTGTTCCTGGCACACCATATACTAGATATTTCATCTTATTGTCTTTATCATGCTTATAGCCAAGAATAAAGTGACCATGTTTTCTTATATACGGATAGTAGTTAACCATTGGATAATAAGCAACCGTATACTTATTATAATGAGCGCAGCTAGTCATGTCTTCAGGCCTATAAACAGGGACCTTATACCACTTGCATCTTTTTATTTCACTGCATATTCCTTGCAATTCTTCAAATCCATCTGCCACATCCATAAACAGCATGCTTATATTATCTTTAGGATAATTTTCGTCACACTTGTATTCATGCTTATGCTCTTTCTTTTCTTCGCACTTATCCTCGTGCTTTTCCTTATGCTTTTCTTCACACTTTTCTTCATGCTTTTCCTTATGCTTTTCTTCACAATTTTCTTCATGCTTTTCTTCATGCTTTTCTTCACAATTTTCTTCATGCTTTTCTTCATGCTTTATTTCGCAAGAATCCTTCTTGCACTTTTTCTTATGTCTTTCATCCTCAGGATCAATTTCAATTTCTTCTATGTTCTCTTCATTATTACTTATTTCTATTTGCGCTGCTTCATTTCTTGGCATTTCTTCTATAACTTTTATTTCTTCTTCCTTATCCTTAACTTTCTCCTCTTCAATCTTCTTTTCATATTCATCAAAAATATTTCTTTGTTCTTCCTTTGACTCTTCTCTTTGTTCTTCTTTCTTAGCTTCGGCTTTCACTTCAACAGCTTTTTCAACTTTTTCCTCTTGTGCTTCTTCCTGCCTCTTTAATTCGCTTTCTATAATACTAAAACCCTTCCACTCTGGAATATCAGTACTGGCAAATCCGCTCATAACAGGTATTATATTAGAATTCATAAGTCTAACTATTGCTGCACCAACTATTTTGTCAACACCGACTCCAAAGTTTGCCACATTTTCAACAGGATATTCATAGGATACCTCTGCTCTGCCGTGTTCATCTATGTTCAATTCACCTAGCTTTAAAAGTTTTTTTACATCCTTTTTATTACAAATTAACAGCATGTAATAAGGTGCACTTTCCTTTTTTAAGTTTTGAACATAGTAAGATACCTTACACTTATCATTTTTTATTTCCAATTTTGTATATCCTGAAGGCAATTTGTCAGAGGCCAAAGCATATCCTTTTTCATCTTCCTGCAGTATTATAAAATATCTACTGTAACTCTTTTTTTGAGCCAACTCTTGTCCCTCCAAAAAATTTATTCATTATAATATATGAAGACTAAACATAAAAGTGAACAAATACCAAAAAATAAACAGAGATATAAAAGTAATATTATACTTTTATATCTCTACTGCGTAATTTATTGATTCAAATCATATATTGCATTTGATAAATCTGCAAATTCTTGAAGAGAAAGTGTTTCTCCTCTTCTTTTAGAATCTATCCTTGCATTAATAAATGCCTTTTCCATTAGATCACTGCCTATCTTTAAAGCTTTCAAAGCATTCCATAAAGTTTTTCGCCTCATGTTAAACGCCTCTCTTGAAACTCTAAAAAATAATTTTTCATCCTTTACTATTACTCGTGGTTTTTCAAGCTTATTAAGCTTTATAACTATAGAGTCAACCTTTGGCTGAGGTATGAAAGAACTTGGAGCTACTTTTCTTACTATTTCTGTATCACAATAGTACTGAACTAATATGGAAAGAGCTCCATATTCTTTTGTATTTGGATCAGCTGCAATTCTTTCTGCTACTTCTTTTTGAATCATAATAGTCAGAGATTTAAAATTAAATTTATCATTTAGAAGCTTTGCTATTATAGGTGTTGTAACATAATATGGAAGATTAGCAACAACTTTTATAGACTTTTCCTCACCAGTTAGAGAATTAAAGTCAACCTTTAAAGCGTCTTTGTGTATAAGGTCAAAATTATTAAATTCCTTAAGTTCCTCTTTTAATATAGGAATAAGGTCAGCATCTAATTCTATAGAGAAAACCTTTTTTGCTCTTTTTAAAAGCTCTTTGGTTAGCGTTCCTACACCAGGACCTATTTCAATAATTAAATCCTCTGAGCTTACATTTGCCCCTTCTACTATATCCATCAATACACTATCATCTATTAGAAAGTTCTGACCTAGACTTTTAGTAAATCTAAATCCATATTTTTTAACAATTTCTTTTGTGGATAAATCACTCATATTCTTTCTCCTATATCTCTATACGTTTTAGCGCATTTATAAACTCTTCTCTTGTTATTCCATAGTTATTGAGTCTTGTAATAAATTGATTTGAATTACAATATCCAATTCCAAGCTCCCTGCCTAAAGCCTCTCTTCTTTCTTTAGATTTAGTATCTCCAGTAAGCTTAAAATATACTAAATCCTGTATATTGAACTCTTCTCTTTTTTCTTTTATTTCAAATTTAGCCATGCTAAGAGCTTTGAGTATAGCCTCAGGTGATGCATTTTCAACACCAATATCTCCATCCTTAGTTCCTTCTTTTTGAGTTATATATGCATGTTTTATGTCAGGAACTCTCTTAGATATTATTCTTCTTATTTTATCCCCTGCAAAATCAGGGTCAGTTAAAACTATAACTCCTTGTCTCTTTTGAGCCTCTTTAATTCTATTTATAACTTTAGCATTTATACCAAAGCCTCCAACAGCTATAATTTCTGCATCTACAGCTCTTTTAACAGCTGTAATATCATCTCTTCCTTCAACTACAATGACTTCCCTTATCATAAGTTCCTCCCGTAATAATTTTCCCTAACAATCTACTTATATTATTCTGTTACAAGCCTGCCTAATTGTCAAGGTATAAAAAAATTAGGAGCATGCAGCTCCTAATTTTACTTAACAATATACACATTTACTGTTCTAACTCCCCACTGTCTGCATTCAGACTCTGAATTAAGGTAAACATCTATAATATTACCTTTAATAGCTCCTCCTGTATCCTCTGCTATACCATAGCCATACCCTTCAATATATAGCTTGGTACCTAAAGGAATTACTCTCGGATCTACAGCTATCGAACTGTATCCGTCTGGGTTTCTTTTTGCAATTGTTCCAGTTGCAGTTCTTCCAAAGCCTTTATCTCCAGGACTCTTGCCTGTACTTGCAAAATTTGATGTATAAGCAGTAGCTTTCATCTTTATACTGTTTTTATATGCAACCTGCCCTCCACGGGATAAGTTTAGAACAGCAAGTGTGCCAACCGACACAATTCTCTGCACTGGCTTTTTGGTAACAACATCATTAAGTACTTTTCTTTCTGTTTCTTTTCCGTCTTCGTATACAAGTTCTGTAGTTATAACTCTTTGACCCTTCTCACCTTCTTGAAGTACCTTTTTTGAACCAGTTATTGCTTCATCATCATTCTTTACTACTGTAGAGAAATCCAAATCCACACTTTCACTTATAATTTTTGATTCAATTCTTGTCACAACTACATTTAAACCATCACTTATTTGTATGTTCCTTGAGGGTATTACCCTATCTGTATCTTTTACTATTATCCCCTCTTCATTAAACATCTTGTATACTGTATCTTCAGTTGTTAGAATCTTTTTCTCTAGACCGTCAATTGCAATAGTAACATTGACAGCTTTTTTTATGTCAATCCTGTCATTTTTCTTTAGCTTTGTGTCTATACTTGGTGTCATTTTGTCCTTTGGCCCTAAGACTATACTATTATCACTTAATACATCCTTAAATGTCTTTCTAAAGGTAACTATTTTAGTTTCCTTTCCGTCAATTGATACTACTATAGTCTTTTTGGCGGCTTGAACACCTGCTGTAACAACCATGAGTGAAAGCATTACAACAAGTACTGCCTTAGGACCTATTGAAAAATAGTTTTTATACATATTTTTCAACTTATCCATTCTGCTAACCTCCTTAAAACTAAAGCGGTATTTAAGCAAACAACTTTAAATATAGTTTAGATGTTGTTTAGCCATAAAACTCACTAAAGTTACTTTTATTAGACTGCTAAAATGCATTACTATGCATAAATAATAAAATATATTATGATTGCATTAAAATTATAGATATGCAGTCTTTGATAGAGGTATAATTTATTAATAAAATTTTTATATCTCCTAAAAAGTTATAAGATATTAAATTATATGCCAATATTTGGATTTTTAATCATCAAATTTTAAAATGCTAAATAAAAGCCAAAGGCACTAATATACTTTCTTAGTATATTAGTGCCTTCAATAGGGTTTAAAATTAAATTTTACAATTAAATAGTTAGCATCCTTTTAGTGTTTTCTATTGTAATTCTTGATATTTCTTCTTCGGGTATTCCTTTAATTTCTGATAGCTTTTCAATAATATATTTTATATAATCCGACCTGTTTCTCTTTCCCCTAAATGGTGTTGGGGCCATGTAAGGACAATCTGTTTCAACAAGCATCCTGTCAAGCGGTATCTCTTTAGCAACCTCAACTATTTTTTTAGCATTTTTAAATGTTACAACTCCTGTAAATCCTATATAGTATCCAAGCTTTAAGCATTCTCTTGCAAATTCTACACTCCCAGAAAAACAGTGCAGCACTCCCTTAACCTCAGGAAACTCCTTTAATATTTTTAAAGTATCTTCATGAGCATCTCTATCATGAATTACTACAGGTAATCTTAGTTCTCTTGCTAATTCCATTTGAGTTCTAAAAACTCTCTTTTGAACTTCTCTTGATGGGTTTTCTTCATAGAAATAATCAAGGCCAATTTCACCTATAGCTTTTACCTTTTCATTAGAAGCCAATTCTCTAAGTTCTTTTAAAGTATCATTATTAAGCTCGGTTGCATTCTCAGGATGAATTCCTACTGCAGCATAAAAGAAATCATATTCCTTAGAAAGTTTAGAAGAAAATCTTGCTCCATCCATAGAAGCCCCGCAATTTAAAACTCCTATAACCCCTGCTTCTTTAATTTCTTTTATTACTTGCTCTCTATCTTCATTAAAGGATTCATCATCATAATGAGCATGTGAATCAAAAATAGTTATCATTTGTATCACTCCCAAATAAAAGTAGTGTGCACTGAAATTTTCAGTACACACTACATTATATCCTATATGGTATAAGTTAGTCTATTTACTTTATAACTACTAATTCATAGTCTTGAGTTCCAAGCCCTATTTCTTCAGCATAGTTTAAGCTTACTCTCCAGTCAGTATTAGGATGAATATGGTGAATTTTATCTTCATGTTCATGATTGTGTTCTTCACATTCACATACCTTTTCTTCTAAGTAACTTCCTTTTGCTACTGGAGCTTCATTAACCATGTCAATAGAAGCTTTATCTAAAGCAACAGGATCAAAGGATGCCATTATTCCTAGGTCTGGTACTATAGGAACATCATTGCTGTCCCAACAGTCGCAATTTGGAGACACATTCATAATAAAATTTATATGGAAGTTTGGCTTATCTTTTAATACTGCATGGGTATACTCTGCAATTTTTTCGTTAGCAGTATCAGCTGCTTCATTCCATATTACCTGAGCGGCATCAAACTGACATACAGCAACACACTGACCACAGCCTACACACTTATCATAATCAATAGCTGCTTTTCTGTTTTCATTTATCTCTATAGCATCTTGAGCACAGTTATTTATACATTGTCTGCAGGCAACACAATTTTCTTCTTCGATTTTTGGCTTTGAAGCAGAATGCATTTCAAGCTTGCCGCCTCTTGAGCCGGATCCCATACCAAGGTTTTTCAAAGCTCCGCCAAAACCTGTCATTTCATGGCCTTTAAAGTGATTCATAGATATAATAATATCTGCATCTGCAATTGCAGTTCCTATTTTTGCTGTTTTGCAGTGTTTCATATCTATCACTACTTCTCTATAATCTGTTCCCTTAAGTCCATCTGCAATTATAACATGACAACCAACAGTAAGCGGATTAAATCCATTTTCATAAGCTGCTCCTAAGTGGTCTATTGCATTTGCCCTTCTTCCTGAATAAAGAGTATTTGAATCTGTTAAGAACGGAATACCGCCTAACTCCTTAATTACACTAACTACCTTGGCTGCATAATTTGGTCTTATATATGCCAAGTTTCCAGGCTCTCCAAAGTGGATTTTTACAGCTGTGAATTTATTTTTAAAATCAATATCACCTATTCCAGCCTTCTTTATCAATTTTTCAACCTTATCTAAAAGATTTACTCCTGGCTTTGTTCTAAGATTTGTAAAGTATACTTTTGACTTTTCCATAACCCCTTATCCTCCTTTAATTCGTATCACTGGGTAGTTTAAGAGTGCTCGTTCCCTTATGGCACTGGGTAACTTAAGATATTCGCTTCGCTCATAAGTTACCCGCTAAGGTCCATTTAGGACTTTAGCCTCCAAGTTAAATTATATTAAGCTTTCCTTCCTCTGCTTTTAAAACAAATTCAGTGCTGCCATTTGATATATTGAAATTTATAGATTCACCATTAAAGCATATTTGTCTTGCTTTTACATTATTAATGATAAACCTAAAATTCTTATATTTTTTTGAATAACCTTCATTTAAGAAATTTAACCCAATAGTTATGTTTTTATTATTTTCCATTGTAAACTTATATAAGTTGTACTTGCCTTTTTTATAATCGAAGCTTTCTCCATCATCTTCATAGTGAATATATTCACTTTTACCTGGATAAATATTTAGAGTTAACTCATCTATCACTTTTTCTCCAATATACTTTTGTTCAGGATAGCTAGGTATAATACTTCCGGCTTTAATATATATAGGGCAAGTATCTAACGGTGCATTTTTCAGTATAGTATCCTTACCTTTATGAGTTTGTCCAGTCCAAAAATCAATCCATTCTCCTTCTGGTAAATATACTGCTTTAAAACTTTTGCCTTGTTCAACAACTGGGGCTACCAGAATATTTTCTCCAAACAAAAATTCATCATTAATATTATAGGTTTGCTCATCCTGAGAGTAGTGCAATACCAATGGTCTCATTACAGGAAGTCCAGTTCTTTCCCCTTGCCACATTAAGTCATATAAATAGGGCAGAAGTTTATATCTTAATTTTATATATTTCTTATTTATATCAAGGGTTTGCTTATCAAAAGCCCAAGGTTCCTGATCTCTTGTATGTATAGAAGAATGATTTCTAAAAAGCGGTGAGAAACACCCAACTTGTATCCATCTGGATAGAAGCTCTCCAGTACAATCAAATCCAAAACCACCAACATCAGTTCCTGCAAAGCTTAGTCCGCTTAAACCTAAATTTAAAAGCATGGGCACTGACATTCTTAAATGCTCCCACAAGCTTTGATTATCTCCTGTCCAAACAGTAGAATATTTTTGTGTACCTGCATAACAAGCCCTAGTTATAACAAAAGGTCTTTTTTCCGTATGCTTTTTTATCCCTTCATAGGATGACTTTGACATTAAGTGTCCATATACATTGTGTACTTCTCTATGATCTGTTGGTCTTCCATCATTTCCAAATTGAACATCATCTGGAAGAGGGCCATTAAAACTTGCCGGCTCGTTCATATCATTCCATATACCAGCGACTCCGTCCTCCATCATTATCTTTTGATTATCTGACCACCATTCTCTTACCCTTGCTTCAGAAAAATCTGGGTATAAGGAATCTCCGGGCCAAACCGCATTTACATAAGGCACTCCATCCTTATCCGTTGCAAAATAATTATTCTTAAGTCCCTCCTCATAAATTGAATAGCCTTTATCCTTTTTAACTCCTGGATCAATTATAGTTACCACCTTAAAGCCTTCTTCTCTCAGTTTAGTTAATGTTTCTTTTGGATTTGGAAATCTCTCCTTATCCCAAGTAAATACTCTAAAACCATCCATATAATCTATATCAAGGTATAATGCGTCGCAAGGAATATCATTATCACGAAATGCTTTTGCAACTTCCTTAAGTCTTCCTTCAGGTGCATAACTCCATCTGCATTGATGATATCCTAAAGTCCAAAGCTGAGGCATAGGAGTTTTTCCTGTTAAATATGTATATCTTCCAATAACATCTTTAAAATCTGGACCAGCTATAAAATAGTAGTCTAAATTACCATCCTCTGCACCAAAATAGTAATAATCACTATTTTCCTTACCCATATCAAAATAAGTTTTAAAAGTATTATCAAAAAATATTCCAAATGCTTTTCCCTTATTTAAGGTTACAAAGAAAGGTATAGACTTATAAAGCGATTTATAACTTTCAACATGTGGACTAGGATCATCCGTATTCCACATCTCGTAGCTGTAGTTTCTTTTATTTAAATGGCCGGTTTTATCACCAAATCCGTAAAAATTCTCATCTCCAAACATCTTCTTAACAACTTCGATTTTGTGAGAATCTGCGTTTGTTTCAACTCTATGACCTTCAGCCTCAGCTATGCTTACATTTCCCCTTCTAACAAAAGGTTCTCTATCTCCTTTATAATCTAAGCATATAGGTTCACCATTTTTATCATAAAAATCTACATAAAAATTATCACTTACTCTTACAGAAACTTGTTCTGTTTTTATTTCTATAAATTTATCTGTCTCGTTTACTTCAAAGTTACATTTTTCAGCTGAAACTCCTTCAATTGCTCTCGAATAATGGTTATCATACTTTAAAGGTGAAAATACATTAATAATCCACGGATTTATTATTTCTATCCATCCTTGTCCATTTTCAAAATTAAAAATCACTTTATTTTCTTCTAGAATAAATCTAATAGTTTTTCCAAACACCCTCTACTCACCCCACATTTTTTTAGTAATTTACCATGAGAAATTATAGTATACGTAATATATTTTAAATGTTTTCATAAAAATAGTAAACACTATAATTATAAGTAAATAATTCATCTAAAATATTTAAATATAAAAATATTTTTATATTTAAATATTTTTTAACTGAATAAAATTCTACTTATTTGGTAAAATAAATAACATTAGTAGGTATGTATAGTTAGCCTATTATAGTTTTTTTATACATTTAGGAGGTTTTTTTAATGCAAGGAACAGTAAAATGGTTCAACTCACAAAAAGGTTTCGGTTTCATCACAACAGATGACGGAAAAGATGTATTTGTTCATTACTCAGGTATCGAATCTGGTGGATTCAAGACTCTTAACGAAGGCGATAAGGTTTCCTTTGACTTAACTCAAGGGCAAAAGGGAGATCAAGCCATAAACGTTAAACCACTATAATATTTGAATAAGCAAATAACCTATTATTAATATTTATATATTATTAATAGGTTCTGCCATGTAAAAAGACCGCTAATTAAAGCGGTCTTTTTACATGATAATTACAAAATTCTCAAATTGATATAGTTTTTTAAATTAAATATTATATGTATTTATGCTGTTAGTAACAAGTACAGGCGGATCTTGCCCGCCAGGTCCATTTGGCACAACTACTCCTACAACAGCAATTAAGAGTGATAAACTAAGAAAAATACTAAATACTAAATTTTTTTTCTTTTTCATATGTTTTCCCCCAATCTCATATAATATCTTATTATATCACAATTTTCAGAATATTCAATATGTTCTTTCTACTAATTCAATGTATTTTTTGCACATTATCTCATCTTTTTCATCCAAATAGATTAAAGCTAACTTTGAATATATTTTAATAAGTTCGTCTTTTCTATTACTCTTACTTAAGAGTTCAACTAAATTTTGATATATCCTTTTCAAGTTTTTCTTATCATTCATTCTTAAGTAAATTTCTGAAAGTGTATAAGAAGCTTTTATCTGAAGCTCTTCATCAGGGCTATCTTTAAGTAGGCTCAAGCTGTCATATATAAGTTCTAATGCTTCGTAATAACTTTCACGCTTCATAAGAGCTTCAGCCTTACTTAAATACGTGTATGCCAAATCATATGGACTTTTATCTCTCCTTAATTTCTCAGCAAAGTCATAATATTCAATGCTTTTATCTAAATCATCTAGGTAAGTGTATAGAACACCGAGATTAGTATATATATACCCTAATAAATCTTCATTATTATTTTTACATTCTATTATAAGCTTATTATATATCTTAATTACTTCATTATATTCTTTCTTGCATTCATAACAATTGGAAACTAGTATTTGAGCATAGACATAATTAACAAAGTTACTTGATTTATCTATCAGTTCTAAATATTCATCTAAATATTGAATGGCTTCATCAAACTTATCCAGTTTTTTGTAACACCAAGCTAAGTTATATATAGATTTTTCTAATGTTTGACTATCATTATGAGCAGACGAATAATAGTATGCCTTATGATAGTAAAATAATGCTTCAAGATATTGAAAGGTATTAGCCTTACAAGCTCCCAGCTTATTATATATATCAGAAAACTCAACTTCATACTGCTCTTTATTATATAAATCTAATGCATCAACATAATATAAAGCCGCTTCAAAATAGTACTTATCGTCAAAAAGTATATCTCCTTTTTGTTTATTTTCTTCTGCTTTAATAATATTTGAATTTCTATCAATATTTATAAATTCCATATATATTTTACACTCCTGTAGGAATATCAAAGTTATATTTTATTTTATTATAGTTCAAAATAAAACTGCTGAATAGTATAAACCAATCAGCAGTTTGTAAAATTTAATTAATATTTTATTTATTTGCTTTTTCTTCAATCATTTTAGCCAGTGAGTGCGCCATTTCATCAATTTCAGCTTGATTTTCTCCCTCAAGCATAACTCTTACCAAAGGTTCTGTACCTGAAGGTCTTATTAAAACTCGTCCGCATCCGTGGAGCTTTTCTTCCATCTTCATTATTTCATTTGCTATTTCTGAGTCCTTCTCATGAATATCTTTTTTATCATTTGGAACTTTAGCATTTGCTAATACTTGTGGAAGCTCCTTCATTATTGAAGCTAACTGTGATAGTGTGTTTCCACTTTTCTTAACAACAGCAGCAATTTGAAGTCCTGTTACAAGACCGTCTCCTGTTGTGTTATGTTCAAGAAAAATAACATGTCCTGACTGCTCTCCGCCAAGCTTGTAGCCTTCCTTAGCCATTTCCTCTAGAACATATCTATCTCCAACCTTTGTTTTAACAGTTTTAATGTCTTCCTTTGCTAAAGCTATATCTAAACCAAGATTGCTCATTACTGTTACAACCAATACATCTTTGGTTAACTTACCCTGATCCTTTAAATATTTAGCACAAATAGCCATCATAAAATCACCGTTTACTAAATTACCTTTTTCATCTACTGCAAGGCATCTGTCGGCATCTCCATCAAAAGCAAGGCCTAAATTACAGCCCTTTCTGACTACATAGTCCATCAATTCTTCTGGATGTGTCGAACCGCAGTTTTTGTTTATATTCACACCATCTGGATCATTGTTTATCACAACTACTTCTGCTCCAAGACTTCTAAATGTTTCAACTGCTGCTTCATAAGAAGCTCCATTTGCACAGTCTAAAGCAATTTTCATCCCTTTAAAATCAACATCTATAGTTGACTTTGCGAATTTTATATAGTCTTCTAGAGCAGCTTCTTCAGTCCTCTTTCTTCCTAAATCGCCACCCGTCGGTGAAGGTACTCCTTCAAAATTGCTTTCTATTACAGCTTGAATTCTATCTTCTAATTCATCTGAAAGCTTGTAACCCTGTGAATTAAAGAATTTAATACCATTATATTCAACGGGATTATGTGAAGCTGAAATAACTACCCCTGCATCAGCACCATATTTTCTAGTTAAATATGCAACTGCTGGTGTAGGAACTACACCTAAACGAACAGCCTCAGCTCCAACTGAAAGTATTCCAGCAACGAGAGCAGCTTCAAGCATATCTCCAGAAATTCTTGTATCCATACCAACTATTATTTTAGGTTTATGAGCTCCTTCTGTAAGTACGTAAGCCCCAGCTCTTCCTAAATTATACGCAAGCTGAGCTGTAAGCTCTGTATTTGCAATTCCCCTAACTCCATCTGTTCCAAACATTCTACTCATATTGTAACCTCGCTTTTTCTCTTATACATATAAACATACAAAATAATTATATTACAAGTGTCATTTTATTACAATGTAAAAAAATACCTAGAGCTTTTTCTCTAGGTATTTTTACTTTATGTTCTTAATTCTATTAAGCAGCGAATTCCGCACCTTTTTCTAAAGCCTTCTTATTAGCTTCATAGAATTTTTCTTTTCCGTGTTCCTTTAAAGCTTTAAGCAAGTCTTCCATAGAAACTATACCTGTTTTTGCAACCAATGCTCCTAAGAGTACCATGTTAGCTATAGTTTTACTTCCAATTTCTTCTGCTATGCTTTGGGCTGGTATGCTAATAACTTCTATATCATTTCTTTCTGGAAGCCTATTTACTAAATCGCTGTCTATTATTAAAAGTCCATTTTCCTTAATAGCCTCTTCAAATTTATCTAATGAAGGTCTATTCATAACTACTAGTGTAGTAGCTTCATTAACTATAGGGGAACCCACTGGATCTTCAGTAAGTATGACTGAACAGTTTGCAGTTCCTCCTCTCATTTCCGGACCATAAGATGGAAGCCATGAAACATTAAGACCAGCATCCATTCCCGCATAAGCTAAGAATTTTCCCATAGAGAGAATACCTTGACCGCCAAAGCCAGCAAATAATATTTCTTGTGAAGCCATATTATTTTACCTCCCCTGTAGTATCTTTTTTAACACCTAATGGATAGTAAGGTATCATATTGTCTTTTAACCATTTAAAGGATTCTTCTGTAGATAATCCCCAGTTAGTTGGGCATATAGACAACACTTCAACCATAGAAAATCCTTTTCCTGCTATCTGATTTTCAAAAGCTCTCTTTATTGCTTTTTTAGCCTTAATTACATTTGGAACACTATCAACGGAAACTCTTTCAACATAGCATGCACCATCAAGAGTTGAAATCATTTCTGAAACTCTTATTGGGTATCCTGCTGTCTTAACGTCTCTTCCGTATGGTGATGTTTCTGTAATTTGTCCCGGAAGAGTTGTTGGAGCCATTTGTCCTCCTGTCATTCCATAGATGCAGTTGTTCACGAATATAGTAACTATATTTTCTCCTCTTGTTGCTGCATGAACAATTTCTGCTGTACCTATTGCAGCAAGGTCTCCGTCACCTTGATAAGTAAATACTACACTGTCTGGATGAGATCTTTTTATACCAGTTGCAACTGCTGGAGCTCTTCCATGAGCTGCCTGGAACATATCACAAGCAAAATAATCATATGCAAGCACTGAGCATCCTACTGGTGCTACTCCTATTGTTTTATCTAAAACTCCCAACTCATCTATTACCTCGGCAATAAGCCTGTGAATTACTCCATGAGTACATCCTGGACAATAATGGGTAGGTACATCTAACAAAGAAATAGGTGGTTGAAATACTATAGCCATTATTTTATCCCCCCTGCAACTTCATCTTTAGCTTCGCTATTGAAGCCTACTATTTCTTTTATTTTGCTTAAGATTTCTTCTGGATGAGGAACCATTCCGCCTGTTCTTCCATAGAAGTGAACTGGCTTTCTTCCATTTACAGATAATCTAACATCTTCAACCATTTGACCCATACTCATTTCAACTGAAATATAGCCAAGTCTTGTTTTAGATATAGTTTTTTCAAATGCTTCAACAGGGAATGGCCATAAAGTTATAGGTCTAATTAAACCAAGCCTAATGCCATTTTCCTTAGCCATTTTAACAACATTTTTGCATATTCTTGATGTTGTTCCATAAGCAACTATAATTAAGTCACATTCTTCATCGCAATTATACAATTCATATTTCACTTCATTTTTCTTTATAGCATCATATTTTCTTTGAAGCTTTAAGTTATGCTGCTCAAGTTCTTCTGGTTTTAAGAATAAGGAATTTATAACATTATGAGTCTTTCTTCCTCTTAAGCCATTAGCAGCCCAATCTTTCTCTGGAAGCTCTCTTTTTTCTCTTTCTTTAAACTCAACAGGTTCCATCATTTGACCAAGCATTCCATCTCCCATAACCATACATGGGGTTCTATACATATCAGCAACATCAAAAGCTTCTTGAACTAAATCAACCATTTCTTGAATTGATGCTGGTGCATAAACTGGCATTTGGAAATCACCATGTGCTCCACCTTTAGTTGCCTGGAAATAATCTGACTGAGCTGGTTGGATTCCACCAAGGCCTGGGCCACCCCTAACTATGTTTATAATAACACATGGAAGCTCTGCTCCTGCTATATAGGAAATTCCTTCAGCTTTTAAGCTTATTCCTGGGCTTGAAGAAGAAGTTAAAACTCTAACCCCGCTTCCTGCCGCTCCGTAAACCATGTTTATAGCAGCTACTTCACTTTCAGCTTGTAAAAATACTCTTCCAATCTTTGGCATCTTTTTTGACATATAAGCAGCTACTTCTGTCTGAGGTGTAATTGGATAACCAAAGAAGCACTGACAGTTAGCTCTAATAGCTGCCTCTCCAATGGCTTCATTACCTTTCATTAATACCTTTTCACCCATTTGAAACCCTCCTCCTTTTAGTCGAAAGCACTGAGCAATTAAAGACTCTCGCTTCCGCTCGAAAATTGCTCGTTAAAGTCCATTTAGGACTTTAACCTCCTTTTAATTAATTACTTTTCTACAACTATAACACAATCTGGACACATTCTGGCACAGGATACACAGCCGATACATTGACTCATTCTGTCTTCAGTAACCTCTGCAGGATGATACCCTTTGTTATTTAACTTCTCGGAAAAAGCAATTATCTTTTTAGGGCAAGCAAGAATGCAGTTTCCACATCCTTTGCATCTCTCTTCTTTAAAAGTAACTCTTGGCATAAAATCCCCTCCATCTTATTTATCTCCACGGTGGTTTCATATATATGTCTATTGGCAAAATTTCACCTTGTACTTTGCCTATTATGTCCGAAAATAAGTCCTCTCTGCAAACCGTATATCTATATGGTATGCCTACCTTTTCTGATAACTCCGCTACTTCCTTATCGCCTTTTAATATATCTTCAATGGTTGTCTCATACGATAAGTTTGTATTGGATACCAAATATGTTACCTTGAGTCTTGAAGAATATTGAATATTTCTTATATATTCTTCTGTATCGATTAAATTTGAAGTCATAGGTCTATTATTATTGACTACAAAGTACATTTCATAAGGTTCTTCTCTAAAAAATCTATTGTACTGTCCTAATACAACTGCCCCAGAGTCGTCTCCTCCTATGTCCATTACAACTTCATAGGACTTATCATTAAACACAGAAATTATCTCCGCTGGTACTACTGCAAGCTCTGCATTAGAGTAATGAGGATTAGAAGCTATTACTCGTATTCCATATTCCTTTGTTAATAACTCACTTATATCCCTTACGCAAAAATATGGATTAACTATGTCTATATCTACAATTGCTACCTTTTTCCCCTGCTTAGCCAAGTTTATTGCATAATTTATAGCTATTTCAGTTTTACCGCTTCCAAAATGTCCTGTAAATATTCTTATTCTGCTCATAAGTCACCCCCTGCTTGCTTATTTATATTCTTTTGCTTCTTCTTCGCCTTTTAGAACTCTTATTCCTCCCTGAGTTAAAGCAAGAAGCTCGTCTTCTCCTGGGTAAACTATAACTGGAGCTATAAATTCAACTCTTTCCTTTATAAGCTCTACTATGTCCTTACCATAAGCTATTCCACCTGTTAATAATATAGCATCAACTTTTCCATGAAGTACAGCAGCACATTTTCCTACTTCCTTTGATACCTGATATGCCATTGCTTTTAAAACAAGCTCAGCTTTCTTATCACCAGCCTTCATAGCTTCAGCTACAACTTTTGCATCATTAGTATTCAAGTGGGCAACAAAGCCGCCTTTGCCTGTAATCATCTTTTTGACTTCATCATAAGTATACTTACCACTAAAGCAAAGCTTTACTAAGTCACCTATAGGAAGACTTCCTGAACGTTCCGGAGAAAATGGCCCTTCTCCATCCAAAGCGTTATTAACATCAACAACTCTTCCGTTCTTGTGTGCCCCTACAGATATTCCTCCACCCATATGAGCAACTATTAAATTTAGTTCTTCATATTTTTTATCTATTTCTTTTGAATATCTTTTAGCTATAGCCTTTTGGTTAAGTGCATGAAATATGCTTATTCTCTCTATTTCAGGTATTCCAGATATTCTAGCAATTTCATCAAGCTCGTCAACAACAACCGGATCTACAATAAAAGCTTTAACGCCAATTTTTTTTGCTATTTCACTTGCAATAATTCCACCTAAATTTGATGCATGCTGTCCTTGAACACCTATTTTAAGATCATTGAGCATTATCTCATTAACTTCATAAGTACCACCTTCTATAGGCTTTAAAAGTCCTCCTCTGCCAACAACTGCATCTAAGGTATTTATATCAAAGTTTTTTTCTTTTAAAATATCCAAAATTACATTTTTTCTAAACTCAAACTGTTCATATATAGTTTTAAACTTTCCTATTTCCTCAGAGGAATGTCTTAAAGTTTCAACTATAATAGGATTTTCATCTTCATAAACACCTATTTTTGTTGAAGTAGAACCTGGATTAATTATTAAAAGCTTATAACTCATTTTGGTCCCCCTATAGTAATATTAGTTTTTTATTTATTTGAATCTGCTACCAAAGCTGCCAAAGCTATTGAATAAAGCTTTGATTCTGGGCTGTCTGCCCTCGAGGTTAATACTACTGGAGCTGATGTTCCAACTAATATGCCTCCATTTTTAGCTTTTGTAGTATATGTTAAAGTTTTATACATTACATTTCCAGCCTCAATATTTGGAAGTAGAAGTATATCAGCCTTTCCTGCCGCTGGACTGTTTATCTTTTTATGTTTTGCTGCTTCTTCTGATAATGCATTATCTACAGCTAAAGGTCCGTCTACAATGCATCCTCTAATTTGACCTCTTTCATTCATCTTTGATAAAATAGAAGCGTCAATTGTGGCTGGCATATCTGGATTTACAACTTCTACTGCACAAATCGGTGCAACCTTAGGAGTTTCTATCCCGACAGCATGAGCAACACTAACTGCATTATTTAAAATATCTATTTTGGCTTTTAAATCTGGATACATATTAAAGGCTGCATCAGTTATAAATATAAGTCTGTCAAAGCCCGGTATTTCAAAAACAGCTACATGAGACATCAATCTTCCTGTTCTTAACCCTATTTCCTTATTTAAAACAGCCTTTAAGATAGTTGAGGTTTCCAAAAGCCCTTTCATGAGCATATCTGCTTTTCCCGTTGAAACCAGCTCAACTGCTTTTAAAGCCGCCTTCGTATTATCTGTTTCATCAATCATTTCTAAATCGTTTACATTAAAATTAATTTTATGAGCTATTTGAACTATTTTCTCTTTGTCTCCGACTAAAATCGCCTCAACAAAACCCTCAGAAACAGCATCTCTTACAGCTTCTAACACTGGTTCATCTTGAGCAGCTGCAACAACAATTCTCTTTTGCTTTTGTTTTTTTACTTTTTCCATTATTTCATCAAAACTTTTTATCATTAACGTTCTCCTTTCACTCGAAACACTGGGCAATCTAAAGCGCTCGTTTCCCTTTGGGCACTGGGTAACTTATAACATTCGCTTCGCTCATAAGTTACCCGCTAAAGTCCTAAATGGACTTTAGCCTCGCAGATTGCCCGTTAAAGTCCATTTAGGACTTTAACCTCCTTGATAAAAACTTCATTTTCATATATTTTAGCAGCTTCTTCACCTCTTAAAACTCTTGCTGCACCTTCATAAAGAGCCTGCATTTCATCCTCTCCTGGAACAAGCTCAACAGGAGCAATAAAGTCAATCATTTCACTTATCCAACCTGTCAACTTTTTATTGTGGGCAAGTCCTCCTGTAAGAATGACAGCATCTATCTTGCCTTTTAAGACTGTTGAATAGCATCCAATTTCCTTACCTATCTGATAAGCCATTGCTTTTAATACTAATTCAGCTTTTTTATCTCCACTTTCAATAGCTTTATCTACCACTCTTCCATCATTCGTACCAAGATAAGCTGTAAGACCGGCCCCGCCGATAAACTTCTTTTTTAATTGCTTATGCGAGTATTCTCCACTATAGGCCATCCTTACAACATCGCCTATTGGCAGCCCCCCTGCTCTTTCAGGAGAAAATGGACCATCTTCATTTGCATTATTTACATCAACTATTCTTCCATTTTTAACTGGTGCTATAGATATTCCACCACCTAGGTGTGCTACAACATAAGAACTTTCTTCAAACTTTTTATTAAGTTTTTTAGATACCTTTCTTGATACAGCCTTTATATTTAAGGCATGTACTAAAGATCGTCTTGGAAGCTCTGGAAGACCTGATATTCTTGCAATATCTTCAAACTCATCTACCGCTACAGGATCAACTATAAACGCTGGGATATTTACTTTTTCTGCAATCTCATAGGCAATTATACCCCCAAGATTAGAAGCATGTTCTCCCTGATAACCAAGCTCTAAATCTTTAAGCATTGTTTCTGTAACCTTATAGGTTCCTCCAGGCATTGGTCTTAAAAGTCCCCCGCGTCCAACTACTGCACTTATTTTTTCTAAACTTATCCCCTGTTCTTTAATCCAATCTAAAATAACATTAGTCCTCATATCTTTTTGATCATAAATTTTTTCATATTTTTTAATGTCATCCAAACTATGTGAAAGGTTATTTATTGCCAAACATTGCTTTTCACTATAAAGCGCTATTTTTGTTGAAGTGGAACCTGGATTAATAACTAATATATAATCCTTGTTACCCATATTGCTCCCCCATCCATAAAATAATAATTATTCAGAAAATAAAAATTTCACTTATAATTCTATTTTATCAGATTATAAATGAAATTCAACCCTTCAAAAAATTATTCTTTAGGCGCCCATTCCTTCATTATAGCTTCAGCTACTTTTATTCCATCAACAGCTGCAGATACTATACCTCCCGCATATCCAGCACCTTCTCCTGCAGGGTATAGTCCTATTAGAGATGTACTTTGAAAGTTTTCCTTCCTTTCTATTCTCACTGGTGCAGAAGTTCTTGTTTCTATACCTGTAAGTACAGCATCTTGCGAAGCATACCCCTTAATTTTTTTATCAAAACTTATTATGCCTTCTTTTAGTGCTTCAGAAACATATGGGGGCAGACATTGTCTTAAATCTCTAAATTCATATCCTGGAGTGTAGGAAGGTTTAACATTACCAAGACTCATACTGGTTTTATCATTTAGGAAATCACCAACAAGCTGTACTGGCGCAATATAATTTCCTCCTCCTAAGCTGTAAGCAAGGGCTTCGTAATGCCTTTGAAACTCCATTCCCATAAGAGGGTTTTCTCCGCCAAAATCCTCTGGTCTTACTGTAACTACTAAAGCTGAGTTGGCATTTTTCTTATCTCTTTTATAATAACTCATGCCATTTGTAACTAATCTATTATTTTCAGAAGCAGCCGCTACAACTTCACCACCTGGGCACATGCAAAAACTATAAACAGACCTATTTAGTTTATCACAGCTATGGCTAAGTCTATAGTCTGCGGCCTTGAGTCTTTTGTGACCAGCAAACTTACCATACTGACTTTCATCAATTAAGCTTTGTAAGTGCTCTATTCTAACTCCTATGGCAAAAGGCTTTTGTGTTAAAGTTATACCTTTTCTATATATCATTTCATAAGTATCTCTAGAACTGTGTCCTATAGCGAGAACTAAATTATCACAAGCTATCTCTTGACCATTAACCACTACTGCCTTTAAAACATTATTATTAACGACTAACTCCTCTAGCTTACTGTTAAATTTAACTTCACCGCCAAGAGCTATTATTTCTTCTCTAATATTTCTAACCACAGTCTTTAGTATATCTGTTCCTACATGAGGTTTCCCGGAATATAAAATTTTTTCAGGCGCTCCAGCCTTTACAAAAGACTCCAAAACATAATCACATCTGTTGTCTTTTATTCTTGTAGTAAGTTTACCATCTGAAAATGTTCCTGCTCCCCCTTCACCAAACTGCACATTAGATTCGGTATTCAAACTTCCTGTACTCCAGAATTTATTTATAGTTTCAGTTCTTTCCTCAACCTTTTGTCCTCTCTCTATTATTATTGGCTTATATCCTTTTCTAGCCAATAAAAGACCGGCAAACATTCCTGCCGGTCCCATTCCAACTATTACAGGCTTATGTTTAATTTCTTTATTACCTAAAGAAATTTCATCAATGTACTGACTTTCTTCAAGCTTTATATCCTTATCATTAAGTCTATCCACAAGTTTTTTCTCATTATCTGAATAAACTTCTAAAGTATAGTTGAATTTGATAGAATCTTTCTTTCTTGCATCAATAGACTCCCTTAGTATTTTAAAACTTTTTATATCCTTCGTTGAAACTTTTAATTTTTTTGCTGCTTTTTCTTTTAATATTGTAATATCTTCTTCTATATCTAATATAATGTTATTTACCCTTATGGACATAAAAATTATTGCCCTCCATTCGTATTTGTTGGCTGTGTAGTAGTAGGAGTAGATGCTTTCTTCTTTAAAGTTACTTTTACATTTTCCAGATTAGCTGATACTTTAGATGCACCATCAGGTATCGTATAATTTACTTTTACTGAGTATTCACCTTCAGCCGTTAAAGTACTTACATCAATATTAGCATTAATATTTTCATTTTTTATAGTGCTTATTATAGTATCTGGACCTGATAGAGTTAAAGTTAGCTTACTATTATCTAAAGTTGCCGTAAATGCCTCATTTACTCCTTTTATCTGAATATCAGAAGTATAATTATTTTGAATTATTTTATCCATTGTTGCTTTTATTTTTACTGTGCCATCACTATTTATTAAGCTTATACCATCAGGAACTACTAGTTTGGCTGTAATAGTTTTATTTGGAGATAAAGTGCTTAAATCCACAGGCTCAGTGTTTAGCACCGTAATATTATTAACTGCATCTCCTCCTGCAATATCTATTTTATCAGGCTGAGTTACTATTGTTTTTAATGAATAATCTTTTCCCAGGTTTCCTTTAGTAACAACGTTAATTCCCACAGTCTTCGTTTTCTTTACCGGAATTGAAATATCCACAGTATCTGGCGATATATCCACATTTTTAACTTCTCTTCCTGAAGAATCTAATGCTTTTAAAGGAAGCTTTAAATTTAAATCCTTATCTGCATTTTTTAAATCTAATGACACTCCAACACTAGTAACTTGATCTACAAATTTTGCCGCACCGCTGACCACAACATCGGAGGGTGTTATATTTTGTGTCAAAGCAAAATATCCTTCCTTGACCTTGCTGCCGTCAGTACTAATTTTTATAGGTAGATTCTTTTGTTTTAAATCATCAAAGGCTACTCTTATAGATAAAATACTGCTATTTAGGATAGTTACATTAGCAGGCTGTCTTTCTATTCTTACTGGTATATCTCTTTCACCTTTTGTAAATACCCATTCACTTAAGTCCGCTACTGCCTTAAATTGTTCCTTTCCTAACTGAACGTCTGTTAGCGATCCAGTTACCTTAAGTGTAACTGTATATGGCTTTGCTGGAGGCAAAACTTTAAGCTTTTGCTCGGTTACATTATCAAGTCCTTGAAGCGTTACTTGTACTGTAACCTGCTGCGGAACTTGACTTCCTTCTAAGTTAGATGTGTAAAGCCATAGGGAAAAAGCTGCGATTACACAGCAAATCTTAATCAGCCACGTATTTTTTTTATCCACATCGTCACCCTCTCCCTAAAGGTTAATTTCTTGCTTTGTCTGCTCTTTAAGATTCTAATTAATATATCTCTCAATCTATCTTTTGTGTAGTTTCTTGTTAGAGTTCCATTAACTGCTAATGAGATTACTCCTGTCTCCTCTGACACTATTATTGTTAACGCATCAGAGTTTTCTGATATTCCAATACCTGCCCTGTGTCTTGTTCCCAGCTGCTTGCTTATACTATCATTGCCAGTAAGCGGAAGAAAACACCCTGCAGATATAATTTTATCATTTCTTATAATTGTAGCTCCGTCATGAAGTGGAGTATTTACTACAAATATATTTTCTAAGAGTGCAGCGGATACTACAGCATTAAGTCTTGTACCCGTGGCAATAATATCACCAAGTCCAGTTCGATTTTCTATTATAATAAGAGCACCAGTTCTAGACTTAGATAGGTTCTCAACCGCCTCTGTCACTTCCGTTACTACCTTCTCCATAGCTTCTACGTCTTCTAATATATGAATTTCATTAAAAGCACTTCTTCCTAAATGTTCAAGAGCTCTTCGTATTTCAGGCTGAAAAATAATAATTATAGAAAGCACACCTATTGTTATAGTTTTACTTAATATCCAATAAAGCATGTTTAACTTTGCTATCTTAGCTATTGGTATCAATACAACTATAAGCAAAATACCTTTTAGTAATTGTTCCGCCCTTGTTTCTGTAATTAACATATATCCCTTATAAAAAATGTATGATACCACAATAATATCTAATATTGAAAATATACTTATTGTTTTAATACTATCTATTAAAACCTTAAAAAACTCCGTCAAGCTATACCCTCCTTAAACATTTCTTATGTAAAGATCAAATATTTTTATTATATACATACAATTATACACTAATCCATGACTTATTAGTATAAATCTAATATAAATTTATTGTAATTTATATTAAAATATAATTTGCAGGAATTTTGATTTATCAAGTAGAATATTATATTATAAGCTAATTTGCCTAGCATTATAAAATTATTGACATTTATTTTAATATATATCAAGACACTAAGGTCTAAATAATCTTTACTGAGCATCTTTCTAATAGAAATAAGATGCCAAGTGTTTCAAGTGAGAGGAGAAATAAAAATGAAATCTACGAAAAAGAAAAATAAGACAGTTATAGTAATACTACAAATTTTAGTATTCGTACTCTTAGTAGCCGGAGTTTTTTTTGGCACTTACTATTTATTTATAGGGAAATCCTCCAATTCCTACGAGGCTAATATTCAAAACATTATTTCACAGATTAACAAGCTCAATGACAGTGTGTCTTCATTTAACAATAAAAACGGACAAGCTTTAAAAGACAATGAAGCTGTTAGAAAAGAGCTCCCAAATAAAATAGATACTTTATCAAAATTTAAAGAAGAAGCCCAGAGATTAACAGCAACAGATAAATACACTAAGGATAATGAGAACTTTTTATTGGGTTTAGATAAGAATATATTAATTTATCGACAAATAGATGCTATCCTAAGAAACCCTGAAGGTAAGGATGTAGATAAAGCAAGTGAAGATTTAAAAAAATATACAAATGATTGTGTTAAGTACTATGCTTTAGTAAACATTAAAAATGCAAAAATTTCTTTGCCTCAAAGTACAACAGCTTTTATTGATAATGTTACAACTTATGTTAACGAGATGGTTAAGGTTGTCAGAGATAAAGAAATTCATCAATCTCAAAGTTCAGATTTCGAATCAAGTATTGATTCAGTGTTATCAAAATTCACACCAATAAATATAGATTTGAGTTCTCAGCTGACAAAGGTTAGACAAGAAAAAGGGAATATAGATAATATTATTGCTCTTGCAAATAAAAATAAAGATGAACTTGATAGAATAAATCAAGAATTTTCAAATATAGCAGCACCATCTAATGGAGTGGAGTGTTATAAGCTTTTAAACACCACATTAGAATGTTATAATGGCTATCTAGAAAGTTTTATATATGCAGCAAATAATGAGAAACTACTAGGCAACCAAATAACTACTGATAAGATAAGCGAATTATATGCCGTACCGAATTCTAAGCTTAGTGATGCTTCAAAAGCTTTTGATAATTTCACAAAAACTTTTAAAGAATTTAAGCAGTCAAATATAAATTAAGAAATGCAGTGACACACTTTAAGTAGTATGTCACTTTTTTTATTCAAATTGGTATTTTTTTAAAAAAATGAGGAATAATACTCCTAGCCTAAGTTTTTTATAAAACGCGGGGAAACCATTTTCTTGGGGTGAATCGTTTTTTACGTAGGTTATGCCTTTACCGAACCCGTCAGCTAACCCCGTAGGTAAAAGGAGGAAACTTATATAAATATGAAAAAATTTTTTATTATTTTTACACTGCTTTTAACTTTACTTATAATACCAATGTCTAAAGTTACAGCAGCTGAAGAAGAACAACACCTATATAAAGAGCAGATAGGTGCAGTTCAAGTATTTAATGTTTCAGATAAAACTATATATATAACTGATGAAGATGTATATTTGATGTCGCAAATAGTTTATGCTGAAAGCCGCTCCGAGCCTTACGAAGGAAAGGTTGCGGTAGCCTCTGTTATACTAAACAGATTAAAAAACCCTGGTTTTCCAAAATCTGTAGAAGGGGTTATTAAGCAAAAAGGTGCTTTTTCCTGTTTGAAAGATGGAAAAATTGATGTAGTACCCGATAAAGTTAGTTATAGTGCAGTTATCGAAGCATTAAAAGGCAATGATCCAACTAACAATGCAATTTTCTTTTACAACCCTAAAATCGCAACCTCAACTTGGATGAAGCAGGTAAGCAAGTCCAATGTTAAACCTATTGGAAACCATGTTTTTTTTGTGGTAAACAAATAAAACTCATTAAAAAACTCTCGAAAAATTACTTTCGAGAGTTTTTTAATGAGTCTATATAAGAAACTGCACTCAATGAAGCTATTTGTCCTTCTCCTGCAGACTTAATATATTGATAGGGCTTTCCAACGCAATCACCTGCAGCAAAACATCCAGGAATATTGGTATTCATATTTCTATCTGTTTTAATATGCCCATCTTCAATTTCAAGTCCAGGTACTAACTGCCCTGGCGGAACACTGTCTTTTAATATAAAGACTCCATCCGTTTCTATCGTACAATTTTTAAGAAGAAGCTTATTTACAAACATATCTCCTTTGATTTCTATTGGCTTATCTTTTATTATTTCAATATTATCTTTCAGCTTATAATTGCCATTATACATAGGTATATAATAGGTTTTAGAAGCTAACTCATTAACAAAGTTCGTATCTTCTTCAGCATCATCATTATATCCTACAATTGCTACAGTTTTACCTTTATATAGAGGAGCATCGCAAGTAGCACAATAACCTACCCCTTTTCCCAAAAACTCTTCTTCTCCCTTAAGAGGTTTTGTATACTCTACTCCGGTAGCAAGTATAATGGAAGTTGCTTCATACATCTTTTCGTTAACCATGAGAACAAAATAATCACCAATGGCATAAACTGCATTTATTCTTTCATATTTTATACTTATGTCCATGGCTTTAATATGATTTTCAAACTCTTCTTTTAATTTTTCTCCTGTGACATTATAAAAACCTAAATAATTATTTATCTTAGGAGCTTTTATTAGTTTGGCACTAAAATCTCTACTGCCAAAAACTATAATATCTTTATTCCTGATTTTAGCATTGATAGCAGCAGACAATCCTGCCGGTCCACTCCCAACTATGGCTATATCGTATCTATCAGACAACTCTTTTCCACCTCATTCATTTGATTATAAATATATCCAAGTTCATCAATTAAATCGAGCTGAACTTGGATATAAAGTTTACCTAAATATGTTTGTCTATTAATTCCTTTAATGCATTCTTAGGCCTAAAACCAACCATAGTATCAGCTGTAGAACCATTTTTAAACACCATAACAGTTGGAATACTTGAAACTCTATACATTTGTGATACAACCGGATTATTATCTACATTCACTTTTAAGAACTTTACTTTATTATCATATTCACTTGAAAGTTCCTCTATAACTGGTCCAAGCATTTTGCAAGGTCCGCACCAAGGTGCCCAGAAATCTACAACAACTGGAGCATCACCTTCTGATATTTCTTCATTAAAATTATTATCCATAACTTCTTTAATCATTTATTTTACCTCCTAATATACCTATAAAAGGTATTATGTAATTTTATACTTTTATTTTGTTATTTTTAATATCAATAATAATTATCACATAAAATACAATGCTAGTCAAATAGCCAGAAGCTTATTTCACTTTAAAACTTACTATTTCAGCACCCCTGGTCCCAACTACAATGGTATCATTAAATGCCGAAGGAGTTCCCTCTATATTAGCCCCTAGTTCTATATTATCTAATAGTTTTCCTGTAGAGCCTTCAATAAGCATAGCCTTTCCTGTAGAATCACATTGTACTAAATAACTCTTTCCGCTATCAGTATAAAGAGCAACGGGTGAACTCCAGCAATAATTTTTCAGCTTATATGACCATACCTCTTTACCGCTATTTTTATCAATTGCAATCAGAATACCTTCATTGTATTGTGGATGTCTTGCTATATTAAATATAACTAAATTGGATATATCATTTTTACCTAAAACAGGTGTTGCCAAGGCTCCTCCGTTGACTCCATCATTAAAGGAACATCTATATTTATTTTCCCATAATATTTTACCTGATGTACCATCTATTTTTCGAACGTAACTGTATCCATTATTACCTTGGTGGTCGACCTCACAGGCTGTATATAAATTTAAATTAGCATACTCTTTTTCTAAAACAACTGTAGAATCAGTATCGTCATTTATATTCAATGCCCATACTGGAATAAGTGTATTTATATCTACACATTGAAGTATTCCATCGTTATCTGCAAAGTATCCATAATTCTTATATATGGCTATGCTGTTTTCAATTCCTCTTTTTTCCTTGCCAGGAACATCATAACGATATTTAACTAGCTCAGGGTTTATTTGAATTTTTTCATTTTCAAATTTTGTATTTAATTTACCTGAATAAAACAGACCATTTTCTCCGCAAATAAAAATTGAATCAGTATTTTTATCAATTAATGCTGTTGAATCAAAAGCCCCCCAGCTTCTTCTTGAAAAACTGTCGCTGCCTTTAATTTCATAAAGTTTTTTATAGTCAGTCAAACTAAATATTCTATAAGCAAAATCTACAAATCTTCCTCCATTTTTATTTATGCCTTGTCCGACATATAATAAAGGTATCCCCCTTGGATCTACAGTTAGACTTCCCTTTATCGGTGCGCCTATATTTAATTTTGTTCTAGTTTCCTTTCCATCTTCTAAATCTAAGAAATATACATTCCCATCTAAGGTTGCATATATAATCTCTTTTAAATTATCTTTATTCTTTTTATCAGTATTTATATTCATACTATTAATAACTTTTTTATCCCACTGAACTATAGACGGCTGACCATTCCACCCAACTCCAGTCCATTCATCTATGCATCCTATTTTCTTTTTCCATTGCAATTCAAGCTTACCTTCCTTAATTTCTGCTGTTCCAAAACTTCCTCCGTCCCTCATATTGTTTCCTCTAAAGCAGGTAACCCCTGGCAAATCAGAATAGGTAAGTTGATTTATCATGTTTATATCCCTTTGCTTATCAATACTTGAACTAGTAAAATATTTCATACCTAGATTTGATATTTTAGCCTTTTCATCAGGTACGAAACCAAAAATATTGGTTTTATAGTTTTGTTTTAGAGCTAAAATATGTTCTCTAAAATTATTTTCATACTCTTCTTTGCTTGAATCAACTATTTGTATATTATCAATTTTAGCAGAAGCAGACTCAATCCTTTTGCAGCTAGTTGCAACACTTATAGTTATAATCGGAAAAGTACATGAAATTAAAATATTTTTTACTTTTTTTCTCATAAAAGCCCCCTTTAATACCATATATTACCATATATACGTTACCATTTTATACCAAATACATATAAATAAAAAGAACTTCTATACAAATATTTGTATAGAAGTTCTTTTTATTTACTTATAATAGATTTAATAATAGAGTTATTATACATAGACTTAGGGTACTGTTTATTGAGCTTTTTGGCATAATTTATTGCCGTATTATTATCAATATTTTTATAAATTAATGTTAATTCATATAATACTGCATCATTATAATCTCCATTGGGATATTTAGAACTATACTCTTCATAGTATTTTATACAATTTTCAATATCTCCCGCATTTTTATAGCTCACAGCCAAAAGATAAATGGTATGAGAATACAAATAGCTCTTCTCTCCGTAATTATAAGCTATATGTAAATAATTAATAGAACTATTATAATCCTTTGTTGATAAAGCTTGACTGCCTTTATTATAAAAATACTCAATGCCCTCACCTGAAATAATATCTTTAATTTTCATTAAAAGTGTTTTGTTATTTATATTTAAATCTTTATCTTTCCAAGTATTATATATCGCATAGAGCTTTTCATAATCTTTTGCAGCTATTAAATTATTAATATCCTCAGCAGGAAAAACTTCTAAATTTTTTTTATCTGCAAGCTGTTCTTTCTTCTGTTCATCTAGCTGTTTATTTTCACTTTGTTTTTCCAACTTTGCTTCAGCAGATATTTTAGGGGTCTGCTTGTTTTTCAAGGAATTTTTATCTGCAAATTTAATCATTGAGCTTTTATAAACTATGGAAAATAGACCTGTAAAAATTATAATTACAAAAGCTATAACTAAATATCTATAATTGATTTCTTTTTTAATTACTCCAAAACTTACAAGCTCTTTCTTATTTTTTAATGCAAATTGATTTTTTTTATCAATTCCTAAAACTATATTTATGTGCTTTAGAGCTGCTGCATATTCTCCTAACTTAATATAACAAAAGGCGAGATAATTATTTACATTTATTGAATTAAAGTCACTTTCACTGCACTCATTAAGAAAATTAAGAGCTTCTCGTATTTTCAGTTCCTTAATTTCCTTAAGTGCTGCATTATAAATAACCATCTTTTTTTCGTCATTTTTGCTATCTTCTAAATATTTTTTTGACACAGAGTCCTTATTTACCTGAGAATTCATCTTCCATAGACCTTGAGCATTATCAAGTTCTCCCTTTAAATAGTATAAAAGTCCTTTTAAGTTTATAGAAGATGTGTTTTTTAAGTTTTCTGATATACTTTTTTCACAAAGATCTAAGGCTTTTTCAATATTTCCTCTATTATAATATTCAACTGCCTTATTATATAGCTTAATAGATTTATTCATCAAATCTTACCTCTTATAAATAGAATGTCCCTTATTCATTATAGTAAGATTTAAATATTTTATCTACTGGAAAGTTTAATAAAATGCTGTAGTTATACTTGCTTTTTCAGTATGCATTTTTGTATAATTTGAATCTTCGTATACTAAATATTCAAATTCAACAACAAGCTCCTTCTTAGCGTTTATATTTACTGACAGTATTTTAGTAATAGATACCTTTTGATCAAGCTTTATTACTTCCTGAGTATTTACCTTTTGTGTTTCATTCTTATTTATATCCAATATAAATAAATCTCCGCCATGACTTATAGTGCCATAACCGCTTCCTACTATAATCAAAAGTTTATCATCGTTAATCCACTCTAAAGCTAATGGGCTAAATTGATTTACTTCATTATTAACAAGTTCAAAAGAATACTGCTTATCGTTCTTTAAATCTTTTACTATTATACTTCCTATTCCTTCCTCCTGAGCTTTATCCCCTTTCCCGTCAATTGAAGCACCATATTGCTTATCAGTTGAATTTTTCCAAGCTGTACCAAAAGAAACCTTAAAATCATTGGGCATTTCTTTCTTTTCAAATTTAGGAAGATATAAAGTTGGCTTGCCAGAAGTTTCACTTGCGGCTGCACTCTCTTTACTTGCTGCTTTAGGAGTATCAATAGATAAATCTTGTGTTGTTGAACCCGAAACTATAGACTTTGATGACTTGTTTGCACTTTCATAACTTGCAGCTTTCTTCATTGAGCTTCCAAAACCCATTTTAGAAATATAAGGAGTTATAAAAACCGCTACCGCTACAAATGCTGCTATCGAAGTATATGTCCCCCTATACTTATTTAAATGATATAGAAACTTTTTAAGAGGGTTTCTTCCGTACCTTCTTTTATCAATATTTTTCATTATATCACCTCGCAAACTTCTAAATGAATGTGGCTCTACAAAAAGACCGATTTTCATAGCTTTGTCAAATGAAAGTTCTTGTTCATAAACATTTTTACACTCTTCACATTCCTTTATATGCTTAAGCATGGCCTCCTTTATATCATAAGAAAGATTATCTTCAACTAAATCCGGTAATTTTTTCTTAAACACACTACAGTCCATTACTTACACCCCTTCTCTCTATTTAGTCTAAACTCTTTAAACTTTTCTCTTGACTTATAATATCTTCGTTTTACGGCTGACTCATTCATATCTAAAATTTCACCAATATCCAAGAAGGTTATATTGTTATTTAAATATCTTAAAATAATTATTTGTCTGTCTAATTCATTTAGTGTACCTATGTAACTCTCTACTAGCTTTTTAATTTCTTTATATTCTGCACTTTGCTCCGGAGAGATTTCACTAGATGCAATATCATAAAAATCTTCTACATTAGCTTCATAGACCCTTTTATATTTTCTTACATAGTCTATACACTTATTTTTAGCAATTTGAAAAAGCCAATTTGAAAACTTATATTCCTTTTTAAAGGTATAGAGCTTATTATAAACTGCTATAAAAACTTCTTGAGTTATATCCTCTGACGCCTCTCTATCTCTTATTGTATTATAAACAAACTTTAATACAGTAAACTCATACTTGTTTACTAATATATTAAAGCTATCTATATTACCTTTTAATACTTCTTGAACAAGCTTTAAATCTTCTTCCAAGGCAAGTACCCCCTTGCTTTCTTTTATAGTCATAATTATATACGGAAATTAAATAGAATAGTTACATAAAATATGAGATTAATTCAAAAGCAAAAGCCCTGAGAAGATATTAAGATTATTTCTTCTCAAGGCTTTGTAATATTATCAAACTAGCTATTTATAATTATCTGTTTTGCTCTAAGTATTGAAGAAGCGCTCATAGAAAATTCATCTAATCCATACTCTAATAAAGTAGGTACTGCTGTTTCATCTCCAGCCATTTCCCCGCACATGCCGCACCATTTTCCTTCCTTGTGAGCTGCATCTATAGTCATTTTAATAAGTCTTAAAACAGCCGGATGCATTGGATCATATAAATATGAAACCTTCTCATTCATTCTGTCAGCGGCTAAGGTATACTGAATCAAATCATTTGTTCCTATACTGAAGAAATCAACATGCTTTGCAAGCTCATCAGCCATTACCGCAGCAGAAGGTATTTCTATCATTATACCTGTTTCTAAACTTTCGTTAAAAGCTTTTCCCTGAGCCTTAAGTTCTCCCATACATTCAGCTAATATTTTTTTAGCCTCTAAAAACTCCTGCACTGAAGATATCATTGGAAACATTATTTTAAGGTTACCAAAAGCTGAAGCTCTTAAGAGTGCTCTAAGTTGAATTTTAAATAAATCAACTTGGTCAAGACAAAGTCTTATAGCTCTATAGCCTAAAAACGGATTCATTTCCTCTGGCATTGGAAGGTAAGGAAGCTTCTTATCCCCTCCTATATCAAGAGTTCTTATAACTAAAGGCTTTCCATCTAACTTTTCTGCTGCATATTTATATGCTTCAAACTGCTCTTCTTCTGTCGGCATAGTTTCTCTATCCATATATAAAAACTCTGTTCTAAATAATCCTACACCTTCTCCTCCATTTTCTAATACCTTATGAACATCTTCAGGTTTTCCTATGTTTCCAACTACCTCTATTCTTCTACCTGCTTTAGTTTTAGTTTCAACATTAGCTAACTTTTTAAGTTCTTCCTTTTCAGCTTCAAACTCAACTTTTCTTAAATTATATTCATTAATCTGCTCTTCGGTAGGATTTATTATAACTATTCCTTCGATTCCATCCACTATAATGAAATCTCCATTTTTAACTGTGTCAGTTATATCTCCCATACCAACTATAGCAGGAATTTCAAGTGTTCTTGCCATGATAGCACTATGAGATGTTCTTCCGCCTATATTTGTCAAGAAAGCAATAACCTTGCTCTTATCAAGCTCAGCTGTATCAGAAGGGGTTAAATCATGTGCAACTATAACTGTATTATTTTTAAGTTCTCCTATATCATTCATTGATTTACCAAGAAGATTGTTAAGAATTCTGTTACCAACGTCCTTTACATCCGCAGCTCTTTCCTTCATATATTCATCTTCCATAGAGTCAAATATGCTAACGTACATGTCTACAACATCTTTTAAAACTTTTTCGGCGTTTATCATATTAGCCTCTACACCGCTTTCAATAGCGCCAACAAATTCTGGATCATCTAGAAGCATCATATGACTTTCAAATACTGCGGCTTTATCCGCTCCCATTTCAGCTTCTGCCTTGTCTTTTATTCTTTCAAGCTGATCTCTGGATGTCGTTAAGGCCTTTTGCAATCTTTCCTTTTCTGAGTCTAAGTTATCAATTTTTCTCTCAACTATTATTTCTTCTTCCTTAACCTTAAGCACTACATTACCAATTGCATATCCTTTTGAAGCTGCAATACCTTTTTTCATACATCTTCCTCCTGTTTATGTAAATATCAAAATAAGATTTAATTATTCAAATAAAAGTGCATACAAATTATATTATTAGCAATTTGCATGCCAAGTTTAAAACGCCTATTTTACTAGCTCTATAATTTATATATTGATATTTTTTATCAAATTTCCATAGTATATTATTTGTAAAGTATATTTTTTTATTATAAATATATTATAGACATGCTGTATTTATTATTGTATTATTAAATTGATACTTTTTATCAAGTATAAATCTATTATTGATATTTTTTATCATACAGGAGTGGCCATGTACAAAAATAGTATTATCGTAAATATAACCTATGGAATTCACACAAGAATTGCGGCAATGATAGTTAACAAAGCTTCCGAGCTTAAGGCAAAATATAATATAAATTTATATATTCGGAAATTAGAAAACAAAGAACCCATTGCTATAAGCATGCTTGCACTTATATCCCTAAAAATTAAACAAAATGAAATTATTGAAATTTCCTGCTATGAGGATAGTCTTCAGGGCAGAAATGCTGTGCTTGAACTTTGTAATTTTATCACGACTCAAATTGAACCTAATAATTCTTTTATGTCAAATATAGATGAGTTTATTGAAGAAAATACAATTGCTAATGAACAGATTTTGGAGAGCCTTCCTTTAGGTATAATAGTTATTGATGTAAATTCTAATATAACCTCTGCTAATGAGTATGCACTAAGATTGCTAGATAAGGCATCTAAGGAGGTTGTAGGGCGAAATATTAAAAATATTATCCCAGCCTCTAAGCTGCCTGAGGTTCTTAAGACTAAAGATTCAATCTCAGGTGAATTTTTAAATATTAACGAAAATATAGTTATTGCAAATAGAGCACCTATATTTTCAAATGATAAGCTTATAGGTGCTATTGGTGCGTTTCAAGATATATCTGAACTTGCTAAAAAATTGGAACATTACCAGGAAGAAATTAATTATTACAGAGAAGAACTTCAGAAGCATACTAGACTAAATGGTTCTTTTACTGACATAATAGGCTCCAGCGGCAGTTTAAAAGATGCTCTTTTAATCGCAGCTAAAGCCGCTAAGTCAACCTCAACAGTTCTGGTAAGGGGAGAAAGCGGCACTGGGAAAGAACTGATTGCTAAAGCAATACACAATCATAGCACAAGAAAAGATAAGCCTTTTATAAAAGTAAATTGCGCAGCTATTCCAGAAAACTTACTTGAAAGTGAACTTTTTGGCTTTGAAAAAGGTTCTTTTACTGGTGCGGTTAAAAGTAAGCCTGGAAAGTTCAAATTAGCAGACGGCGGAACTATCTTCCTTGATGAAATAGGTGATTTACCAAAGCAAATGCAAGTTAAACTGTTGCGGGTGATTCAAGAAAAAGAGTTTGAAAGCATAGGAGGAATTGAGACACAAAAAGTAGATGTAAGAGTTATTGCAGCTACTAATAGAAACCTTGAAGAAATGATGAAAACTGGCGAGTTTAGAGAAGACTTATATTATCGTCTGAATGTAATAACTATAACGCTTCCTCCTTTAAGAGAAAGAAAAGAAGATATAAATCTATTAACTGAGTATTTTGTAAAAACTATAAGCAAAAGTCTAAATAAAAGCATAAACAATATAGAATCTGAATGCATAAACTATTTCCAAAAATACAATTGGCCAGGCAACATACGTGAATTTCAAAATATTATTGAAAGAGCAATTAATCTCTGTGAAGGCTCAACAATAGCTTCAAAGGACTTGCCCTTTTATATAACAAATTCTTCTCAAACTGATGAAAGACTTATTAATCTAAGAAATGGAGAACTTCTTCCTATTGAAGAATATGAAAAAGAACTTATAACCTTAGCAATGCAAAAATATAAAAGCTATAATAAGGCAGGAAAAGCCCTAGGTTTAACTCATAGAACTGTTTCATTAAAGTGTGAGAAATATAATATAAAAGTTGAATAACAAATCTCTAGCTTTCATAAATAACTAATTAAAGCCAGTGAATAAGTAAATGCACTGAACAACATATATTTTGTTTTCAGTGCCTTTATTTTAATTTGAATTATTGGGCAAGAACCGCTCCTGAATTTGTATTTATCCCTGTAGCTGAAGACTGCGGCGCCTGTATACCCTGTGCTCTCAAAGAAACTTCAATTAATAGTGCCCAAAACAAAATACTGCTTGAAATTAAAGCTATAGAGGTTCCTATCAATTTTAGATTATTTGCAAAGGTTGTTACTCCTGGAGCAATTTGCTGCTCATTAGCCTCTAGGATAGCTGATTTTCTTACTAGATTAGTAGATATTAGTCCTATTACTCCCGCTATAACATAAATTTCATCTTGTTTAGAAATATTAAAATTATTAAGTATTGATGATATAAGATTTAATCTGCTGGCTAAAGTTGCTATGTCTGAAGATTTCACTGTTTGTACGTTCGCCTCCAAGAAATCCACCCCCTTTATTCATTATATGTGTAATGCTTTTAAGAGGGTACTGCTATTAATTTTAAAATAGCATAAATATTTATTTGATTAGTTCTTGAAACTCTTTGCTATTTTTAACATTATTAAAATCCACTTCATCCCTTGCAACATCTTTTACAGCAGCATCCATTTCAATGGCTGTTTTTAAATTCTTAACTGTATTTGGTACATCTCCTCTTCTGCCATAAATACTAGCCTTTCCATAGTAGCTCCACACAAAATTTTCAACTTCTAAAGCCTTATCATACCACTTTAAAGCATCATCATACTTTGCATAAAGTTCAAAAGCAAGAGCCTTGTTAAATCTGGCATACCCATATTCAGGCTTTATTTCCAAAGCCTTATCTATATTATTCATTCCTTCTAAATACTTTTTATTATAGCACTGAGCAATTCCCTTTACGTTGTAGGCTTTATAAAATTTATCATCTTCGTTTATTACCTCATCTTCTAGTTTAATAGCATCACCATAATTTTTGTTTTGGAAAGCCTCATAACCATTTTGATATTTGTCCTCTAGAGCTTTTTGCTTTTCCATTTTTAAGGCTTCCTCCTGTTTCTTTTTCTCTTCTTCTACCTTCTCTTTTGAGTTGCTCTCGCTTGGCTTAATTACCCCATTTGCTGATGACTGGCTTCCTTCATCGAATTTATAGTTTTTTATATTCTGTCTGTTATTTATAGCAGTATTTATTATTAAAGCTACAGCAGCAACAGCAGCAATTAAAAATATAATAATCTTGGTTTTTAAAGAGTATTTATTAAACATATTTATCCCCCTTATAAAATATTATTTCTATTTTTGTTTGACGTTTTTATTATACTAAATTTAGTCCAATACTGTATAGAATAAAAAAATGAAGCCATAGCCTTTTACATTTTTTTATTTGTTGTCTATATTCTACAACATGATTAAAATTTTTAAAAATCTTAATGCAATCGCTTGCACAAATACTTTTTTTCGTGTATAATTTCCTTAGAAGTAAATACTAATATTGCTAAAAATTTATTTAATATAAGGAGGATACTATGGATAATAAAACTCTTCCTAGAGTTGCCTATTTCTGTATGGAATATGGACTACAATCTGATTTTAAAATGTATGCAGGAGGACTTGGGATTCTTGCTGGAGACCACCTAAAGGGAGCTAAAGATTTGAACTTACCTTTAGTAGCTATAGGACTTAAATGGAAACAAGGCTACGGAGATCAAGTAATTGGTACTGACGGAAAGCCATATGATGCTTATAAAAATTATGAATATGATTTCTTAGAAGATACTGGAGTTAAAGTAACAGTTAAAGTAAGAAACATAGATGTAGTATGCAAGGTTTGGAAAACTGAAAAGTTTGGAAATAACCCACTATATCTTTTGGACACAGACATTCCTGAAAACGGAGAAAGATGGATAACTGGACAGCTTTATGGCTGGTTCGGTGAAGAAAGAATAGCACAAGAAATAGTACTTGGTATTGGTGGAGTTAAGGCACTTAGAGCTCTTGAAATACCAGTTGATGTATATCACTTTAATGAAGGTCATGCAGATTTAGCTGCAATTGAGCTTATTAGAGAAAAGATGTGTTCCGGAATGAGCTTTGAAGAAGCTTGGAAAGCAACAAGAGAAGAGGTCGTATTTACAACACACACTCCAATAGTTCAAGGAAATGAATCTCATCCAATTGATAAGCTTGAATTTATGGGAGCCTTCAATGGATTAACTAAGGATCAAATGGTTAGACTTGGTGGAGATCCATTTAATATGACTGTGGCAGGTCTTAGACTTTCCAGAAAAGCTAATGCTGTTGCTCAGCTTCATGCTGAAACTGCTAACAAGATGTGGAAAGAAGTAGCTGGTCGTTCACAGATTATAGGAATAACCAATGCTATACATACCCCAACTTGGGTAGATAAAAGAATAACAAAAGCTTATGAAGAAAATGGAAATCTTTGGGCTTCTCACATGGAAGTAAAAAAAGAACTTGTATCCTTTGTAAAAGAAAGAACAGGAATACAGCTTGATGCTGACAAGCTCCTTATTGGTTTTTCAAGAAGAGCAGCGCCTTATAAGAGAAGCGACCTTATCTTCAGCAAACCAGAAGTTATCGAGCCATATTTAAGAGATGGAAAAGTTCAAATCGTATTCTCAGGAAAAGCTCATCCACTTGATGATACTGGAAAAGCAATAGTAGCTAACTTAGTTGCTATGATGAAGAAGTATCCAAATGCTGTAGTATTCATTGAAAACTATGATATGACTATAGGTAGAATGTTAACTAGAGGTTCTGATATTTGGCTAAATAATCCTATAAGACCACTAGAAGCTTCAGGTACTTCAGGAATGAAGGCTGCTATGAATGGTGTTCTTAACTGCTCTATACTTGATGGATGGTGGCCAGAAGCCTGCATCGATGGAGTTAACGGATGGCAGTTTGGTGATGGAGTTTCAGAAGGTGAAGTTCCAGATATTAATGAACATGATAGAGAAGCTTTATATGACACACTTCTTAATAGAGTTGTTCCTACTTACTATGAAAATAGAACTAAATGGGTAGAGATGATGAGAGAAAGCATCAGAACAACTAGAGATGAATTTGCAACAAAGAGAATGCTTGAACAATATTACAACGAGCTTTATACAAAATAATTAATAAATATTGCTAGTTTCTTTTTAAATATATTATACAATTTGGCTTCGCCAACTAGGTATCCTAATCTTGCTCGTTCTACTCGCAGGATACCCGTAAAAGTCCATTTAGGACTTTTACCTTTACAGTGAAAGGCACGGATTTACTCCGTGCCTTTTTCTGCAAAATAACTTTCTGCTAAACTCAGAAAAACAGTAAGTCCAAGCAGATCCGCACTTCCCCCCGGACTTATATTTCTTCTTTTAAATTCTTTATCCATTTCATAAACAGCATCTACTCCAAAATCTGTTTTCATTCCTCCTAAGGCTGTTACGAATTTAGCCTTAGCCTGAACTTCTTTAAGCACGTCTATGGAGTGCCTGTGAAGTATTGTTGTATCTTCGCAAAACTGCATTATCCCAATTAGAGTATGTATTAGTCTATCATTTATATAAAGTTCTTTGGTTTTATTATAAAAGTCTATAGCAAAATCAAAGACTATAGGAAGACCTTTCTCTACTTCTCCTCTAACTCCTGAAATTCCATGCTGTTTAAATAATTTTTCACCGTGTGATAACTTGTCATCAGGAAAACCTTTTTTAGTTTCTAATTCTCTTTGTGTCATTCCTTCAGTCATATCCATTATTATTTGCCTTACTGCTTTAAAATCCTTGTTATCGTATAAAGCCTTAGATACAGCTGCACAAGCTATTCCCATCAAAAACAACATTCCTTTATGAGTATTTATCCCACCCGTTGCTTTAAACATTTCATTTTCACCAATAATACCAATCTGTCGAATAGCTTTAAAAATTTCTTTAGGTGCATCATTGGTTAGTCCTGCCTCACAGCAGAGAATTAATGGCTTGATGAGTGAAACAGTACTATCAAGAAACATAAAATACTCCATGTCCTTATGAGCCCCATCTGACACTGGAGAAACTAGACCAGGAGAAGGAAAACAGGCTGCTTCATAAGAAATAGCCTGTATAGCAAAACTACTGATTTTAAAAGCAATATCCGATATTTTATAAGCTTTATTCATAAAGAATCTCCGTATATAAATTTAAATTAATGTGGTGTATTGTTGGATTTAATTTTTTCAATTATCTCTTTGGCACCATCTGAATTTAAAAAATCCCAAGTTACATCTGGTACTATATCTTTCAATTCATGCATCCTATTCTGTCTTATATAATCTCTTACTTCAGAAGCACTTATAGCATGCTCTTTATATATTTTACGTTGAATTACACGCAGCTCTATTCCATTGCTACTTAGTGTTTCTCCTAAAGCTTCATTATATGCATTGGTTACCCTGCAATAAGGTTCTGTGCCAACATATCTTCTTTTTATATTAAGTTTTTTACAAAAATATTCTGCAAAAATACCCGCGTCAAGTTCTGTGTATGCTCTTAGTTTTTCTCCCTCTTCTCTTAGAAAATAAGAAGGAAAGGTGGCAGAAGAAATTATATATTCCCCACCAGGTATAACTTTAACGTTTTTTAGATGAGCTGTTCCCTCTTTTACTAATTTGTATCTTATATCAAAAGGAAATAAGGATTTATTTTCTTCTACTATAAAGACTAAAACTTCCTTATTTTCCTCTGATGCTTTTTCAATCAGATATTTATGTCCAAGAGTAAAAGGGTTGCAGTTCATGACAAGAGCTGCCTTTTTATTAGTACTTATATCGTATTTTTTAATCACTTTTTCAATATAAGTATTAATATTATACATTCCACTTTCAAGCAGCGCTACATCTTTAACCTTATACAAAGTCTTAAATCCTAGTGATGAAAAAATTGATATATTTTTAGGCTTTGTAAAAATAAAACTATGGTATATTCCTTCTTCAAATAACCTGTCTATTAAACTTGTTATTAAAGTGGATGTTATTCCCTCTCCTCTTAAAGCTTCGTCTACCGCAAAGCATTTAAGTATATTTTTAGCTTTAGAACAGGTTGCTTTAATCTCACCTTGTTCTTTTATAACTAAGGAATAATCTATATCATTATCTAAACCTAAATCAAATTTATTTAAGAATTTTTCTAATTCAGATTTATCTTCTTTAGAATTTAAGTTTAATCTCTGGACTTCTAATCCATACATTTTACTCTCTCCTAATCAATTACCTTTCTAACAACATCAATAACTGTTCCATCCCTGTACTCAACTACGGCAACTATGTCTTCAGATAATTTTATATTATTAGGTTTCCCTGTAATTTTTTCTGCTAAATCCTTTAGTTCTTTAATAGTCATAACAGGCAAATTAGTTTCCTTAAGCTTTTCAATTAAGTCAGTTCTCTTAGGATTAACTGCTATGCCTCTTTCAGTAACTAAAACATCTATGCTTTCACCTGGTGTAGTTACTGTAGTAACATTTTCTTTAATTATTGGAAGCCTTGCCTTTACAAGGTTGGTTACTACAATAGCAAGCTTAGAGCCTGCAGCAGTATCGCTGTGTCCTCCAGAACCTCCCATTATCTTTCCATCAGAGCCTGTTGTTACATTTACATTAAAGTCTAAATCTATTTCAGTTGCTCCTAATATCATAACGTCCAGATTATTTACAACTGCACCTTTGTTATGAGGATTTGCATACATGGAAGCTGACATTGCTTGATGCTTAGGATTCTCTCTATAGGATTCAACAGCTTTTAAATCAAAGCATTGTACGTCCAGCAAAGAATTAAACAGACCTTCTTCAAGCATTTCTACAATGTATCCTGTTGTTCCGCCTGCAGCGAAGCTTCCAACAACGCCTTCCTTCTTCATAATTTCCTTAAGCTCGGCTGCTACTGCAAGGGCGGTTCCACCTGCGCCAGTCTGAAAAGACAAACCATTCTTCACTATGCCTGAGGCTTTCATAACTTCTGCAGCCATTTTAGCAATTTTAAGTCCTACAGGATCCTTTGTTATTTTAGTAGTTCCTGAAACTATTCCTGCTGGGTTTCCGATAGAATCTACTTTAACAACATAATCAACATATATTTGACTTATTTCAATTGGGCATGCTGGATACTGAACTAAATTATCAGTTATTGCTACAACTTTATCAGCATATTCTGCATCTGATACTGCATATCCTAATGCACCACAGGCAGATTTTCCTGTTACTCCATTTATATTTCCATAGGTATCTGCTGTTGGAGCTGCGATAAATGCTGCATCAATGTGTAAATCGCCGCTTTCTATAGCTCTAGGTCTTCCACCATGTGTTTGCATGACAGCACAGTTCTTAAGATATCCTCTTGATACTGCTTCTGCTACAGGGCCAGACATGTAGTTAGCATATATTCCTGTTATTGTACCATTCTTTATAAGTTCCACCATAGGCGCATGTACAGGGAATATAGAACTTGCTGCTATTGTAAGGTCTTTTATGCCTTTCTTATGTATAACCTCAAGAACCATATTTAAAACGTAATCGCCATTTCTTAAATGATGGTGAAAAGATATTGTCATTCCATCCTTTAGTCCTATCTTTTCTATGGCTTCTTCAATACTTTCCAATACCTTGTTATCAAAAGGAGTAACAGTTGTAACTTTAACAGCCTTTTTTTCCTTTATCCCCATGTTTGAAAAAGCGCCTTCAAAAGGATTAACTGATCCATATCCATTTATATATTCCGGAATTTCTCTTCCTAATACGTTTTTCATTATCTTATCACTCCCAACATCTTGGCAAGCTCCACTGTATTGGTTGCTCTATTTATTATTGGAGCATCTACCATTTTTCCGTCTATTGAAAATACGCCTTTGCCTTCTCTCTTTGCCTCTTCCATAGCATCAAGAATTCTAAGTGCATGTTTAATTTCTGCTTCTGTAGGAGCAAATACGGAGTGTATAGTGTCTATTTGTCTTGGATTTATAGAAGCTTTTCCTGTCATGCCGAGACTTTTTGCTTTTGCAGTATCTAAAGCCAAACCTTCATAATCATTTGTATCTGTAAAAGGTGTATCTATTGAATCTACCTTTAATGCTTTACAAGCTGTAGCTACTTTATTTCTGGCATAGAAAATCTCTTCTCCTTCTTTAGTTCTTTTAATTCCTAAATCAGCAGTTAAGTCTTCACCACCTAAAAGAACACCTACAACTCTTTTTGAAGCTCTTATTACATCATAAACTGTCTCAAGTCCATAAGCTGTTTCAACCAATGGTATTATTTTAATACTGTTTTCTTCAAAGCCTTCTTCTTTTTCTATTCTATTTAGCATTTCATCTACAGTCTTTATTTCTTGTTCATCTGCTTTTGGAACCATAAGAGTATCAGGTTTTACTCTCGCTATCACCTCAACGTCATCTGCTCCAAATTCATTATCTAATGGATTTATTCTTACTACTACTTCTACATTCGAATAGTCTATATTCTTTATTGCTTCCCTAACTAATATTCTTGCACTATCCTTCTCCGATATACTTACAGCATCCTCTAAATCTAGTATTACAGAGTCAGCTCCAAGTATTCCTGCATTAAGAAGCATTCCAGGATTATTTCCAGGCATAAAAAGCATAGTCCTTCTTAATCTTTTCATTACTCACTCACCGCCCTTTTAACAGCAGTCTCAACTCTTGCTTCAATAGCATAATCTAAAGCACCCTTGTCTTGAGCCTTAATTGTAATATCTTCTACTCCCATAGCTTTTATTTTATCTAAAATAACTTTTCTTATTTGCTCACCAAACTGTTTCATAACTATGCTCTCAAGTTCAAGCTCTATTCCACCGTCCTCATTAGGCATAACCATGATTAGTATATCGTTAGATTCTAATGTACCTGCTTTTGCTACTTTGGTTATCTTCATAAAATCACCAACCTCTTTTTAATTAATAATTAACAATGTAAAAAGGCTTTGCTAAGCAAAGCCTTAGTTTAAATACATGATAATTCTACTATAAACTTTACTATTAATCTATTTAAATTCATTTTAATTCTTAATTGTTAATTATTATTATTAATTTACTTAATGCTGTCTAAGTATTGTCTCTGTCCTATCTCATATAAATTGTTTCCCTCAGAGTCTATAACAACTACAGCTGGAAAATCCTTAACTTCAAGTTTTCTTATAGCCTCTGCACCTAAGTCCTCATAAGCTACTATCTCAGCTTCGGTAACTGACTTTCCTATAAGTGCTGCAGCTCCTCCTATTGCAGCAAAATATACTGCTGTATTTTGTTTTATTGAATCTATTACTTCTGGCCCTCTCAAGCCTTTTCCAATCATTCCTTTAAGCCCTATATCTAATAGTCTTGGAGAATATGGATCCATTCTATAGCTTGTAGTAGGTCCTGCAGAACCTATTACTTCTCCAGGCTTAGGAGGAGTTGGTCCAACATAATATATTATTGCATCCTTAACATCTATAGGAAGCTCTTCTCCTTTATCTAAAAGCTCAACTAATCTTTTATGAGCTGCATCTCTAGCTGTATATATAGTACCTGTAATAAATACGCTGTCTCCTGCCTTAAGGTCTTTAACCTTCTCTTCTGTAAGCGGAGTTGTTATTTTCTTTTCCATAACTTTTGTCCCCCTTAATAATTTTTATAGCTCAATTTCAGCATGTCTTGTTGCATGACAGCTTATATTTACTGCTACTGGAAGTCCTGCTATGTGAGTTGGATAAGCTTCAATATTAACGCTAAGAGCTGTGCTTCTTCCTCCAAAGCCTTGTGGTCCTATTCCAAGTGCATTAACCTTTTGAAGCAATTCCTCTTCAAGCTCTGCGTAGAAAGGATTATCGTTTCTCTTTGTTACTGGTCTAAGAAGAGACTTCTTTGCAAGTAATGCTGATTTTTCAAAAGTACCACCTATTCCAATTCCAACAATTATAGGAGGACATGGGTTAGGTCCCGCTTCTTTAACAGTTTGCAAAATAAAGTTTTTAACTCCTTCAACACCATCAGCAGGTCTTAGCATCTTAAGCTTACTCATATTTTCTGAACCAAAGCCCTTTGGAGAAACTGTTATTTTAATTTTATCTCCAGGTACTATATCATAATGTACAACTGCTGGTGTATTATCTCCTGTATTAACTCTATCTAAAGGATCTTTTACTACTGATTTTCTTAAATATCCATCAGCATATCCCTGTCGTACTCCTTCATTAATAGCATCTTCAAGCATTCCGCCAACAATGTGTACATCCTGCCCTAAATCAACAAATACACAAGTCATTCCTGTATCCTGACACATAGGCATATTTTGATTCTTAGCAATACCTGCATTTTCAAGTATCTTTTCAAGTATATCTTTAGCTATAGACCAATTCTCTTCCTTATAAGCCTCTTCAAGCTTTTGCTTTATATCATCTGACAAATAGTAATTAGCATCTATGCAAAGCTTTCTAACAGCTTTTATTATTTCATCAACATGAATTTCTCTCATCTCTAACTCTCCTTTTTATTAAAAATATAAAACAAATGAAGAATAAAAAAAATGAAGAATGAAGAATGTTGGAGAAAAGTCACTATAAGACTTTTTAATAATATTATTCATAGGAAATCCCTTAAGGGATTCCCATCATTCATTCTTCATTCTTAATTCTTCATTCTTCATTAGCTCTGCTACTTGTTTTTTCTTCTATTAACAAGTGCAACTACTCTATTCATTTCATTGTTAACTATCATATATCCTTCGTCAACACCCATACCTGGCTTAGCAAGACATTGATCTGCTCCACAGCCTATAGCAATATTTGTTGTAACTTCTGCAGAACGATTTGTTTCATTACAAGTTCCTCCGCAATAAGCTCCTACGCCTTTCTTTTTACAGTATAGTATTGATTCTATTATATTATTTACTCCTCCTAAATCTGGAGTTTTTATTTGAAGCATATGCCCAGCCTTGTTATCAGCAAAGAACACTACATCTTCATAAGTGTTGCACCATTCATCAGCAACTAGCTCTACATTTATTCCTCTATTGTCAAGTTCAGCTGTTAAGTCTCTTAGAGCCTCCATCTGTCTTTCTCTGTGCTCAACATCCATTGGACCTTCAATTCTCAAATGGAATGGCTTTGCAGCTTCTTCTAAAGTTCCTAAGTAATCAGCCATAGCTTTAATATCATTATTAAATGCAACTCCTATAGTTCCATACACGTCTATATGAAATACTGGAAGATATTGCTCGCTGGTTCTAAGCTTTAATACTCTATCTCTTAACCATTCAACATAAGCTAAAAGTTTTTCTCCTTTAAGACCTAGTTTATCTTCAACATGATTTATAAGTGCATGAGGCATAACGTCTGCATTTTTAATTATCATTTTATCTGCATTATCATATCTGTCATCTCCAGATTGAGTAAATATAGGAATTCTCTTAATATCTACTTCAGTATTGTACTCATCTTTAACTACTTCTGCCATAGTAACTTTCTTAGCCTTAGCTACAGCATCAAGTATAGCTTGAGTTATACCGTATCTTATAGCTGTATGAAGTCTCTTGCCATCTATAGTCATGTGATCAAATTCTTCTGCCAATTCCTTAAAGCTTGTTAATTCTCTTCCTATAAGCTTTGGAGCTATTTTTTCTTCAATAACTGGTATAAAATCACCTGCTAAGAATAGAGGATCTCTTCCGCCTGCACCTGAGTATTGAACTGCAGCACAATCGCCATGTGCTACCTGACCATCTTCAAGTATAAGCATAACAGATATAGATTCTCCAGCTACTCTTACTGCCTTAAAGCCTTCTGTTACAGTTTCACCTACATATGTGAAACCATCGTGCTTTGCTCCTTTTTTTATAGCTCTTTGGTCATCAAAATAAAATCCTGTTCTTCCACCAGAACAAACAACATCAATAATTTTCATAATAATAAACCTTCTTCCGTTAAAATATTAATATTATGTTATAGAAAATCCCCTAAGGGATTTTCCGCAATCATTCTTCATTATTTTTCGGGTCTTCCAATAAGAACACCTTTACCAACAGCGAAAATATCATCTATTGTCATTTGGAAGCTTACATCTCTTCTTTCAAATTTACCTCTTTCTTCAAGCTTTCTTCTATTATAAGCTTTTAGCTCAGCAGTAAACGGAATATTTCCAAACTCTAAGTATCTTACTGCTCCATTATTATCTCTTGCTGGCATCATTTTTCCAGCATTATATTTGCTTGGAGCGAATGGAACATCTACTATTCCATTAGCAAATGCTTTAACTGTTCCAACAGCTAAATCACCATTTCCAAGTTCATATACTTTATCAAGCATACACTTAGTTTCTGCTTTTATTATAGCAATTTCTGTTTCAAGTTCCTTAGACATTGACATTTTTTGTCCTCTAAGTAAGTTTAACGCCATCTTAGTTGCTTTTATTCCCTGAGCATTAGCTTCTTTTGTAGGTATTCCGATAGCCTCATGAGGAGTTTTAACTATAACCTTTGTAGCTCCTGCAAGTGCTGCAGTTGCTGCACCAGTTGAGATAAGACCAAAAGCCTTAGCTTCATCCTGTGGGAATCCTCCCATCCATTGATGGAAAACTGTAGTTATATAAACGTTATTATATCCATATTGTTTTAAATATTCGTTTGCCTGCTCTTCAAGTGCTCTTATAGCAGCTACGTCTTGAACTATATTTCCACATTGTCCGTATCCTATTGTAATGTTTTTAACGCCTTGCTCTGCTGCAAGTAATGCTTCAATTATTGCTACAACATTAGAAGTACTTGGAGGTACCAATGTTCCTGTTAATGGTCCAAATGGTTCTCTATTTATAGCGATTCCTTGCTCTTCATAAAAACCAACAAGTCTGTCGCAATACTGCCAGTCAAGTATAGATTTTTCCATAGTTACGCTTTTAGCATATGGTATATTGTAGGATATTCCTCCACCTTCATTTGAAGTCCATCCTGCTGCATGAATTATTTCAGAAAGTAACCTAGCATCTGGAGTACCATGTCTCGCTTCAAGAGGAAGATTTACTGATTCATATACTCTTTTACAGCCTTCCACACCATGATTTACTCCAGGAAATCCATTTAAAAGTGAACGTCCTGCTGCTATACTTTCCTTAATACCAACTTCGCATTCATCATATCTATTTTGTCTTGTATAACTATCTATAGTAGATGGCAACAAATCTGCTCCGCCTTCATCTTGAAGGAAAGTTAAAAGTTCTATATGTTCATCTATTAGAGCAACTCCTGCTCTTGGCTGAGCTAATGTAATTCCCTCTTCCTTTGCTTTTTTAAGTTTAGCAGAAAAGTTCTTATGCTCAGGTACCTTTTTCAAATAATCAACTGCTTTATCTAGATCTATACCTTTTCCTGTTGGCCATTGATTTAAGACTTCATTTCTTTGACTAAAAAATTCTTCCTCTGTTAATCTTTTATTTTTAAGTTCCATTATTACCCTCCTGTATTCCTTATATGTCCATGACAATTATCAATTGTCATGCCTCTTGTATTATGACAACTCAATTAAATACTTTTTCATAATTCTAACTGCCATATCTGGATACTCCTCTGCTAATAATCCCATAGCAGACATTATATAAGTTTTATCTAATAAATACCCAGGGGCTTGTGGTTTTAAATAAGTAGGATTATTTATATCAAAGCTTCCTGCTTTCAATATTTCTGCTGGATTATTGCTATGAACGAGAACACCACCCGTTCCAACTAAATATTTTAGCGATAATAAATCTTTACCTACTTGCGAATATATTATTCCCATAGGTGTGTATACGCTTTCAATTACTCCTACGTGCCTCTCCATAGCCATATCAGTTGCTACCTTTGCCATTGCCTCATCAAATCTTATTTCTTCCTCTGTCTCAGGCACCATCTTAATATTCTCTGAACGGTATTTACAATTTTCTTCTACATTAATGGCTTTATTCTGCAGATATTTCTGTATTTTTCTTGTCCCTGCCGCTTCCCAAAGTGAAAGAGCAGAATACCTCATACCAAGATCACCTTCTACGGTTCTTTTTGCAAAAGGTTCTTCAAGACCTCTTAACGTAACTCCAGGCTTTGATGGTTCCCCATCTGCAATAGAATGTATATCAGTAGTTGCTCCACCTATATCTACTACTACTAAATCTCCTATTCCTTCTTCTTTATCACTGCCTTCACTTAAAACTCTTGCTGCTTTAAGTACAGCTGCAGGTGTAGGCATTAAAATTCCGCTTATAAAATTTTCAGCATTTTTCATACCCTTAGCTTCAATAATTTTATTCATAAATATTTTTCTTATTTCTTCTCTAGCAGGCTCTACATTTAATGTATTTAGTTTTGGCATAACATTTTCTGTAACTCTATAATATATATCTGTCGTATTAAATATTTTTTCTATTTCATCCACTGCTACCTTATTTCCAGCTACTACTATAGGAAGCTTTACCCCTCCATCAGCAAGCATTTTTGCATTATGGATTATGCATTCCTTATTGCCTCCATTGGTTCCTCCAGCTAATAGTATAATATCTAAATTAGAATTTTTTATTTCTTCTATTTCTCTAGAGGTCAATTCATAACTATATACTTTTAGTACTCTTGCACCAGCACCAAGAGCAGCTCTTTTGGCAGCTTCCGCAGTAAGTTCAGGCACTAAGCCTATAGCAACCATCTTTAACCCACCTGCTGCAGAAGAACATGCCAGCTTTTTTACAAACTCTACATTCTTTTCCTCAAGCTGCTTCATTAAATTTTCATAGGCCTTATCAAAACCTGTCATAATATCACTTTCAACAGTTGTGATATCTTTCGCTGTAGCTAATATTTCTTCACTTTCAATATCAACAGCAGTAAGCTTTGTATAAGTACTGCCAAAATCAATCAGCAAATATGCTTTCATTTTATCACTCCTAAATTAAGAATTTCATAATTAAGAACTATAGTTAATCATCTTTTATCTAGTGTAATTCTTAATTTCTTATTCTTAATCCTTTATTACTCTCCCAGGTCTTCTCTTAAATCTTTTATAGCAATCTCAGTTGATGTTCCTGGTGGATATACTCTATCGAATCCCATTTCTACAAATCTATTATAAACATCTTGCCAATTCTGCTTTCCTACAACTATGTTACCACCTACATATAGCTTTATTCCTTTAAGTCCTGCTTCGTCACATTTTTCTCTTAATCCTCTGCAGTCAATTTCGCCATGTCCATATAATGATGATACTAATATTGCATCAGCATTTGTTTCAACCGCTGCATTAATAAAGTCTTCTTGTGGTGAAAGAACCCCTATATTTATTACATTGAAACCAGCCTCAGTTAATGCATGATTTAAAATCTTATTTCCTACTGCATGACAATCTGATCCTATTACACCAAGAACTATAGTTTTCATATTATTCCTCCTGTATTATAATAACTTCTAGTCATTATTTTTGATAATTTATTTCTACAATTTTAGACTTCAAGGCTTTTACTGAGCCATTATCCAAACTGTATAAAAATCTTATAATTTCTTTATTAAATTTATTATATTTCTTAACTTCATTGTATCTTCCTGGAGATACTATCAGCACATCAGAATTATTTACTATTGTTTTTAATTCTTCCTCATTTTGAGTATTTGAATACACAATATTCAAGTTTCCAAGTCCTGCTTCTTCCAAAGCACCTCTTATCTTAAATTTAAACTCCTCTGATATACAAATAAATCCGAACTTAATTCCATCTGGAAACCTTGCAATTTTTACTATAGTGCTTAAATCTGGATTTATAGCTACTCCAAGTACATCTCGTCCAAAATCTTGCGTAAGTTCTTTAACCTCATTCACATGATTAAAGGTTGCAATTATAACTTGAGATTTTTCAATAGTTTCTTTAGTTTTGCTATCCATTTGTGCTAAATCTGATAAAGTAAGAGGAGAAATATTCATATTTGTACTGCTGCTTAACTGCTGACTAAACATTTTAGCTTGTTCAACATTACATTCAACATAAACAGCCGTCATTTTACTCATATGTTCTTTCTTTTCTTCTACTCTTTGTGCTACAATTTCAAGAAACTCGTCAGCATCCATTCCAATTTCTAAAGCTTCTTCAAGCCCTAAATCTACAAATTTAATTATCTTTTCTTTTATGCCCTCAGTTTTCCAAGGTTTAGCTTCTTCGGCTACAAATGTCCCACGTCCCTGATAAGATTTTAAAACACCATCTTGTTCAAGTTCCTTATAAGCTGTGCTTACAGTATTTCTGCTCAATTTCAGTTTTTCTGAAAGCTCCCTTTCTGTTGGCATTTTATTTCCAACCTTGAGAGATCCGTTTCTTATAAGGTCCATTATTTGTTTTTTTACTTGTAAATACAGTGGAACTCCACTTTCTTTATTCAATTGTATTTCTATACAAATCCCTCCAAACCTAATAATTCATGCAATAAAAACCTTTACTTCTTTATTTTATTAATTTAAAGTAAGCTTTTTATTCCCTATCTCTCAAGATTAATGGACTAATGGACTAATCCATTAGTCAACTTAATAATACCATATTGTATCTTCAACTTCAATAAGTTTTAAGAGAATTTGAAATTTTTATTTCAAATTTTATAGATTATGATAGTTAAAAATCATACCTATTAAATAAACGACATATTTCCTAGGGAATATGTCGCTTTTTATAAATTTCTTAATCTTCTTCAAAGTAGCTATTTATAGACTTAACTAAGGAATCAGTTATTTTTTCTTGATATTTTTCATCTTTTAATCTTATTTCTTCTTCAGTATTAGATAAAAATCCACATTCTACGATAACTGAAGGCATTTGATCATTGCATCTTAATATCTTATAATTATCCTTTGCTGGCTTTTCTACTCGTTTGTTATTTTTATCTAAATCAATTCTAAAGTTTTCTTGTATTATATGAGCTAGTAATTTACTTTCTTTAAAATCAGAATACCAAACCTGAGCACCATAATATTGGCCTTGTGGAAAATGATTTTGATGTATGCTTATAAACATATCTATATCCGACTTTTCTTTAATCTTACACCTATTTGCCAGATCTTCCGCTTTCTTGCTACCCCCTCTCTTTTTACCTTCTAATAAATCTTTATCTTCATCTCTTATCATTATAATATTATATCCATTTTTACTAAGCTTCTCTTTAAGTTTTAGACTTATTTGCAAGTTAATATCTTTTTCTTTTATACCACTTTTACCTTCTGCACCTCCATCATATCCTCCATGACCTGCATCAATCAAAATTGTTTTTTTATTTTCTCTAACAGTACCTTCTGCTTTTGCTTTTGTTTCACTACAAATTGCACAAAATATTAAAATCATTATTACTAAAATTAGCGTACACCTATACTTTATCATAATGCAATAAAATCCCTCCCTTTAATACGATAGAATAGTTATAAATTAATTATTTTAGTTTATGTTATAATACAAATTTTAGTTTATTAAACTATTGGAAAAAACCAAGACTTTATATGTAAAACAATAACATTTTTACATTAATGATGTTACAAAATACCCAATCTTCAAGAATTTTTCCGACATAGTTAATATATTAGAACTTTTGCATTATATATATTGAAAAAATAAAAAAAAGAGGAAAATTTCCTCTTTTTTAAATACTATCTCTTTGAGAATTGTGGAGCTCTTCTAGCCTTCTTAAGACCGTATTTCTTTCTTTCCTTCATTCTTGGGTCTCTTGTTACGAAACCGGCTTTCTTAAGTTCTGGTCTAAGATTTTCATCAGATTTCATTAATGCTCTAGTAATACCATGTCTGATAGCACCTGCTTGACCTGTGAATCCACCACCATGCACATTAACTATTACGTCAAATTTTTCTTTAGTTCCAGTTAATACTAATGGTTGATTAACTATGAATCTTAATGTCTCTAATCCAAAGTAGTTTTCTATATCTCTCTTATTGATTGTTACTTTACCTTCTCCTGGTACAAGTCTAACTCTTGCTATAGATTTTTTTCTTCTACCAGTTCCAAAATATTGAACTTTAGCCATTATTAATCCTCCCTTTGCTTCCGATTAGTACTTTAACTCAAGTACTTCTGGTTTTTGTGCTTCGTGATTGTGCTCTGAACCTCTATATACCTTTAATTTCTTAAGCATATCTCTTCCTAAAGGTCCATCTGGAAGCATTCTTCTTACTGCTTCATGAAAAGCAAATTCAGGTTTCTTTGCTAAAACTTCTCTGTAAGGAGTTTCCTTTAATCCACCTGGATATAATGAGTGATGTCTCATCATTTTTTGATCTAATTTCTTTCCAGTTAAAACAACTTTTTCAGCGTTTATAATGATTACGAAATCTCCAGTATCAACGTTTGGTGTAAACACTGGCTTATGCTTTCCTCTTAATATTGTTGCAACTTGGCTAGCTACTCTTCCTAGTGGTTTTCCAGCTGCATCGACAACATACCATTTTCTTTCAACTTCATTTTTCTTTGCTAAGTATGATTTCATCTTTTTCCCTCCCTGAGCTCTACATAAAAAACGTTTATCTATGTCAAGATCCGGGGCTAGTGGATCTTATACACTACATAATACAACATTACTCATTATAATACATTCTACCAGGTGTGTCAATAAATTTCCTTTAATTATAATATACAACTTCCAAGCATAATCCTTTTGCAGGTACAGTCTTCCCTGCCTTGTTTCTATCCTTAGAATTGATAACATCTGAAACATCATGAGGTTTTAATTTACCTACCCCAACATCAATGAGAGTTCCAGTCATTATTCTTACCATATTATATAAAAATCCATCACCTTTAACAGAAAATATAATTTTATCTCCAATTCTTATAATCTCAGCATCATTTATAGTTCTTATCGAAGTTTTCACAGAACTTCCTGTGCTTTTGAAAGCTGAAAAATCACGAGTACCAATAAAGTATTTACAAGCCCTGTTCATAGACTCATGATCTAATACTTTTTTATAGTGATATACATATTTTCTATCTATTGCTGGTGGCTGTTCCCTATTTAATATAGTATAACTATAACTTTTAGCTAAACAAGAATATCTTGCATGAAAATTTGTTTCTACTTCTTCTGAATTTATTATTACTATATCCTCTGGCAATTTACTATTTATAGCCTCTTTAAATTTTTGTGGTGGAATTGTACTGTTTGTAAAAAAGTTAGCGCAAAAACCCCTAGCATGTACCCCGGCATCAGTCCTGCTTGAACCTATAACTTCAAGCCTCTCATTTGTCAGTTTTTCTATGCTTTCCTCTAATCTTTGTTGCACTGTAACAGCATTTTTTTGCCTTTGCCAGCCAGCATAATTTGTTCCATCATATTCAATAATAAGTTTTATATTTTTCATAATTTAACTCCAAGAAAAAATTATACTGCTTTCCACCAAAATCTGCCTGCAACGCACAAAGCAACGAATACCATAGTTGCAAAGGTAGCTGTAACATCTCTGCCTGTAAGCTTTAATTGTTTCATCCTGGTTCTACCTTCTCCTCCTCTATAGCATCTTGCCTCCATTGCCATTGCTAGTTCATCAGCTCTTCTAAATGAACTTATAAACAATGGTACTAATAAAGGAATTAAATTTTTAGCCCTTCTAAATATGTTACCACTTTCAAAATCCGCCCCTCTTGCCATTTGAGCTTTCATTATCTTGTCAGTTTCATCCATAAGTGTAGGAATAAATCTTAAAGCTATAGTCATCATCATGGCAAGTTCGTGAGCTGGCACCCCTATCTTCTTAAGGGGATTTAATAGCTTCTCTATTCCATCTGTAAGCTCAATAGGAGATGTAGTGAGCGTTAATAATGAGGTTCCAACTATCAAAAAGCTTAACCTTAATACCATAAAGGCAGCCAAAACAAGACCTTCACGATATATTCTAAGGAACTTCCATCTAAATAGAATCACATCTCCACTGGTCATAAATATATTTATTAAAGCTGTAAATAGAAGCAATACAAATATAGGTTTCAAGCCTTTATATATATACCTTACCGGAACTTTAGATATTGCAATTGATAAACCGGTAAATGCAATAATAAAGATGTATCCTTCAAAGTTATTAACTATAAAAAGAGCTGCTATATAAACAATAGAAATTAGTATTTTAACTCTAGGGTCTAACTTATGAATAAAGGAGTCTCCAGGCACATATTGACCAATTGTAATATCTTTAATCATCTTTACCTCTCCTTACATTCTTTAGTATTTGTTCCTTAGCTTGTTCTATTGTAAATGCATCTTCTGATATATTAAAGCCTCTGTCCTTTAGCTCCTTCATCAAGTATGTAACCTGTGGTACAGCCAAACCAACATCTTCTAATGTATTAATTTCCTTAAATACCTCACTAGGTCTACCATCTAAAATACATTTACCTTTATGCATAACTAATATTCTATCGGAAACTTTAGCTACATCTTCCATGCTGTGTGAAACCAAAATTATCGTCATATTGTATTCTTTATGAAGAATTTTCACTTGATTTAATATATCATCCCTACCTTTAGGGTCTAATCCTGCTGTAGGTTCATCTAATATCAAAACATTCGGTTCCATTGCAACTACTCCTGCAATAGCAACTCTTCTTTTTTGACCACCACTTAAATCAAATGGAGATTTATCTTTGTAAGTTTCATATTCGAGGCCAACCATTTCCATAGCACGCTTAACTCTTTTACTTATTTCTTCATCACTTAACCCTAAATTTTTAGGACCAAAGGCTATATCTTTCTCAATTGTTTCTTCAAAAAGTTGATATTCTGGATATTGAAAAACTAAACCAACTTTTTTTCTTATATCAGTTAATTTAGCACCTTTCTCAGTTATATTAATATTATTAACTAATATTTTTCCACTTGACGGTTTTAAAAGTCCATTTATGTGCTGAATAAGAGTAGATTTACCAGAACCAGTATGACCAATAAGTGCAACAAATTCTCCCTCATTTATAGTTAGTGAAACATTATCCAAGGCTTTTTTTTCAAAAGGTGATCCTTTCATATAAACATGTGACAGATTCTCTATTACAATTGACATATCTTTTCCACCATCTCATCTATTGTTAATATATTAGTATCTATATTAATTCCACTTTGCTTCAACTCATAAGCCAGTTCCGTTACTTGTGGAACATCAAGTCCTATCTTTTTCATTGCTGGAACTTGGCTGAAGATATCCCTCGGAATTCCTTCCATTATTATTTCACCTTGGTCCATAACAATAATTCTATCTGCTTCTGCTGCTTCCTCCATAAAGTGAGTGATAAGTATTATGGTAATTCCATATGTTTTATTTATACTCTTTATTGTCTTAATAACTTCTTTTCTTCCTGATGGATCAAGCATCGCTGTAGGTTCATCAAATATTATACATTCTGGTCTCATTGCTAAAATTCCTGCAATAGCTATTCTTTGCTTTTGCCCACCTGAAAGTAAATGAGGAGCATGCCTTCTATAATCATACATGTCAACATTTTTTAAAGCCTCATCAACTCTGCGCCTTATCTCTAATGGATCAATCCCTAAATTTTCTGGACCAAAAGCAACATCTTCTTCTACTATAGTTGCAACTATCTGGTTATCAGGATTTTGAAATACCATTCCAGCCTTATTTCTTATATTCCATAAATGGTTGCTATCTGAAGTATCTAGTCCGTCAACAAAAACTTTTCCCTCGCTTGGTAGAAGCAATGCATTAACATGTTTTGCTAAAGTAGATTTTCCAGAACCATTACGTCCTAGAATAACAAGAAACTCACCTTTTTTGACGTCGAGATTAACGTCATTAACAGCTGTCTTTTCTTGTTCACCTTCATTAGCAGTATATTTATAAGTAAGGTTTCTAAACTCTACCATATTTTCATTCATTAAAAACACCTCTATTACAAAAAAGGGACTAAGCTAGTTTAACTTAATCCCTTTTCATATTATACTAACTCTAGTATAACTATTTCAGCTCCGTCGCCTCTTCTTGGACCTACTTTGTACATTCTAGTATATCCACCATTTCTTTCAGCATACTTTGGAGCTACCTTTTCAAATAAATCAGTTACTACAGTTTCTTCAGTAACAAATGCAAGAACCTGTCTTCTAGCATGAAGATCTCCTCTTTTTGCAAGAGTAATCATTTTTTCTGCTATATTTCTAGTTTCTTTAGCTCTTGTTTCAGTAGTTTCTATCTTACCATGTTTTAGAAAACTAGTTACTAAGTTTCTTAACATTGCTTTTCTTTGGTCAGTTGGACGACCTAATTTACGATATCCTGCCATGTCTTTACCTCCTTTTTACAATCGTCGGTACACCATATACTTGTGTATTATTCATCACTCATTCTTAAGCCAAGTCCTAAAGCAGCAAGTTTTTGTTCAACTTCTTCTAAAGACTTTTTGCCTAAGTTTCTAACTTTCATCATATCATCCATAGATCTTTGTGTAAGTTCTTGAACTGTATTAATTCCAGCTCTTTTTAAGCAGTTATAGCTTCTAACAGAAAGATCCAATTCTTCTATGGTCATTTCAAGGACTTTTTCTTTTTTATCTTCTTCCTTTTCAACCATAATTTCAACATTATTAGCATGATCAGTTAGTGTCATAAATAACTTAAAGTGTTCAATAAGTATTTTAGCAGACAAACCAATAGCTTCGTCTGGTTTTATAGTTCCATTGGTCCATACTTCTAGAGATAATTTATCATAGTCAGTAATTTGACCTACTCTAGTATTTTCTACTGTAAAGTTAACTCTTTTTACTGGAGTATATATAGAATCTACAGGTATTACTGTAATACCTTGATTCTCAGACTTATTCTTAGTCTGAGATACATAACCTCTGCCTCTATCAACAGCTATCTCCATATAAAGTCTTCCATCAGCATCTAAAGTAGCTATATGTAGATCTTTATTTATTACTTCTACATCTCCATCTGTTCTTATATCTGCACCAGTTACTTCACCTTCACCTTTTGCATCTATATATATGGTTCTAGCACCTTCACCATTCATCTTCAATGCCAAGCCCTTTATATTTAAAATAAGCTCGGTAACATCTTCCTTAACTCCCTGAACAGTAGAGAATTCATGAAGAACATTTTCAATTTTAACGGAGGTTGCAGCAACTCCAGGTAATGAAGAAAGTAATATTCTTCTTAATGAATTACCTAGAGTTATACCATATCCTCTTTCTAATGGTTCTATTACAAACTTGCCATAGCTGCCATCTTCTTTAAGTTCGACACATTCTATTTTTGGCTTTTCTATTTCTAACATACTATAACCCTCCTTATTATTTGAATTAATGTTATTTTGAGGGCAACTGATTCTAATTTAATTACTTGCTATATAACTCAACTATTAGTGTTTCATTTACTGGAACATCTATATCAGCTCTTGATGGTTCAGCAACAACCTTAGCCTCAAAGTTTTCTACATTACCTTGTAACCAATTTGGAAGAGCTTTTGGATTTTCAGCGAACATCTTGAATCTTTCGCTGCTTCTGCTCTTATCAGCAACAGTTATAACATCACCAGCAGATAGTCCATATGATGGAATATCGACTTTCTTTCCATTAACTAAGAAATGTCCATGATTTACTAACTGTCTAGCTTCTCTTCTTGATGAACCATAACCTAGTCTGAATACTACGTTATCTAATCTCATTTCAAGAAGTCTTAACAAGTTTTCACCAGTCATTCCCTTCATTCTATCAGCTTTTTCAAAGTATCTTCTGAATTGACCTTCAAGTAATTCGTAGATTCTCTTAGCCTTTTGCTTTTCTCTTAATTGAACACCATAGTTTGATAACTTCTTTTTACTTTGTCCGTGTTGTCCTGGTGCATAGCCTCTTCTAGCAAATGCACACTTATCTGTATAGCATCTATCCCCTTTAAGGAATAGCTTCATTCCTTCTCTTCTGCATATTCTGCAGTGAGCTCCAGTATATCTTGCCATTAAATCTACACCTCCTGTATTATTCTATACGACTAAGAGAAAAATTAAACTCTTCTTCTCTTAGGTGGTCTGCAGCCATTATGTGGAATTGGAGTAACATCTTTAATTAAAGTTACTTCTAATCCAGCAGCTTGAAGTGATCTGATAGCAGCTTCTCTACCAGCTCCTGGTCCCTTTACATATACTTCAACACTTCTTAATCCGTGTTCCATTGCTGCCTTTGCTGCAGTTTCTGCAGCCATTTGAGCTGCGTATGGAGTGCTCTTTCTTGAGCCTCTAAATCCTAATCCACCTGCACTCGCCCATGATAAAGCGTTTCCGTTTTTATCAGTAAGTGTAACTATAGAGTTATTGAAAGTGGATTTAATATGTGCAGCGCCATGCTCAACATTTTTTCTCTCTTTTCTTCTTCTAGTCTTTTTTACTTTAGACTGAGCTGCCATTCTCTTACCTCCCTACTATTTCTTTTTCTTAGCCCCTATAGCTCTCTTTGGGCCTTTTCTTGTTCTTGCATTAGTTTTTGTTCTTTGTCCTCTTACTGGAAGACCTTTTCTATGTCTCATGCCTCTATAGCATCCTATTTCAACAAGTCTCTTAATATTAAGAGCGATATCTCTTCTAAGATCACCCTCAACTTTAAAGTTCTTGTTTACATAATCTCTAAGTGCATTAACTTCTTCTTCAGTTAGGTCTCTAACTCTTGTATCTGGATTAACTCCAGTTTCCTTTAGTATTCGCTGTGAACTTGGTAATCCAATACCATAAATATATGTCAGACCTATTTCAACTCTTTTTTCCTTTGGTAGGTCAACACCTGCTATTCTTGCCATTAAATCTTACACCTCCTAGGTATTAATCAATTGAAAGCAAATTTATTTATATATATTTTAAGTTTTAGGCCAATAGTAAATTAATATATCTTCTATCGTCAGCCGCACCTAAAACATTATTAACATCTACTAACCTTGTTTTTGTTTGTGCTTAGGATTTTCACAAATAACCATTACTCTTCCTTTTCTTTTTATAACCTTGCACTTTTCACATATTGGTTTTACTGATGGTCTAACTTTCATGGTTAACCCTCCTTATTACTTTGCTCTCCATGTTATTCTACCACGTGATAAATCATATGGAGATAACTCCACTGTGACCTTATCACCTGGAATTATTTTTATAAAATTCATTCTTAGTTTACCTGATATATGTGCCAATATTTCATGACCACTTTCAAGTTCAACTTTAAACATAGCATTTGGCAGAGCTTCTAAAACTTTACCCTGCATTTCAATAACATCATCCTTAGACATAAGGTAATCAAACCTCCTCACTAGAGTTCATATACTGTAAGAACTTTTTTACCATACTATTACTAACTCTCTTACCTGCTAAAAGCAAGTTTTTTATTTCATCTGCTGAAATATTAGTAATATTAAGATGTTTTATCTTTTTCTTTTTTGGCTTTTCAATAGTTCTTAAATCCCCATCTGAAATATAGACATAATTCTCATCAATTATACCTACGACGATAAAGTAACGACCTTCATCTCTTCCAGATTTTGATAAAGCAACATTGCCAATGTATTCAGCATTTGTCAATGTAACCACCTCATTAGATAAGAGTAAGTATTTCTGGACCATTATTTAAAATGGCTACAGTGTTTTCGTAATGTGCTGAAAGAGATCCATCCCTAGTTACAACTGTCCATCCATTTGATTGTACATCAACTCCATACTGACCAATATTTACCATAGGTTCAATAGCAAGAACCATTCCCTGCCTTAATTTCGGTCCCCTACCAGGTCTACCGAAATTAGGTACCTCTGGATCTTCATGCATATCTTTACCTATTCCATGTCCTACGAAATCACGCACAATTGAAAAGTGAAAGTTCTCAACATAAGTTTGTATTGCTGAAGATATATCAGAAAGCTTATTGCCAACTTTAGCATATTCTACTCCTTTGAAAAAGCTTTCCCTAGTTACTTCGATCAGCTTTTGAGCTTCACTAGAAACTTTACCAACAGGAATAGTTCTTGCTGCATCACCTTGGTAACCATTTAAAATAGCACCACAATCAACGCTGATTATATCTCCTTCTTGTAAAACTCTACTGCCAGGAATTCCGTGAACAACCTCGTTATTTACTGACGCACAAATAGAGGCAGGGAATCCATTATAACCTTTGAATGATGGTTTAGCATTATGTTTTAGTATGAACTCTTCTGCTATTTTATCTAACTCTGCAGTGGTTATTCCAGGCTTCACTATCTCTTCAAGTCTTGCCAGAGTTTCTCCAACAAGTTTTCCTGCATGTCTCATATATTCTATTTCTATATCATTTTTTATAATTATCATTTATTACCACTCCCTAGAATGTCACAAATATTTTTAAAAACATCGTTTATTGCTTGAGTTCCATCTACTATAGAAAGCATTTCTTTTACTTTGTAGTAATTTATCAATGGTTGAGTCTGATCATGATAAATTTGTAACCTATCTTTAACGGTTTCTTCTTTATCATCTTTTCGTTGAGTAACATCACTACCACACACATCACATTTACCTTCATAATTCGGAGGGTTAAATTTTATATGATAGCTGGCTCCACAAGAAAGACAAACTCTTCTTCCACTCATACGTTCAATAATAAAATCTTTTGGAACATCAATAAGTAAAGCAGTATCTAACTTTTCACCTTTATTTTCTAAGAACTCATCCAAAGCTTTGGCTTGAATAACTGTCCTTGGAAACCCATCGAGTAAAAATCCGATTTTGCAATCTTCTTGCATTAATCTTTCTTCAACTAAGTTAATAGTTAATTCATCAGATACAAGCTCTCCTCTGTCGATGCTTTTCTTTGCCTCAATTCCTAGTGGAGTTCTTTTAGAAATATGATTTCGAAAGATATCACCTGTCGATATATGAGGTATGGAAAATCTATTGCAAATTGACTTAGCTTGAGTTCCCTTTCCAGCTCCAGGAGGGCCTAATAAAACAATTTTCAACAGCACCATCTCCAATTTATTATTTTAAAAATCCTTGGTAATGACGCATTACTAATTGTGATTCCATTTGTCTTAATGTATCTAGAGCAACTCCTACTACAATTAATATACTAGTTCCTCCAAATTGTATTCCTTTAAACCCAGTGTAGCCTTCAAGTATTACAGGGAACACTGCTATTATGCCTGCAAATATTCCACCAATTATCGAAACTCTGCTTAATACTTTTTCTATATGTTTTGCAGTTTGCTCACCAGGTCTTATTCCAGGTATAAATCCAGAGGACTTATGCATGTTTTCTGACATTTCATCTGGTTTAAAGGTAATTTGAGTATAAAACCACGCAAAGAATAAAATTAATATAAAGAATACTAATGCGTATTCCCAGGAATTTCTTCTAAACGGACTATAGATACTACTTGTAATTGCCTTAAACACAGTTGAATTCGGCCAAAACTGAGCAATAGTTTCTGGAAATGCCATAACTGATGATGCAAATATTATAGCAATAACCCCTGAACTATTCATATTAATTGGAATATGAGTAGTTTGACCTTTAAAAGTCTTATTTCCTACTGTTTTACCAGCATATTGAACTGGTATTCTTCTTTCTGCTAAACTCATTACAACTACTGCAACTAATAGTGCTGCAACAACTGCTATAAATATTATAACCTCTACTATATTAACTGTTTCCGCGCTTTGGAGTCCCGCAATTTGATAACCTTGGAAAGGAAGTCTTGAAATAATATTAACAAATATTAACAACGATATACCATTTCCAAGCCCTTTTACCGTTATTTGATCACCTAGCCACATTAAGAAAATAGATGATGTAGTAACAGTAAGCATTATAAGGAATATACTTAATTTTGATGTATCCTTAAGAGCACCATAATTAGCTATTAGAATATAAATGGTGAAAGATTGTAATATAGCAAAACCAACAGCGGAATACCTTGTTATGTTTTGTATTTTTTTTCTACCATCTTCTCCTTCTTTAGATAGCTGTTCTAAAGCAGGAATAGCTACTGTCAATAGTTGTATAACTATTGATGCATTGATATAGGGTACTACACCCATTGCAAATATGTTAAATTTACTAAATGCTCCCCCTGATATTAAGTCATAAAAACCCATTAATGTACCAGATGTAGCAATATTCTGCAATTGATTAGTGTCAATTCCAGGAACAGGAATATGGTTTCCTATCCTGTAAATTGCTACTAAAAAAAGCGTAAATAACAGCCGTTTCCTTAGTTCGGGAGTTCTCCATGCATTACGTAGGGTTGATAACATTTATACCACCTCAACTTTTCCCCCAGCCGCTTGAATTTTTTCAGCTGCAGTTTTTGAAAATTTTGATGCTTTAACTGTCAAGCTTTTTTGCATTTCACCATTTCCTAATATTTTAACACCATCATATAATTTGCTTACTACTCTAGTTTCAAGTAATAACTCTGGTGTTACAACAGTGCCATCTTCAAATATATTCAATCTGTCTACATTTATTGTGGCATACTCTTTTGCGAATATATTAGTAAAACCTCTTTTTGGAAGTCTTCTATAAAGAGGCATTTGTCCTCCTTCAAATCCAGGTCTTACTCCGCCACCAGATCTAGCCCATTGTCCTTTTTCACCTTTACCAGCGTTTCTTCCAAGTCCAGAACCAGTACCTCTACCTATTCTCTTAGGACTTTTTTTAGAACCTTCTGCAGGTTTTAAGTCATGAAGTTTCATTCATTACACCTCCTCAACTATTAATAATTATACTTCTTTTACTTCTAAAAGATAGTTTATTTTATTTATCATACCTCTTATCTGAGGAGTATCCTCTTTTTCAACGCTCTTTCCGATTGTTTTTAATCCAAGAGCTTTAGCTGTAGCTATATGACTGTCTAGTCTTCCAATTAAACTCTTCTTTAAAGTTATTTGTAGCTTAGCCATGGTCAATCCCTCCTAACCTAGAATCTCTTCAACGGTTTTGCCTCTTAATTTAGCTATATCTTCAGCTGTTCTTAAGGAAGCCAATCCGTTTATTGTAGCATTAACCATGTTTCTTGGATTGTTTGAACCAAGAGACTTAGCTCTAACGTCCTTTAATCCTGCAAGCTCAAGTACAGCTCTAGCTGGACCTCCAGCTATAACACCAGTACCTTCAGCAGCTGGCATTATTAAAACTTTACCTTTTCCAAATTCTCCTACAATTTGGTGAGGAACAGTTGTTCCAACTATAGGACAATTAACAAGATTCTTCTTAGCATCTTCAATTCCTTTTCTTATAGCTTCAGGAATTTCTATAGACTTTCCAATTCCTACTCCAACGTGGCCATTCTCATCTCCAACTACTACAAGAGCACTGAATCTGAAGTTTCTACCACCCTTAACAACCTTAGCAACTCTATTTATAAAAACAACTTTTTCTTTAAGCTCTAGTGTGCTAGGATCTATTCTCATTGATTTCCCTCCTTTTTTAGAATTCTAGTCCTGCTTCTCTTGCGCCTTCAGCAAGTTCTTGTATTCTTCCGTGATATATATATCCGCCTCTGTCAAATACAACAGACTTTATTCCTTTTTCTATCGCCTTTTGAGCAACTAACTTTCCAACTTCCTTAGCAGCTTCTTTATTACTACCTAATCCATTAAAATCTTTATCTACAGTTGAAGCTGACACAAGTGTTATTTGAGCAACATCATCTATAATTTGAGCGTATATATTTTTTTCGCTTCTATATACTGATAATCTTGGTCTTTCTGCAGTACCAGAAACTTTTTTACGTATTCTTAAATGACGTCTTACTCTAGATTCTTGTCTATTATCCTTATTAATCATGAAGTTCACTCCTTTCTATGTTAGCCAATACTCTAAAATTAATTTATACGCATTGACCTGTTGTAAACTAATTATTTCTTACCAGTTTTACCTTCTTTACGTCTGATAACTTCATTATCATACTTAATTCCTTTGCCTTTATAAGGCTCTGGCTTTCTCCATGTTCTAATATCAGCTGCTACAGCTCCTACTAGTTCTTTATCAATTCCTTTAACTACTACTCTTGTTGGAGCAGGAGTTTCAAAATCAATACCTGCAACTGCTTCTATTTCAACAGGATGTGAATAACCAAGACTCATAACTAATTTCTTGCCTTGAAGAGTTGCTCTATAACCAACTCCAACAAGTTCAAGTGTTTTTTGATATCCTTGGCTTACACCTGTAACCATATTATTTATTAAGGCTCTAGTCAATCCATGAAGAGCTCTTTGTTCTTTTTCATCATTATTTCTTGTAACTACAACTGCATTGTCTTCAACAGCTATGTTAACTTTCTTACTCATCTCTTTTACGAGCTGACCTTTTGGTCCCTTAACAGTAACAACGTTATCTGAAGCTACTGTAACTGTTACACCATTTGGTATAGCAACTGGAAGCTTTCCTATTCTTGACATCTATTACACCTCCTCTGTTAATTACCAGATGTAGCAAATAACTTCTCCACCTAGTCCTAATTTCCTTGCTTCTCTGTCTGTTACGATTCCTTTTGATGTTGATATAACTGCAACTCCTAAACCATTAAGTACCTTTGGAATTTCTTCCTTCCTACAGTAAACTCTAAGTCCTGGTTTAGAAATTCTTCTAATTCCTGTTATAACTCTTTGCTTATTAGCACCATATCTCATAGATAATCTTAACATAGGTACGGAACCATCATTATATTCCTCTATGTTCTTAAGATATCCCTCTTGTAGCATTATATTTGCAACTGCCTTCTTTATATTTGAAGACGGTACTTCTACTATTTCATGTCTAACCACATTAGCATTTCTTATACGGGTTAGTAAATCTGCAATAGGATCTGTCATTGCCATTGATTTGTGCCTCCTTTCATTCAATAGGTAATATTACCAACTTGCTTTTCTGCATCCAGGTATTTCGCCTTTGTAAGCAAGTTCTCTAAAACAAATACGGCATATACCAAATTTTCTAAGTACTGCATGTGGTCTTCCACATATTCTGCATCTTGTATAAGCTCTAGTTGAAAACTTTGGTTCTTTGTTCCACTTTTCTATTAATGCCTTACGTGCCACGTTTTTCCCTCCTTAATTACTGAGCAAATGGCATACCAAGGAATCTTAATAGTTCTCTTGCTTCCTCGTCTGTCTTTGCAGTAGTAACGAATATTATATCCATACCTCTAACTTTATCAATTTTATCATATTCAACTTCTGGGAAAATTAACTGCTCTTTTATTCCTAAGGAGTAGTTACCTCTTCCATCGAATGACTTATCTGATATTCCTCTGAAGTCTCTAACTCTTGGTAGTGCAACATTCATTAGCTTATCAGCAAATTCAAACATTCTGCTCTTTCTAAGAGTAACTTTGCAGCCTATTGGCATATTTTGCCTTATTTTGAAGTTAGCTATTGACTTCTTAGCTCTTGTTACAATAGCCTTTTGTCCTGTGATAAGTTGTAAATCCGCTACAGCTGATTCTAAAACTTTAGGATTGTCTTTAGCTTCACCAACACCCATGTTTACAACAACTTTATCGAGTTTTGGAACTTCCATTATATTTTTGTATCCAAACTTTTCCATTAAAGCTGGAACAACTTCTTTTTCATATTTTTCTTGTAGTCTTGGAACCATTAGTTAAACCTCCTTTCAAACGTTAAAATGTTTCTCCGCACTTCTTGCATACTCTAACTTTAGTTCCGTCATCAAGTATCTTATGGCTTATTCTTGTTACACTTTTGCAATTATTGCAGTATAACATAACTTTAGAACTAAATATAGCTGCTTCTTTTTTAACTATTCCACCTTGCATATTTGCTTTATTTGGTTTAGTGTGTCTGCTTACAACATTGATACCCTTAACAACGACTTTACCAGTCTTAGGCATAACAGCTAAAACTTCACCAATTTTACCCTTATCCTTACCTGATATAACCATAACTGTATCTTTTTTTCTAACATGCACTTTAATATTTTCCATCATAGCCACCTCCCTGTCTTATAGAACTTCTGGTGCTAATGATAATATTTTATTGTATTCCTTATCTCTTAGCTCCCTAGCCACTGGTCCAAAGATACGAGTTCCCTTAGGCTGTTTATCATCCTTAATTACAACTGCTGCATTCTCGTCAAACTTTATATATGATCCATCAGCTCTTCTTAGTCCTTTTACAGATCTAACAATAACTGCCTTAACAACATCACCTTTTTTAACAACTCCGCCTGGTGTTGCACTTTTAACGCTAGCAACTATTACATCACCAATGTTTCCATACTTTCTCTTGGAACCACCTAAAACTCTGATACACATAATTTCCTTAGCACCGGTGTTATCAGCTACTTTTAGCATTGTTTGTTGCTGTATCATGTAAAAAACCTCCTTTCAGTATAAAAGCTTATTTAGCTTTCTCAACTATTTCAACAAGTCTCCATCTCTTATCCTTAGACAATGGTCTTGTTTCCATTATTAAAACTCTATCATTCATTTTTGCTTCATTATTTTCATCATGAGCCTTAAACTTTGTAGTTCTGTTAATTGTTTTCCCATACAATGGATGACGAACTTTTGTTTCTACAGCAACAACTATTGTCTTATCCATTTTATCAGATACAACTTTACCTATTCTTGTTTTTCTATTTGTTCTTTCCACTTGGACGCTCCTCCTTCCGGCATTACTACTTTACTGCCCTTAACTCAGCTTCCCTAAGGATGGTCTTAATTTGGGCTATAGATTTCTTTACTTCTCTAATTCTCATTGGATTTTCAAGTTGACCAGTAGCTAACTGGAATCTTAAGTTGAATAATTCACCTTTTAAGCTATTTAATTTATCTGTTAAATCTTGAGGAGTACCTTCTCTTAAATCTCTTAAATCATTAGCCTTCATTAATCTCACCACCCATTTCCTCAAAATCTCTTCTTGTAACAAACTTAGTTGCTACTGGAAGTTTGTGTGATGCTAGTCTCATTGCTTCTCTAGCAACCTCTTCAGGAACTCCTGACAACTCAAATAACACTCTGCCTGGCTTAACAACTGCTACCCAGAATTCTGGTGAACCTTTACCGGAACCCATACGTGTTTCAGCTGGCTTTTCAGTTACTGGTTTATCTGGGAAAATCTTTATCCAAAGTTTTCCTCCTCTTTTTACGTGTCTATTTATCGCAATTCTCGCTGATTCTATTTGATTACTTTTAATCCATCCTGGTTCAGTAGCTTGAATAGCGTAATCTCCATAAGCAATAAAATTACCTCTTGTAGCTTTACCTCTCATGTTGCCACGTTGAACCTTACGATGTTTAACTCTTTTAGGCATTAACATAGCGAAATCCTCCTTCCTTATGCGTTTACTTCTTCCTTCTTAACTTTCTTCACTGGAAGAACTTCTCCTTTATAAACCCAAACCTTAACTCCGATTTTTCCATAAGTAGTATCTGCTTCAGCAAATCCATAATCTATATCAGCTCTTAATGTTTGTAGTGGAATTGTTCCTTCATGGTATCTTTCAGATCTTGCTATTTCAGCACCACCAAGTCTTCCAGAACATTCAGTTTTTACTCCTTTAACGCCTTGCTTCATAGCTCTTTGAATAGTTTGTTTCATAGCTCTTCTAAAAGCTATTCTTTTTTCTAATTGTTGAGCTATATTTTCAGCCATTAACTGAGCATTAGTTTCTGAACTTTTAACTTCTACGATATTGATAAGTACGGTCTTATCTCCAACCATCTTAACGATATCTTTTTTAAGTGCTTCTATTCCTGATCCACCTTTTCCAATTACTATACCAGGTTTTGCAGTAAATATATTTAATTTAATTCTTTTTGCGGCTCTTTCTATTTCAATTTTTGAAATACCAGCTTGATATAATCTTCTTTTAACAAATTCTCTTACTTTATTATCTTCTATAAGATTATCAGCAAAATTTCTGTTATCTGCAAACCACTTTGCATCCCAATCCTTGATTACACCAACTCTTAAGCCGTGTGGATGTACTTTTTGTCCCACTATATATCCCTCCTTCTTAAGCTCTTTCCTTAACTACTAGAGTAATATGACTTGTTCTCTTCTTTATACTAAATGCTCTACCTTGAGCATGTGGTCTAAATCTCTTTAATGTTGGACCTTGACCTACGTGTGCCTCAGCAACGTATAATCTGCTTGCATCCAAATTTAAATTGTTTTCTGCATTTGCAACAGCTGACTTTAATAGTTTATTAACTACTACAGCTGCATCCTTTGGGGTATATTGTAATACAGCAAAAGCTTCATTAACGTTTTTATTTCTTATTAAATCAAGAACTATTCCAACTTTCATTGGAGACATTCTTATATATCTTGCTATAGCTTTAGCTTCCATTGTTAGCTACCTCCTTCCCAAAACTTATCTTAAACCTGACTTCTTTTCTGTTCTGTCCACATGACCTCTGTAAGTTCTAGTTAAAACAAACTCTCCAAGCTTATGTCCTACCATATCTTCTGATATGTAAACAGGAACGTGCTTTCTTCCATCATGTACTGCTATAGTATGACCTATCATTTGTGGAAATATAGTTGAACTTCTAGACCAAGTCTTTATAACTTTTTTGTCTCCTGCCTTGTTCATTTCGTTTATTTTCTTTAATAAACCCTCGTGAACGAAAGGTCCTTTTTTAACTGATCTGCTCACGGATTTTGCCTCCCTTCATACTACCTAATTATTTGTAACAATAAATTAGGAAGAGAATCAAAATTCTCTCCTAACTATTTGCTATTTCTTTTCTTTATTATTAATCTATCAGAGTATTTCTTATGCTTTCTTGTCTTATATCCAAGTGCTGGCTTACCCCATGGAGTAAGTGGTCCTGGATGACCTATTGGAGATTTACCTTCTCCACCACCGTGTGGGTGATCTACAGGGTTCATTACAGAACCTCTTACAGTTGGTCTCCAACCCATATGTCTCTTTCTACCTGCATTACCTAAATTAACAATTTCATGAGTTAAGTTTGAAACTGTTCCTATTGTAGCTCTGCATTCAAGTCTAACATATCTCATTTCACCACTTGGAAGTCTTAAAGTAGCATAGTCTCCTTCTTTAGCCATAAGCTGAGCCGATGCACCTGCACTTCTTACAAGTTGAGCACCTTTTCCTGCAGTCAATTCAATATTATGAATCACTGTACCAACAGGGATATTTCTAAGTGGTAATGTATTACCAACCTTTATATCTACTTCTGAACCAGATAATACTACATCTCCAACTTTTAATCCAACTGGAGCTATAATGTATCTCTTTTCTCCATCTGCATAAACTACTAAAGCAATGTATGCAGATCTATTTGGATCATATTCAACAGTAGAAACTTTTGCTGGAATACCATCCTTATTTCTCTTAAAATCTATTAATCTATAGTTTTGTTTTGCACCACCACCGTGATGTCTAACAGTTATTTTTCCTTGATTATTTCTACCAGCCTTCTTCTTTAATGACACCAAAAGAGATTTCTCTGGTTGATCTGTTGTTATCTCTTCAAATGTTGGCATTGTCATTTGTCTCCTGGAAGGTGTGGTAGGATTAAACTTCTTAACTGCCATTCGTAATTCCCTCCTTCTTTTAGCTTTTCTGGCTTTCAGCCAATACCTGCTTTATTGTATTACATTCCTTCAAAGAATTCTATTGTCTTACTGTCAGCAGTAAGTTTTACAATAGCTTTTTTATAATCAGGTCTCTTACCGAAGTGAACTCCAACTCTCTTATTTTTACCTAAGATATTCATTATCTTCACTTCATCAACAGTAACTCCAAAAACATCTTCTACAGCCTTTTTAACCATAGTCTTATTAGCATGCACATCAACTATAAAGGTGTATTTTTTATCTGTCATTGAAGCCATACTCTTTTCAGTTATAACAGGTCTTCTTATTATATCATAGTTAGTTAGCTTCATTATGCATACACCTCCTCAATTTTTGATACAGCTTCCTTAGTTACTATTAATTTTTCATACTTTAATATATCATAAACATTTAAGTTGTTAACAGGTAATACCGCAACACCTTCTATGTTTCTTGCTGACTTATATACATTTTCATTAGTTTCAGCAGTAACTATTAAAGTTTTTTTAGCTTCAAACGCATTTAACATTGAAACTACTTCTTTAGTTTTTGGAGCAGCTATTTCTAAACTCTCTAAAACAACTATGTTATTGTCTACAACCTTTGAAGATAATGCAGCTTTTAAACCAACTCTTTTCATCTTCTTAGGAATTGCCATACTATAATCTCTTGGCTTTGGTGCAAATACTATACCACCATGAATCCATTGTGGTGATCTAGTTGAACCCTGTCTTGCTCTACCAGTTCCTTTTTGTCTCCAAGGCTTAATTCCACCTCCAGAAACTTCAGCTCTAGTTTTAGCTGACTGAGTTCCTTGTCTCTTATTAGCAAGCTGTGCTACAACAACTTGATGCAGTACATCAGCATTTATTGGAGCTCCAAATACACTTTCAGATAATTGAATTTCTCCAACCTTTTGTCCTTCTTTATTAAATAATCCTACTGTAGGCATTCTGTATCCTCCTTTCTACCAAAACTTAAGCTTTAACGCTGTTTCTTATTACAACTAAACCCTTGTTTGGTCCTGGTATTCCACCCTTAATTAGAATAAGATTCTTCTCAGGCATTACCTTTGCAACCTTTAGGTTTAATACTGTGGTGTTTACATTTCCCATGTGTCCTGGCATTTTCTTATTTTTGAAAGTTCTTGATGGATCTGACGAACCACCCATTGAACCAACTGCTCTATGGAACTTGGATCCGTGTGTTTCTGGTCCTCTATGGAAGTTCCATCTCTTTATAACACCAGCAAATCCTTTTCCTTTAGAAATTCCAGAAACGTCTATGCTTTCACCTGCAGCAAATACATCAGCCTTAATTTCTTGACCAACTTGATATTCGCTAGCATTTTCTAATCTTAATTCTTTCATATATCTCTTTAGAGATACACCTGCTTTAGCAAAGTGACCCTTAACAGGTTTGTTTCTCAAGCTTTCTCTTATATCTCCGAATCCAACTTGAATAGCATCATATCCGTCTTTTTCAATAGTTTTCTTTTGAATTACTACGCATGGGCCTGCTTCAACAACTGTTACAGGAATAACTTTTCCATTTTCATCAAATATTTGAGTCATACCAAGTTTCTTACCTAGTATAGCTTTTTTCATTTCCTTGCACCTCCAAACATATTAGCGGACTGCTTTGCAATCATAATAGTTCATTTTTATATCGCACATCAATATGTACGTTTATAGTTTTATTTCGATATCAACGCCTGCTGGCAAATCTAATCTCATTAGAGCATCAACAGTCTTTGGTGATGGACTGATTATGTCTATTAATCTCTTATGAGTTCTGATTTCAAATTGTTCTCTAGAATCTTTATACTTGTGTGGAGCTCTTAATATAGTAATAACATCTTTTTCTGTTGGTAGTGGAACTGGTCCTACCACCTTAGCCCCTGTTGTTTTAGCAGTTTCCACAATTTTTTCAGCGGATTGATCAAGTATATTGTGATCAAAAGCCTTAAGTCTGATTCTAATTTTTTGTTTTGCCATTTTGATTTCCCTCCTTTTCATCGCACGCTTTACTTCCTACGTACAACAGCGGGTATTCTGTAAACTGTTCCTGGTGTTGCATACATTAAGACGCAACATAGTTATCACAAAACCCCGTCGCTCAGTTCATGACTAAGCCTACTCAGCAAAGAATTTCCCGGAAGTCGGCTACCTCTTGCTTCATCGCTGTTACATCGCAACTTCTTTATTATACACTAACTTTATTAATATGACAAGTATTTTTTTATTTATGTTCTATTGGCCTATTTTCTTCCTATATATTGTATTATATTAATTATGGATATTTAATCCTGGGATGTATTTCTACAAATAAAAAGAATTCTTTATTAGTACAAATAAAGAATTCTTTTTATTGGTGCAGATGAAGGGAGTCGAACCCCCACGCCGTTGGCGCTAGATCCTAAGTCTAGTGCGTCTGCCAATTCCGCCACATCTGCATATAATGGTGACTCATAGGGGAATCGAACCCCTGTTACCACCGTGAAAGGGTGGTGTCTTGACCGCTTGACCAATGAGCCATAATCTAGCAACTCTCTACTCTTCCACTCAGTCTCCCGAGCAGTACCATCGACATCTCAAAGCTTAACCTTCGTGTTCGGAATGGGAACGGGTGTAACCTTTGCATCATCGCCACTAGATATTAAAGAATAATTATATTATTCTTTCAAAATTGCACAGATTAAATTATTTGGTCAAGCCCTCGACCTATTAGTATCAGTCAGCTAAACATGTTACCATGCTTACACCTCTGACCTATCAACCTTGTGTTCT
>NZ_JAESWC010000020.1 GCF_016765585.1 Clostridium rhizosphaerae
TTACAATATCATGCGATATCGCAATGTTATGCGGTATTAATCTCCCTTTCGGGAGGCTATCCCCCTCACTAAGGCAGGTTACCCACGTGTTACTCACCCGTCCGCCGCTAGAGACCAAAGTCTCCCGCTCGACTTGCATGTGTTAGGCACGCCGCCAGCGTTCGTCCTGAGCCAGGATCAAACTCTCAATTTAAAAGTTTGAAAACTTAAGCTCATCGCTTACTTAAAATTTAGAAGTTGCTAAACAACTTCAAAAGAATTGCTGGTCATTTACCTTAATTTCTCTGTTTAATTTTCAAAGACCAATTTGTACTGTTGTATAACACTCTCTCAAGCACATGTTCTATTGTATAACAGACTTAGATATTTGTCAACAACTTTTTAAACTTAATTTTTCGCTTTATCCTTTTGGACTCAAGCGACATGTATTATCATATCAGCAATATCATAAGCCAACAATTATATTATAATCAAATTTTAATTATTATATCCATTATTCTCTTAAATTCTTTTAGTTTCTCTTTAATTATAGTAATGACACTCTAGGCAAAGTTTATATCAAAAACTAATATTTTATAGTTTCATATAACATCATTCTTCTTATATTATATATGTTTTATCTAATAGTATAATGGAATTTAGATATAAAAAAAGTAGACATTAAACTATCTACCTTTTTAAAACTTTACTATTTGATTTCTACGCTATATTTTTTCTTTAAGTCTTCAGTTAGCTGCATATACTTAAAACTTTCTCTCTCATTTAATAATTCTCTTTTTATGAGGTCCTGCACTTCTTCTAAAGGCCTTACACTAGGGGATACCTTATCCTCAACCTTTATTATATGATATCCAAATTGAGTCTTAACTGGATCACTTATTTCTCCAATATTAAGATTAAATGCCGCTGTTTCAAATTCAGGCACCATTTGTCCTTTTGTAAACTGACCGAGGCTTCCACCTTGCTCTTTAGATGGACAGCTTGAATATTGCATAGCAGCCATTTCAAAGTTCATTCCATCTTCTATTTTAGCTTTTACCTCGTTAGCGGTTTCAATATTGTCAACTAATATGTGTCTTGCAGTAACTGCTCCTTCTGTTTGAAAATAATGTTGATTTACTTCGTAGTATGCTTTTACTTCTTCATCCGTAACAGATACATCAGCCAACATAATATTTATAGCAGTTTGTGTCAGTATCTCCTTCTTGGCTACCTCTAATCTAGCAATATAATCTTGATCCTTTTCTATATTATTATCCTTAGCATAATTATAAATTAATTCAAATGAAATAATTTGATCTAATAGCTGCTTCTTGCCTTCTTCAGTCATAAGATATGCCTGTCTTTCCCTAGGAAACTTAACCAACGCATTTTGAAGGTCTCTTTCAGTTATTTCTCCACCATTTACTACAGCTAAAATTTTATTTTCCATAATCGTTCTCCTCTTTAGACATATTATTTATTACTTAACCATAATAACATATAATGCCTTTGCCTCCAAATAAAACTAAAGACAATTTTATATAAACATATTAAATAAAATGATAAAGTTTGGCAATAATTTATATTTATAATATAATATAATTAATAATAAAACTTATTACTAAGGAGGTTTTTTTCGTGAATAGTATAGAAATTAAAGAAGGAATGGTGTCACCAGAATTTAAGCTAGAAGGTTCTGATGGTAAAGTACACAGCTTAAAAGATTATCTTGGTAAGAAGGTTATTTTATTCTTCTATCCTAAAGATAATACTCCTGGCTGAACAAACGAAGCTGTTAGCTTTAGAGATAGTTTGTCTCAAATAGAAGATTTAAATGGAGTTGCCATTGGCATTAGCAGAGATTCTATTGCTTCCCATAAAAAATTTATAGATAAATATAATTTGCCATTTGTGCTTTTATCAGACTCCGATGAAGTTGTATGCAACCTTTATGGGGTATTAAAAGAGAAAAATATGTATGGGAAAAAAGTTATGGGTATTGAAAGGAGTACTTTTATCATTAATGAGAATGGAACTATTAAAAAGATTTTTAAAAAAGTAAAAGTAGACGGTCATGTTGATGAAGTAATTAAGGAATTATAATAAATTAGGGTGCTAACTTAAGCACCCTAAACTACTCTAATGAGTAACCATATAGTTCTTCTAAGCTATAGCCTTGAGATAAGCCTATATGCCATTCATAATTATTATCCATTGCTGAATAATAAACCTTATAAATATCATCTACTTTAACTAATGTAGATCTATAAGTCTGTTTATTATCCCAAGCATTATTAGAAATTGATGGAGCAATAATAGTCGTTGCACTGTTATTGCTCCATCAGAAGATACTCCCCAAACTAATCTCATATTATTTGCCGCTCTCTCTCCATCTCTAAATACTGTTAAAAGCATTTCATAGCCCTTATCTGTGTGAACTACATCTAAATGCCATGGTAAATATGAATCTTTCAGTAATTATATTAATAACTCCACCTTTTGTTGAAAAATAATCAAAGTAAAATAAAAAACACCTTAAAGTTTTCACTATAAGGTGTTTTGGTGGCCAGACCAGGAATCGAACCAGGGACACGAGGATTTTCAGTCCTCTGCTCTACCGACTGAGCTATCTAGCCGTATGTTATCTAGCAACTCTCTACTCTTCCACTCAGTCTCCCGAGCAGTACCATCGACATCTCAAAGCTTAACCTTCGTGTTCGGAATGGGAACGGGTGTAACCTTTGCATCATCGCCACT
>NZ_JAESWC010000021.1 GCF_016765585.1 Clostridium rhizosphaerae
GGATAACTTATGCTCGCTGATTTCCATCAGCTAAGTTATCCGCTAAAGTCCATTTAGGACTTTAACCCTTAATTTCTCTGTTTAATTTTCAAAGACCAATTTGCTTTGCCGTCATCTGACAGCTTTTATATCTTATCATCTAAACTTTTATCTGTCAACATCTTTTTAAAAGTAATTTTTACTTACTATTAGATATTGAAGAAGATTGTTTGAGTAATTTGTTGTCGCTTTGTGTCGGCGACAAGGAATATAATATCATATATCTAAACTCGAATAAATATATAATAACCATTTACATGAAAATAATTCATTATATCTATATATTCCTCTAATTAACTAAAGCTTTCATATATTGACACACCAGGACAAGTATTAGTTTGTATATACTCTGATTAGTACGATGTAAAACTATTATAATACTTATCACCGATGACTTCTGCCCTAAATTTAAAACTTTAATAAAGTTAAGACATAAATAAACAAGGAAGGGCGTCCCCTTCCTTGTTTTAACGTAAGTATACTTACTCTATTAATGTACATTAATTATATCTATCTTAGTTTAAATTAACCAATTATCTTAGTAACAACTCCTGAACCTACTGTTCTTCCGCCTTCTCTTATTGCGAATCTTAGTCCTTCATCCATTGCTACTTGTGTTATTAATT
>NZ_JAESWC010000022.1 GCF_016765585.1 Clostridium rhizosphaerae
AAAGTTTGAAAACTTAAGCTCATCGCTTACTTATTTTATCGAAGTCGCCTAAACAACTTCAAAAGAATTGCTGGTCATTTACCTTAATTTCTCTGTTTAATTTTCAAAGACCAATTGCTTCGCCGTCATCTGACAGCTTTTATATCTTATCATGCAAACTTTAATCTGTCAATAAAAGTTTTTAATCTTCCATTCAAGATTTTGCCTGACAACGAAATTTATTTTATCATATTTATTCAAAAATAAATTATCATATATACTACTTATTAATAAATAATTTAATATTTCTAGCTGATGCTCTAAATTTCTTCAATTTTCACCAAACGATACACCAGGAACAGTTTTTTAGTTCATATAATTATTAGAGAGCAGTTCTTCTGCTCTCTAACCGAATAGGTAAACAATTAAAAGAATCCTCGAATCATCAACATGACGCCAAATATGCATAATGGAACACCCACTATAGCGCCAACTATTGTCATGGTAATAGCGCCACCTAGTATTAATATTACTAATCCTAATATTACAGAAACTAGCCTTCCTGTTATCTTCACTATACTTGTGACTAAATTAAAAATCATTTTAAACGGCCACAAAATCCATCTCATATAATACTCCTTAATAATACTGTATAATTTAATTGTACATATAAATTACAAATATTTCAATTGATTATTATTTTTTATATAGCTTACCTGTTAAAAAATAGGTATCATATAGAATAAAAATAGTGATACATGTAGCCTTTAGTTATAGATAAAGGAGCTGCTTGCTTAAGATAGAAATAAAATAAAGTAGGTACTTCTATAGATACCTACCTCAGCTAAAATACAAAATAAAAAAGACAGTTTTATAAACTGTCTTTTGGTGGAGATATAGGGATTCGAACCCTAGACCCTCTGCGTGCAAGGCAGATGCTCTCCCAGCTGAGCTATACCCCCATATGGTGGACCTTCAGGGACTCGAACCCCGGACCGACCGGTTATGAGCCGGTTGCTCTAACCAACTGAGCTAAAGATCCATATGTAATCTAGCAACTCTCTACTCTTCCACTCAGTCTCCCGAGCAGTACCATCGACATCTCAAAGCTTAACCTTCGTGTTCGGAATGGGAACGGGTGTAACCTTTGCATCATCGCCACTAGATATTTATCTTATCGACAGAATATATCTTATCATTTTATAAAACATCTGTCAATATATTTGAAAAAATATTTATTAACATATTATAATATTAATTATTCTTTCAAAATTGCACAGATTAAATTATTTGGTCAAGCCCTCGACCTATTAGTATCAGTCAGCTAAACATGTTACCATGCTTACACCTCTGACCTATCAACCTTGTGTTCT
>NZ_JAESWC010000023.1 GCF_016765585.1 Clostridium rhizosphaerae
TTGTTATTGCTGCTGTTAATGTTGTCTTACCGTGGTCTACGTGTCCTATTGTTCCAATATTAACGTGAGGTTTGTTTCTTTCAAATTTTGACTTTGCCATTTTTTTGTTCCTCCTTTTTCAAATACACTCACCCTGGTGTGTTGTTAATTAAAAATATTTATTGGAGCCCATGACCGGGATTGAACCGGTGACCTCCACCTTACCAAGGTGACGCTCTGCCGACTGAGCTACATGGGCAATTTAAACTTTTCTGGAGCGGGTGAAGGGAATCGAACCCTCGTAACTAGCTTGGGAAGCTAGGGCTCTGCCATTGAGCTACACCCGCCCATATGCAACTAAATGTCACATACCAATTACTAATTTTAATATATAGAAGCACATATGTCAATATGTATTTTTACTTTCCATATAAACTCTTTTCAAGTTTCCTTTTCACTCTTTGAAGAGCATTATCAATTGACTTTGCATGTCTGTTTAAATCACAAGCAATTTCCTGATAGGATTTTCCATCTAAATATGAAGACAATACCTCCATCTCCAAATCTGATAAAACCTCTCCTATCTCTCCTTCTATGTACTTAAGTTCTTCCTGGCTTATAATAAGCTCTTCCGGATCTGTTACTTTAGCCATAGATAATATATCCAAAAGCGTTCTGTCAGATTCTTCATCATAAATCGGCTTGTTTAAAGATATATATGTGTTTAACGGTATATGTTTTTGACGAGTTGCAGTTTTTATTGCAGTGATAATCTGTCTTGTAACGCAAAGTTCAGCAAAAGCTTTAAATGAAGCTAGCTTATCCGACTTAAAATCTCTAATAGCCTTATAAAGCCCAATCATTCCCTCTTGATAAATGTCCTCTTTGTCGGCACCTATCAGAAAGTAAGATTTTGCTTTAGCCTTTACAAAATTCTGATATTTACTAATTAAATATTCCTGAGCCCTAATATCACCTTTTTTTGCCTCGATAACGATTTCTTCGTCCAGCTTATCTTCAAAACCATAATAATTTTTAGCAAAACTCATCCTGTTTTCCACAATATCCCCCCCAAAGCAACACAACGCCTTAACACTGATTATACATTACAAATATTTTTTTCGTCAAGGGATTTTATCGGCTTCTACGTATTTTTTCAAGTTTTTCCAAAACATCCTTTTGAATTCTATCTTCTAACAGGTGTCTTTTCTCTGAATACTTTTTTTGAGTTTTAACACTTATTCTGTTTTCAGTCTCTTTAACATCAAAATAAAACTCAAGTGATGATATCCTTATTGCACCTCTCTGAAATACTAGCTGTTGTTCCAGGGAATCAGAGGTTACTACACATACTTCCGTTTTTCGTCCAATACTGTCAATGGTTTTCTCAATATATGTGTCTGCAGTTTCCCCTTCCTTTGTATATACTACAGACAAATGCTCACTTATCTTTTCCTTCTTTTGCAAGCTTCCACTAACCATATGGGCATCAAATACAAGTATTATCTTATAACCTTTGAAAGCGGCATAATTTTGCAAATAATCTATAAGCTTTTGCCTTGCCGCTTCAAAACTATAATCTTTTATATCTCTAAGCTCAGGCCAGCTGTTTATGACGTTATATCCATCAACGAAAATATTTCTCAACTTTATTTCCTATTAAATCTTTGCTTTAAAATTTCGTACATCATAATTCCGCCAGCTACAGAGGCGTTTAGGGAATTTATGCTTCCTACCATTGGTATTTTAGTAAGCACATCGCATTTACTCTTTGTAAGCTTTGAAACGCCTTTCCCTTCACTACCAATTACTAAAGCCAAGGCTCCACTAAAATCAACATCAAAGCAGTAGCTTTCTCCGTCCATATCTGCACCATATATCCATATACCTCTATCTTTAAGTTCATCGATAGCGGTATTAATGTTTGTAACCTTAGCTATCTTCATATGCTCAATAGCACCGGCTGATGATTTATAAACTACAGGTGTTATTCCAACGTTTCTTCTCTTAGGAATAATTATACCATGAGCCCCACATACCTCAGCACTTCTTATTATTGCTCCAAAATTATGAGGATCTTCTATCTCATCTAATATTATAATAAAAGGCTTCTCATTTTTTTCTTCTGCAAGCTTTAGCATATCTTCAACTTCAAAATATTTATACGGAGTAACTATAGCAATAACTCCTTGATGCGCATTAGATATGGACATGGAATCAAGCTTTTTTCTATCTACTTCTTTAACGACTATGTGCTTATCTCTAGCTAAAGCTAATACTAGATTAATAGAACCTTCTACATCGCCCTTCGCTACAAATATTTGCTCTATTGTTCTATCAGATTTTAGTGCCTCAATGACAGCATTTCTTCCTTCAATTAAATCTTCTCTAACTGGCAATTCTTCTTTCTTTTCCTTAATATTAACGTCATTTTTTAACGGCCTTCTATTTACCTTCACTTCTTTGTTTTTATTATCACGGAAATCCTTTTTCACATTATCCCTTCCTTTGTGGAAACTTCATATCATTCTGCTTTTATCTGTACTATTTTATTAAGAATGTAATTCAATCTATCGTTTTGCTCTGTAATATATAAATATCCTAACATTGCTTCAAAACCTGTAGCTGCACGATATTCCTGCATATCTGCATTCTTTGGTACAGTTCCAGACTTCGAATTTCTACCTCTTTTAAACATGCTTATTTCATCATCTGTCAATTCAGACTCCATTTGCTTAATAAATTCACTTTGTGCATGAGCCTTTACATAGGAAATTGCCTCTACATGAAGCTTATGTACAGACAATTCCCTATTTCTATTTACAAGATAAGTTCGTATAAAAACCTCATAGATAGCATCCCCTATAAATGCAAGCACCAATGGATTAAGCATTTTTGCATCCTGGACATTGAATTTATCTTTAAGTATATCAAACTCCATATTGTTTTAAACCTTCTTCCACCTTACTCCCTGTGGGGTATCCTCAAGTACAATTCCTCTGGATTTTAAGTCATCTCTTATTTTATCTGAAAGATCCCATTTTTTTTCTTTTCTTGCTTGTTGTCTTTGAGCGATTAATTCCTCAATTTCATCTTCAAGGCTTCCTTTAGTAGACTTTTGAAGTATTCCAAGCGGCTGACCAAGTTCTCTTATAAGCTCTAACGAATATTTAATCAACTCCTTTGAAGAATTGATGTCAATATTACTGTTTATGTCTCTTACTAAATCAAAAATTATTGAAATACCATCTGCTGTATTAAAATCATCATCCATCTTTTCTATATACTTATCTCTATAGCTGTCTAGATTAATCTTATAAGTTTTTTCTTCATCACTCATTGTTTCTGCGTTGACTTCTTCTAAAAGGCTTTCAAGATTTCCTACAGCATTATAAAGTCTTTCAAGCGAAGCTTTCGCTGAGTCTAAAAGATCTACACTGAAGTTCAGCTGGGTTCTGTAATGCCCAGATAACATAAACAACCTTACTACATCTGGATCATAATTTTTCAATATTTCTCTAGCTGTGAAAAAGTTATTAAGTGATTTTGACATTTTTCTATTGTCAACATTTATAAACGCCGAGTGAATCCAATAGTTGGCAAATGTTTTACCTGATCTTGCTTCACTTTGGGCTATCTCATTTTCATGATGTGGAAATACTAAATCTTCCCCTCCAGCATGAATATCAATAGTTTCGCCTAAAAGCTTATGAGCCATACAAGAACACTCAATATGCCATCCTGGTCTTCCAAGTCCCCAAGGGCTTTCCCATGCTGGCTCTCCCGGTTTTTGTTTTTTCCAAACAGCGAAATCCATTGGGTCCTTCTTTCTTTCATCAACACTGATTCTTGCACCTGCTTGAAGGTCATCTAATTTTTGCCCAGAAAGTTTGCCATAATCATTAAACTTTTTAGTACTAAAGTATACATCTCCATCTACCTCATAAGCATATCCTCTATCAACTAAATCTTTTACAAAATCAACAATTTCATCGATAAATTCAGTTGCTCTTGGATTTATTGAAGCTCTCTTTATATTTAAAGCATCTGCATCCTTGTAATACTCATTTATAAATCTGTCCCCTAATTCCCTAACTGTTGTATTTTCCTCATTAGCCTTCTTTATCATCTTGTCATCAATATCGGTAAAATTTTGGACAAATTTAACGCTATACCCTCTATATTCTAAATATCTTCTGAATGCATCAAAAACTATAAAAGTCCTTCCATTACCTATATGAAAAAAATTATATACAGTAGGACCGCATACATACATCTTAACCTCACCTGAGGTTATCGGTATGAATTCCTCTTTTTTCTTGGTTAATGTATTATATATCTTCATTACATTTTACCTCCTGGTATTTATCTTCTATGTAGTATAAAAACTTATATATTTATACTATAATATTCTACCACACAATAAATTTCTATACGACATGTAAATTAATAAAATAAAACTCACCTTTTAAGGTGAGTTAAAAATCATTACAGTGAAATTATATATACTAATTTAAAGTACGTCAACTGATAAATGTTCTAATATTCTTTCTCCGATGATTAAATCTTCAGGTGTAGTTATTTTTATATTGTCATAGTTTCCCTCATAAAGATATACTTTATGACCATAATGTTCTACAACGCTAGTATCATCAGTAACCGTAATACCTTCATTTATTCCTTTTTCATGACAGGCTAAAATTAAATCATACTTAAAACACTGCGGCGTTTGAACTTGAAAAAGAGAATTTCTATCTAAAGTATCAATAGAAAATCCATTTTGATCAACATATTTTATAGTATCCTTGGGCTTGACACCGCACGTGCACGCTCCATATTTTTCAGCATTGATTATACCTTCTTCAATTGTACTTCTATCAACAAATGGTCTGGCGCCATCATGGATAAGAACAACATCACTTTTTTTAACTGCCTTTAATCCATTAAATACTGAGTGCTGCCTTTCCTTTCCACCTTCAACAACGGCTGAAATTTTGTTTATACCGTATTTTTTAACAATCTCATCCATACAATACTGTTTTTTATCTTTCGCAGTTACTAAAACTATTTCGTCAACCAACTCACAAGCTTCAAAAGCTTTTAGTGTGTAATAAAGAATAGGTTTACCCTTTATATTAAGAAATTGCTTATTAATATCAGCTTTCATTCTTGTTCCCTTACCTGCGGCAACTATTACTGCGCTGACTTTACTCATTTTCAAAATCCTCTTTACGTTTAGCAAAAATCATTCTTCCTGCTGCAGTTTGAAGTACAGAAGTAACTATAACATCCATAGTTTCTCCAATATGCCTTTTTCCTCCTTCAACAACAATCATGGTACCATCATCAAGATAAGCAATACCTTGTCCCGATTCCTTTCCATCCTTGATTATCTGAATTCTCATTTCTTCTCCTGGTAAAACTACAGGCTTAACTGCATTTGCCAGCTCATTTATATTCAGTACTGGAACTCCCTGAAATTCTGCAACCTTGTTCAAATTATAATCATTTGTTATAACCTTGCCATTTAAAACTTGAGCCAGCTTTAAAAGCTTACTGTCTACTTCAGCTATATCTGGAAAGTCTTTTTCATAAATTTGAACATCAATATTTAATTCCTTTTGAATCTTATTAAGAATATCTAATCCTCTTCTTCCTCTGTTTCTTTTTAGCCCATCGGAAGAATCGGCTATGTGTCTTAGCTCTTCTAGAACAAAATTAGGAATTATTAGGGATCCCTCAATAAATCCTGTTTGACAAATGTCAAATATTCTTCCATCTATGATAACTGAAGTATCTAAAACCTTAGCATCGCCTTTTAATGACCCTTTTCCTTTTTTGTCCTTTGCACTTCCTGATTTCCTTATATTAGAGAAAATCGCCACCAATTCTTCTCTTTTTCTAACAGCAATATCTGCTCCTATTGATGCCATGACTATTGCCAGTACTACAGCTACAATAGTCCAAAAGAAAGATACATGTGCAAATAACGCTCCAAGTAAAGCTGCAATAACAAGACCTGATATAGCTCCTGCAGTACCAAAAAGGATTTCATTTGCAGGTATTTTCTGAATGCTCTTCTCCATGTAGTCAATTGCAGTAAATATAATCTTATTAATCCACGGCGATACTAAAAAGAGAATAAATCCAAAAACAAGTGTACATATGGTTAAAAACAAAATCTTTAGTATGATATTATTGTTAAAATAATCTAATTTTGAAAAATACTCTGGGTTTAATAAAAGTCGACCAATAACAAATCCCAGTATAAGTCCAATTATAGTAAAAAGACCTCTTAGAATCTTTTTTAACAAAAAAATCACCTCCTCATAAAATTATTAACAAATTTTACAAATTTAAATCCTTTATTATTTAATATAACTTAATAAAGTATATATTTCAAGAATTGATGGCCTTATTTAATAATTTATTTAAGAATTTTTATCTAGATTTCTTATAATTTCATAAGCCTCTTTAAGAGTTATATCCAATACAAGCATAGTTTCGCTGGCAATAAGAGCTTCAGCCTTATCCAGTATTTTTTGTTCTCCAGGCGGCATTAACCCTTTCCTTTTTAAATGATATAAATCCCTTAGAACCTCGCACTCGCCTTCTAAAGTCCCATTATATATCTTATCATTATTTTGTCTGTATCTTTTATTCCACTTCTTTTCTATTATAGCACATTCAAGTGATATTATAGATAAACACTTTTCAAGCCTATCTTTAGTTACAATCTCTCTTACTCTATATGCTTCAATCCTGCTAACAGGTATTGATAAACTAATATTATCTATCATCATTGTAACATCAACGAACTTATATATAGTATCATATACTTTTCTAAATTCAACAGTACTCACAATTCCTGCTCCATAGCTTGGTACGAATATCTTGCTTCCAACACTTAACATAATTATCCCCCTATTCATAAAATTGTTTCTGCTTTATTATATAAATGTAGATTGAAATTTGTCCTATGGTTGATTGACAAAATTATCAATAAAATCTTATAATTAAATTGTAAGCAAAAGTTTGAAACTTTTTTAAGGGGTTGAAACTAGATGAAGGACGTTATCTTCGATGATTTTCAAAACTCTGTTAACGAATCTTTACTAAGACATAGAAGTATTTTAGATATAATGACAAAACTTCAAGAGTCAGAAGCCAGAATTAACAGAGCAGTTGCAAAAACTGTTACCAATTGTGGCTGCATGCAAGTAGAAGCTAAAAAACAGGAGATGCCATTACATACCGATGATGTAGATATTGAATCACTAAAGCATCAACTTCAAACTCATCTTTCTGGAACAACATGTGAAAACTGCAGAGATGTATTAGAACGTGAAATAGGAAATCACATGTTTTATCTGGCTTCTTTATGCAACCTGCTGGATTTAAATCTATACGATATTCTTTTAAAGGAATATGACAGGATAGACACTTTAGGTAAATTCTCATTAAGATAAATAAAAGCGGCATCACTCACTTGATGCTGCTTTTATTTATATTGGCTTATCTATCATAATCTGCTCTCTTAGTCTTCTAAGTCCATTTTTTATAGCCTTTGCTCTTGCTTCCCCAATACCCTCAACCTTATCAAGCTGTTCATATGAAGCTTCCATAACACCTTTAAGCTCTTTAAATCTTTTAATAAGATTTTCTATGACCCCTGATGGTATTCTTGGAATCTTGTTTAACATTCTATACCCTCTAGGAGATATAAAAGTATCTACTAAAGGAACACCAGTATATCCAAGCATTTTTGAAATTACATCTAAATTAAGCAATTCTTCTGACGAAATATTTTGTATTTGAATATATATTTCATTATAATCTAAGTTGCTTTGACAATAGTCTCTAATTAAAAATATGCCATCTTGTTCGACAGACTTGATTAACTCATTAAGCTGCATAGATATTAATCTGCCTTCATTACCAAGTTCACATATGTATCTTTCTATTTCGCTTACAATTCTTAAAACCATTTCTGTTCTTTGAATAGCTGTTATTACATCAAACAAAGTAGCCAAATCTTGAAATTCTAGTAGATTCAAGTTGCTTATAACTCTGTCTAATACTGATACATACTTTTCCAAGGTTTGAAGCGCCTGGTTTGCTTTACTTAAGATAACGCTGCTGTCTCTCAATATATACTTAACATTTCCTTTATAAATAGAAATAATGTTTCTCCTTTGTGAAATAGCAATAACTATTGCACCAGTTTCTTTTGCAACTCTATCAGCAGTTCTGTGTCTGGTACCTGTTTCAAAGGTTGGTATACTTGAATCTGGAACTAGCTGTGTATTAGCAAATAATATTTTTTTTAAATCACTGCTTATTACGATGGCACCATCCATTTTAGCAAGTTCATAAATATATGTCGGTGTATAATCCGAATTAATGGCAAAGCCTCCATCAACAATATCAAGAACCTGTTCGCTGTCACCTAATACTATAAGTCCTCCAGTTTTAGCTCTTAATACATTCTCTAAACCCTCTCTTAATGCTGTACCAGGTGCCATGATTTTTAAAATACTTAAAAGTTCTCTGTCCTTTTCAATTCTCACATAAATCACCCTACTTAAAAACTTTGTTTAAAGCTTCTTTAAGAGAGGAAACTAATATAACGTTCGCATCCTTAACAGAAACCTTTTCTCTGTTTCTATATGGTATAACTACATTTTTAAATCCCATTTTCATGCCTTCATTCACTAGTCTGTCACAATAGGATACCGGTCTAACCTCTGCTGTAAGCCCTACTTCTCCAATTATTAAAGATTTCTCTATGCTTAACTCTTTTCCCTTAATACTAGAAATAAGAGCCATAGCTAGACCTAAGTCACCATAGGTACCGTCTATATTTAGTCCTCCAACAACATTAACATACACATCGCAATTATAAAATGGAATTCTAAGTTTTTTCTCCAAAACAGCAAGTATAAGATTTAGTCTTGAATTATCAACGCCAACAGCAGTTCTTCTTGGCATTACAGCTTTTGTTTCACTAACCAAAGCCTGAATTTCTACTAATATAGGTCTTGTTCCCTCCATCACTCCTATTACGACGGCGCCCTCTTTTGTGGTGCTGCTTTCTTCAAGAAAAACCCTTGATGGATCTGTAATTTCTTTAAGCCCCTCATTTACCATCTCAAAAACTCCAATTTCACTTGTAGTTCCAAAACGATTTTTTATAGTTCTTAAAATCCTAAATTCTTCTGTTCTCTCCCCTTCAAAAGAAAGCACTGTATCAACCATATGTTCAAGTACCCTGGGACCGGCGAGCTCCCCCTGCTTAGTTACATGAGCTACTATAAAAAATGGTATATTTTTAGTTTTTCCAAGTCTCATTAAATCACTTGAACATTCTCTCACTTGCGAAACGCTTCCAGGAGCTGAAGTTAATGAAGTCTTAAATAAAGTCTGTATCGAATCTATTATTACAAATATAGGTTGTATTTCATTCACATGCTCTTCAATAACGTCAATATTAGTTTCAGAAAGTATGTAGAGCTCTGATGCATTTACTTCAAGCCTATCCCCTCTCATTTTTATTTGTTCTTCAGATTCTTCTCCTGATACATAAAGTACCTTTCCATACTTCTTTGATATGTTGCTTGCACTTTGAAGAAGCAGAGTAGATTTCCCTATACCAGGATCTCCTGATATTAATGTCAGTGAACCTCTTACGAGTCCTCCGCCTAATACTCTGTTTAGTTCAGATATTCCAGTATCAAATCTTTCATATTCACTTGACTTTATATTAAGTATGCTCTTTGGCTTATTACCGCTGCTGATAGTAACTGCTCTTTGAAAATCCTGTGCAGTATTTTTTTGTTCTTCAGCCATACTGTTCCATGAATCACAACTCGGGCACTTTCCAATCCACTTGGGTGTTTCATATCCGCAATTTTGGCATACAAATACATTCTTTATTTTTGCCATAAAAATATCTCCCTTATACCTTTGTAGATATAATATTATAATCATAACTTAAGAAACTTTCAAACTATAATACTATTTATATATTTTCCTCTTTAATCACCTATTAATCAAGTTAATAATTTATATGAATAAAAACCTGTAGAAGTTATTATAACACTACAGGTTTTCATATTATTTTACGTATTCAATTTCATTATTTGAGCTATTCTTTAGTAAAGAAGCAGCAGCATTATCAACTATTACTAAAACATTTTGATGAACCTGAAGCATTGAAGCTGGGACTCTTGTGCTTATTTTATCTTCAACGAGCTTAGCAATAATATCTGCCTTCTTTTCCCCGCTCGCAAGCAGTATTATTTTATCTGCCTTCATTATACTTCCAAGTCCCATTGTTATTGCTCTAGTGGGAACTTCATCTATACTATCAAAAAATCTTGAGTTGGCTTTTATAGTATCTTCAGTTAAATCAGTTTCATGAGTATTTAAATTTAAAAAATCAGATGGCTCATTAAAGCCTATATGACCATTAGTTCCTATACCTAAAAGCTGAAGATCTATGCCTCCTGCCTTCTCTATAGATTCATCATATTCCTTACATTCTTTTTCTATATTTTCTGCAACCCCGCTTGGAACATGAGTTTTATTCTTATCGATATTAACGTGATTAAAAAGCTTTGAATTCATAAAATATCTATAACTTTGAGGATGGTCACCTTTCAATCCTTTATATTCATCTAAATTAAAGGAAGTAGCTTTTGAAAAATCTACTCTTTCTGCTTTATTCAGTTCTATTAATTCTCTATATACCCCCTCAGGTGTGCTTCCTGTTGCAAGTCCAAGAACTGCATTGGGCTTTACATAGAGAAGCTTTGCTATCTCCTTAGCTGCTATTTTGCTCATTTCTTCATAATTTGGTGCTACTATTACTTTCATCTTATTTTCCCCTCTCTCCTAAATATATTTACTTCTAAGACATATTTATCAGATCTATAAACTGATTCTTCCACAAATAAAAGCTTTCCCTCTGATGTTATGTTTTTGCTGAAGGATTTTATCAAGGGGATAACTTTATCTGTTCTAAATATTTGTTTGTAATCTTCATCCATTAAAACAGCCTGCATCGAAGCTTCCGAGTGATCTATAACATATCCATAATCTTTTAGAATCTCATAAAAAGAATATTTAAGTCTTTCTTCATTTACATAACCGCAATAATCGCATGGAATATAAATAATCTCGTTTGCTATTACTTCTCCTTCTACAATTCTAAGTCTGTCAATTTTATAAATATCTTCAAACTGAAGCAAATCCAACAAAAAATCAGGAGTATGTATCCTTTCAAATTTATTTACCTCAGTAGTTAATTTAAGCCCCATCTTTTTAACCATATCTGAGAAACTCATAATATCCCTTTGCTTTACTTTTGGTTCACAAACAAAGGTGCCTTTTCCTTTTTCTCTATGAAGTATACCTTCTTGAGCAAGCTCTCCAAGTGCCTGACGCACAGTCATTCTGCTCACATTATATTGTTCTGATAATTCTCTCTCACTATCAATGCATTGGCCAACCTGCCATATTCCCTTGCTTATTTTCCCCTTAATGTCTTCTTTTAATTGATAATAAACAGGAATGGGACTATTTTTATCTATAAGCATATTAATCACCCCGCTTGCTTACCTACATTATAATCTATATACCTATAGATGTCTAGACCAGTTGTAAAGTAATTTCAATTTATAAAATAAAAAATGAGGAATGAAATTTTGTTTTTCATTCCTCATTCTTCACTTATTTCAGGTAACTTTGTATTACATTTTTAACTTTCGGTACAACATATCCACTTCCACCTTTATCTTGAGTGTCTTCAATCATCATTACAACAGTAAGTTTAGGGTCATCAGTATTATATGCTGCAAACCATCCGTTCTCTTTTCCTTTTGTGTTTTGTTCAACCTTATTAACTTCTGCAGTTCCAGTTTTTCCTGCTAGGTTTAAGCCTGGTATCTTTGCATCTTTCCCTGTTCCTCTTTCTACTACCTGTATTAAGTCTTTTGTTATAGTATCAGCAACATCCTTTGAAAAAACATTTGCCTTCCAAACCTTAGGAGTGTCAGCCTTATCTTTCATATCTAAGATAGGGTTCAGTATATTTCCATCGTTAACAAAGGAAGTATAAATCATAGCCATATGCAGAGGATTCATAAGCACTTTATCTTGACCATAACCGCTGTCTGCAAGCTCTACATCCTTATCAAGCTTTCCTATCTGTGAAGGGGCCATTGTATATGGGAAAGATATTTTTTCTCCTATACCAAACTCTTTTGCACCATTTAAGAAGTTATCTTTTTGTATGTCTAATGCTGTCCTTGCAAAGTATATATTGTCAGAAGTCACAAATGCATCCAATAAATTTACAGAAGTATCATCCGCATGAACTCTCTTTATCTTATATGTTCCCCAAGAAGAGTCTTTTTGCCACTCGCTTCCTGTAATATTTAATTCCTTTGACGGATCTAGCTTTCCTGTTTTAAGTCCAATTGCAGCAGTAATAGGTTTAAATGTAGATCCTGGAACTACATTTCCTGCAAATCTTGCTAAAAGAGGCTTTCCTGCATCATTTTCTAATGATAAATAATACTTGTTGCTTATTTCATTAGCCAGAGTATTAGGATTAAAGGAAGGAGTACTTACCATTGCTAAAACTTCTCCTGTTTTAGGTTGAACTGCCACTGCTGTTCCCGTATTTCCTGATAACTGGCCATATATGCTGTTTTGCAGCTTAGCATCAATTGTTAACTTGATATTTTCACCATCCACAGGTGCTTTTTCTAAAATAATATCTTTTTTATTGCCTTTGTCATCAGAAGTATAAAGTGTTCCTCCAACTTCACCCCTGAGTCTTTTTTCAAAAAAAGATTCAAGCCCTGTCTTACCTATAATATCGTTGGAATCATAACCTTGATCCTTATATTTATCAAGCTCTTCTTTATTAATAGTATCAACATAACCAGTCAGCTGAGCTGCAGCTTCCTTCAACGGATATTCCCTTATAAGAGAATTAGCTTTTGGAGTTTTAACACCTTTTAGTGTGTCCCTTGCTTTAAGAATCTTATCCATTTCATTCCTTGATACATACATAATATTTACAGCTTGGTCAGGATGTTCAGTTTCATATTTCCCCTTAAGCTTGCTTTCTATTTCATCTGTTCCAACTCCTAAGATAGCTGCTAATTGAGATATTGTATTTGCTCTATCAGCTTCTATTTCCTTAGGAACTACTTGAATAATATTAGCCTCACTATTAACAGCTAAGCCTTGGTTATTTCTATCTGTTATTTCTCCACGCTTTCCTAGTTTCTTTTCGTACTTAACTCCTTCGCCTTTATCTAGCTCTGGTAAAAGCATTTTTTCATCCCAATTTAAAAACCACTCATTACTTTTTCCCTGCTTTTCCTTTGTCAAATTAACCTCATAGGTAAATTTTTTTATTCCTATAGGTGTTTCCAAAGTAATCTCCGCTGGAAAATGAACCTTTCCGTTATCCTCTTTAAGTTTTTCTGGATACTCTGGAGTAATAGATATTTTACTTACTTTTGCAGTCCCATAAACATTCTTATATCTATCTACAAAATACTTTTCATCAACACTTTTTTTGGTATCTGAAGATACAAGCTTGTACATGGACGAGTAATCACTCTTCTGAAGATACCCTATGTATTCTTGAAAACTACCCTTTGGGTCTTTAGCCTTAGAGCATCCTGAAAAAGAAACTAAAGATAGCAGCAGTAGGCCGCCTGCTAAATATTTTTTATATTTCACCACTCTAACTCTCCTTTTAATTTTATTAGAAAGAGCATAAAACTATATGTCTTATGCCCTTCCATAGCTATATAACTTTATTTTATCTTAAGCTTTTGTAAAACTCAACCCGTTTTCTAAAGCAGCAACCTTTACTTTATCACCTTTTTTAATATTTCCTTTTAATATTTCTTCTGAAAGCTTATCTTCTACAGCCTTCGTTATAGCTCTTCTAAGTGGTCTTGCACCATAGGTTAGATCAAAACCTTCTTTAGCAAGATAATCTTCAGAACCCTCATCAAAAATAAGTTCTATATCCTGCTCTTTAATTCTTTCTGCTACAGTTTTAAGCATGAGCTTAACAATATACTTTAAGTCTCCTTCTGCAAGCTGATGGAATACGATAATGTCATCAATTCTATTCAAAAATTCTGGTCTGAAGGAACGTTTTAATTCATCCATAACATTTTCCTTCATCTTTTCGTATTCATTTTCCGCTTCTTTCTCACTGTATGCTGCAAAGCCTAGAGTCTTTTGCTTTTTAATTGTGGTTGCGCCTACATTTGAAGTCATTATTATAATAGTATTTTTAAAATCAACAGTTTTTCCTTTTCCATCTGTAAGTCTTCCATCTTCAAGTATTTGAAGAAGAATATTAAATACATCTGGGTGAGCTTTTTCTATTTCATCAAAAAGAACAACTGAATATGGATTTCTTCTCACCTTTTCGGTCAATTGTCCTCCTTCATCATAACCCACATATCCTGGAGGGGAACCTATAAGTCTAGATACTGTGTGTTTTTCCATATATTCAGACATATCTATTCTTATCATATTATTCTCATCACTGAACATAGCTTCAGCGAGAGCTTTGGATAGTTCTGTTTTTCCTACACCGGTTGGACCAAGGAAGATAAATGAACCTATTGGCCTTTTGGGGTCTTTAAGTCCTACTCTTGAACGCCTTACTGCCCTTGCTATAGACTTTACAGCTTCTTCTTGACCAATAACTCTATTATGAAGTATTTCTTCAAGCTTTAATAACCTCTCCGATTCCTTTTCCGTAAGTTTCTCAACTGGCACATTAGTCCATCTTGAAACTACTGCAGCAATTTCCGGTTCACCAACAATATGATGAGTTGATCCCTCATTTTGAGTTCTCCAATTATGTTTTTGACCATCGAGCTTATCCCTTAATTCTTTTTCTGTGTCGCGAAGTCTAGCTGCCTTTTCAAAATCCTGAACACTTATAGCATCTTCTTTTTCTTTTGTTGTCTTTTCTATTTGCTCTTCAAGCTGCTTTAAATCTGGAGGTGCTGTTAAATTTTGAATCCTAACCTTTGCGGCAGCCTCATCAATAAGATCTATAGCCTTATCAGGAAGATATCTATCTGTAATATATCTATCTGATAAGTTTACTGCTGCACCTATTGCCTCGTCTGTAATTTTTACTCTGTGATGAGCTTCATATTTATCTCTAAGTCCATATAAAATTTGAAGAGCTTCTTCTTTACTTGGCTCTCCTACGGTTATTGGTTGGAATCTTCTCTCTAAAGCTGAGTCCTTTTCTATATGTTTTCTATATTCATCAATTGTTGTAGCACCTATGCATTGAATTTCTCCTCTAGCTAAAGCTGGCTTTAATATATTAGAAGCATCAATTGCTCCCTCTGCACCACCAGCACCAATTATTGTATGAATTTCGTCAATGAATAATATAACATTTCCAGCCTTTCTGATTTCCTCCATTACCTTTTTAAGTCTATCCTCAAATTCTCCCCTATATTTTGAACCTGCTACCATAGATGAAAGATCTAATGTTACTACCCTTTTATCCTTTAATATTTCGGGTATGTTGCCTGCTGAAATTCTTTGTGCTAACCCTTCAACAACCGCTGTTTTACCAACTCCAGGGTCACCTATAAGACAAGGATTGTTTTTAATTCTCCTACTTAATATTTCAAGTAATCTTTGCGTTTCCTTATCTCTTCCTATAACCGGGTCAAGCTTTCCTTCCGCAGCCATACTTGTTAAATCTCTTCCAAATTGATCTAAAGTTGGAGTTGCTTCTTTCCCTGATGCTTTATGAGTAGCAGCTTTTCCCATACTTGGCTGCTCTCCAGGAGTTCCTCCCGCCATACTATCAACAATTTCTCTTCTTAATTTATCAAAATCAGCTCCTAAATTGCTCAGTATAGTATAAGCGACACCTTCTGATTCTGTTATAAGAGCAAGAAGTATATGCTCTGGGCTTATATAATTATGTCCTAAGTTTCTTGATTCCAAAAGACTAAGTTCAAGGAGCCTCTTTGTTCTTGGAGTTAACGGTATTTCATTTTTATAAAGATCTGCATCACCTTTTCCTTCATACTCTTCAACCAAATTACTTACGTTTTCTATAGTTATACCTGAATTATTAAGAATTTTTCTTGCGATACCATCTTCTTCTTTCAAAATACCAAGCAAAATATGCTCTGTACCTACATAACCATGTTGAAAACTTTGAGCCTCTTGTTGAGCATACATAATGACCTTTTGTGCTCTTTCTGTAAATCTTGAAAACATCATTGTAATCACCACCTATAAATTATTTATTAATCTAAATCATTGCCGCCAAGACTTTTTCTTAGAAGTTTAGCTCTACTAAAATCTCTATCCTTTTCTGACAACTTTGCATTGGAAATAAGCTGAAGTGTTGCAGGCTGAGTCTCAACAAGCAAGGAATTTAATACTTGAACGTCTACATCCTTAATTATGCCCATTTCTACACCCATTCTTACATTTGAAATAAGATTTAAACACTCTTCTGAATTTAAAAGTACAGCAGATCTTAAAACCCCCAGGGACCTATAAACCTTATCTTGAAGCTCGTACTTATAACCTTTCATAAGCTGCTGTCTCGACCATTGTTCCCTGTCTATTATCTGTGCTACAACAGCTTTCAGATTATTAATTATTTCTTCCTCGCTTAAGCCTAAAGTAACTTGATTAGATATTTGATATAAATCACCTTCTGCTTTAGAGCCTTCACCAAATAAACCTCTTATAGTCATACCCACCTGTCCAACTACATTTAAAATTCTTACCATTTCATTATTCATAGACAAAGCAGGCAAATGAAGCATTACAGATGCTCTAAGCCCTGTACCTATATTTGTAGGGCAAGCTGTTAAATAACCTAACTTTTCATCAAACGCATAATCCAGCTTTTCTTCTAAAAGATTATCAAGTTTATTTGCTAAATCATAAGTCTCATCTAAATTAAACCCTGAGGTTATACATTGAAGTCTGATATGATCCTCTTCATTAAGCATAATGCTTACAACTTCATCATTATCTAATATGAATGCTGACTTTTTATAATTTCCTAATAACTTGTGACTTATAAGATGTTTTTCATAATATGCTCTGTTAGTTAATTCTTCGTTCATCCAAAGATATTTACTTTTATAATTTTCTTCTGTATACGAAGAGCTATAGAAAGCATCTTCAATATTTTTAACTATATCTTTTCCTGTCTCCTCTGATAATTTATCAGGAAACGGAATCTCTCTTAGATTTCTTGCAAGTCTTATCCTGCTGCTTAAAACAACATTATAATTATCATCAGCTTTAATCCAATTTTTCATATATTCCTTAACCTCCTTTTCCCTTGGAAGCTTCATTTATTCATTGTTTTGAAGAGATTTTATCTGATCTCTAATTTCTGCTGCCTTTTCATACTCTTCACTAGCTATAGCCTTCTGCAAGTCTTCCTTTAGCTTAGTAAGACGCCTTTTTTCAACTATTTCCTTACCCATCTTTTTAGGAAGCTTTCCAACATGCTCTATATTTCCTTGAACCTTTTTTATAACAGGATTTATACTTATATTGAATTCCTCATAACACTTACTGCAGCCGAGAAGTCCATTCTTTTTAAACTCACTATAAGTTGTTCCACAATTCTTACATGTCAGATCACTGGTTTTAGTAATGTGCTGGGAAGGACTCATATAATCCATTAATCCGCTTAAGATACTTTGAAAAGTAAAAGCTGATCCAAGGCTATTACTGGCTTCACTATGAAAGCCATTTAGTTCTTTTGCACATTGCTCGCATAATCTTAACTCTTGTTTTTTGCCATTTATTATCTGAGTCAGATAAACGTTAGCTTCATTTTTCTTACAGTTTTCACATTGCATATACTTCACCTCAATTACAAAAGGAATTTAACTTCTTGGTAAATTATACCATAATATATTTTTTTAATAAATAATAGTGGCTGTCATTGCCTTTAATATATCCGCTCTTAGTTTGTTTTTGCTATCGATAACTCCTAAGGTTCTATCACTAATGGCAATCTTCATTAGGCCTGATTCTCTATGCGTTATTATGTTTGCTTCAAGCAGTCCATTAATAACTTGAACTCCTCCCTCATAGGTTAAACTATTACCTATCTTTTCATTTATTGCTTCCAACAGAGATTTTTGATGACCGAATTCAATTTTTTTAATTAAAATACAACCCCCTCCACCTCTTTTGCTCTCTATGTAGTAACCTTTGTCAATTGTAAATCTAGTGGTTAAAACATAATTTATTTGTGAAGGAGCGCAGCTAAAATAACTTGCTAGCTCATTTCTTTGTATTTGTAATTCTTCTTCACTGCTTTCTTCAATAAGCTGCTTTAGAAATTCTTCAATTATATCAGATAGTCTTGCCATAAATGCATCTCCTGTTTTATTTCAATGTTTCGACTTTGACTTTCTTTGACCTTAATTAAATAATAGTATTTTAGTATTTTCTATTCAACATCTAAAATATTCATTTTTAAATCAATAAACAATATTAGGCGCTAATATCTCTTTATTATTAATTATCTCTCACTTTTTCTTATTTTACATATAAATTAAAGGACAGAAGCTAACATCTGTCCTTTGATTTACAATATTTATATTTCTTCATCTTCAAAATCTATTTCTCTAATACTATAAACATTTTTTATTGTAAAGGTAGCAAGCTTTCTATAAATATCTCTAGCTTGATCCATAGTAATTCCTGAAGCTATAACTTCTTTTACTATTATCGGATTTACTCTTTCAAAAGCACCTGCAATTTCTGCCGCTCTTACCTTTATATTAGAAGGTCTTTGATTCATATCTATATTTCTTAATGTAAACATAACTACCGCTCTTACAATAGCATCTCTTCTATTCTCATCAATAGTCTGAAGCTTATTAAATAAGTTGCCCCGCTGACCTATAAGTTTTGTTATATTATCTGCCTTTTGATTTAAACCATCAAGTTGTTCTTCCTTAAGAATATTAAGTACAAAAACTATGATGCTTCTAAGTATCTGGTTAATACGATATTCTGGGACCCCATGGTATCTCATAGTATTAAATATCCAAGAATTAGTTCTTTTTAGTTCATTAATAAGAGATAAGCTAGTTGCTTCTATAGTTCCAGGAAATCTTGAGTAATTGTTTGCCGTATAAGTAACGACAGTCTTAAAAATATTTTGTGTAACATTTGTGTTAAGGCCATGTCTTTGAAGTTCCTGATATAAGTTTGTAAATTGAGTGTTAACCAAATTAATAATTCTATTAACGTCCTGCATCGGTTGTCTCATAAAGTCATAATCAAATTCTTCTTTTTCAATAAACTCATCATCTTCTACTATTATTGGCAATTTAGTCAGCTGGTCTGCATAAATGCGCATTTTACCCCTCCTAAAACATCTACATTAACTAATATATGATTTGTTTTTCAAAAGGGTTATACTAAATACACACTATTTATTTTGTTATTTGATAGAGTTATTTTTCAAGAGTTGCTTTTATTAAATTCTGTACCCTATTTGGAAGTTCTTTTGACTCTTCTTTTGAAAGTTCTGAAGTAATAATTGGTTCTAATATATTTACTGTAACCTTTGCAGGCATAATTATAAGACTTTTCTTTCCCATAATTTTATAAGAACCATCAATGGCAACAGGAACAACTGGAACACCGCTTTTTAAAGCAAGCTTAAAACTCCCTGCCTTAAACTCCCCCATTTGTTCTCCGCCGCTTCTTGTACCTTCGGGAAAAACAACCATGGAATAGCCTTCTTTTAAATATTGTGCTCCCTCGTTTATACAGCTTATTGACTGTCTTATATCCTTTCTATCCATAAACACACATTTCATCTGCCTCATCCAGGATACCACCATAGGCATTTTTGTAAGCTCAATCTTAGCTATAAAACCTTTAGGTCTATTTACATAAGTCATAAGTATAGGAATATCAAAATTACTTTGATGATTGCTTACATATAATACAGGACCTTCTGGCAAGTTTTCTTCACCAATTACTTTAATTTTAGAACCGCTTAGACTTATAAGCAGCCTTGTCCAAAGACTTGTCGCCTTATGTACAACTTTAATTCTTTCTTCATTTTTGTTTTGTTTATCTAAAAGCTTTGCCCATAATAAAGCAGGCATGCTTAAAATTAAAGATATCCAAAACCAAATGAACCATATAATTGTTCTTAACATAACATCCTCCATTTTTACTATTTAATGTGCTTATTATATCATATTTTTTGACTTTGATAAATTTTCCTGTAATGTTATAATAACAACAAAAGTTATAAATAGGAGGATTTGTCATGATTGAACTTAGAAGAATAACACCTGAAGATTACGATGATATAGTTGATATATCGAAAAGTATTTGGGAAGGTTCAGATTATCTTCCTAAACTTTTTCATAAGTGGGTTAATGATGAAGGTTATTTTCTTGGTGCGGTTGATACTGAAAAAAATAAAGTTATTGGTGTTGGAAAATTTTCTATCCTACACGATAATGCTGGATGGCTTGAAGGTCTAAGAACACATGTTGATTACAGAGGCAGGAAAATTGCCAGACTTCTAAGTGAAAAGCTCATTGAAATATCTAAAGATTATCTGCAAGAAGGTAAAATAAATAAAATAGGTTTTGCTACTTACATAGATTCTATAGAAAGTATTACGCTTATGCAAAAGTTAGGTTTTAAACTAGAAAAAAAGCTGTATCTTATTAATAAAGAATATGATAATTTAGATTCTAATCTCTCCTTGTGTGATTTTAAAGTTGAGTCATGGAAATTAACTTATGAAGAATTTACAAATCTTAATTATATAGAAAAAAGAGATGGCCTTCTGGACTTAGCCTTTGTATTCCAAAAGCCCACATTAGAACTGTATGATGAGCTAATTGAAAATGAAAGTTTTATAATTATAAATGGTTATAAAGGTATTATTAAGCTTAAAAACGAGCCATATTTTGCAGTTGAAGGTGATAGCTTTGATGGAATAAATACCTTTATGAATTACTGCTTGTTAAAATATAAAAATAAAGATTTATCTGCTCCATTTACAACATTAACTGAACAAGATAAAACTATAATTACAAAATTAAAGCAGTCAGGTTTTATATCATGGAGTGGCTGGCAGCTGGACTATTTATATTTTTTATACAAATAAAAATACGGATGATGTTATCATCCGTACAAAATTTATACTTCTCTTAGACTGTTAAGAGCCTCCTCTATCTCATCTTTGGGGAGGTTTCCTTTTTCAAGCTCCTCTTCCGTTTTATCTAAAAGCCTTTTATAAAAACTTATTCCCAAGTTAACTATATCTTTACTATTATTAGAATCCTCCAGAAGCTCATAAAATATATCTTCTGCTTTATCATATTTTTTAGCTATTTCATAATACTGAAAAAGCAATTTCTTGCTTTCAAAGGGTATCTCATACTGATTTATATCATTAAGTATTGACTCTATATTTTCCTCGCACTGATCCAACAAGTCAGAATCCTTTAAAAGAGCATTTGAATAAATATTAACGCTTTTTAAATTTAAATTAAAGGCTTTCATAACATCTCCTTCAGCCTTAAATATATCGCCATCAAGCTTTAAAAGTTCAGCAAGTATTAATAGCTTTCCCCCTTCAGTAGATTCATAGGAGGCCACAAAATTCATCAGATCGTTATAGGAAAGACTTTCAGCCAGCTCTTGATTTAAACCTAATAGCTGCTTAAAAGCTTCACCTATAATCTCATGGCTTTCTTCAAATTGTTGTTCTCTATTTAACTCAAAAATCTTTGCTATTGTTTCTGACAATTGTTTCATCTTTGTTTTAAAATAATCGTTTTTTATCATATGTAATCTTCACTCCTTCATCGTTATAGAGTTTTCGAGGATTCCTTAATTAATCTTTCAAAAAGTCTTCTCATAATCTCATTTGTAGCTGCCATCATCTCCGGATGCCACTGAACAGCCATAACAAAAGCCTTATCTTCCATCTCTATAGCTTCGACAGCACCATCCTTTGCTCTTGCTGTAACTTTAAAATCCTTGGCTATATCTTTTAGAACCTGATGATGAAAACTATTTACATAAGTATTTCCCTCTGTAATTTCATACAGCTTGCTTCCTTTCTCAACTTCTATTATATGAGTAGCCACATCTGGCTTTGCATTTTGCGAATGTTTTACAAAACAGCCTGGCATGTAGGATAAATCTTGATATAATGTTCCGCCAAAGGTTACATTAAGTATTTGAGCACCTTTGCATATACCTAGTATCGGTTTATTTAAACCAACAGCTGCTTTAATTGCCTTTATTGTAAAATCATCTACAAGAGGGTGAATAAATCCTAAATTTTCTCTTGGTTCATCACCGTAAAGCAAAGGATTAACATCATATCCTCCAGAAATTATAATTCCATCTAAAATACTTATTTGTTTATCTATTATCTCATTATCCAGAAGAGGAGGAATTATTACAGGAACTCCTCCTGCCATATGTACAGCTTTGATATAGTCATTATTAACATAGGACCTTTCCGAACCTGCAAAAATATCATTTTCAATTAAAAGTAAGTTTCCTAAAATACCTATTACAGGCTTTTTCATAAACCTTCCCTCCTAAAAAACTATTTATAGTAATAAAGCCATCGCATAACTATTTGTAAATGTACCATCAGCCAGTTTCTTATCCTTTATAAAAGTACCTTCAACCTCAAAGCCCATTTTTGTATAAAGGCTAATACCTCTATAATTTTTTGTATCAACTTCAAGAGTTATTCTTAAAAATCCATTATCTTTTGTCCAATTTATAGCTGCCTTCATAAGTCTTGTTCCAATCCCTATGCCCCAAAACTCTTTAGCTAAGGCGATTCCAAGAATTCTAGAATGTATCAGCCTTTTGCGGCTGCTTCCATGAAGTCCGCAGGTCCCTGCTATTTTACCATCAACCTCTGCGATAATAAACAGTTCTCTATCATTGCTTAATTTATCTTCCAAAAACTCTCTTTCCTTTTCTAAAGTCATGGTAAATTCATCCGGCTCTCTTAAAAGGAAGGTAGTTTCATTATCTATTTTTCTAATAAGCTCAATAAGCTCTTCTGCATCATCTACTCCTGCGCTTCTTATTACAATATTCTTATCCTTACACATATATTTTATTTCTTCAAAACTTCCCATTATATTCCCCCCGATTAATTTAATGTATAAATTATACCATAAATTCCAATATGTTTATCAATATATCAATTAACTATGGGTAAACTATATTTGTGCACCTCCCTAGCACAATTTTTATTTTTCGAAAAAGATTGAAAAGGAGAAAACTATGAGCGATAAAAATTTGCAGGAAACAAAATTATTAAATGAGCAAGCAAAAGCTAATTCTACACCTGACGGGAAATCAAAGATAAGTCTAACTCAGGGCGTTACTGAAGCTGACTTTAGCAGCAGCGTTAACAGCTTGAATTTAGAAGAAGCAAAAAAGCTGAATCAACAGTCAAAAGCTAATAAAGGTCTTCAATAAGTAAACTTAAACTAAAAAACTCTAGTAAAAAGTACAAGATTTATACTTTTTACTAGAGTTTTTATTTGCCTAAACGTTAAAGATCAATTGCTTGTTCTTTTAAACACTTAAGATTATTTTCATAAAAATCATGTCCGAAATACCGGTGCCCTTATTTTGACACCTATCTCTCGATAGGTGGGTATCCTCACAGATCATTCAATCGCTCTCAATGCCGTTAAAGGACTCACAGGTGAGTACATTTATCTATCTAAATATCGGATTCCCTTGGCTTTAATGTAGGTTCAAAAGAAGAGCTTAGCGCATATTCCAGAACACATGATTTATATAACACAGTAGGTTGTTCCCTTCTGTGATTTATATAATATCACAAATAATTTTATGATACAAGGGGGCTATTATGGCAATTAATACAATATAGATCTTATTTAGTAAACTGACAAGTATATGAATCTTTTGTCAGCGTATCAAAACTATACCCCATTGCCTTAAGTCCTTCAATTATGTTAGACAAAGCATCAGCAGTGGTTGTCTTAGCAGCGCTTTCATGCATAAGCACTATAGCCTTTTGTTTGCCTTTTGCTCCATTTAGTACATTTTTAATTATTGTGTCCTTAGAAAGAGTAGCTGCTGAAGCATCTGAAGAAGATACATTCCAATCAAAATATTGGTATCCCAGCTCCTTCATTTTAGGTATAAGCTGTTTTCCCATGAACTCTTTGCCACTGTATCTCCAGCTTACCTGATTGTTTGACCCTCCTGGAAATCTTAGTATATTAGGTCGTATACCCGCAGCTTCATATATAAAATCGTTTAGTTTATTTGTGTCAGCTATATAATTATCAACAGAAGAATAAACATAAGCGTAATTATGAGAAGCAGTATGATTACCGATAGAATGCCCTTCCGAAGCCATTCTCTTCAGCATTTGCCTTTGAAACTCCCTATTTTCAGGTTTATCCATTATATTAGGAAAAAAGGTGGCTTTAATATTATATTTCTTTAAGGTATCCAAAATTTTCACTGTATTGTTAGACATAGCATCATCAAAAGTTAAGTATACAATTTTATCTGCTTTGCCCGGAGTTTCTGTAGGCTTTTTGTCCGGCTTTGTTTCAGTCGCAGTAACCACCGGCTTACTATTTTGTTCTATTTTTTGCTCTACTTTTTCTTCTTTGCTTGTACTAATCTTTTCATCAATCATTTTATTAACCTCTGACTGAGAACTTTGACTTTGCACATTTTGCTCTTCATTAGTTGCCAACACTTTATTATTCTCTACTTTAGGCTTGTCCCCTGCTTTGCTGCAACCGCTAAATATACACACAATCATAGATATTACTATAGTTACTAAAAATAACTTTTTAACCAAGACCCATTCCCCCTTAAAATAAAATCTATTAATCAAATAAAATTTCTTTCAACTCTTCTAGTGAATATATTATAAAGTCTGGTTTCTCACTATAGTTTACATTATTAGTGTCATACAAACAGGAGCTTATGTTTGAATTTTTTGCCCCCATAATTTCAAGTTCTCTGTCTCCTACTACTAGTGCCCTGCTTTTATCTATTTCGTATTTATCAATCAAATAATTAAACGCCTCTGGATGCGGTTTTCTCTTAAATCCGCTATGCTTATTAACTACCTCAGTAAAACACTTCTCCATATTATATGCTTTCAAGTATTTATAAGTGCTGTTACCTCTATGAGTTAATATAAAATTTTTTCCGCCATTTTTAGCTATTTCCTCACAAATTTCCTTTGCATACTTAAAAGGAACAATTTTATCAATAGGCGCTTCTTTCTCATAAGCTTTAAACCTGCTAATAAAGCTTTCACTGATGCTATAGTTCTCACTGAAATAATTGATTGCATCAGATACAGAAATTTTTATATACTTATGTATATTATCATCCTCAGTTTCTATTCCATCGTCTTTTAAAGCCATCTTAAAGGCATATATAATAGACGGATATGTATCAAATAAAGTGCCGTCGAAATCCCATATAATATCTGTATAGTTCATAGCTCTCCCCCCAATATTTGCAATTATTTAACATATAAAATCTCTCTATATAAACATACAACAGACCATAATACTTGTCTATAAAAGCAATAAAATAATTTACATTACGACATTAATATTTTATTATTAAAGTATAACCATTGTCGAATGGGAGGAGAAAGCATGGAAAATTGTTTGAGTACCACAGGCATTTACTATAAGGATATAAAGGAATACAAAACGGATATCAACGCTGTCATAGAAAGTATGATTGCAAATAAAGAACGTTTAGTATTTTCAGTCGTAGCAGAAAAAGCATCAATTACTCCTTTCGTAATAAGACAGTACCCTGATCTTAGAAACTATATACTCCAAACAATGGTAAACTATAAAGAGATACAAGTTTTAAAGGAAAAGATAGAAAAAGCTGCTGCAAGTTTAGCTAAGTCAAATAAAAATCTCACATTTTTAGCTATAATAAACAAATGCAAATTTGACTCTAATATGGTTTATCAAAACCAGTACATAAAAGAAAAAATAAGAAGCATAATAGCTGAACAAAACCAAAGGAGCAGTCTTTAAAAAACTGCTCCTTTTTATGTTACATATTTAATTTTCTATAAACTCCCGTTTGCCTTTTCTCTTATTGCTCATTTCCGAAAATAAAATTAATATTTTTCTGACACCAGTAATTAAAAGTACAATAAATATTAGGTCAGCTTCAATTGCCAAATCAGGAGCAGTATTATACAAAGCCTTTGTCATAGTTTCATAACTTAGTGCAGCTATCGGCATCAGTATATTAATTAAAAGCCCCCATATCAAATATAAGACCTTTGATTTCCCTCCGCCTCTAAATTTTTTTCTCCAATGGGTCAGTCTGAAAAATAAAATAACTGCACCTAGTAAAATACCTAATAAAATTATATTTATAACAACCTGTACCTTTACTATGTTTACACTATTAATTTCAGTGGGGTTGTGTCCCTTCATAATATTTTTCATGGCTCCATCAAAATAGATACTCGGAAGTTCTACATTATACTTATTAATAATATTTTTGAGTCCAATAGTTTCTAATACTGAATATAGCATATGATTAGAGTTATACACTAAAAATCCAGCCTTCTTATCAATGGGGTTTATTACCATAAAGGCGTGATAATTTTCATGGTCACCACCATGATAAAACATACCGCTCTCAATAAACATTCCCAAACCAAATTGAAAACTTGGATCAGTTACAACTGGCCATGTCATTTTTTTAAAGCTTTCAGCTGATAAAATAGTTTTATTGTTATAGCTTCCTTCATTTAAAAGCATAGACATATAATGCGCCATATCATTTGCACTTGAATATATCCATCCTACTGAAACACAGTTTTCCTGATAAGGACGATAAATGCTATAGGTTCTACCAAAGAAAGGTTCAACCCCTTCTGATACATTTTCCTTAGGCAGTTCCTTTTCTGATAAGTAAGTATTTTTCATGTCGAGAGGCTCTAGTATGTTTTTTCTTAAATACTCTTTATAAGACTGCCCAGTAACCTCTTCAATAGCTGCACCTAGTATAAGAAAGCCTAAATTGGAATATTCCCACTTCTCTCCTGCTGACCTAATTGTTTTTAAATCCTTAATTTTCAAAATACGCTCTTTTATGCTTATATTTCCTTCATTAGAAAATAAAACATCCTGATATGCACCTAGCTTAAGACCACTTGTATGAGTTAAAAGGTGTTTAACCGTAATCTTAGGTGCCCCTTGAGGAACACTTATTTTAAGCCATGGCACATAATTTTCTATTGGTGTATCAAGATCAATCTTCCCTTTTTCAGCAAGCTTCATAATTGAAATTGCTGTGAAGGTCTTACTTATAGATCCAATTTTAAACAAAGTATCTGGATTAACTTCTTTTCCGCTATTATCATAAGTTCCAAAACCCTTTGAATATACTTCGTTATTGCTTATAATGCTTACAGCTGCACCTGGTATATTAGATTTCTTCATTTCATCTTGTATAAATTGTTCAAGCTTTGAGTAATCCTCTTTACTTCCTGCAGCAGTATCCCTAGCATATACAATATTAGATATTGAAAAAACAAACCCAACAATCAAAGTTAATACTTTTATTAGTTTACTTTTTTTCAATCCATCCACCCCATTTAAAACTCTTACTAAAATCTACTTCTAAAATTCCGCAATAAGGTATATCATCTTGGTACATAAACTGTCTCATTACAACACCATGAGTTACAACAATTATTTTGTCATAGCACAAATATTTTTCTAACCCTTTAAAAGCCCTGGCAGCTACTGCGCTCAGCTTTTCCCAATTCCTTTTATCGCTTTCTGCATATTCTCCTTTACACAAAGTACATTCCTTGCCGGCAGCTTTAACCACATCATCAGATATGTAGCTAAAGCTTAAATCAGGCAGCCACTCATGAATATCAACTTCAATCTCTATATCAAGATTTCTTTCCTTGGAAATAATTGCTGCTGTTTGAAGTGCCCTTGTATAAGGCGATGATACAATAAGCTTTGCCCCATTAAGTCGCTCATCCTTTGCTGCATTCCTTGCCAGCTCTTTACCCTTTTCAGTAAGCTGAGCCAAATCTAATCCATGGCCCTTAAATTTCCTTTCGGTCACAAAACTATAATCTGGTTCCCCATGTCGTATAAGAATAAGCTTTGTCATAATATTAACCCCCTTGTAATTTCTATTTATCATATAAAGTTTATTAAACCTTATACCCCTTAAATAATTTGAGGCTGCATACTCAGCAGCCCCTAAAGAAGATATTATTCAAATTCTATATCTTTATTTTGTTTTATAGTAAAATATATAAAATAAGCAATTAGACTAAAAGCTAAAAATCTAAAACCAATAAATATAGAATAATTCGTTGCGAAATATCCAAAAAATAATCCGCATATTATAGTAAATACTCTCAAGGCAAGGGACTGGAATGATTCTACAGTAGCTCTTATTTTTGATTCAGTTCTATGGTGAAGATAACCTAATACTAAAGGTTCAACAACACCATAAGCTGCAAACGAAATTATGAGCGGTATAATCCCTAAAGATGTTTTTAAGACACTTGCTCCAAATATTGATGATAAAAGAACTATTATTACAGTGGAAAAAATTGTTTTGTTTGAAAACTTATTTTTAAGCTTATAAGCATATATACCAGATAAGCTTGAAGAAATCATTCTTGAAGCACTTATAACTCCAAAGAGAATAACGGGAACATTTATGGCCTGAAGATAAGTTTGCCAGAATTCATCAATATAGGTGAAAACTGCCCCTGTAACTATACCAAAAAATAATATGAATTTAATGGCTGATTTATCTTTTAGAAAATTAAAAGCAGCTGCCATATGTCTAAAATAACTTATAACCTCTTCCTTTTCATAAGCTGCTTTTGGCTCTTTAAAAAAACAGGCTATAATAACCGAAATCATAACACTTATCAAAGACATCCAATAAGTAGTTATATAACTGCTTTTAGCTGCAACAAAACTGCCTAAAAGCGCTGCAAGCATAGCAGCAAAATAATCATAAAAACCTATTCTGCCTAAAACTCTCTCGAAGCATTCCGTATCTCTATTCATCTTAAGTGATTCAAACACCAATGCATTGCTTGTTCCACTGCATAAGGATTTACCTATACCTGCCATAGTTACAGCTAAAGCAAAATGCCAAAAGCTATGAGCGTATATCAAAATTATAAATTCCAGCAAAGAAAAAACTGCATGGAATACCATTAATATTTTTTTGCTCCATTTATCAGCTAAAGAGCCTGTAGGAACTTCCAGCAATATAACAACAGCTGCATAAATAATTTCTATATATACAACCTGCTGACTTGTTATTCCTCTCGAAGCCCAATAAAGCCTTTCTATAACATAAGCAAAAATCAAGCTGTGAAAAAATGAATATGCATACATCAAATAAATGTTAAGTTTATATCTAAATAAATTATTATCCATTATCTCTCCTCCTTATTATTAAAACATAACCTAAATAATAAGGCGGCGGACGAGGATAATTTATTATATAAGCCTTTAATAGGTCTTAATTAGGCGGCATAAAACAATCCCTCCTTTGTTTTGAGTATTAATCTCATACTTTTAAATTATAAATCCCTTCAATTTCTTTTATTAATTCATTACAAGTCTTTTTAGCCTTCTCTGTCTTAATGCGAATATCTTCTAAGCTTGAAATTTGATAGTAATACTCAAGCAATTTAACTTCCTCTTTAGGTATATGATTGGATATATGTATAAAATGCAGATAATGATACTTAGGTGTATATTTAACTCTCATAAGCTGTACCAAAGGATCAGCAGCATATTTTAAATAATAAATGAAAGCCTCCGGGTAGTTGTTTCTCTCAACATATTTAATTACTCTAGAATGCTGATTATACTTGGCCTTTACTTCACTAATAATATTTTCAATTAAACTTATGTACACTTTTTCTTCATCTTTTAATATTGTTATTACATTTGACTTATCAAATATTACCTTAGGAAATTCAAGTATATCTCCTTCTATAAACCTTACCTCATCTTTATCTCTGCTGTGACTTTGTATACAAAAATCAATTATTAAATATTGGCTTGTTCCCTCTATATGATAATAGTTTTGATGAATTTTAGGATGCGCATGATTTATGCTGTATTTAAAATCTAATTTTCCAAGCCTTGATAGTTCCTCTTCAGCTAGAGCAAATGCTCTGTCCTCATATCCATCTTCTACATCAAGCCAAATATCTATATCTGAATACTCATCTACTGCATTTAGTGAATCTGCTCCCTCAAGCCAGTAGGCATGAACCTCATCCATTGAAATGAATTTATCTTTAATAGCATTAATTATTGTGTTTCTATCTATGGAGTTCATATATTTTCTCCTTACTTAAATGTTTTAAAAAACTTTTTCAGATCCTCTTTAGTAATATCATTTAAGTTATGCCATCTCACTCCTTGTACTGCTCCTTCTAAGGCACATAACATACTGCAGCATGCTGTATTGTCAATCACCTTAATTCTAGTAAATGCTTCCTTACTACCTAAGTTTATCAATTCTTCCGGGGTGTTGATATCTACATCTTTTAATTTTTTCTCTAATACTGAACCTATATTAGGCATTTTAGTTAGTTCTTCCAATTAAATCATCTCCTGATTATTTTTATCCTATCAAGTACTTCAAAATAATATTTCTTCAACAACCTTATAACCTTTAATTATATTATAAGTTATAATTTGGTATACATATATATAAATATTTTATTTTCCAAACTTTAAGACTTTTAATGCTCACTACCATAGTTACTAATCCTGAACATGAATTTAAAGGCAGTTTGCTTAAAACTGCCTCTATTTCTTATATAGTAACAGGAATCCATATCTCGCAGACATAATCGTCACAGCTTGTATCTCCCGGAGGATATACCTCTATTTCATAATCGGCTGCTCTTTTATACCCACATGTAGTAAACCACTCAGTTGTTATTCTTGTCCACATCTCATCAATAGGATGCTCCTTGCCTGACAAATTTCCTCTTGCCGTAAAAACTGCCCACTTGTTAGCTGGAATAGTATATACGTCTAAATCGGTTAAAATATTATCATCAGCCTCAGCACCGATTGCAAGTAATGTTTCTCCATTTTCAAGCGTTTTTGTAAAGCCCATTTGCCACATAGGAGCACGATATAACTTATATTGGTCTCTAATTTTTTCATTCATGCCGTGATTTAAAAATTCATCCCAAATATTCCAAACCTCTCCTGCTACCTCTCTCCAATCATTTGCAACAATGTTTGCAGATTGCCTTTGTATTTTCCTAACCATTCCTGTCAGCTTAATTTCTTGTTTTTCTTCGATACGATATTCCATCTCTACATCTCCTTTAATTGAAATATGAAAAGTGATGCGAGGATATGCTTTAAGCTTTACACCTAAATTTCGAGCCATCTTTGGAGTAACACCATGCATTTCATAAAAAGCACGAGTGAAAGCATCGGGGGAATTATACCCGTACTTTAGAGCAACATCTATTACTTTCATACTGCTCTTTTGCAAATCCAATGCAGAAAGTGTCAATCTTCTACGTCGAATATACTCAGACAAGGATATACCTATAATATAGGAAAAAACTCTCCCAAACTGATGCATTGAGCAGCATGCAATTTTTGCTACTTCATCATACATAATATCCTCATCCAAATGATCTTCAATATAATCTATGGTAGCCGTCATTCTCTCAATCCATTCCATCTTGCACCAACCTTTCGTATTTAATCTTAACAAAGGTGACTTTAATGTTCCCTGCATTTTAGGTACAAATATGCAGGTGTATATAGATAGGTTGATTTACTTTATATATCTTAAGAAGTCCAAACCTAATAACTTCTCTTAGTTCTTCTGCTGCAATCCCTTGACCCCAGTTTATAAAATTTATTATGTACCAAAATAATTATGAGCTGTTAGAACAGTCGTAATTATATCCATTGACCATTTTCTATATTTTTCAATATAGCCCTTTTTATCAAATTCCTCTACAAACTTTAGCCTGTCGTATTCAACACAGCGTCTTGAAGTTGAAATTTTATTATTAGTTATATTCAATATAGTATACTGGGCTCTAGGATCTCCATTGAATGGCATTCCTACGGAACCAGGACAAATGAACCTTTTTCCATTCACTTCTTCATCCATAAACAAATGATAATGTCCAAAAATACAAATATCACTTTCCATAGCCTCTGCTATCCTAACAAGTTCATCTCTATTAGGTTCATTATTTTCTCTTCTTAAGCTGTCAGCATTTATGAAAACATCACCATCTGATGGGTTATGACATAAACTCATAACAACTCCATCCTTTTCGATTAATAAGGCATTAGGAAGTGATTTTAAAAATTTTATTCTTTCTTCTCCTAACTCATTATATATTTCTTTATTTACTGGATAAAGCCAGTCAGCATTTTTCTCTATTGGAGTTATTAATTCGTCAATATTTCCTGATATAATTAGATTATCTTTGTTTTCTCTCTTGCACTTAATTAATAAGTCTACTGTTTTATTTGATCCATAGCCCCCAAATACATAATCACCTAGGAAAAAAATCATATCTGCTTTTTCGTTATTTATATTCCTTAATACAGCTTCAAAAGCAGTACTATTGCTATGTATATCAGAAACCAGTGCAATTTTCATATAATACCTCTCTAATAAAATTTAATATACTACTAAAATCATCAGTTAATATATTCTTCTTAATATGTAAAATTCCTTCATTATACTACATAAACTTCCATACATAAAAATAAGAACCCTTTTTGAAATTTATAAGAGTTCTTAAATGCTATATATTAATTTTTTATAATACTAAATTAATCCAGGTATTACTATTTGTTCATATGTATTTTTTTCTTCAAACTTATGAAGATAATCAAAGCACTCTCCGATATCGTATACTATACCATTTGATTTGCACGTACTTTCAAATATTCTCATTAGCTTTGCATTATTAGGACTTGGTAGCTGATATGCAAAGTTATATTTTTTAATATATCTATCCTTCATTCCCGGGAAATACCGATCCAGCTTTTCATAAAAATACTCTCTATTTCCTTCCCGCAAGGTTAATCCCATACCAAAACAAATAATTCCATGCACTTTTGCCTCAATACAATAATCTAAAATCCCCATAATATTTTCCTCAGTATCATTAATAAAAGGTAAAATAGGACAAAGCCAAACTACAGTAGGGATTCCATTATCACGCATTATCTTTAAAACTTCAAATCGTTCCTTTGTAGTACTTACATTTGGCTCTATAATTTTGCACAAAGCTTCATCATAAGTAGTTAAAGTCATTTGTACCACACACTTTGTTTTTTCATTGATTTTTTTAAGCAAATCTAAATCTCGCAAAATTCTTGCAGACTTAGTTTGTATTGCAAGCCCGAAGCCATAGGAATGGATAAGTTCAATACATTTTCTTGTATTTCCAAGCCTTTCTTCTAAATGGATATAAGGATCGCTCATGGCACCAGTTCCTATCATGCATTTCTTTCTTTTTCTCCTAAGAGTCTCTTCTAAAAGCTCAGGAGCATTTACTTTTATCTCTATATCTTCAAAGTCATGCTGCATCTGATAGCATCTGCTTCGTGAATCGCAATAAATACAGCCATGAGTACAACCTCTATATATATTCATGCCATTCTGAGCTGACAAGATGCCTTTTACTTTTGTTTCATGCATAATCTTCTCCTCTTTACTCTATATAAGTCTTCTAATTAACTGTAATATCATCTTCCAGCTGTCTTGTAAATTCTTCAACAATTTTTTGTTTCTCGTTCCAATAATATTGTGCTTTTTCCGTTACCATTGGATTAATTAAACGTTTATTACTCCCCATAATGATGTGCTTATAAACATCCAGATAGCTCTGTGCACCGCTAATTCCTTTATCTAAGGAATACCATACTATTCTCAGTGCTCCTTCCTCATCAAGCAAATCAGCCTCCATAAGGATTATCAATTCTATAGGAGTGTCCTTTTCCTTCAATAATTCCTTTGAAGAATGAAGGGATATTAAACCTTTTACCCTTTCAATGAATGTTAAATCTAAATTCATTTTTAGACCATATTCATAAAATATTTTAGCACTTCTCTCAGCATGAAATTCTTTACCCTCAGAACAGCCTATATCATGAAAAATCACTGCTGTAAATAAAATATCTGTATCTACATCTTTTCTTTCTCTTACTAATCTTTTAGCCCATCCAAGTACACGCAAGGTATGCTGATATTTAGACCTGAACGCCATTAAGGGATTAGGCGGTACATCTCCATGTAAAGCAAAATACTCTTTTACATAATTTAAATGTTCTTCATACATTTATTATATCTCCTTAAGTCTATAACCAATTTAAAGCTCTTAACTTTTAGGCTTTAATGCTATTCCTTCGCTAAAAGCAGGATGATTATTATCCCTTTCAGAAGTTATAATTGTCATTCCTTCAGGAATTGGCCACTTAACGCCTATTGTTTTATCATTCCAGGGAACACCGCTTTCATCCTCAGGGTGATAATAATCGGATAGCTTATAAGCAAATTCAGCAGTTTCGGAAAGGACTAGGAAACCATGTGCAAACCCTTCTGGAACATATAACATATTTTTCTTTTCAGCCGACAAAATAACTCCAAACCACTTACCATATGTCTTTGATCCTTCACGAATGTCAACTGCCACATCGAACACCTCGCCGCTTATAACACGAACCAGCTTCCCTTGCTGATATGTTTTTTGAAAATGTAATCCTCTAAGAACTCCTTTTTTAGACATTGATTGGTTTTCTTGAATGAACTCCATATCAAGCCCCGCTTCTTTAAAATCTTTGGAATTATATGTTTCTAAATTATAACCTCTTTCATCTAAAAATATTTTAGGTTCTATAGTATAAAGACCTTCTATATCCAAACATTTTTCAAACTTGAACTTCCCCATCTTTTACCTCCATCTACCTACTTACTTTCAGTATTTTTTAACCTTTCAACGATTAATTTAGCAAGCTTATGTGAATTGCCAGCACCAAAAACGATGATAATATCTCCCTCTTTAGCTTTTAAAGAAATTGTATCTGCAACATTATTAAAATCTTCAATATAAGAGGCCTTACCAGCATCAACTTTACTTATGAAGGAACCCATATCCACAGGTTCTAGATTTTTATTAATTTCTCTACCAATATAAGTTTTTGTTACTATGACCTCATCTGCATTGTTCAAAGCAGCAATAAATTCCTCAGGAAATAATTTCAGTCTTGATATTTGATGAGGTTCAACTATTGCATATACTTTTTTATTCTGGTAAATAGTTTTAAAAGTATCCAAAACCGCAGCTATTGCAGTAGGATGGTGACCATAATCATCGTAAACTTTTATTTTATTCACTTCATCAACTAATTCAGTTCTTCTCCCAATACCACTAAATTTTTTAAACACAGTTTTCATTGTTTCTATACTTACCCCCAATTCAATAGCAGCACTGAGTACCCCTAAGGAATTTAAAACATTATGTGCCCCTAGAAGACCAATCTTAAAACTATCTTTAAAATTAGGGCCACAAACCTCAAAGTCTACACCATCTTCAGCAAACTTCATTATTTCACCTTTATACTCAGCGCTGAAAGGAAAATTAAATTTATGTTTTAAGTAATATCCAATGACCTTAACATTTTTCTCTTGAAGCCAATCTTTTATATCTATAAGTACTTCTCTAATTCCCTCATTTTCTTCATTTACCACAAGAGTACCGGAATTCTTTATGTTTCTTATAAACTTTTTAAATGCCCTTTTAAATTCTGCGAAGTCTTTGAAAAATTCAGGATGATCCATTTCAATGTTATTGATAATGATTAGAGATGGTGAATAATTTAAAAAATTGCAATTAAACTCATCTGCCTCACAGACAAAGTATTTAGATTCAGATATCCTGAAACCACCTCCCCAAGGTTTATATATAGTTCCAGCTTCTACTATAGGATCTAGTTCTCCAGCCTCTAATACTAATCCTGTTAAGACTGTAGTAGTGGATTTTCCGTGGGTGCCTGCTATTGCAACAAGAAATTTATCTTTCTGAAGATATTTGCCCATGAATTCCTGCCAGGTCATTAATATATTCCTCTTTCTTGCTTCAACAATTTCTGGATGGTTAGGGTTAATATCAAAAACAGCTGGTGTAACTGCCAGAATGTCTACCCCCTTTAAATGTTCTGAGCTATGCCCCAATTTTATATCAATTCCGCTATCAAGTAATGCATCACTATAATAACTTGTTTCATTACAGTCACATCCGGACACCTCGAATCCTGATTTTTGAGCTATTACTGCTATAGGTGCCATTCCGCTTCCTCTTATACCCATAAAATGCACATGCAATCTTTTATCCATACTTTTACTCCTTTGAAATTAATTATATAACTAATACTCAGTCTAAAAATATATGTCATTCCACAATTGCACCTCAATATATCCTCCGACAAGTCCATATTTCTCTGGAGTGCTTCTAATAAATTGTAGAATATCTTGTTTTGATTCGTTAATTAGCCTAAATAGATCTTCTTTTCTCCATACTGTGTTTTCAGTTCTTCCCATATCCATGAGGTGCATACTATCTCTTGGAGTAAAGCTTATATGTGAAGCTTCAATATCCTTTAGTAAAATCTTCACATTATTGTCATTGCCAAAAAAGCTGTGTAACCTCTCACTCTCAAGTAATGTAAAATATATTGGATGATGTGTCTGGGGTTCACCCTTTAAAGATGTAAATTCATTATACAGCCATTCTTCTGTTCTCAACCTTTTATGATAATAGGTATCGAAGTAATCGCCATATCTATCTCTTTTTGAAAGGCTTGCCTGCGACAATTTACTTGCCAAAGCATAGGCTTCTTCTTTGGTTAATCTTGTTATGCTGTGTAGTGGTAATCCACCAGCTTCCCTATAATTTGTTATATACAGGTCATCAATGTTCATAATAGCTATCCCCTTATAATTTTAAAATAGCCTCCAATTCGTAGTATTCTAAAATATATAGTCATGTATAATTTTTTCTGAATGATGGCGACATAGAAGTAAAGTTTGTACACGCTGGCTCAATAACTTTTAATGTTATTCATTAGGGCATTCACCCTTTCTGGCCATAATTATAACTAATAGGTAATCCTGTATCATTTCTCTTGTAACATTCATTTCCATAAGATATAAATCTGCCAGTGTTTTCTTTAGTTGTAAAAGCACTTCCCTATCATAAACTTCTTCTGGTACAGGTGTATATTCTACGAGAAATACAGTTCTTGCTACATCATATAATAAATCTCCATGGCAAATGTTCATGAAATCTAATACAATTGTATTTCCATTTGATATCAATATATTACCTGGATGGAAATCACCGTGACATAATGTATCTCCCTCTGGCAGCTTATCCAGCAATTGTAATGCATCTTTCTGTTTATTCAAATCCGCAGAGGATGCTCTTAATATATGAAACTTTAAAAAGCCTTTATAATTGGATACATTATTAATCTTATTTTGGACTATTGTTCTGTGCAGCTTTGCCATATACTCTGCGCATTTCTTTACATCACCAGTTTTCATAACCCAATCTAGTAAAGATTCACCTTCCACCCTATCGTATATAATGCCACTTTTTCCTTCAAAGGAAACTATTTCATGTGCCTTTGGCTTTTCAAAATTCATTTTTCTTATTGCCATTGCATTATTAAACTCTTTTGCTACATCTTCTTCTGGATATCCTTGATGAAAAAGCTTAAGAACTTTACCTTCTTCCCATTCATATACATTTGCTGTATTTCCTACACCAATTAATTTCCCATACTCCATCTGCCTGCCTCCAAATCCTTTACGTTAAATTTGGTTCTACTTTAGTCAATTTTTAATCAGCTATATGATTTTCACTATAGTTACTCAATCGTTACTTTAGAAATGTTATTGTTAAATTTATTTGCTAATGAACTAATTACGATTTCTAACGCTTCTATATTGCAGTTTCCGAAATCAATATGAATACTATATTTGTCTTCTTTCTTCATTAACTCTCCAATATAATGTATACTCTCGCTTTTTGCTTTAGAATTCCAGTCTCTAATTGCCGCTACTAGTGTATCAACCAATAATTCCTTTATATTGTCCCCCTCACGTTTGGGCACAATTATTCCAAGAATTATATCAGGCCCAATATTTCCTAGCATTAAGCATACTAGTGTATTTCTTAATTAATCCGAATGCAATATCTCACCTATATTTTGATTATAACCCATAATTTTACACAGTTCCATATAAAAAAAATCCACCTGTCGAGGTGGACAATAATACTTTATTATATATAAATTTATCCCTATGCCTTGAAGGCATTTTTTTATGATAATTTCTAATAAATCAATTCTCCCGGCTTATAGCCATCAGGCAATTCTTCTTCACTTAAAAATTTGAAATTGTCATCACTCAGTATTGGTAAAAATGCTTCGTATGGAATTCTTGGAAACTCACAGGCATAATTGCTGGCTCCGAACCACTTACCTTCTTTGCTGCTCAAATTTAAATCTCTAGCAAATTTTGTATTGTTTGAACAATCATGAACTACTAAATCCCACTTTTCTTCATCGGCTATTTTCATGAATTTCAAAGTTAATTCTCTGCTCCAAATTGGAGATATATAGCCATGTCTTGAAATATACATGTTTTCCTCATAATAATTATTTATGTTATTCTCATTTAAATGTAATTCTGCACAATTTATAAAATCCAGTTTTGTTTCAAAGATTGCTTGCTTTTTCTTAAAAAACGCCTCAAAAAACTCAGGAGTCATTGGAGTTTCAATACCTACATTATTAATATATTTTTTTGCTATTCCAATATTTTTAATAACTTTGTCTGAACAATTAGAAGCACCCAGGTTGAAACGTATCTCGTTAAGGCCGGCTTCACCTAATGCTTTCAAGGTCTCTTCTGTAGCTAAGATACCATTTGTATAAAGATGTTGATAAACCCCTGCGTCACTAAATTTTTTTATTATAGAATAGTATTTTTCAATTTCCATGAATGGTTCTAAATAAACGTATGCAACGCCAGTTGGTTTCTTGTGAACTGAAAGAAGCATATCAATATCTTTCTCATAAAATTTTGTACCTCCAATATCCCACATACCTTCGCCAATTGGAGGAATATCTTCTAGTTCTCCATAATTGTAACAGAACTTACACTCTATATTACATTTATTCGTTTTCCTAATTGCACCTAAACCGGTACCCATGAGACAAGAAATACATCCTCTTGGGAATTTACTTTCATTTCCTACAAATAAAGTTCTATTCTTTAAAGTATTCAAACCTTTAATTTCTGACATTAACATATCATTTCTATAATCAATGGCTTCCTCAATTTGTGCAAAGGTAGAGTACATAATCTCCTTTTGTTTTGTCATTAATTCCTCTTCCTCTGGCAACATTGAAAAGAATTCAAACCACATCAACGCATCTTTCTTTGAAATTTTCATAAGTATCCTCCTTGTATTTCTCATCCTGCACATATTCTTATTCAAAGGTATATATGAACAAATTTAATTATATAGCAATTTTATAGTTTTGTATGTAGATAAAATTTTCAATTACTTATTCTAAATAACTTGATTTAAAAAAAGTTACCCAATCTTCATATATTTCTTTTTCAGTCTTGCCAAAGGCCTGTGAATAATCTTCGGTTTTTATTAACTTTAAGATCTTTTCCATTCCATATGTTTTATCTAGATATTCAATATAAGTATAAGAAACTGGATACATATTATGATTTCCAAAGGTTATAGGGTTTGTAATTTTAGTATCTTCATATGCTGGAATGTAGTTGAATTTAAAAGAGGGTTTATTTTTATGTGTATTATCAAGCTTAGCTGCCTAATGGCTCGATTTTAAAATTATCATAGTTGCTTTACGTTAATACATGATATTTTTTTGCATTTCCTAATAATATAATTTGGCTCCCATCAACAATTATTGCACTTTGAGGTTCTGTTGTATAAACCATTTTATTCTTTTCACGCATATACTTTTCAATACTATTATTTATTGTATCTACACTTTTATAATGAACTTGAACCGCAAAATCTTTTATAAACCTTAAGCCCTTTTTATAAACAAACTCCGGATAATCTTCATCCGGTGATATAAAGTAGTCAAAACATTGCATCATAGCTCCAGCACTCCACCCCATTTTTATGCCATCATACTTTTCAATATCGTCAATTAAATCAAACTCTTCTAATCTAGTCATAGCTTTGTCAGGGAAGCCGCCTGTAAAAAAGATAATATCACTTGCATTTATTTTTGCTTTAGCATCCTCACTACTGTCTGTAAAATAATTAATCAAAATAATGTCTTTGTCTTCAATTCCATAAATATAAAATGGATTAGCTATTTTCACGTACTCTGACCCATTTGTCTTATTATAAAACTTTTCCCATTCCTCTTTATTTTTCATCCATTCCTCATGGAAGGCAAAAGGAACTACGCAAATTTTATAAGTAGGTTTAATTATATTTTTTAATGTTTCATATGCCCATTCCTCATTAAAATCCAATTTATCTAATAGGATATTCACAGTAATCCCCCCAATAAAGTTATATGTTTTTCTATCAATACTTTCTCAAATATATTCAATTAACTTCAAACTTATTTTATTATTTAATAGAGTTACGAAATTGTAGTTGTAAAACTATTTAATCATTTTTTATGTAAAATAAATTTCTGATTGGGATAGTTAAATTCAATTACAAGCTCATCTTCTTCAAATCCAAATTTTCTATATAGTTGTCTTGGAGCAATTCCTTTTATATCATTTTCTCTAAAGGTTGTAACTGATATGTCTGTGTCATTTGGAAATAATGATAACATTTTTTCTATCATAGCAGATGCAATTCCTTTTCTACGATGATTGGGATGAACTGCCATACAAGAAATGCATTTAGAATTAAAAGAAAAAAGCATAATTCCAACAATATCCCCTTTATGTTTCACACAAAGAGCAGTTTGTCTTTTTATGTTTTTAATTACAGTTTGCCTATAACCCTCCATATCCTCATCTGTCTCTAATCCGGGAAAGTTATCTCGTACAATTTCAACCATTTTAATCCAGGAGTCTATGTCATTCACTTCTGCATAACATAATGAATATTCCTCACTCAGCACATTACACACCTCCTTTAATTTGTCCTATTTAGCTACAGCCTCTTAGTAAACTTATTAAAAAATCTTTGAGCAGCAGCACTTTTTATGAAGATCTTAATACCTTATAGGTACTTTTGACTGTTCAATTGTAATACTGCTAAAACCTTTAAGTTTTAAGTACCTTTTTAAACCTTGCTCAGCTAATTCACTTTCCAGCATTGGTGATAGCATAATAGAATCGATTGTATTTTCTTTACTAATTGACAATACACAAAAAGGTGTGAATACTCCATTTTTAACATCAAATCCAATAGAAATCGGATCGCTCGTATTAGGCGTAAATTCTAGAGGAAGTTTTATTACAAATCGATACTCTTTTTCATTGTTGAATGCTTCATCTTTAAAAAATAATCTGTAGTTTTCTATAAACGTTAAGACTTCTCCTATTACTTCTTGTTCACTTAAGCTAATGTCTTCTGAACTTTTAGCTTTACTTAATTTGTCTTCGAGATCTTGATCTGCTTTTAAAAGTAAATCTTTTAATAGATTGATTTGATCCCTTTCCTTATAAATTACTTTGCCGTAAAAAACATCAATTTCAGGGTTTTTAATGGTTGAGAAACAATCAAGTAACTTACTTATGCTAAGCCCGATATTATACCCTTGATAATTGCCACCTTTTACATAGTAATTCCACATCCCTAATGAGTCTTGCGCCGTTGAACTGCAAAATACATAATACCTCTTTTTTATAGATTGTAATGATTGCTTAGAAGATTTGCCCTCTAGCTTAATATCATCTTGTTCAAAATTATTACTGAGTAAATCCATTACACTTGTTTCCAAATCATTGTGTAAATCACTTTTAATTTCTTCAAAGGCTTTAATTAGCGGCTTTTTGATATGAGTATATTCTGACTTATCATTTAAGAACTGACAATCGGTAAATCTAATAGTTGAATTGTCTAAAATGGCATAAAGCCCGCGTGGAGATGTATAGTGATATATTCGTTGTTTGGCATATAAACTTCTATCTTCTGTGGATGGATTAAAGCATTTAATATGCTTATTTCGATATTCATTCATTCAAAAATCCCCCTAGTATACTTAAACTTAAATAAATACAATCGACCTGAAAACTATCTAGCTAATTTCACATATCATTTCCAACTTCCGATACTGCTACACTTAGACATACCTGACTTAGTGTAGCAGGCTTAGCTTGGCTATTTATTCACCTTCATAATAGTCCAAATTTGTATTTTTTCTATAAAATGTACTTGATTCTCCATTTAGAATAATGCCAACTTTATCAGAATTAGGATAATATGCTATGTCAGGATTGTTAAGTGTGTCGCAATCTAAATATACAAGCATTTCATTATATGAAGAATTAATTATTTTGTGTGCTCCTTTTTCTAATGGCGGGCAGACTATAATATCTCCAGCTGAGATAGTCTTATTTCCACTAGGTGTCTCTAAAATTCCGTTTCCGCTAATGATATAGAAAACTTCTTCATTTTTTAGATGATAGTGGTATGGATAGCTTGCTTTCTGGGGTGGAATTTCATAAATAGCAACATAACATTGGCTATCTTTGCCTCGTTTTGTTACCTCGTACTTATAGTATTCGTAAGGCTCATGCTCACTTTTATGTGTTGGTTCGATTAGGTTTTTATTGGTTATTTGAATTTCACGATTATTCATCTCATTACTCCTTAATATCATATAAATACTTATCAATTCTTTATAATTTATCTATACTTATAACTAAAAGGATTCAAAAAACTCTAAACTACCGCTCTTGTTCTCTAAAATTATATATTGCGTTTCTCATTCAAGACGTTTCTGAAACGTATTCCAGAAGAATATCTTTGGCTGTACTTGAGCCGATGAAGGAATGTGCCTTATTAGGCCAACTGCTTTAACCTATATATAGATTATAAACCATAAATTTACACATATCTATATTAAAAAATCCACCTACAAAGGCGGATGTAAAATTTTGTTATATGATGTTTTAGGTCTTTTGCTATAACTTTAAAATGTACTCTTTACCGGCATATAAATTTTTTCCCCTACTACATTCATAGGGTATATCCTTAATATATGTAAATCCTAATTTTACCATAACCTTGCCGGAAGCAGGATTTTCTTTTGCATGTCTTCCCATTATTTCTTTTATCCCCAATTCTTCTTTTGCAAATTTTATAACTTCCTGCATTGCTTCTGTTGTATACCCAAACCCCCAAGCTTTTTTGCCCAAATTATACCCTATTTCAAATTTTCCATACTCTTCTTCAAGATAAATTAATCCAGTTCCAAGCAACTCTCTTGTTTCCTTCGATAAAATTGCCCATCTGTACCAGTCATCAGAATCTATTTTTCTTAATTCTTTTTTTACCCAGCTAATAGTTTTATTTATATCATTATGACTGCTCCAAAACATATACTTTGCAACATCAGGATCACTTTCCCAACATTCAAACACTTCCTGTGCATCTTCCAGGCAAAATGGTCGCAAAATTAATCTATCTGTTTCTAATATTGGCGTTTTCATATCTATATACCTCTCATTATGTTATATAAAATTTGAAATACAATTCAAGCTAATGCGAACAGTAACATTTTATTTATATGAAGTGCTAATGGAATTATCTATGTCATGTATATTAAAATTACTACATTTCTTTAATTGATTCTCTAAACTCATCAAGATTTTCTACTAATTCTTCATACAATTCCGTTTTTCTTTTAATAATATTTAAAACCTCAGGCTTATATATAAACTTGCTTTCATAAAGCAGTTTCATAGATTGTATATCAACACCTTCAATAATAAGATTATTATCTAAAGTAACCGATAACTTATATAAATCATCTTTAATCTGCTTCTTTAGATCCTTGTTCCATTTACTCACTACCTCAGATAATAACCATATTATCCAAATTCCATCTCTTGATTTTAAGACTTTTTTTACATATGGTACTACCTCATCATCAACTGTAATCAATAAGTCAACTATTTCTTGTGCACCAGGCCAGTTCATATCTTGAATCCATTCCAAAAGTTCTGGAATTATCGATTTAACTCTTGGATATCCAATTTTCTTTAAAACTATTGCTGCATTTCTCCAATAGTTCTTTGATATTGGTTGTAGAAGTAAATGCAATTTTGAGCCTTCAAGATTAATAAGTTGACTTATAGCATAGTCTTGTAAATATTGAGGTGCCTCTGAGTTTAGATTTTGTATATATTCTTCAATTTCAATGTTATCCATTACTCTCTCCTAATATTTTAATCTCTAAATAGCAAAACTTATGATCATTGCATAATCCTTATTGTACTTCTGTATAACTTTATATTCTAGAAATTCACAATATTTCCTTCATAAAAATTAAAGCTAGAAGAATTAATTCCTCTAGCTTTGCTTGATTCAATATTTAAGAATATGTATCATAATATATTTTAATTTATATTATACTATTTTCTTTTTAACATTGTTTTTCATTATACTACCTGAGCTATTTTTCTTTATTTGTTCAAGTATATCAAAAAATGATGCACCTTCCTCATTAGCTCTTCTTTTACGGTTATATTCATATGTATTTTCTACCTCTTTGTGCATTCTGCTTTGATCAGACTTATTAATTGGATTAACTCGCATTTTTATCACTCCCATGTATAAATACGAAACCTACATTCCTTTTTATAGTGTATGGAATGAAAATATACCTTATTACCAGGGCAATAAGGTATATTTAACCTAATTTAATTCATTCCAGAACTTATGGAAAGCTTCATTATCCATCTTGAAAAAGCAATGAGAACTGTTATAAAATATATAACCATTTTTAAATAGTCTTAATTGAACCTCGCTTCCATCCTTTAAAGTTATATATATAAACTTTTGATTTGCGTCTCCTTGGTTATCAAAAAGATTCATTAAGCTCTCTTGTGTATATGGAGTTGTATTTTTTAATTCCTTTATAAAGTTGTTTAATGACTGGAGGTTTTTCAGCTCTGTATATTGTTGTTTGTTGTTATTCCAGCTTTCGAACTTCTCTAGTGTCGCGGAACTTATATTATTTTCTATTTTTAATTTACCAAAAACATCCTCACCTGATTTTATAGTAATTCCATTGAAGCACTCAAAAAACTCTGCATTAACTATTCCTTCTTGATTAGTATAGGTCATTATTCTGAAGCTTTTATCATACCCCTTAACAGAGTAAACCTCAGCTATACCAATTGTTGATGCAAACTCGACAGCATAATCTTTCTGCTTGCTCCATTCATCTATATTTCCTTTTGTAGTTCCAAGCTTTTCACCAAGCAATTTTTTTCCATATTCAGGACTTATTTTTGTACCTGATTGAGTATATATTCTTCCTTCATATACAATAAGCCCTATCATATTCGCCTTTGAACCTTTTTGATTTGGTAATTGAATTTTAGGTATATTGATACCCTCTCCAGAGTTTGAGACTACAGGAGGAGTAGTTGCTTTTTTCTCTACGAGCTTATGCCCAAATATTCCAAGGTTTGTAACTATCACAATAGTAGCTGCTAAAGCAGCTATTCTTTTCATGGAAAACTTATTATTTTGTTTTTGTGATATTTTTTCTGCCAGTCTTTGCTCCATTTCTTTATCTGGAACTAGCTTTTCAATTGCACTCTTAATTTCGTCCCTTTTCATAACTGCTCTCCCTCCAATTCTATTTTTAATGTGTGTCGTCCACGTTTTAAGCGCATTTTTACAGCAGACTCTGATATATTAAGTATTTCTGATATATACTTAACACTATAATCTTCAAAGTAATAAAGATAAATAACATCCTTGTACTTGGAAGATAGCTTTAAAATCTCCTCCATGACATTCATATCATTAGAATTGTCATAGTAGCTCTCAATATCCTCCTGTTTAAACACCCGTTTATGCCATACACTTCTAAGCATATCTTTACATATATTGATAGTTACTCTGATTAGCCAAGCTTTTTCATGTTCTTCATCAACAAATTGCGGGCTCTTGTAAATTAGTTTAAAAAAAGCTTCCTGAATAGCTTCCTCTGCATCCTCTTTATTACCAAGGTAAACCATGCAAACTTTAAATATCATATCACTGTATAAATTGTACTTTTGTGCGAAATCATCAGTTTTATATTTAGACGGCTTCTCCAAAATCAAAACCTCCTTTCATCTATAACACGAATCAAAGTGGCTGATAGTCACATTTAAAATAATAAAAAATAACTTTTTTTATTGAGTAGTGCTAATTATATTAAAGTACTATTTATAGATGTTTTTGAGATTATAATATTTTAAGGGAGACCTTCATTAGGAGGTCTCCCTTAATTTTGAGAGCTAAAGGGCATCAAAATAAAAAAGTCTTACTGCGTTCTTCTAAAATTCTTTAAGAACTTTGCTCTTTCAATTGCCTTTATAGATTTCCACCAGTTTTCACTAATTGTTGACTCTTTGGGATACTTTTCGTTATTTTCAAACCATGACCATGAGATTGGCCAAACATCATTTTCTAGTAGAGTATCACATAAAAAATCTAATTCTACATTAATAATATCTTTATTATCTTGATAAAAAATACTATCTTCAAATTTGATATAATCCGACGGTCTATAACCATAGTAAGGCCACTGCTCTGGGTTTCGCTGGATAGAGTTATTTACTAGTTCTTTTAGTCTTAACTCCAATTTATCATAATCATAACCCTTAATCTGTGCATGTTTCATAGCATTAACCAAGGAAATATATCCAGTTGGCCCCATATCTCCAAGATTATCATCGAATAGTTTTACCAGCATCTTACCAATAAGTTCTAATGCCGCCGAATACATTTTTGAGTCACAATAATTCTCAATGATAAATGAACAAAATCCTAAAATAACACCTGTACTTTCAGTTATATTATACTTTTCATCATAATTATAATAACTAGCATGAGGATAATCTTTGTTTGTAATCGCAGTAAAAGTACAACCTTTCGGAAAGTTTAATTCAGTATCAATGTACCTCTTTATGCCTAAATATATTGGATGCTGCATATCAAAGAATTCAATATCCTTTAAGATATTAATACTAAATAGCGTTGCCATTGGTAATGAGTTTACATTCCAATTATCAGGATCAACCGCATTGCCAAATCCACCATCCTCGTTTTGATAATACATTAAGGCGTTAACCACATCTTCTTTATTTCCGTTCTCAAAATGATAATTCCATATTGCAAGCTCAAGTTCTCTTGCATTTCTATGCATCCAAGATGCTACATGGTTTAAGTTTACTTTCTTCATAAATACCCCCCACAAGTTAATATTTGTCTTTAGCTTGTACCTTATTTACTTCTTTTAGTATACCATATCTTGTAAGTACATTATTACTTAATAAAAAATGTGCTACCTAAACAAATTAGGTAACACATTCTATATTATGGTATTTCCTCGTTTCTAAAATAATCCTCTGTATACTTTTGTATGACAAATAATACTTCTCTGAAAGGGATTTTGTGCACATTCCCTTTAAATAATCTTCATATATACTTGCATTCCTTTTGGAAAGTTCGCTTTTGCTATTGGTTAGTTTCCCCCAAGCAATTTTATTTTCTTCTTTCTTCGGTATATAAATGAATTCACCATCCACATAGTTTTGAATTATCTCTAGTATTTCACTCGGGAAAATATCCCTTGCGTTTGAATAGCTCATTTGATGCTCCTCCTAAATATGGTTTTACTTTAGGATTAGCAAAGGCTATTTTTTACAACTTATTAACTACCTTTATGCAATAGCCCCTGCTATGCACAAAAAATATATCTTCTCATAAAACAATGCTCCCTTCTTAACTACCCTTACACAAATTTTACCAAAACTGCTTCATGATTGCAACAGATGCTTACAGCCAATAGAATATAGTATCATATTGCGCCCTCTAAGGTTTCTATATTATCTACTACCTGTAAAACATGTATCTCCATTCCATCCCGCACCTTTATATTTGATGAATTTTTATTATCATTAACAAAGACTATCCCTTTTTCAATCATACTCTTAATTTTACTCCTTGAAATTTCAAGTATGTCACTTAAAAGCTTATCAACTCTTAAGTCTATTGGATACTTGCAAATAATCTCAATAACAAGTTCATTTTCTTTTATATAGTATGCTTCTAATTTTCTTTGAACTAATCTATAACTTATATCATCTAAAAAAACTTCAGCTTTATTCGTGTTATATATACTTGAATTAAAGGCATATTCTCTGACCAAATCTCTGTCGTTGGAAAGAAATTTATTATACTCATTCTTACTAATATTACAAGGCTTTATTCTTTCATATATAGTCATATTCCAAGTTGATTTACATTTTTCACATTTATAAATTAACCAAATATCAATGCTATTTTTATTTGCATTTATTCTAAATTTTTCACTATTTATATAATTTGTTTTTTCATTGCACTTAGGACAACTTCTTTTTACTATCGGTAAGTTTTGAGGGACTAGTTCCCATTGATGTTTATTTAAATAGCTCATTATGCTCCTCCAAGTCATTTATTTTTGGATTTGCAAAGGCTATTTCACTATATTTTCAACTAATAATGCAATAGCCTCTGCTATGCATTAAAAATATCTATTGTCATAAAAAATTCCTCCAATCTTTTTTCTAAATATATTTTATCAGCTCTACATACTGCATAAAACCTCATTCTTATTTTATAAATAAGAATGAGGTCAGAATACCACCTGTTATTCAAAAGCACACATATAGATAGCATAATAGCTTCGTCTATCATCCATTTGACTGTTATTCATGGACAATGGAAAATTGTAAACTATAAGGTACGCCAGCACCCTATTTTTATTTTCTGTATTTCTTATTTATATTACATCAAAGTTTTCCTAATTGTTTAATCTAGAATACAATCTTATATGTAACCCTTATACCAAGTTGGAACGGGATTCTGCATATTATCATACCACTCAAGAACTTCTTTGGCCTGATTTATCATCGTGTCAATTTCACTTCGCCCAAATGGAATTGCCCAAGGTATAGATGATATGGTATTGCTTGAAATGTATAATGCAAGCAATCGCCAAAAATCCATTGGTACTTTTTCATGAAAATAGCCATTTACCATGCCAGAAGCAAAAAGTGGCGATTTTTGTGCACTCCAAACAATTCGATTAAATTCCTCCCATGGATCACCAAAATCATCTCTATCAAAGTCAATAATTTGCAGTTTGCCATCATAATCAATCATCATATTTCCGACATGGTAATCACCATGCTGATAGCATTGTGGACGACTTTTCAGCAAATAGCGGTTTGTATTTATATAATCAATAAAAGATTGTCCGTTATCATATTTTATCGGGCAATCTTTATACATTTGGATTTTTCGCTCGATTTTACGATTAAATCGTACCTCCCATTCCTCCTGCGTATCAGGCGCTGAAATAGTATGAATATGCTTTAGTATTTGACCCGCCTCAATTCCATAAGCGTACTGTTCTGTATCAGTTAACATCATAAGTACCTCTTCGAAATCTTTTCCTTCAATCCAACTTTGTAAGGAATATACACCTTCGTCACAAGTACCAAATGCAATCGGCTTACACATAGGAACACCGAGAGCCTCCACACACTGCATCATTTCAAATTCAACACTCTTGCGTTCTAGTTGCTCTATTTTTGAAATACGTAGCAAATATTTTTTCCCATCAGATGTTGTAACGCAATATTTTTTATCACCTGACCATCCCTTTGCAATCTGTATCTTGGTCTTAAAATCGTATATAGACAATCCTATTCATCTCCTACAAAAAAACAAATATTATGTTAGATAAATTACTATTTATTAACTTATTTTATTTCAATTGCAGCTCTATAAAAATATATTATTCCATTTATGATGGCGACAATCTATTTGCATTCTATCCCATATACATAGATACCATCTCATATTCAAATATAAACCTATAAAAATATTCATATATTTAAATATAGACCTATAGAAATATATAAATATTTACTGCAAACATGCGGGTTTGCAATAAATTTGCTTTCTATAATATAAAAAAATATGCTCATATCTACATTATTATTAAACAGCCCATTATTTATTTTGTTTTAACATTTTTAGTTTTGTCCAATCTATTAGTCAATTGCAATAAGATTTCAACAACTGTCACATACTCCTGACACCGAGAAGCTTAGTGCAACTGAACTTAACTTAGCAGATTAAATATCAATTCATAGTGCTCTTATAATTTATAACTATTATTTTTCATATATTTTTGTGTCCATGTACAATTAGCTAAACACTTTAAACAACCGATACAGTTGTATACATCCAGAATTAAATCCCTATGAACATTTCTATTCCAAGTGCAGCCATGAATTACTCCTGCTGGACAAATATCCTTACAAACTGTACATTCTCCGCAGCTAGACGTTAGAATCGGTTTATTTTCAGTAGGCAATTGCGCATTTGTCAATACTGTACACATACAAAATGCACTTCCATATTCCTCGGTAACTAACAAGTTGTCTTTTCCAATCCAACCTAACCCTGATAAAAGGGCAATAGCTTTATGTGGAAGTGGAGTTGTTTTCGTTGCTTCATCATATAATCCGTTTGTCAATAGACTCCTTGTCAGAAAACTGACTAAATATAAAATTCCTATCACTTGTTTCTATATTTTTTAAAAATAATCTCTCAGTTTCTAAATCAGTAAAAAACATAAAACCCCTCCCTTAAACATAAGCTTAATATCTATGAAGCAAATTTTATTCTAGTCCAACATCTTGTTATTCAAGTAACCTAAACTTCTAAATGTGTAAACTATACTTTCATAGACTTGAAATTGCAGATAACGCTTTGTGCTGTCGACATTCCTGAACCTTGGCGCGACACGCTTGGTGAAGAAATGTGCCTTGGCGTCAATTCAATCAACAACCTATATATTCATTATAAACCATAAACTTACACTGTACTATATAAAAAAGTCCACCAGCAAAGGCGGACGACAGCATTTGGTTATATGTAGTTTTAACCGTTCTCCTTTGAATAAAGTCTTTTTCAATTGACCTTAAATTATTTTTACAATATAAGAATAAGATATTTATGTTCATTATCACAACATATCACTTGTGCATTTTTATACTTCCATGACCTTATTAATCGGCAAGCTTATTCTATCTAGGAATTTTATGAATAACAATGTGGTATTGAAAGATTTCTGTTTATTAGAAACAATTATGAAATAATAAATTCTGGTTATACCGCCTGCATCTTGAAAACTACTTTATATAGCCCAAATGATAAGAAATCCATATTTGAGTTAGCTAATCAATTTTATTTTTATAAGATAATTGATGAATTTTCTAAAGCAAATATTCCAGACGCTGGTGTAAACAAGTGAAAATGAGAAAAAAATACTATAAAACCAAGAGAAATATTAGAAACGGCAGCTATGGCAATAGGAAGAGTACTTAATGGACTTAAGACCAAGCCAATGGCAGGTAAAAATACAGGTGCTGCTAGTATTTAGAATACTGATTGATGCGCGCATATTTCTGCATAAGCAATGAAGGTATATCTTCATAATATACCTCCAGTAACCGCATTCATCACGGAACAATTTCAAAAACAGTACCTTGGTTAAAATCATTCACATTCATAGAGCCATAAGCCCCTAAATATAGTCTGGTTTGATCCAGGTTCGTTCCCAAACTAGTATAATAAGCTGATTGAGACCCGAAATTATAATCGGTTTCAATAACACTAAAATCACTTAGTTTACAATCTGGTCTTACCCTGGTATAAGCTAAAGCCCCTCTAATGGGAGGCTCTGATCCTTCATCCCGGGCAAAATCGGTAAACACAACGCTTCCCTTTAAATCGGGAATCCCATTCCCCATATATGCCTGGACTCCCGTAAGTGCAGTTCCTCCAAACTTATCCGGTCTAGGATCTTGATGAAAATAACAAGTTAGAGGCTGAAGACGCTTCACTGAAGTTTTTACTGCATCCTTGTAGTAAGCAATTGTTTTCTCATCCAAAGCTGGATTTGCAGAGCAGCCCCTTATAATGGAGGCAGGAAAAACACCTTCCCACCCTCGCCAGCCAAAGTTAACAAATCCTTCTTGGTCAGGTTCAGATTCCATTAAAGAAGCTTGAATAAGCTGGGGAACCGGTATTGGTTTATAATGAACGAATGAAAAAATTGACTCTACCAGATCCTGTCCTACAATTCCTACATATTTGATATACTGGTTATAAAACCTTTGAAATGAGATGCCAGGTATATTGCGGACCCCTTTGGCTATTACCGTAAGAGTTTCCTGAATAGGTGCGGGAAGTTCATTAAAACGTGTAACTACCGGTGGATTATTGACAAATGTATTCTTAGCTACATCAATTTCAATTATTTTACCGGCGATTTCCATATCATTCTGGGCTGCATTAAATGGATCATAGCCAGATCCGCCATCTCCCGTTGTTAAAACAAGTTTTCCTGTTTCAGGTGAAAAGTTTAAGCTATTGATACCATTATGATTAAAAAATGGTCTTCTTAAATTAAGTAATGTCCGACGTTTTTGAGGTTGACCATTAGACTTAAAAATCCATTCTTCAACTGTATCAATATGATCATAATTAACTTCTCTCTTTATCCACCTTTGGTTTAATGTACTAGGGTCACAGGGGTTAGGCTTAAAAAATTCAGGAAGTTGTCTTGAAACTTCTGAACTGGGAAGAGCACCTGGACCTTGTGTTCCAGCTACTGAATAATGAAGATAAAACAGACCGTTATAATTAAATTGGGGATGAAACGCCAGCCCTATGAGTCCCCGTTCATCATATTTACCACCTGAAAAACCTAGTTTTAAGACTCGCGGGCGAATATCTAAAAAAGTCCTTATAACTCCGTCTCCAATGTAAAAGATCTCTCCTACCTGGGTTGCAATAAATAATCTTTCCATTGAGTCACCGGTCAGTATAGCTGTTTTCATAACAGTAGGTAAATTTATCTTACTAACAATGGGCCGTAAACTAACTTTAACTTTTATCAAGAACTTTACACTCCTTCATATTCCTTTCTTTTATAAGAATATGATTAGAGCTGTTCCATTAGTACCAAATTGGGGCTAGGAATCTGATGAGATATTACACTATTTTCCCCACCAGTATCGGAGTAATCTAGCGCGATCATTGGGGACGTGCCTGCTTTTGCACATTAGATTGATAAATATTAACATCTGGAATAGAATTCAGTAGATGTGATAAACATGAGTAAACCGCCGAGAACAATAAGTCGAATCAGTCATAACCCCTCAGCTAAGGGGTACCAGCTTCAAGCGGCATTGTTTTTATCTCCTCAAGGCATGTATAATCTACACACGTTGAGACGGTAGTACTGCTAGAGAAAAAATAAGAATAACGGGCTTTGAAAACGGCTCATCTACAGCATTTTCAAGAGCCTCATTTATTTTAAAGCAAAATAAAGAGCCGTTTTCAAGGTGAGTTATAAATAATTCATCGATTTGTTTATGATTAATAATTATTTTAGAAATATTTGAGCAGTCACTCTGTTAAAATAAAATTTCAGATAACGTCTCGCACTCAAGACGTTCCTTAGCCTAGCCATACTTGGCTTGGTTAAGGAATGTACTTTGTCTACTCCACAAGCCAAAGCGAACTTGAGTATTTTGTTAGCTGAAGTTGTCAGTCAAATGGCTATCTTTCAATCAATTTCTGCTATAACATCATTTATTGCTTTAACAGCATATTCAGAATTAGTACGATAAATTGAACGTTTTGAACCTATTACTTCTATAAATTGTCCCCTTGTGACATTAATTTATCTAATAATCTTACACTACTTCCACATAGGTATGCTCTGCAAAATAAGCAGTCTCTACAAAAAGTCTCAACAAAATCATTTCTTTCATATAAATATTTATAGTTTAGTTGTTAACGTTTTCTTTTCTGCTTTAAGCATTAATAAGGCTTTACTTGCACGGTCTTTTCTTGTTTTCTCTTGTTTTGCTCCACCAACCCATTCGTCGTACCCCTTTTTATAGGATGGAGCAAGACTTTCGTAAAATAGGCGAGCTTTTTCCGATGTTGCCATTACCTCTGCAAGCTCAATAGGCGTTCCCATTATTGGGTTTTGATTTTTAATCATATTAATCTCCTCTTTTTACATTCAAGACCTTATCAATAATTGAGTCTTGAAATTCTTCATTAAGCATGTCCATTAAAACTTCATCATACTCATTATTACCATATATAATTGATTTTCTTCTCCTTCCAATCTCCTTAAAGCCACATTTTTTTAATACTTTTATTGCTGGTTCATTGAAAGAATAAGTTTCAATCATTATATTCCTTAAATTGAGAATATTAAAACCAAAGTCTAGTAATAGCTTTGTAGCTTCTGTTCCAATACCATTGTTTCTATTATTTTTCTCACCAATAAACATACCCATAATAGCATTCCTATTTATAAAGTTTACCCTCATTAATCTTCCAATTCCCACCACTTCATTATCCTCTTCCCTTATAATATAAAATGCATAACCACTACTATTATTCATATTTTCAAGATATCCCCTTTGGATCTCGTTTGTAATCATATCGGAAATATCCCCTGTTCTAATAGCAACTTCCATGTCATTACTCCACTTAGCAACTTTTTCTGATTGACTACTATTTAGTGGAGATAAATAACACTTCTGCCCAACAAGCTTTCTTAAATAATTCATTTACATCACTCCTCATAGTTTAGTTTAGTTTATAATGTAAAAATATAATTTCTACTAACTGTTCAAGTTGCTAATGTTTTAATTTGTTTTCATTACAATAGCATAACATTCATTTTCCTCATGTAATATTTATAAGATATATTAAAATATCTTACTATTAATAATAAGTGGTTTCATTGCATCAATAATTATTAAAACCATTCCCAACTTTTCAATTGTACCTTGGTAATCATACACAATTTTATATGTCAGGCCAAACTTCCTTTTCATATTTCATCTCCTATTTTTGTGATATTTTCTCTTGATTATGTAAAATATGCTTATCGTGTAAATAATTATTCAAATTTGTTCAATATCAATGCAAATATAAAATAAATTAATCATCATCATAAAGCTCTTGTCAGCAAATTATAGAATATCATTACTTCTTTTCATTTTTTTATAATAAAACTATAATAAAAAAATGTGATGCGTAAACCATATTATCTGGATTTGAAATACCATATAACGTTTCGCACTCAAGACGTTTCTGAGCCTAGCCAGACTTGGCTTGGTGAAGAAATGTGCCTTGGCGAGCCAAATATTTAGCCTATATATTGATTATAAACCATAAATTTACACAGTACTATATAAAAAAGTCCACCAGCTAAGTCGGACGGCAGCATTTTGTTTTATGTAGTTTTAACCAATACACTTTGATAAAGCCTATTTTAACTAACTTTAAATTAGTTATGCAGTATAAGAATATTGTTCATCAATTATTATATCAGTATCAAAAGCTACTATCTTTTCTTCAATATAAGAATTTAATTAGTTGATTAATTAATATAAAAAGAGTGAGTCTCATGATACTTATGAAATCCACTCTCTAAAAACTAATTATTTTTAATATCCACCTTGATTAGGTCTTCTACGTCTTCTTCTTCTGCGTCTTCTTCTATGAAGATCTCTTAAAAAAAGTATTCTAATTAAATCTCTTATAGCACGTCTTCCACGGGGACGCTGCCTTGAATCTTCTTCATTTTCATCTTGCTCATCATACTCATCAATATTTATATCCATCTTTAGCCTATCATATATGTTGTCGGTAATTTTTCCTACTTCATCTCCAGTAGGAGAATACATTGCACCATACCTCATTTCCATTTGGTCACCGTAATACATTACCAAAGGCATTACCCTATGATATAACCCTGGATATAGCATCGCTAAATCTTGTTCATCTTCCTCTTCTATCATTGGATCATACATGTTTCCAATTGATCCTTGATACCACATCATACCAGGTGGCATTTGTCTGTAAGCCATATTTCCTTCTCTTTTAATTAAAATTGTTGCTACAGTTTATCTTATGCCATTTTTTATAATTGGTGATTAAAAAGCAAATTTTAGATGTGCGTGTCCAGGAGCTGAACTAATTTGAACTATCGCTCTATTTCTCAAAAATTTCATATAACGTCTCGAATTTCCGACGCCGAGGCACTTATCCAGACTTGGTTAGTGTGGCAGTCGTAGTGTGGCTATCTTTTCAAGCCAAGCTGAATGGAAATTTTTTGCTATATGGTCTTTTAAATCTTATGCTATATATGTGCAGGAATATTTCCACAATCTAAGTTCCTTTCCTATTAATTCACATAATAAGAATGATGTGACAGACCATCAAATCTAAAATTATATTGCATCAACTCTACAAATTGAAATTTATATAAGTAATTCAAATTTAAATTATCACTATAATAGTTACTCAAGATTTTGTTGAATAAATTTAATGTAATCTTTTTTCACAACTTCATCAGAATTATTCTTAAACCATTCATAAGACTCTTTTAATCCGTCAAATAAATCCTTTTGTTCTGGTAATAACTCATTCTGTCTTGAAACATCTAAGGTATATTCATAATCATAGAAACTGAAGTATTCCCTTTGGTTATCATGGTTATTTACATATACTTTTTCTAATGGAACCCCTACCACTTTATAACACAATTCAGCGAATGTATTTATATCTATTACTTCTGTATTACCTACATTAAATATATGATCCTTAGGATGTATTTCTAAAATTTTTCCAAGAACTTTACACAAATCATCTACATAAAAAAATTGCAATTTCATTTTTCCATCTTTAGGAATATAAAATTTTCTATTTTCTAAAGCACACTCAAATACAAATGGCTCTCTATATACATTTTGCATTGGTCCATATAAGTAAGGTGGTCTTAAAATATATGCATTAGGAACTCTTGAAAGCAAGTATTTTTCAGCTTCAACCTTATCAGTTCCATATTTACCCCATATCGTATTCAAACCAATTCTTTGATTTTCAGAAAATGGTTGTAAGTTTGTTTCTGGATAAACAGCAGATGAACTAATAAATATGTAATCTTCAAATTCTCCAACAGCATCTAATAGATTTTTAATATCTTTTTGATTATATCCACATACATCAATTATGGCATCAAAAGAATACTGTTTCAGACAATCTTCTAAATTATTTCTATCTGCACAAATTAAATTAACATTCTCTATTTGTTGTTTAGTACCTCTATTTAAAACATAAACCTCATAATTTTTTGACTGGAAGTATTTTGCTACATTTTTACTAACAAATACAGTTCCACCTGTAACTAATATACGTTTCATAAAATCCCCCTTCAAATTACTATTTTTCAAGTTGTTTTATATCTTTCATATATCACGATATTTACTATTGTAAGTCTATATTCTGTAAATTTAATAAAAACTTCATGCGTAAATATAAACTTTATTAGATTTAAAATGTCATATAACGTCTCTTGTTGCTGACATTTTAAATTCTTGGATGGCTCTTGTCTTAGATTTTAAAATGTGCCTTGGCACTAACCGCATCTAACCTTTATATTGATTATAAATCATAAATTTACACATTGCTATAAAAGAAAAGTCCACCAGCGAAGGCGGACAGCAACATTTTGTTTAGATGTAGTTTAATCCCCTACACCTTAAATAAGAAATTATTTAATTATCTTTTAAGCTATTTCGCAATAAACGAATAAAACGTATTAAAAGCTATAAGTTCTTAATGCCTTATAGCTTTTTATATTAACTTCACAGCTATTAACTCCACTTATTTAAACATTTCTTCAAAATCCATTTCGACTTCATATATATTTTTATACCTTTTTTCGTTTCCCATAAGCTTTTTAAGGAATACAAACTCTTTACTGCTTAATTTGAGCTCTTCATACCATGGCCTGCTTTTCTTGGTTTTATCCGTAAAAGATGTATAATAAAGATGCAATAAAAAATTTCCAAGGCATAAAAAATCTCTTTCTGGCTTAAAATTTTTATTGTCTATCCACCTGGCCAATCCAAAGTCCACTAAATAGATACGATTATCATTAAATAATACATTTGGTAACCTAATATCTCTGTGAACTACCCCTTCTCCATGCAAGTATTTTAAAATATCAATCAGCTGTTTGCCGATATTGTATATTTCATTTCTAGTAAACACATGTCCCTGGCTAAAGATCATAGTTTCCAAGTTCATACCTTGCTTATATTCCAAAATAAACCCTATTAATGACTCATCATCTATCTTCCTTATAAATCTTGGTATTGCCTCATGCCTCAGTGTCTTTAGAATATCTTCCTCAAACTTCGCCTTATTAGGATTTTTCTGATACTTTTTTTTCTTAAGCAGTTTAAGTGCAAAAAGGGTTTTTTCATCCGTTACTAGGTAGCATGTTCCAAATTTACCTTCTCCTAATATTTTTAATATCCTTAATTTTTCAAAATACTGTTCTCTTGAATGTTTGATATCTGTATCCAAGAGCTTTTGAACAATAGCTTTACTGAAATGTCTCCCTTTGCAGTTCTTATGGTGGTGAGTTGAAAATCTAGACGAAGAACTTGATCTGGAGCTATGTGGACGTTTATAATAACTGCCTCCTCGTCTATTAGAGCAATATCTCTTTGTGTCAGAATATGAACTCATATTAATCTCCATGTCTAGTATAAGTAATCATACTTTCATTATATCTAAATAAAAGGTGAAAGGTGCCAAATTCGTGAACTCATAAGGCTTTCTAAAAGTCTAAGCGAGAAAATCTAAAAAGTGTCTATATAATTACTTTCTATCAATAAAGTTGCGAATAACGTTTCGCATTTCCGATGTTTCACATCCTTAGATAGCTCTACCTTTGGCTGTGGAATATGCTAAGCGAACGGGAGTATCTTGCTAGATGTAATTTTATCTACTACGCTTTAAGCTAAGTCTATTCCGGTCCATTTTAAATTTGCTTCGTGTAATGATAATTATGACTAAAGATTATCCCAATAATTTGTATTACAAATTTGAGACTACTTTTAACCTAATGGGTATAAATGTTTCCATTTGCGCCCATCCTTGTACTTTTATAATCTCTGATGGTGTAATTATATGTCCCATAGCATAATGATTTTGGCGAATATCTAGTTCAAAAATATCTGAATTATTAATATACTCCAAAGCTTGGCTATATAATTTACCATTTGTTTCTTCATCTCCATCTTTGTAAACATAAGTTATATAGTACCCGCCTTCGAAATCAACTACTTCGTTGCCACCATTATCCATATCCTCACTCAACGCCCACCACCACACCATACCTTGTTTCTCTTCATCAAAAAACAAGAAATCTCTGGCCATAAAACTATCTCTTTCTGATGGCTTAATTGCGGAAAAATACTTATCAAACTTTCCTAAAATACCATTAGAAGAAAAGTTAAATTCTTTATCTACACCAGATGATGCTGCTTTAAACGGCGGCAATAATATTATCCTAAATTCCATAAAAATACCTCCTGTTATTATCTAAATCAGAGATTTATCTTCGTGATATAGAAATAATCTATACTTCAAATTTTTTGATATGAGCAGCTTTAGCCACCACACTTTAACTTAAGTCTATTAAAGATGCTTTACCTTCCCAACACTATTAGAACATTGTTGATCAAAATTGTTTTTCTCCAAAAGCGTATATTACCGGCATATTAAAGCAAAGCTCTTTTCCTCTACCGAACTTTTCAAGTCCTTTCCATATGTCCTTTTTAAATTCTGTAAAGACATCACAGCCCATATCTTCTATTTGATCAAATATCCCTCTAACCGCATTTGTCCACATTTCCTGCCACCACTCTTTTTCGTCCTTATATATAACTTCTGAATCTTCGTAATACACTTTAATGTTTATAAAGCCAAAGTTATTTAATATTTTTCTAATATCATCTACAGTATCAAACTTTGATATATCCGTTTTTTTATTGTTTTTATTTTCTTTAACATGCGGAAGAAATTTATTAACTATCTCAGTCAGCCACTTTTGGTCTTCTTGTATGCCCCATATACTGAATCCTACTTGACCTCCCTTTTTCAGTAATCTCAAAATTTCATTCAATTGCCCTTCACTTTGCATTAGGTATCCAAATCCAAACCCGCAGATTATATTATCAAAAGATTCTTCCTGAAAGTCTAAATATTTAGCATTCATATTTTTCACTTCTGCATTACTTATATTTCTATGTAAAATATCATTATAGGTTTCATTTACCATAACTTCCGAATTGTCAATACCTATAACATAACCATCTTTACCTACTTTATCTAATGCAGGGAATAGTGAAGCACCTCTACCCATTCCTATATCTAATACTCTTGCTCCTCTACTTATGTATGAAAGTTCAACCAACCTAGTTCCGAAATCTTCCCAATACCTTGGTCCGACTTTGCCAAAGTTGAGAGCTACTTTGTCCCAAATGTTATCACTTTTACTACCTATATTCATTTATATACCACCTTATCTATTCTCTAACAAATTACTATTGGTTATAATGCTTATCAGTCCCTTCAAACCATATCTGAATATAAAAAACTTATACAATTACTTTTTATCAATAAAGTTGTGCATAAGGTTTTGAATTTCCGGCCCCGAGACACTTAGCAAGACTTGGCTTAGTGTAGCAGGTGTGGCTTGAATATCTTTTCATGCTAAGCTGGACAGAAATTTTTTGTTATATGTAGTTTTAACCACTGCACTTTATATAAAATCTATTTTAATTACTTTAAATTTGGTTACATAATAAAGAATATTGCTCAGTTGTATTGCAACTGGTTTTCTTATTTTGAGCATAATTTTTCCTTCATATTATTGAAAAACCATTGGAATTCCTCTTCACTTTCATAGGGGGAAGGTTCCGTTAGTTTCACATCAATACCTAGACCTGGAAAATCATCATCAAGATATCGAGGGAATAGATGACAATGCAGATGTGGCGAAGAGTTTCCATGAATCTCATAATTAATTTTAGTTGCTCCAGTAACTTCTTGAAGTGCTTTTGCAGCCTTTTGAACATCACCCATAAAACCAGCCAAGTCATCTTTTGGCATATCATAAAGATTTACATAGTGCTTTATTGATAATACATGACATTTGCCAAATAAACACCCTTGTGCAACACGTTCTGCTGTAATCCATGCATATTCAAGTTTTGCAATATTATACAACCCTTTTGGTGCAGGCATATTATTACAACAAGGACAAAACTCTTCATGACTTTCTTTTTCATATTGAGTATATTTGTAATGAAAACTATTTCCCTTTGCGTCTATCTGTCTTTGTGCACATTTGCTCAATTTCACCATGATTTCATGTTTCCTTGAGTCATCAAATATCTGAACTCCATCAACAGTTTTATTTTCACGGGAAAAGCCAATAATTCCAAGACAACGTTCTGTCATTCTATCAACTGAAATTAATACATCATATAAATTATATTTACTTTCAGAGTATCCATATTGTTGTCGCTCTTTTTCTGTCGCCCACCGTATTAACATCCCTTCTCACTCCTATCCATTGTATAAATAATATTTTTATGATACTTTTCTAGAATTGTATAAAATAGAAATATTTCAAGTTAACTCAAAATGCAAATAACGAGCACCATCTTCTCAGTATTTCATAATATAAATGATATGAAAATATAGTAGGAGGAATAATATGATATATTTTTGCCCAATACATGGCACATATTTTGAAACTCCAGATACTCGTTACTCTAACTATAGAGAACAGGCCAATGGAACTATAATCGATTTATGGAATAAAGTCTCTCCACCTCCTGCACCTGAGCTAAAATCCGTAAAAGCTGATTCCAATACCACTGCACTATTGATTTTAGATATGGAGATGTCTATATGTAAAAGTCCACGCTGTATAGCTTCTATCACTAATATTTCTAACTTACTTACTAAAGCCCGAAATAATGGTATGCTTGTTGTCTATAGTCTTACACATAATGGAAATCCTCGAGATATTGCAAGACGGCTAGCCCCTTTACCAGGTGATCCCATTGTAAAATCAAACGTAGATAAGTTTTACGAAACTAACCTAGACGAAATACTTCGAGAAAAAGGTATTAAAACTGTTATAGTTACAGGCTTCGCTGCCAATGGTGCAGTACTTCACACAGCTGCTAGTGCTGCTTTCCACGGCTATAATGTTATCGTTCCAGTGGACTGCATGTCCACTGCAAATATTCTATACGCAGAGCAATATACCGCATGGCATATGCTAAACAGTCCGGCCACTAGAAACCGAGCTTTACTGACAGAAGTTAGTTTAATTAGTTTTACACATTAGAAAAAGTGCACCTCTATGCTTTGTAATTTCTTAAAAATGTTATGCGTAAACAAAACTTTATAGATTTAAAATGTCATATAATATTCCTAATTCCCGACACCGAGAAGCCTAGAAATCTCTTTTCTTAGTTACACTGGATTTTTTGTTATATGACATTTTAAATTTTTTAATGTTTACTCAGACATTTAAAATCATACTTTCATCAATAGTTAAGTTGCAATCTCCAATCTTAATGTCAGGCTTAGTTTTTCCATGGAAATCACTGCCACAAGTTACTATAAGATTATTCTCCAATGCTTTTTTATAGAAATATTCTGATGCTTCCCTAGAATGATATGAAGAAAATGCTTCTATACCTTCAATTCCCTGACCAATAATATTGTCGAGCTGCGAAAAGTCATTTTTCAAGTTCTGCCCAGGGTGAGCTAAAACCGGAACCCCTCCCGTTGATTTTACTAAGCTAATAGCATCTCCTAGTGATATGAAATTAATTTTCACATAAGCCGGCTTCCCTTGCGCAAAAAAGTCCCAATAAAAATTTACATATGGCCTGTCACTTCTGCTGCCACCTTTTAAGTACGGTTTTAGAATTTGATATTTACCGGCATATTCCTTTGTTAAGACAACCTCTGCTATTAATTCTCCGGAAATAATTTCCCCCTCTGATTTATCGTATATCTCTTTCTCGTCTAATGGTATTCCAGTATATTTCTTGAATTTATAAATTTTCTCAGAGGCGGAGTTCATTTCTTGTTTGAATATGCTTTCTTCTATTTCCAGGAATTCTTTGCGTTTATAGTCAATCATATATCCAAGTAAATGAAAATTTGTTTCGTTATTATTTACACAATCAATTTCTATTCCTGAGATAACATCCATATTTGATTTTTGGCCAAGTTTAATGGCTTCAGCGACACCTTTTACAGAATTATGGTCAGTAATTGAAATTCTTCTCATTTTTTTCTCAGCACACATTTCAACAATTTCTCTTATGCTAAACTCCGCATCATCACTTTTGTTTGAATGTATATGTAAATCAACATAAGCCATAAGAAAACACCTTCCTCTTTATCTTAAAAATATAGATTGTCAGTATTCTGAATTATTTCATCAGCGCGACATTAAATAATAAATTCAGATTATATCTCACTCATTTTAAATGATTAATATTTCATTAATGTTTTTTCCATAAAATACTTTTCGTTTGTTATTGGATAGCTCTTTTGAGTATATACCGTTTTATATCAAAATCAATATTCTTCAAATAGAAACATCTAGTTGTTCTTGGTGTTCTTTCAGTAATTCCTCCAATATCAAAACCAATAGACTTAAATTCTTCTACTCTAGATTCAACTTCTGTATATACACTTCCAACCAGTTTTTCACCATCAATAGCATAAAAATATTCAGTTGATGAATCTTTTTCACCAGTATGTTTTAAATTGTAAGCTCTTAATTCTTTTATAAGTTCATCTTTATATTTAAAATTCTTATCCTCTATATACCTCATTTTATCCCCCCAAAAGTTCACAAATTTCTTGTGCAGATAGTTCAAATAATAATATAAAATTTGTCTCATATTTATTGAATAAACCAAAGCTACTTATGGTACGGTTCTCCGTAACTACTCTAAATGAGTTTTTTCCATTTTATTCTTATGCAAATGCTGGTAATCTCCCCGAAATTGAGATTCACTATATACAATTCTCAAACATTGGTTCAATATACTCTTTAATAAGTTTTATTCTATCCTTAGCACGTGGCATAAAAAGAGAAGCAATAGAAACTACCATTTTTTTCTTTGTATTAACATAAATCACATTTCCTCCATCTCCCAAAGCTGCATAGATATGTTCTTTATCATCAATAATCCACCACAGATAGCCATACGACAGCCTGCCCCATCGGCTATGTTCTTTTGTACTCTCATCTATCCACTCTGTCGATATAATTTGTTTATCCTTCCACATTCCTTCATCCAAGTACAATTGACCTATTTTTGCCATATCCATAGGGGTCAAGGTAAGACCCCATCCTGCTGTATTTACACCTTGCGGATCAGCAACCCAGCCTCTGACATTTTTCTCTTTATACCAGACAAGTTGTTCCTCCTTATTACGAAAAACTACATTGCCCTCAACATTAATTCCCAATAGTGAAAATAAGTATTTTGTTGCAAAATCAAGCACGGATTGTCCTGTTGCTTTTACAAGAATACCAGACAAAATATCTGGTCCTATGAGAGGAGTGTATCTAAATTCTCCTATCTTTCCCTTGCCTCCTAATAAATCAAGTGCACTATTTACCCAATTATCGCTTGTAAAATATTCTGTATAGGGTTCTGACTTATATTTATATGGAGCTGTCATAGTCATCATATCCTTAAGTGTAATATTCTGTATCGTTTTTTCTCCTTTTTTAACTACATAATCAGGGAAAAAACCCAATACTTTCTGATTGATATTTTTGATATAACCTTTGTCTATGGCAATACCAATCAATATGGAAATAATACTTTTTGTTACTGAAAAAACATGAAGGTTGTTAGCAGCAGTATATCCATTATAGTAATTTTCATATAATGGTTTACCGTTTTTTAGTACAATTATGCCTGCAGTGTTGTTATAGCTACTGTTTATTATCTTTTCCAACCCTATCTTTTTTCTTTGATTCATATCTAAGTTCATGAAAGATACCTCCCTGTCTTGGAATTCGGATTGTCTCTCAGCCTCTCTGGTGTTCCTTTTGCTATAATCTCACCGCCCTTGTCTCCACCTTCTGGACCAAGTTCAATGATATAATCACAGCTTCTTAATACCTCTACATTGTGTTCGATGATAATCACTGAATTGCCACTGGCAACCAGCTGATCTAACAGCTTTAGTAACAATGCCGTATCATATAGGCTAAGTCCGGTGGTTGGTTCATCTAACACATAGAGCATATTACCCTTTAACTGCCGTCCCAGCTCTTTGGCAAGCTTCACTCTCTGTGCCTCACCACCACTTAAAGAAGAAGACGGCTGACCAAGCGTTAAGTACCCCATGCCCATCTGCTCTAAGATACACAGTGGTTTCACAATGCTATTCTGATCTTCAAAGAAGAAAATAGCTTGGACAATGCTCATCTCTAACACATCGACAATCGTTTTTCCGTTATAGTCCACAGAAAGACTTTCTTCATTAAACCGCTTGCCATGACAGGTCTGGCAGAGCTTATCTACTGAAAAATCAGAGGTCAGAAAGATTCTTTCATAACCACTACCACCACAGTCTGGACATGCCCCTTTAGAATGAAAGGAAAAATGTCCGGCACTCATGTTTCTTATTTTTGCTTCCGGCTGTTTGGCAAAAAGTTCTCGGATCTTATCCCAGATACCAATATAAGAGGCAGGCGTAGAATTGACACTTCTACCAATGGGCTCCTGAGATATCTTTGCATAACCACTAATCCGTTCTACTCCTGCTATCCCCTTTGCATGACCATATTTCCTGGCATTGGCAAGACGTTTCATAAGTGTCTCCTCTATTAGAGAACTCTTACCACTTCCGGATAATCCCGCAATGCCAACCATGGCATGAAGCGGAAATGCTACTGTTAAGTCCTTTAAATAATGGGTCCTTACATGTTCCAAGGTAAGACTATCTTCCTTATCAAACCTATCCGTTCTCACCGTTCTTTCCAGCATCAAATGTTTGCTGAAAAGATACTGACTAAGCAGAGTGTCCTCTTTCTCGTATCCTTCATAATCACCCTGGTAGACCACCGTTCCACCTTCTATGCCTGCCTTAGGGCCAATCTCGATAATATGGTCAGCATGACGAATCATCTCTTTATCATGCTCCACCACAATCACTGTATTGCCAAGGTCTCTTAATTCCTTTACCGCTTCAATCATGCTTTGCTTCTCCGATGGGTGCAGACCTGCCATGGGTTCATCAAAGACATAGATCAGGGAATCCAGTCTGGACTCCAGATGGATATGAAGAAATATACGCTGTACCTCGCCACCGCTTAAAGAAGCCAGCTCCCGGTAAAGAGTTAGATATCCTAAACTAAACTGTATTAGATGCTTTAATTTCTCCATCACATTCTTTACCACGTTCTTGCCAAACTGAGATAGTTCTTCCGCAGGTATTCCATTTATGAAATCAAGAAGACCAGACAGTGTCATCTGTCCCAGCTCGCCAATCTGCTTTCCACCAAGGAATACTTCTCTCGCTTCTTGACCTATTCGCTCTCCATGACAATCTGGACAGGTCGTCTTTGCATAGACTTCCTCCACATCCTCCCCCTTTTCATAAGCATTTCTTAGTATCCGCTCTAGACAGTAGCTTTGTTTGCCATTGTCATAGGCTCCATAGACCACTTCGCCTTGAATATCTTCTGGAAGTTCCCAGAATGAAGTCTCAAAATACATGCCGTATTTATTCTTTAGAATCCGTAAGAAACCAGCTGTTACCTGCAGGCTATCATATACCTCCAAAAGGGTTGTTGTTTTATCTGGAATCAGCTTTTTCAGATTGATATCATAATAAGAACCTCTGCCCTGGCAGCTAATACACATACCATCGGCCGTTGTATAGAGAAAACTGCCTGGGGAAAGATGTTCACTCTCATCTAAAGCTTTTCCATCACTGGCATAAACAAGAGCCAGCTGGTTAAGAATTCCGGTCTTCGTACCAACTGTGGAACGAGGATTGCTCTGCCGGATTGTATTCTGGCGCACCGCCACCGTTGGACCGATGCCTTCCATCGTATCAAACCGATCCTCGTTATCAAGTCCAGCCAGAATGCCAATGGACCTTAGATACTGGTTCTTGCCCTCTTCAAACAGGATATCAAATGCAAGACTGGATTTACCGGAACCACTGATACCTGTAATGACCACTAGTTTATGCTTAGGAATTGTTAGATTAATATTTTTCAGATTATGGATGCGTGCTCCTTGAATCTTGATTTCTTCCATATGCTCACCTCTGAATCGATTTGCAGCATATTAGAAATGAATGGGCTCAATAGGAACGTATATGTCCACCTCATGGATATGGCGCTCATTGGCATGCGGATTGTTGCGATACACTTCAAATGGATAGGAGTTTCTTGGAACATAACCACTGCCCGTGAGCCACTCATGATACATGTAATTCCAGGCATCACTGTACTGTTCCTGCTGAATCCGAAAATGTCCCACCACATACAACCCGCCTTCTAATTTCATCATTCCAAGGATTCCGTCTTCCTGAACCCGAATGTCCTCTGACACCGTTAGACACAGACTAGTACGAAACTTATTCTCCTCTCCGAATTCCGGATTGTCATGATACATGGCAAGCACCCAGTTCTGACTATCCACAAAAAGGTGCTGCTTCTTTGCATAAGCAATTAATGTCTGCATCAAATTGGCATACTCCTTTGCTAATGTCTCATAAGTGCCTATATATCTCACATAAGCCACCTGCTTTTCCTCCAGGTTTACTATGGTAATCTGCCCAGTCACGGGAAACAATTGGCCTGCCCATTCTTTCTTTGCTGTGTTCTTATTGTACTCTGACAATAAAAAAGAATCTTTGCAATTCTTGCTATATTCCTTCCGATATTCTCTTGGAGTTATGCCATAGTAATTCTTAAATGCCCGTGAAAATACCGCTGAATCCGTATAGCCCAGTTCATAGGCAATGTCCGTCATATTTTTATCTGCTCGGTGTGCCAGCAAAAAAAGTGCATTCTCCATGCGAATCCGGTTCGCATAATGGGCTAACGGCTCATGTAACATGCCCTGAAAGATCCGGCTTAAATGATATTTGGAAAACCCGGCGGCATTGGAAAGCTCCTCAACGGACAGGGACTGTCCTAAATGATGCTCGATGTAATCCTGCACTTTATGAATTCTTCGTATGTACTCTTCCTGAGACTTCTGTTCTGACATATCATCCCCTCCTGTTCCTGTTAATCCCAGTATAACAGAAATGTTATTTATAAATAATCTCCCCTACAACTTACTATTTGTCTAACACTTGAAAACTACTTTTCTCTTTTATTATAACATATTTTGTAAATTAATTATTACTTATGATACGGTATTTTCACCTATAAAAATAGCCCTAGCCAAGTTATTTCAATGGCTAAGGCTATAAATCTCATTTACTTATGGTACGGTTCATCTTATCGCAAGTAATTAATTTAACTTGTGTATAACATAAACCCAAAATTTATCTTTATCAAATTATATTGTTAAATAAAATGAATACTTTGACCATATGAAGCTACTCTTATAAAAATTATATTACTAATACTTAGATTAATCACCATAATAGGTATTACTTAATATATATTACCTGCAAAATTCAATTTATTCAAAAAATCATGTATTCATCATTTCTTTAACACTTGACACGAATACAAGTAAAACAAATATTGTAAGAAACACTACATAATCCACCATAATAATTATATTTATTTTTACCTTTTCAGCTAATATACCTGCAATTATCATAGATAGTGGCACTAAAGCATATGTCAACATATCTTTAAGTGCAAATGCTTTAGCTCTCATACTTGAATGCACATTTATCTGAATACTTGATTGAATTAATGAGTTCACTATTGCTATACAAAATCCATCTATAAAGAACATAATTCCTATTAAATATCTATTTAATGTAAGAGAATAAATAATCATTGTAATGGAAAGCAGAATTCCGCTAGAAATGAAAGCAAAAAATTTTCGTTCTTTTTTAACTTCTATACTAGATAATGCAGTAAAACCAATTAACATTCCTAAAGCATTAATAGCCATTGCAATTCCGTAAAATGCTAAACCAAGCTGTTTATTCATTTTAAACCATGGCAATGTTAATGTCATTGACATGGATGCAAAAGAATTAAAAAAGCAAATTGTTATAAAGAGATATTTTAGACCTTTTGAATTTTTAACGAAATTAATACCAGCTTTCATATCTTCAAGAAAATCCACATTTTTTGATATTTCCTCAACCTGTGGTATTTTAACGAAAAATTCAGCAGCGGCTGAAAACAAAAAACTCACTCCATTTATTATAAATATTATTGGTGCTCCTAAAATCTGAACTATAAAACCACCTACTGCATTTCCTACCATATAATTTGCCGTATTTGCCAACGAAAGCACCGAGTTCGCCTTTATGAGTTTAGATTTCGAAACAATATCAGGTATAGCTGAATTAATTGCTGGACTAAAAAAACAACCACATATTCCTACAATAATTCCTATTACAATAATCATCCATATTTGTATAAATCCTATTACTGCTGCTATTCCAATAAAGAGTATTGATATCCCCCTAATAGCATCTGTAATAATCATTATGTTTCTTCTATCGTGCCTATCAATAAAAGTTCCTGCAAAAGGTGAAATTAAAATTCTAGGCACCACTGTAACAGCCATAGTCGCTGCCATTAATGCCGTAGAGCCTGTTATTGAAAGAATCCAAAAGCTAAGTGCTATTTCATAAATGTTATCTCCAAAAACTGATATCAATTGCCCTTGTACTATCAGAATAAAATTCCTATTCCATAGTTCTTTTTGTAAGTCTTCCTCACGGTCTAATTTATCAATTAATTTAAATTCTATTGACTTATTCTCAACTTCATTTTCCATGTGACATCCCCCTAAGCAATTGATGATTGTTATCCAAGTCTTTTGGAACATATTGCAATTACGTCGATATAAAACCAAAACAAAAGACTTATAAACTGTCGTTATGTTTATCTAAAATGTCGTATAGCGTCTCGCACACACGACGTGCCTCAGCGCTACTTCGAAGGCTTTACACTATACAGGCAAAGCGAACTTGAGTGCATTGTTAGTTGCAGTTTTAGCCGCTACACTTTATGCTAAATCTACTCTTTTAACTTTAAATTTAAATCGCATTATAAGAATATTACGAACCAATAATCATAATATTGTAGTCCTATATAGACTATTAATCAATTATGATTATGATAATACAATGTCTTTTTCTATTTTATTCCCTTTTAAAAATTCTTTTACATCAAGAGGTTTCCCCCCTGGAAACTGTAATATTTCTATAATCAGAATACCGTTATTAGTGGCGACCGTAATTCCTTCATTATTTGCATCTATGATATAACCAGGTGGTTTAATAATATTTGCCTCTAATGACTTGGATTTGAGTATTTTAATTGGAATATCCTTATAATAAGTATGAGCAGTTGGCCATGAGTTTATATTTTTATATGGCCAAGAACTCAAGCCTCTTATTAAATTATGTATGTTAATACTACTGTCATTCCAATTAATCTTTGCCATTTGCTTGTTTAACAGCTGTACATAAGAACTTCCTTCACTCTGTTGTTTTACCCCACAAATTTTACCTGTGATAATTCCATTTATTGTTTTCTCTAACAGTTCAGCACCGTTTATTTTTAATAATTGGTACAATTCTCCTGCTGTCATAGATTCAGATATTTCAAACTCACTTCTCATAAGCATATCGCCCGTATCTATACCAGTATCCATTAGTATAGTTGTATTTCCAGTTTTTTTCTCCCCATTTATTAAACTCCAATTTATTGGTGATGACCCCCTAAACTTTGGGAGGAGAGATGCATGTAGATTAATACATCCGAGTCTAGGTATGTCAAGTATATCCTTAGTTATGATTTGACCATATGCTACAACAATAATAAAATCAGGTTTTATTTCTTTTAATTTATCAATAATTACAGAGTCTGTTTTTATTTTTTCGGGCTGAAAAATTGGAATTTGATTCGATAGTCCGACCTCTTTGATTGGTGAAATTGCTACCTTTTTCCCTCTTCCACTTGGTTTATCAGGTTGTGTTACAATCGCACTTACATTATATTTCTCTATCATTTTCTTCAATGAGGGAACTGCAAAATCAGGAGTTCCCATAAAAACTATTTTCATTATTGATACCTCCCTTTGATACTACAAAATATATTTTGTAGTTATTCATTAGTTACACAATAAATTACAAATATGAATAAAAACTATTATACAGCAAATGGGTAATTATGGGTATACTTATTGAGCATAATTTTCAACAGGATTCTTAAAACTAGCTTAGATAAAAAACTGACCAGCATTCAATACATAAGCTGCTGATCAGTTTACTATGCTGCCTTATTATCATGTTATTTACTAAATAAAATTGTTAAAATGCTCAATACTACTGTCAAAACTACATATTGTTCAAAGGATAATGATGGTAAAATTTATTCATAATAAAACAAAAAATCAACTTTGGGGGGAAATATGTTGAAAAAAATAAAAATATTATCTTTGATAGCTATCCTTTTAATTTCATCATTATTTTATGGCTGCGAAAAAACTGTTAAACACACAGATTCATCAAATCAATCAGTGAAGGTTGTTTCACAAGCGAATCCAACTTGGAAGCTAACTTCTGAGCCAGTAGATTTGTTTTCAAGAAATATGGTGGGTTTTTTCAATGAGAAATGTGGGATTTCTGTGGGGTTAGGTGGAGAAATTCACTACACTATAGATGGCGGAAAAACCTGGGATTTAAGTAGCAACTCTTCTCTTTGCTTATTTGGCTTAAACATCGTAAACACCAAAGTTGCTTATGCAAGCGGCAACGGTAGTACTGTGCTAAAAACAATGGATGGGGGTAAAAACTGGAGGGGAGTGTCATGTTTTGGGCAGTCTGAACCAAATCATCCAAGATATTTAAGCTTTGTTGATGAAAATACTGGTTGGATTGCAACAGCAAATAAGTTCGAGTATAATTCAAAAACACTATTCCTCGGCAGTACTAAGGATGGCGGTAATACCTGGGACAATATTATAGTTCCTGAAGAAATTGAAGAAATTCTTGCTATATATTTAAGAACTCCTGATAATGGATATATAATTGATAACAAGAATAATTTATATTTAACTAAAGATGGCGGAAAAACCTTTATAAAACAGCCTTTAAATTTAAAAGACCTGTATCCCAGTGCAAAATTTGAACAGCGTGTGGTTCTTAATTTTACGGATGAAAACAATGCCTTTATAGCTTACATGAATAAAGATTATAAGATTCAAGCCGTCAGGAGCAGCGATGGTGTGAAAACATGGACAAGCGAGGCTTTTCCAGATTTAAATAATGGAGCTTTATATTTATCTCAGGATGGAAAATTTCTTACATTAACATACACTGATGGGTCTACAAAAATACTTCAATACAGATAAAGAAATATTATATTTGAGAGAGTTTTAGGTAAAAAGTAATATCATTTATTATAGCTTTCGCTTTGCTAATTACTACATTTGCAGGCTGTGGCACAAAAAAACTAAGGATACAGCGGCTTCTGCTGATCAGCAAAAGCTTATACTTAACCTCCCTTGACTTAGATTTATTTATGATTCGTCTTTTTTATTATTGTATCATAAACTAATTAAAACCTTTTAAGCCGTTACGCTGTTAAACAAAATTGCATCTAACGTCTCGCACTCAAGACGTTCCTGAACCGTACTTGATGCGCTTGCGCCAGTGAAGGAATGTGCTTTGGCTATCTTTACAAGCCAAAGCGAACTTGAGTGCATTGATATATGCTGCCACAGTCACTAAACTCAGATCAGCTTACTCATATATCCCTTTCTTGCTAAACTTATAAATCCCAACATATCATAAAATACTTCCGCATCATTTCCTTCAGTAATATTTAATCTTACGGCGGGATAGCTATTGAAAAATAGTTTCAACGTTCTATGCATCATCATAGATGCTAGCCCCTTTCTTTGAAAATCAGGATGAACAACAAAATCAAGAATATATGGCAAATCATTAACAAGGCTAACTGTACATGCTCCTACAAACTTTTTTGTTACATTATCATATACTAATGTGGACTATTCATTAGTCACATTCATTGACTTTATATGATCAAAGAAAACCTTGACACTTGATACTTGAAATTCATAAGATTGTGTGGCTATATAATGAAGCTTATTATTGCTGTATGTCTGAAAATATAGATTGGCCATTTCTTCTGCATGTTCCCTTCTAGGAAACATAAATTTATATCGTTCTTCCAATTCTATATCAAATTCATTAGTTGGGCAAATCATAAGTTTATCAATTTTTTCAAGTATAAATCCTAAATTCTTATAGTAATCAACATTACTTATATCAGCATCAGGCACCACAATTGGATTGCTTTTATCGGATATTGTAGCAGCATATAAAGTTAAAACTTTTATTAACTGACTATGATTATGAAATGGAGGTAGAGTAAATATACATTTAAGCATATTAGGCTTTATAAAGGCCCCTCCGATTCGCTTATTATCTAATATTACCCAATAACAGAAATTCGTTTTTGCATAGCGGTCTATATCACTTTGAAAGCTAAGCGACATCCATTCATTAAAATTAGTTAATCTATAGATAGCATGGTATCTTGCCCATTCTTCTGAATCCGCTTTACAAATTTTATATTCATTTAGATATTCCAAAATCTCATCCCCATTTTAAAATTATATATAATTTTTAATAGTATATACTGTTTTTACCCCTTATTAAAGCATTTTCTTCCAACCTGGTTGCATATAACGTTTTGTGCTGACGACGTTCCTGAGCCCTAGCGCGACGCGCTTGGTAAAGGAATGTGCCTTGGCGTTTCTTCACTATTAACTTATATTTTGATTATAAACTATAAATTTACATATTTTCACTTTAAAAAAGCTACCAGCCAAGGTGGACGGTAGCATTTTGTTATATGTAGTTTTAATCATCACATTTTTAATAAAGTTTATTTTAATTAACTTTAAATTAGTTGCGCAATTAAGAAGAATGCTAAATAAATTAATTATCATTTTATATTAAAACATACTGTTTTCATTAGGAGAATTCTCAGGAACCTCTTGAGATATATCCCACATTTCGGCAATCTTTTCCCCCTCAAAACGATAAAGATGTACCACAGCTACCTCTTTATCTTCTGTGATTTGAACATGAGAAAGCAAAGTCACGTATGGTGGCTCCGCAACTGCCAATTTTATAGTTAACTTTTTATTTGGAAATACTGTATTACTATCGACCATTCCTTCTAAAAGTGATTCTCTATCACCACTATAAAATCCATTGTGATGTTTAAAATTAGGTAATGTATATAAATCATAAACATCTCGAACTTTATCTGTTACAATTCCTTGAAGAAAAGCCTTTGCTATGCCTTTTAGTTTATTTACCATATAGTTTTCTCCTTTAACTATTGAATTTTTTTAATAATATTCCGACATACTTAAGATAAAATTCTCACTCAAAAACACCTCTTACTTATTATACTGCTCACCTTAAGTAAACCTAACTATATAATTATATCACCTTAAGTTACAATTATATTATAATAAAATGTTTAAAAAATCTTTGATTTGGTGCTGCTTTTATCTGAAATTACGTATAACGTCTCGCACTCAAGACGTTCCTGAGCCTAGCCAGACCTGGCTTGGTGAAGGAATGTGCTTTGGCAGTGTTTTTAATGCCAAAGCGAACTTGAATGTATTGTTTAGATGACCGTGTATATTTCTGTATCTATAGGTATATAAATACCTTTCTTTAACTATAATCCTTTACTTTATTTGAATAAATTATTTATATACCGTGTTCTGATCATGGATTAAAAGCCATTTCCCATCTTGCTTACAAAAAATTAAATTTAAATAGTAATTCATCTTAATTATGTTTCCTTCTTCATCACAATCTTTATAGTCGATCGTTGCTAGTGCATAGGCGATTTCTATACTCTCTTCAATGTTTAGTATTTTATAATTTTAATCCCAGTCGTTATCTGCAAACCAATTTTTATGTAACTCAATAAATTCTTCTTTCTCTTTTATTAGAGTTCCATTAGGCATAATTAAAATAATATCCTCCAGTTTAACTGTTGATATAAATTTGTTTAAATATTTATTTCTCATAGAGTCTAGGTGCAGTTCTAGAGTGTTCTTAAAATCCATATTTTCACCTCGCTTTATTCATTTTTTCATTTCCATGTTTAAAGTTACCAGTAATTTTAGCCATAATCAATTGTGATTCTATTGTATCTGCTTTTTCTACTTTAGCTAAAAATTTCTCACTTTCTTTACCCTTTAATATCATTACTTGTTTTTCATACCAAAATATAAATACCTTATTGTCTTTCGATACCCTATATGAAAAAGGTTCTTCTTTAAGTCTACTCCGTTTATCTATATTATCCAATTTGCATAATCCTCCTGCTAAAAACCTTAAATATTTCTATGATATATCTTCTATGTATACAACACATCACTGCATGTCATCTAACGTTTCGCATTCAAGACGTTCTCGAACTGGCCCCCAGAGGAATACCCTTTGGCTGCACTTGCGCCATTGAAGGAATGTGCTTTGGCTGTCTTCCCAAGCCAAAGCGAATTTGAGTGCATTGTTATACGTAGTTTTAGTTACTAAACTTTGAGCTGAGTCTTCTCTAGCTATCTTTAAATTAATTTTGTATTAAAGAATATACCGAAACAACTCATTAACAGATAATATTCATTTTTTATATGTAACAATCATCTTTGGTGAAAGATATTTTCCAATTCGATAGATTAGTTTTCCAAACACTTTTTTATGTATTGGCAATGGAATTCCTGAAGCATATCTCATACCGACATATTGTTTCCAAAAAACTCCGTCTTGTGTTTCGTATTCTGTTCCAGGTGCATATTCCTCATACATGGCTTGAAATAAGTTGAAAGGAATTAAAACTCCAATTTTGGGAGAGTGAAGTTTTCTTGATTTTAAATCTATATAAAATGATTTCGAAATTTTATAAGCCTTTTTTATGTGTTTTTCCGATGGTTTATAGTCATTCCAACTTAATGCGACAATCGGTAATTGATAGCATTTATTAAATCCCCATCCTGGTAGTGTATTGGCAAGAGATTGAGTAACACTATTTGCAGAAACACCACCAGTAGTGGAAATTATTAAAGCCTTTTTATCAAAGTATCTTGGGCGATGAAGCAAAAATGCTAAATGGTCGGTAAGGTTTTTGGCAATGGCGGGAATGGCACCTTGAAAACAGGAAACAGCAAAAATTACTCCATCACATCTTTCAATTTTATCCATAATAGGCTGTATATATTGATTATGAGGGCAAAAAATATGTCCTTTCCTAAAGCACAGGCTACAACCTGTGCAGAGTGGAATATACAATTCGCTTAAATGTATCTCTTCAAATTCTACTGTATTATCAAGATCTTGTATTTGTTCTTTTACTTTCTCGGTTAACCGCCATGTATTGCCTTTATGTGGACTGCCGTTGATTACCAATATCCTCATTTTAAATATCCCCCAATTATATGATTAAATAAATACTATTTATTTTGTCTTTTCCTATAATTATGTCGCAATAAAACCAAATTTTGAAATTTTTAAGCTGTCACTCTATTTAACTAAAATTACGTATAACGTCTCGAATTTCCGACGCTGCGACACTTAGCCAGACTTGGCTTAGTGTTACAGGTGTAGCTTGGCTATCTTTTCAAGCCAAGCTGGACGGAAATTTTTTGTTAGGTGTAGTTTTTATAACTTTACTTTGGACTTAATCATGCAAGCATTCTATTAACTTATTAGTTTTCCAAGAATATTAGTAATTATCTTAACAATAGATTAGAAATTTAATGCTAAAATTTATTTTGCTTTTTATGATATACACATTTATTTTTTCTTATTGTGTTGATTTAGTTTTTATTAAAGCGTTAAATTTCTCATTATTTTTTAGAGAATCAAATGCTGGTTCGTCTAAAATGTCGTATACATATTCATCATCGTACTCTATAGCAAGCTTCAAATTACCTATAGCTTCATCGCTCCTGCCAAGTTTCATAAGGCTAATACTCTTATTATAGTATGCATCTGCATTTTCAGGCGATTTCTTAATTATATAATCATAACAATCTATGGTTTTCTGAAATTCTCCCTTTTGTTCATATATACTTGCAAGTGAACTATAAGCTGAAATATTATTCGGATTCTTTTTAATTTGTTTATTAAACTCGTTTATCGCGCCATCAAGATCTTTAAGATTTATAAAAGAGTTTTTTATGTAGAAGTTTAAACTTTTATTATTACCGTCTTGTTCTGCATACTTCTGGAAACAAACCAAACATTTTTTATAATCTTTCATTTCATATAAACATAGGCCCTTACCCCAAAGAGCTAATGTGCTTTGGGGATCCTTTTCTAAAGCTTTATCATAGTAACCTATAGCCTGATCATATTTCTTTAAACCATGAAGTGCATTTCCCTTATTAATATACTCTTTATCTGTAGGATTAAGTGATTTTAAGCATATATCAATATATTTATTTGCCATAGTGTACATATGAAGATTATTATAAGCCCAACTCATATTATTTAAGATTGTAGAGTTTTGAACTCCATTTTCATACAAGCCAGTCAGAAGTACTAATCCCTCTTCATTTTTTCCACTACCTATAAGAATGTATGCCTTTTCTGAAATAGCTTTCTCATTATTAGGATATTTTTCTAAGAAATCATCCACATTTTTTAATGCTTCATCGTATTTTTGCTCTTTGTATAACTTTTCTGCTTCAACTTTGTTAAAATTACCAATTGAATTATACTTTAACATGCTACAACTACTAAAAAGTACCATACTAATAAATAATATACCCACCATTACACTTTTAACTAAATACTTCATCGTTTAAGCATCCCCCTATTAACTATAATTTTTCCATAAAAAACTTATATCTATACTCCTTAAAAACCTCCCTAGCGTTTCATGAACTTTTTTCTTTAAATGCTGTTTTGCTTATTTTAACTGCTCCACATTTAATTACTTAGTTCTTAATCAAATCAGTACTACAAATAACTCAACTTTGAAAACAATGATTTATTAATATGTCAAATTGTGCACTTACTTCATGAATTATAAGTAGTCAAGGTATGATCCTTTAAAAGCTTCACTGTAATCATGAAGAAACGTTGAATCTATACATATATGTTTATCAAATTTAATATATAAATTATCATTTACCTATATCTCCTATGGATTGTCCTTATTCCAAACTCTTTACAACTGCTACTTCGTTTTAGAAATTACACCTAACGTCTCCAATTTCCGACGCCGAGACACTTAGCCAGACTTGGATTAGTGTCGCAGGTGTAGCTTGGCTATCTTTTCAAGCCAAGCTGAACGGAAATTTTTTGTTATGTGATGTGTGGTCTAAATGCTGCAATTTAATATCTTAGACAAAGACATTACAGCAAGTCTTCAAACCGACTCATTGCAGCTTCAAAGAGTTGCTTGCCCATACTGCCTTCTCTTAAGTTTAATATCGCATCATTAATTGAAAACCAATTAATCTGATCAACTTCACATGACTTAATAAATTCAGCTTTCTGAACATGAGCTAGATAACCTAACATAAGCAAATTACGTTGGGACTGATGATAACTCGATATGTATTTATATGATTTTACATTAAGACCTGTCTCTTCTTTCACCTCACGTATTACTGTATCTTCAGCATTTTCACCTTCTGTAATAAATCCAGCAATTAAACCCCAATGTGTTTTTGATACATAATCTTGCTTCAATAATACAACTTCATTATATTCATTTATAACAACAACTAAAACACATGGAGCTGGTGACTTAAAGTAAGGCTTTTGGCATGTTTCACAGAAAGGAATCATACCCTCATCACCTATCTGTTTAAGTGTTAATTTCTCACCACAAACTTGACAATAATTTATATCCATACTTCCTTAATCCCCCTATTATAATAATCAATCTTTCTAAGATATAGTAATTTTTATAAGCACAAGCTTTTTTAAATATATCATGTCACATAACGTCTACGTGTCCCCGAGGCCTTTCAAACCATTCATGAGCTTGAAAGGTGTGTTGTGGCTTCTTCGTAGGCTTGACCTAAAACTGGTACAATGAATGGGGACACTTTGTTATGTGAAGTTGCACCTCCATATATACATATCAAATTTAGTAACTAAAAAAACTCGCTCCATCTTTAGGCATTAGTTTTACTATTTTCAAGTGACAGAGTAACTTCTTTGCTTAATACAACACTATTATTTTTGTTCTTTATAAATTTAATAATTTCTTCTAAATCTTTTTTTCTAAACAATTTATACATAATGAATATTTTCTTATGATTTTTCTTTTCTAATATTGAAATTGCAGGAACAGGATATCTTAATAAGATGTGTTTATAATGTTCAAATTTAATACAGTTAATTTCTGAGTACCGTAATATTTGCTTTCTTAATATAAAAGGATTTTTACATTCTATGTAATCATCTTTTAATGTAACTTTATACCTTAGCATCATCCATGATACAAAAGCAAAAGATACAGTAATAATTATAGTTATAGATATATTAAAGCCACCTAAATTATTAAAATATAATACCACAAAATAAAATGATAATAGAAAAATCAATATAAAATCTAATTTGCTATGCCTATAAGGCTTCATTTAACCACCTCCGATATATAATCAATTTCACATAACGTTTCGAATTTCCGACGCCGAGAAGCTTAGAAAGCTCTTTTCTTAGCTTCGCAGGTGTGCCTTGGCTGTCTTCTCAAGCCAAGGTGAACGGCAATTTTTTGTTCGTATAATAGGTTTATAACCAATTACTTCAATTGGTGTATAAACCTATCTTTATTTTAGATACTATATCCATCAAACTGGGTGAAAATCGTATTTTTTGTTGGGACTTATGATCCCGTCGTCTAAACTGTTTGAGCCCTGTTCAACACTCAT
>NZ_JAESWC010000024.1 GCF_016765585.1 Clostridium rhizosphaerae
TTCTTTAATTAAGCCTGTCTACAAGCCTATTTCCTCTATAGGTTAGCTTTGCTATTCTCAATTTTGCCCAATATAAATTTTTTTATTAAACCACTTGACTAACATTAGCTGGTTTAGATGAAGTCCCAAGTCACTGCACTTGATAACCCTGATAAATTTTAGTATTTCTCTATTCTTTATTAATACTATCATTATTTTCTTGATATCTTTTCACTTTAAATAATCCATATGCTAGTTTATCTCCAGGTTTTAAATCCATGTAATGTCTAATAATCCTAGTTATATTTAAACCAGATGTTGTATATCTACCATCTATATTAAAATTACCATTTACTTCAGTAATTAAGCCACTCATTATATCATGATTATCTCCTACAAAAAAATATTCAACGGTATCACCTACACATAATTCCTCCCCATAAGCAGTTAAGATTTCAGTTGGTGTACCTACAAATCCGTAAAATTTATCATCCTTTGCTATACATAAGCATCTATACTTAAACATATACCCCCCCGTTTTAAAAAATGAATTTTATTTATTCTATTCCTTCGTTATTTGTAAATAATGTGTATTAAAGGTTATCTCCGTAATAATTACATCCACCACATATGATACCAAACCCATTTCATCATGCCTTTTTTTGTACTAATCATTTTATAAAAACTAAACTCATCTCTTTCATAGATTGAAAGTCTTTCAATATCGCTCATGTTGACATTGTTTATATATAATGTGTCTCCAACTTTATGCACGTGGCATCTTCCCCAGTTTAAAACTTTTAAGATAACCTCTTTGCAATCATATTTAGGATACAATTGCAAATCATCTATCACTGCATCATCTCCGATAGTGTAACAGCAAAAATATCCAAGTTTTATATCTCCACTCATAACCACTTCATATTGGTCAATTCTAAGCTCTATTTTAGTTCTCAACTTGGAAAGCTCAGTTGAATAATCGCATTCTAGTGATTCGTAAACCTTTTCGTTATAAAGTTTATTAAGTTTTACAATTTCATCGATATCGGATTTTCCTGCCTTTATATATTGGAGCTTTTCAAATTTATTCCCCATATTGATATCCTCCTTTGTCTAAAGTTTCTATAAATAACCTTATGTACGACTTGCGTTACAACTGCATTTTTCAGATTTCTCATCAAAGCCTAACCTGCACAATAAACTGCATGGGAGGCGGCGTCCTCGTGTATAATTTATTTCATCTAACGTCTCGCACTTAAGACGTTCCTGAACCGGACCCCAGAGGAATACTCCTTGGTTGCGCTTGTGCCGGTGAAGGAATGTGCTTTGGCGGTGTTAAGTTTTACTACCTTAACCTATAGAATACACACATGTTAATCATGCCGCTTGTCCCGTCGCTCTCCGATCTAAAGCGAACTTGAGTACATTTTTATACGCAGCTTTAGCTACTGCACTTTGAGCTATGTTTATTTTATAAAGCCTCCTGCATTTGCTTATCATGAAAGAAACATCTATATCAAATTAGTTTCTCAAATAACTATAGTTTAGTATAATTTTAAGTTCTTCTTTTAGTTATCATGTTTTTTAATGAAATTCTTTCTTAGTTTAAAGTAAATAACTGTGGAAACTATTATGCCGATTAAAGATGCTATCATATCATTATTGTCCCATGACCCTAAATTGAAAACGACATGGAGATATTCAACAAGTAAAAAAACAATCATGTTAAGTGCATTGATTAGCCAAATAAAGATAGGTTTATCGATTGAATCAGTACCTTTGAAAAAAGGTACTATATAGAATACGCCTATTAATGTAAAAAGAAAACTTGGTATAAGATTTGGTGCTGCTCCTGCAAATAGAGTAATATACTGATTGTTTAGATTATACAAGTTCTCTCTAAACATATACACTAGCATAAATAAACCATATATAATAATTATAAATTTACTTAGTGCTTTATATTGTTTATGTCTAAACATACCTTTATTTGACTTAACTGATTTTAATTATTAATTGTTCTCATCCCCCATATGTCTTTAAATACTCTTTTTATACAATTGTATCTCAATAGCTACTTTAACCTCTTCAGCATTTAAAAGAGTTGCGAAATAAATTATTTTTTTATTAAAGCAATCTTGTATGGAAATAACTCAGCTGTCATTATTCCTTCTACAACAGTAGGATCATTTTTCATGATACTTAATGCCTCTTCTTCTGATTCAACTTCCAAAATTACTATTCCGAATGTTTTTTCATCTATGCCTAATGTTTTACCTGCTAAAACTAGCTTTCCTTCTTCAAGTAATTCTTGTAATCTACTAAAGTGACTATCTACTATCTTTTCTTCCCTTTCTGTCCAGTTGTCCATATTTAATAGAGATGGTATTAACTTTAGAACATAAATAAATTGTTTTTTTTCATTTGACATCTGTGGCACTCCTTCTATATTTTTTATGCACATTTTCTTACCTTCGCAGGTGTAGCTTGGCTATCTATACAAGCCAAGCTGTACGAAAAATTTTTGTTATCTATAGTTTTTGCAGCTACTCTTTTTAAGCCACCGTTCCATTTCCAGTAACATACCTCATGCCCAATATCGCTATCTACTCAGCATCAAAATCAATAAAGTACTTTCCCTCTGGTGTATGTATCGTGAGGGTTGCTAAATTAATATTGTCCTCTAAAATATCCACTCTGTATTCAAACATGATATCATCATTTTGCTTCTTCATGAATAAGTAACTTCCTTCTTCTTGATCCTCGGCCTCATCACTTATTTCAGCGTAGATTTCTTCGCCGCTGACTTCTCCAGGATATCCTGACTTTCTTATCTTTTCCTCTATTGCTTTAAAAAACTGTTTCATTTTTTCGCTCTCTTTCTTTTTTAAATACTTATTTCTCTTCAAATTAGATTATTATACCTTCAAAGTGATCCATTTCATGTTGAATTATTTGTGCTATAAATCCAGTAAACACCTTTTTTTGCTTCTTAAAATTTCTATCAAGATACTCCACTTCTATCATTTCATATCTATTTGTTTTTCTAAAGCCAATTAAAGATAAACAACTCTCTTCAGTTTCATAAAGCTTTTCTTTCTTTAATATAACTGGATTTATCATAGGCACAATATGGCCGCCTACAGTAAATACCAATATACGCTTTTTTACTCCAATCATATTACCAGCCAATCCAACACAATTCTCTAGGTTCGCCCTTAATGTATCTATTAAATCATCAATTACTGCTATATCATTTTTTGTTGCATCTTCTGATTTTTGTCCTAAAAACAATATATCTTTTACAATTGGTTTTATCATAATTTATACCTCTTTTTCAGTTATATTTTTTATAAATCATACTATATCTTATATAAAATTAACACATAAAGTCCAACACTCAATTGGTACATCAATGACACTGATTGAGTTGCATTTATTAGAATTCTTTACAAATTGTTTATGATGATACATTGCACTATAAGAAATTTATGTTTAACTCAATGACAAATTACTATTTATCGGGCATTAAACAAGTAGTCTATATTTCGAAATTATCTACAATTGTTCCTCAATAAATAATTTTAGAACCTCTGAGCTATAACTCTGTTTCTCAAAAATTACAGATAACGTTTCTTGTCAAGACTCCGAGAAGCCTAGAGCGACCGCACTTGGCTTCGCAGATGTGCTTTGCAGTCTTCTCATGCAAAGGGGACTTTAATATTTTGTTATCTGATGGGATATGTTTTCTACCTTTTTATGTCACTATCCATTATCCCTAACTCCCTTTTGAATGATTGATGAAACTTACATGAAATTTGTTTTTCATTTAACAGATGTTAAAATTGTTTTTAATTCCTGAAAAACATCAGGACTTGACACTATTACCTTATAACCATTTAAACAACTTGATAGTTCTGTGTTACTTTCAAGACCATAATGCCCAACAATTGCATCAGCTTCAGTGGCAATCAACTTGGCCGCAGCAACATCCCAAGGAAATAGCTTTTCCTCATAAAATCCTTGTAAGCGACCACAAGCAACCCAGCAAATGTCTAAAGCTGGAGAGCCTATTCTCCTAATATCTCTTATCTTAGGAAGTATCGATTTTAATGTTTTAATAATATAGTCTACGTTATCTTTATTATGAGGAAATCCAGTTCCAATAACACATTGCTTTAACTCTTTAACAGGCTTAAACTTTATTGAATGATTGTTTAAAAAAGCTCCCTTACCTTTAACTGCATAAAATGTTTCATTCAAAAATGGATTATGAACTACTCCTACCTCAACTTCATTATTTACAGCAAAAGCAATAGATATTGCTACCTGATAATGATCATTGGCATAACCTACAGTTCCATCGATGGGATCAATAATCCATGTTGGCTCTTTTATCATGAAACTGTTTTCTGTATCGCTTTCTTCGGATATAAATTTGTGCTCAGGAAAAGCCTTTGAAAGCTCTGTTTTTATTATATCTTCTGATATTAAATCTGCAGTTGTTACTAGTTCATGTCCATTTTTTAAATATTCCTTATACCCACTATTTTCTCTAAGTTCTTTTATCCTTTTTCCAGCTAGCCTTGCAACACGAGTTGCCTCACTTAATATTTTTTCCATCACACTATCCTCCATTTTTAATATATAAATAGTTCTAAAAGTAACATATAAAAAACCAGAAGCAAATATTATTAGACCTATTATTAATCTAGAGTCTTGTTTTTTACCAATTATCTATCGTTTTCTATAAATAATCGTGACCATAACAAACAATTCCTTTCAGATAACGTTTCCAACTCGCGAAACCTAGAAACTTAGTGTGACTGCACTTAGCTTCTCAGGTTTGGCTAGGTGTTCTTCTCAATCCCAGCCATACGCGAGTTTTTTGTTATTTGATGTATCAGATCTTTTACTTTCTATATGCGTAAGGTTAACCCACTGAATTTTTTCATAATGTTTACAATAAAGGATGTATGTTACCTATATTTTATTATACCACGTGCTAGAGTAAAAACCGTTTACTCCAAGTGAGTTCTCCAAATTAAATGTTTGAATATTACGTATTGTAATGTTACAATGGTATAAATTTGTTAATATTGCAGTCAATTTACATGCTGTTACAGTGGTTATTTTATAAAATTGAAAGGGAGTATTTTGCATGAAATACGAAGCTATAATTTTTGATGTCAGTGATACGCTTATAGAATATTTCCCTAATTATGCTCAAATATATGGGGACAGGCTACGTGGTTTAGGTTTTGAAGTTACAGAAGAAAAAACAAAAGAGATTTCAAAGGCTGTGAACTTTGCAATTGGGGAGCAAACCCAAAAAGAACAATGCGGAGCTCCTCATCTATCACAAGAAGAATTAAAAACTCTATTGGATGAAGCTGCATTAAATTGTGTTATTAATAAAAACACTTGTACCCAAAAATACTTAATAGACTTAGACAAGATTGATATCCCAGTACAAAAAATGATGATAATTCCTGGCGTTATTGATACTTTAAATGTTTTAAAAAATAGTTATCGCCTAGCCATAGTATCAAACCATTACACATGGTTAATGGATTATTTAATCAAAAGTGGGCTTGCTCCATATTTCGAGTCAATAGTTATTTCAGATATAGTTGGTGTAGCAAAGCCAAACATACGTATAATGGAAATTGCCCTTGAAGAGCTTGATTTGAAAGCAGAAAACTGCCTTTATGTAGGTGACCAACCTTTTGATGTTCTTTGCTCTAAGCAAGCTGGAATGGACTGTGTTTGGATTACTACAGATGAAAGCGAATTACCACGATCCATTCCTTATAAAGAGGATTACAGAATTAAGAAACTACAAGATTTAATAAGTATACTACAAGTTGTACAAGTTACGCAGAAGATGCATATTAATAGTTAATTTTGATGAATTCATCTATTTTTTCAACTCTATATGAATAGTCTTTTTGCAAAAAATTGTTCCACAAATTAGTTGTACACCCTAAATCAATATCTGCCGTATTCTCTTTCACCCCATGAATTACTAACGCTGCACCAGAAGTTATCCAATATTCATTAGGTGGCAAGTCCAAATCTTTGACTAACTTGATTATACTCTCTTTATTTAACATTTTTATACCTTCCAATTTTCTTTACATTTTATTTGTTTTGCTATATCTTACAAAAGAATTGAAATAAATTCTTCAATTTGCTTTTCTGTATTTAGCCACTTTTTTCTGCATAATTCGTAAGGAATCTGCTTACCAAAATCTAATTCACATTCATAATTGATTTCGCAATGATACTCAAGCAATGTCTCCTTATCTTTTTTATTAACCAACTTTACTATTTTTTATAGATTGTTTTTAGAGCAAAATACCTAATAATAGATCCAGTAAATAGGCCAACAAAAATACAAGCCATAGGTAAAAAAATCGGTCCTAGAAGAACCCCGTATATTCTAAATACCTTTGAATAAATCACGCCTATTGTCTCAGCATATGCAGCAATGGCATAGGGTAAAAATAATAATGGTTTTTCCTTTTCCTCACTACCATCCTTATAGGCATCCCATATTGAGAACAGATAAACACATGGATAGAACATCAACCATTGATAGTTAACCTCTTCTACTGCTTGGTGAGTCTTCCCTAGAAAACTTAAAACAATTGCAGTGTTTATATTCGCCTTAACATTAATAATAAATTCCAAGGTAATTAAGATAATACCTTTAAGATATCTTTTATTCATTAGCTGTCCAAATCCGGGTATAGCGATACTCCACAATGCCTTTTCTAGTCCACTTCCTATCGTTTGCTTCAACTCTGTCAGTCCTTTCTATATCCATACGTAAAATTATTATCTGCATTTTTGCTTTAATATAGTCAAAAAATATTTCTTGTTATGTAAGTACTTTTGTTTTAATTGTAGATGCAATATCGAAGCGTATTTTGTCACATCTTGAATCTAGTAATCGGGATAAAATGTATAGTTAGAAAGAACTTCAGAGGCACTTATATAATAAGGTTACTAATGTATAAACAAGTTTCAATAAAATAATAATATTATTAATACACTAGATTACATGATTTGTTATCAGTAAAATAACTTAGTGTAAATAACTTGATGAGGTGATTTAATATGAGAAATAAAAAGGAGAAAATAATATTAACGGGACTTTTTGTATTGTGTACTGCTTCCTTACCGTTGTTATTCAAAGGACCAAAAAAAAGAGAAAATCAACTTATTTTCTTTTCGAAAGGTGTTCTAGCTACCTTAATTGATGCTTATGTTGTAGGTACTAAAAGAGTCGAATATCCAGTGCGCCCTCTACCTAAGATTTTTAAAACCAATATTCTTATGGACGTGTTGTTTTTCCCACTTTTAAGTGTTGCTTGGGTTAAACACTCCTACAATGATAATCTGAAAAAAATTCTTTTAAAAAGCCTTAGTTGGAGTGTTCCTATGAGTATTGGGCAATGGTATTTTGAAAAACACACTAAAATATTCAAATGGAACAAGTGGTCACCACTCCATACTTTTGGAAGCGTGACTTTTACTTTACTTACAATTAGAGGACTTGTTGGATTAGATAGAAAGTTAGATAAAAACGATGATGTATTAGATAACTCAAAAGATGTATCAGATAGGCAGGAAGATGTATCGGATAAACTCATAAATGTATAGGTAAAGAAAAAGTTATACATTTTAAATTACCATTGTAATTGTAATTCGGGAGGATACATAATGTTAAGAAAAATTGTAAGTAAAAATATGGGCAGCAGTAATCTTGGATGATTAAGAAATAAATTTCATTTTTTCTTTGCATTTAATTTAACTGACTGAGGCAACAACGCCTCGAGAAAAGTTCAATTACAAAAATAAAAGCCTATGTAAAATACATAGACTTCCTAAGTATAAAATTATTATGCTCGAACTTTGCTCTCAAATTTTCCTCTATGAGAACCATCACAATGTGGTTTATTTTTTGATAAGCCACATCTGCATAAATGAAATTCAGGATTAGTTCCCATACTTTTACCTTCGCCATCAATTAATTCTACTTCTCCTTTTATAATAAGTGGAGCATCGTCAAGTACTTGAATTTTAATTTCTGCCATGGTATTATTCCTCCTTTAGTTTATCATGAGTTCCATCGCAATATGGAGGATTGCCAGTATGTTTACATGCGCATAAATAGGCTGTTCCATCTTTTTCAGCAGTAAAAGCCATGGCTTCAAAAGAGGTGCCTTTGTGTGATCCATTGCAAAATGGTTGATTTGAACTTCTTCCACATGTACAGTAATAATATGTTTCTCCCTTTTTAAGCTCAACTGGAATAGGTGCTTTTTGTGCTATTACGGGTTTATCCATTTTAGTCTCTCCTTTTTATTTCTTCATTTTTTAAATACTTACAATTGTATTTTCTTAAATCTGCTTCTTTTTTATACACCATCATCATTTTTATTTATGGCATTATCCAATAGCATACCAGTATAATGTATTGCGTCTTTAACGGTTGGGAATGGAGACGAATATGCAAGCTCTTTTATATCATCTACTTCACCGCCTATGTAGAAAGGAAGTCCGCAGCCTGAATAAGATATATCCTTATCCTTTATTGCCATTTTTTATATTAAAATATCTTTATATTGCTCACTTTGCGTCATAACTTTTTTTGCATAAGGGCAAAGAGCAATAATTTTTTTATTTTCAGAGCGAGCATACTCTACCACTTTATCCACTAATTGCAATCCAATTTTTTGACCTCTTAATGAGTCTGAGACATATGTGTGATCAATAATAATTTTGTCTGCACCAGTTGGCACAAATGTGATTTCCGCTAATGGATTTTCAACATTTTCTCCAATATAAAACTTATTGTTATCTTTTTTTATAGTTTCCATATAATCCTCCCAAAAATTACTTTTTCATCTATACAATTTCCATGGCATCTCTTTCATTTAGTGTAATTCCACTAATATTTGATTTTCCTTCATTTCTGCCAACTTAGTCATGCTTTTGTTCCTGACTATACAGAATTCTCTCAATTCGTCGATCTGGTATCAACCAGACAAATGCGAGAACAGCATAAATAATCAGAGCAACCCAAGTCCATCTCGGAGCAACAATAACTCCCGCAAAATATAAAACCACAGATGCTTTTCCCTTCAAGTCACCACCTACTGCCTGTTTTAGCTTTGACTGTTCTCCCTCAGTTTTTATTATGATGTCTTGCAGAATATGATAGGCTATGGCAGCCATTACTAGCACTATTCCATAAAGTGTTGTAGGCCATGGTGCAAAATTGTTTTGTCCCATCCAACCAGTAGAAAAAGGTAAAAGTGACAGCCAAAACAGTAAATGCATGTTGGCCCACAAAATAGATCCAGTAACACATCTAACAGTATACATCATATGGTGATGGTTGTTCCAATAAATACCTACGTAGATGTAACTAAGCAAATAACTCAAAAATGTAGGTGTTAATGTTAAGATATCCTTAATACTATTCCCATGAGGAGCCTTCATTTCAAGCACCATTATTGTGATTATAATAGCAAGTACACCGTCGCTGAAAGCTTCGAGGCGGTTTTTCTCCACTATGAAACACCTTCTTTATAATATAATAATTATAATTTACTATGGATTAGTTTTCCTTTGCTGCTATGTTTTATTTATTTAAAAATAAATAATTTTTCTAATGTGGTATAATAAGTATTATCAATTTCACGGAGGTTTATATAATGAAAGAGCTTAAAAACAAACATCATGATGTTTCAAATATGAATATATCAAAATTACTTTTTGTAGTTATCTTCAACTTTATTATTACACTTGCAGAGCTTATTGGCGGACTCCTATCTGGAAGCCTCTCCCTCTTATCCGATGCATTGCATAACTTAAGTGATACTGCTGCTATATTATTAAGTTATGTATCAATGAGAATAGCCAGCAGGCCAATTAGCAAAGAACGAACCTATGGCCATAATAGGGCAAATATACTATCTGCTTTCGTTAACGCTTCAGTTCTTATAGGTATCTCCGGGTATCTTTTTGTAGAAGCCTTTAAAAAATTTATTAATCCCAGCCCCATTGAAGGAAACACAGTAGTAGTGGTGGCTATTATAGGATTACTTGGAAATCTATTTAGTGTTTTACTTCTTAGAAAAGGTTCAAAAGATAATATAAATATGAAATCTTCCTACCTGCATCTATTAAGCGATACTTTTTCATCTGTGGCTGTAATTATATCGGGGTTTTTAATTAAATATACTAATATGTTTTGGATTGATCCTATTTTGACAGTGTTTATTAACATAATAATAATAAAGTCCAGCTATGCAGTATTAAAAGAAAGTATACAAATATTAATGGAAGGTACTCCGGAAGGCATAGATATAGAGGAAGTTATAGAGGAATTAAAGGAAATACAAGGAATAAAAGCTATTAGTCATATTCACATATGGAGATTGGATGAGAATAATATTAATCTTGAAGCACAAATCCAAACGGATGATATGCTTATTAGTGAAACACAAAAAATCTATAAAGAGATTAATGACCACCTACATGAACACTTTGATATAAATCATGCTATTATTCAATTTGTTGTGGATGAGTATAAGCACTAGGAAGTAGTTTTTTAGAATAAGGTAACCTTATTTACGGTTTATAACTCGTACTCCATCTTTACCTCCGATAATAATAAAATCGGCAACATCAAGAAATAAGCCTGTATCAACGATGCCAGAAATTAACCTTAGCTGATTTTCTAGCTCGTAAGGCTTTTCTATATTTTTAAGAAATAAGTCAATAATATAATGATTCCCATCAGTAATGTAAATATCATTATTTATTTTTCTTATAACAGGGTTCATATTTAAATTCTCTAGCTTTTTAAAAATATGATGGTGTGCGAAGGGGATAACTTCTATAGGTAGAGAGTATTTCCCAAGAGTATTTACTATTTTACTTTCATCCACAACCCATATAACTTTTTTTGATGATAGCGCAACTAATTTTTCATATAACAACGCTCCACCGCCGCCCTTAATTCCATTCATAGAACTATCAACTTCATCCGCGCCATCTATAGTTAAATCAACGCAATCTACTTCATTAAACGGAACTATAGTTATACCTAAACTTTCTGCAATTTGAGTAGTGGAATTTGAAGTAGAAACTGCTTTAATTTTAAGTCCACTTTTTATCTTTTCAGATAGTTTTAAAATAGAATAATATACAGTTGAACCTGTTCCAAGTCCAACGATCATTCCATCTTCAATAAATTCTACTGCCTTTTCGCCAGCTAACTTTTTACTATCCATCTCTACTCCTCCAAGTAAGGCTAAATATAGTCGTTATAATAATAATTTAATCATTTATTTTGCACTCTTTTACCTAAAAAGAGCTTCCTGCACATCCTCAATCATTTTTCCATTCTGATCAACTGTTGCAGTTGTCCCATATGGATTTCCTCCAGCTCCAAAAATTACTGAATATGAAAAATATTAGAGTGCAGAGAACTGAACCTCGCATATAGTTTACTTTCATATCAGGTTTTAGTGTAATAAAATATAATTATTTGATAAGGCACTATCTTCATCCAACAAATATTGAATTAATAAAACTTTACAAACTCACTGGCAGGTTTTCTGTAACCTCGAATTTTATAACTGCTTTTATCCATTTTACCCATAGTAATCATTATAACTGGTACTTCATTTTCTGGAATGTGGAGCAATTGACTTATTTTATCTTTATCAAAATATATCATTGGACATGTATCCCAATCTTTATTTTTTGCGAGTAACATGAACTGCATTGCTGATAAAGACCCATTTCTGATAGCTTCATCATGCTTAAAATCTTCTCCCCAGACTTCATAGAGATTGCGAATAGTATCAACCATTATTTGATACTCAGTTTTATCAATCATACCAAGAAGCATTGAGCCTTCATAAATTTTATCTGCATCTAAATAAGCGTTTTTGTCTCCAGTAACTATTATTGTTGCAGAGGCTGTCTTAATTTTATATTGCTTGTAGGAAGCTTCATATACTTTATCCATTAGATCTCTATCTTCTACAACATAATATTTGGCATGCTGTAGATTGAAGGCAGAAGGTGCCAGCGAAAGTTCTCTAAATATCTCGTTAAAGTCTTCCCTAGGTATTTTTATATCCTTAATAAATTTATTTGCTGACCTTCTTTCTCTAACAACTTTTAAAAACTCATTCATAAAATATCCCTCTTTCAAAAAAATTGCATTTTATTTACTATCTTACCAATATAAAAAGTTTTAAAAGATATCTTTATATCTTACCTGCCCTGTACGTCCAGGATAAATTCTTCTAATACTAATGTCTCAATACCATATCTGATTTTCTCTTCTATTATGTTTAATTAAGACTCATTCATAATCTTCTTCTAGGATAATTTTTATTTTGTCTACCAGAATCCTATCTAATTCTCCTTTATCAACCATTGTATCGATGATTGACCAAACCTTATTTATTGGCATTTTATTTCTATAAGGCCTTTCCTCGGTTAAAGCCTGAAATATATCACATATTGCCATTACCCTATCTAGCTCTCCTATTTCACTTTCCTTAAGATGAAGCGGATACCCATTTCCATTTAGCTTTTCATGATGATTAGATGCAAACTCTGTAATATCTTCAAAGCCCTCAATTTGTTGTAATATCCATCTTGTGTAATAAGTATGCTTGTTAATTTCATAACGTTCCTTGTCATTTAGCTTTCCTTCTTTATCTATAATATCATTTGATATTACTAACTTGCCAATATCATGTAGAAGGGCAGCAATATACATTTTGTTCTGCATTTCACTATCAAAGCCTAGTTGTGCAGTTATTTTGTTAACTAAATTAGCGATACCAACAGAATGTCTGTAAGTAAAATGGCTTCTGTTGTCAATTATTTCTGAAAAAGCATGAGCAAAAGCTTTTACTCCTTCGTAATCTAATTCGATACCATGTGCTTCTATTCTATTGGTTAATATATTATTGAAATCATCATTAAAGTAATCTAGTAGTATGTATTCCTTCTCTAGGAGTTTATAAAAAGCCGCTGATATTTCAGGATTAAATAGCTCTTGATTATCTTTAATCCATTTTTTAATGCTCTCCACCGCATCAAAGCTCAATTCTTTTAAATTTCTAAACCTACCATCAAACAAATTTGCTGCACATATAATTTGAGATGCCAAAGGAATTTCATATTCCATTAACTTAAATGCTCCTGTACCGTTAAAAAATTCATGGTGATAATAAACGTAATCAGCTATTATACTTTTTACAGGCAATTTTAATATGATATCTTTACCAACCTTGCAATGTTCCTTAATTAAATAGGTGTTACTTGCTCCTATGTCGTGCAGTAATGCTGCAAAATACAGGTCCTTTTGTTCATCTAGCGGAAGTTTTAATTCCTTAGCAAGCATTATAGAAATATATGCCACATGTTTAGAGTGAGAAAAATAGGACTTCTCTGCCACATCCAAAGCATAAGATAAACCTTCTATTAGTGATCTTTCATTAATTTTCATTTCTTTTTCTCCACTATAATTTAATTATTAATTACAACTTATGTATGAGATTACACATAGGTTGTAATAAGATATTAATCTTCTTTATTTATTTCTAAAAGCCAATGTGTAATTACACATTGGCCCTTGATTGTACCCTATGATTATTTTTGCTTTTGAATAACTACTAAATTTTTAATAGGTAATCAACCAATGCCTTATTTCCTACTATACATTTTCAATAACCAGTACCAACCTTTGTGATAGCTTGTACTTCTTGATATGATTTTGCACCATTATTGATAGCATTCTTTATATCCTGCTCAGCAACATTATATTTAATTATTGCAATCATATTTTATAGTTGATTACATTTAGTAACTAACTTTAAATTTATTATTACACTTTAATTGCAATTAGTCAAGAGTTTTTTGATAGAAAACATTTAAATATCAATTTAACTTTTCCTCGTTATTCAGATAAAAATAGAAAGAACCCCCTAGTATTAATAGGAAATTCTTCCTCAGGTTATCTACAATATATTATTTAACTCCATTTTTCTGCCCACTTTTGAATTTCATCCATAACTGTTTGTAGTTCAATGCCCTTTTCTGTGAGTTCATATTCTATACGTACAGGAGTTTCTGGATAAACCTTTCTAATAATAATGCCCTGATTTTCTAACTCCCTAAATCTTTCTGTCAGCATACGCGCACTCATATTGGGAATTGCATCTATTATATCAGAAAATCGCTTTTGCCCACTTAGTAAAGTTCTTATAATTAATCCAGTCCATCTCTTTCCAAGTAGTTCAAATGCGTTTTCAAACTTTGGGCACATATGATACTTTTCCATATCAAATCACCACCTGCATTTATTATATCATATATGCTACTTAAAAGTAAGTGACTTATTATTATATACTATTGTATTCTTAAAGTAATTTAAACTACTTTAAATTTGAATTTACTTTTCTATATATTCACCATGGATACATACTCTCCCATTATCTGGACATTTCGCATCAAATTGTTTTGAACGACTATTTCCATAGTCTAAATCTGCACCATTTTGCAAAGCATAAACAAAAGGATATATGCAATTCCAAAGCTCATGGCATAATGGAGGACATAAATCTTCTACTATGTATTCATCACCTTTTTTGAAATAACCACCTCTACATTTACTTTCTGTTACAGTTAGTTTTACTTTTCCCATTGTACTTTTCCTCCATAAATTCCATTTATATAACTCACAATATCTTACCATTTTTCATTTATGACATTTCCATTATTAGCTAACCCTATATAAGCATTATTCACTGCTTACTTTTTTAACAATAATTTTATTCCAAAGTAAATAAGAATGATACCTACTGAAAAGTTAAGAATTTGAATAATTATTTGTGGTAAGAACCCACTTAAAATGCTCCCCAAAAACGCTACAATTGTCAAAAAAGATATTGTAGACAGGATGCATCCAATTCCAAAAAAAACAAGTTGTTTTTTGCTAAAATCATTTTCAGCAACTTGAGATGAGAATACACTCCCCCAAAAGATAATTGTCAGCGGGTTTGATGCAGTAAGAAGTACACCTTGGAGGAAAACATTGTGATTAGTCGCATTTGAGAATAATTTTAAATCAGGTAATAACGTAAAACCAAATGCTCCCGTTGCTGTATTTACCCCAAACAGTACTAATACAATACACCCTAATATTTTAATGGTGGACTTAATCTTTTCTTTATTAATAATCATGGCGACACCAAGACCAGATAGTATTATGTATAGCCCATCAACAAGAGAAATTGCTAAAACAAGCGATAGACCCATCAAAAAACCATATGTAGTTGAAGTGTTAAATACCATTAAGCACATTGGACCAACTGCAAGCTGTAATAACATTCCAAACTTAAATCCCTTATAAATCATTTTTTACCCTCCGATTTATGAATAACATCTATTCCGCATTTTTTACACCTGTGAAACAATATATCAAAACTCATATCCTGAATACTTTACTCCTTCCATAGCTTAACTTAAAGTTTTCAAGGAATTCGTATAATATTTTAGAGTTGCCGTTTATATTTTTATTAGTTAATCAATTACAAAATACTCTTCACATCTATTAATACTTTACTTAACCATATACAAATACATATCTAAGCTTATATCTACTGCTTCTTCAATAATATTAATAAAATCAACCAGTTTACCCTCAGTACTAGCTTGCTCTAAAGCCTGCATGTACCTATCTCTTTCTTCAGTTATGACAACAGCAGTTGGGTATCCGTTTCTCATTAGAATCAATTTCATCAAAAGTCTTGCTGTCCTTCCATTACCATCAATAAATTGGTTGAAGTTGTTTATCTATAATTATAAATTTAATTTAATTTATGTATAAATCCGATGCCAACTTGATTAAAACATTCTTATCTATAATTTGAAAACCAGAATTACTCTTTTTTATTAAACCTTTTTGACACATATTATTCAGAGTTCTCAGTAAATGTCTATAGCTTGTTCCTAAGAGCTCTGATATTTCAGTAAGACTTTCATCAAGGTTTTCTCCCGTAGCAAGTATATAACTAGCAAGTCTATTTTCCAGTGGATAGAGTAAATTAATAGAGCTGTTTTTTGAACATCTATTAAGTTTTTCACCAAGAGAATTACATATGTATCTTAAAAATTTTGCATCATCAAGCAAACAGGTTTTTACTTTTTCTGTGGAAATACCAATACAGTAAGTATCCTCTATTACCTGGACGTTTGTAGAAACAGGCTCTGAATTAATCATTTCTAAATCTCCTAATACCTTAAATCCTTGATAAAAACAAAGTAAAAGAGATTTCCCATTGCTTAAGGTTGAATATACTTTTGCTTTTCCATCAACAAAAAAGAATAGGTAATTTAACTTTTCATTGTCCCTGCAAATATATTCACCCTTTTTAAAAAGCAAAAGCTCCATAAACGGCCTCATATCTTCTGTAAAAATATCATTAATTTTATATTTTAAAACATATTCTTCCATAGCTTTCTTATTGTGAATTTTAAGCATATTTCATCTTTCTCCTGATAACTAATTATATTGTTTATAATACATTATGACATATGTCATACCACGTCTCAACTATTCCGTGCTAAATTAGCTATATAACTTTACATTAGGGGGAAGATGCATGAACAATTTAATCTCAGCCTTTATCGGGACTTTAATTGCTGTAATGATTATGATTAATGGTACATTGTCAAATGCTTTAGGAAACTATACCTCGACTATGATTATTCATATTATTGGTCTTATAGCAATTATATTAGTTCTTCTGGCAAGCAGACAGAAATTTATCATTAACAAAAATATTCCATTTTATTTATATAGTGCTGGAGCTATCGGAGTTTTTACAGTTCTCTTTAACAATTTAACCTTCAGCTCTCTTGGTGTTTCCTTAACCCTTGCTTTAGGACTTCTTGGTCAATCTGTTGCTTCTGTTATTATAGACCACTTTGGACTGCTGGGAATGAAGGTTATGAAATATCAAAAGAAAAAACTTATTGGATTAGTCTTTATAATTTTAGGTATTGTTATAATGGCAGTATTTTAGGGGGGGACAAGTGATGATATTTTTAGCAATATTAGCAGGTGTTTGTATAGTAATTTCTAGGACAATAAATGCCAGTCTGGCAGGTATAATTGGCATATTGCAAGGAACCGTCTTTAATTATATTGTTGGACTAATATTCTCTATTATATTTATGCTTTTCAGCAGTGAAAGAACAAGCATATATCATATAAATTTAAGCTCCGTGCCTTGGTGGGCTTATTTAGGAGGGGTAGTTGGTGTTTTAGTGGTTGTGCTTTCAAGCTATATTACTCCTAAAATATCTGCATTTTATTTAACGCTTCTTATCTTTATAGCCCAGTTGTTTGTTGGTATGATTATTGATTATCTTACTTTAAATATGCTTTCTCCTGGCAAAATAGTTGGCGGCTTATTAGTATTTGCAGGTCTCGCCTATAACTTAGTTTTAGATAATAAATCTAACAAAGCTTCCATGGATGAATCGGTCTAGTTATATAGTTAGGGACGGTTAACAACAATTAGTTACTTTACTGCAGTGACAATAGTTGTTAACCGTCCCTTGTTCATGGCTAAACTAATTTCAAAAACTTAGTAGTGCAGCCCAGAAGAAGATTGTGTATTAAGTTACTGTAGATTATGTTTATAATATGGCGTTATTCTATGTATTTGCGTTTATTAAGCAAATATTTAATTATACCATAATAAATATAAATATATCCGAGCCAAGATAATAAAATAAATTTTTTAGGAATTTTGGCTTTTTCTACTGTGTGCTCTATTTCCATTCTCGTAGCATAAATACTTGCTCTTCGCAAATGTTGGGAATTTGATACGATTACAGCCGATTTATAACCATAGTTTTTCATTATATTTTTAGAATTTTTAAGGTTGTCCCATGTACCTTTTGAGTCCTTTTCACAAATTATATTTTCTTCTGGTATGCCGTTTTTCACCAATTCCTTATACATTATCTCTGCTTCTATATATTCATTTCGTACCGAACCACCTGAACATATTATTTTCGGAGAAATATTAAGTCTATATAACTCAATTCCCTTATTAATTCGTTCAAGCAAAATGGGAGACGGCTTTCCGTTATCTGGCACACGATAACCTAAGATTATAATACAATCACGTTTCTTTCCTTTGTTAAACATTAGTTTTCCATAAAGTATTCTTGGAATTAGCAATATAAATGCAATTATTATAGCAATAATAAGTAAAAATCCAAGTATTATATAGCACACTCTTATTCCCCCCTTTTGCATTTGCTTAACATTGTACATAATAAAATTAATCAAAAAACTATTAATCTATCGCTCTGATTCTCTACGATTACATCTAACGTTTCTAATTTCCGACACCGAGACACTTAGCCAGACTTGGCTTAGTGTCGCAGGTATAGCTTGGCTATCTTCTCAAGCCAAGCTGGACGGGAATTTTTATTATCTGTAGTTTTTGCAACTATACTTTAAAAGCTACTATTCTAAAAAGTCTTTTATACCTCGTAATTTCAGAAGAATATGAAGTAACTTAACTTCTTATAACCTTTATAGCTTTTGATAAAACAACCACCAATGTGGATCAAATCCATCAATAAATACTTCTTTCACATTTGAAAGTTCATTAAGCCAAGGTCTAATTATTGGCAACATATCTTGCCAAAGTTCTGGATTATAACCTAAATTCAAATCATATTGGAACATATAATGTGATATTGCAATATAACCATCTGGCTTTAAAACACACAAACAATTATTAACTAAAGACAAAAATGCAAGCTTAAGTTTCTTTTCAAGTGTTTGTTCCACATATTCTTTACTAATTAATTCTATCATTTTGGGTAATAATTCAAACCAATCATTATGTGTTGTGTCAATTCCATTTTGTTCACAAAGAATAGCTTGAAGAACATCATTTACACTATGTTCAAAAACTACTAAATCAATACTATTGGAAGCAAGATAATTCTTTATGTTATTAGCATCGTCTTCAATAATGTCAAATTTTATTGGTAATTTCGAAATATTTTTTTCCAGTCCTTCTGTAAGTTTTTTATTCATATTAGCAGTGATATATTTTGAATTTACATCATAAGCCGTCATGGCATTCGGTATAACAGTAGATGAGCCAGAACCCACCTCAAGCACAGTAGCATTTTTATTTGGTGTACATGCTTTCAAAGCGTCAAACCATTTTAATCTGGAATATAATGTATATACAACAGTAAAGTCCTCGTCACATAATGGTAATGAACAAATTCTTTGTAATTTTTTATCTACTATTTCCTTTGTGAGTTCAGACCATTCATTGATTTCACTAGGAAACAGGATTGAGTTTAAATCAATTGATTCAATTCTTTTTTTAACATTTTCAATGTCATCTAAATGTTTCACTTATATTCCTCCATTTATTTAATTTATACTTTATAAAATTTTACTGTTGTTCCTCAATAAATAATTTTAAAAGCCTATGAAATACCACTCGTTTTTCAAAAATTACAGATAACGTTTCTTGCTATACGTAGTTTTTGCCACAAGACTTTGGCTTAAATCTAGTATTTATATCTATATTTATTTAAATATTACATGAAACTTTTTAATAAAAGAATTGATATTATTCTAATTGCGTTTGTTTAGAATTATAATCCTCCCTAGTCATCAAATATGAAGGATGATATAGTCCTGTAGGTTCATAATACTCATCATGGGTATAAATAAACCCAAGTTTCTTAAGCAAATTTGCAGATGCTAAATTTTTAGGATTGTGTCCTGCAAAAATCCCGTTTGCTTTAAGAGTTACAAATGCATGTTCAATAACCGCCAAACATGCTTCCTTCGCAAATCCTTCTCCCCAATACTTATCTTTCAAATGTATTCCTAATTCCAGAATATTGTTTTCTGAATCATGTGGTCGTAAACCGCAGCACCCTATATTCTCATTGCTATCTATGTAATAAATAGGCCAATATTGAATATTGTGATTATTAAATGTGTCTATTTCCTTTTTAAGTCTTTGATATATTTGTTCTTTTGACATTTTACCTTCATAAGAAATATACCTTGTTACTTCTGAGTTACCCCAAAGTTCTAAAGCATCAAGGATATCCCCTTCACTCCATACGGAAAATCCTAATCTCTTTGTTTTCAGAAAAAACTCTCTCATATTCACTCTCCAGTTAAAATTAATAAAAGAAAACCCTAAAACTTTATTTCTATCATTTTGTTATAAAAATTACGTATAACCTCTCGCACTCAAGACGTTCCTCAGCGTTACAGGAACTTAGAAAAGCTTACATAGCTCTTATGTTAGTTTTTCTAAGTTCCGGCTTGGTTAGCTAGACCATGTGCTTTAGCTTCTTCGAAAGCTTGACCACTTACAGGCAAAGCGAGCTTGAACGCACTTTAAGCTGAATCTACTCTTCTAACTTTAATTTTAATTCGCATTAAAAGAATATCATAGATTAAATCATGTCATTAATAATATCAAGTGGTAGAATAGTTTTACTTTTTAAGTCACTAATTATCCTTCTGATTAATGTGTGCGTTCTTAATTTATTATCACTTATTCCAGCAATTTCATCAGGTGATAACCACTTTACATTTATAATCTCATTATTATCATATTTTAAAATTCCATTAGTTACTTGTCCAACGTAGCAAAAAAATATAACATGATCATTATTAATACTTATAAAATTATATATTCCTAATAAGCCAGATATTGATATTTTATAGCCTGTTTCTTCTTCAACTTCTCTGATTGCGGCATTAAGTATTTTTTCATTATTCTCTAACTTACCCATTGGAAAGTTCCACAACCCTTTTTCTACACCTTGACATTCTTGTACCATGAGAATCCTATTATTATCTTGAACCACACAACCTGCTACTATAGTCAATTCTATCCCTCCATTAAATATATTATTTTAAGAAATTATTAAATTATAATATTAGCCGTAATTACATCTAACGTCTCGAACTTCCAATGATGAGACACTTAGCCATACTTGGCTTAGTTTCGCAGGTGTAGCTTGGCTATCTTTTCAAGCCAAGCTGAATTTATACTATCTTATTGAATGGAGAGTATGGTACTCTTTTCATAAAAACACTTTCAACCTTCTCTACTATGGGTCCATTTAGTTCAGATATTCTTTTTCCCTCAATCCACTTTGGATCCTTTTTAAAATTATAAAAATTCTGCTCTCTTGCTTCCATATCTTTGTGCTCAAGAATGTAATAAATGATATTCTTGCCTTCTGCATCTTCCCAAAAATCCAATGTATTCATTCCGTGTTTCTTAAATAAATCTATTGTAAGATTAGAAAATCTATTATGAATATCCTCCATCTTTCCAGGTTTAATGTAATAAATTCTTAATTCGTAAATCATTTTTTCTCCCTTATAGTTGTTATTTTTGAATTAATATTTACATAAAACATTATCTAAATGCGCCTCTTTTACCTTGAAAAAAATCATTTAGCATATCTGTATGCTGCTCAATAAATAATTTAGGAATATTATTTTTATCAAAAAACTTCAAATCAAATGTTTCTTTATTATCAACCATTAACTCTCCATTTAACATACTACACTTAAATAAATGGCATATGGATTGTGACCTATCTCCATTTGGATAGGTATGAAAATATTTAGAATATACTCCAATAAAATGCTCCACTTCAACATTTAATCCAGTCTCTTCCTTAACCTCTCTAATTACAGCATCCTCAATGGATTCGCCAATTTCAACTGCTCCTCCCGGAAGTCCCCAAATATCATCTTTATCACTTCTTTTTTGTAGTAATATTTCTCCATTTTCATTTATAATACATGCAACTGAGAAATTTAAAATTATAGTATCATGACCTACCTTGCCTCTTATCCACTTTGCATAGTCTCCCAATTTTCCTGCCCCCTTTTTTTAATTCATCATAACTTACAATTTTACATCAATAAACTAAAATCTAAAAAGTTCCTACTAATTGATTTCTATCAATAAAGTTGCGTATAACGTTTCTTGTTCAAGTCCGCTTTGCTTGAACATTTTGTTATATGTAGTTTTTGCCACTGCACTTTAAGCTGAAGCTACTCATGATATCTTTAAATTTATTTCACATTAGTTTTGTATTACGACGTAAAAATACCGTAAAATCCATTTTCTGAATAATACGGTATTTAAAGAATTTATATATTTTATTGTTGATTTGTAGAGTAAAACTATAGTCAATATTAATATTTGATTGTGAGAATATATTACAGTAAAAAGCTATTTCTCTTTTTAAGATATAGATTTCCTAAATAAAAACTTTTTAAATAATAAGCCTAGTGTGATTCCAAAAATACCAGCACAAAGAATATTATTATAGTAATCGCCAATAGGTCTTAAATCAAAATACCTGCCTTCTATTGAAAATGTAAATGCAAGTTCACAAACAAGCCAAGAAAGAAAACTAGCCATAATTGCTTTTATAATTAAGTATTCTGAACCTAATTTTTCAAGTGAATAGCAAATTAAATTAGCAATAACGCCACCAATTATAAAATCCACAATTAACCCAATGATAAAATTAGGTCTGTTAAACGTAATTAGTAAGCTTGCTAATTGATAAATACTGTATTTCCCAAATCCAAAATATACGAATAAATGAGAAATTATTTCAGCTGGTATTGTTGATACGATACCTATGAATGAAGTTAATAACAATTTATCATTTTTCAAAATAACACACCCTATTCTTTCATTTGTATATCATTTAGTATACAAATGAAAGAATAGTTTTATACATGATTTCTAATACCGTATTATTCAGTTTTCAAAGAGCATTGCTCGCGTTTTCAGTTATAAGAGCTATTGCGCTCTATTTTCAAATTATGCTGCAGAAAACCCATTTTAAAACTTGAAACTGCCAATATGTTTCTCTAAAATTACATATAACGTTTCTAATTCAAGACGTGCCTGAACCTTAGCCAGACTTGGCTTGATGAAGGAATGTGCTTTGGCTTCTCCGTAAACTTGACCCTAGGCTAGGCAAAGCGGACTTGAGTGCATTGCTAGATGCAGTTTTAGCTGCTACACTTTAAGCTGAATCTACTCTTTTAACTATAAATTTAATTGGCATTATAAGAATAATGCGTGTATATCAATGGTAGATTATGCTTATTTACGGAGGTCAATCCAATAGTGTTGGTGTACTGCACCTTCATATATTTTTTCGCTTGTTAAAATACCGCTACAGCTTAATGCTGTTTTAGCTGAAGCGATATTATCTTTACCACATGCAATCATTACTTTCGGGATTTTCATGTCTCGTGCAACATCTAAAACTAGCAAAAGCTGTTGTTTGCCGTAGCCTTTTTTTCTTTCCGATGGACGTATTCCATAAGCTATATGCGCACCATTTTCTAAATCAGGTGTTAAAAGATGGTGAAGCTTTACACTACCTATAATTTTATTGTCTTCTTTACGTATAGAAAAAAATGTACTTGTGTGAACGTTATTTCTTAGTTTATCTTTTTCAATGGAAAGGACAAGGTTAAGCCATTCATCAAAATTATCATGATAAGCCAGGCCACAACTTCCATTGACCTGCGTTTCTCCAAAGTCAAAGTATTCCTGCCTATATTCCCAAATTTCCCTTTCTAAAACCTTTGAAGGTCTGATTAAAAACAAATTGTTCATCATGTTTTGCGCTCCTAGTATAAATTTTCTACTTAGCTTCTTTCTACAATTGCGTCTCTAAAAAAGTAACATAAAACTTTTAGACTGCCACTCTGTTAATCTAAAATTGCATCTAACGTTTCGAATTTCCGACGCCGAGAAGCTTAGAAAGCTCTTTTCTTAGCTTCGCAGGTGTGGCTTGGCTGTCTTTTCAAGCCAAGGTGTACGGAAATTTTTTGTTATACGCTGCTTTAGCCTCTACACTTTGCGCTGAATCTATTCAAAAATTCAAATTTACTTCACATAATAAGAGGATTGTGTACTTAGTTTATCGAAAATTATGCTTATTAAGTTCATGCCAAAACAATCATTAAATAATAGCCTCAGTGGGAATGTTTATAGTTAGGCAAGCCGCAACCTGCCCCATTGTCAAGGTGATCATCTGTAAATGCATAGACTTACTACAAAAAATATACATAATCTATATGTTCACCAACAAAATCAGCAATATTCTGCTCCTTCCTTTTCTTGTATATTTTGAATCCAATACTCTCATACATTCTTTGAGCAGAGATTAGGTCATCATTCGTGGTTACAACGATTTTTTTTACATCATTTTGGATGATTCTATTGACCGCTTCTTGAAGCTGTATTTTACCATAACCATTGCTTTTGTATTTTGACGCAATGCAGTTATGGCCAATTTCCGCATACTCAGGAATGTTTCTCGGATCCCATACAACAAATCCGATGGCTTCATCGTTTAGGGTTGTGATAAACCCACATTTATCAGCAATATGCAAATTGTCAAAGAAAAAGTTATCACAATCTCGCCAATTAGAATACCATCTTTGTTCATATCTGCAATCAAATGAATACGCATCTTTCAATAATTCAAAGAGTATTCCCCGATTAAAGTCTCTCACTTTTTTAAATTTAAAACTCATGTATTAATTAACTCCATTTCTTGTCTTAATATGAATTTTATTCGCTTCACATTAGCCTACAATTCTGCATCGATAAATTTAAATCTAAAAAACTCCTACTAATTGCTTTATATCAGCATAGTTGCGTATAACGCTTCTAATTTTCGATGCCGAGAAGCCTAGAAAGCTTTTTTCTTAGCTTCGCAGGTATGGCTTGGCTGTCTTTTCAAGCCAAGCCGAGCGGTAATATTTCTTCTACCAATATTCCTTTCCTTCTAATCTGTAAAATTTGAAAAAAGCGAATCTATCCTACCTGAAGAATTAATCATTTTAAACCATGTGATTCCTAAAAAGTTATCTCTTTTTATCTACCAACCACTCTTTTGCTTTCTCATAATCGTTAATGAAAGCATACACAAAAGAGATACCTAATATTTCCATTGAAGATTTCATTAGTTTTTGAGAAGTACGATTAAGTCCAACAAAGACCACCTTTTGTACTGAGTTTTCTGCTTTTTTTAGTTCAGTAACAATAATATTAACTAGGTTTTCTTCCACTAACGTTTCATTTAGATGGATTGCAATTAGGCCTGGAGAGGATGGCTTTCTGATAGTTACCATATCTCTCAAGAATTTATCTATTACAACATCTGTGTATATGTTCAATCCATCTAATTCTTCACCCCATATCTCACTACCTGAAAATGGCAGTTTAAACGAATTTCTAATTATTAAATTTTCTTTTAGGATTTTTTTCATTTCCCCCTCCAATAATACACGTTATTTTATAATTATAATTCTATATCATATAAACGTAGTAAAAAACTTTAGGCGTAAATATAAACTTTATTAGATTTAAAATATCATATAACGTTTCGTGTTGCCGACGTTCCTGAACCAGACCTCAGAAGAATCCCCCTTGGCTGCACTTGCGCCGGTGAAGGCATGTGCCTTAGAGTCTCACCTTTTTAACCTATATATAGATTATAAACCATAAATTTACACATATCTATATTAAAAAATCAACCTACCAAGGCGGACGGCAAAATTTTGTTAGTTGATGTTTTAGGTCATTTACTATCTATATGCATAGGACTATCCCCAAGATTTTTTTATATTGTTTACAATAAAAATCGTCTTAGATTCAAAGAAGTTGCGATTAAATAAAATCTTAGATTATTCTAAAGTGAATATTTAAATATAATAAGGATATACTTTACAACATTATTAATGAAGTATTTAAAAGGAGGAATTCAATATGCCTGAAAACAACCTGTCGTTAAACAACCATATTGATAAAAAAAAGAATTCCTTTGAATTAATTAGAGAAGATATTTTATCATATTATAATATCCTTAGTAATGAACATAGCATAACAAAGGGAACATTTTTGGAAGAACACGCAAAGAAATTCATACTAGAAAATCCTAACGCCTTTTTATTTGCCTTAATAGCGGAACAATCCGTTAAAACAGAAGTTGCTTGGAGCTTACCGTATAATTTAAAAGAAAGATTAGGTCATTTTGATATATTTAAAATTGCTGATTATAGCGAGGAAGAATTTGAAGTGTTTTTTAAGACAAAACCTGCATTACACAGATATCCAGGTACAATATCGAAATATATTTTATCAGCATGTAAAACCCTTATCGAAAAGTATAGCGGCTCAGCAAATAATATTTGGAAATATCCCTCTACTGCCAATGAAATAATAGCTAGATTATATGAATTCAAAGGCATTAGTCAAAAAAAAGCTACATTAGGCGCAATGTTATTAATAAGAGATTTCATGATAGAGGTTGAAGATAAAAATAATGTAGACATAGCCTTTGATGTTCATGTTAAAAGGGTTTTTTTACGTTCTGGACTTGTTAATAAAGATGATTTAAATGAGTTAGTAAATATAGGTAGAATTTTAAACCCTGAATATCCAGGTGTTTTAACTTCACCCTTTTGGAATATTGGCCGTAATTGGTGTAGACCGACCAATCCCAACTGTTCTGAATGTCCTATAAGAAGAGGATGCCTAAAAAAAATAAATTCTTTTACTAAATAAAGGAAGACAATGCTGTATCTACAAAACCTTTTAATGGACACTAAGGAGAGCCCGGAACGAACGGGAAGATATTGTTAGCTGAAGGTCATCACACTATACTTGAAATTTGTACTATCCAAAAACCACTTCCGGTTCAGATTATTTAAAGAATACGAACTAAGGATTATGCTCATAAAATCCCGATAAATGGGAATTTATCTCTGCATCTGTTCTATGATAAGTCTTGTATTTTCGTCAATAGGCTTGGTACCATCTATTCGGATAATTTGGCAACTTAAAGATTGTACCCATTCTTCAACGTAATACTCTGTTCTGGAACCTACCATATCAAAAAACGCTTCTTCACGTTCGTGCAAATCTCCACCGGGTAACATTCTATTACCAAATTTCTGAAAAGAACGTTTTCTCACTCGATTTAATCGAATGTCTTTCGTAACATCTATCAGTACTGCATATTGATAGAACGGCAGAATTTCTTTTCCACAATCCCCTTTCACGGCGGCATAAACAAAGTTTTCATGTACTCTGACCTCGGTCATAAGAAGTTTTGCAGCTTCTTCGCGTGATCTTGGGGAAGCGAAAATATAATTCGAATCTATTTTGGGGAAAAATAGATTTTCATTATCAATAAAATGAAATCTAAGTTTCTCTGAAAGTGCTTTACCTAACGTACTTTTTCCACTACCATTTAAACCACATACAATAATTCCAATTCCCATAAATATTCCTCCATCAAGTTCCAATTGGTCTGCCAGTCGGATTATTCGAAGATTGCGTCATAATCCAAGTACAGATTTTGCTTATACTATTCGAAGCTTCTACTTTGTAAAAACACCACAAATAGTTTCGCCTGAATCTGAAAATTCCTTCCCCGCAATATCCCCATAAAATTCAAATGTATTGAAACCTGCGATTTGAATTTCTGATAATAGTGCATCCTTTGTAAAAAAATGATCCCATATATTATAGCAATTTACAGTTTCTTCGGTTAGCACAATAGACTGCCTTAATTCTGTACTATCTTCATCATCATATTGATAAACAGAGTCTAAGCAGACATGTGGCTTTTCACTAAAAAACCCACCCTTTTCATAGTATTTCCATGAACGATTTTCACCTTTCCTCATAGGAGGCGTAAATACATCAAAAATAAATTTACCGTTAGGCTTTAATGCTTGATATACTTTTCTCAATAAAATAAGCCTATCCGTAATTGATAACGCTGCATAATCACAATATATCAATGTTATTACATCGAACTGTTCTATATAATCAATTGTCAAGTTGTTTTGGTAATGGTACTCGATATTGCTTTTATTAAGTAATGTTTGTTCCTTTGCATACAAAATGGAGCGTTTAGAAAAATCCACTCCTGTAACAGAATATCCAGCACTATTAAATCGCTCTGCATATAATCCAGGGCCGCAGCCCAATTGGGATTTAGATGAGCTGCTAACATACCTTTAGAGATATGTTCATCATCCCAAAATTTATTTGTGCTTGGATCATATAATTTAGGTTTGGTTGTATATTTTTTAAATTCATTAAACATAATCGCATCTCCTTAGACATATTCATTTACTTTATATGGCAAATTAAAAACTGTTTTCATCTCGTACATATTGAATAACAATATATATCATGTAGTACACATATCTTCTGCTCCTAAGGACAATAGCTTTTCTTTATCTACAACTTACCACTATTACCACTTAGTGTAAATAGCCATTTCTGATTATTAAAAATTCAACAAAACTATTGAATTATCGCTCTTTTTCTCTAAAATTTCATCTAACGTCTCGTGTTCAAGACGCCGAGAAGCTTAGAAAACTCTTTTCTTAGCTTCGCAGGTATAGCTTGGCTGTTTTTTCAAACCGAGCTGAACAGAAATTTTTTGTTATATGATGTTTTAAATCCTTCACTATCTTTATACGTGAATCTTTCCTTTTTAACATTCCTTCCCATTCGTTCCAAATTTCATGCCTAAAACCAATTACAATGCTATCAAAATTTTTTTAAAATTATAAAACAGGTCTTGCATAATTATAAAATATAATGCATAATTATGCTATAGTAGAAATTCAGGAGGAAAGAAATGAAGAATAGAATCAAAGCAGAAATTACAAATGTTATGGAAGAACTAGTAGGAATAAGTAAATATCTTTATGAAAACCCAGAACTAGGTCATAAAGAGTTTAAGGCAGAGGCATATCTAACAGCTTTCCTTAAAGCAAAGGGTTTTGATGTAGAACATTCGATATGCAATATGCCAACAGCATTTAAAGCTACTTATGATAGTAAAAAGGTGGGACCAAAGATTGCTTTTCTTTGTGAATATGATGCTTTGCCTGGCATAGGTCATGGATGTGGCCATAATTTAATAGCAGCTATGGGAATAGGCGGAGCTTTAGGTCTCAAATCAGTAATAGATGAAGTAGGTGGAAGCATTGCAGTATTCGGTACGCCTGCAGAAGAAACCAGCGGCGGAAAAGTCACTTTGTCTGAGAAAGGTGCCTTTGAGGGTGTTACTGTAGCTATGATTGCGCACCCATCCGCTGTTACTAAAGAGAGTGGAAATACTCTGGCTCTAAATGCTTATCAATTCGAGTTTTTTGGAAAAACAGCTCATGCTGCCGGATGCCCTGAAAAAGGCATAAATTCACTTGATGCTGTTATAAGTACTTTCAATAACGTAAATACACTCAGACAATATATCGGCAGAGATGTTAGAATTCACGGAATTATTAGCGAAGGCGGAAAGGCTCCAAACGTAATACCTGATTATGCAGTAGCAAAATTTTATGTAAGAGCAGCTACAAAGAAGGAATTGGAGGAAATTTCTGAAAAAGTCTTGAATTGTGCCAAGTCTGCTTCTCTTTCAACTGGAGCTGAACTTAAAATCTCTAATTTTGAATTGTCTAACGCTGATCTAAGAACAAACAAAGTATTATCTGAGGCCTTTAATAATAATATTTTACTTCTTGGTGAAACAGAAATAGAAAAGGCTGATGCACCATCGGGCTCATCAGATATGGGAAATGTAAGTTATGTGGTTCCATCAATCCACCCTATGATAGGTATGGGAAATAAGGAATTGGCAGGTCATACCGTTGAATTTGCAGCATGCACACAGACAGAAAAAGGCAAGGAAGCTCTCTATAAAGGTGCAAGTGCTTTGGCATTAACAGGCTATGACGTACTAACTTCACCAGAGCTGGTTCAAAAAATTCTAGAGGAATTCAATAAAATACAATAATGCTTGTATAGATGCATAATTATGCACAAAGTTATTAAAGGAGGATTTATTATGTTTAATAAAAAGTTTAAAAAATTATTATCAGTTTTAATATTAGTACTTATTATAATGCTTCCAGGATGCGCTAAAAAAGTTGATACTTCTATAAAAGTTAAGGCCCAGCCTGAAACTCAATTAACAGAAGTAGACAAAATTAAAAAGGCAGGTAAAATCGTTCTTGGAACTAGTGCTGACTGGCCTCCATCAGAGTTTCATAAAGAAATAAATGGAAAGGACACTATAATAGGTTCTGATATTTCAATTGCACAAGAAATAGCAAAAGATCTTGGAGTTGAATTAGAAATTAAAGACATGAAATTTGATGGTTTATTACCTGCATTACAATCAGGAAACATAGATTTTGTACTTTCTGGTATGGCTCCAACAGAGGAGAGAAAGCAAAACGTAGATTTCTCAAAAATTTATAATAAAGGTGATCAAGGTATAATAATTAAAACCGGTGATAAAAACAAGTTTAAGACTCTTAATGATCTTAAAGCGCAAAAAATAGGTGTTCAGAAGGGATCTATACAAGTTAAAATGGCTCAAAAGCAAATAGCAGAACCTAATTTAAAGGAATTAGGAAGCGTATCAGACCTTGTTCTTTCTTTAAAAACTAACAAAGTTGATGCAGTACTTTGTGGTATTGAAGTTGCTAAGGCATATGCCAGCAAAAATCCTGACATTACTGTTATGGATGTAAAACTTCAGTCTGACGTAGAAGGTACCGCAGTAGCATTGAAAAAAGGAAGCCCAGTTCTATTAGATGCTATAAATAAAACCATAGACAGACTTTTAGCTTCAAAAGAAATAGATAAATTTATATCAGATGCTCAAACATTAGCTGAGCAATAATAATTTCTTATATTCAAAAGGACTAAACTGCTGTGTCAGCGGTTTAGTTCTTTTTTTACTAATTCTCTGAATAGAATTGCTTAAACTATTAGTGTTCTTTTGCATCCAATGTTTTATTATTCTAAAATAGCAGTGATGAGATACTTGTCCCTTGCTCTCTACTTGCAATTATCTGTCTTTAGTTTCAATAAGATATTTATCAATCTCATCAACAAGTGGATCAATAAGAGAGGATAATTCTTCATTCTCATCCATACTCTTAGTAATATTTTCGAAGATAAATTGCTCTTTTAGTGGTCGTATCTTTGGATTAAGTTCGCTTCTACTGTAAAGTTCACCTAAACGGGATACTCTCCCTTCATAGCTATGTTGATACTCTTTAAGATCTATATGAGCGACCTTTTCATAAACTTTATCAGAGTCTTTTTTAGATACCTCAAAGGCTAATTCATATTCGTTCAATTTCATCATCCTTTCGGTGCAATGTATTAAGATCAAGCTTATTTTAAGCATAGTTTATATATTTTATGCTTTTATTAAATTTGTCTAAATTCTCCATTAAATTCACCTTTTTAATTTTATTTCACCGTTTCTGATTTTTATGTCATCTAACGTCTTGTACCCAAAACGTTCCTGAACTTAACCCCAAAAGGAATATCCCCTGGATGCGCTTGCGCTAGTGAAGGATTGTGCTTTGGCTATCTTTTCATGCCAAAGCGAACTTGAGTGTTTTGTTATATGCTGTTCCGTTGAGTGAAACCTCCAAAACATACCATACTCAAACCTTTCTTCATTTAAATATATCTAAAACACTTATATACATTTCTGACTTTGCAATGAAATCTCATTAAGTATTTGCTGGACAATGTTCAAGTTAGCAACTTTTCTGTCTAAATGTATCCCTAGAAAATCTAATCTATCTGCAGTTTCCACATTTTTTATCTTGTCATCAATAAATGCACATTCTTCTGCATCTGCATTTAAGGAATTTAATGCAATTTTATAAATCTCTTCATCTGGTTTGCTAACTCCTGCAAATGCAGAAATAACAATACTATCAAAATATTTTCTAATGTCCAAAGTATCAAATACCCAATCCATACTTGGTAGTGCATTAGAAATAACTCCAAGTTTATAAGTTCTACTCAAGTCATCTAACAAATTTCTTACTTCACTGAATAGTTTGCAGTGGATTGCATAGTGTGTATGATAAAGTAATTGTTTCTTTAAGGAGTATGAAAAATCATGTGTTATTTCTTTTAGAATTGCTTCATAGTATTGATCCCAATATGTCTCTTCATCACTCCAAGTAGTTAACCATTTGCCATTTCTTAGATACTCTTTAGAGAATTCCTCACCTTTATTTAAGCCATTTTCGATAAGGATATCATCAAAGCCTTTTGCTGTTAAGAGTTTTCTAATCCTTTCGTTTCTTGATATTTCAGTATCAAATAGAACTCCACCAGCATCAAAGAAAATCGTTTTAATATTACTATTTAGCTTCCCCATCTATATAACCCCTTTATATCCAATTAAAATATTTGAAATATATTTTTATATGCATGGCCATAATTTCTGTAATTTGCTGCTTAGGAATGGCATATAACGCTTCGAATTTCCGACACCGAGACACTTAGCCAGACTTGGCTTAGTGTCGCAGGTGTAGCTTGGCTATCTTTTCAATCCAATCTGAACGGAAATTTATTGTTATCTGAAGCTTAAAAAATTTCTATTAAGTATTCTATATAAAAGTCCAAGGATTTATATTAATAGATTAATCTGAAAGCTTTCATTTGAATCTATTTCTAGCATAAATTGTAGAAAATCATATATAGTTTCATATGCATCCAGTCCTTCCTTAATCAGCTCAATTAGTTCAACATCCCTTTTTTCTATATAGTTCTTAAATTTAGATAAATCAATTTTATGCGATTTATTGTGAACTAAACTATTTCTACTTTTTATCAAGCTTTTTAATCTTCCATAAATATCGCGATCCTTTGGAAATGGTTTCTCTAATACCAATTGAGTAATTACTACTATCTTACTCATAGGATCAAGTTTATCAATATGTTCTTTGATGAAATTGTCTCCTAGTCTTCTAGCTCCATAATCATATATGTAAGCTTCTAGAAACAAAGCCGAAAATATAATGGATGATATTGCTTCGAACTCTATCTTTTTTTCTAGAACATCTATTCTTTTTAACATCTTATACTCTTGTTTGCATAATTCTTCTGTTTCCTGTTCTTCAACCTGTTTTTCTATAATTTCTAGTTTTGCATAAAAGTCCTTCAATTTATTCTTTAACCTGTTTAGATTGGAGAAATGTTTTTTAGAAATTGAATAGAATAAAGAATGCTTACTATCCCTTGATAATTCATTAAGTATTCCCTCACTCTCCATACAATCCCGTCCTTTCTAATCTGTATTTAGCTAGTTTCAGATAACGTCTCGAATTTCCGTCCTGCTTGGCTATTTTTTCAAGCCAAGCAGGACGGAAATTTATTGTTATATGTAGTTTAAGGCACTGCACTTTGAATAGAACCTATTATAATTAACTTATAATTTATTTCGTAATTTAAGAATATTGCTACTCATATATTAGATTTTTGTTTCTATTTCCTTTGCGTTCAATGTTCTTTTTATAAGTTCTAAAATATATTCCTCTGCATTTTTACTTAATCGAATTCCTAATTTTACTATTAGTATTCCAAATATAAGCAAAATAAATGGTATTATCATTCCTAATACTGGGCTCCCCTCACTAAATGATGTCCCTAAAAAAACATCTGAAAAAGAAACTAAAAATATAAGTCCACCTATTGATATTACCCCACTGAACCAAATTGTAATAAATACTTTTACAAAAGCACTCATACTAAAACTACCTTGAATAATAGTTCCATTTTCTTTCTTCATAAATTCTCCGTAGAAAATTCTAGAAAATGAATTTCGGTAATTTGAATCTGTTCTTAGTAAATTAAACTTATCCTTCTCAAAATCCACTTTACCTCTTATACCGCTAATAGGAAATCCATTTTCTTTAACTATCTCATTGATGCTTTTTTTACATTCCTCAATATCTAGTTCTGTATAATAAGAATGCATTTTGATCATCCCCCTTCTTTAAAGCCTCAACAGATTACAATTGTGTCTTAATTACATGATTAAAAAACTTTGAATCGGTACTCTTTTATACAAAATTACAGATAACGTTTCGTATTGCCGACGTTTCCGAGCCTTAGATAGCTCTTATCTTAGGCTTGGAAATGTGCCTTGGCTTTTTAGGCAATCTTTTTCTGTTTAGAATATAGCTTAATACTTTTACTATCTCCCATTTAAATATTTATGCCAAGGCGAACGGCAACATTTTGTTATAGGATGTTTTAGACCTTTTATTTTCTACATGCGTAATGTTGTCCTATCAAAATTTTCTCTGAGAATTTTACAATATAAGGAGTTTCCACTTAATTAAATCTAAAATTATGTTGCTTCAATCTAAAAATTGGAATTTGTAGAGCTCCATATTATGCTCATTTTTAACTATAGATAAATCCAATACCTGCGCATGATATGATTGCCCTCATCTTTATTATAAGCAGGGATTCTATCCATTAACACACCGCCAAGTTTTTCACATATATGTGCTGACAATATGTTTTGATCGTTGATCGTCAGTAAGACTCTTTCAAGAGGGTGGTCTCTTGCTATGACAAGTCCTTGCCTTAATATTTCCGTTCCGTAACCTTTCCCCTGTTCGGTTATAAGAACAGAATAGCCTATACTTCCTATTCCTGTCATTACTTCCTCTTGCAATTCTGTCCGCAATTGGAATTCACCAATAAAATTATCCCCATCGACCGCCCAGTAATGAAAACTTACAGGTTGACCAGAAATCAATCCCAATTCTTTTTTATCATACCAGCTTTTAGTTCTTTCAAACCAGGTTTCATCAATCAACGCAGGATTTGTAGGTCGAAAATAATGGATGTCATGATCCCAAAATTCTTGACAGTATTCTTTATACCCATCTACATATATGGCATTTCGCCGTATTAATTTAAGCATATTATATAACTTTCCCTTTCGTATTATATAAATATTATCCACTATAAATTCACTATTTTTTAAATACTTTACATTACTAGTATGTAAGTTTCTTACAATTTCTACTTCTTATTAGTGCTACTGAATGCATAAATTTATACTCACATAGGTCTTAAATTTCCTATAACGTTTCTTGTTGCCGACGCCCTCGAGCCTTAGATATCTCTTATCTTAGGCTCGGGGATGTGCCTTGGCGATAGTTTTATGGATTTTTAATTTAAAGATATATCTGAATATGGTACTTGTCCGATACAAAGCACTCTTTAGCCAAGGGGAACGGCAACATTTTGTTCGTATAATAGGTTTATAACCAATTACTTCAATTGGGGTATAAACCTATCTTTATTTTAGATACTATATCCATCAAACTGGGTGAAAATCGTATTTTTTGTTGGGACTTA
>NZ_JAESWC010000025.1 GCF_016765585.1 Clostridium rhizosphaerae
TGAGCTTGATGCCACAGACCTAAATTTTAATCATGGCATGAAAAAAGCCTACCTAAAGGCAGGCTTATTTTGGTATGCCATTTTTTAGGGTCACCTTAAATAGTTTTCAGGACAGCCTCTTTATTTTTAATAGGTGCATTATTCCATTAGTAAAGAATATAAAAGCATACATTATATGGGGTATTCGTAATTATAACTTAAAAGTAATATAAAATTAAGATTTTCTTAAAGAAATATAAGACTAATTCTTAAACTTTACACTTCATAATGAATTATAGATTTTAAATTCTATTAAATGAGAAAGTAGAGAAAAGTTATGAAGAGTAATAAAAGCAATTGGAAACTTATTATATTGATGATAGCACTAATGCCTATCATGACTGGAGCAGTTGTTTATTTAAAATCAAGTGGAGTGCTAAGCTATATGTATTCTGCTGAAGCTTTTAAAAGTTATATTAATGGATTTGGACAAAAAGCTTATGTGATTTTTTTCATGCTGCAACTTTTGGGCACAATTTTGGCACCTATACCTAATAATATAACCGCGGCTGCAGGAGCAGCGGTACTTGGAGGATGGCAAGCTTTCTTTATTAGCACATTTGCTACTTTAATAGGCTCTGCTGCAGCATTTATACTTGCTAAAAAGCTTGGAAGACCAATTGTCAATAAGCTTGTGGGTCACAAAATTTCAGACAAATACGAGAAGTTAATTTCAAAAAAAGGCACAACTCTCTTAATATTAATGTTTTTACTTCCTTTTTTTCCAGATGACGCACTTTGCTTTTTAGCAGGGATGAGTAAAATCTCCTTTAGAAGGTTTTTTATAATTACGGTACTTACAAGGCCATGGGGAATTTTAGGATCAACTTTAATTGGTTCAGGAAGTATATCTCTTAACTGGCTTGGTTGGGCATTAATAATTATTATAAGTGTATTAATAGTAATTTACCAAGACAAAATAGAAGAAAAGCTAGTAAACGGGCTAAAATATATGAATGGTATTAAAAGTGAGTGTGAATAGCTAATCAGAGAAAAATATTGTTATTTATGTCTTAAGCTTTCAATAAGGTGTTTCAATGCTAGCCTAGGTTCATAAATTATCATTCTAGGTCCTGAAAATCTCATAACATCTTTTATCTTTTCTCTATATTCAGTCTTATAGCAGTGAATTTTACATCTCCCACAGTTTCCTTTTCTTCAGAGATTTTTTCCATATGAAAACTCCTTTGATAAGCATATTTATATATTTAAATATTTACGAACTAACATTATTATTTATTATATCATTTTGGGTTTAAGAGGATTTTAAGTAAGTATAAAGAATATATAATCATAAATTTATAAGCTGAATATAAATGGGGGATTTAATTATGAGAGGTAAGATTGACACTATATTGTTTGATCTGGATGGAACCTTATATGCTAAAGGAAAGCCAATAAAGTCAGCAGTAAATGTTATTGAAACGCTAAGAAAAGAAAAAGTTAAACTTGCATTTATTACTAATACGGATGGATGGACAGTGGAGCATATTCATAAAAGGCTTATTGATATGGGCTTTAACATTGCTCTTGAGGAAGTGTTTACACCAGTAGCTGCAGTAAAACAGTTTTTTGCTGATAATAAAGATAAGTCCTGCTATTTATTAGTTACTGATGAGGTGTTTGAAAGCTTGAAGGGCTTGAAATTAAATGACATTAATCCAGACTATGTAGTAGTTGGGGATTTTAGTGATAAAACAAACTACGAAGAAATAAATAAGGTCTTTAGATTTATAATGAATGGTTCTGAGATTCTTGCTTTATCTAAAGCAAACTATTATTTTCAGGATAATGGAATCAATATTAATACGGGGGCCTTTGTAGGCATGTTTGAAAAAGCTTGTGAAAAAGAAGCTGTTTTACTTGGAAAGCCTTCAAAAGAGTTTTTTAACCTGGCACTTAATCGTTTAGGCAGCAAAGCAGAAAGTACAATTGTGGTTGGAGATGACATTACAGTTGATATTACAGGGGCTAAAGCTGTTAATGCTATAAGCGTGCTTGTAACGACAGGACATTATAATGAAGAGATAGTCAAAAGCTTCAAGGAAAAGCCTGATTATATCATAGAAGATATAACGCATCTTCCAAGTCTATTAATGGAGGAGTAATATAGAAATACGTAAAGAGCTCTAAGCGGCTGCCTCATAATATAAATATGAGGCAGCCTTGAATTTTTAAAATTAAATTTATTCTTTCTGGACCACTATTACTTCAATACCTAAATCCTCTATTTTAGCCAACTCGTCTTCTACTGCATCCCAGTCGGTTATTAATAAATCAAATTTATTTGCATCCACATCTTTCAAAAAAGCATTATGCCCTATTTTTTGGCTTGGAAACAATGCAATGTTTTTTCTGGAGTTATTGGCAATGGCCCTTTGAAATGATGAGGTTTCTGGTGTGCCGTTAGAAGCTCCGTACTCTGCTGAAAAGCCTGCACCAGTTAGAAAGCTTAAATCAAAACGCATATTTCTCACAAACTCTTGAGCAAAAGAATCTACAATTCTTCCATTAGCTCTCATTTTGCCTCCAACTACAAAGACTGAAATGTTTTCGTAGTCTCTTAAAAAAGAAGCATTGTCTACAGAGTTTGTTATAACTGTGAACTCAATATTTTTTGGAAAATACTTAAGCATTAAATATCCAAGGTTTCCAGCAGTAATATATACTGAGTCATTTGGCTTTATAAACTCTACTGCTTTTTTCGCTATAGCATCATAATTTTCATATACATTTTCAAGGTTAGCATTGTTACATTTACTTGGTTTTTGCTGACCGACCTGAAGCACAGGTATTGCTCCGCCATGGGTTCTCTTAAGAAGTCCTTTTTCCTCAAGTATTCTTAAATCTCGTCTTGCAGAATCAACAGAGACATCAAAGGTCTCCTGAATTTCTCCGATAGATATTCTTCCTTTTTCGTTAATGATTTTTAATATTTGTTCATGCCTTTCTTCAATAAACATAATATCACCTCAAATAATAATAAATTCAAAATAAATAAAATCCGAATTTATTCATCTTTAGTAATATTTTATCATTATTGTTAATGATTGTAAATACAAAGCATGAAAAATAATTAATAAACATGAAAAACAATGAATGCAATCATTACTGATTATGAAAGATATATATTTATGAGTTATTGTAATAATGTGGTACAATTGTAAGTAAATATTATAGAATTTTGTAATTTACGATTCAAAGGATGGGAATGAAATATGAATATTATCAGCAAATTACTAAAGCCATATAAAAATTTACCTATGAGTGTCTACGTAATATTTTTTGCATCCATAATAAATAATCTAGGTAATTTCGTGGCGCCATTTCTAACAATGTTTTTGACTTACTCCATAGGTATGAAGGTAGAAACAGTAGGAATAATTGTTGCAATAAACAGTTTTGTAGGTCTTGTAGCTTCTGCTCATGGAGGAAAACTAATAGACATTATAGGAAGAAAAAAGATATTTATTATTTTTAGGACTACTTCAGCTATAGCTCTTCTATCATGTGCCTTTACAAGAAATCCAATAATATTGACAGTGCTGCTTATTCTGTCAAATTTTCTTGGAGGATACTCTCTTCCTGTTTACAGCACTATCATTACGGACATTACAGAAGGAGAACAGAGAAATACAGCTTTCTCACTGCAGTATATGGCTTTAAATATCGGCTTTTCAGTAGGACCTCTATTAGCAGGATTTTTATATAATAACTATTTGATTTGGCTTTTCTTAGGCGATGCAGCAACTACATTTATTTCTGTAATATTAGTAGCTTTGTTTATTCCAGAAACTATGCCTGATAAACTGAAGATATCAAGTTCAAAGAACAATAAGCTTGAACATGCAGAGGAAGGAAGTCTTCTTCAGGCTTTAATTAAAAGACCGACTCTGGTTTTATTCTCTTTTATAATAATTCTATATTTTATAGTATTTTCTCAATTCAACTTTGGTCTTTCACTTCAAGTCAGTGAAGTTTTTAAAAACAAGTCAGCAGCTGTATTTGGAAGTCTAATGACAGTTAATGCAGTGCTGTGCAGTATAATACCAATGTTTTTAACAGCCTTAACTGGCAAAATAAAAGCCTCCTTAAGTATGGTTGCAGGGGGAATGCTGTATGCTGTAGGCTTTGGAATGATATTTTTTATTCACAGCTATTTCTTATTTGTAATTTCAGCTATGATTTGGACTATGGGAGAAATATTAATAGCGACCAATACTAATGTATATATTGCTGATCATACTCCAGCTTCACACAGGGGAAGATTTAATTCTATATTCCCCATAATAAGAAAGCTTGGCTTTATGATTGGACCGATAATTGCGGGACTTTATGTAAAGTACACAAATATAAGAAACCTATGGCTTTTTTTAGGAGTGCTTTCTATTATAGGAGCTGTTATGATGTACAGACTGCATTTAATAGATAATAAGGCTAATGAAATTTCAGCCTCTGAAAGTGCTTAACTTCATGATTTTTTACATATGAGAAAGGAATTTTTTTATGAATTTGATATATGGAACTTATAACCCTGCTAAGGTGGCAAGTATGATACAAATGCTTGAGGGACTAGATATTTCTATTACAGGTCTTGCATGCATTGATACAAGATTAAAAGAGGCAGAAGAAAGCGGTAAGGAACCGCTGGCAAATGCAAAGCAAAAGGCTATGTGCTACTACAAGCAAATAAAAAGATCTATATTTTCCTGTGATTCAGGGCTCTATTTTGAGGAGGTTAATGAAGAGGATCAGCCGGGAGTGTTGATAAAAAGGATTCATGGACAAAATTTGTCTTATAGTGAGATGCTTACCTTCTACAGTAAATTAGCAAAAAACTATGGAGGTAAATTAACAGCCTACTATAAAAACGCAATATGCTTAGTGATGAATGAAAAGAAGATTTATACATATGATGGTGCAGATATTTATTCAGAGAAATTTTATATTGTAGATAAGCCTCATAAGAAATATGTGGAAGGGTTTCCGCTTGATTCTTTATCTGTAGATATAAATAGCATGAAATATTATTATGATCTGAAAGGTAAAAGAAGCAAAAACTTAGGGGTAATTCAGGGGTTTAAAAAATTTTTTATTAAAAGTTTAAAGGAATATGGGGGAGATTATGATGAGAGTTGGAAGGGCAGTTCGAGTACTAACGGATGAGAATAGAGAGGAATTATTAAAGAACACAGGTGAAAAAAGAAAAATTATAGTAAGTATATTTTATCCTTCTGATGAGGATATAAAGGAAAATCAAAAAGGATTTTATATTGACTTATTTACTCCCTGTGAGGAAGAGTTTATTAAAAAGTTTGCAGGAAAGAAAAACATGGCAGGACAGCAGGTGGATGAAACTTATCTTAGGAGCATAAAGACGAATACTTTTAATAATATTGAAATCAGCAAAAGGGAAATATTATATCCTGTGGTTATATTTTCACCTGGTTTAGGGATGGACAAAGACTGCTTGATTTATAATATTGAAAAATTAGTTAGTGAAGGCTTTATTGTTTTTACATTGGGACATATATATGAAACTGATTTTACAATACTGCCTAGCGGAGAAGTGTTAAATAAAATTGATAGAATTGATGATTTTACTTTTGAAGAAAAAGAGCAGCTTATTGAAATAAGAAAAGAAGATATCTTGTTTTTAATAGAGGAATTAAAAGTATTAAATTCCAAAGATGAAATGATAAAGGGTAAATTGGATTTAGATAAGATTGGAATTATCGGACACTCACTCGGAGGATCAGCTGTATTTAATGCGGCAAAAGAAGATATAAGAATTAAAGCTGTTGTAATGCTTGACGGCAGCTTACAGCATTTTGATTTGGTTAAAGATATTGAAGAAGGAAAAAGAATGACAACACCTTTTTTAAATTTTAGAAGAGGCTCCATTGATTATAATGAGGAAATGAAAAAGACAATAGAATTTAATGAAAGCAGAACTGATGGAGAGGAATTTAAAAAGAGAATTATAGGCCGTAACAAAACTCTAATAGGTCAGATAGAAGGACAAAAGCAGCTTTATGAATATTTATCAGATTATAAGTCATTTATAAAACTTAAGCATTCAGAGCATCTTACTTTTACAGATTGGCCTGTTATTTATAACCAGGAATTTGAAAATAATATATTGTCCATAAAAGAGGCGCATGTAATAATAAGCGAAATAACTGTTAGATTTTTTAAGGAATTTTTGTGCGGTATGAGAGGCAGCTACAATGAATTTATTGATAGCGGCAGGTGTCCTTTAATTTGCAGCATAAACAAGAATGGTGAAGTAGTTAATATAAAGGGGGGCGCAGTATGTTAATATGTCCAAATTGCAAAAGCGAATTTGAAGATGGAGTATCAATCTGCAGTGATTGTGGTACTGCATTAGTTAAACAGCCTGAAGAAGAGAAGGATGATATAAGTGATAAATGGAACTGGCTGAAGGACTTTGGAAATATAACTGCTAAAAGAGCTTTGACTATATTATTTTATTTAGGCCTTGCACCATTATTTATATCAAGCATTTTATTTAGAAGTTTCCTTGGCATCGTTTATTTTATATTCGGAGTTTTGATATGGAAAATTATTTGCGAGTTATTAATTATTGTTTTTAGGTGCTTTGAAACCTATGTGGAAAAGAATAAAAGGGAATAGGAAAATTTGATTATAAAAATATTTTACATTGAAGAGTTGCATATATGGTGTAAAACTAAAAGATAGACAATTAAAAGATATGGGGGAGTATAAAATGAAAAACAGGGGCATAGAACAAAAAATAAATGAATACTTAGAAGCTTATACAAAACTATGGGCCTTCAGCGGCTCTATTGCTGCTATGAAGGATGGGGAAGTGCTTTTTAAAAATGCTTACGGATATGCTAACAGGGAACACAAAATTTTAAATACTACGGAAACTAAATATAGAATATGGTCAATTACAAAGCAATTTACAGCAGCAGCTATATTAATTCTTGAGGAAAGAGGAGCATTAAAAGTAGAAGATAGCTTAAGGAAGCATTTTCCTGAATGGACTAAGCTGGACTCTGATATTACTATTCATCATTTATTGACGCACACTTCAGGAATTTTCAACTATTCAAATTTACCGAATTCTCATAGAACCTTTCAAAGAATGCATCATGACAGAGCTGAATTAATTGAAATGTTTACAAGCAAAGCTTTGGATTTTGAGCCGGGCACAGATTGGAATTACTGCAATACAGGCTATTATCTTTTAGGATTACTAATTGAAAAATTATCAGGAAAAACCTATAGTGAGTTTTTGAAGGATAATATTTTTAAACCTTTAGGAATGTTTAATACAGGAGTAGATGATGATAAAACAATTGTTTCTAACAAAGCATCAGGATATTATCTGAATGAAAATGATTTAATTCATTGTAATTATATTGACATGGAATTAATGTACTCATCAGGAGGAATGTATTCAACAGTTGAAGATTTACTCATATGGGATGGGGCTTTGAGAACCAACAAACTTTTAAACAGAAAATCAGTTGAAAAAATGAATACAGCCTATAAAAACAATTATGGCTATGGAGTTTCGATAAATATGAACGGAAATAGAAGAGTTGTTCATCATAGTGGAAGCTGTGAAGGCTTTTTAACGGAAATACACAGATATGTGGACGATGATTTTTGTGTTGTTGTGCTCAGCAACTATGGATTTACAGCTGTAAATAAATTGTGTAAGGCTATTGCGGCTATTGCATTTGAGGACAAGTATGAAATGCCTGTTAAGCCTGAGGTATATGATTTAAACTCAGAAACTCTTAACAGTTATTTAGGTATATATGGAGGGGAAGGCTTTAAACTTGAACTGAAAAAAGAAAAAGATGATCTGAATTTAATTATTGATGAAGAATATGTTTTACCAGCCTATCCAATTGGCGAGAATATTTTACACCATACATGGATTGACGAAGAATATGTCTTTGAAAAGGATGAAGAGGGACAGCTATCTCTTTGGGGTGCTATGAAAAGATAACGGAGGTTAACTCTATGAAGTACACATTAAAAAGAAGTTATGACCATAAGGTGGAGATATTTCACAATTGGAATATTAATGAGTTGAAACTAGAAGGTGCAGAACTCATAGAAGCCTTAAAAGCTTATTTGACAGATGCTATGGAAGGAATTTTGGATCCTGACACTGCAGGAAAGAAGCCTGATGGATATTTAAATAACTTGCAAAGTGGCAGATTGGGAGATTTTTCTAAAAGATACATTATAATAGCTGAAGATAATGATAAAGTAATAGGAATATTGATATGTCTGCCTGATAAAGAAAAAACAATGCATATTTATTCTTTAGGAGTAATTAAGGAGTATCGTAAAAAGGGGATAGCTTCAGCCTTATTAGCAAGATGCATAAATGATATGCTTAAAAATAACATAAATGAAGTTATATTAGATGTTCATTCAGATAATATACCGGCTCGAAATTTATACAGTAAATTTGGGTTTAAGTAGAAGAGTATATAAACAAGATGTAAAAGATTATACCAGGGGGAATTTTGTGAAAAGATATTCTAAGGCAGAGCTGCAGCAAGCATTGAACTTGATTGAAAATGGAAGCTCATTTTCTGAAGTAGCCAAGGAAACAGGAATAAATAAAAGTATTTTAGCAAGAGAAAATAGAAAAAGGAAAAATGAAAAAGCTGATAGAAATATGAATCGGGATAGTGAAAGAATTTTAAAAGAAAACTTGGTTCTATTTGAAAAAATAAATTTACAAAAACTAATAGATTAGCGGGTGATATCATGATTTATTATGAAGATGATAGCATAAAGATTAGAGATTTGCTTAATGAGGATGTTATTAACTTATTTTCCTGCAGGATAGATAGAGAATTAAATTTACATGATCCAAGGCCAATACCTAATACAAGTAAAGAGCTGCTGAATGAATGTAAAGATTATTGCAATAGATTTGATACTGAGATAATGAATGAAAACACGGAAGATAGAAAATACAAATATTTTATTATAACTAACAAGGACAATAATTTTATAGGTTTTGTTAATTTTTTTAGTATTAATAAGGAAAAGAAGCAAGGTGAAATGGGAGTAACCATAGGCGATAAAAGGTACTTTAGAAAAGGTATTGCCTATACAGCAATAAATGCTGTTGTAAAGTTTATATTCGAAAACATGGATATCAATAGAATATACATTGAAACAGGTGAAACCAATAAAGCAGCATTGGGACTGTTTGATAAGCTTGGCTTTAAAAAACGCGGTGAGTATCTTGAGGATGATAATTTCAAGTTTATAATTATAGAAAAGCTGAGAAGTTTAGAATCTTATAATTAACAAAAAAAGGAGCTGTCTTATTTTGAGAAAGCTCCTTTTTATTATTAGGATTTCTTTACTTCACGTTTTCCAGTTACAGAAGAATCAGCATCCATTTTAAAGCCGGCTTTAGCTTCGTCACTGTTAAAATAGATATTTCCATCAACTTTTGCATCTATTAACTGAAAATCTTTAGTTTCTACATAAACATCACCTTTAAAGGTTCCGTGCTGAATGCTGGCATTTGGACTTTTAACAACCATTTTAGGCGCTGTCAAAGTAAACCTGTTTGTAACTTTTTTATTGCTGTCTTGAGTATAAAGAGCTAACTTCCTTTGTAAATCGCCCTTACTGTTTTTAAAGTCACCTTCTAGTATAATATCTTTACTAATAGTTAAGTCTTTTACAATTGCAATAATCCATCTTCCATCTTTGCTGGTAGCTTTTAAGAATGCAGCTTCATTATCTACAATTGAAGCAGTAGTTACTGCATCTGGGGGAGTTTTTTGATTTGTATTTTGCTGATTAGTAGTATTTGGCGATGATGGAGCGGGAGCTGGTGCTGGTTTTGGACCGCATCCAGTGAATAATGAAGATATTACAATTGTTGATACTAATACTGCTGATAGTATTGATTTTCTTGCTTTCATAGTTTACCTCCTAAATAATTAAATTCATAAATACTGTAGGTAGTATTAACAAAAATTACTTTTATTATGTAATAGTTGGACGAAAAAAAGGTGCTGCCATAAAAACAACACCTTTTTACTAAAAACAAATTTATAGAACCTTTCCAACAGGAGCCGCATAAACTACAAATTCATCATCACCATCAAGCTCTAGATAGTTATCAAAATTGTTCTGGTCATAAGCAGCGATAGCGCATGTGCCGCAGCCTATAGCTTCACAGGCAAGATATAAATTTTGACATACATGTCCTGCGTCTAAAAGCATGGGCTTATGGGCACCTATACTATACCTCCATTCACCTCTATAAGGAATTACACTCCAAATAAATGTAACAGCGCTTCTGCCTGTAAACTTTTGACCTAAAGTCAGCCTTGAGAGATTTTCTTCTAAATTCTTATCTTCTTTAATGAATAAAAGCTCATGGGTTAATGCCAGATAACGATATATTCCATTCTTTAATCCTTGAACTCTATTTACAGCAATGTAAGTTTCAAAGGGATGTCTTGCGCCAGCAGAAGGAACAGGTCTCAATGCAGCATAGTTATTTCCTCTTATTTCTTTTATTCCTTGAGTAGCCCAAAGAAGAAAAGAAAGTTCTTCTAGAGTGAGACTTTCTTCTGAATAAACTCTATTGCTTTTTCTGTCTTTTAAAATTTCCATTATATTAGGCTTTTTTAACACATTTTCTGTAACCTCTGGCAGAGCTAAAATTTCAGCATTGCTGTCGTAAGGTTTTTGCAGAGGAGGTTGTGGAAGCTGAAGTTCCTGATCAGATTTTATTTCATCCTCTTCATTGTCATCAAACCTTGATTTCAACCATTGTCTTTGTGCCTTTATTCTATCCATTATTATCATTCCCCCAATTAAAATGTATAACAATTATAGCATAATATTATATTTATTACCAAATAGTGGCTTTAAGAAATTATTTAAATTTAGAAATAGGTATTTTATTTTCCACAAATAAGTGTTATTATCTAAATGTGGTCAAATTGAATATTGTTTGTAGTGCTAGGGGCGCCTTATGGCTGAGAGAAGTTTATAACTTTAACCCTTCGAACCTGATGCGGGTAAAACCGACGTAGGAAAGCTGTTTAGATATTAGTATCCTAATGCACTATTTTTATAGTGCATTTTTTATTTTTTTAGCAGTGGAAGACTTGGAGGAAGCTATGTATATTGATGCTCATAATCATTTAGATTTTTACGGAAAAAATCTTGATAAAGCTTTAAACATAATCAAGCAGAACAATATTATCACCTTAGGCTGCGCTATGGATGTGCAAACTTATTTATTTACAAAAGAAATAAACAAGGATAATCCTCTTATAATACCATGCTTTGGCATACATCCTTGGAAGGCTGATGAAAATTTTATGAACTTAGATAGCTTTGAGCAGTACATTAAGGAGAGTAAAGTAATTGGAGAAATAGGGCTTGATTATCATTGGGTGCTAGAAAAAGAGAAATATCCATATATGAGACAAGTATTTAGTTACTTTCTCAAAATGGCTTATAAGTACAATAAGATTACCAATATACACACAAAAGGTGCGGAGGAAGAAATCTATGAGAGCATAAAGAAATATGAATTAAAAACTCCAATAATCCACTGGTACAGCGGACCTTTAGATACAATGAAAAAGCTTTTAGACTATGGCTGTTATTTTACTACAAGTGTGGATATCGGCTATTCAAAGCTTACGGAAGAGATTGTAAAAACTCTTCCTTTAAACAGAATATTGACAGAGACGGACGGACCAACTTCACTGGAATGGGTTAACGGGCAATATGGATATCCAGATGAGGTTAAAAACATAGTAAATCAAATAGCAATAATAAAAAATCTTCCCTATGAGGAAGTAAAGCATACTATTGCAGAAAACTTTAAGAAAGCAGGTGAATGTAATGAATACAGTTAATGTAAGTCTTCAAGTAATACCAAATGTTCCTGAGGAAAGAATTTATCCAGTTGTAGACAAGGTTATAGAATATATAGCATCAACTGGAGTTAAGTATATCGTAGGTCCTATGGAAACTACTATGGAGGGTGATTTAGATACACTTTTAGACATTGTAAAAAAAGCTCAACAGATATGTGTTGAAGAAGGAGCTTCAAGAGTAGCATCAGTAGTAAAAATAGACTACAAAAGCGAAGGCGTGACCATAGATGAAAAGATCCACAAATATAGGGAATAAGCTGTATCCTATTGTCACAATAATAATCGTTGTATTATTGTGGCAGGGAATTACAGTCTTTAGGCATGTACCGCAGTATTTACTTCCGTCTCCTGTTAAGATAGTTAATACTCTGTTTAAAGATTTTAAAATTATTTCAGCACATACAAAGGTAACGCTTTATGAATCCTTTATCGGTTTTGGACTATCAATAATATTTTCATTTGTATTGGCCATACTAATGGACAGCTTTCAAGTAATAAAAAAATGTATATACCCTATTTTAGTTATATCTCAGACCATTCCTACAATAGCTATTGCGCCGCTGTTTATAATATGGTTTGGGTTTGGTGCATTGCCAAAGATTATAGTAGTTGTAATGGTGTGCTTCTTTCCTATAGTTATAAGCTTAGTAGATGGTTTTGAAAAAGTGGACAGGGATTATATAAATCTATTTAGTACCTTTAAGGCTTCAAAGCTTCAAACCTTTTATCATTTGAAGCTGCCATATGCCATGGTAAACTTATTTTCAGGACTTAAAATTGCGGCAACTTATATGATAATGTCAGCGGTTATAGGTGAATGGCTGGGTGGAGATAAAGGTATAGGAGTGTATATGGTAAGATCCAAAAATGCCTATGCTTTGGACAAGGTATTTGCATCAATATTAGTAATAGTGTTTGTAAGTATATTAATTATTTATATTATCGATTTTATAGGTAAGAAAATAGTTCATTGGAAGTAAGGAGAGTAAGTTATGAAAAAAAATAAAATTTTATCAATAGCGGCTGCTTTAACAGTTACTGCAGCAATAATGTCAGGCTGTGCAGCAAAGAAAGAAGATATAAAAAAAGAAGAAGCAAACAAGCCTTTAGAAAAGACTACAGTTATTCTTGACTGGACTCCAAATACAAACCATACAGGATTATATACTGCATTGGAAAAAGGCTATTATAAGGCAGAAGGACTGGATGTTCAAATAATTCAGCCTTCAGAAGGAAGCACTGCAACCCTTGTTGCGGCAGGAAAAGGCGACTTTGGGGTTAGCTACCAGGAAGACGTTACATATGCTCTAACAGGAGATGAACCAGTTCCTATAAAAGCTATTGCAACTATAATTCAGCATAATACTTCAGGCTTTGCGGCTCCAAAGAGCAAAAATATAAAGAGCGTAAAAGACTTTGAAGGAAAAACTTACGGTGGATGGGGATCTCCTTCTGAGGAAGCTGTTTTGAAAGCTGTTATGGAGAAAAACGGAGCGGATTACAGCAAGCTTAAAAATATTAGCATGGGTAATGATGATTTCTTTACAGCTGTTCAGAAGAATATAGATTTTGCTTGGATTTTTGAAGGTTGGACAGGAATAGAAGCAAAGACTAAAGGAATAGATCTAGACTATATACCTGTAAAAGATTTAGATCCTGCTTTAGATTACTATACTCCAATATTAATTACTAGCAACAGCATTATAAAGGACAATCCAGAAAAGGTTAAAAAATTTTTAAGAGCAACTCAAAAAGGTTATGAGGATGCAATAAAAAATCCTGACGAAGCAGCTAAAATACTTTTAAAATATGCTCCAGAAATAAACCAAAACCTTGCTGTAGAAAGTCAAAAATATCTAGCAAAACAATATGTTGCAGATGCGCCAAAATGGGGAGTTATGAAAACAGAAGTTTGGAACAACTATGCTAAGTTCTTAAAGGATAAAGGACTAATCAAAAAGGAGCTAAAGGCTGAAGATGCATTCACAAATGAATTCCTTCCAAAATAATAATCAAAGTTTTTTAATCAAGCTTGAAGATGTAAGTAAAAGCTTTAATAAAGCAGAGGTATTGAAGAATATTTCGCTTACAGTAAATAAGGGTGAATTTATTTCCATATTAGGCCCCAGCGGCTGCGGCAAAAGCACTTTATTTAATATTATAACCAGATTGATAAAAGCAGATAGTGGATCTGTTTCTGTTGAGGGAAACATAGGTTATATGCAGCAAAAAGATTTGCTGCTTCCTTGGAAGACAGTGCTTCATAATGTTGTTTTGCCTTTAGAGATAAGAGGAGAAGATAAGAAGTTTTCAATTCAAAAGGCAATGAAGTATATAGAGGTAATGGGACTTAAAGGCTACGAAGATAAATTCTCCTATGAGCTTTCAGGAGGAATGAAACAAAGAGCAAGCTTTTTAAGAACCTTTCTTTCTTCTGAGGAAATAATGCTTTTAGATGAGCCTTTTGGTGCACTTGATTCTATTACAAAGGGAAAAATGCAAAAGTGGCTTTTGGAGATGAAAGATACTTTAGATAATACTATACTTTTTATAACTCATGATATAGAAGAAGCGATATTTTTATCAGACAGGATATATGTTTTGTCTTCAAGACCAGGAGTTATAAAAGAAGAGATAGTTATAGATTTTTGCACAGAGAATAAAATTAACAGACTATTATCTCAAGAACTATTAAATACAAAAGAACATATACTAGAAATACTATAAAATAAGATAAGGCAGACAATAAAAATTATTGTACTGCCTCATTTTACTTACTCATATTTAAAAAACTAATTACTTCTTCTTCAGGAAGGGGTTTTGATAAAAGATATCCCTGCATTTTATTGCAGCCTGCAGATTTTAAATAAGCTAGCTGAGTCTTATCCTCTATACCTTCAGCAACAATACTAAGACCCATCTTATGGCCGATGAATATTATAGAACTTACTACTGATTCTGTAAGGTTATCCGTGACTACATCGTCTATAAAAGATTTATCTATTTTAAGAGTATTTATAGGCAGACATTTCAAGTAATTTAATGATGAATATCCTTTTCCAAAGTCATCAAGTGCAATATCAAGACCTAAGTCTCGAAGCATTCTAAGTTTTTCTATATTTGTATCAATGTTTTCCATAAGCACTGTTTCTGTAATTTCTAGCTCTAAATAATTTGAAGATAAGCCAGTTTCATTAACAATTCCCATAACTATATCTGGAAAGTTATTTTGAATAAGTTGTACTATAGAAATATTAACAGATATTTTAAGATCCTTAAAACCCTCATTGTGCAGTTTTACGAGAAATTCGCAGGCTGTTTTAAGTACCCATTCACCAATAGGCATAATTAAGCCCATTTCTTCTGCTACTGATATAAATTTATCGGGAGGAACTCTGCCAAGCTTTGGGTTGTCCCATCTAATAAGAGCCTCCATTCCGGTTATTTTACCTGAAGTCAAATCTAGCTGAGGCTGATAATATAATTTAAATTCATTATTTTTAAGAGCTAATTTAAGATTATCTTCAAGATTAATTCTATATAAAAGACTTTTACTCATCTCTTCATTATAAAAAGTGAAATTATTTCTTCCATAAGATTTAGCCTTATACATTGCTGTGTCAGCATTCCTTAAAAGAACTCCTAAATTATCTCCATCCTTTGGAAACATGCATATGCCAATACTTAATGTAGAACTCACAACTATTTCATCTATTTTAAAGGGATCATTAAAAGTATCAATTAAACTTTTTCCGATGATTTCAACATTGTTTTTCGAATCTATGTTAGTAAGTACTATAATAAATTCGTCTCCGCCAAGTCTTATTAAATTGTTTTCTTCAGGGCATATTTTAGCTAATCTTTCAGCTGTATTTTGGAGAAGGACATCACCAGTATTGTGACCAAAAGTATCGTTTATAAGTTTAAAATTATCCACATCAATAAATAGTAGAGCACCTTTATGACCATTATTAATAGTTGTATTTATAATTGAAGCTGTATTTTCATATAGATACAATCTGTTTGGGAGACCTGTCAAAGAATCGTAGTACGCATTATAATGAAGCTGCTCTTGATACATCTTTAGTTCTTCGTACTTTTCTTTAAGCATATTTTCGTACTGAGTTCGTTCAGTAATTACTTTTTTTCTGAGTGATCTTATATAACGCTGAGCAACTATATGAAGTATAAGCAGGATAATAATTAATATGATACCTAGCGCTACATATTTTTCTTTCTGATTTTGCTTATATATTTTTGAGTGATAGAAAAAATACTTCTGGTAAAGTTCTTCGTAAGCTCCGGATCTATGAAGATCTTCAAGTCTTTTATTTATATAATCCACCAATTCAGGGTCAGCCTTGTTTACTCCATAGCACACCTGCTGTGGAAATAGATCACCAACTTGCTGTATAATGTCATTCTTTAGATCCTTAGTTGTAATATAGTAATTAACTACCTCTTGATTTTCAAATAATACATCAATTTGCCCCTTAGCGAGAGCGTCAACTGCTTGGCTTATGTTGTCATACTGTATGTAATTCGTTAATTTAAGATTATTTCTTAGTATGTTCTCAGAATACTGAGCTTTGCCAACGCCAACTGAATATTTGCTTAGGTCATTCAAAGTTACCCTGTTAAATCCATTCCTTGTATAAATTGATATATAAGTGTCTAAAACTGTATTTGAGAAAAGTATATCTTTTTTTCTTTCATCATTTACTACCATAAGTCCTGTTGTATCAATTTCTCCGGCCTTAAGTCTTTCATAGATCTTATCCCAGCTGTCAGTAGAAATAGAAAGCCTGTAGTCCTCATTTTTAAAAATAAGGTTAGTAAGTTCAATATCAAAGCCTGATATTTGATTGTTATTCATATATTTGTAAGGGGGATAATTTACTTCAGGCTGATATTTTATTTCTTTTACATCTGCCTTAACTGAAAAGGATTGCAGAATAATGATACAGAAAAAAAGAATAAAGACATATTTTCGATAGCGCTCCATTTAAATATCACTCCAATTTTAATTTGAAATCAAGAGTTTAATTTTTATAATTATACATTTAAGAATATTATAAACTATTAGACATAAATTTACAATATATGTGTTCTTTCGTCAAAAAATTAACATTAGAAATCTAGTTTTGAATTTTTACATAATTGTTTAGTTAATAGTTTTAATTGAATACTTAGTTTTCAAAATATGAAGGAGTTTATAAATTTTATATGAGTTCAGATATGTTAAACGAATTATACTATGTAGCATTTGCTGCTCGTATACGAATAACGAGCAGCTTGTACAATATATAAAATAAATAAGCAACTAAAATTACTTAGGTTTTAGAGTATTAAAATAATCTACTAAACTTCTGGGCCCTGCAAGTATTTCCTTACCAATAAATAATGTGCCATCTCCCTTTGCTTTAACATTCCATTTAACAAGCATGATGCTGCCCTCCATAATCTCAATTGCTGTTATGAAACGAGGATGAACTGTGCTTCCAGCATTAAAGTATGGTATCTCGCCTACTTCAGGAAATTTGGCTCTATGGGTATGGCCTGCAATAAGCATAAGCTTTTTTTTCCTTGCCCAATTAGTAAGCTTTTTTTCCACGGCCTCTTTTTGATCATAGTTTTTCGCTGTATTTGTTGGATCATTAATGCCTAATGCAGAAAGTGGTTCCCATAAGGTTTTGCATAAAAATCTACCTAATTGCCAACGCTTATCATTTATATATTGACCTTGATGACCGTGTATTAAAAGTATTTTACCATTGGAGGGTGTATATCTTAAAACTAATCCCTCATGAACTTTTATACCTTTAAATAAATCGATAGTTTTATTTTCATGCTCATCATAATACTCGTACAAATTATTTTTTACAAACTGGATACTTCTCTTTACAATATCGTGATTTCCAAAGATAAGGTGAAGCCTTCCTTCATTGTAGAACTTGGACAGACATTTAAAAATACTGTTATATTCTTCTTTAATATCAGAATAGTTGCCGTTTTTCCATAGCTCATCCCCATCACCAATTTCTATATAAGTGAAATTTTCATTATAATAATTGTTTATAGCAACAAAATAAAGATTTTCGTTTTTAGAGAAGGCATCAGATAAGCCTCCGTTGCCTCTATGACAGTCGCTTATTAAAACAATTTTTGAGGAATCATTAAAAGGTATTTCTTCGGCGGTTTTAAAAACTTGAGATATACGTTTTGATGTTTTCATTTTTTCACCCCTAAAAGGTCAAAACTTTTTAAACTAATGTTTCTTTCGCATAACTGCTTTAATATTTTTATATATTTCTGGTGCTTGTACCATAACGACTATTATTTTATCAGTTAATCTGTTGAATGGCCTAGTGACATCTTGGTACTTATCGCATAAATACTGATTTTTTACTTGTATAGCCCAGTCTGTTAATTTTGTTCGTGTAATAGGTTGAGGTGAATGGGGTTTTTTAAAGGTAAATCCCACGGTGGTTTCATTTATTTGAATCTCGTTTTGCAAATACCCGGCTCTTAATACTGATTCTACAAATGCATTGCACATTTCTTTATCCTTTAATGTAATACGAACATCCATTGTTAATTCGGAAGGCTTTGAAAATTCACCTAGTTTAAATCCTGTTAGCCACCAATGAGTTTCTTCTCTTTGGAAAAGAGGTTGTCCATTTTTCTTTAAACAAACGTATATCTTTAAAATTTCCTCATCGCTTGCACAATGATAGAAAAGATTTTTATATATGAGAGGTACAAATAAGTTTGCCCATTCAGATGTATAAACTCCTATCTCACAGCCCGTAGTCATATCGTATTGGCCCTTCCATAATTCAATCAGCCACCTCTTTTCTTTATATTCAAAGTAAAATGGTTCGCAGTCTACAATCATTCCTGTAGGTGCTGCGGATTCATCATACAAACGGCAGTATCCCATTTTTCTCTGCCAGGCGTCCATAGTGGAGTAGAACATGTCTTGAGTTGGATCGTAAGCATATCCAAAGGTTTCTATAGTCTTGTCCAAAAAATCCTTGTCTTTAAGATCTTTATTGTTCCTTATTCGTGCAATAGCAATTAAGGTTTTTAAACCTAAGAACACAAAAATTACCTCCTTATTGAATGTTTTTGTATATAATATTCTCTATGTAATAATTGTGTTAAAGGTAATATACTAGAACTTTTGCATTGTATACAGCTAAAATAAAGCTTATTTCAAGGATATTATAATAAAGTTATCAACATTTAATAAAAATATCATATAGTGGAAATGGGAAAGGAAGGTGTTAATGATGAGTTTTTTTAAGAACCTAGGCGAAACAGTAAAAGATACTGCTTCTACTATTGGAGCAAAATCTATGGATGTATTAGAAATAGGCAAACTAAAATTACAACGAAATAAGCTTGAAAGTGTTATCAAGGACAAGAAGTTTGAAATTGGAGATACAGTTTATGAAGATCATAAACGTAATGCAGCGCCTGATGCAGATAAGCTCATAAAGATATTTGATGAAATTCAAGATATAGAAAATCAGATTTCTGAGCTTGATGAAAAGATTAAACAGCTGTAGACATTATAAATTAAAGAAATATATAATATAAAAGCCTTGAAATTTTGATTATAAATTCTCAGAATTCAAGGTTTTTATATTGCTGTAAATTTATGCATTTGTACTATCATATCTGTATATATTATGATAATAATAATATTAAGTCTTTATTAAAGGAGGTTTTTATAAATGAGACACAAATTTTTAATTTTTTCAGATTACATATGACCTTTTTGTTATATCGGCAAAGGAATTGTCGACAAACTTAAGGAAGAATTCGATATTGAGGATGATTGGCTTCCATTAGAAATACATCCGGACACTCCTAAAGAGGGAATGGCACTTACTAAAAGATTTCCAGCAGCTCAGCTTAATAGAATGATTGAAAATTTAAAGGCAGCTGGAAAGCAGTATGGAATTCAATTTAATGAGTTTACTATCTTGTCTAACTCACATATGGCATTAGCTGCAGGGGAATATGCTAAAGAAATGGGTAAATTCCATGAGTTTCATGAGGAAGCTTTTAACTCGTATTTTACACAAGGTAAAGATATTGGAGATATAGAAATTATTTCTTCAATAGCTGAGAAGGTGGGACTTGACAGCAGGGATCTATTAAAAAATATACAAGAAGGAAAGTATGATAACATACTTGAAGAAACCCAGCAAATAGCACATGAGAATGAAATAAACAGTACACCAACTTTTATAATAGACAACAAATATGCAGTAGTAGGAGCTCAGGCTTTAGAAAGCTTTAGAGAGGCTTTAATGCAGATAGAGAGGGAACAGAAGTAGAATACACAGTAAACTACGTAATGTAGGATGTGTTTAAAAACCGGTAGTTACATAATAATTTTCAGTGATGATGAAGATATAAAATAATAGCTTAGACATACTTAAAGGAGGGGCATAATAAAATGGATTTAGAAAATATAAAAAACTCAATTGTAACTAATGTGTATCACATTCCTGCAGACAAGAAGGTGGCGCTTCATAAGCATCCAACCCATGATGAAGTTTTTTACTGTATAAAAGGCGAAGGCTTTGGAGTATTAGAAGACAAGGATATTGAACTTAAAGTTGGGAAGGCGTTTATAGTACCTGCTGGTGTTATGCATGCTTTAAGATCAGATAGCGAAATATATGTTACTTCATTTTTAATACCTAAGGTATAACAAAATTAACACAGGTGGATGAAACAATGAAAGTTATGGTTATTACAAGCAGTCCAAACAAGGATGGGCTTACTGAAGCCTGTGGAAATTCTGCAAAGCTTGGCGCTGAAGAAGCTGGTGCTGAAGTTGTTATGGTTGATTTAGACAATATGAAAGTAGGCCAGTGTCATGCCTGTGGAAATGGGTGGGGACCATGCCTAAACGTAAATCAGTGTCAGGTTAGAGATGATTTTCAAGATTTACATAATTCCCTTAAGGATATGGATGCATTTGTATTCGTTACTCCAGTTTACTGGGGAGATATGAGTGAATCTGCCAAGGCTTTCTTTGATAGATTAAGAAGATGCGAGGCATGGAAAAAAGAGAAGGGATATCTTCAAGATAAACCTGTTATAGCTGTTGCGGCAGCAGGAGGCAGCGGCAATGGTACAATATCCTGCTTAACTTCCATGGAAAGACTTTTAATGCCTGTAAAAGCTGAAAGGTTTGATTATATCAGCATAACTAAAAAAACTAGAAGCTTTAAATTAAATACAATAAAAGAAAGTACAAAAGCTATGCTAACAAAATAATATAAAAATAGTATGTCTTATTTCAGGTATACTATTTTTGTAAAAAGAATAAAACACTCTAGATATTTTTCTAGGGTGTTTTATTCGTATCTAGTATTTGACAAACAATTACTATATGTAGATAATATTCATAAATAATGTATAAAAAAAACTAAGAATTAAGGAGATTAAGGTAATGGCATTTTTACGATGGATAGGCGGGGTAGTCGTATTTTTCTGGGTGCTTGGGCTTGTTTTAAGACTGGCAGGCAGACTTTTGAACCTATTATTAATAGTTGCAGTTATTGTTTTTTTAGTTGATTTTTTATTTGGCAGAAAGAAAAACTAAGAAATCACTACTATAATTTAAGGGTAGGCAATCAAAATATGCCTACTCTTAAAAGTTATATTATCTATACATTTTCATTTAACAAGACCATATGTATATGGTCTTCCCATTTGCCGTTAATTTTAAGGTATTTATAAGCTAAACCCTCATTATAGAAACCTAACTTTTCAACTACTCTTAAAGATCGTTTGTTTTTAGGCATAATATTAGCCTCAATTCTATGAAGGCCAAGTTCATTAAATACAATATCAATTCCTTTTTTTATTGCTTCTGTAATGTACCCTTTATTTAGTTCTGCTTCATCTAATTTGTATCCAAGATGGCAAGATAGAAAAGCACCTCTTACAATATTATTAAAGCTTATGGTTCCTATTGTTTTATCAGGTTCAGTTTTCTTGAAAATCCAAAACCTCAGCCCTATACCATTATTAAAATTAATTAAATCATCATCTAGCCTTTTCTCATGGTATTGAACTGTGTAAAAATCTTTTGGTCCTCGTGCTTCCCATTCTTCCAAAAAAGTTTTGTTTCTTAAAAAATAGTCTAAAACTATTTGTGCGTGGGATTTATCAAGTATCTTTAGTATAAGTCGATCTGTTTCATAAATTTGATTCATTAGAAGTACCTCCTAAATTTATATGGAGAACACTATATCTTTGAAATCCTAATCTATCTTAGGTGAAATGCGAATATATAAAAATTATAGCATTACTATTTGTTAATTCCCAATAATATAAGATAAAATATTATAAAAGGTTGTTGACATTAACGCAGCGTAAAGGTGTATATTTATTTCATCAGGAGGCTCAATACTTGAAAATCAGCAAGTGCATTGAATAAATATAGGATGCTTAATGATTGATAATCATTAAGTGCGTAAAAGGAATACAGGAGACTTGAGGATTAATAATCCTCAAGGGCAGTATAAGGAATGCAGGAGGGTATCATGGAATATACAATTCAAAAGCTAGCAATGCTCGCTAATGTAAGTACCAGAACTTTAAGGTATTATGATGAAATTGACATTCTTAAGCCGGCAAGAATCAATTCATCAGGATATAGAATTTATGGCGAGAAAGAAGTTGATAGACTTCAGCAAATTCTTTTTTACAGAGAGCTTGGTGTGAGCTTGGAAGAAATTAAAGAAATAGTAACCTCTCCATCCTTTGATGCAGTAAGAGCACTGAAAGAACATCGGGAAAAGCTTCTTGATAAAAGAAAACAATTGGATACGCTTATTGAAAATGTGGATAGAACAATTGGAGTTAAGGAAAGAGGGATTACAATGAGTGATAAAGATAAATTTAAAGGCTTTAAGAAAAAGTTAATTGAAGATAATGAAAAAAAATATGGTAAGGAAATCCGTGAAAAATATGGTGACGAAACGGTTAACAAATCAAATGCCAAGCTCAATAACATGACTCAAGAGGAATATGATGAAGTGACTAAGCTTGGTGAGGAAGTTTTAAAAACTCTTAAGGATGCTTTTAAAACAGGGGATCCTGCAGGAGAACTAGCTCAAAAGGCTGCAGATTTGCATAGACAGTGGCTAAGTTTCTACTGGGACAGTTATAGTAAAGAAGCTCATGCGGGTGTTGCTCAGATGTATGTAGCTGATGAAAGATTTACAGCTTATTATGATAAAGAGCAACCAGGAACAGCAGAGTTTTTAAGAGACGCAATATTTATTTATACGGGAATGAAATAGCATGATGCCTCCCATAGGGTAAGTTCGAATAGAATTTACTCCATGGGAGGTATTTTTAATCTAGTTTTTCACTATATAGTGAAAAACTAGAGATAAACGGAGATAGAACGTGAAATATTATTGTAAACATGTAATTTTCAATTATTTTCAGATAAATACATATATTTGAAACTTGATTATATATACCCATAGATATACAATTAAATTGTCACTAGATAGTGATAATTTAATTAGGGAGTGAAGATATATGAGCAATATTTCTATTATAACAATGGAAAACAGAAGGCTCTATCCGGCACAGGTATACAATAGTGAAGATAAAGAATTAATAAATACAATAGTAAGCATTGACGGTATTTATGATTTACTATATAGAGGGCAGAAAATATTAGTTATATCGAATCAATATGACCAACAAGGTAATAACCTGGAAATCTTTTACGGTCAGCTGGAAAAGGAAGATATAAAATGTATATTTAATATTAGTGAAGAAGAAAGCAATAGAGAACTTAACTCAGTTATGACTTTATCAGAGGCAGCAAGAAAATGGGGACTATCTGATGGCTCAACTATTAGAAAGGCTATTGAAAGAGGCAAATTTGAAAAATATGAGATAAAGCAGGCTGGGGATGTATGGATTACAACCTATTCAGCTATGGAAAGAGTTTTTGGAGATATAAAAAATGAAGAAGATGCATTCATTATATATGACGATTTTTTATATTATATATTTAGGCACTATAATAGTGATGCATCATTTGATTATCTTAAAGGGGAATATCTTGAGAAGAAAATAAAAGAAAATGAAGAAGCATATCAGTATATAAAAGAAGTATTTACTAAAGCTTTAAGTGCAATAAGAGATAATCGTAATGTGATTTTTAAGAAAAAGAGAAATAATAAAGTGATGATGGTAATGTGCACAGAAAAAGAATTGTTTCACTATGTAGAATATCTTCCATTTAGAAGAATGATGTCGTCAAAAAGATGTCAGCAGCTGTTAGAAGATTTGAGAGATGTATAGAGGTAAGAATATTTAGAAGGTTGTCAGTCAGTATTGCTAGTGGAAGATTTATTGAAGAGATTCTGCTATAAAATAGAGCATTTAGAAGGTGGTCTATGTGTAAAAATAATATTGAGAAAGTGCGAGGAATTAAATTCTCGCACTTTTTGTATTTATTTTAAGTATACGTAATATTAAGGAAGACTTTAACAAACTAAAGTTGTAGCTTGTATATTTCAAAATTGACATTTATATGATAAAATTAATTTAATGAATTTTATGCCAAAATGAAAGATATTTTGTCTTAGTATGCAAAAAAATCTGAACTATACAGGATGATAAAACTATGAAGATGACTAACAGCTACTTAAAAATACAACCTAGCAGAGATTTTCCATTAGAAGATAAAAATTTTATTAATAATGTAGTTGATAATTCAAATGTAATAATACATATTTGGGATTTAAATGAAAACTTGATACTATTTAATAGATTCGCTGAAATAATTACAGGTTATTCAAAGGAAGAAGTGCTGGGAAAAGGGTGGAGAGGAACCTTAATAACCGATGATATCTGCCATAATATGAGCGATTTGTTTGACAACGCTTTACTAGGAGAATCATTGCCGCCTCATGAGGCAAAGCTGCTCACAAAGAATGGAAATATAATTGATATACTTTGGATCAATAGTCTTCTCTATGAGGATAAAGTTGATATACCTACTTACATTATATCTATAGGTATAAATATAGGAAGCAGTATAGAAGGATCTATACAGTCAGCAGGCATGGCATTAAGTGCAGCAAAAGAATTTGGAAATAACATTTTTGCATTTTATAATTCAGGGCTGCATCACGAAGTACTGGAAAAGCTTAGTTTTACTAATGAGTTAAAAAAAGCAATTAACAATGGTGAATTTTCAGTTGATTTTCAACCACAATACGATATAACTAAAAATGAAATGTTAGGACTTGAAGCATTAATCCGTTGGAAACATGAAAAAAACGGATTTATTTCGCCGGGGATTTTTATCCCTTTGGCTGAAGAACTCGATATGGTGATTGAAATAGATATGTGGATTATAAACAAAGTTTTCAGTCTTGTAGCTTACTCGGATTATTTTAGAGATAATGACATATGTGTAAGTATTAACTTGTCAGCAAAGCATTTTGAAAAGGATAATTTAGTTCATGATATAAAAAGACTACTAGATAAATATCCCATTTTACCAAAACGAATAGTATTTGAAATTACTGAAAGCTCTCTCATAAAGGATACAGATCATGCTATAAGCATTCTTAATAGTTTAAAAAGTCTTGGAGTAAGGATAGCCCTAGACGATTTTGGCTCAGGGTATAGCTCTTTAAACTACTTGAAGAAACTACCTATTGATATTATAAAACTTGATAAGTCTATAATAGACGAAATTGTTGATAGTTCAGCTGGAAATATAATTTTTAATTCCATTATAGAATTAGCTAATAAATTGAAACTTATAACTGTTGCAGAAGGCGTAGAAACACAAGAACAGCTTCAATTGATTAGAGATAGTAATTGTAAGATTGTTCAAGGATACATTTTATCTAAGCCTGTTAGCATTAATGAAGTCTTTAAATTAAATATTTTTGAAAGAAAGGACAGCTAAGCTTAGCTGCCTTTTTTACTTTCCTAGAATCTTTGCTATCTCTTGTATAAGATTACCTTTCTCATCAGTGTCGAACCTATCATTTCTAAAGTATTTCTCAACAACTTTTTTAGCAATTTCACTTCCGCTTTCCTGAGAAGCATGCTTCATAACAATAGCCTGATTAATTAAGCAGTTATAAACCTCATTAGAAATTATCATAGCAATCCTCCTATACATCTTATTAGGAAATTAACAACTATCAATTGAATATTTCATCTAATTCTTATATTACCCTTGCTTTTAGTAAATATTAGTACTAAAATAAAAGTGAGTAATCACTCATTTTAATTATTGATAAATACTGAAAGGAGTTTTGCTAGTGGCACGTGGAGATAGAGAAGAAGAAATAATAGAAGCAGCGGTTAAGATTTTTTCAGAAAAAGGATTTAGTGCTGCAACTACAAGTGAAATTGCAAAAGAAGCTGGAATAGCTGAAGGCACTATATTTAGATATTTTAAAACTAAAAAAGATATTTTAAGAAAAGTTATGATTAAGCTTGTGGAGGTGATGGGGGAAAGGATAATGACAAGGAGACTTGCTCAAATTTTTGAGGTAAATAAAGATAAAGATGAAAAAGAAGTACTCAAAATATTATTAAAAGATAGATTCGATGTTGCAGTAAAATATTGGGACATGATAAAGGTAGTTATGACCGAAGTGCAATATCATGAAGATTTAAAGGAAGCCTTGATCAAAAATATAATAATCAAAGGAAAGAGTATTGTAGAATTGTTTTTTCAACAGGGGATAGAGAAAGGAAGATTTAGAAATATAGATACAAATATAGTTATAAGATCGTTAATCGGCATGATGGGCCTGTACGTTATACAAAAGCAAATAATGCCTGACTTAGTCACTGTGGAAGAGGATAAGCAGCTGGATATAATGATAGATCTATTTTTAAATGGTTTGTATAAAAGGGAGGAAGTTTTATGATTAAGAAGATATTTTCACTCATTACTGTAACAGTATTATTACTGAATTTTTCAGGATGCAGTTTAAAAGGTGAGGAAAAAAGCAATAAGTATACGGCAACAGTTGAAGCTGAGAGTTTTTATATTCCAGCAGAGATTTCCGGGAAGATAGAAAATATATCAGTTGAGCAGGGAAAGGAGATAAAAGCAAATCAAGTAGTTGCACAAATTGAGAGTAAAGGGCTTGAAATACAGAAGCAGCAGGCAGAAGCAGTCCTTAACATTGCTAAGCTTAAAAAGGATGATTTGCCAAGCAAGGCAAGCAGCAAAGTTAAAGATCAGGCTGAGGAGGCTGTTAAGCAGGCTCAGGCTTCAGTTGACCTTCTTAGTTTGCAAATAGAAAAAACAAAGGTAACCTCAGCCAATGATGGAGTAATATCTGACGTTTTCCTTCATAAGGGAGAAATTGCTTCACCTGGTATGAATATCGCAAAGGCAATAAACTTAAAAACCAGATATGTAAAGATATATGTGGAAGAGGAAAAGAGAAATGAGATTAAGCTAAATAGTAATTTTCCAATTTATTATAATGGCAAAGATTTAGGACAGGGAAAAGTAATATATATTTCCCCAGAGTCTGAATTTACTCCTAAGAATGTAGAGAAAAAAAGTGATAAGGAAAAGACGGTTTTTGAAGTTAAACTTAAGCTTGATGACAATACCACTTTAATGCCAGGTACTATGGTAGATGTGGAATTGAGGTGATATCTATGAATGCAATATCAGTAAAAAATTTATCTAAAAGCTTTGGAGACTTTAAGGCGGTAGATGATATAAGCTTTGAGGTTCCAAAGGGAAAAATCTATGGCTTTTTAGGTCCAAACGGATCAGGAAAGTCGACAACTATTAGAATGCTATGCGGAGTGCTTACCCCTACATCAGGTACAGCTGAGGTACTTGGGTATGATATAAAAAAGGAGTCTGAGAAAATAAAGCAGAGTATAGGCTACATGTCACAAAAATTTAGCCTTTATGAAGATTTGACAGTTAGTGAAAATCTAGATTTCTATGCCGGAGTTTATGGACTTTCAAAGAAAGAAAAAGAAGAAAGAAAAAAAGCTATAATAGCTATGGCAGGACTAAACGGAAGAGAAAAAAATATAACTAAAAACCTTTCAGGAGGCTGGAAGCAAAGGCTGGCGCTTGGTTGTGCACTTATCCATAAACCAAAGCTTCTTATTTTAGACGAACCTACAGCAGGAGTAGATCCAGTATCCAGAAGGATATTTTGGGAAATGATTTATTCCTTAGCTAGAGAAGGCATCACTGTTTTAGTAACTACTCACTATATGGACGAAGCTTCAAGCTGTGATCTCCTATGTTTTATTTTTAATGGAAAGATAATGGCTGCAGGTTCTCCAAAAGAACTTATAGAAAAAGAGCAGGTAGGAAACCTCGAAGATGTTTTTATAAGATATGTTGAAAGATCAACTAATCAAAAAATAGAAGCCTCCTTTGAAGAACTGAAAACTATTGTAGGAGAGGGGGAGGAAATATGAAGCTTCAGAGATTTTGGGCAATAGTAAAAAAAGAATTCATCCAGATAAAAAGAGATAAAGCGAGCTTTGGTATTGCTATAGGTATGCCTATTATGATGATGCTATTATTTGGATATGCAGTAGCTACGCAGCTTGAAGATATATCAACAGTAGTACTTGACCAAAGTAATACAGCTGAAAGTCGTGAACTTATTAGGAGCTTTCAAAATACTCTTTATTTTAAAATACAAGGAAATGTAAATAATTTAGAAGATATGGAGCAGAAGATAAACAGTGGAAAAGTTCATGCAGGGATTATTATACCTCCAAATTATTCTGAAAAACTTTTGAGTAGAGAAAGACCAAAGGTACAGCTTATAATTGATGGCTCTGACCCTACTACCGCAAAAACAGCTTTTTCAAGCGGAGTAATGGCCGGTGAAAAAAGCGGAATGAAGACAATGGCTGGTCTGTCTGAGAAATTGTCACAAAATATAAATACTGGTGGTGTTGAGGTATCCACTAAGGTATTGTATAATCCAAGTCTTAGAAATCAGAACTTTACTATTCCAGGCTTGGTAGGACTTATAATGCAAAATATAACTGTACTTTTAACTGCTTTTGCATTAGTAAGAGAAAGAGAAAGAGGTACTATAGAGCAGCTTATTGTAACCCCTATAAAATCACATGAACTTATATTAGGAAAGCTTTTACCTTACGTATTAATAGGTTTTTTAGACTTTATTTTCTCTCTTGCCTTAGGGCTTATATGGTTTCAAGTTCCTATAGCAGGAAGTCTTGGATTGCTGCTATTTTTGGGAGCAGGCTTTGTAGTTTGTGCACTTGCCATAGGCATTCTTATATCTACAGTATCAAAAACTCAGCTTCAAGCTATGCAGCTTAGTGTGCTTATTATACTTCCAAGCGTGCTTTTATCAGGATTTGTTTTTCCAAGAGAAGCTATGCCTAAGTTTATACAGTATTTAGGCTATGCACTTCCTTTAACCTACTTCCTAAATATTTTAAGAGGAATAGTAACAAAAGGAGTGGGCATGGAGTATTTGCTTAATGATGTATCATTATTATTTGTGCTTGGCCTTGTACTGCTTATAATAAGTATGATAAGGTTTAAAAAGAAGCTTGATTAAGCATGAGAAGGTTATGGTGATTGTATGAAGGTTGAGAGGCTGCTGGCAATAGTTATGCTGCTTATGAATAAGGATAAGATAACAGCAAGTGAATTGGCTGAGTATTTTGAGGTGTCAGTAAGAACCATAGTTAGGGATATGGAAGCCATAAATATGGCAGGAATACCTATAGTGGCTCATCAAGGTAAAAATGGAGGCTTCAGTATATTAAAAAACTATAAGGTTGATAAAAATTTTTTGACACCTGATGAAATAGCATCTATTTTAAGAGCGCTAAGTGGAGTAAATAAAGCTTTAAGTGATAAAAGTGTTAATAATATTATGGAAAAGGTTCAAGGACTGATTCCTAAGGATAAAATAGAGGATATAAATAAAAGGTCTCAGAAGTTGATTATTGATATGACACCATGGGAGAGATATAATCCTCAGGAAAAGAAGGTTGCTCTTATAAAAGAAGCATTAGAAGGAAGAAGAGTTATATCCTTTAAATATATCAGTTCAAATGGATCAATTTCTGAAAGGTTAGTTGAGCCCATATCTTTGGTATTAAAACTATATAGCTGGTATATTTACGGTTACTGTAGAGCAAGAAATGACTACAGACTATTTAAGGTTTCTAGAATGAAAGATTTAAATATGTTAGAAGATGCCTTTGAAGAAAGAGAAGGAAAGGTAGAAGAATTTCCTTGGCAAAAAAGTTTTAGCAGCGGTTTTCCTCAGCATATAGTTATGAAGTTTAATCCCACAGTAAGGAACCGAGTAGAGGAGTATTTTGATGAATCTTCCATAACCTATGATGAAGCAGGCAATCTAATAGTTAGCGTAAACTATCCAGAAGATGAATGGGTATACAGCATGATTTTAAGTTATGGAAGTGAAGTCGAGGTTGTTAAACCAAAGCATATTAGAGATATAATTAGGGAACGGGCTTTAAAAATATCAAATATTTATAATAAATAATTATAACATGACATAATGCTGTCATATTTAACCCTATATAATTAGATTATAAAACATATAGGGAGGAAAACATTATGGAAAAATTATTTTGTCAAAGCTGCGGAATGCCAATGAATGAGGAGGTTCTGGGTACAAACACCGACGGAACTAAAAATACCGAGTATTGTATTTACTGCTACAAGGAAGGTGCATTTACTTCTCCTAATGCTACTTTGGAGCAAATGATTGAGGAATGCGTTCCATTCATGAAGGAGAACGGCATGGAAGAAGCTGAAGCAAGAAGACTATTAAACGAGCAGCTTCCAAAGCTTAAGAGATGGTCGAAATAATTAGTTTAAATTTTTAGAATATTTATATGTACATTTTCCTGAAAGATGGTATATAATGTGTATATATCATTTAGAGGAGGTCAATCAAAATGAAATGCTGTTGCTGTTGTTATTTAACTAATTTAATATTAGTAAGTTTAAATAGCAACAAGTCTGCAATTTTATTGAGATAGCCTTATAAGTTTAATTTTAATTAGCATTATAAGCTGCAGGTTTTTGCCTGCAGTTTTTATTTTTTGTTAAGAAAGATAGGGAGGTAATATTAATGAAGTTTTCGGTTTATAACACGTTAACTGGAAAGAAGGAAGAAATAATACCAGTAGAAGAAGGGAAAGTAAGACTTTATACCTGTGGACCTACAGTATACAATTATGCGCATATAGGAAACCTACGAACCTATATTTTTGAAGATGTTCTTAAAAAGTCATTAGAGTATATAGGCTTTGAAGTAAAGCACGCCATGAATATCACTGATGTGGGACACTTGGAGTCCGATTCAGACAGCGGTGAGGATAAGATGGCCTTAGGCGCAAGCAGAGAAAAGAAAACAGTATGGGAAATTGCAAGGTTTTATGAGGAAGCTTTTTTGAAGGATTGCGAGCTTTTAAATATAAAAAGACCTTATGTTGTGTGCAGAGCCACAGAACATATTGAAGATATGATTAAGTTTATACAATTGCTTGAGCAAAAAGGCTTTACTTATATAGCCAACGGTAATGTATATTTTTCTATTGAAAAGTTCCCTGACTATACTAAGCTTGCAAACCTAAGCATAGACGAACTTAAGGCAGGAAGCAGGGTTGAGGTTGATCCTCATAAGAAAAATCCAATGGATTTTGTACTTTGGTTTACAAACTCAAAATTTAGTAATCAAATAATGCAGTGGGAATCACCTTGGGGCAAAGGATTTCCGGGATGGCATATCGAATGTTCAGCAATGTCAATGAAGTATCTCGGTGACAGAATAGACATACACTGCGGAGGTGTTGACCATATACCTGTGCACCATACAAATGAGATAGCACAATCAGAAAGTGCTGTAGGACATAAATGGGTAAACTATTGGATGCATGGTGAATTTTTAGTGTTTGATAACGGCAAAATGTCAAAATCAAACGGAGGTTTCTTAACTGTTTCAAAGCTTATTGAAAAAGGCTTTAGTCCATTAGATTACAGATATTTTTGCCTTCAGTCTAAATACAAGAAACAATTAGTTTTTAGCTTTGAAAGTTTAAAAGAGGCTCAAAAGTCGTTCAGTAGACTAAAAAGCAAAATTAAAGGAATACTGGAGAGTAAAAATGCTGAAGATATGCTTAATGAAGATAACATTAAGAGCTACCAAGCTAAGTTTGCTGAGCAAATAAGTGATGATTTGAATATAGCAAATGCGTTTACAATATTATCAGAGGTTATAAAGGATGAGGCTTTAAATAATTCCGAAAAGGTATATTTAATTGAAGATTTTGATAGGGTATTTTCTCTGAACTTAACCGAAATTAATAATGCAAATGAAAATTTAAGCGTTGATGATACTTATATTAATAATCTTATCCAGGAGAGAAATCAAGCTAGAAAAGAAAAAAACTGGGCTAGAGCAGATGAAATTAGAAATATTCTTTTAGATCAGAATATTGAACTTATCGATTCAAAAGAAGGCACTGCTTGGAAGGGAAAATAAGGCTATAAAACTATAGTAACATAAAAATATTGACTTGCCTGATAAGGACAAGTCAATATTTTTTTATTTAAAAAGATTTTATAACTAACAATCAAACATATACTTCTAACATTAATTCATTTTAAACAAGTGCGTTCCTATCATATAATTTAAATATACTAGAAAAGAAAATTTTAAAGTTCCGCGGAACAGCACTATCAGTATAATAAGCTGCTGCAGCTGGCTTATTTACTACATCAAATTGACTATAATTTAATTTTATGAATTACTTGATATAATACTTGTGAGATTTTGAAAAAAATAATAATAGGGGGAAATAACATGAAAAAAAGACATTTAGTTGCCCTGCTAGCATGTATTTTCATAACTTCAACACTTATAGGATGTAAAAAGGATACTGTTTCTACAAATAGTGAATGGAAAACTAAAGGGACTAATGAGTATGGATGGGCGATTCCAGAAAAAACTGTAGAAATCAATTTTTATGCTAAGGGCAAATATGATCCTGAAAAATCTAAAACAAGAACTGAACCTCTAGAAAAATACGTATTAGATAACTTTAATGTTAAATTAAATAAAATCGTTTACAATCAAGATGGTGACGAAAGGTTTAATTTATCATTAGCTTCTAATGATTATCCCGAAGTAATAACAGGACTTAGCAAGGGAGATGTAGAGAAGTTAAAGGAGCAAGGAAAAATAAAAGATTTAACACCTTATATAGATAAGTATGGTGAAAGTATCAAAAAAGAATTGGGAGATTTATATAGTAGATATAAAGATAAAGATGGCAAGGTATATGCATTACCATTTGGATGGGGAATGCTTCCTATACCTGATTATTCAGCACATATTAGATGGGACTGGTATCAGGAAATAGGAGCTCCTAAGTTTGAAACTCCTGAAGAATATTACGATGTATTAAAGAAGATTGTGGAAAAACATCCAACAAACTCAAAGGGACAAAAGGTATATGCACTATCTTGGGATAATGACAATTGTTTTATATCTACAGCAAATGCTTCATCAACTGGTTCTGTACCTGCAGCAGCAGGTATATGGGGGTTAAAGGAAGGCTATAAGGAAGACAGCAGCCACAATTTAACACATTGGGTAAATACTCAAGAAGGATTAGATTTTACTAAGTTTTATAATAAAGCCTATAGAGATGGAATGTTAGATCCAGATTCATTCTCAAATAAATTTGAGCAATGGAAAACAAAAGTTTCTGATGAGAGAGTTGTAGGTCACATTGGAGCATGGTGGGAAACTTGGAATGCAGGACATGAAGTGTGGCAAAAAACAAACAAAAACTGGACTGAAGATCAAAGATTTGTACAAGTTTCATTAAAATCTTCTAATGCTGAACAGTCGTATCTATCACCAAAAGATACAACAGCAGGCGGATATACTGTTATAACAGATAAAGCTAAGGACCCAGAAGCAATAATGAGATTCCTTAATTTTGCTATTACGCCAAATGGTACAAGATTATTTGCTTGGGGAATTCCAAACCTAGATAATTCTAATTGGAATTTTAAAGATGGAAAGTGGAGCTTTAATGAAAAGACTAAACAAGAAATAATTAATGCTACTTATGATTATAAAGCACATGAGCCGCTTGGATCAAATTACTTGTGGTTAGATCATACTGGTGGAGTTATTAGTGATGCACCTCAAACAAATATTTGGATTGATCAATGCTTTAATGATCAGGCAAAGTGGAAGAAAGTTATGAATGATAACTTAAAAAATACTATTTATGATAATTCAGCTATGGATCAAATTGGATTCTTACCAGATAATCCTGTAACAGTTATTCAACAGCAAGTTGATGATATTGTCAGAAGCTATTGGGCAAAAGCTATTTTGAGTAAGACTGATGCAGAGTTTGACCAAAATTATGCAGAATTGAAGAGCAAGGTCCAAAAAGCAGGTGTAGATAAGCTAGAAAAATATATGACAGAACAATATAAGAATAATTTAAACAATTGGGGTAAGAAGTAATATTGTTAATGAGAAGGGAGACTGCCCCCTTCTCTTTTTAATAAAATGCAAAAGGCAACCTGCGAGAGGAAGCGAACATCTTAGGTACCAAGTGCTCGATGGGGAGAGAACAACTCAGGCTGCCTAGTGTTTCGAGTGAAAGGAGAAAATAATGAGCAATCAATCTATACAGACAAGAAACTTACAAGTCAAAGAAGAGAAGAAATTAGATAAAATAATAAGAACATTTAAAAGAGAGAAACACATATGGATGATCTGTATTCCAATAATAATATGGGTTCTTGTATTCGCTTATTATCCCATGTATGGAATGTTAATAGCATTTTTTCACTATACTCCGGGAAAAAGCATTTTTGCCTGTGACTGGGCAGGACTATTTTATTTTAAACAATTTTTTAGCGCGCCAGAGTTCTTTAATGTTCTGAGAAATACTTTGGCTATAAGTGGATTAAATCTTTTATTTGGATTTCCAGCGCCAATTATACTTGCATTGCTAATTAACGAAATAAGCAGTAAGTATTTTAAGAAAACTATACAAACCGTGTCCTATTTACCATATTTTATTTCTTGGGTAGTTACAGCAAGTCTAATATATACATTTTTGAGTACTGATGGATTATTACCAGTTATTCTTCAAAAGTTTGGTTTGCTGCACAGAGAAATATCATTTTTGGGAGAAGGTAAGTATTTTTGGACTATAATTACTTCAGCGAATATATGGAAAACTATTGGGTATTCATCCATTCTTTATCTATCCGCCATTGCAGGTATTGATAAAGAATTATATTCCGCTGCGGAGGTAGATGGAGTAAACAGGTTTGGAAAAGTATGGCACATAACTTTACCTGGAATAAGAGGCACAATAATAGTACTTTTGATACTTCAAATAGGAAGCATTTTAAATGCAGGCTTTGAGCAGCAGCTTCTTTTAGGCTCACCTCAGACCAGAGAGTATTGGGATGTAATTGATACCTATGCATATAGATACGGTATACAATTAGGAAGATATTCATATGGTATGGTAGTTGGATTATTTAAATCAGTTATTGGTCTTACACTTGTATTTTTGACAAATCGTCTAAGTAAGAAGTTTTTTGACATATCAGTAATGTAATAGTATTTTTGTTTGGAGACCATGATGATTGATAATCATTATGAGTAGTATAAGGAAAACTAGGGGGTATAAAATGGAACTAAGACATTATAAAAAGAGCTTAGGAAGCAAAATATTTGATATTTTTAACATTATTTTCATGATATTACTAATTATTATAATGCTATATCCTTTTATAAATCAATTGGCCATTTCTTTTAATGATAGTACTGATGCAATTAAAGGAGGAATATATCTTTGGCCTAGGAAAGTTTCTTTTGAGTCTTACAAATTTATATTTTCTCAGAAGTCTATGATTAAAGCCACATTTATTTCTATAGCAAGAGTAGTAGTTGGAACAGCTACAAGTGTAATAGGAACTGCACTTTTGGCATATGTGGTAACTATTAAAGGATTTTCAGGAAGACAATTCATGAGAAGACTCTTTGTTATAACAATGTATCTTAGCGGTGGATTAATTCCTTTTTATCTATTGATGCTTAAATTACATTTAACAAATACCTTTACTATATATTGGCTACCTAGTATTTTTAGTGCTTATAATATGCTTATTATTGCCGCATATATGCAGGAAATACCTAATGCACTAAGTGAATCAGCAAGAATAGATGGCGCAGGAGAACTTACAATATTTTGGAAAATAATGTTTCCTATATGTATTCCGGTAATAGCAGCAATATGTGTTTTTAACGGTGTTGGACATTGGAACGATTGGTTTACAAGCGTGGTTTATAATCCATCTGGAAAGTGGGATACCTTACAGGTATATTTAAGAAGAGTTTTACTAGAAACAGAGGCATTAGAAAAAATAAGAGACCAGCAGATTGCATCCACACAATACTCTTCACTTACACCAAAGACAGTGCAGGCTGCTATAACAATGATTGTAACAGTTCCAATTGCAATGATATATCCGTTCTTCCAAAAGTATTTTATATCAGGAATAACAATTGGAGCTGTTAAAGAATAATTTTACTTAAAATAAAGGAGCATTAAGTTATGGAGTTAAATAGAGTTTCTATAAAATCTTCTAATGCTAAGCTTGTTGAAGGCTTTAACTGGGCTAAAGAGAAGGCCTTAAAATATGTTAATACAAATGATCCTGTAGGGTTATGGTACGAGGCATCACTTCCGGGAAGAGATGCCTTCTGCATGAGGGATGTTTCTCATCAAAGCACAGGTGCGCAAATACTTGGACTAAGTTCATTTAATAAAAATATGCTGAAAAAATTTGCTAAAAATATCAGTAAGTCAAGAGATTGGTGCAGCTATTGGGAAATAAACAAATATAATTTGCCTGCTCCGGAAGATTATAAAACCGATGATGACTTTTGGTATAACCTACCTGCAAACTTTGATGTTTTGGATTGTTGCTATAGGCAATACCTTTGGACAGGAGATTTAGATTATATTAATGATCCGGGTTTCTTAAACTTTTATGAAAGAACTGTTAAGGATTATGTAAAGTGTTGGGATATTAATAATGATGGTTTTTTAGAGTATAAGGGAGACTGCATTTACAGAGGAATTCCTTCATACCTTGAAGGTCAGGTTGGAGTTGATAAAATTATATCCGCATGTGATATGCTGTCTGCACAGTACAGGGGGTATTTATCTTATTCTAAAATACAGAGGCTAAGAGGAAATAATTTAGAAGCAAAAGAACATGAAGAAAAAGCAGAAAATGTAAAACGTATGTTTAATACTAAGTGGTGGAATGAAAATAAAAATAATTACAATACCTTTATTTTAGAAAATGGAGAGTTTTATGGTGTTTCTGAAAATGATGCAGAAAAAAGCGGGCACTTGGTAACAACTCTACCTTTATATTTTGATATTGTTGAAGGTAAGCAAAGAGTTGATAATTCTATTAAAGTACTCTTAAGTTGTAAGAATATAAATGTTGAAACAGAATCTCATTATCCAGAGGTGTTATACAAATACGGCTTTGATAAAGAAGCATATGACTTTATAATGGATTTAGTAAGCCCTTTAAAGAAGAGAAGGGAATATCCCGAGGTATCTTATAGTGTTGTTGGCAGTATTATTACAGGTATGGTTGGGATAAAGCCGGATGCAACAAAAAAATTAATTGAAAGCACCCCAAGATTAACAGAGGATGTAGAATGGATTGAAATTGACAATATTCCTATATTTAATAATGAAATTTCAATAAAGTGCGTAGGAAATAAAGAAGCAGTATTTATAAACAAAGGAAAAGACACTGTACTTTGGAAGGCCGTATTTTCCACTAATTCTAATGAATTTATGATAGATGGGACAAAAGTCAAAGCACAAAAAGAAGAAAAAAGTGATGGAAGTAAATGCTCGTATGTGGTAATACCAGTGCATGAAAATGAACAGCATCATGTGAAGATTATCTGATTTATTTAGGCTAATTCTATTATGAGAAAGGAGAACGTAGATAGATTTGAATTTATACGAATCTATCTACGTTCCCCATTTTTATTTTATTATAGCTATTGCGGTCATTACTATACCCATCGCCGTAAAACATATGCCAACAGTTCGTTGTAATGTTTTTTCATTAATCTTATTAGCAAAGCGAGAGCCTAAAATTCCGCCTATTACAGCACCTGCTGATAGTAAAATGCCTAATAAAATATCTATGTTTCCTCTAACAGCATAACCTATAGTTGAGGAAAGAGCAGTTATAGCCATTATAAGAGTAGAAGTACCTATAGCCTTATGAAGTGGAAATGACATTAATATTATTAAAGCTAGAAGTATCATAACTCCGCCGCCGGCTCCAAATATTCCGCTTAATATTCCTATACCTAATCCTATAATTAATGCCGCTAATATTTTTTGCCATTCTGCTTTAAAATGTATAAATCCACTTACAGTATCTGATGGAGCATTTTTTTCTTTATAACTCTTTCGTATCATTGATAAGCCTGCAATAACTAAAACAATCCCAAAGCTTGAAGAAAGGTTGCCTTCACCCATTTTACTTGCAAAGGATGCACCTAACTGAGCTCCAATAATAGAAGTTAAAGCTATCCAAATACCTGATTTAAGCTCAATATTGCCATTCTTGTAGTAGGAATAGGCCACAGTTAAAGAAGCTATAACATCTACAAAAAGACTTGTACCTATTGCGGTGTGAACACTAACTTTGAAGAACATACTTAAAATAGGAACTATAATCATAACTCCGCTGGCACCTATAAGACTTGTAATACCGCCGGTTACAACACCAATAGCTACTGCTAAAATATAAAATAATAAATTCATAATAATTTGCCTCCTTTACTGCATTATTTTAATGATAAGCTTATAAATTTAATTAAGAAATTGATGTTATCTTCCTTATCATTTGGATGGAATTCTATCATTGTTAATAAACATACCATTAACGATTCTGCTAATCTTATATCAACGTTAGAACAATTGCTAAGATGATTTACCTTAGCACTACATTCAAAGAAATACTCTAATTTTGAAATCAGGCAGAGTTTTAAATCGTTAATTTCACTGTCATCTTTTAGCTCATCTATTGAAGTGTTTATTAAAGCCTTTCCTAATCCATTTCTTGATTCAATATCTTCATAAAGTGTTTTTATAAGTTTTTCGAGCTTTTGTTCCGAAGAAATAGTAAGTTCGTTTATATTATCAAGTTTGTTGAATGTATTTTGCCAACTTTCTTTAAGTATGCTTATATAAAGCTGTTTTTTATTTTCGTAGTAATTATATAAAGTTCCAACAGCTACCTTGGATTTTTGGGATATCATTTTCATATCAACATTTGTATAGCTAAGTTCCATAAACAATTGAGTAGCAAAGTTTCTAATAGTTTGCTCAACGTCTTTAATTATTTTTGGCATAATAGCACCCCTTTTTTATGAATCGTGATTCATTTAAAGTATATATTTATTATATAATCATATTTTTTATTTGTAAATACATTTTTAATTCATGTAAAATTAATACATATAAAAACACTTGAATTTATAAAATTCATGAGTAATTTTTGTGAAGTTAAGAATTTTAAATATAATATTAGGACTGGTTTATTTTAAACCAGTCCTAATATTATATAGATATTAACTTTTTACTAAATACTCGCTGGGAGAATAACCTTTTATCTTTTTAAAGGTTTTTGAGAAAGCCAACTGATCCGTATATCCAACTGACCGGGATACATCCGCTATTCTTAAGTTTTTATTTTGCTTTAAAAGCTCACAGGCTTTATTAACCCTGTATTGGATCAAAAAATTTTCTGGAGATATATTTAGGGAGTTTTTAAAAAGACTACTAAAATAGCTTCTATTTAAGCCAATATGCTCTGCGATGTTTTTTACGGATATACTTCTATGATAATTCATTTCTATATATTCTATAGCTTTTTGTATATATTCATGTTTATAGCTTGTTGGTTCTTTTACCTTGGCTTCTTCAATCAATACCGATAGAAATAGATAAAGATAACCCAGCATTCCAATTTCGCGAGCATGTTCGAGTTTTGTGCTTTCAAAAATTTTACTCAAATATTCTTTAACAATGTCAGGATGTTTTGTTGTTATTAAAGGACTGTACTTGCTTAATCCAAGCTGACTAATATACTGAGGGGCTTTTATTCCGTTAAAACCTACCCATATATAATTCCAGGGAGTATTTTCATCAGCTTCATAATAAGTTATATCACCAGGGCATATTAAAAAACCCTGGTTTTTTTTTATTTCAAATGTAAGTTCATCTATATAAAATTTGCCGCAGCCCTCCGTAACAAAGTGTATCAAATAATGATCTCTAACTGCAGGGCCATAAGAATGTTTAGGTTTACAGTTTTCCCAGCCACATTGATAAACTACTAAATTTGAGTCATATTTATTTGTTATTTCTAGGAATAATTCCTCCATAAGAAAATCACTCATATGAAACCTCCAAGAAAATTTAATATAAATTAATGTAACATTGAACTATACACTAACAACATAATTCCATATATATTAACTTGTCTACTGACTATAATTATAAATGAAAACAAAAATAAAGTAAAAATAAAACGTTTAAATGGAGGGATATTTATGGGAAAGATAGCTTTTATGGGGGCAGGTAGTACAATTTTTGCGAAAAATGTATTAGGTGATGTGATGTCAACTCCATCGCTTTGTGACTCGGAGATTGCGCTTTATGACATAGATCACAAGAGATTAAATGAATCAGAAGTTATTTTAAATAATATTAATAATAATTCCAATAATGGACGTGCAAAGATTACAGCTTATCTAGATAGAAAAGAAGCTTTAAGAGGAGCAAAATATGTAGTAAATGCTATTCAAGTAGGGGGATATGAACCTTCTACAGTTATTGATTTTGAGATACCTAAAAAATATGGCTTGCGCCAAACTATAGGGGATACCTTAGGTATTGGAGGAATATTTAGAGCTTTAAGAACCATTCCTGTATTATTTGATTTTGCTAAGGATATGGAAGAAGTTTGCCCCGATGCATGGTTTTTAAATTATACAAATCCAATGGCTGCACTTACTGGAGCTATGCTTAGAGGAACAAGTATTAAGACTGTTGGGCTTTGTCATAGTGTACAAGTTTGCGCAGATCATCTATTAAAAGGATTGGAAATGAAAACTGATAATCTTCAATGGAAGATAGCAGGTATAAATCATATGGCTTGGTTGCTCGAAATTTCAAGAAACGGAGAAGATTTATATCCGGAAATTAAGAAAAGAGCTCTAGAAAGAGAAGCCCCACACCATGATATGGTCCGTTATGAGATAATGAAGAGATTCGGTTATTATGTAACAGAATCAAGTGAACACAATGCAGAGTATATGCCTTATTTTATAAAGGATAAATATCCTGAGTTAATAGAAAAATTCAATATACCTCTTGATGAATACCCAAGAAGATGCATAGCTCAAATAAAAGGCTGGGAGCAAATGGGCAAGGACTTGGTTAACAACAAAAACATCGAGCATAAACGAACAACAGAATATGCTTCATATATAATGGAGGCTATGGAAACTAATATTCCATATAAAATTGGAGGAAATGTATTAAATGCAGGATTAATAACAAATCTGCCTAAAGATGCAGTAGTAGAAGTTCCATGTTTAGTTGACAGAAGCGGAGTAACTCCATGTTATATAGGTGAGCTTCCGCCTCAACTAGCTGCATTAAACAGAACTAATATTAATACACAACTATTGACTTTGGAAGCAGCTTTAACAGGTAAGAAGGAACATATTTATCATGCTGCACTGCTTGATCCTCATACTTCAGCAGAATTATCAATAGATGATATCATTTCCTTGTGTGACGATTTGATTGAGGCCCATGGCGACTGGCTTCCTAAGTTTGTTTAAGTTGTAATTGGGTTTTTAAGAAATGGAGGAGGCTAAAGTGAAAGAAATTAAATCAAACTATAGAATAATTAGAATAGATGGAGCAGATGATTTAAATTTAAATATCGTGAGTGAAAAGTTAGAAGAGGGTCTGGAAAGCATAAAGTTTAAAATTACTTCAGAAAATCCAATTTATATGCCTAAAGTAACAATTTCATGGAAGCAGCCAATTATAGATATACATTCTTATTGGTATCCTACAGCTTTTAGAAATAAGGCCTTCCACGCTGATTGGGCAAGAGGATTTTTCTCCAAGGCAACAATTTCTGCACCGGTTTCATGTCTTTATAATGCAAATGGTCAGAATAGACATACATGTGCTTTTTCTGATGCTTTAAATACTGTTAACATTAATGTAGGTGTACATGAAGAGGATGGTACTTTTGAATGTAAAATTGTTCTCTTTACAGAACTCTCAAAGAAAACACATGAATATGAAGGAGAGCTTAGAATAGATACAAGAGACATACCCTTCTACGAAAGCCTAAAGGATGTTTCAAAATGGTGGGAAACCTTTAAAAAGTATAAGACTGCCTTTGTGCCTGAAGCTGCAAGGCAGCCTATGTATTCGACCTGGTACAGTTTTCATCAAGAGCTTAAGGATTATGAAATTGAAAAGCAATGCAGCATAGCTAAAAAACTAGGCTGCGAGGCTGTTATTGTGGATGACGGCTGGCAGACAGAGGATAATAATAGGGGGTATGCTTATTGCGGCGACTGGAAGGTATCTAGTAAAAGAATTTCTGATATGAAAGAGCATGTAAAAAGAGTGCATGATATGGGACTTAAATATTTGCTTTGGTACAGTGTTCCATTTGTTGGGTTGTATTCAGAAGTTTGGAACAGGTTTAAAGATAAGCTTTTAGGCTATGATGAAATTTTAAAGACAGGAGTACTTGACCCAAGATATCCTGAGGTTAGAGAATATTTGATTTCTATATATGAGAATGCAGTTGCTGAATGGGACCTAGACGGCCTAAAGCTTGATTTTGTAGATGAATTTGATTTACCTTATGATAAAAAGGATAATTACAATGAATTTATGGATTTTGAATCAGTTCAAGAAGCCGTAGATTGCTTATTAAGTTCAGTGATTGAAAAGCTTAGATTTATTAAGCCTGATATTATGATTGAATTTAGGCAAAGATATATAGGACCTTATATGAGAAAGTATGGTAATATGTTTAGAGTTACAGACTGTCCTAATGACCCAATAACTAATAGAATAGGATCAATGGATATAAGACTTTTATGTGGAAATACTGCAGCTCACTCAGATATGCTTATGTGGAATACTGATGATACTGTGGAAAGTGCAGCTTTGCAGTTTATAAATATATTATTTTCAGTACCTCAATTATCTATGAGATTTGAGAATTTACCTCAAGAGCATTTTAAAATGATCAGCTTTTGGCTGAGATTTTGGAAGCAGCATAGAGATGTACTTTTAGACGGCAGACTTATACCCTATTATCCTGCATTAAACTATCCTGTAATTGTTTCTAGCACAGAAGAACAATATTTAGCAGCTGTATACGCTGATTTTGTTGTGCATTTAGGCAAGGAAGCAAACAAAAATATAATATTAGTAAACGGAACATTAAAAAATAAACTCTATGTTGAAATAGAAAATGATTTAGGACATAGGAAAATGGAAGTTTTAAACTGCATGGGGGAAGTAGTTAAAAAGGAAAATATAAATTTAGGCAAGGGAGTATTGATTGTTGATATTCCAGTATCAGGTATTGCTTATATTAAATAATCAAGCAGCTTAGCAGATGCTTATAAGTAATAAAAAGCCGTCGCGATATCTAGATAACTTCTTATCTAGATATCGCGATGGCATTTTTTATTTATCTATTTTAAATTTATTTAAGACTTTTCCATCTATACCAATAGCGGATACGTTGATAAAATCTTCATCAACATCTACAATTACACAATGGTGTTTAGCTATAGGAGCAACCAGTACCCCCTTCTTATCTTTATATTTGTCTCTAAGTTTTTCTCCTCCTCCGCCAGTAATAATTTGATGAACACAGTCTATTTTTCTTATTGAATAATTATGTTCATGTCCTGAAAAAACAATATCAATATTGTGCTTTTTAACTATATTCCAAAAGGCATCTCTTTCACTAGGGTACAAGCCCAAGCAATGCCCTAAATGAGCTCCTGTAGGAAAGGCAGGAGAATGAACAAATAAAAATTTATTTTTAGTTTCTCTTGAAGCAGCAGCTTCAAAAAAAGCAAGCTGTTTTTCGGAAATTTTATTTAGCTCTCCATAGTGAAAGGAATTAAGTATTATAAGTCTTGTATCTCCATAGTCCACATAATAAGCGGTATTGTTATAATCCTCAAGGCATGTATCGGGCAATGTATAGTTGTAAAACATTTGAAATACTTTTTCGTAAGAATTATCTATAGGTTCGTTATTTACTTCATGATTTCCTATTATGGGAAGCAAAGGTTTATCAGAATAATATTTTTCAATTAGTGCTCTAAAGCCTTGAAGCTGACTAACTAATATAGCTTTATCACTGCTGCCCGCTATATTATCCCCGCCAAGTACAATAAATTCAGGTTCAGATTTTAGCTTTTTGCTTTCTTTTAATAATTTTGATACAACCTTTTCATTTATACCATTATCCTTGCCTTTTGTATCGCTTAATATCATGAATCTCACAGTATCATCTCCAAATTAACTAATCTTTTTGTAATTAATTTTTTTATAGTGTCTCCATTTTTCATAAAGATCAGGTCTAGTCTCCTTCAGAAAATCAAATAATTCCTGTTTAAAGCCAGTCTTTTCAATACCGCTGATAAGCAAGTTTGGAATTTCAGTTTTCTTTTTCATTGATTTTGCAGTATCTATAAGCTTAAGCTCATAAGAAGGAGTAACAAAAACATGAAATATAGCTGCATCAAGTCTTTTGTAGCCAACTTTAATCATGGACTCATACAGTTCAATAATCTTAGTTATAGTATGTGATGTTAATTTATGTGTCTCTAAATATTTATCAAGCTCAATTCCGGAGATTAGTTCTCTTACAATATAGTTCTCTCCATATTTATAGAGCTTTGGGAAATGAATATCTCCCTGAGCTATTGTTAAAGATTGTACTTCTTCCTTGCACTCTCTTTTGCTCTTAAATACTTTAATGCATTTTTCACTGTCAATTTTATATACACTGCCCTGAGTTCCTGTTCCTAAAAGCTGAAGTTCTTTCAAATTAAATCCTGAATGCTCGCTTATAAAAACCACCTGCTTAAAAATAATCATAATGTCAGTATATGATTTGAAAAATGTCTTTGTGTACTAATAGTTTGAGAAAAGATTAGAAATACTCTTTTGGAGAATACTATTAAATTATCAGAATGGTTTATAGAAAGGAGGATTCAGTGATGAAGCTTAAACTTGGAAAAAATACATCAAAAGAAAGGCTTAGAAGAATAAAAAATTCACCTAATTACAGAAAAGGAAGATTTCATAATCTTGAAGGTGTTTATGATTTATCAGACTATACAAGCATCATTAGAATGCTTAAGGATATGTTTTTCAATAAAACTAAAAGACGTGAACCTCCTTGTGCTTTGCCTTCAATAAAAACTGATTTAATGAGTTTAAATCCAAATGAAGATATTATTATCTGGTTTGGGCATTCCTCCTGGTTCATTCAGCTTAATGGTAAAAGATTTTTAATAGATCCTGTGCTGAGCGGCAGTGCTTCTAAAATAAAATTCTTTAATAGAAGCTATAAAGGGAGTGATATATATAAAGTAAGTGATATTCCGGATATAGACTATCTTCTTATCTCACACGACCACTATGACCATTTAGACCATGAGGCTGTAGCAGAATTAAGACCTAAAATTAAACAGCTAATTGCAGGGCTTGGGGTAGGAGCATATTTTGAGCGCTGGGGCTTTGATAAAAGTATAATAATTGAAAAGGACTGGAACCAAGGTATAATTATTGATAATGGGTTTGAGATAACTATAACTCCTGCAAGGCATTTATCTGGAAGAGGGGGAAAGAAAAATCAAACTTTGTGGATATCCTTTGTAATAAAGACAGGGAATATGAAAGTTTTCTATAGTGGAGATTCAGGCTATGGCTCTCATTTTAAGCAAATTGGAGAAAGCTATGGTCCTTTTGATTTAGCTATTTTAGAATGTGGTCAGTACAGCGGGCATTGGCCTGATTCGCATATGATGCCTGAAGAGACAGTTCAAGCTTCTGTTGACTTAAAAGCAGAAAAACTGCTACCTTCTCATTGGGCTAAGTTTACCTTGTCTATGCATGCATGGGATGAACCTATAATTAGAGTAACTAAAGAAAGCAGCAGAAGAAATGTGAACTTGCTTCATCCTATGATTGGCGAAAAATTAGATATTAAAGTACCTAAGAAAACTGAAGCCTGGTGGGAGAAGATTAAATGATTTAAAACAGGTATGCTGGTTTTCACGCTAGCATACCTGTAGTATTATGCTTATTATAAATCTCCGCGCCCCGTTCTTTCAATATGGACCTTAGGCTTTACTTCAATTTCAGAATCCGATATAACTTTATCCCAATCTATTCCGTTGCGTCTCCCATATTTCGCAGCTGCTATACTTCCAAGTTCAAGACCATCAAAGCTGTAATCATTTTTTATTTTTTTAATTAAAGTTTCTGAAGAATTTTTTATTTTTTCTTCTATTTCCTTCTGAACCTCTTCTTTTGCATTAATATTATTATAAAAATTATTAAACATTTCGTTTTCCAAAATTTCACCATTTAATGTGACTTCAATTGTAAATTTATATTTGTCACCATTTTTTTCACAAGTAACCTTTCGTTTGGAGGTGCCATAAAAACTGAAAGATTCAGTAGGGGTTCTTTGTATGTCTATATGACCATGGCACTTGTTCTCTCTTAGAAGATTAAAAAATCGAGTCTCAGCCATATTTAGCTTTCCAATCATCTTATAGTTCTTAAATAAGGAAAGTCCTTTAACTTCAAAACCCTCGTCGGTGCTTTCTATATAAGGAATAACCAGAGATTTTCCCTCTTGAGTAGTTTTAATGTAAATATCAGAAAGATTATAGTGTTTTGAAAAAAAGTTGTTGTTGTTAAGATTACGAATAATTCCGTCAATCTCATCTGCAGCACAATTAGCTCCTTCTATTTGTCTTTTAAAAGCATTTTCTGCAGAACCAGAGATTACAGCAATGGAACCATTATCATTTACTGCTGGATTGTTGAATAAGAAGTCTATAATTGTTTTAATACCATTTTCAGATATATCTTCGCTGAATAAATAAACCTTTTCAAAACCTAATACAAACTTATTGCTTATTTTGGTCTGCCTATCTTCTCTTGCAGTACCAATTGTATTACCAATAGCCCTTCTTACATCGCAAGAAGATAACTTTTCGTTTTTAAAGGTATAGAAGCTTGTTGGAATTATAAATTGAAGTTCACCTCCAGCCTTTTTTTCTAAATCATAACCAATTCCATTAGTAATTAACATTTCTTCTATAGGCTGAGCAGTTATTCCTGACATAAATCCAGTTAAAATTATTAACAAAATAAGCAGTTTGAAGTAGTTATTGAACCTAACTTTCATCATTAGCACCCTTCTTTAAATGACATATAAAAGCAATAACTGTGGTATAAGCAACTGAGAATATTGCATCTATTACTGCAAGTCTGCTATTGATACTCCTTCTTGTAATCTCATCTTTATATTGAAGACTTAAATAAAGACTTAAAATAAAAATGACTATGAAAATGATTTTCTTATTAACTTTTTTAAATATATCTTTCAGTGTAAATGCAGATAAAAAATAAAAGTTTGATAAGGTCTTAAAGATAATTACGCTCCAAAACATCATAAAAATGAGCCTGAAATTACTTACTACAGGTATTACAACAGCTTTAGGCACAGTAGATACTGACCATACATATTTAGGTATAAGATCTATGCCTAAAAAATAAATAGTTATGAATACAAACCAAAAATATATTCCTATTACAATAAATATTGTCTTATATATACATCCAGCCAGCTTATCCTTTTCTACCAAAAATGGTGATGCAATAAAAATTATTTCAATACCATTGTAAGCAAATAAAGACTCTTTTGTAGATTTTATTATATTAACTGGAGATGCCTGAAATACAGGAAGAAGATTTCTGTAATTACCTTCTTTAAAGGCGAATACCAAAATTGAACTTAAAATAATTGTTATAAAGAAAATCAGAGTATTTAGCCTGCCTAATATGCGTAAATCCTTATAGGCAGTAATTGATCCTATCAATAAAAAAACTATTAAAAGTTTTAGCTGAGTTTGGTAAGATGCTAATGATATAAGAAAAATGTTACACAATCCTGAAGCGACTGATGTTGTTCTATAAAGAAACATTAAAAATAATAAAAAATTTAGAAATGTACCTAGTATTTTACCAAAACATAACTTACTCAAATCAAGGATGTTTTTATCAGGATATTTTTTAGCAACAAAAAGCCATAGTGTGCCAAGATATAAGGGGAAAACAGCTCCTAAAATTCCTGCAATCCAAGCATCTTGGCCAGACTTTTTTACAAGGTCATTAGGAAGTGATAAAGCCCCGATGCCAACAATAGTTCCTACTGATAGAAAAATAAGTTGTCTTGAATCTACACTATTGTTGCTTGGATTATTCATTTTTTGGCCTCCTAAATATTTTTCTAAAGTTCTTTTGACGTACAGGATTATTACTCGATACAGATACTGGCCTGTTGTTCATCTTCCATAAGGGATAGCGGAGAAAAATATCCTTAAAATCACCCTTGTTATTAAAATTAAGATATGGCACTCCAAAGCTATCAATGGAAAAAAGATGAAGAACTATGAAATACCAGCCTATAGTAACCCCAAGTACGCCAAAAATATTAGCAAGGATTAAGACAGGGATAGTAATAATTCTTACAGATTGAGCCATTTCGTAATTAGGTATGGAAAAGGAGCATACAGCTGTAATTCCGACTATAAGCAGTGTGGCCGGGCTTACTAATTTTGCCTGAAGAGCTGCATTTCCTATAATAAAACCACCAACAACACTTACAGTTTGACTTATTCTACTTGGAAGTCTTAATCCTGATTCCCTAAGTAGCTCTATAACGAAAAGCATTGAAAGTATCTCCATAAAAGGAGTAAGTGCTATACCTTTTCTCGATTGAACTATTGGAATAACAAATTTTATTGGAATAAGCTCGCTATTGAATTTTATTAGGGCTAAATACAATGAAGGCAAAGTGTAAACAAGAGTAACAGCGGTAAATCTAATTATCCTTATAAAAGAAGAAATTAGTGTGCGTTCGTAGTAATCTTCAACCGTCTGAAAGAAGTCAATCATAGTAGAAGGATAGGTGATAACATAAGGTGTACCATCAAGAATAATAGCTGCTCTGCCTTCTAGAAGTGCAGCCGCAATAATATCCGGACGCTCAGTTCCAAAACTTTGGGGAAAAGGAGAGTAGGTATAGTCTTCTATAAATTGCTCAAGCACTCCGGTAGCAAGTACTGAGTCTACATCAATTGCTTTTATACGCTTTTTTATTTCATTTAATATATCATTATTGATAATATCTTCCATGTATACAATAGCTAAATCAGTTTGACCTCTAGAGCCTATTAGATATTTATCAATGGATAAGTTTTTATCTTTAATTTTACGTTTTATCATTGAAAGATTACTTTCTAGATTTTCAGTAAAACCCTCCCTAGAACCTCTGATAGCGACTTCGTTAGGGGGTTCTTCTATAGCTCTGCGCATCCATGAAGATGTATCAATTAGAATAAATTGAGGAGAATTACTTAATACAATAACAGTACAACCTCTTTTTAAAAAATATAGTACTTTATTTATATCTTTTTCGACAATAGTATTACTCATGGAAATATATTTTTCGCAAAGATATTCAGGAAGATTTAAAATAGTACTTAAATCTTCATCGACACGAAACATTAGTGGAGACAGTACGTCTCTGTCAATAATATTTTTTTCTGTTAAACCTTCTAAATATAATATGGAAGCATTTATTGGCTTTATTTTTCCTATTATAAAAAATTTTACGACTAGATGTCTGTTACCAATATCTTTTGATATTTCATTTATTTTATTTTTAAGATTTATATCATTCATAATTGTAATAAATCACCCCCAGAGTCAATAAATAGTTTTCCTTACTTCCTTTATTTTTATAACTTTCATATTAGTTCTTTGATAGATATATATATTACAGACTAACCTTGGGCATTTTTTTAAAGTTAACAACTTTTTAATGAATTTATCGTGAAAAAAATTTACGAATATTATGTTATTAATGAAAGCTGTGCTATAATGTAATCAGTATCATGAAGTATTACTACTAAAATATGACAAAAATATGAGGTGAAATTATGAACGTAAAAGAAAGAATCGAAAAGTTAAGAAACCTTATGAGAGAAAGAAATATTGAAGCATACATAGTACCAAGCTCAGACCCTCACCAAAGCGAATATGTTGCAGAACATTATACTGCTAGAGCCTTTATATCAGGTTTTACAGGTTCAGCAGGAACAGCAGTAATTACTTTAAAAGAAGCTGGCTTATGGACAGACGGAAGATACTTTCTTCAAGCTGAAAATGAGCTTAAGGGTACAGGAGTAACTTTATTTAGAATGGGTGAAAGCGGAGTGCCAACTATTGAAGCTTTCCTAAGAGATTCTCTAAGTAAAGGATCAAAGGTTGGATTTGATGGAAAGGTTATATCAGTAGATTATTTCAGAAGTCTAAAAAATGTTTTAGACAGCAAAGACTTTTCATATGCAATAAATGAAGATTTAATAAATGAAGTTTGGTCAGACAGACCAGAAAAGCCTACTACAGAAGTTATACTTCATGATATAAAATATACTGGAAAATCAAGAGAAGAAAAGCTTTCTGAAGTTGTTTCTGAAATGAAAGCAGTAGGTGCAGATTATTATGTAATATCAGGTTTAGATGATATTGCTTGGCTTTTTAATATAAGAGGAAGAGATGTAGAATGTAATCCATTGACAATAGCATATGCTGTTGTTACAGAAAACAAAAACTACTTATTCATAGATGATAGAAAAGTAAGTTCAGAGGTTAAAGAAGAACTTGAAAAAGCTAATGTAGAGCTAAGACCTTATGACAGCATAGTAAATTTCGTTGCTAATATTACAGAGGGGACAGTACTTGTTGATCCATCAAAGACTAATACTTGGGTTTATGATGCAATCAAGGTTAAAACTGTAGAAGCTATGGATATTACAACAAGATTAAAAGCAGTAAAAAATGAAGTTGAAATTAAAAATGTAAGAAACGCTATGGTTAGAGACGGCGCTGCTATGGTTAAGTTCATCAACTGGATAAAGAAAACTATAAAGACACGTACTATAACTGAAATTGAAGCAGCTGATAAACTTGAAGCCTTTAGAAGAGAAGGAGATAATTTCTACGATTTAAGCTTTACAACAATTTCAGCATACAAGGAAAATGCTGCAGTTGTTCACTATCATCCTACAAAAACTAGCTTTGGAACTATAAAACCAGAAAGCTTTTACTTAATAGACTCAGGTGCTCAATATCTAGATGGCACAACAGATATAACAAGAACTTTAGCAATGGGACAGCTAACTGAGGAAGAAAAGAAAGATTATACTCTTGTACTAAAGGGTATGATTAATTTAGCAAGTCAGAGATTCCTTTATGGAACTACTGGCTCAAATCTTGATATATTAGCTAGAATTCCATTATGGAATGCCGGAATGGATTATAAGCATGGAACAGGACATGGTATAGGCTTCTTCCTAAATGTTCATGAAGGACCACACAGAATAGCTATGGTTCCTAATACCGTTAAGCTTGAAAAAGGAATGATTATGTCTGATGAGCCAGGAGTTTATAAGGCTGGTAAGCATGGAATAAGAATAGAAAACCTTGTTACAGCTCAAGAAGATGAAAAGACAGAGTACGGCGGACAATTCATGAAGTTTGAGACATTAACTTTATGTCCTATTGATTTAGAGCCTATTGATGTTTCTTTATTAACACCAGAAGAAAAAGCATGGCTAAATAATTATCATAAGACTGTATTTGGAAAGTTATCATCTAACTTAAAGGGTGAAGATTTAGAATTCTTAAAATTAGCAACAAGAGAAATATAACTATAAGCTTAATTTCTATAATAAAAAAGTCTGCAAAGCATCATAATAAAATGCTTTGCAGACTTTTTTTAGTTTTTTTAAAAAGGCAAAAAACCATAAGCATGTATATATACTGATTTCAAATTATATTTCTGAATTAAATGGATAAACTATTAGAAATGCCATTGAGGGGAATTATAAATGAAAAATAATATTACCAGCAGACAGGTTTCATTTGTCCTATACGGTATAATAGTAGGTTATGGAATTATAGATTTGCCTAAAAATACAGCGGAAGTTGGGGGAACTGGTGGATGGGTCAGCTTATTTATTGCAACGATAATTTTTATAGTTATTACATATATGCTTACATATCTGCAATATGTGCATGAAGATAAAACTATTTATGAGTACAGCCTGCAATTAGTAGGCAAATTTTTAACATATGTTTTTACTTTCGTCTATATAATCTACTTCTTTTTATTTTTTACAATGATTAATAGGATATCTAGTGAGACAATGACAAACACAATTCTGATAAAAACACCTGTAAAGTACATTAGTATATTATTTTATATAGTTACTGGATATGCAGCAGCAAAGGGCTTAAATACTATCATACGATTATGTCAAATATATGGAGCTATAAGTATCGGTTTTTCAATAATTTTCAGCTTAATTTTATTTACTAAAGGTAAACTAGTAAATATAACTCCCATATTTGTTACAAATGATATAATGGTTTATTTTAAAGGAATAGGCAAAATATTTCTTCCTCTGATTGGAATGGAGATACTTACTGTAATTCCTATAAAGAAAAATAATAATAAAAAAATAGCTAGATATACAACATTAATGGTTGGGGTTATAGGAATTTTATATATTTTCATTATAGAATCAGTTTTATCAGTTACTGGTGTTGAGCCAATTATACATATAAAAGCATCTGTATTTGTAGTTGCAAAGGGGATTGATGTATATTCTCTTGAGTTTTTGAGGAGGCTGGATGGTATATATATATTTATTTGGATGCTAAATATTGTTTGCAGTTTGAGCTTATGGAACTATGGAACAGTAACTTTAACAAGTAAAGTTTTTAAAGGCATAAGGCCTAGTATAATTATAATTTTTATTATTATTCTGTCTTATATCACATCTCTAATTCCTAAATCTATAATGCAGGTAGAAAAATTTATTACATATTTATCCTACGCAGGCATTATGACTTTTTTTATAATTCCTTTTATATTATTAATTGTTACAAAGGTGAAAAAAAATGATAAAAAAATATAAAAGTATTATGTTTTTATTAAGCTTAACCACACTCTTAACTGGCTGTTGGGATTATAATGATGTGAATAAAAGAAGTATTATTCTGGCAAATGGAATAGACGAGACAGATGATAAAATAGAGTTTACGGGTGAAATTGCAAGTCTTCTATCTAAAAATTCATCATCTGGCGGAAAAGGACAAATAACTGATACATATATTAATGTTGCCACAGGCAGATATTTTGAAGATGCAAGAAGTGCTTATAATTCACACGAACCCTTTGAAAGTTTCTTAGGCGCTCAAAGAGCAATTGTTTTTAGCCAGAAATATGCTGAAAGAGGAATAGAATCTTATATAAATAGAAATTACAATGCCCCAGAGTTTAGGAGCTCTGCACTTACAGCAGTAAGTAAAGAATCTTCAAGAGAATTTTTTAGTGGTAAAATTGAAAATGACATATCAATTGGATATGCTGCGGAAGATACGATAAAATATCTAAGTGATACTGGAGCTGCCCTATATAAAATAATTCAAGAAATAAATGCTGATATACAATTTGGCGACATAGGATATTTGCTCCCATACATTACAAAAAAAGAAGGTACTATAGAGTATATTGGGATGGCAGCAATGAAAGATTCAAAGCTAGTTGGAATTATAGATAAAAAAGAAAGTGACGGTTTTTTGTTTATTTTATCCAAAAAAGCAACGAACATAATTCCTTTTCCTCATCCAAGTAATGAAAAAAATCTAGTATCAATAAAATCGAAGCTTAAGAAAAGAAGGGTAAGGACTAGTTATGAAAATAATAAAGTTAATATATATTTAGATTTAAAGCTTATTTCACAGATATACTATCCATATAAAATTGAAATGATTAGTAAAAATGATATTAAAAAGCTAGAAGAAATGGTTAGCCGAAAAGTAGAACATGACGTACTTAAAGCAATAGAACGCTCAAAAAATGAGTTTAAATGTGATGTATTTGCTTTCGGCAGGTACTTTAAATCACAAAATATGAGCACATACCGGAAGATTAACTGGAAAGAAGAGTATTTAAATGCTGAATTTCATATAAATGTCACAACAAAAATTAAAAATACAAATCTTCTAGATACAAAAATTAAATGACTAAACTAAGGATGGATATTATGATAAGAAAAGATAAATATGCAAATAAGATTAGAGAACTCATAAACAATATATCCGATGTATCAGTGAGAAGTTTGTATGTTAAGAATAAGTCAATTTATATACTTTATATTCCACAGATAACAAACAAAGAAAGACTCTCGGAAGAAATAATAAAACCTATTATTCAGTATTCCGGTAATCACGATATTACAGAGGATTTAATAATGAAATCTGTTATCTATTTAGATGAGGTTTTCTGCGCCAATGATGAAAATGAAATAAGTAACTATATTCTTGATGGTAAATCAATTATTATAATATCTGATTGTGAGAAGTATTTGGTAGCAAATACTTTAAAAGTGGAAAAAAGAAGTGTAGAGTCTCCCGCAGTACAGTCATCGGCCAGATCGCCAAAGGATGCCTTTGTTGAAGCTATAGATGTAAATATATCACTTATCAGATACAGAATAAGGAATTCTGCTCTAAAAATTGATTATTATAGCGTGGGAAAAAGGACAAAAACCTCTGTAGCTGTAATATATATTGAAGATATTGCAAATCCAACATATGTAGCGGAGATTAAAAATAGAATTCAAAAAATTAATGTGGATGGAATATTGGAATCAGGTTATGTGCAAAAATTTATATCTGATGGAAGTAATAATTTATTTCCGCAGACTGGTATTTGTGAAAGGTCTGATGAAGCATGTGCCGACATATTAGATGGAAAGGTTTGTATTCTTGTTAACGGGAGCAACCTGGCATTAATAGCACCGAAAACTTTTATAGAGTTTTTTGATGCAGGAGATGATCATTATGAAAATGTATATTTTGGCATATTTTTAAAATTTATAAGATTTCTTTCACTAATAATAAGTTTAACTCTATCATCTATTTATGTTGCAGTTGTTGGTTTTCATTCAGACTTTCTACCTTCTCAATATATTTTAGCTATTGCAGCCTCCAGGGTAGGGGTTCCGGTTAATTCTGCTTTAGAGGCTACTATTATGGAAATTATACTTGAGTTATTAAGAGAAGCGAACCTAAGACTTCCCAAAAAGATAGGTACATCTATAGGAATTGTTGGTGCTATAGTAATTGGTCAAGCACTGGTAGCTGCAGGTCTTGTCAGTTCACCTATAATAATAATAGTAGCTCTATCATCATTAGCTTCATATGCCGTACCTGATTTTACAATTATAACCCCTATAAGGATTTTAAAGTTTTTAATGATTTTTTTAACAGCTGTTTTTGGACTATTTGGTTTTGCTATGGGCCTCAGTATTATTATGATTAAGTTAGCATCTACAACCAGCTTCGATGTACCGTATACCTCACCTGTATCGCCTTTCAGTTTTAAGGCTATGAAAAATTTTATATTTAGTAATGTAACTCAATCAAAAGAGAGACCAGAATATTTAGACTTAAAGGATAAAACAAGAGAATAAATAAGCAGCTCTGTTTATATATCTTTTCTAAGATTTATTGAAGTATAATAAAGATACTTGTCCTAGCGTGTCATCATGAGATATTCGCAATAATAGTGAGGTTATAAGAGTAATAGAAGGTTATTTTAATATAACAGGATAATAATGTTGAAGGCTAATATCTAAAAATGATATTATATTCCTTGTCGCTGACACAAAGCGACAACAAATCATTTAAAAAATCTTCAATATCTAATAGCAAGTAAAGATTACTTAAAAAAAGATGTTGACAGATGAAAGCTTAGATGATAAGATATAAAAGCTGTAACGAAGCAAAGCAAATTGGTCTTTGAAAATTAAACAGAGAAATTAAGGGTTAAAGTCCTAAATGGACTTTAACGGATAACTTAGCTGATGGAAATCAGCGAGTATAAGTTATCCAGGAACATGACCAGC
>NZ_JAESWC010000026.1 GCF_016765585.1 Clostridium rhizosphaerae
TTGTTATTGCTGCTGTTAATGTTGTCTTACCGTGGTCTACGTGTCCTATTGTTCCAATATTAACGTGAGGTTTGTTTCTTTCAAATTTTGACTTTGCCATTTTTTTGTTCCTCCTTAATATATCTAATATGTATTTAAGCAAAAGCTAAAATCTTAGCTTATGCTTAAACTATAATTTTTACTATTTTTGTTTACTTCCTACGACTTGTTCTTGGATACTCTTTGGAACTTCTTCAAAATGATCGAATTCCATTGAATAAACTCCTCTACCTTGAGTTCTTGATCTAAGAACTGTAGCATATCCAAACATTTCTGAAAGCGGAACGAATGATCTTATAATTTGAGCTCCTGATCTTTCTTCCATGCCTTCTATTCTACCTCTTCTGGAATTTAAGTCTCCTATAACGTCTCCCATATATTCTTCAGGAACAGTTACTTCAACTTTTTCCACTGGCTCAAGTAATACTGGATCAGCTTTAGCCATAGCATTTTTAAACGCCATAGATCCTGCAATCTTAAATGCCATTTCTGATGAGTCTACATCATGGTAAGAACCATCATATAATCTAATTTTAAAGTTCATAACTTGATATCCACCAAGTATACCACTTTGAGCTGCTTCTCTAATACCATTATCAATTGGTGAGATATACTCTCTTGGTATAGCACCACCAACTATAGCATTTTCAAATACATATTCGCCTTCAGTTGGAATCATTTCTATCCAGCAGTGTCCGTATTGTCCACGTCCACCTGATTGTCTAACAAACTTACCTTCAGCCTTAACAGCTTTACGTATAGTTTCTTTATATGCAACTTGTGGCTTACCAACGTTACATTCAACTTTAAACTCTCTTTGAAGTCTATCAACGATGATTTCAAGATGAAGTTCACCCATACCAGAAATAATTGTTTGACCTGTTTCTTGGTCAGTATGAGTTCTAAATGTCGGATCTTCTTCTGCAAGTTTAGCAAGTGCAAGACCCATCTTTTCTTGACCAGCTTTAGTCTTTGGCTCAATAGCTACATCTATAACTGGTTCTGGGAATTCCATTTTCTCAAGAATTATTGGATTAGTATCTACACATAAAGTATCTCCTGTAGTAGTATCCTTTAATCCAACTATCGCGCCTAAATCACCCGCACGTAATTCTTCTACATCTTCTCTATGGTTAGCATGCATTTTAACAAGTCTACCAATTCTTTCTTTTTTGCCCTTTGTTGAATTAAGCACATAAGTACCACTTACCATAATACCTGAATATACTCTTGTAAATGCAAGTCTTCCAACAAATGGGTCAGTTGCAATCTTAAATGCTAATGCTGCCATAGGAGCATTATCATCTGCTGGTCGTTCATCTTCTGTATTATTATCAGGATTTACCCCTTTGATTGCAGCGATATCTAAAGGTGATGGCATGTATGCAACAACTGCATCAAGCATTTCTTGAACACCTTTGTTCTTATATGATGATCCGCATATTACTGGAACTATACTGTTAGAAATAACTGCATTTCTAAGAGCAATATGTAACTCTTCTTCAGTTATTTCTTCACCATCAAGATACTTCATCATTAGTTCTTCATCAGTATCAGCAATTGCTTCTACCATTGCTGCTCTGTATTCTTCAGCTTGATCCTTAAGGTTAGCTGGTATTTCTGTTTCTTCAATTTCAGTACCAAGGTCATTCTTATGTAGTATAGCAACATTTCTAATCAAATCTACCATACCAACAAATTCTGATTCTTGGCCAATTGGTATTTGTATTGGAACTGCATTTGCCTTTAATCTTTCTCTTAAAGTAGCAACACAACGGAAGAAATCAGCTCCTGTTGCATCCATTTTGTTTACATATACCATTCTTGGTACTCCATACTTATCTGCCTGTCTCCATACAGTTTCAGTTTGTGGTTCAACACCACTCTTTGCATCAAGAACTGTAACAGCACCATCAAGTACTCTTAAAGATCTTTCAACCTCTACTGTAAAGTCTACGTGTCCTGGTGTATCAATAATGTTTATTGCATGACCTTTCCATTGGGCTGTAGTTGCAGCAGAAGTAATAGTTATACCTCTTTCTTGCTCCTGAACCATCCAGTCCATTGTAGCTGCACCCTCGTGAACCTCACCAATTTTATGGGTTCTACCAGTATAAAACAATACACGTTCAGTTGTAGTTGTTTTACCTGCGTCTATGTGAGCCATTATACCTATGTTTCTAAACTTTTCTAAAGGAAACTGTCTAGCCACGCTTTTTTCCTCCTCTCGATGTTCATAATTTATTCATAGTCTAAATTTTATAAAACTGTTTTGGCAAAGCCAAAACAGTTCCTATATTAATATCTGTAATGAGCAAAAGCTTTATTCGCTTCAGCCATCTTATGCATATCTTCTCTCTTCTTAACAGCAGCTCCTGTGTTGTTAGCAGCATCCATTAATTCTCCAGCTAGTTTAAGATACATATACTTTTCGCCTCTTTTTCTAGTTGCATCAAGTAAATGTCTTATTCCTAAAGTCTGTCTTCTTTCTGGTCTAACTTCCATAGGAACCTGATAAGTAGCTCCACCTATTCTTCTTGCTTTTACCTCAAGTAGTGGCATTATGTTATTCATTGCTGCTTCAAAAACTTCTAGGGCATCTTTTCCTGTTCTTTCTGCCATTAAAGCAAACGCATCATAAGTAACCTTTTGAGCTACCCCTCTTTTACCATCTAGCATTAAGTTGTTTATAAGCTTTGTAACAACTTTGCTATTGTACATTGGATCTGGTAGTACATCTCTTTTAGCTATATATCCTTTTCTTGGCACTTTTCTTCCCTCCTTAACATTTAATATTTAAGTTCATTGGTACTCGACATAATTTTGCCGACAAGCGCTCAGTACTTCATTTGTTCATTTATATGAATAAAATATAATCTATATATGAATGCTGAAGACGTAGCACTATCTTATTAAGAGACTATTTTTTCTTAGGTCTCTTTGCACCGTATTTTGATCTACTTTGCATTCTGTTAGCTACTCCAGATGAGTCTAAAGCTCCTCTGACAATGTGGTACCTAACACCAGGAAGGTCTTTTACTCTTCCACCTCTTATAAGAACAACGCTGTGCTCTTGTAAGTTATGTCCTACACCTGGGATATAAGCTAATACTTCATATCCATTTGTAAGTCTAACCTTTGCAATTTTTCTAAGCGCTGAGTTAGGCTTCTTAGGAGTTGTAGTTTTAACTACTGTACATACCCCTCTTTTCTGAGGACTTCCCTTTAATGCTGGTGCTGTTGATTTTGTTTCAACGTCTTTTCTGCCTTTTCTTACTAATTGGCTAATAGTTGGCATATTTACACCTCCTTTTGATTTTATGCTATATAAATTTAGTTACAAGCATACGTAGCTACTAATCCTTAAGCAATACTGCTGTTGCAGCTCCAACATCTATACCGCAAAGCTTACCTAAGTCTTTCATGGTTTTCACATAGTTAATTTCTAGGGAATTTTGCTGTGCTAGCTTTAAAACAGGCTCAATTAATTTTATATCTGCATCACTTGCTACATATAATGATTTGACTTCGTCATTATTTATTGCTTTTAAGCTCTGTTTAATTCCAACTACTTTCTTGCCTAATAGTCTTTCTACCATAGTGAAACCCCCTAAATACAATTTCATAGGGATATAAGTATTAAACTTACATCCCATTGAAATCACACAAATTGTATTTTATCATTTTGAAACTGTTCTGTCAATAAACTTATAATAATCTTACATTTCTACAGCAGTTTCTAAATCTGAATTACTATCTTCAGTATTTATTTTTATTGATCTGTAACGAGTCATACCGGTACCTGCAGGTATCAATTTACCAATAAGTACATTTTCCTTAAGTCCTACTAAAGGATCAATTTTACCTTTAATGGCAGCATCTGTAAGTACTCTTGTAGTTTCCTGGAAAGATGCTGCTGACAAGAAGGAATCTGTAGCAAGAGCAGCTTTTGTTATTCCAAGCAGTGCAACATTTCCAACTGCTGGTTTTCCGCCAATTGCTTCTACTCTAGCATTTTCTTCATTGTAATCAAATATATCAATCATTGTTCCTGGAAGTAACTCAGTATCTCCAGATTCTTCTATTTTAATTTTTCTAGTCATTTGTCTTACAACTACCTCAAGATGCTTATCGTTAATATCAACACCCTGAAGTCTATAAACCTTTTGAACTTCAGAAAGAAGATAATTTTTAACTCCTTGAACTCCCTTAATTCTAAGAACGTCATGTGGGTTAACTGAACCTTCTGTTACTTCGTCCCCAGCAGCTATAACATCTCCATTGCTAACTCTTAATCTTGATCCGAATGGTATATCATAACTTACTTCTTCTCCTGCTTCAGTAGTAACAAAAACTATTCTCTTCTTCTTAGTTTCTTCAACTCGTACTGTACCTGCAACTTCACTTACAATTGCAAGTCCTTTAGGTTTTCTAGCTTCAAATAATTCTTCAACTCTAGGTAAACCTTGAGTTATATCTGCTCCTGCAACACCACCAGTATGGAATGTTCTCATTGTAAGCTGAGTTCCAGGTTCACCGATAGACTGAGCTGCTACAATACCTACCGCTTCACCATTATTTATTTTTTGAGCGGTCGCCATATTCATACCATAGCATTTAGCACAAACTCCAAATTTAGCTTTACAAGTAAATACTGATCTTATTTTTACTTTTTTAACACCAGCATTTTCAACTTTCTCAGCCATTTTATCATCAATGTAAATGTCTCTTGGCACTATAATTTCTCCTGTTTCTGGATTAATTATATCCTCAGCGCTATATCTACCAGTAAGTCTTTCACTTAGAGCCTCAATAACTTCGTTACCTTCTCTTATTTGTGAAACTTCATATCCCTCAGTGGCACCACAATCTTCGCTTCTTACTATTACATCTTGGCTTACATCAACAAGTCTTCTAGTTAAGTATCCAGAGTCAGCAGTCTTAAGAGCTGTATCTGCATTACCCTTTCTAGCACCATGCGTAGAAATGAAGTACTGTAACACATCTAGACCTTCTCTAAATGATGCTCTAATAGGAAGTTCTATAATCTTACCAGATGGGTTTGCCATAAGACCTCTCATACCAGCAAGCTGTTTAATTTGGCTCTTAGAACCTCTGGCGCCTGAGTCAGCCATCATGAATATTGGATTAAACTTATCCAAACTATTCATAAGAGCATCAGCAACATCTTCAGTTGTCTTAGTCCACTTTTCTATAACTCTTTCATATCTTTCTTCTTCTGAAATAAAGCCTCTTCTATACATCTTTTCAATTTTGTCAACTGCAGCATCAGCATCAGCAAGTAATGCTTTCTTTTCTTCTGGAACTATCATATCCGATGTTGAAACAGTTGTAGCTCCAATACAAGAATAATGATATCCCTTTGCCTTTATGTTATCAAGCATGATAGAAGTAGCACTAGTACCATATTTCATATAACATTTATCTATAATGTTACCTAAGGTTTTCTTGTTTACAAGGAAATCAACTTCAAGCTTGAATTCATTTTCCGGTAAGCTTCTATCAACGAATCCAAGTTCTTGTGGAATTGATTCATTGAAAATAATTTTACCAGCAGTAGTATCAATAACGCCACTTCTCTCTACTCCGTCTACTTCCTTAGTCATCTTAACTTTTATTTTAGCATGAAGCTCCAACTCTCCAAGTTGATATGCCATAAGAACTTCATCAACAGATGAAAATGCTCTTCCTTCACCTTTAGCTCCATCTTTATCCATTGTTAAATAGTATGAACCAAGAACCATATCTTGAGTAGGCACGCAAACTGGCTTACCATCCGATGGTTTTAATATATTATTAGCAGCTAGCATTAAGAATCTTGCTTCTGCCTGAGCTTCTACAGATAACGGTACGTGTACAGCCATCTGGTCACCATCAAAGTCTGCATTATAAGCTGTACATACAAGAGGATGAAGCTTTATAGCTCTTCCTTCTACTAGTATAGGCTGGAATGCCTGTATTCCTAATCTATGAAGAGTAGGAGCACGGTTTAAAAGAACTGGATGATGTTCGATAACTTCTTCAAGCACATCCCAAACTTCAGCTTGAACTCTTTCAACCATTCTCTTTGCACTCTTTATATTATGAGCAACTCCGCTCTCAACAAGCTTTTTCATAACAAACGGTTTAAATAACTCAAGTGCCATTTCCTTAGGAAGACCACACTGATACATTTTAAGTTCAGGACCAACAACTATAACAGAACGTCCAGAGTAGTCTACACGCTTACCAAGAAGATTCTGTCTAAATCTTCCCTGCTTACCTTTAAGCATATCTGAAAGCGATTTTAGAGGTCTATTTCCAGGTCCAGTTACAGGTCTCCCTCTTCTTCCGTTGTCTATCAAAGCATCTACTGCTTCCTGTAGCATTCTCTTTTCATTTCTAACAATTATATCAGGTGCTCCTAAATCAAGAAGCTTTTTTAATCTATTATTTCTATTTATAACTCTTCTATATAGATCATTTAAGTCTGATGTTGCAAACCTACCACCATCTAATTGAACCATCGGCCTTAAATCTGGTGGTATAACAGGAATAACATCTACAATCATCCATTCTGGTCTATTGCCTGATTTTCTAAATGATTCTACAACTTCTAGTCTTCTGATTATTCTTATTCTTTTTTGTCCATTTGCATCTTTAAGTTCTTTCTTAAGCTCCTCAGACATTAATTCTAAATCAATTTCTTGAAGAAGAATCTTTACTGATTCAGCTCCCATTCCAGCTGTAAAGCTAGTATCACCATATTTGTCTACAGCTTCCCTATATTCTTTTTCACTTAAAAGCTGCTTCTTTAATAACGGTGTTTCTTTTGGGTCCAAAACTACGTAGGATGCAAAGTAAAGAATTTTTTCTAAAGCTCTTGGTGACATATCAAGAATAAGTCCCATACGTGAAGGTATTCCTTTAAAATACCAAATATGAGATACAGGGGCAGCAAGTTCAATATGCCCCATTCTCTCACGTCTTACTTTAGCCTTTGTAACTTCAACTCCACATCTATCACAAACGATACCCTTATATCTTACTCTCTTGTACTTTCCACAGTGACATTCCCAATCCTTCTGTGGTCCAAAAATTCTTTCACAGAACAAACCATCTCTTTCTGGTTTTAATGTTCTATAATTAATAGTTTCAGGTTTCTTAACTTCACCTCTTGACCATTCTCTAATCTTTTCTGGTGAAGCCAATCCAATTTGTATTGCATCAAAATTATCTAATTCAAACAAGGGTACATCCTCCCTTCATAATTAGTGTTCATCATTAAAATCATCAAGCTCTAATTCCTCATCAAAGCTATCTAGTGGAAGATCGTCATAATCTAATTCAACATCTTCCTCCACGTCGTCATCTGTCTCAATATATTCTTCTGTTGGAGCTGGTGGAATTATATCTTCAGTTCCTTCAATATTAACCTCTAACTCCTCTAATTCCTCTTCTACAGATTCCTTTAGCTTAACTTCTTGGTTATCATCATTAAGCACCTTTACATCTAAGCACAGAGCCTGCAATTCCTTAATAAGAACCTTGAAGGATTCAGGAACCCCTGGTTCTGGAATATTTTCACCTTTAACAATGGATTCATAGGTCTTAACTCTACCTACTACATCGTCTGATTTTACAGTTAGAATTTCTTGAAGAGTATATGCTGCACCATATGCTTCCAATGCCCAAACTTCCATTTCACCAAATCTCTGTCCGCCAAATTGAGCTTTTCCACCCAATGGCTGTTGAGTTACTAATGAATATGGACCTGTTGAACGTGCATGTATCTTATCGTCAACCAAGTGAGCAAGCTTTAGTATATACATATATCCAACAGTTACTCTATTATCGAATGCTTCTCCTGTTCTTCCATCATAAAGCATAGTCTTACCATCTGAATCATATCCTGCTTTTTGTAAGCACTCTCTAATATCACTTTCAGTTGCACCATCAAATACAGGTGTTGCAATATGCCATCCTAAATTTGCTGCTGCCCATCCTAAATGAACCTCAAGTACCTGACCTATATTCATACGAGAAGGAACTCCAAGAGGATTTAAGCATATCTGAAGTGGCCTTCCATCTGGTAAGAATGGCATATCTTCTTCTGGTAACACTCTCGAAATAACACCTTTGTTACCGTGTCTTCCTGCCATCTTGTCTCCTACAGATATTTTTCTCTTCTGTGCAATATAGCATCTTACGAGTTTATTGACACCTGGAGGAAGTTCATCTCCATTTTCTCTTGTGAACACTTTAACATCAACTATTATACCAGCTTCTCCGTGTGGAACTCTAAGAGATGTATCTCTAACTTCTCTAGCTTTTTCACCAAATATCGCACGTAGAAGTCTTTCTTCAGCAGTCAGTTCTGTTTCTCCTTTTGGTGTAACTTTTCCTACTAGGATGTCTCCAGATCTAACTTCTGCTCCTATTCTTATAATGCCTCTTTCATCTATATCTTTAAGAGCATCGTCTCCAACATTAGGAATATCTCTTGTTATTTCTTCAGGTCCGAGTTTTGTATCTCTTGACTCTGCCTCATACTCTTCAATATGAATTGATGTAAATACATCTTCAGCAACTAATTTTTCTGAGATAAGCATAGCATCTTCATAGTTATAACCTTCCCAAGTTATAAAACCTATAAGTATATTTTTACCTAATGCTATTTCTCCTAAATCAGTCGATGGTCCATCTGCCAATACTGTACCTACTTCAACTTTTTCGCCACCATTAACTATAGGCTTTTGATTAATACAGGTACCTTGGTTAGATCTTTTAAACTTTAAAAGTCTATAAGTATCTATTCCTCCATCTGAATCTCTTCTTACTCTTACTTCATTTGCACTGACATAAGTAACTACCCCTGCATTTTTAGCCTTAGGAAGAACTCCAGAATCTACTGCAGCTTTAAATTCTATTCCTGTACCAACAATTGGAGCAGCTGCCTTTAATAACGGAACTGCTTGACGCTGCATGTTAGAACCCATAAGTGCACGGCTGGCGTCATCATTTTCAAGGAACGGAATCATAGCTGTAGCAACAGAAACTAACTGTCTAGGTGATATATCCATAAGATCAACATCTTCCCTAGGAACAACAATAACTTCTTCTTGTGCTCTAACAGTTACTCTCTTATCTACAAATTTTCCATCTTCATCTATTGGCTCATTAGATTGAGCAACAAGATATTCATCTTCTTCATTTGCAGTTAAATATATAATATCATTGGTAATAATGCCAGTCTTCTTATCAATTAACCTATATGGACTTTCAATGAATCCATACTCATTTACTCTAGCATAAGTAGCAAGTGAGTTAATAAGGCCTATATTAGGACCTTCTGGAGTTTCTATTGGGCACATTCTACCATAATGTGAATGGTGAACGTCTCTTACTTCAAATCCAGCTCTTTCTCTAGACAATCCTCCAGGTCCCAAAGCTGAAAGTCTTCTTTTATGAGTAAGCTCTGACAATGGATTAGTCTGATCCATGAATTGTGAAAGCTGAGAACTTCCGAAGAACTCCTTTATAGCTGCTGCCACTGGTCTTATATTTATTAATGCCTGTGGAGTTATTATCTCTTGGTCTTGAATAGTCATTCTTTCTTTAACTACTCTTTCCATTCTGGATAAACCAATTCTAAACTGATTTTGCAATAACTCTCCAACAGATCTTAACCTTCTGTTTCCTAAATGATCTATATCATCAACATGACCAACACCATAGGTCAATCCTAATTCATAACTTATTGTTGCATAGATATCATCCTTGATGATATGTTTCGGAATTAATCTATGTATGTTCTTTTTAATTTCCTCTTTTATAACTTTTTCATCACTGAAATTATCAAGTATCTCTTTTAAAGTAGGATAGTGTACAAGTTCTCTAATGTTAAGGTCATCAACATTAAAATCTACTACTTTGCTAAGCTTAACAAAATAGTTTCCAATTACCCTAATAACTTTATCTTCTACAACTATATCAACAGAGTTTATTCCTGCATCCTGAATTTCAAGAGCTTTTTCTCTATCAATTTTCTCGCCCTTTTGAAGTAATATTTCACCTGTAATTGGGTGAATAATATCCTTAGCTGAAATTTGGTTTGCAATCCGTAGATTTAAAGCTAATTTTTTATTGAACTTATATCTTCCTACTCTAGACAAATCATATCTTTTTGCATCAAAGAATAAGGAATCTATAAGTGATGTTGCACTTTCAACCGTTGGAGGCTCACCTGGTCTTAATCTTTTATAAATTTCTAATAAGGCTTCCTCTTTTGTTTTAGTGCTATCCTTTTCTATACTAGCTCTAAGTCTTTCTTCATCTCCAAAGAATGTAGTAAGCTCTGCGTCACTTCCATAACCCATAGCTCTAGCAAGTATAGTTATAGGAAGCTTTCTAGTTTTGTCAATTCTTACATATATTACATCGTTCGAGTCAGTTTCATATTCAAGCCATGCACCTCTATTAGGAATAACAGTAGAAGCGTACAGTTTTTTACCTGTTTTATCTACTGAATAACTATAGTAAACTCCTGGTGATCTCACCAGCTGACTTACAATGACTCTTTCTGCTCCATTAATTACAAAGGTACCTTGTTCGGTCATAAGAGGGAAATCTCCCATAAAAACTTCTTGCTCTTTAACTTCACCAGTCTCTTTGTTTAGTAACCTAACTTTAACCTTTAATGGTGCAGCATATGTGGCATCTCTTTCCTTACACTCTTCAACGGAATACTTGATGTTGTCTAAATCAAGCTTATACCCTACAAACTCAAGTACAAGATTGCCAGTATAATCTGCTATCGGGTTTATATCGTCAAACACTTCTTGTAGTCCCTCATCTAAGAACCACTGATAAGAATCTAACTGAACCTCGATTAAATTTGGCATATCTGCTACTTCTTTAAGTTTGGAAAAGCTCATTCTTGTTCTTTTTCCAACTTGGACAGGATGTACCATGGATTATCACCCCTTGCTTAAAGTAAAAATAACCAAAAACACATAATATCCCCTAGGACTTTGTGCATTTGGAAACGCTCTTATCATTCATCGTATTAGTATAACCTACAATGTCAAAATAATTCATATTTTTGTAATATTGGTAATAAATATTACTACAACTGATTGATTTTAATATAAATCAATGCAATTTATTATGTTACCATAATTAGAAGTGTATGTCAACACATATATAAAAAAAAGGCACTTTTTAGAAAAGCGCCTCTTTTATTGTTAAATTACTTTATTTCTACAGTTGCTCCAACTTCAGCTAATTTAGCTTTTATTGCTTCAGCTTCTTCTTTAGCAACGCCTTCTTTTAATGTCTTAGGAGCTCCATCAACTACTTCTTTAGCTTCCTTTAGACCAAGACCAGTTAACTCTCTAACAACTTTTATAACCTTTATCTTTTCAGCACCAGCACTTGCTAATACTACGTCGAATTCAGTTTTTTCTTCAGCAGCTGGAGCAGCAACAGCTCCGCCAGCAACTGCTACAGGAGCAGCAGCACTAACACCAAATTCTTCTTCACATGCCTTAACTAAGTCGTTTAATTCTAAAACAGTCATTTCTTTTATAGCTTGAATAATTTCTTCTCTTGTCATTTTGACAGCACCTCCAAAATTTTAATTAAGCTTGTTCAGCTGATTCTTTCTTTTCTTTAATTGCATTTAATAAGTAAGCAAGATTTGATACTGGAGCCTTGAAGCTTCCAAGTAACTGAGCGATAAGAACTTCTCTTGATGGTATTGAAGCTAACTTTTCAACTCCCTTAGCATCAAATACAGTTCCTTCAACTATACCAGCCTTTAATTCAAGTTTCTTATGAGCTTTTGCAAAATCATTAAGAACTCTTGCTGGTGCAGTAGCTTCCTCGTAGCCAAAAGCTACAGATACAGGTCCTTCTAAAAAGCTTACTATTCCATCAAGTCCAAGTTCTTTAGCAGCTAATGTTGTTAAAGTATTTTTATATACTTTATATTCTATACCTGCTTCTCTAAGTTTCTTTCTTAATTCAGTATCTTCTTCAACTGTTAAACCTTGATACTTAGCGAATACCATACCTTGAGCTTTTTCCATTTTTTCTTTTATTTCAAGAACTTTAGCCTTTTTAACGTCTAAATTATTACCCACTGTGTGTCCACCTCCTCACAGTCTAGAACTGTCTTATAAAATTAAAAATCTCTCCGTAGACACGAAGAGACCAATTAAATACTTATATTGGAATCCTCGGTAGGTTGGGTAGTCCCTTTATGCCTAAGCACCTACTGTCTACGGAATATTTACTTATTTATTTACTACAACGTTTGATATTATATCAAACGTATTCGTATGTGTCAATATTAATCTAATGCCTTAGCTGGATTAATTTTTATTCCAGGTCCCATAGTACTAGAAACTGATACTGACTTAACATATTGACCCTTTGCTGCAGCTGGTTTAGCCTTTATTATAGCTTCCATCATTGAATGATAGTTTTCAACCAACTTTTCTGCTCCAAAGGACTTCTTTCCTACTGGTACGTGAATTATAGCAGTTTTATCAACTCTATACTCAACCTTACCTGCTTTAATTTCAGCTATCGCTCTAGCAACATCAAAAGTTACTGTACCTGATTTTGGGTTTGGCATTAATCCCTTTGGTCCAAGTACTCTACCTAGTCTTCCTACTACGCCCATCATATCTGGAGTAGCAACAACTACATCGTAGTCAAACCAATTTTCTTTCTGAATTCTATCAACTAGTTCTTCAGCTCCTACGAATTCAGCACCTGCAGCTTCAGCTTCTTTAGCTTTATCACCTTTAGCAAATACTAAAACCTTAACTGACTTACCAGTTCCATGAGGAAGTACAACAGCTCCTCTAACTTGTTGATCTGCATGTCTTGGATCTACCCCAAGTCTAACAGCTAATTCTATAGTTTCATCAAATTTAGCTTTTGATGTCTTAACAGCAAGCTCTAAAGCTTCAGCTGATGAGTATAGAACGTTTTTGTCAACAAGTTTAGCACTCTCTATATAATTCTTTCCCATTTTGCTAAACCTCCTTTGTGGTATTAACGGTTTTTACCTCCCACCGATAACGTAAATCTACGTTTAAGCTGGTAGATATTAAACTCTAAATTTAAAATTAGTCTTCAACAACTATTCCCATACTTCTAGCTGTTCCAGCTATCATGCTCATTGCAGCTTCTACAGATGCAGCATTTAAGTCTGGCATTTTAGTTTCTGCGATTACTCTAAGCTGTGCTTGAGTTATCTTAGCAACTTTTGTCTTATTAGGTACTCCAGAACCACTCTCAATTCCAACTGCTTTCTTTAAAAGAACTGCTGCTGGAGGAGTCTTTAGTATAAAGCTAAAGCTTCTGTCCTGATATACTGTAATAACAACTGGGATTATATAGCCTGCTTGATTTGCAGTCTTTGCATTAAATTCCTTACAAAATCCCATGATATTTACACCATGTTGACCAAGTGCTGGACCAACTGGTGGTGCTGGAGTTGCTTTTCCTGCAGGAAGCTGAAGTTTAATCATTCCTGTTACTTTTTTAGCCATGAGTTTACACCTCCTATAATGTGGTAATACGGACTTTAGTCCTCCCACTTATTAAGACCTAGGTTTCCCTTCGTCTTATAAGCATTAATCAAGTTTTTCTACCTGGTTATATTCAAGCTCTACAGGGGTTTCCCTGCCAAACATATTAACTAGAGCTTTTAACTTATGCTTTTCAGTATTAATTTCCTGAATAATAGCCATAAAGTTTTCTAAAGGACCAGATACAACTTTTATCGTTTCTCCTACCTCAAGATCAATTTCTACAGGTCTTTCTGTAACACCCATAGTTTCAACCTCTTCATCGGTAAGCGGTACAGGTTTTGACCCTGGACCTACAAATCCTGTAACTCCTCTGGTATTTCTTACAATATACCAGGAGTCATCATTCATTATCATCTTTACAAGAACATACCCCGGAAAAATTTTCTTAAGGGTAACTTTTTTCTTGCCATCTTTGATTTCAACCTGTTCTTCCATAGGAACTTGAATATCATGTATTAAATCATGAAAATTTCTGTTCTCTACAGTTTTTTCAAGGTTTGCCTTAACTTTATTCTCATACCCAGAGTATGTGTGAACCACATACCATCTAGCTCTCTCTGCCATAATCTTAGGGATAGTAATTTTACTGATCCCTACCTCCTTTTTAGTTTATTTAAAAATCAACTTGAAGAGGTTGCTGAAACCATAATCTAATACTCCAACTACTACCATATAAATAACACAGAAAGTTGCTACAGCTGCTAGTGCTTTTTTTACTTCATCTTTGGAAGCCCAAGTTATTCTCTTAGTCTCTGCCTTGATTGTTCTAAAAGCCCTTGTAAAAATATTTACTTTGGACTGATTATTTTGTTTTACATTACCATTAACAGCCATTTCATTCACATCCTTAAAATTTCTAGACCTGTGTTATTTTGTTTCTCTGTGAAGTGTATGTTTGTGGCAGAATTTACAATACTTCTTCATTTCTAGTCTATCAGGATCATTTTTCTTGTTTTTCATTGAATTATAATTTCTTTGTTTGCAGTCTGTGCATGCTAATGTTACCTTAACTCTCACAATCTACACCTCCGTCTCTTTGCTATATAAGAACGCCAACGCGATACTTATCACAGTGTATTACTTAAATAATCTATCACAAGTTTACATTTATGTCAATAAGCTTAGATTTTCCAATATTTAAACCTTATAAAAGGACCAGGTCTAGAAACCCAGTCCTATCTTAGTTTAAATTAACCAATTATCTTAGTAACAACTCCTGAACCTACTGTTCTTCCGCCTTCTCTTATTGCGAATCTTAGTCCTTCATCCATTGCTACTTGTGTTATTAATT
>NZ_JAESWC010000027.1 GCF_016765585.1 Clostridium rhizosphaerae
GAAGTCTCCCGCTCGACTTGCATGTGTTAGGCACGCCGCCAGCGTTCGTCCTGAGCCAGGATCAAACTCTCAATTTAAAAGTTTGAAAACTTAAGCTCATCGCTTACTTATTTTATTGAAGTCGCCTAAACAACTTCAAAAGAATTGCTGGTCATTTACCTTAATTTCTCTGTTTAATTTTCAAAGACCAAGTTGTTTGCCGTCATCTGACAGCTTTTATATCTTATCATTTAAACTTTTATCTGTCAACATCTTTTTTTAAGTAATTATTACTTACTATTATATATTGAAGATTTTTCAAATGATTTGTTATCGCCTTGTGTCAGCGACAAGGAATATAATATCATATATCGAAACTCACATAGATATATAATAACTATTCAGATCAAAATAATTCATTATATCTATATATTCCTCTATTTAACTATAACTTTCATATATTGACACACCAGGTAGAGTATTTGTACAACTTAATAATATTGTAAACTAACGTTTATGAAAAATGCTTCATCAAATAAATTAACTTATAATTGCACTCAAAATATTTGCTGCATTAATAAAGACTAATACTGGTGTAGAAAAACTACATAGGCTGGAGGTAAAAATCGAGAGCAGATGTAGAAAATATTATTCTCAACACTAGCCTATCTAGAGTCTTTACCTCACAGCCCGGGGCTATTTTAGTTCTCGCTCTAATTATAACTAGCAGGTATATTTCAAAAATACTTTAACCATATCATCTTTACATTTAAATCCTGAGTTTTCTAAAGATCTTTGCAGTGCAAACAATGTATAGCTCACTTTATCGATTCTTGCATTTTCTCCCATATGTCCTATTCTTATAACTTTTCCTTCAAGATAACCAAAAGATCCTGCGATAAAAACTCCATAATCATTTAACATACAGTCTCTTAACTTCTTATCATCTACCCCATCAGGAATCTGAATTACCGTTACAGTATTTGCATATCCATCCTTTATGTATAAGTTTAATCCAGTTTCTATAATCGCTTTCCTCGTTGCTGAACCAATCTTTTTATGTCTATTTATCATATTTTCCTGGCCTTCTTCTAGAATGTTATCTATAGCAGCCCTTAGGCCAAGAATATCACTTATAGGCTGAGTATAAGGGAACCATTTGTCCTTATAATAACTTTTCCAAACCAATAAGTTACAATAAAATCCTGCAATAGGTTCTTTCCTATTTTCCATAACCTGAAAAGCATCATCGCTAATACTTAGAAAAGTTAGTCCTGGAGGTGCAGAAACGGCCTTTTGCGAGCCACCTAAGGCAATATCTATCTGCCAATCATCTACTCTAAATTCTTCTCCTCCCATAGCAGCCACGCTGTCTACTACAGTAATAATTCCTCTTTCCTTTAATAATGGACAGATTTTATCAACTTCGTTTAATACACCTGAAGGAGTATCACAATGAACTATAGTAGCATACTTAAAATCACTATCTTTGTCTAAAAACTCCTTAAGAGCGCTTAAGTCAATTTTTTTTTGTCGGTCTCCTTTAAAAAATACAGCCTCTCCCCCATACATCTTAACAAAATCAGCAAAACCTTCACCAAATATCCCATTATCTATAACTAATACTCTATCCCCTTTTTCAGTTAAAGAGGCACATGCTGCTTCAAGCCCTAATATTCCTTCTCCGCTAAGTATCCTAACTTCATTTTTTGTATTTAAAAATTGTCCTATTCTTTCGCAAGTTTCTTTATAGAAGTCAAAAAACTGTATATCCAAGTCTGGATTTGTTGTTTCCAAGGCTCTAGCTAGTCGTACATTTTCTCTTACTTGTGTTGGTCCTGGTGTCATTATGTATGGAACCTTCATAATATCCTTCCTTTCCTTATAGATCATATATAAAAATTATACTATTATATTATACGAAATTAAAATGTATCCATACAATATAAAAAACCAATCTAAGATTTACTCTTAAAGATTGGTTTTTACAGGTTTTCTATTTATCTAATTCCATAAGTCTTGGAAATAATATATTATTTTCTAAATGTATATGCTCAAAAGTCTCTGCTTCTAATTCCTGAAGTTTAGCATAGGTTAATCTATAAGTATTACATCCATCATCAGGAACCTTATAATCATTAGTTACTTCTCTTAGCTCCTTAAGGATATTACCTACACTTGTATGCTCATCTGATAATTCTTCATTTAGTTTTATGGCTTTGTGTAGAGCCTCTTCTGCTTTATTCTTTTCATATTCCTTTATAGCAGGATATTGAACTGTTTCTTCCTTTATTGTATGTGCTTCAAAATCCATTTTCATTGTATGGAATAACTTATGAACCATGGAAAGCTCCGGATGATGTTCTCCGTGCACTCTTAATATTTTGCTAGTAAGCTCGCTTATTCTAGGAAGCTCAGCATTAAGATAAGCATGATGAACATTAATAATATGATCAACTAATTCACCTAAAGGAGCCTTCGTCCAATCTCTACCTTCTATTTGTGTATTTTTAAACTTTTCGTATAAGTTATTAATTTTATCTAATATTTCAGGCTCGTTAAGTCCCTGCTCCTTAATAGCAGTAAGCAATGGTCTATCACCGCCACAACAAAAATCTATCTTATATTCTTTAAAAATATCTGCCACCTTTGGAAATTTTGTTACTATCTCACCTAATTTTTGAGAACTATGAAATGTACCCATATTTAATTCCTCCTATTTCGTTTTTGATTATCTTTAGTATATCCTTAACCTGTATTTGTATATGTGATTTCAATCAATTTTTAAATTGATTTGAGTCATAGTTTATTAATGCAAAAGGTTTTATAATTAAGCCATCGATTGAAAATACAAAACAAAGAGGAGAGATTAGCTATGATGAATAATATAGAAATTACTAAAAATACTTATTGTGTAGGCAAAATTGATGACACAAAGGTTCCTTTCCATAGATTAATATTAGAAAAAGGAACAACTTATAATTCCTACTTATTAAATACAGAAAAGCCAACCTTAATAGATACAGTTGATATTTCCTATGGAATGGAATTTGTTAAACATCTTCAGGAAATAATGGATTTAGAAAAACTCCAATATGTAGTTATTAACCATGTTGAACCAGACCATGCTGGAGCACTGGGCGCTTTAATGAACAAAGCAAAAAACGCTACAATAGTTACTACTGAATTAGGCAAGAAATTTTTGATAGGTATGTTCAAGCTTCAAAATAGGAACTTCCATGTTATTAAAGATGGAGAAACTCTAGATATAGGAGGAAAGACTCTTCAGTTCTTTGAAACTCCATTTTTACACACAGAAGAAACAATGGTTACTTACAGTGTAGAGGATAAAATACTTTTCCCTTGCGATATTTTTAGTACACATATTGCTAACTACGAATTATTTAATGATTTAGCAAAAGAAGATATAACCGAGGACTTCAAAGTTTATTATAAACTAATAATGCACCCTCATAGACCATATGTAAGAGATATGATTAATAAAATTAGAAACTTAGACATTAATATAATTTGTCCTTCACACGGATATGTACTCAGAGAAAATGCTAAGAAGTATATCGATATATATGATGAAATGAGCAAGGTAGAATTGTCTACAGATAAAAAGGCTTTAGTATTATTCAGCTCAATGACTGGAAATACTTCTAAAATAGCTCAAGGCTTAAAAGAAGGCTTAGTTGAAATGGGAATCGAAACTAATGTCGTAAATATCAAAAATGCAGATTTAAATTCTATATTAGAAATGGCAAAAGAAGCTTCAGCAATAATGATTGGAAGCTCAACAAAATATGGAGATATGATAGGAAGCATTGAAGATGTAGTTAAAGAAATAGTTAAGCTTGATCTATCAGGTAAATTCGGTGCAGCTTTTGGTTCCTACGGCTGGAGTGGTGAGGCAGTTGAAATAATCAATGACTATCTAAAGAACAGCAGCTTAACCTTACTTGATACTTCTTACATGATTAAAGCTACAGGTGATGACCATATTAAACTTCCACTAAGAGTTAACTTCACTCCAGAAGAACAGACTAAGGAAATATGTATTGAAACAGGAATTGCAATTGGGGAAATACTTATAAAGAATTAAGAATTAGTAAATGAAGAATTTAAGGTTGCTTTGCAATCAAAGCTAAGTTATATAATGTGCTTAGCACATAAAATTAAAAATCCCCTTTATGGGGATTTTTTTATTCATTCTTCATTCTTAATTCTTCATTAACCTACGCCATTTCCTCCAGAGCTTCCATATCTTTAATCACAACCTTCTTATTACCAATAAGCTCAATTACTCCATCGTCTTCCATAGAAGTAAGCTTTCTGCTCATAGTCTCTCTCGTAACCCCTATATAATTTGCCATTTCCTCACGGCTTAGAGGAAGTTCTATAACTACCCCTTCCTTTTTCTTAACTCCAAAGTCCTTAGCAAAGTTTTTTAAAAGTCCAGCTATTCTCGTCTCTATATCCTTAGTGCTTAGTGTTTGAACCAGGTTTTCTAATGAAACAAGTCTATCATGAAGACTTTCAAGAATTCTAAGACTAATATCTGGCGCTTCTTTCACTATTTTATCAAAATCATCCTTAGTAAGAAGACAAACATGAACATCTTCTAATGCCTCTGCATTAAAATCAAATTTACCTTTTTTCAAAAGACTTAAAAAACCTATAAAATCTCCTTCAGAAAGAATATGAAGAATTTGTTCTTTACCTTCCTTTGTATACTTAAATATCTTAACCTTGCCACTGTTTATTATATAGAATTTATCAGATACATCTCCTTCAAAGAATATTATCTGTCCCTTCTTATATCTTCTTCTTAAAATTTTGCTCATAACCTCACTGAGCTGTTCACTATCAAGTTCCCTAAAAATTGGTGCCTTACTGGCACAGTATTTTCCTGTGCAATGCTCACAAGAACAAATTTCAGTATCTTTCATCTTCTCCTCCATTACTATTATGAAGCCATATTTAAATATTTTTTACACATTTCGATATCATTCTGCTCTAAATATAAAAGTGCAAGCCTATTATATGCTTTATTTAACTCTTCTTTGTAACTCTTATTATTTTTCAATAGTTCTAAGAGCTTTGTATAAACTATTTTTAGATTTTGAAAATCCTCCATAAAAGTGTACGTGTCAATAAGTATATAATAGCTATTTATTAAAGCATCAATATTATTATGTTCTTGCGCTAGTTTTAAACCAAACTTAGCAAGATATAGAGCTTCATTATATTGATATTTTTTCTTATAAATTTCTGCTTTTTTTAAATAAATATCTATTAAAATCTTCTTATCTTTTTTAAGAGCTATTTCTTCTGCTTTATTAAAATACTCCAAACTATTGTTAATATCCTCTAGTTCTTTATTTACTATTGCATAATTATAAGATACATAAAGTAAAATATCTTCTTTGTCACTGCATAGTTCTAATAACTCTATATATAAAGAGCCTGCTTTCTCAATATTGCCTTTACTAATATAACAGTTTGCTTTTAAAACATTAATATAAATATAATTATTGAAATCTGTTTCTTTATTAAAAATATTTAAGTATATATCTATATATTTTAAAGCTTTGTCAATTTCACCTAAACTTTTATAGGCTTCAGCCATATTATATATACAACATTTCTGTATATTCTTATCTTCATATAACCTAGAGTAATAGTTAGCTCTATCAAAAAATGAAATCGCCTCTAAAAACTCCTTATTATTTTTCTTGCACTCACCTAATCTATTATATAAATACCCTAAACAGCATTTTTCATCGGTATCTTTAAACAAATCAAGTGAAATCATATAATTGATAAAGGAATTAGTATAGCTGTTTAAGTTAAATTCATAATCTCCAAGAACCTTATAAGATTGTGCTTCTGCTTTAATTAAACTATATCTTGTTGCTATACTAATAATAACTTCCATTTCATCTTGAGTAGGCATATTATTCAACTTATTAAAGCAATAAATCTCAGCATCCTGCTTTGGACTTCTTAAAAGATAATCCTCATCAATTTTTAAAGCTATATTTAAACTTTTCGCCTTATTATTAAGCTTACCTGCAATTATTTTAGCTGTTTCCCTGCTTAGTCCCCTTTTCCCAGTTTCAATCATGCTAATAAATGCTCTGGTTATATTTTCGTCTTCAAGCTCCTGTTGTCTCATATTAAACTTTTTTCTTAGGCTTCTTATTTTTTCCCCCGTAGTTAGAAATATCATTACAAATTCCCCCAAATTTATATATTTTAAACTCAATATTAGCCAAAGCTTCAATTTTTGTGGTATATTTATATATATAATTTTCATATATAAATGCAGTAATTTCAAGACCTAAAGTATAATTTATTTAATCTTTGCTAATAAATGTTTATATAAGCCTTCAATATTTATAATTATAGCTTTTTTTAGATAAAAAAGGGGGGTATTTAGTGATTTTTAGAGTAACAAGTTTACCTATGTGGCTTTTCATAATAAATGCTGTATTATCAGTTGTTATAATAATAGTAGAAAGAAAACGTCCTGAAAAAACAATAGCATGGCTTCTTGTGTTTGTATTGCTACCTCCAATTGGTCTTATACTCTATGTTTTCTTGGGACGAAATTGGAAAAAGCATAAACTTACAGAGGATATTTCTCCTTATGTTAGAGACTTAATAAACAGGGTTATAAATAAAATAGAAAATCCTGAGTATATTCCACTTATTGAACTTTTAGCAAAAAACAGCTACTCTCCTCTATTTGTAGACAATGATATAACTCTATTTAAAGACGGAACTGAAAAATTCAAATGCTTAAAGGATGAGCTAAATAAAGCAAAGCATCATATACATCTTGAATATTACATAGTAAAGAGTGATGAGATAGGTACTGAAATAAAAAACCTATTAATAAAAAAGGCTTCTCAAGGAGTAAAGGTAAAGTTCATCATAGATAGAGTTGGATCTATTAAAATGAAAAGAAGTGCAATAAAGGAACTTAGAGATGCTGGTGTTGAAGTTATACAATATTCCTACTTCCTGGCTCCACTTCTAAGAGCAATAAATACTCAAATAAACTATAGAAACCACAGAAAAGTAGTAGTAATTGATGGAAGGGTTGGCTTTGTAGGTGGTATAAATATTGGTGATGAATATTTAGGAAAAGGCAAACTTGGATATTGGAGAGATACTCATATAATGGTAAAGGGTGACTTCGTGCTTGGTCTTCAAGCCTCCTTCCTAGATGATTATTTTACAATTAAACGTACAGATGGAGAGTACTTTATAAATAAAAATGAGGCAAAATATTACTTTCCAGAACCTTTGAAATCAAATAAACAAATGATGCAGCTTGTTAGAAGCGGACCTGACTCCGAATTTCCTGCAATCATGCAGGGAATATTAAAAATGGTTACTATGGCAAAGAAAAATATTTATATAACTACTCCTTATTTTGTTCCTACTGAGAGTATAATGGAAGCTCTTAAGATAGCTGCATTAGGAGGCATAGATGTAAAAATAATTTTTCCCGGAAAATATGACCACATATTAGTTTACTACGCGTCAAGGACTTATTTAGCAGAACTAATTAAGTGTGGTGCAAAAATTTACTTTTACAGTAATGATTCATTCATACATTCTAAAGTTATGACTATTGATGGGAAAATAGCCACTGTAGGTACCGCTAACATGGATATAAGAAGCTATGAACTAAACTACGAAATAAATGCTGTTATATATGACAATAACAAAACAAATGATTTAGACAAACAATTTCTTGAGGACTTAAAAAGAAGCAAAGAAATTTTTGTAGAAGACTTTGAGGCTGCTCCAAGGCTAAATAAAGTATTAGAAGCTACCGCCAGAGTTTTTTCTTCACTATTATAAAAGGAGAGGCAATATGCCTCTCCTTATCTTTGATCTCCTAAGAAAAATAACGCTACTGTTCCTGGTCCTGAATGAGAACCAACAGCAGGTCCGATAGGATTTATCATAATATCTTTCACTTTATGTTTTTCTAAAATAAGCTTTTCTAAAAGCTTTGCATCCTCATAGCAGTCTCCATGGCTTATAAAGATAACTTGTTCTTCTGGATTTACAATACGCTTATTAAGCTCTTCTGCTAAGGCTTTTATGGATTTTTTCCTACCTTTTACCTTAGTAACAGGAATTAATCTGCCTTCATTATCCACATGAAGTATTGGCTTAATATCTAAAAGTGTTCCTATAACCGCAGCCGTACTTGATACCCTTCCGCCTCTTTTTAGATGATTTAAGTCATCCACTGTAAACCAATGATTAATTTTGAGCTTATTACTCTCAATCCACCTAACAATTTCATCCTTTGATTTGCCTGCTTTGAGCATTTCTATAGCATAGTAGTCCAAAAGCCCTTCTCCTAAAGAAGCACACTTACTATCTATAACTGTTATATCGGCATTTTCATATTCTTCTAATAACATATCTCTTGCTATGCAGGCACTATTATAGGAACCGCTTAAAGCTGACGAAAAAACTATGCATATAACAGACTTTCCTGCACTTACATGCTTTTTGAACTCTTCAGCATAAGAATAAGCATTAATCTGAGCAGTAGCAGGCATTTCTCCTTTTCTTACACCATCATAAAAAGCTTTATATGAAAGGCTTACACCAAAATCATCTTTATATTCTTTACCCATAAAGCTAACTGTCATTCCAAGAGCAGGCACATTGTTTTTTTCAATATATTCCTTTGGAAGATCACTAGTTGAATCTATAATAATAACTGTTTCCATCTTATTTCTCCCCTCATAATCTGTTTTATAAAAATAATATGATTCCAATATATAAAATAAATATAGTATAATATTACCACTTGCTTATAATTCTATCAATGAATTTATTATTAGACTATTATTCGCCTATGAAAACTCTTCTAACCTTACATCTATTATAGGATATCTTTTATAGTCGCAATCATCAAAGTGCCACCATTCTTCATCTAAAGCAATAAATCCATTTGCCTCCATTACCTCTGTAAGAAGCTTAACATTTCCGCTTACTTCTTTGCTTACATCAGGATTGCATCTATATGCATTTGTAGAAAAATCATCAAACTGAGAAGGCATAGTTAATTCATTACCTTTATTATCAACTAAAGTAATATCTACAGCAGTGCCTCTATTATGTCTTGATCCCCCATTTTTAGGATTAGCTATAAATCTATTATCCTTTACTATATCCCAAAATATCTGTTGTACATAAATAGGCCTGTAGGCATCCCATATTTTTATTACATACCCTCTCTCTTTAAATTTTTTATTTGCACTTACTAGCTTTTCAGCTGTTTGTTTTCTAAGCACGCATACATCCAGCGGGTAAACTTTTCTGCCTGTAAAATTATTTTTCGAGGCATACCTTAGATCTATTATGATGCTTTCATCTAAATCTTTAACCTTGACAAGTCCTTCAATCTCTTTAATCCCCATATTCATTCTCCCATTCCTCATAACTCTTTATAAATGCATATCTTAATTTTAATATAATAGTCCTTATAAATAAAATTAATTTATGGTAAACTAATCAGGATAACTTAAATGTATAGGGTGATAATAATGATAACTATAGAAAATATTAAAGACAGAATTAAAACTATAGCAGAAAGCTATAGTGAAGAACCCACTGGAGGGTATATAACTGGTGATGGTCCAATACCTGCAGATATATTATTTGTTGGCGAAGCTCCAGGAAAAACAGAAGTAGAAGAAGGTAAACCCTTTATAGGAATGGCTGGAAAAACCTTTGAAAAATATCTAAATTCTATTGGTTTAACTAGAGACAAAATCAGAATAACAAATACTTGTTATGTAAGGCCCATAACTATTAAAGAAGGGAAGAATGGAAGAACTTCTGTAAGCAACAGACCTCCAAAGCCTAAGGAAATTGCAATGTTTAAAGAGGTTTTAGATGATGAAATAGCTTTGGTTAATCCAAAAGTTATTGTCACTTTGGGAAATGTACCTCTAAAAAGACTTACTGAATTCAAAAGCATAGGAGAATGTCACGGCAAGATTTATTATAATGAAGAACTTAAAAAACATATCTTTCCTATGTATCATCCTTCTTCTTTAACTTACAATAGAAATGATGATTTTCTAAAGACCTACGAAGAAGATTGGCTAAAACTAAAAGAAGCACTAGAAACATTTTAGTTTCTAGTGTCTTTTCTTAGAATAGTATTTAAATGTCCATTTCAAATAATCAAAATGTTCCGCTATTACTTAACAACTTTTACTTCCTTACTATATAAATCTACTATCCTTGTCCTTGTATCAGATTTTGAAATAAATATTGGCTCTCCACTACTATCAATGCAATATGCTATTGGTATTGATGCTCCACAGTTTCTATAAGAGCCATCAGCATGACTTGTACCAAATATTATCGTATTATAGGTTTTAGCGATGCTCTTAGCTTCACTTATCCACTCTTCGAATTGTTCATCACTAAACATTCCAACTCCAATTGGATGTGCTATAAAGTTAATATGTTTATTTACCCTTTTAAGATCTCTTAAGCCTTTTAAAATCTCCATGCAAAGTATGTACCCGATTGTATTGCCTTCATATTCAACTATAAGAGGTTCATATAATTCTGTAGTTTCGTCAGGAACTGTCTTAGCTCTTTCTAATATAATTTCGCCGACCTTATTAATTATTACCGCGCTATCCTTATTATCTCTCCTATATGAAGTGATAATTACTACATTATAATTCCTAGCTAATTCACATGCCTCCTCTAAAGCTCTTTCATTTGATAAATAACCTTCTGGAAACAGTACTATATCTACTTCTCTATTTGCTATTATTTCATTTCTAAGCTGCTTGATACTATTTTCATGTATTGGTTGTCCTATCAGAACTTTCATATTACTTTTAACTCCATATAAATTTCTGTAACTGGATTATATTTATAAGCTTCTATATTATAAAAGCCCACCTTTTCATATAACTTTATAGCCTTATTTGATTTAAGTGTAGTACAAAGCCTTAAATAACGAAGTTTCTTCTCCTTGGATAAGCTAATTAATTCATTGAGAAGCATTTCTCCATAACCTTTGCCCTGATACCTTGGAAGCACAAATAATCTCTTTACTTCTCCAATACCGTTGGCTAAATCCATTACTTTCACTCCAATACTTCCTATCACTTCTTGTTCATTAATTAATACTAAAAAATCTCCTCCACTTTGAATGCACTTAGTATATACACTTTCTAAATCTTTCTCTTTTTTATCAGGAGGAAATCTATACCCCATTACATCGTACATAGTATTTAAGAATACCTTTAAGCTATCTTTATAATCTTCACTATATTTAACACAATTCATGACTTTTCCCTTACACCCTTTTCATAATTCTAACTTATGATTATATTTAAATATACTTAAGCAAATCAGCTAACAGCTGTATTTCATATTGTGGAATGACTCCACTATTATTATTTATATTCTTATTATTTAGCCATATAGTCTTCATTCCTATTTCTAAAGCAGGTTTTATATCCTTATCTAAACTATCTCCTACCATTGCAGCCTCATAAGGTTCAATATTCATTGATTTTAAAGCTATTTGAAATATTTCTCTCTTGGGTTTACCTATTCTTAAAGAATAGCTAAAAGTAAAACTATCTATCAAATCATATATATTAGCCTTTTTAAAACATTCCTTCATGACTTCATCATAATAGCACGTATTTGATATTACACCTAATCTATAACCTTTTTCCTTTATAGCGCTTAAAGTCTCAAAGATATTCTCTTCAAAATACAGCTGTTCTCTGTAATCTGAATAAAATATGTTTATAGCTTCAATACACTGTTCCAGGTTAAAACAAAGCTTGTACTCTTTAAGAAAATTATTCAAAAACTCCTCAATTGGGTATTCTACAACTGTTTCTGTTCTATCTTCTATACCTTTCATCCATTTTTCAAAAAATCCATGCCTCACATCATCAAAGTTGATATCTTCATTAAACTTTCTTAGATGTTCTGTTAAATATCTTATTCCATTTATATCTTTTACTACATTTTCACCATGGTGAAAATGTAGTAAAGTGTTTCCCATATCAAAATAAACTGCCTTAATCCCTTTTATGATCTCACCACCAATTCGTTATCTTATAAACCATTAATATCTCCTTTAGTTCTCTTACAATAAAATTAATTCATAAGATTTTTCAGTATTGTTTTTACCTACTTCAATAAATCCCATTGAAGTAAATAAAGCTTGTGAGCGACTATTATATAAATAAATTGCAGGTATACAAATCTTGCTTATTCCTATTACTTTTGCCCTTTTAATGAGTTTACTGATAACTTTCTTCCCAATTCCTCTGCCCCAGTATTTTTCTTCGCCAATTGTAATTGGCATATTCTTCTCTGATAGCGTCACATCACCAATGGGCTTCCAAACTTCATCATCAAGTATCTCAATGAAATACAATTCTCCAATGGTACTTAGATATCCATACATTCTATTGATTGTATCCATATCATAAACCTTGTCCGTAATACCTTCTGAAAAATATAACACTTTAGGATTCTGATACCATTGGAGTGCTATTTCCCATTGGCTTTTATCTGTATTTCTTAATCTTATATTTTCATCTATATTAATTATTAACGGCTGAATAACTCCTTGAAATCCCATCCTATTTTCCTCTCTTATTACATAATTGATTAAATTACTTAAACATCTGAATGTACCATGTTTTATAATTATGCTTTCTATAAAAATTAATAATACTATCCATATCCTTTGTTGAAGAATAAATCAAAGATCTTTCGATTCCATTTTGCTTTGAAACTTCTAATACTTTGTCAAGAAGTAAGCTGCCAATACCCTTTCCTCTATAGTTTGATAATGTATAAATATCATCTATTTCAATGTAAAGTTCTCCATCCTCCATTACAGCCATATTCTTAGCCTTATGTATTGTCCCGTATACAAAACCTATAACCTTACTATTCACCTCAGCAACAAGAAAATACCTGCCTAATTTACTGTTCAAATAGCTTCTATCTGCAGGAGTAAATCCATATGTTATATCATCCTTAAACCATTGCTTATGTAGTAGCAAAATATCATCTAAGTCTTCATATCTGCATTCCCTAATAGCTATATTATCCACTTTAATCCCCCTATACCCTGTACATCCTTATCCCATATACATTTTGCCTGAATTTATTATACACCAAATTATGTATATACTGATAGTTATTGCATATAAGAAACTTTATATGGTTTTAAAAGTAATATAGGAAGCAAAACTCTATTTGGTTTAAAATAAAGTCTTGCTTCCTATCTTTTCTTTTTCTCTTACTAAAATCTTGCTAATCCCTTGCAAAATCTTACTCTTGCCCTATTGTCCCTCGCTTCTTTTCTCCTTTAAGTCTGACAGAAGCGGAACTTTATTTGAATTTAGAAGGTCTTTTCTTGAAGGTGACATTTAAATATAATATAACTAATGCCAATAAACCTCCTGAGGTGTCTATGCATACATCTCTAAAGCTTGGTCCTCTTCCGGGAACAAAGCTTTGATGGAACTCATCTGAAGATGCATATAAAAATACTCCTATTATTGAAAACAATAATGCCTTTTTAAAACTGAAGTTTTCTTTAAGGGCATTGTATAAAAGCATATAAAGTATGAAGTATTCAGTAAAATGAGCACACTTTCTTACTATAAAATCTGCTAAAGTACCAAAAATCCCATTTAGATTTAACCCAAGCAAATTAAATATATAAATAACAAATTTACTTTTTTCATCAGAGGAATCTCCATTCATACTAGAAAACACAAAAATTACTATCATCCATACAACTACCAAAAGCCATTTTATATTCTTTCTTTTCATGCTGCAAACCTTTCTACATATCAATTAAACTTGTACTATACGAATAAGTTTACAATACAGCTTTTAAAAGTTCAATAGCACCTTCTATATCTGAAACATTTACCATTTCCGATATCGAGTGATTGTACCTGCAAGGAATAGCAATCATTCCTGTCTTAACTCCTGTCTTTTCTTTGTGAATTGTTCCGCCCTCTGATATTCTGCTGGTTGAAGCATATTGAATATTTATTTCTTTTTCTTTTGCTGCATTTTCAAGCATTTCCTTAATTTCATGATGCATTATCAAGCTTCTGTCCATAACTGTTAGTACAGGTCCTTTTCCAAGCTTAATATTATTTTTTCCTCCTATAGCATCTCCTGATTCTTCTAAATCAACAACGATGCATTTATCAGGCTCTATTGAAAATGCTGCTGCCCTTGCCCCTCTTCCTCCAAGCTCTGCCTGAGAAGAAAATACAAAATAAAGTTCTTTATTAGTTTCTTTAATCTCTTTAATAAGCCTTAATAAAATATAGCAGCCAACTCTATTGTTAAGCCCAGGGCCAATTATATTTTTCTGGGCTTCAAAGGCATCGCCAAAGAAAGATGCAACATCTCCCTCTCTAACAATTTTTAATGCTTCATCTCTGCTTGAAGCTCCGATATCTACAAACAAATCACCTATTTCAGGATTACTTTTAGCTGCAGCTACTTTGCCTATAGCTCCTCCCTTAAATTTAACAAGGTTATGAACTATATCATTAGTCTTAAAGTCGCCAATACTTCCTACTCTTATAAAACCATTATCCTCTATATAGGTTGCAATAAGTCCTATTTCATCCATGTGAGCACAAAACATAAGCTTTTCTGGGGCCTCTCCTATCTTTACGATAAGATTTCCCATTTTATCTTCTTTAATTTCACATTTTATATCCTTTAATTCATCTATTATAACTTTTCTAACCTCATCTTCATGACCGCCTACTCCAAAACATGAAAGTAGTTTATTAAGCATTGCATCCATAATATTACCTCCTATTTTATAGTTTTCAAATATTCTACTAATAGCTTAACAGTGTTCTCAAAATCAGACTTGCTTGCTACAGATACAGAAGAATGTATATATCTGCATGGCACAGATATAGTAGCTACTTTAGCACCTTCTCCAGAGGCATGGATTGCAAAAGCATCGTTTCCTCCTGCTATAGCTCTTCTTCGTTGGTAAGGTATCCCCTTCTCATCGCCTAGTTTCATAATTTCCCCGGCAATATCATGATTGAAAATGCTAGTTCTATCCATAATAGATATTGCAGGCCCTTTTCCAACCTCTGTAGCTCTTAAGTGTTTTGGAACACTTGGCATATCAGCGCAAATTGTTCCTTCAAGAACTATTCCTATATCAGCTTTAACATTAAAAGCCGAAACAAAAGCTCCTCTTTCTCCTACTTCCTCCTGAACATTAAAAGTTCCATAAAAATCACAATCATAATTTTCTTTTAAGGCTTCGATGAGTACAGCACATCCCATTCTATCATCAAAAGCTTTTCCTTTATAAAGCCATTCTCCAAACTCACTAAACTCCGTGTCAAATACAGCATACTCACCAATGCTTACTAACTTCTTAACTTCTTCCTTTGATGATGCTCCTATATCTATACAGCAGTCATTATATGATACGCTTCTTTTTCTTTCCTCAGAGGATTGAAGATGAATTGCCTTAAAGCCTATAACTCCAGGTATTTTATTATCACCGATAAGTACAACCTTTGCAGGAAGTATATTTGCAGATATTCCCCCTAACGAATAAAACTTCAAAGTGCCGTCCTCATTATATCCTGTTATAATAAAACCTACTTCATCCATATGGGCATCTACAACTACCCTTTTCCCGCTTCCTTTTTTATGAACTATAATGTTGCCCATGTTGTCAACTTTTAGTTCATCAACATATGGTTTTACAATTTCTTTTATTATTTCTCTTACATCACCTTCAAAACCTGAAGGCCCTGTGGCATTACAAAGCCTTTCTAGAAGCATAATAATTCACCTACTTCCTCATCCTTAAGCTTTTCTATAAACTTTGCTATTACTCTTCCGGTATTTTTTATATCTTCCATACTTACCATCTCAACTGAGGTATGCATGTACTTTATTGGTATAGATATTAGCAGAGTTGGTATTCCCTCACGCGATACTTGAATATTCCATGCATCAGTTCCTGTACTTCCCGGCTCAACTTCAACTTGGTAGGGTATATTATATTCATTTGCTATATCCGTAAGCCTTTTTCTGAACTTTGGATGTATATTAGGTCCTATACAAATAACCGGTCCTCCACCGAGCTTATTTTCTCTGTCATCTGCACCAAGAGGACCGCTGTCAAAGGTTACATCAATAGCTATAGCCATCGTAGGCTTTATTTCATAGCTTCCTACCTTAGCTCCTCTAGCACCGACTTCCTCCTGACAAGACGCAACAAAATAAACATCCAAGTCATGATTTATATCCTTAAGTTCCTTTGCGCAGGCATACATGGATGCTATACCTGCTCTATCATCTATAGATTTGCAGGTTACATTATTATTTAAAAGCTCATAAAAGTTTCTTTTTAAGGTAACATAATCACCAACATTCACTAATGACTGAAGCTTCTCTTTTGAAAATCCTGTATCAATCATTAAATCATCAATTTCTATAGCTTTCTTTCTATCCTCTTCATTCATAAGATGAGGTGGTTTAATTCCTATAATCCCCAAAATTCTTTCTTTACCATGAACATATACTTCCTGTGAAACCAAAGTCTTAGGATCTATTCCATTTCCTTTAAATTTTAAAAATCCATTCTCACTGATTTCAGTAATCATCAAAAACACTTCATCTGCGTGAGCCATAAGCATTATACTGTTTTTACCTTTGCCTTTTTTATGTATATATGTATTGTTTAATTTACCTAAACTTACTTGTCCAAAAGGCTCGAAGGCATCTTTTAAGCTCTCATAAATCCAATGTTCTCTTCCGCTTGGTGCATGAGAAGTACAAAGTTCTTTTAAAAATTCTATATCCTTCATATTATCCTCCTTTAACACATTTAACTGCTTCTAATACTTATATTCTACATTTGAATTTTCTTTCCTTTATTATCATTACTAAAATTCAAATATTAAGAATATTTTATTAAACAATATTGATTTTATTAGTTTATCATGATAAAATATATGCATATTAGAAAAATCCTTTGAAGAGGAAGAGTAGCTGTATATTCAAGTTTCAGAGAGCTGAGGATGGTGTGATCTCAGTACGATGTTATATGGTGAATGGACCTTATAGGAGTAAGCCGAAACTTTAATTATAAGCTTAAAGGAGTAGTACTTAACGGAAGCCCACCGTTAAAAGGGATAAGACATGTTAGTGTCTTAATTGAGATATGCATTTTGCATAATTTAGGTGGCAACGCGGATAACCTTCGCCCTATTATTTGGGGTGGAGGTTTTTTATTTTGCATAAAGAAAGGAGGTATTAATTATGTTATGAACTGACGATTCATCTGACTGGAAAAACAAGATTATTAAAAATTTCTATTTTAAAGGAGATGTAAATTATGAATTTAAGAAAAACTATTTTGAGTTCACTGCTTCTAGCTATTGGATTAGTTCTTCACCAATTAGTACCTCCATTTCTTTTTGGTATGAAGCCTGACTTTTTGCTTAGTATGATGTTTATAGCTATTATCCTATCCGATGATTACAGACTAACTATAATTATAGGCCTTGCAGCCGGGATACTTACAGCCGCTACAACTACTTTTCCAGGTGGTCAAATACCTAACATTATTGATAAGTTTATAACCTGTAACATTGCGTATTTCATGCTTAAATTATTAAAAAATACTGTTAACAACCAAATTAAAATAGTAATTATATCATTGATTGGCACCTTAGCAAGTGGTGGAGTTTTTCTAGGTGCAGCTTTTATTTTGGTTGGACTTCCAGGATCATTCCTTGCACTTGTAATTGCAGTTGTATTACCTGCAGCCTTATTTAATATGATAACTTCCATGATTCTATATAAAATATCGTATTCTGCGTCAAAGAACATTACCTTCTAAAAGCAAATGCCGCTTAAACGTTATTAAGCGGCATTTTTTATCCTTTTTTATTTTCTTCCAGAGTTTCAGCAGTTTCAGCTACATCATCACCGGTGTACTGAGTATTATATAATTCACCTGTTCCAGGTACTAACGAGGATGATGCCTCATAAAGAAGATTTGAAAATCTAGTAAAACTCATTTTGTGTTTTCCTTTAATATTTGTCTTATGTTCACCTGCAGTTTTTGTTTTATCATCCATATTAACACATCCTATCAATAAGAATTTATTTAATAATAGGATATGTAATTTTGCAATTATTATTTAGTCTGTTATATTAACACCTGGTTTTATCCAGCATTATATTTAAAATTATTTTATCTGCTTCAACTGTTCCTTCATTTCCAAGCCTACATAAATTATCAATAGTTTTTTCAGGGTTATCTTCTATAATACCATCAGTAGCTTGTATACTAATACCTTGCATAGCCAAAATTGCTGAATGAACAGCCGCATTTGTACAAGTAGACACCTTTAGTGCACATCCTGCTTTTGCTCCATCACAAAGCATGCCTGTAACATTACCAAGCATATTTTGAATAGCAGCTTTAATCTTATCTTTGTCTCCATCAAGCAAATACACTATTCCACAGCTTGCTCCAGTTGCAGCAATTGTTGCACCACAAAGAGCTGATAATCTTCCAAACTTTGATTTTACATAAATAGTTATTAGATGGCTTAAAGTAACTGCCCTAATAAGCTTTTCTTCTGATAAATTCAATCTTTCCCAAACAGCTACTACAGGCAAAGTTGCCGTAATTCCTTGATTTCCACTTCCTGAATTACTCATAACATTTAGCGTACATCCAGCCATCCTTGCATCTGAACCTGCTGCAGTAAGAGCCATAGCATAATTTACTGCATCGTCACTTAATAAGCCTTTATTAACTTGATCATATATAGTCTTACCTACTTGAAGTCCATATTTATTTTTAATTCCTTCTAAACCAATAGTTTTATTTAATTCTATACTTTTTTCGATTATGCCAAGTTCCTTTATATCAATCTCATGTATAAAATCCCAAATATAATCTATATCTAAAAAATCTATATCTATATCTTCTTCATACGCAGCTTCTGAAATATTATTGTGTATTACTTGTCCATCAACTTCAATCAATGAAATATTAGTATGTTTATCTTCTACTAGTACTCTTGCATAAGATTCTTCTGTCTTAACTATAACCTCTATAAACAGCTTTTTCTGAGTATTAGCTATATCAACAGAAACTTTTCCTTCTTTAATCATTTCCTTCGCATTTTCGATATCATTCTTAGTTAATCCGCTTAAAACTTCAAGACTTTTCTCAGCATCTTTTGAAAGACTTCCCAAAGCTGCTGCCAAGTTAATTCCACAACCACCGGTACCTGGTATGTTTACTGACATGGCATTCTTAATTACATTGTTACTTGCTGCTACTTTTATATCAATAACTTTGCCGCCCTTAACATATTTTCTAGCTGTAGCAGCTGCTAAGGCTATTGCTATAGGCTCAGTACAACCTAATGCTACTACTAATTCTTTATTTAATATATCAAAAAATTTATCCTTATTCATATAATTTTTTCCCCCTACTTCTTTTCTTACTATTAAAATATTCTATACAATTGCAATAAATCCTTTAATAATTATAACAGATAATAGTTTTTCTTGCATGATTATTTTCTAAATATAAAAGGCTGTCTTACACGACAGCCTTCAAAACTATTTAATTGCAGCGCATATTCCATCTGCTAAACCTTTTGCTAATTTATCTTGATAATCATTGGAGCTTAAAAGCTTATCTTCTTCCTTATTTGATAAAAAGCCCATCTCAACTAGTATAACAGGAACCTTAGACCAATTAAAACCAGTCATATCATTCCTTTCTACAACTCCTCTATTAGGCATACCAACTGCCTTTATTAAAGAGCTCAATACTATTTGTCCATATTTCTTACTATCTGAATATATAGCTTTTGTATTATCATTTATTGCAGCAGGAACCAGCATTGATGCTCCTCTAACAGAGGCGCCCTCAGCTGAATCTGCATGTATTCTCACAACGAGAGCTGCATTTACTTTATTCCAAATATCTGCTCTTTCAACATTTCCAAGACTTTGAGAGTTTTGTGTTTTGGTCATAACAACTGTATAGCCTTTACTCTCTAGAAGCTCCTTAAGCTTGACAGCTACATTCATATTTACTTGATATTCCGGGGTTCTAGTAATTACTCCTTGAGCTCCGCCCCCGTCCTTAATTTTCATTTCTTTTGAACCAGGTGAAAGAGGTTCTTTATCTAGATTAGATTTATTAGCATGTCCAGGATCTAAAACTATTACCTCATTATTTTTAGTCACCGGAGCCTTTGGCGTTTCAGGTTTTGTATTTTGAACTTGTTGATTGGGTGTCTTATCATTAACCTTGCTTGTGTTAGCATTTGCATTACTATCTACTTTTGTATCAGCATTTTTTGTTTTATCATCAATAGTTTTTGCATCTGCTTCTTTAGTTTCACTTGCACTTACACTTTGTGAATTTTTACCGCCGCTATTTAAATTTGAGTCGTCTTGTTTAGTTACATTGCTTCCTGCTACAGTATTATTATTTTCAATACTAGATGAACTTACCTTAGAATCCTTACCGCTACATGATATTAAACTAATAGATACTGATAAACATAATAAAATATATAAAGTCTTTTTCATTCTTGCCTCCATAAGTTAAATATATATTTATATATTAACACAAAAGATTTCTGCTGAAAATAAAATGCATCAATATAAAATTAAAAAAATAGAGCGCTTCCATATAAGTTAAAAAGATAAAATTATAATTTTTTATAAAATAAAAGACATCCTAATTTTAGGATGTCTTGGTGGCTCACCGGGGAATCGAACCCCGGACACCATGATTAAAAGTCATGTGCTCTACCGACTGAGCTAGTGAACCATATATTATCTAGCAACTCTCTACTCTTCCACTCAGTCTCCCGAGCAGTACCATCGACATCTCAAAGCTTAACCTTCGTGTTCGGAATGGGAACGGGTGTAACCTTTGCATCAT
>NZ_JAESWC010000003.1 GCF_016765585.1 Clostridium rhizosphaerae
TCGAATCCCTATATCTCCACCACAAGGGCTTATAGCTCAGCTGGTTAGAGCGCACGCCTGATAAGCGTGAGGTCGATGGTTCGAGTCCATTTAAGCCCACCAATTTAATTAAAAATCAATAATTTTTAATTAAATAAATTGTTCTTTGAAAATTGCACAGATTAAAAACAAATCAAATTGTTACTCAAACTAACTACAAACTAGAATGGGTATACAATTTCGCAAGTTGCATCGAAAGGTGTAACTATAAAAATTATAATGGTCAAGCTACGAAGAGCGCATGGTGAATGCCTTGGCACTAGGAGCCGACGAAGGACGCGATAAGCTGCGATAAGCTTTGGGTAGGCGCAAATAGCCAGTGATCCAGAGATTTCCGAATGGGGCAACCCCCACAGTCAAAACTGTGGATCGTACACTGAATAAATAGGTGTACGAAGGTAACCCAGGGAACTGAAACATCTAAGTACCTGGAGGAAGAGAAAGAAACATCGATTTCCTAAGTAGCGGCGAGCGAAAGGGAAAGAGCCCAAACCAGTTATTTATAACTGGGGTTGAGGACAGAACATAAAATTGTGATTTCATTAACTGAAGAAAGCTGGAAAGCTTCGCTACAGAGTGTAATAGCCACGTAAGTGAAAGTGAATAACAAGAGTTCTGATCCAGAGTACC
>NZ_JAESWC010000004.1:0-235187 GCF_016765585.1 Clostridium rhizosphaerae
TAAAAGTTCCAAGCCCTTTACGACCTTTACCGGCTAATTTATTATACCACTACACTATTACTCAATCATTCCATTTTCATTTATTGTGGCGATGAAGCCATCATGACTGTCTGTCTGTCTCAAAACAGCTAAACTTAGCGTGGTATTTGAATATGTAGAAGCATTTGAGTAAGCAGTAATAAGACTTTAATTAAAAAATTTATAAAGCCGTTAAGAATCCTATATTGTTTGAACGAAGAGAGTTTATAGGATTTAGGATTTATAAATTTTTTAATTATTAGTCTTATCTGCGAAGTGAAAGCTTCCTAGAATTCAAATACCACGCGATAGGTTTAAGCTGTTTTGAGACAGCCGCCTGCCCATTTTTATATTTATTTATTCTTAAATTACATTTTTTATTCCAGATTTACGAAGTGCTCCAAGAAGCGGAACTGCAATAACTATTCCTATTATCACCTGTGCAATATTTGTTGGTATATCCTTTGCTGAAATTATTAAGCTTTGAACAAAAGCTTGCTTTTCCGGCTCTAAAAAAGTTAATATTATTGCTCCTCCTATAAAGTAGGCTCCAATCATCCAAATTCCCGCTATTATAAAAGCCATAATATTATTCCAAAGCTTTTCTCCATTATAGTTTCCTCTATAAGCAATAACTGCTGTAATATATGCCATTGCTCCTTTTATTACAAAGGTAAATGGTGCCCAATTTACATACCCATTTGTCAAATCAAACAAGCACATTCCAATAGCTGAAGCCAAAGCAGCTTTTTTTCTTCCAAGCAGCATGGCGGCTAAAAATACCATACTGTCTCCTGCATGCATTACACCCATAAAGGTTTTTACATGAACAATGTATGTTGCCACATATACAATAGCTGTCATTAAGCCTACTTGTACAATATCTAATACTCTACTGCTTTTAATAGCATGTTCTCTCTTTTCCAATTTAAAACCCTCCATCAATAAAAATATTCCAGCGCTGTTCCCTATTACATTATACCCAGCATCAAATCATTTTTAAAGTGTATGGATACAATTAAAATATATTATTAGTTATAATTACATTATTTATTGCAAATACTAATTTTACTCAAATAAAAGGAGGTTGTATTATGACTATTTTACGTTGGATAGGCGGATTCGTAGTTTTATTTTGGTTAATTGGTCTTATATTTAGAATAGGCGGAGGTTTAATCAACCTGCTTCTTATTGTGGCAGCTGTTGTATTTATAGTAGATGCTCTTTTTGGCCGAAAAAAGACTATGTAAGCATTTCGCCTGTGGTAACTATATAATGCAATAAAGTTCTTACATTCATGATGTCTCAAAATATCTAATCTTCAAAGATTTTTGGGAGATCATGAATGTATTAGAGCTTTTGCATTGTATATATATCCAAGTTCCATAAAATGAACTTGGATATTTATGTTTTGAAAGGAGTTTATTAAATGAACACTATGCAAGAAAAAACCTATTGGAATAATATAGATGAAAATTATAAAACTTATCCTAAATTAACTTCAAACATTGACTGTGACGTAGTTGTTGTAGGAGGCGGAATTTCCGGCTCTTTAACTGCTTATTATCTTTCACAATATAAATTAAACACAGTACTTATAGAAAAAAATAGAATCGGTCACGGAAGTACTCTGCTAAGCTCCGGAATTTTAAAGGCCTACGTTGATAAATCTCTTTCTGTTCTTGCTTCTCTTATGAGTGAAAAACAAGCAGAAAGAGCATATAAGCTTTGCTTAAAATCTATTGATGACATAGAAAATATACTCTCAAATATCCATAAAGACTGCGGCTTTGAAAAACTCAAAAATAATCATGCTCTATTTGACCCTTTTAAATTTTGTCATGCAGTCTTGAAAGGTGCCTCTTCTAAAGGAGTCCGCATTTATGAAAACACCTCTCTTTCAAGCTTTGACTATGCGCCTGAACAGATGCGGGTTAATACAGATACTTATCATATAACCTGTAAAAAAATTGTATTCACTGCAGGTCAGTCTGCATTGACACTGATTAAAGATAAAATAGTAAACCTAAAGCCTTCTTCAACCATTGTTACCAACAAATTATCTAAATTCGACGGTTTAGAGGAAAAATGTATCTGCAACAAATATAATGGCTTATCCTATAATATTCGTATTTTAGATGAAAATAGAATACTGGCACAGGTTCATGGTACTGATAATGAACAAGATCTAACCGCTTCTAACATTATTACTGCTCTAAATAATCTGCTGCCTAACATTAAAAATATTGAGGCAGAATATTTTTGGAAATGCTCCTATCCAGAAACAAAAGACAGCCTTCCTTATATAGGTGCATATGATTCTCTGCCTAACTGTTATTTTAACTTAGGCATCGGCGGCAATGGCGAAGCACTTTCTGCTTATGGAGCACAAATAATTAAAGACCTTATATTATATGACAATAATCCAGATACAGAAATATTCAGCTTTAAAAGATAAAACCATATAAAACGGAATAGGTATAACTTCCTGCTCCGTTTTATATGGTTTTTGTTTAGTCGTTATTTTTTGCGATATCAGACAGTACTAACCCCTTATTATGTTCAAGTGCCCAGCTTATAGCCCAATCACTTTGGAATATTAAAAGATTTCTATCCTTAAAGTCCTTAACTCTTTTTGTATCACTTGTTAAATTTAAGTTCTCTACATCGATATCGGTATTTTCAATCCATCTTATAAATCTAAAGGCTAATCTATCCATTTTTATATCTACGCTATACTCATGCTTTAGTCTGTATTCTAATACTTCAAATTGAAGTACACCTACAACACCAACAATAATCTCTTCAATTCCTATATAAAGCTCTTTAAATACTTGGATTGCTCCTTCTTGAGCTATTTGAGTAATTCCTTTAATAAACTGCTTTCTTTTCATAGTATCAACAGTTCTTACTCTAGCGAAGTATTCAGGTGCAAAGGTAGGAATACCTTCAAACTTAAACTTTTTAGAGTTCTCACATAAGGTATCTCCAATGCTGAATATACCCGGATCAAATACTCCAATAATATCTCCTGCATAAGCCTCATCAATAATTTCTCTTTCTTGAGCTAAAAACTGCTGCGGCTGTGCAAGTTTTATTTTATTTCCGCCTTGAACATGATACACTTCCATACCTTTTTTAAATTCACCTGAGCAGATTCTCATAAAAGCAATTCTATCTCTGTGTGCAGGATTCATATTTGCCTGGATCTTAAAAACAAAGGCTGAAAATTCAGGCTGAAATACATCTATTTCCCCTTGATCTGACTGTCTTGCAATTGGTGAAGTAGTTAAATTTAAAAAATATTGTAAAAAAGGCTCAACTCCAAAATTTGTTAACGCACTTCCAAAGAAAACCGGAGTAAGCTCTCCATTTCTAACTTTTTCTGGGCTAAACTCATCCCCAGCTATATCCAAAAGTTCAATATCTTCTATTAGCTTATTGTGAAGACCTTCACCCAGCAAATCATTAAATACCTTATCCTCTATATTACCTTCAACAGACTCAACCTGTGTCTGTCCGTGATTACCGCCGTCAAAAGCTTGAATCACATTTTTTTCTCTGTCATAAACACCTTTAAATTCTGCTCCAGTACCTATAGGCCAATTCATGGGATAAGATTTTATTCCAAGCTCATTTTCAATATCCTCTAAAAGCTCGAAAGGATCCTTAGTTTCTCTATCCATCTTATTTATAAAGGTAAATATCGGTATACCTCTAAGACTGCATACGTGGAATAGCTTTTTAGTTTGCTCTTCTACACCCTTTGCACCATCGATAACCATTACCGCACTATCCGCTGCCATAAGAGTTCTATAAGTATCCTCACTAAAGTCTTGGTGACCTGGAGTATCAAGGATATTTATACAATATCCATCATAATTAAACTGCATTACAGAAGAAGTAACAGAAATACCTCTTTGTTTTTCTATTTCCATCCAGTCTGAAACTGCATGTTTTGATGCTTTTCTTGCTTTTACAGAACCTGCAAGTCTTATGGCACCCCCGTATAAAAGAAGCTTTTCGGTAAGAGTAGTCTTACCAGCATCTGGGTGTGATATTATAGCAAAGGTTCTTCTTTTCTCTATTTCATTAATTAAATCCACCACTATTTTCTCTCCTTTTTAATTTATTCTAAGCTCTAGATATTTATCTACATCGGAATATCTCCTTAAATATTAATTCACAATAAAAAATAACCATATTATATTTTTTTCTTAAACCACACAAAATTATATCAGTTTATAAATTTTATTTCAACAATTATATAGTTGTATACATTTACATGCTATATGCTTCCATTTATTTTTTTGTCCTAGATGCTATAATAATAATGAACTATTTTTTATTACTATATACAATGCAAAAGTTCTAATACATTCATAATGTCCCAAAAATCCTTGAAGGTTGGATATTTTGTGACATCATGAATATAAGAACTTTAGTGCATTATATGTTAAAGGAGAGAAATAATGTACAAACTTATAGCACTTGATATGGATGGTACTCTGCTTCGTGAAGATAAAACTATTTCAAAGGAAACTTATAGAGCAATACAGAGAGCAAAAAATAAAGGTGTTAAGGTTGTATTAGCAACTGGAAGACCTATTGATGGTGTAAAAAGATATTTAGAGGAATTAGAGCTTCTAAATGATGATGACTATGCAATTGCTTATAATGGAGCATTAGTTCAAAATACAAAAACAAAAGATATTGTAGCCCAAACTCTAATGAGCCTTGAGGATGTTGATTATCTTTATAAGTTGAGTCAAGAATTAAAAGTTAATATACATGCTTTAACTGAGCACACCTGTATAACACCTAAATGGAGCAAATACAGCCAAGTTGAAGCTGATATAAATGATATTCCTTTAGAATTTGTAGATTTCAATAACTTAGATGAGAATACTACTATAGTTAAAATAATGTTTATTGATGAGCCCGAATACCTTACAGAAGTAATATCAAAACTTCCTAAAGAGGTTTACAAAAAATATTCTGTACTTAGAAGTGCTCCATACTTTTTAGAATTTCTCGATAAGAAAGTTAATAAAGGTTATGGTGTAGAATTGCTTGCTGAAAAGCTTGGCATTAAGAGAGAAGAAGTTATATGCATAGGGGATGCGGGAAATGACCTCCATATGATTAAATTTGCTGGTCTTGGAGTAGCTATGGGAAATGCTTTTCCTGAAGTTAAAGAAGCTGCTGATTACATTACGCTTACTAACGAAGAGCACGGTGTAGCTCATGTTATAGATAAATTTATTTTAGAAGAAAATGAAGCATGTTAAAAGTGAAGGTTTTGTTTCACCTTCACTTTTACTTTTTTAATCAATTAGAGTATACATTTATAGCATCTATATTTATCATTAATCTGAAAGCCTGCAGCTAGAGCTGAATTTAACTCGTCTGGAGAATCTTCATCGATAAAATATGCTACTTCATCTAGTGAACCAAATTTATTATATAATTGCATTAGCATTTCATTAATTAAAATGTCTTCAATACCATTATTTTTATATTGTTCATCAACAAATAATCCAAAAATTTCACCCATATTTCTGACCTTCTTTGTAAATATGCTTGCACGAATAGCTCCATCTTGTTTAAAAACAAGTATTTTAAATTTCTCTATATCCTTTTTCAAATTTTCGCTATTATAATACATTTCTAAAGAAATAGCATATTTATCATGAAATATAGCATATTCTTCATAATTACTATTAGTAATTTCTTCTACCTGTTCATGTTTTTCATTCATTTGTATTTTTAAATTATACAGTCTTGTGTCAATGCTGGATTCGATACATTCAAAATTGTTTTTCTTAAAATATTGATTTGCAGCTTTATTACTAAAAGGTACACCTATATATAATTCAAAACCAGGAAGCTGCTTGCCAATATGATCAATCAATTCTTCTGCGGTTTCGTCATAATCTCCTCTTATCAAAAATTGTGTTGTTTGTACATATTTTTCATCACATTGCCAAAAGTAAATACATACTCCACATAACACATTTTCCTGATAGCAGGCTATTATGCTTTCATTATCCCTAACGAGAGCTCTTTCAAAGTCTTCTCTAAGCTTTTCCATTGATTTTATTCTATGATAACTAGCATATAAATCATTTTGACTTAATTCCCATGCAAAATCTATTACTTCCTCAATCTTATTAATTGTTTTTATCATACCTCTCACCCTTTTAAACCCCTATTTAATTTAGTTCCCCTAGCCAATAAAAATTCACCATTATCAGCCATAGTTCTCTTGCAGTATGCCTTTTCTTCAAGATCTAGTATTGTTCTCCATGCTGTTTCATTCTTTTCTATTGCTTCTGCCGCTTTTCTAAAAGCACTTGTAATACATGGACTTCCACCTAAAATTACATTATTCAGTCCACTTTTTATTAACAAATTTTCAAGTTCTTCAGTCTCAAAAAAATGTCTCGGAGGATGGCTTACCATTTCATGCTGCGGAAGATCTCCACTATCAACAACTTCATTTATGTACCAATAGTCAGGTTTTCCAAAGAAAGAAGTGTAATCAAAATCCTCTCTTCCTAATTGACTTCTAATAACTCCCCATTTACTATTAACGCTTATTAAAACAGTTCCACCAGGCTTAGTAACTCTGATAAGTTCTTCAACTGCTTTTTCTCTATTTTCCATAAGATAATTTAAAGGCGCTCCATAGCAGACTACAGTATCAAATATGTTATCTTCAAGCATTGATAAATCTCGCAAGTCTCCATTAATAAAGCCGTCAGTCTTTGATAACAAGTTGTTTTCTTCAAGTTTGATTTTTGCTATTTTTAATTGTTCCTTGGAAATATCTAAAAGAGTAACATTACTGCCGCTTTTAGCTATTTCAATGCTAAATCTTCCAGCTCCACATCCGGCATCCAGTACATTTTTACCTTCTCCAATAAAATCCTGTAAAAAATGCATATGTAGATAAAAGTTTATTCTATCATACGCTGTTAAATTGAGTCTCTCCCACTCTCTCATTCCATATTTATCATAAAAATCACTTATTGCTTTTGCGTTATACATTATTATCCCCTAACTTTCTTAAACATTGATAACCCACTCATATCTGCACTTCTGCCTATCCCCTCGTTGATACATTTCATTATCTTCAGGCAAATCAACTATCTCAAGTAGCTTAGCACCAATATACTCACAAGTTTTTCTTGAAGGAAGATTACTTGGATCATTAGTTATAAGCAGCCTGTCCATCCCGTGTGCTTGAGCAACCTGTTTTGCTAGCATACAGGCTTTTGCGGCATAGTGATTACCTCTATAGGCTTCATCAATTTCATACCCTATATTTCCACCATAGTATGTGTTTCTATTATGACCAATTCTTATATCTATTCTCCCTATTGATCTACTGTCATTATGCAGTTTAATACCATATTTATAAGCTGGTAAGTATCCTTTAGGCTCATAAGCCTCAGACTTTTCTTCTATAACTAAATCTATTTCTCCATCCGTTAAATAATCGAAATTAAGAAATGTAAACAAAAAATAACCTCCATTTCTATAAAGCTTTAAGCTTATTAATATCCCACTTTTCCATTCTTATTTTATAAACCTCATGCATTTTGTCAAGATTTTCTTCGTTAAAATCAAGCCACTCATATCTGTCATGTTCCTCTGATAATGTTAAACTACGCTCTTTTATTTTGCATAGATAAATAACTCCGGCTATCTGATAATCTTCAGCAATAAAGTTCCATGTATCCAGCAAACTTACTGGTTCTATAATAAAGTTAGTCTCTTCTTTCACTTCTCTTACTAAAGTTTCTTCTGCTGTTTCACCAAACTCCATTCTTCCCCCTGGAAGTTCATAAAAATTATGTTTAGCAATACTTTTATGCATTGCTAAATATTTACCATCCTTTAATATAAATCCCTTTGACGCAAATTCTATATTACCTTTCTTCATAGAAATTCCTCCAATACTTTTCGATTATTGTTATCTGCGATTTCCAAAAACCAAATGCCAATGCAGATGTTTTGAATCCTGATAGTCTCCTAAGTTTGTTATTACTCTACATGCCCCATGCTCAGATACAATATCTGCTGCAACTTTCTTTACAACGCTAAGTAACTCTAATAACAAAGCATTTTCTTCTTCCGAAATTGTAATTAACGAAGATATGTATTTCTTTGGAATAACTACAATATGCTTTTCATAGGCTGGTTTTGTATGATAGTAGGCAAGTACATTTTCTGTTTCAAAAGCTTTGTTTACTTCTATGTTTCCACTTAAAACTTGTTCACAATAAAAATCATTAGTCATTCTCTATTCCTCCATACTAGCTAAAGAAAAAGCTTTTTTATAAATCATTCTTTTCCATAGAATATTAACTTTAGGTTTTAAAGGTCATATTTTCAAACCCAGACCTGTATCCATATATTTCATTATACACCAGTTTACTTATATTATGGTCAAATATATAAATACAGCTTCAGCTAAATAAAATAAGCCATACAGTTAATTTCTATATGAATCTTCATTTACTGTACGGCTTATTATGAGAATTATTTGGTTTTAAATTAGATAACTTTACTTTGACACAGGATGTATACGTCAAATTATCCCTTTCCCCAGTCAAATAATCTCTTTCCACTGACGTCCTTCAAACCCGCATTCCTTCGTTCCAAAAATCATCCAAAGAAAATAATGTTTTTCAATCTTTTCTTTAACTTATCCACATAATTTCCAATTATTGTCCACATAAGCACAGTTTCAGGTAAATAAAGTTATTCAATTGGCATGGTTAAGGAGCAAGGAAAAAGGGGTAAGAATGGGTCTATTTCTTTTCTATTTTCAATTCTTTTATAACCTTCTATTCCTTGTCTACCAACGCCTAACGGCTCTTATCTAGTACACGGTAAACCATGCGTACTTGTAGAGTAAGTTGAAGGAAAATTTATTTTCTTCTTCCCCTCATCAAACCGTGCATGCGATTTTCCCGCACACGGCTTTCCGATATTCTTCTTTCTAATGCATTATAACCTTTAAGAAGAAAGTTTCTTTAATCCCATTTCATTAAGGATATTCATTACCTCTCTCAAACCTCTATGTCGAGTTTTCCTTTGTTTCTTATTGTTATACCAAATTGTAAACTTCTGTATGATATACCAGTCTATTTTATTTAACTGGTTACCTACATATTTTAAGTTGTAGTAGTTCTTTAAACCCACTACTTTCTTGTTTACTGTCTGCACTAAGTCATACATATCCATCTTTAAGGTTGCTCTATTATTAAGAACTTTTCTTATTTTGTCTCTCATACTTTTCATAGCCTTTTGGGTTAGGACTTGTATTGTAGTGTTAAATCTTTGCCCTTTACCACTCTCTACAAGGCTACGCCTATGATGAAATCCTAAAAAGTCAAATCCTTCTATGCCATCCCACATGTTCACAAATCTTATCTTGTCAGGATGCAATTCAAGTTCTAGCCTCTCAAAGATTTTCTTTACTGCATTATACTCATGGTATATTTCTTTCTTAGTTTTTGAGATAATAATAAAATCATCAGCAAATCTTACAAGTGTTCCAAGGTGTTTATAGTATTTATCCCATACCAAATCTAAATAGTTTAAGTATATATTCGAAAGTAGCGGACTTATAGAGGAGCCTTGCGGCGAACCGATTTCACTTTCTCTATATTCATTATTTCCCACAACACCTACTTTGAGCCATTTCCTTATGAGCTTTAGTATTCTTCTGTCTAATATCCTCTGTTCCACTAAAATCATTAATTTGTCATGGTTTATATTATCAAAATATCCTTTAATATCAGCGTCAAGTACCCACCAGCCTTTATTGCTACATTTCTTTCTTATAACCTCTAAGGCTTGATGTTGATTTCTCTTTGGTCTGAAGCCGAAAGAAGAATCCTTAAAGTCTGCCTCAAATATAGGTTCAATAACTATTTTGGTAGCTGTTTGAATTATTCTATCCTTAATTATTGGTATTCCAAGGGGTCTTTTCTTACCGTCTTTCTTAGGAATATATACTCTTTCTACTGGTTTTGGATTATAGCTGTTTTCCACTAACTCTTGATGTATTTCTTTGAGAAATTTCATTTCTCCATATTTAAGAACATCTTCTATGTAGATTTCTTCTATTCCACCAGTTCCCTTGTTAGCTTTAACTTGTTTCCATGCCTTTAATAAAATGTCTGCCCTATATATCTTGTCATATAGTGCATGAAACTTTCGTTTCTTATTAGTCTAGTCACTTAGATATAGTTTTCTCTGAAGTTCTCGAACTTTGTCTATGGTGTTGTTAGCTTTCGCATTCACTCACTCTTATCTCCTTTGAAAACTTGAATAAAGTAGAGTTCCTTCCCTATATACAGTTTTGTTGTCTGCATAATTATTGGTACTCTGAACTCCTCCGACTCCTTCTCTGCTGAAATAACAACTTCGCTTTCAGCTTATATGCTTTCAGTTTACAGCTATCGCTGTGCAGAGGAAGGTCTCTCCAGTTCCGAACCATACTATAAATACATGTCGTTTCCCGTATATCGAAGGATTCTTCGATGGTGCCTTCCAAGTTCTCCCCATCTTCCATGGTCTTCGCCCATAATTCCAAGGCTCGACCTCCTCTTTGCCTGCTTTCGCAGTCCTTTTTAACGATACGGCAGAATTCACTTTATGTTACGACCTATATTCTCGCTCGCACCCTTTCGGGTTACTTTACTCTCACGCTTCACACCCAGTATTTCTACTACGCATGGTGATTGTCTACAAGGCTTCTTGGCAATTACTTTGACTAGACTTTCACCAGTAAGTATGGTCCAGCTTTGCTGGATGCACGCATAAAAAAAGAACGTAAGTAGATTTGAATTTACACAAATCTATTTACGTTCCCCTCTGCCTCAAGGATTTAAACACCTTGAGGCAGAGCCTTTTATGATGGTAGCATCTTCAATCACCTTTCTATTCTGCAACTACCATCCTGCCTTATTACTATGCGACCCTTGCCGTCAGTTGTCCTAACATATGCCTCGTACATGCTGCTTGTTGCCTCAATAACTGGATTTATAATCGAAGCTTCCCCGCCGCAGAGTTCACTATAGTCCGTGCAATATCTTCCGTGCTGGCTGTAATAGTTCTTCTCCATGTAGTATATCTTTCTAAGCTCCCACTTTAGTTTTTCATCTTCCGGAATTACAAAAACATCATTCTCGCAATCTGTAAAATATATAAATCCCCATAATTCAGGGTAATGCATATTAACAAGTCCAATTGGAGACCATATCCAGTTATCTTCAGGATAAGACCTGCCTGTTTCAGGATTTATAACCTTTGAATACTTACCATTCTTTATCTCAGTGCGCCATTCAACACGTGAAAAATTGATTCTCCAGTAATCATGGACTTCAGGCTTCTTCCCACCAGCTGCACACTCCTTTAATATTTTCCATGGCATAGCTACCTCTACACTCCAACCCTTGTTACCTGGAGCAGCAGACGGGTCGTTTATGACACCGTCTATATGCACGGCAGTTTTCATTCCCGATATATCCCATCCATTTACAGCACATGGACCACTATTTGCATCACGATAAGGTTTAATGAGCAGCAAATCCCATACTGTGTTAAGTGCATTTACCTCGAACTCGTAATACGCATGAGTGTCCCCATCTGGATCTATAAAAATTTCAAAATCATTATCATTGAAGATGACACTATCTCTTTCAGTCAATGTACCCCACAACTTATCCTCTTCCAGGTAGGCACCTATATATAGGAATTCATCATCCCACAGCATCTTCATACGGGTTCTATGATATGGTTTAGGACGTTTACTATTCCATTCAATATCCTCAAACTCATCACTCCATGGGGCATCTTTCCAGAATGGTTTGTCAAGCCTTCCATCGATTTCAGGCTTTATAAAAGTTCTCCTACAAACATAGCTCCTTGGCTTAAACTCCAGATCCTCTTCCGGTGTACCCTTTAGATAATTCATCATATTAAATTCTCCTTTCACTCGAAGCACTGGGTAACTTAAGATGTTCGCTTCCGCTCACAAGTTACCCGTTGAAGTCCATTTAGGACTTCAGTTCGGGGCAACCCGAACTCGCTCATTGCCATTCGCTAGGTTGCCCGTTGAAGTCCATTTAGGACTTCAACCTCCTTTCGTCATTAAATTATTGATAATTCATTTACTTTTTCATTTTACTCGCTATTCTTTTTATATTGTAATCTTAATTATATCTTCCAGAACAGTCTCGGAACTATTACCAATCATTATTTTTACGTTCCCAGGTTCTATTACAAAGTTCATTTCTGTGTTCCATATAGAAAGTTCTTCTTGTCCGAGCTCTAATATAACTGTTTTACTTTCACCGGGCTCAAGCCATACTTTTTTAAAACCCTTTAATTCTTTCACACGCCGATTTATGCTTGACTCTAAGTCTTGTATATAAAGTTGTACTACTTCTGAACCAGAAATATTGCCAGAATTTTTTACATCTACACTAACATATATCTTTACATTATCCCTTAACTGCTGTAAGGAAATTAACTTATTTACAACTTTTAAATTACTTATATCAAAAGTTGTATAACTTAACCCAAAGCCAAAGCTATAAAGTGGTTTTGCAGTAATATCTAAATAATCGCTTGTATCTTTATAATTATAATACACCGGAAGCTGCGCTGTAGACTTTGGCATTGAGACAGAAAGCTTTCCACTTGGATTAATATCACCAAAGATTACATCAGCAACTGCTCTTCCCCCTTCTTTTCCAGGATACCAAGCACACATAACCGCATCGCAATTTTCTGCAATCCAAGGTATAGCGTAGGGACGTCCTTGAATTAATACCACTATTACTGGTTTACCTGTTAACATAATTTCTTTTGCTAATTCCAGCTGCACTCCTCCAAGCTCCAAATCTGCCACATCTACTCCCTCTCCGCAGTCCATTTCAGTTACACTGTCGCTTAGTATGGCTGCACCATTGCTGTCGAACCTTGTGTCAAAATTTCTTGAACTGCTGCCTCCTAAAACCAGTACTACAGCATCTGAATCTTTAGCATTCTCAATTGCTTCTTTAAATCCATCTCTTGATGTATCCCGGATTCTGCAGCCTCTTGTATAAGTGACTGTGGTTTCTCTTCCTATTAATTGATTGATTCCCTGCAAAACTGTACTGCCTGTACCTTCTTTTTGCGGAGCAGTGTAATCGCCTAGTTGGTTGTAAAGTATATCTGCATTTGGACCTATTACTGCTACTTTTTTCAAATCCTTTCTTAAAGGCAGTATTCCTTCCTTGTTTTTCAATAGCACTATAGATTCTCTGGCTATTTGCAGGTTTAATTCCCTTGAAGCTTTACTATTTACAACATGGGACGCCTTAGCTTCATCTATATATGGATTATCAAATAACCCTAATATAAATTTCAGCCTTAACACCCTTCTTACAGCTCTGTCTATAAACTTTTCTTCTAACATGCCTTCTGCCACTGCTTCTTCTAATTTTGTAAAAGCAGTATTCCATAGATTCAAGTCAACTCCAGCCTTTAAGGCTATTGCAGCAGCACCTTCATAGCTTCTGGCAATCTTTACAAGATTATCTACGGCACAGCCGTCAGACATTACTATTCCACTAAAGCCCCACTCCTGCCTTAATATTTTCGTCAATAACTTTTCATTTGCATGACAGAAGATGCCATCTATTTCATTATAGGCCGCCATGCACCCAAGAGCACCTGCTTTAACTGCGGTCCTCATGGCCGGAAGATGGATTTCTCTTACTTCCCTCTCCCCAATTGGAGCACCCTTGCCATTATGGCCGCCAATACTAGCACCTTGCGCACATAAATGCTTAACAACAGCAACTACCTTGCTATCCCCTTTTAATTCATCACCATCTTTTCCCTGAAGACCTTTTACCGCAGCTTCTGAAAACCTTGAAGCTAAGAAAGGATCTTCACCATAACACTCTTCTGATCGTCCCCATCTTGGATCCTGTAGTATGTCCAAAGTTGAAACCAGAGCAAGGTTTCCTCCTCTTGACCTGATTTCTGCGGCGACTTGTGAAAATACCTTTTCATAAAGCTTAGGGTTCCATGTGGCTCCTATTCCTATATTGGTGGGAAACATGGTTCCATCAAGAGCTTGATGGCCATGTGGACATTCTTCTGAAATAAATATTGGAATCCCAAGCCTCGTATTTTCTATTACATATTTTTGCAGCATATTGGAAACCTTAGCATTGCTATCTATAGGTATTCCATTTTCAAAATTTACTTTAGACCATGGATCTGCACGGAAAAGTCCATATAATGCTCCTAATCCATCTCCAAATCGAACTTCTTTCTTAAAGTCTTCTGAAACTTCATATCCATGCTGTGTCTTTTTATAAGCATTCCAGCCAAACATTTTCTGATTCAATTGCCCAATCTTTTCTTTCAAAGTCATTCTCGATAAAAGATCTTCAACTCTATCATTTATACTGAAACCAGCATCTTTATACTTTTCCAAAGCAATCACCTCTAATTATAAAAGCGTTAACTCAACTTACTTAATCTAATGTTAATATATGCCTATCAATTAAATTAATTTTTGGCTCCGCGGTACCTTGCAGTTCAAACAACACAATTTCATTTCTGCCTTTTTTAAGCAGAGGAGCAGGTATATATAGAGTTCTTTGCGGACCTATATCCCAATAACGTCCTATATTAAATCCATTAATAAAAGCTACTCCCTTCTGCCACCCTTTTGTATCAAGATATGTATCTTTAATACAATCAACTTCAAAGTATCCTCTGTAAAAAGCAGGTTCCCCTTCATTATATTGATTTTTATAATTTATATTTTTAATGTTGTCTAATGGCAAAGTGAATATATCCCAAACATATTGAAATTGATAATCCAATCTTACACTATCAGTAATACCCTTTCTATCGAGAATATGCCGTCCGTAATTAACCCTTCCCATATTCTCTATCAATATATCCAAAATATCCTCTTCATCCTTAAAATCCACCTTCAATACCCGTGCCTCATCTGCTCTATATACAATATCAACTAGTTTTTGATTTACAAAAATCATTGCCCTATCTCTTACTTCTTTAATATCAACCTCGCATTGCAGCCGCGGTCCTTTAACCTTTGTTCTGTACAGTATAAATCCATAATTCTGATCTAGTTGTTCCATTGGCATTGGGTACGATGAATTAAATCCCTCTGATAAACTTGTTAAGCTTTCAAATAATCCTTGTTTTTCTAGAAATTTTACCTCTCCATAATCTATTTTTCCTATAGGAGGCAGAAGTTTTACTTTTCCTATATCTATGTACTTTGATATTACATCTTTGTAAGCATGATACTTGGGTGTCATATCCCCATCTTCACTTAGGGGTGAATCATAATCATAGCTTGTAACCGTTGGTGCATAATACTCCTGAAAATTAGCGCCATTGTAAAAGCCAAAATTCGTACCGCCATGAAACATATAAATGTTCACAGAAAAACCAAGTTGCAGCATACTATCAAGTTCTCTGGCTGCATCTTTCTCATCTCTTTTGTGATGTTCCTCACCCCAATGGTCAAACCATCCATTCCAATATTCCATACACATTGCTGGACCATCTTTTTCATATTGTCTCAGTTTCTCCAAAGCACCTTTTGAATCTGACCCAAAATTCACAGTTTTTAAAACTCCCGGCAAGGTACCTGATTGAAGCATCAAGTCAGTTGGACCATCAGAAGTAAATAGCAGTACATCTACACCTCTATTTAAAATCCCGCACTTCAAATATTCGAGATATTTATTATCATTGCCATAACTCCCATACTCATTTTCCACTTGTATCGCAATTATGGGACCACCATTTGTGCATAGTAGCGGAACAAGCTTCTCAAATAGTATGTTAAAAAACATATCTACCCTCTCAAGAAATGACTTGTTATAACATCTTAATTTTATATTCTCTCCCTTTAATAGCCAGGCTGGAAGTCCGCCAAATTCCCATTCAGCGCATATAAAAGGTCCGGGACGCACTATTACATGCAATCCTAATTCCTGGGCAATATTAATAAATCCTACTATATCAGCCATACCTTCAAAATTAAAATGTCCTTTTTTAGGCTCATGAATGTTCCAGGCTACATATGTTTCTACAGTATTAAGTCCACAGGCCTTTAATTTTAATAATCTATCTCTCCAATATTCTGGTACAACCCTAAAGTAATGAATTGCTCCTGACAATACCCTAAGAGGTTGACCGTTATATACAAAATTATTATTGAGTATTTCAAATTCAGGCATAAGCCTCTCCTTTATATTGTTCAATGTAATATAAACTAATATCCTTAATAAACACCTATATAAGAAATTGTAGGATACCATCTTGAGCTTATTATATTTAATCTAATATGTTGTGCATTAATCTTCCCAAAGCAGCAAATTCGTTTATATCCTATAGTAGTACCTTCATAAAACTGCTTCCAAGTATCATCTTCCATATACTCTAACCGGAAAGCTTCAATTCTTTGTCCTATATTTATATATTCCATCAAGGAGATCCTGTCAAAGCATTTAATCTCCTTTAAATCTATTTCAATAACTGCTTCCTCTGTTCCTTCTTTTGTGCACCAGTATTTATCTGTATCTTTATTAAAAATATTATTAACATCGTGTTCCTTGTCCATGACTTCAGATGCAGCAGCGGCGGCACCTTTAGAAAGATTAGTTTGAAATATTTTTTCAATTGTGTTTCCGAACCTTTTTAATAAAGCAGCATCATTTTCATGTATCAATCCACGTCTATCCGGCGGTATATTAAGAAGAAAATTAGCATTGCCGCCAACGGATCCATAATAGATTTTTAACAATTCATCAATGCGCTTTAAGTGGTTATCCTCAGCAGCGTGATAAAACCATCCGGGTCTTATAGACGTATTTACTTCAGTCGGATACCATACAAGTTTTTCACATCCTTTAATTACTTCTCTGCTGCCTAAATCATCATCACTTGAGCTTATTCTTTTTGAAAACTCCCTATCATCTATCTTTTGAGATTCATCCTGTATCTTCTCTACATTTAGAAGTTCTGCCGGAACCACACTCCATTCAGATTTACGACAATGGCCTGCTTCATTTCCGCACCATCTCACATCTGGCCCACAAACAGAGATCATAGCTTTTGGCTGAAGCCTCCTTATAATTTCATAGTATCCTTCCCAATCATAAACCTGCACTTTACCATTGGGTCCTTCTCCACAAGCACCATCAAACCAAACTGCAAAAATATCGCCATAATTACTTAATAATTCACTTAATTGTCTTTTAAAGTATTCATTATATACATTTGAGTCTCCGTAAGTTTTTTCATGTCTATCCCACGGAGATAAATAGATTCCAAATTTTATTTTTCCCTTTTTGCAGGCTTCAGAAACCTCTCTTACAATGTCTCCCTTTCCATCTCTCCATGGAGAATTCTTTACCGAATGCTCTGTATATAAGCTTGGCCACAAGCAGAAGCCATCATGATGCTTACAGGTTAATATCAAACCGCTCATGCCTGCTAACTTACAAACTTCTACCCATTGGTCTGCATTAAATTCAGTAGGGTTAAAATTTGCCGGGCTTTCAGCTCCGGTTCCCCACTCTTTATCAGTGAATGTATTTACTGAAAAATGTATAAAAGCGTAAAACTCCATTTGCTGCCAGGCCAGCTGATTGCTTGAAGGCCTTACTTCAGCTATTTCCTTTATAGCATTCATCAATAATATCTCCTTCCTTATGCTATAGGGAAACATCTTCAACTATTAGCTTATACCACTTGAAAAACTATTCAAGGTTCGGCATCTTAAGCCATGTATAAGCAAAGTTTTCGTATGTTTCCCTATATTTAACTTCAACTATTAATTTTATTATTTCCTATTGCATCCTAAAACAGAATATATACTATCAAGCAGCTTAAAGGTTTTGTCCAATGGATATTCCCAGAACATTATTCCACCAATATCTTTAGATACCACATACTCAGATTTGTATTTAAGAGAACGTTCATCTTCATAGGATACAAAATTTTTACCGTCAAACAAATATGGAGCTTTTGAATGATCATCCCAATAACTCTTATATCCATTTTTATTGATATAATCATTTACTAAATTCGTGTAATTACAGGTTTTACAGCCCGTTTTTTCAGCTTCCACATTAAATCCTGTTCCTGACTGTTTAACTCCTTCCCAAATTCTTGAGTAAAAGGCTGCTCCTAAAATTATTTTTTTAGAAGGCACCCCTGCTTGAAGAAGAATATTTACCGATTTATCACCACTTATTCCATCCGGTTCTTCTTTAGAAGAATACAGATTTGCATGATGCCCTGTTATATTTGTAAAGCTTCCTCTCATGTCATAGGTCATAACATTGATATAATCAAGATATGTGTGTACTTTAGCCATTTCAATGCTGTCCACATACTTCTGTCCTGCTCCAAGGGCAATAGTCAAAATATATTGTTTTCCATCTTTTTTCCCTTGTTCATTTAAGCTTTCTCTTAATTCCTTAAGATATTTAGTAAAATTTTCTCTGTCCTCTTTTCTTGCTTTAATTCCAGCCTGATCATTGCAGGGATATTCCCAATCAATATCTACTCCATCGAAGTTATTTGACACAATAAAATCAATAATGCTGTTCATAAAATTTTTTCTGCTTTCTTCTGTTAAAACTGCATCTGAAAAGCCATCGGCTCCCCAGCCCCCTATTGAGAGCACAGTCCTTAAGTGAGGATGTTTTTCTTTTACATTATTTAATATATGAAGCTTTTTTAGATGTCTTCCATTCAATAATCCATCTGAAATCACTCCAAAGGCATAATTTATACAGGTTATCTTATCAGCCTTTATGTCCTTTTCTTCCCAATCAGCTCCATCACTTAAATAGGCAATGATATGATAATTACTAATACTATTGGGTACTGTCATGATTTTCCTCCTTTTAGTCGAAGCACGGGGTGGTTTAAGACGCTCGTTTCCCTTCGGGCACAGGGTAACTTAAGATGTTCGCTTCCGCTCACAAGTTACCCGTAAAAGTCCATTTAGGACTTTGCCTTCGACCACGGTGCAACTTAGCACGCTCGCTCCCTCTAGCAAACCACCCGTTAAAGGTCATTTAGACCTTTAACCTCCTTGCATAATTTACATAGTATGGTCTTAATTTCAAACGGCTTAACGTACATAGAAATACTATTACCATCAATATGACACTTTTTAGTTTCTTCTTCTAATAAGTTAGTCTCTACTACTTCTTCTACGGTCACATTAAAATTAATTCTAATATTCTTACCTGTTTTAGCAGCATCATAGAAACGAACTACAAATCCTTGTCCATTTTCAGCCCATTTTACTGCTTCTACAATGATATTAGAAGCATCGATATTTAGTAATCCGTTAAAATCCTCTGTTCTTTTATCAACCTTTGCACAAACAACAGGGACATTCAGTTCATAGGCTGGTTTAATTACAGAATCTACAGAGAATCCGCAATTATGAGGTACTAGTGAATAAGTTACATAGTGAATACCTTCATCGCCTCTTGGATCTGGTCTTAAACCTGATTTCATAAGACTTAATCTTATGTCACTGCCATGGGTGCTGACACCGTATTTACAATCATTTAATAAAGCTACACCAAAATCAGCTTCTGATATATCCGACCACTTGTGAGCACAGGATTCAAATCTTGCTCTATCCTGGGATAGATTTTCATGGGTTGCTCGTTCCACATATCCATATTGGATTTCATGTTTTGCATTTTCAGCAAAGACATCCAGCTCAAAACCTGCCTTTAATAACCTATGCTTTTCAGACCATACAATTTTAGTTTCAAAATCCACCTGTGGTGAGTCTGCATGCAGTACCATATCCTGTATAATAGATGAACCTTCACCTATGCGGTAGCTGCTTCTCAATCTCAGCTCTAAAGCTCCATCTGATACTATTTCTCTGCCTGTAAAGCCTTTCTGAACTTCCATTTTCAATCTCTGGTCTCTATCTATATCCCAGTTATCCCAGTAACTTGGTATATCTTCACCCAGCCAGAAGGTATTTAGTGCTCCCCCGGCTTTTACAATTTCTCTTCCTGTAGCCTTATCCTTAAAGGAGCTTATTCTGCCAATGGAATCAAAGGTTACAACCGCAAATGGCGTCTCAACAATGTTTTCATCTACGGAAAAAGCCGATTTATTTATACAGTCTTTTTTAATCATTGGTACAACTTTATAACCTAATGCATCAACGTTCAGTCCGGAAACTACTAATTTATCATTATTATCTATATCCTTTATCCACTGAGACTGTACATAATCTACATCTGGAATATATCCAAAATCAGCATTATCCAAAATAAATTGTCTTGTTTTATTCCAGCTAAGGCTATTAACTGCCATTATATATTTACTGTCACTGCTTGACTTTACAAAAGCCTCTATTGCCTTGTCAGTAACTTGTCCTGCTTCTTCCAGGCATTCTTTAAAGGCGACAATAGCCTCGTCATTTACTCTTGCGATAGAAGATCCTGGTAAAATATCATGGAATTGGTTTGTAAGCAGTTTTTTCCACATGTTTAACAGCTTTTCCTTTGGATAGCTGGCTCCGTTAATAGCCGCTAAGGTACTTAAAAATTCTGCATTTCTGTAAGCTATCTCTGTCTTTCTGTTGCCTCTTTTAACTTCTGCTATGGAAGTTAGAGTTCCTCTATGAAGTTCCAGGTAAAGCTCTCCGCACCACTGAGGCAAATCCTTTAATTCATTCTCTATACCCTGCATAAAATTACTTACTGATGAAAATTCTGCTTTAGGACATCCTTCAAGGTCTTTTACACGTCTTGAAACCTCAACCATTTCAGCCATTGGACCGCCGCCGCCATCACCATAGCCAATGGCAGTAAGCCTGCGATCCTGGATATCCTTATGTTGAACATCCATCCATTGCTTGGTCAAGGTTTCGGGATCCGGCCAGCAGTGTATGGTATTAAAATGTGATATTACAGAAGATCCATCAATGCCTTTCCAAACAAAAGTATCATAAGGGAATCTATTAGTATCATTCCAAGACAATTTTGTGGTGCAGAAGTATTTTACGTTACTGCCTCGTAATATTTGCGGCAGTGCTGCTGAGTAGCCAAATACATCTGGCAGCCACAGAGTATCGGATGTATACCCAAACATCTCTTTTGTTGCATTTTGTCCTACTAACAGCTGTCTTACAAAGGATTCACCTGAGGGTATATTGCAATCCGGCTCTACCCACATTGCTCCATTAGGTTCCCATCTACCATCCTTAACTTTATCTTTAATACCCTCATATATTTCCGGATATCTCTCTCTCAATACTGAGGCATAGTAAGGTGTACTCTGTATAAAATTTAACTCAGGATATTGATCCATAAGATTTAGTACCGACGAGAAAGTACGGGCAGATTTTCTCCAGGTTTCAGCAATAGGCCATAACCATGCAGTATCCAGGTGAGAGTGCCCTACGATTCCAAAACTAGGCATAGTTGAACCATTCTTATCCTTAAGTAATGGATGCATGAGTTCTCTTGCTTGTGAAAGCTTAGCTCTCCAATTCTCTTCAGGAACCTCTGAAGGCATTGCATATACTAATTCATAAACCTTTGCAAGCTGTCTTATTATCTTGTTTTTTCTCAGACTATTTTCATCAAGGACATTGGCCAGTTGTCTTAGAACTCTCAAATCAAAAACAAAGTTACTTACATCTTCTCTTTCAAGAACCACAAATATACCTTCAAAAGTCTTGCAGTCCGGCTCAGGAGCCTTGTCATTTTCATCGGCACCACAGCCTGGAATATGATGTCCAGTATAGGATTCAAAGGCTAGCCTATATGTCTTTCCAGCCTCTCCACCAGCCGTCATCATCACTGATGAATGATTGACATCAAATACTCCTTTATATTTACCATCTACAATAAATAATGAGTCGCCATTGGTCTTTGCCTGAATAAAAACCTTTTTTCCTGCACATACTTGCGGTAAAGTAACTTCTCCTCTAAACCAAGTTGTCTGCCAGTTATTACCCCACTTAGTACCTATTTCACCAGCACGCCAAACTGCACCTTCCTGAGATGTTGGCTCTTTAGTAAAGTGTTCATAGGTACTCCACATTTGCGCTGGCACTTCAGCTACTGTTTCATATCTCAATTTTGAATATCTATTTTCTATACTCTCTAGCTTGGCTATTATTTTCTTATCAACAAGCATTAAATACTTCCTCCCTGCCAATATATCTCATGTACATATCAAGGATTTGTTATTTAATATCCCTAATATAATTGCATAGATATTTAATCATATCTCTAATTCTATAGAGCTCACTTTCCTTATTTCTCTTACGCCATAGGCCGCTGAAATCTGCCAGCCAATACTCCAGCTCCACTGCAAGACTGCTGCGCTCCTTAACTTCAACTATTTCTTCATGCTTAAACTCATATTTTTTTATACAAATACAAGCAGCATTTACTAAAGCTACACCTCTTGCAGAAACAATAAATTCTTCTATATCAATGCTTCGATTACTGTATGCCTTGCTTCCCTCTTTTAATATTTCTGCTTCAAGTCTTCTTGCTTCATGATACCATTCTGTCATTGCTGCTTCACTTACTCTGTCTAATTCCTTAAAGCCTCTTTCTATATTTTCATTTTTTATTATTTTGTGTTCCGCAAAGAAAACTATATATTTCCATTGGTCGGTTTCTTTCTTAGAAAGCTCTCTAAGTAGTGCTGCAATATTTTTAGCATCCTTGCCAAACTCTAGGGTAGATATGGCTTCATCCATATAGCTGAGTTCACTATTATCTTCAGGATTCCAAGATAAAGCCGCTCCATAGATCATTCCCGGCATGGAATTACCAAATAAATTAACATGCCCATAATCGCCCCAGTCTGTATTTAACACACCTACAGCACCATATTTTTTTCCATAACTTATCATTTTGTTTATATTGATAAAGGCACTATCCATAGAATTCATGATTCTATTCCAGCCGCCTACTCCCGGGCATACATATTGCTTTACACCGGCTTTAGCTAAAGTTTTTGTATCATCTTCCGTTACAGTATAGTGATAAGCCCAGTTAAGACAAACTACATCCTTAGATATTTCTTTCAAGTATTCAGGACTTTTTACAATTATATCCCCCCAGAACATTATCTGCTTATCATAGGTCTTAACATATTCCATTATCTTTTTTAAGAAATCTACATACAGTCTTTCAACACCTTGGCTCTCTGCCAATTTAGCACTTTTCCCTTTTCCTATATCAAAGGTTTCATCACAGCATATATTAAACTTTTCCGAGCTGAAAAGAGGTATAAATTCTTCAAGCATACTCTTTACAAATTCTATGCTTTCTTCCTGTGAAACATCTAAAGTATGATGTGCATTTCTCTCGTGCCAGGAATAAGGTTCTCCCTTATAGTTTTCCAGTTCACATAGATGATTGTAGGTTTTGGTCATTAAAACCTCATAAAGATGTCCAAAGGTTGCTATTGAAGGAACAAGCTCTACATTTTTATCTTTACAGTATTTGTCCAGCTCCATTATCTCTTCAGTAGTAAGCGGATCTTTTCCGGTCCATACTTCACTGAAATTTTTAAAAGCATAGGTGTGCTCAACATAAAGCTGAAGCTGATTAATTTTATAGAAGGATAGCCTATCTACCAGTTCCTTTAAAGTTTCCAAAGTAGGTACTTTTCCTCGGGTAACATCATGGTAGAAACCTCTATTTTTAAAATAAGGAGCATCTTTTATTAATAAAGCCGGAAGTACTACTCCCTCTTGCCTTATTATTTGGCGCAGGGTCTGAATGCCATAAAATAAACCTGCATCATCATTGCCGGTTACAACCACAGAGTTTTCACTTATTTCAATGGTATAACCTTCTCTATCACCAGTCTCTTTTCTTAAGAAGATAGACTTGTCCGTTTTTTTAATTGCCTTATTTATCTTAATATCGATATTAGTAGACTTTTTTATCTCGCTTTTTAATAATTTTGCAGATTCATAATCGTTAAAATTACAGGAATAATCTAATACAATCTCTGTGCTTCTGCTTATATAAAAATTTTTTTCATGAAATGTCAATTCTTTTGGTGCAGGAATCAAATACATATAATCCTCCTATCAGCAGCATTGCTGCTATACACTACATATTTATCTCAAATCCGTAATGAAAAATATTACGAATTAGATATCATTTTATTATTTTTAAAATTAAATACTATAATTTAATGCTATACATTCTCATTGTTTAATGCATTGTAAGCTGCACCAATTATTCCGGCATCATTTCGAAGTTCCGCTTGAACAATTTTAGTGTAGTTACTGTAGGAAGGCATAACCATCTCTTTAAATCTGCTACTTATTTTATCGAAGAAAGGTTTGCCTTGGGCTGAAATGCCACCACCGATTATTACGATACCAGGGTCTAGCAAATGTACTAGGTTTACAATACCTATGGCAACATTATTGATAAATTTCTCATAGACTTTTACAGCTAAACTTTCTCCCTTTTTTACCCTATCTATAATCTCTTCTCCATTTATTTCTGATACATTTATATTGGCAAGTGCTGCATAATTTCTTATCAGCGCAGAAGTTGACCCGTATCTTTCATAGCATCCGGTTCCTCCACAGGCACATTTCTCTCCATGAATATCTATTGTTGTATGGCCTATTTCTCCAGCGCCTTGTCCAATTCCTTTGTATATCTTATTGTTTATTATAATAGCTCCGCCTATGCCGGTACCTAATGCTATACATACAAAGGTATCTTTTCCTCTGCCTGCACCCAGCCATAATTCACCTAATGCTGCTGCATTAACATCATTCTCAACATAGCAGTCAAGATTTGTTTCATTTTTTATACTTTCACTAAGTTTTGCTCCTGTATAACCAGGCAGGTTATCAGACGCAAAGATAATCTCTCCATTTTTGCTATCTACGTTACCGGGGGTGCTTATTCCCACAGCATGTATTTCATATTTCTCTTGCATCTCTTTAATTTTTTTGATTAAATCCCTTGGAATTGTATTCTTACAATCTGTCTTTGGTGATTCAAATTTACCTTTATATAATATTTTTCCTGTTTCGTTCACAACACCATATTTTATAAAAGTTCCACCTATATCAAAGCATGCAATATTCTTCATAAATAACCATCCTTGCTCTATATTCTCTAATTAATTTTTCTTATCTTTTAAGCAAAAGACTCTGGCAATAGGCGCAGCTTCTCCGACAACTTGTGGTGCATGTAATAAGTATCCTTTATCTTTCTTCTCGAAAGGAACTGCTTCTTTACTATCAAGCATAGTAATTTCTGATACTTTTCCTTCATAAGGAATCCATACTTCTGACGATACCACATCAGCTTCATCGTTGAATATTTGAATTGCATATACTGTACCTTCTTTTTGAGTAAAGGCAATTCCATCCTTCTTATATGGAGCACATACTCTAGTGCCGTATATTGCATCTCCGTATATCTTTAACCATTCACCCATTCCTTTAAGTGATCTTATCGCTCCCTGTGGAAGTCTGCCGTCTGGCTGTGGTCCTACATTGATTGCAAGATTTCCGCCCTTTGCAACAATATCTATAAGTAATGCTATAACTTCTCTTGGTGATTTGTATTTATCTTCATATGCAAAAGAAAAGGATGTTCCAAGAGTAATACAGCTCTCCCATGGAATTCCTAATGGTTCATCCGGAACACATTGCTCAGGTGTTACATAATTTTCATAAGCACCGCCTACAGTTCTATCTGCACAGAGCATACCCGGCTGAAACTTTCTTATTTTTTCTATTATTTCTCCAAGACGGATATCCTGATTATTCTCCTTGCATACCCAACCGGCATCAAACCACATTATATCAATCTGTCCATACTGAGATCCCAGTTCATGAATTTGGTTATGAGTAAAATTAACAAAGCGTTCCCACTCTTTTGGATTTTCTATAGGATTATATGCTGGACCTCTATGCTGATAACTTCCTCTTTCATACTTATCACTCCAGTAACTGTCTATATGCCAATCTGCTTTTGAGAAGTAGGTTGCAATTCCAATACCCTTTTTTCGAAAAGCCTCGAATAAATTTGCGCATATATCAGCATGGTGATTATTATGGTAAGGACAATCTGGCGCGGTAATCTTATAATCGGAATGTTTAGTATCCCACATGCAGAAACCATCATGATGCTTTGTTGTAAAAACAAGATATCGTATACCAGCTTCTGATGCAATTTCCGCCCATTTTTCAGGCTCAAATCTTACTGGGTTAAATGTTTTATTCAAATCAAAATACTGCTTTTTAAATTCTTCTCCGGTAACTTCCCAATCGATGCCATTTCTTGACCAATTAGCATCTGCATCACTAAGTGCCCAGGATTCCACGACTCCCAACTGGGAATATGGCCCCCAATGCATCATAAGTGCCAGCTTCTGATCCTGAAACCACTCTAGCTTTTGTAATACCTTTGGGTCTTTAGGCACTACATAGCTGTCTTTACCGCTGTAATTATGTACTCCCTCCTGTACAACTTCATCTTCTTGCATTTGTTCTTGAATATCTTTTTTCTCTAAATTGTTATCTTCTGCAATTTGTATTTCTTTTACTTCTGACATCTTTCTTCCCCCTTTACATAATCATTTGAAAAAATAACTTTCAGCTGTCAAAGCTATAAAAAAATGGAGCAAGATCTAAACCGTGCCCCATTTTTCATTTTTTAGTATTATTAGTATTTTATTTCTGTTTTATTGCATCTAAACGTGTCTTAATATAATCTTGAAGTCCTAAAGTGTCAAGCTGCTTTACATATGAATCCCACTCTTTGTCAACATCTGCTTGTCCAGAAATCCATTGTGCACTCTTTTGCTTAATATAATCTTTAATAGCTGTTTGTTCATCAGAGAACTTGGCAGAATCCTTTACAGAAACCCAGTATTCAGGAATTGGCTTCTTTGTTAAAGCTGATTGATAAGCTTTATCAGTACCTCCCTTTTCATCAAATGCAGGATTATCCTCTTTCACCTTAAAACCAGCTGGAATGTAATGAGGCAAAGACTGAATCCATAGATTTGGCCAGCTATATTCATCCTGTTCTTCTTTAGATAATACCTTAGTTGCGTCAAGTGAACGGTAGCCGTCACCTTCCTTTATAAGAGTTTTACCTAGAGGTCCACGGTTAGTCTGAAGTGAATTTTCCAATTCAAATGCATTGTCCCACCATCTGCAGATTGCGGCTGGATTCTTAGCTTTATCGGTAATAACTACCTGGTTCTTAAGTACAGATGTTCCATAAGAACTTCTTAGCCATACTGGAGTGCTGCCATCTCCACTAGTTAGTACTGGAAGAGGTTCCCAATCAGGCTTTGATCCAGCTGCATATGGCATAAAATCTCCACTACCATAAGCTATAACTACACCATACTTGTCCTGGGCACCCTTTGCCTTCCATTGGTTCAGGTCTTGAGTAAATATCTCTGGATCTATAAGTCCTTCTTTATATAAACTGTTTAAATACTTTATGCTGTTTTTATATTGAGCAGTATTAGCTCCAAAAGTCAGCTTATCATCAGCCATGGTAAATCCAAGATCATCCATAGACATACCAAACCAGCCAGCTAAATAGTTAAGATGCTTATTATTTGGGTCAGCAGAGAATGGTATTAAACCTGCAGTTTTGAAGGCCTTTAATACATTACGTAAATCCTCTGTTGTCTTAGGCATTTGAAGTCCAAGTTTCTTTAACCATTTTGTATTAATATATGGACTGAAGTCAACCTGTGGTGCTTCCAAAGCATAAGGAATTGAATAAATGTGTCCGTCTGGTGCTGTCATAGCATCTCTAACACCAGGTAAATCAAGTATTTTCTCTATATTAGGACAATATTTCTTAAAGTAATCTTCTAAAGGAATAAAGGTTTTCATATCAACGCCATACTTCAAAATATCTGTGTCACTTAAAGTCCATCCGGCGATAACATCAGCATAGTCACCTGAACTTAAAGCCAGGCTTAATTTTTCCTTTGCAATTTCAAAAGGAAATGTTTGAAGGTTCACCTTGATACCTGTCTGCTTCTCTAATACAGGCATCATATAATATTTTCCTGTTTTACTGGAGTCATCTGCAAATAGAGAAAATGAATATTTTCCTGCATCAACTATAGGCAACCCCTTTTCATGCATATCCCCGATGCTTTTCATTGAACTTCCTGATGCACTTTCTGCACTTTTTTTCGCGCAGCCTGTTGCAAGTGTCATGATGGTCATTGTAACTGCAACTAATGATAAAAGTAACTTCTTTCTTTTCATAGAAACCCCTCCATTATATTATTTATTTATACCAAAGTCTTATTAATGGGCTTTATACCCATAGCAGACTGAATGGCCTTAAGTATAGAGAAGCCGGCTTAACTTATAAGATATGTATTTGTAAAGCTGGCCTTCCCAAAAGAATGTTACAAAAGTAAACTTTGTTTTTAAGCTATAACGCTATATTAACCCTTTACAGAGCCAATCATGACTCCCTTAACAAAGTGTTTTTGAACAAATGGGTACAGAACTAATACTGGAATACTTGATATAATAATTAATGAGTATTTCATTAGCTCCATTACTTGACGTCTTTTCTCAAATTCAGCCTGTTGCTCCACTGAAGTTAAAGTCTGTGCTAACTGCTGTTGATTCTGTACAAGGATAGAACGTAAAACCAGCTGCAAAGGGAACTTGCTCTCTGACTTCATGTAGAGTAATGCTGAGAAATAAGAGTTCCAAATACCTACTCCATAATACAATACCATTATTGCAACAATAGAACCTGAAACAGGTAAGGCAATGCTGAAGAAGAACCTGCCATGTCCACAGCCATCTATTGCTGCTGCATCATACAATTCTTCTGAAATATTCATCTTGAAAAAGGTTCTTGCTACAATCATATTGAACACGCTCAATGCCCCTGGAACTATTAGTGACCACATGGTATCCAGCATATGCATATTTTTTATAACCAAATATGTCGGAATCATACCACCGCTTAAAAACATAGTAACCATATAAAAAAACATTACGAATTTCTTGCCTTGAAACTTATCCCTTGAAAGTGCATATGCTGTAGGCAGTGTCAAAGCCAGACTAAGAAAAGTACCAACTGCGGTATAAAAAATGGAATTTAAGAACCCTGTTATTACCTGCTTATTCTTGAACACCTCTTCATAACCCTTAAAATTAATTCCTACCGGAAATAAAGTAACATTACCCCCAGCTACTGCCTTTGGATCACTAATTGAAGATATCACAATAAAGTAAAGTGGATATGCTACAATTATGAAGATTGCAGTAAGAATTATAAAAACAACTGCATCATAAATTTTGTCGTGTCCTGAGCGTTTACCTCTTTTCATCGTCATTCCCCCTTTTAGTCAGAAGCACTGAGCAATTAAAGACTCTCGCTTCCGCTCGAAAATTGCTCGTTAAAGTCCATTTAGGACTTTAGTTCGGTGCAACCTGAACTCGCTCATTACCATTCGCTAGGTTGCCCGTTAAAGTCCATTTAGGACTTTAACCTCCTTACCATATACTAATTCCTGAAAGCTTATCAGCTATCTTGTTTACAGCTATCAATAAAACCGCATTTATTGCTGAATTGAACAAGCCAATTGCTGAAGAATAGGAAACATTATTATCTACAAGACCTACTTTGTATACATAAGTTGATATAACCTGAGATACGCCTAAGTTTAAGTCATTCTGAAGCAAAAATACCTTCTCGAAGCCAACTGACAAAATACTGCCGCAGCTTAGTATCAGTAGAATAGTAGCCGTAGGGATAATACTTGGAAAATCGATATGACGCACAATTTGAAATTTACTAGCTCCATCCATAACTGCTGCCTCATGTAATTCCGGGCTTACTGAGGAAAGAGCTGCAAAATATATAACTGAACCCCATCCCATGCTCTGCCATACACCTGACCATACATATATGTGTCTCCAATAACTCTTATCGGCCATAAAGTTAATAGGTTTAAAGCCAAAGATTTGTATAATATGATTAACTACTCCCACACTTGGAGATAGGAACAGTAACAACATACCGCACATAACCACCGTAGAAATAAAGTTTGGTGCATAGGTTACACTCTGTATTACTTTTCTGTATCTCTTATGACGGAAGGAATTCAATAACAAAGCAAGTATGATTGGAATTGGAAATCCAGCAATCAATGAGTAGATACTAACTGAGAAGGTATTCCAAATTGTTTGGAAAAAATATGGTGACTCAAAATATCTTTTAAAATACTCCAATCCTACCCAATGACTACCAAAGAAACCTAACTTCGCATTATAGTTTCTGAAAGCAATCTGTACTCCGTAAAGAGGAATATAGCTGAAAATAAAGGTTATAACTATTCCAGGGAGAACAAACAGCCAGAGAACATAGTCTCGTTTAAAATTTTTTATAAAATTAGAACTTTTTTTTGGCTTTACATTTAATTGCCTTACTTCTTGCATACTCATACGCATCTTCTCCTCATTTCTTTAACAAATTTTCAAGTAGCAATTCGCCTATACCTACATGGTATCCAGACATAGCGAAAACTGCGACTAGATCCTTTTCTACTACTAGAACCAATGGCATTCCCTTAGTTCCAATCGAAAATCCATCATAGATGTCCGCCAAAGAGGCAGCTTCTTCCTGCTGTAGGTATTGCTTAATATGAGGGATTTTTTCTAATGTCTTTTGTAACGTAGGGTCATTTAACTCCTCTTTATCACTTAAAACAAAAACTATATTTTCTACTTTTTTATTAAAATCATCACTAGCTTCAATCATTTCATTTAGAAGGTGTTCCGTAGGCTCTGCTCCTACATCTAACCAGGCTACAATATTTTTTTCTTTTAGAAGCTGTGATAAATGTATAGTTTCACCATTAAGCTGCACTAGTTTTCTATCTTCAAGTGGTACCCGCATCTTTTTTGTGTCTTTTTCCTGCAAAGAAAGAGTAATAGCTTTTTCGCAGCCGCTCTCTATCTCGGTAAAGTATAAACAGCTATCTATGGTACCATCAGGTAGTCTATTTGCAGTCATCACTCGATACTTCCCAGGCTTCACATTATAAGATATAGTATCAGACTGCCATTGTATATCTTCAAAGTCTAAACTTTTATATGCTCCATTTTCCAATATAGCTACTGAATAATTTTTATGATAAACAAAATTGTCTGCATTCTTTTTTAAAAGAACTAGTCTTGCATCTCTGAATTCTAAATCTCGCAAAGATTCAGAAGCAATATTCCAAGTTCCATTCTTATAGAACTCCAAAGAACCATCTGTCTTCTCTATCCTAGCAGGAATCCCTAAGGTTCTTAAGACAGCTACAAAGGCAATTTTCATTGTCAATTCATTACCTACTCCAAGTTCCAACGCCCCCACCGGCGAAGCACTTAAGTTAGAATATTCTAATTCATTATTAAGCTGAATCTTTTCCCTTATATAATTCTCTACTTTCTCTGGTTCATCTCTAAATTCGATTATTTGCTTATCCGTAAGACTTTTTGCAATATATCTTCTATAATTAAAAATCATTTCATTAGAGATGCGTGGGCACAGTATATAATTTACAAATATCTCCCTTTCAAACTCATCTGCAAAAGGCATTGCCTCAGTTAAATGCTCTTTCAAAATCTCTTTCGTGATATCTGAAAGATCTTTTTTCTGCAGGCTCTCTAGTAAATCTATTTTATAAGAAAAATACTTATTTGTTTCATCATCTTCTAAAAATGCAATAATTTGATCATAGTTTCCTCTTGTATTAATTAAAAATGTCTCAATCTTATTACTGCTTTCCAAATACTTCTTTGCATATTCCTTTGCACTTACTGTATTGTAAAGCGTTGCTTCATAAGCTTTTCTCTTTTCTTCTGCTCTGCTGCCTCTCTTTTTTTGTTCTGCTTCCTGTTCCTTAGTTAAAGGCTTATCTTTGATTCCACCAACAGGTGGCACCATTTCTATCAGAGCTGGTTCTGTTTCAAAAGTATTTTCTCCAAGCACTAATTCTACCTTTGTAGTCTTTCGTACATCTACCTTTTGGTAGCAGTATTCGTTTTCACTATGTGCAAACACCACTATGTCCCCTAAACCAGTGATAAACTTTGCAACACCATCACTGTTGGTTTTTAAATGTGCCAATGGAAAAAATTCTGCAAAGTTGATAATTTCAAATTTCACGTCAATATCTTTTAGCGGTCTGCCTTCCTTGCCTACCACCTTTACTACCAGTTCTCTTGTTTCTGCATAATGTGGCGTCAGATTCACTTCTGTAAGATGTCCTGTCCGACTGGTTATCAGTTCATTTTCAGTCATATCTGAGAACACGCGGCTGTGCATCAGCATTCCTCTTGACGCAGGAAGTTCAAACCATCCTGTATTCAACCTGATTTCAGGTTCACAGGCTCCAAGATAATTCCACTTGCCGTCAATCAAGACTTCCACCCAGGCATGATTATCATCACAATGAGCCCATCGTGGTGTATAACACTGCCTTGCAGGTATAAAAACACTTCGGAGTGCAGCAATGGTAAGAACAGATTCTTCTCCGCACCTGCCATATGCATTTCGTATAATTGAAAAAGGCGACAATGTTCTAATGTCCGTACTTTGATAGGTTGCTTTTTCAAGGCACCAGTAATTTACCTCTATAGCTGCTTCATACATACCCTTTCCCTTGATTCTTGGATAAATTTCGTTAAAAAATTCTTCACTATAGAACTCTATATTCTCATTATTAATTCTGTATTGGAGAACATAGTTTAGAAAAGTCAAACCGTCAATTGACTCTCCCCAGGGAACAAGTTTTCTGACTTTAAGAGCATGTCTTACAAATTTCAAAAACAATTTTCCATCATAATTTGCCAAATCGCTAAGCGGCATATAGGCATACAAGAACTTCAAACAGATTTGTTCTTCTTCGTTACAAGAGTCCAATACCTGAAAAAGAGGATTTTCTCTATGTGCTGCCAGAGTTCTGATTTCCTCAAACCGCTTTTCAATTTTCTCCCGTTGTCTTTCTGTTAAAAGCATGATTACTCACCCCCAAATTTTATCTTATTCCATCATACTTAGTGAGTTTTGGTTATTTAATTAATTATGTGTAACAACGGCTCCAGCTCCACCATACATATCTATTTCGTCTTCTAGCTCCACCTTAATAACCGTTATGTGTTCATTAGCATCTTCTGGTGAAATATATATCCATGTAGTACCTGGTATATTAAACCAAGGAACACCTCCATGAACTTCATGTTTTAGTTCTTTGCTTGTATGTAATACACTTATACGCTTAATAGGTGTGGATAAACCTTTTAAGCAAAGACTTTCCTGAGGTGTATCATGTACAAATAGATATAAGGTCTTCTTATCCTTTGATAGTGTACTGCCGCCTGCCCAATACCTCTGCATAATACCTTCCCTTGTACCATGGATTGCCTCTTCATTCTGACGAATCCAATTACCTAAACCAATGAGAATATCCTGTTGCTGCTCAGGTATTGTTCCATCTTCCATAGGTCCTACATCTAAAAGCATATTACCTCCCATGCTGATGCAATCTACAAACATACGAATAATTTGCTTTAGTGTTTTGTAGTGATTATCATGAGGTACATATCCCCAGGAATCATTTATTGTTGTACAAAACTCCCATGGCCCTTCTGGTCTTGTAATAGGAATTCCTTGTTCAGGAGTTTTATAATCTCCATACCCTTGTAATCTTGAATTTATAATGATATCTTTGTTAAAGCTTTGCAGATATTCCTTAAATGAAGGCAAATTCCACTGCTTTGCACTTCTCTCCCAGTCACCGTCAAACCACAATAAATCCACTTTGCCATAATTAGTTAATAGTTCTGACAATTGATGATTATTGAATTCTAAGAAGCGTTTCCACTTATCTTCATCTTGAACCCCATCTGTTGGATTAGAAAACCTATTGACCTTGCTTAAGTCTTCTGGTATTTCTCCATTTGCATATACAGATGGATAATCTGGGTGAGACCAATCGATAAGAGAATAATAAACTCCTATATGTATGCCTCTTTTTTCAAGCGCATTATTAAATTCTTTTATAATATCTTTCTTAGCTGGAGTTTTCTTCATTACACTTAAATCACTGTACTTTGTGTCAAATAAGGCAACTCCATCGTGATGCTTAGAAGTTAATACTGCGTATTTTGCTCCTGCCTTTTCAATTAGTTCTGCCCAGCTGCCTGCATCGAACTTGCTGGCTGTAAAACCTTCTAATTGTTCCATATATTCTTCATAGGAAATTCTTCCATTGAAAAATGACCAAGATTCCGCAATACCTTTTACTGCATATATTCCATAATGGATGAAAATTCCAAGCTTTGCATCCTCAAACCAATTTTGCATCATAGTCTCCTCCTTTTAGTCGGAGCACGGGGCAGTCTGAACTCGCTCGTTTCCACTCGCTAGTCTGCCCGTTAAAGTCCATTTAGGACTTTAACCTCCTTTTAGTCGGAGCACGGGGCAGTCTGAACTCGCTCGTTTCCACTCGCTAGCCTGCCCGTTAAAGTCCATTTAGGACTTTAACCTCCTTTCAGTCGGAACACGTGGCAGCCTGACTAGCTCATTGCCATTGCTAGGCTGCTCGTTAAAGGTCATTTAGATCTTTAACCTCCTTTAATAAAATTACAATCAAAATATTTTATAGTGGATTCTCTTTTGTAAACTTAATTAATTCATCTACCGTTGTAAAAGCTAAACCAGTTACTGTATCAGCACAACCATAATAAATAGCAATTCTTCCGGTATCACTGTCTGTAAGCGTTGCACATGGGAATACTACATTTGGTACATCTCCAACACACTCATAATACTCATGTGGCGCTAAAATATATGCTGCTGAACGATGCTTTACAATCCAAGGCTTGTCGATGTCTAATATAGCACAACCCATACGATATACAAAACCATTGCATGTATGTAGCACACCATGATAAATTAACAGCCATCCTTCATCAGTTTCAATTGGAACAGGACCAGCTCCGATTTTTGTAGACTGCCATGCTGACTTGTCTCCATTATAAGTTGACATAACATGTCTATGATGACCCCAATACTCCAAATCCTTGCTCTGGCTGCAAAAGATATCTCCAAAAGGTGTATGTCCTGTATCACTTGGTCTGCTTAGCATCATATAATTTCCATTAATTTTTCTTGGGAATAGTACACCATTTCTATTGTAGGGTAAAAATGCATTCTCTAGCTGATAGAAAGTTTTAAAATCAAATGTATATGCTATTCCTATAGTAGGTCCATGATAACCATTACACCAAGTTATGTAATATCTGTCTTCAATATAGCAAACTCTTGGGTCATAACGGTATTCTCTTTTTGTAATTTCTGAATCTTCTCCTATAAAGCTTATAGGTTTTTCATTAATTTCCCAATGTATTGCATCTTTACTAAATCCAATAAATATATCCATACTAATGGATTTACTATCACAGCGAAATACCCCTGCATATCCATCCTCAAAAGGTATTACTGCACTATTAAACACACTATTAGATGTAGGTATTGCATTTCTCCCAATAATAGGATTATTACTATATCTCCAAACCGGGTCTTTACATCCTACAGGCTTGTCTTGCCATGGCATACTAGGTAATCGATTTCCAATAATTCTACTCATATTTTTCCAAAACCTCCAAATACATATTGTAATTTTTCTTCTCTATTTTAATATTTTAACTTTCCCACTTGGCTTAGTTGTATTTATGTATCAATTTTAACATCCTTTTAACTTTTTTGCAATATTTTTTAACATTTTAATATTTGCAATGTTAATTATTTTAAATTAATATTTATCTTCTATATATAAAATTAATTTTTATTTAGTTATTATTTGAATGCATTTTAACATTATGGATTATTAACCAAAGGATATTTTTAACTTTTTGTTACCTGAGCTTTATCATGTTTGACTAATTTTAGCGTTTGCTCAACTTCTTTTCAACATATATCTGCATATTTAGCAACAAAAAAGCATCTTTATACTATGTTTTTTCTAGTATAAGGATGCTTTTTTAAAAAATATGTTAAACAGATTCACAATAACAAAAAAATATTTGGGGATTATCTTAAAAATAACAGAAAGGTAGATAATAAAATGACAATGACATAAAAAAGAGAAGAAAATAGGTTCATCCATAAATTTTGTGAAGCGTATATAATATGATATGTTAATTACAACGTTGCTGGTATTTTTAACATTTGCCAATAAGTAACTACTCAGCCATATATATTGCATTTTTAAAATTAACATCATACAATGATTTTAAATTTGTAAAGGCCTGAATAGTTACGTTATACTAACAATTTACTAATTTATGCATATACCCTATCTCGTCAAAGAGCTTATTTTATATTAAAAATTTGTAGAATCTCCAAATGAAACATCAAAAGATATATATATAATTTCATACGGAGAATCCGGATCGTTAATACGATAAAGCAGTTGTCTTACTAGACGTTTTCCCAAGGCGTTCAGATCTACTTGTACCGTGGTAAGATAATTGGTCAAGTCACCATGTTCTGTAATTCCATCATATCCGGTTATTGCCACGTCTTTAGGTACTTGAATTTTATGTTCATTCAAATATTGAAGTACAAGGTTTGCTACAAAATCATTTACGCAGACGAAGGCTTGAGGCATACTATGTAATCCGCTTAAGAATTGGTTAATTTCCTCTTGGTAAGTATCAATACCAATATTTCCTGTTAAACATAATTTAGAATTAACAGGCAGATTATTTGATGACATAGCAGATAGAAACCCTTCATATCTATCTTGATTTGTTCGCGCATAATCCGTTGGCCCAATAAATCCTATTTCTGTACGTCCCTTTTCAATAATAGAATTTGTTATTTTACGAATAGTATTATGCCCTTCTAATAGTAATAAGTCACCGGTTAGTGTGTCCTCTGGAATAGAAGTGACAATATCCAAAAATACTTTTGGTATTCTTAATTTGTTTAACATCTGCAAAATAGGAATATCGTAAACATTAAGTACAATCATACCTTGTACAGTACCGTTAGATAAAACCGCAGGCAAGGTATAGGAATCATTATATTTGGACGGAAGGTATGTGTACATTAAGTTAATATTATCTTTTGCCAGTTGTTTAGCAATACAATGAATAATACTTATCCAGAACATTGAAGTATCCGGACGAGATACAACAACAGAAACAGTAATTGGGTCATCTTTTTCTGTAATATTAACCTGTTGTTCTGTTGATGTAGGCTGTTCTGATTTTAGATAACCCATCTCGAGTGCTTTTGTTATAATTTCATTACGCAAAGGTTCTGAAACTCCAGGATAATCATTGAAAACTTTCCAAACGGTTACCCTAGATACTTTAAGAGCATCTGCTAAATCCTGCATTGTTACTTTTCTCATAGTTTCTCCTATTTACTAAATAATATTTTCGAAAACCAGCTGGTTGATTTAACATTATTCACATGGTTATTATATAATAATGTTAAATTATATTCAATGGTTACTGAACAAAATGTTAAATTCAAAATAAAGTTGTTAAAAAATAATCTTGTTTTTAAATTTCTATATCATTTTTTCATACTGTTTTTTGTAATCCCTCTTCATATTGCTTTCAAACTTTTTTAAATAAATCGAAGAAAACTCTTCAGCAGATATATTAAATCTGTTTAATACATCCATATAATACATAAGCACATCTCCTAATTCCTCCACCTCAGCATAAAAAAGCTGTCCAAAGCTTTCTTCTCCATCTCTATCTACCGAATAAATACATACAGGATATAATCTAAATTCCTTTGCTCCAATCTCTTCAAATAATTCTCTGTATGCAGTATCTTTAATATTTTCTCCTTCTTCTCTATGGCCTCCCGGTATTTCCCAGGTTGTCATATCTTTATGTCTAACAAATATCCATCTATCCTTATATCGTACTGCATTTACTGCAAATTTAGTTCGCAATCTTCAATATTACCTATATCGTATATATTTACTTTTAACATTTGTTTGCTCCTTTACTGTAGTATTAACTTAATGCTCCCGTATTTCAAGGAGATACATGGATATGATAGTGCCAAACATCTTGGTTTCCAGCATGCTCACTACGCTGTCTTGTTAATGTGCCATCACACTTATATACCTGCTTTAATGCTATACATACCTCTCTTGCAAAATCATGTATTTTTGCTGATAATTCAGATGGAAGTTCATAGATATTTCCTATAAACCTTGTATATTATTGATGTCCCAGTTTTTTATTCTTATCTTATAAACCTCATGCATCTTATCAAGATTTTCCTCATTAAATTCTAGCCATTCATACTTATCATGTTCATCAGATAACTTTAAACTTCCCTCTTTTATTTTGCAAAGATATATAACCCCCGTTATCTGATAATCTTCTGCAATAAAGTTCCATGTATCTAATAGTTTTACTGGTTCTACAATAAAGTTAGTCTCTTCTTTTACTTCTCTTATTAAAGTTTCTTCTGCGGTTTCACCAAACTCCATTCTTCCTCCTGGAAGTTCATAGAGATTATGCTTTGCTATTGTCATGTGCAATGCCAAAAACTTGCCATCATTCAGAATAAATGCCCTTGCAGCGAATTCTATTTTACGAGTTTCCATTTATATCTCCTCAATTACTTTATTATTTCTTTTAATCCTGTTAGATTAAATGAGTAATATTTTATACCGATTATATTAGCAGTAGCAGGAGCAACTACAGATAAATCATCATCTGTGCTAGGGATATATGATTACTTAGCATATCTATCACACCTATCCCCTCAATTTAATATTAATAAACTTATTTTTTACTTCCATATATTAAGTGCCAGTGAAGATGTTTAGAATCTTGATACTGTCCTAAATTTGTTATTACTCTACAAGCACCACATTCTGATACAACATCTGCAGCAACTTTCTTTACAACACTAAGTATTTCTAACAATAAATCGTTTTCTTCTTCCGTAATTGTAATCAGAGAAGATATATGTTTCTTAGGAATAACTACTATATGCTTCTCATAGGCTGGTTTGGTATGATAATAGGCAAGTACATTTTCTGTTTCAAATACTTTTCTTACCTCTGTTCTTCCGTTTAATACTTGTTCACAATAGAAATCATTAGTCATCTTGCTATCTCCTCAAAGTTTCTTAATTTTCTCAAATATTCCTTTAAGATAATTATAGCATAAATTCCTATTTTTACATTTAAACTTTTCTATAAAAAAACGTAGGCTGCTGAGTTAAAAATACCCTGCAGCCTACGGCTTATTGAAAAACTTTATTGATTTTGAAAGACTTTATTTTACTTGGACACCGGTATAAATCCTATCTTCTTTTGCATCTTTCTAAGGGTCTTATTAGCAACATAATTAGCTTTTTCTGCCCCAGCTTTGTATATGCTTTCTAGATATGCTTTATCTGCAACAAGCTCCTTTACTTTTTTCTGAATTGGTTCAAGCTCTGCTACAATTGCTTCAGCTACATCCTTTTTAAACTGGGCATACCCTTGACCTTCGTATTTCTCTTCGATTTGTTCGGTAGTTTGACCTGTTATTGTACTTAATATAGTCATTAAGTTCTTAACTCCTGGCTGCTCGTCTGAGTACTTTACAACACCAATACTGTCAGTTACAGCTCTAGATACTTTCTTCCTGATAACTTCTGGAGGATCCATAATCAATATATAGCTGTTAGGATTATCATCGGATTTAGACATTTTCTTGGTGGGGTCTTGCAGACTCATTATTTTTGCTCCATTTTGCGCTATATAGCCTTCCGGAATTACAAAAGTTTCACTGTAAGTATTGTTAAACCTCTGAGCTATATCTCTGGCTAACTCCAAGTGCTGTTTTTGATCAACCCCAACAGGCACTAAATCTGTTTGGTAAAGAAGTATATCAGCTGCCATAAGCACTGGGTAATCAAGCAGCCCTGCACTTACAGAATCACCATATCTTTGTGATTTATCTTTAAACTGCGTCATCCTGCTTAATTCCCCCATATAGGTATAGCAGTTTAAAAGCCATGCTGCCTCAGAATGAGCAGGTACATGTGACTGAATAAATATAGTGTTTTTCTCAGGAACTATTCCTGCTGCTATATAAATAGACATAACCTCTAAGGTTCTTGCTCTTAAATCTTTTGGTTCTTGTCTTACTGTAATTGCATGCAAATCTACTACACAAAAGTAGCAATCATATTCTTCTTGAAGCTTTACCCAGTTTTTTATTGCTCCTAAGTAATTTCCCAATGTAAGCTGACCTGATGGTTGTATTCCACTGAATATAACCTTTCTCTTTTCTTCCATAATAATACCTCCCTCTTTTAATGAAGAATTAAAAATTAAAAAAGCCCTAAGGCTTTTTTATAAAGCCTTAGGGCGTAACATACGCGGTGCCACCTAATTCAAAAAGCATAATGCTTTTCCTTATTTATAAGATACACAATGATATCCTGCCTTTGTAACGTAAGGCTTACGTGAAGGACTACTTATGTTCATCCCCAACCTTCCAAGACCCATTCAGTTTAAGCATAACTGCTGCAATTTCACCGTCTGCAGCTCTCTTTAAATCTGTTTTTAAACTTACTTGCTTCCTGGTATAGCGGCTTAATAATATCTTTTCTTTATAATATTCCCAAATAAAAAGATTGTCAATATTATTATTGACAATCTTTTGAAAAAATATTAATAGTTTTGTGTTAAGCTTTCCAAAGGCCGTGAAGATTGCAGTATTCTCTAACAGATAAAATTTCTTCTTGGATATTAAAGAAAGCTTCTGGCTTTTCTCCTGGTTTTAAATACTTTCTATAAACATTATTTAAAGTAACAACTTCAATCCACTCAATATAATGTGTTTCAAGCATTGGATGTTCTACTGAACCTACCTTAACTAACACACCATTCTCAAACTTTTCTACTACAGGTATATGTTTTTCAACCGCTGCCTCAGTAGTATTTTCAGTTTTTAAAGTCATTGGCTGACCACAGCATACTAAAGTTCCGCCTGATGCATGAATCACTTCTACCATGTTTCCGCACTTTTCACACTTATAAACTTGTCTTAATTCTGTCATAACAAACCCTCCATCCATTTATTTAACTACATTTATATTTAATGCAGTTATTTAAAAATATGACCAAGTATTTACTACTAAATTATACCACCATATAAGAAAAGAGACAGTTTAAAACCGTCTCTTTTTTATAATTTTACAAAAATTTAATTTTTAACTAAGCCTTAAATTATAACTTCAACAACATGCTCTCCAGATTCCAGGTAAGGTACTATATTAGCTTCTAAAGGCTTTCCATCAAGGTAAATCTTATTGCCCTCTCCTCTTTTTACTTCAATATTATATATACAATTATCTTTTTTATAGTATATTTGATACTCATTCCATTCCTTAGGAACTGCTGGTTCAATAGTAAAGCCTTTCCCACTAACCTGCTTGAGGCCTAATATACCTTCAATTCCAACTCTATACATCCATCCTGAAGCTCCGGTGTACCAGCTCCAGCCTCCTCTTCCTTCATGGCCTTCAGTAGTATAAACATCCGCCGTCATTACATAAGGTTCTACCTTATATCTTTCTGCTTCCAGATGAGACTTTGCATGATTAATAGGATTTATCATGTGGTAGCTTCGCCAAGCCTTGTGTCCATAGCCAAGCTTTGCCATAGCAAGAGCTACCCAGGTTGCAGCATGAGTATACTGACCTCCATTTTCTCTTACTCCTGCAATATATCCTTTTATATAACCAGGCTCAAGTGTAGAATTATTAAAAGCAGGTGTTAGCAGAAGCACCATTCCTTTATCTTCTTTAATTAAATGCCTTTCAAGTGCTTCCATAGCCTCTTCAATACGAGATCTTTTTCCTGCACCGGATATTACAGCCCATGATTGAGATAAGGAGTCAATTTGACATTCGTCATTTTCATAGGAGCCTAAAGGCGTACCATCATCAAAGTACGCTCTCCTGTACCATCCGCCGTCCCAAGCATGTTTTTCAAGATTTTCTCTTATAAATTCTTGCATATCTTTGTATTTTTCTGCTCTCTTTTCATCTTTTTTGTGTAAGCATATATCTTTAAAGTTATCTAATATGCTATACAAAAACCATCCTAGCCATATGCTTTCTCCTCTGCCCCTATTTCCTACAGTACTCATTCCATCGTTCCAGTCTCCGCTTCCCATAAGAGGTATATTGTGACTTCCAAACCTTAATGATATCTCTATAGCCTTTATGCAGTGCTCATAAATAGTTCCTGTTTCACTGGAGGCAGGAGTGATTTTATATCTTTCGTCCTCTCCTTCTTTTAAAGGTTCATCTATAAGATAAGAAGAAGTTTCATCAAGTATGCTGTAGTCTCCGGTATTTTTAATATAATCAATAGTTACATAAGGCAGCCACAAAAGATCATCTGAAAAACGGGTTCTTATTCCGCTGTTAACTACAGGATGCCACCAATGCTGTACATCTCCTTCAATAAATTGTCTTGAAGCACTATGAATTATATGCTCTCTAATAAAATTTGGTTCTAAGTATCCAATAGCCATTACATCTTGAAGCTGATCTCTAAAACCTATTGCACCACCTGATTGATAAAAGGCAGTCCTGGACCAATATCTGCATGATAAAGTCTGATACATAAGCCAGCCATTAAGCATAATATCCATAGTTTTGTCCGGTGTTTTAACCTGTACTCTATGAAGTAAATCCTTCCAGAAGTTCTTTACTTCAATTAGCTTTTCTTCTACTCTTTCAAGATTGCTAAAGCTTTCTGTAATTGTCTCAATATACTCAAAATTATCCTTTTGCCCAAGCATTACTATAATATTAGCTTCTTCCCCTGCCTTTATAGTAACTTTAGTACTGCATACCATGCATGGATCATATCCTGAACCTATATTATTTGAAAATTCTTCGTATTTTAAAGCTTCAGGAGACTCTATCCTTCCTCCTCTTCCTAAAAATTCTTTTCTATCGCCTGTGAAGGAAGTTTCATCACCGCCTGAAAGCTTTAAATAAGCAAAATCTTTTCCAAAGTGTTCACTGTAAGGATTTTGAGCATAAATAAATTTATTATTCTTATCTATATAAGTTGATATATACTGAGCAGTCTGTTGCGGATAAACTCCGAGTACAAGCTGTGCATAATAAGTTATGGAAAGCTTTCTTTCTTTTTCAGTGTTATTTTTAAGCTTAATAATGCCCAGTTTAACACTTTCGTCAATTGGAACAAAGTAAGTTGCTTCTCCTGTTATTCCATAAGCTGTATGTTTAAAATTAGAATAACCAAAGCCATGCTCAACTAAATACTGGCCTTCATCTCTAATAGGCTTAGGTGTAATACTCCAAAGCTTTCCTGTTGTTTCATCCCTTAAATATAAAGCCTCTGAGGTTGGATCAGTCACCGGATCATTAGACCATGGAGTAATCTTATTTTCTCTGCTGTTTTTATACCATGTATAACTGTTTCCGCTTTCTGATACATGAAATCCAAATTCTCTATTAGAAATTACATTTATCCACGGAGCAGGCGTATTTATATAATCCTTTAATATTATTGTATACCTATCCTTTTCGGTATCAAAACCTCCATAACCGTTAAAATACTCTAAATGAGAATGTGAGAAATTAACCTGTGCAGAGGTATAATTTTCTTCTGTATTTTGAAGCGGTTTTAAATTACTTTCAGCCGATTCTTCTTCTTTAATCTGCTGTACTAAGCTTCCTCTATCTCCATCAATTACAAGTCTCGCTATAGAAGTTACAAACTCAACATCTTCTACTGCCATAGTTCCTTTACTGTGAAGAAATACTCCTCCAGGCTTATTTTGCTTATCCCTCACATGGCTTGATGAAATCAAATCTCTGATAGAATCTTGAAGCGGCTGAGTGTACAGCGTGTTCTGGAGATTAATTATTACAAAATCTACTTTAAGCCCCTTAATGTTTAAGTATTCGTGAGCCTTAAGCAATTGTCTTACTAAATCCAAATCTTTTTCGCCTCTTATTATTAGTAAAAGTATGGGCAGGTCTCCTGAAATCCCATAAGACCATAAAGCTGGCTGAGACTTTTTTATACTTTTAATTAGTTCCTCTCTCTTTCTAAGACTTGAATTTAAAAACAATATTTTAGAAGACATATGCTGATATAAATTTGCCTGTGCAGATTTTATATTCAGATACTTCATTTCAACTTGAGTTTGGGTCCAAGCAATCTCAAATACTCTGTTTACATTGCTCATCTCACTATATTTTCTAGCTGTTTCTATAGCCTCTTCTTTTGAATCAGTTACTGCTGTTATGAAAGCTATTTTAATCGTTTCTCCTGATTTTATTTTTATCCTTCGTCTTATACTTATAATTGGATCTAGAACTGCTCCCACAGTATTTTTAAGAGGTGCATCGTTTTCCATTACAAGAGGATTTGATGTGTCTCTCCCTCTTCCAAGAAAATTCGCTCTGCTTGTTTCATACTGCAAGCTTCCAATTGTCTCCCCACCCAATACTGCAGTAGTTTGAACTAAATGAGGCTTCTTCTGTCCTTTTGCTCTTGGTCTTCTATTTGCAATAATGCAGCCAGGATTATCTATAAATTCTGTTTTAATAAACAAATTACTGAAAGCTGGATGAACAATATCAGCATTATAAGGTGCCAGAGTGACTTCGCAGTAGCTTGTTATTTCAACGATTCGTTCATGCTCACTGCGATTTGTAATAGATATCCTTCTTACTTCTGCATTATCCTCATGCGATACAGCTACTTCTGTATTTGTTGTTAAGTTTCCATCTTTTCTTCTAAATTCAGCTTTATCAAGAGAAAAAACAGTCTTATAATCCTCTCCTTCTGATTTACACGGCTCATAAGCAGCACTCCAGTACTCATTTGAATTTAAATTTTTAATATAAAAAAACATGCCTGTATTGTCTAAGGTAACGTCCTCTTTCCACCTGTATACAGTCATATCTTCAAGCTTCCCATAGCCGCTGCCGCTGTTTGTTATCATAACTGAATAACTTCCGTTGGATAGCAAATGTGCTTCTGGAATTTCTGTTTTAGCTGTATCGAAGCTCCTGGATGCCATGTTTTGTTTTTCACTTGATAGATCAATAACTTCAAACTTTTGCTCTCTATCGTATACAACTCTTTTGGGTACTCTTTCCTGAAGCAGTAGTTCCGTAGCCTTAACAATAGGTATTCTATGAAATCTTTCCTGTAAAATATTTTTATTTAGTGCATTGTTTAAAGCCATAAAACTCATTCCTTCATGGTGAACCATGAAACATTTTATAACAGCCTTCTTTTTCCCTTTGGAAAGTCTTTCCTTTGTATAATCTACAGCTTCATAAAAACCATATTTTCCTTCCATACCTTCATCTATTAATCTATTGATGTTATTTAAAGCACCCTCTCTGTCAATCTGCAGCGTCATGACAGTAGAATAAGGAGATATAACAAGTTCATTTGAAAGACCTCTTTTGAGTCCTATACCAGGAACACCAAAGGCTTTATACTGGTAATTTAAAGCTGGGTCAAAAGTATTATATGCTGATTCAGAAATTCCCCATGGTACATTTCTGTCTCTTGCATATCTCTTTTGACCGTCAATTACAGCTCTGTAAGTTTCATCGAGCAAAGTATCGGGATAATTTTTCATAATTAACAGCGGCATAAAGTACTCAAACATAGTTCCGCTCCAAGAAACTAATCCCTTGCTTTTACCCATTAAGGTCATTGCTCTGCTTAACCTAAACCAGTGTTTTTGCTCAACATCACCTTTTGCTATAGCAATAAAGCTTGCTTGTCGTGATTCCGAAGCCAGCAGGTCATAATGAGAATTTCCAAGACTGTCTTTTTCTATATCATAACCAATAGCAAAAAGCTGGCGTTTTTTATCATAAAGCATTGAAAAATCTGTAGAATGAGCCATAGCATCAAGTCTGTTTCTTAAATTATCTATCTTATTTAGAATTTTATCTATCTCAGTCTTACTATTATTAATAAGCATAGAAATCTGTTCAAGCCATTCAGTTTCAGTTTTTTCCTTGCTGCTTCTATTAAGATTAAGTTCTATTTCCCGGAAAATCTTATCTAACTCTTTATTAAATTCCTTAATATTTATGCTGTTTGTTATCATATTAAGCTTTTCTGCCAAGCTTTTCATATTATCCGGACTTTCAATAATAATATCAGACCATGGCAAAAGCTTCTGAAGTTCTCCTAAATACTTTGTAACAGAATGTTTGGCTTTAGAAATCCAATACAACCCCTGCATTCCTTTAATCTTTTCCACTTCAATTAACTTGCCCCAAACATCCATAAGAATTCTTTTAAAGGCTGCTGCATTTACGTCAGATGCCTTAATATCCTTTATAGTATTTGAAAAAAACTCTTTAATGTCAGCAGAATCTTCTATTTCTTCATTACATAGCTCAAGAATATCACAAAGTCCAATAAATTTTTCTCTATTTATAAGAGGATTATTAATATACTCATTCAACCCTTCTGAAGTAAGCATTAAGTATCCCACTAAATTACCGCTGTCAACTGTTGAAATATATCTTGGGTACAGCGGCTCTTTTGTAATAGTGTCATACCAATTATAAAAATGGCCTTTATATCTTGTCAGATTCTCCATACTTGTTAGTATCTTATCTACTCTTTCTGCGGCTTCAAGTATACCAATATATCCAAGATCAAAGGCTGATAAAGCAGATGTAAAGCTCATTCCCATATTAGTAGGGGAGGTCCTGTGAGCTGCACCATTGGGCGGATCCTCCTGATAGTTATCTGGTGCCAGATAGTTATTTTCTTCGTTAACAAAATCGTCAAAATACGCCCAGGTTTTTCTGCTTAACCTTCTAAGTATATTTTGCTGCTCAGAATTTAATTCAGAAGCTCTATGTTTTATATCTTTGCTTATATAGTAGGCTAATATCGGACTAACTCCCCAAATAAAGCAGGAAGGCAGCATTAAAAGCCCACTGTTTAGAGAATTATTAAAAGCTAACATTAATATCAATAGAGCAATAATACTTGCTGGCCACATGGTTAATATAAAGTTCTTCAGCTTCTTTCCAAGCCCAGCCTCTACATCTGCTGCTGTCTGCCATTCCAAAAGATGCTTTTTACTTATACTTAATCTGTAAATTGTTCTAAAAACTGCATCAACCATCAAGTAAGCTTGATAAGGGAGAAAACAAAATATCAAAAACAACTGTTCAATTGCAAGCTTTGCATTTCCTATTCTACCTGACAAGCTTATTCCCTTAATAGGAGATACTACAGCTTCAGACACATCAAAAAGTATCGGGCAAACTATAGCAAGTAAAGCAATAATTATCCATTCATCACTGCGCGGGAGTATCCAAAAGGACAAACTTATCAATATTATAAGTGACGGTGCTAGTAAGCTTCTTCTTAAATTATCAAAAATCTTCCACCTTGAGATTAAATTTAAAATGGACTTTTTAGTAATCCATTTAATTATCTGCCAATCTCCTCTTACCCATCTGTGGAGCCTCATAGAACTTGAATTATAGTAAGCAGGGTAGCCATCTATAAGTTCAACATCTGTTACTAAAGCGGTTCTTACATATGAGCCCTCCAGTAAGTCATGACTTAGAACTGTATTTTCTGGTATTTCATCCTTAAGCATATAATTAAATGTATCTACATCATAGATGCCCTTGCCTGTGAAGATACCTTCACAGAACAAATCCTGATAAACATCAGATACTGCAGTAGTATACATATCAATACCAGTCTCACCTGAAAAAATCTTAGAAAACATAGTTTTATTTGCAGCTATACTTCCTACACTTACTCTTGGCTGCATTAATCCATATCCTCTAAGCACTCGCTTATTTTTATAGTCTATCCTAGGTCTATTAAGTACATGCCCCATTGCTCCTACAAGCTTTTTAGCGATATCTCTTGGCAATTCAGTATCCGCATCTAAAGTTATTACAAACTTTACATTTTTAAGTGTTTTTATATCTCCGCTGATTATATTGTAGCTGGTACTTTTATCTCCTCTTAAAAGGAAATTAAACTCCATAAGCTTTCCGCGTTTTCTCTCCCAGCCAAGCCATAGACCTTCCTTCTCATTGTATTGCCTGTATCTGTTTAAAAAAAAGAAAATATCTTTATTATCTTTTGAATACTTTTCATTTAGGGCTTTTATATCCGAGAGTGCTGCCTCTACTATTTTATTGTCATTTTCTTCATGCTCTGACTTGCTGTCTTTAAAGTCTCCTAAAAGAGCATAGTAAAGATTCTTTTCTTGGTTAGCTAAGTAATATACCTCAATATCGCTAATTAAATCATGTGCCCGTTCTTCATTATTAATTATCGTAGGAATAACTACAACAGTACTGTATTCTTCTGGTATACCTTCTCTATATTCCATCTTAGGTATAAACCTTGGAGCAGATAAATGATTAATACTCCAGTTAAATATAGATATAACAATTTCGCTGCAAGGTATTAATACAGCTAAAAAACAAATAAAATATATAGTTCCTGATATATTATTGTTTTCTAACCTCACAATACTTAGAACTAGTATGCATAATAATACTGTGATTAATATTATTGTACCTATGTAAAAAATATCATTTTTATTCTTTGTAATTTTTTTTGTACTTCCATGTCCTATTTCTCTGTAGTTGAGGGCAGACTTTAAGTTTTTTACGCCTTCATCTATTAAGTAAAAGCCTATGTGTTTTTCATAATCTATATCTGAAGAACAATTTTCAGCACACTCTAATGCCTTTTTTGCAACAATAGCCTCTTCTATATTAATGCGCTTTGCAAGCTTTTCTATCTTATGCCTGTAATAATCTCTTGATTCAAAATCCATAGCCTCATATATCTTTTCTGGATCTTGTCTTAAAATTCTTTCTACATAGCTTAATTTTTCAAAAGCTTCTCTCCAGTTAAGAGCTCCCATCTGTCTTATGCTTGTTATAGAATTTCCTATTGAAATCTGAAAAGCTGTTTGTTTTTGATGTTCATCAGCTATCATTTTCTCAGCAGTTGTCTGCTGAAATTCTAATTTTTCTTCAATCCAACTGTAAGCTTTCTGATTATCAACGCCATTATCTCTTAAAACTTTTAAAAGCCTTTCCACAAAATGTACATTAAGTCTTTCGCTTATTTGAAGTAATTCTTTTACTTTTTCATCAAGTAAATCATCATTTTCCTCATTAAGAATTTTTTCTGCTATTGCATCTGCCCGTTTCTTTTCCTCTTGTGCAAACATAATACTGCAGGCTATCTTGCTTATATTTTGAATTAATGCAATTCTAATCATAATAGGCAGTGCCCATAGCTCTCCCATAGTAAGCATTGTATTGCTTTGATAAGCATTTAAAAAAGTTTCAACACTATCTTCCTCAACTCTACCATCTGTATGTGATACAAGCTCTACAGCTAAATGATAAATCCTTGGATAACCTTTTAATATTCCTTTTTTTATAACAGGAAGACCTTTATAGTAGGAGACTGGCATGTTATGCTTTATATCCTTATATTCCTTTTCAATCAAATATAGGTTATCAAGCATCCATTCTGCTGCTGGAGCCACTTCTCTTTTACTTTTTGCTTCTTTATCTATGTACTCATAAGTCTTTAATATTTCATCATAACTTCTATCTAAACTTTTCATTAATTTTCTTCTGCAGTCTGACTTTCTTGTAATCTTTGAGTAATATTGAGAAATTTCGTAAGCATGTTTTTCAAGTTCTTCTTTATTCACGCTTATCGTTGGAACATCCTCCATTAAATTATGTTCATCGTCATTCCTGTTATTTAAAAGCCTATAAATAATTAAGGCTAAAATAATTAAGGCTGCTGTGTATATATAGAACATTCCATCCTCTCCTTATCTTTTATAGCATAATTTAGTATGCCCGAGAGGAATAAATATTATTAATATTGAATGTATAATCAAACAAAAAAATCCCTCACGGGATTTTTCAGTAGCAGACTAAAAATAGTATAATATTAAATTATTCTTTATTATTTTTATATTCTTACATGGATATCTCATTAGCTATAACTTCCTCATAGCTTTGTCTTTTGCAGATTAGTTTAGATTTTCCTTCACTTACAAACACCACTGCTGCTTTTGGAATCTTATTATAGTTGCTGGACATTGAGTATCCATATGCACCAGTGGACAGCACTGCCAAAATATCACCGCTCTCTACTCTGGGAATCTGAACATCACTTAAAAGTATATCTCCAGATTCGCAGCATTTTCCTGATATTGTAACAGTTTCCTTACTAATATCTTCTACTCTATTAGCAATAACGCATTCATACTCGGCCTTATAGAGTGCAGGTCTTATATTATCAGTCATACCGCCATCCACCGACACATATTTTCTTACCTCAGGAATTTCTTTTATGGATCCTACAGTATAAAGTGTAGTTCCCGCTTTCCCTATAATAGATCTTCCAGGCTCAATTGTTAAACTTGGCAATTTGATGCCTAATTCTTCAGAAGTCTTATCAGCTTTATTTATTATCGCTCTGCAAAATTCTTCTATACTTCTTGGGTTATCACCTTTTCTATAGTGTATTCCAAAACCGCCGCCTAAATCTAATTCTTTTATTTCATAGTCTAATTCTTCATTAATACTTGCAATTAAGCTCATCATAACTTCTATGGCATCTTCATAAGGAGTTATATCAAAAATTTGAGAACCAATATGACAGTGAAGTCCGATTAATTCTATATTAGGCAGCTCAATAGCTTTTTTTACAGCATCCAATGTGTTATTGTTCAAAATTGTAAAGCCAAATTTTGAATCTATCTGCCCTGTTCTAATGTAATCATGAGTATGTGCTTCAATTCCTGGAGTTATTCTTAATAGTATTTGCTGAGTTTTATTATATAGAGCTGCTATTTCATTAATCTTTTCTATTTCATAAAAATTATCTACTACAAATTTTCCTACTCCACTTCTTATTCCCATATCTATTTCTTCGATAGTTTTATTGTTTCCGTGGAAATAAACTTTATCTAGCGGGAATCCGCTCTTAATAGCTGTATACAATTCACCACCTGACACAACATCCAGGCATAACCCCTCAGCTTTTATAAGCTGGCACATAGCTAGTGTCAAAAATGCCTTTCCTGCATAAGCAACTCTGTTATTTCTCTCCTGAAGCTTAAAGGCCTTAAAATATCTTCTGCACTTTTCCCTTACAAAAGCTTCATCTATTACATAAAGCGGAGTAGAATATTCATTCGCTAGATCTACAGTGTTAACACCACCTATGTAAAGATTATTGTCTCTTACCTCGGTTGTTCCAAAAAACTCCATAATACACCTCCTAATAAAATTGCAACCTAAAATAGCCGCAGGCTTTTCTTTAAAGTCCGCATGGCTTTGCGTTGAAAATAATATATAATCTTAGTGAGTACTTTGCGACTGTTCTAAGGTTCGTGAAGTCATAAAACCAAGAACATCAGCAAAGTACTCAATTAATCTTATATATTATTTTCTACACTGCCCTACATACTTTTATGCAAGCCTATAACAATTTTGTTGTTCGCTAGTTAATCAGTTTAAATATTCGGCTTTGTTAAAAGCAAGTAATGATCATTTTATGATTCGTATATTTATATATACGCCTATAAAAATATTTAAATATTTACTGCAATCATGCTGGTTTGCAGTAAATTTGCTTTCTATAATATCAAAGAACATGCTCATATAAACACTGCTATTAAACAGTGTCAAATATTAATAGTTTTAATTATAGAAGCAATCGTCGAGTAAGTCGTATAAATATATAATTATAATTGCGTATAAGATGCATAGGATGGATGTAAAGACCGAGAGCAGGTGTAGAAAATAATAATTTTAATTTGATTGATAACTTTGCCATGTTCTTGGTGAAGCAATGCTGAAAAGTTTAGAGCCTCTCCTCTGAGCAAGCTAAAAGTATCTTAAGTTTAGTGAAGTTTTTTTAAAGCCTGTGGTTATTAAAGTAATAAGAAGTCAAAGCAAATTTATAGAGGCTCTTAACTTTTCGGCATTGCAAGCCTTAGAACATACTCAAAGTTATCATAAAGTAAAATATTATTTTCTGCACTAGGCTCTAAGATCTTTACACCACAGCCTACGGAAATTTTATTTCGCAATTTACTTATAGTTTAAATTCTTCAGCTATCAAATTAATAGCCTTAAGCTTATCTGCCTGTCTTATTGCACAGGTGATTCTTATCTCTGAAGTAGTTATCATTTTAACTAAGATGTTATTGCCGCTGAAAAGCTTAAACATCTTTGCTGCAACTCCAGAAGTTGTCTTCATTCCTATTCCTACTATTGAAAATTTGGTTATATCTTCATCTATGTTTATGCTGTTTTTGTCAGCATAATTCTTTACAATACCAAGACATTCCTTTAAATCTTCCTTAGGTATTGTAAAAGATATATTTACTTTTTCATCTACTGGAGAAGTCTGACTTATCATATCTATGTTTATTCTTCTGCTTGCCAGTGCTTCAAAAAGATTTGAAAGCACATTAATATCGTTTGATATATTTTGAATTGTTACTGCTATGTCCTCATCACTGGTAGCCAGACCTGTTACTGGCTTGCTTTCCATATTCACATTTGTTACCTCCCTTATAACTGTCCCTTTTATATCACTATTGCTTAACCCAACATATATTGGTATTCCGTATTTCTGACCAAGCTCTACAGATCTGGAGTGCATAACCTGAGCACCTAAACTTGCAAGTTCCAGCATTTCCTCATAATCAATTTCACTAAGCTTTTTAGCCTTTACATATTTTCTTGGATCTACGCTGTATATTCCATCTACATCAGTATATATCTCACATATCCCCTTTAGCTTAACTGCAATTGCTACGGCTGTTGTGTCTGAGCCTCCTCTTCCAAGCGTAGTTATATCACCCTCTTCATTTATACCTTGAAAGCCGGCGGCAATTACAATTTTACCTTCATCAATACTTTCTTTAATCTTACTTTCATCAATATCATCAATAAGAGACTTTCCATACTGTCCACTTGTTCTAATGCCAATTTGATATGCAGTATAGCTTACTGCATCATGTCCTAAATCCTTCAGCGCCATAGCCAGTAGTGAAGATGAGATCATTTCCCCTGTAGAAAGAAGTGCGTCCAGCTCCCTTTTGTCAGGATTTCCTGTTACTTGCTTTGCTAAATCTATCAAATCATCTGTAGTGTCTCCCATAGCAGAAACTACAACCACTAAGCTGTCTCCATTCATTTTTCTTTTTATTATACTTTGTGCTACCATCTTTATTTTTTCAACTGTTCCGACGGAGCTTCCTCCATATTTTTGAACAACAATTGCCATAATTATGCCCCCTTTTCAGTAGTAATATATTTTCATAAATAAAAAAACAGCAAAAAGCAAATGCAGCAAAGGAACACCTTTGCTGCATTAATATACAATCTTACTGCAACTTGTGAACCTTGTAGCTCTCCACCAAATCTTTGATGACAACCTTACATATATTCTATGCAAAGCCAGGAAAAATACTTGCAAAATATTTTTTCCTTCGGCTGCAACTCCTTTCATCATAAATCACAGCGTGCCCGCTTCTTATGACTACTCTTAGTTACAGCACCTCTACCCTAGGCGCCTATTAAATTTAAAATTAACAATAAAGAATGAAGAATTATTCACTCTTGTCTTATAATCTATCACAACACGTTATAATTTACAATAGTAAAATCTTTTTTTATGAGTCTATCTCAAAATAACTAAACCTAGCGTGGTATTTGAATGCGTAGAAACATTTGAGCACGCAGTAGGTTTAAGCTGTTTTTAGACAGCCCCGCATTCTTCATTAGATTCTATAAAACTCCTCAAAGGACTTCAGTACATAATTATGATCCTTAACTCCTCCAAGCTCTCTAACTGAATGCATTGCAAGTATTGGAGTACCCATATCTACTGAACGAATTGCAAGATGGGTTGAAGAAATAGGTCCTATAGTTGAGCCTCCTGGAGCATCTGAACGATTAACAAATCTTTGTACCGGCACTCCTGCTTTTTCACAAATTTGTTCGTAAACAGCAGCCGAATTACTGTCTGTAGTATAGCTTTGATTTGCCGCAAGCTTTATAACCGGTCCTTTATTTATTACCGGCCTATTAACTGGATCTGCCTTGTCTCCACTGTTTGGATGTACTGCATGAGCTAAGTCAGCTGATATCATAAAGCTTCTTGAAATTGCTCTAAAGAAATCTTCTCTGTCTCCGCCTGATGCTAATACTATTCTTTCTAATAAATTTGAAAGGAGCTCAGAATCTGCACCTTGTTTTGTTGAGCTTCCTACCTCTTCATTATCGAAGCAAGCCATCACATTAGTAGCTTCTGAAACACCGCCATTAATTAAAGCTTTTATTCCTGCATGAACCATAGATAAGTCATCAAGTCTTGAACTTGATATAAACTCATCATTTAATCCAATTATTTTTCCTTTTTCAAATTCATATAAGAACAAATCAAAATCAAGTATATCTTTTGGTTCTACTTTAATTTCAGCAGCTACTGCATTTAAAAGATAATTTCCCTTCTCCATTTCTTCATTTACAAGCGAAATCACTGGAAGCATATCTTTTTGTCTATTCAGCTCTACACCTTTGTTAACTTCTCTATTCATATGTATAGCTAAATTAGGTATTATAAGAATTGGCTTATTTATATTTACAAATTTAGTTTCTGGATATAAAGGACTTTCTCCCTCTAATGTTACTCTTCCAGCCACTCCTAAAGGCCTGTCAAGCCAAGTATTTAAGATTGGTCCTCCATACACTTCTGTATTTAATTTTACATAAGTGTTTTCAGAAGTCATTTCTGGATTTGGCTTAATTCTGAAGCTTGGTGAATCGGTGTGTGCTCCGATAAGTTTAAAACCTTTTTCTGATAGGTTTCCATTTCCTAAAACAAAAGCGAATACCGCTGAATCATTCTTGGTAACAAAGTACTTTCCACCTTTCTCAAGCTTCCATTTATCCTCTTGCTTAAGCTCAGTAAATCCCTCTTTAATAAGTATGTTCTTTACATTTAATGCCGCATGAAAAGCAGATGGGCTTTCATATATAAAGTCTATAAGTTCCTGCGCTAGTATTAATTCTTCTGACATGTATTTATAGTCCCCTTTCTATATACATAATGTATTTATTTAAAGCTAATTATAATTAAAGACATTAATTAAAGACATTAATTAAAGTATATCAAATACCTACATATATTTTCCACTTTTTTATAAAAATAGTTAACACTTTGCTGCTATATGATATATCTATAGCACTATTCTTTAAATTATATACTAATGATAAGTGAGGTAAATATCAATGCTGTCTAAATTTTTAGTTTCACGATTTATTAGAAATTACAAAGATACAAAAGAAGAAAATGTAAGAATTAAATATGGTTTTCTGGCAGGAACAATTGGCATAATCGCTAACTTCCTGCTCTTTGCAGTAAAACTCTCAGTTGGCCTTGTAACACATAGCATAGCTATAACTGCAGACGCCTTTAATAATTTATCGGACACTGCTTCATCAATCATTACTATAGTTGGGTTTAAGCTTGCAAATAAGCCTGCTGACGAAGAGCATCCCTTTGGACATGGAAGAATTGAGTATTTATCAGCTCTGGCAGTTTCATTCATCATTATGCTTGTAGGTTTTCAATTTGTAAAAGAATCCTTTGATAGGATTTTTAATCCAGCTGAAATTAATTTTTCATTTGTACCCTTTGTACTAATCGTTATATCTGTAATGATTAAGTTTTGGCTAAGCCGTTTTAATAAATTTATAGCTAATTCTATAGACTCAGGAGCTTTAAAAGCTTCTTCTTTTGATGCATTAGCTGATGTAATTATTTCTAGTGTAACTGCTTTATCTCTTTTGCTGTCCAAGTGGATATCCTTTCCTTTAGACAGCTATTTAGGTATTTTAGTAGCTTTGTTCATATTATATTCAGGCTTCTCTCTTACAAAAGAAACTCTAAATCCACTGCTTGGAGAAGCTCCTGATCAGACTCTTGTAGAAAATATTAAATCAGGTATTCTAAGCTATGAGTATATCAGCGGTGTTCATGATCTAGTTATACACAACTATGGCCCTGGCAGATGTATGGCTTCTATTCATGCCGAAGTTCCCTGTGATATTTCTATAGTTAAAATACATGAAGTAATTGATAAAGCAGAGAAAGAGCTTTCGAATAAATTAAAAATTTTTTTAGTTATTCATATGGATCCAATAAATACTAACAGTATTGAGGTTAATAAGGCCAGACATGAACTAGAGAAAGTCTTAAAAAGTTTTCCCTTGGTAAAATCCATTCATGACTTTAGAGTTGTTGGTGATGGTTTATATAAAAATCTCGTATTTGATTTAGTTGTTGAACATACAAAAGGTTTTAAGTCTGAGGATGAGGAAAGGTTAAAGAAAGAAATAGACAAAGAATTGAAAAGTATACACCCAAGTTATAACTCTATGATAACCATAGACAAGGATTTTACAGTATTATAGATAGCTGCCTTTAATGCAATGCATTCCTGCTCTGCAGGTTTTAGCCTATACTAGATGCTAGGCAGGGTGCGGCAGCTAAAACACCCAATTTATTTAATTATCTTCTACTAACTTTAAAGTACTTTTGTCAGCTTCTAATCTTTTAATTAAACTTAATTTCTTTTTATAATTCTCATTTTCTTTTTCTAAATTTACATTTTCATAAAAATTAGTAATTATTCTATCAATTTCGCCCATAAATTCTTTCTGGCAGTCAAAAGGATTAGTCGGATAATAATTTAACCCTATATCTTCATTTACAAAAACTATTCCCTTATTTGTTTTTTTAACTATTATTAATATCTTTTCACTGCTATAGTGAATCAGCTTTCTTGCCAAATTTATACTCCCTGCTTTTTCTACTTCTGTAGTTTTACCGCAAGAAGTGCATAATAATATTTTATTTGAAAATCTGTTTGATTTAGAATTGTGATTACAATACGGACAAGTACTAAAAATCCTTACTGCACTAACTCTTATAGGGGACTTCATACCATTAGCTTTTAATTTATTAGAAATTATATCATGCAAGCTATTATAATTACTGCAATTCATTATTGGTATATATTGCCTTCCCTGCTTATCTTTATATGATAAATTATCTCCTTTATCAGTAAGCTTCTCTACAATAACCTGGCATCTATTCCTGCCTGCTATGTTTACCAGACTGTTAGCAATAATATTTAGTTTATCCTTACTAAAAGCTGATGCTGATTCATAACCTTCTAAGAGTATATTTCCTCTGTTATCAACTACTGCATAATTTATTGTTTTATCCATTCCTCTGCTGATACCCATATAATTTATTGGAGGAGGGGCTTCCTCAACATTTCTTACTATATTTATAGCTAAATAATATTCCTTGTTTCTTTTTATAAGCCTGGCTGTTTTTAATATATCGGGAGTATTTATAGCTTCTTTAAGATATTCTTCCTGCCACTTTCCAAAGGCTAGTGGAACTATTATAAAGCTTCTTTTCTTATCATTTTCAATGTAAGGTTCTTTATCCTCAGCTATATAATCAAGCTTTCTATCATAATTTCCCATAGCTTTTTTTCTTTTTTCATTTTTAACATTCATTAAATACAGCTTTGCATAATATTTATTATTTTCTGCATCATAGAGCAGAGAGTAATTTCGATTTTTAGAATATCTGCAAAAGTAAATAGGTCTTTCTTTAAAATTCATTTGAATTCCATCAATGCTTTTTGCAGTTTTGTTATTTAGTAATCCTGCTAAAACCGCAGAAAAATCCAGCTTTATTGAGTCCTTGAAAGGTTCAGCACTGAACCTATTAAGCTTCTTTAAGGTTTCTTTATCTATCCATTTTACAATATCCCTTGTCTTGTAATATCCTGTAGAAGATTTATAGTTTTCCTTTATCATATCAATTTCAGTATAAGCTTTATTCATCAAATAAGCATAAGCCCTAGAATAGTTCTCTAAGGCTTCATCAATTACATTCCTTTTATTAGAACTTGGCTTATATAGCTTGAGCTCTATAGTTTTCATAGATATTCCCATAATGTATCACCGCTTCTATCAGCATAAAATTATCTAGAAATATTCAACAAATACTTTTTTACCTAATTGCTTCAGATGATTTTCCATATCATTTACCAGCTTCAGCTTCATTCCTAGGTTTATAGGAAAATCAGGATTTTGGTGAGCAGGATTTATTGCTCTTCCTACTAAAAAATTAACTTCAGTGCTCTCTTCTAGCAAAAGCTTAGCAAGTTTTGATGCTCCATCTTCTTTATTTAAACCTGAAAAGTCCTGCAAAAGATTGTCTGGGTTTAAATATTTTTTAGCATGCTCTAAAGCCTTATACATAGTCAAAACACCTTCTGTAGTTAAATCTATTCCTTCAATTCTTGCTGTAGGCGGTATTGAAGGATCAATATAATTAAAGCTAGTAATAATCTCTCTACCTGTTACCTTACTTACAATTTGGGCTGTAGTACCGCCGCAAATAATCTTTTTTCCCTTTTGATTTATAAATTTATCAACTACATAGCTGTCCAAGTTTTTATCTAAAGGAGGTCCGATTAAAACATTTACCGGCTGAGCATTTCTTACCTTTACAGCTACAACTGTTGTATCGTCTCCAGCCTTTCCTGCATATAAACTATCGCAGGCAGAAAGCAGCGTATTGGAAATACTTTTTACGGACATGTCTTTTTTATAAATTCTTTCCGCATATTCTTTAACATTTTCCCACTGCCACCCTAAATTAAGGCATTCACCAACTCCGGCATGTATTGCTCCATCAGTTATCAGAATAATTACGTCCTCTGGGCCCATCATAAATCTGCTTTCCTTAATGAGCTTACCTTCAATTTCTCTTTCTTGCTTATCTGTTGGTACAAACTTACCTCTTTTTAGTTTTATAGCAGAAGGATTATCAAATTCTACTAAATATGCTTCTCCATTTTCATATATCTGAAGTATCGAAAAGGTTGAATAGGCTAAGTCTCTGACTTTACATACAGGAAGCGTAGATGCGATAGTTTCAACAGCTTCTTCTATAGTTGATCCCATAGAAAGCATAGTACCAATTATCTTACTTGTAAGCGTAGACAATATATTTGCCTTTACTCCGCTTCCTAGTCCATCCGCAAGTACTATAATCACAGAATTATCGCTTCTTAGTACTTCAACCTTATCTCCACATAGCTCTTCTTTGTACTTATTTATGCTTGCATAATCTACATCTACAAATAAGCTCATATTTCTTCACCCATTTCAACCTGCATTGATTTTTTAAGTTTTGTTAGGGCTACTTTGGTCTCAGCAGTAGTTTCACCTAAAAGACTCGCAATTTCTTGAGCTACTCTCATCTGCTTATCTATAACCTTCTGAGCTATTTCTATAGTTTCACTTCTTACCTTATTAAGCTTTTGATTTTGCTTTTCATCTTTAGTTATATCCTTCATTACTATCATCAGCATATGATTTTCTTTCAAATACAATATAGACTGTTCTACCACCACGTTATATTTTAAATAAGTATATTTACTATTTAAAATATTTTGTTTAGTATCATTAACAGTTAGTATATCCAGACAGTCTAAAATATCAAATATACTCCTATTTTGAAGCTCCTCACATTCTAAATTGAAAAGTCTTCGAGCAGCCATATTTGCTTCTTGAACAGTAAGTTCTTCAGTAACTGCAAAAATAGCATTTGGAGTAGAATTTATTATAACGTTAGAAATAGATTCCGCTCTTTCTCTCATGTATGGTACACACATATGAAGCTCAGCCTTCTTATTATAAACAGCTACAGCCTTGTCTCTGCAAGTCATATATCCGCAGGCCCCGCAGTTTAATTCCTGCTCCTTTGTGTATTTTCCTATTTTACTTAAAATATCCTCTATAATCTTGTCCTCTGGAACAATATAAGAGTTCGATTTATTTTTAAAAGCTTTAGTTAAGCTTATCTCTCTATCATACTCCATAATAGTATTATGACTTAAAGAAGATTTATGAGCATATTCTAAAAGTCTTTCTCTCATTATTAAATATCCGGGATTTTCAGAGTTCATGCAGGTACCGCCCAAGCATGCCCCTCTGCAGCTATTCATTTCAATAAAATAATCCTTAACTTTATCATTTCTTAACTGTTCTAAAACCTCTATACATCTATCTAATCCATCAAATTTCATAAGCTTATAATTGTGTTTCTTTGGACTCCCAAGAGACTTTATTATCCCTCCAGGAGTTGGATAATACCTTGCATTAAAATTAAATTCTATATTTTTAAGCTCTGCCTCTTCCGTGCTGTCGAATGATAAATTTTCATCCTTCATCCATTGTTCTAATTCCTCAAAAGTTATAACTGCATCCAAAACATCTTCCTCAAGCTCCTTACATTCTTGCTTTTTAGAAAGACACGGACCAATAAATACAACTTTAATTCTAGAGCCATAGAGCTCTTTAAGCATTTTGCCATGAGCAACCATTGGGGAAACTACTGGCGCCATTTGCTCAATCAACTCTGGATAATGTTTTTCTATCAAGGATACAATTGTAGGGCAGGCTGTTGTAATTATATTTTTCATTTGCTTCTTTTCTAATAGCTTTTGATATTCTGCTGATACTGCCGAAGCACCAACAGCTGTTTCTTCTATATAAGTAAATCCAAGTTTTTTAAATACAGAATATGCTTGTCTTAAATCCTGCAAGTTAAAGGCTGCCATAAAAGAAGGTGCGATACTAGCATATATTTTAAGCTTTTTATCTGCAAAACCTTTTACCTTTTCCACATCATTTTTAACACTTTTTGCATTTTGAGGGCATACCTGCAGGCATTTTCCGCAAAATACACATTCCTCTTCAATGACCTGTGCATGATCATTTTTTAAAGATATAGCTTTGACTGGGCAGCTTCTAACGCATTTATAACAATTTTTGCAATTAACCTCTTTAAATTGTATTGTACTCATACAGAACTCCACCTTCCCTAGGCTTACTTCTTACAATACAATAATAAAACATATACATAACTTCGTCAAACATTTGTCAAACATTTCTGATATTTAAGCAGATATTCTCACGCTTAGCTCCTGATTAACTGCATTTGCTTTCACATCATATTCGTGGCAAGGATGATTTTCAAAATCATATTCCTCTACTTTTTTATGAAAAACAAAACCTGTAAGCTCACACATACACTTAGCAGAACTTTGCCCCTTTGTATGAGTTGTTTTATAATAGTCGCATAAATCACAATGTAACATTTTATTTTTCCCTCCTTTTAGTGATGAACACTTTAATAATGTTTTTGCTTTTAAAATTTAATAATTTGTATCTATCCTATAGATAAATAATATCAGCGCCAAAAAGCTGCTTCAAACAACTTTAAATTTTTTTATTTTATTGATTTTTTACATTGTATTATTAGATAAGGTTTTTTTGAATAAAGTACTGCAAAGCTTTATCACATGCAGAGTTAAGCCGCATAAAGCCATTATATTGCTCCCATTTCAAAATATAAATTGATAAGCATTTAGTGGAATGTTATACTTTTTGTGTAAGTAATTTTATATTTTTTAAACTCGTTAGGGGGAATTATATTATGACAATAACAGTATGCATTGGAAGCAGCTGTCACCTTAAAGGTTCTTATAATATTGTTAGCGAGCTTCAAAAGCTTATTGCGGATAACAACTTAGAAAGCCAGACAGAAATAAAAGCTTCTTTTTGCCTGGGGGAATGCAAAAATGGAGTATGTGTAAAGGTTGAGGATGGCCCTGTTATTTCTGTTAATAAAGATAATATTGATGAATTTTTCAATGAACATATAATTAAAAACTTATAGCACCATTAAATTTGTTTTTGCTTCTTTCACATTTGTATTTATCCTAAAATCTTTTATGAAAGAAGTGATACTATGAGAAATTTTGAAAGCGATGTTCAGCTAATAAAATATGAAGTTCTAAAAGAAGTAGTTAAGCTTTCTTTAGAAGGTAAGCTTAAGAAAGAATATAAAACCATTGCAAAAAAAATAATTCCAGGTCCAAAACCTAGAACACGCTGCTGCATTTACAAAGAACGAGAAATTATAAATGAAAGAGTAAAGCTTGCAATGGGAGGCAACAAAAAAAATAAAAATATGATTGAAGTTATAAGCATTGCCTGCGATGAATGTCCTATACACCGTTTTACTGTTACAGAAGCATGTAGAGGCTGCCTTGCTCATAAGTGCTCTGAAGTTTGTCCTGTAGGCGCAATTCACATTATAAATAAACGTTCTTACATAAATACTGAAAAGTGCATTGAGTGTGGCCGCTGTAAGAGCGTATGTCCTTATAATGCTATTTCAGATGTTATGAGGCCCTGTAAACGTGCCTGCAATGCAAAAGCTCTAAGCTTTGATGAAAATAAAAAAGCTATAATAGATAATGAGAAGTGTATACAATGCGGTGCTTGTGTCTATCAATGTCCTTTTGGAGCAATAATGGATAAATCTTTTATAACGCCGGTAGTTAATTTGCTAGAAAAGGCAAAAGTCCAAAATGATTTTCATGTATATGCTCTTATGGCCCCTGCTATTTCCAGTCAGTTTACTTATGCAAGAATAGGTCAAGTAATTACTGGGATTAAAAAGCTTGGCTTCCACGATGTAGTTGAAGCTGCTCTTGGTGCTGACATGGTTGCACTTTCTGAGACTGAAGAATTCGCTCATAGCATAAGCGAAGGAAGAGCTTTAACAAGTTCCTGCTGCCCTGCTTTCGTAGCTTATATTAGAAAGAATTATCCTGAGCTTGTTTCTAATATATCCTCTACAGTTTCTCCAATGATAGCAATATCCAAGCTTATAAAAAACCTTGATCCAGAAGCAAAAGTGGTCTTTATAGGCCCTTGTACAGCTAAAAAAGCCGAGATTTTAGAGCCTGATATCAAGGGTATTACAGACTTTGTAATTACCTTCGAGGAACTTCAGGCTATGCTTGATGCTTATGAAATAAATATTGAAGACTGTGAAGACAGTCCTTTAAACAATGCTTCTTTTTATGGAAGAATCTTTGCGCGAAGCGGCGGACTTACCGAATCTATTAAGCATATTATTAATGATAAAGGATTGAAAGTAGATTTTAAACCCATAAGCTGTGACGGTCTTCAAGAATGCGACAAAGCTCTTAAACTTTTAAAATTCAACAAACTGCCTTCAAATTTCATTGAAGGGATGGCTTGTCAAGGAGGCTGCATAGGCGGCGCCGCTTCTTTATGCCACGGCCCCAAGGATAAGACTGAAGTTGATAAATATGGAAGACTTGCCCTTGAAAAGCATGTAGCAGATTCATTAAGGGTATTTGAACTTGAAGAAATAGACTTTAACAGAAAGTACTAACTGAAAAATATACAAATATACAAATATATAACTATATAACTATTTATATAGTTAAAGGGATGCCTACATAAGAAATTGCTTTCTTGTTTGACATCCCCTTTATTTTTATAAGATTTATTCAGCTGAAACCTTTCCTACTGGAGCTGCATAAATTACAAATTCATCTTCACCATCAAGCATTAAAAATTCATCGATAATTTCTTGAGCATAATCTCCTATAGCAACTGTTCCAGCTCCTATAGCCTCACAAGCTAGATACAGGTTTTGACATAGATGTCCTGAATCCTGAAGTATTGTCTTATGTGCTGCTACATTATATCTCCATTCGCTTCTGTATGGAATACAGCTCCATATGAATATAACTGGTGCAGAAGCAACAAATTTTTGTCCTGAAACAGCTTCAGATACTTTCTCTTCTAAATTATTTTCATCAAACAAATGGATAAGTTTATGCTCTGAAGCCAAATATCTATACACACCTTTTTTTAATCCACTAACATTATTAACAACCATATAAGTTTCAAAAGGGTGTCTTGCTCCACCTGAAGGTACTGTTCTAAAGGTAGCAAAGTTAACTTTCCCAACCACCTTTTTAACTCCTTGAGTCATATAAAGCAAAAATGAAAGCTCTTCTAGTGATAATGCTTCCTCGGTAAAAACCCTATTACTTTTTCTATCCATTAAACAATCAAATACATCCTTCTTAATAACTACATCTCTAGTTACTTCTGGAAGGTCAATTATTTCAGCACCTTCTTCTAAATCTTTTTGTATAGGAGGCTGCTGAAATTTTTGTTTTTGATCTGTTTCTATATTACTTAACAAATTAAAATTCGCTTTTAACCATTCTCTTTGAGATTTTACATTATCCACCTTAATACCTTCTTTCGTTTTATTTACATACATATTAATAACATCTAATTAAAAATTATGCAAGGTTTTAAAGCTTTTAGTGATTTCCTATTCAGTCACACTTTTTCTGTCACATTCATAATATATATTGATTTGATAATTAGGAGTGTGATTTTATGAACGGAAAAACAGTAGACCTATTCCCGGGAGGAAATACCTCTAAGGGATTTTATTCCTTCTACAGATATATACTCGGGCAGGAAGAAGCCAGAAGAATTATATGTATAAAAGGCGGACCAGGTACAGGAAAATCTTCGCTTATGAAAAAAATAGGAGCATACTTTAATGAAAAAGGTTACGATATAGAATATCATCACTGCTCCTCTGACAATAATTCACTAGATGGTGTTGTTATCAAAGGCTTAAATATAGCTATACTTGATGGTACCGCACCTCATGTAGTTGATCCTGTAAATCCGGGTGCTGTAGATGAAATACTTAATATGGGGGACTGCTGGAACGAAGAAGGCTTTAAAAAATACAGAAAGAATATTATAGATACTAATAAAGAAATAGGAAAAACTTTTAAACGCGCTTATAGATTTTTTGCAGCTGCAAAAGCTGTACATGATGATTTGAGCAATTATAACAGCGAAGCTCTGAATCCAGCTAAATTAAATAAACTTAAAGAAGAATTGAAGGACAAGATTTTTACTACTCCTATAGGCGGCTATGGAACAGAAAGACATCTTTTTGCTACGGCATTTACTCCAGCTGGCATTGTTACTTTTGTAGAAGGCATTGTAAGCGGCTATGAGAAAGTTTATGTACTTAACGGTGGGCCAGGTACAGGAAAATCCGATGTATTGGATTTCATATCTAAAGAAGCATTAAAGAGAGGACTAGATGTTCAGTTCTTCCACGACCCTTTAATTCCAGAAAGAATTGAGCATATATTTATTCCTGAACTCAATACTGCTCTAATTACTTCTAATGAGATAAATAAAATAAAATTTGAAGGCAATCAAATTTATATGGATAATCTATTAAATTCTTATTCCATAAGCAAAAATAGAGAAGAAATAAAATTTGATATGGAAATGTTCTATGAACTTCTTAATAAAGGTCTTAAGACTATAGCTTCTGCTAAGGCGCTTCATGACCATTTAGAAACTTATTTTATTCCTAATATGGATTTCGATAAGATAAATAAGGTTACTGAGAAAGTTATCAGTAAGCTCTTAAAATATGAAGAAGAATATCTTAAAGAAAAACAATTATAATTTAAAATATAAGGGGATGTTTCAAAACATCAAAACCCAGCGTGTTATTTGAATTCGTAGAAACATTTGAGTAAGCAGCAATAAGACTTTAATTAAAAAGTTTATAAAGCCGTTAAGAATCCTATATTGTCTGAACGAAGAGAGATGAAAAGTCTAAATGACTTTTCATGGGAAACTTAGGCTGTGGCAACAGCCTGCTCTTAAGTTGCCCAGTGTCAGGATTTAGGATTTATAAATTTTTTAATTATTAGTCTTATCTGCGAAGCGAAAGTTTCCAAGAATTCAAATAACACGCGATAGGTTTAAACTGTTTTGTAACATCCCCTTTTTACTAGTATTCTATTCCTTCTCTCGAGTAAACCCCTTTATTCATATAATGCTTAATTTCTTTCATTTCTGTTACTAAATCTGCTTTATCTTTAATTAAATCAGGAACATTTCTTCCTGTTAAAATGAGCTCCATATTCTCAGGTTTGTTATCTATAAGAGCTGCAACCTGATCAACGGTTAAGATCCCATTTGATAAAACACCCATAATCTCATCCAGTATAAATACATCACAGCTGTTATTTTTGATTACTTCAGCAGCAAAATCATAAGCTGTGTCAATTTCTTTTTTAAGTATTACTTTTTCCTCATCGTTAAGATTCCAAAAGAAGCCCTTTTTGCTTTCAAATCTGAAAATCTGAAATTTATCTCCTATAAGCTTTGCTATTTCAAGTTCTCCTGTTGGATCAGTTTTTAGAAATTGAAGCATATATACCTTTAAATTATTTCCTGCCGCTCTTACAGCTTGACCAACAGCAGCTGTTGTCTTGCCTTTTCCATTTCCAGTATATATTTGTACATATCCTCTTTCTAACTTATCCATTATAATTTCCCCCTTTTTTATATGCTAGATTTACCAAGCTATTAAAAAACTCCATGTTGCCATAAAAATGAACATGGGCATAGCTTGCAATAACATTATTTTTTATGTATCCGCAATGCCATTTCTTTTCTTCATAATAATCCTTACTTAAACAGTATATAGCTTGTTCACTTAGTTTTACATAGCTTTTATGAAACTCGTGACAATTTATACTTAACCCCTTCTTGAAAATATGATTGCTCTCTGCTACCTTAAGGTTTGCATAACCAAAGTTAACAAGCCTGTCGCTCATTTTATAAAAACCGTTAAAGAATCCTACAAAACTGTTTTTTTCTGATCCTTTAGTTAAATACATTAATCCACCGCACTCTGCATAGGCTGGAAGTCCATTTTGAAGCTTTTCTCTAATATCTACTAAAAGCTCTATATTATTACTTAGTTCTTCTTCAAAAACCTCTGGATATCCTCCCCCAATATACAGAAAATCTATATCTTTAGGAAGTTTTTTATCCTTAAGAGGACTAAAAGGAATCATATCTCCAACAGTTTGTAATAATTCCAAATTGTCTTTATAATAAAAGCTAAAAGCTTTATCGTAGGCATAAGCTATTCTCAGTTTTCTATCTTTGTTTTGAATAAATGTACTATTATAATTCTCAGTCTCTTTCATACATTTTATTATTTCTTCTAGATCAAGATGCTCTTGCAAAAACTTCGAGCAAATACTTATTTTTTTATCCAAATCTTCTACTTCACTGCTCTGAATTAATCCTAAATGCCTGCTGCCAATTGCTATTCTTTTATCAGCCGGAATGTATCCAAACACCTTTAGCGGTGTATTCTTTTCTATAAGCTTTTTCAAAAGCTTATAATAGCCCTCTGTTATATTATTTAGCACTACACCCTTTATATCAGCATTTTCATAATTTAAAAGGCCTAAGAGTTCTGCACAAATAGTATTACTTTGAGCCTTTGGAGTTATTACTAATATTATAGGAATATTCAAAACCTTTGACAAATGATAAGTAGAATATCTACTGTCATAGCCAAGTCCATCATATAATCCCATAACCCCTTCAATTACCCCTATATCACCTTCGCCTTTTGAAAATGAAGTTTTAACTCCATCCTCTCCCATCATAAATAAATCCAAGTTTCTTGAGGCCTTCTTGCATATATGTGTATGAAAAGCTGCATCTATATAATCCGGACCTGCTTTAAAGCCTTGAACATCATAACCTCTGTCAATCAATGCCTTCATTAGGGCTAAAGTAAAAGTACTTTTGCCTCCGCCGCTGCAATTAGATGATATTATTATACTTTTCATTGTGATTTCTCCTCCTTCCTAAACAACTGGAATTATATAAGGACACTTGCTGATTGGATTTTCAAATACTTCAACTGAAAGATTATATACATTATTGATATTTTCTTTACTTATTACCTGCCAAGGGTCTCCTATTGCTTCGATTCGTCCCTTATTGATTAAAATTATTTCATCGCTGAAAATAGATGCTAAATTCAAATCATGGAGAACTGCAATAATAATCTTATCGCTTTTCAATTTACTAAATATATTTAAAAATTCTACTTGATATTGTATATCTAAATGAGAGGTTGGCTCATCTAATAAAATTATATCAGTTTCCTGACATAAAGCTCTTGCTGCAATCACTCTTTGCACTTCTCCACCACTTAACTCAGTTATGAGCTTATCCTTGAGCTGCCACGTGTTTGTAAGCTTCATATACTTTTCTGTTATTTTTCTATCTCCGGTATCAAAATCTTGAAATCTTCTCTTATAAGGACTTCTTCCCATCATTACTATATCAAAAGCAGTAAATTCATAATCTATCAATATATTTTGAGGTATAACCGATTCCTTCTTTGCTAAGCTTTTATTGCTAAGGCTGCATATATCCTCATTATTTATAAAAATACTTCTATGCTTTGGCATAAGAAGTTTTGAAATATTTTTTATAAGGGTGGATTTTCCCGAACCATTAGGACCAATAATTGAGTAGAAACTACCCTTATTAAAGCTTAAGGTTATATCTTGTAAAATCTCTTTTTCACGGTAAGAAAAATCAAGCTTTTTTATATCTATTTGAATGTGCTGCTTCACGGCTATACACTCCTCTTTTTCATTTTTATTAAAAGATAAATAAAATACGGAGCGCCAATCAGCGCAGTGACTGCACCTACCGGAAGCTCTGCCGGTGCTGCAGCAGTCCTGGCGGCAGTATCTGCCAGTAATAAAAATATTGCTCCTCCCAAAGCTGAAAAAGGAATCAGAATCTTATTGTCTGGCCCAAATATAATTCTAATTATATGAGGCACCAAAAACCCAACGAACCCGATTATTCCTGAAAAAGCAACACTTACAGCCATTACCATTGAGGATGCAACAATTATTATTTTTTTTACTTTCTCCGTCTCAATCCCCAAGCTTCGTGCATTATCATCACCTGTAAGCATTAAATTAAGATCTCTGTTAAAAAAATAAATAACAACTGTTCCTAGTAATACTATTGGAGCTATAATGCTTATATTTTCCCAGCTTGATGCGTTAAAGCTTCCCATCATCCAAAATACTATTTTATTTACCTCTTGCTGATTAAAAACCATTATTATTGAAATCATAGAGGACATCAAAAAGCTTACAGCACTCCCTGCCAGCAAAAGATTTGTAGTTGTCACTTTTCCTCTATCCTGTGCTACTGCGTATACTACTATTGTAGTTATGGCAGCACCTGCAAAGGCAGAGATTGTAATAATACTCAATGAAAAAGCCGCATTTTGAATCTTTATAACTATAGCTGCCGCTGCCCCTAATGCTGCTCCTGAAGATATTCCAAGAACATAAGGGTCTGCCATTGGGTTTTTAAACATCGACTGAAAGGATGCCCCAACTACAGCAAGCCCTGTTCCAACAATGCTCGCCATAACTATTCTCGGCATACGCACCATAAAAACTATCAGGAAATGTGTACTCGACACACTTCCTGATATATACTTACCTATAAATGGTATTGACTTTAAAACTACCTTTAATACCATATAGGGTGTTAAACTGGCAGCTCCCATAGAAACAGCAGTAATTGCCAGTAAAACATATGCTATTAAAAGAATAATAAATAACAGCTTTTTTCTCTTTGCTATAAGTCTTATCATTTTTTATACCTTATTTAAATAAATCCGGATGAAGAATCTTTGCCACAGCCTCAACACCCTCTGAAAGTCTTGGTCCCTGTCTATTTAGCAAATTATCATCTATCTCAATAACCTTATTGTTTTTTACTGCAGAAAGTTCCTTGTAACCTGCTGTATTAATAAATTGATTTTTCATTTCAAAGTTTTTGGATATAATTATATATTCAGGATCCTTTTCCATTATCTTTTCAAGACTATATTTCCATTCAGAAGCATCCTTGGCTATATTAGTTCCTCCGGCCATTTCTATCATTTGAGATATAAAAGTATCCCCTGTTGCTGTGTAATCTCCGTTTTTACCAAAGCCTACTACATAATAAACCTTTGGCGCTTCCTTACCTTTTACTTTTTCCTTGACAGCTTCAGTCTTTTTCTTCATAGAAGAAATTAGTTCATTAGCTTTATCTTGAGCATTTACTATTTGTCCTAGTGTATTTATTGAATCATAAACTCCATTAAAATTATCAGCATTATATAAAACAATTACCTTAATTCCTAGTCCTTCAAGTTTTTTAGCCACATCATCCTTAAAGTGTGTAGATGCAATTACAATGTCTGGTTTCTGTTCAATTATTTTTTCAACATTCGGATCTGTTAACGAGCCTATACTTTGAACTTTTTTTGCTTCCTCTGGATAATCGCAATAATCTGTTCTTCCAACAAGTTCATCGCCTTTCCCTAAAGCATAAATTAATTCAGTAATGCTTGGAGCTACAGATATTATCTTTTTAGGCTCTTTTTCAATAACAACTTCCTTACCCTTTGAATCCTTTGCAGTATACGGATACTTTGTTGTTGAGCTTTCTTTATCAGCTTTAGTTGAGCTACCTTCTTTGCTGTTGTTTGTACATGCTGCAAAAGTAAATATCATTACTGCTGCAATTAATAAAGTCATTATCTTATTCATAGATTTTTTCATAAAAATTACCTTCTTTCTTTAATAATATTTTTTTATTATCTAATATCAACAAGCCTATCCTTTGATTCTTCAGTAATACCCACATCCCCAAAGGTAGCCATATTGTTAACCATATGAAGTGCTGCTTCAATAATGTTAAAAGCAAGCGGGCATCCGCTGCCTTCTCCAAGTCTCATATTTAAATCAAGTATTGGCTGAAGGTTTATATAGTCAAAAACAAAAGTCACAGCCTTCTCTTCTGATTTATGAGAGGTAAACATATAATCCCTTGTCTCAGGCTTTAAAATATATGCACATAAAGCTGCAGCACAAGAAATAACTCCGTCTATTACTATAGGCTTTTTATTTTTTGCGGCTGAAAGAAAGCATCCGCACATTCCTGCAATATCAAAACCGCCTACTTTGCTTAATACATCAATTACATCTTTCTTATCAGGCTTATTAATTTCTAAAGCTTTTTTTATTACCTTCTTTTTGTTTTCAACTTGTTCTTCAGTTAGGCCAACACCTGGGCCTACTAATTCTTCTATATCTATATCTAAAAGAGCTGAAATAACTGCAGCACTTGTTGATGTGTTTCCAATACCCATTTCTCCGGTTCCAAGCATTTCATAACCTTCACTGCATAATTTATCGGTGATTTCAATACCTACCTCAATTGCCTTGACAGCTTCTTCTCTCGACATAGCCTGTCCTTTACATATGTTTGCCGTACCATTATTTACTTTTCTTTTTATTACCTTAGAATTTAAAATTTCACCTTTTACTCCTATATCAACAACTGTTAATTCTGCATTCGCAAAAGAAGCCAATACTCCGACTCCTGTCTTCATTTCAGGAATACTGTTTGTCATTACTTGAGTTATTATTTGATCTGCCGAGCTTACACCTTCTTCACAAATGCCATTGTCAGAACACATCACTATTATATTTTTCTTTTCTGCCTTATTAAAAACCTTACCTGTAATTCCAGCAAACTTTGCACCAATCTCTTCAAGTTTCCCTAAGCTTCCAAGAGGCTTGGTAAGATTATCAATATACTTCACAGCTCTTTCTACAGATTCCTTGTCAGATGATGTTATGGTATTAATAGTTTTAGTTAATAAATTCATACTTTTCCCCCATTTAAATATTTATTTCTCTTTCTGATTGTCCAAAAATCTCAAGCAATCTATTATTATCTGATCTATTTTTAACAGCCAATCGAATAAAGCTATCATCAAGTCCTCTAAAATTACTGCACCTCCTTATTAGCATGTGTTTTGAAATGCAGTAGCTATAAAAACCCTCTCCAGAAATATTTTTAAGATTTATAAGTACAAAGTTTGCATGGCTTTCGTAAATATTATCAATAAAGCTAAACTTTTTAAGTCTTTGAACAAAATATTCCTTTTCTTTTTCATGCATTTCCTTTGAAACACTTATATACTCTTCATCCTTCAAAACACTTTCTATGGCAGCTTCTGCAAAGCAATTTATATTCCAAGGTATTTGAAGCTTTATTAACTTTTCAAGAAACTCACTATCTGAGCTTATACCGTATCCAAGTCTAATTCCCGGCATCGCAAAAAACTTAGTAAAAGCTCTTATTATAAATAAGCATTTATATTTCATGCAAAGGTCTATAAAACTTTGATTTTCAATGTTGACAAACTCTACAAAAGCTTCGTCTACTATTATTTTCTTTTTATGTTCTTCACAATAATCTAAAATTTTTTGAAAAAGCTTTTTATCAACTATTCCTCCATTAGGATTATTAGGATTAGCTATAACTAACCCGTCACACTCCTTAAGCTTCTCAAATATATCCTGATAATTATAATCAAATTCTTCATTCAAATAAGAAAATATAAGTTCCTCACAATAGGTTTTTGCAGTGCTTTCATATTCTGAAAAGGATGGCACTACTATACAAGGCTTCTTCAAGACTCTAACAGCAAGATTTATTATCTCAGCCGCTCCATTTCCTAAAATGATATTTTCAGCTTTTACACCTTGTTTTAAATAGTGAGCAATATGAAGCTTTGATTGTCTATATTTTAAATCCGGATAACATACCATATTTTCTACTGCTTTATTAATGTTTTTTATAAAACTCTCGGGAATACCTAGAAAATTTATATTGGAGCTGAAATCTAAGAGACTTATCCCTTTGAATTTACCTTCAGTGTATATATCTCCGCCATGATCCATAAAACTTTTATAACTGTTCATTAAACTATTCTCCCGTGTATAAAGTAAACTAAAGCTAATGCGAAAACTATAAATAAAAATTCTGTCAGAAACATTATTTTATTTACATATACAATATCTTCTCTTTCAAGTTCCCTTGTCTTATCGCCGATTGTAGGCTTTTCAACAAGCTTTCCAAAGTAAATATTATTTCCGCCAAGCTGAACCTTTAATATTGCAGCTGCAGCAGCCTCAGGGTACGCACAATTGGGGCTTTTATGATTTTTTCTATCTCTCATCATAATTTTAAAACTTTTAATAATGCTGCTTTTCATAAGCGGCGAGGCAATACACATAATAATTCCTGTAATTCTTGCTGGTATATAATTAAACCAATCATCTGTCTTTGCCGGGAAAAATCCTATATGAGTATATGGTTCATTCATATAGCCAACCATGGAGTCCATAGTATTTACTCCCTTATACATCATTGCCAAGGGTGCTCCCCCTATTAAACTATAAAATAGAGGAGCTATAACACCATCCGAAGTATTCTCTGCAACTGTTTCCACAGCGGCTCTTATAAGTTCTTTTCCATCCAAGCCATTAGTATCTCTTCCTACAATATAAGAGGTATACTTCCTTGCGAGTATTAAATCATTATTTTTTAGAGCATTATATACTTTCATGCTCTCATCTCTTAAACATCGAGCCGCGATGGTTGTCCAAAGAATGCAGATATTTATTATATGAAATAAAGGTTTTATTCTCCAAACAGCATAAAGCACTGCAGCAGTAAATAAAAAGCAAACTGAAGTTACTATTATAACCATAGCACCTCCAAAGTACTTTAACTGTTTATCATTATGAGCAGACGCTCTTGCTTTATTTTCAATAAATTTAATTAATCTTCCAATAAATATTACAGGGTGAGGAAGCCAATAAGGATCTCCAAGAATTAAATCTATTATTACAGCTGCAGCAATATCAATAATATTAATAGTTGTAAAATTCATCATGCTGCTTAAGTCCTAAAATTTCATATATTTTTTTCATATCCAATGAGTTTCTTACTATATCTGCAAGCTTATTTAACTCTTCTTCTCTAAAGCCTTCGTATACTGGAGATTTCCTTAACGACATTGATTTTTTAGTTCTTATTTTATTAAGCAAGTATTGCCTAAATTCTGTAGAGTCTAGTATTCCATGAATGTATGTACCAAAAATTGTTTCTTCCTTATTGAAAATACCATCACACTTAGAAATTTCTTTTCCATTTTCACTATTTAAGGTAGCAAGGCTTCTGTCATCATTATTCAATATAGTTCTTCCCATATGTATCTCGTATCCATATATCTTGCCTTGAAAATCCGGAAGATTTATACTCCCCTCTACTCTCGTCATTACTTTTTCATTTTCAAGGGTAGTTATAGTATCTAATAGACCAATTCCAACTATACTATTAATAGAACTTTCAACATTTAAAGGATCTCTTATTTCTTTTCCAAGCATTTGATATCCGCCGCAAATTCCAAGTATTATTCCTTCTTTGCTATAGTTTAATATTTCCTTCTCAAGACCTGAGTCTTTTAAGGCCCTTAAATCTTCTATAGTATTTTTACTTCCTGGTATGATTAGAAGATCAGGTTTGCCAAATTCCTCTTTTCTCTCAATAAACCTAACGCTTACATCTTCTTCACACCTTAGACAATCAGCATCTGTGAAATTAGATATATGCGGAAGCATTATAACAGCGGCATCAATTTCAGCAGTAACCTGTTTGTTTATTTCAATCATTGCTCCGTCTTCATCTTCAATCACTAAATTAAAATAAGGTACAACTCCAAGGGAAGGTCTTTTTATTATATTCTCAAGCATATCGACACCTGGTTTAAGAAGTTTTATATCTCCTCTAAACTTGTTAATTATAGTTCCCTTAACTCTTTCTCGTTCTTCATCAGTCAATAAAAGCATTGTGCCTGCAAGAGCTGCAAATACTCCTCCTTTATCTATATCTCCAACTATTATTACAGGCGCATCCACTAGTTCCGCCATACCCATATTAACAATATCCCTATCTCTTAAATTTATTTCAGCGGGACTTCCGGCGCCCTCCATAACTACTATATCAAACTCTTTTTCAAGCTCTAGGAATTGTTCTTTGAGCATATCCTTAAAAATTACTTTCAAATTATGGTATTCCTCTGCAGTTTGATTATTATATACCTTACCATTAACAATAACCTGGCACTTGGTGTCGGCTGTAGGCTTTAAAAGTATAGGATTCATAAACACCTGTGGTTCTAAACCTGCAGCATAGGCTTGTAGTACCTGTGCCCTACCCATCTCTTTTCCGTCCATAGTTATATAAGAATTTAAGGACATATTCTGAGATTTATAAGGACACACTGAATATCCATCCTGTTTAAAGATTCTGCATAGTGCAGCAACAATGAGACTCTTACCTACAGATGAACCGGTACCCTGAATCATTATTTTTGCCATAATACTCCCCCCTTTTAATCCAAAAAAATATAAAAGGCAGTATGCTTTACACATACTGCCACTAGAATTAACTCACAACCAAATAAGACCTAGCCTTATAAATAGTCATTGTTTACTCTAATAGGCCCTCCCACCGAAAGCATATTAAAACGTAAATATAGGCAGGTCTCCTGGCTTATGAATCATTCTTGTCTTTTCCTTCCCCTGAAAACAGAGTGGATTATAAAGACTCGTCATCATTTACAGTAGCGGGGGCTGCTGCGGATTTTAACCGCATTCCCTTTTCACTTTTATATGAAACTAACATATAAAAAGCACCTAAATTTGTTATTAAATTTTATCACCTTTTTCAGTATAGTTTTTTTTACCTCTGATGTCAAATAGTTTATAAGTTATTTAAGCTTTAGAGGCAGACCTGATACAACCAGGTAAGCCTCATCACTGGCTCTCCCAAGGAATTGATTTATTCTTCCTGCTATATCGGTGAATATTCTTCCAAGCTTATATTCAGATATGAGGCCAAAACCTACTTCATTTGTTATTATTACAAGTTCCTTGTCAAATTCCCTGCAGGCATTAATTAAATCAATAAATTGTTTACTTATACTTTTTTCCAAAACATTTATTTCTTCCTTAGATAGATTATCAAAATCCGTATATCTATCAAACATCAAATTTGTTATCATAGTAGTTGCACATTCAAGCATGATACTGCTGCACTCAGTTTCTTTTACAACATCTTTTAAATTCTTGTACCCTTCAAAGGTTTTCCAGCTTTTATTTCTTCTACTTTGATGTATTGCAACTCTTTCTCTCATCTCTTCATCAGTAATCACTGCAGTAGCAATATAAAGTACATCCTCTCTTTCTTTTAACATTTCTTCTCCGAATGTACTCTTTCCGCTTCGAGTTCCACCTGTTACTAAGACTATTTTACTCATTCATTATCTCCTATAAATTATATTTCCTCAGTTTCTTTTAAAAGCCATTCTGTGCAAGCTTCATCTAAATATGGAGAAAGAGTTTCAAATACTTTCTTATGATAATTATTCAACCACTCCATCTCATATTTTGTAAGCATTTCAATAATTATTGCTCTTTTATCAATTGGAACGCAGCACAATTCTTCAAAACGCATAAACTGACCAAATTCAGTTTTTTCATCTTCCACTACTATTACTGTATTTTCTGTTCTTATTCCATACCTTCCTTCTTTATAAACACCGGGCTCTATAGTTATCATCATACCTTTTTCCAGCTTTATGTTGTTTGGAACCTGACTAAAGCGTTGAGGCATTTCATGGACACTTGATAGGAAACCAACACCATGACCTGTTCCACACTTATAATCAATACCATATTCCCAAAGTGGTCTTCTTGCTAGTACATCTAAATTTGAACCTGTAGCACCATAAAGGAATTTCGCAGTTGAAAGCGCTATTACAGATTTTAAAACTAAGGTGAAATCTCTTTTTTCTTCCTCTGTTAATTTACCTAAAACAATTGTCCTTGTAATATCAGTGGTTCCATTAAGATATTGCGCTCCTGAATCCAGCAGGAAAAATCCTTCTTCTTTTAAGTATGTAGGAATTTCCTGATTATAAGGATTATAATGCATCATAGCTGCATTTTCTCTATAGCATGCTATGCTGTCAAAGCTTGTATCTAAATATAATGCTTGATTTTTTCTAAACTCTTCTGCTTTTTCAGCAACATCAATTTCTGTAATATTATTATTAACGTTTTCCTTAATCCATTTAAAAAGCTGTACTAAAGCGGCTCCATCTTTTATATAAGCATCCTTAACATTTTTAATTTCCATTTCATTCTTTATTGCTTTCATCATAGTAGTTAAGTTCACATGATTGACATTATTTGCATTCTTATTTATTCTGCTAAATAAATTATAATTCACTATATCATAATCCAATATAATTGATGCTTTATCCCCCAACTTTTCAAGGAAGCCATTAATATCATCATAATCTTTAATAAAAACTCCATCCTCCATTAGTTCCTTTTCTACGGAAGAACTCACTTTGTTCTTGTTAATAAATAATAAGGTCTCTTTTTCACCAACGATACCGTAAGAGGTGACAAAAGGATTGTGTGGTATATCATTTCCTCTAATATTTAAAAGCCAGCAAATATCATCGAGTGAAGAAATCATGTAATAATTTACTCCGTTTTTCTTCATTTCCTCTCTAACTTGAGTAATTTTTTCTTTTCTGCTTCTGCCGCAATATTTTATATCATGAACATATATTTCATCTGAAGGAATTTCTGGTCTATCATACCATATATTATCTATCAAGTCTAAGTTGCTATTTATTCTTATATCCTTTTGAGATAATTCCTTTTCCATTTTATTAACTCGCGATACTGAGAAAACATTTCCATCAAAGCCTACTGTATCCTTTTCCTTTAATTCGTCTTTTAGCCACTCTATATAGCTTGGAACATCAGGCTCTGAAGCTTTAAAAAGCTTTATTCCTGCGTTATTAAGTTGTTTTTCAGCTTGAATATAATATCTTCCATCAGTCCACAAACCCGCCTTATCCTGCGTAAATACTACTGTACCAGCAGACCCTGTAAAACCGCTTATCCATGCTCTGCATTTAAAATGTTCTCCAACCCATTCACTAAAATGAGGGTCCTCACTTGGCACAATGTATGCAGCTAAGTTGTTCTTTGCCATTAGCTCCCTAAGCTTTAATATTCTTTCTTTAATCTCCATATCCCATTACCTCCCCAATATTGATTTGTTGATTTTCTTTTTCTATTATAAAATTAGATAATAATAGACTTAAAATACCAGAGACCGATTTGCAAATAAAAAATGCTCCTATTAATTTTGCCTCTACACTTGCAATATAAGCAAGTTGTCCCCCAAATATAAATGCTCCGCTTACAGCAAAAGCAGTACACATTACCTTTCCTTTTTCATTCATATGCTTTAAGTTTCCAAATACAAGCAGATTGCTTGCAAGATTGCCTATCATAGCCGTAATTTCAGATGAAGTTAGCCCAAATCTTTCTCCTAATTTATTTAAAGGAACCCTTAACATTCTGTTTATAACTTCAAGCATTGGATAGGCCCCTCCAAGGATTATAGTAATTTTGCCAACTAAAGCTGTAGAATCTTCGAAAGAAATAATAGAACTCAATACCTTAAAGCCATAAATCAAATAAATTCCTTGAAATATTAATCCTAAAACACTTAACCCTATTATAAGCCTTCCAAAATATCTAAAAACTTTAATTATAATACCTGGTGCTTTTAAAATTAAAATTCCTAATAACAATGAGATCAAAACTATTGGAGTCATATTCCACAAAAGTAAAGTCAAATCTATTCCAAGCCATATTCCTGCTGCTATACAGCCTGCAGGAATCGTAATTATTCCAATCATTATTCCTTTTGCTATAAACTCTTTATCTTCATCTTCAGTAATGCTAAATGCTATTGGAATGGTAAAACTAAATGCTGCACCTAATGTAGAACCAACTATAATTCCCATAAACCTTCCAAGCTCACTATTAAACGAAATGTTTTTACACAATTCATATGCCCCCATATCAACAGCAAAAACACTGCCAGGGATAATTGAAGGATCTAAGCTAAAAGTTCTCCACACAAATTGTGATACTGGTGAAAACAATTTAAGAAGCAAAGGCGATAAAGAATAAATACCTATGATTCCAAGGGCAAGTGTGCCCATAGTCTTAATTCCTTCTTCAAATTTATATCCAAGTCTTAAAGGGTTTCCAAACATATAATCAATTGCACCGATTATAAAAAACACACCAATTACATATATCAATATCTTACTTATCATTTAAATCCCTCTTGAAATAATTTGGAGAATTAACTGTAATAAACTTAACTGTTTTATTAGTGTTATTTGACCAGTTATGAACTATATCAGAATTCATATGAATACTATCCCCGGGATAAAGCTCATGCATGTCATTATCTATATACAATGTTAAAATTCCTTCCAAGACATATATAAATTCCTCACCAGAATGTTTATACAAAGCAACTTCTTCATCAGTTTTATGTGGAAAAACCTCAATAAGCCTTGGTATAAATGATTTATCCTCAAGATTTTGTCCCAGACTGAAAGATACAAAGCCGCCCTCTTCTATACTTAGTACCTGTCTATCATAGCTTTTCAAAACTTTTCTTTCAGGTTTATTTTGAACATCAAAAAAGTAAGAAAGATTTACTCCTAATATTTCAGCAATATTTTCTAAAGAATCTACTGCAATAGAGGTTAACCCTCTTTCAAGCTGAGATAAGAAGCCTACTGACAAACTGCTTTCCTCGCTAAGTTTTTTTAGAGTAATATTTTTTGAATTTCGTAGTTCCTTAATTTTATTCCCAATATTCATAATTCCCTCCATATTTTTCTTCATATGAATATTATACTATAAATTTCATCATTATGAAATATAAAACAATATATTTTATATGAATGAAATAGAGAATAATTATATATCTACCACCATTTTAATGATGACATATAATCGTCGTACCGTATAATACTATTGAATTGGGCTTAATACTTAATTCTTAGCTAAGAATAATACCTTGGCAGCTTTACTAATCAGTTGCCTCATTAGGCTCAATTCTGCTCTCTCTATCATGTTCATTTTATTCATACTCAATATGCAAATCTTCTTTTTTTCGTAAAGAATAAAGTTGCAAGCTACTCCCCCTTGTATAGTTTTATTTTTTATACTCTATTTGCTGCATATCTTTTAATACAGAGAGTCCTTTTTCTTCAATTTCTTTTTTATTTATAAAATTCTTTATTACAACTACTGGTACCTTAACTTTATTCTTTAAGGAATCTGCCAGTTCATTTGATGTAAAAATAACATCACACGGAGTAGCTGCAGCTGTTCCAACATCTGCTGTAAAAACATTTGCCTGAAATCCATTTGCTTTTATAAGCTCATCTATTTTCATTTTAAGAATCATTGATGAGCCTACACCAAAACCGCAAACAGCCATTACTTCTATCTTTCTCATCTAATTCACCTCTCTTCCGTTAATTATGTTATATACCGCTTCTTCTGATGAAGAAGCTATAATATTATTCATCAGCTCCTCGTTTCCTAGAACGTTTGCTATTTCAGCAAGCTGAGCTAAATGACCTCCATTTTCCTTTGCAGCAAACGCAAAGACTAATTTAACAGGATCATTGTCTTTATTTCCAAATTCAACAGGATTTTTGAGAATTATTAAACTAATATCTTCTTTAAAAACACTTTCATCTGGTCTTGCATGAGCTATTGCAATATAAGGTGCAATTACAATATACGGTCCCAATTGCTTAACTGAATTAATCATATTTTCTATATACTTTTCAGTTATACTTCCGCAGTTTAAGAGCAGTTTTCCAGCCTCAGTTATAGCCTGCTCCCAATCATTAACTTCAACTTGAGTTTTTATAAGTTCTTTCATACATGTCGCTCCATCTAGCTATTTAACAAAACTTTATCCTTATGTTTAATTTCATATCTTTTAGCTAAATAATCACTTTGCTTTTTAAATCTTAGGTTTTTAATTTGGTTTATATACTCAACATCAAGCAGAGGATTTACGTTTACTATTTGGTATCCAGGCACTTCAATTGCAACTGTTGAAATTATAAAATCAAACTCCTCGTCCTTTATCTTATTTTTCACATCAGTTATAGCTATAGGCCCTACTATTTTCAACTCTGGTATCAGTATTTTAAGCCTTGTACTTAAAATACTGGATGTAGCCATACCACTGCCGCATACAACCAGCACTCTTTGCATAAAACCATTTTGTACATTTCTCTCAAAGGCTGCCCCTATATACATTGCAATATATGCTACTTCATCTTCAGGAAAAGTACAATTTAATTGTGATTCATATTGGCTTAGAATTTTTTTAGTTATCTCATAAATAAAAGTAATTCTATATTTTATCTGCTCGGTAAGTATATTCTCAATAGCAAGATTATTTCTAAGTCTATAAAGTGCAACCTTAAGATGAATTGTTAGTGAATTTATTAGTTCATAATCATTACTAAAATCTATTCCCAGATACTCTTCTGAATCCTGGATAATCTTTTTAGCAATTAAACTAGCTTCTTTTGCTTCTTCTGAGATATCTGCCTTTTCTATAAAGTATGATATTTTTGCACCTAAAAATCTTTTAGTAAGATAGTATAAATCACTGGAATCAACCTTATCTTTAAAAATACTATCAGCAAAGAACTTTTCTAATCTTCTCTTCATTTCCACATATCTCGAGTCCCTAATAAGTTTTCTTATTTAAGTTTAGATTATAGACTTTAAGCTTTTTATCTACGTAAGCAAGGTCTGCAATGATTGTGTTCTTACTTACGTTTAATAATGCAGATAATTTTTCAATAGTCATTGTAGATTCTTTGCTGAGTATATAAATGATGATTAAGAATTCTCTTTCTTGAGGTGAAAATACTCTGCTATTAAAATCCATAATAGAATGCAATAGTTTTTCCCTTTTGTCTTCATCACAGCCTAAAAGTATTCCAAACCTTGGCTTTCTGAGCATACTGCACTTTAAAAGCTTTAGATACTCCTCAATAGTATCAAGATCATATCTTACAGTTCTTTCGCTTACATCTAAGCGCTCTGAGATTTTATTTATGCTTACGAAATCATTCAAGCCTAACATGTATTTGATAATTTCTTTTTGCCTTTTTGTCAGCGTAATCATTTTCATCCCTCATTTTAGAAAACATCTCGTCCTCTTTGATTTTATTATACATTAAGTTTTTTTCCTAAATAACTCAAAATATCTTCAACTAATGTGGCAAAATTCTAAAGCATAATCGCAAAAAAATAACTCTAAGGATATTTTACCTTAGAGCTCTGGTTTTTATCTTGTTCAATTGTCAGTATCTTTAGCTTCTACAAAACTTTTATCTAACATAAGCTTTTATTGTAGCAATTTCTTTTCCTTCAGATTTTCCATAAGGCCTTATGGTATATTCCTCTATACATGCAGGAATTATAAAGGTTTCTGCATAGTGTACTATAAAGGGTTCAAAGTTTCCAGAAGGGCTTTCTACTATAGCTTCTGCTCCTTCTACTAGATTTAGTACATTAACACTTCCGTTGGTTTTATGAAGTACAGGCTTTGAAAACCAGTGTCGTATGGTTTCAATGAATTCTCTTGTGTGGAGTCCAGTTTTTTCAACTCTTATTCCATCTTCTTCTGTTAAAACTTCTACTTGATCTATTAGATTTTCCTTTACCCATTTTGTATCTCTATCCCACTGGATAACTTTTTCTCCATGCTTTAAATGAATTGGTCTTGGAAGGCCATCTAAGCCAACTCTTTCCCAATCCCATAGCTTAAAAGTAAAAATATATGGGGTAGCGCTTATTTCTAGAACCATAGAGTTTTTACCGGAGCAGTGTATTGTACCTGCGGGAATTAGAAAATGATCATGTTTTTTTGCAGGAAATTTATTTATGTATTTATAATCTGGAAAAGAAATTTCTCCTTTTTCTGCTCTCTTTAAATCTTTTATCATCTCGTCTTTATCTATACCTTCTTTTACTCCAAGATATACACAGGCATCTTCTCCACAGTCCAGCATATAATAGCTTTCATCTTGAGTATAGTGCATTCCAAAGGTTTCTTGAATGTATTCTGTAAGAGGATGTACTTGAAGAGATAGATTGCCTCCTCCCATGGTGTCCAAAAAGTCAAATCTAATAGGAAATTCTGTTCCAAACCTGCTATGAACTCTTTCACCTAAAAGTTTTTTTGGTTCAAAAAATACGGCGTTTATTGAAGGAACTTCTACTTTCACCTCTCCAAACTTAAGATAAAGACTGTTTTCTTCTGGAACTCCATCAAAGCTCCAAGCAAAGTTTGGAGAGTCTTTATCTAAACCGCAAACCTCTTTCATCCATTGACCGCCCCATACACCTGGATCAAAGTAAGGAACAACCCTAAAGGGCTTTTCTGCTACTTGTTTAAGACCTGCTCTTATAGCATCTCCTGTTATCATCTTGGGATTGTCCTTTTGATTTGTATCTATTAAATAATTTATTTGAGAAAAGATGTTCTTTTTATGCTTATCAGCTAATCTCCACTCTACAAAATATCCTCTCTTATATTTTGATAGGATTGGATCTTTACAATTATTAGCTTTCCAATTTTCCATACCAGCTCTAAATCTAAGCTGAATCTCCCATCTAGCTAGATCAAAGTATAAAAGTATATCTCCTTTGGTTATTAGAGAAGCTCCCACTCCGTAAACTAAAACAATTCCTTCATTTAAGTTATCTATAGTACTTTGGGCCTCTTCTATTTTTTCTTGTATAAAAAGATCTTGAAGTTTTTTAGTAGTAAGTACTCCAAAGACTCTGTCCTCTGTTAAATAGTCTTTTATCATGGAGTTTATTGTATCTTCATTATAGGTATAATCTTCTGATTTGATCACTAAAGAAGGATTAAGTTTAGTAAAAGCTTGCAAAATTTCTTCTTCTCTAACTCCTGGATAAAAATCTAATACTAATATTACTTTTTCTTTTTTTAAAGTAGAAAATGATTGTTTTAGCTCTTTTAGTATATCTTCATAACCCTGCCATGCGCATTTGTCATAGCCTTTTATAGATACTTCTGGATATTTATCATAGTTATTATATTTATCAGTCAAATTTCTCCCCCCAATTGTAATTACATTTCATTTTAAATTCTACAATATGTAATTACATTTTTCAAGTTTTATAACAAATCTGTATTTACATTAGTAGAAAATCGGATTATAATTTACTTAAATTTAAAATGTAAATACAAGGAGGCGGTATATCTGAAATATTACATTGGGATGGATGTAGGTGGAACAAAAATTAAAGCTGCTATTATATCTTCTGCAGGAGATATTTTAGATGATATAAAGGTTTTTGATTCCAAAAGCAAAGAAAGTAAGGAAAATATAATAAATAATTTTAAATTTATAATGAATGAATTAGTTAGAAAAAACAATTTGAATTCTATTAAATTAAGCGGCGTGGGCTTAGCTTTTCCTGGTCCTTTTGATTATGAAAGTGGTGTAAGTTACATTAAAGGCTTAAATAAGTATGAGCACATATATGGCATAAACCTTAAAGAAGAATTAAAAACAGCTATAGAAAAGGACATAGAACTTAAAAAGAACTTTGAAAACGATTTTAAGATAGCTTTTTCTAATGATGGCGATTTATTTTCTCTGGGAGAATACTTAAAAGGTTATGCTAAAGATTCAATTAGGACAATTTGTATCTGCATTGGAACAGGTGCAGGATCTTCCTTTTTAGAAAGAGGCAGCCTTATAAAAGAAGCAATTAATGTACCAAAGGAAGGGTGGATATATCATACTGCCTATAGAGAAGGAATTGTAGATGATTATATATCTGCTAGAGGAATATTAGGCATAAGTAAGAATGTAGAATCCTTAAAATATATAAAAGAAGTGAGTCAATTGTATGACTTAGCAATGTCTGATAACTACGAAGCAAAGGAAGTATTTAAAGAGTTTGGAAAAAGACTTAGAGAAGTGATGATATCTTTCTTTAATGAATTCAAACCAGACACCTTTGTTATTGGAGGACAGATATCCAAAAGCTTTATATTCTTTGGAGATGATATTTCAAAGGAATGTAAAGCTAGAAGAATCAATTTGTATGTTTCAAAGGACACATCTGAATCTACTTTAAAAGGTGTTGCTATGCTATTTGGAGGTGAGGTATGTAAATAGGTTAAAGCAGCTATGAATGAATGTGTTAATAGTATAGCAAATATACTTTATTTAAATTAAAATGTAAACCTAAAAATGGAGGATTTAAATTATGCTAGATAGAAAATGGACCATGTATATATTACATCATTCACACACAGACATAGGTTATACGGACTTACAGGAAAGAATAATTTATAATCACGTTGACTATATAAAGACTGCAGTAAATGCTGCAAAAGAAGGTCATAAAAATGGGACAATCGATAAAAACTTCAAATGGAACTGTGAAACTTACTACTGCGTAGAAAGATTCTTAGAGGAAGCAACAGAAGAAGAAAAGCAAGACTTGTATGCAATGATTAAATCAAACAATATAGGACTATCAGCAACTTACCTTAACTTTACGGATTTAGTAGATAAAAAGGTACTTAATAAAAGAACAAAAGAAATGGTTGATCACTTTAAAGTACAAGGAATAGATGTTAAAGTTGCTATGAATGCAGACGTTAATGGTGTATCTTTAGGAACTCTTGATGTGCTTTTAGATAATGGAATAGAATTCCTATTTACAAACATTCATACACATCACGGAATGTATCCTCTTTACCAAAACCAAAAACCTTACTATTGGGAAAATAAAGAAGGGAAACGACTTTTAGTATTTAACGGAGAACATTATAACTTAGGTAATGCTTTGGGTTTAATTTATAATAAAAATATTAATTTTATGACAGAAAATTATCTTGGAAAAAATGCTAAACCAAAAACTCATCTTGAAACACTTAAAGAAAATATAGTTAAGTACTTAACATCCTGTGAAGAAAATGGCTATGATTACAGCTTTATTCCTGCTTGTGTATCAGGAGTATTTAGTGACAATGCGCCTCCAAATACAGATATTATAAGAACCATTACAGAATTTAATGAAGCTTATGGTGATGAAATACTTTTAGAAATGGTAACTATTCAAGAATTTTATGAAAAAATTAAAAATCAAGTAAAGGATGCACCTGTTTACAAAGGCGACCTCAATGACTGGTGGGCAAATGGTGTAGCAAGTACACCTTATGCTGTTAAACACTACAAAGAAGCTCAAAGGATGTATCACTTATGTGAAAGATTAGATAATGAAGGCCATGTAAGCAAAAAGGAATTAATACGACAAGCTGAAGATAACTTGCTGCTATATGCAGAACATACTTGGGGACATTCAGCCACTATTACAAATCCTTATGATACCATGGTGCAAAACTTAGATATTAGAAAAACAAGCTATGCTTCAAAAGCACATGAAGCCTCCGCTAAAAACTTAAACCGTATTACACATAGCAGAGGAGATAAACTTAGATATTACGATCTAAACGGTAAAGTAAAAGCAATCAGCCTATCAGATGAAAAAAGTAAGCAAGTAGTAGAATTCTATATAGAAGTATGGAGATACCCAGGAGTAAAAGTAATTTGTGAAACAACAGGACAAGAAATGAAGACTCAAATGTCTTCACATCCAAGGGGTGTTCTTATCAGCTTCGTAGATACTTTTGAAGCTAAGGAAGAAAAAATATACAGGTATGAAGAGGCAGATGCAAAAATTGAAGTAGCTAATTCAAGAGTCGCTTATGTTGGAGCAGAAAGAGTAAAAGACATAGTGAATAGCTACGATACAAAAAGCTATAAGCTACCTTACCAAATAGAAAACGAATATTTCAAAATAGCTTATGAAATAGGTAAAGGCGTAACTTCTTTCTACAATAAGATAGATAATATAGAAATGCTAAAAGAAGGAGATGCTAGATTCTTTACTCCAATATATGAAAATACTAAAATTAGAACAAACGTTTATTCAGAAAGAAGCATTTTAGGAAGAAATATAAGAGGCCTTCATGCAAAAAAATATATTGGTGAATTAGCAGAAGTAAAAATCATTGATAATGGTGAAATATTTACAACAATAGAGCTTATTTATGAGTTAGAAGGTACCTACTTTAGCTCAGTGGTTATCAAACTTTATAACACTCTTCCAAAGTTAGAATTTAAGTATAAAATTGCTAAGACTTTATCTACAGATATTGAAAGCATTTATCTGTCGCTAACATTAAACAATCTTGATGCAACATTATATGTAGATAAAAGTGATGCCATTATGAGACCAGGTATTGATCAAATACCAGGTACTTGTATGGAATACTATCTTGTAGATAATGGTTTGATTTATGAGTCTAAAGAAAATACCATATTAATTCAAACAAAAGATGCCCCTCTTATCTATATGGGGGAATTGAAACATCATCCAATATTACTTTGTGATAATAAGGAAGAATATAACAAAAGAGATGTGTACTCATGGATTATGCATAATACATGGGAGACAAACTTTAAAATAGATTTATCAGGTATCACAGAATTCTGCTATACATTAGACCTTATTAAGACAAAGGATGCAGAGCAAAGCTTTAAAACAATGAAAAATAAAAGTTGTGGTGTTGTAACCTTTATGACTAGTTTATAAACATTTACCTAGAATAAATTTTAGTGTAAGATTAAATAAGGTTTTACCTATATAGAGGAAGGAAGATTTTAGTGGTTAAAGATATGGAATCCAAGTCAAATATGCCTTTATATTATAAGGTACAAAACTATATATTAGATCTTATAAAAAACAATAAGCTAAAAGAAGGAGATTTAATCCCTACGGAAATGGAACTCAGTAATATGTTTAATATGAGTCGTCCTACTGTAAGACAGGGATTAAACACCTTGGTTTCAGAAGGCTACTTAAAAAGATTAAAGGGCAAAGGAACTTTTGTTACTAAGCCCAAAATTCTTCAGGAAAGTACCCGTTTTATAGAAAGTTATAATAGAGAGATGCACAAAAAAGGGTTGATTCCAGAAACCAAGGTATTAGAAATATCAATAAAAATTTGTCCTGATTTTTTGGTAGATAAGCTTGGTGTTGCAGAAGGAGATAAATTTATTAAGCTTAAAAGGCTTAGGTATGCTTATATAGAGAATAAAGAAGATAAAAAGCCTATTCTTTTAACTACAGTTTACATACCTTATAAAAAATTTCCTAACCTTATAATGTATGATTTTGAAGAACGTTCTCTCTACGAAGTTTTTGAAGAGAATAATATTTATATCAAAAAAGCATTGAGAGAAATAGAGGCGCGGCTTTCTAATAAGGAAAGCAGCAAACTATTAAAAATTAATGAAGGTTCGCCTATACATTTTATATCTTCTTTTGGTTATTTAGATGACGGTTCAATTATTGAATACTCCGAAAGCATATACCCAGGAGAGAGAAATAAATTTATAGTAGAAATAACTAGATAGTTTCAAAGTAAAATCAAAAAAAGGTGAAATGATGTTAAGAGAAGATTTAAAAGATTATCCTTATATGGATAAAAACATTAATATTGAAGAACGCGTTTTGGATTTAGTAAACAGAATGACATTAGAAGAAAAAGTTCGTCAGCTTGATATTTATTCAGGAACAGAATTTTTAGGTGATTCTAAAGTACTAACTAAATTTGAGGTCGAAAAGTATACAGAATTATTTGGTGAATTAGGTGCTGGCTGCCTGCAAGTGAGATATTCTTCAGCTAAACTCAATAATCAAATACAAAAATACCATATTATGAATACACGCTTAGGAATTCCTATATTATTTAGTGAAGAAACTCTGCACGGATTAGTTTGGCCGGAAGCTACGATATTTCCACAGCAAATTGCTTTAGCCGGTACATTTGAACCAGACCTTGCTTATAAACAAGGCAGGGCTATTGCTTCTGAGGCACGAAGCTTAGGCATACATGAAGGGTGGTCACCTGTACTTGATTTAGCTAGGGATCCGCGATGGGGACGAGTTGAAGAAGGTTACGGTGAAGATACTTATTTAGGTGCAAAATTTGCATATAAAATGGTAAAAGGATTACAAGGTAACGATTTAACTCAAAATAATACCATCGTATCAGAGCCTAAGCATTTTACAGGGTACGGTGCGCCAAGCGGAGGGCTGAATTGTGGACCTGCAATGTTGGGACGACGTGATCACGCAAATTATTGCTTGCCAGTATTTGAAGCAGCATTTAAGGCTGGAGCTTTAAATACGATGTGCTCTTACAATACCATTGATGGTGTGGCTGTTGCTCAAGATAAAGAATTACTTACAGATGTACTACGTGATGAATTTAAAATGAAAGGTTTTGTCCGTTCCGATATGACGGCTATTCGTATGCTGCACACTTGTCATTATGCAGCTAAAAGCGACAGAGAAGCTATAAAGATGGGTATAGAAGCTGGTGTGGATATGCAGTTGTATGATTATCCTCATGAAAAATATCAAAATACCCTTATTGATTTAGTTAACTCCGGAGAAATTACGGAAGAAATTATTAATATTTCCTGCAGTAGAGTTTTAAGAGTTAAATTTATGCTGGGCTTGTTTGAAAATCCACTTACAGATGAGTCATTAAGTGAAAGAGTTGTAAACTGTCAGGAACATAAGGATATAGCATTAGCGGTTGCAGAAAAATCAATATGTCTTCTCAAAAATCAAAACAACCTATTACCACTTAAAAAATCCATTAAGAATATTGCCGTTATTGGTCCAAGCGCAGCAGTTTGCAGATTTGGCGGCTATAGTTCAGCCACCAGTGTAGATCGTGCGGTCACATTATTAGATGGAATTAAAGCAATAGTTTCAAAAGATACTAATGTAACATATAACTCTGGCTGTAGTATATTGGATGCAGATATAAAACCTATTCCACAGAATTGGCTGCGTGATATAAACGGCAAAAATGGTTTGACTGGTGAGTATTTTAACGATTTGGATTTCTCAGGTGAACCAGTGTGTACAAGAGTGGATAGTATGATAAACTTTAACTTTATCTATTCAAAACCGGCACCAGGTGTAAATGCAGATAGATTTGCAGTACGTTGGAGCGGAACTTTATTAACTGACCATAGCTTTAAGGGCTGCATTGGACTTAGTACCATGGACAGTATGAGATTATGGATCGATAATAAATTAATTATAGATGGCTGGGAAGAACTTAATGCTAATCAAATGGTAGATTTTGATTTTATTCAAGGTAAAGAGTATAAAATTAAAATTGAATATAAGAATGACCAAAGAGGTGCTAGAGTAATTTTCGGATATAATAATGGAAGAGTAAATATGGATGAGGCAATCCGTATAGCAAAAAATGCAGATATAGCCATTGTAGCTGTAGGTGACAGCGAGGAAACCTGCGGAGAAAATTTTGATAGAGCTGACCTAAACCTTCCGGGTAAACAACTGGATTTAGTTAAGGCTATACATGCAACAGGCACACCTGTTGTACTGGTTTTACAAAATGGCAGACCGCTATCAATTACATGGGAAAGTGATAATATTCCAGCTATTATAGAAGCCTGGCATGTAGGTGAACAAGGCGGTATGGCAATTTCAAAGGTTATATTTGGTGATGTTAATCCAGCAGGCCGACTACCAATGTGCTTTCCTAAATCAGTAGGACAGCTCCCAGTTCACTATAATAGATGCCCATTTAGTGCAATCAAATATGTGGAAATGGATTGGTTACCTTTATATCCTTTTGGATATGGACTAAGTTATACAAATTTTGCGTACTCAAATATAAGATTATCAAAGTCAGAAATCAAAGTAAATGAAACTGTCGATGTCATGTTTGACGTAACTAATGCTGGTAACTGCAGCGGCGAAGAAGTTGCACAACTTTATATTCATGATGAATACAGCAGCGTTTTGCGTCCTTATAAGGAATTAGCAGGATTTAAGCGAATTCAGTTGGATAAAGGTGAAACAAAAACTGTAATATTAACATTAGGAAACGAGCAATTACGAGTATTAAATAAAAACTTTAAATGGGTTGTTGAGGATGGTAAATTTGAAGTCATGGTTGGCAATAATTCAGCAAATATATTGTTAACTGATGAATTCAATGTTTTACCACTATAATATGTATTGAAAAAGCACTGGTAAAAGTATCTATTGGAGATGCTTTTGCCAGTGCCTTTGTATTATATCGCCTGCTAATACTCTATTCCTTCTCTTGAATAAACAACTTCATGCATATAGTGCTTTATCTCCTTCATCTCAGTTACTAAATCTGATTTTTCTATTATTGAATCAGGCACATTAATTTAATATAGCTTCCTCAAGCCCTGAGCTTCTTATAGCACTTAAATCCTCTATGGTATTCTTTCTCTCATCTCATCATCAGTAATTATTGAGGTAGCAATATATAAAACTTTATCTTTATCCTTCAGCATCTCCTCACCAAAACTGCTTTTACCACTGCGGCTTCCTCCAGTTACTAAGATTATCTTACTCATTTTGTTTATCTCCTATTTAGTGTAATTATATTATTAAATCCTGCTATTTCATTTAATTTTAATTTATCATGTTATTAATTATATCAATATCAAAACTTATTATAAAACAAAAGCAGCAATGAAAAACTGCTGCTTTTGTTTTTTTACTTTATTTTCAATTTAAAAGTTTTAATCTCAAATGGCTTAATCTCAAAGCTGAAGTTTTGTCCTTTAAAATCTACCGCTTCTAAATCTCTTTCCATAAGATTGCATTCTACCACGTTTATAAGCTCATTAAACATAGTCACGTTAACTTTGCTTCTCTTATTATGGCATTCATATAATCTTAGAATTAAGTCGTCAGTATCTTCTGCTTTCTTAACAACCTCAATTATTACATTATCCTTATCAGCCTTAGCTAAAGATAGAGCTTTTGGCATTTTACCTAAATGTTCATCTGAAGCTTTAGCATATAAAGGCACATTAATGTTGTAGGCATTTTGAACTGTTTTAGCTTCTTTCCAATCTCCACTATGAGGATATAATGAATATGTGAAGAAGTGCTCTTCCTGGTCAGTAGTTAAATTAGGCTCTATTCCACTCTTAATAAGAGTAAGTCTCATAAGACCATCTTTTATATCATGTCCATATTTACTGTCATTTAATAAACTTACTCCAAAATCTCCTTCTGAAAGATCAGCCCACTTTTGTCCAACCACTTCAAATCTAGCTACATCCCAAGATGTATTATTATGAGTTGGTCTTTCTACATTGCCATACTGGATTTCATAGGTAGCTTTATTAGTATTAATATCTATAGGGAAAGCTGCCTTTAAAAGCACCTGATGCTCTTTCCAATCTACATAATTATTGAAGTCTATTCTTGGAATATCATTATAAATATATATCTTTTGTACTATTAAAGAATCTGAGAATTTTCTTTCAATCTTAAGTGTCGCTCTTACAGGTCCTGCTTCTATTACTTCCAAACTTTGGATATCATCTACTGCCCACATCTTTTCTTGGTAATAAATATCTATATCCCAGTTATCAAAGTTCATAGGCTTGTCTTCAAAGGCTTGCAGTGCATTTCCCACTTGACATTCTTTTAACACTTCTCTCATATTTTCTTTATCAAATAAAGATTTAATCTGTGCTTTTTCATCAAATGCAATTTTAAAGAATCTATTTTCAGCGTCAGTTTTGCTAAGCTTTATATTTGATTCATTTTTAACTGTACCTTCAATTAATGAATAAGTCTTATAGCCTAGTGCAGGAACTTTTTCTGCAAAGAATATAGCTTTGTTGTTCTCTATTCTTTGGCATACTACGTCTTTGCCATTTTCATCTACTAAAGCTGGATTTATTATTCCCTCAGGCACTGTAAAGCTAGCTATATCATTTCTTTCAAAAGCCAATGTATTAAATACAATTAAGGACTTTTTATCTAAATTAATATTTGAAACTATAGTGTTTAGCGCATCGTTAAGTACTTCATTGCCGTTTCCTATGATTTCTTTGTATTCTTCCTTCGTAACATCATAAACTTCCTTTATAGAGGAACCCGGAAGTATATCATGGAATTGATTCAATAATATATTTTCCCAGCCTTTATTAAGTTTATCCTGAGGATAATTCTTACCAAGAAGCATAGCAAGTGAACTCATCTTTTCAGCTGATGCATATAAATTCTCACTTATTCTGTTATCTCTCTTATTTCTTGCCATAGAAGTATATGTTCCTCTATGGTATTCAAGATATAATTCTCCAACCCATTTAGGAAGTCTCTTATTTTTTCTTACCTTAGTCTCAAGCTTCTTGAAGTATTCCTTGGATGTACCCATTTTAACCTTTGGACATCCTGGTATGCCTTTATTTAATCTTCTTCCTACCTCAAGCATTTCGTAGGTAGCTCCGCCGCCGCCGTCTCCAAAGCCAAAGGAAACAAGCACATCATTGTTTATATCCTTCTGTTGGTATCTATCCCAAGCTCCAATAATAGCACCTGGATGTATTTGACCATTGTAAGTAGTAAAGTGTGAATTTGGATCTTGGTATGGATCTTTAGTAGTTATAAAGTGAGTCAATACTTCTGTTCCATCTATACCTTCCCACATAAAAGTATCATATGGCAGTTTATTAAATTGATTCCATGCAATTTTAGTAGTCATGAAATAATTTACATCTGATTTCTTTAATATTTGAGGAAGTGCAGCGCTGTATCCAAATACATCTGGAAGCCATAGTATTTCGCTTTCCACTCCAAACTCCTGCTTAAAGAATCTCTTTCCAAAAAGAATTTGACGCACTAAGGATTCTCCGGAGGTTACATTACAATCTGCTTCTAACCACATAGCTCCTTCTGTTTCCCAAGTTCCTTCATTAACCTTTTCTTTAATCTTTTCATATACATGAGGATGGTCTTCCTTTAAAAATTTATAAAGCTGAGGCTGACTTGACATAAACACATACTCAGGATATTCTTCCATAAGCTTTAAAACAGTTGAAAAGCTTCTTGCTACCTTTTCTCTAGTTTGTGCTACTGTCCAATGCCAAGCAACGTCAATATGTGTATGTCCCACACAAGTTGCTATAGTGTCTTCATGTCCACACAATTTTTCATAAAACTCAACTCTTAAATAATCATTAGCTTTTTCAACACTTTCATGAAATTCTTTTGAAAATGGTTTTCTTAAATCCAAAAGATTTACTGCTTCATTTAAAACAGTAAGCATATCAATTCTTCGCTTATCTTCCTTATTAAGTTTTTCACATACCCAAACAGGAACTTGAAGATTATAAAATAACTCTCTTAAAGGTTTGTCTATAGTTACTAAATTTATAAATAATTTAGCTTTTTTGTCAATCAAACCGCCGTAAGCATGAATGTCTATTTCATAAACCTTACCTGCCTCAGCACAGTCTGAAATAATAACTTCTCTATGATTCATATCAATACCTTGGATATGCTCGCCATTGATGTAAAGTATAAACTGAGGATTGATTGCATCCCAGCCTTCATCAAAGGTTTTTAAATTAAGCGCCGTTACTTTTCCATCAAAATTCTTAGGTATAGTAACACTTGTTTTAAACCAGCAGTGATATTCTCTTCCTCCCCAGTTTTCTCCTTTGTGAAATTCCTTCCACTCACCTTCAGCATTATTTATTCCTTCCATGCCAAGAAAATTGCCTTCAAGCATTTTGTAGTTTTCAATTTCAATGCTGTCAGTATACACATAGTTTTTTAATTCATGGCATATTTTTTGGACTCTTTCTAGTGCATAAAACATATTAACACTCCTTTTAAATTATATTAATTTATTTAAGACTTATAGTTGAGTTTCTTTCAATTAATCTTATTGGAGTTATCTCCTTTACCTGACTTATTACTTTGCCTTCTAGATTATCTATAACTATTTTTGCAGCTTTTTTGCCTATTTCATAAAAATCCTGCTCTATAGTAGTTAAAGATATATCTACCTGTTCCAAAATTGATATATTATCAAACCCTATTAATGATATATCATTCGGCACATTTATATTAATTGATTTTAAGACCTTTATTATATCAATAGCAACATAATCGTTTTCAGAAATTACAGCAGTAACACCAATTTCTAATAGCTTTTTAAGAACTTGATCCATACCTTCTTTGCCACACGTATCTTCAAGCTGCGAAACTATAAAATCACTTTTGATTTCTATTCCGCTATCCTTTAACGCATTGCAATAGCCTAAAAATCTATCTCTTACCGAAGGCACTCTTTCTATATTTACACTGGAAATAAAGGCAATATGCTCGTGTCCCAGTTCAATTAAATGTTTTGACGCTTTATAACCACCATCAAAATTATCAGATATTGAAAAGCTTAAAGGCAGAGAATCAAAGTATTTGTCTATAAGCACAATAGGATATTGATTCATGTAAAACATACTTAATATATCAAAGCTATGCATTCTGTTAGTTGGATAATATATTATTCCGCTTGCTCCTACTTTACTCATATTCAACAGAAATTCTCTTTCCTTGTTCTCATCGCCATCTGTACAATTTATAGATAAAAGATAACCTTTTGAATATAAATAGTCCCCAGCACCCCTTATGTAATCTATAAATCTTCCGGTTGAATTTTCATATGGAATTATCATAGAAATAATTTTAGGCCTATTCATATTCTCTAAGCCTATCGTATTGCTTAAAAAACTTCCCTGTCCTTGCTTTCTGTATATCAAGCCTCTGTTTTTAAGCTCCTCTAAGGCTCTTTTTGCAGTAATTCTGCTTACATTGAATTTAACCATAAGTTCATGTTCAGTAGGAAGTCTATCTCCCGGAAGTATTTCCTTTTTCTCTATCATATTCATTAGATGATCTACTATTTGGTTATATAACGCCTTCTTGTCATCTTCCATAAATACCCTCCGATAAATGATATATCATTTTTATTATTTTCCATAAACTTATTATATCATATTTATTTTTAATACTCAATATGCAAATTTTCTTATTTTTCATAAAAAGTAAAGCTGCAGTCTATAATTAGGCTGCAGCTTTGTTTAATATTTTTATTAATTTCCTATATCTTTTCTATAGTATATATTTTCAAACTCTATTTTTTCCAAATCCCCATAAGCTACTTCTCTAGCTCTAGATGGATTATCTTCAAGCGAAACAACACTAAGCACTCTTCCGCCCGAGGTTTTGATTTCACCATCCTTAAATACAGCCCCTGCCGTAAATACTTTACCTCTTATTTTATTAATATTGCCTATATTAAAACCTGTTTTATATTCTTCAGGATAACCTTTTGAAGCCGCAACAACGCAGCAGGAATATTTATTCTTCCACTTTATCTTTAATTCGGATAAATTTTTATTTAAAGCTTCTAAAATTACATGAGTAAAATCTGTTTCCATAAGTGGAAGAACTGCTTGAGTTTCAGGATCCCCCATTCGAACATTGTATTCTAAAAGATATACTCCTTTTTTGCATATCATTACTCCAAAGAATACAATTCCTATATAGTCCATTTTCTCTTCCTTAAATCCTCTTAAGGTAGGCTTTAATATATTCTCTTTAAACTCTTTCAATACTTCTTCAGTACAATAAGGATTTGGGCATATAGCTCCCATGCCGCCAGTATTAGGGCCTTTATCCTTATCATAAATTCTTTTGTGATCCTTAGAGGATAAAAATGGTACAATTACATTTCCATCAGTTACGGCCAGTATAGAAGCTTCTACCCCATCTAAGAATTCCTCTATGATTATTTTCTTTCCCGAACCTTTAAATACATCTTCAATCATAAAACTCTCTATGCATTTTTTAGCTTCTTCGAAATTGTTTGCTATAACTACACCTTTTCCGGCAGCAGCACCATCTGCTTTTATAACAATAGGATAGGAGGCTCTAAACAAGTATTCTGCTGCTTCCTTTGGATTATAAAAAACTTCATATTCGGCAGTTCTAACACCATACTTTTTCATAAATTCCTTAGAAAAAGCCTTGCTTCCTTCAAGCTTTGCAGCAGCCTTGGAGGGTCCAAAGATCTTTAAACCTCTTTCTTTAAACCTATCAACAATACCATCAATTAAAGGCACCTCAGGACCTACTATAGTGATATCTATTTTTTCTTCGACTGCAAAGTTTATTAGTTCATCATAATTTGTGATATCTATATTCTTGCATTTATTTTCTAAAGCAGTGCCAGCATTCCCTGGAGCACAGTATATTTCATGAACCTTTGCACTTTGAGAAAGCTTCCATGCAATTGCATGTTCTCTGCCTCCACCGCCAATAATTAATATCTTCATATAATCACCACCATAACTTAGTGTTTAAAATGTCTTACTCCAGTAAATATCATAGATATTCCATGTTCATTACATACTTCTATGGAATCTTTATCTCTAATAGATCCACCAGGTTGGATTATAGCTTTTATATTATATTTTGCTGCCTCTAAAGCTACATCACTAAAAGGGAAGAACGCATCTGATGCAATAACTATACCATCTTTAGCTCTGTCTAAAGCTTCTGAAGCCGCCCATATTCTATTCACTTGACCGCCGCCAATACCTTTAGCTACACCGTTTTGGGCTGCCACAATCGCATTAGACTTTACATATTTTACAACTTTCATAGCAAAGATCAAATCTTTAAGCTCCTCCTCAGAAGGTTTACTTTCAGTTACTACAGTTAATTCATCAATAAACTTATTGTCGCTTTGCTGCACAAGAATTCCGCCATCTACAGAAACAAGTTCTAAAGATTTATTAGGTTTAACACTGCACTTAATAACTCTTAAATTCTTCTTTGTTTTTAAAATTTCAAGCGCCTCTTCATCATAATCAGGTGCTATAACTACTTCTAAAAATATTTTTGCCATTTCTTCTGCTGCAGCCTTATCAACTTTTTTATTGAAAGCAACAATTCCTCCAAATATTGAAACAGGATCACATTCATAGGTTTTTATATAAGCATCGCATACATCAATTCCTATTGCTGCACCACAAGGAGTATTATGCTTTACTGCACAGCATACTGTTTCTTCAAACTCGTTAACTACCTTCCAAGCTATATCCATGTCTTTTATATTATTATAAGATAGCTCTTTGCCATTTAACTGTATAAACATTTTCATGGCACCCTTTTCTACATTTGCTTCATAATACGCAGCGCTTTGATGAGGGTTTTCTCCATATCTTAAATCCATTGACTTTTTATATGATAAACTTAAATAGTCCGGATATTCATTATCACCGAACAAAAAGTTACTCACTGCAGCATCATAGGCAGATATAAGGTTAAACACCTTTCCAGCCAGTTTTCTTCTTGCTTCTAAGCTAACGCTGCCTTTTTCCTTTAACTGCTCTATTATACCGTCATAATCCTTTGTATCACTAAGAACTAATACATCTTTAAAATTTTTAGCTGCTGCTCGAAGCATTGTTGGGCCGCCAATATCTATAAACTCAACTTTTTCTTCAAATGAAATATCTTCTTGAACCTTTTCAAAGAATGGGTATAAGTTAACTACTACTAGGTCTATCGGCATTATATTTTTCTTATGCAACACTTCCATATGTTCTTTGTTGTCTCTAATAGCTAAAATACCAGAATGAATTACAGGATGCAGAGTCTTAACCCTTCCATCAAGCATTTCCTCAAAGCCTGTAACCTCTGAAATCTCAGTTACCTTTATTCCGTTATCTTTTAAATAAATATAGGTTCCTCCAGTTGAAATTATCTCCACATCAATATCAATTAAAAATTTAGCAAGTTTTAATATATTTTCTTTATTATATACACTTATAAGTGCTCTTTTTATCATGAGAGAATCCCCCTACTTTTAACTTTATTCCTCTATAACAAACACTTTTCTTCCTTCCGATCTAATTTTATCTTCTGCAAAATAATTTATTGCCTTTGGCAGAAGCTTATGCTCCTCTACAAGCACTCTTTTTTGCAAAGTTTCTGCTGTATCCTCATTATATACAGGCACTGTCTTTTGGCATATTATAGCACCTGAATCCGTGCCTTCATCAACAAAATGTACTGTACAGCCTGAATACTTTACTCCATAGCTTACAGCAGCCTCGTGGACCTTTACTCCGTACATTCCTTTTCCACAGAAGGCTGGGATGAGTGAGGGATGAATATTTATTATTCTGTTTCTAAACTTTTCTATAATCTCACCCTTAAGAATTGATAAAAATCCTGCAAGCACAATTAGCTGAACCTTGCCTAAGGTAAGCTCAAGTATTTCCCGCGAAATATTCTTTTCACTTCTGTTTACAATATAGGTCTTAATATTTCTTTGCTTTGCCCTTTCAAGCCCATAAGCTTCTTTTCTATCGCTGATTACCATTTCTACACTGCACTTTAAAATTCCGCTGTCTATACTATCTAAAATAGCTTGAAGATTACTTCCATTACCCGATATAAGCACTGCTATTTTAAGCAAAGCCCTGCACCTCCAGCTTCAACATACCCAATGGCAAAGGCTTTTTCTCCCATAGCTTCAAGAGCCTTAATAATTCCTTCCGAATCTTTTCTATCTACGCAAAGAACAAAACCAATTCCCATATTAAATGTATTAAACATCTGTTCCTCATTTATACCTAAACTCAATAAATAATTAAATATAGAAGGCACTTGATAACTTTTTTTATCTACCACGGCTGTAAGCTTATCTTTAAACATTCTTGGAATATTTTCATAAAAGCCTCCTCCTGTTACATGAGCCATTCCTTTAATATTAAAGCTTTCCATAAGTTTTAATACCGGTTTTACATATATCTTTGTCGGCGTAAGCAGCACTTCTCCTATTGCTTTTCCTTCGAAATCAATTTCTAAATTGGGAATAAGCTTTCTAATGAGAGAATATCCGTTACTATGCGCACCAGAACTTGCTATTCCGATAAGCACATCTCCCTCTTTAATATCTCTTCCATCAATTATGTTTTCTTTTTCAACAACACCCACTGAAAAACCGGCAATATCATATTCTCCCTCTCTATAAAAGCCCGGCATTTCTGCAGTTTCTCCTCCTATTAACGAACAGCCTGAAGTTATACATCCCTCAGAAACTCCTTTCACAAGCTGCTCAGCAACTTTTGAATCAAGCTTTCCGCAGGCTAGGTAATCTAAAAAGAATAAAGGCTTAGCTCCATGGCACAAGATATCATTGACACACATAGCAACACAATCTATTCCTACAGTATCATATTTTTTCATTCTAAAGGCTATATCAAGCTTGGTCCCTACTCCATCAGTACCCGAAACAAGTACAGGGTTATTATACTTAGGAAGCTCAAACATTCCAGCAAAGCTTCCAATACTATTTAAAACTCCAGCATTAAAAGTCCTCTCAACATGCTTTTTTATCAAGTTTACTGACTTGTAACCTTCTTCTATGTCTACTCCAGAATCTTTATAAGTTATCATATTTTTCTCCTTTAAACTTCCAAATGATTTTTATCTGTTTCCATTGGGGCTGCTACGGGATATACACCATTAAAACAACCTAAGCAGAATTTATTGGAACCAAGAGATTTTAGCAGTCCGTCAAGACTTAAGTATGATAGACTGTCTGCACCTATCTCATTTCTTATATCCTCAATATTAAGCTGTGCCCCTATGAGTTCCTTTCTGTAAGGAGTATCTATTCCAAAGTAACAGGGGTATTTAACAACAGGAGACGCAATCCTAAAGTGGACTTCCTTTGCTCCTGCCTTTCTTAAAGCTTCTATAAGTCTTCTGCTTGTAGTTCCACGAATTATAGAGTCATCAATAAGCACAACTGATTTTCCTTCAATATTCACCTTTAAAGGATTTAATTTTACGGATACAGCTTTTTCTCTAAGCTCCTGAGAAGGGGATATAAAAGTCCTGCCTACATATCTGTTTTTTACAAATCCGATTTCATATGGTATTCCTGAGGCTTTTGAATACCCAACGGCTGCAGGAACGCCTGAGTCCGGTACACCTATTACTATGTCGGCTTTAATTGGATTTTCCTTATAAAGCTCTTCACCAGCCTTGACTCTTGACGAATAAACATTTATGCCATCAATAGTGCTATCAGGTCTTGCAAAATAGATATATTCAAAAGCACAAACCTCCTGCTTCGCCCTCTCGCTAAAATTAATAGACTTTATCCCATTTTCATCAATAATAACTATTTCCCCAGGTCTTATATCTCTGACAAGTTCCGCACCTATGGAATCTAAAGCACAGCTCTCAGAACAAAGTATATAACTATCGTTTAATTTTCCTATGCACAGAGGCCTTATACCGTTCTGGTCACGAACTCCTATAAGCTTATCTTCTGTAAGTATGACTATGGCGTAAGATCCTTTTACTGCTTGAATGGCGTCTAAGACAGCTTGCTCTATTCCTCTTTTTGCTCCTCGTGCTATAAGATTCAGAATTACTTCAGAATCATTAGTGGTTTGAAAAATACAACCTCCATCCTCTAAAAGTTCTCTTATAATATTCGCATTTACAAGATTTCCGTTATGAGCAATAGCAATATTTCCAAGCTTATATTTTCCTAAAATAGGCTGAGCATTATTTACATTGCTGGAGCCTGTTGTAGAATATCTAACGTGACCTATAGAAGATATTCCCTTCATTTCATCAAGTACACTTTTGTTAAAAACCTCATTAACAAGTCCCATTTCCTTATGACAAATTACATTTTCACCATCTGATACTGCTATACCTGCACTCTCCTGTCCCCTATGCTGAAGTGCATACAATCCATAGTAAGTAATTGATGCTATATCCAAGTCTTCTCTAGAGTAAATTCCAAATACTCCACACTCTTCTTTAAATTTATCACTGCACATATTATTTCTCTCCGCTGATTCTCTTTAGTATTTCAACATAAGCTTCCTTAACATTACCCATATCTCTTCTGAATCTGTCTTTGTCTAGCTTTTCATTTGTATCAGCATCCCAGAATCTACATGTATCAGGCGATATTTCATCTGCCAGTATGATTTCTCCTTCATTGGTTTTTCCAAACTCAAGTTTAAAATCTATAAGCTTTATATTCTGCTTCATAAAGAATTCCTTTAATATATTGTTTATCTTATCAGTCATGCTGTAGATTTCTTTAAGTTCTTCAAATGTAGTAAGCCCTATTGCAACAGCATGGCAGTCATTAATTAAAGGATCACCTAAAGCATCATTTTTGTAGCTAAGTTCAAAGACTGTAGTTTTAAGCTCAAAGCCTTCATTAAGTCCCAGCCTCTTTGCCATACTTCCTGCAGCAACATTTCTTACAATTACCTCAAGAGGTACTATATTTACTTTTCTGCAAAGCTGTTCTCTTTCACTAAGTTTTTCTATATAATGGGTCTTAACTCCCTTTTTTTCTATAAGTTCAAATAACATTGAAGTAATAGTATTGTTTAAAATGCCTTTGTCTTGCACCTGTCCTTTTTTCTCACCGTTGAAGGCAGTAGCATCATCTTTGTAATAAACAATTACTTTATCCTTATCCTCTGTACTGTATATTTTTTTAGCCTTACCCTCGTACATCATTACTTTCTTTTCCATTAAAGCTCAACTCCTTCATTATTTTCATTTATAAATTTTTCTTTCATATCAATTCTGTATCGAATTAATTTTTCTCTTATAGCACTATACTTTATAGAAAGTATCTCTACTGCAAGCATTCCGGCATTAAAGCTATTATTTATTCCAACAGTTGCAACCGGTATAGCTTTAGGCATTTGAACTATTGATAACAATGAGTCAAGTCCTCCTAAGGCTGCCTTTACAGGTACCCCAATTACAGGAAGTATAGTATGCGCAGCAATTACTCCAGGAAGATGTGCTGAAAGTCCAGCTCCAGCTATGATACACTCTCCACCTTCTGCCTCAATTTCCTTTATAGTCTCTACAAGCTTTTCAGGAACTCTATGTGCTGATAAAATATACGCCTTATATTCTATACCAAAGCTTTTCAGGGCTTCTGCTGCTCCCTTCATAATTTCCAGATCAGATTTACTTCCAAAAATAATAGCTACTTTCATACGCGCTCTCCTTTACTTAAAATAATCAATTCCAGATTCAAATATTTTCTGATTTTTATTTCCTGGTATATTTTTTAATAGGTTTTCTCCAATTCTTTCACTGTGAGCCATTTTGCCTAATATTCTTCCATCTGGGCTTGTTACAGCTTCTACTGCATAATAAGATCCATTAGGATTATGATTTATGTCATAGGTTGCATTTCCACTAAAATCAACATACTGAGCTGCAATTTGTCCACTTTTAATCAACCTCTCAATTTCTTCTTTTCTAGCTATAAATCTTCCTTCACCGTGAGAAACAGGCACCCAATGTACATCTCCTACCTTAACATTGCTAAACCAAGGTGATAGATTTGAAGTTATCTTTGTCTTTACAACTGTTGAAACATGTCTTCCAATCTCGTTATAAGTTAATGTAGGATTATTTTCTTCTATATCTCTTATTTCTCCATAAGGCAATAGTCCAAGCTTTATAAGAGCTTGAAAGCCATTACAAATTCCAAGCATAAGTCCATCTCTCTTTTTTAAAAGTTCCATAACAGCCTCTTGTATTTTCTTGTTTCTAAAAACTGCTGTTATAAACTTTCCTGAACCTTCAGGTTCATCACCAGCGCTAAATCCACCTGGAATCATAATTATTTGTGAAGCATTAATTCTTCTAACCATCTCTTCAATAGAATCTTCAATATGTCTTGAAGTTAAATTATTAAATACTAAACTTTCTACTATACCCCCTGCTTTTTCAAAGGCTCTAGCTGAATCATATTCGCAATTTGTTCCGGGAAATATAGGAATAAATACTTTCGGTTTTACAATACTTGTTTTATTGCTTCTAGTTATATCTTTATTAAACTCGATATTTTTAATTGGTTCATCACAGGCATCGGTTTTAGTATGGAATATATTTTCCAATGCCGCTTCATATTCTTCATAAAGTTTTGAAATGCTAAGTTTCTCTCCGTTAAACTCTATGTTTTCCTCTACTTTCGTAGTTCCTAAAACTTCATACTCAATTCCATCAAATAGTTGCTCAACATTTTCCCACGCATCAATTTCAACTATTAAACTTCCATAGTTAGGCTCAAATAAATCCTTAAAACATACTTTTTTTGTAAATTTAAAACCTATTTTATTTCCAAAGCACATTTTGCTTATAGCTTCACTGATTCCGCCTTGTCTTACACTGCTGGCTGCTATAATTTTCTTTTTATCTGCAAGTTCTTTTACCCTGCTAAGATTTCTCTTTAGTATACTAAAATCAGGTGTTTCATCTTCTTTTCTAGATAAAGGTATTAAAACGGCCCTGCTGTTTATCCTTTTAAATTCTGTAGAAACAATATCTTCTGCATTGCATGTGCAAACTGCAAAAGCTACCAATGTAGGAGGAACGTTCAAATCTTTATAGGTACCTGACATACTGTCCTTACCTCCTATTGCCGGAATTTCTAATTCCTTTTGAGCCTTTAGTGCTCCAAGCAAAGCAGAAAAAGGTTTTCCCCACTTTGAAGCATCTTTTCCCAGCTTTTCAAAATACTCTTGCAGAGATAGTCTTACTTTTCTATAATCTCCACCCATTGCAGCAACTTTTGTCACAGCTTCTACTACAGAATATAAGGCTCCATGGTACGGACTCCACTTTCCTATTAGAGGGTTATAACCAAAAGTCATGATAGATGCAGTATTTGTATTTCCTTTAAGTACAGGAATTTTAGCAGCCATACCTTCTGCCGGGGATGACTGATACCTCCCTCCAAAAGGCATTAAAATTGTGCTTGCACCTATTGTGCTGTCAAATCTCTCGACTAATCCTTTTTCACTGCAGATATTCAATTTTTGCAAATTATACTTCCAGTAATCCGCTAAACAATCTTTGTAATGCTCTGCTTCTTTTATCCAGTAATTGAAATAATTATTTTCCTCGCTTGGACTTATTACATCAATGTCTGTCGTCTGTCTAGCCCCATTTGTATCTAAAAATTCTCTGCTTATATCTACTATGTAGTTTCCTTTCCAGCTCATCCTTAGTCTGTTTGTATCAGTTACATATGCCGCTTCAGCTGCCTCCAGGTTTTCTTCTTCACAAAATTTAAAGATTAATTCTTTATTTTCTTTTGATATAACTACAGCCATACGTTCTTGAGACTCTGATATAGCTAGCTCAGTCCCATCCAAACCTTCATACTTTTTGGGTATATTATCAAGATATATATCTAACCCGTCCGCAAGTTCTCCTATTGCAACGGATACTCCGCCTGCGCCAAAATCATTGCATCTTTTAATGAATTTGCTAAACTCTTTGTTTCTAAACAATCTTTGCAGCTTTCTCTCTGTAGGGGCATTACCTTTTTGAACCTCTGCACTGCAGTTAGCAATAGACTTTTCATCATGCTCCTTGGAGGAACCAGTTGCACCTCCGCAGCCATCCCTTCCTGTTCTTCCACCAATGAGTACAACTATATCTCCAGACTGCGGTTTTTCTCGTACTACATTTTCTTTTGGAGCAGCACCTATTACAGCACCTATTTCCATTCTTTTTGCCACGAAGTCATCATCATAAACTTCAGTTACTTGTCCAGTTGCTAAACCTATTTGATTTCCATAAGAACTATATCCGCTAGCAGCTCCGATAGTTATCTTTCTTTGAGGTAGTTTTCCAGGTATGGTATCTTCAAGTTTCTGTCTTGGATCTCCGCTTCCAGTTACCCTCATGGCCTGGTATACATAAGCTCGTCCAGAGAGTGGGTCCCTAATGGCACCTCCTAAACATGTAGCCGCCCCTCCAAAGGGTTCTATTTCAGTAGGATGATTGTGTGTTTCATTCTTAAACATTAAAAGCCACTTTTCAATTTTTCCGTCTATATCAACATCTATCTCGATACTGCAGGCATTAATTTCTTCGGAAATATCCAAATCTTTCAAAAGCCCTTTTTTTCTTAATTCCTTCATGCCTATCACAGCTATGTCCATTAAGCTTTCCGACTTTTCCTTATCTCTGTAAACAAATTTTCTGCTTTCTAAATATTCTTCATAAGTTATATAAATAGGATTCGAATATTTTCCATTGTGGATATGAACATTTTTTATACTTGTATTAAAGGTGGTATGTCTGCAATGATCTGACCAGTAAGTATCAATTACTTTAAGTTCTGTTATAGATGGGTTACGTTTTTCAATGTTTTTGAAATACTCTCTGGAAAAAACTAAATCTTCAAAACTCATTGCAAGGTTGAGTTTTTGGAAAATGTCTTTTAATGCTTTATCATCGTTGTCTATAAAATTATTTACTATTTGTATATCCTTAGGCTTAGATTGCTCTTCTTCAAAACAACTTTCAGCATCAATGGATGCTTCTTTTGAATCTACAGGATTTATGCAATATTCTTTTATTTTTACAAGTTCTTTATCTGTTACGTTTCCTTTTAGGACTATGAACTTTGCGCACTTAACCTGTATATTTTCTCTTCCAACCAAAAGCTGTATACACTGCTCAGCCCAGTCTGCCCTTTGGTCATACTGGCCTTTAAGGTATTCTAAGCCAAATATTCTATCCTCTTTGGCAATCTCTAAAACTTCGTCATAAACGTAGTCCACAGTTTTTTCGGATAATATATTTTGTTTTATACCTTCATATTCATTTGTCTGTATTCCATGTACGTCATATCTATTTATTATTCTTAATGCGTTGAGCCCCTTAATAAAAAGGTTGTCTCTCAAATCTTTAATTAAGCTCTGAGCTTCTACATCAAAGCCTGGTTTCTTCTCAACAAATAATCTCCTTATACTACTATCCATAAATATCTTCTCCTAATTTTAATAATAAAAAATCCACTATAAGCTTAAGGTAAGCCCATAGTGGATTTTAAATAACAGCTAATAAACCTCAAAATGGATGCGTAAAAACACTCATAGAGATAATTATGCCTTTAGGACTCACCCATAGCCAGAAAATTTAGGGTTTTCTGTAGAAACTTCTGAACCATATCATCAGAATTATATGGATGGAATATTCTGTTTTATTATATTTTATATAATAGCATTGTTTACTTAAAATAGCAATAGATTGTCGAATAAATTATTTATGCTTTCGTACCATTACATACTATTTATAACCTTTAAATATAAATGTTCGTTGTTTTATTATTTCATCTCTTTAATATTCTTATATCAAATGCCTCCAGTTCTATTTTTCCATAAGGCAGCAAATCAATCTTTTCATAGTCAATATGACAAAGGAACTACAGTTGCTATAAAAATTCCTGCTGTATAATAAATGAAAAACCTCACTGATTCCAGTGAAGCTCTCAAAATATCTACTCATTTTCAATATTAATTTGTTTTTCATCTTGTCTATCTACATATTTGCCTTCCAATTCATTTAGTATAGGCTTTGTATTAAGCATAATCAAGTAACAAAGCACACTCCAAAAGAACATAAGCACAAAGGGACTTGTAATCTTAGCAGCCATGTATGTTAATCCTACAAACAATATCCAGTTTAATACTGTAATCGGAAACTTCTTTATAGAATAATAAAATGATGTTTTTAATACATCTTTAACTTTAAAATAGAACCTTGATATAATCGGAAAAATATAAAGAGCCATAGAAATTACAATAAAAGCTATCACAGTTAAAAACATTTTTAATATAGTAAGCTTTGTATTTGAATTAAAATATAGTACATCAACATAAAGCACACTTAAAATCACCAAAAGTCCAGCCCAATAAAATAAAGCTTCAAAAAAGTTCTTTTTATATGCTCTAAAAAAATCCTTAGTCATATCAACATCTTTATCTCTAACAAGCTTTCCCATAACACTTAAAAGAGCAACCAGTGCAGGTCCTGCCGGAAGCAGTGAAATAACAGTAAGCAGATTAAAACCGGCATCCCCTTGAGAGCTTGTACCTAACCATACAAATATAAATAATATATTTGTATGAGCAAAGTAAAAATTCCCTAAGAAAAACCACCAAATGTAGTTTGTTATCGTAAAAATAGCTCCTTCTCCAAATTCTTTTTTAGCCATAACTTAATGAACACTCCTTTGTTATTTATTTATCATCCACTTTAATACTGAAACTGCTTTTTCTTTTTGTTTACCAGAACTTATAATTCCAACAAGTTTATCTTTGGTATTGAAGCCAACATCCTTAAGAATTTTAATATTATCAGCTTCTACCGCGTATACCCCTTTAGTATTATCAGATACGCCCTGTACTGATTTATCATTTACTATATCGTCAAGTTTTACAAGAGCTTCCTGTTTAGTATATGTTTCAAGCATACTTCTATCAAATATAACCAAATCAATTTCTCCTGCAGCAAGTTTAACCATAAACTTCTGCATATACTGAGCAGTCATCGGCGATGAATTGCCTGTATCAGTAATTGGCATTACTTCCACGGCAGCCTGCTTTCTTTTTTCACCTTTACCTACCACATAATTTGTAATCTGCTTTTCTAAATTAACCCTTGCGTTTTCATCCATGTCATTGCAGAGTATTGTTAGATTAAATACATATTCTACTTTTGTAACGTAACTATAAATAAAAGAACTTACAGCTAATATAGCAATCATCGTTGCAATAATATGGATTTTATAATAATCCCATATATATTCTATCTTTTCTTTTCTGCTCATCTTTTTTAAGTCAACCATACTATAATTCCCCTTTATATAAGTATATCCATAACCTTGTAACTGAAATAATGCTTTACAAATAATATATCATAATATGATTTACACAGTAAATAAAATAACTCTATTATATTCAGATTTGTTATTCTATTCATTTTTTTGTATACTATTATTATGACTTATTATAGATTGGGGGATATAAAAATGAGCAAATATTTACTACTTATTGTATTAGTTGCTATACTTTATTTCGTTTATAGATTTATGCCTTTTATTTATTTTATTATGGCTAATAAGAAATATAATAGCGGAAATATTGAAGATGCTCTAAAGTTTTATGAGAAAGCTTATAATTCAAAGCACAGCACACCTACTATAAAAATAATGTACTCATATGTATTATTAAGACAAGCTTATACCGATAAAGCTGAAAAAATATTGAAAGAAATATTAAGCCAGAATATTTCTCAAAAGGATAGGATAAGTGCTATTCTAAATTTATCTTTAGTTTCTTGGAAAAAGAACGATATAAACGAAGCAATAAGCCTGCTTGAAGAACTATATAAAGATGGCATAAAAACATCAGTGCTTTATCAAAATTTAGGCTATTACTTAATACTAAGTGGCGACTACAACAAAGCTATAGAGTTTAACTTAGAAGCCTATGAGTACAGTAAAGATGATCCAAGCCTTTTAGATAATTTAGCTATGAACTATTATTTTTTGGATGATTACAATAAAGCACTAGAAATTTACAATAAACTTATTCCTATGAAGCCTCAGTTTTCAACAGCCTATTATTATTACGCAAAAACACTGGTATACTTTGAGAATTATACAGAAGCTTTAGATGCACTTAGTAATGCTTTAAATTGCCGTTTTTCATTTTTAAGCGCAGTTTCGAAAGAAGATATAGAAAACGAGATTAACCAGATAAAACTTCTGGTTCAAAATTAAATTATTTTATGAAAGCCTCTATAAGAAAATTATTAGTTCTTATAGAGGCTTTATTATCTTAGCACTATAAATTAGAAAACTTATAAATAGTTGTATGTTTATATTCTTCTCCAGCCTTTAATATTGGTGAAGGAAAATGCTTATGCTTTATAGAGTTTGGGAAGTACTGAGTTTCAAGACAAAGCCCGCTGAAGTTTCTATACTTTATTCCATCCTTAGCTATCTCAGAATCATCTAAATAGTTCCCTGCATAAAACTGAATACCAGGCTTTGTTGTATACACCTCTAAAACTCTTCCGCTGTTTTCATCAATAACTTCAGCTGCCTTTTCAGGTGTTTTGCCGCTTACTTTAAGCACCCAATTATGGTCATATCCATGACCATAAACTAATTGATCATACTCTTCTTTGATATCTATGCCAACTTCTTTAAACTCTGTAAAATCCATTGGCGTTCCTTTAACACTCATAATTTCTCCTGTTGGTATAGAATATTCATCATTTGGAGTAAAACTATCTGCGTTAATCATAACTTTATGCTTTAGAATGTTTCCTGAAGCATGGCCTGACAGATTAAAGTAAGAATGGTTTGTCAGATTAATTAATGTATCCTTGTCACTAACAGCATTATAATCTATTTTAACTGCATTATCTTCAGTAAGAGTATATGTAACCTTAACACTTAAGTTTCCTGGAAAGCCTTCTTCTCCATCTGTACTTAAGTAAGTAAGCTCCAACGCATTTTTCTCTTCTATAGGCTTTGCATCCCAAAGCACCTTGTCAAACCCCTTAAGCCCTCCATGAAGAGTATTTTCTCCGTCATTTTTGTAAAGTTCATGTTTAATTCCATTAAGTTCAAAGCTTGCATTTTCAATTCTATTTGCATATCTGCCTATAATTGCACCAAAGTATGGTCCTCTGTTAAAAAACATCTCCAACTTATTATAATTAAGCACTACATCGTCAAGTTTTCCTTCTTTGTCAGGAACCTTAAGAGATAAAATTATTCCGCCAAAGTTTGTTATATCAGCTGACATTCCATTAGAATTTGTAAGAGTGTATATATATGCTTCATTGCCCTCTAAAGTTTTTCCAAAGGCCTTTTTCTCTATGCTCATAGCAATTCATCCTCTCTATTTATATCTACTTTAAAATATATCATATATTAATTTATAGAAGTTACTTTTTAAAGCAAACTTATATATTTTCTATATTTTGCACAAAAATTCTTGAAATAATTTTTATATAGTAGGAAAATGTTTATATTCACTATATAGTAATAATTATAAGGAGGCAGTAATATGGCACTAATTCATTGCGACTTTTTTTCTGATGTATTGGGTATATCTACATCTATATGTGTAATTTTACCTCAAAATACATACTCACAAATCGGCATGAAAGGTTCGGAAGTAAAAGAGAAGTATCCAACCTTATATTTGCTTCACGGCTTATCTGATGACCATACAATATGGCAAAGAAGAACTTCAATTGAAAGGTACGTTTCTGACATGGGGCTTGCAGTAGTTATGCCAAATGCAGGCAGAAGCTTTTATACAGATATGAAGCATGGCTACAAATATTTTACGTACATAACAGAAGAACTTCCCGAAATAGCAAGACAGTTCTTCCCATTAAGCTCAAAAAGAGAGGATAATTTTGTTGCAGGACTTTCAATGGGAGGCTACGGAGCATTTAAAGCAGCTTTAAGCTTTCCTGAAAAATATGCTGCTGCGGCAAGTCTTTCAGGTGTACTGGATATGGCTTCAAGAGTTAAGGAAGATACAATACAGGATAAAGAAGAATTATATAACATATTTGGAGACCTAAATTCAATAGCTGAAAGTAAAAACGACCTTCTTTACCTAGCTAAACAAGTATCAGCTTTAAAATCTGGTAAACCTAAGCTATACCAATGCTGCGGAACAGAAGATTTTCTTTATGAAGACAATCAGATTTTTAAAAACTTTATTAAAGATACTGACTTTGATTACACCTATGATGAAGGTCCAGGAGTTCACGACTGGGCATATTGGGATACTCAAATACAAAAAGTACTAAATTGGCTTCCAATACAAAAATAAAATTGCGGCTTGCCGCAATTTTTTCTTCATTCTTCATTCTTCATTCTTCATTCTTCATTCTTCATTCTTCATTCTTCATTCTTCATTCTTCATTCTTCATTCTTCATTCTTCGTTCTTCATTAAGCTGATTATTCGCTCTTCCCATCTCTTATCTGCCAGCTTCTTTGTTCGAAACACTATATCCCATATAGTTGAGCCTATTCCATAATTAGAATTATAGATGTAGTGATGAACTCTGTGATGTTCCTTTAACCTTTTGAAAGGCTTAGTTTTCTCCAAAAACATATTTGTAGTTTTATGAGAGTAAAAATGAACACATTCCTCCCACATATTATAAACAAAGCAAATCACAAAAAATAAAACACCATATATTTTGCTTTTCATAAAAATCGAAACAGAAGGTACCAGGTATAATCCAATATTCATTAAAATTCCCTTTGCATCCAAAAGGATATCCTCCGACTTAGCTTCCTTAAATTGATAGGATTTTACCCCATGAAATAATCTATGATGATTTTTTATATGTTCTAACTCATAAGAACGATGCTGCACAAATCTATGAAGACAATACTCAACCAAAGAAGCATATAAAAAAGCTAAAATTACAGTTATTAATATCACCATGCAAATTTCCCCTTCATTATATTTTATAAGCGAATATTAATTAATAACTATTCTCATTTATTATATACTATATTTAAAGTTTTGTGAATGTACCAAAATAATATTTTATAAAAACTAAAAAATCATATATTTTGAAGTATAATCAATCATAATCTAAATATTTTGACAATTGACTTTCATTAAATTTTATTTTTATTTTTATCAAAATCATAATATTTAAGGCGTTTAAATAAAAATATAATCATTTTGAAGTATTTCCTTCATAAAATGAATATTAAGAATATTGAATTTTAAAAAACATTTGCATATTTTACTTTATGTGGTATAATTAGTTCAGTTAATTAACATTAATGAATTTATTTTTACGGGGGCGATTTACATGAAAAAATTTATTACTGCAATCTTAGCAGCATCTTTAACACTTTCTCTAGTTGCTTGTTCAGCAAAGGAACAAAAAACAACTGCGGCTGATACTAAGCCACAACAAGAAACTAAGCAAGAAGTTAAAAAGGACCAGCTTGATCCTGATTTCAAAGCAAAGGAAGTTACTCAGTTTTCTGATATTTTAGACAACCTAGGCAATAAAGATTACTTCTATCTTGATGCTGCTGGCGGAACTATAAAAATATTAGACAAAGCTAAATTCAAAACATATGCTGACAAGGCTAAAGCAATAAGAGAAAAAGCTATGACAGACCAAAAGGTTGATATGGCTAACACAAAGGTTTATACATATTACAGCAATGTCAGCGGAAAGAAAACTGAAAAGGACTTTGTTGTAGTTCTTGATGCTAATAAAGTACCAACTGATTTATATGAAGTTACAATGACTATTAGCGATAGCGATGAACCAACTTTAAAGGATGCTAAAAAAGTTGATAAAGCTGTTGATGACAAGTTCAAAGAATTGTTTAAAAAAGCAGACGCAAAATAATAAAAAAGTAACCGGCTTCAAATTGAAGCCGGTTGTTCTTTTATTTCTTTTATTTTATTTATTTTTACTCTTCCAATCGTCTACTTGTTTTTGCATTTCAGTTATTATCTTATCTATTCCGCTTGATTTTAACTTAGCATTTAATTTTGGAAGGTATTCATTTGGATCTACTGTTCCACTATACAATGATGGAGAGAACTCGTCTAAAACATTTTTAAGACCTGCTACTTCAGTATTTACAGGTGCTGGGTCAAACTTAAAGCCTAGTGATGAAGATTTCTTTGATTCAGCATTAAACTTTTTAAATTCATCCCATTTTGTCTTTGGCTCATTGTCTAAAGTATATGTTATAAATAAGTTTCCAAGTGAGAAATATGGCATTTGGTAATTCTTTTGATCCGGCAATATCTTGATTTGATTATCGCCTGCCTTTTGGTAATGAACGCCTTCTATTCCATAATTAACAAGATTTCTTAAAGTCTTGTCTGTATTTAATAAATTTAAGAACTGCATTGCTTTGTCTGGATGCTTTGAAGTAACAGAAATTGCCTGCATAGCACCAGTTGTAGAACCATTTGTTATATAAGTATCCATTATTGGAGTTGCAACAACTTGGTATCCTAAATCCTTTGACCATAATACATCTGCATAAGGCTGTCCATCGCCCTTGGTTACAAATCTTTTAACAGTCTTTTCATCCTTTGCAGTTGCAGCATCTTTATTTATATATCCAGCTTTATAATACTTATTCATTGTTTCAAGCTGCTTCTTTACTTTATCAGTTTCAAATGTATTTACTACTTTTAACGAAGAATCATCCAGACCTATACCTACAGGTGTAGAATCAATAGGTTTATCAAAGTAATTAGGAACAGAGTAGTCTTTAGTTATATAAAACGGAACTACATCCGGTTCTTTTTCCTTGATAATCTTTAGGTATGGTTCAAGATCTTCTAGATTCTTTATCTTGCTTATATCTATTTTGTATTTGTCAACATACTCTTTTGTGAATACCCACATTGGAGCTACTCCAAGCTCTTTATTTGTCGGAACAGCATAAATTTTTCCGTCAAGCTTTGCACCTTCCCAGAAACCAGGATCAACTGCATTATAAGTATCTTTTGCATACTTATCCAGCAAATTATTTTTAGGATCATTCAATGCTATGAATGCACCTTTTCTAGCATTAGATAAGTAATCATTTGCCCATGAACAGGTAAAGGCTATGTCATACTCTTCCCCTGAGTTAACAACTATTTGCATCTTTTTGCTATAGTCACCCCAGTCGATCTGTTTAATTTTAACTGTTGCACCTATTTTATCTTTGATATACTTATTTATTTCTTCATTTACTTTTTCGGTGTCCTTTTGAGGTGCACCTATGGTATACCAAACCAACTCAACAGGCTGTGAGTTTTTACCCGATTCCCCATTAGCAGACTTGCTTGTACTGCATCCAGTAAGAACTATGGAAGCTCCCATTAAAGTCCCCATGGTCAGCGCCATTAGTTTTTTAAATTTTAACATTTAAACCCCTCCATATCGAAATGTTTTCGTTTACATCTATATTATATAAAGCGGTAATATTTAATTATAGTGTAGTATTTCTATTTTTACTGTGAAAAATATTGATTTTTTTAGAGCATTTATTCCTTTACCGCTCCTATAGTAAGTCCATTAACGAAATATTTCTGAAAAAATGGATATGCAAAAACTATAGGTAATGTTGATAAAACAACCATTGCCATCTTTGCAGTTTCTTTTGGCATATTAGCCGCAGCTTCTATTTGCGATACACCTAACTTTGTAGCGTTTTGGGATAAAAACTCCATACTGTTTTCTATTCTCATAAGCAAATACTGAAGTGGTGTTAATGATGGACTATCTATAAACAACATTGCATTAAACCAATCATTCCAATAGCCTAAAGTTAGAAATAATGCTATTGTTGCCATCCCCGGAAGTGATATAGGAAGTACAATTTGAAAGAACAATCTCCATTCAGTGGCTCCATCAATCTTAGCTGATTCAATAACTGCATCCGGAACTGAGGTCTTAAAAAAGGTTCTGAGTACTATAACATACCAGGAATTCATACACATTGGGAGTATGAGTGCCCATATGCTATTTTTCAGATGAAGAAACTTAGTTACTACCAGATAAAAGGATACCATTCCTCCTCCAAAAAGCATCGGTATAAATGCAAAGGTTGTAAAAAACTTTTTGTAGGCAAAGCTTTTTCTTGATATAGCGTATGCATAAGTAGATATAAAAAACAAACCTACTATAGTTCCAAGCACAGTTATTAAAATAGTTACCCCATAAGATTTCAGCAATTGATCGCTTGAAGTAATTATATACTTATAGGCCTCCAAGCTTAATTTATCCGGGAAAAAACTAAATCCGTTTGTCTTTAGTGATTTTTCGCTGGTAAAAGATATAATGACTACAAAAATAAAAGGTACTACGCATAAAAATGCCAGTAAAGCCATTATAAAATTCATAATTAAATTACTTTTCTTCGAAACACTTCCAAAACGATTGTTTTCAAGCATTTCAGTTTTATCTTTTTTTGCAAACATCCTATCTACCTCCATAAGCCTTAAAATAGTGAGTTTTCACTGTCGATTTTTTTCACGACATAATTCGATAGCAATATAAGTATAAGACCTACAACCGATTGATATAATGCTGCCGCTGAACTCATTCCTATTTCTCCCAAGTTCATCAAACCTCTATAAACGTATGTATCAATTACGTTAGTAACAGGGTATAAAGGCCCTGAATCCTTTGGAAGTTGATAAAACAATCCAAAATCCGCATTAAAGATTTTGCCTATGGATAGAATGAATAATATTGTAATAACAGGTTTTAATAAGGGTAATGTTATACTTTTTATTTGCTGCCATTTTGTGGCACCATCTATCATTGCCGCTTCATAATAGGTTTTATCAATACCTGCAATAGAAGCTAAATAAACTACTGTACCGTAACCTATACCCTTCCACTGACTCATAAATATAATAATAAAAGGCCAATATTTAGGTTCTGTATACCATGAAATCTCTCCATGACCTAATCTTGCAAGCAGGTGATTTATATATCCCTTATCTACACTTAAAAATGCGAATAAGCAGTAGCTTACTACAACCCAGGATAAAAAATAAGGCAGAAACATTGCACTTTGATACACCTTAGCCATTTTTTTATTTAATAGCTCATTGACTATAATCGCTAGACATACAGGCAGTACAATACCTAAAACTATAAAAACTAAATTGTATAAAACTGTATTTCTTGTTATTACCCAAGCATTATTGGTTTTAAATAAAAATTCAAAATTCTTAAAACCTACCCAATCGCTGTCTATAAGACTTTTAATAAAACTTTTTCCTGTAATTCTAAAATTTTTAAAAGCAATAATAACTCCAAATATTGGAAGGTAACTGAAAATTAAAAACCAAACAGCACCTGGAAGGGCTAATAAAAGGAGTTCTTTATTAGCTTTAAACCTCCGAAAAAATTTACCCATACTCCATCCTCCTTATATGTTAATAAAGTAAACGTTACCTAATTAACAATATAACATTCTCCCAAATAGTCATAAAGTTGATTAAATTTAGATTTAATGTAAAAATTATAGTTTATAATTTTTACTGCTTCTCATTGCATTAGGGGATATGCCAAAAACTTCCTTAAATTTTCTGTAAAAATAGCTTGTATCGCTATATCCTACACTTTGTGCTATTTCATTTATTTTTAAGTTTGTATTTAAAAGCATATCCTTTGCTTTTTCGTTTCTTATTCTTGTTAAATAATCTGAGAAAGGTTCTCCCACTTCTTTATGAAAGACTTGCCCTAGATAAGACGGGTTTATATTGAATTTTTGGCTTAGTGTCTTGATTGATATTTCATTTTGATAGTTGTTTTTAATGTAGTGTATAACCTGTTGTATTACGGGACTTGTTTCACTGCTGTTTCTTTTGATATGTTCTAAAAGCTTTATGCTCTCATTTTTTATTAAATTCTTTATTTCATCTAGAACCTTTAGATTAATTATATAGAGTATTATTTCTTTTATATCTTCATCCTTAGGAAGACTCATAATATTAAGTTCGCTGTATATTTCTCTTATAATAAGTATCATTTTTACTGCAGAATTCTGTATAATACTTGGATTTGATGTTTCAGCACTTGAAAGCATGCCGAAGGTATTATCAATATGATTTTTTACTAAACTTATATCTTTGCTCAAAATACATTTTTTAAATTCTTTTAAATAAGAAACATCCAAATCCAAGTGCTCTTTTTTATAATTCTTCTCAAAGGCATAAATAACTCTATTATAGCCATGCATAAGTATATAATCCTTAAGCTTTTTTGCCGCATTATAGCTTTTGGGCAAATTCTTATAGCCTGCTTCTGTTGTACCCACAGATATAAAGGTATTTACATTCAGTCCTTCTCTCAAACTGCATATCAAGTTACCGAAAAATACCCTTAAGTTATTTTGCAAAACTTCAACATCATTATTTGCCATAACTAGAATAATGTTATTTCCCAAGTCCTTAAAAACAGTGCAGCAGGATTCTTTATTAACCGCGCCAACTATATATTTATATAGCTTTTGAAAAATCTCACTGCTAAATTCAAACTCTATAATAGCTGCAGAATAATATGAAAAGCCTAAGCCTATTCCCAGAATAAATTCTCTTTCCTCTAATTCATAATGACTTATATTATCTGTAGCCCATCTGTATAGGATATTTTCCTTCAAAACTTCTAGTGTTTCTAGATTTAGATTCATATTTTTATCATTGGAATTAATCTTGCTCACTATATTTTCAAGGGTTCCCTTTAATTCATCCTCATTAATAGGCTTTAATATATAATTTTCTATGCCCAATTTAATTGCATTCCTGGCATAGTTAAAATCATCATATCCGCTTAAAATAATAAACTTGACGCTACTATTGATTTTCTTTATCTCTTCTATAAGCTCCAACCCATTAAGCTTAGGCATTGATATATCTGTAATTATGATATCTACTGGATTTTCTCTAAATTTATTCAGTGCATCCTCACCATTTAAAGCTGTATCCTCAATACTCAATTCTAGCTCTTCCCAATCAATAATATTCCTCAAGCCGTTAAGTATTAAAATTTCATCATCTACAAGCAATACCTTATACATCAGAATTAACCTCCCTAATTGGAATTCTTATGCTTACTACAGTACCCATAAACTTTCTGCCCTTTACGACCAAACCGTACTCTTCTCCATAGGTTAGCCTTATCCTCTCATTTACATTTAGAAGTCCTATAGAATCACCTGTCTCAATATTTTCCATTTTTTCATTTAAACTTTTTACTTTTTCCGCCTCTATTCCCATACCGTTATCTTCAATAAATATGACAGCATCTTGTCCATCTTTCTCAGAATAAATTACTATATAATTGTCATCCCTATCTAAATTTATTCCATGCACTATAAAATTCTCTATTATTGGCTGAAGAGAAAACTTGATTATTTCCTTTGAATATAACTCTTCTGACACATCAATGCAGTAATTAAATTTTCCTTCATATCTAAACTTAAATAGGTCTAAATACATTTTACAGTGTTCAAGTTCCTGCTCTATAGTAATAAAGGTTTTTCCTTTAATCATGTTTCGGTAAAGAGCAGAAAGGTTATAAAGCATTTTGCCTAAATCCTTTTCGCCAATGCTTACGGCTTTCATTCTAATAGATTCTAAAGTATTATATAAAAAATGTGGGTTTATTTGACTTTGCAGCGCCAGCATTTCAGCATTTTTTTGTTTTATTTCTGATAAATATACCCTGCTTATGTACTCATTAAGCTGCCTGCACATGTCATTAAAGCTTTTTGATATCATAGAAAACTCATCGTCTTCACTGCCAGTTTTTATTTCTATCTTGAAATTTCCCTCCTGCACACTTTTCATTGCTTCAGTAATACCATTTACCCTCTTAGATAAGCTGTCGATTTTAACAAATACAATGGCTTCAGCGATTATTATTAAAATTATTGCCAGAATAATTGTAGTATGAGTAATTATTTTATTTCCACTGTAGATGTTTTCAACGGGCATTATCCCTACTACAATTACGTCTAAAGTACTTGTAACAAAGTCAATATAACTGCTTTTATCAAGCATTATGGGTTTATCGGTTGTTTTCAATCTGTCAATATAAGGATAGGGTTTACCTGTATATTTATTTGAAGAATCATATATAACTGCTCCGTTTTTGTTTATAGCTATAATATTATTTTTAGATTTATCATAGCTTTGCATTATAGCATTTAGCCTGTCTAATTTATATTTAATAATTATAAGTCCTACGGTATCTAATTTGCTTGGATCCTTTATTTTATTAATAATATAGTAGCTACTGCCTCTTTCTTTACCGTCATAGGAGTTTAATAGGTCAATAAAACTATTATTAATATTTTCCTCATTAGCATCAAAACTTATATTTTTTCTTATGTTGTTAACATATTTGATATTTCCTAATGAATCAAACATAGAAAAATTATCGTTTTTATAGCTGTAAAATATTATACTTTCTATATTGTCATTCGAATTATATGCACTTCTTATAAAAGAATTTGTTCCTCCGTATATATACCCTTCAAATTTATAATAATTATCCAGTCTGTTTTCAATATATGTTTCATAGTCATAATTTAAGAAATTGATTGCGTCCATTAATTCAAGCTGCTTGCTGTATAATCCATTAATTATTGATCTTGAGTTATCATATTGCTGTTTAAAATATTCATTAACGCTATCTATCATCTTGCGGTTAATATACGTCTGGTTGGCAGTCAGCGTCTTCTTAACATTAACTAATATAAAGGCTGATAAAAAAGATATGCTTGCAATTATAACAGCTGTGTATATTAAAAATACCCTTCTAAAAACTTTATTTTTAAAAAATTCCACTTTAATCTCAACTCCGTTAAGTATTTTCTTTCAGTCTATTACTTTAAATCTATAATAAAAATTCTATATACAATAGTGGACTATTTCTAGTTTTAGTGAAATATTTCTAGTTTGTCCATAGAAACATTATACACTAAAAAAGGATATGTCTTTTACTTTGACATATCCTTAAACACCATTTAGCATTATTCATTAAAAGTATTCATATAGTTATAAACTGCACCAATAATATTAGCGTCATTATTAAATTTGCATCTTTCAATCCTAGGATATAGTCTTGCAGCAGATATATTTTTCATAAGTATATCTATCCTCTTGTTAAGCTGATCAATTATATCCTCTCTGGCACTTATTGCTCCACCTAGAACTATCATATCCGGATCAAACATATGCTGAAGAGCAAATATCCCTTCTGCTAAAGACATGAGACAATAATCAATAGCCTTTTGGCAAAGTTCATCTCCTTTTTCAGCCATATCAAATACCATTTCACCGTTTAATTCCTGCGCACATATTCCCTTAAGCTCTGCAGCTTTTTGTACTATAGCATTTGTAGATGCAGTTGTACTCCATATTTTAAACTGTTGCTTTTCATAATCTCTTTCCGTGATCATGTAGCCAAATTCTCCCCCATACAGGTTCTTGCCTGTGTGAAGCTTTCTATCTTTGATAATGGCACCACCTATGCCTGTGCCTACAACTATAAACAATACATCTTCAGCATCTTTAGCAACACCCTTCCACACCTCTGCTAAAGCTGCACAATTAGCATCATTTTCCATGGATATTCTAAAGCCTGTTTCTTTCTCAATGAGCTCCCTTATATTAGGTCCGTGTATATAAGGAACGGCAGAAGCTCCTCCAATAAAACCGTTTTTGTTATCTACAACCCCCGGAAAACTTAATGCAACCCCATCAAACTCATATTTACTTTTATAATTCTCAGTGGTTTTGCCGATAAGAGAAACTAATTCTTCAATACCTTGCTTAGGTGTAGGAAACTTTCCCTTTTCAATTATGTTAGCTTCTCTATCTACAACAGCATATTTAAGATTTGTTCCCCCAAGATCGAATGCCATATAATATTTCATCTATTTCCCTCCATTTAAAAAGACTGGCACAACTGCTTTAGAACCCATTCTTCTTTGAAGTTTCTTTTATCCAACAACCCGATTTCTTCACTGTCTTCTTTTGAGTTTCTAAGTCTAAGGCTATATATCCATATCTATTTTTATAAGCATTGAGCCAGGACCAACAGTCTATTGGAGTCCAAAGATGGTATCCAAAACAGTTTGAGCCCTCTTCTATTCCTTTATGAAGCCACTCTAAATGCTCTTTTATGAAATCTATTCTGTAATCATCTTCTATTCTTCCTTCGCTATTTTTAAATCTTTCCTCATCCTGAACTCCCATACCGTTTTCCGATACATACCAAGGTATATTTCCATAGTTATTCTTAATGTTAATTGCTATATCATATAAAGCTTTAGGATATATCTCCCAGCCTCTATAAGGGTTCATTCTTCTTCCCGGCATATCATAATTATCGAAGTACTTGTCAGGCATCCATCCCTTTGTCAAATCTACCGGAGTTTCTTTTGCCTTAATTCTTCTTGGCTGATAAAAATTTACTCCTAAAAAGTCTATTGTATTATTCTTTATTATTTCAGCTTCCTCCAAAGAACCCTTCCAAAGTATTCCTTCATCGCTTAAAAGTTTAACAAGCTTATCAGGGAATTCTCCTTTTATTGCAGTATCAAGAAAGCTTCTATTGAAGAATAAATCTGCTGTTTCAGCTGCTTTTATATCTCTTTCTGAATTTGATCTAGGATAAGATGGTGTTAAGTTTAATACTATTCCTATTTGAGAAACCTTATTAAAATTACCTTCTCTAAAAGCCTTAATTGCTTTAGCTGAAGCCAGGTTAATATTATAAAGTACCTGTACCGCCTTTCTTCCATCAACAAGCTTAGGATAGTGAAACTGATATAAGTACTGTCCTTCAACAACAACAATTGGTTCATTAAAGGTAGTCCAATACTTTACTCTATCAGAGAAAAGTTCAAAGCATTTTACAGCATACTTTGCAAACAAATCAGTAACATGCTTGGATTCCCAACCCCCGTATTTACTATATAATTCTATTGGCAGATCGAAATGATGAAGTGTTATAACCGGAGTAATATTATTTTTAAGGCACTCATTTATTACATTGTTATAAAATTCTGCTCCATCTTCATCTACTTCTGCTGTTTCAAAATCCTTTATTAGTCTGGACCACTGAATAGAGGTCCTAAAAGAGTTTAAACCTATATCTTTCATCAAAGCAATATCTTCCTTATAGGAATTATAGAAATTAGATGTTACAGCTGGTCCAACTCTATCATAAAAAGCTTCAGGCTCAATTTCATACCAATAGTCAAATACGTTTTTATGAATTTTATTAAATGAACCTTCACTTTGAGGCCCCGAAGTTGCAGCACCCCACCAAAAATTTTTAGGAAATTGTGTTGTCATAAACTAAATCACTCTCCTTAATATAAAAACAAAATTTAAGGATGGCTTATAGATAAACAGATTTAACTATACCATCCCCTAGATTATAGCTCATTATAAGCAATCAATTCTATATTTTCTTTATTTATAAATTCTTTTATTTTTTCTGAAATCAGTATTTGAAACTCTTGTTTTCTATGTTTATTATAGGATGTAGCGTTAATTAAATCTTCATCTACATAAGCAGGATGGCACATTATTTCTACAGTCTTAAACTGCTTGTACTTTGATATAATGCTTAAGAGCTTACCTTCTTCAGCATTCTCATTATAAAATTCGGAAGTAAAAACTTCTGTCGATCTTACACCTTTTTTTGTATAATACTCCATCAGCTCAGGCATTCCTCTTAAAGGAAGATCATACTCTTTTGAAAGGTCTAAAACCACATTTAATATTTCTTCATCGAAAGCATAGAAATGATGATGGCCATCAAAATGAGTAGGTTTTATACCTGTAGATAAAAACTTTTCAATTTGTGCCCTAAGTTCTTCTCTTACTTCCTCATAGTTTGGTTTATCCTCTGGAGTTCTTTTATAAAAATACCCTTTCTTATCAACAAGAGATTGTATTTTATTAACAGGCAAAATGGTTTTTCCCCATGTAAGTGTTAAATGTATTCCTATATTTTTAAAGTTTCTTTTTTTTGCTTCCTCTATGGCTTTTTCAAAATACAAACCATTTACCATAGCTGTAGTTGAAGTAACAACCCCTTTTTCAATGCAGTCAAGTATTCCGTCTGAAACTCCTTTGGTTAAGCCAAAGTCATCAGCATTTATTATAAGTTTCATATTATTTCATCCCCTAATCCTGCTTGTTAATATAAGGCTCAAGCATAGGCATCAGTTTTTCCATTCTTCTAAGTCCGAAATCTATAGGCTTCATAGAAAAATATTGTACTTCTTTTTTATCTAATACTTCTTTAATCTGCTTTTCTATTAAGATAACTTCTGGGGATATAAGAACTAAATCAATACCTTCCTCACTGATGGTATCCAAATAATTCTTATCATCTGCAAAAAACCATTTAATAGGCAAATTATTCTTTTCTGAATGCTCTAGAACAACTCTTTTAAAAGCTGTTGCCTGGCCTGTGTTTTTACAAATTACCAAAAACTTTTTCAATTTTATTCATCCTTTCATATAATTGAATGAACTCCTTTGCCATGTCCTTTGCTAAAAGAGAATCCATAAAATGATCCTGCGAATGAATTAAAAGAACAGATATATCATTTTTTTGACCTTCAGCTTCCTTTTGAATTAAGCCAAATTGAAGAGAATGTACAGTTTCTAGTTCTTTTTCTGCTTCTTCCAAGCATTTATATGCTTCCTCAAATTTATTTAGCTTCGAAAAATTTATAGCCTTGAAGGCCAAAGCCTTAGCATTTCCTGCTGATAATATAAGTTGAAATGCTGTTTCTTGATAATCTACTTCGTTCATGCTGTTATCCTCCTATCTTACGTCTACTTTCTTATGCCGCCGCTTTCATCAAAAAATTTGGGTAAATATTTTTTATGTGCTTCAAGTAACTCATCTAAAAGCTTATGACCTTCAAGGTCGCTTGAAACCAATGGATTTGTAATCATAGCTAAAAGTGCTTTTTCATAGCTTCCTTCTACCGCCGCCTCTGCACCTAATATTTCAAACTGCTTAATTTGATTTATTAATCCCTTAATGTGCACTGGAAACTCTTCAATAAACTTATGAGGTATAGGGCCATCTTTAGTTATTTTTGAAGTAATTTCAAGTACATAGTTATCTGGAAAGTCCTTTATTGTTCCGTTATTGATAGTATTAACTACCTGCAAATCGCCTTTGTCGTTATAGATAGAAGAAATCAAATTACAGGCAGCATCAGAGTAATAAGCCCCTCCTCTTTTTTCAAGCTGCTTTGGTTTTTCTTTAAGGTTTATATCCTTATACAGCTCAAAAAGTTCCTTTTCAGTTTCTATAACTTCTTCTGCTCTTGTTTTTCCAAGCTTAAACTTTTCAAGCTCATCAGCTAGCATTTCTTTTGTTTTATAATAATATCTATGATATGGACAAGGCATGAGCTTAAAGGCTTTTATAAAATCTGCATCCCAATCCATAGCAGTTATATTCTTCATGTTTATTTCAGAAGACTTTTCTATATATTTATTCATAACTTCTTCAGTTTTATTTTCATCATCAACATAAATGTTAAAACCGTAAACCATATGATTAAGTCCTGCAAAATCTATTCTTACTCTTTTAGGCTCGATACCTAGTATGTTAGCAAGACCTCTTTCCATTCCTACTGGAACATTGCAAAGGCCTAAAAATCTTCTATGGACTGAATACCTTGCTAAAGCTTCTGTAACCATTCCTGCAGGATTTGTAAAATTAATTAACCAAGCCTTTGGACAAAGTTCTTCTATATCCTTTGCTATATCTAAAATAACCGGAATAGTTCTTAGGCCCTTAAATAGTCCTCCTGCACCATTAGTTTCCTGCCCCATAAATCCATGTGATAATGGAATTCTTTCATCCTTAGCTCTAGCTTGTAAAAGTCCTACTCTAAGCTGAGTAGTTACAAAGTCAGCATCTTTTAATGCTTCTCTTCTATCTAGAGTTAAATAAACTTTTATTGGAAGCCCTGCTTTTTCGATCATTCTTTTTGCAAGGTTACCTACTATTTCTAATTTTTCTTTTCCTTCTTCAATATCTACAAGCCATAATTCATTTACGGGAAGCTCCTCATATCTTTTAATAATACCTTCAACAAATTCAGGTGTATAAGATGAACCGCCGCCTATAGTAACAATTTTCAGCATCATACCATCCCTTTCTTATCTCAGCTCCTTAATCATGGTTGTTTTTTCAATCTGCTCCTTTAACCCTTTAACTAAAAAGTCAAATCTTTTTCTGACTCTGGATTTAAAAAATAGACCAGATACCAGAATATTAAAACTGTTAAAGTATCCAGACGAATGATTTTCTTCAACTAAAATAATCTTTGTTTTGTTTTCATCTATAGAATAAAATTCATATCTTGATTTGTAAAATATATTATCATGAGTGCTTGTTATTTCATAAATCTGATTAGTCTTATAATCAGTTATCTCTACAACAACCTTTCCATTTCGCACAGAATAAGCTCCTGCAGCTCTCTCTACCATAGTCCCTACTGGGTTTTTTTCATTAAATTTAGGAAAATCTCTTTTAGCAGTCTTTTTAAAAACTCTAAAAACTTCATTGACGGGATAATCAACTACTGCTTGATTCTTATAGGTTGCCATATAACCCTCCACCTCATAAGATTTATTAGGGGGATATATAATCCCCCTGTAATTATTTCTTTTTATACGTTAAGACTGTTTCCTGACTCTTCAACCACAGCATCTTTGTTAGAAACAATAACAAATGGTGCGTAGATTAATATTGAAATAAGCAATGTCACTGCTGCCAGTATAGTAGCTGTTATACTTCCTCCTGTTGATAAGAAAGCTGATACTATTGGAGGAGTAACCCATGGAGATGCAATATAAATCTTGCCTGCAAATGGTATTGGACCAGTAAATAACCAAGCAATAAACAAAGTAACAACCGGTGTTAATACGAAAGGTATAAACATAAGTGGATTTAATACCATTGGAAGTCCATAAATAACCGGTTCATTTATCTGGAATATACCAGGAGCTGTAGCAAGTTTTGCAAGTTCCTTATGTTCTTGTCTCTTAGAGAATAGATATATACAAATTATTAATCCTAAAGTAGCACCTGAACCACCGTGCATAGCGTAAACGTCTATGAAGTTTCTAGTAATAGCGTTTGTAGGTGCAGTATGATAAACTGTAACAGCTTGAAGATTTTCTTGTATCGCAGGTGCGTACATTGTATCAAGAATAGGTCCAACTATATTCATACCATGCAATCCGAAGAACCAAAGTATTTGTGATATCATTACTAAGAATATCATTGTAGCCGGTGACTGACCAAGACTTGTAAGAGGTCTTTGTATAGTCAAATCTATCCAGTCTTTTAAAGGAAGCTTTACAAAATTTAAGAATATAACCGATAATATACCGAATACCAGCATAACTATTCCACCCGGAATAACAGCTGAAAATGCCTTTGATACTGCTGGTGGAACCTGTTCAGGCATTTTAATTACCCAGCCTTTTTTAATAACTAATCTATATATTTCAGTAGCTAAGATTGCTGTAATAAGACCTGTAAATACAGCAGAAGAGTTAAAGGATGTCCAAGATAAAAGTCCCCAGCCTTCAACAGCTTTTACACCTGCTTTTTCAGCAATATCTTTAGCAAGTTCTATTTTACCTGTCTGTGGTAAAAGTGTAAGATATGATACTGTTGCAATTACACCGGCTGATAATCCATCAACCTCATAATTTTTAGCCAGATTATATGAAATTGTAAATACTGAGAATATAACTCCTAGTGCAAGAGTTCCCCACCAAATCTGACTCATTACCGGAATAATATATTTTGCAAGGAATGGTTGTACGCTATCTGCATACCAGCCCATTTTATTAAGCGCTTTTCCAAATAATGAATCTGCATTGAACAATACGTTATTAAGCATTACAACCAAAGCACCCATCATTGTCATTGGAAGTATAGCTATAAATCCATCTCTCATTGCAGCAAGATGTTTCTGTCTGCCGATAGCCCCAGCTATAGGTAAGAAGTGTTTTTCCAGCCACGCTGCTAACTTATCTAAAAAACCCATAAATAATTCCTCCTCAAATTTTAAAATTCAAATAATTATTTACGCCCCTATCAGTTTTAAAGCTTGATTTAAAACTCCTTCGCCGTCAACTTTTCCATAGGATCTCATGTCAATAACCTCTACAGGTTTTGGTGCTGCCAGCTTAGCTACCTCATCCTTCATAAATCTAACCTGAGGTCCTAAAAGAATTACATCTGGCTTTGCTAACTCATTTTTAAAGCCTGCTGTTCCAACAGCCCAAATCTCGATTTCTATACCTCTTGCAGCTGCAGCTTTTTGCATCTTGGAAACAAGAAGCGATGTGGACATCCCTGCCGAACAAATTAGCATAACCTTTTTCATAAAAATACCCCCTTGTAATTTTTTAGAATCACATAAGGATTATTAATCCTTATGCTCTTTAAATAGTTAATAGGTTATAAAATGTATACATTTTCATTTCCATGTCTTATTATATAGCAACTTGCGTGCCAAAATAAAAACAGCAGAGAAAATGCCATCTCTGCTGTGCTTTTGTATACTATGATATACACATTTAAATACATATTTATACAAAACATTAAATATTATTATAAAATCCTATACACATTATTTAGTTTTGTATACACATTTTATTTAAATCTCTAATACACTTCTTAAAACAAAGCAAACTTCATCATCATTAAAGGAAATATTTATATTTTTAGATATGGAATTCATAAATTTTTTTAGTTTTAACAGCTGAAGCTTATAATTTTCATACAGTTTGGCTTTTACCTCACACTCAGGACTATCTGTGCCGTTTATTAACCTCTTAATAGCACAAATAAGATGCAGCACTACCCCTGTTGCTATTTCCTCTGAAACTTCAAAACCCAGCTTAGTTTGAATAAAGCTTATAGTGGATAAACAAATATTTTTATATTCTTCAACATCTATTGATCCGTCTATTTCCTCTTTATAATTTTCAATAATCCAGGCATATTCGCTTACATCGTTTCCATTTATAAGTGATTTTAATAGGGATACGCCTTCCTCACTAAACATCTGTGAAATTGATACGAATGGTATTCCATATATATCTGGATTAAAGGTTCCTACTATCGCTGCTATTTTCTTGTCCTTTGCAAGCTTATTTACTGAAGAATAAAACTCTTTAGTATTATTAATGGTTAAAGCCATAACCTGCACATTTTTAGGAAGCTTCAATTTCTTTTCTATCATTTCTTTTAAAGTTAGTGCACTTCCCTCTCCTGTTGTACAAACAGTTATTATAAGCTTATCTTTTTTTGCCATAAAGTTTTCACTAAGACTATGTAAAGATGAATTAAAGAAATTGGAATGGCTTTCATTTACTGAGTACCATATATTATCTATATCATATTCGATTAAGGATTTTCTAGCGCACTCTATGACAGTAATAGTAGAAGCCATTTCCAAAACCTTTATTTTAATTCCTGTTTCTTCTTCAATTAAATTTCCAAACATTTTTAAGGAACCCATATCTACTAGAAGAAGAACCCCTGCTCCTCTATGATTTTTAACAATTATCTCTTTTAATTCCTGATAGGCTTCTTTCGCATTTTTATCCAAGCTCATATCATAAGCATAAATGTTATAGGCTCCAACAAGCTTTTGTGCTACCTCCATCATTGAAGAAGCTGTATGTCTTCCATGCATGGCTACTACAACAATTGGGATACAACTTTCTTCAGTATCAGAGTTTTTCCCAAGAGTCAAAAACATGGCAATAAAACCGACTTCATCCACAGGAAGCTTAATATTAAACTGTTTTTCAAGCTTAGTTGCAAAGTTAAGTGCCAGCACATATTCTTCCTTATTTTCCTCTATAATTCTTTTAAGATTGTGATTAATAACCTTTTTACCTGATTTAAGCCTTTCAATACTTGAACTTATGTGTAGACAGAGCCCGTAAAAAGTTTTGTTTGGAAAAACCTTTCCAAGCTTTACTCCTGCATAACTCAAGAATTCTTCTACTAAATCAATTATTTTCTTATCAACAAGCTTTGACAGTTCCTCTTTATTTACTTGTCTCTGAGTATCTCCTACAAGTTCTCTAAAATAGTTTTCAATTTCAAGAGACATTAAAACATTAATATCTTCCTCATCTACGCCTCTTTCCTGAAGCTCTTGAATTCTATCTTCAATATCTTCATAGAAGTTGTCTGGAAGTTTTGTTTTATCTATCTCTAAAATTTCCTCAATACCCGCAGCACTAAAGGATAGTCTTTTACTGCTATCCACTATCTTATCTATCTGATCGCTGTAGCTTTTATATAATATAAGCCCCTGTTTAACCTGAGCTGTAAAATCCGTACTATGAAGCCTTATGTTTTTTTCTTTCCTTGACACACATTTTAAAAATGCATTTGCACATCCAAGCTGAATATCACTTTTTAACTGTCCTACATTTCCCGGACAATTATATAATAAAAGACATCTTAAGCTATTTGGACTTACTATAATCTCTCTCCCTATTCTAGCTGATTCAATTTTCAAAAATTCGCAAACAAGCTCATATCTTTCCTCAAAAGTTCTATCTCTGAGTGGAGGTATAGTTATATTTATAGGTATTCTTCTTGTAAATGTAGACAAAAGACTAGTATCTACATCCTCTGTAGTAGCACAAATTATGAGAACGCTGCTTTTTTTTACATTATCCGCATCACCAATTGATGTATATTCACCCTTGTCCATTAAATAAAACAAGGTTTCCTGACCTTCAGGCGGAAGTCTATGTACCTCGTCTAAAAATAAAATGCCATTATTAGCCTTTTCAACTAAACCTATTCTATCCTTATCCGAACCTGTATACGAACCCTTTTTAGCTCCAAATAGATGAGCTAATAAAAGCTGAGGATTATTAGCATAATCTGCACAATTAAAAGTAATAAAAGGAGCATTTGAAGGAAGTATGCAGTTTTCTATAGCAAATCTATGCATAAGCTCCGCAAACATAGTTTTTCCAACTCCCGTCTCTCCCAAAAGGAGAGTATAAAGCCCTCTAGGCGGATAAAGAATAGATGCTTTGGCCTGCTGAACAGATTTTTTGAGACTTTTGTCCGAACCTATAAGATTATCAAAACTCATACTGAACTTTGATGCTTTCTTATTAAAATTAAGACTGTATAACACAGGCTTTCCTTTTATTTTAATAATCAAACCTTCCTGATAAAGCTCATTTAGTATTTTGCTTACATTTGTTCTTTTTATATCAAGCTTTTCAGCTATTTCATTTGTATCACATCCAATAGTCTTCTCACCTTTTTCATGCTGCCGCCTGCATTTTTCTTCTATATACCTTAGAATTTCCTCCTTGTTTGTCCCCTTTTTCATAGCACTCCCCACCTTAAATGAAATAACTTAAAGAAAACGATTGAATATTTAGTCATTTTATAAAATTCTATCATATGTTATAATTCTATTCAAATACTATTATTAATATATAACGCTAAAGGAGACTTATGAATGAATTCGTTATCAGAACAACAAGTTAACCAAATACTTAAAGAACATAAAACTTACTTTCATACCGGTGTAACAAAAAATATAAATTTTAGAATAGAAAACCTAAAAAAATTAAAAACTGCTATAAAAAAATATGAAGACAATATATTAGATGCACTTTATAAAGATTTAGGCAAAAGTGAATTTGAAGCCTACAGCACTGAGGTAGGTTTTGTATTAGACAGCATTTCTTATATGATAAAAAACTTAAAAAACTGGTCTATGCCTAAAAAGGTTAAAGTACCGATACATCAGCAGCCTTCAAAAACCTATATAATGTATGAACCTTATGGAACAGTGCTTATAGTGGGTCCTTTTAATTATCCTTTCCAACTTGTAATAGAACCTCTTATAGGTGCCATAGCAGCTGGTAACTGTGCTATATTAAAACCTTCTGAAAGTACACCTGCAATATCAGCACTTATAAAAGAGCTAATAGAAGAGACTTTTGATAATAAATACATAAGAGTTATAGAAGGTGAAAAAGAAACTACCTCCGCATTAATAAACTCACCCTTTGACTATATTTTCTTTACTGGAAGCGTTCCTGTAGGAAGAATAGTTATGCAGGCGGCTGCAAAAAACTTAGTACCGGTAACCCTAGAGCTTGGCGGCAAAAGTCCAACTATAGTTGATAAAACAACAAACCTTGAAATTGCTGCTAAAAGAATTGCCTGGGGAAAGCTTATTAATACTGGACAGACCTGTATAGCACCTGACTACTTAATTGTTCATAAAGATGTTAAGGAACAGTTTATTGAAATGTTAAAAAAAGTTATTATTAATTTTTACGGAGTTGATGCTTCAAAAAGTAAAGACTACGGGCGAATTGTTAACACTAAACAATTCGATAGACTAACTTCAATAATTGATAAGGATAAATCTAAAGTTATATATGGCGGTAATTACAATCGTGAAAAGCTTTATATTGAGCCAACTTTAATTAATAATGCTTCTTGGCAGGATGCCTCAATGGGAGATGAAATCTTTGGACCGATATTTCCTATACTTGAATACAGCGATTTAAATGAAGTGATAAACATGATTAACGAAAGACCAAAGCCTCTTGCTTTATATTTGTTTACTGAAAATGAAGCTGTAGAACATAAGGTATTAAGCAGTATATCTTTTGGAGGCGGCTGCGTAAATGATACAATATCCCATGTTGCAAGCGTATATATGCCCTTTGGAGGCGTTGGAAACTCAGGCATAGGCGGTTATCATGGAAAAGAAAGCTTTGAAACCTTCTCTCATAGGAAGAGTATCTTAAAAAAGAGTACTAGGTTTAATATCAATCTAATATTTCCTCCTTATAAGGATAAGGTTAAGTTAGTAAAAAGATTTTTAAAGTAAGTATACTCATTAATAAAATTGCATACTAAAATGCCGCAGGCTGCGCTTTAAAGTTCGCAGGGCTTTGCGTGGAGAATAATATATAATCTTTGTGATTACTTTGCTACTGTTCTAAGGTTCGTGAAGTCATAAAACTAAGAGCCTCTAGGAATTCGCTTTAACTTTTGCTATCTTTAAAGCGAAGCTGCTATAACAAATCTTTATATCATATTGTAGTTTTGTTAGCTCAGAAGAGAGGCTCTAATTTTTATGACTTCACTTCACCAAGAACATGGGCAAAATACTCAATTAATCTTATATATTATTTTCCACACTGCCCTGCATACTTTAAAGCATGCCTATAATACTTTTGTTGTTCTCTAGTTAATCAGATTAAACATTAAAAAGTTTGGTGCTGTTTAATAATAGTGTTGATGTAAGTATGCTCTTCAATATTGTAGAAAGCAAATCTACTGCAAACTCGCATGGTTCAAGTAAATATTTAAATATTTATATAGGTTTATATTTAAATAGGCTAATGAAAAAAAGGCAATTTCTTGCTTTTAAAAAAGCCTAAACTTTTAATTATAAAAACAATCATTAAGCAAGTTGTACATATAGATACTTATAAGGGCGTATAAAAGCTAACTAGGCTGGGTGTAAAGACCGAGAGCATGTGTAGAAAATAATATTTTAATTTGATTTATAACTTTGCCATGTTCTTGGCGAAGTAATGCTGAAAAGCTTAGAGCCTCTCTTCTGAGCAAGCCAAAAGTATTTTAAGTTTACTAAAGATGTTTTGTAGCCTTCGGCTATTAAAGTAACAAGAAGTCAAAGCGAATTTATAGAGGCTCTTAGCTTTTCGGCATTGCAAGCCTTAGAACATACGCAAAGTTATCATAAAGTAAAATATTATTTTCTGCGCTAGGCTCTAAGATCTTTACACCATAGCCTGCGTAAATTTTATTAACTTCTAGTTTTCTCCAGGATACTTAAAGTTCCATTGTTTTCTTATTCTGTCCATAGTTCTTAATAGCCTTAAGGATTTTTCATGAGGCATGATGCTGCTTTCAAGCCTGCCTTCTCTTATACAACTCATTACTTCCATGGCTTCATATTCATAACCATTTTTTAAGAAAGGAATTTTTATTTCTCTAGGCTCCTCTCCTTCAATCTCAATTACTGCAGATGTTGGCATAAAAAACCTATCCAATTTTATATTTCCTTTTGTCCCTATAATAAGCCCTTCATGTGGTATATAATCTTTAATAGAAATTGATACCTCTGCCCTTTTGCCGCTGCCGTAGTCCAAAATTATTGTACTGTCTTGGTCTACGCCTGTTTCTGTATAGCTCATCATGCTTTTAATTTCTGAGGCCTCTTTGTTATATACTAAATCAGCAAAGGTAAGCGGATATATTCCCACATCCAATAGAGCTCCTCCGGCAAGCTTAGGATTTAAAATTCTTTTTTCTGGATTACTGTCACCTTTAAACCCAAAGTTAGCTTTAACTAAGCAAATGTCACCAATAAGTCCTTTTTCAATATATTGTTTTACCTCATTAATAACAGGTAAAAATCTGGTCCACATAGCTTCCATAAGAAAAACTTTGTTTTCCTTAGCACATTTAATCATTTCAAGCATTTCATTTTCGTTTATTCCTATCGGTTTTTCACAAAGCACAGCTTTTCCTTTTTCAAGGCACATAATTGCAGTTTCTTTATGAAAAGAATGAGGTGTAGCTATGTATACTGCATCAATATTATCATCCTCAGCTAAACTTTTATAGCTGTCATAAATTTTTGAAACCTTATACTTTGCTGCAAAGCTCTCAGCTCTTTCTATACTTCTTGAAGCTACAGCCGTTATTTCAGCTTCTTCTAAAACTTGAAGTCCATCTGCAAAGGCATTTGCTATTCCTCCTGGCGCAATTATTCCCCATCGAATTTTTTCGCACATATTTTTTCAGCTCCTTTTTAATTGATATATTAATTTTAATTCATTATAGCATTTTAAATTATTCTTTATATAAATTTGCTCACGTTAATAAAACTTTAACATATTATGATAAAGACAGGACTTATTACATATAAAGGTTTAGGAAGGGGATATTATGATAACCAACGAACAATATGTAAGACTTTCTCTTGAATTTAATCTTTTCTTTTTGAGAATAGCAAAGGAACATGCAATTTTTGCTGCTGCTTCACTGCCTCCAAGAGATAAAGCAATACAACAGCAGCTTCTTGCAGTAAAACAGAACTATGAAACTCTTCTTCAAAGAGCCGTATCCTTATCACATAATGTAATCAGCAAAGAAGTCCTGACCTCTGATGAAATTGTAACTGAGCTTACACTGCCCGCAGAAGAAGCTACAGAATTTTTAACCGGCCTTCCAATAAATAAAAGTATTACAAAAGAGGAGCTTAACATGGTAGAAGCAGCTAAAACAAGAGCTGAAACAGGACTTTCAGGAGAAGTATCAAGACTTAACAATGAAGCCTTAACTCTTACTAACAGAACCATAGCTTTTTTAAATAATTTGTATAGAAATATATCAGAGTGCAAAGCCTTCAGCTATACCTATCCAACCATGCTTCACCACGTTACAGAAGAATCTAAGTTTGCAGTTATGATGCTTACAAAACTGCAAAATAAAGATACTATTGACAGTGTAAAAGAACTAATTGAACTTGAAGTATTTTGGAATCATATCATGGAAGAACACTCTGAATTTATAAGAGGTTATTTGGATCCATCAGAAAAACAGCTTTTTGAAACAGCAAATGATTTTGCTAAAAAACTTGAGCTTTTAGTAGAAAGAACACTGAACCTTCAGCAAAATCCAAATCTCTTACCAGAAATAACTAGAGAAAGCATAAATCAGGTAACTGAACTTAGAAACTTCAAAAAACAAGGTGCAGAAGGCATATTGGCATGTGAAATTAAGTCCATTATCCCTCCGCTGTTAGCTGACCATGTGCTTAGAGAAGCAAACCATTATTTAAGGCTGTTAAACAGCGTTAAATAATTATAAAATGTTTTCAAAGCAAATCTTTAAATGAATTTTAAGAAAAAGAAAATCCCTATGTGGGATTTTCTTTTTCCATAATTGTTAATTATTCATTATTAATCAAATTATTTCTCGTATCCACTTGGATGATTAACATGCCAGTTCCAAGCTGTTTCAATTATAGTTTCAAGAGAGTTAAATTCCGGCTTCCAGCCTAGTTCTTCCATTGCTTTTGCAGAAGAAGCTATCAAAACCGCAGGGTCTCCTGCTCTTCTTGGAGCAACCTCTGCCTTTATTTCTCTTCCAGTAACCTTTCTTGCTACTTCTATAACCTCTTTAACAGAGAAACCCTTGCCGTTTCCAAGGTTGTATATTCTGCTTTCTCCGCCTTTTCTTAATCTGTCAACAGCTAGAAGGTGTGCTGAAGCTAAATCCATTACATGAATATAATCTCTTACGCATGTTCCATCTTCAGTATTATAATCATCACCAAACATCATTATCTTTTCTCTTTTTCCAAGTGCAGTTTGAAGTATTAATGGTATTAAGTGACTTTCAGGGCTGTGGTCTTCGCCTATCTTTCCATTTGGATGTGCTCCGGCAGCATTAAAATATCTAAGTGCAGTATACTTTATTCCGTAAGCATTGTCGCACCATTTTAGCACTTTCTCTACAGCAAGCTTTGACTCCCCATAAGGATTAGTCGGGAAAGTCTTATCATCTTCAACTATTGGAATACTTTCAGGCTCTCCATAAGTTGCAGCTGTTGAGGAAAATACTATATTCTTAACATTGTGATCTTTCATTGCACGAAGAAGGCTTAGCGTTCCCCCTACATTATTTTCAAAATACTTAAGTGGCTCTGTTACACTTTCACCAACTAATGAATCAGCTGCAAAATCTATAACTGCTTCAATTTTATTTTCTGTAAATACTTTATCAAGTACTGCTCTGTCTCTTAAATCACCTTCATAAAGTTTTCCGCCTAGAACTGCATCTCTATGTCCCTTTTGAAGATTATCTAATATAACTACCTCTTCACCTTTTTCTAGAAGTGCAGCAACCATGTGGCTTCCTATATAACCTGCACCGCCGCAAACTAATATTGACATACAAAAACCTCCTTATAGTCGGAGCACTGAGTAATTTAAAACTCTCGCTCCGCTCGAAAATTACTCGTAAAAGCCCATTTAGGGCTTTTACCTCTATTATCTGATTTCTTCGGTTCCTTGACCAACACCGCTTAAATAAAAGCTTGGTTCATACCCTATTATTTTAGCATAGTTTTCCTTAACTATGTTTATAAAGTTGTTAACTTCATCCTTTTTTACAAGAGCTATAGCACATCCACCAAAGCCTGCGCCAGTCATTCTTGCCCCTATACATCCCTGTACCTTCAAGGATTCTTCCACTATGGTATCAAGTTCTTTTCCTGTAACCTCGTATAAATCTCTTAAGGAATTATGTGATTCAACTAAAAGTTTTCCAAACTCTAAAAGTCTTCCTTCATTTAAGCGATCATAAGCTGTTTTTGTTCTTTCATTCTCATAAACTGCATGCTTAGCTCTGTTTCTTACATTTTCTTTTTCTAACAATGCTTCTAATTTATCAAACTCCTCAGTTGTCAAATCACATAATGCATTTATTGATTTTTCCTTCTTAAGAATTTCTAAGGCTTCATCGCATTCTGCTCTTCTTTCATTATACTTTGACTCATTGAGTGCTCTTCTTTTATTTGTGTTCATTATAACTAAAGTATACTCTCCTAATTCAACCTTTGCATAGTTGTACTTTAAGCTGCCACAATCAAGAAGTATAGCTTCATTCTTTCTTCCCATACCAACAGCAAACTGATCCATAATTCCACAATTTACTCCAACAAAAGTATTTTCAGCCTTTTGTGAAAGCTTGACAAGCGCAACCCTATCAGCAATACCTTCGTTGAATAAAGTATCAACTATAACAGCAGTCAAAACTTCTAATGAAGCTGAGGAGGATAGTCCAGCGCCATTTGGTATGTTTCCGCTAATCAAAATATCCATGCCGCCAATACTAAACCCTTCATCCATCATGACTTTCATAACGCCCTTCGGATAGTTAGCCCAATCATCTTCCTCTTTATATGAAATGTTATCTAAATCAACTGAAACCTTTAAATCAAAATTAGTAGAGGCTAAATTAACTTTTTTGTCCTCCCTAGCTCTAACTAGACCATAGGTACCAAACTCAAGCGCACATGGAAAAACATAGCCGCCATTGTAATCAATATGCTCTCCTATTAAATTTACTCTTCCAGGAGAATGAAAAACTCTAATCTCACCTTCTCCATAAAGCTTTTTAAACTCTTGTTTTAATTCATGAATATTCATAGTAAACCCCTTTCTTTCTTAATTCTTCGTTCTTAATTTTTCTTAAATCCTAACTTCTTCATAAACCTTATAAATGCTTCCTGTCCTTCTTCATTTCTCTTATAAACTCCGGAGTCCATAAGTACATGAAGAAATTTGTCTCCTACCTGTTTTTTAACTATCTCTTCTGCTTTTTCTTTAGCACAGTTTGTTCCATACTTTTCAATAAGCTCTTTTATCCAAGCTGTATGCTTGTTTATAGAATCACTGTTGTTTTCTTCTGCTGCTTTTAATCTATTTATATTTCCTTGAAGTACTGCCTCAATTTCTTTTAATTCAGTATTTAATCTTCCCGGAAGTACAGCCAATCCCATAACCTCGATAAGACCTATATTCTCTTTCTTTATGTGATGAAGCTTTTTGTGAGGATGAAAGATTCCATCCGGATGCTCTTCACTGGTTCTGTTATTTCTTAGAACTAGATCTATTTCATACTCTCCATCGCTATTTTTTCTAGCAATTGGAGTTATAGTATTGTGCGGTGTCTTTTCTCCATTGATGTCTGAATAAGCTAGTATATCTGCTGCTTCGTCGCTGTATTCTCTCCAGTTATTTAATATTTCAACCGAGAGTTTTATTAAGTCTTCCTTGTTATTCGATGATAATCGTATAACAGACATTGGCCATTTTACTATTCCAGCCTTAACTCCTTTAAAGCTGTCATTGGTAAAGCTAACTTCTACAGGGGCTGTTTCCATCGGAAACACATGTCTTCCTCCCTGGAAATGATCATGGCTTAATATAGAACCTCCTACTATTGGTAAATCGGCATTTGAGCCAATAAAGTAATGTGGAAACTCCTGAACAAAATCAAGTAACCTTACAAAGGTTTTATCAAAAATTTTCATTGGTATATGTTTTTCATTGAATAATATGCAGTGCTCATTATAGTAAACATATGGAGAATATTGAAGATACCATTGTTCATTATCTAGACTTACCGGTATTACCCTATGATTCTGCCTTGCTGGGTGATTTATATGTCCAGCATACCCTACATTTTCAATACAAAGCAAACATTTTGGATAATTAGCTTGAGGCTTAAGCTTTGAAGCTGCTATTTCTTTTGGATCCTTTTCAGGCTTTGATAAATTAACTGTTATCTCTAAATCTCCATAGGTTGTTTCAGAAAGCCAATAAAGATTTTTTTCTATTCTATCCATTCTTATATAATTTGAAGCTTGCGATAAAGAGTAAAAATCATCAGTAGCTTTTTCCACTCCAGCTTCTTTCAGAGTTTTATTAAAGTTCTTAACAACCTCTGATTGCCTAGGCATTAAAAGTCCCATAATCTTTGCATCTAATAGATCCCTATACGTGGTTGTATTCGCTTCAATAACTCCGACTTCATAGGAATATTCCAAAAGCTTATCTAAGATATCAACTGCATTTTCAAGCTCTTCTTCTTGAACTTCCCCTGCATATGGTTCCTCCAGCTTAAATAAATCTAAAAGTGAATTTCTAGAAGGTATAATGTCCAGTTTTTCTATCATGTTATGTTTTAATGCAAAATTTAAAAGTCTTTCAATCTCGTAACCCGCATTAATTTCGCTCATACAAGTCCTCATTCCTTTCCTTTAACTTAATAAATCGTTTATAGAAATCCTTTTCTATAAATATATAAATTTAATTTTTGCATAGCAAAAATTAAATTTGTTCTTCATTCTTCATCCTGCACTCGCCGCAGCTTTCTCTGACAACCAGACTAGTATCAATTATAATTTTCTTTCTAACTCTAGTATTATTTTCAATAATATCTAACAGCTCCAGTGCTGCCCTATGCCCTATTTCCTTCATACTTAAATCTACAGAGGTAAGCTTAGGCTGAGTTATATTAGCAAGTATTGTATTATCAAAGCCTACAACCGACATGTTTTTAGGAACTTCAATTCCAAGCTTTGAACAAGCATTCATAACTCCCACAGCCATAAGATCATTACAAGCGAATATCGCAGTCGGTCTGTCATCGCTCTTTAAAAGCTCTTCTGTAAAGCTTTGAGCTCTTTCAACTACTTCTATACTATTTCCTTTTCCAACATTTAAAATTCTTTCATATTGCAAATGTTCATCTTTTAAAACAGACTTATATATCTTTTCCTTTATATCATAAGAGAAGCTTTTATGCCCTCTTACAAAAGCTATCTTTTTATGTCCTAACTTAAGCAAATATCTAAAAGCTTCTATAGTTCCAACTTCTTCGTCATAACACACAAAGCTGCACTTATTGCTGTCCGGAGAACCATTAACTATTATAACCGGAAGATTTTTTGACAACTTATCATAAAAACCTCTATGCAGATTTTCAATGGCAGGGTCTATAACAATTATTCCATCAGCCTGCCTTGCCGTAAGTTCTTCAACGAGTTTTATCTCCTTGGAAGCTTCTCCATCTGTGTTGGAAAGGTTAACACTATACCCCTTGCTTTTCATCATTTCCTCAATAGCTTCAACTATTGTTGGAAAAAATAGATTTGTTATACCTGGGACTATAATTCCTATAGCTGCACTCCTTTTTGTTATAAGGCTTCTTGCCATAGTATTAGGCTTATAATTTAATTTTTCTATAGCTTCTTCTATTTTTATTCTTGTTTCTTCTTTAACCGGATAATTATTATTTAGAACTCTCGAAACTGTAGTTATTGAAACTCCAGCTTCTCTTGCTACATCATTAATCGTTGTCGGCATATCATCACCCTTTAGAAAACCTTTTCTATAATTTTATTATATTACTCTTTTCAGAAACTTGCAACCCATAAATAAATTAGAAATTAAGAATAAATAACTAAGGATTGAATTACTAAAAAAGACTGTATCAAAACAACTAAACTTAGTATGTTATTTGAATACGTAGAAACGTTTGAGTAAGCAGCAATAAGACTTTAATTAAAAAATTTATAAAGCCGTTAAAAATCTTATATTGTCCGAGCAATGCGAGTTTATAAGATTTAGGCTTTATAAATTTTTTAATTATTAGTCTTATCTGCGAAGCGAACGTTTCCTAGAATTCAAATAACATGCAATAGGTTTAAGCTGTTTTGATACAGTCTCTTCATTTCCCATTCACCAGTCTCTTAAACTTCTCCATATCATAGTTATTGCTGATATATATTCTATGAAGCTTGTAAATTCCATCTGACTTTGCTGCTAATCCGCTTTTAGTTGAAACAGCCATTTTATATCCTATTTCTTCTACTGCTTTTAAGGTATTTTCATTAAAGTTTCCATAAGGATATGCTATGTAGTTTATATCTTTATTAAGCAGCTTTTCTAAGTACTCTTTAGATTCCTTCATTTCACTCATTTGCTTATCATAGCTTAATTCATTAAGTCTTGGATGGCTTACAGTATGACTTTCCATATCAATTCCATTCTTGTCCATTTCTTTTATCTGCTCAGCATTTAGATAGCTTCCGCCGCCTTCTACAGTGTTTGTGATTACAAATACTGTAGCTTTAAATCCAAATTCTCTAAGTACCGGATAAGCATTTGTATAATTATCTGAATATCCATCATCTAACGTAATAACTATTGGCTTTTCTGGAACTGATGTACCATTGACCATATGAGAGTACAATTCATCTAAGCTCAAAGGAGTGTACCCATTGTCCTTCAAGTACTTCATCTGTTCTCTGAATTTATCCTTAGGTATCCTAAGCTCGTTTCCTTTTTCATAATCTATGGAATGATACATTAGTATCGGTATATTTTTAGACTTTCCTATACCTTTGACCGCCATCTGCTGCTTTGGATCTTCTTTTAAAGCCTTTATCTTTTCAAGCTTCAACTGTTCCTGCTTATTCTTTAGTTCTTCCTTTTTAGCTTCTTCTTCAAGCTGCTTCTTTTTATCTGTTTCTACTTTTAGCTCCTCTTGATCTTTAAGATTTGTTTGTGCTTTTAAAATATTATCTTTTCTTTCCTTATTAATTACAAAAAATGATGCTCCAACAAGAAAAATAGTTGCAATTAAAAGTACAACTATTCTATTTTTCTTAAGTTTTTTCAAAATATCTCCTCCAATAACTAAATGAAGAATTTACTAGAAGGCCAAAATTCCTTTAGAAATTTTGGTCTTCATTCTTTAATTTCTTTTTATCACCTTAAGTTCATGCAGTGCTCTAGTAGCCATTACATAATTCAGCTTACTTTCATCTTCTCTTCTGCTTTCATCAACAAGTATAACAGCATCAAACTCAAGCCCTTTTGCAAAATAGGAAGGGATAACTACAGTTCCGCCTTTATAGATTATTTCTTCATTATCAATAATCTTTAAATATTCCTTTGCCTTTAATAAACTTCCTATTCTCTCTGTTTCTTCTAAATCTCTGCAAAGGACAGCGATATTTTCAAATTCTTTATGCCTTAAGCTACTGATAGTATTATCTATTTTCTCTATAAGTTCTTCTTCGCTATGAACCAGTTCCTCAGTAACTTCTTCTCCGCTTCTCACTATTGGAACTATTCTGCTGTCTTTAAGGAACTTGTTAGCATACTCCATTATTTCCTTAGTAGATCTATAGCTTTTAGTAAGCTCAAAATACTCAGTATTTAAAACGGGAATAATTTCTTCAAGGTTAAGCATAGGAGTCTTTCCTTTTAAAGGCAGAAGTCTTTGGTTGCTGTCTCCTACAATAGTCATTGAACTGCATTTTGTAAGTTCTCTTACTACTAAAAATTGAATAGGACTGTAATCCTGAGCCTCATCTATTACAACATGCTTTATTTCTTCTTTAACTCTTAATCCCTCAAGTTTGATTTTTAAATAGAGTATTGGTGCTAAGTCGTCTTGAGTAAGTTCAGCTTCACCATTTATTTCTTTATAAAGCTCCAAACAATCTCTGCTGCCAAGCCAGCCCATATTATTTTTTGCTCTCATAACTTCAGCAATAACTTCTCTTATTGCCATTTTTCTTTTCAAGTTAAGGTTAGCTTCCTCAATCTCAATTTCAGCCTTTGTCATATTAGAAATCTTTTCATTGTATTCTTTTTGTATTCTTCTAACTTCTTCATCTCTTAAATCTTTAAGTTTTGAAAATATGATTCTTCTAACTTTTTTACTTCTTCTAAAAAGAGGCATTTCTTTATAATAGGAATTAAATAATTCGTCAAGCTCTGCTTTAGAAACAGCTGTCTTATCAAAGAAATTTATATCTTGAAGCTTAAAATATTCTTTATCAAGTTTATCTATATACTCATTGAGTTCATTAAGATACTCAAGAGAACTTTTATGGACTATCTTATTGATAAATTCTCTATCACCCTTAAGTACTCTTTCCATATAATCCTTAAAGTTCATAACACTATTAAGCTCTAATATATCAAGAGCGAAATCCATGAAGGTAGTCTGCTTCACACCAACTTCACCAAGGCTTGGCAGTACCGTGGAAATATATTCCATAAAAATACTGTTAGGTCCTAAAATTAGAACCTTATCCTGAAGACTTTCTCTATAATTATATAAAAGATATGCTACTCTATGCAAAGCAATGGTTGTCTTTCCACTTCCAGCAACCCCGTCTACAACTATAGTTCTATCCTTGGGCTGTCTTATTAAATTATCCTGCTCCTCTTGAATTGTCATTATTATATCTCTGAGTTTATCAGATGTGTTACCGCTTAAAACCATTTGCAGTATTTCATCCTTGACTTCAAATGCAGAATCAAATAAGCCAAGAAGCTTTGCCTTTTTTATTATAAACTGTCTTTTTAAAAGTATATCAACATCTATACTTCCAGCAGGTGCACTGTAAGTATTTGAACCAAGTTTACTGGAATAAAAAAGTGCTGAAATTGGTGCTCTCCAGTCTATAACTACAGGTTCATATTCTCCCTCAGGAGTCATTCCAAATCTGCCTATATATATATTATCTGCATCATCGAAATCTTCTTGTTTAAAATCAACTCTTCCAAAATATGGAGCAGTTGAGAGAATTGTAAGTTCTCTCAGTCTTCTATCAATATTTTTAAAAGCCTCTTCTTTTACATATCTTTCATGATCAAAATATTCTATAACCTTATCTTCATCATCTCTGTACTCTTCAAGTACATTTTTTCTATAATCTTGAATATACTGAGAAGCTTCTTTTCTTTTTCCTATATAATTTAAAATCTCTTTATTAATTAGTGAAATAACCTCTTCAAGCTTTTCTTTTTCAACATTAAGCTCTATTTCCTTTTGAAGAGTTATCTCTTTATCCATATCAAAACTATTATTTTGCAATAAAATCATCCCTTCTTAAAGGTTATTAATCTTCATGGCTTTCGCTTCCTCTTACAAATTCCATAAATTCGTCTCCCATAATGGTTTCCTTATCCAATAATCTTTCGGCAATCTTTGTCATAAGCTCTCTATTATTCTCAAGTATATCTACGGCTTTATTATGAGCCTCTTTTATAATTTTGAGCGTTTCTTCATCAATAATTGAAGAAGTCTCTGCACTGCAGTTTTGTACCGGTCTTCCATCAAGATATCTATTTGATGGAGACTCTAGTCCCATCATGTCAAAACGATCAGACATCCCATACATAGTTACCATGCTTCTTGCTGTCTGAGTAGCCTTTTCAATATCGTTTGACGCTCCTGTAGATATAGCCTTAAATTCAACTTCCTCAGCAGCTCTTCCGCCTAATAATATAGAAATTTCATTAAATAATTCTTCTTTGGTTAATAAATATTTATCTTCCTCAGGAAGCTGCATTGTATATCCTAACGCACCCATTGTTCTTGGCACTATAGTTATTTTATGCACAGGATCAGTTCCCTTTAAAAGTGCAGCCACAAGTGCATGCCCAACTTCATGAAAAGCAACAGTCTTCTTTTCCTTGTCTGACATAATTCTGTCTTTTTTCTCTTTACCTGCTAGTATAACCTCAATAGCCTCTTCTAAATCTTCCTGCATTATTTCTTTTCTTGAATGCTTAACAGCTCTTAAAGCAGCCTCATTTACCATATTAGCAAGATCTGCTCCTACAGCCCCTGGAGTTGCTTTTGCTATAGCTAAAACATCAAGATTTTCAGAGTACTTTACACTCTTTAAGTGAACTTTTAAAATAGCTTCTCTTCCCTTTAAATCAGGCCTGTCAACAATAACCCTTCTGTCAAATCTTCCTGGTCTTAAAAGGGCCTTGTCTAGAACTTCCGGCCTGTTAGTAGCAGCCAGTATAACTACAGGCTTTGAAGAATCAAAACCATCCATCTCTGCCAAAAGTTGATTTAAGGTTTGCTCTCTTTCGTCATTGCCGCTGATGTTTCCTTCTCTGCTTTTTCCAATAGCATCTATTTCGTCAATAAATATTATACAAGGAGCCTTCTCAGCTGCCTGCTTAAATAAATCTCTTACTCTTGCAGCTCCCATTCCCACAAACATTTCAACAAATTCTGAACCTGACATAGAGAAAAAAGGCACCTTAGCTTCTCCTGCAACAGCTTTAGCCAGCAGAGTTTTACCTGTACCTGGAGGCCCTACTAAAAGCGCACCCTTAGGAAGCTTAGCTCCTATCTCAACGTACTTTTGAGGATTATGAAGAAAGTCTACAATTTCTACTAAAGACTCCTTAGCTTCTTCTTGGCCGGCTACATCTGAAAAAGTCTTGCCTGTTTCATTCTCGGCATAAAGCTTTGCTGTATTCTTCCCAAAAGACATAACACCATTTCCAAGCTTTTTATCCAACTTTCCAAATATAAGCCTTCCTAAAAAGGTAAACATAATTATAGGCAAAACCCAGTTGAAGAAAAAAGCCTTTAGAGGGTTAGTATCATTAGCTACGCCTCCGAAGGTTACTCCTGCAGCAGTGAGTTTTTCAACTAACTGATCATCCCCTATATTTACGGTATAAAGTATCTTTTTCTTTTGTCCTTCTTCCGGTTTAGGAATAATAATTATCTTATCTGCTGAAATTTGAACCTCATCAATTTTTTTCTCAGTAAGCATTTTTGTAAACTCGTTGTATTTTATAGATTGAGTTTTAAAATCTACGAGTACAAAATTTAAAATCATTAGAATAATCCCTGCACCGAATACATAATACATAGCATATCTAAATTTCTTATTGTCGAACATTTTTTTCTCCCTTTCATATTTCTTGCCACCCTATAACGTCTTTTACTCCAAGCCCAGGCTCATCTAATAGTATAACCTTATCTCCCTCGAACTTGGCTCCTCCTATTACAGGATCTTCAGCCATTAAATTAACTGTATCCAAATCTGCCTTAGTGATATTTTTCTTTCCCCCTGTAAAGCTTGCAGCAGCAGTAATTCCAATTTTACCTTCAAGCATGCAGCCCATCATACATTCTATCCCCATGGTTTCGGCTATAGCACAAATTTTTGCTGCATTGTAGAGTCCGCCGCATTTCATAAGCTTTATATTAATTAAGTCTGCAGCTCTAAGCTGTATCAGCTTCATAGCTTCAAATGGGCCAAAAACCGCTTCATCTGCTAAAATATCTGTAGCTACATTATCAGTTACAAATTTGAGACCTTCTAGGTCCCAATACTTAACAGGCTGCTCAACAAGTTCTATACCAAGTCCCATATCCTCAAATCTTCTTATGATTCGAACTGCCTCTTTAGGTTTCCATCCTTGGTTTGCATCTACTCTGATTGTAATATTCTTTCCTACTGCTTCTCTTATTGCCTTAACTCTTTCAATATCCTTATAAACATCAGTTCCAACTTTTGTTTTCAATATACTAAAGCCTGCGTTTACAGCCTCAATTGAATCTTGAGCCATTTCTTCCGGTGAGTTGACACTTATAGTTATATCAGTAGTTATACTATTTCTAAATCCTCCAAAAAATTTGTATAAAGGAATATTATACTTCTTTCCAAACAAATCGTAAATAGCCATATCTACCGCTGCTTTTGCGCTTGTGTTTTTTATCATTGAACCATTGAGCACAGACATTATATCTTCAATATTGTCAATGTCCATTCCAACCAGCTTAGGCTTTATTATTCCTTTTATTGCTCCTTCAATTGAAGCTTCTATATCCCCAGTAATAACAGCCGTAGGAGGAGCACTTCCAAAACCTATTTCACAAGTATCCGTCTCAACTTTTATAACTATTTCTTCTGCTGTCTTAACCTCTCTTAATGCCGTCTTAAAAGGTTTCTTTAGAGGAGTACTTACTTTTCCAATCTTTATATCTTTAATTTTCAAAATTTTCTCCTTTCCCTCGAAACACTGGGTAATCTAGAATGCTCGCCCCCTTTCGGGCACGGGGTAACTTAAGATATTCGCTTCGCTCATAAGTTACCCGCTAAAGTCCATTTAGGACTTTAGCCTCGCAGATTACCCGTTGAAGTCCATTTAGGACTCCAACCTCCAGATAAAAATTATCTATAAAATATAGATATCTATTACAAATTATAAACCAAAAGTATGCACATTAGATATACTGTTTATAAAATATTTAAATTAAATTCAAATTTAATATAATTGCTATTGCATCGCAATTATATAACGAAGAATTAATAATGAAGAATTGTTAGATTGCTTCACAATATGGGCAAAATACTTATATAAAAATATTCAAATATATATCTATTTAAATATTTACTTGAGCCATGATCGTTTGCAATAGACTTGCTTTCTACGATATCAAAGAACATGCTTATATCAACATAGGCTGGGTGTAAATACCGAGAGCAGGTGTAGAAAATAATATTTTAATTTGATTGATAACTTTGCTCATGTTCTTGGCGAAGCAATGCTGAAAAGTTTAGAAGATCTGTTCTGAGCAAGCTAAAGTATTTTAAGTTCAATAAAGCTGTTTTAAAGCCTGCGGCTATTAAAGAGACAAGAAGTCAAAGCGAATTCATAGAGACTCTTAGCTTTTAAGTATTGCAAGCCTTAGAACATACGCAAAGGAATCACAAAGTAAAATATTATTTTCTACACAAAGCTCTAAGGTCTTTACACCACAGCCTTTGGTTATTTTTGTTCGTACTCTACTTATTTTCTTCAGAATAGTAATTTCCGGCTATAAAGTTATGTATAAGCTCAATAATCTTTTCAGTTAAAACTTCAAATATTTTCTCACCTTTTTCAAAGGTTGCCTTTGTTGCATCTCCTGAAAGAGCATTTTCATATAAAATTCTGCCCCTGTCTTTAAAATAAACTCTCATCAAAGGTTTTTTATCATTTTTTAAGGCTTTATCCATTTGTACAAGGCTTTTATTGTAATATAAAATTGCAGAGCTTTCATCTTCACCGGCATGCCCCTGACCTTCTGTTATAGTTAGTATTTCCTTTGAAAAATCAAGCCACCAGTTTATTATTATAATATCCATTCCCATCTGCATAAGTTTTTCACTTGCAAGATTAAGAGCGTTAGCATTCCCACCGTGTCCATTTAAAAACACTAGCTTTTTTATACCATTATCATAAAGACTTTTACCAACAAAAAAGACGTAGCTTGACATAACTTCTGTTGGAATATGTATTGTTCCGGGATATATTGATAAATCATAGCTTTGACCGTAAGGAATTTCCGGTGCTATCCAAATTTCATCACTTATTTTATCATTTATCATCTTGCAAAATAGTCTTGGTGAAAATATATCAGTACCTAATGGAAGATGATGCCCATGGGCCTCCACTGAACCTATAGGAACAATTGCAACTTCTGCTTTAGATAAATTTGTTTTAAAATCATCGCTGGTATAGTCAACCATATACATATTTATAACCCCCAATTATTACTATATTAACATTACTATTATAGCACTATAAATTTAAGCAAAGAAGATTATAAAAAAACACCTCACATGAAAAATAGAATAACTAATTTCATATGAGATGTTCTTTTATAAATTAGCTAACAACTAATTTGCAATTAATTAGTTAGCCTTTACGTCTTGTTTTCCAGTTATAATACTTGTAGCATCTGGTTTGAATGTATCTTTGGCCTGTTGAGTAGCAAAGTATACATTTCCATCAATTACAGCATCAACTAATTGGAAGTTTGGTGTTGTTACATAAAGATCTCCTTTAAACATTCCCTTTTGAATACTAGCCATTGGGCTGTTTATGGTTAATTTAGGCGCTTTTAAAGTAAATCTAGCAGTAGTAGCATGACTACTATCTTGGGAATAAAGAGCTATTTTACGCTGTACAGCTGGAGGATTTTTTGTATTTTTAAATTCACCATCTAATACAAGCTCTTTATCAAAAGTTAAATTGTTAAGAACAGAAATAATCCATTTTCCATTTTTGCCTATTGCGTTTTCAAAAGTAGCTTTATCATTTACTAATGATGCAGTCGCTACAACATCTACTTCTTTAAGTAATTGTAGTTCTTTCTTTCCAGTTATAGAACTCTTATCATCCATTACGAATGTATCTTGAGCAGATTTAGTAGTAAAATATACATTTCCTTCAACCTTAGTATCTACTAATTGGAAATCTGGAACTGAAACATAAAGATCTCCCTTGAAGGTTCCATGTTGTATGCTAGCATTTGTGCTCATTATAGTCAATTTTGGTGCAGTAAGAGTAAATCTAGCAGTTACATTGCGCTTATCATCTTGAGTATATAAAGCTATCTTACGTTGAAGAGTCTTTAAACCTGTCTTGCTATCAGTTTTTCCATTAAGGAACTGTCCATCTAGTACAAGAGGCTTATTAAAAGTCAAATCATTCAGAGTAGCTATAATCCATTTTCCATCTTTGCTAATTGCTTTTTCAAAAGCACTATTTTCCTTTACTACAGAAGCTGATGCAACAGTATCAACTGGTGGAGTTGTAGGTGTAGTTGGTGCTGCTGGTGTTGTAGGTGTTGCAGGGGTAGTTGCTGCAGGAGTTATCTTTGCAATAGTCTTAGGCCCAACTAATCCATCTACTGCAAGTCCGTTTTTGCTTTGATAATCTTTAACTGCTGCTAATGTAAGATTTCCAAATATACCATCTACACTAAGCTTATTTCCATTATTGTTAAGCCATGTTTGTAAAAGCTTAACGTCATCGCCCTTTGAACCAAGTTTAAGTAAACGTGTTATTTGTGATGAAGTTGTTGTAGTTGTGGAAGTTGTTGCTGGACTAATCTTTGCAAGAGTCTTTGGTCCAACCATTCCATCAACTGCAAGTCCATTTTTACCTTGATAATCTTTAACTGCTGTTAATGTAAGATTTCCAAATATACCATCTACGCTAAGCTTGTACCCATTGCTGTTAAGAAGTGTCTGAAGTGTCTTAACATCATTACCTTTTGATCCTGATTTAAGTACTCTTGAAATAGTTGATGATGTACTGTATGTAGTTTTTGTATTTGTGCCTGGTGTTTCACCAGTAGCTGCTGAAACAACGTCTACTCCAAGTATTCCTAATTTTTTACCCGGTACAATTGATAGTGAAAGTACTACTGCCAATGCACAGGCAACCGTTGCTAATGTTTTTTTCATTTGAACTCCCCCCAATTAAGTTTGTTAATTGTCAAACTTTGAAATTATGCTATAATTGCATAATTATAACAATTTAATTATAACAATATTCTAATAATGTGTAAACGCTTTATTTATAAGATTAATTTATATTTAAGGACTTTTTAGTTGACTTTACAATTATTGGCTAGTATTTTTAATAAGAATTACTAATTTAAAAATGCTCTGGACTTTTAAACTAACATCAATTTTTTTATAAAATTACTATACTATCGTTAAAAATTATACACTTCAATAATCTTATTGCTCCTCATAGTAATTTCCATTATAATCATATATATAACGTAGGGGGTGCTTCAGTGAAAAATAATAAGGTTGTTTTAATTATTACTATTCTTATGCTTATAGTTATAGGCTTGAGCTCTGGCTACATAATTTATAAAAAAAATGAGCTGAAAAATTATAAGACATTTATTGATAAAGATATACATAAAAATATTGATCCTATTCCCGGAAAAAGTCCTGATGAAAAGCTAGTAGTTGTTTTGCCAGCCGATGATAACAAAATAGATAATAAGGATAAACCTGATGGTAAAATCATTAAAGTAAATAAGGATGAACCTAAAGAACCAGTAAAGTCATCCAACAAGCCTGTAAAAAAAGGTGATAAGGTCGCCTATTTAACTTTTGATGATGGACCTTCTGTAGGTATTACACCACAAATACTTGATATATTGAAAAAGAATAATATTAAAGGAACCTTCTTTGTAATAGGAAAAAATATTGCTCCAAACAAAGATATTTTTTTAAGGGAAAAAAATGAGGGACATGCAATAGCTAATCATACTTATGATCATAATGTTGATTTTATATACAAAGCACCTAAAAATTTAGTAGATGAGTTTAAGCAAGGTGAAAACACTATAAAAGAATTTTATCCAGACTATAAAGCTAAAATAGTAAGATTTCCTGGAGGGTCAAAAAACAGGCCAAAGGAATATAGAGAAGCTGTAAGAAATGCTGGTTACAAATATATTGATTGGAACTGTCTTACTAAAGATGCAGAAGGATCCCATGTTCCTGTAGATCAATTAGATAGCAATGTAAAAAAGAATTTTTCTCATCAGAAAGATTTAATAATATTAATGCATGACTCGGATGAAAAAGATACCACTGTTGAGTATTTGCCTCAGCTAATAAAGTTCTTACAAGATGATGGTTATGTTTTTAAAACACTAAATTAAAGAACTCGGGCATAGACCCGAGTTCTTTAATTTAGTGTTTATTTTTATTTATCTTAAAAATAGATACAACTTATATATTCCATTTATAAAAAAGCCTGCTCCGAAAGCCAATATAACATAAATTAGCAAATTTGCTGCCTTTCCGGATACCTTAGGAGCTGATATTGTCTTTCCTTTAGAAGCTAAAATATTTATTCCCCAAAGGCTTAAAAACATGCCGCAAAGCATTGCTACAGCAAACAGAAAATAAACAAGTTTTCCATAGCTTCTCCATATGCTTATTACTGTACTGCTTAAAGTAAGCCAAAAAAAGTGAGTCATTGGATTTGAAAAATTCACTATAAACCCAGTAAATACAGCACGAGAATCCATATTCTTTTTTTCATCATCTTCTTGCTTTTCTTCCTCAGCACTATCTTTTTTACTGTTTTTCAATGCTTTATAACCAATATAAAAAATTACGGCCGCTGATATCTCCCAGAAAAACACTTCTAATAGTTTGTTAGTTTTTATTAACTCCAAAAGTCCAAAATTAATAAGCATGACATCGATAGCATCTGCAATTAGTGATCCAGCTGCAACAGCAACGCCCTTTTTAAGACCTTTTGTCATAGTCCATCTAACAGATTCAAAACCAGCCGGCCCCATAGGTATTGCAATAACCATTCCTGTGAACAGACCAGTATAAATTGATCTTATTATTAATATATAACTAATACTCATAAATATCTCTATACCTTCCTAACAATTAATGCAACATTTTCTATATGAGCTGTTTGCGGGAACATGTCTACCGGCTGAATTTCAACAGTTTTATAACCCAGCTCATTTAATATTCCAAGATCCCTTGCTAAAGTAGCCGAGTCGCAGGAAACATATACTATTTTCTGAGGTTTCATAGTGCTGAAAGCTTCTAAAAGACTTCTTTCACAGCCTTTTCTTGGAGGGTCAACAACTACAACCTCCGCTTTAACGCCTTCTCTGATAAGCTCCGGTATTACCTTTTGAGACTCCCCAACTAAAAACTCAACATTTTCTACTGAATTTTCTTCTGCATTTTTCTTAGCATCTTCAATGGCTTCAGGAACGATCTCAACTCCATAAACCTTCTTTGCTTTTTGGGACAAAAATAAAGAGATTGTACCTGTACCACAATATGCGTCGAAAACAGTTTCCTCTCCAGTTAGGCCAGCATATTCTAAAGCTTTGCCGTACAATATTTCAGTCTGCACTGGATTTACCTGAAAAAATGATAATGGAGATATATTAAATTTAAACTCTCCTATAAAATCAGTTATTTTATCCTTACCCCACAAAACCTTATTTTTACTGCCTAAAATAACATTAGTCTTTTTTGGATTTATATTTTGTATAACGCTTTTTAAGCCGCTTATATTTTTAACCATCAGTTCTACAAATTCATTAGAATAAGGCAAAACTTCTTCCTTAGTTACTATAACTACCATAACCTCAGAGGTTTTAAAGCCCCGCCTAATCATTATATGCCTTAAAGTTCCCTTATTCTCCTCTTCATTATAAGGTTCTATATTGAATTTATTAATCCACTCCCTAGTCAGGTGAACAACTTTATCTGCCGCCTCATCCTGTATAAGGCAAGTATCCATATCAATGATATCATGACTTCTTGGAGCATAAAATCCTATTGCGACTTCATTCTTTACTTTTCCAATAGGGAGCTGAACCTTATTTCTATATCTGTAAGGCTCCTTCATTCCAACAGCAGGATGAATTACTACATCTTTAAGCTTGCCAATTCTATTAACAACATCTTTTACTCTATTAGTTTTAAACTCAAGCTGACCTTCGTAGCTCATATGCTGCATCTGACAGCCGCCGCATCTTTTATAAATACTGCACTCCGGCTCTATTCTGTGCTTTGAGGATTTTATAACCTCTAAAAGCTTACCATGCGCAAAGTTTTTAGAAAGCTTTACTATCTTTACTTTTACAGTTTCGCCGAGCAATGCCCCCTGCGCAAACACAGTAAAATTATTAACCTTTCCAACTCCCTCTCCTTCATAGCCCATGCTTACTATATCTATAATATAATCCTTATTCTTTTCGACTGCTGTATTTTCAAGCATATGTAAAAACCACCCTTTTTTATAATGAATAATTAATAATGAAGAATGAAGAATTGTTCAAAGTTCTTTCTACATACTCCTATTTGCTATTAATATAAAAAGCCAATTATACTAAATATAATCAAAAACAGCCTCAATGTAAAGAGTTATTGTCTTATCTCTATGCTTACGCACTCCTCCAAATGTTAAAGCTTAAGAATTGTCCGAAATTCTTAAGCTTTAACCACTCTTCACTCTTCATTCTATTGCATCCTAAACGTCTCACACACTGTATCCTGACTTGATTGCGCTCTCGGCCCTGAAACTTGCACATTATGCGCCATGCAGACTCTATCCTCGTTATAAATACAATTAACTGATTCGCATTTTATACTAGGACTCATCTCGATTGAATCATTATTAAGTAGCTGTCTAATTTCACCAGTCACATTCATATTAGGAAAATGTGCAACAGAATTTTTAAAACCTTTTTCTGCAAAAGTATTGCACATAGTCTGATTACTCGTATGAGCACCTGAGCCTAAAACATGAATAGTATTTGCAGAACACAGTCCGCTCATATTATGTACACAGTCTAATGCACTGCAGCTTAATTGTCTACTCATTAAAATTCCACCTTTCAGACTAAAATATTAAATGACAAGTGTAGCCTGCTTATCATTATATTTTACCAAGTAGGAGGATTATTATTCCTAAAAAAAAATAGCAGCTGAGCTGCCAAGTAATACATAGATAAACAATACTACAACTTAACTTACATACAATAAAAATATCAAATCTTCACTGATTTTTTCTTGCATGTAAGTTTATAGCTGTAGTTGTTTATCTTTAAATATGAATCAGTTGCTGAAATATTCCATCTTAGTATTTTTTCCAAAATTTATACATTATATTCATGAATTAATATTTTATAATGGTTTCTCTAATATCTGACCATTTAAGAGCATCTCGTATTCCCTCTTCTATACTCTTTTCAGCCTTCCAACCTAAAAGCTGAAGAGCAGTGTCTCCATTTGCATAAGAACCAGGTACATCACCAGGTCTTGGATCTGTTTCTTCCTTTTTAATTGGTTTTCCATAGACCTTTTCAAAGGCACTAACAAGCTCCTTAACAGTAACTCCCTTTCCTGTTCCAAGATTTATAACTAAGTAATTTGAATTTCCGTTATCAGCCTTCTTAAAAGCCTCTTCGAAGTTTTCGATAGCCTTAACATGAGCCTGTGCCAAATCCCATATATGAATAAAATCTCTAACGCCTGAGCCATCACGAGTATCCCAGTTAACCCCTGTAATTTTAAATGTTGAATCTCCTGCTGCAGCTTCAACAAGTTTTCCAAGAACATGGGATGGGAATTGTACATGCACTCCGCTTCTAAGCTTAGGATCTGCACCTATAGGATTAAAATACCTTAGTGCAATACCCTTCATATCGTAAGCCTCACAGAAATCTCTTAATACCATTTCCATCATATATTTTGTTCTTGCATATGGACTTCTAGGATTTAAAGGAGACTTCTCTGTAACCATAAAACCTTCAACATCATCATAAATAGAAGCTGAAGAGCTGAATATAATATTACTGCAGCCAAGCTCCTTAAGATTTTTAAATAATTCTAATGACTTAGCCACATTTTCCTTATAATAATCATAAGGTCTTTCCACTGAATCTGGAACTACAATCAATGCTGCAAAGTGTATAGTATATTCAATATCCGGATGATCCTTAAATATCTTCTCTAATATGCCTCTATCAGCTATATCGCCTTTATAAAATATTTTACCCCTTGTAAACTCTTCTCTCCCGGTAACTAAAGAATCCAGTATTACCGGAGTGTGACCTTTGTCAATTAACGCTGAGCAGACTGTACTTCCTATGTAACCTGCTCCCCCTGTAACAAGAATTTTCATATTTGTTCCTCCATATAATCTTAATTCACCCTTTTTCTATACTCCTTGGGCGTATTCTTTTTCTTACTTTTTGAAGATGGCTTTCATTGTTATAACACTAAGTATTTTATATATTATATCAGACCTGAATGATTTTTTCTATTTTACATACAAAAATAGACTAACTCTTAAAAGCTAGTTTTTATTATATTAAATCATAAACATTCTAGTTTACCTTTTTCAATGCAATTTCTTTTTTAAACAAGCAGCAGTCTCCTGCCTTTAGGTTTCTAATATAGAGCTTTGCATCTGATATAAGGTAGCTGGTATTCGAGTAAACTTCCATTACAGCCCCATTAAACTCATCGAAACCAGAATGCAGGCTTAAATCGCAATAAAACTTTACAGCCTCATTCCCAAGATTAAATACAGCAAAATATATATTTCTCCTTCCTCTTAGTAAAATTCCAAAAACATCTTTTCTTTCTATACAAGGTATAACAGCATATTTAGTATCTATATCTCTTGCTATTTCTTTTAATTCAGGATTCTTTAAATTACTTAAATCAAAATTCCCAATAACAACTGACATAAGCTCTCTTATCTTGTCATTATTTATTTTTAAACCTTCATCATTTAACTGTATAATTCTTTGCATTAGCAGCTTAAAGAAAAAATCATAATTTATATCCTTTTTAATTCTTTTCCTACTTATAATATTAAGCAAACTTTTTTTATCATCAAAGCCTATATTTTTATTTAATGAAAATACCTTTTCATTAAATAAGCCCACAGGATAATCGTCTGAGTAAATTCCCGTTTTCTTAAAGCTATCCTTTAAAGCTTTCAAGAGCTTGTTTAACTCATAATAAGCATTAAAAAGTTTATTTTCTTCAACAATATCAATAAATTTACCTATTCCATTTAGATTTAGAGCACTTGCTTTGCTCAAAACTGCATTGGCATTAGTAAAAACAAGCTTTTTTCCTTCGATGCTTCTGATATCAACAGGGTAAAGCTTTTTTCCATCAACTTTAATATGTAATGGTTTATCACTTACTCTAAGAGTGCTATTGTTTACTCTATAAGTGTATAAAATACTATATGTACTAGGTATATCCTTTAGGTTTACCTCATTAATGCTGTTATCAATATTAAAATCTGCCGCCATTTTGTCTACAAAGCTGTTAAAAAGAGAAAACATATCATCTCCTGCTTTTATATAAAGAGAATCTACATATATTTCTTCATTTGAAAGCAGTTCTTGATCTACGAAATTATAAACAGCACTTATACCTAGTTTATTTCTTTTAAGTTCATTATATATGTAATTACCAGAAAATCTGCAGCCTAAAAAACCAACTATCATGCTTTGATGATTTTCCTCATCTATTACAAGTTCAAATAAATGAGATTTTATATCTCCCTCATCATTAACTTCTGCCATAGGTATATAAGTTACTTTTTGCGCTGCATCCTTAGGATTTATCATACAGGATATCTCTTTATAATGTATTGTTGAATATAAATCAAATTTGATGCAATTTAAGCTAACGGATTTATCGCCCTTATTCTTAATGCAAATATCTAACATATTATCTTTATATCCATATTCTATAATCAGTTCATTACTAACTAGTAGACCTTTACTTTCTTCTCTTAAATTAATAATAGAATTAAGCTGTGTGCCATTAACTTTAAACTCACATTTTATACTATCAAAATCCATAACTAGTCCCCATCCCCCTAAAATTTTACACAAGCAAATTATAGCATAGAAGTAACTTGTTAATGACAATTTTCGTTAGCAATTTTAGCTATTTATCAACAAAATCAACCTTATTTTGTCGAATAGATAAAAAACCAGCTGTACCTATAGTCAGCTGGTTTTAAACAATCCGAAGAAGCCAAACTTCTTTTTATTTTTCTTTACATGTAAAGGTTCAACTTCTTTTCCTTCTATTATTTTATATTGATTTTCATTAATCCACTCATAAAGCTCATCATTTTTGCGCTTTACAACCTCAAAGGCACTTTCTATTTTAGTAGTTCTCCTAGTGTCGTCATGCGCATCACTGCCGATTAAATGAATTAAATTACGTTCTACTAAATGCTCTGCAAACGCCTTAATATCCTTACCGTATATTCCTCTTAAACTTCCCGCATTTACCTGGGCTAGTATACCTTGATCTACTAAATTCTCAAGCAGGGAAACATCTTTCATTATTCTCAAGTTTCGTTCCGGATGGGCAAGTATAGGCCTAGCTCCTTGAAGTCTAAGTTCATAAAAAATATCCTCTGTGTAAACAGGGAACTGCTGCATAGGAAGTTCCACAAGAATATATGGTGTTAAATTAATACCCCAAACCTTTTTCTCACTATAAAGCTTAGGCAAATCCGGGTGCATATAAAGCTCTAGGGCAGGCAGTATTTTTATGTCTATTTCTTTCGTCTTACATAAAGTCTGCAGATTCTCAAGCTTTTCATAATATAGTTTCTTATCTTGAACAACTTCTCCCGGTATAAAGTGCGAAGTAGCACAAATATACTCTGTACCTTCATCTACCGCAAGTCTTAACATATCTATAGACATATCAAAGCTCTTTGAACCATCATCAATGTAAGGTAAAACATGGCTGTGAAAATCTATCATAATAGCTCACCCCCATAATTTCAATATAATATTTTTTATTTATAATCGTAGTTATAGTAATAATAGCTTCTAGAATTCTGAGGAACCTTATTAATTACAACACCTAGTATCTTTCCTCCAACCTTTTCAATATGTTCCTTGCCTCTAATCATTGCATCTTTTTCAGCTTGTCCATAACCTGCTACAAAAACAACTCCATTACAAAAAGTTGAAAGAATTTGTGCATCAGTAACAGCTAAAACCGGTGGAGCATCAAAAAGAATTACATCAAAGTATCCGTGAAGCTCTTCAATAAAGCTCTTCATTTTTTTACTTCCTAAGAGTTCTGCTGGATTTGGAGGTATTGGTCCGCTGGTTAAAACATAAAAATTATTAATAGTAGCCGCCTTTATAACCTCTTCCATAGTCTTTTCTTTAGACAAAATGCTTGTAAGTCCAACCTGATTGGATACCCCTAGCTTTTTATGAATAGTAGGTTTTCTAAGATCACAATCTATAAGAAGAACTTTTTTACCGCTTTGAGCCATTGTCACGGCAAGGTTAGATATAACTGTACTCTTACCTTCACCAGGTTGTGTTGAAGTAACCACTATTGTTCTTATATCTTCATCTAAAGAAGAAAATTGTATATTTGTTCTTAAAGTTCTAAAGGCCTCCGCAGCCTGCGACTTTGGATTTTTTATTGAAATCATTTCATTTAGCATATCTTCACCTCACTATTTTTCAGAATCAACGATTACAGGAATTGTCCCGATTACAGGAATTCCTAAAAGCTTTTCTATATCTTCCGGTGACTTTACTGTATTATCTAAGTATTCAAGCAAGAACACTACTCCAACAGAAACCATTAAACCTAGAAAACACGCTATTGCCATGTTTAACTTTGGCTTAGGGTTATCTGGAGATGTAGGCAATTCAGCAGGATCTAATATTTGAACATTATCAACCTTTTTAATATTTGCGCTTACTTCTTTAAGTGACACAGCTAATTGATTTGCTATCTCCATTGCCTGTTTGGCATCTCTTGATTTAACTGTGATTGTCAAAAACTCAGTATCACCTTTTGGTGCAACAGATATCATTCCTTGAAGCTGTTCTGCTTTCATATTAAGTCCAAGCTTTTGAATAGCATTTTCAGCCACAGTTCTTGAAGTGACTAACGTGCTATAGGTTTTTACTAGCTTTTGGTACATCATGACATCATTATAATTTTGAGTAGTAGTTTTGGCATCTCCAGCATCCTGTTTGCCAATTATTACCGATATGTCTGATTTATAGGTAGGCTTAATTATAAAATAGCTGGCAACGCCGCTTATTAATGTAGCAATTAGTGTTATAACAACTATTAATGACCATCTTTTCTTCAAAATATTCAAGTATTCGTGTAATTCCATCGTCATCCTCCTACAGCATTTTATTTTTATAGACAACCTCTATTTATTATATAGCATGAATAGACAATTTTAAAGACTTTTTATCGACTTTATTCTGGCAAATTATATTATTGCTGATTTTTAAATGGTTAAGCAGCCATATATTTAAGCTCCTCATATTTCAGTGCACTCTTTTGCTTAATATTTTTCTAATCAAATTCTAATCTTTCATTAATGGTGCTCTAATTATTGCTTACTATAATAAAAGTATCAAATAAATAATAAATTTTTGGAGGAATGAAAAATGTCAGTTAATTTAGAACAAATTGAAGCTTTAAGAGAAAGAGCAAATGTAAGTTATGGTGAAGCAAAGGAAGCATTAGAAATTTGTAATGGAGACTTAGTAGAAGCACTAATTTATTTAGAAAAGAATAACAAGATTAAAAGTGAAAGGTGCAGTGCAAAGAGTATGGGTCTATGGGAAACTATTAAGAAGATTATAAAAAAAGGTAACAGTACAAGATTTGTAATCAAGAAAAATGAACGTGAAGTTTTAAGCATGCCTGTTACTATAGCAGTAATAGCTGCTATAATAGCACCGCCACTTGCAGCAATAGGAATCATTCTAGCGCTTATTACAAGCCATAGATTTAGATTTGAAAGCAAAGATGGTGAGGGCATGGAGATAAATAACACTTTAGACAAAGTTTCTGAAGCTGTAGACAATGCAAAGCAAAAAATAGTGGAAACTGAACCAGTAAATCAATAATACTGAAATAACCTGCATAATGTAGGTTATTTTCATATGACAATCAATAGGTATTTCCTCTTGATTATTGTATAATAATAGAAAGTGAATATTAATAGGGGGAAATACCTTATGGCAAAGGAAAAAATACTTATAATTGAAGATGAACTGAAAATAGCAAGATTTGTAGAGCTGGAGCTTAAATATGAAGGCTATCTAGTTGAACAATGCCACGATGGCAGAGAAGGCTTACAAAGAGCATTAGAGGGTGATATAGATTTGATTATTCTTGACATTATGCTGCCTTCAATGAATGGAATGGAAGTTTTAAGAAGATTGAGGCAACATTCAGAGATACCGATTATAATGCTTACTGCTAAGGATCAAATAATGGATAAGGTTATGGGCCTTGATATGGGTGCAGATGATTACCTTACAAAGCCTTTTGCTATTGAAGAATTATTGGCAAGGATAAGAGCTGCACTAAAAAGAAAAAAGGCCACCGTTCAAGAAGCTAAGGTTATTCAGATTAATAATTTAAAATTGGATTTAGATAAATATAACGTATCTTTTAAAGATGAAATTATTGACCTTACCAAAAGGGAATTTGAGCTCTTAAAGTACCTTATGGAAAACCAGAATATTGTTTTAACCAGAGAGAAGATACTGGATAGAGTATGGGGTTATGAGTACTTTGGGGATACCAATGTAGTTGATGTTTATGTAAGATATTTAAGAAGTAAAATAGATGATAGATTTGATAGAAAACTGATTCATACTGTTCGCGGAGTGGGGTATCTTTTAAAAGATGAATAATAAAAGGAAAATTAAATTACTAATTAAATATTTTGTAAAGCAGAGCCTTTTAATACTTAAATTAGCTATAACTGAAATTAGACGGCCTATTAAAAGCGCATATGACAGCTTTATTGAAAAATTGAGGTTTTCTATAGCCTTTAAAATCAATATAGCCTTTGTTTCTATGATTATAGGCTTTTTCTTTTTTCTAAGCTTAGCCATAGCAGCAGGTTTTGGATTTTATCTAGGGTACAGTGCTAAGGTTGATATGGAGAAGGACGTTTCTCTTATTACTTCATATTCAAACGGGAATATTGAATCTATTTATGAGTCAATTGATAAAATTTCAAAATTGAAAAATAGGCAGATTTCAATATTTGATTATAGTGAAAAGCTTGTGTTTACCTCGGAAGAAGAAAAGAATAAGGTACATTATTATGTAAAAGATAAGTCTGCACAAGATAGTCAAGATAGTTATGTGCTTATTTTAGGAAGCGATATCTCCTTTCACTTCCCCACTAATGCTACAAATACATCCACCAGATTTTTTATGGTGCTAAATGAAAATATTACTGTAGAAAATAAGGATTATAAAATACAAGTAGTTAATAAATTAGGTAATGAATTTATGTACATGGGCATCTTATTTAGCGCTCTTTCAATTATTTGTGTAATAACAATTATAAATACATTAATAACAGGCTGGAAGGCTAGCAAAAAGATACTAAAACCAGTAGGAAAGATGACTGAGACTGTACAAAACATTACTATTAACGCACTTGATACCCGTCTTGATATTGGCGGCTCTCAGGATGAGCTTAAGGATTTGGCCCATACCTTTAATGATATGCTGGATAGGCTGCAGGAGTCTTATGAGAAGCAAAATCAGTTTGTTTCAGATGCGTCTCACGAACTTAGAACTCCTATAGCTGTTATTCAAGGTTATGCAAACCTTTTGGATAGATGGGGTAAAAATGATAAGGAAGTGCTGGAAGAATCAATTACAGCTATAAAGTCTGAATCAGAAAATATGAAAGCTCTAGTAGAGCAGCTGTTGTTTTTAGCCAGAAGTGATAAGAACACTCAAAAGGTTGAAAAAACTGACTTCTATATAGATGAACTCATAGAGGAAATAGTAAAAGAAACAAGGCTTATTGATATAAAACATCAAATAATGTGTGAAAGAAATGAAAGGACTAAGTTTAATGCAGATAAAAATCTAATTAAAGAAGCCTTAAGGATATTTATAGATAACAGTATAAAATATACTCCTGAGAATGGTTTTATAAAAGTAAGCTCCTTTGCAACTCCAGAAGGTGTAAGTATATCCGTGCAGGACAGCGGCAATGGAATATCCAAGGAAGATTTACCTCATATATTTGATAGATTTTATAGAGCCGATAAGTCAAGAACAAAGCAAAGCGGCGGAACTGGCCTTGGCCTTGCCATAGCTAAGTGGATTGTGATGAAGCATAAGGGAACTATAGAAGTGGAAAGTCAATTAGGAGTAGGAACTAAAATAAATATAAAATTACCTAAAGAAGATTCATAGATTTGTACTAAGTCAAATCTATGAATCTTCTTTTTTCTACATCTCCCTGTCAGGCATATACTCCACATCCACATTCTTTTTATAAAGTCATTCTACATTAATCACAGCCGCTCTCTTTTACAAAGAAATGAATCTCTCGCTAAAAAGCTCGTAGGCTTATTATAGCACTTGCAGTAACATAGTTTATTAAGCTGTCTTTTAAAAGATGGCAGAGCTAGTACTTCATGACTTACATTATGATCCTTGCAAAACTTTGCAAACCTATCGTAGAAAACATTATAGTTAAGCCTCAAAACAAAATCTCCATCAATATCCATAGTAGAATCATAATCATAACCTCTCTCAAGAAGTCTGTTTACTGCCATACGATTCATAGTTTCTAAGGACTCTTCTATAATACCTTGCTGTTGTGTCCATAATCTAATAAATCAGAAAAAGCAATTTGTCTTATACTTTTTAAAACTTCATTAATATTCACACCAGAGGCTTCATTAAAATCAACCTGAAACTTATCAAATACTTCCTTTAAAAGCGCAATACCCAGCATGCAATTTGTAACAGAATTTGTAACAGAATTTCTAACTCTCTCATTAGCAAAATCCTTTCCAGAAAGCTTTTCATAAATACTTTCATGCAGAGAGTCATATTTTTTATGCAGAGAAAATGGAAAGTTACATTTGAGGAGAAATTATCGGCTGTTAAAAATTATATAGAAGGAAGTAAAAGTTAAGGACTGCTAGCAAAGGAACATAGAGTTACAAAAATTTCAGTGAAACTATGGATTCCTTTGTACAATTCAATGGGGGAAGTTGGGCTCATTACTTCAAACAAAAATGTTAGTTACTCCGAGGAAGTGAGATACGCAGCTGTACAGAAATATCTTCAAGGTACTGCTTCAAAGTTAGATATATGCAAAAAAATATAAGATACGTTCAATTGCTCAACTGTCTAACTGGATTTTGAAGTATAATAGTCATGGAAAGTTAAAACCTTCGGGGTCAGTAGAAAAAGCAATCATGACTAAAGGTCACATTACCACATTTGAAGAACGTATTGAAATAGTTAAATACTGTATTGAGAGCGATAGAAACTATAATGAAATAGCTGAAAAATATAAGGTTTCTTATCAGCAAGTTCGAAGCTGGACTGTGAAATATACTGAATTTGGCATAGATGCCCTATTAGACCGCGGGGAAAACGAAAAGCCAAAGGCCAGCTTACAGAGCTAGAAAGATTAAAGGCTCAGAACAAACTTTTAGAAGCAAGAAATGAGAGATTGGAAATGAAGAATGAATTGCTAAAAAAACTCGAAGAGATATAAAGGAGGCGGTTTTAAGTCTAGTTAAACAGGAAGTGTATATATTACTATAAAGATGATTTCATAGCAAAAATACTATCCTATTTCAGTTTTGTGGGAGATCGCTGAAATTAGCAGATCATCTTACTATAAGTGGCTTCATAGAGAAAAAAACAAAATGAACTTCAAAACAAAAATCTTCTTTCTCTTATTAAAGAAGATTACGAGGAAAGAGACGGTATATTAGGTTATAGGCAGATAACAATAAAGCTTCGCCGTGAACATAATCTTAAGATAAACTATAAACGATTTTATCGTCTGATGAAGATAGTCGGCCTAAAATCTGTGTCCAGAAAAAAGAACTATAACTCTATAAAGTCAACTCCTGAAGTTATAGCAGAAAATATACTAAATCAAGACTTTAAGGCGCAACATACCTGTGAGAAATGGCTTACGGATGTAACAGAATTTAAGTACGGCAACGAAAAAAAGGCATACTTAAGTGCAATTCTTAATTTTGGGGATAGGAGCATAGTATCTTAAGTCATCGGACATTCAAATAACAATGCTCTTGTGTTTGAGACTATTGACTTAGCACTTTCTGATCATTCAAATGCAAAACCTATCTTTCACAGCCACCGTGGGTTTCAGTATAAAAGTAACGTATTTAAGTCGAAGCTTGATAAGGCTATAATGATACAAAGTATAGCGAAGGTAGCCTGATGCATGATAACGGTCCTATGAAAGGATTTTAGGGCTTCTGAAATTCGAGATGTACTATCTGTATAAGTTTGATGACTACGAGGTTCTGAAGAATGCTGTTGAGGAATATATATACTATTACAATACCAAAAACGTTTGTGCTGTATGACTCCGCTGGGATACCGAAGCTACCTTTCCGGTATTTCCGCATAAAGAAAGTACCAACCTTTTTGATTGGTACTTTAACAAGAATTTTTATTTCTTTCACTGTCTACTTGACATGGGGCAGTTCAATGTGAGCACTCTTATTTTTATAAGTTTCATATTTTCTTATATTACTCCAACTTTTCCGCTGTAAACAATTCCTCTTCTAATATCCATAGTTATAAATGCACCTGTTTTTACTGTTCCAGTAACGCCTTGTGCACTTAAAATCATTGGTATTTCTTTTAAAGCGCATTGTATAGCAACATCTGCATCAATAGCATCTGCTTCTGCAATTATACCTGTAACTTTGTCTAGGATACCCATATATTCTGCAGTTATTGTTTTAGCAACCAATATATTTCCTTCGTCTAAATTCTTTAAAGCTTCACTATAGCTTTCTACTACAACAGCTGTTCCGAAAGCTGGTCCTGTTCCTTTTGATTTTCCCTGAGCGAGTATGTCTCCAACAACGTGTACCTTCATCATATTTGTTGTTCCTGCATAGTCAACAGGAATACCTGCTGCGATAACAAGTAAATCTCCTCTTCTTACGTAACCAGCTTCTGTTGCTATTTCAGCAGATCTGTCAATAACCTCGTCAGTGTTGCTCATCTTAGGAGCAAGTAATGGAAACACCCCCCAATTCAATGCCAGACGTCTTGCCACCGTGTCATATGGAGTTACTGCGATTATAGGACATTCTGGTCTGTAAGCCGAAACCATTCTTGCAGTATGTCCTGTTTGAGTTACAGTTATTATTGCTGCTGCCTCTAAGTCCATAGCTGTATTACAAGTTGCAAGGCTAATTGCATGAGGTACGTTAGGTATGCGGTTTCTTCTTCTCTTCTTAAGCTTTTCTTCGTAGTTAAGAGCCTTTTCTGCTCTTTCAGCTATCTTAGACATTGTATCAACTGTTTCTACCGGATATTTTCCATTTGCAGTTTCTCCGCTTAGCATTATTGCATCTGTACCATCAAATATGGCATTTGCAACGTCTGAAGCTTCTGCTCTTGTTGGTCTTGGATTTTTAATCATGGAGTCAAGCATTTGAGTTGCAGTTATAACTGGCTTTCCAGCTTCATTGCATTTTTCTATAATCATCTTCTGAACTACAGGAACCTCTTCTGTAGGTATTTCAACTCCAAGGTCTCCCCTTGCTACCATTATTCCGTCTGAGAATTTAATTATTTCATCTATGTTATCTACACCTTCATGGTTTTCAATCTTAGAGAAGATAAGAATATCTTCGCCGCCGTTCTCTTGAAGGAATTTTCTAATATGAAGTACGTCTGCTGCTTTTCTTATAAAGGAAGCCGCAACCATATCTACACCCATTTCTATTCCAAACTTTAAGTCATCGATATCTTTTTCAGTTACTGCTGGAAGAGTAGTTACAACCCCTGGAACGTTTACGTTTTTATTGTTTCCAAGGCTTCCGCTGTTTCTTACTCTGCAGTAAATTTTGTTTCCTTCAACAGATTTAACTTCAAGTCCTACAAGACCATCTGCTATAAGAATTAAATCTCCTAGTTTAACATCCTTGTAAAGGTCTTTATAGCTTACTGAGCAGGTTGTATTGTTTCCAAGTACCTCTTCTCCGCAAACTACAGTAAAATCTGTTCCTTCCTTAAGCTCTACGCTTCCGCCTTCAAACTTCCCTGTTCTTATTTCTGGTCCTTTTGTATCTAAAATTATGGCAATAGACTTATTGTATTTTTCTCTTAAGCTTTTTACCATGTTCATTCTTCTTCCATGTTCCTCATGATCCCCATGGGAAAAGTTGTGCCTTGAAGCATTCATACCTGCTTCTATAAGTTTTGAAAGCACCTCTTCACTTTCACTTGAAGGTCCTACTGTGCAGATTATTTTTGTCTTTCTCATATGTAATATAACTCCCTTCATTAATTAATAATTAACAATTAATAATTAATAATTGTTTTTTGGGGTGGTTCGTTTTTCCAAAAGGAAAAACATTTCTTGGTGTGCGGTTTGTTATGTATTTAGTTATCTTGGTATGTATAGTTTATCATATTTTATAAAACTTAATTATCATTTTTAGGGTTAATTACTAAACTAGCGAACATATATAAAATATGGAAGATGAAGCATATAGCTAACCTAGAACTTCTTTGTGCAGCTATCAGCTCATTGTACATATTTTATATATGTTCGCAATGATTAGCAACTAAACCCTAACATAAACTAACCTTTAATTTTAATAAGATAATGATTTTGCTATTTCATAAAGCTTTTCGTCAAACTTTCTTGGTATTGCCAAAGCTTCATTTGTATCTAAATCTATTATGTCTCCGCCTTTAATTCCTATTACTCTTCCTGTTTTTTCTTCCATTAAAAGTTCTACAGCTCTTGCTCCCATTCTTGAAGCTAAAATTCTGTCAAAGGCAGATGGACTTCCTCCTCTTTGAATATGTCCAAGTATTGTAGCTCTTGTTTCAATTCCTGTTATGTCCTCAATCTTTAAAGCAAGTTCATTTGCTCCTCCGACACCTTCTGCTACTATTATAAGGTTGTGAAGCTTGCCTTTTTGTTTTCCATCTAATATAGTTTTACAAACTTCATCTAAACTATAATCTTTCTCAGGAACTATTACGCTCTCTGCTCCGCCGGCAAGTCCTGAAAATAAAGCTATATCGCCGCAGTTTCTTCCCATAACTTCAACAATGCTTATTCTTTCATGTGAAGTTGAGGTATCTCTTAATTTGTTAATTGCATCTAATACTGTATTTAAAGCTGTATCAAAACCAAGTGTATATTCAGTATATGCAAGGTCGTTGTCTATTGTCCCAGGTATACCTATAGTTTTAACTCCAAGCTCTGATAAAAGCTTAGCTCCTGTAAAGGAACCATCTCCACCTATAACAACTAGTCCATCTATTCCATAAACCTTAAGTATTTGTGCAGCCTTTTGTCTTACTTCTAATTTTTTAAACTCAGGGCATCTTGCTGTCTTAAGAATTGTTCCGCCTCTATGAATAATATCGGATACGCTGTGTCTGTCCATTTCAAATATTTCTCCATTGATAAGCCCGCTGTATCCTCTATGAATTCCCATTACCTTTAAACCTTTATCAAGTCCTGCTCTAACAACTGCTCTAATGGCAGCGTTCATTCCTGGTGCGTCTCCTCCGCTAGTTAGTACTGCAATTGTCTTCATTTAGTATAGCCTCCTTATTCCCACAAAGTATACTGTATAAAATTCAACCATGTTGGACATTTTATGTCCCATGTGTATTAAAAAAATCTAAAAATTGACCCACTTTAATTTTAGCTCAATAATATAAAGTTTGCAAGAAGCTAATGAAGAATTAATAATGAAAAATGAAGAATTTTGGAGAAAAATCCTGCGGATTTTCTACAATTGAAATTATAATTATTAATTCTTCATTCTTCATTTTTTCATTATTATTGCACTTTCACGTTTTCTTCTCCAAACTGTCTCTTTAAATAATCTAAAAGTTCTTCATCAATCTTTACCCAATAGTCGCTTGGAAGTGAAAATTTTTGTCTTTCTTTTTTTGTGCACATATAAACCTGCTGCCCGCCTTTGTAGTCAAGCAGAGTGTTTTTTATTTTGTCGAAAGCTTCTTTTCTTAGCTTTTCTTCTTCAACTAAAATATATACCTTATCGTTATTAACTTTCATTAAAGGCTCTATAGTTTCGCAGAGTATTTTGGGCTGCTCTTCTTCTCTTATGCTTACTCTTCCACTTATCAAAACAACACTGTCTTCCTCAATATTCTGCCTGTATTTTTGAAGAACCTTTGGAAAGATAATAACCTCAATACTTCCATACATATCTTCAAGTCTAATAAAAGCCATCATATCATTATTTCTTGTGATTTTTTTATTTACTTCTGCAATAAGCCCGCCTATTATGACCCTGTCTCCATCTTTTATTCCAGAGCCCTGCTCAATTATCCCTTCCTCCAAAACCTCAGTTGATATTATTTCTGTAATTCTTGTATTTGTTCTAAGATTTAGAGTTTCTTCAAATTCTTCAAGAGGGTGTCCAGACAGATAAAGCCCTGTCATTTCCTTTTCCATAGCCAAAAGGTATTTCTTCTCAAACTCTTTTATATTTGGATACTTAACTTCAATATCCCCAAAGTCCTCTTTAAAGTCTGCAAAAAGACTCATCTGACCTTGAATATTTTTCTTTCTCTCATTGCTGACTCCATCTAATAGCTTTTCATAGACCGCAAGCATTTGGGATCGAAACACCTTAAAGCAGTCAAAGGCTCCTGCCTTAATCAGGCTTTCTATTGCTCTTTTATTTACCTGGGAAATATCTATCTTATCATAGAAGTCCGAAAAGTTTTCAAACTTTCCTTTTTCTTCTCTTGACTTTACTATGCTTTCAATTACATTTATTCCAACATTTTTAATTGCTGCCAGCCCAAAACGAATTTTTCCCTCTTTAACTGTAAACTTTGAAAAACTTTCGTTTATATCCGGCGGCAGAACCTTTATCTGTAGTTCATTTGCAAAACGTATATAGAAGGCTACCTTTTCACTTGTCCCCATAACGCTGTTTAGCATTGCTGCAATGAACTCTGTTGGGTAGTAGTGCATCAGATAGGCTGTCTGGAAACCTACTACTGCATAGGCTGCTGCCTTTACCACTCTTGCTTTCACAAGCCTAATCTTATTAGTTGTGGTCTGGACTATACCATATACTAAATAAATAACTTAGTATCTTCTATTATAGTCTCTGAACGTCTTTCTGATATAATCTATCGTATTTTCTCATCATTTAGGTATTAGAAACGATAGTTATATTTAGAAATTTCGCTGCTGATTACCCATTTGTTTATTTATGAAAATAAACCAGTACTTAGAATCTCTTCATATACCATCTGCTTAATTTTTTCTAGCTTTTGCTAACCATCACATTTATTCTTCCAAATTATGTTGTGGTTTAAACAGCTTTAGGGGTTTCCAGCAATTTAAGAAGTTTTTAACCATACATCACTGTAAGGTGCCACACATATTTTACATTTTATGGCTCTTATTAAATGCATAACTTGCGAAGTCCATCATTTGGTCAAATATCTTATTTGCTATTTCTTCGCTTATACCATTTCTAATGCAGCCTGGTACTTCTATTTTTCCATTCTCGTCTACTATACCGTTTATGAAATTATATCGTTCTTCTTCCATGACCTTGTGTTTCTTTTTAGACATTGCACGTCTTACAAGGTCAGCACGTCCCATGGAATAGCCTGCTAGCTTTCTAACTATTTCCATAACCTGTTCCTGGTAAACCATAACGCCATAGGTTACATCAAGTATAGATTCTAATGCAGGTGTTTCATAGTGCGTCTTTTCAGGATTTCTTTTTCCTTCGATGTATCTTGGTATCTCGGCCATAGGGCCTGGTCTGTAAAGACTTATACCTGCTATGATATCCTCAAGATTATCAGGCTTTAGTTCTTTCATAAAGGAGGTCATTCCTGGAGATTCCAGCTGAAATACTCCAACGGTTTTCCCTTCACCTATCATCCTGTAAACATCTTTATCTTCAAAGTTTATCTTATCTAAATCAATATCTATACCTCGGCTAATCTTAATCATTTCAACTGCATCTCTCATTACAGTCAAGGTTCTTAAGCCGAGGAAGTCCATTTTGAGTAATCCAAGCTCCTCAAGTGTTCCCATAGTAAACTGTGTCACTATGTTGCCTTCATTTTTCTGCATTGGAACATAGCTTACCAACGGCTGTGATGCTATAACAACACCCGCCGCATGAGTTCCTGAGTGTCTTGGGAGTCCTTCCAAGGATCTTGCAACATCAATAAGCTCCTGAACTCTCGTATCGTCATCATAGGCTGCCTTCAGTTCTGGGTTTATATCCAGCGCCTTATCTATTGTTATCCCAAGCATAGTAGGTATCATTTTTGCAATCCTGTCTACCTCTGCATAAGAATAATTCATTGCTCTTCCTACATCTCTTATGCAGGCTCTAGCTGCCATTGTTCCAAAGGTTATTATTTGTGATACATTGTTTACGCCGTATTTCTCTACAACGTAGTCAATTACTTCCTGTCTTCTTTCGTAGCAAAAGTCAGAATCAATCTAAGCTACCCTCTCTTTCGAGATACTTTAACACTGCATGTGCAGTGGGTATAGACTATATCTTCACCTACCGTCATTTACGGTTTAGGCTGCCCCGCTTCGGGGTACTAGCTTCCCCCTACGTGCCTTTGCACTAGCCGTTGAACCTTCCTCTCTTCAAGGCTTGGCTGCGTGGTTATCCAGTAGAGTCTGACTACACTCAAATCCCTATAATTTTTATGGTCATGCCACCTTCGCATCTAGATATATTTATATTTTTATATATTTCCATATTTATATATTTATCTTCTTATCTAGATAACTTCTTAACTTCTTATCTAGATAACTTCTTATACATATATATTTTTATATGGTTATATGTATTAATTCTCAATCTTATGCTTTGGTCTATAGGGCTCTCAGGACTTTCCAGCAATTCAGGGCTCTTTAAGCACAATATTTCTACTGTGCACGACTATGATTAATTGTATTAATACAATTAATCTTTAATCTGGCATTGAAATTCTATCCGGATTCAAAAACCTTTCGAAGATCAACCCATATCTCAATGGATCTATCTTTGTTATACCCAGCGTGTAAGCTACAAGCGATCCCGCCGCACTACCACGACCAGCTCCCGTTGCTATCTCATTTTCATTAGCAAATCTTATAAAATCCCAAACTATAAGGAAATAATCTACATATCCCATGCTCTTGATTACTCCAAGCTCATACTCAAGCCTGTCTGTAAGCTCTTTGGTAATCTCACCGTATCTTTCCTTTAACCCCTGATAACAGGTATCCCTCAGATACTGGTAAGGTTCTACCCCCTCAGGTAGAGGAAATTTTGGAAGCTTGGATTCGTGAAATTTGTAATCAAAATTACATTGTTCTGCTATTTTTACAGTATTACTCAGGGCTTCTGGAACATAGGAAAAGGTTTCATACATTTCTTCAGGTGATTTTAAATAAAACTCGTCTGAAGGATATCTCATTCTTTTTTCTTCATCTACTGTCTTGCCAGTCTGAACGCATAAAAGAATATCATGTGCTCTTGAATCCTCCCTGTTTATGTAATGAACATCGTTAGTACAGATTAAAGGAATATCAAGCTCTTTAGACATTCTTACAAGCTCTTCGTTTACCTTCTGCTGTTCATCAACTCCATGATACTGAAGTTCAAGATAAAAGCCGTCTTTAAATATTTCTTTATACAAAAGAGCGATCTCTTTTGCTTTATTTATATTGCCGCTTAATATATTTGACTGAACTTCTCCGCCGAGGCAGGCACTTGAAGCTATAATGCCTTCGCTGTGCTCTCTAAGATAGTCATGGTCCGTTCTAGGCTTATAATAAAATCCGTCGATTGAAGCCTGCGAAACAATCTTCATTAAGTTTTGATAGCCGGTTTCATTTTTAACCAGTAAAACTAAGTGATGAGTTTCATTATCCTTATTATTTGTTTTATCATGCATGGATTTTGATGCTACATATACTTCACAGCCTATTATTGGCTTTATCCCTTGATCTTTAGCAGCTCTATAAAAATCAACGCAGCCGTACATAACTCCATGATCTGTTATTGCTATACTCTTCATTCCCAGCTCTTTTACCCGGGCAATTAAATCCGGAATTTTTCCTGAACCGTCTAAAAGACTGTATTCTGTGTGGACATGGAGATGAACAAAATCTCCATTAAAGCTATTCTCCAATATTTCACTTCCTTTCTTTAAGGATTACTATAATTTTATATTTATACCGTATATTTTTCAACTAATATTAAATGGAAGAGCGGCTCTATTCTCAATTAAACTGTCATAAGATTTAAAAAAGACACTGCACCAATATGCAATGTCTTTTACTTAATAAAATTTTTTATAATTCTTTTCCAAGCTTTGAAAGCCTATTATACTTATTGAATTTTCATTAACAAGCTTCTTAATAGCTTCCTCGTCTTCCTTTTTATACTCCATGCAAATTCCACAGGAAACTGAAAGCTCCCTGGGCGTTGGCACAATGGTATACTTTATTTTATCTTTTTTTAAAAGGGACTCAAGTGCCAAGCCGCTTGTATAGGAGTGGAACAGAATATAGTGTTTCATTTTATATCATTTCAAGGAAGGCTTCCACTCTTGTTTTTATTTGACCAGCATCTTCAGTAGAGTAGTCTGTTTCAATATTCATTATTGGAATTCCTGCTTCCTTAAGTGCCTTTTCAACGTTTCTATACTCAATAGAGTACGAATGACAGAAAGATAAGTTTGAATATATTACTCCATCAACTTTATATTCTTCTACGTATCTTTTTATATCATCAATTCTTCCTGTGTTAGGAGTAAAGCAAGCACAATTGATGTTTAAATATCTATCAGCGAGATTTTTAATCAAGTCTTCTATAGTTTCTCCTTCAGTTGAAACTTCGTTTTCAAAGTATCTTGTACCAGTACAAGTTTCCTCAACAACAACTTCAGCAGGGAGATTTTCTATTATGTCGTGAAGCTTCCAGTTTGGCAGTGCCATTGGAGTACCAGTTATCATTATTCTCTTCTTGCCTTCGCTCTTTAAGCTCTTAGCTCTTTCTTCAAGCTCATCACAAAGCTCATTAACCTTTTGAACAAATCTTGCAGGATCATCATAAAAGGCTATTTGTGAAATTAAAAGAGCATCCTTGCCGCTTATTGGTGAAGGAGTCATCTTTCTAAAATCATAAAGTCTCTTTAAGGCTCTTCTCTTGCTATTTGCAATTTCAATACCTTTTTTAAGATTTTCTACAGTAACCTTATTTCCTGTAAGCTCTTCTACTTTTTCTATAAATAGCTTTATTTCTTCCATCCACATATTATAGTCTTTAGTTCTCTTCATCTGAGGAAGATCCATAACATGTACAGGAACATATTCATCAAGTATTTCCCAAGCCTTTTTCTTTCCGTCGCAGGTAGTTTCTCCAACTATCATATCAACTGATTGGAAATAAGGGCATGTACCACTTACTTTTGCACCCACTGCCGCCTTAATCAGTGGACACATATTTCTTGGAAGATGTTTTTCTCCATCCTCAACCCAAAATTGTGAACCTGCACATAATCCAACAGGTATAGCATTAGCTGCAAATATTACCTCGTCAGGAACGAACACACAGAAGGTTCCGAGTACCTTTCCACCCTTTTGCTTATGTTCATTAAGCTCAGCCGGCCTTAAACCATGAACCTCTGAAACTACAAAATTAAAATAATTCATTCCCTCCGGTCTGTTCTCCTGTGTTAGATAAACTGAACCATACATATCTGGAAGCACTGCACACAATTGATCATGCTTCTCCAAATCCATGTTTAAATTCTTCCATAACTCTCTGTAATCACCCATAAATAAAAACCTCCAGTTTTTATAATTAAGAATTAATTAATTTTATTAATAGACTCAAAATTCCTCTAGGAATTTGGGTCTTCATTCCTCATTATTAATTTTTAATCGACCTTGCCATTATTGCTGCTCCAATCGCCCCTGCATATCTTCCCATAGAACTTGCTTTGATTGGCTGTCCTAATTTCTTTGAAAGACTCTCAATTACAGCAGTATTTTCGCAAAGTCCCCCTGTAAGCACAAAATTATTGGCACCACTGTGTTTTTGGCATAAGGATTTAACCTTTGAGGTTATTGATTCTATTACTCCAAAGGCTATGTTTTCTCTTTTTTCACCGTTTCCAATTAAGCTTATAACTTCAGACTCTGCAAATACGGTGCACATGGAGCTTATACTTGTACCCTTTCCTTGTTTGGAAAGTTCACTCATTTCGTTAATTGAAAGACCAAGTGTGCCAGCCATAAGTTCAAGAAATCTTCCTGTGCCTGCTGCACATTTATCATTCATGGTAAAGTTAGTAACATTTCCATTATCTATTGTTATTACTTTAGTATCCTGCCCGCCTATATCTATAACAGTACAGTTTTCGTAAAAAAGATAATAAGCTCCTTTACCATGGCAGGTTATTTCTGTAACAGTCTTTTTAGCATAAGGCACAGATACCCTCCCATAACCGGTTGCCACTATGGTGCTTTCTTCAAAATAACCTTGCTCGCATAGCCTAACTTTTATGCTTTCAGCAGTTTCTACACTGCTCCAGCCTGTGGGCAAAGTAAAATAGCTTACAAGCTTATCTGAATTAAATACAGCTGTCTTTGAGGCTGTTGAACCTATATCTATTCCTATGTAAAACATGACTTCACCCTTTCATTTGCTCCTAGCAATTTAATTATATGAAAACATTGTCATAAATACTAATTGAAAATTCAAATAGTTAAATATTTAACTATTTGAAAAACAAATAAAAAAAGATACTGAATCAACAGTATCTTTAAAGTCTATTGTTTTTTATTTGAATTTTTATTAACTTAACGTGTTATGCTAGTTCAACTAACGTGCATAGGTGAATAGTTCTTGGAACATATTTTATATATGGGAGCATAGTTAGCTGAACTAGCACAAGGGGTTAGTTTAAATTTCATAATCAACAGCAGCTGAGCCTTTAAGCATAGGCTTGAGCTTTGCTAAAACTTCATTTACATGGAATGGATGTACTTGATAGGCATCCATATCATTTTTACATTCAAACTTTGTTATAAGCGCTATATCATAAGAGCGCTCTGTATGTAATAAGTCTGCTCCTACCTCAAGATATTTTAACTGAGGTATTTGCCCTTCCATATTAAGAAGAAGGTTTTTTGCCTTTTCTACATTTACTGGTGTAGGATCAGCTAGTTTAAAAAAAACAATGTGTGTGAACATATTTTTCTCCTCCATAATTACTTACTTTCTCATAACCTTTGCTGAAATCAGCGACTTAGCTATAAGTTCCTTCCTATTGTCAACCATTGTAACTTCAACCTTGCAGAAGTTTCGTCCCATATCTATTATTTCAGTCAAAACCTCAATATGACTGTCTATTTGTACAGGCTTAGTAAAATAGGTAGTCATGCTATCTACAGTTATATTTATATTATTTCTTTCTCTAAGTGTCATTATGCCCATGGTTGAAAGCATCATATTTAGCGCACTCCAGGATGCCGTTCCTACAGGATCAAGCATTTCAGGAATAATTCTCCCATTAAAGTGCATTTTATCTCCAACATCATCAAACTCAAAATTCTTAAGTATTAAATCTTCTAAGGTTTCTCCCACTTGAGGCTGCCTTGATATGTACTGGAGGGCTTTAATGACATCGTGCCTGCTCACCACTCCAATTAATTTTCTTCCATCAACTACAGGACAAAGTTCTATGCCTTCCCACCCCATAATATGAGCAGTATAGGCTGCCGTGGTTTTTGGCGTTACTGTTATTATATCTTTAGTCATATATTTACTTATTAAATCATCATCATTAGCTGCCTCCAAAGGCATGTCCTTTAAAGTTACTATACCTACCACTCTAAATTCACTATCTACAACCGGATACCTTTCATGTCTAGTCTCCTGCATCAAACCTCTCCAATGAGCTACCATATCTGTGTCGTTTAGATACATTGGATTCGTTATCATAATGTCCTCAACTAAAATTATATCTTTTTTAATCAAGTTTTCCGACATTGCCCTATTTATCATGCTTGCAATAGTAAAGGTATCATAAGTAGAGGATATTATAGGGAGAGCTTTTTCATTGGCAAGTTTTTTAATATCCTCGCTGCAGCCAAAGCCTCCTGTTATGAGTACCGCACACTCGTTCATTAACGCAAGCCTTTGTACTTCCTCTCTATTACCCACAATAACAAGGCAGTTAGGGCTTAAGTATTTTGGTATGGCATCTATAGTCATAGCACCTATTACAAATTTATTTAAAGTTTTATGAACCCCATCTTTTCCGCCAACAAGCGTACCATCAATAATATTAACTACTTCACCATAGGTTAATGCTTCTATACTCTTTTTTTCAACCTTTTCAACTCTTACAGTACCAACTCTTGGTATAGTTGTAACTATGCCCATAGCATCACTATCCTTGATAGCTCTATAGGCTGTGCCGTCGCTAACCCCTAGGTCATTAGCAATACTTCTTACAGAGATTTTTGTGCCAATCTCTAAAGAGAGTATATGTTTTATAATATCCTCATGCTTTGACATATAAAATTACCTTCCCTCTTTCCTTAGTTCCTCTGCAATTTTTTCTATCTTCCTGAGCCTATGGTTTACTCCTGATTTACCTACAGGAGGATTTAAGAATTCCCCTAATTCTTTTAAAGACTCATCAGGATAAGCTAATCTAAGCTCTGCGATATCTCTTAGATTTTTAGGAAGCCTTTGAAATCCAATTTCCTTTTGAATAAGCCTAATGCTTTCGACCTGTCTGATTGCAGCATTTACAGTCTTGCTTAAGTTTGCCGTTTCACAATTTACAAGCCTATTTACGTTATTTCTCATTTCCTTCATTATTCTAACATTTTCAAGCTCTAAGAGAGAAGAATGTGCCCCGATTATATTCAATAAATCTACAATTTGTTCCCCTTCTTTTAAATAAACTATATAACTTCCTTTTCTTTGTATAACCTTTGAAGAAAGCCCATAGGTATTAATAAGCCTGCTGAAGTCTTCTGCATAATCAGTATTGTGTGTAACAAACTCCAAATGATAGTTTTTTTCAGGATTGCTTATACTTCCTCCGCCCAAGAAAGTTCCTCTTATATAGGCCTTTTTACATTCCTCATCTTCCTTAACTTCCTTTGGAATTCCATAGTCAAGGGATATAATTCCCTCATCACTGCTCAAAACACCCATTTCCTTTAGAATACTTCTTACGCCCATTTCTTCTGTAATAACAACCATATATATATTATTTTTCTTAAAGGAGTTACTTTTTTTAACAAGAAGCTTTGTATGGACATTAAAATACTGTTTTAAAAGCTTAAATACCCGCCTTGCAATAGAAGGATTTTCCGTAGTCACCCTAAAGCTCAGCTGCTTATTCCCACCAAGGGAAAGTGTTCCACTAACCTTCATCACTGCAGAAAGCTCTGCCTTTGCTTCATTTCTTGTAAGTTCTCCTATTCTGCAAACCTCGCTTTTTACCTTAGCTGAAAATGACATTTTTTCTCTCCCTCTACCTGTTTTTTATACCTTTACTTTCTTTAAGCCTTTCAGATAAGTAGAAGTATTCTATTATTTTCTTTCTATCAAATAACAACTTTTTATCCATAATTGTTTCTATTAATATTGCAGCAAGCTTTTCTGAATCATGTCTTACAAGACCATTCTTAACCTTAATAAAATCTCCTTCTATTACTTTAACGTTCATATTCTCGATTTTATCTTCATCAATAGTAACTAATTTAGATTTTTCTCCTAAGTACTTTTCTTCCAGTTCTTTGCTTACTTTTCCTACATTAACTACTACATAATCTATTATATCTTTACCACAATGTTTGCAAATTGCCTTTATGTGATCCTCAACCCCAAAGTTATCTGTTTCACCGGGCTGTGTCATTATATTAGAAACATATATTTTTACAGCCTTTGTCCTTTGAACTGCTCTAGAAATATCTTCAACAAGAAGATTTGGTATTACACTTGTATAAAGGCTTCCGGGTCCGAGGATTACAGCATCTGCATCTTTTATAGCCTCTACTGCTTCATATAATGCTCTTATATTTGGGGGCTCAAGAAGCACACTATCAATAGGACTTTCTTGCTTTAGCGCCTCTTCAGGTATTTTGGATTCTCCTAAAATTATATTTCCATTTTTAAGTTTTGCCTTTAATGTAACATCATCAAGGGTAACTGGAAGCACCTTTCCTGTAACTGCAAGTACAGAACTCATCTTCTGAACCGCTTCTTCAAAGTTTGAGGATATGCCATCCATTGCTGCTAGGAAAAGGTTTCCAAAGCTTTGATTTTCAAGTCTTCCCCCTGTAAATCTATACTGTAAAAGCTCCTCCATAAGAGGCTCCGTATCTGCAAGAGCAAGTATACAGTTTCTTATATCTCCGGGTGGCAAAATTCCGAGGTCCTGTCTAAGATCTCCAGAACCTCCTCCATCATCTGCAACAGTTACAATAGCGGTTATATTCGAAGTATAGTGCTTAAGACCTCTAAGCATAGTTGAAAGCCCAGTACCTCCGCCTATAACAACTATTTTAGGTCCCTTTACCAAAAGTCTTTTTTCATATATTAAGTTTTCAAGTTTTCTTGAATCTAAAGACACGTTAATATAGCCTCTATTTATTAAAAAAATAAAGGACCTCATCCCTTGAGTAACGGCCAGATAAAGCACAAAGGAACCAGCCGCTATAAGAAATATATAAAAGGAAATATAATACAGACTGTACCATCTGTGTTGTATCCACTCAACTAAGCCAAAAGCTATCATCAATATACCAAGGGCACCAAGCAATATCCATCTCTTAACTTTTACACCTGGCTTTAACCAGTCAATAAATCTCATAACTTAACCACGCCCTTGTGTATATCTTCATTTATATCCCTGTGGTCGATATTTACCTTATGATTATTTGCTTTTAATCTCTCATATATTTCATTTGCTATAGACACTGAACGGTGTCTTCCACCAGTACATCCAATAGATATAATAAGCTGTCTCTTACCTTCCTTAAGATAATTAGGAATTAGAAATTCTATCATATCTTCCAATTTATCAACAAAGATTTTTGTTTCTTCAAATCCAAAAACGTAATCTTGAACCTCTTTGTCATTTCCTGAAAAAGCCTTAAGTTCTGGAATATAAAATGGATTTGGAAGAAATCTTACGTCAAAAACCAAGTCTGAATCTACCGGTATTCCATACTTAAATCCAAAGGAAAGAATGGTTATCATTAATTCATTTTCGATTTGTCCTTCTTCTGAATATATTGCCGTAAGCTTCTCTCTAAGTTCCCTTGTAGCAAGCTTTGTGGTATCAATTATATTGTTTGCTCTGTCTTTAACTTCTTTAAGTCTACTTCTTTCTAAGGTAATTCCATTTAGCACTCTTCCATCCGGTGCTAAGGGATGCTTTCTTCTTGATTCTTTAAATCTCTTAACAAGAACCTCATCACTTGCATCTAAAAACAGTATTTCATATTTATAGCCTTCCTGCTTGAGATAGTTAAGGCTCTCGAACAAGTCATCAAAAAAGCTTCCGCCTCTGATGTCTATTACAAGTGCTATTTTATCTATTTTTCCATCTGTCTGAAAGCAGGACTCTGCAAACTTTGGAATCAGTGTCGCTGGAAGATTATCTACGCAAAAGAAACCCAAATCCTCTAAACATCTTATTGCCTGTGTTTTACCTGCTCCTGAAAGTCCTGTGATTATAACAAAACGCATAGTATTCCTCCGTCATTTAATTAACAATTAATAATTAATAATTATTTTATTTAAAATCCTAAAGGATTTTAAATACTAGTAATTAATACAGTTTTATTTTTAGATTATAACACAATTTTTATTAATATTTAATTATATAAATAAAGTGTGCTATTTTATCTGCTTCTTGTCAATAATTTTAATATATATTATAAAATATAATTTAAAAGGTGAATGTATGAAAAATATTGAAAACAATATTATATATGATATAAGTTTTAGTTTTGCTCTTAATATTATTGAATTATATAAATACTTATGCACATAGCTTTTAAGGAAAGTGCAGAAAACAAGTATTGGATTAATTTACTTATCAAAGCTGGTTATATTAGTGAATCAAAAATTATCCTACTTAATAATCAGTTAAATGAAATAAGTAAAATTCTAAATTTAATAATTACTACAACTAAGGAAAATCTTAAACAAAATAATGCGTGACTATAAGTCACGCAAAATCTATTAATTATTAATTATTAATTATTAATTATTAATTGTTCATCCAGTATTTCTTTCAATGCCTTAACAAACTGCTCGTTCTGCTTATTTGTTCCAATGGTTACTCTCAGCCATCCCGGCATTCCAAGAAGGTACCCTGGTCTTATGATAATTCCCTTTCTAAGCAGTTCATTAAACAGTATTTTGTCATCTATTTTAGATGATACCATAATGAAGTTAGCATTTGTCTCTATATACTCAAGTCCAAGCTTTTTAAACTCTTCATATAAATAATCTTTTCCAGCTTTATTTGTATCCTGAACAGTTCTCAGATATTCTTTATCCTGAAGAGCTGCAACTGCTGCCTTTTGAGCAAACAGGTTTACATCAAAAGGACCGGCTACTGTATTAAAATACTTTACCATATTCTCATTAGCAATGCCATAGCCGCAGCGAAGTCCTGCAAGCCCATAAGCTTTTGAGAAGGTTCTTAATATAATCATATTTGGATACTTATCTAGTAAAGCTATAGAATCTGGATATTCTTTATCTGTAACATATTCAATATAAGCTTCATCCATTATAACGATAACGTTTTCAGGAATTCTATCAATAATTCTTTCCAAATCATCTTTTCTGAAAATTGTTCCTGTTGGATTATTAGGATTGCATAGCCATATAATCTTTGTCTTATCAGTTATGCTGTCTACCATTTTATCAATATCTAATCCATTATCCTTCATAGGAACTAAAATTGACTTTCCCCCCATAAGCTTTGTACCAGCATCATAACGTGAGAAGGTAACCTCAGCCATTATACTTTCATCCCCTGGATTTAGAAGAGTGCTGCAAATTACCCTAATTAACAAATCTGATCCAGTTCCGCAAAAAACTTGACTTGTTTTAACCCCTATGTTCTTAGCAATTGCCATTTTTAGCTCATAGTTTGATGCATCAGGATATAGCGAGGCTTCTTCTATTGTTTCCTTAAGCGCCTGCTTTACCTTTGGAGAACATCCTAGTGGATTTTCATTTGATGCCAGCTTAATAACCTCAGTGAGTCCAAGTTCCCTCTTAACCTCACTAATCGGCTTGCCTGCAACATACATCTCCAAACCTAATACTTCTTTTCTAAGACCATACCCCATTTAAATTCCCCCTAAAAATTAAATTAAAAATTAATAATTAACAATTAACAATTGAATGGAGAAAATCCCTAAAGGGATTTTCAAGCATGTAAGTTATAATTAAATTTGATTTTTCTACAAACAATATATTTTTTAAAATCAAAATTTATCGATAATATTATTCATATATTAGTTCATAGATTAATTTATAACCTATCAAACCATCTTCTAATTATTAATTGTTAATTATTAATTAATCAATCTTCCCCAATAATTCTAACCTCTGGATGGAGCTCTACATCAAAATTACTTTTAATGGTATTTTGAATGTATGCTATTAAATCTAGTATATCTTTTGCTGTGGCATCCCCTTTATTTATTATAAACCCAGCATGTTTTTCTGAAACTTGTGCTCCACCAATGCTAAAGCCCTTAAGCTTGGACTCTTCTATAAGCTTGCCTGTATAATGTCCTTCTGGTCTTTTGAAGGTACTTCCTGCTGAAGGATATTCCAAGGGCTGCTTATCTTCTCTTTTTTTAGTTAAATCATCTATTCTTTCTTTTATGCTTGAATATTCACCTTTAATAAGCTTAAAGGTAACCTCCAAAACAGTATATCCATACTTTTGAATTGCACTCATTCTATAGCCAAGTTCAAGTTCTTCTTTATTTAATGTTATTAGTTTTCCATTTTTATCAACAACTAAAGCACTCTCTATAACCTGACTTATTTCACCATTATAGGCCCCAGCATTCATGGTTACAGCTCCCCCAACTGTTCCAGGAATTCCGCAGGCAAATTCAAATCCTTTTAGGCTGTTTTCAAGTGCCGCTTCTGAAACCTTACATAGATCTACTCCACTTTGAACTATTAGTCTTTCATCCTCGACTTTGATCTTATCTAGCTTAGTAAGCTTAATTACCATTCCTCTAAAGCCGCCGTCTCTAACTATTAAGTTTGAACCTCTTCCAATTATGTAATAAGTCATATTTTCCTCATTACACAGCTTAATTACCTTTACTATTTCATCATAACTTTCAGGCGTTACTAATATATCTACTGGTCCGCCTACTTTAAATGATGTGTGATTTTTCATAGGTTCATCTACTGCAACATTTTCTGATTGCACAATTTTATATAGCTTATTGCAAAAGTCCTTATACCGATTCATCATACATCTCCTTGATATTATTAAAAAATCCACATTTTCAGTATAATGTATAATACATACATTAATCAAGCTTTAAGTCTGCTAATTTACCTTTATTTTTCAAGTATTTAATAATTTTACTATTATCTGTATTCATTATCAATTCCTCTGGAAAATCAACATCTCTAAGTAATTTATCTGCCTCATCAAATCTTCCAATTTGAAAACAACAATGAGCATCACTGCCTATAGTTATTCTGACATTATGCTCCTTGCATAGCAGTGCTATTTTTCTGCAGTTGTCAATACTCCCTGCTCTTGAACCATTCTCAGGAAGCGAGCTGTTATTTATTTCAATTAGCACATTATATTCTTTTGCTGCCTTTACTACTTCTTCCTCATATATTGGAAACGATGGATTACCGCAATGGCCTATAATATCCACATTTGAATTTTTCATGGCTCCAATAAGAGCTTCTGTATTTTCTTCTCTGCTTCCTGGATCACTGCATGCATCATGGAGGCTAGCTATTATTATATCCAATCTTTTCTGAACTCTATCAGGTATATCAAGATTTCCTTTAAAATCAATAATATTAGCCTCACAGCCTTTTAAAAGAGTAACTCCATATATTTCTCTTGGCAGTACTTTTAAATTAGAAAAATAAAATATGTGCGCTGCTCCAGGCATCTTAGGCCCATGGTCTGTGGCCGCCAAAACCTTAATTCCATTTTCAGAGGCCTCTTTTATATTTTCAAGCAAAGTATTATAAGCATGACCACTGGCAATGGTATGAGTGTGAGTATCTATTACGTATTTCAAATATATACCTTCTTTCGTAATTTACTTTGCATTCCTAAAATAATCTATTATATTCTGAGCAGCTTTTTTATCTATTGATTCAGTTTCTAAAAGTTCTTCAAAGGATGCATTTTTGATGCTTTCTATACTTCCAAATTTTTTTAACAATTCTTTTCTTCTTTTCTCACCTACATTAGGGATATCTTCCAGCACTGAATGAAGAACACGCTTATCTCTTAGACTTCTATGGTAGGTTATAGCAAAGCGGTGTACTTCATCCTGTATTCTTGTTATAAGCTGCATTACATTTGAGCTTGGTCTGATTAGAAGCTCATTATTATTATATATCAATCCCCTGGTATTGTGCTTATCATCCTTAACCATACCACATACCGGTATGTCTATATTAAGTGAGCTCAAAACTTCAAGGGCTACATTAACCTGACCTTTGCCTCCATCCATAAGAATTACATCTGGAAACACGCAGAACTTTCCTGCACTCAATTCCAAGTTTCTTTCTCTTATCTTTTCTATTTCTTCAAGACCATGCTTAAAGCGTCTTGTAAGAATTTCCCTCATACTGTCATAATCATTTGCACCTATTACAGATTTTATTTTAAACCTTCTGTAATCACTGTTTTTTGCCTTGCCGCCTTCAAAGACAATCATGCTTCCTACTGAATCCACACCTTGAATATTTGATATATCATAAGCTTCTATTCGTGTTGGCATATCTTCTAAATCTAAAATTTCTGCAAGCTCCTTAAGAGAAGTTCTTTGAATTTCTTTATCCTGCTTAATTTTAGTTTTGAATTGTTCCATTGTTAGCTTTGCATTTTTTGTTACCATTTCAAGAAGTTCTTTTTTATCTCCTCTTTGAGGAATCCTAATCCAAACCTTTGATTCTCTCTTCATTGTAAGCCACTGCTCTAAAAGCTCCGAATCCTCAGTTTCAGTAACATATATGTTTTTAGGTATAAAAGCTGTCCCGCCATAGAATTCCTTAATAAAGTCAGATATTATTTCACCTTTTTCTATTCCTGAGGTATTTTCCAACATATAATGTTCTCTTCCTACAACCTTACCATCTCTAAGGAAAAATACCATAGCACAGGTATCTGTCTCATCACTATATATACTTATAAAATCTTCATCTTCAAAATTACCTATAATTATCTTCTGTTTTTCAACTATCTTTTCTACTGCTGTAATCTTATCTCTAAGGGCAGCAGCCTTTTCAAATTCTAGATTTCCTGCCGCTTCTTCCATCTGATGTCTTAGATCTTTTGCTATTTGCTTATCCTTACCTGAAAGCAAGTCAATAATATTTTGAACGGTTTTCCAATATTCTTCTTTTGAGGCAAGCCCTGCACAGGGAGCACTGCATAGACCTATATGATAATTTAAGCAAGGTCTTATCTTATTTTCTCCTTCTTTTATTGACATTTTGCACGTTCTAAGAGGAAAGACCTTTTTAACTAAATCAAGAGTTTCATAAACAGCACCATAGTCTGTATATGGTCCGAAATACTTGGCTCCATCCTTAGCATGTATCCTTGTCATAAACACTCTTGGGAAATCTTCGTTTGTTGTAACCTTTATAAAAGGATAGTGTTTATCGTCTTTTAGCAAAATATTATATCTTGGTCTATATTTTTTTATAAGATTACATTCAAGTATCAGTGCTTCCATCTCAGAATCTGTAACTATATATTCAAACTCTGCTATATTTTTCACCATAGCCTTGACTTTTTCAGAATGATTCTTGGAGCTTTGGAAATACTGCCTTACTCTATTTTTTAAAACTTTAGCTTTACCTACGTATATAACTTCACCTAAAGAATTTTTCATTAAATAAACGCCGGGCTTATCCGGCAGTATTTTTAACTGATGTTCAAAGTCAAACACTTAATCACCCCTTAATAAAATTACGATGTAATAATCGGAATTCTATAAATGACATACAGAAGTCCTGAAACTACGAGTACAAGTTCAATAAAATTACCTAATTTAGATCCTACCCTATAGGTTAAAGGCAGCCTCATCTTTTTATTTTTGAAAGGATAAAAAAGAGGCACTCCTCTGTTAGTCGCCATATCTCCTAGTAGATGCAGACTATAACCTAATATAAAGCAGGAGGTAATATTTTTTATATTATATTTATTTCCTATATATCCAATAATAAAAGAAAAAGTAATCATGCCCAGAAGACTGTGAGTAAGTCCCTGCCTATGAGAGGAAAGACCTACTGCAATGAGTGCAGCTCCTAAAGCCTTGTAGGCCGGCTGATTTGTATATAAGTAATCAAACCACAAAACTATTATACCACCGCAAAGGTATAATGTAACTTTTGCGCCTTTATTTTTAAACGGTAATATGTACCTGTTAATTAAGCTTTTAGGATGATCTATATCAGGGAGCAGCGAGGCTCCCAGTACGACAGCCATACCTATATAATTAAATCCGCCAGGTAATCTGTCGCTAACTGCTGTATACACTGCTAAACCAATTCCCGCGTGTGTTGTTCCTTTCATTATTATCTCCTATTATAATACTACGAATATTATTTGTATTTTAGAGGGTTATCGCCACTACTCACTAAAATCCTACAAATTACTAGTAGTATTATAGCATAGAAACATATGTTCATGTGTATATATTTCTATATTTACTTAATATGTATTGCAATTTGTCACAAATAGAGGAAATGATGCTTCTGTATAGAATACAGAAATTAGCGGAGAATACCTTAATTTAATAATATGGTTAGCGGAGATATTATTTTGTTATACTCTTTACATTATCTACATCGTGTGTGGAGGAGACAAAATGTTCATAATTAGGAAACCAAAATATAAAGTATGTGCATCAAGTAAAAATGAATTGGATATCTTAATAAACGAAACCAAACAAAATTATCAAAAATTATATCCGAATTCTGTTATAAATATTACTGTTGAGCCAAACATGGAATCTATTAATTTTGATGGTACAGTAAAAGAGTTTATTTATAGAGCAGAAATTAAATTTAATGAATAATATTTAAAAGGCATATTCTCCTTTGTGAGAATATGCCTTCTAAATACATTTTAATTGCATTATATATATTACTTCTTTATCGCTGCTTTCATCACCTGTCCTGCAATTTTTGCAGCTGCCTTGCCGCCTACTCCTCCCTCTTCCACTATAACTGCAACAGCAACCTGTGGATTATCATAAGGAGCAAAGCCTATGAACCATGCATGAGGTTCTTTGCTTTCAATGTGATCTGCAGTTCCGGTTTTACCCGCAGCATTTATTCCGGTCTCTGCTGCACCACCAGTACCATTTGTAACAACAGCTCTCATCAAATCTTTCATTGTTTTGGCATTTTCTTTAGATATTATATTACCTAAGCTTTGAGGCTTTACATCTTTAACAACCTTGCCTTTGCTGTCTAAAACCTGTTGAACTATATAAGGCTCCATCATTGTTCCATCATTTGCAATAGTAGATGCTACTACTGCCATCTGCATAGGTGTGGCTAAATCCTCAGCCTGCCCTATAGCACTTTGAGCATTGTTTCCTTTTTCATAACTTTTGTAGGTAGGAAACTTGCTGCCGTCAATAGGAATTCCGTCTGTGGGAAGATTTTTGTTAAAATAAAACTTTTCTGCAGTTGCTTTAAGTTTATCATTACCAAGTTCCATTCCAAGAGTTCCAAAGAATACATTGCTTGATTCCGCATAAGCCTGCTTAAAATCTATATTTCCAAGCACCTCTCCATTAAAGTTGCTTATAGATTCCTTTTGATTAAATACAAGTTTACCTTTATCCTGAAACTTTCTTGTTGTTATATCTTTTATGTTTTCAAGAGCACTTATAGCAGTTATAGTCTTAAAAGTTGAACCTGGAGGATAAAGCCCTGAGGTTGCTCTATTTATCATAGGGTGATTAGCTGTATCCTTTTGAAGAGCATCCCATATTTTGCTTAGATTATTAGGATCATAGGAAGGTTTAGATACCATGGCTAAAAGCTCGCCTGTTTTAGGGTTCAATGCAACCACTGCGCCCTTGTTATTGCCTAAAAGGTCATAAGCCAGTTTTTGTACATTAGTATCTAAAGTAGTTTTCAAACTGTGTCCTACCTTTTCTTCCTCTTTCCCCTTATTCTTTATTAAGCTTAAAATATCTACATTTTCAGCTCCCATAAGCTCTGTATCGTATTTTCTTTCAAGTCCTGTTATTCCATATTTTATATCTACATATCCAAGAGCATGAGCAAACACTTCTCCTGAAGTATATGTTCTTTTTTGAGTCTCATCGTTTACTCTCTCACTTTTAGTAAGAGGACTCATATTCCTGTCATATATAGTGCCACGAAGCACTTCATTTCTTATAGCCCAAAGTCTTCTGTTATAAGGGCTCTTTACCACTTCGGGAGCCTTGTATAGCTCGAAATAAGTTATGTAAGAAATTATGATTATAAAACAAAGTAAAAATACTACAAAAACTTTTTTTATATTACTAGAAATATCCTGTTCCATATTACTCTCCCTCCGATATTTTCTGCACTATTCCAAGAGAGCAGAAGGTTATTAGCATGGAGGTTCCTCCATAACTTATTAGAGGCAGCGTAATACCAGTTAAAGGTATAAGATTTATTACTCCACCTAGTATTACAAGAGCCTGAGAAGCAATAACTGCGCTATATCCTACAGCTATAAGCCTTGAAAAATTATTTTCTACATATACTGCTGCTCTCATAGATCTATAGAAAAGTAAAAAGTAAATTATTATTATACCTAAACCTGCAACAATTCCTAATTCTTCACAAATAACCGTGAATATAAAGTCTGATTCTCTTACCGGTATGTACTGAGGAAAACCAAAGCCTAATCCTTTTCCAAACAATCCTCCCCAGGCTATAGCAATTAGAGACTGCACTATTTGAAGTCCTTTTTCAGTTGCATAAGGCCAAGGATTCTGCCAAATCGCAAATCTTATTCTTATATGTCCAAAAAGCTTATAGCTTATAAAACCTCCTGCCATAAATAAAATTAGACAAGTTATTACATATTTAAATTTTGAAGTTGCAATATAAAGCATAGTTACAGAAAGCCCGAATATAATCAGCGCTGTACCTAGATCCTTTTGCATAACCATAAATCCAAGGCAAACCATAATGACTATGGCCGGCTCAATAAGGCTTTTAAAATCTTTATAATCTTTCAAAACAGAGGCAAGGTATGCAACCATAAAGAGCTTTCCGAATTCTGCTGGCTGAAGGCTAAAACCTCCTATTATTATCCAGTTTTTAGCTCCTCCTCTTTCAGCTCCGAATAATAGTGAAATAGACATAAATATTAAAGTTAAAACCATATATGCATATTTATATTTTTGAAATCTTTTTAAATCAGGTAATAGTACAACTATAATAATGAAAGCTGCAACTCCTAGAGCAAACCACATTACCTGCTTTATTGCAAAGGTTGTTTTCATAGCTAAATCAATTCTATAAAGTGTAGCTATGCCTATAACTGATAAGATACTGGCAAATACAAATATATGCTTATCGCCATCAGGGTAAAAACGCCTTACTATAAAATGAGAGTAAGCGATTAATATTATCATTATAACGGAAATAATCATAGCTCCTTTATCGAAAGGAGGCTTTAATAAAGCTACATTAAAAAAGCATACCAGACATAGAAGATATGTATATCTAAGCAGCTTCTTTTCATCTCTTATACTGTCCACTATATCACCTATCCTATAACTCTAAAAAGGGTACTTCCTATTTGAATTTCATCACCAACTCTGAGTATTGCCCTATCTTCAAGTCTTTCATCATTTAATTTTGTACCATTAGTACTTCCCATATCTTCAATTATGTAATCCGTATTTTTCACAAATATTCTTGCATGATTTCCTGATACAAATTGGTCCTCTAAAATAAGATGATTAGTATTTTTTCTTCCTATAGTAAGCTCACCTTGAACAGGTATAATTCCGCCGTTTTTTAAATTTGTGTTTTCTCCTGCTTCTATAACCTCAAGTCCAAAGGTACCTTTCCTGTTAGAAACCTTTTTACGTCCTCCGCTTTTTATATCTTTGTACATTATTCTAAGCGCAAAAAATATAATTAAATAAACTATAGCTAAAATAGCAAATTTGAAAATCATACTTAACTTGCTAAAATCCAAACAAAACCACTACCTTTCTGTTAATTAATGATTAATAATTAAATAGCATTTTATAATTAAAATTTAAATCTGAAATCCATTAATAGATTTTTTGTTCATTAAATTATTAATTTGAAATTATTAATTTGAAATTATTAATTTAATAAGACTAGCATATTCATTATATGCTAGTCTTATTAGCTATATTATAACATTTTTTTAAGATAATGTCCTGTATAAGACTCAGAAACTTTTGCTATATCTTCAGGTGTTCCTGAAGCTAGTATTGTTCCGCCTTTTTCTCCGCCTTCGGGGCCTAAATCTATAATATGATCAGCACATTTTATTACATCAAGATTATGCTCTATAACTACAACAGTGTTTCCTCCATCTGTCAATCTTTGAATTATTTCTATCAATCTACTAACATCGTCTATATGAAGTCCCGTTGTTGGCTCATCAAGTATATATAGAGTCTTTCCTGTGCTTCTTTTTGAAAGCTCGTAAGAAAGCTTGATTCTTTGTGCTTCACCGCCAGATAACTGTGTAGACGGCTGTCCAAGCCTTACATAGCCTAGTCCAACATCCATAAGAGTTTGAAGCTTATTCTTAACTCTTGGAAGATTTTCAAAAAATCTTAACGCTTCTTCAACTGTCATATTAAGAACTTCATCTATATTTTTACCCTTGTACTTAACTTCAAGAGTTTCTCTATTATATCTCTTTCCTTTACATACCTCGCAAGGCACATAAACATCTGATAAAAACTGCATTTCTATCTTTATAATACCATCACCGCTGCAGGCTTCGCATCTTCCGCCTTTTACATTGAAGCTGAAACGACCTGATTTATAACCTCTCATTCTAGCTTCAGAGGTTGTAGAAAACACTTCTCTTATAATGTCAAACACTCCAGTGTAGGTTGCAGGGTTAGAACGTGGAGTTCTTCCTATTGGGCTTTGGTCAATATCTATTATTTTATCTATATTTTCAACTCCAAGAATATCCTTATGCTTTCCAGGCATATTCTTTGAATTATTAAGCTTTTTATTTAATCCTTTATAGAGTATTTCATTTACAAGAGTACTTTTTCCTGAACCTGAAACACCAGTAACTGCTGTAAATACTCCCATTGGAAACTTAACATTTACATTCTTAAGATTATTCTCTTTAGCACCAGTAATAGTAATAAAGTTTCCATTTGGTTTTCTTCTTTCCTCTGGAACCTCTATAGATTTTTTGCCACTTAGATACTGGCCTGTTATAGAATTTTCACACTTTGCAATTTCATCAAGTGTTCCTACTGCAACAACTTCTCCCCCATGCTCACCTGCACCTGGCCCGATATCTACAATGCAGTCTGCAGCCTTCATAGTATCTTCATCATGCTCAACTACTACAAGAGTATTTCCTAAATCGCGAAGATGCTTTAAGGTAGCAATAAGCTTATCATTATCTCTTTGATGAAGTCCTATGCTAGGCTCATCAAGTATATATAAAACGCCGACCAAACTTGAACCTATTTGAGTAGCAAGTCTTATTCTCTGCGCTTCTCCACCAGATAATGTACCTGCATTTCTCCATAGATTTAGATAATCAAGACCTACATCTACTAAAAACTTAAGTCTGCTTTTAATTTCCTTTAAAATTTGGCCGCTTATTATAGTATCTTTCTCAGAAAGAACTAGATTCTCAATATATTCTAATTCGTCTCTTATTGATAAAAGACATAGTTCATGAATATTTTTATCTCCTACAGTTACTGCAAGAGTTTCTGGTTTAAGTCTTGCTCCCTTGCATTGCGGGCAGGCCGCATCGCTCATATAGCCTTCAATTTCACTTTTTATAGAATCCGAATTGCTTTCAAAATACCTTCTCTTTAGAGTATTTATAATTCCTTCAAAATTATGATTGAATTCTCCTACTCCTGTTTCTCTTTCATATCTTACTCTTATCTTCTGTCCGTTAGTTCCATATAAAAGTATTTTAACTATTTCAGGGGGTAAATCCTGTATAGGCGTATCCAGGCTGAATTTATATTCCTTTGCAAGAGCCTTTAAAACGCTATAAGTCCAGGAATCATCCTTTCCGCTAACACCGCTCCATGGGATTATAGCTCCATCTGCTATGCTTTTTGTTTTATCAGGAATAACTAAATCCTCATCAATTTCCATAAGAGTACCAAGTCCATCGCATCTATCGCATTTTCCAAAAGGGGAGTTAAAGGAAAACATTCTTGGTGCTAGTTCATCTATGCTTATTCCACAGTCTGCACAGGCAAACTTTTCGCTAAACAGCATATCTTCACCATCAATTATATTAACTATAACCAATCCTTCTGATTGTCCTAAAGCAGTTTCTAGAGAATCTGCCAATCTGCTTCTAATGTCTTCTTTAACAACAAGTCTGTCTATTACAGCTTCAATATTATGCTTTTTAGTTTTTTCAAGCTTTACTTCTTCCTCAGTAAGCTCTACTATGTTTCCATCAATTCTTGCCCTTACAAAGCCGTTCTTTTTTATGTTTTCTATAACCTTTGCATGCTCACCTTTTCTTCCTCTGATTACAGGCGCAAGAATCTGCAGCTTTGTTCTTTCCGGCATTTCCATAATTTTATCAACCATTTGATCTACAGTCTGCTGCTTTATTTCCTTACCGCACTTAGGGCAATGAGGAACACCTATTCTTGCATATAATAATCTAAGATAATCATATATTTCTGTTACTGTTCCTACTGTAGAACGTGGATTTCTGCTGGTTGTTTTTTGGTCTATAGAAATAGCTGGTGATAATCCTTCAATATACTCTACATCAGGTTTATTCATCTGTCCTAAAAATTGTCTTGCGTAGGCTGAAAGTGATTCTACATATCTTCTTTGACCTTCAGCATACAAAGTATCAAAAGCAAGTGAAGACTTGCCTGAACCAGAAAGCCCTGTAAAAACAACAAATTTATCTCTAGGAATCTCAAGGTTCACATTTTTTAGATTGTGAACTTTCGCTCCTTTAATTACAATTTTATCTCTCATGTAAACCTCCGATTAGTTCTTTTTCTTTTCTTTTTTCAATTTGTAAATCATGTCTCTCAATTGCGCTGCTCTTTCAAACTGCAGGTCTTTTGCCGCCTGGCTCATCTCCTGCTCATATTTTGCAATAAGATTATCTATATTTTCATTATTAGCCTTGATTGCTTCTTCTAAACTATTATACTCTGCCTGCTCCTCAGCTACCTTTGTAATTTCAATAACATCTCTAATGCCCTTCATAACAGTAGTAGGGGTAATTCCATTCTTTTCGTTATATTCCATTTGTATTTTTCTTCTTCTGTTTGTTTCTCCTATAGCCTTTTCCATAGATTTTGTAATAACATCTGCGTACATTATTACTTTGCTTTCAGAGTTTCTTGCTGCTCTTCCTATGGTTTGTATAAGAGAGGTTTCTGATCTCAAAAAGCCTTCCTTGTCAGCATCAAGTATTGTTACTAATGCTACTTCAGGTATATCTAATCCTTCTCTTAACAGGTTAATTCCAACCAAAACATCAAAATCACCTTTTCTAAGATCTCTTATGATTTTCATCCTCTCAATTGTGTCTATATCTGAATGAAGATAATTTGTCTTTATATTCATCTCTTTTAGGTATTTAGTTAAATCCTCTGCCATTTTCTTGGTTAAAGTAGTTACTAATATTCTAAAGCCTTTTGCTATAGTTTCTTTTATACTTGCATAAAGATCATCTATCTGACCTTTTACCGGTCTTACTATTATCTCCGGATCTAAAAGACCTGTTGGCCTTATTATCTGCTGTGCTATATTAGTTGAATGCTCATGTTCATAAGCAGCAGGAGTAGCGCTGACAAATATAACTTGATTTATCTTTTTTTCAAACTCCGGAAACTTAAGTGGTCTGTTATCGTATGCACTTGGAAGTCTAAAGCCGTATTCAACAAGGGTATCCTTTCTTGACTTATCTCCGGCATACATTGCTCGTACTTGAGGAAGCGTTACATGGCTTTCATCTATAAAAAGCAGGAAGTCATCAGGGAAATAATCTATTAATGTCTGCGGTGGTGAACCTGCTGCTCTACCATCTAATATTCTCGAATAATTTTCAATTCCGCTGCAGTAGCCAACTTCTCTTATCATTTCAATGTCAAAGTTTGTTCTCTGCTTTAATCTTTGAGCCTCCAGAAGCTTGTCTTGAGCTGTAAGTTCTCTAAGTCTCTCCTCCAGCTCTTCTTCAATTTTCTTTATTGCAACCTCCAGCTTTTCATAAGAAGTAGCAAAGTGGGAAGCAGGGAATATTGATATATGATTTCTTGTACCTAATATTTCACCTGTCAAAACATCGAATTCTCTAATTCTTTCTATTTCATCGCCAAAAAATTCTATTCTAACTGCCTTGTTAGTGGAGCCTGCCGGAAAGATATCCAAGACATCTCCTCTAACTCTAAAGGTACCTCTTACAAAGTTAATTTCGTTTCTTTCATACTGTATCTCTATAAGCTTTTTAATTACCTCATCCCTGTCTTTACTCATGCCTTCTCTTAGAGATATAGTCAAGTTTTTATATTCTTCCGGGTTACCAAGACCATAAATACAGGAAACAGAAGCAACTATTATAACGTCCCGTCTTTCAAATAATGCTGCTGTAGCCGAGTGCCTAAGCTTATCTATTTCATCATTTATTGAAGCATCTTTTTCTATAAAAGTATCAGTCTGAGGTACATAAGCTTCCGGCTGATAATAATCGTAATAAGACACAAAATATTCTACACAGCTGTCCGGAAAAAAATCTCTAAACTCTGAGCAAAGCTGAGCAGCTAAAGTTTTATTATGTGCCAGAACAAGCGTAGGTTTTTGTGTTCTTTCTATAATATTAGCCATTGTAAAAGTTTTTCCAGAGCCCGTTACCCCCATAAGTGTTTGAAATTTTTCACTGCTATTTATTCCTTTTACAAGACTGTCAATTGCCTGAGGCTGATCACCTGTAGGTTTAAATTTTGAACTTATTTTAAATTCTCCCATTACATCAACTCCAATATGAACATTTGTTCGATAAATATTATTTTATACTTTAAATTAATCACTGTCAATAATTCTAATACAAGTAATTATTGAAATCTACAGGGGAAGTGTGGAACTTAAAAAAATGTAGATTGAAGAATTAATTCTTCAATCTACATTTCATTATCGTCGTCATTTTTGTTTTTCATCTTATCAAGCATTTCCTTGAATTTGTTATCATCGTACCTAACTACTTTATCATCACCCGGAACATTTTTAGGAACTAAAACCAATCCTAACCTTTTATCCGAACTTAATTTATTAGTGCTTACTTCCTTTAAATTACCTACACCTCTTTTAAGTTTGAAGCTTATAAAGTTTAAAGCCTCCTTAGCCGCAGAAAATATATCCTGCTCATTTTCAACCTTTCTGCTGTTAACTTCTACGATTAAGTCACCGCTTCTAATCCCCATCTCCTTTGCGGGAGAATTTGGGGCTACTTCTAAAACCATTATTCCTTCTTCAGTGCTCAAGTACTTAGGAGTTCCTTTAACCTCTAAATATCTTTGTGCACTAAGCATAAGCTCATGTGCTACTGGTGCAAAAACAACTACAAACAGCTTATAAAAATATCCAAGGTGAGCCAATTGAGAAACAGCAAATAGAATTGCGCTATAGGCAAGAAGACCTACTCCTGAAGAAACAACCTTTTGTTCCTTGTTTTTTGTGAAGGTTACTGAATTGTAGCCTATTACTCCATAATAAGCAAATATAGTTACTGCAGCATCTTTTACCATACCTATAAGCGAGGAGTTTTTCAAAACAGGCCACCAATTTGGTGTCGCTATATTTTCGGTCATTCCTATACTGCTTGCATTGCTGACTATAAAAAATAATGCTATTGGCATTACCCAGCTTCTCCTTAAGGCAAAGCCTCCTATTATTTTATCATCTCTATTGGTAAATACAGGAATAGAGCCCTTTTTTCCATCTATCATAACAAGAAGTCCTTCAACAAAATGAAGTACTGCCACCATTGTCATTAGAGCTCCAATATCTATTTTTAGTATATTTATATCAGATAAGTTTATGGTATTTCCCAGAAAATTAAATCTTACTCCAGCATATACCTTTGATATAAGCTCCAGGAACAGGCTTATAAAGCCAAGCACTGCCCCCGAGTATGCAAAACAAATAAATTTAGGTTTCCAAAACATAAAAAATATAGATATTAAAAAAATCAGATATATGGCTGAATCATTGTCAAAAGCTACACCTAAAAAGGTTAGTATGACACTTGCAAAGGCGCCTGCAAAAATACCTATTACTATTTGTGATAAAGTAAGCTCTAAAGCAGAATTAAGGCTATCTCCTATAATCATTCTTTGCATTATGGTAGTTTTTTTGTTTTGTCTGTATAAAATTACAGCTAGTATTACAAGCATAAATGCCAGCATTGGATCAGTCAACGTATAGGCAATAGCTCTTAAAGTGCTAAGTAATATATTCATGCATGTATGTTCTCCTCTAAAAATTATTTCATCTTTTCTTTGATTAATTCTAATGCTTTGCTAAATTGTGGATCTGAACTTCTTGAATAAGGCTTCTTCAATAAATCTTCCGGATATTCAACTTTAACATCAGGCTGAATACCTATTTTGTGTATGTTTTCTCCATTTGGAGTGTAGTATTTGGCCATAGTAACCTTAAGTGCTGTTCCATCACCTGTATCAACTACAGTTTGAACTACACCTTTTCCAAAGGTTTTTTCGCCTACAAGAGTTCCTATTTTATAATCTCTGACTGCACCTGAAACAATTTCTGATGCACTGGCAGTTAAGCCATCAGTTAAAACGACTAAAGGCATTCCTACTGCTAATCCGCCCTTAGATTCTCTTACATCCTTATTTCCATTTTTATCAACAGTAGATACTACTGTTTTTCCCTTTGGAATAAAGTTAGATACTACATCTACACAAGTGGTTAAAAGTCCTCCTGGATTTTGTCTTAAGTCTAAAACAAGTCCCTTGGCACCTTTATCCTTTAATTCTTTTAACTTACTGTCAAAGTTTTTACCTGTATTTTCATCAAACATCGATAATTTTATGTAAGCTATATTATTAGAAAGCATTTCGCCGCTAACGGTATCAATCGTTATCTTTGATCTTTTTACTGCATATGTATGGGTATCCTTTGAATTTCTTAAAACAGTTATATCAACATTAGTGCCTTCTTTTCCCTTCATCATTGTAACAGCCTTGTCGTATTCCTTCCCAGTTACATCTGTTCCATTTACCTTCTCTATAACATCTCCAGGAAGTATTCCTGCTTTTTTAGCAGGGGAATCTTCGAAAGTTGAAACAACTACTATATTATTTTCTTTTACCTCGATTTGTATTCCAACTCCTGAATAAGCTCCTTCTGTCTGTGAGCTAAAAGCTTCATACTCTTTTTGGTTCATAAAAACAGTATATGGGTCATTTAATGCAGCTGTCATTCCCTTAATTGCTCCTTCTACAAGTGCATTATCGTCTATTTTTCCATCGTACAGTTTATTTAAAAGGTGTCTAACCTCAAACATCTTTTGAAACTTTGAAGCATCTGTAAACTGCTGTGCACCTATGGTTGTTCCGCCAGGAAGCACCAAAGAAATTCTCCTGGTTCCGTAATAAGTTAAAAGATTTGTCGCTAAAACTATAGCAACAGTCCATGCTATCCATTTCTTTTTGATATTCATGCCTGCTCCTCCTGTATTACTTATTTTTAACTAAGCATTAATAAAATAGCTTATCTATATATTTATATAAATACTAAATAATTATAACACTAAAAAAATAAATTTCCAAAATTATATTTTTAAGTATAAAAATATGAGGGGATGTTGTAAAACATCCCCTTACTTTACTATTTAACATAATATGGATTTGGATCTATTGTATCTCCATTTTCTTTTCTCATTTCAAAATGCAGATGAGGCCCGCTTGACAGACCTGTATTTCCTGAATATGAAATAAGTTGTCCACCTTTTACTTTCTGTCCAACCTTAACTACTAAGGAAGAATTATGTCCATAAACACTAGTTAAGCTGCCGTGGTCTATCATTACTACATTTCCGTAGCCGCTCATCCATCCTGAATAAATTACTTCTCCATCTGTCAATGCATATACTGAAGTTCCACTAAACACTCCTATATCAATTCCTGCATGAAATCTTTTTGTTCCAAGAACAGGATGCACTCTCCATCCATAAGGTGAAGTTATGTATGTTTTTTTACCTGTTACACAGTATAGCTTGCCAATTGAAGATGAACTTCCTGAGCCAGCATTACTATTATTAGTATTATTATTTGTATTGCTTGTATTCGATGAAGTTCCGCCTTGATTTGTCTGACCAGAAGGCTTAGGCTTAGGTTTTTGTTCTTCTGATTTTTTCTTTTGTATCTGCTTAACTATTGCAGCTATTGCTTTTGACTGCTGCTCTTCCTCATCTATCATCTGTTCATAAGCCGTTTTATTTTTTGTAAGCTCACTCATTATATCTTTTTTCTTATCGGAAACGGCTTGAAGATCATTAAGCTTAACATCAGCCTGCTGTTTTAATGCTGATGTACTGCCTTTTTTCTTTTGCAGCTCAGCTTTTTCAGCTTCCAAAGCTTTTTTATCATCTTCAATATCTTTCATAAGTTTTCTGTCGTACTCCATTAATTTTGCAACTGAATCCATTCTGTTAAAGAAATCTGAAAAATCACTTGCTCTAAGAAGGATATCCAAATAGCTCTCATTACCATTTATGTATATAGCTCGTATTCTTTTTTTAAAAAGCTCATTCTGATGGCTTAAATTGCTGGTATTTTCTTTGATTTGATTTTCAAGACCTTCTATTTGGGTATTTAAATCATACATTTTACTATTAAGTTCACTCAAGGAGCTTGAAGTGTTTTTCATTTTTTCTTCAATGTCCTTCAAGTTTTTTTCTGTGCTATCTTTTTGTTTATTAATATTATTTAATTCATCTTTTTTATCACTTATGGAGTCATTAATATTATTAAGGTTTTTCTGTGCATCTGTAAGTTCATCAGCTCTAATATAAGTTACAGATGTTAAACACATTATTAATGCTAAAGCCATGCCGATACTCTTTTTCATACAACCACCCCAAACACTTATGTAATGAAGAATTAATGATTAAGAATGAAGAATTGAATGATGTTTTTACTTATCATTCTTCATCCTTCATTCTTAATTTTTTAAACTGCCAAGAATTTTCTTATAGCGAGGACACTTCCGATTATTCCTATCAAAATTCCTCCAACAATAAATTCAATAAGCATTGTATTCATAACGTAAGCAGGGCCAATTAGCTGAACCATCATAATTCCAGCATTCATTTTTAAATATAAAAATCTGTAGCCATAGTATAAAAGTAATCCAGCAATTAGAGCTCCGATAATTCCTATAAATGCTCCTTCCAAGATAAATGGCCATCTTATAAACCAGTCAGTAGCACCTATATATTTCATTATTCCTATTTCTCTTCTTCTAGCATAAACCGTAAGCTTAATAGTGTTACCTATAAGGAATAATGAAACGCCGATTAGTATTGCAAATATAACAATTCCCACCCACTTTATTGCATTAGTAATAGAAATTATTTTATCAACTACATCCCTTGCATCTTTTATCGTTTCAATACCTGACATACTCTTAATATTATCAACAACTGCAGTAACTCTTTCTGGTTTGTCCATCTTTATAATATAAGAGTTAGGAAGTGGATTTTCCTGATCCAAGCCTTCTACTAAAGTCTTATTCTGATCTCCAAGCTGTTTTTTTAGATTATCAAGAGCCTGACCTTTACTTTCAAAGGCAACATCAACAACGCCTTCTGTATCTTTAATAGCTTTTTCAAGAGCCTTTTGTTCATCAACCTTAATATCATTTTTTAAAACTACTTTTACTTCAACCTTTGATTCAACTTCCTTCATCATCTGCTGTATATTTAATATAGTAAGCATAAATAATCCAAGTATAAACAAGGTTGCTGCTACTGTAGCCATAGATGCTGTACTAATAGTTCTGTTTCTTCGTAAGTTTTTTGACGCATCGCCGACAAAATGTTTAAAAGTATTAATCTTCATATCCGTACAGCCCCCTTTTCTCATCTCTTGCAATTGATCCTTTTTCCACAGCAATTACTCTCTTTTTCATAACGTCTACTATATCCTTTGCATGGGTTGCCATTACAACTGTTGTTCCTGCACGATTAACATCACTAAGTATTTCCATGATACCCATTGCAGTTTCTGGATCAAGGTTTCCAGTAGGTTCGTCAGCAATTAATAGAGTAGGATTATTTACTATAGCCCTTGCTAATGCAACCCTTTGCTGCTCCCCGCCAGACAATTCATGCGGAAAAGATTTATACTTATTTGAAAGACCAACCAACGAAAGCATCATTGGCACTCTTTTTCTGATTTCTTTTGGACTCGATTCTATTACTCTCATTGCAAAAGCAACATTCTCGTATACATTTAAATTTTGAATTAGCCTAAAGTCCTGAAATACTACACCTATTTTTCTTCTATAATAAGGTACTTGTCCTCTTTTTAATTTAGTTATATCTAAACTATCATTTATTATAATCTCACCATTTGTAGGCTCAACTTCCTTTAAAAGCATTTTTATAAAAGTTGATTTACCTGCTCCACTTGGACCCACCAAAAAAACAAACTCTCCTCTTTCTATCCTTATATCTACATTTTTAAGTGCAGTCACATTATTGTCGTATATTTTACTAACATTTCTAAATTCAATCATTGCTGCAACTCCTTATTAATATAATTTTTTACACAAAAATACACAATGCACGAGTTCATTATAACATAGAGTCCCTTTTGGGACAATTAATAATGAAGAATTAAGAGTGAAGAATTGATGAACAAAATCATTTTTTAAGGTTTTCTAAAATATTATATCCTTCTTATATGTAGATTTTATGAATGCTGAGCAAAAAAATAGACGTTTTGCTCGCAAAACGTCATTTCCATAAACTACTATTATTTTTCTGTTGTCCCTACCATAAAAATTCCCTAAATTCTTCATTATTCATCCTTAATTTATTTACTCGTCTCCAAGCATATCCTTAAATCCTTCACCAAGTACTTCATGTGCTTCACTTACTGTTATAAATGCTCTACTGTCCACTTCCTTAATGAATTTTTTAAGTTTTATAAATTGCTTTCTATGTAGTACAGTATATAATATATCTGTATTTTTTGCACTATAGCCGCCTTTACCATTAAAAATAGTACATCCTCTTTCAAGTTCATCTATTATATATCTGCTTATCTCAGAAGTTTTTGTGCTTATAACCATTATTTCCTTACAAGTATTAAAGCCTTCAATTGCATTATCTATAACAAAGCCATTCATTATTACACATAACAGCGCATACATAGCCACATTTGCTCCAAAGGTTACTCCTGCAAATATAGTTACAATAAAATCCACTGCTAGAAGAGACTTTCCTATATCTAAATGGAAAAACTTATTTAATATTTTGGCGATTATATCTGTTCCGCCTGTGGATGCATTTTGATTAAACACAATAGCCATTCCTATACCAGAAAGTAAGGTTCCAAAAATAGAGGCAAGAAGCAAATCATTTGTAAGAACAAACCTAGACACTTCAAGCTTATCCATAAGCCATATTGAACCTGAGAGTCCTAAACTTGCGTATATACTCTTTCCTCCAAATTTATTACCTATAACTATAAATGCAACTATAAACAATATTACGTTCATACCTAGCATAAGCAATCCTACATCAATGGCAGGAAAAATACTGTTAATTATTATTGCTATTCCAGATACCCCTCCTGCAGCTATCTTATTCGGTACTAAAAACAGCTCCAATGAAAACGCTACTAATAAAAAACCAACTGTGATAAGAAAATAATCCCTAAATCTTTTCATAGAATCCTCCTTTTTGTCGGATCACTGGGTAGTTTATGAGTGTTCGCTCCCTTTGGGCACTGGGTCGCTTTCGCTCACAAACTACCCGCTAAAGTCTATTTAAGACTTCAGCCTCACAAACTACCCGCTAAAGTCCATTTAGGACTTTAGCCTCCTATAAATACTAAACACTTCTTGCAGGACCAATAAAATACTCAATTATAAATGAGTAGGAAATAATAAAAATAGCTATTAAAAATATAACATGAGATAAATTAAACTTCTTAAAGTATGTATCCCACTGCCTTTGATAGTTAAGAGGTCTCATTAAATCTCTTTTTACAAAAGAAACTCCTGATAAAACTAATCCAATAGTGCCTATTATCTCTGTCAGCCTGCATCCCCAAACAATAACCTCTCTAAAACTGAAGCCATGCAGAATGAGTCCAACTATTGATCCTACAATAAATGAACCTGCAAAAAAATATAATGATAATTTTAAACAGTATAATGCATCTTCTAAATAATGCTTCATGATAATCCCCCTCTTTTGTTTAATGAATAATTAACAATTAAGAATTATTAATTTTAAATTGTTAATTAACCATAAAAAGGGGCTAAAAAGCCCCCTATTACAACCCAACACTTATAGAAAGTGCTTCATCCACTTTTTTCATGTCTCCCTCAGTCATATGACCTATTTTTTCCTTTAGTCTTTTTTTGTCTAAGGTTCTAATTTGTTCAAGCAAAACAACAGAATCTTTGTTCAAACCATATTCTTCTGAGGAGATTTCAACATGTGTTGGAAGTTTTGCTTTATTTATCTGTGAAGTAATTGCCGCAACAATTACTGTTGGACTGTATTTATTACCTACATCATTTTGTATAATGATAACTGGTCTTATCCCGCCTTGTTCTGATCCTACTACTGGGCTTAAATCAGCATAGAATATATCTCCTCTTTTCACTACTGTCGTCATTTGGAAAATCACTCTCCGCTAGCTTCGCTTCATACTTTTTTAACTCGTCTATATCATTTGCAAAGCCCATTTCTGCAATTTCTAGATTTAGCTGAGCCATCTCCATATATCCCTTTCTCATCTGATCAATAAAATTAAGTCTTTTCTTCTCCTCAATATATAATATTATGGCATCCCTAATAAATTCACTTCTTTTTTTGCAATCTTCTTCAAGTGCCTTATTAAATTCATTATAAAGTGTTTCATTGAGGTTGACTACGAGTTTTTTTGAACCTGCCATGGGAAATAAACGCCTCCTAATGCTTCGTGTACTATATAGATTCAAATAGTAAATCTAGATTTAATCGAGTAAAATATCCATGCTTCTATGATTTTTACTAAATTTAAATATCTGATTTACTTTGATATCTATGATACTTATCCGCATGTAATATACAAATTAAGGTATTTACGCTTAAAGTTTTTGTACTAAATAGTACAATTTAATTTAGGCATAAATATGTATAGTAAGATTATAATTCACAATATGTCAATATGTCAAAGTAATAATTTGTATTTCCCCATTTTGCGTCATATATATAGAAAGCAAATATCTAATCACATTGAGCAGTCCCATAAATCCTTGAAGATTGGATCTTTTGGGGCAGCTCAATGTGAAGATATTTAATGTTTCTATATAGCTTTACTCTTTAAAAACTATACATAATTTCTTATCTTTACAACTTTTCCATCCTTAATATATACTCTAGGAACTCTTTTACTTATCATGCAGGTAACCTCATAGTTTATAGTTCCTATAAGTTCAGCAATATCATCTGCTGTAAATTTCATCTCACCCTGCTGTCCCATCAAAATAACTTCATCACCGAGTTTTACTTCTGGAATATCAGTAGCATCCACCATACATTGATCCATACATATACGTCCGATAACTGGTACAAAACGTCCATTTACAATAACCTTTGCCTTATCAAATAAAAGCCTTGTATAGCCATCAGCATAACCGACAGGAAGGGTTGCTATAATACTTTCCCTAGATGTTTTAAATTTCCTTCCATAGCTTATATACTCCCCAACTGGAAGCTTTTTTATGTGGACTATATTTGTTTTAAGGGACATTACAGGCTTTAAATTTATTTTTTCTTTTAAAACTTCATCAGATGGATAATAGCCGTACAAAATAATTCCTGGTCTAACCGCTTCAAAATGGGACTCAGGCAGATCAATTATCGCAGCACTATTTGCAATATGCCTTATATTTACATTGACACCTTTTTCTTTTAGTTTTTCATAAAAACCATTATACTTATCAAGTTGAAATTTAGTATATTCTTTATTATTTTCATCCGCTGAAGAAAAATGTGAGAATAGTCCTTCTATGATTATATTTGGAAGCTTGCTGATTTTATATACTTCTTCTAGGCTTTCCTCATCGGGCAGAAAACCTATTCTTCCCATTCCTGTATCAAGTGCTATGTGTATTTTTGCAGTTTTATTCTTCTTCCGTGCTGCCTCTGATATTTCCTTTGCTAAATCGTAAGAATAAACTGTCTGTTCTATGTCATATCTTATAAGCAAGTCTATAAGACTTGGAGGCGTAAATCCTAAAATCATAATCGGCTGCTCAATACCGCCTCGTCTTAATTCTACAGCTTCATTTAGTACAGCCACAGCAATTCTAGTAGCGCCATTTGCAAGTAATGTTGGTGCTATATCAAGCGCTCCATGTCCATAACCATCTGCTTTTATTACCGCAATAATATCTTTACTTTTTGAAACCCTTCGTATTTCTCTCATGTTATGAGCGAGTTTATCTAAATCTACCTCTGCCCATACTGGTCTTAAGTGCCTGAACACATTTATCCCCCCGTTAAAAATCGCTTTGCGTTTTTACAGTCTGTCCATCTTCAGTAAGAAAACCATCAGTCAATATTAAACAATTTATTATCAAGTTCTTCTTCACAATGGAAGTTCTTATAAGTTATTTTTATTCTTTCCTTATTATTTTCATCATATACCATAATCCACTCAGGAAGATAAGTTTTGGCATTCACATACATTACAGCCTTGCTTGTTTCTCTTGTTCCTCCTGGAATTGCTAATTCTATAAGTTGATAGTTTTTGTCTTCAATAGTCTTATAGTCATACTTTACATCTTCATTTGTAGACAACATGTTTATATACTGCTCAACAAATGTGATTTTATAAATATTGTCAAAATCTTTATCTAAAGTATATTTAAAATTATTTTTAACATCATTTACGTATATTTTATCTGACTTATATAAAAATACTCTGTCTTTGTTTAGCTCTACTCTATAACCTTGTCCCTCTTTGTAGTATTGTTTACCCTCATGAACTATAACTTGTTTATCATTTTTTATATCCATGGTAAAATCAGTACTGTAGCTTTTTAGGTCTTTAAGAAAACTCGTTATTTCATTCGGATCTCTTTGAGCCCTTCTGCAGCCTGATAAAATGCTGATAAAAGTCAATAACGCAATGGATAGTATTAATATTTTCCTTCTCACTTTAGCCTCCAAGAATAAGAATTTCATTATTAATACTATTCATCATACTTATTTATTATTCTTCATTACTGCTGAAGTTCTTTTATCACATAAGGCAGGCTTTCTAAAATATGGCTGGCATTTACACAGAACATTTCCTCAGAAAGTCTGTCTCCTGCATATCCATGAATATACGTTGAAAGAGCTGCTGCTTCCATAAGCTTATATCCCTGTCCTATGAAGGATGCAATAATTCCAGTTAAGCAGTCTCCCATTCCGCCTGAAGCCATGGAGCTGTTTCCTGTAGGGTTTATTATAGTTGTAGTACCATCAGTAATTATTGTGTTATAGCCTTTTAATATTATAACAACTCCATATTCTTTTGCAAACTCTTCAGATACCTTTATTCTGTTTTCCTTAATGTAATCTATATCTAGCCCAGTTATTCTAGCCATTTCTCCTAAATGAGGAGTCAATATTACACCCTGCTCTCTATTTTTAAGAATAAAAAGACTTTCCTTTAAAACATTTATCCCATCTGCATCAATTACCACAGGGCATTTTGCATTTTCTAGAGCATACTTCACAACCTCAAAAGTGTCCTCATTATTTCCCATTCCAGGACCTATAGCTATAGAATTACATTTTAAAAGAGCTCCTTTCAATCTGTCTCTATCATTGAAGGAAATAGTCATAGCTTCTGTAAGCTTCATGCTCAAACCAATTTGAAGCTCCTCACTGCAGCATAAGGTTACAAGTCCGGCTCCGCTTCTTACAGCTCCTTCAGCTGCAATATATGCTGCACCTGAAAAGCCTTTTGAACCAGCTACAATCAATATTCTTCCATAATCTCCTTTATGAGAATATTTATCTCTTGTGATAAGTCTATCTTTAATCATTTTTTTATCAATAATAAATTCATTTTCATGAAATTTATCTATAACAAATTCCGGGATTCCAATGTCTTCAACAATTATTTCTCCTGTGTATTTATCGCTTCCATAACTTAAAAATCCCTTTTTATATAACTGAAAGGTAACGGTTTTATTGGCTCTTACACAATTACCCATAGCAGTACCATTATCACTGTTAAACCCGGAAGGAACATCTACAGATAATATATATTTGCTATTTTCATTAATTATGGATATAGCATCATCATAAATTCCATCTATCTTTTTGCTTAACCCGGTTCCAAAGATTGAATCTACAACAACATCACATCTTACAGCGGAATCTCTAAGTTCATTTATGTCTTCTAAATTGCTTATTTTATTTATTTTTATGCCCATATTCTTTAATATGAAGTAATTAGTTTTAGTGTCTCCAATTAGATTTTCCTCAGTTCCAATTAGAAATACTTCTACCTTTTTTCCTAAAACAAATAAGTGTCTTGCAACAGCAAGCCCATCTCCACCATTATTTCCTTTCCCGCATACAACAGTGAAAGAAAACCATTTATCAAGTTCCAAGTTTTCTATAATTTTAAGTGCTGCATTTTCCATTAAAACTATACTTGGAATTTTCAAAATGTCTATGCAATATTTATCGATCTCCCTCATTATATATCCTGATGCTATCTTCATTTTCTTCACTCCTGTAATCTGCATTTTCTATCATAGCATAAGCAATAGCACTATCTTCTCCATGAGAAATACTTAAATGTATTTTGTAGTCACCGCTTTTTTGAGCAATAACCTTTGCCTTTCCTTTAAGTACTACAATTGGCTTTCCAAGTGCTGTTCTATCTATAACAATATCTTTAAAACTAAAACCTCTAAAACCTGTTCCAAGTGCTTTAGCTACAGCTTCTTTCGCTGCAAACCTTCCAGCAATATATTCTGATCTCATTCCTCTGCTTTTTAGGTAATCTATTTCTTCTTTATTAAAAAGCTTATCTATAAAATTATCATTTCTCTCAACAGCTTCTTTTATCCTTCTTATCTCAACTATGTCAACACCAACCCCGGTAATCATTTATCTCACCCCTTAAAAAATTGCCAATTAAAATGGCCGCAGGCTTTGCTTTAAAGTCCGCAGGGCTTTAAAGCAAGCCTATAATACTTTTATTGTTCTCTAGTTAATCAGGTTAAATATTAGGCTTTGTTAAAAGCAAGTAATGGCATTATCATCATTCATCTATTTAAATATAAGCCTATAAAAATATTTAAATATTTACTTGATCCATGCCGGTTTGCAGTAGATTTACTTTCTACAATATATAAGATCATGCTTATATTAACACTATTATTAAGCAGTGCCAGATATTAAAAAGTTTTAATTATAAAACAATCATTTAGTAAGTCATATAGATATAATTATAGTTGCGTATAAGATGCATAGGCTGGGTGTAAAGACCGAGAGCAGGTGTAGAAAATAATATTTTAATTTTATTGATAACTTTGCCCATGTTCTTGGCGAAGTTATGCTAAAAAGCTTAGAGCCTCTCCTCTGAACAAGCTAAAAGTATTTTAAGTTTACTAAAGATTTTTTAAAGCCTGCGGCTATTAAAGTAATAAGAAGTCAAAGCGAATTCTTAGAGGCTCTTAGCTTTTCAGCATTGCAAGCCTTAGAACATACGCAAAGTTATCATAAAGTATAATATTATTTTCTACACCAGGCTCTAAGGCCTTTACACCACAGCCTGCGATAATTTTATTTCGCAATCTACTTATATTCTACCATTAACCCATCATAATTTCTAATATTGAGCAGATTAAAAAAAGAGGATTATCTTTCCTCTTTTTAATAAGTAGCTATTTCTTTTAACGCTTCGTCAAAATCAACTATGTATTCATCTATATAATCACCAAGTACATCAATAAGATGAATTGGGGATACACAATTATCATATAAAAACTTTAGAAGATTGTGTACCTTATGTCTATGTGGGCTTATACTTTTTACTGCATCCCTTTCTATATTAAAAATTGAACCGTTTACCACGTCTTGTCTTTCAATTTCAACTCCATAAGACTGAACATCCATGCTTCCATCACCTAGTGAAAGTGAGATTATATTTTTAGTAAGTCTGTAAAAATAAATTTTTTTGATATCTTCAGTAACTTCGTTTCTAATCATGCTTTCTACTATCATCATATAAACCTGTTCACTCAAGAGCTTTTGCTATTAAATATTATTAAATTTAACTTGTCCACATAATTAACACAAACTATAAACACCTGTGGATAAGTGTAAAATTTTATCAAAACGGCTCTATAGAACAGTTATTCACCCCCCGAAATGTCTTTATCACAATATTAACACTATGCACATGAGAATAATGTCGTAATGTGGATAGTGTTAATAACTTCTTATCGTTTAATTTTGACATTTAGTTCTCATAATAAACAGATGTTACAAAATGATTGGCTGCATCTCTCATTTATTCAATAATAATTTTTACAAACCTGTCGAAAAGCTTATAAAATTGCTATATATTTTTCCTGAAAACCGCATCATTTACGGCTTGCAACACTATATTTTCTCGAATTCCTATGTATCTACAAATATCTTCTAAAATTAATACACTTGCAATGACAGCACCAATGTCTTTTTCATCGTATTCTGTCAGCAAATAATCCCTTTTATATTTATCTACAGTATCCTTCTTACATCTTATTTCACTGTAAATAGTATCAAAAGTGCGATATAGAACCGAATAGGATATAGTTATAAAATCTTTTTGAGATTTTTCACTGCCATTTATTACATCTCTAATTATTTTATTTAAGCCTGCATTTTTATAGTACTCTTCGATTTTTATATTATAGTTGTTGCCAATATATTTTCCTAATATATTGGCGTCAATTAATGCAATTTCATCCTCTGTATTAAACAAAATACTAAATTCTATGTCATCATTTTTCTCTTTTTTTATCTCATCCACCATTTTTTTCATTCTATAATTAAAGCTTGAGGTAAACCTTGAATCCATAATAAAATACTCAAGTTCTCTAGCTGCAGCTATTGACACAAAATCTGAAAATTTTCTATATATTTTCCTCATATATTCTTTACTTCTCATAATTTTCACTTCCCTTCCGTAGACACACATTTTATTCTGTCACTAAAACTCAGAAAATATGCAAAAAAATAAGCGCCAATTGGCGCCTGCTTTACAGCTGTTTCTTTATATTATTAAATTCTTCCTTGATTATTTTTACTTTCTCTTCGTTGACTCCGTGATTGGAGAACTTTGCCTCATTATATACTTCTGTCAGTTTACTTATTCCTTGTGGATTTTCTATATTAACCCTAGTATGAGTTTCAAGTTGCTTTGCTGTCATATAGCTTTTAAAAATACCTTTTTCAAAGGTTTTAGTTTCAAATTTTCTATAGACATTTAAAATTTGACTTCTAAAGTCTTTAGGAGTTATAAGGTTTTGAATTGCCCTCGTGAAAAAATTACCGTTTTGCTTATCCCTTTTAATTTTTTCTCTTTTTTCTTCAACTATTCTGTCATCATGTCCAAATTTATAAAATTTATCTTTTAGTAGAAACCTATATACTATATATAAAATTAAAACTAAAAGGATTACTTTAATTAAATTGGTTAACCAAATGGGAGGAACAAATCCTTCTCCTCCTTTTTTAATAAGCTCATTATTTTCTTGAACCTTAACCTCTATATTCTGATTTTTAAAAAGCTTTGATTTTGCAAATATAGGCTGTAAATGATCAACTATATATTGAATAGGCTTGTTCATTACAAGACCTAAGCAGTCTATTATAAAATTGATTATATAATCCATCCACCTGCTTATTGTAGAGAAAATCGAGTTAAAAAAGTTTATAAAAGCTGAAAATATTTTATCAACAGAAAGAAGCAGCAGCACTGCCGTTAACCCTATATTAACTTTAAAGCTGTTTTTACCTCTAAGCTTATAGGCGTAGCTTCTCGCTTCTCTTAATGACCATATAACAGAGATGACAAACATAATATAAAACTTTAAGATGCTTTTAGTTAAATCTGCATCTATAATAGGAATAACAAGACCGATTATAAGTATTATACTTAAAGCCTGCTTAGCTCTTGCTTTATAAACCTCGTAATTTATTTCCTCGTTATCAAAGGAGCTGGCAATGTATATTGTGAATACAATGAATAAACTATTAAAAAGTATTCCTGAGCCTTTACTTATAAGATAAACAAGTATTACGCCAAAGCTAACAGGTATTAATATTAAAGCTTTGTTGATCCATCTTGAAAATATAAACTCTCCTAAAAAACTGCTTATCAAAGCTATTAAAAAAAGCCTGTAATCTATTTTATTAGATAATATTATGAAGCTCGCTATACCCCAGATAATATAAAAAAACATATTTGTACTTATACTCTGAAGTATTTTTATTTGTCTTGCCCAGCTCATCTTATCACCCCTTTTGTAAAGTTTATCTTTTCAATATTAGCTATAGAAGGAATTCCTAGTTCCTTAGATATATCAATAAGCTTTATTGAGTACCCTGCTCTTCTAAGCATAGATAAAATTCCAATACTTTTCTCATTTAAAAAAGAGGTTATAATAATATAGGTGCAATTAGTCTTGAAATACTTGCTTCTTTGAAGCAGATATTCATTAAAGGCAAATTTGGGTGAATAATCAATACGGGCACAGGTTTCCATTATACTATTAAAAGAATGAAGAGATGGTTCTATCTCAGTGCTTATATTAGTTTTATAGCTTATAAGTTTCGCATCAGTCCAAAGGCCAACCGGTACACCTTCTTTTATGGACTGCTTAGCCAATGCTGCTGACACACTTATTGCCCTTTCAACTGAATCTGTGCTTATGTTTCGCCAATATGGATCTGCGCACTGAACATCAATTATTAATACTAGCTCAAACTCTGAAGTATAATCATAATCCTTAACCATAAGCTTGCTCATTTTAAGACTTGATTTCCAGTGGATATCAGACATTCTATCTTCTTTATTGTACTCTCTTATTCCCTTAATATATAACGGATCTTTGTATATCCATCGTCTTATAACATTATCACCATAAAGGCTTGTTGTATTTAATTTTAGGTCTTTTAAACTTGCAAGCTTTGGGTAAACCAAGAGCTCCATATAGTTATCTATTTGATTTTCATCCGTGTAAAATCCGAAAATATCTCCTATGTCTACATATATTTCTTTTAATAGATAGGTTCCTCTTTTAAGCCCCTTATAGCTGTAGGTTCTTTTTATCCTTTCAAACCATTTAATGCTATATCTGCTGGTATGATAATTATATTCATTATTAGCAATGTAAATATCTTCTCCATGAAACTCCAATCCTTTTGGTATAAGTTCTTTAACTAAAAGAAAAGATACAGGCAGCCATTTATTATTTTCTATGATTATGGAAACTTTAAATTCTTCGCCTTCATTTATGAATTGATTCTCTACTTCTCTTCTTATAAAAAGGTTTTTATAGCCATATCTTCTTGTAATCTCTCCAAATAGAAGAAGAGCATAAATTACAGCTAATATTATAAAGTAGCTGAACAATAAGTCCACCCCCCTAAATTTTTTCTAATGGAGTATGAACTGTATTTAAAATTCCTTCAATCAATTCTTGAGTGCTGGCCATGCTGGTGCTTAAGTCGCTCTTTAATATTATTCTATGGCTTAATATTGGCAAAGCCATTTCCTTTACATCTTCTGGAGTAACAAAATCTCTTCCGTTTATTGCAGCTAATGCTTGACTCCCTTTCATTAAATTCAAAGATGCCCTCGGGCTGCAGCCAAGCTCCACATTATTATTCTTTCTCGTGGCCGTAATGATTTCAATAATATAACTTTTTATATCTTCGCTAACGTGGACCTTAGTATAATTTTCTTGTACATATTGAATATCCTCCATTGATATAACCGCTTCAAGATTTTCAAGAGGATCTTTGTCTATATATATATCCAGAATATTTTTTTCTTCCATAAATTCAGGATAACCCATGCTTAACCTTATAAAAAATCTATCAAGCTGTGCCTCTGGAAGGGGAAAGGTTCCGAACTGCTCCACTGGGTTTTGTGTAGCTATAACAAAGAAAGGTTTGTTAAGTTTAATAGTCTCCCCTTCCACAGTTATCTGTCTTTCTTCCATACATTCAAGAAGTGCAGATTGGGTTCTTGGTGTAGCTCTGTTTATTTCATCTGCTAATACTATTTCACTTAGTAGAGGTCCTCTTCTAAACTCAAACTCCCCTAGCTTTTGATTATAAAAATATATTCCTGTTAAATCTGACGGAAGCAAATCCGGAGTAAATTGTATCCTTTTAAAGCTGCAGTTAATAGTCTTCGAAAGTGACTTAGCAAGTTTTGTCTTTCCAAGACCAGGAACATCCTCTAAGAGTACATGACCAGAGCAAATAAAAGCGACAGTAAGCTTATCTATTTTATCCTTCTTGCCTACTATCACTTTCCCAATATTTGTGTTTATTTTTTCTCTAAATTCAATAAATCTCTTTGTATCTAGCATAGTAGAAGCCCCCCTTTTCTTAATTTCAATTATATCATTTATAAAAATATTTGCATTATTTAATTTTCTATTAACCTTTTTAAAATTATGTGATATACTATAATTCAGATTACGTGCTAACGTGTGCATTGCTTTATGATTATGACTGTAAGGAGGGGTTTTCCGTGGTAAAGGCTTGTTTATTTGATTTAGATGGTGTTATAGTTGACACAGCTAAATATCACTATTTAGCATGGAGAAGACTGGCTAATGAGCTTGGTTTTGAATTTACTGAAGAAGATAATGAAAGACTAAAAGGCGTAAGCAGAATGAAGTCTTTAGAAATACTATTAGAAATTGGCGGCGTTTCCTTTGATGAAGAGACTAAAGAAGCTATGGCAGCAAAGAAAAATGCCTGGTATGTAGAATATATATCAAAAATGGACTCTTCAGAAGTATTGCCTGGTGTTATAGATTTTCTTACTTCCTTAAGAGAAAATGGAATTAAAATATCTCTTGGTTCAGTAAGTAAAAACGCCATGATTATATTAAAAAATACCGACGTTGACAAGTATTTTGATGCTGTTATAGACGGTACAAAAATTACTCATGCAAAACCAGATCCAGAAGTATTTTTAAAGGGAGCTGAAGAATTAGGAGTTGATCCTAAAGAGTGCGTAGTATTTGAAGATGCTCAGGCTGGTATAGAAGCTGCTATAAATGCTGGTATGCACAGCGTTGGAGTTGGTTCTCCTGAAATACTTGGCAAGGCAGACTTTGTAATTTCCTCATTTAATGAAATGTCTCTTAACAGGCTTAAATTCTAGGTTAGTATTGCTCTACTGACCTTAAATTTTGGCTACATGTGCAAACGCTTGCCTATGTTATTTAAGGACATTTAGTGTTATGATATGTTTATATTTGTTTTAAAATGTAAAACCTAAATTATTGATAGTTTTTGTGAAAGGAAGATAGATAGATGAAGCAGTATTTTAAATTGGATGAATGGCGGGTTATAGAAGAAGGCTTTAACCCAGAAGAAAATAAAGTAGCAGAAAGTATTTGCAGTCTTGGAAATGGACATATGGGACAAAGAGCTAATTTTGAAGAAAACTACAGCGGTGACTCTCTTCAGGGAAGCTATATGGCTGGAGTTTACTATCCAGATAAAACTAGAGTTGGCTGGTGGAAAAACGGTTATCCAGAGTATTTCGCAAAAGTATTAAATTCAACTAACTGGATAGGAATAGACATAAAAGTTAATGGTGAAACTCTTGATCTTGCTAAAGCTACGGTAAAAAACTTTACAAGAATATTAAATATGAAGGAAGCTTATCTTGAGCGTTCTTTTAATGCAGTACTTTCAAATGGAAACGAAGTTAAAGTAAGTTCAAAAAGATTTTTAAGTGCTGTTTATCCAGAAATCGGGGCCATAAAGTATTCAATAACCCCAGTTAATTTCAGCGGAGAGTTAACGATTACTCCTTACCTAGATGGAGATGTTAAGAATCAGGATTCTAATTATGATGAAAAGTTCTGGGATGAAGTACAGATTAATGCTTCAACTGATATATCTTCCTTAGTTTTGAAAACTAAGAAGCTTGATTTTCACATCTGCTCTGCTATGAAGTTTGATATAGTTAACGGTGGGGTTAAGATTAATAGTGCTGTTACAACTGATACAAAAGAAAAATTTGTTTCTAATACAGTAAATGTTAAAGCTGAACAAGGCAAAGAAGTTGTTATATATAAATATGCTTCAAACGTTACTTCAAGAAATCATGCTAAAGAGGAACTTGCCACTAAAGCTTCAGAAGTATTAACAAAAGCCTATAACGAGGGCTTTGATACACTTTTGGCTAAACAAGTTGAAGCTTGGGCTGAAAAGTGGAAGGAAAGCGACATAGTTATTGAAGGTGATGTAGAAGCACAACAAGGTATAAGATTTAATATATTCCAATTAAATCAAACCTATACTGGTGAAGATGAAAGGTTAAACATAGGACCTAAAGGCTTTACCGGCGAAAAATACGGTGGAAGTACTTACTGGGATACAGAAGCTTACTGCATACCTTTTTATCTTGCAACTGCTGACCAAAAGGTTGCTAGAAATCTCTTAATATATAGACACAAGCATCTTGAAAAAGCTAAGGAAAATGCAAGAAAGCTTGGATTTAAGAAGGGTGCTCTATATCCAATGGTTACAATGAACGGAGAAGAGTGTCATAACGAGTGGGAAATAACCTTTGAAGAAATTCATAGAAATGGAGCTATAGCTTATGCTATATACAACTATGTAAATTACACTGGGGATAAATCCTATCTTGGTGAATATGGTCTTGAAGTGCTTGCTGAAATCTCAAGATTTTGGAAAGAAAGAGTACACTATTCACCTAGAAAAGGCAAGTATGTAATGCACGGTGTAACAGGCCCGAATGAGTATGAAAATAACGTAAATAACAACTGGTATACAAATAGAATAGCCGTTTGGACATTAGAATATACTCTAGAAGTTATAGATTACCTAAAAGCTAATGAACCAGAAAGATATAAAGAACTTGAAGCTAAGCTTCAAATTAATGCTGAAGAAACAGCTAAGTGGAGAGATATAACTCTAAACATGTTTTATCCTGTTGATGAAGAACTCGGAATCTTCCTTCAACAAGAAGGCTACATGGATAAAGAACAAATTCTTGTTTCAGAACTTCCTGAAGAAGACAGACCTTTAAATCAAAAATGGTCCTGGGATAGAATACTTCGCTCCTGCTTTATTAAACAAGCTGATGTTCTTCAAGGATTATTCTTCTTAGAGCACTCATATGATGATGAAACAATAAGAAGAAACTTTAACTTCTATGAACCAAGAACAGTACATGAATCTTCCTTATCTCCATGCGTTCACTCAATCTTAGCTTCGAAGCTTGGAATGCAGGATAAGGCATATGAAATGTATCTAAGAACCTCAAGGCTTGATCTTGATAACTACAACAACGATACTGAAGACGGCTGCCATACAACAAGCATGGCTGGAACCTGGATGTCTGTTGTTCAAGGTTTTGGAGGAATGAGAGTTAAAGAAGGCAAGCTGCACTTTAATCCATTCATACCGGGACACTGGAACTCCTTCTCCTTCAAGGTTATGTTTAGAGGGGCTCTACTAAAAGTTAATGTAACTAAGGAGAACGTGGTTATTACTAACGAGTCTAATGTAGAATTAACTGTAGCGGTTAATGGAAAAGACCACTTAGTTAAAGGTAATGAAGAATTAATAATTAATAATTAAAGGATATTTTTCCTGTGGAAAAATAAATAGGCAATATAAAAAATCCCAATAAGAGATTTTTTATATTGCCTTCATTTTTCATTAAATATATTCTTTCCTTTGTGTCATACTAATATAAATCAATAAATATCTACTTTTCTATTGATTTAACATGCTCCATATATTATAATTAATTTATGGATAATGATTATTATTTAACAATTTATATAGGTTATTTTTCAGCTTCCTATTTATTAATAATGTTCATAGGAAGCCTTGTTGTAGGAGGTATTTGAAATGATGCAAGCAATGGAAGTAAAAAAGGATATTTATTGGGTAGGCTCATTAGACCCAGAACTTAGAGTATTTGATGTTATAATGTATACACCTTATGGTACAACATATAATTCCTATGTAGTAAAAGGAAGCGAAAAGACTGCTATATTTGAGACTGTTAAAGAAAAAACTTTTGAGCAGTATTTAGAAAGACTTCAATCCTTAAACATTAATTTTGATGAAATCGGATATATAATCGTAGATCATACTGAACCTGATCATGCAGGATCAGTTGCTAAGTTATTAGACTACGCTAGAAATGCAAAGGTTGTTGGCTCTGCTCCGGCGATAAGATTTTTAAGGCAAATTGCAAATAGACCTTTTCAGGAAGTTGTAGTTAAGCATGGCGATACTATAAGCCTTGGAAACAAAACATTAAGATTTATTGAAGCTCCATTTCTACACTGGCCTGATTCTATTTATACCTATGTTGAAGAAGACAATGTATTAATGACTTGCGACTCCTTTGGAAGCCATTACTGCTTTGACGGTATATTTAGAGATTTAATCCCAGATGATAAAGAAAAGGAGTATTTAGATGCGTTAAAGTATTATTATGACTGCATAATGGGACCTTTTAAGCCTTATGTACTAAAGGCTTTAGATAAAATAAAAGATTTAGAAATTGATACTATTTGTACTGGTCATGGTCCAATATTAAGAGGAGATATTGATTTTTATAGGGAGACTTATAGAAAATGGAGTACTGAGGTAGCTCCTACTGATGGAAAAACAAGAGTTGTTATTCCTTATGTTTCAGCTTACGGCTTCACAGAGGACTTAGCTAATAAAATAGCTGAGGGTATCAAATCCAAGATTAGTGATGCTATAATTGATCTTTACAATGTAATTTATCATAAGCAAGAAGAAATACTAGATAAAATCTACTGGGCCGATGCTGTTTTATTTGGTTCTCCTACAATAAACGGAGATGCTCTTGAGCCAGTAATGGAACTGCTAATAAAAATGAATCCTCTAGTTCACGGTGGAAAAGTTGCTGCTGCTTTTGGTTCCTTTGGCTGGAGCGGTGAAGCAGTACCAAACATTGAAGCAAGACTTAAATCTCTCAGAATGAAGCTTGTAACTCCTGGACTTAAGATAAACTTTAAGCCAAGTGAAGACGAGTTACTACAAGCATTCAACTTTGGTGAAACTATTGCTGATAAAATTGTTGAGAATATTAATAAGAAAACAAAAAAAGTTAACAAGGTTGAGTTAAAGACTTGGAAATGCTCTTCTTGCAGTGAAAAGTTTGAGACTGCTAATGCTCCTCAGGTTTGCCCTGCTTGCGGAGGAAGTCAGGATAAATTTGTAGCGGTGACAAAATAATTATACAAAATGTAAAGCATATAAAAATGCTGTAATGGTTTATCTAGTTAAACTTCATTACAGCATTGTACTTTATTCCAAAAAAATTCACATATATTAATAATATTCAGACATATAAACACATGGCTAACCAACTTCTAAGTATTTCTAACCTTGGATACCCCTCTGCTACTCTGTGCGATTAATTTCCTAAATCTTTTGACATAAGTACTAAATCAAAAATATCTATAGTGCCATCGCCATTTAAGTCATATATCTTATTCCAATCAACATCGCTTTTTTTCATATTATAATTTTTAGCCAAAGCAGCCAAATCCAATGTGTCTATCTTTTTATCGTCATTAAAGTCCTTAATATACCTTAAAGAATTATATGCATTAGCCATTCCTTCGGTTAAAACTTTTCCGTTAAGCGAACTTAACAGCTGCACCCCCAGCAAAATTTTATCTTTAATAATTTCTGGCTTGTCTACTCCTTTGCTCAAAAGTAGCGCCGCTATTCCAGTAACATGAGGCGTGGCCATAGAGGTGCCGCTTAAATATTCGTAGGAATTGCTGTAGTCTTTATTGCCTGCATAGTTTAATACAATCTTTCCCAGTCTGTCTGAGGGTTCTATCATATCAAAATAATTGTTATATAAGTCATATAACCCTCCCTCATATTCTGTAGAATTTATCCCTATTAATGAACTTCTATTATCTTCATTCTGCAAATAATTTATGTGAAGATAATTCTTTGCAAAGTCTGTTTGATACAGTTCACCTGACAAGTAGTTGCCTGAAATATATAAGTTTCCACCATTATCTAAGTAATCTGATAGATTATATTGATCATTTTTGGTAAGCAATGATTGCTCACTTAGCCCTGTCATCCAAAGAACAAGCTTATAGTTTTTTAGAAATCCGCTGTCAGGCCCATCCTGATTTTTAGCAATATAATATACCTTACTGTCATATCCCAAGTTACTTAGAGATTTTATACAAATTGCCGTTTCACTATCAGCATCAGTTTGACTGCTTTCATCATCACTAATAAGCAAAATCGAATCTGAATTAGTCACTTTAAAAAAGTCCAAGGCCCTTTTTAACATATCCTCACGTTGAGACTGTGATACCATATTCTTAAGACTAAACCCTTGAACAAGAGTTTTGCACATTCCATTATCATACTCAACCGAAGCACCTATATCATCATTCTTTGGAATTGTACTTAGAATCCATTCTCCAGGTGCTGCTACATCTGTAGAATTAACACCGTAATTAGAAAACCAAGATAGATTTCCTTTGTTATTAACAGAAGCTACAGATAAAATATTTTGACTGTCATAGGCTGCAGGAAAGCTTGGATTAATATCATTATTAGACATCTCATTTCCAGCAGCAACTACAAATAAAGAACCCGAAGCTTCTATAGCCTGCTTAAGCAAAGTATCATCTCCGCTTCCGCCCCAGCTGTTATTTAAAATTTTAACTCCCATCTGCTTTGCATAAGATATAGTACGAATAGCATCATCTGTGGTTCCTCCAAAAGGCCCTATAAATTTTAAAGGCATTATTTTAACCTTAGGTGCAACTCCAACTATTCCAATACTATTAATTTCTGCAGCAATAGTTCCCGCTACATGTGTGCCATGCTTGTCTCCATCTTTTGCATCAAATACAGTATTATCATTATTATAAAAATCCCATCCATAAACATCATCAACATAGCCGTTATTATCATCATCAACACCGTTACCTGGGATCTCATTTTTATTTATCCATATTCTATTCTTTAATTCAGGATGATTGATATCTATTCCAGTATCTATAACTCCTACTACGACATCCTCGCTTCCCTGAGTTATAGTCCAAGCTTTTTTAATATTTATGTCTATTCCGCTTATACCTAAAGAACCTTGAATAGTTCGTCCGCTATTTTCTAAGCCCCATTCTTCACTGCTTCGTTCATCGCTGGAAATATCCTGTGAATAGTATAAATAATTGGGCTGGGCAATCTCTATATTCTCATCCTGCTTAAGTTTATTTATCATAGTATCAACATCGGTATTATCAGAGACAGATAGTAATTCCGCATTATTTATACTTAAATCTTTTTTATGTTTTAAGAAATATTTTTTGCTTATATCTGTCTTTGCTTTTGCTGCTGTGACAGAATTTTTATATTTAATGATGACTTCTCCTGCAACATATTTAGCTTTATTATGATTTTTTATACTGTTGCCATAAGGTATATTCTGTCCCTTTGAAAATACTGATTGAGGAACTATTAGAGCTACACAAACCAGCAGTGTAATAATCTTTTTCTTCCTAAACAAATCTATCCCCCCTATTGCAAACTATTGTTTCATCGTATCGAAACTAATCGATTTAGTATAAGTTAAATCAAATCAGTATTTAATATTATACTTAGATGCGGCCTTAGCCAAATCTTTAATATCTACTACATCATCCTTTTCTAGATCCATTTTTGGATTCCAATTTGGGGAAGCTGCTTTTGTTTTATCAAAATTCTTTGATATAAGAACTAAGTCAAAAATATCAACTGTATTGTCTAGGTTAATGTCCGCAAAGCCTGTTGCCTTAAATGAAGCAGCTTTTTTATCATCATAATCATCCTTAGATAAACTATCCTTTAAAAAAGCGGTTACTGTATAGGTCCCTACTTTATCAGGTATGTATGAGAAGACTGCATCTGAACTATAGTCTTTAGTTTCTATTACTTGTCCATCTTTTTCAACCTGGTACTTATACAAATAGCCTGTACCGGAGCCTCCTGCCGCCACGGTATTTGTTTGTACATTATTTCCTGCAAAAGTATCATTTTCACTTAAGGAGATAGTATTTATACTGGATATGCCATTAGTTATAGTGGTATTTGGATAGTAAAAAGCTAAAATATCTTTATACCCTTGATTGTATTGCGCTCTGTTTAAAGCCCCTATTTGGCTTAATCCTAATCCATGACCTGCACCATGTCCACTAAATATATAACTATTAGTATCTTTGTTGTAAGCTACAGTATACATACTGCTTGGAAATGAAAAATAGGTTCTTGCACTGTCTGCAGATAAAACCTTTGTTCCCTGACTTCCGTCCGTGTTTGAATAAACAATTTCCAGATTGCTTATTCTTCCGCTTACATATGTAGCAATAGTGTCTAAGTTTATTTTAACAAAATTATATTTTGGTGTACTTAAACCATAATTTAATCTATCTGATATCTGCTGTGCAGTTAAGGTTCTTGTCCAATCGTAATATTTCGAGTTAGAAAATTTGCTATAATCATCATATGTATCTATTTTAGATACATAGTACGGAAAAGCATTTCCCCAAACATTCTTAGCGTCTTCAAGATAACCTCCATGGCTTGCAGAAAATAATGCTTCGATTAAAGAACCATTATAATTGATAAATTCCCCTTTAGTTTCATTTACTGCTTGTTCAATTTTCACAAATGATTTGTCAAAGCCTTTATAAACCTGATAAGTTGTATTGTCTTGAACATCATATTCAGTTGTAGTTCTTCCTATTTTGTACATGCCGTAAGTTCTTGAGGCCAAAGCTTGAGACTTTAAAGCCTCTACCGGATAAGACTCTGACATTTCATAGCCTATTACACCTTTTACATAATCCTCAATGTTTACAGTATTAACAGGCATTATATATGTAGATTTATTAATAAAATTCATACTTCCCCTGTAATTTCTCAAAGTATTTCCAACCTGAAGTGAAACATAGCTGTCTTTATTCAAAGAAGTAAAACTTATTGAAGTATTTATATTTCCGTTAAGTGTGACTTGTCCACTAACAAGATTTATAGCATAGCTTGTACCGCTTTGAGCCGCTTCGCCATTTAAAAGATAATTTCCATTTATAGTAATAGTCATTGCCGAACTTCCCATTGTCGCGAGACTAACTTTTATTATTTGGTTCTTATAGTAAGTACTTGTATATGCCAAGGCATTTGTTTTTAAATTTACAAGTACAAATAATAAAACCATAATAAAAGCAAAATGTTTTTTCTTCAAAATAATCCCTCCTCAAAAAGCTTTATAGTAATACCTCATGACTACTGTTCTGAGGTTAACTTGCTGCTATTTCGTTTCTTTTTCCAAATGAAATAACCTCCACCGCCGCCAAGCAGTATAACTAAAATTATAGTTGCAGCAGCCATAGCTTTATTATCTTGTTTCCCTTGGCTTTGCACTTTGTTTGATTCGCTGCTTGCCTGCGTACCATTATCCTGTTTCGGTTGTGAGGGATTGTCCCCGCTGGGTTGAGATTTAGTTTCAACGTTTTGTTCGATGTTATTTTTCTGTTTTGCTTCTTCAGTTTTCTTATTGTCTATTCCCAAAACATTTAATACTTTATCAAGGGCTATTTGTATTATTGATTCACTTTTCTTTCCACCATCCACTTTGGCTGAGGTTTCAGAATTTGTTTTTCCATTAGTTGAAGCATCTGCTGATGTATTGCTGCTGGATGATATACTGCCAGCAGGTGAACCGGAAGTACCCGAATTATTTGTACCTGCACTATTATCTCCTACATTTGTGCCGCCGGAACTATTATTATTGGCACTGCTGTTTCCTGTGTTATTTTCAGCAGGCGGAGTTGTTGCAGGAGGGGTTATCCCAGCAAAATTATATTCCAGCTCCTTTATATCCTTATCACAAATCTGAAGCTTAAGATTATAGCTGCTGTCAAAAGCCTTTAAAAAAGGTTTGCTGCTTATAAAAAATTTATCATCCTTTTTCAATACCTCGGCATTAATCTTAACGAAAGTTCCCGTGCCGGAGAACCCGTCAATCTGACCCATGCAGCTAAAGGCATATCTTACTATACCTGCTTGTTCATCTATTTTCTTTACAGCGTCAAACTTATTTACTCCTGCCTTACTTATTAAATCTCCAGGCTCTATGCTTTTTACTTTAAGTACGGAGGTATCATATTTATATTCTATGTCTCCTGCATAAAAGGTTTTAATATCTTTAATGTTTATGAGTACTTGAATATTTTCTCCTTTATCAAACTTGCCGCTTATAACTGCCTGCACATCCGGGCCTGAAGCAGCACTGACTTCAGTGCCAATCATAATAAAAAACAAAATAATAATGACAATTATACTTTTTCTCATATTTTCACTAATCCCCCATTACTTTTCTTCTGTTTCATTGCTCAAACTTTGGGCTTCGCTTATCCTACTCTTCTCATAATCGTTTAAACTGCCATCGGGCTGATTTTTCATAAATTTGCTTTTTTCATTAATTTCTTTGCCTAAAGAAATAATTTTATTTTCAATTGCCTGCAGCTTACTGGAATATTCTTCATTACTCAAACTTCCGCTCTTAAATTGATTATAATAACACTCAATAAGTGCATCATAATTTTGAAGATAATATTTTCTTCCTTCAATACTCTTTTTCAAACTTTCTGCTGCCTTATCATAATCACCAAGATTAAAATAGGTTTTCCCTAAAAGTTCATAAATCCTTGAATTATCTCCATGTTCATTTAAACACTTTGTCAAATTTTGTATCGCTTCATTAAGGTATTTAATATCCTTTTTATCGGAGTAAATTTGAAAATCTAAAGTGGAAAATTTATCATAATACCTTATTGTTTTCATAGGAAAACATGTCCAGGATTTTAATATTGTATAACTTTTTTCAGAGCTTCCTTTATTGATAGAAGCAATGTTATAAACAAATTGGCCCGGTATAAATGCAATCGCTAATATACTTAAAGACGAAAGTAAAACAGTAATAGCCATACCTGCCTTCCTATGCAAAGGAGTGTCCCCAAGTAAGAGACCGTCCCCGTAACTTTTAGCAGTGGCAGTCCCTACATTTGATGAGACAGTTTCTTTCACCTTCAAATTCACCTTTGATGAGGCTCTCCCTTTGGCTGGAACAGTCCCTTTAACTTGATAACCGTCCCTTTCTAAATCCTCAGCTAAGTAGAACCACAAAATCATGTTTATGATTATAAAACTCATGCTAAAGTCTGCTAAAGAGTGAAGCAGTATCATCATTGGTATAACAAAGTTTAACTGTGATAATTGTTTTTTATTAAACTTCTTATATAAAATATAAATAATTAAAGCCATATATAAAACAAAAAATATTATTCCATAATCAATAGCTATTTGAAGAAAGCCATTATGAATATATTTGATATCATAGGCAGCAGTTTGATAAGTATATTGTTCATAGCTTAACCTTCCTGCGCCTATCCCTAAAAGATTATTTTTAAGAAGCCTTAGTCCATCCTCATAAAAAACTAATCTTTCTTTAAAAGAATTTAGGTTTGTCCTACTTAAAACAATAGCAGTCCCTATAATAGCGATGCCTAATATGCCATACAAAATCACGTTAGCTTTAATCTTTAGTTTAATCTGCTTTACTGCCAAATAGATTATAATAGGTAAAACCAGTATAAAAATTATATATTGTCTATAGTAAAATATAATACTTATTACAAGTCCGAGAAAATTATACAGCAATAAATTATTAACAAAAGCTTGTCTATCCTTCTTTTTAGTAAAAGCAATAAATAAGACAGCTGCAGCATAAACTAAAATTCCACCTTTTGATTGAGTGAGGAAAAGAGCAGCTATAACAAATACAACACCTATGTTTGCAAAATATCTTTTGGCACTTTCCTTAAATAAGTGTTGCTCGCTAAAAAATATTAAAGCACAAATACCAAAGTAAAGTGCAGATGCATTAGCATAATTAAAGAGGCCATCAAGCCTTAAATCTGTATTTGTAAAATATCTAATAATAGATAATATTGAAGTTATTATTCCCCCATACATAATACATAAGGTGGTTTTAGCTCTTTCCTCTTTAGAAAGTTTCCTTGATATAATAAATACGGGAACGCAAATAAGTATATAAAAGGAATCTAGCAAGCTAATCACTTTATCCTTTGAGATAAATACACTTAAAAGTCCTATTATAAGAACTGCTCCTAAATATAAATCTACCTTAACCAAACGCTTCCTAAATTTTATAACGACCACTAGTGAAGCTAATATAAAAATAATCGGATTTATAATTTCTGAAAGTACTTTAAAATATGGAATCAACGGCAGTACTAAAAAAATCTTCTCCATGTTTTTCTCCTGTTGAAATTAATTTACTACAATAATTATACAATAAAAAGAGGCTCAAAACGAGCCTCTTGAAATTAATACTTCTTATTATAATTTTGTGCTGCCTTTGCTAGGTCCTTGATATCTATCTTATTCAGACCATCGTTATTTTCCACATTGCATCTTCCATCCCAATTTACTGATTTTCCTTTTTCAAATCCCATATCCTTAGATATTAGAGTTAAGTCATATATATCTGTTATACCATCAAGATTAATATCTGTTAATGCCTTATTGGTTGAATTATTAATAACAACAGAAGCTGCTAAAACAGAAATTGTTCCGGTAGCCTTATTAACTAAATTCAAACCTAAATTACATTCTCCAGATATATAGGAAGGAATTGCACCTTGGAAATTTTTAAAACTCTTTCCTCTATGAACAATATCTATGGAGCTTATTGAGAAGTCTGATGCCATAAAACCAGAAAGCTCAACAGTTCCATCCATTACTTTAGCAGAAGTAACACTTGGAGTTTCGCCGGCATTAAAACTTGCTTTATTTAATACAGCTGTTACCTTTAAATTTTTGCCAAGTTCTATTGCAGATGTAGCATTACTGCAGTCAACAGTATATTTTCCTGTTATGGTATTAGCTAAGCCTGAAACATCTAAGGAAGTACTAACTGTATATGTTCCCTTGTCAACATAAATATTGTTGTCTCTCATATCACTATAATCAACTGTGCTTTGAATATTGATTCCTTGTTTTTGAAGTATGTAACTTCCACTATAGATACCGCCTTTATATGAACTATTTACGCTAAGTATGCTTAGACTGCTGGTATCAAAGTTGTAGCTTGTTGTTGCAGAGTTAACTGTAATATTTTTATCAAGTACATAATACTTGCCGGTATTTTTATCCATACCTTTTAAGATAAGTTCATAGCTATCCGGCTGTACTACCATATTTCCTGAACCATCATCAGCTAAGGCAAATTGCCCTAAACTAGCGCCGTCTTTTACAACATCAATCTTAGCATTGGGAATTCCTTTTAACGGTACCTCAACACTAGTATCTGGCTCTGTTAAATATATACTACTAAAGCTTCCATCAAGGTTTACTGTTGTCTTAAAGTAATGATACTTTCCATTCCAATCAGTGTAAGAAATCAATGCTATGTAATCTTTTCCCGATGTCAATATACTCTTTGGAACAAGCAGCTCACCACTTGAAGAATATGAATCGCAGCTAGTTTTATAAATTATCTTAGTTCCTTCAAAGAAAGTAATTGTTGCTTCCTTTATTGAACTATAATAATCCTTTGATTGAGGATAAAAGCGGTAATTATTATCTTGTGATGAAACACTCACCTTTTGTGCTTTATTTGCTATTAATGTTCCATCTGGTGCAGTACCAGTAATATTAACATCATAAGTTCCTTCAGTCATACTAGGAATAACAAAACTTTTTTGATTATAAGAATTTGAAGCTGCATCCACACTTTTTACTAAATTAGTTGTTCCCTGCTGATAGAAGTTTAATTTTAGATTTGTAATATTTGAGTCATACACACTAAGTTGATAATTATTGCCATCTACAACACTTAAGCTATATGCATTGAGTGTATCACCAATATTTACAACGTCCTTCAGCTTATAATCAACTATTTCATTATTCTTATATGTCATAAACTTATACGGCGTCTTACCAAAATGGATCTCTGTTATATCATCCTTCACAAAAAAGTTATTTTTAGAAAATCCAAAATTTGAATTAATTCCATTAATGTTTATAGTTCCATTTCCGGATATGTTATAACCTTTATTTTTAGATACATATAAAATATCGCTTGAACTATAACTTCTATTTGAATAAGGACTTCCAACATAGTAATTCTCATTACTTAACGAATTCAATCCATCATATACAAAAGTCAACTTCGAAATATTATTTGCATCAAGTACTGCTTGTGTATCAGCTGCAGTATCTATATCATCATATAAAATATAAGATACGGATTTACTACCATCATATGATCCCATTTCAACCCTAATTTTGTATACATTCTTATCAAACCAATAATTCATATTTGACCAAGAGCTATAAGAATTCATATCAAGGCTTTGATAAGCTACTTCATTTCCAAAATCATTTCTTATTTGTATAGACGCATAATCAACATTATATGCTTGTGGCTTTGTAATACTAAGATTTATTCTGCTTGTATCAGGATTTTTACCTATCTTAACAGTAGTTGAAGTGATAGTTCTTTCATATATAAACTTATCTGCATTGCTGCTGCAGTTTCCGCTTACAACAACATTATAGCTCATACCATCACTTAGAGTACTCTTTGGTACAAATACTGTTCCGGCAGTTGAAATATTATAGTTTTTGTAATCATTGCTAAACCTTAATGTTCCTCCCTTAGCAGGATTACCATAAGGATCAATAAGAGATATCTTATAGTAATTGCTTGAATCAACAGTAGTAGGATAACTTACACTGCTAAAAGTACCTAGTTTATCGCTTTTAAGTACAAAACTAATTGATACATTTCCATCAGCCTCCGGTGGAATAATAAAGTTTACAGTTCCATCATAATTGATAGTGCAGTCTACCGAAGCTAAAATATTACCGATAGAATTTTTAAATACTGCTTGGATTGCAGGCTTATTACTGTTCCAACTATTAATTGTTATAATATTTTTATTCTCATCCGTAATACTAATAGATGCCTTAATATTTTCTCCAGGCCCATAGGTATTCTTATCAAGTGTACCTGTAACAGTTAATTTACTTCCTAAACCCATGTTAATAGTACTGCCCGCAATAGTAGTTACTTTGTTAGAAAAACTTATGCCATAGTCATTCATATTACGTGAATAACTTAGCTCTGCACCTGGGGAAACAAATACCTCAGCAACTCCATATTGCATATATTCACTTATCTTATTTAAACTAAAGCTAAATCCATCACTAGAGGAAGTAGTTAACCTAGCCATCTTGCTTCCATCTAAAACAACACTTGAAGCTTTACTGGTATCTATCTGGCTGATTAAATAATAGGTTCTGTAATCATCCATTGCAAAGTTATATACTCCGCCTTCTAAATAGACATTTAAATTGCTGTAACTTTTCCATGAATTGTCGCCGTGAAAATCCTCTTGAAAAATTTCGGTTGGATAATCATTACCATTTAGATAAATTGCAAATCTTCCATCCCGGAAACTTGCTTCATCAGGCAATGTAGCCGTTACATTAATTTTCTTATTATCAGACTGAGCCTTAAACTGAAGCACAGCAGAATCAAAGGTTCTGCTATAAACAAACAATTCATTTGTTGTGTTTGTTCTTCCATTAATAATAAGCTTATCACCATTTGATATATCGTACTTGTTAATAAATGCTGTTCCATTATCGCCTATAGTATAGCCTCCATAATAATGGTACTTGCTTATTGTTCCCCCCTTAGCAGGATTACCCATAGGATCTAAAACAGTAACCTTATAAAAACTCGAATCATCAACAGTTAAATCACAGGAATTACTATTAACCTTTCCTAGAGTGTTAAATTGAATATCAAAGTTTACTGTTACTGCTCCGCTGACCGACGGCATATTGAAACTAACCATTCCATCTTGACCAAGATTACATTGAACAGCACCAACCAAAGTTCCTCCCTGTTTAATATTGGCAGTAACTACAGGTCTCTTGTCATAGTAATTTGAGATTTCTATATTATTTTTGTTTTCATCCTGCAAGCTCAAATTAGCATTAACAGTAGAATTAGGCCTAATTACAGAGCTATCTAAGCTTGCGCTGGCTGTAATTGGACTTCCTATTTTGATAGTGTATTGAGTCAGGTTAACTGTATTTATGCTGTTATGATAACTTATTCCATTATCATAATCCTCATAAGAATAATTAACAAAACAATTAGGTGAAACATAAATTGTATTCAAGTTTTCATTCATAACAAATCTGTCATATTCCAAGTCCACCTTAACATCTTTTGTCACTCCACTTCCAAGGCTTATTGTTGCATAGCTGTTGTTATCAACAGAAGCAGTAGTCTGATTAGAGCCTAAGTCTAAACTTGAGGTTAAGTAATAATTTTGTCCCCTAACATATATGCTGTACTTACCACCACTCATATACAAATTATTAATCTGACCTTGTGAATTTAAGCTAAAGCTTATAGAAGCACACTTTCCATCATACATATTAACTATCCCATTGGCCAAATTAATTTTTCCTGGGGAATATAAGGGCTTTATGCTTACACTTTTCATAGAAGCTATAGCCTTATTAATGACAATATCGCTGTCAGATGAATTATAGCTGTCAGCGTAATATATGGCATTTCCTTCACTTCCGGAGTAGTTTACTCTAAAATCATTAACTGAGCTAAAGGTTCCTTTTTTTACAAATATATATCCATTGTTATCAGTGGTGTACTCTCCATTAATACTATCAAGCTTTGTAAAGGCAGCCGGCTTTGAAACATTAAATGGATTCATAACTCGTATTCTTTGAATATTATTTGTAGTAACAGTTACAGGCTGTTCTGTGCATTTTAAATTTATGGCATTTGGTACATTTATCTTAATAGTATAGTTTCCTGCAGTTAGAGTATTATTTACTAAACTTGCATGTGATACACTTGCGTATCTATTCAAAGATGAATTAGTACTATCTATAAGTACACCGGAAGAATTATAAAGATCCATACTTATAAGATGTTTTGACCTAAAGGCATTCATAAAATCAAAAAGATTATCTGTATATATTCTGCTTAATGTTAATCCCCCTGAGGTAATGCTGTAGTCTGCAATTATACCTCCAGGTAAATCGACATTATTGGAGTAGCTTTTAAAAGTAACAGTGGTATCATCAAAACTTATATGCTTTACATCACTTGCTTTGCTAAAATTATAACTTAGGTCATAGGTATACTGATACATTGTACCTGAAGCTTCATCATAGGCAGTATTAATAATTGAATATACAGATGCATTTAAAACAGGTGATATATTTAATGTATCCGAGTTTGTAAATTCTATATTACCAATTCCATCTATATAGGCTCTGCTCTTTTTATATCCAGATAAGTTATTTACGCTTACACTAAACTTTGCTAAATCATTAGTTGTAAAGGTTACTGTAGTACTTTGGGCATTAGACGTAAAGGTCTTAGCCAAGTAGCACTTTGCTGATGAATTAAAAGCCTTTGCCATATACTGGCCGTCATCAGCCCATAGATAACTTAAACCTTTATCATCAATTGCAGTTTTTAATCCATCATAATTTATGTATTTCGAAGTAATTTTAATCTCAGCACCTTTTAATATATTAAACTTTGACGCATCATCAATGGAGAAAGTTAATCTTTTTGCCGTTCCCTGAGAGTTATCAATATTTACAACACCGGTACTATCTAAAGCTGTCGGAAGCTGCCTGTCATAGCAGAACTGCCCACCTTTACCATCACCATCATCCTGGCCGCAATAAATATAAATTTTATTGCTTGAGTTGATTAAACTTTTATCAACCTTAAAGCTAGTTGCATTTGTTGAAGATGGATTATAATCAAACCATCCTTGACTAATTACATTTCCGGATTGGTTGTAAATATAATATCTTCCGCTCATCCAGCTTACAACACTAAAAGGCGCTTTTACATTAACAGTAGCTTGTGTGCTGTTATCTGTAGAGTCTGTGGAGCCATTTGCAAAGGTCACCTTACTTGATATAAGATTTCCTATGGGTGCATAGTTTATTGATGCCTGTACACTATAGGTTCCCTTAGGCATATTGTCATGAAGCTTAATGCCATAATACCTTGAAGTTTCATAGGCATATTCATCTTCCCCATCGTTTTTACGTAAATCATAATCTGTAGCTTGTACTATTTTTCCTGAAGGATCATAAACACTTATATTAAAATCATCACTTCCTGAAACATAAACTCTGTTTTTATTGCTGTCTATTATTCCGGCAAATAGATTTACGCCTCCTTCAGACGTAGGCTCCAGTCTCACATCAACTCCTAAGCTGCCAAAGCTTAAGGTTTCGATGCTGTTTTTATGACTCAAGGTCTTGCCTTCATATCTAATAGTCCTCTTCACATTACTAGAATTTAAAGTTGCTGAGTAATAATAGCCTGAAAAAGCTTTTGAAATATATGCACTGTTGTTTTTAATACTAAAGGTTGCATTGTTATAATATCCAAACTCATCCATACTATTAATATTCAACAATTCTGAGGTAACCATAGAACTATAGTAATTAGCTGCATTAACTTTAGTAACTGTTCCATCTACTCCAAGGTTAATACTATCTACTCCATTTAAACTATCTAAATGCTTATTATACATATAACCGTCTTTTTCATTGGTTACTGTAATACCTAAATCAATATTATCCGGTGCATAGAAAAGAGCCTTACCATTTGAATCAAAACTATTATCAATATTTATACCCTTCATCCATGCATCACCAAAGGAAGACTTTACAGTAAGCTTAGAACCTGTTAATTGAGTTCCATCAGCTTTTTTAGAAGTAACACTTCTTTGTTTAAGCGAAGAAGCATCAATTGAATAATTTCCGGAACCATTAATTTTTGCTGCATACAAAATCGGTACATTCAATCCGTTTATAGTAGTATTGTAAGAAAAATATAAGTCATACAATACTGTTGGTTTAGTATTATAAAACACTACATTACTGTTATCATCAGCTGCAGCAGAAATTTCGTCTATTTTTGCATTATCATTCTTATCATTAACTGCTCTTAAGAAAACTTTTGTTCCTTTAGGAAGTTTTTCTTTATTTATTCCAAGTATGGCTGCTGTAACCTTGGTATCAGAGCCTTTTTTCTCGTTTACATATCTGTAATCAGTATATGAGGCTCCTGTTTTAGAATAAGCCTTTATAGTTATCTTATTAGCTGCTTCTTGAAGAGATGCTGCAGAAACTACAGTTGTGTAATCACTGCTTCCGTTACCTGATATTGTTGTTAAAGCAGTTGTACTATCATTTATGTATATTTCAGTTCTTGATAAATCTGCCGGTGAAATAGCCTTAAATTTAACATTAACATCCCCATTATAGTAATCTGATGATTTTGGAGAAGTGATTTCAATAAAACCGACAGCACCCTGTGTCATTTTAAGAGCATCTATAAGTCCATTACCTGTATAATGATTATATTGATCATAATTTTTATAATAATTTTTCCAATCATTGCTGGTTGATTTTTTCAACAGATTTTCTATTTGTGCTTTAGAATAGGATGGAAACTTTACCTTTGCTAAAGCCGCTACCCCTGAAACTGCTGCTGCAGAATAAGAGGTTCCAAAAACATAGGTGTACTTTCCGGTATTACTTGTAGTATAACCCTCTCCGCCTGCTGCCAAGGTAACAGCTTTTCCATAATTTCCACCGTGTATACTGGATACTACAATTGTCCCCTCAATATTGGCTGGCCAGTAATTTTCTGCATAATCATTATTTTCACCTGCTGAAACTACAACAGTACAGCCTTTACTAAAGGCATAATTAACTGCATCTTCAACAGTCTTGCTGCAACCTTCTCCATCCATACTTACATTTATTATAGAGGCACTGCTGTCAGCTGCATATCTTATACCGCTTGCAACATCAAAGCTTGTTGCAGTTCCGCCCACATCTGAAACCTTTACAGGCAGTATCTTAGTATTTGTTGTACCTGCAATTCCAGCGATACCTTTGTTATTATTAGTATTTGCAGCAATTATACCTGCTATTTGAGTACCGTGTCCGTCATTATCAGTTGTATCTGCACTCCCGGTTAAAATATTTTTCCCTGTAAGCACTCTTCCTGATAAATCCTCATGGCTTGACATAACACCGGTATCTACAACTGCCACTGTAACCTGAGTACTGCTTGCAGGTATATTATCCCATGCCTCCTGCACGTGGGCATAGTTTAAAAAATCCTGTGTTCCAATATAAGGATCTGATGTGCTGCCTTGCTTTTTAGCAACAGCATTAACTTCTACATAATCAGTGTTAGCATTATCTTTAAGTTCTTTAAGGGTCTTGTCCACATTTTCATTATTAACACTTATTAACATAGAACTTCCATTAACCTTAAGTATTTTTCCATCATACTTTTTTAACGTTTCTTCATAATTTTTATTGTTTAAATCTTTAATCTTTAAAATAAGCTGACCTTCAACAGCCTTTAAAGGTTTTTGAGTCTTTGGCGCATCGTCCTTTGCAAATACTTTTACAGTACCGCTTTGAAGCACCGTAGAAACAATAAATACATAAAGAATAAACAAACTTGTAAACTTCTTAAGCTTCTTCATGTTTTTCCCCCTTTTAAAAGTTTTAACCAAGGATAATTATACCATATTATCTTAATAATAGTTAACATATAGTTAACATTTTATGTATAAGCACATGCTTAACCAATGCTTCTAATAGACAAGTATACAAGTTATTTCCAATCAATCAATAATCAAAATCTGTTGCTTTTCTATTAACAATTTAAACAAAGTATAGTAGAATTGTTGTATAGATTTGTAAATCTCTATAAAAAGTTTTCTATATGAATCAATACAAATATGTGCTGTTTAATAATAGTGTTGGTATAAGCCTGTTCATTGGTATTATAGAAAGCAAATCTACTGCAAACCAGCATGGCTCAAGTAAATATTTATATATTTAAATATTTTCATAGGTTTATATTTAAATATATAAATGATAAAAGGCCATTGCTTGCTTTTAATAACATGCAGCATTTCGCACGTTTCTTTAACAAAGCATAAAAGTAATATTATACTTTTACAAAAGGAGGCATCATAATATAACTATATTAAAAATACTAATCTTATTTTTTAACTCAACAAAGGGGGAAGGGATGAATGAAATTTAAAAAAGTAACTGCTTATTTGGCGTGTTTCTTTCTTGTAATGAATATCTTAGTTTTTCCAAGCATTAATGCCAAAGCAGCTGACACAACCACAGCAAACCTTTACTACACTGTAGACTCAAACGTGGCTGTTGGACAAGATTTTAATATTTACGTAAATGCACAAAATATAAACGATTTATACGGAGGTTCAATAGACTTTGCCTACGATAAATCAATGATACAAATTCAAGACATATCTGAAGGCGATTTGATAAAAAATTGTGGGACAACCTACAATCTATTAGTAAAGTCCACATTGCCTGATACTACCGGAATTATTAATTTTGCATTTTCACTGCAGGGCGATGGCCCTGGTATAGCGAATGCTAATGGAAAGTTATTTGTTATAAAGGCTAAAGCTTTGAAGGCGGGGAATTTGGGATTGAATTTTATTAGTAGTGATCCTGATGCAGGGAATACTGGTGGTTCTTTAAATGCTTTGGTGAAGTTGTCGGATAGTGAAGGTGGTACAATTTCCTTAGTTACATCTAATTTAACTTCCAATATCTCTACTGTTCCTACGGTACCAAGTTCACAAACTATCGAAGAGACTAATACTTCATTAGTATATACCGGTACTTGGACTTCCATTACTGGAACTGGTTATAGTGGTGGTACTGGTAAATATGCTCTAGCTTCTGGAGCCTCTGTTGAATATAAATTTACTGGTACTTCTGTTAAGTGGATTTCTTATAAGGCTCTTAATAGAGGTAAGGCTGACGTTTACATTGACGGTGTATTAGATGCTAATGTTGATTTATATTCGGCTACTGAGCAAACTAAAACAACTGTTTATCAAAAGTCTGGTTTAACTAATGCTCTGCATACTATTAAAATTGTTGCTACCGGGCAGAAGAATCCTTCTTCTTCTAATACTATAGTTATTTTTGATGCTTTTGAAATTAATTCTAACACTAATACACCTACTGATCCTCAGCCTCAAACTATCGAAGAGACTAATACTTCATTAGTATATACCGGTACTTGGACTTCCATTACTGGAACTGGTTATAGTGGTGGTACTGGTAAATATGCTCTAGCTTCTGGAGCCTCTGTTGAATATAAATTTACTGGTACTTCTGTTAAGTGGATTTCTTATAAGGCTCTTAATAGAGGTAAGGCTGACGTTTACATTGACGGTGTATTAGATGCTAATGTTGATTTATATTCGGCTACTGAGCAAACTAAAACAACTGTTTATCAAAAGTCTGGTTTAACTAATGCTCTACATACTATTAAAATTGTTGCTACCGGACAGAAGAATCCTTCTTCTTCTAATACCATAGTTATTTTTGATGCTTTTGAAATTAATTCTAACACTACTATACCTACTGATCCTCAGCCTCAAACTATCGAAGAGACTAATACTTCATTAGTATATACCGGTACTTGGACTTCCATTACTGGAACT
>NZ_JAESWC010000004.1:235284-411406 GCF_016765585.1 Clostridium rhizosphaerae
CTGACGTTTACATTGACGGTGTATTAGATGCTAATGTTGATTTATATTCGGCTACTGAGCAAACTAAAACAACTGTTTATCAAAAGTCTGGTTTAACTAATGCTCTGCATACTATTAAAATTGTTGCTACCGGACAGAAGAATCCTTCTTCTTCTAATACCATAGTTATTTTTGATGCTTTTGGTATTAACTATTAATACTTAAAAGTTTAATTACAATTAAAATATTATAAATGCCAAAAGACTATAGAATTATTTTTTCTATAGTCTTTTGGCATTTATATTTGATTCCACATAGCCACTTTATTGTTTGTTGTAAAACAAAAATCCCAGTAATTGCAGAAGAAAATTTTCCAGTACTTTTGCCAATCAGGAAGAGATTTTAAATATTGCATTGAAGGATAGTAAGGGCGAATCTTTAAGTGAGGCGTTAGCGAACCCTTGATGCTATCGTTCAATGCAATTATAATGGTGTAAACTGCTGGCATACTTTCCAGTTATAATTCTGCAAAAACAGGGAATTTAACTTTGCAGAAAACACATTTTATAATGAAATACTATACGAAATATATAATTACAGTCTCCAGTAAATATATCCTTTTTCAATAGCTTGCTTACTTTCATAAATCCCTTTCACATCAATTAATACATTGTTTCTCTGTTCACTTAATTCCTTTGTTGCGGCTACTTCTTCAAAATCTTGGCATTTATTTGAATATAATTTGCCTATTTGTTCTATATCTAACACTTTAAATTTATCATGAGATACAGCAAAAATAACACCATCAAGATCTCTCAATTCTTCTAGTTCACATAATTTAATTCCATACTCATGTAATACTTCATCTTTGTTAACAATTGGATCATAAACCTTAACTATTACTCCGTATTCTTGAAGCTCAGTTATAATATCTATTACTTTTGAGTTTCTGATATCAGGGCAATTTTCTTTAAATGTTATTCCCATAACTGCAACTATAGCACCTTTAATAGTTTTGCCTGCTTGTATAAGTTTCTTTATTGTATTTTCAGCTATATACTTGCCTATACTATCATTCACCCTTCTGCCTGCTGAAATTACTTGTGATTGATACCCTAACTGTTTTGCCCTATAGATTAGGTAATAAGGGTCTACCCCTATACAATGACCTCCAACTAAACCTGGATTAAGATTAATAAAATTCCATTTAGTACCTGCTGCTTCTAAGACTGCTTTTGTGTCAATGCCCATTTTATTAAATATAATGGAAAGCTCATTTATAAAAGCAATATTTATATCTCTTTGAGAATTTTCTATAACTTTAGCAGCTTCCGCTACTTTAATACTATCTGCCCTATGAACTCCTGCAGCTATTATCAATTCATATATTTTTGCAACTTCATCTAGTGTTTCATTGTCCATTCCTGATACAACTTTAACTATTTTATCAATAGTATGGACCTTATCTCCTGGATTAATTCTTTCTGGTGAGTACCCAATTTTAAAGTCTACTCCACACTTTAAACCTGATTCCTTTTCTAGTACTGGTAAACATATTTCTTCAGTAACCCCTGGATAAACAGTAGATTCAAATACAACTATTGATCCATTTTTAAGATTTCTTCCTACAATTTCTGATGCCCCTATAATTGGTGTCAGATCTGGAGTTGTATCCTTATTAATTGGTGTTGGAACCGCTACAATGTAGAACTTAGCCTCTTTTAACTTACTTGGATTACTAGTAAACTCTACAGTAGTTGTTTTTAACTTTTCATCTCCCACTTCATTTGTTATATCATGTCCATTTTTATATTGTTCTACTTTTGAAGCATTGATATCAAAACCTATTACACTAACCTTTTCTGCAAAAGAAACTGCTAATGGCATTCCAACATACCCTAGCCCTATAACGGCAATCTTTTCTTGTCCCTCAATAATCTTATTATATAAACTCATAATAATCCTCCTAAAATTATTTACCACTTCTTTATTACACTCTGTAACTTTAATAAAATTATAACTTTAATATCCATGTTATTTTTACTGCTTGTACCTATAATAAAAACATCAAATCAACATATTTTATGAAGTAGATTTTCAAATTTGTTTTTATTTAGCTCTTACTATATTTTTAGCTCTATTTATACAATAATTTAAAATCTCATCATTAACTTTTATACTTATATATATGAAAGTTATACCACATGAAATTATAAGCATTCCCAATCCTAGTACAGTATTATTAAAGAAAAATACATAATAAACTATGAACAAAGGTATATTTATTAGAGTTGCTATTACAATAGCTCTAACAAAGTCTTTAATAGGAAATGTATCTTTTATCTTTACGTTAAGAACCTTAGATATTTGGTAATTTTGTAATAATACCATTAAATGCGTGCTTATCACTGTAGCTAATACTATACCTAAACTTCCAATTAATTTTCCTAGAATAAAATTTAAAATTATATTGGATAATAATGACAAAACTGAATTTAAAGTATATATTTTATTCTTGCCAGATGCAAGAAAAATTGAACCATAAACAAAAATTCTATTAAGTGTATTGAATTGATATAGCACAAAATACACCAAGCAGTCTAAATATTGTCTTGAATATAAAAATATAATAAAAGACTTTGAAAAAAACATAGTTGCAACAGTTATTGAAATAATTATTGGAATCATTGTACGACCAGCTTTATTCCATACCTTAAGTAATTCATCATACTTATTTTCATCATAGTGTTTTTTCATAACTGGTGTAAGTATAGTGAATAATGACGCAGCTGCAAATGTAACAAAAGGTATTTCAAAGGTAGCATTTGTAATTTTTACGAATGCTTCTTTTCCTAACAAATTTGAAGCAATTACCTTGTCCAGATTTAGATTTAGCGTTCCAATAATGGAAGAAAGACCTATCGGAATCCCAAAAACTAAAATATCTTTTACTGAAGTAAAATCAATAACCTTATAGTTAATTTTATTTTTGATAACAAAAATAATAAATAATATACTTTTAAATAACTCTCTTCCTATATATACAATTAGGATATTATTAATGTTTAACCCTAAAAAATATAAAATACTTAATGAAGCCATATATATTAAATTTGGAATAACAATAGAAAACGAAAGTAACTTTGACTTATTATACGCTACATAAAAATTCTCGGTAGTTGAATTAACAAATGTTAATATTAGCATTATCATAAAATATATTTTATATGAAAAGAATATATCAGACTTTATCATTTTACTTATAAAAAATACTAACGGATTACTAAGAAATATAATAGCAAGCACCATTAATATTATAGCTACATATGCATTTGTAAGGTATTTTTCTCTCATACCTCCAGATAAATAATATAATATCGAGTTGGGCAACCCAACAGATATAATAGCTATTATCATGTTAAGCCCAGTTATAATAAATCTATAATTTGCATAATCATTTACTAAAAGACCTCTTGAAACTATTGTTATACTCAACAGTGTTATACTTAAATTAATTATTTTTGCGAGGAAAAATATAACGGACTTTTCTTTATTACTCATCTAGTAATTCCCCTTTATTTTATCATTTTTATGATTTTTGCTGGATTTCCAGCAATAACACAGTTTCCATCTGGAAAGCTTTTTGTTACTACAGAACCTGCGCCAACTATTGTATTGTTTCCCAAATTAACTCCTGGCAGCAGAACTGAATTCATCCCAATCCAACATTTCTCTCCTATAATTATATCTTCACCTAGATCATGTTTGTCTAATTCTAAAAAATTATGGTTAGCAGTAATAAGTCCTACATTAGGAGCTATAAAACTACCTTTTCCTATTATTATTTTCCCATTAAAATTTTGAAAGTAAGTACCTTTGTTTTGAAAATTATGAAGATCATCTATTTCAAAAATAATATTTTCAGGACAACTTATTGAGATAAATGGGCTTACAGGCCATGGTATATGAGAATTTATTCTAAATACTTTTTGCCATATCAAAGATTTCCATGCCCATTTAAATCCTGCTATACTTTCCTCAAAATATCGTCCTTGCAAATATTTGCAGTTGTAAAACAAACTTAATATAAAACGAGATATTTTCACATATAAAAACTTAAGCACTCTCTTTACTTTAACTTTAATCATATAAGAATCTCCTTATATAAATATAAATAATGCCTATAATTGATTAATAACATCTTCAATATTACTGGTGAATTCCAATTTAGATAGCACATCTAAATCTTTCTCCCACCATCTACTATTAATTAACTTTTTCATCACATCTTCATTAAATCTCATTTTAATGATTTTTGCAGGAACGCCCCCAACAATAGAATAATCCACCACATCTTTTGTTACTACGCTTCCAGCCCCAATTATGGCTCCATTGCCAACTTTTACACCATTCATTATTAAAACATTCTCACCAATCCAAACGTCATTTCCTATAATTGCAGGTAAATCTTCTTTTCTATAATCATAACTATCAACATTAACTAATCCTCTGCTTTTTGAATAAAATATTGGACTTGTAGATAAAAATTGTTTTGGATGATTTCCAATTCCTATCGAAACATTTCTTGCAATTGAACAAAATCTTCCAATGATTTTACAGTGATTGATAAATGCATTTTCACCAATTGCTGTACCTCTGCCTATGAAAACTCCATTTGATATCTTACATTCAGCACCAATAACAATATAATCCTCTAACACTACATCTTTTGATAAATATGATAATGATGTATTGTTATTTTTTTTTAGTTTTACTTTCATAAAAGTATTTATATATAAAGTTCTAATTAAATTCCCCAGCATACCAAATTTTTCTCCTCATTTTTTGAAATTGATACTAACTTCTTCATAATATTCAAGGTACTTTTTTGTGATTTCTTCAATACGAAAGTTATTATATACATAATTAAATCCACTAGTTGAATACTTGTCCCATAACTCTGAATCTGTTAATATTCTTATTGTTTTTTCTTTGACATCATCTATATCATCAACATTTACTAACATACCTGCTTCACCATAATTAAGCAGCCATGGAACTGCTCCTGAATCCACCCCACCAATTACTGGTAGCTTTTGAGCCATTGCCTCTAATAAAACTCCACCAAAAGATTCTTCTCTAGATAAGTGAATCAATAAATCAGAATTTCTGCATACTTCCATAACTTTTTGATAGTCTAAATATCCAACAAAGTTTACATTTTCACAACAATTATTCTCTTGTGCCCAATGATGTGCTTTTTCATTTCTACCATTTTCTTTTCCAATTAGTGATAAGGTTGCTTGAGGTAAATCTTTATTTATCTCTTTAAAAAACCTTAATATATTTTTTACATTCTTCACATTATCAAATCCATTATTTATCGCAATAATTTTAGGTCTCGTCAAATTTAGGCTCTTATCATTGTTATTAAAAGAAGCAGAATTTAATCCATTTGGTATAACTTTTACATCTAAATTTGGCCTTTTACTTTTCAGCTTTTTAGCTATATACTCTGAATTAGATGAAAAAAACCTTCCCTTATAAACCGTGTACCTATCTAATATTAATCTTTTCAATATAACCGGACTTGGATTCAATGCAAATATTCTGGGTCCCCAATCCCTAACAGTTATTATAGAGTTTAAATTATATTTTATTGCTGGTAACGCAAACTCATAAGTCCAATGTGCATTTAGAATATCCATCTTCTCTTTTTTCATGCACTCAAATAAAAATTCCCTTTCATTAAGATAAAAATCAAATTTTTTAACTATTGATTTTTTCCTATATGGACCAACATAAATTGTAAGATTTTCCCCTTTAAGTAATCTAGGTTTAGTTATTTCTCTATCCAGAGTAAACACTACAACCTGATTATTTTCCTTTATAAATTCCTTAACCAACCTTGTAATAATAGGTGATCTTAATCCCTCTATATCACAATCACCATCATAAATATACTCTTTTAACTCATTAATTGTAATTGGGGCGGATATACCTATTCTCAATTTACTATCTCCTTTTTTAATTTAAATTATATCTTCATTAGCATAATAGTTCTAAATCCTTATATAAAATATTCTTAGTTAATAATTCTAATATAACTTAGTTTTACTTATATATACTTTACATATCGTCTTATTATCTCAGATTATCAATTATTTCAAAAAGCTTCATCTTTTCTTGATCCCAGTTAAACTCATTAATATGTTTATCTGTATTTTTTTTCTTCATTTCATTCATTAATTCTAGATTTGATGTAGCCTCTTTTATTTTCTGAGCTAAGTCTTTCTCATCACCACTTCTATATACAAATCCTATATCATTTTCCTCAACAAACCTTTTTAATGGAATGGCATCTGTTGTTATTACAATCAATCCATACGCCATATATTCATAAATTTTATTTGCCATAGTTGTATCAGTCATATTAACCTTCATATGAGGTACAATTCCTATGTCAAACTTTGCAACATATTTTATTATATCTTTGTACTCTAATCTTCCAGTGAAGTGAATTCGATTATCTAATTTTAATTCCTCAGCCTCATCCTTTAATTTGTCTGCATCTCGCCCATCCCCTATAATTGTTAGCTCATAATTATTACTTAAATATTTTAAACTTCTAATTGCAGTACTTACCCCTCTTAATTTATCATCTTCTAATGCGCCTATATAACAGATGTTAAAAATATTAGGGTTAATTTTTTGCTTTAATATCTGATTCTTAATTTTGTATGGTACATTATAAATTTCGTCCATTTTAGCGTCAACATTTTCTAGCTTTTCTTTTATTCTATTTGTATTTTCTTCAATTACATTAATTGTGAAATCTGCATTCTTAACACAATAATTTTCTAGATTTTCGAAATATCCACCCTTGTCTAAAAGCCTAAAAACTACATTATCATACTTCTCGAAAAATCTTATAAACTCGGGATAATTTTCCGCATTATCAAAAATCACAGGAATGTTTCTCTTTTTAGAAGACTTAATAACCAATTTAGCCAATGGTAAATTTCTAACAATTACACATTTAGGGTTTATCTCGTTCATCATGCTATTTACAAAACTATGCCAAAATGCGTTTAAATGAAAAGGCTCACTTATTATTTTTATCTTAGATAACTTAATTGGAAATCTATGAACGTAAATATCCTTAGCTAAACTTTCACTTTCTATATTTAAATTCTTATTTCTACATATTAAATGTACTTCGTATTTTTCACTTAATGTAATTAAGAATTTTTCAATACGTATATCCCATGGATAATTGTCCTGATAAACTAGCATTATTTTATCTTTCATCTTAGTTACCTCTCAACAAGCATGTTTTCATAACTTTTAACTAATGTTGTAAAGTTTGATTCTCTTTTATATATTGTTTGATTTTTTAAATATCTATCCTTTATATTTTCATAGTTACTCAATGCATTATCAATTTTAATAGATAAATCTTTTATATTTTCACATTCATATAACACACCTAAATCGTACTGCTTAACAGTCCATCCAACTTGGCCTAAGTCAGGTGCAATTAAGACTTTATTATGATTAATACATTCTGTCAAAATTCCACTTTGTCCACCGAATATTTTTCTATATGGAATTACAATAATATCGGCACTTTCAAAATAATTATATACTTCATCATCAGATATATACTCTAACTTTAAGATACTTTCACAATTTAATTTATTGATTTCTTCAACTATAAACTCTTTTTTAAAGTATTCCTCTTTACCGGCTACTATTAGATTAAAATCACTTTTAACACTTTTTAATGATTCTAGGAGTATATCAACTCCTTTGTCATATCTTGTTCCTCCAAAATATAGAATATTCAGTTTACCATTGTTCAATAGTTTTATCTCTTCATCTTCTTTCCTCGTAAATTCCATGATAGGATAATTAGCAACAAATACATTATTTTCATATTCACTACCTAATCTATCAACTAACTCTTTTTTTATATACTCTCCATGAACTAATATCCTTAAGGTGTTCTTTTTCATAAATTTTCTAATCATATAATATTTTAGTTTCTGATTAGGTATCCAATGTAGTGTCGCTGTTATCGGAATATTACGATTGTAAAAGCAAATAAATAATGGAATAATAATTTGATCTAATGTAAAAAAATGTATTCCCCTAGCGCATTTATTTTTATATAATTTTATTACCTTATCAAATACACTTATAAAACTAAATATCCTCTTATACTTATTATTTGTAATTGATTTTACCTGTGTATAATTAGCATTTATTGCTTGCAAGTAATCTTTTTGAGAATTATTTAACTCTGTCGTAATATAATTTACATTATATATTTTATTAATCTCATTAATAATGTTTGAATTATAGAACCAGTGATGACCTTCATTTAAATAATCAAAAAATATAATTTTATTCTTATTTTCCATTAATACCCCCATCAATCTAATACCATTATTTTTTTATCGAGTAGCACTGACATGTTTAAAGTCATAAAATAAACAACATACTGTGGCATTAACATAGCTGAGTCAAATAATAGCAATAGGAATGTTAAAATTAGAAATATATAACTTCTTTTGCTTAAATATTTTAAGTAATTACAGAAATATCTTAAATATAATATAAGACCAATAATTCCAAACGTACATAATAAATAGATTAAAGTGCTCATATACTCTGCTCTTTCACTTAAATGTATATCGAGAAAATTATATGTTGTATAATTCTGTACATTTGCAAAACCAACTCCAAATATTTTTTTTATTAATGGGAGCTGCTTATATATATCAACTCCTGCAAGAAACCTACCATTTAATGACCCTAAACTTTTTAATCTGTATATTGTGTCAGATATTAATTGAATTTTTGGTAAAACAACTATAGCTATTATAATGGGTATACTTCCTATTATTATCCTATTAATTTTAGTTATATTAATTATAAAATAATATCCCCAACAAACAAAAGTAAAAATAAATCCAAAATTTGATGTTGAAAGTACAAGACCTAAAGTGAGTAATATCGAAACTTTCAAATTACATTTAATTATTAAATTGAAAGCTAGAATTGGAGCTAAATAAATTGCATACCATGATGATTCTAAGAAAAGTGAGGCTGGTCGATATAAAATTCCACTAGCATATAACGATGCCTGTTCAATCCACATTTTATTTTTAATAGTTATTGCTCCAATATCTTTGGCAAATATATAATGCAGTACTAACTGTAAAAATAAATAGAGTGTAAATATAGTTGCTAGCTTTGTATATATATCAAAAAACTTTTTAGAATCTATCCTTTTAAACAAAAAAATTAAAAGGATACTATGATATGCTAATCTTATAAAACTCTTTATAAACTCTATTGAATCAAAATAGTTTGTTCCTGCAATTTTATAGAATATTAGCGTGAGTAAAGCAAAGAGTAAAAATAAAATATTTCCTCTGTTAATACTATTAATAGTATTATTCTCAAACTTAATTTTATTTTTTAGCAAGTATATTATGAATGCCATGAGTAAAAATACTTCTCCAATCGATACCGGAAAATTTAAAAATTGATATGCATGCATTATAGGTAGTAATAAAATTGCATATATAAGTAACTTATCTATCATAGATTCTCCTTCATTTACCAACATAAATTTTTTCATGTTTCTCTATCATATTGCACAATTCAAACTTTTGTAAATTATTTATATTATCTATCTTTTTTAATTTAATTATTTTTTCAACACCATTAATTATCTCATCTACATTTTTAGGATTAATATATATTTTATTTTTATAATTATCCAAAATCTCTCCAACTCCACCAACATTAGTTGCAACAATCGGCACATCAAGAATACTTGCTTCTAAAATTGATAATGGTAGTCCCTCTGATAAGGACGGACTTACAAATACTTCAGACAACTTCAAATATGGATATACATTATCTTTGTGTCCACACATTTTAATCTTACTAGCTAATTTTAGTTCATTAATTTTATTTATAATACTTTCTCTATACTCACCATCACCAACTATAATTAGCCTAAATAAGTCATCAATCTTAATTAACCGTTTAAAAGCTTCAAGTAAATAATCCAAGCCCTTTATTGGATCTAATCTTCCAATGAAAGTAATATATTTAAATTGATTTTCCTTTTTTTCTCTTTCTAGCTGAATTGCAAGATCATCTTTTATATTTGACAGTAAAGTAATTTCTCTAAAATTCACTCCATTATAAATCACTTTATTGCTTTTTTTCCTAATACACAACTTTTCAAATATATTTAAAGTTCTTTTAACCTCATTACTCACAAATATTATCTTTTTAGAAAGAATAATGGAGAATAAATTTAGTATCTTATGTTTAAAGCTACGATCTTTCGTTAGTCTGTGTATTGTGATAACTGGTGTTACTTTTTTTATTCTTCCTGCTAGAGTCCCAAAAAATTTTGCTACTACACCATGAGAATGAATAATATTGATTTTATGTTCTTCTAATAAATTACACAGTTGTTTAAATACTTTTAATGTAAACTTGTTTTCGCCATCTAATTGTAATATTTCAATATTATTCAATGTTAGTATCTCTTTAAATCTTTTACTATCTTCTTCCTTCCACCATAGACATACATATATTTTAAATTGTTCCCTATTAATATTTTTTGCCAAGTTTATTACTACTTTTTCTCCTCCTCCCATTCCTCCTCGCCATAAAAAATACATTATGTTTTTCATTATTTTCCTCCATATAATTAGTGACAAATAATAAAGTACTGTTTTTTTATATTGGAACTGTAATTACTTTAATAAATGAATTTATTCGCTTATATATTACCAGCAATCCAATACCGTTTCTATCCTAAATTATCGATTAATTTCCTATACTTATGAATTGAATTTGATTTATTATAATTTGATTCTATCAGTTTTCTACCGTTATTTCCCACTTCCTTTATTTCGTTGATATCACTATTAATAAAATAATTTATTGTTTCGTATATGGCTTTGTAATCTCCGGGCTCACAACATATACCACAATTAGCTTCCTCAATAATATTCCTTGCCTCTGAATCATTTTCTAATATACCTAACACAGGCTTACCGCTTGCCATTACTCCATAAATCTTACTAGGTACTGATATCCCCTTTATCCCTTTTGCATTTGTTACAATATGAATATCAGCAGCATTAAGAGAATATATAAGATCATTTTTATCTTGATAAGGTATAAATCTTATATTTGCAATATGATTTTCTTTAACATAATTAACTAATGTTTGCTTTAATGTTCCATCACCAATAAATGCAAAAATCACATTTTCTTTATCCTTAAATCTTCCTATAACTTTTATTATATTTTCAAGATCGTAATAAAGCCCAATATTCCCTGAATACATGAAAACAAATTTATCACCTAAACCATATTTCTCTCTGAATTGGGTAACAAATTCGTTTTTGTCTGGTAATGGATAAATTTCTTTTTCGTCAATCCAGTTATTAATTACAATATTACTAGGAACTTTTTTATTTTCGAACCTTTTGTTAAGAGTTTGCTGCATATCTCGTCCCACGATTACAATCATATCAGAATGGCTACAACTAAACTTATCTAACATTTTTGCAATACTAAGCAGCAGCTTACTCTTAGCATAAGATACTGCTTCAGACTGCTCTGGATTGAAATCTTGAATATTATATATAAATTTTGCATGATTAATTAGCTTACCAATAAAGCCACTTATTCCTCCAAGAATAGGAGGCTGCGAAATACTAAAAATAACATCTTGTCTATCAATTTTAAATGTAGCATATATAGCATTAAAAAAGTATGTTACGATATTTTTAATTCTGCTAATTTTATTTTTTTTATCAAATTCGGGTACCCTAACTCTTATTAATTTTATATTTTGGTATTTTTCTTCAAATATTCTTTTTCTCCTATAGAATTCTTCTACCTTTCCATTATAACTAGGAACTACACAAATAACTGTAATCTCAAAATCATTTTGTAATTCTGTACTTAGTTCTGTTATTAATTGCCCGGTAGAAGCTACGTCAGGATAAAAGTAATGAGCGTATATCAGCAACTTTTTTTTCATCCAAATTACTCCTATTTAATATTCTCAACGAACCAGCTATATGCATATCTTATTCCATCAACTAATTCTACTTTATGTCTCCATCCAAGATTATGCAGCTTACTCACATCAGTTAGCTTTCTTGGAGTACCGTCAGGCATTTTAGGGTTAAATACCAAATCGCCTTCGAACTCTACTACTTCTTTAATCAATTTGGCCAGTTCACCAATTGAAACCTCTTCACCAGTTCCTATGTTCACATGCTCTTCTCCATCATATTTTTCCATAAGAAATACACATGCATCCGCCATATCATCAACATATAAAAACTCTCTTAACGGAGTTCCCGTACCCCATATCTCAACTTGAGAAAGATTCTTTTCTTTTGCTTCATGGAACTTCCTTATCAGTGCAGGCATTACGTGTGAACTGCTTAAATCGAAATTATCGTTTGGTCCATAAAGATTTGTTGGCATACAGCTTATAAAATTATCGTTATATTGTCTTTTGAAAAATTTGCACATTTCAAGTCCTGCTATCTTAGCTATTGCATATGCTTCATTAGTTGGTTCCAAATATCCTGATAATAGATATTCTTCTTTAATAGGTTGAGGTGCCATTTTAGGGTAAATACATGTACTTCCTAAAAACAAGAGCTTTTTAACACTATAGTCATGGGCAGCCCTTATTATATTATTCTGAATCTGTAAATTATCATATATAAAGTCTGCTGGATAAGTATTATTAGCATTTATTCCTCCTACCTTAGCTGCTGCCAAAAAAACGAACTCTGGTTTTTCAAATTTAAAAAACTCTCTTACAGCTTGTTGATTAGTTAAATCTAATTCTGAATGAGTTCTTGCTATAATATTTCTATATCCTTTTTCATATAAATTTCTTACTATTGCTGACCCAACAAGTCCTCTATGACCTGCCACATATATTTTACTATTCTTATCCAATAGTATCACTCCCTTTAGATAATAATTAATACAATTCTTCTAAATATTTTTTAAAGCAATCTCGACGCTAAGAACGGTTCAGAGATTGCTTTATCTAATTTAATTTATATTACATTGTTGTTGCAGCCTCAGCCTTTTCAAGAAATTCTGAGATATAAACACCAGTAATTTCTTTCATATCTGCATCTACCATCATTCTTACAAGAGACGAAAAATCAACTTTTCTCCTCCAACCCAACTCTTTTTCAGCCTTTGAGCTATCTCCCCATAAGAGCTCAACTTCTGCTGGTCTGAAGTATTTAGGATTTACATCTACAAGAACTCGTCCTGTAGTCTTATCTATTCCTTTTTCATCTACTCCAGTGCCCTTCCACTCTATTTCGATGCCTACTTCTCTAAATGCAAGCTCAACAAACTCTCTAACAGTATGAGTTTCGTTAGTGGCAAGAACATAATCTTGTGGTTTTTCCTGTTGAAGTATTAGCCACATTCCTTCTACATAGTCGCCTGCGAATCCCCAGTCTCTCTTAGCATCAAGGTTTCCAAGTGAAAGTTTTTCCTGCTTTCCAGCCATTATACTTGCAACTGCTCTTGTTATTTTCCTTGTAACGAAAGTTTCACCTCTTCTTGGCGATTCATGATTGAATAATATTCCATTGCAAGCAAATAGATTGTAGGACTCTCTATAATTAACTGTTATCCAATATGAATATAATTTTGCAACCCCGTATGGGCTCTTTGGATAAAATGGTGTTTTTTCACTTTGCGGAGCTGTATCAGGAAGCCCGCCAAATAGTTCAGATGTTGAAGCCTGATAAAATTTGCACTTTACCCCGCTTTCTCTTATAGCATCTAATAGTCTTATAGTCCCCACACCTGTTGCTTCCGCTGTATATTCAGGCACTTCAAATGAAACTGCAACATGAGATTGTGCTGCTAAGTTATATATTTCGTCCGGCTGAATTTTTTCTATTAATCTATTTAAATTGCTTGAATCAGTTAAGTCCCCATAGTGTAAAAATAATGTTTTATTGCCTATTTCTTTATTTTCAAACAGATGGTCTATTCTCTTTGTATTAATAGTACTATGTCTTCTTATAATTCCGTGTACCTCGTATCCCTTTTCTAGTAAAAGTTCAGCTAAATATGAACCATCTTGTCCAGTAATTCCAGTAATAAGTGCTTTCTTCATTTGAAAATCTCCTTTTTGGCTATATATTAATTTAATTAAGAAATTAAGTCCTTAGCAATTTTTATTTCCTGCTCCCTGTCTTTTGAGGATACTAAAATATAATCATCTGTTTCAACTATAATAAGATTATCTATATTATTTAAAAGTACTTTTTTGTTTGTAACAACAATATTCCCTGATGAGTTATAAAAGTAGCTGTTACCATTTTTTACATTATCATTATTGTCCCTTTTACTATATCTTTCTATACTACTCCAGTTACCTACATCATCCCATCCAAAATCACCTGGAATAACATAAATATCTTTAGCATTTTCCATTATTCCATAATCTACAGAAATCCCTTGAACTTCATTATATTTTTTTTCAAGATTTTCCTCAAAATGCTCTTCCTTAGTTGCAGCAATTTCACTTAGTATATTATAAGTTTCATTTAAATACTCTCTTGTTAAATTTAGAATATTATCTGCTTTCCAAATAAACATTCCACCATTCCATAAGTACTGCCCACTACTTAAATACTCTTTAGCTTTTTCTAAATTAGGTTTTTCTACAAATGCTTCAACAGAAATTATTTGCGAACTATTAACTTCTATTTTATTTCCTGAATATTTTATATATCCATATCCTGTTTCAGGTCTATCTGGAGTCATACCTATAGTAACGATTGCCTTGGGTTTTTCCTTAATAAATTTGTCCGCATCAGCCAGCACTTGGATAAATTTCTCTTCATCTTTAATTAAATGATCTGAAGGCAATACGGCTATGTTCGCATCTTGGTAATATTTCTTTATTATAAACGCTGATAATGCAATACACGGAGCAGTATTTTTACCTACAGGCTCCACAATAATATTCCTATCTGGTAGGTTGGGTAACTGTTCTTTTACAAGACTTACATATTGCTTAGCTGTAACAACAAAAATTCTTTCTATAGGAAGTAACTTCTCAACTCTCTTCACAGTCATTTGAATCATTGTATTTTCACCTAACAGCTTTAAAAATTGCTTTGGTTTTTCTTCTGTAGATAGAGGCCAAAATCTAGTTCCTTTTCCTCCAGCCATTATTAAAGCGCATAACATAATTAGTCCCTCCTACATAGCATTCTTATCTCCAAACAATACAAAAACCGTTCTAAATATAAGCTTTATGTCTAGCCAGATACTTCTTTCCTTTATATATCTTATATCAAGCTCAATCCATTCCTCAAAATCTATATTATTTCTTCCCATAACCTGCCAGTAACATGTAAGCCCAGGCTTAGCTAAAAGCTTTTGCTTTTGGTACTCATTGAACTTTCTTACCTCTCTTGGTAAATTTGGCCTTGGTCCGACCAGTGACATATCCCCTTTTAAAACATTAAAAAGCTGGGGCAGTTCATCTATGCTTGTCTTTCTGATAAACCTACCTACCTTAGTAATTCTAGGGTCTTCTTTCATTTTAAACATAGGTCCAGACATTTCATTTTTGTCCTTGAGCTTGTTTAATAATTCTTCTGCATTTTGAACCATTGATCTGAACTTATACATTTTAAACATCTTACCGTTAAATCCAACTCGTTCTTGTCCAAAAATTATAGGGCCTTTTGATTCAAGCTTTATAGCTATTGCTGTTATTATAAGTACAGGACTTAATACTATGATTCCTAAAATTGCTCCTAAAATATCAATAATACTTTTAAAAATATAATAGTTTTTACTCTTTTTATACTCATCTTTGTATTCAATACTTATAATAACATTATCGTTTACTGTTTCGCTCATTTCCTTACCCCCAACACTCATTTTAAAGAACGTTTATCTAAACACTATTTAAGTTCCACTGAAAACCTAAACTTATCGCTTCTTATTATACATTTTCTATATTCGACCGGTATTTCATTTTCTGCATATGTAGTTCTCTCTGTCATAAACAGAGGAGTATTGACTTCTACATTTAATGCCATTGAATAAATTTCATCGGCCACTATGGGGTCTAAATATTCCTTTGCATTAGCTAATTTTATTTGATATTTATTTTCCAAAAGATCGTAAATTGTAGTTTTCTTTAAGTGCTCTGCCTTTATATCTGAAACTATTTTTTTAGGTAAATATGACATTTGAATAACTACAGGTATTCCTTCTAGCTTTCTTATTATTCTTACATTAACAACCTTTTCATCTTCCTCTAACATAAGGCTTTTTCTAATATTATTATCTGGTAGTAATGTAACAATTTCTACAATCTCATTTTCAAGACTATACCCTGTTTCTTCGGTATTCATTCCAAGGCTATATATATTATTTAAATTCTGTACAATTTTAGGACGATTTACAAAAGAACCTTTTCCTTTTTCTGTCCTTATAATCCCCTCATCCTTAAGTTTTTTAATAGCATTTCTGACTGTAACCCTTGTTACATTAAACTCTTCAGCTAATTCATTTTCAGAAGGCAGTATTTCATTAGGCTTGTACATCATCGAGTCAATTCTATTTCTAAGTTCATTATATATTTGTAAATAATAGGGTATGTAACTATCCTTACTAAACAACAGACTCACCCCTAACTGTATACTTGTCTATACATGATTATAACATAAAAATACTTTTTCAGACATATATATCTTTATAAAAATTCGCTAAAATTTTCTATAATTTTAGGTATCAACATGCTTTATTACAAAAGATAACTTTCTCTTACATAAGATATCAAATTTATTTAATAGTTTCAAACAGTTTCGTGTTGTAAATTGTAAACAAATGTGATGTATTTCGACAAAAGAATTTCATCATAAAAAAAGACAGGATTCCTATAAGAATACCTGTCCACTTTATATTAACTTAAGACGAAAAATAATCATTGATAATCTGAGCTATTTTTTGAGCTTTCTTTTGCTGTTCGCTTGCATCAGCACATCTCTGCGCTTCGGCTTGATTTGATAAAAATCCCTCTTCTATCAAAACTGCCGGCATATTTGTATTCACAGTTACAAACAGGTTATGATCATGAGCGTTAAGATTATTATAACCTAAAGAACTTGACAGTCCTGCTGCAAGTTTGATAGCCAAATCACGGCTTTTTAGCGCAGCATCCGATGGAGTTGTATCGATGTTAACATCGCTATACCATCCATTTGGGTCATTTCCATTTGGATTAACACCATCTGTGTCTATTCCAGGCTTATAAGTACTATAGTGTGTGCTTATACCTGTTCTGGATGTGCTTGAATTTACATCATGATGCAGACTAATAAATAAATCAGCATTTGCATTATTAGCTATGTTAGCTCTCTTTTGAAGGCTTGTCTTTGCATCTTCTTTACTTCTGTCGTTCTCATCTCTAGTTAATATAATGCTATAGCCTAATTTCTCTAATTCACCCTTAAGCTTTAATGCCATTTGCATATTTAAGTCTCTTTCAGAATATATTATATCCGGATACTTGCCATATGCACCGTCATCTCCACCATAGTTGTGACCAGGATCTATAACTATAAGTTTACTTTGTTTTACAACTATGTTTATTCCTTTATCCTCGTCATAACCTTTGTTACTGTATTGATCCTTTACATGTATTACAATTTGATATCGTCCTGGTTTTGTAGGCGTCCAGTTAAATGTCCCAATTTCACTATAATCTTTTATTATTGTCCATTCACCTGTATCCATATTTCCTAGCCAATATCTGTATAAAGCTTTATTTGGTGATATTGCTGTAGATGAAAGCTGAATAGGTTTATTTGTGTATACTTCTGGACTTATATTTACACCTGTAATACTTGCACTTGGAAATACATTTATATTTATTTCTCTATCATCATCATAGCCTTTTAGGCTATATTGATCTTTAGTATGTATTACGATTTGATATCGTCCTGGTTTTGTAGGTGTCCAGTTAAATGTCCCAATTTCACTATAATCTTTTATTATTGTCCATTCACCTGTATCCATATTTCCTAGCCAATATCTATACAATACTTTATTAGGTCCTGATGCGGTTGTAATTAATTGTGCAGATTTATTTGTATAAAATTCCTGACCTATATTAACTCCGGTTATTTTTGCAGTTGGTAAAGCTACAACTATATCCACTCCCCTATCATCATCATAACCTTTATTACTATACTGATCCTTTACATGTAATACAATTTGATATCGTCCTGGCTTTGTTGGGGTCCAGTTAAATGTCCTACTTTCGCTATAATCTTTTATTATTGTCCATTCACCTGTATCTTTATTACCTAGCCAATATCTATATAAAACCTTATTGGGTGATGTTGTTGCAGCTGAAAGCTGAATAGGTGTATTTGTGTATGCTTCTGAATTTACAATTATATTAGTAATACTTGCACTTGGCAATACATTTATATTTATTCCTCTATCATCATCGTAGCCTTTATTACTATATTGATCCTTTACATGTATTACAATTTGATATCGTCCTGGTTTTGTTGGGGTCCAGCTAAATGTTCCACTTTCACTATAGTCTTTTATTATTGTCCATTCACCTGTATCCTTATTACCTAGCCAATATCTATATAAAGCTTTGTTTGGAGCTGTTGCTGTTGTAGTTAGTTGTGCAGGTTTGTTTGTGTAAAATTCCTGTCCTACATTAGTTCCGATTATTTTTCCAGCTAATGAAGTCACAACTAAATCTATTCCTCTATCATCATCATAGCCCTCATTACTATACTGATCCTTTACATGTAATACAACTTGATATCGTCCTGGTTTTGTTGGGGTCCAGCTAAATGTTCCACTTTCACTATAGTCTTTTATTATTGTCCATTCACCTGTATCCTTATTACCTAGCCAATATCTGTATAAAACTTTATGAGGTGCTGTTGCAACAGCTGATAAACTAACTGACTTATCAGTAAAAACTTCATTTGGCACACTAAAGCTACTAATTTTGGCTGTTGGTTTATCAACTTTGATACTGATTATTTTATTAACTCTGTTTACAATATCATAACCATAATTCTGATCGCTAGCCCATCCCACTCCGTTAGGATTTTCATTTATACCAAGCCACTCTACATATGGAGCTTTTCCTCTAAGCCATTCTCCATACCTTGGGTCTACTATTGCTAATTTAATAGGAGAAGTAGAAGCATAGCACTTAAGATGCTGAATAACAGCTCTTATACCTGTCCTTATATCAGGAAAGCTTGCACCTGTTACACTTCCTCCAGTAGCTCCTAAACCAGCAAAATTATTCTGTTCCTCTTTAACAATACCTGTAAACTTTAAATAATTAGTTTCTTTCATCATTTGTGCGAAAGCTAAATCAGCTCTTACACCTTCTATAGAAGCTTCATCTAGTATTATAGACACAAAGCTATCTATATATGTTGAATCTTTTATATTGTTATTTTGCTGAAGATCTTTTATCATTTGATCTTTTGAGGCAATAGTTTGTCCCATAATCGCAGTTCTTTGATTTTTTATATCTAACTTCAAGATACCAAAAATACTGCTAGATATTTTATCATTAAGCACTATTTTAATTTCATGTATACCGTCATTATAGGCTCTGGTATTTAGATTAACTCTAAACCCGCTATTTAAAGCATTAGGATATTGAGCATACTTCTGTTGTATATCTTGCCTTTCAACTCCATAAATTGCTTGTCCTACAATTTTGCTGTCTACATAAACATCTATACTTTGTATAGTATTACTGCTTAATGCATATCCATTGATTTCTATAGTGCCTGTTTGCAATGATAGGTTTACAGGATTATCAATAGTAAGAATTGCCGGCAGCTGATCAGCCTTAACAAAACTTGTAAAATTAAGAATAATATAAGCAAACACAATTAGAATTACAGTTGATATTTTTTTAAATTTCCCTACCATTAACCTCCCCCTAAAAATTTATTTAGAAGCTATAATTATTTTTACTATAATTAATAACTTCTAAATTAAATTATAATAAATTATTTATATATATACAATCACAAATTATATTTCTCGTATAATTTATACAAAAAAATACTTATTTCTTTGTTACTTTTAGTAACACATATAATATAAAATTACCTAGAGAAGCTTTTAATTATTTTCATAAATAAACTTTTATTAAATTCAGATTTTACTATAAAAAGCACTGAAATATAAATTACAGCTCCCAATACTATTTGGATAAATGTTGTTCTTATAGACACACCTAATATGCTGCCTAAGTACTTTACACTAATCATCATAATCAAAGCAGCCATTATATACTTAATAAAATCACTTAAAATTACTGATATTTTAACTTCATTTCTTATTAAAAACAACTGAACAACAGTAACGAATATTTCTGCTATCAATGTAGATATAGCTGCTCCAATTGAGTAAAAACTATTTATTAAAAATATATTTAATAAAAGATTAACTATTGCTCCGGAAGTTACAGATAAAGTAAATTCATTAGTCTTCCCTGTAGGAATCATATATTGTATTCCGATTACGTTACTCAATGATATAAAAATAAGTATAGGGCTTAATATTATTATTAATTCAATACATTTATTGAATTCATCTCCAAAAAACCACGGAACAAATTGTGCAGAGATACCAATCAGTCCAAAAGTTATAGGTATAGAAAGATAAGATACAAAATTTAACGACTTGATAATATAGTCTTTGACTTTATTAATGTCTCCCTTAGCAAAAGTATTCGATATTCTTGGCAGCATAACAGTACCCGTCGCTGTTAAAACTGCAAGCGACATTTTAACTATTTTATCCGCATTCTCATATAGTCCTACTTCAGTTTTGTTTGCCATCCATCCCAGCATCGATTTATTTAGCACTAGATATATTTGAATCGCTATCTGAGGAATAAAAAGCTTAAATGATGGCATAAAATGCTTTTTTATTTCATTGAAGTCAAAAACATATTTGTCAACAATCTTTCCTACATATGTCCACAATACAATTTGTCCTAGTAATACAGAAAAGGCTAATATAAAAGTATATAACCACAGGTCACTTCGTTGTTTTACAAATAAAAATATGCTTATAACGCTTAAGGTCTTTACAATTAAATTTCTGGTTACAGTTTTCTTGAAGTCTTCAATACCTGAAAATAACCAAGTAACATCTATTGCTGCAGCAAGTATATTTACTGATTGTATTAATAAAATTATTTTATTATCTTTTGCTAATACAGAAATAAATACAATATACAATACATAAGCAAATAGTGACATGATAATCTGTAATGAAAAAATACTCCAAAAGGTATTAGTTATTTTTTTTCTATCATCTCGAATATAGGCAATACTTTTGCTTCCATATAATGATATACCTATGGTTCCCAATAAAATAAAATATTGAACAATTGAATTAGTGTAGGCATTTATACCTACACCTTCCGCTCCTAAAACTCTAGAAATATATGGCACCGTTATCAGAGGAATAATAAGATTAGCTATCTGATATATTACATTATACACATAGTTTTTAGCGACGCTCATTTATCCTGTCTCCCGATTTGAGTCTTAAATACATCTAATGCTCTTTTTACTACTGCATCCATATCATAATATTTGTATTCTGCTAAACGTCCTATAAAAATCACATTACTTAGTGTATCACATTCTTTTTTGTAAAGTTTATATTGTTCTGCACAGTCATTTGTTGGATATGGATAATAAGGTTCACCATCCCATGTTGGGTATTCTCTAACTATAGTTGTCTTACTGGACTCTTGGCCTGTTAACTTCTTAAACTCTGTTATTCTTGTAAAATCGTAGTCATTTGGATAGTTTATTACTGATGCTTCTTGATAGGACTCAGAATTTAATGTCTCAAATTCAAATCTTAACGCTCTATACTTTAGTTTGCCATGTTTAAAATCAAAAAAGCTATCTACCTGACCTGTATATATTAACTTCTCATAATTTATATCATTGATAACATCTTTATAATCCGTATTTAACAATATATGGATATTAGGATTATCAAGTATCTTCTCACACATCTTAGTATATCCAAACTTTGGCATACCTTGATATTTATTGGTAAAATAACGTGTATCTCTATTATACCTTACTGGTATTCTTGATATTACTGATTTATCAAGTTCATCAGGGTATACATCCCATTGTTTTTTTGTATAATTCTTAAAAAACTTTTCATATATATCAGTTCCAGCTTTACTTAATACAACATCCTCGGAGTTTTTAATCTCATCTATTTTTAAAGCTTGATTGCTTAAAAACTCCTCCACCTGAAAATTAGATAAATTTAAATTATATAGCTTATTAATAGTTTCAGTGGTTATTGGCATTGGAATAAGCTGTCCATCAATATAAGTTAATACCCTATGTTGATAGTGATACCATTTTGTAAATCTACTTAAATATTCCCATACTTCCTTGGAATTTGTATGAAAAATATGGGGTCCATATTTATGTATAAGAATTCCATCTTCATTATAATAGTCATAACAATTCCCGCCAATATGGTTTCTTTTTTCTATTATCAGTACCTTTTCATTAAGTTCCGTAGCAATTCTTTCTGCAGTTGTAATTCCAGCTAGTCCTGCACCTACTATTACATATTTAAAATTCATATTTTCAACTCCTCAATAAATTAGATATTTTATTTTTCGGGATATTCTATTCTAGGGTTAAAAAATATACCATTGAACATTCCTTTAAAAATAACCTTTATTTTGTTGAATCTATAGTTATTTTTTGTAAACGTCAATAATAATATATTTTTTGTAAACAAATAAAAATATTTTAGTACTTCCTTTGTTCCTCGTTTCTTAGCAATATATAATCTGTTTCTATAATCGTAAAAATATCTGTCAATTCTATTTTTATCTTCATGGAAAATACTTATTCCAGTATTTTGACCCATCTTATGAATTACTTTGCTATCTTCTACAAGATACGCCTCATAACTTTTGGTAACTCTATGCGTATATTCTGCGTCATCTCCCCAAATAAAAAACTCTTTTATTGGAAATCCGATACTCTTTATTATATCTCTTTTAAATAAGACAGAAACAAAGGATGTACCTTTTAATTTTATAAGACCTTTATCTAAAAAGTTATTCCAATAATAATCTAACGCTGGAATATTCATTAGACATCCGGTATTATCCTTCCAAACAACATTACTACATAAAAATCCCCAATTCTTAATTTCATCTAAATCACCTGCATCAACTAGATATTGAAGTGCCTCTTCATCCGGGATTGTATCATCGTCCATTAGCCAGATATAATCCTGTTTACTATCATAGGCAGCTTTTATACCCTCGTAAAATCCACCGGCACCTCCTATATTTTTTTCCATATTAATTACATATAATATCTCATATTTACTTTTCATATCTTCTAACATTTCACTTGTTCCATCATTGCTGCAATTATTTATAATAATTATTTTAGATAACTTATACTTCTGACCGATTAAGGCATCTATACATTCTTTCAGCAGTTCTTTCCTATTATAGGTAACTATAACAGCACATACACTAGGCACATTCATTATTTATCACCCTTACCTATCTGTTTTATTTTTTCTATAAAAAGTTTAGTTCTGATTTTTTGAGCTCTAATAAAAGTTTCTCGGTAATATTGAGAGATTAGTATTGAATATATTTTCATTACAATCCATCTTAAATACTTTTCATTTTCTCTATATAAATTTGAATTGGCAACAACTTGATTAGCCTTAATATATTCATTTTCATATTTTTCATCATTCTGAACGTATTTTAATATATCTAAGTTTTTATTATTTAATAAATTTCTTTTTTGAATAATAGAATTTTTATATAAGTTCCCAATAGACTTAGTAACCTTAAACTGAAATATTTCATTAGATCTTGAAATACTATTTTTTCTTAACCTATATTTAAACAAAACCTTATTAATATTTGCCAGTACAAATCCATTGAGAATTAATCTGCACACTAAATCGTAGTCCTCAGCATATTTAATTTCTCTATACCCATTTATTTTTTCATTTAATATAACGCTTTTTTTAAACATAATTGTTGGATGAAAGAAGCAATTTGTATATTTAAGCATTTCCTTTATTAAATTAATATCATAATAAAAAATCCCAGAATATCTTAAATTTTTTCCATCCTCATCCATATACATCATATTTGTCCCAACTAAATCGATATTAGGATTATTTAGCATAAAGTTTAATTGCTCTTCTATTCTATCAGGATAAGAAAAATCATCTGCATCCATTCTCGCTATATATTGTCCTCTTGAAATGTTCATAGCTTTATTTAGACTACCTACAAGTCCTAAATTTTTTTCATTCGCTGAGTAAACAATTCTACTATCTTTTGAACAATAATCTAAGATGATATTTTCCAATATTTTATTCTCAGGATTATCTAATATTATTATAAACTCAATATTGTTATAGGTTTGATTTAGAATTGATTCAATTGCTTCCTTAAGCCATTCTTCTTTTTCATTATAACAGCTCATAACAATTGAAATAAGTGGATTATTAATCATAAAGTTTTTCTCTCCGCATCGTTAAGTTATTTACTTTTTTTTCGTAAAAATACCCTATACAAAGTACTTCTTAATCTATTAGGCAATATCCTAACTGTAAATCTTAAAATGATATTTGTACTCAATCGGTAAAAAGAAATAAAATTACTATTGTAAAGCTGCTTTTGGAGTTCAAGCTCACTTCTAAAGTACTTTATTCCACCTCTACGCATATACATTTCATTTCCCGCCCTAGCGTAAACTAATGTGTCAGGAATATTTTCAATAATGTAATTATTCATTAATACTCGACACCATAAATCGTAATCTTCATTTAATAAAAATGTCCTATAATTTCCACTGTTTAAAATATCATTTTTCCTAAAGACAACTGTCATATGGTTTAGTGGATTTCTTCGTTTAGAATTTGTATAGACTTCTTTATATGTTACAGGCACTTTTCTAATTGATATTATATTATTGGGTGATCCCTCAAATTCAGCTATATATGAACCTACTATACTGACATTACTATTATTCCTAAGATAATTTATTTGCTTTTCAAATCTATCAGATCTGCAAATATCATCTGTATCCATCCTAGCAACGATATCATAACTGCAGTTTAATAATCCAATTTTAAGGGCTTCCCCTAATCCTTTATTTTTTTCTAACTTTACTATCTTAAATAGTCCATCGTTATTTATCACATACTCGCCTATACAATCATTTAATTCATGTGTTAATTTTCCGTCTTCTACAATTACAATTTCACTGGGTCTTAGAGTTTGGTTTAAAATACTATCTATAGCCTTTTTTAAGTAGGAAGCATTCTCTTTATAGTAGACAGACATTAAAACTGAAAATTCCATTTTATCCTCACTAATCATTTAATATTTTTCTGTATATCTCATCATATCTTTTTGCCATTATATCTGAGCTAAAATGTTCCTCATATAACTTTCTATTATTAACTCCCATACCGTATGTTTCAACATTGGATAGTTGGTTAATAATTTTAGATAATTGAATTTCTTCACCTGTATTAAATGTAATTATAGATGAATTATCTTTTATGAGTTCTGTATGAGATTCTATATCTGAAAGTACTAAAACTAATCCTGAAGCCATCGCTTCGATAACAGCCATTGGCAGTCCTTCTGCCAATGAAGTTGAAATAAAAATATCAGCACATTTTAAGTATTCTTCGATATTACTTACATTTCCTATAAATAAAATATTTTTCTTTTTATAGTTTTGCAGTTTATCTCTTAAAATACCATCACCTGCCACTATTAACAATAAGTCTTCAGAAACATTATCAAAGGATTTCAATAGTGTTATTGGATCTTTTCTTTCAATAAGTGCACCAGAAAAAATAAAAACTTTCTTATATGTTTCTTCAATATTTAATTTTTTTCTAAGTAATTTTTTTTCTTCCAAGGTAATATTCTTAAATCTTGTTTTACTAATTCCATTTTGAACCGTAAACGTATGAATGCCCTGTTCATCAGCAAATTTTTTAGAAACTGTATTCGAACATGCAATTGGATACTTTATTTTTTTTATATTGCTTACATGATTATGCGCAAATATTTTCCCTATTATAGTTCCATATGCAAGGGGGTAGTCATAATATGGATAGTTATGGATTGTATTGCAAGTTTTATAGTCTTTTAAGTGATTAGCAGAAATAGAATCTGCTCTTAAACCATGGGTATGTATTATATCTGGTCTTATATTTTCAACAACCTTTATCAATTTGCTCATTCCACATAATACCATTTGTGATCTGGACATATTTAAAGTTATAATATGTGCACCCATTTTTTTAAAATCATCATATCTGCTTTTTTCAGGTTCCGGCGATAAAGTTAATATATAAAACTCATATTTTTCATTATCCAAATTATTAATTAATTCATAGAGTACATTCACGGGTCCACATCGTTCTAAAGTAGAAATTATATATAAAATTTTTATCATACTAATTTTCTCCGTTCAAACCTCTCAGCAATATTTCATAAAAATAATCAAATTTATTTTCCCAGCTATTCTTTAAACTTATATCTTTTATTTTTTGATTTAATACAGATAATTCTTTATTGTCTATATTTATTATTTTTCTAATATTTTCATTAAATTCATCATTACTTTTTGATACAAATACTGTATTAGCATAAGCTTCCACTTCTCTTAAATCTGTTGAAACAACTGGTACACCTTGAATTCCATATTCAAACAGCTTAGTTGGAGATATTCCTTGAGTATATTCATTAACGAGATATGGAATAATTCCAATTTTAAAATACTGCATATAAGATGGTAGTTCATCAAAGGACTTTCTTCCAGTAAAAGTTACATTTTCATACTGACTCAAAATACTTGCCTTTTCGTCGACTACATTTCCCACAAAAACAAATCTTAGAGTTGGATTTTGTTTTATTAAAAATTCTAATAACTGATAATCTATGCACTCATGTAATGCACCTATATATCCAATTATTGGTTCAGATATACTTTCTAGTTCTTCTATCTTATCAAATGTTTTATTATTTCTTTCAATGTTTACTCCTTGTGAGAAATAGTAAATATCTTTAATATGTGAATAATCTTCTTTTGTTGATAAAGAATCAGCAAAAACTAAATTGCTTTGTTTAACTAATTTTTCTTCAAGCTCAATAACATATTCAGGCAAACTTTTATTAGCTTTTCTCCTTTGTGCTAAATCAGTTATTACTAGTGAAGGATTATATTTCTTAATAAAGTCTAATATAGTTTCATTTGGGTACGTGCACCAAAATACTTTATCATTGCCAGACTCAAGTTTTTCATATAGTTCTTCATATTTTATTTGTATATATAAAGAAATTAAGAAACTATTAAGCTTATTTATAAAAAAATTGTTATGTATTGGCATAAAAAACTTTATATTAACAAATTGCATATTTTCTGACACTGGATTATTGCCTCTATTTTTATTTTTATTAAATATTCTGCTTTGTATTTTTTTTATAGTATCTAAAAAATTATGATTAACAAATCCTAGCGGAGATATAATATATATCTTTTCGCTAGTTTTTTTTGAAAATCTATATATTAGCTCATGTTGTCTTTCCCAATTATGAGACCATACCACAGACGGAAATACTAATATTGTCTTATTGTAAAAAGGATCTGTATTCTTTTTTTTTCTTGTATCTTTATCCTTATTACAATTTGTATTTTTCTTTTCCAACACACAAACTATTGCTGTAGCTGCATATAAAAATGTTGTTGCATGTAAAGTTAATGAAAAACCATTGATAATAAATGGTACTATTATAATTAAATTTTTGTAATTTGATTCTTTTGAAATGAAGAATAAAAAATAAGAAATACCTAAAAAACCTAAAGCTCCGGATTCAACATAATATGTTGTAACATAATTATGTGCTCCCCAACCTAAAAAATTACTAGCATTACCAAATCCTACGCCAAATAAATTTAATATAATATTGCTTTTAGCAATAAAAGTGCCTGTTAACTTTAATATTTCTATTTTTGAACTAAAACTGGTACCAGCTAATAGAAAATTAGAGCTTATTGCTAATACAATTACAAATAATAATGAACCTAAAATAATTGTTTTCTTATTTCTTCTTATCAGCGAAATTACATTACCATTTTCTAGATATCTATATATAGCCATTACTATAGTAAATCCTACCATTGTTATAATAGTTGCTCTAGAAAATGTTAATATACATAATGCAAATAATATAATCAAATATTTTCTTAAATTTAGATTGAAATATTTTGTTAAATACATTCCAAAGAAAAAAATAACTAATATATATATACCCACAAAATTAGAGTCCTGGAACATAATACTGTTAAACTTATAAATGTAAAATCTTAGATCATAATTTGATGGATTATTGATATCAAAATAATAATTTGGGTTTAAAAGTCTCCATATACACTCTATTAGTAATAAGAAAGTTGAGAACTTAACAAAGTTTTTACTAATTTTTAAAATTTGTTTCTGGGTTAAATAGTTAATAAGATAGTATGAAATTATAAAATAGCAAATAGAAATTAAAACAGTTATTTTTGTATTTAAAGGTCCTCCTAAAAATATTTGAGTGACCCCAAAGTATAAGCCTAAGCCCAAAGAATATAAAATTATTGGAGTTTTAAAGAGTATCATATTCTTTTTTTCATATAATAACTTAAGTGAATACAGTAAAGCTATTATAAACATAAAGTAGATTGGACTTATCTTTAAAACTCTTAAATAAAACCCGGAAAACACTATAAAAAGATTAGTAATAATATATATCATATTTTTCACTTTCCCATCTTTTAAACTATCTAGCACCTTCTCCACTAAAAACAATAAAGAAAGTTTTAAATATTATTTTTAAATCTAATAAGAATCCTCTTTTTTTTATATATTCCATATCTAGCTTAAGCTTTTCTTTGTGGTCAATATCATATCCTCCGTTCACTTGAGCAAGTCCTGTAAGTCCTGGCTTAACTAATAATCTTCTCATAAAACCTGGTGTTTCTTTTTCAAATTGATACGTAAATATAGGTCGTTCAGGTCTTGGACCTATTATACTCATATCACCTTTTATAACATTATAAAATTGCGGTAACTCATCAATTCTAGTATTCCTAATAAATCTCCCTACTCTTGTAACCCTGTTATCATTTTTCGCTGCCCATCTTGCACCTTCTTTTTCTGCATCGATGTACATTGAACGTACCTTATAAATTTTGAACTTAGTTCCATTCTTGCCTAGCCTTTCTTGGCTATATATTGGTGAGCCTTTTGATTCAATACAAACCAATATACAGGTCAAAATTACAATTGGTAAGGCAAAAATAGCTGCAAACAAGCTGAAAACTATGTCAAAAATTCTTTTTGTAACTTCATATATCATCTTATCTTTTTTATTTGCATTATTGAAATAATTATAGTCTATCTCTTCAATTATTTGTTCGGCATTTTGCATACTATACCACCTTTCAAAAAATAATATAACCAAATATCATTATTATCAACACATTAGTGAGCTGCCATTTACAAAATCTATTTTTGTTATTCTATAAATTTAGTCTTATTTTGTTTTAGGCACGGTAATTTTTTATCTTTTTCGGACAAAAGCACTTTATCTATTCTATTTAGCGGCCATTTTATACCAATATCTGGATCATTCCATAGAATACCACCTTCAAATTCAGGATGGTAAAACTCAGTGCATTTATACACAAATTCCGCTTCCTCTGAAAGAACTAAAAATCCATGCGCAAAACCATCCGGTACATAAAATTGTTTTTTATTCTCTGCGCTGAGTCTTACACCTTCCCACTGTCCATAGGTAGGTGAATCTTTCCTTAAATCAACAGCCACATCAAAAACCTCTCCACTTATTACTCTTACTAACTTACCTTGTGGATTAGGATTTTGATAATGTAGTCCTCTAAGAACTCCCTTTTTAGACTTTGATTGGTTATCCTGTACAAATACCATATCTAGTCCAGCTTTTTTAAAATCTTCGTAGTTATAAGTTTCCATAAAATAGCCTCTACTATCTTTAAAAACTTTAGGTTCTATTATATAAACACCTTTAATTTTTGTTTCTGTAAAAATGAACTGTCCCATTTCCTTATCCCTTTCAATTATATTACAGGGCAGCTTATATTAATTCATTTATCTTCCAAGCTGACCATTAAGTACGGCTTTAACTATTTATTTAGCTTCATACATCTTTTCGTAATACTTTGTGTATTCTCCCGAGGTTACTCTATCCATCCACTCTTTATTACCAAGATACCATTTTATTGTTTTTACTATTCCGGCTTCATAATCTGTTTCAGGTTCCCAGCCAAGTTCTTCTCTTATCTTGGTTGGATCTATTCCGTATCTTCTATCGTGGCCTTTTCTATCTTCAACATATTTAATTAGGTTTTCAGTTACAGCACTATCGACATTTTTATTTATATAGTCTATTACAGTCTTTACTATATGAATATTGGTTCTTTCGTTGTGTCCACCTACATTGTAAACCTCTCCAAATCTTCCACCGTTAATAACCATATCTATAGCCTTGCAGTGATCCTCAACATATAGCCAGTCTCTTATGTTTAATCCATCTCCGTATATTGGAAGTAACTTTTTATTTAAACAGTTGTTTATTAGAAGAGGTATTAATTTCTCAGGAAATTGATATGGTCCATAGTTGTTTGAGCATCTTGTTATATTTATTGGAAACTTATATGTATCAAAATAAGCCTTAACTACTAAGTCTGCTCCTGCCTTGCTTGAAGAATATGGGCTGTGCGGATCTATTGGCGTTGTTTCCCTAAAGTATCCTGTTTCACCTAAGGATCCATATACTTCATCTGTTGAAACTTGAAGATATTTTTTACCTTCCTTAAAACCATCTTTTATTTCCCAAGCATTTTTAGCAGCATTAAGTAAAGTTACTGTTCCTAGAACATTTGTGTTAACAAACACTTCCGGTTCTCTTATACTTCTATCTACGTGAGATTCTGCTGCAAAGTTCACTACAAAATCTATATCATGGTCTTTGAATAGTTTCTCAACTAAAGCTTTATCACATATGTCTCCTTGAACAAACATATATCTTGGATCATTTTCAACTGCCTTTAAATTCTCAAGATTGCCTGCATAGGTTAGCTTATCTATATTTATTAAGCTTATGTCATTATATTTTTTAAGCATATAGTGAACAAAGTTTGATCCTATAAAACCTGCTCCGCCTGTAACTAAATATGTTTTCATAATAACACTCTACCTTTCCTTGGCTATTCTCAAAAGATATTGTCCATATTCTATTTTGGATAAAGGTTCAGCAAGTTTTTTAAGCTGTTCTTTATCTATAAAGCCTTTTCTGTAGGCTATTTCTTCTATGCATGCTACATATAGTCCCTGTCTTGTTTGAATAGCTTCAACAAAATTAGCTGCTTCAAGAAGTCCTTTATGTGTCCCTGTGTCAAGCCAAGCCATACCTCTTCCAAAAAGCTCTACTTTTAATTTCCCTCTATCTAAATATTCATTATTTACTGCTGTTATTTCTATTTCTCCTCTAGCAGAAGGTTTTATATTTTTTGCAATTTCAACAACGCTATTGTCATAAAAATACAATCCAGGTACTGCATAGTTTGACTTTGGAACTTCTGGTTTTTCTTCTATCGATACTACATTATTATTTTTATCAAATTCAACAACTCCAAATTCAGTTGGATTGCTTACATGATATCCGAAGATAGTAGCTCCTTCTTCCCTGTTAACGGCTCTTTCAAGTCTTTCAGAGAAGCCGTAACCGTAAAATATATTATCTCCAAGCACTAATGCCACTCTATCATTTTCTATAAATTTTTCTCCAACTATAAAGGCATCAGCAAGTCCTCTTGGCTTATCTTGAATAGCATACTCAAAATTAACACCTATCTGGCTTCCATCGCTTAAAAGCTCCTTAAAACCGTTTATATCCCTTGGCGTAGAAATAATAAGTATGTCTTTTATTCCTGCAAGCATTAAAACTGATAAAGGATAATAAATCATTGGCTTGTCATATATAGGCAGTATTTGTTTTGATACTGACTTAGTTATTGGATAAAGCCTGGTTCCCGAGCCTCCTGCTAGTATTATACCTTTCATTTGATCTCACCTTTCAACTTTATCTAAAAATCTACAAATAGTATTATATACTTAATTGCTGATTATGTCTATTTATTATGGAATTGTTACATAATGCGCTATTTTTCTACATTTTTTATAAATATCTTTAGAGCTTCTTCCCATTTCCTCATCTCATCACCAACAGTACATCTTAACATCATGTTATCTAATGATGAAAAAGCCGGTCTTTTAGCAGGACGGTTGATTTTTTCTGAAGTTACAGGTGATACTGTGCAATTAATATTTGCATATTCTACGATCTTCACGGCAAAATCATACCAGCTGCATTCTCCAGTTCCTGTACAGTGATATATTCCGTACTCTTCTGTTAGTGCTAGCCTCAAGATATGATAAGCTAAATCCTCTGCATTTGTTGGATTACCTCTTTGGTCATTAACAACATCTAAATAACCTTTTTCTTTTGCTGCCTTTATTATTGTTTTAACAAAATTGTTTCCATAATATCCATACAACCATGCAGTTCTTACAATGAAAAATCTGCTTGAGAAGCATTTTACAAACTCTTCACCAGCATTCTTTGTGTTTCCGTAAGAACTTTGAGGATTTGTTAAATCATACTCTCTATAAGGCTTTGTACCATTTCCGGCAAAAACATAGTCCGTTGATATATGTATAAGTTTAGCACCAATTACTTCACTTACTATGGCTAAGTTTCTTGGTCCTATTGCATTTACTTTAAAAGCTAAATCTTCATTGGTTTCACAGGCATCAACATTGGTGTAAGCTGCACAGTTTATTATTATTTGAGGCTTTGCTATGGATATGTATTCTCTCACTTGATTAAGATTTGTTATATCTAATTGATCAACATCAATTCCTATTACTTCGGCATTTTTATAAGCATTATTAATTGGGCCTAATTCTGAATTCATGCTTTCAAGCATCTTAATTATTTGTGTGCCTAATTGTCCTTTAGCCCCTGTTATTAAAATCTTCACTTGTGCATCCTCCCAACTCCTACTTTCGCTTTATTATTTAACTTATTTTTCCCTTTTCTAAAAATATTATATAATTTTGGGGCTAAATAGTCTATTACTTAACAGGAAAGCTGTACCTTTAACTGTTTGGGCATAGCTTTCCATATAAAAATATAAGGAGCTATTTAATAATAGTGTTGATATAAGTATGTTCTTTAATATTTTAGAAAGCAAATCTACCGCAAACATGCATGGTTGCAGTAAATATTTAAATATTTTAATAGGCTTATATTTAAATTTTTTTATAGTTTTATATTTAAATATGTGAATGACACTCAGCATTTCTTCCTACTTTGTATACTTCTCGTGCTCTATTAAATGTAAAAAGTCATGAGGTAAAGTATATAAATCACTATACCTCATGACTTTTGTAAGCCTATTATATCAAACTATTCCACAGTAACACTCTTAGCCAAATTCCTTGGCTTATCAACATCGCAGCCCTTTTGTACAGCCATATAATAAGATAAAAGCTGTAATGGTACTACCGATAATACTGGAGCCAATACTTCTTCAGTCTTTGGAATATATAACGCTGAGTCAACTGTCTTTTCTATTGTTTCATTTCCTTCAAAAGCAAAGGCTAAAACATTTGCACCTCTGGTTTTAACTTCTTTTATATTGCTTACCATTTTTTCAAATAGTTCCTCTTGAGTCGCTAGTGCAATTACTACAGTTCCATTTTCGATAAGCGCTATAGTTCCATGCTTAAGTTCACCTGCTGCGTAAGCCTCTGAGTGAATATAGGAAATTTCCTTAAGCTTTAAGGAGCCTTCCATAGCTACTGCGTAATCTAATCCTCTTCCTAAGAAGAACATATCTCTATGCATATAGTTTTTTGAAGCAAACTTTTGAAGTACTTCCTTATGCTTTAACACTTCTTCAGTTTGTTCTGGAAGCTTAAGCATTGCTTCCTTTATTTCTTCAATTTGCTCGCTGCTTAAAGTTTCTTTATACTGAGCAAAGTATAAAGCTATTATATACATTGCAATAAGCTGAGTTGTATAAGCTTTTGTAGAAGCAACGGCAATTTCCGGTCCTGCCCAAGTATATAATACATCATGTGCCTCTCTTGAAACTGAGCTTCCAACTACATTTGTTACAGCTATTACTCTTGCACCAGACTTCTTAGCTTCTCTAAGTGCTGCTAAGGTATCTGCTGTTTCTCCTGATTGACTTATAACTATCATCAATGTTTTGTTATCAATTATTGGATTTCTATACCTAAATTCTGAAGCTATATCTACTTCAACTGGTATCCTTGCAAGTTTTTCTATTACATACTTTCCTACAATTCCTGCATGATAAGCAGTTCCGCAGGCTACAATATATATTTTGTTTATATTCTCAAGCTGATCTTTAGTTAAAGTAATTTTATCTAAAGTTATTGGCTTTCCAAGTGCTATTCTCGAAGTCATCGTGTCTCTTATCGCCTTTGGCTGTTCATGGATTTCCTTAAGCATGAAGTGCTCATAGCCGCCTTTTTCAGCTGCATCAGCATTCCAAGTTACATGAAATATATCCTTCTTTATCTCGTCTCCTTCTTCAGATAAAAGTTTTATTCCATCCTTTGTTATAACAACAAACTCTTTGTCATTTAAAAGATAAACATCTCTTGTATAATTTAGTATAGCTGGTATATCAGATGCTATAAAGAATTCTCCCTCTCCAATACCGGCTATAAGAGGACTGTCTTTTCTAACTGCAACAAGCTTTCCAGGCTCATGAGTTGAAACCACACCTATAGCATAGCTTCCGTCCATTTTAGAAATAGCCTTTATAACTGCCTCTTCTAAATTTCCTTTGTAATAGTAATCTACAAGATGAGGTATAACCTCTGTATCAGTTTCAGAATTAAACTTATAGCCCTTTGCTGTAAGCCATTCTCTTAGTTGAATATAATTTTCTATAATCCCGTTATGAACTACGCTTATAGTCTCATCTTCATTTGAATGAGGGTGTGAATTTAAATCTGATGGCTCTCCGTGAGTTGCCCATCTTGTATGACCTATACCTACTGACCCGTGTATTGGATTTTGCTCTAGTTTAGCTTCTAGGTTAGCTAATCTTCCCTTGCACTTTGTAACCTTTAGAATATTATCTTCAATTATTGCCACTCCAGCTGAATCATAACCTCTATATTCAAGTCTTGATAATCCGTGAATTAAAACCGGTGATGCCTCTTTCTTTCCTACATATCCTACTATTCCACACATATTGTTTACCTCTCTTTATCATATTTTTATCAACACAAACAAACCTTAGATATAGTGCAATTTTTGCATAATCTACGGTTTAAAATAAAAGAAAGGTTTTAACACTCAATTGATATTGTGCTGAAAATCACTTCTCAGTTTTATCAATCTTTAACGGTAGTGCGATACCGTAGGGCATCCGCCGAAATTTCGATACTCCCTATCCTCGTCAACTTAAGTAAATATACCTAAGTTCTGGCGCTTATATTATATTTTTCTCTCCTACCCTCCTTAAATCATAATTCACCTTTCTAGAATTTTATGTCCACTACATTATATTTTAATATTATATGATTGGTCAATGCTTTAAAGTTTATTTCATTTATTTATTTGATTGTTGTAGTTTTATTTTAAAGCTTCAATGTACTAAAATTTTCAGCTTTATTATTAATTTAATTAATAGTATAATTCTAGTATTGATCTAATTTGATAATTAGCAAGTAAGGAGAATAAAATGAATAAAAAGACTTCGAAGAAAAAGAAATGGAAAGTTGTCATAATAATTTTATTAGTATTATGTGTTCTAGCTGCTATACCTTTTTATATTATTACTAGTAAGCTAGGCAAAATAAATACTACAAAGATTACAGAGAATCCATCAGAGCTAAAAATCGATGAAAATAAATTTAATACACCTGATAAAAATGAAAATGATTTTATTAATGTGCTGTTGCTTGGAATAGACTCTAGAGATACATCTACAGACCCTGGAAGATCCGACAGCATGATTATTGCAACCATAGATAAGAAACATAATAAAATAAAGCTTACTTCTTTAATGAGAGATACTTTAGTTGACACGACAGGTCATGGCCCTATGGAAGGTTTAAACCAAGACAGATTAAATCATACTTATGCCTATGGGGGAGCCCTTTTAACTATGCAGACCATAAATCAAAACTTTGATATGAATTTAAAAAATTATGTTAAAGTTGATTTTTGGGGGCTTGAAAAAATTATAGATTCTATCGGCGGTGTAACCATTGATGTAAGACAGGAAGAAATTCAGTATATTAATTCTTACATGTCTGAAACATCCAAAATTAAAAAAGAAAGCTTTATACCCGTTAAGAAAACTGGTATGCAAAAGCTTAACGGGAGACAGGCTGTAGCTTACAGTAGAATTAGATATGTTGGAACAGATTATGAAAGAACAGAAAGGCAGCGAAAGGTTTTATCAGAAGTATTTAAAAGCATTTCTCAGAAAAATACTTTAGAATTATATAAGGCTGTTGATACCATCCTTCCATATGTAGAAACAAGTTTTACTAAGGCAGAGCTTTTAGGTCTCGCTTCATCTGTAGCCTTAAATAAGATAACTACGGTTGAGCAGTATAGAATTCCAGAAGACAAACTTGGTTTTACTACCTATGTAAATAAACAATATTTTATCGGTTGGAAAAAAGATGAGACAATATCTAATCTTCATAAATTTATTTTTGAAACTGATAAGTAGAAAGTACTTTTAAATAAAACTAAGGACTGTCCCAGATGAGGGACAGTCCTTAGTTTTTATTTATTGCTTCTTTAAGTGTATGCCATGCAAGCACCGCGCATTTTACTCTTGCAGGCATGTTTGATATATTTTTCAGAACAATTGCATCTTCAAGCTTTTCTAATTCTTCATCATCAGTAATTTCTCTTTTTATCATGCTTATAAAGGTTTCAACTAATTCTAAAGCTTCTTCTTTTGTTTTACCTGTTATAAGATCAATCATCATTGAGGTTGAGGCTTGAGAGATTGCACAGCCGCTGCCAGTGAACGCAGCTTCTTCAATGATATCTCCATCAAATTTTAATTCTAACTGTATATCATCTCCGCAGCTTGGGTTATGTCCTCTTTCACTGCAGTGTACACAATCAAGATGTCTTCTGTTATGAGTGCTTTGACTATGCTCCATTATTAGTTCTGTGTATATTTGACTAAGATCCATAGCCTAGCCACCTCCTTACATTTTTGATGCTATCTATAAATACATCTACTTCTTCTTTTGTGTTGTAGAAATAAAAGCTTGCTCTTGAAGTTGCTGGTGCTCCTACGAATTTCATAAGAGGCTGTGCACAATGATGCCCTGCTCTTATTGCTACTCCATAGGTATCAACTATACTTGAAACATCATGAGGGTGACAGCCTTCTATACTGAAGGATATTACTCCTCCCCTGTTTTTTAAGTCTGTTGAACCATATATTTTTACATATGGTATTTCCTTCATTTTGTCCAAAGCATAAGCCGTTAGTTCCATTTCATATTCATGAATTTTATCTAGGCCAATATCTTCCAAGTAGTCTATTGCCGCCGAAAGTCCTACTGCTCCTTCCACATTTTGAGTTCCTGCCTCAAACTTGAAAGGAAGCTCTGCAAAAGTTGTATTCTGTTCTTCAACATATTCAATCATATCCCCTCCAAATAAGAAAGGAGGCATTTTTTCAAGAAGTTCTTTCTTTCCGTATAACACTCCAATGCCCATTGGTGCAAGCATTTTATGTCCTGAGAATACAAAGAAGTCAGCATCTATATCTCTTACATCAACCTTTATGTGTGGTACAGCCTGTGCTCCGTCTACTAAAACTACAGCTCCCTTTGTATGAGCATACTCCGCTATTTCCTTAACCGGATATATAGTTCCAAGAACATTTGACATTTGGGCAATTCCAACAAACTTTGTCTTATCAGTTATTTTTTCTTTAACTTCATTCATATCAAGCCTGAAGTCTGAGTTTAAATACATATACTTTAAAACTGCCTTCTTAGCCTTTGCAACCTTCTGCCAAGGAACTATATTGCTGTGGTGCTCTGATATGCAAAGAACAATCTCGTCGCCTTCATTTATAAAATTCATACCATAGGAGTAAGCAATCAAGTTTAAGGATTCTGTAGCATTTCTAGTGAATATTATTTCCTCTGTTCTAGCAGCATTTATAAACTTTCTTACCTTTTCCCTAGTATTTTCATAGGCTTCCGTAGCCATTACAGATAGGTAATGAGCTCCTCTGTGCGGATTTCCGTTATGCTTATGATGATAATTTCTCATAGCCTCAAGTACTTGATTTGGCTTGTGAGTTGTTGCTGCATTATCTAAATAAACCAGTGGGTTACCGTGTACAGTTTCAGAAAGTATTGGAAAATCTTTTCTAAACTCTTCTACTTTAAAATCACGCATTTACAATTCTCCTGTGAACTTCCTCTGTAATAGTGTTTCTTAAATCCTCTAAAGGAATTTTATCTATTATAGGTGCAAAGGAAGCTTCTATAATAAGTTTTTTCGCTTCTTTCTCATCTAACCCACGGCTCATTAAATAAAATAATTTATCGCTGTCTATTTGGCCTGCACTTGCTGCATGCTGTCCTTCAACATCATCCTCTGAACAAAGTAAAAGCGGAATCGCATCTGACTTTACCGTTTTATCAAGAAGTATAGCATATTCCTCCTCGCTGCCCTTAGATCCGCTTGCTCCATGCTTGAAATCAAGAGTACCTCTAAATACCTTTTTGGCTTTATCCTTTAAAGCTCCTCTGGTTTCTATATTGCTTAGGCTTCTTCTTCCTCTATGGTTCATTAGATAACTTAAGTCTATAGTTCTTTCACCATCAGCTAAGTATACTGAGCTTATATTAGCTTCACTATTTTCTTCATTTAAATTATTAATGTAGTTAGTCACACTATTTTTAGCTCCAAGCTCTACTTGAATCCAGTTAACCTTTGCTCCGTAACCACTGTAGGCAACCTGTGAATCAAAGTGATAGGATTTACTATTCATTCTTTGAGCCTTGATTATATTCACTACTGCATTGTCTCTTGCATAAACCTTAGTTACCCCATTATGAAATGCATCTACCTCATCTATAGTTGTATAATCAATAACTACTGTAATTTCACTGTTTTCCTCAGCTACAATAACATTATTATCTATAACTATTGGATTTTCATTATCTAATTTATATTCCAGTCTTATTGGATCAGCTAATTTTGTATTTCTTGGTGCATGAACAAATATTCCTGCATTATAGGATTTTTCACCTAGAACTACAAATTCCTCAGATACTCCATAGTTTTCTTCTTTATTTACATAATACTTTATATTTTCATTTATCTTTAAACTTGAATGCATTTCTTTAACTATAACATCGCCAAAGCTGCCTTCAACCAAAAACTCTTTATCATACTCTGAAATATTAGTAAGTTTATAATTCTTTAAATTAAGCTCATTAACCTTAAGCCATCTCCAGGTTATTACGGGGAGGGTGTTTAAAGTTTTATTTTCTTTTTCATTGAATCTTGATACTGCATTACTCATATAACCGCCCCCTATCCTATAGTTCCTTCAAGCTCAAGCTTGATAAGGTTATTCATCTCAACTGCATATTCAAGTGGAAGCTCTTTTGCTATAGGCTCTACGAAACCTCTAACTATCATTGCCTTTGCTTCCTCTTCACTAATTCCCCTGCTCATTAGATAGAATATAGCTTCATCGCTTATTCTTCCAATTTTAGCTTCATGTCCAATATCTACTTCATCATTCATCAAATCAATTACAGGAATTGTATCTGACTTTGATATATTATCAAGCATTAAGGATTCACAGGATACTGTTGATTTTACATGATGAGCATTTGGTGCTACTCTTAATGCTCCTCTGTAAAGTGCAACCCCGCCGCCTTTAGATATAGACTTTGAATTTACTGTTGAAGTAGTATAAGGTGCTGCATGAACCATTTTACAGCCTGTATCTAGATGCTGTCCCTTACCTGCAAAAGTTATGCCTGTAAATTCTGCTTTGGCTCTTTCACCTTTTAAAATAGTCATAGGATAAAGCATAGAAACCTTTGATCCAAAGGAACCTGATACCCATTCCATAAGCCCGTCTTTTTCTACTATTGCTCTCTTTGTATTTAGGTTATACATATTCTTTGACCAGTTTTCAATTGTGCTGTATCTTAGTCTCGCGCCTTCTTTTACAAACAATTCTACACAGCCTGCATGAAGGTTATTAACATTATACTTCGGTGCTGAACAGCCTTCTATAAAATGAAGCTTTGCTCCCTTTTCTACTATTATTAAAGTATGCTCAAACTGTCCTGCCCCTGGTGCATTTAGTCTAAAATAGGATTGGAGCGGAATATCTACTTCTACTCCTTCAGGTACATATACAAATGAACCGCCTGACCAAACCGCTCCATGAAGTGCTGCAAATTTGTGATCGCTTGGAGGAACACAAGTCATAAAGTACTCTTTAACTATGTCTTCGTAGTCCTTTATAGCTGTTTCCATGTCTGTATATATTACGCCCTTTTTAACCAAATCTTCTCTAATGCTGTGATAAACAACTTCTGAATCGTACTGTGCTCCAACCCCTGCAAGAGAAGTTTTTTCTGCTTCCGGTATACCTAAAAGATCAAAGGTCTTTTTGATTTCTTCAGGAACCTCCTCCCAAGTACCCTTCATTTCGGTATTGGGCTTAACGTATGTTACTATATTTTCAATGTCTAGTTCACTTATATCCGGACCCCAAGGTGGAACTTGGATGTTGTTGTAAATCTCTAGTGACTTTAATCTGAAGTCAGTCATCCACTGAGGTTCATTCTTTTCTCTTGAAATTTCCCGTATTATATCAGGAGATAACCCCTCATCTGCTTTATAACTATATTTAAACTCGTTTTTAACGTCGTATATGCCTCTATCTAATTCCTCTACATAGGTCTTCTTCCTAGTTCTTTCTTGCATATCTTTTCCTCCTTTCACTCGAAACACTGGGTAGTTTAAAATCGCTCATTCCCATTCGCAAACTACCCGTATAAGTGCATTTAGCACTTATACCTCGCTTTATGCGATTAAGATCTAAAGGCTTCGTAACCGTTAGCTTCAATTTCTTTCGCTAAGGAGAAGTCTCCAGTCTTAACAATTTTCCCATCTACTAATATGTGAATATAGTCTGGTTTTAAATAATCAAGTATTTTATTATGGTGAGTTATTATAAGTATAGAATTCTCACTATTTTTTAAAGAATTAACTCCTTGTGCCACAATTCTTATTGCATCAACATCAAGCCCTGAATCTGTTTCATCTAATATTGAGAGCTTTGGCTCAAGTATCGCCATTTGAAGTATCTCATTTTTCTTCTTCTCTCCACCGGAAAAACCCAGATTTAAATATCTTTGAGCATACTCTTCCTTCATTTCAAGAAGTTCCATTTTTTCCTTTAACGCCTTTTTAAAAGCCATAACCTTTAATGGCTTTCCTGTTACAGCTATCTTTGCAGTTCTTAAAAAGTTTTCTACTGTTACACCTGGTATTTCTTCAGGATACTGGAAAGATAAAAACAAGCCCTTCTTCGCTCTTTCGTTAGCTTTAAGCTCATTTATAATTTCGCCTTCAAAGCTGATTTCTCCATCAACTATTTCGTATTTTGGATGCCCCATTAGTGTATTTGCTAGAGTAGATTTTCCTGCTCCGTTAGGGCCCATAATAGCATGAACTTCACCTTTACCTATTTCTAAATTTAGACCTTTTAATATTTCCTTGTCTTCTATTTTAGTTTTCAGATTTTCTATTTTTAATAATTTACTTTCCATATATGTTAATCTCCTTTTAATTAATTAAATCCGACTACTTTACTATGATTTAATTTTATAACTATTTTCCATTTTATTCTGTGATTGAAATCAAATTTCTATGCAATTACTTTATTATATCCGATAACTATATCATGAATTATTTTTTATACCTATATCCTACTATTTAACTCTGATTTAGTCAAGTAGGAGACAATCTTTTTCCAATGACAGTTATTCACATGAAAATAAGACAGTTCATCTAATTAGAACTGTCTTGTTAAAATTATCTATTTTTTGAATTTGTTGTATTACTATTAGTAGTAGTTGTATTTGTTTTATTTTGTGTGGTTGTAGAATTAGTTTTAGTATTTTTATTAGTGCTATTTGTAGTTGTATTATTTTTTGTTGTACTATTATTAGTGCTTGTAGGTGTATTATTGGTGTTTGTACTACTTGAATCTGTTTTACTTTCTTCAGTTTCTTTTTTATCAGCATCTGTTTTAGTATCATTGGAATTTGTAGTTATGGTAGTTTTTATAGTTCCTTTTAACTCAGAAAGTTCCTTTTGAGTCTTTGAAAATTTTATATTGCCTACTACAACAGTTAAAATTAGTGCTGCTGTAAGCAATGTTATAACACTAGGCATAAATATTTTATTACGTTTCATATTGCACCCCTCAAACATCTTATACATAATAATCTCTTCAGACAAATATAATATATACCTATAATTATAGCAAAATTTGTAGTTAAATCAATATTACAGTCTGCAAATATAAAATGTATACTGAGGTTTAATTAGTATTATTATTTTCCCAGTATTCTGAGATTATGGATTATTAGTATTCTGCTGATTTTCAGTATTAACTGTAGAAGTATCTGTTATATTTCCAGTTTGCCCTTCCAAAGATCCAGTACCACCTGAAGTAGTAACTGTAGTATTATTTGTATTGTTATCATTGCTTTCAGTAGTTATATTATCAGCAGGCTTCACATTAGATGTATTATCTTCCTGTTTTACAGTGTTTTCAGAATTTGAAGTATTACTATTAGCGTTAATATTGCTGCTTGGGGTTGTTGTGTTTGTCGTAGCAGCATTTGATGATTCAGACGGCTTTGCTGCTATAGCTTCATTAGTGCTCTTTATTGTTGAATTTGTATTTGAAGATTTTTTTATAGTTTTACTCGTAGTAGTTTGTTTTACAGGTGAACTTTTCTTTGATTCTTCTTTAGATGTTTCAACAGGCTTGACTTCGCTGGAATTACTCTTCTCATTTTCTATTATTGCAGGGATTATTTCAATTTTTACAGGATCGCTTAAGCTTTTTGTATTATTATAAGAGGAATCGACTTGTTCTCTCATTTTGATTAATTCCTCATGCTTTTTATTAAAACTTATATTTCCTGCCACAACAGTAACTGCTAAGCTCCCAGATAAAATCAGCAAAGTAATTAATCTTTTATAGCTCATTATTTCACCCGCCTAAAATTAAATATTTTCTAATATAATTATATCCAACTTGTCCATGACTAAACAATAGCAATATAAAAAAACAAACGCGGAAAATTAGAAATCAATAGAACACACAAAGGTACTACTATTACAAAGTATATTTCTACTTGTGCATACTATATTTTTTCTAATTATTCCGCGTTTAATAAATTCTTATTATCTTACCTGGCTTCCTGTTGGAAGTTCACCAGGTATACTTACTGTAAATAGCTTGCTGTCATCATCAGTTGATGCTGCAAGTATCATACCTTGTGAAAGCTCTCCTCTTAAGGTTACAGGCTTTAAGTTAGCAACTAAAACAACATATTTGCCTACTAAATCCTCGCCCTTATACCACTGTGCTATGCCTGAAACTACCTGTCTTTCTTCACCAGCTAAATCAACCTTAAGCTTTAAGAGCTTTTTAGCTCCTTTTACTGGCTCACAGGCTAAAACCTTAACTACTCTTAAATCTATCTTTTCAAAATCATCTATAGTTATTTCTTCTTTTAAAGGCTGCATAGTTTGTTTTGGTTCTTCCTTAACTTCTTTTAAGGCTTCAAGTTCTTTTAGTTTAGCTTCAACATCTATTCTTGGGAATATAGCTTCTCCCTTTTTAACCTTGGTAGAAGATTCAGTTCCATCAAAGGCTGATAAACTATCCCAAGCTGTTAGATTAACATTTAACTGTTCGTTTATCTTCTCTGAGGTATAAGGTAAGAATGAGGATATTAAAACAGAAGCAAATCTTAAAGTTTCTGCTAAGTTGTAAAGAACTGTTCCAAGTCTTTCCTTCTTGCTCTCTTCCTTTGCAAGTATCCATGGTGTTGTTTCATCTATATATTTATTAGCTCTTCTGATTAATGTCCAAATTTCAGCTAAAGCTTCTGGAATTCTTAAATTATCTATATGCGCTTCTACTTTTTTAGGAGTTTCAAGTGCAAGTCCTATAAGCTCATTGTCTATAGCTTCTCTAGCTGTTGGTGCAGGAATAGCTCCTTCAAAGTATTTCTCAATCATAGCTACTGTTCTTGATAAAAGGTTTCCTAAGTCATTAGCTAAATCTGAATTTATTTTCTTTATAAATATTTCATTATTAAATAGTCCATCTGAACCAAAAGGTATTTCCCTTAATAGATAGTATCTTATAGCATCAACTCCAAAATGCTGCGCAAGTACAACAGGATCAACTACGTTACCCTTTGATTTGGACATTTTTCCTCCATCTACTAAAAGCCAGCCGTGACCAAATACCTGTTTTGGAAGAGGTATATTGAGAGCCATAAGCATAATTGGCCAGTAGATAGTGTGAAATCTTAAAATATCTTTTCCTATAAGATGAACATCTGCAGGCCAAAACTTTCCGTAAAGTTCTGTATCTACATCGTTGTTATATCCAAGGGCAGTTATATAGTTAGATAAAGCATCTATCCAAACATAAACTACATGACCTGGGTCAAACTCAAGAGGAACACCCCAGTTAAAGGAGTTTCTTGAAATACATAAATCTTGGAGACCTGGTCTTAAAAAGTTGTTAAGCATCTCATTCTTTCTGGATTCTGGCTGTATAAACTCCGGATGAGTCTCTATATATTCAATAAGCCTGTCAGCGTACTTTGACATTTTGAAGAAATAAGCCTCTTCAGTTCTCTTTTCTACTGGTCTGCCGCAGTCCGGACAGTTGCCGTTAACAAGCTGTGTTTCAGTCCAAAAGGATTCACAAGGTATACAGTAATGTCCTTCATAGGAGCTCTTGTATATATCACCTTGTTCATAAAGCTGTGTAACTATCTTTTGAACAGCCTTTTCATGGTAGCTGTCTGTGGTTCTTATGAACTTATCATAGCTTATGTTCATAAGCTTCCAAAGGTCTTTAATTCCTGCTACTATTTCATCAACATATTCCTTTGGTGTAACTCCTTTACCTTCTGCAATTCTTTGAATCTTTTCACCGTGTTCATCTGTTCCTGTCAGGAAAAACACTTCATAGCCTGTTAGTCTTTTAAATCTAGCTAAAGCGTCTGCCGCAACAGTAGTATAAGTATTTCCTATGTGTAAGTTTGCAGATGGATAGTAAATTGGTGTTGTAATGTAATATGGTTTCTTTGTCATAATCAATTCCTCCTATATAAAATGATTTCCAGTTGTTTAAAGCAATATGCAGAGCAAATAAAAAAGTCCCTATGCAGAAAATTCCACATAGAGACGTAATATACGCGTTACCACTCTAATTTATACTTATGTCACCATAAGTAACTCACCAAGTGACTCCACCTGAATAGATTCAATTAGCAAATCACTATTTAATGGAGTAAAATATCGATGCTTCTACGGTTTTTATGAACATTAAACAGATGATTTTCTTTGATATCTATGAATAGGTTTTTATCACCCTGCAATATAACGGTTGCCGCCGACATGCCCTACTATTCTTCAAGCAAGCTGCTCTGGGGCCATGTTCACAAGCTTCCATGCTGCCGGCTTTCACCTAATCCAGCTCTCTTTAAAACACTTTCCTTTGCTACTCTTCCCATCACTGCATTTATTTACTTTATTAATTATAATAATATTCCACAACCACCTTTATGTCAATATTTTTTCCTATTTTTATAAACTTAATACTAAAACTTAAATAAATCTTCTATTTCTTCCTGTGTCATTTGTGAAACCAAGCTTTCCTCGCTGCTTTCTTCACCCATAACTGATTTTATAATTTCTCTCTTTTTCTCCTGAAGATTATAAATTTTTTCTTCAATAGTACCTTGGGCAACAATTTTTATTACCTCAACAGTTTTCTGCTGTCCGATTCTATGGGCTCTATCTGTAGCCTGTTCTTCAACGGCTGGATTCCACCATGGGTCAAAGTGAATAACTACATCAGCCCCTGTTAGATTCAGCCCTGTACCTCCTGCTTTAAGAGAAATAAGAAATATACTGCTTTGACCTTTATTAAATTCCTCAACCATCTTGACTCTGTCTTCTGTCTTGGTTTGACCATCCAAATACATATAATCAATATTATTTGAATTTAACCTTTTTGCTATATTCTTAAGCACAGATGTAAATTGAGAAAATAATAGGATTCTGTGTCCTTCGTTAATACTGTCTACAAGTAAATCATCAAGAGCAAGCATCTTACCGCTTTCACCCTCAAAGTTTTCAACAAAAGTTGAAGGATCGCAGCAGATTTGTCTTAGTCTAGTTAAAATAGAAAGTATCTTTATTTTACTTCTATTAAAACCTCTTTCACTTATTTCATTATTAACTTCTTGCTTAGCCTTTTCAATAAAAGCGGCATAAAGCTTCTTTTGCTCTTCTGTCATTTCCACTACAAGCTTGTGTTCTATTTTAGGAGGGAGCTCTTTTACAACATCCTTTTTAAGCCTTCTTAATATAAAAGGCCTCACATGCTTATTGAGTTCTTCTAATGCCTTTTCATCTTTGCTCTTAACTATTGGTGTCTCATATTTTCTTAAAAACTTGTTGTGAGACAATAAATATCCTGGCATTATAAAATCAAAAATAGACCATAATTCTGTTAAGGAATTTTCAATTGGAGTACCTGTCAATGCAAAGTATCCTTGTGCTTTTAATTCTTTAACAGACTGAGCATTTATAGATGCAGGATTTTTTATCTGCTGAGCTTCATCCAATATGCAATATCTAAATTTTATCTTTTTATATTCTTCTATATCCCTTCTTATTAATGGATAAGAGGTTATTACGATATCTGCTTCCTCAATTTCTCTTCTCTTTTCTTCTCTCTCATCCTTTGAGCCTGATATAACTATAGATTTTAGATTAGAAGCAAACTTTTCAATCTCACTTTTCCAGTTATACACCAAAGAGGTTGGCGCTACTACTAGAGAAGGTTTTCTTTCTGAATTTTCATTCACCTCTGATTCAATAAAGGCTATTGTCTGCAGCGTCTTTCCAAGTCCCATTTCATCCGCGAGTATTCCGCCAAAACCGCAGCTTGAAAGAGTTTTAAACCACTTAAAGCCAAATTTTTGATAGCCTCTCATTATACCTTCTAAATGCTCTGGCATATTAAAATCTATTTCAGAAACTTCTCTTATATTATTTACAAGCTCTCTGAATCTTTTATTTTTCTCTACATAAATCATATTGTTTCCTTTAAGATTTTGATCTATATAAAGTGCATTGTACTTTGAAAGAAGTATTCTATCTTTTTCTAAATCCGAATCTTTAATATCCAAGTACTCTATCATACTTCCCATATCTTGAAGTTCTTTATTTTGAAGCGAAACAAAACCGCCTTTTTTTAGTTTATAATATTTTTTCTTCTGCTTTAAAGCACCTAATATATCCTTAAGTTCATTCTTATCTATTCCTTCTATATTAAAAGAAAACTCTAAGAGATCTTCATCATTAAGTCTTATGTTTGATTTAATATTGGAAGAAGTATACACCTTCATATTTTTAAATCTATCAGAGTAGTACACCTCTCCCTGTTCTTGAATATAGTTTAAACCTTCTGTTAAAAACTCAACTAATCTCTCTTCATCCTTAAGCTTATAGTTGAATTTATCTTCCCTAAAACCTGCACTTATTAGATAGGATATAAGCTGAAGCTCCTTAGTTATATCTCTTATTAAAACCTTCTTTTCTTCATACTTATCTTTCTCATTAAGAGGATTGATTTCAATATTTCCATATTTAAATATTATATCAGCAGAAACCCCATCTTCTTCTTTATCTAAATAAACTCTTATCTTTAATTCTTCTTCATAAAGCTTGTTTTCCAATGATTTATCTATATTTATCTTCTTACTTATATTTTTTATATTAGGAATTATGTAGGAAGCAACTTTTTCAACATCTGCTTTATTAAAACTCATGCTTTTTGTTCTTGAGTTTGATATTTCTGTGTAAAAGGGCAGATAAATCCTTGTCTGTTCCTTTAAAGGATGATAAATATTATTTTTATAAAAAAAATACTCTCCGCTATCTGTAAGCGGTAACGGCAAATCTTCATTCTGCTTTATAATTAATGCCGCATTAGTAAGCTTAATATCAAACTCTAAAGGCATATTTTCTTCAAGTATTGATATATTGTTTAAAATCAAATTATCTATTGAAGCATCAAAACATTTTCCCTTCATAATAATAAAAAATCTTTTTACCTGCCTGTCAGTTAAAACTGCCTTTTTACCTGATATAAGACTTGCAGGCCTATTCCAATATCCATGAAAGCTGCTATTAGTTGCTATCATTTTATCTGTTTGATATACTTCTAAAAGTAAATCTATAAGATTCTTATCTTCTTCTTTGAAAGTATATACAGCCGGATCATAAGTGAAGTTTTTGCCAAATTCTATAACTGCATCCTTATTATCTACTGCTGACAAAAAATCTCTCATATTTTTAACAACATAAGTTTTATTTTCTCCAACCTTAAGTTCAATTGTTGATTTTCTTTCATCATCAAATTCTACGTTATATTTTACTTCTAAGGATAATTCTCTTAAATAACTTTCCTCTGAAGATAGCATATTATTTTTTATGCAATTAATAAACTCATTTGTTTTCCTAGAACTTAAACCTCTTTGTTTTCTAACTAGGGTGTCTCTTTCCCTATTAAATTTTAAAAGAACAGCAACTACATGTTTACATAGCTTCTCACTGCTTGCAGAATAGTCGCAATCACAATTAAAAGCTAATCTTCCGCTTCTCTGCCCAATTTTAACATTTATATTGTAATTTTGCGTTCCATAGGAGGAGTCAACTAGTGCATCAATGTCTAAAACATCCTCACTTCCCATATCTTCTATACTTAAATCCATACGCCTGATTTTATTTCTTAAGTATATATCCAACCCTCTTGCATATATTACATTGCCCACGGTATTCTTCAACTTTTGCTCATCTATTTCATACATTACTACACCTCTATTATTTAAACCGCTTACAAGTCTACCTATTTATTCTATACATATTTTACTTATTTTAAAAGGAATTTTTCTACTTGAAGAGAATATATAATAATTGCCCCATAATTTGGACAATATAAATTTATATGGTATTAGAAAGGAGTAGTTATATAGATGGAATTACAACTTAATAAAGTTTATAGCGGCTTTAAGCTACTAGAACAAAAAAATATTAAAGACATCAATTCAACTGCATTCATATTTGAGCACGAAAAAAGCGGTGCTAAGCTTTTATACCTTAAAAATGATGATGACAATAAAGTATTTTCAATAAGCTTTAGAACTCCACCAACTGACAGCACTGGAGTTGCCCACATATTAGAACATTCTGTTTTATGCGGTTCTAGAAAATTTCCTTCAAAAGAGCCTTTTGTTGAATTAATCAAAGGTTCTCTTAATACTTTTTTAAATGCTATGACTTTTTCAGACAAAACTATGTACCCAGTCGCAAGCAGGAATGATAAAGATTTTCACAATCTTATGGATGTATATCTTGATGCTGTGCTTTACCCTAACATTTATAAATACCCTGAAATAATGATGCAGGAAGGGTGGCATTATGAGCTTGAAAATAAAGAGGATGAACTTACTTATAAAGGTGTAGTTTATAACGAAATGAAGGGTGCTCTTTCTTCTCCTGAATCTATTCTTATGAGAAAGGTTCAAGAATCATTATTTCCTGACACACCATACGGTGTTGAGTCAGGTGGAGACCCAGATTTTATACCTGATTTAACTCAAGAACAGTTTACTGCTTTCCATAAGAAGCTTTATCATCCTTCAAACAGCTATATATTCCTTTATGGAGCTATGGATATAACTGAGCAGTTAAAGTTTATTAATGAAGAATACTTAAAGAACTTCGATAAAATACAAGTAGACTCGGAAATACCTGTTCAAAAAGCCTTTGAAGCAGAAAGAAAGCTGGTATTAGATTATCCAATATCCGATAATGAAAAGGAAGAGGATAAATCTTTTCTAAGTCTTAACTACGTTATAGGAAGATCTACTGATAAAGAATTATCCTTAGCTTTTGATATACTAGAACATTTACTGCTTGAAACTCCTGCAGCACCACTTAAAAAAGCTTTAATTGATGCAGACCTTGGGAAAGACGTATTTGGGTCTTACGACAGCAGTGTGCTTCAGCCTACCTTCAGCGTTGTAGTAAAAAACTCCAACGAAGCCAAGGTAGATCAATTTAAAAAGGTTGTATCTGATACACTCAAAGCTCTTACTCAAAATGGTATTGATAAAAAACTCATTGAGTCTTCTATTAATATTAGGGAATTTCAATTAAGAGAAGCTGAATTTGATGGCTATCCAAGAGGTTTGATGTACGGAATCAGATGTATGGACAGCTGGCTTTATGGTGAAAATTCTCTTATGCATCTTGAATATGAAGATACATTAAATAAAGTAAAAGAGGCGCTTACTACAAATTATTTTGAGAAACTTATAGAGAAATACCTGCTAAACAACACTCATAGTTCTCTAGTTATAGTTAACCCTAAAAAAGGTTTAGCTGAAAAAAAAGCAGAAGAATTAAAAAAGAAGCTTGAAGATTACAAATCAAGTTTATCAGACAGCGAGCTTAATAAAATAATTGTAAATACAAATAAACTAAAGGAAAGACAAGTAACCCCTGACTCTCCAGAAGTTTTAAAAACAATCCCTTTACTATCTTTAGAGGATATAGATAAAAAATCAGAGACTCTTCCTTTATTAGAAGCTCAGATAAATAGTATTAAGACTTTAGTACATCCTATTTTTACGAGCGGAATAGCTTACATAAATATGTATTTTAACTCAAGCACCGTTCCTCAGGATAAGCTCCCATATATAAGCCTTCTATCTTCAGTTCTCGGCAAAATAGGAACAGAAAAATACAGCTACGAAGAACTTTCAAATATTATAAATATTAATACAGGAGGAATACGCTTTGGCGGAGAAGCCTTTGCTGAGTGCGGAAAGAGTGATATTTTCTATCCAAAGTTTACAGTTAGAGCTAAAGCTTTGACGGAAAAACTTCCTAAGTTAATAGAAATAATTGAGGAAATAATGCTTCATACGAAATTTGAAGATAAAAAGCGTATTAAAGAAATAATCCAGGAAATGAAATCTAGAATGGAAATGAGGATGCTGCAAAGAGGTCATACTGTAGCTGCAAAACGCGCTGCTTCATACTTTTCCCCTATTGCTAAGTATGAAGAAACTCTTATAGGCTTATCTTTCTATAAGTTTATTTCAGATTTAGAGAATAATTTTGAGACTAGATATTCAGAAGTAGTTGAAAGCTTTAAGCATCTTTCAAAGCTCATATTTAATAGAAATAATCTTATATTAAGCTTTACTGGTGAGGAAAAAGATTACGAAAGTTTCGAAAAGAGCTTTGTAAGCTTATATAACAGCTTAAGCACTGAGAATCCAGAAAAAATATCTTATAACTTTGAACCCTCTGCCCTTAATGAAGGCCTTATGACTTCTTCAAAGGTACAGTATGTAGCTAAGGCTTATAACTTTAAAGAACTAGGTTATTCTTACACTGGAAGCCTTCAGGTTTTAAAAACCATAATCGGTTTTGATTACTTATGGAATAAGGTTAGAGTACAAGGAGGGGCCTATGGTGCCTTTGCAAACTTCCAATGGGGTGGAAACACAGTATTCAGCTCCTATCGGGATCCAAACCTCAAAGAAACCTTAGCAGCTTATGATAAAGCGGGGGAATTTGCTCAGAACTTTGATTCTGATGAACGTGAAATGACAAAATATATAATAGGTACAGTAAGTGAACTTGATTCACCACTTACACCTTCAATGAAGGGGATTGTATCTGATGAATATTATATTAGGCATATAACTCAAGCTCATGTTCAAAAGGAAAGAGATGAGATTATAGGAACTAAAAAAGAGGATATTCGTTCTCTAGGAACTTTAATAGCTGACTGCATGAAACAAAACTATTTCTGTGTACTAGGAAGTGAAGATAAAATAAAAGCTAATAAGGATATATTTGGATCCATCCTAAATGTATTCGAATAAAAAAAGGAGCAAAATTTTGCTCCTTTTTTATTATATATATTAATCATTATGCTATGAAACAGAAATATCTATCTCTATAGTTTTGTTTTCAATATGCATAGGTACACAAAGAGCCTTGCCTTTATATGCATAAATGGTCATATTTTTACCTGTATAAAGACTTGGGGGGGTAATATTTATATTTTTTCCTATATTCACAAAAAAGCTTGCTGAATTCCCTGCTACCATATTTCCAAGTTCAGATATTGCACTTTTAGCCATATCATCCAATTCTTTAACTTCCATTCCAAACATCATTTTAGAAGCTATAAATTTTGCAGCTTCTTCGCTCATGCTTAATACTACACTTCCTGACAAGTCTCCTGTAACACCTATAGTAATTGCTACATCTCCCGATTTGGTACTACCTTCCTTAACATATAACTTTCCCTTTTCAGGTTTTATATTTATTACCTGCTGGGCAACATTATCAAATGCTTCTAAAAATGGATTTACATATTCTGCCTTCATAGTTATTCCGCCCCTTACAATCATTTGTTAAATAGCTTTCATTATTTCACTAAATCTACTCGGATTTATTAATAAGTTCATCGTACTTTTGTCTGATATTTTTCAAGTCCTGCCAGAACAATTGTTTTTTTGACTCATCTCTGAATAAAGCTGCTGGATGAAATGTAGCTATTATACTATAGCCTTTTCTTTCAATCCATTTTCCTCTATCCCTTGTTATTTTCCAATCTTTATTTATAATATTTTTCATAGCAGTTGCTCCTAGGCATACTATAATTTTAGGTTTAACTAAAGCAACCTGATTTCTTAAATAAGGTAAACACCTTTCTGTTTCTTCATCATATGGAGTTCTATTATTTTCAGGCCTACATTTGCAAATATTACAAATATAATAATCCCTATCTCTTATTAAATTTAAAGCTGTAAGACCCTTTGTCAATAGCTGCCCGGCCTTTCCTACAAAAGGTTTCCCCTGCTCATCTTCATCTGCTCCTGGTGCTTCTCCTATAAACATGATAGCCGCCTTTAAATTCCCATCTCCAAAGACAATATTTTTTCTATTTTTCGAAAGAGAACATTTTCCACAACTATTACACTGTTCATAGAGATCTCTCCATCCGAGCATACCACTCACCTCTTTATATACTGTCGAAAAATATCACTATTTATATAGTATCATAATATTATAATTTATTTAAACATTTTTTATTAAATTATTACAAGAAACCCTATATAACTTACTAAATGTCTATATTTCGACTAAGTCTTTCACATAGTTGCTTTATCTAAAAGAATATATTACCATTTTAATTGTGATTATTTTAATTAAGTACGCGGAGGATTATATGCTAAAAAAAAATACTATACATAATGTACTTTCACTTGCACTCCCTGCTGTAGGCGAAATGGTACTTTATATGATGATATGGGTATTTGATACAATGATGGTTGGAAAATACGGAGGAAATGTAGCTGTAAGTACAGTGGGACTTTCCTCAGAAATAATGTCTACTTTTACAGGTATTTTTATTTCTGTAGGTATTTCAGTAGCTGTAACTTCTCTAGTTGCCAGAAGTATTGGAGCTAAAAACATTAATAAAGCTGAAGAATATGCTGCCTTAGGTTTACTATTGGGAGGTGTTATTGCTTTATTTATAGCTTTATCAGCTTTTTTATTTTGTGATGAAATACTAAGCCTTGCTGGAGCCAAAGGAGAAGTAATAACTTTCGGAGTTTTATTTATGAGAATAACCTCTTTTGGAATCTTCTTTAATATGCTTGCCAATATACTTAGTGCTGTTTTAAGAGGCTACGGGAATACAAAAACACCTCTCCTAGTTTCTATTATTGTAAACTTAGTAAATATAGGACTTGACTGGCTTTTAATATTCGGAAACCTTCACTTTCCTGAACTTGGAATAAAAGGTTCAGCTATTGCTACTGCTTCTGCCCAAATTACTGGTTTTGTATTTTTACTAATATATACCATTAACAAATCCCAAATTAAAATCAAATTAAAATATATAACAAACCTAAGAACAATCAAAATTAAAGAAATACTTAAACTATCTATTCCTTCTTCTCTACAGGAAGCTTCCTTCAGTATAAGCAGACTTTTAAGCACCTTCTTTATTATGCATTTAGGTACTATAGCTTTTGCCGCAAATCAAATAACTACTACAATCGAAGGCATATCCTTTATGCCTGGATGGGGTTTTTCAGTTGCCGCTACTACCTTAGTTGGTCATAAGATAGGCGAGGAAAACTATGAAGGAGCAAAAGAGTATGCATATACCTGTACTATTTTAGGGGTGATAATTATGAGTTTATGCTCTATACTATTCTTAACTATACCTGATATATTAATAAAGGCATTTATCAGCACCTCAGAGATAGAGGTTATAAATAAAGGTTCTATTTGCTTAATGATAGCTTCCATAGAACAACCCTTTATGGCACTTTCAATGATTTTTGGCGGTGCATTAAAAGGCGCCGGAGATACAAAAACACCTTTTAATGTTTCTCTTATTTCAAGCTGGCTCATACGGCTTCCTCTAATGTATTACTTTATTTATGTATCAAAAATATCTGTCGTATATGTCTGGTGGATAACTACTCTTCAATGGTTTATAGACGGCATGTTATTAATGATTCTATTTAAAAGGAGATTTGTAAAATCAAATTTTATTAATAAAATATAAAAATACAGCTAATGGTTTTAAACCATTAGCTGTACTTTTACGCCTGAATTTTTTTAAACATCTTTACACCAGCAGTACTTAATATCCAGTAAAGCAATATATCTAATATTAAATAAATACCTGCTAAAGTTCCAAAGGCGCTCCATAAATTAAGTTTTAGTATTCCTACTGCTGCAACGGATACACCTCCGATTATGAAGCCTAAAAGCATTAATATTAACACATTCATATTTTGTTTAACAGCTCTTTGTTCCGTATCCCACTGTAATTTAGGAAAATTCAAGTCAATTAGAATTCCAATAAAGTTAGCAAATAGACTAACTAAAACTGCAATTATTATCACTTGAATAAGTAAATAAACAGGTGGAACTAATATTACCATAGCTACAATTATCATAAGCCCAAGGCCTATAAAATTAAGTATAATGCCTGATAATACTTTAGCCATAATCTGCTTTTTATAGCTTATAGGCAGATACTTACACACAAAAATATTTTGTCCCTCTCTAGATATTGAAGTTGTTGAAGTTGGATTAGCTACTGAAATAAACATCATAAATCCAAAAACTATACCAATTACTATACCAGGAACACTATTGCTGTTTAATATATCTCTTACCTTTCCAAGCTCGCTCATCATTTGAGGCTGTGAAAAGAAAGGTATTAAGAAAATTACAGGAAAAAGAAAATTCATTAATACACAGTTCATGAAATAAGCTGGAGTTCTAAATAATATTTTCAATTCCTTAACTGTATAAGACTTTAACGAAGAACTTTGAACTGTACTTTCTTCAAGTTCTCTTTTACTTAACTTTCTTCTCTTTGAAGAAGCCTCTGAAATACCGATTGCTCCTTTAAAGTATAGAGCTTCCCCAAGGATAAGCAATATTAAAATTAGAGCTATTGATACTACAACGAAAAGTATAAGGTTTATGAGCCCCTTAAGCTCTCCGCTGTAAAGCATAGCATTAACAGCAAGCTTGGCACTAGGAAAAAGCTTTGAACTTGTTCCAACTAAAGAATTGTTCCCCTGCATCATAAGCTGAACTAACTGCTCTGGATTTTCTGTACTTGATCCAAGTTTTTGAAATAAAATATTACATCCAATACCTATTCCTAAACCTAATATACCAGCAATTGTTCTGAAGGCATCTTTATTTTTAGCAAAAGGTAAGAATCTCATTATAAGCATACTGATTAAAGATGCAACTACAAGCGGTACAACTGGAATAGCAAGAAATATTAATATCATATACAAGTAATAAAGTATACCTGCTTTACTCATTACTCCAAAAGTAACCATTATAGGAAGCAAGAATACAAGCATAGTTAAATACTCATATAACATAACTACTGTAAATTTCGATCCTATTATCATTGATGGCTTTAATGGAAGCGGCAGAAGTTTTTCCACATCTGTTGAAAAATAAAATGTACTCATAACATAGAAAATACCAAAAACAAATATTATAAAACAAGCTGCTATAATACCCATTTCTAATATTAAGCCTTCCTGTCCCATTTTAGCAAATGCACCATAGGACGCAGCAGCCATCATCACAAAGGAAGCCATCATTGGAATAAAGGCAACTACCATTAGTACAATTAAGGCAATGGTCTTAGGGAGCTTTTTCTTATCCTTTTGTACTAAACCTTCTCCTCCATTTTTGAATAAAACTTTGGTTAATGTTAAAAACTTATTCATTTTCAGTAAGCTCCAAGAACATTTTTTCTAGTGATTCATTAGTTTTAAAGTGCTCCCTTATTTCCTCTAATGTACCGCAAAATAATATATTTCCTTTATTTATAATAGCAACCCTATCGCAAATCTTCTCTGCAACTTCAAGCACATGCGTAGAGAAAAATACAGTTTTCCCACTATCTACATGTTCTCTCATCATTTCTTTTAATATATAGGACGCCTTTGGATCAAGACCAGTTAAAGGCTCGTCTAATATCCACACAGAAGGATCATGAATTAAAGCTCCCATGAGAACTATTTTTTGTCTCATACCATGAGAATAACTTTGTATTTTATCTCCTATTGCATCTGACATTTCGAATCTTTTAGCTAAACCTTCTATTCTTTCTTTTCTAACTTCCTTTGAAACATCATATATATCAGCCATGAAGTTTAGATACTCTAGTCCTTTCAATCTTAAAAACATATCTGGGCTGTCAGGTACATATCCAAACTGTTTTTTAGCCTCTAAAGGCTTATCCTTTATACTTACTCCATTAATTTTTATGTCTCCACCTTCTGGATTCAGTACACCTGTAATCATTTTAATGGTTGTACTTTTTCCTGCACCATTCGGCCCTAGAAAACCAAAAATAACTCCATCAGGTATTGTTAGGTTTAAGCTGTCTACAGCCTTGGTTGTGCCATTATAGCTTTTACTTACATTGTTAATTTCTATCATATAACTTCCCCCGTTTAAAAATTTTGCCGAAATATGTATAACTTATATACGTATTCACAACTATGTAATAATTATATATATATTAAACTGCAATTTCAAGTTATTAACTTCACCTTTATGTGTTATTTAATAACCTATTTAACTATATTACCAAACTTTTATCACATTATCTGTATCTATCTTCAATTCTCTCCAATAATCTTGATTTTAAAACATCATCCTTGTTAATAATATAGCCATTATTATGGCTGTCATATCTGCCAAAACAGCAGCCCAAAGAGTATGTCTTATTTTCTTTATATGAACAGCTCCAAAATAAACTGTCAACGTATAAAATATAGTTTCAGTTGTTCCCATAATAACTGAGGACAATCTTCCTATATAACTGTCCGCACCATACTTAATTAAAATATCAGATAAGACCCCTAAAGCACCACTTCCGGATAATGGTTTCACTAATACTAGCGGTACAAGTTCAGGAGGCAGACCAATTAATTGAACAACAGGTTTCACTAAAGTTGTAAAATAGTCTAATGCCTTTGACTCCCTAAAAACAGCAATAGCAACCAGCATTGCTAAAAGATAAGGAAAAATTCTTAAGCATATTGATAGTCCATCTTTTGCTCCTTCAACAAAGCAATCATAAACCTTAACCCCCTTAACTTTGCCATAAACAATTACTGCTAAAATAATAATTGCAATTATTGATTTTATAAAATAATTAAAGGAAAGCAATGTTTTCAAATACCCTAGTATATTATTAAAGTCATTTCCTATCATACTCATTACTTACTTCTCTCCATTCTTTGCTTTTATATGCTGCACTCACAATTAAAAATAACGCTGTAATATCTTACAGAAAATAATTCCCATTATAGCTGCTACAGTTGTAGCAATTATAGCCGGTATAATAATCTCTCCCGGATTTTGAGAACCGCTGGCCGCTCGAATAGACAGCACTGTGGTTGGAACTAATTGAATACACGCAGCATTAAGAACTAAAAATAAAGCCATATCATTGCTTGCAGTACCTTTTTCTTTATTTAACCTATCCATTTCTTCCATAGCCTTAATGCCAAATGGGGTAGCCGCATTAGATAGGCCCATCATGTTGGCAGTTAAGTTCATAACAATGGCACCCATTGCTTTTTCATCCTTGGCAGCATCTTTAAATACAAGCTTTAAAACTGGTCTCAATAGCTTGGCTAACTTTTCTGTAAGTCCACTCTTCTCAGCAACCTTCATAACGCCACACCAAATACACATAAGTCCAACAAGTTTTATAACAAAATCCACTGTTGAACCAGCTGAACTTACAACTGATTTTGATACTACATCACCTCTTCCGGTTAATAAGCCAAAGCCTATGCCGAAAACTAAAATAATAAACCAAATTACATTTATCACCTCTTTAGCCTCCCTTAATATAAAATGCTTTTAAGAGATGCTTAAGAATAAGCATCTCTTAAAAGTATATGATGATGCAATTAAGAGTATTGCAATTAATTTTATATAGTGATACCATTTAATGAGATATATTTTTGGGGAGGTTTATAATGACCGTTAGAGATATAATGAAGTATATAGAAAGTGAATACAAGGTTATAAATCACACTCCTTGTGAAATGTGCGGCGGAGATTTTCTTACTGAAGAAATTCAAGTAGCAGTTATAGATAATATTCCATATGATATATGCTCATGCATTTGTTCAAACTGCGGGCATGAAAGAGTATTTGAATTTGGTGCCCCTTTTATAGAAGATAAAGTATCTAAAAAACTAAGAAAGAATTTAAACTAAAGGAGAATACTAATGCAGGAAGAAAAATTAAAACTACTTCAAAAAGACATTGATGAAGCTTTAGAAACGATTGAAAATATGGAAGACGGTCTTAAAAATGAAGGTCTTTCAACGGATGTAGTAAAAGAGAAGTTTTTATATCTTTCTCAAAAATTAGAAGAACTTGAAACTATTTTAAAGTCAGAAGGAATACTATAAAATAAAAGGTGCCTAAGCTTGGCACCTTTTAATTATCTTAAAGATTGTATTTTAAAAGCATATTTTCAAATTCATCCCTGCTTACAGGCCTACTAAATAGAAATCCCTGCATTTCAAAGCATTTCTTCTCTACTAGAAACTTACTTTGCTCCAGTGTTTCTACACCTTCAGCTATAATACCAAGTCTTAATTTTTTCGCTATGTCTATAATTGCATCAATAATAGCAACATAACTAGAGTTGCTGTTAATATCATTAATAAAGGATCTATCTATTTTAAGCGTATCAACTGGAATATTTCTTAAGTATTTAAGAGAGGAATAGCCCGTTCCAAAATCATCTAAAGCAATATGAATCCCCATATCTTTTAGTTCTCTTAAAGTTTTAACTATTAAATCCATATTTTTCATAGCCATAGTTTCGGTAACCTCAAGTTCAAGATACTTCGGATCTAGTCCAGTTTCCTCCAATATGCTTTTTATAACCTGTACAAGGTTTCCGTCTTCAAATTGACGAACTGAAAGATTAACCGCCACTCTCATCGGTGGAAAACCTAACTCCTGCCATATTTTGTTATGCTCGCACGCATTCTTTAAAACCCATTTTCCTATAGAAACTATAAGCCCTGTTTCTTCAGCTAAATCTATAAACTTGCCAGGCGGTACTAATCCAAGCTTAGGATTTTCCCAACGTATTAAGGCTTCCATACCTATAATTTTTCCTGTAAGTGCATTAAACTTTGGCTGGTAATGTAAAACGAATTCATTATTTTCTAAAGCATGATGGAGGTTATTTTCTATAACAATACTCTCATATACCTCCTTATTCATGCCAGGTATATAGAACTCATAATTATTTCTACCGCTGTTCTTAACCCTGTACATAGACATATCTGCATTTTTCATGAGAGTCAATGCATCCTCTCCATGTATCGGATATAAGCTTATTCCTATACTTGTTGTTATTCGAATTTCTTCACCATCAAAATTAAAAGGTTCCTTAATAATGCTTAATATTCTATAAGCTAAGTCAGCTGCTTCATCAGGGCTTTTTATATGAGATTGTACAAGTATAAACTCGTCCCCCCCAACTCTTGCTGCAAATACCGAGTCATTTACAAGAGTTTTGAACCTATCCGCTGCTCCTTTCAAAAGCTTATCCCCAATAAGATGTCCCATTGTGTCATTAACCTTTTTATATCTGTCTAAATCTATAAATAGAACTGCTATCATTTCATCTTTTTGTTTTGCTTTATCTAGAGCATCCAAAATATATTCACTAAAGTATTTTTTATTTGGAAGATCTGTAACTGGATCATAATAAGCTAATTTTTGAAGTCTTTCTTCGGTATGTTTTCTGTCGGTAATATCTCTTATCATTTCAAGAACTATATACTCGTCATTGAATATTGTTCCCTTAGAGCTTACTTCTACATAAAGTGTTGTTCCATCTTTTCTCTTATGAATAGTTTCAAAAAGTATACCCTTATCATACTCTTCTTTTTTTTCGTTTGGAATTAAGCAATCAAAATTACTGCATCTTATATCTTTTATATTCATATTTAAAAGCTCATTATAGCTATATCCATAAGTCTCAACTGCAGCTCTATTTGCCTCAATAATCTTACCATCTTCTCTGACAAACAATATTGTATCCCTTGCATTTTCTTTTAGTAATTGATATTTCTCTGATAAATCCTGAACTTGCTTATTCTTACTTATATCCGTAAATAACACATAAATCTTTCCTTTTTCAATGCTAAAAGCATTAACCCGAAAGTATTTCTGCAAAGGCTTACAGTATTCTTCCATCTGTATTTTAATTCCACCTAAAGCTGCACGACTTAATTCCTTAATCCAGTAGTCTTCGATACCAGGCACTATTTCTTTCAATGTCATTCCAGATATATTCTCAATTTGTATACCAGTAATATTTCTGAAGTTATTATTCACCTTAATTATCTGAAAATCAACACCTTTTCCACTTTCATCACAAATAATTTGACTTTCAACTATTCCTTCAACTAATGCGTCATAAAATCTACACAAAATATTTTCTTTATTTATTATCTCACCTTTGTTATCAATTATGTCCCATCCATTGCAAACGCCATTATTTATGCCGCATTCCATGAATTTCCTCCTTTCACTCGGAACACTGGGCAGCCTAAACAGCTCGTTTCCTCTCGCTAGTCTGCCCGTAAAAGTCCATTTAGGACTTTTACCTCCTTTCACTCGGAACACTGGGAACCTTTGCATACTCGCTTCCTTTCAGGTACAGGGTAACTTAAAATGTTGGCTTTCGCTCACAAGTCACCCGTCAAAGCCCATTTAGGACTTTGACCTCGTAAGATTCCCGTCGAAGTCTATTTAGGACTTCAACCTCCTTTTTTAACTCTGATCTTAACATTGTAAAAACAATGTATTATACTTATGAAATTTATGCCATATTTCTACATATTACGAATGTTTTATATTATAATATCGTATATTTTGTCGATTTACTTAAGTGTTAATTATTCGTATAAATATAAAAAAGAGCCTAACACTTTTAATAGGCCCTTTTTAGGTATGCAAATTTATATCTATTTTGAAAAATATCTATCTAGTAAACCTTTAAATGCTTTACCATGTCTTGCTTCATCTTTAGCCATTTCATGAACTGTATCATGAACTGCATCATATCCTAATTGCTTTGCTAAAGTTGCAAGTTCTTTCTTTCCTGCAGTTGCTCCATTTTCAGCAATAACTCTCATCTCAAGATTTTTCTTTGTTGAATCTGTTACTACTTCTCCAAGCAACTCACAGAACTTAGCAGCATGTTCTGCTTCTTCATATGCAGCTTTTTCATAATACATACCTACTTCAGGATAACCTTCTCTAAATGCTTGTCTAGCCATAGCTAAATAAAGACCTACTTCAAAGCATTCTCCACTAAGATTTTCTTTTAAACCAGCTACTACTCTTTCGTCTAATCCTTGAGCAACACCTATTCTATGCTCATCTGCCCATATAAGTTCTCCTGCCTGCTCCTCAAATTTTTCTGCTGGTGCACCGCAAACTGGACATTTTTCTGGTGCAGCTTCTCCTTCATAAATGTACCCACATACTTTACATACAAATTTTTTCATAATTTTCTCCTTTCACTCGAAACACTGGGAGTCTTAGAGCGCTCACTACCGTTCGCAAGACTCCCGTTAAAGCCCATTTGGGACTTTAACCTCCTCACTCGCAAACTTTCTTGATAACCTTTATTTATGAATAATAATTTTTTCTACAAGAATATAATACCACTTTTGGAAGGCTTGTCAATATACAAAAATAAAAAAAGTTACCAATTTGGTAACTTTTAAATACTTTTTTATAATCCTAAAAGTGAATCTATTTTTTCTTTATCAAAACCAAGAACTGTATCTTCATCAATCTTTATAACCGGAACACTCATAAATCCCATTGTCATAAGTTCTTTTCTATAAGTTGGCTCTTTTATATTTCTTTCTTCGTAACTAATTCCATTTTCTTTTAGGTATTCCTTTGCTTGACCACAGTAAGTACAGGTATTGGATGTATATACTACAACATTTTTCATATTATCTCCCTACTTTCATTTTAATCAATAATAATTATTAATTACATTTTACACTTATAATAATTTACTTGTCAATACAATTATAGGTTGGATTATGTTAATTTTTTTTATACAATATTGTTAATAATATTATATAAATGTAAAAGTTCTAATACCTTAATGAATCATAAAGATCCTTGAATGTTGGATATTTTACGATATCATTATTTTAAGAACCGTATTGCATTATATATAAAAGCTTTGTATTATAAAATATATTTAGATGGAGAATAAGCTATGACAAAAAGAAAAAATATGAATATGATAAAAACCAGTAAGGAAATTCCTATAGTTCATCCTGAGAGAAGTTCTGAAATTAGATTAAATAAATTTATAAGTGAGAAAGGTATATGCTCGAGAAGAGAAGCTGATAAGCTTATAGAAGAAGGTAGAGTAACTATAAATGGTTTAATAGCTCAAACTGGCTCTAAAGTTACTTCAAAGGATGAAGTAAGACTTAACGGAAAGCTTCTTACAAAAAGAGAAGAACTTGTATACATAGCGTTAAATAAACCTGTTGGTATTACATGCACTACGGAACATAAGGTAAAAGGAAACATTGTTGATTTCATTAATTATGAAAAAAGAATTTTTCCTATAGGGAGGCTTGATAAGGATTCAGAGGGACTTATACTTCTTACTAATGACGGGGATATCGTGAATAAAATTCTAAGAGCTGGCAACAACCATGATAAGGAATATATCGTAACTGTAGATAAGCCTATAACTATGGAATTTATGGAAGGTATGTCTAAAGGTGTTGAAATTCTTGGAACGATAACAAAACCCTGTATAATAAGAAGAGAAGGAAAATATGTTTTTAGGATAATTCTCACTCAAGGTCTTAACAGGCAGATAAGAAGAATGTGTGAAGTCTTTGGGTACAAAGTTCTAAAGCTTAAGAGAATACGCATAATGAATATACCGTTACAAGATCTGCCTGTAGGCAGCTGGCGGTACTTATCAAAACAAGAACTAGAAACTTTAAATAATTTAATTTCGATATCTGTTAAAACAGAAGAAGCATCTATATAATTAACATTATCCACACAACCGATGTGGATAATGTGTTAATCTTACATAATAACTATTATTCAAAATATCTATAAAAAAAGCTCTTTGGGGTAATACCAAGGAGTTTCTTTTTAATATTATACACAGCAGCATGTGTATAACTTGTGAACTAGTTGTTAACTATTATTTCTCATACATTCTCATTAATTAATATTGTATTGTTGCATAAATAATAGCGCTTAATTTGTATATAATAATATAATTTTTATAAAATTATAAACATTGTCCACAGTTTTGTGGATAAACTGTGGACAATACATATTACAAATAAACAATTTTCATAGAAATTACTGAACTAATTTTCCTTTTATAATGAGCCTATGTGTAGCAACCCTTATAGGTGTGCAAGTAACTAGAGTAATCGTTGCATCCTTAGTTTTATCAAGAACAGAAACCTCCGTTGGTTCTACCACCTTTTTTTCATTGACTTTATATGTAAACTCACCTTTTTTTGTTTTTACTATAATTTCATCACCTATATTAACTTCATCAAGTCTATTAAAATACTCACTGTAGGTATAACTTCTATGACCAGCTACAGCAAAGTTTCCTTTTTCTCCAGCCATTGCAGTTCCATCAAAATGACCGACTGCATATTTTAAAGTATTGTTATCTACACCTTCACCAATAGCAACCTTTAAGTCTATTTTAGGTATTTTCATTACTCCTATAGCTCCACTTATATCTTCTGCAGGTGGTTTTATACTGGGAGATGCATCATTATTAGTGCTGGTTTCTTGAGTCTTGTCTACTTGCTCAAGTGTATTTTCAAACGCATCAAGCATAGCTTTCTGATGTCTTTCTGCACTATATCTCATAAAAAATGCTGTTCCTATTACAGCTAGTCCAATGACTATAAGTATAATTCCTGCAATTCTTCTTTTCAAAATAATCCCCCCAAGTTTAATAAGTTTCAGTTTTGATTATATCATATTACATTTATTTTAAGTAGCTTGATTAAACTTTTTTACAGTGTTAACAGTAATTTAATTAACATTTTTTACATAATATGTTATTATTATATTAGGGGCATTCTATTGTATAAGGGGCGGTGTTATGAAAGATAATGTAATAAAAGTTGATTTCACTGCAAAGCAAAAAAGAAAAAGTAAATTCAAAAGGCTATTTTCTAGTATATTAAAAAAGGTAACTGATTTATTTTACAGTTCTAAGAAAGAACATAAAAATCATGGAAAAAATAAGTCAATATTATAATTAAAAAACTCCCATTTATCTATTACATATGATAAATGAGAGTTTATTTCTTATGTTCTAAATATAACTTCCTCTCTGCTGAACATGTACCTTGCAAAGAAAACGGAAGCAAGTATATAAAAAGCTATCCATCCAAAGGTTATGGCTATATGTGTATAATTGTATATTCCTGATATAAATTCCTTTAGAAGACATACTGCATTTGCTAGAGGAATATGAAAATAAAAAGTTTCTATATTTTTTGCATCCAGCATATAAGTTGCATATGTCGGTACAAAAGATATTATCATAAGAGGTGATATATAGGTTTGTGCTTCTTTAAAAGAACGGGCATAAATACTTACAGATAGCTCAAGTGCACCAAACACCATTGTTAAAAGCAATGTAACTAAGCCAATTAAAAGTATTGTTGCTGTACTTAAACTTCCAGAAGCACCATTAAATAAGCCTCCCTTTTGTTTCATGGCTATGAATAATCCCCCTAAAGATGCAAGAGTTGTTATAAGCCCTAAGCTAGTTATAGCTAAAAATTTGCCCCATAAAAGTGACATTCTTCCTGCCTGAGTTGTTAAAAGAGGCTCTAAAGTTCCTCTTTCCTTTTCTCCAGCTCCTAAATCTACAGCTGCCCCCATAGGTCCTGACACACTATAGATTACAAGCATAAGCGGAAGCATAAGAGAAAGCATGTATTTTCCAAAACCTTCACTTTCTTTAACTGAAGTTTTTAACTCAACATTTATTGGATTTAAAATATCTCCACTAATATTTCTTTTTCCAAGTCTTTCTGATACGACTTCCTTGGAATAGGCATCTATATAGCTTTTTATTGCTGCCATTGCCATTTGAGACTGCTGGCTTGAATTATCATAGGTAAGATTTATATTTACTGTATTCTCCTTTGCTATACCTTCCTCTAAATTTTCAGGTATATATAATGCTGCTAATACTTTACCTGATTTTACGTCTTCCTCTATATTATTTGACTGTATTATATTTATATTTTTTTGCGATTTTAAAAACTGAGCTAAATTACTTTGGCCTTTTTCTACTATTGCTATTTTTAAGTTATTTTCCACAGCTTTTTCTGTCTTGTCCATACTTTTTCCTATTACACCAAACAATACAGGAAAAAGTATCAGAGGAATCAATATACTTATTATAATTGTTTTTCTATCTCTGAAAGTGTCCATTAATTCTTTCTTAAAAACAAGAAAGGTTACCTTACTTCCCATTATTATCACCTACTAACTGCATAAATATATCTTCCATATTATCACTCTTATACTTGATTTTTATGTTGTCTACAGTTCCCTCTTCAAGTATTTTACCTTTATGTATTATAACAATTCTATCACATAAACGTTCTACTTCATTCATGCTGTGGCTTGAAAAAACTATAGCCTTATTATCTTCTTTGCACTTTAAAATAAAGTCCTGAACTATCCTTGAGGCTGTTACATCCAATCCTGCTGTAGGTTCATCAAAAAGCATTACTGTAGGTCTATGTACTATAGAACGCGCTATAGCTACCTTTTGTTTCATTCCTCTTGAAAATTTCCCCACTCTTCTGTCTATATATTCTTTCATATCAAGCATTTCAATAAGATAGTCTATACTTTGTTCCGTTTCACTTTTGCTCATACCGTTTAGTTCAGCAAAATACTTAATATTTTCTCTTGCTGTAAGTCTGTCATAAAGCCCTACCTCACCTCCGAAAAGTATGCCAATCTCTCCTCTTACTCTACCTGGATCTTTTATAATATCATAATTATTTACAGAAGCTGTTCCTCCTGTTGGTTTCAACATGGTAGCAAGCATTCTTAAAGTTGTAGTTTTGCCTGCTCCATTCTCTCCAAGAAGTCCTACTATTTCACCCTTGTTAACCTTAAAGCTTATACTATCAACAGCTTTAATTGTCTTAAAGCTTTTGGTTAGATTTATTATATTAACCATAATTGTCACCTTCCTTACGAATAAATATCTGAGAATTCAATATGAATTCTTTCTACCTTGCCCTGAGGAATATCCATAGTTACTGCAATTTCATCACAGGGAACTGTTATAACAGGAATCTTAACAAAAAATTCGCTTCCTTTTCCGTATTTACTTTCAACCCAAACCTTCCCACCATGCAATTCTACTATTGATTTTACCAAATTAAGCCCTATGCCACTTCCTTCTGTATTTCTGGCAAAAGACTTATCCACCTGTCTAAATCTATCAAAAATTAATTCCTTTTTATCCTCTGGTATTCCAATGCCTGAGTCTCTTACAGATAATATTACATAATCATTTTTATCATATACATTAACCCAAATCTTTCCACCTTCAGGGGTAAATTTTACAGCATTAGATAATAGGTTTAAAACAATTCTTTCAATCATATCTGCATCGCAGGCAATATATTTTTCTTCAATCTCTGTATCGAATTCTATATCTATATGCTTGCTTTCGATATATTCAGCTACAGACATAGTTATATCTTCTATAACACTTATTATATTATAATTTTGAAGATTTAACTTTAAGAATCCTGAATCAATCTTTGTTAAATCAATTAAATTGTTAACTAGTCTAAGCATTCTATAGCAATTTTGTTTCATGCTTTTAGAGTATTTTGAAATACTTCTCTTATTATCACATAAAGAATTATTATCAGAGTAATAGTCGATAAGCTGTACTGCTCCAAATATAACGTTTAATGGTGTCCTTAGTTCATGGGATATGTTAGCCATAAATTCATTTTTTATTCTATCATATTCAATAGCTTCCTTTAAAGCCTTTTCCTTCTCTTCAGCTTTTTTTCTTTGACTTATATCCCCTATAATTACTAGACTTGCAAGCTTATTCTTATACATATATGGTACTGCTTTAGTTTCTACATCTATTAACTCACCACTAGATTTTAAAAGCTGCATTTCAACTGTATCTAAAATTTCCCTTCGATATACTGCATTCATTCTTGTCTTTACTAGTTCACAGTATTTTTCAGGAACAAATTCAAGTATCTCTTTATAAAGCACATCTTTGTATTCATTAAACTTGAATAATCTTAAGGTTGCGTTGTTTACATAAACAATCTTGCCGTCACTATGTGCTACTATGGCATAAGGAAGAAAATCCAAAAGTTCTTGATAATTTTTCTTGCTGTTTATCAGTTTTTCTTCTATAATTTTTCTTTCTTGAATTTCATCATTTAATTTTTTATTAAATTTCATTAACTGTCTAGTTTTAATCTCCAAGCTGCTGTTTATTTCAGTCAGCCTATAAAATAAAACATTGTATGGATTTTCGAGAGTTGTTTTAATTATAGCTTTATATATTAAATGATAAGCCAAAAGTTTAAAAATATGTCCCGTAATATTTATTAAGTCAGAAGGGCCAGTGTACAATGTATAGCTAAGTTCCGACAATATAAATATCGCTGCAGCCCAAGCAAGAAGTATAGCTATATTCTCATAACCTCTTACCTTTTTAGAATTCAACAGTTTAATACAATCTGCATAGGTTAAGCAAATGATTAATTCAATTATCTTTTTAAATAATGTAGATCCTCTTCCATTTTCAAAAAATATAGGTACTATATTAAAGTAAATACACAGAAATATGACAGTTGAAAATATAAAAATACAAGATACCAAATATATAATCTTTACTGGTCTCTCTCTTCTGTACAAGAGTATAGAAAATATAAGAAAGGCAATACTTTGTATAACTGAAGCTGCTGTTCTAAATTGAACGGATAAGTTCTGGCTGCTCCATGAAAATATCCTAATACTGTCATATGTCATAACATGGAGTAAATCAAAAATACTTATTACAATAAAACAAACACCTAAAAAGATAAAGTAATTATTTTGAGAAACCTTATGTGTATTTTTAGTTATTATATATATACTAAAACCAATAATTATACATATAATTTCAATTATAAAATGAAACAATGCAAAGTTTGTATAACTGATAAAGTAAAGCAGTATTACTCCGATTATACCTAAAAACACTCTGCCATTTAGTTTCGACATTCCGAACAATTTATTTAACATATAATACCCCATCCTTAAAAATATTACACTATTGTATATATTCTACATCCAACTTTCAATTCCTTCCAAATATTCCATTACTAAAATACATATGTATCTAAAATCATTCCTTATTTTTCTTGCATAATCGACGAGTAATACATTATATGTAGAATTTATGCTAAAATAAAAATAATATAATAACTGTATATAAGTAATAGAGGAGGATATTTATGCGAATAGGAATGGGTTATGATGTGCACAAATTAGCCGAAGGAAGAAAACTTATACTTGGAGGAGTAGATATTCCCTATAAGACAGGATTACTTGGACATTCTGATGCAGATGTACTTTTGCATGCTATAATGGATAGCCTGCTTGGTGCATCAGGCTTAGGGGACATAGGAAAACATTTTCCAGATACCGATGAGCATTTTAAGGGTATATCAAGTATTTTACTTTTAAAAGAAGTAGGTAACCTAATTAATCAAAAGGGATATGAAATAGAAAATATTGATTCTACTATAATTGCTCAAAAGCCTAAAATGGCACCACACATACCTATTATGATAAAAAATATATCTGAGGCACTAAATATTTCTGAGGATAAAATCAATGTTAAAGCTACAACAGAGGAGGGGCTCGGCTTTACTGGTAAAGAAGAAGGAATTTCCGCTCAAAGTATTTGTCTCTTAAAGTAAAATAAGCTGGTAATCGCCAGCTTATTTTATATTCCAAGTATCTCAGATACTTTCTTTACAACATAGTTAGGATCAAAAGGTTTTGTCATATACAAATTAGCCCCATAATCACTTCCACTTTTTAAATAGCTTTGTTGCCCATTTGCTGTAAGCAGTATTATAAATACATTCATTAGTCTATATTCATTTTTAATCCTGCTGCATACATCAAAGCCATTTACTTCCGGCATCATTATATCTAAAAAAACTATATCAGGCTTTTCCTTCAGTATAGTATCTATAGCCTCTTTACCATTTGAAGCTGAAAGTAATTCAACACCCTTGTCTTCAAAGTCCTCCAAGGTTTGCTCTAGAAGAAGTCTAATATGAGCATCATCATCTACTATGAGTATTTTAGCCATAATATTTCCCATCCTTATAAATCAAACTGAAGTTTGAATTTCTTCTAATTTTTTATCTTTATATATTTCAAAGAATATGTCAACTATTCTCGGATCAAACTGTGTTCCTTTATTATTTGACAGTTCCTCGGCAGCAAAATAAAGGTTCAATGCTTCCCTATAAGGCCTGTCATTAGTCATTGCTTCAAAAGCATCTGCCACAGCTATTATCCTTGCAAACAAAGGTATTTCCTCCCCTTTTAGATTATCCGGATATCCTGTACCATCATACCGCTCATGATGTGCCCTAATTGCTGGAGCAATGTCTTTTAACTGTTCTATTTTATCAAGCATTATAGCCCCAATTTCTGAGTGCTTTTTAACTATTTCGTATTGCTCCTCTGGCAGCTTTCCTTTTCTATTTAAAATTTCATCGCTTACAGCTACATTCCCTATATCATGAAGCATAACTGCAAGTTTTAATTTTACTAAATCGATCTTAGACATCTCCATAGCTTTTGCAATATTAAGGGAATAATTTGCTACCCTTTTAGAATGTCCGCCTTTGAAATTATCTCTCATTTCTATTATTTGAGTCAAAACTTGTATTGTGTCAAAGAAATTTTCTCTAAGCTGTTCGTAAAGTTTTGTTCCTTCTATAGCAATTCCTGTCTGATAGGCTAGAGAATTAGATAGTTTTAAGTCAGCAGCTGTATATTCATAAACTTTATCATTTCCAAGAAGCATAATTCCGATAGCCTTTCCTTTAGCTAAAATAGGAGCACAAATCAATGAATTTAGCATGTAACCTTCACAAGCCAATCCTTCTACTTCCTTAACATTATCTATAATTTCCCCCGTTTTCCTGCTAATAATATTTTTTATAAATTCATTGTTTATACTTAAATCAACTTTCAGTTTTCCATTTTCCAGATTAATATTTTTGTGAACTTGGCATATGGTTTCCAAAACTTGTGTTTCTTCGTTAACAAGCACTATAGAAGCAAAAGTTATATTTAAATGCTTCATTGCCTCATTAATAACAATTTTGGCTACATTACCTGCCCTAGTTGTTGAAGCTAGCTTTTCTGAAACATCATAAAACATATTTATTTCTTTGTACTTTTCTAAGGTTTCCTTAGCCAGTTTTTTCTTTTCATATTCATTTATGCAAATTGAATGCAATATAGAAGCAATGCATTCAGCCTTTTCATTACCTATTACCCAGCCAATAACTTCATCATTAACTGTTACATTATATTTTTTAGTCCCTTCTATTACTTCCTTGTTGCCGTAGATAACTTCTTTTGCGTCTTCAATAACAATCTTTGTATCTAATAATTTTACCGTATCCTCTATTGCTTTTATATTTTCAGCCCTATTGATAAGTTTTTTCAGTTTAACTATAGACATGTTTTATCTCCATTCTCTCTCATTAATCTGCAAATAAATTCATTGGTATCGTAAATGAAAACTTGCTGCCTTCATTTAGTTTACTTTCAACCCATATCTTTCCACCATAGTGTTCTATTATATTTTTACAAATTGCAAGACCAAGTCCTGTACCCTTAGGTTTTCCTATGAGAGTACTTCCAACTTGATTAAATTTTTCAAAAATAGTCTCATAATTTTCTTTATTAATTCCAATTCCAGTATCAATCACGCTAATAATAATATGCTCATTTTCTAATTCTGCAGTGCACACAATAGTTCCTTCTTCAGTAAACTTTATAGAATTTGATATTAAATTAATTAGTACTTGAAAAAGCTTATCTTCATCAATCATGATAAACGGAAGATTATTATCAATATCTACTATTAACTCTATATTTTTATTTATTAAGGATTCAATAGCTTTAGCAGACTTTTCAATTATCTCACTAACATCTGTAATTTTATCTTTATACTCCATTTTACCTGCTTCTATTTTTGAGATATCTAAGACATCATTAACAATAGTTGTAAGCCTTTTCCCTTCTGAAATTATAATATCCGCATTGGTTACTATTTGCTCACTTGCTTTTCTGACTTTTTTATCTTCAAAATCTAATACCGGTAATATTTTTTTATTAAATTTGCTTTTAATTAAACTTGAAAATCCTATGATAGAAGTTAATGGGGTTCTAAGTTCATGAGAAACAGAAGATATAAAATCGCTTTTAAGCTTATCAAGCTCTTTTAACTTTTCATTGTTTTCTTTTAAATCAACAAAAGATTTTTCAATAGTTACTAACATAAAATTTATAACCTTAGCAAGACTTGCAAGTTCATCCTTTCCACTATCCTCAACCCTTAATGAAAACTCTCTCCTTTGGCCTATGTTATAAACCTGATTATTAAGCTCCAGAAGTCTTCTCAAAACAATTCTTTCTATTATAATCATCACTACATATAGAAATACTCCACCTATAATAATTAAAGATAATCCCAAATATCTTACACTTGCGAGTCCTTTATGAAAAGTATTTCTCTCTATTGAGTGCTTAATAAGAAAGGTTGGTTTGCCATATATATCTTTAATAACAGTATATCCTGACACAATATTCATATTAACTGGTTTGACTACAACTTCCTTATTCATGTAATTATTAGGATTATCTGTATTATCAATTTCAAAGGATACATGAGTTATTTTATCTATGTAATTTATCTCCTCAGAATCTATATACCTCCCCATAACCATAATGCCTCTGGAAGGTCCTTCCTCATCACTGGTCAGAATTCTTCTTATAGAGATCATCATTGGAGTTTTATCAATCATAATAATTCCTTGGATATTACCCAATGTATTTATTTCCTTCATGGGCAGATCCTTCTTAATATTATATAAAAGTTCTTCTTCATATTTATTTAAATTTATTTCTTTTTTATCTTCTAGATTATACCCTTTGACAAAGATAGGATTGTTCTTCTCATCTAGTATAAACATTATATTTATCTTTAGATTAGAAAAAGTTTCATTTCCCAATTCAGATTTTATATATTCTTCATTTCTATTTAGTACAAATTTGTAAGTTTGATCCCACGCTGCATAATCCTTATTTCTTAAGCTTAAATTATTTATATCGTAATTTATTATATCGACAATTCTATTTAAATCTTTTGTCATATCTTGTTCTTCTAAATTCAAAAAACTTCTTACAATTATAGTTTTGGAAGCTATAAAAAATATAACAACCAAGCTTAAGAAGGTTATAAGCATTATAGTAATAGTTTTCTGTCTAAGTTTCATAAAATTCACCTTTGTCCATTTTTACTTATAGTTAATTATAAATGATATTTAAGCATAAAAAAGTGCCGAAATACGGCACTTTTATTCCCTAGCTTTAACATTTAGTAAGTCCAATAAAAACATAAACAAAGGAATTCCTATAAGAAGGCCCCAAACCCCCATAAAGTGTTCAGATAATATTAAAACAACAAATATTATAAACACCGGAAGTTCTGTTTTTGAAGCCATCAATTTTGGATTTAGTACATAGCTTTCCAGTCCATGTAAAGCTGCTATCATTATAAACACATATAATATTTTAATGACTCCACCATTATTAAAAGCTATTATTGAAAGTGGAATCAAGGAAACTATTGTACCTGCCACAGGTACTAAGCTAAATAAAAATATCATAACCCCTAGTCCAAGAAGCTGCTTAAAGCCCAAGACTCCAAGACCTATTATAGATAATAGAGAATTTATTAGCGCAATAATTATTTGGGCCTGTATTACTTTTCCGAAAGAATTTAAAAAGTTAGTTCCAAAATAATGAAGATATTTGTAAAAGCCGGATATTCTACTGTACCTAAGTCTGTTAACAAATTCCGATACCTTACTTTTTTCAAGCATAAAAAACATGCTAAGCATAAGTGCAATAAAAATATTGATACTCCACTTGCCTATATTAGTAGCAAGCTGAAGAAGGAAATCTACTCCACCTTTTGTATATCCCTTAAAATCAACTTGATCAATCATTGGCATAAGATATTTTTGTATATGTATATTGGATTTAAAATCAAAATCTGATATTTGATTTATTATGATTATAGTTTGACTAATCACAATTGGTATATATTTAGATATAAAAAAGGTAATCAAAGTTGCAAATATAACATAAAAAAATATAGTTACAAGTGTATAACTAAGAGGTATATACTTTCCAAGCTTTCTCATAACCAAATTCTGCATGCTATATATAAGATAAGTAAATAAAAAAGTTAGAAGAAATAAATTAATCATGCCTCTCATTACATAAAATATTAAAACTAAAGAAAATAAGACTAGCAGCCTTTTGGTTATTTCTTTATCAAATATATCTTTTATAAACCCCATTCCCAAACCACCTTTCAACATTAAATCACATAAAAGCTAATATCATTGTATCCTTATATTAAAATTTTTGTCAACATAACAAACAAGCAGAAGCTCAAGCTTCTACTTTTTAGATACATAAGGATTCCCTTTTATATAAAATCTCCATGGAAAATCCTTTGCTTCTTCTGCATAATCTATGTTTATTCTTGTGGTGCTTATTATTTCAAATTCCTCTGAGTTCTCATCTTCATATAAAAATAATTTATCTCCGCACAAATCTTCTCCGTTCTGTCCTCTGTCAATGAAGAAAGCCTTACATAGCTTTCCTGGTCCACTTGTAAGTCCTATTATTTCTCGTTTAGAAAGTTCTTCATATGTTTTCCCATATCTGAAATTGCTAATTTCATCAAGAGAACTGATTGGCTCCAAAGCTCTTATAAGTATTGCTTGAGGTTTTCCCGGCTCTTCTACTACTACATTTACACAGTTATACATTCCATATATTATATACACATAAGCGAATCCTGGCAACCCATACATAATTTCATTTCTATCTGTTCTTCTATTATTATAAGAATGCGCTGCCTTATCGGTTGGCCCCATATAAGCCTCTACCTCAACTATCTTACCTATAAGTTCCTTTCCATTAACTTTATGAACCAGAAACTTTCCTAAAAGTTCTTTAGCTACAGTTACACTATCTCTATTATAAAATTCCCTCTGCAGTTTATGCATGTTTTATTGCTTCTCCTGTTTTTTATCTTCTCCGTCATTTTCATTTTGATGGCTGTGTTGAGCATTGGGGGAAACTCCGCTTATTTGCTGCTGCGCTTGATCAATTAAATGATTCATTTGAGTAAGTGCCTGATTAGATTGTATTTGCTGGCTTGCTTCTTGAAGCACCTGCATTGCCTGCTGTATAGATTTTTGGACCTGCTGTTGTACCTGTTCCTGCTGTTTCTGAGCCTGACTTCTAAAATCATTCATTTGCATCAAGAGCTGATTCATGGCTTGATTACTATGGTTTTCAGCTTTGTTATTATCTTTATTCTTTTCCTTATCCTTTTCCTTATCCTTTTCTTCATTTTTCTGTTCTTCATTTTTCTGCTGATTCCCTTTATTCTCATTATTGTCTTGACCGTTTCCATTAGCACTGCTGTTTTGCCCAGAGTTTCCTCCAGTTATAGAATTAGTCTGCATATCATACAAGGTTTGCTGCATACTGCTTAATTGTTCTTTTAAATTGCTTATTTCCTGGGCAAGTTCACTATCATTACTTCCATTATAATTAAAAAAATCATCTAAAGATTGGCTGTCATTGTTATTATTTTCTGAACTCATAAACAAAATCCTCCTCTATTTATTTGATACCATTAATAAAATTATTTTTTCCAACTATTTATCTGTTTATACAAATACAAAATAAGTAAAGCTGCAGACATATTACAATATCTGCAGCTTTATAGCTAAAATTCTACAATTGATTATTTTTCATATATTTTTTATACCTTTTATATCCAAAAACTCCTGCAACAACAAATATCCCTAAAACAATAATATTTGAAAAAACAAATATTAAAATATTTTCTACAGCAAGTATCAAGGCTACTGAAGTATTTGTAAAACCTTTTCCTATTGATTTTATGAAATCTGATCCACCAATAATAGTCTTTTTAGTTTCAGCAACTATAATTTTTTTATCTGCATTCAAAGTTATTGTAGCATAATCTACCTGCTTATCCCAGCTCTTCTTTTTAGCTTCCAGAGCCTCAGCATCACCTCTTATTTTGTAAAGCTCTGCCTGCACCTTTAAAACCTCTTCCACTGTATTAGCCTTCTTTAAAATAGAAAGAACCTGCTCTTCCTGTGCTCTTAAATTTTTTAGTCTAGCATCATTATCTACATAGGCATCTGTTACATTTTCACTAGAAATACTTTTATTTTTAACACTAAACCCCTTTTCAGTATATGACATAAAAGTATCAAATTTGTCTGCTGGAATTCTGACTCTTACAGTGATTTTATTTTCTAGTGTCTCCTCGCTTTCAATATATCCATTTAGTTCCTGAGTCTTTTTATTGATTGCTTGTGATAGTTTTTCTAAATCATCCTCTATTATATAAATAGAAGCATTTGTAATTATCTTTTTTTCCTCTACCTTTGCAGAAGCTTTAGTATCCACGCCTGCAGCTTTGGCAGTTTCTGCAGTGTTATTGCTATTGTTAATTGACAAACTATCCATTTTTGCCTGTGCAGCTGGTGCAGGAGCACTGTTTCCGCTTGCTGATTTTTTAGCACTGCAGGCTGAAAAAACTATTGAAATAGCTATGAGTCCGCATAATAAAACTTTCTTTTTCATAATATGAGCCCCCTTGTATAACTTATGTTTCTTAATAGTATATACGAGAGCAATTTTAATTCGATACCAAAAATAAGAAAAAAAGGGCAATAATGCACCCTATTTATATTTATTCTAAAGGATATGCGTCAGTTACTGTGGCTACGTAGCCATCATAACCTTCTTTTACCATTGCAACTATCCGCGGAGTATCTGTATTTACAATATGAACATTATAGGCTTTTAGATCCTCTTTATCTAAATTTTCGTTTCTATCGACAACTACAGCTGGATCTCCTCCAATTCCAGGTACCCTGCAGGCATCTTGAATTCTCTCCTGAAGTTTGTCTGGAGGACAATCCACCGTCTTTATATTAGAAATAACTCTATCTATTTTCATTTTCAATTCACCCTCCAATCTATATGTCATATATTATTATATACAAAGCAAAAGTTCTAATACATTAATGATGTTTAAAAAAGCGTTGAAGATTGGATATTTAGTTTCATAATTAATGCAAAAACCTTATTGTATTATTTATAAATAAACAATACGTAAAAGCTAATTTTATATTCTTAAAGTTTTCCTGAAAATTTTTACAAATTTTTATTGACAGAAGTTGTAAAAGGTTGTATCCTAAAATGGAAGTTATTATTAAATATTAAAGAGGAGGTAGGAGACATGTCAGGTAATATGTTATTAAGAAAAACTAGACAAATTAATATGAGCAGTATTCTTAACAACGGCATTTTTGCGCCCTTTACAGAAAAAAATGCTTCTAGCGACATGTTTGCATCTAAAACTTCATATTGTAGCCCTGCCTCGGTGTTGGTTTTCACACCTTGATACAAAACCTTTTTTCATAGATTATGAGATATAGGTCATGGGCTGCAAATACCCATGGCCTTTTTATATAGGTTTTTAAAGGTATACTTTGCCTTTAAAAGTTATGTTTTCTTGCCATGGGATAACCATGGTTTTTTTCATTCTAAAACCAGGCTGCAAATATTTAAGAGCAGCTTAAAAATTTAGACGGAATAAGAAGGGGGGACCTTAGAATGAAACAGATTTTTAAATATGTATGGAAGTACAAATTGCTTGTAATTGTACCTTCTATCGCGATGACACTTGCTATCTTTTTGGATATGTTTAATCCATATCTGCAAAAACTCATTACAGACAAAGTTTTTATAGGCAAAGAAATGAATTTATTATGGCCTATACTTGGTGGTTTTATAGCTGTTACACTTTTAAGAGCAGTATTCGGTTATGCTAAAGAATATCTCTTTGACGTGCTTTCAGCAAAAATAAGCATAGACCTTAAAAAGGATTTATTTGATCACATTCAAAAATTACCTTTTAAGTATTTTGATAATATGAACACCGGAGAACTTATGTCCAGAATAGGTGAAGATGTAGATAACGTATGGAGAAGCGTATCCTTTGGACTAAGATTATTCGTGGAAAATATAATATATTTCGTTACTGCTTCTGTACTTTTATTTGTGCTGAACTGGAAGCTCACACTTTTATGTCTTCTAGTAATGCCTCCTATTGCTTACCTAGCTTTAAAATTTGAAAAGAAAATAGGAGATTCATACGGAAAACTTAGTGACCAAGGAGTTTTATTAAACACCGCCGCTCAAGAAAATATTGCGGGTGTAAGACTAGTTAAGGCTTTTGCAAGAGAAAAACATGAAATACTAAAATTTTTAAAACTCAATCACGAAAACTTTGATTTAAGTATGGAACAAAACAAAATAATATCAAGGTACTTTCCTCCAATAGAATTTTTAACTAACATTGCTATGGTTTTCTTAATAGTTCTAGGTGGAATGCTTGTTATGAACGAGACTATGTCAATTGGTACCTTAGTAGCTTTCAACGGGTATATATGGATGCTTATATGGCCAATGCGAATGTTAGGCTGGCTTACAAATTTAATGGCTCAGACAAATGCTTCTGCCAAGAAAATAGCAAAAATAATGGATGAAGAACCTGAAATTAAAGATACCGAGGATTCTTTCAGACTTCCTGTTATTAAAGGAGATATAAAGTTTGACAATGTTTCCTTTAAGTATAGAGATGAATATGTACTTCAGGATGTAAGTCTTGATATAAAAGCCGGAAGTACAATTGCTATTATGGGTACAACTGGTTCAGGAAAATCCTCTATTATTAATCTTATAGGAAGATATTACGACGTAACGAATGGTGCTATATATGTGGACGGTTATAATGTAAAAGAAGTAAATCTTAAAGACCTAAGAAGCCGAATGTCTATTGTTCCACAGGATACCTTCTTATTTTCATCAAGTATAGAGGAAAATATTCGTTTTGGCAGTGAAAATGCTTCCTTGGAAGAAATTAAAGAAGCATGCTCTCTTGCCTGCGCTGCTGACTTTATTGAAGAACTTGATGAGAAATACGACACTGTAATTGGTGAAAGAGGTATAGGACTTTCAGGTGGGCAAAAGCAGAGGTTATCTATTGCTAGAGCACTTATAAGAAACTCAAGTATATTGATTCTTGATGATGCTACTTCAGCCTTAGATATGGAAACTGAATATAGACTTCTTAAGAATTTAAATGAAAAGCACAAAAATGCTACTACATTTATAATAGCTCACAGAATATCAGCAGTTAAAAATGCAGACCTTATAATATATGTTGAAGATGGTCGTATTGTTGAAAAAGGAAATCACGAACAGCTACTTACTAAAAAAGGAAAGTATTATGAAGTTTACTGCGAACAATTTAAAGACTTCGATACTATAAGCTCAAACGAGGAGGTGGGATAATGGCTAGAAACACAGTAAAACAGGATGAAGATTTGAGAAAGTTTTCAAATTCTGAAATACTCAAAAGACTTTTCAGCTATCTTAAATCTTATAAACTAAAGGTATTTGTTATACTTCTTTTATTAATCTTTGTAATGGTCGTAAATATAATAAATCCTTATCTATTAAAGGTAGCTATTGATCAAAATATAAAAAACAATGACTTAAAGGGACTTTTTATAATTGGAGCAGCTATGGTAATAATGAACTTTTTATCCATGCTTGCTTCTAGCGTAAGAATTATAAAGATGGCTTCCATAACAAATGATATACTTTTAAAAATCAGGCATGATTTGTATACTCATATTCAAAAGCTGTCTTTCTCCTTCTTTGATAACAGACCTGTAGGAAAAATTTTAGCCAGAGTTATTGGTGACGTTAACTCACTTCAGGATTTGTTTAACAATGCGGTAACTAACTTTATACCTCAGCTATTAACAATAATTTGCGTAGGTATAATGATGTTTTATCTAAATGTAAAACTGGCACTTGCTTCTATAATCTTGCTTCCTGTTCTTGCACTTAGTATGTTTTCTATTGAAACCTTTTCAAGAAGAAGATGGCAGAATTACAGAAGAAAGCGTTCAACCTTTAATGCCTTTACTCATGAAGATTTCTCAGGCATGAAGGTAGTTCAAGCTTTTGCTAATGAAAATAAAACTTCAAACACTTTTTTGAATTTAGTTAAGGATATGATGGGTGAATTTATACGTGCGGTACGGTTAAATGACCTTTTCTGGCCTTTGGTTGATACCTCATGGGGACTAGGTATGGCTTTAGTTTATTGGTTCGGTGCAAAACTAATAGGGTCTAATGATATAACTATTGGTACAATTATAGCTTTCACCATGTATATAGGCATGTTCTGGAGACCAATACTTGAAATAAGCAATTTCTACAATAATATGATTATGAGCTTTGCAGCTGCTGAAAGAATCTTTGAAATAATGGATGTTAAGCCAGATATCATTGATATTAACTGCGCAGTAAAGATGCCTAAAATTAAAGGTCAGGTTGAGTTTAAAAACGTAACCTTTGGTTATGAGGATGGCACAGTTGTTTTGGATAATGTAAGCTTTAAAATTAATCCAGGAGAAACTATAGCTCTTGTAGGCCCAACTGGTGCTGGTAAAACTACTATAGTTAACCTAATCAGCAGATTCTATGACTCTCAAGGCGGTGAAGTTTTAATTGATGGCAGAAATGTTAAAAATGTTGAGTTAGAATCTTTGCGAAGTCAGATGGGTATAATGCTTCAAGATACCTTCCTTTTCTCTACTACTATTAAAGAGAATATAAGGTACGGAAAACTTGATGCAACTGATGAAGAAGTTATTGCAGCTGCAAAAGCTGTTAGTGCTCATGAATTTATAATGGGCCTTGAAAATGGTTATGATACAGAAGTTAATGAAAGAGGTTCTAGACTTTCAGTAGGTCAAAGACAGCTTATATCCTTTGCAAGAGCACTTCTTGCAAACCCAAGAATTTTAATTCTTGACGAAGCTACTTCAAATATTGATACTCAGACAGAAAAGCTTGTACAAAGAGGTATACAGAAGCTTCTTCATGGAAGGACTTCCTTTGTAATAGCCCACAGACTTTCAACTATCAGAGATTGTGATAGAATAATGGTAGTTAATGATGGAACAATTGTTGAAGCTGGAACTCATGATGAATTAATGAACTCAAAAGGACTTTATCATAGCTTGTATATGAGCCAGTATAAGTTCCTTAGCGAAGGAGCATAAAAAATAGACCGCTTCACTTTGGGATACGAATTCCAAAGTGAAGCGGCCTATTTTTTAATGTAAAATTACTGAATGTAGAATGTATAATTGATGGATAAGACTCCTACGAAGTTTTTATAATTTATTAAAATAAAAGAAAATCCCCAAAAAGGGGATCTTCATCACTCATTCTACATTATTTCTTCTTAATGTATTTTCTAATATCAATAGCAACTGCAAATACTATAATCAATCCTTTTACGATGTACTGAAGGTATGGGTTGATTCCTATAAATGCAAGTCCATAGTTGATAACTTGGAATATTAAAACTCCTGTTAAAATACCAGGTACTGTACCGATACCTCCATATATGGAAACACCACCAACAACGCAGGCTGCAATAGCATCCATTTCATACATGTTACCAGTGTTGTTAGTTGCACTACCAACACGTCCTGCTTCTAAAGCACCAGCGAATCCGAATAAAGCACCTGCTAAAGCATATATTAAAACTAAGTATTTTATAACATTAACACCAGATACTGCGGAAGCTTCTGGATTTCCACCAATAGCATACATATTTTTTCCGAAACGAGTCTTATTCCATAATATCCACATTAATATAGTTACTATAGCAGCGTATATAACTAAGTATGGAATTCTAAGGTTTCCTGTACCAACACTTCCAAGTACAAATTTTGAAAAGGCCTTATCCAAACCTCCTATTGGCTGTGCACCAAGTGGTGGACGGTCAAAGTAAGTTGATGTAGCTCCATAAACTATAAGCATCATGCCTAGAGTAGCTATAAAAGGCGGAACTTTAAATACTGCAACTATAATACCATTTAGTAAGCCAACAATTGCACACACAACTATAGCTACTAATATTGGAACCCAAATTGGGAGCCTTTGTAAATGAGGATACATTCTGTAAGCATAATCAGTAGCTTGTAATAATGAAGCTGAAACTACTGCTGCAAGTCCTACAGTACGTCCTGCGGAAAGGTCTGTACCTTGAACTATAAGTATACCACCTATACCTAAAGCTATTATCATACGAGTTGAGGCTTGTGCTAATATATTTCTAAAGTTATCTACCGATAAAAATGTAGGATCTATCGCAATTATGACAATAAATAATGCTACTAAAACTATATATATTGCATTATTCATTAGTAACTGCCCAAGAGGCATTTTATTTTTTATTGCTTTTCCATTTTCCATTTTTGATTTCCTCCTTCCTTCCTATAGGAATCTTGCTTGTAGTCTCATTATTTCTTCTTGAGTAGTAGTCTTTGTATCAACTATACCTGCCAGTTTTCCGTTACTCATAACCATAATTCTATCTGTTACACCAAGAAGCTCCGGCATTTCAGAAGATACCATTATTATTCCTTTTCCTTCAGCAGCTAAATTATTCATAAGTTGATAGATTTCATATTTTGCTCCAACGTCTATTCCTCTTGTTGGTTCATCAAGCATTAGTATCTCTGGCTTTGTTAAAAGCCATCTTCCTATTATTACCTTTTGCTGATTACCACCTGAAAGACTTCCTATAGCAGTTTTTTGTGATGGTGTTTTAACTCTCATAGAGTCTATTACCCATTGAGTATCTTTTTCAATATTTTTATCTGATAATATACCAAATTTATTAACATACTTTCCTACATTTGCAATTACAGAATTAAAACTTATGGAAAGTCTGTCAAAAATACCTGTTATACGTCTTTCCTCCGTAACTAGTGCAAATCCATTTTTCATTGCAACACTTGGATTAGAATTAACTATTTCCTTACCATGCAATACTATTTTCCCAGAAGTCATCTTTACCATACCAAATAAAGTTTCTAAAAGCTCTGTTCTCTTTGCTCCAACAAGTCCTGCAACACCGAGTATTTCTCCTGCTCTAAGTTCAAAACTAACATTATCAACTCTAGGTTTGGTTTCAGCAGAAAGATTTTTAACTTCTAATATCACTTGTTGAGGCTTGTTTACTTTCTCCGGAAAACGATTTGACAAATCTCTTCCAACCATCATATTTATTATCAAATCAGTGGTTAGCTCGCTTGCCTTCTTTGTTGCAACCCACTGACCATCTCTCATTATAGTAACATCATCTGAAATTTTAAGTATCTCTTCCATCTTATGAGAAATATATATAATTCCAACATTCTTTTTCTTTAACTTTTCAATAATCTTGAATAAATGTGCAACTTCTTTTTCAGTTAATGAGGAAGTTGGCTCATCCATAACTAAAACCTTTGAATCATAAGAAACTGCTTTTGCAATTTCAACCATCTGTGCTTGTGAAACTGATAGAGAACCTACCTTTTGTCTTGGATCAACATTTATGTCCAATTCTTCAAAAATCTTTTTAGTATCTTCATACATCTTTTTTTCGTTAATAAAGCCACCCTTTTCAGGATAACGACCAAGCCATATATTATCTATAATACTTCTTTGTCTAACTTGATTTAATTCTTGATGAACCATAGAAACGCCATTATCTAAGGCTTGTTTTGAATTTACAAACTGAACCTTTTGTCCGCTTAGGTAAATTTCACCTTCATCCATATGATATATCCCAAACAAACATTTCATCAGTGTTGATTTACCTGCACCATTTTCACCCATTAATGAATGTACAGTACCTGGTCTAACTTTTAAGGTTACTCCAGATAATGCTTTTACCCCAGGAAACTCCTTAGATATATTTAACATTTCTAGCACATATTGTTCTTTGTCCTTTTCCCTGGCTGTATTATTCATGGATTTCCCTCCTTATACAAATTTAAATGATAGGAGACACACTTTAAAGTGTGTCTCTTATTCACTTTGTTATTTATATGCATCCTTAGCAGTGTTTATGTTGTCTTTAGTAATAGCTACATAAGGAACACGAACTGCTTTTTTGTCATCTAACTTCCACTTAGTTCCAGTTAATACATCTTTTCCATTAGCTGCATTTATAGCTAAATCCATTGTTGCTTGACCTTGGTTCTTAGCATCATTTAATACTGTACCAAGCATTTCACCTGCTTCAATCTTAGTTAAAGCATCTGGTATAGCGTCAACACCAACAACTGGCATGTATTTGTCGCCTTTAAAGTATCCAGCTTTTTCAAGTGATGCTATAGCACCTAATGCCATTGCGTCATTGTTGCAAATAACCATTTCGATTTTTCCATTATTCTTTGCTAGCCAAGCATCCATCTTGTCTGTAGCTTTAGCTGAATCCCACATAGCTGTGTCTATAGCTAACTCTTCAACACCAATTCCCTTGTCTTTGATTGTTTGAACAGAATACTTAGTTCTTGCTTCTGCATCTGGATGTCCTGGTTCACCTTTTAATAATACGTATTGGATTTTACCATCTTTGTTTAAATCCCATTTATCTTTGCTCTTGTTCCATTGGTCTACAATTAATTGTCCTTGTAAAATACCTGATTCTTCTGACTTAGTTCCTACATACCAAGCTTTGTCATAGCTAGCTAATGCTGAAGCTTCTGGCTCTTTGTTGAAGAATATTACTGGAAGATTTTTAGCTTTAGCTTTTTCTATTACGTTTCCAGCAGCCTTAGGGTCAACTAAGTTGATTGCTAAAGATTTAGATCCCTTTGAAATCATTGTATCGATTTGGTCAAGCTGCTTAGCTTGGTCATTTTGTGAGTCGTTCATTATAAGATCTGCTTTGTCTTTTCCTGCAGTATCAATAGCTCTTCTAACGAAGGACATGAAGTTATCATCATACTTGTAGATAGTAACACCTACTTTTGGCTTTGCACTGCTAGCGCTGTCTCCTCCATTTGTGGTTGGAGCTGGCTTTGATGCACATCCGCCAAGTACAAGAGCGGTAGCTAATACTGTAGCTATTAATTTTTTGTTCATTTAATATTCCCCCTACAAAATATTTTAATTTATTATTTTTTTATTATGTCTCTCTGTTATTAATATTATCATCGTTTTCATAAAAAAATAATATAAAATTCTATGATTTTATATAAAAATCCTACTGAAATGAAACGATTTCATTGTATTACTTTACAAAGGGGAATATAAACCTCTGATTTTGCTCGCTGTACATATTATATTCATCTATAACTTTTGATTCTATTTCTGTATTCTTAGGTATCTTTTCTCCTCTTGCTGCCATGGCTCCATATTTTAAACCTAAATATCCTATCATAAATGGATTCTGCACTACAGTTGCTTGAATAACACCATCTTCAAGATATTGAATCCCCAGCATTGTGCTGTCAAAGGTTACTAGTTTTATCTTGCCCTTAAGTCCAAGTCCTTCAATAGCTCTTGCAGCCCCTAATGAAGCTGAAGAATTTAAAGCTACAATTCCGTTTAGATCTTTATTTAACTGTATAACATTTTTTGTAAGTTCTTCCGAAGCCTTTTCATTTGAATAACAATATTCTTTTGCTACTATATTAATATTTTTATAGTTTTTAAGTGCTGCTTCTATTCCTTTTTCTCTATTCTCCGCACTCTCACTTTCCTTCACAAAACTCATTACGGCAATATTTGAATTATCTCCGACTAGTTGTGCTATTTTGTTTCCTGCCTGCTTTCCTGCCTCAAAATTATTGGTTGAAACAGTACTTAATACCTTATCTGTATCTACTAAAGAATCAATAATAATAACAGGTATTTTGTTATCAGTAGCCTTTTCCACCACATTCACCATTCTCTTATAGTCGCTGGAAGACAGAACAATCGCATCCACTTTTCGTTCTATTGCACTTTCCACAAGCTTCTCCTGAACATCTACATCCTGTTCCTTGTCTGGAGCTGTAAAATTCATATTTATATTAAATTCTTTAGAAGCCTCTTGTGCTCCTGACCTAACCATTTCCCAGTGTTCTCCTCCACCCATCTTAACTATAAACTCAATAGTCTTTGTTTCCTGTCCATTGCTTTTTCTATCTATTTTATAACAACCTGTTGCCCCTAAAATAATAGTTAAAATTAAAAACATTATTAATATATTTCTTTTAACCATGTTATCCCTTCCCCTGGCTTTCATCTTTAACTACTGGCAGCCATATTTTAACTGTGGTTCCCTCTTCCAATTCGCTATCTATATCAACCCCGTATTCTTTTCCATAATAGAGTTGAATTCTTTGATGTACGTTCTTAACCCCTACACCTGATCCCCCTGTATTTGTTGAATTATAGGACAAAATATTATTTACAATTTCTTTCTTCATTCCTAATCCATTATCACTAACCTGGTAAAGAAGTCTCCCTGCTTCAATTTTAACTGATATTTTTATAAAGCCTTCTTCAACCATGTATTGAACACCATGATATAAAGAATTTTCAATTATAGGCTGCAGCAAAAGCTTTAAAGTTTTAAGCTGTAGTACTTCCTCTTCTGCTTCTATCTCAAAATTAAATTTAGTCTTGTATCTTACCTTTTGAATAATCAAGTAATTTCTAGCATGCTCTATTTCTTCTTTTACTGTAATAATATTTTTCCCTCTGCTTATACTTATTCTGAAAAGTCTAGCCAGGGAAGTAACCATGGTAATAACATCCTTGCTGTTTCCATTCTCCGCCATCCAAACTATAGAATCTAGAGTATTATATAAAAAATGAGGATTAATCTGTGCCTGAAGTGCGTTTAACTCACTCTTTCTCTTTTCTTCCTGTTCAACTACAATTTGATTCATAAGCTGTCTTATTCTAAACACCATCATATTGAAGGTTTTAGAAAGATGCACAACCTCTTTGTCTCCCTTTATATCTATATTTATATTAAAATCTCCCTCTTCTACCTTTTTCATCGAACTGTCAAGAAGCTTTATAGGCTTTGTAACTTTGGCAGAAATAAAAATAAAAATTAATGTTATAAATATAATAACAAAAATTAAAATCCAGACTGAAAAACTTGTTATATCTTTTCTAGTAGCAGAAAGTTCATCCATATAAGAAACCCCTACTACTTTCCAATCTGTATAACCTACACTCTTAACCGTCAAAAGTCTCTCTTCTCCATTAAGCTTTTGAGTAAAACTTCCATAAGTTTTGTTCAAAACTTCATTGCTATCTTCACTTTTCAGACCTGTATATACAAGCTGCTGATTAGGATGGTAAATAATATTCCCTTCTTTATCTACCACATAGATATATCCTCTTTTCCCAAGTCCGGATTTTCCGCATAACTGCTCAATTGAGTTGAAATTCATATCAATAAGAAGCACTCCATCCTCTTGTTTTCCCTTATACTGAAAACTTATAGCCTTGCTAAAGGATAGAACCCAATTGTGCTTTACTTCAAATAAGTTTTGTACATGAGGCTCTGAGATAAAAGAACTGTCCGGGCTTCCTAAAGCATTTTTAAACCAGCGTTCACTCATAACATTAGCCTGCTTTTTTAAGCTTGGAAAAGGGTTCCCCATTACAAGTTCTCCCTTATTAGTAAATACAGCTACGGAGACAATATCATCTCTCATATCTAAGATTACATCCGTTTTTTCTTCAAGCTGCTTGCTTGGCAGGGAGTCCGTCCTTTTAATTCCCTTTTCTATTGTGTCTGACACTGACGTCATGGATTTTTGATAATTATCTAAATTAACACTTACTTGATCAATAATCTTTTGCGTACTCATTCCAACATTTTGCTCTGCTGTTCTAGAAAACTTACCAGATAGTATAATTCCCACAACTATAACTGCAAGCACAGTTATGCAGACAAAAGATACTGTAATTATAAATTGAATACTTTTTACTCTCAAAAATTCATTGAATCTTTCCGATAATTTCTTCATCGAATTACAAACTCCCTATCTTCACTTTATTTTGAGCTATTTCTATACTCTGAAGGGGATACCCCAAATTTCTTTTTAAAGCTGTAACTAAAGTAATTAGGTTCAGAATAACCAATCTTTTCTGCAATCTCAAAGGCCTTTAAATTTGTAGTTCTTAGAAGTTCTTTAGCCGCATCCATTCTTACTTGGGTTAAATAATTTACAAAAGTAGTCTTTGTTTCTTTTTTAAATATAAAACTGAAGTAAGTTGGACTCAAATGCAGATAATTGCAGACTTCATTAATATTTATATCGCTGTTTCCATAATTTTCTTTTATATAGTTCTTTGCCTTTTTTACTAAATGCTGATACGTATCTTGTCTGTCTTTAACAATAAAATTCATTATTCTTATTGATATATCCTTAAACCAGCCTTTTGCCTCTTCTATTCCATTTAAGCTGTAGAGCTCAATAAACAAATTATGATTAACACCAAAAATCTCATCAATATCAACGCCTGAATCTCTAGCAGCTTTTAGTATTGTAGTAAGCATCTCCATAATATAAATCTGGTAATCCTTAAAAGAGGCCTTAGAATTTATAATGTCCTCAAAAAGTTTATCAATTGTTAAGCTTATTTCTTCAGTAGATCCAACCTTTATTCCGCTTGTTAGAACTCTCTCCTTAGTTTCATCGAATACTATTTTATTAACACTCACAGGTTCTATATCTTCTATCCAAATTATTTTATTTTTACCCATAAATATTCTGTAGTCTAAAGCCGCCACTGCGTTTTCATAAGAGTTTCTCAAGGATATTACATCCTTTACGATATTACCTACTCCTACTGTAACTGTCACTTTTAAAAATTTCTCAAGCACCTGCTTAAGTTCTTCAAGAGCAGAAAAGGTTTTATTCGATATATTTTCACTTTCTTTCTCTTTATTAACAGCCAAAATAACAACGTTTTCGTCCTTTAAAAAAACAGTTCCAAGCTTATATTTGTCTACTATTTCCTGGACAGTATTAAGAACTGCAAATTTTAAAAGTCCTTTCTCCTGAAGTAAAACTTCATTATCATTATTTCTATGCTCATTACTCTCTATTTTCTTCTTATCAATACTTATAACAGATACCAAAAACTCATTTCCATATAAATCCACTTCATAGTTTTTTGAATTCTGCTCTATTTCTTTCTTATCAAGACTGCTGCTTATAAGAGATATAAGAAACTTTTCTCTAAGTACAGGAATACTTTTTTTGTAATGCTCCCTTAATGCTTCCACATTCTCCTTCTCTGCTATTTCATTATCAATCTGACCTTTAACTTTTAGAAGTATATTCGTAAGTTCTTCAGAGGAGATAGGTCTCAATAAATACTCAGATACATTTAATTTAATTGCCTTATGAGCATATTCAAATTCGTCAAAACCTGTCATTACAATTATTTTCGTAGTTGGATATTTCTCTTTAATAATTCTTGAGAGCTCTAGTCCATCCATAAAAGGCATTTTAATATCTGTTAAAACTACGTCAGGTAACGTTTTCTCAAAAAGCTCCAACGCCTCTTGACCATTCTCACCTTCAGCTACAATCTCAAAACCAAGTTCATCCCAATGAACCTTATTTATAATACCTTTTCTAACTTCAACTTCATCGTCAACAATCAAAAGCTTATACTTTCTCATTTGTTCCACCCCTTAATAAAATTGCGAACTAAAATGGCCGTAGGCTGTGGTGCAAAGACCTTAGAGCCTAGTGTATAAAATAATATTTTACTTTATGATTCCTTTGCGTATGTTCTAAGGCTTGCAATACTGAAAAGCTAAGAGCCTCTAGGAATTCGCTTTGACTTCTTTTTACTTTAATAGCCGCAGACTTTGAAATATCTTTAGTAAACTTAAAATACTTTTAGCTTGCTCAAAAGAGAGGCTCTAAGCTTTTCAGCATTACTTATCCAAGAACATGAGCAAAGTTATCAATCAAATTAAAATATTATTTTCTACACCTGCTCTCGGTCTTTATACTCAGCCTATATATCTTATTCGCAATTATAAGTATCTATATATACGACTTGCTCAATGATCGCTTTATAATCAAAACTTTTGGCTTTGTTAAAAGCTAGTAATAGCATTTTTATCATTCACCAATTTAAATATAAACCTATAAAAATATTTAAATATTTACTTGTACCATGCTGGTTTGCGGTAGATTTGCTTTCTACCATATCAAAGAACCTGCTTATATCAGCACTATTATTAAACAGCGCTAAACTTTTTAATGTTTAAACTGATTAACTAAAGAGAAACAAAAGTATTATAGGCTTGCTTTAAAGTATGTAGAGCAGTGTGAAAAGTAATCACTAAGATTATATATTATTTTCCACGCAAAGCCCTGCGGACTTTAAAGCAAAGTTTGCGATAACTTTAGTTCGTAATCTACTTAAACTATATAATAATCTAAATTTTGACTTTCTTCAAATGAAATCAAACTTCAGGCTACATAAAACCTGAAGTTTGATTTCATTTCTTATAGTTTAATTCCTTTTATTGAGTAGGAGTAAGTATAATTTTTATTTGCATACAATGTGAATTCCTCGTGAGTTTTTGCTCCCCAGGTATCATCTCCTCCTACTCCCATTTGTTTATAATTTACTCTTACAACTACCTTGTCACTTTGAGGAAGCTTATATGAGTGATCATTTTCTTCAAGTTCTAAAGGAGTATAAGGAAGTACATTTAGTTCTATTGTTGGAGAACCTTTTATTATAAGACCAACGCCTTCAGAATTCACTAAGGATGCCCATCTGACATCAGTCTTATTTCCACATTCCTGAGGTCTTAAGTAAGGAACAAATTGATCATTAACTTTTCCTTTATACAACCCAATTTTAGTACCTTTATTTCTATCCCAGTAGTTTTCATGCGGTCCATTTCCGTACCAGGTCAAATCTTCAAATTGCTTTTCCATAGTAAACATCATACCTATTTCAGGTATCTCTGGCGTTTCAATTCCGGGGACTAATGTTTCTGTAATTCTTACTTCTCCATCCCCATAGATCTCATAGAACACTATACATTCTGACAATGTAGTTGTCGGCAGTATAAAGCTTATTTTTATCTGCATCAAACTTTTAAAATCATTAATGCTGATATTTTTAAGAATTTTATTCTTGCCAGCCTCTCTCCAGGAATTACACCTTTGTTCTAAATTATTCCCTCTATCGTTATCAGTAACAGCCCTCCAAAAATTTGGAGTGATAGGGCTTTTAAGAAGTTCTAAGCCTTTGTAGCTGTAGGAAATAAGTTCTCCTTTTGATTTATGAAAAATTGCAGAGAAATCTTTTCCCTCAACTATTATTTTATCTAAACTATTATTTATAATTATGTTTGGAAACTTATCTGTGAATTTATCAATGTGTTCTAATTCTTGTATAAGCTTAAATTGCACAAATGAAATTTCATGTCCTCTTTCCGCCCATATAGTATCATTCTTTAGTACAAAGCTTATATTAAGGATATATTCATCCTCATCAGAATCAGCTTTGGGTAGTTCGTAATTTATATCAATACTTTCATAGGAATTCGGCTTAACATCTACTTCCATGTTCCCCTCAAGTATAGGAGCACCATTTTTATCTATATTCCACTGCAAATTATACTCATTTAAGTTAGTAAATAAAAATTCGTTGTAAATATTAAACTTTCCCTGACTTAAATCTATTGCTTCTATCTTTATACTTTCGTAGCATTTTTTAACCTCGTAAATTTTAGGTGTTAAGGTTCTATCTGCAAATATAATTCCGTTACCGCAGAAATTGCTGTCGTTAGGTGTATCTCCAAAGTCTCCTCCATAAGCCAAGTATTCTATTCTATTCTCTGTTTTAGTTAATAAAGCTTGATCAATCCAATCCCATATAAATCCTCCCTGAAGTATTGAATACTTTCTGAACAGTTCCCAGTACTTAAATAAGTTTCCATTAGAATTCCCCATTGAGTGACTATATTCACAAAGTATAAAAGGCTTTTTCGGATCACTTAGAGCATATGCCTCTACATCCCTTGGTTTTGTATACATTTGGCTCTCCATATCTGAAGCTGCTTCTGTAGCTCTATGATGAAATAATCCCTCATAATGGATAAGCCTGGTCGAATCCTTACTCCTTAAAAAATCATGCATCTTGATAAAGTTTTCTCCACCATAAGCTTCATTTCCGAGAGACCAAATAAGTATAGATGGATGATTTTTGTCTCTTTCAAACATAGAATTACATCTATCAATTACTGCCGCGGTCCATTCAGGGTGGCCCCCTGGAAGTATTTCTTCTTCTTTATAGTGACCAAGCTCCCACATACCATGCGTTTCAAGATTCGTTTCATCAATTACATACAAACCATATTTATCACAAAGCTCATACCAAAGCACATTGTTAGGATAATGAGAGGTTCTTACTGCATTTATATTAAACTTTTTCATAAGCTTAATATCATATACCATATCTTCATAACCTATAGCCCTGCCATATTTGCAGTTGAATTCATGTCTATTGACACCTTTAAATAAAATTCTCTCTCCATTTATTTTCATAAAACCTTCTTTAAGCTCAAATTTTCTAAAGCCAACATTGCAACTTACTGTTTCTATCGTATTCCCAGCATCATTCTTTAAAGTTAGTACCAAGTTATATAAGTTAGGTTGTTCAGCACTCCATTTTAAAGGATTTTCTATGAGTTTTGATGTTTCTAAAACTATCTCTGGTTTATTATTTAAATCTACCTTCATTTTTAAAGGCTCATTATAAACTAGGCTATTATTTTTATCATAAAGTAAAGCCTCTAAGGTCATATCTTCCATTTCTTTTTCAAAATAATTAGTAACTTTGGCTTTTATCTTTAATTCAGCATTTGCATAATTCTCATCCAAATCAGTAATCACAGAGAAGTCATAAATATGTGCATCTGCAGTGGTATAAAGATAAACATCCCTGAAAATGCCGCTCAATCTCCAAAAATCTTGATCTTCAAGCCAGCTTGCATCACACCATCTGTAAACTTCAACAGCTATTTTGTTTTCTCCATCAATGATGTATGGAGTTATATCAAATTCTGATGGTGAAAATGAGTCCTCACTATACCCAACAAACTCTCCATTTATCCACAAATAAAAAGCTGCTTCAACTCCCTGAAAGCTTATATATAAAGGTCTATTCTTAAATACTTCAGGTAATTTAAAATTTCTTACATAAGAGCCTACAGGATTATATTCAGTTGGAGCAAATCCAACTTTAACATCCTCTTTTCCATGCCAAGGATAAAGCTTATTAGTATATTGAGGATAATCATAGCCTTGAAGCTGCCAATGTCCTGGAACCTTTATTTCTTTCCAGCTGGTAGTATCATAATCATTTTCATAAAATTTTTTTATTCTCTTCTCTGGATTTTCAGCAAAACTAAACTTCCAGTCTCCATTAAGAAATAAATAATTTTCTGAACTGCAAATTTCTTCATAGGGCATTAAAGACGCATGTGCTTCTAATCTATTAATTTCAAAGATCTCTGGATTATTGTTCAACTCTGGATATCCATTCATCGGAGATGTATAGTTAATTTTTTTCATATGTCCGCCTCCTCATATAACTGAAGTATTTCTTAGAAAACCTTTTCTATATTAATCTTATGATATCTTTGCTGAAAATTCAACTGAAAACATACGAATTTAGATTTGTTTTAAAAAACACTTGATTTTCTTACCACTCTCTTATATAATATCTTTGTACTACGGGGTGTGGCGCAGATGGGAGCGCGCGTGCTTTGGGAGCATGAGGTCGCAGGTTCAATCCCTGTCACCCCGACCAAAAAAGGAGTTATTAAATAATAACTCCTTTTTACTTTTCTCTATTGAATTTATGATTTTATTTATATATAATTATTGTATAATAATGTATTATATCGGGGTATAGCGCAGATGGTAGCGCGCGTGCTTCGGGAGCATGAGGTCGCAGGTTCAAGTCCTGTTACCCCGACCAATACCGTTAAAGGACTTAGAAAAACTCTAAGCCTTTTTTTATTTTATTCCTCATTCTCTTCATTGTTTCCCTTATTTTTTCTCATAGCCATATATGCAATTCCTGCTCCTGCCATTATTCCAAGTGTACTCATTCCTGGCATAAGCATATTTCTTTTCTTTCTTCTTTTTTTAGGCATAAAAACTGAAGCCATTGTTCTTGCTCCTACCATTTCTCTTATCATACTTAACACTCCTTTAACTTATTTAGTTTCATCAATAGGTTTCCCACTTACATTACAAATTATCTACACAAATATATACAATGCAAAAGTTCTAACACATTATTGTAAAAACTTTATTGCATTACATATAACATATTTTATTTAAAAATGTAAAAGCTATTTATAGTGAATAATTATATTACAAGGTGGTGAAAGTATGCTTCAAGAAAGCCTTCTAAATATATCAAGAGTCCAAGAAACACATAGTGAAAGTGAAGCTAATGCACTTTTAGAAAAAGGCTGGAAACTTATAAACATATATACTGGTTCTTTTTCAGTTGAATATGATGATCATGTTAACATCTATGTTCTTGGAAAACCAGATGAACCAGTAAACATATAAAAGCGTTCCAAGGGATTTTATCCCGAGGTACGCTTTTTAGTTGCTGCCATTTAACAAAGCATTCCATTCCAGCTGTTTGTATGTTGAATTATTTTTTGCTTAACTTCTTCTCCTACTTCATCACTTATCTTTCTATTTAATACAAGCTCATCAATACCTCTTGTTCTTTCTTGATTAACAAACATTTTAAATTGTTCTTCACTAAAACCCTTATCTTTAGCTAAATCATAAGCAGTTTTATTCATAAGCTTAGCTTCTTCTATCTCCGAATTTGTAGTCCCAATTTTGTTTAGAAGCACGTCATTTGCGCTTTGAACAATTTTTATATCTTGAGCTTCACATTTTGACTCCTTTGCTTGTTTATCTTTTCCTTTTGTAAACTTATATATAGCATATGCGGCTGAACCCGCTCCAGCAGCAGCTATTATACTTCCTATCGCAATATTTCTAGTTCTATGTCTATGGTGCATCCTCATTTAAGCTACCTCCTATGTTTTAATAAAAATATATAATCCTGATTTAAGTTTTCCCAAATAAATTATTTTAATGTACAAAAAAGGTGCCGTTTCAAAACAGCACCTTAATTTATTCTTTGCTATCATCCCCAGGAACTTTATCAGCTCTGGACTCATATTTTGCTTCTACATCTTTGCTCAAGGTCGTAACACCCTCTGAGCCCTCATTTATCATATCTGTTATAGCATCTTCAATTTCTGATTTTTTCTTTTTTTCATTTATGTTCATACTTTTCTCCTTCCTTGATGGAAACACTTATAAGCCTATATTATTTGCTTCATTTCAAGGCTTCGTGCTAGTCCTTACATTAGAAATTATAAGTAAAACATAAAATTTTATTCATACGTCTATTTTGATTTTTTATCCTTGTCCTTTATATTTATGTTGTTTACTTCAATAGAAAATCCTGTGGCTTTAAAGCATGCTATAATAACAACAATTGTAATTACTGCTATAACTGAGGCGGCGGCAAATATCATAGAATCCTCCAAAAATTTTTATTCTTAATATAATCTATGAAAATGCCTTAGAAATAGTTATTACTTATATATCATCTCCACGCCAATTTTTAAGCATTTCTCTTACTGACCTAGTCATTTCCTTTGAGAATTCCGAACCTGTTTTTCTTGCATACATAAATTGGCCTAAATTCTTAGCTCCTAGTTTATTATCAGGAGAAAGCCTTTTTTCTCTTTCGATAAACATATCTTTAAAGTCCTCATTAGTAAGTCTTCTATATTCTTCATTAAAAACTATATATTCACTATCAAATCTTGGACTAATAATTCTTTTTTGTTCTTCAGGATAATATCCCATGCAAAGCATGGCTACAGGAAACACCCACTTTGGAAGCTTTAACAAATCTCTATGTACCTCATAGTTTTCTACAATATCTCCAATATAACAAGAACCAATATTTAGTGCCTCACCTGCTATCACAGCATTTTGAGCAGCTATAACAGCATCAGCAGCCGCAAGCATTAAATCACCCTCATCTGGTGAATTGTATTCAATACCTTTTTCGTTGCAGAATTCCTTAACACCGCTGTAATCGTAATAATCAAACCATCTTTGCATATCTGCAAGGAAAATTAATACTACAGGAGCATTAGCTATAAATGGCTGATCATCACAGGTTCTGCTTAAAATCTCCTTTTTCTCTTTATCCTTGACAACTATTATGGAATACAGCATCATATTCCCTGCTGTTGGTGCTCTCATAGCACCTTCAAGCACAATCTTTAGGTCTTCCTCTAAAATTGGTCTGTCAGAATACTTTCTAAGAGACATTCTGTTTTTTAATAGCCCTAAAGTGTCCAATTAATATCACCCCTCTTCATTTATTATTTCTACAAACCTTTTCAATTTCCTTTAAAATAAAAGGACATGCACAAATTATATCACATATAATTTTATGCATGCCCTCCTATCTATATTCTACTATTATCTATGCTCTACCAAATCTATAGCTCCAAGAACAATATGAGCAAGACCAAAACCTGCAATTCCTGCTGCAATCATAGAGGAAGTATCTTTTGATTTAAATTTAGTGGTTGCAGCTGTTGCTGCAGTTGCTGTTACTGCTGCTCCTAAAATTGTTGGTATTAAACCTTCACGATTTTTCATATTTAACCCTCCTATTTGATAAAGAATACAATATTATAATGCTTATAAAGAAGGTCTTATATCCTCGTAAACTGTTTCAAAGAAACTATATTAATGGAATGCAACCCAAATTTTATATTAAACTTTCTTTCTCCATTTCAATGCTTTCTGCAGCTAAATCTCCATGCACCTCAGAGTCATGTACTACATATTTATCAATATTATTTTCCTGTGCTTCTAATAATTCCATATCTCTATCTGCTCTTCCTGCTGCCTTACATAATGCTGCTGTAAAAAAACCTACAGTGCCGCCTAACATAACTAATAAAACTGTAGCCATATAAAACACCTCTAGTCAATTATAGTTTACATTATAGTATTCGCATTTTCATGTTACTTATGCATTAAATTTAAGTAACAATCTTTTAAATTTTAAAGCAATTTTGTAAACGTTATGATATAATATTATTATCAGTATATTCAAACAAAAGGAGCTGTCGATATGGATAATAGTGCGTTGTTTAAAACTTTAGTAAAAGGTTATATTAATAATAATTTTCAAGAAGTCGTTGATAAATTATTAGATGAAACTGACTCAAATAAAGAAGAACTATCAAAAATTATTTCATCTTTGTGCGGAGTAGAAGTTTTATATACCAAAAATAATTTTTCTCAAGAATTGAAAAAGGCAATTTCAAATTATACTGCTAATCATAAAATAGTAACCAAGCTTAAAGATTGCTGTATGAATTGCACAAGCTCCAATGAAAAAACAATTTGCCAAAGCTCCTGTCCTTTTGATGCTATAGTAGTTGATGAAACAAAGCATACAACAATAATAGACAATGCCAAATGTACTGATTGCGGTTTTTGCATAGAAGCATGTCCTAATGGTAATTATATAGATAAAATTGAATATTTACCTTTACTAAGTTCTATATAAATATAAGAACCCTCGGGTTCTTTTTTTTGTATAAAAAAATAGTTTTTCCACAAAATATATTGGATTGTATTTTTATAACTGATTTACTCATTAGGAGATGGTATTTTGAAAGCTAAGTATAGCGATCTTTTTAAAAAAATTGTAAATGCATATTATGATGGCGGATTCGAAAAAAAACTTGAAACTATTTTATCTGATCCTGAAGTAAATAAAGAAGACTTAGCTCAGGTTATATCTTCTCTTTGCGGAGTTCAATTAGACTTTACAAAGGATTACATTACCGACCTAAAAAAAGCTATAAAGGATTATGAAATTAACCATAAGGTCGTAAATAAAGTTAAGGTTTGTTCAATGGATTGTGTTGATAGTGACGGAAAGACAATGTGTCAGAAATCATGCCCTTTTGATGCTATAATCATAGATGAAGATAGGCATACCTCTTCAATAGACGAAGAAAAATGTACTGATTGCGGTTTCTGCGTAGAAGCCTGCCCAACAGGCTCCATACTTGATAAAGTTGAGTTTATTCCTTTTGTAAATCTATTAAAAGAAAAAGCTCCTGTTATTGCGGCTGTAGCCCCGGCAATTCAAGGACAGTTTGGGCCGGATGTCAGCATATATCAATTACGAAGTGCATTTAAAAAGCTTGGCTTTACAGAAATGGTTGAAGTGGCTTTTTTCGCAGATATGCTTACCTTAAAAGAAGCTGTAGAATTTGATGAGCATGTACATACAAAGGATGACTTTATGATAACATCCTGCTGCTGTCCAATGTGGGTGGCTATGCTTAAAAGAGTTTACAGTGATTTAGTTAAGCATGTATCTCCATCCGTATCCCCTATGATTGCTTCTGGAAGAGTGATGAAGGCACTCAATGAAAAATGTAAAGTTGTTTTTATAGGTCCATGTATAGCTAAAAAGGCAGAAGCTAAAGAAAAGGATCTGCTTGGTGATATAGACTTCGTATTAACCTTTGCTGAAGTGAAAGATATCTTTGAAGCAGTAGGAATAAACCCAGCAGAGCTTCCTAATGATTATTCTACAGAATATGCATCAAAGGGTGGAAGACTCTATGCCCGAACAGGAGGAGTGTCTATAGCTGTCAGCGATGCAATAGAAAGAATATTTCCCGAAAAATATAAATTATTACAAACCACACAAGCTAACGGTGTGGTTGAATGCAAGAAGATGTTAAGTGAAGCTAAAGAAGGAAACATAAAAGCTAACTTCATAGAAGGTATGGGCTGCATAGGCGGATGTGTCGGTGGTCCAAAAGCTATAATACCTAAAGAAGAAGGAAGAGAAAGAGTCAACGAATTTGCTTACAATTCAGATGTAAAAGTAGCAGTAGACAGTGATACTATGAACAGGATTCTTCAAAAACTAGAAATTAGCTCTGTAGAAGATTTTAAACACAAGGAAAGAGTTGAAATCTTTGAGAGGGATTTTTCATAAAATATGCATCTCCAAAATAATAGTTATTCACAATTTGTGGATAGCTATTATTATTTTTTGTTCAATTTTATTTATAGACATGCTATACTTAATTGAATGATATGGTCATAATATGAAGGGAGATTGAATAGTTTTGCTAAAAAATATAAAAGCTGCAATATTTGATTTGGACGGTACATTAGTTGATTCTATGGGAGTATGGACAAAAGTTGATATAGATTTTTTAGAGGAAAGAGGTATTGAGGTTCCTGAAGATTTAAGAGGTGAAATAGAGCACTTAAGCTTTACTGATACTGCAAAGTACTTTAAAAATAGATTTAATCTGCCTGAAAGTATAGAAGAAATAGTTGATGAATGGAACAACATGGCTTATTATGAGTACTCGAATACAGTTAAATTAAAGCCAGATGTAAAAGAATATCTGGAATTATTGAAATTTAAAGGAATAAAACTAGCTCTTGCAACAAGCAATTCAAAGTTATTATTAGAAGTAGTACTAAAAAATAATGGTATATATGAATATTTTGATTCAATAACAACGACCATAGAAGTTTCCAGAGGAAAGGATAATCCTGATATATACCTGCTTTCAGCTGATAAATTAGGAGTATCACCTGAAGAATGTATTGTATATGAAGATATACTTCCAGCCGTAAAAGGAGCCAAAGCCGCAGGTATGCAAGTAGTTGGTATTTATGATGCTTATTCAGAACATCAGAAGGAAGACATAATAAAAACTGCAGACCATTATATTTATAAATATGAAGATTTAATAAAAGCCTCTTAATCCTGCCTCCGTGCAGGATTTTTTGTTTATTTTTGAATATACATATATTAAAGATTTTTATTATGCTGATTAATGGTACTTATAAATATACATAAGGAGGCATTATGTTTACATTTATACTATTTTTAATCATGTGCACTGCTTGCTTTGGAATTTATGTGTTTTTTTCAAATAAAATCGCTTTATTACGCAAGCAAAATATGATTTTGGCAAATCAAAACACTGAACTAAGAATTAAGCTAAAAGACTTACTAAAGGCTCAAAGTATTAACAAAAGTAAACCTTCCTCTGAAACATCCATACTAAACATTATAGAAACTAAATATACGGATGTTAATGAATAAGCAGATTGCAAAGCAATCTGCTTAAGTTCTCATCTATTTATCTACAAGCTTGCCGTTAAATAAAACTTTCTCTTTAATTTCTATTCCAAAACTTTTTTCATATTTTCTAACAGCAGTTGTTTCCTTATCAGTTACTATAGAAACAGCCTTTCCTTTCTGGTCTGCTCTTCCTGTTCTACCTACTCTATGTAAATAATCCTTAGCTTCAACCGGTAAATCCAAATTTATTATATGAGTTACATCTTTAACATCAATTCCTCTTGCTGCAATATCTGAAGCTACCAAGATTTGAAGCTTCCCATTTCTAAAATCCTCCATGGCTTTTTTACGCTCTTCTTTTTCTGCACTTCCATATATTCCATAAGCCTTTATATGATGATATTGGAGTTTTGAAGTTGTTATTTCAGTTTCTATGCCTTTATTTATAAATACTATAGCTTTCTTAGGCTTTTCAGCTGCAATAAGCTTTCTAAGAATCTCCATTTTATCTCTTTGCTCACATGCAATATACATATGTGAAATATTCGGATTAACCTGCAGCTTTTCTTCAACTTTTATAACTTCAGGTATTTTCATTAAATCTTTTGCAGTATTTAATACTTTTTCATCAATAGTAGCTGAAAATATCATAAGCTGTCTGTCTCTTAAAGTTGTTTTAATTATATCTTTTACTACTGCTATATTCTTATCATCAAGAAGTCTGTCTCCTTCATCTATAACTATAGTCTTTATAGTATGTGCGCTAATTTTTTTCATTTTTATAAGCTCAAATATTCGTCCAGTCGATCCTACAATTATATGAGGCTTTTCTCTAAGTTTTTCTACTTGTCTTTTTATATTTACATCACCTATTATTGCAGCTGATGTAACAGCAGCACCTGAGTTTTCAGAAAGACTTTTTATTACGCTGTCTATCTGCATTACAAGCTCATGAGTTGGTGCAAGTATAATTGCCTGCATTTCTCTTTTATCAGCCTGTATTCTTTGAAATATAGGCAGAAGGTAAGCTAATGTTTTTCCGCTGCCTGTTTGAGACTGACCGATAATATCTTTATTTTCAAGTGCCAATGGTATTACTTTCTCCTGAATATCTGTTGGTTCAGTAATTCCTTCTTTTTTTAGTCCATCTATTAAATTTAAGCTAAGTCCTAATTCTTCAAATAACATCATTGTTTCTCCTTTCACTCGAAACACTGGGTAGTTTATAGCACTCGTTCACACTCGTAAACTACCCGTACAAGGTCATTTAGACCTTGTATCTCCTTTATAAATAGCTTTTAAAGTCTATATAATTCTATTATTAGTATTACCTTTTGTCAAAGCTTTATAGTTTGTTTACCACTATTTTTAAAGTTTTGGTATAGTAAAATAACTTTATATATATAAAAACTGTTCGTCTTATCGAAAAACAATAATTTTTTGTTGAAAGTTCAAGAGGAATATATTAATATAAATTTAGTAGAAAATTGTGATAAAAGGTGGTACTTATGAAGGATAAAAAATATAAAACCATAACAAATTTTTTAATCATTACCTTGAATATACTAATGGCAATTGGAGTTATTGCTGGAGTCGGAATAATTATTAGCGCTGTAATTTCAGGTGTTTCAAAAGTCAACAATTCAAATTTTACTTTAAACTGTATAATCTTTTTTGTTGGAACAGCTTCTTTAATCTACATATTGTATAATCTTAAAAAGATATTAAAGTCAGTTTTAAATAATGGTCCTTTTACAATGAGCAATGTTAAATGCTTAAATAAGATATCCATTTGCTGCTTTATTATTACTATTTGCTATTTAATTAATTTTATCTGCAATAACTTAATTACCAAATTTAGTTTTATCGAAATTGATCAAACGGGCATTCATACAGACACTGAATTTCTAATATTTTTCTTTGCCGGATTAATCGTTGTAGTATTAGCTCAGGTGTATAAGCAGGCAGTAGAGGTTAAAGAAGAAAATGATTTTACAATATAAGGAGTACTTACTATGGCTATTATAGTTAATTTAGATGTAATGATGGCAAAGAGAAAAATTTCACTGAATGAATTAGCTGAAAAGGTCGGTATAACTAATGCAAACTTATCAATATTAAAAACCGGCAAAGCAAAAGCTGTAAGGTTTTCTACTCTTGAAGCAATTTGCAAAGAGCTTAACTGCCAGCCTGGTGATATATTAGAATACAGAGAAGAATAGCAAAAGCTGCAAACTTTAAAAGTCTGCAGCTTTTTCTTGATTTTTAATAAGTTTATCATAAACCTTATCTATAAATTCTTCATCACTTGTATCCTTAAGTTCTTTTATAGCATCTATAACTTTATTGTGTGACACAAATATATAAATTCTTTTCTTCTTATCGCGATATACCTTTATATTGTCAGGCAGTGAAGTACTTTCTTTATTTAATTCGTTGTCATATCTATTGTGCCAGCTTATCAATCTGTTTTGATAAAACTTTATTACCAAAGGATAAGGACTTTGCAGAATATTATAGCTTAATCTGTTATCATCATTATCAGAAAAGTATTCCACTTCCTGTGCTAAAACACTCTTATCGGACATAAAATGAGGTCCGGAATTATTTCCATCCTTATACCCAAAATCTTCAATGGTGAGATTTGCTGTTTCCATTGGAGCTGTATATATATTTCCTTCAATAACCTGTCTAAAAGCAAAAATTCCAATAACCGATACCATAAGATATATCAAAATAATATTGCCTCCAATTAATAAACCCCTATTGGTATTTCTAGAGTATCTTTTATTATTAATAAACCATTTAACACATACTGCAATTAATATTAAAGCAAGCATCATTACAAACATTATAATATTAAGCTGGTCACCGTTACTATCATCATAAACAAGTATTGCTATCCACAGCAGAAGTATTACAAAAGAAAATGATATCTTTATTATATTTTTTGCTTTTACCCGCTTATAATCGTTAAAAACCATTAATTTATTATCTTTTACTCGTATTTTATTTTTTACAAACCAAATAATAAAGCTGGTAATTTCAATAATATTTGCTGCTATTAAAATCAACATGCCTGTTTCTGATAATAGTCCCATATTAGAAGACAAAATAAAACTGCTGTTTCCTAAAACCATAGAAACATAAAGGTTAAAAACAAATATAAGAGTAAGTAAAATTTGCATTCCAACATCATAGAATGAAGCCTTAAATACTGCTTTAAGTTTTTCCTGTTCATCTGTATGTATAGAAACAGCTTCATTTTGTTCCTCAGTACAAAATATTTGAATTTTACCCTTTTGACATACATAATTCCACCCTGCTGCTTCACAATACTCTCTATATTCTAAAGCTTCATCACTGTCTTTATGATCAAAAATAGATATTTTGTTTAAAACATCAACGGAATACCTCAGTATTTTAGGCTCACTTCTCTTAAATATTAAAAAGGTCCCTTTTACATTTTTTAATAACCATCCTCTTTGTGCCATTTTGCTTAGATATTCTTCTGCAGCCCCACATTCATAAGGCAATAAATTTAAAAAAACTATTTTTCTGCCCTTTCCCCACATAAATTAATTTTCCCCTTTCTCTAAAAACTCCCAATCATTAACCATAGTTATCAACCTTTTGTATTCTGCAAGCAGCATATCCCTGCCCTTGTCTGTAATAATATAACTTTTTCTTCTTCCCTGCACCTCAGTTTCTTTTATCATATCTTCTTTTTGAAATTTATCTAAAAGAGTGTACAAGGTTCCCGGACCAACTTTCACTCGACCTTTTGAAATTTCATCTACAGCCTCCATAATATCTACGCCGCATCTTTCTTTCATTAGGGCCATGAGTATATAATACATTGGCTCAGTTAGATTCTGAAATTGCTCCCTTGCCATTTTATTTTCTCCTTCACACCAAACACTGGGTAGTCTATACCACTCGCTCCCGCTCGCAGACTACCCGTCGAAGTCCATTTAGGACTTCAACCTCATTTTAATATCGAGTATCGATATTTATGTTTTAATTGTAATATCGATACTCGATATTGTCAATAATTTCTTTTTAATAACAAAAAAGAGACTGACTCAAAACAACTAAACTTAGCGTGGTATTTAAACCTTACCTGTTCAAATACCACACAGTAGGTTTAACTGCTTTGAAACAACCCCTTCTATTTTTAAAATCTTAATTTATTTAATTCCTGTTAGTTATCATTTTCCACTCTTCTTTAGTTATGCCCATATCATATAAATTCCAATAGCTATCTCCTATTTTCCTATGGTTCTCTTTTAATTCTTCTATCTTAAAACCAACAATTTCATACACTAGCATTTATATTAAAAGCATCTTTACTACTATTTAGGAACAACTGGAACCCATAGTTCATGCCTTGGCTTATGTTTTGGCCCGTAATAGCATTCAATGCAAGGCAAGTTAGCAAGCTCATAACCAGAAGTTGGTATCCATTCAGAGTATAAACGCTTCCATGCCTCTACAACATTAGGAAAAACTGCCCAGGTACTTGGCGGGATTACGAGAGTATCCATATCACTAGGATCTTGCCCAGCGTATCTTACTCCCATAAAGTAATCAAATACTTCATCAGTAATTGCTGCTTCTTTTCCGCAGACTCCTAGAAGCCCCTCAAGCTTGCACTTTGGATTTTCCCAGGACATATCTATAAGCCTTTGCATAAATCCATCTTTTTTTGCACCGTTCCAAAGTGATGGAATCACTTTAAATGCTCTATTTGTTTTTACAGGCTCACTTTTCCCTATTATCCTTAATTCAAAATCAATATTTTCAATCCTATATTCCATCTCTACATCTCCTTTAATAGATATTTGAAAAGAGATTCGTGGAAAGGCTTTTAGCTTCACTCCTTTATTGCGTGCTTCAGAAGGTTTTATCCCGTGTACCTTCTGAAAAGCCCGTGCAAATGAATCAGATGACTCATATCCATATTTAATAGCAGCATCGATAATGCGAATATCAGTTTTTTGAATTTCAAACGCTGCAGCTGTTAAGCGTCTGCGTCTAATATATTCTGAAAGCGATATGCCGCTTATAGAAGAAAACATTCTTGAAAAATGATACTCTGAGCTGCATGCTGCCTGCGCAATTTTTGCATAGTCTATCTCATCATCAAGATGACCTTCAATATAATCTAAAGCATGATTCATTCTCTCAAGCCAATCCATACCTTCACCTCTTTCTATATTCAATATACATGAAATAAGATTTACAAGACCGACATTTCATGCACGAAAATGTAGATTGATATATAACTTACTATTAATATTATATTTTAGTTATATTTAGAATTCAACAACTCTATTAATAGCCTCAAAAGAGGTTTCTCTTCAGCCTTGACACGAGTATTTCAAGTTCATTTGGTGTACCATTATTTATACATACTAATAAGCTTTTCTTTTGTCTTTACAAAGCCTATATTCTGAGCTTTGCCAGATGTTCTGAAATTAATGAGAAAATGAAGAGTCCAGTATAAACTGACCCTTCAAAAACTAACTTTCAGTATCTCTCTTATAATTAAAATATCTTCTACCCCAAGACAGTGCCACATTGACAAGTCCAATCATTACAGGCACCTCGATAAGCGGCCCTATGACTGCTGTAAAGGCTTCCTTTGACTCTATTCCAAAAACCGCAACTGCTACAGCTATTGCAAGCTCAAAGTTATTGCTGGCCGCTGTGAAGGAAAGACTTACTGTTTTGTGATAATCTATTCCTGCTTTATGGCTTATAAAAAAGGAAACCGAGAACATAATTATAAAGTATATAACCAGAGGTATTGCTATTCTCACAACATCCATTGGAAGCTCAATAATATATTTGCCTTTAAACATAAACATGATAACTATAGTAAATAAAAGTGCAATTAATGCAAACGGACTTATTTTAGGTATAAATTTTGTTCTGTACCATTCTGTTCCCATTTTAGGCTCAAGTATTAATCTTGTTAGCATTCCTCCTATAAATGGTATTCCAAGGTAAATTGCTACGGAGGATGCTACTTCTCCCATTGATACATGTACAGCTATTCCTTCAAGTCCGATAAGCTTTGGAAGTACTGTTATAAATATATAGGCAAATATTGAATAGAACACTACCTGGAATATGGAATTAAAGGCAACAAGTGCTGCTGCATACTCATTATCTCCGTCTGCAAGGCTGTTCCATACAATTACCATGGCTATACATCTTGCAAGCCCTATAAGAATAAGTCCTACCATAAAATGAGGATAATTTCTCAAAAATATAACTGCTAGAGTAAACATAAGTACTGGCCCTATTATCCAATTCTGCACTAGTGATAATGTTAGAACCTTTGGATTTCTAAATACCTTGCCAAGCTCCTTGTAGTTTACCTTTGCAAGTGGCGGATACATCATTACAATTAGTCCTATGGCTATTGGAATGGAAGTTGTTCCTACAGATAATGAAGACAGACCTGCAGATAATCCCGGGAACCCCCATCCTAAAAACACACCTATAGCCATAGCAATAAATATCCATAGTGTCAAATATTTGTCTAACCAAGCTAGTTTTCCTGTAGCTTTACTCAAAATAACCCCTCCTCCTTTAAATCTACCTATCTAATATCTCTTTCTACGGTCAGGTCAATTTCATTATTTTTAATTCTTGCTGCCAAATTCTTTACTTTTTCCTCAATTGCTTTTGCAGTCTTTACGAATTCTTCATCGCTCTTTCCTGATGGATCATCAAGCCCCCAGTCTTCCTCGTGCCTTGATGCTAGAAATGGACAAACAACGTTGCAGCCCATTTTTACTACTATATCTACTTCCGGTATATCATTAAGCAATTTAGACTTTTGCGTTTCGTTCATATCTACATTATATAAATTCTTAATTATCCTTACAGCATCCTGATTTATTTGAGGCCTCAGTTCTGTGCCTGCTGAATAGGACTCAAATTCGTCTGATGCAAACAACTTGCCAAGTGCCTCTGCCATCTGTGATCTGCAAGAATTGTGTACACATATAAACGCTACTTTTGTTTTCATAAACCCCTCCTGTATAGCTCTGGAGCACATAACAATTATTAATTGTTATGCTCCTGATATTCTTCAGTTTGAATTAGTCTTCAAAACAAACCCTAACTATATTCTATTTTATTAAATCCTTAAGCTTTTCGCCTTTAACTTCTTCCGGTATCCACTCTATAACTGCAAAGTACCCTTTAGATATATCATTCACCTTATTAATCCACTGTACTTCATTACTTGCCTTTACCTTTAGTATAGAATTGGTTGTATTAGCAGCATAAAAGCTTGAGTTTATTATCCACCACTTGCTGTGAATTCCCGCTCTGTTTAGATCATTCTGGAGTCTCATAGCCTCATAAACCGGAGTAGTTTCAGCCAGGGTTACAATGACAACCTCTGTGTCTTCATCATTTTTAAGCCTTGGCAGTAGTTTCTTAACTGATTCAGGAACATCTCCCTGAGAACGCTGAATTTCTTTGTTGTAGCTTTGAGTGGACTCTAGAAGCAACAGCGTATGACCTGTTGGTGCAGTATCTATAACTACAACCTCATTTTCAGATCTTTCTACTATTTCTGCAAAAGCTCTAAAAACTGCAATTTCTTGAGTACAGGGAGATCTTAAATCTTCTTCTACGTATGCCAAATCATCTTCACCCATAGTTTCTCTAGCTTTGCTAAGTACTTCCTTTTTATATTTTGCAAGCTCTTCCTTCTCGTCGATACTACTCATAGTTACTCCATAGCTTTCATCAAGTACAAACCTTAAATGAGCTGCTGGGTCAGTAGTTGTCAAATGTACCTTCTTACCTTTTTTAGACAAGCCTAAAGCTATTGCAGCTGCAACGGTTGTTTTGCCTACTCCACCTTTACCCATTGTAAAGATTACTTTTTTACCGCTGTTGTATAAATCATCTATTACGTTCTTTAGTCTAGGAATATCATCAGTGTTTATCTTTTCATTGTTAAGCTTAATGTTATCTTCTTTCAGAAATGCCCTCACATTTTCTAAGCCTGTTATATTATAAGGCCTAAGTGGAATTTTAAAGGTTTCAATATTCTTTATTCCCTCGGGAATATTCTTAAATGCCTTTTGCTGCTTGTGGAAAATAGCATTGGAAAGCTCATCGTCATGTACATCGAGCACGCCGTTTATAACTAGAATTTGATTATTTAAGCCGATATCCTGCAATTCTTTGGAGGCTCTTTCAGCTTCCTTTAAAGGTGCTGGTTCGGGTCTTGCTAAAAGTATCAGCGTAGTTTTCTCTCCATTTGCCAAAGTATTAACTGCATTTTTATATACTTCCTTTTTATCCTCAAGCCCTGCAAGCTGCCCGAGACATGAAGCTCCATGGGTGCTTTCACTTATAAAGCTGCTCCAGGCAGAAGGCAGCTGAAGCATTCTTAAGGTATGGCCTGTTGGTGCTGTGTCAAATATAATATGATCATATTCTAAGGCAGCCTTTTCATCAGTAATAAAGCTTGAAAACTCATTAAAGGCTGCTATTTCAACTGTACAGGAACCTGAAAGCTGTTCTTCCATATTCTTAATAACAACTTCCGGAAGCTTTCCTCTAAAAGGACCAACAACACTTTCCTTATATTCCGAAGCTGCCTGCTCCGGGTCAAAATTAGCAACGATAAGGTTTGGTACTTCTTTTATAGCCACACCTTTATTGTTCAAATCAGTATTAAAAACATCTTGAAGATTTGAAGCAGGATCAGTGCTTATAAGCATGATTTTCTTGCCTTCATCAGCAAGGGTTACAGCAACAGCACAAGCCGTTGAAGTCTTTCCGACTCCTCCTTTTCCTGTAAAGAACAGATACTTAGTCAGGTTTATATTAGATATATCAAAGTTCTTAAACAAGCCTATTCCTCCTTAATTCCTTGTACTTCAATAAACAATTATAATTACTTATACTTCTGTATTAATAGTAAGAACCTGTTAATTATAAAAATTAATATCTACTGCCATCCTAACAGCAATTATCTCCTAACCCTTAGTTCTGAACTGCTCTTTTTATACTTAATTTTAAATACTCTTCTGGAACTTCTAACATACTGCAGAATTCTTCGTTAGTAGGATAAGCCTTAGTCTTTACTACTTCTCCGTCAATCATTATTATAGGAAGCACTTCAACTCCTTCTTTAAGAAGCATTCTGTTTACTGTTTTGTTATCAACAAATATTTGAGGATTACCAGTAAGATTGTGTCTTTCAACAACTACTCCATGACTCTTAAGATTGTTTAAAAGTGTAGCTACTCTCAATAATTCCTTATCTACTGATGGTCCGCACACTCCTGTTGAGCAGCACATTGCTGGGTCAAAAATAATCATTTTTTTCATTACTACACACTCCTTTATTTACAATTACAATTTGATTTTTCTTTACAGATACAGTCATCCTTATCAGTTACAAGATTCATAAGAAATATTATCAGCTTATTGCAATTTGTTGTATTGAGGGAATAATAGCTCCACAGGCCTTCCTTTCTGCTATTAACCAAACCACAATCACTAAGCACCTTCATATGGTGTGAAAGTGTTGGCTGGGTGAAATCAAATCTCTCCAGTATCTCACAAGCACATCTTTCTCCACAGGACAAAATATCAATTATTTTAAGTCTATTTTGGTCTGATATTGCCTTAATTACCTTAGAATATTCTTCATAATTTAAATTCATTCACTCACCTCTAATATAGATACTCATCTATATTTAGTATAGATAAATATCTATATATTGTAAATATATATGTTTTAAATTAATATAAACTTAACCATTACATTTATTGCATTCTATATTAGACATTATATGTATGATGAAATACTTGGATATTATTATTCTCTATATAAAAGCAAAAGTGTTGCTCTCATTATTTCGAAAACAACACTTTTCTTTTATAATAATTTTTGTATCGTAGATACTATAATCTCCAATCTCTCAAGCGCATTTTTATCTTATAGTTTATTGTACACTAAAATAGATCTAATCATTAAAAATGAAAATATCAATTTTTATTTTAATTTGTTTATTTATTACCACTACAAACTTTAAATATTGATCCCACTCTGTTATTTAAGTCAAAGTAGCCTGTATCCATTAATACTGTCGGCTTGACCTTTAGAACATTTGATCTTCCGTTATCCAAGCAATCTTCATTTGCATATACAGCAACAATATCTCCAATAAACATTGTAAAATCAAATATAGGAATAGTTTGTATTACCTTGCAAAGATAATTTACAGACTTTTTCTTTTGTATAAATTATCATATAAATAGAGTATGCCCCTTGTGAAGCATACTCATTTTTTTAGTGATACAACAACTATAAATTTTTGTTTACCAGTCATGCTATTATATCTTCATGATTATTTCATTAGCAGGGTATTTATAATACTTCACCATTTGTTTCAATAACCTTCTTATACCAGTAGAAGCTCTTCTTTCTTGATCTCTTCAGAGTTCCATTTCCTTCATTATCCTTATCAACATATATAAACCCGTAGCGTTTTTTCATTTCACCTGTACCAGCGCTCACTAAGTCTATACAGCCCCAGGTTGTATAGCCCCAAAGCTCAACTCCGTCTATGCTTATAGCATCCTTCATAGCTTTAATATGCTTTCTTAGGTATTCAATTCTATAATCATCTTCAACATATCCATTTTCATCCGGTATGTCTACTGCACCAAGTCCATTTTCAACAATAAACAGGGGTTTTTGATAACGATCATACAGTGAATTCATTGTAATTCTAAGTCCAAGAGGATCAATCTGCCAGCCCCATTCACTAGCTTTTAGATGTGGATTTCTTAGAGTCTTAAATGCATTTCCTGAGGTTTCTGCCTTTACATTTGGATCTGCGCTTGTGAGTCTTGAAGCGTAGTAGCTGAAGGAAATAAAATCAACTGTATTGTTCTTTAAAAGTTCTTCATCTTCATCTTCCATGGCAAGCTTAATATTCAATCTTTCAAACATTTTTTTTGCATAGTTTGGATATTCACCACGTGATTGAACATCAATAAAAAAGTAGTTTTCTCTATCCTTCTCCATTGATTTCCATACATCCTCAGGAGCACAGGTAAAGGGATAGGTATTAGCAGCTGCAAGCATACAGCCTATTTTAAATTCAGGATTTATTCTATGTGCTATTTTAGTGGCCTTTGCACTGGCTACAAGCTGGTGGTGTGCTGCCTGATACTTTACAGCTTCCTGATTTTCACCATCTTCAAATACTAAACCTGCTCCTATAAATGGAAGGTGCAGAAGCATATTGATTTCATTAAAGGTTAGCCAGTACTTAACTTTATCTTTGTATCTATTAAAGATAACCTCACATAGCCTCTCATAATAATCAACCATCTTGCGGCTTCTCCATGAGCCAATTGTTTTTACAAGGTGCATCGGTACATCAAAGTGGGTAATTGTAACCAGGGGCTCAATTCCATACTTCAGGCACTCATCGAATATATCATCGTAAAACTTTAATCCTTCTTCATTTGGTTCTGTATCATCACCATTTGGGAAAATACGAGCCCATGAAAGTGATAACCTAAAGGTCTTAAAGCCCATCTCGCCTAATAGTGCTATATCCTCTTTATAATGATGATAAAAATCGATTGCCTCGTGGCTTGGATAGAAGTGCTCACTATCGCACTCCAGCATTTTCATTTCGCCCTTTAGTACAGGAAAACGATCCTTTCCTGCTGGAACAACATCGACAGTTGATAATCCCTTATTTCCCTCCAAGTATCCACCCTCACACTGGTTTGCTGCTGTTGCACCACCCCATAGAAAACCTTTTGGAAATCCTTTTGCTATATCATTACTCATCAAATTCAGCTCCTTTTTATATGTCATGCTATTAAATAAGTAAACAAGCCGAATATACCAGCTTGTTTACTCCTAATGTATAAAATTATTCTATTACTCCTCAGTCATAGCCTTTTCATTCTCAGCTGTCTTCTTGTCTAATGCATTAAAGAATGGAATATATATTAAACCGCCTAGAATTATAGCTACAACTTGGAATAACGCAACTCTCCAGCCTTCAGCGCCTCCAGCAAGGAAAGCAGACATTATTACAGGTGTACCAAGTGGAACTATAGTTGTTAATCTTGGAAGTATCTTTGCAGCTGTTAACGCATATGCAACAAAGGATGTAATTACTGGTGCAGCAAGCCATGGAATAAGCATGTATGGGTTAAGCACCATTGGTACAGCAAATATCATAGGTTCATTGATACCACATATATTAGCAAGGAATGCAAGTCTTCCTAAAGTCTTATACTGTTTGCTTCTTGCTCTTAAAGCCATGTAGATACATAGGCCCAATGTCATACCTGAACCACCAACTATAGCGTAAACGCTGAAGAAAGGTCTGTTTATGATATTTGGAAGATCATACATTGATACCCCATTGTTCATTGCAGTTAAATTAGCAGTTGTAAGTGAAGTCCATAATGGAAAGAATATTGGCATAATTATAGCTGTAACACCGTGGATACCAAAGAACCATAAGAGGTGAGCTATAAATATTGCAAACACAAAGGACCATATGCTGTTACCTAAGAATGCTTCCATTGGAGCTTGAAGTGATGAATACACCAATGAGTGAAGTCCAGTAACATTCTTAATTGGCAATAGTGTAACTCCCTTGTTTATAAGCATGAATAGTATTATTATAACGAATCCCGGCATAAGTCCAGCGAAGGATTTTGCTATTGTTGGAGGCACTCCATCAGGCATTTTTATTGATAGTCCTTTGTCTAAAAGCTTGTTATAGATAACTGTTGAAACTATTGCAACTATGATAGCTACAAATAAGCCCTTTGCTCCTATCCACTCATATGGAATGAAATTTGCTGATGGTACTGCTGTACCCTTAGCCAATTCTATTTTGTTTGAAGATAGGAATCCAGTTACTACATTGGCTGTATTGTTTATTGGAGTTATAGCAAGGAATGTAATCAATGCAATCATCCCTGCTACACCTTGGTCTTTTTCAAAATACTTGGCAAGATTATAAGCTATGAAAAATACCGCGTATATAGCTAGTATATCGTTTGTTATTGTATTTGGTATTGCTAAAAATGGTTTTAAGCCTGTCTTTACTATAAAATCTTGATATGGTTTAATTGACAACGAATTCAATAAGGAAAATATAGAACCTATAATAATAACTGGCATTAAGGACATAAATCCATCACTTACTGCCTTTAGATATTTGTTTGAAGCTATTTTATTAGCAACTGGCAGAACCTTTTCCTGAACTGTCTCTTGAAAACTCATTTTTCCATCTCCCATCCTTTTTTAAAATAAGATACTTGTAATTTTATATTTTTATTATTTTGCTAAATCTAAAGCTGTCTTTAAAACTTTTTCGCCGTTCATCATTCCGTAGTCTATGCTGTTTATTACGGCAACTGCAATTCCCTTTGGTTCATATGCTTCTTTAAATTTCTTTAGCATAAAGCTTACTTGAGGTCCTAAAAGCAATACATCTGTATCGTTTTCAAATTCCTTAAACTTGCTTTCCGCTGTAGCTCTTATTGTAACCTCACTACCAAGCTTTGCCGCTGCTGCCTGCATTTTAGTTACTAAAAGACTTGTTGACATTCCTGCTCCGCATATTAAAGTAATTTTTGTCATTTTTATTTCCTCCTTTTTGTCGGAACACTGAGCAAATATAAATTGCTCGCTTCCGCTTGCTGATTGCTTGTTAAAGTCTATTTAGAACTTTAAACTCCTTATTATTTAAGTTTTGTTATCATGTAGTTATTAATAGCAACTATCGTGCCAAAACCTTTTTTGCCTATAAATTACTCACAATACCTGATAAAATAAGACTTTTAGATTTTTTATCTTTTTGTGGGTTTAATGTGGGTTCTTATTTTATCAAGTGGGTTATTTCTATTTGTCATCTGTGTTATTTTTATTTATTGTTAATTAGTTCATACATATCAACAAATTCTTGAGCTAAATCTCTTATTGTCATGGCATTCATCAAGTGATCTTGTGCATGCACCATCAAAAGCGATAACTCTGTTTTGTTCCCTGCTGCCTCATTTTGTATAAGATTTGTCTGATAGTCATGAGCTTTATGCAGGAATTCTGAAGCCTCCTCCAAAAATTCCTTTGCCTTTTCAATTTCTCCAGCCTTAGCGCTGTGTATGGCCATCATAGCTCTACTTCTTGCATCTCCCCCGTTAACTATTAAGTTCATGATTATTTCTTCCATGTATGTTACCACCCTTCGTGTGATTAGTTTTGTAATTATGGTGCTTTTTATTCTTGTATACTAATATAGCAACTTCCGTGCCAACCCACTTTTTAATAAATTAATTTCAAAAATAAAAAATGCAGAAATAAATCCGCATTTTAAACATATTTCTTATGATTAAAGAAGCTTACAATATAGCATATTTCGTCATCCGGCACAGCTATATCATATCTTTCATTCAGAAATTCTGCTGCTTTCTTTACTACATTATATATATCCTTGTTCTCATGGATAAACTTTTCTTTATCCTCAAATTCTTCAAGCAGCTTGTTGCCTGCCTTAATCCTATCAAGCATACATCCTATGTGAAAAGTTACTCCAATTAAAATATTTGTATCCATTTTAATATCAAGTTCATTTTCTATCTCTCTGATAAATTTTTTGATATCCTTTAATGCTTCCTTTCCATTAATGGTAGAAAGCATATTTGCCAGTGTATCTCCCATTTTAATATAAGTAGACTCTACATCTATTAAATTTTGCATTTTTTCAGCCGCTTCGTTTTTCAATACCTCCTTAAGTCCAAATTGAGGAATTTTAGTATTTAGCTTAAAGGAGCTTACGATGCATATAATGTTATATTCCTTCTCTATATTTCTAAGCCTTGAGTATATACTTTCCTTCCCTACAAGATTTAAAGGAATAATTTCAAGTATGCTGCTATCAAACTGAAGCTGCTTAAACAACATGTTCTTTAAGGCAATTGCACTGCCTTCTCCAGTGGTACATACAGTAACAATAGCAAGCTTTTGAATATCCTCCTCTGCCTCTTCAGTAAGTTCATTTTGAATCAGACTGAATACATTATAGGTATCCTTATAAACCTCATCTAGTGTATAGCCCATCATTGCTTTTCTCGTAGCTTCTATTACATGAAGTGTGCTTGCTAAAGACAGTGAACGTGTCTTAACTCCAAATTCCTGCTCAACTTCCTTTCCAAAAGTAGTCAGGGAGCCCATATCTACAAGAAATAAAATGTCGGAGCTTACATTAGCTTCACGAAGATATTCTCTAACCCTTGAAATAACCTGTTCAGGCTTTTCTTCAAGAGGAGCATTTATGCCTACAGCATGCTTCGCTCCTAAAAGCCTGTTTGCTGTATCAGCCATTGATGTAGCTGTGGAAACTCCATGAGCTACTACAATTATATTAACGTCCTTCCTCTGCCCTTCAATATCTCTTTCATCATACACAAAGAACATAGCTAAAAATCCAGCTTCATCAATAGGCATAGATACATCCAAAAGTCTGTCAATTATTTTAAGGCAGTCAAGAGCTGTGCTAAACTCTCTGCTGTACTGTGTTCTGATTTTGTTTAATTGAGGATTAATAATTTTTTTATTCTTTCTTATTCTATCGATGGAGTTAGCTATATGTACTGCCATGCCATAATAAACTCTTTCACTTAACTGCCTCCCAAGACTTTCCCCACTGAACCTTATTATTTCTTCTACTACTCCGATAATCTCAGGATTAATTATGTTTTCCAAGCTTGAAATATCAATTTTTCTATTAACACTATGAATATAGCTTTTAAAATAATCGTTTATATCTCTTTCCATTTCTTCTTCAAGTTCATTACTGCTTATCCCCTTGCTCCTAAGCTCGTGAACCCTTAAATCTATCATTTCATATATATTTTCATTATTTTCTTCTTCATCGTAAAGCATTGTTTCTTTGGTTTCATCAAATATGCAGTATCTTTTATTTATCCCAATAAGCTTATTCCAAAGCTGACGGTGCTCTGTCTCCATATAAAGCCCCTGCTTTATATATTGTGGAAGCTCAAGACTGCTTATCTCAATTTCATCCTTGTCCTGAGACAGGAATTCGGCATACGCCTTTGCGCAAACAAGCTGTATGTCTGTCCTAAGCTGCCCGACATTGCTTTCGCAGTGATAGCTCAAAAACGCTCTCATAGAGTTAACAGATACCCTTATCTGCCTTCCGAGTCTAGAAGACTCTTCTCTGAAGAACTGACTAATAAGATTGAAGCGCTCTTCAAGGCTTCTTTCGCTTAAACTTGGAATTCTTATAATCATAGGAATTCTTCTAGTAAAGGTTTTAAGCAAAGTAGAATCAGGATTTTCTGTTGTGGCTGAAACAATTAAAACAGAAGCGCTTCTTTCAGCCTCAGTTTCGCCAAGCCTTCTAAAAGTTCCCTTATCCATAAAATTAAAGAACATTTCCTGACCCTCAGGCAGAAGCCTGTGAACCTCATCAAGAAAAAGTATCCCTCCATTAGCCTTTTCAATCAATCCGGGTTTATCTGCATCAGCACCTGTATAAGCTCCTTTCTTAGCTCCAAAAAGCTGGCTTAAAAGAAGCTGCGGATTATTTGCGTAGTCTGCACAGTTAAAAGTTATAAACGATGATTTTTCATCCATTCTCTTCATCTCAATTGCATACCTATGTATAATCCCTGCAAACATGGATTTTCCAACACCAGTTTCACCTAGAATAAGCATATGAAGACCTTTTGGCGGGTAAAGTACAGCTGCTTTCGCCTGCTTAACAGCAGAGATCAAACTCTCGTTTGTTGAGGCTAATTTATCTAAAATTGTTTCTTCTTTTTTATTTCCTTTTGCAGCAGTAAAAAGTACGGGCTTTCCTTTTCCTTTAACAGCTTTTCCTTCCTCGCAAAGCCTGTTTAAGTCTTTGCTTACGTTAGCTCTGTCAAGGTTTAAGGCATCAGCAATTTCTATTGCGCTTGCTCCATTCTCACCACTAAGCTCCTTTAGTTTTTCATACACCGCTTCTATTCTTTTCATATAAACCACTTCCGCTTCTTCTGAATCTACAATTATCTACTATTATCCTGATACAATAGTTAACTGTCAATACAGAAAATAGGAAATCATGATGGTTATAAGTTATATTCCTCATTTATCTTAAGCTCATTTATTGCTTTTCAATTGGATTTTCCTCTAAAATTAAAATAAGACAGCACCAATACTTGTCAGTATCGCTGCTGTCTCAACTTTATTATTTATAAATAATTTTAATATTACATCATTTATAGATTTATTACACAATTTTAGTTGTCCAGTATAAAGACATAGAATGTTTTAACTAGAGATTCATTTTTTCTGCTTTTGTATATACTCATTATTTCTTAAATCAAATTTTTCAATTGGTTCCGGTCCTCTTAATATTCTTCTATTTATGTGAAGATCCCCTGATGAATCGTATCTAACCCTCCATTCAATCAACATTATTTTTCCATCATCTATTTCAATACCTTGTATTCCGCTTGCCCTAACGCAGGATCCATCATTGAAGTATGGCAGTTCTTTAGCTTTGGGAAAATGTGGCCTATGAGTATGTCCACAGATTATCATAATTTTGTTCTTTTCAATCCAGCCGCTATATATACGTTCAATTTTATGAATTTTTTCAGCATTTTTTACAGGACTTGCTGGATTTATAAACCCTATTGAGTGAAGGTATCTCCAAAAATACCTTACAGTAAGCCTATTAAAACGCCATAACTTGTCATTCATTCTATCTCCTTGATGACCATGAACAGTTAGTATCTCCTGTGCTGTATCTTTATGCTTAAACACTACTGCTTCATAGGGTGTAATACCAGGAAATAATTCAATATACTCTTCGTTATACTCATCGTAGAACCTATAATAATTCTTCTCTACAAAATTAGGATGCTTTACGCATATATTGTGATTGCCGTACAGCATGATCATTCTATTTGAATCAAAGAACCTTTTCAATAGAGAATATACTTCATCATGTGCCAGTCTTATCTCCTTAAAGTTAGAGTTTTCCCAAAGCTCATCTCCATCTCCAACTTCTACATAAGTATATCCATTATTAAAATAAAACTCTAATGCATATAAAAAAATATTCTGGTTTTTTGCAAATTCATCAGATGGCGTACTATTTCCTCTATGACAGTCACTGAAAAATATATATTTAGAATTGTTATTAAAGTATTCAATTTTAGCATTATTATATGCTTCCGTTAATCTCTTTTCTGCTAATTTCTTTTCAAACAGCATGGCACACCCCTTTTATGAGCATTTAACCAATCTTCTTATTAGTTAATCTACCCTTTTAGATAAAAATATATTACTTGGAACTATTATACTCCCTCAATTTTTCATTGAGCTGTTTTTCCTGTGCTTTACCATCTATATACATCATTGCATAGACTCCTCCCTTTACACAAATAATTACAATAAAATAAATCAAAATAAGGCTTAGATCATGAATTTTACCAGGGCTAAAGAAGAATAGCCATATTAGTATCATTATATCTGCTAGTGTAGAGCAAACAAAAAAACTAATCATTTGAGCCTTTTTCGTAAGCTCGAACTTATTTATTAGGGCATACCTAAAAAGTGTAAAAGCTGCGGCGAACAATATCATTTGAAAGAGTAACGAGTCACTAATTGTTTCTACTGAGTAGATTCTAAGGTACATTAGAACAAGGAATATTAAACCTCCAAAGGCTGTAAAAAAGTCTTTTAAAATATACCCAAGGTACTTACTTATTTTCATAATTTCTCCTCCTTATAATCCTAATTTATTTTTTAGTACAGGAACGTATTGTCTTGAAATTAAAACCTTCTCGCCATTTTTAAGCAATGCTTCAAATTTCCCATAAAAAACTACCTTTACAGACCCTATCTTTGCAAGGTTCACAATTGTGGATTTTGAAGCTCTAAAAAAGCCTAAGTTCTCATATTCCGCCTCAATCTCATAAAGCTTTAGCCTGGACTCATAAACCTTATCCTTACAGTAGATAAACACTTTATTATCAACTGATTCAAAATAGAAAACATCTTTAGGATTTAAAATGTGCATTCGTAAATCTGAAACTCCAATGAGCTTTTTAGAGGGCGATTGAAAGGAATAAATGAGCTGCATTAACGAATCGTCCAGTTCATTGCTTCTTACTATTATTTCAGGCTCGCTCCCAGGCGGTATCTTTTCTATTATAACTTTCATCTTGACCACCTCTTTATCTTTATATTTACAGTATATATTGGGAATAACTGGTCTGCAATAGCAGTTATAGTAAGCTGCAATATTGAAGCGGTAAGGTGCACAAAACAATTATTATGCTATAACTGTTGTAACATATTGAAAAATTGCTGCTGGTAGGATAATTGCCATGATACTAAAAGCTTATTGGAACAAAAAAACAGCAATAATACGTTTTAGTATTACTGCTGTTTCAATTTTATTTAGGTATTTATTAAACAATTTTAGTCGTCCAGCAAAAACTGCATAGGATGTGTATATATTCTTACTTTTTCTTGTTTAATTTATCTTTAAGCACCAGCTCGTAGCTATAATCTACCACACCAGTTGTTCCTGGTTTTGCAGCGTACCAAACCAACATATAGTTATTACCGCTGCTTAAGAACTTTTGAATCTCCATTTCATCAGCTGCTGTCATATTTACTAAGTCCAATGTTTTAACTTGATAATGCTGTGGTTCTGTTCCCTTATTTGTATATTTTTCATTAATAAAGGTAACTGAATAGTCAACATAGTTTCCAAGAATCTTATCCAAATTTTCAAACTTGCTCATATCATCACAGGTATTAGTGTAGTTAATTTCAGGTATAGAAATATTATCAACATACCAACCTGGATCTGTATAGGCGTCGTCAGTCATGTATCTGAAGTTTACTAATATCTTCTTTCCTGCATATGCAGAAAGATCAAAGACTTCATTTGTCCACGCTTCGTTAGTACCTGTAAATCCAGGAACATTTGCTCCAATGCTACTCTTTGCACCTGGGTCTAAATAGGTCTTTGTATTATTGTTAGCAAGACTCTTCCATGTCTTTCCGCCATCATCTGAAACTTGAACAAATCCATAGTCCCAGCCTTTTTCGATATAATAATAATTGTCAAATTTTAAAGTTGCCTTTTGAACATTAGTCAAATCAGCCCAAAATACCAGCTTGTTATCATTTTTATCCGCATTATTTCCCCATAATACATTGTTTGCTGAATTTCTTGTATCAGGCACAACCTTCCAAGGATTGGAATTTGTAACGAAACTAACACCATTAAATATTATATCTTTAATATTTTTTGTATTCTCAAGCTTTAAGTAGTCCACTCCCCAAGCAGGAACTCCATCCTTTTGGAAGGTTTGTGCTGACTTATAGTTTACTTTCACATCTATACTGCTAAAATTATATATTCCATTGCCAGGATTCTTGCTGTCCACAGATAAAGCAGCGCTAAATCTTCTAAACAATTCGGTAAAATCAATACCAGTATTAAACTGAGCTAGAACCTTGTTAACACTATTTATTCCTTGGGTCTTTTCTTTAGCTAAAGCTTGAATGAAGTTTTTTCCAAAATGGTCATTTAGATACAATTGGAATAAATATGCTTGCCCGTAGTCAGCTAGAGTTTCTGGTCCAGTAGGGGCATTATACTGTTCATCCCATGAAACTAATGAATTTTCTGGGTGGTCTAGGAAGAAATTAACATGTCCCCAGTCATGACCATAACCACATAAATATTGTGCAAAGTCAGCCATTCCTTCATTTATCCAGCTTTCCTCATCAGGATCGTTATCACTGTGAATAAGATGCTGGAATTCATGAGCTACAGTTCCGTAAATACTATTATTCGGTATTCTCGCATCCCACCTATTTGTATCAATATTTATTACATTCCTATCAAAATATCTAGCAAACGTTGGTGAGAAGAAACCAGCAACATAAAATGGGTAACTTGGATCATAATAGTTTTCGTCTCTGCAATTATCAACAAGCATTATAACTCTTTCTATTCCGTCAGCAGGAGCATAGTAACCAGCTGGTACTTTAAGAGCAGGATTCTGGCCTGTTCTAGAGTTTGGTACTCCAAAGAACTCTGTATCCTTTTGATAAATATTTTTATCAAACTCGTCTCTTAGCTTGTCAACTTGTTCTTGGGTTATAACTGGCACAGGTCTAGAATCACCTGGCAAAAACTTAAGGTCATTAGCAACCCATACTTCAACCTTTTGACCAATGCTTCTTAATGTAAATTCTTTATAGTAGTTTCCATTTTGGTTATCATAGGCTACAAACTTCTTTGTTCCACCGTTATAAGTAAAGTTCCCTTCATTATCTGCCACACTTTGAGCTGAAACTGTATTAAAGTCTATACTTTCTGTAGCTTTCATTATTTCCTTATCCATCTTTGCCCTAAGTACAGGATCCTTTTCCATAGTTCTAATTCGAGAGTCAACATCAATAGTGTCCCCGTATCTAGCTGTATTCCATTGATCTTTTTCCGCAGCTTTAACTTTTGTAAATTGACCGGGTATGGCTACAGAAGCAACCATAAGAAGAGAAACAATTGTTGATAGTAGTTTCTTTTTGTTCATTACATTTCCCCCTTTTTATATTTAACACACCCAAAGATGTATTAATTCAATGTTAACTTTCAAATAGTTATCCTAGAAAACTGCAGGGTTATGCATAGTATTATGAAATGTTTAAAATCAACTACTACATTTATATAGAAATGATAGCATCTTTATGATAATTAAGTTGAAAGATTATGCAGTTAGTTACAAATATATTATCATTAAACTTAGTTAAAAAAGTCCTTGAAGTAAAAACTTCAAGGACCTTTTATCCTTACTTTAACAAATTTTCGTCGTCCAATAAAGAGTACATAAGATGTGTGCATTTCATTTTAACCCACGCTCTATTTATTTCTTGTCATAATTTATTTTTGCATTAGCTACTATAACGCCCACAAGAGGATGTAACTTATGTACTTCTACAGTAAAATTAAAGCTCTGGAAACAATCCGTTAGTTCTTCAATACTTGAAGGAAAATCTACTTTAGGTCCATATCCAATTAAAGCAAATTCTTCTTTATAATCATCTGGATTTTCAAAAAATATTAAATCACCTATTATAATACTTTTTAAGCTTTCTCCGCCTAGAGCAATCATTTCCTTTATTGCCCTCTTTTTAAACTCTGTAGTTAAATGATGTAAAGCGTAGTTTGATATGATTTTTGTTACATGCCTTGCTTTTAAATCTACATTTAAACTTGGCTGTTCAAATGTTCCTATATAAAATTCAGTATTATCCATACCTACACTTTTTGCACTCTCTTTCGCCTGTATAACCATCCCTTCACTAATATCTACCCCAATTGCTAATCTTACTTTTTGCGATAGTTGTATAAGTTGTTTACCTGTACCGCACCCTAAATCCAGTACAACATCATTCACATTTGGATTAACTAATTCATTTATTAGCTCTGCAGTTTTAGCCCTCCAATAATAGCTATCAGTAACATATTGTTTACTTGCATTATTAAATCTTTGCTTTGCACTTGTTTCCATATTCGTTATCCTTATAATATCAATAAATTGCTGAACATCCAGAAAATTATTGCTTTGTATTTTTTTCTGGGCTTTATTTAGGGCAGTAATAACTATTTCAATATTTTTCTTTTTTTCTTCTAATGCTCTTGTTTGAATATCAATTACACTTTCTATATCTCGACCCTTTTCATTTAAAAGCTTTTTTATTTCTTCAAGTGATAATCCAACAAATTTTAATGTAGTAATTTGCTGTAGCTTAATAAAGTCCATATCACTATAAACCCTATACCCTGTTTCTGTCTTCGTAGACGGTTGTAACAAGCCGATTTTATCATAATGAAGTAATGTTTTAACAGTTACTCCTGCTCTTTTAGCAAACTCACTAATTTTCAAGAATTTCTCCCCTTTCAAGATTATTCTAATTCCTAACCTTGGGTTAGAGTCAATATTGATTTAAAATACTTATAAATATATTTCATTATACACCTATTGATTATTTCAATAATATCTAAATACAAATTTAATAAAAAATATAAGATAGCAGTAATATTTATTAATATTACTGCTATCTTTATGCTATCATCTATATCATCATACATCTATTTATAACCTGAGCTATTTACACTATCTTAGTTGTCCAACAAAGAGTACATAGGATGTATAGAAAAAATGTATATTTCTTGGGCTAAAGCAAAAATCCTAAAAGAAATAAAATACTCACAGCTGAAAATCCAAGGGTTTTCCAATACTTATAATATAATGCTTCTCCTACTGCATACGTAGCAAATAAAATTAGAGCTAATAAAAAATATGTTTCATTTACATTACGTAAAATAAATGAAGCAATCCCTATTAGAAAAAATAACAATCCCAAAATGAACATAAGCATAACCTTTGTTTTTAATTGTTTTTTTGTAACCTCTTTTGGTATTTCCTGATGTTGCTTACGAGCCAAATTCATTCCGTTCTTTAAACTCAAAAATATTAAATTGGAGATAATCTCAAACATTCCGAATGCAACAAAAATTGCTCTATATATTTCTAATTTCCATGACATTACTCCCCCTCCTTTTTTAAATTATTATTAATTCGCTGTAAGTAATCAAATAACTGTTCTATTTCATCATCATTAAACTCCACCAAAGCTCTACAATTGCATTTAACTGCTTCATAACTAATTTTTTCTGCTAAATCTTGTCCATAATCTGATATGCACACTATATTTGCTCTCCTATCATTTTCGCATTGATTTCTATAAACCAACTTTTTATTAATAAGTTTATCAATTACAGCCCCTGTTGTGGCCCTGTCCGCTTCTAATTTTTCAGCTACCTCCGCTTGTGTTAAGTTATCTTCTTCTGACAACACTTTTAGAACAGCCCACTGTGATGTGGTTATATCATATATTTTAATTTTTGTTTCTAATTGCTTTTTTATATTTCTAGCTGTTGAATTAATAATGTATCCAAAAGATTCATTTATGTTCATATAAAATCTCAACCTTTCCATTATAATAATAAGCGTGCATATAATATGTGCACTTATTATTATAGCATTTCCCTTTATTTTGTAAATAGTAAAATGGCACCTTTTATTAATACTTCAAAATTTATCCTTCATATTATGCCTAAAAGCAAAAAAACAGCAATAATACTTATTAATATTACTGCTGCTTAATATTTACGAGTTAAATGCAAAAAACAATTCATTTAGTTTAGTCTAACTTTTCAATATGGAACTATCATACGATTTTTGTAGTCCAATCCTCACAGTTCCAAACTTCAGTCACAACATCCCTATAAAACTCTGGTTCGTGGCAAACTAATAATATAGTTCCCTTATACTCTTTTAGTGATCTCTTTAATTCATCCTTTGCATCTACATCAAGATGGTTAGTAGGCTCGTCAAGAATCAATATATTAGTTTCATTATTTATAAGCTTTGCAAGTCTAACCTTGGCAGCCTCTCCCCCTGATAAAACCATTACCATACTCTCAATATGCTTAGTAGTAAGTCCGCATTTTGCAAGAGCAGCACGAACTTCATATTGAGTGTAGCCGGGAAACTCCTTCCAAAACTCTTCAATACAAGTATTTGTGTTTCCTTCTCTGCCTTCCTGCTCAAAGTATCCTATATACTGATAATCTCCAAGCTGAACTTCTCCGCTTATTGGCTTTATTTGACCCATTAAGCTCTTAAGAAGTGTTGTCTTTCCTAATCCATTAGAACCTACTAAGGCAATTTTCTGTCCTCTTTCCATATAAAGATTAAGAGGCTTTGTAAGCGGGCTATCATAACCTATAACTAAATCCTTAGTTTCAAATATAACCTTACCTGAAGCTCTAGATGTCTTAAAATTAAAGGTTGGTTTTGGTTTCTCAGCTGAAAGCTCAATTCTATCTATTTTATCAAGCTTCTTTTGTCTTGACTTAGCCATGTTCGCCGTAGCAACATTAGCTTTATTTCTAGCAACAAAGTCTTCAAGCTTTGCGATTTCTTGTTGCTGTCTTTCATAGGCTTGCTCTAATTGTTTCTTTTTAGCTTCATATATTCTTTCAAATTCTTCATAATTTCCAACATACCTTGTAAGCTTCCTATTTTCCACATGATATATAAGGTTAATTACTGAATTTAAAAATGGAATATCATGAGATATTAATATAAATGCATTTTCGTAAGCATTTAAAAATCTCTTAAGCCACTCAATATGAGCTTCATCCAAGTAGTTTGTAGGCTCGTCCAAAAGCAATATATCTGGAGTTTCAAGTAAAAGTTTAGCAAGTAAAACTTTTGTTCTCTGACCTCCGCTTAGCTCTTTAACATCTTTATCTAGTCCCACATCTAAAAGTCCAAGACCTTTGGCAGTTTCTTCAATTTTAGCATCTATAACATAAAAACCATTATGGTCTAGCATATCTTGAATTACTGCAGTTCTTTCAAGCATTTTTTCAAGTTCTTCTGGAGTAACATCTCCCATTTTCCCATAAAGCTCATTCATTTCTGCCTCTGCATCAAACAAATATTGAAAAGCCCCTTTTAATACATCTCTTATAGTAAGGCCTGCTTGAAGCACAACATGCTGGTCCATATAGCCAACTCTAACCTTGTTTGACCATTCTATTACTCCATCATCCGGCATAAGCTTTCCTGTAATTATATTCATAAAGGTTGATTTACCTTCACCATTTGCACCTATAAATCCAACATGTTCCCCCTTTAAAAGTCTGAAGGATACATCTTCAAGTATTGCTCTATCTCCAAAGCCATGACTCATATTTTTAACGGTTAGTATACTCATTAATTTCTCCCCTTTTATATATATAGATTTCAAAGTAAATCTCCTATTTGAGCTTCACAAAAACCTGTAAAAGCATCAGGACTTTTGCTTGCTCAAACAATGATTAACTAATTGAAACTAAGTAGTCCAATTTATTGCACATAGTATAGTTTAAAATATGCAGTACCCCTATGTCAAAGGAAATTTATATAATAAGCTGTGGTAAATAAAAGAATGTTGCTATTGTATTTATTATATATTCTTAAATTATTTAGGAGCTGTTTAATAATAATGTTTATATAAACATGTTCTTTAATATTACAGAAAGCAAATCCACTGCAAACCAGCATGATCGCAGTAAATATTTATATATTTTAATAGGTTTATATTTAAATATACGAATCATAAAAAGACCATCATTTAAAACGAAAAAATTAACACTGAAAAAGAAAGAAATCGCGAAGGACACGGAAGTTAGTACACATTAAAAATACTCTTCCGCGTCTTTTGCGTTATCCATATTTTCCGTGTTTAATAAAACATACTCAATAAGTCATTGCAGCTTTCTTAAAAAATAATATTACTCAGAATACGCCCAAAGAATCTCACTAACTGCTTCCAGCAACTCAGTTTCCAAGTTTAACGCTTGAAGCTCGCTCATTAATTTGGGTGAATTCTTAAATTTTCTTACTGCTGAATAGATTTGTTCTTTTATTATGAAAGAAATCTGCGCCTTATTTAAAAAATCAAATATCTCTTGTTCATAATAATTTTCCCTTATTGAAGCCTCCTTAAATATCACTTTGACTTCTGTGCTAATATCAACAGCAGGCAGACTTATAATTATTACATTTTTTTCTTGCTCTATAAGGATATCTGCTCTAATTTTTTCATCATTGCAGAATACTTCTGGTACATCAGCAGCTTTGAATCCAACAAATACTAACTTATATACTCGTTGCTCCGGAAGTATTTCAATATCTCCCTCAGGCTTTGTAATATGAAATACAGCCTCACTTTCCTTATTCCACTCAAGAGCCATCTGTGTCTTTACACTACTCTTTCCTTCGTCCTCATACATAACAAAGCTTCCATCTGTTCCTGCAAATATATGTACTTCCAATTCATTTGGATTGTTAGTAAAATTGCTTATTTCCGAATCTCCTGCTAATGGCACAATGCCTCCTGACTTCGCAAGAACAGGAATCTGCTCAATTCCTCTATAAAGATTAATGTTTCTTTCTCCTTCGTATACTCTTCCTGTAAAGAAATCAAACCAAAGTCCCTTTGGAAGCCATGCTGTTACATGTCCTTGATTTATGCTGTTGTTAATTTTTGTTGTAATAGGACATACAATTAGTTCAGTACCATAATAATACTGATTCTTTACTTTGTAGGCTGCTTCTTCCCAGGGTGTATGATAATACATAGGCTGCATAAGCGGCAGACCCTCTTTGTGATTCAAATAGTTCATAGTATATAAATAAGGAACAAACTTATGACGCAGACGTAAATATTCCTTCATAACTTTTTCAGCTATTAAATTATAACGCCATGGTTCCTTGCTATTAAAGGGGCTGGAAGAACTATGAAGACGATTGATTGGCGAAAACACACCAAATTGCAGCCATCGAACAGCTAACTCATCATCTTTATACCCAAGCATATGTCCGCCAATGTCATGACTCCACCATCCATAACCTACATTAGAAGCATTAGCAGTGAAATAAGGCTGAAAATCTAAAGACTCCCAAGTGATAAAGGTATCCCCTGAAAATCCAACCGGATAGCGATGACTTGCAATACCCGCATATCTTGAAAATGTTAACCCCTGCTTTCCATTTCTCATACTGTCTAGAAAGTGATAATGATTAAGCATCCATAATGGATCTAAACCAGTTATTTTAGTAGTTCCCCCTTGCTGCCAATCAATCCACCAAAAATCAACTCCATCTTCTTCATTTGGATGATGAAGATATTTAAAGTACGCATCAAGAAACTCCGGATCTGCAATATCAAAATTTATTCTCTGCTCCTTTTCATAATCAACTCCAAGCTCTTTTGCCATATCTACATACATTTCTTCGTATGCTCTAACTCCGTCGGCAGGATGCACATTCAAGGTTACTTTCATGCCTTTATTATGAAGCCATTCCATAAAACCTTTAGGATCAGGGAAAAGCTCCCGGTTCCAGGTATAACCGGTCCATCCGCTTCCGTACTTAGCAGGAATATCAACAAGATGCCAATCCATATCAATTACAGCAACAGAAAATGGCATATGCTCTTTTTCAAATCTCTCCATAAGTTCCTTATATTCAGTCTCTGTGTATCTATAATAACGGCTCCACCAGTTTCCAAGAGCAAATCTAGGTATCATAGGCGTACTTCCGCATAGGTGATAAAAATCCTTTAAGCAATCTAAATATTCTCTTCCATAGCCTAAAAAATAAATATCGATGATATTTTCTTTGCGTGGTTCAACCCATCCATCTTCAGTAATCAAAAGGGATTTACTGTCGTCAATAATTGAAAAACCATACTTTGAAATAAGGCCCCTCTCAAGCTCTGTAGTTCCATTAACACCATCAAGTGTTCTTGCCGTTCCTCTTAAGTCATTTGTATTTTCTCCATAATGCCAAGTCGCACCATGTCCCGTTAACATACTTTTAACTTGAATACTTAAATTATTTTTAGAAAACTTTCCTTTACCTTTATAGCAAATTAAATGAACATTCTCTGTGATAATTTCTAAATGATCAGCTTCATCAATAACCCTATACTCGGGAACTGAAAAATTTCTGTTAATAATACTTTGAGTAGCGCTGTCTTCAAATTTTCCCTCTTCGTCATACTCTAATCGAATCATTCTTGAGGTAAGAACAGTAAAACGATATTTATCTCCTCTTACAATTGCGCATTCGTTTGCCTGAGGATGTGTTTCAATCGTATACTTTTTCATATTATAACTCCTTTTCGTATAAATTTACTGCATTTTAAATATATATTATTCTCTTTTAAAAGTCTTTACAATTGATTAAATACACAAATTAATTCATAGGTTTATACTACATATTGCCTAATTGTGGTATACTACTAAAAGAAATTAAGAATTAAGAATTAATAATGAAGAATGAAAATTTATTCTTCATTAAATATAAGGAGTGTTTATAGTGGCTTGTAAGTTTTATTTACATAAAAATAAAGGAAGAAAAGTTGAAAGCGGTCATCCTTGGATATTTACTGATGAGATTGAAGAGTATGATGGTGAGTATACAAATGGTGATATAGTTGAAGTTTATAATTTCAGACGTGATTTTTTAGGAAAGGGCTACATAAACGATGTTTCTAAAATTGCTATAAGAATTTTAACTAGAGATATAAACGAAGAAATTGATGAAGACTTCTTTAAGAGAAGATTAAGTGATGCTTGGGAATATAGAAAAAAAGTTATAGATACTTCTAGCTGCAGATTTGTTTTTGGAGAAGCTGATTTTCTACCAGGGCTTACAATAGATAAATTTGAAGACTACTATGTAATTCAATCTTTAGCCTTAGGCATTGATAAATATAAAGATATTATAGTTAAAATACTTGTTGAAGAATATGGCGCTAAAGGGGTCTACGAAAGAAGCGATGCATCAGTCCGTGAGCTTGAAGGCATGGAGCAAACTAAAGGCTTCCTCACCGAGCCTTTTGATACAATGGTTCAAATAGTTGAAAATGGTGTGAAATATTACGTAGATATTGAAAATGGCCAAAAGACAGGCTTCTTCTTAGATCAGAAGGAAAATAGAGCTGCCATACAAAAAATCTGTAAGGATGCAGAGGTTTTAGACTGCTTTACCCACACCGGCTCCTTTGCTTTAAATGCAGGAATAGCAGGAGCAAGAAGCGTACTTGGTATAGATATTTCTCAGCATGCTGTAGATTTTGCAACAAGAAATGCTGAGCTTAATGGACTTTCTAATACTGTTAAATTTGAGTGTCATAATGCTTTCGATGTGCTAACAGAATGGTCTAAGGCAGGAAGGAAATTTGATGTTGTCATACTTGATCCTCCTGCATTTACAAAATCACGCGAGAGTGTTAAAGGTGCAACCAGAGGCTATAAGGATATAAATCTAAGGGGATTAAAAATGGTTAAGTCCGGCGGTTTCTTTATTACCTGTTCCTGCTCTCACTTTATGAAGGAAGACTTATTTAGACAGACTATAGCTGATGCGGCTAAAGATGCCAAAAGAACACTAAGGCAGGTAGAATTCAGAACTCAGGCTCCAGATCATCCAATACTTTGGAATTCTGATGAATCCTATTACTTAAAATTTATAATTTTCCAGGTTATATAAAATTCCACGATCCTTGAAAAGCTTACATATTCTTATATTCTTTTATTTACTTGTTCTTATATTTAAATAAATATTTATTATCTCCAAGTTCACGGACGGACTTGGAGATTTTTATTTAATGCAATGTATTTAAAATAGTAACTAGGATATCCTAGTTACTGAGTTAATTATCCTGTTAATTAAGGAGTTTTATTATGAGTAATTCCAGCTTTGACAATTCGCAAGCAAGACGTCCTAGAGCTTATGTTAATGCGCTGGGCATAATACAACTGCATTACAGAAATCCTTTCGTAGTTGCATTTTGGTCAATTATGTTTCCCGGTTTTGGTCACATGCTTATAAACAAGCATATTAGAGGTATATTATTGTTTTTATGGGAAGTTTTTATTAATTACAAATCTAATATTAATCTAGCCATTTTATATTCCTTCACTGGGCAATTTGAGATTGCTAAAAATGTAATAAATAAGGAATGGGTACTTCTATATCTTCCAACCTATATGTTTGCAATATGGGACAGCTTTAGATCAGCTGTAACCATAAACAACCTATACAGACTTTCTACTAGAGAAGATGCCGTAATATATCCAATGAAATTTAATGCAATGGGCTTTAATTATATTGATAAGAGAACTCCTTGGGTTGCTGCTGCCTGGTCTGCTCTAGCACCTGGCACAGGTCAGCTTTATCTCCACAGACTCGTAGGCGCTTTTTTTATACTTGCCTGGTGGATAGCTACAGTTTATTTTTCAAAGCTTCTTCCTTGTATTCACTACACACTGCTAGGCGATTTTCTTAGTGCTAAAAAGGTTGTGGATGTTCACTGGTTCTTAAACATTCCTTCTATTTATATGTTTTCTATTTATGATGCCTATATTAATTGTGTAGAATTTAATAACTTATTCGACTGGGAACAATCAAAATTCTTAAAAAGAGAATACCAAAATAATTTTTTTAAGCTGCCAAAAAAAGTTTGAAAAATATAATAGAAATTTTAATAATATATATAGGGAGTGGTTACCTTGTACATTATTTCTACCTTTGAATATTCTAATTACTTGGAGCTAGCAATCACTTATATTGAATCAAAGGGTATTTCAAAGAAAAATATTCTTGCTGTTCCTATGGACAAAAGAGATGATCAAAGAAAGCTTTTTGACTCTATTCATTATTCTGATGGATTGAGCTTATTTGATCTACCAATGATATTAGGAACATTATTTATGATATTTGGTGCTATTTATGGCTTTTCTTTAGCCTTAGGTCCTCTGCTTTGGGGATTAATAGCTATGCTTATTGGGTTTACTATAGGACTCATTATTAAGTTATATACAACAAAAAAATATTCAAATAAACTAAAAGCTATGAAATCTACTGAAGTAGTACTCATTATAGAGTGCAGCGAAGGTCAAATGGATATGATTAAAGATGCCCTTTGGCATAATTATGCTCTCGGTGTTGCAAAATTAGACCTTTAAAAAATATGTATTCTTATATTAGTTTTGCAGCATAATAATTTTGAAATAATATTGAACTAAGAAAGAAGGTATTTAATTGGAAACTGGTGTAGTTAAATGGTTTGATCCTGAAAAAGGATTTGGTTTTATAGCACAAGATGGCGGAGAAGATATTTTTGTTCATCATACAGCTGTAAAAATGGATAGACAGCTTGAGGCCGGTAATGAAGTTCAATTTGAACTAGTTGAAGGAAGAAAAGGTCCTCAAGCAGCTAATGTTAAAATTTATTAGGCATATAAAATAGAACTATATAACTAGCTAGTTATATAGTTCTATTTTTCCGTTTTTGTATTCCGGAACAATATCTATTATGCTCTTTTGACAGCAGTATTTTAAGTCTTCATCAAGTCCAAGCTCTTTAATTCTTTTATAATGACTGGCAAGTTTAATAAAACTAAATATGTCTTCATTATTTTTATAAATATAGTGTGCAGTTTTTGATATATCCATAAGCTCTACATGAGTCATATTTATTAAACAGTCAATGATATAGCCGCTGCAAATAAAATCATCTATTGAAAATTCATTATAGGTTCCTGCATTCACTATGACAACATCTTTATTTAGCTGATTAATTCTTCTAGCTGCAGCTTCAGCATTTATCATGGCACCTATCAAAATATCACTTGCTCCTTCGCTGCCTTTTATGGCTCTAGTGCCATTAGTAGTAGTAAGTACTATAGTTTTGTCTCTTACAACTTCACTGCTGTATTCAAGCGGAGAATTAGAACAATCAAAGCCTTCGATTTTCAAGGCCTTTCTTTCCCCACCTAGTATGTATTGCTCTCTGTTTTCTCGAACAAGTTCCATAGCTTCTTCGATAGTAAGTAAGGGTATAACTTCTTTGCAGCCATTTGCTGCTGCTGTAGTAATTACAGAAGTTGCTCTAAGCATATCAATAACTAGTACAGTTTTGTCCTGAACTTTTTGGGGTTTAATATCATCTGCTGATATTATAATATCTATTTTCATTTTCATCAGTCCTTTTTTAAATGTTATTGCTTATCTTTATTGTATACCCTTATTATAAACTTTTCCATACCTTAGCTTAGAACAGATAAATATTATAATCGGTAATATTACTTGAAATATTGCTGCATAATATGGTTCAACCTCACTCCAACTTCTTAGTTCCATAGCATCTTTTGTTACAATAAAGCTGAAATTTAATATTATGAGACCGGCTGGAACAACAATAAATCTATAGTCATCAAAGTTAAATAACTTTGAAATCCCTTTAGACGCTGCTAACAAGCATATGCTTATTTTAACAAAACCTGTGATAAGAAAATTTATTGCTACAGCAGATTCCAGTCTTTGTAAAAAATTCCCTATATTTATTCTAGCTACAGCAACAAAGGTTGGATAATAATTTAAGGATATTACGTATGAGCCCAGCACCATAGTATTTCTTATTGCTGAAAGAAGTATCACACTGCCGGCAATGATAATAGCAAGGATATACGTTCTATAGGCATCCTTAGTACTTTTTAGTGAAGAAAGCACAAAAGTAAATAAGACAGTTTCTGCCATCGGAAACGAAAATGTAGATACAGCACCTTTTATGACCGGTGTTATACCATCTTCTAATACCGGAAGAATATTACCTGCTTTTAAATTTGGTATCGATAGGATGAGTGCCATGAATATTATAAATAGGAGTATTGGTAATAATATCTCCCCCCATCTTCCTAATCCCTCAATACCTTGTTTAATCATACATACACATAGAAGCATTATAATGCTGCCCGGTACAATTCTTGGAGTGCCCCCCAGGCCTACAGTACTTATAAATTCATTAAAATCATAAAGTACCAGACCACCTAAGTGTAAAGCATAAAAAATATATACAAGCATTATAATCTTGCCTATAGACTTTCCAAAGGTTAAAATCAAAATATCGTATAAATCCTTTCCTGGAAAGCTCGAAATAAGATTTGCATAGATTAAGCACATCGGCATAACTGCTATCATGGCTAATATGATAGCAAGCCACATATCCTTTTTTGCCTCGCCTCCAGCCCCGACAACAAAGGTACTTCCAAACATAAACAACATCATTAAAACTATTCCTTGTCTACTTGAAATTATTTCTCTATTCATTTTATTTCTCCTAATTTTGTTTAATAATAGGTGGAATCAGCTTTCGGGTAATAGAACTTATAGTTGGCATATTTACGCCTATGACTATACTTATACTAAGCACCAAAGGTATAAGCATAGTTAGAAAAAAAACTATCATCTGCTTCTTCTGCTTTTTCCTCTTTAGTTCACTTAATTCTATAAAGTATAAAAATACATATATCAATATTACAGGCACTGCCTTTATCAATTACTTTTCCCCCTTTGTGGGTTGAGTAGTCATAGCACTTCCCTGTATTAATAACTCTACATCCACTTCCACAGGCAAGCTTGAGAACTCCTCGCTCCATTTAGGTTTTAATTCCTTCCAAAGCTTAGTGTTTTGAATCTCAACCTTTTGTCCAAAGGAAAACACGTCGCTTTTATATTCCGTCTGCATTTTTTTGATTACATATTTGAGCCTATCTTCTAAAATTTTTTCAGACTGATTTTTTATTTTTTCTTTTTCTTCTTTTTTTTGAAACTGCACATCTCCGCTCTCTTCCCCGATGTTTACAGTAGTTGATGCAGATAGTTTAATTTTAAGGTTTTCATTGCTATAATATGTCTTTACTTTTGTTGCATTTTTAAATACTTCAAAGGTAATGTTGTTATTACTTTCTCCTACATTTTGCACAACAAGAAGTCCTCCGTCCAGTTTATTCATAGCCCAAAGCGCATATTGTGTTTCTTCTGGATTTAAATATCCCACAACTCTGTCATATTTTAAAATAGCACTTCCGCTAATTTCTGTTGTCATACTATCATTTGCTTCTTTTATATCAACAAGTGGAATTAATATAGCATTATCTTTGCTTTCAAAGTTTTCTATCAAATCTTTCAGCTGTGTTTTTGGAAACCTAGGTGAGTTTTTTTGGTTTTCCATTACATATCTGAGCTTTGTAGCTCTTAACTCTTGGGGATTATGAGCTGTTTCTAGTATTTCCTTTGCAGTTTCCTTTTTAGAAACCAAAATAAACATATCACCTCTTGCTTCAGGGTCTCTGTAGAAAAAATCTATTGCAGGAGTAATATCCTCTGAAACGACTCCTTTTCCTAGAATTCCTATCTCAACATGGCTCCAGAATGCTTTTTTACCTATTCTAGGTATAAGATTTCTCACAGCATAGAACAATGTGCTTCCTCTGCTTTCATAAATATCTGACATATACTTGGCTTGATTTTGACCTGACTCAGGTCTTGCAACTTCAACTGTTAAAATATATTCCTTTGTCTTTACATCTTTATCCACTGCAAAACTCATTACAACATTAAGCCTTTCAACATCTTTATAGTCCCAACAGGAAGTATTAAGAAAGCTGCTGCTAATTATAAATAAAATAAACAATACTTTTTTTATTTGTTTCATTAACTCCTTCCTTTCTGTCCCTTAATCTTACTTTGACGTCTTCTCTGTTTAGGTATAAGCTTAGGTCTATAGTTCATGAGCCACCAAGGAACCCTAATTGTTGTATCTCTTACAGTCTCTGAACTAATATTTGCCATACTAGTCATATAGGGTATTCCAAAAGATCTTAAGGATACTAGGTAGATAAATAATCCTATTATTCCAAACATATATCCATACAAGCCTAATAAAGATGCAAGAATTAAAAATATAAGTCTTACTACCATAAACACACCTAACATTTTTGGAATTAAAAAGGAAGATATACCTGTTATTGCAACTATTATTACCATAGGCGCACTAATAATTCTTGCATTTACTGCCGCATCTCCAAGTATAAGCGCCCCAACTATGCTTACAGCCTGCCCTATAGGCTGTGGAAGCCTAGTTCCGGCCTCCCTTAATATGTCAAAGCCTATAAGCATTACTATTGCCTCAACAACTATAGGAAACGGGATACCAAGTCTTGAGGCATATATGCTAAGAAGCAGTGAAGTTTGTATGAGCTCTTGGTGATAAGTAGTCACAGCTATGTATAAGGCTGGAACGCTGACCCCTAAGAAAAACGCTAAAAATCTCATCATTCTATTGAAAGATGAATATATGTAATTATTAAAATAATCCTCGTAAATCTGAAAATATTCTAGAAATATATACGGAAGAGTAAGCACAAATGGTGTGCCATCGCAAAGAACAGCTATTCTTCCTTCAAGCAGTTTTCCTGCTACAACATCAGGACTTTCTGTATTTCCTATAGTTTTAAAAAGTGATAAGGGAGCATCCTTTATGTATTCTTCAATGTATTCCGATTCAATAACTCCATCAATATCTATATTTTGAAGCCTCGTTCTTAGCTCCTTTAAAATTTCTTCTTTGGCTAAGCCTTCTATATAACATACAGCCACCTTTGTTTTAGTTCTAGTACCGATTTCCATAAAGTCAAATTTGAGATCTTTATTTCTAACCCTTCTTCTTATTAATGTAGTGTTACTCATTATGCTTTCAGTGAAGCCTTCTCTTGAGCCTCTTACTACCTTTTCGGAAGGCGGTTCTGCTATCGCCCTTACAGGCCAACCCTTCGTATCAAATGCAAGTGCTTCCGGTATGCCATCTATCAAAATAATGGTATCCCCATACAACATATCCTTTAAGGCTTCATCAATATCCTTGCTTTTCTTCCCTTCTCCTACAATAATAACCCTTTTAATTATGGTATCTAATATATTTTGAGGTGATAAAGTCTGTTGAGTATTGATATCCTCAAAATTAGTATTCATTAATTTTTCTATTATATATTCGTCTACTATTTGTTTGTTTATCATTCCATCTGCATAAATAACACAATATTTTAAAGCCTTGCTATATTTATTATCAAATTCTCTAAACTTAATTGTATCATCGTTCTTGAACACTTCTTTTAGCATAATTATATTTTGCATAAGACTATTTGAAAAATTCATAGCTCATCTCCCCTTCGCTCATAGTTATTATTTGTAATTTTTCTCAGTATATACTTATCATTATTGTTAAGGTATAACTATAAGATTTTCACACAAAATAAGTTATAAAAGACTTTTAGCAAAGAAACAGGTGATATTTACATGTTTAATATTATAAAGAAATTATTATATAAATCAGATAAATCTAGTGGGATTCAGTATAAAGATATAGAAACAGCTATTAATAAAAGCTTTAATAATACAACTAATAATTCAGCTGCAAGCAAAAAACTTACACCTTCTACAGATATTGAGAAAAATAAGAGATACATTACAACAGTCTTTCAAAAATGTTCAGATATAATGCTTAGAGAACTTAATATTACAAGCAATCCAAACTACAAAGCTGTGTGCATATATGTTGCAAATATGATACCAACAGAGCTTATAGAAGATACTATTTTAAGAAAGTTTACGCAAGCTCCTCAAAGTTCAGATTTTTCAACAGATATTAAAGCCTACTGCATGTCTCTTTTGGGAGTAGCAGAGGATGACTTGCTAGATGATATGAATAAAATTGTGGATGCTATAGTTGAGGGAGAACTAGTCCTATTTGTTAATGGAATAAATAAAGCTTTTACTGTAGACATTAAAAAGCCTCCTGCTAGAGCAGTAGATATTCCTCCAACAGAAAGCATATTAAGGGGACCTAGAGAAGGTTTTATCGAATCTCATGGAACTAATATATGTTTAGTTAGAAAGAAAATTAAGAGCCCTAATCTTAAAACTGAAGGCTTTAAGGCTGGAAAGGAAACTAAAACCAACATTACTATGATGTATATGTCAAATATAGCAAATGAAAAAATAGTAGATGAGGTTAGAAATAGAATAAATAAAATCGACATAGATTCCGTACTTGGCGCAAGCTATATAGAAGAATACATAGAAGATAATCCTTTTAGCATTTTTCCAACTATATTTAGAACAGAAAAACCTGATGTAGCTGCAGGTAAAATATTAGAAGGGAGAATAATAATCTTCGTAGATACAATACCAGTAGCCTTATCTATACCTTCTATCTTTGGAGAATACTTCATGTCGCCTGACGACTATTATCTAAGGTTTTATGTTGCTACACTGAACAGATGGGTTAGAATGCTGGCATTTGCTTTATCTTTAGCACTTCCAAGCGCTTATGTTTCCTTAATAACTTATCATCAAGAACTTCTTCCAACCTCGCTCATCATAAGTGTTGTACGAGGTAGGGCAAACATTCCTTTTCCACCAATGTTTGAGGCCTTATTTATGCTTACTACCTATTTGGTTCTACAGGAAGCGGATGTTAGAATGCCAAAAACCATGGGTCAATCTGTAAGTATAGTCGGCGGTCTGGTTCTTGGTCAGGCAGCAATAAATGCCGGTATAGTAAGCGCTCATATGATAATAGTAGTTGCTTTCTCGGCTGTCGCATCACTTGCAGTTCCTACTGTAGAACTTCAGCTTCCACTTTCCTATGTCCGCGTTTTATTACTTATTTTAGGCGGCTTTGGTGGAATGGTAGGCTTAACCTGTGGACTTATAGCAATAATAATGCATCTATTGTCACTTCGTTCCTTCGGCGTTCCATTTTTAGCTCCTGCGGGACCATTAAAACCAAATGAATTAAAAGATATATTTATTCGAGCTCCCTTGTGGAGCCTCAAAAAACTTCCTAAGACTATTACCTGGAAGGATTCTTACAGAAGAAAAGGAAGGCCCGCCACTAATCCTATAACCCAAGAAAATAAGGAGCATCAAAACTAATTAATAAAAATGAGGAATGTATATGTTATGGAAAAAAATGCTTTTGTGTTTCCTTATAATAAGCATTTCCTTTTCGGCTATAGGTTGTTCAGGAAATAAAAAGGAAATACAGCGATTATTTATAGTGCTCGCATTAGGTGTAGACTCAACTCCTGATGATAGAATTGAGGTAACTATGCAGCTTTTAAATCCAAATGTTTCTGGTCAGCAAACTGGAGGAGTTGAAGGAGGCAGCGGTAAAGATGTAATAGTGCTGTCTGGTATTGGAGATACCTTCTTTGATGCCGTTTTTCAAGCATCTAAATCAATGAGTCAGGTACAGCATTTTGGGCACACAAAATATATTGTTATAGGAGAGTCCCTGGCAAGAAAAGGAATAGGAAATTTAGTGGATTCATTTATAAGAATTGAAGAATTCAGATTAAACACTCCAATCCTTATTACAAAAGGTAAAGCCTCAGAAATAGTAAAACTTCAGACTCCAAAAAGTCCTATTCCGGCTATAGTTGTCGAAAACCTATTTCTTAGACAGGAAATGATAGGCTATAGACCTTTTAGTTATATGCTGGACTTTGAAAATTCTTTAACCAGTGATACAACCTCTTCTGTATTAGCAGTTATTAATGCCAGCAAGCCCACAGAGGATACCCCTGACAAAACCTTTGTTATAGCTGGAACTGCCGTTTTCAAAAAGGACAAATTAGCAGGTTATCTTACAGATAAAGAAACGAGAGGCCTCCAGTGGGTTAATGGCAAGGTAGAAGTTGGAAGTGTAACTTTTGTTTCTGAGGAATTTGGCAAGGTATCCTGTGAAATAGTAAAGTCTTCAAATAAAGTTAAGTCTATAGTAGATGGAGACAAAATAACTATAGAGATAAATATTAAGGTTACATCTGATGTAAGACGAATATCTGCAAAGATTGACCCTGTTAAGCAGCCAGAAATATTAGATAGAATAGGCAAAGAACAAAGCAAGGCTATAAAAAGTGAAATAGAACTTGCCTTAAATAAATCTAAAGATGATCTTGGCTTAGATATTTTCGGTTTTGGAGAAGCTGTTCATAGGAGCTATCCTAAGGAGTGGAAAAAAGTCCAAAAGAATTGGGATTCATTGTATCCAAACATAGAGATAAAAGTAAATGTAAACAGCACAATTAGAAGCACCGGTCTTAGCAACAAGTCTTCAAAATAATAGGAAAGGAAAGTGAACCCATGGAAAGAAAAATATCACCTTATCAATTATTTGCAACTATGTTTATACTTCCTTATGGCAGTGCTGTACTTTTCTTTCTTGCACCAGATGCAAAACAGGATGCTTGGCTTGTTATTCTTATTTACATCCTTCCAGGCTTACTACTTCAACAAGTACATATTAGAATTTTTAAATATTATCCTAAAGATACTCTAGTTAGCTATATGCCTAAGATTTGGGGTAAATATTTAGGGATTTTCTTTAGTGTCCTATATATTTTATATTTTGAATACCTCTCAGCAAGAGTTCTTAGAGATTTTACCGGTCTTATTACTATATCTGCAATGCCTCATACATCTAGGATCTTTATCGGCGTCTTGTTAATTTTAACAGTAACCTATGGAATTTCAACTGGTTTTGAAACTATATGCAGGGCCGCTGAAATACTCTTCCCACTAATGATATTAGGACTTATCACTGCATACATATTACTTTTTTCCTCTAAAAATATGCTTGTATTTAATAGGCTCCTTCCTATTTTAGAAGATGGTCTAATAGCCGAAAGTCTAAAAAGCTGGAAGCTTATTGCTTTTCCCTTTGGAGAGTTTATTGCTTTTTCAATGTTATATAGGACTTTAAATGAACCTCAAAAAATAAAAAAAATTGTACCTTGGGTGGTAGTCGCAGAGGGCATTGCCCTATCCTCTATATCAGTACTTTTTATTGCTGGCCTTGGTGTAAATTACTCAACCACAACTAACTTTCCATTATTAGAAACTCTAAGACTTATTCATGTAGGAGGTTTCTTAGACAGGTTAGATATACTTATAGTAGTCACTTTGGTTACTGGAGGTTTTATGAAAATAAGTATATTCATGTACGTTTCCATACTAGGAACAGCACAGCTTTTTAAAGTAAGGAATCAGCGTTATTTGGCTTTTCCTTTTGGTATTATGATATTGATATATTCTGAATTAATAGCTAGAAGTTACCCTCAACACATTAAAATTGGTCTTGATTTTACTGTTAAGTACATTCATGTCCCACTCCAGATTATTGTACCTATTATTACTCTAGTTATAGCTTATTTTAAAAATAAGCCAAAAAGGCTGCCTAATTCATAACAGCTTGAATTAAGCAGCCTTTTTTATTTTTATTGATAATGAAAGGGCAATAGTCAATACTACTTTGAAGACTCTCTGTAAATAATCTTCGTAGGTACAATCACTCTATCCTTTGCAGCTTCACCTTTTATTTTTTCTATAATAAGCTTTGAAGCCTCATAGCCTAAATTAAAGGCATCTATATCAACCGAAGTTAGGCTCGGACTTGTGAGCTCTGCAGTAGGAACATTGTTAAAGCTCATTATTTCAATGTCCTCTGGAATCTTAAGACCTTTTCTCTTAATTGCATCCATAGCTCCAAATGCCATAACATCATCTGTGACTACAAGCGCTGTAGGTCTATCTTTTCTTTCAAGAAGTTCCTTAGTTACTTCATAAGCTCCTTCTTTTATATAGTCGGAAAGCTCCAATATATATTCTTTTTTAAAAGGTATATTATATTTTTTAAGTGCATTCATATATCCATCAAGTCTATCCAAAGATACTACAAACTTAAAGGAACCACTCAAAAAAGCTATCTTTTCATGTCCATTTTTTATTAGCTCTTCTGTAACCTTAAAGGAAGCTTCAACATTATCATTATCAACATATAAAACTCCCTGTGGTTTAAGAGGTTTACCTATAACCACTGCTGGAACTCTAAGCTTTTTTAATGTATCCAAAGCCTCATTATCAACTGAGGAATACATTATTATAACTCCATCTACTCTTCCACCCATTACTATATTTTCAATGGATTCAAGCTGCTCTTTTTCATTTACCCCGGTAGAAAGCAGTATACAGTAACCTTGTTCATGAGCCGCGGCTGAAACTCCGCTCAATGCTTGTGGAAAGAAAGGATTTAAAAATGCCCTTTCTGTAGACTGCGGCATTACAATACCCACAGTATAGGTTGACTTGCTGACTAAACTTCTAGCTATGGCATTAGGATGATATCCAAGTGTTTCCATAGCTTCTCTAACAACTATTTTTGTTTCTTCACTAATTCTAGGACTATCCGATATTACTCTTGATACCGTTGATGGTGAAACACCTGCATATTTTGCTACTTCTTTTATTGTTACATTCATCCCTAAAACCTCTTTTTAATAAAATACAGTGAAAACGTTTATCTAAAATATGATTAAAATAAGAGGTAGCTATTACCTCTTACAAATTATTTTCTTTCCAAATAAGAAATGCAATTATAAATACTGTCGCTTCCTTAAAGTTTCTTATGTCAAAACCTGTTTCTTTAGTTATTTTATCAAGCCTGTAAATAAGTGTATTTCGATGTACATAAAGTTTTCTTGCCGCATCACTTATATTAAGTCCACAATTTACAAACTCTTCAATAGTATTAATAAGTTCACTATCAAAAAGATTAAACTTTTCTTTAAATCTGCTTAAAAGTTCACCCTTAACCTCAACACTTATATTATAAACAATTTTTTCAAAAAGCATTTTATCATAGTAAAAAATTTCTTCTTTTATGCCAAAGTTTTTACTAAGAATTAAACACTCTTTTGCCTGAGTATAAGCATTTTTAATATCTTTTGCATTAAATATTATATTACCATAACTTACATAACATCTGCAATAAAGATCTGAAACTATAGACTCTCTCATACTTTTTGCGTGATCATTTATTTCTTCAAAAACTCCCATTACTACAATATTGTCATCATATACAAAGCTTACAACTTCATCTTCAGTATACAGCTGTCTTATTATATTTAAAGCTTCATATCTGCTGCCATCAACATTTATAATAAAAAAAGTACAGCCTTTAGACAAAAAAGGAAGGGCTTTCCCTATTTTATCTGAAACCACTTCTTTTCCTTCTAATATTTCAATGAGGGATTGCTCCCTCATTGAAAAAAATTCTCTATATTTATTTTCAATAGTATACTTTAGAAGTGATGTACAATTTTCAAACTGCTTAGGAATTTCTAAGGTAACCCTAGAATTTCCTAAAGTTATTATTGAAGAAACAATATCAGAGCTTGCTGCATTTTTGATACTGGAGTAAAATAACTCTCCATCTTCAAGTTTCAAATTAAACCTTACACCTGTATTTAGATTCAAGTCTTGTAGAAAACTCTGAAAACTGTACATTTATTTCTCCTTTCACTCGAAACACTGGGTAATCTAGAGCACTCGCTCCCTTCGGGCACTGGGTAACTTAAGATATTCGCTTCGCTCGTAAGTTACCCGCTAAAGTCCATTTAGGACTTTAGCCTCGAAGATTACCCGTTGAAGTCCATTTAGGACTTCAACCTCCTTTCAGTCGAAACATTGGGTAGTCTATGCCTGCTCATTCGCAAGACTACCCGTACAAGTGCATTTAGCACTTGTACCTTAATGTTATATATTAAACTATTGTATTTTCAGTTTCTTTATCGAATACATGTATTTTGCTTGTATCTAAAGCAACCTTTAATACATCGCCAGCTTTAGCTTTTGAACTTCCGTCAACTCTCGCTACTATATTTGCCTTTCCTTTTGAAAGATAAATATATGTTTCAGCTCCCATAAGTTCTGTAACTTCTACTGACGCAGATATTACAGCTTCTTGATGTCTAGCTATAAAATCATCACTGTCGTCTAAGTTCTCTGGTCTTATACCCATTATAACATCTTTTCCTATAAAGCCACCTTTTTTTACTATAGCTGCTTTATCTTCTGGAAGGACAACTGAGTCTTCTCCAAAAGCAAGAGTAATTTTTCCATTCTTTTCTTCAACTTTAGCATCAATAAAGTTCATTTGTGGTGATCCTATAAAGCCAGCAACAAATATATTTGCTGGATGATCATATATCTTTTGAGGAGTATCAACTTGTTGAACAACTCCATCCTTCATAACTACTATTCTTGAACCCATTGTCATCGCTTCTGTCTGGTCATGTGTTACATATATGAAAGTTGTTTGTAATTTCTTATGAAGCTTTGAAATTTCTGTTCTCATTTGAACTCTTAGCTTAGCATCAAGGTTTGATAAAGGTTCATCCATTAAGAATACCTTTGGTTCCCTTACTATAGCTCTACCTAAAGCAACTCTTTGTCTTTGACCGCCTGAAAGTGCCTTTGGTTTTCTTTCTAATAAGTGCTCAATATCAAGAATCTTTGCAGCTTCTCTAACCTTCTGCTCAATTTCAGCTTTTGGAACTTTTCTTAACTTAAGACCAAATGCCATATTATCAAATACACTCATATGAGGATATAAAGCATAGTTTTGGAAAACCATTGCGATATCTCTATCCTTTGGAGCTACATCATTAACTAATCTATCTCCTATGAAAAGTTCTCCTTGTGATATTTCTTCTAGACCAGCTATCATTCTAAGAGTTGTAGATTTACCACAGCCAGATGGTCCAACGAAAACTACGAATTCTTTATCTTCTATATCTAGATTAAAATCTCTAACAGCTGTTACATTACCCGGATAAATTTTGTAAATGTTTTTTAATGATAAATTTGCCATTATACATTTCCCCCTCTGAATACCTTACTTGTACTCTTTCATTATCATAATCATATTTTATCATTTAAAGGATTACAAATCTATTCGTAAACATTACAAAAGTAAAAGTATCATTTTGTAGAAAAATACAAACCCTGATATAAGTTTTTTTCTATAAATTTTCTATCTATAGCATTTAAAACTTCCCACTTCTTAAGACTCCACATAGGTCCTATTAAAAGTTCTCTTGGTGCATCACCTGTGAGTCTGTGTATAACCATATCCTGAGGCAGCATAGTTATAGATCTGCATACTAAATCAACATATTCTTCCTGTTCTAAAAAATTAAGTCTTCCTTTTTCATAAAGCTTAACTAGAGGTGTATCCTCCATAAGATGAAGCAGATGAAACTTAATTCCTTTAATCTGTCTTTCAGCTATAAACTTAACTGTATCAAGCATATCCTCATGAGTTTCTCCTGGAAGCCCAAAAATTGCATGAACAACAACATCTATATTTCTTTTATTGAGCTTTTCTAAAGCTTCTTCAAATACATCTAATTTGTATCCTCTATTAATAATTTTAGCGCTATTATCATTTATAGTTTGAAGTCCAAGCTCTATCCATACATAAACCCTTTTATTAAATTCCTCTAAAAGATCTAAAACTTCATCACTTAAACAATCTGGTCTTGTAGCTATAGCAAGTGCTACTACCCCTTCTTGGCTTACAGCTTCCTCATACTTTTCACGAAGAACGGAAACCGGGGCGTAAGTATTTGTATATGCTTGAAAATAAGCTATATACTTTCCTTCCTTCCATTTTTTATTCATCATTGCTTTTATATCTTCAAACTGTCTTGTTATAGAAAAGCATCTGTCTCCAGCGAAGTCACCCGAACCTCTCTCACTACAGAAAACGCATCCTCCGCGACTAATAGTTCCATCCCTGTTTGGACAGGAAAATCCAGCATCTAACGAAATTTTAAAAACCTTTTCTCCAAACTTTTCTCTTAAAAAATAATTCAAACTGTAATATCTTTTTCCGCCCCATTCTGTCCTCATACCGAATCATCCCTTTCAAAACTTAATAGTATAGCGAAGTAAAAAAAGTCGCAGGCTCAATGTCCTCTTATACGAGGCCTTTCTTCTAAAAACATTATTATAAGCTTATCCTTTAAGCTGCCTATTAAAACATTTAAACATGTTTATAATACAACAAAACTGATGAAAGGTGTATAATAAATATTTTACAAATTAATAGTAACAGTGATATTTATAGAAAGGTATTTTAAAGCTGAAATTTTTATCCTATAATAAATTATATAGGCTTTACAAAAGGAGGTTGAAATAATGAAATTTGCAATACTAAAAGATATTTTAAAGTGTACTAAGATTGCTCTTTTTATTTCCATGGGAATATGTATATTTTTTACGTCTATCTACTATATTTTTTATAACAACGGAAGCTCATCATTACTTTATTTTATAAAAAACAATTTATATTACATAGGCTGCTTTGGCCTTCTTATAAGTTCAGGTTTTTTTATTCAAAAAAATGCTACACGTCCACTTATATATCAAGATTCATGGACTAAAATGTTTAGTAAATTAAACCTTGGAATGGTTATTATGTTTGTTTCTTTGTTTATATGTTTATGTGGAATAATTATTCAATTATCTTTAGAAGCTGCAATAATATAAAAAGGATTGATATAGTATTTTGTTTACTATATCAATCCTTTTTACTTTAAATATAAGGAATTAAAAGTGGGAACTATTTTAAAATCTATCATGTTAAAGTAAATGACATGCTGCATAATGTCCTGAGCTTATTTCTTTAAGATACGGATTTTCCTTACTGCATATTGGCTTGACATACTTACACCTTGCTCTAAATCTGCAGCCAGGCTCAGGATTTATAGGACTTGGTACTTCTCCTTCTAATGCAATTCTTTTTTTCGATCTTTCATAGCTTGGATTAGGTATAGGAATTGCAGAAAGAAGCGCTTGAGTATATGGATGCTGTGGATTCCTATAAAGTTCATCGCTGCTTGCAAGCTCCACCATACACCCTAAATACATTACTCCAACTCTATCTGAAATATGTTTTACCATAGATAAATCATGCGCAATAAATAAGTAGGTTAAATCAAATTCATTTTGCAGGGTTATTAGCAAATTAACAATTTGTGCTTGAATAGATACATCTAAGGCAGATATTGGTTCATCACAGACTATAAATTTCGGGTCAATAGCTAAACACCTTGCAATTCCAATTCTTTGTCTTTGCCCACCAGAGAATTCATGCGGAAATCTACCAGCATGCTCTTTATTTAGTCCAACCAAACGAAGAAGCTCATATATTCTATTTTGCTTATCGCTTTCACTATACATTTTAAAGTTATTCATTCCTTCGGATATAATATCTCCTACAGTCATTCTTGGATTTAAGGATGCATATGGATCTTGAAAGATTATTTGAGCATTCTTTCTAAATGCCTTCTTCTCTGACTTATTCATTTCATAAATATTTTTACCTTCAAAAATCGCTTGGCCACCTGTAGCTTCATACATTCCTAATATAGTTCTTCCGCAGGTGGTTTTCCCACATCCTGACTCTCCAACCAAACCTAATGTTTCTCCCTTTTTGATGCTAAAAGAAACATCATCAACAGCTTTAAGTATTTTATCATTTCCAACATTAAAATACTTTTTTAAGTTTTTAACTTCAACTAAAGTATCAGGCTTCATTATAATTCCCTCCTTATATCTTCAGCTAAGTCTACTTTTAAGGCTAATGGATGCTGAAGCCAGCAGGCTACCTCATGGGTATCACCTATTGTGCTTACTTCTGGATATTTAATTCTGCATATCTTCATACAATACTTGCATCTGCTTGCAAAACCACAGCCTTTAGGTGGTGCTAGTAAATCTGGTGGTGTACCCTGAATAGAAACTAGTTTTTCTTTATTTTTTAACTCTAGCTTTGGAACAGCGTTTAACAGCGCTAAAGTGTACGGATGCTTTGGATTTTCAAATATTTCATCAACAAAGCCTTTTTCAATAATTTTGCCTGCGTACATAACTGCAATTTTTTGGGCCATACCTGCAACTACACCAAGGTCATGTGTAATCATAATTATTGCTGTTCCTAATCTATTTTGCAATTCCTTTAATAAATCCATAATTTGTGCCTGTATAGTTACATCTAACGCAGTTGTTGGTTCATCGGCAATTAGCAATTGAGGATTACAAGCAAGCGATATTGCTATCATAACCCTTTGTCGCATACCACCGGAGAACTGATGAGGATATTGTTTTATTCTTTCTTTCGCATTAGGTATATTAACCATTTCAAGCATTTTCACTGCTTCTTGTAATGCTTCAGCTTTGCTCATACCTCTATGTATTATTAAACTTTCAGCAATTTGATTTCCAACTCTCATAGTAGGATTTAATGAAGTCATAGGATCTTGAAAAATCATACTTACATCTTTCCCTCTATAATGCTGCCATTCCTTTTCACTGAATTTTAGTATATTCCTGCCATTAAATAATACTTCACTATCTTGCTTTATTTCTCCTGGAGGAGTATCAATGAGCCCCATTATTGTTTTTGAAGTTACAGTTTTGCCGCAACCTGATTCACCAACAATAGCAAGTGACTCACCTTTGTCTAAATCAAAGGAAACTCCTCTTACAGACTGAACTTCACCGGCGTAAGTATGATATGAAACTTTCAAATTATTTACTTCAAGTAGTTTTGACATGTTGTTTTCCTCCTTTTCCTACTGGCGAAGTTTAGGATCTAATGCATCACGAAGCCCATCTCCAAGAAGATTAAATGCCAGCATAGTTAAGCTTATAGCTGCCGCTGGAAAAAATAATTCATGAGGATAGTAGGCCATCTGCTGCTGACCTAAAGAAGCCATGGCCCCCCAGCTTGTATATGGCGGTTGAACTCCTAACGATATAAAGCTTAAGAATGCTTCTGCAAATATAAATCCAGGCACCTGGAAAGTTAGATTAACAATAATTACACTCAATGTGTTAGGCAAGAGATGTTTAAGTACAATTTTCATAGGTGAAGTTCCTAACATTTGTGCTGCCAATACGTACTCACTTTCTTTAAGCTGCAGGACCTGACCTCTAACAAGTCTTGCGAGGCCCGTCCAGCTTGTTATGCATAATGCAATAATCAAAGAAGTAAGCCCCTTGCCTAATGATATAGACACAAGTATTACAATTATCATATATGGTATTCCAACTATAACTTCAACAATACGCATCATTATGTCGTCAACTACTCCGCCAAAGTAACCGCTTACTCCACCATAAATAGCTCCAACTACTAATGAGACAAAAGCTCCTACAAGGCCGATTAAGATTGAAACCCTTCCACCAATCCAGATCCTAACAAAAATATCTCTTCCTAACTCGTCCATACCAAACCAGTGTTCCTTGCTTGGGCCTTGATTAGCTAATTCTATAGCCTGCTCTTTAAAATCCATTTTTGAAAATATAGGCACGAAAGCACATGCTAAGCCTATAACAATTAACAGGAACATTGAAAGCATTGCTACTTTATTTTTCTTCAGTCTTCTCCAGGCATCCTGCCAATATGTAATACTTGGCCTTACGATAGCATCCGATACTTCCTTATCATAGCCAACTACTTCAAACAATTCTTTATCAATTTTTGTTTCCATTGCATCAGCACCTCCTATCTCTTTTCTCCAGTTATTCTAACCCTTGGATCTACAACTCCATAAAGTATGTCCATAAGCACTATTGAAATAACAAAGAAAAATGAGAAGAAAATAGTAGTTGCCATGATCATGGTAAAATCTCTTCCATTTATACTTTCTACATAATACATACCAAGTCCTGGAATACAAAAGATTCTTTCAATAATAAATGAGCCTGTAACAATACCTGCAATTTGCGGAGCAATCATTGTGATAATTGGAGTTATACTATTTCTTAGTATGTGTTTCCTAATAATTGCCCACTTTGAAAGCCCCTTGGCCTTTGCAGTTTGAATATAATCATTATTTAATACATCTAATACAGAGGTTCTCATAAACCTTGAATAAGTTGCAACACTTCCAAAAGAAGCTGCCAAGGTAGGTAAAATTGTATATTTAAATCCTGAAGTCCATATATTTTCAGAAGGCCATCCGATTATAGGAAGTAGTTTCCCACCTAAGGTCTTTTGTAATAATGCAGCTAAAACAAAGCTTGGAACTGATACACCAACCAAAGCAATAAATATAACAGAATAATCCACCCAAGTGTTTCTCCTAAAGGCAGCAATTATCCCAAATATTAGTCCAACTACAACTCCAAGACATATAGCTTGAAGTCCTAATCTTGCTGATGCTGGAAACTTTTCTTTGATTATTTGATTAGCAGTAAGTCCTGGACTCTTCATAGACTCACCAAGATTACCTTGTGCTACATTTTTTAAATAGATAAAATATCTTTCTACTACAGGCTTATTTAGGCCCCATTTTTCTTTTAAGTTTGCTTCTACTGCCGGCGGCAACAACTTAGTGCCAGTTTGAATTGGATCACCAGGTAACGTATTCATAAGAAAAAAAGTTGCTGTGACAATTACCCACATAGTAAGAATTAAGTATCCTACTCTTTTTAAAATATACTGGGCCATACTAAAACCTCCTTCTAGGTAAGTAATACTGCAGCCGGCATTAGCCTGCTGCAGTAATTATATGTGAATTATTTCTTTTCTATATAAACACGTTTTAATTCATATGATGGTCCGCCTGCTTCTATATCAAGACCTTTTACATAGCTTTGCATGTAATTAGATGCAACATTGAAGGTTAAAGGAGCAATAGCAGCTTTATCAGCAATTAAAATCTTTTCAGCTTGTTTAAACATATCAAGTCTCTTAGTCATATCTGATTCAACACTTGCTTTTTTTACTAACTCATCATATTGACTATCTGAGAAAAATGCTGAGTTGTTTCCATCACCAGTTATAAATAATCCCATAAAGGTCATTGGATCGTTATAGTCAGCACCCCAACCAGTTTGAGCTACTTGGTAAGTTCCCTTCATTATCATCTTATTAAAGGTTGCACCATCGCTGGCAGTATCAATTTTAACTTTGACTCCAAGGTTCTTCTCCCACTGGCTTTGATAGAATTCACCTACTACTCGTGTATCTGCATTTGCATTTCTTTGTAGGAAAGTTATTTCAATTTGTTTGCTTTGATCTAGTCCAAGTTCTTGCAAACCTTGCTTTAACAATTCCTTAGGATCTTGTCCTTTTACTTCCTTTAGAGGTTCTGAAGCTGCTTCTCTAAATATCTTATCTCCATTGTTCAAACCGTATGGAACTAATCCATATGCAGCTTGGTCTTTCTTTGTAACATTCTTTACATAGCCTTCTCTATCTAATGCTAATGAGAATGCTAATCTTACCTTTGCATTAGTAAAAATTTTGTTTGGATCGTTATTGTTAAATGCTATATATCCTACACTTGGATAATATCCTATTATAGATGTTACCTCGCCCTTATCAATTTTATCTTTTAGCTTAGTTGAATATTCCTGCTTAACATTCTGTATTAAGTCTAAGCTCTTTCCATCAAACATTTGCTGTCTTGTTGCTTCTTCAGGTATTAAATTTATATTCGCTGTTTCAAGCTTTACAGATTTAGCATCCCAATACTTGTCATTTTTCTTTAAAATTACCTTTGAACCCTTAACCCATTGATCTACAACGAATGGTCCTGAATATACTAATGCTTTAGGGTCTGTACCATAAGACTCACCAGCTTTTTCTACTATATCTTGCCTAAGTGGTAAAACATTAACGAAATTCATTAATTGAAGGAAATACGGTGTTGGTGTATTTAATGTAAACTGTAATGTCTTTTCATCTACTGCCTTAACCCCTATATCTTCAGCTTTACCTTTGTTTGTGTTGTATGCCTCTCCACCTTTTACAACATAGAATATTCCTGCATTAGGGCATGCTATTGAAGGCTCAAAAAGTCTTTTAACTGCATACACATAATCCTGAGCTGTAATCTTTTTTCCATCTGTCCATGAATAGTCTCTTAAATGAAATGTCCATGTCAGTCCATCTGTTGAGGTCTCCCACTTTTCTGCACCAGCAGCTACTAGTTTCTTGTTTTCCAGTCTTACTAAACCTTCTTGAGTTTCTTGCGCTACAGTGTTAGATGCAGAATCAGCCAACTTTGAAGTATCAAGAGTAGCTGGGTCTTGTGTAGTTGACACATTAATCACTTGTGGAGTATTGTTTGTACTGGAGTTTGTTGGTGTTGTGTTACTACCTTTGCATCCTGTAAGAATAGAAGTCATTGTCAAAACGGTTGTGATAGTCATTACCAAAAGTTTCTTTTTACCCATAGAAATGTACCCCCTATAATTTTTGATATATTTATATAGATAAATATTTATATAGATAAATATTTACCTAGTTATATATACTTCTTTTCGGTCTCAAACTTAAATGTGCTTTCTGTAAACTTCCATAGTAAATCGATGCAAGCATTCACATCATCCATATTTACTATGCCATTAGGACTGTGTCCATATCTTGTTGGTATAGATATACCTAAAGCTTTTACTCCACGATTGGATTTGTTTATAGCACCTGCATCGGTGCCTCCACCTGCTAAGGCATCCAGCTGATATTTTATGTTGTTTTCCTCCGCACATTTAATCATAACTTCAACTAGTTCCTCATCACATATAACCGAATTATCCAATACCTTAACAGCTGCTCCGCCTCCAAATACTGCATTTCCATCAGTATCTGTTGGTACATCAAAGGAACCTGTTATATCAACTGCTATTCCTAAATCAGGGTTTATTCTTTCGGCAGCTACAGTAGCACCGATTAGACCTACTTCTTCTTGTACTGAAAATACAAAATAAATATCATGATATGGATTAGTTACTTTCTTAAGCGCCTCGATTAATATATAGCAGCCTATTCTATCGTCTAAAGCCTTTGCTGTAACACAATTATTATTAAGCTCTTTATATTTTCCTATATAAGAAGCAGGCTCACCAATGGAAACATACTTTAATGCATCCTCTTTCGAAATTGCACATATATCAACATAAAGCTTATTTATATCTGCAACTCCTACCTTGTCCATCTTCTCGAAAGAGCTTATTGTTCCAAATGCACCATTCTTAAACTGTACCCTATTCATGAATGAAACCTGTGCTGATATTCCTCCAACCTTCTTAATCTTTACAAAGCCCTTGTCAGTTACTCCAAGTACTGCAAAACCTATCTCATCCATATGACTTGAAACCATTATTTTTTTCTTTTCATCTCCGGTACCTTTCTTTACTGCTATGACGTTTCCAATAGCATCAATCGTAAGCTCGTCAACATAATCCTTTACATTGTCTATAACGATCTTAGCAATCTCTTTTTCAAAACCGCTAACACCAAATGCTTGAGTCAATTCTTTTAATATCATTGGATTCCCCCCTGTCTTAAAATAATTATTTAAAATTAATTAAAAACGTTTTAATCTCATATGGCTTTATCTCAAAGTTAATTTTATTAATGTCACTTTCAATAACATCAATTGGGTTCTCTAATAAATCACATTCATAAATACTTTCTATCTCACTACAAAAGCTTACTTCTACTTTTTCTCTCATGTTTTTATATTCATAAAGTCTTACTATTACTCCGTCACCAGTTTCAGCTTTCTTAACTACCTCAGCAATACAATTATCCTTATTAACTTTTAACAGAGACATATTGTTTTGCAGCATTCCTTTATGAGCATCTTCAATTACTGTATGCATTGGCACGTTAAGGTTATAAGCCATCTCTTGAGTGCTTGCTTCCTTCCAAGTGTTTTTGTGTGGATATATTGAGTAAGTAAACTCATGCTTTCCTAAATCTGCTTCAGGGTTTGGATAGGTACCTGCTTTTATTAATGTAAGTCTCATAGTATCATCCTTAATGTCATACCCATACTTGCAATCATTCAATAAACTTACACCATAAGCGCCTTCAGATAAATCAGCCCATTTATGTGCACATACTTCAAATTGAGCTAAATCCCAGCTTGTATTATTATGTGTTGATCTTTCTATATTTCCATATTGTACTTCATAGGATGCTTTGCTTGAGTTTACATCAACTGGAAAGGCTGCTTTAAGTAGTATATTTTTTTCCTTCCAATCCACACTATTTTTAAAATCTACACGAGGTATATTGTTGTAGAAATAAATATATTGATCTATGACAGAATCGCAGAAGCTTCGTTTGATGTTGATACAGCATCTTACAGGACCCTTCTCAATTAACTCTACATGACTTATATCATTTACTTCCCACATCTTCCTCTTGTAGTATATATCTATATCCCAATTCTCCCAGTTCATCGGTCTGTCTTCAAAAGCTTGAAGAACGTTAGCTTTTTTATTATTTTTAATTACTTCTCTATTATTTTCCTTATCATATAAAGATGTAATATTATAATTTTCATCGAAGCTTACATTAAAATATTTATTCTCAAATTCTCTGCCAAGGCTTGTACTATTATCAGAAGCCATCAGAGTTTCTGTTATTATGCTATATGTCTTATAGCCCTTAGAAGGAACTTTTTCTGCAAAGAATATAAACTTCTTGCCATTATCTATTATCTGTATATCAACTTTTTTTCCGCTTAACTCTTGAAGTCCTTGAACCTTTATTCCTTCTTTTATAGTAACTTCTACAATATCATCTCTGTCATAAGATAAAGTATTAAACACAACAACAGACTTTTCATTTAAGTTAATCTTCGAAGTAATCCTTTTCAAAGAACTCTCAATTAATTCTTCTCCCAGTTCTATAGCTTCTTCGTATTGCTCATGAGATTCATCATATACCTGCTTTATTGATGAACCCGGTATAATATCGTGAAATTGATTTATAAGAACTTTCTTCCATCCATTTTTAAGTTCTTTCTCCGGATAAGCTTCTCCTAACATCATGTTTAAGGTCGAAAGCATTTCAGCATCCTGATATAAAACTTCAGTTTTCCTATTGTATCTTTTGTTCTTCCCCATAGAGGTATAAGTTCCCCTATGATACTCCAGGTATAGCTCGCCCACCCAAGTTGGAATCTCTTCCTTTGCCATTGTTTTTTCATATAATCTATCAAAAAACTCTGTTTCAAAGCCTATTTCTACTCTTGGACATCCTGGAATACCGTATTTCAGCCTTCTGGCATTTTCAAGCATTTCCTTTGTAGGTCCCCCACCTCCATCTCCATAACCAAAGAGCATTAGAGTTTCCTCAGATATATTTTTGTTTTGATATCTTTTCCATGTTCCCATAGTCTGATTTGCATTAATTATACCTGTGTAGGTTGTCTTATTTTTTGATTCGCTGAAGGTTACAGCCTCACCTAGTTTTTTGTAGTCGCTGGTTGTAACTAAATGAGTAAAAACTTCACTTCCATCTATTCCACGCCACATAAAGGTATCATTAGGAATGGTATTAAATTGATTCCAATCAAGCTTTGTAGTCATGAAATATTTAATTCCAGTCTTTAGAAGTATCTGAGGAATCGCGGCGCTATAACCAAATACATCTGGAAGCCAAAGCGACTTGCTTTCTATTCCAAACTCATCCTTAAAAAATTTATGTCCTAATATTATTTGTCTTATAAGTGACTCTCCAGACGGTATATTGCAGTCTGCCTCCAGCCACATTGCTCCATCTATCTCCCAAGCTTTTTCTTTAACCTTCTTTTTAATTTCTTCATATAGCTGTGGTTCATTTTCTTTTATGTACTCGTATAGTTGAGGCTGGCTAGACATAAACTTATATTCTGGGTATTGCTTCATAAGATTTAAGACCGTGGAAAAACTTCTTACAGCTTTTTCTTTTGTTTGGCTAATTGTCCATAGCCAAGCAATATCTATGTGTGTGTGACCTATTGCTGTTACAACAGGGCTATTATAATTAATATTAGAATAAAATTCTTTTTGCAGATAACTGTTTGCAGCCTCTACGGATTTATAAAATTCGCAAGAATAAAGCTTCCTAAGATCAAGCATATCTATGGCTTTTCCAAGCTTTATCAGAATGCGAGTCTTATTATCATCATTATTTTCAAGCAGTTTAGCTACTGATAGTGGAACATTTAGATTATAGTAAACATCTTCTATCCTTCTATCCAGTACAACTATTTCTGTGTTGATAGTTATTTTGCTATCAATAAGGCCACTGTAGCCTAAAAATGCTACTGAGTACTCTTTACCTGCCTCAGCACATTCACTTAGCAATACTTCACGGTGATTTACATCTAGGCCTTGAATAAGCTTCCCATCAACATAGAAAAGAAATTGTGGATTTGTTGCATCCCAAAGACCTTCACGACCTGTAGTAATTCTAAATACTACATTTTTACCTTCAAATCTCTCAGGTATTCTAACAGTAGTTCTAAACCATTGATGCTTGTCATATCCACCCCACAAGCTTCCAGTTATATAATCATTCCAATCCTCATCCTTAAATTCTTTATGCTCTCCGCCCGCAAATTTCCCCTCACAAACCTTATATCTCGTAATTGGCTCTAAATCCGGGTAAATTGCTATTTTTAAGTCCTTTATTATTCTTTCTATTCGTTCAATTTCAAACAGCATAAAATATTGCCACGACCTTTCCAGTTAAATTTCTATTAAGCACTTCTAATCAAGCTGCACGCTAACTGCTATCAGCTATCAGATAGGTTGATCTTTCTAAAAAGCTTGTATATTGATACAAGCTTTGTTTATAATGCAAAAGTTATAACACATTAATAACTTTCAAAGATACCTGAACATTAGCTATTTTTTGAGGTCATTAATGAGAGAACTATGTTGCAATTTCTATTGATTAGCTGACTTAACATCTCTATATATCATACTGATAATTTTATCATTAATTGCTTGTGCTTTTTTAACATTTCTTTTTCTTATGTTTATAAATAAATCTTCATGTAATGGTATAGTATCTGTAAAAGGATCCTTCATTCCTAAAGGAAACTCCCACAGCTTGTTTAGAAGTCCATCTATGGAATCTATTAACTGAATCATTATTCTATTGTGGCAGCTGTTATATATAGCCATATGAAACTGCCTATCTTCAACGTTTTGTTTTACGCCTCTATGGTATTTCTCCATTAATACTTTCAAGATTTCTTCAATTCCATCCAATTCTTCTTCTGTAGAATTTTGAATAACTAGATGTATTATTTCTTTTTCTAGTATTCTTCTAGCCTCTAAGAGCTCTAATATGGATTCTTTTTCTTTTCCAAACTCTATTTCGGCAGATATAGTATTTGAAGATCCATCCTTCACAAAAACGCCCTTACCATTAGCAACTTCCAAAACATTTTTTGCTTCTAAAGTTTTAATAGCCTCTCTAATTGAAGATCTGCTTACTCCCAAAATCTCAATTAATTCCGATTGAGAAGGAAGTCTATCCCCATTTTTTAAATTATTTTTTTCAATGTATTGCTTTATAAATTCAATTATTTCTGATTGTAATGGCAATCTTTTAATTGTGCTCATATATACCTCACATGTGAACGATATCATAACACTATCAGCTATCTGATAGGTTAATTTAATTATACACTATACAATTTAGAAATCAATATGTTTTCAGAATATTATTTTTTAGAACAGCTTATCTTTAGTGTTAAAATTTCGAAGGGCTTGAATGTTAATTCATTGCTTTCTATATTAAGTGCATCATTCTCTATAGCTTCCTCCATTAAATTAACAAGCTGTACATTTTCAGTCCTATATCCAAATTTAAGTTTTGCTTTTTCACTGCTTCCACTGCATTCATACAGTCTTACAATAATATCATCACTATATTCTGCCTTTTTTACAGCTTCAACAATTATGTTTTCATTATCAACTCTTATGAAGGCCTCTTTCTTGCCAGCAACATAACTATCGCAGCTAAACTCAATGATTTTTAACGGCAGATTCAATTCATACGCTTTTCTATTAACCTGCCCTGTGATACAATCGCCATTATGAGGATATAGTGAATAAGTAAATTCATGAACCCCTTTATCTGCTTCAACACCTGGCATATTAGTGCTTCTTAAGAGATTTAAATCCATTATATTTTCTTTGACTCTATGACCATATTTACAGTCATTTAATAATGCAACTCCATAATCTCTTTGAGATAAATCAACATATTTATGAGCACACATTTCATACTTTGCCATATCCCAGCTTGTGTTGTCGTGATTAGAACGTTTTATAGTACCAAACTGAATATCACAACTTACCTCGTTAGTATATACATTGATTGGGAAAGAGGTTCTAAGCATCTTATTGCTCTCATGCCAGTCAACCTTTGTATTAAAATCAATTCTCCTGCTGCCTTCAGTTAATATAATCTGCTGCTCAATAGTTGATAAATTATATTTATAAATTTGTTTAATAATGACCTTTGGTCCATCAGTTATACTTTCAGAATACTGTAATTTAAAGCTTTTCTGAGGTATATCATAGCAAGCTGGTGAAAAGTCCCACGCATTTCCATAGGGTTCTTCATATACAGTAAGCACATTTGCCTTAAAATTTGTATCTAAAACTTCTCTTGAAAATTCTTTGTCAAATACAGATTTAAGGGAGCCATCTTCATTAAAGCTTACCTTCAGTAAATTATTTTCTGCAAAGTTATTTTCTGACCTAACTTCAAAAGATTCAGTATTGCATATGCTGCACATCATAGATATCTCACTCATGGCTGGTACTTTAGCCTTAATCCAGTTTCCATTTATATTAATCCATTCTTCTCTATCCCAGGATAGTGAGTTAATTATAGCAAAAGCTTTAGTTTCTTTAGAGGTTTTATTTGTTAGCAAAGCATCCGAGGCAGCTTCATCTATGCAGCATGAATCCTCAAGTAAAGCTCTGTAGCTACTCTTTGTTAACTCTTCTGTTAACTTAAGCAAATACTCGTACCTTTCAATTGATTCATCATATACCCTTTTTATTGATGATCCCGGCAATATATCATGGAACTGGTATAGTAGTATTTCCTTCCAGATAGCCTCAATTTCTTGCTGAGGATATACCTTTACACCTTCTATATGTGCTAGTACAGATACATATTCCAACTCCCTAAGGGCAAATTCCATTCTTCTATTGAATTTTTTATTTTTAGCCTGCGTAGTATAAGTTCCCTGGTGCTTTTCTAAATATAATTCTCCCCACCATACCTTATAGCTTGATATATTTTTTTCAATCCTCTTGAAAAATTCTAATGAAGGTTCTTGCTTAACAGGCACTAATCCATTTAAGCACTTTTCTCGTTTTAATCTCTCAAGATGTTCTTCTCCTGGTCCTCCACCTCCATCTCCTATTCCAAAGAGCATTAAGCAGTCCTCCGAAACTCCTTTATCTTTAAAATTTCTCTCTGCTTCTTTTATCGCCCTTGGAGCAGCGGAGCTATTGTAAGTTCCTTCTGGAGGCATATGTGCTAATATCTTGCTTCCATCTATTCCTTCCCACATGAAAGTATGATGTGGAAATTGGTTATATTCATTCCAAGATAGTTTTATTGTCATAAAATAATCTATTCCAGACTTTTTTAGAATTTGAGGAAGGGCAGCACTGTATCCAAACACATCTGGAAGCCATAAAATCTTCATATCCTTATTAAACTCTTCTTTAAAAAACTTCTTACCATAAAGAACTTGTCGAACTAAAGCCTCCCCACCTGAAATATTTGTATCAGGTTCAACCCACATACCGCCTTGAGCTTCCCAGCGTCCTTCTGCTATACGCACCTTTATCTTATCATAAAGCTTAGGATATCGTTCTTTCATCCACGAATAGAGCTGGGGCTGACTTGCTCCGAATATGTATTCAGGATATCTCTCCATATTTGACAAGACTGTTGAAAATGTACGAGCTCCTTTTCTTATAGTTTCCCTTATGGGCCAAAGCCAAGCTAAGTCAATATGAGCATGTCCTATAGCACTTATCTTTAAAGCTTCATCTCCACAACTTCTATTAAGCTCTACAGAAAGAATTTCCCTTGCTTTTTTAGCCTCTTCTTCATCATAATTTATCATAGCCTTGAAGGCAGTAAATAAGGAAAATAGAATTCTCTGATGTCTTGAAGTATCCTCCGTAAGTTGTTCCATCAGTTCTTGAAGAACCTCTATATCGTAGTAAAGCTGATGCATTTCTTCATTCAAGATTGCAATATGAGCTTCTTTAATTTTTCCGCTATCTCTGTAATACCCAAAAAGGTCATTACACCCAGCATCTGCCCATATATCAATTTTCTCACCACCCTGTGCATCATTTAAAAAATGAATTACCCTCTTACCAGGCCTTCCAAGAGTTAAGTCAAATTCAGAGCTAACATTAGTTAACCCTTGTATAGGACAGCCATCTTCATCAAATATACATGCCTCTCCACTTAAGTCTATCAATAATACAATTTTTTTATGAGCTGCAGACTTTGGTACAACTCCAGTAAAATTAAACCATGCACAATCCCAAAGCTTTCCCCAACTATCTTCTAAATTTAGTGAAATATATTTACCTTTGGTTCTTTCTTTGAAATGAACTGGTTCTTCTGTAACCCATGCATTAATATTTAGCAATGCAATTTTGCTATATATTTTTTCTTCTACTCTTTCTTTAAATACACTAATACTTTGCTTATAGGATTCATTAAAATATGGCATTTTTCCCTCCTTTTAATCATTAGCTTTGCTATTATTTTGTTTAGTAATTTTCTTTAATTGTATAAATTTACTAATACAATGTCAACATCAACTGTTTAGACATTATATAAATAAAAAATTAGTGCTAGTGTAATTTCATGGACACAGGTATAGATAATAATTTAATAAAATTGCGAACTAAAATGGTCGCATGGCTTTGCTTTAAAGTCCGCAGGGCTTTGCGTGGAAAATAGAGTACTTTGCGGATGTTCTCTAGTTAATCAGATTAAATATTAGGCTCTTTTATCATTCGTATATTTGCATATAAACCTATAGAAATATTTAAATATTTACTTGAGCCATGCTGGTTTGCAGTAGATTTGCTTTCTGTAATATTAAAGAACATGCTTATATCAACACTATTATTAAAAATCGCCAAATATTAAAAATTATAAATAGAAGACAGTCATTGATTAAGTCGTATAGATAGATAATTATAATTACGTACAAAAGCTACATAGGCTGTAGTGTAAAGACCGAGAGCAGGTGTAGAAAATAATATTTTAATTTGATTGATAACTTTGCTCATGTTCTTGGCGAAGCAATGCTGAAAAGCTTAGAGTCTCTCTTTTGAGCACTCTAAAAGTATTTTAAGCTTACTAAGGATATTTTTAAGCCTTCGGCTATTAAAGAAACAAGAAGTCAAGTGAATTGCTAGAGACTCTTAGCTTTTTAGCATTGCAAGCCTTAGAACATACGCAAAGTTATCATAAAGCAAAATATTATTTTCTACACAAGGCTCCAAGGTCTTTACACCACAGCCTGCAGTAATTTATTTCACAATCTACTTATATTTCACACTATAGCCTCTTAATCTTAAAGTCTTTAAGACTTATCTGATATTTTCCAGCCTGATCAGAGGCTTCTTTATCTTTTGGATCTTTTGCTATAACTTCATAATTCATCACATCTTTATCAAAGGAAGAAAATACAATCTCAACTTTTCCATAAGAATATTTTTCTTCAAACTTTTGTTTTATAAGATCTCCGCTGTCTGTATTATATACTCTTATACATTTGCCCATGTTAGTTTTATTATATTGGATCATTAAAAACTTTTCTCCATTTGAAAATGTCATAAATTCAATTTTTGAGTCTTTTATTAAGTCTAAAGAGGTCATTTCCTTTCCAATTGGTTTCTCTCTTGCCATCTGCCCTTGGGATCCACCTTTTTTATCACCTGATTTTCCTCCCTGCTCTCCTTGTCCCTGGCCTTCTTCTCCTCCACCACCTTGTGTAGCCATGCTTTCATCAATTTTTATTATTCCAATATAAGAGTCCTTATCATAGCTTGATATGGCAATTCTCTCTCCCTCATAGCCAAAATTCATGACAGAAAATTTATTTCTTGGAACTACCTGCTTTGATAGATTTCCCTTGTCATCCTTTGAAAAGGCATATTGTGGGAAACTGCTGCTATCAATAAGTAAGTTCGTCTTTATATTATTTTTACTTCTTACCCTTAATGAATTATCTTCAAGGAAAGCCTCTTTTTCCGTTTCATTCTTAACCTCATTTATTTTATATTCAGCACCTTCTTTTATTATTTTTATGCTGCATTCATCCAGTGTACTTATAGGTTCTGTCAAACTCATTCTAGTTACTTTAACCCTAAAAAAACCTGTTTTTCCTATTTCACTTGTTTCATCGATACTGTAACCTTTTACTTTAAGATCACTCTTAGGGTCATTTTTAGTCTTTTCAGCCAAGTCCTTAGTATATAATTTCTTTGCGTTTGTAAGATCTTCTTTCATCAAATCCTTCATATAGTTATCTACTACATTTTGTGCCACTTTTATTTCAAATTCATTAGCTTCCTGGTTTGAAGCCTCACTTTTCTTACTTTTACAGCCTGAAAAAGAAATCATAAAACAACATATAAGAATATAAGATAAGAGCCTTTTTATATTGACTTTTCTGCTCATTTTAATCCTCCCTATAATAAAAAACTTCACAATCTACTTATAGTTTGCCAAAAAATAAAAATTTAATTTGCAAATACATTATTTTTAAATTTTTTTATATATTTATATAGATAACATAATTATTGGAGGGGGATTTTTTTGCAAAAAGGGGTCAAGCTTGCTTTCCAAATCGCAGCAGTTTTTATCGGAACAATAGTTGGTGCTGGACTAGCCTCGGGTCAGGAGATAAGGCAATTCTTTACGGAGTTTGGCTACAAAGGCTTTTGGGGGATTTTAATATGCTGCCTGATTTATATTATAATTGGTTTTATGATAGTATCTATAAGCATGAAATATAGTCTAAAGTCTTACAATGATCTTATAAATTTAGTACTTAAACCTAAACTGTTTGCCAATTTTACAGACGGAATAACAAGCCTTTTTATGGTAAGCGGTGCAGCAATAATCTTAGCCGGAAGCGGTGCTTTAATTCATCAGTATTTAGGATTATCCAAATGGGTTGGAATACTTCTCATGGTTTTTGTATCTCTATTTGTACTTTTAAGAGATACAAAAGGACTTATAGAAGTAAACTCTTTTATCGTTCCATCACTTATAATAGTACTTTTAACAGTATTTGCCATGTACATATTTCTTAATAAAGATGTTGTAAGCTTAACGTATATTAAGGCTGTGCCCCAATATAAAAACAACTGGTTTATCTCATGTCTTCTATACAGTGGTTTTAATATTCTAGGCTGCAGCGGTGTACTAGTACCGCTTAGTACAGAAATAAAAAATAAAAAGAGCATGCTCTGGGGAATTGGTATGGGTGCATTAGTTCTGACTGGCCTCACAATAATAATAAACCTGATGCTTCTTTTAAATGTTCCGTACATATTCAAATATGAAATTCCACTATTATACATAGCTCACAGATTCGGAAACATAGTTCAAATAATGCTTGTTTGCATAATCTGGCTCGAGATGTTTTCCACTGAAGTATCCGATGTATACAGTGTTGGAAAAGCTATAACCCAAATATTTAAAGTTCCATATAAAACTGCAGTTATTATAGTTATATTGATAGCTATACCAATATCTCAAATAGGTTTTGTTAATTTAATAAGCGTAATATACCCAGCCTTTGGAGTAATAAGCCTTATATTCATGATTGAATGTGTATTTTTTTACTTTAAAAATTGCAGATAGCACATATAGTGCAAAAGTTCTATTACATTAATGATGTCCTAAAAATCCTAGAAGATTGGATATTGCATTATGTATATTTAAGATTAACCTGAAGTAGTGTATAATTACTTCAGGTTAATTTTATATATTGGAGTGTTGATCATGCTTGATTTATTATATAGCTGTAAATTATGCCCTAGAAACTGTAATGTAAATAGACTTGAAGGAAAGCTTGGATTTTGCAAATCCGGCGCGGGAGTAAAAGTGGCAAGAGTATCTCTCCATCATTGGGAGGAGCCTTGTTTATCTGGAGAAGCAGGTTCTGGAACAGTATTTTTTTCTGAATGTAATTTGAAATGTGTCTTTTGTCAAAACCATTGTATAAGCCATGAAGGTGTTGGCAAAGAAATAACAATAGAAAGGCTTGCTGAAATATTTTTAGAGCAACAAAAAAGAGGAGCTAACAATATTAATCTAGTTACTCCCACCCACTTTGTTCCTCAAATTATTGAAGCGATTAAAATAGCCAAAAATAATAGACTAACACTGCCTATAGTATATAACAGCAATGGCTACGAAAATATAGAAACAATTAAGGCTCTTAAAGGCTTTATTGACATATATCTCCCTGACTTAAAATACTATGATGACAAATATGCCGTTAAGTATTCCCATGCGCCAAACTACTTTAATATAGTTTCTAAAGCCATTGAAGAAATGTATTCACAAGTTGGCATGCCTGAGTTTGATGATAGTGGAATGATGAAGAAAGGTGTTATAATCAGACATCTAATGCTTCCAGGGCTTCTTTTTGATTCTAAGAAGATAATGGACTATATACACAATACTTTTGATAATAATGTGTATATAAGTATTATGAATCAGTATACACCAGTTAATAACCTTTCTAATTATCCAGAAATCAATAAGCCGTTAAATCAGAAGCATTATGAAAGCCTTATTGACTACTGCTTAAGCTTAGGAATAAAAAACGCCTTCATACAAGAGGAAGGTACAGTTTCAGAAAGCTTTATTCCTGATTTTGATTTACGAGGAGTTTAATAATTTTGCGAAATAAAATAGCCGTAGGCCGCGGTGTAAAACCTTAGAGCCTAGCATAGAAAATAATAGTTTACTTTATGATTCCTTTGCGTATGTTCTAAGGCTTGCAATACTTAAAAGCTAAGAGCCTCTATAAATTCGCTTTGACTTCATGTTTCTTTAATAGCCGCAGGCTTTAAAATATCTTTAGTAAACTTAAAATACTTTTAGTTTGCTCAGAAGAGAGGCTCTAAGCTTTTCAGCATTACTTTGCCAAGAACATGAGCAAAGTTATCAATCAAATTAAAATATTATTTTCTACACCTGCTCTCGATCTTTACACCCAGCCTATGTAGCTTTGTTCGCAATTATAATTATCTATCTATACAACTTACTCAATGATTGTTTTTATAATTAAAACTTTTTAATATTTGACGCTGTTTAATAATAGTACTGATATAAGCATGTTCTTTTATATGGTAGAAAGCAAATTTACTGCAAACCAGCATGGTTGCAGTAAATATTTATATATTTAAATATTTTCATAGGTTTATATATAAATATACGAATGACAAAGAGGCCATTACTTGCTTTTAACAAAGCCTAATATTTAAGCTGATTAACTAGAGAACAACAAAAGTATTATAGGCTTGCTTTAAAGTCTATAGGGCAGTGTGGAAAATAATATATAGAATTAATTGAGTACTTTGCCCATGTTCTTGGTAAAGTGAGGTCATAAAACTTAGAGCCTCTCTTCTGAGCTAACAAAAGGTAAAATATGATAGAAAAATTTATTATAGTAGCTTCGCTTTAAAAATAGCAAAAATTAAAGCGAATTCTTAGAGGCTCTTAGTTTTATGATTTCGCGAACCTTAGAACAGTAGCAAAGTAATCACTAAGATTATATATTATTTTCCACAAAAAGCCCTGCGGACTTTAAAGCACAGCCTGCAGTAATTTTACTTCGCAATCAAATTATAAGCCTTATACCCCAAGATAGACTCCGCATTTTTAATAGCATTGATAACCGCCTGTTCTACAACCCTTGCTGCTAGAAGTCCAACAACATTTATATCTGTCTCTGTCTTTCCTGTTGCCATTGTAAAAATAGTATCTCCGTCAGCCATTGAATGAGCCGGTCTTATTGTCCTTCCATAGCCATTGTGAGCCATAGAAGCTATTTTATTCATCTCTGTTTTTGTAAATTTTCCATTAGTTACGACAACCCCTATAGTTGTATTTCCACTAAATAAATTCTTCTTCTCATCATATTTTGAAATCATTATTTTTTCAGTATCAGCAAATCCATTTTTCTCTTTATTTAATACTCCTGCAATAATTTTTCCTGTGGAAGTATCTACTACATCACCAAGACAATTAACCGCAATTACTGCACCTACTTGAAGCTCTCCAACTTGAACAGCATAGCATCCAAGTCCACCTTTCATAGCATATTCAGGCCCAAGTATTTTTCCAACTGTAGCTCCTGTTCCGGCACCGATATTTCCCTGCCTGCATTCGTTTAGTTCCGAATTTATACAGGCTTCATATCCCATAGCTTTATCAGGTCTTATTTTAAAATCGCCGATTGCCAAATCAAAAAGTACTGCCGAGCAAACTATAGGAACTTTTGTAACTCCAACATCAAAACCTACATTTCTCTCTTCAAGATACTGCATAGCACCGCTGGCTGCATCAAGTCCGAAAGCACTTCCTCCAGAGAGCATAACAGCATGTATTTTATCTACCAAGTTTACTGGATTAAGCAAATCTGTTTCCCTAGTTCCCGGTGCTCCTCCCCTTACATCAACTCCGGCAGCTGCTCCTTCTTCACAAATAACAACAGTACATCCGGTTGGTCCATTCATATTTTGTGCATTTCCTATTTTTATTCCTTGTATTTCATTTAAATTTATTTCCTTCATGTTTTTCTTCCTTTCATCCAAAACGTTTAAATAGCAAATATAAAAATCCCCAAGTCAGAAACTAATCCAACTTGGAGAATAAATTTTTATCTTCTTGAAATCTTCTTTACAGCTGTTGCTACAGCCATCGTTATAATAATCGATATTATCGCTTCTGGTATTCCGTTAGTAGCTCCAACAACTAGTATTCCTTTCTTGGCAGCACTGACACTTATTCCTAAAGTTTTTGCATAAGGCTCTAAGTATATAAGGTATATCAATCCTAGTACACCTGCAGTATTAGTTAGTGAACCAACTCCTGCCGCTACTGCTGTACCTAAACTTTTATTTTTTCCGCTTATACCCTTATAGATATAATAACTTACTATTCCTATAAGCACTCTTGGAATCACAGCCACAACTGGATTCATAAAAATAAAAGATAACGGAGTAGGTGCTGTTATAGCTTGAACCATACTAAAAACTCCGAAGATTAGCCCTACTGAGGCTCCAACTATCGGTCCTTCTAGTATTGCACCTATAATAACAGGTATATGCATTATAGTTGCTTTAACAGGTGGAATAGGAATAAACCCAAGCCCTGTCATCCCGAGCATAATTGAAATGGCTGAAAGCATTCCAATTACAGTAATCTGTCTTGTCCTAGTACTTGTTCCAGTGTTTAATGATTTTTGCATAATCTTCCCCCGCTGCTGTTCCTTAACGGATACAACTCGGAGCGTCCCCCCTTTGACAAAGTAATGTTCAGTTTCTTACGAATACTGACTACTTAATTTTATCACTTTCAATAACAATTTCAATATGTTAAACGCTAAAAAGTCTGTTGATTTTAATTCATCAACAGACTAATTGTTATATCTTATATTTACCCAAATCTGACTTAAAGTTTTGAGTTATTTTTTTAAACTCATGAATATTATCTAAAAGCTTTTTAATTTCATTAGTATAATTTGCAACACTTGCACTTACCTCTTCTGAAGAAGCGGAATTTTCTTCTGCAATTGCTGCTAGTGATTCAATCGTTTCATAAATACTTGCTATAGAATCAGTTTCTTTATTAAGCTCATTTATAGTTTTAATAGTAGATTTTGCAACTGTTTGTACTGAATTTGTAGCTTCATAGCTTATGTCTCTAACTGTTTCAAGACTGCTTGTCTCAGTCTGAAGCACATCATATTGAAGTTCTATTTTATCCACAAGAACTTTTATATCCTCCACAAACTGTGCAAGATTTGAGTTTATTTCCTCAACTGCACCTTTAGACTGTTCAGCAAGCTTTCTAACCTCTTCAGCAACCACAGAAAAACCTCTTCCTGCTTCTCCCGCTCTTGCTGCTTCAATTGAAGCATTGAGAGCTAACAGATTAGTTTGTTCAGATATTCCTGAAACTATTGAAACTATATTTGTAATATCCTTCGCTCTTGTCTCAAGATTTATACCTTTATCTTTAACTTCTTGAAATTTCTCTAAGCTGCTTAAGATATTTTTACTTGTGTTATCCACATTCTTATAACTGTTATTAATTTTATCTATAGCCTTTTCTAGTTCTTCTCTATTCATATTTTCGTTTTCAACTATAGCCCTTAAAGATTGAATATTATCATTCAAAATAGAAACAGCTCTTTCTGTATTACTTGCCTGATCTACTGAACTATTTGCAACCTGCTCCACTACATCAGTTATTTCTACTGAAGTATCATTCATAGATCCAGTTATAATATTTATCCTGTCAGCAAAAGTTCCCATTTCATCAGTAATGCCTTTATAGCCGACAAAATCTGTTCTAACATTCTTCTTATGATCAGCTAAATACTTAAATAAGTCTTCAAAAAAATCCCCTGTAGAAACCTGTATGTCTTCAACAAAGTCACTACTGTTTAACTTCTTAAGGCTTTCCTCAAGAAGCTTTCTTGGTCTAACTAAGGAAGAAGCTGCTATAAAGGATGCCATTGAACTTACTGCTGCTCCTATCAATATTTTAGGTATACTGCTTAGTCCCATAAGAGGAATAAAAGCAATAACCGACATAATAAAAGTAAATAATGCAACCTTAGCTCCAAAGTTTCTTATAAATCCTAAAGATAGTATTTTACTAAACAGATAAGATTTTTTATAAAGTATATCCTTCTCAAAGATTAACTTTAATTTTAAGGAATCACTTGTCCTCTCTAATTCTTCAATTTGAACCTTTTCATTATATTTTTCACAGCTTCCATCAAGCATTCCAAGGAAGTAATCAAACATTCCTCTTTTAGAGCGATAAGAGAATACTGCTTCTCTGGTTGATATTGGCTCAATAGATAGTAATGGAGGAGTTGCTCCCGGAAGCCTCTTAACCATAACCACATGAACATCATACATAGATTTTAGAAAGGAATATACATTTTCATGTTCAAAAAAAGCAGGAAAATCCTCTGCAAAGGACTTAATGTTATAATTCCCTATGCTTCTCCAAAGTTTCTTTATATCTACATTTTGGCTTTTAGCTATACTTCCTATAACAGATTGAATCTTTTGATCATCAACATTTTCTGCTGGTGTAAATAATTTATTGCTTGTCCATCCATTGCTTTCCATAGCTCTGTCTACAACAGAATCTCCATACAGCTTTCTGCAGGTTTTCATCCATGTTGCAACTACTGTTCCCTTCATGATAACCCCTCTTTCAAATATACTGGTATTAATTTATGTAAAGCCTACAAATTTCGCTTCAAATATAAGAAATTATAAATAATATTGTCGCAAAACTACATTTACTATCTAATTATACACTATACAATTATATTTGAAAATGGGTGTTAATAGAGAATATTTATTCCATATCTCCTTGCTTATTACTAATAAAATTGTTTTACGAATGTCTATAATTATATAGTATAATTGATAATATACTATAATATAAGGTACTTATTTCTTTATAAAACAAGTTTTAGGAGGCTTCTAATGAAAAAAATAATTATAATGCTATCAGCTTTTTTGATATTAATACTTGGGGTTTTATTTTTTCCAAGGAACGTAGAGCAAGGTGTTGTAATTGGACATAACTCTAACTCAATAACTGTTATTGTAAATGGGAAAGATAAAGTTTATAAAACTTCAGAAACCTTTCCAAAGCTTACTGTTATTGATTTTAAGTATAACTTGCTTAAGGCTTTCGGCTTTAAAGTTATAACGCCTATTGCAGATAGGGTGATGATAAAAAATGCAGGCAGCTATGATTTAGAAAGCCTAGGTAAAACAAATTTATCTAGTAAAACCTTTTATTACACAGTAGACAAAGATAATAACATAAAGCTTTCCGAAAGTAAGAATCTTATTATAGGAAAAAATAACATAAAATCTTTTAAAACTAAAAATGGAGAGCTTAAAACCTTTTTTATTTATCCTATGGATTACTCAAGTATGAGAGTCGGCATATCAACAAATGGGTTTTCTTCGGTTTATCACAGTAAGGTTCAAATCAAGGCTTTAGAGCCAGCCAAACTTTATAGCATGAGAGAAAATTTGAATGTAGATTTACCAAAAGACAGCATTGTTGTTATTGAAAAAGAAGACTCTAATTTAAAACTTACAATAAACAATAAAACAACTATTTATAAGAATAGACTATACATAAAAGGTAATTCTATTGATTTTCAAAGTATTAAAAGAGGGTCTGGTTCGAGCACCTTTTCCCCATCCTATAGCGGTGTTTTAGAGTTTAGTATATCTGATAATGGAATGTGCGTTGTAAATGATGTTAATCTGGAAGACTATCTTAAAAAGGTAGTACCTTCTGAAATGCCTTTATCCGGTGGAGTTGAAGCCTTAAAATGCCAGGCAGTAGCTGCAAGAACCTATGCTATATCTGATATGATTAACAATAGATATGCAGCTCTTGGTTTCTACGTAGATGACAGTACAAGAAGTCAAGTATATAACAATATTCCAATGCAGCCTCTTGCAACAGAGGCGGTGGATTCTACAAAGGGTATTATAATGACTTATGAAGGAATACCTATTGATGCTAAATATTATTCAACCTCAGCAGGAACAGGTGTTAATTACAGTGATGTATGGTTTAATGCAGATGGCACTAGTGACAGCAGACCATACATTGCAAATAATAATTACCTCACTCCAAAAATAGAACTTCCAAAAAATGAGGAAAGCTGGCTAAACTTTTATAAGAATACATCTATCAAAGCAATAGACAGCGACTATCCTTATTTTAGGTGGAAAGTAGAATATTCAGCTGCAGGATTAACTACTGCACTAAATAAAACACTAAAAAGCTTATACTCTGGAGAAACAAGCAAAAAATATCTGACCATTTACGAAAACTCAAGACAGATTAGTAAGCTCCCTGAACTTAAGGAGCTTCAGGATATTAAGATTATTAAAAGAGGAGAAAATGGAATCGCAATTGAGGTATCTTTTATATTCTCAAACACAACTGTTAATGTCAGAGGAGATTCATATATTAGAAGTTCTATAAAATGCAATCAGGAATATACCAATGAAACGACTAAGCTTACCAGACTTAAAGGTGATCCGCTGACAAATGTTGGCTCTCTGCCTTCAGCTTTCTTCTCTTGTGATAAGAAAGATAACAAATTTACTTTATATGGCGGCGGCTTCGGGCATGGGGCAGGCATGAGCCAATATGGAGCAATAGAGCTTTCTAAAAAAGGAATGAAATATGTTGATATATTGAATCTTTTTTATAAGGATGTGAAGATGGAGAAGATAATGTAGAATTAGGAATGAATGAAAAAATCCCCTTATAGGGGATTTTTAATTTTTAATTAAATTATGCTTCATTTTCCTGAAGCATAATTCCACCTTGCTCTTGTCTTAACATGGCAACAAAAACATCAACAATAAGAGGGTCAAATTGAGTTCCCTTATTTCTGATAAGTTCTCCAATAGCCATTTCTACAGGCATTCCTTTTCTATAAGGCCTGTCAGAAACCATAGCATCAAAAGAATCTGCTATACAAATAATTCTTGCTCCAAAAGGTATAGCATCTCCTTTTATTCCTTCCGGATATCCTTTTCCGTCATATCTTTCATGATGATACTTAATTATCTCTCTTTCCTTCTTTAAGCTCTCTATGTCCTTTAAGGCATAATAACCTTTAGCAGAATGTGTTTTTATAATCTCATATTCCTCTTGAGTAAGTCTTGACGGCTTGTTAAGTATATCTCTTTCTATACCTATTTTACCGATATCATGAAGTATTGCCGCTATTTGAATTCTATCTACATCCAGCTTAAAACCATAGTCTTTATTCAATTTCTCAACTATTTCTTCAGTATAGTAAGTAACTGACTTTGAATGTCCTGCAGTATATTCATCTTTTATCTCAAGAAGATTTACCATTGTCCATATAATTTGAAGATACTGTTCTTTTCTCTCTTTCTCATTTTTGCTAAGAGTAGAAAGCATTGTTTTTATTTCATCATTAGCCGCTACAAGCTCCTCATTATATGCCTGCAGCTCTTCTTCTCTTTGTTTTACTCTTTTTGCCATATTATTAAAACTATCTATAATTTCATTTATCTCTTCATGAGAATACTTACTAGATAACTTTATTTCATAATTACCTTGAGAAATTTTTTTCACTTCATCCTTAAACATATTCACATAATTTGTAACAATATTTGATGCCCGAATGGCTAGTATTATTATAAATATAAAAATAAACAATATAACGGCTGCTAACATTATAAATAAACCATCTAGAACAACTTTATCACCTAAAATATGATGCTGCAGAACTATATACATAGAAGTTATAGGTTCTTTTCTAACTATACCAAGAACAAATTTATCGCTCACTTTATCTTTGTAAATCATTGCATTTGACTTATCGAGCCCTTTTTCCATTATAATGGAATTTTTAATATTGTCTTCTTTGGACATAGTATTTTCTTCATTGCTTTGAAATACAATATCACCATTACTATCTATAAGATAATATTCCATTCCATTTAAATCTTTATTTTCAATAATACTAGGGCTTATAAGAATTACAGTCATACCAGCTACATTATTATTTTTCATAATTGGAGTTACTATGTTTAATGTAAGCTTTTTAGTTTGCTGTGATACATAAGACCTTGATATAATTGTTTTATTTTCATTACTTTCTACAGCTTGCTTATAGTAATCCTTACCACTTAAATCAATCCCTAAAAAATTATTATAATTCTCAGAAGTCTCTTTTACTATACCTTCATCATCTAACAAAAATATGCCTTGAATATCCGTACTATTCTTCATAGAGCTTTCAATAAATAACCTTTTTTGCTGCTCTGTTATATCATCTTCCATAAGTTTAGATAAAGTTTGAGATATATTAAGCATTCTATCCTGTTTTTCACTAAGATTATGGATTAAAACCTTAGACAAATTATTCTCATGAGAACTAATAAACATATAGCTTAAGGCCAATACAAAAATAAAAAATATCATAAAGTTAATTAAGGCAAATACTAAACTTCCTCCAAGCATTCCAAAAAAAGATGCTTCTTTTACACTTCTAATTTTTTGAGCCTTCATCTTTAGTTCCTCCTAGCTTGGTAAATTTGCCATCTTTAACCGTAAATATATATTCTTTCCCCTCATAGTCCCCGTACTTATTCAGCAATATATCAGAATTTAACCCATCATAACTCTTAGTTATGTCTATAGCTTCCTTTAAGGTTATATGCTTATCTCTTTTGTATCCATATGCATTCTTAAAGATATTATAAGCTTCATATACACCAGCCGGAAGCAAGCCATTACTCTTTTCATAATCTTTTAGTTTATCTGCAAGCTTTCCATATTTGCTGCTGCTCTGAGCAAAATCTACAGGAGTAATAAATTTAAAATCCTGGACAGGTTTTCCACCATAAAAAATCAGATTTTCATCGCCACTCCAAGATAGACCAAATGCATTTTTAACCAATCCATAATTATTAAGCTTCTGTAGAATAATAGCAGTATCTCTTGCTGAAGATAGTATTAATATAGTCTTGCCCTTCATTCCCTCTATATTAGTCGGAGTATATTTTATTGAGTTATCTGTCCATAACTCTTCAAAGGCAACATTACCTCCAACTTTTTTTATATTCTTTTCTATAGAATTCTTATACTCTACATTAGAAGAAGTACTTATAATTACAATATCCTTTGGTAAATTATTAGTACTTAAATGATCAACAAAGGTCTTAACTTCCTCTTCATCATTCGGAAGCATACTGTATATATAATCATCTTTAAAACTAAGCTCTGAAGAAGTAGCCCCTAGAGAAAAACAAATTATCTTATTTTTATCTAAATACGGCTTTATTCTCAAAATTTCTTCACTGCTAGAAGTTGATATTATTGCCTCAATATTATTTTCTTTTAAAAACTTAATAGTTTCTTCCGGCTTCTTAAAATCATCACTTCTTATAATCAGCTGCGTTTTTCTTCCTTTAATACCTTGCTTTTCATTTATTTCCTTTTCTGCAATTCTTCCCGCAATAATGGAACTTGTAGAAAAATTATATTTTTCCTCTTCTAGATTTCCTATTAATGCAATTTTTATAGGTGTTTTTAAATTAATATAAAATAATGCAGTACTAAAAATTATTAGTGCAGCAAGAAGCACCATATATATTTTTTTCATAAATATACCTCAAGCTACAGTTTTATCTCTACTCTATCTAGTACAGCAATTACGTTAATATCCTTTGTATAAGCGGTTTCTGTTCTAATAGAACCCTTGTTGCTTATAAGTAAAACCTTATTGCTATCTAATTTTTTAATCTGTCTTATAGCTCTCTCTGAATTATACTCAACTAAGCAAATAGCATTGTTAGGAGCTTCATGGGTTAAGTGTGCAAAAGCAATATCCCCTTTTGCCATCCTAAAACCTATCATATCGTCTTCCTCTATTTCAAGAAATAAAACTTTATCTACTGAATGTCCTTCTATTTTATTAGAAACCACTGGGAGCTGTCTTGAACCTACTGTCTGTTTTAAATCATACTTATACATAGGTACTGTTTTTAAAACAGAACTTAATGCATTACTCCATACATCATTAATTTCAGGAAGATCCTTATTTGAAGAACTTACTTTATGTGTCTTCATTATGCTAGGTTTAACATCGGCAACTTCCATATCTGCATCCTCTTCAATAGACATGCTTATATCATTTATGTCCTTGCCTGCTAGTTTAGATAACTTATTCATAAAGCTCTCATTTAAAATCTTTCTTCCCATTTCAACTTCATTTATAAAACTTTCTGCAACACCTAGCTTCTTAGCCAGCTGTTTTTGACTTAATCCTAATTGTTCTCTTATATTTTTAAGTTTTTCTCCTGCTCTGCTCATCTGCCTTCAACCTCTTTCAATATTTACATTTTTATATTAAATCTAACATTATTTTAATATAGTTTTTGTAATATTTCCATCAAATTATTTTAAATCGACTAAATTATATAAATATATACAATTCAAAAGTTCTAATACATTCATGATATCACAAAAATACTTGAAGCTTGGATAATTTGTTACACCATGAATGGAAGAACTTTATTGCATTATATACACCTTATAAAATAAAAGCATTTTTACATTAAATTATATAAAAATAAAAAACGTTCCAAAATATTGGAACGTTTATGTATATTGGAGGCGCCACCCAGATTTGAACTGGGGATAAAGGTTTTGCAGACCTCTGCCTTACCACTTGGCTATAGCGCCTTATTCACACATGGTGGCCAGACCAGGAATCGAACCAGGGACACGAGGATTTTCAGTCCTCTGCTCTACCGACTGAGCTATCTAGCCATATGTAATCTAGCAACTCTCTACTCTTCCACTCAGTCTCCCGAGCAGTACCATCGACATCTCAAAGCTTAACCTTCGTGTTCGGAATGGGAACGGGTGTAACCTTTGCATCATCGCCACTAGAT
>NZ_JAESWC010000005.1 GCF_016765585.1 Clostridium rhizosphaerae
CAACATTCATATCGATATGGTCTCCAGGCATTACCATTTCCATTCCATCTGGTAATTTGATTGATCCTGTTACGTCTGTTGTTCTGAAATAGAATTGTGGTCTGTATCCATCGAAGAATGGTGTATGTCTTCCGCCTTCTTCTTTCTTTAATACGTATACTTGACCTACAAACTTATTGTGTGGATTTACGCTTCCTGGCTTTGCTAATACTTGACCTCTTTCGATGTCTGTTCTTTGAACACCTCTTAATAGAGCTCCTATATTATCTCCTGCCATTGCTTGATCTAGTAGTTTTCTGAACATTTCTACTCCAGTTACTACTGTCTTCTTTCTTTCTTCGCTTAATCCTACTACTTCTACTTCGTCTCCAACTTTCAGTATTCCTCTTTCTACTCTTCCAGTTGCAACTGTTCCTCTTCCAGTAATTGTGAATACATCTTCTACTGGCATTAAGAATGGCTTATCTGTTGCTCTTTCTGGTGTTGGTATATAGCTGTCTACTGCTTCCATAAGATCCATTATGCACTTTGTTGCTTCTGCATCTTCTGGGTTTTCTAATGCTTTTAATGCTGATCCTGTTATTATTGGAATATCATCTCCTGGGAAGTTATATTCGCTTAATAGTTCTCTTACTTCCATTTCTACTAATTCAAGTAATTCTGGATCGTCTACCATATCTGCTTTGTTTAAGAATACTACTATGTAGTCAACTCCTACTCTTGATGCTAGTAGTATATGCTCTCTTGTTTGTGGCATTGGACCATCTGCTGCACTTACTACTAGTATTGCTCCGTCCATTTGTGCTGCTCCTGTTATCATGTTCTTTACATAGTCAGCGTGTCCTGGGCAATCTACGTGTGCGTAGTGTCTATTATCTGTTTGATACTCTACGTGTGCTGTATTGATTGTGATTCCTCTTTCTTTTTCTTCTGGTGCCTTATCTATTTCGTCATATTTTGTTGCTTCAGCATAACCCTTCTTTGATAATACTG
>NZ_JAESWC010000006.1 GCF_016765585.1 Clostridium rhizosphaerae
CTTCAAAACCTAAATTTTCTAAAGATCTGATATTCTTATTTATTATCTTTTCTGCATTCATTGAAGTGAAATAATTGCTTCCTAAATCCATAAAGTGTTCTTTTTTCTTCAGTATATGGTAGATGGCTAAAAGCATACTATGAGCTATAGCTATAAGTGCCCTTTTTCCTCCGCGCCTCGCGGCTATCTTTGTGTACTTTGCATAGAAATAACTATCCTTGTGCCGTATTGCAGCTCTTGCACATTCTACGATAGTAGCCTTTAGAAACTTATTTCCTTTTCTTATCCTTGTACTTTTTTTCTTACCAGCACTTTCGTTACACTGAGGGACAATTCCTGCCCATGAGCAAAAGTGGTCCGCACTTATGAACTGTTCCATGTTAATACCAGTTTCAGCTATAATTCTTTCTGCACTTCTTACACCAATTCCAGGTATTTCATCAAGTAACTCTATATGCTCAGCTGCAAATTCTGTTTTTTTTTAATCTCTTCATCCATTTCTAGAATAGTATTTGAAATGAACTCTATATGTTCGATTTGGTGTTTGATAACTTGCATCTGATGTTTACCAATGCTTCCTTTTAGAGCCTTTTGAAGATCAGAAATTTTACTTAAAGCTCTTCCTTTTGCCAAATTACTTAAAGCTACAGGATCTGTTATTCCACTAACTATTGCCCTAAGTATATCCATTCCTGTTTGTCCACTTATATCTGTAATAACACTTCCCAGTTTGATATTGGCGCCTTCCAGAACTGATTGTATTCTATTTATTTCTCTAGCCCTTTCCTCAATGAGATCTTGTCTATATCGAATAATTTCTCTAAGTTCTCTTTGCTCACGATTAGGTATAAAGCTAGCCTTTACAAGCCCATGCCTAACTAAGTCTGCAATCCATTCAGCATCTTTTATATCAGTCTTCCTACCAGGTACACCTTTTATATGCTGGGCATTTACAACAATTACATTAACTCCCTCACTTTCTAAGATGTTATATACAGGTTTCCAATAAGAACCTGTGCTTTCCATGGCTACTATTTCACAATTCGTTTCCTTGACCCAAGATACTAATTCTAAAATATCATCTGTCATAGTCCCGAATTGACGGATCTCTTTTTTTCTGACACCCGTAAAAACACAAGCCATTAACATGTTCTTATGAATGTCAATCCCACAACACTGCTTATAAATTACGTCCATTAATATCTCTCCTCGTAATTATTTAAGCCAGCGCAGCTTCTTTCCTAATTGTTGGCTGTCCTGCGTGCTCATCATTTGATGGCGACAAAAAGTGGTACACTAAAGAAGCTGAATATCAGTCTGTCTCACGGACT
>NZ_JAESWC010000007.1 GCF_016765585.1 Clostridium rhizosphaerae
GGATAACTTATGCTCGCTGATTTCCATCAGCTAAGTTATCCGCTAAAGTCCATTTAGGACTTTAACCCTTAATTTCTCTGTTTAATTTTCAAAGACCAATTTGCTTTGCCGTCATCAGGCAACTTCTATATCTTATCAGCTGCAAGCTGCTTTGTCAACAACATTTTTCTTGGAAGTTTTAAGCAGTTTTAATTGTCTACTTTTGTAGATGCAATCGCTGTAGGATTTATATTATCAAAATTATATGTCTCTGTCAACGACTTAGTTAGTGGTAAATTATTCATATAACTTTAATATAAATACCATTAAGGTTTATAATAGTTAATATACTTATGTATGGAGATGATAAATATGTGTATAGATAGATTAAAACAAATAATAAATGAAAGTGATAATATTGTTTTCTTCGGAGGGGCTGGAGTTTCTACTGAAAGCAATATCCCGGACTTTCGCTCAAATAGCGGTTTATATAATACTGAGTCCTCTGCTGGCTATAAACCAGAAACAATATTAAGTCATTCCTTTTTCAAAAGTCATACCGAGGATTTTTATAACTTTTATAAAAATAAAATGATATATACAAAAGCAAAGCCAAATAAAGCACATTTAGCTCTAGCAGAACTTGAAGAGAAGGGCAAGCTTAAAGCTGTAGTTACTCAAAATATTGATGGACTTCATCAGCTTGCTGGATCAAAAAATGTTCTTGAACTTCATGGTTCTGTTCATAGAAATTATTGTATTAAGTGCGGTAAATATTATAGCTTGGATTATATAATGAATAGCCCTACTAACATACCTCGATGTGATTTATGCAGCGGTATAGTAAAACCTGACGTAGTTTTATATGAAGAAAACTTAAATATGGATGTGCTCTCTAGTGCAATAAATTATATCAGTAAAGCCGATACTCTAATAGTTGGCGGCACCTCTCTTGCTGTATATCCTGCCGCTGGATTAATAGATTACTATATAGGCAGCAAACTAATTCTAATAAACAAATCAAAAACTCCTTATGATAATAAAGCTAATTTAATATTTCATGGCAGCATAAGCGACATCTTAAGTTCTGTAGTGTAATTGGACCTAAAAATTAAACCTCTAAACAGATAAAGTTTTTTCTGTTTAGAGGTTCTTAAATTATAAGCTTTGTTAAAAGGAATTAATGGTTATTTTATCATTTACATATTTAAATATAAACCTATAAAAATATTTAAATATATAAATATTTACTGCAATCATGCCGATTTACAGTAGATTTGCCTTCTACAATATCAAATAACACGCTTATATCAACACTATTATTAATCAGCGCCAAATTATAATATTCCCGCAGCAAGTTCACCAATAGTATTTATGTAATTAAATTCATCAAATTTAAATTCTTTTAGCTTTGTAGATGCACTTAAGTACAATATACCTTTCGCTGCTCCATTTTTTACAAGCGGTACCACAACTATTGAATGCCAATCAGGCATTCCTGTTACAGAGTCATAATTTACACTTTCATCCCAATCAGTCATGAACAATCCCTGTTTTTTTATTATTGCTGAATTAACCGCCTCACTATTATAATTAATTGGCTCAGACCAATTTTCATTAAATATTTTTCTAGAATATATATTTTTTATTTCTCTATTATCAATGATAAAAAACATTCCACACTCTGACTCTGTAATTTCTATAATTCTTCCAAGTAAATTATATATTTTATTCTCAATACTTATATCCTGTTTTATTAGTTCGATAATATCAACCATAGCAAGTATATTTCTTGAATCTTGTACTGTATTACCAGAAACAATTCCAGAAAGCTTATTTCTACCCTTTACCTTATTCAAAAAATCATTACTCCAGACTTGGCATCTATTTCTTCCAAGCTCTTTAGACACATATAATGCTTGATCTGCCTTTTCTACAAGTTCTTGCTTCCACTGAGCATTATGTGGATAAGTAGCAATACCAAGACTCATTGTTACAGAGGTTTTATCTTCTAAAATTTTTGCATCCTCAACCGCTTTTCTAAGTTTTTCAGCTATAACCAAAGCTTCCTTACCATCAGTTTGTGGAAGAATGATAATAAATTCTTCTCCACCATATCGTCCAAAAACATCATTTTTTCTTATATTATTCCTTACAATATCACAAGCGCGTCTTAGAACTTCATCACCAGCTTGATGCCCGAATCTATCATTTATTTGTTTAAAATGATCCATGTCCATCATAATTATAGAAAAAATATTATTAAACTCATCCACTCTATCTATATGTTCACTAAGCGACTCTTCAAGGAACTTTCTTGTAAGTGTTCCTGTAAGCTTATCTGTAGATGATGTTAACAAAAGTTGATATCTTTCAATATTAACTCCAGCTAACCTGCTTAATTCAACACATTTTTTAAGTGTTTCCTTATTGAAATTATTAAGTATTCTTTCAGACTCAAGATATATATATCCTTTAATTGAATTTCTAGTTTGATTACTTTTCAAATCTTCAATGTTCATTATTATAGGTACACATATAACAGCCTTGGTTCCTTGAAGAATAATATTCAATTCTGGTTTATTCTCATTTGAAGCTTCAGTTATCAAAATTGCATTTCTGCTGGATTTTGCTTTTTCAAACACATACTTACTTCTCGGTACTGAATTACTTCCATCCATTGAAGTAATTACATGATAATCCTGCTCAAAACTATCAACAACAATAATACTTTTAGTAGCAATTGTAACACTTGCAAGGTATTTTGTTATTAGATCTAAATTTTTTAAGGGGTCTGAATATAAGTTCTTAACGATATCTGAAGAAGTTCTAATTGTTTTAGGCAAATATGAATTATATAGTCTTCTTGCAGATCTTATAAAATACTTGTTATTCAATATATCTTTTACATCTTCAAAAGCAAAAAGTTTATTCAGCTTATTCAAATTCATTTCTTCAAAGTCATTATCACTTTTGAAAAGTACTTTATCATATTCCCTAAAACTCCTTAACGTCGCAAGCTTTTTAAATGGGATTAATAGATTATTTTTAACGACAAATTGTACTCTAAACTCCTCTGGAATGCTTAATGCCAGTTTTTTAATTATTTCACAAGCTTCAAAATAAAAATTTATAGAGTAAAAGTAATCTTTGCCATAAAAATAATAGTCGCCAAGTTCACTGCAAACTCTAAGTTTCGACCAATCATCTTTTTCGATTTTACACATTTCAAAAGAAGCACTTAATACCTTTAATTTATTTGTTCCTTTAGCAAATACGCCACTTAAATAGAATTCTTTTATTCTCATTATGTTTGGTTTATCAGATACACTATAATTTTCAGCTTCATTAAATAACGCTGCAGCCTGCTCTTCAAAACCTCTTTTATATAGTTCAACAGAAGTACTATAAAGCTTGTCTACTTTTAAAAGAGTTGACTCAAACTTGTTTATAACCTGACGAACACCTATTAGTTTGTTATTCAGTTCTTCTCCTGACTGAATATTGCTTATATCAATAAAACCTTTCAAAATACTGCATTCCCACTTTGGTAAGGATTCATCAAATTTATAAACTTCAAGCGCTTTATTTATAAAAAAATCAGCCTTTTCAATATCTCCAAAAACACAAAATAATTCTGCACTCATTTGATAGTATACTGCAATTTCTTTTCCATGCTCAGGATATTCCTCAAGTTCTTTTTCAGCGAGCATATGATACTCATAAGCCTTTTGAAAATCTCTTAACCTTAAATATATGTTTGAAAGATAGTTATAACAATAGAATATATTTCCTTCATACTCTATCTCTTCAGACTTCTTTAAGGCATTGAGGAAATATTCAAGTGAAAGTTCATAATTCCACTCCTCAAAATAAGAACAGGCTAAATTAGTAAGCGCCATAACCTCATAGCTAATAATATGATTTCGTTCACTAATTTCTTTAACTTTCTTAAGATATTTAATGCTTTCCCGGCTATTTTGATATATATCTCCATATATGACAGAAATATTATTTAGTGCACTAACTATCCCCTCTGAATAATCTATTTTCTCAAAGCACTTCAAGCTTTCTTTGTAACAATTTAACGCCTTATCACCCAGAGAGTTATTTAAATAAACATTGCCTAGATTCTTATAAAAGATTCCTTTAAATTTATAATCATCTTCTTTGCAAAGCCTAATGCATTCTCTACATATTTTTTCAGCGCTTTTATATTCTTGTTTTAATGCCAGAACCCTGACTAAAAGCTCCTTAGCTTCAAAATAAGTCTGCGTGTCCTCTTCTATGATATTAGACTTTTCTAATATTTCTTCTGACTTTTTTATATAATTTAATGTTTTATCAATTTCATTTCTTGAATAATATACCTTTGCAATCCTATTTAAAGCCTTAATATGCTTATTACAATTATCTAATTTTACAGCCAGACTTTCTGCTTCTTTAAAGAATTCTATCGCAATTGCTCCATTGCCATCATCTTGATATACGTCTCCAATTCTAATGAGAAGCTCTGCCTTTCTATCATCTTCGTCATTGTTCTCCATTATAGCAACAGCTCTTTTTAGATTTTTTACTGCCTCGCTTCTATTCTTAAAAAGTTCCATCTTATCTGCTATTTCTAAACAATACTTAATTACTTTTTCCTTATGTCCAGCCTTTTCAAGATGATATATCAACTCTTCTCTATTGCTCAATCCCTCGTTGAGCTGCATTTCTAATAACTCTGCTGCCAATTCATGCTTTTTCTTTTTATAACTTATATCTAGTCTTTTTCTGATTAGGCTTTTCAATATTCTATTGGAAAAATCATAAACAAATCCTCTATCTTCAATTTTCTTGCATAATACACCACGTGATTCTAAATAATTAACTTTTTCTGTTACGTCGACTATATCCTTCAAAACAATTTTAGTTATATCATCTAAGGAAATTGCTGTATTAAAAATTGATATACCATTTAACACTTGTAAACTTAAACTGTCTATTCCTTTTATTTGAGAAAGAACAGCTTGTTCCATGTTTGAAGGCACAGGCAGCTTGCTATAATCGTAATCAAATTTGCTATTCCATATTCCGCTTTTTTCATCTACATAAATAATATTTTCAGAATATAAGTTTTTTAAAGTTTCTTCAATAAAGAGCGGGTTTCCAAAGGTTTTTGAGAATATCCTCTCACCAAAAATACTCGGCCTTACCGGCATTCTTAAAACATCTTGAATTAATGCAACTGAATCCTCATTGTTAAGCCCCCGCAAAGGTATATCTATACTGTTTACTTGACCAGAAACTTTAGCAATAAACTCTGAAAGTCTTTTGTTATTGTTAAGTTCTCCATCACAATAAGAAAAAATAATCATTATATTTTTATTTCTTAAATATAAGTATTCTAGAATATCTATTGAGAAATCTCCAGACATATGAGCATTATCAATAATAAATACAGCAGGTTTTCCTTTCATAAAATCATTTATAAAAGTGCACACTGAACCAATCAGCCTAATATTTTCTTTCTCTCCTGATATCGTACTGCTTGGAACAATGTTTTTGTTTTTTCCAAGTTCAGGTATAAGTTTTATTAATTCACTTTCATATCTTTCAAGTAAGTCACTATCGCACTCACTTATTATCTTCCTTAATATATCAATTGCTCCTCTATTACTCCCTAAACTTGATGCTTCAAGACTATAACTAGAATAAACATTTACATTCTTTAGAAGAAGTATTCTTTCCAGCTCCTTTAAAAGCTTTGTTTTGCCTATTCCGTACTCTCCGTGAACTATAACGAACTTTTCTCGAAGTCCAAGCTGAGCCATTGATTTATAAATATTAATGACATTATTAATTTCATAATCTCTTCCTATAAGCTTAGTGTTAAAATTAAGCTTTTCAACTTCATTATTATAGTGAGATTTATAGTTTGTCCCAAATTCAGCATTTATATCTTCAATTATTTGTCTTATATTAACATACCTTTTTTTAGTATCCTGTTCTATCATTCTTTCTATAATTGGAATTATTCTATTTAAAAAATTCAAATATTCTTTTGTAAAGTTTCTATCAGATTTATTTATATTTTTTATCTCATGAATTAGATTTATATTATCTTTTATTTGTTTTTTGCAAACAAGTAATAAAAGCACTCCAAGAGAATATATATTTGAAGAAACCGACTGTGTTTTATCTTCTAATATTTCAGGTGCCTTAAAAATAAGCTGACTGCTTTTTGTACTCCAATAGTCATATTTTTCAAGCTCTACAGAAGCTATATCCTTAAATTTTATTTTAGAATTACTAATAAATATATTATCTAAATTTATTCCGTTATATATAAAACCTCTTAGGTGTAGATAATTAACTGCTTGACATAGTTCTATGATTAGATCTAAAATTTCTTTTTCTTCCATGCCGCTTATAAAATGCATTAAATCATAATCTGCTTCTGCATATTCATTAACATAAAAATATCTTAGACCCTCTATTCTTTTATTATCTATAGTCTGTATAGAGTCAAAATCATATAATTTAACAAAATTATTTTTATCTATTGTCGTTAATGCAGAAAAATCTTTAATATAAAAATCAAGCAAACTTTCTGGGAGATATTCTGAATTAATAATATTCAATTGAAATTTTTCACTTTCGTTCTTAATATCTAAAACCAAATATGAAGAAACTAAACGATTTTGCTTTAAATTTTTAACTATTCTATATCTATTATTAATTAAATTCATGCTAATCTCACTCCCATGCATAGAAACATATTATAAGTATAGCATTATATGTAAATGTGGTAAATATTCTATAACTAATTATGCTAAGTAATTATTTCACTGCTTTCTTATATAAATCACAACCTTTTGATTCACTCATATACTAATACAAAAATAGTAATATTGCAGGTGAAGTATATGAACTATGAAACAGAGGAAGCCCCTTACAGATACTTAGTAGCAGGAGTTGATACCCAAGTTCCACTGGCCAATGGAAACTATGGGACCTATGTTAATTTTGACAATGCTGCTACAACACCACCTTTTAATTCCGTTATTAAAGATATTATAAGTTTTTCGCCCTGGTATTCTTCAATCCATAGAGGAAATGGCTACAAATCCCAAATTTCATCAAATATATTTGAAAGCTCACGGGAAACAGTTTTAAATTTTGTACATGCTGATTCAAGTAATGACACTGTAATTTATGTTAAGAATACCACAGAGGGCATAAACAAATTAAGCTTTAGACTCTGCACCGGAGATAAAAAATGCGTTGTGCTATCTACTAATATGGAACATCATTCAAATGACCTGCCTTGGAGAGATAAATATAAACTTGATTATATAGAGCTTGATAAGCAGGGTAAATTATCTTTAAAAGACTTGGAGCAAAAATTAATTAATTATAACGGAGCTGTTAAGCTGGTCACTGTCTCCGGAGCATCTAATGTTACTGGTTACATCAATCCAATATATGAAGTGGCTAAGCTTGCCCACAAGCACAATGCTAAAATATTAGTTGATGGAGCGCAATTAGTTCCTCACTCTCCGGTGGATATGAAACCTGAAAGTTCTTTAGAGCATATAGACTTTTTAGTATTTTCAGCTCATAAAATGTATGCACCTTTTGGCATAGGTGTACTTATAGGTCCAAAAGCTGCTTTTATGCAGGGTGCTCCTGATTATAAAGGAGGCGGTACTGTAGATTTAGTTACTCACGAATACGTTGCTTGGAACGAACCTCCTGAAAAAGAAGAAGCCGGTACGCCAAATGTTATGGGAGTTGTAGCTTTGGTATCAGCAATTAAAACTCTAACCTCAATAGGAATGAAAAATATAGATACTTATGAAAGAAGCTTAGCTTATTATGCTCTATCTAGTATAAAAAATATAAAAGACATAGAACTTTATGCAAGCTCAGAGGATATTAACAATAGAGTAAGTATAATTCCATTTAATATTAAAGGTATGCCTCATAGCATAGTATCAGAAATACTTTCTCTTGAAGCAGGGATAGCAGTTAGAACAGGCTGCTTTTGTGCTCATCCTTATGTTCAAAAACTGCTTGATGTTTCTGGAGAAGATATATCAAACTATCTTAGAACCGATAAATCAGAAAGACCTGGCATGATAAGACTTAGCTTTGGACTATATAACAGTTTCTCAGAAATAGATTATTTTTTAAGAGTATTAAAATATATAATTAATAACAAACAATATTTTTTAAATAAATACAGCAATCATACACATTAATCACCCTTTGCCTTTCTGTTTTAGGAAAGGCTTTTGTTTTTATGAATAAAAGTGTGCATAAAGATTAAACTAAACTTGCTAAGAATAATTATTTGAGGATGGTGATTTATTTGAACAAAAAAATAAATCTTCTTTTATTTAGCGGAGATTATGACAAAGCCCTAGCAGCTTTAATCATTGCAAATTCAGCAAAGGAACTTGGAGCAGATGTATCAATTTTCTTTGCCTTTTGGGGACTTTTATTAGTTAGAAACCCTGAAGTACCAATTGCAGACGAAAAAACCCTATATGAGAAAATGTTTAGTATAATGACTCCTAAGGGTCCTGAAGATTTACCTTTATCTAAAATGAATTTCAGTGGATTTGGCAAAGAAATGCTTAAAGCAATGATGAAAGAAGAGGATACTCCAAGCCTAACAGCATTTTTAAATGGTGCTAGAAAAAAAGGAGTTAAATTTTATGGCTGCAAGCTGTCTGTGGAAGTAATGGGCTTTAAAAGCGAAGAACTTTTACCAGAACTTGAGGTAATTGATGCTAAGCAGTATCTAAAGGATGCATTAGAATCAGATATGCAGTTATTTATATGAACCATTAACTAATCAGTTGAAAGCCCTCCCTTTTTATTATAGAATTTATTTAGACTATTAATATTCTCGGGGGTATATATGAAAAACGAACATAAGGCACTTGCTGTTTTGGCAGGCATAGTTTCATCAAGTATATTTGGATTAAGTTTTTTATTTTCTAAAATGGCTTTATCAGAAGCAGGAATTTATGAACTTTTATCCTTTAGGTTTTTAACAGCTTTCTTAATAATGTCAATTCTTGCACTACTTAAAATAATTCGTTTAGATTATAAAGGAAAGAATATAAAAGGTTTATTGATTCTTGGTCTTATGGAACCAGTAATATATTTTATATTTGAAACCTATGGAATTAAGTTTTCTTCCTCATCTATTGCAGGCCTTATGATATCTCTAATACCAATAGGAGTTGTTATATTATCAGCATATTTTCTTAAAGAAAAGCCCTCTGTTTCCCAAACAGGCTTTATCATACTTTCTGTTTTAGGTGTTATGTTTATAGGAATTATGGGTAGTTCTAATTCTGGAAGTTCCAGTTTACTTGGCATAATATTATTAATCGGTGCAGTATTATCAGCCGGAATGTTTACAATTATCTCAAGGAGACTATCAAAAAACTTTACACCTATGGAATTAACTTATTCCATGATGGCTATGGGAGCAGTTTTCTTTAATTTTGTTTCAGTAGTTCAGCATTTAATGAACAATAATATTAAAAACTATTTTTCACCACTAATGAATACTAAGTTCTTAATATCCATAGGATATCTAGGAATACTTTCATCAATAATCGCCTACTTTTTAATAAACTTTACATTATCAAAAATAGAAGCTTCCAAGTCCTCAGTACTCTCAAATATATCAACTATTGTTTCTATAGCAGCAGGAGTAATTTTCTTAAAAGAAGCTTTTCACTATTATCATCTTATAGGTTCACTTATGATACTCTTAGGAGTATGGGGCACAAACCATTTTGAACCCAAGAATATTACAAAAACTGAAGTTTTATAAGAAAATTAAAAAGATGGCCTAAGCAAGCCATCTTTTTACTATTCTACTTCTTCAAATTGATCTTTACCTACTCCACAAAGTGGGCATAGCCAATCTTCAGGAACGTTTTCCCAGCTAGTTCCTGCATCTACTCCGTTATCTGGATCACCTATTTCTGGATCATATATGTATCCACAAGCTATACAAACATATTTTTTCATAATTTTTCCTCCTCTTAACACTCAATTTCATTTAATATTAATTATATTTTACCAACTTCCACGACATATGTAAAGTTATAGGCAAAAAATAAATGTTAAATTATTGTGTATGCTTAGATTTTAGCAGCTACATAAATATTTTATTCTATTTCAGTCATATTTATACTACTTATCTAATTACATCCTGTCAAAACCACTGCTTTACTCTATCTATTATCTTATAATTAGTCAAGTCATAATGAAGCGGTGTAATGGTTATATATCCCTGTTTAAAGTAACTTACATCCGTATCTTCTTCATCTTTATCATTTACACTGCCCATTATTTCATAAATAAGATTTCCTTCTTCATCCTTACTCTCAACAAAAACATTATTGTAAGTTCTATTTCCTATTTTACAAGCCTTAATACCTTTAATATCTTCCTTATCTACAAGGGGAACATTAATATTCAAAACTACATCATCACTTATATAATTATCCTTTGCCATTGAAATTATTTCAACCGCTGTTTTTGCTGCAATTTCATAATTGTCTTTATCGCCTTGAAATTCCGAAGACACTGCTATAGACGGAATATTATATACCGATGCCTCAATAGCTGCCGAAACTGTTCCTGAATAAATAACATCTGTTCCTAAGTTTACCCCTTTATTGATTCCTGAGACCACCATATCAATCTTGCCTTCAATAAGCTTTTCTACAGAAGTTCTAACACAGTCTGCCGGAGTTCCATCTATGCTGTAGGCTTTTGAATTTATACCTTCAAGCTTAACCTTTTTCACAATTAAAGGTCTTGTTATTGTTATGGAATGCCCGCAGGCACTTCTTTGATCATCCGGTGCAGCTATTACAACCTCATGATATTTTTCTAATTCTTTTGCAAGTTTATATAAGCCAGGAGCATAAATTCCATCATCGTTTGTTAAAAGTATTTTCATATATACACCAGCCTTTAAAGTTTTTTCTATTTATATTATAACTATAAATAATTATTAGTACACTCTATTCTACGTAATGTTGACACAACACTAAAAATATATTTCAACTATTTAAAAATTTAAAATAGTACAGTGTATTATTATTGACGGTGCCTTATAAACAAGGTACTATATATCTATAGAGACTTATGGGTTTAATATAAATATTATTTAATTAAAATATGAAGGTTTTCAATCATGTTATTGCACAAACTTCATGTAACCTTGAAATTTTAAATAGGCAGAACATACGAAGTTCTGCCTTTTGTTATATAAGTCAAAGGAAGTGCTTTATGAATACAATAAAAAATAAAAAAATAGAACTGCGCAAAATACAAAAGATAAAACTTTATAATATTTTAGGCAGTCATGAAACAACTATAAATGGTGTTAAAGGAGTTCGCTTTTTTCTATGGGCTCCTAATGCAAGAGAAGTAAAAGTTGTAGGAACCTTTAATAATTGGATAGGCAGCAAGCATATAATGAAAAGTAATAAAAAACTAGGTTTATGGATCTTGTTTATTCCTAATCTTTGCTCTGGTGATATTTATAAATATGAAATTACAACTTACGATGGTAAAAATCAGCTTAAGTCTGATCCTTTTGCTTTTTATTCCGAATTAAGACCTAATACCGCTTCAATGATAGTTAACTTAGATAATTTTGAATGGAATGATAATGAATGGCTTTTAAAAAGAAGCTCTGAGGCTTTATATGATAAGCCATTAAATATTTATGAAGTTCATCTCGGATCGTGGAAAATGAATGATAATGAAGAATTTCTAAATTATAGAGAAATAGCTGACAAACTTCTAGAATACATACTTTATATGGGGTATACCCATATAGAACTCCTTCCTGTTACAGAGCATCCTTTAGATGCTTCCTGGGGCTACCAAAGTACAGGCTATTATTCACTTACAAGCAGGTTTGGTACTCCAGAAGATTTTATGTATTTTGTAGATAAATTTCATCAAAATAATATTGGTGTTATTTTAGATTGGGTCCCAGGTCACTTTTGCAAGGATGCTCATGGGCTATACAATTTTGACGGAACAAAGCTCTATGAATATGAAAATCCCCTGCTTGGCGAAAATTATGACTGGGGTACTGCTAACTTTGACTTAAGCAGGCCTGAAGTCAGAAGATTTTTGACAGCTAATGCTTTGTTTTGGTTTGATACATATCATATTGACGGCATGAGAGTTGATGCAGTGGCAAACATGCTATATTTAAATTACGGCAAGAAAGAAAATATGTCTCTAAAAAATAAATTTGGAGGCAGTGAAAATCTTGATGCAATAGATTTTTTAAAGCACTTAAACTCATACATATTTAAACACTTTCCAAATGTACTTATGATTGCAGAAGACTCTAGTTCCTATCCTTCAGTTACAGCTCCAGCTTATTTAGGCGGTGTTGGTTTTAACTACAAGTGGAACATGGGCTGGATGAATGATATGCTGAAATACATGCAAATGGATCCTATATATAGGAAATATCATCATAACTTAATAACCTTTTCTCTTATGTATGCTTTTTCAGAAAACTTTGTTCTTCCACTTTCCCACGATGAAGTAGTACATGGCAAAAAATCTTTACTTGATAAAATGCCCGGAGATTATTGGCAGAAGTTTGCTAATTTAAGAATGTTTTATGGATACATGATAGCTCATCCAGGAAAAAAACTTTTATTCATGGGCAGCGAGTTTGGTCAATTTATAGAATGGCGTTTTGCTCATGAACTTGATTGGATGCTTTTAGATTATCCAATGCATAAATCCATGCAGGATTATGTAGGAAAGCTTAATTTGCTGTATAAATGTGAAAAAGCCCTTTGGGAAAAAGATCACAGCTATGAAGGTTTTCAGTGGATTGATCATCAAAACTATGAACAAAGCATAATATCATTTATGAGAATAAGTAATAATCCAAAAGATTTTATAATAGTTGTTTGTAATTTCACTCCTATAGTATATGAAGATTATAAGATTGGAGTCCCAAGCTTTATACACTATAAAGAAATATTCAACAGTGATAGCGACTGTTTCGGAGGTTCAAATCAAATAAATAATGAAATAATTAAACCTGAGCTGGAGAAGTGGCATAATCAGCCATATAATATAAAAATTAAAATTCCGCCGCTAGCCACTATATTCATTAAACCTGAATATGAATTTAGATTGGAAAAGCCGGCATTTGAGGAGGTTGAAGTCCTAAACGGAATTCAACGAGCAATTAGCGAACGGAAGTGAGGTTAATGTCCTAAATGGACATTAACGGGCTGGCTAGCCAGTGGAAACTGGCGAGAACAGACAGCCCAGTGATTAATTGCTCAGTGCTTCCGACTAAAAGGAGGTAAAAGTCCTAAATGGACTTTTACGAGTAATTTTCGAGCGGAGCGAGAGTCTTAAATTACTCTGTGTTCCGATTAAAAGGAGGAATTGAAAATGCAGAAGAAAGAAATGATAGCAATGATCCTTGCAGGGGGGCAGGGAAGTAGACTTGGTGTACTTACAAAAGGAATTGCTAAACCCGCTGTTCCATTTGGTGGAAAATATAGAATTATAGACTTTCCACTAAGCAACTGTTCAAATTCTGGGATTGATACAGTTGGTGTTCTAACCCAGTATCGTCCTTTTGCCCTAAATTCACATATAGGTATAGGTTCTCCTTGGGACCTTGATAGAAATAAAGGCGGAGTAAGTATACTGCCTCCATATATGCGTGAATCTGGCGGTGATTGGTACAAGGGAACAGCAAATGCCATATATCAAAACATGAACTTTATTGACAGTTTTAACCCTGAATATGTACTTATTCTTTCTGGCGACCACATATACAAGATGGATTATTCAAAGATGCTTGAGTTTCACAAACAAAGAAATGCAGATGCAACCATAGGTGTTATAGATGTATCTCTTGAAGAAGCAAGTAGGTTTGGAATCATGAATGCAAATGAAACCTATGAAATATATGAATTTGAAGAAAAACCAAAGCATCCTAAGAGCACGCTTGCTTCAATGGGTATTTACATATTTAATTGGCAGGCATTAAGTCAGTTTTTAATAAAGGACGAACAGGATCCAAAATCAAGTAATGATTTTGGTAAAAATATAATACCTAAAATGCTTGAAGCAGGCAAAAAATTAGTTGCATATCCTTTTAAAGGCTATTGGAAGGATGTGGGCACTATAGAAAGTCTATGGCAGGCAAATATGGATTTACTCGATGATAACAATGAATTAAATATACATGATAAAGCCTGGAAAATCTATTCAGTCTCCCCAACCTTGCCCGCCCAGTATATTGGAGAAACTGCTTCAGTTAAAAACTCACTCATCTCTGACGGCTGTGAAATTTTTGGTGAAGTAATTAACTCCGTATTATTTTCTGGGGTTTATGTAGGCAAAGGCTGCAGAGTAATTGATTCTGTAGTAATGGCCAACACAAAAATAAAAGATAATTCTGAGGTTAGGAAAGCTATTATTGGCGGAGATGTTATTATTGAAGAAGATACTAAAATAGGCGATGGCAGCAAAATTGAAGTTGTTGCTGAAGGCAGAGTACTAGACAAATATTCAGAAATATAGATTTAATTCAAGGTTGATGGGAGATGAAACTCTATGCTTAAAAATTACATGGGAATATTAATGTTAAATGAAAATGACGATAAAATAAAAAGACTTACAAGGAATAGACCCTTAGCCTCCATCCCCTTTGGCGGAAGATATAGAATAATTGATTTTGTTCTTTCAAATATGGTTAATTCAGGTGTTACAAATATAGGAATGTTTACTGATGGAAAAACAAGATCTCTTATGGATCATATCGGCTCGGGAAAGCCCTGGGATTTAGACAGGAAAATAAATGGTTTATTTATCTTCCAATTAGACAAGAATAATTATTATATGAATGAAATTGAAAGCTTAAAAAACAATATAGAGTATTTTTATAAAAGCAAAGAAGAGTATGTTATTCTTTCCTCCTCTTATATGGTTTGCAATATAGATTATAAATCAGCTGCTGCTTACCATGAAGCCTCCGGCTCGGATATTACTATAATATATAACCATGCAGAAAACTGCAAATCAAACTTTATCGACTCCAGTATTTTAAATTTAGATGAGAATAACAATGTGCTCAGTGTGGGCAAGAATATAGGCACAGATAATATAAACAATATATCTATGGAAATGTTCATAATGAAAAAGGAAGTTCTTATAAACCTAACTCTCGAATGTATTAAATCCGGCTATTATAGTTCCATTAAAGAAGCTATATACAAGAAGCTTGGAAATCTTAAAGTAAATGCTTATGAATTTAAGGGTTACGTAAGCTGTATAAATTCTGCTGAGGTTTATTATAAAACGAGCTTGGACCTATTGAACTTAAATATAAATAACGAATTGTTTTTCAGTAATGGACTCATCTACACAAAATCCCAGGATGAACCCCCTACTAAATACTCAAACTCTTCAAAGGTTTCAAACTCATTAATAGCTAATGGCTGTATAATAGATGGCTGCATCGAAAGCAGTGTTATATTTAGAAGAGTGAAGATACACGAAAGTGCTGAGATTAAGAACTGTATTATAATGCAAAACTGTGAAATTAAAGCTGGCGCAAAACTTAGCAATATTATAATAGATAAAAATATTGTAATAGAAGAAGGAAAAGAACTAAAGGGTGATATGGATATCCCCTTAGTTGTCGAAAAGAAGCTTTACTTTGAATAAACTTTTAGAAAGAGGAGATTAGTTATGAAAATACTTTTTGCATCTTCAGAAGCTCATCCATTTATAAAGTCAGGAGGTCTTGGCGATGTGGCTTATGCTCTTCCTAAGGCACTTCGAAAAATGGGTGTAGACATTAGAGTCATAATCCCAAAGTATTCAGATATAAAACAAGAATTTAAGGACAAAATGATTACTCTTGAAACCTTTAATGTTCCTGTTGGTTGGAGAAATCAATACGGCGGACTTCAATATCTGGAATATGACGGTATCCCCTTCTACTTTATAGATAATGAATACTATTTTAAGAGACCAAGTTCCTATGGCTTCTATGACGATGGAGAAAGATTTGCTTACTTTTCCAGAGCAGCACTTGAAGCAGTTAATCATATGGTTGATTTTACTCCCGATATTATTCACTTGAACGACTGGCATACAGGCATGATAGCTCCTATAATGAAAGAACACTTTAAAGGTAATCCTAGATTTAAAGATATTAAAACAATATTTACTATTCATAATCTTCAGTACCAGGGAGTCTTTCCAAAGGAAACCTTAGGCGACTTATTAAGCCTTGGAGATAATTACTTTTCTGAAGATATGTTAAAATATTATGATGGTATTTCCTTTATGAAGGGCGGACTCAACTTTTCTGACAAAATAACCACAGTAAGCAGCTCTTATGCAGAGGAAATAAAAACTCCATTCTACGGTGAAGGTCTTCATGGACTTATGCAGGTTAGAGGCAATGACTTAAGCGGGATAGTAAACGGAATAGATACGGAACTGTTTAATCCTAGAGAAGATAAAGAATTATTTTATAACTTTGATTATAATGATATTAGTGGTAAAGCAAAAAACAAACTAGAACTTCAAAAAAGCTTAAACCTTCCTGTTAATGAAAATATTCCTATGATAGGAATGGTTACAAGATTAGCTTCACAAAAGGGAATAGACTTACTGGCTCATATTATTGAAGAATTGCTAGCGCTAGATATACAACTTGTAGTGCTTGGAACTGGAGAGCAAAAATTTGAAGAAATGTTACGCTACTACGCTGGGGTTAGCAAAGACAAACTTTCTGCAAACATAACCTTTAACAATACTCTTGCAAAAAGAATTTATGCTTCCTCTGATCTGTTCCTTATGCCTTCACTGTTCGAGCCTTGCGGTATAGGACAGCTTCTTGCACTTAGATATGGTACTTTGCCTGTTGTTCGTGAAACTGGTGGTCTAAAAGACACAGTTCATGCCTTTAATGAATATACTAATGAAGGAAATGGTTTTTCCTTTTCAAATTATAATGCTCATGATATGCTTTATACTATAAAAAGAGCACTTAATTTTTATGAAAATAAGGAGTTGTGGAACAATCTTGTAAAGAATGCTATGCTTATAGATAACAGCTGGAAAAAATCAGCTTTAGAATACAAAAATCTATACGATTCCTTATTATAGAATAATAATTTTAGTAGACAGCAGTATTTGCTGTCTACTGTTATATTAGGGATATTTATACGTTTTCAAAATATAAAGGAGAATCATAATGAAACTTAATAAAGAAAAATTCAAGTCTGATTATAAACGAAAGTTAATGAACACCTTTGCTGAAGAAATTGATACTGCTTCAAAGCTCCATAAGTATTTTGCCCTTGGTGGCTTAGTTAGAGATTATGTCACAGAAAATTGGGTTAATACAAACAAATATTACATGGAGAGCGGCGAGAAGCAAGTTTACTATTTTTCTATGGAATTTTTAATAGGAAGGCTTCTAGGCAGCAACCTTCTGAACTTAGGTATAAGAGAACTATGTTATGAAGGTTTAACCGAGCTTGGCATAGACTTAAACGAGCTTGAGGAAGTTGAAAATGATGCGGGGCTTGGTAATGGCGGCCTTGGAAGACTTGCAGCTTGTTTCTTGGATTCTATGGCTTCCATTGGTGTTCCTGGTCATGGCTGCGGCATAAGATACAAATATGGCCTATTTGAACAAAAAATAGTTGACGGCTATCAAGTTGAAATACCTGACTACTGGCTAAGAGATGGAAATGTATGGCAAATTAAAAAAGAAAATAAAGCTGTTGAAGTACGCTTTGGCGGAAATGTAAGAGCTACTTATGAAACCGGGAGACTTTCCTTTATTCATGAAAATTATGAACCAGTACGTGCAGTTCCCTACGATACTCCTGTAGTTGGCTATGATAAAAATATGGTTAACACCTTGAGATTATGGAGTGCGGAACCAGTAGACTATGAATTCGATTTTTCAACCTTCAGCCGAGGCGATTATCTTAAAGCCGCTGCTTACAGAACCTCAGTAGAATCAATATCGCAGGTTTTATATCCTGATGACAGCAATTTTGAGGGAAGGCTTCTAAGACTTAAACAGCAGTATTTCTTTGTAAGTGCAGGACTTCAAAGTATAGTTAGAAGCTATAAAAAATCAGGACTTCCCATGAATGAATTTCACAAGCATACTGCAATACATATAAATGATACTCACCCTTCTGTTGCAGTAGCTGAGCTTATGAGAATACTTGTAGATATAGAAGAACTATCCTGGGAGGAAGCATGGCATATAACGACTAATACAATGGCTTATACAAACCATACCATACTTTCCGAGGCTCTTGAGAAATGGCCTGTTGACATGTTTATGAAGCTTCTGCCAAGAATATATATGATAATTGAAGAAATAAATAAACGTTTCTGCGAAGAGCTGTCTCGTAGATACCCAGGTCAAAATGGAAAAATAAATAGTATGTCTATAATCAATGATGGAGTTATTAAAATGGCTTATCTTGCTATAGTAGGAAGTCATTCTGTTAACGGAGTTGCAAAGCTTCATACTGAGATATTAAAGAATCAGGAACTTAATAACTTTTATCAGGTTTTCCCTGAAAAATTTAATAATAAGACTAACGGCATAACCCACAGAAGATGGCTTATGAAAGCAAATCCAAAACTTACGGAAGCCCTAAATCATACTATAGGTACTAATTGGATTAAAAATCCTAATGAATTAGGAAAACTGGAAAACTTTAAAACTGATAAGTCTCTGCAACGTAAAATAGCTTCTATAAAAAAAGAAAATAAGCTTCAATTTTCAAATATGCTTAAAGCCAAGTACGGAATTGATATCGACCCAAATTCAATTTTTGATGTTCAGGTTAAAAGACTTCATGCTTATAAGCGACAGGTGCTAAACATTCTTCATATTATGTATTTATATAATAAACTTAAGGAAAATCCTAATCTTGATATTGTTCCAAGAACCTTCTTCTTTGGTGCTAAAGCTTCACCTAGCTATCATCTTGCAAAACAGACTATTAAGCTTATAAATACTGTAGCAAATAAAATAAACAATGACCAAAGTATTAATGGAAAGTTAAAAGTTATTTTTCTTGAAAACTACAGCGTATCTCTAGCTGAAAAAGTTATCCCCTGCGCTGATGTAAGCGAGCAGATTTCAACAGCTTCAAAAGAGGCCTCTGGAACCGGAAATATGAAGTTCATGATGAATGGTGCTATAACTGTTGCAACTCTTGATGGTGCTAATGTTGAAATGAAAGATTCTGTAGGGGAAGATAATATAGTTATTTTCGGTCTTAAAGCGAACGAAGTTATAAGTTATAATAAGTACGGAGGTTATTCTGCCTTTGATATTTATAATAACGATATGAGAGTTAAAAGAATACTTGATCAATTAGTTGATGGTTCTTTAGGCGTATCTTCAGGTGAATTTAAAAATATTCATGAATCTCTTTTAATGTTTAATGACGAGTACTTTGTTCTAAAAGACTTTGATGCTTATGTTAAGGCTCAAGAGAAGATTGATACGCTATATAGAGATCCAGCAAAATGGAATGAAATGTGTATAATGAACATCGCGCACTCTGGTATTTTCTCCAGTGATAATACTATTAGAGAATACTCTAAAGATATTTGGGGTACTAGAGAATTAAAGTCTGTACCTGTTATTGATTAAAAATAGTATTTATGATGCATGGATTATCTAACTTATCCATGCGTTTTTTATTCAATTTGCACGTGGTTTGTGATAATATGAAAATATAAATATTTATTTAAATATGACAATTGGAGGTGAAGCTTTTGAAAAATAAAGTTAAAATATTACTAGCTTTAAGCATAGCTGTTTCTACTGTAATTTCAGGCTGCAGCACAAAAACAAAACAAGCAGTTGCAGCAAATAATACAGCTATAAATTCAAACACTAGTCAATCTAGTGATAATGAAAACTCAAATTCAGAAAATAATTTACCTAACCCCTCTGCTGATAACACTGATAAAAATAATCCTACTGAAAATATACCTCAACAACCTGAAAAAAGTAATACGCAGTCTGATCCAACTCCTAAGCCTGCAGCACCAGTAAGCGTCTCGAACACAGCTTCCCTTGATACTAAAAGAATAGGCTGGTCCTGGGCTTACTCGCCTAAAAGCAGTGCTTCTTTATTATCAAAATATCATGGCTATGCCTTTGGTGATATTTCGAAGAAAATCATATATCTTACTTTTGACGAAGGATATGAGTACGGTTATACTCCAAGTATTTTAGATACATTAAAAGCAAATAATGTTCATGCAGCCTTTTTTGTAACGGCTCCATACATTGTCGGTTCTTTTAATGGTATTAAGAACTCTGACCTCTTAAAAAGGATGACAAACGAAGGACATGTAATCGGCAACCATTCAGTACATCATAAATCTATGCCTGACTTTACTGACGAGAATGCTTTCAATACAGAACTAACAGGAGTTGAGGCTGCTGCCGCAAAAGTTCCCGGAGTAAAATTATCTAAAAACTTCAGGCCGCCAATGGGCGATTTCAGTGAATTATCTTTATACTATACACAAAAACTAGGCTATAAAACTATATTTTTCTCTCTTGCATACAAGGATTATGACGTAAATAATCAGCCTGATCCCGAAAAATCTAAAGAGTTCTTATTGCAATCAACCAAACCGGGTATGATATGTCTTCTTCATGCAGAGTCAAAAACAAATGCATCAATTTTGGACAGCCTATTAAAGGAATGGAAAAAGCAAGGGTATGAATTTAGAAGTTTAGATGAATTATAAAATAATAAGGGCTGCTGTAAAACAGCAAAAACTTAGCGTGTTCTTTAAAGTTGCAGAAACATTGAGCGAACATTAATAAGACTTTAATTATTTTTTATACAAATCCGTTAAAAATCCTATATTGTTTGAACGAAGTGAGTTTATAGGATTTAGGAGTTGTATAAAAAATAATTATTAGTCTTATAATGTGTAGCGAACGTTTCCTAAACTTTAAAGAACACGCAGAGGTTTAAGCTGTTTTACAGCAGTCCATTCTTATTGTATCTACTTCTCTGCCTTAGTAACAATTTTATTTACTTTGCTTTCTTCAACGAGATCGCTTTTACTAAAGCCTTTTCTGAAATATCTTATCTGCTTGTATTTAGTACCGTTCATTTCAAAATCCAGTACATCTATTCTGTCACCAGTGTAAATAACCGGCTCTTTTTCACCTTTAAAGAATATTTGAACTTCCATGATGCCGTCGCTCCTAAAAACTTATTCTTCAAACTTAAAATCTTTAAATTTATCCTTTAGCAAATCTCCCAAAGTTAAACCTTCAGATTTATCTCCTAAGAAGTCTTTTATTTCTTCTCTTTCCTCTGTATTTTTAGCTTCTTTAATGCTTAAGCTCATCTTTTGGTTCTTGGTATCTATTTCCAATACTTTTACCTTTACTTTATCACCAACATTTAAAACTGAAGATGGCTTTGATACTCTTTCTTCTGATATTTGAGACGCATGTACAAGACCTTCTATTCCTTCAGCAACTTCAACAAAAGCACCAAAGTCTGTAAGTCTTACAACTGTGCCTTGGACTATATCATTAACTTTAAATTTAGCTCCTGCACTGTTCCATGGATTCTCTGAAACTTCCTTAAGTCCTAAAGAAATTCTCCCCTTTTCTTTGTCAAAATCAATTACATAAACCTCTACCTTATCTCCTACTGAAACAACTTCAGCTGGATCTAAAATTCTCTTCCATGAAAGATCTTGATTATGTATAAGGCCATCTATTCCACCTAAGTCAACAAAAGCTCCAAACTTAGCAAGTCTTGTAACTGTGCCAGTTCTTCTTTCTCCCTTTTTAAGAGACGCCCACACTTCACCCTTCTTTACTTCTGCTTCAGCTTTCTCAACTTCTTTTCTTGAAAGAATAACCTTTTTCTTATCCTTATCAAGCTCAATAACTTTTACTACTAAGTTCTTTCCTACAAAGCTCTTTAAATCTTCAACATATTTTGAAGAAAGCTGTGAAGCAGGAATAAATGCTCTAACACCTTTTACATTAGCAGTAACTCCACCTTTTACAACTTCATTGACTTTAACTTCTAAAGTTTTTCCTTCATTTATGGATTCTTCAAATTCATCCCAAACCTTATGCTCTTCAGCTTTAATTTTGGATAAGGCAACATTTCCTTCACCGTCATTAACCTGAAGTATGTATACATATATTTCATCTCCTGGTTTCACAACATCCTTAGGATTTACCACTTCATCATAGCTTAACTCTTCTCTAGATATAACGCCATCAGCCATATATCCTATATTAACAAAAACTGAGTCGTTAGAAGCTGATATAACAGTTCCCTTTACAACATCACCAGCATTTATTCTTTTTAGGCCTCCTTCTAAGGCAGCCATCATTTCTTCCATTGAACCTTCTTCGTAGTTACTCATTGAAATCTCTCCTTTATGTAATAATGTTAACTTTATTCTAATACTACCATTTTATCACAAGCATATTAATTTTTATACAATATAAAAATCTATAATCTCATTTTGCCTATCTTATATATTTTCATACATTTTATAACCCTTGTTTCTGGAAACTTCTCTCTTTGGCATGCTCCAAACTATTAAAATTCCAATGGCAATAACAATAGTTGTAAGTATTCCTGCTTCCGGTCCAAAAGCTCCTCCAGTTAATATATTATCCTTCAATATATTTATATTATATATACCATGAGCCTCATTTCCGCTTACAGGAAAACCAAAGACGTTTCCTTGAAAGTAATTCCAGGTTATATGATATCCAATAGGCATCCATAGGTTATTAGTCTTTATAAACATATATCCAAAAAGAATACCTACAAAAACTATGTTAATAAGTCCTAAAGCTTTTACATTAGGATTAAACAGATGAAGTGCTGAAAACATTAATGATGATATAAGTACAGACAACCAAGGTCTTTTCATTTGGTTTAATGCAGTAATTGAATATCCCCTTGACAGAAGCTCTTCTTTAAAACCAACTATTATAAATAAACCTATTCCCCAAAAAGTATATGATGAAAACTTTGGATTTCCTATATTGTTTTGAAGAGATATATTTTTAGTTGCAAATAGTACTATAAAGATTGCTGTAAAAGAAACCGCTCCAAATAAAAGCCCAGCCCCCAAATCTTTAAAATTGCTTCCTATGCCTGTAAATCCTATATCTCTAAAGCCTTTTTTATCTACTGCCTTAAGCATAATTATTAATGCAATTAAAAAGCCGGCCATGTCTATTGCCTGAGCTAGAAACATTCCTTGAGAAGAATGTTGAATAAAATTATTAATTGAGCTGTTCAAATTCTCTATACTTGTGCCTTGCATAAAAATTATACCCAGTACCATACCAAGAACAATTTGAAGAACTAAAGTAATACCTAAGTATAATGCCATAATGCATGCAAGCTTCCACCCAGATCTTAATTCATTATTACTATTTTTAAATACTTTTGCCATGATTCTACCCCCTATCCCATATTTATTATATGGCAATATATACATTTTACATTATTTGGATGCAAAAATAAAGCGTATTTATTTTGCTAATAATTTTGTGCTTTTATATGCGCATTATTAATGTTAGAATATAGATAATTAGTGGTTTTAAAACCGTATAAGGAGGAATTTACATGGAGAACTTTAAAGAAAATCTTGAAAAATATGCAGAGCTGGCTGTTAAGGTTGGTATCAACATACAAAAAGGTCAGACACTCGTTATTAATGCTCCTCTTCCAGCTGCTGAATTTGTTAGAGCTGCTGCGAAAAAAGCTTATGAAGCAGGTGCTAAAAATGTTCATGTTGAATGGGCTGATGAAGAAGTCACAAGAATAAAATATCTAAATGCTCCAGAGGAAGCTTTTTCTGAATATCCTATGTGGAGAGCACAAGGTCTTGAAGAAATGGCTAAGGAAGGAGCAGGATTTTTAAGCATTTCAGCTTCAAATCCGGATCTTCTTAAAGGAGTTGATCCAGAAAGAATATCTGTAGCTAACAAAACAGCATCAAAAGCATTAGATGGCTATAGAAGCTATGTTATGGCAGACAAGGCTGCTTGGTGTGTTATATCAGTTCCTACAAAAGAATGGGCTGCAAAGGTATTTCCTGATGCAGACGCTGAAAAAAGTGTAGAAAAGCTTTGGGAAAATATATTTAAAGCTACAAGAGTAGACAGAGAAAATCCTGTTGAAGCTTGGAAAGATCATACTAACAATTTAAATTCCAAGCTTGATTATTTAAACAGCAAGAATTTTAAGAAGCTTCATTATAAATCCCCAGTTACAGACTTAACTATTGAGCTTCCTGAAAAACATCTTTGGGCCGGCGGTGGTTCCAATGTTGAAGGTGGCAATTATGAGGGTACATATTTTGTAGCAAATATGCCTACAGAAGAAGTATTTACAATGCCAAAGAGAGATGGAGTTAACGGTACAGTTAGAAGCACAAAACCTCTTAACTACAGCGGTAATTTAATCGATAATTTCACCCTTAAATTTGAAAACGGAAAGGTAGTAGACTTCTCAGCAGAGCAAGGCTATGAGACCTTGAAAAAGCTTATCGAAACTGATGAAGGTTCACATTACCTTGGAGAAGTTGCATTAGTTCCTCATGATTCTCCTATTTCAAATACAAATATTATATTCTTCAATACATTATTTGATGAGAATGCTTCCTGTCACTTTGCTTTAGGAAAGGCTTATCCTACTAACCTTGAAGGCGGCGCTTCTATGAGTGAAGAAGAATTAACTAAAAATGGAGCTAATACAAGCTTAACTCACGTAGACTTTATGGTTGGTTCACCAGACTTAAATATTGACGGTGAAACAGCTGATGGAAAATTAGAGCCTATATTCAGAAATGGAAATTGGGCATTCTAATTAATGTAGAATTAATAGCAGAAAGTCCCTTTCGGGACTTTCTTACTTTTAAACCTTATAAGTAATCAACGGATTCAAACTTGCCACAAGCTTTATCATCTTTTCATTGACCATATCTTCAACTACTTTTTCTATACTTTTGTAAGCCTCAGGAGCCTCTTCATAAACTACATTTTTATCTTTACAAATTAAAGTACCTGCTAATTTTCTTTCCCTAAGTATTTTATCCTCATAAACATGTTGAAGTCTTTTCTTGCAGTCAAACCTAGGCCATCTTCGCCCTGCGCCATGAGATACCGAATAACAGTAGTCATAAAGTCCTTCTTCAGGTTTTATAATATAGGACTTAGTACTTCTGGTTCCTGCAATAACTATATAACCCACATCCGAAGGAGCTGCACCCTTTCTGTGAATGTATATTATTTCGCCCTCTGTCTCCTTTTTTGTTATAGAGTTATGCACACTTTCTAGAAGTTTTTTATCATCCTTACCGCCAACAGTGTCCAAAAGTCTATGAGCTACTAGTTCTCTGTTCAGCCTTGCATATTCAACTGATTTTTGATGTTCTTCCAAATACTCATTAAAAGCCGTACTGTCAGTTTTCAAACCCTTTTGGCAGGAATGTTTTCTTATACAGTCTTGAATAATATATTCTCCGTACCCTCTCGAGCCGCTGTGCACTAAAAGATAAACACTGCCCTTCTCCATGCCGATTTCCTCAAAGGCTTTTTCATCAAAGACCTCTGAAACCTCTTGAAATTCAGCAAAGTGATTTCCTGAGCCTATTGTTCCAAGAGACTCTTTAAAAGGCAGATCTATATCTGCTATTTTCTCGCTTATGTCTATATTTTCCAGACCTCCCAGCCTAAAAAGCTTTCCAAACATTTTATCAAATTTAAATTTCCCTCTATTTATTCCTGTTGAAAACAAAGCCATACCACAGCCAATATCGCTTCCAATAATATGAGGATAAATTATATCCTTAGTCATATAAGCTGCACCAACAGGTGTTTTTCCTACATGCAAATCTGGAAGTCCTACAGCCTTTATTATTCCTTCAAGCTCCGCTGTTTTTTCAAGCTGATCTATTGCAGCAGTCTCTATCCACGACTTTTCACTTTTTACTACTTTAACTTTACTCTCCATATTCTCTCCTTTAAAAACAATCAATTTTAAAGTCTATGCGAGAGAATATGCTAAGATATTTTATAATCTTATATATTCCCTCACCAAAATATTTCTTAATAACATTATAACCACAACCTTTCAAAGTTAATTACATACAATGCAATAAAGTTCTTACATTAATTAATAAGAAGCCTAGCAAATAATTATACGCATATTTATTATTAAATTAATTAGTAAACATATATAAATTTGATTATTCAGAATAAATTTATAATACATTTACTTTTAATCCAATTTATGTTAATATATTTGTAACATCTGATTATTGGTTAGACTGTTACAAATAACTTATGGGGGTGATCCTTTGTATACTGTTTTAGCCATTCTTTCTATCCTTTTATCAGTACTGTCTACTGTTTTAATTGTAAAAAATTTTTTAATTAATGTAAATACCAGCAGCAGAGCTTTGATTAATATTATGTTTATAGTATTGCTGATTGCCTCATTAGTCTGTGCTTTAGGAGGTTCCTACGGCGGAATTGTAATACCACAAGCTATTGCAGAATTTAATGCACAAAAATCTGGTTTAACTAATGAAATGATAGCCAAATATCTTATTAACATTAACCATTACACTAATGAAACAATTATTTTTACTATCTTAGGGTATGCGTTTTTCGGTATATCATTTTTATTATTAAATAAAATAAAGAAAGAAAAAGCAGAAGAACATAGTAAAGTCAAAACCTGGAACTTCGATAAAATAAATAATAAATCTTAAAAGACCAGCACATTAAAACTGTGCTGGTCCTCTAGTTTATTTAACCTTGAATTTTCGTACAATATCGTTAAGCTTTTGCGCAAGCTCAGCCTGCGTCTCTGCACTATGCGCAACTTCATTCATTGCTGCTGTGGTTTCTTTTACGCTGTTTAAAATTTCAGTTGTACTTTCTGCTGAATGTTGAGTAGTACTTGCTACATTCTGCACTGCTGTGCTTACCTGCGATACTGTAGCAGTTATTTCCTCAGACATAGCTGCTATTTCTTCAGACATTGTATTTATATACTGAGCATCGCTTCCATATTGGTTCCCTACTCCAACCATAGCTTCATAGTCTAGTTTTACTGTGCTGTCTATATAACTTACAACTTCTTGAGTATTATCAGATAGATTATCAAAAGCATCTTTAACCTTAGCAATTGTGTCCTTTATGTTTGAAACAGCCTGAGTTGACTGCTCTGCAAGCTTTCTTACCTCGTCTGCTACTACTGCAAAGCCTTTGCCCTGTTCCCCAGCTCTTGCTGCTTCTATAGCTGCATTTAAAGCAAGCAGGTTTGTTTGTGAAGCTATACTATCAATAATATCAGCCATTTCTTTTACCTTTTCAACTACTTTGCCATCCTCAACAGCCTGAAGTATCTTATTTTGCTTATCTCTATAAAGAAGTTCTGATTTCTCACTAGCTTCTTTACTGTTTTTCTGAATTTTTTCCGCCCTGTTCTTTATATCATTTGATAAACTGCTTCCATCCTCAGCTTTACCTGAAAGAACATTGATACTTGAGTCAACCTCTTCCATAGAAGCTGTTATTTCTTCAGTAGTTGAACTTAACTCTTGAATACCATCATCAATATTTCTAACCGATCCTTCTATTATATTTAACTTAGCGGTCATTTCTTCAACGCTTGCAGAAAGCTCCTCACTTGTACTTGCAACTTCTGTAGACTGAGCTAGTATCTCTTTAACCATATCGTTCATATTTTGCGACATCGTATTCAAATAGCCTGCCATTTTACCTATCTCATCATGAGTCTTTATATCAATCTGCTTTGTAAGGTCTCCCTCTGCAATTGCCATAGCAAAGTCTTTAACTTTATTGATGCTCTTTGTTAAATAGAATGCAAAGAATACTATAAGTGCTATAACTGCAGCTATGGATATAACTGTCAATAAAGACATACTAATAACAAATTTCTTAACAGGAGCCATAAGCTCGCTTTCAGGAATACTTAATGCAATCTTCCAATTTGTCTCTGGAACAGAAGAATAATAAACTATATTATTACCACTTTCATCTTTATAAGTGCCTTGTCCTGATTTATTACCAAGCATTGTCTTACCCAGTTCTGATAAACTTGAATTTTTGTCTTCACTTATCTTAACCTTCATAACTTTATCAGTATCTTTATCTGCTATAAAAGTTCCATTCTTATCTATTATAAAAGCTTTACCCTTTTCACCAACCTTTATATTCTTAACCATGTCTTGTATAGTAGTAAGATTAATATCAGCAGTAGCAACCCCTAAAAATTGCTTGTTCTTATCATAAAAAGGAACTGTAGTAGTTATCATTGATATCTTTGTTACATCGTCCAAATAAGCGTCAGACCATACTGTACCATTGGTCGTCGTTCCAGCCTTGTACCAATCATACTTTATGTAATTATAGTCATCTTTGCTATAATCATCAGTATATACTATCTTTCCGCTATCTTTGTAGGCATAAGGTCCAAAAAACTTATTACTAGAATTATATTTATACGGCTCGAACCAAATTCCAGATCCTAAAGTATCATCATTTGTTGCAATTATACTTTTTAAAAAATCCGCATAATTATCTTTGCTTAATACTGTACTTGCTGCTTCTGCTGTTTTTGCAGCACCTTGTGCTACCTTTTCGTGTCTTTGAAGCCTTTTTTCAATTTCATTCACGTTCGTAGCTAGCTGATTTTGCATATCACTTTTTATCTGTGAATTCATTAATGCTGAAATTCTATCATAGCTTAAGAACACTAATACACCTATTACTACAATAAATACAGGCAATACTGAAAGCAAAATTTTATTTCTGATACTTTTTATTTTCATGTTTGTCACCTCTTTAAATTTTAAGTATATATTATATTTCGAATCATTTTCACAAAACTTTATCACCTTATTATGGCAAAGTATAAATTTCAAAAAAATAAAGACCTTGTGCTTTAAAAAATCCAAGCACAAGGTCTTTATTTTAAACATTAGGTACATTAATCCCAAAAAATATTTCTGTCATTTCTCTATCAATCTTTTTTATTACTTCTTCTCTTTCCTCAGGACTTAAATCTTCTTCTCTGACTTCAAAAAGATAATTAGGCAGATTGATATCTCTGACTCTCATTTTTGTATGAAATATACTTGATTGAAAAATATTCATATCAATGAGATTGTATCTATTAATTGTATCTTTCGAAATAAAGTTTTGTATAGAGTTTATATCGTGGTCTATAAAATGCTTATATCCATGTATATCTCTAGTAAAACCTCTTACTCTATAATCTATTGTAATAACATCTGAATCAAAGCTGTCTATAAGATAATTCAAAGCTTTTAGAGGAGAAATCGTTCCACAGGTTGAAACATCAATATCAACTCTAAAGGTACTTATATCGTTTTGAGGATGACTCTCAGGATAAGTATGCACAGTTACATGACTCTTATCAAGATGCCCTACTATATTTTCACGAGCCGGAGTTAAAACCCCCCTGTTACAGGATGGATCAAGCACATATAAAGGAACTTCTTCTTCTGAAATCAAAAGTGTAACGCTTGCTCCCTGTGGGTCGTAATCCTGCTTCGCAATATTAAGCACACTAGCACCAATAGTTTCCGTAACATCAGTTAAAATCTTAGTGAGCCTTTCAGAATTATATTGTTCATCGATGTACTCAATATACTTTTTTCTATCTTCCTCTGTCTTTGTATAGCAGATATCGTATATATTGAAGCTAAGCGATTTTGTTAAGTTATTAAAACCATACAATTTTAATTTATCTTCTTTGTTTACATCCAAAATTCATCCCTCTATTCTACGTGAAAAGTATTACACCCATGCTTTATAGTATATAACTTTTTTTACTTCAATACAATATTTCCATTTTCTAAAGTTATATTTACTTTTGATCCCTCATGAATTCTTTTATGAAGATAGCTTTCTGAAATTTCATCTTCTATATATCTTTGTATAGATCTTCTAAGAGGTCTTGCCCCATACTTTTCATCATAGCCCTTTGTAATAAGGAAGTCTTTAACCTCTTCAGAAATTTCGATGTTTATATCCTTTTCTCTAACTTCCTCTAAAACTTCATTAAGCATTAATTCTACAATTTTATGAAGTTCTTCCTTAGCTAATGGCTTAAATACTATGGTTTCATCTACTCTGTTTAAAAACTCCGGTCTAAAATATTCTTTTAAGGCTTCTTTTACCTTATTCTCCAAAGCGTCATAACCTTCTTTTCCAAAGCCTATATTGTTGCTTTTAAAGTTAGTTCCTGCATTTGAGGTCATTATTATGACTGTATTTTCAAAATAAACGGTTCTTCCCTGACTATCAGTAAGCCTTCCATCTTCAAGTATTTGAAGCAGCATATTAAATACATCCGGATGAGCTTTTTCGATTTCATCTAGAAGTATTACTGAATAAGGTCTTCTTCTAACCTTTTCAGTCAGCTGTCCTCCTTCATCGTATCCCACATATCCTGGAGGCGCCCCGATAAGCTTAGATACAGTATGCTTTTCCATATATTCAGACATATCTATTCTTATTAACGCTTCTTCACTTCCAAAAAGCTCAATGGAAAGTGCTCTTGCAAGCTCTGTTTTACCTACTCCAGTAGGGCCAACAAATATGAAGGAAGCAGGTTTCCTCTTCTTTCTAAAGCCTAATCTGTTTCTTCTTATTGCTCTTGAAAGTCCTACAACAGCCTCATGCTGTCCTATGACCCTTCTATGAATTCTATCTTCTAATTGGAGCAGCTTTTCTGCTTCTTCTTCAGTTATACTCTTCACAGGTATCTTCGTCCAAGCTTCAATTACATAAGCAATATCTTCAACCGTTAAATAAACATCACTTGTTTCCTTTTCAAGCTTAGTAATTTTATCTTGAAGTCTATATTTTTCAACTTTGTATTCTGCTGCTTTTTCATAATCGGTTTTCTCAGCAGCATCTTCAATTTTCTCTTCAATTGCCTTTAATTCTTCTCTTACAGCCTTAAGTTCAACTAAACCCTTATTTTTAAGATTAGCTCTTGAGCTAGCTTCGTCAATAACATCGATAGCCTTGTCTGGTAAAAATCTATCTGTTATATATCTTTCAGACATTACAGCTGCTGCTTTAATAACCTCATCAGTTATATGCACTGTATGGTAGTTTTCATAATAATGCCTTATACCTTTTAATATTTCTATGGTATCCTCAACAGTAGGTTCTTCTACCATTACAGGCTGGAATCTTCTCTCTAGAGCTGAATCCTTTTCTATATGCTTCCTGTATTCCTCTAAGGTAGTTGCACCTATTACCTGGATTTCGCCTCTAGCAAGAGCAGGCTTTAGTATATTTGCAGCATTCATAGCTCCGCCTTGGGCTTCTCCAGCACCAATTATATTATGAACTTCATCTATAACTAAAATGATGTTGCCGTTTTCCTTAGCTTCATCAATTATAGATTTCATTCTTCCTTCAAACTGCCCTCTAAACTGAGTTCCTGCAACAACAGCAGTTAAATCCAAAAGATAAACCTCTGCATCAAAAAGTTTGGCAGGTACTTCCTTCTCAGCAATTCTAACAGCCAAGCCTTCAGCTATAGCTGTTTTACCAACCCCTGGCTCACCAATTAAAATAGGATTATTTTTACTTCTTCTATTTAAAATTTGTATAACTCTGTCTATTTCACGATGTCTTCCAATGACCTTGTCTACTTTCTTTTCTAAAGCCTTATCAGTTAAATTAGTTCCGTAAGTATCCAGATACTTTCTTTTAGTTTTTTTCTTTTCCTCTTTTTTATCCTTTGGCTTATCTTTAGCCTTAGAATCCGGAATCGATTTTGTTTCTTCTTTTTCATTAAAGTCCATAGGCTCTGCCGGAAAAGCACCATTCATAAGATTCATAAACATATCATTCTTTCCTAGCTCTTCCATATTGACATCTTTAAGCATGTCATTCATCTGTTCAGATAAATTTTCAATATCGTCTGCACTCATGCCTGTTTGCTGCATAAGCTGATCTATAACCGGTATTCCCATTTTTTTAGCACACTGAAGGCATACACCAACAGTTTCTGTTTTTCCTTCTACTGTCTTGGCAGTAAAAATTGTAGCTATATTTTTATTGCAAATTGAACACAGTTTCATATTTTCTCCTTTCATTCGAAACACTGGGTACTCTAAACATGCTCGTTCACACTCGCAGACTACCCGTAAAAGTCCATTTAGGACTTTTACCTCCTTTCAGTCGAAACACTTGGTACTCTAAAGCACTCATTTCCATTCGCAGCTTACCCGTCGAAGCCCATTTATGGCTTCAACCTTCTTGTTTACGAATAGTCATCTAAATAATAATATATCTTTATATTATAATTAATTTTAGCAAATAATCTACAGTAAAATGACTAATAATCTTAAATTTACAAATAATTATTATTTTAAACTTTATAAAGTTAAAAACCCTGTAATTTTCATACAGGGTTATAAGTCTATTATATTCTTTCCTCACTTTTTAATCCATAAAACTTAGGCAATTATAATAGAAATATATTATTAGCCTCACATTCTGCTATTATTTCATCAGTCCATACAGAAGATTGAACTTCTCCAATATGTGCCTTTCTTAAAAAGAACATACATATTCTGGACTGTCCAATTCCTCCACCCATTGTATAGGGAAGCTTTTTTTCAAGCACTGCTTTATGATATTCAAGATTTTTTCTTTCCTCGCAGCCTGAGAGCTTAAGCTGTTTTTCTAATGTTTCTTCATCAACTCTTATCCCCATAGAGGATACTTCAAAAGCTCTGTCAAGAAGAGGATAATAGAAAACTATATCTCCGTTTAATGTCCAATCGTCATAATCAGGTGAACGACCATCATGCTTTTGACCTGACCTAAGCTGTCCACCTATCTGCATTATAAAAACTGCACCTTTTTCCTTAGCAATAACATCTTCTCTTTCTTTAGGAGTAAGTTCAGGATATTTATCTTCAAGCTCTTGTGTTGTTATAAAGTATATATCCTGCGGAAGAACTTTTTCAAATATTGGATAGATAGAATACAGATAATTTTCAGTATCCTTAAATACCTGATATATTTGATTAACTATAACAAACAAACTCTCAAAGGTTCTGTCCTTCTTAGAAATAATCTTTTCCCAGTCCCACTGATCTACATAAATAGAGTGAAGGTTATCAAGCTCCTCATCTCTTCTTATAGCATTCATATCTGTATAAAGGCCTTCTCCTTCTCTAAAACCATATCTGTAAAGAGCCATTCTCTTCCACTTTGCAAGAGATTGAACAACCTCTAAAGTATTATCTTCTATTTCTTTAGCATCAAAGGAGACTATTCTTTCTACACCGTTTAAATTATCATTTATTCCTTTGCCGCTTTTCACAAAAACTGGAGCTGATACTCTTGTTAAATTAATCATTTCAGCTAGTCTTTTTTCAAAATAATCTTTAACACTTTTTATGGCTATCTCTGTTTCAATAAGATTCAATGAGGATTTATATTCTGTTGGTACAACTGTTGACATCCCTAGCCCCCCTATTTTATTAATAAAATTACCTTATTATAATTCAAAATTTTACCATAGTCAAGTGTTAAAGGTAACTTATGCATACTTGTTGGATAGCACTTTTGACAGTAGAAATAAAATTAATAATGGTATAATTAATATATAAAATGCAACATTAATCTGTATTACTTCGTCAATAAAATGTCCTGCAATTACAGATGCAATTATTATAAAAGCATAGGATATGCCGAATAAAAAATTAAATTTCAGCTTTTCTTTTTTATTCATCCCTTTTAGCTTTTCATTTTCAGTTCTTCCTATCCACTTAACTATATATACAGCAATAAATACAAATATTACTCCTAATATTATCGGTGTTAGATGAAACTTATATACTATATCTAGACTTCTTTGTTTTTTAAGCTGGATAATTTTTTCAGATACAAAGTCAAGCCCTATTAAAAACGCAATATTGCCTATAAATAAAGGAATTGTTTCAATTAAATTTTTTATGCCTTGATTTTTTTCCTTGTGAGACTCAATTACATCGTCACAAAACTTTTTATAATCCTCCCCTATAACCTTAAAAATATCTTCTTCTCTCTCCTGTGCTCCAAGCATGATATCTAAAATATCATTTACCGCTTCCTCAATCTGTCTTTCAGTAAGGGGTGCTGTTCTGATGTAGCATACAATGTCTGTATATAAATCTTGATATTCTTCTTTAAGTTTTTTACTCAACTCATAATTCTTTTTGATAACTTCCTTGACCTTACTCATTTATCTCTCCCCCATAATTTAGAAATATTTTATCCACTATGTCTTTAAATTCAATCCAATTGTTATAGAATACTTTTAATTCCTTTGCTCCTTGCTCTGATAAAGAATAATATTTTCTTTGCGGTCCTAAAGGCGATTCTTTTTTAACTGACTTTAATATATCTTTCTTTTCGAGCCTTGTAAGCAGCGGATATATTGTACCTTCTGTTGAATCAGTAAAGCCATACTCCCGAAGTTTTGAAACTATTTCATAGCCATAGGTTTCACCATCGCTTATTATCTTTAGTATGCAGCCTTCCAATGTACCTTTTAGAAGCTGTGACTTATCATTCAAAGGTATCCCTCCTAATCTTAGCCTATTATGTATTGCATAGTAGTATAGTTAAAAAATAACTACTATGCATTACATAGTATTCCTTGACTATATTGTAATGCATAGTAGTTTCGTGGTCAATAGGTTTCTGCTATATTTTGTTAAATTAATTTTTCGTACTCTTCTCTTCCTAAATATCCTTCCAGCTGAACCTAAAGCTAATATTCCAAAACAAGATAAATAATAGAAGCAATACAATATTATATGCTAAAATTCCATACTGAATTTTAGCGAGTGCAAAGTGTATTCCTGCGCATCCACCGCAGTATGCCATACTCCCAAACATAAGGCCCAACGCACCTTCTTCATTGCTTTTAGTTGTAGCAAAGTCCTTATGAAAAGGAAGTTCTTTTTTAGATAATTTGAATATGAGCATAGATAAAAGCATCGCGCTTAAAAATATGCCAGTTAAGTCTAATAAAATCCTAGGTCCAAATATAATTAGAAATATAACTGTTATTACTAAATATACCGGAACTACTAGCTTGAGTATAACAGCCTTTATTGCTCCTTTAAAAACATCTGCCGGTTTTTCAATAGGCAGCGCTTTGTATATCCATGCACCTTTGTATTTTTCGCTTCTAGTAATATATTTAACTGCTCCTGCGAGCACAATACTTGAAAAGTAAATGAAAAGATAAGCTTTTCCACCTCTAATGTTTGACATCACCTGTGAAAAACTCTTGCCCTTTTCAAATTGATTTGCCATGAATATAAATGGCATTATTACTGAAAATGCCAGAGAAGGATAAATACTTAGCTTAAGCTTTCTTTCATTTGAAATCATATTTTGCGTAAATCTAAAAAATGCATTTTCTGTCCTGTTAAAAGTAAATACTCCAGCGAAGTTTCTTTGTCTTTTAACCTTTTTTTCTTTAGATTCCTTTACTCTCTCATTATTTTGAGAAAGCTTTTGCAGATTCCTTTCAAAGTATGGAGTTATTACTTTAAAATAAAGAATAAAAGCTGCCAATGGTAATATTATGCTTATAGCAGTAAATACTATAAAAACTAAGGATTTATTTCCTTCAAATATTAAGCTGTAGGGTGCAGCAAACCAGGTTGATGGTATCATGTAATGCCACCATTTTGGTTCATAAGCTATATTATAGTCGAACAAATTAAAAATTCGTCCCATAAATTGATATCCTACAGTAATAACTATACTGAGCACAATTTGAAAGTAATTAATAACATCTTTAAGTTTTTCTCCATCAAACATTGATAAAATAAAGAAATATAAAATAGATGTAAAAAATATAACAAACCCCGAAATTAGAACAAGCTGAAGCAGAAAAACAAGTGCGAAAAGTATTCCATATTTATATATTGAAGCTATAATCGCAAGCCCGGAAAAAGCAGCAGTAATACTAAAAAGATATATAAAAATATGCACAAGCTTTGCAGCGTTAATGGTTCTGCTGTCTACAGGTCTTGGCACAAGAATATTTTTATCTTTTATATCCAATAAAACCGATGAAAAATCTGAAATCATTGTGGCCATAATCATAAATACTATCATACCTAATATAAAATTCATCTTCATAAATAAAGGCATCGGCATAAAGATAAAGATTGCTATAAAAAGACCCAAAAATCCATACATAAACAATGAATAGGTAAACTGATTTCTGTTTTTCTTATCAGAATTGTTATTATTCATTATTGTAGTTGTTCTTCTGCTGTCTAAAGTAAGCTTAAGCTGAACAATTTTTCTCATCATCTTATAATCAATCCCAAGTTTTGTAAAGATTGAACTAAATCTATCTAAAAGCTTTAATACCCATATATCTTTCATTATTACCCCTCCAGTATTACTTATAGGTCCATGACAATTATTAATTGTCATGCCTCACTACTAAGCACACTTACGAACTCTTCTGCTATTTGTTTATGTTGGTTAAAGCCTGTGAGTTGGTTGAATATTTCCTCTAAAGAACCTTCCTTACTCTTTGCTTTAAGCTCTTCAAAGGTTCCGTCTGCAACAACCTGTCCACCATTTATAAGTACAATTCTGCTGCTTATTCTTTCAACCACATCCATAATATGTGAGGAATAGAATATTGTTTTTCCTTGGCTGGCGAGCTCAGACATTATTTCTTTTACGACCATAACACTGTTAGCATCAAGCCCGCTTAAAGGCTCGTCTAGAAATAATATATCCGGATTATGCAGCAAACTTGATATAATAAGAACCTTTTGCCTCATTCCTTTAGAAAAAGAAGATATTCTAGAGTCATACACATTATCAATTCCGAAGAGTTCCATAAGCTTCTTAGCTTTTTCATCCACCTTTTCATAGTCTAAGCCATACAGTTCACCTATAAACGTAAGATACTCTCTTGCTGTTAAGTTTTCATAAACTTCTGCAGTTTCCGGTACATAGCCAATCTTTTTTTTATATTCAATGCTTCCATTAGATATATCTTCACCGAAAATTTTAATTGTACCTCTGTAATTATTCAATATTCCTAAAAGTATCTTCACTGTAGTACTTTTGCCTGCACCGTTAGGTCCTATATATCCAATTATCTGTCCTTTATGAATATCTATATTTATTCCCTTAAGAACATCCTCCGAGCCATAGCTCATTCTTAAATCTTTAATAGATATAATCGGTTCGTTAATGTTTTCCATGGTCTTTCCCCCCAGTAAATATGTTTGTTATAATAATAACAATTTTTAACATATTATATCATAACTTATAGCCGTATTCTATAAATTTACTTTAATTACAATTATATTTAAATAGTTAAATATATATCTTCTTATCATGATATCGCGATATCTTCTTTTCTTGAAATCAATATATAGTGCACTTTAATGATGCTGCTTTATAGTAACTTAAGGCTTCTGCATAACTTTTTAGACTTTACTATCAATTTGCTTATTAATATTACCAATACTTACAAGTTTATCTATTTAAATTATCTATTTTACTTCTTATAGGCTAAGCCCTTAGAATAAATATTGTTATTAGATATTTATTTTAGGGGGAATACTTTATGCAAAACAGAAAAACTTTTATAATGGTCATGTGTGCCTTAGCAATTGCATTAAATATTGTACTAGGTACAGTAGTTCAAAAGCTTCAAATTCCGCTTTTATTTTTAGATACAGTAGGAACTATCTTTGCTGCTGTTTTATTTGGTCCTTGGTATGGTGCTGCTGTTGGAACAATAACAAATGTATTGACTCCAATACTTACTGGAAACCCAAAAGATATTCCATTCTTCATAGTTAATGCAGCCGTAGGTATAATAGTTGGATATATGGTTAAAAAATTCGATTTCACAATAGTTACTGCTGCAATAACTGGAGTAATACTTTCAATAGTATGTCCTATAATCGGAACTCCAATTGTAGTCTGGGTATATGGCGGAATAACTGGTTCAGGCAATGATCTTCTATTCTTAATTTTTAAGAATTCTGGGATGCAGATTTTCTCTGCAGCATTTATTCCTAGAATCACAGGAAACATAATAGATAAAATAGGTTCCTGCTTACTTGTTTTTACTGCAATGAAATATATACCAGCTCAATATAAACAAAGTAAAAATATATCTGCCCAATAAATTGAAGGATAGATAGTTAAAAAACTATTCTATCCTTTTTTAAACTGAATAATGGTCTAAATGAGGAGACTTAAAGATTAATAATCTTTAAGGACATTATAAGGAATACAGGAGGGTATTTATGAGGAGTAAAAAGATAATACTTACAAGTCACTGTATATTAAATCAAAACAGCGTAGTTGAGTCTCTTGCGAGAGCTAAAGGTGCTTTTAGTTTTGTTAAAGATCTAGTTGAAAGCGGAGTGGGAATAATACAGCTTCCCTGCCCTGAATTTAGATTTTTGGGTATAACAAGAAAGCCTATGGAAAAAGCTGATTATGACAGCTCTGAATATAGGGAGCTTTGCCAAAAACTCTTTTTGCCAATTCTTGATGATCTGCTTATATATATCGAAAATGGCTATGAGTTCTGCGGAGTTATAGGTATTAATCAAAGTCCAACCTGCAGCATATCAGGAAACCGTGGAATCTTCATGGAGGAAATATTTAAACTTTTGTCCTCCAAGGGTATAGATCCAAAATATTTTGAAGTTCCCGAGGATTACAATGATGAAACAGATGGTGATGAACTATTTAGTAAAATTAAAAACACCTTAAATATATAAATTGCAGACGGTCTTAGCTAAAAATTAGGACCGCCTTTTTATTTTTTGCTTCTTTCATATTCTTAAGAAATTTGTAAGAAATTTAAATACTGAATTGTAAAAAATATTTCTTATAATATATTTACGGCTACAGCAAACTATGTGGAAGGTGATATAATGGTTTGAGAAGGGGTGGAGATTTATGTCAAAATATAATGTTTTAGTTGTTGATGATGATGAAGAAATAAGAGACGCTATTGAAATCTATCTAAAGAATGAAGAAATTAAAGTTTTTAAAGCTAAAGATGGTATAGATGCTTTAATGATTTTAGAGGAAGAAGATATACAACTTGTACTTATGGATATTATGATGCCGAGAATGGATGGAATTAAAGCTACCTTTAAGATAAGAGAAAATAAGCACATTCCTATAATAATGCTTTCAGCTAAGTCTGAAGATACGGATAAAATTTTAGGTCTTAATGTTGGTGCTGACGATTATATTACAAAGCCTTTCAATCCTTTAGAGCTTGTAGCAAGAGTTAAGTCCCAGCTTAGAAGATATGTAAACTTTCAAAGCTTTAATCCTATAAGCAATGTACTTCAGATTAAAGGTCTTGTATTAAATAAGGATACCAAACTTGTTACCGTAGATGGTGATGAAGTCAGGCTTACTGCTATTGAGTATAAAATACTTGAGCTCTTGATGGAAAACAAAGGACGTGTATTTTCTATTGATGAAATATATGAGAGGGTATGGAAAGAGCCAAGCTATAACAGTGAAAATACCGTTGCTGTACATATAAGAAGAATACGTGAAAAGATTGAAATAAATCCTAAGGATCCAAAGTATTTAAAGGTGGTGTGGGGTATTGGATATAAAATTGAAAAATAAAAATTTAAAGCTAATAATCTTTGTTTTATCTTTAATTTCTATTACATTAGCTTTATGTTCTATGTTTAATTTTAAAGTTAATAAGGAGTATTTAAATTTCAAGTCCTATTTTGAGAGCCGCCAATTTGAAAGCAGGTTAAATGAGTTTTATTCTGACTTTAAAAATTATAATGTTGATTATAAAGACTATGGAAAGAAATCAATTGATGACAAAATAAATACTGATAATTTTAACAACTTAAAGAATCAATATGACAATCAACTTGAAAACAAGCTTCAAGATACAGAAAATCAATATGATTCACAAATTGAAAATGCAGAAAGCAATGGAAATAAGGATAAAGTAACAAGGCTAACAGAAGAGAAAAACAAAAAGCTTGAAGAAATAAAAAAACAAAATACTAAATCTGCAGACGATATAAAAAAAGAACTCGCCAAAAGAAGTGATGATAACTATAACTCAGTTAAAAAACAATATGAAAGTATAACTGATATAAAATATTATCTTAAAGACAGCAAGAGCGGTGATATCTATAGTAATTTAAATAATGTAGATGATATTCAAAATTATATTAAAAGCAGTTCTGCATATTCTTTCAGTCTGCCTAATAATTCTCCAACCACCAGTACCAGATATGTAAGCAATCAGCTTTCCGGATTAGGACTTGAGGGTTATGTAATAGTACCTAAAACCAGCCCTCTGGTTTCAAACAGCAAGGAGTTTAATACTAATAAGATACTTGCAATAATTCAATTAATAGTTTTTCCTGTCTTCTTAGCCGCTGGAGTTTTGATGCTAAGATACTCTAGAAAAGCAGAAATAGATAATCATTCTTTAATTATAGCTTCTAAAAAGCTTTATAATAAGGTTCCTTTTGATCTAAAATTACTAATACTATTTTTCGCGTTAATAATTTCACCAAATATTTATAGAGATCTGTATTACCAGGGTATGAATGTAATTACATCAGACTTTTTCATAAACCTTATTCTTACTACTTTACTTACTTACTTTCTTTATATAAGCATACCTGATATCATTAATTGTTTAAAAAACAGAGAGAATCTTTTAGCTGAAATTAAATCAGGATTGCTATATAAGTTCAAAGATATTATTCTCGGATGTTTAAAAGATAAAAACCTGATGTTTATAACCATTATATTTATTATTGGAACAGTAATATTTGGTGTTATTGCAGCTGCAATATCTTTATCTGCCCATGCCGCCCCAGAACTATTTATACTTGCAACGATATTATATGTATTCTTTGTTATAATCCTGCTTCTTAAAAACATAGTAAAATTAGATAAAATAATCAAAGGCACCGACGAAATAGTAAAAGGTAATCTAAGCTATGTTATAAAAGAAAAAGGAAAGGGAAATTTATCAAGACTTGCACATAACATAAACAACATGAAAACTGGTATCAGCAAGGCTGTTGAAAGCCAAATGAAAAGCGACAGACTAAAGTCTGAACTTATTACAAATGTATCTCATGATTTAAAAACTCCTCTTACCTCTATAATTAATTATGTAGATTTACTGAAAAAAGAGGATTTATCGAAAGAAGAAGTAGAAGGCTATATTAAAGTTTTAGAGAGAAAGACCGAGCGGCTGAAGGTTCTTATTGAAGACTTGTTCGAAGCTTCTAAAATGGCAAGTGGTGCTGTAGAGCTTAATATAGAAAAGGTAGATGTTGCTCAACTACTAAGCCAATCGCTGGCAGAACTTGATGAAAAAATCAAAGCTTCCGGACTTATATTCAAAGTTAACATCCCTCATCATAAGGTTTATTCTAACTTAGACGGCAAGAAGACTTGGAGAGTTTTTGAAAACCTTATAGGAAATATACTTAAATACTCTCAAATTGGCACAAGAGTATATATAGATCTCACTGAAAATGATGATAAAAATATAATAACCATGAAAAATATCTCAGCTTATGAAATGGAATTTGTTGTCGATGAAATCTTTGAAAGATTTAAAAGAGGTGATACCTCAAGGGCTACTGAAGGCTCAGGCCTAGGGCTTGCCATTGCCAAGAGTATAGTAGACCTTCAAGGCGGACGACTAGATATTGACATTGATGGAGATTTATTTAAGGTTAGGGTTGAATTCAATAAGTAACCTCATAATGCACTTTTAAAAGTGCATTATTTTTTATTAAATTTGTACTGACTATTCTAAATTAATCTAGTATATCCATAAATTATATGATATAGTTCATATATAGCTAATAAAATATTTTTTTTATGTATATAATAAATAATAATAGTTTTATTTACATATCTGGAGGTAGAGGATTAATGTCAATAAAAATTGTTGCAGACAGCAGCTGTGACTTAACTGAAGAAATGAAAAAAGAAATGAACGTAGAAATTGCTCCATTAATATTGGAATTAGGAGATAAGTCCTTTGTTGATGATGAAAATTTAGATGTAAAACACTACATTAAAGAAATGAATGCTTATGAGGGGGCTCCAAAAACAGCTTGCCCTTCCCCAAATGAATATATGAAAAGATTTGAAGGTCCTGAGAGCGTATTTGTTATAACACTTTCAAAATTTCTAAGCGGATCATATAACAGTGCGGTGCTTGCAAAGGATATGTTTATGGAGGAAATAGGCAATAAATTTATTCATGTCTTTGACAGTTTAAGTGCTGCCTCAGGCGAAACCATGGTAGCAATGAAAATAAATGAACTTGCTAAGCTTAATTTTAGCGAAAATGAAATTGTAGAAAAGGTTTCAAAATACATTACTGAAATGAAAACTTTCTTCCTTCTTGAAAACCTAGAGCACCTTGCAAAAGCAGGAAGATTAAATCCAATAATAGCTAAGATAGCATCAATGTTATCAATAAAACCTATCATGTGCGGTGATGAAGGAAATATTAAACTTTTTGAAAAAGTAAGAGGTTATAAAAAAGCCTTCAATAGACTTGTGGATGTTATTGGAGAAGAGGGAAAGAACTTCGAGGACAAGGTCTTAGGAATTGCTCACTGCAATTGTTTAGATAGAGCCTTAGAATTTAAAGATGCAGTTCTCAAAAAATATAACTTTAAAGATGTTATCATTGTAGAAACTAAAGGCTTAAGTTCTACTTATGCAGATGATGGCGGAATTGTAATAGCCTTTTAATTAAATAATAAAAAAACTCTGAGGCTTTTGCTTCAGAGTTTTTTTATTATTTTCTTCCAGTAGACACTTCAAGTTTAACTTTTCTACCGCAAAGCTTTTTGCCAGTGCAGTTTTTCATAACATTATCAACTACTCTTTCAGAAACATCTACAAAGCTGAATTTTTCAAGTATATCTATGTCTCCAACATCTTCTTTATTTAATCTTGCAGTTTCATTAAAGAACTGAAGAAGAATTTTTGGATTAAGTCTATCCATTCTTCCAACTGTCATAAACAATCTAACAAAGCCTGCATCAGCTCCGATATCATTTTCTGTATAATCAAAGCTTACTTCTTTGTTATAAAGTATATTCATAAGTGCTGCAGCAACATCTACTAAGTTAAATTCTTCATCTAATTCAGCAGCAAGCGGCACAAATCTCTTGTAGTCTTCAGTATCAAGGGTTTCTTTAACCCTTCCTGTTATATTTTTATATTTTGCTAAGAATATATCATCAATTGTAGGTACTTCTTTTCTCTTAATCTTGCTCTTTGTTACTTTTTCAATTTGTTTAAGAGTCATATATTCTCTTGGAGTTACAAGAGTATATGCTATACCTTCTCTGTTTGCTCTTCCAGTTCTTCCTATTCTGTGAACATAGGATTCGATTTCTTGAGGCAAGTCGTAATTTATAACGTGAGTTACATTTTCAACGTCTATTCCTCTTGCAGCTACATCAGTAGCAACTAAAAATTCAAGATTTCCTTCTTTAAACTTTCTTAAAGTATTTAATCTTTGATTTTGATTCATATCACCATGCATACCTTCTACACTATAACCTCTAGCCTGCATAGCTTCAACTAATTCGTCTACGCCTCTTTTAGTTTTGCAGAAGATAATTGCAGAAGATGGCTCATCTACATCAAGAATTCTGCAGAAGGATTCAAATCTATCCTTTTGCTTAATTTCATAGTAATACTGGCTTACTGTAGATACAGTCATAGTATTTTTTATTATAGCAATATGCTTGTTGTCTGGCTTTAAATATCTTTTAGTAAGCTTTTTGATTTCATCAGGCATAGTTGCAGAGAAGAGCATTGTCTGTCTTTCCTTATTAGAATTTTTCATTATCTCTTCTATGTCATCAATAAAGCCCATATTAAGCATTTCATCTGCTTCATCAAGAACAAGGAACTTAATATGGCTTAAGTCAATAAGTCCTCTTCTAATTAAATCAAGTACTCTTCCTGGAGTTCCTACTACTATATCAACTCCGCTCTTTAAAGCCCTTATTTGTCTTTCAATAGGCTGACCACCGTAAACAGGCAGCATTCTAACTCTTGAATACTTAGCTATACGCACTATCTCATCATTTACTTGAATTGCAAGTTCTCTTGTAGGAGTAAGTATTATCGTATTTATCTTATTGCTTTCACTTCTCTCAAACTTACTTAAAATTGGAGCACCAAAAGCAAGAGTCTTTCCAGTACCAGTTTGTGCCTGCCCAATAGCATCAAAGCCCTGCAGCAAAACTGGTATTACTTCTGCTTGTATTCTTGATGGCTCTTCAAAGCCTAAGTCATCTATAGCTCTAAGCACCTTTTCATTAAGTCCTAACTCATTAAATTTTACATCTACTATTTTTGTTTCTTCCATTCATATCCCTCTTTCAAACGTCAATTGTTCTATTATACTATAGTGTTCCTCTATATACAAGGAATTATTATTACTTTGTTAAGGAAACTGTAATTATTGTTGCTCCCAATACAAGTATATTAAACATATTTATAAGCACCATATTCTTCACAGACAGTACAAAAGTTTCAGCCTTTGAAGGATTAGCTTGAAATATTTTAATATTTTTATAAGCCGGAATAAAAGTTATAAGCATTATTAAAGCTGATAGTGGTAATAGCCTTAGAATAACAGCAGCAATGATTGCTATATATCCTATATAATAGAGAAAAGCAAATAGCCTAAGAGCATTCTTTCTTCCAATATAATACGGAAGAGTAAATCTTTGATTTTCTATATCATCTTCTACATCACAAATATTATTTGCTAGCATTATGTTTGCAATACATCCTACTAATGGTATTGAGATTAAAAAAATCGATAAAACTTCTAAAATATTAATTCCAAGACCTAATACATTACTGCTGTAGCTCAAATAAACAACATTTTTATCGTAGGCATGTATAAATATTGATAAAAAAGTAATTCCAAAGCCCATAGTAACTCCGGAAAAAGCTTCTCCTAAAGGCATTCTTGATATGGGTATAGGTCCAAAGGTATAGAATACACCAATAGCAAAGCATAGCATGCCTATTAGTAATACAACTAAGCTTGTTCTTAATGTTAATATTAATCCAAAGACAGCAGCAATAGCTAATAGGATTATTATTATTCTCTGACCTGTTTTTTCGCTTATCCCACCTCTTCCCATGGCGTTATGCACTTCATAGCCATAGCCTTCTTTTTTGTTTGCTTTTTTGAAATCTATATAGTTGTTTATTGCGGTAGTAGCCATATCAAAAGTTATCAAAGACACAAACATGATTAAAAAATTAATTAGATTAAAGCTTTTATAACGATAAAAGCAATACAGCGTTCCAAAAGTAAAAGGTATGACACTTGCTACCTTGGTTTGTATCTCTACATATTTCAAAAAACTCCTTATAGTCAACTTATGTTCCCCCTCCATGTTTAAGTTTGTTTCCCATATAAATTATACCCTATTTTTTTGAATGTTAAAGGGCTTATCTCCTGCAAATTTGACAAAAACATAAAAAACAGTTATCATATCTTACATACCTTTTACATATTTTTTCCATATTAAATAAAAGGAGGGGGATTAATATTAGTAAGGTTCAAAACTTTTTACAAAAGCTAAGAACGCAGAAGCTGTTTGCTTCGCTAATGTCAATCTTAATCGCATCAGGGTTAATAGCAGTAATATATTCAAATATAAAAACCATTACCGTAATAATTGACGGTAAACAAACAAAGCTTACAACTTTTAAAGGTACTCTTGAAAAGGCTTTAGCTGAGGATGGCATTACAATAGGCCCAAAGGACAAAATAGAGCCTGCCTTAAATTCAAAGGTTGTGAAGAATGAAACAGTTAATATTAAGCGAGCGGTTAATATTAAAGTAGCTGTGGATAAAGAAGAGCGTATTATATTGTCCTCAGAGGATAATGTAGAATCTATGCTTAAAGCTGAAAATATATCATTAGGCCAGCAGGATAAGTTAAGCCTATCAAAGGATACTAAACTTTCAGAAGGCATGAATCTTGAGGTTATAAAAGTAGAAACAAAGGAGCTTTCTGAAACTGAAGCTGTAGCTTTTAGTACAGTTGTTAAAAATAGCAATGATCTGCCAAACACATATAAAAAAGTTGTACAAGATGGCTCTGAAGGTGAGAAAAAAACAACCTTTAGCGTTACATATGAAAATGGAAAAGAAGTACTAAGAAAAGTAGTAAATGAGATAATTTCTAAAAAGCCAACTGACAAGATAATAGTTTTAGGTACCTTGCCTGTTCTCCCTGTTTCAAGAGGCGGAGATTCAGTGCCTTATACCAAGGTAGTAAAAATGAGAGCAACTGCCTATTCTCCAACAGGAGGAGCTACCTCAGCCTATACAGCTTCCGGAAGAAAAGCTGTAAGAGGTTCAGGAGAGGCCTACAGTACTATAGCTGTAGATCCAGGTGTTATACCTTATGGTACTAAAGTCTTTGTACAGGGCTATGGCTTTGCAGTAGCTGCTGATACTGGCTCTGCAATAATTGGAAACACAATAGATGTTTTCTTTAACACAAAACAAGAGGCTCTAAATTGGGCTGTAAAATATGTAAATGTATATATTCTAAAATAAACTGAAAGACCGGATTTCTCCGGTCTTTATTCTTTTACTAATTTGTTAAGCCTTATAGAACCTGCTGTAAACAGCACTACCCCAAACAATAAAATCAAGATTGAGCTTACTATTACATTTCCTCCGCCCATAATCTCAGAAAACCAGTATTGAGGAGTGAACTTTGCTATACTTTGAATTGCTGATGGAAGACTGGCACTTGGTGTAAAGGAGCCGCTGACAAACCCTGTAGCAGTTCCAATTACACAAACTATTATGGATAAAAGCCCCTCATTTGTTGTTATTCTAACAGCAAATAGACCTAAGCTTACCGAAACTACAATCATGCATGCCATTCCTATAAAAATACTTATTAAAGACACATCAAACTGAAGGCCAAAAGTCATTTTTAAAATAACAATAATAAAACTATAGATAACTATCTGTATAAGCCCAAAACCTAATATAAGTCCTCCGCTCACTTCCCAAGGCTTATGCGGGGTTGTAAGCTGCCTTGATAGTGTTTTCTCCTTACGCTGTGCAAAAATTTCTCCTGCTACATAGTTTGCTGAGAAAATTATAAAATTTACTATAAGAACCATAACCAGTTTAGCAAAATTAAAGCTGCTTCCCTTTGTCTTAACTTCCGTAGTAATATTATTTTTTGTAATAAGGCTCTCATCAACACTCCCTACAGAAGCTTTTAGATCTGAAATTAAAATCTTGCTGTTTATATATTGGTCAATATACTGTCCTAATTTAAAAGCTACATTTTGATTTCCAGTCTTTAAAAGACTTATAACTGGTTTCTCTCCTTTTTGTATTTTGTCTGAAAAGTCTTCACCTATAATATAAGCCGCCAAAAGTTTTCCACCTTTGATTTTAGCTCTTGCTTCCTCTTCGCTAAGGTTTGTGATATTGTAATAATCTTTCTCCTCTTTTATCATTTCATCAACTAGTATTTTCCCTTGATTTCCTTTATCTTTTAATACAACAGCCACTGGAAAACTGCTCGTACTGCTATCACCTTTTGCCATATAGCATATAAAACCAGTAACCAGAAGTGGCATTAAAAGCATTAATGTTATTACTTTTTTATCTTTAATCATGTATTTAAAATTTATCAGTGCAAGTTTTATCATGCCCATAATACTTCCCCCTTTAAGCTTCCCAAGATCTGCTCATTCTAACGCTTCCGATAATAAAGGATAGTAAAACTACTGCAGCTACTACACCTAAACTTGGAATCATAGAGCTTAAATCATTATATAATCCTATTTTCTTATACATTTCTGCTATCCATATATTTGGCGTAAATTTTGAAGCTATATTAAGAAACTTATTATCAATAATATCTATTGGCCAGAATACTCCGCCAATCATTGTCCCTGCCATCATTACAGTAGTCAGAATAATTCTTGCAGTTTTTTCATCCTTAAAAATTGATATTGCAAGACCGGTAAGAGAGGCTATTAAAAGACTATTCATTATTACTGCCAAAATTATAAGAGCAAAATTTCCGTGAAAGGCTTTCCCCGTAAATCTATAAAATAAAACATAACTTAATATTGATAATGTTGATATTATAAACAAAGCTCCTATTTTTCCCAAATACAAACTCTTTCCGTCTATGGATATGGAAAAGACTCTTCTTAAAGTTCCTTCTTTTTTCTCTTTCATAAATTCTAATGAATAGGACATTATGATTAATACAGAAGTAAAGGTAAGCATTTCAATCCCATAATATTCAATAGAACTTAATCTATTATTTAAGGCTAGAGTATCTTCTTTTATGGCTGAAGTACTAAATGCACTATTTAATTTAACAGCATAGCTTTGCATTAAATCCTTCTTTTGTGCTTCAGAGAGAGTAGAATTATAAATATTTTTATTTACTCCATTAGCTATAGAAATATTTTTTGCAAAGCTTTCTAAAACTCCTTGAACTACATGAGTTTGAACTCCCATATCCTTTTTAATCTGGTTTATCAGAAGCTGTGAAGCTTTATTGTTTTGTATGCTGCTTTGAAAATCTTTTGGTATTATAACCTCTATATCTCCATCGGCATCTCTCAATTCAATAATATCTTTTAAAGCTTGATTACTAAAAATATCTTTTATTAACCTGCTGCTTTCGCTGTTATCGCTATCTTTGATACTAACCGTAAATTTTTCCACCTTTGCAGTTTCCTGAAACATTTTATCTTGAAAAAATCCGTAGAAAAAGCTAAGCATTACCGGAAATATAAAAAGCATAAGAAAACTGCTTACAAAGTCTTTTTTAATTATCCTTAAATCTTTCAATATATATGCCCATATTTTCATAACTTTTCTCCTTAATCTCTAAGCTTTTTGCCAGTAAGCGTTAAAAAAACTTCCTCGAGAGTGGGTTCATTAATATGAATGCTGTTAAACTTAACTTCTTCTGAAATCAGTACTCTTACTGCATCTTCCAAACTAAAGCTTTCATTTTTCGTAACTAAAGTAAGCTTTCCTTCTTCTTTTACAACTTCACTTATTCCTTTAAGCTTTTTAAGCTTAAGTACAATCTCTTCGCTATATTTTGGTATTTGTATATCAACTTTTGTTAAATCAGTAACCATCCTTTTTACTTCTGCCTTGTTTCCCTTTGCTATTTCCTTTCCTAAGTCTAATATGAAAAGGCTATTGCAAAGAGACTCTATTTCCTCCATATAATGAGAGGTATATATTACTGTAGTTCCATTTTCTTTGTTAATATTTTTTGTGAATTCAAATATATGATTTCTGGATTGAGGATCAATTCCAACCGTAGGCTCATCCATTATAAGCACCTTTGGATGATGAAGCACAGCACAGGCTATATTAAGTCTTCTTTTCATTCCTCCTGAATATTTCTTTACCGACATCTTAATGCTGTCTTCAAGTCCTGCAAGTTCTATAGCTTCATCAATTCTCTGTTTTAAGAGCTTTCCTTTTAGCCCATACATTGCTCCCCAAAACTCCAAATTCTGCTTGCCTGAAAGTTTTTCGTATAAGGCAATTTCTTGAGGGACTAAGCCTATTTGTTCCTTAACCTTTAAAGGTTCCTTATTTATTGAATATCCCCCTACAACTACATCCCCATTTTCTGCTTTAATAAGCCCTACCATAGTTGATATCAAAGTAGACTTCCCTGCACCATTTGGCCCTAAAAGCCCAAATATATCCCCTTCTTCAACTTCCATTGAAACATTATCTACTGCTAATTTATCATTAAATCTTTTTGTTACATTACTAATTTCTATAAATGCCATACTCCCATCTCCTTGTATCTCTTATCATGATTTAATTATATATTCTTTAACATATTTATCCTATTGTCTTAGGTAATATATTGAAATGACTTAAGTCATTTCATAAATTACTTATATAAAAATAGGCTGCTCCTAAAGCACTAAAGCTTAGGTCTGTCTCAAAACAGCTAAACTTAGCGTGTTATTTGAATTCGTAGAAACATTTGAGCGAGCAGCAATAAGACTTTAATTTAAAAATATATAAAGCCGTTAAAAATCCTATATTGCCTGAGCAAAGCGAGTTTATAGGATTTAGGCTTTATATATTTTCAAATTATTAGTCTTATCTGCACAGTGAAAGTTTCCCAGAATTCAAATAACACGCGGTAGTTTTATGCTGTTTTAAGACAACCCCTATAGGTTTATTGTGCTTTAAGATCAGCCCTTTTAATTAGCTATTCCATTTTTAAATGCAAATATAACAATTTGAGTTCTATCTCTTAATCCAAGCTTTGATAGAATAACGGAAATATTATTTTTTATAGTGCCTTCCGTTAGATATAGTTTGTCTCCTATCTCCTTGTTAGTTAAGCCGTTTGCTATCTCTCTTATAATATTTATATCTTTTTCACTTAATCCATGCTGTTTAATTATCTTGCTGTAGTCTTCTTTATCTTCTGCTTTATAATTGTGCATTATATTGGTAGCTATCTCAGGATGAACTACAATGCTGCCCTTGCAGGCAGCTTTTATCCCCTCATATATAACATCATAATCACTGTCTTTTAAAAGATACCCTGAAGCTCCATAATTTAATGCATCATGTATGTATTTATCATCTTTAAAAGTAGTTAAAATTAAAATTTTAATGTTATTAAAACTATCTTTTATAAGCTTTGTTCCAATAACTCCGTCGCATACAGGCATCCTTATATCCATTAATACCAAATCAACATCATTCTCTTTGCAAAGCTTTAAAGCCTCTTCTCCATTTTCACCTTCTCCAACGACCTCAATATCTGAATATGTGTTTAATATTATTTTAAGGCCCTGTCGTATCAGCTTCTCATCATCTACTATAACAATTTTTATTTTCTCCATACTTATAAATTCCTCTCAGAAATTAATGCTTCAACCTTAGGTAGATTTAAATTAAGCTCAAATCCTTTCTCTTTTGAAGATAAGTACTTAACAGCTCCTCCTATGCTTTCTGCTCTTTCTTTTATGCTTTTAAGCCCTACTCCCTCTACAATATCGTCACAGCCTGCCCCATTATCCTTTAGTCTCATGTATAACGAGTCCTTATAAAAATTCAAATTTATATTAATCTTATCAGCTTTTCCATGTCTTACAGAATTAGTTAAAAACTCCTGAACTATTCTATAAAGTACAAAGCTTTGATCAGAATTTAGTTCCCATCTTTCTTTAGACAAAACAAATATAACTTCCACTTCTGTAAGCTTCTTAAAGTTCTTTATCATCTCTTCAATAGCTAATATACCCTGATACTTTTCAAATTCAGTTGGAACAAGAGCTCTAACTGCTGCCCTCACGCTTTTTAAAGCATCTTTTGCAAAAGCGCTTAAGTTTTTAGCCATTTCTGATGCTGACTTTCCATCACTATCGGCTATCTTTTCAATTGCGGAAAGCTGAATTATCATAGTTGATAGACTATGACCAACTGAATCATGAATTTCTCTTGAAATTCTATTTCTTTCTCTAAGCAAGGTAAGCTCTTCTATCGTACTTGCATACCTTTCTAAGTTTTCTTTTGCCTTTTTTAGTTCTTCTTCAGAAATCCTAAGCTTATCATAAAGCTTTTGCGCTTCATGTTTTCTTTCTCTTTCTTCCTTAATATAAATTCCTAATGCACCAATTGCTGCTGAACTTAAAACACTAGATACTTGTAGCTTGAAATCAGTTTGTCCAGCAACTACTAAAATTATAATAATTAAGCTGACTAACCCTCCTGTTATATATTTATTATTTATGTATATCGTTGAGTCCAGCAATATGCTGAATAATAACAAGAATATTATTCCTCCATAGTACTGAAAAATAATCAAAGCTAAAGCTGCTTCAGCTAGTATTGAAGCTGAAAAATAAATATTCCTCTTAGGTATAGAGAAAAATCTTATTTGGTTATTTATTATAAATATTAAAGATAGTGCTATAAAACATATGTCTATACTCTTTCCTGATACCATTAAAAATACAGACGACCATAGAGATAAAACTAAAGATATATATCTTAATATTGTAAACAAAACCTTCTTGTCCAAAATGCATCCTCCTGCAATTCTTAATTATAACTTGAATAAGCCTACTTCAATCTAAAGGTCTTAGGAGCTGCCTTATAAGTTACAACTAGAGCCGCTGCCATATAAATAACAGTCACACCAAGTACTCCCAAAGTGAAATAGTAGGAGGATGTTTTAATTTGAAGACATCCATAGCATACAAAATACATAACCGCATTTATTATCTTAAATAATGGACTCTTAACAGTTAATTCAGCCGTATAAGGCTGTATTACATAATACATAAATAAATGGTGTATCGAGAAAAAGCAGGCTAGACATAATATACATAAAAATACCGGTATCATTGCTATAAGATTCGATGAATAACCGGCTGCTGCAATTATTATAATAAGTGCTAAACATAAGGCTGCAGCAGGTATAATATTTAGCATAACTACTCTCTTAAGTCTTGATGTAAAATTACTAAGTATAACTTTACTCTCTCTATAGTAGGTATATCTCAGCAAACTCATATCACAGTTGTAGAACATTGCCTTACAAATTCTTTCTCCGGTAGACATTAAATACATTAGGAAAACAAATAAAGCTGTGCTTTTCTGAATTTGACTAACTATATCTTCTCTATGCTGAGGCATAAAGATTACAAAATACATGCAGATTAAAAATACTATACCTATAATTACTGACCTATTTCTTATAGGTGTCACCATAATTCTTCTATGCCTCTTAAAAAATAATGCATTCAAATATTCATAGCCTTCCTTTTTACTAAAGCTTTTGCTGTCTAAATCTTCCTTGCTCATTTTCTTTTCATCTATTTTAACATCGCCAAACTTCATATCTGTCTTTATAGATCCAAGCTTAAATAGATTATCTTTAGTAAGTAATTTTTTTGATATTACTGTATAGTTTTTATAGTTAAAAATATATATAAAAGCTGCTGCTCCAAGACAAATGACAAAAATGGCTATATATGCATTAAATAATATCTTCTGAAAGTCAACAGTTAATTCTAATGCAGGCAGCAAATAAGCAAGAAGTATACTGCCAAGAATAACTATAGTCATATATATATTTTTTTCTGTGAGTGCGCTTTTTGTTTTAAAATATACCTTGATATGCAGATACTCTCCTATAAATCTTAAAGCAATCAGTTCCATTATAAAGATTAATGCTTTTAAAGGAGAGAACCCTATTATTGAGCCAATAATAAGCATAGGTATTACAAAGTGAACAAAGTCTTTTAAATTTATATATATTATGCTGCTAATGTAATATTCTCTTGCATCAGCTCTCATCAAAATAATCATATTAAAGGCCTGCTTATCATATTTATTTATAATTGTGCTTTTAATAAGTGGGCCTAAAACAAGACTTAAAAACGCAAAAATATGAAAAAATATAGGCAAAAGCTTAGTTTTATCCTTAATAAGAGAATCAGATATTAAATAAGCCGGAAGTATAACCATTATTCCAATGTAAAATGCTTTTCTGAAGAAACCGCCAAATAGCCCTAGAACTTGGCTTATGATTCCTATAGTAAGTTTAGCATCAGTCTTCTTATAAAGTTTCTCAGGTATTTTCTTACCTATTAGTGGAATTCTTTTTAAAAAATAAATAAACTGATTAGCTCCTTCTGCAAAGGAAACCTTGAAACTATTAATAAAAGTTCTATACATCGCCGCCCTCCTTTAAGATTTCCATAACTTTTTCCTCAAAGCCAGGACTCTTTAGTATTTCACTATTAAGTTCTTCTAAAGTTCCACTATTTAAAACTACTATTTCATCACACAGGTCAGTTGCAAGCTGCAAGATGTGGGTGGAAAAAATGATAATATGCTCGCTTTTTATTTTCTTAAGCAAATTTTTAATTTCAAGTGCTACAACTACATCAAAAGAAGTCAAAGGCTCGTCTAATAATATTACAGAAGGTCTTGTTATTAAAAAGCAAACCATCTGTATTTTATTTTTCATTCCGTGTGAATAACCCTTTATTAGCCTGTATCTATCCTGTTCATCAATTTTTATCAAATCAAAGTATTCTTCTATTTTAAGAGGATTTTTAATTTTATCCTTATTTATATCAATATAGAACTTTAAGAATTCATAACCTGTCAAAAATTCAGGCAGTACAGGCTCTGAAAAAACATAACCTACCTTTGAGTAATCTATAACCTGTTCCTGGCCATCTTCTACAAGCTTTATATTTCCGCTTTCATACTGCGCATCTCCGCTTATACAATTAAACAGAGTTGTTTTCCCTGCTCCATTTCGTCCCAAAAGTCCATATATCTTACCTTTTTCAAAGCTGCAGGATGCTTTTTTAAGCACTTGCTTTTCCCCATAGTTCTTTTCGATATTTTCCAATATAAGTTTCAATTTTATGCCCCCTCTTTAATATTATTTCATTATAAAAAAGTATTTAATAATTGATAAATGTAATTGTAAACTTAGTTCCTCTACCTTCTTCACTTGATGCATATATACTTCCTTCCTGTCCCTCAACAACTGCCTTTGCAATATATAAGCCTATTCCGACATTAGTAGGACTGCTGCTGTTCGGTCCCTTATAAAACCTTTCAAAGATTTTTGGAAGCTCTTTTCTGCTTATTCCAAGCCCATTATCTTCAATAACTATCTGAGAAAAAATATTATTACTTTCCCATGAAATATTTACAATTCCGTCTAACTTGCTGTGTTCAATGCAGTTTTTTGCTATATTTGAAAATGCCTCTCTTGTCCAATTTACATCATGTTTTATTCTTATATCTTTATCTCCTGATAATTTTATTAAAATGTTTTTTTCAGAAGCTGAAAGCTCAAGAGGCTCAATACTTTTACGTATAGTGTCATATATGGGCTTTTCTTCCTTATTAAATTCAATTATTTTTCCTTCAAGCTTTGCCATTTTAAGAAGATTCTTTATAAGCCAGTCTATTCTATCAAGTTGATTTTTGCCTTCTTGTAAAAATTTATATTTCTCTTCAAAGGGCATTTCTACATCCCTTATCATGATATCGTTGTACATTGTGAGAGAAGCTAAAGGTGTCTTGAGTTGATGTGATATATCCGTTATTATACGTTTTAAAAAAAGCTTGTCTTCTTTTAATTGTTCCATGTTTTCTTTTAGTCTTTCAGACATAGCATTATATTGATGGGACAGAAGACCAAAGTCGCCCTCTTCCTTATCACTTAGCTCACAATTAAAGCTTCCTTCCATGATTCTATCTGTACTTTCTGCAAAACTTCTTACTTTCCTAAATATGTTTCTTAAGAACATTATGATGAATGTGAAAAATACTAAACCAAATACTGCCAAGGCAGCAAGGGATATTGTGTATAATTTTTTATACTCCTTTTCAAATACTAAATTTTTATAAGTGCTTAAATCCTCTTTATAGGAATACTTATTTAAGATTTCTTTCCCATACTCATAGTTATTTTTAAAATCTGCTGTATAGTTTTTTACTATTTCCTCTTCAAGTTCAGGATGATTTTTTACTATAACCCCCACAGCACCAATGTTTTGTTTTATAACAATGGTATTTATGCTGCTGATGCTATTGTTTATCATATACATAAAACAGAGAACAAAAATAGTAAAGAGTATGATGAAGGTTGAGGTTATAATTTTTACTTCTTTATTTCTAAATATCATCATAGATTTCTGCTATCATCCTTCCACATGTATCCTATTCCTCTTATAGTAGTAATATATCTTCCTGCCTCCTCACCAAGCTTTTCTCTCAACCTTTTCATATAAACATTTAAAGTGTTGTTATCTATAAAGTTACCATCGATGTCCCAAAGCTTTTCTATAATAGCGTTCCTGTTAAGTACTTGATTTTTATTTTCTATCATAAGGAGCAGCAGCTTGTATTCGGCAGCTGTTAAATTTATTTCTTCTTCTTTTACATAAACCTTGCATTTAAGAGGCTCTACAGTAACTTTTCCGCTTATTAGCTTATTATTAGCAGCTGGTTCACTGCTTTTTCTTTGTCTTCTCATAAGAGCATTAATTCTTGAAGCAAGTTCTCCTATCCTTACAGGCTTTGCAATATAGTCATCTCCTCCTATATCAAGTCCAAAAATTATATTAGCTTCATCATCTAATGCGGTCATAAAAATAACAGGTACACCACTCTTCATTCTTATTTCCTTGCAAAAATCATAACCGTTTCCGTCCGGAAGCATTACATCCAACAAAATAAGCTCTACATCTCTATCAAAAGAACTTTTAGCCTGCTCTAAGCTTTTAGCAGTTATTATATTGAACCCCTCTTTTTTTAGGGCATACTCTATTCCCATTGCTAATGGTGCCTCATCTTCTACCAGTAAAATCTTCACTATCTTCCCACCTTACTAATAAATTCAATTTTTATTACTATTTTACCATAATTTATTTAAACTTAAAAATAATAGGAGGCAAATTGCCTCCTATTATTCTTCTAATCTTAAGCTTTCTACAATATTCATATCATTTAATTTTCTTAAAGGTATCAGCGCGGCAATAAACGTGATAAAAATAATTCCTGCAGCTCCTGAGAAATATGTCCATATTGACATCTTATAACCTATATCCCCTAAAGGATTATTACCTACTATACCATACCTTGTAAGCAGATAGGATAAAGGAAGTCCAACTAAGGAAGCAAAAATACCAAATAGTACTCCCTCTAAAAGTACAAGTTTCTTAAATTGTCCTTTGGTCATTCCAATAGCCTTAAATATTGCATACTCTCTCTTTTTAACAAGAAGATTTATAGTAACAGTATTTATAATATTTACTGTTGAGATTACTACTATTAAAGCTACGAAGCCATATACTAGAACAAATAATTGTTTTATAGAGCTATCCATTTCCTTTTGAGTACTATATGCATCCATAAACATAGCTTTATTCTCATCAGCAATGATATTTAGTTTTTCGAAAAGCTTATCTCTATATTGGCTTGAAGAGTAATCTAAAAGGATATTATTATATTCATTAAGCCCAGTAAGCCTCTTAAAGGTTTCATTTGATACTATAATTCCATAGCCATCTATTAATGGCGTACCTATTATAGGATCATCTTCAATAACATCTGCTACCTCTAAGGTAATTTCTTTTCCGCTATCAATTAATCCCTGAAAATTTTTAGTACTGGAATTATTAATGTACTCTTTAGACATTACAGGAACTGTAATTTTGTCTCCAGGTTTATAGCTTGTAAAATCCCCCCAGAATATTTTTTTATTATCTTTGCCTCTGACTTTGTTGACTATTATAACTTTATTATCCTTAAAATCAGAGTACTCAAGCTTTAACTTATTTTCTTTTTTTGCTAAATTAAAGGCATTTTCATCATAACTGAATATGGAACCTTTATCAATTAAAAAGCTATTTTTATTTTCTTTTAGGTTATTGCTATTTTTAAATGAATTCAAAAACTTCTCCTGGAGCTTACTCTTATCAATAGGAAGGCTTATGACGTATTGATTAGTCTTATATATATTTTTAATACCATCAACAGCCTTTAGTCTTTCTACAAACTTATCTCCAAACAAATTGCCGTCCTTTGCTGTAAAGGCAGCTTCTACTTTGAGACTACCATTTAATATTTTGTTTGACCTTAAAGTAAAGTCTGCGAAGTTTGAAAAGAATATAAACATAATTAAGGAAACTGTTAAAGATATGCAGGTAATATAAAATCTCTTCCTGCTTCTTTTTATATTTTTGTAAGCAACCTCTCCTTCAAAATTAAATATAAGTCTAGGTAAAAAGCTTCTTCTTCTTTTTACTTTTTCTCCTTTTATTACTGTAGTTCCTCTGATTGCATCAATTGGAGAAACCTTTGAAGCAGTTCTTGCCGGGAAAAATGCAGATAAAAATATAGTTATAATCCCTAATGCTGCACCAATAATTACTACCTGAGGCTTTAATACTACATGTAAATCGCTAAAGGTATTTCCGGTCATCATAAGGTTGATTGTTATATATAGTCCCAAGTATCCGCAGAAAATACCTATTGGTATAGCTATTATGCTCATAATAAATGCTTCTTTAAAAACAAGATTTCTAATTTGCTTTTTAGTAGCTCCTATACTTCTAAGTATTCCATAATGCTTGACTCTTTCCATTACCGATATGTTAAATGCATTATAAATAACTACTACAGTACAAATGACTACAAACACTGTTACAACTATAAATATTTTTAATACAGCATCATTTTTTTGTTTATCCGGTCCTTGACCATAAAGATATAGAAGATCGCTGTTTACATCAAAACTTACTCCCGAGTCTGCAGCTATTTTTTTAGCAGCTCCTATTTTATCTTTTTTCTCTTTTAAATTAGCATAATAAGAAAAGCTTCCATCTTTTGCTAAAGCTTCATCAAGAAAAGTGATTCCATAGCTGCTTATTTCACTGCTTTCAAAAGCTCCTACTATTTTATACCCTTTATTCTCGGCATTATTTTCAAATGCTAACTTTCCCTTTAACAGGCTGCTATTATTTTTGTCTTTCAAAACATTATAAAACTTTTTATCTACTATTATTTCCGAACTATTTTGGGGAAGCCTTCCTTCTGAAAGCTTTAACTTAAATATATTATTAAACATTCCTTCATCATAAGCCTTAATTTGCATTGACTTGATTGAATCTGTCAAATCTACGTTTTCAATTACAAAGCTTCCTAGTTTTTTCTCTGCTCCTCCATTTTTTATTTCAGCATTGCTTTTGAGAAGCTTTAATTTATCTGTATTTAATTTAGAAAATAAAACTTCAAAGTTTCCGGATTTTTCTTTTGTACTTTCAATCTGACTTTCTTTCCCACTGTAATAAAAAGTAAAGATTGCTGAAAACATTGCAACAGCTACTATAATTCCAAATAGAGTAAGAATTGTTCTTCCTTTATGCTTTAATAAATATTTTCTTGTAAGAGACGAATATTTCTCCATTATTTCATCACCTCATCTGATGAAATCTTTCCGTCCACAATACTTATAATTCTATCTGCCATAGAGGCAATATTTAAATCATGTGTAATAAGTATCAAGGTCTGGTTATACTTCTTTGCTGAATACTTTAAAAGTTCTAGTACTTCTTTAGAATTTTTTGTATCTAGATTTCCTGTAGGTTCATCAGCTAGTATTATTGAAGGCTTATTAGAAAGTGCTCTACCAATGGATACTCTTTGCTGCTGTCCTCCTGAAAGCTCTGATGGAAGATGCTTTCTTCTTTCTTTTAAATCTAATATACTTAACAGTTCATCTATATAAGGCTTATCAGCTTTTTTGTTATCCAATAAAAGAGGCATTAATATATTTTCTTCTGCAGTAAGCACAGGTATTAAATTATAGGCTTGAAATATAAATCCCACTTTACGTCTTCTAAGTATAGAAAGTTGTTTTTCTTTTAGTTCATATATATCTAAGTCATCAATAAAAACTTTACCAGAAGTAGGCTTATCTACCCCTCCTAATAAATGAAGCAATGTACTTTTCCCTGAACCGCTTGGACCTACTATTGCAGTAAACTCACCCTTGTCAACAGAAAAGCTTATATTATCAAGCGCTACAACTTCATTTTCACCTTTGCCATATTTTTTTGATAGATTTTCAACTCTTAAAACTTCCATTTTTTCCTCCTTATAGTCGGAAGCACTGAGTAGTTTAGACCACTCACTTCCGCTCGTAAACTACTCGTTAAAGGTCATTTAGACCTTTAACCTCCTTTCGCTAGAAACACTGGGTCATTTAGACCTTTAGTTCTGGGCAATCTAAAATCGCTCATTGTCATTCCCTAGATTGCCCGTTGAAGCCCATTTAGGGCTTCAGTTCGGGGCAATCTAAAATCGCTCATTGCCATTCGCTAGATTGCCCGTTGAAGCCCATTTAGGGCTTCAACCTCCAAATCAACTTTATAGCTTTATTATAAAGTCAATTAATTACAATAAGCTTAATAATAAAATTACAAAATTGTAATTTAATAAAACAAAAAACTGATGCGCAGCTAATTATTAAGCTTACTGTTCATCAGTTCCTTATCATTTTTAAAGTGTTATTGTTTTTTGCAATCCTAAAAAATCTCCGCTCCATATAACTGCTTTACTTCATTTAATCCCTGCAATATTTCCATTCTTGAAAAATTGCAGTTAGAAAGCTTTTCTTCGCTCCATTTACTGATTTCATCATAAAAGTTTAAGGCTAATTCCAAAAGCCTCGGCGACTTACGGGTTTGCATAGCTTCAAATAGAGCATTTTCAGCCTTATTAATTTCACCGTCGCTTACATATCTTTTAATCATCATTTCCAACAGCTGATCCTCTGCAATAATAACATTTCCGCTTTCTTCATCAATATTGTCTTCAATGCCGCTCTTCTTTTTTATAAAAGAAACTATTCCATTTAAAGCAGATTTTATTAGTTTCATAATATAATCATTTTCAAACATCTATTATTTCTCCTTTTGTTAATACCTAATTTATTCTCAAATTCAGCTACTTACTTGCAAGCTTTGGTGAAGTCATAAACAATCCTTCAACTTTATGATTTTCATCTCCGTTTTTAAAGGTTATAGTAACCATAACATCATTAGGCTCATTAGAATACTTTGCACTATAAATTGCTGTTATATAATCTCCCTTAGCTTGGGCCTTTACGAATTGCTTTGATTTATACTCGCCTATCTTATCCTTTATAAGTTTATTCTGCTCCTTAAAGTTAGTTTCAGTTAAAGCGTCCTTCATTTTTTCACTGAAATCCTTAGAATAAGTAGAATAATCGTCTTTGTTTGCAGCCATTAGAATACTTTCTAATATAGGCTCTGAGTAATTTTTCACTTCCTCATCATTAACCTTTACTGACTTTTGGCTACAGGCAGTAAATAAGCTTACCATTACAATTAAAACAAATAATATGCTAAACTTTTTAAATCTCATGCTGACCTCTCCTTTCAGTTAAGCTAATATGCTTTCGCTGCTTGACTTTTTTATTTTCCTGATAATGAAGAATAGCACAGCTGCAGCAAAGACAGCAACCCAAGCCTCAAGCAGAATGGTGTTTTTTACAAAACCTATTGATGAGTCAACTATTCCATGAAGCAATATTGCATATAAAAGATATCTATTTTTCTTATTCTTAACTCCATATAGTACTACTAAGGATAGTGCCACATGAAGTGTCATAGCAAAAATCCTCTCAATTCCTCCTAAAAGATACATACCAGGAAAATTATATACTGTTGTTCCATTTATTAAGCTTGTAACAATTAAATTTATAAAAGGAATACCTGCAAGAAGTACAGCCTCTATTCCTCCATGACCTATACCATAAGCAATACCGTTTTTCCACTCCAGCTTATCCTTTAAGAAAAACTTAAAGCCAATAAATCTTCCCACATTCTCAAATATTCCTGCTGTAAAACCCGCTATTAAGTATATACTCCATGGATTTACTACAGAGTTATAAGTATACCAGTTTGTTTTTTGCCAAAGACCTAAAAGCTGAAATCTTGTCAATAGCTGAAATACTATAAAAATTAATACTCCAACAACTGTAGCTTTCCATGAGGTATTATACTTTTTATTAAGATATAAAGCTGCAGCTATAGGCAAAACTATAGCAATAGCTGCACTTATGCACATAAATAAAATTGAAAGACCATAGCCCATTATAACCCCTCCCCAATAGCTTTACTTATTATTAAAGTATATTAGAAAAAATCCATATTAAGATTCAATTTTATATATCAATATATAAATTTATTTAAAAGAATTATCTTTCTTAGTTATTGTAATATTATCGTCAGCTTTAATGCTGAGAACAAATTGTCCTTTAGCTGAATTACCTACTATTTTTATACGGCTTTTACCTTTTGGAATATCTATCTCTTTACTATTCTTTTCTGTTTTTTCTGTAATAGAAGTTACTTTTCCATCTGAATTTATGAAAGCTATTTTGAAGTTTCCTTCTTCTATTTTAACATCATACTCTAAAGTATACTTTTTATTTTCTTTTGCTTCAATAATCCATATGGTATCCGCACCGTCAAAACCGCCAAATTTCAAATCTGCTTTGTTATCAGTTTTGCTGCTTTCAATGGTCCCTACCTTGTTTTGAAAAGTAAAACTATCTCCCTCTGCTTCTATTTTTGAATCATCTTTATAAACAGACTTTTGATAGGAATTTATTTTACTGCAACCGCTTATTGAAAGCACTATTATAGTAAGTACAATACAACTTAACACTTTGATTTTTTTCATTTAACTTCTCCTTCATAGCCTTTCTTATTTTTATCTCCCCGGCTTATTTGCTATTTTATAAATGGAACAAATATCATTAGTGTCAAAAATGCATCCATAATAAAAGCTGGAGTAGCATTTTTTGCAATTACATTAGTCTCCATATCTTTAGTATACTTTTTGTAGCTGATTACACAGCAGAGTATACTTATCATAATTGCTAAAACCTCGCCAATTAGAGGAGTAAAATATGCTGGCAGAAAATAAGCGTATCTTTTTAGAGAAACAGAATAAATAAAGTATCCCTTTATAGCTAAGTAAAATAAATATACAGCTAAAAAAGTAATCTTTTTAAATTTATCTTTTAGCTTGTACTCTACTATGCATATCAAAGCTGCAAGGCAAATACTTGGAATAAGCCAAAGAGCTCCGTAAGGAAACATATATCCTATGACAAATAGAACTTCTTCAAAACTATCTTGGATGGCATATTTATATTCCTTTATTGTTCTTCCATTATTAGCATTTTTAAAATCTTCATTTTTTGAAGTCATATATATATTTGATTTTCCATCTTCAAAATCACAGAATACCACTGCTTCTCCTGCTATATCAGAATAAAGAGAAAAGGCCCTAGTTCTTGATACAGGTATTGGATTTGATGCAGCTCCATTAATAATTGTATATTCACTTATATTAGAAAACACCTTTTTCTTTCCCATAGGTACTTGATCACTTGTTAATATCTTCCCATGACCATCAGAATTATTTGCAACTACTTCTAATAATGTTTCTCTATATCCTTCTGAGTTTGTAAGTTCTTGAACCTCACCTTCTTTATCGCTGTCCAACTGGAACTTAAGTTCACTAATGCCGCCATTTAATCCCAAATACATATATGGGTTTAATATATAACCATATTTCCCATCTGATACAAGATTAGAGCCTATATAGGTCATTCTGTAGCTTCCCGGCATATGACCCGCTATTTGTGCCTTACTCACTTCTCCATTTTCAATATAAAAATATTTATACAAATCTGTACTTGTACAATAAGAAACCATATATTTGTTATTAATCTTTGTGCCTGAAATTCTCCTAGGAGTATCATCTTTAACTATTATCTTATTATTATTTTTAATATCACTTATCTCCATCCTATCTCCAAAACTTATTAGCATTAGACTATCACCGATTTGAATTTTGTCATCTATATCATCTATTTCTTTTTTATCCTTTATATTAAAATCTTTATCTAAAACTAGCTGATGCAAGTTTTTAATTTCACCTTTGTTTTCAATCCAGTTTAAATATATATTTTTTCCGTCTGTTAATAAGCCAACGCTTTTAGGCTCCCCGCTTACGGCGTTAAAGCTTTGTTCTTCAAGTTTTTTCCCTAATCCGTTAACGGATAATATCTTTACCTTACTTCCATAATTATGAGCAATAATATAATTCTCGTTATACTTCATTATTTTAGCCGATGTTTTACCATCACCTGTTGAAACAAGTACTTCCTTTCCCCAAACAGGTGATGGTGGCTGAGTTGTGTTGTTTATATTAATTACCAAATGGTAAATAAAAATCACTGCAAATACTGATATTAAAATGTAAAAGACTGACTTCTTACTCATGATTCTCAACTCCTAAATCAATTCTATAATCAAGTGCATCTGATAGTGCATCTCCAATCAAATTAATACATATCATAATCAAACTTAAAAAGGCACCTGGGAACAAAGCTTGATATGGATAAAACAAAATATTCTGTTGTGCATCGATTGCCATTGTTCCAAAGCTTATAAATGGTTTTGTAAGACCAAACCCTATAAAACTGAGTGCCGCTTCAGTTAAAATTATATTTGGCACTTCTAAAGCAAAAGTAACTATAGCAATGTTTAATATATTAACTAAGAAATGCTTTGCAATAATTCTTGAGGTACTTGCACCTAAAGCCTGGGCAGCCATTATGTACTCCTGTTGTTTCACTTGAAGAAGTTGTCCTCTTATTATTCTGCTTACATTGCACCACCCAACCATACTCAATGCAATAATAAGTGAAAATATTCCTACTCTAAGTACTAATAGTATTTGAAGTATAAATAGCACATTAGGAATGCTGGTAAGTATTTCTACAATTCTCATTATTATATCATCAATAACTCCCCCATAATAAACGCATATAGCCCCAAAAATAACTCCAATTATTATATCAAGTGCTGCTGAGCTTAAGCCTATTATAAGAGATGTTCTTATAGCAATACATACTCTGACAAATATATCTCTCCCTATATAATCAGTACCAAAAATATGCTCAGTACCAGGAATAATATTTCTCCATGCTCTCTTCTCTTCAAATGGCTGATAACTTGTTAATTTAGGTCCTATTGCTCCCATAATAATAATAGCTATCAATACAAAAACTGCTGTAACTGCAATCTTGTTGCTTAGAAACCTTTTTAATGTATACTTCCAATTAATTCTCTCTATACTTTTAGAAGCTTCATCTAAATCAATCTCATCAACCCCTATAATTCTAAATTTATCTTTACTTATTTCGTTCATAGTCAAATCCCCCATTTGTAAAACATTATATTTATATAAAACACCAAAAAAACATGACCCTTATTCAGAGTCACAATTTTTCTTAATTTAAGCTTATAGTTTCACTTGTATCTACAGGTTCACTATTTTCCGGAACTCTTAATAATATTAATCCTCCTATAATAAATAGAAGTATTATGCTAAAAACACCATAATTTGATTTTCCAGTAATTTGAGTCACTATTCCCATTAAAAATGGCCCCATAACAGCTGCAAATTTACCAAATATATTATAGAAACCAAAAAACTCATTAGAGTTTTCCTTTGGAACTAATTTCCCAAAATAAGATCGACTTAATGCCTGAATCCCCCCCTGAGAAGTTCCTACAAGCATTGCAAGTATCCAAAAATCTAATGTTGTCTTTAAGAAGAATGCATAAATACAAATTACAGTATAGATTATTATCCCAACATACAGCATAATCTTGCCTTTAAATCTTTGAGCCAGCCTTCCGTAAATAATTGCACAAGGAAAGGCGACAAACTGAGTAATAAGCAATATTAGCAATAGTGATGTAGGTTTTATCCCAAGATCAGCTCCATAGGCACTTGACATTTTAATAATAGTATCTACCCCGTCTATATAGAAAAAGTAAGCTAATAGAAATAAAAAAACCTTTCTATGTTTTTTAATATCCTTAAAGGTATGAATTATTCGTATAAAACTCTTCTTGACTGGTCTTGGCTCTATTTCAATACCATGGATTTGTTTAACATTTTTGATCATAGGAATAGTAAAAATAAGCCACCAAACTGCAGTTATAAAAAATGAAATTTTAGAAGCAGCAGCTGCAGATAAGGGCAGCATTTTTAACTGTTGAAGCATTATTATTGCCATACTGATTATAAATGGTATCGTACTTCCTATATATCCAAGTCCAAAGCCTAAGGTAGACACCCTATCCATTTTTTCTTCTTTTGTTACATCTACCAAGAAAGCATCATAAAATATATTTGTACCAGAAAATCCTATAGCTGATAATATGTAAAATCCTAAAAGTAATATCCAATTGTTATCTGGAACAAAAGAAAGACAAGCCGTAGCCATTATACCTATTATAAAAAACATGTTAAATAATTTCTTTTTATATCCCTTATAGTCCGCTACTGTTCCTAATATCGGTGCCATAATAGCTAAAAACAAAGTCGATATCGAACTTGCATAACCCCAATAAGCCGTAGATACCGCAGCACTTCCTCCAGCATTTTGAAACACAGACTTAAAATATAAAGGCAGTACCGCAGTAGTAATAGTCAAGCTATATGCTGAATTTGCCCAATCATATAAGGCCCAGCTCTGTTCCGTCTTATTTAAGTTAAACATCAAATCCCCCCATTCATTCCATTTAATGTATACTACAATTGTACCAAAGTATTGTTAACTTATCATCATATTTTAAAGAATTTTCAAAAAAATTATAAAAAGTCCCCTTAGTTTTAAAACTAAGGGGACTAATATACTATTTATTCTGTTTTGCATCAGTAATCTTTTCAGCCAGTTCATTCAAATAGACCCATCTATCCATTTTCTCCTCTAGCTGTTTTTCTAAAGTATCCTTTTCTTTTAGTAGGTCTTGCAATAAGTTATAGTCAGAAGAAGCACCATTAATTTTTTCTTCAGTTTCTTCAATTTTACATTCGAGCTCTAAAATAACCGAATCTATTTCATCATATTCTTTCTGCTCTTTAAAAGAAAACTTTAAAGGTTTTTCCTTCTTTTTATCCACAGTATCAGAATTTTTATTCACATTTTGCTTATTATTATCCCTGCTATTGTTAGCAATATCATCTTCGGTTTCTTTTATTTCTCTAAATTCAGTATAATTTCCTGTATATTGCTTTATTTTTCCCTGGCCTTCAAATAAAAATATCTTTTCGGCTATTCTATCTAAGAAGTATCTATCATGTGATACAGCTATAACGGCTCCCTGAAAATCATCTATATAATCTTCTAGTATAGTAAGTGTTTCTATGTCCAAATCATTAGTAGGCTCATCTAAAAGAAGAATATTCGGAGCTTCCATAAGAACTCTTAATAAATAGAGCCTTCTTTTCTCGCCTCCTGAAAGCTTTGATATCGGGGTCCATTGAAGAGTACCTGAAAACAAAAATCTTTCCATCATTTGTGAAGCTGTTATTTTATACCCTTCAGCATTTTCGATGTATTCAGCACCCTCTCTAATGTATTCAATAGCTCTTAAACTCTCATCCATATGATAATTTTCCTGAGTATAATACCCTATCTTAACAGTTTCCCCTACATCAACAATCCCACTATCTGGATTTATCTTTCCTGAAATTACGTTCATAAGAGTAGACTTTCCGCTTCCATTCTGACCGATTATTCCTATTCTGTCGTTTCTTAAAATGATATAGGTAAAATCATCAATAACCTTTTTATAGTCAAAAGCTTTATTTATATGCTCAAGCTCAATTATCTTTTTGCCTAATCTACTGCTTCCTACAGATATTTCTAATTTATCTTCAGCTGCATCAGAAAGACTATCACTTAACTTTTCAAAGCGATCTATTCTAGCTTTTTGCTTTGTAGTTCTAGCCTTAGCTCCTCTTCTTATCCAAGCAAGTTCCTTTTTAAACAGGCTTTGTCTTTTCTTTTCATTAGCATTTTCTATCTCTTCTCTTTCAGCCTTTTTCTCAAGGAATATACTATAGTTTCCTTTATATAAGTAAAGATTTCCGCTGTCTAACTCTATTATTTCATTGACAACTCTATCTAGAAAATATCTATCATGAGTGATCATAAGAAGTGCACCTTTTCTTTTATTAAGGTACTGCTCAAGCCAGTCAATAGTATCATTATCAAGATGATTTGTAGGCTCATCAAGGATAAGCAGGTCAGATGGATTAATAAGCGCGCTTGCAAGCGCTATCCTTTTTTTCTGCCCTCCTGATAAATTAGCTACTTTTGCACTAAAATCTAAAACTCCAAGCTTAGTTAAAATAGTCTTGGCTTCGCTTTCTAAAGTCCAGGCATTTAAAGTATCCATAGCATGGGTAAGCTTTATAAGCTTTTCCCCTGAAGAATCCGGGTTTTGAAGAGCCTCTTCGTAATCTCTTATAAGCTTCATAACCTCAGAATTTCCCTTAAACACCTGCTCTAAAACTGTAGCCTCAGGATCAAAATAAGGATTTTGAGGCAAATACTCAATTGTAACTGAATTTCCTATTATAACTCTTCCTTCATCTGGTTCTTCAACCTTTGAAAGTATTTTTAAGAAGGTAGACTTTCCAGTTCCGTTTACGCCTATAATACCTATTTTATCCCCTTCATTTATTCCTAAATTTATATTATTTAAAAGCTGTTTTTCGCTGTAGCTTTTTGAAATATTTTCTGCACTTAAAAGATTCATATTGTTGTCCGTACTCCTTCATATTTTTGATTTATTTACTTTATAACATAGAGGGCAAAAAAGAGCAAATAATTTGTAAGGTTATGTATTACGATTTACTCCTATAAATTGAATTTTATATATTAAAACTGTTCATTATAATAATAAAATTATTTACCAATAAGGAGACATATATTATGAAGCTTTCTAAGGGATGGTTTATAATTGGTTCAATAGCGATTTTTTTAGTGATATTCTTTTCTATTACCTATAGCAAGGATAATACAGAAACTCCTAAACCTGAACTTAAGTTTAGAAAAGATGGTACTTTTAAAATAGTTCAGTTTGCTGATTCTCAAGATGGCCCTGATATAGATATTAGGACTATAAATCTAATGAATAAAATATTGGATTTTGAGAAACCTGATTTAGTTTTACTCACCGGGGATAATGTTGATGACAGCAGCAAATCTTCTAAAGAAGTTAAGAAGTCTATAGATAATATTGCTGAGCCTATGGAAAGACGTAGGATTCCCTGGGCTGTTATCTTTGGAAACCATGATGATGAACACGGTAAGATGAGCAAGGAAGAAATGATGAATATATACACATCTTACCCTAACAATATAAGTCAATCTGGTTTTACTACTTCCGATAGAGTCGGAAATTACAATATTTTAATTAAAGCTTCCGAAACTAATATTCCTGTATTTAATATATACATGCTGGATTCTGGGAAATACGATTATAAAACTAAGGAATACGAGTGGATTAATTATAAACAGATAGATTGGTATAAACATACCACTGAAGCTATACAGCAAAAGTATAATAGAACTATACCTGCTCTAATGTTCTTTCATATTCCTATACCAGAATTTAAGATAGTCTGGGAAAACGGCCAGGCAGTAGGCTTTAAAAACGAAGAAATATCTTCACCAAAGTTTAATTCAGGACTATTTGAAGCTTTAGTTGACACAAAAGATGTAAAAGGCATATTTGTAGGGCATGATCATTTAAATGATTTTGTAGGAGAACTTAATGGTATAAAGCTCGGCTATTCAAGAAGTATAGGCTATGGTACCTATGGAGATGATAGCTTTTCAAGAGGAGCAAGGGTATTTTTTATTAAGGAATCAGACCCTTCTAAATTTGAAACTTGGATGAGACTTGCATCAGATTTTCACAATTAAGACGCTTTTCAAGGCGTCTTTTTTTATATTTTTCAAATGTATTTATATAATTTGCAATAAAATTCTGATTTTTTATATTTGCATTATCGAAATTTGTATAATATAATAGAATACGCGAATATTTATACAAAATTTACAATTAAGGGGGACAATCATGAGTAACTCAAAAAAAATTGGTTTATGGACTTTAGTAATGCTGATATTTGTGCCAACCTTTGGTTTTGGTAACATAACTACCAATGCAGTGGCACTTGGACCTGCAGCAATTCCTTCATGGCTGTTAGTTTCAGTATTCTTCTTCCTGCCTTTATCAGCAGTTATAGCTGAACTTGCTTCTGCAAACAATGATAAAAACGGAGGGTTATATAACTGGATAGATTCTGCTATAGGATCAAAATGGGCATATATAGGAACTTGGTCTTATTTTATTTCTAATTTATTTTATCTTCAAATGGTTTTTGCCAGAATTCCAGTTATGATTTCTTGGGCTATATTTGGCGAAAATAGATTTAATGATTCTAATGCTTATATATTATCTTATCTAGGAATTGCACTTGCAATTATTCTAACTTGGGCTGCTACAACTGGAGTTAAAAAATTCTCCAAGCTAAGTAATCTTGGTGGAAGATTTACAATAGCAGTTACAGTTATTTTTATAGTGTTTGCTTTTGTTGGTCTTTTAGTTGGAAAACCATCTGCAACAGAATTTACAACAGCTTCAGTTATGCCTAAATTTAATGTTGATTATTTTTCAACTTTCTCCTGGCTTTTATTTGCTGTTGCTGGTGCTGAAGTTGCAGGAACTTATATAGGTGAAGTAGACAAACCTAAAAAAACTTTCCCTAAAGCAGTTATAGTTGCCACATTATTAGTCGCGGCTGCATACACAATTGGTTCTGTTGCACTCTGCATCGTGGCATCACCTGATGCTATACAAAAGGCTGGACTAAAAGATGCAGGTTATGTTGTATACAAGCTTTTAGCTGAAAACTTCGGACTTAATGGAAAAGTTATTGTTCAGCTATACGCAGCAATACTTACTGTAACTTCTATTGGTGCATACATTGTTTGGATGGAATCTCCAATCAGAGCCATGTTCTCAGAGGTTCCTGAAGGAACTTTCCCTAAGACACTAACTAAGAAAGATGAAAATGGTACTCTTAAGAATGCTCTTTGGATCCAATGTGCTATTCTAATAATTTTGGTAGCAGTACCAGCTGCAGGATTAAAATCCATAGATACTTTCTTTAAATTCTTAACTAATTTATCATCTTTATCACTTATATTACCTTATATCATATTATCTGGAGCTTACTTAGTTTATAGACTAAAAGGGAATAAGGCTCCATATACAATGTTTAAATCAAACACAGCTGCTATTGCAGTATCAATACTATTATTAGTGCTTGGGATAGCAGGTTTCTTTGGAGCAGGTCTTGGTGACATAGTTTCAGCAGAAACTAAAATGGATGCAATAAAAGCAGTAGGTAAGGATTATGGCGGACCTATAGTTTTAATATTGCTTGGATATATAATATCCTGGATTACTAAACTTACCTCTAAAAATAGTTCAGACTCTGATAAGAGCACTGCAGCTTAATTAAAAGGCGTCTTGATATAAGGCGCCTTTTTTATAGCGATAATTATTAGAAAATTTCAAATTATTGTATACTTTTTGCTGATTTACATATATAATATATTGTAGTTAATTAATTTTGTATTATTAAAGGAGATGTGAGCCAATCGTGTGTAAAATGGTAGTTCTTACAGTTAGTTTAGCTTAACCTAGGGGTAGTCTGCCCTTTTTTAGCTGCTAACTGAATAGAATTATCGATTACAGGATAAGGCTCTTTTTTGCTGTCTTTTAGCTTGTATATATATTTGTAACTTTATATATTATATTTGGTTACTTATATGATTTGTACATTCTGCAGCAAACATCTCTTTTTTGTTTTGCAAAGTTTATTAACTTGGAAAGGGGAGTTTTATAACCTCTTTCCTTTTTTGTTTGCAGCTAAAATTAGTTAGATTAATATAAAAGTTTTTAATGAAATTGCGGCCTAACTATGAGTTAGGCTAGTGAATATTTTTAATGAGGTAAAAGTCCTAAATGGACTTTTACGGGCAGACTAGCGAGTGGGAACGAGCTGGTAAGGCTGCCCAGTGTTTCGAGTGAAAGGAGAAAATTATGAGTATATTAAACGTAGAAAACTTAACCTTTGAATTTGGAGATAAAACTATATTAAAAAACATTTCCTTTAGGCTTTTAAAGGGAGAACATGCAGGGCTCGTTGGCGTAAACGGAGCGGGTAAAACTACTTTTTTAAATATTTTAACTGGAAGACTTATTCCTGATACAGGCACTGTATATCGGCCTAGTTTAATCAATATAGGTTATCTTGACCAGCATCAGGAATTGGACGGAAGCTTAACCATTAAGAATACCCTGCAGTCAGCTTTTGCAAAGCTTTATGAAATTGATAAAAGAATTTTAGACATAGGAAACCTATTATCAAGCAGTGCTAATTCTGATACTGAAAAGCTTCTTAAAGAGCTTGGCAGACTTCAAGATTATTTGTATTCAAGTGACTTTTATAAAATAGACAGTTTAATAGAAAATGTTTCCCGCGGTCTTGGAATTTATGCTTTAGGGCTTGATACTCCCATAGAAAAGCTAAGTGGCGGCCAGCGAACAAAGATAAAGCTTGCAAAGCTGCTTCTTGAAAACCCAGATTTGCTGCTTTTAGATGAACCGACAAACTACTTAGACAAGGAACATGTAGATTGGCTTTCTACCTATCTAAGCAGCTATCCTGACAGCTTTATTGTTATATCTCATGACACTGATTTTTTAAATAAGATAACTAATGTAATATATCATATTGAGTTTGCAGGTTTAAAAAGATATCCTGGAAACTATGAAACTTTTTTAAAGTTAAAAGATGAAGAAACAAAAAAGTACTTTGACGAATACAATAAGCAACAGGAGCAAATCTCAAAGCTTCAAGACTTTATAAGCAAAAACCTTGTTCGTGCTTCTACTACTAAAAGAGCTCAAAGCAGAAGAAAGCAATTAGAAAAAATAGAAAGACTTGAAAAACCTAAGGTTATGCCAAAACCTGCTTTCTCATTTATGTTTTCAAGAGAATCAGGAAGGTTTGTTTTTGAAAGCTCGAAACTTAATATTGGCTACAGCTATCCAATACTAAATAATTTAAATCTCTCCCTTACAAAAGGAGAAAAGATTGCTATAACTGGCTGTAATGGAATAGGAAAATCTACTCTTTTAAAAACAATCATGGGTGTTATCCCCCCTCTAAGCGGAAAAGTAGAGCTTGGAGAATATCTTAATCCTATATATTTCGAGCAGGAATCTAAGGTAAGCAGTAATACTGCCATGGAAGAAATTTGGTCTGAATTTCCGAGTAAAACTCAAAGAGAGATCAGAGAGGCACTTGCAAGATGCGGGCTTAAGCAAGAGCACATACTTCAAAAAATGAGCTCACTTAGCGGCGGTGAGCAGTCAAAAGTAAGACTGTGCAGGCTTATGATGACCGCAGGGAACTGGCTTTTATTAGACGAACCCACAAATCATCTTGACATAAATGCTAAGGAAGCATTGAAAGAAGCTCTTGTTAAATTTAATGGAACTGTGCTCCTTGTATGTCATGAAGAAGATTTTTATAAGAGTTTTGTATCAGATATATGGAATATGGAAGAGCTTGCTCTAAACATGTAATAAAAAAACACTGGATATGTTTATTTATATCCAGTGTTTTAAGCATCTTTCATAAAAAAGCTGAAAGCATCCTTTTTATATCCATTGGCATTAGCGGTAATGCTTATATTTCTTACATGATAAACCTTGTTTCCATAATCCTTTGCCTGGTTATCACAAATGTACGCATAGTCGTAATTTCCTTCTTTAACCCATCCCATAAATACATAGGTATGAGAAGGTACTCCATTTTTGTTTCCTTTATCATCAGTTGTAAAACAAATATCTCCGGGCTTTAAATTTTTATAATTGTTGTCCTTTTCCCATCCTTCTTTTTCAAGCAAAGCTATCATTTGACCAGTATTACAGGTTTCTTTAGGAATTTGAAATTTATTATTTCTAAGCACCTCTGATATAAAATATACACAAGTGTTTTGAGAGCTTCCGTTATTAAGTTTCATTGCAGCTTCATAAATCTGCATTTGATTTTTCTCACTCTTAAGATACTTATATATACTTTCTCTTACCTGTAGATTACTGGTGCCAAACTCTTCCCTAGCCTTATTTACAATAACTACGCACAAAACTATTATTATAATAAGCTCAATAATAAATTTTACCCTTTTCATAATATGTAAGCCCTCCATAAATTAACAACTATATAAATATTATAAAATGCATATATTACGAAAGGCCTACAAAATTATTACAAATTCCTTAAGAAATAATAACTTTATTTTTTAATCTTCCTTATTTCATTTATTGAAACCCTGAAAGGGGCTGGGCCAGAAAGCCTGCCTCTTATACTAACCTCTTCAATAGGAATATTCAGCTCTCTAGCTATAATAGCCGCTACCCTTTTTCTACAAAAATTTCCCTGGCAATTTCCCATACCTGCCCTTGTTCTCCTTTTAACAGCATCTATCGAACTTACTGGTATCCCTCTATGCAAAGCATCGACAATCTCTGCTTCTGTAATCTTTTCACATCTGCATATCAAATTCTTAGCAGGATCTTCATGATCTACCTTTCCATCAAAATTGATGTTCTTTTTTATTATTATTGATTTTCTGTAAGGACTAAACTTTGGATTAATATTTAACTCTAGTCCTGTATCTTTGAGTATTTCAGATACCTTGACTGCAATTGCAGGAGCTGAAGTAAGCCCTGGAGAATCAATACCTGCTGCATTTATAAAGCCTTTAACCTTACTTTCCTCTATTATAAAATCCCCCGTACTGCTCACTGCTCTTACTCCAGAAAAAGTTGTAAGTGCTCTTTTAACATCAAAATCCTTTATAGACTTTCTTGCAGTATCAACAACTTCTTCTAGTATTTCTACCGAGGTTGCCAGATCCTCTTTATCCTCTATTTCCTCCGCATTAGGGCCTATCATAAAGTTGCCATGATAGGTGGTTGTTACAAGTATTCCTTTTCCTTTTTCAGTTGGAACTTGAAAAACTACAGTATTGACAAGATGAGCCTGATCCTTTCCAAATAGAATATACTGGCCTTTTCTAGGAAGAATTTTAAAGTTATCAGCACCAACCATTGCCGCAATCTTATCGCTGTATAATCCTGCTGCATTAATTACATATCTGCTTATTATTTCTCCATTATTTGTTTTAATATTAAAGTATCCTTCCAAAGTTTCTATACCTGAAACCTCTGTACCAAGCTTTAACGTAGCTCCATTTTCAATTGCATTTTCAGCAAGAGCAATTGTCAGCTCATAGGGTGAAGTTACTCCTACACTTTTAGCATACAAGGCAACAACAGCTTCATCATTAATATGAGGTTCTATTTCTTTTATTCTGTCCTTATAGATTATTTCTAAATCATCACAGCCAATCTTCAGTCCATTTTCATAAAGCTCTTTTATTTTCTTTTCGTCCTCTTCAATAAAGCCTACAACTAGAGCCCCTGTTCTTCTGAAACCAAAATTTAATTGCTTATCAAGCTCCTCATACATTTGATTTCCCTTAATGCATAGTTCTCCTTTTAGAGTTCCGTACTTTGCAGCATAACCTCCATGAACAATGCCGCTGTTTGCTTTTGAAGCACCCACAGCAACATCCTCAGTTTTTTCTATTAAGCATATATTTAAATTGTATTTAGATAACTCTCTAGCAATAGCGGAACCAACAACCCCTGCACCTATAATTGCAACATCGTACATATAAAGACCCCCACTTCTAAATAGCATTAATCCAACTTAAAATATCACTGTATACTTCTTCCTTTCCAACTTCATTTAATATTTCATGTCTCATATCATCATATAGTTTCATATTAATATTTTTAATTCCAGCTTTTTTATATTCTTCGAAGGCTTTAACAACAGTTTTACCGTTGGCTCCTACGGGATCTCTTCTACCTGAAAGCAGAATCATAGGTAGTTCCTTAGGAGTCATTTTTATATTATTTCTGTCAGTAATAAATAAAAGCCCCTCAAACATATCTCTAAAACCGCTGGAGGTAAAAATAAACCCGCATAATTCATCTTTGATGTACTCATCTACAATCTTTTCATCTCTTGTAAGCCAGTCCTGTTTTGTCCTTATAGGCTTAAACTGATCACTGAAGGAGTCATAGGACATTTTATTTAAAGTTTCATTTCTATGTTTGGAACCATTTTTTTGTATATCTCTTTCAGCTAACATCCTCCCAAACTTAAGCACTAATCTTGGATTATGTGCTGTTCCTGTAGCAATAACTCCGCTTACCTCTGTTCCATGAACTGAAGCATAGTGTCTTACCAAAAAGGAACCCATGCTGTGCCCTAGAATTATAATTTTCAAATTTTTGTGCTTGTTTTTAATAAATTTTGTTATTTCATATAGATCTTCAACCACAGTCTGCCAGCCATTTTCTTCTCCAAAATACCCCAATTCTTCATTATCTTTAACAGTTAATCCATGTCCTCTTAAATCATTTGAATAGACGATATAGCCATTATCAGTTAAAAACTTTGCAAAGTCCACATATCTTCCTGAATGCTCACAGGATCCATGAACAAGCTGTACTATTCCCTGAATCTCTCTCCCTTCCTCCGGCTCCCACAAATACATATAATTTTCGCAGCCGTCTCTCATCTTTAACTTAAATTCTAAACTTTTCATTGTGCCCCTCCCCTAATAAAAAAGCAATTTAATTAAACAAAAAATGGTATCCCCTTTAAAAGGAAATACCATCTCACGCTCTAATTATATTATATCACAATATTTCAAAAATTGTACTCAATATTTTTCACTAGTTTTTCTCTTTTACAATTTTAATTGTGTTTTTTGCTATAGCATATATAGGGACAATAACAAAAGCTGCAAAGGGCCCTCCAACTGCTACTGCACAAATTACTAAAAATATATCAGTAAGAGGATGTATCTTCATTGTTTTAGCCATTATAGCAGGTACTACCAGCCTCCCCTTGAGGGTTTGAACTATAATAAATACTGCTGCCAATTTAATAAAGGTTATAAATCCCATTCCTAAGGCTATTATTGATGGAATAATCATGGATATAAAAAAACCTACAAATGGTATAAAAGCTAAAATAAAAGTTATACCTGCAAGCAGCATAGCATTATGTATTCCAATGATTTTATAGCCTATGAAAATCATTGTACTAAGTGAAAGAGCAACCTTTGCCTGACCAGTAACATAGTGGCTCAGTATACTGTCACTTTCCGTTAATACTTTATCCGTAACATTTTTATATTTAACAGGTATAAATCTTAAAATACTATTTTTCAGATTTTGTCCATCTTTAAGCATATAAAAGATTATTACTATTATCAAAAATACAATAGAAAATGTATTCATGAAGTATCCTGCCATCTTCATAAAGTTGTGACCTATTTTTTGAATATAATTGTTAGCCATATTAGCAGCTAAAGAATATATTTTGTTATCGCTTATAAGCTTGTTAATATAGCTTACAACTCCACTCACTTCACTGCTGCTGTTAATAGTATTAATTAACTGCCTGCTTATTTGTCTAAATTGATCATAGGCATACCTTCCAAAATATACTCCCACTCCGCTTGCTATAAATGAGAATATTGTTAAAGTAAGAAGACTTGCCTTTCCTTCACTTAATCCCTTTTTCTTAAAAGCATCATTAAGTGGTCTTATTATATAAAAAAACAAAGTTCCGATAAATAAAGGGATTAAAAGCGTCTTATAAATAGCAGTTAAAAGTTCTTTAATGAAATTTATTCTGCCTATTAGAATCATAGCCAGCAGTATTAAATTTATTTTTATTAGAATATTAATTAACTTATCTTTTATATCAATCAACTCCTTAAGCCTGCCTTCACCAATTAATGCTATTGTAAGCAGGTTTAAGGATAGTTATTCAATTCTATAAGTTATAATTTCATTTATATCTTATAAACTCTAGCTTCATAAGGTCTTAAAATAAAATTATTATTTAACTCGTGTATCTCATAGTTGCTTATTAAAAGTTTGGCATTATTAACATCAAATTTTTTTGGAGCTGTAAACGCTGCTTCTTTATCGAAGAAATTAAGAACTACTAATAAACTTTCATTTTCAAACTTTCTAGTATAAGCAAAAATTTTTTCATCCTCTTCAAGCATCATATTGATATCGCCATATACTATTACTTCGTGCTCTTTTCGCAGCTTAATAAGCTTTTGATAGTAATAAAATATTGAATCTTTATCTTTCAATGCGCTTTCAACATTTATTTCTTTATAGTTCGGATTTACCCTTAACCAAGGAGCCCCCGTAGTAAAGCCTGCATTTTCTGAAGCATCCCATTGTATTGGTGTCCTTGCGTTGTCTCTTCCTTTAGCATATATAGATTTCATCAATTCTTCCTTTGGTACACCTTGTTCAGTCTTTTCTTTGAACATATTGATTATTTCAATATCCTTGTAATCTGATATATCAAACTGAACATTTGTCATTCCAATTTCTTCACCTTGGTAAATATACGGAGTTCCCTGCCAAGTATGAAGGAAGGTTGCCAGCATTTTAGCCGATTCTACTCTATACTCTTTATCATTTCCAAATCTAGATACTAATCTTGGCTGGTCATGATTGTTTAGGAATAATGAATTCCAGCCTTGTTCTTTTAAAGCTTCATACCATTTGTACATTATATTTTTAAAGGTAGTAAGCTTCCAAGGTCTTATATCCCACTTTCCATTACCTGAATCTATATCCATAAGTTCAAACTGAAACAACATGTTTAATTCTTTTCTGTCTTCATTTACATAAAGCTTCGCAGTTTCAGGATCTACTCCTGGAGTTTCTCCAACAGTCATAATATCATATTTACTTAAAACTTCTCTATTCATCTCTTGTAAATATTCATGAACTCTTGGACCATTTGCTGTTAGCGGAAAACCATTTCCATAAAGGTCATTTTCTCCTTTAGTTCCATCTGGAAGTCCCGGTACTTTTGATATAAGATTTATTACATCCATTCTAAAACCATCTATTCCTTTGTCAAACCAGAACTTCATCATATCATAAACTTCATTTCTAACTTTTTTATTTTCCCAATTTAAATCAGGCTGTTTTTTAGAAAATAAGTGCAGAAAATATTCATCAGTAGTTTCATCATATTTCCATACAGAACCGCTAAAGAAAGAACCCCAATTGTTTGGAGGATTTCCCTCTTTAGCTTTTCTCCATATATAATAATCTCTATACGGATTATCTTTAGACTTTCTACTTTCTACAAACCACTTATGCTCATCAGAAGAGTGATTAACTACTAAATCCATAACAAGTTTTATATCTCTTTTATGCATTTCCTTTAGCAGCTCATCAAAGTCAGCCATTGTTCCAAACTCATTCATTATATCTCTATAGTCGCATATATCATAACCATTATCATCATTTGGAGACTTATAAATCGGGCCCAACCATATTATATTTGTACCTAAGTTTTTAATATAATCTAATTTTTCAATTATTCCTCTTATATCTCCTATTCCATCACCATTGGAATCCTTAAAGCTTCTAGGATATATTTGATATACTACTCCTTCTTTCCACCACTTCTTATTCATTCTTCTGCTCCTTCTTGTAAGTTTTAAAACTTAACTTAATGTGTCAGTCAAAAACATCAATTGACACATTAAGTATATTTAATACACAATATAAACTAGATCCCAAATTTTTAACTTTGAAACTATAAATTTAATTTTTCTGCCTTGATCACTATCAACATATTTAAAATCTAATTTTAAAGCTTTCCCCTCTTCAAAATCAGGTGAAGCTGCATATACGGCTTTCACTTTATTACAAGTTAATACTGAAACTTCTATATCATTTATTTCAGATGATAATTTTTCCTTAGGTACATTCCAATTCATATCCTTCATTTCAGCATAGTTAATCAGGTTTATAATCTTATAACCCGGCTTTTCTTTAATTAAAGTCCACACACTTTCCGCCTCAGCCTTTGGTGAAGCTTCTACCCCGTTAAAAGTATACTCTCCATTTATTCCGCCAGTATTAACCATTGTAGTATCAACAATATCAAAATCATAGAGAAGTTCTTCATACTTAACTATAAAATCATAATAACTTCTTAGTTTGTTTTTAAAATCTTCATTTTCCATTGTTCTATATTTTGGATAATACGGATCGCAAAGTACCCCGTTCTTCTCACCTAACAGAAGATGAAAACCTCCGGCGGCAAATATAGTCGCCATAGTAAGCAAAGTTGAATTTTCAGCCTGATCTTTAGGAATATTTAGTTCCTCTAAGAATGGCTTCATATAAGCTGCTAAAATAACCTGCTTTTTCGGAGCATACTTCTTAGCGTTTGTTATTAGATTATATAAATCCTGATAGGTATCATTTGGCGGCCATACTTCAATATAAACTGCATCTTCTTTTGAATTAGCAACAGTTTCAACGGGCCAATTGTTTACAGCGTTGAAGATTAAGCTTACCTCTTCCCCTTTACCTTCTATATATTCTCTAGTGTCATCAATTAAAATCGGGAAGTCTTCTCTTAAATATCTAACTTTCTTTTCCCCATTTGCATTACTTACAGCTTCCTTTGGATAACCATACTGATCCATGTGGATTCCATCAAAACCCAGCTTAACAGCCTTGTAAAACTCATTAATGATATGATTATGCCATATGCTTTCTCTTGCTATGTCCATAATATAAAGAAAATCAGCAAAGCCAAATACTTCATCATTATTTTTATAAAGAGCTAATTCTTGATTTTCCTTATAAAAATCTGGAGCAGCTGCATAAACTGCACCATAGCCTATGGCTTTCATTCCATATTTATGTGCTATATTTATCTTATCCTTAACCGCAAGCAGACTAAGCTCTCTATTTAATGGATCTATAAATATATCAGTTTTAGGAATTAAATCATGATGTCTGTACATCCAGTCATAATACTGAACAACATTCAAATGATATTTATTCATTTCCTTTAAGTCTTCTTTATCCTCCAAGTCATTTGCCGAAAAGTCCGCTAGAAACCCATATCTAGGAGCATACTTAAAAGAATCTAAAATATCAAAGGCCGTACTTTTAGAATAAATCATCTTTCCATTTTTATATAATTCTATTTCTATCCCAAAGCCAGACATAATACCTTCTTGTCCATCTATATCAAATTCAAATAAAACTTTGTTTGTTAAGTTTTCAATATTTTCTTCCAGTGTTAAAATAACTTCATGAAACTTATAAACCTTGCACTTAATTCTTCCTTCTAAAATATGTTCCTCTAGCTCAACGACAATTTGTATTTTATCTCTTTTCATAAACTGTGACTTTAATGGGTAAACATCTATAATTTTCAAGCTTTTCACATCCCTAAAGTTATTCTTTATCAATATAAACCATGTTCCAATACTGAAGCTCTGGAACTTCAATATGAAGCTTTTCTCCATCGCTTTCCATCTTGGTTGTATATTTTAAGCTTATTGATTTTCCTCCATTAATATCTGGTGAAGCTAAGTACACTCCTTTAACCTTACCTTCTTTAACGGTATAGTCAAGCTTTAAGTCCTTTTTAAAGGTTGGAGCATTGTAATTAGCACCATCATCTCTCCAGGCAGGACGTCTCATACCTAAAAGATTTACCATTTGAACAACCTCATAGCCTTTTTTCTCTTTTGCAAAGGCCCACACAGTATCTTGAGTACCATTACTGCTTGTATTAATTCCTTCCAGCTCTATTATATTATTGATATCCTTAAGACCATCTCTTAAAAGATTCTCGTAGGCTACTAGAAAGTCATAATTACTTCTCATGGCAGCTACCAAAGACTGAGGCATAGTTAAGTTTTTATTAGGAAAATACTCTTTTGCAAGCATTCCTGTATCACCAAGCTCAAGGTGAGCACCTCCTGAAGCAAATATTGCTGCATCAGTTAGCCTAACACTGTGTTCATTAAATTCTCCTGGCATATTTGCTCTTCCATAATTCATGTAAGCTGCTATAACTGTATTTTTCTTTCCTCCTGTAAGCTCATATCCTTTATCCACTGTTTCCTTAAAAGAATAATAATTTGGAAAATCACTGGGCCAAAGCTCAGAATATAAAAAATCCACATCACTTTTGGCTACTTGCTCTAGCCCATATCTATTTACAGTATTAAATACAACTCCTACACCCATTTCTTTTTTTGCATTGTTAATAAAATCAGTATAGGTATCAGGTATATTTACTTTATTTCCATTATAATCGTAGGTGTCATTTCCTCTAAAACCTAAGGTATCCATATGAAACACATCAAAGTTTAATACTTTATGAACATTTTTTTCTTTATTATATATATAATTTTGCCACTCCTTATTTGATGGATTAAATACTGCTAATGATGAAGTTGCCCATCCCGAAGGAATATTATGAGTATCTTGTACTTCATGCTTTTCGTCTTTGTAAATTCCCCATTCCGGTTTTACTCCATCTTTCTCATAGTCTGCATAAGCGCCATAAATAAGATTATAGTTGCCAGCTTTCATATTTTTACTGTGCGCAGCATCAATATAATCTTTAACAGTATGAAAGTAAATGTCTCTATTAGCTATATCCTTCCATGACCTTGGGATATTATCAGTAATTCCGGGTACCGGCTTCTGATGCTCATTCTGCCAGTCATAAAACTGCAGCCCATTTATATGAAACTTATTTATTTTATCAATTACTTCAGCAGTTTTTTCTTTAGTCTGCTCAGGGAACTCGACTAAATAGCCATATCTCGGAAACTTATCCCATGTAGAAGATACATCCACGGCTGTATTTCTATGGTCATCAACGCTTATGCCGCGCGCTGCATATACTTCTACAAGATAACCTTGATAATCCTCCTGTGGTGCTATCCAAGAAAGCTCAATAGTTTTTTCCTCATTATTAGTTAAAGAAACCTTAATTTCCTTTTTTTCGATTGTTTTGTTTAAATGCTTGAAATAAACTTCTAAAATGCCTTTATAATTCTTATTTAGTTTATTGTTTAACTCGATTTTAAAATTAACTGTATCATTTGGATTATATCTAGACTTATCTGTATAAACATCCTTTATAAGACCGTTACTGCTTAAAATCTTCGCAGCTTCATCAGCTTTAAAGGTTTTATATTTATAAGCGGTAAAGCTCCCTCCCCCAAGGCATAACGCAATAGCTATACCTAATATAACTTTTCTTTTCAAATTAATCCTCCCCATAAATTAACCTTTAACAGCTCCTTGATTTCCACCTTGTTTAATAAACTGCTTGTTAAAGATAATAAAAATTAAAATAATAGGTATTAAAACTAATATTGCAGCAGCAAATATTATTCCCCATTGCGTTGCTTTACCGTTTTGTAAAAGCTTTATCGCAATTGGAAGAGTTCTCTTTGATTGAGTTTTAATAATTGCAAGTGCTGTAAATACTTCCATCCAAGTTCCCGAAAAAGTACCAATAGCCATAGTAGCTAAAGCCGGTTTTGAAAGTGGTATAATTATATTTTTATATATTGTCCACTTGTTTCCTCCATCCATTATTATGGATTCTTCCAATTCTTTAGGAATAGTTTCGAAGAAGCCTTTTAAGAAGAAAGTATTTCCTGCTACTCCGCCACTTACATATAAAAGTAATAATCCTGTATAAGTATCTACTAGACCTAAAGCCTTAATAATTGTAAATTGTGAAACCAAAGCAAGTACTGCAGGCATCATTAAAGAAAATATATAAATATTAAATATTACCTTTTTTCCAGGAAAATTCAATCTTGCAAACCCGTAGGCTGACAAGGAGGATATAAACAACACTAATACTGTAGTGGCTGCTGTAACAAATACACTATTAGCAAAGTATGTTGAAAAATGCTCTCCCTTCCAAACTGAAACATAGTTTCCAAAATAAAATTGTTTAGGAATTATCTGAGGTTCTGAAGGCAGAACATAAGTATTAGGTATCAAGGAGGTAGTTATCATATTCAAAAACGGAAGTAATGAGAATATAACTACTACTATAAGCACTAAATGTATTAAAAGCTTACCAAACTTACTTTGAACCATATTTCCCTCTCCTCCTTTAGAATTCAACTTCTACATTCTTTGTTATTTTTCTCTGTACTAGAGAAATGGCGATTAATACAGCCCCCATTACCATGCTTAAAGCTGCTGCATAACCAAATTCGAAGCTTGAAAATGCTTTATTGTACATATAGTTTAATAAAACATCAGTCTTTCCCATCGGTCCGCCGTTAGTAATAAGCATTACCTGAAGCATTATGTTAAAGGCTCCGATTATCAAATTGATTATAATAAAATAAGTTCTTGATGCAAGAATGGGCAGAGTAATTTTCCACATTTGCTGTCTCTTTGATGCTCCATCTACATCTGCAGCTTCATATATATCCTTTGGAAGATCTTGAAGTGCTGCTGTATACATAATCATTACCCATCCTATACCCTTCCATATGCAAAGCGCCCAAATAACAATATTTCCAGTCCACTCATTTTGAAGCCACATAATAGGTTCTTTGATAAGATGTAGATTAAGAAGTATTGAATTAATTAAAGCTCCTTTTGTATCCTGGAAAATATACTTAAATAATACTGCCACAACTATCCAATCTGATATGACTGGTATATATAATAGAAATCTATACAAAACCTTTCCCTTAGAGATCGCTTCTATTGCTACAGCAAGTATCATTCCCAAAAACCACTGAGCAGGAACAGTAACTAATACTGCAAGTAATGTATTTCTTAAAGACAGATAAAACTTAGAACTTTCATTTAAAACTCCGGACCCTAAAAATGCCTTTCTAAAATTATCAAGTCCTACAAAAGTGCTTGGTTTATTTGGATTAACACTATAATTCATAAATGCCATTTGAACATTTTTTAAAAGAGGATATGCCACAAAAACTACGAAAAGTAAAAAACCTATTCCAATAAAAGCCCAACCTTCTAAAGCTTCTCGGTGCTGCTTTTTAAATTTTCTATTTTTAGGCTTAGTTTGCAAAGCAATTGTATCCTTACTTATCAACCATTTCACTCTCCTTAAATTTATGACTAAGGATTAAGAGAGACCCCTTAATCCTTAGTTCTATCTAATAATTTATTTTTGCTGCAATAATGCATCAACTTTCTTGGAAGCATCATCTAAAGCTTGTTGAGGAGTTGCTTTTTTTCTAACTGCTAATTCAAAAGAATCTCTTATAGCTGATGAAATATCTGACCATTTTGGACTTGGAGTCCTTGCCCAGGTTGAAGCTAATTGAGTCATATAAACGCTTGTCATCGCATTATCTTTAACTACCGGCTTTTCAGCTGTTTTCTTATTAACCGGCATCATACCAAGCTCGGTAGCAAATATTGTTTGTGCTTCATCTGAAGCTAAGAACTTAGCAAAAGCTGCTGCTTGCTGCTGATTCTTTGAAGCCTTGAATACTATTGTATCTTCTCCTCCAACTATGGAAATGCTTCCTCCATCTCCCTTAGGAATTGGAGCAAATACTACATTGTCTTTAACTAACTTTTGATCTTTGTTAGCTGGGAACCACCATGGGCCGTCATCTATCATACCATAATGTCCTGCATTAAAACCTTCCCAGGAACCTTCTCCACCAAGTAAACTCTTTGCCACATACCCTTTATCATTCCACTCAACTATTTTTTCAAGGGCCTTAACACTTTCCGGGCTGTTTAAGAAGCCTGAAGCTTTTGTATTAGTCTTGTCTGTAACCTTGCCTCCAAGCGATAAGAAGTATGGCATTGTTCCCCAAGTATCTATGTTTGCAATACCTATTCCCATTACTTTATCTTTCTTTACTGCTTCAGCATATTTTTCAAGTTCATCCATAGTTTTTGGTGCTTCTGTCAAGCCTGCCTTTGTAAGCATTGACTTATTATATATAGCAATCTTAGTATTGGTATCTAGCGGTATTCCATAATAATGTCCATTGTAGAAATTTGTGCTCACCGGTCCCTCATATAGGTCTTTCTTTAAATCATCAAATCCAGGCATAGAATCAACTGCTACTAAGTAATCTTCTTTAGCATATTGAGCAACATCTACAATATCTGTTCTTGCCAAGTCCGGTGTGGTTCCACTCATAGCTGCTTGAAGTATTTGTTTCTTATAGTCATCTCCACCAGGCATTGGTGTAATTTTTACTTTAATATCTTGATATTTCTTATTAAACTCAGGTACTATTTTATCTGTTAATACCTTATTTTCAATATCTGTGAAAGTGCTCCACATTTCTATTTCACCTTTTAGCTTCGTCTCATCAGTAGTTGTTGCTGACTGCTGATCTTGAGCAGGCGCCTTGCTTCCGCAGCCAACAAGCAACGAGGAAGCTATTAAACCTGTAAGAATTAATGATAAAAGTTTTTTATTTTTCATATTTTTCCCCCTATAATTATATTTTTTAGCGTTATTAGCGCTTTAGTTAGCTAAATTTTTTAATATTATACAGTAAAATTAAATACATTGCATGAGCCCATAATACTGGCGAAGCTACATCACCCCACAGGCTTCTCCATTTTTTTATATAATTTTCATCATTTACATGTTCTAAAATTTGTTCACTTAACTCTCCATTTTCTTTTGCTTTATCTTCAATCCATCTAAGAATATCTTTTGCTTTTTCTATTTCATTTACTTTGCAGTAGTATAAGCCAAGTGAAGCTGATAGAACTATCCATTCTCCACCACCGTAATAAGTATCTCCTAGGTATCGATGGACACCAATATTGTTTACCAATTTATCCTCGATTTCCTTAACTGTATTCGTAACTATAAAATCGTTTACTTTAAACAGATTAAAAGGAACAGCTGCCCAAAGCAAACTTCCATCTATGTTTTCATCATCAATACACTTCTTTAGTCTTCCATCTGCTATACAGTTTTCTATAACATATTGTTTAATCAAGTTGGCAGTATGTTCAAGCCTTTCATCTTCTATATAATTACTTATTGCTTTTAATCCTCCATATATAGCAGCAAGGGTTGATGTATGAATTTTTTCACCATTTTCCTGCCAGCAATCAAAGCAAGGATAATCCCAAAAGTTTATTAAATACTCAATTACTATTTTTATGCTTTTTCTATATTCAGCTGCTAACTTTGTGTTATTAGAAATTCTTATACGTTCTGATAATGCCCAAAGCCATGTACCATATCCATCTAATTGAAAGTTAGGCCATTCATCTAGTGAGTCATTTCCATCAAGAGTATACTTAGTCGGAAGATAATCATCATTTAATAAAATATCTCCCCTTTTTTTCATTTCTAAAATTCTCTTAAGTTTTAAATCCTGTTTTAAGATCACATTATGAGACCATTCAAAAAACTTATCTGCAGAATTATTTTCCTCCCATAGGTTCATTGCGTATGCTGTAAATGCTCCATCCTTAATCCAGCAGTAATTATAAATACTAAAATTAGGACTAGCAACGTAAGAACCTGAATAGTGTTGATTAGAGGTTATAATTTTAATGCTTTTGTCTTTTAAATCAGCTATACTAATCAACTCCTTTTTCTAAAGTTTGCTTACTTATTGATTTAATTTTAATTTGTAATACAATATAATTGAATGTATCATTAATACTTTCTTTGTATAATTCCGACTTTCTATATAAATGGAGGGACCAATATGAACTTGCTTTCAATAGATACAAGTATTGTTCCATCAGTTAGACTCATTGGTCATGTGTCTTATAATAAACCTTGGAGTCATTTTACAAGAATAATAGATGAGTATTTGTTATATATAGTAAAAAGTGGAGAATTGTTCATAAGAGAAGGAGATAAAGAATACCACTTACTGAAGGGAGATATTTTACTCCTTGAACCCAATATAGAACATACCGGTTATAAGGAGGCTATATGCCACTATTATTACTTTCATTTTAAACATACAAAAATTAGTTTGGTTACTGACAAGTCTCATGATGAAATAGCTAAAGAATTAGTTATTAAAAGAAAAGATTCACTAGCAAGCGAGCATCTTGAGGAAACTACTGACACCGATCCTATATTTTACTTACCTAAATACTATCATTATGAAAACGAAAATGAACTTATGGCTATGTTGGTAGACACTGATAATGACTACTATAAAAAATATGAAGGTTACAAAAGAGTTGCTTCCCTAAAATTACTGGAAATACTCATAAAAATAAGTAGAGATTATACTTCTACGAAAATAGATAATTCTCAACCTCACTTCTCAAAAGCCTTTGCCAAATGCCGAAATATACAAAATTATCTTAATGCTGAATATCAAAGTAAAATTACAAGTACAGAAATAGAGAAAGCATTTGAATCAAACTATGATTATTTAAACAGAGTATTTCAAAAGATGACAGGTTATACTATAGTAAATTATTTAAATGTACTTAGAATTAACAAGGCAAAAGATTTACTGGATACCACTCCTATAAAAATATCTGAGGTAGGTTATCTTGTAGGTATAGAGGACCCTTATTACTTTAGCAAGCTGTTCAAAAAGCATACAGGAATGACTCCATCTCAGTACTTAAAATTAAGAAGTGAAACTAAAATATAAAAGAGCGTAAATAGCGTTACTTTAACAGTAACTATTTACGCCCTATTTTATAAACTATCAATAAAGTTTTGAAAATCGCTTAATATATCTAAAGTCTCAAATTTTTTTCTAAAATGTTTTTTCAATTCTTCCTGAAGCCTCTCGCAGTCTTCCATTTTGTTTTTTCTTTCGAGATAATCTCTGATAAGTTCCTGTTCTTCTTTAGAAATATAATATTCAAAATTGCTGTTGCTTTCTTGTAAATCTTCTAGAGTAACAGGTCTAGCTTTATCATTTTCAGCAATGACTATAGTTGATGCAGCCATATCACCAACTCTTTTGTGCTGTTTATTGAAGAATATAAAGAATACTCCTATCCCAAGCATATCCACGAATAATCTAAAAAGGTTTCTAATTGCTGAATGCTTCAGTGTAATTGATTGGCCGTTAGTTCTAATAGTTCTAAGCTTCATAACTTTCTTTCCTAAAGTCTGTCCATTATTATTAAGCTCCATGACAATAAAGTATCCATAAATTATTAATGCGCTTACGATAAGAGAAACACCTATAATCCATCCGTAATAACCTTCCCAAAACCTTGGCGAAAAATATCTTATTAAAACAATCGCAACTAAAAGAAGAATTAATATTACACTTTGGATAAGTGTATCAATAACCACAGCAGCAGTACGTGAGCCTACGTCAGCTAAAGTATATTCAACTTCTATATTTTCTGGAGTTGTAATTCTGATTTTTTTCATAGATTTTCTCCTTTACTTCTTTCCATTTTATGTACAATTCATTTTCAATCTGGTAAAATATACAAGAGGTGAATATATTGAAAGAAGAACAATTTATTAAAGCTAATTCAAATACCTGGCGAGAGCTTGAAGAACTCTCAGCTATTATAAATAAAAAGGGTATCAAAACCCTGCCTTCAAGTGATGTTAAAAAGTTTTTAAGTACTTTCAGACAATCAAGCCATCACTTAGCCTATGCCAGAACTCATTATCCTCAAAGCAGTGTAGTGACTTATTTGAATTCTTTAGTAAGCAAATGCCACAGCAATGTTTACGCTGTTAGAAAGTTTTCCCCTGGAGCTGTATTAAAGTATATTGGCTTTGAATTTCCAAGACTACTTAAAGAATATAAATGGTATTTATTAAGCTCCTTTGGCTTTTTTGCTTTTGGTGTAGCTTTAAGTCTTATACTAACTGCGCTAAATTCAAATAATGCCTCCATCTTTCTGCCTCAAGACATGATAGAAGGTGTTAAAAGCGGAAAGGCTGGCAGCGGCGGTCAATGGAACTACCCGTTAGTGTCTAGCCAAATCATGGTAAATAATATAACAGTTTCACTGAAAGCCTTTGCCTTTGGCATAACTCTTGGATTAGGTACAATGTATGTTCTTTTTATGAATGGCGCACTCCTTGGTTCATTAACTGCTCTTATGTATATGTACGGAGATCCTAAAAATTTTTGGTCTCTGATTCTTCCTCATGGCGTATTTGAACTTACAGCAATATTCATATCAGGAGCTGCGGGACTTATAATTGCCAAACATCTATTGCTTCCTGGAGACTACTCTAGAAAGCACGCATTAATAGATGGTTCTAAAAAAGCTGTATCCCTTATTATGGGAGTTGTTTTTATGCTTATAATTGCTGGAATTATCGAAGGTTTCTTTACTCCGCTTAATATATCTGCTGATATAAAACTTGCCTTTGCAGGAATCACAGCAGTGGTGCTTATAGCCTATTTTTCAATACCATACGTTATTAAAATGAAGAATTAAACACGGAATAGTAAGAGAACACAGAAGACACGGATATTTTATAGTCTGTTTACTTCTGTGTTTACTACTCTTTTAATTAAGCCGTCTTTCCGTGTTGAGTTATGCATTCTAAAGAAGGTTTTTGTTCTTTATCTCCACATACTGATTAATGGCTGCCAATTCTACTTTTTCTGCGGGGCATTCAATGCAGAAAACACCTCTTCTGTTTAAAAGATTAATTATCTTTTTCCGGTCGCTTAAAAGTTCTAGGGCCACTCCCTTATCAAACATCTCTTCCTGATTTTTAATATTTTGAGAACTTATTTGTTCTAAGCTTTCATTCTTTATCAGTATTATAACTACCAGATGATTTTTTGTTATTATAGGAAGTACCTTTAAAATATTTTCAGCTTCCTCAACAGTTTCAAAATCAGTAAACATAAATACTATGCTTCTATGACGTTCCTTTCTTTTAAAATGGTAAAAGGCATCATCATAATTTGAAGTCTGATTTGTATAATCTACATGATATAAAGATTCCAATATTTTATTTCTATGAGCTGCTCCTTTTCCGGGAGCTATCATATTGTCAACCTCTGTATTAAAAAGCAGCAGTCCTGATTGATCACCGTTTTGATTTACTATATCTGATAAAACTAAAGCTGTATTAACCGCTAAATCAAGCTTTCTATAGCCCCTTACTGTATAGCTCATAGGTCTACCCGTGTCTATAAACATATAAACATGTTGATTTTTTTCCGGCTCATATTGATTTATTATAGGCTTGTTGCTTCTTGCTGTAGCAGGCCAGTTAATTTTTCTGTATTCATCTCCAGATACATATTCCCTTAAGGATTCAAATGAAGTTCCTCTTCCAAGTATTTTTAGGTTTCTCTGTCCCTGCTTAAGCTGACGGTTATTGACAACGCTTAATCTATATTTTCTTAAGTTTTTTAAGTTGGGATAAACCTTATATTCTCTATCTAAGTTTAACTTAAATATTTTAGTACATAACTTTAAGTTCCCCTCGCATTTAACATGCAGTTTTTCAAAAGTAAAGGCTCCTCTTTTAGTTGGTAATACAAAGTAGTTGAATTTTATTTTTTCATGAGGTTTTACAAAACCTTTCATTATTTTGTTCTGCGTTTCAAAGTGAAATTCAGGTATTTCATCAACAAGTTCAAGCTTAAGTACTCTGCTTGTTTTATTAAAAACTTCAAATTCAATAGCCTCTTTTTCATATATAGATAAATTTTCATCTCCCACACGTTCTATAAATAAATCAGCTTCATTTGGAGAAATAAAATAGTCTATTATTAAAAGAACTGCACATAATAAATTATATAATATAAATATTGTTAGTGAGTTATTTAGAACTATGCCTAAGGTTAAAATTACAATTCCAAAGGATACTAAATAAATAAATCTTCTGGTAATACTCAATACTATCACCCATCTCTCTATCTTGGTACTTTAACTTTTGATAGTATATCGCCAAGTACCTGTTCAGGCTTAACCCCTTCAAGTTCAAGCTCAGGCTTTAAAATTATTCTATGCCTTAAAGTTGGCACAGCCATTTTCTTTATATCCTCAGGTATTACATAGTCACGTCCATTATAAGCAGCACATGCTTTGGAACACTGCAATAGTGCAATAGATCCTCTAGGTGAGCTTCCAATATCTATAGTAGGATTATTTCTGGTTTCAGAGATTATTTTTACAATGTATTCTAAAAGCTCCTCATCTACTCTAACTTTCTCTACCTGTTCTCTGCATTTTAATATATCCTCTGCCTTGCATACAGCTTCTAAATTGACCTTATCTAAATCAATGCTTGAAAAGCCCTCATTATGTCTTTTTAAAACTTCTTTTTCTGCATTATTTGAAGGATAATCTATTATAATTTTCATTAAAAATCTATCTACTAAAGCTTCTGGAAGAGGGTAGGTTCCCTCATATTCAAGAGGATTTTGCGTAGCAAATACCATATAAGGAGAAGGAAGCTGGTGCATTTCTCCATCAATGGATACAGTCTGCTCTGCCATAGCTTCTAAAAGTCCTGCCTGTGTCTTTGGCGGTGTACGATTTATTTCATCAGCTAAAAGAAGATTAGTAAATATAGGTCCTTTTTTAAGTTCAAACTCTCTTGTCTGCATATTAAAAATCTTTGTTCCAGTTACATCTGCAGGCATCAAATCAGGAGTAAACTGTATTCTTTTGAAATCTAATGAAAGTGTTCTGGCCAATGCCCTAACCATAAGTGTCTTAGCAAGCCCCGGCACCCCTTCTAAAAGTACATGTCCTCCGCTCAAAAGGCTTATTATGGACTGTTCAATAAGCTCTTCCTGTTCTACTATAACCTTTTTAAGTTCATTATCTATTTTTTGAGCAAGCTCTTTAACTATATTTTTTTCAACGCTTTCCAATATGAATCTCTCCTCTTCTTTAATATCCTGTTTAACTGTTCAATAGTAGTTATAATTTGTATATACTCCTTTGGCTTTCTTTTTACCTTTGAAGTGTTCATAAATTCATAAGCTTGTTTCGCCTTATTCAAAGCTGGTAGTTCTTCTCTTTCCCAATATTCCAGCCAATTTTCATGAGTATGCCTTATCTGATACAGCAAATTTTTATAATAGCTTTCTGCTATCAAATCATAGCTTTTTGCCTGTCTGTATAAAGCAGACGCGGAAAAAAGATATTCATTTTCGCTTCTTTCAACCTCTTCATATAAGGCTATAGGCCTCCCAAAGCGCTTTCCTTTATAATAGAAGAAGGCAGCAAGACACAGAACAAACTGAAATATTAAAAATCTTCCCCATAAAGGTATAAAATCCCACAAAGATACTTTTACAGCAGCCTGGAACAGATTAGTTTCATTGAAATATATTTTTCTGTTATTAAAGTTTGATACCTCGCTTAAAAGGCTGTAAGCATTGCTCGTATTTTCCAATAGAGCCTTATTTGTTATATAAGCTGCATCTGAGGTTATAACAGCTCCTTTTCCATAATTATAAACTGTTATATTACCTCTTATATCTGGATTTACTCCATAATCAACCATATGAATATTTCCTGCAGCCAAACGGACTAATACACCGCCTTTATTGACCCAGGACTTAATGGAGGGACTATTTATGTCAAACTTTCCTCCGGGAACTACAATTTGAATTGTACTGTAGTCCTGTTCCTCTACTGGTTTTAAAACCCTTTCAACAGGCATATTCAGCTTCTTCATAGCTTCATAAAAAACACTTGAACCTAAAGAAGACTTGTTTATTACAGAATAAGCTGGAAGCTGGTTTTCCATCCTGCTTGATACAAAGAATGCTGCAAGTAAAAATACAGGAATTAAAATGATAAAGATAATAAGCTCTCTATACTTTTTAACCTTCATGCTTTATCACCTCATTCCAGAGTAAATTAAAACTGTCACTCCAATTTTTATAAACTTCCTCGCTAGTATCCTTATGACCATACCAGGAATAATTAAATATATCTATTAAATTTCTAAACAAAGGAAGCCTTGAGAAACTATTTTTCTTTAAGAATCTATAAATTTCTTCGTTGGTTTTCGCTTCATCAAGGTATACTAAATTCTTTTCATGCATTAGTAAAAGAAGAGCTATAAAATCAAAACGTAAAGCCTGTCTCAAATCTCCCGACTTTATAAAATCTGAAGCTTTCTTTCTTAAGCTTTGCGGAGTTGTTTTATCATCAATTTTTTCACCAAGTATTTCTGTAACCTTCCTCTTCTTTTCGAAGGTTTTATTTATCTTTATGACTATAACTACAATAATTGATAGTATTACAACAATACCAATTATCATAAATACAGTAGACAAAGTATCTGATATTTGTCCCGGATTGCTGAGGTTATTAAAAGTTTTTTTTAAAAGCTTTAAAAGCCAATCTTTTATAGTATCCTTTGCCTTTTGTATAAAATCTCTTAAGGCGTTGTCAAGATGCTTGTAATCAGGCCTTTTTAGGATACTATGAACAGTGTTGTCAAATTCATTTTTAGATGGAATTATTAAATTCAACAGTTTCACTTAATTGTTTCCTTTCATCATTTTTTTCAATTTCCTTAAGTCTAAGTTCCAAGTCAAACCCTTCTTTCTTAAACCTCTGATTAAAGTACAGCATGGTAAGCATAATAGCAGCAATTGGAGTTATTACCATCCAAAAAATTAAGTTTAGAGGCCAATTAATATAGGTATACACAGAGGTTAGAAAAGTTGTATAATCTTGATTTATATTTAATATCTTTCCAAGCATATACACCCCGCTTGCAATAAGAGCAATTAGAGATTCTATAGATATTCTTATTGCATAGACTACTAGATTAAATAAAACAGAGGCTCCAAACACCTTCCAGTAATCTTTTCTGACCAGCTTAAAGCTTCTTTTTATCGAAGCAAAGGGACCCTTTTTTTCAACTACAAGAGCATGAAGTGCAAAGGAAAACCATGCAGCGTAGGCTGATATTATAAAAATTACTGCTAATACAAATATTATTGAGAAAATAACCATAAGTACTATTCTTCCGTTCAATGCACTCATCATTAAAAAAGTTCTGTCGAAGCTTCCGAAAAACTTTTTTCCTGCTAAATAGATTAGTCCGCCTGCTGGAATAAACATAACTGCTGCACATAAAATAATCACAAAAACTTTAAAGATACTTTTAAAAGAAACTTTTATAGCATCGTGTGCAAAAATACTTTCTTCTAAATATTCCTGACTTGCTATTTTTATAGTTCCTGAATAAAGACTTACCGTAAAGGATGCTCCTAAAATTACTACTATAGAAATAAGAATTACAGGAGCGGCCATATTTCTAGAGGAACTAAAGACAATCCCCCCCAGTGCCAAAAGGATTGCGCTTACAATGACCAAGGCTATTATTAGTAAAAAAGCTATTATTCCATATCCTACAGTAAAAAGTGCAATACTTTTTACATGTTTTCTTAAGGTTTCAATGGATTTATCCATTATTTCAGAAAGATTCATTATGCCCATATAAAATCTCCTATCATATTCATGTTAATCTATATTTTACTATAATTAACAAAAAATAAAAAGGGGCTCCCACAAAACAGTTTAACACGCAGGGTTTAATCGTTTTGTGACAGCACCTTTTAATATTATGCTTCTAATTTTTCCAATCTTTTTGAAGCTTCCATAAGCCTTTGGTGGCTTTGATTATATTTTTTATAAACCTTCATTTTTTCCTTAAGCCTTATTCTTGCATCTCTTTCAGGATGAAGCCTTATGTGTTCCCTGCAATCTTCGGAGCAAAAGCCTTCGTGTATCTTCTCACAGTCCTCGCAGCATAGATGCTGGTCATGACAGTCATCATTTGTACAATTTATATATCTGTCGCTTGGTTTTCCGCAGTGCTTGCATTTTGAAATCACAAGGTCCTCTTCTGTTTGATTAATCTTCACAGAAATTCTTTCGTCAAAAACATAGCACTTTCCATCAAACAGCTTTCCCTTTGTTTCCTCATCCTTTCCATAGGTTACTATTCCACCTTCAAGATGATAAACATCTTGAAAACCTTGATTTAGGAAAACTCCAGTAAGCTTTTCACATCTAATACCGCCTGTACAATAGGTTAATATTTTTTTATCCTTATGCTCTGATAAATTATTTTCTATCCATTCAGGAAACTGCTTAAAGTTTTTAACCTCTGCTTTTATAGCTCCCCTAAAGTGACCTATTTCATATTCATAGTCATTTCTTCCATCAACTATAATAACATCATCTCTTTGAATCATTTCCATCCATTCCTTAGGTTTTAAGTATGTCCCCACAATCTCATTAGGATTTACATCATCCTCTGGAAGAAGTGTTATTATACTAGGTTTATATCTTACATACATTTTTTTGAAGGCATTTTTTTCTTCCTCATCAATTTTAAACACCATATCTGCAAATCTTTCGTCTGCCTTAACTGTCTTCATATAAACTTCTGTTTGTTCAATGGTACCTGAAACTGTTCCGTTCATGCCTTCTTCAGCAACTAAAATACGCCCTTTTAATCCAAGTGATTTGCATAACTCTAAATGTTCCTTGGCAAATTCCTCAGCATTTTCTATCTTCACAAATTTATAATATAATAAAACTCTATACGGCTTATTCATTTTATATTTCAATCCTTTCTAAATCTGCAATATTTAGAATTTAATAATTAAATTACTTATATATCATAAACCATAGAAATATTTTTGTAAATAATAAATATTATCAGTTAATATATTTTATCATAATAAAGACCTCCTAAGCATTTAATATGCCTAAGAGGTCTTATTTTAATTAAAAGACTTCCAAAACTCACCTTGAGTATTTATTATATTCATTATGCTGTTAAAAGGTATTTTAAAAGTTGGGAAACCTGCAGCATACGGAGCTATTTCATAGGGTTCAAAATAAATATATAGATTATTTGCATCAACATAAAAAGGCTGGTTAGGCTTAATTCCTTTATAAGTGTCAGGGAATACGTAAGAATACTGAGGATCAGTTTTTATCATTTCTCCTATTATGTCGCTTAAAACCTTAACATAGCTGCTGTTAGCTTTAAATAAGTCCTTAAGCTCGTAAAATCTTCCGCTTATGAGATCTATGTGAGGATAAATTTTACTTGGCATTCCATGGGCTGCACCAAAGGCAAAATCATAACCGTTTAGCTCCAGTACAAGAAGATTCTTTTTGAAAAATTCTACTGAAAAATCTCCAGTATAGCTTGATTCAAGCTGAACATCCGGCTTAACATATTTAACTCTTGAAAGCTCTTTAAGTCTTCTGTTTACAGCCTGCTGTACAGTTCTGTACTTAATTCCTTCTATTTGAGGATAATATACTAAATAATCTTTGTTTGGCTTATATTTTTCTTCTATTACTCTATACTGATTGTTTAAAGGTATTACAGTATTTTCTCTATATATTACATTTCCAGCTTTATCAAAATAAGTTGTTCTCAAATCAACTAAAGCTCTTATTACATCACCTATTATTGTAAGACTTCCGCTGCCGCTTACCACAGGCAGCTTATTAACAATAGTTCCGCTTCTATCTATAAAAAAGGTATTTTTATTATCACTTGCAGAGGCTAATCCACCTTCAAAGTCTGATATATCATTATATATAAAATCAGTATAAAACTTTCCATTAATATCAGCTAAGGCATACTTATAGCCCAAAAAAGGCTTATCAGAAACTATTGCCTTGCCTACAGCAACTCTGTTTTCACCTAATATATTCATGTTATCGTAATCAGGCTTAAATATTAAATTTCCTTGTTTATCTATAAGCCCATACTTGTAAATATAATCGTTAATTGTATTTATAATCGCTCTTCCATTTTGAAAGTTTTGAGCATTTTGGAACTGAGGCTCAATAACTACCTTGCCCTGCTCATCAATAAAACCATACTTTCCCTCGGGCTCCTTTTGAAAATCCATGAGCCCTTCGCTTAAAATACCAACATAGTTGTAATTAAAGGTATTTAAAGTTTCTCCATTGATTCCAATCAGCTCATATTGATTATCTTTAACCTTAACAACTGTTTTTCCATTCCTAAAATCATTAGCCAGCTCATATTTTGCCTTTATTACTTCATTTCCTTGCCTGTCTAAAAATCCGTACAAGGTATTCCCTTTATCATCTGTATTAGAAAACAATGCTCTTTCGTTACTATAACTTCCTATAAAATTGTAAAACCTCTTCGTTATTACAGTACCTTTTTCATCAATAACTCTAAATCCTTGCTTATCAAGAACTGCTGCTCTGCCTTCTGAAAACTGATTTATAGACTCATACTTAGGTTCCACTATAAAAGCGCCTTTTGTATTAATAAGCCCGTTTAATCTATTTACCTCTACAACTGCAAGACCATTATCTTGAAAATCATAAGCATTGTCATACTTGGGTTTAATTATAAAATCTCCTTTGTTATTTATAAATCCCCACTTTGTACCTTTTGCAGTTCTAACCGGCGCAGGATACAGACTTATAGATGCCTGCTTAACATTTCTAAGAAGATATGAGACGCTTTGGCCGTTTGTTTTTGTATTAAGCATTGTGTACCAATAATCGCCCTGGTTTTTTAAAACAATAATATAGTCCTCATCCTGCCATCTGTATAAAGCTGAAATTTCCAATATGCCATCATTATCTATATCTTTAACAGCTACAGCAGGTTTATTTACTGAATTTCTATGAGCTAATATCACAGCATCCACTGGAAGACAGCTTTGAACAAAATCTACTAAATTAAATTTATTCCACATACCTAAACCTTTCTATAGTTTTGCTACTATAAGCAGTATATGAAATATATTATTTCAGTGTGCTTGTATAAAAATCAAAAACTCTAATGCTTTCTGCACTAGAGTTCTTCTCGTAAATTTATTGTCCGTTTGCTTTCAATATATTTGCCTGATGTACTGGATCTATAATTGGATCAGCATGTCCAGTTGAATTGTAGAAATAAAGATCGCAGTGTCCGTTCATTCCATTTGTTGTACTGTCTGTAGTGCTGTGCGGCATACCTGTTAGGCTTACTGCCATTTGGTAGTTTACCCCGCCTTTTGTAAAGCAAAGCACCATTGGTCTCTTGTGAGAATTTGCCCAGGACCAATCTCCATATATTGATTGCATAATATTTGTATCATTCTGAGTCATAGGAACTATATCACTGTGGTTCGAACCTCCATAGTATCTAACATTGAAGGTCTTTCCTGCAGCTAAGTCCTTAAGAGCTCCTGTAGTTCCAACTGTCCATAATCTCATTGCATTTTCCCAAGTGTATATATCACCGTAACTGTTATTTACTCTTGCTTTCATCATTGTAATTCCAACAGGCTTAACAATTTCCTTTGAATTTACTGGTATGGTTAATGTTTGATTAGGCATTACATAATCTACAACAAGCATATTGGTTTTCATTATTGCATCAACACTTGTCTTATATTTCTGAGCCAATGCCCAAAGTGTATCCCCAGATACTACCTTGTAGTTAACTGTTTCAACTACTTGTATTGGCACAGGAACTGGTGTTGGCAATGGTGCAGGAGCTGGAGTCGGTGTTACAGACGGAGCTGGCACACTTATAGGCATTCCCTCAATTCTCAATACTTGTCCAACTTTGATAACTGATGAAGTTAAATTATTGAGCTTCATTAAATTATCAACAGTTGTTCCATATTTTCTTGAAATAATCCACAAAGTATCCCCTGCTTGAACTATATGAATAGGAGCTACCTTTAAGGTTTGTCCAACATAGATTGTGTCTGCAGTTAGACTATTCCAAAGTTTCAAATCAGAAATAGATACATTAAAATTACTTGAAATCTTCCAAAGTGAATCTCCTGCAATAACCTTGTAGGTTGTTGCAGCTTCTGCAGCATGTGATATTGATGGTATAAAGGTTCCCCCTAGAATACCTGCTGAAATCAATATAGACAGAAGTTTCTTTTTCATAGAACACCTCCTACTTATTTCGACATTTTTTGCACTTCCATTATAACCGATTTCATTGGTAAAATAACCAGGGGGTTAAAACCTCTACTGCCTTTTTTTATCCTATATACTCATTGTTTTTAAACTCTCCAATTTGGACTTTTCCATCCGAAAATATATACATTCCTTTTCCATCTCTAATATCGTCCTTCCACTCACCTATGTATTTATCACCATCTGACCAGGTATGCATACCATAGCCGTGTCTTAAATCATTTTTCCAATCTCCAACATAAGTGTCTCCATCATTCCAAGTGTAGGTACCCTGTCCAGTCTTCTCACTGTTTTCCCAATGCCCTGCATATATTTCTCCGTCCGGCCATGTATATACGCCATAACCATGTTTTTCATCATCTTTCCATTCACCTATATACTTTTCCCCATCAGTCCAGGTATGTGTTCCCTGTCCGTTCATTTTATCATTTTTCCACTGTCCTATGTACTTACTGCCGTCATTATAGAGGTAAGTTCCTTCCCCCTCCATTTTCCCGTCTTTTTTTTCACCTATATAAGTTCCGCCGTGAACATGCTGGCTTTGAGTTTCTCTTACATTTTCTACTTTAAGGTTATTTAACTTTGCATTGCTTATTTTTATATTTTTCATTTTATGATCTCCTTTTCTTTAAATTCGTGTAAATATATAAATATATAATTATTTCAATAGCTATATTATTATCTAAGCTTTAGCTATTTTATTTAAGATTATATCATATAAAATAAAAATACCTATACGCAATCATAAAACTTACTGCTTACAGGTATTTTTTAAAGCTATCTATTCATATTTAACTGCCTCAATTATATTAAGCTTTGAAGATTTTAAAGCTGGGGCAATCGAAGCTGCCATAGTTATTCCTATTCCTAGTATAAAGCACATTCCAAACAAACTATAGGAATAATGCATATTTAAAGGGAGTTCCATTGCTTTCATTACATAGGGTACTATTACTGTAGTTACAAAGCCTGCTGCTACCCCCATGATACCCCCTATCAATCCTACTGACAATGCTTCAATAAATAATATTTTTATGCTCTGTCTTTTACTCATGCCTATTGAGGCAAGTACAGCAAAAGCACGCCTTCTTTCAATAAAGCTTATAATAAAATTATTTATTACTCCAAACCCGCCAATTATTATTGAAACAAAAGGAAATGCAGTAAGCTGCTTCATCATGCTTTCATTTGATTTTGCATTGTCCTCCTCCATATGCTTCAGTGTGTTAATTACATATCTTTTCCCCTTGAATTTGTCATTTAAGGAATTCTTAACAGCATCACTATCTTTACTTGTTTTCACAAAGATTTTGTCATAATTTTTCACTTTAAAATCACTCTTCATATATTTTTCAGGGATAAAAGCATAATTGCCGTTTTCCATTAATGTACTAAATATTGCTGCTACTGTATAACTCCTATCTCCGTTATCTGTTTTTAAAATCAGAGCATCACCTATTTTAACATTAAATCTTGATTTTAAAATAGAAGTTATCATTATATTTCTATCTCCGTCAAAATTCTCAGGTATCCCTTTAACACTGTCAGGAAAATCAACATTAATAAAATCTTTAAACTTTCTTGAATCAATGCTGTCTATAACCATTATCTTGTTATTAGGCACATTATCAATATTAACCTCAACGTTATATTTTGTTCTTATTGGACCTACATCAGTAACTCCTTCTACAGTGCTTATCTTTCTTACATCCTCAGTATTTTCTGTAGTGATATCTACCCTTGGAAATACAGCAACATCGCAATTCCAGGCAGCATAGGCTTTTGAAACCTCCTTATTCATGCTCAGGCTTACAACGTTAATCATAAATAAGGCTGATATACCTATACTTAATAGTGAAATATTATTTAAAAGGCTCTTGTTATCCCTTAAATTTTTAGCAGCAAGGATCCCTTCATTTCCAAATATAATAGAATAAACCGAAGTAAATATTTTAACAAAAACAGTGTTTATATAAGGAATAATTAAAACCACAGAAATCATAACACTAAACACTGCAGTTAAATTTATTATCATCGCTATAGTTTGATTTTTGGGTGAGTTCATAGGTCCTAAAAGACTGTAGGCCAATAATATAATTGCAAGCATTAGCTTCCAATATTTTTTCTTTTTGGCACTTTCAACTTTATTTAATACAATATCTTTTACAGGAACCTTAGATACTCTAGCAATAGGAACAATTGCACTTATAAAAGAGACAAGTACTCCAAATAAAAAAGCAGTAAATAAAGCTGAGGTCTTGAATTCCAAGGTTGGAGTAATATATTTTTTATACGGATTCATAAGTACTCCAACAACATAAAGTATACCTATGCCCAAAAAGTCTCCAATGATACTTCCTATCAATCCATAAATAACACTTTCCGCCACAAGTACTATATTTGTCATTTTCTTTGTAGCTCCAATACTTCTAAAGGTTCCTATTACAGGCATCCTCTCCATTATAATAACCTTAAAAGCAGTATATATTATAAACATGCTCATAATAAGTACTATTGCAAGCATCATAGTAAAAGAGGTTCTAACCATCTGAAGATCCTGATCCAGTTCCTTTTCATTTATAGCTTCTTCAACATCATAATTTTTATAGACCTCTTTTAACTCCTTTATAAGAGGCTGCTTGTCATTTAAATCCTTTGCCTTAACATATATTGCGGTAGCTTTTCCTTTTGCTGAATTAAATTCCTCCAAAGTACTCTTTGGTGCCACTGCCACCATATCATTTTGTTCTGTTTTAAAGTAGGAGGTTCCTTTAGCTACACCTGCTATGGTAAATACCTGATTATTTTCTCCTATTTTAAGTTTAATTTTTTCTCCTGCCTTTAGAAAATACTTGTCCGCCATTTTTTCACTTATGATAAGTTTATTTCCTTCAAAGGGCTTTATACTAAACTCTTCTTTCAGAATGACCGGATTAATTTTTTCTAAATCTTCATAAGCAATTCCTCTAAGCACTACATTAATACTCTCATCCTTATTTACGGCATAGCTTCCGGCTCCGTTCATCATTCCTATAACATAATCCGTTCTATCTTGAAAGCCTTTTGCAGCATCAGGCTTTAAAAACTTAGACGGCGACTTTTGATTTGCGCTTATAATTATATCTGAGTTTCCTATAGAACTTCTAATCATGGTAATATAAGAGCTTTTATAACTTTCAGAAATGCCATTTGAGGCAAAAAATAAAGCACAGGAAGCTGCTACAGATATGGTTATAAGCAAGGTTCTAAGCTTCTTTTCTTTAATATTTTTCAGTATAAATTTAATTATTATCCTCAAACTATCATCGCCTTTCAAGCTGCAAGGCTAGTTCTTGCTTATTTCAACATCTACGCTGTAATCAGGCAGAAGCTTTGAACTTGCATCTACAGAAATCTCAACAGGTATTGTTGTTTCCCCATTTTGTTTTACTGCCTTGCTAGGTATTTTTGTTACCTTTCCTGTAACCTTATTAGACTTGTCAAACTTAGGTATAATAGTAACAGACTTTCCTTCCTCCACATCTTTAATAAATTCTTCATCCACGTTGGCAACTACATAAATACTGTTTAAATCCATGAGACTTAATACCTTTTGCTGAGCAGTTATAACATCGCCTTTGTTATAATTAACCTCGCTAACAACAGCATTATCCATATCGCAGATTATACTCCCGCTGCTTATATAATTTCTGTTAAGCTTTGCTTTAAGTCCATCAATCTCTGCCTGCTGTGCAGATATCTTTAAGCTTTGAGCATTCTTTTGATTTGTTGTGATCATATCCTTTCTTAAAGTCCAGTCTGCATCAATAGTTTTCTGTTTTTGTGTAACAAGGGTATTATAATCAGATAAATCCAGTTCAACTAATTTTTCACCCTTTTTCACCTTCTGACCGTCTCTAACATTTATACCGGATGCTTTTGCCTGAGCTCCCATGGGCAGATCAATAACTATATTTTCAATATTGGATGCTTTAACAACTCCAGAGGTTTCAACCACATTTTTAGCTTCCTTTGCCATTACAGGCTTGCTTTCCTTGCTTGCATCCTGTGCTTTTCCGCAGCCTGCTGAAAACACCACAACTCCTGCAAGCCCTAAAACTAAAATTATTCTATTCTTTTTCATTACCCTTCAACTACCTTTCCATCTTTAACATAAACAATTCTTTGTCCATACCCTGCTGCTTCTTTAGAATGAGTAACCTGAACTATAGTTTTCTTTTTCTCCAAGTTAATCTTTCTTAAAAGCTCCATAACTTCTGTTCCTGTTTTACTGTCAAGATTGCCTATAGGCTCATCAGCTAAAATAACATCGGGATCTCCCACAAGGGCTCTTGCAATGGCTACTCTTTGCTGCTGTCCTCCTGAAAGCTCTCTCGGAGTATGCTTTCTTCTATCAGCAAGTCCAACAACCTCTAAAATTTCTTCAAGTCTTTCCTTATAGCTTTTTAGCTTTTTGCCATCTAAAAGCAGAGGCAGCATTATATTCTCCTCAACGTCAAGATTAGGAATCAGATTATAAAACTGAAAAACAAAACCTACATTTCTTCTTCTCATAATGCTCTGTTCCTTATCCTTCATATAGGAAAGTTCTTTTCCTGCAATCTTTACACTTCCTGAAGTTGGCTTATCCAATCCGCCAAGAAGATATAAAAGAGTACTCTTCCCAGACCCAGAAGGTCCCATTATAGTAACAAATTCTCCTTCTTTTATTTCAAGGTCAATATTTTTTAGAACCTCAACCTCTACTTCTCCAAGCTTAAAGGTTTTTACTAAAGCTTTAGCCTCAATGACAGCTTCATCTAATACCTCCATAAATCTACTTCCTTTCCAGCTACTATTGTTGATTTTTTAACATACATAAATTTTAGACGTATATATTCCACAATATCCCACGGATAAAATTAGAAATACTTACTTAAAAATACTTTTATTACTTAAGTACTAATATTAACTTTTAAATATTTATAAAGAATACTACACAAAAATATTGCACAACCTAAAGCTATATATCCTGCCAGAAAGAAGGTATAGCTTATGGATACTAGAAACATTCAACGTGAAGAGATTGAAAACATATACGGAAAAATAAGTCCTTTTGAATTTAAAAACAAATTGATTCACCTTGCAGCAGATCAAAAGGAAAAGAGTGCTCATGCCCTTTTAGATGCCGGTCGCGGCAACCCAAACTGGACTGCAGCAACTCCACGTGAAGCTTTCTTTACTTTTGGTCTTTTTGCTGTTGAAGAAACCAGAAGAGTTTGGAATGAGGGTGACTTAGCTGGCATGCCTCAAAAGGAAGGTATTGCTGATAGGCTGAATAATTATCTTGATAGAAATCCTAATGCTCCCGGTGGAGAGCTTTTAAGAAAGATAATATCCTATGGAGTAGAAAGATTAGGCTTTATTCCAGATGACTTTGTACATGAATTAGCTGATGCAATTATTGGAGATAATTATCCTGTCCCCGATAGAATGCTTATACATATTGAAAAAATTGTACATGAATACTTAGTTCAGGAAATGTGCTACAACAAGCCATCTAAAGGAAGATTCAACGTATTTGCAGTGGAGGGTGCTACTGCAGCTATGTGCTACATATTTGACACCTTAATAGCAAATGAGCTTCTTCAAAGAGGAAGTAAGATAGCTCTAGCGGTTCCAATATTTACTCCATATCTTGAAGTTCCTCATCTGCCCCGCTATAACTTTGAGGTGGTTTATCTGAGAGCTTCAGAGCTTACTAAAGACGGCACCCATACATGGCAGTATCCAAATTCAGAGCTTGATAAACTTAAAGATACAAGCATAAAAGCTTTATTCTGTGTGAATCCAAGCAACCCTCCCTCGGTTGCTATGAGACCTGAATCTGTTAAGTACTTGGTTGATATAGTAGAAAATGATAATCCTGACTTAATGATTATATCAGATGATGTATATGGAACCTTTGTTGATGGTTTCCGTTCCTTAATGGCTGATCTGCCTTATAATACAATTGGCGCCTACTCCTACTCAAAATATTTTGGAGTAACAGGCTGGAGGCTTGGAACCATTGCTATCCATGAAAAAAATGTGTTTGATAAGCTAATAAAAGAACTTCCTGAACATATAAAAAGAGAACTTACACAAAGGTATGAAGGAATCTCAACAAATCCTGAGCATATTCCTTTTATAGATAGAATTGTAGCTGACAGCAGACAGGTTGCCCTAAATCATACCGCAGGACTATCTACTCCTCAACAGGTTCAAATGGCCTTCTTCTCTGCTTTTTCACTAATAGATAAAGAGAATAAATACAAGAAGCTGACCATGGATATATGCCGAAGACGCCAAAAGCTTCTATTCGAGGGACTTGGCTTAGACTTAAGAAAAGATATTTACGATGCTGCCTACTACACTGAATTTGATCTTCTTGAATGGGCCAGCCACTACTACGGAAAAGAATTTGCGGATTATCTTCAGGCTAATCATAAGCCTGTACATGTGCTCTATCGCCTGGCTCAGGAATTTTCAATAGTTCTTTTAAGCGGAGGAGGCTTTCAGGGACCTGAATGGTCTATTAGAATTTCTCTTGCAAATTTAAATGACGAAGCTTACTCAAGAATAGGAAAAATGCTGCATAAGATACTGCAGGAATATGTTGCCGAGTGGGAAAAAAGCAAAAAATTATAAAATGCAGCTGATTAAAATAAGATTGGGAACTAAATGACCGCAGGCTGAGTGTAAAGACCGAGAGCAGGTGTAGAAAATAATATTTTAATTTGATTGATGACTTTGCCCATGTTCTTGGCGAAGTAATGCTGAAAAGCTTAGAGCCTCTCTCTGAGCAAGCTAAAAGTATTTTAAGTTTACTAAAGACTTTTTAAAGCCTGCGGCTATTAAAGTAACAAAAAGCTAAAGCGAATTTATAGAGACTCTTAGCTTTTCAGTATTGCAAGCCTTAGAACATACGCAAAGGAATCATAAAATAAAATATTATTTTCTACACAAAGCTCTAAGGTCTTTACGCCCCAGCCTGCAGCAACTTTATTCCGCAATCTACTTATTAGGCATGATAAATTATTTACCAACTACACATTAAGGCCTGTGCTTTGCACTGGCTTTTCTCTTTTTAAGAGACCACTTAGCATAACCAACGCTGCAATTATATCTATGATAAGTCCGAATATTATTGCATAATTTGTTCCAAATTCAGTGAACACGAATCCAAATATAGGCGCACTTATTATTGCAGATAATCCTATAATAGATTCTGAAAGACTTAAACAGCTTGCCTTATATTTCGCTGGTGCAAGTTCATAAATATAAGTTTTATAGGAAGCTGCAACAAGACCGAAGGCAAACCCTGAAAATACTCCCATAATCATTACTGCTGCTGCGTTATTAAATATTAAAATTACAGTTAATCTTACTATCTGAAGAAGAAAGGCTATAAAAATAAGACTTTTACTGTGAAATTTCCTTAAAAGCTTTGCTGCAAGGAAAAATGTAATTATTTCCGGTGAAGCGTCAAAGAAATAGGTAAGCCCTAAACTTCTTGCTCCTCCTCCGAAATCTGAAACCAAAACTCCAAGATAGCTGTATATTCCTCTCATAACAAAATTATACGTAAACATAATAGCTATCATTACTAGTATTGGTTTTATCTTAAAAATCTGTCCGAAGGCTTCCTTTATAGAAACTTGCTCGTTCTCTTTATGCGTAATTTGCTTTTCACTGTCTGCCATAAAGTATATGATTACTAAAGTTAATATAACTGCCGCTAATATATAATAACTGTAAATTTTCCAGCCTATACTTTGAAGTATAATTCCTAAAAAAGCTCCAGAAAAACCGTATCCTATGGATCCGAAGCCTCTTACTCTTCCAAAGTTTTTTTGCTCATTATGCTTTGTTAATATATTTATACACCATGCTTCTGAAAGAGAGTTAGTGCCAACAACAAAGAAGCCCCAAATAAAAATAATGATATAAATCTGCCAATTAGCAGTGCAGAAAGCCATACCTATTCCTACTAAAAGCCCCATGCTTATGCAGGCAAACATTATCTTTTTTATCTGCCTGAACTTATCAACTAAATATCCTATAAAGCTTTGACCTATTAGACCGGCTAACGTATATATTGTTACAGCTATGCTTACATCTTTTTTAGAAAAACCAAGTTGTGCTATGTACATCGTATACATTCCAGTTACACTTAATATCATAGCCCAGTATATAAACATAAAAATCCTGAACCTTTTAATATCCTTATTCATTTTATGCCCTTCCCCCTTGACCACTAAAATTATTGTTACCATTAAAAGTATATCATACTTAATTCTAAAAATTCATCTTGTACTATTGCAATTTATTAAATTTAAGAGCATAATAAAAATATATTAGTTGATAATAATTCTCATAATATTCAAAATACATGGAGGTCTAAAATGGAAAAACTACTTATAAGCAATGAAGCCTACGAAGAATTTGTAGAATTCTTAAAAGACAACAAAATAGACAATTTTAATATAAGAATCAATTATGCAGGTTCTGGCTGCAGCGGTCCATCCTTTGATATTTCAGTTAGTGAGCCAGAAGAAGGCGATGTTGTAGAAAAAGTCAACGACATAAGCTTCTTAATAAAGCCTGAAATTATTGATGAGTTTGGTATACTTACAATATTATCTTCAGAAGAAAATGATGGAAGAGGAATGTCACTAAGACCACTTATAGAACCAGTAGGCGGATGTGCAGGCTGCTCAGGCTGTCACTAACATAAAAGGCATCACGATATCTTTTTATCTAAATATCGTGATGCCTTTTCTATTTAAATAAATTCGCACTTGTCACCGGTGTAATATAGAACAAGCTGGTGAAGTGCTCTAGTACATGCTATATACAATAGTCTTCTGTCAAAATCACTTTTATAATTTTCTTTTGAAGCATTATAAACAAGTACTGCATCAAATTCCAACCCCTTAGAAAGATAGGATGGAATAATAACCACCGAACTTTTGCTGTCATATTTCTTATCTCCTAAAGTCTTAATCTCAATTAGACTTCCTAGGCTTTTTTGTATCCTTTCTGCTTCCTTTTTATCTTTGCAAATTATTGCTATATTTTTATATCCCTTATTATGAAATTCATCAATCTCTATGCAAATCTCCTTATTAACACTTTCTATGTCCTTCATAAATTTAACTTCCGGTTCAGCTTCATGTCTTTCAAAGGATGCAAAATCCTGTTTTTCTTTAAGCAGCCTTTGATTAAAAGCATTAATTTCAAAGGAAGACCTATAACTTTTATTTAAGTTAAGCTTAACTGTTTTAGTTTTATGAAGTATTTTTTCTACATAGTCATATAAATCTTTGCTGCCCTGTTTTTCAAGAGTTTGATTAAAATCTCCAAGCACAGTATATCTTGAAGCTTTAAATAAAAGTTTATAAATATGATAATGCATTGGGTAGTAGTCCTGAGCTTCATCGATTACAACCTGCTTAACCTCATCGTAGTTTTCGCTACCTTCAAGTTTTAATTTTAAATACAATAGTGCAGCTGCATCCTCGTAGGATACAAAGCCTTTATTTAAATTGTTTCTTGTGTCAGTAATAATTCTATCTATATTTTCAGGTAGGTCTATATCTTTAGAAAGTCTTAAAAGCAAATTTCTGTCCTCAAAAAGCAATTTATATAGTTTAGTACAATCTATATAAGTAAAACTTCGTATATGCTCCATAAGCTTATTTGCTTCCTTAATAGCTAACAGCCTGCTGAAGGATTTTATTTCAAACATGTGAGTTTCGGTAGTTCTTTCAACTATCTTTTCTATTAACTCAAGCCTCTCTTTTCTTAATGGATGAATTTTATTTAATATCATATTTTCTATTCTTGCAAGCCTTTTAGCCATAGGCATATTAATCTTATTATTTAGAAAAATACTCTTTAACTCCTGGGCTGTTTCAATAGTCTTTCCATGATAGTATATATCCTTAAATGAAAGCAATCTTCTTTCGTAGTATTCAAGCAGTCTGTCAAGAATCTTCACAAATTCATTTGAGCCCTTAAACTTTATGCTTTCAAGACTTGCATCAAAGCTTTCACTGCCTTGAAGCTCAATAAGCCTTTCCATCTGCTGCTGTCTTGATTCTCCCTTTATTAAATCTTCAAAGATTATCTGCTGTACATTTTCCTCTCCTAATTCAGGAAGTACATCTGAAATATAATTACTGAAAATTGAATTTGGTGAAATGATTAAAACATCATTTGCGTTAAGTTTCGAGTTCAGCCCTTCATAAAGTAAATAGGCTATTCTATGAAGAGCGATAGAAGTCTTTCCGCTGCCTGCTGCTCCCTGTACAATCAAAAGCTCGTTTTCAGTGTCTCTTATAACTATATCCTGCTCCTTTTGAATAGTCTCAACTATGCTTTTCATTTTATCAGAAGAGTTTCTGCCTAAAACCTCCTGCAGCATTTCATCATTGATTCTTATACTGCTGTCAAAAAAATACTTAAGCTTTGAAGCTTCAATTTTATACTGCCTTTTTAATAAAACATCCCCATATATTTTCCCCGCAGGCGAATTATAAAAACCTCTTCCTAATTCATTCCTGTAAAACATACTGCAAATTGGAGCACGCCAATCATAAACATATATATCTTCTGTTCTTTTATCCATTAAATTAGAAAGTCCTACATAAATCTTTTCAATTTCATCAAAACCCTCTTCAGAAAAATCAAATCTTCCGAAGTAAGGAGATTTGAGCATTTTTTCATACTTGTCAATTCTCTTTTGAACGCTTGTATAACCTATGGTTTCTGTATTGACCTCATTTAAATATTGATTCATTTCGGGCACTCCGTCAAAATCCTCGGAAGAATGCGAGCTCTTTTCCCACATTTCTCTTCTTGAAGCCATAACCTTGGTAAGCCTGGAATTTAAGGCTTCTTTTTCCTTTTGAAGCTCAGTTTTGATGACATCTAAAGTTTTTTCCAGATACCTGTTTTCTTCCCTTTGAATGTCGTTAAAGTTTTCCATTTAACCACTCTCCCCATATTTTTTTAAAATCCCTTGACATCATTACCAGCTTTGTGCTATGATTATAGTATAAATTTTGATGATAATGATATCATTGTTATAATTGTACACAAAACTTAATTATACTTTATAATTTTAGTTTTGTAAAGAATGACTTTTAAGCTGTGATTTTTAAATTTAAATCACAGCTTTTTTATTTTTATAAAAAATAAACTGCGATGTCATACTCACCGCAGCTTTAAAAACATATTATTTTAGTTTGTAATATCTTGTCCCATCAATAATTCTAAAAATGATGATTAATATAATCACCTCAGGTATATCGTTAATAAGAGTTAAGTAGCTATTTTTTTGATATGCCAAAAAAATTATTATTGCTGCTGTCATAGAAAATACACTTATGACTATAAAACTCATTCCAAAATTTTTTATAAACTTTATCTCCTCAACACTTTCTTCTTCGTTTTCACAGCTTGAATTTAAAATGCCTTTCTTTACAATTAAGTATCCAAAAACAAATGTTCCAGCACTCATTAATATGCACATTATTACCCCAGCAGCATATGTTGGCTCCACTTAATCATCCCCTATTGTATAATTTCTTACTAAAATACTAACATTTTTTAGTTCTTAAATTCTACAAAATATCGTGAAATGGTATGTTTTTAGTCGTGAAATACATATGTAACTTCATTTGCGGTGAAAAAAGTCCCTTTTGCGGAAAATCTATTGTAACTTTTCAGAATTTTTAGTACATTAAAGCTGATATATAGCACAAAGGTTATATTATAAGAAGGTGATTTTTATGGTATTTGAATACGAAAAGCTCAGCTTTAAAAATCTAATATCTGTTAGAAAGGTTATGAGTTATAAGGATATCAAATGTGAAATAGAGAATCTGGCGAAGGTAATTAAGAACTATAATGCATGGAGCCTAGGTCTTGCTTTTGCTAGACCCTACGATATTACTGAAATAGGGTCTGATAAATTCTTTGATATGGAAATACTTATCCCTGTTGATAAAAAAGTACCTGATTATAAGGACTACAAATTTATAGATAATTTTAACCTTTTTAACACCTTTAAAATAACACATTCAGATAGCGCAGAATCACTTGAAGATGTAATTTCTGATATCGGTGAGTATACTCTAAGCAAAAATCTCAATCCCCCTACTTTTGCATTTAATATTAACAGCGATTATGCCTCTATTATATCCTTAACACATGAATCTGAAGTAGATATATACATTTCAATGTAAAAAAGATATGCTAAATTATTAATTCAGCATATCTTTTTATTTATATAATTTTTAAAAGCCTCCAGCTCCTCCGCCACCGCCGCTGTCAAAACCTCCACTGCTGTCACTGGAACTAAAACTTCCACCGTATTCTGTATTTTTAATTGGAGTTTCAAATGAATTATAAAAACTGTCATTATCACTACTCATCATATAATACATTGCCCAAAAGCTTGAACCTGTTTCATCAACATAATTTTCATCTTTTGGAGTTATTTTATATATCAGATCACTTCTTAATCCCATTGAAACTGCATATATAAGATATATTTCTCCCTGCAGCGGTTTATTTTGAAGTTCTTCTATTTCAAACTTATTCAAGTTTTTAATTCTTCTCTTCATCTTATTCCATAGAGCTAATTGCACTTCTCCCTCAAGCGTTCTTGTATTAATTAAAAACACAGCTGAAAAAGCTAATGAAGAAGCAATAATGCTTATAAAGCCGTACAAGTTTCCTAAAGCAACCAGAAACACAGCCGCTGCTATTAGTATAATCTCAAATATAATTATAAAACTTTTAATATTGTCAGCCTTTTTATCGTGAAGATTAAGTTTATCTGCCTCAAGCTTTACTTCGCCTCTCCAAAGTGCAAATTGTCTTCTCAAGTCATTAGGCTTATCTTTGCCGTAATTCTTAATAGCCTCTATGGTTACAGAATTTCCGTCTCCTATTTCGTCAATAAGAAGATGCATTAAATATGCTTCATGCTTAAAGGTATTATCATCTTTTTTTCTAATTCTTTTAATTTTATATTCTTCAGTTTTACCTTCAATACTTAGATACCCTCGTCTTGAAAGCTCCATAACAGCAGCCATCAAGTCGTTTGGCATAAGCTTTGCTTTTGCATTGTAAGCTAATATAGCCGGATTATAATTTGCTATATCCTTTCCTGCTATTAAATCATCTACATAGTAATATTTTTTTCTTCTTATAAAAATGCAAATAATAATTAATAAGCTTACAACACTCATAAGGATAGCAATAATCTTTGTATCTTCTATAATCTTTTCTCTTTCCTTTGCCTTTTCTATTTTCTCGTTAATATATCTATTTTCTTCAGCCATAATACTTTCAAATTTGTTTTCGTTACTGCTTATTTTAGCCTGAGGTACCAGCTCTCTGGGAAACAAGGTTCTAACCTCAACATATCTTCCTGAAGGTACGTTTAAAACCGAAAAATTTATAGTTCTGTCATCTTGTATTCTCCATGCTCCATCTAACGGTCCATGGCCAAAAACCTTCATTTCTTCCTTTCTTGCTCCCTTAGGAAGTATTAAACTAATTTGCAAATTCTCTATTTTTGTTTCGTTATCACTGCCAATAAACTTCCAATACAGCTCCCCAATATCATTATATTTTTTAACTGCCGCTGGAATTTTATAAGATATTCTGAAGTTCTTTATTTCATCTTTTGATGGAGAGTATATTTTTAATCTTACACTGTTAGACTTTTTTTCTATGCTATATACTCCCTTATCCCCATTGCTTGCTGACTTTACTTCCTTATAAGCCGCTTCACTCCCCTTAAGCTCGGAAACAGTTATATTAGAAATGCCTTCACCCTTGTCAAAGGAAATATCCTTATATACACCATTATACTTGCCCGAAATATCAAAGCTTAAATCTTCTACTGTATTCATCGAGCCATCCTGAGTAATTTCAGTTTTTATAACATCGCTTTTCAGCTTTATTTCCTCTGCTTGAACTTTACTGCCTAATGATACAGTAAATGCCAAGGATATAAAAATTCCGATAATCCATTTGTTTAATCTCAATATAATCCCCCCCCCAAAATGCAAAATATATAGTTTTATTTAAAAATTCTTTATATTATCAAAAAGCACCCTCATTTTTAAAGGCAGCCTCAAATAAAATAACTGTTCCTCTAAGAATCAAAAATAGTATATTTATCAAAATCTCCTTTAGTACAACCCCTTCTTCCTTATAAAAATGATATTTCTTATTATACTATACTATTTACATTATCTGCAAAATATATCTTAACAAATATTCAGCTTAATAAAACAATAATAACGTAAAATCTATACTTATTAGTCGTAAATTAATTCTTTATAAAGGAAAAACATATTTCACGACTAAAAAATGGCCTTTCACGACATTTTGTAGAAAACCTTCTATTAAAATATTATAATTTATAATTAAAGCAGTTAAATTAATACAGTTTTTATCAAAAAATCCTAAAAAATAAAAATAAGGGGGGATAAAGATGGGGAAAACAAGACTAAAAAAATTTTTATCACTTATAATCTGTGCTGTTGCAATGTTTGTGGCTTCAATCTCTACATCTATGTGCTTTATATTTACTTTTGGCGAACCAAAAATGCCGGAATCCTTATATAAGATGGATTGAAGCAAAAGAACGGCTGCCTAGCTGCCGTTCTTCTCATTTAAAATTACTATCTCCTGAGTAAATACATTGTCCTTAATCTTTGTATTTAATAAAATATTATTATATTTCTCATCTATAATACTTCTAATAATCTTAAGTCCTAGTCCCCTGCCTTTACCTTTAGTTGAAAAATCCTGTTCATATATTTTGTTTACAGGAGGAGTATCCTCCAGACAGGTGTTGCTTATAAAGAACGCGGTACTTTCTTCTTCCTTCAAAAACATTAAATTTATTTTCTTGCCATCCGTCATTTCAGCTGCTTCAATAGCATTATCCATCAATATCCCTATAATTCTGCATATATCAATCAAATTTATTGGGAGATTTTCAATGTCATCAACAATCTGAATATTAGTCTCTATTCCCTTAGCTTGAGCCGCAATAATCTTCGAAGATATAAGCCCTTTTAATGATATAATTTTTATATGCTGCAAAACATTTAAATTTTTATTTTTATCTAATATTATCTTGCTTTCCGGTAATAATTCATCTTTATAGAAGTTTTTTAAATCAGCAATATTCTCTGTCTCTATATACCCGCCTATAGTACCTAAAATATTTAAATAATCATGCTTAAACTTTCTTAGATCATTGGATACAGTCTCAAGCATGTTAGTATATTCCTTTAGCTGCTCATATTCCTGCTGCTTGTGCTGGTTTTCAAGTCTATTTTTAATATTTTTATTGCTTATGTAAGTTAAAATAGTGGTAAATATAAAGAAGCCAACAATTAATACTATATACAATGATAAAATAACCTTATTGAAATTTTGTCCAAGTTTTTTGTTAATAATTGTATAAGCATATATAGAGCATAAACCTAAGATTACATAAATAACTATTAAGAAGTTATCTTTCAAATATTCCCTTAGGCTGTAAGAATTCATATTTATTTTTGTTGAAAGTATCTTAACAATTTTGCTTAAAGTATATGCTGTAAGCAATATAAAAACTCCAATAATAAAGTAGTAAGTTTCATTACTTATAATGCTCTTATAATCTATTCTAAAGATAAAAACTGTTACAGCTCCGACTACTACATCACTTATAGCAAAGATAAAATCTACCGCGATAGAAATTATAGTTGAGTAAATAAGTTCCTTAGTATTTATGTACAAAAGTATACATGTACAAAATGTAAGCACTGGAAGCAGCAGATTTTCAATTTTATTAAAATAAAATACTATGCACATCAAATAGCTTATCAAGGCATATATAGATATACTTTTGATGCTTATCTTTTTCATACCAATATTTAAAATTATTACTACCAATGTTCCAGACATTATAATAGAATAAAGCAGTACAAAAATCAGACTAAACATTTTTAAGCAGTCCTTTCAAATAACGAGAAGTCGTATAACATATCTCATTATTAATCATTCGTATAACAAGCTTATCTTTATCTATTTCTTTTATTTTTTTTGTATTTATCAAATAGGACCTATGACATTTATAATAATAGCTTGGAACTATTTTTTCCATTTCCTTTAGTGTGCCGTAAAACTCCAATTGTTCTTCGCAGGTATGTATTCTGAGCCTATGGTCTCTGCTTGTAGTTTCAAAAAATAATATATCATTTAAATTAAAATTAATAATTCTACTTCCAAAGGTGATAGGTATTATATTTGAATCCAGAGTTTTCAGATTTTCGTAGTCCTTATATGCTGCATTGATACATTCTCTAATTCTAGCATCAATACTATTAGCATCAAACTTTATTATAAAATCCATAGCTTGTACCTTGTATTGAAACGGTAAAAAAGACATTTCTGCATGGGATGTTATAAATATAATGTATCCTGCAGGGTCGTATTTTCTAATCTGCTTAGCCAGCTCCAACCCATTAATTTCACTTCCAAGCTCCACATCCAAAAAGTATATAAAAGTTTTTCCTTTACATGTGTCTATATAACTTATTACTTCCTTTGGACTATCTGTAGATAAGTCAATATTCATATTAAGCTTAGAAGATTTTAGTTCATCAATAATTATATCTTCAACTTTTTTTCTCTGCCTTAGATCATCCTCACAAATTACGATACTAAGCATGCCGCACCTCCTGAAATATATATATATATTTCTACGTACCTTGTATCAAATATTATAACATGAATGACAATATAATCCAATATTCTATTATATATTGACTTAATTAGCAATTTATGACATTATAGGATTGTAGTAATTAGTTAAAGGATGGTTAATATGGATATATCAGAATATATAAGTGAAAAAGCTGCAGTATTTGTGCAAACTTCTTTAGACAAATCAAATAGTGAAATAGAACAAATAAAATATGGTATACAATCTATTTTAACGAATACCTTTAAGCTCATTATTTTATTTATTACAGCTTATTTTTTAGGAATAGCAAAGCATACCTTAATTGCCTTAATAAGCTTTGGAATATTAAGAAGTTTTGCTTCCGGAATACATGCAACTTCAAGTTTAAAATGTATAATAGCAAATTATATTATATTTTTAGGAAATGTTTATTTAAGCATTTATTTTACAATAAACAAGCTTAATATTACTGTTTTATTCTTAATAAGCTTAGTATTAATTGCTTTATATGCTCCTGCAGATACTGCCGCAAGGCCATTGACAAGCAAAAAGACTAGAAGAAAATTAAAAACATTATCTATTGTAACTACTATATCCTTATATATTTTAGCAATTACTCTAAAAAATAATACTTATGTTAATATAGTAACTTTTTCTGCCTGCATTGAGGCCATTCTTATTACCCCATTAGCTTATAAAATATTTAATCTTCCCTATAGAAATTATAAGAAATATGAAATTATAACTTCTACTTCAAACCAATCCATGTAGTCATATTAAAAATAGAGTGGCACATTATGGGTATCCATAGTGTGTCATATTCTTTAAATAGAAATCCAAATACTAAGCTTGCTATTGAAACTGTAACAATTGAACTTACCATATCTGTGCCTGAGATAATCCAGTTTGGAAAGTGTAAAAGTACAAATATTATAGTTGTAATTATATTAGCATTCCAAAAATTCATTTTCTTTTGAAGCTTTTGAAGAATAAAGCCTCTAAACGGTATTTCTTCAAAAAATCCTACCAGTAGTACTGCTGACCACATCATTCCTATATTCATATTAATTGCTTTTCTTTGTATAGCTATATTTTTTATTATTAATATAAGTAAATAAGCCGCACTAAAAACAGCACCTTTAAAAATATTTTTTGACATATTATTTTTAAGTCTTAAAAACATAAAAGGGTCTGTCTTTTCTTTAAATTTTAGATAGAGAAAAATAGGCACTAAAAATACTGCTAAATATATAGCAAAACCAATCAATAATAATCTCGCATCATTTCTCACATATATTCCCCCCTTTTACTTCCCATTTTCCATTATAACCATCTTTCTACAATAATTTAATGGGTTAATACCCAAAATTTATATGAAATTTTTAATTCATATTTTTTTAGAAATGCAAGATAAATTACGTTTTCATAAGATAATATATGATTAATGTAGAATTTTAAGTTTAATTGTCGCTTATAGACTTTGACTATAAGTGCTTTTTCTCATAATATTGTTTATGGCAATTAAAGATTAATAAGTACAAGCATGAAATTCGGAGGGAGATACATATCATGTCATCTATTTTTAGAAAGAAAGATGTTAATTCAATTTTAGAGAGCAACAAAAACAGCTCAATTCAAAAACACCTGGGTGCCTTTGATGTAACTCTTATGAGTATAGGTGCAACTATCGGAACAGGTGTAATGGTTTTAACAGGTCTCGTTGCATCTCGTGATGCTGGTCCTGCTGTTGTTTTATCCTTTATAGCTTCAGCTATTGTTTGTATTCTTGTAGCACTTTGTTATGCAGAGTTTGCTTCATCAATACCTACCTCAGGCAGTGCTTATGCATACATTTATACTTCCTTGGGTGAAATAGTTGCTCATTTAGTTGGCTGGTCTCTTATTGTTGGTTATACTTTAAGCACTTCAACTGTAGCTGGTGGATGGGCCGCTTACTTTAACGGACTTCTAAAAGAAGTAGGAATTCACTTACCTGAAAAACTTACAAGTATACCAAGCCAGGGAGGAATTGTAAATCTTCCTGCAGTATTAGTTGTTTTAATGGTTACTTTCCTTTTATCAAGAGGTACTAAGGAAAGCAAAAAAGTAAACAATTTAATGGTTATTGTTAAATTAGCAATCATAGTTTTATTTGTAGCTGTTGGAGTATTTTATATAAAACCATCAAACTGGAATCCTTTCATGCCTTTCGGTATAAAAGGAGTATTCGCTGGAGCAGCTTCTGTATTCTTTGCCTTTACAGGTTTTGATGCTGTATCAACTTCAGCAGAGGAAGTAAAAAATCCTCAAAAGAATTTACCAATAGGTATTGTATTTTCACTTGTTGCTTGTACTTTAATATATATAGTAGTTTGTTTAGTTCTTACTGGCGTTGCAAGTTACACTAAGCTTAATGTTGCAGATGCTATGTCTTATGCACTTGCTAGTGTTGGACAAGGCTGGGCTGCTTCAGCAATATCAGTTGGTGCAGTTATAGGTATTATTGCAGTTATGCTTTCTTATACTTATGGAGCTTCACGTATATTATTTTCAGTAAGCCGTGACGGACTTCTTCCAAAGACCTTTTCTAAGGTAAATAAAAAGACTGGTGTTCCTGTACTTTCAACCTGGGTAGTAGGAATTGGCGCTGCTCTTATGACCGGAATGGTTGATTTAAAGCAATTAGCTGACCTTGCAAACATAATTCTTATCGGAACCTTTATGCTTGTTGCATTATCAGTAATTGTGTTTAGAAAGAAACATCCTAACATTAAAAGAGGCTTCGTGGTACCTTTAGTACCAGCACTTCCATTGTTTGCAGTTGCCTGCTGCATATTCTTAATGACTAATTTATCAAAGGCAACTTGGATCTACTTTGGTATTTGGATAGCACTTGGAGTTGTTGTATACTTTACTTATTCACACAAGCACAGCTCGCTTCAAGTTAAAGTTAAACAAAAGACTCAAGAAAGAAAGATTGCTTAAAAAAACAAGCTTAGTCTATTTATGCAAAATTGCATTTAGACTAAGCTTTTCTTATTTTCTTCCGCTGAAAGCTTTAACATAAAAGCCATCATTTATATAATATTTACTGTGAAGAATTTCTGTATTTTTAAAATCCAATTCTTCTTTTTTATCCACAACAAAGGTTATTTCATCCACAATCTTAACTAAATCATTCTCCTTTTGCTCATCCAGAGCAAGACCAAGAGCCGGCTTTCCTCAGCCTCTTCCCAGAACTTTAAGTCTAATAACCTTATTTTCTTTTGTTTTTAAGTATTCTTTAAGCGCTTCTGCTGTTTCAGCATTAAATCTAATGTTCATGTAATCACTCTCTATTATGAATTATTTTCTGCTGGCTCTCTTTGCAAGATAGTAAAGAGTTCTGACTCCTGCTCCTGTGCCACCCTTTGAGTAGTAGTCTCTTTCAGCATCTGTCCAGGCTGTTCCTGCAATATCTAAATGAAGCCAAGGTCTTTCAAGAACAAATTCTCCAATAAACAATCCTGCTGTTATAGTTCCTGCAAATCTTCCGCCTAGGTTTTTCAAATCAGCAATGTCTGATTTAAGCATCTTCTTATATTCATCAAAGGCAGGAAGTTGCCACACCTTTTCTCCAGCCTTTCTTGAAGCTGTCTCAAGTTCATTGTAGAATTCATCATTATTAGTTACAACTGCTGTAGTAGTAGTTCCTAGAGCAACTAGTGCAGCTCCGGTTAAAGTAGCTACATCTATAACTTTTGAAGCCTTTTCCTTTTCAACTATATAGAATACCGCATCAGCAAGAGTCAATCTTCCTTCTGCATCTGTATTTAATACTTCAATAGTTTTTCCTGACATTGAGCCAATAATATCTCCAGGCTTATATGCTCCTCCAGAGATCATATTTTCACAGGCTGCAACAACAGCAACCACATTTATTTTAAGCTTTCTTTGTGCTATAGCACTCATAGCTCCAATGACTGCAGCAGCACCGCCCATATCTGACTTCATTGTAACCATGCCATCTGTAGGCTTTATAGAATATCCGCCGGAATCATAAGTTAATCCCTTTCCTACAAGACCTAATATTTCAGACTTATTTTCTATATCTCCAAAGTATCTCATAATTATAACTCTTGGAGCCTTATCAGAACCTTGAGCAACTGATAGGAAAGCATCCATTTCTAAATCTTCAATTTGAAGCTCATCTAAGACTTCAACCTCAAAGCCATATTTCTTTCCGTGTTCTAAAACCTCTTCCGCAAGAGTTTCCGGATATATAACATTAGCAGGCTCATTAACTAAATCCCTTGCAAGAAGTGCCGCTTCAGCTACAGCTTCCCCTTCTTTTATGTAGTCCTCTGTCTCTTTATATTTTTCTTCAATAACATTTCCAAAACCTATATTTAGCTCTGCTTGCTCTTTTCTATCTGTTTTATACCAGTCAAATTTATAGTCTCCATACTTCAAGCCTTCTACCATAGCCTTAACTGTGGCACCATAACACAAGCTTTCAGTATTAATAAAGTCAACATATACTTTTTCCGCCTTAAGCTCTCTTGCCTTTTTAACTGCCTTAGCTAAAGCAATTCTTATCTTTTCTCCATTTATCTCTTCTTCTTTTCCAAGCCCTACAAATATAATGTCCTGAGGTAAAACTTCTCCAAATTTTACTGTAGTAAAAACTTCTCCTTGCTCACATTTAAATTGTTCCCTGCTTCTAATATATTGATAAATATCCGAAACATATCCCAAACTAACTTCTTCACTTTCAGCAAATACCGGAACTATAACTGCCTGAGCTTCTAAAATACTAATATTATTTATTGCTATATTCATTTTTTCACCATCCTCAATTAAGTTTTCTATAACAATTATGTATTAATAGTTATTATAACACTGTAGAAATTGCATCTCAACCTATTATTTTTTAACCATTCTCATATTTTACTGACATATATCCTTCGTAAGCTTTTCAATTTTTTCTCTTCTAGCATTAGTTTCATCTGCATCAATAGTTATTATATTACCATCAACTATAAGAACATCTCCTTCTTTTGCTTCTACAGGAATATTTTTTCGCTCTAAATCAATCATTTTCTCTATTATCTTTTTCACATATTGCAAGGGCGCCTTCGAACCTGTCTATGATGGCCTTCATATATATATTCCTCCTTTTAGTCGGAAGCACTGAGCAATTTAAGATTACTCGCTTCCGCTCGAAAATTGCTCGTTAAAGCCCATTTAGGACTTTAGTTCGGGGCAACCTGAACTCACTCATTGCCATTCACTAGGTTGCCCGTTAAAGATCATTTAGACCTTTAGTTCGGGGCAACCTAAACTCGCTCATTGCCATTCGCTAGGTTGCCCGTTAAAGGTCATTTAGACCTTTAACCTCCTTAATATGCGCTTGTGCTATTATATGCTAGATACTATATATAATATTATTGAACATAAAACGGAAAATAAAAATCAGTTTAAATTAAAGTAGGATGTGCTCTAACACCCTATTTTAATTTAAACTGTTCAATAAGTTTGCCTGATATTACTACTAACATCAACAGCACTTTATCTTTCTTCCCTAAAGTAAGGAAGCCCCAAGGACTCTGGAGGAGAATTCTTCTTGGACTTTTTAACAGAAATAAATATAAGAATAATTATAGTTACCAAATAAGGAAGCATGCCTAAAAAATAAGGGGATACAAAGCTAGTTTTTATTCTAAAGCCTATTATATCCAATCCTCCAAAGAGATAAGCACCTAATACTGCTTTATAAGGATTCCAAGCTGCAAAAATAACTAGCGCTACAGCAATCCAGCCTCTTCCTGCAGTTATGTTTTCCTGCCAGGTTGGAACATGTACTAGAGACAAATAGGCTCCACCAAGACCTGCCAAAGCTCCACCTAGAAGAATATTTATATATTTATATAGGCTCACATTTATGCTTACAGCATCTGCGGCTGCAGGATTTTCTCCTACTGCTTTAAGGTTTAGTCCCATATTAGTTTTATATAGATATATACCTACTGCTGCTGTTATTATATATGATAGATAAACAAATACATCCTGATTGAAGATTATATGTCCTATAAAAGGTATATCACCAAGCATTGGAACTTTTATAGGAGAAAAAAATACTTTTATACTTTCAGATAGTGATTGACCCACTACCTTTTGACCTAAAAGGCTTGATATTCCTGTACCAAAAATAGTCAGAGTCAGCCCTGTTACAACTTGATTAGATCTTAAGGATACGGTTAAAACAGCATATACAAGTCCTCCCAAGGCTCCTGCAAGCATAGCTGCTGCTAAAGCTAAGGCTGGATTTCTTGTACTATAGCCAGTAACAAACCCCATTACAGCTCCCAAGAGCATCATACCTTCAACCCCTAAGTTAAGGTTGCCTGCCTTTTCGCAGAGTATCTCCCCTAGGGTTGCCAATAAAAGAGGTGTTCCTGCTACTACCGCTGCGTGAAGAAATAATTCTAAATTCATTATTGTTCCTCCTCATTTCGTTCGTTGGAAACACAGGACAACCTGAACTCGCTCATTACCATTCGCTAGGTTGCCCGTTAAAGCCCATTTAGGGCTTTAACCTCCTTATAGAAACTTTATATCTTATAAACAATTCGCTTCCAAGTACAAAGAATAATAGTAACGCCTGAATTACTGACGCTGCTGCATTAGGAATTCCAAATGCTGTCTGTATATAGGAACCGCCTTCAACAAGCCCAGCAAAAAGTACAGAAACCACCAAAATAATTATGGAATTTAAATTTGACAGCCAGGCTACTATTATAGCTGTATACCCTACCCCACCTGTTACCTCTACAGATAAGGTCTGGGACACCGCTGAAGCTTGAATAAAGCCAGTAAGTCCACATAAGGCTCCACTTATACACACAGCAGCCAAAATAGTTTTATTTATATTTATCCCTGCATATCTGGCAGTATTTTTACTCTCGCCAAGCACTGCAATCTCATAACCTAACTTGCTCTTTTTCATAATAATATAAAAAATAATTACAACAATAAGTGCTATAATCCAGCCTGCATGTATATTAAAAACTTTTGGCAATATAGCATTTTCAGAAAAGTTAGCTATCTTTGGAAAATTCATTGCTTTCTTGTCTCTCCAAAAATCATACTGCAAAAAAGTGATAAATTTAAGAGCAATATAGTTCAACATAAGAGTTATTATGGTCTCATTTGTATTAAAGTACACCTTAATTACCCCAGCTACAGCTCCCCATAGCGCCCCAAAGAACATTGCTGATATTGCCATAAGTATTAGCAAAATAGGTTTTGGAAGAGCTGAAAGGTTTAATGCTACTAAGGCAGCTCCAAAGGCTCCCATAAATATCTGTCCATCACCACCTATATTCCAAAACTGCATTTTAAAAGCTACTGATATACCTATTGCTGTAATAACTAAAGGTATGGCTCTTATTATGGTTTGTCTTACTCTATATGGCGATCCAAAGGACCCCTTTAACATTCCTGGAAATACCTTCATAGGATCGAAGCTCATTAAGGCCAGGAATATACCTGCAACAACCAGTGCAAGAATTACAGCTATAACTCTCACCTTAATGCTGTTCATTTTGCTTATTTCTTCTCTTTTTATAAGTCTTATCAAAACCTTTAACCTCCTTAATTATGCTTTTGAGCCTACCATCATTCTTCCTAATATTTCTCTTGTGGCCTTGTCAGCTTCTATAGTTCCACTTATGCTTCCGTGGCACATAACCATAATCCTATCGCAAAGCTGAGTTAAAACATCCAAATCTTCCCCTATAAACAGTACTGCAGTACCGCTCTTTTTAGCTTCATTAACGAGGTTGTAAACTGTAAAACAAGTATTTATGTCAAGTCCTCTTACAGGATAAGCCATTACAAGAAGTCTTGGTTTAAGACTAAGCTCTCTTCCAAGTAAAATCTTTTGTATATTCCCTCCAGACAGATACTTTATAGGATAGGATATACTAGGTGTTTTTATTTCAAGAGATTTTTTTAACTCCTTAGCCTTCTCAATTAATGGCTTTCTATCTATAATCATACCCTTTTGAAGATGATAAGACTTTAGCAGAAGATTGTCCACCATATCCATGGAGCCTACAAGTCCCATGCCTAATCTATCCTCCGGAATAAAGCTCATGCTTATTCCTCTTTTAATAAATTCTCTTGGATTCTTCCCCTCAATATTTTCTCCTAAAAACACTATCTCCCCAGCTTTTGTGCTTATTACTCCTGCAATGGCCTCACATAATTCCTTTTGTCCTGAACCAGCAATACCTGCTACCCCTAATATCTCTCCTTCATTAATATTGAAGGAAATATTTTTTACAGCTTCAGAGCCCTCTTCATTTAGAACTGTGAGATTCTTAATTTGAAGTAATTCTTTTCCTATTTCGGATTCTACCTTTTCAATAGTTAAGTCTACCGCTCTGCCTACCATAAGCTCTATTAGTTCATCCTGATTTGACTCTTCTACTTTTAAGGTCTTGATCGTTTCACCCTTTCTTAAGATGGTTACTTTATCACATATCTCTATAACTTCATCCATCTTATGTGAAATGAAAATTACTGCGCAGCCTTGTTCTTTCATTCTTCTCATTATTTTAAAGAGCCTTTTTGTTTCCTGTGGAGTAAACACAGTAGTAGGTTCATCCATTATTAATATTTTTGCTCCTCTATATAGAACCTTTAATATCTCTAGATTTTGTTTTTCACCTACTGACATGTCGCAAACATATTTATTTAAATCCAAATCCAGGCCATATTTTTCGCATATTGCTTTTATCTCTTCTTCAAATTTCTTTCCCTTTTTAAAAATTCCATTTTTTTGACCGAGTATTATGTTTTCTCTGGCTATCATAGCATCTACTAGTTTGAAATGCTGATATATAGTTCCTACACCATATTTAATTGAATCCTTAGGTGATGCAAACTTAACTTCTTTGTCCTCATATCTTATTATTCCGCTGTCAGGAGTATAAATCCCAGATATAATATTAATAATTGTACTTTTCCCTGCGCCATTCTCACCAAGCAAAGCATGAATTTCACCTGAGTATATAGATAAATTTACATTTTTGCTCGCGGCTACCTTTCCAAAGACCTTATTTATATTTTCTAATTTCATTAAAGGAATTTTCTTATCCATTTTTCCTCCAAAATATAAGCTATATAGATTTTAAAGTAAATCTGCTATTTGAGCTTCTCAAAAACCTATAAAAACATTAGGATTTTTGCTCGCTCAAATAGCGATTTACTAATTAAAACTATATGGAACTGAAGCCTTACGCCTCAGTCCCATAGTTTTATCTTTAGAATAACAATTAATTAGCTGGTATAGTTCCATCTACACCTTCTACAAACCAATTCATATTCCATATTTCGTCATCAGACATTGCCTTACCACTTTCAACCTTAACATTTCCCTTTTGGTCTTTAAGAGGTCCAACAAATATTTTGTTCTTTCCAGATTTTATATCTTCTTTTGCCTTTTCAACCTTATCCTTAGCATCTGTTGGAGCTAAAGATGTTAATGGAGCTATATCCACTATGCCATCAGAGATTCCGCCCCAGTATTTTTCTGACTTCCAGCTTCCATCCATAATAGCTTTAATCTGCTTAACATAATATGGACCCCAATTCCAAACTGCAGAGGTCATATTTGCCTTTGGAGCTGTTTTGCTCATATCTGTATTATATCCTATAGAAAATACACCTTTAGCTTCAGCTGCTTGTTGTGGTCCTGCTGTATCCTGGTGCTGAGCTATAACATCAGCTCCGCCATCTATAAGTGCTAGTGCAGCATCCTTTTCCTTTGCAGGATCATACCAAGTGTTTGTCCAATTAACCTTTACCTTAATATTAGGATTAACTGACTTTGCACCTAGTGTAAAAGCATTAATATTTCTTATTACCTCTGGTATTGGGAAAGCACCAACAAAACCTACAGTATTTGTCTTTGTCTTAAGTCCAGCTACAATACCATCTAAATACATCATTTCATGAATTTTACCAAAGAATTGGCTCATATTATCAGCAGTTTCAGTACCTGAGCAGTGCATAAATTTAACATCCTTGTGCTTTGCAGCTTCTGAAATCATACCCTCCTGAAAGCCAAAGCTTGTACCTACAATTACATTAGCTCCCTGCTCTATCATATCTTCAACTACTTTTTCTACCTCTGCCTTGTCCTCTTTTACTGATTCTTTGTAAATTGTTTCAACCTTAAGTTCTTTTTCAAGATATAATCTTCCTTCGTTATGAGCATAGGTATAACCACCATCACCGATTGGGCCTACATATATAAAGCCAACCTTAATTTTGGACTTTTTGTCGCTGTTTGCACTGGTGCTATCCTTTGCACTGCATCCTGTTAATACTAGAGATGTTGTAACCGCTGCGACAGCCATTAACTTAAATAGCTTTTTCATAAATTTTTATCCCCCTTAAGTATGATAATCTTTATTCTTATAAAGCTTCAGTCATATGCTGAGCTTTATTTAAAACGCACCTTATTATTTTCCATTTTATCTATGGTAGCTAAAGACTCTACCCTTATACCCAGCTTTTCAATTTCTGCTCTTCCCTGCTGAAAGCCTTTTTCAATAACTATACCGACTCCTGCTACCTCTGCTCCAGCTTGCTTTACAATATCTATAAGTCCTAAAGCTGCACAGCCATTAGCTAAAAAGTCATCTAATATTAGTACCTTGTCCTCTTTATTTATAAATCTTTTTGAAACCATCACATTATAGGCCTTATTCTTTGTAAATGAATATACTTCAGTTTTATAAATATCATTATCTAAATTTAAGGATTCCGTTTTCTTTGCAAAAACTACTTTTGAGTTTTCAAAATATTGAGCTGTTATGCTTGCAACTGCTATACCTGATGCTTCAATTGTTAGAAGCTTATTTACTTCTTTATCTCTAAATCTCTCCTTAAACTCTTTTCCGATTTCATTCAGAAGCTCTACATCAATCTGATGATTTAAAAAGCTGTCCACTTTTAAAATAGTTTCCGATTTTACTCTTCCTTCATTGCGTATTTTGTCCTTTAATAACTGCATTACTTACATCATCTCCTAAAGCCATAATAAAAAAAGTGCTGCACAAAAAACCTGCATACACTTCGCATAGTTTTTGTACAGCACTTTCATTCTTAGAATCAAATATTTAACATACTTGCTCATTAATTAAGAATTATAATGGTATAAAAACAAAATTCCTGAACGTTTACCGCTCAGGAATGTAAAATCACATAATAATAATAAATAGCATTATTATAAGTAATTAAACATTCGTAGTCAGGTAATTTACGGCAACCCGGTAGAAACGCTTGAACCTTATCTTCAAACATATACGAAGTGAATATTTATTTAATTTTTAATATTATTGTTCGTGTTTTTGTTATACAAATATATTATATCAATTAAAATAAAAAATCAAGACATATTTAGATATATTTTTACATTAATCCTACTATAGTAATTCATTATAGTATATATTTTTGAACAAGTCAATTTGATGGATAAACTATGTATGTTAAAGAATAGTCCGCAAAACCAAATAATATAAATAAATATAGTACTTTTAGGAGCAGGCTTAATGAAGATTATAAGCTTTTATTTTATTTTTATGATTTCTCTATTTATTCATGAACTAGGTCATTATTATGTTGGAAAGCTCTTTAGGGTAAAAGCCTTAAAACTTTCAGTAGGTGCTGGGCCATCCTTTATTGACACCTATGTTGGCACAACAGAATTCAGCATTAAGTTTTTTCCTTTAATGGGGTTTGTAGAGCATGATTCCTACGATATAGATAACTTGAACCTATTTAAAAATATACTTATACTTTTAGCAGGAGTTATTAACAATATAATTTTAGGAATGTTTGCTATACTAGTCATATGCAAGTTCAATTTTATTCTTATGTTAAATGTAATGTTTGTAAGACTTATTCCAACGGTATTTAATATTTTCACTGATATTAGAAACTTTATTGGAGCAAATGGCAGCATATATCACGCCTATACCAGTATTCCTGTAAGTAACCTTGGAGAAATTTGGTCTTTACTTGCCGTTGTAAATATAGGTTTGGTTTTTGGAAATCTTCTTCCCATACCCGGATTAGATGGAGGACAGGTAATTTTATTTATTCTTCAAAGAGCCTTAGAGAGATTTGGTTTAAAAAAAGAATTTTTTAATAGAATTGCAAACTCATTAATTTGGATATGTCTTACTTTGCTCTTATTTCTTCCACTTATCAATGAAATACTAGCAACTAAAAATCCATTATTTTATGGTATATGTGCCTTTATCGTGGTACTTATAGTTATACTTTTTTATGTAATAAGAAAAACTGAAATTTATAGGAGAAATTTTAAAAGGTCGTGAAAACATCACGACCTTTTATTTAAAGTATCAAAAACGAGGCTGCAATTATAATATAAACAGCTAAAAGCTGAACACCTTCAAGCCAGTTTGATTCACCGTCACTAGACACTCTATTGGCAATAAGCACTGATACTATAAGGGCTATAAGCTCAAATTCATTAAAAATAATACTCATTGGGGTAAAAATCAAGCTTAAAAACACAAGTACCGGAGCAACAAATAGTATTATTTGAAGACTTGAGCCTAGCGCTATTTCAACTGCAACATCCATTTTATTTTTCATAGCCATAATAATTGCTGTACTATGCTCTGCAGCATTACCTATAATAGGAATAAGTATTATACCTACAAAGAATTTACTCAAGCCTAAGCTTTCCGTCATAGGCTCAACAGCACTTACTAAAAATTCACTTTCAAAAGCAATAATTACTGTTGCTATAACTAAAACAGCTACTGCCTTCTTAAGTGACCATTTTGCCTCTCCTTCCTCTTCATGATCTACTGAATAAATATCCTTATGAGTATAAAAAGAAAAATAAAGACTCAAAAGATATATTATAAACATTACAACTGCTACAACCACACTTAAACCTTCATACTTAGTATTTAGGAGTTCAGTTTTTACCGTATGAGTAAAAATTGCTGGAACGCTGAGGCCTATAACCGCAAATAAAAGCATGCTCGAGCTAACCTCAATTACCCTTTTGTTAAATCTTTGAGTTTTAAATTTAAGTCCTCCAAAAATCATGCTTGCCCCGAGAACTAAAAGTACATTTCCTATAACTGATCCCGCAATAGAAGCTTTAACTACATCAAATAAGCCTTCTCTTAAAGCAAAAAATGAAATTATAAGTTCGGTTGCATTCCCAAAGGTAGCATTTAAAAATCCTCCAAGCTTCGGACCCGAATAAAAGGATATTTCTTCTGTCGCCTCTCCCATAAGTCCTGCAAGAGGAATAATAGCAAGTGCGGCAAATATAAATATTAATGTAGGTGAAAAATGCATAAATTCACCTAAAAAGCTTATTGGTATAAAGATTAGTAGTAAATTTAATATTTTCAAAGATATAGCCCCCTTTATATATTTTAGATTGCTTTCCTCTAATAATTCTAATTATTAAATTTTATTTATATATTTCATATTTATGGAAAATTAGTTATTATTTATATATAACACTTGTAATATCCATAGTAAATATTATATTGTATTTCCACATTTTATCAAGCTTAACTTACGGGGGATATTTAAAATGAAAAAAACTTTTATAGGAATTGCTATTGGGGTCTTTATTATTGTTGGCGCTTCATTTAAATTTTATAATTCAATTTCAGTAAATACAGCTGCAAATAAGAACTTAAAATCTCAAGCCTTAGAGAAAGCTGAAATTGAAAGCCTTTTAGCGCTGCCAATAGAGCCTGAAAAAGCTTCAGAAGTTAAGGATAATGAAGAATATAGATTTTATACTTTTATGCTTAACAGACCTAACCTCTTATTGCTTGTGAACAGAAATCATCAGTTAGAAAAAGATTATGCACCTAGAAATTTAGTCAAAGCTGAGGTTTCGTTTTTATCTTCTTCATCTAATGAGGAAATGCTTATGCAAAAAAACGCTGCTGATGCTCTAAAAGAAATGTTTGATGCTGCTGATAAGCAGGGCTTAAGGTTATTTGGTGTATCTGCTTATCGTTCCTTTGCTTCTCAGCAAAGCTTATATAACGAAAAGCTAAAGAGTCGTGGAAAAAGCTATGTGGACAGCTATGTTGCTTTTCCGGGAGAAAGCGAGCATCAAACAGGTCTTGCTATAGATATTAGGGGAACTGTTTCAGCTTATAATGCAAATATAAAAGACTTTGGGCAAACAAAGGAAGGCACTTGGATAAGAAATAACGCTCAAAATTTCGGATTTATTATACGCTATCCTAAGGGAAAAGAAATCATAACTGGCTACAGATATGAGCCCTGGCACATAAGATATGTAGGACAAGATGTGGCTGAAAAGATTAAAGAATCTAATATTGTTTTAGAAGAATATGTAAACCAAGTTATAAATTAATCTGACTAAATCTAAATAAAAATACCGAAGGCTGTTTATTACAGTTCTTCGGTACATTATTATATTTACTATATAATTTTCTCATCCCTTAATACTTGTTCAAATGTCATAACAATTTTCTCATCATAATGCTTTCCTATTAAGCTCTTCATCTCATTTATAGCAGTTCTTGGATCCATACCTTTTCTATATGGCCTGTCTGAAGTCATTGCATCGTATGTATCTACTACAGCAATTATTTTAGCTTCAAGACAAATCTCACTATCCTTTAATCCATTAGGATAGCCGCTGCCATCAAGTCTTTCCTGATGCTGAAGTATTCCAGGTACAGCTTCTCTTAAAAAAGTATTCTTAATTATTTCTGCTCCATCACCAGGATGCTTCTTTATGTATTCAAACTCTTCATTTGTCAGCTTTCCCGGCTTATTCAATATTTCATCCGGCACATTTATCTTTCCTATATCATGAAATAATGCGGAATAAAACAATATATCAAGCTGCTTTTGAGATAATTTCATCTTCTCACCAATTTTTATAGAAAAGTCTTTTAATCTCATACCATGACTATGTGTGTACATGTCCTTTCCTTCAACCTTCTTTAGCATTGCACTTAGAACTTCAATTTCATTACTTAAGTAATGAAAAACGGGTTGGCTAGCCACATAAAGCAAAGTTACTTCTGTCAAAGTTCTAAAATGCACAGATTCTTTTAGTCCATGAGCATAAAAATAATCTCCTTTATTTAATTTAACTTCATTACCATTATCTTTATAAGCTACAGTTCCATCTATTATATAAAAAAATTCCATCAAGCTTTCATTTTCTCCAGGCTCAATCCAAAAAACCAAGTCAGACTGAAACCTTTGGGTCATTATTTCAACTCCATCACCCTTTGCCAGAAGCCTTAGTTCTTCTCCCTGCTTAGAAACCTTTTCGATATATTTGTCCTTGCTTTCAAAGTATAACCCTAACATTATGTATCTCCTACAAACTATATTCATTGCTAACATTATAGTATTCTATATAATAATAATATTCTATTAAAATCTTATTTTCCCTGCTTATAAGATTAAATTTTCATAATAAAAAAAAGAGTTTGATTACTTAATCAAAACTCCTTTCTAAACATATATAAATTAAACTGATCTTGATTTACAAGGATCCACCAAAACAACCCTTCCACCTATTTTAACTTCAATCCATTCTGAGTATACTTCAACTCCATATTTCTTAGCTTCCTCTATAAGCTTCGCAGCCTTTTGGTTTGTAACATCAATTAAATGATTTATTATTTTATCTAAATCATTGTTAAATCTTTCAGTTATCTTGTTTAAGGTTTCTTGTCTTTGCACTTCTAATAAGCTTTGACTCTTGTCATTAACATTAGCAATTGTATCTTCAACCTTTTTTTGAAGATCATTATATTCCTTGCTGCCAACATTTAAAACCTGAAGATTCTTTTCCATATTTAATACATTGATTACATTGTTAAGCCTGTCTATATTAGCATTTGTATAGTTAACATCTATCTCTCCTGCAAATAAGGCTTTTTCGCAGTTATATCTAAAAACAAGCATATTAGCCTGGGTAACTGCTTTTTGAATTTCAAAGTCTATCTCCTTATTTGTTTTTTCAATCATCTGATTTACTTTGTCCACATTAGTCTCTGCAGCCTGAACCTTAAAGCCAAAGAAAGAAAATACCATTACCATAGAACAAATAGCCATAAGAAGTTTTTTCATAATACATTCCCCTTTCGTTTTTAAAAAATATAAAATGCCTACTTTAAAATTCTCAGCCACAGCTTGTTTATTTTTATACTTTCAACAGCCTCCCCATATAAAGCTTGTACAAAAATAAATCATAATAAATTATTTTAATATATACTGTGTATTAAATAGGCAGCCCAGCCATCATAGATTAGTTTTTAATCCTTAGACCCGCAGCTTTGCGTCTTCCTCTTTCAAGGAATTTGCTCTTTTCTACATTATCTTCCACACATTAAATATTAGCATAATATTCTCAATATTTCAACGGTTACCAGTAATATTCTTACATCCATATGAATATACTATAATTCTTGATCAAGTATATTTACTTTACTGCCTTCATCAACTACACTGAAAACACCTGCTTTGCCCTCTATAGCTATAACCGCACCTTTTACTGGCATTATAATCCTTCCAGAAGATAAATTTTCAATCTTTCTAACTACTTTCATATCTTTATCCACAAATAACACATCAATATTGAATCTCATAAAAAAAGTATGGATACTGTTACAGGGTTTTATTAGTATAGCTTCATAATGAGGTTTTTTCCTAAACATATATCCGAAAAATCTTGATTTGAAAGTATCTGCTATAAAAACTTTAGCTAGTAGGATAGAATTATATTCTAAAACCTTAATCATTTTTAGCCCCCTTGTATTCCTTATGAGTCCATAAGGATTATTAATCTTTATGCCCCTTGTATTCCTTATGAGTCCATAAGGATTATCAACCTTATGCCCCTTGTTTATTTTGCAGTAAAAACTTTTACAATTTGAATTACTGCCGGACCTAAAATAATAATAAAAATTGATGGAAATATAAAGAACACTAGAGGAAATAACATCTTAATAGGCGCTTTCATTGCTTTTTCTCTTGCAGCCTGCTTTCTGTGTTCTCTTAAATTAGCACACTCAATTCTTAAAACTCTTCCAAGGCTTACCCCGAGTTCATCAGCTTGTATAAGAGAGGTTACAAGCATAGACAGTTCTCTTACATCACAACGATCACTCATATTTTTCAGTGCTATTTTACGTTCTATACCCATACGCACTTCTTTAAGAGATTTCGAGAATTCATCACATAGTTCCCCGCTAATATTGGTGACAACCCTAGCCATTGCCCCATCGAAGGATAACCCAGCCTCAACGCTGACTGTAATCAAATCCAATGTATAGGGTAGATCCCTAAGAATCTTCCCTTTCCTATTTTCTACTTTCCTTGACAAGTAAAAGCTGAAAAATGTATTTATGCAAAGTCCCATAAGAAGAAAAAGTCCCAAAGCTTTGATGAAGCTATGACTTGCAGCATAGGCAAGCAGACCCATAAGCGATGAAAATATTAAAACCACTATACTTTTTGTATAAAGATATTTTTCAGTAGTACTGTTTTTAAGCATTCCTGCCTTTTCTAACTTTTTGTTCAAAGTCTCGAGCTTACTCTTAGGTGTAGCTTTTAATAAAAATTTTCCTAATGTCTGATAAAAAGGAGTAATTGTTCTTTCAAAAAATGATTTATTTATAGTTTCAGCTTCCTCTGCAGTATTAAGAAGCTTGACTTGCTTTACTCTTTTTGTAATTATCGTCCTATCACGAGTTACTAAAGCGAGTACTCCGTATATGAGCATAAATACTGCTATAAAAACTATAAACACTGCAATATAAAGCATCATTTTTTCTCCCTTCCATATAATTTTCTTTAAATATATACAATGCAAAATTTTTATTACATTATATACTACATCTCTATATTAACTATTTTTCTAATTATCAAAAATCCGAATATTTCACTGATAATAGATGCTGAAATCATTGCTATACCAGTTGGCGTTGTAAAAAGTACCATCATATACTTTTTATTAAACACATAAATAAATGCTCCTAAGAAAATAGGAATAAGCATCACTATAATACCTGATAATTTTCCCTGTGCAGTTAAAGTTCTAAGCTCTCCCTTTATCTTTTGTCTTTCTCTTATGGTTTCTGAGATATTATCCAGTATTTCAGATAGGTTCCCACCTATGTCCTTTTGAATTAATATTGCATTTATTATCAACCTTAAGTCTTCTGATTCCATTCTTTCAAGAAAGTTCTTAAGCGATTCTTCTTCTGAAATTCCAAGACTCATCTCCTTTAAAAGCTTTTTAAACTCCTTCGAAAATGGATCCTTTGTTTCCTCAGTAACTACAGCAACCGCCTGAAGAAAGGAATATCCTGCTTTTAGTGAGTTTGATATTATTGTTATACCTTCATTTAACTGATTGTCAAAAATCTTTATTCTATCCTTTTTTCTTTTTGATATTACAAACCTGGGTATATTCCAAATCAATATAAATACAATCAAAGTCATGAAATAATCTTTAGAAACTGCATATACCAAAAAAGAAACTGCTGATGATGTTAATATTTTAATAACCAAAAGCTCTTCTGCAGTAATTTGCAAATCAGCCTTCATAAGCTCATTTTCTATTTTTTTCGTTCTCTTCTTATTCTGCTTGGTCTCTGGCACCAAACTTGATAAAAGTTTTAACGGACTGGTCTTATGATTTTTATTGCTCTCAAACTTTTCCTTAAGCGTATAGTCTTCATCAAAATGCTTAAGCTTATCTATTGGTCTGTTTTTACTTATAAGCTTAAACAGTACAAGCGCCCCTAAAGCCCAAACAGAAAAAAACACTAATATAGCTGACAAATATATCATTTCATCACCCCCATTAAATTAACAGGTCAGACGGAACATTAATACCCTTTTCTTTAAGCTTTTGAACGAACTTTGGCATTATTCCGGTAGAAACAAATTCCCCTTTTACCTTACCTCTGCTGTCCAGCCCTCTTTGTTCAAATCTAAAAATGTCCTGAAGAACTATAACATCGCCTTCCATACCTTGAACTTCTGTTATATAGGTTATTTTTCTGCTTCCATCCATAAGTCTTGATTGTTGAACAATAATGTCAATAGCAGAAGCGACTTGGTCCCTTATAGCTTTTATTGGAAGATTCATTCCAGACATCAAAACCATAGTCTCAATTCTTGACAACATATCTCTTGGTGAGTTAGCATGCCCTGTTGTCAGTGAACCATCATGCCCGGTATTCATAGCCTGAAGCATATCTAGAGCCTCTCCTGATCGTACCTCACCTACAATTATTCTATCAGGTCTCATTCTTAAGCTGTTCTTAACTAATTCTCTTATTGTTATTTCACCTTTTCCTTCTAAGTTTGAAGGTCTTGTTTCAAGCCTTACTACATGTTCCTGAGAAAGCTGAAGCTCTGCAGCATCTTCTATGGTTACAATACGTTCATCATGAGGAATAAATGAGGAAAGTACATTTAGTGTAGTGGTCTTACCGCTGCCTGTACCTCCTGAAACAACTATATTAAGCCTACCTTCAACGCAGTTTCTTAAAAGCTCTGCCATTTTGGAATTCATTGTTCCAAACCTTACTAAATCTTCAACCTTAAAAGGATCTTCAGCAAATTTTCTTATGGTAATTGAGGGCCCATCTATTGCTAGAGGAGGGATTATAGCATTAACTCTAGAACCATTTGGAAGTCTAGCGTCAACCATAGGTGAGCTCTCATCTATTCTTCTGCCAATAGGCGATACTATCTTTTTAATAACATGAAGTACATGATTATCATTTTTAAACTTTGCATCTGTAAGCACAAGCTTACCTTCTTTTTCTATATATACATGCTCAGGGCCATTTACCATTATTTCAGTAACACTGCCGTCTGATAAAAGCCCTGTAATTGGACCAAAGCCAATAATTTCATCAAGAAGTTCTTCTTTAATTTTATTTTTTTGACTGTTGGTCATATTAAGGGATTCTTGCTCAATATTTTTAGCAATTATATAGTTTATTTTTAGTTTTAATTCCTCGTTCTGTTCAGAAATTTCATTGAAATCTATATCAAGTTCTTCAATTACTCTATTTTGAATTTTCATTTTAAGCTCAAAATAAGGATCTATCTCTTTTTCACTGGCCTTATTAGCCTTATTAGCCTTTTTATCTATATTAATCTCTTCAAGTCTTTTCATAAGAGACATAGTATCACTCTCCTAATAAATCCTTACACATCACTTCTACGGCTTTTCCAATTTTAGATTTGTTATATTTGCTAGCTTCACAAAATGGTTCTCCTTTATTAATCGATAAAGCAACTGTTTTTTCTTCATCATGAATCATTGCAAAAATATTGTCTTTAAATACTTCTTCTACATCCTTTTTACCTATTCCATAGCTTGTATTAAATTTATTAATAACAAGTTTTACCTTGTCCTTTTCATATCCAAGAGATTGCATAACTCTTAATCCAAGCTTAGTATTTTTAAGTGATATAATCTCCATTGTGGACAAAAATATTATTTTTTCAGAGTGATCCAAAACATATAATGTATTATCATTAAAATTAATTCCAGTATCTACAACGATAACGTCATATTGCTTCTTAACTTGCATTAATAGTTTTTCAATGCTTTCTTTACTAATATACTCTGCAGCTTCCGGCTTTGAAGGTGCAAAAATCATATCTAAATTCTCACTATACTTATATAAATAGGGTTTTATATTTTCAAAAGAGTCTATTTGTCCTTCATCAATTAAATCTAAGATAGTCTTTTGATTATATTTATTAACCATTATTGAAATATCCCCAAACTGTAAATCCATATCAATAAGAAGTATTTTCATATTGTTTTGTTTGCTGAAGATAATAGAACTGTTAAGTGCTAGAACGGATTTGCCAACACCACCCTTTGAACTAAAAAAAGTAATTATTTTTCCGTCTCTTAATGGTTCATTATTGATAAACTTTACTTGTCTTTCTCTGTATTTCTCATAAGTGCTCTTAATTGTTTCAACCAAAGAATCATAATCAAAAGGTTTAATAATATATTCCTTTGCACCGTAGAACATAGCCTTCTTAAGATACTCATTTTCAGCTTGTACAGACATTATTATAACAATTACATTAGGATAATCGTTTGTTATTTTCTCTGTTGCCTCAAGTCCATTTAAAACAGGCATATTAATATCCATTAATACTACATCCGGATTAACCATTGGTATAAGACTTAATACCTCTTCACCATCAGCTGCTTCTCCCACAACTTCAAACTGGTTATCTTCAAGACTTAGTATTTTTTTTATTACACTTCTTGTCTCATCTATATCATCTGCGATAAGCATCCTAATCTTATTCATGCAAAGCCCTCCTTTCAGTGGTGGAAAACTTGTTACTGCAATTTTGGTATTTTTAGAACTTCTCCAGTTACTATAGTATTTTCATCATTTATATTGTTTGCTTCCTTAATTAAAGTGTATTTTGAAGGATCACCGTAAACCTGACTGCTTATTTTTCGAAGAGTATCTCCTCTTTTAACATTGTAAGTTGTATATCCATCCTTGCTGGAAATGTTATTATTTTGATTATTACCTGTGTTTTTTTCATTATTTACTTGTGAATTTTCGCTTCCATCAACATTAACATCAAACTCTTTCCAGGTTGTACCTCCGGTATCCACAGTACTATCATCCTTTAAAGGTCTAAGAGCAAGTTTTATAGTTCCTATGCTTTCAGCTAAAACTATTTTCTCAAGGCTTTTATTTTCTACTGATAATGTTACCAAATAAACTGCCTGTTCCTTTTGTGCATCCTTGCTGTCTTTATTCGGTTCTCTATCAAGCTGCTTATTGACAGCCAAAACTTCAATATTCTGAAGTAGAATTTTTGCTACATCCGGTCTAGTTATTTTTGAACCGTCAGATTTCTCGCTCAAATAAACAACAATATCAACAAAGTCACCAGGCTTTATTAAATAGGCTACTCCTGCGTCCCCCATAACATTTACAGAAATTGCTCTATGATCTTTACTTATTTTTAAACTCAACTCTTCCTCACCTTCATTGATAAGCTTATCCTTATGAAAGCCTTCATTCTTCATTATTGTTTCCTTTGTATATTTTCCGATAATTTTAGAAGAATCATTAATATAATCACCAAAGAGTGTGCTGTCTGAAATCTGAACTTCTTTGACCATACTTTTATCTATAAGTGTTCTTGGCTGTATTGTTTCAGCAGCTACCAAAACACTTGTTTTTTTAGCTACCGTTTTAGGTGACTTTAAAGACTGTATATACATAAATATTGTCACTGCTGCCAACAGTGCTAATATAAATGATGCTATGATTATCTTTGAACCACTGCTTTTCATCTATGTCACATCCTTTTTATCTTACTTAGAAAGTTTAGCTCCGTATAATCCTGTATCACTTAAACTAGTATCTATAGGAGCATTTATAACATATTGAATAAACCTGCCACGAATTTCAATATTCCCAGATTTTTTATTTACATCCTCAACGTAAAATTCAGCAAAGCCTGAAACCTGTATCTGATCTCGACCATTTACCATAAAGTTATTTACTATTGGTATAGTCCAAATCCTTATAGAGTTTCTTGGAAAATTATTAAAGGTACTATTTTCAGAATTAACATAGTTTTTTATTTCATTTGCTGTTCCTGCCATATCTCCGGTTTCAGTATCTATATAATCACCAACTGTTATAGTTCCGTTATAACCGTAAAGTGCGTTATTCCTAAAAACATTATTCCCTGTTCCTCCAAGAGCAACAGTTCCATAGTTACCACTGTAACCATCCCCAGCTCCTGTCTTAAGTGTTACTAAGTCTCCATAGGAATAATTAAACTTTTGAACTGCAAATGGTCTTATTCCACCCTTTACAGATTTCACAGGTCCTATAATTGCACTATTACCTGCACTTACATTACTAGACTCTATTCCTATTATTGGAGCAAAAAGATGCTTTACATTTACTGTTCCTGCTATTTGAATGCTTTTTTTATCAGAAGCAATGCCTATTGCAGTATTATTAGGATCCACGCCATTTTTTCTTAAGTAATCCTGTGCCACAGCTACAGCTTTAGTCTCATTATTAGGAAGCTCCAAAGCTGCGGCTAAAGCTGCTGAATCCATTGCATTTGAAAGCTTTACTTTTTCAGTGTAGACCAGTCCTATATCTAACGCAAAAGCAGTAAACCCAAATATCGCAGTGATTAATATACACAATACAATAGATGCATTTCCTTTATTAGCTTGTTTTTTCATCATAATCATCCCCATCATTCTATTCTCATGGAGGTCTGTGAGCTTAAAATTATAGAGTTTTTAAATATGCTGCTTATTACTGGAATAGTCAAGTTATAGCTGTAGCTTACCTTAACAGTAAGTGTATCACCTGACTTTCTATTGGATAAAGCAGGGGTTATGGTTACTGTTAACTTGCTTGAATCAAGACTAGGTGAATCAGCTGTAATCAAATTCTTTATTTCAGAATCTGTGCTTCCAACTATTCCAGCTCTTGCCCCTTCTCTTGCTGCATACTGAATAGACAAATATGAATTTATCATCATTCCAAATTGTACAATTCCCATTATTAAAAGCAGTAATATTGGAAGTATAATTGCAAATTCCACAAGAGCTTGGCCTTTATTATTTTTTATAATTTTCACCTGTAACCCCACCTCATTTCAGTCGGAAACACTGAGCAGTTTAGCGTGCTCATCCCCATTCGCAAACTACCCGTTGAAGTCCATTTAGGACTTCAGTTCGGGGCAACCTAAACCCACTCATTGCCATTCGCTAGGTTGCCCGTTGAAGTCCATTTAGGACTTCAGTTCGGGGCAACCTAAAACTACTCATTGCCATTCGCTAGGTTGCCCGTTGAAGTCCATTTAGGACTTCAACCTCCTAAAGTTTCATTTATTCCAAAAATGCTCTAATCAAACATCTTATGATTAGAGCATTTTTGTGATTTAGAGGGTATCTTCAATTATTGCTTTTTTATATCTATTTTTAAGCTAGAAAAGTTTTTGCATAATCAATATAGCCTGTTGTTCCTCCCGTGGATGGAGAAAGCTTATCTATTATCTTTTGGAAAGTTGCTGATATTGCTGGTCCGAGCAACACTAGAACCGCAATGACAACTATTGCTACAAGTCCAATTATTAATGCATACTCAACCATACCTTGGCCTTTTTCGTTGTTTATTTTTGTTAAAGCATAGTTTCTAAATTTTTGCAGCACATTCATTCCTCCTTTATATTTTTTTATTCGTGGTTAGTGGGTTCTCTTTGGATTTTTCTTCTCTTCTTGATATTATTATAGCTAATAACACTTTATTGTGGCAGATTGCAAAAGTCATTTTCTTTCAAGTAAAAAAGTAATAAAAAAATAGGGACTTTCGTCCCTACTCTTCGGAGTATCTTTTTTTATAATATTCTTCTATTTTGTTTTCAATAGCAAAAATTGTTGCCTGAACTCTATCATCCACATCAATCTTTCTAAATAAATTGGTAGCATAATTTTTTATTGTTTTTTCAGAAAGAAATAGCTGCTCTCCTATCTCCTTATTACTTAATCCCTTAGAAATTTTAATTAGTACTTCAATTTCTCTCTTTGATAATTTGTCAAGCGCACTACTATACTTTCTATCCTTACTTTTTATGTCTAAAAAAAGCATGGATACTAAAGATTTATCAATATATTTTTCACCTTTATAAACCATCCTGATTGCGTTAACTATTTCAGTTCCTGCAGAGTCCTTAAGAACATATCCATCTGCTCCAATATGAATTGCAGCATGAATAGTATTTCTATCATTCTCAATAGTAAGCATAATAACTTTTATGGTTTCACTATTGTTTTTTATCGACTTCAAAACTTCTATACCATTTTTTATAGGCATATTGCAATCTAAAAGTACAACATCTGGAACAATTCTCTCTAAAAGAGAAATAACCTTGTCGCCATCTTCAGCCTCTCCAACAATTTCAATATCCTCCTCAAAGCTTATTATTCTCTTCAAGCCTTCCCTTATAATAGCATGATCATCTGCTATTAATACCTTAATCTCCCCTTTTATCATCCTTAATCACCTCACGATTGTTAGGAAGCTTAACAATATAATTAGTTCCTTCTCCAGCTGAGGATTTTATTTCAATTTCTCCCTGAAGCTGATTTACTCTGTCAAAAATACCAATAAGTCCATAGGATGCACCTTTTGTCCTAACATCTTTTAAGGTCTCCTCTACGTTGAAGCCGATACCATCATCAGTTATAACAAGCATTAAATATTTTGTTCCAAAATCAAGCTTTACTTCTGCATGTCTTGCCTTCGAATGCTTTTTAATGTTGTTAAACACCTCCTGAATTATTCTATATACCGCTACTTGAATAATAGGCTCTATCTCAGTTTTTATTGGTTTTAACTTAAGTTCTATATCTATATTTGATTCCCGAGTTATTGATTTTACAGTTTGCTGAATAGTTTGATTTAATCCCAGATCGTCAAGCGACATAGGTCTTAAATCAAAAATTATATTTCTGACCTCTTTTAAAGCAATTTTTATACTTTCCTTTAAATCTGCAATCTCCTTAAGTCCTTCTTCTACATCCTTTTTTATCACCATGGTACAAATATCTGCTTTCATAACAGCATTTGCCATATGCTGAGCTGGTCCATCATGTATATCTCTTGCAATCCTTTTTCTCTCATTTTCTTGTGCTTCCAATATTTTTATACCAAGAAACATTTCGGAATTATTATCTGCTCCTTCTAACGCTGAAAGAATATCACCTTCCAGATATCCCATAGCTATACCTATCTGGTTAACAACTTTCTCAGCCCCATCAATATTTTCCATAGTGTTTTTTACTGCTATTTCAAGCTGAGATCTCTTTTCTCTTAAAACTTTTTCCTCATTTATCTTAGTAAAATATTTAACTCTCATATCTGAAGCTTTTTCATACGCCTCTTTTATATCTTTTTCATTATATCTGTTGAAATTGGCAGAAACCTCTGCTAGTTTTTTTCTGGCAGCTTTCTCTTGCTTTTGAAGTTCGTCCACTTCCCCTATAACCTTTGTAGTTTCATTCTTTATTTTAATTAGCTGAAGTTTTAAATCTTCTTGTTCTCTTCTGATATTATCTACAATATCAAGTATTTGTCCCCTACTGGAGCTTATTTCCTCTATTATTTTGTTAATTATTTTATTAATTAAACTAATGTCTAATTCAGTATTGTTCATTCTATCAGCTCCTGACACAGCTTAGTTGTATGCAGTAAATTATTTAAAAATAAGAAATGAAATTATAGTTCCCAATGCTAAAAACGGTCCAAAAGGGATATAGTCTCTGCGCCCTTTTATCTTAAGTAAAAGAAGTACAATACTAATAATTGAAGACAATCCAAAGGCTAAAAAAATTGCCCAAATTGTTCTATATGCTCCTAAAAAAGCTCCTAGACCAAGCATAATCTTAATATCCCCGCCGCCTAAGGCACTAGGTATAAGTGCTATTAAAAATAGTATTAGTCCTCCTATAGACATGCCAAGTACACTATTTATAAATGATATATCGGTTAAAAAAGAAAATCCTAAACCGGCTATCAAAGTAATAATTGATAGCACATCTGGAATAATTTGATGCTTTAAATCATTAAAGGACATAATTATAAGAAGAGAAGCCATCACTATGCCTTTGACAAACATCAAACTAAGCCCAAACTTCAAAAACATTGCTAAATAAACTATTACAGTTACAAATACTAAGATAACTTTTTCCATTATACCCTCATTATTATATAATACATAATTTAATTATTGTGTTCAATTTCATTATACACGAAATATATAATATTATTTAAAATTTATTCATAATGTTGTCATCATACTGCAATACAACACTTTTATTATATAATTAACATAATAATAGAAAGATTAAAACTGCAAATCAGTTTCAACCGGTATTTAAATTACCCAGTGTTTCGAGTGAAGGAGGTTAAAGGTCTAAATGACCTTTAACGGGTAGTTTGCGAGTGATAACGAGCATCTTAAACTACCCAGTGTTTCGACTGAAAGGAGAAAAATAGTATGAATGAAGAAAAAGATATTACTACTAATGAAAATGTACAATCTAACAATATAGATATTGATAAAAAAGACACTGAAACTGTTGATACAATAAGTGATGTTTCAGCAGAAAATGATGTGAGCACAGTAAAAGTACGCACTATTTTAAAGCAGAGATTTAGAAAGCTTAGACCCAGCGTAAAGATGGCTATTCCAATTATTCTTGTAGGCATTATATGCTTTGTCGGAGGAATTATGGCAGACAGAGCTCTGATGTGGAATAGAGCAGGAAAGTTCCTTAAGGGCAGACCTGGCATAAGCAGGCAAATGAAAAAGGATCCTTTTAATAATAAGCAGTTTAAGAATAAAAATAATACTCTTCCAAATAAAAACAACAATAACAATAATGGTGGTACTAATAGCCAAAATAATGGGTAATACTTTTATTAAAAAAGGACTAAAACATGAAATTTTAGTCCTTTTTTAATTGCATATTTTTTCACAATCCACTATAATAACATTATATGGTTTTTTTACTAAAATAAGTGGGGGGTAGAACAGATATGGATAATAAAAAAGAACAAAAATTAGGTGGAGGCATATTGACTGTATCAATTATTCAGTTAGTAATATATGCTATTGCTATAATCGGACTTGGAGCAATGGTTTTTGCTAGAGATAAATTTGAAGCTCAGTTTTCTGCAATGAACTTACCTTTACCTACACAAAACCAAAATATAACATCACTCGTTATATCAGTAGTGTTAGTAGCCGGTATTATACTAATTTTATGCAAGAAAGCAGTTGGAGTTTATGCTTACTTTATATGCACAGTATTAGATATTGCTTTCTCTATTCTTGACAATGGATTTAAGACTTCAATGATTATTAATTTTTTATTTCCTATATTAATGGGAATATTCATATACCAAAAGAAAGATCTCTTTGGATTTGGAAATAAAAAAACATCTGAAAACATATCTGAATAAAATAAAATTCAGCCATAAATATTTATATATTTATGGCTGTTTTTATTTTAAAAGCTGTATTTGACTAAGAGATTTTCTGCTGAGGCTTTTAAATCATCTAAAGTACCGTCATTTACTATAACTTCATGACATAGATTTTTTATTATATAAGGAACATCTACTTCAGTATTGTGTTCTGAGCTGCTGTTCTTAACCACTTCTATTCCATCTCTGGTTATTAGTCTCTTTTTTCTTACCTCATCACTAACCTTCACACCCACTATAAGATAGTTCTTACTCTTCCAATATTCAAGGTCTGTTAAAGTACGTCCTCCTACAATAAGTGATAGTTCATCATTTCTCATAATATTAAGCTGCTCGAGAATTGAATTATTAAAAGCCTCTTCATCTAAACTGCTGTTATTCCAGCCATATTTTTTCTGTCCATTTTCATATATAAGAGCAAGTATGTAATCACACATAATATTAATATCTAATTCTCTAAATCTATCAGCAATGGTTTGACCGATGTGTCTTTCCTGACCTCTCCACCTTTGATTAACTTTAGATACCTTCATCATTTCTCTGCACAATAAACTTATTTTATATATCTTGGCATTATCTCTCAAAATGCAGAACTGATCTGCCAAGGCATCTTTCCCTGCTCCCATTTCACCAAAAATTACTATACCGTTATAAACCTTATCCATTTGCTCCTCCAATATTTTTCTGAAAAGTTTATTATTCAATAGAATTTTATCATAGTGCAGTATAAGAATCTATAGAATTTTCATTACAAACCATAACTTGCTCACGACTCAAAATACTGAATCTTCATCAGTTTTTGAGCATATATAAGTTAATAGTTGAGTTGAAAATTCTATAATATATTGTAATAGCTAAACATCAATGCTAAATTTAAAATATAACTAGCATTGATGATAATTAAATTATTTCCGCTTAGGGGGGACTTAGTTTGAAAAAAAGAAATTATTACTTACTCTTAATTATAGTTTTTGGTGGTTTTTTAGTATTTGGATTTTCTGAAAATATAAAAGGACCTGCTATTCCTAAAATGCAGGCTGATTTTTCATTAAGCGAAATGCAGATTGGCTTGCTTCTAGCTCTTAACTCTCTTGGATGTCTTTTAGCTTGCAGTTTTACCGGCTTTTTAACTAAAAGATTCGGCATAAGATTTTCAAGTCTTTTGGCCTTTGGGAGTATGGCTCTTGCAGGGGTATTTATATACATTTCAGCAAGCTACAGAACCCTTTCTGCTTCTTATTTTTTAATGTACATAGGAAATGGAGTGCTGGAAATAGCTCTTGGAGTTCTAGCTGCCAGAGTCTTTACTAAGAATACAGGAATGATGATGAATTTATCTCATTTTTTCTACGGCCTAAGCTCAACGGTAGCTCCTATTTTTGCCACAGCTCTTATGGGAGCTAAATTTTCAGGTAAAGATATAGGCTGGCATGGAATGTATCTTATAATGCTTTCACTATCATTGCTTCCTTTTATCATTGCTCTATTTACTAAGTTTCCTGGAGATGATATTAAAGAAGAAGAACGTATGCCATTTAAGGAATATATAAAAGATCCGTCTGCCTGGCTTATAGTAATTATCCTTTCCTTTGGAGTAATTTCAGAGCTTTCAGTTGGAGGCTGGCTTGTCAACTTCCTTGAAAAAACCTATTACTGGAATGTAAATACCGCGTCGAAACTTTTATCTGCATTCTTTTTAACTTTTACACTTTCAAGGCTTCTTTTAGGGCCTCTTACTGATAAGATTGGTTTTGTAAAATCACTCATTATTTTTTCTGGTGTCTCAGGCCTCTTAACTTTAGCTGGTATATTTATCGGCAAAAATGGAGCCTTTTTATTTGCTCTTGCCGGTGCAGGCATAGCACCAATATATCCAACTACTATGGCCTTTCTTGCAAAAAGATATCCTAAAGACAGCGACACTGCCATAAGCTTTACTGTAACTTTGATGGGTATAGGAAGTGTCATCGGAAACTTTTTAGTAGGCTCAATAATTGATTTATTTAAAAATATATTTACAAACAGATATGGAATAGAAATTGGTATGGCATCAGGAATGAAAGCTGGTTATTCCTTCGTAGGAATTTGCGCACTGCTGTGCTCTTTAACAGCAGTTTTGCTTTACAGAACACTTAAGCGAAGAAATGAAGTAATATAGTAAAATTGAGAAATAAATTATCACAAGCTGTGGTGAAAAGACCTTAGAGCCTAGTGTAGAAAATAATATTTTACTTTATGATAACTTTGCGTATGTTCTAAGGCTTGCAGTACTGAAAAGCTAAGAGCCTCTAGGAATTCGCTTTGACTTCTTGTTTCTTCAATAGCCGCAGGCTTCAAAACATCTTTAATAAACTTAAAATACTTCTAGCTTGCTCAGAAGAGAGGCTCTAAGCTTTTCAGCATTGCTTCGCCAAGAACATGGGTAAAGTTATCAGCCAAATTAAAATATTATTTTCTACACCTGCTCTCGGTCTTTACGCCCAGCTTATGCAGCGTTAGCTCGCAATTATAATTATCTACATCACTTACTCAAGCTTATATTTATAGTTAAAACTCTTGGCTTTGTTAAAAGCTACTAATGGCATTTTTATTGCTAACTATTTAAATATAAACCTATAAAAATATTTAAATAGTTACTTGAGCCGTGCTGGTTTGCAGTAGATTTGTTTTCCGCAATATCAAAAAATATACTTATATCAAAATTATTATTAAATAGCGATAAGCTTTTAATGTTTAAACTAATTAACTAAAGATCAACAAAAGTATTATAGGCTTGCTTTAAAGTCTGTAGGGCAGTGTGGAAAATAATATATAAGATTAATTGAGTACTTTGACCATGTTCTTGGTGAAGTGAAGTCATAAAACTTAGAGCCTCTCTTCTGAGCTAACAAAAGTAAAATATGATATCAGCATTTATTATAGAAGCTTCGCTTTAAAGATAGCGAGAGTTCAAGCGAATTCTTAGAGGCTCTTAGTTTTATGGCTTCACGAACCTTAGAACAGTCGCAAAGTAATCACTAAGATTATATATTATTTTCCACAAAAAGCCCTGCGGACTTTAAAGCGAAGCCTGCAGCAATTTAGTCCTCTACTTAACAATTAAACCTTAAAGAGTTGTTTCTGGTTTTACATTATCATTATTTCTGCTGTATTGTACTTTCTCAGCATAGTGAGCTATTTCTCCATTATCACTCATTTTATGACCAATTGCTTTTCTCTGAGTATTTGTTAATCTAGATCTATTTTTCACAGGTTTCACTCCTTTCCGCAGTAAAAAAACTATAAGTACGTTCTTTTCCCATACAGAAATATGTTTTCCTGTGAATTGATATTTATTCCTATGAACTTGCAGATGAAGCTGCTGCAGCACTCGCCGCACAAGCCGCTGCTATTGCTGCCTGCTGCTGAGCTATAATTATAGCATTTATGCTGTTGCTTAAAGTTATTTGAAGAACACCTTTTTTTATCTCATCTACATAATAATCTGATACTAAAGTAGCACAAAGTATAACTTTGGTATTCTTATCAATACCCCAAAATCCGTAGCCATCTTTGTCTGAAATATAATCAAAAACTTCCTTTATTTCACTTACTGTTTTAGAAACATCATTAGTAATAAGTGCTAGCAAGCCTAAAGTTGCCAAACCAGTATACTGAAGTTTGCAATTAACTTCTTTAAGATTTTTATATAGACTTACCGCTTTGCTGCATTTCTCTTCCACATCTTCTTCACCGATTGCCAGGATATGAGATAAGGTTTGCAAATCATTACCTTTATAAAAACCTTCTTTATTTAAAAAACTGTAACATTCTTCTATTTTCTTTGAAGTAGCCTCCACCTCAAAGTCCGTAGTTGCTAAAACAGCAGCAAACACGTAATCATCTGAAGAAGTCAGCCAATAATGATTTTCTTTCATTTTATCAAAAAACTTTTTTGTCCTTTGAATTCTATAACTCCACTCATCAATTGGCACTTGTTTCACTATTGTATAAGCCGCTAACGGTAGCTGAGGACTTCTTTTAAAGCCTGCTTCCTTCATCTTATCATAAGCATTTAACATGTTTTCAAAAAAACTTTTATAATCTTCTTCAAAGGCTAAAAGATTTACAATAAGAAACTCACCAGTTCCTCTAAAATATGATGTCCAGCTTGTTTCTTCTTTTATATATTGTTTAATTTCTTTCAGTTTATCTATATCAACTCTTTTATCTTTAGTGGCATGAACTAAAGCACTAAAATGCTTAATTAAATTGGCTTCCCATTTAAAGCCTGCCTTAAGGTCACTATAATTGTCTACCATTAGATCCACTTTCTGTTTTAATTCTACATTCATAATTTTCTCCTTTCACTCGAAACACTGGGAATCTTAGAGTGCTCATTTTCATTCGCAAGATTCCCGTTGAAGTCCATTTAGGACTCCAACCTCCTATAATAAAAAAACTTATAACAGCGTTATGTATAATCCTATTATAAGTTTTTCATTACTATATTTCAAGGGAGTTATTAAATATTTTCTTTCATATCAATACCTTCTAAAAGATTTATAAAGTCCTCTTCACTTTTCTTTTCCAAGTACATATTAAGAAGAGTTCTGGTTGACATTTTATTAAAGCCTTTAAAGCCATTATCAAGTATCTCAGTTAATACATTCATAAAAGTTTCATTGTCTTTATTGACATCTTTAAGTATTTTATCTGCCATGTCTTTAGCTAGTGCTTCCTTAATGCTTTCTCTGAGCTTTTCTGTATATTTCCTCATATATTCCTGATCTTCTTCCGGGTATTTAGAAAATTCTCCAGATAATATATCCTGAATGTTAAACATAAATTATTCACCTTCCTGTCCTAGGATTACAAGTATAAGTTTTAGCAACAATCATTCTTTGTTATATCTAAAATACTACTAAATACTTTAAACCTTTAAATACTTCCATTTTCCTTTAAGCATTCTAGACAAATACATAAATGACCTGGAACTAAAGTCTAAAAATATTCCTATCATTACTGCAGTCATCCCAATATGAGCCCACCTTATCAAAGCAAAGCTTACAAACACTCTAAAAGTCCATAACCCCACAAAGGAGGATACCATAACATAATTAATATCTCCAGATGCTTTAAGAGTTGCTGAGCATACATTTAAAATAGCAATTAGAGGCTCAAGTATTCCAAAGGTACGTATAAGACTCATTGATTCCTTTATAACAAGGGGATCATTTGAATACAAACTAGCAAGAGGTCTTGCAAAAATCACCATAAACATTCCTAGAATAAAAGCCATAAGCATAGTTATTTTTAAACTCTCATAGGCATAGTTTTCTGCTTTTTTATAATTTCTTTCTCCCAGACTTTGACCAACAAGTGTTGTATTGGCAATTGCAAAACCAAACACCGGGAAAAAGGCTAAAGAGTTTACATTGATACCTACTTGATAGGAAGCCATAGCCACAGTTCCAAGTGTAACAATTATAATTTGGACTAATAAAAATCCACCCTGCATAACAGCCTGCTCTATAAAAGCCGGGATTCCTATATTAATAATTCTTTTCATAACATTAGTTCTAATACTATAATCATCCTTAAGACTTAAATTAAGCTTAAGTTTTCTTCCATTATATAAAACAATCAATCTAATAATTACGGCAACAACTCTTGAAATTGTAACAGCAATAGCTGATCCTATAACTCCCAAAGCAGGTATATGAAGAATCGGCATACCAAATATTAATATTGTGTTTAAAATAATATTTATTATATTTACGACTCCAGTAATAACCATTGGAGTTTTAGTATCTCCTGCTCCCCTCATAGCTCCAGATATAATAATATCAAGAACAAAGAAAGGTAAGTTCAAAAGTGTTATCCCGAAGTAGCTTATACCTAAATTGATAACGTTAGAGTCGGCTCCTCCAAAAAATAGCTTTAAAATAGATACTGAGAATATTTTTCCAAATAACGCTAAAGCAAGTCCTATAACCAAAGCCATATAAATAGATTGTATTAAGGCTCTTTTTGCTTCTTCCTTGTTTCCTTCTCCAGTTACTCTGGCTATAATAACTGTAGTACCCATGGACAAACCTGAAAAAACAGTTTGTAAAAATCCCATAAGCATATTGACCATACCTACTGCTGCCACTGCATCGGTTCCTATTCTCCCCATAAATATAGTTGAAACCATACCAACCATCATTTCAAGAATCTGCTCTGTTATAGACGGCCAGGCAAGTTCTATTATTTCTTTATCTGCTTTTTTATCTAATTTGAAAGTAAATTTTTTCACTACTGCTCCTCCTGCTAGCTGATTTTTATTTTTTCTTCTTTTTCTTTGCAATAGAATAGCCAAACTTCCCTAAAGGGTTATTGCTTAATGCAAAATACTCGCCATGAGAATAAGCTATCAAATTAGCCTTTTCTAGATGAATTTTTCCTTTGTCATCTATAATATTTTCATCAACAGATATAGAAACTACTTCAGCCAAAAACAGGTCATGACTTCCTAATGGAGTAATGCTTTTAAGTTTGCATTCAATATTTACAGGACAGTCCTTCAAAGAAGGTACAGCAATTTTCTCTGAATCTTCAAGCTGAAGTTTTAGCTTTTCTATTTTGTCTTCTCTTTTACCAGAAACAACTCCCACGTAATCAACTACTTTTGTCATAGCTGAAGTAGGCAGGTTAACTACAAATTCCTCTGTATCCTTTATATATTCGTAAGACAATCGTTCAGGCCTTATGGCAACTGTAATCATAGGAGGTCGAGTGCAGGCAGTTCCAATCCATCCAACAGTAAATACATTTACCTTGCCCTCTTTATTTTGACTTGTTATCATAACTGCTGGTACAGGATTTAATATAGCACTTCCTTTAAAAGTTATTTTACTCATAGTTGTATTTCAGCCTCCAAATTCTTATAATTATACACATGATTATAATTATATCGTTCTTTAAATATATTTCAAATAAATATATGGAGGTCTGCCATGACAGAAAGTAATAGTATAAAATTATTAAAACCAAAACTTTCAAAAGTTTTACCTGAAACCAACTTATCTTCAGAGGATATTTTTAAGGAAGCTTCTTTTTCTTCTTCTTTTATAAAGGACTGCTGCATCGAAAATCTTGATTCATCACATGTTTCCTTTGATGAGATTATATTTAAAAATGTAATATTTAGAAATGTATCACTTAACAACCTGGAACTTACTGATGTAAGATTTGAAAACTGCGATTTATCAAATGCAGACTTAAGAGAAGCTTCAATTCATAGAGTTGAGTTTATTAACTGTAAGCTTGTGGGGACTAACTTAAGCGATTCTACCCTAAGAAATGTAACTTTTAAAAACTGCAGTGGAAAATATGCCCTATTAAGGTTTGCAGATTTGAAACTAGTTTCATTTGACAGCTGTCAAATTCCTTCGTCAGACTTTGAAGAAAGTCAATTTTCCAAAGTAGAATTTAAAAATTCAGATATGACTCAATGTCAGTTGTCTGGCGTAATGCTAAAAGGTATTGATTTTTCAACCTGTGAAATTGATGGTTTAGGTGCAAGAACCTCTGATGTATATGGAGCCATAGTTACAGATGCACAGGCTATCTCCCTCGCAAGACTTCTTGGCATTGTGATAAAAAAATAGTAATTTACTTTTTTAATTGTTTACATACTAAAATTTAGGAAATACAAAATTTGGATTTGATTTTGAAATATGGTATAATAACTGTGGATTAATTTGTACATTTTTAGAGGAGGGAATAATCTATGACCCTTTCATCAAATTTTGATACTCTTAGAAAATCAGAGCTAAGCTTTAAGAGTATCTTTAAAATACTGTGTCAATACAGTGAAATTACAGCAGGAGAATTTATTGATAATAACAATATAGTAAAATGGTCCTTTAAGGATTACGAAACAAAAGTGTATAAGGCTGCTTCAAAAATTTCACAATTAGCTGGAGAAAGTAATAAGGGAAAATACATAGCATTAAAAATGCCTAATTCTCATTTATGGCCTGTAATGTTTTGGGGAATACTGGCTGCTGGATTTAAACCCATATTGATAGACAGCACACTCAATGAGGAAATGACTAGCTTTCTTGTAAAGCAGTCAAATTCAATTATGGTAATTAATAATCCAATTGAATTTGAAAATGAAGATACGCTGACCTCTCCGGATTGGTCAGATGAGGTTGCATTATGCACTTCTGGTACAACCTCTACCTCAAAAATATTTACATATTCAGGAGAAGCAATCTGTTATCAGTTATTTAATCTTGAAATACTAACAGAGAACAATAGAATGAATGCTGTTCCTGGGGATAGGGTATTAGCTTTTCTTCCTTTCCACCATGTGTTTGGATTTATAGCTCAATATCTCGTATATTCTTTTCTTGGTGCAGCTATGGTTTACTTAAAAGATAGAGCTCCTGAAACTATTATGAAAGCTTGCAGGTCTCATCAAGTAACTCATATAATAACTGTACCTCTTCTGCCAAACAACCTCGTAAACAGTGTTGTAAAAAAGATAAATGATGCTTCAGAGCTAAATCAGCTTATGTTCAAGTCCATGCTTAGCACAAGTTTATCAGCTCAGCGAGTTAACTTTAACAACGGGATTAAATTATCACAAAAGCTTTTTAAAAAGCTTCAGGATAATCTCCTAGGTCCGCAAATTAAGATGATTATAAGCGGTGGAAGCCGTATACCTTATGAAACAGTTCGATTTATGAACGCTATTGGTTATTATGTTGTTTGCGGATATGGAATGACTGAGATCGGAATAGCCTCCTGTCAGGGAGACTATGATTTAAACAAAAGATTAAACGGCTCCTCAGGTAAAAAATTCAAGCACCTTGAATATAAGCTTTCCGAAGGTGACAGCGAACTTCTTGTAAGAGGAAAAGCAATGCATACCGGTATGCTAGTTGACGGTAAAAAGATCTCTCCTGAGACTGAAAATGATGGTTGGTTTAAAACTGGAGATATAGTAAATATCGATGAAGATTCTCTTTTCATTCAAGGGAGAGTAAAGGACATAATTGTTAATGAGTCAGGCGAAAATGTTTATCCTGATGAATTGGAAGACTATTTTTCCAAGCTGCCACTAGTTAATTATATATCTGTCCTTGGTACAAAGAAGGACAACTCCTACGAAAACATAACACTTATCTTAAACATGGATAAGCCTAATATGAATGAAGATAACTTTAGTAAGCTTGTTGATGCCATAAACAAAGTTAATGGCACTCTTCCTATATTAAAAAAGGTAAATAAGGTTTTTGCAACTTCAAGCGAGCTTCCTTTAGCTAACGGTATAAAGGTTAAAAGAAACAAGCTTAAGGAGTTAATTGAAAATAATAGAATAGATTTGGTTGAATTAAATTTAAAAACAAAGACATTCACAGCTACTGAAGCTGTAAAAGGCCTTGAGCCAATGGCTTTAGAGTATGAGGATGATTTAATAGAAATTAAAGCTAAGGTCAGACAGTGCTTTGCAGAAGCTTTATCTTTAAAACCGGAAAACATAAAGGATACTGACCATTTTATAAATGACTTAGGCGGAGACAGTCTTTCAAGTATAAGCCTTTTAACAAAAGTTGAAGATTTATTTGGTATTGTTATACCTGACTCTGAATATTATAACTGCAGCAGTGTTAATGATCTTTCCTTATTAATTTTAAGGAAGACAAAAGGCGCTATTATGCTTGATGAAAGTGCAGCAACTTCTCCTATTTCTGAGACAGAAGTAAAAATAATAAAAAGCTTTGAAGATTCCAGAGAATATAATAATTTTCTTCCTCAGCAAAAGATTGCCTCTGGTGAGACTAATCCTTATTTTAAATGCCATGATTCAATTATACGAGACAAGTCCATGTTAAATGGAGAAATAGAAGTCTTAAATTTTGGTTCCTATAATTATATAGGAATGTCAGGTCATCCTGAAACAGTTAAGGCTGCTCAAGAGGCAGCAGCTAAATATGGAACTTCTGCCAGCGGAAGCAGACTGCTCACTGGTGAAAAACATTTATACAAGGAATTAGAGAGAGAAATAGCATCATGGAAGCATACTGAGGATTGTTTAGTTCTAGTAGGCGGACATTCAACCAATGTAACCTTTGTTGGCAACTTCTGCAATGAAAGAGATATTATACTTTATGATGCTTTAGCTCATAATTCAGTAGCACAAGGTTGCCAGCTTTCAAAAAGCGATTCTAAAGCCTTTCCTCATAACGATTATAAGGCATTAGAAAATATTCTTAAAAATATAAGAACTAAATATGAAAAAATCCTTGTTGTAATTGAAGGTGCCTACAGTATGGATGGAGATATAGCTCCTGTGCCTGAATTTGTGCGCCTTAAGAAAGAATATGGGTTTTTCTTAATGGTAGATGAAGCTCACTCTGCCTGTGTTATTGGCGAGCATGGCGGCGGTGTAGATGAATATTTTAATCTTGAACCTGATGATATAGATATAAAAATGGGTACCTTATCTAAAGGACTTGGTACCTGCGGCGGTTACTTAGCAGGTAAAAAATCACTAATAGAATATTTAAGATATAATGTTCCCGGATTTGTATTTTCAGTTGGGATAAGCCCTCCAGTTGCTGCTGCTACTCTTGCTGCTGTAAAACTAATACAAAGGGATAACTCTGCTGTGAAAAGACTTCATAAAAATATAGAAATTTTTATAAAGGAAGCCCATAAAAGAAAGCTTGATACCTGTTTAGCCGCTGAAACAGCTGTAGTTCCAATTTTAGTTGGAAATGATAATGCTGCCTTTATCTTAAGCCATCTTCTGCTTGAAAAAGGTATTGCAGTTCCTCCTGCTGTTTATCCTGCCGTTCCAAAGGATAAAGCCAGACTAAGATTCTGCGTTACCAGCGAACATAAAGAAGACCAGATAATCAAAGCTTTAGATGTATTAGTTGACCTGGCTAAGGAGAATAATATAGATATACAATTTAATAAATAATTATTATAGGTAGCTTGTGAAGATCATAAGCTACCTGTATAGTTTCAATTAGTAAATCGCTATTTAAGCTTCTCAAAAATCCTGATGTTTCTACAGGTTTTTGAGAAGCATAAAGGGCTGATTTACTTTGAAATCTATAAATAGTTTCAAATGAAAGGAAAAAATCATGAATAAACTAAAGAAGCTTACCCCTTTAACAGAAACTAAATTTTTAAGTCTTTATGATGCTGAATATGAAAATAGAAAAGGTGCTGAAAAGCATTGGATCATTGCTTCTAGAAAAAACTTTGATACCCTTAAGGAACAATTTTTCAATAAAAAAGAAGAAAAGATAGATGCTGTTATAATAAATGCAATCCATAAGCCTACTAACAGCCTTGTACTCATTAAACAGTTTAGAATTCCTCTTAACGATTACGTTTATGAGCTGCCTGCAGGACTTTTAGATGCTGATGAAGGCATCGTAGAAGCTGTAAGAAGAGAATTAAGAGAGGAAACTGGCCTTTCACTTATTGAAATCGACAATGCTAAAACCAACCCAAAGGTTTATATATCAGCAGGTATGACTGACGAATCTGTAGCAATGGTTTACTGCAGCTGTGAAGGAAGTATATCAAATAGCTTTTTAGAAGATGATGAGGATATTGAGGCTATTTTGGTTTCCAAAGAAATCGCTAAAGAGCTTTTAAAGCAAAATATAAAAATGGATATTAAAGTTTGGCTGGCTCTTCAAAATTTCATACATAATTAATATTATCTCTCTTGAATAACTGTAAATATATGGTAAAATATTATATATATTCAAGTTCATATAATATTATGATTTACATTTTAGTTACAAAGGAGATAAATTTTATGAAAAAAACATATTTAGCATTAACTTTGATTCTATCTACACAGCTTTTATTTGCTGGCTGCAGCGAAATCAATAATGCAAAAGACAAACTAAATTCACAAACTGCTAAAAACCAGACTTCTCAGCAGACAAAACAGGATGATTCTACTGCTAAAGCAGAAGATACTGCTAAGGATACGGCTTCTGACACAGCTTCTGATACTGCATCTGACAGTACTGATAAAGATAATACTGCTGCTGATTCAAGCTCAGCCAATACCGGCAGCGCTGACAAAACTGATTCTTCATCAGCAAACAATAGCGGTACCAATTCAGCTAAAACAGTTAAGCCTGCCAACTTAACCAAAAAGGATGTCCAAACATATGCTTCAATGACAAAAACAAATTTAATAAAAACTTTTGGAAAAGACTATAAAGCTGATGGAACTGCTTTAGTATTTTCAAATGGATTAGCAATTGCAGGTTTGGATAAGAGCGAAAGTAAGCCAACTTCTATTAAATGTAAAAATGATGTTACCATTATGGGTATAAAAAATGGTATGACATTTGATAAGGTTCAAGCTGTTTTGGGAAAGACTGAGGTTATTCAGACCTATCTAGGCACTAAGACAAATATTGTTTATAAAGTACAATATCCATACGGACAAGGTGTTATAAAAGTTATATCTCCAAGCAAGGATGGAAAGAACTCATATATACAAATTGTGCCTCAATAAATTTGTATAGCAAAACCGCAGACTTTTTGCAGCCTGCGGTTTTAATTTTAGCCCTTATTTTAAATATTTATCAAACCACTGAGTTATTTCTTTAAGTCTTCTTACTCTGTGCTTTGGCTTTCCGCTTCTGCTAAGTTCATGGTTCTCACCTCTGAACATACACATCCTTGCCTCTACTCCATGGTATTTTAATGCTGTGAACATCTGAATACCTTCCACAAGCCAGCATCTGTAGTCTTCCTCTGAATGAAGGAATAGAGTAGGTGTCTTTACTTTATCTGCGTATTTAAGCGGAGAATTATCCCAAAGCTTTTCCTGATTGCTCCAAGGAGTAGCTGAAACCTGATCCTCTGCGAAGAAATAGCCTATATCTGTTGTGCTGTACATAGAAATCCAATTAGATATGCTTCTTTGTGAAGCTGCAGCTTTAAACCTAGCAGTATGTCCTATTATCCAGTTTGTCATAAAGCCTCCATAGGAGCCTCCGGTAACCCCTATTCTTTCACTATCTATAAAGCTGTATCTTCTTAAAACTTCATCAGTAAACTTCATTATATCGTCATAGTCAATAGTTCCATATTTGCCTCTTATATCAGCAAATTCATTTCCTTTTCCGTCACTGCCTCTAGGGTTGCAGAAGAAAACTACATAGCCTTCATTTGCCCAATACTGCATTTCGTGTACAAATACAGTTCCATAAACAGTCTTTGGCCCCCCATGAATATCAAGTATAGCAGGATATTTTTTATTTTCATCAAAGTCAGCAGGTTTTAAAAGCCATCCATCTATGAAGACTCCATGTTCTGTCTCTAATGTTATTTTCTCAAGCTGTCCTACTTTTAACTCCTCATATACCCATCCATTAAAATCAGTAGCCTGCTGCTCAGCATCATCTTCTTTAGAATACAGCTCTTGAAGAGTGCTTTTTCTCATTGCAACATAAAGCATATGTCCATTATTAACACTTATTCCATCAACAGATCCTTCATCAAGCACAAGCTTTTCAATATTTCCGCTTTCATCAATTCTATTTAGAAATGAACTTTCTCCCTCTGTTGTTATGAAGTATAAATAATTATTATCTATCTGCTTAAGAACCGAACCTCCAAACCTGCAGTCAGAGCCTACCGAATTTGTGATTGCAGCATCCAAATCAGGAGTAATGCAGCTTGTTTCCTTTGAATCTAAATCCATTGTGTAAAATTTTTCATTTTCATTAATGCCATAATCCTTCATAGATGAAGCTGTAAAAATTATTTTATTGTTTTTTATAAAATCAGCAAAGTAGTGGCTCATTTCTTCCTTATTAAGCTTTTCCAATCTCTTGCTTGCCATATCATAAACAAAAACATCATTAAAAAGAGGCATTTTATGCTCAATACTATACCCTATAATGACTACTTTAGTTTTATCACTATTCAAATTGAAAGCATCCACATTAAAATTTTCTTCTGTTACAGCTTCTACTTCCTTTGATGATGCATGGTATATGTATAGCCTGTTTCTCTTCTTGCTTACAAAGCCTCCGCCATTTGACCAAAAAGGAATCTCTTCTAAAACTTCATAGTCTTTCTCTTCTTTTCTTGCCTTAAGTTCCTCAGCCTTTTCCTCTTCATTTAATAAACAAAGCTCTCTCTGATTAAAATTATACTCGCAGGTAAACATGAAGGTATCCTTGTCTATAATTTTAAGAGAATTTATATTCCTTGGTATCCTTAAATATTTTACAGCCTCACCGCCATGTATATTTATTTTATAGTACTGAGTAAACTCCTCACCTGAGTCTTTTTTATCTTTATCTTTAGAATCTCTGACAGCAGGAAAAATTATATTTTCATTATCAAGCCATAGAAAACTGTTCTCATTATCAAAACTTGTAAGCCTATAGTTGTTTTTATTATCATTATCAAGAATCCATAAATTTGAGAGATATTTATTTTCCTCTAAGTCTGTTTCATGAACTATGTAACAGGCATGACTTCCATCAGGTGAATGTTTCACTCCTGATAAAAATTTATATTTAGTAAAGTCATCAATTTTAATATTGTTCATTATAGCCCCTCCCCTATAAATTGAGTTATCATTTTGAAAAACCTTAGTTTTATAGAAATATTTTACATCAACTCTTTTTAAATAGCTAGACAAACAATAAACATAGTTATAATAAACATTTTTTTGAAGATACTATATAAAATACATATACTGTGGAGATGATATCTATGATTTTTGCTTTTTTTATACTTGCTTCCTGGCTGTTTATCATATTATTTGCATTAATAAAAAAAAGCTTAACTAAAGAAGAAAATTTTATTGTTTTCTTTTTTATTACTATAGTTGTTATGAACATCTTCACTATAATCACTCTAAATATGAAGCTCATACAAAACAGCAGTATACTTGAGTATTATTTTTGCATCTTACTTCAAAGGAACATAATTATTCCTATCGGACTACTGACTTATATTAATTTATCCTTATTTCAAACAGGATTTAAAAAAATAGTATTTTCACTTCTTACATTTATAATTTTATTTTCTTTTGAACTACTTTCAAAATGGCTTGGCCTAAAGATATATACCGGCTGGAGAATATCCTTTACTGCAATCTTACTACTTATTCTAATTTTATTAACGAAAACCGTTGCAGTTATATTGAAAAAAATTCCTTGAAAGGACGTCTGAAAAATGGATATTATTTATGACAAGCATTTCAATGGAAATGAATGGTACGGTATTATTACTTTTCTTATAGGATTTTTATTAGTATTTAAGCTAAAAAAGAGATTTTCTCTAAAGGAAGCTCTGGTTTATTTCTTTTATTGCGTCTTTATAGGCATGATGGCAGATCATTCTATCGGTGTCCCTCCTTTAGATTATTATGATGTGAATGACCTTTCTAATTATGAGTTCTTTGATTTTTTAACATACTTCATGTTTGGTGCTTACGGATATTTATATGTTTATATTTATGATTATTTTAATATCAAATCAAAATATGCTCCAGTATATATTTTGTTCTGGTCTATTGTCTCTACTATTATGGAACTCTTAGGAGACTACATGGGAGTATTTCATTATAAAAATAACTACAAAATATATTATTCCTTTCCAATTTATTTATTGACATTAGGTCTTCTGAGTTACCTGTATGTATTAATAAATACTAATAAAAAACCACAGTAAAAACTTCTGAAATTTAAATTATTAAATTCAAACTTATTGTTAATTATTATTATATAAACTAAAGCTATGGAGGCTAAAGTCCTTAATGGACTTTAGCGGGTAATTTGCGAGTGGAACGAGCACTCTTAAATTACCCAGTGATCCGAGTTAAAGGAGGAAGTTACTTTGAATGACTTAAGCATAAATTTAAATATTCGATTAATGTATCTATATAAGAAATTTGGAAGAGTTATTTATGCAGCAATCTTTGCTTTAATTTTAGCGGCAACTGTCTACGAAGGCATTGCCAAAAGCCGTTACTTCATCTGGCTTATGTTTTTAGATGTTACTCTTCTTCTAATAGGCCTTTACTTAGAAACAAACTTAATTCATTATACAGAGCTTGGAAGCAGCTATATTGAAGAAAGCAGAAAGGTTGACCGCTATGTTCTTGAAAAACATAATATATACGGTCAAAATTGTTTCATTTTTAAAACTAATAATGAATATATAGTTAAGATATCTGGTGAGACTTATACAAAAAGCTACAAAAAAGATAATGTAGTAATTCAAGAAAGCTCAGTCATTGAAATACCAAAAATAGAAATAACAACAATAACGAAAGTGTCTCAGCCAGCCGATAATGAATATTCCATTTTCGCTGCTAGTCATGAGCGCCATATTACACAATTAGTTAAAATAATTATTAATAATATAACCTCAGATATTGAAAAGTTGTAAAGAGTCTTCCCTCCTCGTTGTTTGTATTAATTAATCAATACAAATCAACTATATTATTGTCCTTTAAATGCTTTTTGAAGTCTCTTTTTATTATTAAAAATTGTTCTAAGTCATTTAAAAATTGATACAGCATTGCTCTGTTTTCAAACTCTTCCCTTGTTTTGGGAAGCTCCATTTCAGTGAAGCTTTCTCTAAGCTCCTGCAAATTTTTCAATAATCCTTCTGCAGAGTTATATTCATGTATTGAATTTGAAAGCCTTAAAGTAAACTCAGCTATCATTTCAGTCTGCTTATAGGAAATAGAGAATCTTTCAAAGTGTCTTCTCATATTTTTTAATGCACTAAGCTGCTGAAATCTCATATCCATATACTTTGCATAATAGCTATTATCAGCAAACAAGGAATTATTTAAAATTCTGTATGCTCTTTGTATACCCTTATTAAGTTTTAATTCCAGTTCATTGAAAAGTTCTTCTTCTTTTATTGATATGGCACATTCCTTTAAAGCCATTGACATATGCAATAACAATTCTCTTATTATATCTTCAATTCGACTAATATCATTTTTTATATCCTTTTCAATACTTGGCATATACATATTTACTAAAAGTGCTACAACTACTCCTATGAGCATTAGCAAAATTTCATTTATTATTAGTGAAATTGATGTAGTTTTCTCTACAAGCAGATGAGTTACAAGCACTGAACTAACTACAATACCATCATTTAATTTAAACTTTGCTGCTAATGGTATAAAAACAAGAATAAAAATGCCAAATACATATGCACTGTAGCCAAATATATTAAATAAAGTCGAAGATATAAACAAAGCTAATAAACAGGCTCCCATTCTTTGAAGAGCTATCTTCACAGACTGCCTTTTAGTACTTTGTACACTTAAGATAACTATAACTCCTGCAGCTGTGCCATATTTTAATCCAATAGCAGCTGCTATTAGCATTGCAATAGCAGACCCTAACGCAGTTTTTATAGTTCTATAACCAATAAAATTCATAAGTCACCCCCATTAGATAAATTATATTAGTTATTATATTATAATTTCGAAGTAAATTTAACAATAAAATTTTCTTAATAAAAATTAATAAGGACTGTATCTGAAATAATTACATTTCAGGTACAGTCCTTATTAATTTCAAATTACTTTAACTTAATTGGTTGAGCTGCTGACTTCGGTAGTATTCGTAACAGTATTGCTATCACTTGTTGCACTGGTACCTGTTTGATTCTGAACTGGTGATGTTGAATCTACAGGTGCTGGAGCAACAGCCATATTCGCAATAGCTAATAACTCATCTAAATCTGCATTTAATTTATTCAGGGCATCTAGTCTAGCTTGAAGCCTTGAAATAACTTTATCTAAAGAAGATAATGCATTATTAAAATCCTGCTTGTTAACCTTATCCTGTGTATCAGAAACTTCCTTTGATATCTCAGAAGTAGCTTTTACTGAATCAGTATCAGATTTTATATTTTGTGATTTTAAAAGAAGTTCATCAAGCATGTCTTGTGGGAGTGTTTTCTTCCCTGCTTGAATATCATTAATGATTGATGTTAACGACTCAGTCTTTGCTTCAATCTGATGTCTTACTGATATAGTTTGTTTTCTAAGCTGATTCATAGTATCGTGCTTTGCTTTCATCTGTGTTTTAAAAGCTTCTATTTCCTGTTTCTTTGCATCCTTTTTTACTTCATTTGCTTGTTTTTGTACAGCACCTTTGTTTTCATTTTCTACTTTAGAAGTTTCTTTATCCTCATGAGTTGACGGAGCTTGTCCTTTATCTTTGCTTATAATTTGCTGCAGGCCTTTTCCTGCGTTACTATTTGAGTTGCTGTTTGGATTACCCTTTGCAAAAGCTGCAGTTGGCATTAAAATTAACGCTGACATTACTACTGCTATTAATTTTTTATTACTCATATTTTTTCCTCCTTTTAGTCGGAACACTGAGTAATTTAAAACTCTCGCTCCGCTCAAAAATTACTCGTAAAAGTCCATTTAGGACTTTTACCTCCTTTTAGTCGGAAGCACTGAGCAATTAAAGATTACTCGCTTCCGCTCGCGAATTGCTCGTTGAAGTCCATTTAGGACTTCAACATCCTCGTTATTTTATTTAATTTAAATTAATATCTTTTACATCCTCAAGAGATTTTAAGGAATCTTTTATATTATTTATTACTGGCATTACTTTAGAATTGATTTGAGATTTTTGTGATTGATTCAGTTTCGGTACTGTACCAGGTTGTACAGGCTTTAAATTATTTTGTATACTATCCGTTTTATTACTGCCGGCTTCGGATACATCTGAATTTTCTCTGTTACCTGTTGCTGTATTACTAGATATACTCCCTGATGTCTGTTCCTGGCTCACTGGTGAAACAGCACTTTTATTTGTATCTTGAATATTTTTACCTTGACACCCTGTAAAAATAAGTGCTGATAATAGTACCGCTGCAGCGATTTTGTTTTTCATTCCAGCTACCTCCTTTAATTTTCATTATTATTTACGTTTCAAATATTTAGTTTTGGGGGGCATGTTTAAAATATTCTTAATTTAATTAATTGATTGATAAATAAATTCAAATTGTTTCATATATCATTAAGTTTTAATTTTCGTAAACTCCTTCTTTCCGCTTTTATTAGTTAAATTATCGGATAAAAATCTGATTAATAAAGAGGAAATATATAGAATTCATCTTATAATATCAACTGTTACCTCTCTTTATATATTGACATCCATAATAAGTAAATATATAATAAAATTTCTTGTGTAATTAATTTGTAAAGGTGGGATAAAATGATTGAAGTTAAAAACCTAACCAAAAGCTTTAAGGTAGCCAAACGGAACTCTGGAGTTGCTGCTGCTGTAAAATCTTTATTCAAGCCCGAATTTACAAGAGTTGAAGCTCTAAAAGACATCTCCTTTAATATTGATGAAGGAGAAATTGTAGGCTATATTGGTCCTAACGGCGCTGGTAAGTCTACTACTATTAAGATAATAAGCGGCATTTTGGTTCCTGACAGTGGACAATGCAGCATACTTGGCAATACTCCTTGGAAAAATCGAGTTGCTCATGTAAAAAATATTGGTGTAGTTTTTGGACAAAGGTCTCAGCTTTGGTGGGATGTTCCCGTAATAGACTCTTATAATCTTCTTAAAGACATTTATAAAATCCCGCAGATTACTTTCAAAGATAATCTTGAATTATTAACATCTACTTTAGATTTATCCACATTATTAAACACTCCTGTGCGCCAGCTAAGTCTAGGTCAAAGAATGCGCTGTGAAATCGGTGCTTCCCTGCTTCATAACCCCAAAATACTTTTTCTTGATGAACCGACTATAGGCCTTGATGCCGTTTCAAAGCTTGCCGTAAGAAACTTTGTTAAAACAATAAATAAAGAAAAAAAGGTAACTGTTATACTAACAACTCATGATATGAGTGACATAGAAGCTTTAGCAGAAAGAATAATTCTTATAGGTAAAGGTGAAAAGCTTTTAGACGGAAGCCTCACAGAACTTAAAAACAGATTCTCCACCCATAAAACCCTTACTGTTGACTTTGCAGAAAGCACTGAAGACATAAATATTGAAGGCACAACTATCCTGTCCAGATCAAAGGAAAACCTCTCTCTATCAGTTGATTTAGAAAAGATTAAAGTATCAGAGGTTATAGGTATGCTTTCAAACAAATTGGACATACTTGATGTTTCGGTCGACAGCAGACCTATAGAAGAAATTATAGTTGAGCTTTATAAGGAGTACGAGATATGAGAGCATATTACTCTTTATTCAAAATGAGACTTTTAAAAGGTCTTCAATATAGAATAGCTGCACTTGCCGGCGTTTTAACTCAATTTTTCTGGGGTTTTATGTATATTATGATATTTGAAGCTTTTTATAAAAGCACTTCATCTGTTCAGCCAATATCCCTAAGAGAACTTATTCAGGTTTTATGGCTGCAGCAAAGCTTTCTAGCCTTAATTATGCTTTGGTTTAGAGATACAGAGCTTATTAATCTTATTACAAGTGGAAATATAGCCTATGAGCTTGTAAGACCTTCAGACCTATACAGCTTTTGGTATGCAAAACTTATTGCTCAAAGACTGTCTTCAGCCTTGCTAAGATGTTTTCCCATACTTATTGTAGCAATACTCTTACCTTACCCATATAACTTTACACTACCTCCAAACCTTGCAGCCTTTGTATTGTTTATCATTACTCTAACTCTTGGAATAATATTAATTGTTGCAATTTCAATGCTTATTTATATATCCATATTTTATACCATGTCTGGAGTAGGCTCATTATTAATCTTTGGTGTGCTCGGTGAATTTTTTTCAGGACTGCTAATTCCAGTTCCTCTTATGCCCAATTTTTTAAAAAATATAGTCTATATGCTTCCTTTTCGATATACTTCAGACCTTCCATTTAGAGTTTATGCAGGAAATATAGGTACTAAGGAAGCTTTAATAAGTATTGGTGTTCAGCTTTTGTGGATAATTATAATAATAATTGGCGGAAGGCTTTGGATGAATAAAGCATTAAAAAAAATTGTTGTACAGGGGGGGTAAAGCCCTAAATGGGCTTTAACGGGCATCTGGCGAGTGAGAACGAGCATGCTAAGATGCCCCGGACTGAAGCCCTAAATGGGCTTCAACGAGTATCTTGCGAGTGAAACCGAGTATGCTAAGGTACTCAGAGCAAAAGTCAAAAGGAGTTGATTACTATGAGATTATACATTAGGTATATGTCCATACTTTTTAAAAGCCAAATGGAGTACAGAACCTCATTCATTTTACTTTCTATAGGACAGTTTTTCGTTCCTTTCTTAGTTTTTGTATCTATATTATTATTTTTTCAAAGATTTCCAAGCATAGGTGGATGGTCCTTGTATGAAGTTGCATTATGCTATTCGATAATTCACATAGCCTTTTCCATAAGCGAGTGCTTTGCAAGAGGCTTTGATTCTTTTTCTTCACTTATAATAAACGGAGATTTTGACAGAGTACTAGTAAGACCTAGAAACAGCATACTTCAAGTGCTAGGTTCAAAATTTGAATTTACTAGAATAGGAAGGCTCTTTCAAAGCTTTATAGTTTTAGTTTTTTCACTTGCAAATCTTACAATTGCTTGGAATTCTACTAAGATTATAACCTTGATATTAATGATATTAAGTGGAGTATTTATTTTTGCCGGTATTTATATGCTTGGAGCTACATTGTGCTTTTGGACTATTGAAGGTCTTGAAGTGATTAATATATTTACAGACGGCGGACGTGAAATATCACAATATCCTCTCAGCATATATAAGGAGTGGGTTAGAAAATTTTTCACCTTCGTTATTCCCTTTGGAACAGTAAATTATCTTCCTCTTATGTTTATTTTAGATAAGGTACAAGGTAATAGAACTATGTATATGTTAACTCCTCTATTTGGCCTTCTATTTATAATTCCATGCATAGTTATTTGGAACTTTGGTGTAAGACATTATAAATCAACAGGGTCATAAAAATGAGCAGTTCTTGAAGAACTGCTCATTCTTAACTACCGCTCTGTTTATTTTCTGTATCTTTATCCTTGTCTTTAATCTCTATAAGATGACTAAAATCCGTTAATTCTTTACGCTTACCGCCGCTATTTTTTCTTCCCATTCTATCACCTCTTTGCTAGCATTCACTATACACTTATGTTTTATTCTTTATTTGCAAAAACAAAAACCCTATAGGAAACCTATAGGGTATTAACAAACAATTTATTATCTTCTAAATCCTCTGTTATTGTTGTTTTGTTGCTTTCTTGCTCTTCTGCAATCAGCACATCTCTGAGGCTCATTATCAAAGCCCTTTTCTTTATAGAAAGCCTGCTCATTTTCAGTAAATAAGAACTCTTTTGAACAATCTTTACATACTATTGTTTTATCTGCCATTTCAACATTCCTCCTTTTTTATTATTTAAGATTAAAAATAGACCAACAAGTATATTCTTTTAAAAAAAGAGGATATGCTTCTTATCATATTAAATCTCAATACTAGACATTTACCAATCTCTAGTGCTCAATCAGAATAACATACATATAAATATAATGCAACATATTTGTTTTGGTTTATAAAACCTCCTCTTCCACATTAAAAGTTTATTACCATAATAACATCATTGTGCTCAAAGTTTAATCATGTTATTATTAGTTCATCGGGAAACAAAGTCGTGCTAAACGGGGAGCTAGCGGTGCCCTGTAGCCTGCAATCCGCTACAGCAGGGTTGAATCCCCCGTATAGGCTTTAATTTGTCAGGTCAGTGTAGTCAAACTGGTGCTGATAACTTGGTCCCATGCAGCAGAAAGTCATAAACTCCGTCAGGTTCGGAAGAAAGCAGCGGTAAGTGAATTTTTCTGTGTGCCGTGGAGCAACCTGGTTTGAGCTAGTTTAACTGCAAACGCTGGTAGATTAATTGTCAACACGGGGTGCACGGTTTACATAGAGTGCGTACAAAAAAGGTTCCAGAGGGATTAAATTTAATCCCTCTGGAACCTTTTTATTATAATTATGAAATATTAAATCTTATTTCAAGCTTTCTATAGCCTTTTTAGCCCAATCTGAGTCTTTATATATAGCTCTGCCTACCCCTATGAGATCTGCTTTTTCTTCTTCAAGTAATTTTTCTGCTACATAAGCTTCATTTATTCCACCAGTTAAAATTACCGGTATGGATACAACTTCTTTAATAGCTTTTGTAAGAGGTGAAAAATATCCTTGTTCACAAGCTCCTGGCATCATATACCCACAGAAGCCTCCTGAAATATCAAGTATATCTATACCTGCATTTTCAAACTTTTGAGCTGCAAGCTTACTATCATCTACTGTGCTTCCGCCTTCCATGAAATCAGAAGCACCTAACCTAAGAAGTATTGGAAAGTTCTCCCCCACAGCCTCACGAACAGCTTTAATAACTTCTAGATGAATTTTAATACGACCCTTTATATCTCCTCCGTATTCATCTGTTCTTTTATTCGAAAGTGGAGAGAAAAATTGATTAAGCAGATATCCATGAGCAGAATGAATTTCTACTGCATCAAAACCGGCCTCTCTAACACGTCTTGCAGCCTCTTTAAAATCATTAGTGATTGATTCTATATCTTTTTTAGTTAGCTCTTTAGGTATGTTTCCCATTCTTGGATTAGGAATAGCTGAAGGTCCGACAACTTCTTTGCCAGTAACCTCAGTCTTAGCAGCACTACCTGCATGATTAATTTGCATTACTGCCTTTGAGCCGTTTCTATGTATAACATCCGCCAATTCCTTCAATTTTTCTACAACATTATCTTTTGCAATTGAAAGCTGCTGATTACTGGCTTTTCCCTCTTCACTTATAAAGCTATGCTCAATAATAATCAGCGAAATATATCCTCCCCTAGATTTTTCATCATAATAATCTAAAATATCTTTGCTTACCTTACCATCTATTTCAGACTTTGAAGTAGCCATAGGCGGCATTATCAATCTGTTCTTTAAAGTTAAGTGTTTAGCTTTTATCGGTGTAATTAAATATGACATATTTACTACCTCTCTTTCACTATACCTGGCCTATCCAGTTCTCATAATAATTTTACTACATATATTATCCCATTAATCATTAATAATTATTTTCTAAACTATATTGACCTAATTTTTTACAAGCCTTATAATTATACCTAGATATACTATGCATATTAATTCTAGGTATGAAAGGTGGAAGGTTTATGAAAATTAACAAAGAACTGCTTAAAGGCAGCACGTCGACTCTCATTTTAAGCCTGCTTAACAGAAGACCAATGTACGGTTATGAAATAATAAAGGTGATGGAGATTAAGTCTAACGGTATCTTTAGTTTTAAAGAAGGAACTTTATATCCTATTCTACATTCTCTCGAAGCTGATGATCTGATTGAGGCTTATTGGAGTGAAGGCGATGGCGGAAGAAAGAGAAAATATTATAAACTTACAGACAAAGGAAGACTTTTTATGGAAGAGAAAAAAGAAGAATGGTCTACCTTTAAGACCGCAGTTGATGAAATTTTGTGTGGGGAGAAGATAATATGGGGATAGATAGAAATAATAAGCTTGAAGAATATATAAATAAAGTGTGTTTGCTTATAAAAAACAAAGATGTTCATTCAGATATTAAACTTGAATTAACTGATCATCTTGAGTCTATAAAAGAAGAAGCTATGAACTCTAAACTATCTGAAGATGAAGCTATTGATAAAGCAATTGCTCATATGGGTGACGCTGAGGTAGTTGGAAAGCAGCTTAATAAAGCACATAGAGCCAAGCTTGATTTAAAAACACTAATTCCAGTACTTTCAATTTCACTTTTTGGCTTATTAATAATGTATTTCATACAAACTAACTCAGTTGTTGCAGAAGCTAGAAACTTAAAAGTATTCCAACAAAGCTTGGTATATTATCTTATTGGCACAGTTCTAATGCTAGGACTATACATATTTGATTATAGAGAGCTATTAAAATACTCTAAGCACATATATATTGGAACTATTATTATTATAATCTCCACAATTCTATTTGGAGTTAGAATCAATGGAATTTCCTATTTGAATATAGGATTTGCAAAAATTAATTTTACTGAAATCAGTCCGTTTTTTCTAGTAATTGCTTTTGCTGGAATATTTGAATCATGGAGTTGGAGAACTTCTTTTAAATTTGTGTTAGGAATAGTGATTATGTTTATACCTTTAATGCTAATATCAACATCTTCATTGTCTACTGCTTTCATATGTATAGTTCTTTGTTTAACAATTATGATTACTTCAAAAGCAAAGCTTAAGCATATTATTATATCAATAGCAGCAGTTACAATAGTACCTTATTTGTATATAATGATTGAACCTTATAGATCAAAAAGATTATTTACATTTTTAAATCCTTACTCTGATCCACAAGGAAGTGGCTGGCTTTATATTCAACTTCGTAAAACCTTAAGCTCAGCTGGTTTTCTAGGGAATGGCTTTAATCTAAATCCAAAGACAATACCTGAAGTGCATACAGACTTCATTTTTACATATATTGTATATTCCTTTGGATGGCTCGCTGCGATAATAACAATTATATTCATAGCTTTTTTCATTATCAGAATGATGAACACTGCTAAATCAACTAGGTATTCTTATGGCAAGTTATTAGTTATAGGCTTTACCGCTGCCTTTACAACTCAGTTTATCCTAAGCATTACAACAAACTTAGGCTTTTCACCTTTGTTTGGAATTACGATGCCTTTTATGAGCTTCGGAGGTTCTCACATAATTACAGATATGATGTCTGTTGGGCTAATATTGAGTATATATAGAAGAAAGAATTTAGGACCTGTTCTGCCAGAAGAAAGCCTTGCTTAACTCCAAAGACAAAGCCAGCCAAACATTTATTCACATAAGTGTTTGACTGGCTCTTCAATTTTGTTCTTAATCCTCTGCCTTTTCTATAACGCTTCTAAAGTTTTCTTTTACTTTTCTTAATTTTTCTTCTCCAAGATCATTTTTTACTTTTAAATTATCAATAACTCTTTGGACCTTATAAATTGTAGATCTTAGACTATACTGTGAGTCTTCTATTTTTGACTGCACATTCCAATCAGCAAAAATTCCGTCAAAAAAATAATCTGCAAATTTATCAAAGGAACTTATGTCCACTGTAACATCTATACTTAAGTTTACATCCGAGAGTTCTCTTCTAAACCTGTCAAGCTTATCTCGTGCATCATTTATATAATCTACAGCTTCATCAATACTAGAATGCTTTTCCATACTACTTATAATTCCGCCGCCAAACATATCATAGGTTCCCCAGTTTTCAGCAGTATCTAGTGCATCAGCTGCACGCTCCAGAGAATTTAAAACAGAGTTTCCTGCCATTATTGCTTGCTTTATTTCTCTAAGGTCAGCCTCTATACTGCCTCTTTCTTCTGCAAAATCTAATATTTTTCGAGTATTTATATCGTGAGCATTCAATATAAACTGTTCTTTTTTTCTCATTAATTTTTCATAATCATCATTCGCATTGCCTATTTCTCTTAACTCGCCATAATACTTTTGAAGGTCTGTTTCTATACTTTTAACAGTGCCGCAGCAAGAATCATATTTAAGCTTGGCAGCTAAAAATTCCGCTTTTTCTTTATCTAGCTTTTCCTCTTTATTACCCAGTAGAGTTATAAACATCCCTTTTATGCTTAATCCTTCAAGCTTTTTGACATCAAGTTCTTCCTTGCTTAGAATTTTCTTAAGCTCATCTTTTCTATGAAGTTCGTTCTTAAGATTATCGTCAGCATGATTAATAAAGCTTAAGATTTTTTCTCTTCTTCTTACTCTTTCTTTTACTTCTAGAATTTCCCGATTTATTTTTTCATACATACCCAATCGCCCCCCTATTATAAGTATATCATACTATCTTTATAACGAAAAAAGTTGTATAAGCTCCTCTTCACTTAAAGAAGCAAAACCTTCTCCTCCACTTAATTCATCACCCATTACCTCAGAAATAAGTTTTTTCTTATCCTCCTGAAGCTTAAGAATTTTTTCTTCAATAGTTCCTTTGGCTATAAGCTTTATAACCTCAACTACATTTTTCTGCCCTATTCTGTGAGCCCTGTCTGTTGCCTGCTCCTCAACTGCTGGATTCCACCATGGGTCAAAATGAATAACCACATCTGCCGAGGTTAAATTAAGCCCTGTACCTCCTGCTTTTAAGCTTATTAAAAATACAGAGTTTTCTCCTTCATTAAACGCTTTAACCATATTCATTCTTTTTTCTGAAGGTATAGAGCCATCTAGATAACTAAAGCTTATTCCTTCCTTAGAAATTCTCTTACCTATATTTTTAAGTACAGAAGTAAATTGTGAAAATACAAGAACTCTATGCCCCTCTTCAATGCTTTGTTCTAGGAGTTCAACTAAAGCCTCAAGCTTTGCACTATCTCCTCTGTAATCTTCCATTAAAACTGAAGGATCTAAACAAAGCTGTCTCAGTTTAGTTATATATGAAAGAATTTCTATCTTACTGTTTTCAAACTCATAATCCTTTACTCTTTTTTCAATAAGTTCAACAGCATAGTTCGCATAGGCTTTATAAACCTTTTTCTGTTCTTCTTCCATATCTACTGTTATAATTTTTTCTATTTTATCAGGCAGTTCTTTTATAACTTCCTTTTTCATTCTTCTTAAAATAAAAGGCTTAATAAGTCTATTTATCTCCTCAATTACTACAGGCTCCTCTCTAAGCCTTTTGTGATACCTTACGCTGAAACGTTTTTCATCATATAAATAGCCAGGCATTATAAAATCAAAGATAGACCAAAGCTCCATAAGAGAGTTTTCTATTGGTGTTCCTGAAAGAGCAAAACGTGTTTTTGCTTTTATTTCTTTTACTGCCAGCGCATTTTGAGAGCCAGCATTTTTAATGTACTGGGCCTCATCTAGAATGAAGTAATTAAACTCGATAGAATTATAACTGTCTAAGTCTCTTTTTAAAAGATTATAAGTTGTTATAAAAACATCATACTTATCAATATTTTTTATGATTTCCTCTCTCTCTTCCTTAGAGCCATTAACAGCAGCAACCCTTACCGTAGGTGCAAACTTTTCAAATTCACTTACCCAGTTGTAAACTAAAGAAGTGGGTGCAGCGATTAATGATTTGCTTCCCTTATTTCCTAGGATAAAAGCAATAGCTTGTATAGTTTTCCCAAGACCCATTTCATCTCCCAAAACTCCTCCAAGTCCCAAATAATCAAGAGTTTTAAACCAATTATAGCCCGTCTTTTGATACTCTCTTAAATCCGCAAGCAGGTCTTTAGGCTGTTCAAACTTTAACTTATCTATATGCTTAAGCTTGTCACTTACCTTTTTAAGTTCACTTTTTCCCTTAATAAATCTTAGCTCATTTTCCTCTATAAAGCTTTCAATATAGGAGGCTCTATTTTTAGCTATCTCAATATGATTGTTATCTATCCCCTTTACTGCTACTGCATCTATAAGCTTTAGAAGCTTATTAAGCTCAAGCTCTTCTAAATCAATATATTCCCCGCTTTTAAGCTTATAAAACTTTAAATTGTCTCTAAAGGCTCTTAGTATATCTGATGTTTCCTGAGGAGGAATATCTCCGATTTTAAATTCCATTTCAAAATAATTGAACTTTCCTGCTTTTATATCTCCTTTTATACCTTTAGATCCAATAGACTTTAAGCCTTTAAAGTTCTCCGAATAAAAAACCTCTCCAATTTCCTGCAGTTTTTCAATGTCATATTTAAAAAACCTAAATATATAGTCGTCTTCTCTATTAAAATGAAACTTATTTCCTATATCTTCAAAGCCAAAGCCTCTTAAAATATCAATTACCTCGGCTTCCTTTTTAGAATCTCTATAAACAATTTTTTCTATATAATCTTCAAATATGTTAAACTCGCAGCCGTCATAACTTACTTTAACAAAAAGCGTAACTTCTCCATTTTCTCTGTTGAAGTAAAAGTTAAAATTGCAGCTCCCCATAATTATCTTATCCTTAATTGTCTTTGATAAAGTAACCTTAGGAGATAAAAAGTTAAGTTGTGGTATAAGCCTTCTTAAAACCGTTTCTTCTTCTTCATTTTGAAAAACAGCAACTTTTTGCCCTGCAAATACTTGAAGATATGGACTTATTCTATAACAAAACTCATAACTTGGAACATATATATCTGAACCATACACAAATACATCTTTTTTAGAACCTAAGCTTTGAGGCATTCCATTAGGAGATTTTAGTACGTATTCATTCTTAATAAGCTTCAAATCAAAATCAATAGGGGGAGCCTCATATAGTATTTCAGCTTCAACTGGCCTATGAAAAAAGCCTTCATTTAAATAAACCCTGTGATCTTTAATTGCTTCAGCAAAATCTCTCGTCAAATATTTAGGAATATTTAAATATTTACCATCTACTGCACTAGCATTGCTTCTATTTACATACTTGTTGCTTCCTTCTATTGTTTTCAACATTTCAATAAAGTCAATAAGTCTCTTATCCTTAGTACTAAGTTTTTGATTTTTGATATCGAAGGTAAAGTTTTTACTGTAGGTCACAGGCATATTATTGTAAAGAGAAACTAGAAATTGTTCTATATCCTTAAGTATGTAAAGGCTGTTAGAACTCATAGACTTGAGGCCTATTTTAAATTCTGCAGAAATATCCTCATTCCATTCCTTTTTATTTATATAAACTTCAAGCTTTATTTCTTCCTTATCTCTATCACTCCCTAAAAGCATATCAAGCAGCCTGCCTTTATTTATTGGATCTTTATTAAGTATACCTTCTTCATTAAAAAGCGGATGCTTAACCAACTCCTCTAAAGCTTTATAAAAGGTAGCAGCAATATGCTTGCAGGCATAATTTTTCTTCTTAAATTCATTTTTTTCGTAATCTGTACAGCTGCAAAAGGTAGAAAAGACTTCCTTTTTAGTTGCATCAAGCTCAATCTTTGTAGTATACTCATTAAACAAGTTTTCTGAAATAACAAAACCATCTATGCAGATTAGTTCTCCTTCATTGATTATGTTTATTGTGGAAACCAAATCATTGTCAATTATTCGCTGTGCTTTATCGTAATTTTTTCCGCTTGTGCTTTCTTTAAGTATTTGAAGCAGCATATCTTGTTTCATCGCATTTTCACCCTATCAAGTTTAGTTTATCAATCCTTTAATTATAACACAAAACTAAAATTAGTGCTTATATCCTATAACTCATAAGATATATATAATGCAATAAAGTTCTTACATTAATGATGTCACAAAATATCAAATCTTCAAGGATTTTTGGGGCATCGTTAATGTATTAGAACTTTTGCATTATATATATAATAATTTCTTTAATATGAACTAAATTTTTAAATTTGTAACAACCTTGTCATGAAATTGTCATAAAACTGTTTTATTATAAATTCATGAAATAAATGATAAAATAATAAATGGATATATATATGGGAGGAATTATTTATGGAGAATAACAATAATCAAGAATTTAACCAAGAACTTAATCAAGAAAATACTCATGATACTTATGTGATGAATTATACTGAACCTAACAATCAAAAGCCCAAGAAAAAGGGCAGCAAATTTAAAAAAACATTATCCTACGTTGCTGTGGGTCTTGTATGTACAGTTATAGGAGGAGTAGCATCTGGTGCAGCTGTTCTATATGGACTTCCAAAAACAGATTTATTTAAAGATACAGCATTATATAAATCCCTAGCAGGCAGCGTAAATACTTCTACTTCAGTATATGATGGTCATCCAACTCAACTTGCTGCTACAAGCGGCGCAATGACAGTAGCAGAAATAGCTAAGAAGGTAGGCCCTGCAGTGGTAGCTGTTACAACAACACTTCAAACACAGCAAGGCTTCTTTGGCAGTCAGCAAGCACAAGGTGTAGGAACAGGAATGATAATAAATGAAGAAGGATATATTCTTACTAACTATCACGTTGTTGAAGGTGCACAGCAGGTTAAGGTAACCTTAAGCAACAATAAGCAAGTAAATGCCAAGGTTGTAAATTATGATGCCAACTATGATGTTGCAGTAGTTAAAATAACGGACAGTGTTAAAGTACCCGCAGTAGTTGAAATTGGAGATTCAGATAATCTTCAGGTTGGAGAATCTGTAGTAGCAATCGGTAACCCTCTAGGAACTGACTTTTTCGGATCTGTAACAACAGGTATAGTAAGTGCTTTAAATAGAAAAATTGATGGTGATGGAAGCACAAATAACCAAGGCCAATCATCAACAGGACTTTCTTACATCCAAACTGATGCGGCTATAAATTCCGGTAACAGTGGCGGACCTCTTATAAACTCAAGAGGACAAGTAATAGGAATTAACACAGCTAAGATTAAGCAAAGCGGAGTTGAAGGTTTAGGTTTTTCGATTCCAATAAATGCTGTTAAAAATAAAATTTCTGATTTATCTAAGCCAGTGTTAATGGTAGGAATACAGGGAAGGGAAATAGATAAAACTTTATCAGAACAATATAACCTTCCAATTGGATTATATATTCAAGATGTTACAGAATTCAGCCCAGCGGAAAAAGCGGGTTTAAAGCGCGGTGATGTTATTACTAAGTTTGATGGACAAAAAGTAACAACCTTTAACGAAGTTACTACTATAAAAAACAAGCATAAGTCCGGTGATCAAATTTCTGTAACTGTTAATAGAGATGGAAAAGAAACAAATTTGACTTTGACACTTATTGCTCAATAATATATCATTGTTATAAAAAGGTCAGTGCAAGACAGAAGTTTTGCACTGACTTTTTTATAACTCTGACTTATTGTTATAAATGTAATTAATTAACATTTCAGAAAATTTAAACACATTTTCTTATTAATCTCTAAAATTTATTACTATTTTTTTGATATTTTATTAACAAATTTTTAAAAAACTCTTGTTATCTTTTTATCAATCAGTTATAATAAACTTGTCCAAAAAAATATAAATCTTTATAACATAGGGGGATTCTAAAATGAAAATAAAAGCATTAGTTTTAGCAGTAGCAGTAGGAGCTACATTATTTACAGGATGTGCCAAGAAGGCAGACCCAGCTGCAGCACCAAAGGCAGATGCAGCAAAACCAGCTGCAACAGAAACTAAGAAAACAGATGCAGTAGCAACAGCTTCAGTAGTTGATACAAACGCAGCTTTTGAGAAAGCTTTAACTAAAGACGGTGGAAAATATGTTGTTGCAACATTAAAGGATTTAACTTTCGATAAAGAATTAGTAGTTGAAGGAAGCTACAAAACTGGTAAGAAAGACGACAAAGGTAATTTAATAAAAGATGCTAATGGTAATGAGCAAACTCAACGTAAAATAGGTCTTTATACTCAAGATGATAAGCATAATGTAACAGGCAGATTTACTTTAACTGCTCCAAAAATCACTTTCAACAGCGATTTCGGAAGTCTTGAACATGGAACTTTCAAGGGTGATCTTTATATCTCTGGAAAGAACTTCAAGCTAGTTAATCAAAAGATTGATGGAAATGTATACTTCTTAAATGCAGATGCTGAAAAGACATTCACAATTGCTGACAGCAAAACTGACAACGTAGCAACTGTTATAACTGGAAAGAAAGAATTAAAGAAGTAGTTCTAAGTTTAAATATAAGACAGTTAGTCGATTAATTGACTAACTGTTTTTTTATTCTATCTATTCTATTTTATACCTTTGATAAACTTTGCTGGATTTAACTATAAATTCACAAACTGATGATGCCGCTATTAGTGAGTAATTTATATCTGTCATTATTCCTTGAGGCTCCAAATAATACTTTTTTCTAATTTTTAATATTAAATTCTTTATACTTACCTCCTTTTTACATTTATAACGTAAGTCTATACTTCCAGTTAAAAACATAGATAAAAGCTTAGTATGAAGCGTTACTTCATAGGTACCATGTCCTAACTTATCTTTTTTCCAATACTCTTTAGTATGGTATATACAGAAATAGTCGCTTACAAAGTGACAAATGATTCCTAATGCCATAGAAAAGTCTTTTACCGAAATATTGCTATTAATAATATCTTCAGAATAAATATTAATCATTTCCAAACTGTCTTCTAAAGTATGTTCACATTTTATATATCCCTTATCTAAATCAGGTCTTATATTTCCATAAGAGAAAGCGGGCAAGTCTAGTATAAAATTCGTACTCTTCAAAATATATTTATAAACTAAATTAGCAATTAATATATGACTGCTAGTTATCAAAGCTTGACCCTCCATAAAGATTGATTACATAATAATGTATATTACTAATAACTTTTTTTCATATCTATAATTTCATTTGTAGAAATTAAAAGGACGGTTAAATCTTATAATTTATCCGTCCTAATATATTATCTTATCTCCTTGCTTGACTTAACGCTCTCTTAGCAGCCAATTTCCAGTTAGCAACTGCCTGCGAAGATAAACCTTGAGGATTAACATCATAAGTTTGATTTTGAACCATTAAGTTAGCTAATGTATCTCTTCCATCTGAATTTCCTGGTTGAGCACCATTAATATTACCGGTTGCTGTATTTCCTGTAGTACCACCATATTGCGCCCCTGTTGTATTTCCTGTAGTTGCATTGTTTCCAGTATTGGTTCTATTTCCATAGCTAGTTGTATTCCCCATATTTGTGGTACCTGCTCCGCTAGTTGAAGTTCCGTAACCTGTTGTACCTGTTACATTATTTGAAGTTCCAGATCCTGTAGTTCCTGTTCCATTATATGAGGTGTTTCCTCCTGTTGTCATACCTGTTGTAGTCCCAGTTCCTCCAGTTGAAGGTGTTGTGCTTCCGTTTGGGTTGCTCATATTATAGTTATTAGCTGGGAAATTTCCTCCACTTGCATTACCGCTACCAACAATAGGTCTGCTTCCTGTGTTAGTAGTAACCTTTCCACTTGTATCTGTATAATCAAGTACTACATTGCTTATTCTTCCACCTCTTACAAATACTGTTGCCATATGGTTTCCTGTAGAAGTAGGATCTCCATAAGCTGTGTAGGTTCCATCCTTGTAATTTCCTATAGTTGTTCCCTGATTGGTGTTATATCCTGTTCTTGTTCCCTGAGTTGTACCAGTATTTGTTCTATTTCTATTTTCGTAATTTGTTCCAGTACCTCTTTGATAGCATGCTGTCAAAGTTGTAGAAATAAGAATTACTGACAATAATGCTGCAGTTTTTTTCATGAATACTCCACCTCCAGTTCTCTATCCATTAAATATTGTGTCTATCTAATAAGATAAAATACTAGAGAATTGTTAGGCATTTTATAATATAAGTAGAAAACTTTTAAGCTGCAGAATTATTTCTGCAGCTTTTTTATACATTCTTCTATTATTTTAAAGCCCTTTTCTATATCATTGTACTCTAATCTTGAAAATCCAAGCCTGAAGGTATCTTTTTTAATATCATCTACATAAAATATGTCTCCCGGCATAAAAATTACATTATTTTTCATCGCTTCATCTAAAAGCCTTCTTGCATATATATGAGGAAGTTCTAAAAATATGTGAAGTCCTCCATCACCATAAACTTTGCAGCAAGATAAATATTTTTCAGCACACTTTACTGCAAATTTATACTTATCTCTGTAATATTTTCTAGCTTTTTTTAAATAGATTTCAAAGTCTCCATTTTTTAAATACTCATATAAAAATGCCTGATCTAAAACTGAATTATGAATATTTCTGCTTCTTTTAATGCTTTCAAGCACATCTATTAATTTTCTATCCGCAACAATCCAGCCTACTCTAATACCTGGGAAAAGTATCTTAGAAAAACTTCCTGCGTATATTACACTGTTATCCTCGCCCGCTAAAGCAGCTATAGAAGATACATGTGAAGAAGAGTAAAGCAGTTCTTCATTAAATCCATCTTCAATAATAGGTACATTATAAGCATTACAAAGTTCGTAGATTTCTTTTCTCATATTAGCCGGCATCACTACTCCTGTAGGATTGTGATAGGAAGGAATAAGATAAATTAATTTCACTTCATTATTTTCCAATTTTTCTTTTAATTTAAGTGTATTTATGACTCCTTGTTCCATATCCACTCCAATTATATTTAGATCATGAAGCTTCATAAGTTTAATTGCAGTGTTATGAGTAGGATTTTCACAAATAACAGCATCGCCTTTAGTAGTCAGTGAAGATAGTATTATATCAAAGGCTTCAGTAAATCCATTTGTTATCAATAAATCCTTTTCTTTAAGATTTACCCCTTTGTTTTCCATATAAATTTTTAAATAATCTATAAGAGGCTTATACCCCTTTGCATAGCCATAGTTGAATAATTTTTCACCATGAAGAGAAACACTGCTTAAAAAATTTCTTTTTATTTCTTCCAAATCAAATAACTTTTCATCAGGTGCTATACTTTTAAAAGAAATCATGTTTTTTGCAGTAACTGCTTCATTTTTTACTATATCCAAATCAACAGCTGTCTTTCCAAAATCACTAATTTTTTCATTCCAATCTACCTGCCATTTAGATCCTTTTTTCTTAAATTTATGAGAAACAAAGGCTCCCTTTCCTTTTACTATTTGTATATACTCCTTATCTTCAAGAAGTTCATAAGCATGGATGCAGGAGTTTCTGCTTATTTTTAAAAGCTCAGAAACCTCTCTTGTGGAAGGAAGCTTGCTGCCTTCAATAAGAAATCCTTCTTCAATCATCCTTATTATTTCATTTTTGATTTGCTTATAGATAGGTTCTTTACCCTTCAGCCTAAATTCTGATAGAAGCATTTCATTACCTCATTATCGCTTAATTTTTAAAGATAGCTCAATTATGACATCAAGAAGCTCACCAAAGCCTAAACCATATGCCCTTGCACTTTTAGGAATCAAACTATTTTTAGTCATTCCCGGCAAGGTGTTTATTTCAAGCACATAGGGCTCATTATCTTTTAATATAATATCTATTCTACCATATACAGAGCATTTAAATAAACTCCAGCACTTTCTGCATATATTATCAACCTTTTCCTTTATCGCTTCTTCAAGCTCAACTATTACTTCTTCAGAGCCCATATCTTCATATTTCGATTTATAATCAAAAAACTCTGAGGATGGTTTTATCTCTATAATTGGAAGAAGCATTCCATCTAAAATACTGCAGGTTATTTCTCTTCCTTCAATGTATTTTTCTACCATTATCTCTTCATCATAGGTAAAAGCTTTCAAAATCGCGTCTAAAATATCTTCACTATTTCTAACTATAAAAGTCCCAAGGCTTGAACCTCCATTAACAGGCTTAACCACTAATGGATAACCTATTTTCCCAAGAAGCTTATAGTCTATTTCATTTCTCTTCTTTATGGTTATCCATTCTGGAGTATTTATTCCTTCAGCTCTCATAAGTCTTTTTGATATATCCTTATCCATACAGAGACTGCTTGCTAATATACCCGAGCCTGAATATGGTATATTAAGACTTTCCAGTATAGCTTGTGCTCCTCCATCCTCACCAAACTTACCATGTAGAGCTAAAAGTGCAAAGTCTATATTTTCTCTAAGCACTTTATCAATTAAATCTTTTCTGCTGTTTATCTGAATTTCAATTACTTCGTATTTTTTTTTATCTAAGTTTTCTATCATTTCTTTTCCTGTTTTTATCGAAACTTCTCTTTCTGCCGAAGTACCGCCTGTTATAACTCCTACTTTCATTTTATGGCCTCCTTTAAAAATTTAACTTTATACTTTAATTTTAATCTCTTAAAATAATAAAAAAAGAACCACTGCCATGGAACTTTTCCATAGCAGTGGTATCACATAGATATATATAATTAGTCATTATAGATATCGTAATATTCTTCTCCCCAGTATTTTTGTATAAACTCATCTCTTCCTGATATTTTTCTATCTTCCTTATACTCTACCGGACTCTTCTTATAAAAATCCTGATGATAATCTTCGGCTTCGTAAAACTTTACTGCCTGAAGTATTGGAGTTACTATAGGATTAGGAAATCTTTTTGATTCGTCCATAGCTTTTTTAGAAGCTTCAGCCTTTTGTCTTTGCTCATCAGTAGTATAAAATATAGCCGGTCTATAGGATGGTCCTCTGTCTTGAAATTGTCCTCCCTCGTCAGTAGGATCCACTTGTCTCCAATATGCCTGAAGCAGCTTTTCATAATCTATAATCTCTGGATCATAAGTCACTTTTATAACTTCATAATGACCTGATGTTTGAGACTTAACATCTTTATATGTAGGATTTTCAAGATGACCTCCGGTATATCCTGATACTATCTCAGCTATTCCATCTAAAACGTCAAATGGTGAAACCATACACCAAAAACACCCACCTGCAAATATAGCAACTTCATATTTATTATTGTCAGTCATTATAATCGGCCTCCTATCCATAGTTCTTCAAAAACAATTATACCTTATTTGCCCTCTATAGGTAATAGCTTTAAAATTTTTTATAATTTTTATTAATAATTTTTAAATAACAACAAATGCTAATACTGAAACTTAAGTTAAATGAGGCTAAAGTCCTAGGTGGACTTTAGCGGGAATCTTGCAAACGATAGTGATCATTCTAAGATTCCCAGTGTTTCGAGTGAAAGGAGGAAAAAATCGTGAACAGAAAATTACTTAGTTTTACAGTAGCTTTATCACTAATCTTTACAGCAGGATGTACTACACAGCAGAAACAAAAGAACAATCCTCAGCCTATTCAAGGTGTTGAATCCTCTGTTAACCAAATGGGGAATATTCAGAGAGTAAAAGTTACTGCTGATACCTCAAATGTTAGAAGTGGATGCTCAGGCAATACGCCTGTTCTAAAAACAGCTGCAAAAGACAGTACTTTAGATGTAGTAAGTCAGGTTTCAGATTGGTTTGCAGTAAAGCTTCCAAATAATCAAATTGGTTTTGTACACAACCAGGAAGCTAAGCCAGTTGTTGTTGAAAATAATCAGCCAAATGTAACACCTGATACTACTGGAGGTGCTCCTCAAGTCACTCAAGGTAATGCAACTAGTTCCACAGCACCTAAAACACCAAGCTCTCAAACAAACTCAGGAACCCTAACTGCACAGGAGCAGCAAATGCTAAACCTAGTAAATCAAGCTAGAGCACAAAATAATGTACCTCCGCTCCAAATAGATATGCAGGTCACTAATGTAGCAAGAATTAAAGCTCAGGATATGATAGACAATAATTACTTCAGCCACAATTCACCAAAGTACGGAAGTCCTTTTGACATGATGAAATCCTTTGGGGTAAGTTATGTTCAAGCCGGTGAAAACATAGCTGGAAATCAAACTGTTCCAAACGCTGAGAATGCTTTAATGAATTCACCAGGGCATAGAAAAAATATATTAAACCCTGCTTATACTCATATAGGCATTGGAATTAAAAGCGGCGGTCCTTATGGAAATATGTTTTCTCAAATGTTTGTAAGCAAACCTAAATAAACATTCATAAATGAGTACAGCAGTCTAAGGTTATTAGCTTCAGACTGCTGTATATTTTTTATTCTTTTTTATTTTTGTCCTTTAAATTATCCTTTATTTTATCTCTTACCTCAGGATTACTGTAAATTTCAGCACCTGCCTCTATCATATTATTTCCTAAAGCCGCCATTCTCAGCTGAGCAGCAGTCAATTTCTTGCTCATTTTATTTTCTCCTTTCCCTATTATACAATGCAAGACCTCTATTGCATTATATATATCTTCTATTTTTTACGGAAAAAGATACATAGAAGATAAAGCTTATCGCCAAAGTAAATCCTGAAAATATTATGGCTATTAATAAAACTGAGATTAAATGAGCATTATATCTTCCTAGCTGAATTATAAAATGAGCAGTACTTATACTAAAATATCTTAATAAAAAATTAATAATAAAAATGAATACAAATAAAACTATAAAGCCATCTTTAGCTCCCTTTATATCTGCTTTGCTTAAAGCTATATGAGAAGATATGCAAACTGCAGTAATTATAAAGATCCAAAAGTTAATGCTTGATAAATTACTTATATTAAATATACTTTTAATAAGTACACCAGAAGCTTTAAACAGAGAGCCTGCTAAATTCACATCTATTTTATCATTGTTTATTCCTTCTAAGACAAATACCTTAAACACCTTAAAAGAACGTGGAACAAGAAAATACATTCCAGCTATCAACGCTCCTATGCCGCTGAATATTGGACCTAAACCTATAAACAGATTACCTATTCTTTGATAAAGGCTGCTTGGATTATAGCTGTGCTCAACATACCCTAAAACACCATTTTCACTTTTTGTATTTAAAAGCTTTATTCTTGTAATATTATGATTAAAAATTATACACATTGCCGCGTGACCTAATTCATGAATTGGTGTACCTAGCCAAGCTGTAATGAATATGCCTTTTCTCCCTAAGGATCTTTGCATAAGATTATTAGAAACTCTTTCAAATAACCCTAATATTAATCCTGCTATAAGTATCAATCCTGTTAAATAAAAAATCTCTATAATACTAATTTTAAAAACTGACAATATAATTTCACTCATTATTGCACCTCTTTTTTTATCTTTTAATAGTATACCACAAAATTATGTACTTACTTCGTATTTATATTTGGACAATAAAACATCAAATTTTTATTTATTATTTATCGACTCCAAGTTTATAGTTAGGATTGTTTATTTATATAATATGATATAATATTCTTAATATGTTTAGTCATAGGGGGAACACATTGGTGAATAAAAGATTAATTTCTCTATATATTTTATTTGTTTTTATTTTTTGTACAAGCACTGTATCTTTAGCTGCTGATAATCCTCAAGATGCTATTGCAAATAATAAAATGAAGTTTCAGCAAATGAATGATAATATAATGGAAACAAATAATCAAATTTCTGAGTTAAATATAAAAATCTCTAAAACTAAGAGTGATATAAATAAGAATAATGCAGACATAGATAAAAACAATAAAGAAATTGAAGCCGAAAAGCTACATATGGAACAGTTAATTAACGAAATTAATCAAAAACAAGAGGTAGCTAACAAGAGACTTAGAGCAATGTATATAAATGGATACAATGAGAATTTTGCAGCAATACTTCTTACGTCTAAAAGCTTCTCAGATTTAATTTCAAGATATGAGATAATAAAAAATATAGTATCCTATGATAAGAAGGTCTTTGACGATTTAACTTCAAGAAAGAAAAGCCTTAAAGAAGCTATCAGCGATTTAGATAATAAGCTGCAAAAGCTTCAAGAACTAAAAAATAATAACTTAGAAAAGCTTCGGCAGCTGGATAATGACAAAAAGAAGCTTCAGCAGCTGATTATTGAGTTCGATAAAGAGAAAGTTTTAGCAGCTCAAGCTATAAAAGAGAATGAGGAAAAGCTTATTGCGCATTCTATATCAGTAATTGACTCAAATTCATCTACAATACCAGATATGAAAGGTGCTCTCCAAACCTTAAACAGCTTGGTTTCTCAAATCACCACTGATTCAGTTAAAAATAAAGCCAAAGATTATATAACTTCTGGAAGCAAAAAGCTTGCAGATATGATAGCTAAAGAAACCAAACCAGTGGTTTCAAATAATGAAACCTATAAAGCAACCTATGCTATGCAGGCTACTGCATATACAGGGGGTACACTTACAGCATTAGGCCTTAAGCCTGTAAGAGATCCATCTGGTTTAAGTACTATTGCCGTGGATCCTTCAGTTATTCCACTTGGCTCTAAGGTTTATATACCTGGCTATGGTTATGCAATATCCTCTGACACTGGAAGTGCCATCAAGGGAAATATAATTGATTTATATTTAAACTCAGAGGATGAATGTATAAACTGGGGAAGAAGGAATGTAACGCTTTATATTGTTGCTTATCCAGGGGAATGGTAATTAACCTCAAATTAAAGGACAACCTTCTTGGTTGTCCTTTAATTTATAATACTATTTTTAAATCCATAATCAATTTTTTAAAATTCTTTACCTCAATAGACTTCTTAAAAAAACGCGCTTGTTTCTTACATTGCTGAGTCAGCATACTTAATTACAACCTCCGAAGCATAACAGTTAGCCTAATATTGAATTTCCTTTAAACATAAACCCTTTGCTGCTGCAGTAGGTCCTGCCTCTGCTCTGCTCTTCTTCTGTAGAATTTCCTCTACGTCATTTGGCTTAATGGTACCCTTGCCAACTTCTATTAGTGTTCCTGTAATAATCCTTACCATATTCAATAAAAATCCATTACCATTAACCTCTAGCACAATTAAACCATCATTTTCCTTTATATCTATGTAGTTTATAGTTCTAATGGTAGGCTTTGTATTTGCCTTTAAACTTGTAAAGCTTTGAAAATCATGAGTTCCAATTAAAAACCCTGCTGCTTTTCTCATATCTTCAATATTTAACTTTTCAATAACATGATAGGTGTACCTTCTATTAAAAACATCTCTAAATTTATTATTATTTATTCTATACACATAGGTTTTAGCTTTCACATTATATCTTGCATGAAATCTTTCACCAGTATCCTTCATAGATTTCACTACTATATCCTCTGGTAAATATTCATATAGGTAATTCAACATATTATCTATGCTTTCATCATAATTAGTATGAAAGTTTGCTATATAATTCTCAGCGTGAACCCCTGTATCTGTTCTTCCACAGCCTATTACCTGAATTTCCTCTCCAATCATTTTAGAAAGAACACTTTCTATCTTATTTTGTATAGTAATATCTACATCTTTTTGTTTTTGCCATCCTCTATATCTGCTTCCATCATATTGTATTACCATTTTTAAATTTCTCATTCTATTCCACCTTCTTTAGTTATAGATAAACAAGTTGTTTCTCTATAATATTTAAATTACAGCTTATTGTATCACACTACAAAATAAAACCATACTCTTTCATTATGGAAATGTCAAATTACTTATTGATTTATAAAAAATTTTTCAAATAAATGTGTTATAATATATACTGCTAGGAAAGAATGTAAATATAATGTTTTAACTTTATTTACTCCTAGAACAAAAGAAAGAGGTGCTTATCATACAAAATAAGAATAAAACAAAGGTTAGTAATTTAGGGCCAAATGAGTTTCAAGTAAACAAAAGTATTGCTTCTATAAGTCTAAAGAAAAAGAATGGCTCAACTGTAGATGCAAAAATAGATGCCGAAGATCTTCAGCGAGTATTAGATAGTGGAACATGGTTTGCAGAGTGGCATAAAGATTATAATAGCTATTTAGTTATGAATTATATAAATGCTGATAACCACAAGGAAAAGCAGAGCCTTCAATCCTTTATACTAGAAGTGGACCCAAGAACCCCTATTAGACATCTAAATGGAGATACATTAGATAACAGAAAAGCAAATTTAGAACTATATAATAAAAATTCCTACAATGATTATAAAGAACTGAATGAAGAAACTGCTGAAGTTATGCTTATGGACAGTCATGGCAGGAATGCAGCAAAAACTATAATTGATAAGGCAGATTTATATAGAGTTATTAACAATGGATACCCATGGGTTTATTATAAAGTAAATGAAAAACCCTATGCTGTTGCAAACACTCCAGCAGGCAGACTTTATTTAGACAGGTTTATTATGGCTACCCCTGAAGATATGATTGTTCAGCATGTAAATCTTAATACCTTAGATAACAGAAAAGTTAACTTACGCAACATGAAAGCTAGTGAAGACTAAAAATACAGAGGAGTTTATCCTCTGTATTTTTAGTTCTTTTTCTTATCTTTCTTTTTATCACCTTTTTTGGTAGAGCCGCTTTTGCTCTTTCCTTTATCTGGCATAGCAGAACCTCCTTATTTTAAATTGAGTAGATTCACTGCAAGCTGATTTATATATTATATATTTCTACAATTATCTGAATATTCCTTCAAAATTTATAAATATTAAAAAATAATAATCAAAAAATAAAAAATGCTAAGTATAAAACTTAGCATTTACAACCTAGCAACTCTCTACTCTTCCACTCAGTCTCCCGAGCAGTACCATCGACATCTCAAAGCTTAACCTTCGTGTTCGGAATGGGAACGGGTGTAACCTTTGCATCATCGCCACTAGATATTAAAGAATAATTATATTATTCTTTCAAAATTGCACAGATTAAATTAATTTGGTCAAGCCCTCGACCTATTAGTATCAGTCAGCTAAACATGTTACCATGCTTACACCTCTGACCTATCAACCTTGTGTTCTT
>NZ_JAESWC010000008.1 GCF_016765585.1 Clostridium rhizosphaerae
CTCTCAGGCCGGCTACGCATCGTCGCCTTGGTGAGCCGTTACCTCACCAACTAGCTAATGCGCCGCGGGTCCATCTTAGTGCGGATTACTCCTTTAATTACAATATCATGCGATATCACAATGTTATGCGGTATTAATCTCCCTTTCGGGAGGCTATCCCCCTCACTAAGGCAGGTTACCCACGTGTTACTCACCCGTCCGCCGCTAGAGACCGAAGTCTCCCGCTCGACTTGCATGTGTTAGGCACGCCGCCAGCGTTCGTCCTGAGCCAGGATCAAACTCTCAATTTAAAAGTTTGAAAACTTAAGCTCATCGCTTACTTATTTTATTGAAGTCGCTTAAACAACTTCAAAAGAATTGCTGGTCATGTTCCTGGATAACTTATGCTCGCTGATTTCCATCAGCTAAGTTATCCGCTAAAGTCCACTTAGGACTTTAACCCTTAATTTCTCTGTTTAATTTTCAAAGACCAATTACTTTGCCGTCATCTGACAGCTTTTATATCTTATCATCTAAACTTTTATCTGTCAACATCTTTTTTAAAAGTAATTTTTACTTACTATTAGATACTGAAGAAGATTGTTTGAGTAATTTGTTGTCGCTTTGTGTCGGCGACAAGGAATATAGTATCACATATAAAAACTCACATAGATATATAATAAGCATATAAATCAAAATAATTCATTATATCTATATATTTCTCTACTTAACTATAATTTTCATATATTGATACACCAGGGAGAGTATTTGCATAACTTAATAAACTTGTTTCACAATCCTGATGAAAAAGTGCAAATTAGTAATAATCAAGCTAAATAATTACAGGACAACAAAATGTTGTAGGCTTATATATTATTTCCTACGAAAAACGCTGCATACTTTAACTAATAGCTTGATATCATTTTACTGCGTTGACCTCTTTTATTCTTCTTCTACTAGCCTATCAAATCCAGCCCCTTTTCCCCAAACAGAAATAACAGGTAAGACATTTATAAATGCATTTTGATCAACTTGAGCTATAAACGCTTTTATAAGCATAGCTTCCCTCGGTGAGCAAATAGTTGATATCTTTAATCTTTGGAGGTTCATATATCCTCCTTTTATTTCAGAACTGCTTACCCCTCTTTTTACATTGTGAAGAATATATTTTGTTATAGCTTCATATTCATCGCTTATAATTTCGATATTAACTTTTTTAGAGCTAAATCCAAATAAAACCATATCAATTACTTTTACAGTTATTACTTGGGAAATAATAGCATATAAAGCTACCTTTTTATCATAAATTATTGCAGAGCTTGCTATTATAGTTCCATCAATGCCTAATAGTATTTCACTTATACTTATAAAAGCAAATACTTTTTGATGCAAAATCTTTGCAACGGTATCAGTTCCTCCAAAGGAAAATCCTCTTTTAAGAACAAGACCCACTCCTATTCCGCCTATTATTCCATAGTATACAGAGCCCAATATCATATCATTACTAATAAAATTGTAATTTAAATTTTCAAGCACAATCAAAATAATTGGAAAGGTTACTGATAGCGTGATTATTTTTAAGGCCTCTTTTTTCCCTACAGCAAGCCATGCTGATAAAAGCACAAATAAAGATAAGGCATAGTATATATAAGTATATTTAATATGAATAAACTTTTCCAATATAATTGAAATACCAGTTATTCCACCTGAAATTAGACCATTAGGCTTTAATATTGATGTAATAGAAAATGCCGTTAATATGCAGCCAATAGTTACTATGATTATATCAATCACAATTTTTTTATAATTCTTATTTCCCATATTGTCACCTCATTTTTAAAATGCTTGTCCGTTAATAGTATAATCGAATTTGTTTTAATTTAATAGATAGCAATCCTTAATTAAATTAAAAAATCGCTAATATTTTTACACTTTCCCAAATAAAAAAACGTACATAAAATGTACGCAAAGCCTATTTCCAATTTCTATCTATAATATCCCACATCATTTTTCCTACTCGAGAAATAGTTACTACACCATATACATTGTTAGGCAAGGATTTAGCCATAACAACAAACACAAAATTACCTTTATCTATATTAATTAGTGCTGAATCATTTTCTATACCTGATAAGCTTCCTGTCTTATTGGCTATATTCTTCCATTCTCTTTCCGGCATGTAGAATGCAAGCTTATCCCTGCTTTGTGTTTTATGAAGAATAGTTATTAAATATTCTCTATTATTTTTAGTTAAATAATTTCCATTATGAAGCTCTTTAAAGCACCGCGCTAAATCTAAGCTGCTTGTTATATTTTCAAGTCCTTTTTCTCTAGCCTTAAAATCCATCATTTTTCTTTTTAAAAAAGTATCCTTTAGTCCTATTTGTTTAATATGATTATTTATTTTGTCTATACCTAAAATATCTATAATCTTATTTGTTGCAGTATTATCGCTTTGTATCAGCATAGCAGTAAGCAGTTCCCTTATAGAGTAATCCTTTTCATCAAATTCATGGATAATACCGCTTCCTTCTACCATTTCCTCTTTTTTAATGAATAATTTACGTTCAAGATCGATAGTATCATTTTCTACTTCTCTAAGAAGTGCCATAGCAATAGGTACTTTAATACAACTTGCAGAAGGCATTATAGCTTTTTCATTAAAAGAATATGAATATCCGCTATCTATATCTTCAAAATAAAAACTATACTCTCCTATTCTTGTATCTATGTATCTTTTTATTTCTTTCATAATTTCCTCCAGGCTTTCATCCCTTTTTTAATTCCCCACATATAACGATATAATAGGCATGCAAAAATCCTGCATGCCTACAATTTTAGTCACCAAATGAAATTCCAATACTTCTTGCTACTTCAACTAATTCACCGCTAGGGTCAACATTTTTAGTTTTTCCAATAACATTTTCAAGACTGTCATAGGATAATTCGTTTCCTTTTAAGCATACCATGTTGCCAAACTTGCCTTCGTTTATCAAATCAACTGCAGCAACTCCGTACTTAGTTGAAAGTACTCTATCATAAGTTGAAGTTATTCCACCTCTTTGAACATGACCAAGAACAGTGCTTCTTATTTCATGATCTTTTATTAACCTCTCTAAGTCCAAAGCAAGCTTGTTAGCAATTCCGCCTAATCTAATAGGATCTGGACTATCTTCAACAATTTTGCTTATAACCACATCACCATCCTTAGATTTAGCACCTTCAGCAACAACTATTATGCTGAATACTTTCCCCTGCTTCTTTCTATCATTGATTTTTTCTACAATTTTATTTATATCATATGGAATTTCTGGAATAAGAATAACATCTGCTGAACCAGCTAAACCTGATTCAAGAGCTATCCATCCAGCATTTCTTCCCATAACTTCTAATATCATTATTCTATGATGTGATTCAGCAGTTGTATGAAGTCTATCAAGCGCTTCTGTTGCAACTCCTACTGCAGTATTAAAGCCAAATGTAACATCAGTTGACGCAAGGTCATTATCTATAGTTTTAGGTACACCTATAACTTTAATACCTTTTCTTGCAAAGTCTCTAGCACTTGTCAAGGTTCCATCTCCACCTATAACAACAAGAACATCAACTCCGGCTTTCTTTAAATTCTCTACAGCTACATCTGAAACATCCTTTTTAACCATTTTCCCGTCTTCCTCTACCAAATAGTCAAATAGGTTGTCTTTATTAGAACTATATAGAATTGTACCTCCTCTATGTAATATACCTGATACGGCGTCAAGATTTAAAGGCATATAATCATTGTTGTATAATCCTCTATAACCAAACTTATATCCAATAACTTCATATCCATATTTTAAAATTGCTGTTCTAGTTGCTGCTCTTAATACTGCGTTTAATCCAGGACAGTCTCCACCGCCTGTAAGTAATGCAATTCTTTTTATGTTTTCTGCCATTCACATATCCCTCCAAATACTTTTTAGTACTATTATACAACGATAAATTCTAATTTTAAACACACTTCTTAACAATTAGCATTTTTTCTAAATATGTCTACTGTATGTTATATATGCTACCAATTAAGTTACTGAAATATCATATAGTGTAACACAATTACTGCATTTATAATAAGCAAGTTTAGACTCATATTTATTATTACCAGCTAACTATAAAAATACTTAATTTTTAATTATAAAATTAAAAAGCCTCTAGGGCTTTTTAAAATTCTATATTATTTAGTTATAGTGATTACTTTAAGAGCAGCCAATACAAGAAGTACAATACCTATTAAAATTCTATAAATAGCAAATACTCTCATTGGTTTTTTCTTTAAGAAATTAATAAACTTTTCAACAACAAGTAATGCAACTAAGAAAGAAACTATAAAACCTAATATTAAAGCAATAAGTTCTATAGAATTCATATGAGGTCTGTCCTTAATAATATCCAAACCGCTGGCCGCAATCATTGTTGGAATTGCAAGGAAAAATGAAAACTCCGCTGCTGCTGGTGTTGAAAGACCGCTTACCCATCCTCCCATTATTGTAGAAGCAGATCTGGACATTCCTGGCCATAGTGATAGGCACTGAAAAACGCCTATTTTTAAGGCTTGTATAGGAGATACGCTTTCTAAATCTCTTGTAGAATGACGACTTTTCCTAAAGGAATTTTCAATAATTATTAATAGTGTACCGCCGACTATCATTGCTACAGCGACTGTCAATGTATTAAATAGGTATTTGTCTATCTTCTTTTTGAACACTAGTCCAATTACAGCTGCTGGTATAAAAGCTATTATCATATTAAGCCACAATTTAAATCCAGGTCTTCCTGGAACAAGTAAATTATTTGGTTTTAAAGACTCTGAAATCTTTTTCCAGTATAAAACTACAATTGCCAGTATTGCTCCTAATTGTATCACTACTTCAAAGAATGTAGCATATTCACCAGTAAAATTAATAAAATGCCCAACTATAATCATATGACCTGTTGAAGAAATTGGCAAAAACTCAGTTATTCCTTCAACTATAGCAATTATAACTGTTTTTAAAAGAAACAATAAATTTGCAGACATCGTCTCACTCTCACTCTCTAATTTATTCTAAACACAAATTTAATTATACTATCTTCCTATAGCCAAATTCAATTATAATATAAATTTTTAATAATTTTTTAATCTAATAATCAACCATTGTCAGTTGTCAGTATTTTCGTAGGATTTTGGAGGAGCTATAAAATAGTTTACTCCTACAGCAACAGTTATACCTATAAAGGTATCCACAAGCCTGTTTACACTATAAAAAAACGGACTGCCTCCCTTTAAATTTATCATAATAGCACAAAATACCACACAAGCTATTGAAGTTGATTGTTCCCAATTAAAAATATTGCATATGTATATTACCGCAACTATTCCAATACCAATGAGAATAATATTTCCAGGCATAATGCTTGAGAGAATAAATCCGATTAAGGCTCCTATAAGAGTTCCAAGCATTCTATTTCTGCCAGCTTTAAAAGATGCTTCAACAGAACTTTGCATGGAAATAATAGATGCTATCACAGTATAAAAAGGATATTCCATGTTTAGAAGTTTCGATATAATCATAGAAATCACCACAGCTATTGCAGTCTTGATATTTCTCATACCTATTTTTTTAATACGTATATTCACTATAACCACCTCAAAATATGTTATGTTTACTAATTATATAAAAAAATAAGGAACTTAACAATAATCCTTTATTTGTCAAGCTCCTTATTTTTTTATAATGTGTCTACTGCAATAGCATATTGCTTTTCTGGCAGATCATTCAATACTGGTCCAGCATTTACTATGTATTCTGGAACATTATTAAATTTTTTAAAGTTTTCATTAAACTTTCTTGCTAGTTCTCTTGCCTTTGTCTCATATTCTTCAACACTTTCCCATGTATTTCTAGGATTTAATATTTCCTTTGGAACATTCGGGCACTCTACTGGTACTAAAAGTTTAAATATAGAATCTTCTTTATAATCTACATTCTTTAATTTTCCTTCAAGTGCTGCCTTAACCATTGCTCTTGTATATGAAAGCTTTATTCTTTCACCTGTTCCATATCCGCCACCGGACCAACCAGTATTTATCAAATAAACCTCTGAACCGCACTTTTCAATTTTTTCACCTAAAAGTTCTGCATAAACTGAAGGATTCATAAGCATGAAAGGCTCTCCAAAGCAAGCTGAAAAAGTTGCTTTAGGTTCAGTTATTCCTCTTTCAGTTCCAGCAAGCTTGCTAGTATAACCAGACATAAAATGATACATTGCAGCTTCCTTTGTAAGCTTGGATATAGGAGGAAGTACTCCAAAAGCATCAGCGGTTAAAAATATAATAGTTTTAGGATGTCCTCCCATACCGCTCTCTTCTATGTTTTCTATATACTGTAGAGGATAAGCAGCTCTGGTATTTTCTGTGAGGCTGTCATCATCATAGTCAGGACTTTTATTTTCATCTAAAACTACATTTTCTAATATAGTACCAAATTTTATGGCATTATATATTTCTTTTTCTTTTTCTTTAGATAGTTTAATAGCCTTAGCGTAACATCCACCTTCAAAATTAAACACACCACTATTGCACCAGCCATGTTCATCATCACCAATAAGCTTTCTTTCCGGATCAGCTGAAAGAGTAGTCTTTCCTGTTCCTGATAATCCAAAAAACACAGCAGTATCTCCATCTTCTCCTATATTTGCAGAACAGTGCATAGGAAAAACCCCCTTATTAGGAAGCAGATAATTCATTAAAGAGAACATAGATTTTTTTATTTCACCTGAATATTGGGTTCCGCCAATTAATATTATCTTTTTATCAAAATTAATTATAATAAAAGCTTCTGAATTTATGCCATCTTCTTTTCCATTTGCTTTAAAGCTTGGTGCTGCAATAACAGTGTAATCAGCATTAAAAGTTTTCAGTTCTTCTTTGTTTGGTCTTATGAATAATTGATTTGCAAAAAGTGCCTGGGATGCAAATTCGCTTATTACTCTAACTGAGATTCTGTAATCTTTTAGAGCACCTACAAAACCATCAAACAAATATAATTTATTACTATTTAAATGGGTTAAAACCTTATTATATAACTTATCAAAAACTTCTTCCTCTATAGGAATATTTACTTCGCCCCAGTTTATTTTATCTTCTACAGATTTTTGTCTTACTATAAACCTATCTTTTGGCGATCTTCCTGTATATTTTCCAGTGTGCACAACAAGCGCTCCTGTTTCTGACAGTTTTCCTTCATTATTTTTCAATGCGTGTTCAACTAAATCTGACACTGAAATATTTCTGTAAATACTGTTGCTAGTAATACCTATATTATTTAACATTCCCCGAATCCCTCCTTAGAGTTTATAATATTATTATTGCATGAAATTATTATTTTTGCAAGAAATTATTTATATTTTTGACTATTTGGTGAATTATGAGAGTAATCAATTCATTTTTCAGACTAATTATTAATTTCAAAAATAAATGAGAGGAAGTCTCCTCTCATTTTTGATTAGTGTGTTATAACATTATCTATTATTTCTTGTTTAGTTCTCTCTAAATCTGGAACATAGCTTTTAAGAAGCTTCATGTTTCCCTTGACTTCATACTCTCCTAAAGAAGCCGGAATTAAGATGCTATCGCCTTTCTTAATAATTTCTTTTCCACTTGGATAAAATATTTCTCCCTCACCATCTACAGCGGTAAATATATAGAACCTTTCACTGTCACTCTTTTCCTTAAAACTGCATTCAACTTCATACAGCTCTAATGAGAAATGCTCGCAAAGGCAGTAATAAGTTTTACTAAAGCCTTTTTGCTCTAATTTAAGTCCAATGCTTTTTTCACCTTTTAGATTTAAATTCACAACATCTAAAGCTTTATCAACATGCAGTTCTCTGCCTCTATTATAATCATATACTCTATAAGTAGTGTCACTGTTTTGCTGAATTTCTGCTATAATAACTCCTTCACCTATAGCATGAACAAGACCACTCTTTACAAAGTAAACTTCTCCTTTTTTCACTGGGATTTTATTCATAAACTCATCGAATTCTCCAGTTTCAATCGCTTTTTTAAATTGTTCTTTTGTGCAGTTTTTAGTTCCAACTACAAGGTTTGCACCTTCAAAGGCTTCTACTACATACCAAACTTCTGTTTTCCCCATTTCACCCTCTACTTTTTGAGAGTATTCATCTTCAGGATGAACCTGTACTGAGAGTTTGTCCTTTGCGTTTATCAGCTTAACAAGAAGAGGAAACCAATCCTTTGAAATTTTACTTCCAACAATATCATTACCCTTAAGTTTTATAAGTTCATCAAGCCTCATACCTTTGAATTCTCCATTACAAACAACACTTGTTCCATGTGGATGACATGCAACATCCCAGCTTTCTCCTATATTACCTTTTGGAAGATTACTTCTAAAAAGCTCTAAATCTCTTCCACCCCAGATTTTATCATAATATAAATTTTCAAATTTTAATGGATACACTATTATACCTCCGATGCTTTATCTTTTTATTTTATTTATAATACCTATTTTATTTTATGGAAAAACTATATTCAATAAAATTTTATATTATTTTAATTGTTTGGCTAGTATTTTTGTGCTAGTATATTATTGCTTGAAACTAATCCGTCAAACGTTTTATTATCTGAATTATATCTTTCATTATTAGGAGGAACCTTTATCATGAAAACTTTTATTAAAGAATATGCACTTATAACCTTAGGCAGCGTTATACTTTCTTTAGCTATTTCAGCTTTTTTACTACCTTCACAAATAGGTATAGGAGGCGTTACAGGAATAGCCATGGTCATCAATCATGTATTTGGCCTTAAAGTAGGACTTCTTACTATTATTATGAATGTACCTTTATTCTTATTCGGGTATAAGCTGGTTGGAAGCAAGTTTACTATAAGAAGCGCATTTGTGGTTGTACTTTCTTCTTTACTTATAGATTATTTTAGTGCAGCCTTCAAATTTAAACCTATTGAAGACCTGCTTCTTTCTGCAATATTTTGCGGAGTGCTTTTAGGAATATCGGTATACCTTATATTTTTATCACAAGCCTCCTCCGGTGGATTAGATATACTTGCAAAAATAATTAATAACAAATTTAAAAACCTTCAGCTTTCAAATATATTATTAATTCAGGATTTTATGGTTTATGCACTAATAGCTTATGTATTTGGCCCTCGCTCTGTAATGTATGCTCTAATTGCAAGCTTTATAAGAACCAAAACTCTCGACGCTATACAGGAAGGTCTTGCTTCCTCAAGGCAATGTATTATTATCTGTGAAGATTCAAGTGAAATAATTTCAACGATTAATACTAAACTTGTCCGTGGCGTTACAGTTCTTGATGCTGTGGGCGGCTATTCTAACGACAAGAAAAAATTTATATATGTTGTTATTCAAAGGAATCAGTTAACTGCCTTAAAATCTATTGTAAAGAGCATTGAGCCAAGTGCATTTATAGCTGTATCACCTGTAAATGATATTTTAGGAAACTACAAACAATCCTTGACAATTCAATAAAATTTAAAAGCAGCACATCTTGTGCTGCTTTATTTAATAAAATAAAACAAAATCAGGCATCTTTAAAGTCTCGTTTCCTGTACCGCTATTATATTTATCTAGCAAATCCTTAGCTTTCTTATAATTGCTTCTTATCGTGTCGGCTGTATATTTATCAGTTAAATCATTGATGCCTTCTTGAGCCTTTCTCAAATTATATTCACCTTTCTCTAAATTAGTATCTTGGCTTATATAATAACATCCTGCATTATTTAAAGTCATTATATCATCTTGATCAGCTGCATAAGCATACCTTATTTCTTTAATTGCATCTTCTGTTTTCTTATTTTGTAAATAAACTGTACCTAAAGTTCTATGATATTTCGCCGTACTGTCCGAAAGCTTAATACATTGCTTAAGCAGGTTTACAGCTTCGTCATACTTCTTATTGGATAAATTTATTAAAGCCATATTATATTTTATTTCAGGTTCGTCTGGTTTTACAAACTCTGCGATTTTAAAATTTTCCATAGCTTTATCAATATTTTTTGTAGTATACCAATAATAGTTTGCAACTGTAAGCGTTATATTATAGTTATAAGGTTCCATAGACAATGCAGTTCTGAAATAGGGCTCTGCTTCTATTGTTTTCCCCTGAGCTTTTAAAATTTCAGGCATTAAAAACCCATAATTATCTGGATAATTCTTATTTTTAATTATAGACTCTCTGCAATATTTTTCAGCATTTGTGAAATTCATTTTATTTAAATAATACCATCCTGCAGTGTGAAGAACCCTGTAATCATCCTTATTTTCATCTATAACCTTTTTTATAAGCTCATCAGCCTTATCATTTTTCTTTAGATTTTGAAGTGCTGCTGCTTCAATTAGCTTAATTTCTATTTTACCCAAATTATACTGTTTTAAAGAATCAACTAGACTCACTGCTTGATCTGCGGTTGCATCACTTAAAGAATATATCTTTGCAAGCCACATTTTATACGCTAAATCGTTAGGATTTTTTTCAGCCATGGTACTTATGCTTTCTAATAGAGAATCTTTATTATAAACTGACATCTGGGCTAATATATCATATACTTTGTACTCATCCTTATCTATATCCCAGGCAGCTCTTAATTCCTTATAACCTTGCTCCCATTGCCCGTCAATCATAAGCATTCTTGAATACTCAGCAGTATCATAAGCTGACTTTGTATCTACAGGGTAGCCTGATACTATTTCTTTAGCTTTGTCCATTAAGTTATTAGACATATAGACAGTAAACATTGTTTTAATTAAGCTCTTATCTTTAGGAAATTGCTTTAAAGCTTCTTCGCCATAACTAAGAGCTGTTTTATAATCTTTATTCATAAACTCTGTAAAAATAACAGAGTTTAGAACTTGAGAATTTTTACTTCCAAGCTCTTTAGCCTTTTGTATATATTCATTTGATTTTTGTATATCGCCTTTCACAGAATATATTTCCGCAATTTTAGCATCCCATAAACCTTCTTTTGCATCCTTCTCCATAAGCTTGCCGTATTCAACTATAGCTTTATCATACTGACCATTGTAATAGTATTCTTCAGCTTGATTAGCAGCAATTGCATATTTTTTGCTCAAATCTTCTGCTATAGCTTTCTTATGATTGTTATTAACTGAAATGCCAAAGGAAACAACTATAATAATTCCTAAAGCTAAAAAAGCAGTATAGGCTTTAGCATTTTCTTTATATTTTATTTTAAATCTTTCAAACTTATTTTTTATATTATCTTTATCTAAATATTTTTTAATTTGTTCTACTAACCTTGTCATATTCTCTTTATTTAATTTGTTTATAATTTTCTTATGTATATCAAATTTAGGTAGCTTGTCCTTACTAAAAGCGTCCTTAAATTTTTTAATATCAATCATTACTCCACCTCATTTGCTTTTTTCCTACACTTATAAATATTCTAACAAATTAATTAAAAAAATGCCACTAAAACAGCTTAGAAAATTATGTATTTACAATTTGTCTTATATATATGCATGTGTTAAAATATGAGTTATAATATTTTAGTGCTAAAAATACTCACACAAGGCGGTGTTTAAAATTAATATAAAAACTTTTATAGGCATAATTACTTCAAAAATTATTATTAAACTCTCTAAACTTCTATTTAAAGGCGGCAGTAATTTCCCTGGAAAAGTTGCTTTGAAAATTGATAAAGATATATTAAGTACTGTTGCTAAAGATTATGAGGTTATTTTAGTAACTGGTACTAATGGTAAAACTACTACCACAAGTATGATTTATAGTATGGTAAAAGGAGTTTCAGGTAATTCAATAACTAACAGTACTGGCGCAAATATGCTTCCTGGAATAACAGCATGTTTTATCGAAAATTTCAGCTTTAGGTCCTCCGTTGACAAGAAATATGCTGTTATAGAAGTAGATGAGGCAAATGTTCCTCTGGTAACAGAATACATAAAGCCAAAGGTAATAACTGTCACAAACTTATTTAGAGACCAACTTGACAGATATGGGGAGGTCTATACTACCTTAAAGAAAATATTAGATGGTATAAGTAAATCTCCTGATTCTACCCTAGTCTTAAATGGAGATGAATCTTTATTAGGTGATTTAGATGTAAAAAATGAAGTACAATATTATGGATTTGATTATGAAGTAAGTTCAAACAAGCAAATAGATATTAATGCGGATGCAAAGTTCTGTAAAAAGTGTAAAAGTCCTTATAGCTACAATTATATTACATACAATCATTTAGGAAGCTTCTACTGCAGTGAGTGCGGATATAAAAGACCAGAACTTGCCTATACTGTAGATAATATAGTCGAACAAACATCTAGTGGTTCGCTGGTATATTTTAATGGAAATGAATATTATATCAATCAGCCTGGAACTTATAATATATATAATGCACTCTGTGCTTACTCTGTTGCTAAATTTTTAGGACTAGAAAATTCAACTATATTTAATGCTTTAAAGAGTACATCTTCAAGCTTTGGAAGACAGGAAACTTTAAATATAGATAACAAGCAAGTTAAAATAATTCTAGTTAAAAATCCTGCAGGCTTTGATGAAGCTATTAACACTTTAACTTTTGATACAAAAGCAATAAGTGCAGCTTTTATTTTAAATGATAATTATGCTGATGGACGAGATGTGTCATGGATATGGGACGTGAATTTTGAAAAACTTTCTTCAATAGATATGAGTAAAATAATAATTTCTGGTATTAGGATTTATGATATGGCTGTAAGACTTAAAGCTGCAGGCTTAAATCAGGAAAGATTTGTTTTATGTGAAAGCTACGAAAACTTACTAAATGAAATTAAAAACTGTGAAACTGACTTTATATACATTCTTGCAACTTATACTTCTATGATTAACTTTAGAAAATTCTTACACAGCAAAGGATATATTAAAAAACTTTGGTGAAATCGAGGTGAAAAGCTATGGAATTAAATATATGTCATCTATACCCAGATCTTTTAAATGTATATGGTGATTTAGGAAATATTCGTATTTTAAAATATAGAGCTGAAAACAGAGATATAAAAGTTAATGTTTTTAACGTTTCTATGGGAGATACTTTTAAAGGGGAACTCTATGATATAGTGTTTTTTGGAGGCGGCCAGGATTATGAGCAGTCTATTGTTTCAAGTGATTTAAAGGAAACTAAGAAATATGCTATTGCTGAATATATTGAAAACTCAAAGGTTTTCTTAAGCATATGCGGTGGTTATCAACTCCTTGGAAAATATTATACAACTCCAGGCGGCGAGAGACTTGATGGACTTGGCATATTAGATGTTTGTACTGATGGAGGAGAAAAGAGATTTATAGGCAATACTGTAATATATAATGAAACCTTTAATGAAACTTATGTTGGTTTTGAAAATCATTCTGGAAGAACATATATAGGTAATCATACTCCTTTAGGCAAGGTTATAGCAGGCTATGGAAATAATGGAGAGGATGGATATGAGGGCTGCATTTATAAAAACACCTACTGCACTTATTTCCATGGTTCATTATTATCTAAAAACCCTGAGCTTGCTGATAGATTAATAAAAACAGCTCTGGAGCTTAAATACGGAGAGGCAGAGTTAGCTCCTCTTGATGACAGCTATGAAACAAAAGCTAAAAACTTTATTATAGAAAGAGAAAAGAAGATGAAGTCTTAACAAGGCTACATCTTCTTTTCCATTATTATAGCTAAATTAAAATATTTTAATGCTTCACTTACCTGAGATAAATTTGAATACATATATCCCATTTCCATATACCTTTTATATATCTGTTTTTTAGCTCCAAATTTTAAAAGAGCATCCAGCGATAAATTCATATACATTTCTGCTGAAAGAAGATTATCTTGTTTCTGAAGTATACGTGATTTTAAATAATAGCTTTCTTCTATAAACTCAATATTATCAAGGCTTATAGAATTGTCTAAAGCTTCATCGCAAATTTCCTGAGCGTATTCTAGTATATTATTATCTATAAGCTCATCTATAACAAGCAGCATAAACTTAACTAGCTTTTCCTTATTATCCTTAGGGTAAAGCGTAAGTGCATTTTTAATATATTTCATAGCTTTTTCATTAAGACTTACATCAAACATTGTTGCTGCATAGTTATAAATAGCTTTTGATTTTGCTTCTCTATTAAAACCATAGAGCTCATAGGATTTAGATTCATATTCCTCGAATTTTCCCTTATCCATAATCAAAGACAGCATAGCAAGCATATGGTACACTTCAGCCTTCCCTAAGTCTTTATCCATATATTCAACTAATTCTTCAAGTCTTACAGCAATTTCATATGCTCTTTCGTAGTTTCTAAGCATAATATAGCAAGCTGCTTCGTTATATGTAGCCTTGGCAAGGATAGTAAGCTTATTTTTTTCCTTTGAGGATTTTCTCACATTATTATAATAGTTGGCAGCCTGGGAAAAATCTTTATTGCTAAACAAAAATCTAGCTATATCCATATAGTAAGTAAGGTAATTTTCATCGTCATAACATTTTTGATAATACTCGTAATACTTAGATGTCAAGCACTGTACCTTTTCAAGTTCATCTCTATCAATATGATAATTAAAAATTAAGTGTATAAGTTTAAAGCAAAGATCATAATATTCATATTTTTCGGCAAACCCTAAACTATATAAAACTTCCTGCTCATAATTATCTAAAGACTTATTACCTTCTAAAAAAGATATATTTTGTATTATCTGTTCTCTTATATTCTGCATCAAATATTCTTTATCTAAATTTAATGATTCTGAAATATGTTCTATAATCCATTCTTCAGCCTCAGCTTTATCATTTTCAATACAGCTCATTTTAGAAATGGATATTTTATCTCCGCATATATCCTTTAAAGTATATCCTTTATATATTCTTGCTCTTTTTATTTTTCCGCCAGTTGACAGTATTTCCACCTGTTTCCCCCCAAACTAATACCTATCATTCAAAGTCTTTAAATGTACCTATAGACTTGAATACCTGTATCCCTCTTGATAAAAACTCAGCCGCCTCTTTGCTTTTTCCATTGTCAACATAAAACTTTCCAAGCATTATAGAAATTTCAGCCTGATCTTTATTATAACCCATTAAACTTGCATATGATAATGCCTCATTCAAAGTACTTTCTGCATTATAACCATCGCCTTGTAAGCATAAAACTCTATATTTTAATATATAATATTCAACAAGAAGCTTGTCCTTGCAGTTTCCTATATGCTCATATATTTCATTCAGAACCTTATTTGAGTTTTCAAGATCCTTTAACTTGATATAAATATCACACACACTTAATAAGGTTTCTACTAATTTTACCTTATCAATTTCTTCTCTTATTTTTTTTGATTTATTTAAATGTTCAAAAGCCTCATCATAATTTTCGAACTCAAAAAATAGTCTTCCTAGATTATTTTCAATCTCTGCCAAGTAATCTAAATTATGAACTGCTTTAAACTCATCCATGCTTTTTTTAGAGTACTGTATTGCATTGTTTATATCTCCTCTGCTGCTGTAGTCAAGAGATAATTTCAATAAAGTCTTTGCATATTCTTTTTTGTTATCCAGTTCCTTAAACTTTTGCTTTGCCAAATTAGAATATTCAATTGCCTGATTATTGTTTTCCAGCTTATGATAGGTATAAGCTATATAATAATATATTTCTCCGAGCAAAAAATCATTTCCTATATCGTTGTCTTTAAATACCTTTTCCGCCTGTTTAAAATAGCTGTGAGAAGAATTATATGCTTTCATATGAAGAGTTATTATACCAAGCTTGAGAAATGTATTTATTATATCCTCACTGCAGTTTAACTTAATAAATAAAATGTTGGCAGCCAAAAAAAACTGCTGACATTTTGAAGTTTTTCCTTGCTTCATGTAAATAACTCCGCGTAAAAATAAGTTTTTTGCTTTTCTATATTCCAACTTGTATTTTTCAGCGTAATTAATTGCACTTTCCACATATTTTTCTGCTAAAGAAAAATCTTCACTTAAAATAAATGCTGCAATAATATTTTCAAAATAAGTACATATTTTTTCAGCTTGTGCTTCCTCAGATTCCATTAAATATTCTATAGAAGTATTTAAAGCACCTGCCAAGTACTCTAAAAGATCCATGCTCGGGTTTGATTTTCCTGATTCAACAAGACTTATTTGACCAGGTGTAATCCTATCTCCTGCCAAGTCCTTCAGTGTCATATTTAATTCTTTTCGACGTCTTTTTATTTTTTCCCCCAGAGCTAAAATTTCCATATACACTCATCCTTCGTAAACTTAAATAATACATATATAGATAAAAATGCAATATATTAATATTATTATATCATATTTTTGAATTTTAGACTAAGTTTTTATTTAATTTTCAAAATATACTTAAAAAGCTCGAGAATCGATAATTCTCGAGCTTTAATAAAAATTTATCTCATTTTTCGCATAATATCATCATGAATATCTCCCATTATGCCCATCATCATATCACCGGATCTTCTTAATCTCTTTCTTGAACTTTTGTTAAGCTGAGGAACTATTAACATTCCTGCAGCCGCTCCAATCATTGCTCCTGTAGTAACGCCTTTTAAAAATCCCATACTCAAATGCACTCCTTTCATTATAGTATATCATTAGAGTATGCAATTTTAAATTTATTAAACCTTGAAATTACTTCTATAGTTTCTTTAGCTCATCCATTGCATCATTTGCAAGCTCATCGCATCTATTGTTATATTCATTATCCGAATGGCCTTTAACCTTAATAAACTGAACCTTATGATATTTTAAAAGCTCTATTAATTTCTCCCAGAGTTCTTTATTTTTCACTGGTTCCTTGGTCGAACTTTTCCATCCATTTCTTTGCCAGTTATCTATCCACTTTTGATTTATTGCATTAATTACATAAGCAGAATCACTGTGAAGCTTAACCTCACATGGCTCTTTAAGCATGGATAAGGCTTGTATCACAGCAGAAAGCTCCATAATATTATTAGTTGTATTTCTAAAAGCCTGCTTAACCTCTTTCTTGGTTCCATTATACATAAATACAATTCCAAAAGCTCCTATTGTATTTTCCTTTCCATTTCCTCTGCAAGCTCCATCAGTGTATATCGTGACGCTTTTCATCATCCTTCTCCTCTTTAAAACCTTTTACCCTCAATTTTTTAACATAATCTAAGAGTTTACCAACATTTTGGCTGCCAACCATTTTTGAAATAAAGGCTACACCATCTTTTATAACTTTTATTATATCATCTTTTCCTGTCCAATTTGATAATATAACTTCCTCTGGTACTTCATTTATAATTTTATTCATTGCAAAAAATACAATAGCAACATCATCTATCTTACCTACGAGAGGTATAAAATCAGGTATTATATCTATTGGAGATGCTATATATGCAATTAAACCTCCAACCATCATCTTAGTTTTAATGTCTACTCTTTTATCCTTAAATAATCTCCAAAGAAGTGCTCCAATATCCGGAACAAGCATAGCATATTCTACTATATCCTTATACTTTTCAGGAACTCTATTTTCAATATTTTCCCTAGCCTTAGTATAACCATCTTCTAAAGTATTTTGTGTTTTATCCTTATTTTTGTCCTTTTTTTTAAATTCAGAAACCTCTTTATCTGGTGCATATATTATATCTTCTGCTTCTACCTCTATAGCATCCTCCATCAAATTAATAGCTTTAAGCTTAAAATAAACAAACGGTACAAGCTTAGCTATTATATTTAAATCCACAATCAAGTTATCCTTATCAACTGTAATACCATTTTCCGAAAAATCCTTCAAAGCAGTCTTTAGCGCAAAATTCTTGACAGAACTCATTATTCCAAGCTTTGCTACTTTGAATTCAAATATTTTAATGTTAACAATATTATCCCTTATGCTTCCAATCCCTGCTGTTGCTTGAAAAGGAATTTCAACACCTTTTTTATAGCTTCCCTTTACAACAATTAAATCATTTATTTGTATTTCCTTTATATTTAAACCCTCTACTTTTACGTACTCTTCGATTGCTTCTAAAATATCTTTAGATGTTACTTTTGCTTTAATACTAGTAAGCTTCATAGCACTTCCCCCTATTCCTAAGCTTTAAATCCAATAATTAAAGTATATATTAAAAAACAATTTATGCAACATCCATTTTATTCTTTAACATAATTTACTTTAGCAAATTTTATGATTTTCATTAGACTTTAAATTTTAAGTCTATATAATATTATCTTATAAGGCACATATATGTAAAAAACTAAAACATATAAAATTAACGATTTATCTAAGGAGGATATTATGAATAAGAATAAGAAAAAGTATTTGTATATTCCAATGGCAATAGCGCTTTTATCTATAGTATTGCTCCTAATATTTAATATAGATAGTCCCTCTAAGTCTGATAAGCTCTATGTGGACTTTATGAAGGATATAGCTGCTAAAAAAGTTTCTACAGTATATGTTACAAGTTCACCTAAAATAAAGGTAAAACTAACTGATGGAAATACTTATGAAACAGATAATCCTAGAACAAATAATTTTAAGGAAGAGTTATTAAAACAAGGAATTAATGTTTCTGAGAATTCGCCATTTTCACCTAAACAGGCTATACCTACTTTTCTTTTAAGTGCTTCATTAGTATTTATGGCTGTAATGACAGTTAAATCATCAAGTCTAAGCTCAAAAAAGCTGAAGGGAGTGGATGCTCTTGATGTTTCCGCTGTTTCAAATGCTGCCTACACTTTTAACTCTGTTGCAGGTAATGAAGAAGCCAAGGAAAGTGTAAAAGATATAGTAGATTTCCTTAAAAATCCAGAAAAGTACAATGCTTATGGTGCAAGAATGCCAAAAGGTATTATGCTTTACGGAGAGCCCGGTACAGGTAAAACTCTTTTAGCTAAAGCAGTTGCCGGTGAAGCGGGTGTTCCTTTTTACGCTATGTCTGGTTCTGACTTCGTCCAAGTATATGTAGGGGTAGGAGCCAGCAGAATAAGACAGCTTTTTAAGAAAGCAAGGAGCCATGGAAAGGCTGTAATATTTATAGATGAAATAGATGCCATAGGTAAAAAAAGAGATGGTGGAAAAACAGGAGGCGGTTCTGAAGAAAAGGATCAAACTCTTAATGCTCTTTTAACTGAAATGTCAGGTTTTAACGAAAAAGAGGGTATTGTTATAATAGCTGCAACGAACAGACTAGATACACTTGATCCCGCACTTTTAAGACCTGGCAGGTTTGACAGACATATAGAAATAAATCTTCCTGATATAGCTGCCAGAGAAAAAATATTAGAGCTGCACTTAAAAAATAAGCCAACTCAAGATATAAATATTCATGAGTGGGCTCAAAAAACTTCCTACTTCTCAGGTGCTAAGATTGAAAGCTTAGTTAATGAAGCTGCTATTCTTGCAGCAAAAGATGAGGACAAGTTTATAACCAATCTTCATATAGATAAAGCTTATTCAATCGTATTAGCTGGTTATGAGAAGATAAACAGAGATCATATTAAGGATAAAGATAAGAAGATTACTGCTTATCATGAAGCAGGACATGCATTGCTTACTTTAAAAGTGCTTCCTGATGATAAACTTTCAAAAGTAACTATTATACCGACAAGCAAAGGTGCCGGCGGATATACCTTAAGTATACCTGAAGATAAACTTTACCAAAATAAGGATTATTTAAAGAGAAGAATTATGGTGCTCCTTGCTGGAAGAGCAGCTGAGGATATAATATTTGGGAGCGATTTTATTACTACGGGTGCTTACAATGATTTTCAGCAGACAACAAGAATGGTTTCAAGCATGATTACTCAGTATGGCATGGGAGAAACTTTAGGTCTTCTAAATTTTGAAGAACTTTCTCATTTAAACTATGCTAATACTGATAATATAGTTAAGGAATGCAAAACGACTATTGACAACCTATATGAAGAAGTAAAACAAATTATTACAAAAGACAGAGAACTTCTTGAAAAAATTACAGAAAAATTAATAGAAAAAGAAACTCTTCTTGATACTGATATAGAAGAAATTGCTTCCTAAATCTAAAAAGATGAGGCTCACCCTAAGCCTCATCTTTTTTATTTATACTGTCTAAAATTAAAGTTATCAATATACCTCCAACCAGTCCACCTAAGTGTGCAAAATTATCAATATTTGACATTGTAAAACCTATAATGAGATTAATAATAATTACCGAGGCAATATTTCTTAAAAAATCTCTCCCAATATTTTTTCTTGCCTTTACAGCAAAAACTAACGTAGTTCCAAGAAGTCCGAAGATAGCCCCTGAAGCACCAACTGAAACACTGTCAGAAAATATATAACTGAATAAGGAGGATAAAATGCCGCTTGCAAAATATATAATAATATACTTAGCTCTTCCATAAAGTCTTTCAACCAAAGGTCCAATAGAATATAAAGCATACATATTCAAAGCAATATGCAATAAACCTCCGTGAAGGAACATGCAGGATATAAGCCTGTAATACTGACCTTCAGCTATAAGTTCATTATATTTTGCTCCTAATTTTATAAGTACATCCTGGTGACTATAAAAAATACTTCCTGATAAAAATGACGTTACTATATAGGCCGCTACATTTAATGCAATAATACTATAGGTTACCCAGCTTTTGAAGGTATCTCTTTCAGTTTCCTTATTAACATACCTTGAATTTCTGCTTAAATTTAAGAGTTCCTGTAAGGTTTGCTCCGAATTAGCACCATAATATAAAATATTATTATCAGTATAATTAAGCACTATAGTATCATTATCGTATGTCTGCAGCTGTGTACCGTCTGATACTAATATTTTATTCAGTTCAATATGACTTACATTCAGTACATCCTTCAAATACTCTACCAGATTGGCACAATCAATGCAGCCCTCATTGATAAAAACAATTACTTTTTTACTGTCAATTTCAATGTTTCTTACCAATGCCCAGTTAGACATCAAATTATAGTCATCACTAATTTCGATAATTCCATAATTAAAAACTTTGTTCATACCTTCTACAATATTTCTAATTAAATCATCTTTCATATCGTTCTCCTTACTATTGCATATATAATGCAATAAAGTTCTTTTTATTTACTTTTCTATTTGATATAATAAAAAAAACTAAATAATTAGGGTGGTTTCATGAATAATACTTCTGTAAATAAGCATACAAGAATTTTATACTATTTCCTTTCTATTTTTATTGTACTTTTTTCTATATTTAAACTTAGTACAAGTCCTATTACCTTATATATTGAAGATTATATCTTCTTAATAATTTTAATGCTTTCTTTCATTCTAGTAAATAAATATTCTCTTAAATTTAAAGTTACAAATATAAATTTTAGCGACTTTATAATTATAATATGTTATATAAAATTCAGCTTATATATAACGGCATTAATGATATTTATATGCTATTTTATTTCCTTTGCTATTGAATATAATTGCTCTAAAAATTTAAATCTGCTTACTGAAAACACACATGTATTTAACAGAAGCTTAGTAATACTATCAGTTTTCATATCTCATATACTGATAAATAAAATAGACAACATATACTACTTAAGAAACTACGAACAGGCATCTGTAATATTATTCAGCGTGTTTATACTTATATGTAATTATATTTTATATTGCCTAAACTTATCCTTTGAATACAAAACATTAATATTAGTAACTTTAGAAAATGGTCTTTATTACATATTATTAAACTTTATTACATGTACGATTTTAGCTTGTTTTTCAATTTATTTATATAATTCATATGGCTATATGCCTATAGTTTTTATGACTGCTTTTATTATTTTTATTAGTTTTTCTTTAAACTCCTTAGATAAATTAAAAATTTCTAATAAAAATCTAAAGAACATTACAGAAAACACAAACTTTTTAATATCTAGAGCAGATTTTAAAATTAAACTTCAGCACACAATACAAACCATTGAAACTATGATTCCTTTTGTATTCTGCGGTATTTATATTCCTCGTGAAAATTATACTTCAATCTATCCTTTAACCTATAAATGCAATACATTAGTCAGCATGGAGGATTTAAAGTTTGCTACATCATCAGATAATCATACCTATAATCAATTAATGAGTGGAATCACATTATATAAAGAAAGCAGTTATTTTAAAAAATCTATAAACTTAGTCGATACACTTTCAAAAGAAATCAAGTATACTGCCTCTATTCCTATAAAGGACTGCGACCGTACTATTGGTTTTTTTCTCTTATGCAATGATAGATATCTTAATTTAGATGAGGAAATAGAACTGATAAATATATTAGGCCAACATATGGGAATGGTTAATTTTCATATTAATACAAATATAAAAAATAATTTAACATCATATAAAACCTATGATGGGCTTATAAAATGTATAGACTATAATATCAAATACAAGATTTTCTTTACTTTGGCAATTATTGAGCTGACTAATTATACTGAAATAATTGAAAGATATAATTTGGATTTTTATGAAGCTTTTAAAAGTGAATTAAGCAGAATTATATCTAAACTGTTATCTCCTAGAGATAATTTACTATGTTTTGAAAAAGAAGATATTTATATTGTATTTAATCTTTTGGATATTAAAAATTCTTCAAATAAATTAGATGAAATATCAGCATTCTTAAGCAATTTTAAATATAAAGATATACCTTTAAATATAAAATTCTCTTATGCATGCTCCGAATATCCTGTAGAAGGTATAAATGCAGATGAAATACTAGATAACACCTATAGAAAACTTCACTTAAATAAAAGCGTCTCGTAACGAGACGCTTTTATGATACTATTCGTTCTATTACAATATTAGAGAATTCTAACAAATCTATTTCATAAAATGGTATTGGTGTCTTTGTTTCACTTTCGTAAAGTACACGAAGTACTGGCCTGTCAGGAAAATTTTTATTTTGCCTCACTATATAACCTTCAGCGCCATTAGATAATCTAACACAGCATCCTAATGGATAAACTGCAAAGGTTTCTCTAAAACTTCTAACTACATCATTGTCGAAAGCTGTACCACTTCCCGACAGTATTAATTCATAAGCTTCATTAGGACTGAATTTCTTTCTATATACCCTATCATTACTTACAGCATCATAGACATCACAAACACAAACTACCTTTCCAAATCTAGATATTTCCTTGTCCACAAGATTATAGGGGTATCCTCTTCCATCTATTCTCTCATGATGCTGTAGTACCGCCTTTATAGCGTTGTCGGGTATTCTCACATTTTTCTTTAATATTTCTCCGCCATAAATAGGATGCTTCTTAACCTCACAAAACTCATCACTAGTTAAAGGTCCGCTTTTAGTTATTATTTTATTTGAAATTTTTGTTTTACCAATATCATGGAGTATAGCTCCAATAGCAAGTTCTTTTAATTCCTTCTCACTAAAACCGTAAGATATACCCAAAAAAGATGACATAATACATGTATCTAAGGAATGTACAAAAGTATAATTATCATAAGTTTGTATATCGTATAAACTTTTGTTTACATCCCCCATATCTATAATATAATCAACCAAATTCTCTACAATATTTATTGTGTCCTTTACATCCCTTTTATTGCAGCTATGGATATTTCTCATTATTCTTGACATGTTTTTCATTGTTACTTGCTTCAATTCTGCTAATCTATCATCCTCAACCATAACATCATCTAGTCTATTATCCTCTACATATATAAAAAAAACTCCAAGCGACTTAAGTTTATCCATATATCTTCTATTTAACTTTACCCCAGCTCTTAGCAACACTTTTCCATCATTAGTTAGTATATTTCTCCCTAATATTTCACTTTCTTGAACTCTATCAATAAATTCTAATCTCATAAGTCACCTCTATGCTTCTTTTGCTGACAAATAATATTATACTATGTAGCACACATTATTTCAGCATTTTTTTGCAAGAATCTACATAATTATGAAAAGATAAAAAGATTCCAACACTATCTCTGGAATCTTTTTATCTGCATTCTATTTGTAATTATCTTCTTTAGCCTTTATTGCTTCAAATACACTTTCCATTTCATCTTCAATTAACTCACAAGCAGTATTTATTTTTTCACCCATATCTTTATATTCTTCCATATAATCAAACTTTAATAACCAAGTTGGGTTATATTCATTATCTACTTCTTCAATTATAAAGCCCGCTTCTTCAAAAGCATCTAAATTAAACAAGTCATATATAGCGGAATACTCCCATTCTTCAACATCTCTATTTGTATCAAAAAACATATTAACTTTATCACCATCATAATAGAATTTTGTTACATATAGCGCACCTTCGCTTACTTCATAGCTGCCTAATTCTTTAATTAAAAAATTTGTTTCTTTATCTCTTTCCATTAAAACCAATGATGAAAATTCCAACACTATCATCCTCTCTAGTAAAATATCTATAAATATAATAACACAGATTTAAGATTTTTAAACAACTTAATAATTTTGCGAACTTTAAAGCGTAGTCTGCGATCATTTTAGTTCCCAATCTACTTCTATTCCCCTTTACTAATTTACATTTTTTGGTTATTATTATATTATAAGTAATATTATGGAAATAGGAGTTAGTTATGAAGAAAATAATACCTATACTTATTGCAGTATTAATTATTTTAGCTGCCGGGGGAGCCAGATACCGTTACAGTGTAAATAGATATAGAGATTTAGATTACACAGTTCAAAAATATGTTACTACGGGATTATTTAATAAATACAAGCTATATAGGGTTGACGACATTAAATTGAGTTTTTCTGACGGAGATATTGCAGTTATGAGCGTTTCAGGTATGAAAAATAAGGCTCCTCATAAAAATGTAAAATATAAGGTCTTTTTAGAAAAAACTAAAAGTGGTATTTGGAGAGTAAAAAAGGTATATAGTACATAGTCTCGACAGGTCAAAAATTTGACCTGTTTTAAATTTATAACACAATTTTATATTGCAAATAATTTGCATTTAGTTATATAATTATATTTGTTAATATTTTAGTCAATAATTTTATATACGCAGCTATTTAATATTAAAAAATAAACTTGGAGAATGATATATATGATACTAGTTAAAAACTTATGTTTTTCTTATAATCCTTCTTCTCCATACATATTGAACAACATAAACTTACACATTGAAAGCGGTTCATATGTTTCTATATTAGGAGAAAATGGGAGTGCAAAAAGTACTTTTGTTAAGCTTATTCTTGGTTTTTTAAAACCTAGCTCTGGCTCTATTGATATTAATACTACTGAAATTGGGTACGTTCCTCAGAGAATGGAAAGCTACAATTCTCAATTTCCTATTACTGTGTATGAAATGCTCAGCTGTCACTTAAAAGCCTTAAAGCTGAAAAATAAGGATTTAATAACCGAATCCTTAGAAAAGGTTGGTATGTTAGGGTTTAAAAATTCTTTAATAGGCAAGTTATCTGGAGGACAGCAGCAAAAAATATTTATAGCTCGATCTATTATGGCTGTACCAAAGCTGTTAGTGCTGGATGAGCCCTCAACTGGTATAGATACTATGAGTCAAAAAGAGATTTATGAAATCTTAAAGGAGCTTAATGTTAAACATAATGTTACAGTGCTTTCTATAGAGCATAACCTTAACGCAGCTATAGAAAATTCAACACATATATATAAACTTGAAAAAGGTAATGGGATTCTTTATACTGCTGAGGAATATAAAAATATATAAGAACTTAAGAATTTATAACTTTTTAAAAGTTTTGTTTGGAGGAAAATATGCTGGAATATAGCTTTATGCAAAATGCTCTTATGGCAGGCATTTTGATATCTGTTTTATGCCCCTTAGTCGGTGTATTTCTTGTTTTAAGAAGATACTCCATGATGGGAGACACTTTATCACACTCATCCTTTGCTGGTATTGCAATTGGACTTATTTTTGGTTTTAATCCACTGCTCAGTGCGTTTATATTCACTTCAATTTGCGGAATTATAATTGAGTTTTTAAGAAATTATTACAAAAAATATGCCGAGATCGTTATGTCTATAGTGCTTACCTTTAGCATTGGGGTAGCAATATTACTTATAAGTACAGGAAAATCAGGTGCAAATGTTAATACATATCTGTTTGGGAGCATCTTGACTGTATCATCTTCAGATTTATATTTGATATCCATATTGAGTGTTATTTCAATCATATTATTATTGTTTCTATATAATAAAATGCTTTACATAACCTTTGATGAAGAAGGTGCTTCCATAACCGGTATAAATGTAAAACTTATTAATTATATATTTATACTTTTAGTTGGAGCTACAATTGCTGTTTCTATTAGAATAATGGGTATTTTAGTTATTTCATCTATGATTGTAATTCCGGTAGCATCAGCTCTTCAATTAAACAAAGGTTTTAAAAGCACGCTTCTTTATTCTATATTATTTGGATTTATAGACATAATACTTGGTCTAGTATCCTCTTATTATATTAATAGTGCTCCCGGTGGTACTATAGCATTAGTTTCAGTTATAGTATTAGTTATAGTGTTAGTTGTTAAGGGTTTAGTATTTAAAGATTTGCATTAAACTAAAAGAGTGAAAGCATTAACAGCTTTCACTCTTTATTATTTTGAATTGCTTTTACATTCATCACAAACACCTTTAATTTTAAGTTCATGTTCCATCAATGTAAAACCGGTCTTATTTTTAATAATTTGTTCAATTTGAACCATTGGACAATCTATTTCTACTTCCTTATGACAAAGGCAGCATTCGAGGGTATGCTTGTGTATTTCTTTCTTAAGCTTATAATTATATTTTCCGTCACCTAAGTCGAACTTATCTACTAGCTTTTTATTTTCAAACATATCCATAGTTCTGTAAACAGTTGAAAGATCAATAGGTAATTCTTTTTTTCTGCACTGTTCATATATATAATCTACGCTTAAAGCATCTTCACTGTTTAATAATATTTGAAGTATATTTAATCTTCCTTTTGTAACTTTTATGCTAGATTTTTTAAGATAAGTTTCTATATCCATGCTATCACCACACTTACTATTATGGTAATATTATAACATACTGTGCAAAAAAATAATAAGTTTTTTTATTCACTCTGCTTTTTAACTAGTATCTTTTTAATTCTTCTGTTCTCTACTTCTAATATTGTAAACTTATAATCTTCAATTATGATACACTCTCCTTTTTTCGGAAATCTCCCAAAGTAATCCAGCATTAAGCCGCTGACTGTATCATAATTTTCTTCATAATTTGATTCTAATAACTCATTTAGCTCGCTCATGTTTATTCCGCCGTCAACTTCGAATTCATTTTCACCTTTTATAGCTATCTCTTCTTCCATTTCATCGTACTCATCGTAAATATTACCAACTATCTCCTCAAGCATATCTTCGATTGTAATCAATCCCGCAGTAGTACCATATTCATCAATTACAATGCTTATATGCATGCTTCTTTTTTGCATTTCTTTTAGAAGCTTATCAATTTTCATATATTCTGTTACAAAATAAGGTTCTTTAATAAAATTCTTTAAACTGAACTCATCCTGTTCACTGTTAAATGCCATATAATCTATAATATCTTTAGTGTAAAGAATACCAATTATATTATCGATGCTGCCCTCATATATGGGTATTCTAGAATACTTTTCTTCTATAATTATCTTAAGTGTTTCATCAAAGCTGCTTTCTATATCAAGTGCCACGATATCCGGTCTTGGTGTCATAACATCACTTACTGTAGTATCATCAAACTGAAATATGCTGTTTATCATTTCTGTCTCTGCTTTTCTAAATATTCCTCTCTCTTCGCCTACATTAATCATCATTCTAATTTCTTCTTCAGTTATCTGTTCAACATCTTCACTTTCTGACCCATAAATAAGATTTACAAAAAAATTTGTTGCTTTTGTTAATGCAATTACTAAAGGCTTAGCAATTATATCGATTACTTTAATTACACCAACTGACATAGATGCTATAAGTTCTGATTTTCTAAGGGCAAGTCTTTTAGGAATTAATTCTCCAAATAATAATGACAAGAAAGATATTAATATTGTTATAAATACAAAAGATATTGTAGATGCAAATCTTACAAGAAACTCAACATTACTTTTAATGAGAAGTCCCTCTAATACCTTTGACAAACCAACAGCAGCTGAAGCTGATGTAAAAAAGCTTGCTAAAGTAACACCTACTTGAATGGTTGCTAAAAACTTACTCGGTTCTCTAATAATACTTAATAGCTGCTCTGCTTTTTTATCTCCTTCACTGGCTTTTTTTTCTAAAGTCATCTCTCTTAAGGATATTACACTTATTTCTGCCGCCGCGAAGAAAGCATTTATTCCAATTAAGATAACAACTATAATTATCTGTAATAACAAAATTTCCACCACCTAAAAAACAAAAATATAAAATCGTATAAATATAATATTACCATAAAACCTATAAATATAAAAAATTAAAGGTTACAAATTGCCTGACATTAACAGTGCACTTTGTAACCTTTCTAAATATGTATCTTATAAAAAAATCATTTTAAGTCCAAAAATAATAAGTATTATACCGCCTAAATAATCTGCATATTTTCCAATAGCATTTACCCTTCTTAAATATCTTGCTAATAAAAAAGCTCCAAGAGAAATTATTAAGGTAACTATTCCTATAAATAAAGTATCAGTGAACACCGCTGCTGCACTCTTAATATTATCTAAAGCCGTAAAGCCTACAACCATTGCATCTATACTTACAGACATTCCAAGAACTATGTACATGCTAGGTTTAATAAGAGGACATTCTCCTTTGTTCTCGTAACCCTCTTTAATCATAAGACAACCTACGATGGCTATTACAATTCCCCCAATAACCTCCGGCACACTTGCTATGTATGTATTAAATAAAAATCCTGCATAAGCTCCTATTAAAGAAAAAAAGAATTGGAAGAATCCAAAGGATAGTGCAAATAAATATTTATTATTTCTTCTAACTTGATTGTTAAGCCCAATACATACAGCCACTCCAAATGCATCAAGAGATAATGCAAGGGCAATTGTTAATAAGGAAAAAAAGCTCAATTAAATAACCTCCCTAAGCCACCATTTAGTCTAATTCACTTCATACTTGCAGAGAAGAACAACATTTTTATTTTACTTTAAATTATATAAAAAGTCTAACGCTTTTTATGCCAATTAAATGAAAAAAAGAGAAGTTTTTTCAAACCTCTCTTTAATTAAACTATAATCCAAAAACTCTTGTAATAATAAATATTGATACACCAGATAATGCAGCACAGATTGGTATTGTTAAAACCCAAGCCCAAACTATATTTTTCGCAACTGTCCATCTAACAGAAGATAATCTTTTAGATGCTCCTACACCCATTATCGATGTAGAAATTATATGAGTTGTACTTACAGGTGCGTGCATCATGGATGCAGTAAAGATAACAGCTGCTGCTCCTGTCTCCGCAGCAAACCCATTAACCGGTGCTAGCTTTGCCATATTATGACCCATAGTTTTTATAATTTTCCAGCCGCCTATTGATGTTCCACAAGCCATAGCTACTGCACAGGAGAACTTAACCCAGGTTGGCACAGTAAAGGTTGTTAATGCTCCTGCACTAACTAATGCCATAGTTATAATACCCATAGACTTTTGAGCATCATTCATTCCATGGTTCAAAGCCATAGCAGCTGCAGATGCTATTTGAGCCTTTGAAAAAACCTTCGTAACTGTAGCAGGTCTTGTCTTTCTTAATATCCACTGAAGAGCAATCATTATAATATAACCTGCTGCAAAACCTATTACAGGAGATAATATAAGCCATAATATAATCTTATTCCATAATTGCATCCAGTTAACAACCGCTAAAGACATTGACTTGTAAACTATAGCAGAACCTAGTAATCCACCAATTAAAGCATGAGAGGAACTGCTTGGAATCCCAAAATACCATGTAATAAGATTCCAGATAATTGCTCCTATTAAAGCAGCAATAACAACCTCAGGAATTACAGCTTTAGGATCTATAATACCTGAACCAACAGTTTTAGCAACTTCTGAACTTAAAAAAGCACCAACAAAATTTAAAACTGCTGACATTAAGATAGCAACTCTAGGAGTCAATACTCTTGTAGATACTGATGTTGCTATAGCATTTGCAGTATCATGAAAACCGTTTATAAAGTCAAAGCCTAAAGCTAAAATTACTACTGCTATAGTAATTATCAAAACTCCACTAGGCATGTTTCATTACAACTCCTTCAACTGTATTAGCTACATCTTCGCAAGCATCAAGAGTCTGCTCTACATATTCATATATTTCTCTCCACTTCATTACGTCTAGCGTTGAAGTCTCACCACTAAATAGATTTGATATAGCTCTTCTATATATTTTGTCGCCTTCATCTTCTATTCTATTTATTTCTATAATCTTTTCACTTAATTTTTTACTCTTCTTCATATTCTTAAGCTCTTCCATAAGATTTATAACTTCACTGCATGAATTAACTATCATATCAGCTAAAATGATTGCATCCTGCTGTGCTGTTTTAACATTAAACATTATAAATCTATGAGCTGTAGCTTCAACAAAATCTAAAATATCATCAAGCTGCTTAGCTATGGTGTAGATATCTTCTCTATCAATAGGTGTTATAAAAGTTTTGTTAAGCTGTTCTAATATGTCATGAACTTGTTTATCACCTTTATGTTCTAATTCCTCGATATGTCTTACCTTTTCTTCCATGTTTCCAAGATCCTTCAAAAGGTCTCTAAGCTTTATTGCAGCCTCATGAGTTATGTGAGCTGAATCAATAAATAAATCATAAAACTTGTCTTCTTTTGGAGTTAACATAGACATTTAAGAATCCTCCCTTTGCCTAAAAATTTATTTTGATAAATAATTAACCTAAACGCACAAGTTGAATTATAGCATACTGTTAACAATATTTAAACATATGTAAATATGGGTTAACATAAACTTAACATTGCCCAAAATCAACTAAAAAATGTCGTAATTTTATAGAATATTATAGTTAAATATTATACAATAATAGTAAATTGTAGTAATATACTATTATGATATTATATTAAATCTTAGTTAAAGGAGTGTTTTTAATGAAACGCAATAATATTACCTGGGGAATTCTGCTTATATTTCTTGGCATATTAATACTATTAAATAGAGTCTATGGAATCAATTTATTAAGTATTAGCTATTTATGGCCTTTATTTATACTAATACCTGGTTTATGTTTTGAATTCGGATATTTTATAAATAGAAGAGATTCTGGTTTATTAGTACCTGGAGGAATCTTAACTGTAATAGGTTTACTATTTCTTTTTCAAACCTATACAGATTGGAGATTTGCAACAATTATCTGGCCAATTTGTGTTTTATCTGTTGCTTTTGGTTTATTTCAGCTATATATATTTGGACATAGGTCGTCAGGACTTCTTGTGCCAGTATTTATACTTGGCTCTATAGGTCTAATAGGATTATTTTCTATGATTTATGGCGAGCTGCTTCCTTGGCTGAATTACAGTCTTGTACTTCCTATTATATTAATTTTACTTGGCATATATATTCTTGTTAAGAAACATTAATATATACAATGCAAAAGTTCTAATACATTCATGATGTGCCAAAAATCCTTGAAGATTGGATATTTTGTGACATCATGAATGTAAGAACTTTATTGCATTATATATATAAAAAGGTTCAATAGTTTAATAAAAACTATTGAACCTTTTTTCTATGGGCAAACTATCTTTATCCCATTTTCTATCATACTAAATTCTACTTCTTTTCCCCTGCTTATTTCCCCATCAATATTAAAAGAAATTATTTTAGGACTTACTAATTTTATCTTTTTTCCATTTTGAAAATGAACTTCTTTTATTTTTGAATGAGTTCCTTTTATAACCTTTGGAAATAATACTAAAATTCTTGGTTTCGATACCTCCTCAATGTTACATACATTAAATATACCATCATCTATTTTGGCCTCTGGAGTTACATTTATTCCGCCACCATAATACCTTCCATTAGCAACAGCAACAAGTAAAGCTTTCATATTAAATTTTCTATTGTCTATAATTATTTGCAAATCTGGGCTCTTATATTTAAAAACTGTAATAATAATTCCTAATATGTATGCAAGCTTTCCACCTATAAATGGCATTTTTTTTAGTTTTATAGCATTATAAGCTACTTCTGCATCAAAGCCTGCCGATGCAATATTTAAAAAGTATCTATTATTGACTATTCCTAAATCTATATATTTTTCTTTTCCATCTATCATTTTTAAAAAAATGTCTTCGATTTTTTCTTTTTTGGAATAATTATATATACTTTTAATAAAATCATTTCCTGATCCGCTTGGAATAACCGCAAGGCTGCTATTTGTATTTACCATTCCATTTAATACTTCGTTTAGGGTTCCATCCCCTCCTACTGAATAAATTCTAAAATCTTCAGTGCTGCTATATTTCCTTACCAATTCAGTAGCATGTCCTACGCCTTTTGTTACCTCAATAACATACTTTTCATTTCTATGCTCAAATATTTTTTCAATAACAGGTATAAGTTTTAATGTTTTCCCTTTTCCTGCTGCCGGATTTATTATAAAAAGATGATTCATAAAGCACCTCGTAATTTTCATAATGTATTAATATTTTATAACATAATACGGATGTAGTATAGAGGCACTTTAATAAAATTGCAAACTAAAATGGCCGCAAGCTGTGATTTAAAGTCCGCAGGGCTTTGCGTGGAAAATAATATATAAGCATGTTCTTTGATATTGTAGAAATCAAATCTACTGTAAACCAGCATGACTCAAGTAAATATTTAAATATTTTTATAGTTTTATATTTAAATAGTTTTATATTTAAATATAAAACTATAAAAACGATCATTGAGTAAGTCGTATATATAGATAATTATAATTGCGTACAAAATACATAGGCTGGGTGTAAAGACCAAGAGCAGGTGCAGAAAATAATATTTTAATTTCATTGATAACTTTGCTCATGTTCTTGGCGAAGTAATACTGAAAAGCTTAGAGCCTCTCTTCTGAGCAAGCTAAAACTTTTTAAAGCCTGCGGCTATTAAAGCAACAAGAAGTCAAAGCGAATTCTTAGAGGCTCTTAACTTTTCAGTATTGCAAGCCTTAGAACATACGCAAAGTTATCATAAAGTAAAATTTTATTTTCTACGCAAGGCTCTAAGGTCTTTACACAACAGCCTGCGGCTACTTTGTTTAGCAATCTACTTTTATTAACTATTAAGCACTCCTAAAATCTTATTTAACACCTCTCCTCTTGACTTTATATCAGAAAGGATTTGAGCTTTTGCATCTAGTATGCCTTTAAGCGTGTTTCCTGCTGCAGTATAATCTTTAGCTTGTATATTAGACTTAAAGGTCTGCCATAGTGCTTGTTTGTTTTTTTCCTCATCTTTTATTTTTTGAATTATACTTTTAGATTGATCAACTAATGGTTTAGTTTGATCTTTTTTTGCCTTAAGTGAATCTCTATAAGCTTTTAATTGGTCTTTTAAAGGTTTTATCGAATCATTATTAGCCTTAATTTGCTCTCTGATTTTTTCTATTTGAGAATTTAAATTTAAAATTTGATTTTTTAAATCCTCTGCAGTTTTTGTATCTTTATTTTTCACTGCTTCCTGAAACTTTTTCTTTAAATCCTGTCTTTGGGTATTAAGATTTTTTGCTTGAGCTGTTAATTCTTTATCTTGTGCAAGTACTGCTTTAATTTTTTCTACACTATCTTTATTATTTTGTGAAGTTAGCGCTTTATGCTTTTCCTTTATTTGATCTGCTATTTTGTTGTTTTCATCCTGTGCAGTTTTAGTCTGAGCTCTTAGATCAGTTAATTTAGTCATTTGTTCAAGATAGTCTGGTATAAATTTTTGTCTTGCTTCCTTCTGTTCAGGAGTAAGTGTAGTTTTTGCATTTGCATCAGTTCCCTCTGCAAATGCTGTAGTAGTTGCACCAAGCATCATTGCTGCAGTAAGTGCTAATGAAAGAAATTTTTTCATTATTAGTCCTCCCTTGATATATTTTTATTTTCCTAAGCTGATATCCTTTGGAATATCCGCTAATGGATCTTTGTCTGATAAAATGTCATCAATGCTGTTAATTTCATCTTGTAGTTCAATATCGTTAAGATTTACACTTTCATCATATTTTGTTATAGACTTAATAAGTTTATCGTCATCTAGATTTTCTGCTTCCTTAACAGTCATCTTAGCTGTATTATCAACAGCTTTTGTATTTAACGTTTGAGTTAAAGTCTCATCTTTTTTATTTGTAAAATTAGCTCTTGAACATCCGGCAAGAACAACTATCGCTATAAAGCTTAACAATAATAGCTTAATAGATTTTCTCATATGCATTACCTCCTCCTATTGATACAAGCAATGTGCTTTAATATATTTTTATTATAAAGACAATATATTAAATGAAAATTATAAAAAAATTAAAAAAAATAAAGTCTTGGATAAATTCCAAGACCTTAATAACTATGCAGGATTTTCTAGTTCCTTATATTGCAGCTTGTAAAGATTATAGTATAGTCCTTCTTTTGAGATAAGCTCTTCATGATTGCCGATCTCTCTTATCTTGCCTTTATGAAGCACAATTATTTTATCTGCATTTTTAATTGTAGACAGTCTGTGAGCAACTATAATTGTAGTTCTATCTTTCGTTATTTTACTTAAAGCATCCTGAATTAACCTTTCAGTTTCAGTGTCTATATTCGAGGTAGCCTCATCCAATACAAGTATAGGCGGATTAAAGGCTATAGCTCTAGCAAATGCGATAAGCTGTCTCTCTCCTTGAGAAAAAGTCGTTCCTCTTTCATTAACCATGTCATCATATTTATTAGGAAGTTTCTCAATAAACTTATCCGCATTCACATATTTACATGCCTTTATAACATCTTCATCTGTAATACTCTCATCGTTAAGTCTTACATTGCCTTTTACATCACCTGTAAAAAGAAAAACATCCTGAAGAACTGTTGCAAGATTTCTTCTTAAATCATGTTGATTCATATGCTTTATGTTTATACCGTCAATTAATATTTCACCCTTTTGAATATCATAGAGTCTGCTTATTAAGCTTATTATTGAAGTCTTTCCTGCACCAGTTGCTCCTACAAAAGCTATTTTTTCTCCTGGTCTTATCTTAAAGCTGACATCTCTTAATACCCATTGCTCTTCATTATAAGCAAACCAAACATTCTTAAATTCTATTTCACCTTTTAATCTATCAATACTTGTAGGTTCTTCTAAATCCTTGATTTCACTTTCATTATCCATAAGCATAAATATTCTTTCTGCTGAAGCCATGGAAGATTGAAGTATATCATATTTTTCTGTCAGGTCAAAGATTGGCTGAAAGAACTGCATTAAATAACTTACAAATGCAAACAGTACTCCTACAGCTATTTCTTGATTTAACACTTTAACTCCTCCAAACCACAGAAGTACAGCAAGTGTTAATGTAGAAACCAAATCAACTGAAGGTCTAAATAATGCAAATATAGTAAGTTGTTTCATGGAAGACTTAAAGTAAGATTTGTTTATTTCATTAAACTTATTAAACATCTTATCTTCAACATGATAAATTTGGACAGTCCTCATACCTGATATATTTTCTGACAAGGAGGAATTGATCTTTGCTAGCTTTGCCCTAACCTCTCTATATGCATCTCTGTCATATTTTTTAAATATTGCAGAACCGATTATTACAAAAGGTACAGAGCAAAGTATTATGAGGGCGAGCTTAACATTCATCGAAAAAATCGCAATGAGTATTCCTACTAAAATAAATATATCTTTAAATAAGTAAACTAAGACTCCAGTATACATTTCATTAAGTGCTTCAACATCGTTAGTAACCCTTGTTACCAATCTTCCCACAGGATTTTTGTCATAGAAGGAAAGAGATAATCCCTCTACTTTTCTAAACAAATCATTTCTTATATCAAAAATAATTTTTTGTCCTGTCTTTTGTAAGATATAAAAGGATAGATATCCTAAAAGAAATACACTTATACATATAAGTAAAGTATATATAACTGTTTTAATCAAATCCGATACATCTGCAGCTCTTAAAATTCTTATTTGTTCATTTGATAATTGATATGCATTATATATATTGCCATCTTGAGTGAACTTATCTACGTTTAAAGTAAAGGAACCATTTTCTTTTACTTTGCTATCAACAATATAATATTTTTTATTATAATAAACCATAGAAACTGCTTTGCCATCTTTATTTGCTCCCTTGATGACATAGCCATTTCCGAGCTTTATGCTTCCCTCTGCCGGACTTTGAACAATTGTATAAGCCCCTTTATAACCATTAATATCATTATCGATAGCATTTTTAATGAGCATAGGTCTAAGCAAATCAAGCCCTGTCCCCACAAACATCAGCATAATTACAGCAAGCAGCTGCCATTTAAAAGGCAGAGCATATTTTAATAGTCTCTTCATAAGTTTAGAATCATAAGCCTTAACTACTGCTTCTTCTTCATTTACCTTATTCATGCCTGCACCTCCTCATGTTCCTGTATTTGCTGTTCTAATAACTGTTTTTCATATATGTCATAGTAAAGTCCTTTATTTTCTAATAGCTTTGAATGAGTTCCAATTTCAACAATTTGTCCTTCATCTAGAACAGCTATGCAATTTGAATCCTTTACAGCAGAAATTCTATGAGAAATTATAATAGAGGTTCTGTCTCTCATTATTTTTTTAAGACTTTCAAGAATTTTAACCTCTGTTTTTGCATCAACGGCTGAAAGGCAATCATCAAAGATTAAAATCTCCGGATTTTTAATTAATGCTCTTGCTATAGATATTCTTTGTTTTTGGCCACCAGACAAAGTTACTCCTCTTTCACCAACAATAGTTTCAAATTTATCTTGGAAATCCATGATGTTATCATATATATCAGAGTCTTGTGAAGCCTCAATAATTTTATCCATATCTAAGCTTTCAAAAGGTAAGTTTATATTTTCTCCCACAGTTGATGTAAATAAAAAAGCTTCTTGAGAAACAAAACCTATATTTTTCCTTAAAAACTTTAAAGGAATTTTATTAATATCAAAACCATTAATAAATATTTTTCCTTCTGGTATGTTATAAAGCCTTACTAGTAAATTTACTAAGGTACTTTTGCTGCTGCCGGTTCTTCCTATGATGCCCAAAGTGCTTCCTTTTTTAATCTCCAAGTTTATATCTTTTAATGCAGGAACTATAGCACCTGGATAAGTGAAACTCAAATCCTTAATAACTATATCCCCATCCAAAGAACTCACATTCACTATTTTTTTATCAGCTATCTCTGGGGTTTCATGCATTACTTTTTCTATTCTCTCTAATGATGCAAAACCTCTTTGTATATTATTGATAACCTGTCCAACAGCCATCATTGGCCATACAAGATTTCCCAAATACATATTAAAAGATATAAAATCACCAAGTGATATACTGCCATAAATAACAAATATACCTCCTGCCCCTAAAAGCATTACAAAACTTAGAGAAGCTATAAATTCTATTAATGGATGAAAGATACCTACAACTTTAACTAAAGCAATGTTAGTATCAAAATAGTTTTCATTTTCCTTTATAAATTTTTCGTATTCCTTTTGCTCCTGCACAAAGGATTTGACAATTCTTATTCCTGAGAAGTTTTCTTGAACCATGTCGGTAAGCTTTGAAAATGCTCTTTGAACTCTTAAAAACCTTTTATGTATAGTCTTGCCGAACTTAAGAGCCGTAAAGGTTATGAAAGGAAGCGGAATGAGCGATAGTAATGTTAACTTTACATTGATGGTCATCATAATAATTATAGTTGTTACTGTCAGCGTTAAAGAATCAGTCATCATCATAATTCCAGGACCAAGGGCCATTCTAACAGCATTTAAATCATTAGTTGCAAGAGCCATTAAGTCTCCTGTCTTATTATTATTATAGAAGTTAGCAGATAGCTCTTGAAGATGTTTGAAATACATATTTCTTACATCATATTCTACATGCCTCGAGGTTCCTATTATATACATTCTCCAGACATATCTACCTACCGCCATTAATACAGCAATAGCTACAATGTATAAAATGTACTTAATTAAATAATTTGTTGTTGCCGTACCATTTGAAATACTATCGGTTATATACCCAATAAGTTTTGGCGGCACTAGCTGCAGTATATCCACAATGATCAAAAATATTATACCTATAAAATATCTGTATCTATATTTATAGGTATATTTGAATAAAGCTTTGATTTTTTTCATAATAACCCCCCCATGATAAAAATCCTTTAAAAAAGTCCGCACTAAGCGGACTTTACTATGCAGTTTGCTCTTTTTTCCCCAGCACTCTCTCAAAAGCTTTAAGTGCAAATTCAAGCTGTTCTTTTGTATGTGTTGGAGTATAACTTGTTCTTAGAAGTGCACACCCTTTTTCAACCGCCGGTGAAACTGCCGGATTTACATATACGCCTTCTTCTAAAAGCTTCATTGTAAGTGCAAAGGCACGATAATCGTCACCAACCACAATAGGAATTATAGGTGTCTGTGTTTCGCCTATGGAAAGTCCCATTGCCTTAAAACCTGCTTTCATAAATTCAGCGTTTTCCCAAAGCTTTTTAACTCTTTCTGGTTCTTTTTCTAATATGTTCAAGGCTTCCATAGCCGCAGCTGCATTAGCTGGAGGTATAGATGCACTAAATATAAACGGTCTAGAATGATGTTTTATAAAATGAATAACTTCTTCCTTAGCTGCCACATATCCCCCTAGACTGGCAAGTGATTTACTAAAAGTCCCCATAACAATATCAACTTCATCCTCGAGCCCAAAATACTCTGCAGTTCCTCTTCCATGATCTCCCATAACACCAAGTCCATGAGCATCATCTACCATAACTCTAGCTCCGTACTGCTTTGCAAGTTTAACTATTTCCGGAAGATTAGCAATATCTCCTTCCATACTGAATACTCCATCTACAACAATTATTTTACCGCTGTCTTCTGGAATATACTTCAATACCCTTTCCAAGTCCTGCATATCATTGTGCTTAAACTTTAATAACTTGGCAAAACTTAATCTGCAGGCATCAACAATACTCGCATGATTTTGCCTATCCCCAATTATATAATCATTTTTTGCTGCAATTGCAGATAGAATTCCAAGATTTGTTTGAAATCCTGTGCTAAAAACTAAAGCGTCTTCTTTTCTTACAAATGCAGCAAGCTTTTTCTCAAGTTCTATATGTAAGTCTAATGTTCCATTAAGAAATCTTGAACCTGAACACCCAGAGCCATACTTTTCCACAGCTTCTATTGCGGCCTTCTTAAGTCTTGGGTCTGATGTAAGTCCTAGATAATTATTTGAACCAAGCATTATTACTCTTTTACCATTCATGATAACTTCAGTATCCTGCCCTGAAGTAAGCGCATGAAAATAAGGATATATTCCAGCTTTAATAGCCTCTTTAGCCTCGGTAAAGTTATAACATTTTTCAAAAATATCAACCATTTATTAATTACTCTCCCTTCATTGGTAAAACAATGACAACTACAATTATTTAATAAAATAACTATACCATTATATTAACATAGAAATTTATTAATACATATATTTTAATTTAAATTTAATATTATTTTGCCATATAATGTAATATTATATTTGCAGTATGGCCCTTGCAAAAGTATAATATACTTTGTAAGGAATTATATTTTATTTAATTTTTAGTTTACTTAATAATTTAAATTCACTATTTAATCTAAAGAAATGGAAGGAGAAAAAAATGAGTAATGCAAAAGTTGTACTTATAACTGGAGCTTCCTCTGGAATAGGACAAGCAACTGCACAGACACTAATGGAAAAAGGCTATAAGGTATATGGAACCTCCCGTAAAGTAAAGACCGAGGATACAATAAAAGCTAACTCAGGAATAGGCTTTATAAAAATGATACAGCTTGACGTTTGTTCGGAAGAATCAGTAAAAAATGCAGTGGACTATGTTCTTAAGAACGAGCCCTCCATTGATATACTTATTAATAATGCCGGCAATGGTATTGCAGGTTCAGTAGAAGATACTTCTCCAGAAGAAGCTTTAATGCAATTTGAACCCAATTTTTTTGGAGTACTTAGAATGTGCAGAGCTGTGCTGCCTAAAATGCGTGAACAAAAACAGGGTCTCATTATAAATATAAGCTCTGTAGCAGGATTAATATCCGTACCTTATCAATCCATGTACAGTGCAAGCAAATATGCCCTTGAAGCTATGACTGAAACCCTGAGACTAGAAGTTAAGAACTTTGGAATAAAGGTATCCATGGTTGAACCAGGAGATACTAAAACGGGTTTTACCGGACAAAGGCAATATGTTAAACAAGCATCCGACTCTGTATATCATGATACCTTTATGAAATCTATAAAGACCATGGAAAAAGATGAGCAAAACGGTCCGCCTCCAACATTAGTAGTTAATGCTATAATGAAAATTATAAATTCAAAGAATCCACCAGTAAGAATAATTGCAGGATTTTCCTATAAAGCTTTAGTATTTTTAAAAAGAATTCTTCCTGCAAGATTTGTTCAATTTGTAGTCGGAAAAATATATACATAAACTAAGTAGATTGCTTTGCAATCTACTTAGTTTATTTTCACCGCTGTTCTTTTATAAGACCTTTTCTGTAAGCCTCTAGAAGCATTTCAAGATCTTTTATTTGAAGCTTCAATTCCCCGCCTATATCAGTATCGCCTACCCTTTTTCTTTCAACCTCCTGTTCTAAAACCACTGTAGTTGAAAGTATATCTTTCTCTTCTTCAATTGCCTTTTGAGTAGATTCAAAAGGCTCATGGGAAGCAAGTAAAAGGCCATAGGAGTTATATATGAGAGTATAACCAGCAATTCCCGTCTGACCTTGATAGGCCCTTGAGAAGCCTCCATCAATCACCAGAAGTTTTCCATTTGCTTTTATTGGACTTTCTCCTTTTTTGCTCTTAACAGGTACATGTCCGTTGATTATATGAGAAACTTTAGAATTAAGACCAAACTCCTCAAGTATTGAATTGCATATTGTTTCATTATCCCTGTACCTAAAATAGGAATTTTTATTTTCCACCTGAGTTTCCTTGTCATCTATAAAATATCTTTCAAAGGTTGTCATTTTATCTTTTCCAAAAAGAGGTGAATCTGGCCCAGTCCAAAGATACCATGTTATATCCATTCCATAAAGTTTAGCCTGTGGATTATTTTTGTAAAAGTAACCTTCTCTAGCTAAAATTTCAAGCCTATCTAATAGTGCTTTGCCGCTATACTCTTTTCCCGTTATTCCAATTTTAACCCTCTTAAAGCTTCCGTCCTCATTTAGTGGAATACATCCATGATACAATAAATTAGAGTTATATTGTAAATACATGCTTCCTTTTGCAAATAAGAACCTGATATGTTTTTGGAGCTTTTCGCTATTTAAGAACGAAGACTTAAGCTTTTCAATAAGTTCTCTTTCTTCTGTAGTAAGCTCATAAGGACTTTTAGAATCTATGGTTGGAAAATTAGAATCATTTAACTTGTAAACCTTTCCATCCAAATTTATAGTTTCTTCTCCAAAGTTTATTTTATTTAACATTAATCGGTCTTCCATACCAAAATACGGTCTTCTTTTTATTATTTCACCTTCAAGTTTAAATTGAATAATAGCAATTGCCTTATGCATCTGAGCAATTAACCTAATATCCTTATCACTATAATTTTCGCAGCCTTGAAGCTTAGGTATAAAACTTAAGCACTCGTCATTTTTATAAAACTCTAAAGCAAAGGTTGCTAGCGGTAAAAGGTTTATACCGTATCCATCTTCAATAGTATCTAAATTTGCATATCTGGCACAGATTCTTAATACAGTTGCTATACACGCTTCACTTCCTGCAGCAGCACCCATCCAAAGTATATCATGATTACCCCATTGAATATCAACAGAATGATAATCCATTACGGTGTCCATTATTATATCTGCACCTGGCCCTCTGTCAAATATGTCACCCACTATATGAAGTCTATCTACAACCAGTCTTTGAATAAGCTTTGCTAAAGCTATGATAAACTCATCCGCTCTTCCAATTCTTACAATTGTTTGTATTATTTCATTGTAGTACTCTTCTTTATCCAGCATGTCAGGCTGTTCGTGCAAAAGTTCTTCTATAATATAAGCAAAATCTTTTGGCAAAGCCTTTCTAACCTTGGAACGAGTATATTTTGAAGACACATACCTGCATATCTCAATAAGCCTGTAAAGAGTAATTTTATACCAATCTTCTACATTCTCTTCATCCTTTAGCATAAGTTCAAGCTTTTGTTCAGGATAGTATATAAGTGTAGCCAAACTTTTAATATCACATTGTCTTAATGAATTTCCAAAGATATCATTTATCTTTCGTTTAATAACTCCTGAAGCATTTTTAAGGACATGAATAAACGGTTCATATTCTCCATGGATATCTGTTAAAAAATGTTCCGTACCTTTAGGTAAATTTAAAATTGCCTGCAAATTTATTATTTCGGTACAAGCTGAAGCTATTGTAGGATATTGACTTGCCAGAAGCTTTAAATATTTAAGGTCATACATAGACTCATCAGTTAAATTTTCATCTGCAAACCCCATGAGTATCCCCCTATTTTCTTGATATTAATTAGCACATCACACAATATTATATGTGTATTTTTACAAATATGCTATTCTACACATAAATAATATAACATATATGAAAACTATTGCAATATAAAACAAATAAAAATGGATTACTATGAATTAAATCATAATAATCCATCAATTATAGTCTTAAAACTTAAGGATATTGTTTTTGGCACCTAATTTATCTGCCATTTCAACTGCCGCCTTTGCATTAATAAGTCCATAACCTGTTTCTTGATCTTTTCCTTTTTCCATAATATCAACAGCTGTTTTATCTAAAATGTATTCTATATCCTCTGAAGTTAAATTTGGATTTTGCGCTTTTATCATTGCTGCAACACCAGCTGCATAAGGTGCCGCCATACTTGTACCGCTTCTATAATCATAGTCACCATTAGGAATTGTGCTAAGTATATTTTCTCCAGGTGCCGCTATCTTAACAGAATCTCCATAATTTGAAAAACTGCTTTTTTCATTATAATCATTTACAGAAGACACTGTATAAGCACCTTCATCACCTGCAGGGCTGCTATTATCACAGTTTGTATTATTATTTCCTGCAGATACTACAACAAAAGAGCCTTTAGTTCTTGCATACTTGATTGCCTGACTTATAAATTCATCCTTTACATCAAAACCAACACTAAAATTTATAACATCTGCGCCTTTATCAGCTGCATACTTAATCCCTTTAGCTATAATGTCGGAAGACCCCTGTCCGTTTTTGTCCAAAACTTTTACAGGTATTATTTTCACGTCAGCTTTACCAACTACCCCCGTAATCCCAATATTGTTCTCAGCATCTGCTGAAATAATACCTGCTACATGAGTACCATGCCAATTATCATCCATAGTATCAGAAGTATTGTTTAGAAAATTATATCCTTCATCCTTTAATACCCTATTTTTAAGATCAGGATGATTATAATCAACTCCAGTATCTACAACTGCTACCTTTACCTCTCTCTTTTGCTGCAATATTATCCAAGCCTCATCACCTTTTATTTGGGAAATCCCCCATTGGTTACTGTAGTCTGTATTTTTATCGTTATTCGTATCTGATGCTTGTACACTTTTAGTGGAAGGCATAACCTTATAAGCTTTAATACTAGGAGAACAGCCTGATGCAGTAAAAACTAATGAAAAAACTAATGCATATAATATTAACCTTGACTTATTCATGTACATACACCCCCTTAATAATTTTGATTTATCTAATTCATAAATCTAAAGCTATTGTTCTTTTTAAATCACTACCGCTCTAAAGATTATTGATATCTCATTGTCAATTCAAAGTTTCCCCTGCGAAATATCTATTCATTTTTTATTAAGCAGATTAACTCGCAATCTACATCTATGATGCTTCTAATTATATCTTGTCGTCTATAAAAATCCTATGATGAGTTTCTGGAAAAATAAAAAAATAATAGAACATAAGTATATTAATTACCTATCGTTCTAATAAGACTCTGTCTTAGTCCTCTTCCCCCTATGTAATTTACTAGTGGGTTTTATAAATATCCTTAATATTTATATGAATTATGCACAATATAATCATATATTTTTATAAAAGATAATAAGGAGGCATCCATGAGAAAGAATGTTAAAGATATAGTTATAGTTGGTTTTGCATTATTTGCTATGTTTTTTGGTGCAGGGAATCTAATTTTCCCGCCCTATCTAGGCAAAATGGTTGGAAGTGATTTCCTTACCGCAATAATAGGTTTTCTTATAACCGGAGTTGGCCTTCCACTGATGGGAATAATAGCATCAGCAAAGATTAACGGCGGTTTCGAGAATATGGCAATTAGAGTTGGCAAAGGCTTTTCACTTATTTCTGGTACTGCAATGATACTTGCAATTGGACCTTTACTTGCTATTCCAAGAACTGCAGCCACTACCTATGAATTAGGAGTTAAGCCTTTATTTCCTGGAGTAAGCCCTTTATTATCTATTATCTTATATTTTTTAATAAACAGCGCTTTTGTTTTAAATCCCTCTTCTATTATAGATAATATAGGTAAGATATTAACTCCTATACTATTAATTATGCTTTCTCTTATTATATTAAAAGGAATCATCAATCCTATAGGAAATATAGAAAGCACTTCGATTACCAGTGTTTTTTCTATGTCACTGCTTCAAGGTTATCAAACAATGGATGCTATGGCTTCTGTAATATTTTCTTCAATAATTATAGGCTCAGTTGTTTCCAGAGGTTATACTTCTAAATCAAAAATAATTTCAACAACATTGCTATCTGGTGTTGTAGCAGTGGCAGGACTCGCCTTTGTCTATGGAGGTCTTTTATATCTGGGTGCTCAAACTGTAAAAATTTTACCTAGAGACATTATGAAAACAGAACTTGTTATAGAGATATCAAGTAGAACTCTTGGAGCCTTTGGGAGTGTTGCCTTAGGACTTTCTGTAGCATTAGCCTGTTTGACTACCTCTATAGGTTTAACGGCAACCGCTGCTGAGTATTTCAGCAAGACTGTATCAAAAGGGAAAGTATCGTATACAGTAAATGTAATGCTTATAACCTTGATAAGTATTATAATTGCAAACATGGGTGTAGACAGAATTGTAAAATTTGCCTCTCCTGTACTAAATATTTTATACCCTGTGGTAATAGTTCTGATTGCTATCACTCTTATTGGAAAACTTATTAAAAACAACTGGGTTGTTAAGTTTACTGTATATACTACTCTTATTTTCAGCATAATTGATACATTGATGAATCAATTTTATATTAATAGTTCTCTTAAGGATATATTCTATCTTATTCCTCTTTCAAGGCAAGGCTTTGCTTGGCTTATTCCAACATTATTAGTCTTATTTATAACCTCATGGTTTACTAAGATTGGTAATATAAATGATGAGGAGAATCAATCAGCAGCATAAGTAATAAATCTTATTCGTTCGTTTTTAAAACTCTGCCTTATTTTTGTAACATTATAAAATCCACCTGAATATACTGGTAAGGGACGATATATGTTCACAAAAATATGGCGGTTTATGATAATGAGTTTGATTATAAACCTCCATTTAATAAATTGGAGGAAATGATGAAAAGAAAGATTTTGCTTTTTATCTTGTCTTTCTCACTTTCTATAAATATTGCAGGATGTACTTACGAAAAACCGTCAAGTAATGTTAAAGTTTTGTCTCCGCAAAACAGCAGTATTGCTGATGAAACCAAAAACAATACTTCTAACTTAATTGAAATACCAAAATCCGAAGATAAGTCTAAAGAAGAATCTAAAGCTGTAAATTCTCCTATAGAACAGCCAAATCCTCCCCTGGTTCTAAAAAAAGGTGACAATGGCGATCAGGTTAAAACCATGCAGCAAAAATTAAATAAGTTCGGCTATAACTTAACAGTTGACGGAAGCTTTGGTCCCTCTACTCATTTTGCAATTATTGATTTTCAAAAGAAAAACAAAATTACTGCAAATGGCTTGGTTGATTCTGCTACTTTAAAATGTTTGGATAAAACTCCTACAGCCGAAACTACTTATAAGCCTTCCTCACAAGATACTAAAACAGCAGTAAATAATGCAGCCTCCTTAGAGCAATATGTCAACAGTAAAAGCTTTATAAGTAAAACAAACTATTTTATATGGGCTGATCTATCTAAACAGAGAGTAAATATATTCAGCGGCTCAAACGGAAAGTGGGAGCTTATAAAATCTTTTACCTGCTCCTCAGGAAAGTCCTCTACTCCAACAATAAAAGGAAGTTATACAGTTGGAGCTAAAGGAAATTATTTCATAGCTGACAGCGGAGCCAGATGCAAATACTATACTCAAATAAGCGGAAATTATCTTTTCCACAGCATACTTTATGATAATAAGGGAGAAAAAATTATAGACGGAAGATTAGGTATTCCTCTTTCACATGGATGTGTAAGATTAGCAGTAGAAAACGCTAAATATATTTATGATACTATACCTTCCGGAAGCTTAATATATATAAACTGAGAAGAGTTTTTAATACTCTTCTTTTATTTTGTATATGAAGGACTAATTTTTATTAAATAAAACATACTAAAAATACTACTGCTTTTAAAAAATGTTATACTTATATTACAGATACACTAAACTATTAATTACAAACAATAAAAACAAAGAATATATGACATTTTTATTGCCGCTAATCTAAGTTTTCTTGCATTGCTTGTGTTTAATTAGTTAGCTAGGAGGTTTACATGAAAATTAAGTTAACAGAAGATGTTTCATATATATTAGATATTTTAATTAAAAATGGATATGAAGCTTACATTGTGGGCGGCTGCGTGAGAGACAGTCTCATTGAAAGGCAGTTAAAGGATTGGGATATTACAACGAGTGCTAAACCAGAGGATATATTAAGACTTTTTGAAAAAACTATTCCAACCGGTATAAAACACGGAACTGTTACTGTTGTTTTAAATAAAAATAATTATGAAGTGACTACCTATAGAATTGATGGATATTATTCCGATAACAGACATCCTGACGAAGTAATTTTTACAAGCTCCTTAAAAGAAGATTTGAGCCGCAGAGATTTTACTGTTAATTCTCTTGCCTATAATAGCATCAATGGTTTAGTTGATATGTTTGATGGTATATCCGATTTACATAACCGTTTAATAAAATGTGTAGGAGATCCTGATAAAAGGTTTAATGAAGATGCGCTTAGAATGCTTAGAGCTATTCGTTTTGCCTGTCAATTAGATTTTACTATCGATGAAGAAACATACAAAGCTATAAGTAGAAACTATGCTCTTCTTAGAAATGTAAGCTCTGAAAGGATTAAAGATGAGTTTTGCAAAATACTTCTAACATCAAAGCCAAGCAGAGGAATGAAAATGCTTCTTGAAACAAAACTGCTGGATTATATAGTTCCTGAGCTTACGGAAAGCGTCGGCTTTGACCAGAAGAATCCTCATCATGATAAAAATGTTTTTGATCACATTATGTCTGTATTAGACAACTCTGAAGAAAATTTAATTGTAAGACTCGGTGCACTTTTTCATGATATAGGAAAACCTAGAACCTTTTCAATAGATAAAAAAGGCATCGGTCACTTTTATGGCCATAATGTTGTAAGTGCTCAAATGGCTGAAGAAATTCTAAAAAGATTAAAATTTGATAATAAAACTATAGAAAAAGTAATTATAATAATTACAGAACATATGTCAGCATACAATAATATGAAAAACAGAACGTTAAAAAAATTCATTTCAAGAGTTGGAGTAGATAATCTTGAGGACTTATTTCAGCTTCAGATTGCAGACAGCAAAGGTCATAAGAAAGATGCTGATTTCAGTCCTATAATAAAAAGGAGAGAAGAAGTAAAAAAAATATTAGAGAGCGGTGAACCTTTTACAGTAAGTCAGCTTAAGATTAATGGAAATGATTTAATTGCACTTGGCTTTAAACCAGGAAAATATATTGGTGTACTTCTAAATGAACTTTTAGAAAAAGTTATGGAGAAACCTGAATTAAATAACAGAGACTCTTTATTAAAAATTGCAAGAGAAAAACTTGAAAATAAATGAGCATGAATAAAAATCATGCTCATTTATTTTTTAAGAAATTTCTATTTTCATAAAATGCATCTTTTTAGCAGCTGGTTTTATATAGGATATATTCTGAGCATCATAAGTATGCTGAGATATTAAAGGTACTCTCCTCCCGCCTTCATTTGTAAAATCTGTTATTATAGTTGAGTGATATATAAACCCTTTATAGTTCTCATATTGTATTAAATCTCCAAGTTCAAGCTCCTCAATATTTTGTACTTCAACAGCCTTTAAACCTGATGCTCTGCTCTGTCCTCTTATTTTGAGAGTCCAGTAAAGGGAGTGCGCCACAGCCCAAGATACTGACCAAGTATCATTGTTTCTATTTGCTATATTTTTTCTATACCACCAAGGTGAGGAATCATAGGAAAAAGGTGAGCCTCCTGCTTTCAAGCATTGAGATATAAAATTGGTGCAATCTCCTCCTCCATCACCATGCAGACCAAAATATCTGTACGTTTCATTTGGCGTTAAAGAATAATTTAATGCATACTTTGATGCTTCCTGCCTATCATAGCTATTTACTCTATAAAAATCCCCATAGTAATACATAGATATACCCTAACAATTGTTATTACTTCTATATTATGCTTTAGCTAAGATTTTGGTTTATATCTTAAAAATTTATCAAAGTAATATTTAAAGCAGTTTTGTTTTTCTTTAATATATTTTTCAATAAATAAATATATTTCAATTTTATCCAAATTTACTGCTGTCTGTTTACCATAAAACTCTTTATAGGCAGCATCAACCACAATCTTGATTGCTTTTCTCAACCTTTCATCTTTTATCCCCTCTATCCACAGCATATCATCTTCATGATAATTTTCACTTACAAAACTTAATCGATGTTTTACATAATTATAAAATCCTGTATTGCTATTGGACTTTAAGATATTATTTTTAAGCATTATAAACGCAATTGTTTTGTATACTGCAAAAGCAAGTACCAATACGATAACTAAGCTTATAAAACCAATTATATACTTTACTAAACTGTTACCCTCTAAATTACTTAAGCTGTTTTTTTCACCTTTTATATGAATTTTACCTTTTTCATTACTTCTTGTTACTATACGAGCTGTGTTAGGATTAGCATCTTTATATTCTTCTCTCTGTGCCCCTACAGTTGAGTCAACAATACACCATAAATCTTCATCTGGATACAAAAGTATTTCAGTCCATGCATGGGCCATATCATTTGTAACCTCATATATACCCTCTAAATCCTTTTTATTAGTCATATTAAAGCCTTCTACATATCGCGAAGGTATACCTGCTATTCTACACATTATAGTTTCTGCAGTGGCAAAATAGGTACAGTAGCCCTTCTTTTCAGTAAACAGAAAATAATCAACAAACTCCCTGCCTTCCGGAACATCAGATACATCTAAAGAATACTTGTAATTTTTCGTCAGGTAACTTTGTATGCTTTCTATTTTTTCCTTATTATTCTTACAGTTATTTGTTATACTCTTTACAAGCTTATAAACCTCTGGAGAAATGTTTTCAGGTACCTCTAGGTACTTTTGATACTGTCTATTGGTATTTTCATCATAATTTATACTAATATTATCTTTATAAACATTAGAAAAAAGTCCTATATTATCTTTGCTTTCATAAAAACTTACAGTGTAAGAACTATTTATAGATGTATTTCCTAGTACTATAAAACTTCCTGTACCATCAACACCTAAATATCCTTTTGAAAGCGACACCTTATAAGGAAAGCTTGGAGAGAATATAGTTGATGTAACCAGTTTTTCAGGATGCACTATAATACTTTTTAATTCAATGTCACCTTTAAGGTACTTTTTAAGATTATCAGAAGCATATCTTAAATTAGTACCTTCAGCTTTTCTTTCATAGCTTTCACCAGTTTTAGTCCATTTGAATCCATCATAATAATCTTTCACTATTCCTTTTAAGTAATAAGTATCATCGGCCTTTACTTTAAATGCCAAGTTATAATCCAGTTCTATTGGTCCTCCTAACTTGCCCTCTTCATTTGAATAACCGGAATAAGCCAAATCATATGCATTGTTAATACTTTTTATTTGCTGATTTTTACTAACACTTAAATAATCCTCTATTATTGAAACTGAACTTTTAACTCCAAATACTTGTATTGCGAAATAAGAAAAAATACCCATAAATAATGAAGTTAAAATTACATATTGATAAATTTTACTTTTTGATACTGAATCTTTTATTCCATTCTTCTTTAACCTTTCTGATGAATTAATGAATCTATTGCATCCATAGACTGTCATGCTAAGCACAACAAAAAATATCATAAACTTCTTCATTTTAATAAACTCAACTGAAGGTGCTAAGAATAACATCAATAAAACATTTATCAGTATTAATATATTCCCTAGTCCCTTTTTATTGAGGTATATCATCAACACTGTAAAAATAGGAATTATAATTGCAAAAAACGGTATATAAATATAAAAATATGTTTCCTTTGAATAATAAAAACTTCTTTGTATTATTTTGTAGTAAACTTTAAAATTACTAAATTCAAATCTTGACAGGCAAATTATGCAAATTAAAATTATAGTAATTAGAGTAATTAAATATAGTTTCTTACTTGCTGAGGCTGATATCCTATTAAACAAAACAAATAAAAATAATCCCTTAAAAAACATTCCAGTTATAATAAGGTAATTAAAATCTTTGATTAAGTAGGCCTCCTGGATTACCTTAGACATTAGTAAAATAAATAAAAAAAGCATTATCTCAAAAGTATAATTTAAAAATACCTTTTTAATTGGTATTTTTATATTTTCAAGTAGCTTTTTCATATCTTCACCTGCCTTCCATTGAATGCAGCATACTTTCTATACTCATACATTCAACTCCTAAATTAGAAAGATAAATAGCATTTTCCTTATTCTCAATAGTATTATAAAAAATCGTAATACCATAGCCGTAATTTTTAATCATAGAAATATTATTACATAGTAATGCATCAATCCTTGAAGTAATAAGAGCGATATGCACGTTTCTTTGAAGTTTATAAAAATTTTTATATAGGTACTCCGATATTTCATCTTCTCCATCACTTTTTTGAGTTAGAAAGAAATCCATCAAAATTTCAAACTGATCTTTTGATGATATATTTATACATCTGTTTAAAATGCTATTTACAAATACTCTTGTACAAATACTTCTTAACTGCATATACTTTACTATAGATACGCATAAATCCACCATTGCTTCTTCTTTCTCACCATGTTTATCTAACTCAATATTAGCCTTATTCATGTTTAGAAAAATCGCAAATTCTTGACCTGAAATACTATCAGAATTTTTTACAAACAATTCATCATGTTTTGCACTAACCTTCCAATGCACCTTCTTCAAGCTGTCTCCAAAATTATATTTTCTTACATCCTTTATAGTAAACATATCTTCATATGTACTTTTAATATCAATAGCTTGCTGATAAATATCCTTGCCGCCAATAGGCAGCTTTTGAATATTGTATATTTTGGGGTATACTTTCACTACTGCAGAACAATCAACAATTTTTTTTAGTTTGAAAATATGAAATAAATCTGATATTTCCAATTCTATTGTTCCTAAATCATAAATTCCCCTATGATAAAATTTGATATAATTTCTTATCCATACATCTTCCTCTTTTGTAATGTTAATTATTTCACCTTCGTACCCGCTGCTGCCTTCTATATAGCTTAAGGATCTTACCACTATATAGGGTGCTGGCAGAAAAAAGCTGCACTTAACTATGGTTAAACACTCTACAGCATCGCTTGATGTATGAATTGTATCATCTATTTTAACTTCAGCTGTAACAAAGTGTTTTTGAATGATTATATAAATATACGCTATTATGAATATAAAAAACAAAGAGAAGAATATACAGTATGGTATGATTCCCCCTTGATATATAGCTAATATAAAAGAAGCAATAAAAGTTATCAAAAACTTTTTATCTATATTAATCATATTACCTCACCTTTGGCAGTGGTATTTTATCTAAAATTTCTTCTATGATTTCATCTACGCTTAAACCTTTCGCCCTTGCCATGGAAGAAAGCGTTATTCTATGGCATAAAACTGCTTTCGCGTTATTCTTTACATCCTGTGGTATAACATAGTCCCTATAATCTATGAAAGCGTTTGCCTTGGCAACTTTTAAAAGAGCTAGTGCAGCTCTAGTACTTGCCCCTAAGGCTATATACTTATTTTCCCTAGTAGCATTTACTATAGATACTATATAATCTGATACTTCCTTTGCTGCAAAAACTTGTCTTACTTTCTCTTGAATTCTTACTATTTCTTCCTTTTGACCAATTATTTTTAGTTTTTTAATCGGTTCTTCATTTCCGTAAATCTGAAGTATTTTAGATTCATTTTCCTTATCTGCATATCCTATTCTAACCTTCATCATAAATCTATCCAGCTGGGCTTCTGGAAGTATAAAGGTTCCTTCATACTCTATTGGATTTTGTGTAGCCAGAACAATAAAAGGCTCTTCAAGCTTGTAAGTATTAATTCCTTCTGAAACTTGATTTTCTTCCATAACCTCTAAAAGCGCTGATTGAGTTTTAGGTGAAGTCCTATTTATTTCGTCAGCTAAAATAATATTTGCAAAAATAGGACCCTTTCTAAATTGAAAGTCACCAAGCTTTTGGTTATATATAGAAATACCTGTTATATCTGAAGGCAGAAGATCAGGTGTAAACTGAATTCTGCTGTAAGATAAATCCAAAATTTTAGCTAAGGTTTTTATAATTGTAGTCTTACCTACTCCAGGGACGTCCTCAATTAAAATGTGTCCTCCTGCAAATATTCCTTTGAGAATATCATATATTTCTGCAGTCTTTCCAAATATAACTTTCTCCATATTTCCTACAATTTCTTCAATTAAATCTTGTTCTTTCATAATTCCCCTTCCCATCCGCTATTAATGAATATTTAAACAGATTTTATAACTATATTTTATAACAATATGCTTTTTTTTACCATAGAAGTATAAAATTTACCTTACTTATTGACATTATAAATATTTATTATTACTATTACATTAAAATTACATTTGGGGGAATTTGCCATGAATTATAAACTTACCTATGAAAAACATATTTTTAATTTTAGTAAGAGTAATACCGTCGCATTAACAGTCTCTTCTGGAGATAGTATAGAAATAGAAACTATGGACTGTTTTGCAAATCAGCTTACAACTCCAGAAGATAAATTGGAAAGTATGGACTGGGATAAAGTAAATCCAGCTTCCGGACCTATATTTATAAGAGAAGCTTTCAAAGGTGATACTCTAAAAGTTACTATTGAAAATATACGTTTAAATAATCAGGGTGTTATGGCATCTGGAAAAGATTTAGGCGTATTAGGAGATTTATTAGATGGACTTGAGTCAAAACTCATACAAATAGAAAATGGTAAAGCAATTTTTAATGACAAGATTTCAATACCTCTAAATCCTATAATTGGGGTCATTGGAGTTGCCCCTGAAAACGAAGCTGTAAACTGCGGCACACCTGGAACTCATGGCGGAAACATGGACAATACTATGATAGTTGAAGGAGCAGTATTATATCTTCCGATATTCGTTGATGGCGCTTTATTTGCTCTTGGAGACTTACATGCAGTAATGGGAGATAGTGAAATTGGTGTTACTGGAATTGAAATTGCTGGAACTGTGAAAGTAAAACTTGACGTTATAAAAAATTTAATAATTGAAACTCCAATGCTTGAAAACAACGATTATTTTTCTACTATTGCCTCCTCACAAACCCTTGACGATGCAGTAGCCGACTGCACAAAACATATGTTTATGCTGCTTTCTAAAAAGCTTGAAATTCCTAAGCATGAACTTGTGATGCTACTGAGTGTTGTTGGACATACTCAGATATGTCAGGTAGTTGACCCATTGAAGACTGCTAGATTTATAATGCCTAAATGGGTACTTGAAAAATATAAGTTTAATATATATTAATCCAATTAAAGCCTCCTTAATCTTAAGGAGGCTTTAATTGGATATTTTAATAAGCTTCTAAAAATAATAGCTTATATCTATTTTGTTTTAATAAATCCAAAAAGATATTCAGGTTTTAATAAATCCAGTAAAATCAGATCCTGTTCTGCTATTCTGCCTACAAAGTTTCTTTCACCATCATTAGGCATATCCCTTGAAATTATTTCTAACTCACCTCTATAGTGGGATAAGTTATCATTCACTATAACTATATCACCTCTATGAAATAGCTTTTCATTATATTTACGATATGGGATTATCTTATTTCTATAACTTCCTCTTGGCATGCTGCTGCGTACCATAAAGTCCGAAGCATCACCTCTGCCAAAGTGAGGATAATTATATATGATATTTTTTTCTTCCACAGTAATATTATCAGCCAGATTAACTCTAAAGGTTATCTTAGATTTATCAACCTCTGATACTGCTTTTAGTTCCTCTTCTGCTGCATAGGCATTACCTATTATGATATCATCTATTTTGTTAGTAGCAAGCAGATGCCTGGCTTGTAAATCTATAGGAAGTTCTCGATGAATTTCACAAGTAGGCAATCCTTTATATACAGGCCAAGGTCCAAAGGTGTCTTCATTATTGCTGGATATAAAGGCAGCAACGGGAAGTCCTAAGCTTTTATACTTATTAGTAAATTCCATAAATTTATTCCATCCAAGTCCCGTATATTTCTGCGGGTAAAAATTATGACAAACTATCATGTTATGAATATTTGCACCTCTTTCAATCATCAAGTCCAAAGCTGCGTTGGTGCTTCCGTTGAACTCAATTTGAATTCCATATGGATTATGAGTTATTGCTATATCCTCAATTTCACCAAAATGCCCATCAAGGCGAACAATATCTACCTTCATATCACTGAATGGCTTTAGATCATATGGCGTAGCTCCTAAATGTGAAAAAACTTCTGGATTAGTGTCTACAGCTACTATAAACCCAAGCTCATGCGCTTGTTTCATAAATCTCGTAAATTTTTCTATAATAAATTCTTTTGTTTCCTTAACTGATAGTAAACAGGTAAAAATACGTGAAAATCCATATTTTGATGCCAATTTCATGTATTCATAGTCCTTCTCCTCTGTTGAATGTTCAGGATAAATAGAAATACCTAATCTATGCATTTTAACACTACTTCCTTTCAATATTATATTTATTGATGAATAATTTTAACCAGTTCTTCCACAACCCTTGAATCTACTGTATCATAAGAAAAATCATCATTAGCATAAGCATAACTCACATGGTTTTTTGTTGTAGTTTTATCCTTAAGCCATGACTTGCATGAACTATGAATTTGAGTAATTCCTGTGTAATCCATTATTTTTTTTGCATTTTCAGTATTTATTCCACTTCCGGCCAATATTTCAATTTCACTTCCATAATCCTTCTGCAAGTTTTTTAATAATTCCATTCCTTGTTCAGCCTTGGGTTCTAAGCCACTAGTAAGAATACGATCTACACCTAAACCAATTAAATTTTCAACCGATTTAAATGGATTGTTGACACAATCAAAGGCCCTATGAAATACTACTTCCTTTTCCTTACCATATGATTTAATTGTATCAACTACTTCTTTAATCTGTGAAACATTAATATCTCCGCTCTCCTCCAAACAGCCAAAGGCAATTCCATCTGCTCCATACTCTAGCATTACCTTAATATCTAATAAAAGTATTTCAAAATATTCCTTGTTATAGTAAAAGCCTGCTCCTCTAGGCCTTGACATACAAATAACCTTTAAGTCAGTATTCTTTTTAGTCAAAATGAGATTTGCAATACTTGGAGTTAATCCTCCCATATACAAAGCACTATTTAATTCCACTCTATCTGCTTTTCCTTTATATGCCTGAATACAGTCATAATAGCTCCCACAGCATATTTCTACTATCTTATTCACTAGCTTCACCTGCCAATTTTATTAAACTTAGTGCATAAATCTTTGCATTCATCACAATATCTTTAGTATCCATCCACTCGTTTGGATTATGTCCTATTCCTTTTTGCCCTGGAAAACTTGGGCCAAATGGGACAATATTAGGCATCACTTTTGCATAGGTACCACCTGTAGTAGTTACTGGCGTACCATCAAAACCTGTTACCTCTTCATAGGCTTCCTTGAGTTTCCTTATCAAAATACAATCTTTTTCAAACCTTACAGGTTCGTAGTTATGAATCAATTCTAAGGCTAATTTTTCAGGCATCTTGGTTTTTATTTGCATAATAATTTTTGAAATAGTCACATTTGCAGGATAGCTTAAAGTAAAATCAAATATACATTTGTCTTTTTCCATACTTAATTCATATCCACGCATCTGCATTTTCCCAAATTCCTCGTCGGAGAAATCGATACCTAATAGCTCTCCATTATCTTTGCTTTGCAAAAAGTACTTGGTCACAAAGCTAAAAAATTCATTTAAATCTGATTTGTTAGCTTTTACCATGAGCTTAGCTCTGCCTCTTTCACCATAAACAACAGGATATTTGCAATCTGGTGTCCATCCCATGATTGGAGGTTTCTCATATTTTAAATAATGTTCAACATCCTTCATTCCTGTTTCTTCATTAGTTCCAAATATGATACGAATTGACTTATTAAATTTAACCCCACACTGTTTGCAGGCATATAAAGCATATAAACATGACATAATTGGGCCTTTATTATCTAATATTCCTCTTGAATATATTCTTTCATCTTTACAATATCCGCTAAAAGGAGGATGAATCCATCCTTCTCCGGCTGGAACAACATCTAAGTGTCCTATGATTCCTATATAATCGCTTCCTTCTCCTAATTGAGCATAACCAGCATATCCATCTAAGTTTTTTATTTGAAATCCAAGCCTATAGGCAATTTCCAATACTTTTATCAAGCAATCGCTAATTCCTTTTCCAAAAGGCATTCCTTGAAGAGTCTCACCTGCAACACTATTAATTTTGACTATATCTATAATGTCTGTAATCATCTCTTCCTTTAATTCATCAATTTTTTTAAAAACAGTATCTCTCACTTCAACCTCACCTTCTAACTAATGGTGCAGTTCTGGTTTTCATATAATTATCCAGCCATTCACTGTTTGCTTTTTCATGAATACATTTACCATTTATATTTTTTGCTAAGTAGATTATTGGCTCCTGATGCTCGGTAGTCACAACAAACGAGAATCCTTCGATGTTAGTTGCAACTCCCCACTCACCTTTATTGTTCATAGCTATTAATGATAAGTCCCCTGATTTCCCTCTTCTTTCCTTAAGTTCTTTATCAAGCCTGTTTACAGCAATTTCACAGGCCTCCTGAGGGTGATGACCTTCTTTCATTAAACGAACAATCTCGTAAGAAATGCATCCCTTCATTAAGTCTTCACCTAACCCTGTTGCACTAGCTCCCCCTACTTTAGAATCCACATAAAAGCCTGAGCCAGAAATTGGGGAATCACCAACTCGTCCCTTTTTCTTCATAAACAAACCACTAGTTGAAGTGGCAGCAATCATATTACCTCTTTTATCAAGACCTACCATGCCTACTGTATCATGTCCGCTGTAAGGTTTAATTTCTTGTTCCTTTATCTCTTTAATACGATTATAATAGTGAATTTTTGCACGTTCAGTCAGCATATTTTTGCGCTGAAAGCCCTCTTTATGAGCAAATCTTTCTGCACCTTCTGCAACCAATAGATTATTCACTTTTTCTTTGCTTAATCGTCTTGCTATACTAATAGGATTAGCATAATCCTTAATTGCAGCAACAGCTCCAATATCTAAGGTAGTTCCATCCATATATGCCGCATCTAATTCTACCTCCATATCTTCATTAGGAAGCCCTCCATAGCCTACAGATTTATAAAATTCAAAATCTTCTACTTCTCTGATTGCATTTTCAATCGCATCTCCTGCAAATCCCCCATCTTCTAAAATTTCCCTTCCTGCTGTAATGCCCTCAAAAGCCATACGCCAAGTTGCAATTATCCCATACATATTATATTACTCCTTCACATATAAAATTAACTTCATGAAATCGATAATAACTTACTTTCTATTTTATATAATTATAGTTGAATATACTATAATTAAAAGAGGATGTTACATAACACCCCCTTTTAATTTTAGAAGCAAATCTGACTAATTAATGATGTAACATTCTCTTTACTAAATAATGCTTTAGCTAATTTGCACATATTGTTTAACGAGTCATTTAGACCTATTCCGCCTTTTTTAGGAGTAACTACAATATTTACTTTATCTTTAAATTCGCATATTGTTTCCTCGTTCTCAGCAGACATGGCTGCAAAAGCTGGAATATTTACCGTTTTGTTTATATCATAGGCTACTTTTGCTGCCATACTAGCATAGTCTTTATAATTAAGAGCCGGGCCACATATTACTACATCAGGATGCAGCTTATTTACCATGGCACAAAGCTTTCTTGACACCTCCTCAGGATCAGCTAAATATGTACCATTCCCGCAATAAAGGCAAGCGATTACCTTACCGTCGATTTGTTTAAGGAATGGTTCCATCATAATCGCTGGACCCAAAGGTTCCCTTTTAGCACCTAGTGGTATCATCTTGTCATCTTTAGTGCCTGCACCCGCTTGTATTTGATCATAAATCATTATGATTTTAATAGCCATTTGAAATCATCTCCTATAGGTCATCGAATGATAAATTCTCCAAAGAATCATCATCATCTTCCTCAGTTGCTTTAGCCTCTTCATTTATATATTGCTTATCCATAATTTTAATAAATGGCATGTATATGAATACTCCTAGTATTAATAATGCGGCTTGAAGCAGGGCACCTACCCAGTTTGTTGCTAAGAAACCAGAAATAATTATTGGAGTTGTCCATGGAATATTAACACCATTACAAATTGGGACTAATTTTAGACTCATTGCAACATACGAAATAATTATATTTAAAGTTGGTACTAACATAAATGGAATCAACATTGTTGGATTCAATACTATAGGTAAACCAAATACTATTGGTTCATTTATTCCAAATATCCCTGGTACTAAAGCTAATTTACCAAGTTCTTTAATTCGTTTTGATTTACAGAAAAATATCATAGCAATTAATAGTGATAATGTAGAACCGCATCCTCCGAACGTAGCAAATAAATCTTGGAATTGTTGAGAAATAATATGGCCTTGACCAACACCGGTTTTGAAAAATTCCAAGTTTTCAGCAGTTAGTGTCTGAAGAATCGGATTATATACTGCACCTACTACAGAACCACCATTTACTCCAAAGAACCAGAATAAATGAAGGAAAATATACGCTGTAATCATTGCTCCTAATGTATCACCTAAATTCATTAACGGTAGTTGCAAGAACTTAAATACAATTGTGAAAACATCTGTTTTAAAAAATCCGAAAAACAAATTAATAACAAAGAATACAGTTATAACCAAGCCAGCAGGTATTAAAGCTGCAAATGATTGTACAACAGTTGGTGGAACACCTGCAGGCATTTTAATTATCCAGCCTTTGCGTTCAGCAAAGGAATAAATATGAACAGCTAAGAAGGCAGAAATAATACCAATAAATATTCCTTTTGCTCCAACCCATCCAAGTGGAAGACCTCCTCCTAAAAATACCTGAACTGGATCTGAAACACCTTTAATCTGCACTTTTCCTGTCACACCATAAGGCATAATTAAAAACCAAGCCATAATAGATACTGCAGCTCCAAAAATTGGGTTTGTTTTCATTTGCTTAGCAAATGAGTATCCTATACCAAGCACTGCAAATATCGCCATAATTGAAAATGTTGCATCAGCAGGCTTTCCAAAATAAGCTGCTAATGTAGATCCATTTATTTTTACAGACTCTAACCAATTAGTCCATGCAGGAATTGGGAAATTAGCAATTAATAAAAACAATGACCCTACAATTAATAATGGTGTAGATACTAAAAAACCATCACGTATAGAAATCAAATATTTATTTTTGCCAATGGATTCAGCTAATGGCATTAAAACTTTTTCTAACCACTTAAGCATACTTTTCACCTCTTCTATTTATTTGCTGATTTAATTAATTTCACTGCAGTTTTTAAAACCTTTTTAGCATTCATCATGCCATAATCAGTAGGATCAATGACTGCAATAGGAATTCCCATTGCTCCAAAATCGTTTACAGTCTTTTCATACAAGTATTTAACTTGTGGTCCAAGTAAAATACAATCTGGATGAAGTGTTTTTATGATTTCGTCTAATTCATTGTGCGGAAAAGCCTTAACTTCAACTGGTAATGAATTTTCATCAGCAGCTGTTTGCATTTTACTTGCTAGTATACTTGTTGACATCCCTGCACTGCAAAATAAATAAATTTTCTTCATAAATCTCCCCCCTTTCCCCTATTTATTGCATTACTATTAAATAATTTATAAGATTTACTTATTTTCTAAATTAAAAATTCTCTCATAAGTTTCGATTAACTCAGTCGCTAAAATTTTACAAGTTTCAACTGACATTAACTGATCTTCTGCATGAAGCAATAACAAGTTAGGAGTAACTTGTCCATCATTTGCTTCCTGCTGTATTAGTTTAGCATGTGAGTTATGTCCTTGATTAAAATATGCTTCACCTTCACTGATGCAGGTTTCAGCCTTTTTGAAATTGCCTTTCTTAGCTTCTTTAATTGCCTCGATAAAGCTGTTTTTAGCCATACCTGCTGAAGATATAATTTGAAAACAGGATAATTCTAATCCCTCCATAGCTGTCCCTCCCTTCTTGTAATTATAGTATATACTCTTTATGAGGTTATGGACTTTACTATCCTTTCCTACTATTAGGAAGCATTATTAACACATATTACTTTGGTGTTAGAAATCAAATCATGTATAGCTTTTTGATCTTTTCTAAATATAACAAATATTCCTGATAAAACACTTATTACAATACCCACATACATTAGTGGGGTAATTAAATTGATATTGGTGATTAGAGATAGTACTTGATGTAATAGATTGCTTGGAAATATTAACGCTCCTTCGATTAAAAGAATTCCTATTATTTGCCTAACAAACAACTCTTTAAACATAATGGAATCATATCCTTCTTTAACTATCTTAAAATGACACCATCGTTTTCCTAAGGTTTGTCCATTCCAAATCACTAATGGAACAATCATATAATAGAAAAGTGCAAATCCTAATCCTGTGCATCCTGCCAGAATCGCATACTGTTTAGGATATTGAAATAAATTTGTGTTTAAATCCTGTGTATTCGTAACTTTCATATATATCAGCACCATTGGCAAAGAAGTAAAAATACTTCCTATATACCAATCAACCATATAAGCAATAAATCTTTTCCATGATGGAACTTCTTGTGAAACTGCTAATTTAGTTTCATTAGATGTTTTTATTACCTTTTTCATAATTACACCCTCAATCCTTAACTTATTTTAAGACTTCATCCATAAACTCCCTATAGCTATCTGCCTCTAACAACCTGGAAAATTGGTCAGGATCAGAAACCATGTTGCTTAGCCAATCGAAGAATATTTTTAATATTTTATAGTCATCTTTATTGATAGCAAATAGTATTACAAATCGTACTTCATAGTCCCCCCATTTAATTGGCTTATCCATAATTGCAATACTCAGCGCTGAATGATTTATTAAAGCCTCATTGAGCCCATGCGGAGTTGCAAATCCATAATCAAAAGATGTTGCAGATATCTTTTCTCTCTGCAGAACGCTGCTTTTAAAAGCTTCTTCAACGTATCCTTTTTCATACAGGGCATTGCACATCTTTGTAATCAAATCAACATGGTTGTCCACATCTACATGAACGTAAAAAAATTCTTTCTTAATCAGCTTTAATACCAATAATTTAAAATCATCTTTACATCTAACTTTATCCAATCCATTCAATACCTTGAAAATTTTGTTTTCATCTTCATAATTAACAAATAAAGAAATCTGCTCTGTTACAATGCGCAAGTTATGCTTCAATGGAAGTGTTGTTAATATCAAATCAGGTTTTAAATCATCAATTGCTTTTTTCTCAAAGAAACTCATATGCTCAATAATTTCTAAACGTTCTCCGAATCTATTAAGAATCTTTTCTATACACAAATTTGACATAGCCTCATCCCTAGGATGAATTATAACTACTTTGTATTTATATTTAGAGTTTGCACGAGCATATGCAACTCCTAGATGCAATGCGATAAATGCTATCTCATTTTCACTAATAGTAATATGAAGCTTTTTCTCAAGTTCTTCACAAGCTCTAACCCCCATTTCAAACACTAAAGGATAGTTATGTTTAATTTCTTGAAGGTACAAATTATCTATATCAACATTATTTCTATACCGCTCTATTAATGCCCTAATATGTGTTTCCAAACCATTTCTTAGTTCACAGTCGCAGCTAAAGTCAACATCAAATGTCTTTTTTATATCAATGAAAATTTCTGTTAATACTGAGGAAATTGAACAATCACTTTGGCACCGTAATACTTTATCTGTATAAACAGTGCTCCTTCTTCCAAGCAGCAATAAAGCTAGTAAAACAACCTCATCCTCCACAATGTCAATTCTTATTTCTTTTGCCAGCTTTTCAAAAAATGTTTTTGAAATTTTATATTCAAGACTAAGTTTTAATTCATCATTATTTCTATCAGTCTTTATATAGTTATGCCGTATGATACGTTCAATTGCAATTCCTATATGCATTATTATCATTGTAAATGTAAGTTCACGAATGTGATAATGATATTCTTCAAATGTATCCTGCAAAATATCCTTTACCTTGATAAGATTAAAATTTTTATAAAAAGAAGCAATCTTATTTAGGTTTAAAAAGTTGCCTTTTATTTCACTTTCCAACAACTCTTTATACAATTTACGCTTTTGCTCCTCTGTACCTTCCAAGCTTATATGATTTTTACTCCTTATAAGCTGTAAACCATCATAAGATTCAATTGTTTTTTTTATCTTTTTAATATCATTATCAATAGAATAGCCTGAAACAAAAACCTTATCCTGTAGTAATGTCAGGTTAATTTCATTTCTCTCGAATAATAATTCTTTAATAATGTAGATACATCTCTCTTCAGGAGTCTGAGGAATAATTCCATAAGTCTCTATATCTAAACTTTGAAAATTATCTTCATTCATTCTATATCCTAATCTTATATTTGACTCAATTAAAACATCTTTATAAAATTCATTAATATGAGAGACATCGCTTCTAATAGTCCGATCTGATACTCCTAATACCCTTGCCAACTCCTTGCCAATGATCCACCCATTATTATCATGCATATACATAATAATTTTTTCTTGCCTTTTATTTAACACCATATTACCTCTTCCCTGAATCATTATTTATATTATTATTATATATTAACACTTCAGTTATTTTACTGAATAATTTTCCTAGTATTAGGAAAAGAAAAATAATCTATATACTTATGAGATTGATTATAGTATATTCATTCCATTACATATTAAATTTTCACCAAAAAACTTTCAAAATTAATTTATTTCTTTCACATGCTGCTTTATCAAAGAAAAACTTATAAACCAATAAGTACGCTCTATAAATAAATTAATAATTAAAAAGGGTATAGCTTCAAAGCTATACCCTTTTTCACGGTATTTTTAAAAATTATTCTTAAATCGTCTTTAGATCAACTCTTTTTATTATACAGATTTCAATATTCCTAATTTAGCTAAATTATATATTGAATCTTTTTCATCAGTAATGATAAGTCTCTCTTTTATAGTTTTACCATCCTCTGAAACATTAAATAAAACAGGAGCAATATTCCTTAATGTAACTCTTGCAGTTGAATTTATTAAATTAACAGCCTTCTCGTTTCCATAACCTTGAAGCTTAAGGCTTAATTGAGACAACACCCTCTCCGCTTGTTCTGACAACTGACCTTTTATTATTCCCTTTTGAGTGCATACCCTTAATGCTAATATCGCCTCAATAGATAGTTTTTCATCAAACCATACTTCATTTTCCTCAAAAGCTTTTAATAAAAACTTTATCGATTTTGTAAGCTGATTTGAATACATGCTTATATCATCTTTTCCTAAAGTAAAGGCTAATAATACCATAGCTGTAGTTTCAAGCTTGTTATATACCTGGTCTTTATTTATATCTACAAAGCTTCCATCTGCAAATTGATTTTTTGCAAGTACCCTTAGTATATTGGCTCTTGGATACTTAAAATCTAAAACTGCATTATCTCCATTTTTCTGTATGTCTTCCTTAGCAGGTATTCCCGTCTGCCTGTAAACAAAAGTCGGCACATCAAGAAAGTTTGCATGAGATATATTTTTTTCAGTTTCCTCTGATACATTAAGAGGAACTATGTGAGTTATTGGCATTCCAAGCACTGGGTCTTCTATAATTTCCAACATGATAAAAGAAGTCTCAGGACTTATTATTCCATGTTCCTTAGAAAGTTCGATGACCTTTTTTTTCATTGAGTCATAAACTTCTCCTCTTTCTGTTCTCATTCTCTCTTCTATGGATTCAATTCTTTTTCTGCTCCAAACTCTTTGTATAAGTTCAGCGTTTTCCTTGAGGTCCAAACCATCTAAATCTATTGTTTTAATATATTCTTCAATTCCAACTTTACCTCTTATAGTAATTTTTCCTTCAATTTCTCCTGCAACCTTAGCAAAAATAGAGAAAGGTTCCCTGTTGTACAAATAGTCAATAGTTCTAGGATAGGTCCTCTCAACTTTCATACTTCCCCAATCTATTTCCTGAATGTCTACCTGTGGACTTTCTATTCTGCTAAATTGCTTAAGAACCATATCATCGATTCTTTCACCTTCATAAATGAATTCAGCCTTTCCATAACCAAGCTGAGCAAGCTTATTAATAACATAGCTGTTAGCAGAAGTATCGATTCCAAAAGTAAATATTCTGTTGTCTCCTATGTTATCTTTAACGTATTGAAGCACTTGTTCTTCGTTTTCTACTATATCATCAGTAAATAAAAGTATAGTGCTACAACCTATAGCATTTCTCTCTGACAGAGCATATTTTAAAGCTTCAAAAATTTGAGCACCTTTCTTAGCTGAAAGACTGTTAATCCATTCAGTAGCCTTCCTTAAGTTCTCTTCATTAAAAGGAACCTTCCCAAAATCGGAGAAAAAGTGTAATTTGCTTTCAAAAGCAACAATATTAAAGCTGTCTCCTTCTGATAGATTTCTAATGCAAAGCTGAAGAGCATTTTTTGCCTCTTCGAGCTTTGTTCCTACCATAGAATGGGATATATCTATAAGAAAAATATAATTATTCGGTTTTTCCTCTTCTAAATTATCAAGTTTAGGTAGAAGCCTTAAATAAAGAATACCTTTATCTTCATTATCATCCATGTATTCGTAAATCATCCCGGCAGCTTCTACAGGTTTTTCCTCTGTTAAGAAAAGAACAAAGTCTTCATCTCGTCTAGTATTATTTTCATCAAAAGTTACTTTTGCCAAATTAATATCTTCTTCCCATTCCACATTTATTTTATGAGAAGGTGATTCAATATTAATTTTAGCTAATGGCTCTATAAGCAGGTTCAAACTGCTTTTGTATTCATTATCCACGTTAGTTTGTTCATAATCCATATGTCTTGGCTGTAATACAGAAGGTATTGTAAGCATAAGGCTGTCATCTTCGTAAACAAGCATATCCATATAAGAAAATTTTATTTTAACAGATTCCCCAGGCAGTATTTGACCAACGCTGAATTGATAAACATTAGGAGAGGGTTCCTCTAGTGAAAGAAAGTTCACTTCTGTTTCATTTGAATCCTCATATATCTTTTTAGCTTTTGCCTTGTCTTCTACTATTGCTTTTAAAGTCCTCCCACCCAAAGCTGCCTCAAAACCTGTTATTACTGCAGTATCAGGTATCGGAAAGGTATATACTCCATCTATATTTTCTTTACCTTTATTTTCATAAACCTGCTTTATGGAAATCTCAACATATTCCCCACAAATATTTCCACTTATCCCAACCTCTTTTAAATAAACCTCCCCCTGTAGAAGCTTGCTTCCCTTTAGACCATACCCAATCATAAAAACCCTCCTTATACATTTAAACCCAACATTTATATATTACTTATACTTTCCATATAAATAATATTTATTAAACTTTTATATTTCTTTTTTATATAATCTGTAGGTTCTGTATAGAATACCGCCTGTTTTCTCTATGTCTGTTCTCATTGCTGTATTGGTCTCTCCTATCGTTGAACCCTCACAGTATTGATAACCCTTTTTTAAACCATTTATATATTCTTTATATAATATTGCACCGCTTACTGCCTTTTTTCTATACTCAGGAATTACAAAAAGCACAAATATTCTAAAGCCAGTTATTTTTCTTTTATACCATAAAAACTTAAAAACTCCAGTGGGAAGCAGCTTTCCATTTAACTTCTTTAATACTTGGTTGTAATCTGGAAGAGCTATTGCAAATCCAACAGGTTTATCCTCACTTCTAGCTATAAGTATAAGATCCTCGTCTGCCAACGGTTTAAGTCTTGCACCTTCTGCCCTAACCTCTTCTAAAGTAGGCGGAGTCAAATCTTCCCATTCTTCAGGCATTGCAATATCTAATACCTTTTTAATGTCTTCCATTTCTTTATCAATGTTTTTAAGATCTATGCTGTCTACTCTGAAGTTGTACCTCTTCATTGCATACTCAGCAACCCTTCCATGTCTTTCCATATTTACAGCAGTACGAATATCGTGATAATACGCATATAAATCTAAATGTTTTACAAATCCATACTCTTCAAAAAAATCAACATAGTACTTAGGGTTATAAGAATTCATTAATACAGGAGATCCTTCAACCCCCTCTACTAAAAGTCCTCGGTTATCATCACCATTTGTTGGTGATACGGGCCCTTTAACAACCTTTTTACCTCTTTCCTTAAGCCATTTTACGGCTTTATCAAAAAGTGCAAAGGCCACTTCCTTGTTTTCAATACTCTCAAAAAGGGTGATATATCCATCTTCCGCATTTTTCTTTTCATTTAAACTCTCATTAATACCAACACAAATCCTTCCAGCTGGTTTTTCATTATAATTAGCTATAAAGAAAGCGTGCTCTCCTTCCATGAAAAGCGGATTGTCCTTTCCAAGCAGAGTATTTAGCATATCTTTTTTTAATGGAGGAACCCATAGTGTGTCCTCCTTATAAATTATCCACTGTAGTTCTATAAATTCTTTAAGTTCTTTTTTACTTTTTGCTTCAAGTATATTTATCATGTTTAAAATCCATCCCCGTACTTATTAAGTTACAAATCTATTGCTTAATGTGATAACGGCGTATTAAGCCCAACTTCAGCATCAAAATCTTTTATTAATTCATATTCATACTTATTATTTAAAATAATTGCTCTTAGTAGCTCACCTTTTTCTTCATAACTTCTACAGTATTTGTTTAATAGTTTTTCAATATTGTTTTGATATTGTTCTTTACTTTCTAATATATCTTCTAGTGCTTTTACTATTTCTCTGTTGCTCTCAACTACCTTGCCAATATTATATTTTTCAATCATTGTCAAAGTACCTTTATCATTTGAAGTAGCTCTTCTAAATGTTATCTCCGGTGTTTTATTTAAAAGACTTTCAATAAATATACCTGCTGATGGTCTTCCAACAATACAGTCTGCTGCTGCTAAAACTTCATCAAAATTTTCAATATACTTAAAAGTCATTATGTTAATATTAGGATTTTTTACTTTTATAGAGTTAACTTTATTATAAATATTTTCATCCCTTCCACAAATAACAAGCAAATTTAAAGGTTTCTTATATGTTTTAGCGATCAATTGAACCATTTGTAATAAAAACTTTCCCCCTATGCTTCCACTGGCTAAAATAGCACTATCAAGTCCATTATCAAATCCATACTTTTTCTTTATATTTTTAATATCCTTATCAGTAAAATGTTTTTTCTCTGCTAAAGGTCCAATAGCTCTGTAATTAGCGTCATTATTTTCTTCAAGCTCTTTATTTGGATTTCTGAAAATGGAATTTCTGTAACCTTGAAAAACATAGTCTCTATAATACTCCAAGATATATTGTATCTTCTCTAATAATGTAGTTTCTTTATTTAATTTATATGAATGATACGTTTTTGAGAAATCATAACTTCTTATCGCATCACCAGTTTCATTAAAATAACAAATATGAGTTGCATAAGGATTTACTAAATCTATGAAAATGGATACTTCTGTAATAAATATGTAAAAAGGTATGCCCTTTTCTTTTGCATATGACCCTACAGCTTTATTAAAGCCATCAGCCGTACAAATAATGATATCTGGATTTATCTCCTCAAGTTTTTTATAGAAGGGAGTTGTATTAGATACCTCTATAAAAGGTAGAACAAATATTCTTACTATAAAATTCAATAATAAATCTACTGTTCTAATATAGTCTTTCCTGATACAGAAATTCCAGAGCTTTACCACTCCATTTATGCTGCTATCTCCAATCATATCACTTCCGGCATATTTCACTACTTCTACATCATCATCTTTTAAAACATCCTCTAATATCCTAGCCATCCTCAAATGGCCCATACCCATCTTTTCGTAAATAACTAAAACCTTTTTAGACATGAAATTCCCTACCTTCCTAGGGCAGACTTAATAATTGTCTGCTTTTACGTAAAATATAGTATAAGTTCTTCCTATAATTATACTACAGTGAAAAATAAAACGGAATACCAGTATATATCCGAATTGTAAAGGAAAACCTGAGAATAGCGTTCTCAGGTTCATATTTTAAAAATATTCCATTTAAATCATTGCTTTAAGTAAAAGAGCCGCTGCTCCAAGAGCTGCTTTTTCATAAATAGATGCATAGCCTTCAATACTAAATAATGCTGTACCTGAGCTATCTTCTCCCTGTCTTATTAAATCTCCATCTATCCAGGCTATTATTTCACCATCCTTATCCTTACCTTCTCTTATATACTTTCCATCTACAATAACAAGTATATCGCCATTGCTGCCGCTGCCTTCTCTAATAACTTTTCCATCTAAATTAACTAATATATGTCCAAAGCTATCTCTGCCTTCCCTTACAAACCTTCCGTCTAAGTTCGCTAACACTTTGCCTGTCCCAAGACCTCCATCCCTAATACAACTCATTTTATCATCCCCTCTTAGTCTAATGCGTCTTTATTAAATTTTATGTTTATAAATCTTTAATATTACAAATAATTTAAGTAGATTGTTAATCAATCGCAATTTTATTAAGGGGTGGTTTTGTGCGCTATGTAATAGTTTGTTTAATTAAAGGAGAAGCTTTAGTATATCATGAAAAGCTTGCAAAAGATATTTGCGAAAAATTTAATGTTAAAAGACAAAGACTTCCTGCTCATTTTACAATTAAGGCACCATTTGAAACTGATAATATAGCAGAGCTTGAAAAACTAACGGAAGAATTCTGTAATAACAATATATCTACTCCTATTGTTATAAATAACTTTGGATTTTTCAGGGAAAACGTAATTTTTATGGATATTAAAGCTTCAAAAGAATGTATAACTACTAATAGTAGTTATATCGATAGACTAAAAAACTTGAGTTGGATTGAATGGAAAAAAAACGAAGGAAAAAATAAAGTATTTCACTGTACATTGGTTACAAAGCTTTCACCAGAAAAATTTCATCCCATATGGGACTATGTGTCCGGCCTTGAATGTAGCTTTAATACACAATTTGATAATATTTCTATATTAAACTGGGATAAAGATAGATGGGTTACTTTCAAAGAATATAGTTTTAAAGACAGGCATTAACCTGTCTTTAAATATCATTATCCTTAAACTTTTGATTTAGTTCTCCAACATCTTCCTTTACTCTGCCAATACTTAGAGCATCATTTTCAAATCTTGCACCCATATTTCTCATTATACTTTCAACCTTTTCCTGAAGTCCTAATTCAGCTTCTGTGACAATCTTATAGTTATTATCGTTAAATTCGGAAAAACCAGCTGTTACATTAACAATCGGACTTATAGAAGTTAACGGATATCTTTTCATATCAGACGGATCTATAACAAGGTTAGAAAGACTATAAGATGAATTTGTATTCGCTAAATTTCTTTTTATATTCCTGTTATTATCATCAATTTCGATATGAGAATTTGTAAAACCTGCCTCAATTAATTTTGAAAGTGTTTGATTTGCTCTTTCCAAAGTCATAAAATATCCTTCCACCTTCATATCATTTCACACCTCTTATTTTATTTTGTCTTTCTAATATTTTCACCACATAAGAAATTAATATTCTAATAAAAATAAAACCACAGCAATTTTGTTATAGCTTGCATTATATTAGCAGCACTTGGTAATAATACTACTAAAATTACCAATTAATTTTGCAAGGAGAGGATTTTATGCGAATTCCTAACCATATTGGTGTAATACCTGATGGAAATAGAAGGTGGTCTTTAGCTAGAGGCTTAAGTAAAGAAAACGGATATGACAAAGGCTTAGATCCTGGTGTACAGCTTTTTAGGTTGTGTCAGGAAATAGGAATTAAGGAATTAACGTATTATGGTTTTACTATGGATAATACTAAAAGGCCTTCTATACAAACTAAAGCTTTTACAGATGCATGCATTAGGGCTGTTGAACTTCTTTCAAAAGAAGATGCATCATTATTAGTAGTTGGAAATACAGAATCCCAAATGTTTCCTAAGGAACTTATACCCTATACTGAAAGAAAAAATATAGGTAAGGGAGGAATTAAAGTAAACTTTTTAGTCAATTATGGTTGGGATTGGGACTTGAGCAGGCTTATATCTGATACAAAAAATATTAAAAACAGTCTTAAAAGCAATATTCTTTGCTATTTAAATTCCTATGACATATCTCGTGTGGATTTAATAATTCGCTGGGGAGGAATGAGAAGATTAAGCGGCTTTCTTCCTGTTCAATCTATATATTCTGACTTTTACGTAGTCGACGATTATTGGCCTGACTTTAAACCTGAACATTTATTCAATGCACTAATGTGGTATGACAAACAAGACATAACTTTAGGAGGCTAATTGAATATTCACCAAAGTTTAGGCAAAAATAATAATCATGTCTAATAATATTTGCTTAATTTTTGGAGGTTACAGAATGTGTGGAATATGCGGCTTTTCTGGTGAGCTAGTTGAAAATCTAGGTATTAAGTCTCTTAAAGAAATGTTAGGAAGCCTTATTCATAGGGGGCCTGACGATGATGGTATGTACTTCAATAAGCTTATTGGGTTTGGAATGAGAAGGCTTAGTATCATAGATTTAAATAATGGACATCAGCCTATTCACAATGAAAATAAAAACATTTGGACTATTTTTAACGGAGAAATCTACAACTATAAATTTTTAAAAAATTTTCTTCAAATAAGAGGTCATAAATTTTATACAAATACAGATACAGAAGTTATTGTTCATCTTTATGAAGAATATGGTGAAGATTTTATACAACATTTATCTGGAGTTTTTGCTATCGCACTTTGGGATAATAATTTAAATAAACTTATATTAGTTAGAGATAGGCTTGGAGTTAAGCCTCTTTACTATACAATAAAAAATAATACTATTATCTTTGCCTCTGAAATAAAATCTATTTTATGCTGTGGTGCAGTAGAAAGGGAAATAAACAATAAAATAATGGGCTCATATCTAACTTTTAGATATATACCAGGAGAGCAAACCCTTTTTAATAATATATATAAACTTATGCCCGGTAATTCTTTGGTTTTTGTGAATAATAAAATTAGAATCAAACAATTTTGGAATGTAGATTTTAATGTAGGCTTTAATGAAAAACCTGAAATTTATTATGAGGATAATATACGTTCATTACTGCAAACTGCTATACAAGACAGATTGATGAGCGACGTTCCAATTGGAGTGTTTTTAAGTGGAGGATTAGACTCTAGCATTGTACTGGCACTGGCTTCAAAACTTTCTTCAGAAAAATTGAAAACTTTTTCTGTTGCTTTCTCAAAACCCTCTGCAAAAACAAGTTTAAGCGAGTTTAACGAACTTAATTACGCTAAAAGGGTAGCTGATTTTTATGGTTCTGAACATTATGAATATACCATAGATACAAAAGAAGTTATTGATGACTTAAATGATATAATTTGGTATTTGGATGAACCTTTAGGAGATCCAACTGCTATTCCTTTATATTATGTGTCAAGACTCTCTAAAAATCATTCTAAAGTAGTGCTTTCCGGTGAGGGAGCAGACGAAATATTTGCTGGATATGAAATATATAGGGAACCTAATTTAATAAACAAATATAATAATATACCTTATTTTATTAGAAAAGGCTTCATAGAGCCTTTAGTTACCAAAATGCCTTTCAAATTTGGCAAAGACTTTTTAAGAAGGACAGAAATGAATATATGCAGCAGATATAGAGGTGTTGGACGTACCTTTAGGGAAGATGAAATCTTAAGACTTCTTAATTTAGATTTCTGTGAAAGTATTACAAACTCACTTGTTGAAGATTATATTTCTTCTATATACAGGACAACTGAATTAGGTGATGATATAAACAGAATGCTTTACTTTGATCAGAAGGTTTGGCTGCCAGAGGATGTTCTCATGAAATCTGATAAAATAACTATGGCAAATTCAATAGAACTAAGAGTTCCATTTTTAGATTATAGACTTGTTCAATTTGCATCTAATATTCCATCAAAGCTTAAATATAAAGGCAAGTGTGAAAAATACATATTAAAACAAGCCTTTGCAGACATACTGCCTGACTTCGTTCTAAAAAGGCAGAAGAATGGCTTTCCAGTACCTATTACTTCTTTATTAAACAGCGAATATAAAAGTTTTGCCCAAGATATCTTGTTATCTTCCTCATCTATTAACAGAGGATACTTTAACAAAAGCTATATTGAAAATCTATTTAATACAAATAGTACTCGAAATCCTTATACCTCAAGGCAAATTTGGCTGCTTTTAACCTTTGAATTATGGAATAAGCTCTATATAGACAATTTTAATACTAATGCAAATACTCCAAACATTATAGAGCAAACCTCATAAAAAATACACTGTCTCTGCTTTAGAGACAGTGTATTTTTTATGCTAATTCTTCTCTTTCAAATTCTGTAATATATTGAATTCTTTTTACAAATTCTTCACTTAAGCTTTCAGCTTCAGATAAATCTTTAGCCTCAGTATAAACTTTGCATACAGGCTCTTCTGCATCTGGAAGAATTAAAACCCATCCATTATCATAATTGAGTTTCACACCCTCAATTAAATCTATAGATTTAGAATTATTCTCTTCTATTATGCTTCTCATTACCATTCCCTTCATGTTCCAAGGGCAGCTGACATCTTGCCTTTTATTATAGTATTTAGGTATTTGAGATACAATTTCCGATAACATAATATTCTCTTCAGCCATTATATTAATCATAAAAATACATAAACCTATTGAATCCAAGCTCATTAAATATGAATTTACTACATCTCTTTTTAATATTTTCTTTTCATTTTTTATATAATTTTCCAGTATAGATTTTTGAGACATTTTACATCTTATGAATTTAGCACCGCAAGCTTTTGCAACCTCTTCCATTACATTAGAAGCAATTACAGGTGCAACTAAAGTCTTAAATTTTGTTGACTTTAAAAATATAAAAGCACTTAATGCATAATATATATTATCTTTTATAATATTTCCTGTTTCATCTATGATTACAGCTTCTTCGCCTTCACCGGAAATATTTACACCAAAATTTGCACCACTTTCAACAACTTCTCTGCTAAGCCCTAAATAATTATTATATTCGTCATAAAGCTTTATATTTATCCTTAGCTCTAAAAAAATATTTTCTATTACAGATAAAATCAATGGATTCCTAACACACAAGACAGCTTTGAATTTTTCACTTCTTATATTATGCACTCCGACCTTATTTATTATCTGTCTTACATAATACTCAATACAGTCAGACATATGAGTTATTTTTCTAAAGTCATCCGTTTTTACTCTTCTGAAATCTTCTCTTATAAAACTGTTTTCAATTTTTCTTTCGCTAGCTTTATCAATATTACAACCATTTGAATCCATAAATAGTATTTTTGCTTTTTGTGAATTCTCGTCATCTATAGAAACATGAATAGCACCCTGTACTCCAAAAAAAAGAATTGCATATCTTGTCATAGGGGTTACAAGCTTCTTTAAGTCATATACTTCAATACCCATAGATAAAAGACCTGTAGCAAGCGAGTACTTAAAGGTTTGGGATGCTCCATAATCATCACAGCTTATTGCTACCTTTGATCCTGGTTTTAATAATGAACCATAAGCAGATCCAAGCTTAGAAACAAACTCCGGAGTTATATCTACATTTACTTCTCCTATTATCCCTTTTTTACCAAAAAGAGCTCTTGATAATTTTCCTCCCCAAATTATATTTTCCTTTACAACGGTACAAGCTCCAACTTCTTTATTTGGCCAAATTCTTACACCAGGCTTTATAATAGCTCTTTCTCCTAATAAGGTTTCATCTCCAATGGCACACTCCTCAAATACTGAAACTTTTGACTCAAGCTGTACATTATTGCATAGTACTGCTCCTTTAACTTGTGCGTTACTGCCAATATAGCAATTATTTAAAATAATACTTCGTTTTATCCTTGCACCAGTAGATATTATATTAGATCTGCCTAAAATACTGTAAGGCCCCAAATTTGAACCAGAATAAATCTTACATCCACTGCCAATATATACTGGCGCTTCAATAACAGCCTTGGGAGAAATTTCACAGCTTTCGCCTATCCAAATTCCATCCTTATATTTTTCACCTTTTATATCAACCTTCACTAAACCTTTTAGTATATCATAATGACATCTTATATACTGCTCTATATTCCCTATATCACACCAATAACCATTTTCCACAAAGCCATACATAGGTTTTTGCTCCCTTAGTAAAATAGGGAACAAATCATTACTGAAATCAAACTTTTGTTCTTTCTCATAATATGAGAAAACTTCCGGCTCCAAAATATATATGCCAGTATTAGCTTTATCGCTAAAAACTTCTCCCCAGCTTGGTTTTTCTAAAAAACCGGTTACTCTCCCTTCTTTGTCTGTTACCACTACTCCGTATTCAAGAGGCACGGCTACCTCTTTCAACACTAAAGTTGCTGTTGCTTTTCTTTTTTTATGAAACTCTATTGCTTTAGAGATATTAATATCTGTAAGTGAATCTCCGCTTATTACAATAAACGTATCATCTAAAAAGTTTTCTGCATTTTTTACACTTCCTGCAGTTCCAAGAGGCAGCTCTTCAATATAATATCTCAAATTAACACCAAAGTCTTTTCCATCACCGAAGTATCCTATAACTTCATCAGGTAAGTATTGCAGAGTAACAGCTATATCAGTTATACCATTTTTTCTAAGCAGTTCAACTGTATATTCCATAACAGGTTTCTCAAGTATAGGCATCATTGGTTTTGGAATATTGCAGGTTAGAGGTCTAAGTCTTGTACCTTCTCCACCTGCCATAATTACCGCTTTCATAAATTCTCGTCCCCCTATTTGATTCTAAAAATATTAACTGTTTGCTTTTTTTCTAGTTCTCTTAGGCTTAACAGTTATCTCCTCAGCAATTTTAACTTCATCTGCCTCTAAGTTATCAACTACTTTAACTACTTCACTCTTTTTTCTTCTAGTTGTTCCTGTACTTTTTTTCTTAACTTTTTCAATTGACACTTCCCACTCTGTACCCTTAGCTTCTTCTTTTACTTTTTCATACATTTTAACTGTAGCTTCTGCAACCTTATCCCATGAATACTTTTCTAAAACTGTTTCTATACCCTTTTCCTTTAAATGTTTTCTCAAGTCTTCTCTTCTTAATAGCTCTAATAAATTGTCTTTAAGACTATCCTTAGAACCTGTTATTATTTTCATACCATTTGTTTTATGTTCAATAACTTCTTTAAGTCCTCCTATATCTGATGCTACTACTGGACAGCCTGCAGCCATAGCCTCTAAAGCTACTATACCAAAGGGCTCATATAACGATGGAAATACTGCGGCATCCGCTGTCTTATACATTTTTTTCTTTGTTTCATCATCCATGTAACCTGTGAACAGAACTTTATTTTCTAGCCCAAAATATTTCACCTTTTCCTTTAATTCCTCTGTCATATCCCCTTTTCCAGCAATAACAAATTTAATATCTTTATAGGAATTTATTATATCCGGTGCTGCATCTATCAATATTTGAACTCCTTTTTCATACACATGTCTTCCGATAAAAAACACAATTTTTTCATTATCTAGCGCATAATTTCTTCTAAATTCCAAATCATCAAAATCTACTTTAAAATCCTCAGCATCAACACCATTTGGAATAATGTTTATTTTGTCCAAAGGAGCACTTAATACTTGATTTATTTCTTCTTTCATATAATTGCTGCAGGCAACTATCTTCCATGCCTCATAGGTAAGTATCCATTCTGCCGAAGATATATAGCTTTGCAGTTCAGTTCTTATTCCTCCATTTCTTCCATGTTCAGTAGCATGTATCGTACATACCATAGGTATGTTGAAGGAGTTCTTTAATGTCTTTGCTGCATATGAAGTTAGCCAATCATGAGCGTGAATAACATCAAACTTACCATGTTTGCTTATAAGCTTTACTACTTCTTCTATAATTGAAAAATTAAGATGCATAACCCACTTTGTAAAATCTGAAGTATTGATATTATAAGGAATAACTCTGTGCACAAATACTCCAGAATCTATGGTTTCCAGTGGTGCTTCACCCTCAAAGCAAGTAACAACATGAACCTCATTTCCCAATTTCTCAAGTGCTTTTGATAGATAGTAAACGTGATTTGAAAGTCCTCCAATATTTTTAGGCGGATACTCCCAAGACAGCATTAATATCTTCATTAATAATTCCCCCTTGTATTTCTTATTTTATTAATCTTTAAGTACCTTAGAATAATATGTAATTATATTAAACATGGTGCATAGTATGTTGATGTAAATTATTTAAAATAAAATTATATGCAACTTGAAAATAAAAATATTTCAAGTTTGCTAATCCTATTTTTCATTATATTACCAATTATAACCTATAATTTAAAAATTTCAACTATTTGCAATATAATTATCCCAAATTAACCTATTTTTTTATATAACAAATCGATATTTCAATTTATCATTATTTATTTTCGTTTTACTCCGTATTTCTTTCATTTTAATGTACATTTAAAAACGTTTACATATTATGTAAACGTTCAATTTTATATAAATGCAACTTAATCACTTTTTTATTGCATTTAATTAGTGTGTAATTTCTTTTTTGTTTTATTTACTTGTAACAATTATTCCAGATAATCATAGTATGTACTGAAAAATACAAGCCTACTTTATATAATAATGGAAGGGAGATTTTTATATGAGAAGAGTATATAATACTTACTTAAGTCCTCTTGGGTATATCCAAGACACCTCAATCTATGATATTAACAATAATATGGTGGGTTTTTATGATGGCAATACTATTTTTGACGGGTATGGCTATCGTCAAGGCTATTATGACGGCAACAGATTCTATGATAACTATGGCAACTATGCAGGCTATATGAATACAAACATTATTTATAATTCCTCTAATTCTCCTATAGGCTTTACCGATAATGCATTAGACTTTTTATTAGCTGCCTCCTTATTATTCTTATTAATCTAATAAAAGTGGCAAACATCTTGTTTCTCACTTTTATATAGATATCACCCTTGAAAATTGAACCACATTAAAAGACCTGTGACTAAAAATCACAGGTCTTTTATAAATATTACTTTTTAAGCATTTCGCCAATAGCTGCAATATTTCCAAAGGTTGATAATGCTTCATTAGGAAGTATGAGCTTATTAGCAGGATTTTTAGCCATTTCTTGAAGAGCCTCAACTTGTTTTAATGCTATAACAGTTTCATTTGTTCCAGATTCAATAATTGCCTTATTTACCTGCTCAATAGCTTTTGCCTGAGCCTCAGCAATGGCTTCAATAGCTCTTGCCTTACCTTCTGCTTCAAGAAGCTGGGATTCCTTCATACCTTCAGCACGTCTGATATTTGCTTCCTTATCAGCTTCAGCTGTAAGAATCTTAGCCTGCTTCTCTCCTTCTGCTCTGGCAATATCACTTTGTTTTTCACCTTCAGCCTGAAGTATAGCAGCTCTCTTGTCTCTTTCAGCCCTCATTTGTTTTTCCATGGCTTGCTGAATTTCAGCTGGCGGTATTATATTTTTGATTTCAACAGAAAGTATTTTAATACCATATGCGTCAGTTATCTCATCCACAACTTGCAAAAGCTCTAAATTAATCTTATCTCTACCTGATAATACTTCATCAAGCGACATATTACCAACTATATTTCTCATATTTGTTATAGTTGAGTAAACAATACCTGATTTGTAGCTTTCAATGTTATAAACAGCATCTCTAGCATTCATAACCTTATAGAAAATAACATTATCTATTGATATCTTAACATTATCTAAAGTTATTACATTTTGCGGCTCTATATCGAGTATTTGCTGTTTAGTTGAAATTCTTTTTCTAACAAAATCTACAAATGGTATTATAAAATGCCATCCTGGTTCTAAAACTCTATGAAACTGTCCTAACCTCTCAACCACAAACAAACTTCCTGTGTTAACAATTTTTATTGATGATACAACAAGTATTAATAATATTACTAAAACAACAAATGTTAAAAGCAATCCAGCCATATTATTTTATCTCCTCTCTAACTTCTTCATTTTTATTTTTTGCAACAACTAATTTATTACCATCGATTCCAGTAATTTTGACTATATCTTCTTTTTTTATAGGTTCACCAGAATTTTTTATTGTCCAGTATATACCGTCTATTTTAACCTTAGCAGTTTCAATTATATCCTCATCAATTGTTATTTCTCTTCCGATATAACTTTCCTCCATTGTAGGTGTCTTAGCCACTGAACCTTTTAGCGTTCTTCTCACAAAAGGATACCCTATTCCCATGGAAACAGCACTTACAGCTACAAATACAATTATTTGAACTGCTGTACCTGCTCCGAAAATCAAAGCTATAATAGCTGCAATTCCCCCTACTGTAAACCATAAAAATAGAAAAGCACTGGTGGCTATGTCCACAACTAACGCCGCTACCGATATAACTACCCAGAGTAATAACGGTGTCATAATAACTCCCCCTTCTTTTCTAAATAATAATAATTAATACACCTTTGAGTATAATTATATAGCAAACTTTAGAAATTTAATATTATTTTCAAAAATTTTACTATGTATATATAATACAATATTTCTGATTTTTATTAAAGTTTTGTTTTAGCTTGTAAAACGTTATTTATTACCGTCTTTAATCGCTGTTTTTATTACATTTCAACTATCTTAGCATAGCTTGGTTTTTCTTTAAAATTCATCATTATACTTTACGAAGATACTTATAATGGTATAATAATGATGAAATTGAAAATTATATAAAACAAATGCTTGAAATGATTGGAGTGAAAACAAATGAATTTTATAAGAGTCGCTGCTGCCAGCCCATTAACCAATGTAGCTGACATTACCTATAACGTAAATAATATAAAAGAATGCATAGAAAAAGCCTTAAAAGAAAATTCAAAACTTATAGTTTTCCCAGAGCTCTCCATAACCTCATATACTTGTGGAGATTTATTCCTTCAAGATCAGCTTTATAAAAAGTCCTTAGATGGAATAAAGATGTTATGCGATTTTTCCTTAAAAAAAGATATACTTGTAGCTGTAGGGGCACCCCTAGTATTTGCAAACAGCATGTATAATTGCGCCTATGTTATATTTAATGGACAAATACTTGGTATTGTTCCTAAAAGCTATATACCAAATTATACAGAATTTTATGAGAAAAGATGGTTTACTCCAGGCCTTCAAATAAGAGATAAAATAGTAAATTTGCCATTTCAAAAAAATATTCCTTTTGGCACTAATATAATTTTTTCTTCTGGGTGCTATAAATTTGGATTTGAAATTTGCGAAGACCTTTGGGTAACAATACCACCTAGTTCTTATTTAAGTCTTTATGGTGCAAATATTATTTCTAATCTTTCAGCTTCAAATGAAGTTGTAAGCAAAGCAGACTATAGAAGAAGCCTTGTCGAAGCTCAAAGTGCAAGATGCATGTGCTCATATCTATATGCTTCTTCAGGAGTTTTTGAATCCACTACAGATTTGGTCTTCAGCGGTCACTTAATAATAGGCGAAAATGGCTCACTATTGAATGAAAATAACCGTTTTAAAAGAGAAAATGACGTTATAACATCCATAATAGATATTGATAGATTAAGAAGCGAAAGAATAAGAAATGTAAGTTTTAGCGACAGCAGTAAATTTGTTGATATGTCTATAAAAGAAATTGAGTTTAATTTTGAAAACACTGATATAGTAAACTTTGATAGATTTATATATAAGCATCCTTTTGTTCCAGCTAATGAAAAACAAAGAGAAGAGCGCTGCAAAGAGATATTTAATATTCAAAGCTCAGCACTTGCTAAAAGGCTGGTACATACCAAACTGACCAAAGCAGTTATTGGAATATCAGGAGGATTAGATTCTACCCTAGCTCTATTGGTAGCTGTAAAGACCTTTGATATGTTAAAGCTTCCAAGAACGAATATTGTAACTGTTACAATGCCTGGTTTTGGAACTACGGATAGAACTTACACAAATGCAATTAACTTATGTAAAAACTTAAATACAGATTTGCGTGAAGTAGATATAGTTCCTGCTTGTTTACAGCATTTTAAGGATATCGGACATGATGCAGGCATACATGATATAACCTATGAAAATGTGCAGGCAAGAGAACGAACTCAAATATTAATGGATCTTTCCAACAAGGAAGGTGGAATTTTAGTTGGTACTGGTGACTTATCTGAATTAGCCTTGGGCTGGGCTACCTACAATGGTGATCATATGTCAATGTACTCTGTTAACTGCTCAGTACCTAAAACTCTTGTAAGATATTTAGTTAGATATGCTGCATTAAGCGAGATGGATAAGGCAACTTCAGATATTTTACTTGATATACTAGCTACTCCAGTAAGCCCAGAGCTTTTACCTAAGGATAAAAATGGAGAAATCACACAGAAAACTGAAGATATAGTTGGCCCTTATGAGCTTCATGACTTTTTTCTTTATTACTTCATAAGACAAGGAGCTTCAAAAGAAAAAATCTTATTTTTAGCTAAACATTCCTTTAAAGAAGATTACGAAGAAGCCGTCATAGAAAAATGGTTTGATAAGTTTACCAGAAGATTTTTCACACAGCAATTTAAACGCTCTGCACTTCCAGATGGCCCAAAGGTCGGCACTGTGAGCCTTTCACCTAGAGGCGACTGGAGAATGCCTTCAGACGCAAGTTTTAATTCTTTCATATAAAAATATAAAAGGCATAGTGGTACAGTATTTCTAATTATAATCTGTATCATCTATGTCTTTCTTTAATACCATCGGCTTGCTAACTATATAACTATATAACTATTTATATTGTTATATAGTTAGTCATTAAACCATTAAGCTAGTCAACTATTTGTAAATATCTACCACAAGTCCTGAAATTTCATCAATAGTGGCTGCTATTTTAAGATTATCCTTCTCCTCTATAAGCAGTAAATCTGTTAGTTCTTTTAATTTTTCATCAATAGTTTCCACTGTCATAAAATATTGTGTCTGCCAAAAACTTATATCCTTTTTAACATTATACATATACTGCAGCACAGATTTCAAATACTCCTGAATCATCTTTTTATAGGAATGCACGTCCGAATAACATTTGGTTACTACTAATCTATTTCCTTTTTTCTTTATGTCATCAAGCATTTGCTTTAACTGCTCTCCATTCTTTCTATCTCTAGCAAAATTAAAGCTTTGCGAAAAATCTTTTTTAATTCCTATTTCTTTTTTATCTTCAGAGGCAACTGGAGCATTTCTTTTTACTCTAGATATTTCCAAGAATATTCCCTCCCGTATTTGTTTTGTTAATTTTAATATTAACTATACTTATTATATCGGATAAAGTGCTAAAATATAAAGATAAATTTATGCCTTATGTTTAATTGCTCTATAAAAAATACCGCCTTTAGCGGTATTTAATCTCATTTATATTTACTTCTCTATTTTCTCTGCTTGACTTGTAGCAGGCCTCAATAACTCTTTGACTTTTAGCTGCCTCTTCAAAATCAGCAGTTATATTGCCATCAACATTAATTCCTGAAATCATATTTGCAAAATTTACAAGTCCCGCCTTGTGAGAGTCGTAGAAAAATCCAGCTGCACTTGGTCCGTAATATCTTAGTATCTTATCCATGCCTTTAGCACTCTTAATAAAAGTCATATTTTTATTAAAATCATAAATTTCAATACTATCAGCCTTATGAGAAGACATCCTTATAGAGCCTTTAGTGCCATATATAACAAAAGATGTTGATTCCTCACTATCCGCAAAAATTCTAGACACCTCTAAATTACCTCTTATTCCATTTTCAAGATAAAGATTGCAGTTAGAAATTTCATCTACATTGGTTCTATTTTCAAAAAAAATCCTGCTGCTGCAATTTACCTTTTCAATATTTCCTAAAGTAGCCTGTATAATATCAACCAAATGAATTCCCAAATCTAAAAGTGCTCCTCCACCTGAAGCTGAACTTGTTCTCCAAACATCTTTTTTATTGGGATTTAGATAACCCTTATGATATAGCTTAATTTTGAAATCAATTATTTCTCCAATAGTTCCTTCATTAATCTCATTTATTATTAAACTAATGGAAGGAACAAATCTATATATTAATGCTACGGCGTTTTTTATGCCTGCCTCTTTAACTGCTTCAGCCATTTCTACTGCTTCATAATAGCTTGAAGATAAGGGTTTTTCGCAATATACAGGCTTTTTATATAATATTGCTTTTCGCACAATATCTCCATGAGAATCATTTGGAGTGCAAATATCTATAAAATCTATATTCTTATCTTCTAACACCTCTTCAAGGCTTTGTGTATTAGTAACTCCATTTATTGAAAACCCAGAAGGTTTTCTAGTGACTGTTTTAACTAAATTTAAATTATATGGAAGATTTAAAGTCATGTTTGCCATATAAGCACTTATGGCATGAGTATTTCCAATTCCTCCAAGTCCTACTATGGCAAAATTAATATCTTTTCTCTTTTCTTCATTAGTCTGCATCTTTACCTCCTGCTATACTCTATAGCCAAATTCTTTTATACACCTTGAAACAGCCTCTTCAGTATCTAAAAATTCAATTCCAAAACTTTTTAATTTAGCATTTGATATTCTTAAGTCTCTTGGAAGTTCCTTAAACTTTTCTTCATCTTTTTCAATGATATCATTGATTCTATAGGATAAACCTAGTTCTTCTACAACATGTTTTGCTATATCATATGTATTTAAATTATTTTCACTACCAGTGTGGTAAATTTCGTAAGGAAGGTTCATTATCTTAGGAATGTTATTAATAAGGTCATAAACATACGTCATACCTCTGTATTCATTAACTGGAATTTTCATTATATTTCCGCTTAGCGCTGCCCTCATAACATTCCAAACTATATTTGCATTTACCTTTTCAAATCTTTCAGGAAATCCAAACATCCATGTAAGCCTTAATATATATGCTTCTTCTAATACTTTTCTTATTTCATCTTCTGCCATAAGCTTATGATTTCCGTAAGTAGTATTAGGCTCTGGCTTAACTTCTTCATTGTAAGGTCCCTTTTCAATATTTCCATTAAAAAGCTGCTCAGTACTTAAGTGAATAAGCTTTGCATTAACCAAGCTGCAGCCCTTTGCAATATTTCTACTTCCTAGAACATTAATATCATAAGAAGTCTCCTTATCTTGTTCACACTTTCCTGTATCAGCTATTGCAGCAGTGTGTAACACATAGTTTGGTCTAATATCTTTAATAACATTAAGAACTTTGTTTTCATCTCTTATATCTAAATCATTTCTTTTTAAAGGAATAATTTCGTATCTATCACTGTAATATTCACAAAATCTTGAAGCAAAAAATCCACCTGCTCCAGTAACCAATATCTTATCCATAGTTAATTCACCTCTTGAATATATTTCATCACAACACAAGTTTTTTTGCAAATTTATTTTTGGTTTTTCATTATATTCTCCACATCTTTTCTTAACTTTTGTTCAATATAATAGGTTTTTCTGGTTGAATCTTTATCATTTTTATTAAGCTGTTCCATTTTCTTATCTATCGAATTTACCGTTTTAGTAGACATCATGTAGCTGGCATTAAAAAACAAGCCGCAGAATATTACAAAAACTAAAAATACTATTAATCCTATTAAAAATCTATTTGCTGTCCATCTATTGTTTCTCTTTATTCTTATGTCTTCAACCATTTCCAAATCCCCTCTCATGTACTTTCCTCCAAATAATAAATTAAATTTGGATATTTTATTCTATAAATATATTATGAATAAAATATCCATATGTTAATTATTTCCAAATATTTATAAATATTTCATTAACCATATATTGAGTTTTTAAAAACCATATGTTATAATTATAAAAAAGGGGAGTAGCAAAAGCTTTATAGCTTCTAATTATTCGTCATTACGGCTTAGGCCCGGATAATTAACTCAGTTTGAGATTGCAAGACCTTTGCTTAGCATAATGCTTTGCAAAGGTCTTTTTTATATACATTTATGATTTTTTAGTTTTGGTGAATAATATGGGAGAGGTGAATTTATATGTGGTTTCAAAAGAATAAAGATGATGTTATTAAAGAGCTTAATGTTAATGCTCTTCAAGGACTATCTTCTGAAGAAGTTAATGTGAGACTTCAAAAGTTTGGCGAAAATAAGCTTACAGGTAAGAAAGGTAAAACTTTATTTCAACTATTTTTTTCGCAATTAAATGACGTTATGATTTATATTTTAATTGGTGCCGCAATTGTTTCCGGGCTTTTAGGAGAAATAAGCGATGCGTTAATAATCGCAATTGTTATTTTAGTAAATGCTGTTGTTGGTGTAATTCAAGAATCAAAAGCAGAAAAGGCTTTGGACGCTTTAAAAAAATTATCTACTCCAAAAGCCATTGTAAAAAGAGATGGTGAGCTTAAAGAAATAGCTTCTGAGGAAATTGTTCCAGGTGACATTATCATAATCGATGCTGGAAGATACATTCCCTGTGATTTAAGGCTAATCGAAAGTGCTAATTTACAAATTGAAGAATCCGCACTTACAGGAGAATCTGTACCTGTAGACAAAAACGGTGATTTAGTTTTCGAAGCGGATGATACCCCTCTTGGAGATCAAAAAAATATGGCTTTCATGTCTACTTTAGCTACTTATGGAAGGGGCATCGGGGTAGCTGTTGGCACAGGTATGGATACTGAAATAGGCAAAATTGCTAAAATGCTTGAAGAAGAGGGAAGCGAGCAGACTCCTCTCCAAAAAAAGCTTGCAGAGCTTGGAAAAATACTTGGTTTTGCCGCACTAGGAATCTGTGCTATGATGTTCGTAGTTGGTTTAGTTCAGGGAAGAGACTTATTTGAAATGTTCTTTACCTCCATAAGTCTGGCTGTAGCAGCTATACCAGAAGGACTTCCTGCTATAGTTACAATAGTTCTTGCTATGGGTGTGCAGAGAATGATTAAAGAAAATGCCATAGTTAGAAAGCTTCCTGCTGTTGAAACTTTAGGTTCAGTAAACATAATATGCTCTGATAAGACCGGTACATTAACTCAAAATAAGATGACTGTAACCAAATTTTATTCTGATAATGCTTTTGGAGACCTATCAGCCTTAAATATAGGAGAACCAGAGCATAGACTTTTATTAGAATGTTTGGTGCTTTGTAACGATGCAACCTATTCTGAGGAATCAAAGACCGGCGACCCTACTGAGATAGCCTTATTGGAGGCCGGTGTAAAATTTAATCTATTTAAAAATGAACTTTATGAGCAGCATGATAGAATAAATGAAGTACCTTTTGATTCTGATAGAAAACTTATGACAACAGTAAATAAATACGATGAAAATTTCTACGTGTTCACAAAAGGTGCTATAGATAATCTTTTAAAAATATGTAAAAGTGCATATATAGGCGGGGAAATAGTTCCTTTAACTGATGATATTAAAGATACAATAATGGATAAATCAAACTCAATGTCTGATGATGCTCTCAGAGTTTTAGGTGCTGCCTTTAAGCAAATTGATTCTCCTCACATAGCTATAGACTGCCTAGAATCGGATCTTGTTTTTATAGGTCTTGTTGGAATGATTGACCCTCCTAGACTTGAGGTTAAGGACTCTATTGCAATATGCAAAAAATCAGGAATCAGAACAATAATGATAACAGGAGATCATAAGAATACAGCTTTTGCTATAGCTAAGGAGCTTGGCATTGCAGAAGATCAGTCTCAAGCTATTTCCGGGGCTGAACTAGATAAATTATCAGAAAAAGACTTGACTGAAAAAATTGATAACCTAAGGGTTTTTGCGAGAGTGTCTCCAGAGCATAAGGTTAAAATAGTAAAAGCCTTTAAGGCAAAAGGTAATATTGTTTCCATGACTGGCGACGGAGTTAATGATGCACCTTCTCTTAAACAGGCTGATATAGGTGTAGCAATGGGAATTACAGGTACTGACGTAGCTAAAGGTGCTTCTGATATGATACTTACTGATGATAATTTTAGTACTATAGTTTCAGCGATAAAAGAGGGAAGAAATATTTATAACAACATAAAAAAATCAATAATATTCCTTTTATCTTGTAATGCCGGAGAAATTATTGCCTTATTCTTTGCTATACTCCTTGGCTGGGCTTCACCTCTTAAGCCAATACACATTTTATGGGTAAATTTAATTACTGATACACTTCCTGCTTTATCACTGGGAGTTGATCCTGGTGATCCGAATGTTATGGACGAAAAGCCCCGTAATCCAAAACACAGCTTATTTGCTGAAGGAGCAGGATTAAGCTTAGTATTAAATGGTATACTAATTGGATTATTAACCTTAACAGCCTTTGTCATTGGAGCTAGAGTTTATACTGGAACTACTGATTTGTTCCCTATTTTTCCTAAAAATATATCTGAAGCGGCTTTAACTCATGCTCAAACAATGGCCTTTGTGGTATTAAGTGTATCTCAGCTGGTTCACGCACTAAATATGAGGCATCCACATAAATCTATATTCCAGGTTGGCTTGTTCACTAACAAATACTTAATCGGATCAATCATACTTGGAATTTTTCTTCAGGATATAGTTATAACAGTGCCTTTTTTAGCCTCTGTATTTAAAGTATTTAACTTAAACATGAGAGATTGGGGCTTTGTAGCATTATTATCCCTTGTACCTCTTATTCTTAATGAAATTGTAAAGATATTTATAAGAGCAAAAAAGGAAGCCTAGGCTTCCTTTTTATAATTCTTCCCAATTTATATATTTATTTAGTTTCTCAACAAACTTCACTAGATATATTTCTTCAAGCTCTGTAAATCTATCTAATTCAGGACTATCTAAGTCCAGTACACCATAAACCTTATCATCTTTAATAATTGGTATAACAAGCTCAGAATTTGATGCAGAATCACAAGCAATATGACCTAGAAATTCATGAACATTAGATATTCTCTGAACCTTTCTTTGAGAAACAGCAGTTCCACATACTCCATTTCCTATTTTAATTCTGTTACATGCCGGAAGGCCCTGAAAAGGTCCTAAAACCAATTCTTCATTTCTCATTAAATAAAAACCTGCCCAATTTAATCTATCAAGAACAGCATTTATTATTGCACCTGCATTGCTTAAATTTGCTAATGGATCCTTTTCTGAGCTTAATTGACCTTCTAATAAAATAAGCATATATTTGTATTTTTCTTCTATATTCATCTTTTTTAGAGGCTCTAGTTTAAACAAATTAATTTTCTCCCTTCTTATATGGCATAGTAATTTACTCAACTATCTTTTTTATTCTATCATTCTATTTGTTAGAATTTCAACTTGTTTATTCCTATTTCCTCTTCTAGTTATAATACTTCCTAACCTGTCAGTCCTTAAAACTTGAGTTTTATCACTTATAAATCTATTAATGACAACATCATTTGGACTTTCATCGCCATCACAGGTTATGACAGCAATACGTGGATTTATAGCTTTTACAAGTTCTTCAGTTGAGCTTGTATCCAAACCATGATGTCCTACCTTCATAATATCAGAATTTAAAATTTCCTTATTCTCTAATATAATCTTCTCCCTCTCTTTTTCTACATCAGCCATAAAAGCATATTTTAGGTTATCTATGAGCCCATATATAACAGTTCCATTATTATTTTCAATATTTAGGTCCTCTTTTTCTGGAAGCATAACTTTTAAGTCTATATTCTTTTCCTTTATATAATAATTAGTATTTATGTATTCAATTTTTATATTTTTATCTATTAAATAAGAAAAAATATAATCTCTATACTTTTGCTGATGATTTGGAAGAATAACTCTTTTCACATCCTTACTAGAAAGTATTTTGGGAAGCCCTCCATAGTGGTCATCATGAAAATGAGTAATTATTATATCCTCTATCTTATCAACCCCTTGTGAGTTAAGATATTCTATAACTTTATCTTCGGTGCGTGGGAGTCCTGTATCTATTAAATAATTTTTTTCACCCTTAATTAAAATACAATCGCTCTGTCCAATATCAATAAAATGCACTTCCGGTTTTATTGCCTCTGCATGTATTCTCACACTAAAAATTAAAGTAATCAATAAAGCAACAGCTATTATGAGCTTTTTCATAAAGCATCCCTCCTGATCTTTAAAAATATATATTATATTTTCCTATTTATGAGTAAACATTATTCTTGCCAAAGCATGAAAAAAATATGGATAGCTAACAAATGTTAACTATCCATATTACTATCTTTAATTAAAATAATTTCATTAACGTAAAAAGTTTAACCATAATGGGAGCCAGTATTACAGTTATTAATCCTGCTATACCAACTGACAAGCTGCTCATAGCACCTTCAGTTTCTCCAAGTTCTAATGCTTTTGTAGTTCCTAAAGCATGACTAGATGTTCCTATAGCTATTCCCACAGATACACTGTCCTTAATTTTGAATATTTTACATATATACGGTCCAATTATTGCTCCTAAAATACCGGTTATAATAATAGCAGCAACTGTAACAGCTGGAATTCCTCCAAGCTGAGAAGATACATCCATTCCAATAGGAGTGGTTACTGATTTAGGAATCATAGACAGCCTTAAAAGTTCATTTAGTCCAAAGGCTTTCCCTAGAAGTATAATACTTATCATTCCAAAAATAGATCCTATAGTTATCCCCGTTAATATAGCAAGAGCATTTGCTTTTAAAAGCTTTAATTTTTTATACAAGGGTACTGCAAGGACAACTGTAGCAGGCCCTAGGAAGAAAGAAATTAACTGACCTCCTTTATTATAAGCTTCAAAACTGATATGAAATCTTAAAAGAAGTAAAATAATTAAGGTCTGGCTTATAAACAAAGGATTAAAAAAAGCTATCTTAGTCTTATTATATAAGATACATCCAAATTCAAACGCTAAAAGAGAAATCATTATTCCAAACAATGGTGAGTTTATTAGTTCTTTCATTCTACTTGTCCCCTTTTAAAAGCTGTACAGTTATGCCTGTAGTAACCATAACAACTATTGTAGATATTACAATGATAACGAATATAGGAACCCAATTACCTTTCATTACATCTAAACTAGATATTATTCCTACCCCTGCAGGCACAAAAAAGAATGCTAAATGATCAAGAAGAAACTCACTGGTCTCTTCAATATGTTTAAGTTTTATTACTCCGGTCATAAGTCCTAAAAGCAGTAAAATCATTCCTACGACACTGCCTGGTATTGGCAAATTTAAAACTCTATGAAGTGCTTCTCCTAAAAAACATATAACAAGTATTATTGCAAATTGTCTTAAAAATTTCATCTTTTTCTCCTCTTTACAACCTTTTTTTATCAATATATATAATACCACTTTAAACAAGCTATACATTTATTGTGTGAAAAGAAGAAAAATATAGACAATATAAAAAAATAGACCTTTATTTATTTTAAATAAAGATCTATCTTTTCTCTTAAGCCGCTACAACCCTAGAAACTATTAGAGCTATTCCTATTAAAAGTCCAGCTATTAAAATACCTACAGCCATATTTCCTTTTTCAAGTTCTTTATTAAAATCTAGTGGTATCATTTTGTCAAATATAACATAGCCTATAGCCATGACAAGTATTCCTAAAAGTCCAAATAATGCGCTTAATCCTAAATTATTTAACACTGTCATCGTCTCTCCCCCTTTTAATTATAATATTACCATATAATAATTATTTCACAAAATATGGATTTATTCAATCTATTAGTATTATAATTTAAACTTTTTAGATAAATCAATATAATTTTTAGCCGATTGTTCTAAATTTTTCTTTTCTTCTTCAGTAAGTTCACGAACTACTCTTCCTGGAGAGCCTAAAACCATAACACCAGAAGGTATTTTCTTTCCTCCAGTTACTACGCTCCCAGCTCCAATAATAGTATAGTCACCTATTTCTGATCCGTCTAATACTATTGCTCCCATTCCTATCAAACAGTAGTTTCCAACCTTACAAGCATGCACTATAGCTCCATGGCCAACAGTAACATACTCACCAATTTCTGTTGAATACTTTTCTCCTGCTATATGTACAGTGCAATTATCCTGTATATTAGTTCCTTTCCCAACTCTTATATAATTTTCATCACCTCTTAAAACAGCTCCGAACCAAATACTACAGTCCTCTTCAATGACTACATTACCTATAATATCAGCACTTTCTGCCACAAAAACACTTTCATGTATCTTTGGATATTTATCTTCATATTTATAAATCATAACTTCACCTCTTAATAAAATTGTAAACTAAAATGGCCGTAGGCTGCGGCGTAAAGACTTAGAGCCTAGTGTAGAAAATAATATTTTACTTTATGATTGCTTTGCGTATGTTCTAAGGCTTGCAATACTGAAAAGCTAAGAGCCTCTATAAATTCGCTTCAGCTTCTTGTTTCTTTAACAGCCGCAAGCTTTAAAATATCTTTAGTAAACTTAAAATACTTTTGGCTTGCTCAGAAGAGAGGCTCTAAGCTTTTCAACATTACTTCGCCAAGAACATGGGCAAAGTTATCAATCAAATTTAAATATTATTTCCTACACCTGCTCTCGGTCTCTACACCCAGCCTATGTAGCTTTTATACGCCATTATAATTATCTATATATACGACTTACTCAATGATCGTTTTTATAATTAAAACTTTTGGCTTTGTTAAAAGCTAGTAATGACATTTTTATCATTCACCTATTTAAATATAAACCTATAAAAATATTTAAATATTTACTGCAAAAATGCTGGTTTGCAGCAGATTTGCTTTCTACAATATTGAAGAATATGCTTACATCAACATTATTATTAAACAGCGCAAAACTTTTTAATGTTTAACCTGATTAATTATAGAGCTACAAAAGTATTATAGGCCTGCTTTAAAGTATGTAGGGCAGTGTAGAAAATAATATATAAGATTAATTGAGTACTTTGCCCCTGTTCTTGGTGAAGTGAAGTCATAAAACTTAGAGCCTCTCTTCTGAGCTAACAAAAAATACAATATGATATTAAAATTTATCATAGAAGCTTCGCTTTAAAGATAGCAAAAGTTAAAGCGAATTTTTAGAGGCTCTTGGTTTTATGAATTTACGAACCTTAGAACATCCGCAAAGTAATCACTAATATTATATATTATTTTCCACGCATAGCCCTGCGGACTTTAAAGCAAAGCCTGTGCTACCTTTATTATATCAAAAAATCAGCAGCATCACTAACAATGATACTGCTGATTTATAATTAAGCTGCTTTATTAAAATCTCTTAACTGTTTTATTTTTGCAGAGTCCTTAAGCTTCATATAAAGATAGAATGGAACTCCAAATAGTATCAATAAGAATCCGTACATAACTGTTTCAGATCCTGAACCGTAAATAGCCCATACGGCATAAGCAAAGCCTGCTAAAGGAACTATAGAAGCCTTTATAAACTTCCAAACATTAAAATCAGCATCACGCTTTACGAGCAATATAATCTCTGCCGCTGCGGTGCTGGCATACATTGGCAAATAAGCTAAAGTAGCCAATAGTATTATAAAGTTAAAAGCTGATAATAGTGACTTTGAGTAATTCATAACTAACAATATATTTGCAAGTACAGCACTTATTATAAGGGATACATGTGGTGTATTATATTTTGGATGAATCTTTGCAAAAGCTTCTGGGAAAATTTTATCTTTTCCAGCCGCATATGACATACGAGCTGTTGCAAGAAGCCAGCCTACTGTAGTTCCTAATACACTTATGATACATGCAACCAAAAGTACATTTGTAATCCCGCTGCCTAAGTATTGAGCTAATATGTCAACTATAGGAGAGGAACTTTTAGCAAGTGCTTCCTGTGACATAGAGCCCATTGCAAAGAAATTAATAGCCATATACATAACAATTGCAATTGTCATTCCAAGTATAGTACTCAGTTTAACATTTCTTTCGGGATTCTTTATCTCTCCTGCTGCAACAGATGCTGTTTCAAAGCCGATAAACGCCCATAATGTAGAAGCCGCAGCTGCTGGCACAGTAGCTATGCCTTTATCCACTGGAAACATAGGCTTTAGTAATGCAGGATTAAAATGATATGCTGTTATACCTATAAAGAAAACAAAAAGTAATAGTTCAAATATAGTAATGACCGTTTGAGTTATACCTGCTTTTTTAACTCCCATTATATTAATAATTGTAAATATCCAAAGTATTGAACTCGTGTATAAAAATGCAATAAAATGATTATTGTTGATAGCAGGTATTAATTTACCTGTATAACTAGCTACTGCAGTAATTATAGCTGCATTTCCAATCCATGAACCATTCCAATATAACCATGCGTTTAAAAATCCCATAAAGTCTCCAAAAGCTAATTTTGAATACTCGTAGGGGCCACCAGTCTTAGGTATCTTAGAGCCTAAGTTTGCAAAGGAAAGTGCAAGTAAAATAGAACCTAATCCAGTTAATATCCACGCAAGCATGGTAGAGCCTGGACCTGCTTTAGTTGCAAGCGTTGCAGGAAGCATAAATATCCCTGAACCCATCATATTTCCTACTACAAGTGCTGTAGCTATAACTAACCCTAATTCCTTTTTTAAGTGGGTACTTTTTTCCATGTATCATTCCTCCAATGCTAAATTTAAAATTACTCTAAAACAATAGCATAGGGCATGTTTACTGTCAATTATTTTTTGTATAAACTTTCATCCAAATGAATAAATATTATCCTTTTTTGAATTTTTAAATTAGTCAAATTAATCAGTGGTGAAAAAAACTGTTATTTTGTAGAACGAATTTTGTTGAATTCTTATAGTAATTATTCTATAATAGTCAAAGTGATACTACATATAGTGGTTATTATTGAATATAATACTATATATAGACATTTATTGACTGGAGGTAATACTATGAAAAATACTAGCTTTAAAGACAATAGCAATAACGTAAAGTCTCTATTTAAGAGAGTTTATACTAAAGAATTAGAAAACAATAAAAACAAGACTGTTTATGATTTATTTCAATGGAAGACAGTTGATGTTTTCTTAAAAGACTATAAAACCTCTAAGGTAATAGTCGATATGAAAGACTTAGAGTTTCCAGAGCAGTACTCTCAAAATGCCTGCAACATTATAGCATCTAAATACTTCAGAAGAGCAGGAGTTCCAAACAGTGTTGGTTATGAAAACAGCATGAGGATGGTTGCTCATAGGCTTGTAAGTTTTTGGAGTGAAGCACTTGTTGATGAGGGTATTATTGAAAATGATGAAGAGAAAAGCATCTTTTATGATGAAATGGTGTATGGACTTTTAAATCAAATGTATGCTCCTAATTCACCTCAATGGTTTAACACAGGACTTGCTCAGTCATATAATATACGCGGAAACAAACAAGGAAGCTTTTATTATGATGAGAAGCTTAAAAAGGTTGTTGAGAGTGAAGACAGTTATACAAGAACTCAAGCTTCAGCTTGCTTTATAGTTTCAATAGAGGATAAGCTTTTAGGTAATCACTCAATTTCCGAGCAGTTTGTTACAGAAACAAAGCTTTTTAAAGGCGGTTCAGGAACCGGTACTAATTTCAGTACATTGAGAGCAAAGGGAGAAAAACTCTCCGGCGGCGGTGTATCTTCAGGATTAATGAGCTTCTTAAAAGGTTTAGACAGAAATGCAGGTGCAATTAAATCAGGAGGCACAACAAGACGTGCTGCTAAGATGGTTTGCCTTGACGTTGATCACCCTGAAATAATGGAATTCATAACTTGGAAAGCAAAAGAAGAAGAAAAAGTACGTGCTCTTGGAAAAATGGGATACGATATGGATATAGACGGCGAAGCTTATGAGACTGTTTCAGGACAAAACAGCAACAATTCTATAAGATTTTCTGATAACTTCATGACCAAGGTTAAAAATCTACATAATGATCCTGAAGAAGAAATAGAGCTTAATGGCCGAATGGACAGTAATTTAGACAGCAAAATAAAAGTACAGGAAATCTGGAATGCTTTTAATGATTCTGCTTGGCAGTGCGCAGACCCAGCACCTCAATTTGATGATACCTTTAACGCTTGGCATACTTGCCCAGCTGGAGAAGATGGGTTATTAGGAGCTAAGCATAACAGAATTAACTCTACTAATCCATGTGGAGAATATGCATTCTTGGATGACTCCTCTTGTAATTTAGCTTCAATAAATGTATTTAAATTCTATAATCATTCTGATAAAAGCATTGATATAGATGGTTATATTCACTTGGTAGGTTTAGTTCAGCTTGCACTTGAAGCATCTATTCATTGGGGGCAGTATCCTACTGAAGATATTGCAAGAAAAACCTATATGTTTAGAACTACAGGTTTAGGTATTGCAAATATAGCTGCTTTATTTATGGTTATGGGGCACCCCTACGATTCTGAAGAAAGCAGAACCTTGGCGGCTTCATTGATAGGAATTATGACAGGGTATTCTTACTACGTATCTTCTTTAATGGCAGAAAAAATTGGTACTTTTGAAAAGTATGATATAAATAAAGATTACATGTTAAGAGTAATAAGAAACCATGCTAGAGTTTCTGGAAGCTTAGATTCGGAATATGAAGATTTAAATTATGAGCCAGTTAAAGTAAATCACGATCTTTTAAACAGCTTGAATCTTGGTTCCATAAGCAACGCTCTTATAAAAACTTGGAAAGCTGCGGTTCTAAAGGGTGAAGCTTTTGGTTTTAGAAATGCACAGGTTTCAGTAATAGCACCAACAGGAACTATCTCCTTTGCTATGGATTGTACAGCAACTTCTATTGAGCCTTTCTTCAGTCATATTGTATATAAAAAGCTTGTTGGCGGTGGATATATGACTGTAGTAAATCCTGTAATAGAAATGTCTCTTGAAAACTTAGGCTATACTAAAGAACAAATTGAGGACATATTAAACTATGTTCTTAGAAAAGAAACAGCTAATGAAAACGGGTACGAATATGAAAAAATAGCTGACGGCAAGATTGAAGATGCACCTCACTTAAAAGAAGAACATTATGCAATTTTTGATACAGCTAATAAGTGCGGCAGCGGAGAAAGGTATATTAAACCTATGGGTCACGTTAACATGGTTGCAGCCATAACTCCTTTAATTTCTGGAGCTGTGTCAAAGACTGTTAACTTACCTAAAAATGCTTCAGTTCAAGATTTTAAAAATGTAGTATTAAAATCCTGGGAACTTGGTGTAAAAGGCATTACTTTATATAGAGATTCTTCCAAGGCAGCACAGCCTCTAAATACAAGTCTGCTTACTGAATCTGATGATGTAAATCTTGAAAGTCTTACTTATGCTCAGCTTCTTAAAAAGGCAAAGGAAATGCAGGCGCACAAGCACTATACAAGAAGAGATAAACCAGAAGGTATTAGATACGGCACTACTCATCCTGCTCAAATTGAGGATGTTAAAATATATACCACTATAAACAGACGCGAAAATGGTGAGATTTCTGAGGTTTATATAACTACTGACAGAGAAGGAACAATAATAACAGGGCTTTTAAATTCTCTATCCAAATCAATATCTGTTATGCTTCAATATCATGTTCCTCCAAAGGATATTGCCAGAATGCTTAGAGGACAAAAATACGAGCCTTATGGTTTTGTGCAAAAACATCCATATATTAAATATGTATCCTCTATTTCTGATTTAATAAGCAAAATAATCGATATAGAGTTAGGTGATTTCTCACGCTGCCAGGTTAAGCCTGAGGATTATGTAAGCACAACCATAGAAAAAAGCCCTTTTTCACAGCATCCAATATCAACTACACCAAGCGAAACTGTTTCTATAGAATCCAGTAATACTTCTCATTCAAAACCTGAGGGAGAGAAGCTCTACGGCGTAACATGCCCTACCTGCTCTGGAACAAAGATGGTTATGAACGGAACCTGTAAGGTATGCTTGGATTGTGGTTCAACTACTGGCTGCAGCTAAAAATTAAATAATAAGTTTAAAAATATAAAACTTGTCTATAATTTAGACAGGGACTACGAAAAAGATAGAATGTGTTGTGGTGGCAGCAGACATTCTATCTTTTTCTTTTATCAGGCTCAAATATGAGTTAAAATATTTGTAAATAGCTTTATTAAGGTTGGTGATTGTTTTGTCTATTTTTATAAATGGAAATATTATAACCCTTGATAACAATAAAATTGCACAGGCGTTTAAAGTAAGGGCTGATAAATTTGAAGCCGTAGGAACATCTGAAGAAGTTTTAACTTTGAAGGAACATGATGAGGAAATAATAGACCTTAAGGGTAAAACTGTAGTGCCCGGTTTTAATGATTCGCACATGCATTTTTTAAATTATGCAGTTTTTAAAAGCAGAGTTAATTTATCAAACATAACTTCTATAGATGAAATGATAGAAACAACAAAGAACTATATAAAGGAAAATAATATCAAAAAAGGTGAATGGATTATATCAAGAGGCTGGAATCACAATTATTTTACTGATGGCAGGCTTCCAAACAGGTATGACTTAGATAAAATAAGCACAGACAATCCTATTTTCTTTTCCAGGGTCTGCGGTCACATAGGGGTTGCTAACTCAGAAGCTTTAGAAGCCTCAGGTATAACTAATAACACTGATAACCCTGATGGCGGAGTAATTGATAAGGAAAACACAGTACCTACAGGCATATTAAGAGAAAATGCAATGAATTTTATATTTGATAAAATTCCTGCAATGACAAAAGAAGATATTAAAAAGGTATTAAAGTCTGCGTTTACCGATGCTTTAAAATACGGATTAACTACAATTCACAGCGAAGACCTTGGCACAGCCGGAGATTTAAATAATCTAATTGAAGCCTATAAAGAATTAGATAGTGAAAATTCGCTGCCTCTGCGTTTTGTTCTTCAGCTTAATCTTATGAACAAGAAAGCTCTTGAAGAAACAAAAAGCTTAGGCTTAAAATCTGGTGAAGTAAGTCATATGCTTAAAATCGGCGTGATGAAGCTTTATCAAGATGGGTCTTTAGGCGGCAGAACAGCTGCCATGGAAGAACCGTACTCTGATGTTGAAAGCCATGGAGTAACTATATATGACCAAAGGGAACTTGATGAGCTAGTGCTTGGCTCTCAAGAGGCCGGCTTTCAAATAGCTATTCATGCTATAGGCGACAGAGCTATGCATATGATATTAAACTCCTATGAAAAATTACAAGCCGCTTATCCAAACACAGATTTAAGGCCAATTATAATACACTGCCAGTTTACTAATAAAAAGCTTCTTGAAAGATTTAAGGCACTTAAGGTTATTCCAAATGTTCAACCTTCCTTTGTAATGACAGACTGGCCTATTGTAGAAAAAGCAGTTGGAAAAGAAAGGGCTGAAGAAAGCTATAATTGGAAAGAAATGCTTGATCTCGGTTTAAAAGTGAGTTTCAGTTCAGATGCTCCTATTGAAAGCTTTAATCCTTTATACGGAGTTTATGCTGCTGTTACAAGAAAAAGCTTAAAGGGTGATCCTAAACAGGGCTGGTACAGTAATCAAAATTTAACCATTGAAGAAGCTCTCAAATGCTTTACCTTAGGCTCTGCATATATGAATTTTGAAGAGTCTCTTAAAGGTTCAATAGAAAAAGGAAAGCTGGCTGATTTTGCAGTTTTGTCTGAAAATATTCTAGAGGTAGATAAAGATTTCATTAAGAATATAAAGATTTTAAATACATATGTAGGCGGTAAGAAGTCATATTAAAGAAAAAGACTAATTCAAGGGTATTTAAACCCCTTAAATTAGTCTTTTTTATTCTTAACTCTGTTTGGTTTTGCTTTTGGCTTTATTACTATCTTATCTTTTTTACCTTTTTTGTCATAATAGCCTGTTCCTGAAGAATTTGAAGAATTACTATTTCTTCTATTCCATCCGCTTAAATCAATAAACCAAAGGAACAAAACAATAAATAAACTTGATGGTCCATAAACCCACAATGCATTGTTTTGTATGTTTATATGGAGAACAGCAACTAAAATGTTAGGCAAAAGAAGTATAACCATAGCAATCGCAAAAATAACCCACTTATTGATTTTAACCTTAATTTTAGATAACACAAAACGTTTAAGCAGATTATACCCTACTAGAACTATAAGTGCATAAACAACCATCTGAAGCAGAAGCTTTAAAAACGGCACCTCAATCCCTCCTCTTATGATAAATGTTATTTATTAGTCTATATAATATTATGATATATTTTTATAAATATATCAATATATTATAATTCTTTTTAATTGCTCATTAAGGTGCTCTTTTATAAAAAATATGATATAGGAAAGTTATATCCTAACAATAAGTCAACAGTTGTCTTATACTACTGATAGCGAAATCGCAAGCAGGAACATTTCCAAAACCGTACTTTGCAAATATAAAGGGTACTCCTGCAAATACCGATGCCTCATAATCTCCAAGCGTATCTCCAACGTAAACTACGTCATCTAAATTATTTCTTTCTATAACAAGTTTTATGTTTTCACCCTTACTTTTACCTGTATCTCCAAAGCACTCATAGTCTTTTATACACTTTTCAATTCCAGCCTTTTTCATAAATAATTCAATATACCCAGACTGACAGTTGCTTACTATGAACAACTGACATCTTCGCGAAAGTTCTTCAATAGTTTCCTTTACCCCATCAAAAAGCAGATTATCTGTATTCTCTCTTAAGGCATCATGCTCATATTCACAACACTTTTTGAGAAGCTGCTCTCTTTCTCTCTCACTGGAATCTGGAAATAAATTATTTGCAATTACATCCATGGTTTTTCCAAACTCTTTCTTAAGCACTGAAGAGGTTATGTTTGGAGATGTTTTACCTGATTCATGAATTGATCTATTCCAAGCTTTAGCTACAACTTCTGTGGTATCCCATAGGGTTCCATCTACATCGAAAATTATGCTCTTCATGATAAAAACCTGCTTTCTCTTATTTGTATAACTTATTTTATTCCATTGACTTCATACTTTATAATATTATATGATAAATAAGTAACTGTTACAAGCGTATCATATGTAACACACATAATACTTTTATGAGGTGAATTACATGAATAAAATAGCTGTTGTTGTAGATAGCACTGCTGTAATTGATAATGAATTATTCGAATGTAATGATAATTTATATTCATTACCATTACATCTAATAATGGATGGCAACTCTTTTAGAGATGGTTTAGATATAACTCCAAGTCAATTCTGCTCAAAGATGAATGAATGTTTAAGTCTTCCAACCACTTCACAACCACCTGTTGGGGATGTTTTTACACTTTTTGAGAAGATATTAGATAAATACGATCACATTATATATATTACAATTAGCTCTAGATTGAGTGGTACCTTCCAAACAGGAATGTTAGTCAGAAGTCAAGTCTCAGAAGATAAAATAATTGTTTTTGATTCACTTTTCACATCCACTATCCAAAAACACATGGCAATATCAACTTTGGAATTAATAAAAAGCGGAAGTTCAATTGAATCTATTATTGAGAATCTTGAATATATAAGATCTAATGCAAAAATATATTTAGTAGTGGATGATTTATTGCATTTACGTAGGACCGGCAGAATATCTTTATCTGCTTCATCCTTTGGAACCTTTTTAAAGATAAAACCAATTTTGGCTTTTGATAAAGGCGAAATATTACTAAAAAGCAAAGTAAGAACAATGAAAAAGGTGTACAACCATTTAGTCGAATTAATTGAAAGCACTAAATTAACTTCAAACTCAAAGATAATCATTGCTCATGCAAATGCTTATGATTCAGCTATAAAATTGAAGGAAAAAGTATTGGAGATCTATCCTGAGCATGCAGTTACCATAGAGGAACTTTCGCCGGTAATAAGTGTACATACAGGTGATAAAAGCTTCGGGCTATCCTGGATATATTAAAGTAGTTTTAAAAATATTATACATTGACAATTATAAAAGCCTATGTGCAATTTCACATAGGCTTTTATCTATATATAATGCAATGAAGTTCTTACATTGATGATGTCACAAAATATCCAATCTTCAAGGATTTTTGGGACATCATCAATGTATTAGAACTTCTGCATTGTATATATTAATCTATTTGATTATCTTAACGCGATCTTCCAATGGCTGAAACTGCTTTTCATCTGGCTGAGCAGATGGCTTTCCGAATGGCATTTGTCCAATAAGCTTCCAATTTCCAGGTATATTCCATTCTTTTTTTACTTCTTCATCTATAAGAGGATTATAGTGTTGAAGAGAAGCACCTAGACCTTCATTTTCCAGTGATGTCCATATAACTAGCTGAAGCATGCCTGAAGACTGCTGAGACCAAACTGGGAAATTGTCTTTGTAAAGTGCGAATTGCTTTTGAAGCCCTTCTATAATGCTTTTATCTTCAAAGAATAATACAGTACCATACCCATTTCTAAAAGAATTTATCTTCTCTTCAGTAGCTGAGAAGTTTTCTGCAGGAACTATCTTTCTTAAAGTTTCCTTTGTTATATCCCATAGTTTATTGTGATTCTGTCCAAGTAAAACTACTACTCTTGCACTTTGAGAATTAAAAGCAGACGGTGTATACTTTACTGCAAACTCAATAATTTCTTGTATTCTATCATCAGATACTGGTGATTCCTTTGTAATTGCATAAATTGATCTTCTTTCTTGAATTGATGAATTAAAATCTTTATTCATAAATGTAGCCTCCGTTTTATTAATTAATTTTTTAACACTATATTATTATCTATTCGATAATTATTTTTTATTCAGTTACTTTATGTAACTATGATACAATAACTTACTTACTTTTGTCAAGTATGTAATATAAAATATTTTTTATATTCAATTTAAATTATTTATAAAATTTCAACATTATACGATTTTTATAAATAATACCTCTTTTAAGCTAATCTATGAGACCTTTGTTCTTTGTTCCATAAATATATAGAGTATATGCTTATAACAGCTATAATACCTGCGATTATTATTGTATTGTTGGTTGAAGACATAACACTATCTCCAAGGAAGCTGTAGAGTATTATCATTGGCATATTAGCCGCTATTATTGTTAATATAAATTTTTTATAACTTAATTTTGCTGAGCTGACCAAGAAACAAACTGCATCTGAAGGAGCTATCGGACATAAAATACCAATAGCCAATATTTTAGTGTTATTCATAAGAAGCAGCTCGTATAGTTTAGGATTTTTATTTATAAGATAATTTTTTATTCCTGAACTAACTAAAACTTTTGATGATAAATAAACAATAGTCTCACTTAATACAACCGAAACAAGGGTAAGAGCAAACCCCTGTATAGGTCTAAACATCATGCCACCCAGAATCATAAACACTGCACTAGGAATTAATGCAGCTATTCTTAAAGAGGATAAAGCAATAAATACTAGAGCCTTATAATTGCCGCGGCTAATAAAAAACTGATTTAAGTTATCTATATTTCCAGTTAATAAATTCATTCTATATAATATATATATCAAGCCTGCCCAAACAACTATTACTAAAAATTTGCTTATTTTTTTCATGCTTATTTCCTCCTTGAACGACTGAAGTTTAATTAAAAACCATTTTTCATTACTTATATAGTAAACTTTAATTGTCTTAATCATATGGCAAACTTGTGTGAAAATTATGTGATTTAAAATCAATACCAGCATACTGCCATCTTGATGCACTCACTAAATCACGAGAGTAGTACATAATTAATAAGCTCCCCTTGATATAAACAGTTTTACTGTTTATATCAAGGGGAGCTTATTACATCTTATAATTTCCTTCACTCATTAATAAGCGAGTTATATATTTTACTTTAGGGCTATCATATATGAAAAGTTCTTTGGAAACCCAAAATACTTTTCATAGCTCATCCTTTTTAAGTTTGCTTCCTTTAAGCATTGATTTATTCTTAAAAGTTTTATTGAAGTCTGCTTTTGAGCCAATGCTGCGCTCGTTTTGTTTGTTTCGATACCTGAACATCTTGCTGCCCTCATTAAGCAATAGTCTTATTGTTTTAAAAAGTACCTGTCTATTTTCAATTGGCATACTGCTTATAACTTTCCTCATTACTGCTACCTTTGACCACTTATCCCTTGATATGTCTCTGGGACTTTTTATATCTGCAGCTTCAAATATGTAAAATAAAGAATCAACAAATCGTTCTCTTTCATCTGTATCCATGTTATTTAGCCAAGCCTTTAGTATTGCATCTATACGCTTACTTCCTTCAGTGACTCCAGAAACATATACAAACTGTTTGCCAAGCACTTCCCAAGACATAGCATAATGCTGCATTATATATTTTTGCTTGCTTGCAACAACTATATATTCTTCCTCGTGCTCAAGCATCATTCCAACTATAGAAGTTTGAGGCACTATTGTTTTAATCCTGCTGCGTATTTCTCTGTATTCTTCAGAGTTTATCATTTCCCTGCTAAATCCAGGTCCATCATTATTATAAACCTCGATTATATTTTCTTTTATGTGTAAGCAGCATTTTACAGCAGCATATACTGCTAAGTTTCCCCCTTTTGAATGTCCACCAATTCTAATTTTACTTTTACCGTCTATTGTAGTTTCTCTTAAATAATTTACTGCCTCAACTTGTGCTGGAATTGTTGTCATAAAACTCATATTAAAATCTTCTTTCCAGCCAACAAGTGTATCATCGGTTCCTCTATATGCTACATATATGGTTCCATCTTCTAAAGCTATATGTATTGCAGAAAACTGTTTTTGTTCTTCATAATGAACCTTATTTACATATTTTGATAACCTTAGCTTTGCAAAACGCTCACAACAAGCCATCTTCTTCATAAGACATACTGATATTTTAGCTACCGATTCCTCCAGCATGATTTCATACTCATTATAAACTTTAAAAAACAAATCTGAAGCTTCCTTGATTGAAATGCTTTCATCACTATCAATTCCTGGCACTATATTTTCAAAATCTACGTAAGATAATTGTGCAAGTATAAGATTATCTACTTCATTAAACTCCGAAACAGTCATAGATAAATCTCCTCGCCAGTCCAAGTAATCTATTATGTTTGGCAAACTCCTACCTCCCTTTCATACTATAATTTATCTCTATTATATTATATCGCACGCTATTTACTGGTTATATCCATCAAGTTCAATATATTGTATTTATTTTCTATTATACTATAATTCAGTTGCTATAGATTAAATATACATTGATTTATAAGTTTGTATAAAAAGGATTTTCTAAGTCCTCTTACGTTAATCATATTGTGATGCTATAATTATGTTAATAATTATGGTTTACGATTAAAAAGGAGATAAAATTTATGAGACAAATTACTTTAGATGAACTATTTAAGCTTCTGGATGAATTAAAAAGTTCAAGCTTAGCAGCCATTATTAATGCTTATGAGCTTGACACGGTTTATTGCATTGACCAATTTGATTATGAGCTATCAGATGAACGTCGTGGAAGAATACTTAGGCTTATAAGCAAAAATGGTCAAAGAAGCTATTATGATTTTCATGGAATTTATATTAATTTAAAAGATGTTGCAAAGGTATCAGTTACTGAGGATACAATTTATATATACCTTCAGAATCAGGTAGTAAAACTGAAATTTAAATAAAATATAAAGTATGATTCTGGCTTTTATGCCTTCAATCATACTTTTTTATTTTATTTACACCAAATCTTCCCTAAGTACATACTATGTATTAGTGCAATCTAAATAGTACCTTAATTAAACTCTTCAGAAAAGTTTACATAGATTATGAAATTAATAATACTGGAGGGTTAGAGTACTTGATAAAACATAAACGATATTTTATTGTTATTTTGCTTGTATTATTTCATGTATTTACTCTTACAGGCTGTAAAGATAAAGAACAAATACAATTATTAAGCAATAAAGCTGCTGAACTTGAGAAAAACAAAAAAGACTTAAGTTCTGTAATAACTGAATTGAAGAAGACTAATGAGGACTTAAGTTCTGCAATAACTGAATTAAAGAAGACTAATGAAGAATTAAACTCCGAAGTTAATCAATTAAAAACTGATAATAAAAAGCTTACAGAAAGTAATAATGCACTTCAAAAGCAAAACGATGACCTAAAAAATAAGCAATCCTCTTCAAATTCTATTTTAGATAAAACAGCATATTTGACCTTTGACGACGGCCCATCTGATAATACCATTAAAATTCTTGATATATTAAAAGAAAATAATATTAAAGCTACATTTTTTGTAAATGGTCATCCTGAAAGTAAGAAAATTTATCAAAGAATAATAAACGAAAAGCATACTATAGGCAATCACACCTACTCGCATGATTATGCGGCACTTTATAAGACTATAGAGGACTTTGATAAAGATAAACAAAAACTTGATGATCTCATTGCTCAAATTACAGGTAAAAAGCCCAGCATTCTTCGTTTTCCTGGAGGTTCAAATAATCACGTGAGCTTCAGTTATGGAGGATCCGATTTCATGGATAAGCTTACAAAACATATAAAGCAAAGTGGAATCAAGTATTTTGACTGGAATGTAGATTCTACGGACGCATCAGTAGCTACTCAGGATAAGGATAAAATTATAGCTGAGGTATTAAAAGGATCAAAAAATAAGAAGCAAGCAATCATACTCATGCATGACAGCAGTCCAAAAACAACTACAGTTCTTGCATTGCCTTCTATTATCAGTGGCCTAAAGACTCAGGGTTATAAGTTTTCTACATTATCCGATGAAGTAACTGCCGTTCAATTCAAATAGTACTAGAAATAAAAGAGAGGGTGACCTCTCTTTTATGCAAAAACCTAATGAAATCAAGGCAAATCTTGTAAATTTATCAAATTTATTATATTATAAATATTTTTTGTTATAAAATTGTCAAAGTATTATTTTATTGATATAATAATATATAGGATTTGTTAAAAACTGTATTGCATATTAATGTGATAAAAGCTTTAAGCTGATTTTTATAAACAAGCTGTATTTGTTGTGTTAACAAGTATATTCAGCACTTTGTATTCGGGAGGGAGTTATTTATGGATGGGGCATGCTGCCAGCAATTAGATGATTTAGATTATCAAATACTTAGTATATTATTTAACGACTCTAGAACTCCATTTTTAGAAATTGCCAGACAATGTCATGTTAGCGGAGGCACAATTCATGTTAGAATGAAGAAAATGGAAGAGCTAGGTATAATAAAGGGAACAAAGCTTATAGTTGATAATTCAAAACTTGGCTATGATATTTGCTGTTTTATAGGTGTTAAATTGGATAGCACCTTAGATTCTTCAACTATACAAGAAAGCTTAAGCAGGATTAATGAAGTAGTTGAACTTCATTATACAACTGGGGAATATTCTTTTTTCGTTAAGGTGCTTTGTAAAAATGTTTCTCATCTTCAGTACATTTTAATGCGAAAAATTCAATTAATAAATGGTGTACAAAGTACTAATACCTTTATATCCTTATCAAAACCAATTGATAGAAATATAGAACTAGAAAAAATGTACTAAAAGGAAATTCCTTTTAGTACATTTGCTCTTCTTTTAAAACTTTTTCTAAAGTTTCACCTTTTGTATTTTTAATTGTAATATTCGGAGTAATTCCTTTTAACTTTACGACCGTATATGGATAGGTTATTGCCTGTGTTACAATATCCTGCTGTTTAGGAGATTTTTCTTCAACTACAATATTTGTTTTTCCCTCATTATCTTCAACAGACAAAACCTTAATAGAGTAACCTCCTGTACTCTTCTTACCGGAGAATACAGTTATATAGTACCAGTCGTTATATTCGGTAATTAAATATCCTCTGTTAGCCTTTAGCACTTTTATCGATGTATCCAAGTTTGATGGTAAATTTCCTGCCGATACTTCTTCAAAACTAATTTTATTCATAGTTATCCCCTTTTTTGTTTCATTACTGGAATTCTCATTTTTTCCTGGTTCTTTAGCCGAAGCTGTATCATTGTTTATTTGTGAATTTGATTTTACATTCTGGATCGGAGTCTTATTACATCCAGCTAAAAGCGATAAAACAATAATTAATGCGAAAATCTTTTTATATCTTTTCATCTTTTCATCCCTTTTAATTTTCCTTTTAATAGTATTTTATCCAAAAATAAATAATTTATAAATATACTTCCTTAATATATATGTATAAAAATAAAAAACATTATTGTTTAGTAAAAGTAATGCTTATATTTTTAGTAATTATGTAAATACTATTGATGTATAAATAAATACGAAGGAGATGTAATAAATGAGAGTATTAGATACAATAGCATTATTATTAGTTATAATTGGTGCTGTTAATTGGGGTTTAATAGGTTTCTTTGATTTTAATTTAGTTTCAGCTTTATTTGGAGAAATGACTACATTCTCAAGAATTATATACGCTTTAGTAGGTATAGCTGGTCTTTACTCCTTATCATTCTTAGGAAGAGATAGAAACTACGATAATGACCGTGATATCGTCAAATAACATAAAGTAGTCCACTTAATTTTTATATATTCAAAATAAAAGAGCAAGTTCTTCGGATACTTGCTCTTTTATTCATTGTAAAAATGCTAAATTATACCTTTCTCTTTCAAGCTTATCCTTATGATTATATCTGTCAATTATTATCTGAATAAAATTAGTGTCCGCCTGCTCATTAATAATAATTCCATTTGAAAGAGCCTGAGCTCTATTTTTATATATTTGAGCATAACTAATTATAATTTCTTTTTTTAAAAGATACAATTCTTTAGTAACATCATCTCCCTTTCTCCATTTAAAGGAATCATGAAGCTTTTCTAGTTCATAGGAAGCTCGCTTTAACTTAGAGATTAATTGTCTTTTGCTTATTTTCTTTTCTTGATATATGATGTCAAACTTATCCACACTATCAATAGTAGCCTGGAGCTTTTTATTAATCGAACTTTCATAGTGCTTATAGTTTTTATATTCCTGTTTACTGTTCCATGGAAAAAACCAAACTATAAATAATATTAAAGTTATAGATAAATATAATATAACAATCCAGCCTAATATACTTTTAGAAGAACTTTTCAAACTTAAGAGAACCTCCTACAATAGTTCTATCTTTATATTTATAAAATTCAAATACAAAAATAGAACTATTATATAAAACATCTTTAATTTAGAGCTTTAATTATATTAAATAATGTTATTGCAGCGTTCTTAGGTCCAGTTTTTTCCTTACCGCTTACTCCAAGGCAAGTCTTAATTTGACCTATCTTAACACCTTTATTAAAGAGCTCCTCAAAATATATGTCTAACAGCTTATCAGTTTCTTCCTGTTTTTGCAGAGGTCCAAAAGGATTTGCAAAATAGGATTCAACTAAACCTTTTTCTGTTGTCGTACCCTTTGCCATCCTCGCTCCGCTTCTAAATACTTTGACAGCCTCCTTTGGATTATTAAAATATTCTATTTCTGACTCTTCCTCTTTTACTTCTTCATAATTGTTAGCATACAAAAATAAATCGACAGGATATCCTTTAATTATTTCCTTATAAGTAGCTACAGGCATTACCAGCCTTGCATTAATCTTATCCGGATTCATAAATATACTTCTATCTATTTCTTTAAAAGCATAACCTTGATCCAAATCATCAAGTCGTACAAAAGCTCCAATTTCAGTACCATACCCTAAAGGCTTTTCTTTCCCATTAAGCTTTAAGACTCCCATGTCATCAAAAACAATAGTCATATCACTTATATAGTCTTCACTTAACCCTCTAAAGGCTTCTAGGCTTTCTGATTTTCCTGCACCACTGTCTCCCATTATAACAACATTAGCAGACTTTCCGTTTTTCATTACAATATTAACCATAGCCCCATGTATAGGAAGATATCCCCTTTTAATCATGATGAGGTTATGAAGAGTTAAAGTCATTTTTTTCATATAGCCAAAATAATCTATTGCGTCTCCATAACTTACATACCCAAGCATTATATTACTTTTATCATCATCATAAAATACGGTTCTTACTTCTTCACTAACATCTCTTGCCCCAAACACATATACAATGTCTGGTTTTACACCCTTATATTCCTCTTCTCTAGCCATTTCAAAAAGATTACACAGTGTAACTCCATGAGACATGAAATCCCTATGGAAATATATATAAGCCAGAAGCTCCCCTACTTTAGCAGGATAACAGAAAAAATGATCTTTATTTATATTGCAGTCTTTTAACGGATTTTCAAAGGATTCCTTAAAAAAACCATCTCTTGTATTCTTTTTGGGGTAAGATATAAATGGTGGGTCAAGTATAATTGAAGTAATAAATGGAATGTTTTTGAGTATGGAATATTCCTCAGGAAGATTCCACTTATTGCTGCTTACGATTAGCCCTGCATTTCCTCCAGCTGGCAGCTGTCTGTATACCGCTGGCTTATGACCTAATACATGCTCTTCAATCCTTCTATAAGTATTTAAAACAAGCCTTGAAAAGTTAGTATTTGCATCTATAAAACTTACACTTTCATACCCCTCTCCTTCATTTACTCTGCTGCTGTGAACTATTGTATATCTCTCAAGTTTTCTCCAATAGCCGTATAAATCTTCAATTAAATCAATAAAACTTTCTTTGCTTCTTAAGATTACTTGATACTTATTGTTTAGCTTTATTATGTCTTCTGCTCTTTCTATTGTCAGCAATTTAAATAACCCGATTAATTCTTTTGCTGCCTGATCTGTGTCCAATATTTCTAAAGAACTTTCTATGAATTTATAAATATTTGTTCTTCTGTTTTTTACTCTTTCTAAATAAGAGCTTACAACTCTATAAAATCCACTGCTGTCTAGCATCTTTTCCATTGTATCACAGTACTTTGCTGTAAAATTAATCATAACTTTTTCGTTGCTGAGTGAGAATTCTTTTTTCATGCTATCTATGTCTCCTGTCTTGAAATTAAAATTCGTTGAATGCTTCATTATATTCATATTTATTTATACTTTATCATATATTTTGAAATTTATATATAGCTATTATTTCATTTTTACAATTATTTTAAATTTGCATTTTTATTTCACTACAGGTTCCATAACTTCAATCACATGACTTTTACAATTTAATCTTGCTTTTGCTCCAATTGGCAAAATAAGCTTTGGATTATCATGTCCTGCCATAAAGTTTATTAATGTAGGCTTATTTAAACTAAATATATATTGCTCTAAAACTTCGTTTAAAGTAAAAAAGCTTTCTTTCCCTTCATCTATACAGTCGGTAAACTGACCTAATATAAAGCCTTCACACTGCTGAAGCTTATTTGCCATAGCAAGCTGTGCAAGCATTCTATCTATTTTATATGGAGGTTCCTCAACATCTTCAATAAACAATATTTTATTCTTAGTATCCATTTCGTAAGGTGTCCCTAATGTACTGCAAATCAATGTTAAGTTTCCTCCCGCAATTCTGCCTTCAATACATTTATCCGTATTACTCAGCATTAAAATTGACTCAGGGTTTTTTATCTCATATTTTTTATCACCTTCGCAAAGAGTGAGCATAATGCTGTTTAATGTATCTTCATTTTCTAAATCACCAAGCATTGGGCCATGAAAAGCAATAAGACCTGTTTTTTCATAAAACGCATCTAATAATATTGTAATATCACTATAACCCATAAATATTTTAGGATGCTTTTTAATTTTATTAAAATCTAAATATGGAAATAGCCTGACTGCTCCATATCCTCCCCTAACACATAAGATCATATTTACTTCTTCATCCGAAAACATATCATTTATATCTTCTGCTCTATCTTTATCCTCTCCAGCAAAGTATCCCCATTTGTCATATATGTGTTTCCCAAGCTTTATATTAAAGCCTAAGCTTTTAAGTTTATTTATTCCTTTTTCTATCCTGTCTTTATTACCAATTCCAGCAGGAGCAACTATTCCTATAGTATCTCCTTTACATAACTTTTTTCCCAGCATAACTTCACCTCATTTTACTAAATTTACCTTATATTTAAGTATAGCATAATTCCTCATAAGTTGTGTCCAATAAAAAATTTGTTAAACTTATAAAAAAGTAACTTACAAATTATTTTTTTTAACTTCTATAACAAAAATTCACTTTTAAACATAGTATGTAGGGGATAGCTTTTTTAGGAGGAGTTTTAATGTATTACGGTACAGACCAAAATAATTATGAAGAAATGTACAGAGAACAAATGCATCAGAGAGAAAATGTGTTAGATTTAATAAAAGAAGCTATGAAGGATGAAAGACATGACAGAATAAAATATAAAAATATGATGGATATGGCAAAAGACGAAAAAGTAAAAAAGCAAATAGAATTTGCTTATATGGATGAAGGAAAGCACTATAAAATGTTTCAGCAGATTTACTACATGCTTACAGGAAAAATGATTGACATTCCTGCGCCTAAGGTTGAAGGCTATAACAAATTAATCGATGCTGTAGAGACAAGTATAAACGGTGAGCTTGAAGCAGTTGAACTTTACAGGAAAATTCAATCTATGCTTCCAAACCAAAAACTCAGAGATATGTTATTTGAAATAATAACTGATGAACAAGAACATGCTACAAGATTTGTTTATGTATATTCAATTCTTACCGGCAAATAACAACATATTATTAAGCATTAGCGGACCACTTAAATGGTCCGTTTTTATTTTTGCATTATATATACATATTATTCTATGATATTATAAATACTATTTTTAAAAGCATAAAACTTATGACTGCGAGGAGGCACTCTATATGATCATTGACAAAGCAATTGAAATAATGACTTCAACAAAAAATATCAGTGTACTTTATGAAGGAAAACCTATATGGATAGAAAGTGTGGATAAGGATAAAAGAACCGCCGTTGTATCAGTTCTTGGAACAAATCAAACTGAAGAAGTTCTTGTTGCAAGTCTCACCTACACTGGTTCTGAAATGTAAAATATAAAGCAATAGGGCTAAGCTTAGCCCTATTGCTTTATATTATTTTAATTACCATCAAGTAAATTCCCTATTGTACCTAGTATGCTTCCTTCATCCTTTCGGCCTCCGGAAACTCTTGATGCTGCTAAAACTCTGTCCGCCAATCTACTGAATGGAAGTGACTGTATCCAAACCTTTCCCGGTCCTGTTAAAGTTGCAAAGAATAGTCCTTCCCCACCAAAGAAAGCTGTCTTAACTCCACCTACAAATTGAATATCGTACTTAACCTCTCTAGTCATAGCTACTAAACAGCCAGTATCTACTCTTAGAGTTTCTCCATAGCCAAGTTCCTTTTCATAAATAGTTCCGCCTGCATGTAAAAAAGCCAGACCATCACCTTCAAGCTTTTGCATTATAAAGCCTTCGCCTCCAAAGAACCCTACTCCAAGCTTTCTCTTAAAATCAATACCTACAGATACCCCTTTTGCAGCACATAAAAAGGCATCCTTCTGACAAATTATTTTTCCATTATACCTTGTTAAATCCATTGGTATAATTTTTCCTGGGTATGGTGCTGCAAAAGAAACCTGCTGCTTTCCATACCCGCTATTAGTAAATACAGTCATAAAAAGACTTTCTCCTGTAAGTACTCTCTTTCCCGCTCCAAAAAGTTTTCCCATAAGTCCGTTACCATTATTTGAAGTCCCATCCCCAAATATGGTTTCCATTTGTATTCCAGCAGTCATCATCATCATTGCTCCAGCTTCAGCCACAACACTTTCTTTAGGATCAAGCTCAATTTCAACAAACTGCATATCATCACCATAGATTTTAAAATCAATATCATGAGCATTTATATATCTTGAATCCATGAAATATACCTCCCATATAATTCCTACTTAATTATTATTATAACATTCACTAGTTAATTCTTTAATAATTAAATTAATATCAGAACTTTATTGCACTTCTGTAAAATCCTTGTGTAGATCCGTAAGTCTCTTTTTAAAGCCTGAAGAACTATATAATTTATTATCAGTTGTAGTTACTGCACATTCTATGCCAGGAAGGCTTTCAATGAACTTCATACCTTTATCTGCACCTAGTACAAAGACTGTAGTAGTCAGTATATCAGCCTGCATATTAGCATCAGCTACATTTCCTTTTATTACTATAGTATCGCTCATGACTCCATTATCTGCTGGATAACCTGTAGCAGGATTTAAAATATGGTGATATCTTTTATTATCTTTTATAAAAAATCTTTCATAATCTCCTGAAGTTGATAGGGCTTCATCAGATATTTTAACAATTCCGAGAAGACCCTCGCTTCTATCAAGTCTAGGATGCTGAATTCCTATAGACCATGGGGATTGAGTCTTATTTTTCCCAGAAGCATATATTGAGCTTCCACCAAGATCTATTAGTGCATTTTCAATATTGTATTTCTTAAATATTTTCATTACTTCATCAGCAGCAAAGCCCTTAGCTATGCCTCCTAAATCAATCGCCATTCCTTCTTTTTCAAGCTTAACGGAATTATCAGCTTCTTTTATGCTTATCTTATCGTATCCTACTAAAGAAAGCTTTTCTTTTATCTCCTGGTCTGAAGGTACTCTAGCCTTATCTGTACCGATTCCCCAAAGATTAATAAGCGGCGATACAGTTATATCAAAGGCGCCATTACTCATCTTTGAATACTTAACAGCCATTTGGATCATTTTAATAGTATCTGGATTAACTTTAACATAATCCCTCCCAGCACCTTGATTAATCTTCCAAACGTCCCCTTTTTCATTGTTAGGACTGGCCATAACATCAATTTCTTCTAATCTTTTCATAGCTTCCTTGACAGCTTGTGTAGCTTTTGTACCTGAGGCTCTCAAGTCTACTACTGTATCCATTAAATTTAAATTCTTTTCTTCATAAAATTCATTATTTTTCTTAGCACAGCCAGTAAAAACTGAAGCAGCTACTAAAGCTGTTAATGCTAAAGAAATAATTTTTTTCATAAATTTTCTCCTTTCACTCGAAACACTGATCATTTTGGACTTCAACCTTCATTTTCTGATTAGGGTTTATACATATTTTAAAATATACTATACAGTTTTTTAAATGTAAAGACTTATATCTTATAGCCACTTCTTTCTTCTAAAATAGTCTAACATTACTAACACGATAATTATTGTAACCGCCCAAAAAGCTGGATAGGCCCATGGTATTTCAAGCTCGGGGATATTTTTAAAATTCATTCCATATATTCCTGCCAAAAAAGTAAGCGGTATAAATATGGTTGAAAATATAGTAAGCACCTTCATAACGTCGTTTGTTCTGTTACTTATACTCGAAAGGTATGTATCAAGCATTCCGGACATAATATCTCTATATGATTCTATGATATCTATTACTTGTATAACGTGGTCATAAACATCTCTTAAATACAAAACAGTATTTTGCTTGATTAATTGCGAATCAGTTCTGGTTAGATTTCCTATAACCTCTCGTAAAGGCCAAATAGAGTTATTTAAATATATCATTTCTCTTTTAAGACTGTATATACTTTGAAGCACTTCCTTCTGAGGCTCCTCCATAAGCTTATGTTCAATATCCTCTGAAGTATTACCTATTTGTTCCAATATAAAAAAGTAACTGTCTACTATTGAATCTACTAATGCATAAATAAGATAATCTGCACCAAGCTTTCTTATATTGCCCTTCCCACTTTGTATTCTTTCTCTTACTCCATCAAAAACATCACCCTTGAATTCTTGAAAAGAAAACACATAATTATCTACTAGAACAAAGCTTACTTGTTCAGTAACAATTTCCTTAACTTCTTCATTATAGTAAACCATTTTAAAAACTATAAAAATATAATCATCATAATCATCCATTTTAGGACGTTGATTTGTGTTTAAAATATCTTCAAGCATAAGAGGATGAAAATTAAATTTTTTACCTATCTTCTCTATGATACTGATATCATGAAGACCCTCAATATTTACCCATTTTATAGTATCGGTTTCTTTCATTGAAAAACACTCTTCAATACTATCAAGTTGACTTATTTTTGAAAATCCCTTGTTGTACTCTATCATAGTAAGCTCTATATTCTCTGAGGTATAATCACCTACATGGATAAGGGTACCCGGTGACTTTCCTGCCTTTTTTCTGGTTCCTTTTATATACTTTGACATAATTCCACCTCATAACAAAACAGGGCTATTGAAAAACAGCATTAAACCTTCGCATGTTCTTTGCTATTTTTCAACAGTCCCATTATACTACTTTACTAAGCTTAATGCTTTTTCAACTACATTTTCTACAGTAAAGCCAAACTTCTTAAATAATTTATCTGCAGGCGCTGATTCTCCAAAATGATCTAAAGAAATAATATCTCCATCAAGTCCTACATATTTATGCCATCCAAAGGATGTTAATGCTTCTACTGCAATTCTGTTTCTGCAAGCATTAGGTAAAATAAGTTCCTTATATTCCTTACTTTGCTTATCAAAAACTTCTAAAGAAGGCATACTTACAACTCTTGTATCAATACCTTTTTCCTTTAATATTTTTGAAGCTTCATAAATTAATTCAACCTCTGAGCCTGTTGCCATAAGTATTAAGTCTGGAATTTCCTTTTCACTGTCTCTTAATACATAAGCTCCCTTTAAAGCTTCGTTTGAGCTTTCTTCATATAAAGGTAAGTCCTGTCTTGTTAAAACTAAAGCAGTTGGTCCATCTTCTCTTGTTGCTGCTGAATACCAAGCAGCTGCAGTTTCCTTTGAGTCTGCTGGTCTAAACACATGGAAGTTTGGTATACTTCTTAGTGCAGCTAACTGTTCAATCGGCTGATGTGTAGGACCATCTTCACCTACTCCAATACTATCATGAGTTAAAACATATACTACTGGAAGCTTCATAAGAGCAGATAATCTCATTGCTGCTTTAGCATAATCTGAAAACACAAAGAAAGTTGCAACAAATATCTTTAAGCCTCCGTGAACTGCAATACCATTTCCAATTGCAGACATAGCAAATTCTCTTACTCCAAAATGAAGATTTCTTCCGCTTCTATCTTCAGCTGAGTAATCTCCCTTATCCTTCATGTAAGTTTTATTAGATGGAGCTAAGTCTGCTGATCCGCCTATAAGATTTGGAACTGCGTTAGCCAATCTATTTATAACTTCAAAAGAAGAATTTCTTGTAGCGGCTTTTCCACTGAACTTCCAAAAGTCTTCGTTATTTAATAATTGTTCAGCTGATTTATTGCTGTGCCATAGTTCCCATTCTGCTGCTAAGTCTGGATATTGCTTTTTATATTCATTAAACAGTTTATCCCAAGCAGCTTCTTCCTTTTTACCTTCTGATTTTAGAGTATTCATATATTCTCTTACTTCATCTGGCACATGAAATTCTTCGCCATAAGTCCATTTTAAGAACTCTCTAGTCTTTTGAAGATTTTCAATTCCAAGAGGCTCACCATGTGCACCTGCTGTGCCCACTTTAGGAGAACCATAGCCTATTTGAGTTTTTACAACAATCAGACTTGGTTTTTTGTTTTCTGCCTTTGCATTTTTAATTGCTTCACTTATAGCTTCAACATCGTTTCCGTCCTCAACAACTAACACTTGCCAGCCATATGCTTTGTATCTGTCTTCAACACTTTCTCTAAAAGCTATGTCTGTATTTCCTTCTATGGATATCTTATTTGAATCATATAAAACTATAAGTTTATCGAGTGCTAAAGTTCCAGCTAGTGATGCTGCCTCGGAAGTTATTCCTTCCATCATGTCTCCATCGCCTGAAAGCACATATGTATAATGGTCTACAATCTTAAATCCTGGCCTGTTAAACTTTTCTGCCAAATAGCTTTCTGCAACAGCCATGCCTACAGCGGTAGCAAAGCCTTGGCCAAGCGGTCCTGTAGTTGTTTCTACTCCTATAGTATGACCATACTCTGGATGTCCTGGTGTCTTACTTCCGAGTTGCCTAAAATTCATTAAATCATCAACTGTAAGTCCATATCCAAATAAATGTAATAATGAATATAAAAGCATTGAGCCATGGCCAGCAGATAGAACAAATCTATCTCTATCATACCACTTAGCATTTTCAGGACTATGCTTCATGTGTTTTGCCCAAAGAGTATATGCCATTGGAGCGGCTCCAAGAGGAAGTCCTGGATGTCCTGACTTTGCTTTCTGTACCCCTTCAGCAGATAATATTCTTATGGAGTTGATTGATAATTGGTCAATATTATTCATATATCCATTCTCCTTTACAAAAAAGTACAATATTCTAAATCGTCCATAATATAACTTCGTTATATATTATAACTCATAAAATTAAAATAATCCATTAGTACTTGACTCATAGTTAGTATATGAATCTTTTATATGCAAATAATAAACTTTGTGAAAGGAGATGTTAAAATGAAAAATATTGGTGTACAAAAGGAATTGAGTACAATACGCGATTATCTTTCCGATAATGGTTATAAGGTTTTTGAAGTAGATACAACAAACATAACAAGCAGCACTACTCTTTTAAGCTTTGATGCTGTAGTTGTATCTGGAGCTTCAGATAATATAATGGGTATTGATGATACTGAAGCAAAAATACCTGTTATTAATGCTGACGGCCTTACTCCAGTAGATATTTTAGATCAACTAAATAGAACTTTATAGCTTTATCTGGTAAAAAATTAAGAATGAATAATTAAAGGTGGTCTCTCAAGTGAAATCTTCAATTATTCATTCTTTTATTCATTTTTTATTATCCTTTAGCTCCCTTAACTACCAATGCAAAAGAATCTTCACTAAAAGGTTCTTCCGAAAAGCCTCCATAAACCTTTACAGTTTTAAAACCTGCATTTTTAAGCATTTCTTCAAGTTCATTTTTTCTAAGAGCAATTAAATCTACAGAATTAGTAAGCTTCTCTTCTTTATTGTCATTATGAATTATTAGCTCTGTTTGAAACTCTACTTTTTCCTCATGTTCCTTATAATTATAGTTTCTAATAAACTTAACTCCCTTTTCGTGTCTATCAATTGTAGGAAGTGATTTTATGTTTTGATTAATAATTCTATCATAATTAACTATTTGAATTATCAATGTTCCTTCTTCATTTAAGTTCTTGTAAATATCAGCAATAAAGTTTTCTATTTTTCCTTTGTTTTTAAGATGCACAATTGAGTTCCCTATACAATAGACCATATCATACTTTTCACTATCAAATACTTCATGGAATCTTGTCATATCACCAACTTTAAAATTAGCAAACAAGCCTCCTTTACCATTTGCAAGAGCAATCATTTCTTCATCTAAATCTATTCCATCTACCCTGTGCCCCTTCTGCGCCAAGGCTACCGAGTATGTTCCTGTGCCGCATGCCAGGTCAAGTACCTTTGAGTTATGATTTAGAGCTTTGCATAGAAACTTTAAGGTTGTTTCATCCTTAGGAAAAACTATATCATATACTTTGCTTAGTTCTTTATAAAACTTCATTTGAATCTCCTTTATCTATTTAAATTACTCTGAAAAATTCAGGGTTTTAGTCATTCTATCCTCACCGAGAAAAGTACTTTTAAATATTTTTCTTGTGCTTTCTATGTAATCTAAGGGTTCAATTAAGGATGGACTATAATGCGTAAGCCAAAGCTCTTTAACTTCACCTTCATTTCCTAGCGATGCTGCTTCTGAAAAAAGCATATGCTTATTATCAATTGCTTTTGGCAGAAATTCATCGTCTCCATACATTCCTTCACATATAAAAAGGTCTGAATGCCTAACAAAATCTATCAGCTCTTCTATTGGCCTTGTATCTGTACAATAGCTTATTTTTATTCCTTTTCTCCGCTCACCCATAACCAAATCTGGCGTCAATAGTTTTCCTTTATAATTAATCTCTTCTCCCTTTCTCAGTCTGTTCCAAAACTCCATAGGTATCTTTTCTCTTTCAGCCTTATCTCGGTCAAACTTTCTCATTCTCTCTACTATAAAAGAGTAGGCTAAGCATGGAACAGTATGTTCTACAGGTAAAACATTTATTATAATACTATCCAGCTTTATGCTGTTTTCCTTATCGCCTCCAAGCTCAATAAGCTTAAGTTCATAGGGTAAGTTTGGAGCAATTACTGAGAGGCCTTCTACTATTTTTTTCAGTCCTGATGGCCCAATTATAGTTAACGGCTCAGTCCTTCCGGAATTCCCTATGGTAAGAAGAAGCCCTGGAAAGCCGACTGCGTGATCGGCGTGGTAGTGAGTAAAGCATATTATATCTATATCCTTAAAGCCCCATTTCAAAAGCTTTAAAGATACCTGTGTACCTTCACCACAATCTATTAAAATCATTTTACCATTATAAGAAAGCAATAGCGAGGTTAGATATCTATTAGGTATTGGCATGCTGCCTCCACAGCCTAAGAGTGCTGCATCCAGCATATAATCCCTCTTTTCCATTTTAATATACTTTATTGATTATATCCACATATTAGAGAGTTTATTAACTTTCTTGCATAAAAAACTTAGGGAGAGGCTAATTCCTCTCCCTAGCAATAAATATATTTTATTATTTTACGGCAATCTTAGCTGTTACGCTCATTCCAGGCTTAATATCCTTACCTTGAGCATCTAAATCAAATTTAACTGGTATAACTTGATTTGTTTTTGAAGAAGTAGATAGACTAATTCCTGAAGTATTTAATGCTGAAGAAGTTGTTAATCCTATTTGCTTAACTTTTCCGTCAAAGCTTATTCCTTTGAAAGCATCTAGACTTAACTTAACTGTTTGACCTTCTTTAACTTTTGAAATATCTTTTTCTGCTACTTCACCGCTTATTTGAATTTTTGACATATCTACAATTGAAACTGCTCCAATACTTGGAGATGCATTGTCTCCAACCAATACATTAACTTGAACTACTGTTCCATCTATTGGTGCCTTTACTTGTGTGTTATCTAAATTTAGCTTCACTAAATCATAATTTGCTTGTGAAACCTTAACCTGCTGCTCTAGTATTGCTATATCCTTATCAGAAGCTCCAGCATTAGTTAAACTTAACTTACTGTTTGCAGCATCAACATTCGCTTTTGAAGCAGATATTTGTGAATCTGTAGAGCTTATTTGACCTTTAAGCTGACTTATTTGTGCTTCTAATTGTGATTTTGCAGAAAATAATTGATTTATTGCTTCTGCTTTTGCTGTGTATTGAGCATCACTTAAAGCTCCCTTTGCTTTTGCAGCATCAAGCAGTCCAATTGCATATCCTGCATCTGGAGTTCCAGTTGATGGATTTTTAAAGTTATCTAATTGAGCTACTAAGTCATTGTATTTCTTTTGAGCATCATTTAAAGAATTTTGAAGATTTGTCTTTCCTGTCTTTGCTCCGCTTAAAGCTGCTTGAGCTTGGTCTACCATTGCCTGTGCTCCTGCTACCTCTTGAGCTCTTGCTCCGCCTGCAGCTTTAGCTAATTGACCCTTTGCAGCTTCTAGAGCAGCTTGAGCCTGATTTAGCTGAATTTGTATCTGATCACTTTCTAAGGTAAATAATACGTCGCCTTTTTTAACCTTAGCACCTTGAGTTGCCTTAACTTCAGCGACCTTACCAGCTACCTTAGGACTTACATTAAGTATATCTGCACTTACTTTTGCATTATCAGCTGCAACATAGTTGCTATTGTCAACAAACCAATATACACCAAAAGCTGCAGCTCCTATAAGAATTAATAAAACAATAGTCAAAATTACTTTATCAGCTTTTGACTTCTTTTTCTTTTCCATTAATTTGTTCCTCCCATCCTAAAATAAAATATATATTATATAAAAAATTATATACTGCATAAAGTCTTCCTAAATATCTGCCCCCTTAACTAACTAGTTAGTTAATTATATACAAAAATATATAAGCTCTTATTTCATCAGCTTGTCATAATAACTTAAATATACTTTTTTATACACATCGATAAACTTTTTATCTGCTTCTTCCTTGCTTACCTCATAGTAATCTGCCCACTTATCTGCTAAAGTAAAATAAGCTGAGGCTGGAATAATTCCAAAAAAGAACGAATAAATCATAATGCTTAAAGGATCTTTTACCTCTACACCCATCTTATCCATCTTGGCAATCATCTTTGGAAGAGAAGGAAGTAAAAACTTAAATATTGAAACATCATCAGAGTCAGCCTTTAATGCCTCTATAGTAATTATTCTAAGCAAATCTTTTTTTCCTCTGAGATATTCAAAAGTTCTGTCAAAAAATTTTTCTCTATCCTCTTTTGTGAAGGTATTAACATCTTTAAGCAGTTCTTCTTTTAAAATCTTTGTCTCTACTATATGTTTTTTTATAATTTCTTCAAGTATCTTTTGCTTATTCTCAAAGTAATAGTATATCAGTGCTTTATTTACGCATGCTCTTTTAGCTATTTCATCAACTCTTGCACCATCATAACCCTTTTCGGCAAATATTTCTTCTGCAGCTTCCAATATTTTCGCTTGTGTTGCAGCTGCCTTATCAGAGTCATTATTTGCGTTACCTTTCATCACTACCTCCTATAGAACAAAACTGACTTACCAGTCAGTTAATTCTATCAAATTTATGTAGCTTATTCAATATCATAAAATGCATTTTATACTGAATTTAAAGGAGAAAAAACACATATTAAGCGTTTTCTCTCCTTTATACTCATGTTATCTATTTAGAAAGTATTAGTAATCTTTATATTGAGCTCTGGCAAAAGGTCCAATCTTCAAAGACTTATGGGATAACTCAATGTAATTAGATTATTACTTTCTATCTAGTTTTATTGTTCCAAAAATCTTGCAGAGTTTCGCCTATATTATTTGCTGCTTTTATAACCTGCCATTCAGGTGGAAACAATCTTCTGTAGGTATTATCAGAAAATCTCTCATCTATAAGCATAACTACGCCTCTGTCTTCTTCAGTACGTATTACTCTTCCCACTGCCTGCATTACCTTATTCATGCCAGGGTAGATATATGCATACTCAAAGCCCATTTCTTTTGTTTCACTAAAATAATCTCTTATTATATCTCTTTCAAGACAAACTTGAGGCAGACCTACTCCAACAACTATTGCTCCAGACAGCCTATCCCCTGTTAAATCTATACCTTCTCCAAAAATACCGCCCATAACCGCAAATGCTACAAGTGTATTATTTAATTCTACAGAAAAGCTGTCTAAAAATTTTTCTCTTTCTTCTTCGCTCATGCCTGCAGTCTGAACTAAGACAGTTACCTCTGTATTTAAATCTATAAACCTTTTGTAAACCTCATTCATATATTGATAAGACGGAAAAAATATAAGGTAGTTACCCTTTTTACTTCTTGCAAGGGTATTTACAGCCTCTGCTATCTTGTCGTAAGTAAATTCTCTTCTTTTATACTTTGTCGATATTTTGTCCTGTACTATTAAGCAAAGATTTTCCCTTGGAAAAGGTGAAGCTAAACGTATCCTGTAGCTCTTTTCGTCTCCGCCTAAAATATCTCTAAAATAATCTATGGGGCTTAAAGTTGCCGAAAACAAAACCGCTGCTTTTCCCTTTTTCATTCCTTCGCTTAAAAGCTTTGAAGGGTCAAGGCAAAACAGTTTTATAATTACATCATTTCCGATATTCTGTGCATAAGTTATATATCTTTCATCATAATACTCTGCAGTTTTTAAAAAACCATATACGTTAAAATAAAGCTCTAAAAGCTCCTCATTATAAACTGCATTTTTATGTTCTAAAAGCTCCTTTTCTGCCGATGCTAAGAATTCTGATAAAACTCCATATAGTTCCTTAGGAGCTTCCTTTTGAATGATTCTGCTCTCTTCATTTTCTTCACATTCTTTCCTTAATTCGATAAATGCCGTATTTATTTTATTTAAGATTTTACTAAGCTTTGGTGCTGCTAATTTGGTCGCCTTCTTGAGCTCGAGGAATTGCTTCTTATTAAGCTGTGAGGAAAACATTTCCCTAGCTCTATCAACAAGGTTATGCGCTTCATCAATTAGAAAAGCGTAATCACCTCCGCTTTCCATAAAAAATCTTTTGAGGCTTGCACTGGGGTCAAAAGCATAATTATAATCACAAATAACGCAATCGGCCCAATTGGATAGCTCTAAAGAAAACTCAAAGGGGCATAATGTATACTCCCTTGAATATTCCTCAATAAGCTCTCTTGTAAAGCTGTCTTCCTTAAAAATATCCTCTAAAGCAGCTTTTACCCTATCAAAATGTCCTTTAGCATACTCACACTTTTCAGGATTACACTCTGCTTTTTCTTTAAAACAGATTTTTTCCTTTGCAGTTAAAGTTAATGTTTTTAACTTTAATCCATTATCCTTTAAATTGTTAATAGCCTTCTCCGCTATAGTCCTTGTTATTGTTTTTGCTGTTAAGTAAAAAATTTTAGATGTATGCCCTTCCCCTAAAGCCTTTATTGTAGGAAACAAGGTAGCCATAGTTTTTCCAATACCTGTTGGAGCTTGAGCAAAAAGCTTATTGCCTTCCTTTATAGTTTTATAAACAGCAACCGCAAGTTCCCTTTGTCCTTTTCTGTACACTTCAAAAGGAAAGCTCAGTTTAGCTATGGCTTCATTTCTTTTCTCGTTCCAAGAAACCATAACCTGTGCCCAATGTAAATAATCCTGAACCAATCTTGAAAAAAAGCTTCTTAGTTCTTCTAATTTTAATTCCTTCAAAAACTTTTTTGTTTCCTTGTTATCTAAATTGTAGTAAGTAAGCTGAACAGAAATATGGTCAAGGTTGTTTTGCATAGAATAAATATACGCATAGCATTTGGCCTGCGCCCAGTGAAGCAGGTTATAATCTTCTTCAACAAACTCTAGATCCAAAGTTGTCGTTTTGATTTCATCGATTATAACCTTATCCTCACCTACATAAAGCCCATCAATTCTGCCTCCAATTTCTAAGATTATATCCTCAGCTTCTACACTGAAAGAAAGTGGAACTTCCTTGGAAAAACCTTCTCCATAGGCCTTTTGTATGATTTGGTGCGCTTTAATTGCATCCGTATTTCTTGAGCTTCCTGTAAAACCTGATACAATATCACCATGCATAAGCACAAATTCTACTAAGTTTCTTACTGAAACCTTAACACTTTCTTTAATCTCCATATTAAAAGGTTATTTTCCTTCCATAAGTTTTTTTAATTTGTCAGGGTAGTTTGTTATTATTCCATCTATGCCATAGTCAAGAAATCTCTTCATAGTCTCTTCATCATTGATAGTATAAGGATTTACCATTACCCCGGCTGCCCTTACTCTATCAATAACTTCCTTGCTGTCTATAGCAGGAAAGTATGGATGTATTGCTTCAGCTCCTACTATTTTAGCGTATAGATGAGGCTCGAATAGTCCCTCCATATATAAAAGTCCAGTCTTAATATTTTTGTCAATCTGCTTGCACTTGTGTATTGTATAATGATTAAAGCTTGAAATTATAACCTTATCAACTGCATTATATTTATGGATTATTTCAATTAATTTTTGCTCGATATCCTTATACCATATTACATCAGTTTTTATTTCAAAATTAATAATAATATCTCTACTATTTGCAAGCTTTATTAATTCTTCAACAGTGGGTATTCTTTCACCGCTAAATTCTAAGGCTTTCCACTTACCTGCATCAAGCTGCCTTAACTCCTCTAAATTATAGTCTTTTATATATCCCATTCCATCTGTAGTTCTGTCTATCTTTTCATCATGCATAAGCACTAAGTATCCATCCTTAGTCATATGAACGTCTGTTTCAATTCCTGTACATCCAAGTTCTATAGCTTTTTCAAAAGCCAAAATAGTATTTTCCGGGTAATAACCGCTTGCCCCTCTGTGTGCGTAGTTAATAGTCATAATTCTACCCCCTTTTTTTAGATAAACAATATGTAGGCTTATAGTTAATATTATTTATCTCTATATAAAACTCTATATCTATTTTATTACATTGCAATAATGATTTCAAAATTATTTTAAGCACTTTATGATAACATACAGCATTAGTTTATATAATCAAAAGCAAAAATATAACCACAAAAGCTTTAAAGCCTTTATGGTTATATTCTTAAATTCTTTTATTTTTACTTTATATCCTTCTTATTCTTGTAGATTGAATCAATGGTACCTCCGCCAAGGCATACCTCTCCATCATAAAATACAACTGCCTGCCCTGGAGTAACAGCTCTCTGAGGCTCATGGAACACTACCTTGCACTTATTGTTCTCTCTCATGTATACTGTTACCTTTTGATCAGGTTGTCTGTATCTGAATTTTGCAGTGCATTCAAAGGTCTCCTCAGGCTTGTTAATGCTAATCCAGTTTAAATCTGCTGCCTCTAAGCCATATGAGAATAAAGCAGGCTGATCTTCACCTTGAACTACGTATAATATATTTTTTTTCAAATCCTTGTCTACAACGAACCAAGGCTCCCCAGTTCCTACACCGCCAATACCTAATCCTTTTCTTTGTCCTAAGGTATAATACATAAGTCCATCATGTTTTCCAACAACCTGACCTGTAAGAGTTTTTATATCTCCAGGCTGTGACGGAAGATAATTACTTAAGAAATTATGAAAGTTTCTTTCTCCTATAAAACAAACTCCAGTACTATCTTTTTTGGATGCAGTTTTTAAACCTGCCTTTGCAGCTATTTCTCTAAGTTCAGGTTTTTTCAAATGTCCTACTGGGAAAAGTGTTTTAGACAATTGATACTGATTTAATTGACAAAGAAAATAGGTTTGATCCTTATTGGAATCTGAACCTCTAAGCATCTTATACTCTCCATCAATAAAATCAACCTGTGCATAGTGACCTGTAGCTATATAATCTGCTCCTATTTTAAGTGCATAATCTAAAAATGCCTTAAACTTTATTTCCTTGTTGCACATAACATCAGGATTTGGTGTTCTTCCCTTTTTATACTCATCTAAGAAGTAGCTGAACACCCTATCCCAATATTCCTTAACAAAATTCACTGAATAATAAGGTATTCCTATTTGATCACAAACTCTTCTTACATCTTCATAATCTTCAGTAGCTGTGCATGCCCCATTGTCATCTTTTTCATCCCAGTTCTTCATGAATATACCTATAACATTATACCCCTGCTCCTTTAATAGAAGAGCTGCAACAGAGGAATCAACTCCTCCTGACATACCTATAACCACAGTTGTATCCTTTGGTTCTTTTTTCATCTATATTAACGACCTTTCTGTTTATTATTTAGACTTAATAATCATTTCTTACTAAATAAATATTATATGAAAAAAAGCTGTATAAATCAATACAGCTTAAATTATAATCTAAAAATTAATTATTATTCTTAGTCATTGCGAGGTTTTTATCAGTACAGGCTTTCATAGCCTCCATAATTGTTCCTCTAAAGTTATTTTTCTCTAAAGCGTACACAGCTTCTATAGTTGTTCCTCCAGGAGAGCATACATTATCCTTTAACTGACCTGGATGCACTCCTGTTTCAAGCACCATCTTGGCAGCACCAAGTACAGCCTGAGCAGCCATGCTGTAAGCCTTTGCTCTGGGAACACCATCCCGCACAGCTCCATCTGCTAAAGCCTCTATAAACATATATACATAAGCAGGCGAGGATCCGCTTACTGCCGGAACAGCATCCATAAGTTTTTCACTTATTATCTCTACTTTTCCAAAGCTTTCAAATAGTCTTACAACCTCATTGAGTTCTTCTTCAGTTACTATATCATTATAACATACAGCACTCATACCTTCTCCAACCATTGCAGGAGTATTAGGCATAGTTCTTACTACCTTAAGCTTTTTCCCAAAGGCTTTTTCCATAAAACTTATTGTTACGCCAGCTGCAATTGTAACGATTACTGTATTTTCTTTAACATAATCTTTTATTTCCTCTATAACTGCAGGATACATATGTGGTTTTACTGCTAATATAAGAATATCAGCTACCTTAGCAACTTCCTTATTATCTTTTGTTGTCTCTATACCATACTTTTCTTTTGTTATATTTAAATTTTTGTCTCCTGAATTGCTTCCAATAATACTGTCCTTAGAAACTATTCCTGATTTAACAATACCGCCAATCATTGCCTGAGCCATATTTCCACAGCCTATAAAGCCTACTTTTTTATTCATATCCTCTCACAATTCCTTTCTAACATTATCATAAAGACAAAATTACTCAGCTGCTACCAATTCCTGATTATAACTAAGTTTATCTATTTCTTTTAGCTTTTCTTTTATTAGATTAATTATGTATTTCCTGTCTTCCTCATTATTAACAAAATCTATATTATCAGTATTTATCTTTAATAAAGGTGATACATTATAATATCCAAAATACTCTTGATATTCATTATTAAGTTTTTCCCAGTATTCTCTTTCAACTATTTGCTCATAGTCTCTTCCTCTTTTTTTAATCTTCTTAATTTCACAATCAACACTTGTCTCCAAATAAATCATGAGCTTAGGAGGTTGAACATGTTCAAGCATGTTTGCAAGAAGTTCCTTATATAAAGCATATTCCTCTTTCTCCATATCTCCACCTTCGCAGAGCATTTTAGCAAATATTACATCTCCATATATACTTCTATCCATAACAGACCCATCAATTTTAGCTGCCTCTTTAAGTATTGCAAATCTTCTATTTAAAAAGAAAATTTGAAGAGGAAAGGAATATCTCTTTCTGTTGTAATAAAACTTATCAAGTAAAGGATTATCAGTGACTGGTTCCAAGAAAGGCTTGTATCCAAACTCCTCAATAAGTATATCCATTAAGCTTGTTTTTCCTACTCCAACTGGTCCATCTATAATAACAGCATTCATTATTTCCTCTTCCCTTCTGTTTCTGCTTATTAACTGAAAAAACTCTAAATATTCGCTCACGATTTTTTCCCCTTTCCCTGGAAACACTAGACATATATCAACAAATTAAAACTCTATATAACAAGAAATATTATACCCCCTGAATAGTGCTAATTCAATTTGTTTTTTTACTGAAAACCTATTGACAAAGCAAAGAGATGGTATTAATGTACAAACCATCTCCAAAACTAAAATATTTATTTTTTCTTATCAAGTTTCAATTTATATTTGCACAAATGTGCTATAGAGCATTCCTCACATTTAGGTTTTCTTGCTTCACAGGTTCTTCTTCCATGGAATATTATAAGATGATGTGCCTTAGTCCATCTATCCTTTGGTATAATCTTCATGAGCTGCTCTTCTGTTTCTACAACATCATCGCTGTTTGCAAGCCCAATTCTGTTTGATACTCTAAATACGTGAGTATCCACAGCAATAGCCGGCACTCCAAAAGCGTTGCTTACTACTACATTTGCAGTTTTTCTTCCTACCCCAGGAAGTCTTACTAATTCTTCCTTTGTCTTTGGAACTTCTCCTCCATATTCATCAATAAGCATCTGTGATAATGCAATAATATTTTTAGCCTTATTTCTATAAAGCCCTATTTCTTTTATTTCCACTTCAAGTTCCTCCTGCTTAAGCTTTGAAAAAGCCTCAGGAGTATTATATTTTTTATACATTCTTTCCGTAACCTGATTAACTTTTTTATCTGTGGTTTGAGCACTTAAAACTGTTGCTATTAAAAGCTCAAATGGATTGCTGTGAACAAGCTCGCACTCTGCATCCGGATATCTATATTCTAAAAGATCTAAAACTTCTTTAACGTCACTTTTTTTCATTTTTTAGCTTTCTCCTTTCAATCGAAACACTGGGCGGCCTGAACATGTTCGCTCCCACTCACAAGCCGCCCGTAAAAGGTCATTTAGACCTTTTACCCTCGCATTTATTATTTTACCATATTGATAAAAAAATAGTCTATTCCTAATTATTACAATTAAGATATAGACTATTTGAACTTATCTTTTTTCCGGAAACATCTTTACTAAAAATTTTATAGAGCAATAAATTGCAATAAGAACTATAAAAATACCGCCCATGCCCTTCAGCATAACAAAGAGGGCATCTATAAAGTTTTTATAAACTTCAGCACTCATAATCTTCTCCCGCCTTTATCATCATTTAATAATATTTAATATTATGCCGCCGGCAATAACAGAAGCTATCTGCCCTGCTACATTTGCTCCAACTGCATGCATAAGTATAAAGTTTTGATTATCTTCCTTCTGTGCCATCTTTTGAATAACTCTAGCCGACATTGGGAAAGCCGAAATTCCGGCTGCTCCTACCATTGGATTAACCTTGTTCTTTAAAAACAGATTTAAGAATTTAGCAAAAAGAACTCCTCCAATAGTGTCAAATATGAAGGCTATTAATCCTAAGCCTATTATCATAGCAGTCTGCAAAGTTACAAAGGTTTCTGCTCTCATAGATGAAGCTATAGTTATTCCAAGTAAAAGAGTTATTATATTAACTAAATCCTTTTGTGCTGTTTCAGATAATCTGTCCAGTACACCGCATTCTCTGATAAGATTTCCAAACATCAAAAATCCTATAAGTGCAACAGAAGTTGGTGCAATAAGACCTGCTATAACTGTAACAACAATTGGAAATAATATTTTTGTTCGTTTTGATATGCTTTCAGGTTTATATGGCATCCTTATTTGTCTTTCCTTTTTGGTAGTAACAAGCTTAATTGCAAAAGGCTGAATTACAGGTACTAAAGACATATAAGAATAAGCTGCAACCGTAATTGGTGCTATGTACTTGCTGTTAAAATAATTGGCTACAAATATTGAGGTTGGCCCATCAGCCGCCCCTATGATACCGATTGAAGCCGCATCCTTAATACTGAATCCCAGAAGTGCTGCTGCTGCAATGGTAAAGAATATACCAAATTGAGCTGCTGCTCCAAATAAAAGCATAAATGGATTTGAAAGAAGAGGTCCAAAATCTATCATTGCACCTATACCTATAAATAAAAGCAGTGGAAACATTTCTGTAGCAATTCCACCTTTAAATAAAACATCCAGTATTCCCTCAACTTCTTTGCCATTTATATTTTGAGTAATTGCCCCGGATAAAGGTATGTTAACTAATATCGCTCCAAAGCCTATTGGTAAAAGAAGTGCAGGCTCAAAATCCTTAGCTATTGCAAGGTAAATAAGTATTCCACCTATAGCCCACATAACCACATGCTTAATGGTTATTGCTCCTATACCTTGAATTAAAAAATCCATTATGATATCCTCCTAAGTATTTCAATTTAAAGTAATGTATTTATTATAACACAGTAATTTCATATTTAGCCTTAATTTTCATAAAAACTTGGAAATTAAAAAGAGACTCTGCAATAGAATCTCTTTTGTATAAATTGAATTATTTAATATTTAATTTTTCTCTTAACTTTAAAAGCATATCTGATGTCATTGAAGCTAAATCATACTTAGCATTAAAGCCCCACTCTGCTTTAGCTGCACTGTCATCTATAGAATCTGGCCATGAATTTGCTATAGCCTGTCTAACAGGATCTACATCATAACTCATTTCAAAATTAGGTATATGTTTCTTGATTTCTGCAGCAATTTGTGATGGCTCAAAGCTCATTGCTGTAATATTGAAGGCATTTCTGTGTATAAGTTTTGATGAGTCTGCTTCCATCAAAGTTACGATAGCATTTAAAGCATCAGGCATATACATCATATCCATATATGTTCCTTCTCCTATGAAGGAAGTATACTTGCCGCTTTTAAGCGCTTCATAATATATATCTACTGCATAGTCAGTAGTTCCGCCTCCTGGAGGTGTTGTATAGGAAATAAGTCCTGGGAAACGTACTCCTCTTGTGTCTACACCAAATTTCTTAAAGTAATAATCACAAAGAAGTTCTCCTGAAACTTTTGTTACACCATACATTGTTTGTGGACGTTGAATTGTATCCTGTGGTGTTTTTATTTTTGGAGTTCCAGGTCCGAAAGCTCCAATTGAGCTTGGTGTAAAGAAGGCTGTATTTAATTCTCTTGCAACTTCAAGAGCATTAAAAAGTCCTCCCATGTTGATTTCCCATGCTAATACTGGTTTTGCTTCTGCTACTGCTGATAAAAGTGCTGCTAAATGTATTATAGAATCTACATTATATTTTTTAGCTAAATCAGCCATTTGCTTAGCATTTGTTACATCTAGAACTTCAAACGGACCGCTCTCTACAGTTTCATGTCCTTCTATTCTTCTAATATCAGTAGCTACAACATTATTAGCTCCGTATATGTTTCTCATGTGCATTGTTAATTCTGAACCTATTTGACCTAGTGCTCCAGTTACAAGTATCTTTTTCATCTTACCCCTGCCTCCACATTTTTATCATATAAAGCTTGTATTTATATATTCTAATAAATATATATTCTTATTTTATTATTCCTAATTTTCTTCCTACCTTTGCATATACTGCTATTGCTTCATCTAACATTTCTTTAGTATGAGCAGCAGTAGGCATATTTCTAACTCTTGCTGTTCCAAGAGGTACTGTTGGGAATACTATTGATTTAGCATATACTCCTTCTTCAAAAAGCTCTCTGCTAAACTCTTGTGCCTTATCAGCATCTCCAATTATACATGGAGTTATTGGAGTTTCACTATGTCCAATGTCAAAGCCTAACTCCTTTAAGCCCTTCTTTAAATAATTTCCGTTTTCCCAAACCTTTTTAACCAGTTCATCACTTTCAGTTAATATGTTAATAGCTTCGATTACTGCAGCACAAGATGATGGAGTCATAGCTGTTGAGAATAAGAATGGTCTTGCTCTAACCTTTAACCAGTCTATTAAATCCTTTGAACCAGCAACATATCCTCCTACTACACCAATAGCCTTAGAAAGTGTTCCTATTTGGAAGTCAATCTTTCCTACTAAATCATGGTGAGTTGCAGAACCGCTTCCGTGCCATCCAAGTACACCTGAAGCATGTGCATCATCTACATAAGTTATTAAGTCAAATTCTTCAGCTATTTCAACTATTTCCTTCAGTGGAGCTATATCTCCATCCATAGAAAATACACCATCAGTTATTACCATCAACTTTTCATAAAGACCTGATTCTTTAGCTTCTTTAGCCTTTTGTCTCAAATCATTCATGTCAGCATGTTCAAATCTTATTATTTTAGCTCCTGAAAGTCTGCAGCCATCTATAATTGATGCATGATTTAAAGAATCAGAAAGTATTGCATCCTTTTTGTTCATAACTGCTGAAATAGCTCCCATATTACAGTTAAATCCAGACTGGAATACAATAACTGCCTCTGAATGTTTAAATTTAGCTAATTTTTCTTCAAGTTCATCATGAATGTCTAAAGTTCCGTTTATAGTTCTTACAGCTCCAGCACCAACACCATACTTTTCTGTTGCTTTTATTGATGCTTCAATCATTCTTTTATTTCCTGCAAGCCCTAAATAGTTGTTTGAGGATAGATTAATAAGTCTCTTGTCATTAATCTCTATAACAGGTCCATTTCCACCCTTTACAGTATTAATTACGTTATAAAGTCCCTTGCTTCTTAAGTCTTCCAAATTCTCTGTTAGAAATTTTTGTAAAGCTTTACTTCCCATGGTCCTTCCTCCTATACTTATATTTATTTTATATGTATTTAATTATTTTCACCAACATATATAGTATATAAAAATGCAAGCAAATTTGCAACAAGAAAAATACATGATGGTTATATTTCATTAAATGGAATATTTAACATTAAAAAATACAGCATGATAGCTGTATTATGTTATTAATCTTCTATTTATATACTCCCTTATATTCTTCAGGAACAAGCTCTGAAATAGCCTTCATCATATTTGTCAAAGCTCTTGTTTCATAATCTGCTTTACTTTCATCTTTTTCTCTTTCTGAAAGACTTATTTGTTTGCCAATTGTTACTCCTATCTTAGCATGATGAAAACTTTCCGAAGCCATATTACCGCTGTCATTAATAGGCAAAAATTTTTCGGTACCATGTATGCCGATAGGTATCATAGGAGCTCCTGTAACTCTTGCAATCAAAAGTAAGCCCTTTTTTGCTTCAATCATGCTTCCGGTCCTACTGCGTGTCCCCTCTGGAAATAGCAATATATTATTTCCACCCTTAACTATGTTTATTATTCTAGTCAGTCCTTCTTTATCAGCCGTATTAGGTTTTAAAACTGTAGTTTTTATTATTCTTATTCCTATATTTGTAGTAGGATTTTCAGTAAGCTTTACTCCAGCTACAAAAGTAACATCCTGCTCTTTTAAAATTTTATTTAGAATAAGTGCATCAGAGTTACTTAAATGATTACATATAAAAATTACAGGCTTTTTAATATGGTTTAAATTTTCTATACCTTCTATCTTTAAATCAACATATTTATTGATTATACTATCTATTACTTTTTTAGCCATATAGTTTACTAATCCGTCTGGCAAATACTGTATAAGCTTTGCAAGTTTTGGAGAAATCACCTTATGCTCCACCTTTCATAAATAAATCTAACTATATTATAATTGCATTTTTTTTAAAAGTCTATGATAATAATCTTTTACAAAAGGTGAATTTATTGCTTTTTCATCTATAGGAAGCTTCTTATTTACTACAGCTGAATTAATAAGGGCATTTCTCTGAAGAATATTTTTGCCTCTCCAGCCGCATGAGGTTACAGCATATTTTTCTTTAAAAATACTATTATCTATATTAATCAGCTCTTCTAAGCTAATATCTTTCATATATTCATAAGGTTTAAATTGTTCAATTTGAGATAATTTAATATCTATATTAAATGGGCACACATTTTGACAGCTGTCACAGCCAAACATTCTTCCACTAAGTTTTTCAAACCAAATATCTTCAATTTGTTTTTTCTGAGTTATATATGATAAACATATATTAGGGAAACTTCCGGCTCTATTTACAGCCTTTGTTGGACACTCCTTTAAACATAATGTACATTCCCCGCATTTTTGCTCAATTGGTTTATCTCTCCTAAGCTCAAGGTCCGTTATAATTTCTCCTAAAAAAACATAAGAACCATACTTCTCTGTTATAACCATATTATTCTTACCTATAAAACCTATTCCGCATAAATAAGCAATATATCTCTCCGGCAGTGTATTGCTGTCAACAAAATACTTTGCCTCTCCCCCTAAACTTTCAATGAATTCACAAACCTGTTTTAAATAATAAGAGACTACCTGATGATAGTCTTTTCCTCTAGTGTATTTTGAAAAATAAATCTTAGGATCTTCCTTGTCTTCGTACAAATAAGGAAAAGCTATTGATATAATTGTTTTTCCATTCTCCATATTATTAAAAGGATTAATTCTCTTTTCTATATCTTGCTCTTCAAACTCATTTTCTTGATTATTAAGCTTTCTTTCCTCGTAAAAGGATCTTAATTCTTCAAAAACTCTGCACTCACAAAATCCAATTGTATCAAGACCTAAATGCTTACAAAAATCAACTATGCTTTCTTTATAATTCATTATAATATTCATTCCTTTAAATATCTTTTCTTAAGTTTATCACTTTTTTCACCTAAGCTAAACTAAATAATCATTTCATTATAAATCTTTTGTTTTCTTCCTCTGTAGTCTTTTATCTCTATTATTGTATTAGATTTTGCTGATATAACCTTGGCAGGTATCCCTACAGCTGTTGAATTGCATGGAACATCCTTAAGCACTACTGCATTTGCTCCTATTTTAGCATTATCTCCTATATATACTGGTCCTAAAACCTTTGCTCCAGTACCAATGATTACATTATCTCCAATAGTTGGATGTCTTTTTCCTTTTTCCTTTCCAGTTCCCCCAATAGTAACACCATGGTATATTGTTACATCATTACCTATCTCTGCTGTTTCACCAATAACAACACCCATGCCGTGATCTATAAATAATCCTCTGCCTATCTTTGCTCCAGGATGAATTTCAATACCTGTTAAAAATCTGCTGAACTGAGAAACTAATCTTGCTAGAACAAATAACTTACTTTTATATAATCTGTGAGCCATTCTATGAAACATCATTGCATGTATTGATGGATACAATAATAACACTTCAAAAGCACTATTTGCTGCAGGATCATTTTCTAGTATATTTTTTATATCATACTTTAAATTTTTGAACATAGTGTCCCCCCCTTTCTGTTTAATTAAGAATGAAGATTGAAGAATGAAGAATTGAATGATGTTTTTCATTCTTCATTCTTAATTGAATAAACTGCCACGCAGTTTATTCATAAAGTCCCATTGAAAGATACTTCTCTCCTCCATCTGGAGCTATTGTTACTATCTTTTTACCTGCACCTAGTTCCTTAGCAAGCTTTATGGCAATTGCAACATTGGCACCTGAGGATATACCTATAAGAATTCCTTCCTCTTTTGCTACTAGTCTTGCTGCTTCAAAAGCTTCTTCTTCGCTTGCAGTAAATACTTTGTCTACGAATTCTTTATTATATATTTCAGGTATGAACCCTGCTCCTATACCTTGTATCTTATGAGGTCCAGGCTGTCCTCCTGAAATAACTGGAGACTTTTCTGGTTCAACTGCTATGACCTTAACCTCTGGTCTAAGTTCCTTTAATCTCTTTCCAACTCCTGATATTGTTCCGCCTGTACCTACACCAGCAACAAACATATCTAAATCAGTTACATCCTTAACTATTTCTTCAGCAGTAGTAGCATAATGTTTGTTTGGATTTGCCTCATTAATAAACTGCTGAGGAATATAAAAGCCTTTTTCATTTTCAGCAATTTCTTGTGCTTTTGCTATAGCACCCTTCATTCCTTTAGCACCTTCAGTTAAAACAAGTTCTGCTCCATAGGCTCTTATTAAGCTTCTTCTTTCAACACTCATTGTTTCAGGCATAACTATAATAACTCTATAGCCTTTAAGCCTTCCTATCATAGCTAAGGCTATTCCTGTATTTCCACTAGTTGGCTCTACTATTGTATCACCTGCTTTAATAAGACCTAATTCTTCTGCCTTTTCTATCATTCCAAGTGCTGCTCTATCTTTAACACTTCCGCCTGGATTATACTTTTCAAGCTTAAGATAAATCTCAGCCATACCTTCCTTTACTATATTATTAAGTTTTAATAAAGGTGTATTACCTACCATTTCCAATGTATTATTAAATATCATGATTTTTCCTCCTTATAATCCTTTATATTTTTATTTTTATATTCATTTTATTTTTTACTTCCATTATCCAGGCTATACTCACCCATGGTTATGAGTTAGTCTGGATAAAAAAATAAAAACTCCGCCTCTTATAAATATAAGAGACGAAGTTAAACTTCGCGGTTCCACTCTAATTGGATAAATTATCCCACCTTACTCGAGCACATTATCATGCTCTATCACTATAACGGGTGAACCCGATGCAGCCTACTGTATAAATTAAAATTTATATTTCGGCACATAGCTCCGAAGGGCACTTCACATAAGCTTCTTCATAGAAACCCTCTCAGCTTTGGGAATCCTCTCTGTATGTTCCATCTATGCTACTTTCCTTCTTCACAGCATTTCCGACTAAATTACTATGATTTCTATATTTATATTATATGCTATCTATTTAATTTGTCAACACTTTATTGAAATAAATTCCTTTTTTATTTGCAAAATCTATGACTTCCTATTACTTTAATTAGAGGTCTTGACCATATCCATGCATTGGTAGTCTTTGCAGGATTATAATAAAATACCGCTCCGCCAGATGGATCCCATCCGTTTAATGCATCTCTTGCGGCTTTAAGCGAAGATGGATACATTTGTGCATGTATTTGTCCGTCTACTATGGCTGTAAAAGCTCCCGGCTGATATATTACTCCTGCAACGGTGCTCGGGAATCTAGCATCTCTAGTCCTGTTCATTATAACTGCACCAACTGCCACCTGTCCCTCGTATGGTTCTCCTCTGGCTTCTCCATTAATCAGTCTCGCTAAGAGCATAACATCTGCATTATTAGAATTATCCACATTAGCAGCTGCTGTAGTCTGCCCTGTTGAAGCTCCTTGGCCACCAGCATACTGTCCTGCATTTATACCCAAGGAATTTAGAGTGCTGTCCCCAGCAATTCCATCAACCTTAAGACCATTTTTAGACTGATAGCTTCTGACAGCAAGATAAGTGTTATAGCCATATACACCATCTAAACCGCCACTATAATATCCCCAAGCTCTAAGCCTTCTTTGAATTTCAGTTACTATAACACCTCTTGAACCCCATTTATATGCTACCGCGCCAACGGGATTATTGATTGGAGCAAAATAAGTGGAAGTTCCTAAGTATGTAATCATTATTACAGCAAGATATAAAGCTATTTTCTTAAGGCTGAATACTTTCTTTATCATCTTATCCCTCCTCATTACCATATACAAATATTCATAAATAGTTTGTGCTTATAGCTAAAAATAATACATTTAAAATATTATAGTGAACTACTTATAAAAAACTTAAAAATAAAAAAACCCCACAGCATATTTACTGCAAGGTTTTATAGCATTTTATAAAAAGGAGCTTACGAGCGTAATAACAGTCAAAACTATTATCAATAAAACTGTAGTTTTTGATATAAAATTTTGAAGTTTGTTATTTGTATGCTCTCCCATAACTTCTTTATCATTGACTAAATTAATCATAAAAATTAATACTACAGGACAAAGTATTCCTGCTAACTGCTGAGTTACAAGAATTATTTTAATAAGAGATATTCCTGGAAATAGTACTATAATAGCACTGACAATAATGATAAATAAGAATAAACCAAAAAACACCGGTGCTTCTTTGATTTTATTATTTAACCCGCTTTCAAAACCAAAAGCTTCACAAACTGCATAAGAGGTTGAAAGTGGAATAACAAAACATGCTAAAAATGATGCTCCAAAAAGTCCTACTGCAAATAGAATAAAGGAATAACTCCCCGCCAAAGGCTTAAGAGCTAACGCTGCATCCTGAGCAGTGTTTATATTTATACCAAACTTATGAAGAGTTTCTGCCGTACATATAGTTATGAATAAGGCTGTTAATACTCCCCAAAAAGTTCCTAAATAAACATCCAGCTGCTCATACTTGTAATCTTTAAGTGATATCCCCTTATCTACAATAGAGGATTGAAGATAAAACTGCATATAAGGAGTTATGGTTGTACCTACCATTCCAATTAAGGCTAAAGAATAATCCTTTGTAAAATTAGCATTTGGTCGTACAACACTTGTAAAAACTTCTGGCCAATGTGGTTTTACTAAAAATGCAGTTATAACATAACTGAAAAATGTAAGAGTAAGTCCTAGAAATACCTTTTCAGCTGTTGAGTAATCTCCCTTCATTAAAATAAAAGGGATTAAGAAAGTGATAATTGGTATTGAAAAATATTTACTTATATGAAATAATTCCAAACTTGCCGCAATACCTGCAAAATCGCCAATACAAACTCCTATATTAGCTACTAATAGTACAAACATCGCAAAGAACGCAAGTTTAACACCGTATCTTTCTCTTATTAAATCTGATAAGCCTTTTCCTGTAACTACAGCCATCCTTGCGTTCATTTCCTGAATAACTGCAAGACCTATTCCTATTGCAAATAGTCCCCACAGCATTGAGTATCCGTATTGTGCACCAATAACAGAATAAGTAGTTACTCCACCGGCATCATTTCCTGCATTGGCTGTAATTAATCCTGGTCCTAATATTGTTAATACAAATAAAAATTTGTTCCATCTTTTCTTCATTTACTGCACCTTCTTTCCATAAACTAAAAAAGTTCTAACTGACTTTTTTAGTACGTCTTCTCCAGGTTGGAAGGAAGACTTCATCTATAATATCCGTCATTATTACTATACCGCAAAGTTTATCTTCCTCATTAACCACAGGCATGGAAAGAAGGTCATATTTTACTGCAAGTTCTATAGACTCATCTATTCTTTCATCATCTTTAACCTTTATTACATTTGTATCCATAATATCCTTAAGCTTGTTTTCCGGAGCTGAAACAATTAAATCTCTAAGCGATACAACCCCATTAAGCTTTTCTTCTTCATCAACAATATATATATAGTAAGCTACTTCATCATCCGGTTTAAGTTCTCTTAAAAGTTCTATAGTTTCCTGTGTTGTTATATTAACATTAAAAGCTATAAAATCTTTATTCATTATACTTCCAACAGTTTCCTCTTCATATTCCATAAGCACTCTGACTTCATCAGCGTCTTCTTTTTCCATGCTCATAAGAAGTTTTTCTGCTGTTTCTTCATCTACTTCATCAAGTATATCCGCAATTTCATCATTTGGCATGCTGTCAAAAACCTCAACCATTTTGGATTCACTAAGGCTTTCTAAAAGATCCTTTTGAATTTCAGGCTCTATTTCTTCAAAGGTATCCGCTGCTAAATCTTCATCTAGACTTTCAAATACCTTAGCTCTATAATTTACATCCATTTCTTCTAATATATCTGCTAAGTCTGCAGGATGAAGCTTTGAAAGCTTTTGATATGGAACTGTAAGCTTGAGATTATCATTTACCATTTCAAGAGATTCAACACTTTCCCACATTATCAAACTATCGGAGGCATTTTTGTTCATTAAATTATAGAAGCCTTTTACAACCCCTTCAATTCCAAGTCTTCTTCCTAAAGCTAAAACTCCTGTGTCAACCGCAAGCACTCTAAGTTCTCCTGCTATCTCGCCCATTCTAAGGTCATTAACTCTTACAAGCTTCTTGCCATTTATATCAACAATCTGTTTGTCTAAAAGATGTTTTGATAAAAGATAGGAAAAACTTCTTGGTATAATTTCCTTTGCATCCTTAACTTTTATTAGTATATCTCTTTCATCTTCATAGAAATCAATATTTCTAAATTCGTAGTTAAAGATTTCTCCATCCTTTTTTATCTTATAGCCAATTGCTCTTGGATATCCATCTTCCGTAGTTACATAAATATCCCATACCTTACCAATAACATCGTCATACTCATCATAAACTTTCTTGTATAAAATGTTGCTTAAAAAGAAATTGGTTAGCTTTTTCATAGTCATTCTCCTCTCTTTTTGCAGAGGAATGCCTAATCAGAATAGAACAGCCTCCCTCTGCCTGTATTTAATTTTCGCTTTAAAATTGTCCTCTCGTATCGAGGGGCACCGTCCATTCATCTCACCACCCAATAAGTATAATTATTTTGCCCAAATATTGGTTTATAAATGAAAGAAAATAAAAAAAGAGCGCAAAGGCTCTCTAAAATTCAACAATAGCTTTCGTTGAGTTTTAGCACTATAGGGCGTAAGACAAAAGTCTAAGCTGCATTAGATAAAACCTTAATTCGGTAGTATCTGTTGACCATGAGTTGGCATCTCTCGATGTTTCCCGGTAGCAGCGTATATCCATATAGGAGCCTCACCTAACAAATATATTTTCTTTACACTATAAATTATATTACAAAAAACTTTAAATGCAACTATATTAGGCTAAAAATAATTAAATTTGTTTATTATTTTATATTAAATTTGTATTGTTAATGTTTTCATCATGTTTTCTCTTACTATTTATCATTCTCTCTTATTCTCACATTGATTTTTATGTCTACTTAGAATGAACTACAATTTGATTATCTACCAGCTCAACTTTAACTTTATTCTTTCCTTTCAGGCCCAAAGCTTCTAAATATTCCTTTGGTATTTGCAGCCTTCCATTTTGATCCATAACAATAAGTTCTTCATGTGTATCTTCTTTTTGTATGGTTTCTTTATTTAATTCCTCGCTGCTTAAAGAATTAAACTCATCAAGATAGGAGCTTTTTATTAAAAATTCACTGCTTGTTCTTCCATCTCTTATAGCAACAACTCTATTAACCTTTTTAGAAAGCTCCATGTCATGAGTTACTATTATTACAGTTACTCCTAAATTTTTGTTAATATCTCTAAAAACATCTAATACCTGAGAGGAAGTTCTAGTGTCCAATGCCCCTGTTGGTTCATCTGCTAGAAGAAAACTTGGGCTATTAGAAAGCGCTATAGCTATAGCGACTCTTTGCTGCTCTCCACCTGAAAGCTCATAAAGCTTATTATTTTTTCTGTGAGAAAGTCCCACCATTTCTAAAAGCTCTACAGCTCTTTCCCTCTTTCTTTTTCCCGTAAGATACATTGGAAGCTCAACATTTTCTAATGCAGTTAAATAGTTAACTAGATTTCTAGCATTATTCTGCCATATAAAGCCTACAGTCTCTCTCTTATATTTGATAAGCTCTTTATCCGTAAGCTTTAATAAATTTTTTCCATCTACTAAGAGAGTACCTGCGGAAGGTCTGTCTAAACCGCCAAGCATATTTAAAAGAGTTGACTTTCCGCTTCCACTGCTGCCAATTATAGCCATAAGCTCTCCATCTTCAACGTTCAAATCCAATCCCTGCAGCGCAACTACCTCTATGTCTTTTGTCTTATATATCTTTACTAAGTTTTCACATACTACCATTATTAGCTTCTCCTTTAAAAAGCTCATTTTGCTTTTCTTCTATAACCAAACCATCCTCTAAGGTTATAACACAATCACCAAGCTCCATCATATTAGGATCATGAGTAGTCATTACGATAGTTATGCCCTCTTTTTCAACCAAATCCCTAAAAAGCTTCATAACTAAAACAGCATTATGAGAATCAAGTTCTGCAGTGGGCTCATCAGCAAATATAATTCTTGGATTGTGAGCAATTGCCCTGGCAATTGCTACTCTTTGCTGCTCGCCTCCAGACATCTCCTGGGGCCTATGATGCATTCTTTTTGTAAGTCCAACAAGTTCTAAACACTCTTCAGCTCTCTTTTTAGCCTCACTGTAAGAATAACCTGCAATTTTTAATGCAAACTCTACATTTTCAAAGGCAGACATAAGCGAAATCAATGCAAAAGATTGAAAAATAAAGCCCATATGTTTTCTTCTTATATTATCTATCTTATTTAAGGTCAACTTTGTTATTTCTTCTCCATCAAAAACAAGTTTGCCTGAACTAGGTTTATCTAGTCCGCCCAATATATTTATCAAGGTGGTTTTTCCTGAACCAGACCGCCCCTTTAGTATTGTCAACGTTTTAGCTTCTATATTTATATTTATATCTTTCAAAGCATGTACAACATCTTTGCCTACATGAAATTCTCTACTTATAGCTTCAGTACTAATAATTGGAACCATAGCTTAGTCCTCTCCTAACTTTATTACGTTGCTTATTTTTATTTTGGAAAGCAGATAAATTAAAATTCCAAGCCCTAATATAAAGGTAAAGCCGATAAAACCATATACCTTAAGTCTATCACTTAAATAGGACATAATTTTAAAAGGTGGTATCTGCTGTGCAAAGCCTTCTGAAAGCTGGAAAAACACTACATATATTTTGCTGCACAAAAGCCCGATTAAGCTGCCAATAATCATCGCTATTCCAGAAGTTAAGAGCTGTTCCCAAATCATCATAAGCTTAAGCTGCATAGAAGATAATCCAATAGCCCTTAAAACACCAAATTGCAGATTTCTTTCCTTGAGAGACAGCACCCAATATAGTATAAAACCCAAAAAGCAAACAACACCGCTTATTATAAATCCCATAGTTAAAGATCCATTTACAGCAAGCTGACTTGGATTATTTTTTAGATTTACAATATCATTTTTCGTATCTACAAGGTTAGAGACTATAATAAATTTGTTGTCAGCTATTGCTTTATATAATTCTTCTCTTGATGCATCCTTTTTAAGCTTCAGCCATACTTCATATGGTTCCTTTGGAAAGTTATCCTGTATATAATTTAAATTAGTTACTATAAACTTATTTTCTCCTGCCTCTTCATCTTTTTTGTTATCCTCAGGAAGATTAGATGGCCAGTAATCCAAGACTGCATATACATTAAATTTTACTTCTTTGTTTCCATTCCAAGATACTGTTATGCTGTCTCCAGCTTTAGCTCCTGTACTTTCACTAATAGATGATGAGATTATACACGCAGCTTCTTCAGAAGATAGTAAATTTAAATACTCATTAATGTGGTAATGTAAAAGACCATTTCTATACCAAACTACATTTCCATAGTCATAAGGGTCTACAGCCATTAAATTGGCGTTATTTATAGATTTGTTTCCGGCCTTTGCAAAAGCTTCCTGCTTTTTAAATACTCTTGCAGCATGTTCAACACCAGGCAACTTTTCAAAAGCATCAAAAGGCGGTTCAATATACTGTGCAGTTTTTGCAGAAGCCGCCCCGCTCGTTTGGCTTCCGCCATACTGTCCATAAGGTGCTGGAGCAGTGCCTCCCGAATCTACCCTATCCCAAATAAGCTTCATTGCTATATCCGCACCGTTTTTATATTCTATTTTCTCTTCATCGTTAGTATTTATCGTTCTTGCAGCCGTTGCGCTAAATATACCAATAGACAACGTAAGCATTATAAAGACCATTAAAAAATGATAGCTTACTGAAGAGCGAGATACTTGTATTAAAGTTCCGTACATAGACGGTTTCCAAAACCTTTTACCAAGCTTATAAATAAGCTTAAGAATATACGGGTATAGTCTTAAAAATAAGAGACTAGCCCCTAATATAAATAATACCGGAACAAAAAATAATATAGGATCTACTTGCACATCACTTCCGGATAATGCAGCAGTTTTTATAAGTTTTTGTCTTTGAACAAAAGTATAATATCCATAAGCAGAAACCCCTAAAAGTATAAAATCTAAGAAAAGCTTTTGCCAAAAAGCTTTTTCTTCCCCTCTAGCTTTTTTCCTTTTATGATCTACTATACTTGTACGGCTTGCCTTGTAAGCTGGTATAAGCAGTGCTAAAAGAAATATACCGCTTGCAGCAAGAGCATAAATATAACTGCTTCCGCTGAGTTTAACCTCCAAAGCTTTTCTGTTTACAAATTCTAAGAAACCATTGGAGGCTCCTAAGAGTTTGGTTAAATACAAACCTAGAAGAGGCCCGACAGCTAAGGCGAACAACGCTAATATCATTCCTTCTATAACATAGCCAAACACTACCTGAAGCCTGCTTGCTCCTCGGCTTATTAGAAGAGATATCTCATTTTTTTCCTTTTCAATTATAAGCTTTGAAACCATAAACAAGTATATGGAAAGCATTATAATTACAGGTACATTTAAAGACCACATCATAGTCTTCAGCTGTTTTTCTTTTCCAAGATATTTTGTTGTCAGGTCCTTTAATGGAAAGTTTATATTAGTACTGCTTCTTATCTCTGATAAATCCTTTGATATGGAATACTCACCTGAATACAGCTTGTTTATATTTTTAAGGGATAGATCATGGTAATCCAGTGCTGAATACCACTTTGCTGAATCCAGCTGTGTTGGCTGAGCTTTAACAAAATCTTTTATCATCAAGTCCTCGTTAATAATTATGGACTCATTAAAATTAGATATTTTGTTTCCAGACCAGTACAAATTATCCTCTTCTTTAGGTCCTACTACCCCAACTGGTTTAATTTTGATGTCTGCTATTCCTTTTTTGTTAACATCGCTTAATACATACACCCTGTTTAAAACCATTTTAAATTTGCTTAGCGCACCTTCAGTTATCATAACTTCATAAATATTATCGGTCTTTTCATTAGCAGGAAGCCTTCCATCCACAATCTTTATGTGCTTTTCTATATTGCTTAACGATTGAATCCTTGCAAAAGCATTGTCGTCAAAATCGCCTGCTTTGAAGTTATCATGAACCATCTTTCTTGGCTCAGTTGAGTAATTAACAACTTGTTCCTGCACTTTTATTCCTATTCTATTTTGAAAATCTTTCTTAAAAAATTCATCCGTCTTTATAAAATCTTCATAGTATTTATTAAAATACTTTTTAACATTATCGTTTTCAAAAATATTATTTCCTTGCACATCCTTAAGAACATCGCCTAAAGAGCCGTCATTTAAATAAAAAAGAGCTGTAAAACCTCCCGGGTACGCTTCACTTTCTTTTTGATAGTTTTCCAAATCCTTTATAAAAACTTTCTGAAGCACAGCATCTGTATACATTGGTATACTGCTCATTAAAGCAGAACATATTAAAAGACCTATCATTAAAAATATGATAAACCATTTATTTTTAACCATTTTTCTTAATACCATCTTAATTAAAGCCATAAAAATCCCCCAGTATCATAAAATACGTACAACTTCGTATATCGCATTAATTTAATATTACCTTCTGACCTTCCTTTAGACCTGAAATTATCTCAACTTCCGTTGTGCTTTCTATTCCCTTTTCTACATCTATACTTACCTTTTTATTGCCGTCTAGAACTTCCACTGTATTGTTTCCCATAAAGTTTTTCAGTCCCTGCTTCGGAATAACTATGGTATTTTTCTTTGTTTCAAGAGTTATATTAAGTTCCATGGAATCTCCTAGATTCACATCCTTTACAGCATCCTTAAAATCTAGAACAGCCGAATCCTTATATTTTCCTGATGAAGGCAGCTGGGCTACCACTCCCTCATAACTTTTTCCGTTTAAGCTTAAATTTACTTTAAGACCGGTCTGGAGCTTGGCTATACCGGAAGTATCTGAAGGCTTATAATTTACTTGAAGTTTATTGGGATCTGAAATAGTAACAAGAGTCTTATAAGGCTCTACAATATCTCCCTCCTTCAAAGTTTCAATAAAATCAACTTTTCCTCCTATAGACGCAGTAAGCTTCGAAGATTGAAGCTGACTTTTCATAGTATCAAGTTTTGTCTTTTCAACTTGAACATCAATAGCAGCAAGCTGTTTTGCATACTCATCTGTCCCTGCAGAAGCCCGGTCATTATTAATCTGTGCCTTTTTAAGGCTTAGTTCCTGAAGCTTTATATTACTTTCAAGGTCATTTGTATCAAATTCTAAAAGAACATCTCCCTTATTAACCATCTGCCCAAACTTCACTTTTATACTCTTAAGTCTCTTTCCATTTTCCTTAGTAAACAAATTATTTTCATTAGATGATACAACAGTACCATTTCCTTTTACTGCCTTTGTTATATCTTTTTTAACTACATCATACAGTTCATATTCCTGCTTTTGAGGTTTTACTAAAGGTGGTGCAAGCGTTTGCTCTTCCTTGGGTAAAACACCGCAGCCCGTTAAAGCTACACTTCCAGTTATTAAAATTGCAATAAGTTTTTTATAATTTTTCTTTAAATTCATCGTAAAATATCCCCCATTTTCATCATATAAGCTTATAAACAGTATATATCATATTTTATTAAAGTAAAAGTTTACACCACAAAAACTTTTACTTTTGTAAATTATTAAGTTTTTATATAACTTTTTTAGGCAATAATTCTAAAAGAAAATAGATTTCATAACCCATATAATTATGATAATATATAATGGATTCAATATACTAAAATGTATTTATGTATAGATCATAAGGAGAAACCTAATGAAAAAACAATCAGACAACATTACTAATAAATTTCTTCCTATAAACAGGAAGGACTTACAAGATAGAGGAATAGACCAATTAGATTTTGTATTTATAAGCGGTGATGCCTATGTAGACCATCCTTCCTTTAGTACTGCTGTTATTTGCAGAATACTTGAAGATGAAGGCTTTACTGTAGGGGTAATTGCTCAGCCAGATTGGAATACAGTAGAGGATTTCAAAAGACTCGGCAAACCAAAACTGGGATTTTTGATAAGCTCTGGTAATATAGACTCTATGGTTAATCACTATACTGCTGCCAAGAAAAGAAGAAGCGACGACTTGTACTCTCCAGGAGGAAAATCCGGCTTCAGACCAGACAGAGCAGTTATAGTTTATTCAAACCGTGCAAAAGAAGCTTATAAAGATGTGCCAATTATACTTGGAGGCATTGAAGCAAGTCTTAGAAGATTTGCTCATTATGACTACTGGTCCGATAAAGTAAGAAGAAGCATACTTTTGGATTCCAAAGCTGATTTGCTTGCTTACGGTATGGGTGAAAAAACAATAATTGAAATTGCAAATTTATTAAAATATGGAATGTCTATAGATAAAATGACAAACATAAGAGGTACTGCATATGTTTCAAAGAATATTGAAGAACTAAAAAATTATATAGAAGTTCCTTCATTTGAAGAGGTTTCAACCGACAAACTCTCTTATGCAGAAAGCTTTAAACTAGAATCTTATGAACAAGACGGTATCAGAGGAAAAACCTTAGTTCAAAAACATGGAGACAGATTTATTGTTCAAAATCCTCCTCAGCTTCCAATGACTCAGGAAGAAATGGACAGAGTATATAATATTGCTTATGCAAGAACTTATCATCCAAGCTATGAAGCTCAGGGCGGAATTCCTGCTATAAACGAAGTTAAATTTTCTATAACAAGTCATAGAGGCTGCTTTGGAAGCTGCTCCTTCTGTGCTCTTACCTTCCATCAAGGAAGAACTATACAAAATAGAAGTCAGGAATCCATAGTTAAGGAAGCAGAAGATATTATTAAAGATAAAGATTTCAAAGGCTATATCCATGATGTAGGCGGTCCTACTGCAAACTTTAGGCATAAATCATGCAAGCTTCAAGAGGAACACGGGGTATGCAAAGCAAAGCAGTGTATGCACCCTAAACCTTGCAAGAACTTAATAGTAAGCCATACTGAATATTTAAGCCTTTTAAGAAAATTAAGGAGACTACCCGGAGTTAAAAAAGTGTTTATTCGTTCCGGAATAAGATATGACTATTTAATTTATGATAAAAATGAAGAGTTTTTCGAAGAACTCTGCAAGCATCATATAAGCGGTCAGTTAAAGGTTGCACCTGAACATGTAAGCGATAAAGTTTTGGCTCAAATGGGAAAACCAACTAGAGAAGTTTACGAAAGATTTGTTAATAAATATCATTCTGTAAATGAAAAGCTTGGCAAAAAACAGTTTTTAGTACCTTATTTAATGTCCAGTCATCCTGGAAGCGATTTAAATGCTGCTATAGAGCTTGCACTTTATATAAAGGAAATGGGCTATACTCCGGAACAGGTTCAAGACTTTTACCCAACCCCCGGAAGCCTTTCAACTACAATTTACTATACAGGAATAAACCCGTTCACTAAAGAGAAAGTATACGTTCCAAAGGATCAAAGAGAGAAAAATATGCAAAGAGCTCTGCTCCAATACAATCTTCCTCACAATTATAATCTGGTGAAAGAAGCCTTAATAAAAGCTAACAGACAAGATCTTATAGGTTATGATAAGAAGTGCCTGATTCCTCCAAGAGCGCCAAAACTCAATACAGGTACTAAAAAAAGAACTTAGTACCTGTATTGAGTTAATGTAGAATTTAGAATTAATAATGTAGAATGGTGGTAAAAAGTCCCTTATGGGGCTTTTTTTATTAGATGCATTTAAAAACCCCCTAAGGGATTTTTTTCATTAATTCTTCATTCTACATTCTACATTCTTCATTCGTGTGCTATACTATATCTAACAATATTTAACAATGAGGTGGAAGCATGATGGATAAAAATGGTCATGAACACTTTGATGAAGCAAGGAAACTGGCTGTAAGAGAATATAATAGAAGTATTTCCAGTGGTGAAATAGGATATCTACCTTCCCTTGAAGGTATTTTAAAAGATACGGAAATAGTTGCACAAGTGGACTTAGGTCTTATTGAAATTCCTCTTAAGAAAACTATAGGTACTTACACTCATTTGAGAAGTCTTTCTTTTGCAAGAAACTTTATGCCTCTTATAGAAACAGAGTTTAGAGAAAAATGGTCTTCACTGTGTGAAGCTCATCTTCATGAGGGCATAAGAGATGCCATTAAAGTTTATGAATATATGAATTGGTTTTACGTAATCGAAGGCAATAAAAGAGTAAGTGTGCTTAAATATTTTGATGCCTACTCTATTTCTGCCAAGGTAACAAGACTTATACCGAAGCTTGATGAAAACAGCAAAGACAGCAGGCTTTATTATGAGTTTCTTAAATTTAATAAAATAACTAACCTCTATTCAATATGGTTTTCAAAAGAAGGCAGCTTTGACAAGCTTCTTAAGCTATTTGATAATTTTAATCCTGAAAACTCTTATTTTGATAACAAATATAAATACTTTGAAGTATATATTTACAATACCTTTAGAAAAATATATTTATCTTACGGAGGAGACAGACTTAAAATAACAACAGGCGATGCTTTCCTTGAATACGCAAAAATCTATGGAATGCCTAAGAAAGCAAATGAAGAAAAGCTTACTTTAAGAATGAAAGAATTTTTAAAGGAGCTTGAAGTTTTATCAAAGGATGAAGGTATAGATTTATCTACAGAACTATTAGAAGTAAGTCCAAACAAAATGATCAACACCTTAACTTCTTTAGTTATTCCAAAAAAGAAATTAAAAGTAGCCTTTGCTTATGCAAGAACTATAGAGGGCTCAGGCTGGACCTATTCACACGAGCTTGGAAGACTTCATCTTGAAAAAGTTCTTGGCGATCAGATAACTACCGGCTACATAGAAAATGTTCCTGAAAACAGTGATGCCTATAAGATGCTTAAAATTCTAGCAAACGCCGGTAACGATATTATTTTTACTACCAGCCCTATTTACTTAAATTCAACCTTGAAATGTGCTTTGGAATTTCCGCAGGTAAGATTTTTCAACTGCTCCGAAGCTCATCCGTACACACATGTAAGCAATTATTACGGCCGCACCTATGAGCCTAGATTCTTAACAGGAATTATTGCAGGCTCAATGACAAAAGACAATATAATAGGTTATGTTGCCACAAGCCCCACTCCTGAAGTTATAAGCTCTATAAATGCCTTTGCTTTAGGCGCTAAAATGGTTAATCCTTATGCCAAGGTTAAAGTAGCCTACACTAACGAGTGGAATAGTCGTTTAAAATTTACGGATGCAGGAAGCAGGCTTATTAAAGAAGGTGCAGACATAATTTGTAATCGTACCTTAGAGGTTTCTCATCCTGTTTCTACAGACTTTGGTGTTTATTCCATGCTGTGCACCATTGATAAAGAACGTGGTGTTCCGGATAAATATCTGGCAACCCCTATATGGAACTGGGGCATATTTTACGAAAGAATACTAAAAAACATATTAAATAACACCTTTAAAACTATTGTTGATATGTTCAGTAACAATCCAAAGCTTATAAACTTTTGGTGGGGAATTGATACTGGTGTTGTAGATATTTTTTATTCAAAGGAGCTTGTACCTCCAGAGACTCAAAAACTTGTAAACCTAATGAAAAAAATGATTATGAACAATGCATATCATCCTTTTACAGGACCAATTTACGATAGAGATGGGAACCTTAGAATAAATAATGAGGAAACAGCCTCCTTTGAGCAGATATTATCTATGGATTGGTTTGTTGAAAATGTAGAAAGTATTTAAAGCAGCTGTCTCAAAACAGTTTAAACCTGCTGCCACAGTCTAAGTTGCCCATGAGAAGTCATTTAGACCTTTCATGGGCAACAAGCATATTTGCACCTGTACTTACAAATTGTTCATCAAGAGCAAAAATAAAAATCTAATTCTCGTGAACGCTACTATAAAGTCAATCCTCTCTTTGAACAGCTCTATTAAAAGCAAGTGATGGCCTTTTTATTATTTACATATTTAAATATAGACCTACACCACTTTACAATAAAATTAACTAACTTCATCTAAACAATGCAGGAATTAATTGCCTCTAAAGTCGCTTGATTAATTTCACTCTTTTGTATCTTTTGCACGAAAGTGCCTAATATTAATTCTTTTGATATTTGGTAAGAGATAGCATTTTTAATCTCCTGTGGACTTTGAAATTTATATTTAGAGAAACTCTTGTGTATGAAAGGTAATATGACTGCAAAGTTATAGGCGATAGCCAGTAAGTTAGTATAGTTTTCTATCGCTTCTTTATTTCTTACCATATAGTTACCAAAAGACCAAAAGAATTTATGCTGATAGAAAAACACTTCAATATTCCATCTGAATTTATATGTAAAAAATAGAATAAGGTTTGATTTCTCTTTATTAACTGTACAATTATCCACAGAATAATTCCTAAATGAGTATATATCTGCAGGCTCTATCGAGCAAATATATACCCTAACAGATGAAAATTTATCAGTATCTGTAGTTGTTACTGTTACTAAAACAGAATCATCAAACAAATTTGTTTTGTTGCAATATATTTAGAAAAGGCTTTTTAGTATACCAGCTATCACATAATACTATAACTTGATAATCCTTTAGTAATGGCATTATATTTTGTATCATATTACCTGCTATTTCAAGTTTGGTTTCACTTTTGTCATAAATTTTATACCCTACAGGTAATGTTATATATTTGATTTTTCCATAAACGAGGATTGGAATACTTATAGCCAAAGATACAAAGCAGTGCCCATTTAAAAAAGACGTACCATCATGTTTTGTACGATCAAATAATTTGCCATAGCAATCAAATTTATCTCCAAATTTAGCTTGAAGAGTATCACCTGTAATCAGGAAAATAGTTACAGATGACTTAAGTTCCTCTGGAATAAGTGTTAATGCTACTTTTACAGTTGCAAACATCAAACTCTCTACCGAGAATTTTGTATAGGATAAAAAGTAGTAAAAAGAGTTGAGAGCTTTATCCCAGTATCTGTTGATAAAATTATCATATAGAAACCTTATTGAGCGAACCTCTTGAGTAGAAAGTATAGCTGTAATAAGCAAAACAAAAATATGAAAGCTAAGTTTATAAAAAATAGAACGATATTCACTTAAATAGTTTTCTATTGTTTTAATTATAGATTTTTCGTCAATACTAATCATGAGTGCCAGATCCCTCCTACAGAAATACTCTGTTTGTTCAAAATTAGTATTGATAATAAAGAGGTATTTGGTACTATGATTTTTTTGGTAATTTTAAATTACTTGTAAAGTGGTGTTATGGTTATATAATTAATTATTAAGTGCTTTATAAAGAGATTTCAAATCAACGATAAAAAGCTGACACAACTAATTATTTGTGTCAGCTATAACAATTAAATTTGCTTCATCGTAGGTTTTTTTATAAATAAAAGTACCCCAAATGCAATTAGTAGGAGGGCTCCTATTATCAAGTCATTGTTATTTAAAAACGCTCCAGTTTGAGGAAGCATACCATTTGTCTGAGCTATAGTATACTTGCTAAAATGAGTTGTTTCAAAGGTAAAGGTCTTAGTGTTCTTATCATAGCTTCCACCTATAAGCTCCCACTGCTTAGTTGTTTCATTGTAGTAATATGCTCCAAGCTTTGTGGTATCCAAGTTCTTAACCTCATCACTGGTAAGTTTAACTGCTATCTTGGCCTTGCCGCTCTTAAAGTTATGTATATCCTTTATCTTAGTTCCATCCTGCATGTAGGTTCCCAAGCTGAAATCAAAGATTTTTCCAACATTCTTAAGTGAGTTTAATATAGGGTCATTAGTTATAATATTTTGCTTAATATTTACATAGGAGCCTTGTACAGTTCCTTCATAGTCCACTGCAGCAAATGGTAGTTCCATAGTTACTTTGCTTGTATTCATCTTATAGCTTCCAGTGCCACTGTTTATAGCAGCTGCATCAAGCTTTGCTTCAACAGACTGCACATCAGCACCTAATAAAGGGGATACTTCGTTTACTTCATTCTTCACTATTTGTGCAGTATCAAGAATAACAGTTGCTGATTTGGTATTGCTGTCAATTTTAGTTGTAAATTTTTCTACTACAGGTGGTTTCGCATCATCCACTACTGGTGATTTTCCATCATCTACTACAGGCGATTTCGTATCATCAACTACAGGTGGTTTTTCATCATCTATGGATATATTAAAATACCCAAATCCGACTATTCCGGTTGCTACCAGGTGCTTATCGTCGTAAACTCGCACTCCTTTTAATGCATCTGAAACAACATACTTTTTAACCAGGCTATCTCCCTCAAATTTTGAAATTACACCATCTTCATCTACCCAAAGATTACCGTTTATATCTTTATCATAATAGACGTCTTTACCTGTCATATCAAATTCTTTCATAAGCTGAAGATTATCTCCAACTATTGCATATCTTTGTACGAATTCTTTGTCAAACCTCTCTGAACTATCAGTTTTTGTGATGTGACCGTCTACGATATTAATAGTATTATTGCTGCCTACATACATAGATCGTATAGTATAGCTAGTTGGTAAAGTAAATTCTTTTATTTGATTGTCTTTTGATACCCTATACAGCTTATTATCTGTTCCGGTTCCAAAGGATTTAAAGAACCATACATTCCCACCTTGATCTACCTGTAACCCATTAAAAGAATCAAAGTTGCTTCTCCCAGACTGCTGTAATATGCTAAATTCAAACTTAAAGCCCTTTTCATTATAAACTATGTGTCTTGTGTAATTGTCTTTTATTCTTGTAGAGTTAGGATAATATTCAGGAATATTATATTCTGATCCTAAGAACCACATTGTACCAGTTTGATCTATTACTATTTTCTCAACATATGGATTACCAACTGGAGATTTAGGCATATTTTTAACAAATTCCATCTTATAGGTATTTAAATCCACTTTATAAATAGGTTTATCTTCTTCTGTGTCCTGAATTACATATAAATTGTCATTGTATACTCCGATATCATCGAGCCATCTCAAAAAGTTAAAATCTTCAGATATAATATGTTTTTGGTCTTTTTCTTCAACAAATAGTTTTAAGTTATTATCTACTATGTTTACATTTTTAATAATAGTCTTGCCCTTGTGCTGAAGCGCAAAACCTATAGTTTCTTTTTTAACCTCTGTAAAGGTAGGTACTGTTGAATCAGCTTCCTCTGCTTTAACTTTTATATCCAACGTCTGAAACAGCATCGTTAAAAATAAAAGAACCATTAAAATTGAATTTCTTCTCTTTTTTTGTGTTTTCATTATTATCCCCCTCTAATTTCCCATAGAAAGGTTCTAGTCAAAAAATAAAAAATAATCCTATTTAGGTGGCCCGGCTGTCATAGAATTGCTTCCTTAGACCCGCAGCTTTGCGTCTTTATTTTTCAATAAATTTGCCATTTTCTATGGGATTTTGTTAAATTAATGAATATATTGTAATATTTTTACTAAACATGCAATATTATATCATATTATTTGATAAAAATAAACACTATATAGAAAGCAAATTTTATATTACAAACTAGTGTATTCAAATTATTTCTATTTCGTTTCAATCTCAATCGCTTGCTAATGCACTTCCTGCAGGATGAGTAGGATCTATAAAGTTTACAGGGTCATTAGAACAATAGCTGTAAAGATGCTGTGTCCATGGCTCATATGGATTTCCGCTGTAGGTATCCTGAGTTAAGAATCTTCCTGTTATTGGGTTATAGAATCTAGAGTCCATGTAGTAAAGATTTGCTGATAGGTCGTGTACTGCTCCTGTGAATTTGGTAGTATTTTTGAATAAGGAGTCTCCTTTATCCGCTGTCTTGCCAAACTCGTCATAATCATAACCTTTTACAAGACTTCCCTCTGGATTAATTATACTGCTTACGCTTCCTCTTATGTCATAGTTATAGAAGAAATATTTGTTAGCATAGTTTCCGTCAAGTCTCTTCGAAGCTATTATTTATTGCAGAGTATTGTATATTAACATCTTGGAATATATTCCTGTATCACACTGCTTCTACACTAACATTCGTACTATCATTCAAACTTGTCCCCATTTTTATAATGTATGGGTGAGTCATAAATTCTGGCTGTATACGTTCCGTCGCTATTAAGAAAAATTTTTTCATTTTTTGTTCTTTGGTCTATTATTTACATATAAAAATAAGATATATCAAAATAAAGTTATCTTTTATCTTGATATATCCTATTTAAAGCTCAACTATATAATATTGAAAAGCATTTATAATCTTTGTATTCTTATACTCATTAAATCTTGGCTTCATGCCGTAATTTAAGTGAACATGACCATGAAAAAAATATCTTGGTGAATATTTATCCATAAGCTCTATAAAACACTTAAAACCTCGATGACAGTTATCAGTATCATCTCCAATACCAAAGGCAGGAGCGTGAGAAACCAATATATCAAAGCCTTTATTAAACCAAAGCTTTGGCTTTAACTTAAATATTCTTTTTTTCATTTCTTTTTCATTATATTGATATTCCGCAAAACTATATCTATGACTGCCTCCAAGACCTAATATTCTTAATCCCTTATAGTTTACTAGTTTTCCATCAATGCACTCACAGCCTTCAGGAGGGTTGCTTATGTATCTTGTATCATGATTACCAGGCACATAGAATAAAGGTGCCTTAATCATGGTAACTAAAAAGGAAAGATATTCTGCCTTTAAGTCCCCGCAGGATATTATAAGGTCTATATTTTTAAACTTCTCAGGCTGAAAGTAATCCCATAGATAAGGATTTTCTTCATCAGAAACTAAAAGTATTTTCACGGCTAACTCCTGCCTTCTCTTTAGTAAATTATATATACAATGCAAGAACTTTATTGCATTGTATATATCTATTTTCTCAGCTTAGAAAGTGCATAATCTATTGTTATAATCCAAAGTATATCTCCAAACAAAACTGTTGAAAATAAAGTAATACCGGAGGCTTCAAGTATAGTCTCGATAATAACTGCCGCAGACGAAGCAATTATCATTCTTACACCAAGCTTATTAATATTTTTATTTTCTATGAAAATTATTGCTGTAAACAAAAACAGTGTATTTATTATCAGATAAATTCCATACTGTATATTTTTATTATTAAAATACATTATGTATCCTAGATTCCTGAATATCTCTATGTTAATGGAAAACTTGGATATTAAAAATATGTAACATGGAAATAAGACACCTGATAAAATTAAACAATAATTAAACTTAATTTTATCATTTCTAAATAAAATATAAATCGCAGCTGAAGCCAATACTGGTATAGTCAATAGATTTAAAAATGCAAAAGGCTTTAACAAATATAAATTTTTAATATTCGCTGAAAATAATAAAATTATTAAAGCTGCATACCTTAAGCTTACAAGTGATAATGCACTGAGGCTTAAAATTTTTATCTTTAATGGAGCAAACTTTAAGCTATAGCTTATCCCATAATAAAGTAATATAAATACAAGCAATAACAAGGTTACATAAAAATAATATACGTTCATATACACTCCACCTAAATTGTTACTACTTATATTTATTATTTTTTTTAGACTTTTATTCTATTTTTATATATAATTCTAATCGTTTAAGTAACCTAATACCTTAAGACCGCCCTTTACGCACTCAACAGTAAGAGGAAAATCCGGTCCTCTTTCCCCATCGATATCTGTTACTATATCTTCATAACACTCAATATACATTTTATTTGTTTTAAAATATATTAAATTATGTGCATCCTCTTCTAAGTGCTCCCCTCGAAGCATCTTAATTAAGAGAGCAACCATATCCTTTATTGTTCCTGCTTTTATAATTATAACATCTAAATACCCATCATCTACTTCTGCTTTATAAGCAAATTTTAAATTTCCTGCGGTCTGACCGTTAAAAGCAAGCATCAAGTACATGTCGCCATCATACTCAATTTCCTTTGAAGAAACTTTTATTTTAAGCTTTTTAAAATTTGGAAGCTGTTCTATACCCTTAACGTAGTAAGCAAGCTTTCCCATTGTATTTTTTAATGTAACACTTGTTTTTTGAGAAATATCTGTAAAAAGACCTGTACTTGCTACATTAACAAAATACTTATCATTAACCTTTCCAAGATCCACAGTTCTAGGTTGTGTATTCAATATTTGTTCACAGGCTCTTTCAACATCCTGTGGAATTCCTAAAAACTTAGCAAAGTCATTAGCTGTGCCCACGGGAAGTACAGCAATGGGAAGATTGATATTTAGAGCTTTCATATGATTAACTACATTATCTACGGTACCGTCTCCACCAGCTACTAAAATATATTTATATGTATAATCAATATCTTCAAATGCTTTTGAAAGCTCATATTCAAAGCTTATTCTATAAGGCACAATTGAGTAACCATGCCTTTGATGAATATCTACAATCTTATCTAGATCATTCACAATTGAATTTTCACCTGAAAAAGGATTATAAATAAATTTAACTTTGTTCATACGACTTATTCACCCACTAACACCTTTATTTACACATACATTATATTACCAATGTATAAAATCCACAAGAAATTTATAGAATTTCCTGTGGACTTTTAAAGTTTGTTTATGTCTACATCATAGGAGAACTTGGCTCTGATATTTCGCTTAGAGCTTCTTCTGCATTATCCTTGAGTTGCTGCTCAACTGCTAAATCTCCAAGAGACACTATACCAACAATATTACTTTTATCAACTACAGGTAATCTTCTTATCTGTCTTTCGCTCATTATTCTTGCTGCATCATGCACATCCATATCTGGATTTGCTAATACAGGATTAGAACTCATCACTTCTCTAACCTTTTGATTCTTTACGTTTTCTCCTTCTGCTACTGATCTAAGAGCAATATCTCTGTCAGTAATAATACCAATAACATTTTCACCATCACATACCGGAACCGAACCAATATTATGTTCCTTCATCATCTTTGCAGCCTGCTCAACAGAATCTTCAGCATTTAAAGTGGCAACATCTTTAGTCATTAAATCTTTAACTTTCATTAACGTCCCCTCCTTAAATTAAACAATTAGTCTTCCTATATAGTCTTAACTTAAAGAAAGAGATTTATTATAGGTATATGTATACTTAAATAGAAATTTTAAGCTTTAGTTTTACTGGTTTTATTATAAGACTTAAACATAAAAGATCCTCCAATAGCAACTATTGCTACCAGTGCTAAAGGTATTATAAACTTTTTAGAAAATGGGTGATGCATATTTTGTCCTAAATATGAATATGCAAGCATTTCTGGAAATGCTCCCAGCAACGAGGCAATAATAAAATCTTTATAACTTATTTTAGTTAGTCCTGCAGCATAGCTTAATGGATCATATGGAAATAGTGTGGATATTCTCATTAAAAACATTATTTTAAACCCATGAGTTTCAATATTATCATCAAGCTTTAAAAGTTTTCCTTTAGTTATCTTAGATACAAATGGCTTTCCTAAACGTTTTGCAAGAAAAAATGCTAAGGTTCCAGAGAAATAGAGTCCAAGCATTGTAAGTATAAAACCTTTAATAGGTCCAAATATATTTCCAGCAAGTACTGTAAAAGGAAGAGCCGGGAAAAACACTATTATTGGTTTTAAAGAATATATTATCAACAGCACTAAAAAGGCTAAAGGTCCAAAGCTGATTATGTAGTTTCTTAAAGCTTTAAAATTAATATATCTAAAAACAAATCTTAAGTGCCTTTGATACCTTAAAAGAAAATAAATAAAAAGAAAAGAAATACATATTATAAGTATAGCTTTAATTATGTTTTTCGTTTTATTCTTCATTTTTTAACCCCTTACATTTTGTATAATTAATGATATCATTTAAATTAGTTTACAGCTACTGCTTTGAAAAAAATAAACTTAATTTTTTTTACTATTAACCATTTACTAAATCTATGTTATAATATATTGTATTAATTTAAAGCTGATTTTATATTGGTAATTTATGCAAGACGGAATTATATTATTTTTAGGAGGAATTTTAAATGTCAAAGAAAAACGCTGTGCCTAATATATTTACTTTTGCTAATTTGGCCTGTGGCGTGTTATCATTACTTATGACTTTTAATTCAAATTATAGATGGGCATGTCTGTTTATAATTATTGCGGGATTAATAGACAGATATGATGGCAGGGTAGCAAGATTCTTACAAGTATCAAGCGATATAGGAAAAGAGCTCGATTCTTTAGCTGATTTAGTATCTTTCGGAGTTGCGCCATCTATACTTATGTTTAATTTATATGATTATACTCACTTGGGACTTATCGGCTATATGCTAGTTTTAGTATTTCCTATTGCAGGTGCTTATCGTCTTGCCAGATACAATTCTATGCCTTTCAACAATGTATTTACAGGCATTCCGATAACCATTGCAGGAACTTTTCTTGCTCTGTTTGCTTTACTAACTCTAAATTATAAAACAAATTTATCAGTTTCGATAGTTCTTGTAGTTATGTTATCCTACTTAATGATAAGTAAATTAAGATTTAAAAAGGTGTGAGATTTTTCCTCACACCTTTAACTTTTTAACTCATCAAATTTAATTTCATCATCTATTTCTGTTAGAATGTGATTAGAATTTACTTTTCCTTTAATAATTTCAGACTTTATCTCACAATACTCCATATAATTACAAGATGCCTTTTCAAGCGTAACTATTAAATCATCTATTATATCTCCGAGTTTATCTGACCTTTTAAGAGCATCTCTTATTTCCTCTTTTCTTGCTAAAGCAATCTTATTAAGTTCATCAGCTCCTCCAATTAGAAGTCTATAAGAACTTACAAGCTTACCAAGCAAATCTGCCAAATTATTTATATCCACGTAATATGTTTCGATAAGTTTCCTTCCGCTCAATTAATCACCTAAAAAGAATTAATATCATAACTATTTATATTATATGCCTTGATATTTTATTACATATAGAGCTTTAAGCTATATAATAATATCCAAGCGTTATCATAATATATATGGCTATAAGTATTGCCCCTTCAAACCAATAGGTTTTCCCATCCTGAAACACAAAGTATGACATACCAACTCCAATAAGTCCAATAATTATTTGGAAGTTAGTAAATATTAAATTCATTGGAGATATTGTAAAGTAAGAAAAAATCATTAGTATTGGAGTTACAAATAGTGATATTTGTATGCTGGATCCTATTGCTATCTCAAGGCTTAGGTTTACTTTATTTTTTAAAGCACACATTATAGCCGAAACATTTTCGCCAATATTTCCTAGTATAGGAATAAGAATAATTCCTAAAAATTCTTGAGAAATATTATAAGTATCTACCACTCCTTTAATATTTACTATTAGTTTTTCGCTCAAAAAATACAATATTACTGAGCATATAATTATACCTATGAATATAAATTTCATTTCTCTTGGCTTTGTACTCACTTCTTCACTAGACTCACTCACTACAAACAAATTCCCATGAGTATAGAGGGAAAATACAAGTCCTAATATATATACTAAAATAAGTACGACAGCGACTTTAAGACTGATAGAAATCATAGCTCCTTTAGTAAGTGCAGCATATCTGTTTAAAGAAGCCAAAACTACTATGGCTGACATAGCCAAAAGCAGCATATTAAAATTAGTCCTTGCAACTAGCTTATTAAAATTTTGGTCCTTATACTTAATTCCTCCAAAAAATATGGAAACGCCAAGAACTAAAAGCATATTGCTTATTATAGAGCCTATAAGTGCAGATTTTACCATTGGAAGCATTCCAAGCTGAATAGACCAAATTCCCATCATAAGCTCTGGAAGGTTACCTACTGTGGCCGCAATAAGACCGCCCTTCTTATCACCTATATATTCAGAAATATCTGAAGTGAATTCACCTAATAGAATAGCCAGTGGAATAACTGCAGCAGAATAAATTATAGTATTAATAAGACTTGATGAGGTACTTATAAAAGTTAATACAAAGGATAGAGCACCAAAAAAATAAATTTTCTTCATAAAAATAACACCTTATTTATCTTAGTCTCTTTACTAGACTATTCAAAAATAAATAAAGTGTTACCTGTAAAATTATTCTCCCAATATTTGCTTTCTAAGTTTTATTCCCGTAGGTGTAGATGCAAGCCCGCCAAGAGCAGTCTCTCTTAATTCACAAGGCATAGATTTTCCTACTCTATACATAGCTAGTACTGTGTCGTCAAAAGGAATTATGCTCTTTACTCCGCTCATGACTAAGTCAGCTGTTGTAAGGGCTGCTACAGTGCCTGAAGCATTTCTTTTGGCACAAGGTGCTTCTACAAGACCTGCAATAGGATCGCAAACCAATCCTAAAATATTTTTAATAATAATTGCGCCAGCATTTAGTGCCTGTTCCGGTGTTCCTCCCATCATTTCTACAACAGCGGCTGAAGCCATAGCTGAAGCTGAACCCACCTCTGCCTGACAACCTCCCTCTGCACCTGATACGGTAGCATTTTTTGCTATAATGATTCCTACACCAGAAGCAGTAAATAGGGCTTCAATCATTTCCTTGTCTGACTTTTCAAGCTTCTCCGCAGCCGATATTATAACTGCAGGCATAATACCGCAGGAACCAGCTGTAGGAGCTGCCACTATTCTTCCCATGGCTGCATTGACCTCAGAGCTTGAAAGTGCTCTTGCCATAGCCTTTAATATAAATTTATCGCAGAGAGTATTTCCCTTTTCCAAATAATCATAGAGCCTTTTTGCATCTCCGCCAATAAGTCCGCTTACGGAGACAACTTTGTTTTTCAAACCTCGATTTGCTGACTCTTTCATAACCTCTAAGTTTTTAGCCATTTTCTCTATAATTTCTTCTCTGCTTATACCTGTCTCTTTAATTTCTTCTCTTATTGTATATTCAGCAATAGATATGTTTTCTTTTTTACATATTTCAATTAATTCTTCACCTGTATTTACAAACACTTATGCTCACTACCTTTCAACTATTGGACTAATAGCTCTTATGCTTTTAATATTTCCGATATCTATAATGTCTTGTATTAATTTTTGAGGAACATCCGAATCCGTTTCAAAAATCATAGTGGCCTCTGAACCCCTACTGCTCCTGTATACCTTCATTGTTGCTATATTTATTTTAGCTTCATATATTATTGAACTAACCTTTGATATAATACCAGGTACATCCACGTGCTTAATAATAAGCGTTGGATATTCTCCTGTAAATTCTATCTTTTCCCCATCAACTTCCTTTATAATAATGTTGCCGCCGCCAATTGAGGACCCCATGACTTCAACCACATTATCATCATAAGTTGTTATTAAAAATTTTACTGTATTAGGATGCTCGTCCCCTAAGTCTGCTTCAATAAATTCCATTTTTAGTCCTTGTATTTCAGCAATATCAATAGCAGCTCTTAATCTCTCATCCCACGGCTCCATACCTAGTATGCCAGCAGCTAAAGCCCTGTCTGTACCGTGTCCCCTGTAAGTTTTTGCAAAGGAACCATGTAGTAAGAATTTAACTTCCTTAATATCCTTTCCGGCGATTATTCTTGCAACCTTTGCAAGTCTCGCCGCTCCTGCTGTATGTGAACTTGAAGGGCCTATCATAGCAGGTCCTAATATATCAAAAGCACTATAATTTCTCATTATATCTCCACCTTATTAACAATTATTATTGCATTTTATATATATTAATTTACAACACAATTCGACATTTGGCAATTAGAAAATGTTATAAATAAAAGAGACTGCATTTCTGCAATCTCACAAAACTAATACTTATAAAAAACGCTTCCGCCTACGAATTCTCTTAATATTGAATTTTCAGGAACAAGTTTCATATCTACTTCTTTAAAGAAATTTAAAAAACTTCCTAGTCTTAAGGCTTCATAATATACAGGACTCTTAGAAGTTATCTTCTTAAGTTCTTCTAAAGCATACTTTTTAAGTACACATAGTTCATATACAAGGGTAGAATTAAACATAACATCTGCTTCTTCCTGATATACAAATATATTCTTTTCCTCTCCTCTTCTTATTGAAGGCCACATTTTAAGAGTTTGTTCTCCTCCATAGCCTCTTGAAAGAAAATCTCTAACAAGCCTTCTTATTATTCTTACATCTGTTGTTGCAATTCTATTATGATCATCTAGATTTAGCTGAGTCAAAGCGCTTATATAAATTTTAAATTTGCTTTCCTTTGGAATACTTGAAGTAAGCATCTCATTTAAGCCATGAATCCCCTCAACGATAAGTATTCCATTTTGAGGAAGCCTTACTCTTTCTCCATTCCACTCTCTTTTTCCCACCTTAAAATTAAAGGTAGGAGTTTCAATTTCTTCACCTTTTAATAAAAGTTCTAAGTGCTCATTAAAAAGCTTCAAGTCTAATGCATATATTGACTCAAAATCATACTCTCCGCTTTCATCCTTAGGAGTATTTTCTCTATCTACAAAGTAGTCATCTAAGGAAATTGGTATTGGAAGAAAGCCATTCACTCTAAGCTGAATCCCAAGTCTTCTTGCAAATGTAGTCTTCCCGGAGGAAGAAGGCCCAGCTATAAGTACAAGCTTAGTGCCTTTTCTTTCATGAATCATATCAGCTATATAAGCTATTTTTTTCTCATGAAGTGCTTCTGCTACGTGAATTATATTTCTTATATCACCATTATCTACCTTATCGTTTAATGACCCTACATCACCGACTTCTAATATATTACCCCACTGCTCTGTTTCGTAGAATATTTTTGCTAGCTTTCTATATTCAATAAACTTTGGTAAAACAGTTGGGTCTGCTTCGGTGGGGTATCTTAAAATAAAACCTGACTCATAACACGTAAGATCAAAATATTTTATCACACCAGTTGAATAAGCCATTGAGCCATAAAAATAATCATATCTTCCATCAAGCTCATAAAGCTTCACTTTCTCTGCGTTCACGTGCTTTAAAAGTCTTAATTTATCTTCCATATTATATTCACTAAATATCTTTATTGCCTCAGTTTTAGAAACTTCCAGCTTTCTAATTGGCAAGTCCCTATCAATTATATCCTGCATTTTTAATTTTATATTTTTAATATCTTCACAATTTAATCTTTTTTCATTTCTGTGTATCTCACCAAAAAGTCCTTTGCTTAAAGCATGTTCTATTGTAATTTTTGCATCAGGATAAAGTTCAAGCACAGCCTTTATTAGAACAAATTGAAGCGTTCTTACATAAGTTCTCATACCTAAATTTGTGCTGATATCAACGATATCAAAATCTCCATCTTCTTCTGCTGTTTTAGTAAGTTCATAATACTTTTCATTTATCTTTACTAAAACTACAGGAAGCCGACCTTCCTCATAATTCTCTTTATAAATATCATATAAAACAGTTCCTTTGTCGACTTCAATATTTTTACCGTTACTTAAATTCAACTTTATTTTCTCCATATTTGTGCCCCCTATAAATTCTGCAGAAATCTATATATAATACAATAAAGTTCTTACATTAATGATGTCATAAAATGTCCAATCTTCAAGGACTTTTAGGACATCATTAATGTATTAGAACTTTTGCATAGTATATATTTAAGAAATTAATATTATTATACTTCACCATTTTAAAAAATGTCCTCCTACTACTCATAATTTTTAATATTTTAACAAAAAATATACCTATTGTTCTATTTTTCAATACTAAAAGGATGTGGTATTTTGTTAATAGTTCTTCTTAGAACCGTTATCTTATATTTTATCGTAGTTTTTACAATGCGAATGATGGGTAAAAGACAAATTGGTGAGCTTCAACCATTTGAACTTGTTATAGCAATAATGGTATCAGAACTTGCTTCACTTCCCATGCAGGATACAAGAATTCCATTACTTCACGGTATTATTCCAATAATAACTTTACTGGTTCTCCAAGTTAGTATATCCTTAGCAGAGTTAAAAAGCGAGACCGCCAGAACTATTTTCAGCGGAAAGCCCAGTATAATTATTAAAGGTGGCAAAATTGATATTAAGCAGTTAAAATACGACAGGCTTAATATTAATGATTTGATGGAGGAGCTTAGACTTCAAGGCTATTATAATATCGAGGACATAGAGTATGCCATACTGGAAACCAGCGGCCAGATATCGGTAATTCCTAAAACTGAATTAGAGCCGGCTACCAAACAGGACTTAAACATAAAGTCCACACAGGATAAACTTCCTATTACGCTGATACTAGATGGAAAAATCAATAAATACAATCTAAATCTTATCGAAAAAAACAACTCCTGGCTTCAAAGTCAGCTAAGAAAAAATAACGTTTCTTCCTCTGATAAGGTTTTTATTGCCCTCCTCGATTCAAAAGGAAAGTTCTTCTACCAACTTAAGGAAGGAGGTTCCAGTAAGCAATGAGAAATATAATTATCTCTGTAACCGTATTTTTAGCAATGATTACTGCTATATTTTTTTCCATAGGATATTTAAATAGAATATCTTCAAACCTCCAAATCCTAAATGATGACTTAGAAAAATATATTTCAGAGGAAAAATGGGATAAAGCTTATAAAACCTCCATGGATTTTACTAATCAATGGGAAAAGCATTCAAAGGTAATAAAGCTTTTTGTCAATCATCAAGAGATTGATAATATAGAAATGGAGCTCTGGAAGCTTCCTCAATACATTAAGGAAAAATCAAAGGATGAAGCTCTTGCCAGTGTGCATGTTTTGAAATTTCTTCTAAAACATATTTCTAGTTTAGAAAAAGTTAATATTCAAAACATATTTTAAAATCACTACATAAATAGTATATGCTAAATACTATTTATGCGTTATATTCAACACCTACTTTATCAAATACAGTATCACAATTACTTAAAAACAAAGAGATAGAAGAAAATCTCTTCTATCTCTTCATTTCATATATTTTTCTATACAATCTCTGCATATACACGCCTTACCTCTTTTATCTTCTGGAACTAAATCTAGTACCTTCTTAGAAACCTTAACATTTTCGCACCAGCACCCACCCTGTCCATGTTGACAGTTATTATCCTTACCGCATAGCGGACAAATTTTTTCACTCTCATTTAAACTCATAAATATCACCCTTTCATTACTAATTCATTTCTCAATATAATTCATAACATGTTTTAAAATAATATTTATAGAACCATCACCATTTCTTTGTATTTCAAAACGGCTCCTGTCATCGTAGGTTTCTTCCTTTAAATAAAGATCAATATCGCTATCAATCTTTAATCTCACTCTTTTTAGCTTTTTAGAAACCCATTCCTTATCCACAGGAATCTTTCCCTCAATCTCTACTCCCGAAGATGAAACATACTCTATAAAATCCTGCTGGGCTTCATATTGATTTTTAAATAAATCCTCTGAAAGAGCTTTCACATCAATATGTTCTTCTTCCTTAAGCTTTTTCTTTATTGCAGTTCTTACAATTTCCTGGGTATCTGCATTTTCCTTCAGCTTATTTCGTGTAAAGTTTTCAGCTGCGTTTACAAAAGCCTTGGTCATGTCTCTTTCATTATCAATAATACTGCAGCCTAGGTAACTATTAATAAAATAATTTGAACCGTATTCCTCTTTCTCTTTATTATTACTCTTATCAATAACCATAAGATTAAACTTCTGTTCAGAGTTTAAAAGTTTTATAAAAGCACACTTTTGAATTTTCTGGCTGCTGGCAGGAAGGCCAGTAAACTGCGGGACAATATTTATACCTATTTTTTCCTCAACAAAATCAATGCTGTGAGTATAGTTCTTTATATAGTCCATTTTCATTATTCCAAGCATTGGTCCATGTTCTGTAGAAATTGATATCACAAGCAAATCGCAGGAAGGTATGTTTCCCTTTGACCTCATAAGCACAAACATTTGCCTGGCCAATTCCTTTGAAACCTCTAAAAGATCATTTTCTCCACTAAGATACTCCTGTGACAAATCCTTTACTATATTTCTTTCTTCATTAAACACGGCATATTTTAGCTCTTCATCTTTTAAACATCGTTCAACGTGCCTTAATAGAAACTTATAGATTTCCTCATTAAGCTCTATAGTATATTCATTTAAGAGCGGTTCTCCTGAATTATTATCAAGAACATGAAGTACAGCTTCATTTATATGTATTTCTTTTATATATTCCAAATTAATCACCTGCTAATGTAATAGTCTATATATAATTTAATAATAAAAGTTTTATATGTCAATAAAAATAGAGATTAAAAATATCGCTGAAGCAGATCTCTAGACTTACAGCAATATTTTAATCTCCCTTTTATTATTTTGATTCTAATTTATTATTTTGATTCTAATATAAGAATTTCATTCCCCTGTATATCTAAGCTGGCTTTAGTGCTCAAAGTTCCTTTCTTTCCTTTATTAGAATAAAGAACCTTAGCTTTTGATAAATCTATTTTTTCCTTCGAAGCTTGTGTCCCTAAGTTAACATATACATAAACGCTTTTATTATCTTTAGTTCTCTTGTAAGCAAAAATATCACTGCCTTGTGTTTCAAGAAGCTCAAAATTTCCATACTTAAGAGCATCACTATTATTTCTCACTGCAATTATGCTCTTGTATAAATTTAAAAGTGAGTCTTTATTTTGCAGCTGAACATTAACCGCAACTGTATTTTCATCATTTTTTGAAGCTTCCCATGAGCTGTTTTTTGAAGTATCCTTGTTATCCCAAATAAAAGGCTCTCTTATTTGTTCATCAGGCTTAACTCCAGTCATGCCTGTTTCTTCCCCATAATATATATAAGGAGTTCCCGGAAGAGTTAATAGTATTGCAGCAGCATTTTTTGCTTTGTTAACATCGTTTAATTGGCTCATAACTCTGTTTTGGTCATGATTAGTTAAAAACGGGCTGTCTATAAAATTTTTATTTACCGCAGCATACTGCTGATATGCATTATCTATAGCAAAAGCTCCTGTTCCTACAGTTCCACTCTTTGCCATGTTTACAAGTGCATCTGCTACAGGGAAATTAAAAGCTGAATCTAAGCCGTTAAAATACTTAGCTATTATAGGTGTCTTATCCCAAACCTCTCCAACTAAAACAGCATCCTTTTTTTGACTGGTAACATATTCTTTAAATTCTTTCCACCACTGCACATTCTTAGTGTTATCTTCGTATATATGCATTGCAGCATCAAGTCTAAAGCCATCTACACCCATATCAAGGTAAAACTTGGCTGCCTTTTTCATTTCATCTCTTACCGCTTGGTTATCATAATTTAAATCAGGCATTCCTTCCCAAAATAACGCATAATAATGGTCCTGGCCAAGAGGTACCCATGGCTGTGCACTTATTGGAGAACCTTCAGTAACATCTGTATTTTTATCAGCCCAAATATAATAATTTCTATATTTGCTGTCTTTATTTTGAGCAGCTTCCTTAAACCACTGATTTTCTGTACTTGTATGATTTATTACTAAATCCATCAACACTTTAATATTTCTCTTATGAGCTTCATTTAAAAGCTCCTTAAGGTCTTCTTCAGTTCCATAATCAGGATTGATTTTATAATAATCTGAAACATCATAGCCATGATAGCTTGGCGATGCATTTATTGGCATAAGCCATATGCCGCTAACCCCTAAATCCTTGCTGAGATAATCAAGCTTTTGGGTTACACCCTTTAAGTCACCTTTTCCATCACCGTTACTGTCATTAAAAGCTCTTACAAATATCTCATAAAAAACTCTTCCGTTGTAATTTTCTTTCTGTACATCTTGTGCAATCGTTTGTCTATTGCAGCCAAAAAATAAAGTACTAAGCATCAAAACCGCAAGTACTACTGCCAGCCCTTTCTTTTTCATAGCTTACCCTCCTCTTATATTTTAGGTTTTCCATAATGTACTAAAGCACTTACATTAATAGTGCCATACATTCTCAAATCTTTGTAAATACTTTAGACACTACTTATGTATTAGATCTTTTTCATTGCAGTTAATATGGTAAATATTAAATACTTACCATATTAACTTTTCTTAACTGCCCTTGGATTATACTTATAACATAAATTTAAGAATTCCTCATCTGGAGTAAATCTTAATTGAAATCTCTCGTTTCCGCCAGTTACCATTGCTACATATACATTTCTATCTGTACCGCCCGGAAATAAAGTAAGCATCTTGGACGGTTTATTTGAGAAGTCTTTAACATAGCTGCTATCTTCTGGTGCTATAAGCTCCGCATTTTTTACATCAAAAGTAAGAAGTCTCTTTCTTTTCTTTGCTTCTACAATTCTATCAATGTCTATATCTCCATTTGTAAAAGCATATTCAAATTCAACATATAGTGCCTTCTTTCCAAAGAATGAAGCTACTGCTAAAAGTAAACAAACAACAAAAATAGGAATAGCAGATAAAGTCAGTAAAGCTAAGCCTGCAAATATATAAAATGCCGCATTTACAATTTTATAAGCTGAAGACTTTTGCTTTGATACAAGCTGTTCATAAAAATTATCCAATGTATGTCCCCCCTTTAAGCTCTTTATGAAATGATTTAGACTTATTATATCATAATTTAAATAAATTAAAAAATAGTGATTTTCTACAACAAATAAATTATTTTTTTATTACACATAATAATGATATAATTAATGGTAGCAGTGGAAATTTATATTTTGCATAACATTTACCCATAGGAGGATAAACAGCTATGAGTTTAGATAAATACTTAAGAACTGTCAGAAAGCTTAACAATATGGGACGCTGGGCTCCGGAATTCATGCATCAAAGAGCTACAGTAAGCGAGCATTCCTTTCAAGTTGCCCAAATTGGCCAGATGCTTGCCTTAATTGAGGAAGAGCACGGTAATAAAGTTGATTGGGAACGTCTTTTTAAAAAGCTCATTAATCACGATGTTGTAGAAGCCTTAACCGGCGATATATTAAGCTTTGTTAAACACAGAAAACAGGAAATGAAAAATATGGTGGACCTAATCGAAGAAGAGGTTGCAGACGAATACCTTCTTTCCTATATGGAGGAACCTTACAGGAGTAAATATAAAAAGCTTATGTTTGATGGAAAGGATAATACCCTAGAAGGTCAGCTTCTTAAATGTGCCGATCACATAGATGCTTTAATTGAGTGTATTAACGAAATAAACTTAGAAAATTGCAATCCTTTTGAAGAAAAATATAATACAATATTAAATCAATTAAAGCAAATCGATTTAATAAGCTCAAGATTTTTTCTTGAAAATATACTGCCTGCGCTGCTTACTGATTGCCGCAAACTAAATATCACTAAATAAATATATATACGCCGCTGAATGTTTTAACTGAAAGGATGAAATTTATGCAGGAATTAGAGACTAGAATATTGGATATAGATGTGGACGATATAAGAAACAAACTACTAAACTTAAATGCTGTAAAGGTGAAAATGGAAAACCAGATAAACAGAATTTATGATTTTGAAGATAGAAAACTGCTAAATAAAAAAGGCTATGCCAGAATAAGAACAATTGAAGATACGATAAATAACATAACAATTCATTACATGACTACGAAAGAAATGATAAGCCAGGAAAAATACAAAGTTATGGATGAACATGAAACTATTATTGCCGATTCAACTGAAGGAGAAAATATTTTTAAGGCTTTGGGACTTTCTTTAGTACAATCAATAAAAAAGTACAGAGAAAGCTATAAGTATAAAAATACGCTTATAGAAATAGATATAAATTCTAAAGACTTCTGTCCATTCCCCTATATTGAAATAGAAACAGCCTATGAAGAGGAATTAAAAGAAGTAGTTTCTTTGCTTGGATATACTATGGAAGATACCACCTCAAAAACTATTTTTGAAATATTAAATGACAGAGGAGTTAAAGGTATATAATGTTTGGCTATGTAACTCCCTGCAAAATGGAATTAAAAGTTAAGGACTTTGAAAAATTTAAAGCTTATTACTGCGGGCTGTGCAGAGCAATAAAGAAGAATTTTGGCAATGTTCCAAGACTAGCCCTAAATTATGATATGACTTTTCTTGCAGTGCTTTTAGATTCTCTGAGTGATGAGAAAATAAAGGTAAGCAGAGAATTATGTGCTGTTCATCCTACTAAGAAAAGACTTATACTTGTTGATAATTCACCCTTAGATTACGCTGCTTTTTGCAATGTACTTCTTGCTTATTATAAGCTTGTTGACGACACTTATGATGACAGTTCTAAGTTAAGCAAGTTTTATTCTGCAATTTTAAGTACTTATTTAAGAAAAGCTTCAATGAAATATAAGGAAGTTGAAAGCCAAATAGAAAATTCCTTGAAGGAACTTTCTGTACTTGAAAAAAACTTTACAAATAGTTCTTTAGATGAACTTAGTCATCCTTTTGCTGATTTAACTGGTCATATACTTTCTTCCTATAATAAAAATAATGTTGAAAATTTGTATTGGCTTGGATATAATCTTGGAAAATGGATATATATAATTGATGCTTTTGACGATTTAGAAAAAGATATGAGCAGCAAAAAATTTAACGCTATTAATAGTATTTTTAATACTACCAATTTACCATATGATGAATTTAAAACCTCTATTGAAGACAGAGTCGATTTTACCTTAGTAAACTGTGCTGAAGCCTGCGTAAATTATTTAAAAGCAATTCCTATTAAAAAAAATCATGAGCTTTTATATAATATACTTCAGTTTGGTCTTATGGAAAAGATGGACAAAGTTTTTGGAAGATTAGAAATTAGCAATTGAAAGGATGAAAAAAATGAGAAATCCATATGAAGTACTTGAAATCAAAGAAGGCTCCTCTAAAGAAGAAATTAAAAAAGCCTATAAGGAAATGGTAAAAAAATATCACCCTGATCAATACGGCAATAACCCATTAAGGGACTTGGCCGAAGAAAAATTAAGAGAAGTAAATGAAGCCTATGACTATCTTTTGAAAAACACCAGTGATGGTCCACGTTATACAGAAAACAACTATGAAAGCAGCAGTAATAGCGGCTATGGCAATTATAATGAAATTAGAATAGATATACAAAACGGTAACCTAAGAGCGGCCGAAGAAAAACTAAATCAAATAAATACACGTGATGCTCAGTGGAATTATCTTATGGGGCTCGTAAACTTAAGAAAAGGCTGGTATGATAATGCATATAATTACATAGTAAACGCCTGCAATCTTGAGCCAAATAATTTAGAGTACAGACAGACATTAAATAATTTAAAAAATAGAAATACAGGATATAGACAAACCTATTACGGAAGAAATAATAGAAGTGACAGTGACTTTTGTGATCTTTGCTTTAAGCTGTGGTGTGCAGACAGCTTATGCGAATGTTTTGGTGGAGACCTAATAAGCTGCTGTTAATTAATTAATTAATTATTATAGGAGGATATATTAGTGAATAACACTGCAAGTATTGCCCGAGGTGGTCTTTACACCGCTTTAGGAGTTCTCTTTATATATCTAAGTACAATAACACCTACAAGCAAGTTATATCTCTTAGGTATAGCTTCTTGTATTATTCCTCTTTCCATATTAACTATAAAAATCAGAAATAGTTTTTTTATGTATATATCAACAAGTCTTTTAAGCCTTCTTTTATTGGGTATAAAGGGCGGTGTAATTGCTTATATTTTATTCTTTGGTCTTTATGGTTTTATAAAATATTTTATAGAAAGACTAAGAAATATGTATCTTGAAATATTCTTAAAGCTTATATATTTTAATCTTTCTATAGCATTAGTTTATATTCTTTATAGAGTATTTTTTACAGAGATGTTCAAAGTAGCTATACCTATCTACGCTCTTATATTAATGTTTCAAATTATATTTTTAATCTTTGATTATGCCTTAACTCTATTTGTCGCTTATGTACACAGACGTTTAAAAATTTCTTGACAACAGTGTAAAAGATGATATAATAATTATTGTGTTATTGCCCAATCGCCAAATTGGTAAGGCACCAGACTCTGACTCTGGCACTGTGTAGGTTCGAGTCCTGCTTGGGCAGCCAGTAAAGACTTTGCATTTTATGCAAAGTCTTTTTATTTTGTGTATATAAAAAATAACAGCCTTTTAGTAGCTTTATTATCAAAGTTACCAAAAGGCTGTTAACAATTTTAGAGTTATGCAACCCTATCCATCATATCATCTTTTTTAAGATCAAATTTGTGTGATACAAATCCGTATAATATCCAACCAGCAAAGGTTACTATTGAACCATAAGTAAGCGCTTCAGCTCCTGAAGAATATAGTGCATATAATCCATATACAGCTCCTACTAAAGCAATGAAGTTTGTTACTTTTGCTCTACCAGCTGGTACATTTTCAGATTTCTGCATTACCCTTATAGATGCCATAGATAATAAATATGGTATAACGTTTGTAACTACTGCTAAGTTTACTAGTACATTAAACTGCTTTGATAAAGTAGGACTGACTGTCATCAGTGCAAGCATACTTTGAATTACAGTAATTATAACCATAGCAATGATTGGAGTTTCATCCTTTGTAATTTTGCTGAATATTTTAGGGAAATATCCTTCAACTGCAGAACCCTTAAACACTTGTGCAATAGTAAACTGCCAGCTGAATAAAGAACCAAAGCAGGATATAACCATAAGACCCATAACAAGTTTTCCTATAGTTGAATTAAACATAGTAGCGAAAGCTAGTCCGAAAGGCGCACTGGAATTTAATAACTGTGCATTTGGAACAATACCAGCCATTACGTTAGTTGAAATAACATATATTATTGCTGCTCCGATAGTTCCTCCTAAACACGCAATAGGCACGTTTCTCTTTGGATTTTCAACTGCATCCATATTTGCAGCAGCTGATTCAAGCCCTAAGAAAGCCCATAAAGTTATTGATATTGATTTGCTTACTGCAGTGAAGAATGGAATATGATTAGGATTCCATGCGGATGCATATAACTTTCCGCTAAAGAAGAACCATCCAAAAATAGAGATACCTACAACAGGACCAATTACTCCCCATATTGTAAAGGAACTTATTCTTCCTGTAACTCTAGCTCCCTTAAAGTTAAGTACTGTAGCCAGCCATAAAGTAAAGATTGTCCATAAACCTACTGATATAGGAGATAATTCTTTTCCTAAGAATCCGCAAGCATAACCTACAGCAGAAATAGCAATAGCAACATTAGCAATTAATAATGATACCCCATAAGTATAGTTTGCCATAAAGCTTCCTGCTTTTCCGAAGGAGTACTCTGAATATCCTCCCATACCTGCAGCCTTTCTGCTGAACATTCCTGCCTGTGCAAAAGCATACGCTAACGCCATGGAACCAACAGCAGTAACTAACCATGATAGAATTGACATTGTTCCAACTTGAGCTAAATTGGTTGGAAGCATTATTATTCCGGAACCCATCATGTTTATAACGGTTATTATTGTTAGCTGCCAAACACTCATCTTATTATTTGATTTACTCATAATTAACTACTCCCTTTTTATTTTTAGCTTAGGATATAGTCGAAGCTATATCCGTAAGCTATTAGTTTTTTTAGTTAATTTTTTCTGTCTAGTACATAGCCGTATGCTTTAACGCGGCCATTTTCTTTTTCAAGGTATACACCTTGAATTTCAGGTGCAAAACCTGGGAATTCATTAATTCCATCTTGAAGTATTAAGAAATATCTTTGAGCTACCTCGCTCCATACTTCCCCAGGAACAACACAGAAAACTCCTGGCGGATATGGTAGAGCTCCTTCTAAAGCTACTTCGCCTACTATATCCTCTAAGGCTACAAGCTTAGCCTCATTTCTTAATAGCGCCCATCTGGCTTGTTGAGGAGTAAATATTTTCTTAGTTTCTTTCTTTGAAGAAGTAGTTGCTGCAACTTCATCTAAAGCATTCCAATTAGTTTCTTCTGAAACAACTGCTCTCTTAGGTAAAAATTCAGCTCTGAACAATTTCTTTTGATAATCTTTTGCATTGTTACCTTTATAGAAATCATGCATTTCCTGGCATAATCTTCTGATTGTATATCCTTTATACCTATCCATGTTATTTCTATAAATGCTCGGAAGAACTGTGCTTAATGGTGCATCCTCTTCCACAAGTTTTTCAAACTGTGCTAGAAGTGCAACAAGGTTCTCCATCTTTGTTGATGTTTCAGCTGGCGTTAATAAGAATAATATTGAGTTCAAATCATTCTTTTCTGGTATAAGTCCATGTTCTCTTAAGAAGTTAGCTAGTATTGTAGCCGGTATACCAAACTCTTCGTATTCGCCAGTTTGAACGTTTATACCTGGTGTTGTAAGCATAAACTTGTTAGGATCAACGAAGTATTGGTTTTCACCATATCCTTCAAAAGAATGCCACTTTTCACCTGGTATGAACTTGAAGAACTCTATGTTATTAGCAATTTCTTCTGTATCATGATCTTCCCAGTTCTTTCCATTAACAGTTGGAGGTATAAAAGGTTTAAGCATTGAACAGTTTTTTAATACCGCTTTTCTAGCTTCGATACCTAATTTTATGCATTCAGCCCACAAACGTCTTCCTGCTTCACCTTCCTGCATCTTCGCATTAACATCAAGTGTTGCATATAAAGGATAAAATGGACTTGTTGAAGCATACATCATAAATGAGTTATTAAAACGCTTGTGATCAACATAACGTCTTTGTCCTTTAATATGATTGTCCTTCTTGTGAATCTGTGAAGCTTGAGAAAATCCTGCCTGCTGCTTGTGAATAGATTGAGTTACTAATATTCCAGGATCATTTTCATTTAAATCTAAAAGTAGTGGAGAACAATCTCTCATCATAGGAATAAACTGCTCATAACCAACCCACGCTGAGTCAAATAAAATATAGTCACAAAGATGTCCTATTTTATCAACTACCTGTCTTGCATTGTAAATAGTTCCATCATAAGTTCCAAGCTGAATTACAGCTAATCTAAATGGTCTCTTGTCATTAGCTCTTTCTGGAACAGTTTTAGCTATTTCTCCTCTAAGGTAAGCTTCATCAAAGCAGTGAGAATCGATACCACCGATAAATCCAAAAGGATTACGTGCTGTTTCAAGGTATACTGGATTTCCGCCTGATTGAACTAAAGCTGCATTATATACAGATTTATGATTATTTCTATCAAATAAAACCAAATCTCCTGGAGCAACTAATGCATTTATAGCTACAGTATTTGCTGTGCTTGTACCATTCATTACAAAGTAGGTTTTATCAGCGTTGTATATTCTTGCTGCATTCTGCTCTGCATCTACAGCTGGTCCTTCATGTATCAGAAGGTCTCCTAAAGCAACGTCGGCATTGCATATATCTGAACGGAATATGTTTTCTCCGTAGAACTCATAAAAATATCTTCCTGCAGGATGCTTTCTGAAATATTGACCACCTTGATGTCCAGGACAATCAAATTGAAGGTTTCCTCTTTCTACGTAATTGCTTAAAGCTTTGAAGAAAGGCGGAAGTACATTTTCCTCATATTGACTTGCAGCGTTTTCAAGTTCTCTGTTATAAAGATTTGAATCAAAATTGCTTCCGTCAATTGCACGATAAACTTTTTTTGCTAATTCGCCATCTAGCTTGTCTATGTTTTTTAAAACAACAAATACAGGTATGCCAAACTTTGTATCATATATTTTATTGATTAAGTCAGCATCCAAATCAGTTACCACAACTGCTGCTACATCTGTATAATCAGTACTTTCAGCTAATATTAAATCTCTTTTAGTTGAAAAATACTCTTTAGCTTCTGCAGTGTATGCAATTTTTAACTGCTTCATATTCGACCTCCATTATTTTAATAGTTTGAATATTTTTTTCTATAGCAATATAATACACCATTCGACAGTGTTTTAGCTTTGTAATTATTTAAATTAAAAATTATGTCATTTTGTAAAATTTACAAAGGATTATTGATAAGATTATATATTCTAATTGATAAAGCTAATTCCTCATAAAAATGATCATAGGTATTACCTTTGCATAATATTTTATTTATTTTATCTATTCTGTATCTCACAGTATTTCCATGCTGAAATAATTCCTGTGCTGTAGCTTTTATATCTCCATTATTTTCAACATACTTTACTGCAGTTTTTAAAAGCTCTGTTTCATTATCTTTATCATAAGAAACTAGTGGTTCTATCATTTCCTTATAATATTTTAGAACCCAGGGGTTATCAAGAATCGGTAGAATTACTCTATTAATTCCAATATCATGGAAGAATGAAACATCTTTATTATAAGTAACTGAATATTTGCAGGCATATAAACTTTCTTGTATTGCCTTATTCAGCTTTCCTAAGTTTTCATATAAGCTGCTTATACCTATAAAGTATTCTTTTTGAGTAAGTCCCCACCATTCCAGCCTTCTTAGTATATTTTTATCAATATGCTGCTGCCCCGCATCTTCAAAGGTATTAATAAGAATATACCCATCTTTATACGGGATAACCTTGCTAAAAGCTTCCTCCATCTCTTTATTATAAAAGCTTTTTATCCCTGTTGCTTTACCGCTTTTTTTCCTGCAAAAGGCTACTATATTTTTTTCTTTAAAATTTATATTAATTTTCCGGGCAATTTCTTTTATGCTTGGTTCATTCAAGTTATTATATAAAATGTTATCTATTATTGCTGTTAAGTTTTCATATTTCCTTTTTTCATTAATAGCTTTATTTACATATACAATTACATCCTCGGTAAAGGTATCGCTAAAGATCATGATAGGAAAATTTTCTTTATTAGAAAGTTTAATCACTTCTTCAGGAATATAATTAAAATAAATATTTTTGATAGCCAGACAGCTTATTCCTACCGCTATCATCCTTTTTACAATTCCATATAATTCATCAATATTATCTCTTATAGCAACTAATGTGCTTAAAGCAAAATCACCCGAACTAAAATTTTCTGCAATTAAGTCTCCTATTTCATAATCCCAAACTGCTACATGGGTTATTTTATTGGATAGCCCCTTTTCTCCTGCAATGACCTTAAATCCTTTAAGTATTTCAAGTTCTAAAGCTTCATGTACTGTTATAGCCATAAAATTTCCACCCCCTTCTTGCTGTAATAATTTTAGCTTATAAAAGCCCGAATATAAATTCAGTGAACCATTCACTTTACTAAATTTATTGTAAATTAATAACCATAAATAATTATAAAGAAGGATTATAATAAAATCAAATAATTATGAACTTTTTTATATTATTTTGTCTACTTTTGTCGCTAGTAATATATGGCATCTTTTTAACATCAAAAAAAATTTAAGGGTACAAGTTTAAACTTATACCCTTAATCTATATCCAGCTCCCCATACAGTTTCTATATACTGCGGTTCAGAAGGATTTGCTTCTATTTTTTCTCTCACTCTTCTTATGTGGACAGTTATTGTAGCGTTATCTCCAAGAGCTTCTAATCCCCAAACTCTTTCAAACAGTTCTTCTCTTCCAAAAACTCTGTTTGGATTCTGTGCAAAATATAAAAGCAGATCAAATTCCTTTTGAGCTAAGGTTACTTCTTTATCATTTATGAATACCTGTCTTGAATCTTTTAGTATCTTAAGCCCTCTTATTAATATGCTGTTCTTATCTTCACTACCTTTAAATTTGCTCTTTAGCCTTTCATAATTTTGGATATGAGACTTTACTCTTGCAACTAATTCCCCCGGACTAAAAGGCTTTGTAATATAATCATCCGCTCCTAAAGACAAGCCTTTTATTTTATCAATTTCCTCTTTCTTAGCTGAAACTAAAAGCACAGGAATATCTTTTATATCTTGGATTATTCTTAAAATATCAAAGCCATCTATATTAGGAAGCATTACATCAAGAATAACCAAGTCATAATTATTTTCTTTTATTTCATTTAACCCTGATACTCCATCAGTGCATATGTTAACATCAAAACCAGAAATCTCCAAATAATCTTTTTCAAGTTCTGCAATACTTAAGTCATCTTCAACTATCAATATTTTCTTCATAATCCCCTCTGACCTCTTCAACTTTTTTTAATGATATTATAATGCTTGTTCCTTCATTGTCGTGGCTGACAGCCCATATCCTTCCGTTGTGGCCTTCAACAATCTGCTTTGCTATAGCGAGGCCTAATCCGCTTCCCTTTGCTCCGCTTCTTGCAGCATCGGCTCTGTAAAACTTATCAAAAATCTTGTTTACATCTTCACTTTTAATTCCCATACCATTATCTCTAATTTCAATGATAATACTTGAATTTGTTTCTCTTAATTCTAAGCTTATTTCCCCCTGCTCTTTCCCCATATATTTTCGAGAATTGTCAATAATATTAATTATAACTCTTCTCATCCTGTCTCTATCAATCGTGACAAATTTAGAATGCTCTAAATCGTTTTTAAGAGTTATTTTTATACTATTCTTTTCTAATTCAGGCTCCATTTCACTTACACAGTAATTGAAATACTCAATTATATCTGTCTTTTCAAAATTAAAGGGGATCTGATTTAAATCAAGCTTTGAATAAAGTAGTAAATCATCAATCATAATGTCTACCTGCTCAGCCTTTGAGTAGATTGTTTTTAAATACCTTTCCATCTTTTCAGGAGTAGCAGCGACACCATCTAATATACCTTCAACATATCCTTTTATAGAAGTTATCGGAGTTTTCAAATCATGAGAAATACTTGATATAAGCATTTTCCTATTATCATCGTACTTAAGCTTCATTGCTATAGAGTCCTTAAGCTGTATTCTCATAACCTCAAAATCATGACAAAGATCTTTTATCTCCTCATCTCCTTCCTCTGTAATTTCACAGTTTAAATTACCGCTGCTTATTTCAGAGGCTGCATTCTTTAGAGAGGTTATAGGATTTAAAAATCTTTTTGAAAGCCCATAGGTCATAATAATATTAACTGCTATAAAGGATATTATATATGTCAATATAATAACTAGAATAAACTCCTGGAATAAGTTTTCATTATGTCCTATAGGAGCAAGCAGCATTATTTTGCTTTCTGAGGAATCTTTTAATGCTAAACGTGCAGTTTCAAACATATAAGAGGTAGAATTGATTTCTACAACTTTTTCAATGTGCTGATCCTCTGATTTTTCAAAAGCCTTTTCAGCATCGATTTTACTTATATCGCTAATTGAAGACATGATATTGTTATTTGCAGATATTATGTAATCTCCTTTAAGGCTTGAAAGCTTTTTAGATAATATACTTTTTAGTTCTCCTTCACTTAAAGCACCTAAATTTTGTTCAGATATACTATTAGCTGTACTAAAAAGTTCTGTTTTTACTTCTGCAATTTTTTTAATGTTATTATATCCGATTTCTTTATTTAAAAACTTCGAAGAAATAAATAAGAAAGCAATGGCAACTACTAATGTAACAATAAATGGAATTATTACTATTAATGTATTGGATATTACTAATCTTTTCTTTATATTCATTTATCCACCCTAAAAATCTTTTTTATCAAATAGGTAATAACCTAAGGTAAATAATATTATACCATAGCTTACAAGCATCATAAACTTGAGCAAAATTTTAAATACCGGAAATGGAGTTATAATCCATAAGTTATACCAGTCAAATATTGAGGTAAAAAATATGCCTGAGTATCTTGAAAAAACTATTTCAAGCACTTTAAAAACCAAGAAAATTAGTACAGAAATAAAAAAAACACTAACTCCGCTTTTTAAAATGTTGCTTATAATTGCAATAACCATAGCAAGGATAAGCATTGGTAAAGCAGTTACAAGGTAGGACAATACAATATTTATAATTGCTTTTAAGGTAAAGGAATTAGAATTAAATAAAACACCCGCAAAAATTGAAATAAGCATAACTAAAATAAGATTAAATAAAATAAAAATAAATATTGCTGTAAGCTTTGCAGTAAAATACTTGAATCGGGTTACCGGTCTTGCAAGGGATATTTTCATTGTATTCTGAGAAAATTCTCCTGAAAAACTATCAATAGTAACAAGTGCAGTAAACAAAGGCAAAATAGTATTAACCAGTATCGACAATACCAATATAGGAAACTCCATGCTTGAAGCTCCTCTAAGTCCAAATCTGCTTCTTAATGCCATAACAGCACCTTGACCTGCTATAATGAAAATAAAAGATATTATAATTGCCAGCAAAAACTTTTTCTTTTTGCATAATTTTTCAATTTCATTAATTAAAGCTACTTTAAAACCTGCCATTTCTCTCAACCTCACTAACAAAATAGTTTTCAAGCGTTGCATAATTCTTTAATATGTTCTTAGTGCTGTCTACATTAATCATTCTTCCATTATAAAGAACTCCAATGCTGGTGCAGGTAAGCTCCACATCATGGATAAGATGGCTTGATATAAAAAAGGTTGTCCTCTCTTTTTCAGCTAAATTTTTAATAATATTTCTCATAGAAATCATTCCTTCAACGTCTAGTCCATTTAAAGGTTCATCCAAAACAACTACCTCTGGTCTTCCTAAAATTGCTGCTGAAATTCCAAGACGCTGTTTCATTCCAAGTGAAAATTTTCTCGGCTTTTCATTTTTATATTTTAAAATTCCTGTTAGTTCTAAAACTTCATCAATTCTATTATCATCAACATCCTTATAATACCTTGAAAACTGCTTTAAATTTTCATAAGCTGTTAGGTAAGGATAGGCTTCTGCTGTCTCTACTATACAACCTACCTTTTCCATTGCTTTTTCAAAATCCTCAAATATGCTGAAGCCATTTATTTTCACATCTCCGCTGTCCGGTTTAACAAGTCCTGTCATGACTTTCATTGCTGTAGTTTTTCCTGCTCCATTAGGTCCTAAAAAGCCAAAAATATCACCCTTATGTATATCTAAATTTATATCCTTAATTCCTCTGCCATTTTTATATACTTTAGTTAGGTTTTTTATCTCAATAACCTTGTCCATTGTAATCTCCTCTTATAAATGAAAGTTGATTTTTCAAGGGGGGCAGCCTTATCAGCCGCCCTAATTTTTAACAGGTGTTATCAACTAATCAATTACTTTATCAAATTCTCCATCAAATATGGCGTTTCCATCAGCAGAAACTCCACTACGAGCATTATCAAAGTCAAAGTATAGTCTTGGGAACCCATAGTTCATTCCAATGTTTCCCTTTATGTTTTTGCCTTCTGAATTTGTATAAGTAAAGTTTGCATTATAAATGTTTTTATCAAACACAGCATTAAATTTAAAGCTCTTAGCCTTAGCAGCGTAATCTTCATACCCTTTTAAGTATTCTTCGCTGTATGATCCTGAAATATTCTTCTCAGTAATTTTATCAATACTTACAACTCTTTCACCGATTTTTTTAAATTTACCGTCTTTTTTAATAAATATATTATTTTTGTAGGTACCTATATAAAGTTCAGGATTGGATATTTTAGTATTGTCTTCAATGACTGTCTTTTCAACCTTCTTACCATTAAGGTCAGGCTTGTTGATAACAGTCTTATTTACATCATAAGCCTTAGCTAAAACTTCAAAGGTCAGGCTGTGTTCTTTTCCTGCATCATCCTTGCCATAAAGAACTCCTGTGCCAAGAATGTTTTGAACCAGACCATTTTTATCTACAGTCATCTTTCCCTTAAGATCTTTTACAAATATATCCTGAGTAATTTTAGGCATTAAACTTTTATTATCTTGGTTATTTGGGTTATTTTGATTATTTGAATAAAAACCAAATTGGCGTTTTAATTGATAAGAAACTATAGCATTTGCAAGCGTAGGAATTTGAGCTTCATTTAAAGAACCTGAAAACTCTTTACTTCCATCAGAATTGTCTGAAGCCACAACAGAGTCCTTAAGGTTGCCGATAAAAGCATCTGCTATTTTTTCAAGATCTCCTGCTTCCTTTTGTTTAAAAGGATTGTTTATCCAGAACTTATCATCATTTATCTTTTGTTCTGTTACATGATAAATGCCATCTTTATTGTTATAGCTGATATAGCCAGCTTTATCTCTGTAGTAGAAGCCCTCATTTTTCTCCTTGCCTTCCACAGTGGTTGTAGTATTCTCGCAGGAAAGCTTTTTTAAATCATATTTGTTAACAGAGTTTTGCGAGCTTATAACAGTTCCATTGTCCTTTAAAGCAAAAGAAACATCTACAGTATAGCTTGAAAGTTTGCTTGTATAATTGTCAGCAGAATATTTCATTGCCTCCTTAGCCTGATCATAACCACTTTTTGAAACTACTTCAGCAAATGCTGTAGTTGTAAACATTAAAGTTCCAACAGCAAGACTTACTATCATGGCAGTCTTTTTTTTCATTTTCAATTCATAACATCCCCTTACTTAAGCTAATTCCAGGAAAGCTTTCCATGTTTCTATTTTAAAGTCAATATCTCTACTTTACATAAACTAATTATAAACAAATTATAAACTTTGGGGAATATACGAAAGTTACCAAATAGAATAGCCGCAGGCTTTAAAAAAATTCAGCAAACTTAAAATATTTTTATCTTGCTCAGAAGAGAGGCTCTAAGCTTTTCAATATCACTTCGCCAAGAACATGTGTAAAGTTATCAATCAAATTGAAATATTATTTTCTACACCTGCTCTCGGTCTTTACAACCAGCCTATATATCCTATACGCAATTATAAGTATCTTTCTATACGACTTACTAAATGATTGTTTTTATGATTAAAACTTTTGGATTTGTTAAAAGCAAGTAATGGCCTTTTTATCATTCGTATATTTATATATAAACCTATAAAAATATTTACTTGAGCCATGCTGGTTTGCAGTAAATTTGCTTTCTACAATATCAAATAACCTGTTTATATAAACACTATTATTAAACAGCACCAAACTCTTTAATGCTTAATCTAGTTAATTGAAGCAAAAGTATTATAGACTTGCTTTAAAGTTTGTAGGGCAGTGTGGAAAATAATATATAAGATTAATTAAGTACTTTGCCCATGTTCTTGGTGAAATGAAATCATAATACTTAGAGCCTCTCTTCTGAGCTAACAAAATGTAAAATACGATATCCACATTTATTATAGAAGCTTCGCTTTATAATCAGAAAAAGTTAAAGCGAATTCCTAGAGACTCTTAGTTTTATGGCTTCACGAACCTTAGAACATCCGCAAAGTAATCACTAATCTTAGATATTATTTTCCACGCAAAATCCTGCGGACTTTAAAGCAAGCCTGCGTCAATTTTATTTCATAATCTACTTATTATCCAAACAGTTCTTTAGGACCTTCCTTTAAATTCATTTCCGCATTTCTTGCAGGTAATTACAACCTTACCCTTTTTTCTAGGCACTCTAAGCTTTTGAGAACAATTTGGGCACTTAAAAATTTTATATTTTCGTCTTTCCTCAATAGAAATATTGGATATATTAAATTTTCTTTTGATTATCAATATAATATTTTCATACTTGGCCAGCTCTTGATATCTTTTATATTTGTTTTTCGAACAAATTCTAAAAATTCCGTAAGCAACAAAAACAAGGCTTATACCTAATGTATACCTTGTTAAGGAAAGTACTGCCCCCAAAATTACAACATCTCGTGAAAGCCTGTCAAATCCATAGCAATCCTTAAAATAATATAAAAACTTGTTTAGATAATTATTAAACTTCAATGAAACTCCTCCCAATAATATATTCCTACCGTAAATATATAAATATGTAAATATATATTTATACGGTATCACAGCTATCTTGCTGATACAACAAAAATTCTGTTAACATTTCATTACGAAATTTAATACTCTTCTTCTTCGTATCGGCCTGCCTCTGTGGGACAATTTGACCAATCTAATAAACACGGAAATAATCTTAAACAATAAAACTCCTCTCAGTATATTTTGAGCTTTTCTTCTTTCCTACGTATTAAAATGATTCATCTTAAAATCATTGACAAAATTCATGCTTTAGAATATAATGTTATAAAATATTAAGCTTTGAACAGGAATAGTAATATTGCAATCAATTTAAGAGAGCTGTTGTCTGGTGCAAAACAGTATTTGATGAAATATGAACTCGTCTGGGAGCATACCTGCAGAAAAGCAGGTACGGTAAATCCGTTATCTTTTTAAGCTGAGATTTATGATATATTTTTTCCTTTTCATAAATCTAATTAGAGTGGTACCGCGGAATTTTAATCTTTCGTCTCTTTTATGAGATTGAAGGATTTTTTTATTTGAAGGAGGTTTTTTAAATGGCTAACTATGGTACAGACGTTGATAAGAAATGGCAGCAAAAATGGGAAGAAACAAATCTTTATAAATTTGATAAAGATAAATTAGATAAAAAGCTATATGTACTTGAAATGTTTTCTTACCCATCCGGAAGCACACTTCATGCCGGTCACTGGTTTAACTATGGTCCGGTAGATTCCTGGGCTAGAATGAAAAGAATGCAGGGTTATAATGTTTTTCAGCCAATGGGCTTTGATGCTTTTGGTCTTCCTGCTGAAAACTACGCGATTAAAACAGGAATACATCCAAAGGATTCTACACTTAAGAATATTGAAACTATGGAAAAGCAGTTAAAATCCATGGGTGCAATGTTTAACTGGGATAATGAAGTTGTAACCTGCGACCCTGAATATTATAGATGGACACAATGGGTATTTTTAAAACTATATGAAAAAGGCTTGGCTTACAGAAAGAAAGCTCCTGTAAATTGGTGCCCTAGCTGCAATACTGTTCTTGCAAATGAGCAGGTAGTTGACGGACACTGTGAGCGCTGCGAAACTGAAGTTACAAAGAAGGACTTAACTCAATGGTTCTTAAAAATAACTGATTATGCAGATGAACTTCTTGAAAAGCTTGATGATTTGGATTGGCCTGAAAAAACAAAGGCTATGCAAAGACACTGGATTGGAAAATCTACTGGTGCTGAAGTAACCTTTAAGGTAACTGATTCAGATTTAAGCTTTAATGTATTCACAACAAGAGTTGATACTTTGTTTGGAGTTACCTATGTTGTTTTAGCTCCAGAAAATGAGCTTGTTGATAAACTTACTTTAGCTGAAAGCAAGGCTGCTGTTGAAGAATATAAGGAAGCTGCCAAAAAGCAGACAGATATAGAAAGACAATCTATTACAAGAGAAAAAACCGGAGTGTTTACAGGCTCCTATGCCATAAATCCTATTAACGGAAGAAAGGTACCTATCTGGGTTGGAGACTATGTACTTGCAACATATGGTACCGGTGCAGTTATGGCTGTTCCAGCTCATGACGATAGAGACTTTGCTTTTGCATCAAAATATAAGCTTCCAATAGAAAGAGTTATAGCAAGTGATACAGAACTTCCTTATACTGAACATGGAAAGCTTGTAAACAGCGAAGAGTTTACCGGACTTACTACTGAAGAAGCAAAGGAAGCAATTGTTAAAAAGCTTGAAAGCGTAAAGCTTGGTTCAGCTAAAGTTAACTATAGATTAAGAGACTGGCTTGTATCAAGACAAAGATACTGGGGTGCTCCTATTCCTGTTGTTCACTGCGAGCACTGCGGAATAGTACCTATACCTACAAATCATCTTCCAGTAGAGCTTCCATATGCTGTAGAATTCTCACCTGACGGCAAATCACCACTTGCTAAATCAGAAGAGTTCATGCATACAACTTGTCCAAGATGCGGTCATGAAGCTTTAAGAGATGCAGATACTCTTGACACCTTTGTTGATTCATCCTGGTATTATTTAAGATATGCTGACAATAAAAACAGTGAGAAGGCTTTTGATCCAGAAATCATTAACAAAGTACTGCCTGTTGACAAGTATGTAGGCGGTCCAGAACATGCCTGCATGCATTTATTATATGCAAGATTTATTACAAAAGCTCTTAGAGATATGGGCTACTTAAACTTTGATGAACCTTTCCTTTCATTAACTCATCAAGGCTTAATACTTGGACCAGACGGACTTAAAATGAGTAAATCTAAGGGAAATACTATTACACCTGACGACTATATCAAAGACCATGGTGCTGATGTATTCAGAATGTATTTAATGTTTGGGTTTGGCTATACAGAAGGCGGAGCTTGGAGCGATGACGGGATAAAATCTATTGCCAGATTTGTAGATAGAATCGAAAGAATGTTTGACGCTTCAAGACAGGTAATAAACTCAGGAAATACCAAAACTACTATAGATAAGGCTGAAAAAGAACTTAACTACTGGAGACATTTTGCAATAAGAGGCGTAACTTCAGATACCGAAATTCTTCAGTTTAATACTGCTATAGCCAGAATGATGGAGCTTACAAATGCATTATCAAAATACTTAAATGAAGAAACTAAAAATGCCTCCTTCTTAAAGGAAGTTATTGTAGACTTCATAAAAATGCTTGCACCGTTTGCACCTCACTTTGCTGAAGAACAATGGGATCTTTTAGGTATGAACTACTCTGTATTTAACGAAGAATGGCCAAAATTTGATGCAGCTGCTCTAGTTAAAGACGAGGTTGAAATCGCTATACAAATTAACGGAAAAATAAAAGCTAGAATAAATGTTCCTTCTGATTTAAATGAAGATGGAATAAAAGAAGCTTCATTAAACAATGAAGATGTTAAAAAGGCACTTGAAGACAAAGCTGTTGCTAAGATTATTGTAATTAAAGGAAAACTTGTGAATATAGTAGCGAAGTAATTAAGAATTAAAAAATACAAATAGCTGGAGGGTTATACCCTTCCAGCTATTTGTATTTTTCCAAAGTTTTTTCCGTTGCCTGAAGCAAATTATTTAAATCGTAAACTTCTCCTTCTTCTATAAGCTTATTAAGCTGCATTTGAAATCTTGTAGATTCTCCCGGCTTGCCTATGGAAGCTAAAGTTATTATGTTATTCATTATATTTGATATTAAGCTTGACTTAACTTCAAATAATTTTTGAGCATCTTTAATCTCATCCTTTATCTCCAGCATAAGCTGATCTAAATTAGAGGCTGCATCAGCTGCATTCTTAAGCTTTTGTCTAATATCATGAGGAATCTCATGCTTATATTTATAGTTAAGTGAATGCTCAATAGTGGCCCAAAAATTCATGGCAAGAGTTCTTATTTGAAATTCTGCTAAAATATCCTTTTGACCTTCTGCTAAGTTTACGGGATATTTAATAATCATATGATAGCTTCTATAACCACTTTCCTTATAATTAGTCACATAGTCTTTCTCATACATAATCTGCATATCTTTTCTAATTCTAATAAGCTGTACTACTCTTTCTATATCATCCACAAACTGACACATTACTCTTATGCCTGCTATATCTTCCATTTCATATTCTATTCGATCTAAAGGTATATTAAATTTGTTAGCTTTTTCAAGTATACTTGCTATTTCTTTTACTCTTCCTGTGACAAACTCAATCGGTGAGTATTCATTTTTTCGTCGGAGTTCTGTTCTTATGCTTCTAAACTTTACTTTTAACTCATCAACAGCTTGTTCATAAGGTATCAGAAATGTTTTCCACTCTCTTATTGCCATAACCTTCATCCTTTACTATAAGTGTTTCAATATAATGTATTTATAATGCAATAAAATTCTTACATTAACGATGTCATAAAATATCCGATCTTCAAGGATTTTGGGGACATCTTTAATGTATTATAATTTTGCATTGTATGTATTAAAACTTTCACATTATATATTTATATTAACCTAAAAACAGATATTGTCAATGTATAAGAATTTTTTCTATAAATTAACTTTAACACTTTAAATAAAAACAATAGAATATTCCTCATATTTTGCTATAATAGAACTATAAAGAAATTCAATTTGTTAGGGTGATAATTATGAAGGAAAATATTTTTTCAGGTTTAGAAGGATTAGGTTTCAATGATATTGATGATTTAGAGCTTTTTAATAAAAAGAAAGAAGAAGAAAAGGCGGCTTCTACAGAAAAAAAAGAAGAAGATCCTAAAAATTCTCTTTACGATACTACAGTTACTTGTCCTGTATGCGAAAACAAATTTCAGGCTCACACTGTAAAAAGCTCAGCTATCAGAAGACAAAAAAGCGACAGTGACTTATTTGTAAGATACACTTCTGTAAATCCATATTTTTATGAAGTTTATCTATGCAACGTATGTGGTTATGCTGCTATGAAGCAGGATTTTGAAAAAATCAGAGATTATCAAGTAGAACTTATACAAAAAAAGATTACTCCAAGATGGCAGGGAAGACGCTATCCAGAGGTATATACTGCTGATATAGCTATCGAAAGATATAAGCTATCTTTACTAAACAGCGTAGTAATTGAAGCAAAATCCAGCAGGAAAGCCTTAAATTGTCTTAGAATAGCTTGGATGTGCAGAATAAAAGAAGATGAGACTAATGAAAAATTATTTTTAAGTCAAGCTTTAGAAGGTTTTAATGACGCCTATACTAATGAGGATTTTCCTATATGCGGTATGGACAAATTCACTTTAATGTATTTACTAGGTGAATTACATAGAAGAACCGGTAATTTAGAAGAGGCCAATCAGTGGTTCAGCAAGATTATAACTACACCAAATTCACCTCAGAAGATTAAAGATTTAGCTAGAGATCAAAGAGATTTAATCAAAGAAGAATTAACAGAGTCAATGGAAAGTCCGGAAGAACAAGCTGAGGATGTAAAAAAATCAGGATTTTTTTCAAAATTTTTTAAATAATTTTTTAAATGGTATAAAATTTATTTCAGAAGTTACGATAATTGTTGTAAGAAGTTTTCACGAAGAACAAAAGAGAGGGGATAGCTTACATGTTTTTTAGCAAAAAAAAATCCACAGAATCTTCAAGTACTAACCTACCTGTATTAGATAATTCAAGAGATACTGTTTTAAGTGAATCTCTAGCAAAGACTTACGAAAAAATTAAGGGTGAAATTGTGACGGTTGAAGAAAGTTCAAATAATATAATTTCTATTTCTTCAAATATTGAAGCGGCAGTAAATCAAATAACTTCGTCTAATTCAAGGCAAAACGAAGAAATCAGCAGTACACTTGGTATCTTAAAAGATTTCAATTTAGACATGGAGAATATGGCTGGAGGAATAACAAACGTACAAATAAAAGTATTAGATACCACTTCAATGGCTGATGAGGGGCTTAAGAGCATTGAGGAATTAGATTCTTCTCTAAATCAGCTGCAGACAGCCTTTTCTAGTTCTACTTCAACGGTAAACGACTTGGTTTCAAAAATAGATTCTGTAAATACTATTACTGATTCTATAAGCCAAATAGCAAGCCAGACAAATCTCCTTGCTTTAAATGCTGCAATAGAAGCTGCAAGAGCTGGTGAAGCAGGACGTGGTTTTTCGGTAGTTGCAGAGGAAGTTAGAAAGCTTGCAGAAAACTCCAAGCTTGCAGTTGAAAACATTACAAAAATCTTAGATGAGATAAAGATTGATATTATAAGTACTTCTAATTCTATGTCTCAAGGTGAAACTGCAATAACTAATCAAAACAGCACTTTAAAAACTACTAAAAATACCTTTATAAATATAAAAGCTTCTATAGACGAAGCTGCAGGTGAAATTGACAACAGCATAGCAACATTAGTTGAAACCTCAGAAAAAAAGAATACTATACTGTCCAAGGTTGAAGATTTATCTTCTATCTCAGAAACAAATTCTTCACTTTCAGAGGAAATAGCAGCTTCACTAGAAAGTCAAGCGCCTGCTTTCGTTCAGATTAAAAGAAATATAGACAAGCTTAACGAAACTCTTGATATGCTTAATCTAAAATAAAGGGAACTGCCCTAAGAACAATTAAATCTAGCGTGTTATTTGAATTCGTAGAAACATTTGAGCAAGCAGTAATAAGACTTTAACTAAAAAATTTATAAAGCCGTTAAGAATCCTATATTGTTTGAACGAAGAGAATTAGTAGGATTTAGGCTTTATATATTTTTTAGTTATTAGCCTTATCTGCGATGCGAAAGTTTCCCAGGATTCAAATAACACGCGGCAGATTAAAATTGATTTTAGGGCAGTCTATTTTTATTCTTCATTTAAAAGCATTTTTATAAGTTTCTCTACTCTTTCATCACATACCCTGTAATTTATCTCTAAACCGTTTCTATCCCCTTCTATTATACCTGCTGTTCTAAGCTTTTGAAGATGCTGAGAAACTGTTGATTGGGGCATATCAAGACAAGTCTGCATATAAGTCACATTACATTGTCCCTTATTTAACAATCCTTTAACAATGCAAAGCCTTACTGGATGTGCAAGTACCTTTAAAAGCTCAGCAGTATCGTTATACCTTTTATAATCCTTCTCCATAAACATTCCTCACTTCTAACTAAAAATCTTAATTGGATTAAAGTCTATATAATCAGCGGAGGTTAAAATATATTCAATACCATCAATATTTCCTACCATAACCCTGCTTAAAGCTGGTCCGTGAAGATGACCGTATATTACTTTTTCAACCCCGTATTCCTTAAATATTCTTATAAATTCTGTTTCATTAAACTTTTCATTTGTTGGAGGATAATGAACCATAGCTATAAATTTTTTAAAGCCAGCCTTAACAGCTGAATCTAAAGATAATCTTAATCTATTTAATTCTCTTGTATATATTTTTTCATCATGAGAAGTAAAATGCTCTCCCCCTGGGCAGTTCCAGCCTCTAGTACCGCATATTGCATAGTCTTCATAGCTAAAGAAATTGTTTTGTATAAAATTCATATCTCCATAAAGTGCATTAAGCTTTGAAATGCTCTGCCACCAGTAATCGTGATTTCCTTTAATAAGTATTTTAGTTCCCGGAAGCTCATGAATCCAATCCAGATCCTTTAAACCTTCTTCCATCTTCATAGACCAGGATATATCTCCGCCAATTAAAACTGTATCTTCTTTTTTTATCTTATCAAGCCAGTTACTTTTAATCTTCTCATCATGCCTATACCACTTCTCACCAAAAACATCCATTGGTTTATCACCGCTAAGAGCTAAGTGAAGGTCTGATATTGCATATAGTCCCATGCACTTCACCGTCCTTACTTGTTTCTATCCTTATCCATTACAAAAGCTATAATTTTAGCCACAGCTTCATATAGCTCTGCTGGTATATTGTCTCCAACATCTACATTTGTTAAAAGCTCAGCCATTTCTTTATTATAAACTATTGGAACATCATTATCCTCTGCTTTTTCAATAATTTTGTCTGCAATAACGCCCATACCTGCAGCTGTGACTATTGGAGCATTATATCCGCTTTCATATTTTAATGCCGCTGCCTTTTTAATCTTTTTCATAATTTACACCCTTATATTTATACTATTTATGCCGCTATCGTCAAAAAAATCACTGCAATTAGAAAGGTTTACTTCTGCTTGTTTTTCGGTAACGTCAATAAAAGCATTATAGCCTAATTCTCTGAGCTCATTTAATATTATATTCTTGCCAGAATCAAGAAGCTTAATGCTGCTCTCTTCACATTTAATATCTATATTCATACTTCGCTCTCTTACTTTAACATAAGCATCCACTGTTCCTATATTAACAGTTTTTACGCTTACAACCAAGCTTACATTTTTAGAATCTATTTTTTTCCCTGACTTTCTGTCATCTTTTATTATAAGCCTGCAGGGATATTCTTCTTTTCTTAAATTTATAGGAATATCCATATAGTAATATTGATTGCTTAAAGAATTAAAGACTTTAAAATCATTAATATTTTCTTTAATAGAAGCAAAAACCTTGCTAAAGGTTTCAGAATCAGCCTCCATATCTTCTTTAAGTAAGTTTTTTATTATAGTTTTTATTTCCTCTGTTTTATCAGAAAGCTGCTGCTTTACTTCAGCCTCTATTTCACTTCTATTTGAATTGACATTATTTTTATGCTTAATTTCGGTGTGCTTTATCTCATTATCTTGAATCTTGATATTATTTACATCATCTTCAGCTGCAGTAGAATCACCCTCAGGTTTCTTTATAGGAACTTCCTTAGTATCAGTATTCTGCTTTTTATCTACATCATCGCTCATTATTTTTTTTAAGTCCTCATAAAGTTTTATATTTTCAGAAGATAGATTGCCTTCCTCCATATCCGCTTCTAATACTTTTAAAATGCTGTAAACTTTATCTTTTTGTTCTATAATCTTCTTGTCATTGCTCTCTGCTAAAAAAGTATTTTCTTTTACAGTTTCATTATCTGATACTGCCATTTTCTTTGTAACTTCAAGCCCACTTGCTTTTTGGGCAATATTCTTTACTTCTTTATATACTACAGAATTCTCATTAACTAACTTCTTAAAGCTCTTTATATTATCTTCATTGATATCTATATTATTTTCAAGCATAGTGAAAATATCATCCTCTGATAAATTCTTAAGCTCATCAAAAAATCCTTTTAATATATTTTGGACATTTTTGCCCTTTTCACTATTTATATCTATATTTTTATTTGAAGTATATTTTAATATAAACTTATCTTCTTCGCTGCTATCACTTAATATTTTATTCTTAAAATCTATTATTGTCTTTACTTTAGAAATATTTTCTCTTGTTAGAGGCATATTATGCTTAATCATTTTCTTTAAAGTATCATAATCCTCTTTGCTTATATCAATATTGCTCTCTAAAAGCAAATCTTCTAAAGTATCCTTATTTATATCTTCATTTTCATCTTTTAAGTTTACCAATTTTATCTGAAGCTTACCGTCTTTAAAGCCTTTCACCTGAAATCTTACTAAACCGTCAGGAACAAAATCCAATGGCCTTTGAAGCTTTGCAGGAAACTGCCAGCCATCTAAAAGCTTCAGTATCAATTCTTTATTTTGCTCACTTATAGCAGCAACTCTGGCTGTAAACACTTGTCCAATTTCAAAGCTTAATTTACTGGAAACTCTTTTAGGATTTATATTATAAGCTCCTATAATACTATTTATTCCTGCCACACTTCCACCACCTTCATATTCCATTATTTAATTATCGTATAATTTTAATAAAACCTTAAGCTAATGAATATACTAATAAAATTATCGCAGGCTGAGCATAAAGACCAAAAGCAAGTGTAGAAAATAATATTTTAATTTCATTGATAACTTTGCCCATGTTCTTGGCGAAGCAATGCTGAAAAGCTTAGAGCCTCTCTTCTGAGCAAGCTAAAAGTATTTTAAGTTAACTAAAGATATTTTGAAGCCTACATCTATTAAAGAAACAAGAATCCAAAGCGAATTTATAGAGGCTATTAGCTTTTCAGCATCGCAAGCATTAGAACATACGCAATGGAATCATAAAGTAAAATATTATTTGCTACACTAGGCTCTAAGGTCTTTACCCCACAGCCTGCGGCCATTTTATTTTGCAACTTACTTATTTGTTTCATAAAAAAAACCGAGAAACTCGGTTTTTTATTCTATAACTATTTTATTGTAGTTTTTCTTTCCTCTTCTTACAAGCATGCTTCCATCTTTGAAGTGCTCCTCTGTTACAACCATATTGATATCTGTAACCTTAACATCATTTACAGTTAATCCGCCCTGCTGAATCAATCTTCTGCCTTCTCCTTTAGATGGAATAACCTTTGCTGCTGTAAGTATATCTAAAATAGTAGAGCCCACTAAGCTGCTGCTTATTGAAGCAGTTGGAACATTCGCCATGTCTCCGCCGCCTGCAAATAATGCTTCTGCTGCTGACTTAGCCTTTTGTGCTTCTTCTTCTCCATGAATAAGCTTAGTAACTTCATAAGCAAGCACTTTCTTTGCTTCATTTATTTCAGCACCTTCAAGTGCTCCAAGTCTTCTAACTTCATCCATCGGAAGGAAAGTAAGCAGTGCAAGACATTTTTCAACGTCGGCGTCGTTAACATTTCTCCAATATTGATAAAAATCATATGGAGAAGTTTTTCTGCTGTCAAGCCATAAAGCACCGCTTTCAGTTTTACCCATCTTTTTGCCTTCACTGTTAGTTAAAAGAGTGCAGGTCATAGCAAAAGCAGGCTTATTTTCTTTTCTCCTTATAAGATCCGCACCGGCAAGCATATTTGACCATTGGTCATCTCCACCAAGCTGCATAACACAGTTGTATCTTCTGTTTAATTCAAGAAAATCATAGCCCTGCATAAGCATATAGTTAAACTCTAAGAAGGAAAGTCCCTTTTCAAGCCTTTGCTTAAAGCACTCTGCTGTAAGCATTCTGTTTACAGAAAAATGAACCCCTATTTCCCTAATAAAATCTACATAATTCAAATTTAAAAGCCAATCTGCGTTGTTTTCAAGTATTGCTTTTCCATCGCTAAAGTCAATAAATCTTTCCATTTGAGCTTTAATGCATTCTACATTATGAGCAATATCTTCTTTTGTAAGCATCTTTCTCATATCTGTTTTTCCTGATGGGTCACCAACCATTGCTGTTCCGCCGCCTACTAAAGCAACAGGTCTATGTCCTGCTCTCTGCATATGTGCCATCATCATCATTGCAATAAAGTGTCCTACATGCAAGCTGTCAGCAGTTGGGTCAAAGCCTATGTAAAATGTTATCTTTTCTTTTTCCAATAATTCTTTAATTTCTTCTTCATGCGTAAATTGTTTAAGAAATCCACGCTCAATAAGTGTATCGTATACGCTTGCCATTATTATCTCTCCTTTAGTACATATCTTCTATATACAATGCAAAAATTCTATACATTTTGCTCGGCATAATGCAAGAATTTTAATGCTTCTATATAGTATATAGTTAAAATCATATTTTATCAACATTTTAGGAGATAATTAGGAGAATTTATTCGTAATATGGAATGCATAAAAAAATGATTATGCGTATATTGTACAAATTATCATTTTTATGTTAAAATTTAGTATATAATATATTTTTGAAAGGAAGTTTTAACATGCAGAGCTGGAACTTTAAGTCTCTAGTACTTTGTAATGAAATAAACCTAAATAAAATAGCTGCTCATTTTGGGATAAATAAAAAATTCAAATGGGAGGATCCATTAGTACTTCAGGATAGCACTTTAAAGGGGTTAGTTAACAACTTAGAAAATAAATACGTATATGTATATTATTATGGTTCTATTGTATTTATAAATATGGAACATCATGAAATGATGGATATAGTAAACTATCTTAAAAACGTTGATGAAAACTTGAAAAATAATTTTCCTGATGAATACATAGATGAATACAGGCTTGAGGTAGATCAAAGCTATGACTATATGCTATATAATGACTTAATGACTTCAAATGAATTTGCACCTTATTATTTAGATATTTTATCCTCAGTGCTTGCTAAGTCTACTTCTCTTAGAAAAATTGAAACTGATACTGATAAGCTTCTTGACAGTATAGAAAATGTAATAAATTATCTTGATACAGGTAAGTTTAATATGTCTGATGAAGAGATTGCCAAAACCTCTGCAAAGGTATTAAGATTTAAATATCATACAATTTCTAATCTTATGCTTCTAGATAAGCCTCGTTCAGCATGGGACAATGAAGACATTGAAAGCTTCTTTATGCAGGTTACTGAACTATTTGATTTTAAGGACAGATATCAAAAGATAACTCGTAAAACTGAAGTTCTTCAAGACATTACAGATGTATTTGCATCTTTAACTCATGAAAAAAGAGGTACTAAGCTTGAAATAATGGTTATTGTACTTATTTTATTTGAACTTTTAATTGCTTTTGCTGAATTTATTTTTAGGATCCACTAAAATCTTAAGGCTGCACAGATTGTGCAGCCTTTTAATTTATGCCACGTATTTTTTTATAAATTCCGGAACTTCCTGTTCCTCATGATTTATATTTATATAAAACTCAACATTATATTCGCTCGATAACCTTTCTAGATCAAAAAACAAATGTGCCGCATCTTTAATATTTCCCTGGACAATATTAAACAATCCATCAATGCAGATGGTGTCCACATCATAATCCTCAGAAATTATGCCGCACAAGAATCCATATAGGCAGTTATAGTCTTTTAAGCTGTACTCATTTGTTACTATAAATCTAATACTTCTGTCTAAGTCAAATAAATGTCTTTTGTCATCGTCGATATACACAACATGTCCTTTAGTGTTTAAAATCTTGTCGTTTGCCAAATTAATTAATGCTTTAGTTTTTCCTGAACCTCTCTTATTGCAGAATACATGAATCATTGTTACCACCCCTTCAAGTTATTTTTAGGTGCTATTTTCTACATTATATAATATTCAGAATATTTATTCAATATCCTTACTTATAATGTTTCTTAATAAATTGTTAACGTTTTATTCTGTCAGTTCCCGGGTAGACTACTTTAAAAAAATCAGAACTTAATGAATTAATGAACATAACCTTGCCGATATTTTTGAATGCCATTTTCATCTTGCTAAAGCCTCTCTCTTTTGTAACAAATCTGTTTTTATCATCAAGAGCTATAAGCTTTTCATAAATCCACATATTTCTTTTTACGTAATTATGGCTGCTTATATCCTTGCCTTTTACAAATATTCCTGGGCTTATAACACTAATGCTGTCATGTCCTAATACTATTTCTATTTCCTTATTAAAGATTGTGTAGTCTCTATACAAAACTGCGTTTTTTACACCTTCGTATACGGCTTCTACGGGATAATCAACAGGAAGGAGTCTTTTCAGAGTTTCTTCACATGTATCAAGCATAGAAAGTAAGTCGCCTCTTATTATAATAACTTGGGCTTCTTCTCTGTTTATCTTGTTAATTATTCTTATCATATTATGAGAAATATATACATTATTTGCCTTAGAAAATACTAAAATTCCACCGAGAGTCCCAACGTATTTTCCAAGGTCTCTGTCAAAATTAATAATACCTGCATTTTCCATAAGGGTATTTCTATTTTCTTTGTTTGATTCTATTCTGTGAAAAGAAAAATATCTATCCACAAGCTTTGTGTCAAAACATTCTACGCTGCTTCTTATGATTGGGCATAATTCTATATTAAGCACAAGGCTTTCCTGAAGTGCTGATGCTATTTCCTGCTTCCTCATAGTGTCTGTAGTAGAACCCCTTCTTATATAAAAGGCTCCATTTTCTCTTAATTGATAAGGTTTTTGCCCACCATCATAAATTGTTATTATGCCAACAGTTTTCTCTTCATAATCAATTGTCTCATAAACAACTGGAATAGGAGGCTCGCAGCGAGAACTTATTATTTGCTGTATTTGCTCTTCATTATAATTCTTTTTTTCTATGCCTACTACTTTTTTAGTCTTATCTTCAACTCCAATTACTATATAGCCTCTGCCGCCCTTTGAATTTGCTATAGCACAAACATCCTTGGCAAGTTCTTTTTTTCCGCTTTCCATATCTAACTCTAGTTTCTGCTTAAAGTCCAATTTAATACCTTCATCTTTTTTTATTAAAGTTTCAAGTCTTTTAATATCCATAGTTAAGAGCCTTCCTCGCTTAAAATTATAATGTATATATTTTATTATATTATCCTTTACCCATTTAAAGATACCTTTATATGTTAAAAGACGGTGAACAATTCACCGCCCGGTTTTATATACTTATCACTATATTTTTACCACTATTTTTTGCTGAATACATCATTAAATCAGCAAGCTTTAAAACTTCTTTTAAATCTCTATGCTCTTCATCATAATAGCTTATCCCAAAGCTCGCAGTTACTATTACCTTTTGGTCATTATAATAAAGAATATTATCGCTTATTTTGTTCCTTATATTTTCGATTTTCTTAAATACCATATCTCTGTCGTGAACATCATCTATATAAATTATTATTTCTTCGCCGCCATATCTTGCAACTATATCGCTTTTATCAATGTTTTCGCTTATTATTTTTGCTATCTGGCATAATGCCTCATCTCCAAACTGATGACCATATACATCGTTTGCCTTTTTAAAATCGTCAGCATCCACCATAACTATAGCAAAGTTCTTATGAGATGCTTTGCTGATTTTGCTTTCAACAAGCTCAAAAAAATATCCTCTATTATATATTTTAAGCAGTGAATCCTTTATAGAGCTTTCCTTAACCTTTTTATATAAAAGGCTGTTTTCTAGAGCTATAGCAATCTGATTAGCTATAGATGTAATAAATTTTATGTGGTCATTGCTAAAGAAATCTCGAATCCCATGCTCTACAATAATATATCCAATATATTTTTGTCCTAAAACCACAGGAACACCGATAACTGAATGAATATTAATCCTTCCACAGCTTTTGCAAAAGGGATCCTTCTCGCAGTTCACCACAAAAGGCTCTCCATTTTCAATTTTGCTTCCATATTCCTCATGATAAATCTTGAAACTGCTATCATTAATATTGGTAGCTTTAAGTACCAGCTTATCATCTTCTTTTAAATAAATAGAAGAATAAGTGACTCCAAGTATACCTATAATCATATCATTTATAATAGGTATTAGATTGTCATTACTAATATTTGAATTTATATATTTGCTTATTTCTACTATATTAGAAATTGAATCAAGCTTTTTTTCCAGCTTAATGTTCTTTTGAGTAATAATTTCTATTGTGTTATTAGTAAATCTTTTATAACTCTCAAACTCTTTCTTCAGCTCTCCATAATTGCCTGCCTGCAATTCATATTCCTCTGCTTTTCCCTCATACCCCATAATGTTCCATACCATCCCAACTATTTTCATTTTTAATTACCATTTATTTATAATTATTCTACGAAGATTTCAAAACTCCTGCCTTTAATGAAAACTTATTCATGTATTATTGACCAGTTATTATTTACTGATGCTTCAATAACTTTCCTTTCTAAAATATAGTTTGCTAAAAGCTCCGAAACATCTGTAGAAATGTCTTTTATTACAGGCTTGTTTTGAAACATAGTATATTCTCCTCCGCCGCCTGCTCTATAGTTGTTCATTACCACATCATATTCTTCATCCATCTCAATTTTCCTTCCATTTTTCAGAAGCTTAACAATTCTTTCACCAATAGGTTTTGAGATGTTTATTGTGTACTCAATACCTTCCCACATATCATAATTATAATGCTGTGGTTTCGGATTGGAAAACTGAGGATTCACCCTTATCCCTCTTCCATCATATTTATCAAAATAAGAAGCGCTTCTTTCTAAAGCCTCCTTTATATCTCTGCCGGTTATTTTTATAACTCTTAAGGTATTTGGGTAAATATAATTTGAAACAATGTCTCTCATCGTTACATCACTCGGGAAACCCGGAGAGTGATTATCAAACAATGCTGTATTTGAAATATCTGCTCCGGAACACTCCATTTGAACCTTGTTTATAAATTCAATAAGAGCATTATCCTTCGTTCTTACAGCCATAGGATCTTTAACTCTCATATCTCCATTTATTTTTCCTATTGGCTTATCAAGCCACCTTTGAGTGTCAGCTTCGTAGTTTGAAACCATATCTATAATCTCTTTATCCGACTCTACTCCTTTTGAAGAAATAATCTCAGAATTCTTATCTGTGACTTCCCATTTTCCATTACTTTTTACAAGTGTTATTTCAGCCTTTCCGATAGTGAATCCTTGTGCACCAGGCTGAAGTACAAGTACTCCATTTATTTTGGTTCCATAAATAGATCGATGCTGATGCCCTGTTAAGAGCACATCAATTCCTTTTACTTTTTTACAGAGTTCATAGCCTTGATTTTCGCCGGTTAAGTTTTCTGTAGGAAGTCCTGTTTCAACATCTCTTTCAAAACCGCCATGATAACTAACAACAACTAAGTCAACTTTTTCTTCTTCTCTTAAAAACTTAACATATTTTTCTGCGTAGGCTACAGCATCCTCAAACTTTAAACCTTCAATATGTTTTGGATTTTCCCAGTTTGGTATATATTTTGTAGTAAGTCCTAATACACCGATCCTTACGCCTTCTTCAAATTCCTTTATAAAATAAGCTCTACCTGTATATAAGGAGGAATCTGTTTCTTTTATTATATTTGCAGAGAGCCATGGAAAATCTGATTCCTCTATGGCTCTTTTTAAAATCTCATTTCCATAATTAAATTCATGATTGCCTATAACTGCAGCATCATACCTAAGATAATTCAAAACCTTTATAACCGGGTTCATATCTTTATTATCTATTCTTGCATAATAATATGTCAGGGGAGTACCTTGTATCAGATCTCCATTGTCTATCAAAAGTATATTATTATTCTTTTCTTTTTCCTTTTTTATAATAGTAGAAAGTTTTGCAAGCCCCAAATCTCTTTCCTTATTATCAGCATAATTAATAGGCATAACACTCCCATGAATATCACTCGTCTCTAGAATAGTTATTTTAACTTTATTGATCATTAAACTCTTTCCCCTTTCAGTCCAAATCACTATATACATATTATTTTACAAAATTTTATTTATTATATCTTGGTATCTATACTTAGATATTTATGTATTAATATGCTAAACCTGCTGCAAAGTATATATTTTTTCAACTTGCACATTCTATAATATACCATAATTTATACAAACAAATGAAAGGCAGGAGAATTTTATGCTAAATTTTAAAAAATACGTTACCTTAGGCTTAGCTTTAGCTGTTACAGGTACAGTATTAACCGGCTGTGGCCCTAAAAAGGAACAGACTAAAACAGCTTACACCCCAAAAGAATTAAAGGTTCAATTCGTTCCCTCTCAAGCTGCTGAAACCTTGGAAGCAAAGGCAAAACCTCTTGAAAAACTTCTTGGGGATAAGCTTGGCATTCCTGTAAAAGTAAGTGTTTCTACTAACTATAATACTATAATTGAAGCAATGTCCTCCAAGCAAGTTGATGTAGGTTTCTTGCCGCCTACTGCTTATGTGCTTGCTCATGATAAAAAAGCTGCTGATGTGCTTCTTCAGGCTCAGCGTTATGGAGTAAAGGAAGATGGCTCAAATACAGACCAGCTTGTAGACAATTATAAAGCAATGATAGTTGTTAAAAAGAATTCCACAATTAATTCAATCCAGGACTTAAAGGGTAAAAAAATAGCCTGGCAGGATGTTACCTCGACAGCCGGTTATATATATCCAGCTGCTGAAATGAAAAAGGCTGGTGTTGACCCCGAAAAAGATGTTCAGGGTGTAACTGTAAAAGGTCATGATAAAGGAGTTATTGCAGTATTAAATGGAGATGTAGATGCCGCCGCTGTTTTTGAAGATGCAAGAAATAATGTAAAAAAGGATTTTCCTAATGTATTTAATGATACAAAAGTTATATATCGTACTCAAGGGATACCAAACGACACTATTGCAGTGCGTTCAGATATGGATGAAGCATGGAAGGATAAAATTTCACAGGCTTTTATTGATATAGCAAAAGACCCTGATGGTCAAAAGATAGTTAAGGACATTTATACTCACGTAGGCTACGTAAAATCCAGCGACAAAAACTTTGACGTAGTTCGCGAATATCAGAAGGCTGTAAGTTCTGGAAAATAAGTAAAAATAGCTGCTGCCCGAAAAACAGCTTAACCATATTGCATATCATTTGAATTCTAGGAAACGTTCGCTTCTACGTATTCAAATAACACTCTATGTTTAGCTGTTTTTCGGGTGGCTTCTTTATACTAATTTTTTGCGTATTGTCCCTGATATTATATCAATTAGAGTAACCATTACAATTATTCCAAGTAGTATAATTCCCACTCTGCTCCAGGCTCTGGCTTCTAATGCAAATATGAGAGGAGTACCTATACCACCAGCTCCTATTATTCCTAAAATGGCAGCCGAACGAACGTTTATCTCGAATCTATAAAGACTAAAGGAAAAGAATTCAGGAAGCACCTTAGGTATTATTGCAAACCAAATTCTTTGAACTGCATTTGCCCCGCAGGCTGTCAAAGCCTCAGCAGGCTTTAAATCCATATTTTCTATAGACTCACTGAACAGTTTTCCAAGCATACCTATAGAATGAACTCCAAGTGCAAGTACTCCTGCAAAAGCTCCTGGTCCTACTGCCTTAATAAATAATATAGCCATAACAATCTCTGGAAAGGTTCTTATAAAACTTAATAAAAACTTCCCAAGTGCTGTAGCAGGTCTCCATTTAATCATATTTTGAGCCGCTAGAAAAGCAAAAGGAATGCATAAAATAGCTGACACAAAAGTACCAAGAAAAGCTATGGCTAGAGTATCTAAAAGACCTCTAAGCAAATCTTCTCCTTCCTTAATATATACATAAGACCAGTCAGGATGAAACAAACCTCGGAATATGGCTCTTGTTATTTCACCTGCTGTAGGCTTAATGCTTTGAAAGCTTACTCCTCTGAAAACCCAAACATATATAAGTACAGTTATTATTAAAACTGCAATTGTCTTTAATCTGTTTTTAGGCGGCTTTTTAATTGCTTCTGTCATCACAGTAATTTCTCCCTTATACTTGCGCTTATAAAGTCAATGAGCAGTACTAATATTAATGTAAAGATTATAATTGTTGAGGTCTGGTCATATCTCAGCCAATTTAAGGTTCTATCAAGATATAAGCCTATTCCGCCCGCTCCAACAAGACCAAGCACCGCAGCTGCTCTTACATTGATTTCAAAAGTATAAAGGACATAAGACATAAACTGTGGGAGCACCTGTGGCACAACAGCAAAATGTATCCACTGAAGTTTATTCGCTCCAGCAGCAGTCATAGCCTCTAAAGGCCCCGGATCTATTGCCTCTATAGATTCATAGGTAAGTTTAGCCACAAGTCCAAAGGAAAAAAAGGTTAAAGCTAAAATACCAGCTATTGGACCTATTCCAAAAATAGCAACAAAAACAGCAGCAAATAATAGGTCAGGCACAGTTCTTATAAGGTTTAATATAAATCTTGTACAATAATAAAGCACAGCAGATTTTGTAACATTGCTTGCAGCAAAAAGAGCTACCGGCACTGCAAGTATTGCTCCAAAGGTTGAGCCCAGTATTGCCATTCGTATCGTTTCAAGCATTGGTGTCCATATATTTGAAAAATAACTCCAATCTGGTGGAATCATCTGGGAAAGAAGCTTACCCATTTCAGGAAATCCACTGAACAATTTCGGAAAATTAGCCTCTGTTTTATAGGCACTGGCAATAAGAAGAATAAAAAACAGTATAAAATTAAGCAGGCTCTTAAGCCTGGAGGGAGGTTTTATAATACTAGTCTCACTCATAGTCTTCCCCCTCTCCAATCATTTCATCTTTTCCTATGGGGCGTCCATAAATTTCTGCAAACACTTCATCTGTTGCAGCTTCTATTGGGCCATCAAAAACTAACTCCCCTGCTCTGAAACCAAGTATATGTTCAGCGTATTTTCTTGTTAAATCTATATGATGCAGATTTACTACAGTTGTTATATGAAACTCTCGGTTTATTTTTTTCAAATCCTCCATAACTTGAATGGTTGTTATGGGGTCAAGAGAAGCAACAGGCTCATCAGCAAGTATTATCTTTGCTTCCTGAGCAAGAGCCCTTGCAATAGAAACTCTCTGCTGCTGTCCTCCAGAAAGCTCATCTGCTCTTGAATAAGCCTTTTCCTTGATATTAACCCTGTCCAGTGCCTTCATGGCAAGCTCTAAATCTTCTTTTGGAAAAGCTCCAAATAAAGTCCTGATAGTAGAATGATATCCAACCCTCCCTGACAGAACATTTCTTAGTACAGTAGAACGAGTTACCAAATTGAAATTTTGAAATATCATTCCTATGTTTCTTCTGAATTCACGGAGCTCTTTTCCACTTGCTGCAGTTATGGATTTTCCATCAATAAAAATTTCTCCTTCTGTTATATCATGAAGCCGGTTTATACATCTTAAAAAGGTTGATTTTCCGGCACCAGATAATCCTACAATAACAATGAACTCGCCATCTTCAATCTTCACGTTAATATTCTTAAGGCCAACTGTCCCATTAGGATAAACCTTAGTAACATTTTTGAATTCAATCATACTGCACCAGCTTTCCTGAATACATAAGGAACCACTCTATCTTAAGTTTAAATAAACATTTAAATTGTTTTTTATATCTTTAGCTTCACGGTCAGCAGCATTTATTATGATATGATCTCCCCGAACCTGTGAATTAAAGTTTCTGAAACCTTGTGCTTTTAAATGCTCTTCTACATCGCTGGCTTTTTCATTTTGAGCAATCAATTCCTTTCTTCCAACAAGATCTTCGTTCACATACACCTCATAGCTGTCATGCTCAAGCTTTGTTTCGCTGTTATCAAAATCTGTAATATTATAAAGCACAGGAAAAGCACCATTAGAATTAAATAAATTATTACCAAACATAAAAATTCCTCCTCTCACTGGAAAATTACTCGTTAAAGCCATTTAGGGCTTTGACTTCGCCCACGGGTCAGCCTGAACTCGCTCGTTCCCACTCGCTAGTCTGACCGTAAAAGCCCATTTATGGCTTTAACCTCAATATGTAAAACTTTGCTATATACTTTCATATTCTTATTATTCCTATTTTTAAGAAATATATAATTGTAAAGCAAAGGTTTGAAATCGTAAAACTACAAAATAAAAAGACCCACAGTTTTTACACTGAGGGCGTTTTGTTATTTATTATTAAAATTATATGCGGAAACCGTATATAAAAGTGGAGTATAGTCTACTGATAAATAGGTTTTGTAATCTACAACAGAAAACTTTTTAAAACTATCAAAAATATTTATTTCTACAAGCCAAAGCTTGTTTTCTTCATCAATACCTATATCAAATCCAAGTTCCTCTGAATAATTCGACGCTTCTTCAATAGCCTTGCAGGCTTTTAAACAAAGTCTATTTGCTTTATTCATGGTTTCGTTTAAATCAAAATGAAGAGGATAATAACTTTTTACCGCTTCCTTTAGATGAAATTTAAAGTTTCTATTTAGCACATTGGTAAAAACAAAATTATTTCCTGCAACACTGTATTCAATTCCTTTTAAGTTCCAATCACCTTGAGTTATTTTTTTCATTACAAATCTAAGATCAAATAAATCTTCCTCAACCTTTGCAAGCTTAATATACTTTTGAAGTATATAATTCTTATAGTTCTCCTCTAATTTATTCAAATAACTTTCTAAGTCTACTTCTGAAGTTAATATTGATTTTATTTTTTTCTTCCTTCTACAATCTGTAACTCTAAAATTGTCACCAAGTTTTTCGATAATACATATATTTTTTTCACTTATATTTTGAGGCTTTAATACTATTTTTTCATATCGCTCAATAAACTCCATAAACTGTTCAAAATCCTCAAATATTTGTGCAGGTGGCAGGAACTGCGAAAGCTCTTCCCTATCACTTATAATTTCATACAGATCGTATTTAGTAACCCTATTTTTTATCCCCATAAGCTTTTCTCACTCCTATCTGCATTTGCTATATTCAGTTGTCTTCATTTTAGTATATGTTACTTGCATAAATTGGTGTAAAAACAAAAGCAATCCATCAATTAATTTTTGTGGATTGCTTTTTAAGTTCTAATTTATATGCTGTTTTAGTCGTGATTTAATTGTTTTGCATCTTAAAACCGAAGCCCATGGAATATACCCAGTTCTGTATGCTTTTATTAATATCCGTAGTGATTATATGGTCTTGGTCTTGGTCTTCTTCTCCTTCTTCTTCTAATAAATTCATTAAGTAAGAGAATAGAGATCAAATCCCTTACAGCTCCTCTTCTGCCATAACGAGGTAATCTCATATTTTCCTCATCTTCCGAGCCAAACTTGCCGTCTAAATCTGCTTCAACCTTATTATATACCTTGTCAGTCATATCTTCTATGTCTTCCATCATAGGGCACTTCTCAGTTCCATGCATATGTTCATGCATATCACAGTGCTGCTTTATATATGGCATGATAAAAATATAAATTTTGGGATACATCATCTTCATCTGTTCTTCTTCCATATCCATCATTGGCTGCTGCATCATATGTGGCTGCATTGGTTCTTCCATCATTGGCTCTTGCATCATTGGCTGCTGTTCCATTGACTGCTGCATTGGCTGATAAAACATAGGTTCCTGCGCCAGTGGAATCTCCATTGACGGCTGTTCCATTATCGACTGTTGCATCATAGGTTGCTGCATTGGCTGTTGCATTGGCTGTTGCATTGGCTGTTGCGTAGGTTGCTGCATCTTTCTCATCATCATGCAATTATAGCATGGCATCGATTCATAATTATACACACGAAAACCCCCAAATAAAATACTCTAATTTTACACACAATATATAGTATGATGAAATTTTTCAATGTGTTACAGCTTTTTATAAAATAAAATGGAGCTGTTTTCAGGACAGCCCCATTTTTAATCTTCATCTTCAAGCTTTCTTCTTGCTTTATTAATATTTCTCTCATCAAGGCCTGTAGTGCTCATTATTTCGCCCATTCCTATGCCTTTATCAAGCATTTCCTTGGTGTCTTCCATAGCTACTTCATGCTTTTTCTTATCCTTATCCATAGAATCAGTACCTCCTATAGTTTAAACTTTTCTAAAAGAAAGCCTCGAAAAATTTCGAGGCTTTCTAATATGTTCTCTTATAGTCCTTTTTCGTAGGATTCAACCATTCTTTTAACCATTTGGCCGCCTACTGATCCTGCTTCTCTTGAAGTTAAATCTCCATTGTAACCTTCTTTAAGACTAACTCCTACTTCTCCTGCAGCTTCCATTTTAAATCTGTTTAAGCCTTCTTTAGCTTGTGGAACTAAAACTCTATTACTTCTGTTTGACATGTGTGTGTCCTCCTTTGTATTTAATATTTGTTTTGTTGTCCTATGGTACTAACAGTATGTGCCGTATAGAGTTTTATATTCTATGGAAGTTAAGGAATAAGTAGAAGAGGTTTCCATATTATAAAAACTTATGCAAATATGTTATTTCTAAAAAAATAAACTCTGCAAAAACTTGAAAGCTTTGCAGAGTTTATTTGGTGCACCATCAGGGATTCGAACCCGGGACCCACTGATTAAGAGTCAGTTGCTCTACCAACTGAGCTAATGGTGCATATTAACTTGTCCAAAAATATTATATTAAATTTATTATTTAAAGTCAACTAATTTCTAGGTAAACTTTACAAAAAAATTAGCCGGCAGCAAGCCAGCTAATTTTTATTCTTCTTGAGGATTAAACATAGTAGTTATTAAATTATGAAAATTATTATTTGCTTTTTCACTGCTTATTCCGATAGCTGTATTAATAATATCGTTAACCTGCTCGGAATTTAAGCCTTCTATTTTCTTTGTTATAGAATCTCTTAACGGATGATCAGGCAAATATCTGTCTATAGCTGATCTTATTCTGTCAATACTGCTGTCAGTATGTGTATCAATACCATATGCTGCAATACAATTAACAAGTTCTATAGCTTCCTTTTCTGTAAATAATCCTTTCCATGTATCCAAAAAAATCACTCCTTTTTTTCATATAGCTTTATCTTATAACCATTAAGTTTTTTTATTCATGGCATTTATTACTACTTAAAATAAACATTCACTTTAAGGCGCGTATTTATAAATATAGTAATAAATTTTAAATTTTTTATAAGGAGATGAGAATTTAGTATTAAAAGCAAAAAACAACTTAGATTCAGAGTTTCTCGACATATGGGATGATGAGGAGGACGGATTTACTGAAGGTGAAATAAATACAGACAAGGTTCTATCAACTTTCAACTTTGGAGTAAATTCAACAGCAAGCGAAAATAAATCTTTAGCTTCTATAAAAGATTATCTTAAATTTTCAAACACATTAAAAAAAGGAGTACCGCTTGATACTCCTCAAAACTATCTCACTGAAAGATCTGTAACATTTCTTTCAGTTATCTGAGCTGAATGTTTAGCTATTAAATCTCCTCCGGTTGAAGAAAATATATTTCCTGCTATTATAGTATCCATAACAACAGACACTTCCTGCTGACTTATATTATCATTAACACCTGGAAGTATAATATTGGCTCTTGCGCCTTCTTCATTTAAAAAAGTCATTACTAAACTTTTATCTGCCACTTAGATTTCCCCCTTTCTGTTAGAATCACTGAGTAGTTTAGACCACTCACTTCCGCTCGTAAAATACTCGTTAAAGCCCATTTAGGGCTTTAACCTCCTTAATCCTCGATTAGTTTAATTACTGATTAACTAAAACACTTTCGTCACTTTTTCCTACACTGACAAACTCATTCTTTAACAGGGAGCCTAAAGCTGTTCCTATTTCAAGAAGCTTGTCAGGAGCTGCTGTCACTTTTACATTTGAAAACTTTTTAGCCTTTATAATGTTCTTTCCATTTGAATCAACTACTGAATTTAAAATAAATTACTAAGAAATGTGTTTGGATTAGCTTTATTATAGACATAAACTTACGGTACGGCAGAATAAAAAAGTTGCAGCAAAATAGCATCCCTAAACGGTTTTTTAAGCTATTTTGCTGCAGCACCTTTTTATGCGGATTTTCTATCATCATTACCGCTAAGCTTAATTGAAAGTATAGTAGAAAGCTGGTTTATTGAAGCAGCCAGGTTGTCTATTTTACTTTCAACTCTAATTAAAAGATAAGCGGCAACTGCAATTGGAAAGCCAACATTTGCCACCGCCTTTAAAAAATCTTCCATGGTATCCCTCCTTCCTGCCTTAATAACAAATATGCAGGAGAGCAAAGGATTTTGGAAGATTTAGTGGTAGAAGGTAATAAGTTTTATAATTATCTTTGAGATTTATTTTATTTGATTTTATTTTTTTCAAATTTAAATTTTTTATAAAGAATATCTTTTAAAACTAATACCGTGTCCTCATCATTAAAATTAAATTCGTTTTTGCAGTCATCATACAACTTCGATAACTTTTCACAATAAGTATCTATTCCTTGCACACCTTGATAGGAAGCCAAAATCGGATATTTTTTACTCCATGCACCAGTCCAGTCAATCTCATCAACTATCATTTCGATGCTTGTAATATCACCGTTAAGATTACTTCCGCTAATGAGATAGTCATAACTTACATTATAAAGCTTACTTAGCAATTTCACTTTAATTAACTCGGGAACTGTTTGGTCAGTTTCCCACTTGCTCACTGTTTGTCTTGATACATCTAATTTGTCAGCAACATCTTCCTGAGATAACCCAGCCTTTTTACGTAAATCTAGTAGTTTATCACCTAATGACATAATGATCACCAGCCTTTCAATTATTCCAAGTTAACTTGTAGGTACAGTATACTTAAAATTGAAATAGTTTTCTACCAAGCAAAATTGGAACTTTGTCAACTAAACTTAACATCTTAATGCATTTAAGCTAATATAAATACTTTTTACTATGGAATTTCTTACGATAACAACAGCTAATAAATAAATTGCCATTCCCGCAATTCCAATTACAAGATATTTATTAACTCCATGTTACCGGATAATCCAAATGGTTTGGCAGTTTCGTATTTCTATTTCCTTTAGCAGAATTAATTTGTCCTTGTGTTAAAAAAACAGCCTCTCTTAAATCAGCATTACTAAAATTCGTATCTCTTGTATCTGCTCCTAAAAAAACTGTTCCGTCAAATATGCAACTATCAAAATTAGTTGCAATTAATAGCTTCATGCTCAAGTCTAATCCACTCATATCTTTTTTCTTGAAGTTTCTTCCTAAGAACTCTGTTAACCTCTTATTATCACTATTCTTAAAACACTTTGTAATAGAATCACAGACTTGCTTTAAAATGATATTAACTTTATTTCTATAACTTTCAATGTCAATCTCAAGGATACATTGTGGGGTAGAATTACATAAGGCTTCATTTTCGGTAATCAAATTTTCAATATCACTCCATAATTCTTTTGCTAGAATTATTATTTTTGATTCCTCTAAAAAGTAACGTATTTGATGTAATTGAAAAATAATTATAAATATATCAAATATTTCTTTTGATTGCTCCTGTGATGTTTGCCATGTCTCACCTTTATAAATATATTGTGTTACATGTTGTCCTGCCCCAAAACAATCATATCCTATGCAACCTTTCATATTACGTTTTTCCAATTCATGATGAATATCACAACGATAATCATTTCGTAGTTTTGTACAAGGCTTGCCTGCTTTTTTATTCTCTGGAAAACCATCTATTTTTGAAAAAAATAATGCTGTACAACATAAACCACTGCATTTTGAACAATCTACTTTTAATTGCTCTAATCTTCTCTTATTTTTTTCATGTATTTTCATATTTTAATCTCCTCAAATTTGGATTTCAACTTAGTTTAATTACAATGTTTCGCTAAACCTAATTAGTGAAAACTATGCGAATATTATTTACTATATAATTTTCTTCATCTTAATAAATTCAAATTCTCCGCCATTTGTTTTTTGCATATATTTTTCTTCAAACTGAAAGCCTATGCTCTCATATACTTTTATTGCTCGCTTATTAAAGGAAGCAACTGCCAAGGCAATGTATTTCTGGTTATAATTAAACCTTTTTACTCCAAAGTTAATGCCTGCAGCTGCAAATTCAGTTCCTATTTTTCTTCCTGTTAATTCAGGTTTCAAACCAAGACCTATCCACATGATTTCATCTTCAAAGAAAAATGAATAAAATCCTACCAGTTCATTACTATCATTAAGAACTGCGAAATATTGATCTGTCCAACTATTTTCATTAAGAATTTCATCTAAATCTTCTTCATCTTCTGTCATGTCATAGAATGAATAAACGCCATCATACTTCCAATTATACGCAATTTCATTGGCATAATCTTTGTTCATAGGTATAAAATTATACTGCATTGATTTCCCCCTATTTAGCTACAATATTATGCTTTTTTACTTTAAAATATTTACAAAAACATATATATCAAAAAACTCGGATACATATATTTGATAATAAAAATCTGTCTTAATCCTTATGCTACCTTGAATTTTTATTAATATATATATTTAGTGCTTGAACAACTTTAAATGATACTACTATAAGCGAAATATAGAGTAATATTTCTAAAACTGATTTTAAAATACCCGGCACACTAAAAAATAGTAATCCGCTCAAATTATCCATATTATAGTCCTCCTTTTTACTATGTTAAATTAATATAAAATTATTGATTAAATCCCCAAAGCAATATTCTTAACTATAGATCCAAGACATACTCACTCACATGACCTCTAAAATCTCCATAACTATTAATCACTCCACTTTTGATTTTTTTGAATCCAATTACCTCATGAAGCTTTATAGATGGTATATTTTTATCTGAAATATGTACATATATCTTTTCGATGGCTGAATCACGCAAAATATGTATACCTCCAGTAATTATAGATCTTCCCACACCTTTTTTCCTTTCAGGCGGTATCACTTCAAGTCCTTCTATAAGCCATTTATTATTGCAAAACGGAGTCTTCCAAAACCTTACTACTCCTATGATGTTATTTTGTACTTCAGCAATGAATGTAAATTTGTCTCCTGGCATTTTGTCCGAAAACCAGCCTTCCCACCACTTAACACAGTCTCCAAAGTTTTCCGGTTCTAAATAAGTCAAAACCTGTGCCAGCTGTTCAATTACTTGTTTGTTTACCTCTGACTTTTCAAGTTTATTAATAGATACTATCTCCATAACAGCTCACCCCTTTACTTTAGTCATATCCTGCCATTTCAACAGTTAAAGACAAGAACATTTTTTAACTTTTTTAATTTATAGATCAATTAACATTACTTTGTAAAAATAATAAATATCTCCATTAATAAACAAATCGTTATTCCTACAATTCCCATTACAAGATATTTCTTTCTTATTAATCTGTTTTCCTTTGATAAATACTTTTCGTCAGATAAGTTCTTATGCTTCTTTAATAGCTTTATCAAATTAAAAAGTACAAAGCATGATATTAATATTGTTATTGCCTTGCAGACCATAAATAATATTTTCATAAAAATATTCTCCATTTCTTCTGTCTCTAAAGAAAATATTTGATACTAAATAAAATCGATAAAACAAAGCTGAATCTAAAACTAGTTACATGAACTCTGCAAATTAGAATTTTTTACTTTATGACATCTTTATAAATTATGTCTACTATTTCATTTAGGCTTAATTCTTTATGTAGTAATATTTCAGGAATAATACCTAATAAATCTTTTTCATTCCACCATTTTCTCATTTCCTTTTCTCCAAACTCATGGGCATTGGACTTTTGCTGGTGACGATTTAGAGTTTCTTCAAAAGGTATATCGAAGTAATATGCAAAAATTTGATCCTTGAACTCAACCAGTAAATTTCCGAATAAGCTTTTATACCACTTTGAATTTAAAATTCCTTCTAAAATTACAATATCGCAATTGTTTTTTCCGTACAGTGCAAGATCCAATAATAACTGACATGCCTTTGTGTCAGGTCCATCCTTGACAAACAGCATTTCTCTTCTGACAACATCTTGTGAAATCAGCATTGTACCTTGTCCAAATTTTCTTTGCAAAGCTTTTCCTGTGGTAGTCTTACCACTCCCCGAATTGCCCCTTAATATTATTATCTGCGCTGCTTTATTCACCTAAAATCTCACCTTTCTAAGTTGATTAATGAAGTCTGTAAGGAACACTCCATAATAAAAAAGTTATATTTTAAAACCTTAATATGCTAAATTACTTGTCCACTATGGTTAATACCCCAGCACAATGCGAAATTTTAATATACATACAAAAATATTCATGATTAAGCTTTTCCATGATTTCATCTGCTACAAAATAAATTTCATCATTATCCCAAGATTCTTTATATTTTTCTTTACTTTTTTCTAATTCATAACTTGTTTCAAAAGAAATATCTCCAATAAGAATTTTCCCTTTTTTATTTAGGAAATTGGAAATCAATTTTATAAAACTAATTTTTTCTTTGTCCGCTAAATGGTGAATTGCATATGTACTAATTATATAATCATAACGATTATTTTTAATTTCATTAGGTAATCCTCTAGAAAAATCCCATTTTATTAATGTTGCATTAGGCATTTTCTGCTTCGCAATATCAATCATATTACTTGAAAAATCAATACCTGTAATATTAAAGCCAGAATTATATAATTGAGTTGTTAATATTCCAGTTCCAAATCCAATGTCCAAAACATTAGTACCATTTTGTTCTCTAACTTGATTGTAAATATAATTTAAGGCATCTTTATAACCTGCAAAGGGATACTCATTGTTCCCTTCACTGATATTTACACTTTTGTCATAACCATTAGCCCATAAATCAAAACCCTTATTATCCAACATTTTTATCTCCTATTCTTAAACCTAAATTAATTCGTACTAATTTACAGTGCTGCACTAATCAATAAAAAAGATTGATTAACGCTATAATAAGATTGCTCATTAACCTATTTTGAAATGAGTAGAAAGTTCAGCCACCTTATTAAACAATACATTATGAATTGATGGATATGTTAGGTTTTCTGGTAACCCCTCAAACAAATATCCACTTTCCTCGATATTGAGGTACAATTACAGCGCATAAGAATTTGCTATCATCCATTTGACATAATTCAATTAAGTTTACGCTTATCATTATATCGTTACCCTCTCATAATTTAATTCATCATAAATTACTTCTTTGCTCAAATATGAGAAATTCCAAAAATAATATTCTTAATAATAAGCAGATTCCTCAACTTAATTTTTACAGCTCCAGCAGCTCATAATAACATGAGATTATACCATTTTCTTTAAACTCCTCAAGTTTTTTAAATCCTGCACTTTCCAAGGTAGCAATGGAGCGCTTATTATCTTTATATGTAAATGCACATAGCCTACTTACAGCATATCTTTCGAATACAAGCTTAGAAAATTGTTTTAATGCATCTTTTCCAATTCCCTTACCCCAGTATGTTTTATCAAATATGATTATGCTTACGAATGCCTGCTTCTCAGCAGCTTCATCTATTCCATAGCACCATACATCACCTATATATTTATTATCTATATTGATAACTTTACCAAAACTCTTTGCATCAGGCTTTAATGTCTCTTCATATAATTTGATTGCATCATTTAAAGTACCCTTGTTAAATGGAAACATCCTTTCTATTTCTTGATCCTGAGATTTTTCCCAAAAAATCTTCACATGTTCAAGTGTACGCGGTTTCAATAATAACCTTTCCAAACTTATATCCCCTTCTTAACAATTAAATTATTTTAGTTAATAGCTGTTTACTAACGTGCCATATAAGAAAGTGTTGACTAAATGTTTAAAAACACATACAACCTAAATTATACCAATTGTAATTTGCAACACCAGAATAGTAATTATAATAATTAAAATCTCTATTTTATCACTATATCCGCCAAATGGTTTCCAGGTATTTTTCTTTCTACTGATATCAAAAAACCATATCAGAAACAAAATCGGTATAAAATAGACCAGCAAACTAACAAACCCAGTTTTTATATTTAGTGTAATGTTCTGAAGCTTATATAGAAATATAAAACCACCATAATAAATCACACCAAAGACTATTTTATGTATTATAAAAGCAATCCTTTCCCATTTAATATTGCTATCCAACATTATATCCCCCTGTTCCATAGTAGTTTATATTTGTGTCGCAACATATGAAGACTGTTAACTAACATTAGTAATATTAATTTTTATCTTTTAATAAGCTTACTAATCCAATACTAAAGATTAACCCACCTATTAACATAAATGAATTTATAAATCCATTTAAAATCGGAACATACTCACCCGTTAAGTTTTTATTATGATATACTATGCTAACTGCTTTATACCCTAAAGGTGTACTTATTAGAATTATAAAAAGTCCAATTAAAAAGTACTTTACTTGTTTTCTCATAAACTATCCCCCACTTCAAATATTTAATAATAAAATAATATTTCTAAGATATATTCAATATCAGCCTCCAATATATTGATTCAGCATAAGTTACAACAGTTCTCTAATATAAATTTTTTAAAATAATTTCGGACAGTATTTTACATTTTTCCTATTAACTCTATAAGTCCATTAGCTAATGTTTCACCCCAAGATAAGTAGTCGTGTCCAGATTGAAAACTTTCATACTTAACATTATAGCCTTTCTCAAGCAATACTTTATACATATTATCTATAGCATCCTTCATAACTGGTTCATCATCATATGGCTTGTCTTCAAATATACCTACATTTAAGTAGAACTTTAATGGCAGCTTATTTGATTTTTTAAACTCATTTGTTAGCCATTCTGAGTTCCACCAAAACGATGCTGATTGTGAAAGTACATTTCCAAAAATACTAGGGTTTTTAAATGCTACGTATGCTGAACTTAATCCCCCTAGACTAACCCCTCCTATAATAGTTTTACTTGCTTCTTTTGATACCGAATAGTTATCCCAAATCCAAGGAACTAATTTTTGAGCTATAAAATTTGAGAAGTCAGCATTACAAGTTAATTCCTCGAATCTATTTATACTATTATCTATTAGAACACAAACTGTTGGAAGAATTACTTTTTCATCTATAAGGTTATCAAGAACATTCTTTGCTGAAAGATAGTTTAAGTAATCAAATCCATCTGTAAGCACTACTAGATTGAATTTTTCAATACTTTTTGTATAGTTAAAAGGTGTATAAACCCATATTCTTCGATTAATGTCTGAATTTAAATTAGGAAGCCTATGCAATTCTATTTGCCCCTTATTAATCTCATTTCTAGAACTTGTCCAAATATCTTTTTTAGATTTATACAGCACAACTAAAGAGTTTATCATCTCGGCGCCGTCAGGATCTTCATCGTCTTTAGCAAACACTATTTTGTTCGGATTTAATGGGTCTAGTACTGATTTGGCCTTTATTTTTTTATAGTCATTATCGAATTCGTAGTTTAATGAAAGATTATATTTAAATTTCACATTATTTCTAACAATATAGGTCTTGTACCATATATTTGTGTCTAATAAACTATCCATAATATTTTCTGCGTACCGAAAGCCAGGGAAGGCACCATAGATTAGTATGTTTTTTATATTAGAATCACCTTTATATAAAAAAGTAATTAACACATTTCCATTATCCCCTTCTATTTCTTCAATTAAAGGTGTTCCACATCTTTGTGCATCTTGCCAAAACAAATCAATCGAATTAGTATTACCAGCACTAACTTGTTCTGCTAAAGTATTAATTGTAGGGCTGGTATATTGTAAAACTCTCATAAACAAATCAATCTCTCTTTCATCTCATATCATAATTTTTAATATCTTCTGTCCTTCTTCCATTTCCTCAGTATCAATAAATCCCATTGAAAACCAAAATGACTCTCCATTTACTTTATCAGCAGATAGCCAAACATCTTTGATTCCACAAGAAATTAATGTTTCCTTTGCGAAATTATATAACTTTCTACCAAGACCTTTTCTTCTAAAATCCGGCATTATATAAAATTCTAAAATATATCCCCAACCAATGCGTTCACTTTCGTCAACTTTAAAATGTATAAATCCAACCATATTATCGTTTACTATTAATCCAATCAACCAACGTTTATTTTTAAATTGTTTGCTTAAGATACTATTAAGAAATTTATCATGTATTTCCACTGGCATATCTGCAGCTATTTCCTTCATATACTCATATCCTAAATTTAAAAAATCTCTACACCTATCTGGATTTTCTCTGCTAATCTTTACATATTCAACATTAAAATTACTTTCCATTTTATCCCCTTTAATATTTCAGAGCATTATTTATTAACCTTTATATATCTACTTATTATCTATATCTATATAATAAAACTTGTTTTCGTGCCACTTAATAAACTTTTCCAAGTCTTTATAAGAAACACTTATTGTCGCTGTATTTACATTGGGGTGGAAATTTACTATACTCTTATCAGTCAACTCTCTATCAATTAGAACAATTACCTTTCTATCAATATCGTTTATTAAACCAAAAGGGCTAACAGAACCCGGTTTTAGTCCCAAGTATTTATGTAATCTTTCTTCGGAAGCAAAGGATAAACTTGTACTTCCTATTTGTTTAGACAATAATTTTAAATCCATATGTTTTGTTTCATCTAAAATTGCAAGATAGTGTAAATCACCTTTTCTATTTCTTAAAAAAAGATTTTTACAGTGCTGTCCCGGGATACGTATATCCAATTTGCTTGCTTCCTCAACAGTAAATACTGCTTTATGTTCATTTCTAATATAATTAATCCCTAATAAATTTAAAATATCATATAGTTTTTTCTCTTTTGCGTTAATCAATTTTCAACTCCAAGTCAAATATTAAAATGTAATTACTATTACTATCCTATATACGCAGTCTTAAGAAGCCTAAACATTTCATCGCTAAATCCATACTGTTTCTCATTCTTACTCGATATACAAGCCCTTTGATACATATTAAGAAATTCAATAGGATCTCCAACTACTTTTCCTAAAATTTCATCTCCCATCGTACTGCTTATAGTTTTTGCTAAAAAGTATCCAATAACATGAAATCTCACATCTTCACTAAGAAATTGAACCAGTTCGTCTGATGTCTTTTTTCCTTTAAGAACATCTGTTAACGAATATAAACTTTCTCAAGTTTTCCCCACCCTTTCTTAAAACCTTCTCCAATTTTTCTAATGCATTAAATACACTTGTAAATGAAGTCCATATTCTAATCCCCAAAAATAAACATTCCTATTGTCTGATTTTTTACCACTTATGAATGATATCTGGTTTTGCGAAAATTTCATCAAGCCTTTTTAGAAAGGGAATAATGGAACTAAAATCAACGGCTCTATGGTCAAATGCCAAACACATAGGAAGAATTTTTCTTATACCAATTTCTTTATTTCCATTTTCATTTACATATATGCCAGGCCGCTCTTGAACTGATCCGAGACCGATAGCAAGAACCTGTGGTGGTATAATTTCAAGCAGTGCAAAGAAGCCCCTCTGTTGTTTGTATAAAGAACCTATATTGGACACAGTCACAGTGCCTGACATAATATCTTTTTCAGTCAAACGCTCATTTTCTGGTATTTTATAATAATCTTCTTTTTCCTTACCTTTACGCCTCCTCACCTTATGTCGGGTAACTTGAGAAGCAATAATTCTTCTCAGTATACTTAAATGAAATTTCTTTAATTCATTAACAGCGTCATCAAAGGCTGCTCTATATAGCATTTCATCAACATTTGTTTTTTCTATTCTCTTGGATAGATTTAAAATATAATCAGAAATATCATTTAACGACATTTTACCAGCATTAGGGATAGATGGAGTTATCATTTTACCATCGGGTAAAAGCCATGGTATTGAAACATTTATTTCACCTAAAATGTGTGTCATCCCTTCGGCTTTCTTGTGATTATACTCTACATAAGAATTCAAATCAGGTGCTACTAGCAGCCCCTCAACAATAACTTTAATCATTACAGTATTAAATGTAATCTTGAAACCTGTATTTTTTCTTTCTTTGGCAAGCTGTATAAATTCACTATAAAAGTCAGTTATATCAGGCTCATATACATATGATACATGTGGCACACTCTTCCATGAAGTCGAAGTCATATGTGCGACCACTCTTCTTTGCAAGTTAAACCTTTCAGATTTTCTTATTCTAATTTTTTTATCAGGCATGAATTCGCTCCCTATTACTTATATTTACAATTTCTAATATATTCTCCAAGTCTTAATATGTATATTATATTTTTCTTTTATTTTCATAATGCGGCCCTATTTCATCTGATTATATAATTAGCATTATCCTATATAACTTCACAAATAAAGTTTACGTAACAAATAAAGAAGCAGATAATTGATTCATAATTAGTTACTATGATAATCAATCCATATACCTGAATTAAAGCATCTCATAAGAAAGTTGTAAGTTAATGTTTTTTTATTAAGCACGGGAAATACGGAGAACACTGAATACGCTGAAGGGGATATTTTATAAAACACTCTCTTCCGTATCTTCTGCGTTCTCTTTCTTTTCTTTCGCGTTTAAATAATTCTTTTTACTGCATCTTATCTCACAATTACTCAATTATCATATATCATAACTAATGTTTATTTCTGAGAATCTCTAAGTAATACCCAATCTCTTCCTGTAAGTTAATAATTCAATTATATATTTTATGGATAATTTTGTATATAGGTAATAGATTCTGCTTTCACCATCATTCTCTAGCAAATACCTAATCAATATATTCCGTGATGATGATTTTGTTATAGTATATGGTATCAATCACAAACGAGCCGGAAAAGCAATTTATTCAAATGCAAGCTTTTACGAGGTAGAGCTTCTCAATGGAGTTGCCGGGGCCTTCAGTACAGGGATACTGCTCTTCAATACTTCCCTGAAAGATATGAAAACGCAGGCTACTATTATGTATATAAAATTGCAAGGAAAGCTGATGAAGACAATGTTGTTATCATCCCTTACAGCACAGGGAACCATCTTGGGAGCTGCTACGGAGTCGATAATAACCAGAACGTTCGTATAGTCTTTAGAGTTTATTTGGATCAATTAACTATGGTTGGCCCCTATATTTTTGATGTCATCTAGGATCGTGTACTCCTTTTTAAAAGAAAGAAAAAACTTGAGCTTAATAGAAATAATTAATAACAGCAGAAAACCTGCTTTTAGATATATTGGTAAAACATACTTGATTCTTTCGTTTTAACTAAATTATAATAGAAATATTGTATTACATTTTACTTTAGGAAAGGGGTGAATTTCTATGTCATACTTATTTTTAGGACTTAGTTTACTAATAGGATTATTATTAATAGTTTCAAGAAGTGTTTTTTACAGGTATTATGATAAAATTAATTTCAATATTAAAAAGTCATTGGATAAAATGCTGAGAATTATTTATTTTGCACCCGTAATAGTTTTATTTATAATCCTTATATTAACCTTTACCTATTTTAAATCAAAGGGTTTTATTAGACTATCGCATGCATGGCTTGTAGTTAATTTTTGGGTAGGTAGCGTTATATTTTATTATATCGCCATTGAAACAGCAAAAATACAAAAATTAGTTATACTGCTGCCTGTTGCGGGAATGGTAATATCTATGTTTGCTGCAATATACTTAACGCCTCTGCAGCACTATGAAAGCGTGTTTTATAATATTAATATAATGATTCCAAATGTTTTTGGATTGATTATGTTAATAACATCCTATTATACAAATCATAAGCTTTTGACAAAAGAAGCTAAGAAATAATTTATTTTACGTTTCGAGTAAAATCGGACAACCTTGCTAGGATTAAACCATCTTATTACAACGCAATCTTGAATATATTTCATGAACTCCTGAACCTTTTGCTTATCATCCACCGCGTAAAATCATATGTCCAAGATATACAAAATCAGTTTTTTGCATTATAATGTAAAATATAGATTATTAAGGTTTTACCTATGGAATTGAAAGGAGCTTTATTATGGAGGAATTAAAAAACATTTTGAGGAAATTCGCTGAATCCGGATGGGATTTAATTGCTATTCCGTCAGAAGCTTATCTTGATGGAAATGGAACGAAAGAAGATTTAATAAGCGCAATTGAGCAGGCAGACAAAGAGTGCGGAAGCTGCGGCTGTGAATTCGATCCCCTCTATAAAAGATGCCTTGAGCTTAAAGCGTTACTATAGTCTGAAACTTTTTCTTATATAGGTATATTAGGCATATCATATATACCTATATTTTTTATTTATTATTTATATATAGTATAATGTTAACAGTTTTAAATTTATTCAAAACTCTTTGATGACAAAATAAAAACACCGTAGAATTCATGATTGAATGATACGGTGTCTTACGTGAGCTCTTTCTCTTTTTCTGCTAATCCTTCACTATCCTTTTATCTGTCTTTCATCTTTTTAATTCCCAAAGATATAGACATTATAGATAGACCAATACATACAATAGCTAAACATATGTAAGTACTTCCAAATGGTTTTTTATTAATAAAATAATTTCTTGAAATCACGGCATTCAGTATAGCTGCAATTAACCACATTACTCCTGATACAAAAAATAAATAACCAGCATATTTTTTATTCATTAAAGTATCCTTTCCACACAATACACTATTTTTTTCTTATATAAATATATAATGGTACCTTTAGTCATATTATTAAGTTTGCAAATTATAGATTCAATTACAATTGTTTGGTATTTGTTTATTGTGCTGCTCTAACCTATAAAAAAGATTAATGAATCTCATAAGAAAATTATCACCTAACCCGCTACCCATACTATATTATTATTTAGGAAAACTCCTAAAGTATATATGGTTACCATCTGGGTCGCAAAAGTGCACATTCTTTGCTCCCCATGGTTGTAGTTTGGGAGGATCAATAATATGTATTCCTAATTTCAATAATCTTTTATATTCTTCATCTACATCATCAACAGTAAAAGCTACGCTAATATTCTGGTTTTGATTATTTTTTACTTCTCCATTATTGTAGATACTTAGAGTTATAACATCTTCAATAATAGACTGATGCACTTCGTCTCTACAATCCGAGTAAATATTTAAGATATTTCTATAAAAATCCGCCATTTTTACTACGTCATTTGTTTCTAAACAAATTTCTCCTAACTTCATTTTTTTCTTCCTTTCCAATGGGTTTATATAAAATCTTAGTTCACAATTAATTACAATCTAATATTAATTGTTTAGACATTTTTCTACACAAATTAAAACACAACCTTATTTTTCATTTACTTCGATTAAGAAATAATATATTCCTAGACCTTCATCATAGTCGGCTGAAATACTAAATAAATATTTACCTGGCTTATCGGGTGTAATAAAAGTTCCGTTTGTGCTTTCATTTGAGTCAAATATTTTTTCATAATTACCATTCTCAAGCCTTTTAAAAAGTGAATAATGCAAATATTCATGATTAAATATAATTTTTAGTTCCGTATTAGGCTGGACTGATGTTAATTTTGTATTTATTAATTCGTTATCAACATCAATGTGGAAATTGCGCCTGCGTTTAAGAAAATCACTATAAATAAAGTCTGTTTTGAAAGTAGGAATTTCAACAGTAGGACACCTTACTATTGGATTATCTATTTGCGGAATAACACCAACTCTTACCGCAAAGTTAATAATCAATATCAAACAAAGTACAGATATTACTAACCACAATACCTTTTTATTGCTAATCGTTCCCGCCCCCTATGATTATTTGCATAAACTATTTTTATAATTGATTCACCATATTCTGCAAATATGAATCACCTGATTGCTGAATATCTACCTTAAATGCCTCATAACTTTGAATTCATAACGCTAAATTTTTTTATTAAACACTCTTCATTAATTCAATTTGAAATTTTATTTCTTTTCTTACTTCCTCTAAATCTTTAGGATACATTAAATTTATTAAAGTTATTTCATACTCTGATGCTATCAACGCATGTCTCTTAACGTGAGATGTCTTTTTTGCTTTTACTTTCAAACACTGCAATAAGTTCATCTTATAATTCGGGAATATCATCAATTTTTCTTATATTCCTACGTTACTCATATTACTAGTTTCTTTCTTATTTCTCATAATTGCACCTCTTTGAATTTCTGTTTGTACATCAGTCATAAAATGTAAACAGTCTTTGTTTTACATTTTATTTATATGACTAAAGTGAATCTATATCTAAAAAACTCATTAACTATTATTTTCTTATTCCATCCTTATCGAATAACTTTCTTAAATGTATTTCTGTAAATATGATACTTGCTATAAAAAGAATAACCAAGCCTAATATTGATATACTTTTCGATAAATTTACGTTATTAGTATATAAATACCTGATTAATATTGAGAAGGGTATAAAAATAATACCGCTAAATAAAAGCATTCTTCCACATAAACGATTTCCTTCACACCAGGTGTCCTTATTCTTCATAGAAAAAGGTGTTTTATACCCAATGCTATTATTTATATGTTCGGGTGGATATGTTCTTAATATGAGTCCAATTATAGCTACAAATGCCCCGGTTATACAACTTGTTAAAATCCCCATAATTCCCCTCCATTTTGTTTCATATTGTTATACAATTCAAAATTACATTCCAACTAAATCATACCATATTTTTGAAACTAATACACTAATATACTTATCAAAGCAATAGCCATCATTTCTAATAATTAATAAGCTCAAACTTAAAAATTCACAAGAAGCTTTTACAATACAACTTGGAGAAAATGATTTAAGAAGATATAATATAATAAAAAATGTAAAGGAGGTTGAAGTCTTAAATGGACTTCAACGGGTAACTTATGAGCGAAGCGAATGTTTTAAGTTACCCAGTGTTCCGAATGAAGGGAGAAATAAAATGGAACTTAGTGCTTTTAATTATGGAGCTAATGCTGTTGGCTTCGTCAAAGACGAAAAGAAATACGGAATGATATGCGCTTGGGCTATGCAGGCAGACTATGATAAGATTCTGATGCTTTTAGGAGCTCAAAGCGTAACGGGGAAAAATATTAAAAAATGTGATATTATCGGAGTCAGCGCCCTCTCTGAAAATCAGCAGGACGTAGTGGACGCCTTAGGCTCCAGCCATTCTGACGCTTCTGATAAATTCACAAACATCAAATACACATTAAAAGATTCTGCCATATTAATTGATAATGCCAGCAATTATATGATAGTAGAAGTTCTTGATGTGCTTCATCTTAACGGAATTGAAGAAGATAATTTAATCTATGGTCTTATAAAATCCTATACAAGCAGCGATTTTAAAAAATACACCCTAGAAATATAAGAAGTTTTATTCTTAAGAAGTTAAGAAGTTTTATATATAAATAGTTATATATAGTTAGTGTTAAATAAGTATTGAATAAAAAGAGCATCATCCGCAGAGGAGTTGATGTTCTTTTTAGTTTGATCTTCAGAAGAATGTCTTGAAAGTAAATGTTTTATTTTTAATTAAAGCTATTAATATTTGAAATAAATAATCCTATAATGATTTAAAAAAACGATTAGACGACTACGAAAGCATTTGTTAATATAAAAAATAATAGATACTAAATAATTTATGACTCCTTGGTCAAGCGATTAAGACACCATCCTCTCACGGCGGTATCAGGTGTTCGATTTCCCTTAGAGTCACCAGCTTTATTGGGATGTGGCTAAGTGGTACGGCGCCAGACTCTGACTCTGGCATTCGCAGGTTCGAATCCTTCCATCCCAGCCATTTGATAAAACAAAGGATTATAAATACTCTATAAAATGCAAGGTTTTGTAGGGTATTTTTCTATTGAAAATAAAAAGAAGTGATTTTGAGCTTTATGTGATATGGGGGGAAAGCTGTGGGCTACGAAGCGCTGAGGGCTGTAAATCTGGAAGATAGAGAGAAATATTTGAGAGAACAGCTTGGAGAAGAAAAATGCAGAGTGCTAGATAAATTTAGTCTTCATTTAAATGACAGGTTTTATTGGGAAAGACATCAGGAAAAATACCCTGTCCAGGAGTATTTCAGTCACAAGTTCGCAGAAAAATCCAGTCCTTTAGGAATGATTTTTCATATTAACAGACTCTGTTTTGCCAAGGTCAAATATTTCGAGCAGCACTGGGATGAATATATACCATGCATTCATGATTGTAAAAAGGGTTTTATAACAAGTGATCTTTTCGATATGGAATTTATTAAACAGAAGGATACCGGCATAGTTATTGATTTAAGAGAATTGGCTAAGATACATTGGCTAAAGGATTTTAAGGAACTTTGTTTCTACTTGGAAGTTGAACGACAAAAGGTGTTATCTGAGAAGAAAGTATTATAATAACAGATGATAATCCAACTATATATTATATTCATGTTATCAACCTCCCAGTTTATCTTATTTAAAAAGAGCATTCTTCTCATAAGAGGAAGATGCTCTTTTCTATAACTTATATTTTCAAATAAATTTATCTGGAAATTGATTTACAATACCTACTGCGTTCTTAATTATCAATTCTAAACCAAATATCCTTTTTAAAGCCAAGACCTTGTCTCGAATAATATTCAATAACCGAGTTGAAATCCGGCAAATAATTATATTTCGTAACAAAATTCTTATATACATCTTCATAATCATATGGATTTAATTTAGCAGTATTAAATTCACATTGATGCAGCTGTTTTGAATAATTTTCTTTAAGGTAATTATACACTTTGCTCCATTCAGAATATGTTATAACCTCATCATGGGAATTTATGACGTCATCTATTTTATCGCTCCATTCTCCGGGCGACATATGATTAAATGCACAGCCTATTGTATCCGCAAGCATAATAAGCAATGAGCCATAATTACTTAAATCCTCTGCATTGTTTCCAGATGCCTTCATCTTTTTACCTGCATACTTCCATAATAATAGAGCTCCTGCAAATTCAAAGCTTCCATACTCCCCCATATATGGCGATAAATCAGATGTTCCCTTCAGCTTATAATATTCCTCATTAACAGTGTTAAGAAGTTCCCTATCAGACATACCTGAAACATAAGGATAAAACTTCTCGTTACTAACTGATTCTTTAAAAAAATTATCAAACATACCCATTTCTTTTTCCTCCAAATTTTCAAATATAAACTTACAAATTCCAAAAACATTATCAATCTCTGATTTTTTATATATTGCATCATCTTTTATTGTAAATAAACCATTAGTTAACTCTGATAATTCTTTATTTGCTTTATAATACTCAAAATCATACATTAGCTTTAATAGTTCTACTAATCTTTCAGCCTTTTCAAGCCAATCATTATTACTTTTTAACGACTGCTGGAGCGCTTGTCCTGTAGAAAAGATATCCTTATAAAACTTTTCATCTTTATAATCCAAGCTTCCGTATTTATATATCCTATTTAATATTTTTTCCGTAAATAAGACTCTCCCTGATACATGATATCCATCTAAATACTTCCATACTGTAAGCCACATATTATCACAGACGCAATAGCAGATATCCTCATCAATTGGTATGCTTATATACTTCTTGCCGGAATACTCTACAAACTTAATCTTCATACTGTTATCATCCTTAAAATATTGATTTAGGCTATTATCTAATTCGACACAATATGATAAATCCCTTTTTTATAATCATGTTTTATAGTTAAATCATAGTTGAAAAAACTGGTACACTTTCATTTATATTTCATAAAATAATAATGGATGAATTCTTAAGTGAGGAGATATTATGCAAATCCACGTTGTTCAAACTGGACAGTCCCTATTTGATATTGCGAGAATATATAACACTACAGTTGGAGCCATTTCCGGGGCAAATGAACTTCCAAACCCAAATAATTTAGTTGTAGGTCAAGCGATGGTAATTCCTATTGTGGGAAGCTTTTATTGGGTTCAATCAGGTGACAGTCTGTATAGTATTGCAAGGAAATTCGGAATTAACTACCAAACCCTTGCAAGAGTTAACGGAATACAGCCTACAAGACCTCTTACTGTTGGTTTTAAACTGTATATTCCGCCACAGCCTAAAAGAAGTGCTGAAACAAACGCTTATGTAGAACCTACTGGTGGAAGAGTTGCCCCTGAACTGGAGCAGTCTGCCCGAACTGCAGCACCGCACCTTACCTATCTGGCACCCTTTAGTTTTCAAATTCAAAGGGATGGAACCCTAAAAGAGCCGCCGCTAAACAATTTCAGAACCATCGCATCAAACAGCGGTGCTATTTTACTGATGGCAGTTACTAACCTTGAAAATGGTCAATTCAGTACAGAGCTTGGAAGAATTATTCTTACTAACCCTCAACTGCAGGATACTTTGCTAAACAATATTATCGCTACAGCAAAGCGTCTCAACTTTAAAGATATACACTTTGATATGGAGCATTTACCTCGTGAATTAAGAGAAAATTATAATGCTTTTCTTAGAAAGGCTAAAGCAAGGTTGAGTGCTCAAGGCTTCTTAATGTCTACAGCCTTAGCACCAAAAACCAGTGCTACTCAGGCAGGAGAATGGTATGAGGCTCACGACTATAGAGCTCATGGCCAAATTTCTGATTTTGTTGTAATAATGACTTATGAATGGGGCTACAGCGGCGGTCCTGCAATGCCTGTATCCCCGCTGCCTCAAGTTAGGCAGGTTATTGAATATGCTTTAACAGAAATGCCTGCTTCAAAAATCATGATGGGGCAAAACTTGTACGGATATGACTGGACTCTTCCTTTTGTACCAGGAAGTACAGCAAGAGCAGTCAGCCCTCAGCAGGCTATTATGCTTGCAGCTGACAATAATGTACCGATAAGCTATGACACCAGAGCTCAGGCGCCTCATTTTGACTATACAGCTTCAAATGGAAAACGTCATACAGTTTGGTTTGAAGATGCAAGGTCAATCCAAGCAAAGTTTAATTTAATAAAAGAGCTTGGTCTTAGAGGAATAAGCTACTGGAAGCTTGGAATTTCCTTCCCTCAAAACTGGCTGCTTATCGAGGACAACTTTAATGTAGTTAAGAGATAATTATAGTAATTAATTAAAAGCCGGGTGAAATCACCTGGCTTTTAGCATCCTTTATACTTTATATTCTAATCAAAAATATTATTTCATATCAACTAAATTACTTCATTTCTCATATGTAAACACTCTTAATTCCCACATTTTAAAAACCTAACTGCAATTTTCATGCTATCATAAATTTTCCGCAGTACAATTAGAACTAATGATAGTATAATTAAAGGGACAGTCTCAAAATAGCTAAACTTAGCTGCTTTGAAACTGCCCCTATAAACCTCATCAATAGCCTGCACTTAAAATTATAATTATATTTTATCCTTTTAGTCCATTAGCCTGTCTTACCATATTTTCTACTACAATATCATGAATATCTCCTAATGAAGCACAATACTCAAGCACTTTCCATGGAGTATTTGTATGATAATGAATTTTAATCAGTTCGTCATCACCAACTGCAAGTAGGCAGTCGCCTTCAATGTTATTTGTAATATAATCGTTTATTTCATCCTCTGAAAGATTTTTTCCTTCAATTAATAACTGAGTATCAAATATGTATTCAATCATAACTATTCTCCTTTTCTGATCTACAAATTCTAATATTTTCTTTGGTTAATTATAACATATTGTATGCTTATTAATATACTTATTAAATAATTTAGTGGTTTATTATAAAATATAACTCAAAACATATTGAATTTAGTTAAATAACGCGGCAATCTAATTTTCACATAAAAAACACATTAAAAAACCATCTTATAAACATAAACTTACATTAATATATACACATAGGATTATTAAAGAAATCCCCCCTTAACATAAAAGGCAGTTGGTTGTTCCCCCTTCCAACTGTTTTTTATATTATTATTTACTTTATATTTAGCATTGATTGTTATGATTGCAGATTTAACATTTTATTTTCAAGTTTGACACCATAATGTCATATTCTACATCTAACATAAAGACATAAAGATAATTTTTTTCACTATTTAACTTCTTTTAATATAGTTCGGAGCAACTACCCGAACTTTTTTTATTGTAATAAAAAAGCTTCACCTCATGGGGTAAAGCTCCAATGTAAAAAATATTATTTTTATTTGGAGGTATATAATGAGATTACCATTAGTCAATTCACAAAGCACTAAAATTATTAATAATAAATCACTGCTTCATAAACTGGGATACTCTGTAGTTCTTTTATTATTGATTCCATTTATTATTTTGGTATCTTTAGAACTATTCTACACAGGAAATATTCACAGTGTAACAGCATGGATTATAAATTATTCAAAGGAATTTATCCTTAGCTATATTGTGACATTTGCTCTAGCAAACATCTTTTATATCTTTCCGCGAAAGATATACTTAATAATTTCCAGTATTATATTTACACTTTTTTCTATATTGGGATTTGTCAGCCGTCAAAAATTAATTAATAAGGGCTCTCCACTCGTTCCTTCAGATTTGCTTTTAGCCAAAGAAGCTCTTGAAATTTCAGAAGCATTTAAAGGGGTTACTGCTGCAGTGGCACTCATTATTTTTGCATCTATTTGTATAATTTTTCTTATTATTAAATTTATACCTGCTGCGAAATATAAATGCTCCAGAAAAATCGCCGTATTTTCTCTTTCAGCTCTGCTTCTATTTTTTCTTTACACATATTTTGGCCAGATTCAAAGGGTTTTTGCACTTGAACTTATTAATTATAGCCAAGCAATGAATTATGATCAGAACGGAATGATGCTAGGATTTATACTGGAAGCTAAAAACCAAAAAATTAGTAGTCCATCTGACTACCAGCAAGATACTATAAATAATATTGTACAAAATAATAAAGCATCATATACCATTAACCCTGACTTTAAACCTAATATTATTTTTGTTATGAGTGAAGCTTTTTGGGATCCTACTCTTATGAAAAACGTAACCTTCAATCAAGATCCCATTCCATTCTTTCACTCTCTTCAAAAGAGCCAAACCAGTGGTACTATGTTGTCCGCAGTTTACGGGGGAGGTACGGCCAACACTGAATTTGAGGCATTGACGGGATTTTCTACTCAGTTTTTACCAGCTGGCACAATTGCTTACTCACAATATATAAACAGGCCCATTGAAGCCTTACCTACAGTATTAAAAAGCCAGGGTTACTCAGCAGCAGCAATTCACACCTATGACAATTGGTTTTATGGCAGGAACAGCGTATATAAAAGTTTTGGTTTTGACAAATTTATAAGTAAGGAATTTCTGAATAGTCCAAAGTTCCACGGAAACTATATCAGTGACATTGAATTAACTAATCAAATACTTAAAGAAGTAAATAACACAAATAAACCAGACTTTATTTATGCAGTTTCAATGGAGGACCATGGTCCTTACGGAACATCCGAAAACCCAGATAATACAATAAAGACCCAAGCTTCAAATTTAACTCCTGAATCCCAGGCAATATTGAATAACTATGCTAACACAATAAATGATGTTGATAAATCTCTTCAGCAGCTTATAGAAGGATTGCAAAAGTCAAACCAACCTACCTTGGTGGTGTTTTACGGCGACCATCTGCCTCTCTTGGGCGACAATTACAGCGTGTATAAAGATGCAGATTTTATTACTGACGCCAATTCCTATGAGGATTATCTAAACCTTCACAGTGTACCATTTGTAACTTGGAATAACTTCGGTTTAGAAACAACCAGCAACTTGCGTCTATCTGCTAACTACATGGGAACACTTGCTTTAGAAATGACGCAAAAATCTGGCAGTCCTATGACAGACTTTCTTTCTAATCTTATGAAAGATGATTCTGATACTATAATCGATCCAGTTTATCAAAGTCAGGAAAAAATAAATTTGGATCAAATCTCAAAATACAAAGACTTGCAGTATGATTTACTTTTTGGAAATGAATTCACTTATGAATTTACGCCAAATCACACACCCAAAACTAATGACAATTACATCCAGGGTAGTGCTTTGCCAAGTATCACAGGCGCTACTATTTCAGGTGATGAACTAACAGTTCATGGGGAAAACTTTGTAGAAAATGATAAGATATATATTTATGACAAGGAAATCAAAACAACTTACAATGGGACAACCACTTTGACAGCTGTTGTACCTAAAAACACAGAAAATAAGAAAATCTCAATTCAGTTAAAACTAAGCGACAGTATGAATAAAATAATTTCTCAGTCCAACATTTATTCTATAAATTAAATTGGTGTTAGTATATAACCACCTTGCATAAAGAAAGCATGTAGTTTACATATCTACATGCTTTCTCTTACATAAAACTGGTATTGCTGCTGCTATAAGGATTACGCCCATAAAGAAAGGTGCGGCATGACCAAGTGATACATAGATTTGACCTCCAATGATAGGACCAATCATTCTTGCTAAGGCCTGAATAGATTGGCTTCCTCCTTGAATCCTTCCTTGTTCACTAGAATCCACAGACTTTGATAGCATCCCATTGAAGGAAGGCCCAAAGATTGAATCACCAAAACCAAATATAAACATTCCAGCTATAAAAAGAGGATAGAATGAGAGCAAAGCAGATAGCGCAATAAGACTGTAGCCAATAATCTCAGAAAGCATTCCAAGAATTGCTATCTGTTTATCATTAAGTTTTATCAAAAGCTTTGGCATTATGAAACCTTGTGAAATTATGTCTTGGATGCCCATAATTGAAAACACAAGTCCGATTAGTGCAGGCTGAAAGCTGAAAGTATCTACAGTAAATTGTGAAAAAACTGCCTGTAAAGATCCGTTAGGCACCCAAAGCAAGAACGCTGAGACAAGCAGCCTTTTTAAGTTTTTCATGGAAAGTATGTTTTCAAGCTGTGTAAATGGATTTAGTCTTACAAAGGTAATCTCTTTCAGTCTATTATTCTTGTCAAGGCTCTCAGGCATAAAAAAGAATCCATAAATAGCATTCAATAATGTTATTATTGCTCCAAAATACATAGCTACAGCATAACCAAACTTGGCAAGTAATCCTCCTAGAGTTGGACCAAGTACGGTACCTACACCTACAACCGCGCTCACCCATCCGAAGTATTTGGTTCTATGATTACTAGGAATGATGTCTGCAAAATATGCGAAGATAGTGCTTATGGTACCGCCTGTAATGCCATCTATTATACGCCCGGCAAACAGTATTCATAGAGCTCCTCCTATGCCAAAAACTAAGTACCCGATTACGGAACCCAAAAGGCATACCAAGAGCACCGGACGACGGCCATATCTGTCGCTCAAAGCTCCAAGTCCGGGAGATACAAAAAACACGCAGACTGCATAAACAGAAGTCAACAGAGTAACAACTATAGCTTGATTTCCCGTGTCGCTTACATAAGGCTGCACTAAGAATGGTACTACAGGTGCTATGATACTAAATCCTAATCCGCAAAGAAATACAGATATAAGGCCAAATATTAAAGCGTGTTTATCTATGGTTTGTTCTGTGCTCTGTTCATTGTGTGATTTATATATGGACATTTGAATTCTCCTCTCAAAAGTTGTTATTTTGTTTCCTTGGAAACATATCTATCTTATCATCATTTTGTTTCCTTGTCAACAAAATAATATTAATAAAAAAACAGCCATTTCTCAATAGAGTCAGGCTGCTTGTGGTTTCATTTTCATTATTCAAATTTATTCCGACTTATTATCTATACCTAGTTTCTTTATTTCTTCATCCAAATGACTGCTATACTTTTCCATGAATTTAAGCATACCATCAAATTGTTCCTCCGTTATCTGTTCAAATACCGCTTTATCCCTCTCCTGAAACTCTTTGTGAAGCTTTTCATGGACTTTATAAATTCTTTGCCCCTCTTCAGTAAGTCGGAAATAAATTTCTTTCTTATTATCCGGCTTCTGGTAGCTTTCTATTATGCCTTTTTCTATGAGCTTTTTGGTCATTTTGCTTATGGCTCCCCTAGTCATATAAAGGGACTCTGCAAGTTTTGTCACGTTGGAATCTACGTTTCTTCCAATACATTCAATGTAATGTACTTCAGAAGACTTATATCCCCTAAGACTGTCTTCCATCTTCAACTTATTAAGCCAAGCCATCTTGTTAAATACTTCCCTTAATCCACTCATGACCTGTTCTTCTTTGTTCATGGTCTATCCTCCCACTCGTTTGCGCATTAACAATATTATATTAAATTTTTGTTTCTACTTCAACAATATTATAATAATTAATTTGGGCAATACTGTTGCCGCGGATTGCATCATTTGCCTCTATAGCGTCTGCAGATGAATTAATATTATAAACAGTAGTACTTCAGGGGATAATCCAGTCAAAAAATAAAAAATGCTAAGTTTTATACTTAGCATTTTTGACCTAGCAACTCTCTACTCTTCCACTCAGTCTCCCGAGCAGTACCATCGACATCTCAAAGCTTAACCTTCGTGT
>NZ_JAESWC010000009.1 GCF_016765585.1 Clostridium rhizosphaerae
TAAAAGTTCCAAGCCCTTTACGACCTTTACCGGCTAATTTATTATACCACTACACTATTACTCAATCATTCCATTTTCATTTATTGTGGCGATGAAGCCATCATGACTGTCTGTCTTAAAATAGAAAGTAATTTTTAGGGCGAGACAGCCCTTTTTTTATAATATTATAATAGAAAAAAAGTAACGTACTATGTTAATATTATTATAAAAAAACTAGGTGGTAAACAAATGATTACAATACTTTCTCCAGCAAAAACTTTAGATTTCAATAGAGATTATAAAATAGAAAAATATACTGAACCGTTATTTAAGAAAGAAGCCTTTCAGCTAATAAAAGAACTAAGAAGATATTCACCTGAAGAGTTATCAGGCCTAATGAAGATAAATCAGGAACTTTCAGAACTGAACTTTTTCAGGAATATGGAATTTGATATAAATCATAATCTTTCTAACGCAAAACAGGCCGCATTAACTTTTCATGGAGCTGTTTATCAAGGCCTTAGAGCGGAAGGTTTTAATGAGGAACAGTTTGATTATGCACAAGAGCATTTACGAATGCTTTCGGGACTTTATGGAGTGTTAAGGCCGCTTGATATAATAGAAGCCTATAGATTGGAAATGGGTATAAAACTTAAAAACTCTAGGGGTAAAAATTTATATGATTTTTGGAGAGATAAAATAACGGATTACTTTAACAAAGAAATGGGCAGTCAAAATAACAAAATCCTCGTTAATCTAGCATCAAATGAATACTTTACTGCAATAGACATTAAAAAATTTAAAAGTAATATTATTACACCAGTTTTTAAAGAGTACAAGCATGGAACTTATAGGATTATCACAATTTATGCTAAAAGAGCACGAGGACTCATGGCAAAATATATAATTGAGAATAAAATTGATAGTTGTGAAGGTTTAAAAAGTTTTGAAGAAGAAGGATATGCATTTCAGGAAGGAATGTCTAACGATAGAGAGCTGGTATTTACACGAAATAAATTTTAGCGTTAAGAGATGATTATAATATTTAATACTGAATAGTAATAAGAAAATTTAACTAAAAAGTAATATTTTTATAATAATAACTAAGATTTTACTATTATTATTCTTTTATGTGAATAAACTTTGAATAAAAAGAAAAAATATATTTCATAGGCTGATTTTGTCTTGTACTACATTTAATGCAAGTTTATATAGGTTTAAGAGGTCACTCTATAAAAACTTGCGGGAGGAGCGGGCACTATGAAATATATTTCCATATCAATATTTATGCTGATACAATTATATGTTCTTTTTCTAACTTATTATTATAATGCTATTTCTATTTTTGGACTAAAAAAGGTAAAGGAAGAAGAAGATAAACTTCCGGAGAAAAGTTTTGCTGTGGCTATTGCGGCTCATAATGAGGAAAAGGTAATAGGACAGATTTTGGATAATTTAAAGGAATTGGATTATCCTAAAGAATTATATGATGTATTTGTAATTTGTGATAATTGTGAGGATAATACGGCAAAAATAGTTAAGGAAAAGAAGATAACCGCACTTGAAAGGTTTGATAGCGATAAGAGGGGTAAAGGCTATGCCTTAAAGTGGTTTTTTGATTTGATGTTTAAGATGAAAAGACAGTATGATGCAGTTGTTATTTTTGATGCTGATAACCTTGTGACAAAGAATTTTCTTACGAAGATGAATAACAATCTTCTTTCAGGAAAAGAAGTAATTCAAGGTTACTTAGACAGTAAAAACCCAGATGATTCCTGGGTCACTATTTCCTACGCTTTAGCATACTGGATTACAAATAGGAATTTTCAACTTGCAAGGAAAAGACTTAAATTAAATGCAGCTTTAGGAGGAACAGGATTTTGCTTGTCAACCAGAGTTCTTAAAGAATTCGGCTGGAATGCTATGAGTTTAACAGAAGATTTAGAGTTTACTATGATATGTACTTTAAATGACATTCCGGTTGTTTGGGAACACACTGCAAAAATTTATGATGAAAAACCTGTAACTATGAAGGCTTCTTTGAGACAAAGAATAAGATGGCTTCAAGGTCATTGGGACTGCTGCTTTAGGTATTCAGGACCATTATTAAGAAGAGCCTTCGGCAAGGGAAAGTTTGCCTGTTTTGATGCTTTCGTTTATCTGATTCAACCATCTAAAATGATACTGGATGCATTTTCTTTTACAATGCTTATGGCGAAGCTTGTTTTTCCTAGTGTACCAATACTAAAAATTGTGTTCCCTCTTTGGTTCTGGGTTCTGGCTTTATTCTTTAGATATGCAGTACCTGTAGCCGCACTGCTTTTAGAAGGAGTTTCTTTAAAGAGAATGATGGCTATAGTTATTTATCCTATTTACGGAGTAACATGGATACCTGTCAGCGTTATAGGATTATTTAAAAAGAATAAGAAAGAGTGGAACCATACACTACACGATAGAGTTTTAGAAGAAGAACATTTAGAAGCTGCTATTACTAAAAAGAAAATATAATAAAAGCCATCGCGATATCTAGATAAGAAGATATCGCGATGGCTTTTGTATAAGATTAAACCACGAAATAATAGCCGTTAAAAAATCCAATTGTAATAAGCCCATTTAAAGCAGCAAAGAAATACAGATATCCAGAGAAAATATAATGTTTTTCTCTATATAATTCAACTATATATAAATACATTGGTACTGATACCATAAGATATCTAGGTATACTTACTAAATCTGAGCCGAAATTGGAAAAAGGTACAACTATTATTAAGAATCCATAAATAAATAGTATCCATTGTTTTATATTAAGCTTTTTATAATTTCTTATAGCATAATATATAAATAACAGGATTACTAATGTTGCTATTGCAAAGCTTATTACACCATTATTCCACCCACCGCTGGAAAAAAAGTATGGATGCAGTATATAGTAAAAATAGCTTTTAAATGGGATGCTTAATTTTCGACCCCAGTTTCCAACATCATGAAGAGGGGCTAAAAAGTCTCCAGTTAGGTACTTCATATAAGAAAAATATATTGTAAGTGGTATTATCGATATTATCATATTAGATAATACTTTTTTTATTTGTCCTTTATCCTGTAACTTAAAGTCCTGCTCAGAAATAAGCATAAAAAATAAATATGCTATATTAACAACTCCTGGAAACCGACTTATAGAGGATAGACCAGCAAATATAGCCGCTTTTAAAAAATCTTTTTTAGTTGCATAATATATTGTGGCTGCGGAAAGAAATAAAAATAGGCTTTCCGTGTAGGGTATAGAATAAAATATTGAATATGGATAGCATAGAATAAGTGCTATTACTAAAGTTATTTCGTTCTTTTCAAAGCCTCTGTCCTCGCAGATTCTATATATATAATATAACGCAAGAACCAGTAAAAGATTTGATAGTATTAGTGAATTAACAATATTGTTTGAACTAATATGTAAAAGCCTCATACTTCTTAATAGAATAGGATATAACGGGAAAAAGCTTATCCTTGTTGCAGAGCTGCTTTCAGACATATTTACCTTAGGATAACCTGAATCAGCTATTTGAAAGTAAAAACCGCTGTCAAATTTATTAAAATCCTCAAGTTTTAATTTATTTGAACCTCCTATGCCTCCTGAAAGATTTATGAGAGTTGTATCTTTTGAAATTTTATTTTTAACGGCATCATACATAGGGAAGGTATTCATACCTAAATATCCTACAAAGCATAAAGATAATCTTGATATAATAACAATAATTAATAATTTTAGTATTAAAGATAAATTGTTAGTAAAGTTTTTTTCCAATGTAGGGTCTCCTTTCGTTGATATTTACATTGAAATAATTGCCAACTTATCTTGATAATATTCTTAATAAATATAAAAAGGTTGTAAATATAATTTACAACCTTAAAGTTATTTATGATTGAGTTGCTTCTTCGCTCTTACCTGCTAATTCTTTACTTAATTCATTGCTTACAAGATATAAAGGCTTTCTTAGACTTTTGTCAATGTGGATTCTTTTGCTATGCAAATACAATGAGTTTGATAAATTGTTTTCAAGATTTATCTCTTTGTCTATTATGTATAAAGGTCTTTCCTTACTCTCGTCATAAATTCTAGCAATATACTCGCCTACTATACCTATAGAAAGAAGTTGAATCCCGCCAAAAAAAGTGATAAAAGTTAAGGTTAGTGTCCAGCCTAGGGCAATTGATTTTAGGCCAATTGCTGAACTTATTATAGAATAAAAGATAATTGCGAGTGTTGCTAATATAGCTATAGAGCCTAAGTATTCTGCTAGTTTTAATGGCTTTACAGAGAATGAAAATATTGCGTCAAGAGCAAATTTCAGCATCTTTTTAAGAGGATATTTTGTCTCACCTGCAAAACGTTCTTTTCTTTCGTACTCTAAAGCAATCTGTTTGTAGCCTACCCAACTGCACATACCCCTTAAAAATCTATTATGCTCAGGCATTTTCTTCAAAGCATCAATAACCTTTCTGTCTACCAGCCTAAAATCTCCTGTATCAACAGGAATTTTTACTGTGCTCATTTTATCAAGAAATCTATAAAACATCTTTGCACTCGTAAGCTTAAACCAACTTTCTCCATCTCTCTTTTTTCTTTTTCCATAAACCACATCATAGCCTTGTTCCCACAGCTTTATCATATCAGGAATAAGCTCTGGAGGATCTTGAAGGTCAGCATCGATAATAACCACTGCATCACCTTTGGCCTTGTCAAGGCCTGCAGTAACTGCGATCTGATGACCAAAATTTCTTGCGAAACTGACAACCTTTACATGAGGATCTTTTTCAGCTATTTGAGATAATAATTCTAATGTCTTGTCGGTGCTTCCATCATTTACAAAAATCAGCTCATAATTTAGTTCGTTATCAATTACCACATTTGATAATCTTTTATAGCATTCCTCTACAACCTTTTCTTCGAAATACATAGGAACTACAATTGAAATAAGTTTTGAAGTCATAATATGTTTCTCCCTTCATTAGGCATAATTCCGTATTTTACAGCTAAAAATATTATTACCAATATATAGAATTTTATTCCTTACATAGAATGTTTTTGTTTTTAATGGTTATAATATACATGCTTTGTATTTATTAACTTGACAGGAGCACTGATATGGACATTCATAGAACGAAAATATTTGATTCAATTATTAGCTTTGTAGAAAAAGGCTATTATTTTTTTCTAGCTATAATTATGGCAATGACAATTTATAATGTGTTTCATAATTTGGGGCTTTCTCCTATAGAAAGCTTTGATGAGGCAAGACATGGAGTTAATGCATATGAAATGATTAAAAATAACAATTATATAGTTAGTACTTATGGTTATAAAAACGACTACTGGAATCTCAAACCGCCTGTAAGCTATTGGACTATAATTGCCGGGTATAAAGCAGCAGGTTTCAATGAATTGGGATTAAGAGCTGCTTCAGCGTGTGCAGCTGTATTGACTATACTCATTCTTGCCTTATTTATGTCGTATAAATATGATAAGCTGTCAGCACTGATTTCTGCTATTGTTTTAAGCACAACTACCCAATACATTACGGAGCATTGTGCAAGAACAGGGGATGCAGATTCTGTATTTGTATTGTTTTTTACAATATCTATGATTTGTTTGTCATTATCAAGTAAAAGCTTAAGATGGCTGTACGTTTCAGGGGTGGCTTTTAGCTTGGCTTTTTTAACTAAAAGCTTTCATGCATTAAATATAATACTTATAATTTGTATGTATCTAATTCTTTCTAAAGATATTTTTAGAATGAAATTTGTACAGATTATTTTGGTTATAGTAAATTCTTTTTTTCTAATTGCTATTTGGGGTTTTTACAGATACAAGCAGGATGGATTGAAATTCTTTCAGGCAATGATAAACTATGATCTTTTAGCAAGAACCTCATCTACTGTTGAGAAGCATGGCGGAGATAGTTATTTTTATTTAGATAAGATTAGTAGTTCTTATTTTCATTGGATAATTGTATTGTTTGCTGTTGTAGCAGCAAATGTACTTTTGTTAAAGCATCGAAGAGAGAAGGAACAACTTATTGATAAGTCTTTGGTGCTGATTCTTTGGATAACTGTGCCTTTAATTCTTTATAGCTTAGCTAAAACGAAAATTCAGTGGTATATAATACCTGTATATCCTGCCTTAGCTGTAGTAATAGGTGCAGGGGCTAGCTCATACCTTAAGTGTCGTTATAGGAATTTAATATCACAACTGTTTCTAACTTTTCTGATTCTTCATTCTGCATACAGAAGTGAAAACTATATTTTGAATGTCATTTCTAAGACATGGACTGATCCTGGGCAAATAGTATTGAAAGAGTTGAAAAGTTATCCTCAATATACAGGAAAAAACATATATACAACTTTTTTTGGTTATTCAGCAGAAGATCCCTACAGATTCAGGCAGAACTATTTGCTTTCAGCAGAGCTTTACGATGATTTAATACCGCTTGAAGGTGGTTTTGAAGGGTTTTTAAATGATAAAACTAATAACCCTATAATCCTTTTAAAGAAAGATAAAAATATATTAGCACAAAAAGAAAAATACAGATTGAAGATACTACTAGAATATGATGACGCAGTTATATTAACTAAAGAAAAATAAAGCTGTTTCATAATTGTGTAACATATATATTAAAGTCCTAAGGAATAGCAGATTCCGAGGACTTTATTTAAATTTAAATAAATAGTGATGATTAAAATAAATTTAGCAAGTTGTAGAAAAATATGTAGAAATATGTTATTATATACTATGTTTTGTATAAAAAAGTAATTTAATAGACAATAAAATACAAAATAATCTACAGCTATACAGAGAAAACTTCTATAACAAATTCAACTTTATGTGGAAAATATCGAAAAGAATAAGTGTGCAAAAGATTTAAAGGGGGGCATAAATTTTGAAAAGTATTAAGAGTAAGTTAACGTTATTATTTAGTTGTTTATTAATCATTGTTAGTTTGGGGTTTGGAATAGTTTCTTTTAAAGCTTCTTCTAACGCCTTGATATCTAATGTAAGTAAGACAATTCCAAAGATGGCTGATGAGGGAGCCAAGGTGGTTGAGGGTAGATTGCAAACACAGCTTGAATCACTATCTGCTATGGCTGAGAATGATAGCATTAAGAATAGAAACACTTCTATAAGTAAACAAGTTGAAACATTGGATTTAGAGAAGAAAAGGAAAAACTATATACACTTATTTATTATAGATAAAGATGGGAAAGCTCTTCTAGATGATGGAAGCACTCTTGATTTAAAAGATAGGGAATATTTTAAAAGAGCTATTGCGGGGGAGAATGCAGTTTCTGACCCTATGGTAAGTAAAGCAAAAGATGGAAGCAATTTAATAATTTCTTTTGCAGTACCCATAAAGTATAACAATGAAGTGGTTGGAGTCTTAGGCGGAACAAAGGATGGTAATCTTCTTAGTGAGCTTACCAACGATATAACCTTTGGAAAAACAGGAAAGGCTTTTATGTTAAGAAAAGATGGTACTACTATTGCACATACAAATAAAGATCTAGTTATAAATATGGATAATGATTTTGAAAATGTGAAGAAAGATTCAAAGCTTGCGTCTTTAGTTGAAATTGAAAAGAAAATGGTTGCAGGTGGATCAGGTACTGGTGAGTATGTTTACGATGGTGTTTCAAAGTATGTTGGGTATGCTCCTGTAAAAGGTACTGGCTGGTCCTTAGCGGTGGTAATCGCAAAGGAAGAAATTTTATCAGAAACTTCTTCTTTAAAGAATTCAATAATTATAATTGCTTTAGTTTTTATAGCTCTTGGTATTCTGTTTGCTCAAATTATTTCAACAAGAATTGTCAAAGGTATAAAAGTAACTTCAGCATATTTAGAATTATTAGCAAATGGTGATTTTAGTAAAGATGTGTCCGAGAAATATACTAATATGAAGGATGAAATCGGACAAATGTCTGGTTCTACCCAAAGATTGACGCAATCAATAAGAGCTATGATAAAGCAAATAAAAGACAGTTCAAGTTCTATAGAAAATCAGGCGGAAAATTTATCTTCTGTTTCAGAAGAAATTTCAACCTCTTCACAAAGTGTAGCATCTTCTATTCAGGATGTAGCGCAAGGAACTTCTACCCAAGCAGAGGATTTAGTAGACGTAACTGGCACATTAAATCAATTTAGCGATAACCTTCAGGCTATAGTTGTTGAAATTAAGGATATTGATATAAATGCAAAAGAAATAGGAAGTATGTCAGAGGAAAGTAATTCAAAAATGGAGGTTTTAATAAGTTCCATTAACAAAGTAAATGATTCCTTTAATGAATTTATTAATAAGGCTCAAGGACTTGAAAAAAATGTATCTCAAATAAATCAGATAATTAATATCATAAACAGCATAGCTGATCAGACTAATTTATTAGCATTAAATGCAGCGATTGAAGCAGCGAGAGTAGGGGAGGCTGGAAGAGGTTTTGCTGTAGTAGCTGAAGAAATAAGAAAGCTTGCTGAACAATCAAAAACCTCATCAGAAACTATTGCTAAGCTTATATTAGATGTATCTAATGGTACAAGCAGTATGGTTAGTAACACTGAAGAATTAAACGAAGAGTTAAAGGGACAGCTTGAAATAATAAATAATACTTTAATTTCCTTTAAAAATATTACTAATGGAATAAATGAAGTGGTTCCTAAGATTGAGAGAGTTAATAGTTCTGCAATTATGATAGATGAAGACAAAACGTATATCCTCGAGAAGATAGAAAGTGTATCAGCAGTTGCACAGGAAACATCTGCCTCTTCCGAAGAAATTGCTGCTTCTGCAGAGCAAATGAATGCTTCTACAGAAGAAGTAGCAGCCTCAGCGGAAGTTTTAAGCGAAATGACAAAGGAAATGATGAAGCATATAAACAAGTTTGAGTTATAGACAAACAACAAAAAGCATTGAAGATTTGCTATTTTATTGTCTGTGAGTTAAGTTTACGTATTGTTTATCTTATATAGTAGTATAAAGTAAAAATGTCGCCTGATAACAAATCAGGCGACATTTTTACTTATGCTGTTAAAAACGATAAGACGGCTGCCAATATAATTAGTTACAGTAGAAAAAGCTGTAGCTATAATTTGTGATAGCATACTGTCCAAATGAGACGCATCCACGAGCATATACATTGCTAAAAGATTTACTCCAAGTGAAATACCGTTAACCGCAATAAATTTCATAAGCTGAATAAAGATTTTATTATCATTATCTTTAAAGGTCCATTTCTTATTTAAGATGTAACTGTTTGCCATACCTGAGCCATAGGCAATTACAGAACTTATCATATGGTTGATGCCTAATACTTTGTTTAATAAATAAAAAACAATTAAGGATATTAGGGTATTTATACCACCTACTATAAAAAATTTAATTAGTTTAATCATTGTAAACACCAATGCTTTCATATTTGTTTTAACATGTAGTATTTTTTACAAATATTTTAATTTTATTCAACTGCATTGCGTTAAGGGATGGTTAGTTATCAATCCTTCATAAATAAGTTCTTTATTGTGTACTAAGAATAAATCGCTTGGCTTAATAAGTTCAGGCATTTTTTGTGTATAATAAATTTCGCTTTTTATTAATATTTCTGATACAAATTGAGTACAAAAGTAGTGATCTTTTCTTTTTAGAGGCCTGTTAACTAAAACTCCAAAAAGGCCTAAAAAGTTATATCTATATTTATCTTTTTCGCTCTGAAATAATTGAACTTCCTTTAATAAACAATCATACTGCTTGTCAGTTATTTTAACCTTATAAATTATACATTCGCTTAAGGGGTTGTTTTTATAAACTCCATCAAATAAGTTTTCTTCCACAAAGCCACCCGAAAATGGATTGCTAGGGTTTGTCCTGCCAAAAGAATACATCTTACTGAAGCTATCATCAAAGCTTATAGATGCATGTACATATTTTGTGTCTGAAAAAATATTCAAGGCTCTTGAAAGCCAAGTGCCTGTCTTTGAAAAAATTAGATATACGTATATATAATTCATAACGATTAAATCAACTCCCTGAAAGTTATAATAGAAACCCAACAAAATATAAACTACAATAAAGATATATATATTATAGCTTAATATAAATATTCATAAATTGATACAGGAAATTATTAAATTATTAACCTGAAAGGAAAAAGTTCATGGAGATTAGGAAGTTTTCAGAAACTGATTTATGGAAGCCGGTAAGAGACTTCTTTGTTGATAAGGGATATACCGTAAGAAGTGAAGTAAAGGACTGTGATATAGTAGCTATTAAAGATGAAGAACTCATAATAATTGAACTTAAAAAGAATCTAAGTGTGGAATTGCTCTCTCAAGCTGTAAAGAGACAAAAAAGTGCAGATTTAGTTTATATAGCTGTACCTAAGCCTAAAAAGCTTATAGGAAATTCTAAGTGGAAGGATATATGCCATCTTATAAGAAGACTAGAGCTTGGCTTAATATTAGTATCCTTTAAAGGAAATAACGGGATAATTGAGATACCTATAAACCCAACCCCGTTTGACAGATGGAAAAGTATAAATATGGGTAAAAGAAAAAGAGAAAATATTATTAAAGAGGCCAAGAGCAGATATGAAGATTTTAATGTAGGAGGAAGCAAAGGTAAGAAGCTTGTTACAGCATATAGGGAAAATGCATTATTTATTGCTTGCTGCTTAGAAAGATTTGGAGAACTTTCTCCTAAAAAACTAAGGGAACTGGGCGCCGATGAGAGAAAAACTACTTCGATTCTTAGGGAGAATCATTATGAGTGGTTTTCAAATGTTAAAAGAGGGGTATATATAATATCGGATAAAGGTAGAGAAGCCTTAAAAGAATACAAAGAACTTTCAGATTATTATTATCAAAAGATAGATGATGCATTTAAAGGAAAAGTAAAGCAAATAGAAGAGAAATGAAAGTAAAGAAAGGCCACTGCGGTAAATGGTATAAATTAACCCATAACAGTATAAAATATAACTTTACTAATGATTAGTAAAATCATATAATAAGATTATACTAATTAGTGTGATGTATTGAAAACTGTTAAGGGGGATTTATCATGTTATTTACTTCACAGGCACTGCCCACTATATTTGTTCATAATAAAACAAAGTCTGCTATTAATAATCTATATTTTACATATGAAGGGTATAGGTCTGATGATCCTGTAATTAAAAAATTAGAAAGCAGCAAAATTGATAGTGTATGCATGTACAGTAAAGGATATTGCGGAACCAAATCTTTAATAATGTATTATTATGATAATAATAAAAATAAGCATAAATACACTATTTTTGATAGATTGGGATTTGATTATATATCCAATATAATGATTGAAATACTATCACTTGAAGATGATGGAAGTTTTAAGATAAAAGTAGATGCTGATTAAGGCTATTGCCTTAATCAGCATTTTTTAACTTGTCTTCCATATTGATATATAAACCCTTTTATCATCCACACTTGTTCTGATTTCAACAGGATATTTTTTTGTGTTTTTAAATTTTAAATCCAAGCTTCCATAATTCACCGCAGCATCTCTGCCTTTTGGAACATATCCAACAGTTTTACTGTGGTCATGTCTTTCTAATATCTGAAGGCCGGCTTTATCTGCTGCGTTAAAAATTGTGGTACTCAGTTGACATACGCCGCCGCCAAAACCTTCTTCATATTCTCCATTTACTATTATTGCAGCAGTTCTAAACCCAGTTTCAGCATTTCTTTTTCCTACGACATCATTAAAGGAAAAGGTATCGCCAGGATTTAATTTATATCCATTAATTTTTTTTGCACCAAGTTTTATATTATATGTTCTATCTTTATCCTTGTTTAAGAGAACTGTACTGTATGATCCTAAACTGTATGATTCTAAAGGTTTTGGAGCGGGTTTCTTTTCAGTTTTTTTTGGAGCCGGAGCTGGTGTTGAAGGCTCCGCTGGCTCTGGTTTTGGAGTTTCAGCAGGAGGTGTTTCGGGCACTGACTGAGCACTTCCTGGATTGATTTCTTTATACTCTATGTTTTTAGCAGGTGCTGGTTCTTCTTTATAGGGTTTAGGGTTGCTTCTGCAGGAGCTAAGTATAAGTATAATAAAAGCACACAAAATAAATGAAATTATTTTTTTCAATTTAAAACCTCCTTTTAATATTAGTTTGTTTATAGTATTTGCTCTTTGATTAAGCATAATCCTAAGAAAAATATATATAGCTTATAACACTTTTCCACTAAAGGACTTTAATGTATAAAAAATTTTTAAATTAGTGTAGATTTTTTATCAAAGTATTGTTATAATATTAACAACGGATAATTAATATTAAGTAGATAATTATACTAATTGATAAAAAATATACTTTAAGGAGAATTATATATGAAGGTAGCAGTTATAGGTTGTACTCATGCTGGTACAGCAGCAATAGTAAATACAGCAAAACTTTATAAAGACGCAGAAATAACAGTTTATGAAAGAAATGATAATATATCCTTTTTATCTTGCGGCATAGCTTTATATGTGGGCGGAGTGGTTAAAGATCCACAAGGACTTTTCTATAGTTCACCAGAAGCTTTAGCTGAACTCGGTGTTAAAACTAAGATGTCACATGATGTTCTAAATATAGATTTTGATAATAAAAAACTTAAAGTTAAAAACTTAAAAACTGGTGAAGAATTTGAAGATAGTTTTGACAAGCTTATAATAACTACAGGTTCTTGGCCAATAATTCCAAGAATAGAAGGAATAGATTTAGAAAATATTTTGCTTTCTAAGAATTTCTATCATTCCAATACAATTATTGAAAAAGCAAAGTCAGCTAAAAAAATAACCGTTGTCGGAGCAGGCTATATAGGTGTTGAACTTGTAGAAGCTTTTGAGATGAATGGCAAAGAGGTTACTTTGATAGACAGTATGGATAGAATCTTAAATAAATATCTTGATAAAGAATTCACTGATATAGCAGAAGAAACCTTTAAAGAGCATAAGATTAAGCTTGCATTAGGAGAAACAGTTTCAAAGTTTGAAGGTAAAGATGGAAAAGTAACAAAGGTTATAACAAACAAGGGAGAATATGAAACAGACCTTGTTATATTATGCATAGGTTTTAGACCAAATACGGAATTGTTCAAAGGAAAGCTTGATATGCTTCCTAATGGTGCAATTATAGTTGATGAATATATGAGAACAAGCCGAGAGGATATATTTGCTGCAGGAGATAGTGCCACGGTAGTTTATAATCCAACCGGAAAGGTAGAATATATACCGCTGGCAACAAATGCAGTACGTATGGGTACACTTATCGCTAGAAATTTAGTTAAACCCACAACAAAACATCTAGGAACTCAAGGAACCTCAGGAATAAAGATTTATGATTATAATATAGCTTCAACAGGATTAACTGAAGAATCAGCAAAATCAGCAGGACTAGAGGTTAAAACTGTAACAATTACAGACAACTATCGTCCGGAGTTTATGCCAACTTTTGATGAAGCAACAATCAAAGTTGTTTATGAAACTGAATCTGAAAGGATATTAGGCGCTCAGCTTATATCAAAAACAGATTTAACTCAGTTAATGAATACAATGTCTGTAGTAATTCAAAATAAAATGACTATAGATGAGTTGGCCTTTGTAGATTTTTTCTTCCAGCCGCATTTTAACAAGCCTTGGAACTTGTTAAATATCGCAGCATTAAGCGCAAAGTAAAACTATATGGAATATTGTACACAGCAATAAACATCCGCATGTTCTTTAAAGTTTAGGAAATCTTCGCTACACATTTTAAGACTAATAATTGTTTTTTATACAATTCCTAAATCCTATAAACTCGTTTCACTCAGTTCGGGGCAGTTTAGCTTACTCATAGCCATTCGTAAACTGCCCTTGAAAAGCCATTTAGGCTTTTCAGCAGTATAGGATTCTAAACGGACTTGTATAAAAAATAATTAAAGTCTTACTAATGTTCGCTCAATGTTTCTGCAACTTTAAAGAACATGCTAAGTTTTTGCTATGATACAGTATTCCATTATAATTTTTTGAGCAGAATGATGCGATTATGTGCTATGATATACAGGTAAATATTATGAGAACTTAATTTATATAGACTGAGAATATTAAGTTCTCAGTAGTTTTCAGTGGATATAAGTTAATACTCGAAGCCGCTTTTATATACATATTGTGAAACTTAAATAATATAATCACAGGAGGTTGAAACTCTAAATGAGCTTCAACGGGCAGTTTGAGAGCGGAAACGAGCAAGTATAAACTGCCCAGTGTTCCGAGTAAAGGGAGGCTAAAGTCCTAAATGGACTTTAGCGGGTAATTTACGAGTGGAACGAGCGCTCATAAATTACCCAGTGATCTGACAAAAAGGAGGATACAATGCTTAGATTATATATAACAAGACATGGAGAAACTGAGTGGAACATACAGGGGAGAATGCAGGGTTGGAAAAATTCTAATTTGACAACTAAGGGGACTTCTAATGCAAAAGCTTTAGGAGAATCTTTGAAAAGTGTTGAATTTAACAAGGTATACTGCAGCCCTTTAGATAGAACCAGACATACTGCAGAATTAATACTTTCTGGAAGAGATATACCTGTAGTATATGACGAAAATTTAAGAGAAATTCATCTTGGTGAACTTGAAGGGTTGAATCAGGAAGAAATAAAAGAAATCTATCCGGAATTTGGAAGTCATTTTTGGGAAAATCCTCATCTTTATGAAGCAAAGTCTGGAGAAGACTTTTATCATGTAAAAGAAAGAGTTTTAAAGGTTTTAGACAGAATAATCTCTGAAAATACTGAAGGCAACATACTTATTGTTACTCATGGGGTTGTACTGAAAACCTTTCATGCGTACTTTAAAAATCTTCCTATGGAGAGACTATGGGATCCGCCTTTTATATATGATACAAGTTTAACTATTGTTGAAATTGAAAATGGAAAGTCAGAGGTTGTAATTGAAGGTGATATTTCACACTTAAAGTAGATTGCGAAATAAAGATATCGCAGGCTATGCTTTAAAGTCCGTAGGGATTTTTGAGGAAAATAATATATAATCTTAGTGATTACTTTGCTACTGTTCTAAGGTTCGTAAAGTCATAAAACTAAGAGCCTCTAAGAATTCGCTTTAACTTTTGCTATCTTTAAAGCGAAGCTTCTAGAAGAAATTTTTATATCATATTGTACTCTTGTTAGCTCAGAAGAGACGCTCTAAGTTTTATGACTTTACTTCACCAAGAACATGGGCAAAGTACTCAATTAATCTTATTTATTATTTTCCACACTGCCCTACATACTTTAAAGCAAGCCTATAACACTTTTGTTGCTCTTTAGTTAATCAGTTTAAACATTAAAAAGTTTAGCGTTATTTAATAATAGTGTAAATATAAGTATGTTCTTTGATATTGTAGAAAGCAAGTCTACCGCAAACTAGCATGGCTCAAGTAAATATTTAAATATTTTTATAGGTTTATATTTAAATATGTGAATTATAAAAATGCCATTACTAGCTTTTAATAAAGCCAAAAGTTTTAATATAAATTAATCATTGAGTAAATGGTATAGATAATTATAATTGAGTATAAAAGATACATAGGCTGCCGTGTAAAGACCGAGAGCAGGTGTAGAAAATAATATTTTAATTTGATTGATAACTTTGCTCATGTTCTTGGCGAAGCAATGCTGAAAAGTTTAGAGCCTCTTTTCTGAGCAAGCAAAAGTATTTTAAGTTTGCTAAAGATGTTTTAAAGTCTGCGGCTATTAAAGTAACAAGAAGTCAAAGCGAATTCATAGAAGCTCTTAGCTTTTCAATATTGCAAGCCCTAGAACATACGCAAAGGAATCATGAAGTAAAATATTATTTTCTACACAAGGCTCTAAGGTCTTTGCGCCACAGCCTGCAGCTATTTTATTTCACAATTTTATTAAGGGGTGATACTGTTGAATTTTAATGCTTTATCATATATAGCAGAGGAGCTTAACAAAAGCGAGGCTTTATGGGCCGTTGGCGCCTCTGTGATGCTTTATTTCAACGGTCTTGTAGAAAAGCCTAACGATATTGATATATTAGCAACTGAAAAAGATATTGAAAAGGTGAAGGCTGTTTTGGATAGCCTTGGAGAAATGACTTTTGATGGCTGCAACGAAGGTAAGGATCCATATCTTACAAGATATTTTTATAAATATAAAGTTGATGATACTGATATTGATTTAATAGCAGGCTTTAGAATTAAAAATGCGCAGGGAATATATGAAATGCCTTTTGATGAAAAGACTATAGCTTACTATGGAAAAGTAAATGATGTTTCCGTTCCTTTATGCTCCTTAGAGGACTGGTATGTGCTTTATCAGCTAATGGAAGGAAGAGAGCCAAAGGTTAAACTTATAGAAGACTACTTAGTTAAAAATGGTATAAATAACATGGAACTTTTGGAAAGAGCACTTAAGGAAAAATTACCCGACAGCGTGAAGTGTAATGTTAATAAATTAATTGACTAAATACAATAATATTAAAAGCTATTGGCAAGTTCAAAACTTACCAATAGCTTTTTTAAGCTTATGCAACACCTGAAAGCAGTATTCCTATTAAATATGCAGCACTTGCAGCAAGGCCTCCAACTAAAAGCATTTCAAGTCCTGAAACTATCCAATTCTTGCCCGTAACTTTAGTTTTTAGAGCACCTAGTATAAATAAAGTAAATCCGGTTAGCACTGAGGATAGAGCAAACATATTAATACCTAGGTTTGGTATAAATCTTGAAAGTACATAAGTAAGTACAGGAATAAAACCAAATATTATAAAGGAAGCAAAGGTCACTAAAGCGTTTTTTATTGGTGATTCTTTTTCCTGCAGTATTCCAAGCTCTTCAACCATCATTATATCAACCCAGGCTTCTTTATTTTTTGATATTATATCTGTAACAGTTTTTGCATCTGCTTCATTCATTCCTTTTTGGATATAAAGCTCCATAAGCTCTTGCTTTTCACCTTGAGGGAAATGCTCAACTTCCCAGGCCTCTCTTTCTCTCTCTGATGCTTGAAACTCCATTTCAGCTTTAGTGCTTAAGTAATCGCCGATAGCCATAGAAAGACCATCGCCTACTAAGTTAGCAAAACCCATAATAAGTACGACTCCAGGTGATAAAGCAGCTCCAGCAACTCCGGCAACCACAGCGAAGGTAGTAATTATGCCGTCAAGTCCGCCATAGATTACGCTTTTTATATATTGTCCTGCAGAACTATGAGTTTCTTCTGCTTTAATAGAGCGATGCTGATGTGCTTTTATGGAAGCCTGCACATCTTTATTTTTATAAGCATTTCTTGCCTTGTCCAAATTTCTTGTAAACATTATGACCCTCCATTGTAAAAATATTACTTAAGTTTATTTTATCTTATGTTCATATATATTGTAAATATTTTAGGCTATGAAAAATTGAAAAGCTGCAAATATCTGCAGCTTTATTTATGACCAAATATGAAGTTAATAAGCCTCACAATTTCATAGGCTATACCTGATGCGATAAGCGGCCCCACAGGAACTCCGCCCAAAAGCGATACCCCTACTATTGAACCGAGAACTACGCCAGAAAGCACGTCTGCATTTCCCTTTGTAAAGCTGACGCCTTTTGCAGCAAGCATTGCTACGATAATACCCATAGTCAACGATACAATGCCGTTTACGCTTAGTAAGCTCTTTATGTCAAAGGAGTTAGACCCTTGTTTAATAAGAGGTACGAGCATCCAAAGCATCAGAAAGATCATACCTATGTCCATACAATATTTTTCAACAAAATTTATTGCTTTCTCGCTGTTAGTTAGAGATATAACGAAAATTATAAGAGCTGCTATACCCAAGTTCTTATTCTTTGTTATAAATGATAATATAACTAATATAAATATTATTATTTTATACATTGCTTTTAAGTCCTCTTAACTTATTTACAATTATTATAATATGCTGAAAATAATATTTTGGACTAAATTTCTTATACAATACTTTACATATGAATAATTACATATTTAGTTATTCATATTTCTGTAAAATTTGTATTGCTCATATACCCTTTCATCATATATTATTAAATAAAAGAGTAGGGGGATAAGCAAGATAAATATGGGAAGATTACTTATTAAAACTGCAATAGTAGCCTTAGCTTTTTCAATGCTTATATTCGTTTCAATAAAAATTAAAAATGAAATTGAAGCTAGTAAATGGGAAAATAATATTGCTGTTGCTGCATTTAATGATAATAAAGAAACTTATAATGGAAACTTCTTAAAGTTAGGTTTTCAAGTAAAGCAAGATAGTATAGTTTCAAGTATAGATATTTTTTTAGAAAATAAGAAAGCTGAAATACAAAATAAAATTTTATGTGTAAATAATAGATACTACATTTCAGCAGAAGACATCGCTAGAAATTTTAATATGCAGGTTGAAACTTATAACGATGAAATACATTTTTATAAAATAGATAGAAACTTTAAAAAAGACGATAAAAAAGAGATAGTTATAGACTGCAAAAATGATACTTATAAAATATCAAGGGAAAACGATTTGAGAAATTCTCCGCTAAAAGTTAATAATAATTTTTATATAGCTCTTATAGACATTGCAGAAATATTTAATTTAAGAGCAAAATGGAACTATGAGACTAAAGAAATTAAATTTTATGAGGATAGAAATACGCTCTCTAGAGAATCTAAAAGACAAAGGCAAAAGAGGCCGGCTTTAATAAGATTTGAAGATGTTGCTGCAGGAGAAGTTTATATGAACAGCGACAGTCTTCAGAAAATGAGAATTATAGCAGACTTTATGTATTCACAAAGAGCGCCTTTTCATGTTGCTTGGATACCGAGGTATAAAAATCCTAAGGAAGGAATTGATAATGATCTTTTAAAGGTTGATTCCATGGCTAATGCAGATTTTGTTTATACCTTGGATTATATGATTAAAAAAGGTGCTATTATTGGGTTACATGGCTATACTCATCAATACGGAGAAGAACAAAGCATAGCAAATGCTGAATTTGGTGATTATGCTTCTTTGCAGGAAACTGAAATCAGAGTTAAAGCAGCAATAAATACGGCAAAAGAATTGAATATTCCTTATGAGTTCTTTGAAAGTCCGCATTATAAATCCACTGAAATGCAGCAGGCAATATTTGAAAAATATTTTAATTATATGTTTGAGCCTCAAAAGGGTGTATTTAATACTAAACCAGTATTAAGTAAAAGGAATAATAGAACTGTGTATGTTCCTGCACCTTTAGGATATGTTCACGACAATGATGTAGATGATATGATAAAGAGGATAAAAGATAAGGGTAAGGATTCAATTGGAGCATTTTTCTATCACCCAACAAAAGAATTTGAAAGTATAACACTTGTAAAAAATAATGATGATTATCCTGATTACGAGTATTCAAGTAGTTCTATGCTTCATAAAATGATAAAATGTTTAAAGGATGAAGGTTATGCTCCTGTGAAAATCCATGATATAAAATTATTAAAGTAAATGAAAGAAGGAATAATAATGAACTATGGGTTTGTAACAATTAAAGTTAAAAACATGGAGGAGTCCTTAAAGTTTTATATAGACTTTTTAGGGCTTAAAGAAGCAACAAGCTTTAGTCCTCAGCCAGGAGTAAAAATAGTATTTTTGACTGACGAAAAAGGAAACAAGATTGAACTTATTGAAAATAGTCATATGGATGTTAGTGAGGATGCTGGCTATAAATCATTATTATCCATAGGTTTTCCTGTGGAAAGTGTGAATGAAACTCTTAAGCTTGTGAATGAAAAAGGCTTCGAAGTAGTTTCGGGACCAGTTCAGCTGCCAAGTGGAATCAAGTTTTTATATATTAAGGATCCAAATGGAGTTGAAATTGAATTTATAGAGAATTTTAATATGTAATATAAAAATTTCAGAAAATTGTTGACATTGTGATGCAGTGGGCATATAATAACAATAAATAAAGACTGTGAAGAGGAAAAGTAAATTAAGGGCTGTCAAAAGAGAGGGAGACTCATCGGCTGAAAGGTTTCCTAGATAAGTGATAATTGAAAAACCACCTCTGAGTTGAGTACTGAAACTATAGTAGGTATCTCCGCTTGCTGCGTTACAGCTTTCAAAGTGACAGTGATATTTTTATCTATTACTGTAAATTAGGTGGAACCGCGAAATACTCGTCCTATTCTTAGGAGGAGTTTTTTTATTTATTAAGGTTTTACTAGAATTTATAGTAATGCTTATTTGTATTATCTGTAATTTGGGTGGAACCGCGATTCTCTCGTCCCATTTTTGGGGCGAGTTTTGTTTTTTTGAAAAGAAATTTTAATTGAAAAGGAGGATATTAATTATGAAAATTATCGTTAAAGATGGAAGTATTATTGAAGTTAATGAAGAAGAAGGAAGAAGGGCTTTAAGACACACAGCTGCACATATACTTGCTCAGGCTGTTAAAAGGCTTTATCCAGAGGTTAAGCTTACAATAGGACCTGCAATAGATAATGGATTTTATTATGATTTTGATATAGATAAACCAATAACTTTAGAAATGTTAAGCAGTATTGAAGAGGAAATGCAAAGGATAGTTAAGGAGAACCTAAAACTCGAAAGATCTGTACTTTCAAGAGAAGAAGCACTAAAGCTTATGGAGGAAAAGGGTGAAAACTATAAGGTTGAGCTTATAAATGATTTGCCTGAGGATGAAGAGCTTTCTTTCTTCAGACAAGGAGAATTTATAGACCTTTGCGCAGGACCTCATGTTTTATATACTTCTCAAGTCAAGGCCATTAAGCTGACTTCTGTTGCAGGGGCTTACTGGAGAGGCAGTGAAAAGAATAAGATGCTTCAAAGGGTATATGGAACTGCTTTTGCTAAGAAGAGTGAACTTGAGGAATATTTAAATATGCTTGAAGAAGCTAAAAAAAGAGATCATAGAAAGCTGGGCAAGGAACTTAAATTGTTTGCACTTATGGAAGAAGGCCCTGGATTCCCATTTTTCCTTCCTAAAGGTGTAGTCTTAAAAAATATTTTGATAGATTACTGGAGAGAGCTTCATAGAAAAGCTGGTTATGTGGAAATTGAAACTCCTATAATATTAAACAGACAGCTTTGGGAAACTTCAGGACATTGGGACCACTATAAAGAGAATATGTATACTGTAAATATTGATGAAGAAGAATTCGCAATAAAGCCTATGAACTGTCCAGGAGGAATGCTTGTTTATAAATCTGAGACTCACTCATACAGAGATTTGCCTATTAGAGCAGGAGAGCTTGGAAGAGTCCATAGACATGAATTATCAGGTGCACTTCACGGACTTATGAGAGTTAGAGCTTTTACTCAGGATGATGCTCATATATTCATGCTTCCAGAACAGATAAAGGATGAAATAAAGGGAGTAGTTAAACTTATAGATGAGGTTTATGGAAGATTTGGCTTTAAGTATAAGGTAGAGCTTTCAACTAGACCTGAAAATTCTATGGGAAGTGATGAGGATTGGAGAATGGCAGAAGCTTCTCTAGAGGGAGCACTTCAAGAAATGAATATGCCTTTTAAGATAAACCCAGGTGATGGAGCTTTCTATGGACCTAAAATTGATTTTCACTTAGAGGATAGCTTAGGGAGAACTTGGCAATGCGGAACAATTCAATTGGACTTTCAGCTTCCGCAGCGCTTTGATTTAAGCTACATTGGAAGAGATGGTGAAAAGCATAAACCAATAGTAATTCACAGAGTTATATTTGGAAGCATAGAACGCTTTATAGGAATTTTGATAGAGCACTTTGCAGGAAAATTCCCGGTTTGGCTGTCTCCAGTTCAAGTTAAGGTTCTTTCTATATCGGAAAAGTATAATAGCTATGCTGAAAGTGTAGTTAAAGCCTTAAAAGATAAAAATATAAGAGTAGAATTTGACGACAGAGCAGAAAAAATCGGCTTTAAAATTAGAGAAGCAAGAAATGAAAGGGTTCCTTATATGATTATAGTAGGTGAAAAAGAGCAGCAGGAAGGAAAAATTACTGTTAAGAATAATAAAAATGGTGAAGAAGTAAGTTCTGTACTTTATGAATTTATTTCTAAGCTTAGAAAAGAAACTGAAGATAAAGTACTTTAGTACAAAATCAAATAAATAGAGAGCAGGAGATAAAAGTATACTCCTGCTCTCTATTTATTTATAAAGACTATTATTTTATCTAATGAACTTGTCCATATAGCGGCTTTTGAATAAATTTATATATCTGGCATAAGACTATAAATACAAACTATATGTGAAGGTGATAAGTTTTGAAGGTAGCAATAATGGGTGCAGGACTTTCTGGATTATGCTGTGCAATTATACTAGAGCAAAATGGAATAGAGCCTGTGATTTTTGAAAAAAGAAATTTATGCGGTGATAGATTTATTAATGGCGAAGCAATATTTAATATAACAAATAGACCTATTAATAATTGTTTGGATTTCTTTAAAGATAAATACAATATAAACCTAAAACCTATCAGCGAAGTAAAGGAGATAACAATTTATTCACCTAATTTTGAAAGTAATCTAAGCGGAAATCTAGGTTATACAAATTATAGGGGCAGGCATAAGGATTCTTTTGAAAATCAGCTCTTTAATCAAGTAAAGTCTGAGATTATATTTAATTCAAATTATGATTATGAGGATTTAACAAAAGAATTTACTCATGTAGTATTGGCAACTGGCGACTCAGCTTATGCTTCAAAACTGAATAATTTTAAAACTGATTTAACTGTTAATTTACGAGGTGCTACAGTAGAAGGAAATTTTGGATTAAGTCATATTTCATCCTGGTATAATAATGAGTTTTCACCTAAAGGTTATTCCTACCTAATACCACTTAATGAAAGGGAAGCCAATATTTCAATAGGGTATCCAGTTTACGAGGATACTAAGAAATATAAGATTGATGACTTATGGGATAAGTTCTATAAGCGTGCTCAAAAAGACACGGAGCAAAAGCTTAATATTATTGATAAATTCGAAGTGGAAAGATATATTATTGGTATTTGTCATAAAGCTAAGCTCGATAATACTTATTTTATCGGAAATTGTTTTGGGGCTATTTCTCCTGGTTTTGGACTTGGACAATTTGTTTCTGTTTTAACCGGGATATATGCTGCATTTGATATATGCAGCAAGGGAGATTATGAGGAGCTTGTTGTTCCTCTGCGTGAGACTTATGAAAATTCTTTGGTTTTTAGGAGAAGATTAGAAAAGTTAAGCAACAACCAGTTGGATTTCCTTATTGGAGGTATAAATGATAAGCTTATAAGTAAAATGTTTAGCGATGATACTGAAATTGATTTCTTTAAAATAGCAAGTAAATTATTAAAGCCATTTACAAAGCTATAGTAGTATTATTTATTAGTCTTCTTTTTCATAGTTCAAGTATCTTGTTGGGAGTACATCAGGAAAAATTGATTATAGTTATTCTTTACCTTGTAAGTTATAGGATAAATATGGGATAATTTACTTGACCGGTTAGTTTGGTAGTAAAGGGGTTGATAATTTTGATCATATTTAAGAGGTGGCTTAAAGCCTAAAGAATGTGAGGAGGTTATAAAAAACCTCCTCTTTATAGAGAATTTTGAAAGAGGTGGAAGAGAATGGTTGACATGAATAACATGTTTTTGTATTATATAGTTAGTGGTAAATTATTTAGAAGAGAAAATCAGATGAAAGGAGTATTAAATAATGAATCTAAGAGTAGAGGTATTAATTCAATAACTAAATATCGGCGAGGAACAACAGCATCATTAGACGTTTTGTTAGTGCAATTATTCGCAAAACATTAATTATCATCTGAGTTTTCATAAATATAATAGGGGTGTATGAAAATAGCAGGAGAAAGAACCTGTTTTTTTATTGCCCTTTTATAGGTCCCGTGGATGATTATCTTCCACGGGATTTTTATATTATTTAACAAATCGAAAGGAGATGTAGAAATGATTATTAAAGTTTTTAATGAAGGTGAACAAGTAGAATTTAGAGTTTCTGGGAGGGCAAATGGATGCAGTATAAAAATGGGAAAGAAATATTACCGGCGGAGCTTTTAGTAGAGCTTCAAAAATATATTCAAGGTGAATTAATATATATACCTAGAGAAGAAACCACAAGGAAAGCTTGGGGAGAAAATAACGGCACTAGGGAAAATATAAGAAAAAGAAACAATGAAATATATAAATTTTATAAGGAAGGCTATACAGTAAGCGAATTAATGAGTTCTTATAATCTATCTGAAGACAGCATAAGAAAAATTATTAATAAGGTTAATAAGGATTTAAAAAGCTGCAATAGAGATAGAGAACTGGCTGCGGTATAAGTTTTTGTATAAATAAAAATGGCTGCTCTTAAAATACGCTAAGTTTAGGTGTTTTAAGAGCAGCCATTTTTTATGAACTTGTTTAGTTTATTCAAAGATTGTCCATACTAAAATAGTGTAACAAAACATATAGCTGTTACATAGTATAATTAGAGAATTTTATAAGGAAATTTTTGAATAGATGGGGTGGAAATATGGTGGAACTAAATAATAATGAAAAAGATTTGATAGACAGAGGAACAAAAGCTCTAATAGAAGAGCTTGGATATTCAGGTTTTTTGAAGTATATATCTAGAGTTCAAATATGTAATGGAAATTACTTTAGAACTCAGGAAGTTGTTTACAAAGATATAGCTGCAGATAAAGAAATAAGACAAGGATAGATAGAACTATCCTTTTTTCGATTAAAAGAAAAATGGTACTGTCGAATAGGCATAGAAATAAATTATTTACATCTTATCAATCAATTGGTAAAATTTGGTTAAGGGTGAGGTGATAAATATGTGGTTTGATGCAAAGACTTGGATGATTATTCTTACTGTAGGATTGTTTGTAGTCATTCCTATGATAGTTATTATATTTTCGTTAATGGTTGCAGCTGGACGAAGCAGCAGAATGCTTGAAAAATATATGGCAGAGGAAACTCTTCGAGAAATACATAAATAATATTTTATAGTTAAAAACCCAGCATCCAAGTTTATTTGGTTGTTGGGCTTTGTTTTTATTTAATCGAAGGTAGAGTTTCAACAAAATTATAGAAGTCCTCGTAATTTCCATCATAGTCGGATATAATCTCTTCATTAGTTCTGTGAAGAAGACAATCTTTAATTAAGAAGGTTTTTATTCCAAGCTCTGAAGCTATTAAATCCTCCTGTACATCATTTCCAACCATCATACATTCTTCAGGTTTTCTTTTGATTTCACTTAAAATTTCCTCATAGTATTTTACTTGAGGCTTACAATAATGATTTTTTTCATAGTGGGTAATATATTTGAATTCTGAAGGCTTAAAACCTGCCCATTCTATTCTGTGATGTATGGCCTTTAGAGGGAAAAGAGGATTAGTGGCTATAATTAACTCGTAGCCTTTTGCTTTTAGTAAATCTACGCTTTTTCTCATAAATTCATTTGGCTGAACAGCTTCTTTAGCTTTAAAAAATTCTGTATCGTAAAATTTATCAAAGCGCTCCTTGTAAATATCTATATTTCCGGTAATTCTACTGTTAAAATCCTCCATGAATACTTCTTCGTTAGTTCTGTATTCCAGATTTGAAACCATGGTCTTTGTGGATGCCCATATGTTATTTACTAAGTCTTTAGGAGATATTAAGTCTCCTAGATATGCTGACATAGCACCAAAATAAAGTTTTTCAAAGGCGTCCATATCCATTGGAAGAAGAGTACCATCAAGATCAAAAAGTATTGTATTTAACATAATAAAGTCGTTACCTCCTTGAAGTCGGAAACACTGAGTAATTTAATACTCTCGCTCCGCTCGAAAATTACTCGTTAAAGTCCATTTAGGACTTTAACCTCCTTGAAGTCTAAAAAATAATAAATATATTTTATCATATTAAAACTTTTTTTGATAATTTTTAATGACAATTCAATATATCAAAAATTAAAATAATATAAAAATATTTTAATATGGAGCTATTTAAATATAAAAATATAAATATATTTAAATATTTACTTGTATAATGCGCTTTTTAATAAGAAGTCAATATAACAAGGAGTGAAATTATATAGTAAATTGTTTTTGTATTTTATATAAGCAACAATAAAAAAATACATGAATACATTTATTGCCAAACAAATCCAAGTCTTATATAATAACTTTATAAGTATCTGGAAGTTATATCTAATATTAATTATAGATTGGATGCGAGTTATGCTTAAAAAGAAAATATTGTGTGCATTACTTTTGTTAATGCTTTTAGTTTCTGCTCCTGCATGTGTTAAAAAGATAGATAAAGATGAGGCTTCAACAGAGCCTTTTAAGACACAGCCAACTGCTTTGAATATTGCTGAAGAAGACGTCTCTGCTTACAATATCGGCGAGGATGAAATTAAAGAAGATAAATCAGCAGAAGATAAAGTTCAAGACACTATTTTAGTAGTAAAGATGAATAAGAATACTAATGCTGCAGCAAGTCCGGTAAATTTAAGAAAACAATCAAGCGTTCAAAATTCTCTTTATAAATATATGTCTAACAAAGCAAATCAAAATTCTGTTAATGCTTCTGCAAGAAAGTTAAATAACGGTAATAAGCATAACACTTGTGTTTATTTTGCAAGTGAATCTTTAAGAAGAGTGGGAATCAAGATGCCAAAGAGTATATCTAATACAAGGCAGTTTATAGGCTATCTTAAAGCAAATGGTTGGAAGGTAAATTATAATCTTTCTGAGCTTAAACCTGGAGATTTATGTTTTACAACAAATGATTCCACAGGGTGGCCGTCTCACGTTTACATTTTTATGGCTTGGACCAAAAGTGGAAGTATGGATTCGGCATATATAGTTGATAATCAAGCACATGATTATAATGATAATGTGTATCATATAAGAAATGTAAAAAAGAAATTAAAGGATAAAGATGCGACAAAGTTTTTTATGTATAAATTATAAAAAATTAAAAGAAGGAGTTTTTCTCCTTCTTTTTAAGCGTTAAGATAAATTTCTCCAACTCTATTTACATCTCCAGCACCTACAGTTAGAAGTAAATCTCCTTCCTCAAGGTTATCTTTAAGATAATCTACTATTTCTTCGAAGCTGTGAAAATTTTTGCAGTTTAAGCCTTGTTCTCTAATCTTATCTCCAAGCATATCAGAACTTACAACCTTGGTAAACTTCTCCCTGGCAGCATAAATATCAGCCAATATTATTTCATCAGCATTAAAGAATGAATGTGCAAAATCGTCAAATAAAGTTAGTGTTCTTGTATAAGTATGGGGCTGAAATACGCAGAAAATTTTTCTGTGGGGATAATTTTTAGCTGCCTCAAGAAAGGCTTTTATTTCTGTTGGATGATGCGCATAATCATCTATAACTGTAACTCCATTTTTAACCCCTTTTAATTCAAATCTTCTGTGAGTTCCAAAGAAACTAGCTAATCCATCTATTATGTAGTTATAGTCAACCTTAAGACTTAAAGCTACACAAATACTTGCTAGTGAATTAAGTACATTATGCTTTCCGGGAACATTTAAATTAGCTGTAAATAATTTTTCTGCATTTCTATAAACATCAAAAGAAGCACAGGCTTTATCGTTGTAACTTATGTTCTTTGCTGTTATTTCTCCTGAATTTAAACCATAGGTTAATACATTGCAGTCAGCATGTTCTATTACTGCCTTTAGTCTGTCATCTTCTGCATAAGCTACTAAGTAACCATCCTGCGGTATTAGACTTACAAACTCAGTAAAGGTTTCTTGTATATGTTCTATATTTCTATAAAAGTCTAAATGATCTGCTTCTATGTTTAATATAACACCTATATATGGGAAAAACTTTAAAAATGATGCCTTATATTCGCAAGCTTCAGTAATGAAATATTCACTTTTGCCTGTTTTTACATTTCCGTTTATTGCATCAAGTTCTCCTCCTACAAGTATTGTAGGGTCTAAATCAGCATCTAAAAAAATGTGAGATACCATGGAAGTTGTTGTAGTTTTACCATGTGTTCCTGAAATAGCTACATTATATTTGTGACCTTTCATTATCTGGCCTAAGAATTCTGCTCTATCCATAGTTGGTATGTTTAATTCCTTTGCTTTTAAGAGCTCTGGATTATCTTCAGAAACCGCGGCTGTATAAACTACTAAATCCACATCGTTAATATTATTTGCATCATGGCCTATAAAAACTTCTGCGCCTTGTTTTATTAACTTTTCTATTATAGTTGAAGCTTTCATATCTGAGCCGGAAACTTTAAATCCATTTTCAAGCAGGATTTCTGCAAGACCGCTCATACTAATTCCGCCTATTCCTATAAAGTGTATCTTTTTATGTTTATCCTTTAAAAAATCGAATGACAAAATATCAACTCCTTAATTAAATCCACTCTATTATATCATTATATACAAAATTATCGAAATGCAACACCCAAGGGGCAATATTTATTTGTTCAAACTATAAGTAGATTGTGAACTAAAATGACCGAAGGCTTTAAAACATCTTTAGTAAACTTAAGATACTTTTAGTTTGTTCAGATGAGAGGCTCTAAGCTTTTCAGCATCACTTTGCCAAGAACATGAGCAAAGTACTCAATCAAGTTAAAATAGTATTTTCTACACCTGCTCTCGGTATTCTATCACCAAAACCTTTAGTTCGTAAAATTATTAACTGTTGCTAATATCCTAGAAATGGAATACAATATGAATAATAAGTTAAAATACTATATGGAAAGTTCGTATTATTTTGTGTAGGGTGGTAAAAATGGAGAAGTTTAGTAGAAATACAAGAATAGCAGCTATAACTAAAACGCTTATAGAAAATCCCAATAAAGTTATAAACTTAAGTACCTTTACTGAAGAGTTCAATGCTGCAAAATCTACAATTAGTGAGGACATCTTGGTTATCAAAGAGACACTTGTGAGGCAGAATATGGGAAGAGTTGAAACAGTAGCTGGAGCTGCCGGTGGTGTTAAATACGTTTGTGGAATGTCAAAAAAAGATAAAGATAAGCTTATTGATGAGCTTTGCACTATTCTGAGAGAAAAAGACAGAATAATTCCAGGGAACTTCATATATATGACTGATATAATGTACAATCCAGAAATAATAAGAAAAGCAGGATTAATATTAGCTTCTGCTTTTGTAGATAAAACTGTAGATTGTGTTGTTACTGTAGAAACAAAGGGTATTCCACTTGCTTATGAGGTTGCAAGGATGCTTGGAGTTCAGCTTGTAATAGTCAGAAGAGATAATAAGGTAACTGAAGGAACTACTGTTAGTATAAATTATGTAACAGGATCTAATAAGAGAATACAGACAATGTCTCTGTCAAGAAAAGCTCTAAAAAGCGGCAGCAATTGCATATTCATTGATGACTTTATGAAGGCTGGAGGCACTGCTTTAGGCATAATTAATCTGCTTAAGGAGTTCGACAGCAATCTTGTAGGCATTGGCGTATTAATTGAAGACGTTGAGGCGTCTAAGAAGTTGGTTGAAGACAGGGTATCTCTAATAGAGTTTAGTGGTTTGGATGAAAATGAAACAGCTGTAATTTTCCCCTCGAAATGTTTCAAATAGTTAAATTTTCAAAAAAATAATAAATATTTTGAAAAATAAGAAGGAAAATTAAAAATAATGAAGAATATATAGTTATAAGCATCGTGGAGGTGGTTTTTGTATGCAAATTACAGACGTTAGAGTTAGAAAGGTTGCCGCTGACGGCAAAATGAAGGCTATTGTATCAGTAACTTTTGACAATGAGTTCGTTGTGCATGACATAAAGGTTATCGAGGGACAAAATGGTCTTTTTATAGCTATGCCAAGCAGAAAAACTCCAGATGGAGAGTTTAAAGACATAGCTCACCCAATTAATACTCAAACTAGAGAAAAAATTCAAGAATCCATCCTAGCAGAGTATGAAAAAGTTAAGAATGATGAAACTACTGTTTCGGAAGAACAGTAAGTAAAAAGGAGTTAAAGACTCCTTTTTATTTTTCGACAAATTATATGACAAGGTTGCAAATTAATGCTACATAAAATATAATATAAGAGGCGATTTTACGAACATTTGATTTGAATATAGCAATTTATTATGAATAAATAGTAATTTATGATACATAATTAAAAAAACAAATGAAGAATTAAGAATTAAGAATGAAGAATTAATGAAGTTTTTCCTGCGGAAAAACAAATTTTAAAAACTAAATTTAAGAATTCCGAAGGAATTTTATCCTTTCATTCTTCATTTTTCATTTCCTCATTCTTCATTAAAAAAACGGAGGTTTTTTTATGTATAAATGTGCTGCCATATTAGCTGCTGGTGAAGGTAAAAGAATGAAATCAGAAACTCCAAAGGTGCTTCACAAGGTTTGCGGTAAGGAAATGGTTAACCATGTTATTGACATAATGAGAAAGGCTGGAATGGAAGATGTTAATGTTATAGTTGGCAAGGGTGCTGAAAAGGTTAAGGAAGGCACTAAGACTAGAAATGTAAGCTATTCACTTCAAGAGGTTCAACTTGGAACTGGCCATGCAGTTATGTCTGCAAAGTCTTTTTTAAATGGCAAAAATGGTACAGTAGCAATTTTTACAGGCGATGCTCCCTTAATTAAAGAAGAAACCGTTAAGAAGTTTTTAAGCTTTCATGAAGAAGGAAGCTTTAAGGCTACAATATTAACTTCTGTTATTGAAGAACCTGCACACTATGGAAGAGTTATAAGAAACACTCAAGGTGAAGTTGAAAAAATAGTTGAAGCTAAAGATTGTAATCCAGAAGAAGCTAAAGTAAAAGAAATTAATGCAGGTATGTACTGCTTTGACATAGAAGCATTATTAAATAGCTTAGATAAGCTTAAAAATAATAATGCTCAAGGTGAATATTATTTAACAGATGTTATAGGAATTTTAAAGAGTGAAGGCTTTAAGGTTGGAGCGATGATTACTGACTTTGAAGAAACAATAGGTGTTAATTCAAGAATCGAGCTTGCTGAAACTGAAAGGATTCTTAGAAACAGAACAAATAGAAAGCATATGGAAAATGGTGTTACAATTATTGATCCTAACAGCACATATATAGGAAGCGATGTTGAAATAGGAAGAGATACAATAATATATCCTGGAAACGTGCTAGAAGGAAAGACAGTTATAATGGAAAACTGCATGCTTTATCCGAATTCAAGAATTGCAGACAGTATTATTGAAGCTAATGTAGATATTCAAAGCTCAGTAATAGTTGAAAGCCACGTTGGAGAAGGAACAACAGTTGGACCATTTGCTTATATAAGACCAGAGAGTATTATTGGTAAACACGCAAGAATAGGTGATTTTGTTGAGATTAAAAAATCTACAATAGGCGATAATACGAAGGTATCTCATCTTACTTATATCGGAGATGCTGAGGTTGGCAGTGGCTGCAATTTTGGCTGCGGAACTGTTGTTGTTAACTATGATGGAAAGAAAAAACATAAGACTGTTATAGGTGACAATGTGTTTATAGGCTGCAATACAAATTTAGTGTCACCTGTAGAAGTAAAAGATAACGCTTATACTGCTGCCGGTTCTACTATAACTTCAGAGGTTCCAAATGGAGCTTTGGCTGTAGCAAGAGCCAGACAGGTTAATATAGAAGGCTGGGTAGAGAAAAAAGGACTTAAAAAATAATAAATGTTTTTAATGGAGGGAAACTTATGATAACTCATGGCAAGGGCATTAAGATTTTTACAGGAAATTCACATCCAAAGCTTGCAAGAGAAATTGCAGACATTTTAGGGGCACCTGTTGGAGCTTCCAATGTTGGAAAGTTCAGCGACGGAGAAATTTCTGTTGATATTAACGAGACTGTAAGGGGTGCTGATGTGTTTGTTGTCCAATCAACAAATGCTCCGGTAAATGATAATCTTATGGAGCTATTAATTATGATCGATGCCTTTAAAAGAGCATCAGCAGGAAGAATAACTGCAGTTATTCCATACTACGGCTATGCAAGACAGGACAGAAAAGCTAAGGCAAGAGATCCAATTACAGCAAAGCTTGTTGCAGACATAGTAACTGCTGCAGGAGCTGACAGAGTTTTAACTATGGACTTACATGCCGCACAAATTCAAGGTTATTTCAATATACCAGTTGATCATCTTCTAGGTGTTCCAATATTAGCTAGGTACTTTGTTGAAAAGGGCTTTGGAGAAAGAGAAGATGTAGTTGTTGTATCACCAGACCTTGGAAGTGTAACAAGGGCTAGAAAATTTGCAGATAAGCTGCATGCCCCAATTGCTATAATAGACAAGAGAAGACCTAAAGCTAATGTATCTGAAATAATGAATGTCATTGGAGATATTAAAGATAAGACAGTTATATTAATTGATGACGTTATAGATACTGCAGGAACAATATGCAACGGAGCTAATGCACTAAGAGATATGGGTGCTAAGGAAGTTTACGCTTGCTGCACTCACTCAGTTTTATCAGGACCTGCTATCGAAAGAATTGAAGCTTCAGCAATAAAAGAGCTTGTTATGTTAAATACAATAGATCTTCCAGAAGATAGAAAGCTTTCTAAGTTTAACATGCTTTCAGTTGCTCCAGTATTTGCAGATGCTATAAGAAGAATTTATGAAGATATGCCTGTAAGCAGACTCTTTGAAGAATAATTTATAAAAATAGCCGCAGAAGTTTAATGCTATAACTTCTGCGGTTTTTTTATTTTAAACGAAAATAATTTTCAGAAATTTTTAAGAATTATGAAATAAATTATTGAAAACATTATCATAGAGTTGTATTATATATTTAAATATATATTTGATAATTTAATACTAGAAGAAAGGATGGCTTATATTATGGAGATTGTAAAATTTAATGATTCCTATACAAGTGAAGTAGTTAAGCTTTGGAATAAAAGCTGCAGCACTGAGATACCGTACAAGCCTTTTACAAAGCAAAGTTTTAAAGAAAAGTTTATTAATAATACTCATTTTAGCTATGAAGGAACCTTTATTGCAATTGAAGATGAGAAAATAGTAGGCTTTGCCAATGGACTATTTAAAAAAGAGTTTCTCCCGGGGGAAACCTTTGAAAATACTCCAGGCTATTTAACCTTTGTCCTAGTTGATAAAGAGTATAGAAATAGAGGATGTGGGAGCCGCCTTTTAAAAGCTGTTGAAGATTTTCTTATAAAGAATGGGAAAAAGATGATTCAAATTATATTTTTTAATCCAATAAATCTTGAATGGTATATACCTGGTTCAGAAAATAGACATGATCATCCTAACGCACCGGGGGCTGATGTTGACGGATCTGGATTTGAGTTTTTTAAAAGGCATGGATATATTGTAAGGACCAACGAAGTATCTATGTATCTTGATTTGACTGAATTTGATCTTGATGAAAAGTCGATAAGAAAGATGGAAGAACTAAAAGATAAAGGTATAAGCATAGAATATTATGATGAGGATAAGCATCACGGTTTTGATGATTTATTTGATAATTTAAAAAATGAACTTTGGAGAAAGGAAATAAAGGATAACTTAGCTCTAAATAATCCGTTTCCTGTTATAGTAGCGTCTGATAATGGATATATTTGTGGTTTTACAGGTCCGGTTGAGATTCAAGAGAGCGGTAGGGGGAAGTTCTCAGGTATAGGAGTAGATTCAAAGCATCAAGGCCTTGGGATAGGAAAGCTTTTGTTTTTTAAGTTATGTGAAAGCTTCAAAAACGAAGGAGCAGGTTTTATGTCTTTGTTTACAGGAATAGATAATAATGCAAGAAGAATGTATGAAGCGGCAGGTTTTAATGTTGTTAAGACTTGGGCAGTAATGCGAAAGGAAGTGTAGGTAATGGAAAGAAAACAAATACACATAATGGCAATAGGAGCACACATTGGCGATATGGAGCTTACAACCGGAGGAGTTTTGGCACAGCATGCAGCTATGGGAGACAAAATTACAATAGTTAATATGACTCCAGGGGAAAAAGGAAATCCTCCTCATTTAACTGTTGAACAATATGCTGAGCAGAAAATCAGAGAAGCTAGAGAGTTTGCAGAAATGCTGGGTGGAAAGTCTATAGTTCTTGATTATAAGGATGGAGAGCTTCCGGATACTGACGAGCCAAGGTTTAAAGTTGCTGATTTAATCAGAGAATACAGGCCTGATATACTTATAACTCACTGGAAAAACAGCATGCATAAGGATCACGGTATAACAAGCAGAATTGTTAAGGATGCTCAGTTTTATGCCGGAATAAGAGGCTTTGAGAGAGAAAATCCGGCACATTTTGCTGCAGGTCCTTACTTTGCTGAAAACTGGGAAGATCCATATGATTTTAAGCCATATACTTATATAGATATTTCAAGAGGATATGATTTATGGATGGAAGCTTTAAAGAAGATATGGTTTGTTACTAACAGTACTTCTTTTAAGTATTATGAATATTATGATGCCTTAAGCAAGGTAAGAGGCTGTGAAGCAAGAAAGGAAAGAGCACAAGCCTTTGCTGTAGATCCACTTTCAGTTAAGCAAGTTAGGGAAGGATTTTAGGTGATGCTTTCATGGCAATTAACAAAGAAAAATTAAACTATGCCTTTAGCCTTATTGAAGAAGGAGTAGCAAAGGGATTTTTTCCTTGTGCTGCTGCAGCTGTAGGAAATAAAAAGGGAATATGTAAAATAGAGTATTATGGAAACAGATGCTTAATTCCTGAAAAGCTTCCATTAGAAAAGAATAGTTTATTTGATATGGCATCCCTAACTAAAGTTGTAGCTGCTAATACTTTATTCATGGTGTTTTTAGATAAAGGTTTGATTTCTGTATTTGATAAGGTAAGTGATTACATAGAAGGCTTCAAGTGTGAGGAAAAGAAGGATATAACTATTTTCAACCTGTTAACTCATACAGCGGGACTTCCTGCTTTTGAAAAACTTTATAAGCTCTGCTCAGACTTTGAAGATGCCATTAAGTATATAAGCAGTGCGAAGCTTGTATATAAACCAGGGACAAAAGTTATATATAGTGATTACAGCTTTATACTTCTTAAATATATTTTAGAAAAAATAGGTGGAGACAGCTTGAATAATTTATGCAAAAAATATGTTTTTGATCCTATGGAAATGCAAAATACTTGTTTTAATCCTAAGACAAGCAATGTGGCGGCAACAGAAATTGATATTGAAACGGGTAAACCACTAATAGGGATATGTCATGATGAAAACGGAAGATTCTTTAATGGCATTTCAGGACATGCAGGATTATTTTCAAATATAGAGGACATGACTAAATTTGCAGCTATGCTTATAAATGAAGGAAATTATAAAGGAAAACAGATTATTTCAAAGGCAGCTTTTAAAGCTATGACAAAAAACTATACTGAAGATCTTGAGGAAAATAGAGCCTGGGGATGGACAGTAAAAGGACGGGACTTATCATCCGGAGGAGATATAATTTCGCCTGAGGCTTTTGGACACACAGGTTTTACAGGTACATCAATATGGGTGGACATACCTAATGATATATATATGATTTTGCTGACCAACAGAGTTCACCCAACCAGAGATAATACTAATATCATAAGATTCAGAAGAGTATTCCATAATACTGTGATGGCTGCAGTGGAGTAGTAAAGGAGGCAATATGGAAAGATTGTTAGTTAAAAATGGTATCGACTGTATTGGAAAAAATAGTTATCTTTTTGAGGGAAAGAGGCTTGGCCTTGTAAGTAGTCCTATGGGTGTTGATAGAAACCTAAGATCTACTATAGATATACTAAACGAAAAATTTAATCTAACCGCACTTTATTCCCCTGAGCACGGAATAAGAGGAAATCTTCAAGCTGGAGCAGCCGTCGATACATATGTAGACGAAGCTACTGGTATTATTGTATACAGCCTTTATGGGAAGAATAAGAAGCCTTCACCTGAAATACTTGAGAATATTGATGTGCTTGTTATAGATTTGCAGGATGTAGGTTCAAGATACTATACCTTTCTTTACACAATGTCCTATTGCATGGAAAGCTGTGCAGAAAACAATAAAACCGTAGTAGTATTAGACAGGCCTAACGTAATTGGAGGAGAGTCTGTTGAAGGAAATATACTAGATGTGAATTTTAAATCCTTCATAGGCATGTATCCTATACCTCAAAGATTTGGACTGACTATAGGGGAGCTGGCGCAGCTTTTAAATAAAGAATTCAATATAAATTGTGACTTAAAAGTTGTGAAGCTTGAAGGCTGGTGCAGAGAGGCTTACTTTGATGATACAGACTTGCTTTGGATTAACCCTAGTCCTAATATTCCCTCTGTAAATACAGCAGTATTATACAACGGAACCTGTCTTTTTGAAGGTACAAATATTTCTGAAGGAAGAGGGACCACAAAACCTTTTGAATTTATAGGAGCTCCTTGGCTTGATGCGTATAAGCTTGCTGAAAAAATGAATAAAAAAAGCTTGGAGGGTGTACAGTTTAGACCTGTTTATTTTGAACCTGCTTTTTCTAAGCATAAAGGTGAATTATGTAAGGGAGTACAGATTCATGTGAAGGATAAAAGAAAGGTTAAACCTGTAAAGTTAGGAATAAATCTTTTATATGAAGTAATGGATATGAACAAAGATAAATTTGAGTGGCTTCCTCCCTTTAAAGAAGGTGCAAATTACTTCATAGATCTTCTTACAGGTACTGATGAGGTAAGAAATAGGAAATTTGAAGCTAATATTTTTATAGAAAAATGGGAAAGAGAAAGTGAAGACTTTAAAAAGATTAAAGAAAAATATCATTTATATTAATTTTAAGGTGGGGTTTTAGTGGATATTAAAAATATGACGCTTGAAGAAAAAATTGGACAAATGATAATAGCTGGGTTTCCATCAAAAGAATATGATGAGCATTTAGATGAGATTATAAAAAATAAAATAGGAAATATAATACTTTTTACTCGAAATGTAGGCAGTAAAAAAGCTTTAGCAGAGCTTAACGATAAAATACAAAAGAGTATGCTTGAAAGTACAGGAATACCTGCGTTCATTACAATTGATCAGGAAGGAGGTATGGTAACAAGAGTATATGAAGGTGCTGCAGTTCTTCCGGGCAATATGGCTTTTGGTGCAGCCGGAGAAAGCAAGGCTGTTTTAGAGGAAGGTAAAATTATCGGAGAAGAGCTGAGAGCTCTTGGAGTAAACTTTGATATTGCTCCTGTTTTAGATGTAAATAATAATTCTAAAAATCCTGTTATAGGTGTTAGATCCTATGGTGATAATCCTGAAAAGGTAGCTGAATTTGGAGTAAATATGATAAAAGGACTTCAAAGCATGGGGGTTATTGCAACAGCAAAGCATTTTCCAGGACACGGTGATACAGCGGTTGATTCACACTTGGCACTTCCGTTAGTTCCTCACACAATGGAAAGATTAGAAAAGATAGAGCTTTATCCGTTTAAAAAAGCTATTGAAAATAATGTGGAAGCAATTATGTCAGCTCATGTTTTATTCCCATCAATAGAAAGCGAAAAGCTTCCAGGAACACTTTCTTATAGAGTCTTAACTGGTTTATTGAGAAATAGGTTAGGCTTTAAGGGATTAATAGTAACAGACTGCATGGAGATGAACGCTATAGCTGAGTACTATGGTACTGTTAATGCAGCTGTTATGGCAGTTAAAGCCGGAGCTGACTTGATTTGCGTTTCGCATCATCTTGACTTGCAGCTTGGAAGTTTAAATGCAATAAAAGAGGTTGTATTAATGGGAGAAATACCAGAAAGCAGAATTGATGAGTCTGTTCATAGAATTCTAGCAGTTAAAGAAAAGTACAATCTATTTAATAGACCTTATTCGGATATGGACAAAGTTGAGACTTTAGTTGGCTGTAAAGAGCATCTAAGTTTTGCAAAAGCAATAAGTGAAAAAAGTATCACAGCCGTAAAGGATGAAAGAAATCTACTGCCTGTTAAATATAAAAATATAATGATTATATCTACAGAAGCAGTAATTTTAACAGGAGCAGATGATGACATAAAGAAGAAGGCTTCTTTTTCAGAAGCTGTAAAAGAAAACTTAGGAGGAGAGGCGTATACTATCAGCTTAAATCCGAGAATGGAAGAAATAAATTGCTTGAAAGAAAAGGCTAAAGATAAAGAGTTAATTATTATAGGTACTTATAATGCATCGCTAAATAAAGGACAGGCGGAATTAGTAAATGAAATATTTAAGGTGAATAGCAATGTAATTGTTACAGCCCTTAGAAATCCATATGATATAAATATGTTTAACAATGTATCCACTTATATATGTGCTTATGAATATACTAAGCTTTCAGTTGATAGTGTAATTAAAGTTCTGTCTGGAGAAATAAAAGCTCAAGGAGCACTTCCTGTAGAACTTTAAGAAACAGAAAAGACTGAATTAGCATAAATTTTAAAATTATTTTTATTTTCGAAAATAATTGTTGAAAGTTTATGCCAAAATTGATATAATTTATCTAAGGAAATATTTAGTTTTTAATCATCAAGGAGAACACTGCAATGGGAAATTATTTATCATTTGATATAGGGGGAACTTTTATTAAATATGGAATATTTGATGAAAAAGCAAATGAAATATTTAGTGATAAAGTACCCACTCAAAAAGAACCGAGGAAGTTTTTAGCTCAATTAATAGATATCATTAAGGTTCAAGAAAAGGTTTACGAGATAAATGGAGTAACAATTAGTATGGGAGGGTTTATAGATCCCAAGACAGGAATTAATACTGATTTCAGTGTGGGTGAGAATTTTAGAGCCTATAATCTGAAAGAGGAGCTGAATAAAAGTACAGGCTATAGAATTTCTGTAGAAAATGATAGTAATTGTGCTGCATTGGCTGAAATGTGGAAGGGCAGCGGGGTTGAATGTAAAGATATATGTGTAATAACAATAGGTACAGGAATCGGAGGGGCCATAATTAATGATGGAAAATTGCTAAGAGGGCGAAACTTCAAAGCAGGTGAATTTGGATTTATGTATGTTAATTCATCTAATCAAACAGGCAAAGAAGTTTTTGAAGCTGCAACAGCAACCTCTGGTCTTGTAAGGCAGGTAAGCAGCAAATTAGGAAGAGACATAGATGGGAAATACATATTTAAAAATCTTGATAACTGCGATGTTAAAAAAATTTACGATAGATGGCTTACTAAGTTAGCCATGGTAGTTGGAAACGTAGCAGTATGCTTTGATCCTGAAAAAATACTGATTGGCGGAGGCATAAGCGAAGAACCGATATTTATAAATGATTTGAAGAAAAAAGTATATTCTATCTATCAACATTTAGAAGAATATACGGCTATTGAGCCCTGTAGGCTGAAAAATGATGCAGGTAAAATTGGAGCTTTACTTAACTTCTTCATGGAATATGAAAGTTAATATTTATTGACTATATAGATTTCAAATTATGTACATAGGGGGTGAATTGCTATGAAAAAAGGAATTAAGGTTGTTACTATAGGAGGAGGATCAAGTTATACACCTGAACTTATAGATGGCTTCCTTAAAAGATATCACGAATTACCTGTAGAAGAACTTTGGCTGGTAGACTGTGAAGAAGGCAAAAATAAGTTAGAAATTATAGAAAAATTAGCAAGACGTATGATTAAAAAGGCTGGAGTTCCAATAAAACTATTCACAACGCTTAATAGAAGAGAAGCATTAAAAAAGGCTGACTTTGTAACAACTCAGCTTAGAGTTGGACTTTTGGATGCAAGAATTGCAGACGAAAGGATACCTCTTAGCCATGGAATGCTTGGACAGGAAACTAATGGAGCAGGGGGGCTGTTTAAGGCTCTTAGAACAGTTCCAGTTATTTTAGATATTTGCAAAGATATAGAGGAGCTTTGTCCTAATGCATGGCTGATAAACTTTACTAATCCGGTAGGTATAATAACTGAAGCAGTGAATAGGTACAGCAATATAAAGAAAGTAGTTGGTTTATGCAATGTTCCTATAAATATGCATAAGGCTGTTGCTGAAATATTAAATGAGGAAGAAAAAAATGTAAGAATATCCTTTGGCGGATTAAACCATATGGGTTATGTTACAGGCGTATATGCAAATGGCGAAGATAAGACAGAATATGTGCTTAGCAAATGGGGAAACCAAAGTATGCAGAATATAAGCGGTACAGAATGGAGTAATGCATTTGTTAAAGAATTAGGAGCAATACCTTCTCCATATCTTAGATATTACTATATGGCTAAAGAGTCCTTAGAAGAAGCTATAGAAAAGTTTAAGGTTAATGGAACAAGAGCTGAAAGCGTTAAGGGAATAGAGAAAGATCTTTTTGAAATATATAAAGACGAAAGTATTGACGAAAAGCCAAAGCTTCTTGAGAAACGAGGAGGAGCTTATTACAGCGATGCAGCCTGCAATCTTATAGCGTCAATTTATAATGATAAACGTGATATTCAAGTTGTAAATACAGTAAATAAAGGTGTTATGCAGGAATTTGAATATGATGAGGTTGTAGAAATTACTAGTATGATCACAAAAAATGGTCCAATTCCAATGCCTATAGGCAGACTTCCAAAGGCAGCTAAAGGATTGGTTCAGGAGATAAAATCCTTTGAAATAGCGGCAGCTGAAGCGGCAGTATCAGGGGATTATAACAAAGCTCTTCTGGCAATGATGATAAATCCATTAGTTCATTCGCAAAGATATGGAAAAATAGTATTAGATGAGCTTTTAGAAGCTCACAAAGAGCATTTGCCGCAATTCTATAGGTATTAAGAGAGATATTCAAAAAATATAATATATAAATTAAATTTTAAAGGGGGATATACAATGAAAAATGTTAAAAAACTTATTGCAGTTGCAATGACAGTGTCTTTAGGCGTTACAGCATTAACAGGCTGTGGAAGCAAGCCCGCTGCAACTAATTCTGCAGGAAAAGGTTCGGATGAACCGGATACCATCACAGCATTGCTTCCACCAGTTTCACCAAATTATCAGAAAAATTTTGAACAAATGTCTAAGGATTTCCATGAGAAATATCCTAACTTAACTCTTAAGATAGAACCAGCAAGCTGGGAAGATATGACTCAAAAGTTAGATGTTCAAGTTAATGCAGGAAGCCCTCCAGATATTGCTTTTATGGGCTCGGATGGAATATCCAAATATGCTGATTCAGGCATGGTTATGGATATAAGCAAGCTTGCTACAGATGAAATGGTTAATGATTTTGAAAAAGTTCCACTTGATTATATGAAGAATGCTAAAGGTTTATATGGTTTTCCAGCATATATGGAAATCCATGCGCTTGGCGGAAATAAACAATACCTTGAAGAGGCAGGAATCGACTGGAAGTCTATTCAACAAAATGGATGGACATTCGATCAGTTCAGAGAAGCTATTAAAAAGGGAGTTGTAACAGCTAACGGAAAACCTTCAAGATATGGTTTTGTGTTTGCTTGTTCAGGTGTTGCTGCAAAGGATTATTTAGGAATTCTTACTAAAGAAGCTGGAATGCCTTCACCATTTACTAAAGACTTAAAATATGCGTATACAAGCAAAAACTTCCTTGAAGTTTTAAAGGGCATAAGAACTCTTATCGATGATGGTTCAATGCCTAAGGAATTAAGCTCAGTAAATGCAGGTATGCGTTGGAATATGTTCCTTACAGGTAAAACCATGATTACCGGTAAAGGGTTAGCTGTATTTGAAAACTCTGCTAATCAAAATAACAAAAAAATTGATGCTAAAGACGGTAGTGCAGTAAAAGATAGTATTAAGGTTGACTATATTGTTTTACCAGTTCCTACATTTGGAAGCAATAAACAGCAAGCTACTCCTGCTGTAGATGGATATGTAACCTTTAAAGGAAAGAACAGTAAAAATGCAGAACATGATAAAAACGTTGTTAAAGCAGCTTATTTCTTAGCTTCTGGCAAGGTTGCGGCAACAACTAATAATGATTTGTTTGTTGCACAAATTACTAAAAGTGGAGCAGAGGCTGCAAAGAGCATGACAATTACAAGAAATCAAGATAACGCAAAAGCTGTTGAAAATCTTATAAAAAGTGCCGCTGAAGCTAGACCGGACATCCCAACTGAACTTGGTGCAAAACATATTAAACTTGAAGACCAGGTTATAGTACCAAAACTTCAGGCATTACTTGCTAATGAAATTACTCCTCAGCAAATGTATGATGCTGTTAAGGCTGCAGCTATAGAAGCCTTTGGTGAAGACAAAATAGTAAAAGATTAAATATAAATAAAATATATCTCACCTATTATTAAACAGGTGAGATATATTATTTAACATTGATACGTAAATGTATGATTGGCTGTTCTATAATGAGATTATTAGGAGGAGCATATGGAGATTGGAAATAAAAAGAAAAATCGAATAAAAGGCGATTATATTTGGGGATATATATTCATTGCAGTTGCACTAATTATATTCTGTATGTTTACGTTATATCCTGTAATTAGCGCTCTTATTATTAGCTTTCAAAAATACAGACCTCTTGGATCTACATGGATAGGTTTAGATAATTATAAAGGCTTGTTAAAAGACAAGCTATTTGTCAAGGCAATAAAGAATACATTGGTTTATACTGTGTTTACAGTACCTGTTTCATTAGTAATTTCTTTTACTATTGCAGTATTAATATTTCCTTTAAAAAAATGGATGCAGACTATGTTTAAAGCTATATATTATTTACCGGCAGTTGCATCAGGGGTTGCTTTATCAGTAGTGTGGCTTTGGATTTATGATCCTATGCCTGAAGGTTTATTTAATAAGCTGATAGGCTTCCTTGGTATAAGTAATCAGAATTGGCTGGGTTCAAGTAAGACTTCAATGCTGTCACTTTTGCTTATGTCCTGGCTTTCTGGACATGGAACAAGTATTATAATATACATTGCAGCGCTTCTAGGTATACCTGAAAGTTATTTTGAAGCTGCCGACTTAGATGGAGCAACTTTTTTCAAAAAACTTAGGTATATAGTAATACCACTTCTTAAGCCCACAACATTATTTTTACTTGTAACAGGAGTAATTGGTTCTTTCCAAGTATTTATGAATGCTTATATGATGACTGGAGGAGGACCAAATAATTCAACAACAATGGTTGGATTATTGATATTTAATAACGCGTTTGTATATGCAGACTTTGGTAAAGCGGCGGCTCAATCATTAGTATTAGCAGCTATAATTGCGGTTATTTCTATTTTCCAATTTAAGTTTTTGGGTGACGATGTTACGTATTAATTAAAGAAGGAGGCTGCTGTAAATGTCATTTTATAGTAACTATAATAAAAACAACAAAAGTATCATGATACGTAAGGCTATATCTATAATTATTTTGATAATTTTTGCTGCGTTTACATTATTCCCTATATATTTTATGATTATTTCTTCTTTTGCAGACCCTATTGAAGCAGGAGCTGCGAGTTATTCTCTGCTTCCGCAAAAGCTGACTTTAGATTCTTATAAATTTTTCTTTAAATTTAGTCCACATTCTTTACGATGGATATTAAATTCATTGATTGTTGCAACAATAGTGACTTTATCAAATGTTATATTTGCAGGTATGGCAGGTTATGCGTTTGCAAAGATCAAGTTCCCAGGAAAGAATGTATTATTTACTATGTTCCTTTGCTCAATGATGATTCCTTATCAAGTTGTGCAGGTTCCTCTTTATATTCTTGTTGTTAATACTTTTAGGATATCAAACACATATGCATCATTAGTTCTTCCGGGACTATGCGGGGTGTACAATATCTTTTTAGCAAAACAGTTCATGTCAACTTTACCTTATGAAATAATTGAAAGTGCAAAAATAGAAGGCTGTAATCAACTGCAGATATTTACTAAAATTATTTTTCCGCTTTCTAAGACTATCTTAGCTGTAATGGCAATACTTACCTTTATGGATAACTGGAATACATTCTTCTGGCCTTTCCTTGTTACTAGTAACGCAGCAATGCAGACTATACAAGTTGGACTTAAGAGTTTCCGTTTTGCCAATACAACTTATTTTGCACCAATGATGGCTGGTGCTACAATTGCAGCACTGCCTATGTTCATACTATTCTTCTCTCTGCAGAAATACTTCCTAGAGGGCGTTGTAGTAGGTGCGGTTAAAGGCTAGAGGGAAAGATAATTGGGTTATGTTTTAAAGTAGGGTGGAGAAGCTGAGTTTGGATTCTCCACCCTATTTTTTTAATTCTTCATTATTGATTCTTAATTATGCTCTATAAGTAAATTATTTGTAACTTTTTACTCATACTATATATAAATACAATGCTTTTATGATAAATTATAGTTAGACTAGTGAAACGTTAAAGAATTGTATCTAATTAGGAGGTTAAAGGTCTAAATGACCTTTAACGAGCAATTAGCGAGCGGAAGCGAGTAATCTTTAATTGCTCAGTGTTTCCGACTAAAAGGAGGAATTATATATGGAAGGAACTATAGGAAAGGTTTTAGTTGTTGACGATGATGAGAATATATGTGAAGTAATAAAAATGTATCTTGAAAGTGCAGGTTACTCTACCAGGTTATGTCATGACGGCAGAAGTGCTCAAGAAGCTTTTACTGATTATAAGCCGGATTTAGTGTTTTTAGATATAATGCTTCCACATGTTGACGGGATAGATGTTTTAAAATGGATAAGAAGAGATTATGAAACTCCAGTTATTATGCTTACTGCAAAAGGAGAAACTTTTGATAAGGTATTGGGACTAGAATTAGGTGCAGATGATTATATCGTAAAACCTTTTGAACCAAAGGAACTTCTCGCAAGAGCTAAGGCTGTGCTTAGAAGATATAATACAGAAAATACGAATAAAGAAGTTATAAGCTTTGAAGATTTGGTCATAGATATAAATTCTTATAATGTTTTATATAAGGGACAAGAAATCAAAATGCCTCCAAAGGAGTTTGAACTGTTATATTATCTTGCAAATAATAAAAATAGGGTTTTTACAAGAGAACAGCTTCTATGTGAGGTTTGGGGTTATGATTATCCTGGAGACTCAAGAACTGTTGACGTACATGTTAAGAGACTTAGAGAAAAACTTGCAGGAGGAGCTAACTGGCAGCTTGAAACCGTATGGGGTGTAGGATATAAGTTTGAGGTGAAGTAGATGAAATTCTATCACAGACTAAAAAAAGGACTGTTTTCTAAGATGGTTTTTACCTACACTATAATTATAGCTTTAAGCTTCATAATTATAGCGGCTTTTCTTTCAGTTTGGTTCCAGAACTACTATTTTAATCAAAGAAGACATCAGCTTGAAAAAGAGTCTTTATTTATCAAGCCCTATGTATTTGATTTTTTTAAAAATAGAGAAGATGATAGGGAATACTCAGCAGCTCAGAGAGATGAGGCACTTAAGTTTTTCAGCGCTTATAGCTCCGCAGATATTTGGCTTGAAGACAAAAGTGGATATGTTTATGCGGTTTCAGACGAAAAATATCAGTCGCTTATTGCCAGACAGATTTTCACAAAAGGTCTTGAGGAAATGAGGTTTAATAAAATATATGAGATGACAGGAACCTATGGAGATATAATTAAAAATCAATCTCATATATATGGAATACCGGTTATTGACAGTGATTCGACTTTTTATGGAGCGATTATAATGAGTACTCCTTTAGACGAGATAAGAAGTCCTCTTAAAAATGTTTATAGAATTATATGGATTACTGCAATATTCGCAATAATAATATCTTGCTTCATAATATACTATTTTTCAGAAAGAATATTGATAAAACAGCTTGCAGCTATAAATGCAGTTGCTAAAAAAATATCCAAAGGCGATGTACGAAAAAGAGTCGAGATAAACTCTAATGATGAAATTGGAGAGCTGGCAGAGTCGTTTAATTATATGGCAGACAGCCTTGAAAAGGTTGAGAAAGCAAGACGAGAGTTTATATCCAATGTATCACATGAAATTCGTTCGCCTATAACTTCTATAAAGGGCTTTATAGGAGGAATACTAGATGGTGTCATACCAAGGGATAAAGAGAACTATTATTTAAGCATAACTTATGAGGAGATTCAAAGATTAACAAGGCTTGTAAACGACTTGCTTGACCTTTCTGCAATTGAAGCAGGCCAATTTAAACTTAGAATAGACGAATTTGATATAAATGAAATTATAAGGCTTACAGTAATAAAATTCGAAACAAAAATTAAAGAAAAGAAGCTTGATGTGGATGTATGCTTTAACTTGGAGCACCAATATGTAGCAGGAGACAGAGATAGGCTTATTCAAGTTATGACTAATCTTATTGACAACGCAATAAAATATGTCAATGAAGGTGGGAAAATATACATTTGTACGAAAGTAAAAGGTGAAAAAGTACTTGTTTCAGTGTTTAACAGTGGCCCTTTAATAGCTAAAGAAGATTTGCCTCATATTTGGGATAGATTTTATAAGTCTGATAAGTCAAGAACACAAAAGATTAGTACGGGGCTTGGACTCCCTATTGTAAGAAATATTTTAACACAGCATGGTGAAGACATTTGGGTAGAAAATAAAGAAGGTGAAGGTGTAACTTTTATCTTTACATTAAAAAGAATTAAATAATTAATCATATTTTATTCATAGGTTTGTAAAAGTGTTGTATTAGAATATATATAGATAAATAATATGGAGTTTTGTTTGTAGGAGGAAAATCTTGAATGGATAGCAACCAATATAATGAATATAATGATGCATCTTGGAGACATGTAAGTCGTGATGGTCATCTCGATGACTGTTCAACTATAAAATTTAGAAATAATAAAAGAAATGCCAGATTTAAGGGCTTTTTAAAAGGTGTTGCCTTTATTCTTGTTGCCGCTGTTTCAGGAGGTACGGTTGCTTATTATGTTGTTGATACAAAATATTCCAAGTTATCTTTAGTGTATGGGCAAAACAACCCATCTATGTTAGAACAGGCTAAAACAAATACTCCTACTACCGATATACCCAAGAATTCAATAACAATGGTTGCAGAAACTGTAGGTCCAACTGTAGTTGGAATCAGCAATAAGCTTGAGACCTTTTTTGGAGAAAAAACCAATGGAAGCGGTTCTGGAATAATTTTTGATAAAAAAGGATATATAGTAACTAATTATCATGTTATTCAAGGCGCGGAAAAGGTAACAGTAAAGCTTCCTAATACAAGCAAAATTTTTGAGGCCAAGTTTATAGGTGCTGAAGCAAGCAGGGATATAGCCGTTATAAAAATTGATGCAGACAGCTTGCCGGTTGCAAAGTTCGGGGATTCATCTAAGGTTAAAACAGGGGATCTTTCAATTGCTATTGGTAATCCTCTTGGAGATGAGTTTGCAGGAAGTGTTACGGCGGGTATAATAAGTGCTGTAAATAGAAATATAAGCATACAGGATCGAACCGGGAAAGTAACAACAAGATATAAAGTTCTTCAGACAGATGCAGCAATAAATCCGGGCAACAGCGGCGGAGCGCTTTGTAATGAGGCTGGAGAAATAATAGGAATAAATAGTTTAAAACTTGGTTCTGATGACAATGTAGAAGGTATGGGGTTTGCTATAACTATAAATGATGTTAAGGATATAGTTAGTAAAATAATGAGCGGAGTAAATGCAACTGCACAGAGCAGCACTCCTGATAAGCAGCCCACTTCTAAGGAACAGCCCAATGTTCTTATTGGAATACAAGGAAGAAGCGCAGTTCCTGAAGCAGACAGTGGAGTAAAAGGGGTTTATGTTGAAGAAGTTACACCTAATTCGGGCGCTTCCGCAGCAGGAATAAAGCCAAGCGATATTATTGTTGAAATAGATAAAGTTAAGATAGATAGTATGCAACAGCTTCAAGAACTTCTTAAAAAGTATAAAGCGGGCGACTCTGTAAGCTGTAAAATATGGAGAAATGGGAAAGCATATCAAGCAAAAATAACGCTTTCGGAGAAAAGTTTAAAATAAAGAGACTTTTAAAGTCTCTTTATTATTTTGTTTTTTTCGGGTAAGATAAAGAAGTAAAGTGCTGTGTTCTTTACTTAATGAAGAATTAAATTTTCATTAGAAACAAAAAATATTTGTAGACCTTTAACTAACACAAGATGATGCGGAGGTAGATGTAAGAGATGTACTTAATCGTTGGACTAGGAAATCCAGGTGATGAATATAGACATACAAGGCATAATGTTGGTTTTGATATAGTAGATTTTATGGCTGATAAGTATAAGATAACTCCTAACAGGACAAAATTTAAAGGAGTGTGCGGAGATGGTACAATAAATGGAGAAAAGGTACTTTTGTTAAAACCATCTACATACATGAATTTGAGCGGTGAGAGTGTAATCGAAGCTGCAGGTTTCTATAAAATTCCAAAGGAAAATATAATAGTTATATATGATGATGTAAGTCTTGAAGTTGGAAGGCTTAGAGTTAGACCTGAAGGAAGTGCAGGAGGTCATAATGGTATAAAAAATATTATTCTTCACTTATCTTCTGAGGTTTTTCCGCGTGTGAAAGTAGGAGTAGGACAGCCAGAACATGGACTTATTCCGCATGTACTGGGAAGGTTTCCAAAAGAAGAGAGAGATACCTTGGAAAAAGTCTTTCCAGCTGCTGTGCAGGCAGTTGAAGCTATTATAACAAATGGAGTTACAGAGGCTATGAACAGGTTTAATGGCTTTAAAGTTAATGAATAATGAATAATGCAGGAAATACAGAGGTGTTACAATGAGATTAAAGGGCTTAATGCAGCCTTTAAAACAGAGTAAAGAGTTTGAAGAGATTATAAATGCTGTAGAAAAGCGCAGATACCCAATTGGTGTATTTGGGCTTTCTGAGTCTGCCAGAGGTTATCTAATACATGGAGTGTATGATGAATTAGACAAGCCGTTTCTTATTTTAACTCACAACGACGTAGAGGCTAAAAATTTATATGAGGATTTAAATCTATATATTCCAAATGTATTCTATTTTCCAACTAAGGAAGTAGTGTTTTATAACATTGATGCTATATCTGGAGATTTAAGGTGGGAAAGACTTAAAGTAATAAGAGAAATGAGCAAGAAGAGCAAGAAAATTATAGTTGCTTCAATTGAGTCTTTAGCACAAAAATATATTCCATTTGAACTCTATAAGGAGTATACCTTTAAATATTCAGTTTCCGATACTCTTAATATAAATGAACTTAATGAAAAGCTTATTCAAGCAGGCTATGAAAGGGTAGATGTAGTAGAAGCAAAAGGACAATTTTCTATAAGAGGAGGAATAATGGATATATATCCTCCTCTTGGGGCACTTCCTTACAGAATAGAGCTTTTTGGAGATGAAATAGACTCCATAAGAACTTTTAATACTGAATCCCAAAGAAGTATAGAGAAGGTTAAGAGTATTGAAATATTTCCTGCCAAGGAAATGATTTTAAATAGAGAAAATATATTAAAAGCTTCAGCTGATATAGAAGAAGATTTGAAGCTTGTTTTAGCATCCCTTAAATCTAAAAAGAATAAGGAAGCTATGGAAAAGATAAACTCTATAATTAAAGGCAATTTAGAATCATTAAAGGAAAGCTGGAGTTTTGAAACTATAGAAAGTTATCTGCCTTATTTTTACAACAATACTTCAAGTTTTTTAGACTTTTTCCAAGATGGTTTTGTTGTTATAGATGATGTTCAAAGATGTCAGGGAAAGCTTGATAGTGTTTACTTTGAGTTTGAAGAAAACTATAAAAGCTTTCTTCAGCTTGGAAATATTCTTCCTAAACAGGGCAATCTTCTTGTTCCTAAGGAAGAGTTGTTAGAAAAATTGACTTACAGCAATGTACTTACTTTAAATTCTATACCTAAATCAACTAAGATACTTGCTCCAAGAGCTATTATAAGTTTTACACAAATAACTCTTCACAATTATCATGGGCAGTTAGATCTTTTGATTGAAGACATTAAAGATAAAAAGGCTAGGGGCTTTAGAACAGTTATACTTTCAGGTACAAGACCTAGAGGAGAAAGGCTGGTGGCTACACTTAGGGATCGAGGAATAGAAAGCAGCTACAGCGATATAGTTAACGATATAGCTTTGGGACAGGTGGTTATAACCTTTGGCAATCAGCTTAGAGGCTTTGAATATCCTGATTTAAAGGTTTGCGTAATATCTGACAAGGAAGTTTTTGGCGAAGCAAAAAGAAAGAAAACCTCTAAACCTAAAAAAGGAGTAAGTAAGATTAAAAGTTTTACTGAGCTTAAGGTTGGAGACTATGTAGTTCATACTAATCACGGTATAGGTGTTTATAGAGGTATTAAGCAGCTTGAACTTCAAGGGCATATAAAGGATTATCTGCAGTTAAGCTATGATTCAGGAGATATGCTCTATGTGCCAGTTGACCAGCTTGATTTAGTTCAAAAATATATTGGACAGGAAGGGAAAAATCCTAAAATAAATAAGCTTGGAGGAACTGAATGGGCTAAAGCAAAGAGTAAGGTTAAGAAATCTATTGAAGAGATTGCTGAGGATTTAGTCAAGCTTTATGCAGTTCGTGCAACTTTAAAAGGCCACAGCTTTTCGAAGGATACTGTTTGGCAGAAACAATTTGAAGAAGAATTTCCATATGACGAAACACCAGATCAAATAACAGCTATAGAAGACATTAAAAGAGATATGCAGTCAGATAAGCCTATGGACAGACTTCTTTGCGGCGATGTAGGTTATGGTAAGACTGAGGTAGCAATTCGTGCGGCCTTTAAGGCGGTTATGGATGGAAAGCAGGTGGCTTTCCTTGTGCCTACGACTATACTTGCAGAGCAGCATTATAATAATTTTGTACAGAGATTTTCTGATTTTCCTGTAAAAGTTGATATGGTAAGCCGATTTAGAACTGCGGCTCAGCAAAAGGCTACATTAAAGGCAGTAAAAGAAGGCAACGTAGATATACTTATAGGGACTCACAGGCTGCTCTCAAAGGACCTTCAGTTTAAGGACTTAGGACTTTTGATTATAGATGAGGAGCAGCGTTTTGGTGTTACACATAAGGAAAAATTGAAAGAGTTTAGAAAGAATATAGACGTGTTGACCTTATCTGCTACACCTATACCAAGAACTCTTCATATGTCTCTTGTAGGGGTTAGAGATATCAGCGTTATAGAAACTCCGCCTGAAGAAAGATATCCTATACAAACCTATGTGGTGGAGTTTAATGACCAGCTTATAAGAGATGCAATAATGAGAGAGATAAACAGGGGCGGTCAAGTATATTTTGTTTATAATAGAGTTGAGACAATAAGGGATACGGCTTCCTATCTTCATAAGCTAGTACCTGAAGCTAGAATTGCTGTGGGTCATGGACAAATGAGTGAGAAGGAGCTTGAAGGAGTAGTAATAGGTTTTGTAAAAAATGAATATGACATACTGGTTTCAACAACTATAATTGAAACAGGTATGGATATTCCAAATGTAAATACAATAATAATTAATGATGCGGATAAGATGGGCCTTTCTCAGCTTTATCAGCTAAGGGGAAGGGTAGGGCGTTCAAATAGAATTGCTTATGCATACTTAACTTATAGAAAAGATAAAATTTTAACTGAAGTGGCTGAAAAGAGACTTAAAGCGATTAAAGAGTTTACAGAGCTTGGGTCAGGCTTTAAAATCGCTATGAAGGACCTTGAAATAAGAGGGGCCGGAAATATGATGGGTTCTGCTCAGCATGGACATATGGCTGCCATAGGTTATGACCTTTACTGCAGAATGCTTGAGGATATGGTTAAGCTTATTAAAGGTGAAATCGACAAGGAGCCTATTGAAACAACAGTTGAGCTTAAGGTTGATGCCTTTATACCAGTTGACTATATAAGCGATGAAATGCAAAAGATAGAAGTTTATAAAAAGATTGCGGCAATCAGCTCCTTTGAAGATATGATAGAAATTCAAGATGAGCTTATAGATAGATTTTCAGATATTCCTCCTTCAGTCGAAAATCTTATTAATATAGCTTATATAAGAAGTATAGGAAAACAATTTGGAATAGAAGAGATTAAACAAAAAGGAAATGAGCTTTTATTTCAATTTGAAAGCAATGATTATATAAAAGGTGATTTAGTAAATGCTTTAATTGGTAAATATAATAGAAATATAAGCTTTAAAAATGATAAAAAGCCTATTATTGCATTTAAGCTTGGAGATTTAAAACAGGAAGAATTAATTGCTAGGAGCAGGGAAATAATGGAAAATATTAAAGCTGGTGTTGCAATAAGTTAATATTATGATAAAATAAATCTATGTGTATTAAATAAAAGAAAGAGCGGGGGAATTAGAGTGAAGAACATGAGAAGATTAGCGGCAGTTGCACTTATAAGTGTGTTTGCCATAAGTGTTGCAGGCTGTAATATGATATCAAAAACAGAGGCAGGAATTAAAAAGAGCCCTGTTGCAAAGTTCGATAATGAAACTATAACAAAAGGACAGCTTGATGAGAGAATGGCAGGACTGCAGCAAAGTTTTATACAACAGTACGGCAATGATTACCTAAAAAATTCAGATGCTAAAACTCAGTATGTAACTCAGGAAAAAAGTATGCTTGATAACATGATAACTGAGAAGATTCTTTTAAAGAAGGCTGATGAGCTTAAGGTTATGCCTACAGATGAGAAAGAAAAAACTGATCTTATAAACAAAAAGATGGATGAACTTAAAAAGGCTTATACTGAAGATCAAATAAAGCAGGCAGGTTTTAGCGGCGGTTATAATGATGCTAAGTTTAAAGATTATGTAAAAGATCTTACTGTAATGGATAAGGTTTATGAAAATATAACTAAAGATATTAAGGTAGATGATGCTAAGGCTCAGGATTATTATACAAAAAATCAATCTCAGTATACAGAAAAGCCAAATATGATTAAACTTGCACATATACTTGTAGCTACTAAAGAAGAAGCTGACAAAGTTGAGCAAAGATTGAAAAATGGTGAAGACTTTGGAAAACTAGCTAAAGAGCTTTCTACTGACACAGGTTCAAAGGACAATAATGGAGAATATGAAGTTCCTTTTGTAGGTTCAGGTTTTGATGAAACCTTTATGAGCACTGCATTAGCACAGGCAGAAGGAAAGATATCAGCGCCAGTACAAACTCAATATGGGTTCCATATAATTAAAACTATATCAAAAACAAATTATCCTGTTAAAAAGTTTGAAGATGTAAAAGAAGATATTAAAAAGACGCTTTTAGATCAAGAAAAACAAACTAAGTATACTGATACAATGACAAAATGGAGAACAGACGCTAAGATTAAGACTTACGAAGAAAACTTATAATAAAAATGCGGTGAAATTATTCGCCGCATTTTTTATTTTTTAATTCATATTTACTTCTTTATTTCCAATAATAAAAATTAATAGGAATTATCTGTGTATAAATTTGCTTAATTGGAAAGATAATAATAACACAAACAGATTTTATAAGTTAATTTTTAAGTACATATAAGGAGGTACACATTTATGAAGGCAACTGGAATAGTTAGACGTATAGACGACCTTGGAAGAGTTGTTATTCCAAAGGAAATAAGAAGGACTCTTAGAATAAGAGAAGGAGATCCACTTGAAATATTTACTGACAGAGAAGGTGGAGTAATACTTAAAAAATATTCGCCTATAGGGGAACTAAGTGATTTTTCAAAAGAATATGCAGAATCACTTCAGCAGTCAATAGGAAATATAGTTTTAATAGCAGATAAAGATGCTATAATTTCAGCAAGTGGTGCACCAAAGAAAGATTTTGTGGAAAAGAAAATAAGCAATGAGCTAGAAAAGTGCATGGAAGACAGAAAAACTGTTTCCTTAGGAGAAGGAGCAGGAAAGCTTATACCATTGTATGATGATGAAGAAGTAGAAGGGAAGTATAATTCCCAAGTAATATCCCCAATAATATCAGAAGGCGATGCTATAGGGGCAGTTATCATACTAGCAAAGCAGCCAGGAGAAAAGCTTGGAGAACTAGAAATGAAACTAGCCGAAACAGCATCAGCCTTTTTAGGAAAGCAAATGGAACAATAATGGCAACATGTTAAATGGCAGCATGTCTGCCATTTGTTTTTTGCTTCAACTGAATTATTGACTATATCTTTGTAAAGTATTCAATACTTTCTCAAAAAGTAATAAATTTCCTATAATTTAAATAATTATAAACATAACAATTTTGGAGGATTTTTTACTTTATGAGAAAACAATCATTAATAAAAGGTACTTTAATACTAGGAGCATCAGGGATTGTTGCAAAAGCTATGGGTATACTCTTTAGGTGGCCTCTAATAATGCTTATTGGAGATGAAGGCGTTGGCTACTATCAAATGTCTTATCCTCTATATACCTTTTTTATAGCTATAGCATCAGGGGTGCCTATTGCCATTTCTAAAATGGTATCAGAGAGAAATGCTGTAGGTGATAAGAGCGGTGCGGTTCAGGTGTTAAGAAATGCAGTATTCCTAATGATTATATTAGGAGGAGGCTTTTCTGCTTTTTTATTTATATTTTCAAAACAGCTTGTAGATATTTTCAGGTGGAACGAAAAATCTTATTATTCATTGGTTGCTATTTCCTTTGCACCCTTTATTATTTCTATAATGACCTGTATTAGAGGATTCTTCCAAGGGATGCAGAACATGTACCCAACAGCTGTATCTCAAATTATAGAGCAGTTTGGAAGGGTTTGCATTGGAGTTGGACTTGCCTATCTGCTTCTTCCTAAGGGAATTGAGTACTCTGCTGGAGGTGCTGCCTTTGGAGCTGCTGCAGGTGGATTATTAGCCGGTACATATTTAATCATTAAATACTTTAAATCAAGAAATGATTTTACTATTATTAAGGCGAAAAGAGATAAAAATATTTTAGGAAAGCTTCTACATATTGCTATACCTATTTCTCTAGGTGCAACAGCAAGCTCAATTATGGGGCTTTTAGATTCTCTTTTGGTACCTACTAATCTATACAAAGCAGGTTTCAATTCAGCGCAGGTAGCCACGTTGTTTGGTCAGCTTACGGGAAAGGCTATGGTACTTGTTAGCGTTCCTTTAACCTTGTCTATGGCTCTTTGTATGTCCCTTGTACCTGTAATTTCAGAAGCTAACATTAAAGGAAAAAGAGATGAAGTAATAAGCAGGGTAAACACGGCAGTAAGGTTATCCTGGGTTATAGCTATGCCTTGTTTTCTAGGTCTTTATTTTATGGCTCCTCAAATTTTGGGACTCATTTTTCCAGGACATGCAGATGGCTATAAAATACTTCAGCTTCTATCATTTACTATACCGTTTATAATAACATCTCAGGCGAGCACATCGATACTTCAAGGAGTCGGGAAGATTTATATTCCTGTGTTTAACCTTGGTTTAGGATGCCTCGTTAAGGTTATAATAACCTATAGTTTAGTAAGAATGCCTCAGATAAATATATATGGTGCAGCTTTAGGGAGCATAGGCGGTTATATTACAGCTTCTATGCTTAATATGAGCGCTATGAAGAGAAGTTTGAAGGTAAAGATTAATTACTATGATGTGTTAATAAAACCAGCCTTTGCAGCAATATTAATGATAATTTCAGTTGTATTTATTTATATGTATGTCTATAATTATACAGTAAGTAATGGTATTTCTACCTTGCTTGCTATAGGAATCGGAGGAATAATATACATTATTTTAATTATTGTTTTCGGAGTATTTAAATATAGTTATGTAAGAAGTAAATTTTTTAAAAAATAAGAATTTGATATACATGTAAGGAGGCAAAACAAATGATTAGAATTGTTGGACTGGGTCCTGGCGATAAAGATGCTATAACTCTTGGAACCTTAGAAGTTTTAAAAAGTGGCGGAAATGTTTTTTTAAGAACTTATAAGCATCCTAATGTAGAGTATTTAGAGCAGCTTGGAGTAAAGTTTGAAACTTACGATGAAATATATGATAATGCAGAAAACTTTGATGAAGTTTATAGTTCTATTGCTGAGAAGCTTATGAACGAACAGAAATCATATGGAGATATAGTTTATGCAGTACCAGGGCATCCTCTTGTTGCAGAAAAGTCTGTAAGCAATTTGATTAAGCTTTGTGAGAAGCAGGGAGTAAAATATGAGATTTATCCTGCTGTAAGCTTTATAGATGTTATTATGGAAAGTCTTCAAATTGATCCCGTAAACGGGTTAAAGGTAATAGATGCTTTTGATATACATAACCAGCTCTTTGATAAAAGAATAGGAACAATAGTAACTCAGGTTTATAACAACTATATAGCATCAGAGGTAAAGCTTGCACTGAGTGAATATTATAAAGATGATACTGAAATTTATTTTATTCGTGCTGCAGGGGTAAAGGGTATGGAGAGCATAAGAAAAATACCTCTCTATGAGCTTGACAGGCAGGAGGACGTAGATCATTTAACTTCGGTGTATATTCCTAAGGATTTAAACAATACATATGATTTTAAGGATTTTATAGATATAATGGGTACCTTAAGAGGCGAAGAGGGCTGCCCATGGGATAAGGAGCAGAATCATGAGTCTTTGAAAAGGTACCTTATAGAGGAATGCTACGAGGTTTTAGAAGCTATAGATGCAAATGATGAAGACATGATGATAGAAGAGCTTGGAGACGTGCTGCTTCAAGTGGTATTTCATGCTCAGATTGGAAAAGAAGAAGGCTATTTTGATATAACTGATGTTATAAAGGCAGTCAGCACGAAAATGATAGAAAGACATCCACATATTTTTGGAAATGTTAAGGCTGATACTTCTGAAGAAGTTTTAGCTAACTGGGATGAAATAAAGAAAAAAGAAAAAGGTTTTGAGAACTTTACAGAAGAATTAAGACATATTCCTAAGAATTTGCCGGCGCTTATGAGAGCAGAAAAAGTTCAAGCTAAAGCAAAAAAGACAGGATTTGACTGGGACAAAGTTGAAGACGCATTAAATAAGGTTTTAGAGGAATATGAAGAGGTAAAAGATGTATATAAAGGTGAAAACAGGGCAAGAATACTAGAAGAACTGGGAGATTTAATATTTGCTTCAGTAAATGTGTGCAGATTCCTTGACATTGAGCCTGAAAATGCATTAAATTATACTATAGACAAATTTATAAATCGCTTTGAATACATAGAGAAAACTGCATTAGGCAAGGGAGTAAAGCTTACTGATATGACCTTAGAACAAATGGATATTCTTTGGGAAGAAGCTAAGCATAAGAAAAATTTGTCATAAAAGAAGGAATTTCCGTATTTATGAAGAACTAATTAAAGGACAATTAATAATGAATAATGAATAATTGATAATTAAAGCAAGTTTTGCTTTGCAAAACTTAAGTACAATTCGAAAATCCCGTAATTATTAGTTATTAATTTTTAATTATTAATTAACAAAACTGTTTAGTAATATTTTATATATATACTAAAAGAAAAATGGGCTGAAAATAAATTTATATTTTTAGGAGGTGAAGAACCCTGGTTTGCGGTTAGAATTAACCTATCTTTCTGGCCCGGTAAGGTAAAATCAATTGATTTAAAAAACCAGGATACAAAAGTGAACAAAACAGAATTAGTTGCAAGTATGGCTGAGAAAAGCAGCTTAACAAAAAAAGATGCAGAAGCGGCATTAAAAGCTTTCATAGATAGTGTTCAAGAAGCACTAGCAAAAGGAGAAAAAGTTCAATTAGTTGGATTTGGAACTTTCGAAGCTAGAGAAAGAGCTGCTAGAGTTGGAAGAAATCCAAGAACTAAAGAAGAAATTACTATACCAGCATCAGTAGTTCCAGTATTTAAAGCTGGTAAGGAATTCAAAGAAAAGGTTGAAAATAAATAATACTTTTTCTATAAAAGCCTGGATTTTAATTAATCTAGGCTTTTGTTATAATAAAGATTGGGGTGTTTTTATGAGATTAGACAAATATCTAAAAGTTTCAAGAATAATAAAAAGGCGTACCGTTGCCAAAGAAGCATGTGAAAATGGCAGAGTAAGTATAAATGGCAAGATAGCCAAACCAAGTACTGATATTAAAGAAAACGATATAATTGAAATTCAATATGCTACAAAATCCTTAAAAGCAAGAATAACTAATGTAGCAGAGCACGTTAGGAAAGAAGAAGCAAAGGACATGTATGAAATACTGGTTGGAGAAGAGGATACAGACGAGGAAGAGTAATATATCTTACCCCTCAGGCATATATTAGATACAAGAAGGATAACGAAATTAATAGGTGTACCTGGAGGGATAAGATGGAGATAAAGAAAGAGATAAAAATTGAAGATAAAAAGAGCAATCTAATCCTTGAAAACAGAAAAAGACTTGCATTGACTGGCGTGCTGGAAGTTATAAGCTTTAATGACAATGTTATAATGCTTAATACAAACTTAGGCTCTATGACCATAAAAGGTGAAGGGCTTAGAATGAATAAGCTTGATGTTCAAAATGGAGAAGTAATGATTGTTGGGACAATTAATTCCTGTATTTATTCTGGAACAGAAATTAAAAAAGATGATGAAAGCATATTTAAAAAGCTTTTCAAATAGGGAGAGATTATGTTATCTACAGTAGCTTCCCAATCTAATCTTTTACTTTTCAGTATGCTTGCAGGGGTACTAACAGGAATGCTTTTCGATCTTTACAGAGTTTTAAGAGGATTTGAAAATCCTAATAAAATACTAACCTTTATAGAAGATACATTATTTTGGATACTTACGAGTATAATTGTATTTATATTTTTACTTAAAACCAACTATGCATACATGAGAGAATATGTATACATAACTATAGCTTTAGGAATATTAATTTACATTTTTGTTTTAAGTAAATCTTTTATAAAGGTTGAATATAAAATCATAGGAATTATTATCAAGTTTACCAGAATTATATTTAATTATGTGTTTTATCCAATCAATTTAATATTTTATAGATTAAAAAGAAAAAATAAACAAAAAATCCTAAAGAAAAAACTTGAAGAAAACTAGAATAGAACTTAAAATATAGTTGATAGTATATTTTTTACTGCTGTTTTAATGAGAGGTAACTGATGAAAAAAAAAGTTAGTCTGAAAAAGGTTCTTATAGTTTTATTTTCGGCATATGTGTGCTACATTATTGGAAGCACTCAAATTTCCATGACTAAAATTAGAAAAGAATTAAATGTTAGACAACAGGAACTTACTAAACTGCAGGAAAAGAATGAGAAATTACAGGATGAAGTAAAAATGTCCAAAACTGATGATTATATTGAAAAGTTAGCCAGAGAAAGGCTTGGTATGATTAAGGATGGCGAGACTCCTGTAATACCCAAGAAATAACATTGAAATATAGGGGTTCCTAAACAGCATATGAATTTCAAAATAAACCTGATGTTTGAACTTTTCAAATATCTATTTATTATTTGAAACTATGTAGTAGGACTCTATAATATATAACATATTTAATTTTTAAGGAGGAGTCTTTTTAATATGACCTTACAAACAGGAAGTATCCTTGAAGGCACAGTAGTAAACATCACTAATTTTGGAGCGTTCGTTGAAGTGGATGGAAAAACAGGTTTGGTCCACATATCTGAGGTTTCAGATACATTCGTAAAAAATATTAGAGATTATCTTAAAGAAAAAGACAAAGTAAAAGTTAAGGTGATTTCAGTTGATGATAATGGAAAGATAAGTTTATCCATTAAACAAGCTTCACCACCAAGAAAATCTGTAAAGCCTATGGAGATAGATTGGAACCAAGAAAAGGGTAAAGTAAATACAGCTTCTTTCGAGGATAGACTTTCAAAGTTCTTAAAGGAAAGTGAAGAGAAGGTACAGGAACTTAAGAAGCACCAGGATTCCAGAGGTCGTGGTTATAGAAAAAGTTCAAATTATTAATATATAATAGGAATCGAACTTTCGGTTCCTTTAATATTTTTAAAAAAGATGTTGACATTGCACAGTATATATAATATAATTATTTTTGTCGCAAGAGAGTGACTTGCTGGAGTGGCGGAACTGGCAGACGCACAGGACTTAAAATCCTGCGGTGGTTGAACACCGTACCGGTTCGATTCCGGTCTTCAGCACCAAATATCGCGGGGTGGAGCAGCTGGCAGCTCGTCGGGCTCATAACCCGAAGGTCGTAGGTTCAAGTCCTACCCCCGCAACCAATTAAATTAAATAATATGGCGGAATAGCTCAGTTGGCTAGAGCAATCGGTTCATACCCGATGTGTCGTAGGTTCAAGTCCTATTTCCGCTACCAACTCAGCTGGAGTGGCGGAACTGGCAGACGCACAGGACTTAAAATCCTGCGGTGGTTGAACACCGTACCGGTTCGATTCCGGTCTTCAGCACCAAATATCGCGGGGTGGAGCAGCTGGCAGCTCGTCGGGCTCATAACCCGAAGGTCGCAGGTTCAAGTCCTGCCCCCGCAACCAATTAAATTTAAATATTATGGCGGAATAGCTCAGTTGGCTAGAGCAATCGGTTCATACCCGATGTGTCGTAGGTTCAAGTCCTATTTCCGCTACCAGGTAATCCCTATAGATTTTCTATAGGGATTTTATGATTTTATAAACTAATATCCTGTACAAATAAAGCAGAAGATATTCCTACCTTACCGTCCGCATGAATAACTTTAACAACATACCATTTATATTCATCATCAATAGGAGTTCTTAAATTCCACTCACACTTATACCCCTGACCAAAAATCTTTTCGTGAGCTATTTTTCCCTCATTGGTTATAACCTGAAGTTTCTCGATAGGGCTTATATTATCTTCAGCCAAAATATGAATGTCTAAAACGTCACCCTTTTTTAAATTAAGTACGCTGCCCATCCATTTTCCGTTTCCTTTTACTGCAAGCTTTAAGCTTTTAGATTCTGTTGAATAAACGCGCCTCAGTTTAATGGCGTTTATTATTGAAGCCTTTGAGAGCTCTTTACATATAGCAGCGGTAACGTTATTTGATTCTCCCCAGTCATCTGAATGATTATCTTGCCCGTTTATGGCAGCAATATGCCAGCCGTAATCTAAGGCTTTATAATAATTTTCTTCTGTACGGGTATAGATTCTTGTAGTAGATCCATTGCCAACTTCATATAAATTAACAAAGTTATCAAGGTTGTGGGTAAAAGGTAAGGTTTTTGGAGAACGATGTGGATGATTTATAGATAAAAGTATATTTTCTTCCATGCAAAGCCATGTATACAACTCATCAATAGAAGATGGTTTCTTAGTTATTATAGTATTGCTGTTAATAATGTTAATATGTCCCCAAAAGGTTGTGCTTAATTCGAAGCCGTATAGTGCAGCAAAATTAGTATATCTAAAATTCATAGATTCGGCCTCAAGTTTTAGCATTTCCCATTTCGGAGCTGTTTCTCCAAATAATGAAATACTTCTATCATAGTTAAAATTTCCTTTCGCAAGTTTACCTTGATGATCTGTAATAACCAAAAAATCAAGACCTTTGCTTTTTGCCTTTTCATAAGCCTCTGTTGGAGTACCTACGCCGTCTGAATAAGAAGTATGAGAATGAGGTATACCGTAATAGAAATTGTAATCTAAAAGCTCATCCTCAATTATAAAGCTCCAGTGAAATTCTTGAATATCTTCATTTGATAAGATAACCACAATTTTAATATAATGACAGCCATAGTCTAAAGGATTATTAGTAATGCTTCTAATAGTAAAATTATTTATTCTGCTTGGTATTTCTTCATCATCTAAAAAGAGCCTAGCTGTTGAAAAGTTAATAAGCTCCCGACCTTCCTTTAGAAATGCCAAGATAGGAATACATCTATTTGACGTTGAACTAAGATTACCAGGAGAAAAATAAAATAGTACTGAAGAATCACTGTTCTTAATCCTGTATTCACTGCGGCACATATTACTTAATATATATTCTTCCAAAAATTTTCACCACCCGATAAAAATAATATCTAAAATATATAATATTCAAAGTTTAATAAATTTGTGAAGTAAAATGGCCGCAGGGCTTTACGTGGAAAATAATATATAATCTTATATATTATTTTCCGCATTGCAAGCCATAGAACATACGCAAAGGAATCACAAAGTAAAATATTATTTTCTACACTAGGATCTACGGTATTTACGCCACAGCCTACGTCAGTTTACTGCGTCCTCTGGTTATAATATAAAAAAGCTGACAGATTTGACCCGTCAGCTTATGCTGCTATTTAGAATTTATATATTCTGCTATTATCCTTGATAAGTAAAGCCCTGAGGCTTTTGCTTCATCAAGGGTATTATTTTGTGCGCCTAGTTCAATTAGTATTGCATTACCGCTTTTATGCTGATTAAATCTAGCACTCTCATAATAATGAATACCATAATCTGCACCACCGTTTCCTGGACGGATTAAACCTGGAAACAGACTTTGGGATATACTGGATACTTTCTTTGCAACAGCAATATTGGAACTCTTATTTTTGTTTCCCGTACCTATTACAATCATATATCGGGCTAAATTAGTTTTATTAAGGTTTGTTTCAAATACAGAAGCAGCAGTGTTATCAGGCAAGCCGTCTCTGTGTAGATCTATTATAAGCTTAAAGTCTTTATATTTATTAAGGTACTTGTCTACAAGTGCACCAGAATTTTCATAGGAGTGATAAAAGTTTCCTATATTGTTATAGGTTTTATCGTGTATTGTAGCTATACCGTAGTTTTTCTCCAAATCATTAGCAATAACATCTCCTACTGCGTTCATGTTTGTATTGTCTTCATACATATTTTCTTTATAAGGTTTATAACTTTCAGTTGTATGTGAATGATAAATAAGTACTTCAGGTTTTGCGGAGTTTAATGTTTTCTTAATCTTTGGATTATAAACTTGAGCAATATTGATATTCGGCGGATTTACATTTTGATTATTACTATTATTTGTATTAGGGTTTTCGGTATTTTTATTAATAGTACTTTCACTTAATTTAAATGGATTTATAAAAAAAGATGTTTTTGTTTCATGCTGAGTTTCTTCACTATTCATGGCGTTTATAAAGCCTAGTTCTCTTTCTACTATTGAAAGAGGATTTCCTACATCTAATCCAACAAACTGAAGAAGTTTGTTTTTTATTGAATAGTTGTATTCTGCTACTTCATCTTCATTAAGAGCTACGGATTTTACAAAGGGCATTGTGTAATTAATAACCTCCATGTAAAATAGGTTTTTCTCCGGCGATGAGGTTTCATCTCCAACAGCTCTAGAAATAATAGGAATTGATAAAGTAAGCAGAAGTGATAATGACAGCGAGGTATAAAATTTCCCTTTTGTAAATTTGTGCTTAACCAAGTTTATCCCCTCCATATAAGTAAGTATATGGACATGCAGTTATAGTTATTACTGAATTTAATAATTTTACAAACTAAAATGGCCACAGACTGCGGCAATTTATTTAGAAATCTACCTTTTTGACGACATATTTTGGTAATATGCTGCATAAATTAATTAGTTGTAGTTTTAAGTTATATATAAAAAAATATAGTAATAATAGCTTGTGCTCAATGTTTACAAAAGATTTAGGAATAAAAATACACTTATAAGCATATGGTAATTATTTGAAGGAAATAATAGAACAATGTCCTACGAAAAATATAAAACGCCCCTAGTAAGTGACAATAATTTCCATAACCCTCTGCTATAATTTAGACGAGACTTAAGAAAAGTTATATTTTCAGAAAATAAACGGGGTTATCCCATTATTATAAACTTAGGGGGAATAAATAATGCAGTACGGAGCTAAATTATCTACTTACGAGCGAACATTAAAAGCTAAGAAAAAAGAAGTTAAGAAAACAGTTGATGGGCAGCTGGTTATAAAACTGCTAATTTATTTTATAAGCTCTATACTTGTGAGTAGGGTTTTACTAATAAACTATATAGCACCCTTTGGCATAGCTTTTTTGATTGCCGTGCTTATATATGGAGAAGAAAAAGTGCATCTTGTGGCTGGAGGAGGTACCTTAATTGGATATGTAAGTCTTATTGGAAGTATAGATGAACTTCCATCATATATGGTTCTTGTTGCGGTAATAACTCTTACAGCTTACTTAACTAAAAATATAGGAAGAAAAAAACAACTACTAGTGATGTTTTCTTTAATTTTTATTGAAGTTATAGCATATAAGTATTTTATTTCAAAGTTAACACTAGATATAGCAGCACTTTCTGCGGCACTTGAAGCGGGATGTATATTTCCTTTATATTTTATTATCAATTACTCTATAGTATGCTTTAAAAATTTAAATACAAAGCACCTGTTTACTAATGAAGAGGTTATAAGCATGGCGGTAACAGCTTCACTTGTTATATCTGGAACCTGGGGAGTGAATATTGCAGGCGTTTCAATCAGAAATATTCTTGCTCTTTTATTTATCGTTGTTATAAGTTATGTAAAAGGAAGTACTGTTGGAGCAGCAAGCGGTGTTGCTATGGGGGTAATAATAGGGGTGTGTTCAAATAACCTTCCTATATATATAAGTGTTTATGGTCTTTGTGGTCTTATAGGAGGCTTGTTTAAAAACAGTGGAAAGCTATTAACTGTGCTTTCATATATTGTTGCCTTTGCTATTATAAAGATATATTCTAATATACAAGGCGAATTTAAAATTATAGAAGTATTAATTAGTGGAGGAATATTCTTCATATTGCCGCTCAAGTTCTATAACAGATTAATTCTTGAACTTGATTTTCATAAAAAACAGGACTATATAAGCGGAAATTATGTGGACAAGATAAAAGGAATCCTAGTTAATAGATTGGATAGTTTTTCAGATGTGTTAACAAATATGTCCACCATACTTGAGAATTTAGCTGAGAATGATAAGCTGGTTATGAAAAATAAAAGTGCTGCACTTATTGAAAACTTGGCTGATAGAGTTTGCAGCAATTGCAATATGAAATCCATGTGCTGGAACAGAGAGGCCTACTATACTTATAATGCTTTTGGAGAGCTGATTCAAAATTATCAGGAAAGAAAGCAGGAAATGCCAGAGGAGTTAGATAGGAAATGCGTTAAAAGGACAATGCTTTCTAAAAATACTGAAGAAATAGTAAATAATTATGTAATAAATGAAATGTGGAGAAAACGTCTAAGCGAGGGAAGAGAACTTTTGTCCAGTCAAATAGGTAATATGGCTTCTTCTGTATCAGAAATTATAGATGAATTTAATGCAAATATAAAGATAGATGTGGAAGCTGAAAATAATATAAGAAGAATACTAGACAGAAGTAGAATTAAATATAATGATGTATTCTGTCTATGCAATAAAAATAACAGACTTATTGTTAAAATAAAAATGCATTCCTGCAGCGGGACGCAGTTATGTGTTAAAGAGGTACTTCCTCTTATAAGTCAGGCCTTACATAAAAATATGTGTATAAGTGATGATGGCTGTAATATTGATATAAACGATAGTACTTGCACTGTAACCTTTGAAGAAGCACCAAAATTTCATGTGGCTTCTCATGCCATGCGTATTTGCAAGGAAGGAGAAAACTACAGCGGAGACAGCTATACTTTTGGGAAGCTTAGTGACGGAACTTATATGACTATAATAAGTGACGGTATGGGTTCAGGACCGCAGGCTGAGCAGGAAAGCAATGCAGCAGTTGAGCTTATAGAAAAGTTTGCCCATACAGGCTTTAATAAAATAACAGCAATTAACACCGTAAATTCAATAATGACCTTAAAGTTCTCGGCAGATGAAAAATTCTCAACTGTAGATTTAAGCAGCTTGGATTTATATACAGGAGAAGCTGAATTTATGAAAGTTGGAGCAGTGGCAAGCTTTATAAAAAGCGGAAGTAAAGTGGAAGTTATAAAATCAAAAACTCTTCCTATGGGTGTATTAGATAAAGTTGATGTAGATATAATAAAGAGAAAAGTAAAAAATGGAGATATTGTTGTAATGCTTACAGATGGAATGCTGGATTATAATAATGAAGCAGCAGGAAAGGTAGATTGGATGGTTGATTTCTTAGAAAACTCAAACTGTGGAAACCCTAAAGACTTGGTTGAGCAGCTTGTTGAAAAGGCTAAGGAATTAAGCGGAGGAAAGGTCAAAGATGATATGACCGTAGTAGTGTCCAAAGTATACAGCCTGTATTAATTAATAATTAATAATTAAAGAAGAAATGGAGAATAAGTTCTTCATTTCTTTATTTATGATATAATTATGTAATTAAATTATTAATTTTTAATTATCAATTCGTCAGCGGGGTGTTTATTTTGATCAATAAGGTTTTAAGCACAATAAAAAAATATAATATGTTTTCGTCAGGAGATAAGGTTATAGCAGCTGTATCCGGAGGACCGGATTCTATATGCCTGTTACATATATTATACAAATTACAAGAGGAGTTTAATATTAAGCTTTATGCTGCTCACATAAATCACTGTCTTAGAGGAGAAGAGGCAGACAAGGATGAGGAGTATGTAAAAGATTTTTGCAGGAAGCATGATATACCGTGTTTTAGTAGAAAAATTGATATAAATAAGCTGGCGAAGGAGAGAGGACTATCCTCAGAAAGTGCGGGAAGGGAAGCAAGATATGAATTTTTTGATGAGCTTTTTAAAGAGCTTGATGCTCAAAAAATAGCCCTAGCCCACAATGCAAATGATCAGGCCGAAACTGTGCTTATGAGAATAATAAGAGGCACAGGAATGGAAGGAATAGTTGGAATAAAACCTATGAGAGGGAATATATTTGTAAGACCACTAATAAATATTAGAAGAGAAAGTATTGAAGCTTACTGCGAGGAGAATAATTTGTCTCCTAGAATTGATAAGAGCAACTTAGAAAATATATATGCAAGAAATAAGGTCAGACTGGAGCTTTTACCTTATATAAAAGAGAACTTTAACAGCGATATAATATCAGCTCTAAATAGATTGTCAGAGACTATATCAACAGATAATAATTATTTAGAAAGTAAGGCCCTTAAAAAATATAAAATCTATTGTAGTAATAAGGAACAAAAGGTTATAATAAACAAAGAAGCTTTTATAGAAGATGAGGCAATTCTTTCTAGAGTTATAAGACTTGCTTTAAAGGATGTAAAAGGTAGTTTGAATAATATTGAAAAAGTACATATTTATGACCTCATAGAGCTTCAGAGACTTGGGACGGGAAAAAGACTCACACTTCCGGAAAACTTAATTGCTTATAATAATTATGGTAATATCGAGCTTGGCTTAAGTAAAGTTTATGTTAACAATAAAAATAGAGAAGAATATGAATTAACTATAGGCGAAGATAATTATATAGAACAATTTAATATTAATGTTTCTATAAGAATAATAGATAAAAATGAAAAAATAGACTTTAAGGAAAAAGACTGTGTAAAGTATTTTAATTATGATAAGCTGAAAGAAAAGATTACTGTAAGAAATAGAAAAGAAGGAGACAGATTCAGTCCCTTTGGTATGAAGGGGAATAAAAAGCTTAAAGATTTGTTTATTGATTTGAAAGTACCTAAGGAAGAAAGAGATAATATACCTCTTATATGTTTCGATGATGAAATAGCATGGATATCAGGCTATAGAATAAGCGAAAATTATAAGGTGGATAAAAATACAAAAAATATTTTGGAAATTAAAATAAAAAAACTTTAAGATTAAGGAGAAAAGAATGAGGGAAGATATTAAAGAAATACTACTTACAACAGAAAGCTTAGCACAAAAAATTAAAGAATTAGGGCATAATATTAGTAGAGATTACAAAGGCAAGGACTTGGTTCTTATAGGAATTTTAAAAGGATCAGTTATGTTTATGGCAGATCTTATGAAAGAAATAACCATTCCATGCTCTATGGACTTTATGGCTGTATCAAGCTATGGAAGTTCCACAACAAGTTCTGGAGTAGTTAGAATTTTAAAGGATTTGGATTTTGAAATTGAAGGCAAGGATGTACTAATTGTTGAAGATATTATAGACAGTGGTATAACCTTAAAATATCTTATGGAGTATCTTAAGGCCAGAAAAGCAAACAGTCTTGAAATTGTATGTCTTTTAACCAAGCCTGAAAGACGTAAGGTTCAGATAGATGTAAGATATACAGGATTTACTGTTCCTGATGAATTTTTAGTAGGTTATGGGCTTGATTATGCCGAGAAATATAGAAATCTTCCTTATATAGGTATATTAAAGGAAGAAGTTTATAAATAATTCACAAAATACTTTTTTTGAATATTGTAAACAAAATAACCTTATGATACAATTTTACAATAGCAGATTAACAGAAAGAGAGGGGGGCCAGTATGAAGAAATATTCAAGTATTACGGCCTGGATTGTAGTTCTTATATTAGTTATATTTGGCGCTTTGGCCATAGCTCAAACTGGTAAAAATGTAACACCAGTAAACTTTAATGAATTTCAAAAACAATGGATAGGTAATAATATAGTAAGCGTTAGAGTAAGTGAAGATAAAATGACTGTAACTGGTAAATATAAAGATGGCACAAACTATGAAACAATAGTTCCATCTGAAAGATTATTTCAGTTTATGGCTCAATATCCTAAGAATGGTGATGTTCAGGAAGCCTACAACAAACCTACAGCAATACCATTATGGTTACAGTACCTTCCAACTATTCTTCTTATTTTACTCTTTGTAGCTTTTTGGTTTATGTTTATGCAGCAATCACAAGGTGGTGGAGGCAACAGAGGTGTTATGAACTTCGGTAAGAGTAGAGCAAAAATGGCTACTCCCGATAAAAAGAAAGTAACCTTTAATGATGTAGCAGGAGCTGATGAAGAAAAGGCTGAGCTAGCAGAAATAGTTGACTTCTTAAAACAACCAAAGAGATATATTGAACTTGGTGCAAGAATACCAAAGGGAGTTCTTCTAGTAGGACCTCCAGGAACAGGTAAGACTCTTCTTGCAAAGGCTATATCAGGAGAAGCTGGAGTTCCATTCTTCAGTATATCAGGATCAGACTTTGTTGAGATGTTTGTCGGTGTAGGTGCTTCCAGGGTTAGAGACTTATTTGACCAAGCAAAGAAAAACTCACCATGTATAATATTTATAGATGAAATTGATGCTGTTGGAAGACAAAGAGGCGCTGGTATGGGCGGCGGACATGATGAAAGAGAGCAGACTTTAAATCAGCTTCTTGTTGAGATGGATGGTTTTGGAGTTAATGAAGGAATCATTATGATTGCAGCTACTAATAGACCTGATATCTTAGATCCAGCACTTTTAAGACCTGGAAGATTTGACAGACAGATTGTTGTTGGAGCACCAGACGTTAAGGGAAGAGAAGAGATATTAAAGGTTCACTCAAGGAATAAACCTTTAGAAGAAGAAGTTAAGCTGGATGTACTAGCAAAAAGTACCCCGGGCTTTACAGGAGCTGACCTTGAGAATCTAATGAATGAATCTGCGCTGCTCGCAGTAAGAAATAATAAAAAAGCTATTGGAATGGTTGAACTTAAAGAAGCTGTGAATAGAGTAATAATGGGACCTGAAAAGAAGAGCAGGATTATAATTGAAAAAGATAGAAGAATCACTGCATATCATGAGGCAGGTCACGCTGTTATAGGAAAACTATTACCTAATGCAGATCCAATACATGAAGTAAGCATAATTCCAAGAGGTATGGCAGGTGGATACACAATGCATCTTCCTGAAGAAGACAGAACTCATATGCTTAAATCTTGGCTCGAAGATGAAATGGTTATGCTTCTAGGCGGAAGAGTTGCTGAAAAGCTAATAATTGGAGATATAAGCACAGGAGCTAAGAATGATATAGATCGAACAACTAATATAGCTCGTAAAATGGTTATGGAATTTGGTATGAGTGATGAAATAGGACCAATTTCTTTTGGAAGTGGTCATGATGAAGTGTTCATGGGAAGAGACTTTGGAAAGAGCAGAAATTTCAGTGAAGAGGTTGCTGCTAGAATAGATTCTGAAATAAGACGACTTATTGATGAAGCTTATAGAAGTGCAGAAAAACTTCTATCTGAAAACCTTGGAAAGCTTCATGCAGTTGCACAAGCTCTTCTTGAAAAAGAGAAGATTGACGCTAAAGAATTTGATGAAGTATTTAATAGTGCAGTATAAAAAAAGCCACGCAGTTGCGTGGCTTTTTTGTTTAATATCCTTAATAAATAATTATTAGATTTTATTGCTGAAATTTGAACCAAACTGTATAACTTAGCATCATTATTAGTGTATACAATAAATTAAAGGGTACTCTTTATTGGGGGGGGAGAAAATTGGTGGATATAGACTTGATAGCAAAAGCTAAAGAGAAAGATAGCCAAGCTTTTAGAGTTTTATTTAATACTTATAAAGTGAAAGCATACAAAACTGCTTGTATGTTATTAAAGGATAATCAGTACGCAGAGGATGTTGTCCAAGAGGCATTTTTACAAGTTTATTTAAAACTGAATAAACTGTCTAATCCAGCGGCTTTTGAAAAGTGGCTTTATAAAATAGTTGTTAATCTTTGTTATGATATCTTAAGGAAAAAAGGAAAGGATAAGGCTGCTTCTATGGATGAAGCTATTAATCTATATGGTGATTTCCTTATTGATAATGATGATAAGCCTGAAGATGAGGTTGTTAAAAAAGAACTTTATAAGATAGTAAATGAAAAAATAGATTTATTACCGTTAAAACACAGAACTGTGCTAATACTATACTATTTTAACGGCTTTGATATTCAGCACATTGCCGAAATTATAAGTACATCTCAAGGGACAGTTAAGTCGAGATTATTTTATGCTAGAAAAGTACTTAAAGAGAGCTTGGATTGTATTAAGGATGATTTTATTGAAGATAATGGAGGTAGCTTATATGAATATTGATGATTTGATTAATGTTTCTCTAAAAGATAAATCGGAGAGATTTAATATTTCTGAAGAAAAGTATGATATGATGCTGCAATATATTGAAACAGAAGCTAAAGCAAAAAAGTGTAAGTTTACAATGCTGAATAAATTTAAGAAAATATTTTCTAAACCTTATTTAGGTTATCTAGCAGAAGTTGTTATTCTTATAATAATATTTTTTTTTATACCCTTAGCTGTAAAAAACTATAAAGATATAAATCAAACTGTAGTTCAGAATAATACTACATTACAGCTGCAGCAGAAAAATTATTCCTATGACTTTATAAAAGAGTTGAGGGGTATAGTGCAAAGATATGATAATGCTTCGCTAAGGCAAGATATAACAACTAAGGAATTTACCGATATTAATGAAGTTAAAGAAAAGGTGCCCTTTAATATTCAATGTCCCAACTTTCTTCCTGATGGGTATAAGTTTAAGGATGGCAGCATGAGAACTGAAAGTACCTCTTTTTTTACGATGTATTCTGTTATCATGAACTATTCTAAATCTGATATGGAGAATGTATTTATAGTGGAGAATAGTGATACAGGTAAGGAAAATCTTGATGGCTGGGAAAAAATAAGCATAAACGGTATAGATGCTTGGATTCGGGTTCCTGAGTCTCCAAAACCTAATATACAAATAGTGCTGTGGAATGGTGGCAAGTACTATAATTTCATCAGTGATTGTACAGGAAGAGATAATTTGATTAAGATTGCATGTTCAATTGATTATTCAAAAGATATAAATCCTAAAGAAACTGTGTGCTACACGGAAGATATGAGTCAAATCAAAGAAAAGCTCCCCTTTGAAATTAAGCTTCCTAAATACATGTCAGAAGGTTATAAACAAAATAGAACTATGCTTAGTTTAAAAACTGTAGATAAGGAATCTTTATATTTTATAACTACTGTTTACAGCAAAGATATTAAAGAAAATATAGAAGTATCTCAGGTAAACGAAACGGTAAATCCTGATACAGTACTTGAAAAATATAAAGATGAAATAAATAAACTTGAAAAACTCGATTTAAATGGAATTGATGCATGGGTTTACGAATCAAGAGGAGATTCAAAAAAATATGAAATAATATTCTCAAAATACGGAAGATATTTTATGGTAAGTGGAGATAAACAGCATAGAGATGAACTAATAAATGTAGCTAAATCAATATAAAATTGTTTTAAGAAAAAAACAAGAAGCTATCACGATATCTTCTTATCTAGATATCGCGATAGCTTTTTATATTTTTTAATAATAATATTTAATACTTTCTCTATAGCCTAGATTGTTAGTTATTTCATGTTAGTGTTATAATAAGAACATGCTGAATTTTAAAAAAACTAATAACGGAGATTAAAGTCCTAAATGGACTTTAACGAGCAATCAGCGAGCGGAGCGAGTAATCTTTGATTGCTCAGTGTTCCGACTGAAAGGAGGTTAAAGTCCTAAATGGACTTTAACGAGCAATCAGCGAGTTGAGCGAGTAATCTTTGATTGCTCAGTGTTCCGACTGAAAGGAGGAAAACAATGGAGTTTAACTTAAAGGAAGGTTTAAGTGCCTCTTCAGAAGTTACTGTAGGAGGTAATAATACAGCAAGCTTTTACGGCTCCGGCAGCTTAGAAGTATTTGCTACACCTGCTATGATTGCTCTTATGGAAAATGCGGCGTTAAAAGCTGTGCAGCCTGAGCTTCCTGAAGGTTTTACCACAGTGGGCATTGAAGTAAGCGTAAAGCACATAAAGTCAACACCTTCGGGCATGAAAGTAAAAGCAGAAGCATATCTTGAAAAGGTAGACAGAAAAAGATTGTTTTTTAAAGTAGAAGCCTATGACGAAGGCGGGAAAATAGGCGAAGGTACACACATAAGGTACATAGTAAATTCAGAGGAGTTTATGGGTAAGAAAAAATAGAAGCTTAATTATAAATGTTAATGCTTTAAATATAAGATTTTATGGGGAGGGTATAATATGAAAAGCGATATTGAGATAGCACAAAGTGCGAAAATGGAGCCTATATATAAGGTGGCAGAGAGACTTGGACTTACAGATGAGGATATAGATCTTTACGGAAAATATAAGTGCAAGATTTCTCTAGATGTTTTAAAAAAGAAACAGGATAGGAAAGATGGAAAGTTAATACTTGTTACTGCTATAAATCCTACAGCTGCTGGAGAAGGTAAATCCACCGTTACAGTTGGGCTTGGACAGGCGCTTTGCAGAATGGGTAAAAATGCTGTAATTGCTTTAAGAGAACCATCACTAGGTCCTGTATTTGGAGTAAAAGGAGGGGCTGCAGGGGGCGGATATGCTCAAGTAGTTCCTATGGAAGATATAAATCTTCATTTTACAGGAGATATGCATGCCATAACCGCAGCTAATAACTTGCTTTCAGCAGCTGTAGACAATCATATACATCAGGGCAATGCTTTAAAAATTGATTCAAGAAGAATCATTTTTAGAAGAGTTATGGATATGAATGATAGGGCACTAAGAAACATAGTAGTTGGCATGGGTGGAAAAGTAAATGGTTTCTTAAGAGAAGACGGATTCATGATAACAGTCGCTTCAGAAGTTATGGCTATATTGTGTTTATCTAAAGATTTAATGGACTTAAAGGAAAGAATGGGAAACATACTTATAGCTTATAATCTTGATGGAAAGCCGGTTTTCTGCAAGGATTTAAAAGTTCAAGGTGCTATGGCTCTTCTCATGAAGGATGCTATTAAACCTAATTTAGTGCAGACTCTTGAAAATACACCAGCTATAATACACGGCGGACCATTTGCAAATATAGCACACGGCTGCAATTCTCTGCTTGCAACAAAAACAGCACTTAAGCTTGGTGATTATGTAGTAACAGAGGCAGGCTTTGGAGCAGATCTAGGCGCAGAAAAATTCTTCGATATAAAGTGCAGATATGGAGAACTTAAGCCAGAATGTGTTGTAATTGTGGCAACTGTAAGAGCGTTAAAGCTTCATGGTGGAGTTTTAAAGAATGAGTTAAGCATACCTAATGTAGATGCATTAGCTAAAGGTATTGAAAACCTTGAAAAGCAAATTGAAAATATTAAAAAGTACAATGTTACTCCTGTTGTTGCTATCAATAGATTTATTACGGACAGTGAGGAAGAATTAAAGTTTATTGAGGATTACTGCAATAAGCTTGGGGTGGAAGTTGCTTTAACTGAGGTTTGGGCTAAAGGCGGAGAAGGTGGCTTAGCTTTAGGTGAGAAGGTTCTGAAAATTTTGGAGAATAAAGAGAATAATTTTAAAGTTTTATATGACGAAAAATTAAGCATAAAGGAGAAATTAGGTGTTATTGCTCGGGAAATATACGGAGCTGATGGAGTAAACTTTACAAAAGATGCCGAAAAGCAGATAAAGGAGCTTGAAGCCATAGAACTTGATAAGCTGCCAATATGCGTTGCAAAAACCCAATATTCACTATCAGATAATCAAAGCTTATTAGGAAGACCAAAAGGCTTTAATATAACTGTTAGAGAAGTAAGAGTATCAAACGGAGCAGGCTTTATAGTGGCTTTAACAGGAGATATAATGGTTATGCCGGGACTTCCAAAGGTTCCTGCAGCAGAGAGAATGGACATATTAGAAGATGGAACTATAGTAGGATTATTTTAAAAATTTTATATATTTATTGACATAATTAAACTTGAAAATGCTAAAAATACTATAAAGGGAGTGATTAATCATGAAAAAAGCTATTAGAATCCCTATAGTATTTTTGGCATTATTTTTATTTATACCATTTTATAATATAAAGGCTTATGAAGGAGAAGAAAAGTTTAAAATTAATACTGAGCTTAAAGTTTCTAGGTTTAAATTAAAACCCAATACTTTTATTTTAGATTATAAGATTGATGATATTAATGGAGATAATATTAAAGACAGTATTTTGCTTACAGGCTGTAAAAATGGTAAGGATAATTCTGCCTATAATGAAGATATAAAACTTATTATACAGGATGGGAAAAATAACAAATATTATAAGCTGTCTCCTGGAAAAATTGATTCTGGATATGGCGGCAAGTTGTTTTTAGGAGATTTTAATGGAGATAAAATATTAGACGTTTTTGCAAGCTTTAACAGTGGTGGAAGCGGCGGATATTCATATTACAGTATAGTTTCTTTTAAAGACAATAATTGTAAATATTTGTTTGATCAAGAGTATTTTTCAAAAGGGCTATCCTTTGATATTAACTACACAGATAATTTTAAGATTAATATATTTAATAAAGAAGTAAGTAAATTTTATTTAGTTGATGCTTTAAATAAAAAGAATACCTATATCTATGAAGGCATTTATGATAAAAGCGGTAAAATACTAAAAGAGCAGACAGGAATGGAAGGAGCACTAAGCGAGCTTACTCCTGTAGATATAGATAAAGATGGCATATATGAACTTAAGGCTATTCAAAGGCTCAGCGGCATTTGTCATGCTGATACTATAGGTTATGCAAAAGCTGTATGGAAGTATGAAAATTCTAAAATGAACTTGATATCCTTAGAAATTCTTCCTTACTCTAAAGCAGGGGAAACAAAAAGAGTCAAGACTGTAGTACCAGTAGGTAATTTTTAAAGTCTAACAAAAGGTATAACGAGCATTAGTTAAGGTAGATAAACAACTTCAACTATAGTTTATCTACAATCTAATACTCGTTTTATTTTTCATTTCTATTGACAGTACAGTTAAAAACTATTATAGTATTAATGTAAATGCAAATGATTTGCATTAAGTAGTGTTTTTAGTGAAAGGAGGTTGAAGTCCTAAATGGACTTCAACGGGTAGTTTGCGAAGTGGAACGAGCGCTTTAAACTACCCAGTGTTTCGAGTGAAAGGAGAAAAGTTCATGTTTAAAAAATTAATGTCAATATTTATTTTGGCTGCTGTGACAGTAAGTTTATCAGCCTGCAGCAATCAAAAGGCAAGTACAGCAGAAGCAAAAGCAAATAATAATATAGATGTGGTAGTTTCTTTTAATCCAATGAAGGAATTTGCAGAGGCAATAGGTAAGGATAAAATTAATGTAAAGGTAGTTGTTCCTGAAGGGACGGAGCCTCATGATTTTGAACCGAAGCCAAGGGATATGGAGAGCATAAGCAAGGCTAAGGTATTTATATATAATGGTCTTGGAGCCGAGACTTGGGTAGATAAAACCTTAAGTACACTGAATAATAAGAGCTTAATTACAGTTGAAGCTTCAAAAGGAGCAGATTTAATAAAAACAACAGATTATGATCCTCATACTTGGCTAAGTCTCAAGGAAGCCAAGGTAGAGACAAAGAATATAAAGGATGCTTTAGTAAAAGCTGATCCTGATAATAAAGACTTTTATGAAAAGAATTATGAGGATTATTCAAAAAAGCTTGATGAGCTTTACAGTGAATATAAAGCAAAGTTTGATACTGTAAAAAATAAAAATTTTGTAACAGGTCATGCTGCTTTTGCTTATCTTTGCAGGGATTTTAGTATTGAACAAAAAAGTGTTGAAGATATGTTTGCAGAAGGGGAGCCTACTCCGCAGAAGATGAAGGAATTGACTGACTTTGCAAAGACAAACAATATTAAAACTATATTTATGGAAGAGCTTGCAAGTCCAAAGGTTTCAGAGACTTTAGCAAAGGAAGTTGGAGCTAAGGTTGAAAAAATATATACTATAGAAAGCAAAGAAGATAATAAAGATTACATACAAAGTATGAAAGATAATCTTGAAAAAATATATGATAGCTTGAAATAAATTAAGAGGCTGCTCTTAAAGCACCTTAAACTCACCGCATGTTATTTGAAACCTAGGAAGCTTACGCTTTGAAGAATTCAAATAACATACTAAGTTTAGAGGCTTTAAGAGAAGCCTCTTTTATTTTGCAGAATAATAATGTAAAAAATGTGAAAATTATGATAATATATATAATATAGAAATAAAGAAAGGGGATTATTATGAATTTTTCAATGGGGGGATTTTTTGCAAGTAGTATACTCTTTGGCATTTTTAGCTTTATATTTAATATGGCAGTATTATATTTGATTATAAGACTTGCAATTAGACATGGACTAAGAGATGTACAGGGCGATATGAACATGACTGTTAGAGAAGCTGTAAAGTCAGCATTAAGAGAGCATGAAAACAGAAACCATAACAAAGAAAATTAAGTAAGGGAATAATTGAAATGGGGGACAAATGAATACATCGATTTTAAAACAGAGAAACTTTTCAACTTTAATGCTTGGAAAGATAACTTCCTATATTGGAACAGAGATGCAGAATTTTGCTTTATCCTTGTATGTATTTAAAATAACAGGTTCTGCAACCAAGTTTGCCTCGGTACTTGCTATAACCTTAGTGCCAAAGCTCATACTAGGGCCGATTGCAGGAGTTTTTGTAGATTGGCTTGATAGAAAAAAGATATTAGTTTATTTAGATATTTTAGCAGCACTGGTGGTAGGGGCATACGCTGCAGGCTTTGCCATAACCGGGGGCTTATCTTTAGCAAGTATTTATGTTCTTGTAACATTATTATCTTTAATTTCCCTGCTTTTTCAGCCTGCAATAGGAGCGGTAATTCCTTCTATTGTTGAAAAAGATAAGCTTGTGGATGCAAATGGTATAAACTCCTTCCTTATAAGTATAGGAACCTTTGTATCACCAGTTTTGGCAGGAATTCTATTCGGAATATACGGCTTATTCCTAATATTAATTGTTGATAGTATAAGCTTTATTGCTTCAGCAATTTGCGAGTTTATAATTACAATTCCTAAGATTAATAAGGCTCCAAGTGAAATAAGCTTTAAGAGCTTTTTTAATGACTTTTCAGAAGGTCTAAAATTTGTTAAGAGTAAAAAACTTATTTTAAATATATTATTTTTAGCTTTATTTTTGAATTTTGCAGCAGATCCTGTATTTTCAGTAGGCCTTGTATATATTGCGAAGAAGATACTTTTTCTGTCAGACTTTCAATATGGAACAATACAGTCAGGCTTTGTTGTTGCTATGATGATAGCGCCCTTTTTCTGCAGTGGAATCGCTAAGAAGTTTGAGCTTGGAAAGTTTTTATTTCTTTGCTTTATTGTAAATTCACTTATATTTGCGCTTCTCGCTGTTGTTCCGGCACCGTTTTATTTGAAGTTGTTTAATTCAAATACAGTTCCATATATAAGTATAATTGTAGTTACCTTTATGATTGGGTTTGTTATTACCATAGCAAATATTACATTAAATACGGTTTTCCAAAAGGAAATACCTCTTGATATGCTTGGAAGGGCAGGCACTCTTATGAGTACTGTAAGTATGGGGGCAATGCCGCTTGGGACAATGCTTTTTGGATTTCTATTCGATAAGCTGCCCGCCTATTTATGCGTTTTGATTTCTGCAGCAACTATGCTTATAGCTACAATTGCGCTAAGAAAGGGCCTATACTCTGCAAATGAAAAAACAGCAGGTAATGCAGCACCAGAAGCAGTTGAAATATAATAACTTATATTTGCATTATCACTCTAAGTTTGTTTAAAATAGTAATAGTGATTATTTTACTTGGAGGATTTTGCAGATGGATAAAGAACAACTTTTAAAAATGGATTCCTTTATGTTATTAAGTATAATTAATATGAAGCTTAGGGACGAGTTTGACAGCTTAAATTCTTTATGCGAGGATTATGAAATTTCAAGCCTTGAACTTGAGAATAAATTATCAGCTATAGGTTATAAATATAATAAAAATGCAAATCAGTTTAAACTTATGAATTAATATAAAAGGAGCTTTATTATGAACATAAATAAAATACATCACGTAGCGATAATTTGCTCTGATTATGAGAAATCAAAAAACTTTTACGTAAATATATTAGGCTTTAAGAGTATTGAAGAAACTTATAGGAAGGAAAGAGACTCCTATAAGCTTGATTTAGAGGTTGGAGATTTTGGACAACTAGAACTGTTTTCCTTTAATAATCCGCCGGAAAGACCAAGCTACCCTGAGGCTAGAGGGCTTAGGCATTTGGCCTTTGAAGTTGATGATATAGAAAAATCAGTAAAAGAGCTTGAAGATAATGGAGTAAAAGTTGAACCTGTAAGAATTGATGAAGTTACAGGTAAAAAATTTACTTTCTTTGAAGACCCGGATAAACTTCCTCTTGAGCTTTATGAAAAATAGCTATTTAAAACTCATGCAAATAGCGTTATTATGTTATTTGTGTGAGTTTTTTTATTTAGTATTAAACCTGCAAATACTGGGATGTACGCGTAGGTTTTTGCTTTTATGGGAGGATTAAGCTGAAATGAAAAAATATATTTTTATTGGTTTAGGCGGTATTCTAGGAGCCATATCTAGATATATAGTTAAGAATATACACATAATCGGATATAAGGAGGCTATACCTCTTAATACTTTTATAATCAATATTACAGGAGCCTTTCTTCTTGCTCTTTTGCTAACTACTGCTTTAGAGGTTAAAAAGATAGATGAAGATATAAAGCTTGGTATTGGTACGGGCTTTCTTGGGGCTTATACAACCTTTTCAACTATGTGTAAGGAGACAGTTGGACTTTTAAAAAGCGGATATTATTTTTCTGCAATTTCATATATAGGTTTTTCAACCTTATTGGGACTTGCTGCAGCGTATTTTGGAGTTATAGTTTCAAGAGAAGTCATAAGTAGATTTATTGCTGCTTCTGAAACTGCAATGAATGAAAGTACTGTATCTAAAGCTGAGGAGGGTGAAGAATAATGAATTATATATTAGTGGGCATAGGGGGAGCTTTTGGAAGTATTGCAAGATACAGTCTTGGAAGATTTATATCAAGTAAAGCTAAATCAAAGTTCCCCTTTGGAACCTTTTTTATTAATATAACTGGAGCCTTTCTGCTTGGAATATTAAGTGCCTCAGGAGCGGGAAACAATATGTACTCTTTATTTGGAGATGGCTTTCTTGGAGCCTATACAACTTTTTCGACCTTTATGTATGAGGGTTTTAACCTGTTTCAAGATAATAAAAAGCTCAATGCCTTTATCTATATTTTAGGGTCTCTTTTAGTAGGAATTATAGGATTTATGTTAGGTGCATTAATTGTTGTTTAATAAGTTTTTATTGGAAAATAAGGGGTGAGGCTATGGCGCATATAAAAAAGCTAAAAAGCTATGGGCAAGAATACAGCACAATTATAAAAAATAGTATTTTAATGAGAATTATAGCCGCAGGGTTTATATCATCACTTGGAAGCAAGATAAGCTATTTTGCACTTTTAAGAAAGGTTTATATTTTATCTAATGGAAAGATAACAGATTTAGGCTTCTTAACCATAATGGAAGCACTGCCTTATATGCTTTTTGGTGCTTTTGCAGGAATAATAATAGACAAGCTGCCGAGAAAATGGATAATGGCATTTTCAGATATTATGTGTGCTTTAGTTGTTATAAGTCTTATATTTGTAAATGACTTAAAACTTATCTATATAATAACCTTTTTAAAGTCTTCAGTTTATGTTTTCAGAAATCCCGCTCAAAGTGCTATGGAGCCAAACCTTGTAAATCAAGAGGATGTCCCTCTTTTAAATTCATTTGAATCTTCCGTAAACAGTATAACTCAGATTATTGGTTCAGCACTTGGGGCAGCAGTAGTTGGCTTTGTTGGAGTTAAAAATGCCTTTATAATAGATTCCGCCTCTTTTATAGTTTCTGCAGTTATTATTGGAACAATTTTTGTTAAAGAAGAGCATGTTCATAATAATAAAATGATGGTTAAGGGTAGATACCTTAGAGAATTTGTAAGCGGAATATCAATAATGTGGAAGGATGGAAGCTTAAAGCTAATGCTTCTTATAGATTTATTCGTTACCTTTGCAATGGCTATGCAAGCACCACTTATTTATATATTTTTAAAGGAAACTTTAAAGCTTGGCGACAGAGCTGAGCTTATTTGGGGAATTTTACTTTCAAGCCTGGGTGTTGGGGCTATATTTGGAAGTCTTGTAATAGGAATACTTGTTAAAAGATATAAAAATAGATTTAAGCTTTTCTTAAATATTTTATTGTTTGATTCCGTGTTTTTTACTATGTTTATTTTAAATAGAGTTTTGCTATTATCTGTAGCAATATTTGCATTTTTAGGCTGTATAGGAACAGCACACATGATTATATTAAATACAGTTATTCAAAATACAGCCTCGGATGAGCACAGAGGCAAGGTGTTCAGTACCTTTGCTATGCTCAGAAGCCCTATTTCAATAATTTCTATTTTAATTGGAACTACAGCAGCAGAATTCATATCTGCAAGAAATGTACTGCTTATTGTTGCAGGGATAGAGGCTTTAATTGCCCTTGGAGTAAGGCTTACCAGCACTTATAGAAGTTTTGACAGAAATAGTAAGGGAATTTAGATTTTAATACTTTATTAAAAATTTTAAAAAGAGATTTAGTTTGGTTTACATTTATTGTTCTTTTCTATTTTTAATCTATGTAAGTAAAATCAAAAAGCTTGCAAACAGAATAAAAATAGAGAAGGAAGGTATAAAAATGGATCAAATGGTTTTTAACGTACAGCATTGGTTAAACAATACTTACAGGAGCAATGCAAACTACACACCTATACCAGAAGATGGAATAACAGGAGGAGGTACAGTAGCTGCTCTGATAACAGCACTTCAAATCGAATTGCATATCCCATCTCCTGATGGTATTTTCGGTCCTGCAACTATGTCAGTATGCCCCACACTTCCAAGCAGCAGTGCTACAAAAAATGAAGTCTATATTTTGCAAGGTGCATTATATTGTAAGGGCTATAATCCAAATGGTCTTGACGGTGGTTATGGTAACGGTGTTATGACTGCAATAAAGAAATTCCAATCGGATGCAGGATTAACAGTTCAAGATGGAATTACAACTCCTATGATTTTTCAAGCTCTGCTAAATACGGATGCATTTGTATTGATTCCAGGAGGAGATTCTAATATTAGAACAATTCAGCAAAGACTTAATCGTGATTATAATAATGTGGTAGGATTGATTCCATGTGATGGTATATATTCACGATTGACAAATAAAGCCTTAATAAAAGCACTTCAACATGAGCAGGGGAATACCCCTGACGGCATTTTTGGAACTAATACTATGAATGCATGCCCAACAATACCTGGAACTAATGCAACTAAAAATTTTATTTTATTACTGCAATATGCTTTATATTGCAATCATTATAATCCAAATGGATTCGATGGATTATTTGGAACAGGACTTAAGACAGCGATAATCAATTTTCAAACATTTGCGTGCTTAACTCCTGATGGATATGCTGGTCCACAAACATGGGCATCTTTATTAGTCAGTACCGGAGATCCTAATAGAAAGGGAAAGGCTTGCGACTGCTCTACAACAATTACTGATGAAATGGCAAAAACACTTGGCAGCAATGGTTATGAAGCAGTTGGAAGATATCTTACAGGAAGGTTTAAGATGACTGCTACTGAACTAGAGACTATATACGGCAATGGGATTAAGGTTTTTCCTATTTTTGAAACATCAGGAACACAGTCATCATACTTTACTGAATATCAAGGAAAATCTGATGCAGCCTCTGCTGCTTTGGCTGCTGACAGTTTAAGCTTTCTTCCGGGAGCTATTATATATTTTGCAGTTGATTATGATGCTATTGATTATGAAGTAACCAATTACATCCTTTCATATTTTAAAACAGTAAGTAATGAGTTTAGTACAAACGGATATGGTTACAAGGTTGGTATTTATGGACCAAGAAATGTTTGCAGCCGTATAGCTGCTGCGGGATACTCATGCAGTAGTTTTATAAGCGATATGTCAAGCGGATTTAGTGGAAATCTTGGATATCCGCTTCCGGCAGATTGGGCATTTGATCAAATCTCGACAATAACTATTGGCAGCGGGTTAGGCCAAATAGAAATCGATAATAATATTTTGTCAAATAAAAATAATAGTCTTTATCAAATTAATGCTAATGATTGGACTACTGATGCAATTAATCGAGGATGGGGTCCCATATCACAGGAAGCATATTATGAAAAAATAAATGAACTTTTTTTAGATAATATAAAACAAAATGTCGGCGAAGAAGCAGAACGTAAAGGGAAACTTTGGAATCCTCCAATATCGGATTATCTTTCACTTGGCAATGTTTTTATTAATAATGAAACATATAAATATATGACTGATACTAAAATATATGATACAAACAAGCCAGGATTCATGAGAATATATGAATATGATTCTAAAGGTACAATACATCTTCTTGAAGAATATAAGCTTAAACCGGCTGCAGCTTTGTCAGATAGAATTACCCTTGGTCTTAAAAATAATGCAAAAGAATTAGAATTTTTCAAGAAAATAGATAAATTTTTTATTATAGCCGGAGTTATTGCAGGAACATATCATGACATGGTAGAGATGTGGGAAAAAGGAGAAGTACAGTCTTTACCAGCCATGCTTGAAGCTCTAGCTGCCTGCATCGTTACAAATGGCTTATCGGCATACTTTACTGCCATACTTGGAGGTGTAGTTAGCCAAGCTGTTGCACCTGAAGTGCCAGTTGTAGGTGCAATAATTGGAGGAGCAGTTGGAGGAGTGGTAGGTTATTGGTTCTCTAACCATGGAAGTGAGCAGATGGAGGAATTTATTAAAGATAAGCTTGCATGGGTATTTGAAGAATTATTTGGTGAAGTTGTAGTATATTAATAAATATTCATAAAAAAGAGCATGTACAGATTTATTTTTTAGTTTGTACATGCTTTTTACTAATAAAATAATGAGCGTTTATTTATCTCTATTTTTAATTATTAAATAAAACTTGTGAAACCCTGAACATGTGGGAATTAATAAATATGCTAATACTAATAATATTATTTCAGAAGGGATGCCATTTAAACCTGGCTGTTTTGATAAAATAATTCCAAGTGATATACATAAGGAAGAAATTGCTCCTGCCAAGGCCTTGTTAAGCTGATTTTTTTTATGTGCACGCTTTATTTTATTTCTTATGTTAAGAACCACTGCGGCTATAATAAGTAGATATATTAATAGACATATACAAATTGTGACATAGGATAAAGGGCTATCCAACCTGCTTAAAAAAATTAAAGAAGAAACAATAAAGAAAAATATGGAACTTCCTGTAAAGCCTACAGAAGTGTATAAATAAATTAGTTTGTTCATTCGTTCTGCGAAGATATAAAAAATTAATGAAAACAATTCAAAACTAATGATAATAACATTTAGTAAATTTATTATGAAACTAGGAATAACTGAATTAGGTACAGCGTCATAATAGCTTTTCATAGCCATGTAGCCACAAACAATTGTAAATACAGCAATTGCCAAGATAGATGTTCTTATTTCTTTCTTCTCAGGTATTTTCGTATATTCTTTAAGAAATTCATTTTTAGTATTCATTACTTCACTTCTTTCTAAAATAAACTGATATTTTCTGATTCTAATCCATTATTTACCTATATTTTATTATAAAGCTCAGACTAAAGCAAATCTACAAAAATCCTATGCTTCAATAAAAGTAATGGGATTTTATTAATTTTTTGTAGATTACTTACTTGGATTACTCCAGTTGGGATGGTGTAAAACATATTAATATTTTTATAAAATTTTTAAAGCATAGGTTTACATTTAGGTTCTTCTTTTCTTTATATAAAGTGTAAGTAAGTTTTAAAAAATAAAATTTTTGAGGAGGAATTAAAGATGTCACAATTTTGTTACAATCCATTTTATCTTGCTATCGATATGTATGATGCACCAGAGGTGGTTGCACAAGATCCGCCAGCAAATGGTATAGGAATTCTTGGAAGCTTGGAGTGTTACCTTGACAAAGAAATCTATCATAACAATTGTATGTACCCGTACGAGATTCAGGCGCTTTGCAGAGTAGGAGGTTGGAGAACAGCTTATTCATCTTTAAACTGGAACGGAAACAGCGGACGCGAACCTTGGAGTAACCATCCATCACAAAGGTATACAGTGAATGGTTATGATTCTCTTATATATGATGTAGTTAGGACTACTAATATATACGATGGGAACGCTAATCTAATAACTTCACTTCCATCTGGAAGCGTAGTCGCTTGTAAAGCATCAGAGGGATGCCAAAGCGGTGCAACTCACAAGGACTGGCTAAAGGTTCATGCTTATAGCAAATCAGGGGGAGCATTTGTATTTGGAACAGCATATGTGGATACAGGCATTGACCAATATAGCACTTCACCTAGTATTAGAGGAAATTGGTAAAAGATAAAAAAGTGTTACATAGCTGCAACAAAGCAGCCTGTGACACTTTCTTATTTAATGAGAAAAAATATTTCTAGGAATAAAATTCTCTTCTATAATCTGAAGGAGAACAATCCATGTATTTCTTAAAGATTCTAGAAAAATGGTTTGCTTCATTAAAGCCTGTTCTATACATTATTTCAGATACAGGGAGCATGGTATCTCTAAGCATTACAGCTGACAGCTTTATTCTTAATTTAATAAGATAATCTTTAATTGACATACCTGTTGAAGCACGAAACTTTTCGGACAGAGTTGTTCTGTTTATATGAAAGGCTTTTGTCAGCTCTTCAATAGTAATTTTATTTTGATAATTTGTATGCAAATAAAGAATAACATCATTTAAGTCGTTATCAGTGGTTGGGAGTTGAAGCCTTTCATCTGCTTCAGAATTAGTGTAAATATATTGAATTAAAAATAATATTTCCAAAAATAAGGAACGAGAACGGCAGACCCAGTATTCACTACTGCAAGGGTTTGTCTGCTCATAAAGCGTTTTATAAAGCTTGGATATTCTTTTAAACATCATAAGTCCTATTTCAAAGTAAGGGCTTATTTTTTCTGTACGATGTATAAAAGGATCAAGATAAAAAATATCCTGTATGTTTGTAAATTTATCACAATTATTTGCATTTATGCTATATACCTTTTCAACAGTAAAGGAGCTGTTAATTATTGTTGGATCAAAATATATGACTTGTGCTTTTAAATCACATTCTTTTTCAAGTTCGATTACATCCTTTTCATTAAGGCAAAATATTGAAGGAGACATAAAAACGAAGGAACGGTTATTTATTTTTAATATACCAGTACCTGCTTCCACTAAAATAATTCTAAACATTGAGTGATTTTCCTTGGAGAATACATCCTCAAGGCTTATATATAGTGGAATTGATACATTTGTAGTAAAGTTTTTAGAATACAATGTCATAATATAACCACCCTTCCTTTATATTACATATTGTATTCTTCAATAACTTTAAAAATCCTTTTACTGAGAGAATATTTTGTAAAATATATCTCTCAGTAAAAGGATTATAAACTATTTAAGATAATCTTTTGTTAAACTTGCCATGTCTTCTAAAGGTGCGTTTAGATAATTAGTAATAATTATAACTTTTATATCTTCATCAACCGCTCGTAGAAAATAAGTTCTAAAGCCTACTCCGGTTCCATAATGCTCATAACTTATTTTTCCTGCGGAATCTTTAAATATATACCACCCATATCCATAATTGTTCTCATTAGGAGTATATATCTTCTCATAGGATTCCTTGCTTATTAATTTTTGTTCTGTAAGAGCTTTTTCCCATTTAAGCATATCCTCAACTGTTGAACAAAGTCCTCCGGATCCATATACAAAGCCGATATTTTCTAATGTCCAGGATGTTTCTATCTTTTCCTTGTTTTCAGTTTCATATCCCGTTGCCAGATTGCTAAGATGACCAGTTTCATCCCTGAAGGAAGTATTTTTCATATCAAGAGGATCAAATATATTTTTCTTTAAATATACATCTAAAGTTTCTCCAGAAACCTTTTCTATTATATAGCCTAATAAAACATAACCTGGGTTACTGTATTGAAAACCCTTTCCAGATGAAAAAAGAAAATTAACTTTCTCATCCTTGCCTTCAATACCAAAGTTTTTGTAGGATGGTCTGAATTTTCTTATATCAAATTCAGTAGAGTATTCAGGAAGCCCTGAAGTATGACATAAAAGCTGATGAATAGTTATTTCATTTCCATGAGGAAAAGCAGGCAGATATTTATCAACCTTATCATTTACATCTAAAAGTTTTTTTTCTTGAAGCTGCATTATACCAAAGGCTGTAATCTGCTTTGTTATTGATCCTATATCATAGTTTGTCTGTTTTGTGTTTTCAGTACCTTTTTCATAATCAGCCTTGCCGTAGCCTTTATCTAAAAGTACATTGCCTTTTTTAGAGATATAGACATATCCGCTGAATTTATCCGGTCCGTAATAGTCTGTAAATTCCTTATCAAGTTTTGTTTTAATTTCTGTGAGTTTTTCAGCTTCTGCTGAAGCGGCAGTACTCTTAGTATTGGTATTCGAACCGCAGCCTGCAGCCATCATTGCAAGCAATGTACAAGTTACTATAATTGAAATCCCCTTTTTCATTTAATATCCCCCCTGTATTACCCGTGAGCGCACATATTTAATCTTTGGGCTTCTTAGTAAATAAATTTTATCATCCTTCTAGCATGTAAAACAGTAAGTTTCTACAGAAGTATTAGGCTTTTTGACAATTTTATTTAAAAAAGTCTTCAGGTGGAATTTTAACAATATCTTTTATAGAAACTTCACACTCCATTGAATCAGTTATTCCTTTAATAGTATCCTTATTTAAATGAATAACAATTGATGTAGGATCATCCGGCGTGTATTTTCTAAAATATATAATTGACTTATCATTTATAAGATTATAATTTAAGGCAGAATTAATTTTATTTGCAACTTGATTATTAGAGGAACCGTAAATTTTCAATAGGTTTTGCTTTGCAAGGTTTGTGAAGCTTTCCTTAAAGTTTTTATCCTTTAAGCTGTAATTATTTAAAATTTCCTTTGCGTCAATTATTTTGTTGGCTTTTAAATCAAAGCTGTAAACTTTATAAAAATCATTAAGGTCTTCATACTTATCCAGCTTGTATGCATTTTGAGTAATGCAGATAATTCCGTAATGATTGAAGATAGTTTGGAGCTGTACCGTTGCCTTGTGCTTATCATCACTTTTAACTTTAGATTCGCTATCCCAAAGGTTGTTATTTGCTACTTTATAAACACCGTCTTTTATTGTGTCATTTATTGTTTTTTCAAAACTATCATTTCTAAGTCCTGAAAACTGAGGGTAATAGCACCAAAGTTCTCCAATTTTTTTGTTGATAATTTCACCCTTTGATGAAGAAAAAATATTGTTGGCTCTCACTATTAAATCTGAACGTTCCTGTGTTTTTCGCTCTGTTCCTGAATACCTGTCTGTGATGTCCACGTAGTCATCAATTGTTGATAAAGGAATCTCAACAGTATGAGCCTCAGCAAAGCCACTCTCTCCGGCATCAAAAATTATAAATAAGCTTGAAGGCGAGATAGAAAACTTTTGGTTTGGCTTTATAGTAGTAAAGGGTTCTTTCAAAATATTTTCCTCTTCTGAGGCTTCGCTCAACATATTTTCAACAACCTTTTGATTAATTAAAGAAACATAATCTGTTCCTTCTGTAAATAAATCCTTAAGTTCAAGCTTTTTACCATCTGTAAGTCTGTAAAGAAAGCTGTCTAAAGGAGGAGAGTAAAGGTCATAGAAGGTAATGCATAAAAGATTATTTGCATTTAATGTGGCTAAAAAAGACAACTCAGAAGGTTTTTTAGAGGCTTTTGCTGCATAATTTTTAGCTGTATTTTCAATATCGTTTCCTAAGGACTTATTAATTTTTGCTTCAAGAGCTTTGTCTTTCAGACCGGAAAATTGGGGAGAGAAAGCAGATATCTCTCCTTTAGAAGTTTTAGCAGATTTTTGTCCATATTTTATCTCGATACCATTTGATAACAAATACTTTGTTTTATCGGCTTTCTTGACAAGTTTTATGTCCACAGCAGTATGGTAAGGATTCAAAGATGAAGGAGCTGATGAATTGCTAGGCACAGCTTTATTAGGCTCTGTCTGCTTTGAAGGAGTATTATGACAGCCCGTTAGTAATATAGCAAGAACTATTATTAATACTCTAAATAAAGCTTTCATAGTATCTACCTCACTTTTAGAGGAACATAGCCGGTTTTTTCAGCAAGTTTTTGCCCATCTTCACTAAGCATCCAATCCAAAAGTTTTCTTGAAGAGGAGTCCTTTGGCTCGGATTTTCTAAGAACTGCATAGTAAGAGGTTGTAAAAGGATACTTTCCTGAGGATATAGTACTATTGTCCGGGACTATTCCATCCACTCCTATAAATTTTATAGTATCTTTGTTATACATTGTTTTTGCGTAGTAAAAGTAAGAGTACCCTAAAGCTCTTTCGGAATTATCATATTTTGCTATGCTTTCAATAAGTCCTTCCATTCCGGTAACAATGGTTTTTGGTGCATCCACCATCTTTAGACCTTTCATAACTGTTTTTTCCATACCTGTCTGGCTGCCGGAGTTGGCTTCCCTTTGATAAGGAATAATTTCACTGTCAGTTCCTCCGACTTCTTTCCAATTCTTTATTTTTCCTTGATAGATATCTTGTATCTGCTTAATCGTAAGAGAATTTATAGGATTTTTAGTGTTCACAAGAAATACAAAGCCTTCATTGACAACTGGTATAACTTCAAGTTCAACCTTAGCATCTTTAGCTAGCTTTAGCTCTTCCTCAGAAGGTTCAGTAACAAATATAATATCTACTTTCTTATTGATGAGATTTACATAAGCATTATGCGTTGTATTGTGCTTTATAAACTTTTGAGAGTCTTCCTTTGAAATTCCAAGAATATCTGAAGCCGCTGCTTCAGATAGAGGTATAGTTGCCGTGGATCCGTCAAGCTTAGGATAGGTATCCTTTGTAAACTTAGGTTTTTCCACTTTTACAGGAGTAACTTCCGTTTGAGCAGAGCTTGGCTTAGTACTTTCAGCAGGATCAACTTTTACCTTTCCATCATTGCAGGCCGAAAGCAGCAAACTTGCTGCAGTAATCAGTATAACTAACTTTTTTTTCATAAAAACTTTCTCCTTTCACTCGAAACACTGGGTAGTTTAAGATGCTCGTTTCCTTTCAGGCACTGGGTAACTTAAAACATTCGCTTCGCTCATAAGTTACCCGCTAAAGTCCATTTAGGACATTGGCTTCGCCCACGGGGCAACCTTAAATCGCTCGTTCCCCTTCGGGCACTGGGCAACTTAAGACATTCGCTTCGATCATAAGTTACCCGCTAAAGTCCATTTAGGACTTTGGCTTCGCTAGTCTGCCCGTAAAAGCCCATTTAGGACTTTTACCTCACATTAAAAATAACACTATATAATATAGGTATATTGACATTATTGACACTTTACCACCAGGCTAATATAATAATTTAAATTAAAAGATAGATTATTTTATGAAACTTCAGAATAAATATATAAATAGTACTGTAAAAATTTCTTCTTTAAATGAAAGCTTTAAGATGTTATAATGAAAGCAAGTTTTTAGGGGCAGCCTGCCCAGAGTATTCCAACTAATAAACAAGGTGGGAAAAGTACATATGGATGAAGAACTGAAAAAAATGCTTGTAAAAATTCTTGAAAATCAGGAAGAATTTAAAGCTGAGCTTAGAAAACATACAGAAGCTATCACAAGTCTTGATGAGAAAATTATGCAGAGAACAGAAGCATTATTTGACGGATATAAAATAAATTCTGAAAAGATTGATGAGCTTACAGATAAGATAGACGACTTAAGATTTGATGTAAATAATTTAGGCATAAAGACTTTGAAAAGTGAAAACAAGATTTTAGAATTAGATAGAAGACTTGCAAAGTAAAATATAAAGGGGATGCTGCAAACAACATAAACCTGCCGCGCGTTATTTGAATTCTATGAAACATTCGCTTCGCAGATAAGACTAATAATTAAAAAATTTATAAATCCTAAATTTTATAAACTCGTTTTACTCAGACAGTATAAAATTCTTAACGGCTTTATAAATTTTTTAATTAAAGTCTTATTGCTGCTTGCTCAAATGTTTCTACGAATTCAATAACACGCTAGGTTTGCTGTTTTGCAGCATCCCATTTTTGCTTAACAGGATAAACTGTACTGATTTCTACCGTTTTTTTTAGCATTAAGCATGGCTTCATTGGCATTTTTAATTACTTCTTCATTGTTAGAGCCGAAGGAGAATTCAGAAATTCCAATGCTCAGTGTAAGTTTTACGATTGTTTCTCCAAATATAAATTCAGGTTCTGCTGAAGCTATTATATCATTTGAAAGCTTAGTAATAAGATCCTTTGATTCATTTTTGATAATAACAGCAAATTCGTCATTATTAATTCTTGTTACTTCAGTTTTTATATTATAATTTTCTAAAACAGCCCTAATTCTGTTTGGAACTTCAATGAGAACCTTGTCACCAATTTCATGTCCATAATTTTTATTGATATTGTCAAAGTGATCAATATCAATATCAAGTACAAATCCATTAGAAGAATTATTTATATTATTAATAACAACATCCCTATTCATTTCTCTATTAATCATAACATTACCCCCAATTTTATTAATGTGATTCAATGTAATTTTAGAAAATATATCAATATATATTCCTCTAAGCCTATAGTCCTTAGGTGATAGACCGTATAACTTTTTAAAAGCTCTGGAATAGGCTTCAGAAGAGTAATACTGATACTTAAGAGCTATATCCAAAATAGTATAGTTTGAATCAACAAGCTCCAAAGCTGACAAGGAAAGACGCCTTTTCCTTATATAATCCTTAACGGTTGTCCCAAGTATATTTGAGAAAACAGCATAGAAGGAAGACAAAGACATTAAAGCAGCCTTAGCAGTGTCCTCAAGATTAATCTTTTCATATAGATTTTTCTCTATAAAGTCTATAGAGCTTTGAATTCTTTCAATTAATTGAATTTCCATGGTAGGAGGCCTCCGTAAGATATCTTAATAATATTATATAGTCTTAGGAAAATTAATGCATGATATTTTTTCCAAAGATAAATACAAAGTAAGGGGCTGTCGCAAAACAATTTAAACTCACTGCATGTTATTGTTTTACGACAGCCCTGCTTAAATGTTTTATCAGAGTATATTCTTTATTGTTACTCCGATAAAACCCTTTTTATTTCTGGAATGTTTAGTCCATTCTTTTTTAAGGCCTGTATTTCTTCAATTTTTTGTATTGCCTTTTCCCTGGGAAAGCGGCGCGTCAGGTTTTCTTCCTGCTGATCAAAGGGAAGCATGCCTTCTTCTGTATAAAATTTTAAAGTGCTGTAACGGCAGCCAGTTATACGTACTAGCTCGCCTATAGATACATACTCAGATGATAGTATTTTCTCCATTGTACGCTGACGGGACATTTAAAATCCTCCCTATTAATATATTGGATATCTTCTTAAACGAACACCTTGTACTGGAAATTGATAATTCATAGCAGTTGGTATAGCCTCGTATAAGAAATTATCTATTTTTATAAGAGGAACTTCACCCTCGCGAATTACAGTAAAAGTATGACCATACTGCTCCAGTCGTACCTTTACATCACGGAGACGCTCTTCTTTATTTTCAAACATGGCTTCAGTATCAATAAATATAGATTGAGAACGTTCAAAAAAAGGAAAAGCAAAATTTACACCTGTACCAATTTGGGTAGACATAATAGATTTTTTTATATTTAAAAAGTTCTTTATTGCTATTTCAATAGATTTATGAATATTTATTGAGAAAATCTGCCTAGCAAAAGAATTTTCTTCAAATAACTGATTTATTCGATCAGCTACTATTTTTAATTCTTCTTTAGAAAAAATATCATAAATAGAACCGCTTTCTCTCATAAGCCAAAGCATAAGAATAGCTTCCTCTGACATAACACCATCTTCTAAAATTTCAGCACGAAGGCCTTCCGTGATTTTTGTATACAACTCCCCATTACTGCGATATTCCTTAATGGAAACACCAGCTGTTTTAAACTCCAAATCACATCCAAGAAGATTAGGTATTTCTTCTAATGCATCAATGCCTTTAAGAGAATCTGCCAAAGTTCGTTCGATTTCCTTCAGCTGTTTATTTGATAGTTTGATAACATGAGAAAGATAGTTTGAAAGAGTATCGCTAATGCTATCATTTCTTCCAAGAATAATTTTTAAAATGGTTTCCTGATATAAATTAATTGAAGGATTGGATAAATCCTCTTTGGTAAATGTCAGATCTTCTGAGTTTACATTAAATTGTTTATCTAAATACAACTCTAAAATCACTGAAGCTGACATACAACGTAAAGCTGCTTTTTTAGCGGTAGTTAAATGAATACTGTCTTGAGCATTTAGTGCTATAAGGGAAAAGCTTTGTGCAAAAGTAAGTTCCATCACAATAAAACCCCCATGTATTACTTAATTATTAGTTACTACTTACTACTTACGATTTAAGTGTAAATCTATAGGAAAATAAAGTCAATAGGCAGCAGGGCTATTCATTGGCATATTTTTGCAACAAAAAACTATGCTGTCTTACATATTTCAGCATAGTTTTTACAAATAACCACTTAAGTTTAATGATTAATAGGCTAATAGACTTTTTTCATAGAAATGAACTCTTTTTCTTCATTATTTACATTCCATATAAACTCCTCAGTTTTAATAAAACCGAGCTTTTCATAAACTCTTATGGCTCGTTTATTAAATTTAGCAACAAGCAGCTCAATCTTATCAAATTTATAGATTTCTCTGCCAAAGTTTAATATTGACTGTACTATTTCAGTGCCCATACCCCTTCCGGTGAAGCTTGGCTTCATTTGAACTCCAAGCATCAGATGTCCATCGTCATCATAATCAAAGCTGAAATTGCCTATAAGCTCTTCTGATTCATTGTATATAACAAAAGTATTTTCTTCCTTATGTATGTTGCTTGCCCATTCTTTTTTTGCTTCTGTCTTGTCGTTATCGTAAAAGGAATACTTACCGTCATACTTCCAGGTTGCTATTTCATTAGCATCTTTTTCTAATGGTTTTCTAAATTCAATATTCATAATTAAATCCCCCAATTTAAATTTACTATACTAATAGCTTATCACCTGGTTTTTAATTTTTATATCTCATAAACAATTCATAGTCATTTTTGATAATAAAAAGAGCCTGCTTTAAAACAACTAAACTTAGCGTGGTATTTGATAGAATTCAAATACCAAACAGTAGGTTTAAGCTATTTTGAGACAGGCTCATGATTTTTAATCAACTCTAGATTTTTCTTTATATATTATTCTTCTTATACTTTTTTCAGAAAGATAGTATAGCTTCTCTAATTCAGCAACTGAAGTGCCTAAAGCATAGAGTTTAAATATTTCCTCATTTCTCGCTTTAAGGAATACTCTTATTCCGCTTTTCTCGCCCCATTGTTTTTGGTTTTGGATTTTTCGTGGAATATATAAATATTCTCCATCAACATATTGCTGGACTAATTTAATAATATCTTCCGGAAGAACAGTTTCAGCATTTATATAACTCATATTCTTTGCCCTCCTAATCATAATTAATACATGAGCAAAGACTACGTATAAATAATCTAACATTTCATAGCAGTCTTTGCTATGAATTCACAAACGGTTTTAAAGAAGGATATTTCATCTAAAACACTCCTATCATATTTTTATATGCTTCTATAGTAAAAACACTCCATATCCGATTAATAAAGAAAAAACACCAGATAAAAACATAAGTAATGTAAAACTCATATTCTTACCTCTTTCTTTCATATAATCTTCAGCAAAATTATTAGAGCTTCTTATATAGTTATTGCTTACGCTTATTTGGGCAGTCTTTCCTGAGCCTAGTATGGCTAAACCTGAAATTATGGACATTACAACACCGCCTATACATAGACCATACCCAATGTTATGAAGTGTAAACTCATTTTTTATTAGGTACACTAGTAACACAATGACAAGATTTACTGTAGTTAAAATTAATATTTTCTTTAGATAGCTGATTATAGACTTCATGATATCGCCCCCAAATTCTAAATCTATCAATAGCTTAAAGTTTATATTAATATACAATATTATTTCATATTTTATGATGTAATTCAATATAATGTAAATTTGTTATCTAAAAGATTATAGTAATATAGAATATTCCATGTATTGGTATTATAATTAATTTATTGAAATTGTATTGGGTGTAGGGAGAGATATTTATGAAAATAAGAAGACTTGCAGCTTTATTATTAAGTTTTACGTTTATTTTATGCGGCTGTAATAATGGAGATTTAAAAACAAGCAATAAACACAAGCAGCTTACTACAAAACAGAAAGTTGAGGATTTTGAATATTTATATACAATACTTAAGGAAAATTATCCATATTTTCAGCTTAACAAAAGGGTAAATAATGTGGATTGGCTTTTAAACAAGGAAAAGTATGAGAAAGCTATAAAGGAAACAAAATCTGATGAAGAGTTCTTTAATTGCATTAAGGAAGCTCTTAAGGATTTGCATAATGGACATACAAATATTCTTAATAGCGAAGGCTATTTTTTATTTAAGGACATGTTTAAAAATATACCGCCTCCAAATCAAACACTTGATATACTTACTGATAAAAGAGCTGTTGAAAGATATGGAGAAACTCAAACTAATAAAGAAGAAGACAGCCAGCTTAATGCAGATCATTCCACAAAAGATAATGTTACAACTACTATAGTGGAAAAAGATAAAACTGCTTATCTTGGCGTAAAATCTTTTAATAATATAAATATGAATAATCAAGAGTTTGAGACTATTTATAGATTTTTGAAGGATATAAAAGATTATAAAACTTTGATAATAGATATAAGAGGAAATGGTGGGGGAAATGAATCATACTGGAGAGATTATATTGTTGCACCGTTAATAAATGAACCTTTAATGCAAAAAACCTATTGCATTTTTAGAGGAGGAAGCTATACTCAAAATATATTGAAAAGTACCTTTGGAAACAGCTATGATACCATGGTTTTGCCTATAGATAAATTAAAGAAAGAAAATTTAAGCAAGCTGCCTCAAGAAATCTTCACAGACTTTAAATACTACCTTAAAAACATAGATATAATAAGTCCTAAGGGTCCAGTAGGTTTTAAGGGAAAAATATATCTTCTTGTAGATGAAAGGGTTTATTCCTCTTCTGAAGGTTTTGCTATATTTGCTAAGAGCACAGGCTTTGCTACTGTCGTTGGTGAAAAAACCGGAGGGGATGGTATTGGAATATCACCGACCTTAGGAGTACTTCCAAACAGCGGCTATGTTTTCAGATATCCTCAGGAAATGGGCTTAAAATCAGATGGCAGCAGCGATGAAGAGTTTAAAACAGAGCCAGATATAAAAGTAGATGCTAAGAAAAGCAGCAGCTTAATGGAGGATCCTGCTGTTAAAAAGGTATTAGAACTGACAAAATAAAGGAGACTAAACAAATGAACATTCAAATATTCGGAGTAAAAAAATGCTTTGATACACAAAAGGCAGAAAGATATTTTAAGGAAAGAAAAATTAAATATCAGTTTATAGATCTAAATCAAAAAGCTTTAAGCAAAAGAGAACTTGAAAGCGTTAGAGCTGCAGTTGGGCTTAAGAATTTAATTGATGAAAAGTCTAAGGAATATGTAAAATTAAATATAGCGCAGATAAGAAGTGATAGTGTTAAGGAGGAGCTTTTGCTGAATAATCCAAAGCTATATAAAACGCCTTTAGTAAGGAACGGAAAACAGGCATCTGTAGGCTATGTGCCTGAGATTTGGGAGACTTGGGAGTAAGGCGGACAGGGCTTAGTGAGAATGAAGTAATAAATATATTAACAGTGGGTACTCGTTAGATGATAATAATTCAGACTGTGATATAGAATTTGTGGTTATTTCTGTACCTACAAGTAAAGGAGACAGAACCTTAGTATAATAGATATGATTATAAATTGGAATATATTGCACTATTCCTTTATTGAAAAATAAAGATTATTTATAAAATTTGCAGACAAATAGTAATTTACGAAGGAGAATATAGATGGTTTTATTAGTCATTGATACACAAAAATTAATAACAAATGAAAAGTTATATAATTTTCATTTGTTTGTATCTAATGTAGAAAAACTAATTTATACAGCGAGAAAAAATAATATTGAAGTAATATATGTACGGCATGATGATGGCACTGAAAGTGAATTAACAAAAGGAACTAATGGTTTTGAAATATATGAAAAATTTAAGCCATATAATGAAGATAAAATATTTGATAAACTAGTAAATAGTGCATTTAAAGAAACTGGATTAGTAGAATATTTAGTAAGCAAAGGAGAAAAGGATATAATAGTTGCAGGCCTTCAAACAGATTATTGTATTGATGCTACTATAAAATGTGGATTTGAGCATGGATTCAATATGATAGTTCCGGCTTATGCAAATACAACTGTTGATAATAAATTTATGTCGGCAGAGCAGACATATAAATACTATAATGAATTTATATGGAATGGAAGGTATGCAGAATGTATTCCCATGGATGAAACACTCATAAGGATGAGTTAGATAAATTCTAATTTGTGGAATTAAGCTAATACAGCTTTCGATAAAGTTAAGTCATATTCTTCAGGAGTATGGCTCCTTTCTTTTTTGCTCTTATGCAAGCGTTTGACATATATTTGGACAACACTTATACTTTAATATGAATAATTAGTGAGATAATATTATATATAGATAAAGCGTAGATTTTTGAGCAAAAATAACTTTTGTTTGGAGAGTGAAAAAATGACTAAAAAGTGGTGGCATGATTCTATAGTTTATCAAATTTATCCTAAAAGCTTTCAGGATACGAATGGTGATGGGGTTGGCGACGTTAATGGGATTATAGATCATTTGGATTACTTAAAGGAGCTTGGAGTTAATGTCATATGGATTTGTCCAATATTTAAGTCGCCGATGGTTGACCACGGCTATGATATCTCTGACTACTATGAAATAGATCCTTCTTTTGGAACCATGAAGGATATGGATGAATTAATAGAGGAAGCTAAAAAAAGAGATATTAAGATATTAATGGATTTGGTAATTAATCATAGTTCAGATAAACATATTTGGTTTCAAAAAGCAATGGAGGATTTAAACAGCAAGTACGCTGATTACTACATAATAAAAGAAGGAAAAGATGGAAATCCCCCGAACAATTGGCGTTCAATTTTTGGCGGCAGTGCTTGGGAAAGAATTGGAGATACAAATAAATATTATCTTCATTTATTTACAAAAGGACAGCCTGATCTAAACTGGGAAAATGAAGAGCTTAGAAATGAGCTTTATAAAATGGTTAACTACTGGCTTGAAAAGGGCTTAGGAGGCTTTAGAGTAGATGCTATAAGTCACATAAAAAAGAATTTTGATTATGTTAATCTGCCTGCTGATGGCCCTGATGGTTTGGTTGGTGCTTGGGAGTATTATCAAAATGCTGATGGAATTGGCGAGTTTTTAAATGAACTAAAGGAAAAGACCTTTAAAATTTATGACAGCATGACTGTAGCAGAGGCAGATAAGCTTGAGGGAGAAAAATTAAGAAGATTTATTGGTGAAGACGGATACTTCTCAACAGTTTTTGATTTTTCACATGCTCCTTATAGAATAAGAGAGGAAAAGTGGAAAGACAATTATATAGCAATGGTAGATGAAATAAGAGATAGGATATTTGAAAAACAGTTATCATCAATTGACTGCGGATTTTTATCCAACTTTATTGAAAATCATGATATGCCAAGAAGTGCAGACAGGCTTATACCTCAAGAGGATATTAGTTTCTACAGTGAAACAATGCTTGCAACCATGTACTTCTTCTTAAGGGGAATTCCTTTTATATATCAAGGTCAGGAAATTGGAATGAGAGATTTTCCTAAGAAGTCTATAAAGGAATTTCTAGATGTGCCAACCTATCAAATCTATGACAGAATGCTTAAAGAGGGTTTAACTAAAGAAGAAGCATTAAACAAAATAAATATAGAATCCAGAGAGCACAGCAGAACTCCTTTCCAGTGGAGCACTCAAAAGAATGCAGGCTTTACAGCCGGCACTCCATGGTTTGATATAAATCCTAATTATAAAGAAATCAACGTGGAAAGCCAGAGAGAAGATGATGCTTCTTTACTAAGCTATTATAAGAAATTAACTTTGCTTCGAAGTCATGAAGAATATAAAGAAGTGTTTGTTTACGGAGATTTTGTTCCTTTTTATAAGGATAAGGATGGGATAGTAGCTTATGAGAGAAAAGATGAAAATAAGAGAGTTATAGTTATAAATAACTGGACTAATAAAGAAAATATTTTAGAGTTTAATGATGGCTTAAAGAAAATACTTTTAAATAATTATAACAAGATTTTTATAGATAATGCTTCAATAAAATTAATGCCTTACCAATCTGTTGTATTAGAAATTGGAGTTAAATAAATCTATAGTGAAGAATTATAAAGGCAGTCTTACAGTGTAAGGCTGTCTTTTGTAATTAAAAATATTACAGTTCCATATGTAAAAAATTGAGATTAATTCTATGATTATGTATAATTAAATAAATGTATAATTATATGAAGTAACGTGCCATTAACATATTCGGAGGTTGAAGTCCTAAATGGGATTTTATGAGTAATTTTCGAGCGGAGCGAGAGTTTTAAATTACTCAGTGCTTCCGACCAAAAGGAGGAAATAATGATTATTGAAAACAAGAAAATAGAAGACAAAAATTTAACTTGGATACTGCGCTGCCCAACTAAATTTGACGCAGAGGAATTATCTAAGTTAAGAGTGAAAATTGATGGAGAAACAGAAAACTTAGATAGAGAGCCCGGCGAAAACTTATTAACTCAAGAAGATTTTGAAAAGATTATTTTAGAAGATGCTGAAGCAGAAAGATCTGTATTTTTACTTGCAGAAGCTGAGGGCAAGATTGTTGGATTTACGCGGTTGGCAGGTAATAATTTAAAGAGATTTAGACACAAATCGGAATTTGGAATATGCATATTAAAGGAGTACTGGGGATATGGAATCGGAAGAGTGCTTCTTGAGAATGTTTTAATGTGTGCGGATTCTTCAGGGATTGAAAAAATCTCACTAACTGTAGTTGAGACAAATACAAAAGCAATTCAGCTATATAAAAAATATGGTTTTGCAGAAGAAGGCTTGCTGATAAAGGATCGTATTCATAAGGATGGAAATTATTATAATACAGTTATCATGGGGAGAATTTCAGGTAAGTAAAATAATTTTAGCAGTCAGCTAAATAGTTATATGACTGCAGTTAAAAGGGGGATTACAATGTTATCTAAAAAGAAGCCATTCATGATTATGGGAGCAGTCTTAATAGCAGCTATATTACTTTCTATATTTGGTACACCAAAGTATCAGTCTATGAAGATAAATAATATAAGTTCAAAATCCTTGCAAAGTAAGTTAAAAGAAGCTGTTAGCACAAATTCAGAAGTAGATATAAATAAGCTGACAGATTTTAAATGGGATGAATGCTATGTGTTTACACCTTACTACCCATCGAAGCAAGTCTATGAAAAGACAGGAGTTGAATGGACATCCTATGAAACTTTCATCGGGTTTCTTATGTTTCATAGTACTGAAAACGAAACTGTCAATGACGATCAGTACTTAATGGTATTTAAAAAAGATAACAAGGTTGTTCTAGCTGATAAATACAGCCTAAACCAGATGCCCGCTATTTTTAAACTTGAGAACTTCAAATTTACGAGTAGCAATGCAAAATTTACAGTAACTACTTCAAAGCAGTATGATGGAGGAAAAGTTAAGGAGTTAGTATTAAAGGAATAGTAGCGTTTACTTAGATTAATAAATGCTATTTTTAAAATAAGGAGTACTAAAATGAATATAGTATACAGAAAAACTAAGGAGTTTGATCTTGAGAGTTTAAAGGAGCTGTATTTATCTGTGGGCTGGAAGTTAGGTAATAATCCTCATAAATTGCAAATATCGATGAAAAGTTCACATAACGTTTTTTCCGCATGGGATGGTAATAAGTTAGTGGGGATTATAAATTGTCTATCAGATGGAATCGCTACAGTCTATTTTAATAATTTGCTTGTAAATCCAGAATATCAAGGTAAAGGCATAGGCTCAACACTTATAAATATGACGCTTGAAGAATATAAGGAGTATAATAAAAAAATTCTAATTGCAGAAAAGGGTAAGATTGCATTTTATGAAGCTTTAGGTTTTAAGACAGGATATGATGTAGTGCCGATGAGTTATATGTAGATCAATTTATATTATTTTTTATAAGTAGGGGGAAAAAACATGAATTATAATACCGAAAAAATATTGGGGCTTTTAATAGATGGAGTTTCTGAGATTAAAGAAGTAGAGTCAATAGGAATAAGCGGAAGTAAAATTGAGATTCCCAAAGCAGGTGAAGGAGATATTGATGTTTTCATTTATTGCGATGAGATACCTAAGCTTGAGAAGAGAAAAGCTGCAGTAGATAAATTAGGGAACTTGCTGCAAGAAAGAAAATTTAATGTCTTTGAAGGTGGTCATTGGGGAACTGGAGATTTTGTACTCATAAATGGAATTGAAACCTGGCTTATGTATTTTACAATAGATGAAACCATACAGAATACTAATTTAATACTAAGTGGAGAATATCTAGATAAATTGGACAACTATTACTATCCAATAGGACGCTGCGCTATGCTGAAAAATATAACTATATTATATGATAGAAATAAATTTTTAGCTTCATTGAAAGAAAAGTTATTTGATTATCCAGAGGAGTTAGCACAAAAATTAGTACAGTATCATTTGGAAGAGTTAAGCGATGTTGAAGATTTAGAGCGTGCAGTGGCAAGAAAAGATGTATTGTTTTATCACTTTGCTTTGGAATTGGCAATAGATCATTTTCTTCAAGCTTTGTTTGCTATGAACAAAATATATTTTCCAAGCAGAAAAAGAACTATTAGCTTTATAAAGAATTTCAGAGTTAAACCTGAAGACTGTGAGGATAAATTATTAGAAGTTGTAAGATTAGGTGCATGTGCGGACAATATTAATAAGTCTTATGAATTGTGGGCAATATTAATTAATGAAATAGTAACTTTAAAATATTAAAAATGGGATGTTTTGCGACATCCCATTTTTATATTAAAGCAGCACTAGTCCCCAACTCCAAAATCTGTGTTGTTAAACAAAATTTCAATATTAGGGTTTTCCTCTAGATAAGAATATTTTTGCTTAAACCATTCTATAAGTTCTTCGTCTCTTTCAAGTTTTGTACTATTTTCTGTAAACACATTTATGGTTGCATGTCTGAAGTGGTTTAAAACAATTTCTATATCTTTATCTATCATTTCTTTAGTTTGGCCCTTTATACCAACCATAAGGCAGGTTGATTCAAAATATTCCTTTACTTCTTCAGGTGTAGTAAACCGTGCATTCTTGTTTAAGATTATATTTCTAAAATTATAATCAAAAGTTTCTACTCCTATTTTAAATATTATTGGTATACCAAAGAAATCTCTCATATCCTTAAGCCTTTTTCTATAGCACCAGTGACTTTCAAGAAACAGCTTTTCTATATTTTTTTCTTTTATTATTTCTCTTATCTTTTCAAGAGTCTTTAAAGGAAGCTCAAAGCAACTGCCAGAGTTTATAACTTCTAAAACTTTATACTTTCCTGTTATTTTTTCAAGCACCTTAAAATTAAGCTCATTTATTTCTTCCTCTGAACTTGAGTTATCCAAGATATAATCACAAAAGCTGCATTTTCCCCAAATACAGGGAAAGCTTTTTAGAAGAACTATCTCTCTTTTATTTTTGTTTTCTATCACGCTATATCTGTCCATATTAACCTCGTACCAGCTTTTGCTTTATTGCACTTGGTATGGCAAGCGTGGCAGAAATAACTATAGCTGATGCTGTAAATTTATCCAGATAGTCTGTTAGAAATTGAACTATGAATACACTTACTACTTTATTTACTCCAAGGTTTGATAAAAAGGCAACTATATAGGAGGAACCTGAAGAAGTAACTCCTCCAAAAACATATGCAGCTATTACAGCTCCGGCTGTGGAAGAAAATAGCGTAACTATAAATACACCTAAAGGCATTTTAAGGCCCTTCATCAAGCCTTTTTTGAACATTATTCCGCTTAAAAGGCCGATTAAAATTTGAACAGGTGCAAAGTAAAGAGAATATATATCAAAGGTTATCCCGCTGACTATGCTCCCTAAAAGTCCTGTTACTACTCCATAAATTGGTCCTAGAATAGCTGCGGACATTATTGTTCCGATAGAATCCAAATATATTGGTAATTTTAAATTCAGAGCTATAAAAGATCCTACTATATTTAAAGCAATTGCAAAACCTACTATTGTTAATTTTAATGGTGATACTTTTTTCATTTTACATAACCCCCTGTGTATTTTGAATTAAATTAATTTTTTCAGGAAACAATCTTTCTAAAAACATAAGCATAAACCTTTTAAAATCTACCTCTGTTAATATAAAAGCATTATCCTCTCTTTTATAGAAGTTTTCTGCATCTACTATGGATTGTCCCATTGCAATACCTTCATGGACAATTTCAACGCTGGAAGAAAATCCTCTGCAGATTGATCTGTCTATAAAATAAGCTACTGCCAAGGGATCGTTTATAACGCAGCCTATTATGCCTTCCTGCTTCCAATGAAAATCCACATAAAACCTGGTTATGTCCTTTATATACTTTCCTAGTTCTCCGCCAATTTTTTCGATAAATTCGATAGTATTTGGAGTTAATACTATTTTTCTTGTAACATCCAAGCCTACCATGTGTATTTTCTTCCCTAAGTTTTTATACACATAATCTGCAGCTTGCGGATCTACCCAATAGTTAAACTCTGCTACCGGAGAACAATTTCCATGAATTCTGAAAGCTCCTCCCATTGATATAAATTCATCAAGGTTCTGGAAAGCTTCCTTGTCCTTCATAAGTGCTTTTGCAATATTTGTTAAAGGACCTAGAGCAATTATAGATACATTATTCTCTTTTGCTAAAGTTTCAATAATATAATGTGCTGCTCCGTTTTTAACAATACCGCCATTTATTTCTTCAAAGAAACACTCGCCAACACCATCTTCACCATGGGTGTCTTGAGCTGTCACAAGCTCTCTTTTTAGAGGAGTTTCTTCTCCAAGATAAACTGGAACATGAAGACTTTTGCATAATTCTAAAGCCTTCAATGCATTCTGTACCCCTTGTTTTGCGGGAACATTTCCGCAAACTATAGTAATTCCTAGCACCTCAAGCTCTTTAGACTTTAAAGCTAAAAGCAGTGCAAGGGAATCATCAATACCGGGATCGCAATCGATGATTACTTTTCTTCTTTCTTTCATTTTCCTTCTCCTTTTCTCATTTTTGAGAACGGATTGTACAGCTTCTTTATAAAACAAAAAAAGCTGTACCTAAGGATAGATACAGCTGTACTGTAAAAATATAAATCCTTAGTTTTTTATACTGGGAGTTCTCGAACCAGTCCTGCTAAAGTACTTCAGCAGATTTATGGATTTTTATGAATTTCGCTTTCACATTATAGCATATTATTTAAATTCATTAAATAGCATGGCTATAATTTCAATTTTCAGAAATGTGGATGTAAATATTTGAGAATATTGAAATAAATTAGTATAATTAGTATATAAACTTTTGAGTAGTAATCTTTGTCTAATTAATATGGGGTGAGAAGATGAAAAAGATAATAATCATAATAGTTGCTTTACTAGGGATATTGGGTGTAGCGTCATCGATAAGAACAACTGGTTTTATAGATAAGGTACCTTCTAGTACCGGCTTACAAACTAAAGCTAATGAAGGAAAGAAGGTTTCAGAGGTAAAAACTACATGGAAAGGCTTTATAGATTCATATTTAAAGGAGCATCCTGATATAAAGTTCTTTAACCCCAGAGAGGATATTAAGGAAGACTTAAAGGTTAGAGTCGTAAAGACAGAATATCGCAATGGATATGATGAGAAGGCCGGGCACTATAGTTATGCACTTATAACAAATGTATATGATGAAAAGACAGGAGAACTGCTTACATCTTCTGGAGAGTACAAGAAGGATGATGCAAAGAATCAAAAAACAGAAGCTGATATAAGACAAATTGCCTATCAGTCTTTAAGTGAAGAAAGCAAAAAAACAATTATAAACTGGAAGACTGCTAAAGTTGAGGAATATAAAGCTGCAGATGAACATGAAGTAGCGAGTAAGAAAGGGAAAGCAGATATAAAAGATAAGGATACTTACAAGGTTACATTTAGTACTACAGATGATGCTATTTTAGGCACTATAAATGTCTATTTAGATAAGAATTCTTATGAGGTTATAGGGGTTGATTTTAGGAACTGAGCAAAAGTTATATTTATAGGGAGCAGTGTTTATGAGAAAACGTATTTTTGTTTTACTGTTGTGTATTATCTCCGTTGGATTTTATATTATTTCAATAAAGGGTTCTCCAACTACCAGTCATAACAAGATTGACATATCTAATGTGAGGTCACTAACACTAAATAATAAAAAGTATACTATGGATGAAAATACTCACTTAATTAGTGAGCTTGTATCAATGTATAATGAAGCACCATTATTCAAAAAGGATGTCGGCACTACCGCCAGCCATGAAATAGTCATAGAACTCGATAATGGGAAAAAGATTGACATATGGGGTACAACTCAAGGTTTTCATTACGTAACTGAAGGTGAGAAATCCTATAAGATATCAAGTGATAGATTAAGCAAGTATTTAAGAGAACTGATAAAATTACAAGAGGGTGCAAACCTGTAATCTCTAAAATTGATAAGAATGCAATAGAAAATATAGATAAGAGTAAAGAATTAAACTATATAGTGGAAAACAGAATAACGTAAAATTAATAATTTTATTGATAGGGGGATATATAATGGGGACAGTAGGGATTTTAGGAACAATGCATGGGGAAGATTCTTTTAGAGAGGAAATTGGGTACACCCTTGATGTTATGAAGGAGGCAATACTTAATTTTAAGCCGGATATAATATGCGGTGAGGTTAGGCCTGAAGATTGGCAAAAGTATTGTGAGGATAAAAATTATTCTGGTTATCTAGGACCAAATGAATATAGAAGGATGATAATTCCGCTTTGTGAAAAGGAAAACATAAAGTTTGTACCTGTGGATTGGTTTGAAGATGACATGATAGGATTGAGTTATTTTAGAAATTATGACAAACCCACTCAGGAGGCTTTACTTAATGAAGTGGAGCAAAAATATAAGGAAATATTTGAGTTTGGGAAAAGAAGTAGGCTGCCTTTAAACTCTATAGAATGGAATGAAGTCACAAGAGAAAAACAAAACTGGTTAGGATCTCTTGATTCAACCCTTCATAATATTTATTGGATTGCTAGAAACCAGCTAATGCTTGAACGTATAAAGAAAGTAATTAATGAGAATAAGGATAAAAGAATATTATGCACTGTTGGTGCTGAACACAATTACTTTTATTATGATGAATTAAAGAAACTTAATTGTGAGCTGGTTTTTCCATTAAAGTAAGAAAGTATATTGTAAGGAGCGAAGCGGTGGAGAAAATGAAAGATATATTGTCAAATATAATACTTATGTTTTCAGGTGTAATTCTTATTTTGCTTGAAACTACTGTTTTAAAACTAGATGGAACATTAGGCTGGCTGATAATAACAGCAGGTGTGATTCTAATTGGTATAGGATTATTATATAAGTCTAAAAATCCTATAAAAGTAGCAGTAGAATTTTTTATCAACTTATTTTAGCAATTAAAGACTTTTGGGAGAAAGAGTATGGAGATAAAAGAAATAAGCAGCAAAAACAGACAGCAAATCAATGATTTTATTAAGTCACAATGGTTTTCTACAGATATGGCAGTTAAAGGAGAGCTAGTTGATATGACACGCATAGATGGTTTTGCTGCTTATGAATGTGGAGAGATTATTGGATTAGTTACTTATAGAATTATTGATAATGAATGTGAAATTATGTCTTTAGATAGCCTGACAGAAAAACAGGGCATAGGTACTGCTCTTGTAAATAAAGTTATTGAAAAAGCAGCTAGAGAAAGATGCGATAAAGTAACACTTATTACTACAAATGATAATATAAATGCTATGCGTTTTTATCAAAAGCGCGGCTTTGATATGGTGAGTGTATATCCAAATTCTGTAGAAGCCTCGAGAAAATTAAAGCCTTCAATTCCTATAATCGGGGATTTTGGTATACCCATAAAGCATGAAATTGAATTTGAGATGGAGCTTAAGGGGGAAGAGTAAGTTAAATTTATATGGGGAATTGAGGGTCAGTATTATGAAAAAAATCAAGGTACTGTCAAAAAAGACTATTTCTATATAGGATGGGGTCTTATTCTCAGTAAGTATAGCTACAGCTTTATATTTAAAAGATACTTATAATGTTAGTTTTTGGCTATATATTATTGTGGCAGGAGGAATTATGGGGATAGGTTCAACTGTAATAAGAATATTTGAGAGAGATAGTAGTGAAAAATAGTTGGCTAAGCTGAGGTAACCTTGAAAGTTTTATTTTAAGAGATTCTAATTTTGAAAGGTAAGAAGCATTATGAAAGATAAGTTTTTATGCGTTATGGCACATTATGATAAAGAAACAGAATTAAGATTGAAAAAAATTCAAAACTTGTTATTGGATAATGGATTTGTTGGAAAACAAACAGCTAACATACCATATCATATAACTCTTGGCAGCTTTAATGTATCCCAAGAACAATTAGTTAAGGAAAAAGTGAAAAAGGCATCTAAAGAATTTCATGGTTTTAATGTTAAATTAAATAACATTGGATTATTTGGGCTTGACGTTTTATTTATAGCACCTTCAGTTAACTACGAACTTTTAAACCTTCAACAATACTTTGATAATAATTATGCTGATGAATTGGAATGGACAGCTCATACAACCATTTTAATAGATGATCGGAAAACAATTCAAAGCGCATTACCTTATGTAGCTGATGATTTCAATAGTTTTACTGGCAAAATAGAATCTATTAGTTTATATGAGTTTTGGCCCAGTAGGTTTATTTTAAAAGAGAATTTGCTGTAGAAATTTATTGTTTGGGGGCTAAGAGTGAAGATAAGAGAATACAAAGATACAGATGAACTTCAATGGCTAAGATGCAGAGTTTTATCGTTTCTAGACAGCTCATATTTTGATAATGTGCTTCGGCAAAAAGAGCATTATGAGAACCCTGCAATTGAGTTAGTAGCAGAAGAAGATAATAAAATTATTGGGCTTATTGATATAGAATATGAAACAGAGAAAGGAACGGTATGCTATAAAGTCGGCGAGTTAGGCGGAGTTATATGGCATTTAGCTGTACTGCCTGAGTACAGAAATCAAGGTATAGCAACTTTACTATTAAATGAAGCTGTATGTAGACTAAGGAATAGAAGTATAAAACGGCTTGAAGCATGGACAAGATATGATAAATGGGTAAATGATTGGTATAAAAGAAGGGGATTTAAGTGGAAGGAATCATATCTCCATGTTTATACTGAAGGAAATGAATGTGACGAGATTACTGAATCTAAAATTGAAAAATTGTTTATTTACAACTGCTTTGCTCATTATATAGGTGACAATAAGCAAGAGATAAAAGGGAAGTTTAAAAGAGTACATGAATGTAATTTATATGAATTGACACTATTTGATTAATAAATAATAGAGTCTGTATTTTATATTGGGTGGAGGTGCGAGTATGAAAAGATGGGAATATAAAGTTATTACTTGTGAGAGGAGCATTGGCCTATTTTCAAGGTATGAATGGGATAAGGATATAGAAGAAATGCTGCCGAAATTAGGAGAAGAAGGCTGGGAACTTGTAAATGTTATTGCTGAGTCTTCAGCTTACGGAGAAAACAACGCAGGATCAACTACTGAAGAAAAATGGATTTTTAAAAGAGAAAAATAAAACATCGCAATTGAAATAGGGGTTAATTAGCATATGAAAGTACTAAGAAAAACTATGTTTCCTGATGAGATTTTTGAGGGTATAGAGAAAAAGGATGGAGTAATTGCTTTAGCATTTTTTGCTATTATGTTTATTTTAATGTTTGTATTTCTTTACTTAATTAAAATATCGCCGTTATTTTTTATAATGAGAAACAATGAAGATTTTATTTATAAATTAATATTCGTTATTATAATGGATATACCTGGTTTTGTTGGTATTATAGCTATACTAAAATTGAGGAAACAAAAAATAAGTACAGTTGGGCTAAGAAGATATGGATTAAAATCTTCTTTATATGTTGCAATTGCACTTGTATCTGCTTTTTTTATTTATTATATAAGTAAAAAGGGATTTGATATAGATCTTATATGGAGAGCAACCTATTTTATTATTTTTATTGGTTTCTATGAGGAGTTAATTTTTAGAGGCTTCTTGTGGCCGAGGCTTGTAGCTGGTTTTGGAAAGACATGGGGAACAATCTTAAGCGGACTGTTTTTTGGAATGGCGCATTTGCCTATAGATATTGTTTTTAATAATAGGTCAGTTTTCCAAACCTTTATACTAGGCAATGGATCAAATGTAAATATTGGTGGAGGGCTAATAGGAGCCTTGTGGTTTATATTTATTTATACTCGAAATAGCAATATTTTATTACCTTCATTTATACATGGCATCCAAGATATGCTGTCTATGATATAAGGAAATAATCTATAATGAAGAGATGAAATTCGAAGGAGAAAAAAGATGGATTATATTATTATGGCAAAGGAACTTCTTTCGCTATATCCTATTGTTGAGCCTGAAATTCAATTTATAAGGCACAATGAAAATATGACTTTTAAAGTAACTGATAAACTATCAAATAAAAATTATTTACTGCGTATACACAAGCCTGCTATTGAAGGCTTCTTTGGACTTCAGCATACGCTTGAAGGTTTAAAGGCAGAGATTGAGATTCTCAAAAAGCTTGGATGTGAAGAACTTCTACATGTCCAATTACCCGTTGAAAATAGGTTTGGAGAATATATAACTCAATATAAATTTGATAATTACGATGATCCTTGCTATGCAACTGTTTTAGAATGGATTGATGGGAAGATTCTTACCTCGAAAGAAGAAATTACTGAAGAGATAGCATTTAAATTGGGACAAAATCTAGCATTGTTTCATAAATGTTTAGAAGAATTAGCGCCCTCAGATAATTTTGTAAGGCCAATATATAATATTGATAACATTGATATTGCTATTGAAGAACTAAAATATTGCGTTGAAGCTGAGCTGTTTTCTATAGAGCGTTATAACATTATTAGAGATGTGTTGATCTCAGTAAAGAATCAAATGAATGAGCTTAAATTAAGAAATAATGCATTTGGAGTTATTCATGCAGATATTCAGTTAGGAAATATAGTAATATCCAATGATAATCCCTGTATAATAGATTTGGGTTTTTGCGGCTTTGGATACTACTTATTTGATTTAGGAAGTGCTGCAACTATTTTCCCAAGCAATTTAAGACAAAACTTTTTACAGGGCTATGCGTCTAAAGCTTACTTTTCCCTCGAGGATTTAAGGTATATAGAAGGTCAAATATTTATGGATATCTTTATGAGTTATGCTTTGTTTATGAGGGATAATCAAAGAAACTCATGGATTAAAACTCAAGCAATAAAGACTTGCGATACTCTTTGCAGAGATTTTTTAGAGGGTAAAGAAGTGTTTTATTCTATGTAAACACTAGGGGGGATCTAATGAAGAATAAACTAAAGGTAAAAGGCTTTAAAATTGCAATTTGGAGTTTATTTGTTATATATTTACTAGTTTTAATAAATGTAATTTTATTAAAGGATGGAATTGCATTTACTATGGCTCAATATAGGCACAAAATTACTATCACCCAAAAGTTATCAGGCATAAATTATATTCCGCTAACAACGATTTTTCCATATTTAGAAGGTAAGCCATCAGTGAATATAGCAATTAGAAACTTATTAGGAAATATTCTTGCCTTTAGTCCGTTTGGATATATGCTGCCTCTTCTTTTTAAAAGGATCAATAAAATAAAAAGTATTTTCTTTGTCTCATTTGCTTTAAGTCTTGTATTTGAAGCAATACAATTAATATTTAATATGGGCAGTTGCGATATAGATGATTTGATTTTAAATGTTTCAGGAGCAATATTAGGTTTTGGAGTATTTTGCTTGTTTGGAAGAGTTAAGAATAGAATATTAGGATTAAAGGAGGTATAAACATTGGAGGAAATTATTTACAACGAATTAAAAGAAAATGAAATAGATACAGAGTTATTTTCAAGCTTTAATCGCCATCAGGATGTAAAGAAATGCTGGCGTAAGGAAGATGGAAAGTGGATATTAAAGGACATTGCTTTTGTTGAGCATTGGGGAGCAGAGGAATATGAATATCTTGTTAGATGTTTAAAAAACACTATAAAAACAGGCGGTACTGTATTTGGAGCTTTCAAAAACAATTCTCTTGTAGGATTTGCTTCTATAGAAAGCGGATTTTTTGGTACACATAATGAATACTTAGAACTTTCATGCATACATACATCATATGAAAGCCGAGGATTAGGTGTAGGTAAGAAATTATTTTCTCTTATATGTAAAAAAGCAAAGGATATGGGAGCAAAGAAATTGTATATATCAGCTCATTCCTCGGAGGAATCACAGGCTTTCTATAAAGCTATGGGTTGCATAGAAGCTGAGGAGTATAATTCCAAATCAGTTGAGAAAGAGCCTTGTGATTGTCAGTTGGAGTTTAGATTAGACTAATAGTTGTTGTATTATTTTATGGCTTCACTTGTTGCGATTTGAGTGTTGAATAATATTATTTTTCATTAAGGGGAAGTGCTTTATGCGGAAAAATAAGAAGAAAATTATAACTGTTGCAATCATATTATGCCTAGCTCTATCCGAAGCAGTTGGTATTCTGCCTTATGTTGCAGCAAGAGCAGCCAGCAGAATTTATGTAACTATAAATCATTCTTCAAGTAAGCTTAAATTTGTAGATGCAGAATATGCCTATGGTTTTGGAAATTATTCAGTAAGCTATAGAGATAAAGAGGGCAAGCTTCAAAGCTTTATGATGTTTCCTAAAGTATTTCCTGTTTTTGTTGTTTTTGATTCCATAAAAGGGGAAGGCTAAACATTCTTCTAAGTATATAAATACTAAAATAGCTTTTGAATTATTTTAAAAGAAACTTATGGAGGGAATAAATATGCAGAAAATTATTTTAACATCTTCTGGGTTCAAAAATAAAAATATAGAAAAGAAATTTTTAGAATTAGTAGAGGTTCCTAAAGAAAAGATAAAAGTTCTTTTTATTCCAACCGCAGCAATAACAAAAGAAGCTATGGATATGCTTCCGGTATGTAAAAATGATCTTTTAAATGCAGGAGTTTTAGAAGAAAATATAAGCACATATGACTTGAATAGAGTTATGAAACGGAAAGAAATTTGTGGATTTGATGCTATATATGTTTGCGGGGGAAGCTCAAAGCATTTATTGAGCAAAATAAATGAATATAAATTCTATCTACCCTTAAAAGATTTTTTAGATAATGGTGGAGTTTATATAGGGGTGAGTGCTGGAAGCATTGTTGCGGCGCAAAATATGTCTGATAACTTGGGGTACATAAATTGTATACTAAATGTGCATGAGCAAGTTGGCTCACAATCAGGTTATATAGATGTAAGCTGCTGTCCTAATATAAAACTAACTGATAATCATGCAATAGTAATCATAGACGATAACATCAACATAATAGAATAGTTATCTTGATAAGAAGATATCTTCTTATCAAGATAACTTCTTAAGAAGTTGCCTGCTGTTACGACTAAAGGGGGAGGAACTTATGCAGTGTAGTAAAGAGTTTTGGGAAGCACTTGATAGTCTTGTGGAGCAATCTGAGGTTGTCATTGACAGGCCAAAGGGAACGGCGCATCCGAGATATCCGGATTTTATTTATGAGGTTGATTATGGCTATTTGAAAAATACTGCATCAATGGATGGTGGCGGAATTGATGTGTGGAAGGGAACAGATAAAGAGCAAAAGATCGATGCCATAGTGTGCACCGTAGATTTAACTAAAAGAGATTCAGAAATAAAAATATTAATAGGATGTACTGAAGAGGAAAAAGAAAAGATATATAATACTCATAATAATTCATCAAGTATGAAAGGGATATTAATTAGAAGATATTAAATATAAAATGGAGGGTATTATGAAAAGATTATTAAGTATTATCCTAGTTATCTTATTGGCTGCATCTGGGTGTAAAAGTGGAAATCATATTAACAAAAAGGATAGCATCGATAACAATGCAAAAGTGTCAATAGAATCTGAAATTAAAACGTATAGCCCTATGATGTCATCTGTACCAGGTTTACCACTTGAGGCAAAGCTTGAAACAAATAAGGAATATAAAAATATTACATTTCAATGGATTACAGAGCAAGGGCAATTTTTAACTTGGGATAGAAGCAGCGGCAAGATAAATATTTTAGGTAAGGACATAAAAACAAATGAGAAGAAACTGTATTGGTCAATAGACACCAAAGAAAATATTAAGGAACAGTCTTTTAAAATATATCTGAAGGTATATGATAATGATTCTTCTAAGTTAATATGTGAAACAAATATTGAAATAGAACAGAGTAAGGAAGGTTTCTTTTCGGTAAAAAATAAATAAGCTAATGCTTGATATATTAATTTTGAAATCTAAAATTGGTTTTAGAATATTGGCTAATAAATCAAATGGAGATGATTAAATGAATTTTATAATTTCAGCATTGTTTTTAGTTATAGGACTTATATTTGGAAGATTGGTTTTAAATCAGTCATATGAAAAATATGATAAGAATTTATTAATTGTTGCTGCTGTTTTCTTTATTTTTGGATATAACACAATTGTTTTTAGTACTAGCAGCAATTTTACTGTTATATTGTCATGTGTTGTACCTCCCTTTCTTGTAGGAGTTGTAATAAGGCGATATATAAGCAAATATGTGATTAGCAGAAGAAATGCTTAATTTTTATAGGATGAGGTGTTGTTATGAATTATCCGGTTCATATTGTTTCTGTAGGTGGTTTGATAGAAAATGAGGAAGGAAAAGTACTTCTTGTAAAAAGCCCTGATAGAGGATGGGAAATTCCAGGCGGGCAAGTGGAAGAAAGGGAAAGCCTAACCGATGCTCTCATAAGAGAAGTTAAAGAAGAAACCGGAATAGATATCGAGGTTAATGAATTAACTTTAGTAAATTCTAATATAACTAAAAGAGTTCAGCCTGACGGGGTTACTCCTATTGGAAGTATTGTGAGCTTTGGATTTACAGGAAGAGCGGTTTCAGGTGAGCTCACTACTAGTGAAGAAAGTCTTGAAGTGGATTGGTTTGATAAGGATAATATATTAGACATAATTGATGAGGAGTTTACAAGGGATAAAGTAAAATACATGCTAAGCTATAACGGTAAGACCGCATATACTGTATTTTCACGAAATCCATATATTCTTCATTCGGTTCAGTATTATTAGTGAAATTTTGGGGGGAACTTATGAATATTTACTATTGGCTTCTTTTAATAATAGCTGTTTTATATGGAGGTTCAACAATCTTAGCTGGAATTGTGGAACTTAAGCAAAAAAGAATCAGCATGATATCTAATTTTATAATGATCTTAGGAGCTGTTTTAATATTACTAATATCTATAAGTAGAAACATCCTTGGACAGTATTCATTATATATTCTTATTTTGGGGCTTATAATGATTCATGCTTCAGCCATAGACAATGGATTGAAATTGCATGGAAAGATAACTGTAAAACATCATATTGTAAGAGGCATGGTTTCTATTTTGATGATAGCTTTATTATTATTACGATAGAAAAAATAATATAATTCAGCATTAAGAACTAGGAGTTAGACTAATGATTATATGGATAAAAGAGGTATAGCTATGAAATTGAAGAAAAAATATATAGCTGTATTATTAATTTTTATAATACTTGCACTATGTTTACCTAAGGTAACATATAGCATAGATTCTAAGCTGATATCAAATGATTTAAGACCTATATTTGTAATAGGTCAGGGAATGGCTAAGGATGGTGGGACTACTGAATATAGGGGATTGGGATATCAGATTATAAGATGGAATAGACTGGTTAACGGTGGAATTGAATACGGTTATGAAATATATAAGGCACCTAATTACAGAAATTTAAATGATGGGCCTACTACAAAGCTTACTTTTATTAAAAACCAGCAGAGCGGAAATTAAGCTTGGAAAATAAAAATTAAAGGCACACTTCATAAGAAAGCAGGTGTGCCTTTAGTAATTCACCTCATTTGATTTATCAAGTTAATAAGCCTATAATAAAACTTGTGCACAAAATAATAACTTAATAAGGGGGTTTGCAAATGGATAAGGTAAACAAGAACGATACCTATAATACATTATCTCATTGGCAAAACTTTAGACTCAAACTTTTGGGACAAGGCATTATTGTAGGAATATTTTCTGGATTTTTAATTGTATTTTATAGAATCGTATTAGAAAAGGCTGAAGAGCTAAGAAATTATATATTTAATCTCAATATTTCTAGATACAAGCTTATGCCAATATGGTTTTTGATATTGATAATTTTAGCTTATATTGTTGGAACGCTGATTACTAATGAACCGCTAATAAGCGGAAGTGGAATTCCTCAGGTAGAAGGTGTACTTGCAGGAAAGATTCGTATGAATTGGCTGCCTGTGATTATAAAGAAATTTATTGGCGGAGTTATTTCAATAGGCGCAGGTTTATCTCTTGGAAGAGAAGGCCCTTCAATACAGCTTGGAGCTGCCGCAGGGCAAGGTGTCAGCAGGATTTTTAAAAGATTTAAGTTTGAGGAAAAATATTTAATTACAAGCGGTGCCAGCGCAGGGTTGGCTGCTGCTTTTAATGCTCCTTTGGCTGGGGTTATGTTTGCACTTGAAGAAGTTCATAAGCATTTCTCGCCGCTTATTTTAATGTCGGCCATGTCTGCATCTTTAACAGCAGATTTTATTTCAAAGCATTTTTTCGGTTTGAAGCCGGTATTCACTTTTCATAATGTTACTGCGCTGCCTTTAGATAAGTATGGTTATATTATACTTCTTGGTATTATAGTTGGAGTTTTTGGGGTAGTATATAACTTCGTTCTTTTAAAAACTCAAGATATATACAGTAAGCAAAAATGGCTTCCTGTAAAATTCAGACCTATGATTCCATTTATACTTGCAGGAGTATTGGCTTTATTTTTACCTCAGGTCCTTGGTGGAGGGCATTCACTTATAGACTCGTTAACAAATGGAAGCTTTACCATGAAAATGCTTCTTATTATTCTTTTATTTAAATTTATATTTTCAATGATAAGCTATGGCTCTGGTGCTCCAGGGGGAATATTCTTTCCACTGCTGGTTTTAGGGGCATTGACTGGTGCGATATACGGAAATACACTTGTACATTTTTTGGGTTTTGATCCTAAGTATATAAATAATTTTATTATGCTTGCTATGGCTGGGTATTTTACAGCAATAGTAAGAGCACCTATTACAGGCAGTATTTTAATAACAGAAATGACCGGCTCATTTTCAAATCTTCTTTCATTAAGCGTAATTTCTTTAACAGCATACGCTGTTGCAGACTTTTTAAGGTCTGAACCTATATATGAATCACTTCTTGAAAGACTGCTTAAAAACAATGGGGAATATGAATTTAGCGAAGGCAGTAAGGATAAAATTTTACTTGAAATGCCTGTTTGCTTAGACTCTGAAATGGATGGAAAGAAAATTAAGGAGCTTAGGCTGCCTAGTGAATGTTTGCTAGTAGGTATAAGAAGAGGAGAAAAAGAGGTTATACCAAAGGGAAATACTACAATTCATTCAGGTGACTGCTTGATTGTTTTAGTTAATGAGAGCAAGGCAGCTGAAACAAATGAACAACTGTCAGAGATGAGTAAAATACCAAGTTTATAAATATAATTATAAGTGGCTGTTGAAAAACATTTTAAACCTGCCGCGTGCTATTTAAATTCTGAGAAACTTTCGCTGTGCAGATAAGACTAATAATTAAAAAACTTATAAATCCTAAATCCTATAAACTCTCTTCGTTCAAACAATATAGGATTCTTAACGGCTTTATAAGTTTTTTAATTAAAGTCTTATTACTGCTTGCTCAGATGTTTCTAGTATTCAAATAACACGCTAGGATTTACTGTTTTACAACAGCCTCTTTTTTTATACAATAACTATAAGTAAATACAAATATTGGTGTATAATAGTATGAGGGGAATAAGCAAAATTGACTGGTATTGAGAAAAATTGTATTTTATGGGGGCTTTATAATGAATAACGAATTAAAAGCGCGGGGGTTTTTAAAACGGCATATATGGAGTCAGGACAAGATTAGTGAAAGCGATAAAAGATACAGATACGAGCACAGCTTGAGAGTTGCAGCAGTTGGGAGAAAGATTGCTGTATCAGAAGACTTAGATAAAGAGGCTTTGACATTAGGTTGTATTTTGCATGATGTTGGTACTTTTGACAGCAGGAATAACCCTAGAGAACATGGCAGGGTTTCGGCAAAAATAGCACGAGAATTTCTAAAAACCTTGGACTTGCCAAAGGAAAAGGTGGAGGAAATTTGCTATGGAATAGCCATACACGTTGATGACAAGGCTGATTTTCATGGAGAAAAAACTATTTTAAATGAAAGTATAAGCGATAGTGACAATATAGACAGATTTGACTCTTATAGAATATATGATACTCTGAGGTATTTAAGATTTCACGAGATGACCGTTGACGAGCAGCTGGATTACTTGAACAAAGTAATTCCAAAACTAAAGGGTTACACAAAGCAAGAATTTGCTACAAAAACAGCAACAGCTATGTGGACTGATAATGTGAGTTTTCAAATTCAGTTTTATGAGAGATTAAAGTGTCAGCTTCAAGCAGGTCAAATTTGATTTTTATGGAGGTTAAAGCTCTAAATGGGCTTTAACGGGTAACTTGTGAGCGTGAGCGAACATCTTAATTTACCCAGTGATCCAAATGAAAGGAAGAAAAATGTTAACCGAATTTATAGATAAAGTTATAAAAAATAAACTTAATATTTATGGAATTGTTGTTATCAAAGATGGAATCAAAGTTTGCGAGTATCATTTTGTTCCGGAGGAAAGAAGAGAACTTTATTCAGTAACTAAAAGCTTTACTTCAACGGCGGTAGGCATTGCAATACAGGAAGGATATTTGTATCTTAATGACAGTCTTTTAAAATTTTTTGAAGAAGATATTCCAAAGGATATGCCTAAGGAACATTTAGACAACCTCGGTAAAGTAACAGTGGAGAGGCTTCTCACCATGTCAATCCTAGACTATCCTTTTGTAAAATTGAACTCAGACAATTGGCTTAGGCATATTTTATCAATACCTCTTCCTAATGTTGATGAGAGGGTGTTCAATTATTCGAATTTATCTTCTTATCTTGCAGGGGTTATTGTAGAAAGAGCTGTTAAAACAAATATGATGGACTATCTTAAGCCAAGATTGTTTGAACCTCTTGGAATTGAAAATGTGGAGTGTGAGTATAGTCCGGAAGGGTACTTTTACGGGGCAACAGGTATGAAGCTTACAATCAATGAGCTCAGCAGGTTTGGTCAGTTGTATCTTCAGGAAGGCTTTTATAATGGAAAGCAGCTTTTAGCAAAAGATTGGGTGGCTAGTGCTTCTAAGAAACACATTGAAACAAGAGAAGGAGGATACGGCTATTATTTTTGGAGGGAACAAGTACATTCCTACAGGGCAAGCGGCATGAAAGGACAAGTATGTATAGTGATTCCGGGGAAAAATGCTGTGATCGCAGTTATGTCTGATGTAGGAGACAGATCTTTAGAAATGAGGAAGCTTATATGGGATACAGTTTATCCTAAATTATAGGGGGATTTATGATGAGAGCTGCACTTGTAGTTAATAAAGTAGTGAGCGATGTATCAGAAAATATGAGAAATATTATTGCTTATATTAATAAAGCTGCGGATAATAATGCGGATTTGGTTATGTTTTCAGAAACTGCGTTGACGGGATTTTCCATGACGGATAATCCAAAGGAAGATATTAAGTTAGGTATTCCTATTCCCGGAGAGGAAATAGAAAAATTATGCCGGGAAGCTAAAAAAAGAAATATAAATCTTGCTATAGGGGTACTTGAAGAAGATAACGGCAGCTTATATGACTCTGCTGTTTTTATTAATAGAAATGGAACTATAGGCTTAAAGTACAGAAGAGTATCAAAAGGTTGGAGAGATCCAAATAAAAACAACAGCATTTATATGGAAGGTACTGAGGTTTTAAGTTATGAAAGTGATATAGGAAAAATCTGTTTTCTAATTTGCGGCGACATGAATAATGACACTCTAATTACTAAAGCTAAAGCGTTAAAAGCAGATATTCTTCTCTTCCCATTTGCCAGATCTTTTTATGGCGGTACAGTAACTCATGAAAGATAGATAAAGGAAGAACAAGAGGACTATATTAACAGGCTTAGGCAAACAGAAACTAAAGCATTTTTGGTTAATTATTTAGATGAAGAATATTTTGGAGGGGCTTTTGTGCTTTCTAGTGAAGGTAAGCTTTTAGCTAGCCTTGAGTTAGGTAAAGAAGGAATACTGTTTTATGATTTTTAGTAAAGGTAAGTCTTATGATAAAGAAGGTAATTATATATGGAAAAAACGTTAGTTTATGTCACAGGAAATTCTGTTAAATTTGATGTTGCACTAAAAACCTTTGAAAATACGGAAATAGTTCTATTGCAGAAGAAGATTGAAACTCCTGAAATTCAAAGTAAAAGTGTACAAGAGGTGGCTATGTATTCAGCTAGATGGGCAAGCAGACAATTAGATAAGCCCGTTATAGTAACAGATGCCGGTTTTTATATAGAAGCTCTAAATGGGTTTCCGGGTCCTTTTATTAAGTTCGTAAACGAGTGGTTTTCAGCTGAAGATTTTATTAATTTAATGAAGGACAAAGATAATCGTAATATTAATATCCAGGATTGTTTGGCATACTGCCATCCAAATGAAGAACCAATTGTTTTCACGGGAATATATCATGGAAAACTGGCAGATAAGCCTAGCATGCAGCAGGGAAGTTCAATCGATAGAATTTTTATTCCTGAGGGCTTCGAGGCACCTATTTCCGATATACCTGAGGAACAAATGATTTCCTACTGGAGCCAAGGGGAAATCATGAGTAAGTTTAAAGATTATATTTTAAAGCACAAATAAATTACACACATGGAGGAATTATAAATGAAGGTTTTAAGAAGGTTAGAGCCAGGCGATTCTATAGGAATATTTTCACCTTCCGCGCCTGTTACATATACTTGTCCTAAAAGATTTATCAGAGGTAAAGAGTATTTAGAAAGTAAAGGCTTTAGGATAATTGAAGGGAGCCTTACTGGTAAATTTGATTTTTATAGATCAGGTAGTATTAAAGAAAGAGCTGAAGAGCTTAATGAGCTTATTAGAAATCCAGAGGTTAGATGCATCATGTCCACTATTGGAGGAATGAATTCAAATTCTTTGCTTCCATACATAGATTATGAAGCCTTTAAGAAGGATCCTAAAATCATTATAGGATACTCGGATGTTACAGCTGTTTTACTTGGAATATATGCAAAAACAGGAATACATACCTTTTATGGACCAGCCTTAGCTGCTTCTTTTGGAGAGTTTACTCCATTTGTCGATTGGACATATGAATATTTTAAAGAGCTTATTGCAGAGGATGCAAAGTTTCCTTATGAGCTGAAAAATCCAGATTATTGGACAGAAGAATTCATAGATTGGGAAACTCAAGACAGAGCAAAAGATCAAAAGAAAAACAGTCTTATTACTGTTTATGATGGTGTTGCAAAAGGAAGAGTTATTGGCGGAAATCTAAATACTATGCAGGGAATATGGGGCAGTGAGTATATGCCTCAAATAAAGACTGGAGATATTCTTTTTATTGAGGATACAAGCAAAGATCCGGGAACTATAGAAAGAAGCTTTTCCCTTTTAGAGTTAAATGGTATTTTTGACAAGGTTTCAGGAATTATTCTTGGAAAACATGAAAACTTTGATGACTGGGGCTGCGGAAGAAAGCCTTATGAAATATTATTGGAGGTTCTAGGGGATAGAAAGCTTCCTTTTATTATTGAGTTTGACTGCTGCCATACACACCCGATGATGACTATCCCTATAGGTTCTGCAATTGAACTTGATGCATCTAATAAAAAGGTAACTATTTTAGAAGACATTTTTATTTAGCAGGAGATTAAGATGAAGAATAAAAAGACATTTATTACAAAAATACTTTATGGGCTATTTATTATTGGAACTATAATTTCTATCTTTATTGTCTATAAACATATAGATAGTAGTTTTGCTTTTAAATTCATAATTGGATACGCAGTGTTTAATTTTCTTATGGTTTTATATTTAGTTATTACAACTATATCTAATTTAAAGATGATAAAGAAGAAGGAGCTAAGAAAAAGATTTATTACGTTTATAACTGTATTTATAATATTTGGAGCTTTAAACTATGGTTTTGATTATATCTTTAGACCTGAGAAGATCGATTTGTTTAGAGAATTTTCTATTTCCTTTGGTTTGTCTGTTGGTATTTCTTTTATTAGACTAACATCTTTGAAAGAGAATGAGGGGGAGAATTAATAATGATAGAATTAAGAAAAATTACAGAGGACAATTTTGATGAATGCGTAAAACTAGAGGTTAATAGTGAACAAAAAAGCTTTGTTGCAAGCAATATAAAAAGTCTTGCGCAGGCTTATGTAGCATTAACCAATAACGCTTGTATTCCAATGCCTTATGCCATTTATAGCGATGATACTATGGTTGGCTTTATAATGCTGGCATACACTGAACCGGATGAAGATAATGATAAATATGCTTATTGGGTTTGGAGATTAATGATTGATAAAGTCCATCAAGGTAAAGGCTATGGAAGACAAGCTATGATAAAGGCTCTTGAACTAATTAAAACCTTTCCTCACGGAAAAGCATCAGAAGTTTGTCTTTCCTATGAATTAGATAATACAGTTGGAAAAGCACTTTATGAGTCTTTAGGTTTCGTTGAAACAGGTAAAATCCAAGATGGCGAGATGGTGGCTAAATTAGTTTTGTAGGGATTTCAGGTATAGGTAAGAATTAGCGAAACAGGTTCGTAGGTTTAATAGTTAGCAGAAACTTTAGGTCTGATGAAGTGTTGATTACGCAGTGAGTATTTTCGATAACTTAAAGGATAAATCATAATTGTAATATTATGTAATATATAAGATTTACAAACTGGAGGTATAAGATTGGAGAATAAAGTATTAGAAGCAGAAAGATTATTTTTAAAACCCTTATCTTTTAGTGAACTGTCATTTATTAATAGCAATGAGATTGATAGAGTTGAAATATTAATTGAGCAAGAGGCAATATTTGATTTTGTTAAACTAGCGATATCAAAGAAATTAGAAAAAATGCAAAATATTGATGAGAAAATTCATGAATGGTATACATACTGGTTGATTATTAATAAGGACAATAAAAAAGGTATAGGCTTTATAGGTTTTAAGGGAGTTCCAGATGAAAGTGGTTACTCAGAGGTTGGATATAGTATATCATCTAATTATAGAAGGAAAGGGCTAATGTCAGAAGCATTATCCTCATTAATAAATTGGGCTTCAACTTTTCAAAATTGTAAGGGGATTACAGCAAAGAGAGTGTTAAAAGCTAATATAGGATCAAATAATGTGCTAAACAATTGTAATTTTAAATTATATAGTTCTTCAAGCGAAGAAAATAATTATATTCTTAAGTTCAGATAAAAATAAATCTTACAAATAGATATATAGCATTTATATTATAACTACATGGAATGAAATTGTGGAGGGATAATCTTACGCATATAGATAGTAAAAGACCTAAAGCATCAGCTAACAAAAAATTTCCGTTCAGCTTGACTTGAAAAGACAGCCAAGCTATACCTGCGAAGCTAAGAAAAGAGCTTTCTAAGCTTCTCGGCATCGGAAATTAGGAACGTTATATGTAATTTTAGATATATAAATTGATAACTCAAAGTTTTATTTATTATTTGCTTAAATCATATATGTAAGATGTTGTAGACTAATAATATTTTTATTTGTCCGTATACAAGTAAAAGAAAAGACAAAGTGAAGGAGTAATAGATGAAAATTATAGTAATCGGGTGCCCAGGTGCAGGGAAATCAGTATTAACAAAAAGAATTAATGATTTTCTGCATTATCCAGTTTTACATTTAGATAAAATTTATCATACTGGTGGAAAAAACCACATAACAAGAGATGAATTGGTTGCAAGAGTAAGTGATTTCGCAAGTATACATGAGAAATGGATTATTGATGGTAATTATATTTCAACACTTGAAATGAGGGTTAAATTAGCTGATACAATAATAGTCTTAAATATACCTTCAGAAATATGTGTATCCAACGCTTATAAAAGAGCTGAAGAAAATATTGAGCAAGGTGTAAACAGGAATGATATGGCTGAAGGTTTTGATTATACAGTAACAGAAGAATTCATTAATTTCATAAAAAGTTTTGAAGTGGATACAATGCCTAGAATTAAGACTATATTAACAAGTTTTCCTGATAAAAACATAAAAATTTTAAGTAGTTATAGAGAAGTAGAAGAATTTACAGACATTTTGAGAAAAGAATATGCTGAATAAATTACTGAGGACTGATTTTTAAAGGAATTGTTAAAGCAAGGCTTATGATTTAATTAGTTCTATTTTTTAGTGCGAAATTATTAGGACTTATTTAGTAAAGTCTTTGATTAGAGTGTCGTGGTAAAAACTACATGTAACAAAAGATTAGCGGACATCTTTTCGCTGGGTGTTGAGCACCGCCTCCAAAGAAGAGTTCTGCAGGTTCAGCTCAAAGATATCGCTAATCAGAAACGTTAACTGAAATCCTTTCAAATAAACTAATAAATTAAAATGTTTGAAAGGTATTAAGTTCCATTTATTTAAAAGGAAGAACCAAAACTATTTATATATGACTTAATAGATTAAAGAAGAACGAAAGGATGATATTAATGGCCATTTTTAAGTTTTATCAAATCTATAGAAGCATAAATGAAGAACTAGGAGAGGATAAAGCTATAGAATTATTTCCTGAATATGCAACACTCCCAGATAAAATGCCTGCACATGAGCAAGCACAATTGGGAAAGATAATAATGGATAGAATGGACGAGCTACTAGATAAAGATACTATTTCTAAGATAAGGCAAAAACATTGCTGTAATCCATCTAAAGAACAAATTAGAGAAATTGAAGAGCTAAAAGAGAAGAGTAAGAATCTTGATGAATTTTGTGTGGAATATTCAAAGTATCTTTCACCGGGGTATGTAAAAAAGGAAGGTGGCGTGCTTACAGTATCATTTGGATGGAACAAATGTGTGTGTGGAATGTTTCGAAAATTAGAAATATATGAACCCATATCAAAAACATGGTGTGAATGCTGTAATGGTCATGTTATAAAAACGTTTAGTCTGATTTGCAATAAATCTGTTAAATCAGAAATTGTAGAAGCTGTAGCTTGTGGTGGAAAAGATTGTATTTTTAAAGTAAATATCTAATTTTCCGTTTTAAATATAAGCTGTATTTTAGTTAAGGTAATATACTTTCTTTATACATCATGAATTACAAGAGTTTCTGCAGTGTATATCTATAATGAAGTGCTGATGGACTTCAGTTAACACAGCATCCCCATTCGTTGTGGCTATGAGTAGTCGAGCCTCCGAAGAGGCCACAACACATCAATCAGCCTCATAAATGGACTGATTGACGTCGGGGATGCAAAACGTTAGTTGAAATTCCGGGTCAATGAAAGTTTACGTTTACACAGTTAAATTTTCTTTGCATTTTTGGAACATAAAGAAAAAATCTTGATGTAAGTTTTGTTAATTAAAGGGAGATTAAAAATATGAGTAACATATTATTACTTTTAGAACAAATACGTTCAATAGCACAACTTGGATTATGTTATGCAAAAGACCCGTATGACTATGAAAGATACGAAAATTTACTTAAATTAGCATCTAATGAATATTCTCAGATATGCGATATAGAAGAGAAAATAATTATTGAACGATTTAAAAAAGAGTTAGGTTATATAACTCCTAAGATAGGCGTAAATGGAGTGATTTTTTCACAAGATGAAAAGATTCTTTTAGAGAGACGTGCTGATGATAAATTGTGGGGTATACCAGGTGGTTGGGCTGAAACTGGTGAAAGTCCTCAGCAATCAATAAAAAGAGAAATATATGAGGAAACAGGGCTTAATGTAGAAGTTAAAGAAATCATAGACATATTTACGAGGATACCAGGAGATTTCGGACAGCCTCATACTTCATATCATATATTATTTTATTGCGAGGTAATAGGTGGAAGCCTAAAAACATCATTTGAAAGTCTAGAGGTTGGATTTCATGACTTTAATAAGATAACGGAATGGCATAAAGACCATCTTGATATGGCACGAAAAGCGAAAGAGTACTTAAATGAATATAATAAGAAAATCCATTTATGATGTTTTCACAAGAGTTATTGAAAATATATTTAAATATTAACCCTTTTTAAAATAATTAATTCGGAGAGTTCTTATAATTTAAAATACATTGAAAGAATTTTTTGGATAAAATCCTACGTATATAGATAGTAAATGACCAGGAACATCAACTAACAAAAAATTTCTGCCCAGTTTGGCTTAAAAGATAGCCAAGCTGCACCTGCGAGACTAAGAAAAGAGCTTTCTGAGGCTCCTCGGCGTCTTGAGCACGAAACGTTATATGTAATTTAGAATAAACAGAGTAAATTCACAATGTTTTATTATCTTTAAGTAAGTCATAATTAAATTTAAATGTAAACTACAGATTATTTATATTTGTGAATATGACATAAGGTCGTCAAATTTATTACGGTATACTCAAATAAGGAGGTATATTTATGATTATAGAGGAAATGTTGAAATATGTTGATAAGGGTGCAGATTTTTATCTTAGAGCAATGGGAGATGCCGAGCACATGGAAATTATTGATAATGATATCTATGAAGTTATGCGTTCATGCGGTAATATAAATAATCTTAGCTCGATCTATAATATTAGGCTTGAGCAACTTTCAGATGATGAACTTAAAAAAACAGTGCAAGATATTAAAAACTTAAAAATTCATACGTGGTGGCCACTCGCTTCATCCGATAGAGTTATAGACATAATTCATGGGAAGAAGCCTGTTTATTCAATAGAAGATTTTGAAATTTATGGTGTTATGCAGTCTGAGGATTTACCCAAATATCCAGAAGTTCCGGGATTTGTAAATATAAAACAAGTTAAGTCATTAAGTGATTTTGATATTTGGTGTGATATAGACAATAATACTGAACATGGCGGTACAGTTGTTTTTTATTCTCAAAACCATATGCATTTGATAGATAGCGGAAAATTGACTTGTTTTATAGGTTATGTCGATAATAAGCCTGTTGCTACGTCAGGAATATTGAATAATAAAGGAATTGCATCACTAGAATTTATTTCTACTTTGCCTGAATATCGTAAAAAAGGTATTGCTAAAGCGTTGTGCCAATACGCATTGAAATACGCATTTAACATTGGTGCTAACGTGATTTCGGTACGGGCAATCGGCGATGGCCGAACTCTTGCTAAGTCATTGGGCTTTCATTTTGTGGAAACGAATGAAACCGCAGTATAAGAATAATCTACAGCAAAATTAATACACAATATTTACTTATTACGAATAAATTAAAAGTTAAATATATATAAGATTTTTTTAAAAGTTTAAAGACTTAGACTATAGCTAACAAAATGTTGCTGTCCGCCTTGGCTGGTGGACTTTTTTTATATAGTATTATGTAAATATATGGTTTATAATCTATATAAAGGTTAGTAGTAATTACCCCCAAGGCACATCTTGAAAACTAAGATAAGAGTTATCTGAGTTTTCAAAACGTCAGTAACACGAAACGTTAGTTGAAATTTCATGTCAACGTAGGTATATAAGCATGAAGCTAACGGTTTTTGTAATTATTGAGAGTAAAGGATAAGTACAATTTTAAATATTACATTACAGTCGTAATTTAGAGATAAAGAAAGGGGGTATTCTATATGTCAAAAATTGACCAACATAAAGAGATATGTGAAAAATTAAATAAAATATATACTGCTAAAAATAAAGACTATGGAGACAGTTTCAGTGAAGGGTTTCAAGAGTATGGACTTATAATGCCTGCAATTAGATTAGAAGATAAGTTACGAAGATATAAGCAGTTAATTAGGGAAGATGCTGAAGTGAAAGATGAGAGCATTATTGATACTCTATTAGATTTGGCCAATTATTCTATAATGACAATTATTGAACTCGAAAATAAAGATAAAGAAAAATAAGAAATAATAATCATATATTATAAAGGGTTGATGGGAATTTATACTGAAAATATATAATTCATTCAGGGATTTTTGGGGGTAGACCTTCGCATAATAGGTTGCAGAAGACATGTAAAATTCCAAGCGGTATGTGAAATTTTAGGCCTATGAAAATCTGTATTTATGCATTAAGTGATTTTTGTTTTTATTAACACAAAGAATAAGCAACAATTGTACTTCATGGAAAGGTAAATATTACTTATAGAAAAAGGGGAAGAATAATGCAAAAAACGAAACCAGTTTTGCTATCAATTGTATGGACAATAGTGCTTTTGATTTTCCCAGTGGTATCAGGGGTAATTGTGACAGTATTTAAAATGAACCAGGTTGAGATTTTTTTGGCTCAGGGATGCTTTATGTTGATTTCCTTAATTATTCCGATGGTTTATATATGCAAAAAGAAAATTAATCTCAAAGAAATTGGATTGAGAAAAATGGAACCAGGAAGTATAGGGAAAACTCTGTTCTTTATACCCATAGTCATTTCTGAATTACCTCTTATACTGGTTGGTGTTGATTTTAAAGGTTTTACATATGTCAGTGTACTTATCTTTTTTACATTAGCGGTTGGAATTTCGGAAGAACTCTATTTCAGAGGTATTATATTAAAATTGCTAAAGGACAACTTCTCTGTTAAGCAAACAATTGTGATTTCTGCTTTGGTATTTGGAGTTGGACATTTCGCTAGCATATTGGCAGGAAAAAGCATTGTTGAGGTTTTACTACAAATTATTAATGCTATTGTATTCGGAATCATTGCTGCTGAAATTGTCATTCATACAAAGAGCTTATTCTCTGTGATAATCTGGCACTTTTTGTTTGATTTTGTGAATCATATATCGTTAGTGGCTAGCTCAAGTGGATATATAGCGATTGGGTTTCAAGAATTAATAATGATTATCTATGTATTATATTTATGGAATAAAGTATCTATAGAAAATGTGCAGATAGATAAGCATGTTAGCGATAGGCTACGAGAATAAGCTTTAACGCTAATTAATAATATATATAAACTACTTAGAAAGAAGTTGTGAGATGGATAAATATACGCATATAAATAGTAAAGGATCCAAACAACAGAGAACAAAATGTTGCCATTCGCCTTGGCTGGAGAATACTTTGAATGGGGACAGATTATGCACTCAAATTTGTTTTTCAAGCAAAGATAATTCTGAGAGCACAGCATAGGCGCATTCCTTCACCAAGTGCGTCGCGCTAAGGCTCAGGAACGTTGGCAACACGAATGGTTATCCGCAACTTTGTTAATAGAAAGCAATTAATAGTAGTTTTCTAGTTTTAATTTACTGATGCTTAATTGTAGAATAATGAGAAACAGAAAATTTATATTTTATTCGGGGGGGTATAATATGCAATGCAAGATGTGTGAACAACAAAAGAACATTACAAATGATCCGTATTTTATTATGGAACTGGAAACTGGATATGTTATCTTAGGATGGTATCAGAGGTTCAAAGGATATACTGTTTTTAACTGCAAAGAACATGGCCCAGAATTACATGATTTAGAACATGATTTTAAAGTTAAACACCTTGAAGAAATGTCGATAGTTGCAGAAGCTGTTTCTAATGTGTTTAAGCCAGATAAAATGAATCATGAGCTGCTTGGAAATGGATGCCCTCATATTCATTGGCATTTATACCCTAGGGTAAAGGGAGATACTCCTATCGTAAGCTCGGTTTATCAACTGTCTAATAGCGTATTGTTTGATGAATCCACAAGACCATGCGATGAAGTAAGAAAAGATTATATAAATAGAATTAAGAATGAAATTGAAAGACTGCTCGCATTATAAGCATAATCTACAATTGAGTAATTTCACATTCTTCTTATTGTGTGGAACAAATTTAAGTTTTGGAATAGATTCAGCTCAAAATGTTGAAGTTAAAGCAGCGTATAACAAAAAGTTTCCGTCCAGCTTGGCTTGAGAAGATAGCCAAGCTTACTAAGTGTCTCGCGTCGGGAATTACAAACGGTATCTGTGATTCTGATGAAACAAAGATGTAATTGAAGGCTTTTAATTTATTTAAGCAACTGAAAAATAGGAATTTATGAGGGGGATAAAAATGAAGTGTGATTGTGGATTTACCAAAGACAATGGATGGTTCAGATACAAAGCAACCGCAATAATCATTGAAAACGGAAGTGTACTATTTGCTAAAAATGATAGGGATGATTATTACTATCCGGTTGGAGGAGGTGTTCATATTGGTGAAAAGGCTGAAGATGCTGTTGTCAGAGAGGTATATGAAGAAACAGGAATACACTATAAAATTGATAGGTTAGCATTTATTCATGAGAATTTCTTTACTGGTAGTGGTAGTCTTGAAGGTTATAATTGTCACGAAATTGCTTTTTACTTTTTGATGAAGCCAAGGGGAACACAAAAGCTTAATAGTAATAGTTATTCATGTGGTGTTAAAGAGTATATGCATTGGCTACCAATAAATAACTTATCAAATTACAAGGCATTTCCCACTTTTTTTATTGATAAATTATCAAATATGCAAAGTTACGTAGAACATATTGTTACAGATGAAAGATAGATAAATTGCAAATTTATGTTTGAGTTGATACGCAAACTTTTTAAATGCCAAACCGATTAAAGTGGCCGGTGGAAAATTTAAAATAATATGTAAGTTTTTCTAAGTTCCTATAGCGCTGAGGCACGTAATTAGTACGGAAAGCTGTACGTAATTTAAGGTCAACACTATATAACACGTACCTTTTGAGATCGATTTTTTAGATGCAATTGTAGAATAAGGTGAAAAATGTTTTGAGATGGTATGAGAATGAGAAAAAATAATAAATTAAAATAAATGGGAGGGTCTAATATGAACAAGCATAGCAAATGGTTAGCATTAGTTATGATATTATGTACTTTGATGATATTTATGCCATATACAATAGTGTTAGCAAATTCCGCACAACCGCCATCATTGGTTATACTGGTAAATAATCCGCCAGAAGATCTATCAATTGTGCTAGTTTCAAATGGAAGTCAACCGAAAGCAAGAGTTCGGCGGGTTGCGTGGGAAGGATATTACGCATTTTATACTAGTGATATGCAAGTGACTAGCCAGTATACGTTAAAGGTTACTACAAATGGGGAAAGCTTTGATTGTACGATTGGTACACCCTTACAGCATTATAACAACGTATTTACTTTGAACCTGTCCAATCGAGAACTTAGGTCTGGCACATATCCTTTTCGCAGGGCGCTTTTAGTAACAATACGGTTACTACTTACGCTTTTACTTGAAGGTATCATATTTTGGCTCTTTAATTACAGACAAAAAAGAAGTTGGATTATATTTTTTTATGTCAACATTGTTACACAGGGGGTCTTGAATATTTGGTTGAATAGTGGAGGACCGCTAATGCCAAGCTATTTAATATTTAGTTTAATTCTAGGAGAGTTTTTTGTATTTATGGCTGAAATGATTGCTTTTCCTATTTTAGTTAAGGAGCATGGACAAAGTCGTAGCCTGATTTATGCTTTTGTCGCAAATTTTATAAGTTTAATTGCCGGTGGATATATTATTTCGGTTTTGCCGGTTTAGATACGATATAATAATTACCTTTAGTTACTATAAAAATTAATGTCTTGGCCTCTTTTATTACAAGGGAAAAGCAATCTGCTAAAGCGAAGAGGATAAAGCATATCCTTTTACCAAGCATAGTCTGACTAAGTGTCTCGGAATCTTGAATATGAAACGAGTATTGTATCGAGGTTGGTGATAATTAGATGAAGCGTGCACTGAGAATTATATAGGCCATAAGGGATACCGTAATCCTTGAAGCATATTCATCCTCGCAAGCTTAATAATACAGACAGTGACATATTTAACGATATGGAATCGTACACAAGAAAATCATTATTTCGAGATTTCTGAGGGGCTATAGGGGACATAGAACATGGCATGTATAAAGAGAAATATCAGGAACTTACGAGATCCTGCGGATTCCAATATTATGTTATTGGTAGTTTCATTCAATCGTAAAAAAGAATGCATAAAGACCTGTAGGGAGTGAAATTGCCTCATAGTACTTTGAGGCCGGGAAAGCTGGTACATGAGGAAGAAACGTTCAGAAATATGTATCTTGTAAACGAAACATTGCTTATGCGAGAATTGATAAAATTACAGCTAAGGAGTTTAGAGAAAATCTAGTATAAATATTTAGGAGACTATGAATGAACTCAAAGAGAAATGATACCACGCAAAACTGGCGAGAAGAATGTGCATCCCGAAGGGAAAGGACAAAACTCGTCCCCTAGGTATTCAAACTATGAAAGACAAGCTAGTTCAAGGTGCTGCTGCACAAATACTTGAAAACATATACTAGCAAGATTTTATATGAAATAGCTATGAATATTGTCTGAAGGTAGGAGCACATATAGCAATTAAAGCACTGACAGAAGGGTTGCAATTTGGCAAGTATTGTTGTCTGGTTGAAGCTTATATTAAAGGATTCTTTAATAACATAGACCATGGATGGCTTACGAGAATGCTAAAGCTTAGGATAGATGATAAATCGTTGTTAGTCTTGATTAACAAGTGGCTTAAAGCAGGGGTTTTAGACACAGATGGACAAATCATTTATCCTGCTACATGAACTCTGTAAGGAGGCGTTATCAGTCCAATATTAGCTAATATATACTTGCATTATGTACTAGATTTGTGTCTTGAAAAAGTAGTTAAGAAGCACTTCCAGGGTGAAGCATATCTTTGCAGATATGCTGATGATTTTGCATGTGCATTCAGGTACAAAATAGATGCGAACGATTATACACGTCACTGGCCCGACGATTAAATAAGTTTAGATTAGAATTGGCACCTGAAAAGACCAATATTATTAGTTTTTCAAGGTGTAGGAAACGAGAGAGAACAAACTTTGAACTTTTAGGTTTTGATTTCAGATGGGATACTTCGTATACGGGAAAAGACATTATAAAGAGAAACACTTCGAGGAAGAAATTAAGGCAGTCTATTTGAGCTTTTAAGAAATGGTGTAGAGAAAATAAAAATAATTGCATTAAGAAAATAGTGGACATGATGAATCAAAAGTTAAGAGAATACTATAGCTACTATGGACTTATAGGTAACTCCAAGAGCTTGTGGAGATTTTACAATACGGCTATGAAAATTTTATATAAATGCCTAAATAGGCAGAGCCGCGAAAAAGCTTTAATTGGATAGAGTTCACTAAAATGCTGAAGTGTTATGGAGTTCTTAAGCCAAGGATAGTTGAAATGGGCGAACAATAAATAAGTTTCATTATAGAATTAGTCCGATTACAAAATTGAATATTTCTGAAAATCCCGGTGTAGTAATTCAATACGCCGGGATTTGTGTGGGGACATGGAAGAATTCATGTCTCTACCGTGACTATGAAGTTTTAGAGAAACAGAGAAATTATTTGATAGTTTCTTAGATCAATTTAATTATTCATAATTGTATTCTAATGAGAAGTAGATAATTTATATTTTATTTAGGGGATTATAGTATGCAATGCAAGATGTGTGAACAACAAAATAACATGGTCCAGAATTACATAATTTAGAACGTGATTTTAGAATTAAACACCTTGAAGAAATGTCGATAGTTGCAGAAGCTGGTTCTAATGTACTTAAGCTAGATAAAATGAATTATGAGTTGATTGGAAATGAATGTCATCGTATTCATTGGCATGTATACCTAAGAATGAAGGGAGATACTCCTGTCATAAGCTCGATTTATCAACTTCCAAATAGCATATTGTTTGATGAATCCTCAAGACCAAGCGATGATGTAAGAAAAGATAATATAAATAGAATTAAGAATGAGATTGAAAGATTACTTGCATTATAAGTATAATCTACAATTGAGTGATTTAGAATCCTACTTATTATGTTAAACAAAATTTAAGTTTTGGAATAGATTTAGCTCAAAGTGTGGGTTTATAATAAACGGCACAGATATGGATGGGAATGTAAAGGTAGTAAATTTTATAATGGAAAGATAAATTCCAATTTATAAGGCTGGTGTAATTTAAATTTAGATAAATAGAGCTATGGCTCAAATGCTTCTATATGATATATGCAAGCTATTATATAAGGTACCTAATTAAAAAACCAGAATGGGGTGGTTTATTTGAAAATTGCAGCAGTTAATTTTGATGCAGTTTTTGCTGACATAGATAAAAACATAAAACAAGTTAGTAATTATGTAAAACAGGCATCAGACTTGGGAATTGAATTAATACTGTTTCCTGAATTCTTTACGTCATCGATGGGACGAGCTGAAGCAATGCTGGATGTAGCGATTAAAAGTGGTCATGTTGAGAGGGCATTATTACAACTAGCTAGTCAATACCATATAATAATTGGCGGTTCATATATTTTGTTTGATGGAAAGGATTCGTATAATTTATTTCAATTAGTTTTCCCTGATGGTAGTATTTTCTCGCATAAAAAAGACATACCTACAATAGTAGAAAATTGCTATTACACATATGGTGATGAAAATAATATTTTAAAAACACCAATTGGAGATATTGGTGTTGCTTTATGTTGGGAAATGAACCGGTATGATTCATTGAAGAGGTTATCAGAGAAGGTTGATATTGTTCTGGCAGGTAGCTGCTGGGAGGATTTGCGAGAAGGTGCTCCACTGAGACAATATAATAGACAATTTGCACTGAAGACTCCCGTAACCTTTGCAAAAATATTGCATGTTCCTGTTATTCATTCGAATCATTGCGGTAAAGTTACTGCTGTGGATTTTTATGATGAAAAAAATCCATTTACATTTCAAATGGTGGGGGCTGCGCAGATTATAGATGAGAGTGGGAATGTTATTGCTAAACGATCATTTGATGAGGGCGAAGGAATGGTCATAGCAGAGATATCTTTGGGTGAAGGAAAAAGAAAGCCTGCTGATATAGACTTTAATAAATATTGGATAGAGGATATGCAGGAGCCATATATTTATGCTTGGGAAAATTATAGTAGTATCTGTAAAGATTATTATAACAATGTGGCAAAACCATATTATCATGATAAGTATCATGTATGAGTATAATATAGCTTTGCTAAGAGAATGGAAATAGCAATTATTTAAATTATTTTACTAATTCACAATAGCATAGTATTTTCATGTAGCTATACATGTTTTATGAGGAAAGGATAGGAGATAAAATGATTCAATCAGTTGTACATATTGCTTTAGTAGTTAAGGATTATGATGAGGCAATCGAGTTCTATACAAAAAAACTTAATTTTACTTTAATTGAAGATACATATCAGCAAGAACAAAACAAACGCTGGGTAGTAGTATCGCCACCGGGTTCAACTGGGACTACCATATTACTTGCAAGGGCTTCAAAACCAGAACAGGTGCCTTTTATTGGAAATCAATCAGGAGGAAGAGTCTTTTTATTCCTCGGAACAGATGATTTTTGGAGAGATTATAATGATATGTTAGCAAAAGGAATTGAGTTTGTTAGAGAACCCAAGAAACAAGATTATGGAATAGTTGCAGTATTTAAAGATTTGTATGGAAACTTATGGGATTTAGTTCAATTTGAAAAGAATCATCCAATGTCTCAACGTGTAAAATGAGAATAACTTTTAATGTTTTTATTGAACAAATTTTTTATAGGGGTAAATGTAATAAGTAAATCTATTTAACTTAATAAGATTTAGATTTGAGGTGCTGTATGGAAGTTTCTATCCTTAAAGGAAAAATAGATTATATAGATGACTGTGAAGAAGCATTAGTAAAATCTGAACTAGGTTTAAGATATTTTTCAAAAGAAGGGAGTGCAAGAAAAGCGTTAGTAGAAGGTTTTGAAAAACAACAAATATATATTGCTGTGGATTGTAATAATAATTGCTTGGGACTTATTTGGTATATTTTAGATGGGATATTTCATTCTTTTCCCTACCTTCATATTATTGCTGTAAAAGAGGAGAGCCGAAGCCATGGGATAGGGAAGAAATTGTTAAAGTTTTTTGAAGAAACTTGTTTTAAAGAATGCTCAAAGATCTTCTTAGTCGTTGCAGATTTTAATCCGGATGCTAAGAGGTTGTATGAAAAAATAGGATACACTGAGGTAGGAGCTGTACCTAGTTTATATAGAGAAGGGATAACTGAACATATAATGATGAAATTAAGAGAGAAAAACAACTAAATGGGATATAAGAAGATAGGAAAATAGAGTTGTTTCTCGATTTTTAAAATATCATTTTCAGTGAAAGAGGGGGATAAATATGGAGTTATCAGTTTTAATAGGTCAATTTCCAATAAAGCATGATATAAAAGAAAACCTAAAGAATATACTTTTTATTTTAGGAAAATCAGAAAAAGATGATCTAGTTGTATTACCTGAAGGGGCCTTATCAGGTTATTCAGATGATATTTCTCAATGTAGGATGATGTAATCAAATTAGTTGAGGGAAAGTGAGATGCAAGATAACAAAATGCCCAAGCCAGTTTTGCATGAGAACGTTATTAGAAATTTAATAGGTCTATGAAAATTTATATTTACACATTCAATAATTCTGTTTCAAGTATTACAGGAAATGAGGTACAATTGTACTTTTGTAAATAATTATATTATTAATTATGCTAATGGGGGGCAGCATATGGATATTAAAACAAAAAAAATAGTATTAATAGCATCTGTGATTCTGTTTGGGTTAGTTGTTATTTCATTTTTTTATACTATTAAAAACAACAGTGCTTTCGAGACTAGGACAGGTTCATTATTTTATAAAATAGGTGTTGTTAATGAAGGCAACACAGAAGTTTTTAAATGGGATATAGGTATTACTAAAAATAATGCTAAAAGTGGTATCATCGAAAATGAGTCCAATGAAAAGTTCTTAGTGAACTTTAGAAATACTGTTAATGGGTTAACCCAAAAAAGATTTGAAGTGTTTTTAGACATAGCATATTTAATATTTATTATTGTTATTTATGTGTCTGTACAAAAGGATAGTAAAATATCTAAAAATAAGAGTAATAAAAAGTCGTTTAATATAATTATGTTGCTATTAATTATTTTTTTCGTTTATAAGATTGGCCTCTCGTTTGTTGAATTAAGCAGATTGCATAAAGAAGTAAATTTCTACTTTAAAATAATTTCATATATGAGAGTTATCTAAGCTTGAAGTGGTGAAGTAAATAATATTTATATATTTAGTCAGGGGGATTAAAATATGAAAATAAGTTCACAAGTATATGTTACTGGAAGCATTGAGGCAGTTGAAATGTATTGCAAGGCATTCGGAGCGGAAATAAGTTTTCAAATAAAAACAGCAGAAAATACTTACGCGCACTGTGAGTTGTCGGTGAATGGCCAACTGTTTTTAGCAGTCAGTGAAGCTCCGTTTGACTGTGATCATAATAAAGAACATGTGTGGCAAAACATGGCGTTTAATGTATATGATATGGGAACTGAGGACGCTGTTCGCAATGCATATGATGTACTACGTGAAGGAGGAACAGTGATTGATGCTTTAGGACCGTGCCCCTGGAATTCCTTTTGTGCCAATGTAATAGATAAATTCGGTGTATTTTGGTGGATAGCCATATAGTCAGTATTTATGGGGGAGAATTAATATGGAAAAGGTAACCTTAGATAATATAGAAAGATATATTATATTGAAAAATGAGCTTGCATTTGAAGATCCATATGTATTAAGAATAACCAAAAATGAATTCTTAGAAAAACATATAGAAAAATTAGAATCGGGATGTATGGATATATTTATCTTATCCAACAACAAAGAAGATATTGGCTTTATCGAACTTTCCAAAGATGTTGATACTGCAACAATCGAAGATATCTATGTTAGAAAACAATATAGTAATTGTAATACATATAAAAGCATGTTAGAGTTTGCAGATAAATATTATTGTGACACTAATATTAGTGGAGTGAAATTTATTACGGTAAATCATAAACCTGATTTAATAGAAGCTTTAAAAGATGTGGATTATGAGATGGAAAAAGAGCATATTCAGATGGAAAAAACAATTTCTAAATTACCTAAGAGAAACTTAACAATAGGTTATAGAACATTTTATGAAATAGGTGATGAGAAATGGATTTATAATTTCATGAAAGAATGTATGAAGGATAGCTTTTTTAATTATCATGCAGAAGAAGTTCATGAATTGACTCATATAAATAGCGATTTAGTATTTGTCTTTTATGAAAAAGACCAACCAATAGGATTTATGATTTCTTATATAAATGAAAAAAAAAATAAACAAGAAAATAAAAATGTTGTATATATTGAAGAGATTGCGATTTTAAGGGAATTTAGGAATAAAGGCTATGGCTTCAAGGTTATAGAGTTTGTTCTAGATAAGAATAATGGCATGGATATAGCAAGACTTCATGTATATAGGCATAATGAAATAGCATATAAAGTGTATAAAAAATTAGGCTTTAATGAAATAAAGAGCATAGGGTATTGGGTTAAAGATGTGAAAGATAATGTTATGGGAACTACCATATGTGAATTTAATAATAATATAAATGTTTATTATACAAGTCAAAGGAAACTCTTGCCGGCAGCATACAGAGAGAAAGTAAAAAGGCATTGGGAGGCCTTGTTGAGCAATGGTAAAAGTTTTTTTAACGGAGATGTATTTACAATAAATAAAATAGAGGCCAGTGAAAATATAGTGAATATTTTTGTTGGCTTAACTGACTATGCACATTTCTTATATAGCATAAATAAAAGTACTCATGAGGATTATGACTGTAGAGTTATTCATACTTCAGTTTTAATTGTAACAAGTGATAATAAATTTGCTATCGGTGAAATGAATGAGGGGACAGCATTTCCGTACAAGCTTCAGTTTATTGGGGGAGGCATAGATAAGAATGATATTAAAGGAGAAATTTTGGATTTAGAACATAATATAAAAAAAGAGATTCGGGAAGAGTTGGGCATTGATTCAGAGGACAAAACTATAGTAAGAAACTTACAACCTTGCTTTTTAAAAAGCGGAGGAGCAGACAATTTTCTTTCAGCGATATTTAAAATGGAATTATTGATTGATGAAAATAGTCTTAGATTCTTGTTGAAAAAGCATAATGAAACTCTAGAATTGACAAATAAAATGCAAGAAATAAGATCGCTAATCTTTATTGATGCTTCAAAAGAAGCTGTGAGGGAATTTGCAGCTAAAGATAAAAGAAAGAAGGATGGAAATCTTGTGGCTACGTTAGAAGCTGCAGTTGGAATAAGGTCAGTTTCGGTTTTTAATAAATGTATTTAATTGTGTTGTTATAGGTAAATAGTAGATATAAAACGTTAGCTAACACAAAAATCCGTTCAAATCGTACATGATTGTAAGCTGAACACCAAATTAATAAAGTCACTAAATAATTTTTATATCATTATTCTAGGAGGAAGTTATATGGCAGATAACTTTAAAGTTATAAAAGGTGAAGCTGAAGAAGCGATTAAGATAATGAAGGAAGTTGCAGCTTGGGGGCGTTCTGTTGGATTTAAAGTTTGGAAAGACGAAGTTCTTACTAAGGATAAACTATTGAAATATGCTAATGAAGATGATTTCTGTATAGGACAAGTATCTGGTGACGATGCCTGCTGCATGATACTACAGTGGGAAGACACATTATTTTGGCCAAACGCTAAAAAGGATGAGGCTGGTTATGTCCATAAGCTTTGTGTTAGAAGAGATTATGCAAGTCAAGGCTTACCAGCTAAAATGGTGGAGTTCGCCATAGAAGAATGTAAAAGAAGAAATATTAGTTATCTTAGGTTAGATACAGGATGGACAAATACAAAATTATGTAACCTATATAAAAGTTTAGGCTTTGAGTTAGTTGATAGGTTCGTATTAGATGATGGAGGAGCATTTGCTCTATTTGAAAAGAAAGTTGAATAATCAAAACTTTGTCTTATAGAATTTATATGAAAAATATTTTTTAGAGGGGTTTATATGTTAATTAGTCCTGGGAAAAGTAAAACTATTAAATGTATAAACATAATTGAAAAGATACAACTTGGCGGAGTTACTCAATGGATCTCAATAAGGGGAAGAGACATTTCCAAACCGATAATGCTTTTCTTACACGGAGGACCAGGTGCTTCACGAAGATACTATAATTGCCAGTTGGAAAAAATATTTATTATAGTAAACTGGGATCAGCGAGGATCAGGGAATTCATTTTCAGAGGAAGTTTCTAAGGAATCAATTAATGTGGAACAACTTATAGCTGACACAAATGACTTGGTAGAATTTCTAAAGAAGAAATTTAATAGGAAAAAAATATTTTTAGTTGGGCATTCGTGGGGGTCTTTTCTAGGAATTAATACAGCATATAGGTATCCAAATAATTTTTATGCTTATGTAGGAATTGGACAAGTAGTGAACGGTAAGATGAATGAGCGAATTTCTTATAATTATACTTTAGATATGGCTAGAAAATATAATAATATTAAAGCAATCGAAGAGTTAACAACAATTTCAAGAATTGAAGAGGGGCTATATTGCAATGGAAGAACTGGAATACATAAAGAAAGAGAGTGGCTTTATGAATTAGGAGAGTGCAAAAGTAAAAAGATGAGCTTTTTTAGATGGCTAAACAGCGTTAGGACAAAGAAAATTTTTTCTTTAGACAAAGTGCAGTATAAAAAGGGACTTAATTTTACCGCAGAAAATCTTTGGGGATGGAGCGATAATGTTGATTTGTTTAGTCAAATTCCGCAGATAAATGTGCCAACCTTTATTTTAACTGGTAGATATGACTATGTTTCAACATTTGAATTGGCAAGTAAATATTATAATCAACTGAAAGCACCAATCAAAGAATTAATTTGGTTTGAGTGGTCTTCACATGCACCACATATTGAGGAACCAGTAAAGTTCTATAAGATTATGAATAGGGTGCTTAATGTCTGTTTTAATAAATCAATTTAGTTATCAATTTTTCAATGAATATGTTGAACTATAGCATATTCCATCATCTAACAATGTACTCAGTTCGCTTTATATAATAAAACTAATTCTAAGATAATTTGAATGAGAGATATTCAAAGTATAGTGACTAAAACTGTGTATAACAAAGTGTTACTGTCCGGCTTGTCTGGTGGACTTTTATTATATAGTGTTATGTAATATTATGGTTTATAATCAATATAAAGGTTGAAAACAGAATGGGGCGAATATATGAAAACAAAAAAAGTAACTGTTATTCCATATGATTATAAATGGAATGAAGAGTTTCAGAAAATCAAATTAGATTTAGAAAAGACTCTTGAAGATAGCATTATTGCAATTGAGCATGTAGGAAGTACTTCAGTAGAGGGGCTGTCTGCTAAACCGATTATAGACATAGATATAATTATTAAGAGCTATGATAATTTTCAAGATGTTAAATCTCGTTTAGAAAGTTTAGGATACTATCATGAAGGAGATTTAGGCATAAGTGGAAGAGAAGCCTTTGGATATGTTGAAAAAGAAGAGCTTATGACTCATCATCTATATGTTTGCCCACAGGATTCTGTTGAACTAAAGAGGCACATTACATTTAGAGATTATTTAAGAACACATAAGGAAGATAGGGATAAATATAGTGAAATTAAATTGTATGCCGCAAAGAAGTATCCAACAGACATCGATAGTTATATAGAGACTAAAAGTCCTTACATAAGTGAAATTTATAAAAAAATTGGATTATGACAATTATACAATAACCTTTCAGTTACTTAAGCTTAGTATTAGGGGGATTTACCTATGTTTGAAAAAGTACCAACAGTAGAAGAATTAAATCAATTAATGGGTGATGATATATTTAAAATCTGGTCTGATATCAATAACTTCATAAAGAATAATTATGATATGGAGATGATATGGGACAATGGCGGGAAAACAGGTGTTTTTGAACTTAAGTACCGTAAAGGTGGGAAAACATTCTGTGCGTTGTATCCAAGAGAAAAAGGTATTTGCATACTAATAATATTCGGGAAAAATGAACGGGAAAAATTTGAAGCATCAAGAGGAGAGTTCTCCGAATATATAAATAGTTTTTATGATAATACACATCAGTATCATGACGGTAAGTGGTTATACTTGGATGTAATAAATAGCAATTTAACTGGCGATATAGAGAGATTATTACTAATAAAGAAAAAACCAAATAGAAAGCGGGGCACTATATATGAAAACTAGACTTAATCATGTGCGAATAAATGTTTCTGATATTAATAAGGCGTTAAAATGGTATGAAGAGATATTGGGCTTTGAGAATGATGGTGGATGGCCGCTTGAAAACCCTACATACTATGATTTTGTATCAGAGGATGGAGCAAAGTTTGCAATTATGGAGGTAAAGAGTGGAGAGTCTCATGGCAGACTTAACTTTCAAGTTGATAATGCCGATGAACTTTGGGTAAAGCTTAAAGATAAGGTGGAAATTGTTGAACCGATATTTGATACGCCTTGGGGAACACGTAAGTTTACAATTAAGGACTTGGATGGAAACGAATTAGGGTTTGGGAGGTAAGTTTTACTATGAAAAACTTAAAAGTAGCTTTATTACAGCTTATGCCTGAAGATACTTTAGACGGCAACATACAAAAAGGATTGGAATATTGCAGAAAAGCGAAAGAAATGGGATCAGACATTGCATTGTTTCCTGAAATGTGGAGTGTTGGCTATAACATTCCTGAAGATATTACTGAATTGAGAGCAAGTGCTGTAGCTGTTAACAGTGAGTTTGTTAATTCATTTGGAAAGCTTGCAAAAGAGCTTAATATGGCTATCGGAATAACATTCCTTGAAAAGTATGATCCATTACCAAGGAACACTCTCTGCCAGTTTGACCGTTTTGGCAATAATGTGCTTACATACGCAAAGGTACATACCTGTGATTTTGGCGATGAATGCCAATTAACAGCAGGCGATGATTTTTATGTTGCAGATTTAGATACTGTACAAGGCAATGTGAAAATCGGTGCAATGATTTGCTATGACAGAGAGTTTCCAGAAAGTGCGAGAATTCTTATGCTAAAAGGTGCTGAGATTATCTTAGTGCCCAATGCTTGCCCTATGGAGATAAATCGCATTTCACAGCTGCGTGCAAGAGCATACGAAAACATGATTGGCATCGCAACTGTAAATTATCCAAAAGGTAAGCCTGACTGCAATGGTCATTCTACTGCATTTGATGGTATTGCGTACAGACCTTCTGACTTTGGCTCGAGAGATACGCTTATTATTGAAGCTGGTGAACGAGAAGGAATTTATATAGCCGACTTTCCTATTGATGAAATTAGAGAGTATAGAAGTCGTGAAGTACATGGCAACGCATACCGCCATCCACAGAAATATAAATTACTTCTTTCTGAAAGTATTGAAGAGCCATTCATCAGAAAGGATTATAGAAAATAGTAAATGATAAGTAGAGGATTAACTTGAAAAATAAAGCATAATATTTGATTTGAGTTTGTTAGTGTAGGGGCAAGCTTATAGAGAAGCCAAATCACATGCCTTTATCAAGCTAAGTCTGTTTAGGTGCCGGAGATTAGAAACGTAGAAAGTTTTATTAACATAAAAGGTAAACTTATTTTTGGGGGAAATATGAATGAGATTTATATAGATAATAAAGAGATTAAAGCGAGAATACACGAATGGGGAGATAAAAAAAATCCTACAATTGTATGCCTGCATGGACTAGGAAGTACAAGCCTTAGCTTTATTGAGCTAGCACATATTTTAAAAAACAAATATCATATTATTTCTATAGACTTACCTGGACATGGGAAAACTCCGCAATTTTCAAGAATAGAAGATTATGAAATGCCTAATATGATTAGATGGGTTAATAAGATTATTTCGCATATTACAGAAGGTAAATTTTATTTATTAGCACATTCTTGGGGTGCAGACATTGCACTTCATTATGTAGCGTCTTATCCATCGAAAGTAACCAAGACTATGCTGTTAGATGGTGGATACTATTTAAAGAATGAGTGGTATGCTTACCAGGCTTCAATATCAGGAAACATCTGTACACTGCAGGATGAAATTGATTATTACATTAAGGATTTTGACGAATACTGTTTTGACACATTGGAAGAGCATATTAAGGTGGAGAAGAGCAATTATAACAGATGGTCATATTTATTGGAGGAAGCCGCTAAGGATTTAATTAGAGTTGAGGATGGTAAATATAAGTATCATGCAAATAGCTTTACTTCAACAGGTGCAATAAAATCTATGTACCTATATCCTACTGACTCATTATATGGAAAGCTGCCAAATTCAATATATTTATTGAGAAGTACACAGCCGGATACTATGAATGAGTATAGAGAGACTATGGTCGAAAAATTCAAGAAAGGTACTGGTTCAAGGGTAAAATTGATTGATGGAGCAGGTCATATGATTCACTGGGATAAACCTGATAGTGTGGCAGAAGACATACTAAGTTGGTTTAGAGTATAACATGCAAAAGTGAGGATTAAAGGGGGAAGGGTGAATGAAACTTATAAGAAACACGTTAGTAGGTCTTTATGTGAATTTATTTATGGTTATTGCATTGATAATCACCCTATTACGTGGACTAATAAGATATAACTCAGGTAATATTTTAAAATCATTACTAATAGCAGCAGTTGTTATATCGTTAATATTGAATTCAATTTTAGCTGTAAAAAATATTATTAATACATACCGACTATATAAACAAAGAGAATACAATTTACTGCGCAAACACATGAAAGTAATAAAATTAGGAATGATTCCATATTTTATTATCAATTTTATTATATACATCTTATTGTTCATGCTTTTTTTTGCTGCATCTCGAGGTTTAATAATATTTTCACCGATTCCACTGCTTTTTATAATTCCTGTATTTTTTACATACCTGTCTATGTTGTTTACATCATGCTATGGGATAGGTTTCGCAGCAATTGTTAATAGTGAAAAAAATTTAGGAAGCTTGAAGTTTATAGTTCATATTTTATTTCAATTATGTTTTGTTTTAGATGTAGTAAGCACCATAATTTTGCTTTTAAAATATAAAATCAAGCCAGCAGACTAATTTGAGTACATATCAAAAGAATATGGGGGATATTTATGGAAGAAATAATATATGATAATTATTTTTGGCAAAATGATTTAGTGAGGTTAAGATCATGGCATGAAGAGGATTGGGAATGGATGTATTATACCGGCTTTGATAGTTCTTTAAGCAGATTAGCGGGTTATAAAATTGATTTTCCACCAACAGTTTCGGGCGCAAAAGAATATAGCAAAAAGGTTGAAAACTGTGCTGAGCAAAATGGTAATACTGTTTTTGCTATTGAAACACTGGATGGCGTACATGTTGGAAGAATAATCTTTTGCATAGATAGTGAAAGACATGGAACTTTTGGCATAGGTATTAGAATTGCAGCTGAGTATCAAGGCAAAGGTTATGGAACAAGTGCTATGAAAATACTTTTAAGATATGGGTTCATGGAAAGAAGAATGCATAAATGTTCATCAACTGTTTTAGGGTGGAATGAGGCAAGTATTAAAATGCATAAAAAACTTGGCTACGAACAGGAAGGTATTCTCAAAGAAAACATTTATCTTAATGGAAGCTATCACGATGAAGTATGTTTTGGCTTAACAATAGACAAGTATTTAGAAAATATATCAGAAAAGTAGATGAAAAATTAAGTTAATTGATAAAAAATATGAATTTACGGGGGATTAAAAATGGATACTTATGAAAAAGCTTTACAGGTTATGAATGAATTGTTTGCAAGAGATTATCAATTTGCAATGGCTACAGTAAAAGGGAATACACCATCAGTTCGATTTGTGGATACCTTTTTTGAAGATGATTCATTTTATGTGGTTACATATTTAAAGTCACAAAAGGTTCAAGAATTGATTGAGAATAGTCAAGTTTCACTATGCAATAAATTATATCGCTTCAGTGGAAATGCTTATAATATTGGTCATCCGTTATTAGAAGAAAATAAGCCTATAAGAGAAAAATTAATTAAAGTCTTTGAGCCTTGGTATTTTGCGCATAATAATGAAAATGATGAAAATATGTGTTATGTAAAAATTGAGCTTAAGGAAGGATTTTTCTATAAAGACGGAATAGGATATAAAGTAAACTTTCAATTAAAAGAGGCTGAGCAATTTCCATTTGAGTTTGATATTGTGCCGGTATCATAATTTTTCGTTCAAAACTAAAAAAGTACACAAGGCATACAGCATGTAGTTGCGCTGCGGGGAGAGGATAAAAGTGGGGATAACATGTAGACGGTATGAAGATATAGGTGACTATGAAAAGATATGCAAATTTTTAGAAGGAACCTATTCTTACTATGGAACAAGGTTTGATAATAATATAACTCTATTTGAGTTTCAATGTGCGCTTTCATGTGGATATGGGGGGGCTCCAAAGAAGATTGATGAGGTATTAAAAGATGCCTTTCTTTGGTTTGATGATGAAAAATTAGTTGGAATGCTTCAAGAGGATACTTTTTGTGTAGCAAGTGATTATAGATCTATCTTTGACAGCATTATAGGTACTAGAGAAACATTATGTTCTGATTCAGACAGTGACATTGAATGGAGCATTTATGAAGGTGATTCTGACTTTGAAGGTAGTTTAATCAATAGGGGCTACTATAAAACAGATGAATATTGGGTAAGAAGAGATATAGATTTAAGTACAATTAATACTGCATTACCTCTGCCGGAAGGTTTCTCAGTACAATTAATTCCTAATTTAAGTGAGCATGATAGGGTATACAATGCATATAAGCTTTGCTATGGAATTTTATTCAATAAGAATATTTTGGACAACTTCTATAATACATCAACTTATAGAAAAGAACTGGACTTGGTAGTTGTTGATCCAGATAAAAAAGTTGCAGCTTTATGCAGCAGCAGATATGATAGAAAAAACAAAATTGTCAGTATTGAAGCTGTCTCCTGCTATCATGAGTATCGAAAAATGGGGATTAGCAAAGCACTTATGACTTATACATTAAATGCTGCTAAAATGTTAGGAGCAAAGAAAGCAACGGTATTTACTACCATGCCGGAAAGATATCCGGCTCCCAATAAACTATATGAAGCAGTGGGATTTAAAAATGTAGGAAAGCTCTATGTATGGAAAAAGAGCAAATAAATTATGGTATAGAAGCAGGGCATTTTGCCCACTCTTTTGAAGTACTAAAACTATAAAAATGCGTGGAAGTGATTTACATGAAGAAAAATGAACAAGTTGACATAGATGTACTATCATTACCTGATGAATTGATTGAATGGATTGATAATGCACCAATTTATGAAAGCAGTGGAGAATCTGGTGCAAGAACCATATATATTGACCGTGATGAAGGTGCTTATTTGAAAATTTCAGCCTTAGGATCTTTATTGCGTTCTTCACAAATGCAAACATATTATTCAAATCATAAATTATCTTCACCTGTTATTAGGTATTTGTCAACAGACAGAGACTACTTAATAACTTCACCCATAAAGGGAGAGGATGGGATAACAAGAAGATATCTAGATGAACCCGAGAAATTAAGTGAGATATTTGGGATATCCTTAAGAATTTTACATGAAATAGATGCGTATGATTGTCCCATTAAAAATAGAATGAATGAAATTGCTTTATCGGCTGAAAGAGATTCATTCTTGCAAAATCATTTAGATGATATTGCTGAGTACATAGGAGCAGCTAATGCTAACACAGCATCAGAGGAAATAATAGCTTCAAGAGGGCTTCTGAAAAATGATGTACTCATACATGGAGATTACTGTCTTCCCAACATTATACTTAACGATTGGGCATTTGAAGGCTTTATTGATGTAACTGAAGGAGGATTAGGTGATAGGCATTATGATCTTGCTTGGGGGTTATGGACATTAAACCGTAATTTGAAATCCTCAAAATATGGTCACCGTTTTCTTGATGCTTATGGTAGAGATTGCATAGACAAAGACAGATTGCGTATTTGCGGATTGTTAGCAGCTTTAGAATAATAAATTTTATTTTATGATTTGTGTGTATTGAAGCAAGCTTAGGCGTGTGCTACAATTTTCTTTATATAACATAAGTTGTAAAATGGGGGTTTTGAAATGATTGATGAGAAAGTTATTAACGAAAGTAATGAGCTGGTTGAAAGTTCAAAAATTGTGATGGTTGGTACAAATGGTGAAAATGGTTATCCTAATATAAAAGCAATGATGAGATTGAAACATGATGGCTTAAAGAAATTTTGGCTTAGCACAAACACATCAACTAAAAGGATACAAGCTTTAAAGAAAGATAATAAAGTGTGCTTATATTTTGTTGATGAGGATAAATTTGCAGGACTTATGCTTGTAGGAACTATAGAAATATTGCAGGATAGAGCATCTAAAGAGATGCTATGGTCTGATGGATGTGAAATTTATTATCCGCTTGGTATAGATGATCCTGATTATTCTGTATTCTGTTTTACTACCGAATGGGGTAATTATTACCGTCACTTAAAGAATGTGAATTTTAAAGCTGAAGATATCTAAGAAAGAGTAGTTAATTACAGTATACTTATTGTTTAACGGTTCAAGTATAAAAAGGAATGATTATATAACGCCGTATTATTCATATCAGAATTTTACGGCGTTCTTGTTTAAGAATAATAGAAGGTAAATATATTTAAATACTTATACCTATAGGAGCAAATACACCTAAAGTTTTTCAAAAAATATATCAGCTAAATAATTATATTTATACAAACTCAGTACAAGCATCTTATCGAATCAGATAATAATGAGCATTAACTAATCAAGAATTGGAAGTGGTTTATATGGAGCAGAATAATATTAAAATAATAGAGTTTGAACCGATATATGCTGAAGAAACAGTAAGAATGTGGCGGCAAAGTAAGGAAAAGGCCATCAGTCAGAAGGAAATACATTCTTTTGAAGATCATGTGTTTTTCTTAAATAACATATTAAGTAAAGACAACAAAATATATATTGCCATTGATAATACTAAGGTTGTTGGTATGATAGCTTTTAATGAAAGTGAAATTAATCAGTTGTATATTCATATTGATTATCAAGGGAAAGGGTTAGGCAGAAGGCTTTTAGAACTTGCTAAATCAAATTCTATAGGAAGACTTACTTTATTTACTTTTGAGGTTAATCGTAAAGCGCAGCATTTCTATGAGAAAAATGGATTTAGAATAATTGGCAGAGGCTATGAAAATGAAGAAAATTTAGATGACATTAAGTATGAGTGGGGGGATATGTAATGGAAAATAAAAAAGTTAAACTAACAAATGTATGTCCAGTTTTTATATCTAAAGATGTGAAAAAAACTGTAGAATTTTATGTTGAAAAACTGGGATTTAAATTTGCAGAGCATTATGATAAAATTGATAACTTTGCAACAATATATAGAGATTCTATCGAGATTGTAATTGTTCAAACTAAGTTTGGACAAATACAATCAAACACTAAAAGGTATGGGGCAGGTTATGATGCTTATATTGATACTGATACAGTGGATGGTATTGATATAATTTATGAAGAGTTTGTTTCAAAGGGTGTTCACATATTATCAAAACCACGAAAAACAGACTATGGCAGCTATGAATTTGTTATTGAAGATATTGATGGAAGACTGATAGGAATAGGACTTATTTATAGCAATCAAATATACTTTGAAAACTCAAATTATTTGGGTTAACATATTGTTTTGGAGGATATTTATGGACAGAAATCAAGTTATGACAGATCCAAAGAAGTTAGTAAAGACAGAATTAATGAACCATGGTATTGATGTTGATAAAGAAAAAATTCCGAAAAGGGTATATTTGCTTGCTGATAGTTTATATGATGAAATGCTAAGTCATAATGTAGGGGAATATAAATATCCTTTGGGTGGAAAGTTATTTGTTTTTAAGGATAATTATAATATTGGATTTATAAAGTCAAAGATGTGTTCTCCGGGAATTGCCATACAGGCCGAAGATTTGGCAGCAGGCGGAGTAAAAGAATTAGTTCATTTAGGCTTTGCAGGAGGCATAGGAAGTAACGTTGAAGTTGGACAAGTAATTCTTACTGAAGGGGCATTTAATGATACAGCTGTAGCTAGATTATATGGATATGACGAAAAAATCATATACTCAGATAAGATTCTCACACAAGAGATAAAAGATTTATTAGCTGACAAAGGACTGGATTTTTTGCAGGGATTACACTGGACTACAGATGCCGGATATCATGAAACATGGGGAGATATTTTGGACCACAGAGAAAAAAATGCTTTATGTGTTGAGATGGAAGGCGTTGGTTTATTTACTATTGCAAAATATCGAAATATTAAAGCTACAGCTGTTTACGTAATATCAGATGTATTTAATGATGAAGGATGGAGCTTGGGATGGAGTGAAAATAAAATCAGTTCTGCAGTTTCAGAACTAATTACTACAATTATTGAATCAATATAATTTACAAATGGGGATAATTGCAGGTTATTTGCACAGAAGGTTAAAGTCCTAAATTACCCAGTGCGATGACTGAAAGGAGGAGTTAGCATGATTGATACAAAACTTATCATTTTGGAAGGTTTACAGGGTACCGGCAAGACCACAAATTCATTCTTTCTATTATCTCAGCTTGAACGCAACGGTATTGCTGCAAAGTGGATTCATGAAAATGCACGTCCCCATCCAACCTCCTATTTTAATGAAGCCTGCCTAAGCTATGAGGAACTAGAGCTGTTTATTAAGAATTACCCGCATACAAAAGGCATCATAGAGAAGATTGGGATGAAAAGAAGGACAACTATAGAATTGGATCTAATGGAGATTAAGTGGCATTACCTCCAGGATTTTGGTGATAAAGCCTTTGAAGAGATTAGTAGGTTTGATGTCTGGAATTTCTCTCTAGATAAGTATGAAAAAGTGGCTTTGGAAAAGTGGGAGATTTTTGCGGAGGAGGCATCAAAGAAATCAGAGATTATTCTTCTTGACAGCAGTCTGTTTCAATTTCAGGTTTTCACCTTTCTGTTGAAAAATGCTCCTTACGAAAGGATACAAGATTTTATCCAAGAACTTTTCAATATCATTATACCTTTAAAGCCTTCGTTGATTTATTTGTATAGAGAAAAGACTGAAGAGGCTATTGAATATTTAGAAAAGCAGCGGGGAGTGGAGTTCTTAGAATATATTTATGAAAGAGATAAGAATGAACCCTTCTATACAAATCGTCCTACTGGTGCTGATGGAATGCGTGAATTTTTAAAGCATTACGGATGCTGGGTATATAATCTTTATGTAGACTCTCAATGTAGAAAAATGAAGCTGGAGCTTTCAAAAGAGCAGTGGAGTCTATACGAAGAGGAATTGCTGCTCTTTATTGGACTTAAAAACATTAAAGCTATTAAGGCAAAGTGTTTCTGCGGTGGCACATACAAGAATGATGAGATGGATACTGTAATTAAAATAGAAGAAGGATTTTTAATAGATGGATGGGGTAATAGAAGAAAGCTTATTCCAAAGTCAGGCTCTGAGCTTTATGTATATAACTTGCCAATCACAATTAAATTTATTGACGAGGATAATTTCAAAATAGAGGGCCAGCAGATCAATGAGAGATGGACTACAGCTGGTGCAGCTTATAAAAGAATATAAATTATTACTTTCTATATATAAATCATATGTAAGACCTGTTCAGAGAAAATAGAACAGGTCTTATTATTTTTTGAAAAAATCTGTTATTTTATTGACATAATTATAGGCTCTGAGTATAATGAATATATGAACAGATATTCATATAAAGGATGGCATTATGGAAGAAAGAACGAATGTTGAAAACTGCAGCTGTACAATTATACATGAAGATGTTGTTAATAAGGTTAAGACATGTATACCACAAGAGGAAACACTTTATGACTTAGCCGACTTATTTAAAATACTTGGAGATTCAACAAGGATAAAAATATTATGTGCGCTGTTTCAAGCAGAAATGTGTGTATGTGATATAGCCGCACTACTTGGAATGACACAATCAGCAATTTCACACCAGTTAAGAGTTTTAAAACAAGCAAGACTTGTAAAGAACAGAAAAGAAGGAAAAGTAGTTTACTATTCATTGGAAGATGAACATGTTAAGAGCATTTTTGATCAAGGCCTAATTCATATAGCAGAAAAAAATTAAGCTTTTATAGGGGAGGGGAAAATAATGAACAAAGAAATTAAAAAAATTAATATCAAAAATAATATTAAATTAGAACCCCATAATACTAAACATAAAAATGCAAGTCCTAAATTATCGCAAAGCAGCATAAAAAAGGAACTAATTCTAGATGGCTTAGACTGTGCTAGCTGTGCATCTAAGATAGAAGATAAAGTTTCAAAGATAGAAGGAATTAATTCTGCTAGTATTAACTTTATGACTAAGACTCTTACTGTTGAAATAGGTGAGCTGAATAGGACAAATGAACTAATTGCAGCAACTAAAAATATGGTTCAAAATATTGAAGCTCATGTAAAAGTGAGAGAAAAACAAACTGATAAGATTATTAAAAGAACATTAATGCTTGATGGACTTGGCTGCGCGAACTGTGCTGCTAAGATTGAAAAAGAGAGCAGCAACCTTGCTGGCGTAAGGTCAATATCCGTGGATTTTGTATCACAAAAATTAAATTTAGAATTAGTTAATGCATCAAATCAAGATGCTATAATTGAAAAAGTTAAAGAAATTGTTAAGAGAATTGAACCTGATGTTAAGGTTATTGAGATCCAAAATAAAAATAAAGCATCAAAAGATGAAGCTCACGAGCATGAACATGAGCACAGTCATGAGCATGGAGAGAGCAACAAAACTGAAATAATAAAATTAGCAGTTGGTGCAGCAATCTTTGCAATAGCAACTGCACTAAAGCTGCCTAACTATTTGGAACTTATTTTGTACCTAATAAGCTATGTTATAGTAGGTGGAGAAGTAGTTTTAAGAGCACTTAAGAATATAAGCAGAGGGCAAGTTTTTGATGAAAACTTCCTTATGAGTATAGCAACTATTGGTGCATTTGCTATAGGCAGCTATCCAGAAGGTGTAGCAGTTATGCTGTTTTATCAGTTAGGAGAAATATTCCAAGGTATAGCTGTTAATCGTTCAAGAAAATCAATTTCTGCTCTTATGGATATAAGACCAGACTTTGCTAACTTAAAGGTTAATGATGAGCTTAAAAAGGTATCTCCAGAAGAGGTTGGCATAGGTGACATTATTGTTGTAAAACCAGGAGAAAAAGTTCCTCTGGATGGTAGAGTAATAGAAGGAAATTCTATGGTAGACACTTCTGCTTTAACTGGTGAATCCGTTCCTAGAGAGGTGGGGACAGGGGACAGCATTTTAGGCGGAGTAATTAATAAAAATGGTCTTTTAACTATTGAAGTAGAGAAAGAGTTTGGAGATTCAACTGTTGCAAAGATACTTGATTTAGTTGAAAATGCAAGCAGCAAGAAAGCCCCAACAGAGAATTTCATAACAAAGTTTGCTAGATACTATACACCAGTGGTTGTTTTTTCAGCGGTAGCGTTAGCAGTAATTCCAACCCTTGTTATAGAAGGAGCAGTATTTTCAGATTGGCTATATAGAGCATTAGCATTTTTAGTAGTATCTTGTCCTTGCGCTCTAGTGGTATCTATACCACTTGGTTTCTTTGGAGGCATAGGGGGTGCATCTAAAAATGGAATACTTGTAAAGGGCGGAAACTATCTTGAAGCTTTAAATGATGTTGAAGTTGTGGTTTTTGACAAGACAGGAACTCTGACAAAAGGAGTATTTAAGGTAACAGAAGTAAGGCCTCAAAATAGTATTTCTGAAGATGAACTTATAGCTTATGCTGCTTATGCAGAAAGCTATTCTAATCACCCAATAGCAACTTCAATACTAAAAGCCTATGGCAAAGAAATAGTTAAAGATGCTGTAGAAAATTATGAAGAAATATCAGGTCATGGAGTTAAGGTTATTTTTGAAGGCAGAGAAGTATTAGCAGGTAATTATAAACTTATGGATAAAGAAAAAATTACTTATAGCCAAGTAGAAACTATAGGTACAGTAGTTCATGTAGCTGTTGATAAAGGATATGCTGGATATATAGTAATATCTGATGAAATTAAAGAAGACTCAGCAAAAGCAATTAAGGCTTTAAAAGCCATGGGTGTTAAGAAAACAGTAATGCTTACAGGAGATAATAAGACTGTTGGTACTAAAGTTGCCGATAAGTTAGGACTAGATGAAGTATACGCAGAGCTTTTACCGGACCAAAAGGTTGAAAAAGTAGAATTATTGTTTAAAGAAAAATCACCAAAAGGTAAGATAGTATTTGTTGGAGATGGAATTAATGATGCTCCTGTTCTTGCTAGAGCAGATATAGGTATTGCAATGGGCGGAGTTGGTTCCGATGCTGCAATAGAAGCAGCGGATGTAGTTATCATGACAGATGAACCTTCGAAAATTGCCTCAGCTATAAAAGTAGCAAAGAGAACAAGAACTATAGTAATGCAAAATATTATTTTTGCTTTAGGTATTAAAGCTATCTTATTAGTTCTAGTAGCTTTAGGACTAGGTACTATGTGGGAAGCAGTATTTGGTGATGTAGGAGTAACAGTGCTTGCGGTGTTAAATTCTATGAGAGCTATGAAAACAAAAAATATATAGTAATTTTTAGTGCAGCCATTGCATTATATAATACAATGGCTGCACTTTTTTAATTGTATGCAGGAGAAATAATACATAATATAGAAATAGATAATGGAAAGGTATGGGAGAAGGGGGATTTGAAAATGAGATTATTAATACATGATTTAGATACTGAGAATTTTAAAAAATTATTTTCTAATTCATTTGATGAAACAATGATTATTTCGGATGATGGAACAATACATAATTGCATAGGCTGTTTTGGATGTTGGGTAAAGACACCCGGAGCTTGTGTAATACGTGATAAATATGGAGATATGGGAGAATATGTGTCAAAATGCACAGAGGTTATTATAATAAGTAAATGTTATTATGGTGGATTTAGCCCATTTGTAAAGAATGTATTAGATCGAAGTATTTCTTACATACATCCTTATTTTGTAATAAGAAATAAGGAAATGCATCATAAAAGGCGTTATGAGAATCATTTTGATTTTAAAGTGTGGTTTTATGGTGAAAATATATCAGAAAGAGAGAAGCAAACTGCCCAAAAGCTCATAAAGGCAAACTCTATTAATCTTGATTGTAATATCAGCAGTCTTACGTTTATTAAAAATATATCTGAAATGGAGGGGAAGGCACTATGAAAATAGCATTTATAAACGGAAGTCCTAAATTCAAGGAAAGTGCTTCTGGCTATATCTTAGGAGAATTGAAGGCTCTTTTAGGAAAGGATAGCAATATAATTTCTGGGCATTGTTTTAATAAACCTCAATTAAGCGTAGAAGATATGGAGAAGTTGAAAGAATGCAATGTTCTTGTTTTTGCCTTTCCTTTATATGTAGATGGAATTCCAGCTCATTTGTTAAGATGTCTTGTTCAATTAGAAGCATTTTTTAAAACCATGAACAGAAGCGATATTATGGTATATTCTTTAACTAACAGCGGATTTTACGAAGCTCATCAAAATGAGCTTGCACTTGAAATGATGGAGAATTGGTGTATAAAGTCAGGACTTAAATGGGGACAAGGTTTGGCGATAGGCGGAGGCGGAATGCTCCTATCCATAAAAAATGTCCCGGTTGGGCATGGACCGAGAAAGAATTTTGATATGGCACTCAACGAGCTTACAGGGAATATACTAGGCTCTATTTCAAAAGATAATATATTTATTAATCCGAGTTTTCCAAGAATCTTATATAAACTTGGTGCCGAAATGGGATGGCGGCATTCAATCAAGGAAAATGGATTAAAGAGAAAAGATTTGTTTATGAAAAAGTAGGCTATATATTCAAATAAAGTTTTTAGTGTTATATAGATTTTTATTATAAAGATATTTATAAATAATACGATAACAGTAGTGGTATAATTATGGAAATAAAGAAATTTGAGGATAAAATTCAAGCTCTAGGGAGGGATTTGTTATGATAATTGGACATAATGTTAATGCAATGTTTGCATATATGCAAATGTCTATTCTTCAGGGCAAAATCAGCAAATCCATGGAAAGACTATCCTCAGGCTTAAGAATAAACAGAGCAGCAGATGATCCAGCTGGACTTGCAATTTCTGAAAGAATGAGAGGACAAATCAGAGGCTTGCAGATGGCTTCCAGAAATGCTCAAGATGGCATTTCAATGCTTCAAACTGCAGAAGGAGCGCTAAATGAAACTCATGCTATGCTGCAGAGAATGAATGAATTGGCAGTACAAGCAGCTAACGGCACTTACTCTGATCAGGATAGAGCACAAATAAATAAAGAATTTCAGCAATTAAAAGAAGAAATCACAAGAAGTGCTAATCAAACTGAGTTTAATACTAAGCCATTGTTAGGTAAAGATAATAATGAAATCATAATACAAATAGGCGCTAATGCAAATCAGAACATGGCTATAAAATTAGAATCTATGACAGGAAGTGCATTAAGTTTAGATGATGTTGATATATCAACACAGGAAAACGCTTCAAAAGCGATAAAGAAAGTACAGGATGCAATTGACAAGACATCTTCTTTTAGAGGAACATTAGGTGCGTATGAAAATAGATTGGAACATGTAATATCAATAAATGATAATACTGCTGAAAATCTTGAGGCTGCAGAATCCAGAATAAGAGATGTGGATATTGCAAAGGAAATGATGGAATACGCAAAGAACAGTATTTTATATCAAGTTGCACAAGCAATGCTTGCGCAATCTAATCAACAGGCTAAAAGCGTATTGGAACTATTAAAAAGTTTGCCATAAGATCAAGATTATATGTCTGAAAAAATCACTATGTTCTTTTATACAAAATAATATTGACTGTCACCTTGGGGGATAGATTATGATGATTTTGAGGTGATAAAATTGTTAATTAATGAAATATGTAAAGAATGTTCACTTACAAAAAAGGCGATAGAATATTATGAAAAGCAAGGGCTTATAAGTCCTCAAATTGCTGAAAATGGTTATAGAAATTATACTGATAAAGATGTGTATTTGTTAAAGGAAATATCTATTTTAAGACGATTGGGCTTAAGTACTGCAGATATCAAAGAGATATTATCAAGCAAAAATAAATCTGCAGCCTTGTCAAAGCATAAATATTTATTAAATTTAAAAATTGAGAAAGCTTCCATGCAGCAGAAGTGCCTTGAAAATTTAATCGAGGACTATGATATAAGCAGGGAATTAAGTTATATTGAAACTAATATTAATCCCTTGTTTACAATCAAGGAGAAGCTTCTAATGTCCTTTCCCGGCAGCTATGGAATGTATCTTTGCGTGCATTTTGGACGGTTCTTAAATGAGAAAATAGATAGTGAAGAAAAGGAAAAAGCCTATTTGAAGATCATTAGTTTTCTTGATAGTGTTGCCGATATAGATATAACTGAAGAAATGGAAAAATACTTAGAGAATTCTCTTGCTTTTATGAAAGAAGCTGATATGGATAAAATGAATAATCAGCTTTTAAGTGCGGTTGAAGATGCTCATAAATATATTGAAGATAATAAAGATTTTATAGAAGAATATATGAAAGTACGTGCATCTAGAGAATTTAAAAAAAGTGAAGCGTATAAGTTTCAGCAGCTGTTATTAGATTTTAACAAAACCAGCGGCTATTATGATATTTTTATTCCAAATTTAAAGATTTTAAGTTCATCTTATCGCGAATATTCAAGCAAACTTCATGAGGCAAACAAATTGTTTGTTGAAAGATATCCTGAAATGAAAAATCTATATAATGATAATATATAGGATAAGAATATTTTCTGATAGGTGAAACTATGAGGTAGCAGTATGACAGATAAAAATAAGAGTTTAATAGAAATACACTTGGCGGTTTTTCTATTTGGGATAGCAGGTTTGTTTGGGAAGCTGCTATCTTTGTCGTCAATAATAATTGTTCTTGGAAGAGTGTGTTTTTCAAGTGTTTTTTTATTGATCTTAATAATTTATCTTAAGGAGAATATTAAGTTAAAGCAAAGAAAACATTATTTTTATTTAGCGATAATGGGTGTAATATTAGCAGTTCATTGGTGCACTTTTTTTAAAGCAATTCAAGTATCCACAGTAGCAATAGGACTACTTACCTTCTCTACCTTTCCGGTGTTTGTAACCTTCCTTGAGCCTTACTTTTTTAAAGAAAAGCTTAAGCATATGGATATTATGCTTGCTATAATTACATTTTTAGGAGTAATACTTGTAGTTCCAAAGTTTGAGCTTAGCAACGATTTAACAGAGGGAGCTTTATGGGGAATAATATCTGGCTTTACCTATGCAGTTTTATCAATACTTAATAGGAAGTATGTAAGGGAATATTCAAGTTCAGTAATTGCTTTTTATGAGCAATTTATAGCTGCTTTAGTACTAAGTCCTTTTATATTTTTTTATAAGCCTCACATTAAGATCAATGACTTGATTCTGTTGTTGCTTCTTGGTGTTATTTTTACTGGAGTTTCTCATTTAATATTTATAAATGGCTTAAAGAATGTGAAAACGCAGACAGCAGGGATCATCTCAAGCTTGGAGCCTGTATATGGAATTATATTTGCTGTTTTTTTATTGAAGGAAATTCCGACATTAAGAGAAGTAGTTGGAGGAAGTATTATTTTAGGTACTGTTTTTTATTCTACTATGAAAGTTAAAAAAGTTTAGTTGAAATTATTGATAGAAGTGTTATTAATGTAAGATGTTATAAATGATAAACGGGGGTATTAACAACACCCCTGTTTATTGTTTTTTAGTCTAAATTAAGCTTTTTCTTAAAAATATAATTTGTTCCAAGGTAGAAACATGAAGACCCGGCAGCAAGAATTATTATAGAAGTCGGGAGAATTACTTTAGGAAGTACAGAAATCCCAACTTCCGTATTTGAATTGAATGCTCCGAAAATAACTAGCACAATAATCATAGCAAACTGAATAACTGTGTAAATTGCTATATAGGATATAAAAGAGCCTATAATCTTATGCTTGGAGAATAATTGTCCTAAAGCTATAGAAGTGTATATCATCAGTATATTTGTAGTCAGACTTAAAAGTAACATAACAATTCCTTCAATAAGTGCAAACATCCAATTTCCACCGAAGTCTCTATTTAAACTTGTTATAGCATCTCTTACTGCATTTAGGATATCAACAAAATCGGCTTGCGATGAAAATGCAATAAACAAGGAAATCAAAACTGCTGCAACGCTTATAATAGTCCAAAGTACTGTAATTATGAGCTTTGAAGTAATAAGCTCATGAGTCTTAGTTGGCAGTGTGAACATTAAATATCCTTCGTCTGTGAGAAGGTTTTTATAAAACCTTACAATCATGTATATAACAGTTACAATTAAAACTGCAAAGATTGATATTACATAGCTTATCATAAGAAAGGTATTTACAATTTTAAATACTACATCCTGGCTGTTGAAGTTAAATATAAAGCGATTAACTATAGAAAGTATAAATAGTATTAAATATAAGGGAACAAGAAGTCTGGAAGTTGCCTTTAATTCATATTTCATTAACTTATTTAGCATTTGAATACCTCCCTGAACAACGAATCTACAGATTTTCCTTCCTTTGCACGTACATCATCTACGGAAGAGTGAAGAGTAACTGTGCCATTTTTAATAAATATAACCTCATCTAATATATTTTCGATCTCTGCAATAAGATGAGTAGAAATCAATACCGTTGCGTTTTCATTGTAGTTACTGATTATTGTATTGAGAATATAGTCTCTTGAAGCAGGATCAACTCCCCCAATTGGCTCATCTAAGCAATACAGTTCTGCGCTGCGGCTCATAACTAAAATAAGCTGTACTTTTTCTTTTGTACCCTTCGATAGAGTTTTTAGCTTTCTGCCAGGGTCAATCTGAAGGCGGCTGAGCATATCATAAGCTTTATTTGCATCAAAATCGCTATAAAAATCCTTAAAGAAAGCTACAAGTTCGCTTACCTTCATCCAATCATTAAGATAAGTTCTTTCAGGAAGGTAGGACACTATTTTTTTTGTTTCAATTCCTGGTTCCATGCCTGCAATCTGAATTTTACCTGTATCAGGGACTAAAAGACCGTTAATAATTTTTAAAAGCGTAGATTTTCCGCTTCCGTTTGGTCCTAACAGCCCTATAATACGACCCTTCTCTAAGGTTAGATTTACATCTGTAAGAGCAGCAAAACCAGAAAATCTTTTTGATAAAGCTTGACACTCTAAAATTGTACTCATTTTCCCATCTCCTTTACTGTTTCCGATAAAATTGATAAAACTTCTTCTTTTTCATAGCCAAGCTGATTCATTTTGTCTAGAAAATCTATTACTAAATTCTTGGCAGATTGTTTCTTAAGTTCTTTGATTAATAATAAATCAGACGTAATATACCTTCCGCTTGTTCGATTACTGTAAACAAGTCCTGTTCGCTCGAGTTCTGAAAGAGCCTTTTGCATTGTATTTGGGTTAACTGAAGCTTCCGCAGCTAAATCTCTCACAGAAGGAAGTTTATCAGCAGGCTTGAAATACCCTGTAATAATTGATGCCTGGATCTGCTCTATTAGCTGTATATAAACTGGTCTTTCCGAGTTAATATCCCACTGCATCTTTAAAACTCCTTTCATGTATTATTGTACTAATGACTTAATACAATAATACATCTTTTGTAAACTACTGTCAATAGGTGTATAAAATATTTTATAGTACCATATTGATTTATAAAAAAAATTGATATAGACTTATGGTGAAAACGTAATAATTTACATTAGTTATGTTGTCAGGGTTATATGGAGGGAATATATGGTCACTTTAAAGGATATTGCTAAAGAAGCAAATGTAAGTGTTACTACAGTTTCAAATGTTATTCATGGTAATTATAAGCGCGTTGCACCTGAAACTGTAGAAAAGATAAAGATGATAATTGAAAGAGATAATTATGTCCCTAATATGACAGCAAGATCTCTTGTTAATAAGCTGTCAAAAATTATTGGGGTTATTAATCATGTAGTTCCTGAGAAAACCGGAAACTTTATTTCCGACCCGTTTCATAGTGTAGTTATTGAAGGCATTGAAAAGAAGCTTCGTGAAAAAGGCTATTATATGATGATACGTACAGTTTATAGCGAAGAAGATCTATTTTCATTACTGCGTAATTGGAATATTGACGGTTTAATAATTATAGGTTTATTTCAGGATGATTTTTTTGAAAAGCTAACCAAGGCTAACATTCCTTTTGTACTGATAGATAGCTATATTGATAATAAGAAAGTATTAAATATAGGTCTTGATGACTGTAGGGGAGGTTATCTAGCCACAAAATATCTAATTGATAAAGGGCATAGAAATATAGTTTTTGCATCTCCTATAATTAAGAAAAATGGTGTAGTAGAGGAACGTCTTATAGGATACAAAATGGCGCTTAAAGAGGCCGGTATTCCCTTTGAAGATAAAAATGTATACCAACAGGAAATTACAATTACTGAAGGCATTGAGCTTGGACATAAGTTGAGCAGAAGAACTGACATAACTGCTGTGTTTGCCACTGCAGATATTTTGGCAGCAGGTATCATCTCTGGACTTATGGAAGAAGGAAAGAGCGTGCCAGATGATATTTCTATAGTTGGCTTTGATGATCTTTATATCAGTTCCCTTACGGCGCCAAGACTAACTACAATTCACCAGGATCCACAAGAGAAAGGAAAAGTTGCTGTTGAAACTCTGGTAAGTGTTATTGAGGGTAGCTCAATTGAAAATAATAATATTGTGTTGCCAGTAAGCATAGTTGAACGAAATAGTGTAAAGCAAATAGACAAGTAGTAAAAGTTTATATAATTGGCTTAATAGAGGTTGTTGAAGATAGGTCAGTACGAGATGTCTGATTAAATTTTTAGCAGCCATTTTCTTTAGAATGGTTTTTAAATAATTTTCAGAATATATATTGACTTCTATAGTGAAAACGATTATAGTTAAATTAGGTTGAACGTTAAACCTATATTTTTTTAACGATTGGTTGAACGTTAAACTTACATGAATATCAGGGGGGAAATTATATGAAAAAAAGTATTCAAAAACTTATTTCTTTAGGTCTCATGTTGTCAGTACTAACTTTAGCAGGATGTGCAAAGAGCACTCAAAGCTCAGGCAAGGATGCACCAGCATCATCATCAAAAGAAGTAGAACTTAAACTTGGTATATGGCCAGAAGCTACTTTAACTGATGATATTAAAATGTATGAAAAATGGACAGAAGATTTTAAGACTAAAAATCCTGGCGTAAAGGTTACACCAGCAAACTATAAGTATGCTACTGATACTTTTGTATCCTTAGCGGAGTCAGGCAATCTGCCTACTATATTTGAAACTTGGTATACAGAACCGCAAAAGCTTATCGAAGGCGGTTTTGTTAAGGATATAACTGCTGAGCTTAAAGAGCTTGGCTGGGACAATGCTATGAATCCTACTATTAAAGAGCTTCTTTCAAAGAATGGGAAAATATATGGTATACCTCGTGACGGCTATGCTCTTGGCTTAATGGTTAATGTAGAGCTATTTGAAAAGGCAGGCTTAGTAGATGCTAATGGAGTTCCAAAGTATCCTAAGACATGGGAAGAGCTTGCTCAAACAGCTAAAACAATAAAAGATAAAACTGGAAGTGCCGGAATATGTATCTTGGCTAAAGATAATGCAGGTGGATGGCATTATTCAAGTTTAGCTTGGGCTTTTGGTGCTAAGCTTGAAGCTCAAAAAGATGGTAAGTGGGTTGCTCAATTAAATTCACCTGAAAACATTGCTGCTATGAGTTATGTAAAGGACTTAAAGTGGAAATATGATGTTTTAACAGCTGATCCAACAAATGAAGATTGGGGTACTGGATTCAAAGCACTTGGAACTGGCGCTGCAGCAATGTATATTGGAGCTAATGATGCTGTTAATCAGCCAACTCAAGTAAATAAACTTGATGTTAAGAAACTTGCTTTAGTACCGCTTCCTGCTGGACCAGGGGGACAATATTCATTAATGGGCGGAACACCTTACATGTTCTCTGCTAAGGCTACTTCTGAAGAAGTTAAAGCTGCTCTTAAGTTCCTTGAGATCATGGGAAAAGCTCCTGTAGCAACAGATGCAGCTAAAGCTGGTATGGAAACAGATGCTAAGAATAGAGTTGCAAATGGGGTGCCTGTTATACCTTCTTTCCCAGCATGGACTGCACCAGATTATCTAAAAGCACAGGATGAGGTTGTAAAGAAGTATTCAAATGTAAATATGGCTTTTTACAATGACTATTACAACATAATAAAGCAAAAGGACAACTTACATCTTGAAGAACCAAAACAGACTCAAGATATGTACGCAGAGCTAACAAAAGTTCTTCAAGCTGTGCTTACAGATAAAAATGCTGATGTTAAAAAACTACTTGATACAGCAAATACAAATCTCCAAAAGATTTTAGACAGCCAGGTAAATAAGAAGTAATAAAACCTTCATACACCGTGAGAGGCATATATACTCTCACGGTGTTAAGTTAGGCAGAAAAAGGAGGATGGGTAAAGTGCTTCAAGTAAGTAAAAAAACAAGAGAGCTTAAAATACCAGGTGTTATTAAAAAAAATATGTCAGGATGGCTGATTATGGCGCCTACTCTGATTTTATTTGCATTTTTCGTATGGGAACCGCTCCTGGCAAGCATTAGACTATCACTTTATAGTGCTAAAGGTATGCGAACAGTAGAATTTGTAGGCCTAAAAAATTATATTGATGTTTTTCATCACCCTGATTTTTTTCCTGCGGTTAGAAATACATTTTCCTACACTATTTGGTCGCTTTTAATAGGATTTTTAGTGCCAATTATAATGGCAGTAATTATAAATGAAATGGTACATGCAAAAGGTCTTTTCAGAGTCGGCATATATTTTCCTAATATTGTACCGGGCCTTGCTACAGTTATGATGTGGGCTTTTATTTTTAGACCGGGTAAAACAGGAGTGCTCAATATTATACTCGGAAACATAGGTGTTCAGCCACAGGTATGGCTAAGCAATCCGAAGATTACGATACCGCTCATAGTCCTGACCATGACTTGGAAAGGTGCAGGAGCTACTGCACTCATATATCTGGCAGCACTTCAAGGAATAAATCCTGAACTATACGAGGCGGCAATTATAGATGGAGCAGGTATTTGGAAGAGAATAGTACACGTGACTGTGCCGAATCTTAAGAATTTAATACGTTCTCTTTTGATTTTACAGGTTATTTCTGTTTTCCAAATTCTTTATGAGCCTTTAGTAATGACCAATGGAGGACCAAACAATGCCTCAATTTCTATAATGCAGCTTGTTTTTAAATACGCCTTCGAAAAATTTGATTATCCAAAAGCTGCCGCAGTATCAGTTATTATAAGCTTATTCTTAGTTACATTAACGGCGGTTTACAATAAATTCAGCAAAGAGCAGGATATTTAGAAAGGAGTGAGCTTCTGTGTTTAAGATAAAGAGTAAGGATAACGGAATTATAACTTATTCAGATTTAAAAAAACCATCTATACGGATTTTCTATTATGTACTTTTTGCTGTCTGCATAATTATAACTCTTATTTCGATTGCACCTCCAATTTGGGTTTTTCTATCGAGCTTTAAGGATATAAAGGAATTTACACTGGAACCATCCTTGATACCAAAGAGTTTTGATTTTAGCAGGTTTATAAAGACATGGAATGATCTTAAATTTATAAAGTATTATATAAATTCCTTTTATTCTGTAGTGGGAAGCGTTGTGTGCGCCATAGTATTTAACGGGCTTTTGGCATACGCAATTTCAATACTTAAGCCAAAAGGCTCGAAGTTTATATATGGACTTATACTAGGAAGCCTTATGGTACCGGCTACTACAAGTGTAGTTCCTCTGTTTATCAATCTAAGCAAAATGCATCTTAACGGTACTTTCTACCCACTTTGGCTCTCTATAGGTGCAAATGCTTTTTATATAGTTTTGTATAAGCAGTTTTTTGATACTCTTCCTGCGTCAATCATAGAAGCATCAAAAATTGACGGATGCAATAACTGGCAAATATTTTTTAAGATTGTTATGCCATTAAGCAAACCGATTACTATGGTAATAGCTATGTACGCAGTAAATGCAGCTTGGTCAGATTTCTTATTGCCCTATTTATTATTAAATAATTCAGGACATGAAACTATAATGGTGCGGCTGTTCCAGTTCAGAACCAGCATAAAAGCAACTGATGTAGAAGTTCTGAGGGCTATTGTTTTTGCTATCATTCCACCAATAGTTTTATTTACTTTATTCCAAAAACAAATTACTCAAAGCAATACTCATTCGGGAGTTAAAGGTTAAAGATGTTTAAAAAGTAAGGCGGGGGTTGTTATGGCTAAAATTGCAGATATTTATTTTAAGGTTGATCCATGGAAAATTATTGAGGAGGGCTTTGATCCAGAAAGAAGTATGGTAGCTGAATCGGTATTTTCTTTAGCAAATGAGTACATGGGTGTAAGAGGTTATTTTGAAGAAGGCTGCTCCTGTGACAGCCTGCTAGGAAGTTATTTTAATGGAGTATATGAGTTTTCAAAAGATGTAAATAAGACTGCCTACAGGGGAATTGTGGATCATACTCATTTCATGGTGAACTCAGTAGACTGGCTTTACACAAGAATGATGCTTGAGGGAGAACAGCTTGACTTAAAAAATGTTGAATTTAAGGATTTTAAAAGAGTATTAGACTTAAAGGAAGGTACCCTTACCAGGGAATTTATCTGGAATTTAAAGAGTGGTAAGAACTTGAAAGTGAAATTTTTGAGGTTTTTAAATATGGATAAAACCTCTCAAGGTTTTCAAAGAATTGAATTTGAACCTATTAATTTTACAGGAAATATTGAAGTTGTAATGGCATTAGATTTTGGAACTATTCACGTTTCAAGAGAGAAAAACTACTGGAACATAGTTAAAAAAGATAAGAGTGAGGATATAGCAGCTATCATAGGAGAAACTTTAACTTCAAACCAAAGGGTATTTTCAGGCTTTAAGCTAATGTCTAACGGCGTTATAAGCAAAAGTACTTATGAGAGTGATAAACTGATTGGCTATAAGGTTAAGATGTCCCTTAATCAAGCAGAAGTTACTTGGGTTGACAAACTTGTATCAAATATCGTGGTAAAGGATTCTAAAGCAGATAACGAATATATTTGGAATACCGGTATTAGTGCTGTAAAGGAACAGGCAGACAAGGGACTTAATGCAGCGCTAAGTGATAACAAGTTATTATGGGAAAATATTTGGAACAGATTTGATATACAGATTGATGGAGATGCTAAGAATCAGCAAGGTATAAGATTCTGTATTTTTCAAATGCAGCAAACCTATCATGGACAAAATCCAACTAACAATATAGGAGCAAAGGGACTTACAGGAGAAGCTTATAATGGACATGCTTTTTGGGATACTGAAACCTGCTGTCTTCCTTTTTTCCTATTCAACAATTTAAAAGCTGCTAAAAATTTATTGGAGTATAGATACAGTAAGCTTGAAAGGGCTAAGGAGAGGGCTAAAATGCTTGACTGTAAAGGTGCTTGTTATCCTATAGCTACCTTGAATGGTGAAGAGGCCTGTGATCTTTGGCAGCACGCAAGTCTTCAGTTTCAGCCAAGCACGGGGGTGGCCTATGGAATTTGGCATTATGCTCGCCTAAGAGATGATAAGGAATTCTTGTATGGTCACGGTGCTGAGATGCTTATAGAAATCAGCAGATTTTTAAGATCTCGGGGAGCTTTTAGCCAGCTTACTAATAAATTCGGTTTTTACGCTGTCATGGGTCCTGACGAGTTCCATATGATGGTTAATAACAATTGCTACACTAACTATATGGCAAAGAAGACCTTTGAATATACCTTATCTGTCTTGGAGGATATGAAGAAATTTTCAAAGATAAAGTATGATGAACTTCAAACAAAGGTACATTTTACTGATGAAGAACTCCAAGATATTAAGAATTGTTCAGATAATATGGATATCTTGTTTGATGAGGAAAGTAAGCTATATGAGCAGCATGAAGGGTATTTTGCTCTTCCTCATATTGATGTGGATTCAATACCGGTTGAGGAATTCCCACTATATCATAACTGGTCTTATGACAGAATATATAGAAGCGATATGATAAAACAGCCTGATGTTTTAATGTTTATGTTTCTTTATAATCAGGAATTCAGCACAGAAGTGAAGCAGGCTAACTACGAATGCTATGAGCCAAGATGTATTCATGAATCTTCATTGTCTCCTTCTATTCATTCAATTTTTGCAGCAGAGCTTAAAAAGCATGAGGAAGCACTTGATTTCTTTGGCTTTGCTACTCGTATGGATTTAGATAATTATAATAGAAATACAAAGGAAGGACTTCATACTACAAGTCTTGCTGGTGCCTGGTTAAATATTGTTTATGGTTTCGGCGGAATGAGAAGTGATGGAGAAGTGCTGACATTTAATCCTTCTATACCTAAGATATGGGATAGTTACAGCTTCAGAGTTGTTTACAAAGAGGCAATACTTTTAATAAAGGTTGATAAGGAAAAAATCAGTTTTAGACCACTTAATGGATTGTCCGTTGAAATTTCTATTTATGATAAAAGATATATGGTTGGTTCTGAAGGTATAGTATTACCAATGCCGGAAGGTTGGAGAGGGTAGCTATGGGATGGATTATAGAAGAAAATAAATTTGATAGCAATAACATAGTAAGTAATGGCAATAAGTTTATGACAGGCAATGGATATATGGGCTATCGAGGAACTTTGGAGGAGTATACTAAAAAAGAGCTTGCAGCCTGCAATCTAGCAGGTCTATATGATAGACAGGGAGATAGCTGGAGGGAGCCTATTAATGCTCCTAACGCTTTATTCGCAGCTTTATCAGTTGAAGGCAGAGAGCTTGGAATTATGAATATGGCTCCAATTGAGCATAGTCAAAGCTTAGATATTAAAAATGGAATCCATAAGCGTTGCACAGTATGGGATACAGAGTACGGAAAGGTTAAGATTACATCAGAACGCTTTGTAAGCCTTACTGATGTCCATATGCTTTGTCTTAAATATACGGTATCAACAGAGAGGACTTGTAATTTAGCAATAAAGACGGGCATAGACGGAGATGTATGGGACATAAATGGGCCTCATCTTGAAGAATATACTGTTGAACAGGAAAAAAGCCTGATAAAGGTTTCTGCCTTGACCCAAGAGCTAAAGGTTCCGGTAGCAGTAGCAGAAATATGCGAAAGAACGTTTGAGGCTGAAGAAAGTATAGTGAAAACTGAAAAAAGTATTTTTCGTAATATTGCTTTTAAGACAGAGCCAAAAGTTCAATATACAATATATAAATATGCTTCAGTATGGACAGAAAATGATGGCTCCAAAAATGTGCTGGAGGATTGTTGCTTGAGCATATTAAGAGCTTCAAGCATGGGATATGAAAAGGTGTACTCAGAGCACATAGAGCAGTGGAAGGACAGATGGGAAGCTTCGGATGTATTAATAGAGGGAAGTGATGAAGACCAACTATCGCTTCGCTACAGCATATACCAGCTTCAGATAATTGCACCTATGCACTCAAGTAAACTCTCAATTCCGGCGAGAGGACTTTCAGGCCAAACCTATAAAGGTGCGATTTTTTGGGATACAGAGATGTTTATGCTTCCATTTTTTCTTCATACAGCACCGGAAGTAGCTAGAAATCTGGTCAACTATCGTATAAGAACCTTAGAGGGTGCAAGAAAAAAAGCTGAATTCTATGGCTTTAAAGGAGCCTTCTATGCATGGGAGAGCCATGAAAACGGGGAGGATGCCTGCAGTGATTTTAATGTAACTGATGTATTTACGGGACGCCCTGTGAAAACCTATTTCAAAGACAAGCAAGTTCATATAAGTGCTGCGATCTCATATGCAGTATGGGAAACTTATAAGTTTACCGGAGATGTAAGCCTTCTTTTAAATGGTGGTGCAGAAGTTATATTAGAATGTGCTAGATTTTTTTATTCTTATGCTTATTTTAAAGAAGATAAGAATAGATACGAAATTCTAGATGTAATTGGTCCTGATGAGTATCATGAAAGAGTAAATAATAATGCCTATACAAATAAAATGATTTACTACACAGCTGATGCTGCACTTAAGACTCTAGAACTTCTTAAAAAGGAATATATTAAGGATTATCAGGAGCTTATAGCAAAACTCGATTACTCTAAGGAGATTAATAATCTTATCAAATTTAAAGAAAAGCTTTATGTTCCTGAGCCTGATGAAAATACACTGTTAATAGAGCAGTTTGATGGTTATAACAGGTTAGAGGATTGTTCTCTTGATGAGGTCAGAAGCAGACTTATTAATCCTAGAGAATATTGGGGAGGGGGACACGGTGTTTCCTCAACTACAAAGATTATTAAGCAGGCTGATGTTGTGCTTATGCTATACCTGTTTAAAAATGAATATTCCAATGAGGTTAAAAAAGCTAACTGGGAGTACTATGAGCCTAGAACTGAGCATGGTTCAAGCTTAAGTCCCTGCATTTATTCATTATTGTCCTGTGAAATAGGTAATTCAGAGTGGGCGTATCCCTTCTTTGTTAAAACTTCAAATGTAGACCTCACAGGTGACTCTAAGCAGTTTGCTGGTTCTATTTATATAGGAGGTACTCATCCGGCCGCCAATGGAGGTGCCTGGATGTCAGCAATTCTAGGCTTTGCGGGGCTAAAGGTTGAGAATGGAGAAATAAGTGTGAATCCAAACCTTCCTGAAAGGTGGAAAAGGATGGCGTTTAAGATAATAGTTAGAGGAGAAAAATATTTAGTAGACATTACGCATGATAATTTTCAAGTTACTAAGTTATAATAAATGAATAAAAGAAAGTTTTATATAATAATGAGGTGGTGCTATTTTATGAATAGCATCACTATATTTTTGGCTGATTTTAAGGAATATGTACATGTAAAGCATTTGACATTATAGAAAATAGGAAGCAAAATATAATTATAGTATGTTAACCTCTTGTACTAGTTCAGCTAACTATGCGAGTTAATTGGACTAGCACAACAGATTATGTTATTAATCAAGTATTTCCGGTGATGAAAGGAGGTTGGAGTCCTAAATGGACTCCAACGGGTAGCTTGTGAGCAGAGCGAATGTCTTAAGCTACCCAGTGTTTCGAATGAAAGGAGGTTGAAGTCCTAAATGGACTTCAACGGGTAGCTTATGAGCAAAGCGAATGTCTTAAGCTACCCAGTGTTTCGAATGAAAGGAGAAATATTATGAGTCTTAACGAAAAAATCGATAGCTTAAAGGAAGAGCTTATTGAGGCAACAAGAGAAGTTCTTCAAATAAAAAGCACAGAAGAAGCAGCAGTAGAAGGAGGCCCTTTTGGAGCAGGTCCTAAAAAAGCTCTTGAAAAGGCATTAGAAATATCTTCAAAGCTTGGCTTTAAAACAGTAAATCTTGATGGTTATGTAGGATATGCTGAATACGGTGAAGGTGAAGATTATGTGGCAGTTCTTGGACACCTTGATGTTGTTCCTGAAGGGGACGGCTGGATGTATCCTCCTTATGGTGCAGAAATTCATGATGGAAAAATATATGCCCGTGGAAGTCTTGATGACAAGGGACCAGTAATGGCAGCTTTATTTGGTCTTAAGGCAATTAAAGATTTAAATCTTCCTGTTTCAAAGAGAGTAAGAGTTATATTCGGCTTAAATGAAGAAACCGGAGATGCAGACATTGAACACTATAATAAAAAAGAAAAGCCTCCAGTAGCAGGATTTACACCAGATGCAGAGTATCCAATTATATTTGCTGAAAAAGGAATTATACATACCAATTTAAAGAAACAGCTCAAAGCTTCAGAAGGAGACTTATTAGTTAAAGCTATAAAGGGTGGAGTAAGACCTAACATGGTTCCTGATTACTGTGAAGCAGTAATTGAGGCAAAAGATAAGGAAAAGCTTTTAGCTTTAGCAAAGAGTTTTTCGGAAAACAATAGCTTTGATATAAGTGCAGAAGTTAAGGATAATCTTGTGATTTTAAAATCAATAGGAGTATCAGCTCATGGAAGCATGCCTCATATGGGTAAAAATGCAGTAATGCAGATGTTTAAATTCCTAGGGGAACTTTCAATAGCTCAAAAGGATTTAGCAGATTATATAGCTTTTGTAAATAAAGCTATAGGCTTTGAGACAGACGGAACTTCTCTTGGTGTAGGTTTTAGAGACGAAGCTTCAGGAAAGCTTTCCTTAAATGCAGGAGTTATGGCGATGGATGAAAATTCAATATCCTTATCAATTGACATACGTTATCCTGTAACTATAGAAGGAAGCAAAATTATAGACATTTTAAACAGCAAAGCGGCAGAAAATAATATAGAGCTTTCAAAGATAGATCCTGTAAAACCTTTATACTATCCACCAGAGCACCCAGTAATTCAAAAACTTCAAAAGGTTTATAAGGAACAGACAGGAGAGGAGCCAAAGCTTTTAGCAATCGGCGGAGGAACCTATGCAAAGGCAATGCCTAATATAGTTGCTTTTGGTCCTATATTTCCTGGAAAGCCAGATTTAGATCATCAAGCTAACGAATATATTGAAGTTGAAGACCTTCTTTTAAACAGCAAAATTTATGCTAATGCTATCTATGAATTAGCAAAATAATTTTATAAATTACACGATGAAAGCGGTGTACTGAACTTAAATCAGTATACTGCTTTTTTAATTATATCATTTATTTAACGTTTTCTATAACAACTTATTTTCCAATAAGCTGCTTTATTAACAGTTATATATTAATAAGGAAGTTTATTGAACATGTTTAAAGGTAAGGGTATACTAAGACTATATTAATATATTGGTTATGCTCTTGCCTGTCAGGCTAACCCTGAATGGTTAATTTCTAGACTTAAAAAGGAGGCTTAATTATGAAAAAAAATCTTATATTAATTGCTGCTGTTTTAATCAGCGTATTGATAACCGGATGTGCTGGTAAAAAGGCAGCGGTACAAAATGAAATAAAGCAGGTTCAGACACAATCAGCAGGCAATAAAGATAAAACCCCTGCTGCCCCTGAAACTAAGAAAACAGATGAAGCTTCAAACACTGTAGCTTCAGAAGCAGGTTACTCAAAATACTCAGGAAGATGGGTAACTGAAAACAATTTAAAACACGACATACCCTTTGGAACTGTAATTAGCATTAAAGCGGACAAAAGCGGCGAGCTGTCAGGTGTTGTAAGTGATTCCTCCTCTGGATTTGGACACATATCAAATATTGATATCAAAGGAAAGATTAATAATAATAAATTCAGCACCAATTTTAGCAATGATGGCTGGGATCACAGCGGAACAATAGAACTTGAATTTAATGATAAGCAAGTGGTGCTTAAATTATCCTATGATAAGAAAAGCGAGAGCGTAAATTCAGGCTGGGGAATTAGCCCAGGCACTTTTAATCTCGTAAATATCAATACACCTATTAAAAGAACAATAAATGATTTAAGAGAAGGCGGCTGGAAAGATGTTGAAGGCCAATGCTTCGATGTGGATTTAAATAAATATGGAAAGATAAGATTTATATCTGAAACCAACTGGAATACAGGCTTCAGCTTTTACCTTCAGGACAGCAAATGTAATATAGCCTACAAGTTCCCAGACCTTTATTTAAATGATTATCAGACTAAGAATTACGCTATTGAAAGCATAAGCGCAGTATCTTTTACAGATATAAATAATGACAGTCTGAAAGATGTAATTATTTTATACAAAGCCACTGATGTAACAAAAAAAGTTCCGTCAGCTATATGTAATGTATTTACTCAAAAGAGTGATGGAACCTTTGTAAATAACAGCAGCTTAAATGATAAAATCAATGCTTCAGGAAGTACTAAGGACATTGCTTCAATAGTAAAGTTTATTAAAGGAATCAAATAAATATGGGGGATGCTGCAAAATAACTTAAACTTGCCGCATGTTATTTGAATTCTAGAAAACTTTCGCTTCGCAGATAAGACTAATAATTAAAAAATTTATAAAGCCTAAATCTTATAAACTCGCTTTGCTCAGACAATATAAGATTTTTAACGGCCTTATAAATTTTTAAATTAAAGTCTTATTGTTGCTTGTTCAAATGTTTTTACGTATTCAATAACATGCTAAGTTTAGTTGTTTTTTAACATCCCCAATGTGCTTATTTTGATAAGCTTTTTACTAAATTTTCTATAGCAGAATCCTCGTTATTGTTGCTTCTGACTATGGAAGTTATAGACTTAAAACCTGAGGAATGATTTTTTATAGTGCTTCCTTTAGAGGTTACAACTAAATGAACCTTATCTGAAGGAAACTTTTTAAGAAAAGACGTAACAGCAGGGGCAGGTCCTCCAGCCCATAAAGGAGTAACAAGTACGATTTCATCTGCATTTCCTACACTTCCGCTGAGGCTAATTTCAACCTTTTTGTTTTTTGAAGCATAATATCCGCCTTTGATAAAACCTATAAGTCCTTTCCAATTAATATTGTCTTTGATTTCAATAGTTTCGCAAGAAAGCTTAGCAGCTATCTTAGCAGCGACCTTTTTACTAGTTCCCGTTCTAGAGAAATAAACAACCTTATAATTCATGATATCTTCCCCTTTAGCTTAATTATTCCATAAATTTCTTGTTCTAATTATAATTTATAAAATATGTATTCACAACAACATAGGGAAATTAATTTTAAATTATTTCTTTTCTACAACTTCAACATCCTTTATGTTTGCAGTTTCCATCAACACATCCTGTATTATCTTAGCTGACTGACTATTTAATTTTTTATGTTTTGACCTTACAAAAATGGTTACTCTATTGTTATCTGATATAGCTGCAAAAGAGTCACCAAAACCTTTTCCATTAAGTATGACTTCAATTTTATTTTCCATATTTGCATTGTTAATTTCTTCTTTAAGCTTTTTTTCTAGAGTGTTCTTAGCTTCCATAGAAATATTTTTATCATCCAGCATGGCCTTATAAGTAGAAATAATTTTACTAAGAGTCTGATCTCTATTAAGCCTTGATTGAACAAAAAAATCTGTCTTTGAAGGTTGTCTTTGTATGTAAGAAAACTGTGCAATATTTGCTATAAGTAAAACCAAGATGATGATTATAGTTGGTTTTTTAAGCAAGCTGATTTTTGACTTGATATTCATATACTTCCTCCCATGGAATTATTACTATATTAATACTTGCCTAACATAATAAATATTCTAGGGAAGAGAAATATAAATCGTATGCCTGGCCTGTGACGGTGTGGGCCTTGCATTAAGAATTAAGCTTTTAAATTATACCTTAATTTTACTCAAACTGCTTTGATATATTATAGAACCTTTCTGCTTCCTTTTGTTCTCCCGTAAGTTCATATATCTTTCCTATCAAAGAATATATTTCAGCGCGATTTATATCCTGAGGAAGAGTATTTTTGAGTACATTAAGGGCAGATTCCAGCTTTAATTCATCAATTAGTTTTTTAGCAGTATTTATATTAGTATCAATGTCTGATGAAGCATCGTTTTTAAGTTCATTCAAGAGGTTTCTTACTTTGTCAGCTGTAAAAGGCTTTTGAAGGTAGGCTACTGCTCCAAGTCTTGTGCACTCAACCGCATTTTTAACAGTACCAAAGGCTGTCATAATAACAACAGGAGTGTTGAATCCCATAGAACGTATTCTTCTAAGTACCTCTGTGCCGCTAAGCTCCGGCATTTTTATATCTAAAAAAGCTAAATCAAAAGATTCCTTTGTAAAAAGATCCAGTGCCTCTTCTCCGTTTTTTGATGAAATCACTTCATATCCTTCAAGCTCTAAACAAGCGGTAAGCAGAACTCTGATATTTTTTGTATCATCAACTATAAGTACTTTTTTCATAGTTTTATTCCCCCATAACTATCGGCAGAGTAAATGTAAAAGTAGTACCAATGCCAAGCTCACTTTCACACCATATTTCTCCACCGTGAGCTTCAATTAGTTCTCTTGCTATTGCAAGTCCGAGACCTGTACCTTTCGCTTCGGCATCTTCTCCAGGTACTTGAATAAATTTATCAAATATCTTGTCTAGATAATCTTTAGGTATTCCTATACCAGTATCTTTTATAGAAACACATACTCTATTCTGTTTAACAAAGGAATTAACAAAGATTTTGTCATTAGCTTCAGTATGTTTAAGAGCATTTGAGATTAAGTTGTTAATTACCCAAACTATCTTTTCAGAGTCTGCATTTACTTTTGGAAGATTGCTCTCTAATGTGTTATAGACGTATACTTCCTTAGATTTTGCCTGCTCTGTAAACCCTTTAATACTGGCATCTACTATCTCTTCTATAGAAGTCGGTTTAATATCAAAAACTGACTTGCCAGCTTCTATTTTAGATAAATTAAGTAAATCATCTACTAATGTCAGCAATCTTTCGCTGTCTTCCTCTATGGTATCTAAAATATTTTTTTGCTTTTCATTTAAATCTCCCAGCTTTTCCCCTGAAATCAAACTTGTGCCTATCATGATGGAAGTTAAGGGTGTCTTGAATTCATGTGAAATAGTAGCAATAAAATCTGACTTTATTTTTTCAATTTGTTTCAGCTGAGTTACATTTTGAAATAGTACTACTAATCCTGAATTAACGCCTTCAGCATTCTTTAATATTCCCACTATAACATTGAAGTAATAGTCTTCTCCATTGATATCTAAATATATTATTTTTTGATCTACTTCATTTCCATTTGAATTAAATATTACGCTTATATATTCGTAAAGCTCGCCATTATTTATAACTTCTAAGAAGTACTTGTTTAAAACATCATTTTCCTTTATTCCAAAAATATTTTCGCAGGCACTATTTAGCAAGGTTATTTTATAATTTGTATCTAAAACTATTAATGGATCGGCGATACTTTTTACTATTGTAATAGATTTTGTTTTTTCAGACATAAGCTGTCCTAAAGTACTCTGTTCAAACAGCTGAAGTCTTTTAGTCATATTATTAAATTCTTCAGTTAAATCTCCAACTTCATCCTTAGATAAAATAGGAGCCTGTTTATCTAAATCACCGGCCTTTACTGCCTTCATAGTTTCCCTTAATGAATATATAGGAGACAAAAACTTTTTAAGCAATATCATAGATAATGCAAAACCAATAACAACACATATGGTAGATAAGCCAAGTATAAGATACATGGAGTAATTTGCATAATTATTAACTCTATCTTTGCTGCTGAACATACCATTTTCATTTAGTTTTGAGGCTGTGTTTAATATTTCCTTTATATGAGTATGCTGGGGCTGAAGCTTTGCTTTATAGAAATTGACAGCTGATTGAGTACTCCCTCCCGCACTTACTTCCTGAAGCTCGGAAAAAAGAGTAATGTAGGTTAGATATGAACTGCTCAGCTCATTTACAAGCTCTTTTTCACCGCTTTCAGTTATGTTGTTAGCCTCTATATTATAGCTTTCATTAAAAATAAGCGAGTATTGATGGAAGCTTTTAATACCGTCCTCATGACTTATATTCAAATAGGTTAAAATCGCAGCATTTTGCGCATCTACTGCATCAGACATATTATTTATAGCCCTAATACTTTTGTAATTGCGAACCATCAAACTATTGATTTGCTTTCCTAATATAAACGTATTGTAGGCAGCAAAAATACCTATTATACCGATTATTATTACAAGACTAATATATACCGCTGAAAACTTTGATTTTAATTTATTAAACATAGAAAACCTCTTTTAAGTAATACTTGTACTAAACAAGAGAAATAATTAACACCACTGCGATTTAGAGAGATAGTTCTATTTAACAGTCCTAACTAAATAGGATAAATTTTATAGCTGCAAATAGGCGAACTTAGCTTTATGTGATATCCGTAGTATAATTTTCTTGTAGCTAAGATAATAATACAATTTAGCTAACTTAAATACAACATAAATCCATATAATCTATGGGTTTATATATATTATTCTCTTGATAAAAAAGGTAAACCAAAGCTTTTGCTTTGGTCTATCTTTTTGTATAGGACAATCGATTTTTATAACAATCAAAATTATAGGGGGAAATTATCTTGCTTACAGAAATAAAAAGTGTACTAATAGGAAAACCGCTAAAAAACGAAGAACTGGCAGGAGAAAAGTTTAATGTATTTTGGGGATTGCCCATATTATCAAGTGATGCTATTTCGTCAGTAGCTTATGCGGGGGAAGAAATACTTTGGATTTTAATTCCTGCGATAGGAGTACTAGCTTATAAGCAGATGTTCTATATAGCTCTGTCAATAGTTGCACTGCTTTCTATATTAGTATTCTCCTACAGGCAAACTATAGATTCTTATCCTAACGGCGGAGGTTCTTATATAGTTGCAAAGGATAATTTAGGTGACAATTTTGGATTAACTGCCGGTGCTTCATTATTAATAGATTATATATTGACGGTAGCCGTAAGTGTCTGTGCAGGAACAGCCGCCATAACCTCAGCAGTACCGTCGCTTTTGCCTTATACTGTAGTCATAAGTGTTGCTATAGTAATATTAATGACTATTGGAAATCTTAGAGGAATAAGAGAGTCCTCGCATATTTTTGGCGTGCCCACATATTTATTTATAATCTCTATGATAACAATGATTATTTATGGCTTAGTCAAAGTTTATATTTTTGGTATTGTTCCTGCTCAAACAGTTCAAATAAGTCAAGCAACAGGAAACATAACTTTACTCTTATTATTAAAGGCCTTCTCAAGAGGTTGTACAGCATTAACAGGGGTAGAAGCTGTAAGCAATGGAATTCCAAATTTCAGAGAGCCTTCTCAGAAAAATGCTAAAAGAACGCTATTCTTATTAGCAGCTACAGTTTTATTTATTTTCGGAGGGACTTCTTTACTTGCAACTGTTTATCACGCTGTTCCTCAAAAAGAAATTACCGTGCTTTCACAAATAACAGAGCAGGTATTTGGCAAAACTTTTATGTATTATGTAGTTCAAATTACTACGATGTTAATTCTAACTATGGCAGCAAATACAGCCTTCAGCGATTTACCGCTGCTTTTGTCCATAATATCAAAAGACAGGTATATGCCGAGACAGTTTACAAAGAGAGGTTCAAGACTTTCTTTTGCCAATGGTATAATCTTGCTTGGGCTTTTGTCATCTTTGCTTATTGTAATATTTAGAGGTGAGACTCATTTATTACTTCCTCTATATGCTGTTGGTGTATTTATTTCCTTTACACTATCACAGAGCGGAATGTTTATAAGGTGGATAAGATTAAAAAGCAAGGGCTGGAGACATAAAGCTCTTATTAATGGTTTGGGTGCATTAGTTACCTTTGTAACAGTTATAAATATAGGTATTACAAGGTTCGTAGATGGTGCATGGATTATTGTTTTATTAATTCCAACCTTTGTAATACTAATGAAGCTTGTTAAGCATCATTATGACAATATTGCACATGAACTTACCTTGAGTACAACTGAAATAGAGAAAGAGGTAAGGGCGGTTGAAGTTAAGGATTTCGTTATAGTTCCCATAGATTCACTTAATAAATCTTCCTTTAAAGCACTTAATTATGCAAGGCACTTGTGCGATGAAAAAAGAATTGTTGCACTTCATGTCAGCACTAATTTAGAAGAAGCTAAAAAGCTGCAGGCAAAGTGGAAAGATTGTGGAATATCAATAAAACTAGTAGTAAAATATTCGCCATATAGAGATATAGTAAATACATTAGTTAAGTACGTTGAATCACAGGAGCATGAAAGCAAGCCGGGTGACATTATAACAGTTGTAATATCAAAGTTTTTAGTAAGACACTGGTGGGAAAATATATTCCATAACCAGACAAGCACAATTTTAAGACATCAGCTTTTAAAAGACAGGCATATAGCTGTTGTAACAGTTCCTTATGTTTTAGATAAGTAAATATAATAGACTCCGGTGGGTTTCTGACCATCGGAGTTTTTTTATAAATAATGCAATAAAATATCAAATACCCACAGGGGATTTATGATTATTATGTATTAGAACTTTTACATTATATATTAAGTTTGTAGTATAATAGATATTATTTATTAAGGAAAGGTTGGATAGAAGTGAAACTATCAAAAGCACTAATGACAACGCTTAGAGAAGTTCCAGCAGAAGCTGAGATACAAAGCCATAAGCTTATGTTAAGAGCTGGACTTATGAGGAAGATGGCCTCAGGGATATATAATTATATGCCTATGGGCTTAAAGGTTTTGAAAAATATTGAAGAGATTGTAAGAGAAGAAATGGACAATACAGGAGCACAGGAATTTTTGGCTTCGGCTCTTCTGCCTTCAGAGCTTTGGAAGGAATCAGGAAGATGGGATACTATGGGACCTGAGATGTTCAGACTTAAGGATAGAAACGAAAGAGAATTCTGCTTAGGACCAACACATGAGGAAGTTTTTACTGATATAGCAAGAAATGAGATAAAGTCTTATAAGCAGCTTCCTTTAAATCTATATCAAATACAAACCAAGTATAGAGATGAAAGAAGACCTCGTTTTGGAATTATGCGGTCAAGAGAGTTTTTAATGAAGGATGCCTACAGCTTTGATAAGGATAACGAAGGACTTGATATTTCCTTTAATAAAATGTATGAAGCTTATCATAAGATTTTTAAACGCTGCGGCTTAGAGGCAAATTGTGTTGAGGCTGATTCAGGAGCAATGGGAGGCTCAGGTTCAGCTGAGTTTATGATTAAGTCTGAAATAGGCGAGGATGAAATAGCTTTTTGTACCTCCTGCGATTATGCAGCGAACATGGAAAAAGCTCCTGGAACTCCAGAAATCCTTGAAAAGGAAGAGCTAAATCCTCTTACCAAGGTTGAAACTCCGGAGGCAAAAACTATTGAGGATTTAGTTGCCTTTTTTAATACAAACTCTAAGAGATTTGCCAAAACACTTATTTTTAAAGCAGATGAAAAACTTGTTGCCGTAATGGTAAGAGGGGACAGAGAAGTTAATGAAATAAAAGTTATTAATGCTTTAGGCGGAGCTGTAGATTTTAGAATGGCAGATGCTGAAGAAGTGTTTAAGGCTACCTCTGCAGCAGTAGGCTTTGCAGGGCCAATAGGAATAAAAGTTGATTGCCTTCTTGTAGATAGAGAAGTAGCTGAATTATATAATATGATAGTTGGAGCTAACGATACAGGCTATCACTACATAAACGTAAACTACGGAAGGGACTTTGAAGGACAGCTTGGTGACTTCAGAAAAGCAGTTGAAGGGGATATATGTCCTAAATGCGGTAAACCGCTTACTATTGCAAGAGGCATAGAGGTAGGGCATATTTTTAAGCTTGGAACCAAGTATTCAAAGTCTATGGGAGCAAACTTTATAGATGAAAATGGAGAAATGAAGCCTCTAATAATGGGCTGCTATGGTATAGGACTAAATAGAACTATGACTGCAATAATTGAGCAGAACAATGATGAAAACGGGATAATATGGCCATTATCAGTTGCACCTTATAAGGTTATTATAATACCTGTAGTAACAAAGGATGCCGAGCAGATGAGAATAGCTGAGGAGCTTTATAACAGCCTTAGAAAGCTTGGTATTGATGTACTTATGGATGACAGAGACGAGAGGGCAGGAGTTAAATTCAAAGATGCGGATTTAATCGGAATTCCTATGAGAATTACCGTAGGGAAGAAGATAAATGAAGGAGTTGTAGAATTTAAGCTCAGAAACTCAAGCGATATTGAGCTTGTTTCTTTAGATGACGTTGTTGAAAGAGTGGCAAATGAACTAGATAATATTAAACGTTAAAAATAAATATCACTTCTAATAAAAAAACTCTTATGCTGTCTTTTAAAAATATCAGCATAAGAGTTTTATTTTTTTAGTACACTACTTATATTAAGGAAGTACTACAAATGCAGATGGAACTTTTCTTTCACCACTCGCATCACAGGGATGATTGATTACATTTCCGTTATAATACATAGTTGATGAGCTGCCTCCATCTAAAAGACAAGCATTATAAGCATTGTTTTGTAAAAGTATTTCTGAGACATCCTTAACTGAAGCACCAATAGAGTTTTTTGATCTTCCGTCAATTACAAGGAATAGTACTGTGCCGTCACTTTTTTGAGCTATGGCGGTTCTAGGGTTAATACCTAAGTTTATGTTTGAGGTATCTAATGACTTTCCGTTTATGATTAATGCTGGTCCACTGACAACAGCATCTCTAACATCATTGTTTTTCAGCTCATTTATAGAGTAATCTCCAACTACTAAAAGACCATTTTTAGTCAATCCTGCTGTAGGAAATTTTTTAGAAGTATCCTTTGAATCATTGTTGATCACATTTCCATTTTTCATTATGAAGCCGTAAGGTGTTTGATCCATTGTAAAACTTCCCGCATTTATAGCCGCCGATGCATTTTCTTCTTTAGCAATCTGGCTTGTTGTTTTGTAGGCCTTTAAATCTTTTAAGCTGTAAGCTACAGAAATTTTATTAGGATTTGAAATAGTCATCAGCTTGCCATTAAAGTTTTTCCCCTTAATGTCCTTTACATCAATTGAATTACTGCTGAGAGTTGTTGTAAGAGCCTTTACATTTTCCTTTATAGAACTATCTGCATGTGCAGTATTTGTCTTTGCATTGGTAAATAGAGCAAAGCTTAATAATGATATTATGACTAACCCAGCTGCAGAAAATTTAAATGATTTTTTATTGAACTGTGATATCATAACTATTCTCCTTTTTATATTGGATTTCCCTGATAATAGTCCTGCTGCCCCTAAAAGACGCTTTTGTGCTGAGGATATTTTAAGCATATGTAAGATCGTATATCCATACTCTAGCTGCTCTTCTTTACTCATGTACTCCATTGCCTCATAATCACAACAAAGCTCGCAATCTTCCTGCATTTTATAAAAGCCATACCAGATAACAGGATTGAACCAATATATCATTTTCAAAAATAAGATTACATATTTTATGGCATTATCTTTTCTTTTGTAATGAGACAGCTCATGCAGAAAAATATGTTTTAATTCATTATCATTTATATTGTCTAGTATATCCTTAGGAAGAAGTAAAACAGGTTTATTTATGCCTAAAATTGAAGGCGAAGTTACATAGCTTTCTAAGAAAACTGGAATATCTTTTTGTATACCCATTAAAAGTTTGCATTGTTCAAGAGTTCCACGAATATTAGTAATTTCTGTGGGCTTGCTCTTTTTAGTTTTTAATAAAAGCCTCAGATTAATATAGCAGGTATATATAGTAAAGGTTATTACCCCTAAAAGCCAAATAAACATAAAATAAAGCTTTAAGTTCATTTTTGTTAAAGAGCTGCTTGAAGAATTATTGTGCATATCTGAAGGAGAAGCGGTATTAACTATATAATCATCCTTAAGACTTAAATCTGAAACATTATTATTTATTGGAAGCTTCTCATTTAATACTTTGCTTTCAGAGTAATACATACTCTGGACAGCAGGAGTTACAGTGTTAAATATGCTTATAGGGCTTTGAGGTGCATAAGGAATAAGCAATCTTATCACTAATATAAACCATATATAATAGTGCCACTTTACACTTTGTTTGTCTCTCATAAGGCGTTTTATAAAAATGATGGCCCCTGTTAAAATAACGGCAGCAGTAGAGGAGAACACTATCCAATCAAAAATAGCTGTTAAATTTCTCATTGTTTCATCCCCTATCTTTGCTCTTATCAAGAATTTTTTTAAGCTCTTCTATATCTTCCTCTGATAGATCCTGCTCTTCAACCAAGTTTGATAGCATAAGGTTTAATGAGCCGTTATATACTTTTTTTATAAAAGAGGAATATTCTTTTTTAGAGCAATCCTTCCTGGATACTAAAGGATAGCAGATATAAGGAGAAGAACCTTCTTTTATTCCTATAGCCTTTTTATTTACCAGCCTGCTTATTAAGGTATAGATAGTTGTAGGGCTCCATTTTGTAGCAGGTTTAAGCATTTCAACAATCTCGCTTGAGGTTAAAGGGGATTTATCCCACAATACTTTCATAACTTCCCATTCAGAATCAGAAATCTTAGGCATATCCTTCATTATTTTCACCTCCTCTACAACTGTAGAATATAATTTTATTCTACAGTTGTAGAAGGAATCTGTCAATAGTTTCCTTTAAAAAATTTTGACAAAATAAAACAGAGTACAGATTGCACTCTGTAAGTTATTATTTCAATTGTTTTAGACTTATATTGATAATAATAAACAGAGTTGCTATATTATATATGTTATATTTATAACAAATTTACAATAAAGGTAAATGGGGGATATCTTAATGTTAAGATGGAATGAAAAGTATACTTTAGGTGTTGAGATGATTGACGACCAACACAAGAAATTATTTGAAATTGCTGAAAGAGCTTACGACTTATTAGTTAATGATTTTAGAACAGACAAATATGATCAGATTGTAAATATACTTGGTGAATTAAAGGATTATACTGTATTTCACTTTAATTGTGAAGAAGAGTATATGAAAAGTATAGGCTACAAAAAGTTCTTATCTCACAAGGTTTATCATGAAGACTTTATAAATACTATCAATAATACAGACTTAAGCAAAATAGATGTAAACCAAGATGAGTATATAATGGAAATACTTAATTTTATAGCTAAATGGATAGACGAGCATATATTAGAGCAGGACAAACAAATAGTTTCCTAGGAATTGCGTATAATCAATGCACATATCTTACAAAAAGGATATGCGCATTTTTTATATTTTAAATAGTTAAAATATTTATACAAGTCTGAATAAAAGTGATATACTTATAAGAAAAATCATTTATAACCTATGGGGAGGGGACATCAATGGAAAGTTATGTTGGCAATTTAAGTATGAATCTGTATAATAAAGGCATAAAGCTTGCAGAGGAAAGAGGAAGCAATTCTCTTGAAGACTTGGCAGGTATCTTCTCAGGAGGAAATATCACTAACATCGTTAAAAATGGAGTTGATGAAGTTTACGTTAAAAACTCAGCTTGTTTTGCAAAGAATTTTGCAAACGATTTAGCAAAAGAAGAATTTAAATGTGGCTGTGATAATGCTTTGGCAGAAGGCTTTAATAGTAGTCTTGGCTGTGAAGTTATCCAAACTATCGAAAGCGGCTGTAGTGTGTGCATACATAGACTTTATATAAAGAAATAATAAAATAGTAAGTTTTAAATTGCTAATCTGATAAAAATCAGACTAGCAATTTTTATATTTATCAAAACTATATTTGAAAGTTATGTTAATTAATATGTATAAATATTGATGATATTAATAGTAATATGGTATAACCTATATAAAAGAAGGAGAGTGATTTAAATGAAAAACATTAGCATAGGAAATGGAGCAATAAATGCTTCTCAAATTTCACTGGGCTGCATGAGAATTTCAGAAATGCCTATTAAGGAAGCTGCTAATCTTGTAAACACAGCCTTAGAAGAAGGTATAAATTTTATAGATCATGCAGATATATACGGCGGAGGAAAGTCTGAAGAGGTTTTTGCAGCTGCTGTAGATATGAAGCCAAGTGTTAGAGAGAAGTTTATAATACAAACAAAATGCGGAATAAGAAAAGGCTTTTTTGATTTTTCAAAGGAGCACATACTAAATTCTGTTGATGCAAGCCTAAAAAGATTAAAAACTGATTACATAGATGTACTTTTACTTCACAGACCAGATACTCTTATGGAACCAGAAGAGGTTGCAGAAGCTTTTGATATTCTTCATAAAGATGGAAAGGTAAGACACTTTGGAGTAAGCAATCAAAACCCAATGCAGATTGAACTTTTAAGTAAGTATGTAAAGCAAAAGCTTATAATAAATCAGCTTCAGTTCAGCATCATGCATACAACGATGATTGATGCAGGACTTAACGTAAATATGAGAATTGATCCTGCAATAAACAGAGATGGCGGTGTGCTTGAATACTGCAGACTTAAGGATATTACTATTCAAGCTTGGTCACCATTCCAATATGGCTTTTTTGAAGGTGTATTCTTAGATAATGATAAGTTCCCTGAGCTAAATAGTGTAATAAATAGAATAGCAGAAGAAAAAGGCGTGCCTAATACATCCATTGCTATTGCATGGATACTAAGACATCCTGCAAAGATTCAGCCTATAGCCGGCACAACAAATGCAAAGCGTCTTAAAGATATATGTAAAGCATCTTCTATCGAGCTTTCAAGAGAAGAATGGTACGAAATATATAGAGCAGCAGGAAATAAGCTTCCTTAATATTTGCATATAAAAATATTTATATATAAAACTTCTTAAGAAGATATATTCTTAAGAAGTTTTATTTTACAGAAAAATGAAATAATGGGTATAATATAAGTAATGAGAGGAAGGAAGTGGAAGCTTCTTAAAATTAATAGACAGCATTAAAGTTACTATAAGGGAATGGGGGATGAAAATGGAGACGATATTAAACTACTACAACGCTTATGATGAGGATAACAGACTTGTTAAGGATAAGGCACATGAAATAGAATTTATAACTACAGTACATTTTTTAGACAAGTTTATAAATAAGACTTCTAAGGTTTTAGAGGTTGGGGCAGGCACAGGAAGATATTCTTTTCATTTTGCCGAAAAGGCCTGCGAAGTTACTGCACTTGATATTACGCCAAGGCATGTTGATATAATGAAGGAAAAAGCGGCAGGAAAGACCTTAAAGCTGAATCCATTACTGGGCAATGCTTTAGATATGAAGAAAATAGAGAATAATTCTTTTGATGCAGTCTTATGTCTTGGTCCGCTTTATCATTTAACTGGTGAGGAGCAAAGGAAACAATGTATTAGGGAAAGTTTAAGAGTACTAAAACCGGGCGGTGTTTTGGCAATTGCTTATATAAACAGAGCTGCTACCTTTGTTAATTATATACATAGAAATGCCCAGAATATAAATAATGCCGGACTTTGGAATATTGCTAAAACCGGTCTTGAATTTAATAATGAAGAGGATTGTTTTTATTACTCCACTTATGCTGAGATGGAAGCTTTAATGGACAGCTTTAATGTAAATAAAATTGATAATATTGCTTCTGATGGCGTGGTAGGAACACTTAGAGATATTATTAATAAGTTTACTGATGAAGAGTTTAATAAGTGGATGGAGTTTCACTTGATGACTTGTAATGACTCAAGTTTAATGGGCTACAGTCAGCATGGACTTTATCTATGCAGAAAGGCTTAGGTAGCAGAAGTGAATAATTGGTTTAGTATAGAAAAAATTGATGAAGATACTTATTCTATAAGCGAATATGGACATTATGAAAAAATGCATTCCTATCTTTTAATTGGAAAAGATAAAGCGGCACTTATCGATACCGGTCTCGGTATAGGAGATATAAGGGAGGAGGTTAGAAAGCTTACTTCACTGCCCGTTGTTGTTATAACAACACATGCTCACTGGGACCATATAGGCGGACATGCTTTGTTTGATGATATTCTTATTCATGAAGCTGATGAAGCCTGGCTTGTAAATGGACTTCCTCTACCAATAGATATTATAAAAAGCAATGTTATAAGGGAACCCTTCACAAGAGAACTTCCTGAAGGTTTCAGCATCGATAATTATAAGGTTTATAGGGGAAAGCCCTCAATGAGTTTGAAGGATATGGATACTATAGATATAGGCTTAAGAAAAATAACTGTTCTACATACTCCGGGGCATTCCCCGGGACATATATGCCTTTTGGAAGAGGATAGAGGATATTTATACAGCGGTGATTTAATATACGAGGGAATTTTATATGCAAATTATCCAAGTACAAGCCCTGTGGATTTTAAGGCTTCTGTAGATAGGGTAAGCAAATTAGACAATATAAAGAGAATATTACCGGCACACAACTCATTGAATATTGATGTTGAAATCATAGAAGAAATGAGAAAAGCCTTTATTTCAATAGAATCTAATGGGTTACTAAGACAGGTTGGGGGAACTTTTGAATTTGATAATTTTGCAATAAGGCTGTGATGGCTGATTGGGGATAGAGGCATTTATGAGAATAATAAAATTTATTTTGGAAATTATAGTGGAATTTTTGATAATTCTTACTGCATTTTTAATTTCAATTTTTCTGAATTTCAAGGGGAGTATTATTTTTAGTGCAGCAATGCTATTAGCCTGTATTTTTATGCTTGTCATAGGTATAAGGGGGATTGCAAAGAATAGAAAGAGAAACAGCGGAGCTTTAAAGAAGTTTTACAATCTTTGTATTACTGCAGTAATACTTGTAGCTTGCATCTCTTTCGTTGAGAGTAAAAACTTTAAGATACTAAATGATAATAAAAGTTCCTCAGTATATAACGTTGTAAGAGAAAGTATGAATTCAAAAAAAGAAACGGAAGCTTATAACAAGCTTTTTAAAACCGTAAAACATAACAATGCTGAAATATATTATAAGGAAGACATAGAGCCTGCACTGGACCTGGTATACTTTTACTTGGATAAAGCAGAAACACGAACTTCAAGCATATTTAAAAATGTTGAAAATGTTCCCATTACTATAAAGTTTGACTATGACAAAGATGTATTTAAATCTATTAATAAGGATTCATCAGACTATGCAGGACTGTATAATTATAATAACAAGACAATAAATATTTTTGTTGAAAATTGCTATAGTGACATTTTAGCTTTTAATTTAAAGAATGGAAACTTTAAGCATTATTTGCTGCATGAGTATTCTCATTATAAATTTGGGCAATTTCTAGATAAAAATAAAATTGAAAGAGATTCTATTCCGGACTGGTTTAATGAAGGTATTGCTGAGTATATGGCATTTGGTGGTGAGCGTGGAAATGAGCCTACTAGTATTGTTGAGTTTAGCAAGCTTAAGGATATAAAAGACTGGAATAAATATAATAATGAAAAATATACGGTATATGAGCAGGCGCATTATGCAGTGAATAGACTCATAGCTCTTAAAGGAGAAAATGCAATCAGTCAGATAATATTAAAGACCAAGGAAAGCAATTTTGAAACTGCTTTTAAGGAAGCATCAGGAGTAAGCCTTGAAGAATACCAAAAGCAGCTTCAGGAAGACATGAATAATAAATGGAAGCAGTACAATAAGCTTATCAAGCCAATAACTCTAAAAGATGAGGATGATAATATAAGAGTAAAGGGTTTGCTGGCTTACGCTGATAAGAATACCAATAATATAGATCCTTTATTGGACGCAGAAACCATATATAGTGGAATGAATCGATTTGATAAAGCAAAAGAAGTATGTAAGTTGGCCGTTGAGAGAAATCCTAATCATAGTCTGGCTTGGGCAAGGCTTGGAGATAATTATGTAGAACTGCTGGATTTTAAAGCTGCTCAGGAGGCTTATGAAAAAGCCATTAGCGTAGATAAAGAAAACTCGGCTAAGTATATATCCTTATCACAAGGATTATTAGCTGTCGATATAAACAAAGCAGCTGAAACTGCAGATAAGGCTCTTAAATTTGATAAGTCAAGCTTTACAGCTAAGGAGGTTCAGTATATAAAAAATCTTAAGGTAGCTGCAGACAAAGGCAATCCATACCCGGCAGCTTTGAGCATAATAAAAAATGATTATATAAACTCAAATACACTAAAGAAAGCTTTTATTAATAAGCTTATTAAAGATTTTCCCAGCGTAAAAAATGCTTCGAGAAGCGAGCTGGAGAAGATTATAGAAAAATAAATTATATGGGGGTATAGCATGGATAATATTAAATCAAATAAATTCCTAGTTCTAAAAGAGTATTTAAATGAAAAAGATTATGAGGATGCTAAGCAGCTAGAGGCTGTATGTTCTGAGAAGGATAATGTAAATGTGAAGCTGGAGCTTGATTTTAGAATGCACTTTAACAGGAAAGAAAGAGAAGTAATCGATAATATTAATGAATTTTTATACTATATAGATAATGTTTTGGTAGGTTATATAAGCATATCAAGCTTTGGAGGTAATATAGCTGAAGTGACGGGGCTTGTTCATCCTGAGCATAGAAGAAAAGGTATATTTAAAAAGCTTTATAGTTTAGCACTTGATGAGTGCAATAAGAGAAACTTCAGCAAGATACTTCTTTTAACTGATGATAAATCAGCTTCAGGAAAGGGATTTATTAAATCAACCGGAGCAGAATACGACTTTTCTGAACACGGAATGAAGCTTAAAGAAATACCGGATATTGAAAGCAATAAGATTATTGCCTTAAGAAAAACATTAAATTCTGATGCAGAAGAAATAGCAAGGCAAAATACCATTTTCTTTGGAGACAGCAGAAGTGAGCTTATATGCCCAGAGGAAGAAGAAAAAAATGGCATGACAACTTATTTAGTTGAGCAGGAAGGAAAGGTTGTTGGAAAACTTAAAATAGAGATAAATGAAACTTCTGCCTTTATAAGCGGAGTAGGTATTCTGCCTGAGTATAGAAGCAGGGGTTATGGAAAGGAAGCCTTAAAAGAGGCTCTTATAAAAATCAAAGAAAAAGGTATTAATGAGGCGGCTTTAGATGTGGCAGCAGGAAATAAAAATGCTCTCAAACTATATAAGAGCTGCGGTTTTGAAGAAGAGGATGTAATGAATTATTATGAAGTAAAATAGGAAGCTCTTTACTTGTCAGAATCAGGCCACTCCTTTATAATTATTTTAGTACGACAAAGGAATGGAGGTTGAAGTCCTAAATGGACTTCAACGGGTAATCTGCGAGCGGAAGCGAGTACTCTAGATTACCCAGTGTTTCGAGTGAAAGGAGAAATTAACATGAGCACTGCAGACAAACAATATTTACAGCTGGTTAAGGATATATTAGAAAACGGCTATTATGAAACAGGAAACAGAACAGGAATACCAACCTATAAGCTTCCTCATAGAATGTTTCAATTTAATTTAGAGAAGGAATTTCCTATACTTACAACAAAGTTTGTAGCTTTTAAAACTGCGGTTAAAGAACTTTTGTGGATATACAAAGATCAATCCAATGATGTAAAGAAGCTTCAGGAGCAGAATGTACATATATGGGATGAGTGGATGAAGGAAGATGGAACTATAGGAACAGCTTACGGCTGGGTAGTTAAAGAATATAATCAAATTGATAATTTAATTGAAGGTCTTAAAAATGATCCTCAGGGCAGAAGACATATTATGAGCCTTTGGCAGATTCCTCACCTTAATGGCGGAACTCTTCACCCTTGTGCTTTTATGACAATGTGGGATGTAACTGATGGAAGATTGAACTGCATGCTTGTACAGCGTTAAAACTGAGCGCCCTTATGCAGTAATGCATATTGAATAACCTTGCTAAACAGGGAAACTCTTATTTTTTATAAGACAATCCTGTGCTAAATTTCTATATAAATATATAAATACATAATCTCTTTGAAAATGTATTAACCTATAATATATTTTTTAAAGGGATGATAATATGACGGGTTTGTATATTATTAAAAATACAATAAATGATATGTTTTATGTAGGACATTCGGTAGACATAGAAAGACGGTTTAGAGCACATAAATCATATTTAATAAGGAATATACATCATTGCGTGTATCTTCAGAGAGTATGGAATAAGTATGGTGAAGAAAACTTTGAATTTATTATATTAAAGGAATGTTCATTAGAAGAAAGTATTAAATTGGAACAGTATTATATAGATAATTTTAAGAAAAGTATTTATAATACTGGAGACTTAGCAGCTTCTGGAGGAGATTTAATAAGCAATAACCCTAATATTGATAATATAAGGAAGAAAAAGAAACAAGATGCCATAAAATATTATAGTAGGCTAACTGATGAAGAAAAGAAAGAAAAGTATGGACGTAAAGGTGATAAAAATCCTATGTACGGAAAACATCACACTGATGAAGTAAGAAAACTATTGAGTGAGAAAGCTAAGAGACCTAATCCGAACAAAGGCAAGAAAATTGAAGAGATTATAGGCTATGATAAAGCAAAAGAGGTTAAAAAAATCTTGTCTGAAAAAGCGTCTCAAAAAATAGGGGAGAAAAATCCTTTTTACGGTAAAACTCATAGTAATAGAATTAAGGAGAAGCTAAGAGAGAGAATGCTAGGAAGTAGACCAACAAATATAAGACCGGTAAGTATAGAAGGAATTATATATGAAAGTGTTACAGATGCTTCTCGAAGGTTAGATGTTTGCCTAGCTACTATAATATATAGAATAAAGTCTTCCAGCGAACAATATAAAAGTTATGGGTATTTAGATATTTAGATAGAATAAAAGCTTAACGACTATCGAAACCGCGTTTATGAACGTAAGGGAGTAGAGTACACTGCAAGCTATTGGTAGTGGAAAAGCAAGGCTTCCCTGAAAGGGAAGGTGATATAGTCTGAACTCTATAGTGATATAGAGCTGTTCTTAAAGAACGAATAAGATTTAGCGAATCTTATTGAACATTAATGTCAGGTGATGTTGGTTTAGGAATTCCATTTAATATGGCCCAATATGCAGTATTAGTTTACCTTATAGCTCAAGTAACAGGACTAAAACCGGGACTATTTACTCATGTTATTAATAATGCTCATATTTATGAAAATCAAGTAGATGGCATGAAGCTTCAGCTTACAAGGGAAAATGAAGCTTATGAAGCTCCAAAGCTTTGGATTAATCCAGAGATTAAGAATTTTTATGACTTTACTATAGAGGACATTAAACTTATTGATTACAAGCATCATCCGTCAATAAAAATGGAGGTGGCTGTTTAATGCTTAGTTTTGTAGTTGCTATTGCAAACAATAATGTTATAGGAAAAGACAAAAGTCTTGCCTGGGGACATCTTCCAAGCGATATGAAAAAGTTTAAGGAGATAACTCTTTCAGGCAGCAAAACAATGATAATGGGAAGAAAGACCTTTGAATCTCTGCCTAATATTCTTCCGGGAAGAAAGCATATAATACTTACCAAAAACGAGAGTTATGAAGCTCAGGATGAGGATGTAGAAGTAATCCATACCATGGATGAAATTATGAAATATGTAAATTCTGAAGAGGAATACTTTGTTATAGGTGGAGGACAGATTTTCAATCTTCTGTTCCCTTATACAGAAAAAATGTATATAACAGAAATTCATGAGGATTTTAAAGGTGATACCTTCTTTCCGGCCTACGATAAGTCAGAGTGGAAGGTAAAGGCTGAAAAAGAAGGTGTAGTTGATGAAAAAAATAAATACAAACATACCTTTTTGATTTTAGAGAGAATTTAAAAAATAATTAAGGATTAATGAATGAAAATCCTCTTTGGATTTTCTGAAATACTGTAATTATAGCAGAAGAAGCTAGGATGTTATTTCTTAGCTTCTTTTTATTTATATATCTTTTATTTATTTGTGCTGCTCGGGTGTCGCATTAAAATAAGAGCTTTGTCATATCTAATGCGACATAATTACTCAAATAGCAGGGCATGCATAGGGTGTGGATATGGCATAGATACGGTATGTATAGGGTATAATCAGCCAGCGCCCAGTTATTTATATGTAAAGAAAATACAAAAAAGCATGGTGGCATACCTGGCAGGTCGAGTGTATTAGTTGTATCTTTATACAGAACTGCAGACAAGGGTTAGCAAAAACCTTGCTGTTTTTTTTATCCTTTTATTGACATTTAAAATATGAAGTGCTAATGTTAAATTGAACAGTGTTAAATAATAAAACGGCGTTCAATGAAACGAGGGATAACAAAATGACTATTGAAAAAAGAAGAGAACGAGAAAAAGAAGAAATGAAGGAACTTATCCTTTCAGCGGCTAGCGACATTATAGCTATAGAGGGGTTTGACAAGTTATCAATTAGGAAGATAGCTAAAAAAATTGAATACTCTCCAGCTATTATTTATCATTATTTTAATGATAAGGAAGAAATATTAAACAACGTAATGCAAAGAGGCTATAAGAAAATAATATCAGCTGTATCTTCTACAGAGATGAAAAATACTTCACCTGAAGAAAGGCTGGTAGAAATGACTAGAAATTATATAGAAGCGGCATTAAATATGCCAGATGAATTTATGGCAGCTCAGTTAAATAAATCAAATGAAGCTTTAAAGCATACTTCCTGGCTATTTAAGGGAGCCTCAAAAGAAAAGCTGGCTTTATCTGAACTATGCCAATGCTTGCAAGATATATATAAAGATAAAGAGGCAGATGAAAATACAATTGAATTAACCGCTCAGATGATTGCAGTATCAACATTAGGCCTTATTATGAAGCTCACTGTAGAAAGAAACCTCGTTGAAGAACAAAGACAAAGGTTAATTGACTTTTATTCAAAAGAAATAGTATTAAGAATAGCTAATGGTAATAAAATTAAGTAGGTAGAAGAGGCAATTCGGAGTCATTAGGAAATGTGTTAAATAATTAAAATGGGGGTAATTAAATGAATACTTTGATAGTTTATACAAGCAAATATGGATGTACGGAGAAATGCGCAGAGCTTTTGACTAAGGAGCTTAATGATAAAGTAGACATAATAAATTTAAAGAATGCAGGGGATATTGATATTTCAAAATATGACAAGGTTATTATTGGCGGATCAATTTATATTGGTAGAATACAAAAGGAAGTTACAGAATTTTGCTCAAAGAATTTAGATAAGTTAAAAGAAAAAGGAATTGGATTATTTATTTGTGGAATGCAAGAAGGTGAGGCAATAAATACTGAATTAAATCAGAACTTTCCTTCAGAGCTTTTAAATATTGCAGCAGCAAAGGAATATTTAGGTGGGGAATTTATATTTGATAAAATGAACTTTATGGAAAAGCTGATAGTAAAAGTGGTATCAAAGGCATCCTCCAATAAATCAAATATATTAAAGGATAATATTCATAAGTTTGCTCAGGAAATGAATGCTATTTAGTTGGTGGAGGGGTTATAAATGAAGTATAAAAGAACAATTAGCCTACTCATAGGATGTATTATCATATTGTCAGTATTTGCATCGCTGGTTGGAATTTTCTCTAATGCTGGTTCAGGGGTTAGACAAATTGAATCATTTAGAGGTGAAACAATTAAAATTTATGGGAAAGGTTTATATAGTAATGATTCTGTAGCAGTAGCAGCACAGGGCATAGCACAAGATATAATAACGGTAGCGTTAGGTATTCCTCTAATAATTGTATCACTATATCGGGCACTAAAGGATTCTTTGAGAGGTAGATTGCTGCTTACAGGAACATTAGGTTATTTCTTATACACCTATATTTCTTATGTTTTTTTATGGATGTACAATCCAATGTTTATAGTGTATGTAATGCTGATATCAGCAAGCTTCTTTGCATTTACCTTATTAATGATGTCCTTTGATATAAAAAATTTAAGTTCTTTATTTAATAAAAAGCTACCAGTAAAATTTCTGGGTGGCTTTCAAATATTCTTTGCTGCAGCGTTATGGTTACTTTGGATGGGTAAGATAATACCTACAATAACAAATGGGGCTGTACCTGTGGGTTTAGAGCATTATACAACCCTTGTTATCCAAGGATTAGACCTAGGATTTATAGTACCTATAGCACTATTATCTGGTGTGCTATTAATTAAAAGAAAGCCCTTTGGCTACCTTCTTTCTTCAGTAATAATTATGAAAGGCTTTACTATGGGAGCAGCACTGACAGCTATGATAATAAGCCAATATATTGCAGGTGTTTCAATGGGTATTATAGAGATAATTATGTTTCCTATGTTTAGCTTGGTTATATTCTATTGCATGATATTGCTGCTAAAAAATATCAATGGTAAAGGATACGCCTAAATAATAACAAATAATGGGGGATATTTATGAGTAAAAACAGAGACAAGAGTTTGCATTTAGTAACTCTATTAATTATTATCTTTAGCATTATAACATCATCCATGGGCATCTTATATAAAACAGGAGGAAAAACATATGATTTTGTGAACCAATATGGTGATACAGTAAAAATATATGGGGATGGATTATACGCACATGATTCGTATTTTATGGCACCTATCTTTCGAGGAACAGATTTTACAATTTTATTTATTGCTATCCCAATTTTAATTACTGCACTAGTATTGGATATAAAAAGAAAAGGGTTAAAGAACCGTATATTTTTAATCTCAATTATTTCCCTATTTACTTATTATTCTATGGGCACTGCCTTTGGAGTAACTTATAATGTATTACACTTGATATATATTGCACTTTTTTCCTCCAGCCTTTTTGGGTTAATTATTGCAATCAGCACTATAGACAAAGAGCAAATTGAAAATAGCATGGGAGATAAATTGCCACTTAAAGGTATATATGTATTTTTACTGCTAACGGGCATTTCACTTATTGTGGCATGGCTTCCAGACATCCTTAAGTCTTTAGCACTAGGACGCTCTTTAGAACTAATTGAAATCTACACAACGCAAATAACCTATGTTCTAGATATGGGCATAATTGCTCCAACCGCTTTAATTTGTATATATGAGTTAAAGAAGCGAAGCAGAATAGGGTATATTCTTCTAGCGTTGCTGCTTACAATATGTACTGTTGTTGGGGTAATGCTTCCTATTCAAACGGTATTTCAGCTAAAAGCAGAAATCCCTCTTCCTATTGCTGCTGCTGTAACAAAGATAGCAACCTTTGTTGTTTTAGCATTCTTTGCATTATATTTTAATATAAAATTTTATAGAAATATAAAGAGTTCTTATTAAATGTATCATAAGGTGAGATATAGTGAGAAAAAATTTGTGGTTGTATATAGCTTATCTGTAAGAACTTACAACGAAAAATATTCTATTGCTATATTTTTAAAGAACCTTAAATTTAAGAATTTTACTCCTCAATGAATTTTGCTAACTCCTCATTAAACTTATCCATCTGATCATAGAAGGATGCATGGCCACTATAATTGAAGGGTAAGAGCCTTGATTTTTTAATAATTTTATTCTGTGCTTCGCCTAGTTCAAATGGAACAACATTATCATGAATTCCATGAATAATTAAGGTTGGTACATTTATAGCTTCAAGATCGGAAAAGAGAACTTCATTTAGCCAAGTATTTGCGATTGCTGCAGTTGACCATCCGGCTGCCTGTAAGCCTAATTGGAAGAACCAATCTGACAAGGCTTCAGTTGTATGCTTATAGAAGAATATATCTCCAAAACCCTAGAGCATTTTAGGTCGGTCTGCATATGTTCCCTCGATCAATTGTAGAACCGACTCTTTATCTAATCCATAAGGGAAATTGGGACGCCTAATCAGACTTGGAGCAGCTGCAGCTATTAGAACAAGCTTTGATACTCCGTGAGCTTTATGTCTGCCCATATATCTTGCGGCTATAGCGCCTCCAGTTGAATGCCCTGCAAGCGTAATATCGCACAATCCTAATGCATCAATCACATTCCTAACATCATCTGACAGAGTATTATAATCATATCCTGTCCATGGTTTATCTGAATTGCCAAATCCTCTTGTATCTATACCTATACATCTATAACCTAGTTTGGGGAGCTTGTTAAATTGATATTCAAACAATTTATGACTGCCAGGCCAACCGTATATAAAAAGTATTGTATTTTTTTCTTCTGGATTTAGATCCTCTACATAGATTTTTACATTTGTAGGGGGTTTAATATAATATTCCACAGGTAACCTCTAATAATTATTATGTATACCATTATATTATTCACTTTCACAAAGACAGCATATGATATAATGGTAAAGACTCTCAAAAATAAAACTCATAAAGTTGAACATCATACAGCCGGAAGCTAAGAATTTTCTTAAACCTCCGGCTGTTTTTAGTTAGACCTTAAAATACCTGTATGAACTAATTCAATATGTGGGTTAACTTCAAATTTTATATTAGGATAAATATCAGTAAGCCAATCATTTGTCGGCATATAGTTTTTATCATTTGCCCAGTAGAGCATTTGCAGCTGAAGAGGGTCAACCTTATTTTCTTTAAGTTTATCTAGAAGTGCTGTGATTTGCTTTTTTAAAGCGACTTCAAATTTTGGAGCCAGCACTGAAGCATTTCCAGAAAAGTTATCAAGCTCTTCTAATGTAGCATTTATCTTAGGAGTTATGGTGCATAATATGTCTCCCTCGCTTGTTTTCTTTATTTTTATCTTTGAACTTCCTTTGTTTATGCTTATAGATATAGGAGGACCTTTTTCTTCGAGTTTGATAGTCAGGGAGCCAAGGCGTATTTTGTCAGTGAGCAAATTAAGAGTTTCTGTTTCATTTTCATTTAGCACAAGTGCCAATTTACCCTTTGAGATAATAGCTGTTTTGTTCATTGCAAGCTTATCTTCCTTTGTCTCTATTATAGAGCAGGAAGGAGAGCAGCCTGGGGTTATTGTATCACTATATATTTGAAAAAGTCTTTTTTTATAAGAATAAGGAGATTCTGAGCCTTGCCCAAATTTCAGAAATAAACTATTGCCAGGAATTCGTTCCTCTTTAGGGGTTGCTGTAAGTACTGCTTTGGCTGACGGAACGCCTAAGGATACCCAGGCTATATCTTGGAAGTCACGTCTTCGAGTAAAAAAGTCAAGATTATAATCAATGTTATGTGTCTTAGCATACTGTTCTCCGAATACGATAAGCTTCATTTGACTAAAGTCTGGTTCAAATGAAGTTTCACTTTTTATTTCTCTAAGTATATTTGATAAAGAATCTCCTGACAGAGTATACATATCAGACATTCCTTTTTCATTGCTGCTTCCTCCGCTGCTCTCTCCCCCGCTGGTAGGCATAGCCGCTTTAAGAGATACTCGCATAAGCTCTGAATTGGAAGGATCTAAATCGATTCCTATGGCCAGTATAAACACTCTATGATCTATGTCTTTAAAATCGCAGCCTGTAAGGGAGCACAAAATTAGTATATTAATTAAAACTAAGCTTAAAGATTTTTTCATGCATTTTTGCCTTCTTTCAGTTTAGTTAAAATAAAAAGCAGAGTTGTTAAAAACAAATGATATAGTAAAGCCCAGATAATACAGGAGCTTCCAAGCCTAAGCATAGTTTCTGTATCTCTTAATAAGTAGGATACTATTATATAGGCTGCACCAAGTATATTTACTGCCAAGAAACTGATTTTCTTATTTTTTATATAGCTTTTCATTAATGTCCAAGATACATATCCAAAAAGAATAAAGTCGCTTGCTGAAAGCAGAAAAAATAATGGAAGCAGTATGTATAAGGCCCGCTCAATAAAAAATAAGTCTACAGAAATTGAATCTGCTGTGGTAACAGCAGTGAGCTGAGATTTTTGAAGCATATAAGGACCTAAGACACCAACAGGAATATATAAAGCAAATAAGGCAACTGGCAGTCCTATAAAAATATATACTAAACAGGTTTTCTTCCAATTTATTTTTTTGAATTCAGGATTAAATACAGACAGATGTGAAATCCCTGAAAAAAAGAAGCCTGCTGCCGCCAGTGTTTCAAAATTAGGAAGCTTAATTGAATGAATGACTGCTGTTTTTATATAATACAGATGAATTCCTTTAATGCTTAACAAAACATAAAGTATAGACCAAATTATAATAAAAAGCGAAATAAAAGCAATAAAATTAAGAAAACTTCTATTGTCATTTAATAAATTTATATAGGGCAGAAAAAGGAAGGTTATGGCTAAAAACCAAGCTGGTGTAGAGGGAAGCATAAATTTCATAACAATTTCAATTAAGCCTCTAAACATAAAGAAGCTTACAAGAACCGTAAATAGTATAGTAAAAAATGAAAAAAAGCCTCCTAGGTATTTGCCCATTAATATTTTATTTATATCTAATATATTGCTGCTTTTGTAAGTATTGTAAACATATATAGTCGTATAGGCGTTTATGCAGGAAATTATTAATGCTAAAAAGATTGCTACAAAGGAGCCATCAAATAAGTTTCTATTTAGTTCATAAGGAGCGTAAAGAATAAAGTGGGACAGTATAGTTGTAAATAAAAGCAGGTAATAGTATCTATACTTCATCTGAATGCCCCTTTCTAAAGAAGGACTTAAAACCTTTAATACTGATGTTTTCTACTGGATTAAAATAAGGAACATTAAATGTTTTGATAGAAAACATATAGCAGGTTAAACAATAAAGTCCTAAGTATATACCATAAACTCCGGTAAAAGACACTAAAAACAGCAACCCATATTTTGCAACTCTTACGGATAGATTCATTGATATTGCAGGTATCATAAAGTTTGATATAGCAACAGTCGAAACTATTATAATCATTATGTTGCTTACTAAATGAGCTTGTATTGCAGCCTGACCAAGTATAAGGCCTCCTACTGTTGTTGCAGTTTGACCTATTGACTTTGGAAGTCTTATGCTGGCCTCTACTAGAAATTCCATAAGCAGCAGCATTATGAAAACTTCTATAAAGGATGGATATGGCACACCGCTTCTGCTCGAAGATATAGAAAGAGATAACTGTATTCTCAGTATTTCAGGATTATAAGATACAATTGCTACATAGGCAGAAGGCAGCATAATAGATAGTATTAGTGCAAGGTATCTTAAAATCATTAAAAAAAGTGCAGGTATAGGCAATAGATATTCATCATCAACAGTTTTCATAAAGTCATGAAATTGTACAGGAATTATAAGTGCTGTTGCAGTGCCGTCTAAAAATAATATTATTTTCCCTTTAGTAAGATAATCAGTAACCCTGTCAGGTCTTTGAGTTACAAGCATGCGAGGGATCAAAAGCTGATTTTTCCATAAAAGCTGCTGAAGGCCATTTAAGGCTTGAACTGCCGGAACATTGATATTGTTTAATCTGTCTGTTACTTCTTTTAGTAAGTTTTCATCAACATAATTAGAATCATATAGGAGAGCAACAGTATTGTGAGTCACTGTCCCAACTGTAAAATTTTTGACTACTAAAGTAGGCTGGCGATAGTATTGAGCTACCAAATTTACGTTCGTTAAAGAAGCTTCGTTGAAGCCTTCCATACCTCCCTCAAAGGAAACCTCTCTTTCAACTTCAGGAACGCCTCGGCTTTCTGTTTTTTCAGCTCCAGTAATTTTAAAAAGCTGATTTTTATATATGGATATTATATCCCCTTTTATTAGGCCTATTTTAATGCTTTCTATAGTCTCATTTAAAGTAATTTTATTAGCTAAGGATTTAAAATAAGAATCAAAATCTATATTCTTATCAAAATATACCTTTTGAAGGTCTCTTGTAATAAAGTCTGTATCAACCAAGGTGCTAATATAGTACAGCTTAAGTTCATTTCCTAAGCTTAATACTTTTCCATTTGCCTTAGTTCTTATAAAATCTTCTATAATGCTTTGTAATATTAAAATATTATTTTCCATAGAGTTCATCACCTGATCAACATAGTTATATTAAGTATTTGTTGTTTTGTATAAATTTACTCATAGAAAGATTTCATGAAAAGAAGATATCGCGATAGAAAATCTTGCTGTACAATTTATTTATTGTTATTCGAGAGCCTTTTGATACTTCAAACCATCTATCCTATGTACGGAGTTTATAGATTTGGAATTAAAAATTAGTAATACAGTCAATTCCAATATAGAAGTGGTTAATTTCAAGAATTTAAGCAAAGATTTCTTTTAAACTTGGCGAATCAGGCAATAAAAATTAATTTAAAATAATTTTAAAGCCCACTATTGTTTTGCAACTAATAGTGGGCTTTTTATCATTAAAGTGTATAGTACATTTCATACTGGCTTATGTTGTCTCTTGTAAAGCCTTTGTGATTTACATAGCCTTGGAGAGAGGCGTTGTTTGGAAAGCTGATGCTTAGCTTTTCAAGCTTTAAATGAGAAACACCGGTTAATATTAAATTTGTTCCTATGCCTTTGTTTCTAAACTCAGGACTTATCCATATAAAGCTTATTTTAGAAGATTTGTTTAGGCTGACAGCACCTATTAATATGTTGTTTTTGTAGGCTCCAAAGCTTAACTGACCTTCAGATTTTTTAAGATAGTCTAAATCATTTTGCCAGTTTATATGAGTATCCTTAAGATTTTCAAAGGCTTTATCTAATTCTTCAAAGGTTATTTCTTTAATAATAATGTCCTGATTTTCTTTAAAGGACAGCTTATTTAAATCAGTTAGGGAATAGTAGCTTAAATCATAGATTTTTTCGTAGCCGTTCTTTTTATAGAAGTTAATTGCTCTGTCATTTCCAACTATAACCTCTAAAAATAGCTGCCTGCACCCAGCTTTGCTTGCAGCTGCCTTATGAAGATCATGAAGATTTTTACTTATGCCTTTTCCTCTGTAATCAGGATGTACCGCCAAGGTTCCGCATCTTATGGTTTTAATGCCTTCATAAGTTTTGATGGCACCTAATATTACCCCTACAGCCTTATCTTCATCTAAAGCTATAAAGGAGGTTTCTAAATTATTTCCTTCCACACCAAAAAACCTTTTAAAAAAGATATCTTCAGGTATTTCCATTTTTATTATATAGTCTGAAAATCCGATTTTAAATGCTTCGTAAATGAGACTTTTATCAACTTCTGAACAATTTTTATAAGTTATCATTTTCATTCCCCCATCTATAATGATTTTAAAATAATATCTATATAGTTTTTTATGATGCTATCATTGACTGGTATATCCATAACGCTATTGAAAAATCCCATGCCATCCATACTTGACAGGATTATATATACCATTGAACTAATGTCTAAATCCTTTTTAAATTCACCATTTTCTACCCCGGATTGCAGTATATCTGAAAGGTCCATTTTGAAAAGCTCATATCTTTCTTTTGCTTTATCTGAGGTATCTTTGTTTTTTGAAAGTACAGACCAAAACTCAAAAGTAAACCTTGCATTAAGCTTATTTTCTTCTTTAAGCTGGCCATAAAGTGTCCACTCAATATATTTAATTAATTTTTCCTTATTAGACATATTATCAGTAAAGCTTTGAACAAGCTTATGCCTTTGAGCAAAGCGATCCTCTGCAATGGCGAAAAATATTTCTTCTTTGCTTTTAAAATAATTGTAGATGCCTCCCTTGCTTATGCCGGAAGCCTCAACAATGTCATCCATAGAGGTTTCGGTGAAACCTTTTTTGGAGAATAATTTCATAGCATGATCTATTATTATATTTCTTCGCAGGCTTTTTGCTTCATCAGAAATTTTAGGTGCCATAGCAGCCTCCAATTAATAAAACCGACTAAACGGTTTTTATTTTATAATAGCATATAATATTCAAGCTTTTCAAGTATACGATTTCATTGAAAAACTTTTACTGATGTTTTAACGTATATAGAACTATAGGTAATTAACTATAAACACCTAGGAAATAATAAAAATTGTGTGGTAATTTCCAATAGGTTACTATATAATTTTTGTATAACGAGGTGATTATGTGAGAAATAATAGATCAAAAAAATTGAAAGCTAAAAAAACAAAAATAATAGTTTTTAGTTCTTTAATTACTTTATGTCTATTGGTGGCAGGATTTTTTGCGGGCTATAAGCTAAAAAGCAATAAGCTTCAGGCTCAGAAAAATAATGATAATAAGGCTGTGGAGGCAGTAAAGCCTGCCGCAGAAGTTAAACCTGAGGTTTCAGAAAAACCAGCGGCAGCTTCTGCAGAACTTGTAATAACAAGCGTTGGCGACTGCACTATAGGGCATGATGATAAATTTGCCTTTGCGCAAAGTCTTCCTGATGTTTTAGGAAAGAATAATAATGATTTAGGCTATTTCTTTAAAAATGTAGCTGATATATTTAAGGCTGATGATATAACTACAGCAAATTTAGAAACTACTTTTACAACGGCAAATAAAAAGGCCGAGAAGGAATTTACTTTTAAAGCGCCGCCTGAGTATGCAAAGGCTTTTGTGCTTGGAAATATTGAAGGTGTAAATGTATCAAACAACCATATTTATGATTATTTGCAGCAGGGCTTTAATGATACGCTTCAATCCTTAAAGACAGCCAACGTAAATTATTTTGGAGAAGGCAACAAGTGGATAACCGAGGCTAAAGGCATAAAGGTAGGTTATCTAGGCTATAGAGGCTTCAGCTATGACAACGCTTTTCTTAAAAAACTTCAAGGTGATATTGAAGGCTTAAAAAAGGAAGCTGATTTTGTTGTAGTTAACTTCCACTGGGGTGAGGAAGGAAAGTATAGTCCAAACGCCACTCAAAAGTATTTAGCGCATTTTTCAATCGATAAAGGTGCTGATCTTATTGTAGGACATCATCCTCATGTAATTCAAGGACTTGAGACTTATAAAGGCAAGACCATAGCCTACAGCATGGGAAACTTTGCTTTTGGAGGAAATAAAAACCCATCAGACAAGGATACCTTTATTCTTCAGCTTAAGCTCAATTTTACAGATAAAAAGCCTGATAAATATGCAGTTCGTGTTATACCTTGCAGCATATCTTCTGTAGATTATGTTAATAACTATAGTCCAAAGCCTTTAAGCGGAACAAAAAAAGATGCAATGCTTCAAAAATTAAATAAACTTTCCCCGGATCTAGGCTATTCTATTAAGGATCAGTTTTAAGAATAAAATATATACAATGCAATAAAGTTCTTGCATTAATGGTGTCGCAGATTATCTAGTCTTCAAGGATTTTTGGGACACAATTAATGTATAAGAACTTTTGCATTGTATAAAAAAATCGCTTCAAAAGAGCGATATTTTTATGCTGCTATGTTTAAAAAATAAATAGCTGGCAATACTTTTAAATGACCTCAATATTATAATCCATAAATTACGTAGTGAGCAGTTGGTCTATCCCCCTAGCCGGCTGCTCTTCTATTTTATATAAAAATTGGAAATATTTAAACTTTTACTTCAACTTTTTCGTAATAGTAGTATAATATATAGATAAACGATACGTGAACAGTTGAAGTTATTTAACTAATATGATAATTTGGACTAGCAGGTTTTTACTTTTAATATTTATGGGGATGGTGCGGGATATGTGGAAACTTAAGGATTTTTCCTTTAAAAAGCTCTCAAAGAAAAATAAGATAATAACAATTAGTGTATCTGCTGCAGTTATAGTAGTTGGTTCAATAGCTGGGGCTTATTTGTATGCAAGAAACTCTTATAATAATATTTTAGCAACGGAAGCACAAAAGCCGCCTGCTGAAGATACGTATACTCCAGAAACACCTGTTCAGGAAGAAATACAGGATGTTGATTATGGTCTTGAATCAGACATAGTTAATATTCTTTTGGTCGGGGTTGATACTAGAGGAGAATTTGATGATTCAAGAACGGATTCAATGATAATCGCAACAGTTGATCCTAAGAATAAAAAGGTTAAGCTTACTTCACTTATGAGAGATATGTATGTTGAAATTCCAGGAAGAGGCTATCAGAAAATTAATTCAGCCTTTGAGCTTGGAGGAATAGAACTTCTTAAAAAGACTATAAAATATAATTTTGGAATTTCCTTAGATAAATATGTAGCAATTGATTTTAAAGGTTTTCAGGAACTTATTGATACTCTAGATGGCGTAGAGCTTGAAGTAAAGGATTATGAAGTTAAAGAAATCAATAAATATATTGAAGATGTAAATGGTGACAGTTCCACACTGCTTCAAGGACCAGGAGTTCAGAAGCTTAATGGACAGCAAGCCTTATCCTACAGCAGGATAAGGAAAGTAGGAAACAATGACTTTGAAAGAACAGAAAGACAAAGAAGGGTTCTTTCGCTTCTTCTTTCAAAGATTAAGGAAACAAAGGTTACAAGTTATCCTAAGCTTTATTCAACAATATCACCATATTTGAAAACAAACATAGAGTTTGAACCTATGCTTAAATTGGTTTATACAGTATACAAGCTTGATAACTTTACCCCTGAGACTACCAGAATACCAGTAGATAATCATTTTAAAGACATGAAAATAAATGGAGCAGCGGTTTTGGTTCCAGACTTAAACTATAACGCTAAAGAGATTTTTAAATTTATTTATGGTACAGTGCCAGGAAAGCTGTCAGTGCCTAATAACAGCAAGGTATATAATGCAGACATAATAGAGGCTGAAAAGAAAAAGGAAACCACAACCCCGGCTTCTACAACGCCGCAAACACAAACTCAGCCGCCGGCATCGGAACAAAAGCCAGCTGAAACGCCGGTAAAGACGCCACCGCCAGCACAAAATCCAGCTGAAACGCCAGTACAGGCGCCTCCGCCGGCAAATCAAAATCCAGTACAGCCTCCTTTAACACCACCACCTAGCTAACCTAAAAAATATAATATTTTGTATAAATAAAAACACACCGAAATTTCAAATTAAAATGAATTTCGGTGTGTTTTTTAATGCTTTTTCCATCTGTAGCCTACTCCCCAGACTGTTTCTATATACTCAGGCTTTGAGGGTACAGCTTCTATTTTTTCTCTTAATCTTCTAATATTTACATCAACTATTTTTGTATCTCCAAAATATTCATAGCCCCAAACTATGTTTAATAGCTCATCCCTCGTAAAGGCTTTGCTTTCATTCTCCATAAAGGTTTTTAAAAGCATAAATTCCTTTGGAGTAAGATCAATTTCTTTATCTTCCTTATAAGCATTCATAGAAAAGCTGTCTATTTTTATTTGACCTGAGGTTAATATATTAGTAATCTCTGCCTTAGGCGCTCCTATACGTCTAAGCAGTGACTTGACCCTAGCTATAAGCTCAAGCGGATTAAAAGGTTTAACCATATAATCATCCGCTCCAAATTCAAGCCCCATTATCTTATCCATATCCTGACCTTTAGCAGTGAGCATTATAATTCCTATGTTAGGCAAATAGCTTCTAAGAATTTCGCAGGTCTTAAAGCCGTCAATTCCAGGCAGCATCAAATCAAGTATGACAACTTGAGGGTCTTCCTTTTGAGCCGTTTTTATACCCTCTTCCCCAGAAGGTGCTTCAAAAACCTTAAAGTTGTTTCTTTCAAAATTTATCTTAACAAATTTTCTTATTGATTCTTCATCTTCTATTATTAGTACCTTGTACATCAAAATCCACCTCTTTTCAAAACCAGGTATAGATTAAGTTTATCATCCTATATTATTAAAATGGTTACAATTTAATTACAAGTAAGTTTTGCTGATATATAGAGTTTATTTTTAATGATATAATTATAAATCATGAAAAGTAAAGATAGAAGGTGATTTTTTTGAAGAGTATAACTCAAAGATTAGTATTAAGCTATTTTATAGTAATACTTATAACTGTAAGCGTTTTAGAAGTTTTCTTGATTTCTGCCTTAGACAAGTATTACAACAATAATATGAAGGAGCTTGTTGGAAATCAAATTAAAGCTTCAGCAGACTTTTATAATAATTATTTTTCATCTTCTAGTCTTGAAAAGAATATTGAAGATAATGCAGATATATTTTGGAAAAATACAAATGCAGAAGTTCAAATAATTAATAAGGATAAAAAGATGCTTTTAGATTCTGTTGGTAATTTTACAGAGGATAAGGTTGAGGCTGAGGATGTGGAAAAAGCCTTAGAAGGAAAGCTAAGCAGCACTACGGCCAAGGATAAAGCGACAGGGGAAAGGATAATGTATATGTCCTATCCTCTGATGTCTTCAGGGAAAATTGAAGGTGTACTAAGATTTGTAACCTCTCTTTCAGAGGTAGATGAAATTACTAAAAGAATAACTTACATATTTGCGTCTTTAGGACTTGTGGTAATAGTAATATCCAGTTTGATAAGCATAAAAATTTCCAACTCTATTGTAAAACCTATTAAAGAAGTCACTAATATGGCTAAAAGAATTGCAGAAGGCAAGTTCAATGAAAGGCTGAGCATACATAGAAAGGACGAGATAGGAACTCTTTCAATGGCTTTTAACTCCATGACAGAGGAAATATTAAAAAATGATAAGCTTAAAAATGAGTTTATAGCTTCTGTTTCTCATGAGCTTAGAACTCCTCTTACCTCTATCAAGGGATGGGCATCAACACTTAAGACAGGGCAATTGGACAATAAAAGCGAGATAATAGATGGCCTCAATATTATAGAAAAAGAAAGCGACAGGCTTACTTTAATGGTTGAGGAGCTTCTTGATTTTTCAAGATTTATTTCGGGAAAGGTATCCTTAAAGAAGGATTATATAGATATTAGAAATAATCTTTTATATTTAGAAAAACAGTTTACGCCAAGGGCAAATCGTCAAAATATTAATTTTACAGTAAGGCTTCAGGAAAATATGAGTCTAATATTTGCTGATGAAAATAGAGTTAATCAGGTTATTATAAATATCTTAGACAACGCTTTTAAATTTACTCCTGCAGATGGGAACGTAGAGATGACATGTGCTGAGGAAGAAGATAGTATAGTGATAAGAGTTTCAGATACAGGACTGGGTATTCCTAAGGAGGAACTTCCTCATGTGATGGAAAAGTTTTTTAAAGGAAAGAGCAGTATGTCTAAAAACGGTCTTGGATTATCTATAAGCAGGGAGATAATGGAACTTCATGGCGGGACAATAAGTATTCAAAGTACATATGGAGAAGGTACAACAGTAACTATAAAATTTCCTGTAAATAAAGAAGGTGAAAAGGCTTGAAAAGGATATATTTAGTTCTTTTTAGTGTAATTTTAATAGTTATATATTTATTGTACAGCAGTTTGGATTTGTCCTTAAATGCAGAGATAACACCAAGAAAGTTAGTAAAATCTCCTATAGAAGGCGATTGGGTAGTAAATAAAACCGTTGCTTTTGGAGATAAAAGTTTAGGTGACAAGGATAAAAATGAATGGCTTAATAAGCCTGCAAGCTTTAATAATAAAACTGCTGTTTTTGATGATAAGCTATGTGATTCTCCAAACTATAAGGTGAAGCTTGTTAATGCATACAATTACTTTTGGGATAATTTTAAGATAAACCCTAAAACCTTAGGGCTTAAGGAGGAGAAGGTAGAAGTTATAACGATAAGTTCTAAGGATAAGTACTATGACGAGTATGTTAGAATAAATGAAAATTCTATAGTAAAACAAAACGAAGATACCCTTTTGTTCTTTAAAAAAAGTGACAGCAGCAAAACTTCCGATGCTAAAAATAAAGAAAATTTTATTGATTATAAGAGTATTGCTTCCGCAAAGGAAAAAGAAACAAAGGATAAGTCAGGAGTATTGCTGGGTTTAAGAGATGCAAAAGGAACTTATAGAACAGTTTGGATAAGCTATATTAATAAAAGTTTTATGCCTGTAACTGAGGTTAATAATATACTTCTTCCAAGGATGGACGGGTTTTGGCAGCTTGGAGTTGATAATAATTTATGGGCATATCCAATGAAAAAAGACATAAATAAGGACAATTATAAGAATATAAAAGATTTTAAGGAAGATAATAGTGCAGTAATAAATTTTGTGGGAAGTGATTATATTTCTATTGAAACAAGTGACAAAAAGCTTCAGGTACTTCCTATAGATAATCTAAAAAGCACTCCATTGAAGTTTGCAGCGGCTTTTGGGCAAGGGCTGCCAAATTCTATTCTTAATGAGGATAGCAGTGGAAAGGATACAGCAAATTTTAATGAAAGTAACTGGGGAGTTTTTAGAAGAGCAGGCAGATGGATTTTTAGGTCGAGAAAAAATACAGATGAAAAGAGCTATAAAGACTTTGATATGAGCTATTCAATCACAAAGAGCATGATTAGATATGATGAATTATATCCTTCTTTTAGTGAAATAAAAGAAAAGGAATCAGAGGCAGTTGATGCATTTTCATCTCCTAACAGAGATTTTGATGTTATAATCACAAACACTGATATACTAGTAGTTCCAATAAAGAATGGGAAGCTTGGCGAAGTACAAAACAGGATTACGCTTAAAAAAGGTGAAGCACCTGTAATGGCTCATTGGGCCACAGGAAGCTACGTTGACGATTGGACCAAAATAGCAAGATAGAAATTTGTAATCACTTTGTAATAATTTGATAATTTATTTGAAACCTCTCCCTAATTATTACGTTATATACTTTAATTAGACAATTAAGTGGAGATGGGAGAGGATTTTGATGAAATCAAGAAAAAAACGTAGAATAGGCTTTAAGGTATTAATGATAATGCTGGCAATAGTCATTTCAGCTGCAATGTTATATCTTAAGCTTGATATAGCTAGAGCAACAGCAAAGGTTGATAATATACAACAATATGACAATAGTGTACAAGCTTCAGCGAAAAGTAATGCTGATAAGAATATAGAGGATAAAAAGGATGTACAGCCTGAAGAAAAAACTAAGCAAGAAGTACCAGTAAAGCAGGTAGAGACTAATGAGACAAAAAATATAGTAGTTACTTCTGCAAAAAATAATGATACAAGTAAAACAACTTCTTCAGCAAATAACAGCAACAAGGGAGCTAAGATAGCATATTTAACCTTTGATGATGGTCCATCTTATAAAGTAACTCCAGCTGTATTAGATATCTTAAAGAAGGAAAATATTAAAGCAACCTTCTTCGTTGTTGGACAAACAGTAAAAGCAAACCCAGAGCTTTTAAAAAGAGAAAAAGCAGAAGGTCATACTATTGGAAACCATACTTATTCTCATAATTATAAGTATCTTTACAGCAGTACGAATAACTTTTTAGAAGACTTAAAGAAAAATGATTCTATAATAAAATCTGTAATCGGTGATTACAACGATAAGCTAATAAGGTTTCCAGGAGGCTCTTTTGGTAAACAAGCTTATCAAAAGGCTGCAGAAGAAGCAGGCTATACTTATATAGACTGGAACTGTTTAAGCGGTGACGCTGAGTCAAAGAAAAAGTCAGTAGAGCAGCTAATACAAGGAGTTAAAAGTACAGCAAGAGGACAGCATCAATTAACCATACTTATGCATGATGCCGCTGGAAAGGAAACAACCGCAGAGGCTCTGCCAAAGATCATTGAGTATTTAAAGGGACAAGGGTATAAATTTGAAGTTTTAAAGTAAAAGGGGTGCTGCAAACAGCTTAAGTCGGACGCGTGCTATGTTTCAACGGATTCAAGTAACACGCTGGATTTAGCTGTTTTGCAGCACCGTTTTATTTTATGAAGCATTTAAAATACAAAAATTTGATTGCATGGTATTATAGGATTATCATTAAATAATCTATGACATGGTTTAATCCACATATATAAAACCTTCCTCTACTAAAGCCTTATAATCTTTTGTACTAATAAGATATCTTTTTTATATTCACTAAGTTTCATTTCAGCTTGTATAAATATATAAATACACAAATATGTAAATATATAAGTATATAAATATTTATATATTTTTGTCTACAATCTGTCCATAGGACATTAACTTAATGCCCTATGGTTTTATGTTTTTATAATCACTTATAAAAATATTATAGGTCTTATTATTTTCATGCATCTTCATATAATATAAACTTTTATCTAAATCTTCCTGACTGCTATTAATTTGATACAAATCTTTATACACTATGCTTAGATCAAGATAAAAATTTCTGCTTAACAAATAATTTTTACATCTATTGAGATAATTATCAGCAGTAGTGTAACTGCCTTGTAGAAACTTAACATGTCCAACTATAAGATAATAATCCATTTTACTTTTCCTTCTTAGTTCATTAAACTTTATTTCAGATAAAAGTTCTGATAATTTATTGAATTCTCCTATGTTAAAAAGGATTATCAAATGCTGTATGGAAAAAACATTAATTAATTCTTTATCATAATGATACATAGCTTTTATCTCAGAAATTAGATATAAAGCTTCTTCAAAGCGTGATAATAGACGAAGGCAATTGATATAATTTAAATAACATTCACCTGCATCAAGACTCTTTCCGCTGTATTCAAAAAAAGTAATAGCTAGTTTTATATGATGAAGAGCTTTTTCAAAATTGAGGGTGTAAAAGTAGGCTATATTTAGTGACAAATGAATGCTTGCCAATATAGATATATAGGCTAAATCATCTATATTATCAATGAAATTCTCTAGTGTTTTAATTACTTTATTATATTCTTTTTTATGGCAGCAAATTGAGCCTATATTATTGATTATAATATAAAACATTTTACTTTCCACTAAGTTATTTTCTCTTAGAAATAGCTGAGCTGTATATAAATATTTAAGAGCCTTTTCATAATTTGAATTTTTCATCATAACAAAACATAGCTTATTTAGGGCAAAGGCATAGTTAATTGCATATTTTTGCTTATCAGTTTCGGAAAACTTGCTATATAACTTTATATATTTAGTTAGATTAGTAACCGTATCATTATATAGCTGTATATTAAAATAAGACATACCGACATAAAAGTTTTTATTAATATCACATGGATTACTGGATTCTGCAATTTCAATTATGTCAAAGTATTTTTTTTCGATATATAAATTTTCTAATGCTGTACATTTATCAGATGAAACAGTAGAGTTTTGATTGTGATCAGAGGCTGTATAATTCTGAAAAAAATATTCAATAGGTATACCTAATTTATGAGAGATATGTTCAAGCTGAGGAATTGAAGGCAGCATTTTATTATTTTCTATTTTACTTAAAATAGTTCTATTTAAAATATTGCAGCACAGCTCATCCTGTCGAATATTTTTTTCTTTTCTTAAGGATTTAACTTTGTATCCTATGCAGCTTATCAAGGTATAACCCCTTTCACAAAATGTAATTTTAAAGAACATTCTTAGAATATGGATGAAATTACAGCAAAAATGTAATTAAGCTTGTCTTATTTTTAAATAAAGTTAAAGTAAATGAAATATTCTAAATTTAAGATAATTATAGAAGTTTTACACTTGTTTGTAAATATTATACACTAAGTATAGCAAATACGATACAAAGGAGAAGATAACATGAAAAGATACAGGTATATATTATTAATTAATATAGTAGTAATCTTATTATGCGGGGGCTACTTAATCAAAGACAAGCTTCTAAATAATAAGTTGACTGAGGAAAAGCCAGTTGCAAACAAACCAGTTGAATCAAACCTAGATAAAATGTACGAACTGCCAGCCTTTTATGAAGATTTTCCAAGCCCGGAAAAGTTGAGGTTAATTCAGGTTGATTTGCGCAGAAAAGACTTATCTGAACTAGACTTAAAGGGAAGAAGTAAAGACCTTTTCAATGCATATTTTGACAGCACAACAAAATGGCCATCAAAGGATAAAATGCCTGAGGACTTTACCCCTGAAAAGGTATTAGAATTAGGAAAAGATCCTGGTCTTGGTATTAGTAAACTGCATAAGGAAGGAATAACAGGAAAAAACATAGGAATAGCTATATTAGATTCACCATTAAAAAATAAACATGTCGATTATAATGAGAGAATAAAACATTATGAAGAGATGTTCAATCCTATAGATGATAATCTTGAACATGGTCCGGCTGTAACTTCCATAGCTGCGGGAAAGAGTGTTGGTGTAGCATCAGAAGCTGACATATATTATTTTGCAGATGATAATGATTATACTGATAAAAATGGAAATACGAGAAACGATTTCGAAAAGGTAGCAAAGGTAATTGATAGAGTTATAGAAATCAATAAAACCTTGCCTGAAGATAAAAAAATAAGGGTTATATCCATGTCTGAAGGATGTGGACCAGAAGATAAGGGGTATAAGGAATTTAAAGATGCTGTTTCAAGAGCAGGTAAGGAAGGCATATTTGCAATATCGTCAATATTAGAAGATACTCATGGATTTAAATTTAGTGGATTAGGAAGATTCCCGGCAGATGATAATAATAATGTTTCTTCATTTGTCAATGGGAAGTTTTATCAAAATAAGTTATCAAAATTTACGTCCGAAGAATTTTTAAAATCAGTCAAAGATTACTTATACTTTCCAATGGACTCTAGAGCAGTAGCTGGTCCCAATAGTGATAATGAGTATATATTTTATAGATTTGGAGCCTACAGCTGGGTAGTACCATACATCTCAGGGTTATATGCACTTTCCTGTGAAGTAAATCCAAAGGTTACACCGGAACTATTTTGGAAAACCGCTTTAGAAACAAGCAAGGAAACAAAGTTTGATTATAAATCTAAAACTTATGAAATTAAGCATGTAGTAAGTCCAGTGGACTTGATAGAAAAACTTAGGGCATTAAAGTAAATATGCCCTAAGTTTTTATTGTATATTTTTATGAGTAATATATTATTATTGACTCCTATTACAATATAAGGTAACATATAATTAAGGCTTACAAATGTAATCTATATTGAATTCGCAGGAGGTAAAGAAATTATGGATTCTTTAAAAATATCAGATTCTGAATGGGAAATAATGAAGGTTATTTGGCAAAATCCTAACTGCACTGCAGGGGAGGTAATAGATGCTTTAAAGGATAAGAAGGAATGGCAGCCTAAGACTGTCAAGACTTTAATAAGAAGGCTTGTAGATAAGAAGGCTTTAGGCTACGAGCAGTATAAAAGGGAATATAAATATTATCCTTTGGTAGAAGAGGGAGATTGTGTTAAAGAAGAAAGCAAATCTTTTTTACAAAGAGTTTACAGAGGCTCTTTAAAAAATATGCTGCTTAATTTTATTGAGGATGAAAGTCTTACTAAAGAAGACATAGAAGAATTAACTCGTATTCTTGAAGAAAGGAAGTAGAGGATATGAATTTGGGGGAATTAATTCTTTACAGCTTTTTTAATGTTATGCTTTCGGTGTCTTTAAAAGCAAGTGTTATTGGGGTTTTTATTCTTGTACTGAGATCTATTCTAAAGGATAAAATGTCATTAAAGTTTAAGTATGCTCTTTGGCTTGTTCTAATACTTCGGCTGCTGCTTCCTATAACACCTCAGAGCAAATTCAGCATATATAATTTTACTCAATTCACTAATCAATACACTCATTTATATTCAGCTCAAAATACTAGTCTAGATATACCTACTAGTTCTAAAGATAATTCTAATATGAATATGACAGCTCAGAATAACACTTATATAACAGAAGCTCTCTCAAATAGTTATAATAATTCATCAGGAAAACATATTTTAAATTTAATGCCAATGCTGTGGCTAATAGGTATTATTGGAGGCCTTTTATTTGGAGGACTACTTTATATAAAATTTCTGTACAGTATTAAAAAATGTCCTAAAGTCAACAATCGTAAAATTTTAAACCTATTTGAGGAATGTAAAGAGCTTATGGATATACATAAGAAAGTAATGCTTGTACAGACGGATACTATAGCAACACCTGCTTTAACAGGTTATATGAGGCCAAAAATATTGGTGCCTAGTTCTATGATGGAAGACTGTAACATTACTCACATGAAATATGCATTATTGCATGAGTTAGCTCATGTGAAACGAAAAGATATACTTATTAACAACGTCTCTTACTTTTTGTCAATTGTATACTGGATGAATCCTTTGCTTTGGTTCTGTTTTAATAAGATGAGAGATGATAGAGAGCTTTGCTGCGATTCTTTAGCGCTTTCGTATTTATCTGATGAAGAAGTTAAAAGCTATGGAAGAGCAATAATTAAGATGGCTGAAGTTTCTTCAAAGACAGCATGGATCCCAGCATCAGGCTTTACAAGCAATAAATATAAAATTACTAGAAGAATAGAAAATATAAAGCTTTATGATAGATATTCCTATAGATTATCAATTCTTTCAGTTTCAGCAATTTTAATTTTAAGCTTTGTTTCCTTAACCAATTCTAAAGCAGAGACTATTGGAAGCTATTTAAAAGGCAATAGTAATGCTGCATTAATAAAGTATACAGATAATACTAATATTCCTTTTGTTAATGATGAAGAGGCCTTAGGAAAATGGAAGTCTATAGATTTTGTATATGATATAGATAATTTTAGTACAAAATATGTGAATTATGAGGGAAATCTGTTTTTAAAAAGTATAGTTCTTCTTCCGGACGGAAAGATGCCTCAAATGAATACAGAAGACAGTAAAGTCAATGAAGAAAAAACAGCAAACTGGATGAAATGGTCAAAAGGATATGTAATAAATAATATAAGTAAAACAGCAAGCAAGTATATTATAAAAGAAATTGATGGTACTAAATATATGTTCCTTGAATGGAAAAATGGGGATTATACAATTAGAGGTGTGAAGCCATTTTATTATGTGTTTAAAAAGGTGTTTTAGGGGTGGGAATTTATGAATAATGTTTTAGAACTTAATGATGTGCATAAATCCTTTGGAAAGATAGAGATAATTAAAGGAATAAGCTTTGAAGTAAAAGAGGGGGAAGTATATGGTTTTCTTGGACCAAATGGGTCAGGAAAAACTACCACAATAAGAATGATTGTGGGACTTATTAAGCCAAACAGTGGAAATATACGGATTAATGGATACGATGTGCAAAAACAGTTTGTAAAGGCAGTTAGTTCAGTAGGATGTATTGTTGAAAATCCGGATATGTATTTGGATTTTACGGGAAGAGAAAATTTAAATATTTTTGCAAAGCTCTATGGAAATGTAGATAGTAAAAGAATAGATGAAGTCGTAGAAATTATAGGATTAAAAGATAGGATAGATGATAAGGTGAAAAAATATTCCCTTGGAATGAAGCAGAGATTAGGTTTAGGTCAAGCGCTGCTTCCTAAGCCTAAATTATTAATATTGGATGAGCCAACTAATGGATTGGATCCTTTAGGAATTATTGATTTTAGAAATATAGTTAAGAATTTAGCCAAGGAATGTAATACTGCTGTCTTTGTATCATCTCATATTCTTTCAGAGATTGAACAGTTATGCGATAAAGTTGCTTTTATAGATAATGGACTTATAAAATCTATAGAAAAGATAAATGGATTGAGCTCAAATAGCACAGAAAAAATTATACTTAAAATTCATGAAATTGAGAAAGCAAAGCAGCTTTTAGGAGAAGTTAGCTTTGTAAAAAAAGTTGAGGAAAAGGAAGGAAGCTTAATTATAACTGCAGATAAAGATTGCTACTCTATGCTTATTACTATTCTAAGTGCAAAAGGAATACAGATATTAGACATTAATAGGATTCATCAGAATCTTGAAGATAGATTTATGGAGATATCTGGAGGAGGTAAGCACAGTGAATTTGTTTAAGGTAGAATTTTATAAGCTTATAAAAAGCAAGAAATATATCTTGTTTTGTTTAGCTTTAATAATGCTTATACTTGCTCAAATATATATTATTTATAGAAATGCCCAGAATGAAACACCTGATATAAAGCTTAAATATAACGAGAAATTGCTTGTAGACTATAGAGCAAAAGTTAAGGATGAGGAATTATCTAAAGATATTATAAAGGATTATGAAAATAAAATTAAAAAGATTGAGCAGGAAAATAAAGAACTTATAGAAGAAAAGAATAATCCAAACTACAATTGGATTGAAAAATTGAAGAAGAAGAATGAAGTCCTTGAAAATGAAAGAAAAAATGCGGAAATATCGTTGAGATTAAACGAAGCAGAAGACATTAATTCGCAGATTATGGTTAATAACTATTTAATCAATAATAATATAATGCCACATAAATCATACGAAATAAGTGCATATAACAATATGGGCAGCGTTATAAGCTTTGTTAATATTATATTTCTTCCTCTATTAATCGTCATATTAACTTATGACTTAGTTAGTGGAGAAATACAGTTTTCTACAATAAAGCTTCTGGCAACTAAGCCTGTTAAGAGAAGTCATATTATACTGGCTAAGTTTTTTAGTTCATTTATTGTAACAGTTGTAACTGTTTTAACTTTTGAGCTTCTGGGGTTTTTAGTTATTGCAGTTTTCTTTAAAACAGGAAGTCCTGTATATCCAATTTCTGCAGGAACTAAGTATACCATTGATAGCTTGGGAAAAGTAAGTGCAGCAGTAAATAGCTCTTCCTTAATATACGCATACAGCTATCTTGTCAGATTAGCATTGCTTCAAGTTTTATTTATCTTTTCATCAGTAAGCTTTACTCTAGTTATTTCAACTCTATTTGTGAACAATACAATAAGTTTAATGGTCAGTTCAGTTGTTATGCTGTTTTTGAACATAATTACTTCTATTTTACCTCAAGCCTTTCTTTCTAAAATTTATCCTTACCTGTTTACTACTTATGTGGATGGAGCAGGAGTAGTAAGAAGAAGTATTAATATAAGTTTAGGAACTGTTAATATAGGCTTCACTACCGGTTTATTTAGCACATTAATATGGGGAATTTTGTTTATTAGCCTGGCCTGCCGTAACTTTATTAAAAAAGATATTACAGCATAGGGGGATTAAGATGTTTAACATTATACAGATAGAATTATGGAAATTTGTTAGAAGAAAAAAATTCATTATATCCCTTGCATTATTAATGGTAGTATGTGTTTTTTGTATACTTTCTACAATAGTAGCGGCACCAAAGACCAGAGGAATAACAAATGAAATTAAAAGAACAAAGGATTATATTAATATCCTAGAGGAGCAAGGTAATCTTCAAAAGGATAAGGGAGCATCTGAAGCAGTAAATAAAGGCTACAGTAAAATAATAAATGATCAAAAGGAAAAACTTATACAGTTGGAAAAGCTGGCAGATGAAAATGTGCCTTGGCAGGAAAGAGTAAAACAGGATATAAGCTATTCAAAGCAATACTTGGAGAAGAACTGGAATCTGCCTCCTGTAGCCCAATACCAGGAACGTATAAATATAATGAAAAAGCAGTATTACTTAGATAACAATATACCCTACGACTATAACGAGAGTATAAAAAGCTTTAATGATATGCCGGACGAAATGAGGATATTTGGACTTCTTGGTCTTTTAATTATAGCAGGGATAATGGTCGTTGACATAGTATCAGGAGAGAACAAGCCCGCCACAATAAAATTGCTGCTTACAAAGCCTATAGAGAGAAGAAAAGTCATACTGTCTAAATTTATAGTAAGCTTTTTTGTGGTTAATGGAGTCATTTTATTATTTGAGCTTATAACTTTTGTTGCAATAGGAGGTATATTTGGCTTTGGAAACTCCTCTGTTCCTGCAGTCGCCGGAACAAAATATGCAGCTGTTTCCCCTGAATACGCAAATGAGCTGAAAAGTATAGTTATTCCAAACTTAAGCAGCACTTTTTTAATATCTTCAGGCAATCTTATTGTAAAAATACTGGTTATTCAGATTTTAGATGTTACTGCAAGCATAGCCTTTTGCTTTCTTTGTTCTACAGTAATTGAAAATAGCAATATATCAACTGGAGTAGCAGTATTCTTTATGGGATTTACTCATGCTCTTGTTTTACTAAAACATAATGGATTTATGTATCGTGTTCAGCCGCCGACTATCATTGATAAAATTTCTGCCTTTATATTTACTACTTATTATGATGGTCAGGCTGTTGTCAACGGAGATATAAATATGAAATTAGGACTTGATTTTATAAGTTACAGATATGTACTAGTAATTCTTATAGTCTGGATAGTTTTGTGTTATGGTATAAGTCATTTAGTATTTGTTAGAAAAGATATAACTTCATAAGGTATAGTTTGAATAACAGAATTTATTAAAATACATTTTAGATAGGGGGTTGGGGATTTAATGAATATTGTTCTGGAAGTTAACAATGTATATAAAAGCTTAAGCAGAAGAGAGATTATTAAAGGAATATCCTTCGATGTAAAAGAGGGAGAAATATTTGGATTTTTGGGGGCTAACGGGGCTGGAAAAACTACTACTATAAGAATGCTTGTTGGGCTTATTAAGCCTGATAAAGGAAACATAAGAATTATGGGCTATGATATCCAAAAGAATTTGGTAAAAGCCTTAAAGCAGGTTGGCTCTATAGTAGAATATCCGGATATGTATAATGACTTAACAGGAAGGGAAAATTTGATTATTTTTTCAAGGATGTACGGCAATGTAAGCAAGGAAAGAATAGAAGAGATTATCGAGCTTATAGGTTTAAAGGACAGAATAGATGACAAGGTTAAAAAGTATTCCTTAGGAATGAAGCAGAGATTAGGTCTTGGTCAGGCACTGCTTCCTAATCCGAAGCTTCTTATACTGGACGAACCAACAAATGGTTTTGATCCTCTTGGAATTATTGAGTTTAGAAATATAATAAAGAACTTGGCAAGAGAAAATAATACAGCAATTTTTATATCCTCACACATCTTAGCTGAAATTGAACAGGTTTGCGACAGGGTTGCTTTTATAGATAAGGGGATTATTAAATCTATCGAGTACACTAATAAACTTAAAAATAATGAAGAATATGACAAAGTGGAGCTTATAGTAAAAGAGCAAGCCAAGGGAGCAGAGCTTTTAGGCAAATTAGAGTATGTAAAAACAATTGATATACTTGATAATAAAATTTTATTAAGTATAGAGAAGGAAGCCTTCTCTAAGCTTATATTTGATTTGGGCAAAAATAATATTGAAGTTGAAAGCATCAATAAGCTTCATCAGAATCTTGAGGGAAGATTTATGCAAATTGTAGAGGAAGGTTAAACAAGGGGGGGATTGAATTGTGGAGGCTAATAAGAAATGAAGCATTAAAACTTATAAAAAGTAAAAAGTTTATTATACTTTGTTTTGTACTTATAGCAGTTTTTATATATGCAAACATTTCTGTTATAAAGGATATAGAAAGTTTAAATCCAGAAATTAAAAGAGTTAGGAACAGCGAAATGATAACTAAGCTGTCAAGACAACTTGAAACAGATAAGAAGCTTTCTAAAGAAGATAAGCTAAATGTTGAAAATCAGATAAAAAAACTAACTGAAGAAAATATTGCTTTAACTGAAGAAATGATGGCCTCAGTTAAGGATTGGAGAAAAAATACAGAAAAGAAAATCCAGACATTAAAAGAGCAAAAGAAGGATATAGATGCTTTGACTAACAATAGTGTAATGGAAAATCTAAATGCTCAAATAATGAAACTTCAATATTATTTAGATAATGATATGGCACCTGAAAAGGATTATAAAATTTATAGCTTTTCAGCTATGTTAAAGATTATGGAAACAATAAGTACTTTGCTTATTCCTGTGTTTATAGTTTTCTTAAGTGCTGATGTTATTTCAGGAGAGTACAGCAATTCTACAATAAAAGTTCTTTTAAGCAAGCCCGTATCAAGAAAGAAAATAGTTATTTCTAAATATCTTACCCATTGTCTGATAATAATCTCAATAATAGTTTTAGCAGAAACAGCTAATTTTTTGTTCTTAGGTTTGAAGTTTGAGTTTGGTAAAATTAAAAATCCTGTTGTAGCAGGAACTCAGTATGTTTATAATTCAAATAAAAATATGTGTGAAGCTCTATTAAACAGCTCTTATCTATGGTCATCAGGAAAAGCACTAGTGAGTTCTGCAGGGCTTCAATTATTATTTATTGCAGCACTAGTTGCTCTTGTTTTATTGATCTCTATTATTGTTACAAATAATGTTTCATCCTTGATAATAAGCTTTGTATTAATTGTAATAGTAAGCTTAGGAACGTTTTTAATCCCTGAACAAGCCTTTAGAAATATATATCCTTTGTTATTGACTACTTACTCTAATGCACCAATATTAATAACAGGTCAGATAGTTAATATAGTCAATAATCCCATTGTGAACATGAAAATGGGGATTATTGCGATGGGGATATATATGCTGTTTAGTCTATTGCTGTCTATGATTATATTCAGCAAAAAAGATGTTTTGATTTAATAAGGAGGGGCTGGCATGTGGGGATTAATAAGAAATGAATTTAAAAAAATGATAAGCAAGAAGAGATTTACTGTAGTATTTTTTGCACTTACAGCTGTTACGGTTTTCTTGGTTTTCATGATGTATCCTAATTATAAGAGGCTGCTTACTATAGACGGACAAGAAGCAGAAATAAATAGGCAGCTAGAAACGCTTAATCAAAGAAAACTTTATGCATTTTCAGTTGATGAGACTGGGCAGATGGATAAACAGTTAAATGTTCAAATTGCAAGCTTAAATGATAAACTTGATAAATTAGAAGAGCTTAAGAATACTGATAAACCATGGAAGGATAAGCTTAGAAAAAATATAGAAGATTTAAAGAAAGAAGAAAACTCTTATGAAAGTGTAAAACTTTTTACTCAAGCAGAAAAAGTAAATAAAGAGATATTGGTGAAAGAATATTATCTGAGTAATAATATTGAGTATAATTTTAATGGTGAATGTACTGCTTTTGGTTTGTTTTATTTTTATTTTGAGGCAAGTGAAAGATTATTTTTGATACTGATCTTATGTTTAGTACTTTCAGATAATGTGTCTAAAGAAAATAGTGATTCAACTATAAAAATGCTTTTAACTAAGCCGGTTTCAAGAGGAAAGATTATTCTTTCTAAGTTTTTAGCTAGCTTTATAGCAGCTAACGGAATGGTTATGCTGATACAGCTCTTAGGTTTTATAGCCATAGGGGTAGTCTTTGGTTTTGGAAATCCGTCAACACCAATAGCTATAGGAACAAAGTATGAAGTTTCAAGTCCTTTAGTTTTTAAAATTACAGGTCAGTATTTAAATTCAACTTTAAATAGCAGCTATATTCTGCCGATGTGGAAGGCTATGCTTTTATGGTTTGGACTTCAAGCATTATTAATACTGGCATTAACAGCCTTTTGCTTATTTGTTTCAACCTTGTTTAAATCAAATGTAATTTCTACCGGTGCAGCTTTTATTTACTGTACAATTTTATTTAGTATTTCCATACATGTTTCAGAGCTTCCTTTGAGAAAAGGATTTTTGACCCCAAGTTTCTCTATGAAAATTTTATCCTATATTTTTAACAGTTATTTTGATGTTGTTAAGCTTACTGATGGAAGCATGTCATTTGATTTACTAAATACGAACATAAATACTTTGTTATTTATTGCAGTTTCACTTTCTTGGACAGCTGCCTGTTATTTGTTGGCGCATATTATTTTTAATAAAAGGGATGTGCTGGAATAGAATAGTTAAATAGACGATCCTATTAAGGGAGTTATTAACCTTAATAGGATTTTTTTATTTTACTGCAAAAGTTGCTTAAGTAAAAATATTAATAAAAATATATAAAATTTTAGTAAAAATATATTGAAAATATAAATAAAATTTAGTAAAATTAAAATAAAGATAATAATTAGAAAATTCGATATTGTCATAAAATATGATTTTATATAGATTTCAAAATAAATCTGCTATTTGAAACTATGTAGAAAGAGAAGATTATGGAAAGTGTTAAGAGAAGAAAAACCCTTGCAGCAGATGCTGCTTTACTGCTGGTAGCTGTGTTTTGGGGAGGAGGCTTTGTTGCAGTTAAGGACGCTGTAACAAGTATCACACCCTTTTATATGATAGCGATAAGGTTTCTTTTATCTAGTTTGATTTTAGGGATTATTTTTTTAAAAAAGGTAAAAAGTTTAACTAAAAAAGATATCAAGATAGGAACTATTGTAGGAGTATTTTTGTTTCTTGCTTTTGCAGCACAGACTGCTGGAGCACAATATACTACAGCAGGCAAGCAGGCCTTTTTAACTGGAACTAATGTAGTTATTGTACCTTTTCTAGCTTGGCTTGTTTATAAGCATAAGCCTGATATTTACTCGGCGGCAGCCTCCGCATTGGTACTTATGGGAATAGGTTTACTAACCTTAAAGGAAGGCTTTACTATAAATTTCGGTGATGCTCTCACGCTTGTTTGTGCTCTTTTCTTTGCGGCACATATTAGTTGTGTAGGATATTTTGCTAAGAAAACTGATACTTCAGTTTTAGCAGTTACTCAAATGGCAGCAGCTTCCCTTATGTCTTTTATATGTGCTTTTATATTTGAGCCTCCTTTAAAAAATATACCAAGAGAAGCGGCAGGATCTATGATTTATATAGTGATTTTCAGCACAATGCTTGCTTTCTTTATTCAAACAACTGCTCAAAAATATACTACAGAAAGTCATGCGGCTATAATACTTTGTCTTGAATCAGTATTTGGTTCTATATTGGCAGTTATATTCTTAGGTGATGTTTTTACTAAAAATATGATAATTGGCTGCATTTTAATATTTTCAGGAATTTTGATCTCAGAAACTAAGCTTCAATTTTTGAAGAAAAATATCGGGAGGTGGGGCAAATGCGCGAAATGAAGCTTTGGGAAAATATAAACATAGACCATATCAATAGAATGAGAAGTCGTGTTTATTTTAATTCCTATAATGATAGAGATAAGGCAATTTTAAATGAAAAAAAATACAGCATAGCTTACAAGAAATTAAATGGAGTTTGGAAGTTTACATTTTTAGAAGCTCCGGAATATTCTCCTAAAGGTTTTTACAAGACAGACTATGACTGTTCTGATTGGCAGGACATTGTGGTGCCGGGTAATTGGCAACTTCAAGGTTATGGAAAGATGCACTATTCAGATGTTTGGTACAGCTTTCCTATAAGGCCACCTTTTGTGCCTTCTGAAAACCCAACGGGAATATACAGAAGAAGCTTTTATATAGATGAAAGCTTTAAGGATAAAAGAGTTATTTTAAGGTTTAATGGAGTAGATTCAGCTTTTAATCTTTGGATAAATGGCAAAGAAGTTGGCTACAGCAAGGGAGCAAGGCTTTTATCTGAATTTGATGTAACGGATTACGTAACTTGCGGAGAGAACATCTGTGTAGTAAGTGTATATCAATGGTCTGACGGCACTTATCTTGAGGATCAGGATATGTGGTGGCTCAGCGGAATATTTAGAGATGTGGAGCTTTATGCAGAGCCTGTAGATGGAATTGAAGATATTTTTGTCATTGCAGATTTAGACGAGAGCTACATAAATGGAAGGCTTACTATAAAAACATCTTTAAGAAGCATAAGAAATATCAAAGACTATTCACTGATTTACGAGCTGATAGATTATAAAAATGGAACTGTATTTTTAGAAGAGCAAAAGGGGTTAGAAAGTAATAATACTTTTGAAAAACATATAGAGAAACCTCTTAAATGGTCAGCTGAAGAGCCAAATATTTATAAGCTACTTATAAGCTTAAAAGAGGGAGATGAAATAAAGCAGGTAGTTCCTCAAAGCATTGGCTTTAGAAAGATTGAATTAAAAGAAGAAAACTTCTTGGTAAATGGAGCTCCTATAAAGCTTAAAGGCGTCAACAGGCATGATTTTAATCCTGTTAACGGTAGAGTTGTTGCTAAGGAAGAAATTGAAAAGGACATTGTGCTTATGAAGCAGCACAATATTAATGCAATTAGAACCTCTCATTATCCAAACTCTCCTTATTTATATGACTTGTGCGATAAATACGGAATTTATGTTATGGATGAAACAGACCTGGAGTGTCATGGTTTTGAGCTGACTAATGATTACAGCTGGATATCGGATAAACCAGAGTGGAAGCTTTCTTATGTAAGCAGAGTGGAAAGAATGATAGAAAGAGACAAAAATCATCCTTGTATTATAATGTGGTCCCTTGGAAATGAGTCATCCTTTGGTTGTAATTTTAAAGCTATGGCTGAAAGAGCAAGGCAGCTTGATCCAACAAGGCTTATTCATTATGAAGGAGACAGAAAAGCAGAGGTTACAGATATTTATTCAACAATGTATACCTGGCTTGAGCATGAAAATCCAAACAGGCTTACAATGGATAAAGTTATCAGTGATGCAAAAAAGCCTCACATAATATGCGAATACTGCCATGCTATGGGCAATGGTCCGGGAAACCTTAAGGAATATCAAGAGCTTTTTAACAATAACAAAAAGCTTCAGGGTGGCTTTATCTGGGAATGGTTTGACCACGGAATTGAGGCCTTTAATGAAAAAGGCGAGAAGTTTTATAAGTACGGTGGAGATTTTGGAGATGATCCTACTAACGGCAATTTCTGCGTAGATGGCCTATTAATGCCTGACAGAAAACCATCACCGGGGCTTTTGGAATTTAAAAAGGTAATCGAGCCTGTAGAAACAAGTGAAATATGCTTAGAAGAAGGCGTTATAAAAGTAAAAAACAGATATGACTTTATAGGTTTAGAGCATCTTGAGCTCATATATTCAGTTATTAAAGACAACGTGATAATTGCAAGCGGTAAAGGAAATATAAGAAACATCAATGCAGGAGAAGAAAAGGAGGTAAAGCTTGATTATGAAAGCTTTCTGCCTAAAGAAAGATACGGAGATTATTACTTAAATATTTCTTATAAGCTGAATAAGGACATGAACTGGGCTAAAAGCGGACATGAGGTTTCTAATGCTCAATTCAAGCTTCCTTCGAAGGAAGAGTTTACAAAGGTTAAACCCTTAGGAAAACTTGAGGTTATTGAAGAAGGTTTTAAGCTTATTATTAAGGGCAGTGACTTTGAAACAGCCTTTGATAAAGTAAAGGGAACGCTTTTATATGTGATAAAAGACGGCTGCAAGATACTAAACAAAGGACCTAAACTTAACTTCTGGAGGGCGCCGATAGATAATGATATGTACCTTTTAGAAGATTATTATAAGAAATATTTCATGCACCTTATGCTTGAAAGTGTTGAAAATTTTTACTACGAAAGAAAAGATAATTATGTTTTAGTTAAGGTTTCAACGGTTAATGGAAGTCCAAATAGTGCTTGGTATTATTCAAGCAGCTATGAATACAAAATTTATCCAAGCGGAGATATCCTATTAAATATTGAAGGAGAGCCAAGCGGAAAGCTCGAAAATGCTCCTGATATGCTGCCTAGAATAGGCATAAAGATGGAGCTTGATAAAAAATACAGTAATGTTAAATGGAAGGGAAGAGGTCCCGGAGAATGCTATTCAGATTCAAAGCAGTGCAATTTATTCGGCATATATGAGAGGAAGGTTGAAGAGCTTTTTACAAACTATGTAAGGCCTCAGGAGAATGGAAACAGAACAGATTGCAGCTTGGTAAGCTTAGCTGACGATAGAGGAGTTTCTTTTATGGTTTCTTCTAAGAATATGTTTGATTTCAGCGCAATGTATTATGAGGCAGAGGATTTGGAAAAGGCAAAGCATACAACTGATCTGATGATAAAAAGAGATTATATAACTCTAAACATCGATTATAAGCAAAATGGACTCGGCAGTAACTCTTGCGGACAAAATCAGCTTCAAAAATACAGATGTAAATTTGACAGCTTCAAATTAGCCTTAAAGCTGTCGGCTTACAATAACAAGGAAGTTTCAGAGCTTTCATTGGCAAGAGAAATAATAGAGGATTAATTTATAAAAAATGTTACAGGAAAAACCTGTTCATTAAAATAAATAATTTTAAAGGGGGACTATTTATGAAAAGCAAGAGTTTATTAACACTTGTACTTGCAAGCTTACTATCAATTATGACTTTAACAGGCTGCAACAAGACTAAAACAACTGAAGCTCCCAAGGATACAGACATAAATACCAATGAAAAAATAAATGTGAAGTATTGGGTTCCTTTTACTCCGAACCAATACATTAAAAGCTTGAATGAAAGCTTGATGTATCAGGAGCTTGAAAAAAAGACAAACGTGCATGTGGTATTTGACCATCCAGCTGAAGGTCAGGAAACAGAGCAGTTTAATCTTCTTGTAAATTCCAAGGATCTGCCGGATGTTATACAAACTTATGCAGGAGAGTATAAGGGTGGAGTAGATAAGGCTATAAAGGATGGAGTTTATTTAAGACTTAATGAATTAATAGATAAATACGCTCCAAACTTTAAAAAACTGCTTCAAGAGGACCCAGAGCTTGCTCGTCAGGTAACTACTGATGAAGGAAATATTTATGCTTTTCCTGTAATAGGAGAAGACAAGAATGAACCAGCCTGGTGGGGACCTGTTATTCGTAAGGACTGGCTTAACGATTTAGGTTTAAAAGATCCTGAAAGTATAGATGATTGGTACAATGTTTTAAAACAGTTTAAGGAAAAGAAAAATGCTCAGGCACCTCTTATGCTTGGGAAAAAAGGCATAGACTCTTATGGAACTTTGATAAGTGCTTTTAATATTGGCCCTGGTTTTTATAAAAACGGAAACACAGTGAAATATGGGCCAATTGAGCCTGAATTTAAGGATTATCTTGCAACAATGAATAAATGGTACAATGAGGGCTTAATAGATAAGGATTTTGCAACTCGTGATAAGAAGAGCAGAGAAGCTGTAATAACTTCAGGAAAAACTGGTGCCTTCATTACAGAATATGCTTTAGTTGACCAATACTCTGCAGCTATTAAGGGCACTGATGCCAAGGCGGAATTTGCGCCTACAGTGCAGCCTGCTTTAAAGAATGGGGATAAGGTTCATTACAGGGTAGTTAATAACAGAAATGGAGGATATGAGGCCGTAATAACTTCTTCCTGCAAAAACCCTGAAAGACTTGTAAAATGGTTTGATTACGCATACGGTAAAGAGGGTTATATGCTTTTTAACTATGGTATAGAAGGCACAAGCTACACTATGGTGGATGGCAAGCCTAAATTTACAGATATTATGACCAAAAATCCAGATGGACTTGATTTCTGGACAGTGTGCAACAAGTATAAGCTTGAAGTTGGTCCATATTTAAGAGACTATAAGGCTGTACCAGACTTTACAAAGTTTGATAAGGATGCAATGGATAAATGGACTAAGGCAGAGGCTGATTATGTACTTCCTCAAGTAAATATGACTGCTGAAGAGAGCGACAACTATTCAGCAATTATGGGAGATATAGATACCTACAGAGATGAAATGGTATTAAAGTTTATAACAGGCAAGGAGCCTTTAAGTAAGTTTGACAGCTATGTAACTCAGCTTAAGAAAATGCGTATTGATGAAGCTATAAAGACTTATCAAGCTGCACTTGAAAGATATAACAATAGAAAAATAAAGTAATTAATGTAAGAACTTTATTGCATTATATATAGGTTCTGAGGAAGTTTTTTCTCAGAACCTATAACTAAAAGCCTATAAAATAAGGGGGGCTCAAAGATGGCAGAACTGCAGGCCAACATAAATAATAATCCTGCACCAAAAAGCAGTCTATGGAAGAAAATAAAAAAGGATTTTAAGATAAATAAGTATGTATATTTAATGGCTGTCCCTATGATTGTATTTTTCATACTGTTCAGCTATATTCCAATGTATGGAGTAATAATAGCTTTTAAAAACTTTAGTCCCAAGCTTGGTATTTTGGGAAGTCCATGGGTAGGCCTTAAGTATTTTGAAAACTTTTTTCACAGCATGTATTTTGCAAGAACAGTTAAAAATACAGCTCTTTTAAGTTTTTATTCTCTTTTGTGGGGTTTTCCTGCAGCAGTTATACTTGCACTTTTATTAAATGAAATTAGAAGAGAGAAATTTAAACGTGCAGTTCAAACTGTTACCTATCTTCCTCACTTTATTTCCTTAGTTGTTATTTGCGGTATGATTGTAGACTTTACTTCTACAGATGGTTTAATTAATTCGATACTAGCAGGTTTTGGAATTGAGCCTGTAAACTTGCTTACGAAGCCTGAATGGTTCAGAACCATTTATATAAGTTCAGGGGTATGGCAGAGCATTGGCTGGGACAGCATAATTTATCTTGCAGCACTTTCCGGCATTGATCCTACTTTGTATGAAGCAGCGACAGTGGATGGCGCTGGGAGATGGAAGCAGCTTATTAATGTAACCCTGCCAGGTATAGCGCCTACTATAGTAATTATGCTCATACTAAATATAGGCGGCTTAATGAGTGTAGGCTCAGAAAAGATTATTCTTTTATACAACCCTATGACCTGGGAAACTTCGGACGTTATTTCAAGCTATGTTTACAGAAAAGGACTTATTGGTTCAGATTACAGCTTTAGTACAGCTGTAGGGCTTTTGGAATCGGCTATAGGCTTTACACTACTTATGGCTGCTAACAAGTTCAGTAAAAAGATATCTGAAACTAGCTTATGGTGAGGTGATAGTATGTTGAAAAAATTAAGCAGAGGAGAACGTGCCTTTGATATATTTAACACTATATTTTTAGTAGTTTTCATGATTGTTTGTATATATCCATTATTATATGTCTTGTTTGCATCATTGAGCGATCCTTATAAATTGATGCAGCACAGAGGCCTTTTGTTAAAGCCTCTTGGGCTTACCTTAAATGGATATGCGCTTGTATTTAAAAACCCAAGCATAATGACAGGTTTTTTAAATACTTTATTTTATGTTGTAGTTGGAACAGGTTTAAATTTGCTTCTAACCTGTATGTCTGCCTATGTACTTTCTAGGAAAAACCTACTATTAGGAAAGCCTTTAATGCTTATGGTTACTATTACAATGTTTTTTAGCGGTGGGTTAATTCCTTTTTACCTTCAGGTGCAAAGACTTGGACTTATAGATTCAAGATGGGCAATAATACTTCCTTCGGCCTTATCTGTTTGGAATCTTATTGTAATGAGGACAGCCTTTAAAAGCATACCTGAAAGTCTTATAGAATCTGCTAAGATTGATGGAGCAAATGATTTTACTATTCTGTTTAGAATAATAATACCTGTTTCGAAGGCAACCTTAGCTGTAATAGCTTTATTTTGCGCTGTAGGCATGTGGAATTCATGGTTTAATGCTATGATTTTCTTAAGAGACAGAAGCAAATATCCTCTTCAGCTTATACTTAGGGAAATCTTAATATCAAATGATACAAGAGAAATGATGAATCTTCCAAAGGGTTCTGCTCAATTTATAAAGGCTGATGCGTATAAGACCTTAATCAAATACAGCACTGTTATTGTTTCAACTATTCCTATATTATGCGTATATCCCTTCCTGCAAAAGTATTTTGTTAAGGGAGTTATGATAGGTTCAATAAAAGAATAGAGAAAAGAGGATATACTATGAAGCTGTTAAGACGAATTGCGATGATGCTAGCTTCCTGCTTTGTGATTACAGGCAGTATGTCAGGCTGTAAGAGCAGCGCTTCTAAGGGGGATGAGGAAATGAGATATGAATATAAAAATATTATTGACGTAGCAGGAGTTCCTTCAAAGGTAGAACCTGATGACAACTATGAAATAAATCCTTTTTCTGATATGGGTGCTTGGCAGGCGTATCACCTACCCTCTAAAAAGGATAAGGAGTACTACGGCGGCTTTACAGGCCCCTTATATATAGCTGAGGAATACGGAAAATGGCTCAGCAAGTCCTTTAATCTTATTAGGATATATAATGCAGCAGATGAAAGGGAAATTAAACTTTCGGACTGCAAAAATATAGATATTGCATACTATCCAGGTATTCTTGTTCAAAGCTATGATATGGATAATTTTAAGCTGACTTTAGAATTAAGGTTTGTTACAAACAGGACAGCTTTAATTACAACAATAATTAAAAATAATTCTAAAAAGGACTTAAGCTTAAAGCTTAATTGGAAAGGAGAGCTTTTAAAAAGCGATACAGCAAGACTTGATTCCTTTGTTAAGGGAGTTACAGCTAAGCTTAACAACCCTAAAGAAGCAGAATATGAAATAAGATATCCCTTTGAAGTGAGTACTAAGATAACGGAAAAAAGCTATGTCATATCTTTAAAGGACCCAGTAGTTATCAAACCTAACAAGGAATATGTGTTAAATACAACTAATTCCTATACTTTTACAAAGGAAGAGAGAAGCAGCGAAGATAAAAAGCTTGGAGATATCTTAAAAAATACTTCCACATATATTAAGGAAAATAGTGATAGATGGAATAATTATCTTAAGGCAGCATTAAAGGAAGGAAAAGAAAAATATAATGTTGCTGCTGTAAAGGCTGTGGAAACCCTTATAACCAATTGGAGAAGTCCTGCAGGAGCTATAAAAAAAGATGGTATTATTCCTTCCATGTCTTATGTATGGTTTAACGGGATGTGGGCATGGGATTCATGGAAGCATGCGGCAGCAGCTACAAGCTTTGCACCGGAGCTTGCTAAAAATAATATAAAAGCAATGTTTGACTATCAAAGACAAGACGGAATGATTGTTGATGCTATATTTTACAATAAGGACGGAGACAACTGGAATGAGAGAAATTCAAAGCCGCCTCTTGCAGCTTGGGCTGTTTGGAGGGTTTATGAAGAAACTAAGGATGATAAGTTTTTAGAGGAAATGTATCCTAAGCTTATAAGCTATCACAACTGGTGGTACAGCTGCAGGGATAATGATAAAAACGGTATTGCAGAGTATGGTGGTACTATAGATTCTAAAAATAACAGCCCTGAAGAAATTTTAAAGGCTGCTGCATGGGAAAGCGGCATGGATAATGCAGTGAGATTTGATAAGGATTACGGTATAAGCATTCTCGAAAATAAGGATGAGGAAGGAAAGGCTTTAGGGTACTCCATAAGCCAGGAATCCGTTGACTTAAATTCTTATCTTTTTGCAGAGAAAAAGCTTTTATCTAAAATAGCTGCTATTCTTAATAAGCAAGAAGACAGCAGCAAATATGAAAAGGAAGCAGAGTATGTAAAGAAATTTATTCAGAAGAATATGTTTGACAGTGAAAAAGGCCTTTTCTTTGATATTGATATTAAAACTAAAAAGCCATTAACAAACAGAGGTATGGGACCTGAAGGATTAATTCCTCTGTGGGCTGGAGCTACTTCTAAGGAGCAGGCTGAAGCAGTTAAAAACAACGTAATGGATTTAGCTAAATTTAATAGTAAGGTTCCTATTCCCACAGCTTCAAAGGATAATGAGAGATATAATCCTGTGAAATATTGGAGAGGCCCTGTTTGGCTTGATCAGGCATATTTTGCAATTGAAGGCTTAAAGCTTTATGGTTATGAAAGAGAAGCAGAAGAGCTTTCTAAAAAAATATTAGACAATGCTGAAGGGGTTAATGAAAAAGGCAAGACTATTAGAGAAAATTATAATCCTGAAAGTGGAGAAGGACTTCACTGCACCAATTTCAGCTGGTCTGCAGGAATGGTTTATTTGCTTTATAAAGAGTATATTTAAGTAAATTGTATATTAAAAATCAATGTGTTATGATTACAAATAAGGAATAAGTTTCATGGAAGGCGGGGAGAAGTCCTAAATGGCTACAATTAAAGAAATAGCTGAAAAGGCAGGAGTATCTATTGCAACTGTCTCAAGAGTTTTAAATTACGATGAGTCACTAAATGTATCGGATGCCACAAGAAAAAGAATATTTGAGGTTGCTCAGGAGCTTGAATATGTTACTACAAAGGAAAGAAAAAGTAAGAAAGCGGCTTATGAGGTCTGCATTATTAAAGGATATTCAGAAAAGGAAGAATTAGAGGATACCTATTACTTATCTATAAGACTTTCTATTGAAAAGTGCTTAAAGGAAGAAAATATAGATTATATAGTTATTTCTAAGGATAAGCTTATAGATGAAAGACTTAAGACTATAGACGGAATATTGGCTGTAGGCATTTTTTCTTCTAAAGAGGTTGAAATGCTTAAGAATATAAACCATAATATAGTATTTGTTGACAGCGATCCAGAGGATGAGGATTTTGATTGTGTAGTAATTAGTATGAGAAGAGTAGTTAAAAAGGTGCTTGATCACTTTATAGTCTCAGGTCATAAAGAGATAGGCTATATAGGTGGAATTGATAGCTTTGACGAGGCCAGTCAAAAACTTACGGATTACAGGGAACGATGGTTTAGGGAATACATGAAGGAAATGGGGCTTTTAAATGAAAGTTTTATTAGAATAGGAAGCTTCACTCCTGCCAGTGGTTATGAACTTATGAAGGATATTTTAAGCACGAATAAGTATCCTGATGCTTTTTTTATAGCTAACGATTCTATGGCCATAGGAGCCTATAGGGCTGTTATGGAAAAGGGACTTAGTATTCCTGGGGATATAAGCATAATAGGCTGTAACGATATATCAACAGCTCAGTTTATAGTACCTCCTTTAAGCACTGTAAAGATTTATATAGATTTAATGGGAGAAACTTCTGTTGAACTTTTGCTTGAGAGGGTTAAATTTGAAAGGAAGATAAGTAAAAAAATTGTGCTTCCAACTAAACTTATAATTAGAGAAAGCTGCAAAAAAAGTCCTGAAGAGTATTAACTTTTCAGGACTAAGTTTTTAAAACAGAGGAGCTTTAGCCTCAGGTTTGATATTTCTATAAATAAAGTTATTAATTTGATTTACCGTTGTTCTGTTGTCAGGTTTTAAAGTTAAATACCAAATGCCTCTGATAACCTCACCTTTGCAGTAGCCGTCTAAAGGGAATCTTTCCTGTTCAACAGCTCTAAGGTTTTGTGTAAGTACAGAGCTTCCAAGCTTTATAATTTCACTCTTTGTAAGACTTGTTTCTATCATAGGAAATATTTCTGAAGCTAAAGAAGTATATTTTAATAATCCAGTACTTTGAATTTTTTTAAACAGTTCATTTAATACTATTCTCTGTCTTGAGGTTCTTTCAAAATCACCGTGGCCTACGCTTCTGATTCGGCAGTAGGCAACGGCTTGAATGCCTTTTAAATTTTGAATTCCAGCCTCTTTTACAAGATGAGGCCTTTTGTTTTGAAGGTCTGCAGCTTCTTTTATTCTGTAATTTAACTCCTTTACTTCATAGTCTTTGACTTCTACAGCAACTCCTCCAAGTACATCAATTACCTTTTCAAGATTGAAGAAATCAACTGCGGCATAATCTCTTATATTAAGGTTAAAATTTTCATTAAGAGTTCTGATTGCAAGCTGAGGGCCGCCATAGGCATAGGCATCTCCGATTTTTCCGCGGCCATGGCCGTAAATTTTAACATAGGTATCTCTCATAACAGAAGAAAGCTTAATTTTATTATTTTTAAAATCTAACGTAACTATAATTATTGAATCTGAATGAGGTGCATCATATTTTGCTCTTCCAACGTCTGTACCATATAGTGCTATATTTATTATATCGCTCCTATTTTCAGGCAAAGGAAGCTGTTCTGCCTCAGTCTTTGGTGAAGGGATAGTTTCTAAACTAGATGGAGTAAACTGAAAATCATCCTGGCTCGGAGAAGGTTCGGTCCTAATTCCAAGGTCTTCATCTGTTTTTGAAATCCTTACATTTTTTATTTTATTAAGCTGAGAATAAGCGTATATGCTGGCTGTGGTTGCAGAAGCTATAAATAGTATAATAAATATGTATAAAAACTTTTTAAAAGTTTTAGTATGTTTTCTTTCCATCTTATACCCCCTTATATTTATAAAAATTATTAGCGGATATTGTTTTTCTATTATTTATATTTCCCGCTTCAAGGATACAAAATGCCGGGGGTTGTTGGATGCAGTGGAACAAAATTCTATATAAAAATATAAAGTGAATTTTGTAAATCTTTTTATTTGTGATATTATTTATAGTAATGATATTTTGGAAAAATATATAAATATGAAAATATATAAATATTTATATATTTTTTATTTAAACTCAATTTGATTAGTATAAACAATTTAAAGCATAGGAGGAATCTCATGGACAGCATACAGAAGCTAATAGATACAAAAGAAAAGTCTAACCAAGGCGGAGGAGAGCAGAAGATAGAAGCTCAACATAATCTAAATAAGCTTACGGCAAGAGAAAGAGTAGAAACTGTTATTGACAAAGGCTCCTTCATTGAAGTCGGTTCCTTAGAAGGGAAAAACGGCGGCGGCGTTATAACTGGCTATGGAACTGTAAATGGAAGATTAACATACGTATTTAGTCAGGATTATACTTCCAGTGGAGGAAGTATTAACTTAATAAACAGCAATAAGATATGCAGGATAATGGATATGGCTTTAAAGATGGGAGCGCCTATTATCGAAATTTATGATTCTGTAGGAGCAGATATATCTGAGGGAGTTGAAGTCTTAGGAGCCTATGGAAAGATAATTAGGAAAAATGCTGAACTTTCAGGTGCCGTACCTCAAATAGCAGTTATAGCCGGAGCCTGTACTGGAACAGCAGCTATAAGTGCAGCAATGAGTGACTTTACCATAATGGTTGAACACAGCGGGGAGCTTTACATAAATTCTCCAGATAAAATTGCTGAAGTGGAAGAGAATTACGTTAATATTAACATGTATGGAGATGCTGTAAGCGGAAGTAAGAATGGAACAGCTCAGCTTACTGCAAAGGATGATAAAGAGGCCCTAGAGGTTGCTAGAAGACTCATTGATTATCTGCCTTCAAATACTTTAGAACTTTCTTTAAATACTAATGCTGATGAATTAAGTGTTCCAGAAAGTGCTTTAGATGAGATATCAAAAGAAAAAAATTATGATATATATGAAATTTTAAATTATATAGGCGATAAAGACAGCCTAATAGAAATAAACGGAAATCATATGAAAGAAGTCTTAACAGGGCTTATGAAGCTGAATGGTATTACTATTGGAGTTATGGCTACAGATAAAATTGAAAATAATGAAGGCATATGCATTAAGGCTGTAGATAAGCTTACAAGGTTTGCAAAGCTTTGTAGTTCTTATAATCTTCCAATATTAAGTATAGTAGACACAAAAGGCTTTAGAATTGCTTTAGATGAAGAAAGAAACGGCTTGGCGTTATCAGCTTCAAAACTTTTGTTTACACTTTCTGAAGCAAAGGTACCAAAGGTTTCTTTAATAATAGGAGATGCCTTTGGAAGTGCATATATAACCTTAGCCAGTAAGGAAGCTGCTTTTGATATTACATACGCTTGGCCTAGTGCAAGAATTTCAATAGGAGAGCCTGAAGCTGTAATTAAGAGTATATATAAGGAAGAAATTTTAAGTTCAGATAAACCGAAGGATAAGGAGAAAGAAATAATCGAAAAATACGGTGATGAATTTACGAATCCATATTTAGCTGCAGAAAAGGGTATTATAGACGATATAATCCTGCCTTCCGAATCAAGAATAAGATTATTTGCTGTAATTGATATGCTTCAAAGTAAAAGAGTGATAAGCTATCCTAAAAAGCATGGAAGTATTTTTATATAGGGAGGTTGAAGGTAATAATGGTTAGTTTTTTTAGCAGTTCAACTGGTATAGCTGTTTTAGCAATTGCAGCATTTGTGGTTATTTACTTTTTAGGACCGAATCGTAAAGAAACTGATATTAGTGACAATGTAAATGATGAACAGATAGCGGTATCAAAAATAAGCACAGTACGTGAAGAAGAAAACAGACAGGAAGATTTAGAGGTTGTTGCGGTTGTTATGGGAGCTTTATCCGCTTATCTAGATACACCTGTATCAAAGCTTAGAATAAAGAGTATAAAAAGAGTTGAACAAAACGTTCCTGTATGGAGGTCAAAGCCCTAAATGGGCTTTGACGGGCAGATTGCGAGCGAGAGCGAGTGATCTAAGCTGCCCAGTGGGCGGAGCCAAAGCCCTAAATGGGCTTTGACGGGCAGATTGCGAGCGAGAGCGAGTGATCTAAGCTGCCCAGTGGGCGGAGCCAAAGCCCTAAATGGGCTTTGACGGGCAGATTGCGAGCGAGAGCGAGTGATCTAAGCTGCCCAGTGGGCGGAGCCAAAGCCCTAAATGGGCTTTGACGGGCAGATTGCGAGCGAGAGCGAGTGATCTAAGCTGCCCAGTGGGCGGAGCCAAAGCCCTAAATGGGCTTTGACGGGCAGATTGCGAGCGAGAACGAGTGATCTAAGCTGCCCAGTGGGCGGAGCCAAAGCCCTAAATGGGCTTTGACGAGCAGATTGCGAGCGAGAGCGAGTGATTTAGACTGCCCAGTGTTCGAGAGAAAGGAGAAGAGAAATTAAAATGAAGAAATATTATGTAACTGTTAATGGAAATAGATATGAGGTTGAGGTTGAAGAGGTAATGGGGAATTTTGAGCCAGTACAGCCGCAGATAACAGAGTCTAAAGCTTTAAAGACAGAAGTTAAGCAGCAAGAAATCAAAAAAGAAACACCTAAAGCAGCGCCTAAGGCAGTACCAGAAGGGGGCACAAAAATAAATGCTCCAATGCCAGGTACAATAGTTGGAGTTAATATAAAAGAAGGAGACAAAATTAACAAGGGAGATTTATTATTTGTTCTTGAAGCCATGAAAATGGAAAATGAAATTGTTTCACCAGTTGATGGAACAGTTGTAAGTGTTCAAGTTTCAAAAGGGCAGAGTGTTAATACCGAGGATTTAATGGCAGTTATAGAATAGAAATATTTTTCTCTTGACAAATTGTTGCCAGGGTTTAAAATTAAAGGCGTGAAAAAAGAGGTGTTAGATATGATTTTAGTTTTAGATGTTGGAAATACAAATATTGTTCTTGGTGTTTATGAAGGAAAGAATCTAATAGCAGACTGGAGACTGGCGACAGATCATAAAAGAACTGCGGATGAGTACGGTGTTCAGGTTATGCAGCTTTTTACTCAGAAAAAGCTTGAGCTTGATAAGGTTGAGGGTGTAATAGTTTCATCAGTAGTGCCTAACATTATGTATACAGTAGAACATATGGTGAGAAAATACTTTAATCAGACTCCCCTTGTAGTAGGCCCTGGCATAAAAACAGGTATAAATATCAAGTATGATAATCCAAAAGAAGTTGGAGCTGACAGAATAGTTAATGCTGTAGCTGCACATGAAACTTATAATAGAGCTCTAATAATCATAGATTTTGGTACAGCAACTACTTTTTGCGCTGTAACTAAAAATGGAGATTATTTAGGAGGGACAATTTGCCCAGGTATAAAAATATCGGCAGAGGCATTATTTGAAAAAGCAGCAAAGCTTCCTAGAGTTGAACTTGTCAAAACTCCGGGAGTTATTTGTAAAAATACTGTTACAAGCATGCAGGCCGGAATATTATATGGCTATACAGGTTCTGTTGATTATATAGTAGAAAAGATGAAAAAAGAAATGCAGGACTATGGAGAGAGCGAGCCGCTTGTTATTGCTACAGGAGGACTTGCAACTTTAATAAGCAAGGATTCAAAGCATATTGATAAGGTTGTTCCTTATTTAACTTTGGAGGGACTAAGAATTATTTATGATAAGAATAAAGAACAGGTGAGTTAATGAAGATCGGAAATCTTGAATTTAATAATAATGTGTTTCTGGCACCTATGGCAGGAGTTACAGATATAGCCTTTAGGGGGCTCTGCGTTGAGATGGGCTGCGGTCTTTCATATACTGAAATGGTTAGTGCCAAGGGACTTTATTATAAAAGCGATAACACAGAACAAATGCTAAGGGTTTCAGAAGAAGAAAAGCCTGTGGCAGTGCAGATTTTTGGAAATGATCCTTATATAATGGCTAAGGCCTGTGATTATTTTAATGATAATGATGACATATGTTTAATTGATATAAACATGGGGTGTCCAGTACCTAAGGTTGTAAAAAATGGTGAAGGCTCTGCACTTATGAGAAATCCTAAGCTTGCAGCTGAAATTGTCAGAGAAGTTAAAAAAGCTTCAAAAAAGCCCGTTACTGTAAAATTCAGGAAGGGTTTTAATGACAGAGAAATAAACGCTGTAGATTTTGCAAAGGAAATGGAACAAGCAGGAGCATGTGCTGTTGCTGTTCATGGAAGAACCCGAGAGCAGATGTATGAAGGGAAGGCAGATTGGGATATAATAAGACAAGTAAAAGAAAGTGTAAGTATTCCTGTTATAGGAAATGGTGATATTTTTTCTGCAGAGGCTGCTGTGCTGATTAGTAATTACACAAAGTGTGACGGCATTATGATAGCAAGAGGCGCTCAAGGGAATCCATGGATTTTTAGAGAAGTAACTCAGGCTTTGAGAGGGGAAGAAGTCACTTACCCTTCAGATCTTGAAAAAATAGATTTGGGTATAAGACACTTGAGCTTAGCGGTACGATATCATGGAGAACTTAAAGCAGTAAGAGAAATGAGAAAGCACATTGGCTGGTATATAAAAGGAATGAAAAATTGTACAGATATTAAAAATGAAGTTAATGCTGAAAAAACTGCACAAGGTGTAAAAGATATATTAAATAGATATAGAAATATACTGTAATTTTTAAAATATGTATGAATATAATAGCATTGTAAATAATTATTAGAGGTTCATAATGAAGCCTGTTATATATGTAAGTACCGACTTAAACAAGGCATATTATGATGACAGCTTTCTTGGTAGGATTAAGGATAGGTTTAGAATAAGGTTAAAAGGAGAGAGTTTTATAAAAGAGCTTGATTTAACTGTTGCTCATGTAAAACTCCCTCCTAATTTTAATAATAAAGCTTACCTTGGCAATATGGAGAAAGCTAAGAGTTTCATAAGGAAGCAAAGTGTGGAGCTTGCTCCAAAAACAGCTAGAAATTTGGATTTTAATATTTTAAATGAATTCCAAAGAAAACTTTTCGCTTATGGAGTAGTTAACAGTGTAAAAATACTCCTTAGAATAAGTCAAAAAAGTATTAAAACTTCCTGTATTGTTATTTATGATGCCGCAGACAAAGAACTTTATAATATAGTCTGCGAGCTTGCCAAGGAATGCAAATATTTTATACTGGTTTCAAAGGACATAAAAAGAACAAGAACCTTAAGTGACTACATAATAGCCAATTATGGCATATCCCCTGTTGTAACAGCTGATTATGATTATGCTGTAAGAGAAGCAGATTTTATAATAAGCTCAATGGAAATTGAAGCTAAGATACCAGTATGGTACATAAATAATTTGTTTATTCCAGATAATACATCCACAGTAATAAATGACGTAAGCTTTGCTGTGCCATGGGATATAAATAATCTGGAATTTGGCTGTGAAGTGTTGGGAGCTATTTTAAATCAGATGCAGGAGAGAGATGTAGAGAAAGCACTTAGGTATAATGGAATTTATTTAGATAAGGTTAAGTTTAATGAAAAAGTTATAGAAATGTAGAAGGCAAAATTGCTAGTTGTTGACATTATGAAAATGCTGTTTTATAATATGTACTTAATGAATTAGCTTGTTTAGCTTACATGAATTATTGGGTAAGGGAATTATGATTATATTTTAGAAGGGGAGAAAGAAATGAGTGATTCAAAAAAGTTTTTAATGACATATGAAGGTGTAAAAAAGTTAGAGGAAGAATTAGAATATCTTAAAACAATAAAAAGAGTTGATATAAAAGAAAAAATAAAGGTTGCACGTTCTTTTGGGGACTTAAGCGAAAATGCTGAGTATGATGAAGCTAAAAATGAACAAGCTTTTGTTGAAGGTAGGATTGCTCAGCTTGAAAATATGCTTAAAAATGCAACTGTAGTTGATGAGTCTGAAATTCCTAGAGATAAGGTTAGCGTAGGTTCTATTGTTAAGGTTAAGGATTTTGAATTTGATGAAGAAATGGAGCTTTCTATTGTTGGTTCTGCAGAAGCTGATCCTATGGAAAATAAAATTTCTAATGAATCACCAGTTGGAAATGCGCTTATAGGAAAAAAGGTAGGGGATGTAGTAGAAGTTCCAGTACCAGATGGAGTAAATAAGTACGAAATACTTGGAATAAGAACAGCTTAAACAAACGAAGTGGAGGAAAGATAAATGGCTAATGATGAATTAAATGTTCAGCAGCAGGAAGCTAAGTATAATGAGCAGGTAACGCTTAGAAGACAAAAGCTTGCTGATCTTCAAGCACAGGGGAAGGATCCATTTGATGTTTATAAGGTTAATAGAACTCATACATCACAGGAAGTTAAAGATAACTTTGAAAGTTTAGAAAACCAAACTGTTACTGTTGCAGGAAGACTTATGTCTAAGAGAGTACAGGGTAAGGCTGGCTTTTCACACATTCAAGACAGATTCGGAAGACTTCAAATGTATATAAAGATTGATGATGTTGGAGAAGAAAAGCTAAAGGAATTTAAAACTTTAGATTTAGGAGACTGGATTAGTGTAACAGGTTTTGTATTCAAAACTAAAACAGAAGAAATTTCAGTACATATTAAGGATTTCCAGTTAATATCCAAGTCATTGAAGCCGCTTCCAGATAAGTGGCATGGTCTTAAAGACCCAGACCTTAGATATAGACAAAGAGAAGTTGATCTTATAATGAATGAAAATGTAAGAGAGACTTTTATTAAGAGAACTCAAATTATTAGATATGTAAGAGAGTTTTTAGACAATAGAGGATATCTTGAGGCTGAAACTCCAATACTTTCACCTATTGCTGGCGGAGCAGCTGCTAGACCATTTACTACTCATCATAACGCTCTTGATATAGATATGTATCTTAGAATAGCTACAGAGCTATATTTAAAGAGACTTATCGTAGGCGGCTTTGAAAAAGTTTATGATATGGGCAAGAACTTTAGAAATGAAGGTATAGATATAAGACATAATCCAGAGTTTACTATGATAGAATTATACGAAGCTTATGCTGACTACAATGATATGATGGAACTTATGGAAAACCTTGTAGCTTACGTTTGTCAAAAGGTTAACGGAACTACAAAGATAACTTACCAAGATACAGAGATAGATTTAACTCCACCATGGAGAAGATTATCAATGGTGGATGCAGTTAAAGAATATGCCGACATAGACTTTACTACAATTAAAACTGATGAAGAAGCTCAGGCTATTGCTAAAGAAAAGCATCTTGAGTTTAAGAAAGAAATTAAGGACTGCACAAAGGCAGATGTATTAAATGGATTGTTTGAAGAATATGCAGAACATCATTTAATTCAACCTACTTTCTTAATTGATTATCCAGTTGAGATTTCACCTCTTACTAAGAAAAAGAGAGGAAACGCAGACTTTACTGAAAGGTTTGAAGGATTCATCTTTGGAAGAGAAGTATGTAATGCTTATTCAGAGCTTAATGATCCAATAGTTCAAAGAGATAGATTTGAGCAGCAGGCTAAGGAAAGAGAGCTTGGAGACGATGAAGCTTATATGATAGATGAGGAATTTATGAGTGCTCTTGAAACAGGGATGCCTCCAACAGGCGGACTTGGAATAGGCATAGACAGAATAGTAATGTTCTTAACAGATGCTATTTCTATAAGAGACGTATTATTATTCCCAACAATGAAACCAATAGATAATAAATAATTAATAATTAATAATCGATAAAGCGGTTGGCTTAGGCTGACCGCTTTATTTTTTAAAACTCATGATTCGAGTTACTTCGACAAGCATAGTGTAGTAAAATGAATTTTGCATGTATACTCTTACTGGTATGTGGAATAAAGTTACAATAAATGAGATTATTGGAGGAGAAATGAATAATACAATTAAGTCATCAACAATACCTTACTTCAAACGATTAAAAACGAAGATAACCGTATTATTTTTTATTATATCATTAATTATGATTAGTCTGCTTTCAAGTGCTTTGTATTTAATAAACTATAATATAACGACTAAAGGTCTTGTTCAAAGAGCTTCAGATATTTCAAAAAATACACTTGGATATATTGATGTTAAAGAGTTTCAGAAGCTAAAAATAAAAGAAGATGAACAAAAAGATTCCTATAAAAAGATGAGAGAAAGTCTTAGCGCTATTAGGGAGTTCAGTGGTGCAAAATATGTTTTTACAATGAGGAGAAATGAGGATGGAAAGTTCTCTTATGTTGTTGATGGATCTAAGGAAGAAGGTATGTCTCATATTGGAGATATAGAAGATATCAATAACAGATATGAAACTGCTTGGAATGGGAATATATATACTGATAAGAAAATAAGGGATGAGGGAAAGTGGGGAATACTTATAAGCTCCTACTATCCTATAAAAGAAAATGACAAGGTGATAGGTTTTGTTGGTATAGATTATGATGCAGAAGACACATATCTAGCTTTACATAAGTTTAGACTTACAGCTATACTTATATCTCTTGGAATAAGTTTAATTATAGCATTTTGCGGATATCTTGTTGCAAGTTACGTCTCTAAACCAATAATAGAGATAGCCGGTATTGCAGAAAGTGTTGCTTCAAATGACTTGAATGTACGAAAGTTGAAAATAAGAGATAATGATGAACTGGGAACTTTATCTAAGTCATTTAACCTAATGATTGATAATATTAGAAAAATGATTAATAAAATGCAACGGACATCAGATGAATTAGTACAAGCCTCGAAAATTATAGGACTTTCAACTCAAGAAATCGCATCTTCTAGTGAAGGAATTACAAGTCAAGTTCAACAGATTGCAGCAGGAGGCACTGTACAGGCTGACGAGGCATCTAAAAGCTACGATTTAGTAAGTAATTTATCAACTAAAATTGAAGATATGAATGAAAGATTGGATATTACGTCTAATAATACAACAAATATGCAGGATGCAAATAGGCAAGGAACAATTGCTATTAGTAGTCTTGAAAATAATTTTGATAGGTATCTAGGAACAGCTCTAGAAGTAGCTTCAAAGGTAGAAGAACTTCACTTATCTTCAAAATCAATAGTTAGTATTTTAACAACAATTAATTCAATCGCTGAGCAGACTAATCTTCTAGCTTTAAATGCTGCCATCGAAGCTGCCAGAGCAGGAGAGCATGGAAAAGGCTTTGCAGTTGTATCAGAAGAAATAAGAAAATTAGCAGAGCAGGCAGCATTTTCTACTAAGGAAATTCAAGGTATAGTGGACAAAATTTCAAAGGATGTTTTAAATATAAGCAACCTTACTGTTGAATCTAAGGATTTGATATTTTATGTAAAGGATGCAATAGATAAATCAAAGGAGTCATTAACTAATATAGAAGTATCAGCGACAGATACAGTAAATGAGATAAATAACCTGGACAATGATATAAAATACATTGAGACCTTAAAAGAAAGAGTTTTAAAGTCTGTTCAAGATATGGCTGCTATTGCACAGGAGTCTGCTGCTGGAACTGAGGAAATCAGTGCTTCTTCGGAAGAACAGTCGGCATCAATAGAAGAGGTTCTATCTTCTATTGATAGCTTAAATGAAATGATAGAAGAATTAAACGATATGATTAAAGAATATAAGTTATAAACAAAAGCTCTATAATAAGTAACTCTTTTATTATATAAACATACTATATAGAAGGACAAGCAAAGTTGTTTATAAGGAGGCAGTTATATATGAGCTATGGTTTTGGATTTGTTGAGAATGTTCAAGATAACTTAGGACAAACTGTTAGTATATTCACTACAAGTGGTGGACAATCTGGTTCAGGTTTTACTGGAGTTTTAGCTAATGCAAATAATGATTTTGTAAGATTAGTTAATCAAATAGGTCAGGGACCAGGATGTGCTCTTGGAAATTGTTGTGACAGTTTTGGCGGGCATGATGGATATAATGAGGCAGGAATGAATTGCGGTAGAAATATGTTAGGAACAGTGGTTGATATTCCATATAACAGGATGGCAGCCTTTGTCCATAATGCTGTAGGTTCACACTGGTAAAAATAAAAACTTCCTCTGAGACTAAACAGAGGAAGTTTTTTATTCTCAATAATGTTGTAAAACTATCCGCTGTAGAAGTCAAATGAAAATTATTTTCAATTATTTTATTATAGATACTTGACAAAAGTAATTATAATGATGTATTATAGTTACATAAGATAACTAAGTAACTATAAGTTATGATATGTGATGTATAAAAACTATTTAAATTACTATTACTATAAATGTACAAGTGCTTAGTTGAAAAAATAGAAAAGAGCATAAAGGAGAAGATAAAAATGTCAAAAATACTATATATTACTGCAAACCCAAAAGCTAAGGAGCAATCTTTCAGCTTAACTCTAGGAGAGGCTTTTTTAAACACTTATAAGGAATTAAATCCTAATGATGAAATTGTTAATGTAGATGTATATGATATGGAAGTTCCACTTATAGATGAAGTTGTTTTTAGTGCCTGGGGTAAATTTGGTCAAGGACTTTCCTTTGGTGAATTAACCTCAGAAGAACAGCACAAGGTATCAGTTATGAACGAAATATTAGAGCAGTTCTTATCTGCTGATAAATATGTTTTGGTTACACCTCTTTGGAACTTTTCTGTTCCTCCAATGATGAAGGCTTATATTGATAATATATGTATTGCAGGCAAAACCTTCAAGTATACAGAAAATGGTCCAGTGGGATTATTAGGAGGTAAAAAGGCTGTTCATATTCAGGCAAGAGGAGGAATATATTCTGAAGGTCCCGCAGCTGCTGTTGAAATGGGAGATAAATATATAAATGCCGTTTTAAATTTTATAGGCATTACTGATAAAGAATCTGTAATAGTTGAAGGAATGGCCGCAGCTCCAGATAAGTCAGAGAATATAAAGAATGATGGAATAGCAAGAGCTAAGGAAGCGGCTAAGAGATTTTAGGGGAGATGAGAATATGGTACCTTCAATATTTGTTTGTCACGGAGGACCAACTCTTGCAATAGAGGATAATCAATACACAAGCTTTTTAAAAAACTTGGGCAAGAGTATTAAACCAAAGGCAATAGTCATTTTTACAGCACATTTTGAAGAAGAAATTACTACTATATCTTCTGTAGAAGGCACTTATGATATGATTTATGATTTTTATGGTTTTCCTAAAGAGCTTTATTCAATGAAGTATCCTGCAAATGGATCACCAGAATTAGCTTCAAAACTTCAAGGAATGCTTAAAAATTATAATATAGAAAGTAAGTTTGATACTAAGAGAGGCTTAGATCATGGTGCTTGGGTTATCCTTCACCTGATGTATCCTGAGGCTGATATTCCAGTTGTACAGATTTCTGTAAATCCATATCTTTCAATGGAAAGGCAGTACGAAATAGGAGAAGCAATTAATAAGCTTAAAGAGGAAGATATCCTTGTTATAGGAAGCGGCTCTACAGTTCACAATTTGAGAACTATAAACTGGGAGGCTGTAAGGCCTGAAAAATGGGCTGAGGAGTTTGACAATTGGCTTATTGATAAAATAGAGAAAAATGATTTAGAGTTATTATTTAAATATAGGGAACTTGCACCAAACGCAGAGAGGGCTGTTCCAAGAGAAGAGCATTTGGTTCCTCTATTTATAGCTATGGGAAGTGGACAGGAAGGTAAACTGCCAAAGCTTCTTCATAAAAGCTATGAATTTGGTACTTTAAGTTATATTTGTTTTGAGTTTTAGCAATTAATAAAAGCAGCTAGTGTGATACTGGCTGCTTTTGTTAATGTTAAAAATAAAGTTATACTTTTATTAGAGGCAAGTTAACATTTATTGTTGTTCCAACTCCGGTTTTGCTATTTATAGTTACTCCATATTCAAGGCCGTAAAGCATTTTAATTCTATCATCAACATTTCTGATGCCTATTCCGGTAAAGTGTTCGCCTTTTGATGGAATGGAGGAATAAAGTTCTGATATTTGTTTTTCCTCCATTCCTGTTCCGTTATCAATAATTTCACAGAATAAACTATTGTTTTTTTCGGAAATAAAAACATGGATTCGACCATCATTGCCATCGGTAAATGCATGAAAGAAAGCATTTTCTATAAAGGGCTGAAGAATGAGTTTTGGCAGCTTATACTTAATGCACTGCGGCATTACATGAAAACTTGTTTTAATATTATCACCATATCTCATTTCATTAATAAAAACATAATGTTTAAGATTATCAATTTCCTGTTCAACAGTTATGGTTTCACTTGTGTTACTAATAGTATTTTGTAGCAATGAAATAAAAGCATCTATTGTTTCACTTGTATTCTCCTTATCTCCTTTAAAAACAAGAAATTTAATTGAGGCTAAGGTATTATAAATGAAATGTGGATTAATCTGCATTTGAAGAGCTGCTAATTCTGCTTGACGCTGCTTTTTTTGAGCTATAAGAAGCTTTTCTACATATTCGTTAATATCATCTAGCATAATATTATAAGATTTACTCAGCTGTTCTATTTCATAACCACCCTGAAGGTCTATATGATTTTTGAAGTTTCCTTCTGCTACCTTTGACATTTGCTTTACCAATATTCTTAGAGGTTTAGTAGTTTTTCTGGTAATAAAAAATAAAACAATAACAGAAATTAAGATTATAAGAGCGCATATAACAGTAATTTCATTGATATTATACATATCGTCCAAAGCTGTTTTTGTATCAACGCGGTTAATTAAGTAAAGATTATAAATAGGCATATAACGAGACATTACAGTATAATCACTGTTATTTGATTTTATATTTATATATTTAACTGTTTCATTATCTATCGTTTTAGCCGCATCAAGCAGGCTGGCATCTTTCTTGCCTATTAAACCCTTATTATTTGAGGAAACAATAGTACCATCATAGGACATTAGAAAAATATCGTTGCCTTTTGTGGGAAAGTTAGAATAAAACTTACTAAATACATTTTCATTTATTAGTATATACAGTATTCCAAACTGCTCATTTGTATTTTTGTCCTGCAATACCTTTGTAGCTATAATAACGTTATTATTTTCTGTTGAACTTGTAAAGCCTGAACTTCTGTATTGATATAAAAGTCTGTCAGGATTTTCTAAAGCATATCTTGTTATTTTGTCGTTTCTTATATCATCTTTAGATGAAGTTATTAAAGCTGAACTTCTTGTATAGGTATAGTTATTGGTTCCTAAAACTACAAAATCAATGTTTACAGGGTCTAAAACTGCATCAAGAGGTTTTAGATGCTGTTTCATATTATATATTGTTGTTGCTTGCTCTATAGTGCTTCCAGAGTTATTAGTAAGAAACCTTCTAAATGCCCAACTATTATTAACAGTATTCATTACAGTAATAAGCTTGTCATTTAAATCAGCAGAACTATCCTGTATTTGTCTTAGAATTTTATTGTTTGTTATTGTAAAATTACCAATAAAAAGCTTTCGTGATATATTCATTACAGAAAAAGCAGTAATGGCAGAAATAGCTATGCTGCTGATAAGGATAATCAAGGTTAATTTGAAAAATAAACTTAGAGATTTAAATCTGTTAATTAATTTATTCATAAGTGCCTCTTTTATTGCTTATAATATTTTTTCTGAATTTACTTGGAGTTACTTTTGTAAATTTCTTAAATACCTTGCAAAAGTAACTGTGATCTGAATAACCCACAAGATAACTTACTTCAGAAACAGGGATATCCTCATTTTTTAAAAGTTCAAGTGCCTTTTCAACACGAACCTTGTTAAGATAATCACTAAAACCTTCAGTTATGTGAGAACTAAAATAAGAAGAAAGGTAATAGTAATTAAAATGAAATTTATCTGCAATATCTTTTAGTGACAGCTGTTCATTATAATGACTTGAAATATATTGAGTAATTTTACTTATTATTTCATCGTTAATTGGAAGCTCTTTGCTATTTAAGGCTTCTGTTATATCTTCTTTAATCTTTTCAAGTAAATTTAAAAGTTCATCAGCATATTTTGAATCATCGATTTTTTGAAAATACTCTATTTTTGAACGGCTAATTTCTTCTATATCAAAGTTAAGTTCGTCTAAGATATTTAATATGTTGTAAAATGCATTTTGAAATAGAGTCTTTAATTCAAACTCTTCTGCGCTGCATTGAGTTATGCAATTCTCAATGTATTGTTTCAAGTAATTTAGAGCTGAAGCTATATTTAATGAATAGAGCATTTCAGAATAATACTTGAAATCGAATTTTTGCTTATACCTTTTATTAGAAAGTTTATGCTGCATTATGAGAACTTCATTCTTTAAGAAAAATTTATAGTCTAATAGTAATTTAAAATTATAATAAATATCTTTAAGATTAGTTAAGAAAGTAAAGATGCTGCTTACAGCAAAATATATATCTGGGAAGTCGTGGATAAGGGCTGCAAGCATATTATCTAAGCACTTTAAAATTTGAGAATAATCTTTATTATTAAAGTTAATTAAAATTACAAAGAAATCTTTTGTTGTATCTAGTTCATAAAAAGTAAAGTTATTTAAGGCGAGTTTTATTCTCTTTAAAAGTAAATGCTTTAACCTTGAAATATTTTCGGAATCTTTACCACATATTTTTTTAATATCTGTGCCTAGAAGCAGAAAGCTATCACAAGGGAAAGCTTCGGAAACCTCAGAGGGTGTAAGGCTGTATGCAAATCCAGAAACGAGTTTATTTAACTCGTTTACAATATTAGGCTTAATTCCATTTGTTGAAATAGTTAGGTTTGGAATATTTAAGGCTATATTTTTCAGAAGCATAAGCATCTCATCAGGATTAAGCTTTGGCTTTAGTATATAATCGTTTACGCCAAGTTTAAAGGTTCCTTTTACATAGTTAAAGTCACTATAGCCGCTTAGAATTACTATTTGTATTTGCGGATAATTTTCTTTAACAAACTTTACAAGCTCTAGTCCATCCATAACCGGCATAACTATATCAGAAAGAATTATATGAGGCGTAAGAGTCTCAATTAAGCCTAAGGCTTCTTTTCCATTAGAAGCTTCTCCAACTATGGTAAAGCCCTCTTTTTCCCAATCTACAAGGTGCTTTATTCCTTGTCTTAGCAGATACTCATCATCTACTATTAAAATTTTGCACAAGTTGTCCAATAATATCAGATCCTTTTAGATTAATAGTTTATAATTAAAGTTGACATTAAATTTTGTATGATTAAACAAATAATAGTTATGATTATTATAATAATTATAAATTAAAGCTTAATAATATGCAATTATAGCAAAAACTATAACATAAATGAAAAGGTATACAAAAATATTTCTATAATCTTAAAAAAGTACAAATTTATAAAACGACATTACAAAAACTATATTAAAATTAAACAAATTGATATAAATATATTCTTATAAAATTTTTAAAATATTAGCTACAATATATTTAGAAACAATGTAAAGCGTTTCAAAAAAGATTTTTAGAGGGGGAAAATAAAAATGAACTCAAAAAAAATAATGGCGCTTGCGCTAACTGCAGTTATGACTTTAGGACTCGCAGCTTGCGGAAAAACCACAGCTGATAATACCAAGGCTCCTGCAGATGGAGGAAAAAAGAAACTAGTAATTTGGGCATGGGACGGATCTTTTAATATAGTTGCTGCTAATGAGGCAAAAGCAATATATCAAAAAGAAAATAAAGATGTGGATGTAGAAGTAGTAGAAATGGCACAAAATGATATAGTACAAAAGTTAAATACTAACCTAAGTGCAAATTCTACAGAAGGGTTGCCTAATATAGTTTTAGTAGAAGATTATAGAGCACAAAACTTTTTAAATTCATATCCTGATGCTTTTAAGGATATTTCAGGTAAAGTAAATAATTCAGACTTTATGGATTATAAAATTAAGCCTAACAGCCTAAGTGGAAAATTATATGGACTTCCTTTTGACAGCGGAGTAACAGCTTTATTTTATAGAACCGATTTAATTGAGCAGGCTGGCTACAAGAAAGAGGATATGAACAATTTAACATGGGACAAATTTATTGAGATTGGTAAAGCAGTTAAAGCTAAGACTGGAAAGCAAATGCTTACACTAGACCCAAGTGATTTAGGTCTTATAAGAGTTATGCTTCAATCAGCTGGAAAGTGGTATGTTAAAGATGATGGAAAAACTGTAGATCTTGCTGATAACCAGGCACTTAAAGAGTCTATAAAGACTTGGAAGGCTCTTATGGATTCTGGTATTGTAAAGCCGATTACAGGATGGGATAACTTTGTTGGAGCATTCCAAAAGGGTGATGTTGCATCTGTTCCTACAGGCTGCTGGATTTCAAGTTCTGTTATGAAAGCACAAGATCAAAGTGGAAAATGGGCTGTAACTGCAATTCCTAGATTAAGTACAGTATCAAGTTCAGTAAACGCTTCTAACCTTGGAGGTTCAAGCTGGTATGTATTAAACAAGGTTGGAGATTCAAACTTAGCAGCAGACTTCCTTGCTAAAACTTTTGGAAGCAGCAAGGATCTTATGAATACACTATCACAAAAAATTAATCTTGTAAGTACATTAAAGGCTGCTTCAAGTACTGACAATTACAATAAAGCAGTGGATTTCTATGGTGGACAAAAAGTATTACAAGACTTTGCAACCTGGTCATCAAAAATACCTTCTGTTAACTACGGAACAAGCACTTACAATATAGAAGACATTTTATCAGGTGCAGTACAAAATATAGTTAGCAAAAATGCAGACATGGATGCATCTCTCAAAGATGCACAAAAACAAGCTGAAGCTGCAGTAGCTAATCACTAAGCATAAGTTTTAAGGTAAATCGCTATTTGTATTCCGAACGTTATCAAATAGCGATTTACTAATTAAATCATCTAGATATGTTTAATTGCTAGTTAATAAATTCTAGCAAGGGGGGAGAGCTTTGAGTATTAATAAAAAAGGCACCTTAGAGAGAAAGCAAAATATAATTGGCTGGTGTTTTACAGTAGCAAGTATAATTTTAGTAATCACCTTTGTTTTTTATCCTATGATACAGGCATTTATTACCTCGTTAAAATCAGGTGCTGGTAATAATCTCAAATTCGTAGGCCTAAGTAATTATAAAAGACTTTTAACTGATGAAACCTTTAAAAAAGCAGTTTTTAATACTTTGATCTATTTAGTAGTTCAAGTACCTATTATGATTTTACTAGCTTTATTTATATCAGTACTATTAAATGATAAGAATCTTAAAGGAAAGGGATTTTTCAGAACCGCTATTTTTTTACCTTGTATAACTTCCTTGGTTGCTTATTCAGTAATATTTAAAAGCTTATTTGCTAATGATGGACTTATGAATAAGCTATTTATGAATATACATTTGATTTCTTCACCAATAAATTGGATGACTAGTCCTTTCTGGGCCAAGATTACAATTATAATAGCAATAACTTGGCGTTGGACAGGTTATAATATGATATTTTATTTAGCAGGTCTTCAAAATATAGACCCATCAATTTATGAAGCAGCTGAAATAGATGGAGCTTCAGCAACAAAGCAATTTTTTAACATTACTTTACCTTTATTAAAGCCTATTATTTTGTTTACAACAATAACTTCAACTTCAGGAACCCTTCAGCTTTTTGATGAAGTTATGAATATAACTGGAGGCGGACCGGGAAATGCCTCGACTACAATATCTCAGTATATATACAATCTTAGCTTTAAGTACACTCCTAACTTTGGTTATGCAGCAGCAGTTTCCTATACTATTGTAGCTATGATTGTTATATTATCACTAATTCAATTTAAAGTGGCAGGTGATAATAAATGAAAAAGACAACAAATGTATTTAAATATATATTTTTATCTATAGCTTCTCTGATTTCTATTTTCCCATTTTTATGGATGATTATAAGTATGACTAACAAATCTGTAGAGGTTACTAAAGGCTCATTGATTCCAGGTACACATTTATTTGAAAATATGAAAAATCTTTTTACAAATAACCTTCACTTTGCTAATTCCTTAGTTAATTCAGCAAAAATTGCAGTAATAACTACAGTAATAGCTTTGGTTGTATCTTCATTGGCAGGATACGGTTTTGAAATTTACAGAAACAAAGTTAGAGACAGGATATTTAGTATTTTACTTTTGTCTATGATGGTTCCTTTTGCATCACTTATGGTACCTTTGTTCAGGATGTTTAGAAACTTTAAGATATTTGGACTAAATACAACTGCTTCAGTTATAATTCCAGGCATAGCTACAGCATTCCTAATATTCTTCTTTAGACAGAATACTAAGTCCTTTCCAAAGGACTTGCTGGAGGCTGGACGAATTGATGGATTAAGCGAATTGCAGCTCTTTACAAGAATCTATGTTCCAACAATGAAGTCTACCTATGCAGCTGCAGCTATTATTACTTTTATGAGCAGCTGGAACAACTACATGTGGCCTCTTATAACCCTGCAAACTGCAAGTAAAAGAACAGCGCCGCTGATAATTTCTACTATGAGTTCCTCTTACACACCAGATTACGGAATGATAATGGCAGGAATTGTTATTACAACTCTGCCTACAGCTCTGGTATTTTTCTTAATGCAAAAACAATTTGTTGAGGGTATGCTGGGCTCTGTTAAAGGATAACAATTAGAAGTTTATATAATACAATTAAGAGTTAGTAGTTAAGGAGTAAATTCTAATTATTAACTCTTTATTTATAAATTTAGAAAGCTTAAGTCCTAAGTGGACTTAAGCGGGTAGTTTACACGTGGAACGAGCACTCATAAACTACCCAGTGATCCGAGTAAAAGGAGGTTAAAGTCCTAAATGGACTTTAACGAGTAGTTTGCGAGCTGGAGCAAGTAATCTTAAACTACTCCGTGTTTCGACTAAAAGGAGGTTAAAGCCCTAAATGGGCTTTAACGAGCAATTAGCGAGCGGAAGCGAGTGATCTTTAATTGCTCAGTGTTTCGACTAAAAGGAGGAATTAAAATGAACTATAAAAACCCAAGCCTTGAATGGCTTTCAAATCCTTCAGTTTTTAAAGTGAATAGATTAGAACCTCATTCAGACCACAAGTACTATTTAAGTGAAGAAGAAGCAAAAAATGAAGAAATGACCTTAAGACAAAGTCTAAACGGTAATTGGAAGTTTAGCTTTGCTATTAATCCAAGTTCAAGGGTTAGTGATTTTTATAAATTAGAGTTTGACTGCAGCTGTTGGAAGGACATAACTGTTCCAGGGCATATTCAGCTCCAGGGTTATGATAAACCACAGTATATAAATACTATGTATCCTTGGGATGGGCACAGCTTTTTAAGGCCGCCTCATATATCTGAAGAGTATAATCCTGTAGGCAGTTATGTGAAGTATTTTACTTTGGAAGAAGAACTTAAAAATAGTCCGTTGTATATATCTTTTCAAGGAATAGAAAATGCATTCTATGTTTGGCTCAATGGAGAGTTTGTAGGCTATAGTGAAGATAGTTTTACACCCTCTGAGTTTGATTTAACTCCATATATTAAAGAAGGCGAGAACAAGCTGGCTGTTGAGGTTTATAAAAGGTCTACAGGAGCATGGCTTGAAGATCAGGACTTTTGGAGATTCTCAGGCATCTTCAGAGATGTATATTTATATTCTATTCCTAAAACACACGTGCAAGATATATGCGTAAAGACTGACTTAGACAAAGAATATAAGAATGCCTTGCTTGAGCTTGAACTTAAATTAGTTGGAAATTTAGATACTAATATTAGCTTAGTGCTTATTGATAAAAATGGTGTTGCAGCAGCAGAAGTTTCTGAAACCGCTGCAGATTTTATGACACTTCGATTACAAGTAAATAATGTTGAACTTTGGAGTGCTGAAAGACCTTATCTTTATAATCTTTATATTTTTGTTAAAGATGATGCTGGGAATACTATAGAAATAATTCCACAAAAGATTGGTTTTAGAAAATTTGAGATGCTTAATAAGGTTATGCACCTAAATGGCAAGAGAATAATTTTTAAAGGAATAAACAGACATGAGTTTAACTGCAGAAAGGGAAGAGCCATAACCAAGGAAGATATGCTTTGGGATATTAAATTCCTTAAGCAGCACAATATAAACGCAGTTAGAACAAGTCACTATCCAAATCAAAGCTATTGGTATGAGCTTTGCGATGAATATGGCATATACTTAATAGATGAAACAAACTTAGAAACTCATGGATCATGGCAGAAGATGGGCGCTGTTAAGCCGGATTGGGTTATTCCAGACAGCAAGATAGAGTGGCGTGATATTGTTTTGGATAGGGCTGCTTCTATGCTTGAAAGAGACAAAAACCATCCTTCAATTTTAATATGGTCTTGTGGAAATGAGTCCTTTGGAGGAGAAAATATCTTTAGAATGTCTGAATATTTTAGAATGAAGGATCCCTCAAGGTTGGTTCATTATGAAGGAATATTTAATGATAGAAGATTTAACGCTACAAGCGATATGGAAAGCAGAATGTACGCTAAAGTTACTGATATAGAAAAATATCTCAATGAAAATCCGGAAAAGCCTTACATAAGCTGTGAATATATGCATGCTATGGGGAATTCCTGTGGAGCAATGCATAAGTATGTAGAGCTTGAAGATAAGTACGACATGTATCAAGGAGGCTTTATTTGGGACTATATTGATCAGTTTGTAGTTAGGAAGGATAGGTACAGTAAAGAATTCTTGGCTTATGGCGGAGACTTTGATGACCGACCAACAGATTATAACTTCTGCGGCAATGGAATAGTATATGCTGATAGAACAGTTTCGCCTAAGACTCAGGAAGTAAGAAGACTTTACCAAAACATAAAGCTTACTGTAGATCAAAATGGAGTGTTAGTTGATAACCAGAATTTATTTATAGATACCTCTGAATATTATTTGGAATATACCCTTGAGTTTGAAGGAAGGGAGATTTTTAAGGATATTCTTGAAGTTAATATAAAAGCTCTTGAAAAGCAATACGTTAAATTCAATTTGCCCGAAACTCTTAAAGCAGGTGAGTATTCAGTTAATACTTCCTTTAAATTAAAAGAGACTGTTTTATGGGCAGACAGGGGTTATACTGTTGCCTATGGCCAGTTTGTATATAGTGTAGAAGAAAATGCAGTTCCGAGTAAGCCAGAAAAACCTGAGGTTATATATGGAGATATTAACATTGGAGTTAAGACCAAAGATTTCAGTGTCCTATTCTCAAAGCAAGAAGGTGGAATTATATCTTTAAGATATGGAGGTAAAGAGGTTATTACACGTGCTCCAATGCCGATATATTGGAGAGCAATGACGGACAATGACAAAGGAAACGGTCAAGGCTTCAGATGTGGTCAGTGGCTTCAGGCTAGTATGTTCCAGCGCTGTACAAATGTTGAGGTAACAGAAGATGATTGCAGCGTTACTGTAAAATATACTTATACTTTACCTACAATACCTGAAACACAGGTAAGTGCTGCCTATACTTCTTATGGAAACGGAGAAATTAAAGTAAGCTGCGATTACAAGGGAACAGAAGGTTTGCCGGAGCTTCCTATATTTGGTCTTGCAATTAAGCTTTCTGCTGACTTTGATAGTTTTGAATGGTATGGAATGGGACCTGAAGAAAACTACACTGATAGAAAGCATGGTGCATGTTTAGGCATCTTTGAAAAGTCAGTAATTGAAAATGTTTCAAAATATGCAAAGCCGCAGGAAAGCGGAAATCATACAGGAATAAGATGGGCAAAAGTAAAGGCTAAAGAGGGCTTTGAACTTAAGTTCACTGCTTCGGGTGCTCCGTTTGAATTAGGAGTATCACCTTATACTGCCTTTGAGCTTCAAAATGCTCTTCATCATTATGAACTTCCTAAGGTACACTATACAGTAGTGACTATAGCAGGAAAACAGATGGGTGTAGGAGGAGACGACAGTTGGGGTGCTCCGGTGCATAAAGAATACCTGATCGATTCTTCTAAGGATATGCATTTTGAATTTATAATAGGAAGATAAGAAGTTTTCTATTATAGCACAACACGTTAATTTAATTTTTATAACTGCTGACGAGCATACTATGTCAGCAGTTCTTTGACTATATAAGAAAGGGAAGAATACTATATGAGTATTATTTATAATAATGAAAATAAGGTTTTTCATCTTCAGGCAGGAAATACAAGCTATATAATGCAGGTGCTTAAAGAAGGTTATCTGGCACATTTATATTGGGGAAAAAAGATAAAAAATATCAATGCAGAAGATTTATTAGTACTTAGAGAGAGATGCTCCTTTTCAGCAAATCCAAATCCAGAAAATAAAGCATTATCTCTGGACACTCTGCCTCAGGAATATCCATCCTATGGAGATACAGATTTTCGTATTCCGGCATATTCAGTGCAGCTTGAAAATGGTTCAACAATAACAGATTTAAGATATGAGAATCACAGAATTGTAAAAGGCAAGTCTCAGCTTGAAGGGCTGCCTTCTACTTATGTAGAAAGTGATGAAGAGGCAGAAACTTTGGAAATAGTAATGCTTGATGAGCTAGTTGGACTTAGAGCTGTATTATCTTATACTGTTTATGAGAATTATAATGTAATCACAAGAAGTGTTAGATTTATAAATAATGGAGAAAGCAAGTTGAAGCTTCTTCGTGCTTTGAGCATGAGCATAGATTTTAATAATGAAGACTACGACTTTATGCACCTATATGGTTCTTGGGCAAGAGAAAGACATGTTGAGAGAAGATCTCTTTTAAAAGGAAGCCAATCAGTAGAGAGCAGAAGAGGTTCAAGCAGCCACAATCATAATCCTTTTATTGCATTATTAAGCAAGGACACTGCAGAAGAGCAAGGTGATGTATATGGCTTTAGCTTAGTTTACAGTGGTAATTTTCTAGCTCAGGCTGAAGTTGATCAGTATAGTACAACAAGAGTATCTATTGGAATAAATCCCTTTGATTTCACATGGCTTTTAGAGCCTTCAGAGAGCTTTCAAACACCTGAAGTAGTAATGGTGTACTCAAATGAAGGTTTGGGCGGCATGTCAAGAACCTACCATAAGCTTTATCGTACAAGACTATGCAGGGGAGAGTTCAGGGATAAAGTAAGGCCTGTTTTAGTTAATAACTGGGAAGCAACATATTTTAATTTTAATGCTGAGAAAATAGAAAATATAGCTAAGGCAGGAAAAGAACTTGGAATTGAACTTTTTGTATTGGATGATGGATGGTTTGGCAGAAGAGATAGCGATAACAGTTCATTAGGAGATTGGATAGAAGATGCTAGAAAACTTCCAGGGGGTCTTGAGGATTTAGCAAGGCGTGTTAATAGTATTGGACTTAAATTTGGCCTATGGTTTGAGCCTGAGATGGTGTCACCAGACAGTGATTTATATAGAGCTCATCCTGACTGGTGCTTGCATGTGCCAAGTAGAAGACGTTCAGAGGGAAGAAATCAGCTTGTTCTTGATTTAACAAGAGAAGATGTCTGCAATTACATTATTGAAGTTGTATCTAATATTTTAAGAACAGTTCCCATAAGTTATGTAAAGTGGGATATGAATAGAAATATGACTGAAATAGGTTCAGCTTGTCTGAGCGCAGAAAGGCAAAGAGAAACTGCTCATAGATATATATTAGGTCTTTATAAAATACTCGATAAGATAACTAAAGACTTCCCAAATGTATTATTTGAAAGCTGCTCAGGAGGCGGAGGTCGTTTTGATCCGGGAATGCTTTATTATATGCCTCAGACTTGGACCAGCGATGACACTGATGCAGTAGAGAGATTAAAGATACAATATGGTACAAGTATTGTTTATCCTTTAAGTACAATGGGAGCTCATGTATCCGCAGTACCTAACCACCAGGTTCATAGAAATACTTCTCTCAAGATGAGGGGAGATGTAGCTATGTCCGGCAACTTTGGATATGAGCTTGATCTTACTAAGTTTAATGATGAGGAGAAGAAAACAGTCAGATTGCAGATAGATCAGTATAAAGAATTGAGAGAGCTAATTCAGTTTGGAAGCTTATATAGATTAATGAGTCCTTTTGAAGGAAATGAAACTGCCTGGATTATTGTGTCAGAGGACAAAACAGAAGCTTTTGCAGCATACTTTAGAGTCCTTGCGGCACCTAATGGTCCAATTTCAAGGTTAAAATTAAGAGGACTAGATACTGATAAAATGTATACTGTTACTGGCAGCAATAAAACTTATAGCGGAGAGCAATTAATGTACGCGGGAATAGGCATTCCAGAGCTACAGGGTGATTATCAAAGCATTACATGGAAGTTAAAAAGTATAGATTAAAAATAAGTATGTTTATCACCCATAAAATTTGATATAATATAATGAAAAATAGTAGATTCCAATTTAGTTTTGGGCCTACTATTTTTTATATAGTGGTATTAAATACAGGAGAATGCAGGATGAAGGATTTTTTCTTAAGGGTTTATGAAATAGTAGCTCAAATACCGCAAGGAAAAGTAGCTACCTATGGGCAGATCGCTGAAATACTAGGTGAAAAATCAAATGCAAGGGTAGTTGGCTGGGCCATGAGAGCAGTTCCCTCTGATTTAAAACTTCCTTGCCACAGAGTTGTAAACAGGCTTGGAGAAATGTCTCCGGGTTATGTCTTTGGTTCAAGGGAGCTTCAAAGAGAAATTTTACAATCAGAAGGTGTAATATTCAAAAGAGATGGAACAATCAATTTAAAGAAAAGTCTTTGGGCTGGACCTGAGATTAAATAAACAAACCCTCCAAGGTGCAAATGCCTTGGAGGGTTTGTTTATTTTTCAACTGCAAAAATGAGCATGTCTTCCAGGGTTAAATTTAGCTCTTCTATAAATAAAGCTCCATTATCTTTGAGTTTAGCAAGAAGCTCCTCGCTGTAATTATCAGTAACTATATTGTAGCTTCGGCCAAGTTTAGTTACATTTATAAATTCAGGCCAGCATTCAAAGCCGGAAGGGGCGGTATCTTTAAATATTATTTGAAGCTTTTTCATAGAGGTTTTTAGATTGTCGAGAGTATTGTCTTTTAATATTTCGCCATCGTTTAAGAAAACTACCTGATCACATATGCTTTCGAGATCGCTTAGGTTATGAGAGGAGATTACAACTGTTGTTCCTCTTTCAGATACGTCCTCTACTAAAAGCTGTAGAAATTTTCTCTTTACTATCGGGTCAAGACCGGAAGTAGGTTCATCAAGTACTAAGAGTTCAGGTGCTAAGCTCATAGCAAACATGAAAGCTACTCTTGAAGCATTACCCTTTGACAGCTTTGAAAGTTTTTTATTAAGAGGTATTTCAAAGACTGCATTTAATTCATAAAATTTGTCTATATCAAAGTTTTTGTAAGCAAATTTATAATATTTAACTATATCATTTATTTTATATGAGTTAAAAAAATCATTTCTATCTGCCACATAGCCAATAGTTTGTTTCAGTTCAAAATTATCCTTTATATCATAGCCATTGACCTGTATCTTTCCGCCGTCAGGGTCGTAGATATCAACTATAGTTCGAAGAAGAGTAGATTTTCCTGCACCGTTTGGACCTACAAGTCCCATTATAGTTCCTTTTTTAACTTCTAAGTTTATATTCTTTATAGCCTCCTTGCCAGAAAAGCTCTTTGAAACATTAATTACCTGAAGCATTACTGAATCCTCCTTCCATTCATTATTTTACTGAACAACTTATATATAAAAACAAACATAGGTATCCATAAAATATCGAGAACTAAATATAAATTATGCTCAATGCTTTCCTTGCCCTGAATACCGTAATTGTTCATAAGATAGGTTGAGTAATTCATTCCTAGTACAGCAGAGTATAAATAATAAAGTAGTCCAGATATAATTAAGCTTCCGATAATAGTAAAGGTTAAAGAGAAAATGACTTTGAAAATAACTTCACTAAATCTAAACATGAATATATCAGAGATGTTTTCAGCTTTAATCTTTGAGTTAAGCTTTATGGCTGCATATACAAGTATAGCGGATATTAACAGAAGTATAATGGAAGTTAAAAAGTAGCATTTATCCATATAGTTAATTGTTGAAAAACTAAGAGTACTGAATCTTTTTTCGCCAATAGAGAACTTTCCAGGTGAAAACAGAAAGGTGTTAATATATTCTATGGCAGTTCTTAATCCATTAATTTTTTTACTTACAAAGTTTTTCATAAGACTAAGACTAAGAAAGATCATACAAGTATATATAACAGGAAATATGACACCTGCTATCATTTTTCCAAATATCATTTGAAACAGTTGAAGCAGCGTTGAGAGTAAAGTTAAAATTGCTATTATGCAAAAAAGCTTTAAAAACAGTTCAATTGATAGTTTTCCGAAATTGGAGCCTAGATAGCTCTTATTAAAGGCTAATATTAAGAAAGAAATTATTCCATAGATAACAGCTGGAACAATAATACTTATTATAAAGCTTATAGTTTTTGTGACTATAATGGAAGCTCTGGAGTAAGGCTGAGTAAGCATAAAGTAGTATTTTTTATCCTTCTCCATATAGGAATAAACTACGGTAGTTATGCAAAAGGCAAAGAAGAAGAAGTACATAAAGTTTAGTGTGTAGGCTGGAGTTGTATAATCAGTAATATTTGAAAGTTTAGATATTCTCTTTAGAGCGAAAAAGTTTCCTGAAAACTGAAGCAATGCTATAGCATAACATATTCCATAAGCAGACATAGAGGCAAGTATATTCTTCTTTTCAGTATAAAACAGAGCTTTATTAAAATACTTATTCATTATTATCTCCCCCTTCACTATCTCCTAATAGCTCCCCATAAAGCTCATCCATAATCTTTTTAATATCTCCCTTTTTAATTCCCATATAATGTGCATCCATTAAAAGCTTTTTCAAGTCTTCTTTCAACTTAGCCATTTTATCCTCCTCCAATTTGGGCTTATAATCTATAGCTACGAAAGTGCCTTTACCTCTTAAGGTTTCTATTATCTTCATTCGTTCTAATTCACTGTAAGCTTTGCTGACTGTATTTGGATTTGTTGTAAGCATGGAAGCAAGCTCTCTTACGGATGGAAGCTTATCTCCAGGCATGAGTATTCCTTTTATAATGCTTTCTTTTACAGCGTTTATAATCTGTTCGTATATTGGAGTGCTGCTTCGAGCATCGATATTGAACAAGCCATCAGCTCCTTTCAAATAAAATAATAATAATGTATTAAGTGCACTAGTTTATATAGTACACTTATAATATATTACATATACTGGCAGAGTGTCAAGCATTTTTTATATTATAACCTGCTTATAAATCTATAAAATAAATACTTAGTATACTATTTATTGGGTTTTGTAATAATAATCATGATAAATTATAAAAAGGAGAGCAAAATTAGTGATATGTTTATACCTAAGAGAATTATATTTGAGAAGGATTCGTTAAAGTATGAAATGGCACAAGAGATTCTTAATAAATTTAAGGATAATGCAAATATAGAAATTATAAATTTGAATTCTAATAAATATAAGGAACATATTCCAGGAAATGACTTATTTTCACAATATAGAGAAGGAAAGAGGACTTTAGTTGTAGGAACTAAGAAAAGCCTAAAATTTCAAGCATGTAAGCCTTCAGCTCATTACCAGCTCCCGTTGGTATCGGGTTGTATGGGACAGTGTGAATACTGCTATTTGAATACACAACTTGGTGATAAGCCATTTGTACGAGTTCACGTTAATATAGATGATATTCTTGATAAGACCGAAAAGTATATTAATGAGAGGCTTCCTGATATTACTATGTTTGAAGGCTCAGCAACTTCTGATCCGTTACCGTTAGAACCCTATACACATTCATTGCAAAAAACTATAGAGTTTTTTGGCAATAGCGAAAAGGGGAGATTTAGATTTGTAACAAAATATAATGATGTAGATTCACTTTTAAATGTAGAACACAATGGACATACAGAAATAAGATTCAGTATTAATACCTCATTTATCATAAATCAGTATGAACATATAACAGCTTCTAGAGATAAAAGAATTGAAGCAAGTATGAAGGTTGCAGAAACAGGATATTTAACGGGTTTTTTAATTGCGCCTGTATTTATATACCCTAATTGGAAGGAAGAATATCATGATTTGCTTCTTGAACTAAAAAGGAAACTTCCAAATGATTTGATGTTTCCAATAACTTTTGAAGTAATATCACACCGATATACTACAGTAGCAAAAAATAGAATTCTTGAGATCTTTCCTGAAACTAAGCTTCCTATGTCAGATGAAGAGCGTAAGTTTAAGTTTGGTCAATTTGGCTACGGAAAATATGTATATCCTAAAGAAAGCATGGAAGACATAAAAGAGTTTTTTAGAAAAGATATAGAGCAGCTATTTAACAATAAGGAAATTAAATACATTATATAAAATGCAATAGACGAAGAAATACTAAATTCACAAGTTGCTGATGCAAAAGACGCTGCCAACTCATGTCCTGTAAACGCAATTACAGTAGAATAGATAAAGGATGCCAAGTTGTTATGCTTGGCATTCTTTTTCGCAAATTTGATTCAAGTCATATTTTTTATACTAAAAAAATTTTATAATTAATTATAAGGTACTTAATATTAATAATCTTAGACTAAAATGGTGGTGATTTTATGAATAATAATATAGTTATAATAGGCGGAGGAATTGCAGCTGTAAATGCGGCGAAGGCAATTCGAGAAATAGATAGTGAAACGAAAATATATATATTTCAAAACGAAAAAATATATCCCTATTATAGAATAAGATTAACTAAAAGCTTGTTTGATAATATTGATACAGACAAAATGTTGCTTCAGAAGAGAGAATGGTATGAACAGAATAATGTAAAGTTACACTTGGATAAGGAAGTTGTTGAGGTTGATGTACTAAACCATAGTGTTACTTTAAATGATGGAGCCATTTTAAAATATGACAAGCTATTGCTGGCTAGCGGATCAAATAATTTTATACCTCCTATCAATGGAATAGACAAAAAGAATGTGTATACCATAAGAAAGTTTGATAATATACAAACTATAAGAGCTAATATTGCTGATAAAAAGACTATATTGACCATAGGCGGCGGAGTACAGGGACTTGAAACTGCATGGGCATTGCGTATACAGGATAAAGAGGTTGTTATAGCTGAAGCTTTAGAAAGATTGATGCCCCGTCAGCTAGATAAAAGAGCATCTGAAATTCTGCTAAAAGCAATTGAAAGCTTTAACGTAAAAGTTCTTTTAAATACTCAAATAAAAGAAATTACAGGAGAAGATAAAGCAGAGGGTATTATAACAAAGGATGGAAGAACATTTAACTGCGATATGATAATTTATTCTGTGGGTATTAGGGCAAATAAAAAACTTTTAGAAAATACACCTGTAAAAACAAATCTTGGAGTTATTGTTAGTGATAAAATGGAAACTAGCGTAGAAAATGTTTATGCAGCAGGTGATGTTGCTGAGTATAATGGCAAGATAGGCGGACTTTGGAATATTGCTGCAGAACAGGGTAAAATAGCAGGTTACAATATTGCAGGCAAAGATGCAGCATATACTGGATTAATACCGGTTACTACAATGAATGCCTTTAATTTATCATTATTTTCTGCGGGAGATATAGATGAAAACAGCTGCGATAAAACATTGGCTGACGAAAGCATAGATAAAATATCCTATAAAAGAATATTTATAAAAGATAATAAAATAATAGGAGCGATTTTAATTGGGGACTCTAAATATTCTACTTTACTAAAGAATGCCATTGAAAAAGAAACTGTACTCTCTGATACTGATTTATCCAATACTTCAGTTGACGATTTGCTTGTTAAACTAAAATCTAAATAATTTAGATACCAGTATACATTGATTAAGTATAAAATATAAAGTATAGGGGGGATACTTGTGGAGAAAAGTGAAATTAGAAAGAAAATACTTGAGCAGAGGGAATCAATAGATTCAGATATAAGAAGCAAATGGGATGAAAGCATATTTAAAAGACTTATAACAAGTGAACTATACAAGAGAGCAAATACAATATTTACTTTTGTAAGTTTTAAAAGTGAAGTAGATACTCATATGATTATTAATGATGCTATTAGTAATCACAAGACAATATGTGTACCAAAAATTAATTCAAAGCAGGAAGGAATTAAACTATATAAAATAGATAGCTTTAATCAATTGAAAAAAGGCTATTTCGGAATATTGGAGCCAATTGAAAGCTGTCAGCAAGTTGATAAAAATAGTTTAGATTTAATACTAATGCCTGGAGTTGCTTTTGACAGGTATGGGGGCAGGGTAGGCTACGGAGCTGCATTTTATGATAGATTTATATCTAATATGAACAAGCATGTTGACAAAATAGCCTTGGCATATCACTTTCAAGTGCTAGATAGTGTTCCTATGAACGAACATGACATAAGAATCGACGGTATAATCACAGAAAAAGAAAATATAAGTACTGCTTTTAAATAAATAGAAAAAGCTTATGGCAAAACTATTAATAGAGACAAATATACCCGCAAGAACTATCACCAAACTTGATATTCTTACGGGTATATGAGCCTTTGCCTTTTTTGTTTTTATGAATTCCAACTCCACGTCCAATTTCACTGGTTTCAAACTTTCGCTGATTTAATGCTAATTCATTCATGTCAATTTTAAAGCCTAGATTTTTACTTAAAGCCTTTTTTGATTTCTTCATTTATATCATCCTTTCCTAGATATCTTTATTAACAGAACTTACGCAGAATTTTAAATACGAGTAGTATCAATGCTTCCTATAATCTTTACCCCGTCAGGCTTTTTTGGGTTTCACATGACGCTTTAACTCGCCTACTTCCAATATTTCAATCAACAATAATAACATCATCATTTACATCATTAATTTATCATATGAAGATGCTAAATGTAAAGAGTTAAATACTGTCTCAATCCATGTAACAACAACCATCTTGGAAAGATTAAGTGCTTAAGTACCCTATTTTAGCAGGGTTTTATTTGTATGCGTAAGTTCTGTAATAAAAATCAGGACAATAATAATCCTCCAATTGAATAATAACTTCTTAATTTTTTAATGAAAAATTGTTGAAATTATAGATTTAACAATTTTATAAAAATATACTACGAATATTCATAAAATTATTGAAAGTTTATTTTATATACCTTATAATGGAATTAAATTCAATTAATGTAATAATGATAGATAGATTAAATTTACCTTATAGGGGTTTAAGTCCCATTATTAACTTATTTATGAATTATAAAGGCTTGAAAATCTCTATATTATAACATGAATAAGTTAAGTTTTTAGACTAAATCTTGTATAAAAATGAATAAAAGAATCACTATTATGTTTGTTGAAAACGTTATAATACGCAAAAGCTTCTTCTGAATATTTTGCGTAGAAATAATTTTAAGGGGGAAGGATATAGTAATGAAAAGGAAATTTTTGAGAACTCTAGCTTTATCATTGGCGGCCTCAATTATTTCAACTTACTGCGTAGGCACTACAATTAAAGCCGACAGCAATCTTGTACCGCTTACAGATACAAGCGGTAATCCTATTTTACTAAGGGGTAATCCGATTTCTATTCCTAAGGATCCGCCTCATGAAAAAAGGCAGTTTAGGAGTGCGTGGGTAGCCACGGTAGATAACATTGACATTCCGCAGTGTTCAACCGAAGAACAATTCAAAGCTGCATGGCTTAAGATTCTGCAGCAATTTCAAGACTTAAATATGAATGCGGTTACCTTTCAAGTAAGACCTATGAATGATGCTTTCTACAAATCAAATTTAAATCCTTGGTCAGCTTATTTTTCTGGTATTCAAGGAAAGGACCCAGGCTGGGATCCACTTTCATGGATGATTGAAGAAACTCACAAGAGAAACATGGAATTTCATGCCTGGTTTAATCCTTATAGGGTAGCTCAAGGTTGGGATGTATTACAAACAAGTACTGTAGCTGATGCAATAGCAGCAGCAAAACTGTCTGACGATAATTTTGCGAAAAAGCACCCTGAATATTTATTAAAGTTTGACAGTAGATTAATTTTAAATCCTGGTATACCAGAGGTTCAGAAATTTGTACAGGACAGTATTATGGAAGTTGTAAATAAATATGATATAGATGCTGTACATTTTGATGATTACTTCTATCCATATAAGGTTGGCAGAACAGACCCTATAACAGGTCAAACTATTTCATCTGCTTTTGGAGATAATTCTTACACTTATGGAGACAACACTAATGATTTTGAAACTTTTAAGAAATATCCAAGAGGGTTTACTGATATAGACAATTGGAGAAGAAATAATATAGACAACTTAATACAAAATATTTCTAAGGCAATAAAGAGCTCAAAGCCATATGTCAAATTTGGTATAAGTCCTTTTGGAATTTGGGCGCATTTAGGTAATCATCCTGAGGGAAGTGCAGAGGGTGCAGGTTCAGGTACAGCTCTAACATCCTCATCAAGTTATGATGACATATATGCTGATACGAGAAAATGGGCAAAAAATGGATGGATTGACTATATTACTCCACAGATTTATTGGTATTTTGCTCAGATTCCAGCAGCGCCTTATGGAGAATTAGCAGCATGGTGGGCTGATGTAGTTAAGGGCACAAATTGCCAGCTTTATATTGGACATGCTAATTATAAAATTGGTTCAGGTGGAGCATGGCAGAATGATCAAGAAATACCAAATCAATTAAAATTTAATTCAATGTATCCGGAAATTAAAGGAGATACATTCTTCAGTCTGGCAGATTTAAATAAGAACAATCTAAAGGTTACAGACATAATTAAAAATCAATATTTTAATACAAGGGCACTAGTTCCAAGTATGCCTTGGCTTGGAACAAATGCACCTAACAGCCCGGACAATGTATCTGTATCAGGTAATACAATCAGCTGGAACGATACAGAAAATAATGACTCAGCTTATTATGTAGTATATAGATTCAATGGTAATGAATTAGGAGATTTCGAGGATCCGCAAAATATAATAGGTGAAGTAAGAAGAACACAAAGTCAGACAAGCATAACTTACACAGATACAACTGCAAGTTCTGGACAAAGCTATACCTATGCTGTAACTGCATTAAACAGACTTAATAATGAGAGTAAAGCAAGTACCACTGAAGATGCAAAAACAGCAGCTGTTCAAGCAGCTATAAGTGCTATTAGTGCTTTACCTGACAATGTTACTTTAACTGATGAACCTGCCGTTTCAGCAGCAAGAGCGTTAGTTATAAAGGCAAATGATGATGCTAGTATCACAAATTTAAATAAATTGACAGCCTGCGAGAATGCTATTAAAACATTAAAGGTTAAGGCAGCAGTAGATGCCATTGCTTCACTTCCTGATTCCAGCAGTGTAACACTATCCTCTGAAACCACTATTTCTAGTGCAAGAGCATTGGTAACAGTAGTAAAGGATGATAGTAAAATCACAAACTTACAGAAACTGCTGGATTGTGAGGCTGTTCTTAAAGCAATAAAAGCTCAAAGCGCTATAGCTGCAATAAATAATTTGCCGGCAGTAGATACAATGGCTTTAACAGACAAACAAGCTGTTCTGGCTGCTAGAAAGCTTGTCACTGCAGCAAATAGCGATAAGGACATAACTAACCTAGTAAAATTGATAAGCTGTGAACAAAGATTAATTCAATTAAATAAAGAAAAAACTGCAAATGACGCAATTTCAGCATTGCCGGAAGCTAATAGTCTTAAGTTGAGTGATCAGCCCAATATAGTGACCGCAAGAAGTTTGGTTACAAAGGTAAATGATAATGCAAAAATAACTAACTTGCAAAAGCTTGTAGATTGCGAGTCAAAGATAACAGCAATCAGAAAAGCAATAGCAGCAATAAAGACGCTGCCGGCAGCAAGCAGTATAACATTAGCTGATGAACCAGCAGTAACAGCAGCAAGGGCGCTGGTAACAGCTGCTAATGATACCGGAAATAATATTACAAACTTAAGTATATTAACAGACTGTGAAGATAAAATTACTCAGCTTAAGAAAGAAAAGGCTGCAATAGATGCTATAGCTGCTTTGCCAGAAGCTGAAAGTATTACCTTAGCAGATGAGGGCACAGTTGTGGCAGCAAGAGCATTGGTAACAGCAGCAAACAATAATGCTAACATAACTAATCTTAATAAATTAGTAGACTGTGAGAATAAGATCGCTCAGTTAAAAGGACAAGGTGGAGTAAGCCAGGCAGATAAGGAAAAAGCGGCTATTGATGCAATAGAAGCACTTCCAGTACCAACTAGTATTACTTTGTCCGATGAGAAAGCAGTAATACAAGCAAGAGAGCTTGTAACTAAGGCAAATGCAGATAATAAGATAACAAACTATAATAAGCTAATTGAGTGCGAAGCAAAGATAGCTGCTTTAAAATTAGCTAAAGCTCCGCAAGTGATAGAAAGCTTTGAAAGTGGACTTGGAGGTTGGCATTTTACTGTTGGCTCAGGAACAGTGTCAGGTACCCAAGCTATAGATACAGCTCAGAAGATGTTTGGTAATAACTCATTAAAAATTAATTTTGACTTTAGTAAAGCAACATTAAAAACTTCAGCTGCGGTCTATGAAGGTCCTGGTAGTAACACTCCTGTTATAAATGACAATCTAACTAAGATTGGAATGTGGGTGTATGCAACTCCAGAGGCTCAGGGATATGCGCTTAGAATGATGCTCTATTATAATTTTGGAATTGCTGGTCAGACAGCAGATTATTTAACTTTTACTGATGCTATTAACTGGACTGGATGGAAGTATGTTGAAGCAAGTCCTTCAGTTCTCAATAAGCCTCCATATAAACTTCATCCTAATGGAGCAATAAGAATAATGGCTTCTGATGTAACGAATCTTGCTAAAACAGGCTCTATTTATATTGATGACATTAGAGCGGTATATGGAAATCCAGGTGCTGCAGCAAGCATTAAGGGTTCTATGCTTAAAGATAATGTTAAGGTAGCACTTTCAGCAAATGATAATACTGCAAAAATCTATTATACAACAGATGGAAACAATCCGACTACTGCAAGTACAGAGTATTCTTCACCTATAACTCTGACTGAAACTACAACCATAAAATTTATAGCTGTTGATGGTGCAGGAAACAAGTCTGAAATTTTATCAGAAACTTACACTGTAGATGAACAATATAGAAAAGAAAAAGCGGCAATAGATGCAATAACAGCTCTTCCGGCACCAGAGAACATAGTACTAACAGATGAAGCAGTTGTTGCAGCAGCAAGAGCATTGGTAACAGCAGCAAATAAAGATGCCAATATAACTAATCTAAGCAAACTTACTGCCTGCGAAACAAAAATAGTTGAGTTGAAGGCGGCGGCAGAGTCAGCAATACAGGCACAGCTTGCAAAGGAAAAAACAGCAATAGATGCAATAACAGCTCTTCCGACACCAGAGAACATAGTACTAACAGATGAAGCAGCTGTTGCAGCAGCAAGAGCATTGGTAACAGCAGCAAATAAAGATGCCAATATAACTAATCTAAGCAAACTTACTGCCTGCGAAACAAAAATAGTTGAGTTGAAGGCGGCGGCAGAGTCAGCAATACAGGCACAGCTTGCAAAGGAAAAAGCAGCAATAGATGCAATAACAGCTCTTTCAGAACCGGAGAGCATTACTTTAACAGATGAAGCAGCTGTTAAAGCAGCAAGAGTATTGGTAACAGCAGCAAATAATGATGCCAATATAACTAACTTAAGCAAATTGACCGCTTGTGAAGCAAAGATAACAGAGCTTAAGCATGATGCAAATATAAAAGAAACTATAGATAAAATAACAAAGGCTCCGGATAAATCTAATACAGAAATAAGCATTGCTGAAAACAGTAAAGTTAAAAAATCAATATTAGATGCAATTCAGGGAAAAGACAAGTCGGTGACATTTACAAATGATACTATATCCTGGACATTTGATGGAAAGGATATGAAAGGGAGTACAAAGGATTTAGATCTTTCTGTAAATATTGCTGATATTAATCAATCAACAACACCTAATAAAGAAGCTATTAAGGAAAAAATAAATGGAGCTGATGCGTTAATTCTTTCCTTTGCAGAGAATGGTGTTTTACCTGGAAAAGCTACAGTAAAAGTAAAGCTATCAGACGCATGGCTGTCAGGAAAAGACTTGAAGAATATTTATGTTTATTACTACAATCCACAAACAAAAGCTATTGAAGCAATCGCAGAAAAGCTGACAGTGGATGCAAATGGATATATAACTTTCTCCATTGATCACAACAGTGATTACTTTGTAGTAGATAAAAATCTTCAGCCTAAACAAAACCTTCCTAAAACAGGTAACTTTGTAGATTTTAATGTATTGGTAGCGGCAGGTCTAATTTCCATAATAGTTGGATTAAGCTTACTATTAAAAAGAAAAATTAGAAGAAGCTAAAACTTAATATTATCAAAATAATACTTCAGTAAAAGGATTCCGCCTAAAGGCTAAAGAGCTTAAAGGCGGGATTCCTTCACTTTTGTATATTTTGGGTTTTGAAATCAGAAATTTTACAATTGCTGAAAGAATTCCTGCAAATATATTGCGGAGCTATTAAAGATTAAGTTTTCTATAGCTGCGAATTATACTATATAAATAATTCCAAAGGGGGAATGGAAATGAAAAAAGTTATGGTAGTTGTCTTCTGCCTTATTTTAGTTTGTCAAACTACTGTATTTGCTTCCGGACAGGTAATAGTAAATCAGAAGGCTAGTCAACCTCTAACTAAAGCTAATACACAAATATCATGGAATGATGCGGTTGCTCAAGCAATGTCACTATTTGCAGATGGCGGCGGCTATTACACAGGCAGTGGGCATCCAACCGGATTTACACAAAATACTTGGGAAGGTATGGACGGGGCATTTCAAATTGGACCTAATGATACAAAACCGACAATAGACGTAAGCAAAGCACGACCTTCCTTCTGCTCTTCAGGTATTTATATGCTGCTTTTAAAGAGCATATCAATTTGGGACAATGACCGAAACACAATTTCTAAAGATGCATGGGTTAACTTGAAACCGTATACGTTAAACATTACCGATGAATCAGGCAATGTTATTCCTCGTGAAAATGACGGTTATGGCTGCTGGGGACGTGCGAATGCTAATGGACCTGGACTTGGTGTTTTAGTTAATGAACTAGGCGCTGGTGAGAATTATTATATTGGAAACAAAACTGAATACTCATCTGCGGATGATTATTATGCTGCTTGGGATGGAGCTAAGCCTGGTGATTTCCTTAAAATATTCTGGAACAGCGGAATAGGCTGCGAAGACAACAATCCAGTTGGAGACGAAGCTGGACATATGGTGATGTTCTTAGGAAAGTACAAGCATTATGCTGCCGATGGAACAAGAGATGACATTATAACCTGGTGGTCTTCAAACGGAAGCCGTACCGATATAAATGCTGGATATGGTGTTCAAAGTTGCGCAATTTCTAAAATATACAGAGCTGTTTTAACAAGAGTTACTAATCCAAACAATTTCAATAAAGCAGCTTCAATTGACAGATTCAACGTAAATACATGGCTTGACAGCCTAAATGGAAAGCATCATGGAACTGTTGACGAACTAAAAAATAATTCAGGAATAAAAGCTAATCAGGCACCAACCGATACAAATCAAACGTCAGCCGATCAAAAATGGAATGATACAGTGGCTCAGGCAATGTCTTTATTTGCAGATGGTGGCGGTTATTACACGGGTAGTGGGCACCCAACCGGATTTACACAAAATACTTGGGAAGGTATGGACAGGGCATTTCAAATTGGACCTAATGATGTCAAGCCAACAATAGATGTGAGTCAGGCAAGACCTTCTTTTTGTTCATCAGGTATTTATATGCTGCTTCTAAAGAGCTTATCAATATGGGATAATGGTAGCACAATATCAAGGAATGCATGGGTTAACTTGAAACCGTATACGTTAAACATTACCGATGAATCAGGCAATGTTATTCCTCGTGAGGACGACGGCTATGGCTGTTGGGGGCGTGCAAATGCCAACGGACCTGGACTTGGTGTCTTAGTTAATGAACTAGACGCTGGTGAGAATTATTATATTGGAAACAAAACTGAATACTCATCTGCGGATGATTATTATGCTGCTTGGGATGGAGCTAAGCCTGGTGATTTCCTTAAAATATTCTGGAACAGCGGAATAGGCTGCGAAGACAACAATCCGGTTGGAGACGAAGCTGGACATATGGTGATGTTCTTAGGAAAGTACAAGCATTATGCTGCCGATGGAACAAGAGATGACATTATAACCTGGTGGTCTTCAAACGGAAGCCGTACCGATATAAATGCTGGATATGGTGTTCAAAGTTGCGCAATTTCTAAAATATACAGAGCTGTTTTAACAAGAGTTACTAGCCCAGGCAATTTCAATAAAGCAGCTTCAATTGATAGGTTTAATGTTAATAAATGGCTTTCTGACTTGAATGGAAAACATCATGGTACTGTTGAAGAATTAAAATTAAACACAGGAATAACTGCAAAAGCAGCAATAGATGCCATAGCAGCGCTTCCGGCACCGGAAAAGATAGCTTTAACAGATGAAGCAGCTGTTAAAGCAGCAAGAGCATTGGTAACGGCAGCAAATAATGATATAAATATAACTAATCTAAGCAAACTTACTGCCTGCGAGCAAAAGATATCAGAACTTAAAGCGGCGGAGTCAGCAAGACAAGCACAACTTGCAAAGGAAAAAGCAGCAATAGATGCAATAACAGCTCTTTCAGCACCGGAGAGCATTACTTTAACAGATGAAGCAGCTGTTAAAGCAGCAAGAGTATTGGTAACAGCAGCAAATAATGATGCCAATATAACTAACTTAAGTAAATTGACCACTTGTGAAGCAAAGATAACAGAGCTTAAGCATGATGCAAATATAAAAGAAACTATAGATAAAATAACAAAGGCTCCGGATAAATCTAATACAGAAATAAGCATTGCCGAAAACAGTAAAGTTAAAAAATCAATATTAGATGCAATTCAGGGAAAAGACAAGTCGGTGACATTTACAAATGATACTATATCCTGGACATTTGATGGAAAGGATATGAAAGGGAGTACAAAGGATTTAGATCTTTCTGTAAATATTGCTGATATTAATCAATCAACAACACCTAATAAAGAAGCTATTAAGGAAAAAATAAATGGAGCTGATGCGTTAATTCTTTCCTTTGCAGAGAATGGTGTTTTACCTGGAAAAGCTACAGTAAAAGTAAAGCTATCAGACGCATGGCTGTCAGGAAAAGACTTGAAGAATATTTATGTTTATTACTACAATCCACAAACAAAAGCTATTGAAGCAATCGCAGAAAAGCTGACAGTGGATGCAAATGGATATATAACTTTCTCCATTGATCACAACAGTGATTACTTTGTAGTAGATAAAAATCTTCAGCCTAAACAAAACCTTCCTAAAACAGGTAACTTTGTAGATTTTAATGTATTGGTAGCGGCAGGTCTAATTTCCATAATAGTTGGATTAAGCTTACTATTAAAAAGAAAAATTAGAAGAAGCTAAAACCTAATATTATTAAAATAATACTTTAGTAAAAAGATTCCGCCTAAAGGCTAAAAAGTCTAGAGGCGGAATTCTTTACGTCATATGACACAACAGAACTAATGATAAAGGTAAGAAATGATTTGATACGCATGTATAAAAACTAACTGTTTAATAATTACTTATATAAGCCTGCTGGCAAAGCTTAATCTTTCCTTTAATCTTTCGGTACCCAATACTTTAATCATTTCGTATAAATCAGGAGTAGCTGTTTTTTTAGTCAGTGCGATCCTCAATATCATTGCAACATCTCCAATGTGTCCTTTATAGGCAGATGGATTTTTCTTGAAGTTTTTAACACTAGAGCAGTAACCTAGAGTTTCTCCGAAAGCCTTAAGTTTATTAAACCAGGTTTCTTTATTATCGCTTTCGCAGTATACATTTATATAGCCGCTTAGAATTTCTTGAATATCATATTTGCTTAAAGCTTTCGGAAAGTTATAGTCTCCATTCTTTGAGTAATACAAATCATCATAAAAGAAGAAAATATCCTCACGCACGTCAGACCATTTGCCTATATCTTTTCTTGGTTTTTCAGAGTTTCTTTCTATATTAAAAATTTGTATACAGTAGTTAGAATCAGCCTTTAGAAAAGCAGCCATTTCTGTATCATACCTTTCACACCAGTTCAAATACAGCTCATATATATCTGAGGACTTCATTAAAGCTATTATATCCTTGCTTATTGCTGTAAGCTTGTTTAGATCGAATATAGCACCCGTAGCGCTTATTTTGTTGATATCTATTTTGAAGTCCGTATAGGGGCTTAAAGGATTTTCTTTTCTCCAATCTTCATAATTTGAATTTATAATATGAAGCAGATATTCTATAACTGCGTTTGGCAGATATCCTTCTTCTTCGTAAAAGCTAAAGGCTAATTCAGGATCTTTTCTTTTGCTTAGCTTTCTTTTTGAAGTTCCATCCATCTTCATAAGAGTAGGTATGTGAGCATATTTAGGTCTCTCAAAGCCTAGTACATCAAACAGTTGAAGATGAATTGGAGTAGAAGAAAGCCATTCTTCACCTCTTACTACATGTGTAGTTCGCATAAGATGATCATCTACAGCATGTGCAAAATGGTAGGTAGGAAGACCATCTGTCTTTAATATTACAATATCCTGAATATTTTCTGGCATCTCTATTGTGCCCTTAATTAGGTCGTTAAAGACTATCCTTTTATCTGGACTTCCAGGTGACTTTAAACGTATTACATAGTTTTTTCCTTCTATTAGATCTTGCTTAACTTCCTCTAGGGTTATATTTCTATGTTTTGCCCAAGGCCCATAGTAACCTGTATTAACTTTCTTATCTTCTTGAAGTTTTCTTAACTCTTCTAATTCTTCAAGAGTGCAGAAACATGGGTAGGCAAGACCTTTTTCAAGAAGAAATTTTACATAGGTTTTATAAATAGTTTCTCTTTGACTTTGTATATGAGGACCATAGCCAGCGTCTTCATCAAAAGAGATATTATAAGTTTTTAGTCCTCTGATTATTTCAGAAGTGCTGCCTTGAACTTCTCTCTTTTTATCCGTATCCTCTATTCTTAAATAGAATGTGCCGCCACTTTGATGTGCAAGCCTTTCATAAATAAATGCAGCAAAAAGACTACCTAAATGAAGAAAACCTGTAGGACTAGGTGCAAATCTAGTAACCATAGCTCCTTTTGGCAAGTCTCTTTTAGGATAAATATTTTCATAATAATCAGGACTAGTATTTATATCTGGCAAAAGTAAATCTGCAATTAGTTTATTTTCATTCATATTATTTCTCCTCCTTTTTGTCGGAACACGGGGCAGTTTAAGCCTGCTCGTTCCCACTCGCAAACTGCCCGTAAAAGTACATTTAGCACTTTTACCTCCTAATCTTTCAATTTTAGGTACCAGCAGTTTGCTATGCTTGTTATTATGAGGAATCTGGGTGTTAAAATAAAAAAAGTCCTCCGTCCTTAATAGGACGAAAGACTTGCTTCCGCGGTACCACCTAAATTGATAATACATCCACTCTGATGAGGTGAAATTATCTCTGCGCACAAGATATTTCAGATCACTCCTTGAATAACGTCAAGGTAACCGTAGGATTTACTTAATTATTTTCAATCCCATACTCCAAGGCTTCTTTCAAGAAATGCAAACACCGAATTTCCACCAGCATCGGTTCTCTTTAATTTTATAATTTCTCTACTATTCCTCTTCAAAGTATTTACAAATAATATATTATTGTATTAATTATAAAGTCTTGGATATATATGGTCAATACTTAATTTTATATTTTAAGAAAATTTTTAAAAATATGAATTCAAGTATTAACTTATTGTGTGATATAATCATTTTAATAATTATAAAGAGGGGTTCTAGATAAACTATGAAAGTAAGAATGAAGTTTTTAGCAGCGGCAATTATAGCCTCAGCTTTGTCTATTTTAATATTTACTAGAAGCTCAGATTTTCTAGTAAGCGAAACTGTAAAAACCTCATCACTGCCTAGAGCAGATATATCCTTTTCTGTATTAGGAGATATTCATGAAGATACAGAAAAATTTCAAACAGCCATTTATGATTTATATAAGGTAAGACCGAATATGGATGCGCTTGTTCTAAATGGAGATGCAGTAGATCAAGGACTTCCTAGTCAATATGATTCAATGAAAAAACTTCTAAGCAAAAACAGCTCAATACTCCCAAAAACAATAATAAAAAATATAGGAAATCACGAGTTTTTTGATTATAAAAAAGAATATAATACAGCTGAAGATGTTAAGGACTTTATAGGAAGATATCTTCAGTTTGCCGGAGAAGAGAAGGTTTATCATGATAAATGGATTAAGGGGTTTCATTTTATATCTTTAGGCTCAGAAAATGGAAATACAAAAGATTTTAATTCAGTGAAGGCTTATATATCAAAGGAACAACTTGCGTGGTTTAAAGAAACTATAGCAAAGGATTACGAAAAAGGAAGGCCAATATTTGTATTTCTTCATCAAAATTTAAATTCAAATGCTAGTAAAGGCTGGGTTGGAACTGATCAGGCAGAAGATATACGAAAAATTTTGGCACAGTATCCAGAGGCTATATTATTTACATCGCATACACATGCGTCACTTGAAACTACTAATGTAACTTTGAATCAGCCTTTTACAATGGTTCATACCGGTGCTGTGCATTATACTTTAAAGATTGGGAGCAATGGTGCAAGGGAGAGAACTGATGATAATTATGGGATATATGTTGAAGTTATAGACAATAAAGTTTATATAAAGGGCAGGGACTTTAATAATAAGACTTGGGTTTTTTCTAAAGAGATAGTAAATACTAAATAAGTTTTTATAAAAGTGTGGCTGTCTCAAAACAACTTAAACCTACTACGTGGTATTTGAATTCTAGGAAGCTTTCACTTCGCAGATAAGACTAATAATTAAAAAATTTATAAATCCTAAATCCTGACACGGGGCAACTAAAGAGCAGGCTGTTGCCACAGCCTAAGGTGCCCATGAAAAGTCATTTAGACTTTTCATCTCTCTTCGTTCAAACAATATAGGATTCTTAACGGCTTTATAAATTTTTTATTTAAAGTCTTATTACTGCTTGTTCAAATGCTTCTACGTATTCAAATAACACGCTAAGTTTAGTTGTTCTGAGACAGCCTCTATTTTATTTCATGTATTCCATTTTTCTTTCCTTAAAATACACAGGCTTTAAATTACATCTGTCAGCGATTTCTAGTGCTATATTAATATTATTTCCAATAGCAGCAGCATTGTGTGCATCGGAGCCAATAGTTACCTGTCTTCCGCCAACCTCATAAAACCTTCTGTAAATTTTAAGCAGACTATCAGCAGCAACCTTATACCTTAATCTTCTAGTATTTATTTCTAAGGGAATATTGGAAACAACAGCAGTTTTTAATACTTCATCAATATACTCGGAGAAATCATCGTAATAAATCTCCTTATCTTCATAACGAGCGTATCTTGTAATATAGTCAATATGGCCTAGGCTGTCTATAAAGTTATGAGATTTAAGGCATTCAAGCATGCAGGTAAGATACTGTTCATAAGTTTCTTTTTTGGTTCTGCCCGCATAAAAATCTTCTCTAAATATATCAATAGTGTCTACTAAGTGTATTGATCCAATGACATAATCAAAAGGGAAACTTTCAATAATCTGTCTGTTCTCTTCTACACAATCGCTTCTCATACCCAGTTCAATTCCTAAGAGGGTATTGCTGTTTCTATATTTGTTATATTCGTTAAAGTAGTCTTCAGGGTTAAAGATAAAATTGCCCTTGATTGGATACTTTAAATCCATATGCTCAGTTATTATAAGTCCTATGTTTAGTTCTTTAGCCTTTTTTACAGCATCCTCTATGTCCATTTTAGAATCAGTAGAGAATTTAGTATGTAAATGACTGTCAAATATAATCATAATAATCACCTTACTTTAAAAAATATTTTGTATATATAATGCAAAAGTTCTAATACATTATATATATCTATTATATCAAAACAAAAAAATATATTCTTAAAAAATTTTATAAAAAACTATTGCAATATTTCCATCCTATGCTATAATAACAAATGTAGTAAACATTCCGTGGTAGCTCAATGGCGGAGCATTCGGCTGTTAACCGAAGGGTTGGAGGTTCGAGTCCTCTCCACGGAGCCAATTTACTCAAATAATTAACGAACTATTGGTGCGAAAGCGCTTTTTTTATTTTTTGAGTTAAAACAGGGATGCTCTATCTAGAGTGTCCCTGTTTTAACTTCTTAACTAGATAACTTCTTATATAGATAGCTGCTTATCTTCTCGTATGATGGTCTTATATACTTTTGATTACTAATATTCGATATAAAGTAAAAGAATATGAATACCAAACTTTAATTGTACATAATGCACTATTGAAGCAATTATTTTTGGTTAATCGTTACATAGTGAATATAATATATTTATGATAAACTATTAATATAATCTAAACAAAATATAGTAAGATACATTTAGTAAGTTGTATGCCTTATTATACCGAATGACAAAGGAGAATGTTTTATGGAATTATTACAAGCGATTGAATCAAGAAGAAGTATAAGAAAGTTTAAATCAGAGCCTATTCCTGAAAATTATATTAATGAGTTATTAGAAGCAGGAAGAATAGCACCATCAGGATCAAATCTTCAACCTACGCGTTATGTTGTAATAAAATCTGAGGAAGCTAGAGCGAAATTAAAAGAATGTACACCTCTTCCTTTTGTATCACAAGCACCAGCTGTAATTGCAGTATGTACAGATGCAGGTGTAGTAGCTACAACTGAGATAAGATCAAGAGAACTTATGGAAGCTAATGCTTTTGCAGATACTCCTCTTAATAATACTAAGAATGAAGATGCAGATGCTTATAACAAAAGAAGAAAGTCAATGGATGAAGCTACTTTAAGAGCATACTTGAATTTAAATGCAGCCATAGCTATAGATCACATAACTTTAAGAGCAGTTGATTTAGGTCTTGGAAGCTGCTGGGTTATGATGTTCGATAAAGAAAAGGTAAAAAGTCTATTAAACTTAGATGAAAGATATGATGTTGTTGCATTAATACCAGTTGGATACCCTGATCAAGCTCCAAAGCAAAGACCAAGATTAAGTATGGAAGATGTATTGTTAAAGGAAATATAATATTTAGATAACTATCTTAACAGCGCTGCTCTTATAAAAGCAGCGCTGTTTGGTTTATATAAATAATTCATAAATTGCTAGGCAGATTATTATAATGCCTGACAATATGGAGGCAAATTTGCCTATAAGATTTGAAAAATATTTTTGCCCTAAAAATATTCCTAGTGGTATAAAGACAAAGCTAAATATAAATGTTAGTAGTGAAGTTATCCATAGGTTTATACCTGTAATACTTGCTCCGATACCCATTCCTATATTATTCACTGCTAAGGCAAGTCCTAATACAAGAGCTTCTCTTGTATCGATTATTCCTGATTTATCTTTATCAATTTTCTCAGGATCATCCATTATTTGTTCGTAAGAGTTCTTATTATTAGTTTTAAAGGCTTCATATAGGCTCCATAAGCCTAAACAAATCAAGACTATGCTTCCGAGTGAGTTAGTAAGATGCTTTGGAACAAGGTGGTAGATAGCCTTTCCAAACATCATAGCTCCAAAGGTGCCTAAGCAGGACATAAAGGCCACAATAGCTGATTTTAGTATGTTTATTTTAAGATTTTTAATCCCGTAAGCAATGCCTACAGCAAGATTATCAATGTTTGCAGAAAATGCAAATAAGAAAGAGGATAAAATATGCATAAGAAGTCTCCTATCTTGAAAAATGCTATGTTTATAGGATATTCAAGATAGTATAATTTGGTGACACATTCTATAAGCTTTCTTGGAAGCATAGTATAAAATTAATATTATTGCTAATAATATGATATTATTGACAACACTTTCTAATATGTTAGAATAATATATATCAAATAAATATTACACGATGAAAAAAGAAGAGTAATAATAGTAGCTTTAAAGAGAGACTGTGTTTGGTGCAAACAGTCAGGCGAGTATTATGAAGGGAGCTTTTGAGTGCATAAGTTGTTAAAGCAGGGCTTTTGCCAACAAGGGTGGAACCGCGGAATTTTTAAATTTCGTCCCTTATGGTAAGGAGTCTTTTTTTATTACAAAAAATTAAATATTGGAGGTAGGTAAAATGGCAGTTGAAAAGACTATGGATAAGATAGTGGCACTTGCTAAAAACAGAGGATTTGTATTTGCTGGGTCGGAAATATACGGCGGACTTGCAAATGCATGGGATTTTGGTCCTCTTGGAGTAGAGTTTAAGAATAATGTTAAAAAAGCTTGGTGGAGAAAGTTTGTTCAAGAAAGTGCATATAATGTTGGAGTTGATACAGCAATACTTATGAACAGCCAAGTTTGGGTTGCTTCAGGACACGTTGGAGGTTTCTCAGATCCATTAATGGACTGTAAGGACTGCAAGTCCAGATTTAGAGCAGATAAATTAGTTGAAGATCATATGACAGAGCAGGGAGCGGAAGTTGCCAGCGCAGATGGCTGGAGCAATGAACAGCTTAAAGGATATATTGAAGAGCATAATATAGTTTGTCCGAAATGTGGCAAGAAGAATTTTACAGATATAAGAAAGTTCAATCTTATGTTTAAAACCTTTATGGGTATTACAGAAGACTCAAAGTCAGAGGTGTATTTAAGACCTGAAACAGCGCAAGGTATATTTGTTAACTTTAAAAATGTTCAAAGAACTTCAAGAAAGAAGGTTCCTTTTGGTATAGCTCAAATAGGAAAATCTTTCAGAAATGAGATAACTCCAGGTAATTTCATATTTAGAACAAGAGAGTTTGAACAGATGGAGCTTGAATTCTTCGTAAGGCCTGGAACAGATTTAGAATGGTTTGATTATTGGAGAAGCTACTGCTGGAACTTCCTTTTAAATCTTGGTGTTAATAAAGATAATTTAAGAATGAGAGATCATGCTAAAGAGGAATTGTCCTTCTACAGCAATGCTACTTCTGATATAGAATTCTTATTCCCATTTGGATGGGGTGAGCTTTGGGGAATAGCTGATAGAACAGACTATGACCTTAAGAAGCATGCTGAACATTCAGGAGAAGATATGAGCTATCTTGATCCAACAACAAATGAAAAATATGTTCCGTACTGTATAGAACCATCTCTTGGTGCAGACAGAGTTACACTTGCATTATTATGTGATGCCTATGATGAAGAAACTCTTGAAGATGGTGATGTTAGAAATGTACTTCATTTCCATCCTGCACTTGCACCATTTAAAGCAGCAATACTTCCATTAAGCAAGAAACTTTCGGAAAAATCAAATGAAGTTTATGATAAGTTAAGAAAGAAGTTTAATGTAGAATATGATGAAGCAGGAAGTATAGGCAAGAGATATAGAAGACAGGACGAGATAGGTACGCCTTACTGCATAACTATAGATTTTGATACTTTAGAAGATAATACTGTTACTGTAAGAGATAGAGATACTATGCAGCAGGTTAGATTAAATATTGATGAATTAGAAAAGTTTATTGAAGAAAAATTAGAGTTTTAGTTTAAAAGGCTGTATATGGGCAAAGATTCATATATAGCCTTTTATTTTATGCATACATTGCAATTGGACTGCATTAACTTTTGTAGTAAAGCTGTCAGGTAACACTATACTGTTATCACTAATTATTTTTGAATAGAAATTTAATAATTTTAAATAATTATTGTAAAAGCTGATCATGCCAGTTTTTCTTAATAAGTGGATACTATTATTTTTATTGATTTGATGTCTATAAAGCCTTCAAATCATACGGAGGCTAAGTCAGTTGTTATACCTGCAGTAGAATAAATTTGTATAATAGGTGAATTCGACAAAGTTCTCTCCTGAGAAGTGCTAAGTTAATTTAATTAAAGAGGCTAAGTTGAAATTATTGAAATGAATAATTTTAGATAAAAAAATTACCGAACATGGGGGTGTTCGGTAATAAAATGGGGTTTATCATGGGGATATATTATATCTTATTAAAATATGGGGAATTATATTAATGTTTCCTTACGGCACAAGAGTAGTATAGCACACTATATTCATGCTTTACAATACTAAAATTAAAAGTTTTTATTTTAAATAAATTCGCACAATTTCGACAATATTCAATTTAATTCATGGAAATTAGATATACAAGTGAGCTGCATATTAGGCTAATTATACCTGTGATTAATGTTATAAACCTTGAGTTTCTGTTAATTTTACTTTTATAAACAATTGGTACAGCACATATAATACCTAGTGGGAGACGAAAATTGTCGTTTATTGTTATGTATACTTGACATAGAATCCAAAGTCCTAAGAGTTTTATCAAGAAATACTCCTCTTTTTCGTGCTTTTTTATAAACGGAATAAGTACAAGCAGGGAACTTAGAATTAATGTTATTAAAGCCATAATCACCACACCTTAAATTGATCCCTTCTATTTATATGCGTTAAGTTTGTAGAAATTGCTGTAAAAGTGGTATAATTATAGAAGGATTTTAAAGATAATATTTTGGATAATATTGAGTACATATAATGCTTTAATAAAGGAGAATTTTTCATGAAAAAAGATTTTGAAGAATTTAAAGAATTTATAAAAGGAAAGAATACAGCAGTTGTTGGAATAGGAGTCAGCAATATACCGCTGATACGCTTTTTATTAGAACTAGGGGCAAGAGTAAGTGCTTTTGATAAAAAAAATGAAGAGCAGCTTGGAGAGATAGCTGAAGAGTTTAAATCTAAAGGTGTTAAGCTTGTTCTTGGAGATAATTACTTAGATAATTTAATAGGGTTTGAGGTTATATTTAAAACGCCATCAATGAGAATAGATAGTCCCTTTTTAGTTAAAGCAAAAGAAGAAGGAGCTTATATTACTTCTGAGATGGAGGAGTTCGTTAAATATTGTCCTGCTAAGGTTTTCGGGGTAACTGGAAGCGATGGGAAAACTACAACTACCAGTCTGATTTATAATATATTGAAAGAAGAAGGTTATAAGACCTGGGTTGGCGGAAACATAGGAACTCCTCTCTTTGCTCAAATTGAAGAAATACAAGAAACTGATAGGGTTGTTCTTGAGCTTTCAAGTTTTCAGCTTATGACAATGAAAGTATCCCCAGAGGTTTCTATAGTTACGAACTTAAGTCCTAATCATCTCGATATGCATAAGGATATGGAAGAGTATGTTGATTCTAAGAAAAACATATATAAATATCAAGATAATGATGGAGTTTTAGTTTTAAATAGAGATAATGAAATAACTAATTCAATGGTAAATGAAGCAAAAGGAAGAGTCCTTCAATTTAGCATTAAAGAAACTATAGAAAATGGAGCCTATTATAAGGATGAAAGCTTGTATCTTTTAGGTAAGGAAGTTTGCAAGGCAGAAGATATAGTTATTGTAGGAATGCATAATGTAGAAAATTATCTTGCTTCTTTCTGTGCATTAAGTGAAGATGCAAGCATCGAAAGTATGAAAAAGGTTGCTACTACTTTTAAAGGAGTAGAACATAGGATTGAGTTCGTCAGAGAACTTGAAGGGATTAAATATTATAATAGTTCTATTGCTTCAAGCCCATCAAGAACACTTGCAGATATTAAGGTTTTTGGGAAACCTGTCATTTTAATTGCTGGCGGATATGATAAGAAAATTCCTTTTGAACCTTTGGCTGAAGAAGGATATCCTTATATTAAAAAGTTAGTTTTACTTGGTGCTACTAAAGAGAAGATCAGAAATGCCTTTGAGAAGATAATAGATGAGAAAAATCTAAACTTGCCAATAATAACTGCTGATACGCTTGAGGAAGCTGTAATAAAATCAACAGATGCTTCTGAAAAAGGGGATGTTGTTATACTCGCTCCGGCCTGTGCAAGCTTTGATATGTTTGTAAACTTTGAAGTTAGGGGAAATGAATTTAAAAAAATAGTTAATAATTTAAAGTAATATAAAATAAGCTGCCTGCAACAACGCAAGGCAGCTTATTTTGTAAGTGTGCTTCTTAGAGAATGACATCAGAAATAAATAAAGTTAACTTTTCTTGTAAATTACAAAAATTATAGTTATTATCTTGTCTAACAGCTATTATTGGTCTTGTTGGGTTGTCTTTGTTTTGCATTATCACTATACCATATAAATTATTGCTTAATTTCACTGGCAATCCGTTAGGATAGCAGTAAATTGATTGAACAAAATCCCTATAAATATCAGCGCTAAATCTAGCAGCACCCTCCGCTGCAATTTTTTCGATTGCCATATGAGGTAAAATACCTTTTTCGTTGTTGATAATTTCTAAGTATTCATTGCATATGTTTATTATTTTGGCAAATTCATAGATGTTTTCGCCGATTAATCCAAGAGGACCTTGTCCATCTTCTCTTTCATATAATTGGCGTATTGATACATAAATTGTAGCTCCAAATACTACATTTTTTTTTACTAAATTATAGGCAGTATCAACATGATTATTCTTAGAAGTAAAAAGTTTTCCTATGTCATGAAGTAAAGCACTGACTGTTAAGTTTAATAGTTTTTTTTCATCGTACTTTTTACGATTGCCAACCATAGCTGCTAAAATAGTAATGTCAATAGAGTGTACCCCTAGTTTTGATAAATCATCATTTGGTGCAAGGTTATTTAATAGAACTGCATTCTCAGACAAATTTATGTTTTGTAAAATTTCTTTAATAATATCATAAACTTTTTTATCGTCCACATAATTTTTGCTTTTTATTTCTTCTAGTAATTCCTTCATTATCTTAAGAGCAGATAATTTGTTTGCTGTAGGTAAAACCTCTTGAAGAGACATTTCATCATTGCCATCCTCTATATAAATACTAGTTATGCTCATTTTTTTTAGTCTTTTAATAGCGTTTTCAGTAAGTCTGTTACCTTTGTTTAAAAACATTATTTCGGTTTCAGTGTAAATTGGACTTGCCAATACTTCGTTTAATATTTTATCGCTAACAATAACTAATTTCATTTTATAATACCTCCGACACGTTACTATATTAAATTATTATAGCATAAATTATTCGATATATGTATATTTGTGTCGAAAATGAAAAGAGGGAGTTATTGGCTACTTGGCAAAAGTATCGATAATTTATATATGGATAATATACATGAAAAGTATCCCTTTTTTTAAGGGATACTTTTTAATTTAACTTGCATATTCTTCTTGAATAGTTTCTTTCTTTTCACTTAGTGCACTGTTTTTTATTCCGTATAAGAAATATACTACTAGACCAATTAATAGCCAAGCTATAAATCTATATTGTGTTATACGAGGCAGAGAGTATATTAAATATCCACAGAAGATAATAGCGAGTGAAGGAACTACTGGTACAAATGGGCACTTAAAGCTTCTGTGAAGATCAGGTTGTTTCCTGCGAAGTACTATTACAGCTGCAGAAACTATAATAAATGCGGCTAAAGTGCCAATATTGGTTAACTCTGCAACGATTCCTATTGGTGTAAAACCCGCCATTAAAGCTGTTACAATTCCAACTAATATAGTGCTTTTCACTGGAGTTTTAAACTTAGGATGAACTTCACCAAATGCCTTTGGAAGAAGACCGTCTCTAGACATTGCAAAGAAGACTCTTGTTTGTCCAAACATCATAACTAATAATACTGAAGTTATTCCACAAACTGCACCTACAGAAACTAGTGCAGATCCCCAGTTTATTCCTATTTGTTGAAGTGCAAATGCAACCGGTGCTGAGGTTTCTTTAAACTGAAGGTAAGGAACCATTCCTGTTAGTATTGCTGATACAATAATATATAAAACTGTACAAATAATTAAGGACCAAATTATTCCTCTAGGCAAGTCCTTTTGAGGATTTTTAACTTCTTCTGCAGCTGTTGATACTGCATCAAACCCAATATAAGCAAAGAAAATTATTGAAGCCCCTTGGAATACTCCCTTCCAGCCGTAGGGCATAAAAGGTGTCCAGTTAGAAGGTTTTACATGGCTTACCCCTAATATGATAAATAATACTACTACGAGGAGTTTGATTCCTACCATAATGTTATTTACTTTTGCACTTTCCCTAACTCCTATTATTAATAAAGAAGTTATTACTCCTATTATGAGCATAGCAGGGAGATTAACTACTCCACCGTTTATCCCTGGAGCATTTATTAGTGCTTTAGGAAGATGAATTCCAACAGCTTCTAAAAGATTAACTATATATCCGGACCATCCAATAGCCACTGCAGCTATTGCTACAGCATACTCTAAAATTAAGTCCCATCCTATAATCCATGCCCATATTTCCCCAAGTGCTGCATAGCCATAAGTATAAGCGCTTCCTGCCACTGGGACCATCGCCGCAAATTCGGCGTAACAAAGACCGGTAAAGGCACAAGCAAGACCTGAAATAATAAAAGATAATATAAGTGCGGGTCCTGAATAATTAGCTGCCGCTACGCCTGTCAATACAAAGATACCGGTGCCGATTATCGCTCCTACACCAAGCATGGTTAATTCAAATGCACCTAATACTTTGTTTAATGATTTTCCTTCGCTGTTATCTTGCAATAAATCCCTTATAGGTTTTAATCTGAAGATATTGTTCTTCATTGTTGACGCCTCCTTTTTTAAGTGTTTATTAGATAATATCAGCAAAATGGAGTTGTAACAACTCGTATACGAGGGCTAAAAACAGATAAATAATTAACTAGAAAGAGATGAAAACGCTTTCCTTATGAAATTCGACAAAAAATATAATTCAATATTTTAAAAAATGAATAATATTTAATTGACAACTTGCAAAAATTTTTGATAGTATGTTTATAGAAAATTCATTAAAAAGGAGAAGTTAAGTATGAAAAAGGTATTAGCAGGTATGGTTGTTTCGATGGTTTTAGTAGGTTTACTAAGTGGGTGTTCAAGTCAGGCTAATGCAGAGGCTTCTAAAAGCAGTAATAAGTCAGGTAAGAAATATATTATTGCAACTGATGCAACATATGCACCCTTTGAGTTTCAAAAAGATAACAAATATGTAGGTATAGATTTAGATATTTTGGATTCAATAGCTAAACTTGAAGGTTTTCAATATGAATTGAGTCCTATGGATTTTAAAGGTATAATTCCAGCTCTTCAATCTAATCAAATAGATGGTGCTATCGCAGGCATAAATATAACTGATGATAGAAAGAAGATTCTTGATTTTTCTGATGGATATTATGAATCGGGTTTATCTGCTGTTATTAAGAAAGGTAATGATAAGGTTAAATCCTTGAATGATTTAAATAATAAGATATTCGCTGTGAAAAAAGGAACAGCTGGCGCAAAATATGCAGAAGATAATAAAGAAAAGTTATCAGCAGAAATAAAATACTTTAATGATACGCCGTCTATGTTCCAAGAAGTCAAGAATGGTAATGCTGATGTTACCTTTGAAGATTATCCGGTAATTGCATACATGATTTCAGTAGATCCAAATAGCGGTCTTGCTGTTGCTGGTGATAAGATAACAAAAACTGATTATGGGTTTGCAGTAAAGAAGGATAGTAACAAAGAACTTCTAGATATGTTTAATGACGGATTTAAAAAGATTAAAACAAATGGAGAATATGACAAAATTATAAGTAAATATATAAAGAAGTAGTTAGTGACTAAAATAGGAGGCTGAAAGGGATGTGGGATATTATAGCTTTATTTAAGGAAAGTTTGCCAAGTTTGATTTCTGGATTACTTGTCACTTTGAAAGTAGCTTCAATTTCACTTGTTATAGCAGTTGTCTTGGGCTTAATATTTGGACTTATGTCTATCGGTAAATCTAAGTTTTTAAAAGCTTTGTCTATAATATATGTAGACATCATAAGAGGTACACCTCTTATTGTTCAAGCATTTTTTATCTATTTTGGTATATCAAGCGCTTTTGGCATTAAGATGCATGCTGTAACTGCTGGTATTATAGCTATAAGTATAAATGCAGGAGCTTATTTAGTGGAGATATTTAGAGCTGGAATTATGGCTGTAGATAAAGGACAAATGGAAGCTGCCAGAAGTCTGGGCCTATCATATAGTAAAGCTATGCAGAAGGTGATACTTCCTCAAGCTGTAAGAAAGATGATTCCTGCATTTATTAATCAATTTATTATATCATTAAAGGATACTTCGATTTTATCAGTTATTGGTATAAGAGAATTAACACAAAGCGGGGAAATAATAATTGCTTCTAATTATAGAGCTTTAGAAACTTGGGCTATGGTCGGGTTATTATACTTTATTCTTATTATGGTTTTAAGTTATTTCTCAAGATTTTTAGAAAGGAGACTTAGGTTATGAGTTTAATACAAGTTAAAGGAGTGAGAAAAAGTTTCGCTGGAACTGAAGTTTTAAAAGGAATAGATTTAACTATAGATAAGGGTGAAGTTGTATGTTTGATTGGCCCTTCGGGGTCTGGTAAAAGTACTTTGCTTAGATGCTTAAATAGGTTGGAAGAAATTAGTGAAGGTTTTATAAGCGTAGACGAGCAAAGCTTATATGATAAGAATATAAATACTAACAAGCTTAGAGAAAAGTTAGGTATGGTTTTTCAAGCTTTTAATCTATTTCCTAATCTAAATGTTATAAACAATATAACTCTAGCACCTTTAGCTGTTAAGAAAGCAGATGTGAAGTCATCTGAAGAAAAAGCAATGAAGCTTCTCGAACAGGTTGGACTTAAAGAGAAGGCGTTAATGTATCCTGACAAATTATCAGGGGGGCAGAAACAAAGAGTGGCCATAGCAAGGGCACTTGCTATGGAACCTGAGATTATGCTGTTTGATGAGCCTACTTCAGCTTTAGATCCTGAAATGGTTGGTGAAGTGCTGCAAGTCATGAAGAGTTTAGCGGTTGAGGGAATGACTATGGTTGTGGTGACGCATGAAATGGGATTTGCTAAAGAGGTTGCAGATAGAGTTATGTTTATGGATTCTGGAATTATTGTTGAAGAGGGGATCCCTGAGGCCATATTTACAAATCCATCTAATGAGCGAACAAAAGATTTTTTAAGTAAGGTTTTATAAAAATTCAGCATATATGAAGTAACATCTTTACCTGGTGTATCATATAGAGAAATTTTAATCATATAGGAGGAATTTAAAGAAATATAAATTTAATTTGGGATTATGAGATGTTTTTAAATAGTATATATTAATAAATGTGATAATATGAATAGCGTCGCTTGAAGCGATGGATATTTATATTATTACATGGTTATCTTATAGTAATGCAGCAAAGCTTGATAATGAGTAAAATTACCAATAAAAAAGTTGTTGACAATAAGGCTGTGAAATGATAAGATATAAAAGCTGTCAGATGACGGCGAAGCAATTGGTCTTTGAAAATTAAACAGAGAAATTAAGGGTTAAAGTCCTAAATGGACTTTAACGGATAACTTAGCTGATGGAAATCAGCGAGTATAAGTTATCCAGGAACATGACCAGC